>NZ_CP053419.1:0-4220771 GCF_013127315.1 Cellulosimicrobium sp. 72-3
GTGGCCAACCCGGACGAGAACATCGCCGACGTCTGGGCACAGACCCTGAGCATCCTCGAGGCGAGCCCGGACATCACCCCGCGGCAGATCGCGTTCATCCGGCTGGCCAAGCCGCTCGCGATCCTGGACGACACCGTCTTCATCGCGGTTCCCCACGAGCAGACCCGCACGTACCTCGAGACGCGCGTCCGGGACGAGCTGGTGACCGCGATGTCGTCCTGCCTCGGGCGCGACGTCCGGTTCGGCATCACCGTCGACCCGGAGCTCAGCTCCGACCCCGTCCTCGCGCCCGCGTCGCGGCCGGCGGTGGAGCGCCCCTACATCGAGCCCGACGACGTGCTCCTCCCTGACCTGCCGGCACCTCCCCCGCCGCGTCCCCAGGCCGAGCCGAGCCGGCTGAACCCCAAGTACGTCTTCGAGACGTTCGTCATCGGCTCCTCCAACCGGTTCGCGCACGCCGCCGCGGTCGCGGTGGCCGAGGCACCCGCCAAGGCCTACAACCCGCTGTTCATCTACGGGGACTCCGGGCTCGGCAAGACGCACCTGCTGCACGCGATCGGGCACTACGCCCACAACCTGTACCCCAACGTGCGCGTGCGCTACGTGAACTCGGAGGAGTTCACGAACGACTTCATCAACTCCATCGGTGAGGGCAAGGCCGGGGCGTTCCAACGGCGCTACCGCGACGTCGACGTGCTCCTCATCGACGACATCCAGTTCCTGCAGGGCAAGGAGCAGACGATGGAGGAGTTCTTCCACACCTTCAACGCGCTGCACAACGCCAACAAGCAGGTCGTCATCACGTCCGACCTGCCCCCCAAGCAGCTCAACGGGTTCGAGGACCGCCTGCGCTCCCGGTTCGAGTGGGGCCTCATCACGGACGTCCAGCCGCCGGACCTCGAGACGCGCATCGCGATCCTCCGCAAGAAGGCGTCGAGCGAACGCCTCGCCGCTCCGGACGACGTGCTGTCCTACATCGGGTCGCGCATCTCGACGAACATCCGGGAGCTCGAGGGCGCGCTGATCCGTGTCACCGCGTTCGCGAACCTCAACCGCCAGCAGGTCGACCTCCCGCTCGCGGAGATCGTGCTGAAGGACCTCATCACCGACGAGGACAGCGCGGAGATCACCCCCGCCGCGATCATCGCGCAGACGGCCGCGTACTTCGGCCTGACGATCGACGACCTCTGCGGCAGCTCGCGATCGCGCGTCCTCGTCACCGCTCGCCAGATCGCGATGTACCTGTGCCGCGAGCTCACCGACCTGTCGCTCCCGAAGATCGGGCAGCAGTTCGGGGGCCGCGACCACACGACAGTCATGCACGCGAACCGCAAGATCACCGAGCAGATGGCCGAGCGCCGCTCCACGTACAACCAGGTCACGGAGCTCACGAGCCGGATCAAGCAGCAGCACCGCGGCTGAGGCGGCGCGGCCGTGCCCGGACGGTGCTGCTCCTCGACTCGACGACATGCTCACCGCGGCTCTCTCCCCTCACCGTGCGGCTCGGTCCCGGACGAGGTGGGTCGCTCCCGCCGCCCCTGCGCACCGGGGCTCCCTGAGCCCACGGCGGGTCCGCCGTACGGCGGGCGACCGCACATCCCCGCCGCTCTGCCTCACACCCGGGGCAGGACGCAGCCCTCGGCACGCGTCGCGGCCGGGCTCTCTCGCGTCGCACCGCACGCCCCCGGTGGCCCTCCGTGTCACGCGCCCCCAGTGGCCTTCCTCGGCCTGCGTCGAGCTCGGACGATCCACATCGATCGCGTTCCAGGCCTCTGCCCGGATTCCTGCTATCCCCGCGGAGCGGGTCCGAGATCACCGAGATCCCTCGGCGACCATCCGATCTTCTTCCGGCTGTCGAGCCTCGTCGCGACGAGACGCCGTCCGACGACCCCGGACGGACCGGACGCACCCCTCCCCGAGCGGCATGTCATCGGCCTTGTCCACCGCCGCCGGACGGTGTCGCCAGCTCGTCACGGACCCCGAAGACCCTTCCTCACCGGTCTCGCGTGCTGTCCACAGGGTTGCCCACTGCGGTGCCATATTCTGTGGATATCGGCTCCAAGCGACCACGCGACTCCCCAGCCACGGTCGTGAACGACACTCGTACACAGCATGTGGGTGGAGTTGTCCACAGTCATCCACAGGACTCCTGTGGGTATTCACATCCGCGGAATGCGGACGACGACGGTAGACCACAGGGTCTCGTGTGTCGCGACAAATCCTGACAACATCATGGTTTTCCCCCCGAAACCTGTGGATGGACGCCCTCGTACACACCCTGTGGACGGCCCACCCGGACCGGGCCTGTGCACAGTTCTGTGGACAGTTGTGGACGAAGGCCCTCTGGGTGTGGACGGGGCACCCTCGATCGGTGGACGACGTGTGGGGACAGATCGGCCGCCCACAGGCGCCGCGACTTTCCCACACTGGGCTCACCGGTTCGTCCACACGCATTTGTGCCCTCTGACCTGGGCGGACACCGGTTTTCCACGAGATCCACAACCCCTATGACGACGACGAAAGTGTTCTCAGAGGGGAAATTCCACACGCCTTCATCAGGCTCCGGCGGCCGACGGTGCGACCTGTGCTCCACGAGCCTGCTCCCGATCCTCGTCGAGCCGCGGCGAGCGCGCGACGTCGGCGGAGACCGCCGTCGGGCCTCCATCCCCAGGCCCGCCGTTCCAGTTCCTCCCACCCGCCTCCTCGCGTAGGGTTCATGCACGACACGTGTGCGCGGACCTGCGACCCGGCACCTCGTGTCCACAGCGGCAGACCTGCCCGGTGGACGAGCGAGGACGAGCGGCCCCGACGGCGAGCCCGGCGTCGCGGCGAAGCAGGACGGCACATGTGAAGATCGGGTCCGACCGAGACGTGGGGACGAGAGGGTGTGGGATGAAGTTCCGGGTTGAGCGTGATGTCCTGGCCGACGCGGTGACCTGGACGGCGCGAACCCTGCCGACCCGCCCGCCCGCGCCCGTCCTCGCCGGGGTCCGGCTCGAGGCCGACGCGTCGGGGACCATCGGGCTGTCGAGCTTCGACTACGAGGTCTCGGCCCGGTCGGAGATCCCCGCCGAGGTCAGCGAGCCCGGCACGGTCCTCGTCTCCGGCCGGCTGCTCGCCGAGATATCCCGGGCGCTGCCCGCGAAGCCCGTGGATGTCGTCCTCGAGGGCAACAAGGTCACGGTGACGTGCGGCGCGAGCCGGTTCACGCTCCTCACCATGCCGGTGGACGAGTACCCGGCGCTGCCCGCGATGCCCGAGCTCTCCGGCACCGTCTCGGGCGACGAGCTGACGAACGCCGTCGCGCAGGTCACGGTGGCGGCGAGCCGCGACGACACGCTCCCCCTCCTCACGGGCGTGCGCGTCGAGATCGAGGGCGAGAAGATCACGCTCCTCGCGACGGACCGGTACCGCCTCGCCCTGCGCGAGCTCACCTGGACGCCCGTGACCCCGAGCTACTCCGCCGTGGCCCTCGTGCGCGCGCGCACCCTCAACGACGTGGCGAAGTCCCTCGGCGGCTCGGGTCTCGTCAACATCGGGCTCAACACGGGCGCCGGCGTGGACCTCATCGGGTTCGAGGCCGGGGGTCGTCACACGACGTCGCAGCTCGTCGACGGCGACTACCCCGCGGTCCGCCGGCTCTTCCCGGACGAGACGCCCATCCACGCCGTCGTCCCCACCGCCCCGCTCATCGACGCCGCCAAGCGCGTGTCCCTGGTCGCCGAGCGCAACACGCCGATCCGCCTGTCCTTCACGGACGGGCAGGTCGTCCTGGACGCCGGGCAGGGCGACGACGCGCAGGCGTCCGAGGCGCTGGAGGCCGTGCTCGTCGGCGAGGACATCTCGGTGGCGTTCAACCCGCAGTTCCTGCTCGACGGCCTGGGCGCGCTCGGCACCGACTTCGTGCGCCTGAGCTTCACGCACCCGAACAAGCCGGTCGAGTTCACGGGCCAGGACTCCCTGGACGGCGAGGACTCGTCCCACTACCGCTACCTGCTGGTGCCGATCCGCTTCGCCGGCTGATCCCGACGGAGCCGGACGGCTCGCACCGCACCACCGCACCCCGGAGGACTCGTATGGTCACGCGCATCGGCCTCGTCGGCCTCGGCAAGATGGGCAACAACATGCGGGCGCGCGTCCGTGCCGCCGGCATCGAGGTCGTCGGCTACGACCCTCGTCCGGAGGTGTCGGACGTCGCGACGCTCGCTGACCTCGTCGCGGCCCTGCCCGACGACGGCCCGCGCATCGTGTGGGTCATGGTCCCGGCGGGCGACGCGACCCGCGGCGTGGTCACCGAGCTCGGCGGCCTGCTCGGCGAGGGCGACTTCGTCATCGAGGGCGGGAACTCCTACTACGCCGAGGACCAGGCCCGGGCTGCGGAGCTGGCCGAGAAGGGCGTCGGCTACCTCGACGTCGGCGTCTCGGGCGGCGTCTGGGGCCTCGAGAACGGCTACGGGCTCATGGTCGGCGGGGACCGGATGTACGTCGAGGCGGCCATGCCGGTCTTCGACGCGCTGCGTCCCGACGGCCCGCGCGAGGAGGGCTTCGTCCACGCGGGCGAGGTCGGCGCCGGGCACTTCGCGAAGATGGTCCACAACGGCATCGAGTACGGGCTCATGCAGGCGTACGCCGAGGGCTACGAGCTCCTCGCCGCGAAGAGCGAGCTCGTCAAGGACGTGCACGGCACGATGAAGGCGTGGACCCGTGGCACGGTCGTGCGCTCGTGGCTCCTCGACCTCTTCGTCAAGGCGCTCGAGGAGGACCCGCAGCTCGCCGCGATCGACGACTGGGTCGACGACTCCGGCGAGGGCCGCTGGACGGTCGACGAGGCGATCGACAACGCCGTCCCGCTGCCCGTGATCTCCGCCGCCCTCTTCGCGCGCTTCGCGTCGCGCCAGGAGCAGTCGCCGGCGCTCAAGGCCGTCGCCGCGCTGCGCCAGCAGTTCGGCGGGCACGCGGTCAAGGCAGCGGGGCCGGCCTCCCCGGGAGCCGGGCCGCTCGAACCCCCGGCCTGACCGGTCCCCTCCGACCTCCTCGACCCTCGCCGCACCGATGTACGTCTCGCACCTCTCCCTCGTCGACTTCCGCTCGTACGAGTCCGTCGACGTCGAGCTCGTCCCGGGCGTGAACGCGCTCGTCGGGCAGAACGGGCAGGGCAAGACGAACCTCGTCGAGGCGATCGGGTACGTCGCGACGCTCGCGAGCCATCGTGTCGCGGGCGACGCCGCGCTCGTCCGTGCGGGGGCCCCGCGCGCCGTCGTGCGCACGCGCGTCGTGCGGGGTGACCGGGCGAGCACCGTGGAGCTCGAGATCGCGTCGGGGCGGGCCAACCGGGCGCGGATCAACCGGTCCCCGGCCCAGCGGCCGCGCGACGTGCTCGGCATCGTCCGGACCGTGCTCTTCGCGCCGGAGGACCTCGCGCTCGTCAAGGGCGACCCGGACGGACGGCGCCGCTTCCTCGACCAGCTCGCGGTGCTCCTGGTGCCGCGCGTGGCGGCGCTCCTCGCGGACTATGACCGGGTGCTGCGCCAGCGCGGCGCGCTGCTCAAGTCGGCGACGGCGCTGCGCGGCCGCGGCCGGCGGAGGCCGTCCGCCGTCGAGCCGCCGCCCGACGACGACGCCCCCGAGACCGCGGCCTCGCCGCTCGCGACGCTCGAGGTGTGGGACGCGCGTCTCGCGAGCCTCGGCGCGGAGATCACGGCGCTGCGCCTGCAGCTCGTCGCCGCGCTCACGCCCTACGTCGCGGAGGCGTACGAGCAGGTCAGCGCGGGGCAGGGCGAGGCGCGCATCGCGTACCGCTCGTCCGTGGACGAGGCGCTCGACGCGGACGACGGTCCCGTGGGGCCGCCCGCGGCGGGTGACGCCGCGGACCCGGGCGACGCACCGGCGTCGGGCATCCCCGACGTGGCGACGCTCGAGAGGCGCATGCTGGAGGCCATGGAGGCCGTGCGCGCGAAGGAGGTCGACCGCGGGGTGAACCTCGTCGGTCCCCACCGCGACGACCTCGTCCTCACCCTGGGCGGCCTCCCGGCGAAGGGCTACGCGAGCCACGGCGAGTCGTGGTCGTTCGCGCTCGCGCTGCGGCTCGCGTCGTACCGGCTGCTGCGTGACGGCGCCCCCGCGGGCCTCGACTCGCTCCTGTGGGCAGACCAGTGGGGGCCCGACGGCGAGCCGATCCTCGTGCTCGACGACGTGTTCGCCGAGCTCGACGTCCGCCGGCGCGAGCGGCTCGCCGAGCTCGTGGCCGACGCGGGCCAGGTGATCATCACCGCGGCCGTGCCCGACGACGTCCCGAGCCGGCTCGACGGCGCGCGGTTCGCCGTGCACGACGGGACGGTGCACCGTGTCGAGGACTGAGCCCGCGGACCGGGACCCGGCGGACCGCCAGGACGACGACGCGCGCCCCGGCCCGGCCGACGAACTCCCGGAGCGACGCGCCACGGGGCTGCCCGTCGGTCACGTCGTGGAGCTGACCCCGCCGGCGGAGGTGGCGCGGCAGGCCCTGAACCGCGCCAAGGCGGCGGCGCGCGCGAAAGGGCTGCGGCCCGGGCAGGAGCCTCGCCGACGCATCCTCGCGGACCCGCCGACGTCGGGCGCGCGCCCGGGCGGCCGTGACCCGCAGCTCCTGGGCGACGTCGTCGCGCGCCTGCTGCACGAGCGGGACTGGGTCGCGGACGTGTCGGTGGGGGGCGTCGTCGGGCGGTGGCGCGAGGTCGTGGGCGACCAGGTCGCCGACCACTGCGAGCCCGAGACGTTCGAGGACAAGGTGCTCGTCGTGCGGGCCGACTCGACGGCGTGGGCGACGCAGGTGCGGCTCCTCACGCCGCAGCTGCTCGAGCGGCTCGCGCGCGAGGTGGGCGAGGGGGTCGTCGAGACGGTGACCGTGCTCGGGCCGGCGGGCCCGAGCTTCCGCCGGGGGAAGAAGTCCGTCCGGGGGCCGGGTCCCCGCGACACCTGGGGCTGAGAGGGTCCGGACCGACGACGAGGCCCGCCGTGCAGGGGGCACGGCGGGCCTCGCGGGTGGTGACCGGGGCGTTGGTCACCACGTCAGGGGGGTCAGGCCTGGGCTCGGCGGCGCAGCCAGAGCACCAGTGCCCCGCCGCCGACGAGCAGCGCGGCGAACGCGGCCGCGCCGGCGACCGTCGCACCGGTCGTGGCGAGCGCGGGGCCGGTCGGCTCCTCGGGCCCGGCGACGTCCTCGACGGCCACGGGGGCGACGGGCGGGTTCGCGCACGCGCTCGTCGCCGGCGGGTACTCGACCACGGTCCAGTACGACGGGTTGACCTCGAACAGCACCTCGGCGCCGTCGCGGGTCCAGGCGTAGTTGCCGTCGGTCTCCGTGTACGAGCCGTCCTCGTTCCGGACGAACCCGGGCCACTGCTTCGGCTCCTCGGCGGAGGCGCCGGGCCACAGGAGGGTCCCGCTGAGCGGCTGGTCCGTCACGACGTAGTCCTCGCCGCCGTTCGGGTGCAGGAAGGTGATCGTCAGCGGGGTCTCCGAGTCGACCGTCACGCCCTCGGGCAGCCCGATCTCGTAGCCGAGGTACGGGACGTCGCCCTGGCAGACGGCGCCGATCTCGCCGGGCACGAGGGCGCACGCCTCGTCGGACGGCAGGAGGTCCTCGAGCGGGAAGAGCGCGAAGCGGCCGTCCTCGGTCACGAGGTAGCCGAGACCCTCGGTCTCGAGGGAGAAGGTCGCCTCGGCGTCCTTCGGCTCGGCGACGACGCCCTCCTCGGTGAGGGTGTACCGGACGTCCTCCGACTCGGCGGGGAGGTTCTGCTCGGTGAGCTCGGTGCCGCACACCTCGACGGCGGTCGGCACGTCCGGCGTGACGAGGACGTCGACCTCCTCCTGGACCGGCTGGGCGGGCGCACCGGGCCTCGGGGTGTCGCACGCGCCCTCGGGGAGGAGGTCGGCGAGGTCCTGGTGGTCCCACGCGACGAGCGTGCCCTCGGGGAACTCCCCGAGGTGCTTGCCGTCGGGCGAGTAGCGGATGTCCGTCGGGAGGTCGTCGAGACCGCCGGGCAGGTCCACGAGGTCCTGCTGGACGGCCCAGGCGGTGCAGAGCTCGGCGGTGTCGACGCCGGGCTGGATCGCGCGGGCGACCTCGCGCACGTCGTCCAGGTCGAGGGGCTGCACGACCCAGGCCTTGTCCCACGGCTTCTCGGGCGCGGCGATCTCGGCGCTCGTGACGATCTTCTGCGGGCCGGAGTTCTCCCAGGCCGCGTCCTTCGTGCGGTCCAGCTTGGGGTACACGTAGACGCCGACCTGGACCGGGGCGTCGGGCGTCTCGCAGGCCCGGGTCGAGCCGGACTGCTCGTAGTCGTACTGGCGGCCGTCGGACGCGTCGACGGAGACGGTCCAGGTGTGGTCCTGCGTGGGGTCGAGGTCGTACGACCGCGTGAGCTGGCGCTCGAAGGTCGTGGACTCGACCTCCTTCCCGTCCACGGTGACGGTGAGCTCGTTGCTCTTCTTCGAGTAGGCCCAGAGCTTCACCGAGAGCGTCGTGCAGTCGGCGGTGACGTCGGGCGTGTGAGCGGAGGCGGGTGCCGCGGTGGCCACGAGCAGGCCGCCGAGCGCGAGCGCTGTCGCCGCAGCGCTCGCGAGGAGTCTCTTCACTGAGTGGGGTCCCTTCGGGGTCGAGCCGCCCGCGTGGTATCGCTGCTGCGCGGACGACGCGCGAATCAGGATGGTGTGTGGTATTAGACCACTTTCCGCGTGAAACACCGATTCCCGACTTGTCCGCTGCGGTAGCGCTCCCACCTGGAGCGCAGGACGGTTGCTGCGGGCACTTTTCCGGCGACCGTCGACGGTCGCCCGAGCGTCGTGCACAGAGCCTGTGGACAACCGTGTGGAGAACTTCCGCCGGGACGGCGCGGATCGCGTCGCGAATGCCCTGCGAGATGTCCTCAGGACGGCCGAGATCCGCGGAATTCGGCTCGTGGCGGGTAGACTGGGGAGGTCATTCCGGGTCTTGTCACCACCCGCCCGCGCAACCCGTCCGCGGCGCCTCCACCGGCCGTCCGCGGCCGGTCGGACGCTCCTCGCACGGAGCCGGCGCAGGCGGCGGTGCGGGCCCGGAACCTTTGAGCAGCGGCGGCCGGTCCGGCACGGACACGGCGGTCGCGCGCACGACGACGAGGAGCAGTCCTGCCCGTGGCAGAGCACACCGACACCGCCATCCCCGACCCGACGGCGTCCGCGGAGGCGGCACCCTCGGCGGGCGGCGGCTACGACGCGAGCAACATCACCGTCCTCGAGGGCCTCGAGGCGGTCCGCAAGCGTCCGGGCATGTACATCGGCTCCACCGGTGAGCGCGGTCTCCACCACCTTGTGTACGAGATTGTGGATAACTCTGTGGACGAGGCCCTCGCCGGGCACGCGGACACGATCGACGTGACGCTCCTGGCCGACGGCGGCGTGCGCGTCGTCGACAACGGCCGTGGCATCCCCGTGGCGATCCACCCGACCGAGGGCAAGCCGACGCTCGAGGTCGTCATGACGATCCTCCACGCCGGGGGCAAGTTCGGCGGCGGCGGGTACGCCGTCTCCGGCGGTCTGCACGGCGTGGGCATGTCGGTCGTCAACGCGCTCTCGACGCGCATGGTGTCCGAGGTCCGGCGCGACGGGTACGCGTGGCGGCAGGAGTTCACCGAGGGCGGGAAGCCGGTCGCGCCGGTCGAGCGGCTCGAGCCGTCGCAGGAGACGGGCACGACGCAGACCTTCTGGGCCGACCCGGAGATCTTCGAGACGACCGACTACGACTTCGAGACCCTGCGGGCGCGCTTCCAGCAGATGGCGTTCCTCAACAAGGGGCTGCGCATCACGCTCACGGACGAGCGTCCGGCCCACCTCGACACCGGCGACGAGGTGACGGGCGGGGACGACGCGGCGGCGGACGCCGACGGCGTCTCGGAGGCCGACGGCACCGCCGCGGCCGGCTCGTCCCCCGCGCGCACCGTGACCTACAAGTACGACGGCGGCCTCGTCGACTACGTGAAGCACCTCAACACGGCGAAGAAGGTCGAGCTCGTCCACCCCGACGTCATCGACTTCGAGTCGGAGGACACGGAGAAGCGCATCTCGGTCGAGATCGCGATGCAGTGGACGAGCGCGTACTCGGAGTCCGTCCACACCTACGCGAACACGATCTCCACGACGGAGGGCGGCACGCACGAGGAGGGCTTCCGTGCGGCGATGACCTCGCTGGTCAACCGCTACGCGCGCGACAAGGGCATCCTCAAGGAGAAGGACGAGAACCTCACGGGCGACGACATCCGCGAGGGCCTGACGGCGGTCATCTCGGTGAAGCTCGGCGAGCCGCAGTTCGAGGGCCAGACGAAGACGAAGCTCGGCAACACCGAGGCGAAGACGTTCGTGCAGCGCGTCGTGCACGAGCAGCTCACCGACTGGTTCGACGCGCACCCGAACGAGGGTCGCGACGTCATCCGCAAGGCCATCCAGGCGTCGCAGGCGCGCCTCGCCGCCCGCAAGGCACGCGAGGCCACCCGCCGCAAGGGCCTGCTCGAGTCCGGCGGCATGCCGGGCAAGCTGCGCGACTGCCAGTCGAACCGCGCGGAGGAGTGCGAGATCTTCATCGTCGAGGGTGACTCGGCGGGCGGTTCGGCCGTGCGCGGGCGCAACCCCCGGACGCAGGCGATCCTGCCGATCCGCGGGAAGATCCTCAACGTCGAGCGCGCGCGCCTCGACCGGGCCCTGTCGAACCAGGAGGTCCAGTCGATCATCACGGCGTTCGGCACCGGCATCGGCGAGGACTTCGACCTCACGAAGCTCCGGTACCACAAGATCGTCCTCATGGCCGACGCCGACGTCGACGGCCAGCACATCGCGACGCTCCTGCTCACGCTGCTGTTCCGGTACATGCGCCCGCTCATCGAGAACGGGCACGTCTACCTCGCGCAGCCGCCGCTCTACCGGCTCAAGTGGTCGAACGCCCCGCACGACTACGTGTACTCCGACAAGGAGCGCGACGCGTTCCTCGCCGCCGGGCAGGCCGCCGGCAAGCGGATCCCCAAGGAGAACGGGATCCAGCGCTACAAGGGTCTGGGCGAGATGGACTACTCGGAGCTGTGGGACACGACCATGGACCCCGAGCACCGCACGCTCAACCAGGTGACCCTCGACGACGCCGCGGCGGCCGACGAGATCTTCTCGGTCCTCATGGGCGAGGACGTCGAGTCCCGCCGGAGCTTCATCCAGCGCAACGCGAAGGACGTGCGGTTCCTTGACATCTGAGCCGCTCCTCGCGGAGCCGGGGCGCGGCAGGACCGGACGCCCCGGCGCGGCCCGCCCTCCCGGGCGGGTCCGGAGGTCTTCCAGGACGACGACGCACGAAGAGACGAACGAACGAGGTAGACCGTGACCGACGAGCAGAACCCCGAGAACGAGCCCACGGCTCCCGGCGACGGGTCCGAGGAGATCGTGCACGCCGACGGGACGGCGGTCGCGGTGCACCACGGGCGCATCGAGCAGGTGGACCTGCAGCTCGAGATGCAGCGGTCGTACCTCGACTACGCGATGAGCGTCATCGTGGGTCGTGCGCTGCCGGACGTGCGCGACGGCCTCAAGCCCGTCCACCGGCGCGTGCTGTACGCGATGTACGACGGCGGCTACCGCCCCGACCGCTCGTACTCGAAGTGCTCGCGCGTCGTCGGCGACGTCATGGGCAAGTTCCACCCGCACGGCGACAGCGCGATCTACGACGCGCTCGTGCGCCTCGTGCAGGACTGGTCGCTGCGCTACCCGCTCGTCGCCGGCCAGGGGAACTTCGGCTCCCCCGGCAACGACCCGGCGGCCGCCCCGCGGTACACCGAGTGCCGCATGGCGCCGATCGCCATGGAGATGGTCCGGGACATCGACAAGGACACCGTCGACTTCCAGGACAACTACGACGGCCGCACCCAGGAGCCGTCGGTCCTGCCGGCCCGGTTCCCGAACCTGCTGGTCAACGGCTCGGCGGGCATCGCCGTCGGCATGGCGACCAACATCCCGCCGCACAACCTCCGCGAGGTCGCGGCGGGCGTGCAGTGGCACCTCGACCACCCGGACGCCTCGCGCGAGGAGCTCCTCGCGGCGCTGCTGCAGCGCATCAAGGGCCCGGACTTCCCCACGGGCGCCACGATCCTCGGCCACAAGGGCATCGAGGAGGCGTACCGCACGGGCCGCGGCTCGATCACCATGCGCGCCGTGGTCAACGTGGAGGAGATCCAGGGCCGCGTGTGCCTCGTCGTCACGGAGCTCCCCTACCAGGTGAACCCGGACAACCTGGCCGCGAAGATCGCGGACCTCGTCAAGGAGGGCCGCGTCCAGGGGATCGCGGACATCCGCGACGAGACGTCGGGCCGCACGGGCCAGCGCCTCGTCGTCGTGCTCAAGCGCGACGCGGTGGCGAAGGTCGTCCTCAACAACCTGTACAAGCACACCCAGCTCCAGGACACGTTCGGCGCGAACATGCTGGCGCTCGTCGACGGTGTGCCGCGCACGCTGAGCCTCGACGCGTTCGTCCGGCACTGGACGACGCACCAGCTCGACGTCGTCGTGCGCCGCACGCGGTACCTGCTGGCGGAGGCCGAGCGCAGCATCCACATCCTGCGTGGGTACCTCAAGGCGCTCGACGCGCTCGACGAGGTCATCGCGCTGATCCGGCGCTCGCCCGACGTCGAGGAGGCCCGCACGGGCCTCATGGAGCTGCTGGGCGTCGACGAGGTCCAGGCGACCGCGATCCTCAACCTCCAGCTGCGCCGTCTGGCGGCCCTGGAGCGGCAGAAGATCCTCGACGACCACGACGCGCTCGAGCGCCAGATCCTCGACTACCAGGACATCCTGGCGAAGCCGGAGCGGCAGCGGTCGATCGTGGGCGACGAGATGGGCGAGATCGTCGCGAAGTACGGCGACGAGCGTCGGACGACGATCCTCCCGTTCGACGGCGAGGTCTCCATCGAGGACCTCATCGCCGAGGAGGAGATGGTCGTCACCATCACGCGCGGCGGGTACGTGAAGCGGACGCGCAGCGACAGCTACCGCGCCCAGAAGCGCGGCGGCAAGGGCGTGCGCGGCACGCAGCTGCGCGAGGACGACATCGTCGACCACTTCTTCGTGACGACGACGCACCACTGGCTGCTGTTCTTCACGAACCTCGGCCGCGTCTACCGCGCGAAGGCGTACGAGCTCCCCGAGGGCGGGCGCGACGCCAAGGGCCAGCACGTGGCGAACCTGCTGGCGTTCCAGCCCGGCGAGAAGATCGCGCAGGTCCTCGACCTGCGCGACTACGACGCGGCGGAGTACCTGGTGCTCGCGACGCGTCGCGGCCTGGTGAAGAAGACGCGGCTGTCGGAGTACGACTCGCCCCGGTCGGGCGGCCTCATCGCGATCAACCTGCGCGAGGACGAGACCGGTACGCCCGACGAGCTCGTCGCGGCGCTCCTCGTGGACGCCGACGACGACCTCATCCTCGTGTCGCGCAAGGGCCAGTCCATCCGCTTCCCCGCCGACGACGACACGATGCGGCCGCTGGGCCGCGCGACGTCGGGCGTCACGGGCATGAAGTTCCGCGACGGCGACGAGCTGCTCTCGGCCGACGTGGTCGAGGAGGGCTCCGACCTCTTCGTGGTCACGGAGGGCGGGTTCGCGAAGCGCACGCGGATCGACGAGTACCGCGTCCAGGGCCGTGGCGGTCTGGGCATCAAGGTCGCCAACCTGGTGGAGGCTCGTGGAGATCTCGTGGGGGCTCTGGTGACGGAGGCCGACGACGAGGTGCTGGTCATCATGGAACGCGGGAAGATCGTGCGGTCCGCGGTCGGCGAGGTGAACCTCACCGGTCGGAACACGCAGGGGGTGACGTTCGCGAAGCCCGACAAGGGCGACCGCATCATCGCGGTCGCGCGGAACGTCGAGCGTCGCCTCGGAGAGGATCGGGATACCGTGGAGGGCGAGGACGGGACCGGCACGGCCCCGGGCGTCACCGACACGAGCAGCGCACCGACCACCGACGCGACCGCCTCGTCCGACGGGGCGGGCGGGACCGACCCGGCCCCCGGAACCACCGAGGAAACCAGATGAGCAGCGAGAACAACGCACCGCCGACCATCACGCCGCGGCTGACCGTGCCGCGACCGGACACGGACGCGGCCCGCTCCGGGGGCACGTCCCCGAGCCGGCACGGCGAGGCGGACGGCACGTCGTCGAACGGCTCGTCGAAGAAGGGCTCGTCGAAGGGCGCCTCGGCACCGGCGACCCCGCGTGACGGCGCGTCGGCCGCCGTCCCGCCGCCTCCCCCGCCCCCGCCGGGCCCGTCCGCCCAGGCCGCGCCCGCGCAGGGCACGGTGGACGACGACGGCATGGAGCGCGCGTCGGGCGAGAGCCGTGTCGCGGTCGCCCGGGCCGGGGCCGTGAAGGCGGCGGCCGCGGCGATCGCGGCGGCGAAGACGGCCGCGAAGAAGGTGTCGGCGGCGGTCCCCGCCGCACCCGCAGAGACGGAGCCCGAGCGCGGGCACGACGAGATCGACGACGAGACGGTGAGGCGCGTGCCCACGACCACCTCGGCCCCCACGAGCGCGGCGGCCGCCGGCGCTCCCGCCGGGGCCTCCATGCACTACTCCGCCGCAGGCGTGACGGGCACCGCGCGCCCGCTCACGGGCGCCACGCCCGCCGTGGGGACCGCGACGGGCGCGACGCCCGCCGTCCGGCCCGACGGCGGCCCGCGCCGCGTGCGGCTCGCGGTCTCGCGCATCGACCCGTGGTCCGCGATGAAGCTCGGCTTCCTCCTCGCGGTCGCCATCGGGATCATGACCGTCGTCGCGACCGCCGTCGTCTGGTACGTGCTCGACGGCATGCAGGTCTTCTTCAAGATCGAGGAGCTGTTCACGCAGATCGTCGGCACGGAGACGGACGTCGACATCCGCCAGTACGTCGCGTTCGGCCGCGTGATCTCGATCGCCACGCTGCTCGGCGTGGTGAACGTCGTCATCATCACGGCGCTCTCGACGATCATGGCGTTCCTGTACAACATCGTCGCGGCGCTCGTGGGTGGCGTGCACCTCACGCTCACCGACGACTGACCGTTCACCGGCTCCCCGACCGGGGGCACGGGCCCTCGGTTTGGGTCTGCGGCTCCCGGTGGGGTAACCTCAATCGCTGCCTGCGAGCGGAGCAGCCCTCCTGGGGCTGTCCGGCGAGGCGCGTGCGGGCCTATAGCTCAGACGGTTAGAGCGCTTCCCTGATAAGGAAGAGGTCAGAGGTTCAAGTCCTCTTAGGCCCACTGCCAACCCACTCGAGGGGGAACATCATGAAGAAGCTTCTGCTCCTGCTCCTCGCCGCCGGCGCCGGGTACCTCGTGTGGCGCAAGTACACGGAGGACAACGCCGAGCGCGACCTCTGGGCAGAGGTCACCGACACCTTCGAGTGAGCACCTCTCGCCGCTGACCGGCCCCGGCCGCGTCACCCGGGGCCATGGCGCAATTGGTAGCGCACCTGCTTTGCAAGCAGGGGGTTGGGGGTTCGAGTCCCCCTGGCTCCACCATCGTCACGACCACGAAGACCCCGTCCGGCTGTGGACGGGGTCTTCGTGCGTCCGGCCTCGGCGTGCCCGCCGCCGAGGCTGTGTGCCGCCGCCGTGTGCCGCCGCCGTGTGCCGCCGCCGTGCCCGCGTGCTCGTGAGGTGTCCGCCCCTGGGGACGACGAGGGGCCCGTCCCTGCTGGGACGGGCCCCTCGGTCGTCTGTCACCGTGCGAGGACGGCGGGGTGGAGCGTCGTCAGGCGTCGTCGGCCTTCTTGGCGGCGTCCTGTGCCGCGGACTCGGCGGCCTCGCGGGCCTTCTTGCCGGCGTCGCCCAGGTCGTCCTTGGCGTCCGCGGCGGCGTCCTTGACGTCCTCCGCAGTGTCCTTCACCGCGTCCTTCGCGCCGGCAGCGCCGCCACGGGTGGTGCTGCGCGCCCGGCTCGTCGCCTTCTTCGCCGCGTCCTTCGCGTCGGAGACGGCCTCGGTGACGCGGTCGGTCACGTCGTCGCGGACCTCGGCAGCGCGCTCGGCCAGCTTGTCCGTGGCCTCGCGGCCCTTCGCGACGGCGGCGCCCGCGGCCTCGCCGATCGACTCGGCGGCGTCCCCGACGGCGTGCTTGGCGTCGCCGACGACGTCGTCGAAGTGGACCTGCTGCTGCTCCTGCTCCCACGGCTCGGCCCAGGGGTCGGTCGTGGGCTGCGCGCGGCGGTAGAGCACGTAGCCCACGCCCGCGGCGGTCACGCCACCGGCGATCCACCAGAGCGTGCGGCCCTTGCCCTTCGAGGAGTCCGCCTCGGCGGCCTTGGCCGCCGCCTTGTCCGCGGCCGCGGCGAGCTTGGCGGCCGCCTTCTCCGCGGTCTTGTCGGCGTGCTTGGCGGCCTTCTTGCCGGCCTTGCCCGCGGACTTCTGCGCCTGCTTCGCGGCCTCCGCCGTCGCCTTCTTGGCCTGCTTCGCGAGCTTGCGCGCCTTCTTGCCCGACGCGGCGGCTGCCGCGGCCGTGGCGGCGGCGGTCGCCTCGGCCGCGTTGTCCGCGGCGCGCTGGGCGGAGTCTGCCGCGCTGGCGGCGGCGGCGTTGAAGCTCGCGACGATCTTCGGCAGCACGTCCTCCACGAGGCGGTCGTGCGCCGTGTCGATGGCGGGCGCGGCCTTGGTCGCGGCCTTCTCGACGCGCGGCGCGGCGGCCTGGATGCTGTCCTGCCACGCCTTCTCGACGCGCGGCTGGAGCCACTCGAGGAACGCCTCCACCTTGGGCGTGCCCCACTCCTTGGCGTGCACCGCGGCGTCCTTGGCCTGGTCCGCGAGCTGGGTCGCGGCGCTCTGCGCCGTCGCGGCGGCCTGCGCAGCCTGTTCCTTCAGCTTCTCGGTGTCGATCGACTCGAGCGTGTCCTTGACGGAGTCGCTCGCTGAGCGAGTACGGGTCATGCGTGCTCCCCGGGGTCGTCGTCCGACGGGACGAATGTGCGGATGCGATGCGTTTCCGCCCACTCTGCCACCACCCCGGCCACGCCGCGAGACATCGCCCCGGACGGGTCGGGCGCGGGTCTCGTGGGAAGATGGTGCCCATGTTCGCAACCCTCCACACGACCGCAGGTGACATCCGGATCGAGCTCCTGCCGAACCACGCCCCGAAGACGGTGGCGAACTTCGTCGGGCTCGCCCAGGGCACCACGACGTGGTCCGACCCCCGCACCGGCGCCGAGCGCACCGAGCCCTTCTACGACGGCCTGATCTTCCACCGCGTGATCCAGGACTTCATGATCCAGGGCGGCTGCCCGCTCGGGACCGGCACCGGCGGCCCCGGCTACACGTTCAACGACGAGATCCACCCCGAGCTCCAGTTCGACCGCCCGTACCTGCTGGCGATGGCGAACGCGGGCGTGCGCCGCAACCCGGTGACGGGCGAGGCCGAGGGCACCAACGGGTCGCAGTTCTTCATCTCGACGGTCCCCACGCCGTGGCTCAACGGCAAGCACACGATCTTCGGCGAGGTCGCGGACGACGAGTCCCGCGCCGTCGTCGACGCGATCAACGCGACGCCCACGCGTCCGGGCGACCGCCCGCAGGAGGACATCGTCATCACGTCCGTCACCATCGAGGACTGACCATCTCGGCGACACCTCCCGGGCCGCCCGGCCCGCCGGCGTACGGGACGGCCGGACCGCACGACGGTCCCGCCGTCCCGCCGGTGTGCCCGCGGCACCCCGACCGCGTGTCGTACGTGCGCTGCCAGCGGTGCGGGCGCCCGGCGTGTCCCGAGTGCCAGCGACCGGCCGCGGTCGGCGTCCAGTGCGTCGACTGCGTGCGCGACGCCGCCCGCCAGGCGCCGACGCAGCGCACCGCGCTGGGTGGGAAGGTGCGCGGCGGGCCGCCCGTCGTGACGTTCACGATCATCGGCCTGTGCGTCGTGAGCTGGCTCCTCCAGCTCGTCACGGGCGGCACGTGGACGGTCATGCTGGCGTTCCGTGCGGACCTGGGCGAGACGGAGCCCTACCGCTTCCTCACGTCAGCCTTCTTACACTCGACGAGTCCTGTCCACATCCTCTTCAACATGTACGCCCTGTGGATCACGGGCCCGTTCCTCGAGCAGATGCTCGGTCGGCTGCGCTTCACGGCGCTCTACCTGCTCTCCGCGCTCGGCGGCTCGGTCGGCTACCTGCTCCTCGCGGGAGGCCCTATGGCGGGGGCTTGGTACGTCTGGGTCTACGGAGCTTCCGGTGCCGTGTTCGGCCTGTTCGGGGCGATCCTGCTCGTCCTGCGCCGGACGGGCCGGAACGCGATGCAGATCGTCGTGCTCATCGGCATCAACTTCGCGATCGGGCTGTTCTTCCCCGGCATCGCGTGGCAGGCGCACCTGGGCGGTCTCGTGGTGGGGCTCGCGCTCGGCGCCGCCTACGCCTACGCGCCGCGCGAGCGTCGCACCCTCATGTCCGTGGGGGCGACGGTCGTCGTCGTGATGGCGCTGGTCGCCGCCTCCTGGTTCACCTACGCGGCGGCGGACCAGTTCGGCCATCTCACCTGACGAGGCGGCCACAGGAGTTATCCCCAGGCTTACTCACAGGTGTGGAACTACACCGGTGTGAGCCCGACGGCACCGGACGGGGCCCAGGCCCCGCCCGGTGCGCGGCTACTTCCAGCGCGTCGTGAGCGCGAAGCCCGCGATGATGAAGGCGAAGCCGACCCCGAGGTTCCACGCGCCGAGCGGCGGGACGGGGAGCTGCTTCGGACCGCTGAGGTAGAACAGCACGATCCACGCGAGCCCGACGAGCATGAGCCCGAGCATCGTGGGCACGAGCCAGCGCGGGTTGCCCGTCTCGGGCTTCGGCACGCTCGGCGGACGCTGCGGCTTGGGCTTCTTGCGCGACTTCGACTCGGGCACGAGGGTGGGCTCCTGTCCTGGTGGGGCTCGCTGCGCCGGCGCCGGGACGCACCGCGGGAGCGGACGCCTGCCGTCGTCGTGCAGGAACCGTGCATGGGTCGGGCGAAGGTCGTCGACGCGCCGCGAGGCTCTGCCGGAGCACAGGTCCGTCACGATCGTGGACGACGTTCGTCGACTAGCGTAGTGGGCGCACACAATAGGCACGGACACCGCGCGCGGAGGACGTGCCGCGAGGTGTGCCGCGCACGACTCAGCACGACACAGTCCACGACGCCGACGCACCACGCCGACGCACGACGCCGACCCGGTCGACGACCTCGTCCGCCCCCCAGGAAGGAGACGGTCGCGTGAGCACCACGGACCCCGCCGCCACGGGCCCGGACGACCCCGCCGAGGGGCCGTCGTCCGCCCCGGGCGGCACGCCGCGCGCGCGTCGCGTCCGGTCCGCCGTGACGGTCGCGCTCGTCCTCGCGCTCGCCGGGGTCATGTTCACGGCGAACGCCCGCCTCGCGCGCGGCGACGAGTCCCGGCACCCGGAGAACCTCGCGCAGCTCGTCGACCGCGAGTCCGACCGCGTGGCCGACCTCGCGACGCAGGTCGACGCCCTGACGGCGGAGGTCGCGGACCTGTCGCAGACCGGGGACGCGCCCACCGGCGTCGACCCCGACCTCGCGGCGCGCACCGCCGTCGCCGCGGGGACGACGCCCGTCGAGGGCGCCGGCGTCTCCGTGACGCTCGACGACGCGCCCCCGGAGGGCAGCTACCCGGCGGGGATCCGTCCCGACGACCTCGTCGTGCACCAGCAGGACATCCAGTCCGTCGTCAACGCGCTGTGGGCGGGCGGTGCCGAGGCGATGACGCTCCAGGGGCAGCGCGTCACGGCGACGTCGGCGTTCCGCTGCGCGGGCAACATCCTGCTGCTGCACGGCCGCGTCTACTCCCCGCCCTACGTCGTCGAGGCCGTGGGCGACCCCGAGGCCCTGCGCGACGCGCTCGACCGCTCGCCGGGCGTCCAGGTGTACAAGGAGTACGTCGACGCGGTGAACCTCGGCTGGTCGGTCGAGGACAAGAACGACATCGAGATGCCGGGCTACCAGGGGGCGCTCGAGCTCCGCTACGCGCGCCCGTCCGACGCGGTGGCGTCGTGACCGCGACGACCCCCGCACCGGTCCGCCACGCGGGGCACCGCGGCTCGGGTCGCGGTCCGGTGTCCGCCGTCGTGGGGGTGCTCGGCGAGCTGCTCATCACGCTGGGGATCCTGCTCGGCCTGTACGTCGTCTGGCAGCTGTGGTGGACGGACGTCCAGGCGGACCGCGTCCAGGCGCAGGTCCTCGAGGAGATCCAGGCGCCGACGCCGGACGCCGCGGACGTCGGCACGACGATCCTGCGCGACGACCCGCCCGTCCCCGCCGCGCCCGCGCTCGGCGAGGTGTGGGGCACGCTCTACGTGCCGCGCTGGGACGGCAAGATGATGCCGATCGCGGAGGGCACCGACAAGCGGTCGATCCTCGACCAGGCGATGGCCGGGCACTACCCCGAGACCGTCATGCCGGGCGCCGTCGGGAACTTCTCCCTCGCCGGGCACCGGCAGACGTACGGCAAGATCTTCCACGACGTCGAGGAGCTCGAGATCGGCGACCCGATCGTCGTCGAGGCCGACGGCACGTGGTACGTCTACCGCGTCGACCAGATGCAGGCCGTGAAGCCCGACCAGGTCGAGGCGATCGCGCCCGTCCCGTGGCAGCCCGGCGTCGAGCCCACCGAGCGGTACCTCACGCTGACGACGTGCCACCCGATCGGCCTCAACTCGCTCGTCGCGCGGTACATCGTCAACGCGAAGTTCGACTACTGGATGCCCGTCGAGGACGGCACGCCGCCGGAGCTCGTCGGCCAGACCGCTCCCGCCGCCGAAGGAGGCTCGTGATGTACGGGGCGCTGTGGCGCGTGCTGCCCGGCCCGGCGTGGCTGCGGGTGCTGATCCTGCTCGTCCTCGCGGCCGCCGTCGTGCTCGCGTGCTTCGAGTGGCTGTTCCCGCTCGTGTCCGAGTACATGCCGTTCAACGACCCCAACATCCAGACCGACGCCGCCGGCGCAGTGTCCGTGGAGGCCCCGCGATGACCCACCCGACCCGCATCCTCGTCGTGGACAACTACGACTCGTTCGTCTACACGATCGTCGGCTACCTCGACCAGCTGGGGGCGCAGACCGTCGTCGTGCGCAACGACGCGGTGCCGGAGCCCGACGCCGACGGTCGCTTCCGCGACGTCGACGGCACCGTGTTCGACGGCGTCCTCGTCTCCCCCGGCCCCGGCACGCCGAAGGAGGCCGGGCAGAGCGAGCACGTGATCCGCACGTGCGCCGCGTCGCGCACGCCGATGCTCGGCGTGTGCCTGGGCCACCAGGCCCTCGCCGAGGTGTACGGCGCGACGGTCACGCACGCGCCCGAGCTCATGCACGGCAAGACGAGCCTCGTGGAGCACGAGGGCGAGGGCGTGCTCGCGGGCCTCCCCCACCCGTTCACCGCGACGCGGTACCACTCGCTCGCCGTCGTGAGCGACACCGTGCCCGCGGAGCTCGAGGTGACGGCGACGACCGCCGGGGGCGTCATCATGGGCCTCCAGCACAGGGACCTGCCCCTGCACGGCGTCCAGTTCCACCCGGAGTCCGTGCTCACCGAGGGCGGCCACCGCCTGCTCGCGAACTGGCTCGAGGCGTGCGGACTGGAGGGCGCCGTCGAGCGCTCCGCGGGCATGGCCCCGCTCGTGCGCCAGTAGCGGGCACCGCGCGGCACCGGCCCCGGTCTGCCGCCCACGGACGCCCCGCACGACGACGGGCCCTCACCTCCGTGGAGGTGAGGGCCCGTCGTCGTGGACGGCCCGGGGGCGGTGGGTCAGCCCTCGCCGTCTCCGCCGTTGCCCCCGCCGTTCCCGTTGCCGCCGCCGTTGTTCCCGCCGCCGTTGTTCTCACCGTTCGACGGTCCGGGACCGGTCGAGACGATGAGCGACACCTGGGTGCCGACGGGGACCTCTGCCCCGCCGCGCGGGTCGGACCCGATCACGACGCCGGCCGGCCACTGGTCGGACTCCTGCGTCTGACGGGTGCCGACGTTCAGCTCGGCACCACCGAGCGCGTCCTTCGCCTGGTCCTCGGTCATCCCGACGAGGTTCGACGGCACCGTCGTCGTCTCCGCCGCGCGCGGGATGGCGACCTTGAGGGTCACGGTCGACCCCTGCGGGACGCTGCCCGCGTTGGGCTGCTGCGAGAGCACCTGGTTCTCCGGCTCGTCGGACTCCTCGTCGCTGCGGTCGACCTTCAGGCCGAGCGCCTCGACGGTCGACTTCGCGGCGTCGAACTGCTGGCCCGTCACGTCCGGCAGGGCGACGAGGCCGCTCGACACGAACAGGTTGACCGTCGAACCCGCCGGCACGGACTGGCCGGCGCCGGGGTCGGTCTTCGTCACCGCGCCCTTCGGGACGTCCGGCGAGTCCTCGGTGTTGACGTCGCCGACGTTGAGCCCGGCGTCGGAGAGGTACTGCCGGGCCTCCTCCTGCGTCTTGCCCTTGAGGTCCTGGATGGTGACGGCGTCGGGACCGGCCGAGAAGAAGGCGGTGACGGTCACCCCCAGTTCCTGGGTGGTGCCGCCGGCGGGGTCGGTCCGGGTGAACGTGCCCTCGGGCTCCGTGGAGTCCTGGTCGATCGCCTGCGCGTACTCGAAGCCCGCCTCGGTGATCCTCTGCTCGGCCTCCGCGGGCGTGACGCCCGCCGACAGCGTCGGGACGGTGCCGGTCGTCGGCTCGTCCTCGCCCTGGCTGTTGATGACGATCATCGTGATGATCGCGGCGAGCGCGAGCACGCCGATCGCGATGAGCGTCCACATGAGGCCCTTGCGGCTCTTGGGCTGCTCGTCGTCCTCGCCGGGCGGCTGCTCCCCCGGCGGGACGGCGGGCGCCGCGCTGGTCGCCCAGGGGTTCGCCGCCGCGGCGGCCGGTGCCATGACCTGCGTCGCGGACTCGACCATCGTCGGCTGGAGGTCGGCGGCCGCCGCGGCGGCGCCGAGGCCGGCGGCGGCGGCCGCGACCCCGAGCGCCGGGGCCGTGATCGACCCGCCGCGCACGGCGTTCTCCAGGTCGGCGCGGAACTCGGCGGCGCTCGAGTAGCGCGCCGTGCGGTCCTTGGCGAGCGCCTTGAGGGTGATGCGGTCGAGCACCTCGGGCACGTCGGGAGCGATCGCGCTCGGCGTGGCGGGCGCCTCGCGCACGTGCTGGTAGGCCACCGCGACGGGCGAGTCGCCGATGAACGGCGGGCGCCCCGTGAGCAGCTCGTAGAGCAGGCAGCCGGTCGAGTACAGGTCGGAGCGCGCGTCGACCGTCTCGCCGCGCGCCTGCTCCGGGGAGAGGTACTGCGCGGTACCGATGACGGCCTGCGTCTGGGTCATGGTGGCCGCGGAGTCGGCGACCGCGCGGGCGATGCCGAAGTCCATGACCTTCACCGCGCCCGTCGGCGTGATCATCACGTTGGCGGGCTTGATGTCGCGGTGGACGATCCCGGCGTGGTGCGAGTACTCGAGCGCCGCGAGGACGCCCGCCGTGATCTCGACCGCCTCGTCGATGGGCACGGCCTGACCGTCGCGCAGGATGTCCCGCACGGTGTGGCCCTCGACGTACTCCATGACGATGAACGGGACGTGCACCGCGTTGCCGGTGGCGTCCTCGTGCACGTCCTCGCCCGTGTCGTAGACCGCGACGATGGCCGGGTGGTTCAGGGAGGCCGCCGCCTGCGCCTCGCGACGGAAGCGCGCGAGGAACGACGGGTCGCGCGCGAGGTCGGAGCGCAGGATCTTGATCGCGACGGTACGACCGAGGCGGTTGTCGTGCCCGATGTGCACCTCGGCCATGCCACCACGGCCGATGAGCTCACCGACCTGGTAGCGCCCGGCAAGCACTCGGGGAGCGTTGTCCACCACTCATTCGTCCTTCGGTGTCGTCGGAGCCGTGGGCGCGTCCGCCCACGGCACAGCTGGCGCAATCATCCCACCCGCGACCCTGCGGCCACGCGGGGAACACCACGATGTCGTCACGATGTCACCCGTCCGGGGAGCGTCTCGGTGTCGGGCACGGCGACCTCGACGGAGGTCTCCGCGCCCCGCACGGGGGCGGCGTCGCCGCCGTCGCCGTCCCGGTCCCCGAGCGTGGCGATCGTCGCGATCACCAGCACGAGCAGGAGGCCCAGGAGGGCGACGAGGGGCCAGGTCAGGCCGTTGGGCAGGCCTCCCAGGCGGCGGCCCGTCGTGGTCGACGTGCGGCGCCCCGCGGAGCGCGAGGGCACGGGTGCCGACTGCGACTGACGTCGGGCCTCGGCGCGGGTCGCCGGGGCGACGGGCTCGGCGCGCGTCGAGCCCCCGGGCGCGCCGGCCGGGCGCGTGCCCGCGCGGGTGGGCTGCGGCCGTCGTGAGGAGCGCGTCGGACCGTGCATCTCGCGGCGCGGCGGGTACGACCGCGGGGCGGCCGGGTCGTCCGCCGGGGCCGCGGGGACGGGGCGCTCCCACGGGAGGGCCGGGCCGGGCGCGGCGTCGTCCGGTGCGGGCGGCGCCGGAACGGGCTCGGCGGTCTCCGGGACCGTCCCGCCGTGCCGGCCGAGCGGGCGGACGCGGGTGGCGTCGTCGTCGGGCAGGCCGGGGGGCGTCGCGGCCGACGGCGGCGCGTCCGCCTGCGCGGCGTGCGCGGCGCGACGCGGCTCGGGGGCGACCCACGGGTTCGCCGGGTCGGGCGCGTGCGGGTCGCGCACCGCGGCCGGGATGACGAGCGGCGTGATGACGGGTGCCGGGTCCGGCTCGGGCGCGGGGACGTCGTCGGCGGTGGTGCGGGCCCGGCGCGCGCGGCGTGTGGGGGCGGGCGCCCCCGTGCGGGCGGACCAGGGGTCGCTCGCGAGGCGCGCGGCGATGCCCTCGAAGACGCGCGCGAGCGCGTCGGCCGGGTGGGGCCGCGCCAGCGGGTCCTTGGCGAGCATGACCATGACGAGCTCGCCGAGCTCCGGGTCGACCGACGTGGGCAGCGGCGGCACCGGCTCGTTGACGTGCGCGACCGCGATGTCCACCGGCGTGGACCCCGTGAACGGACGGTTCCCCGCGATGGACTCGTACGCGACGATGCCGAGCGCGTAGATGTCCGAGGCGCCGGTGGCGGCCTGGCCGACGGCCTGCTCGGGCGAGAGGTACTGGGCCGTGCCCATGACCATGCCCGTCGCGGTCATCGGGACCTGGTTGGCCGCGAGCGAGACACCGAAGTCGGTGATCTTCACCGTGCCGGAGCGGTCGATGAGGATGTTGCCGGGCTTGACGTCCCGGTGCACGACGCCGGACAGGTGGGCGGCGTGCAGCGCCCGGGCGGTCTGCGCGAGGATCGGCAGGAGCCGCGCGGGCGGGAGCACCGGCTCGCGCTCCAGCAGGTCCGCCATGGGCTCGCCCACGACGAGCTCCATGACGAGGTACCCGGAGCCGTTGGTCTCGCCGTAGTCGTACATCTGCGCGATGTTGGGGTGCGAGAGCGCCGCGCTGTTGCGGGCCTCGGTGCGCAGGCGGTTGAGGAAGTCCTCGTTGCCCGCGTACTCGCTCCGCAGGACCTTGACCGCGACCTCGCGGCCGAGCGCGTCGTCGGCCGCGACCCACACCTCGCCCATGCCGCCGACGGCGATGCGCCGCACCAGGCGGTAGCGGTTGCCGAGCGTCAGCCCCCGGACCGGCTTCATCCGTTCAACACCGCCTCCATGACGGCGCGGGCGATCGGCGCGGCGATCGCGCCGCCCGTCGCCTCGTTGCCCATCGAGCCGCCGTTCTCGACGATGACCGCGACCGCGACCTGCGGGTCGTCGGCCGGGGCGAAGCTCGTGAACCACGCGTGCGGAGCGGCCTCGCCACCCGTCTCGGCGGTGCCCGTCTTGCCTGCGACCTGCACGCCCGGGATCTGCGCCGACTTGCCCGAGCCGTTCTGCACGACGCCCACCATCATCTGGGTGAGCTGCTCCGCCGTCGACGGGGAGACCGAGGTGCGCAGACGGCGCGGCTCCGACTGCCGGACGACGTCGAGGTCGGGGTTGCGGATCGTCTCCACCGTGTACGGGGCCATCTGCACGCCGTCGTTCGCGATGGCGGCGGCGACCATCGCCATCTGGAGCGGCGTGACCTTGACCTCGCCCTGGCCGATGCCGGCGCGCGCGATCCCGGCGGCGTCCGCGCCCGGCGTGCCCTCGGCGGGGAAGCGGCTCGGCGTGACGTCCATGGGGATCTCGAGCGAGGCGTCGAAGCCGAAGTCCTCGGCCTGGTCGCGCATCGCGTCCTCGCCGAGGGTCATGGCCAGGTCGCCGAACGCGGTGTTGCACGAGATGCGCAGCGCGTCCGCGAGGGTCATCTCGCCCGTGGGCGAGCAGCGCGTGCCGCCGAAGTTCTTCATCGTCTGCGTCGACTGGGGGTACGGCAGCTCGTCCGGCGCCGGGATCACGGTCTCGGCCGTGTACTGCCCGCTCTCGAGCGCCGCGGCCGAGGTGACGATCTTGAACGTCGAGCCCGGCGGGTACGTGTTGCCGCGGATGGCCCGGTTCGACATCGGGTTGCCCTCGGCGTTGAGCAGCTCCTGGTAGCGCTGGCGCGCGAGGGCGGTGTCGTGCGTCGCGAGCTCGTTCGGGTCGTAGCTGGGCTTGGACACGAGCGCGAGGACGCGGCCCGTCTTCGGCTCGATCGCGACGACGGCGCCGCGCTGGTCGCCCAGCGCGTCCCACGCGGCCTGCTGGGCCGCCGGGTCGATCGTCAGCTCGACGGACGCGCCCTGCGGCTGCTGCCCCGTGAAGAGCGCGCTCAGGCGGTCGAGCCACAGCGAGCTCGCCTCGCCGTTGAGGTAGTCGTTCTCCTTGTCCTCGATCTCCGTGCGCCCGTTGGTGAGCGACAGGAAGCCGGAGACGGGCGCGTAGAGCGGGCCGTTGGAGTACTGGCGCTGGAAGCCGAACGCGTCGTCCACCGGCGTCGAGGACGCGATGGCGTCACCCGCGACGACGATCGGGCCGCGGAACTTGTTGTACTCGCGGTAGATCGTGCGGGCGTTGCGCGAGTCGTTGTTGAGCGAGTCGGCCTGGACGAACTGGATGTACGTCGTCGACACCATGAGCGCGAGGAACATCACGAGGACGACGGTCGCGACGCGACGCAGGGGGACGTTCACCGGGCTCCTCCCCAGGGGTCACGGTCGGTCTCGGCACCCGCGTCCGGGCGCTGCACGACCTCGGTCCGCAGGTCGTCCGGGTGGTCGGGGACCTCCCCGGTGCGGCCGACGGCGGGCTGGACGCCCGTCGTCGCGCGCGCGGGGCCCGTGGACGGACCGGGGACGGCGGGCGCGCCGACCGTGGTGGGGGCGTCGTCGGGCAGGGCGCCCACGGCCGCGCCGCCGCCCACGACCGCGACCGGGTCGGAGTCCGTGCGGCTGCGCGCCCCGCCGGGCGCGACCTGCCCGCGCACGGGCAGGGAGGAGGGGCGCCGCGCGTCGTCCGAGATGCGCAGGAGCAGCCCGACGACGAGCCAGTTCGCGAGGAGCGACGACCCGCCCTGGGCGACGAACGGCATCGTGAGACCCGTGAGGGGGATGATCCGTGTGATCCCGCCGACCACGACGAAGAGCTGCCACGCCATGACGAACGCGAGACCGCCCGCGAGCAGCTTGCCGAACCCGTCGCGCACGCCGATCGCGGTGCGCAGGCCGCGCTCCACGAGGACGAGGTACGCGAGCAGGATGCCGATGAGGCCCGTGAGGCCGAGCTCCTCGCCGAGCGACGCGTAGATGAAGTCGGAGAACGCGTACGGGACCGTGCGCGGGTAGCCCGCGCCCCACCCCGTGCCGAAGAGCCCGCCGTTGCCGAGCGAGAACAGGCCGCCCACGAGCTGGCCCGAGCCACCCGGGCTGCGGCCGAAGATCTCCGGGTCGAACGGGTGCAGCCACACGTCGACGCGCGCCTGCACGTGCCCGAACGTCGACGCCGCGAGCACCGCGCCGACCGCGATGAGGAGCAGACCGATGACGACCCAGCTCACGCGCTCGGTCGCGATGTAGAGCATCGCGACGAACAGGCCGAAGAACAGGAGCGAGGTGCCGAGGTCGCGCTCGAACACGAGGATCGCGAGCGAGACGAGCCAGACGATGATGATCGGCCCGAGGTCGCGCAGGCGCGGGAGCTGGAGGCCGAGCACGCGGGGGCCGGCGAGCGCGAGCGTGTCGCGGTTCGTCACGAGGTAGCCCGCGAAGAAGATCGCGAACGCGACCTTCGCGAACTCGGCCGGCTGGAGCGAGAAGCCGAACAGGTTGATCCAGATCTGGGCGCCGTTGATGCGGGTGCCCAGGCCCGGGACGAGCGGCAGCGCGACGAGCACGATGCCCGCGATCATCGCGGTGTAGGTGTAGCGGCGCAGGGTCCGGTGGTCGCGCAGGAACCAGACGAGGGCGAACGCGCAGAGGATGCCGAGCGCGGTCCACTGGAGCTGGCGCGGCGCGAGGTCCTGGGTGCCGCCCGTGACCTGCGAGCCCAGGTCGAGGCGGAAGATCATGGCGAGGCCGATGCCGTTGAGCGCGACGGCGATCGGCAGGATCACCGGGTCCGCGTACGGCGCCTTGAACCGCAGCAGCACGTGCGCGGCGCCCGCGAGCACGACCGTGCCGATGCTGTACACGTAGAAGCGCCCCGGGAGCTCGCCCGTGAGCCGCAGGCCCACGAGCGCGTACGCCCCGATGCCCAGCGCGAGCGCGAGGACGAGCAGACCGAGCTCCGCGCCCCGGCCGGGGCGCACCTCGGTGGTCTCCACCGTGGCCATCAGGCCCCCGAGCCGGCGCCGTCGGTGGGCGCGGGGGTCACGTCCGGCGCGTCGGCGTCCGGCGTCCCCGTCGTCGCGCCGTCGACGGTCCCGTCCGCGGGCGGTTCGGTCGAGCCGTCGGTCGCGGGGGTCTCGGTGGTGTCCTCCGTGGCCTCGGCGACCAGCCGCTCGGCGCGGGCGCGGGCGTCCTCGAGCGACTGCGCGGGGATCGTGGTCTCCAGGCGGTCGACGACGTAGCCCGGCAGGTCGTCGACGCGCGTCCCCGTGAGCTCGATCGGGGTCGACAGCGTGACCGGGCCCGCGTTCTCCGGGATGCCGCGGAACACCGCGACCTGGCCGTCGGCGACGCCCACGTAGTACTGCGACTGCGTCCAGCGGTAGCCCGCCCAGCCCGCGACGCCCAGACCCGCGACCACGAGCAGGATCGCGACCACGGTGACCCAGCGCCGGGGCGCGCGGCCGGGGCGCACGTCGTCCTCGTCGTCGCCGGAGCCCTCGGCGGCGGTGCGCCCCTCCGCGCCGTCCTCGTCCGCCGCGTCGGCGTCCGGGTCCTCGGCCGGGGCGGTCGCCTTCGTGCTCGCCATGAGCGCGGCCGCGCGTGCCGCCGGGCCGTCCGCGGCCGACGTCGGGGCGTCGCGGTCGATCGCCGCCGACCCGACGACCTGCGCGCCCGTGCCGGGGGCCCCGCCGTCGGGCAGGGCGTCGACGTCCACGACGTCCGCGACGACGACCGTCACGTTGTCCGTGCTGCCCGCGCGCAGCGCGAGCTGGAGCAGGTGGTCGGCGCACGCGTCGACGTCGTCCGTGTCGGCGAGGGTCTGCGCGATGGTCTCCTGGCTGACGAACCCGGACAGGCCGTCCGAGCACAGGAGCCAGCGGTCGCCCGGCTTCGCCTCGCGCACGGACATGTCCGGCGTCAGGTCGATGTCGAAGTCGCCCAGCACGCGCATGACGACGTTGCGCTGGGGGTGGGTCTCCGCCTCGTCCGCCGAGATGCGCCCCGTGTCGACGAGGTGCTGGACGAACGTGTGGTCGGTCGTGACCTGGTTGAGCTCGCCGTCGCGCAGCAGGTAGGCGCGCGAGTCGCCGAGGTGCGCCATGGCGAGCTTGTTGCCGGCGCGCAGGATCGCGGTGACGGTGGTGCCCATGCCGACCAGCTCCGGGTCGGTCACGCTGCGGTCCACGAGGTCCTGGCGGGCGTGGTCGATCGAGCGCTCGAGCTCGGCCAGCGCGTCGTCCGGGCCGTGCGACTCGCCGTCGAGCGGGGCGAGCGCGGCGATCGCGATGGACGACGCGACGTCGCCCCCCGCGTGGCCGCCCATGCCGTCCGCGACGACGAGCAGGTGCGGGCCCGCGTAGCCGGAGTCCTGGTTGTTGGAGCGCACGAGCCCGACGTCGGAGCGCGCGGCGTAGCGCAGGGCGATGTTCACTGCGGGCTACCTCTGCAGCTCGACGACGGACTGACCGATCCGCACCCGCGTCCCCGGGCCCAGGGGGGTGACCTGGGCGATCCGCTGGTCCTCGACGTAGGTGCCGTTCGTGGAGCCCAGGTCCTCGACGAACCAGGACCCGTGCTGCGGGAAGATGCGGGCGTGGCGCGACGACGAGTAGTCGTCGTCGAGGACGAGCGTGCAGCTCGGCGCGCGGCCGATGAGGATCGACGACGTCGTGAGCGGGATCGTCGTGCCGGTCAGCGGGCCGGCGGTGACGACGAGCCGCGACGGGCCCGCGGGCGCGGCGGGCCGTGAGGGCTCCGGCGCGGCCGGGGTAGGGCCCGACGTCGGGCGGGCGGCCGGGGCGGGACCGCCCTTCTTGCCGCGGCGCGGCGTGATCTTCGTGCCGTACAGGTCCCGACGCAGCACCCCGATCGCGGAGAGCACGAACACCCAGAGCAGCACCAGGTAGCCCAGCCGGAGCAGGGTGAACGTGAGATCGGTCATGCGGGCCGGATCACCACTCCTCGTTGTCGGACGCGCCGGTCCAGAACATGATGCGGGTCCGGCCGATCGTCAGGGAGTTCCCGTCGAGCAGCGTCGCGGCCGGTACCTGGTGGCCCTCGACGAACAGCCCGTTCGTGGAGCCGAGGTCCGTCGCGATCACGCCCTCCGGGGTCACGCGGATCTCCAGGTGGCGCCGCGAGACGCCCGGGTCGTCGACGACGATGTCGGCCTCCGAGCCGCGGCCGATCACCGTGACCGGACCGGTGAGCAGGTAGCGCTGCCCGTCGATGTCGACGAGCGGGTGGCGCGTGCTCGGGGACGCCGTCGTGGCGGGGGCGACGTTGCCGCGCACGCTCGCCGAGCGCAGCTGGAAGCGGCCGACGTCGAGCGTGTCGTTCTGCTCGAAGCTCACGCTCACGGGGCCGACGAACGCGTAGTGCTGGGACGCGGCGTACTGGGTGACGTTCGACGCCAGCTCGTCGGCGAGCGTCTCCGCGCCCCACCCCTCGACCTGGCCGAAGTCGTCCACCGACAGCTCGATGGTGAACTCGTTGGGCACGACCGTGCGCTCGCGGTCGACGACGGCGGCGCGGTCGTCGACCTCGCGCCGCAGCGCGCTCGCGAGCTCGACGGGCTTGACCTCGCTGCGCCCGACCTTCGCGAACGCGTTGTTCACGACGCGCTCGACGCCCTTCTCGAAGCGGTCCAGGACTCCCATGCCACCTCCTCCCTCGTGCTCGCTCGTGCCGCGGCTCACGCCGCGCGGATCTCGTCTGCTCTGCCGGCGCCCTTCCCCGGTGGCCCCCCGCGCACCCGCGTCCGGGCAGACTACCTAGATCGTATCGATCGCGTCGGACCAGCAGGCCCGTTTCGTCGGACGATTACCGGACGGATGTGGCGCTTTCGTGGCGGAGCGTGTGAACGTCGGGCGTCCGCTCCCCCGCCGAGCACGAGGTTGCCGTCGTCCCGCCGCTCTTCCCGGGAGCGACGACGTGCTCGAGGGCGACGAAGGTCGTGGTCGGCGACGGGGCCGCGCCGCGGTGCGTCCGGGTGGCGGGCGTCACGCAGGACGGTGCGGTGCCGGTCGGTCGCCCGCGCCGTGCTAGTCTTCTGCGGCACGCGCGAGTGGCGGAATAGGCAGACGCGCACGGTTCAGGTCCGTGTGCCCGAAAGGGCGTGGGGGTTCAACTCCCCCCTCGCGCACGTGACGAGGTCCCGGTCAGGTCGTCCCTGACCGGGACTTTCGCATTCCCGGGCCCGTGCTTCCTCCCGGGTGCCGCCTCCGGCGGCGTCGTCCGGCCCAGCTCCCGCGCTCACGGCGCCAGCGCGCGCGGCACGGAGGTGCCGTGGCCGTCGTGCCCGTCCACCACGCCCGGCACGCGCGACCTGCCGCGCGCTGCGGCGTCCCACACGTCCACGACCCAGTCGGCGGCGGTGTCGACGACGACGTCGCGCGCGTCGTACGGCTCGCGGCCGGGCGCGACGAGCGGCACGTCCGGGACGGGGCCGTCCTCGCCGTGCACGACCTCGAACAGCGTGCGGTGCGGCGCGATCGCGCGGTCGAGCACGGCGGCGTCGGGGCCGTCGAGCGACACGACGACGTCGAACGTGCCCTCGCCGTCCTGGTCGGGGAAGACGGTGACGACGATCTCCTCCGCGCGGTCCGGGAGCGCGTCGACGACGGCGCGCAGGCGGCGCACGGCCTCCGGCGTCGCGGCGTCGAGGTGGCCTCGCACGAGGCGGGCGTGGGTCGCGGCGTCCATCGCGTCACCGTAGCGCCGGGCGAGGCTGCCGAGGCCAACCCTAGATCTGCTAGGGTCGTAACCCCTAGAACAACTAGGCATAGGAGCGTTATGCGTATCGACAAGGACCTCGTGGCCGCCTCGGCCACCCCGCTCGTGCTCGGGATCCTCGCCGACGGCGAGTCCTACGGCTACGCGATCCTCAAGCGCGTGGACGAGCTCTCGGGCGGCCGGATGCAGTGGACCGACGGCATGCTCTACCCGCTGCTGCACCGGCTGGAGCGCCTGGGGCTCGTCGAGGCGTCGTGGGGCACGTCCGACGTCGGCCGGCGCCGCAAGCACTACGCGATCACGGCCGCGGGGCGGGAGGCGCTCGTCGAGCGCCAGGCCCAGTGGGACGTCGTCGCGCACGCGCTCCAGCAGGTGTGGCGCTCCGCCCAGGACGGGCTGCAGAGCCCGCCGCGCGTCGCGGAGGGGTGGGCCTGATGGGCGCCGCGCCCGCGCCGGCCGGTGCCGCGAGCCCCGGCCCGCACGCCGCGCTCGAGGCGCAGATCGACCAGTGGCGCGGGTACGTCCGGCGCCGGGAGGCGATCTCCGCGGCGGACGTCGACGAGATGGAGGACCACCTGCGCGAGCGGGTCGAGGACCTGCGCGCGACGGGCCTCGACGACGACGAGGCGTTCCTCGTCGCCGTGAAGCGCATGGGCACGCTCGACGACCTGTCGCGCGAGTTCGCGCAGGAGCACTCCGAGCGCCTGTGGAAGCAGCTCGTCCTCGTGGGCCAGCAGGCCGGCCGCACCCGCTCGTGGCGCGAGCTCGCGGTCGTGCTCGGGCTCGCCGTCGCGGTGGGCGTCACGGTCAAGGTCGCGACCGTGCTCCTGCCCTGGGAGACGGTCGGCCTCAACGTCGGGCTCCTCGTGCTGCCGTTCCTCACGGCCTACCTCGCGTGGAAGCGCCAGGTCACGCTGCGTGTCGTCGGCGCGCTCGTCGTGCCGTTCGTCGTGCTGGGCGTCGTGCTCAACGCGTACCCGTTCGAGCCCACGGACGCGACCTTCGTGCTCGCGGCGCTCGCCGCCCCGGTGACGCTGTGGGCCGTCGTCGGGCTCGCCTACGTGGGCGGGCGGTGGCGCTCGGACGCGCGCCGCATGGACTTCGTGCGGTTCACGGGCGAGCTCGCCGTGTACTACACGCTCATCGCGCTCGGGGGCGGGGTGCTGCTCGGCCTGACGATCGGGGTCTTCTCGCTCGCCGGCGTCGACCTCGAGCCCTACCTCGACACCTGGATCCTCACCCTGTGCGTCCCGGCGGCGCTCATCGTGGCCGCCTGGCTCGTCGAGGCCAAGCAGAACGTCGTCGAGAACATCGCGCCCGTGCTCACGCGCGTGTTCACGCCGCTGACGCTCGTCATGCTCCTCGCCGCGTTCGTCGTCCTCGCGACCGCGGGGAACCTCGCGGCGGTCGACCGCGAGCTGCTCATCCTCATGGACGCGATCCTCGTGCTCGTCCTGTGCCTGCTCCTCTACTCCGTCTCGGCACGCGACCCGCTCGCGCCCGGGTCGTTCTTCGACGGGCTCCTGGTGGTCCTCGTCGGCGCGGCGCTCGCCGTCGACGCCGTCGCGCTCACCGCGATGCTCACGCGCATCGCCGAGTTCGGCGTCAGCCCCAACAAGGCGGCGGCGCTCGGGCTCAACCTCCTGCTGCTCGTCCACCTCGCGTGGTCGGCCGTGCTCGCGACGGCGTTCCTCCGCGGGCGTCGGCCGTTCGCCGACCTCGTCGCGTGGCAGACGCGCTTCCTCCCCGTCCACGCGGCGTGGGCGGCGGTCGTCGCCCTCGTGTTCCCGCCCGTGTTCGGCTTCGTCTGACCGACGGCGGTCGGCCGTCCCCGGGGGTAGCGTGACGGGATGGCCGACCGACCGTCCGGCGGGCCGGTCGACGACGACGTCGTCGGCTGGCTCCTCGACGCCGACCCGGCGCTGCGCTGGCAGGTGGAGCGCGACGTCGTGCACGCCCCGCCCTCCGTGTGGCGGGCGACGCGGGCGCGCGTCGCGACCGAGGGCTTCGGCGCCCGGCTCCTCGGCCACCAGGACCCGGACGGGCAGTGGGCGGGCGGCGCGTACTTCCCCGCGGACGTCGGCGGGGACGGCGCGGCCGCGCCGGACGCCGAGGGCAGGCCCGAGGAGGGCCAGCCCTGGACCGCGACCACCTGGTCGCTCGTCGCGCTGCGCGAGTGGGGCCTCGACCCCGAGGTGCTCCGCGCGCGCCGCACGCCCGAGCTGCTGGCCGAGCACTGCCGCTGGGAGTACGACGACCTGCCCTACTGGGGCGGCGAGGTCGACTGGTGCATCAACGGGTACACGCTCGCCGCGGGCGCGTGGCTCGGCGTCGACGTGACGAGGCTGCTCCGCACCGTCCTCGACGGTCGGCTGCCCGACGGCGGGTGGAACTGCGCGTGGGTCGAGGGCGCGACCGTGTCGTCGTACCACTCGACGCTCAACGCGCTCAAGGGCCTCCTCGCCTACCAGGAGCACGCCGGGGCCACGGACGAGCTGCGCGCCGCGCGCCGCGCCGGCGAGGAGTACCTGCTCCGCCGCGGCCTGTTCCGCCGGCTCGGCACCGGCGAGCCCGTCGGGGACTGGGCGTTCCGCCTCGCCTACCCGTTCCGCTGGTACTACAGCGTGCTCAACGCGCTGGTCTACCTGCGCGCCGCGTCGCTGCTCGACGGCACGCCGCCGGACCCGCGCGCGGCGGACGCGGTCGAGCACGTCCGCCGCGCGCGGCGCCCGGACGGCACCTGGCTCCAGGGCCGGCGCCACCCGGGCCGCGTGTGGTTCGAGGTCGACGCCCCCGCGGGCGAGCCGTCCCGCTGGCTCACGTACCACGCGACCGTCGTCCTCGACTGGTGGGACGGTCAGGACGCGGGCGGCCCCGAGACGACCTCGGCGCCGTCGAGCACCGCGATGAGCTCGTCGAACCACTCGACGTAGCTCGCCCACGTGAACGGGCGCTTGTCGTCCCAGCCCACGACCTGCCCCGCCTGGACCGCAGGCAGGCCCGCGTAGACGGGGTTCGCCGCCATGGCCTCGTCGGAGCCGGTGTAGCTGAGCACGACGTCCGCCGGGTAGTCCGGCACGCGCTCCCAGCTGAGCTCCGCCCAGGCCTGCTGGTCCTGCGGGCCGCCGATCGTGAAGCCCAGCTCCTCCAGCAGCGCGAGCTGGCCCAGGGTCCGCTGCCCGACCCACAGCTCCTCGGCCCCGTTGAGCGGCAGGATCGTCAGCGGCTTCTCCGCGGCGATCGCCCGCAGGGTGTCGAGGCGCTCGTCGAACGCGGCGCGCGCCTCCGCGACCTCCGGGGTGTCCGCGTCGCCGCCGAGCGCCTCCGCGAGCGACGCGTAGTCCTCGATCACCTCGACGACGGGCCGGCCGGAGAACTTCATCCCGACGAACGGCGCGACGGCGGTCGCCTCCTCGGTGATCTTCTCGTCCCACCACCGCCACGCCGTGCCGTCCTCCGTGCCGAACCCGATCACGAGGTCGGGGTCGAGCGCGAGCAGCTTCTCCAGGTTGAGCTCGGCGTCGGTGCCGACGACCTCCATCTCGTCGACCCGCGCGTTGCCGATCGACAGCGCGCCCGTGTCGGAGAAGCCGTACCCGAACACGCCGTCGGGCCGCACGCCGTAGTCCCACAGCGCGGCGGCCGAGTAGCCGTCGACGACGAGGCGGTCCGGCGCCTCGTCGAGCTCGTACGTCGTGCCGTGGCCCGAGGACGTCCACGACCAGCCGTCGGCGCTCGCGGACGGCTGGTCGTCCCCGGCGCCGTCGGAGCCCGCGTCGGTGCCCGGGGAGCACGCCGCGACGACGGCCGTGAGACCGAGCGCGAGCGTGGCCGCCGCGACCGCGCGCGCGGGCCGGCGCCGCGCACGGGGCGCGCCGGGCAGGGTGGACGAGGGACGGGTCGTGCGGGTCATGCGGTGCTCCTCCGACGAGGCGGTGCGGGCGAGCGCAGGACGGTGGGGGGCCGGTCGGGCGGGGTGGTCCGACCGGGAGAACGGGGCCGCGTCAGGCGCGGCGGGGCCGGCCCTCGGGCACGACGAGCGGGGTGCCCGTCACGGGGTCGGCGATGATGCGGCACGGGAGGCCGAACACGTCCTCGACGAGCTCGGCCGTGACGACCTCGCCCGGCGCGCCCTCGGCGACGATCGCGCCGTCCTTCATGGCGATGAGGTGGGTCGCGTAGCGGCACGCGTGGTTGAGGTCGTGCAGGACGGCGACGAGCGTGTGCCCGCGGTCCCGGTTGAGGTCGGCGCACAGCTCGAGCAGCTCGATCTGGTGGGCGATGTCGAGGAACGTCGTCGGCTCGTCGAGCAGGAGGAGGGGCGTCTCCTGCGCGAGGACCATCGCGACCCACACACGCTGGCGCTGGCCGCCGGACAGCTCGTCGACGAGCCGGCCAGACAGGTCCGTGGTGCCGGTCGCGGCGAGCGCGGCGACCACGGCCGCCTCGTCCTCGCGCGACCACTGGCGCAGGAGCTTCTGGTGGGGGTAGCGCCCGCGCGCGACGAGGTCTGCGACGGTGATCCCCTCGGGCGCGATCGACGACTGCGGCAGGAGGCCGAGGCGGCGCGCGACCTCCTTCGCGGGGATGGACGAGATGGAGCGGCCGTCGAGCACGACCTCGCCCTGCGACGGCTTGAGCAGGCGCGACAGCGCCCGCAGCAGCGTCGACTTCCCGCACGCGTTCGGCCCGACGATCACCGTGAACGAGCCGTCGGGGATCGTCACGTCGAGCCCCGAGGAGATGACGCGGTCGTCGTAGCCGACGGTGATGCCGTCGGCGTGCAGGCGGTCGGCGGTGGGGGCCGCGGGGCGGTCGGCGGTGCCGGGCGCGGCCGCGTCGTGCGGGGCGTCCGCGAGCTGGGTGGGTGCCACCGGGGTCCTTCCGGTCTGCGGGGTCGGGGTCACTTGCGGGCCTCGCGGACGAGGAGCCAGACGAGGTAGGCGCCGCCGACGCTCACGGTGACGACGCCGACGGGGAGCTGGGTCGGGGCGAACGCGCGCTGCGCGACGAGGTCGCTCGCGGCCAGGAGCACCGCGCCCATGCACGCGGCGGGCAGGATGCGCACGCCCGCGCTGCCCGTGAGGCGGCGCGCGAGCTGGGGTGCGGCGAGCGCGACGAACGCGATCGGGCCGGCCGCCGCGGTGACGAGCGCGGTGAGCGCGACGCCGAGGACGACGAGCGCGAGCCGCACCCGCTCGCTGCGCAGGCCCAGGGCGGCCGCGGCGTCGTCCCCGAGCTCGAGCAGGCCCATGCGCGGGGCGAGCCACACGAGCGGCAGGGCCAGGAGCGCGGCGAGCACGCACGCGGGGACCGCCTGCGCCCACGTCATGCCGTTGAGCGACCCCGCGCCCCACACGGCGGCGGCCATCGCCGTCTCGAGGTCGGCCTTGACGATGAGCCACTGGTTGGCGGACGCGAGCATCGCCGACACCGCGATGCCGACGATGATGAGGCGGAACCCCTGCACGCCGCGCCGGTAGGCGAGGACGTACACCACCCCCGCGGTGACGATCCCGCCGACGAGCGCGCCCGCCGCCACGCCGACGTACCCGCCGCCGAGCAGCATGATGACGACGAGCGCCCCGGTGTACGCGCCCGTGTTGAAGCCGATGACGTCGGGGCTGCCGAGCGGGTTGCGCGTGAGCGACTGGAAGATGGCACCGCTCGCGCCGAGCGCCGCGCCGAGCACGAGCGCCATGAGCGCGCGCGGGAGGCGCCACTCGACGACGACCATGTGCACCGGGCCGTCGGCCGCGCCGACGAGCGCCTGGAGCACCTGCGGCACGGTGAGCGGGTAGTCGCCGGTGGTGAGCGCCACCACGCCGACGGCCAGCGCGACGAGCAGGAGCGCCCCGCACACCGCGAGCGTGCGCAGGTCGAGCCGCAGGCTCACGCCCCGGCCGCGCACGACGCGCGTCGGGCGGCCGAAGTCGACGCGCCGGTCCGCCCCGGCCGGGAGACGGTCCTGCACCGGGGCGCTCACAGCCCGCTCGCCTTCGAGCGGCGCACGAGCGCGATGAGGACCGGGGCACCGACGAACGCCGTGACGATCCCGACCTGGAGCTCGCCCGGCATGACGACGACCCGGCCGACGACGTCGGACACGAGCAGCAGGACGGGCGCGAGCACCGCCGAGTACGGGAGGATCCAGCGCTGGTCCGGGCCGACCGTCCACCGCGCGACGTGCGGCACCATGAGGCCGACGAACGCGATGGGCCCGGCCGCGGCCGTCGCCGCGCCGCACAGGAGCATGACCGCGACGCCGACGAGCACGCGCGTGCGCCCCACGTGCGCGCCGAGCGAGCTCGCGAGGTCGTCGCCGAGCGCGACGGTGTTGAGCGGGCGCGCGACGACGAGCGCGATGACGAGCCCGATCACGACGAACGGGGCGATCGTCCCCGCCATCTCCATCGTGCGGCCCGCGAGCGAGCCGGCGCCCCAGAAGCGCATGCGGTCGAACGCCGCCGGGTCGAGCAGGGTGATGCCCTGCGAGACGCCGCCGAGCACCGCGCCCAGCGCGACGCCCGCGAGGGTGAGCCGCACGGGCGTCGCTCCCCCGCGGCCCTGCGACCCGATGGCGTACACCGCGACGGTCGCGACGACGGCGCCCGCGAACGCGAACCAGATGAACGACCCGATGTCGGTGAGCCCGAGGAACGCGACGGCGAGCACGACGGCGAACGCGGCGCCCGCGTTGACCCCGAGGATGCCCGGGTCGGCCAGGGGGTTGCGCGTCATGGCCTGGATGAGGGCGCCCGAGACGCCGAGCGCGGTGCCGACGAGCAGCCCGACGACCGTTCGCGGGAGGCGCAGGTCGCGGATGATCACGTGGTCGCCCGAGCCGTCGTAGCCGGTGAGGGCGTCCCAGACCGTGCCGAGCGGGACCGGCTTCGAGCCCACGACGAGGCTCAGCACGACCGCGAGCACGAGGACCGCGAGGGCGACGACGAGCCCGAGGCTGCGCCCCGCGTTCGTGCGGGCGACCCCGGCCGGGCGGTCGGCGGGGTCGGCCGGTGCCGTGCCGCCGGGGACGTCGGCCGTCGTGGCGGCGGTCGCGGGCGAGGTCATGGTGCTCGGATCTGCTCGGGGGCGCTCGGCCCGGCGGGTCGTGACGAGTGAGGTTACCCTCACCTTAATTCACGCGCGGGAGGGTCCGGCAAGGTCGTCCGCGAACCCGGCGGAGTGACCCCGCTCACCGTCGGCGCCGGAGGAGGTTGCCGGTCCGCGAGCGGCGTGTGCGAGAGTGGCCGCATGACCTCGCACGTCCCCGTCGCCGCCGACCACGTCGTCACCGTCGACGACCAGGGCCGCCGGACCGGCACCTTCGAGCGCGCCGCGGTCCACACGACCGAGACGCCCCTGCACCTCGCCTTCTCCTGCTACGTGCTCGACGACGCGGGCCGCCTGCTCCTCACGCGGCGGGCCCTCGCGAAGCGCACGTGGCCCGGCGTGTGGACCAACTCGTTCTGCGGGCACCCGCGCTGGACGGAGTCGACCGAGGAGTCGATCGTCCGCCACGCGCGGCACGAGCTCGGGCTCGAGATCGCGGACCTGGAGGTCGCGGTCCCCGGCTTCCGCTACCGGGCCGTCGACGCGTCGGGCGTCGTGGAGAACGAGATCTGCCCCGTCTACGCCGCCCGGGCGGCGGGCCCGGTCGAGGCGAACCCCGACGAGGTGATGGAGCTCGCCTGGGCGGACCCGCGGGACGTCGCGCGCGGGGTCGCCGCCACGCCGTGGGCGTTCAGCCCGTGGATGGTGCTCCAGGTCGGGGCGCTGGGCGGCGCGAGCACGGCCGGCGACGGCCCGACGGCGCCCCTCGCCGCGGCCTTCGGTCCCGCCTCCGCCTGACCGCGCCGGGGAGTCAGACGCGCCGGAGCTGCGCGCGGCGGAACCGCTCGGGGATGCCCAGGTGGTCGGCGTCCTCGGCGGTCGAGCGCAGCCGCCGCGGCGGGAGCGCGTGCGGGAGGACCGCGTCGGCGCCGGGGACCCGCGCGTCGTGCATCGCGGCGGCGAGCGCGTGCACCAGGGGCGCCTGCCGGGACGGCCGCCGCGTCGAGAAGACCCACAGGTCGAAGCCGGGGGCGGTCGCGAGGTCGACGGGCTGGCCCTGCGCCCACGCGTGCCGCGCGACGACCGGCGACACCGCCAGGAACGTGACCGGGCGGCGCGACCACAGCACCGTGCGGGACGCGCCGCTCACGCCGCGGTCGGCCATGAGGAGCCCGATCGTGCGCTGGTTGCCCACGACCGCCGAGACAGTGCGGGGGTCGATCCCCGACCACGGGATCACCGTGGGGCGCAGGAACGGCGCGAAGGAGCCCACGACGATGCCGCCGTCGAGCACGAGCAGCTTCTCCGAGCCGAGGAACCACAGCAGGACGGCGAGCACGGCGGCGACGGCCACGAGCAGGACGCCCGCGGCGACGACCTCGCCGTCGGCCAGGCTGGCGACCGGCGCGAGCAGCACGAGCACGAGGACCACGGCCCACGCGGGGCCGTTCGGCGTCGCGGCCTCGACGTGCCGGAGGCGGCCGAGGCGCGACGCGTCGGCCCAGTGGCGCACCTTGCGCGTCGCGCGGTCGCCGGTCGGCGCGGCCGTCATCGGCCGAGCAGCTCGGCGGGGAGGCGGCGCAGCGTCGCCGGCCCGACCTCCGACAGCTCGAGCGTGACGGGCGCGCCGTCGGCGCCGTGCTCGCCGCCGCGCACGACGTACACGCCGTCCGGCGTCGCGTAGACGCTCACCCGGACGAGGGTGTCCGAGCCCGCGCGCACCGCGCCGAGCACCGTGACGGCGACCGCTCCGGAGAGCTCGGGCGACGTGCGGGCCTCCGCGGCGAACTGCTCGGTCGTGAAGGTGCGGGCGCGGCCGTCGAGCACGGCCTTCGCCGCGGGGTCGAGGAACACCGCGAGGCGCCCCGCGAGCTCGGTGAGCGGGTAGACGCTGAAGGAGTGGTGGCCGCTCGGCCCGACCTCCTCCTCGAGCACCCGGTCCTCGTCGTGCAGGTAGACGTACACCCAGTGCTTGCCGAGCGCCGTCGTGCGGTCCGCGGACAGGATGGCCGACGCCGTACGGCGCAGCACGAGCGGGCCCGTCACCTCGGGGACCGCGTCGATCCCGACCTGCGGCTCGCCGCCCGGCCCGGGCGGGCGCTCCTCGTCGGACGGCACCACGAGACCCCGTGCGAGCAGCGACCGCAGGGCCACGCGCCCGACGAGCGTGCGGTCCGCGCCCTCCTGCGCGTCGAGCCAGGGCAGCGGGACGAGCTGCGGGTTCTGGAGGCCGTCGAGGATCGCGACCTCCTCGTCGGTGAGCGTGACGACGTGCGTCACCTCGCCCGAGGCCGTGCGCGCGAGCGTCTGCTCGGCGGCCGCGATGTCGGCCGCGGACCACTGCATGGTCGGCTGCTGGGTCACGAGAAGAGGCCTCCGATGAAGTCGCCGGCGGCGGAGAGCCCGTCGCCGATCGCGTCACCGACGTCGGACGCGACGTCGCCGATGGTATCGGCCGCGTCCCCGACGAAGCTCGTGACGTCGTTCCAGCCGTCCGCGAGGTACGGGCCCGGGTCCGAGAAGAACCCCGTGATCGAGTCCCAGTTGTCGTAGACGAGGTTGCCGAGCGCCCAGACGCCCGCGACCGCCGCCGCGCCCGCGACGACCGCGATGCCGACCGGGTTGGTGAGGAGCCCCGCCGCGATCGCCATGGTGCCCGCGCCGCCGATCACGGACAGGACGCCCATGCCGCGGTCGATGCCGCCGCGCACGCCGTCGTACTGGGTGTTGACGATCTGGTTGATGCCGCCGACCACGCCGGCCGCGCCGCCCGCGAAGCCCATGAACCGGGAGAACGTCGTGGCCCGCCCGAGCACGCTCAGCGCGTCCCCGACCGCCATCCCGCGCGTGAGCTGCAGGGCGCTCGCGGCCGCGGGCGACAGCGCCGCGAGCCGGCTCGCGTCGAGGAAGCCGCGCGCGGCGAGGAACGTGCGGTACGCGATCCACGCGCCGCTCCCCGCGCCCCACGCGGACAGCGCGGTGTCGCCGACGTCCCAGATCGAGCCGTCGAGCGGGTCGCCCGCGCCGGGAGGGCCGCCGCCGGGGCCGGTCGGCACGCCGGGCCCGGGGACGCCCGGGGACGGGATGGACCCGCCCTCGGTGCTCGTCGCGAACTGCTGGTCGGCGTGGCGCAGGACGGCCTGCGACGCCTCGGAGAGCGACTGGCTCACGCCGCGCAGCAGCGCGACGGACGTGCCGGTCCACTCGCTGCGGAACTGGTCGGCGTCGCCGCCCTGCCAGCGACCCGCCGCCTCGACGAGGCCGCTGACCTCGGACGTCGTGCTCACGAGCTGGTCGGAGGCTGACCGCAGCGACTGCGCGAGCCTCCGCAGCTCGTTGACGTCCGCGCCCCACATACCGCTCACGTCGTCCCCGTCCCCTCGTCGGTCGTCCGGCCCGCCGGCACCCGGTGTCCGGGACGCGCGAGGCGGGCACCGGGGAGGCTACCGTGCGCGCCGTCGTGCGGGCGATGGGGAGTCCTCCCCGTCGGGTCGCGGCGGGCTCGCGCACGCGCACCGCTCGCGTTCGGCTCCGGCGCCCGGGCGGGTGACAATCGACCCATGCCTGACGCGGTACCCGACACCCCCGCCACCCCCGACCGCGCGAGCGAGGCGCCGGTGCCCGCCCGGGACGCCTCGTTCGAGGAGCACGTCGCGTGGGCCCGCGCGGTCCCGGTCGTCGGGTCCGACCTCTCCCCCGTGGCGGGCCGCGTCGTCGAGGACCCAGTGCCGTGGGACTACGTCGCGCTCGCGCGCGAGCTCGTCGCGAGCGGGCGCGGGCCCGTGCTCGACCTCGGCACGGGCGGCGGCGAGCTCCTCTCCACGCTCGGCCCGTTCCCCGCGGGCTCCGCGGCGACCGAGGGCTGGGCCCCGAACCTGCCGGTGGCCCGACGGCGGCTCGAGCCCCTCGGCGTCGAGGTGCGGCCCGTGGAGGGCGACGACGAGCAGCTCCTGCCGTTCTTCGACGGCCAGTTCGCGGTCGTCCTCGACCGGCACGAGGAGTTCGACCCGGACGAGGTGCTCCGCGTGCTGGAGCCGGGCGGCGTGTTCCTCACGCAGCAGGCCGACTCGCGCGACGGCGTGCGCCTGAGCACCGCGCTCGGTGCCGAGCCGGCGTGGGACCCGGACTCGGTCACGCTCGACGCCGCGGTCGAGGTGCTCCGCGAGGCCGGGTTCGTGGTCGACGCCGCGCGCGAGCACGAGGGCCTGCGCCGGTTCCGGGACCTGTCCGCCCTGCTCTGGTACCTGCGGCTCATGGCCTGGCAGGTGCCGGAGCTCGCGTCGCTCTCGCCCGAGGCGGTCGCGCGCTACGAGGCGCCCCTGCGCGCCCTGCACCTGCACCTCGCCGCGGGCCACGAGTTCGTCGACGAGGCGCCGCGCTTCCTCGTCGTCGCACGCAAGCCCTTCTGACGCCGACTCAGCGTCGGCGTGCGGGCAGCAAGAAGCCCGCGGGCTGGAGGGTTCCTCCTGTCGTGCTGGACGAGGGCACGACACCCGCGGGCTCCGGTGGTTGCGTGGTACTCGCTCGCCGCCGGGGGCTCCCCTCGGGAGACCCCGCCCGGTTCACGGGCTCACCGCATCCGGTCCGTTGCTGGATCGGTTGCGCGACGACTAGCGCGCAACCACCTCACGAGTCCGAAGAATCTTCACTTCCAGGACCACCTCCTTTCGCGTGTACGACGACGGTACGTCCGCCTCCCGCGGCCACGCCAGGGGTTTTCGCCCACGGCGTGGAACCGCCGTGGAGCGACCCGCCGGGTCGCCGGGGTCAGGCGGGACGCAGGTGCGCCCACTCCTCGGGGTAGTCGTCGAGCCACGCGGCGAACGACTGCGCGGGCCGCTCGACGAGCCGCGGGACCGTGTCGCTCACGTGCGCGAGCTCGCCCGCGGCGATCGCCGTGTACGACGACACCCAGCCGTCCACCTCGAACCGCGGCGCCCCGTACCGGTCGCGCGACGCGTACGCCTCGTCGACGGTCTCGGGGTGGTACGTGATCTCGCGGCCCGTGGCCGACGACAGCTCGGCCGCGACCTCGGCGAGCGTGAGCGCCTGGGGGCCCGTGACGTCGTAGGTGACGCCGTCGTGGCGGTGCGCGTCGGCGTCGAGCAGCACGACGGTCGCGACGTCGGCGATGTCGTCGTGCGACACCGACGCGACGCGCCCGTCGCCCGCGGGGCCGCGGATCACGCCGTCGTCGCCCACCATGAGCGCGAGCCCGCGGTGGTAGAGGTTGTCGCGCAGGAACGTGTGCCGCACGCCCGTCGCGCGGATGTACTCCTCGGTGCGCCAGTGGTCGCGCGCGAACGTGAACACGGCGTCGGGGGCGGCGCCGACGAACGACACGTAGACGATGCGGTGGACGCCCGCCGCGACGGCCGCGTCCACGGCTGCGCGGTGCTGCGCGACGCGGTCGACGTCCTCGCGCGCGGACACGAGCAGGACCGTGTCCACGCCGGTGAACGCCTCGACCATGCCGCGCGTGTCCGTGTACCCGGCGACGACGGCGACGTCCGACTCCGGCAGCGGGTCGTCGCCCAGGCTGGGCGCGCGGGCGGCGTCGCGCACCACCAGGCGTTGCGGCGCGCCCTCGGCGGCGAGCCGGAACGCGAGCTTCGACCCCAGGAGACCGCTCGCGCCCGTCACGGCGACCCGTCCCGACCCCGCCCCGATCATCATCTCCTCACGGTAGGCGCCCTGGTCACGGGCCGCCCGACGACCGCCCCGGACGGGAGGGGAACGCCCTCCTCGCGCAGAATGGGGCCATGTCCAGTGCCGAGACCCGCCCCGGGCCCTACCGCGTCATGACCGTCTGCACCGGCAACATCTGCCGCTCCCCTATGGCCGAGGTGGTGCTGCGCGACCGCTTCGAGGCGGCCGGGCTCGGCGACCGCGTCGTGGTGGACTCGACCGGGATCAGCGACGAGGAGCGGGGGAACCCGATCGACCGCCGCGCCCGCGCCGTCCTCGCGGAGCACGGGTACGTCGTCGACGGGACGCACCGGGCGCGTCAGGTGCGCGCGGGCGACCTCGCCGCGCGCGACCTCGTGCTCGCGATGACCGCCCAGCACGCGCGGGCGCTGCGGCGCCTCGACGCGTCGGCGCCGGTGCGCCTGTACCGCTCGTTCGACCCGGCGGCGCCGCGCGTCGAGCCGGGCGGGTCCGAGCACGTGCTCGACATCGCCGACCCCTGGTACGGCGGGCAGCAGGACTTCGAGGACTGCCTCGCCGAGGTCGAGGCCGCGGCCGACGGGATCGTGGACCTCGTGCGCTCAGAGCTCGACGGCTGAGCCCGCGCGACGGGCGGCCGTCCCGTCGGCGCGCGACCCGCGCGGCCGCGGCGCCGTGGACCAGCGGAAGCGGTCGAAGAACGCGTCGAGCGCGGGGACGCGGCACAGCACGGTGAACAGCCCGAGGCCGAGCGCGCCGCCCACGACGTTGAAGAGCAGGTCGCTGGCGTCCGCGATGTGACCGCCACCCAGCAGGTGCGAGGTGACGTACTGGGTGACCTCGATCGCGAGACTGAAGGCCGCTGCCGTGAGCACGACGCGCCACCACGACGGCCGCGCCAGGAGGAGCGGCAGGAGCATGCCCAGCGGCACGAACACGAGGACGTTCATCACCGCGTCGGCGACCTCGTAGTCCACGAGGGGCACGAGGACCAGGTGGGCGTCCCACGCGGCGCTGCTCGCCGGCTTGTCGAGGAAGATCGGGAACACCGTGTTCGCCACGACCCCGGCCGCGTAGACGGCGAGCGCGAGCGCGACGGCGGCCCGCGGCACCGTGAGACGACCGGTCCGGTGCAGGCGCCACAGCAGCAGCCCGAGGACCACCGCCCCCAGCGGGACGACGACGGGGAGAACGGGGACCTCGCGAAACACTCGAACCGCTCCTTCAGCTGACGACGCCACGCACGACGTCGCCGACGGTAGCGGTGCCCCGCTACCCGGGAGATCCCCCGACGGTGCGACCCCGGCCGCGGCGCCCTCCCCCTGCGGGTGGACCGGGCCGTGCACGACCCGCGGTGCGTCGGCCTTTCCGACCGCGAGGAGCGGTCAGTCGCCGTAGATCGGCGCCGACCAGTCGTGGTACAGGAAGACGTACGTCTCGCCGTCGCCCACCAGCCGCTGCGCCATGTAGGCGTCCCAGCGCACCTCTTCGGAGTCCGTGCCCCCGGGCTCCTGCAGCGCCGCGAGGAGCTCCGGCGGCATCGCGAGCGCGTCCGTGAGGCACTCGACGTCGGTCCAGCTCGGGCCGTACGGGGACCCCACGCGGCGGAGGTCGACGAAGCCGTTCTCGCGGTCGACGGTCGCCCCCGTGCCGCCGAGGGCGCACTCGTCGAACGCCGTCGACACCGCGGCGATGTTCGCCCGGCGCTCGAGGCCGGGTCGCAGCACGAGGGTGGCGACGAGCGCGACCGCGGCGACGAAGGCCAGCGCGAGCACGACGACGAGCGGGACCAGCCACGGCGGCCGACGACGGGCGGGGCGGGCGGCGGGGGCAGCGCCGCCCGGGGTCGCGGGCGGGGCGGGGGGCAGCGTCATGCGTCACTCCGGTGTGTCGTGCGGTCGGCGAGAGAAAGGTTGTCGTCGAGCGTCACCGGCGGCGGGTCCGCCCGCGCAGCGTCCCGACGGCGGTGCCCACGGACCGCGCGACGGACCGTCCCGCGTGACGCACCGTGGCACCGAGCCGGCCGAGCGCGCGGCCCACGCCTCCCGTCGCGCGCGGCGCGCCGCGGGGAGAGGGGGCGACGGCGTCGGGCACGGGCGGCGTGACAGGCGCGGGCCGCGGCAGGTACGCGCCGACCCACTGCGCGATACGTCCGTACGCGAGCGCGCGCACGGGCCGGGAGGAGAGGACGACGTCGTGCAGGGCGCCGTCGAGGCGCGCGACCGTGACGAGGTCGCCGAGCTGGACCGAGCGCTGCGCGACGCCGTCGACGTCGATCGCGGTGTCCGTGCGCATCATCTCGGGCGACCAGCGGGGCAGCAGCGTGCTCCGGGCCGAGAGCAGGACGAGCACCGGGGCGCCGATCCCGAGGCCGCGCGCGACCGTCTGCTGGCCGTGGAAGACGGCGGACAGCCACGCGGGCGTCGTCCGGAAGCCGTGCTGCGGACGCCAGGTGAGGTCGTACGACCACTCGCCGTCGAACTCCTTGCTCACGGAGCGCGTGTAGAAGCCGAGGTCGACGTTGGGCAGCGGACGCGTGGGCGTGAGCCGGGCGCGCGCGCCGATCACGGGCTCGAGGAGGAGGCGGCCGACCTCGCGCGTCTGGAACTCGAGCCACGGGCTGTTGAGGACGAGCGCCGCCGCGCGCCCGGGGTGGCGCGCGAGCCACAGGCTCAGCGTGAGGCCACCGGTCGAGTGACCCATGAGCACGACCTCGCGCGGGGACCGCCCGTCGCCCCGGTGGCCCATCGCCACGAGCGCGGCCTCGATGTCCTCGTCGTAGGTGGCGAGGTCGGCGACGTACCCGGGCGTCTGGCCGGGCCGCAGGCTGCGGCCGTACTTGCGCAGGTCGAGCGCGTGGAACCGCGCACCGTGCGCCTCCCAGAAGTCGGCGAGCTCGGTCTGGAAGAAGTAGTCGGACCAGCCGTGCACGTACAGCACGTCGAGGTACGGGTCGGGGCCCGGGCGCCGGCGCCGCACGAGCGTCGCGACGACGTCGCCCTCCTCGTCGGGCGCGAGCGGCAGCGTGAGCTGCTCGTAGTCGTCGCCCAGGACGTCGGGCTGCCAGTCCGCCATGCCGCCGACCCTAGGCGGGCCCGACGACGGCCGCCCGCCCGGTGGGCCGCTGACCGGCTGGGTGGGGCACGGTCGGGTGGAGTGCGGTCCGGTGGGTCCGGTGGGTCCGGTGGTCAGCGGGCGGCGCGACGGGCGCGCCAGCGCGCGACCTCGTGCTCGACGTCGCGCGTCGGCGTCACGACGGGCGGCCCGCCGAGCAGCTGGCGGCGGGCGTCGACGACGCGCGCGTTGAAGTCCGCGAGGATCTCGCGGACCGCCCGCTCGTCGAGCTCCCTGTCGAGGCGGTCGTCGAGCTCGCGGTCCTCGCGCTTGAGGAGCATGGCCGGGGGCCCGAGCCCGGTGAGCTGCTCGCGCTCGATCACGGCCTTGAGCCACCAGTCCGGGTCGTGCGTGCCCGTGAGCCCGGGGATCGGCTTGCCCGCGAGCGGGAGGTCGTCGAACTCGCCGCGCCGGACGGCCTGGTCGATCACCGTGTCGACGTACATCGCGCGGTCCTGGGGTCGTACACGACGTGGACCTCCGACAGGGAGGTCGTCGTCGCGCGCCCCGGGCGGCTCGTCCGTCGTGCGCGCCCCTCCCGGTGCGCGCGCCGGGTCCGGGATGGCGGGCTCGTCGGCGGACCCCTCCTGCTGCGCGGCCTCGCGTGCCGCCTCCCGGTCGACCCGGTACTGCGCGGCACGCCGGACCGGGTCGTCGTCCGGCGTGCGGGAACGTCGTCGGAACACGAGAACCTCCCTCGTCGTCCCCGCCAGCGTAGGCAGCCGCCGCCCCGCGCGACGAGCGGGGGATCAGCCGTCGAGGAGCGGGTGGTACCGGCGGCGCAGGGCCCGGTCGAGCGCGGCGAGCACGCCGCCCACGGTGAGGATCGTGTTCACGGGGCCCGGAAGGTCCGGGACGAAGGGCGGCGTCCACCCCGTGATCTCCGACGCCAGCGCGAGCAGCTGCGGCACCTGCGTGACGAGCGCGACCGCGAGCACGACCCACGCCGTCACGCCCACGGCGCGGCTCGCCGTCGGGCGCTCGCGGTCCATGCGGTCGCGCCAGGCCTCGGCGGTCCCGGGCAGCGGCGGGACGTCGTGCACGGTGCCGACCGCGTCCACGACGCGCACGTACCGCATCCCGTAGGTGCTCATCCTCGCCTCCAGGGTCGCGCCCCCGAGGTCGAACCGGGCGCGCGAGCGCTGCTCGTCGACGAGCCGGCCGTCCCGGTACAGCCGGATGCGCTCGTCCCAGTCGAGGAAGTCCACGGCCACGACGTACTCGTGCCCGCCGTGCCGGAGCCCGAACGCGCTGCGCCAGAGCACCCCCCACCCGCGGACGGGGCGGAAGGTCGCGGCGCGGTCCCGCCCCCCGTGGTCGCCGTCCTCCCGGTCGTCGGGGCCGTCGCGCCAGGCGTCGTCGGTCGTCATGGCCCCATCCGACCCCGGGCGCGGGGTGTGGCGCGTCGCCCGGACGACCGACACCTCCGCGGGCGGCCGACCGACGTCCGCCGAACGGATGACCCGGGCATGATGGGCTCATGTCCGGGTCGATGAAGGTCTCACGCCGCTCCCACGTGCCGCCGTTCGCGGTGATGGAGGTCCTCGCCGAGGCGAACCGGCTGCGCGACGCGGGCGCGTCCGTGCTCAACCTCTGCGCGGGCGAGCCGTCGACCGGGGCGTCGGACGTCGTGCGGCGGCGTGCGATCGAGCTGCTCGAGCACGGCGACCTCGGCTACACCGAGTCGCTCGGGGTCCCCGCGCTGCGGCGCGCGATCGCCGAGCACTACGGCCGCTGGTACGGCGTCGAGATCGACCCGGCGCGCGTCGCGGTGACGACCGGGTCGTCCGGCGGGTTCCTCCTCGCGTTCCTCGCGGCCTTCGACGTCGGCGACCGTGTCGCGCTCGCACGCCCCGGCTACCCCGCGTACAAGAACATCCTGCGCGCGCTGGGCTGCGAGGTCGTCGAGCTCGACTGCGGCCCGGAGACGCGCTACCAGCCCACGGTGTCGCAGCTCATGGAGGCGTACTACGACGGCGGCCTCGACGGGCTCGTCGTCGCGAGCCCCGCGAACCCGACGGGGACGATGATCCTGCCCGCCGAGCTCGACGCCGTCGCGGCGTGGTGCACCGATCACGAGGTGCGCCTCGTGAGCGACGAGATCTACCACGGCATCGTCTACGGGGACGGCGCGGACGGCCCGGCCGCGGCGCTGCCGACGGCGGCGCGGTACGTGCCCGACGGCGCCGTCGTCGTCAACTCGTTCTCGAAGTACTGGGCGATGACCGGGTGGCGGCTCGGGTGGCTCGTGCTGCCCGACGAGCTCGTGGGGCCGGTCGACGCCCTCGCCGGGAACGTCGCGCTGTCGCCGCCCGCGCTCGCGCAGCACGCGGGCGTCGCCGCGTTCTCCCCCGAGGGGTACGCCGCCGCGGCCGAGAACGTCGCGCGGTACGCGGCGTCGCGCGAGCTCGTGCTCTCCCGGCTCGACGACCTCGGGTGGTCGCGCGTCGCGCCCGCCGACGGCGCGTTCTACGTCTACGCCGACGTCTCCGGGGACGGCCTCGACTCCGTGACGTGGTGCGCGCGCCTGCTCGCCGAGGCGGGCGTCGCGCTCACCCCCGGCACGGACTTCGACGGCGTCCGCGGCGGGGACTGGGTCCGGCTGTCCTTCGCCGCGGCCCCGAGCACGGTCGCCGAGGCGGTCGAGCGCATCGCCGTCTGGCGCCGCACCCTCTGACGCGTCCCGGGCGCACGTCCCGACGACGTCCCCCGCGCCCGGCCCGACGCCCGCCCTGGTCGCGACGGTCCGCCGCCCGCGCGAGGATCGTCCGGTGCCCCACGACTCCCGTGACCTCAGCGACGGACCGCTGCCCCCGCGCCCCGACGGCGCCCTGCGCCTCGCGACCTTCAACACGCTGCACGGCGCCGCGCTCGACGGGACGGTCGACGTCGAGCGGTTCGCGCGCGCCGTCGCGTACCTCGACGCCGACGTCCTCGCGCTCCAGGAGGTCGAGCGCGACTCGCCCCGCTCGCACCGCGCCGACCTCGTGGCCGTCGCGGCGGAGGCGCTGCGCGCCGAGCACCGGCACCTGTCCCCCACGCTCCGTGGCGTCTCCGGCGCGTGGGTGCGCGCGGGGCGGCCGGGGTCGGGAGTGCGGCGCGTCCCCGGCGTCGCGTCGTACGGGATCGGGCTCGTCAGCAGGTTCCCCGTCGAGCGGTGGTCGCGCCTCGAGCTCGAGCGGATGCCGTGGCGGTCGCGCGTGCGGCGGCGACGACCGGGGACCGCGACGGGGGCCGCGCGCCTGCTGCCGTTCCGGGTGGTGCCCGACGAGCCGCGCGCCGCGCTCGCCGCGGCCGTCCGCACGCCGTGGGGGCCGCTCACCGTCGTGACCGCGCACACGACGTCGCGCCCCGAGTTCACCGCGGACCAGCTCCGGGCCTTCACGGGAGCCTGCGCACCGCTCCCGCGCCCGCTCGTGCTGCTGGGCGACCTCAACCTGCGGGCGCCGGAGCCCGCGGAGATCACCGGGTTCACGTCGCTCGCCGACGTGCTCACGCACCCCGTGGACCGGCCCGTGCGGCAGATCGACCACGTGCTCGCCGACGGCCTGCCCGGCGGCCCGACCGCCCGGGCCCTCGGGCCCGCGACGGCCGTCGACACGGGCCTGTCCGACCACCGTGCGGTCGTGGTGGACGTCGTCCTGGAGCCGGCGCCCGACGCTCCGCGCTGAGCAGGGTCGGGCGGCCGCGCCGAGCGGGGTCGAGCAGCCGCGCCGGGCGGGGTCGGGCAGCCGTCAGGCGGCGAGCCCGACCTCCTGGGGCGCGGGCTCGCCGTCGGCGCGCACGGGGACCGTCGCGGGGGCGGACGCGGTGAGGGCGGCGACCTCGTCGAGCGCACGACGGCGCGCACGCCGCGCCCGCACGATGACGACGATCGCCTGGGCGCCGATGAGGACCCACACGAGGTTCGCGGCGACGGACGGCCACACGCCGTTGGCCGCGGCGACCATGCCCATGAGGCCCGCGGCGGTGAGGTTGGTGAGCTGGAACGGGGCGGACGACGGCGCCCAGCGGCCACGGCTGACCATCGCGTAGGCGACGACGCCGGCGGCGGCACCGATCCAGCCGAGGAACATGACGATCGCGTCGAGGGTGACAGGCACAGCGGTACTCCGGTGACGAAGAAGGGGTGGAGGGGGGTACCGCGACGCTGCGGTGGCTGTGCGCTCCGGGCCGATGGCTGGTGGCGCGGGTGGTGCGAAGCTCGGGCGCCGACCCGTAAGGAGGAGGAGGTAACCGACCGGCGCCACGACAAGTGTGAGGCCTTCCGTGGTTCAGCACAATCGAAGGATTCTGCACCGGGCGTTTAGCATCTCTACATGGCGACGGACCCACGCAGACTTGGTTTCCTCCTTGCCGTGCACCGTGGTGGAGGCATCCTCGCGGCAGCGGATCTCCTGCACGTCACCCCGTCCGCGGTCTCGCAGCAGATCCAGCGGCTCGAGGCCGAGGAGGGGGTCGTCGTGCTCGACCGCGGACCGCGCGGCGTGACCCTCACGCCCGCCGGTCGAGTGCTGGCCGAGACCGCCGAGCGCATCGAGACCGAGCTCGTCGAGGCCCGCAAGGCGCTCGCCGCGCTCGGCGACGAGGTGAGCGGGCGCGTCGCCGTCGGCTCCTTCCAGACGGCGATCCGCGCCGTCGTCGCGCCCGTCGCCGGGCGGCTCGCCGAGACCGCCCCCGGGATCGAGCTCGACGTGCAGGAGCGCGAGCCTACCGAGGCCCTGCGCCTCCTGCGCGCGGGCGAGCTCGACGTCGTCCTCCTCGAGCGCGACTACGAGGCCGACTCCCCCGCCCCGCGCGGCACGCGCGAGATCGTCCTGCTCGACGAGCCGTGGCGGCTCGTCGTCCCCGCCGGCATGCCGACGCCCACGCGCCTCGACGACGTGCGCGACGCCGTCTGGCTGGGACCCGAGCCCGGCACCGCCGCCGCCCGAGCGCTCCGGCGGCTGGCGCGCGGGCTCGGCGGGACCTTGCGCACGCGGCACAACTACTACGACTTCGACGTCGCGCTCTCGCTCGTCGCCGCCGGGCTCGGTGTCGCGATGCTCCCGGCGCTCGCCGTGGAGGGCGGCGCGTCGGACGAGGTGCCCGACGGCGTCACGGTCGTCGGGCTGCCCGGCCTCGGCTCGCGCCGCCTCGTCGCGCGCCACCGCGCGACCCGGCACGAGCCCCGCCCCGTGGTCTCCGCCGTGCTCGACGAGATGGTCGCCGCCGCGGGCGGGATCGCGTTCGCCTGACTCCGGGGCGTCGTAGCCTGCGAGGGTGGACGTAGCGGTGGTGGGGGCGACGGGCGACGTCGGCCGGCAGGTGTGCACGCAGATCGTCGAGCGGCGGGTGCTCCCGCCCACGGCGCGGCTCCAGCTCGTCGGCCGGGCCGGGGGCGCGTCGGGGCGCGCCGTGCACGGGCTGCGCGCCGACCTCGTCGACGCGTACGACGAGCACGCGCCCCTCCTCGACGTCGCGCACTCGCCCGACGACGTCACCGCCGACGTCATCGTCGTCGCCGCCGGCCTCACTCCCCCGGCCCGCACGGGCGCCGACCCCGACCGGCGCGTGCTGGCCGCGACCAACGGCGCGGTGCTCGCCGAGTACGCGGACGCGATCGCGCGGCACGGCTCGGGCCACGAGGTCGTGATCGTCGTGACGAACCCCGTCGAGCTCGGCGTCGCGGTCATGGCGGAACGGCTCGGGCGGCACCGCGTGCTCGGCATGGGAGCCTGGCTCGACACGCTGCGGTTCCGGCGCGAGATCGCGGTCGAGCTGGGCGTGCGGCGGCACCGCGTCGGCGGGTTCGTGGGGGGCCAGCACGGCGAGGACGCCGTCCCGCTCTGGTCGACCGTCCGGGTGAGCGGGCTCGACGCCGACGAGCGGGCGCGCGCCGTCGCCGCGCTGCGCCGCGGCCGCACGCTCGACGCGCTGCCCGGCGAGATCGCCGCGGCGAAGGACGAGCTCGCGCGCGTCGCGAGCCAGGACATGGGCGCCGCGTTCGAGCTCATCGACACCTGGCCCGCCGACCTGCGGCTCGTCACGCGGCCCTGGATGACCCACCAGTCCGGCGCGAAGACCCCCGCGGGCACCGCGAGCGCGACCGTCGACCTCCTCGAGGTGATCCTCGACGGGCGCGAGATCGTCGTCGCGGGCCAGGTCGCGCTCGACGGCGAGCTCGACGGTCGGCTCGCCCCACCCGGGGCCGACGACGTGCCGTCGCGCGGCGTCCTCGGCGTCCCGGTCGTGCTCGGCCCGGGCGGGTGGACGCGCGTCCTGCTCGACGAGCTGCCCGACGACGAGGCGCGCCGGCTCGTGCAGGCGGCCGGGGGGATCGATCGCCTGGTGTCGGCGAGCGCGGCGTCGGCGAGCGCGGGGTCGCCCGCGGGCGGTACGGCGAGCGCGGCGGCGGGTGCGGAGGGTTCGTCGGGCGCGGCGGGCACGCAGGTCGGGACGGCTGGCGTCCCGGGCACGACCGGGACGACGGTCGCGGAGCGCGTGCCGACCCCGGCCGGTGCGGAGCGCGACTGGGTCGCGACCGTGCACGGTCTGGACCAGCCGGGCACGCTCACCGCGCTCACCGGGGTGTTCTCGACGCGCGGCGTGAGCTTCGACTCGCTCGCCACCGGGCCGGTGGACGGCGACGGCCGGGCGGGGCGGATCGTCGTGTCGTTCCGCGCGACGCCCCGCCGCACGCGGGCCCTGGAGCGCGCGGTCCGGCGTCTCGCGACGGTGCGCTCCGTCGTCGTCGAGCCCGCGGGAGGCGACGCCGGGCGTCCCTGACCGCGCCCCGGGGTGCCCGTGCCGCGCACGCCGGGACCGTGACGAGCGGTGTCGTCCCGGGGCGCGTACCGTCGATGGGACCGAGTCCGCAGTCAGGGGGGACCGTGCCCGAATCCCAGTACCAGGTGCTTGTGATCGAGGACGACCTCGACGCCGCCGAGTTCCTGAGGATCGCGCTCGAGCGTCACGGCGGCATGCACGTCGACACGGTCGAGACCGCCGAGGGAGCCGTCGAGGCGCTGCGACGGCAGTCGTACGACGTCCTCGTCAGCGACATCCAGCTGCCCGGCCGTTCCGGGCTCGAGGTCCTGCCAGAGCTCCGGGCGATCGACCCGGCGGTGCGCGTCATGATCGTCACCGCGTACCCGACCGTGGACCACGCGATCGGTGCGCTGCGCGAGTCGGCGGACGACTTCCTCGTCAAGCCGGTGACGGCCGCCGAGGTCGTCCGCCGCGCCACCGAGCTCGCGCAGCGGACCCGGGCGGCCCGCACCTCCTCTCGGCAGCGGGTGCTCGCCGTCGGAGCGCACCCGGACGACGTCGAGATCGGGGTGGGTGCCACGCTCGCCGCGCACGCCGCCGCCGGGGACGAGATCGTGACGCTCGTCCTCTCCGGCGGCGCGGTCGGCGGCGAGACCTCGGCCCGCCGCTCGGAGGCGGCCGCCGCGGCCGCGGTCGTCGGTGCGCGCCTCGTGCACCTCGACTTCCCCGACACGCGGCTGGACCCCGCCGCGGGGATGATCACCGCGATCGAGGAGGTCGTCCGGGAGGTCCGCCCGACGCGGATCTACACCCACGGGATCCACGACCGCCACCAGGACCACCGCGCCGTGCACGAGGCGGTCCAGGTCGCTGCGCGGGAGGTCCCGGGGCTCTGGTGCTTCCAGAGCCCGTCCTCGACCGTCGAGTTCGCGCCGAACCGCTTCGTCGACGTCGACGGGTTCGTCGACACCAAGCTGAGCATGCTCGCCGCCTTCGCGTCCCAGAGCCACCGGGAGTACATGCAGCCCGACGTGGTGCGTGCGACCGCGCGGTACTGGGCCAGGTTCAGCCCCGCCCGCGACGCCGAGCCGTTGGAGACGGTCCGGGCCAGCGAGACCCTCGTCCGCGGGGAGGTCGTCCAGGCGGCTCCCGCGGTCGACGGGCAGGGGGCGGACGCCGGGCACGGCTCCGGCGGGCGGTGAGCAGACCGACCGAGCTCGGCGAGAGGTACCCGGTCCTCCGCCTGGGCTGGGCGGACGAGGACGCCGTCGCGCTGCGCCAGGTGCCCATCACGCTCTCCGTGGTGGTCGCCGCGGCCTCGCTGTGGTGGATGGTGGAGCCCGCCCGCCCGGGTCTGCTGGTCGCGGCGGTCGTGCTCTCCGTCGGCGTCCTCGTGGTCGCCGCGCTCGGCCGGTGGGACACGTGGCCTGTCTCATGGCGCTTCGCCTGCTCGCTCGCGCAGATGCTCGCGATCGGCCTGCTCGACGTCGGGGCGGGCCTCCAGGCGGTGACCCTCGACATCCTCCTCGTCCTCCCCCTCGCGAGCCTGGCGCTCCGTCCGGGCTCGGCCGGTCCCGCGGTCGGGCTCGCGGGCGCGGGTCTGGTCCTCCTCGTGCCGGTCGTCGTGGACACCGGCCGGATCCAGCCCGTCCTGCACGCGGTCGTCACCTTCTCGATCCTCGCGACGCTCGCGCTCGGCATCCACGGCATCGTGACGCTCGCGCGCGGCCAGGCCGTCCAGCTGGCCGCCGCCCGCGACGCCCTCGACGCGTCGTCACGACGTCTGCGCGACTCGCGGGACACGCTCGCGAGCATCCTCGCCGCCGCTACCGAGCAGGCCTTCCTGGCCACCGACGACGCGGGCACGGTGGTCTCCGCCAACACCGGCGCCGAACGTCTCCTCGGGACGGCGGCGAGCACGCTCGTGGGGACGGACGTCGTCCGCCTCCTCGGCGGAGGATCGGCCGCGGCGGGCGAGGCGGGCGACCAGGAGGGGGGCACGCCGTCGGCGCTCGCGGAGATCGTCGGGGCCGCCGCGCACGGCGGCACCGAGGTGCACGAGCGCGACCACACCCTGCCGGACGGTACGAGTCGTCGGCTCGAGGTGGTCGTGACCCGCAGGCCCGCCCTCTCGGGGCCGGCGCCGGAGCTCCCGCCGGGCTACCTGTTCGTGGCGACCGACGTGACGCGCCGCCACGAGGACGAGCAGGAGCAGGACGCGTTCATCGGCCTCGTCAGCCACGAGCTGCGCACGCCGCTCGCCTCGATCCTCGGGTACGTCGACCTGCTCCGGATGCGGCCCGAGAGCCTGGACGACGAGCAGCAGCGCTATCTCCAGGTCGTGGAGCGCAACGCGCACCAGCTCCAGGCCCTGGTGGAGGACCTGCTCACCAGCGCCCAGGTGGTCTCCGGGACGTTCGCCCTGGTACCGATGGAGCTGGACGTGGTGGAGGTGGTCCGGGAGGCCGTGGCGTCCACCGCACCGGTCGCGGCCCGTGCCGGGGTCGCGATCGTCGAGGACGGGGACGCCGAGGTCCGCCTGCTCTCCGACGCGCAGCGGCTGGGCCAGGTGGTCGAGAACCTGCTCACGAACGCCGTGAAGCACAGCACGCGGGGCGGCCAGGTGCGGGTGAGCGTCACCGCCGAGCCCGCGCAGGATGCCGCCCGGTGCGTCCGCGTCCGGGTCGTCGACCACGGCACCGGCATCCCGGCGGATGAGCTCGCGCGCCTGACCGAGCGCTTCTACCGGACCCGGGAGACCGTCCGTCGGCGGGTCCGGGGCGTCGGTCTCGGCCTGTCGCTCGTGCAGACGATCGTCGACGCGCACGGGGGGAGCCTGTCCATCGCCAGCGAACCGGGGGTCGGGACCGAGGTGGACGTGCTCCTGCCCGACCTCTCACCGGACCAGGACGAGCCCTAGGCCGGTTCTTCGCTCGCGTCGGGGCGCCACACGGACGCGAGCGCGGTCCAGTACGCGTCGCCCATGAGGGAGTACGGGGTCACGTTGACCGAGCGCACCCCGTTCGTCGCGGCGAGGGAGACGGCCTCCGCCATGGTCTCCGGGTCGGTCGCACCGCCTCCGCCCGCCCAGAGGCCGACGGAGACGGTGATCCGCGACATGTCGAACCCCGCGGTGGCGAGCGCCGCCGTGAGGTTCCGGACCTCCGCCACGTCGCGACCGTCGAGGGTCGTGTATCCCCAGAGGTTGAGGCGGTCGGCCCCGGAGAGCAGGACTGCATAGTCGTGCCCGCTGCTCGTGTCACCCGTGTCCAGGCTCGACCAGTCCACACGAGCGTCCATGGCGAGCTCGATCCGAGCGCCCGCGCCCCCGCGCACCTCGTCGAGCGCCGTCCGCATCCGGCCGAGGAGGTCTGCGAGGACCCGGGAGCGCCAGGACCCCAGCTCGGGTGACTCCTCGACGATCGCGCCGTCCGCGTCCCGCGGCCAGTCCGTCGCTCCGGTCATCTCGCGGAACAGCTCGAGGTCGTCGTCCCCGTACGAGAACCGGTCGAGGAAGAGCTCCGTCACCGAGATCTGGCTGGGGTTGTACCGCTCCCCCAGCGCGGCCACGTACTCGACGAGGCGGTCGGCCACCGGTCCGGAGGAGAGCGCCGTCGCCGACGACTGGTACACCGTGGGCTGCCCGTCGACGTCCTTGCCGGCGATCGAGGGGTCCTGCGCGATCCAGCGAGGCACGTAGGCGTCGACGATGAGGCCGAACTCACGCTGCGCACCGTCGGCGTCCAGGCCCAGCGCACGCGCTGCCGTGGCGAGGTGGTCGGTCCCCGGTTCCGCCGCGGCCTCGGGGTACGCCTCCCAGTCGAAGGCGGTGAACTCCACCCGTCCGGCGCCGAGCTCGACCATGTTCGCGCCCGCCGCGTCGAGACGGCGGTCGACCGCTCCCCAGTCGGTGCTCGGATCGGTCACCACGCCGAAGTCGATGCTGACGGACCGTACGTCGTCGGGCGGGGGCGTGGACCGCATGGGCGGCAGGGACTCCTTCCACGGGCTTGCGAGGAGCACCGCCGCGACGACGACGGCGACGAGGGGCACGACGATCAGCGCGACCCAGGGTCGTCGACCGCGCCGAGCCCGCGCACCGACACCGTGCCGGTCCTCTCGAGCTTGTCCCATCGTCCCTCCGCGTCCGTCGTCTCCCGGCGTGCCGCCTCCAGCATGACCAGTGTCATGAGCGAGGAGTAGACGGGCCACAGCGGGACCGTCCACAGATATCGAAGATCGCCGGGTGCGTGGTCGAGCACGACCGCGAGGAGCAGCAGCCCCAGGGACAGGGGCAGCCCGAGGAACAGCGCCCACTCCCACCACGACGGAGGCAGCCAGCCCGTGCCCTCGACGGCGACGAGGACGGAGAGGGCGAGGAACGCGAGCACCTGGAGGAACGGTCCCGCCACCTGCGACACGGTGTTGTAGAGCAGGTACGCCCCGAAGCGCCCGTACCGGAGGTTGCCGATCATCCGCCGGTGCAGCGCCGACACCTGGAGCAGGCCGCGCGCCCACCGCACCCGCTGTCGCCAGAGGCCGCGGACCGTCGAGGGCGACTCGGCGTAGACCACGGCGTCCGGCGCGAACGTCACCCCGTAGCCGGCGGCGTGCACCCGCCAGGTGAGCTCGAGGTCCTCTGCCAGGGTGTCCGTCCGGAGGGGCCCCGTGCGTTCGAGCACCTCGCGCCGGAACGCGCCCACGTTCCCCGACACGACGGGGAGGCAGCCGAGCACGTCGAGCGCGCGGCGCATGAGCCCGGTGCCGACGTGGCTGACGAGGGCGAGGAACCGCGTCAGCACCCGATCGAGGTTCACCGGGCGGTCGTTCCCGCACACCGCGCCGACGCGGGCGTCGCGGAACCCGCGCAGCAGCCGGGTGATCGTGTCGGGCCGGAAGACGCCGTCGGCGTCGACCAGGAGGACGACCTCGCCCCGCGCGAGGGCGATGCCACGGTTGAGGGCGGCGCCCTTGCCGGCGTTCTCCTGCCGCACCGCGTGCACGCGCGCGTGCCGCTCGGACAGCCTGAGCATCCTGTCGAAGGTGTCGTCGCGGGACCCGTCGTCGACGCACAGGATCTCGAAGCGCGGGTAGTCGCTGCGCAGGAGCGACCGCACGCAGTTGTCGATGACGACCGCCTCGTCGAAGGCGGGGACCACGACGGAGACCAGAGGAGGCTCCGCCCAGGACGGGCCGAGCCCGGCGGGGCCGGGTGCCGCGCGTCGGTGGCGGTGCTCGAAGGCGAGCGCGAACGGCACGAGGGCGAGGCGGACGAGCCCCACGACGAGGAGCGTCGATCCGACCACGAGCGCGAGCGCGGTGAGGATTCCGGTCAGGGCGGCCGGCATGCCTTCAGACCGGCCACTCGCGGAGCACGGCGTCGAGCAGCTCCGGTGCGGACTCGGACACCGCCCCGAAGCGCGCGTTGACCTCCAGGACGACCGGTGTCCCGTCCGCGAGCCGCCGGACGTCCATGTCGAGAGGACCGACGAGCCCGAGCGCCAGGGTCGTGGCCCGTGCCACGGCGGCGACGTCCGCGGCCGCGCTCTCCTCGAGGCGCGTCACCGTCGTGGCGTTGCCGACGCGTCCCTCCTTGCGGCCGGTCTTCTCCAGGACGACGACCTGCGTCTCCCCGGTCGACGGCGACCGGAACACCTGCGGGCAGTACTCCCGCCCCGGCGCGAACCCCTGGACGATCCACGACGCGTCGAGAGCGGCCCATGCCGGGTCGTCCGCGGTCTCCACGACGTGGACGCCACGCCCGCCCCGCGCGACACGCGGCTTGACGACGACCGGACCCGCCGCCCAGTCGAGCGCGTCCGCCGCGGAGGGCAGGGCGTCGGCCCCGGCGTGCGGCGGGACGCCGACGCCCTGGCGGTCGAGCGCGAGCATCGTGAGGAGCTTGTCGCCGGCGACGGCCGTCGGGCCGGGCGGCGACACCACGACGTCGCGGGTCAGGCCCGCGGCACCGGCGAGGACGGCGAGGTGCGCCAGCTCCTCGGAGACGGACGGGACGACGAGGACGTCTCCGTACCGGCGCACGAGCGCCAGGGTCGCGCCGTCGTAGGCGGGGTCTCCCGCCGCCGGGACGGCCTCCACGGTCGCGAACCCCGGGACGGCACGTGGCGCCAGGTCCACCCCGACGGCGTGCACCTCCGGTCGTCGCGCGAGCTGAGCCCCGAGCGCCCGCCCGGCCGGCCCTGCGGCACCGGTGACGATGATCGTGCGCGTGTCCCCCATCGTCCGAATGTACGGCGGCCTCCTGGGGTCCGCAGGGCCGGGGGCACCGGGTACGCGGGAGCGAGGGCGGTGTGCCCGCTACGATGAGGCCACAACTCCATGCTTGACCGGCGGTGCCGTCCCTTCGGGCGCGGTGCCGGCCGGGCCGCCAGAACCGCGACGGGAGAGTCCGTCGCCCCGGTCCCCGGACCGCGGCGACGGCGCCGAAGGAGCAAAGTCCTCCCCGGGAATCTCTCAGGCCCACGTACCGTCGAGGCGAGGCAACTCTGGAAAGCGGCCGTGCTGGGGCGCCCTCGAGGCGTCGCGCGCGGCCCACCGACGGTGCAAGTCGGCGCGCCCCGGCCCTCGTGGCACGGCGGACCGGCAAAACTCTCAGGTCGACGCGTGCGTCCGATGACAGAGCGGGGAGGGACCCGCCGTCGTCCCCTCCCCCGGAGGTCCCCGTGACCCAGCCGTCCCTCGACCGCACCTCCCCGCTCGACGCCGCCTCCGGCGCGTTCGCGCCGCGCCACCTCGGCCCGCGCGGCCGCGAGGTGCAGGTCATGCTCGACCAGCTCGGCCACGCCTCGCTCGACGCGCTGGTCGACGCCGCCGTGCCCGCGGCGATCCGCACCGAGCGCCCGCTCGACCTGCCTGCGGCGCGCACCGAGACGGAGGTGCTCGACCACCTGCGCGCGCTCGCCGCGAAGAACGTCGTGAAGACGCAGATGATCGGGCTCGGCTACTACGGCACCGTCACTCCCCCGGTGATCCGTCGCAACGTCCTCGAGTCCCCCGCCTGGTACACGGCGTACACGCCGTACCAGCCCGAGATCTCGCAGGGCCGCCTGGAGGCGCTGCTCAACTTCCAGCAGGTCGTCGAGGACCTGACGGGTCTCGACGTCGCGAACGCGTCGCTGCTCGACGAGGCGACCGCGGTCGCGGAGGCCGTCGCCCTCATGTGGCGGGCGTCGCGCGCGAAGGGCGGCTACGTGGTGCTCGACGCCGACCTCTTCCCGCAGACGCTCGCCGTCACCCAGGGCCGGGCCCGGGCGGTCGGCCTGCCTGTCGTCGTCGCGGACCTGTCGGACGGCCTTGCGGCCGGGCTCGCCGCCGCTCGCGCGGCGGGCGCGTTCCCGACCGGGGTGGACGACGACGCGCACCTCGTGGGCGTCGTCGTCCAGCAGTCGGGCGCGTCGGGCCGCGTCGTGGACTGGCGGCCCGTGGTCACGGAGGCCAAGGACGCGGGCGCGCTCGTCACCGTGGCGAGCGACCTGCTCGCGCTGACGCTGCTCGTCTCCCCCGGCGAGCTCGGCGCCGACGTGGCGGTGGGCTCGGCCCAGCGGTTCGGCGTCCCGCTGTTCTACGGGGGCCCGCACGCGGCGTTCATGGCCGTGCGCAAGGGTCTGGAGCGCTCGCTCCCCGGTCGTCTCGTGGGCGTCTCGATCGACGCCGACGGCGACACCGCCTACCGCCTCGCGCTCCAGACGCGCGAGCAGCACATCCGGCGCGAGAAGGCGACGAGCAACATCTGCACGGCGCAGGCCCTCCTCGCGATCGTCGCCTCGATGTACGCGGTCTACCACGGGCCCGACGGCCTCCGCGCCATCGCCGAGCGCACGCACGCGCACGCCGTGACCCTCGCGGAGCGCCTCCGGGCCGCGGGCGTCGCCGTCGAGCACGACACCTTCTTCGACACCGTCCGCGCCGTCGTCCCGGGCCGCGCCACCGCCGTCGTCGAGACCGCCGCCACCGCCGGCATCAACCTGTACAACCCTGACGCAGATCATGTACAGATCGCCTGCGACGAGACCACCACCTCCGCGACCGTCGCCACCGTGCTGCGGTCGTTCGGCGTGGACGCCGCCGGAGGCCCGAGCGCCGAGGGCGCCTCCGTGGCCGGGTCCGGCCACGACCTCCCGACCTGGGCGACCCGGACGACGTCGTACCTCCAGCACCCGATCTTCCGCCTGCACCGCTCCGAGACGTCGATGCTGCGCTACCTGCGCCGTCTGGCGGACAAGGACCTCGCGCTGGACCGCACGATGATCCCGCTGGGCTCGTGCACGATGAAGCTCAACGCGACGGCGGAGATGGAGGCCATCTCCTGGCCAGGGTTCGCGGACCTGCACCCGTTCGTGCCGGCCGACCAGGCGCGCGGCTACGAGGAGCTGATCGGCGGCCTCGAGTCGGCGCTGGCGGAGATCACGGGTTACGCGGGCGTCTCGGTGCAGCCGAACGCGGGGTCGCAGGGCGAGTTCGCGGGCCTGCTGGCGATCCGCGAGTACCACGTGTCGCGCGGCGACGTGGAGCGCGACGTGTGCCTGATCCCCGCGTCGGCGCACGGGACGAACGCGGCGTCGGCGGCGCTGGCGGGGCTGAAGGTCGAGGTCGTGCGGACCGCGGAGAGCGGCGAGGTGGACCTGGCCGACCTGCGCGCGAAGCTGGCCGACCACGGACCGCGGGTCGGGGCGATCATGATCACGTACCCGTCGACGCACGGCGTCTTCGAGGAGCGCGTCCGCGAGGTCTGCGACCTCGTACACGAGGCGGGTGGTCAGGTGTACATCGACGGTGCGAACCTCAACGCGCTCGTGGGGCTCGCGCGCCCCGGGGAGTTCGGGGGCGACGTCTCGCACCTGAACCTGCACAAGACGTTCTGCATCCCGCACGGCGGGGGAGGGCCGGGAGTCGGCCCCGTCGCGGTCGCCGCGCACCTCGTGCCGTTCCTCCCGGGCGACCCGCTGGCTCCCGGACAGGACCCCGCCACCGGCACCCCGGTCTCGGCGACGCGGTACGGGTCGGCCGGGATCCTGCCGATCTCGTACGCGTACGTCGCGCTCATGGGCCCGGACGGTCTGACGGAGGCGACGAAGACGGCGGTGCTCACGGCGAACTACGTCGCGAGCCGTCTCGCCGACCACTACCCGGTGCTGTACACGGGGCCGAACGGCCTCGTCGCGCACGAGTGCATCCTCGACCTGCGCCCGATCACCGCGGAGACGGGCGTGACGGCGGAGGACGTGGCGAAGCGGCTCATGGACTACGGGTTCCACGCCCCGACGCTCTCGTTCCCCGTGGCGGGCACGCTCATGGTGGAGCCGACGGAGAGCGAGGACCTCGCGGAGCTCGACCGGTTCGTCGACGCGCTCGTCGCGATCCGCGGCGAGATCGACGCCGTCTCCTCCGGCCGCTGGAGCGTCGAGGAGTCGCCGCTGCGCGGCGCCCCGCACACCGCGGCGGCGCTCGTGGCGGAGGACTGGGACAAGCCGTACTCGCGCGAGCTCGCGGCGTACCCGGTCGCGAGTCTGCGCGCCGGGAAGTACTGGCCGCCGGTGCGCCGCATCGACGGTGCGCGGGGCGACCGCAACCTGGTGTGCTCGTGCCCGCCCCTGGAGTCCTACGTGACGGGAGACCTCGCATGACCGAGCAGCAGACCGGGACCACCGAGAGCGCGGAGCGTCGCAGCCCGCTGCACGACGAGCACGTCGCGCTCGGCGCGAACCTCACGAGCTTCGGCGGGTGGCTGATGCCGCTGCGGTACACGTCCGACCTCGCGGAGCACCGCGCCGTCCGCGAGGCGGCCGGCCTGTTCGACCTCTCCCACATGGGCGAGATCGAGGTCGCGGGACCGCAGGCCGCGGCCGCGCTGGACCACGCGCTCGTCGGGAACCTCTCCGCGGTCGCTCCCGGCCGGGCGCGCTACACGATGATCTGCCAGGAGGACGGCGCGGTCCTCGACGACCTCGTCGTGTACCGCCTCGCGGACGAGCGGTTCCTCGTGGTCGCGAACGCGGGGAACGCCGACCTCGTCGCGCGCGAGCTCGTCGCGCGGGCCGCGGGCTTCGACGCGACGGTCACCGACCAGGGGGCGAGCACGGCGCTCGTCGCGGTCCAGGGGCCGCGCGCGGAGGAGATCGTCGCGGGCCTCACGGACCCGGCCGACCCGGCCGCCGTCGAGACCGTGCGCGACCTCCGGTACTACGCGGCCGCACCGCTCGTCCTGCGGACCGACGACGGAGCGGTGGATGCCCTCGTGGCCCGCACCGGGTACACGGGGGAGGACGGCTTCGAGCTGTTCGTGCCCGCGGACCGCGCCGCCGACCTGTGGCGCACCGTGCTCGCCGCGGGTACGCCGCTCGGCCTCGTCCCGGCGGGACTGTCCGCGCGCGACTCGCTGCGCCTGGAGGCGGGGATGCCGCTGTACGGGCACGAGCTCGACACCACGACCACGCCGTATGAGGCGGGGCTCGGTCGCGTCGTGAAGCTCGACAAGGTCGACGGCGACGGCGCGCCGCTCGAGTTCGTCGGCCGGGCCGCGCTCGCCGCGCGCCGGGAGTCTCCGCCCGCGCGCGTGCTCGTCGGGCTCGAGGGTCTGGGGCGACGGCCCGCGCGGGCGGGCTACGCCGTCGTGCTGCCGGGCGACGGCGTCGACGCCGGGGGAGCGGTGGGGGAGTCCGCGCGCCGCGTGGGCACGGTGACGTCCGGCGCCCCGTCGCCGACGCTCGGCCACCCGATCGCCCTGGCGTACGTCACGCCCGAGCTGTCGGCGGAGGGCACCGAGCTCGCCGTCGACGTGCGCGGCCGGGCCGAGCCCGTGGTCGTCGTGCCGCTCCCGTTCTACCGTCGTCCCCAGCAGTCCTGACCGCCCCGTCGTCCCGAAGGAGAACCCCATGACCGAGGCCCAGTTCCCGGCGCACCTGCAGTACACGGCCGAGCACGAGTGGATCGACGGCTCGACCCCCGCCGTCGTCGGGATCACCGCGACGGCTGCCGAGGCGCTCGGCGACATCGTCTACCTGGAGCTGCCCGAGGTGGGCGCCGAGGTGACGGCCGGGAGCGTCATCGGCGAGGTCGAGTCGACCAAGTCCGTGTCGGAGCTCTTCTCGCCCGTCACGGGCACGATCGTCGAGGTGAACCAGGCGGCGGTCGACGACCCGGCCGTCGTGAACTCGGACCCGTACACCGACGGCTGGCTGTTCAAGGTCGACGTCGTCGACACGGGCGACCTGCTCACCGCCGACCAGTACGCGGCGCACGTCGGCAGCTGACGACCGGGCCGGGGCGGCGCGGACCGCCCCGGCACAGGGTCGGCGGAACGGTCGGCGGAACGGTCAGCGGAACGTCGTCGCGTAGTACGTCTGCTGGTCGACGGTCTCGACCTCGACGTCCTGCGTCCGCTCGAGGTGGCGGCGCAGGTTGTCCGCGAACCGCAGCGAGTCGTCGTTGAACCGCGACACGTCGTAGGCGCACACCACGCGGTTCTCCGCGAGGTGCGCGACGAGCGCGTCGATCATGTCCATGAACGTCCGGCTCGCCCGACGGCCCGGGTGGGCGAGCGTGAAGCCGATGTACCAGACGGCGCCGCGCGCGGCGTGCTCGGGGTAGCGCGCCGCGAAGAACTCCGGGCTCACCCACGGGACCGCCGCGAGGTCGGTCGCGAGCGTCGTCAGCCCGACGGCCGCGCCGTCGTCGTCGTGCGCGAGGAGCTTGAGCACCCGCGGGTCGCTCATCTCCTCGTCGAACTCCTCGCGGTGCAGCACGTGCCGGGCCGCCGCGCGCGTGCGCAGCGGCTCGAACGCCTCGAGGTACAGCTCCCAGAACCGGTCGGCGAGCTCGCCGTCCACGGTCTGCTCGAACGTCACCGCGGCGCGCCCCGCGCCGGCGCGCGTCGGCGCCGTCACCGGGTCTCCCCGTCCCAGCCCTCGCGGCGGTACGCGGCGACGACGACGGAGCACACGGGCAGCGACTCGCAGCGCACCCCGGCGACCCGGCGACCGGCCGGGTGGAACCGGTTGCCGCGCGTCGCGGCCAGGTCCTCGAGGCTGAGCGTGAGGTCCAGCTCGAGCTGCTCGTGCGACGGCGCCTCGTGCTCCACGAAGAGACCGGCACCGCTGTCGTCGTCGCGCAGCGACCACGCCACGCCGGCCCACGCCTCGTGACCGGGCATCACGGCGTGCGCCTCGGCGTACACGCAGTAGAGGAGGTCGCCGTGCCCGCCGTACCCCTCCTCGAGACGGTCCACCTCGACCACGCGGGACCCGGGCGGCACGACGGAGCTCAGCCGGACGAGGTTGAAGTCGCCGACGCCAGCGTCCGTGAGCGCCGCGTCGAACGCGGAGAGCTCGGTCCTCCCCGTGCCCGTCCCGTGGCTCACGTAGATGATGGGTCCCGCGGTCATGTGTTCTCCGTCCCTGAGGCTCTCGCCCCGTCGTCGTGCGCCGTGCCCCAGCGGCCCGCGGCCGTGTCCAGGAGGTCGAGCACGGGTTCCAGCAGCTTCTCGGGGGCGGTGCTCCCCTTGCGCAGGTAGACGGTATCTCCCAGCCGGAGGTCCGCACGCTGGTGCGCGTCGAGGCGCGCCCCGCTGTAGATGACGAGCGGGACCCGGCTCAGGCGGCCGTCCTGGCGGAGCGCGTCGACGACCTCGCGGCCCGCACCGTCGGGCAGCGTGAGGTCGAGCACGACGAGCGCCGGTTCCTCGCCGCCCGCGAGAACCTGCAGCGCCTCGCGGACGCTGCGCGCCAGCGTGACGACGAGGCCCGCCCCCTGCAGGACGGTGCGCACGACCTCCCCGACCTCCGGGTCGTCCTCGACGACGAGCACGTGCTCGTGGTGCGGGCGCAGGCTGACGACCTCCCTGACGGTGCGCTCGAGCTCCGCGGGCGCGACCGGCTTCACGAGCCAGCGGTCGGCGAGGGACGCCGTCGCCACGGACTTCGAGGGCTGCGAGCCCGAGACGATGACGACGGGCACGTTCGCCGTCGCGGCGCTCCGGCGCACCCGGTCGATCACGTCCTGCCCGTCGCGCCCCGGCATCGCGAGGTCGAGCACGACGGCGGCGGGCCGGGCGGCCTCGATGGCCGCGAAGGCGAGCGTGCCGTCGGTCACCCCCACGACGTCGTACCCGCGCGACTCCAGGACCGCGCGCAGCACGTCGACGACGTACGCGTCGTCGTCGACCACCACGACCCGGGGGCGCGGGTCGCCGGGCGCCGTCGCGGGCACCTCGTCGACCGTGCCGAGGACCGGCTCGGGCCGGGGGAGCGTCGCGCGGAAGGTCGCGCCCGTGCCCTCGCCGCGGCTCTCGGCCCAGATGCGGCCCCCGTGGCGCTCCACGATGCTCTGCGAGATCGCGAGCCCGAGCCCGCTGCCCCCGCGCTCGCGCGAGTCCGACGCGTCGACCTGCTCGAAGCGCCGAAACACCGTCTCGAGCTTGTCCGGGGGGATGCCGCGTCCCTCGTCCTCGACGCGGAGCTCGACCATCTCCCCGGCGGAGCGCGCGGACACGCGGACCGTCCCGCCCGACGGGGAGAACTTCACGGCGTTGCTCAGCAGGTTGGTCAGCATCTGCACGACGCGGTCCCCGTCGACGGCGACGACCTCGTCGGTGTCCTCCTGCACGATCTCGACGCCGGCGTCGCGCGCGAGCAGCCCGACCGGCTCCGCGGCCGTCGAGACGAGGTCGGCCACGCGGTGGTCGGCCCGCTCGAGCGGTGTCGTGCCCGAGTCCATGCGCTCGATGTCGAGGATGTCGTCCACGATCCGGTTGAGGCGGTCGCTGCTGGACCGCGCGACGTGCACCATGCGCGCCGAGCGCTCGGGGAGCGTGCCCAGGGCCCCGCTGTCGAGCAGGCCGAGCGCGCCGCGGATCGCGGTGAGCGGCGTGCGCAGCTCGTGGCTCACGACGGACACGAACTCGTCCTTGAGCCGCTCGACCTCCCGCCGGTCCGTGATGTCGCGGAACACGACGACCGCGCCCAGCGTGCGGCCGTCGTCCTTGAGCGGGCTCGCCGTGACCTCGACGGCCACCTCGGAGCCGTCCTCGCGGAGGTAGACGTCCTGCTCGGCGACCGCGGTGATGCCGTCGCGCACGGCCTCCCGGATGTAGCAGGAGTCAGCGGGATAGGGGTTGCCGTCCGCGTCGGGGGCGTGGAAGAGCGCGTGCGCGTCCCGGCCGATGAGCGAGTCGGGGCTCGCGCCGAGCGTGCGGGACGCCGCCGCGTTGACGAAGGTGACGCGGCCGTCGGGGTCGACGCCGTAGATGCCGTCCGCCACGGACTCGAGCGTCCGCGCGCGCTCGCCGGCGAGCGCGCGGAGCTGGGACGTGCGCTCCTCGACGCGTCGCTCCAGGCCGTGCAGCAGCGACTCGTTGTCGGCGACGACGAGGATCTGCCGTGCGACGACGGCGAGCAGCACGACGACCCACAGCGCGTTCGGGGCCCACGTGAAGCCCGTCGAGGACTGCACGACCCGGATCAGGGCGGCCGCGAGGAACAGGCAGAACGTCACGGTCGTGCCCAGGATCGCGGACCCCTGCGCCCGCTCGTCGGCCACCGGGCTGCCGCTCGCCGCCCGGTGCCGCGCGGCGAGCGCGATCATGAGGTACCCGCCGACCCACCCGACGTCGATCGGGCTGCCGAACGTGAACGTGCCGTCGGCAGAGAGCAGGGCGAACGCGACGTCGGCGACGGCGTAGAGCACGAACCCGCTGCCCACGAGCACGAGGGGCACCCGCTCGGAGGCGGTCGAGCGGGTCATCACGAGGACGGCGAAGGTCGCGAGCAGCGCGTCCACCACCGGGAGCGTGTACGCCGTGACGGCCGTGGTGCCGGTCGGCGGGGCCTCGGCCGAGCGGAGCGTCACCGCGTAGAGCGCGATGTACAGCACCGAGCCGCCGACGACGACGCTGTCGAGCAGCATCCGCCCGATCTCCTTGCCGCGCGGGCGCACGGTGGGGAAGAACGCGAGCCCGACGATGCCGAGGACCAGCGCGGCGATGTAGGCGTAGTCGCCCGTCGACGGGTTGTCGACCAGGCCCGCGTAGACGTTGCCGACGAGACCGACCACGCCGCCGAGCGCGAGCAGGCTCCACGCCCGACGCCGTCGGCCCGTCGAGCGCGCCGCGCGCCACCCGCAGCTCGCCGCGGCGATCGCCCCGGCGCTCACGATCGAGGCCTGCGAGACCGTGCGTCGCGTCTCGGCGTCGAGGGGGCTCGCGAGGACCGCGGCGAGGAGCACGAGGAGGACGCCGACCACCCAGCACCAGAGGACGAAGGGGTCGTGCGTCCGCTCCGCCGGTCCCCGCTGCCCCACCATGCGTCGAGCGTAGGGGACCGCCCGTGGGCGCGCGCTGCCGGGCACGGGCTTCTCGGCTAGCGTCGGGACGATGGACGCGGAAGGGCAGACCAGGCGGCGCGTGGTCGTCATCGACGACGACCCGTCGATCCGCGAGGTCGTCGAGCTCGCGCTCGACGTGGTGGGCGGCTACGAGGTGCACGTCGCCGCCGACGGCGACGAGGGCGCGGCGCTCGCCGAGCGCGTGCGGCCCGACGCGATCGTGCTCGACGTGATGATGCCCGTCGTGGACGGGCCCACCGTGCTCGCGCGCCTGCGGACGCGCCCCGCGCTGCGTGACGTTCCGGTCGTCTTCCTCACCGCCAAGGTCGGCGCGGGAGAGATCTCGCGCCTCGACGGCCTGGGCGCGGCCGGCGTCATCACGAAGCCGTTCGACGCTCTCGACCTCGCGGCCCGGCTCGGCGCGCTCCTCGGGTGGGAGCCGTGACGGCCGGCCCCGACGGCCGTGCGGAGGACCGGCTCGACGCCGCGCTCGTCGTGCTGCGGCAGCGGGCGCGCGCCCGGAACGCGGCCCGCGTCGAGGAGGCCGCCCGCCTCCTGGGGCCCGGGGCGGACGGCGCGGAGGAGCCCTCGGCCGAGGCCGTCCTGGAGGCTGCGGCGCTGTGCCACGCCGTCGCCGGGTCTGCCGGGACGTTCGGCGACGACGACACGACCGCGGCCGCGCGTGCGCTGGAGGCGGCGCTCCGCGGGAGCGACCTCGCCGCGGTGCCGGCACGTCTCCAGCGCCTGCGCGCCCTGACCGACGGCGCCCGGGAGGGCACGAACCCCGAGTCTTGAGCAAATCTTGAGGTTCTCCTGCGGCGGACGTGGGATTCCCCCGAGGACCGCGCACCAGGGTGGTGGGTGCCGAGGGGACGGTCCCCTGGACTGGCAGGGGGGTACTCCCATGATCGACACCGTGACGTCGCCCGACAGCCCGACCCGACGCGAGACCCGTGCGAGCCACGGGCCCCGCGTCCCGACGCCGACCTACCTCACGTCGGGCCCGCAGGCGAGCATCGACGCCGCCATGGCAGCGCTGAGCGACACCGTCGAGCGCACGCTGCAGGAGGACCTCGCCCAGGGAATGCTCCCGACGGTCGAGCAGATGAGCGTGAGCGTCGTGACCCGTTCGACGGGTTCCGTCGAGGACTACACGGCCGTCGCGCTGCTGCTGCTCTCGTACCAGCACCTCGTCTGACCTGCACCGACGCCGCTCCGGCGGCACCTTCGTCCCGGGCTGGACGAACGTCCTGAAACTCGTCGCGAGAAGTCGCGTCATGAAACGACTCCTGTCCCATCCCTTCATGTAGCACCAACCGGAACTCGCCACGTGGGGATGACGTGACCGGAGAGCATCTGGAGGAGAACATGAGCACCATCGAGCTGGTCCGCCCCGTGGCGGCCCCGTCGGAGCGGATCGCCACACCGATCGCTCCGCTGACCCGCCGGGAGCGGGTCGTCCTGTCGAACCTGTCTGAGGACGTCACGCTCGAGCAGATCGCCACCAAGCTCTTCGTCACGCGCAACACGGTCAAGTCGCAGGTCCGCAGCCTCTACCGCAAGCTCGGCGTCTCGACCCGTGCCGAGGCCGTGGCCTGGGCACGGGCGGCCGGCCTGCGCTGACGAACGGCTCCGCGGCCCTCGCAGGCCGCGGTCACGGTCGCGTCACCCGCACGTCACGACGCCGTGCGACACTCCGCGTATGACTCTGCGCAGACTGGTGGTGGCCGCGGCGATCGTCGACGATCTCGTCGCCCCGCGGCTCCTGCTCAGCGCGCGCCGGTCCCGTCCGTCGCACCTCGCGGGCCGCTGGGAGTTCCCCGGGGGCAAGGTCGACCCCGGCGAGACCCCGACGGAGGCGCTGCACCGCGAGCTCCGCGAGGAGCTCGGCGTGGCCGTGGAGCTCGGTGACGAGATCGTGGGCCCCGACCACGGGGCCTGGATCATCACCGACCGCCACGTGATGCGCCTGTGGTTCGCGCGGGTCACCGCGGGAGAGCCCCAGCCGCTCGTCGAGCACGACGAGCTGACCTGGCTCGACGCCGGGCGCTGGCTCGACGTGCCGTGGCTCGACGCCGACGTGCGCATCGTCGAGGAGCTCGCGCGCCAGGTGGCGCCCGAGGCGGTCTGACCGCCGACCCCTCCCGGCCTGCGCCACGCGCTCCGCGCGCGCCCTGCGGGACGCGTGGCTACGGTCGCGACGTGAGCCGAACCACCGCCCGGGCGCGCCGCGCGCTGCGCGACCTCGGGGACCGCCTGCCGCCCTGGGCCGCCGTCGTGCTCGGCGCCGCCGCGACCGCGCTCGGCGCCGCCGTCGTGCTGCGGCCGTTCGCCTCGCTCGCGGTCCTCGTCGTCGCGGTTGTCGCGGCGTTCGCCGTCCTCGGCGTCGCCGAGCTCGTCGGCGACGGCGGCGCGCCCCCGGACGCGCGCGGCCCCCGCGCCCTGCGCGTCGTGCGCGGGCTGCTGTTCCTCGCCCTCGCGGTCGCCGTGCTCGTGTGGCCCGCGCCGACGATCGGGGTCGTCGCGCTGCTCGTGGGCGTCGGCCTGGTCGTCGCCGGGGTCCTCGACGTGGTCGACGGCGTCCGGTCGTCCGGCACGGACCGCTGGGCCCGCGTGGCGGTGGGCGCGGCGTCCGTGCTGCTCGGCGCGCTCGCGCTCGTCTGGCCGGACGTGACCGTGCTCGTCGTCGCCGTGGTGCTGGGGGTGCGCCTCGTGCTGCTCGGCGTGCGGCTGCTCGTCGCCGGGGTGCGCCGTGCGCGCGCCGCGCGCCGTCCGCCCGAAACCGTCGCCGCGCCGTCGCGCCGGTCCCGGTCGGCGCGCCGCGGCCCGGCCGCGCTCGTCGGGGCCGTGCTCGCGTTCGTCGCGGCCGCGGGGCTCACGGGCGTGAGCGTCGCCGTGCAGCGCGCCGCGCCGCACGCCGACGCGTTCTACGACGCGCCCGACGCGCCCCCGGACGCGCCCGGGAGCCTGCTGCGGGCCGAGCCGTTCACGCGGCAGATCCCGGACGGGGCGACGGCCTGGCGCATCCTCTACACGACGACGCTCGACGAGGGGGAGCCCACCGTCGCGAGCGGCCTCGTCGTCGTGCCCGACGGCGTCGGGACGGACGGCGGAGCGCCGCCGCCCGTCGTCGCGTGGGCGCACGGCACCACCGGCTTCGCGCGCGGGTGCGCGCCGTCGGTGCTCGACGAGCCGTTCGAGTCCGGCGCGTTCTTCCTGCTCGACGACGTGCTCGCGCGCGGCTGGGCCCTCGTCGCGACCGACTACGCCGGGCTCGGCACGCCGGGACCGCACCCGTACCTCGTCGGCCAGGGCGAGGCCCGCTCCGTGCTCGACGCAGTGCGCGCGGCCCGCGCCCTCGACGATGCGACGCTCGGCGAGCAGACCGTCGTGTGGGGCCACTCGCAGGGCGGGCACGCCGCCCTGTGGACAGGCGCCGCCGCGCCCGCGTACGCCCCCGACGTGCCGCTCGCGGGCGTCGCCGCGCTCGCTCCCGCGAGCGACCTCACGGCCATGGTGTCCCACCTGGAGAACGTGCCCGGGGGGAGCGTGTTCGCGTCGTACGTCGTGGCGGCGTACGACGCGGCCTACCCCGACGCGGACGCGATCGAGGCCGTGCGCCCGGGGGCGCGCCTCGTCGTGCACGAGATGGCGTCCCGCTGCCTGTCCGAGCCGGGCGCGCTCGTCTCCGTCGCCGAGGCGCTGTCCATGGACCAGCCGCTGTGGACGACCGACCCCACGGACGGCGCCCTGGGGGAGCGGCTCGCCGAGAACGTGCCGACCGGGGCGGTCGAGGCGCCGCTGCTCGTCGCGCAGGGGGCGTCGGACCCGCTGGTCCTCCCGAGCACGCAGGACGCGTACGTGGGGGAGCGGTGCGCGGCCGGGCAGCCGGTCGACTACCGCACGTACGAGGGGCGGGACCACGTCGGCCTCGTCCAGGCGGACTCGCCGCTCGCCCCCGACCTCGTGCGCTGGACCGAGGCGCGCCTCGCGGGCGAGCCGCCGACGCCCACCTGCGCCACCGGCTGACGCGTCGGCGTCGCCGCGTGCCGTGGCGAGGGCGGACGGCGGCCGACGGCTGTCAGGGGCGCTCGTCGTCCGCCGTGTCCGCCACGTCCGCCGTGCCCTCCGCGTCCGCCGCGCCGGCGCGCGCCCGGAGCAGGCTCGCCACGTCGGCGAGCGTGCTGCCCACGGCCCGCGGGGCCCGGTCGGGCCGCAGGTAGCGCTCGTCGTCGTCCGGGGTGCCCACGGCCGGGCGAGGCGGCGCCGTCGGCCCGTCCCCTGGCGAGGCGCCAGGCACGGCACCCGGCTCCGGCAGCCCCTGCACCACGCGGCCCCCGTCGGCCCGCCAGGCGAGCGTCGCGTCGACGAGGCGCCGGTACACCCCCGCGTCGAGCGGGTCGCGCAGCCACGCGTCCGCCGCCTCCGCGACGTGCCGCGCGAGGCGCCCGTCCTGGTCCGTCACGTCGTCTCCCGGTGGGTGGTGTGCCGTCGTCGGTCCCATCCTCGCGTGCCGCGACCGCACCTGCTTGCGAGCGCGCGGGCGCGGCGCGACGGTGGCGAGCGGAGGTGGTCACCGTGGCCGACGTGTTCCCCCGGATCGCCCAGGTCGTGCTCGACACGACCGACGCCCGCGCGCTCGCGGAGTTCTACCGCGGCCTGTTCGGGCTCGAGTACCGCGCGGGCGACGAGCCGCCCGCCGCGGGCGAGCCCGACTCCGACGGCGCGGACTGGCTCGTGCTGCGCGCCGCACCGGGCGGGGTCCAGCTCGCGTTCCAGCAGGTCGGGGCGCTCCCGCCCTCGACGTGGCCCGACGACGGCGTGCCTCAGCAGCTGCACCTCGACTGCACCGTGCCCGACGTCGCGGAGCTCGACCGGCAGCACGACCGCGCCCTCGCGCTCGGGGCACGGCTGCTGCTCGACCGGTCCGACGACCCGGACGAGCCGCTGCGCGTCTACGCCGACCCGTCCGGTCACCCGTTCTGCCTCTTCGTGGGCTGACGCGCGGTCGCCGCCCGTCGCCGGGCGCGGGACCATGCGTGCATGACCGCGACCCCGCTGACCGCCGCCGAGCTCACCGACGTCTACACCGACCTCCACCGGCACCCCGAGCTCGCGTTCGCCGAGCACCGGACCGCCGGGATCGTCGCCGAGCGGCTGCGCGGCTGGGGGTACGACGTGCACGAGGGGATCGGCGGGACCGGCGTCGCGGGCGTCCTCGCGAACGGCGACGGACCGCGCGTCCTGCTGCGTGCCGACATGGACGGGCTCCCCGTCACCGAGCTCACCGGCCTGCCCTACGCCTCGACGGACACCGCGACCACGCCCGACGGCCACGAGTCCGGCACCATGCACGCGTGCGGCCACGACGTGCACGTGACGTGCCTGCTCGGCGCCGCGGCCGAGCTCGCCGCGCACCGCGACACGTGGTCGGGCACGCTCGTCGTCGTCTTCCAGCCCGCCGAGGAGGTCGGCGGGGGAGCGCGGGCGATGGTCGCGGACGGGCTGTTCGACCGGACCGGCGGGCGGCCCGACGTCGTCCTGGGGCAGCACGTCATGCCCCTGCCCGTGGGCGTCGTCAACCTCACCGCCGGGCCGGCGATGGCCGCGACCGACTCGTTCCGCGTCACCCTGCACGGCAAGGGTGGTCACGGCTCGAGCCCCGAGTCGACGGTCGACCCCGTCGTCATGGCGGCCGCGACGGTCATGCGGCTCCAGGGCGTGGTGTCGCGGGAGGTGGGGGCGCGGGAGTCCGCGGTCGTGACCGTCGGGGCCCTGCGCGCCGGGACGCAGGCCAACATCATCCCGGGGTCGGCGGAGCTGCTCGTCAACGTCCGGTCCTTCACGCCGCAGGTGCGCCGTCGCGTGCTCGACGCGATCCACCGCATCGTCGACGCCGAGGCCGCGGCGTCCGGGGCGCCGCAGGCGCCGGAGTACGAGGAGGTCTCGACGTTCGACCTCATGGTCAACGACCCCGCCGCCGCCGAGCGCACCCGGGCCGTCCTCGCTCGCACGCTCGACGAGCAGCACGACCGCATCGAGGCCGCGGGCGGGCGGGCCGCGGTCGTGTCGCTGCCGCCGCTGCCCGGCTCCGAGGACGTCGGCGACCTCGCCACGGCCGCCGGCGTGCCGCTCGTCTACTGGAACCTCGGCGGGTTCGACCCCGCGCTGTTCGCCGCGTTCGACCTGTCCACCGCGACGGGCATGGGCAACCTGCCCGACGGCGTCGCCCCGAACCACTCCCCGTACTTCGCGCCCGTCCCCGAGCCGACGCTCGACCTGGGCGTCGCGCTCCTCGTCGCCGCGGCGCGCGACTGGCTGCGGACCGCGTAGGACAGCCCTACTGGGTGGCGACGAACACCTCGTCGGCGAAGTACCCCGGAGTCACACGGATCAGGCCGGGGTCTCCCGCCGGGACCGCGATGACCGTGTTCCCGGTCGTGGTGCCGCCCGTGTACAGCTCGTCGATACCGAGGCTTGGGTCCGGCGGGAGCGCAAAGGTGTCGTACGCGGCCAGGACCTCGCCGGTGCTGGCGACGTAGTCGATGCCCACCGCCATGGCGAAGCTCGACTCCGCGCCCGTGTAGGTGATCGTCGCGTTGATCAGCGCGTAGGTGAACCCCTCGGGGGCCGGCTCGTTGTACAGGTCGGGTGCCATGACCGCGTCCGTCGCGTCGAGCTGCACCGAGTTGATGGTCACGTCGAAGTCGTCGCCGCTGATGACGCTGCCGAGCGGGACCGGGTTGTCGCGGCTGCCCGGCTCGGAGGCCGCCTCCTGCTCCGTGTCCGTATCGGTCCCCTCCGCCGCGCCCTCGTCCTCGGCAGGCGCCGAGTCCTCGGCGTCCGGGGTGGTCACGGTGACGTCCGAGCCGCCGAAGGCCTCGTCCACCGAGTCGCTCACCACGGTGAAGAAGACGATGAACCCGACGATCGTCCCGACGACGGACAGGACGAGCGCCGTGACGACCGGCCACTTCTTACCCTGCACGAAGAACCCGATGATCGACAGGATGAAGGCGATCGGGAGCAGCACCCAGCCGATGATCAGCGCGCCGGGGATGCAGGCGAAGACGAACCCGACGACCGCGGCGGTCAGCGCCACCCAGCCGAGGGGGTGGACCGTGCGGGCGGTGGCCGTCGTCGCGCCCGGGTAGGCGGTTCCGTAGGCTGCTGCCGAGGGGTCGCCGCCGGGGGCGCCGTAGCCGGTTCCCGGAGCGGCAGGCTGGTTCTGCGGGGCCGGGATCGTGTGCTGCGTCCACGACGATCCGTCCCAGTACCGCTGGACACCGGTCCCGCTGCCGTCGTCGTACCAACCGGGTGCCGGAGAACCATCGGGCGTGCTCATGGGCACATGCTAGGTGGGCGTGGTGAGCGCCCCGGCACCGGTCGAACGGAATTCACCCGGTCGTCCGGTCGACGGTCGTCGGGGTCAGGCGGACTTCTCGCGCGGGGTGCGGGCGCGCGCGGTCGTGGTGCGCGGCACGATCGTGGGATTGACGTTGTCCAGCACGACCTCACGCGTGATCACGACCCGCTCCACGTCATCACGCGACGGTACGTCGAACATCACCTGCTGCAACACCTCCTCCATGATCGCGCGCAACCCCCGCGCCCCCGTCCCGCGCAACAACGCCTGCTCCGCGACCGCCTCGACCGCACCCGCGGTGAACTCCAGCTCCACCCCGTCGATCGCGAACATCCGCTGATACTGCTTCACCAACGCATTCCGCGGCTGGGTCAGGATCCGCACCAACGCCTCCCGGTCCAACGCCGCCACCGACGCGATCACCGGAAGGCGCCCGATGAACTCCGGGATCAACCCGAACCGGTGCAGATCCTCGGGGCGCACCTGCGCGAACAGGTCCTCCCCCGCACCCGTCTCGATCGGCGCACCAAAACCCACACCCCGCTTGCGCGCCCGCGCCGCCACGATGTCGTCCAACCCCGCAAAAGCCCCCGCCACGATGAACAGCACGTTCGAGGTGTCCACCTGGATGAACTCCTGGTGCGGGTGCTTACGACCACCCTGCGGCGGCACCGACGCCGACGTGCCCTCGATGATCTTCAACAACGCCTGCTGCACACCCTCACCCGACACGTCCCGCGTGATCGAGGGGTTCTCCGCCTTGCGCGCCACCTTGTCGATCTCATCGATGTAGATGATGCCCGTCTCAGCCTTCTTCACGTCGAAGTCCGCCGCCTGCACCAGCTTCAGCAGAATGTTCTCCACGTCCTCACCGACATACCCCGCCTCGGTGAGCGCCGTCGCGTCCGCGATCGCAAACGGCACGTTCAACATCCGCGCCAACGTCTGCGCCAGATACGTCTTGCCCGTCCCCGTCGGACCGATCAACAAGATGTTCGACTTCGCCAGCTCCACGTAGTCCGGGTCGTCGGTCGCGAGGGCCTCGCCCGCCTCCTCGGCGGCAGCGGCGGCGCGCACGCGCTTGTAGTGGTTGTGCACCGCGACGGCCAGCGCCCGCTTGGCGCCGTCCTGCCCGACGACGTAGCGGCTGAGGTGCGCGAAGATCTCGTGCGGCGTGGGGAGCGGGCAGCTGCCGGTGACGATGTCCTGCTCGGCCGACTCCGTCTCGCGGTCCTCCTCGACCATCTCGAGGCAGAGCGCGACGCACTCGTCGCAGATGAAGACGCCCGCGGGGCCCGCGATGAGCCGCTTCACCTGCCGCTGCGACTTGCCGCAGAACGAGCACGTGAGCGCGTCCGCCGCGCGGGGCCCGCGCTGACCGCGCGCGCCGCCGTCGTCGGTGCCGTCGGAGCGTGCCACCAGGTGCCTCCAGTCGAGTCGGTTGCGGCCGATCGTAACCGTCGCCCACGACACCCCCGCACGCGAGCCCTGGGACGCGCCGGGTCAAGCGTGCGGGACGTCGTCCGCGGGGACGCCGCCGCCCGCGTCCTCGGTGAGGAGCTGGAGCCGGCTCGCGGTGCGGAACGCGTCCGGGCGGTCGGGGAGCGCGGTGCGGAAGGTGCCGAGCGCATGGGGCGACGTGACGACGAGCTCGACGTCCGCGTCGACCAGCACGTCGACGACCGCGATGAACCGCTGCTGCGCCTCGCGGTCGACGGCGGTCAGCAGGGGGACGTCGGTGACGACCCACCGGCGGAAGCGCACGGACCAGTCGAGGTACTCCAGGGTCGACGTCGGCCGGCCCGCGAGGTCGTCGAACGTCACCCACAGCTCGTGCGCGCGCGCCGCCGTCACGGGGAACGTGCGCGACCCGGTGCGCACCGCCGTCGCCTCGTCCGCGCCCGGGCGGCGCAGGCCACGGGCGTCGAGCTGCGCCGTCGTGCCGGGGCGGAGCCACGCGCCCGCGGCGAACCCGGCGCGACCGCGCCCGCCCAGCGTCCGGTAGTCCGTGGGTCCGGCGAGCTCGACGACGTCGAGGTGCGCGCGCAGGAGCGCGATCCCCGGCTCGGCGACGTGGTGCCACAGCGGGTTCGGCAGCAGCGTGCCGGGCTCGTAGTTGGACGTCGCGAGCACGACGACGCCCGCCGCGAACGCCCGGCGCAGGAGCCGGGTGAGCAGGGTCGCGTCGCCGGTGTCGTGGAGGTGGAGCTCGTCGAGGTAGAGCAGCGTCGTCCCGCGCAGGAGGCCGTCGATCGCGGAGTCGACGGCGCCGGGGCGTGGCTCCGGCGACTCCTCCGACGGCCTGGGCGGCGTCGGCTCCGCGACCGGCGCGGTCGCCCGGGTGCGCCACCCGCGCGTCGGGCCACCCTGCCCGACGGCGGGCCGCGGCCCGGTGAGGGCGGTCACCCGTCGGGCGTGGATCGCCGCGTGCAGCTCGCGGAACAGGTCGTACACGTGGACCCGCTTGGTCGCGCCGGCGGGGAGCCCGTCCGCGACGGCCGCGAAGAACGCCCCCGCCAGCCACGACTTCCCCCGCCCCGCGGGGCCCCACACGTACAGGCCGCGGACGGGGCGCCGTCGGGCCCCGGCGAGCTCCTCCCCGAGCCGGACGAGCCGGTCGAGGAGCGCGGACTGCGCCGCGTCGAGCGCGAACCCGTCACGCGCGGCGGCCGCCTCGACCGCGCGTCGGACGCGGTCGAGGCGGCGGCTGGTCACCGGGTCAGCCTAGGCGCGACGACCACGCAGGGTCTTGACCCAGACGTCGATGACGTCCCAGGCCGCGATGACGACGGTCGCCGCGATGATCCCGTTCGAGAGCCACGTGAGCGAGTCGCCGCCCGTGACCTCGAGGAACGCGGGGTTCACGAGGCGGTCGGCGCTCGCGAGCCACACGACCACCCCGGCGAACAGGGCCCCGATGACCGTGTTGACGGCGGCGAGCCCGATGGTCCACCGACCGCGTGCGTACACGAGGATCGTGAGGACGATCTCGGCCGCGACGAGCGCGACGAGCACGCCGGTCCAGACGGGCCACAGGTCGGGGTGCAGCACGGGGACCGCGGTGCCGTCGGGGCCCCGGTAGGTCGCGACGTTCTGGAGGAGCAGCACGGCGGCGACCAGGACGAGCAGGCCGACCGACACGACCGTGTCGACGAGCGTGACCTCGCGGGGCGCGCGCTCGGTCGGGAGGCGGTCGACCGTCCAGGGGCCGGTGAGCTCGTCCCGGCTCCGCGGGGCGCCGTAGCGCTCCAGCAGGACGAAGACGAGGGTCGTCCAGAACGCGATCTGGAGGGCGACCGAGGCGGTCGTCCAGATGCCGCTCCAGATGGCCGACCCGACGGGGCCGCCGTCGACGAGGTCCGTCGTAAGCACGATCGCCCCGGGGATGAGGCTGACCCAGAGCAGCACCTTGAGGAGGCGCAGCCAGTCGAGGTAGAGCGTCGGCCCGATGAGGTACAGCGGGCGACCGGCGAGGTCGGCCGCGAGGCGGTCGGGGTCGCCGAGGTCGTTGAGGACGTCGGTCTCGGCTCGGGCCGGGTCGGCGCCGGCCTCGACCTTGGCCTCGACCGCGTCGGCGACGGACGTGCGGAGCTCCTGCTCGAGGTCGGCGTGCTGGCTCGCGGGGACGCGGCGCAGCGTGGCGGCGACGTAGCGGTCGGTGAGCGTCATGACGTGCCTTCCTGGGAGTCGATGGTCTGGAGGCTCCGTGCGATCGCGAGCCACTCGTCGAGCAGGTCGCGGGCGAAGCGCTCGCCCGCGGGGGAGGTGCGGTAGAACTTGCGCGGCCGCGCCTCGTCGGTGTTCCACTCGCTCACGAGGAGGCCCTGCTTCTCGAGCCGGCGCAGGAGCGGGTAGAGCGTGTTGGCGTCGACGGGGACGCCCGCTGCGGCGAGCGCCTCGAGGAGCCCGTAGCCGTAGCCGGGCGTGCGCAGCAGCAGCAGGCTCGCGACGACGACGGAGCCGCGGCGCACCTCCTGGCTGTGCCCGGCGTAGATCTCGGGATCGGTCATGTCACACACCATAGTGTGTGACGCACAGTATAAGCAAGAGACACATCATCGTGTCTATGAGAGAGCGCTAGACTGGAATGGTTCCAGAGAAGAGTGCGTACCTGCCGCGGGAGGCCGAGTGACCGACCTGATCGACACCACCGAGATGTACCTGAAGTCGATCTACGAGCTGCAGGAGGAGGGGATCCCCCCGCTGCGCGCGCGGATCGCCGAGCGCCTCGGGCACTCGGGGCCGACGGTCTCGCAGACCGTGGCGCGCATGGAGCGCGACGGCCTCGTCGTCGTCGGGGGTGACCGCCAGCTCGAGCTCACGGCCCTCGGCCAGCAGACGGCGGTGCGCGTCATGCGCAAGCACCGCCTCGCCGAGCGCCTGCTCACCGACGTCATCAAGCTCGACTGGGAGCACGTCCACACCGAGGCCTGCCGGTGGGAGCACGTGATGAGCGACCTCGTCGAGCGGCGCCTCGTCGGGCTCCTCGACCACCCGGCGCACGACCCGTACGGCAACCCCATCCCCGGCCTGCGCGAGCTCGGCGAGGATCTGCCCGAGGTCGGCTACCTCCAGGGCGTCGTGTCCCTGCGCGCGCACCTCGTCGCGCGCGGCGCGGTGCCGGGCACGGAGGTGCGCGTCGTGCTCCAGCGCATCGCCGAGCCGATCCAGGTGGACGTCGAGCTGCTCGCGCGGTTCGCCGAGGCCGGCGTGCTCCCGCACCGGACCCTCGTGGTCACGGTGGGTGACGGCGTCGTCACCGCCTCGGGCGAGGGCGCCCTGACCGTCCTCGACCTGCCCGACGACGTCACGCGCCACCTCTTCGTGACCGCGGACTGACGGTCTTGTGGCCCTGGACGGCCGCCGAGAACGAGGTTGGTCCCGCTATCCACCGGATAGCGGGACCAACCTCGTTCTGGTGGGGGAGCGGGGTCGTGCTCGCCTACCGGTGTCGTGCGGTGGGGGTCGTCAGGGGACGATGAGCCCGGCGGTCTGGGTCTTGGCGCGCTGGAGGCGGGCCTCGGCGTCGGACCAGTTGACGAGGTTCCACCAGGCGGTGACGTAGTCGGCGCGCACGTTCTGGTAGTCGAGGTAGTAGGCGTGCTCCCAGACGTCGAGCAGGACGATGGGGGTCAGGCCGAGGGTGAGGTTGCCCTGCTGGTCGTAGAGCTGGACGGTGATGAGCTTCTGGCCGATGGAGTCCCAGGCGAGGATGGCCCAGCCGGAGCCCTGGACGCCGGCAGCGACGGCGGCGAACTGCTTCTTGAAGGCGTCGAAGGAGCCGAAGTGCTCGTCGATCGCGGCGCCGATCTCGCCGGTGGGCTCGCCGCCGCCCTCGGGGGAGAGGTTGGTCCAGAAGGCGGAGTGGTTGACGTGGCCGCCGAGGTTGAACGCGAGGTTCTTCTCGTGGAGGTTGATCGCGGCGAAGTCGCCGGACTCGCGGGCCTCGGCGAGCTTCTCCAGGGCGGTGTTCGCGCCGGTGACGTAGGCCTGGTGGTGCTTGGAGTGGTGCAGCTCCATGATCCGCCCGGAGATGTGCGGCTCGAGCGCACCGTAGTCGTAGGACAGCTCGGGGAGAGTGTAGACAGGCATGGTTCCTCAGGTTCCTTCCGTCGGTATGCAGCCACGCTAGGACCTCGACCACGGTTGAGGTCAAGGAGGGCGCGCTGTGATCTTGCAGGTCGGACGGGTCGTCCCGCCCGTCGAACGACTGCGCCGAGCACGCGGTCCGCGACCGGGAGGGCGCCTTTCCGGTCGCTCGACCCGTGCTCGACGGACGGTGGTCGGCCAGGGGGCCGGGGTCCGAATCCGTTGGGCTGGGGGGCTCCTCGTCGGGCACGATGGACGGATGCCCGACGACGCCCGCACCGGCCTGCGCGTGACGACCGCACTGGTCGTCCCCGAGGCGGAGCTGTCGTGGCGGTTCTCGCGCTCGTCCGGCCCCGGCGGGCAGGGCGTCAACACGACGGACTCGCGCGTCGAGCTGTCGTGGGACGTCGCCCGGTCGGCGGTGCTCACCGACGCCCAGCGCGCGCGCCTGCTCGACCGGCTGGGTCGCCGCGTCGTCGGGGGCGTCGTCACGGTCGCGGCGTCCGAGCACCGGGAGCAGCGGCGCAACCGCGAGGCGGCGCGCACCCGGCTCGCCGCGCTCCTGGCCGCGGCCGTCGCGCCGCCCGGGCCGTCACGGCGGGCGACGCGGCCCACGCGCGGGTCCGTCGAGCGGCGGATCGCCGCCAAGAAGCGGCGGACCGACGTCAAGCGCCTGCGCCGCCCGCCGCAGGACTGACCGGGCGGGCACGCCTCACCGACCACGACCCTGCGCGCGGTCGAGCACGAGCCTCCTGTCGTCCTCGACGCGAGAGCGACAGCAACCTCGTGGTCGGCGGGGTCAGAGGCGGCGCGCGAGCTCCGGGTAGTCCACCACGAGACCGTCGGCGTCGACGGTGAGGTCGGCCGTGAAGTCGCGCGTCGCGCTCCTGTACCTGACGACGCCCTGCCCGGTCGCGGGGTCGAGCGGCTCGCGCGCCGCGTAGACCTGGTCGCTGCGCAGGACGCGCAGCGACGGCACCTCGACCCAGGCCATGACGAGGTGCGTCTCGTGCGCCGGCGGGTCGTCCCCGAGCAGGCCGAGCCGCAGGATCGGCATCGTGTTCGTCACCGGGCAGAGCGCGATGTCGCAGTCCAGCGCCCCGTCGAGCGTGGCCGGGTCCGCCACCCCGGGCGCGGCCAGGCCCGACGGCGGCGTCCCCGTCTCGCGCACGTCGGCCCGCCACGCGCCGTCGGGCGTCCGGACGAGGTCGAGGTGCCGCGACCACCCGAGGCCCCGCACCGACACGTCGAGGTGCTCCGTCACCCAGCCCGGCCCGGTGCGCAGCGCCCACGCGGTGGCGTACGTCGTCGCGCGCGACGTGCCGAGCGCGGCCAGGCGGTCGCCGCGCACGGTGACCGTCGCCGCCTCGAGGCGGTCCGGGTCGTCGTCCCAGCCGGTCCATGCGACGTGCCTCGTCCGTGGGCTCACGCCGGTCAGTGTGGGCCGAAAAGCCGGTGCCCGCGCGGCGAGCGCGTGGCAGGGTCGCGCCATGACCTCTCGTATCTCCCACACCACGTTCGACGCGCGGGACGCCTACGCGCAGTCCGTCTTCTGGGCCCAGGTGCTCGGGTACACCGACGTGCCCGGCGACCCGAACCTCCCCGGCCACGAGGAGTGCATGATCGTCCCGCCGTCCGACGCGACGACGCCCGCCGAGAGCCGTGGGCACGTCCTGTTCGTCGAGGTGCCCGACGACAAGCAGCTGAAGAACCGCGTCCACCTCGACCTGCGGCCCACCGACGGGTCGCGCGAGGAGGAGGTCGAGCGCCTGCTCGCGCTCGGCGCGACCCAGGTCGCCGACCGTCGCACGCCCGACGGCGGCGGCTGGGTCGTCCTCGCCGACCCCGAGGGCAACGAGTTCTGCATCCTGCGCAGCGACGCCCAGGTCGCGGCGGACGCGGCGCGCTAGCGGTCGGTCATCCGGATCCAGCCGCGCTGCGCGGCCCGGACGCCGGCCTCGAACCGGCTGGTGGCGCCGAGCCGTCCCATGAGGCCGGCGGCGTGACGGCGCACGGTGCGGGGCGAGACGCCGAGCCGGACGGCGACGGCGGTGTCGGTCTTGCCCTCGGCGAGCAGCCGCAGCAGCGTGTCCTCGCTCGGGGCGAGGGCGTCGCCGTCGGGCCGCGCGCGGTCCCACTCGGACTCGGCGAGGGCACGGAGGGCGGCGACGGCGTCGCGGTCGGTCACGGCGCGCGTGCGCCCGGGGCGCGCCACGAGCACGACGGTGGCGTCGAGGGCGACGAGCGACACCGGGAGTGAGGTCGCGACCCGTCGCTCGACCGCGGGGGCGCCGCCCGCACCGCCGGCGCCGAGCGTCACGACGCGGAGGCGTGCGGCGTGGCGGGTGCGCTCGCGGACCCGGACCCACAGCGGCTCCGGACAGGTCTCGCTGCCGTCGTCGAGGACGAGGACGTCGTGCGCGCGGCGCAGCGCGAGGGCCCGCGCGGAACGGCGGGCCCCGAGGACCGGGTCCCGCTCCGTCGAGGTCACGCCGTGTGACTGTAGTCGACCCCGGCAACGGTCCCGGGCCGTCCCGCGGTGCGGACCGACCTGACGGGTTGCGGCCGAGAGAAGGCATTTGTCCTCTTCCGGCCACGGGAATTTGTTTACACCGCGAGCAACCGCTGCGAGGCTTCCCCCGGACCGCCGGGGTGGGGCGCGTGCTTCCCGGCGTCCGCGTGCGTCGGGACGGTCCCGGCGCCGGCGAGCAGGGGGCGACGTGGGCGTGCTGCCGGACGACCGGACTCTCGTGGACCTCGTCCGCGACCATGTGCGCGAGCGCCCGGACCACCCCGCGGTCGTCGTCGTGCCGGAGGTGGGGGAGCGTCGGACGCTCACCTACGCCGAGCTCGACGCGCAGGCGGCGGCGCTCGCGGGGCGGCTCGCGTCCCTGCACCAGCCGGGCGACCGGGCCCTGGTCCTCTACTCCGCCACCGCGTCGTTCGTCGTCGGGCTCCTCGCGTGCTTCTCCGCCGGGCTGGTCCCCGTCCCGTCGCCCCTCCCGGGCGGGCAGGCGTACCAGCGCGAGCGCGTGCGGGGCATGCTCGCGGACTGCGACGCCGCGGTGGTGCTCGTCGACCCGACCGCGGCGACCGAGACGACGGAGTGGGCCGAGCCGCTGCAGCGCGCCGACGGCGGCCCGGTCGTCGTCACCGTGGTCGACGGCGCGACGGACGGCCCGGCGCGGCGGGACCGCCCCGGTCCGCAGGACGTCGCGTTCCTCCAGTACACCTCCGGGTCCACGAGCAGCCCCAAGGGCGTCGTGGTCACGCACGCGAACGTGCTGCACCACCACGACGCCTTCACGACGACGCTCGGCCTCGTCCCGGACGACGTCTTCTGCAGCTGGCTCCCGGGGTACCACGACTTCGGCCTCGTCGGGATGCTGCTCGTGCCGCTCGGCCTCGGGGCGACGGCGGTCGTCGTGCCCTCGACGTCGTTCCTCAAGCGCCCTGTCCGCTGGCTCTCCGCCATCACCGAGACGGGGGCGACCGTCACGGCGTCGCCGAACTTCGGCTACGACCAGTGCGCGCGGCGCGTGCGCGACGACCAGCTCGCCGAGCTCGACCTGTCCCGCCTGCGCTGGGCGCTCGGCGGCGCCGAGCCGGTCGACCCGGCCGTCCTCGACGCGTTCACGCGCCGGTTCGAGCCCGTGGGCTTCCGCGGGTCCGCGCACGGCCCGGGCTACGGCCTCGCGGAGGCGACGCTGACGGCCACGTACCCCGACAGGCGGCTCCCGCTCGTCGTCACGGCGGACGAGACGGCGCTCGCCGACGGCCGCCTGGTCGTGACGGAGGAGGCGACGTACCTGTCCGCCCTCCCCGACGCTGCGGCGGTCGAGGGGCCGGGCGCGCGCCTCGTGTGCTGCGGCGTGCCGAGCGGGGTAGAGCTGCGGGTCGTGGACGGCGAGGGCGCCACCGTGCCGGACGGCGCGGTCGGCGAGGTCTGGCTGCGCGGCGGCAGCGTCGCGGCCGGGTACTGGGGCGACGCGGCGGCGTCCGCGACGGCGGAGACCTTCGGCGCCGTCGCCGCGGACGGCACGGGCCCGTGGCTGCGGACCGGCGACCTGGGGGCCCTGCACGGCGGCCAGCTCGTCGTCACGGGCCGCATCAAGGAGCTCCTCATCGTCGCGGGGCGCAACCTCTACCCGTACGACCTGGAGCGCGAGCTGCGCCGCCTGCACCCCGGGGCCGAGGGCCGCCCGGGCGCGGTGTTCGAGGCGGACGGCCGACCGGGAACGCTGTGCGCGGTCCAGGAGTTCCGCCCCACGCCGGGCGCCCGGGCGGGCGGGGCGGCGAGCGCCGAGGAGGAGCTGGACGCCGTCGTCCGGCAGATGGCGGCCCACCTCGCGACGGTCTCGGGCGCCGCGGTGCACGACGTCGTCCTCGTGCGTCCCGGCCAGGTGCCGCGGACCACGAGCGGCAAGATCCAGCGCGGCCGGGCGCGCGACCTGCACGGCCGGGGCGACCTGGCCGCGCTCCACTCCCTGCGCGCGGCCCGCGACCGCGCGCACCCCGAGCTCGCAGGGAGCCGACCATGACCGCACCCCGCCCCGACGCCTTCGACGACCTCGTGCTGCGCCACGTCGCCACCGCGCTCGGCGTCGCCCCCGCCGACGTGGACCCAGGGGCCGACCTCGCCGGGCTCGGCCTCGGCTCGGTCCAGGTGCTGGCGCTGCTCGGCGACCTGGAGGACGTCCTCGGCGTCGACATCGACCCGGAGGCCGTCGTCGACAACCCGACGCCCCGCGCGCTCGCGGCGCACCTGCGCAGCGTCGTCGACGTCCCCGGGACGGCGGCATGACGACCCTCGTCGACGTCGGCGCGCACGTGCCCGCGACGCGCGTGCCGATCCGGGACCTCGCCGACGAGCTCGGCCTCGACCACCTCGAGCTCGGCGTGTTCGAGCGGTTCTTCGGGCTGCGCGAGGTGTGCACGGCGCCGGGGCAGACCCTCACCGACCTGCTCGTCGCCGCGGCGCGCGCCGTGCCCGGGCTCGCGGGCAACGAGCACCGCGTCCGGTACGTGCTGGGGGCGCGGACCATCGCGACGGTCGCCCCGGTCGGGATGAACCCCCTGCACGACGCCGCGACGCGCCTGGGTCTGGACCACGCGGTCGTGTGGACGCTCACCCAGCACGCGTGCGCGTCGGCGCTGCTCGCGGTCGACCTGGCGGGGCGCCTCCTCGCGTCGGACGGCGACCCGGACGCGCTCGCGCTCGTGCTCACGGGCGAGAAGGCGTTCAGCCCGGGCTCCCGGCTCATCGAGGGCACGACGATCATGGGCGAGGGCACGGCGGCGTGCCTCGTCGCGGCGTCAGGCCCGGCAGGCTCGTCCGCCGACGGGCCCGCGTCGGGCAGCCCCGTGCTCGCCTACGCGACCCGCACGCTGGGCGAGTACCACCAGGTGCCGCTCCCCGAGGACCTCGCGGGCCCGTTCGGCGTCGCGTACACCGAGGTGCTCGCCGAGGTCGTGCTGGAGGCCGTCGAGCGCGCGGGCCTCACGCTGAACGACCTCGCGCTGGTCCTGCCGCACAACGTCAACCGCGTGTCCTGGCGGCGGCTGTGCGCGCGTCTCGGCCTCCCGCTCGCGCGCGTCCGGCTCGACGACGTCCCGGTGACCGGGCACTGCTTCGGGGCGGACTCGTTCATCGGCTACGCCGCCGCGCGCGCCGAGGGCCGGCTGCGGCCCGGCGACCCGTTCCTCATGGTCGCCGTCGGGCTGGGCGCCACGTTCTCCGCCATGGTCCTGCGCCACGAGGCCTCGGAGGGCTCCGGGGTCACCGGGGTCTCCGAGGACTCCGACGGCGCCACGGCCCACGACACGAAGGAGCAGGCATGACGGTCGACCAGGTGACGGGGACCGCCCCGCAGACCACCACGGCGGCCGGCCGCGAGCCGTTCCTCGCGCGGACGAAGCGCGCGCTCGCGGGCGCGCCCGACGCGCCGCTCGTCCTGCTGGGGAACGTCGAGGTCGAGGACGCGTGGGCGGCCGGGGAGGTCGGCCTGCCCGCCGTCGGCGGCGCGTCGGCGACGGCGGCGCTCGTCCACCGCATGGACGAGCTCGCGCTGCTCCTCGCGGGCCCGCGCGACCACGTCGTGCTCAAGGCCGAGCCGGACCCCGACCACCTCGCGCACCTGGACGCGCTCGGCGTCGGGCTCCCCACGGTGCACGTCGCCGGGTCGAGCGACCCGCTGCGCACGGTGACGCTCGACGCGCTCGACTCGCCCGCGCTGCTCGCGCGCCTGGGGGAGCTCGCGGCGGACGGCGTGCGGCTCCTCGCGCACGGGACGTCGTCGGCCGAGGAGGACCTCGCGACGGCGACGGGCCTGCGCTCGGTGCTCCCCGACGCGGCGACGACCAAGACCGTCAACAGCAAGGTCTACAGCCGCGGGCTGTGCGACGAGCTGGGCGTGGAGCAGGCGCGTGGCTGGGCGTGCCGCACCGTCGAGGACTTCGAGCGTGCGTGCGCCGAGGCCGCGCGGCTCGTCGCGGACGGCGCGACCGTCGGCGTCAAGGACGCGTACGGCGTCTCCGGGAAGGGGATCCTCGTCGTCGACGACCCGCGCCGGCTCGACCAGCTCGTGCGCATGGTCGCGCGCCGGGCCGCGCGCTCGGGCGACGACCGCCTCGCCGTCGTGGTGGAGGTGTGGGCCGACAAGGCGACGGACCTCAACTACCACTTCACCGTCGCGCGGGACGGCTCGGTCGCGTTCGACTTCGTCAAGGAGGCGATCACGGAGGGCGGCGTCCACAAGGGCCACCGCATCCCGTCGCGCCTGCCGGCGGAGCAGGTCGACGCGCTGGCCGAGCTGTCGGGCCGCCTCGGCGCGCGGCTCGCGGCCGACGGCTTCCACGGCCTCGTCGGGGTCGACGCGCTCGTGCGCACCGACGGCCGGCTCCTGCCCGTGCTCGAGATCAACGCGCGCAGCAACATGTCGACGTACACCGTCCCGCTCCAGGAGCGGTTCCAGCCCGACGGGTGGGTCGCGCTCGCGCGCCAGTACCCGCTGGTGCTCGACGCGCCGCTCCCGTTCGCGGCGCTCCACGACCTGCTCGGCGACCTGCTGCCCGGCGCCCCCGGCGAGGCGGGCCTCGTGGTCCAGGGGACCGGCACGGTCAACGCGGGGGCGTCGGGCGCGTCCGGGCCGACGCCGGGCACGACGTTCGCGGGCCGGCTCCACGGCCTCCTCGTCGCGCCCGACGAGGACACCCTGACCCGCCTCGACCGCGCCGTGACGGAGCGGCTGGCCTCGCGGCCCACCGCCCGCCCCACCCAAGGAGACGCCCGATGACCACGACCCCGACCCGGCCGACGACGCCCGGGAGCGCGGACCTCGCCGCGGTCGCGGAGCGGTACGGGACCCCCGTGTACGTGTACGACGGCGACGTGCTCGCCGCGAACTACCGGGCGCTGCGCGAGCGGCTGCACCCCGCGCTGGGGATCTTCTACTCGCTCAAGGCGAACCCGAACGTCAGCGTCTGCGGGCTGCTGCACGCGCTCGGCGCGAACGCCGAGGTGTCGTCGCTCGCCGAGCTGCGCACCGCGCTCGCCGCGGGCGTCGCACCGCAGGACGTCCTGTTCCTCGGTCCCGGCAAGAGCCGGGACGAGCTCGTCTCGTGCCTCAACACGGGCGTGCGCGCGATCATCGTCGAGTCGCTCCCCGAGCTCGCGCTCGTGGACGAGCTCGCGCAGGCGGTGGGACGGCCCGCGCGCGTCGTGCTGCGCGTCAACCCGTCGTTCTCGGTCAAGGGCTCCGGGCTCACCATGGGCGGCAAGCCGCGCCAGTTCGGCATCGACGAGCAGCAGCTCCTCGACGCGCCCGACCTGTGCGACGGCCTCGCCGCGGCCCGCGTCGTGGGCGTCCAGGTGTACATGGGGACGCGGATCCTCGACGAGGGCACGATCGTCGAGAACACGACGCGGATCTTCGAGCTCGCCGAACGGCTCGCGGAGCGCCTGCGGTTCCCGCTCGAGCTCGTCGACGTCGGCGGCGGCCTGGGCGTCGCGTACTTCGAGCGCGAGCGCGACCTCGACGTCGAGGTCCTCACCGCGGCGCTCAACCCCGTCGTCGAGGCGTTCGTGCAGCGCCACCCCCGGACCGACCTCGTCATGGAGCTCGGCCGCTACCTCGTGGCGCTCTGCGGCACGTACGTCGCGCGCGTGCGGTACGTCAAGGAGTCGATGGGCGAGCGGTTCGCCGTGGCCGACGGCGGCACGAACCACCACATGGCGGCCGTCGGTATCGGGTCGTTCGTCAAGCGCAACTTCCCGATGCGTCGCGTGGGGACCGCCTCGACCGCCGAGGACGTCGCGTGGAACGTGACGGGCCCGCTCTGCACCCCCAACGACACGATCGGCAAGGCCGTGCCGCTCCCGGCCGACCTCGCGCCGGGCGACCTCGTCGCGGTGGACCGCTCCGGCGCGTACGGCGCGACGGCGTCGCCGGTGCACTTCCTCAGCCACGGGTACCCGGCCGAGGTGCTCACGCTGGGCGACGAGACGTTCCTCGTCCGGCACGCGGACACGCCCGACGACCTCCTCGCGCGCCAGGTGTTCCACGACCTCGGCGCGCGGGTCGAGCCCGTCGCCGTCGGCGCCGTCCCCTGACCCACCGCCCGTCCGTCGTCGTCCAGCCACCGCCCGCCCCGCGGGCGCCGACCCACCACCCGGAGGAACCATCGTGAGCACCAGCACCGAGCCGCAGGAGGCCCTCGGCCGCGAGCGCGTCGTCGGGGCCGTCGTCGAGGCCCTGTCGAGCGTCCTCGGGCGACCGCTGCCTGACGTGACTGCGGCGACGCGCCTGTTCGACGACCTCGACCTCGACTCCACGAGCGTCCTCGGCCTGCTCATGGCCCTCGAGGACTCGCTCGACATGGAGGTCGACCCGGAGTCGCTCGAGCAGCACCACCTCGAGACGGTCGGCTCGCTGACCGGCTTCGTCGTCGAGCACTCGACCCGGAACTGACGTGCCGCTCGGGGGCAGCGGTGCGGGGCCCGGAGCCTCGCCGGTGTCGGATCCGCGCGAGGACGCGCTGCGGGTGCGGGCCGTCGTGGACGTGCCGGTCGACGACCTCGCGCCCGTCGGGGACGGGACGCGGCGGTCGGTCGCGGAGGACCTGCGGTACGTCTACGGCGAGGACCAGCCGACGGACTGGCTCGAGGACGGGCCGGGCCGCGACTACCCGACGATGATCCGCGCGGCGCGCGCGGCGCTCGGTGGGCGCAGCCTGCTCGACGACGTGCGCCTCGTGGTGCTCGTCGTGACGACGCCCGACCTCCAGCACGAACGGCTCCTCGGCGGGTTCGTCGCGGACCTGTTCGACGGCGGCCCGTCCACCTTCTGCGTCACGGAGCAGGGGCTCGCGGGCCCGTTCACCGCGCTGCGCCTCGCGGGCGAGCTGCTCGCTGACGGCGGGTCGGGTGTCGGGCCAGTCGGCGGGCCGGGCGTCGGGTCTGGTGACGCAGCGAGCGGGGGGACGGCCGTCGTGCTCGTCCTCGAGCAGTGCACGCTCCCGCCCGCGGAGACGCGCGTCCCGGCGCGGGACCGCGTGGTCGCGCTCGTCGTCGCGCGCGACGGCGCGGGGCGGCCGGTCGAGGGTCTGTCGGTCGCGCGCGCCCCGCGGGGTCCGCGCCCCGCGGGCCGCGGCGCGCCGGCGGGTTCGTCCGACGCACCCCGCGGCGCGGGCCCGGACGTCCGGCGCGTCGTCCTCGGTGTCGACGTGGACCCGGCCGACGTGCCCCTGCTCGACGGCGACGTCGTGCGGCACGCCGACCCCGGGGCTGCGGCGACGGGCGTCTGGGAGGTGCTCGCTGACGACGACGCCCCGGACGCGCCCGTCGTGCTGCACGAGCGGTGCGTCGAGCTCGGCTACCGCTGCTCGCTCGCCCTCGGTCCGCGGTCGGCCGCGACGGCCCCGGAGGCCGGCGGCCGCGCCCGCGAGGCGGTGCTCGCATGAGCGCGGGGGTCGTCTCGCGGGACGCGGGCACGGTGAGTGCCGACGTCGTGGCGACCGGGGTCCCCGGGGTGCGCGACGTCGCGCGCGAGCAGGGCGCGGTCGCGGCGCTCGTCGCGCTCGCCGCGGTGCTGCCGGTCGCCGTGCTGCCGGGGGAGTGCGTCCTGCTGCCCGACGACGTCGCCCCGCCGCCCGGGTCGGCGCTGCTGGGCGAGGTGCTGTCGGACGCGGGCCCGCTGCTCGCCTGGCGCGCGGCGGCGTCCGAGCCGGTGGACGACCGGCGTGGCCGTGCCGCGGACGCCGCGTGGCGCGTCGGGGTCGCGTGGGCGCGGACCGGCCTGTGCGAACGGCTGGCCGACCGTGCGGTCGACCGGCTGCGCGGCCGGAGCATCGGCGGCACGGCGACGGTGAACCTGCCGCCGGTCCGCCTCGTCCTCGCGGACGCCGCGCTCGCGCACCTGGAGGCGCAGGCGCTGCTGGCGCGCGTGACTCCGGAACCCGGGGAGCGGGCGGACGACGGGCGGGTCCCCGCCACGACGCTCGCGCGGGTCACCGCGGTGCTCGACCGCACGTCGCGCGCCGTCCACAACCTGTTCGGCGCCTCGGGGTTCGTCGACGGCGACGCGGCCCGGCTGGCCCGCACGATCGACCTGCTCGGCCACGCGAGCGGCACGCTGCCGACCGGGGCGACCCGCGGCGGGGAAGGGCAGGACGCATGACCACCGTCGACCTCGTCGCGCTGCGGGACCACCTGCGCCCCGTGGCCGTCGCGCTCCGCGAGCGCGCGCTCGCGGTCGACGCCGACCCGGGTGCGCTGCACGCGCTCCTCGACGCCGGAGTGCTGCCGTACCGGCAGCTGGGCGGCTTCCCGCCGGGCTATCTCGACGACCCGCTGCGCGTGCGGGGCGTGCCCGTGCTCGTGCGGACGTGCGTCGAGCGCGCCGTCGTCGCCGAGACGCTCGCGTGGGGCGACGCGTCCGTCGTCGTCGGGGCGCCGGGGCCGTCGATGTCCGGGGTCGTCGTGGACGACCTCGCGGACGACGACCAGCGCGACCGCTTCTACCGGCACGTCGCGCAGCCGCGCACCTGGACGTTCTTCGGGCTCACCGAGCCCGACCGCGGCTCGGACGCCGCCGCGCTCGAGACCGCGGTGGTCGCAGGAGGCGTCCTGCGCGGCCACAAGAAGTACGTCGGCAACGTCGCCCGGGCCAGCCTTGGCGTCGTGTTCGCGCGGCACCGCCCCGGCCCGCTCGGGGTCGGCGTCTACCTCGTCGACACCGCGCGCCCGGGCTTCGACGCCGCGCCGCTCGTGACGACGGGCATGCGGGCCGTGCAGCTCGGCGAGGTCCGGCTCCGCGACGTGCCGCTCCGCCCGGAGGACACCCTGGGCCGGCACCTCTCGCCGTCGCGCCGCGGGCTCCTCGGCGCGGTCCGCACGTTCAACCGGCTCCGCCCCGTCGTCGCGGCGCTGGCCGTGGGCGTCACGCAGGCGGCCCTCGACTACGTGCGGGCCGAGCGGTCGTCGTTCCGGGCCGACGAGCGCCGGCTGCTCGAGACCTTCGACGACCGTCTCCACGCGGCCCGGGCCCTCGTGCTCGAGGCGGCGCGCGGCGCCGACGCCGACCCGGCGGACGGGACGCTGCCCGCGGCGGCGAAGGCCACGGCGCTGGACCTCGCGGAGGAGGTCACGCGCACGGTGCCCGCGCTGCTCGGCCCCGGCGCGCGGTGGGAGCACCCGTACCTCGACAAGCTCGTCCGCGACGTTCCCGGCCTGGAGATGATGGAGGGCACGCGGACCGTCCAGCGGCTCACGCTCGCCCAGGGCTGGCTGCAGGGCAGGGCACGGCATGTCGAGCTCGTCTAGGGAGGCGGGAACGGCACCGGCCCTGCCCGTCCCCGGGCTCGAACCTGACGCCGCGCTTCCGGGCGGGTCGGGGCTGCCGGGCGCGTCGGCGCCGTCGGTCGCGGAGCTGCGCCGGCGCGTCCTGCGGCTCGCGGGCCCGATCTGCGCCGCGCTCGTCGTCGGGGCGCTCGCGCAGCTCGTCGTCGCGGCGCTCCTCGGCCACATGGGCGACGACGCCCTGTACGTGCGCTCGCTGTTCATCCCCGTGACGTTCCTCGTCCTCGCCGTCCAGGAGGGTCTCGACGTCTCGACGCAGGTCGGGTTCGCGCGCCTGCGTGGCGCGCGCGGCCGGGACGACGTGCCGTCGTCCGCGACGGCGGCGCTCCTGGGGCGGTTCGTCGCCGCGGGCGGTGCGGTGCTCGGCGCCGTGGCTCTTCTCGTCGTCCTCGCCGCCCCGGCGCTCGCGACCGTGCTCTCCGTGCCGGGCCCGCTCGTCGCGGAGTTCGTGGCGTTCGCGCGCTGGACGGTGCTCGCGAGCGTCCTGTCCGTGCCGACGGCGGTGGCGGCCGCCGCGCTGCGCGGCTGGGGCCGCACGGGCGCGTCGGCGACCGTGGCGCTGCTCGTCGCGGGGCTCCAGGTGCTCGTCGTGTGGCTCGTCGGGCTGGTCGGCGGGTTCGGCGTCCTCGCCGTCCCGGTCGCGATCGCCGGGTCGACCCTCGTCGGCGCGGGCGTCGCGTGGGCCCTCCTCGTGCGCGCACGCCTCCTCCCGCCCCCGGGACGACGGATGCGCGGCGCCGCGCGACCGGGCGCGGCGGACCACCGGGGCGTCGACGTGCGCGCGCTCCTCCTCGGCGTCGGCCTGCCGGTCGGTCTGTCCTACCTCCTGCTCACCGTGACGAACCTCGTCATGGTGTGGGTGCTCGGGCCCTCGGGGACCGACGTCGTCGCCGGGTTCGGCGGCGCCGCGACGGTCCAGACGCTCGTCGTCGTGCCGGCCATCGGCCTCGCGGCCGCGGTGAGCATCGTCATGAACCAGCAGTGGGGCGCAGGTGCGCTCGGCCTCCTGCCGCGCACGTTCCGGGCCGGGACGGTCGTGGTCGCGGGGACGTACGTCGTCGTGGGCGCCCTCGTGCTCGCGGCGGCGCCCCTGCTCGCGGGGCAGCTCTCCGCCGACCCGGAGGTCGCCGCGCAGGCTGCGCTGTACCTGCGGGTCGTCGGGCCGTCGTACGCGGGCGTGGGCCTCGTGCTGTACCTCGTGACGCTGCTCGAGCAGCTCGGGTACGGGCGCGTCGCCGTGACGCTCAACGTGCTCTACCACGCGGTGTCGCTCGGGGTCGGCGGGGCGCTCGCGCGGGCGGGCGGCGGGCCGACCGCGCTGTACGCGACGATCGCGGTGGCGAACGTCGTCGGGCTGGCCGTCCTGCTCCCCGTCGCGGTGCGTCTCGTGCGACGACGCGCGGGCGGCGGCCGGGCGCGGAAGGTCGCGCCGTGACGGCCGGGCCGGCGGTCGCGCGCGCCGGGGAGCCCGGGCCGGGGCGGGTGACCGCCGCGCGGGGCGAGGTCCGCGACCCGGTGCTGAGCGTCGTCGTCATGCACCACCCGGCGCGGGGCGACGTGTCCGCCCTCGTGCGCGCGTGCGCGCCGCTGGACGTCCGCGTCGTCGAGGACCCCGACCCGGACGGTCCACCCAGCCCGCTGCGCACCGCGAAGCGCGCCTGGGCCGCCGTCGCGCCCGGCGCGACGCACCACCTCGTGCTGCAGGACGACGTCACGCCCGTCGCGGGCTTCGCCGAGCTCGTCCGGCGGGCGGTGCGGGCCCGGCCGCGGCACGCCGTCGCGCTGTACTCGAACTGGAACAGCCCGCGCAACGCCTACCTCGTGCGCGCCGCCGCGGCGGCGGGCCAGGCCTGGGCGCCGCTCGGCCACGACGAGTGGGTGCCGACGCTCGGCCTCGTGCTCCCCGCCGACGGCGCCCGACGGCTCGCCGCGCACCTCGCGACCCTGCCCGACGACGCGCGCGACGACGACGAGGCCGTCGTGACGTTCTGCGCGCGCGAGCGGTACCCGGTCGTCGCGACGCTCCCGCACCTGCTGGAGCACGGCGACGGCCCCAGCCTCGCGGGCAACGACGCGCACGGCGCCCGGCACGCCACCGTCCCGGCGGGCGACGTCGTCGACCCGGACGCGTGGGACCGGCCCGGGCCGGAGCGCACGCCGGCGCGCGTCCCGGCGACCCTGCGGCCGGTCGCCGTCACGCTCGAACGGTCGCGCTGCACGCTGCGCGTGCTGCGGCCCGCGGCGGGCGAGCCGCTCGAGCACCCCTTCGGGTGGGCCTGGGACGCCTGGGCGGGGTGGCTCGGCGTCGACCCGGCGGTCGTCGCGCACGACGTCGCGGCGCTCGCCGCGGGCGTCTGCCCGCGGCTGGGGGGCGTCGCGCCCGCCGCGCTCGTCGAGCTCGGCGCGGCGTGCTGGCTGCTCGGGTCCGACGTCGCGCGGACCGCCTGGCCACCGCCTGCGGGCCCCGGGACGACGGCGCACCGGGCAGCCGCGGTGCGGACGTGGGTGCTCTCGGGGCTGGTCCCCGCCGACCGCCCCGAAGGCCGCGTCGACGAGCTCGTCGCGTTCGGTCTCGATGCGCTCGCCGCGGGCGCGGCCTGGGCGACCACGGTGCGGGACGCCGCCACGGCGGGCGGCGCGTCCCCCGCGGGGCCCGCCCGGCCCGGCCCCGGCGGGCGCGGAGACCGGCCCGACCCGGCCGCACGCGACGACCGTCGCGGCCCGGCCGCTGGCGACGACAGTCCCCACCCGGCCGCTCACGACGACCGTCGCGGCCCGGCCGCTCTCGGCGACCGGCTCGACCCGGCCGCGCTCGACGCGGTGCGGGTCCTGGCCGAGCGGGACGCGGCCGTCGTCTGCCGCGTGGCCGGTCCCGCGGTGCCGGTGCGGGTCGTCGTGCACGACTGCGCGTCGTGCGGTGCGCAGGCCGCGGACGCCGTCGCCGACCTCGCCGCGCACGGCGACCTCGACGGCGCGGCCGAGCACCTCGTGGCGGACGAGCAGGACGTCGTGGACGAGCACGGCGTCGTGGCCGAGCACGGCGTAGCGGCGACCGCCGTCGGGTCGGACGACACCGTGTCCTCCGCGGGCGACGGGACGGGCCGCCCTCACCCGGCGCCTGGCGGCCCCGACCCCGTGCACGGCGACGGGCGGACCAAGGACGCCCGGGCGACGGTGGAGGTCCTCGCGTGCGAGCGGCTGGAGGTGCGGGGGTTCCTCGGCCTCGTGCCGGGCGGACGGCACGTCTCGCGCGGGCTGTGGGCGGCACGCCGGGCGTCGGCCGCGGGCGGGGAGCGGCTCGACGCCGCCGACCTCCTCGTGGCGCTCGCGGACGAGGCGGCCGGCCTGCCCGTCGTGGCCCGCGCGGTGGGCGAGCCGCTCGGCCGCCCGAGCCGCGCGCCGCTCGGCCTCCAGCACGCGACGGGTGCCGCGCAGGAGTACGCCGACCGGTACGCCGCGGCGCGGTCCGCGCGCGCGGCGGAGCTGCTGTGAGCGGCGGCCCTGCGGGCGTGTGGCGGTGGCGCGGCGACGCGCTGCTGCTCGACCTCGACGGCACGCTCGTCGACTCGTCCGCCGCGATCGAGCGCCACACGCTCGCGTGGGCCGCCCGCCTCGGGCTCGACGGCGCGGCCGTCGTCGCCGCGTCGCACGGGCGGCGCGACGTCGAGGTCGTCCGCCTCGTCGCGCCGGGCGCCGACGTCGCGCGCGAGGTCGCGTGGCTGCACCGCCTCTCGTGCGACGACACCGAGGGCGTCGTCGCCGTGCCGGGCGCGGCCGAGCTGCTCGCCGGGCTCGCCCCGCGCACGTGGACGGTCGTGACGTCGGCGGCGCGCGAGGTCGCGCTCGCGCGCCTCACCGCGGCGGGGCTGCCGGTGCCGGGGCCCCTCGTGTGCTCGGAGGACGTGACGCGCGGGAAGCCCGACCCCGAGGGCTTCCGCGCCGGGGCCCGGCTGCTCGGCGTCGACCCGCGGCGGTGCCTCGTGCTGGAGGACTCGGCGGCGGGCGTCGCGGCGGGTCGCGGGGCGACGGCGGCCGTGCTCGCCGTCGGGCCCGAGCCCGTGCCGGGGGCGCACCACCGCGTGCCGGACCTGCGGCCGGTGACGGCACGACCCCTGTGCGGCGGGCTGGAGGTCCTCGTGCGGGCCGACCGCCCCCTGCGCGTCGCGAGCCTGGAGGTCGTGGCATGAGCGGAGTCCTCGACGTCGAGGCCTGGTACGTCGACACGACGGTCCCCGTGCTCGGCGGCGACACCCTGCTGGGCGCGGCGGAGCGGGCGCGGTCCCGGCGGTTCGCGGTGGCCGTCGACGCCTCCCGGTACGTGCACGCCCACGTCGCCGCCCGCGCGATCCTCGCGCGGCGCGCGGGCCTGGCACCCGCGGACGTCGGGTGGGAGGTGGGGCCGCACGGGAAGCCGGGGCCCGTCGTCGGGCAGCGGTGGAACCTCTCCCGGAGCGGGGGGCACGCGCTCGTCGCGCTCGCCGCCGACGACGTGGGCGTCGACGTGCAGGTGCGCGACCCTCGCGTGGACGTCGCCCGCGTCGCGGCGCGCTACCTCGCCCCCGCGGCACGGACCGCGGGAGCCGCCGACGACTGGCGTCGCCTCGCGCGCCTGGAGGCGTGCGCCAAGGCGGTCGGCGGGCGCCTGCTCGACGTGCTCGGCCTCGACGTCGCGGCCCCGGGGCTCGTGCGGGCCGACGACGGCGCGTGGCGCGGGCAGGAGTGGTGGGTGTCCGACGTGCCGGCCCCGGACGGAGCCGTCGCCGCGTGCGCGACGCCGGGCGCGCGCCCGCACGTGTGCCGCGTCCGGACGTGGCCGGGGGAGCAGCGCGACCGCCCGGTCCGCGTGCCGCGACCGGTCGCCGCAGGGGAGGGGGCCCGATGAGGGTCGTGCACCGGGTCGAGGTCCGCGGGAGCGCGGGCGAGGGGCCCGCCACGTGGGGGCAGACCGCCATCCGGCGGGCCCTGGCGGCGCTCGCGCCGCAGGACCACCAGTTCAACCTCGTGTGGGGCGGTCCGCTCGACCGACCGCTGCCCACCGCCGCGGCGGTGGAGGTGGTGCGCGCGCTCGTCGAGCGCCACGACTCCCTGCGGACGCGAATGCACGCGCGGGGCGACGGCTTCGTCCAGGAGCTCTGCGGTGTCGGGACGGTCGAGGTGGTCGAGGAGCGCGTCGACGACCTCGCCGCCGTCGCCGTGCGCGGCGCGCGCATGCGTCACGAGCTCTGGGGCCGGAGGTTCGACTACGCGACGGACCTGCCCGTGCGCGCCGGTCTCGTGACCGTCGACGGCGCGGTGCACCACACCGTGCTCGTCCTCGCGCACACGGCCCTCGACGGCTGGGGCCTGCCCGTGCTCGACGCCGACCTCACGGCCCTCGCCGCGGGGAGCGCCCCGCCCGAGCGGGCCGCGTGGACGCCGCTCGACGAGGCGGCCTGGCAGACGTCACACGACGGCCGCCGGCACGACGCCGCCGCCCGAGCCCGCACCCTGCGCACGATGCGGGCGGCGCCCGTCGTCGTCTTCCCGCGAGGGAGCGCCGACGGCGAGGGCCCGGACGGCGGGGACGCCGACCGCGGGAGCGCCGTCCGCGAGGGCAGAGGAGACGAGGGCACGGAGGACGGAGGCGCGGGAGGCGCGGAGGCCGCCGCGCGGCCGCGCTACCGGCAGACCGTCCTGCGCTCGCTCCGCCTCGGGCCCGCGGCGGAGCGCGTGGCCGCCCGGTGGCGCACGAGCACGTCCGGCGTGCTGCTCGCGGCGTCGTGCCGGGCGCTGGCCGCCGCCGCGGGCCGCGGCGACCTCGCGCTCCAGGTCATGGTGAGCAACCGGTTCCGGCCGGCGCTCGCGGACGCCGTCGTGACGACGGCGATGGAGGGGCTGCTCCACGTCGACGGCCTCGACGCCCCGTTCGAGGAGGTCGGGCCGCGCGTCTGGCGGGCCGCGATGACGGCGTACCGCTCGGCGTACTACGACAAGGACCTGCTCCGGCGGGAGGCCGCCGCCGACCTGACGACCGCGCACGACGGGACCTGCTGGTACAACGACCGGCGCGGCACCGGGCCCGACCGGACGCTGCGCGCACGACCCACGCGGTCGCGGCGGCTGGCGCGCGCCGACGCGTCCGACGAGCAGGGCGGCGTCACGCTCACGCTGCACCTCGTGGACGCGCCGGACGGCGGCGTCGACGTCGTGCTCACGGCGGACGCGGCGCGCCTCGACGACGCGACCGCGGCGTCCGTGGTGCGGGACGTCGAGCGCACGGTCCTGGCGGCGTCCCGGGCCCCGACCCCGCCGTCGCCTCGACGCGCCCCTCGGCCTGCCGCCCCGCGCGCCCCCTGACCGGGGCAGCGAGGGCTGCGCCCCGCGCGTCGGGCGGTGTGACGTCCGCAACGGGGTGCGGGTGAGACGGCGCCAGCGCGTGCGAGGAGTCCCGGACCCTGGGAGTGTTCACGTCCGCAAGGGAAACCGACATATCGGAGGAGTACTCATGGGTTGGATCGCGTACATCGTCCTCGGCCTCGTGGCCGGTCTCATCGCCCGTGCCGTCCTGCCGGGCAAGCAGACCGGTTCGGTGATCATCACGATCCTGCTGGGCATCCTGGGCGCGCTGCTCGGTGGGTGGCTCGGCTCGGTGTTCTTCGGGACCTCGCTGGGCGACCTGGGCGACTTCCGCACCTGGCTCCTCGCCATCCTGGGTTCGCTCATCACCCTCGGCGTGTACGGTGCGGTCACCCGGAACAACCGGGGCTGACCGTGCGCACGGCGCACCGTCGGTGACGTCGGGGACGGGAGCGTCGTGGGGAGCACTGGCACCGGGGGAGTCCGCGTCGAGGACGGCGGCCGTCGCTGGGTGATGTGGGGCCAGATCGACTTCGCGGTCACCCACGACGTCAAGGCACGGCTCGCCGCCACGATCGACGGCCGACCCAAGACGGTCGACCTCTCGGCCGTGACGTTCATGGACTCGTCGGGGCTGCACCTGCTCCTCATGAAGGTGACCGAGGAGTCGCGACCGCGACTCCTCGGCGTCCCGCCCCAGGTGCTCGAGATCCTGGAGTTCAGCCACGCCCTCGACCTCGTCGAGATCGTCGGCCCCGACGAGGTGCCCCCGCCCGACGAACCGGCCGGTGCGCTGGCCGGCTGACCGACGCCCGCGGCGCGCGACGTGCTATCCCAGCGCGTCGCGCGCCGCGCGTGCGACCGCTGTCGCGAGCCGGTCGAGCGAGGCGGAGTGCAGCCGCCACTGCTGCCAGTGCTGCGGCACCTCCGTCGCCCGCTCGTCGTCGAAGCCGACGAGGCGCCCGGCCCGCTCGGCCCGGGCGCTCTGCAGGTCGGGCAGCATCGCCCACCCCATGCCGAGCTCGACGGCCCGGCGGAACTCGTGCGACGCCGGGACGTAGTGGCGCGGCGGGTCGAGCGCGGTGCCCGCCTCCTCCGCCCGCAGCCGCAGGTAGCGCTCCTGGAGGTCGTCCTTGCGGTCGAACGCGAGGACGGGCGCCCGGGAGAGCGCGGCGGCCGTCGGGCCGTCGGGGAACCAGCGCTCGACGAACGCCGGGCTCGCGCACGGCCGGTAGCGCATCCGGCCCAGGAGGGTCGACCGGCAGCCCGGCACCGCGTCCGCCACCGACGTGACCGCGGCGACCGCCGTCCCGTCGCGCAGGAGACCGATCGAGTGCTCCTCGTCCTCGCGGAGCACCTCCAGCCGTGCCCACCGCGCCGCCTCGGCGAGCGCGGGCAGCGCCCACGTCGTCAGGGCGTCCCCGGAGACGACGAGCGTGATCTCGGGCAGCGCGGCCGGGTCGCCCGCGTCCTGCCCGTCCCGCCCGATGCCCAGCTCGGCGAGCACGTCCGCCTGCTGGAGCGCGAGGTGACGTGCGTGCCGCACGAGCACCCGCCCGGGCGGGGTCAGCTCCGCGGGCTTGCCCCGCCGCACCAGCACCTGCCCGACGGCGGACTCCAGCGCACGCATGCGCTGGCTCACCGCCGACGGCGTGACGCCGAGCCGGCGCGCCGCGGCGTCGAACGTGCCGGTCGCGGCGATCGCCTCGAGGGCGCGGAGCTGGTCGGGCTGCAGGTCAACCATGAACGCATCTTATGGTTCTGCAGAATCTGTCGCTGTACTTCATCGAGCCGCGTCCCTACCGTCGAGGGGTGCTGTCCTTCCTCGCGCCCCTCGCCGCCGGCCTCGCCGCGGGGCTGTCCCTCATCGTCGCGATCGGCGCGCAGAACGCGTTCGTGCTGCGCCAGGGGCTGCGGCGCGAGCACGTGCTGCCCGTCGTCCTCGTCTGCGCGGTCTCGGACCTCGTGCTCATCGCGGCCGGGACGGCCGGCCTCGGTGCGCTCGTGACGGGTGCGCCCGTGCTCCTCACCGTCGTGCGCTGGGGTGGCGCCGCGTTCCTCCTGACGCTCGCGGCGCTCGCCGCCCGGCGCGCGCTGCGCCCCGGAGGGCTCGACCCGGCGTCGGGCGCGGGGGCGACGTCGGCGCGGTCGGCCGTGGGCACGTCGCTGGCCCTCACCTGGCTCAACCCGCACGTGTACCTCGACACGGTCCTGCTGCTGGGGTCGCTCGCCGCGGGCTACGCCGCCGCCCACGCGGGCGGGGTGGGGGCCGGAGGCGCCGACACCGCCCGGTGGTTGTTCGGCACCGGGGCGATGGTGGCGAGCGTCGTCTGGTTCACCGCGCTCGGCTTCGGCGCGCGGCTGCTCGCGCCGGTCTTCGCCCGGCCCGGGGCCTGGCGCGTGCTCGACGGCGTGATCGCCCTCGTCATGGCGACGATCGGGGTGTCCCTGCTGCTGGGTGGCTGAGCGGCTGGGAGCAGGTCACCGCGCGGGTCACGCGGGGGGTGCGGGGCGGTGGGGCCGCGGGGTCAGGGCGTCGGGTCGAGCTGGTAGAACGTGCGGATGCGCTGCTGGGTCGCCGGGTCGATGCGGCGTCGAGGGCTCGTCGAGCCGCCGGCGTGCACCGCGATCCACGAGCGCAGGACCGTGGGCTGGACGTCGACGACGCGCGCGAACTCGTCCACGGTGGGCCACGCGGGCTGCGGCGTGCGGACGCGCGGGCCGCTCGCGGCGAGGTGCAGGTCGTCGCCCCAGGCCATGGCCTCGGCGGTCGACGGGAACCCGCCGATGCGGCCTGGCGTCGGGAACGGCTTCTCGAGGCACCACTCCGTGCCGCGCGCGACGATGCGGTAGACGCCCTCGGGCGCGCGCGCCTCGTACACGTCCGGTCCGGTGTTCCCCCAGTTCAGCCCCATGGGCCACATCTTCAGCGGAAAGCGCTGTCAGCGGAAGGGACCTTCGTCAACTTCACCCGCTCTCGCTACTGGACGCTTGTCCAGTTCGCATCTAGCGTGAGGGACAGCCGGTGCCGCATCTCTGCCCCCTGCTGGTGCGGCACCGGCAACCACCCCTCACCCCCGCGGCAGGCGCTCGACGTCCCGCCGGTAGAGCGCGGCGTGCTCCCGCAGGTCGTCGCGGCCCGTCGTCCGGGCACGCTCCTCGGTCCAGTCCGCGAGGTCGAGCAGGCGCTCGCGCATCGTGCGGAGCACGACGGCGGACCCCGGCGCCGCGTCCGGCCCGTACGCCTCCAGCAGGTGCGCGAGCCGCTCCTCGGGCCGGGCGTCCGCGGGAGCGGGCATGTCCTCGCACCACCCGCACATCCGGTAGGCCAGGTAGGCGAGGTCCCACGCGCGCGGCCCGGGCGCCGCCATGTCGACGTCGATGAACCCGACGACCCGCTCGCCGTCGTGCACCATGTTGTACGGCGCGACGTCGTTGAGGCACACGATCTCCGCGGGCTCGCGCACCGGCGAGCGCCACACGGCACCCGGGGGAGCGAAGCCGACCGAGGCGTCGTGCACCGTCCGCAGCATCCCCGCCGCCTGCTCGCGTGCCGCGGCCGTCCACACCCAGTCCGGGATCGGCCAGCCGCCCGTCTCGCCGGGGATCCAGCCGAGCACCTCGCGGCCCTGCTCGTCGAGCCCCAGCGGGGCGGGCACGAACGAGGCGCCCTGCGCACGCACCCACGCCAGCAGCGCCTGGACGGTCGGGGTCCACGGACCCGCCGAGCGCCGCACGGTGTCCCCGCGCCGCACGACGTCGTTCACGTTGCCGCCGGTGAGCTCCTGCTCCGTCGTCGTGTCGTCCATGGCCCCGATCCTGCGCGGTGCGCGCAGCGTGGAACAGCGATTAACGGCCCGTCTCAGCACGCCCCACGCGCCGTCCCGAGGCCCGGAGCCCTCTACGATGCGGAGGTGAACGCGGACGCGAGCTGGTTTGACGAGGCGACGTCGGGCAGCGACGTCGGTCGCCTCGCTCGCGAGGTCGCGTGGGCGGACACCCCGCTGGGGGAGCCCGAGACCTGGCCGGTCGCGCTCCGCCACGCGGTGCGGCTGTGCTTCTCCACCCGGTTCCCCGCGATGCTCGTGTGGGGTCCGGAGCTGACGCTCCTCTACAACGACGGGTACCGGGACCTCCTCGGCACGGACAAGCACCCGAGCGCGCTCGGGGCGCCGGTCCGTGCGGTGTGGCCGGAGATCTGGGACGACATCGAGCCGCTGTTCGACGCGGTGCTCACCGAGGGCCGCGCCACCTGGAGCGAGGACATGCCCCTCGTGATGAACCGCTCCGGCTTCGACGAGGAGACCTACTTCACCTTCTCCTACAGTCCCCTCGTCGACGACGACGGACAGATCGCGGGCGTCCTCGACATCGTGACGGAGACGACCCGGGAGGTCGTGAACCAGCGCCGCCTGCTCACGCTCGGGGAGCTGCACGCCGTCCTGCCGACGACGGCGGGCAGCCTCGCCGCGTTCGCCCGGCCGGTGGTCGAGGTGCTCGCCCGCAGCGCCGACGTCGCGCGCGTCGCGTTCTACGCCATCGACGGTCCGCGCCCGCGCGTGCTCCTGGAGGCGGGCCACGCGGCCGACGGTACGGAGGCCGACGCCGTCGGGCGCACGCTCAGCACCGGGCAGCGCGAGGTCGCGGCGGGCCGCGTCGTGAAGCCCCTGCGGGACGCGAGCCCGCGGGGCGCCGCGGGCGTGCTGGTCCTCCAGGCGGCGCCCGGCCGCCCGTGGGACGACGACTACGCGCGCTACCTCACCGGTCTCGCCACGACCATCGGTGCGGCGCTGCGCGACGCCGCGCGGATGCGCACGACCCTGGACGAGCTGCGCCGTCGGGCGGAGCGGTCGGAGGAGGAGACGGCGCGCGCCCGCGAGCTCGCGCTCGTGCTCCAGCAGGCGGTGCTCACCGAGCCGCCGCAACCCGAGGACCTCGAGGTCGCGGTGCACTACCAGCCCGCGACCCACGACCGCGACATCGGCGGCGACTGGTACGACGCGTTCGTGGCGTCCGACGGCGTGACGACCCTCGTCATCGGGGACGTCGTCGGGCACGACCTCGGCGCCGCCGCGACGATGGGCCAGCTCCGCGGCCTGGTGCGCGCCATCGGCTACGACAGCGGCGCGACCCCGGCCCGCCTGCTCGAGCGCGTGGACGCCGCGATCGACGGTCTCGCCCTGGGGATCAACGCCGTGGCGACCGCGGTCGTCGCCCGCATCGAGCAGAGCGACGACGAGCGCTCCCGCGGCGTGCGGACCGTCCGCTGGTCCAGCGCGGGCCACCTGCCCCCGGTCGTCGTCCGCGCGGACGGCGCGGTGGAGGTGCTCACCGTGCGCAACGACCTCCCGCTCGGGCTGCGCCCCGGTGCGGGCCGGCACGACCACACGGTCGAGCTCGACACCGACGACACCCTCGTCCTGTACACGGACGGCCTCGTGGAGCGCCGCGGGCACAGCATCCGCGACGACGTCGCCGCGCTCGCCGACGCGCTGCGGGGCCTGGCGGGCGCGAGCCTGGACGACGTGGTGCGGACGGCGCTCTCCCAGGTCCTCCCCGGCGACGGGGAGGACGACGTCGCGCTCGTCGCGCTCCGCACCGGTCCGCAGGCGGCGGTCGTGCGGCGCGACGTCCCCGGCACCCCGGTGGCAGTCTCGGCGTGAGTCCCGGCGAGCGCCCGCGTCAGGGGGCGACGTCGACGAGCGCGGACGGCGGCGCAGCGCACCCGATCGTCGGGTCGACCTCGCACACGGTGGGGGCGTGCCGGAGGCTCACCGAGACCTCGGCCTCGCCGGTCGGCACGTCGTCAGGGACGGGGAACTGGCCCACCGCGTCGCCCTCGTCGTCGGGTTCGAGCACGCCGAGGGAGACGCTGTACCGGCCGGTGGCGGGATCGTCCGCGGGCCCCGCGACCGTGATCAGCACCTCGTAGCGCGCGCGGGCGGGCAGCACGCGCTCGCACCCCGTGCTTCCGCTGCTTCCCGCCACCTCGACGTGCAGGTCGTCGCCCGGAGCGACGCGCTGCGGCGTCACCAGCGGGTCGTCGGGCTGGCAGTACGCCGTCGGCTCGCCGGTCCCGAGAGCGCAGCCGGACGCCACGGCCACGACGACGGCCAGCCCGCAGAGCGCCCTGCGGGCGACCTGTCCACGGCCGGGCGGGGAGGACGCCGTCACGGCCGCGGGTCGACCCGGCGCCACGGCTTCTCGTCGCGCCGTGCGCCCGTCCCGGCGGCGCAGCGGCGGCAGACGGACGTGACGGCGTCGGCGTCCCGCCCGGTCGCGGGCTGGACGTCGGCCCACGTCACGTGGGGGAACCGCACGAGACCCTGGCGGCTGAGCTGCAGGCGGCACACCGTCGCGTTGGTGCCGCGCTCCCACGCGTGGACCTCGCCTGCGGGCATGCGGACGCCCTCCGGATCGACCCACGTCCCCGTCGCAGCCACCGCGGCCCCTGAGACACGTCTCGGCATCGTCGTCACCTCCCGCTCCCATCCTCGGCCGGGCCGCGCGCGGTCGCAGCCCTGGCCGGTGGTGCGGTCAGGTGAGGTGGTCGAAGTCGCCGCGGACCCAGGCGGCGTGCCGCTGGGCGGAGCGAAGCACGACCGCACGGGCGTCGGCGGGGATCACGCCCTCGAAGTTGTTGTAGAGCCGCTCGAACGGGCGCCGCGCCACACGCTCGGCGACGCGCAGCACGACGGCCGCCGAGAGCGGGATGCGGTTCGGGTAGGACCGCATGAAGCTCACGGACGTGCGGTCGGGGTTGGCGAAGATCGTGTCGCCCGAGAGCAGCACGCCCCGCCCGTCGGCGCCTGCGGCCCAGTGCACGACGGCGCTCCCGGGGAAGTGGCCGCCCGGCTGCGAGAGCACGACGCCGGGCAGCACCTCGCGCTCGCCGGTCCACGTCTCGACGACCGGGTCGGGTCGCGCGACCCAGTGCGCGTCCGCCTCGGCGACGAGCACGGGGACGTCGCCGAGCGCACGGCTCCACTCGACCTGGACGCCGAACATGTGGGGGTGGCTCGCGGCGATCGCGACGACCGGGCCGAGCGCGCGCACCTGCTCGACGGCGGCGTCGTCCACGTAGCCCGGCGGGTCCCACAGCAAGGTGCCTGCCGGGGTGCGCACGACCTTGGCCTGCTGCCCGATGCCGACGGTCGGCTCGCTCGTCAGGCCGAACAGGTCGGGCTCGAGCTCCTCCAGCACGAGGCGCTCGCCCGCCGCGGCGAGCTCGGCGAGCGTGGTCCACGCCTGGCCCGTGGCGGGCACCCACTGGCGCTCGTCGGCGCAGATCGCGCACACCCCGGGGCGCTCGGCGTGCTCGACGGCGCACGTGCGGCAGATCCACCAGCCCGCGTCCGGGGTCGGGACGGGGGAGGGCGCAGGCGTCGTCGTCATGGCACAGGTCTACCGTGCCCCGCCGACACGCGTCTCCTGAGAGACTGTCGCCCCCATGATCTCCACGCTCCTCGTCGCGCACCCCTGGATGTCGCCGCTCGCGCTCGCGGCCCTCGTCGTCGTCGGCCCGCTCGCGGGCGCGTGGCTCGTCGGGCGCCGTCGGCTCACCGGCGCGCTGCTCGCCCTGTCCCTCGTGCCGCTGCTCCTGCTGACGCTCGTGCCGGTCGACCGCGAGCTGTACGCCGTCTGCACGGTGGGGTGGGCCGTGCCGACGCCGGCCCGGGTCGAGCTGTTCGCGAACGTCGTGCTGTTCGTGCCGCCGGTCCTCCTCGCGGCACTGCTGCTCCGCCGCCCGCTCGTCGCGCTGCTGGGCGGGGTCGTCGCGTCGGCGCTCGTCGAGGCGTTCCAGGCGCTCGTCCCGGCGCTGGGACGGTCGTGCGACACGAACGACTGGCTGTCCAACTCGATCGGCGCGCTCGTCGGCGCGGGGATCGCCGTCGTCGCGCTGCGCCTCGCCGCCCGGCGGGTACGCACGACGGACGGCGACCGCGTGGCCGCGAGCCGCGCCTCCTGACGACGCGGTCGCGCGCCCGACCGCGGCCGGGGAACTCCAGCGCGGACACGGTGTGGGAACGCTTCCACGGAGCGCGGTCCCCGGGTTAGCGTGGTGCTCCGGGCGCGTCGCCCGTCACCGCCGACACGACCCCGCCCAGGAGAACGCCATGCCGACCACCACGCTCGACGACGTCGCGGCCGCCGCGCGCGTGTCGCGGTCGACGGCGTCGCGCGTCGTGCGCGGGGCGGGCCGCGTGTCGGACGAGGCGCGCCGCGCCGTCCTTGCCGCGGTCGACGAGCTGGGCTACGTGCCGCACCCGGGCGCGCGGGCGCTCGCGAGCGGGCGGGGCGAGCGCGTCGTGGTCGCGGTCGGGTCGCCGTCGGCGGACCTGCTCGCCGATCCCTACGTCGCGCGCGTCGTCGCGGCGGCGAGCCGCACCGCGGACACCCAGGGCGTCGGGGTCGCCCTGCGCTGGCTCGGCCGCGACCCGCGGGAGGAGCTGCGTCGCCTCGCGCGCGACCCCGGCGTGGGCGGCGTGCTGCTCGTCGACTACTCGGCGGACGTGCTCGCGAGCGTCCCGCGCGAGCTCGTCCCGCGCGTCGCGGCGATCGGCCCCGCGGACGGCCGCGTCCCCTCGTACGACGTCGATGCCGCCGCCGGGATCGCCGCGCTCGTCGAGCACGTGCTCGCGGACGGACGGCGCGACGTCGTCATGCTCACGGGACCGGGCTGGCTGCCCGGGTCGCGGCGTGCCGTCGAGGCCTACGAGAGCGTGGTCCGGGCGGCGGGGCGCCCGACGCGCGTCGTCGCGGCCGACCTCTCGTGGCTCGCCGGCGCGGAGGCCGCGCGCGAGGCGCGACTGCGCTGGCCCGGCGTCGACGCGCTCGTCGCGATGAGCGACACCCTCGCCGTGGGCGCGATGCGCGCGCTCGCGGAGGACGGCGTCCGCGTGCCCGACGACGTCGCCGTCACCGGGTTCGACGACCAGCCGTTCGCGGAGCAGGCCGGTCCCGGCCTGACGACCGCCACGCACCCGGTGGAGCGCATCGCGGCCGCCGCGACCGCGGCCCTGCTCGGGCGGCGGCACGACGACGAGCGGACGTTCCCGTCCGTCGTCGTGCGGCGCACGAGCGCCTGACCCGGCCGCCAGGACTGCGCTCGCCGGGAGGTGGCGCCTCAGGCGGGGAGGTCGTGCGCGAGCAGGTCCTCGCGCAGGTGCCGGGCGTACCCGCCGGGCGTGCGCCCGACGAGGCGCGCCGACGTCAGGACCTCGGCGGACGCGTCGGCGACGACGCGCGCCCCCGCGGCCCGGGCGCGCTCCACCAGCCCCACGTCCTCGTGCTCGGCGACGGGCGCGAACCCGCCCGCGGCGTCGTGGGCCGTGAGGCGGACGCCCAGGTTGGCGCCGTGCACGTGCCCGTTCGCGTGGCCCGGCCGGTGCGTCGCGAGCCACGCGCGCGCCCGGTCCGGCGAGAGCGCGGCCAGCTCGGGGCGGACCGTCCCGACCACGACGTCCACCCCGGCGTCGGCCAGGTCGAGCTGACGCGTCAGCCAGTGGTCGGGCACCGCGGAGTCCGCGTCGGTGCACGCGAGCCACGTGCGGGCGGCGGCACGGTCCCGGCGCACCGCGAGGGCAGCGACCCCCGCGCGCACGCCCGCCCGACGCGCGCGCCCGACGTTCCCGTGCGCGACCTCCACCACCCGCACACCCGCGGCCCGGGCGACGCGCGCGCTGCCGTCGGTGCAGCCGTCGAGCACGACGACGACCGCGACCCGCACCCCCGGGCGGTCCCGCGCGACGGCGGCCGTCGCGCGCCCGAGCGCCGCGAGGCAGCCGGGCAGCAGCTCCTCCTCGTCGCGGGCGGGGACGACCACGACGACGCGCTCGACGGCGCCCGCCGAACCGACCCCCAGGGCGCTCACAGCAGCCCCGTCGCGCGCGCGACCGAGACCGCCGGACGGCGGACGAGCACGTCGAGGACGAAGTCCTCCTCCACGTGGTGCGCGAGCCGGTCGAGCTCCGGGCGGGCGGCGAGGCGCGCGTGCACCTCGTCGCCGCCGAGCGGGTACTCGACGACGTCGTGCCGCCAGTGGCACGCGACGAGCACGCCGTCGTCGGCGAGCGACGCCGTCGCCCGGTCCAGCGCGCGGTCGAGGTCGTCGCGACCGTAGTAGTAGAGGACCTCCGAGAGCACGACGAGGTCGAACGTGCCGTCGGGCCACTCGTCCGGGGTGTCGAGACGCAGCAGCTCGACCTCCGGCCCGAGGCGGCGCCGCGCCTGCGCCAGCGGAGCCTCGGCGACGTCCACGCCGACCACGCGGTCGCAGCGCGCGGCGAGCTCGGCCGTGAGCACGCCCGTCGAGCACCCGAGCTCGAGCGCGGCCCGGAACCGCCGCCGGGGAAGGCTCGCCAGGAGGACGGCCCGCTTGCGCTGCTCGTACCAGCGCGTCTCGAACCCCCAGGGGTCGCGCCGGCCCGCGTAGAAGCGCTCGAAGAACCCCGCGTCGAGGCTCGCGCCCGGGTCCGCGGGCTCCTTCGCGACCCGGCGGCCCGACGCGTCGACGAGCACCTCGACCCCGCGGTCCGCGTGCCGGAGCATCTCCGGGCCGAGCGTCGCCTCGTCGCCCGGCGCCGCGGACAGCGGCTCGACCTGCGTCACGTGGGCGGCGAGGGCGTGCCGCTTGGCGTCCCGGGCCGCGGCGCCGAGGGGGAGGGCACGCAGGGTCGGCCACGGCACCGCGTCGTCGCCCGGGTCCGCCCAGTGCCACAGCCACACGGGGTACTCCAGGAGGCGCAGGCCGAGGCGGTCGGCGACCTCCGCCGCCACCTCGCCCGCGATCCGGTGGTCGCGGTGCCCGTCGCCGCGCCACGGCGCGCACAGCACCACCGACGACGGCGGCACGCCCCCGCCCCTCGGCCCGGCGAGCACGCCGTCCAGCACGTCGCCGAGCACCCGGGCGAGGTCGTCGCGGTGCTCGCGCAGACCGCCGTCGGGCAGGCCGGGCAGCACGAGCCGGGCCGCGGGCGCCAGGACGCCCACCGCCTCGGCCACCTCCGCGCGGCGGACGGCGCGGAGCCGCTCGGGCGAGATCGTCGCGGAGCCCGCGTGCGACGCCTCGCCCTCCGTCGCGACCACCACGGTGACCGCGGCGCCGCGAGCGGCCAGCTCGTGCACGAGTCCCGCCGCACCGAACGACTCGTCGTCGGGATGCGCGGCGAGCACCACGAGGTGCGCGACCTCGCCCACGTCGAGGCGCGGGACGTCCAGGATCCCGGCGCGCACCCAGGCGTCCTCCGACGTGCCGGGCTCGCGGTGGTCGAACGTCACCACGCCGTCGTCCCGTGCGCGAGGAGGGCGCGGCCGAGCGACGCGTCGTCGCGCTCCGCGTGGTGCTGGCGCACGTACAGGCCGAGGTCCGCGACGCGTCGCGCGAAGCGCTCGTCCGTGGTCAGCGGGCCCGGGCCGAGCGCGTGGGCGCAGCGGCGCTGCACCTCCTCGACGACCTCCGCGACGACCCCGCGCACGCGGCGCGCCAGCAGGGAGGCGTCAGAGCCCTCGACGCCCGCGTCGACGGCGCTCGCGGCCTCCGCGAGGACCGCCCGGCCGGCGGCGAGCGCGCGGTCCGTCGCGCCGAGGTGCGCGAGCGCGAGCTGGTCGGGCTCGCGCGCGGCGAGCGCGTCGCGCTGCGTCCGCGCCAGCCCGACGGCACCGCCCCACCAGCACGCCGCGACGCCGATCCCGCCCCACGCGAACCCCGGCCGCTCCAGGTACCAGCCGGGCGCCCCGACCGGCACGGCCGGGACGTCGTCGAACCGGACCGCGGCGCTCACGACCTGGGCGAGCCCGCGCGCGACCCACGGCCCGTCGGCGGGGACGACGCCCGGCGCTCGCAGCGCGACCGCGAACAGCCGGCGACCGGCGTCGGTCCACGCCGTGACGAGCGCGTGCGAGAGGTCGGCGGCGAGGGAGCACCACGGCTTCGTCCCCGAGAGCACCCACGCGCCGTCGCGCTCGTGCGCCTCCAGCCGGACCCCGGGACCCTCCGCCGCGTACACGCCCCAGGTGCTGTCCGGACCCGCCCCGACGGCGTCGAGCGCCACGGGGACCGGGACCTGCCCGAGGATCGCGAGGGCGTCGAGGTGCGGCTCGACGACGCGCGCGGCGCCCACGTCCGTCGCGGCGAGCGAGGCGAGCGCCCCCCAGAGCTCGGCGGTCCGCCCGTCGCCGGGGAACGGTGCCCGGGCTCCGATCGTGCGCGCGTGGTCGAGGAGGGCCGCGACGTCGGTCCCGGCCGCGTCGATCGCGGCGAGCTCGTCGGGCCCGACGAGCGCGGGCCGGTCGGCGAGCGGGGTCGACGGCGGGCCCAGGTACAGCGGGACGAGGCCGGGGATGGTGGGTCGAGCGAGGTCGGGCATGTCGCGGCTCCGGGGGATCGAGTTCGGGCCTCGTCTCGACCCGCCACGACCGTAACCGCGGGGGCGCCGCCGGGCGCGTCGAGCCCGGCGGCGCCCCCGCGGTCAGTCGCGGCGCGGCGTCGTGCCCGGGTCGGTGGCGTCGTCGTCCGCGCTCGTGCGCCCGGTGCCGGGAGAGTCGGTGTCGGTGTCCGTCGACCGGCCGTTCGACTTGCGGAGGGCGCGCGCCTGCTCGACGGCCTCCTCGCGCTTGGCGGCCTTCTTCTCGCTCGCGCGCGTGTCGCGCGGCGGGAGCTGGATGCGCTCCTCCGCGGGCATGCCGCTCTGCAGCTCGCGGCTGCGCTCGACCTCCGCGTCGAGCTCGGCGCCGAGCAGGAGCGCGAGGTTCGTCAGCCAGAGCCACAGGAGGAAGATGATGACGCCCGCGAGGGTGCCGTAGGTCGCGCCGTAGTTGCTCAGCCCGCTGCCGAGGTAGAGGCCGAACGCCGCCGAGGCGACGACCCAGACGAGGATCGCCAGGATCGCGCCCGGGCTGACCCAGCGGAACTTGGGCTGCTTGATGTTCGGCGTGAGGTGGTAGAGCAGCGCGACGAGGATGACGACGAGCAGGAGCGCGACCGGCCACTTCGCGACCTGCCAGACGGCGATCGCGGTGTCCCCGAGGCCGACGAGCACGCCCACCTGGCGCGCGATCGGCCCGGACAGGACGAGGCTCCCGACGACCAGGCCCGCGAGCAGCACGGTGATGACGGTGACACCGAGCATCACGGGGCGCAGCTTCCAGATCGGGCGCCCCTCCTCGATCTCGTAGATGCGGTTCATCGACCGGGAGAACGCGCCCACGTAGCCGGACGCCGACCACAGGGCCAGCACGACACCGATGACGAGCGCGAACCCGGCCTTGTCCGTGTTGGCGGCGTTCTCGACGAGCGGCTTGATCATGTCGAGGGTGGTCTGCGGCACGACGCCCTCGACGCTCTTGAGCACCGACTCGACGGCCTTCTCGCCGTCGCCCACGAGCCCGAGGATCGACACGAGCGCCAGCAGCGCGGGCGCCGACGCCAGCACCGCGTAGTACGTCAGCGCGGCGGCCAGGTCGGTGCACTGGTCGTCCATGAACTCGCGCACCGCGCCCTTGACGGCGAAGCCCCACGACGGCTTGCGCAGGTCCGTGGGGGAGTCGGGCTTGTGGTCGGCGTCGGGGGCGGGCCGCGACTCCTCGTCCCGTGCGGTGCCGGACGCGTGGCGTCCGCTGCTGTCGGTCATGGCGGCCTCCTCGGTGGGCGTCGCCTCGGCGCACGACGCTCGCGTCGGTGGACGGCCTCACGGCGCGTCCCGGACGAGCACCACGCTCCGTGCGCCGGGCTCCACCCGCAAGCGGAGCGCCCCCGCGCCGGCGGCTACTCCAGCCCGAGGTCCTGCTGCGCGGCGTGCAGGGCGTCGGCGGACGCGCGGAGCTGACGCTCCTCGGCCGCCGACATCGTGAGGTCGAGGACCTGCTGGACGCCGCCGGAGCTGATGACGCTCGGCACGGAGAACGCGACGCCGCCGATGCCGCGGTAGTCGTCGTGCACGGTGCCGACGGGCAGCACGGCGTGCTGGTCGCTGACGACCGCCTCGACGATCCGGGCCCCCGCGAGCCCGATCGCGTAGTTCGTCGCGCCCTTGCCCTCGATCACCCGGTACGCGGCCTGGCGCACCTGGTCGGTGATCTCGTCGAGCTCGCCGTGCGTGAAGTGGTGGCCGTCGGGCGAGACCCAGTCGAGGATCGGCACCGGCCCGATGCGCGCCTGCGACCACAGCGCGAACCCCGTGTCCCCGTGCTCGCCCACGATGTCCGCGTGCACGCTCGTCGCCGCGACCCGAGCCTTGTCGGCGATGAGGCGGCGCAGCCGGGAGGTGTCGAGCACCGTGCCGGACGAGAACACGCGCGACGTCGGCAGGCCGCTGATCTGCTGCGCCGCGACGGTCAGCACGTCGCACGGGTTGGTGACGATGCAGTAGACGGCGTCCGGCGCGTGCTCGAGGAGCTGCGGCAGCAGCGTCTCGAGGATCCGGACGTTCGTGCCCGCGAGGTCCAGGCGGCTCTGGCCCGGATCCTGCTTCGCACCGGCGGTGATGACGACGACGTGCGACCCCTCCGCGACCGACGGGTCCGCACCACCGACGACCTGGCTCGCCCCCGTGAACTGCGTGCCGTGCGCGAGGTCGAGCACCTCGGCCTCGACCTTCGCGCGGTTGATGTCGTAGAGCGCCACCGTCCGTGCGGAGCCGCGGATCAGCGCGGCGTACGCCAGGCTGGTCCCCACGCTCCCGGCGCCCACCACCGTGACCTTCGAGCTCTCGACGCGTGTCATGGGCACCACGCTACGCAGACGGCGTCGCCGCGGCTCGTGCGCGCCGTCCGGGAGCGGTGACGGAGGGCCTGGGGCATCATCGGCAGTGCTCCTCGGCCCGCCCGGGGAGGCCGGGCCGCCCAGGCCGGGCGGGGTGCGAGACGAGGACGGTCATGAGAGCTCTGCGGTACCGGGTCGCGGCGGTCGCCGCGGCGGGTGCGGTGCTGGTGTCGGCGGGGGCCTGCACGGCGGACGAGCCGAGCTTCTGCGACGCCGCCCGGTCCTACGAGGAGACCGTCAGGGCCAGCACGGAGTCGCTCACGCGCGACGAGGCCGCGGACGCGTTCGCGCAGGACGCCGAGGCGATGCGCGAGGTCACCGCGCCCGACGAGCTCAGCGCGGACTGGGACCGCGTGACGACGACGGCCGCGGACGTCGCGGACGCCCTGGCCGACGGCGACGACGGGACCGAGCTCCTGCTCGACGACGACTACCAGGACTCGTTCAGGGCCGTCACCGAGCACGTCGAGAACAGCTGTAGCTGAGACGGCTCGCGCGCGAAGGTCGGGAAGGGTGGTCGTGGCTCTGGGCTGACGCCAACGAGCGCCGCAGAGCCCGGGAGCGACGAGCCCCGACCGGCTCAGGGGGTAGCGGCAGAGGCGTCGTCGTGCCGTACCCCTGTCGCGCGGGGAAGCGGCGCGCGCACCGGTGAGGTCCTGGCCGAGCAGGCGCTCGACAGCCCCACCACGCCGTAGGCCGACACCCGGGTGCCGATCCGTCCGAGACGACACCCGGACTCTGCCCGACTCCTCACGCATGGACGACGGACGAGCCTGGGCGTGGGGCTTCGCGCTGCGCGACCGGCCGTCGAGCTGTTCGCGATCGCGACCGTCCTGCTCTGCGTCGCCTGGCTGGCTGATCGGGCGGCGGCAGGGCACGCGGACGACGCTCGGGCCCTACGGGTGGCCGTCGACGGCCGGTCCGTGCTCGGAGGTGATCAGAGCGTCCAGCCCACCCGGGCTTCCATCGGGCCGCCGCACGCTTCCGACCCTCCGACGCGGACCCAGTCGACGGACTTCTCGGTCTCGGCGAGGACTGCTCCGGTCTCGTCGAGGGCGCGCAGCCCGACCGGGTTGGTCCGCGAGAAGACCGTGAAGGACCAGGTGTCACCCTCCCGTGAGGTCGCGATGGCCGGCTCCTGCGCGTCGGGACCTGTCGGCAGCGGTGGTTGCCACCCGGCGTGTCCGCCATCGCGCACCTGAAGATGGTGCACCTCCTCGGTGTCGCCGGTCAGCACCACCTCGAGGAGATCGGCGTACGCGATCGCGGGGCAGACCTCGGCGCCGCCGGAGAGCCGCGAGACGAGGAGCGCCACGACGACCAGCGCCCCGACGACCACGAGGCTCGTCCCCGCCCAGACGGGCAGGCGCACGCGCCGAGGTCTCGGCGGCCGGTGCGCCCGGTCGACGTCCTGCTCCTCCATAGAGTGCCCCCCTCGTCGCGGACCGGTCCCGGTACCGTGCACGTCGCGGAGGACGACCCTGGCCGCGCGCGACATCGAGGACCATCATGGCCGATCCGCCGCCCGGTCAGGCGGTGCGCACCCGTCCCCGCAGGTCCACCCAGCTCTCCTCGCGGAGTCGGGTGTGGCGGCGTCGACCCCACCCGGTTCGCCCGTCGCGGGTGATGCCGCGCCTCGCTCGTCGTCCGTACGGTCGAGCCGATGCCCTCCGCCGCGCCGTCCTGCTGCGCGCCGGTCGGCGACGACGTCGCACCCGCCCACCGCACCTCGGCAGGTCCGCACCCGGGGCGGGCCACGGCGTCGGTCCGCACGGCCCAGGACAGACGGGAGAGCGTGGATGAGCACCGAGCCCCGCCGGACGGTCGTCGGACCGCCGCTGCCCACGGAGCGGTCGTTGCCGTTCCCGCCCCGCCGCTCCGGCAGCGTCGCGGGCCGGACGATCCAGGAGTCGACGTACTCCCCGCGCCCGCCGGAACGCCACCTGCCCCCGGGCACGCCGAACGTCGTCGTGATCCTCATCGACGACGCGGGGCCCGCGCTCCCGACGACGCTCGGGGGCGCCGTCCGCACCCCGACGCTCGACCGGGTGCGCGCGGACGGCATCGGGTACAACCGCTTCCACACGACCGCGATGTGCTCGCCGACGCGCGCGTCCCTGCTCACCGGGCGCAACCACCACCGCGTGGGCAACGGCCAGATCGCGGAGCTCGCGAACGACTGGGACGGCTACTCGGGGCACATCCCGAAGAGCAGCGCGACGATCGCGGAGGTGCTGCGCCAGTACGGGTACGCGACCGGCGCGTGGGGCAAGTGGCACAACACCCCGGCGGAGGAGACGACGACGGCCGGCCCGTTCGACCGCTGGCCCACCGGGTACGGGTTCGAGTACTTCTACGGCTTCCTCGCGGGCGAGGCGTCGCAGTACGAGCCGCACCTCGTGCGCAACACGACCCCGACCCTGCCGCCGAGGACCCCGGAGGAGGGCTACCACCTCAGCGAGGACATCGCCGACGACGCCATGCGGTGGCTGCGCGACCACAAGGCGAACGCGCCGGACAAGCCGTTCTTCGTCTACTGGGCCACCGGCGCGCTGCACGGGCCGCACCACGTCATGAAGGAGTGGGCGGAGAGGTACGCCGGCGCGTTCGACGACGGGTGGGACGCCTACCGGGAGCGGGCCCTCGCGGGCGCGAAGGCGGCGGGCTGGGTGCCCGACGACGCGGAGCTCACCCCGCGCCCGGAGAGCCTCGCCGGCTGGGACGACATCCCCGACGACCAGAAGGCGTTCCAGGCACGGCTCATGGAGGTCGCCGCGGGGTTCGGCGAGCACGCGGACGTCCAGGCCGGGCGCCTGCTCGACGAGGTGGAGCGGCTCGGCTACGCGGACGACACGATCGTCGTCTACATCTGGGGCGACAACGGCTCGTCGGGGGAGGGGCAGAACGGGACGATCAGCGAGCTGCTCGCCCAGAACGGCATCCCCTCGACGGTCGAGCAGCACATCGCCGCCCTGGAGGAGCTCGGGGGCCTCGACGCGCTCGGCACCCCCGCGACGGACAACCAGTACCACGCCGCGTGGGCGTGGGCCGGGTCGTCGCCGTACCAGGGCATGAAGCTGCTCGCGTCCCACCTCGGCGGCACGCGGAACCCGATGTTCGTGAGCTGGCCCGGGCACATCGAGCCCGACCCCGTGCCGCGTACCCAGTTCCACCACGTCGTGGACCTGGTGCCGACGATCTACGAGATCCTCGGCATCTCCCACCCGGAGACGGTGAACGGCGTCCCGCAGGACCCGATCGACGGGACGAGCCTCGCGTACTCGATCGACGACGCCGGGGCCGAGGGCCGCCGTCGGACGCAGTACTTCGAGATCATGGGCAGCCGGTCGATCTACTCCGACGGCTGGATGGCGTCGGCGACCGGCCCACGCCTGCCGTGGGTCCAGGGGATGCCGGCCGGGATCCAGACGTGGACCCCGGACCAGGACCGGTGGGAGCTCTACCACCTCGACGAGGACTGGAGCCAGGCGCACGACCTCGCCGCCGAGCACCCCGAGAAGCTCGCCGAGCTCAAGGAGCTCTTCGCGATCGAGGCGGCACGCAACGACGCGCTCCCGGTGGGCGGCGGGCTGTGGGTGCCGGTCATGCACCCCGAGGACCGGATCAGTCCCCCGTACACCGCGTGGGACCTCTCGGGGGACACCGTGCGCATCCCGGAGTTCTGCGCGCCGGCGCTGGGCAACCGCCCGAACCGGGTCGAGATCCGGCTCTCCGTCCCCGACGCCGCGAACGGCGTGCTCTACAAGCTCGGGGGCGCGGGCGGCGGGCTGACCTGCTTCCTGCTCGACGGCGTCCTCACCTACGAGTACAACCTCTTCCTCGTCCAGCGGACCGTGGTGCGGTCGGGCGCGCCGCTCGCCGCCGGCGACCACACGGTCGAGATCGTCACGACGTACGCCGAGCCGCGGCCGGCCGGGCCGCTCGACGTCGTGCTGCGGCTCGACGGCGAGGAGGTCGGTTCCGGCACGGTGCCCGTCAGCGCGCCGCTGCTGTTCTCCGCGAACGACTGCCTCGACGTGGGACGCGCGTACGGGGGCGCGGTGTCGCGCGCGTACGCGGACCGGATGCCGTTCGCGCTCGACGGGCGCATCGACGGTGTGCACGTCGCGTACCTGTGACGCGACTTCACACTTCCCGGGTGAGGACGCGGACGGCGCCCGGGGGAGAGCCTGGGGGTCGATCCCGTGCGCCGCGCGGGACGGACGCGGGGAGGACGCCACGATGACGCAGGAACTCAGCGACGGGCCCGGTGACGGGCTCGACGACCTCCGGGAGAGCGGGCCCGTCGACTTCCTCGTCGTCGAGCTCCCGACGGACCGCGCGACGGGCGACGCCGCGTTCCCCTACCTCGTCGACCTCGTGGACCGCGGCATCATCCGCGTGCTCGACCTGGTGGTCGTGCGCCGCGAGGACGACGGCGGCGTGACGGCCGTCGGGCTCGAGGAGCTCGACGACGGGTCGACGGAGCTCGCGGTGTTCGAGGGCGCGCGGTCGGGGCTGCTCGACGACGACGACCTCGCGCAGGCGGTGGACGCCGTCGAGCCCGGCATGACGGCCGTCGTGCTGGTGTACGAGAACGTGTGGGCGGCGCCCTTCGCGACCGCGCTGCGCCGCAACGGTGCCCAGCTCGTCGCGAGCGGGCGCATCCCGGTCCAGGCGCTCATCGCGTCGCTGGACGCCACCGAGCCGGTCGGCTGACCGGCGCCAGGAAGGAGACCACCGTGCCAGGACTGCTCCGCGGCGTCGCCCGCACCGCCGTCGTCGCCGGGACGGCGACCGCCGTCTCGAACCGTGTCTCGCGCCGCCAGGCGGGCCGCTGGGCCGCGCAGGAGGAGCCGCAGTACGCGGCCCCGCCGCAGCAGCCGCAGTACGCGGCGCCGCCACCGCAGTACGCCGCGCCGGCACCTGCCCCGGCGGCCACGGACGCGCGCATCGAGCAGCTGACGCAGCTCGCCGCGCTCCGCGACCAGGGCGTGCTCACCCCGGCAGAGTTCGAGGCCCAGAAGGCCCGCATCCTCGCCTGACACGGCCGGTCCGCCGTCGCGCGGGCCGGCCCGGCACGGCGGAAGGACGAGCATGACCCGCACCCGCACCGCCGACCCGGGGCGCCGCCTGCGGCGCGAGGCGTGGGGGTTCGCGGCGGGATCGCTGTGCTTCCTCGTCGGCGCGCTCCCGCCGTACGCGGGCGCGGTGGGCGCCGTGGCGACCGGGGTGACGTTCGTCGTCGGCTCGGTGTTCTTCACGGCCGCGGCGTTCGTCCAGCTGGGCCTGAGCGGGCGCCGCCCGCCCCGCACGGGCACGCCGCCCGCCGACCGCTGGGACTGGTGGTCCGCGGCCGTGCAGCTCGTCGGGACGCTGTGCTTCAACGTGAGCACGACGGCGGCCCTCGTCGCGGCCGTGAAGGCCCCGACCGCGCTGTGGGTGGGGTGGAGGCCCGACGCCTACGGCTCGGTCGCGTTCCTCGTGTCGTCGGCGCTCGCGGTCCTCGCGACGCGCGACCGGGGCCATCTGTGGGACACCGACGCGCGCACGTGGCACGGCACGTGGCTGAACATGATCGGCTCCGTCGCCTTCGCGGCGTCCGCCGTCGGGGCGTACGTCGACCCGTCCACGGGCACGTACCTGAGCGCGTGGTGGGACGACGCCGGGACGCTCCTCGGCGCCGTCTGCTTCCTCGCCGCCGCGCTGCTCTCGCGCCGGTCGGCCGGTGTCCCCGCCCGCACCGACGCAGTCCCGGCCGGGTGACGCCCCCGCGTCGCCCGGCCGGGCGCTCCCGGGGTCAGGAGCAGTCGGCCGCCGCGTAGTCGGCGTCCACGGCCGCTGCGGCCGTCCCGGCGCTCGCGCTCCCGGCGTCGACCGACGCCGCGCGGACCGCGAACGACTGGTACGCCGCCCGGCCCGGCTGGACGCCCGCCACCGTGCGCTCGCCGTACGGCGTGCGCAGGGTGACGTCGGTGGGCTCGTCGCCGGTGTTGCGCGCCGTGACCGCGACGTACGCGCCGCCGGCGAGGCAGCGGCTCGTCGCCTGGACCGCGAGCGCGGCCGGGGCGGCGGCGAGCTCGACCGTCGGACCGTCGAGCTCGACGACCGTCACGCTCGACCCGGAGGTCGAGGTCCACGTCGTGGCGGGCGTGAACGACCCGCGGTCGAGGTCGGCCTGCGTGACGACGTGGTGCGCGAACGTGCACGTGTACGACCCCTCGGCCGGGAGGTTCCGGTACCGGCAGTTCTGCGCGGCGTTCGCGGGGTCGAGCCCGGCGAGGTTGCCCGTGGGCACCACCTGGGTCGCGGCCGTCGAGAGGTTGCGCACGTCGAACGTGAAGCTCAGGCGGTCGCCCACGGCGTACGACGGCTGGGGGTTCGCGTGCGTCCCGCGCACGCTGATGTTCCCGGGCGCGCCGAAGTACACGCCGGGACCCTCGTGCTCCACGGTGGTGACGGTCGTGCCGGACGTCGACGTCCACGTGGTGCGCGGGGCGAAGAAGCCCGCGTCGAGGTCGGCCTGCGTGATCGTGTGCCGGGCGGACGTGCACGTGTACGCCGCGCGCGCCCCGAGGTTGCGGTAGCGGCAGTTCGGCGCGCCCTGCGCGGGGTCGAACCGGTCGAGGTCACCCGTCGGCGAGACGGTCGTCACGGCGTCGGACAGGTTGGTCACCGTGAACGAGTAGGTGGCGACGTCGCCGACCTTCCAGCCGCCGGCCGGGGTCGCGCTCGTGACGCTCGCCGCGGTGACCTCGACCTCGCCCGGCGTGCTGCTCGGGGCCGCGAGGAGCCAGTCGTGGTCGAGCTTGGCGAACCGGATGCCGCCCCCGCCACCGCCGGGCTCGTAGAGCAGGCCGACGGTCCCGTCCGCGAGCGTGGCGAGCGTCGAGTACGCCATGCCGCCCGGCTGGAAGACGCGCGCGACGGGCCACGTCTCGCCGTCGTCGTAGCTGACGCGGACGGTGCCGTTGACGCGCCCGGTCTGCGACGCGGCGTTCGAGAAGAGGAGCACCTTCGCCTCGGCCGACCCCTGCGGCGCGTTCGGGTAGGCGCGCACGATCGACGCGTTGTTGGTCGGGTCGGGCAGCTCGGTGTCGAGGGTGACCGGCCCGTACGTCACGCCGCCGTCGGTCGAGTACGCGACCTTGCGGTACTTCGACCCGGCGGAGTCGCGCGAGTTGAGCATGACGCGCCCGTCCGAGAGCTCGACGGTCTTGTTCTCGTCCATGCCCGTGCCGACGGGCTGCCCGACCTGCCAGGTCGCGCCGTGGTCGTCGGAGTAGACGGACACGGCCTGGAACTGGCCGGAGCCGTTGATGATCGTGTACTGCTGCACGAGCCGGCCCGCGTGGGGGCCGTACCGGAGCTGGATGCCCTGGCCCGACGCGGCGAAGCGCGAGCGCCACCCGAGGTCCGCGGTGACGTCGGCGGTGATGGTGCGGTGGGTCCACGTGCGGCCGTCGTCCGTGGAGGCGGAGACGTTGGCGTGGATGACGTCGCGCGCGGTCGGGTCGACGCCCGGCCGGGAGCCGCCGAAGCCCTGGTCGTAGGACTTCACGTGGAAGTTGAAGATCGTCCCCGTCTCCCGGTCGACGACGTAGCTCGGGTCGGAGTAGCCCTCGATCGGCGCGGTGGTCTTCCCGGCGGCGACGACCTCCTGCGGCCCCCACGTGACGCCGTCGTCGGTGGAGCGGCGCTGGAGGATCGAGTTCGGCCCGGGGGAGTCGGCCGCGGTGGGGCGGCCGTCGTACGAGGCGAGGACGTCGCCGTTGGGCGCCACGGTGAGCGCGGGGATGCGGTAGTTGGGGAAGCCGCCCTGGCCGTTCGTCGCGAGCTGCTGCTCGGTGTACGAGCCCGGTCCGCCGATGGCGGGCGCGAGGTCGAAGTCGGGGGCGAGGGTCGTGTGGTGGGCCGACGCCGTCGTGACGGGGGCGACGACGCCGCCCACCGCGAGCGCGAGCGCCGCGGCGACGGTCACCGCGCGGTGCGCGGGTCTGCGGAGGTGTCCGATCATGCCGTTCCTTCCGGTCGGTGCTCGGCGCGGGCGGACGGTCGCGGGGGAACGCGGCGACGCTGCCGAGAACGCTTGAACAGATGATGTCAGATGTCTGACGTCAGGAAGGTAGCCCGGCGGGTCGGCAGGGTCAAGGGCGGCGCGCGGACAGCACGACGCCCGCGGCCGCGCGGGGTGCGCGGCCGACGGGCGTCGGTGGGGTCGGAGCTCTCCGGCGGCTCAGCCGCGGCGGGTCCGGCGGGACGCGATCACGACGGCGGTGCCCGCGGCGGCGAGCACCGCGGCGATCCCGGCGTACAGCGCTGCGCTCACGCCGGTCTCCGCGAGGCCCGGGTTCGCCGCGGAGGCGCTGACCGTGCTCGAGACGGGGACGACGCCGGCCGGGTCGCCGAGCCCGGGCGGGTTCGTCGCGCAGTCGGGGGACGCCGGCGGGTAGACGGTCGTCACGACGACGTGGGGGTTGACCTCGAAGCGCACGTCGACGGAGGGGCGCACCCAGTCGTACTCGTCGCCCTCGACCCACCGGCCGTCCTCGAGGCGCCAGCCGGGCCAGTCGACCCCGCGGCCGGAGTCGTCGACGACCGCGCCGGGCCACAGGAGGCGGCCCGAGAGCGGGAGCCCGCTCTGCACGACGCTCTCGCCGTCGGGGTTGATCCACGTGACCGTCGCGGTGTCGTGGTCCGTGCCCTCCACCTCGATCGCGTAGTCGAGGTACGCGGCGTCGCTCTCGCACACGGGCGCGAGGGTCGTCAGGCGCATCGAGGGCTCGGTCGGCACGTAGGTGTCGCCCTCCGCCGCGTGGGCCGGCCCCGCGAGGAGCGCGGCGGTGGCAGCGAGGGCGGCGGCGGCGGTGGCCCGCCCGGCGGCGCGGCGCCCGGTCGAGGTGCTCATGGTGGTTCCCGTCGGGTCGTGGTCGGTCGGGTCTCGGCGGTCGTCGTCCACGGGCGCCGCCGTACCCCCGCGGACCAGCGGGACCGGAGCAGCAGGGGCACGGGCGTGTCGGACACGAGAGGCGGCACCGCCGTCGTCGCCGATGCCCGCACCTGCAGGGGGCTGTGGTACGGGCATCGGCTGGGCCTCAACCTAGACACCCAACTGGACAGGCGTCCAGTTCTCGAGCGGGTGAAGTCCGGGCGGTGTCGAGCCGCCCGGGCGGCGGGCTAGAGGCCCTGCCAGTCGGGCTTGGACGCGTACGTCTGGCGGTAGTAGTCGCCCAGCTGCAGACGCGAGGCCGCCGCGTCGTCGACCAGGACCGTGGCGTGCGGGTGCATCTGCATGATCGTCGCCGGCCACATCGCGCTCACCGGGCCCTCCACCAGCTGGTGCACCGCCTCCGCCTTGCCCTTGCCCGTGGCCAGCAGCACCAGGTGCCGCGCCGACATGATCGTCGCCAGACCCTGCGTCAGACAGTGCCGCGGCACCCGCTCCACGTCGTCACCGAAGAACCGCGCGTTGTCCTCGCGCGTCTGCGCCGTCAACGTCTTGATCCGCGTCCGCGACGCCAGGCTCGACCCCGGCTCGTTGAACGCGATGTGCCCGTCCGTCCCGATCCCCAGGATCTGCAGGTCCACACCCCCCGCCCCCGCGATCGACTCCTCGTACGCCGCGCACGCCGCCACCAGGTCCTGCGCGTTGCCGTCCGGACCCTGCACCGCACCCGGAGCGAAGTCCACCCGCGAGGCGATCTCCGTCTCGATCACGTTGCGGTACCGCTGCGGATGATCGACCGGCAACCCCACGTACTCGTCCAGCATGAACGCCCGCACCCCCGCGAACGACAACCCCTCCTGCACATGACGCCGCACCAGCTCGTCGTACACCTTCAACGGCGACGACCCCGTCGCCAACCCCAGCACCGCCCCCGGCCCCGACCGCACCACCGCCTCCACGGCATCCGCAGCCAGCACCGCCAACCGCTCCGCCGGAGCGATCACGACCTCCATCAGACCCTCGCCTCCTCGGGCACCGTCCGGTGCTCCACCGCGACCACGTCGCCCGTCTCGACCGAGCGGTACGCCGCGTCGATCACGGCGAGCGACGCGCGCGCCTCCTCGATCCCGTAGTCCGGCCGTCCGCCGGCCAGCACCGCCCCGACCACGTGCCGCAGGTACGCCGCCGCGGCGACCTGGCCCGCGTCGGCGGCGATCGTCGTCCGACCGTCCGCGCCGAACCGCGCGACGGCCGGGGCGTCGTCGTCCGCGACGGCGTGGCCGTGCGACCCGAGCAGCCGCACCGACGACGTGGTGGGCGTCCCGCCGGGCGCGAACGGGACGCGCCCGAGGGTGATCGTCGCGGTCACGCCGCGCTCCAGCTCGAGCGTGACGACCGCCGTGTCCTCGACCCCGGCCTCGCGGTGCGGCTCGAGGAACAGCGACCCCGCGAACGCGTGCACCTCGACGGTGCGCAGCCCGGTGAGGTGGTGCGCCGCGTCGGCGCAGTAGCCGAGGAAGTTCAGCAGCTCGCCGCCCCCGGAGAGCGCGCGGTCCACGACGAGGCCCGGGCGCTCGACCGACGTCGCGAAGTGGGCGCCGGACGCGAGGAACTCGAGGTCCAGGTGGCGCGGCAGGCCCACGTGGCCGGCGTCGACCCACGCGCGCAGGCGGCGCAGCGCGGGCGCGTGCGTGCGGTTCACGACGGCGCACGTGCGCCCCGTGCGGGCGGCGACGGCGACGAGGTGGTCGGCGTCGGCGAGGGTCGTCGCGACGGGCTTGTCGACGAGCACGTCGAGGCCCGCCTCCAGCAGCGCCGCCGCCAGGCGCGCGTGCCGGGTCGGCTCGGCGCACACGACGACGAGGTCGACCGCGCTGCCCAGGGCCTCCGCGACCGCGGCCACCTCGGCGACCTCGGCGTACGGCACCCCGGCGCGCTCGGCGACGGCGCGCGAGTCGGCGCGCACCCAGCCGGGCGCGTCCGCCTCCTCGACGACGCCGACGAGCTCGACGCGGTCGTCGGCGCCGAGGATCCGCAGGTAGTCGGCCGCGTGGCGCACGGCCGACGCGAACGCGACGCGCAGGGTCGTGCTCATGCGGCCACCCCCGCGGTCGCGTAGCCGGGGACGTCGGCGACGCGCTCGCGCCGCCCGGAGACGAGCGAGCGCTGCGCGGCGAGCGCGGTCGCGAGCGCGGCCCGCACCTGCGGCGTCGTGACGACGGGCGTCGCGTCGCCGCGCACCACGTCGAGCCAGTGCGCGAGCTGGATCCCCAGCGCGCCCTCGACGGAGACGGGCGGGGCGGTCGTGGCGTCGGAGTGCAGGCCGTCCTCCTCGGTGGTCGAGTGCGCGAGCGTCCCCTCGGTCCCCACGAGCACGACCCGGCGCACGAGCTCGCCGCGGCGGCGCAGCGCGTAGCAGAGCTCGAGCGTCGCGAGCGCGCCCGACGCCGTGCGGAGCTGCACGTGGAACGAGTCGGGCGACTCCATGTCGGGCGAGAACGTGCGGAAGCCGCGCGCGAAGACCTCGACCGGCTCGTCGTCGAGCAGCCACGTCGCGGCGTCCATGATGTGGGTGCCGTTGTGCACGGGGTGCCCGCCCGAGAGCTCCGGGTCGAGCTGCCAGCCGCGCCACCCGGCGGGCCACGCGTGTCCCGTGTACCAGGAGATGTGCGCGAGCCGCGGGGTGCCGATCTCGCCCCGGCGGGCCGCGGCGGCGAGCGCCGTCACGGCGGGCTGGAAGCGCACGGTCTGCCCGACGACGAGCGTCCTGCCCCGGCCCTCGGTCGCCGCGACCATCGCGTCGAGCTCGGGCAGCGACAGCGCCGCCGGCTTCTCGACCTGGACGTGCTTGCCGGCCTCGCCCGCGGCGATCGTGTCGCGCGCGTGCGTGGGTGTCGCGGTGACGACGTCCACGGCGTGCACGGCGTCGTCCGCGAGCGCCTCGTCGAGGGCGGTCGTCGCCCGGGCGCCGGGGACGAGCGCCGCGAGGGCGCGGGTGCGCTCCAGGTCGTGCCCGACGACCCAGCGCACGTCCGCGCCGTCGAGCGCCGCGAGGGCCGTGAGGTGCTCGCGGGCGAACGCCCCGATGCCCACGACGGCGATCCCGACGGGGCGGCGGCTCGACGGTCGCCCGGCCGGGGGGAGGTGCTGGGGTCTCACGCGGTCGTCACCCCGAGGGCCCGGTCGATCGGCTGGTAGTGCGAGGCGACGGCGGCACGGAACGCGTCGACGTCGCCGGCCTCGGCGGCGTCGAGCATCGCGCCGTGCGCGCGCGCGGTCTGGTCGAGGTCGGCGGCGACGGAGAGCCCGAGCTTGGGGATCACGGCTGTGTGCACGTCCCAGAACGCGGCGACGAGCTGTCCGACGAGCGAGTTGTCGAGCCGCGCGAGCAGGCCGGTGTGGAACGCCCGGTCCTGGGTGGGGAACGACTGGCCCTGCGACGCCGCGGCGACCATCTCGTCGACGAGGGCGTGCAGCTCGGGGTTCGACGTCCCGGTGAGGCTCGCGACGATGCGCTCCGCCATGGCGAGGTCGAGGGACTGGCGCACCTCGACGACGTCGCGCAGCGCCCGCAGGTCGTCGCCGGGGGAGAGGACGCCGCGGAAGACGAGCGCCTCGACGAGCGCGTCGAGCGACATGCTGCCGACGAACGTGCCGTGCCCGTGGCGGACCTCGACGATGTCGAGGGTCGACAGGGTGCGGATCGCCTCGCGCACGCTCGACCGGGAGACGCCGAGGTGCTCGCACAGCTCGGCCTCGGTGGGGAGCGGGTCCCCGGGCCGCAGCCCCTCGCCGAGGATGAAGTCCTTGATCCGGTCGGCGGTGGTGGTCCGCCGCGGTGCGGTCGCACCGGTGCTGCCGGCTCTGGAGGCGTCGAGCGTCGCGAAGCTCCTCCGCCGTGGTGTCGCCATCTTGACCCCTTCGGTTTCTGGTCCTAGTGTCATGCTACACAACGTCAGACATCAGACATCTTCTCTCCGGAAGAGTGTCGGTCTCATGTCAGGAGAACCAATGAAGCTTCACGTCAGCTCACCTCCCCGTCGCCGGGGAGTCGCTGCGGTCGCCGCGGGCGTCGTGCTCGCGCTCGGCCTCGCGGCGTGCTCGGGTGGCGACGCCGCGCAGGACGACCCGACCGAGGGCACCGCCGCCCAGGGCGAGATCGACCAGGACGCCGTGATCGAGGCGGGCATCTCGTACTCCCTCTCCGGTGGGTTCGACCCGATGATCACCACCGGTGCCGTGACAGTAGCCGCGAACTGGCACGTGTTCGAGGGGCTCACCGAGCTCGACCCCGCGACGCGCGAGGTCTACGCGGCGCTCGGCACCGACCTCCCGGCGCAGGTCGACGACACCCACTACGAGGTGGACATCCGCGAGGGCGCGGTCTTCCACGACGGCACGCCCGTCACCGTCGACGACGTCGTCTTCAGCTTCGAGCGCGTGCTCGACCCGGCGAGCGAGTCGCTCTACGCCGGCTTCATCGACTTCATCGAGTCCGTCACCCCCGTCGACGACGACACGGTCTCGATCAACCTCAAGTACCCGTTCAGCCTCGTCCCCGAGCGTCTCTCGGTCGTCAAGGTCGTCCCGAAGGCGCTCGTCGAGTCCGACTACGAGGCGTTCAACGCCCTGCCCGTCGGCACCGGCCCGTTCAAGATGACCCAGGCGACGCCCGACGACAAGATCACGTTCGAGCGCTTCGACGACTACAACGGCCGTCGTCCCGCGCTCGCCGCCGGTCTCGTGTGGAACCTGCTGTCCGACCCCGCGGCGCGCGTCACCGCGATGAGCTCCGGCACGGTCAGCGCGATCGAGGACGTCCCCTACATCGACGTCCCGACGCTCGAGGGCGCCGTGGACGTCGAGTCGGTCCAGTCGTTCGGCACGCTCTTCATGATGTTCAACACCGACCTGCCCCCGTTCGACGACGTCCGCGTGCGCCAGGCGTTCTTCTACGCGCTCGACATGGACAAGATCATCGACAACGGGCTCCTCGGCAACGGTGCCGCGGCCACGAGCTTCCTGCCGCAGAGCCACCCGAACTACCACGAGGCGTCGACCGTCTACTCGTACGACCCGGAGAAGGCGAAGTCGCTGCTCGCCGAGGCCGGCGTGAGCGACCTGTCCATCACGCTCCTCACCACCGACACCGGCTGGGTCGCGGACATCGCGCCGCTCATCAAGGAGAACCTCGACGCGATCGGCGTCGACACGACGCTCGACATCGGCCAGTCCGGCGGCCAGTACACCAAGGTCGACAACGGCGACCTGCAGGTCATGGTGGCGCCCGGCGACCCGTCCGTCTTCGGCAACGACCCCGACCTGCTCATGCGCTGGTGGTACGGCGACAACGTGTGGTCGCAGTCGCGCTACCGCTGGAACGACGACCCGAAGTTCGCCGAGCTCCAGTCGATCCTCGACGCCGCGGTCCGCACGTCGGGCGACGAGCAGCAGGAGCTGTGGGACCAGGCGTTCGACCTGATCTCCACCGAGGTGCCGCTCTACCCGCTGCTGCACCGCAAGCTGCCGACCGCGTGGGACGGCGACACGCTCTCCGGCTTCGAGCCGCTGCCCATCACGGGCCTGTCGTTCCTCGACGCCGGCCTCGTCAAGTAGCCGCGGGCGCGTAGCCCTCGGCGCCGACCGACCCCGGGCCCCTCGCCCGCCCCGGCGAGGGGCCCGGTACCCGCCCGGCACCCAGAACGGACAGACATGCACCGCACCCCCGACGCACCAGGAGGTCGACCATGAGCGCGCTGCTGCGACTCGTCGGACGCCGCCTCCTGCAGCTGCCGATCATGATCCTCGGCATCACGTTCCTCGTGTTCCTCGTGATGTCGTTCTCGCAGGTCGACCCCGCGATCCAGGCCCTCGGCGAGGGTGCCTCGGTCGAGGCGCGCGAGGCGTACCGCGAGGCCAACGGGCTCAACGACCCGCTCCTCGTCCGGTACGTCGCGTTCCTCGGCGGCCTCCTGCACGGGGACCTCGGCACGTTCAGCGCCCGCCAGGTGCCCGTCGCCGACGAGGTCGCGCGCGCCCTGCCGATCACCCTGCAGCTCACGCTCATGGGCCTCGTCATCGCCGTCGTGGCCGCGCTCGTCATGGGCATCCTCGCGGCGCTCTACCGCGACCGCTGGCCCGACAAGGCGATCCGCGTCGTGTCCGTCGCGTCCCTCGCGACGCCGTCGTTCTGGCTCGCGGTGCTGCTCATCCAGGTCGTCACGCTGAGCGCCGGGTGGCTGCCCGCGAGCGGGCCCCTGCCCGACCCGTCCGAGGACCTCGGCGGCTATCTCGCGCGCATGACGCTGCCCGCGCTCGCGCTCGCGATCCCCGTCGTCGGCCAGCTCACGCGCGTCGTGCGCACGTCCGTCGTCGAGGAGCTCGACAAGGACTACGTCCGCACCGCGATCGGCGCGGGCATCCCACGCCACGTCGTCGTCGGGCGCAACGTGCTGCGCAACGCGCTCATCACCCCGATCACGGTCCTCGGCCTGCGCGTCGGCTACCTCATCGGCGGCGCCGTCGTCATCGAGATCATCTTCGCGCTGCCCGGCATGGGCACGCTCATCCTCAACGGCGTCACCAACAACGAGCCCAACCTCGTGCAGGGCGTGACCCTCACCGTGGCGCTCGCGTTCGTGCTCATCAACATCGTGGTCGACATGCTCTACGTGCTCGTCAACCCGCGGATCAGGACGGTGTGACGTGCGCCGACAGCTCACCGAACGACTCTCGACCCCCGGGCTGCGCCTGCGCGCGCTGCCCCTCGGGTCCAAGATCTCCCTCGCGTTCGTGCTCCTCGTGGCGCTCGCGGCCGTCTTCGCGCCGCTCGTCGCGAGCCACGACCCGCTCGCCACCGGCACGCCCGTCCAGCCCCCGAGCGCGGAGAACTGGTTCGGCACCGACCGCCAGGGGCGCGACATCTTCTCCCGCGTCGTCTACGGCGCGCGGTACTCGCTCGTCATCGGCCTCGGGGCCACCGCCATCGCGCTCGCCGCGGCCGCCGTGCTCGGCGCAGTCGCCGCGACGGCCCGCAAGAGCGTCTCCGAGACCCTCATGCGCGTGCTCGACATCGTCATGTCGTTCCCCGGCATCGCGCTGGCCGCCGTGTTCGTCTCGGTCTTCGGCCGCTCGCTGCCCGTGCTCGTGCTGACGATCGCGTTCCTCTACACGCCGCAGCTCACGCGCGTCGTGCGGGCCAACATCCTCGACCAGTACGGCGAGGACTACGTCGCCGCGACCCGCGTCATGGGCGCCCGCACGGCCTGGATCCTCGCGAAGCACGTCGCCCGCAACTGCGCGGCGCCCGTGCTGGTGTTCACCACCGTGCTCGTGGCCGACGCGATCGTCTTCGAGGCGTCGCTGTCCTTCATCCAGGCGGGCGTCCCCGACCCGGAGCCCTCGTGGGGCAACATCATCGCCGCCGGCCGCGACCTCGTCATGGGCGGCTACTGGTGGGCGACGTTCTTCCCCGGCCTGGCCATCATGCTCACGGTCCTGTGCCTCAACATCCTCTCCGAGGGCATGACGGACGCGATGGTCGCCGCCCCGCGGGCGACGCGCGCCACCCCGGCCAAGGCCGTCGTGACCGACTCCGACGACGCGGCCGTCGCCGCCGAGCTCACCGCGATGGACGCCGACGAGCCGGTCGAGACGGCGGACGAGGCGCGGCTCGCCGAGTCCGAGCCGGTCGTGCCCGACGTCGAGCCGGACGTCCCGCACGTCGGGCGCGCCGTGCCCCTCGCCTCGCGCCTCGCGACGCTGCGCGCGGCCGAGTCGGCCCGCACCGACCGGCCCGTGTACGACGGCGACGCCGAGCCCCTGCTCGAGGTGCGCAACCTGTCCATCCGCTTTCCGCGCCACGGGGACGTCGCGGTCGTCGACGACGTCTCCTTCTCGGTCCGCCCCGGCGAGACCATGGCGCTGGTCGGCGAGTCCGGCTGCGGCAAGTCGATCACGTCGCTCGCCGTGATGGGCCTGCTGGACCCCTCCGCGCAGATCAGCGGCGAGATCCGGTACGGCGGCAAGGACCTGCTCGCGATGGGCAACCGCGAGCGCGCGGCGCTGCGCGGCACCGAGATCGCGATGATCTACCAGGACGCGCTGAGCTCGCTCAACCCGTCGATGCTCGTCCGTGCGCAGATGAAGCAGCTCACGCGCCGCGGCGGGACCCGCACGGCCGAGGAGCTCCTCGAGCTCGTGGGCCTCGACCCGGAGCGCACGCTCAAGAGCTACCCGCACGAGCTCTCCGGCGGGCAGCGCCAGCGCGTGCTCATCGCCATGGCCCTCACGCGCGACCCCAAGCTGGTCATCGCGGACGAGCCGACGACGGCGCTCGACGTCACCGTCCAGGCCCAGGTGGTCGCGCTGCTCGACGAGCTGCGCGTCAAGCTCGGCTTCGCGATGGTGTTCGTCAGCCACGACCTCGCGCTCGTCGCGCAGATCGCGCACCGCATCACGGTCATGTACGCGGGCCAGGTCGTCGAGCAGGCGCCGACGAGCGAGCTGCTCACCGACCCCCGCCACGAGTACACGCAGGGCCTGCTCGGCGCGGTGCTCTCGATCGAGCAGCGCTCCACGCGCCTGCACCAGATCCCTGGCACGGTCCCGTCGCCGCGCGACTTCCCGACGGGCGACCGGTTCGCGCCGCGCTCGTCGCGCCCCGACCGTGGCCTCGACGTGCGGCCCGTGCTGCGCGCCGTGGACGCGGACGGGCAGCACCTCGTCGCGATGCCGCCGGACGAGCCGGTCGGCGCCGTCGCGGGCGGTGGCCCGGCCCCGATCACCACCGGAGGGACGCGATGAGCGCCACTGACCAGACCCCGACCGCCGCGGAGCGGGGGTCCGCGACCGACCGCGACACCCCCGTCGTCGAGCTGCGCGGCGTGCACGTCGTCTTCAAGGCCCGCACGGGCACGCTCTTCAAGGCCAACCGGGTGCACGCCGTGAACGACGTGAGCGTCGCGGTCCGCCGCGGCAGCACGCTCGGGATCGTCGGCGAGTCCGGCTCGGGCAAGTCGACCATGGCGAAGGTGCTCGTCGGGCTGCAGGCGCCGACGTCCGGCGAGATCCGCTTCCGCGGGCAGCCGGTCGACAAGTACACGACGCGCGTGCGGCGCGACGTCGGGCGGGTCGTGTCCGTCGTGTTCCAGGACCCGGCCACCGCGCTCAACGCGCGCATGCGCGTGCGGGACGCCCTGCGGGACCCGCTCGACGTGCACCGCGTCGGCGACGCCGCGTCGCGCGAGGCGCGCGTGCGCGAGCTCGTGCACCTCGTCGGGCTGCCCGAGTCGGCGCTCGACGCGCTGCCCGGCCAGCTCTCCGGCGGGCAGCGGCAGCGCGTCGCCATCGCGCGCGCCCTCGCGCTCGCGCCGGACGTGATCGTCGCCGACGAGCCCACGTCCGCGCTCGACGTGTCCGTGCGGGCCCAGATCCTCAACCTGCTCGCCGACCTCAAGGCCGAGCTCGACCTGGGGATGGTCTTCATCTCGCACGACATCCAGACGGTACGCCACGTCTCCGACGAGATCGTCGTCATGCAGGGCGGCCGCATCGTCGAGTCCGGCCCCGCCGCGCGCGTGCTCGACGACCCCCAGGACGACTACACCCGCACCCTGCTCGGCGCGGCGCCCGCGCTCCTGTGAGCGCCGCCGCGCCCCGCCCGACGCCGGGCACCACCCCGACCACCACACCGCTGAACCCAGAACCGGAGCTCCTCGTGACCACCCCCTTCCGCGGGATCGTCCCGCCCGTCCTCACCCCGCTCACGACCGAGGGCGAGGTCGACGTCGCGTCCCTCGAGCGTCTCGTGGACCACCTCGTCACCGAGGGCGTGCACGGCCTGTTCGTGCTCGGGTCGACCGGCGAGGTCGCCTACCTCACCGACGCGCAGCGCGACGTCGTCGTGCGGACCGTCGTGCGCACGGCCGCGGGCCGCGTGCCCGTCATGGGCGGCGCCATCGACCTGACGACGGCGCGCGTCGTCGAGCAGGCGAAGGCGCTCGTGGCGGGCGGGGTGGACGCGGTCGTCGCCACAGCCCCCGTCTACGCGCTCAACGACCTCGACGAGATCGAGCGCCACCTGCGCGCGGTCGCGGCCGCCGTCGACGTGCCGCTGTTCGCGTACGACATCCCGGTGCGCGTGCGGACGAAGCTGCCCGCGGACCTCCTCGTCCGGCTCGGCACCGAGGGCGTCCTCGCGGGTGTCAAGGACTCGTCGGGCGACGACGTCGGTTTCCGCCGCCTCGTCGCCGCCAACGCGGCGGCCGGCTCGCCCCTCGCGCTCTTCACGGGGCACGAGGTCGTGGTCGACGGGATGCTGCTGCTCGGCGCCGACGGCGTCGTGCCGGGCCTCGCGAACGTCGACGCGGGTGGCTACGTGCGCCTGTGGGACCTCGCCCAGGCCGGGAAGTGGGACGATGCCCGGGTGGAGCAGGACCGTATCGCCGCGCTGTTCGAGATCGTGTTCCAGGCACGCGGCCGCTCGGGCGACGCCGCGGGCGTCGGGGCGTTCAAGGTGGCCGCGCAGCGCCAGGGGCTCATCGCGACCGAGACCCTCGCGTTCCCCGTCGAGCCGCTCGCGGACGACGTCGCCGCGCGCGTCGAGGACATCACGCGCGCCGCGGGGCTCCTGCGTGGCTGACGCCTCCCCGGCCGCCGCCGCGCCGACGGTCGTCGTCGGCGTCGACCTCGGCGGCACCAAGACGGCCGCGGCGACCGTCGCGGCCGACGGGACCCTCGGTCCTGTGCTCGCCGTGCCGACCCCGGCCGCCGGCGGCCCCGATGCGGTGCTCGACGCCGTCGCCGGGGTCGTGCGCGAGGTCGTCGCCGCGCTGCCGGGCGCGGCGCGCCTGCGCGCGCTCGGGGTCGGCACGGCCGGCGTGGTCGACGTCGGTCGCGGCGTGATCGTCTCCGCGACCGACACGCTGCCCGGCTGGCCCGGGACCGACGTCGCGGGCGGCCTGCGTCGCCGGCTCGCCGACCTCGCGGAGGTTTCCGACCTGCCCGTGTTCGTCGAGAACGACGTCGACGCGCACGCCGCCGGCGAGGTGTGGCGCGGCGCCGCCGCGGGCGCGCGCAGCGCGCTGCTCGTCGCCGTCGGGACCGGGGTGGGGGGCGCCGTCGTGCTCGACGGGCGTCCCCTGCGCGGCGCCCACCACGTCGCGGGCGAGCTGGGGCACGTGCCCGTCCCCGGCGCCGAGCTGCTGCGCTGCCCGTGCGGACGCACCGGCCACCTGGAGGCCATCGGGGCGGGCCCGGCCGTCCACCGCCGCTACCTCGCGCTCGGCGGGGACGCGACCAGCCCCGACACGCGCGACGTCGTCGCCCGGGCCGACGCGGGCGACGAGCTCGCGGCCTCGGTCGTGCGCGACGCCGCCCGCGCCGTGGGCCGCGCCGTCGCCGGGGTCGTCACCGTGCTCGACCCGGAGGTGGTCGTCGTCGGCGGCGGCATGGCCGGCGCGGGCGACCTGTGGTGGTCCGCGCTCGAGGACGCGCTGCGCGCGGAGGTCGTCGACGTGCTCGCCGACCTCCCGCTGCGGCCCGCCGCGCTCGGGAACGTCGCGGCGGTCGTCGGCGCGGCGCGCGGCGCGTGGAACCTGCTCGACGACCGCACGACCGACGGAGGAGCGCGATGAGCGCGGAGCAGCACGACCGGACCCCCTGGACGCGCGAGCGCGTCCTCGACGCGATGCGCGGACGCCTCACGGTGTCGTGCCAGGCCTACCCCGGCGAGCCCCTGCGCGACCCGCGCACGACGGCGCAGATGGCGCGCGCCGTCGTCGCCGGGGGCGCGGCCGCCGTCCGCGTCCAGGGCCTGGACGACGTCGCGGCCGTCGTCGCGGCGGTCGACGTGCCCGTCGTCGGGCTGTGGAAGGACGGTGACGGCGGGGTCTTCATCACCCCGACCCTGCGGCACGCCGTCGCGGTCGCGGACGCGGGCGGGCACGTCGTCGCGCTCGACGGCACGCGCCGGCCGCGCCCCGACGGACTCACGCTCGCCGAGACCGTCGCGCGCCTGCGCGAGACGACCGACGCGCTCGTCATGGCGGACTGTGGGTCGCTCGACGACGCGCTCGCCGCCCAGGACGCGGGCGTCGACCTGCTCGGCACGACCCTCTCCGGCTACACCGGCGAGCGGCCCCGGACCGACGGCCCCGATCTCGCGCTCGTCGACGAGATGGTCGCCGCCTGCACCCTCCCGGTCGTCGTCGAAGGGCGCGTGCACACCCCCGCCCAGGCCGCCGAGGCGATGGCGCACGGCGCGTTCGCCGTGTGCGTGGGGACAGCGATCACCCACCCCACGACCCTGACGTCCTGGTTCGTCAACGCCGTGGCGCCGCCCGCCTGACGCGGTGTGCGCCTAGGCGCGCTGTGAGGAGGGGCTTCACAGCGGCAACGAGCACGCTCGCTCGGACCGGTGGCTGCTCCTCGAACGCCGCACCCTGTGGCCCGGCACGAGCCGAGACGGCTGGTTCACGCCGCTGCGGGGGATCGGGGATGCGATGGACGCCGTCGCGACCTACCTGCGCGACGCCAAGAACCTGCGTTACGTCTCGTGTGCGGGCTCGTCGCCGATGTCGTGCTCAAGGATCGTAGTGAGCTCGTCGGCCAGGGGAAGTGCAGCGTGCTCGTCGGGAGGCAGGCTGTCGTAGGTGTCGTTGGCCATGGCGAGTGGTGCGGGTGCGCCGGCGAGGGCGTAGCGGACGATGGCTTCGTCGCGGCCGGCGACGAGGAGGATGCCGACGGTGTGGGCGTGGCGATCGGGTTTGCGCAGCCGGTCGTCGACGAGGGCGACGTAGGTGCCGAGCTGGCCGACGTGTCCTGAGTCGAACTTGCCGATCTTGAGCTCGACGACGACGTAGCGCAGCTGGTCGACGTGGAAGATCAAGGCATCAAAACGACCAGACGATGATTCCTCCTTCGGCGGCGATCAAGGGGGCGCGACGAAGGCACGGCACGCTCTCGATCGGCAAGGAGACTTGGGCCACACCTGGAGGAGATCGCGGTCAGCGACGATCAGCCCCCAGTTGCCGACGTCCGCGGTGCCGGATCGTCCCGAACCGCGGCTTCGGCCGGTGAGAAGCCAAGCCTTGACGCCATCGAAGACCACTCGGTCTCTAGTCGGGTGCCGTTCGCCGGGTCGGCGGGCCATAGACCGATCCGCACCAGAGGGGGAGACGCTTCCTCAGTTCCGGCGATGCTGAGCGAGACCCACTCGAGCTCGTCGGCGTCTCCTCGAGCCGCCACCTCGTAGAGCAAGGCCCCCATCGCATCGGCGTGCGCGGGGGCGCTGCAGGTGACTCCGGCGACTGCCGATTCGAATCTCAGAGAAGCGCGAACTGCATCGCGAGAGGCCAGGCCCGCGCGTGACGCTCTGCAGAGATCCAGCGTGAGGGTGGTCAGGTCGTCCCTGGACACGTCGTCACGGATCACGACATCCAGAGGAACGCTGAGCGTGCTTTCCATGAAGTTGCGGCGAATGCGCTCTGGACCTGAGACGGTCTCGACTCCTGGCCAGCTCGCAGCCCGGTCGACGAGCGACGCCACGCGCAACTCGTCAGCCTCCGTCACCCCACGAGCGGTCCGCACCGCATCCTCAGCCACCGGGGTCGCACGATGCGCGACACCGGAGAACACAACCCCTATCAAGCTGGCGGCCGCGGCGGTCAAGACCAGGAGGGACAGGCCGGGGATCACGACGCTACGCAGACGGCTCGCGTTCCCGTTGCCGCTTCGACTCCGCACGTCTTGACGCTACCCGCGTCTCGTGAAGGCGCTATGGCCCTGCGCGCTCGGATCGGTGGACGTCTCTGAGCATTGGTCTTGCATCATCCGCCGGTGAACATCGTGATCGCCAGCGGTGCACCGAGGTCGTCGCACGCGTCGCCGAGGTCGCCTTGAACGTCGTTCCACTCGGGGGAGCGCACACCGGTCGACTCCCCAAACGCTCCGGACGTCACCGGCGCGATCTCCTTCAGCTCACCGATCGCCGTCTGCACCGCGCTGTCCCCTGCGGAGGGCAAGCGATCGAGTACGCGGGTCGCCAGCCGGTACCAGCCGTCACGCTCCTGCGCCTCCATGCGGCCTTCGGCGAGGGCGAGATCGGCGTTCTCCGAAAACGTGGCGGTCTCAACCCACCAACGCACCACGAGGGTAGATGATGCGTTGTCGTGGAGGCTGGGATGAGTGTGGTGACGTCGCTGCCAGCGGCAGTACAGGAGGGGCTGCTGCATGATTCCGTGACAGTTGGTTAGGCAGCTTGGTCGGCGGCCTGGCTCATGATGATCTCGAACTCGATCGGGGTCAATCGTGCGAGTCTGGCCTGGCGTCGGCGACGGTGGTAGGTCCGTTCGATCCAGGTCAGGGACTGCTGCAGGATCGGTTGACACTCCATCTGCGGGACGAGGTCCTGCTGGAAGGATGTCGCTGTGCCCAAGAAGTTCCCACCTGAGTTCAAGCGTGACGTCGTGCGGGTCGCTCGACGCGGCGACCTGACGCACGCCGAGGTCGCGTCCGACTTCGACATCTCTGTGGAGTCGGTAAGGCGCTGGGTGCGCCAGGCCGACATCGACGACGGTGTCACCGATGGTCAGACGACCAGTGAGCAGAACGAGCTGGTCCAGCTGCGCCGGGAGAAGCGTCGATTGGAGATGGAGAACGAGATCCTGCGCCGCGCGGCCGCATACTTCGCCGCTGGATCGCTCCCAAAATGAGCTACCCGCTGGTCCGTGACCTGGCCGCCGAGGGCATCCCCGTGCGGCTGACCTGCGGGGTGCTCGGCCACTCCAGGCAGGCCTACTACGCCTGGGCGGCCAACCCGGTCAGTTACCGCGACCTGGAAGACGCTCACCTGACCAACGCGTTGATCGACGCCACGGCGACGACCCGGAGTTCGGCTACCGGTTCCTCGCCGACGAGCTCGAGCGCGCCGGTCACGACGTCGGCGAGCGGCGGGTCTGGCGGTTGTGCTCGGCGCAGAAGCTGTGGTCGGTGACCGTGCGCAAGGGCAGGCGCGGGACCGGCAAGACTCCGGGCCCGGCGGTCCACGACGACCACGTCCAACGCAACTTCACCGCGGCCGAGCCGGACCAGGTCTGGGTCACCGACATCACCGAGCACCCCACCGGCGAGGGCAAGCTCTACTGCTGCGCGATCAAGGACCTGTTCTCCAACCGCATCGTCGGCTACGCGATCGACGAGCGCATGACCGCCCAGCTCGCCGTCACCGCGCTACGCACCGCCGTCGCCCGTCGCGCCCCGAGCGGCGTCGTGGTGGTCCACTCGGACCGCGGAGCGCAATTTCGAGCGCGCAGCTTCCGGGCCGTCCTTGCTGCCGCCGGCCTGCAGGGATCAATGGGACGGGTCGCCTCCGCCGGAGACAACGCCGCCATGGAGTCCTGGCACGCACTGCTGCAAAAGAACGTCCTGAACCGTCGCCGCTGGGCCACCCGCGACCAACTGCACGACGCGATCGTGTTCTGGATCGAACGCACCTACAACCGGCGCCGACGCCAGCGCGCCCTCGGCAAACTCACCCCCGTGGAGTACGAGCTCGCCTTCACCGCCCAGAACGCCGCGCTTGCGGCATGATCACCACCAAACCCGTGTCAACGGATCCTGCAGCAGTCCCCTACGTCGTCGGCGAGTACAAGGACTCTCGATGCAAGTAGAGCAGCAGCCGCCCGCCAGGGACGTCCCGTGGTGGAGACGCCACGCCCTCCCTCTTGCTCTGGTCGTGACCGCTCTCGCGCTCATCCCCACAGCACTGAACGGCTGGCAGCCCACCTGGTACGCGTGGGCTGCCGCGATACCACCGTGGATCGCACTGCTCGTGATTCCTGACCGCAAGAAGTAGCCCTACCGGGCATCGCCATCGAAGCGGCCCCTCTCCCATCGCGAGAGGGGCCGCTTCTCTGCGATGAACTCCACGCACTACCGATGGCACGAATATGGCCTCTTGCGGATGCGCTTAAGGGCCTCGATCCAGGCGCCGACCGACCCTGCGTCCGGGCGCGGAGGACGCCCGTTGAAGACACTGTCCACGACGATAGAGACCAGTGTTTGCAACGGATTCAGCGGACTTGCTCAGGGGAACTGGTGTTCGATACTGGAAGGGTGACGACGACCGCCCCAGGCGCGCTCGAGGTGGCTCGCGCGACCTTGCGCCGCGCCGAGCTGCGCACGGGCGTGCGCTCGTCGACGCCCGGCGTCGTCGACCTCGACGACGCCCCGCGGCCGCTCGGCACGGTCCTCGATGACGGTCGTCTGCCGCGTGGTGCGGCGAGCGTCATCACCGGGTCGACGTCGCTGCTCCTCGCGCTGCTCGCGACCTCGCAGGGCACCTCGGACTGGATCGCCGTCGTCGGTGCGCCCGACGTCGGGATGCTCGCGGCCACCGATGTCGGCGTGGCTCTCGAGCGCGTCGCCCTCGTCCCTGCCACAGGACACGACCCGGCCGGCGTCGTCGCGGCCCTGCTCGACGGCATGACGTACGTCATCGTCGGACCGGACGCCAGGCTCACCGCGTCCGAGCGACGGCGCCTACTCGCCCGGGCGCGCGAGCGCGGCGCCGGCCTGGTGAGCACGAGCCCATGGGAGCACGCCGCGGTCCGCCTGGACGTCGTCACGCATCACTGGGCCGGCACAGACCGGGGCGCCGGCTACCTGCGATCCTGCGAGCTCGGCGTCGCCCGCACCGCCAACGGCAGGACGGACCGGTGGACGCTCACCCTGCCGACACCAGGCAGCCTGCTCGTCGCCCCCGAGGAGGGACAGGCACGACCGGCTGCCTCGACGCGCCGCGCACCGCTGCGGCTCGTCGGATGAGGCGACCTCGACTCGTTCGACGCGGACAGGACCAGGCTCGAGTGCAGATACGGTATCCAGCAGGACTCACATGCGCGGGTCCGTGCCCCACGACTTTGGCAACGACATCGGCGACGTCGTCCGCGCTGAAGTCGACCCGTTCTCCCGCGTCGATATGCCCGTTACTGGTGACCCGGCGTAATCGTGACCGGCGTATTCGCTGTCGAGAATGTCCGTCCGACAATCCGCCGTTTCGGCGGGTCACGTTTCAGCGTGTCGCGCACTTGATGGTCATCGTCGGCCTGGTCGCCATACACGATCGTTTCCAGCGACCGCGTTGCTGACGGCGGCAGAATGCGCCGTAAACGTCAGGCGTAAGGGGTTGGTCTCGGCGTCTGGTGTCCGCCTCGCTATGGTGTGCGGTATGACTCTGACGGCAGACGCACACGTTCATAGCGAGTGGTCATGGGATGCGGGCTCGGATCCCGCATCCGCTGGAACCGCTGCTGGGGTCATCTGCTGCTCCTCGATCGTGGCGGGGACGGCCTCTGCTCGACCGCACTGGTCGACGGTCCGACACTAATGAGAAGTGGCGCCGCAGAAGAGGGCATTGACGATGTGGGGTCGGCGTCGTAGCTTGCGCGGCCTGTGGGCCGGGCGATGGCCGGGGGAGTGTGGACGAGGACCGGGCGATCGCAGCCCGCAGCGCACAGCCCATGGAATGTCCGAGGTCTGCTGTAGCGTGACGCCCACCGGCCATGTACTCGGCTCAGAGGAGAGTGTTCATGATGCAGTTGAACGGTTTCAGCAATGTGGTTCTGCCCGCGCGAGATCTGCCCGCGAGCATCGCGGCCTGGACGGCGTTGCTCGGTCGAGAACCCGCATTCCACAGCGACGAGTTCGCCGCGTTCTCCGGAGATGGCGTGGAGATCGGGCTGACCGCGGCGCCGTGGGTGGATCATCCGCTGGTCTTCTGGACGGTCGAGAACATCGAGCAGGCCCATCGAGCGCTCGTCGCCGCCGGGGCCACGGCGATGACCGAGGTCGCCGACGGATCCCTCGCCGAGCTCGGCACCGCCGAGGCCGCCGAGGGTGACAACATCGATCCGGGCACCGGGATCGTCGACATGCCCGGCGCCCGTCTCGCCGTGTTGAAGGCGGCCGACGGCAACCTGATCGGTATCACGCAGGAAGTACCGATGGACTGGTTGGTCGACGAGTCGTGAGCGCCGGTGTGCGCGCACTCACGCGGCGAGTCCTGAACCGGACGCTGCTGGAGCGGCAACTGCTGACCCGCCGCGTTTCTCGGACCCCACGGGAGGCGATCGAGCATCTCGTGGCGATGCAGGCGCAGGTGCCGAACGGACCCTATGTGGGGCTGTGGGCCCGGTTGGAGAACTTCCGGCGCGACGACCTCACGTCCCTGCTGGAGGGCCGGGACGTGGTGCACGCGACCATGTTGCGTGGGACGCAGCATCTGGCCCGCGGCGAGGACTTCGGTTGGCTGCGGGCGACGGTCGCGACGCTCGTGCGGAGCGCACTGGCCGAGCCATACTACGCGGCGCAGATCGAGGGGATCGATCCGGACGAGCTCGGCAGCGCCGGGCGGGGGATGCTGACCGGCAGGACGCTGCAGCGCCGGGAGCTCGGCGACCTGCTCGTCCACCGTTTCCCCGGCCGCAGCCCTGGCCGGCTTGCCGAGGCCTTCGAGCTGCTGGAGGCGCTGGTGCATCCACCCCCTCACCCCATCTGGGGCGGGTGGGGGCATCGCCGTGGGACACCGGTCGCCTTGGCCGACGAGTGGCTCTCCCGACCGATCGCCGACGCATCACAACCCGAGACGATGGTGCTGCGCTACCTCGCCGCATTCGGTCCGGCCTCTGTCATGGACGTCCAGGCCTGGTCGGGGATGACGCGACTCCGCGAGATCGTCGAAGGGCTGCGGCCGCGCCTGCGCGTCTTCCGGGATGAACAGGGAGCAGAGTTGTTCGACATGCCCGACGCGCCGCTCGGCGAACCGGACGCTCCAGCACCCGTCCGGTTCCTGCCCGCCTTCGACAATGCTGTTCTCGGGCACCGGGACCGGACCCGGGTGATCAGCGAGGAGAATCGTCGACGTATCGCACCCCGGGCGTCCGCGGGCGTACCTCTGTTCCTCGTCGACGGCTTCGTCGAAGGAAGCTGGAGCCTGACCCGCGATCAGTTGCGCATGGCGCCCTTCCGGCCGCTGACGGATGCCGAGACAGCAGCTGTGCGGGACGAGGCCACCCACCTGGCCCGATTCGTCGCGCCGGACGGCACGGAGCCGGCGATCATCATGACGTGAACGTGGTCGGCGTCGAGCCTGCTCGTCGCGGTCGGGAACGGCTGTCATCACGCCTGAGGAGGGTGCCACCTGCACTGAGGGCAGATGCGGGGGAGCGCACCCGGGTTTTCGATTACCGACCGGTGACTCGGCGTACTCGTGACGGGCGTTCTGATTGTCGAGAGCGCTCGTCCGACTCTGCGCCGAATACGTACCACACGCGTTTCGGCGCCGTGAGGTTTCGGCGGTGGGTTTCGGCGGGTCAAGGTCGGCGTGTCGCGCGCATGAAGGTCATCACCGGCCGGATTGCCGTAAACGATGGCGGTCTCAACCCACCAACGCACCACGAGGGTAGATGATGCGTGGTCGTGGAGGCTGGGATGAGTGTGGTGACGTCGCTGCCAGCGGCAGTACAGGACGTCGTGTGGCAGGCATGGGGCGAGGGCGAGTCACTGCGGCGGATCGCCGATCGGGCCGGCGTCCCGTCGCATCACGTGCGCCGGTACTTGCTGCGTCATGGTGGGGTGCGACCCGCGTTGCCGAGACGCTCCCCACGGCACCTGAGTCCAGGTGAGCGGGAAGAGATCTCGCGTGGGATCGCTGCTGGTCTTTCTGCCCGGGCGATCGCCGAAGGGTTGGGGCGGTCGGCGTCGACGGTCTCGCGCGAGATCGCCCGCAACGGCGGCCGTGACGCCTACCGTGCGACGGTCGCCGATGAGCGTGCCCGCGTCGAAGCCCGGCGGTCGCGGGTGCCGCGTCTCGCGAGCGACGAGCGGCTGCGGGCGGTGGTGCTCTCGCGGCTCGAGCTGGACTGGTCCCCGCAGCAGATCGCGGCGTGGCTGCGCCCCGAACATCCCCACGAGCCGGGCATGTGGGTCTCGCACGAGACGATCTACCGCGCTGTCTATCTGCCGGCATCGCGGAACCTGCCGAAGAGCACGTACCAGCGGCTGCGGTCCGGTCGCACGATGCGCCGGCCCCGGCTCGTGAAGCGATCGCACGGGCGAGGGCATCTGCGCGACATGGTCTCCATCCACCACCGCCCCGCCACCGTGACCGACCGGCTCGAGCCGGGTCATTGGGAAGGTGACCTCGTCATGGGCAAGCGCCCGAGCGCGGTCGCGACCCTCGTCGAGCGCACCACCCGCTACCTGAAGATCGTGCCGCTGCCCGACGGGATCAAGGCCAAGGACGTCAGCATCGCGGTCGCCCGCGCCCTGTTCAACGTCCCACCCGGCATGTGCAAGTCCCTGACCTCGGACCGCGGCCGCGAGATGGCCGACCACGCCTTCCTCAGCGCACTCATCGACGCCCCGGTCTACTTCTGCGACCCCCGCAGCCCGTGGCAGCGCGGCACCAACGAGAACACTAACCGCCTCCTGCGCCAGTACCTCCCGCGGCGCACGAACATGAACGCGACGAGTAACGACGAGCTCGAACGCATCGAGAGGCTCCTCAACGAACGGCCTCGGCAGGTCCTTGAATGGGCGGCGCCGACGGAGAGGTTTCTTGAGACCGCAGCGGCGGCTCGAGAATTGCGCCGGTCGATGAGCAGATCCGACGCAGGCGTGCGAGCTGTAGCTGAGGAATGAAGCCGGGGCAGGCAATGAGAATCGGCGACTGTGATGTGTCTCTGCGAGACCGCCCACCGGGGATACCCCTTCGAGTCAGGAGGGCGACCAGCGTGGGCGTGGCGCCGGTCTGGGCGCAGCCACGATCACATCGGGCTTGTCACGTGGACGATCCTGAGTGGGCCTTCTTCAGGTGTGGGCGTCTCGAACCCGTCGATGTACGCGATCGCTCGCTCGCGCGACACAGCGATGTCGTCCGGGCCGGAGTTCTCGCGCTGGGCCAACCTGTCCAGGAGGATCGACCGCCTGGTGTCCAGGTAGTAGACGACCGGGACGACGCCGAGGGGGGCGCAGAGCCGCCTGAACTCATCGCGCGAGGCACGGGACCAGAACGAGGAGTCCACGACGACGCCCTTCCCCTGCTTCACACAGTCGACGAGCTTGTCCTGGAGCGTCCCGTTGACGACCTGGCGCGCGTCGTCGCCGATCGGGTGGGTCCGGTGCCCGAGGGCCCACGCCTCGCCGTCGAACGAGACCCTGACATAGCCCCGGGCCTCCAGGCCACGCGCGTAGGTCGACTTCCCCGATCCAGCCGGACCGCACATGAGGATGACCTGGTCCACGTAGCCAACCCTATGCGGGCTCAACGCAGGTGAGGGACAAAGGCGGTGACGCCCGGGTAGGAGTCGAGGGCTGCATGACCACCTACGGCCGGCATCACCCGGAAATCCGCTTGACCATACCGCCGTGCCGTAAGCCGATCCCCTACCGAGACACCCCGCGCACGCCCACGCGGCGAGGCAGCACCTTGATGTCGACTGTCTCGATAGACCCGCTCGAAAATCTGCCCGGTGAGGGCTGCCTATCTGCGACACTCACGGCATGACCGCGACGCTCATCGGGTACGCACGCTGCTCGACCGCCGAACAAGACCTCACCGCCCAACGCCAAGCGCTCGAGACGATGGGAGTCGACCCGAGACGCGTCTACGTCGACCAGGGCGCGACCGGCACCCACCGCGACCGGCCCGGGCTCCGCGAGGCCCTGGCCGCGACCCGGTCCGGGGACACGCTCGTGGTGACCAAGCTCGATCGCCTCGCCCGCTCGATCCGCGACGCGCGCGACATCGTCGACGAGCTCACCACCCACGGCGTCCGGCTGCAGATCGGAGGCACCGTCCACGACCCCAACGACCCGGTTGGCCGGCTGCTGCTCAACGTGCTCGCGATGGTCGCCGAGTTCGAGGCTGACCTGATCCGCGCCCGCACCCGCGAAGGCATGGCCATCGCGAAGGCAAAGGGCAAGCTCAAGGGCCGCAAGCCCAAGCTCACTCCTGCCCAGGAGCGTCACCTCGTCGACCTCCACCACGCCGGCAACCACACCTCCGCCGAGATCGCCGAGCTCTTCGGGGTCTCCCGCGCGACCGTCTACCGCGCCGTCGGACGTGCTCGACCTCTGGCAGCACGCTCGGGCGAGGCCTAGCCTCGATCCATGTGGAGACGTCATAAGCCGAAGCCGCTGGATGAGGTCGATCGCTGGATCAACGAGGGCCAGTCCGCCACCGTCGAGGACCGGCTCAACACCATCGCGCACCAGCACGCCGGACACTCGGAAGACGAGGTCCGAACCGCGCTGCAGTCCGCGAGGATCCCAGCTCCCGCGTCGGTGATCGACGGGCTCGCGTCCCGGATCTCTGTCCTCGAGCCCGCCCAAGGGACACGGGCCACGGTGCGCATGCGCACCCACGATCCCCGCTGAGCTCGACGCTAGAGTTCCTCGGAGTGAAGGTGGTGCGTTGATCGGTTGAGACCGCCGTCGATTCCGCAGCGCTTGATCGGAGGCCGATACCTCAGGGCCTCTCCCTGAGCAGCGAGCTCGCACGCTCCATGGTGCGGACCCAGGCCGCCGTGCTCGACGAACGTAGTTCGATCAGATCGAGCATCTTGGCGAGGTCTCGGGCGAGGTCTCGGTTGATGATGGGCTCGTGGTGCGCGAGCCGGTTGCGCATCTTGCGGATGACCTCGAGGTCGTTGTAGATGCGGTCCCGAAGCGCGGCGGCGCCTGTCTGCGGTGCCGTCGGGAACAACGTCAGGATCTGGGGCTCCCAGAGCCGCTCGTCGTGGCGTGCGGTGAACATCTTCTGCCAGAAGACAAACTTCAGCTCTGCGATGACCTTCCCCGTCGTAGGCTGTCGCTTGCGGGTGTCCTGGAGGTCGCGCCGCTGCTTGTAGTACTTCCCTGCCGCGGGCACGCTCAGTTCGAAGCTCTGGTCCCAGGGCCACCGCTGACCGTAGGTCGCGGTCAGAGCCTCGGACACTGCGTTGCGGGTTGCGACCTCCGCGAAGTGGGCTGGGAGCATGAACGCCGCGGACACGCGTGCGTTCCACGCGTAGAGCTCGAGCGCTCTGTCGAGGTTGCCCTCGGCCGCCGCGAGATACGTGCCGACGCGCGGCTCGGACATGACTCGCTGGATCTCGAGGGGGTCGGCGGGCTTGGCGTAGGGCACGGCGAGAACGTACACTAGGGGGACGAGTCGTAGGATCCGCGGGCTTCGGCCTCCACCTACGGACAGAAGAGTTCGAAGGGGTCCACCCAACGGGTGGGCCCCTTCTCTGTGCCCCGGTAACTTCTGTTACGTCTGGTTTGCGGGATCGTCGCCGACGTCGTGTTCGAGGATGGCGGTGAGCTCGTCGGCCCGGGGGAGTGCGGCCTGCTCGTCGGGGGGCAGGCTGTCGTAGGTGTAGTTGGCCACGGCCAGCGGCGCGGGAGCGCCCGCGAGGGCGTAGCGGACGATGGACCGTCACCGTCGTCGGCGAAGTCGCCTCCTGGATCCCCGGCCCTGTGGGCGCCGCCGCAGCCGGAGTCTCCGCGGTCGCCTACGCCGCATCCGGCAACAAGGGCAAAGCCCTCGAGATGGGCGTCACCGCCGCAGCGCAACTCGTCGGGGCGGGCGCTGGCGTACGCGCAGGCTTCAAGGTCGCCTCAGTCGCAGCCAAGGCTGGCAGTAGGTCACGCGCCGCGAACAAGGCTGCCCGGGCCTGCGGCAACAGCTTCGCCGCAGGAACCCTCGTCCGCCTTTCCGACGGCTCCCTAGCCCCGATCGAGACACTCGAGACAGGTGACCTCGTTCTTGCGGGCGATCCAGTTTCGGGCGACGTCACGGTCGAGCAAGTGATTTACCCGATCACCGGCACCGGCACCAAGCACCTTATCGACATCACCATCGAAGGTACAGGCACGCCGATCACCGCGACCGGCAACCACCCCTTCTGGGTCGACGGCAAGGGTTGGATCGACGCGGTAGAACTCACCCCAGGGGACCGACTCGTTGGATCCTCGGGCGGCATTACCGTCGTTCGAGCAATGCACGACCGCGGGTGGCTCTCAGGCCAGACCGTCCACAACGTCCACATCAGCGGTCCGCACACGTACTTCGTCGCGTCCAACACGCTGGACGATCAACTCGTCCATAACGCTGCATGCTCGCTTGCGCTGCATCGTGTTCCGCGCGAGCGGTGTCTATCACATCACAACGAAGGACGGCAAAGAGTACATTGGTCAGGCGAAGAACATGCACAAGCGAATCCACGCCCACTTCAGAAAGCGTGGATCGCTCACAGAGAAGGGATACACTGTCCAGAGTATCGCATCAGTTCGCACGCACAGTATTGGCAACGGGTGCGCGATGGATGCGGTTGAGGACGCGTTGATTCGAATTCGGCACCGCGCCCTCGGCGGATTCTTTAAAAAGAGCAGTCGGCTGTTGAGTAGTCGGTTCCAAATTGCGAGGTGACGCAATGAGATTTCCCGTATTTGAATTTCGTGCTGGTGGCATCCATGGTCCATACCGGACCGCTGAGATCTACGGGCAGCCATCGGGCGAGGACATAAGCGAGCTGAGTCGCGCGGGCGTGGATGGCCTAATAGTCCTCCCCGAACGCCAGTCGCGCGGGCTTCTTGAATTGGGCGCGCTCGAGCGCCTGAAGTTGCGGTTCTTGCAGGTGCAGACGCGCCGACTTATCGGACCACTCCCGGAGGGTCTGCTTCCAAGTCTCGAAGTTCTTTGGTTGGATGGACGCCTCGCGGAACCCGTGGTCTCGTCCGGTATCGAGCGAATCACCTCTCTCTCGATCCCCGCCTCCTCGATCGTCGGCCACCTTTCTGCTCTTCGCCGTATTGAGTTCCTAGGGCTCGAAACGATCGCGACAAGCGGCCGGCTTGACCTGGCGAGAATTCCGAGCCTTCGCCGACTGCGACTCGATTTCAAGAAGTCGGTCGGCGGGGTCGTCCCTGAACTTGACCTGGATGGGAGTGAAGGTATCGAAGAGGTTGACATTGAGGGTGCGGCGGCGGCGTCGTTTGATTGCTTTCGACCGCTCCATGGCTTGCGCCGACTAAGCGTCCAGCCTCCTCGTGCGCAGTGGTCAGAAAGGACTGTCAGTCTGGCGCCCCTTGCCGAGTGCAGGAAGTTGGAGGAGTTGCTCGTTGCCGACTGTGGCCAGATTGTGGATGCGGAGGTTCTAGGGTCGCTACCGGCCCTTCAACGTGTCACCGCCCATCGAGGAGCATTCAGCCCTTGGCCAGGAAAGCAGGAATGGCTCGTTGAGGTCTAGTTCTCAAATGTTCCTGTGCTGTCGAACCGCAGTTCGCGTCACCAGGATCTTTCGCACGTGCTTGAGCCCCTGGGCCCGATCGAGCGCCTGGCGGAGCGTGACGTCAGGCAGGCGCTGACGGGCCGGCTGCAGTGATCTGCGGCAACACGGCAAGGACCGGGAGAACCCGGCGGCAGACACGAGAGGGCGAGTGGCGCGCTGACCTGCACAGACGCGGACTTTGCCGTGAGGAGCGAGATCGTGCATCTGATGCAAAGTGCGCTAGTTCAGTGCCGATGACCTCCCTTATGTCACGCACCGCTGTTCAACGGCTCTCTGAGAATCTCTTCGCATCCCTCACTCGATCAGCCGTAGCAGCTCTCGATCACCACGGCGGGTCGGGCCAGGCTCTCGACGGTATGCGGAACTACTCGCGACCAGCCCCCGAGACCGGCGCACAGACGATCAACCAGGACGTGTAGTGCTCGACGACGCGCCCTCCGAGGTCCGCGACGGCCGCTGCGACCTCGTCGACCTCGTCCCGACTCCAGTCGCTGAACGTGCTGAAGAGCCCGTGAACCTGCTCGGGGTCGAGCTCGATGCTCCAGCGGTACTCACCGATGTCCTCGACGGCGAACAGCCCGGAGGCAGTCAGCCGTGCCGCGGTCTCCCTGACGGCCTCCGGGTTTCCGGCGCGCGGCGGCCTGCTCCGCCGCGCGACGATCCGCGCGACCCGGTCACGGAAGGCGGTCGGCTCCGCCGCGGGGTCACCGAAGACGTGCCGCCAGACGAGGAACCGCCCGGCTGGCACCAGGGCGCGATGGAGCCGGGGCAGGAGCGCGTCGAGGTCCATCCAGTGGATCGAGGTCGCGGCGACCGCCAGGTCGAACGCCGCTCGGCCGAGCTCGGCGTCCTCGGCCCGTGCGACGACCACCTCCGCCGTCGGGTGACGGGCCGCGAGCACGGCGGCCAGCTGCGTGCCTGGTTCGACGGCGACCACGTCGACCCCCGCTGCGAGCAGCGGCCCGGTCGCCTCACCGGTGCCCGCGCCGAGGTCGACCGCTCGCCGACCCGGCGCGACCAGGCCCGTGCGACGCACCCGCTCCCACAGCTCGGCCGGGTACGGCGGACGGGCGGACGCGTAGGCGTCCGCCAGCGCGTCGAAGTGCATCGGGTTCCCCATCGTCCGACCCTACGACCGCAGGTCCTGGCGCCCGGCGGTCGCGCCTCGCTCGTCGATCCCGCGCTGCGTCAGACGCGCCCGGTGCGCTCGAGCACCCCTCGGAGGTAGGCGGCCTGGCCCGCGTGCTCGAGGGCGTCCACCGCGACGCTCACGAGCCGGACGCCCAGCGTCACGGGCGGGTCCCACGCCTCGTCGACGACCCGGTCGAGGTCGTCGGCGGTGAGGGACGCGAGCACGTCGCGGGACTCGACCTGGACCGCGTGGACGTAGCCGAGCAGCAGGTCGTCGCGCGCGCGGACGCGCGCGACGTCGTCGGCCGACTGCCCGTAGCCGGTCGCGCCGTCGTCGAACGGCAGGTCGAACCGGCGGGCCCACCCGTCGCGCGTCCACACCTGGTCCCGCCCGACGGCGCCCGCGACCTGGGCGTCCTGCCCGCGCGCGAGGTGCCACGCGAGCCACGCGATCGTGTTGGCGCCCGGGTCGACGCGCGCGGTGAGCGCGTCCTCGCCGAGGCCGTCGACCGCGCGCGTCGCGGTCGGCCCGATCCTCCCGAACAGGTCCTCCAGCACGGTGATCGCGTCCACGGTCCTCCCTCTCCTCGGGTGCCCGGCGGTTCGTCGCCTCTGGCAGCGTCTCCGGACCGCGGGCCGCTCGCGACCGGAGCGGCCCCACCCCGAGACGCACCGCGGCAGGCACGGGCGAAGGTCCAGGTCCGGGACGTGCGGACCGTCTCCTGCCCCTGCGACGCGCAGCACTCCGTGATAGATGTCGGGAGGTCGCGTCACGACGGAGAGGCACGAGCAGGGGGAAGAGACTTTGACGACGACCGACGCGCTCCAGGACGAACGCACGCGGGTCCTGGCGCTCCAGCGGCTCGGCGTGCTCGACAGCTCGCCCGAGGAACGGTTCGACCGCGTGACGCGGCTCGCGCAGCGCCTGTTCGGCGTCCCGACGGTGAGCATCACGCTCGTGGACGCGGACCGGCAGTGGCGCAAGGCGTTCGTCGGCCTCGACGGCCCGGTCGCGCAGCGCGAGGGCGCGTTCTGCGACGTGACGATCCGTGCGGACCGCACGCTCGTCGTCGAGGACGCGGCGCAGGACGCCACGTTCGCCGACAACCCCTTCGTGGTCGGCGACCCGCACCTGCGGTTCTACGCCGGGCACCCCATCGCGGCGCCGGGCGGCGAGCTGGTCGGCACGCTGTGCGTCATCGACACCCGGCCGCGCCGGTTCGACGACGCCGACCGCTCCCTGCTGCGCGACCTCGCGCTGTGGGTCCAGGGGGAGCTCCAGCACGACGTCGAGCTCGACCGGGCGGGCGCGGTGCAGCGCGGGCTCCTCCCGCGCCGCGCCCCGGAGCTCGAGGGCTACCGGGTGGCCGCGCGCTGCCTGCCGGCCCGCGGCGTCGGGGGCGACTTCTACGACTGGACGACGACGGCCGACGGCGCCGGGTTCGTCGTCGCGGACGTCATGGGCAAGGGCATGCCCGCCGCGATCGTGGCGGCGTCGGCGCGCGCCGCGCTGCGGTCCGCGCTCCGGTCGCCGTCGCTCGCGGCGGGCGTCGAGACGGCCGACGACCTGCTCGCCCCGGACCTGGAGGAGGTCGGCTCGTTCGTCACGGCCTGGTGCGCCACGCTCGAGCGCGACAGCGGCCGGCTCGCGTACGTCGACGCGGGGCACGGCCTCGCGAGCGTGCTGCGGCCCGACGGCGGCATCCACCGCCTGGAGGCGGACGGCCTGCCGCTCGGCGTCGCGCCGGGCACCGCGCGCACCGTCCACCACGTGACCCTCGAACCGGGCGACCGGCTCGTCGTCGTGAGCGACGGGCTCGTCGACCTGCTCGCCGACCTCGGGGTCCCGGGCGGGGACCCGCGGCTCCTGGACCCGGACGTCCCGCTGCCCGTCCCGGAGGGCCCCGCTCTCGCGCGGGCCGCGCGCGACGTCCGCCAGGCCGGGGACGCCGCGGCGACGCTCGACGTGCTGGTCGGGATCGCCGAGGGGCGGTACGTCGGGGACGACCTCACGGTCCTCGTGGTCGAGCGGGTCGCGGCATGAGGGGCTCCGCGCGGCGGCTCGTGCTGATCCGCGTGCTCGTCGTGCTGGCGCTGCTCACGGGCGTCAACTACGTCGCGTGGCGGTGGCTCGACTCCGTGGCGTGGTCGCACTGGTGGATCGCCGTCCCGCTCGTGCTGGCCGAGACGTACAGCCTCGTGGACACCGCCCTCTTCGGCGTGACGATGTGGCGCCTGCGCGAGCGGGGCGAGCCGCCGCCCGCCCCGGAGGGCGTCACGGTCGACGTGTTCGTCACGACGTACGACGAGCCCGAGGAGCTCGTCCTCGCGACCGCCCGCGCGGCGCGGGCCATCCGGTACCCGCACCGCACGTGGATCCTCGACGACGGCGCGCGCGAGAGCATGCGGACCGCCGCCGCGGAGGCGGGCGTCGGGTACCTCACGCGCAGCGCGAGCTGGGCGGGCAAGCCGCGGCACGCGAAGGCCGGCAACCTCAACAACGCGCTGTTCCAGACGGACGGCGAGCTGCTGCTCGTGCTCGACGCCGACCAGGTGCCCGACCCGGCGATCCTCGACCGCACGGTCGGGTACTTCACCGCGGACGAGCGCGTCGCGATCGTCCAGACCCCGCAGTGGTTCGTCAACGTCGACGACGCCGACCCCCTCGGGAGCCAGGCGCCCCTCTTCTACGGGCCGATCCAGCAGGGGAAGGACGGGTGGAACGCCGCGTTCTTCTGCGGCTCCAACGCCGTGCTGCGGCGCGAGGCCCTCATGCAGCTCGGCGTCGTCGGGTACGTGCGGGGCGTGACGGTCGGCGTGCGGCGCGCGCTGCGCACCGCGGGCTCGGTGCTGGCCCGGGCGACGCGCTCGCCGGAGGCGGCCGACCCGGCGGTGCGGACCGCCGTCGAGCGGCTCCGCGCGGAGGCCGACGAGGCCCGCCGCGCTCTCGCGGCGGGGGAGCCCGCCGCCGACGTCACCTACCGGTTCCAGCGCCGCGTCGACGAGGCGTCGCGCAGCGTCGTCGCCGGCCAGGTGGAGGCGCTGCGGGTGGAGCTGGCGGCGGTGGAGCCCGAGCTCGTGGCCGGCGGCCCGCTCCAGGTGGACGAGGAGATCGGCCAGCTCGTCGTCGACGAGGAGGCGCTCGACCGGCTCGCCCGGCGCGACCTCTCGCCGCTCGTGGCCGTCGAGGCGGTGCGCCGCCTCGCGGACGCGGTCGACGTCGGGCGCAGCGACGAGGCGCAGGCCGTCATGCCGATGGCGACGATCTCCGTCACCGAGGACATGGCCACCGCGATGCGGCTGCACGCGCTCGGCTGGCGGTCGGTCTACCACCACGAGGTCCTGGCCCACGGGCTGGCGCCCGAGGACATGCCGACGATGCTCCAGCAGCGCCTGCGCTGGGCGCAGGGCACGGTGCAGGTGATGCTCCGGGAGAACCCGCTCACGCTGCGCGGGCTGCGCGTGGGTCAGCGGCTCATGTACTTCGCGACGATGTGGAGCTACCTCGCGGGCTTCGCCGCCCTCGCGTACCTCGCGGCGCCCATGGTGTACCTGTGCTTCGGCATCCTCCCGGTCCAGGCGTTCGGGACGGACTTCTTCGTGCGCTTCGTGCCGTACTTCGTGCTCAACCAGCTCTTGTTCCTCGTCGTGGCGCGCGGGGTGCGGACCTGGCGGGGGCAGCAGTACTCGCTCGCGCTCTTCCCGGTGTGGATCCGGGCCTGCTGGACGGCGTTCGCGAACGTCGTCCTCGGCCGCCCGCTCGGGTTCGTCGTGACGCCCAAGACGCGGACCGGCGAGCACCGGCCGGCCTGGCGCACGATCTGGCCCCAGCTGACGGCCATGGTGCTGCTCGTGGTCTCGGCCGTCGTCGGCACGGTGCGCCTCGTCGCGTTCGACGCCGACCTCGGCGCGACCCTCGTCACCCTCGCCTGGGTGGCGTACGACCTCGCGGTGCTCGGGGTGCTCGTCCCCGCCGCGCGGTACTCCGGCCCGCGCCCGCCGCGCGAGCCCGTGCCGGAGACGACGATGACCGGACGACGGACGGAGGACCAGTGAAGCTCGACGTGACACCGCTCGAGGAGACGGGGGCGGTGATCGTGCCGCGGGGGCGGCTCACGCTCACCACGGCACCCCAGCTGCGCGACGCGGTCACCGACCTCGTCGAGGCGGGCCGGACCCGGCTCGTCGTCGACCTCGGGAGCCTCGAGTTCGTCGACTCCTCGGGCCTCGGCGCCCTCGTCGGCGGGCTGCGCACGACGCGCGCCGCCGGCGGAGACCTGCGGCTCGCGAACGCCGCGCCCTCCGTGGCGACGGTCCTGCGCCTCACGAACCTCGACCGCGTGCTGCGCGTGCACGACGACGCGGCGAGCGCGTTCGCCGACGGGTGACCCCCGCGTGACCCCGCCGGACGACGCCCCGCTCGTCGTGCTGAGCGCGACCGCGTCCCCGCCGTGGCTCGACGCCCTCCCGGACGCGTTCGCCGCGCTCTGGGGCCAGGCGCCGTGGGTGCCCACCGACGACCGGCTCGCCGTCGAGCTCGCCACGACGGAGATCGCCGCGAACATCGTGCGGCACTCGCCCGCACCCGAGACGGTCGAGGTCCGGGCCGAGCTCGACGCCGGGGCGGGACGCGTCGTCGTCGTGCTGCGCGACACCGCACCCGCCGCCGACGTCGACCTCGACCGCACGATGCCGCCCCCCGAGGCCGAGTCCGGGCGGGGGCTCGCGCTCGCGCGGGCGTGCGTCGACCGGCTCGAGCACCGCTGGGTCGCGGGGACCTCGGGCAACGAGTGGCGCCTCGAACGCCGCGTGCGCACCGCCGGAGACGGCCCCGGCGGCTAGCGTGGGGGCGTCCCGCGCGCGCCGACCCGGGCGCGGCGCCGGTAGCCGGAGGTGCAGATGGAGTTCCCGTTCAGCCTGACCGAGGAGCAGATCCTCTCCCTCATCGTCGTCGGGACGCTCGCGGTCGTCGCGATCGTCGGGGTCAACGCCCTGGCGCCGAAGGCGGGCGTGGCCGCGCCCCTCGTGCTCGTCGCGGTCGGCGTCGTCGTGAGCTTCGTGCCCGCCGTCCCCGAGATCGAGTTCGAGCCCGAGTGGATCCTCGCCGGGATCCTGCCGCCGCTGCTGTACTCGGCGGCCGTCGGCCTGCCCACCATGGACTTCCGGCGGGACTTCACCGCGATCAGCGGGCTCTCCGTCGTCCTCGTCCTGCTCAGCACCGCGCTCCTCGGCTACCTCTTCACGTGGCTCATCCCCGGCATCCCGCTCGCGGCGGGCTTCGCGCTCGGCGCCATCGTCAGCCCGACCGACGCCGTCGCGACGTCCATCGTCAAACGGCTCGGCGCGTCACCCCGCGTCGTCACGCTGCTCGAGGGCGAGAGCCTGCTCAACGACGCGTCCGCCCTCGTGCTCCTGCGCTCCGCCATCGCCGGGATCGGGATCGCCGTCGCGACCGGGGAGTCCGCCACCCGCGTGTCGCTGTGGTCGGTCGCGGGCGACTTCGTGTTCGCCGTCGTCGTCGCCGTGCTCGTCGGGTTCCTCGTCGGGTTCCTCGGCCTCTTCGTCCGGCGCCGCCTCGCCAACCCCGCGCTGAGCACCGCGGTGTCCTTCGTCGTGCCGTTCCTCGCCTACCTGCCGTCGGAGGAGCTCGGCGCGTCGGGCCTCGTCGCCGTCGTCACCGCGGGCCTCGTCACCGGCAACGGCGCCGCGAAGTACCTGCGGCCCCAGCACCGGCTCGCCGAGGAGTCGAACTGGCGGACCGTCGAGCTCCTGCTCGAGGGCACCGTCTTCCTCCTCATGGGGCTCGAGCTGTTCGCGCTCGTCACCGACGTGCAGGAGGCCCACGGCAGCCTGTGGCGCGCGGTCGGCATCGCTGCGCTCGCGGCCGTCGTCATCCTCGTCGTGCGCTCCGCGTACGTCGCGACGCTCCTGCGGTCGCTCGCGCGACGCGCGCGGCGGGGAGAGTCGATGCGCGACGTGATCGAGGGCATGCAGGAGAAGCTCGACGCGCGGTTCGGGCCGGCGGAGGCACCGCTCGCCACGGTCGAGCCCTCGGGACGGCACCGCGAGGTCGCGCGCACGGGCGGCCCGAAGGAGGTGCCGCAGGCCCGCCTCGGACGCATCCGCACGTCGCTGCGTCGTCGTGCGGCCGACATCGACTACCTGACGGCCGAGCGGCTCGGGTGGCGCGAGGGCACGCTCCTCGTGTGGGCGGGCATGCGGGGCGTCGTGACGCTCGCCGCGGCGCAGACCCTCCCGCTCGACACCCCCCAGCGCTCGTTCCTCGTGCTCGTCGCGTTCGGGGTCGCGGCCGGGACGCTCGTCGTGCAAGGCGGCACGCTCCCGTGGGTCGTGCGCCGGCTCGGTCTCTCGGGCGGCTCCACGCGCGCCGACGAGGACCGCGGCGCCGTGCGCGCCGAGCTCGACGGCGCGGCCGTGGCCGTGATCGACGCGCCCGACCTCCGCCGCGCCGACGGCACCACCTACGACGGTGCCGTCGTCGCCCGCGTGCGCCGCGACGTCGTGCGCGAGCTCGAGAACCGCGACACCGACGCCGCGACGTCGGCCGACCTGTTCGCGCAGTACAAGGAGCTGCGGCTCCGGGCGATCGCCGCGCAGCGCGTCGCGCTGCTCGACGCGCGCACGTCCGGCGCGTACAGCTCGCAGGCGCTGCGGCACGCGCTCGACCTGCTGGACGCCGAGCAGATCGACCTCGAGCTCCGCCGCGGGCCCTACGTGCCCGGCGACGACGACTGAGCCGACCCCTTGCGGCTGCCCCAGGGGAAGGCCCTAGCGTCGCGGGCATGGACGAGTACACGACGGGTCAGGTGGCGCGCGCGACGGGGCTGAGCGAGAAGGCCGTCCGGATGTACGTCGACCGCGGGCTCCTCGACGCGCGCCGCACCTCCGCGGACGGCCCACGGCTGCTCGACGGCGGCCAGGTGGAGCGCGCCCGCCTCGTCCGGCTCCTGCGGGGCGTCGGGCTGTCGCTCGCCGAGGTGGGCGACGTGCTCGCCGCCCCCGACCCGGTCCCCGCGTTCGACGCCGTGTGGAGCGACCGCCGCTCGGCGCTCGCGGCGTCGCTGACGGCGGCGGAGTACGTCCGGTCCGCGCTCGTCGGCGCGCCACGGCTGGACGTCGTGGTGCACCGACGGCACGTGCCGGAGCGGCTCGTGCTCGGGACGGAGCGCCGCGCGACGCTCGCCGAGCTGCCGTCCGTGCTGCCCGAGGCGACCGGAGCGGTCTTCGCCGTGCTGCGCGCCGCCGACGTGCCCCTCGCCGGCCACCCCTACGTCGAGCTCCACGAGCGCGCGACCGAGGGGTACGCCGCCCGCCTCACGCTCCGGGTTCCCGTCCCCGCGCCCGTGCGGCCGCCGTCGGGCTTCGCCCTCACGACGGACGACGCGCACGAGGAGGCGTACGTCGCGCTCACGGCCGCGGAGGCCCGCGACCAGGAACGTCTGGTCCTCGTGCACGACTACCTGGCGTCCGGGCGGGCGCTCGCGGGCGGTGTGCCCGCGGGGGACGACCGGGAGGTCTACCTGCCGACCTGGGAAGCAGGCGGTCCCGGCCCGGTGATGGAGGTCGCCGTGCCGGTCGCGCCCGCCCCCTGTCCCTGAGGTCAGGCCTGCTCAGCGCGGCGGGCGGCGGCCCGACGGCGCAGGACGCGCGCCGTCGTGACGAGCGCGAGGCCGGCGACGAGGAGCGTCCAGGCCGCGACGACGTGGAACGCGGTCGCGACTCCGGTGACGGCGAGGACGGGGGCGGTCTGGGCGAGGGTCGAGTTGTACATGGCTGCTGTCCTTCCGGGACGGGTGAGGGCATGCCGAGGACGTCCCGGTCGCGTGCGCGACGGGGCGGGTCGGCGAGGGGAGGGGTGAGGGTCAGGCGGTGGCGGCGACGTGGTTCCACGTCGTCTGGCGCCGCGTGACGAACAGCGCTGCGGCGTGCAGGAACGCGCGCTGCAGGGCGAGGTCGTAGAGGAGCTCCGGCAGCACGAGCGCGGCCAGCAGCCGTGCGCGCCGCCCGGCACCCCAGACGGTGACGAGGCGCTCCGCGACGAAGACGAGCCCGACAGCCGCCCACAGCGGGGACAGCGTGAAGGTCCCCGTCACGAGGGTGACGACCGTGAGGAGCAGGTAGGCCGCCATCATGAGCGTGCCGACGGCGAGCATCACCTGCTGGCCGACGTAGCGCCACGTCGTGCGCGTGAGCCCGTACTCGGCGAGGTTGTCGAGCATCCCCTTGTACCAGCGGACGCGCTGCCGGTGGAGGTCGCCGGCCGTCGGCATGAGCTCGGTCGTGCAGCTCATCGTGACGGGGGAGCGCAGCTCGTGGCCGAGCGTGCGCAGCGCGAGGGTGAGCTCGGAGTCCTCGGTGATCGCGTGCCGGTCGTACACGTCGCCGCGCTCGCCGGGGAGGACCGAGCCGCGGGCGTCGGCGACCTCCTGGAGCGCGGTGCGGCGCACGAGCGCGGCGGTCCCGGTGAGCACGGCCGTGCGGCCGGTGAGGTCCACCTGCACGCCGTAGCGCGTGTACTCGTTGGCCTGGCAGTGCTGCAGGTAGCCCTGCGGCGGCCGACCGCGGAACACGCCGCCGACCGCGGCGACCTCGGGCGCCGAGGCGAGGACGGCGAGCCCTTCCTCGACGAACGTGGGGGCGATCGTCGTGTCCGCGTCGAGGACCATGACGACGTCCTCCGTCGTGGTCGCGATCGCCTGGTTGAGCGCGCCAGCCTTGCGGGCCGTGTTGCCCACGGTCTCCATGACGTCCGCGCCGGCGGCGCGGGCGACCGCGACGGTCGCGTCCGTGCTGTTGTCCGAGACGACGAGCACCCGGTCGGGGCGGCGCGTCTGGGCCGCGAGCGAGGCGACGGTGGCGGGGAGCGCCTGCTCCTCGTCGTGGGCGGGGATGACGACGACGACGCGCACGGCGGGCCCGTCCGCGGGACGGGCGGCCGCCTCGGCGCGGTGGCGGGGGGTGTGCGGGGCAGTGGTGTTCACCGGAGGCTCCAGGTCGACGAGTGCTGTCGACAAGGAGCCTCCGGCGGTCGCCTCAGCGTTCCCGCGGGGGCGGCGCGGGGGTCCGCGAGGTCTGGCTCAGCGTTGCGGAAGCCCGGTGGTGTGGTTCGACCCGAGGATTTCCTGAGGGTCCGGCCGCGCCGGGCTCAGACGTCGGCGGCCGCGAGCGCGCCGTCCACCCCCACGACCCCGAGCTCGAGGCGCGCGATCCCGTCCACCGGCACCGCCGACGACGCACCCAGGCCCGACGAGCTCCCCGCCTCCGTCGAGGACCACGTAGCCACGACCGAGCGCGTGCCGTCGTCGTCCACGAGCACGAGCTCGTACGTCGCGCCGTCCTCCCAGACCCCGGCCGGGTACGAGCACGACCAGTCGAGGCGCGTGCCCCACGAGGCCGGCGTGAGCGTGAGCTCGGCGCGCACGTCCGCGCCGCCGACCGGCTCGAGCGCGACCTGGGTCGTGCCGGTCGTCGCGGGGGGCGGGACGTCGTCGGGCCGCGTCACCGCCGCGCCGCCCGCGGCGCCCGCGACGACCAGGCCCACCGCCGCCACGGACAGGAGCGACCGCCGTCGGGTGCGGCGCCGCCGGGCGCTCGCGGCCACCACCGCGAGGGGCACGACGGCGCCCCCCGCTCCGCCGGACGCCTCGGCCGGGACGTCGGCGCGCGCGTCGTCGACGAGCGCGTCCGCGTGCTCGGCCGTGAGCATGCCGAGGATGCCCGGCATGCCCGCGAGCTCCGCGACGGCCTCGCGGCACGCCGCGCACGTCGCGAGGTGCTGCTCGAACGCGCGCCGGTCGCGCGGGCTGAGCGCGCCCAGCACGTAGGCGGCGTCCCACTCGCGGTACGGGTCCGGCGTGGCGGTCATGACGAGACTCCCTTCTCCTGCAGCGCGAGCCTCAGCGCGCGGAGCGCGTAGTGCATGCGGGACTTCACCGTCCCGGGCGGGACGCCGTGCGCCGACGCCATCTCGGCCACGGAGCGCCCGTGGTAGTACGCGTCGACGACGACCGCCCGGTGCTCGGGCGAGAGCGAGACCAGCGCGTCCGCGACGAGCCACGCGTCGAGCACGGCCTGGGTCGCGTCGGCCTCGCCGCGGTCGGGCACGTCGGCGCTCGCGAGCTCGCGGCGGTGGTGGGCGCTGCGCAGCTCGTCGACGACGAGGTTGCGCGCCACCGTGAAGAGCCACGCGCGCACCGAGCCCTCCGGTCGCTCCAGCACCTCGGGGTGGCGCCACGCGCGCAGCAGCGTCTCCTGCACCACGTCCTGCGCCTGCGCCGGGTCGTCGGTGAGGCGCGCGACGTAGCGCTCCAGCGCCGGCCCGTGCGCGGCGTGGACCGCCCGCAGCAGGTCGTCGGCGTCGGCGCGCACGCGCGGCACCTCCCCGTCGGTCACGACCCGGCCGACCGCACGAGGTCGAGGCCGAACTCGACGCTGCCCGCGTCGTCGACCGTGACGAACCCGAGGCTCGGCGCCTCCACGTCGAAGTCGGAGAACGTGATCGGCACGCTCCCGACGACCTGGACGCCGTCGGTGGTCGGGCCGACCTGCGCCTCGACCGTGACGGCCTGCGTCACGCCGTGGATCGTCAGGTCGCCCGCGAGCTCGACGTCGCCCGACCCGGTCGGCAGGTCCACGGGGCTCGTCAGCTCGAACGTCGCGGTCGGGTACGTCCCGACCTCGAGCGCGTCGCCCCGGAAGTACGCGTCGCGCGGCGGCTCGTCGGTCGCGACGCTCGCCATGTCGACCTCGATCGTCGCCGCGGTGAGCGCGCCGTCCGCGACGGTGAACGACCCCGTGACCTCGTCGGTCCGGCCGGTCACCGTGACGTCCTCGCCCTGCAGCACCTCGTGCACGCGGTACCCCGCGTACGAGCCGTCCCCGACCGTCCACGCACCGGCCAGGTCCGCCGGGTCGAGCGTGGCGCCGTCGCCCGACGACGCGTCGAGCGTCGGCTCCTCGGCCGCCGCGCGGTTGGACCAGTCCGCGTACAGGCCCGGGCCGAACGCGACGGCCGCACCGCCGAGCACCACGACACCGACCCCGACCCCCACGAGCACCTTCGTCCTCCTGCGCACGTCTGCCCCTTCCGATCATCCTCTGCGACTCCGTCACCTGGGAGACGAGGCAGCGTCCTGATCGGTTCACCCGGGCCGTCGACGGTGCGCGGCCGGGCGGTGGGCCCGACGGTCGGACGGGCCGTCGGACGGGCGTGCGGTGTGCGGGCCGACGCGCGGGCGGGCCGGTGAACCTCGCGGCGCGCCGCGCCGTCGTGAGAGTAGGGGCCGTGCTCGCGACCCCGACCGTCCTTCCGAGGAGTCGACATGCGACGCACCCTGACCACCGGTGTCCCGGCCGCCACCACCTGGGCCGTCACCGCCCTGCTCGCCGCCACCCTCGCCGGGTGCTCCGGCGGGGGAGGCGGCCTGTACGGGGGCGGTGGCTCCAGCCCGTCGGAATCGACCTCCGACGGCTCGACGGGCGGCGGCTCGTCGGACGTCGCGCTCGGCACGGCGGACTCCTCGCTCGGGACCGTCGTGGTCGACGGCCAGGGCATGACCGTCTACTACTACGACAAGGACACGAAGGGCTCGGGCACGAGCGCGTGCGAGGGCGAGTGTGCCGCCGCGTGGCCCGCCGTCCACGCGGCGAGCGCGGACCCCGAGGTCGACGGCGTGACGGGCGAGGTCGGCACCATCACCGGGGTCGACGGCGAGCTCCAGGTCACCGTCGACGGCCGCCCGGTCTACACGTACGCGGCCGACACCGGCCCCGGCGACGTCACGGGCCAGGGCGTGAACGGCGTCTGGCACGTCGTGGCTCCCGACGGGACCGAGGTCATGGACGCGGCTCCCGCCGCCGGGTCGGGCTACTGACCGGTGCGCCGACCGGTCGCGCGCGGGCTGGTCCTGCGGGAACCGGCCTCGCGCCGGGCAGCCCTGCACCGGCCGCTCACGGGTGGTCGAGCGGCGGCGAGCTCAGGCAGAACGGGTGGCCCTCCGGGTCCGCGTAGACGCGGAACAGGTCGTCGGGGTGGCCCTCGTCCTCCGGCGTGCCCGTGAGCGGGCGCGCGCCGCACGCGAGCGCGTGCTCGTGCGCCGCGTCGAGGTCGGGGACGTCGAGGTCGATGTGCACGCGCGCCCCGCCGGGCCAGGGTCGTACCTCGGCGTCGGACCGCTGGAACGCGAGGCGCGACGCGCCGCCCGGGACCTGGAGCGAGAGCCAGTCGTCGCCCGCCGGGTCGGCGACCTCGTGGCCCGGCGTGTACGCCCAGCCGGTCAGGCGCCGGTAGAACTCCGCGAGCGCGCGCGGGTCGCGTGCGTCGACGGTGACGTTGCGGAGCCGCAGCGGGCGGGGGTCTCCCACGGCTCAGCCGACCTGCTCGCGCAGCCACGCGACGTCGGCCGGGACGTCGGCGTGCGTCTCGCAGACGACCGACGTGCCCGCCGCGCGCACGACCCCGAGCAGGAGCTCCGGGTCGATCGTCCCGGCCGTGAGGCCGGCGTGGCGGTCGGCGCCGGAGCCCGCGGTGTCGCGGCTGTTGTTGAGGTGCACGAGGTCGACGCGGCCGGTGATCGCGCGCACGTCGTCGACCGCCGTCGTGAGGTCGATGCCGCCCGCCCACGCGTGGCACGTGTCGAGGCAGAACCCGACGTTCTCGGCGCCGTCGGCCTGCTGCACGGCCGCCCACAGGCCCTCGATCCGGTCGAGTCGGCGAGCCATCGAGAAGTCGCCCCCGGCGGTGTTCTCGATGTACACGGTGACGTCCGTCTGGAGCGCGTCGATCGCCTTGCGCCAGTTGTCGAAGCCCATCGCCGGGTCCTCCTTCGCGGTGACGTGCCCGCCGTGGACCACGACGCCCGTCGCGCCGACCGCCGCCGCGCCGTCCACGATCTGCTGGAGCAGCTTGCGGCTCGGGATGCGGATGCGGTTGTTGGGGCTCGCGACGTTGATGACGTACGGCGCGTGCACGACGAGCTCGAGGTCCGCCGCCGCGGCGGCGTCCTTCAGGGCCTCCGCGCCACCCGGGAACGTGAACTCCGGACCCTTCCACGACTGGGGGTCGCCGAGGAAGATCTGGGCGACGTCCGCGCCGATGCTCGCTGCCTGCGCGATGACGTCCGACTGGTCGAGGTGGGCTCCGATCCGCATGGGGACCAACCTACGCGGCGCCGCCCACGCGCGCGGCCGCTCGTCACCAGCCGGTCGAGCTCCTCCGGATGACGTCACGGCGCAGGTCGAGCAGTGCCGCGCGGGCGCGCCGACGGCGGTCGGTCGGGTCGACCGTGAGCTCGTCGCCGGGGTTCGCCCGACGCCGCGGCTCGCCGTGGACGTTGAGGTCGGGCGCGGCGCCGTGGTCGGCCGCGCGGTGCGCCGTCGTGGTCGTCGGGCCGGCCGACGTCGGGGCGGACGGTGCGGAGAAGAGCGGGCGGTTGTCCGGCACGGGAGCCTCCTCGGGGACTCCGTCGCGCGGGGCGGCGGAGGGTCGGGACGATGCTGGTGCGCCGGGCTCGCCGCCCGGCGCCCCCTCATCGTGCGACCGCGACGTTTCCCCCGGTCGTCCTCAACGTTTCGGCCATGTTGCGGTCCCACCCGGCCGCCGAGCACGGGGTTCCCGACCGCCCGAGACCGATCCCGGTCGCCGACCCCGTGCTCGACGGCGGCCGGTCAGGTCAGGCGGGGCCGCGGGCTCCGCACGTGGCGATCGTCTGCGAGCCTTCCTCGCCGTCGACAACCACCGAGGCCTCCCAGCGCCAGGCCTCCGGCAGGAGATCGACCGTCCCCGCCGGGACGTGGACCGTGCCGAGACCGGAGCCCGGCGTCGTGGGCTCGACCGACTCCCACTCTGGCCCGCCGTCCGGCGTCTGCTCCACGCGGAAGGACGACCGGTACTCGCCCAGCTCGTCGCCCTGCCATGTCGTGAGGCGCAGGACGAGCGCGCCGTCCAGCGGCCCGTCGAGCGCCACCCCCGGGGCGACGTCGACGGTGAACGCCGCCTCGAGGCCCGCCTCCTCGCCGGCCCACGCGGGGAGCGGGTCCGTGCGGGCCACGCCCCAGCGGGTCACGGTGCCCGGGACCGACCAGCCGGAGACGTCGACGTCGCCGACCGTCAGCGGGGAGTCGGCCGCCACCTCGGGCGTGCACGACTGCATCTCCGGGTCGCCGGTGGTGGACGTGGCGGGGCCGAGCATGAAGAGGGCGCTGCCCCCAGCGAGGACCGTCGCCGCGCCGGTCACGACGCGCGACGGCGTCGGGCCGCCGAGGCCGGTGTCCGGGCCGAGGAACGGGACGGGCGGCCGGACGCGCCGGAGCACGACGGTGCTGCACAGCGAGTCGGCGAACGTGCGGCGCTGCGCGTTCCACAGGGGGCGGAGGAAGCCGATGTAGAGCAGCGCGTCGAGGATGTGCGCCACGCTCCGCAGGACGGTGCGCACGAGACCCGCGGGGCGACCCGTGGTGTCGTGCACGACGACGATCCCCACCGTCCGCTTGCCGGGGGTCGCGCCCGTCCAGGCCTGAAGGGCGAGGAGCGCGGCCGCGGTGCCGAAGGCCCACCAGCCCCCGCCGGGCACCGGTGCCTCCGTGCTCACGCCGAAGCTGATCGTCGGGATCCAGGCGACCTCGTAGGCCGGCCCGACGGCGAGGAACAGCACCGTCGCGGCGATCGCGGTGTCGAGCAGCGACGCGACGACCCGGCGCGACCAGCTCGCGTAGGGGCCGTGCGCGGGTTCGAGCTCCGGCAGCGTGTCGTCGAGGTCTCCGGCTCCGACGGCGTGCGTCGGCCCCCTGCCGGTCGGGGCGTCGATGGCCACGCGCGCATCCTGGCACAGCGCGCCCCCGCTGACCACACCCTCCCGCCGAGCACGACGTTCCCGGCGTTCTCGTGCCGGGAACGCCGGGAACCTCCTGCTCGACGCGGAGCGACCTCGTGCTCGGCGGCCGTCTCAGCGGAAGGAGTGCCGCCGACCCAGGGCGACGGTCGCGAGCACCGGGACCATGAGCGCGAGAGAGACCCACGGGAGGCCGCCCGGTCCCGCGGCGGCGAGCGCCGCGCCCCCGACGGCACCGCCGAGCGCGACGGACGTGTTCCACACGGTGACGAGCGCGGACTGCGCGACGTCGGCGCCGTCGCCCGCGGCCCGGGCGGCGGCGGTCGTGTAGAGCGTCCCGGCGCCGCCGAACGCGGCACCCCAGGCGGCGACGGCGAGCACGACGACGACGGTCGACGTCGGGGCGAGGCCGAGCACGAGCATCGCGAGGGCGAAGACGACGACCGACCCGAGGGTGAGGGCGCGCAGGCGGTGGTCGATCAGCGCCCCGACGAGCACGAGCGCCCCGGCGGACGCGGCGCCGAGGACGAGGAGCAGCGCGCTGGTGCGCGAGCCCTGGCCGAGGTGCGCGAGGTGGACCGCGACGTACGTGTACAGGGACGTGTTGGCGAGCACGTTGAGCCCGGCGACGAGCAGCACCGGCCGCAGGCCGGGGCGGGGGAGGACGGCGCGGATCGCGAGCTGCGCGCCGCGCGGGGTGCCCGCCGCGCCGGGGACGCCGAGCCGGATCCAGGCGAGCAGCGCGACCCCGACGACGGAGAGGACGCCGAACGTCCAGCGCCACCCGACGGCAGCGCCCAGCACGGCCCCGGCGGGGACGCCGAGCGTCAGGGCGAGCGGGCCGCCTGCCATGGCGATCGTCATCGCGCGGCCGACGCGGGCAGCGGGCACGATCCGGCGCACGTACCCGGGCAGGAGCGCCCACGTCAGCCCGGCGACGAGCCCCGCGGCGAAGCGCGCGACGAGCGTCAGCGCGAACGACGACGACACCGCGGTGACGGTGTTCGCGACGACGAACCCCGCGACCGCCACGAGGAGCAGCGTGCGGCGGTCCCACCGCGCGGTGGCGCGCGTGAGCGGGATCGCGGCGACGATCGCCCCGACGGCGAACGCGGTGACGGTCTGCCCGGCCGCGCCGGCCCCGACGCCGAGGTCGGCGGCCATGGCGGGCAGCACGCCCGCGGGGAGGATCTCGGTGAGGAGCGTGAGGAACCCCGACGCCGCGAGCGCGAGGAGCGCGGCGACGGGCAGGCGGCCGAGGGTCATCGGGGTCATCGGGGTCATCGGGGTCATCGGGGTCGCCGGGGTGTCGGCCGAGGCGGGGCCCGGGACGGCGGCGGCCGTGGGACCGGTAGTGGGTGTGCTCGTCGTGGACATGGGGTTAGCATCGATGTCTGACATTGATGTTAAGGTCAAGCGACACGACCCGGTGAGGAGGATCACGTGCGGATCGGCGAGCTGTCCCGGCGCACCGGGACCCCGACGCGACTCCTGCGGTACTACGAGGAGCAGGGCCTGTTCACGCCCGAGCGGGCCGAGAACGGCTACCGCGAGTACGGCGAGCACCTCGTCGACCGCGTGCTCCAGATCCGCGGGCTCCTCGAGGTGGGGTTCACGACGAAGATCATCAAGGAGTTCCTGCCGTGCCTCGGCAACGCGCCGGAGATCCACCTGCACAACGCGTACCCGGACAAGATCGCGCTCCTCGAGACCGAGCTCGCGCGCCTGGAGGACCGCATCCGCATCCTCGAGAAGAACCGCGAGGCGATCGCCGACTACCTCGACCGCATCCGCCCGTTCGCCCAGCGCCCGGAGGACCGCGTCGCCGGGAGCGCCTCGTCGAGCACGACGTTGCTGTCGTCGTCCGCCGGATAACGACGGCAACGTCGTGCTCGGCGGGGGATGGGCAGGGGCGTGGACGGGGGGCCTCGGTCACTCGGGGCGCGGGGCGTACATGATGACGGCGACGCCGGCGAGGCACAGCAGCGCGCCGGCCACGTCCCAGCGGTCCGGACGGAAGCCGTCCACGACCATGCCCCAGGCGAGCGAGCCGGCGACGAACACCCCGCCGTACGCGGCGAGGATGCGCCCGAAGTTCGCGTCCGGCTGGAGCGTCGCGACGACGCCGTAGAGCCCGAGCGCGACGACGCCCGCCCCGATCCACAGCCAGCCCCGGTGCTCGCGGAGTCCCTGCCACACGAGCCACGCCCCGCCGATCTCGAGCAGCGCGGCGAGCACGAACAGCGGGATCGAGCGCGCGAGGTCCATGCGCGCCAGCGTAGGGGCGCGCGGCTCAGCGGGCGGTGACGTCCGCGGGGTCCGTCGCGATCGTGCGGACGGGTCGGCACGGGTTCCCCACCGCGACGACGCCCGCGGGGATGTCCCGCGTGACCACGGACCCTGCTCCGATGATGCTGTCGTCGCCGATCGTCACGCCGGGCGTGATGGTGACCGAGCCGCCGATCCACACGTTGCTCCCGATCGTGACGGGCTCGGGGCGCTCCCAGCCCTCGCGGCGGCGGACGACGTCCTCGGCGTGGTTCGGCGTGTAGATCGAGCAGCGCGGGCCGATGAGGCAGTCCGGGCCGATCGTGACGAGGCCGCCGCCGATGACCATGAAGTCGGCGTTGATGAAGGTGCGCGCGCCGATCTGCAGCCGGTCGCCGTAGTCGATCGTCAGCGGCGGGCGGAAGTCGATCCCCTCCTCGGCGCCGGGGACGAGCCGGTGGAAGAGGCGGCGTGCCTCGTCGACGTCCTCGAAGTACACGCGCCCGATGCGGGCGCACGTCGCGTGCGCGTCGCGGGTCAGCTCCTGCAGCGCGGGCGACGTGCGGTAGCGCAGCCACCCGCCGGAGAGCAGGCTGCGGAGGTCCTCGTCCGTGGCGGCCAGCTCGGCCATCCTCGTCGTCGGCTCGGTCGTGCTGCTCATCGGACTCCCTCGTCGTGATTAGTATTTCGGTTAAACATATAGGTGCGCGCGAAGGGACGCAAGACTCCTCTCGACCTCTCTGGGCCGCCGTCGCCGGGCCGCCGTCGTCGGGCCGCCGTCGCCGGGCCGCCGTCGCCGGGGCGGCTCCCGACGCCGGGTCAGGACGTGGGGTCGAGCACGCGGCGCAGGCGCGCCTTCTTCTCGTTCTCGCGCACGACCCACGCCACGTCCGGGTCCGACGACCCGCGCAGCGCCGCGAACCGCGGCACGCCGGCGGCCGGGTCGCCGACGACGGCGACGCTCCAGCAGTAGCCGAGGGCTTGGCGCAGCGTGCGCACGTCGGGGTCACGGCGCGCGTCGGCGGGGAGCGCGCCGATCGAGGCGGTCGCGGCCGCGCACGCGTCGAGCGCGGCGGTCGCGGTCGCCGGGTCCCGGAGGAGCCGCGGCTCGCAGATCCCGGCGACCGCGGCGCGGCGGACCAGCGGGTCGGCGTCGGCGACCCACGACGCGACGAGCGCGCGGAGCGTAGCGGGCTCGGCGTCGCCGATCCGTTGGAGCGCCACCGCGGCGGCCTCGCGGACCCGCCACGACCCGTCCGACGCGCGGGCGCGCAGCCGGTCGGTCGGCTCCGCGCGCGCGTCGGCGGAGGCCTCGACGACAAGCCGGCCCAGCCCGCACGTCCCGCAGCACCGGAGGTACTCGTCGGGGTCGTCGGCCAGGGCGCGCACGAGCTCGGCGGGCGCGACGTCGGCGAACGCGCCCAGGAGCTCGAGGTTCGCGCGCGGGCCCGGCAGCCCTGACCCCGCGGTGAGGTGCGCGCGCACCGCCGCCGGGCCGCCGTCGAGCGCGCGCAGCGCGGCCCGGTGCTCCTCTCGCACGGTCATGCCGACCACGCTAGGACGCGGCGCCCCCGCCCGACAGGGTCTTTCGGCCGGGTTCGGCCAGCCGCGAGCCGGGGGCCGCGAGCCGGGAGCCGTCCGAGGGCGCCCGGCCGCCGGGCTCAGCGCAGCGGGTCGAAAGCCCGGATCTCGTCGGGGGTCTCGCCGGTCGTCACGAGGTGGGCGAGCGCCCGGCCGGTCGCGGGCCCGAGCACCATGCCCCACATGCCGTGGCCGCCCGCGACGTAGACGCCGCGCGTGCGCGTCGCGCCGACGAGCGGCAGGCCGTCGGGCGTGACGGGGCGCGAGCCGACCCACTCGTCGTGCCGGTCGTCGAGGTCGACGCCCTGGAACAGGTGCCGCACGGAGGCGAGGATCGCCTCGATCCGCCGGGGCTGGAGCGGCTCGTCCGGGCCGCGGAACTCCATGGTCCCCGCGATGCGGAACCGGCCCTGGTAGGGCGTGCACGCGACGCGGCGCGCGGGCAGGTAGATCGGCGTCTCGACGGGCTCGTCGGTCTTCACGGTGAACGAATAGCCGCGTCCGGCCTGCACGCGCGTGCGCACGCCGAGCGGCGCCGCGAGCGAGGGCAGCCACGCACCGGTCGCGAGCACGACGGCGTCGCCCCGCAGCACGACGCCCTCCTCGCGGTCGGCGGGGGAGCCGGCCCGGCGCGGCGCCCCGGCGTCCGGCCCGACGCCGTCGGTCGCCCCAGGCCCGCTGCTCGCCCCGGCGCCCACGAGGGCGGGGTGCCGGGCGGCGTCGGGGTGCACGGCGCGCGCGAAGACGCACGCGCCGAGGCGGCCGGGCTCGACGTCGAGCACGTCGAGGCCGGTGAGGATGGTGCCGCCGCGGGCGCGCACGGAGTCGGCGAGCGCGTGGACGTACGGTCCGGGCTCGAGGAAGCGCTGGCCCTCCAGCGCGTAGACGGTGGAGACGCGGTCCGTGAGCTGGTGGGCGCGCTCCCCGGCCTCGACGCGCCGGACCGGGACGGTCTGCCCGGCGGCGGCGACGTGCTCGAGCTCGCGCAGGAAGGGTCGGGCCTCGCGCACGTGCTCGAACGCGACGGTGAACGGGCCGGGCGTCGTGCCGGCCTCGACGCCGTGGCCGAGGCTGCCGCCCGCGGCGAGCTCGTCGAACGCGTCGAGCGCGACGCGGTCGATCGGGGTGAGGGCCGCCATCGCGCGGTCCCAGCGGGCCTGCGTCGCGTGCGCCATGAAGCGCGCGAAGAACGTCCACAGGCGCGGGTCGAACCGCAGCGGGACGTGCAGGGGAGCGGCCGGGTCGAGGAGGGCGCGCGGCCCGTACGTCCACAGGGACGGGTCGGCGAGCGGCATCGCCATGCCGGGGGTGAGCCACCCGGCGTTGCCCCAGGAGGAGCCCGCGGCGACGCCCTCACGGTCGACGACGGTCACCTCGACGCCCTGCTCCTGGAGGTGCCACGCGGTGGCGAGCCCCACCATGCCGGCGCCGACGACGACGGCCGTGCGAGGGGCGCGGCCGGGGGGTGCCGACCGGGCGTCGCGGGAACGGGGACGGGGACGAGAGGTCGTGCTCACGCCGGGCTCCTTCGACCGACGCCCGCCCCGCGGGTGGCGAGGCGGGCGCGTGGCTGGTGTGCGGCGGGATGGTGCCGCACGACTCACAGCGTGGTGGATCCTTCGGTGTGCGGCAAGATGTGCCGAAGGATCGTCGTTCCGGGTCGGCGCCGCCGCCGCGACGTTCGCCCGTTGATCAAGGAAGGCCTACCGTGCCGAAGGATCTTCGACCGCCCGCGCTGGACGACGTCGACCGCCGCATCCTCGACGTCCTCGCGACCGACGCGCGCGCCACGAACGCGGCGGTCGCCGCCCGGGTGGGGATCGCCGCCTCGACGTGCCACGCGCGCGTCCGGGCCCTCGTGGACCGCGGCGTGATCCGGGGCTTCCGGGCCGACGTCGACCCCGCGGCGCTCGGCCGGGGGCTCGAGGCGCTCATCGCGATCCGCCTCCAGGCCGGGGCCCGCAAGGGCCTGGAGGCGTTCCGCGACTACCTGCTGACGCTGCCCGACGTCGAGGGCGTCTTCTTCGTCACCGGCGACCGCGACTTCCTGCTGCACGTCGCGGTCGCCGACTCGGACGCGCTGCGCGACCTGGTGTCCCGGACGCTCAGCGTGCGCCCCGAGGTGGCCGGGACGAGCACGACGGTGATCTTCGAGCACGCGCGCCCCTGAGACCGCGCGCCCCTGAGGCCGTCCGCCCCCCTGCCGTCCGTGCCCGCGCCGTGCGCCCGGGGGAGCCGCGTCCCGGCCTCACGCCACCGTCGTCCCCTCCCGCACGCGCGACCGCAGGACGTGCTTGGTGAGCTTGCCGGAGGGGTTGCGGGGGAGCTCGGTCACGAGCGCGACGTCACGCGGCACCTTGTAGCGCGCGAGCCGGTCGGCGAGGAACGCGCGCAGCGAGTCGAGCGTCGGCTCGGCGCCGGGAGCGGGGACGACGAACGCGACGACCGTCTCGCCCCAGTCGGCGTGCGGCCGCCCGACGACGGCGACGTCCGCGACCTCCGGGGAGCCGCGCAGCGCCTCCTCGACCTCCTGGGAGTAGACGTTCTCGCCGCCCGTGATGATGACGTCCTTGAGCCGGTCGACGATGAACAGGTACCCGTCCTCGTCGACGCGCACGACGTCGCCGGTGCGGTACCAGTCGCCGACGAGCGCGGCCTCGGTCGCCTCCGGGTCGTCGAGGTAGCCGACCATCCGGGTGTCCGACCGCAGCCAGATCTCCCCGGTCCCGCCCGGGCCGACGTCGTCCCCGTCGAGGTCCACGACCCGCACGTCGACGCCGGGCATGCCCGCGTGCCCGATCGAGCCCGCCTTGCGCTCCTGGTCGGCCGGGCCGAGCGCGGTGCCGACCGGCCCCATCTCGCTCATGCCGTAGACCTGGTGCAGCTCGCCCGGGTAGGCCGCGCGGATCGCCCGCACGGTGTCGGCACCGACGGGCGCGCCGCCGGCGAGCCACAGCCGCGCGCTCGACAGGTCGAACGTCGACAGGTCGATGCCCTGCGCGGCGGCGACCTGGAGCGGTGCGACGTACGCGATGGGCGCGCCGAAGAACGCGGTCGTGCGCTCGGCCTCGACCGTCCGCAGCATCTCGATCGGGTGGTACTCGCGCAGCAGCACGGTCGTCCCGCCGAGGAACACCATCGACAGGAACCAGTTGTTGAGCGGCGAGGCGTGCCAGATCGGCATCGCGAGGAGGAAGCGGTCGTCCGCGCGCAGCCCGACGGCCGCCGTCGTGTAGGCCGCGACCGAGCTCAGCCCGCGGTGGGTGTGCTCGCAGCCCTTGGGGGCCGCCGTCGTGCCGGAGGTGTAGAGCACCTGGGCGATCGTGTCCTGGTCCGGCGGCACGCCGTCCCACGGCGCGGCGGCCGCGACGAGCGCGTCGAAGTCGTCGTGCCCCGGCGTCCCCTCCGCGCCTGCCACGTCCTGCCCGACGGCGTCCGCCTCCGTCCACAGCCACCGCACCGCGGGCGCGGCGGCGGTCACGACGGGGGCGAGGCTCGCGTCCGCGACGCCCAGCACGGCGCCGCTGTGGGCGACGAGCCGCGCGACCTCGGGCGCCTGGAGCTTGTGGTTGACGGGGACGAGCACGGCGCCCGCGCGCCACAGGCCGAACGCCGCGACGACGAAGCCCGGCGTGTTGTAGGTCATGACCGTGACGCGGTCGCCGGGGCGCACGCCGGCGTCCCGGAAGACCGCCGCCGCGCGGCGCGCGGCCGCGTCGAGCTCGGCGTACGTGAGCCGGCGCTCGCCCAGCACGAGCGCCTCCTTGGTCGGGACCTTGCGTGCCGTGCTCTCGAGCATGCTGCCCAGGTGCATGTCGTCCTCCTCGACGTCGTGCGCGGCGTCGTCCTCGACGCCTCCGGCCCGGCGGCCGGTACCGCGATGAATTGAATCATGCTTCAATTCTTCGTGGAAGCCGCCCCGAGGCGGTTCACCCGACGACGACGGAGGCCCCGTGCCCTACCGCGAGACCCCGGCGACGCGCGCCGCCCGCGAGCGCAAGCGAGACGCCCTGCTCGACGCGGCCCGGACGATCGTCGCCGAGCACGGGTTCGCCGGCGCGAGCGTGCAGGCGCTCGCGGCGCGCGCCGGAGTGAGCACCGGCGGCGTCTACTCCTACTTCCCGACGAAGGCCGACCTGCTCGTCGCGGTGTTCCGCCAGGCGGCCGACGTCGAGCTCGATGCGGTGCGCGCGGCCGCCGCCGCGCGTCCGGACGACCCGCCCGGCGGCGGCACCGCGGTGCGCCTCGCCCGCGCCGTCGATACGTTCGCGCGGCGCGCGCTGCGCGGCCCGACGCTCGCGTGGGCGCTCCTGCTCGAGCCCGTCGACCCGGCCGTCGACGCCGCGCGCCTCGAGTACCGCCGCGCGTACGCGACGACGTTCGCGGACGTCGTGCGCGACGGCGTCGCGGCGGGCGAGATCCCCGACCAGGACGTCGCGGTCGTCGCGACCGCGCTCGTCGGCGCGGTCGGGGAGTCGCTCACCGGCCCGCTGTCGCCGCTCGCCGCGGCCCGCGACGGCGGGTCCACGGGCCCCGCGCCGACCCCCGGCGAGCGGGACGCCGTCGTCGCCACGATCCAGCGCTTCTGCCTGGGTGCCGTGGGCGCCCGGGCGGTGGCGCCCGCTCCCGCCTGACCTGCCCACCCGACCCGGCCGCGCGAACCACCCACCTGACGCGAGCGTCCGGGCCGCACCCGAGCACCGCCGCACCGACCCCGAGCCACCCGCAGAGCCGCAGGAGGACACCGTGACCCCGACCGACACCCGCAGCGACACCCCCACCCGGGCCGCCGGCACCACCGGGACCGCGAGCGTCACCGACGCCGCGACCGCCGTCCCGCACCCGGCACCCCGCACGACCCACCGCGTGACCAACCAGCCGCCCGAGCGCGAGGGGGTCAACGAGTACCTCGACCACCCCGTGCTGCGCGAGGCGGTGCACGCGTACGGCGGGGCGTGGGGCGAGGACCGGCTCGTCGAGGTCGGCGCGCTCGTCGGGACGGGGGACTTCCAGCGGGCGGCCGAGCTCGCGAACGTCCACGAGCCCGTGCTGCGCACGCACGACCGCCGGGGCCACCGCATCGACGAGGTGGAGTACCACCCGGCGTACCACGAGGTGATCGGGGCGGCCGTCGCGCACGGCGCGCACACGAGCGCGTGGGCGGAGCCCGGGCCGGGGGCGAACGTCGTGCGGGGTGCGGTCTTCTCGCTGTTCGCGCAGGTCGAGCCGGGCCACGCGTGCCCGGTCTCCATGACGCACGCAGCCGTACCCTCGCTGCGGCACGCGCCGTCGCTCGCCGCGGTGTGGGAGCCGCGCCTGCTCTCCCGCGGGTACGACGGCGCCCTCGCGGCCCCGGGCAGCAAGCCCGGCGTGCTCGTCGGCATGGCGATGACGGAGAAGCAGGGCGGCTCGGACGTGCGCGCGAACGCGACGACGGCCGTGCCCGCCGGGGCCGACGGCGCCTACCTGCTCACGGGGCACAAGTGGTTCTGCTCGGCGCCGATGTCCGACGCGTTCCTCGTGCTCGCCCAGGTCCCGGGCGCACCGGGCGAGGGGGCGCCGTCGTGCTTCCTCGTGCCGCGCGTGCTGGAGGACGGCACGCGCAACGTGTTCCGCATCCAGCGCCTCAAGGAGAAGCTGGGCAACCGGTCGAACGCGTCGTCGGAGATCGAGCTCGACGGCACCGTCGGGTTCCTCGTCGGGGAGCCCGGGCGCGGCGTGCGGACGATCATCGAGATGGTGTCGCGCACGCGGCTCGACTGCGTGCACGGCTCGGCCGCGGGCATGCGCCAGGCGGTCACCGAGGCGCTGTGGCACGCGCGGCACCGCAGCGCGTTCGGCGCGGCGCTCGTGGACCAGCCCGCGATGACCGCGGTGCTCGCCGACCTCGCGCTCGAGTCCGAGGCCGCGACGCTCACGTCGGTGCGCCTCGCCGCCGCGCACGACGGCGAGTCCGAGCACGACCGCGCGTTCCGCCGCCTCGCGACGGCCGTGAGCAAGTACTGGGTGTGCAAGCGCGGGCCGCACCACGCGTACGAGGCGATGGAGTGCCTGGGCGGCAACGGCTACACGGAGGCGCTCCCGCTCGCCCGTCGCTACCGCGAGCAGCCGGTCATGGCGATCTGGGAGGGGTCGGGCAACGTCATCGCGCTCGACGTGCTCCGCGCGATGGGCCGCGAGCCCGCGTCCGTCGCGGCGTTCGAGGCGGAGCTCGCCACGACGGCGGGCGCGCACCCCGTCCTCGACGCGCACGTCGCGCGCACGCGCCGTCTGCTCGCGGAGGTCGCGGGGGCCGACGCCGGGGCGCAGCAGGCGCAGGCGCGTCGCGTCGTGGAGTCGCTCGCCCTAGCCCTCCAGGCGTCGCTCGTGGTGCGGCACGCGCCGTCGGGCACGGCCGACGCGTTCGTCGCCGCGCGGCTCGGCGAGGACCGCGGCCACGGGTACGGCGTCCTGCCGCGAGGCACCGACGCGCACGCGATCCTCGCGCGGCACACGCACCTCGGGACCGCCCCGGGCCGGTGAGCGGACCCCGCCCGCGCGACGCCGGCCCGTGCCCGGGTCGCGCCGGATCGGGTCGTGCGGCGCCGGGTGGCGCCGCGTCCGGTCGGTCGGTCGGGCGGTGTCGGTCGCCGAGGCTACTGTCGCGCGCATGGATGTCAGCCTCCGGGAGCTCGCGGACCGGGACCTTGACCGCGTCTACGCCTGGGAGCGCGACCCCGCCGCCGTCGCGCTGGCGGCCTTCACGCGCCCTGATCCCGCCGACCGCGAGGCGTTCGACCGGCACTACGCGCGGATCCGCAGCGACCCGACGTGCACGGTCCTCGCCGTCGAGCACGACGGCGAGCTCGTCGCCACGATCGGGAGCTTCACGATGGACGGCGAGCGCGAGGTGACCTACTGGGTCGACCCCGCGCGCTGGGGGCAGGGGATCGCGTCGGCCGCGCTCGCGGCGTTCCTCGCCGTCGAGCGCGAGCGTCCGCTCGTGGCGCGCGTCGCGGCGCACAATCCGGGCTCCGCGCGGGTGCTGGCCCGCGCGGGGTTCGTCGAAGTGGGGAGCGAGACCTCGTACGCCGCGGGCGTGGGTGCGGACGTCGTCGAGCAGGTCTACCGCCTCGCCGGGTGAGGAGGAGCGGGTGCCTGGTCGGCTGTGGGTGCCTCGCCGTACCGTCCGCGCCATGGACCGAGAGACCTTCTGGGGCATCGTCGAGACCGCACGCGAGCGGGCGGGCGCGGGTGCCGACGACCGCGGTGCCGAGGACGACCCGCTGCCCGGCGCCCTCACCGACCTCCTCGTGGAGCGGCTGGCCGCCGACGAGATGCTGGCGTTCGTCGACGTGGCGGGAGACGTGGCGAACGACGCCTACGCCTGGCCGGTGTGGGGCGCGGCCTACCTCGTCGAGGGCGGGTGCAGCGACGACGGGTTCATGGACTTCCGCGACGGGCTCGTCCTCGCCGGCCGGGCGGTGTTCGAGCGCACCCTGGCCGACCCGGACACGCTCGCCGACCACCCCGTCGTCGCCGCGATGGCCGACGGCGGGTCGCCCTGGTTCGGGTTCGAGTCGCTGGACTCGCTCGTGAGGGACGCGTGGTCCCGCGCGACCGGCGAGGACGACGAGGCGTACTACGCGGCGCGCGAGCGGACGTCGTCGGTGCGGGCGCGCAGCGAGCCCGCCGGCGAGCCGTGGGACTTCGACGACGAGGAGGAGAACGCGCGCCGCCTCCCGCGGCTCACCGCCCTGTTCGCCGTGTGACGGGACGGTCCGCCCCGGGGGGACCGGGGGCGGACCGGGTCACACGCGCCAGGCGAACAGGCCCGTCGGGTCGTACGCCGCGCGCACCGACGCGAGGCGCGCGGAGGTCTCGGGCGACCAGGCCCGGGCGAGCGCGTCGTCCGTCCAGGGCCCGGGCAGGAAGTTGATGTTCGTCTCCGTCGCGGCCCACGGCTGCGACCACTGCGCGAACGAGGCCGCGGCGGCGACCATGTCCGGCAGCCGCGGCGGGTTGACGCCCACGAGGCCCAGCAGGAACCCGGCGGTGCGGCCGCCCGCGGCGGACCCGCCCTCGACGTCGCGCGCCCCGGCGCCGCCGACGTGCCGCAGCTCGGCCGCGACGAACGGTGACCCGCTGCCCGGCCCGAGCTCGGCGAGGAACCGGTCGAGGAACTCCTCGTCCACCTCCCGCAGGCCCGCGCCGTAGACCCACGACGGCCCGGCGTCCTCCGGGTCCGCGTGGATCGTCGCGACGGCCCTCACGGGCAGCTCGCCCACCGTGTCGGCGAGGGCGGGCGCGAGCGCCCGCAGCGGCGCGGCGAGGCGCTCGCCCTCCGCGGGGTCGCCCGGGTAGGCGAAGCGCAGGGCGAGCACCGTGCGGCCGCGCAGGTGCTCCGGGACGAACGGCAGGTCCGGGAGGGCGAGCACCGCGACCGAGGTGGTGACGTCGTCGGGCGCGGTCGCGGTCCATGCCGCCCAGCCGCGCAGGACCTCCTCGACGTGCGGGGCGTCGAACGTGAGCGACCCCGCGTACAGCGTGCGCAGCGGCACGAGCTCGAGGTCGAGCCGCGTCACGACGCCCAGCCCGCCCTTCCCGCCGCGCAGCGCCCAGAAGAGGTCCGGCTCGGTGTCCGGGCCGGCCTCGACGACCGACCCGTCGGCGAGCACGACGCGGAAGCCGCGCACCCGGTCCGACGTGAGGCCGTGGCTGCGCGTCAGGGGCCCGTACCCACCGCCGAGCGTGTACCCGACGACCCCGACGGACGTCGACGAGCCCGTGACGGGCGCGAGCCCGTGCTCCGCGGCCGCGTCGACGACCGCGTTCCAGCGCGTCCCGGCACCGATGCGCGCGACGCGCGACGCCGGGTCGACCTCGACGCCCGCGAGGCCGCTCGTCCCGAGGACGACGCCGTCCGTGATCGGCGACGACTCGCCGTGGCCCGTCGCGTGCGACCGCACGCGCAGCCCGTGGTGGGCCGCGAACCGTACGGCCTCCACGACGTCGGCCTCCGTCTCCGCGAGCACCGCGACGTCGGGGTCGTGCGCGACGAGCGTGCTGTGCGCGGCGACGGCCTCCGCGGCGGTCGGGCCGCCGTCGGGCAGGTCGCCCCGCGCGAGGACGCGACCCGTGACGCGGTCCCGCAGCGCGGCGACGTCGGTGGGCGAGAGCGTGGTGGAGGCGGTCATGGTGCTGGTCCCCTTCGTCGCGGTGTGCGCGCTGCACGGCCGGAGGTGCGGTCAGGTCACCTGGACGACGACGCGCGGGCACGGTCTGTGACGTGCCCGAGGGGTAGGGAGGGTGCCGCCTCAGGTTCGTGGCGTCCCGGCCAGCGGCAGCCAGTCGAGGACGTCCTGGATGGTGCGGTCCCAGAAGCCCCACTCGTGCGTCCCGGGCGAGAACTCCGACCGCAGCGCCACGCCGGACTCATCGGCCACCCGCTCGAACGCCCGGTTGCCGTCGACGAGGAAGTCCTCCGTCCCGCACGCGAGGAACAGCTCGGGGAGGTCGGCCGTGCGGCCCTCGGCCGCGGCGCGCCGCAGCAGGGCGAGCAGGTCGTCGTCCGACCCGGCGATCTCGCGGTCGCCGAACACGCGCTCGATGTCCGGCAGGCGCCGCTCGCGGTACGACTCGTCGGCGAGGTCGAGCACCCCGGACAGGCTTGCCGCCGCCGCGAACCGCTCGGGGTGCCGCAGGGCCCAGCGGAACGCGCCGTACCCGCCCATCGACAGCCCCGCGACGAACGTGTCCTCGCGGCGCGTCGACACGCGGAAGAACTGGTCGACGAGGCTCGGCAGCTCCTCGGACAGGAACGTCCAGTAGCGGTGCCCGTGCACCTCGTCGGCGTAGAAGCTGCGCTCCACGCGCGGCATGACGACGGCCAGCCCGCGGTCGGCGACGTACCGCTCGATCGACGTCCGGCGCGTCCAGATCGTCTCGTCGTCGCTCATGCCGTGGAGCAGGTAGAGCACCGGGGCGCCCTCGGCGCGGGCGCTCGCCGACCCGGCCATGCCGATCTGGGTCGTCGTGGCCTGGGGGAGCACGACGGTCATCGACGTGCTCACCTCGAGCACGTCGGAGTAGAAGCTGCAGCGGACGAGAGCCACGGGTCGCCTCCCGGCGGGGTCGGACGGGCCGCCGGCGGTCCGCGGCGGCGGACCCAGTCTGCCCTCCGGACGGGCGGCGGCCGCTCAGCCGCGCAGCGCGTCCAGGAGGCGCTGCACGGACGACCCCAGACCCCAGCGCTCGCCGAGCTCGGCGAGCGCGTCCGGGTCGGCCGGGGCGGTGGGCAGCGCGTCGTCGACGTCGCCCAGCGGGGCGTCGGGCGCGACGCGCACGACGAGCGGGGCGACCTCCAGGTACGGGGCCGCCTCGGTCAGCCGGCGCCGCTGGGTCGCCGTCAGACCCGGGTCGCCCGCGTCGCGCGCCGCGAGCACGCCCGCGAGGTCGCCGTACCTCTCGAGGAGCGCGACCGCCGTCTTCTCACCGATGCCGGGAACGCCCGGCAGGCCGTCGCTCGGGTCGCCGCGCAGCACCGCCATGTCCGCGTAGGCCGCGCCCGTCGCGACGCCGTACCGCTCGCGCAGGCGCGCCTGGTCGACGACGTCGAGGTTCTTCACGCCCTTCGTCGGGTAGAGCACGCGCACGCCCGCGGCGTCGTCCACGAGCTGGAACAGGTCGCGGTCGCCCGTGACGACCTCGACCGCCGCCCGCCCCGAAGGGTCCGGCGCGGCGCCCGCCGCCGCGCGGCGTGCGACCTCGCGCGCGGTGAGCGTGCCGATGACGTCGTCCGCCTCGTAGCCCGCCGCCCCGACGCGCGCGATCCCCAGCGCCGCGAGCACGTCGACGATCACCGGCACCTGGGCGACGAGCTTCTCGGGGACCTCCTCCACGCCCGTCGTGCCCGGGACGAGCTCCGCGACGCGGTGCGCCTTGTACGACGGGATGGCCTCGACCCGGAAGGCCGGCCGCCAGTCCTCGTCCCAGCACGCGACGAGGCGCGTCGGACGACGGTCGGTGACGAGCGTCGCGATCATGTCGAGGAGGCCGCGCACCGCGTTGACGGGCGTGCCGTCCGGCGCCTTGATCGAGTCCGGCACCCCGAAGAACGCCCGGAAGTACAGGCTCGCGGTGTCGAGGAGCAGGAGCTCCCCGCCCGGCGCGGTGCTGGTCGAGGGGGCGTCGTCGTCCGTGCTCGGGCTCATGGCCTCATCCTGCCGCACCCCACCGACGCGCCGCCCGTGGGCGCGGTGCGGCACGCCGCCGACCCTGCTGTCGCCGTCCCTCCCCGTGCGCGGTTCACTGGTGCCGGAGGTGAGCGTCATGTCCACGACGACACGACGGGGTGCCGGTGCGGTCCTGGCTCTCGCGGTGCTCCTGCTCCTGGGAGCCTGCGCGGCCGGGCCGAACCTGGAGGCGAACCCCGGCGGCTACGGCTTCTGGTGGGGTCTGTGGCAGGGGACGATCCTGCCGGTCACGTTCATCGTGTCCCTCTTCACGGACACGGTGAGCATCTACGAGGTCGACAACAACGGGAACTGGTACGACGTCGGGTTCGTCCTGGGCATCGCGCTCTTCTCGGGGCCCGTCGTCGCGCTGCGCGGGCGACGGTCCTGACGGGTGGCGGTCAGCCCTCGACCGGCTGCGGGCCGACGTCCTCACGCCGCCAGCGCACGGTCCGCAGGACGACGGGAGTGCGCGGCGAGAGCGGCGCTCAGCTCCCCGCGGTCTCCGTGAGCGACCGTGCGACGCGGGCGAGGGCGCCCGGGACGAGCGAGTAGTACGCCCAGCGGCCGCGCTGCTCGCGGGTCAGCAGGCCGGCGTCGACCAGGATCTTGAGGTGGTGGCTGACGGTCGGCTGGGAGAGCCCGACCGGCCCGGTGAGGTCGCACACGCACGCCTCGTGCCCCTCCTGGGCAGCGACGATCGCGAGGAGCTGGACCCGCGTCGGGTCCGCCAGGGCCTTGAAGGTGCGCGCGAGCTCGCGCGCAGCATCGGGGTCTGCCGCCCCGGGGGCGGCCGGGCCGCAGCAGCCGGGTGCGCCGCGCGGGGGCGCCGGGGGCAGCGTGGCCGTCGTCATGCGGCCATCCTGCCACACATTGACACTCATCGATGGGTGGTCCACGATGCTCGCATCGATAACCTTCAATACGAGGAGTGCTCATGGTCGAGGTGGGGCGGGACGAGCTCCCGGTCGTGGTGATCGGTGCAGGTCCGGTGGGTCTGGCCGCGGCGGCGCACCTGCTGGAGCGCGGGCTGGAGACGATCGTGCTCGAGGCCGGCGACGGGCCGGGTGCGGCCGTGGCGTCGTGGGGCCACGTGCGGTTGTTCTCGCCGTGGCGCTACGACGTCGACGCCGCCGCGCGGCGCCTGCTGGAGGCGACGGGGTGGGTGGAGCCGGATCCGGACGCGCTGCCCACCGGCGGGGAGCTCGTGGGGCGCTACCTGGCTCCGCTGGCCGCGACGCCGCAGATCGCGCCCCGACTGCGTACCGGCACGCGAGTGGTGTCGGTCGCCCGCGACGGTGCGGACAAGACACGCTCCCTCGGCCGGGAGCGGCGCGGGTACCGGGTGCGGACGGTGGACGCCGGCGGCACGGTGACCGACGTGCTGGCCCGCGCGGTGATCGACGCGTCGGGGACGTTCTCGACGTCGAACCCGCTGGGGGTCTCGGGTCTTCCGGCCGTGGGCGAGGAGGAGTCGGCTGCGTTCGTCACCGGACCTCTCCCGGACGTGCTCGGCACCCGGCGCGACCGGTTCGCAGGCAGGGACACCCTCGTCGTCGGGATGGGCCACTCCGCGGCGAACACGCTCCTGAACCTCGTCGAGCTCTCCGAGTCCGAGCCCGGCACCACGATCACGTGGGCGATCCGCGGTGGTTCCGCGCGTCGCCTCTTCGGCGGTGGAGCCGACGACGAGCTCCCTGCGCGAGGCCTGCTCGGCACGCGCCTGCGGGCCGCCGTGGAGGCTGGGCGGCTGACGCTGCTCACGCGCGTCTCGATCGAACGCCTCGTCCCCGGTGCCGGAACCGTCCAGGTGCTGGGGACCGTGCGCGGCGGGGCGCTGAGCCTCGAGGTGCACCAGATCGTCGACGCGACCGGCTTCCGGCCGGACCTGGACATGCTGCGCGAGGTGCGCCTCGACCTGGACCCGGTCGTGGAGGCACCTGCGGCGCTCGCTCCGCTCATCGACCCGAACCAGCACTCCTGCGGCACCGTGCCGCCGCACGGCGAGCAGGTGCTGTCCCACCCGGACGACGGGTTCTACCTCGCAGGCATGAAGTCCTACGGGCGTGCGCCGACGTTCCTGCTCGCCACGGGCTACGAGCAGGTGCGCTCGATCGCGGCGGCGCTGGCAGGGGACCGGGCTGCGGCCGACGCGGTCGAGCTGGCCCTTCCCGCGACCGGGGTCTGCTCGACCGACCTCGCTCTGGAGGCGGACGGCGCGGGGGCGAGCGGGTCGTGCTGCGGCACCGCGCCGGCGGCGCCGCAGCCGGTCACCCTCGGGGTCGGGGCACCGGCCGGGGTCGGGTTCGCGACCGGCGTCGTGCACGGCCGCTCGGGCGACGCAGACCACCCGTGAGCGACAGGCCTCGCGTCGCTCCTGTGCGGGACCGGCGCTCGGCCGACCCCTCAGCTCTGCGAGAGGCGGACCGGGGCGACACCGAGCTCGTCGAGCAGGGTCAGCACGCGCCTGCGGATCTCGTCGCGGATCGGGCGCACGGACTCGATGTTCTGCCCGGCGGGGTCGGCCAGGGCCCAGTCCTCGTAGCGCTTGCCGGGGAAGATCGGGCACGCGTCGCCGCAGCCCATGGTGATCACGACGTCGGACGCCTGGACCGCGTCCGTCGTGAGGACCTTGGGCTGCTCGGCGCGGAGGTCGATGCCCTCCTCGAGCATGGCCTCGACGGCGACGGGGTTGACCTGGTCGGCCGGGGCGGACCCGGCAGAGCGGACCTCCACGGCGCCGCCGGACAGGGCGCGCAGGTACCCGGCGGCCATCTGGGAGCGGCCGGCGTTGTGGACGCAGACGAACAGGGCGGACGGCTTCGAAGCGGTGTCGGTCATGGTGGTCTCCGGTGGCTCAGGGTGCGGGCAGGTCGAGGTCGGGCAGGAGCTCGGCGAGCAGTGCGCGCACGCGGGTGTCGAGCTCGTCGCGGATCGCGGCGACCCCGGCCGGGGAGGCCAGGGCCGGGTCGCCCACGAGCCAGTCCTCGTACCGGGTGTTGGGCAGGACCGGGCACACGTCGCCGCAGCCCATCGTGATCACGACGTCGGCTGCGCGGACCGCGTCGTCGGTCAACGGCTTGGGGTAGGCCTCGCCCTCGGTGGTGCCGAACGCGGCGAGCTCGGGTCGCACGGCGGGGTGCACGTCCGATGCCGGCGTCGAGCCGGCCGAGCGCACGACGACCCGGTCGCCGGCGTAGCGGCGGACCAGGGCGGCGGCGAGCTGGGAGCGCCCGGCGTTGGCGACGCAGACGAACAGCACCTGCGGGCGTGCGCCGGCCTCGCGGGTGAGGTCGGCCAGGCGCTGGCGGGCGAACCGGTCGGTCAGGGTGAGCAGGTGCGCGGACACCGTGGCCGAGCGGGCCAGCGCCGTGTAGGACTCGCGCACGGTGGCCAGCACCACGCCCGCCGCGAGGTCGGGGTGGCGGGCGGTGAGGTCGGTCGCGAGGTGGTCGAGGGCGGCATCGACGTCCTGCAGGCCCGTGAGCTCGTGCGGGGCGACGAGCGCCTCGAGCGCGGCCGGGGCGAACGACTCCAGCAGGGTGGACACCGCGGCCTTGTACCCGGGCGTGATGCGGTACCAGACCCAGGTGCCGCGCCGCTCCGAGGCCAGCACGCCGACGTCGCGCAGCACCTTCAGGTGGTGCGACACGGTCGGCTGGGACACGTCCGTCAGGGCGGCGAGGTCGCACACGCACGCCTCCCCGGTCGGCGAGGTCGCCACGAACGACAGCATCCGCAGCCGCAGCGGCTCGGCGAGGGCCTTGAGCGCGACCGCGACCGCGCCCGCGACCTCGGCCCCGATCGCGTGCGCGTCGACCTGCGGCGTGCAGTCGGGGTCACGGACGGTCAAGGGCAGGCTGCGAGCGGTCATGACCGCACCTCTTCCGGCTCGGGTGCCCGATCCGCCGCGGCGTAGGGGTCGACGGCGAACCAGCGGCGCGCGACCCACAGCGAGACGTAGACGAGACCGACCAGGACGGGGACCTCGATGAGCGGGCCGACGACGCCCGCCAGGGCCTGTCCCGAGGTGGCGCCGAAGGTGCCGATCGCGACGGCGATCGCGAGCTCGAAGTTGTTGCCCGCCGCGGTGAACGCCAGCGTCGTGGTGCGCGCGTACCCCAGGCGCAGGGCCTTGCCGGTCACGACCCCGATGCCCCACATGACGGCGAAGTACACCAGGAGCGGCAGCGCGATGCGGGCGACGTCGAGCGGGTGGGAGGTGACGGCCTCGCCCTGCAGGGCGAACAGCAGCACGATCGTGAACAGCAGCCCGTACAACGCCCAGGGTCCGATCACCGGGAGGAACCGGTCCTCGTACCACGCGCGGCCCTGGGCGCGCTCCCCGACCAGACGCGAGGCGAACCCGGCGGCCAGCGGGACGCCGAGGAACACGAGCACGTTGAGCGCGATCTGCCCCACCGACACGTCCAGGCCCTGGGTGTCCAGGCCCAGCCACGCGGGCAGCACCGTGAGGTAGAAGTAGCCGAGCAACGAGAAGGCGACGACCTGGAACACGGAGTTGATCGCGACCAGCACCGCCGCGGCCTCCCGGTCCCCGCACGCCAGGTCGTTCCAGATCACGACCATGGCGATGCACCGGGCCAGACCGACGACGATCAGCCCGGTGCGGTACTCGGGCAGGTCCGGCAGGAAGGCCCACGCCAGGGCGAACATCAGCGCCGGCCCGATCAACCAGTTCAGGACCAGCGAGGACGCCAGGAGCCGCTTGTCACCGGTGACCGCACCCACCCGCTCGTAGCGGACCTTGGCCAGCACCGGGTACATCATCACCAGCAGGCCGACGGCGATCGGGAGGGAGATCCCGCCGACCTCCAGCGCGGCGAGCGCGTCGGACACGGCGGGGACGAACCTGCCGAGGGCCAGGCCGACGAGCATCGCCAGCCCGATCCACAGCGGCAGCCACCGGTCGAGCGCCGACAGCCGCGCCCGCGGTGCCGTGCCGGGGGTGCTCACGGGAGTGCCGGACCGTCGGGGGCAGCGATCCGGAGGCACCGTGGTTGCATCGACATGCTTCTATATTGACAGGTCTCGATGCAGGTGCCAAGCGTCCCTCCTGCGCGGGAGCGGCTCGCTCAGTTCTCGGAGCACCCTGCGCCGTGGCACTGGCATGCTCGTGCCGTGACCGACCACGTCCTCCGCCCCGCCCGCCCCGACGACACGGACGCGCTGGTCGGCGTCTGGCGGCGCGCCGTCGAGGCGACCCACGACTTCCTCGGCCCCGACGACGTGCGCGAGCTGGAGTCCGCCGTCCGGGACGAGTACCTGGGCGCCGTCGACCTCACCGTCGCGGAGGTCGACGGCCGGGTGGCGGGGTTTGCCGGGACGGTCGGGCACCGGGTCGAGATGCTGTTCGTGGACCCCGCGCTGCACGGGCGCGGGATCGGCCGCGCGCTGCTCGACGCGGTCGGGCGCGGTCACCCGGTCGTCGAGCTCGACGTCAACGAGCAGAACCCGGGCGCGCTGGGCTTCTACCGGGCGCTCGGGTTCGAGGTGACCGGGCGGTCGGAGACGGACGACCAGGGCCGCCCGTTCCCGCTGCTGCACCTGCGCCGTGAGGCCTGACGCCGCGCGACCGATGAGCCGACGGCCTGCGGCCGGTCGACCCTGGGGAGAGCGGGCACCGGCCCGCGCGACCTCAGGAGGAGACATGCTCGACACGGCGTTCAGCGGGTTCTCGGTCGACGACGTCGACGCGGCGCGGCGGTTCTACGCCGACGACCTCGGCCTCACCGTCAGCGGGGACGACATGCTCTGGCTCGAGATCGGCGGCGGTGCGCGCGTGCTCGTCTACCCGAAGGGCGAGGCCCACGCCCCGGCGTCGTTCACGGTGCTGAACTTCCCGGTCGCCGACGTGCCGGGCACGGTCGCGGCGCTCCGCGAGCGCGGCGTGGAGTTCGAGCGCTACGCGGGCACGCCCGTCGAGACGGACGACGACTTCGTCTTCCGCGGCGGCGGCCCGCTCATCGCGTGGTTCACCGACCCGGCGGGCAACGTGCTGTCGGTCATCCAGGACGACGAGGCCTGACCTCAGCGTCAGCCGCCGCCCAGCCCCTCCTCGCGTGCCCGCACGATCGCGGCGGCGCGGTCCCGGACGGCGAGCTTGGCGAGGACGTTCGCGACGTGGTTGCGCACGGTCTTGGGACTGAGCACGAGCCGCCGGGAGATCGACGCGTTGTCGAGCCCGGCCGCGACGAGGTCGAGCACCTCGCGCTCGCGGTCGGTGAGCTGGGGGAACGGGGCGCGCACGGCGGAGCGCCCGCCCACGACGTACGCCATCGCCCGGTCGGCGACGGACGGGGAGAGGATCATCGCGCCGTCGGCGACGGCGCGGACGGCGCGCTCGACCTCCGCGGGGCTCGCGGACTTCACGAGGAACCCGCGCGCCCCTGCGCGCACGGCCGCGACGACGGCGTCCTCGTCCTCGTGCATCGTCACGACCAGCACGCGCGCGGCCGGGTCCGCGCGCACGAGGTCGCGCGTCACGTCCACGCCCGACCCGTCGCCGAGGTCGAGGTCCAGGAGCACGACGTCGGCCCGCGCCTCGGCGCCCGTGGCCCCGCCGGGGCCGAGACCGAGCAGCGCCCGCGCCTCGGCCGCCGACGCCGCGCTCCCGACGACGCGCACGCCGTCGAACGAGTCCAGCAGCGCGGCCATGCCGAGCCGGAACACCGGGTGGTCGTCGACGACCGCGACCCGGATCACGACGCCGCCCCGCGCGCGAGCGCCCCGGCCGGGACCAGCGGGAGCGTGGCGCGCACGAGGGTGCCCGGGCGCTCGCCGTCGGGCCGCACCGCGGCGACCTCGAGCCGGCCGCCGAGCTCGTCGGCCCGCTCGCGCAGCGACCGGGAGCCGACGCCGGCCACCGCGTCCGGCGCGACGCCCCGGCCGTCGTCCTCGCACGTGACGACGAGCGCGCCGTCCCCGAGCCGGACCGTCAGGCGGCACTCCTGCGCCCCGGAGTGCCGGGCGGCGTTGACGACGCTCTCGCTCGCGATCGCGTACGCGGCCGCGGCGACGCGCGGGTCGAGGGCCCCGCACGGGTCGCAGCGCACGTCCACGACGAACCCGCCGAGCGCCTGCCGCCCCGCGAGCTCGCCGAGCGCGACCTCCAGACCGTGCTCGTCGAGCGACGGCGGCAGGAGGCTGCGGGACAGCGCCCGCACGTCCTCGACGCGCTGCGCCACCTCGACCCCCAGGGCGTCCAGCACCGCGGCCGCGGCCTCGGGATCGGTCCGCAGCGTGTTCCGCGCGCCCTGGAGCCCGAGGCGCAGGCCCACGAGCCACGGCCCGACGCCGTCGTGCAGCTCCCGGCGGATCACGCGCCGCTCGGCGAGGCGCGCGCGGGTCGTGGCGTCGCGCGCCTCCTCGAGCTCGTGCGCGCCGCGGGCGAGCGCGAGACCGGCGCCGAGCACGGGCAGGAGCTGCTCGAGCGCGTCGCGCGTCCGGGCGTCGAGCCGCTCGCCGGCCCGCGCGACGACGTGGACCCGGCCGAGCACCCGGCCGCCGTGCTCCACGGGGAGCGTGACGGCGTCCCCCACCGGATGGCCGTCCGGGCCCGCCCAGGGTGCCGGGCCCGCGGGGCTGCCGGACGCCGTCGGGCCGGGCGCGGACCGCTCGATCGTCACGCTCTCCAGGCGCAGCGCCTCGCGCACGCCGACGGCCAGGCTGACGACGAGGTCGTCGGCCGTCGACGCGGACGACAGGTGGCGGCCGACGCTCAGCGCCGCCCGGCCCGGGTCGTTCCCCTCCCCGTAGACGAGCGTGCGCACGCGGTGCCGCAGCCACGTGTGCAAGGGCTGCACCGCGAGCGCGACCCCGACCGCCGCGACGACCTGCGCGGCGGGGCCGTCGACGACGGTCGTCGCGAGCACGACCACCACCGCGTAGACGACGGCGAGACCGACCGCGAGCATCGCGGCGACGGTCGCGCGCGACAGCACGAGGTCGATGCCCCACAGCCGGTTGCGCAGCACGCACACGAGGATCGCGGCGGGGAACAGCGCCTGGCACGCGAGATGCGTGAGGGGGAGCGCGAGGAGCACGTCCGGGTCGGCCCACGTGCCGAGCAGCGGGAGGAACGACAGCGCCATGAGGGCGGTCCCCAGGGCGAGGAGGCCCAGCCCGCGGCGCTCCTCCGCCGGCCCGCGGAACCGGCGCCACGCCGTCGTGCCCGCGGTGACGAGCCCCATGACGACGACGCCGACGATCGCGGGGCGCGGGTCGTCGGAGGGAGCGAGGAAGAAGGCGGCGATGGACGCGACGCCGCCCGCGACCCCGCACCACGCGCCCGCGCCGAGCCGCCCGCCGCGTACGAACCACGGCACGAGGACGAAGAGCCCGACCGTGCCCGGCACCCACGCCCACCCGTAGGCGTCCGCGAGCGGCGTGAGCGGGGGCAGGCCGGGGTGGGTCGACGCGTAGCTGCGCCACCCGCCGCCCAGGGCCGCGACCCCGCCGCCGATCGCGGCGAGGGCCACGAGCCACCCGACGACGTGCGGCCGCCGCACGAGGATCACCGCCGCGACCGTGCCGTAGACGAGCGCGACCGTCGCGTCCACGACGACGAACAGGAGGTCGCCCAGCAGGAGCGGCACGCCGGACGTGAGCTGGAGCGCGAGCGCGGACACGCCGAGCACCCAGGCGAGGACGCCGATCGTCCAGCCCGTGCGGGGCATCCCGGCGCGGCCGGGCCCGGGCTCGGCCACGGGCCCACGGTAGGGCCGCGGCACGCGCGGCGAGAAGGGCCCGGGCGGGAGATCACCCGGCCGCGGACGACGGCGAGATCGGCGGTCCTGTGCGGGATCGGCGGTCCAGACCGCCGATCCCGACCGGACCCGCCGATCTCGACGCGCGTCGCCGATCTCGCGCGTCGCGCTCAGCGCCGGTCCCCGAGGGCGAAGCCGAGCGCGGTGACGAGGAGCCAGATCGGGCCGATGAACCCCGCCATGTACTGCAGCGGCGACACGCCCGTGAGGAGAGCGAGCCCGCCGAGCACGAACCCGACGACGCCGAGCCAGCGCGGCGCGGCCGCGTGCCGCAGCGCCGCGACGCCGAGCGCGACGCCCGCGACGCCCGCCCCGACCCACAGCCACGGGATCGTCGCGACCCAGTCGCTGTAGAACGCGCCCGACTCCGGGACGATGAGCGCCGTGTCGCCGAGGCCGAACAGGAACTGCGTGTCGAGCCCCGAGCCGAGCAGCCCGGCGACGGAGACGAGCACGAGGCCCCAGCCCGCGACCGTCGGGAGGATCGACCCGGCGGGCGCCTGCCCGTCGAGCCGCCGCTTGAGCCCGGCGGCGAAGACGAGCACGAGCAGCGCGCACGCGATCGTCGCGGTGTGGAACACGACCTGCGTGCCCGTGCGGCCGGAGAGGTCGGCGACGATCGCCTCCGCGTCGCCCGCGGTCTCCTCCCAGTTGATGCCGAGCGCCATCGAGGACTGGATCGAGACGAGGCCGAGGACGCCGGCGACGACCCCGGTCCAGGCCCACGCGCGGGGCGTCGTGCCGCGGGTGCGGCGGGGCGTGCCGTCGGCGACCACCGACGGCGTGGTGAGCGAGCTGTCCTGCATGGGACGACCTTCCGTTCGAGGCCGCCTCCCGCGGCCGGGGCCCGTCACGCGGTGCGACGGCCTCCGCAGCGTCGGCCGGGCGGCGTCCCGGTCCCCAGGGGCAGGTGTCCCGACCTCCCGGGCAGGTCGCACGGGGCCGAGGCTCCCGCGCCGCACCAGCGGTTGCGGAACCTCCCGCGCGGCGGGACGGTTGCGGCATGATCCGGTTCCTGCTGAGCTTCGCGATCAACGTGGTCCTCGCCGCCGTGGGCCTCCTCGTCGCCGCGAACGTCTTCGACGGCGTCACGGTGCACGCCTCCGGGTTCACGGTCGCCGTCCTCGTGTTCGCGGTGGCCCAGGGGGTGCTCGCGCCCTTCGTGTTCAACGTCGCGCGCAAGTACGCGTCCGCGGTGCTCGGCGGCATCGGCCTCGTGTCGACGTTCCTCGCGCTGTGGATCGCGACGCTCGTGGGCGACGGCCTGGAGATCTCCGGGGCCTCCACGTGGATCGGGGTGACGGTCGTCGTCTGGCTGATCAGCGCGCTCGGCGGCTGGCTCCTCGGGTGGCTCGTCCTCACCCGCTGGTGGGACCGCCGCCAGGAGGACAAGCGCATCCGCGAGGCGACGGCGCGCGGCTGACGACGCCGACGGCGCTCACCGCGCCCTGCGGTCGCCGTCCCCGGTCGTCGTCAGGTCGGCCACCGCGGCGAGCACGGGGAACTCCGGGGTGCCCGGGGGGACGTCCACGCGCAGGGGGCGCATCGAGCGGGCGACGAGCCACAGCGGGAGGACGGCCACGCAGAGCACCGGGAGCAGGTGGACGTCGCCGACCGTCACGGCCGCCATGAAGAGGGCGAGCCAGCCGTCGCGCGCCACGACGAGGACGGCGCCGAGGACGGCGGCGGAGACGGCGATGGCGGGAGGCGCGGCGGGGACGAGGGACGACGCCGAGAGGCCCAGGGCGACGCCGATGAACACCGCCGGGAAGATGCGGCCGCCGCGGAACCCGGCCGCCGCCGCGACGACGAGCGCCGCGACCTTGACGACCGCCATGAGCAGGATCGTGGACCAGGCGTACGTGTCGGCCTGCTGCGCGAGCTCCTTCATCTCGTCGAGGCCCTTGAACAGCGTGAGCGGCCCGCCGAGGACGCCGAGGAGACCGAGGACGAGACCGCCCGCGCCGAGCGCCAGCACCGGGCTGCGGAGGCGGTGGAAGAGCGTGTGCACGACGGGCAGGGCGGCCACGGCGAGCGCCGTCACGAGGGCCGCGACGGCGCCGATCAGCACGCTGCTCGCGACGTCGCCGAGGGCCGGTCCGGGGTAGTCGGGCAGGTCGACGGAGAACGTCGGGGCCCCGACCGCGGTCATGGTCACGGCCCCCGCACCGGCTGCGGCCAGGGGCGCGAACAGCCGGTCGAACAGGGGGCCGCTCTGTCCGCCGCGCTCCGCGAAGCTCTCCGTGAGGACGAGCGCGGCGGCGACCGGGGTGGCGAACATCGCGCCGATGGTCCCGGCCATCGCGAGCGCCACGGCGCCCGGGACGGGGACGCCGAACCGGGGGCGGCAGAGGAACCACGCGGCGAGCGCGACGTTGAGGGCGATGATCGGGTTCTCGGGCCCGAGGCTCACGCCGCCGGCGAGGCCGAGGACGAGGGCGAGCGCGAGGCCGGGCAGGGCGCGCAGGGGGAGCGGCTCGGAGACCAGCTCGGTCGTCGCGGGGTCGACGCCCGCGTGCCCCGGTGCCCACCGGACCGTGGCGCCCACGAGCAGCCCGGTGACGGTGAGCACGAGGACGGTCCACCACGTCCGCGTGCTCGCGACCCCCCACGCCTCCGGCAGCCGGTCCCACACGAGGTGCTGGATCCACGTCGCGAGCTCGGAGAGCGCGAGGAGCGTCAGGGCGCTGACGATCCCGACGACGAGGGCCGGCACCACGGAGCGCAGGAGGCGACCCGACGTCGTCCCGGTAGCCGGCGCGTCGGACACACGGGAAGAGAACCACGGGGGTGGTCGCACCGCATCCGGAGCCGCGGCACCCCCACCGCGCCGCTGCGCGGCTCCCCGACGCTCGCCGCGCGCGACCCGGGAGGCGGGGATACGTTCGACGCGTCACGGGGCGCGACGGCGCGCCCCCGCCGAACGAACGATCCGGAACGAGGTCTGACGTGGCAACGCTCACCGTGTGGAAGTTCGACACCCCCGAGGGCGCCCAGCGCGCCGAGGACGCGCTCCTCGCCCTCCAGAAGCAGGAGCTCATCCAGGTCCAGGACGCGGCCACCGTGTCCTGGGAGGAGGGCAAGAAGAAGCCGAAGACGCGCCAGGGGAACAACACGACGGCGATCGGCGCGCTCGGCGGCACGTTCTGGGGCCTGCTGTTCGGGCTCCTGTTCTTCGTCCCGCTCCTGGGCGCCGCGATCGGTGCGGCGTCCGGCGCCATCGCCGGCGCGCTCACGGACGTCGGCATCGACGACGACTTCATCGACTCCGTGCGCAGCAAGGTCACGCCGGGCACGTCCGCGCTGTTCGTCCTCACGTCGGGCGCCGTCGTCGACCGCGTGCACGAGGCGCTCCAGGCCGAGGGCATTCACGGCGAGCTCATCCAGACGAACCTCTCCGCCGACGAGGAGGCCAAGCTCCGCGCGGCCTTCGACGAGAACGCCTGAGCGGTCCAGGACCCGCGGCGAGGCCGCACGGGTGAGGTGCCCGACGGCGGTGCGTGACGCCGTCGGGCACCTCGCCCGCCGTCCGGTTCGCCGCTCGGACCGCCATCGGTCCGGTGCGACGCCGGCCGCTAGTCGATGCCCTCGGCGCGCCGCTCGTCGACCGTGCGCTCGGCCTCGAGGTTCGCCTCGCGGTTGCGGCGTCGGCGGCGGGCGGTGCGCCCGTCGTCGTCCTTGGTCTTCCCGTCGCCCTTGCCGTCCCCCTTGCCCCGGCCCGGGCCGTGGCCCTCGGCGTCCGGGTCGTGGAGCATGTGCGACTCGATGAGCTCGTGCCGCTGGAGGTAGGTGTTCCCGACAGCCTGGATCGTCGCGGCGATGGGCAGGGCGAGGAACGCGCCCAGCGCGCCGAACACCGCACCGAACGCGAGCACGACGACGAAGCTCACCGCCGGGTTCATCTCCAGCGCCCGGGCGGAGACCTTGGGCGAGAAGTACAGGTTCTCGAGTTGCTGGTACCCGATGATGAACGCGAGCACGCCCAGGGCCTGCGGCAGCCCCTGCGACGTGAGCGCGACGGCGACGGGCAGCGCGCCGCCGATGTACGTGCCGATCGTGGGGACGAACTGCGAGACGACGCCCGTGAACACCGCGAGCGGCAGGGCGTAGGGCGTCTGGAGGATCAGCAGGAAGACGAACGTGAAGACGCTCGACAGCGCGGCGAGCACGATGCGCGAGTTGATGAAGTCCGACACCTTGACCTGGGTGATCTCCCAGAGGCGCAGCACCTCCTCCTGCCGGTTCGGCGTGAGCCAGCGGCACACGGCCGCCCGGAACCGCGGTCCCGCCGCGAGGAGGTAGTAGGTGACGAGGAGGATCGTCAGGCTCGCGAAGACGCCGCCGACGATCGTGGTCGTCACGACGATCGCGCCGGACGCGACGTCGTCGCCGAAGTCGTTGATGACCTGCTTGAGGAGGTCGTCGGAGTCCGGGATGACGACGTCGAAGCGGTCCGCGACGAAGTCCTGGACGCTCGCGTACAGGGCGGGGATCGACTGGACGAGCTGCCCGAGCTGCTGGACGAACAGGTTCCCGAACAGGGCGAGCACGACGAGGATCCCGACGAGCGACCCCAGGAGCGCCACGGCGGCGGCCGCGCCCCGGCGCCAACCGTGCCGCACGAGCCACACGACGATCGGCTCGAGCGCGAGCGCGACGAAGAACGCGATGAGGATGTTGACGCCCAGCGCCTTCAGCTGGCCGAGGGCGTACCAGGCGAAGACGCCGACGAACACCGCGACGACGGCCATCGCGAGCGCGCGCGGCACCCAGCGCGGCGGGCGTCGCGAGTCGTGCTGGACGGGGCGTGTGCCGGCGTCCGGGACGCCCGACCACGGGTCGTCGGTGGAGGGCGGCGTCGTCATGGCCACGAACCTAGCGGGGCGGCCGGGCAGCGGTCCCGGGACGCGCCGACCTTCCGGATGCCGAACCGTGCGGCCGGTGCCACGATCGATCCGCACGCTCGTCCGGTCGAGGCTCCACGGTTCTCAGGAGGATGGCATGGCACGCTCGTCACAGGTGACGGCATGGGTCGGCTGGGTCTGGTTCGCCGGCATCGTGCTCGTCACGATCGGCTTCTTCAACGCCATCAGCGGCCTGGTCGCCGTGTTCTCCCCGAACAGCCTCGTCGGCGTCTCCGACGCGGGCATCGTCGTCCTCGACGTGTCGACGTGGGGCTGGATCCACCTCGTCATCGGGGTGCTGCTCGTCCTCACCGGCTTCGCGCTGCTGTCCGGCAAGGGCTGGGCGCGCATGGTCGCGATCGTGCTCGTCGTCATCAACGCGATCGCACAGTTCACGACCCTGCAGGTCACGCCGTGGTGGTCGCTCGTCACCATCGTGCTCGACGTCTTCGTCCTGTGGGCGCTCGTCGTGCACGGCGACGAGGCCGAGCGCGCCGCACGCTGAACGTGCGGGGCGCGGGCCGGCGACCGATCGGCTGAGAGAACGGAGAGAACGATGGCCACCTTCACCGTCTGGAAGTTCGACTCCCCCGAGGGCGCGGACGCGGCGTCCCGGATCCTGCACGACTCGGCGTCCGAGCACGCCGTCAAGATCGTCGACACCGCCGTCGTGTCGTGGCCGGAGGGCGCGGCCAAGCCGACGACGCGCCACGGCCACCAGGACGAGTGGCGCGGCACGGGTTGGGGCGCCTTCTGGGGCCTGCTGCTCGGGTCGCTGTTCCTGGTACCCGTGCTCGGTGCCGCGGCCGGGGCGGCGATCGGCGCGTCGACGAAGGCGATGGAGGCCGTGGGGATCGACAAGGACCAGCTCGACCGCATCCGCGAGGGCGTGACGCCCGGGACGTCGGCGCTGTTCGTCGTCACCGAGGACGGCGACCTCGACCGCGTCGGCGAGCGGTTCCACGGGGTCCACGGCACGCTCGTCGCGACGAACCTCACCGACGCCGAGCGGAGCACGCTCCTCGAGACATTCGGCTGACCCGCGGCACCTCAGTCGTCCAGGCGCTCCGGGAGCCCGAACAGCGGAAACCACGAGGCCGTGTCGAGGAACGCGTTGATGGCCGTGACGCGGCCGCCCTCCGTCTCGACGACCTGGAGCGCCCACGGCTCGTGACCGCCGCCCGCCGCGCGGCGGTACTGGCCGAACCCGAACGTGCCGTTGACCGCGACCGGGACCATGCGCGAGCCCTCGCACTCGTGACCCGGGCCCGTCATCCACGCGACGATGTCCGCCTGGCCGCGCATCCACAGCGGGTACGGCGGCATCGACAGCGTCGCGTCCTCGTGCAGGATCGCGACCAGCGCGTCCATGTCGTAGCGCTCGAACGCGTCGAGGTAGCGCTCGAGCAGGAGCTTCTCCTCGTCGCCGAGGCCCGCGTTCGCCGCGACCGGCGCGGCGGATCCCGTCTCGTCGCCCAGCCCTGAGCTGTCCCAGTGCGCGCGCGCCGCGAGCGTGGCGCGGGCGCGCTGCAGCGCGCTGTTCACCGACGCCACCGTCGTGTCGAGGAGCTCCGCGACCTCGCTCGCCTGCCAGCGCAGCACCTCGCGCAGCAGCAGCACCGCGCGCTGCCGCGGCGGCAGGAACTGGAGGGCCGCGACGAACGCGAGGCGGATGCTCTCGCGCCCCACCGCCACCTGCGCCGGGTCGCCGTCGTGCGGCAGCACCCGGTCGTCGGGGACGGGCTCGACCCACGTCTCCTCCGGCAGCACCTGGCCCAGGTTCTCCAGCTCCGGGGCCTGCGGGCCGCCCAGGCCCATCGGGCGCTCGCGCCGCTTGCGCGCGCCGAGCGCGTCGAAGCACACGTTCGTCGCGATGCGGTAGAGCCACGAGCGCAGGGCCGAGCGGCCCTCGAAGCGGTCGTAGGACCGCCACGCGCGCAGGAACGTCTCCTGCACGGCGTCGTCGGCCTCGAACGACGACCCGAGCATGCGGTAGCAGTAGCCCGTGAGCTCGCGCCGGTGGCCGTCGAGGACGGCGTCCAGGTGCTCGCGGTCGGGCAGCGGGGCGGGGGCGGGCGTAGGGGCGGTGCCAGTGGCGGTCGCGGTGGCGTCGCCGCGCAGGGTCGCAGGGGTGGCGAGGTCGGTCATGGTGCTGCCTCTCAGGACTCGGTCGTCTCGACGTGCACGAGGGGTCACGGGATCGCGCGCGGTGCCCGGGGGGAGTGGCCCACCTCACACACGCTACCGCCGCCCTCCGACACCGCACAGGGGCACCGGACGACCGTCCGGCTCAGTCGTCGAGGTCGAGCTCGAACCACACGGTCTTGGCCGCGTGGCCGTCGGCCGCGCCGCCGTCGGCCGCGTCGTCGTGGAGGTCGACGCCCCAGCGCGACGCGCACCGCTCGAGGAACTGCACGCCCCGGCCGCCCGTCTCCTCCGGCCGCGGCGAGCGCAGCCTCGGCAGCGCCGTCGACCCGTCCTCGACGCCGACCCGCACCACCCGGTGCCCGACCTCGAGCTCCGCCCGGACCGGCGTCGTGCCGTGCTGCACCGCGTTCGTGAGGATCTCGCTCGTCAGGAGCATCGCGACGCGGCGCACCGCGGGCGACACGTCGCAGCTCTCGAGCACGTCGTCGACCCACCGCCGCGCGGGGCCGATCGCCGCCGACGTGTGCTCGACCGGCCGCGTCAGCACGGACGGGCGCCCGGGCGCCGGTGCCCGCGAGACCGTGTGCCGCACGCGCAGGGCGAGGACCGCGACGTCGTCCCGCTGGTCGGCGACCAGGCGGCGGACGAGCGCGTCCGGGAGGGCCGACGTCGCGGTGCCCGCGTGCTCGCCGAGGACGGCCCGCAGGCCGGCGAGGCGCTTGGCGAAGGACGTGCCGCGGCGCTCGACGAGGCCGTCGGTGTAGAGGAGCAGCGTGTCGCCCGGCGCGAGGCGCGTGCGGTGGTCGTGCCGCGACGTGCTCGGCAGCACCCCCAGCATGAGGTCGGGCGCGGACTCGAGCGGGTCGACCGTCCCGTCGGCGCGCAGCACGAGCGGTGGGGGGTGCCCGGCGTTCGACCACGTGAGGTCGAACCCCTGCGGGGTGCGGTCGAGCCGCACGACGACGGCCGTCGCGCTGGAGTGCAGCGCGAGCCCGCGGTTCGCCCGGTCGAGCAGCCGCAGCAGCACGGCGGGCGGCTCGTCCTGGCACCAGGCGAACGTCCGCAGCATCGACCGGAGCTGTCCCATCTGCGCTGCGGCACGCATGTCGTGCCCGGTGACGTCGCCGATCATGAGCACGCACGCGTCGTCGTCGAGCACCACCGCGTCGTACCAGTCGCCGCCGACCTGGTCCGTGCGGGTCGCGGACGCGTACGTCGCCGCGAGCTCCGCACCCCGCACCGGCGGCAGCTCGGTGAGCATCGCGGCCTGGAGGGTCGCCGCGACGCGGTGGCGCTCCTCGAGCAGCCGGACGCGCTCGACCGCGTGCGCGACGTACGAGGCGATCGTCGTCTCCGTCTTTACGGCGTCGTCGTCGAACTCGCGGACCGTGTCCCACGCGAGCGCCACGACGCCCAGGAGGCGGTCGTCCGCGAGGACGGGCACGAACGAGCGCGCCTCGACCGTGTCGGGCGCGATGAGCGACGCGGCCTCGGGGAACCGCTCGCCGTACTGCACGTGGTCACGGAAGAACAAGGGCTCGCGCGTCCGTGCCGCGGTCGACGCGGCGCGGTCCGCGTCCACGCGCATGCGGCGGAACGACGCCGGGACCCCCGGCTCCAGGTGGTCCAGCGTCGTGAACTCGAGGCGGGTTCCGCCGCCGTCGAGCAGCGCGAGCCCGGCGTAGCGCGCGCCGATGGCCGCCCCGACGGCGGCCAGCCGCTCGGCGACGTCGCGGACGGACGTCGCGGCGGCGAACGACTCGGACAGCTCCAGGAGCAGGCGCGACCGCTTGTTCGCCGCGAGCGCGACACGCTGCATGCGCCTCGCGCGGGCCCGCGCCAGGCGCAGCCGGAGCTCGGACGTGCACGCGGACGCCAGGTCCGCGAGCGTCGCCAGCTCGTCGTCCGACCAGGTGCGGGGGCGCGGGTCGAACGCGCACAGCGACCCGACCGCACGGCCCTGCGGGTCGAAGATCGGGAAGCCCGCGTAGGCGACCACGCCGATGTCGTCGACGGCCCGCAGCGTGGCCAGGTGCGGGACGGTGCGCGCGTCCTCGACCACGAGCGGGCGCGCCTCGTTCGCCACGAACTGGCAGAACGTGTGGTTACGCGGGGTCCGGCGCGCCGACTGGTACGGCTCGGGCAGACCGTGCGCGCCGGGCAGCACCGCCTCGTCGTCGAGGACCAGCGTGACGAGCGCCGACGACACCCCGAGCTGCCGGTGCACGAGCCGCGCGAAGCGGTCGAACGACTCGTCCGACGCCGGCTCGGCGAGCCCCGCCTGGACGAGCTCGTGGATCGCCTGGGCGTCGGTCATGGTCCAGTATCACCGGGACGAGCCTGGTCAAACAGCGCAACCCGCCCCACCCGGCGCGGCGTCGGGGGTGAAATCGGACAGAAGGGAACGTCGCGTGCGGGTGCTGCGTGTTCCGCTCGTGAGACGACGACACGACGGCGGCCGCTCCCCGAGCGGGGCGGCACGGTGAGCGCGCGGGACCGCCCGAGGCGGTACGAGCTCGTGCTCGAGCAGGGGGACGGGGTGCGGGAGGACGAGGAGCGCGGGCCTGACGACGGGTGGCCGCCCGAGGTGCTGCTCGAGGTCGACGTGGTCGCCCGCCGCACGCGCGACGAGGAGTTCACCGCGTTCATGCGTGAGGCCCGCGACCCGCTGCACCGCATGGCGTACCTCCTGTGCGGGGACCGGCACCGCGCGGAGGAGCTCACGCAGCACGCCCTGGAGCGCACCTACCGCGCGTGGTCGCGCGCGGCGCAGCGCGACCCGCTCGCCTACGCGCGCCGCGTCCTGGCGAACCTGCGGATCGACACGTGGCGCCGCACCCGGCGCGAGGTGCTCGCCGGGCCGGACGAGCTCTCGTCCGCCGAGCGAGCGGCCCGTCCGGTGGCGCGCGACGGCGGAGCGGGCACGGCCCCGGTCGACGACCGGGACGCCGTCGTGCGCGCGCTGCTCGCGCTCCCGGTCCGGCAGCGGCGGGTCGTCGTGCTGCGCCACCTGCTCGACCTCAGCGAGAACGAGGTCGCGGCCGAGCTCGGCATGCCCGTCGGCACCGTGAAGTCGACGGCGTCGCGCGGCCTCGCCCGGCTCCGCACCCTCCTCGGCGCCCTCGACGAGAGCGCCCCGACGACCAGCGGAAGGACCGCCCGATGAGCCGCGAGACCGGTTCGACCCCCGCCCCGCCCGACGACGACTTCCTCGCGCGGCTGCGACGCACGGCCGACGACGCCGTCCCGCCCTCCACGCTCGACCTCGACGTGGTCCTGCGGTCGAGCCGGCGCGGTGCGCAGCGGCGTCGGTCCCTCGCGGGGGTCGCGGGCGTCGTCGCGCTGGGGCTCGTCGGGACGGGCGTCGTCACGGCGGGCGGCCCCGGCGGCGTGCGCGAGCTCGCGCGCGAGGTCGTCACCGGCTCCCCGGGCTACGAGGTGCTCGTCGCCGAGCCGACCACGGTCGACGTCGCGCCCGGCGTCGTCGCCGTCGCCGAGCCCGCGACGTACCTGCGCGACGACGGCACGTACGTCCTCGACCTCGGCCTCGGCGCGTGGCGCGACGGCGAGCGGTTCCTCGTCGAGTACGACCCGGTACCGGCGGCCAGCGAGAACCCGCGCGGCCTGCGTGTTCTCGCGGGCGACGACGACGACCTCGCCGCCCTGCGCCGGGGCGACGACGCAGGGACCCTCGTGCACGACGGCTTCGAGCACCTGGTGCTGCTCCAGCGCGCCGGCGGGGAGGACGGGCTCGTGCTGAGCGTGCAGTCGTCCAGCACCTCGGCCGGGTCGGACCCGTCGTGGGAGCGCGACCGCCATCAGACGTGGGTAGCCGTGGCCGGGGAGGCACCGGGCGGCACCGGCCCGACGTTCCGGCTCCCCGACGCCTGGGCGGGCGGGTTGTTCCTCAACGCCGCGCTCCTCGGGCCGGAGGCGGGACGGGTGACGGACGTCCGCGGCGTCCTGTCCTCCACGACGTACTCGGACGGCAACAACTACACGCTGGTGACCTGCGGCGAGCCGCTGAGCGACCCGGACCGGGACCCGGGCTGCCGGTCCTCGTACGACCCGCGGACACGGGAGGTCGCGCCTGTCGAGACGCCGCCCTCCGTCCTCGACCGGTCGGTCCTCGACCGCCTCCTCCCGCTCGTGCCCGGGCCTCGGGACGAGCCAGAGACCGCGCTCCGCGCCTGTCTCGCCGCGCGGGAGGCCGAGCCGGACGTGCTGCCGAGCCACTGGGACATCGACCCGGGTGGCGTGGACGGGGACGCCTGGCGACAGTGCCACCTCGACGTGTCTCTGGTCTCGTCGGCGCGCTCCGCGGAGCAGGCCGCCGAGCGCGCGGCGGGACCGTGATCGGCGCGCGGGCGCGGGCACGCTCCCGGCCGGTGCGCCGCGGTGGACGTGGACCCGTCAGGTGCCCCCGCGGGCCCGGAGGTCCGTGACGGCGTGCTCGGCGCCCTGCGCGTCGAGGTAGGTGCCGCCGCGGACCTCGGGGACGAGCGCGGCGTCGGGCGCGGCCGTGAAGCGGTGGACCAGCGGGTGCCCGGTGGGCACGTCGAGGTCCTGGACCTCCTCGGGCGTGAGGTCGTCGACGAGCACGGACAGGGCGCGCAGCGAGTTGCCGTGCCCGACGACGAGCACCGCCTCGCCGTGCAGGAGCCGCGCGCGGGTGGCGGCCCAGAAGGGGCGCAGGCGCTCGACGACGTCCGCGAGGGACTCGGCGTCCGGCCGCAGGGTGGCGCGCGCGGCGTCGGGCAGGCGCAGGAGCGTGTCGTCGACGAGGGCGCGAGCCGGGTCGTCGTCGGCGAGCGGCGGCGGCCGGTGCAGGTACGACCGGCGGTAGCGCCAGTAGGCGGCCTCGCCGTAGTCGCGGCGGACGACGTCGCGCAGCTTGTCGGTGAACGCGCCGTAGTGCCGCTCGACGAGCCGCCACTCGACCGCGAGCGGCGGGGGCCCGGGCAGGGCCTCGGCCACGACGGCGGCCGTCGCGGACGCGCGCACGAGCGGCGAGGTCACGACGCGCCGCGGGGCGAGCGCGGGCTCGCGCGCGACGGCGTCCGCGAGGAGCCGCGCCGCGCGGCGTGCCTCGGCGACCCCGACGTCGGAGAGCGGCACGTCGAGCAGCCCGGTGAAGCGGTCGCCCGCGTTGAACGTGCTCTGCCCGTGCCGCACGAGCACGAGCGCCCCGGGTGACGGGCCCACGCGTCAGACCTCGAGCAGGCCGCGCTGGTGCGCGAGCGAGACGGCCTCGGCGCGCCCCGACGCCCCGAGCTTGGCGAGGACGTTCGAGACGTGCACGCTCACGGTCTTCCCGGAGATGAACAGGCGCTCGCCGATCTGCCGGTTGGTCAGGCCCTGCGCGACGAGCAGCAGGACCTCCTCCTCGCGCTCGGTGAGGACGGCCGTCGTGGACCGGCGGACGCCGGGCAGGTCCAGGCGACCGCGCCGCCCGAGCGCGCGGACCGCCTCGGCGAGCGGCGCCGCGCCCATGGCCTCGGCCTCCTCGAGCGCCTGCGCCGCCTCGATCTCGGCGGCGTTGCGGTCGCCCGCCCCGAGCAGGGCCTGGGCCCACCGGAACCGGGACCGCGCGACCTCGTACCGGTAGCCGTAGTCGAAGAGGCGCGTCGTCTCCTCCCACAGCGCGGGGTCGTCCGTGCCGGTGAGGCGGGAGTGCTCCGCCGCCGCGCGCGCGAGCCACGCGCGGCCCTCCGGCCCGAGCCGCCCCCCGCGGGGGCGGCCGCGCTCGGCGGTCGTGCGGGCGGCGTCGAGCAGCTCGGCCCCGCGGGCGACGAGCTCGCGGACCGTGGCGGCCCCGGCCGCGCCCTGGAGGCGGGCGGCGTCCGCGGCGTCGGCGAGGGCGGCGAGCGCGAGGGCGGAGATCCAGATGCGGCCCAGGAAGTAGTCGCTCCACGTGCGGCCCAGGTGGTCGACGAGCTCGACGGCGAGCGCCACCGCCTCGTCGCGTCGCCCGGCCCACGTGAGGGCGTCGATCGAGCACCCGCCCGAGATGAGCGCGATCTGCCCGTCCCGGAACCAGTCGCGCCGCAGCGCCGTGCCCCGCGCGATCGCGTCCGCGTCGCCGCGCGCGACGGCGGCGTAGAGCTGGACGCACGAGAGCTGCGGCGCGGAGCCCTCGGGCATGGTCTCGCCCGCGGTGTCCGTGGGGGTGAGGTCGCCGAGCACGTACCGGACGAGGTCGCGGAACAGGCGCAGCTCGACGCCGTACGCGCTCCACCCGAGGCCGGTCGCCCGCGCGCGGTCGAGGCCGTCCTCCGTGACCTGGAGGGCCTCGTCGATGCGGCCCGCGTAGTAGCGGTTCGCGGCGATGTTGTACCAGCAGCGCAGCTCGGTGAGGATGTCGCCCGCCTCGACCGCGCGCTCGCGGGCCTGGGCCAGCAGCACCGCGGCGCGGTCGTCGTCCGCGACCTCGAGGATCGCCATCGTGGTCAGCACGTCGGCCTCCACGTCGGGCGCGTCGAGGCGGTGCGCGACGTCGATCGCCTCCGCCGCGACCTCGGCGGCGAGCTCGTCGAGGTCGGCGTTCATCGCGGCGCGCGCCCGCATGGCCAGCGTCCACGCGCGGTCGAGCGACGGCGGCTCGACGGGCAGGACGGCGAGCGCCGCCTCGGTGTGCGCGAGGGTCTCCTCGACCTCCTCCGTGCCGAGCAGGTACCGGGACAGCACGTGCCGCAGCGACGCCTGCCGCATCGGGTCGTCGGCGGTGCCCTCGACGACGCGTCGTGCGAGCGCGACGGCGCGGTCCGGCTCGCCCGCGCGGCTCGCGGCCCCGGCGGCGGCGAGCGCGACGGTGACGCGGTCTTCGCCGAGGAGGGTCGCGGCGTCGGGCACGGCCTGCCACAGCGCGAGCACCTGCTCGAGGTGCCGGAGCTCCTCCGCGGGCGCGAGCACGCGCGCCGCCTTGCGCGCCGCGGCGCGCGACGCGGTGAGCGCGGCCGGGAGGTCGTGCGCGGCGAGCGCGTGGTGGGCCCGCAGGGCGGGGGAGCCGAGCGCCGGGTCGTCGTCGAGCGCCGCGAGGTACGCGCGGTGCACGCCGACGCGCTCGCCCGGGAGCAGGTCGGACGCGACCGCCTCGGCGAGCAGCGCGTGCCGGAACACGACCGTGTCGCGCGCGCCGTCGCCCTCGACCGCGAGCACGTGGTGCGCGATGGCCTCGCGCAGCGCGGCGTCGAACGGACGCCCGGACGAGCGGTCCGCGGGCTCGCCCGCGTCGGTGTCCCGCGCCAGCGCGGCCCGCAGGAGCGGCTCGCTCACCTGACGTCCCGAGACCGACGCGACGCGCACGAGGTGCTGGACGGCCGGGTCGAGCCCCTCCAGACGGGCGCGCAGCACGTCCGCGAGCGACCACGGCAGCTCGTCGCCCAGGCCCGACTCGACGAGCTCCTCCGCGAAGTAGGCGTTCCCCTCGGAGCGCGTGCGCACGGACTCGAACGCCGCGGGCGGCAGCGGGCTGCCGGCGAGCGCCGTCGTGAACTCCCGCAGCTCGCGCTCGGTGAAGGGCGAGAGCTGCACGTGCTCGACGCGCGGGTGGCGCAGCAGCTCCGCGAGCACCGGGCGCAGGGGGTGGCGGCGGTGCAGGTCGTCCGCGCGGTAGCTCGCGACGACGAGGACGTGCTCCGCGCGCAGGCGTGCGACGACGAAGCGCAGGACGTCGCGGCTCGACGGGTCCGCCCAGTGCAGGTCCTCGACGACGAGCACGAGCGGCGCCTCGGGCGTCCCGGACGCCGCGATCGCGGCGGCGACGCTCTCGAAGAGCTGGAGGCGCTCGCCCTGGCTCTGCTCGTCGTCGGCCGGGGTGCCGGCGTCGAGCAGGCGTGCGAGCGCGGGACGGGCCGCGACCGTCTCGTCGACGGCGGGGTGCTGGGCGCGCAGGGTCGTGAGCGCCTCGGAGAAGGGGAGGTAGGGGAGGCCGACCTCGCCGAGGTCGACGCAGTGGCTCCACACCACCGTCGCGCCCGTCCCGGCGGCGAGCTCCGCCGCGCGCGTCAGGAGGCGTGTCTTGCCCACCCCCGCGTCCGCACCGACGAGCACCACGCCCGGCTCGCCGCGGCGCGCGCGCTCGACCGCCGCGGCGAGCACGTCGAGCTCGGCCGCGCGGGCCACGAAGGGCGCGCGCGTGGAGGGTCGGGGCACGGTCCCCATCCTCGCAGCGGGCACCGACACGTGACCAGCCGATTGGCCGCCCCCGGCCGGTCGGGACTCCTCGCCGGACACGACGACGCCGCCGGCGAGAGGTGCCTCGTCGGCGGCGTCGGGCGGCGCGGTCACCGCGCCGGGTGGTCGTGGCGACGACGACGGCCGCGCCACCAGTGCAGCAGCGCGGGCTCGTTGTGCCGCAGGTCCGCCCGCAGACGCTCCGCGCGGTACTCCAGGTCCGCGTCGAACGTCGGATCGATGTGCGTGCTCATGGTCGTCCCCGTCTCCCAGGCTCCCTGCCTGTCCGACACTCACAGTCGTCCTGAGCACCGGGCCGTCGCATCGGTCGACCGCGCACCGTTCGTCCGGGGGTGCCTTAGGCGCACGAGGATCCGGGTGTCGAGAGGTCTGAGGTGGTCCCCGGCGCCTAAGGCACCGGTCCCGAGGCGGCCGACGCCGGGGGCCCCACGCTGCGCTCGCTCGTCGGGGGGACAGGTGCTTGGGTGGGCGAACCAGCGTGGTCCGCCGGGGCGGACAGACCAGGGAGGACAGCGATGACCGAGCACGTCGACGCCGACAACTTCGTGCGCGCCGAGACCGACAGGATGTTCGCCGCGCTGCAGCGGGACGCGGGCGGGGTCAACCAGTTCTTCCACAACCGGGAGCCTGCGCCCGTGGACCGGCAGACGGTCGTGCGTCTGAACCGGGACACGCTCTACAGCTTCGCCGTCGTGGACCTGTCCGCCGGTGCCGCACTGACTCTGCCCGACGCCGGGGACCGTTACCTGTCAGCGATGGTCGTCGACAACGACCACTTCGTGGCGGACGTCCTGCACGCCCCGGGCGAGCATCGTCTCGACGCGACGGGCGTGGGCACGCGCTACGCCGTCGTGGCGGTCCGCACGCTCGTGGACCCCGCCGACCCGGCCGACCTCGAGGCCGTCGCCGCGGTGCAGGACGGCGTCGTGCTGCGTGCCGGCTCGGCGGATCCGTTCGTGTCGCCCGACTACGACGCGGTGAGCATGGACGCGACCCGGGACGCGCTGCTCGCGCTCGCCGCGGGCCTGCGCAGGTTCGACGGCATGTTCGGCACCCGGGAGCAGGTCGACCCGGTGCGGCACCTGGTGGGGACCGCGGCGGGCTGGGGCGGGCTGCCCACGACGGAGGCCTCGTACGTCGGTGTCGACCCGGGCGTGCCGCCCGGCCGGTACGCGCTCACGCTGCGCGACGTCCCGGTCGACGCGTTCTGGTCGGTCTCGGTCTACGACGAGAAGGGCTTCTTCGAGCCGAACCCCGAGGGCGTCTACAGCGTCACGGCCGTGCCCGACCCGGACGGCGGGGTCACCGTGCGATTCGCCCCGCGCACCGAGGTGGGAGACGCGCCGAACACGATCCCGGTCCCGGAGCGGTGGAACTTCCTCGTCCGCCTCTACCGCCCTCGCGCGGAAGTCCTCGACGGCACGTGGCGTGTCCCGGAGCTGCACGCGCTCTGACTGCCCTGACGGAGGTCCGGCAGGCGCACGCGGGAGGAGGACGGCCGGACCGAGCGACGAACGTGACCCGCGTCACTCCTCCCGTTGCCAACAGGAGGACCCCGGCGCAGACTGGACGCAGGACCGGACCCGCTGTGGGGGTGACCTCGTGACCGACACCTACGACATGCTGCCGATGCTGGGCCGTGGCAAGCACCGCAACCCGAAGAAGGGTGCGTGCTTCATGGAGCTCGCGTCGTATCTCGCGGGAGAGCGCTGGAGCGACCATCCACGGTGCACGCACCCGCTGCTCGCGATGCTCGCGCGCGCCGTGAACGACCTCACGGTCGACCCGGAGCGCCCGAAGCTCGCGCCGCTCATCCCGTCCGTCATCGGGTTGACGAGCGACGACCCGCACTGGGACGTGCGCATCGCGCTGCGCGCCGCCGTGACGGCGCTGCCGATCGCCCCGGCGGACCGGCAGCAGACCCTCGCGGTGGCGATCATCGGCGCCGAGAAGATGCTCGACGTCCTCGACGACCGCCCCGCGGGCACGCTGAGCGCCGAGTCGGCCGACGCGCTCGCGAGCTGCCCGCGCACCGCTCGGTGGGCGCAGCGGTTCTGCGAGGGCGCGCGCCTGCGGCCCACGCGGTTCGTGCGCGACGCCGCACCGAGCATCATCTCGGCGGCCGTGCAGGGCATCGCCGAGGCGTGCGTGAGCGACCCGGACGAGCGCCTGCGCGCGCTGCTCTCCGCGACGATCGACGACTGCCGCGCCTGGGCTGCGGCAGAGCCCGCACCCGCTCTCGACCCCGAGGCGTGGGCGCCGGTCGTCCGGGCCGCCGGGGCGGGGGCCCGGTGACGACGGACCGCGCCCCGAACGTCAACGGCGAGGGTCTCGACGACCCTGCGCTCGCGGCCGCGCTCGCGACGGCCGTGCGCGTCGAGGTGCCGCCGAGCGGCACCGGGTGCGCCGAGTGCGACGAGGCCGGCGGCTGGTGGGTGCACCTGCGCCGGTGCGCGACGTGCGGGCACGTGGGGTGCTGCGACACGTCGCCCGCGCAGCACGCGACGGCGCACTACGACCAGACCGGCCACCGGGTCATGCGCTCGTTCGAGCCGGGCGAGGAGTGGTACTGGGACTTCGAGACCGAGCAGGTGCTCGAGGGTCCGCACCTCGCCGCGCCGCTGTCCCGGCCGCCCGAGCAGGGGTCGCCGGGCCCCGCCGACCGCGTGCCGCCCGACTGGACGTCGCTCATCCACCGCTGATCCCTCCGCAGCCCTCGGCCCCTGGCCGAGGGCTCTTGCGTGCGAGCACTGACGCCTCGTGACGCCCGATCGGTTGTTCTGTGCTGTGCCCTGTTGTCTTTTTCTGGTGGAAGTTGTTTGATTCTGGGGAGACGTTGTGCGGTGCGCCAAGGAGGGCGACCGCCGGAGCATCGGTGCCCGGTTCGCCGCCGCGTCGTGCAGTCCCTGGATTCACTCGACGAGGAGGAAGCACGGATGCAGTCCATGACAGCGGTAGCACCCCCACGGGGCAGACCGGCGAGGATCCTGGCGGCGGCACTGGCCGCCGCGCTCACGGTGCCCCTGGCCGTGGCGACGGCGGCGGGGGCGACCGCGACGCCGTCGGCCCCGACCGACGAGGCCACGCAGGACGTCGCGGCCCAGGACCTCGCCCTCGACAACGGGCTCAAGGGCGAGTACTTCCTGTCCGGCGGACCCGGGTGGCCGCTCACCGACCTCAAGGCCACGATCCCCGACCAGCGGATCGAGTTCCCCAACCTGGTCCCGACGTTCGCCGAGCTCACCGGCCGCGGCGAGCGCACGTCCGCGCGCTGGACGGGGCAGATCACGCCCGACTACAGCGAGGCGTACACGTTCTCCGCGATCGGCGACAACGGGTTCCGGCTGTGGATCGACGACACGCTCGTCATCGACCACTGGGTCGACGACTGGGACGTCGAGCAGACGTCCGCGCCGGTGCAGCTCCAGGCGGGCCAGGAGTACGCGTTCCGCATGGAGATGTTCCAGAACACCGGCGGGTCGCACCTCCGGTTGCGGTGGCAGAGCCCTTCGCAGCAACGTGAGATCGTGCCGACCGACGCCTTCACGTACCCCGACGACTTCGTCGTCTTCCCCGCGCAGGCCGCGCTCGAGAGCGACGGCACGAGCCTCAACGTGACGTTCGAGGGCGCCGCGGGCGGCGTCGACGAGAGCCTCGTCGACCACCTCAAGGTGCAGGTGGACCAGCTCGCGTGGCCCGTGGCGCAGGTCGCGGCGCAGGGCGACGTCCTGGGCATCACGCTCGCCGAGCCCGTCGACCGCGCGTCGACCGCGCGCCTCGTCTACGACGGCGAGGGCGACCTGACGGTCGGCGGCGAGAAGGTCGGTCCGCTCAACCTGCCGGTCACCAACGGCTCCGAGTTCCGGATCCAGACCCCGTGGGCCGACGACTTCGACCCGACGAACCCGCTGCCGGAGTACCCGCGCCCCCAGCTCACGCGCGACGCGTGGCAGAACCTCAACGGCGTGTGGCAGTTCGAGGCGGCGGAGTCCGACGACGCCGTGCCGAGCGGCCGCGACCTCGACGAGGAGATCGTCGTCCCGTACGCGGTCGAGTCCGCGCTGTCGGGCATCGAGCGGCGCGAGGACGACATGTTCTACCGCCGCACGTTCGAGGTGCCGCAGGACTGGGCGGTCGGGAGCGACAACCGCCTGCGCCTGAACTTCGGCGCGGTCGACTACGTCGCGACGGCGTACGTGAACGGCCAGGAGGTCGGCACGCACCGCGGCGGCTACGACGCGTTCTCGTTCGACGTCACCGACGCGCTCGTCGCGGGCGCGGAGCAGGAGCTCGTCGTGCGGGTCGTCGACACGACGGACGGCAGCAACCAGGCCGTCGGCAAGCAGACGCTCAACCCGGGCGGCATCTTCTACACCCCGACGTCGGGCATCTGGCAGACGGTGTGGATGGAGCCCGTCCCGGCGGCGGCGATCGACGCCGTCGTCACGACGCCCGACGTCGAGGCCGGCGTCCTCGCGGTGACCGCGCAGTCGGCCGCCGCGTCCGACGCCGCCGAGGTCACCGCCGTCGTGCGGGACGCGGACGGCACCGAGGTCGGGACCGCGACCGGCGCCGCGAACGAGCTGCTCGCGGTCGAGATCCCGGACGCGCACCTGTGGTCGCCCGACGACCCGTACCTCTACGACGTCGACGTCACGCTCACCGACGGGGACTCGACCGACACCGTGGCGTCGTACGCGGGCATGCGCTCGATCGAGGTCTCCGAGGTGGACGGCGTCCAGCGCATCCTGCTGAACGGCGAGAGGACCTTCCTCATGTCGACGCTCGACCAGGGCTACTGGCCGGACGGGATCTACACGCCCGCGTCCGACGAGGCGTACGTGTTCGACCTCCAGGCGCACAAGGACCTGGGCTTCAACACGGTGCGCAAGCACATCAAGGTCGAGCCGGCGCGCTGGTACCACCACGCCGACACGCTGGGCCTCATGGTCTGGCAGGACATCCCGAGCGGGTGGTTCAACAACGGCGACACGGACCCGGCGTCGCGCGTCTTCTGGGAGCAGGAGATGAAGACGATCATCGACCAGCACCGCTCGGTGCCGTCGATCGTCGGCTGGGTGACGTTCAACGAGGGCTGGGGCGAGTGGAACCTGGCCGACACGGCGCGGATCGGCAACGTGATCGACGAGTACGACCCGAGCCGCATCCTCAACACGCACTCGGGCTACAACTGCTGCGCGTCGAAGGGTGACTCGAAGACGGGCGACATCATCGACTGGCACCAGTACACCGGCCCGGCCCTGCCGAAGCCGGACGCGACGCGCGCCGCGATCGACGGCGAGCACGGCGGCTTCTCGATGAGCGTCCCGGGCCACATGTGGCCGGGCGTGTCCGCCAACCCGTACGGGGGCGTCGCGAACAGCGAGGCGCTGACCGACGCGTACGTGCAGAACACCGAGAAGCTCGTGCGGCCGGCGCAGTGCTACCTGTCCGGCTCGGTGTACACGGAGATCTCCGACGTGGAGAACGAGCTGAACGGCTTCTGGACGTACGACCGCCGCGTGCTCAAGATGGACGCCGCGCGCGTCAAGGACGTCAACGAGCGGGTCGTCGCGGCGGCGGTGCAGGGCTCGGCGCCCGTCGACCCGGGCACCCCGGGGCTGACCGGCACGGGCCGCTGGTCGTTCGACGAGGGCCAGGGCACGACGGCGGCCGACGGCGTCGGCGACCACGCGGCGTCGGGCACGGGCACGTGGGTCGCCGGTCACGGCGACAGCGGGTCCGCGATCAGGCTCGACGGCACGAACCAGTCGTTCGCGACCGAGGGTCCCGTGGTCGACACGACCGGCTCGTACACGGTGTCCGCGTGGGTCCAGCTCGACAAGACGCCCGGTGGCGCGTGGTCGACGATCGTCGGCCAGGACTCGGTCACGGGCTCGAGCGCGTTCTACCTCCAGTACGGCGGGGGCGGCCGGTGGGCCTTCTCCTACGACGGCGAGCCGCGCGCGGAGTACGTCGTGCAGCCCGTGCTGGGCGACTGGTACCACGTCGTGGGCGTCCGCGACGCGGCCGACCAGAAGCTCAAGCTCTACGTCAACGGCGAGCTCGTCGGCCAGTCCGACGTGTGCGGCGGCACCACGCCGTCCGGTCCGCTGACGATCGGGCGCGGGCAGTGGAGCGGCAACCCGGTCGACTACTGGCCGGGCACGATCGACGACGTGCGCGTCTTCGACCGCGCGCTGTCCGACGCCGAGGTCGCCCAGGTCTACGCCGGCGACGACGGCGAGGAGCCGACGCTCGACGTGACCGTCACGGCCGAGTCCCGCTGCCTCGCGGGCAAGGCCTACGTGGCCGTGCGCGCGACGAACGGCGAGGACGTCCCCGTGGACGTCACGCTCGCCACGCCGTTCGGGACCAAGGCGGTCACCGCCGTGGCCCCGGGGGCGAACGCGTACCAGTCGTTCGCGGTGCGCGCCCCGTCCGCCGAGGCGGGCGAGGCGACCGTCACCGCCACGGCGACGGTCGACGGCGAGCAGGTCAGCACGGAGGTCGTCGCGCCGTACGCCGCGACCACCTGCGGCTGACGGCCGACCGGCGCCGCCGAGCGGCGCCGGCTCGGGGTCGTCCCCCGCCCGTCACGGGCGGGGGACGACCCCTCGTCGTACCCCCGTGCGACCGCAGCACCCCGGCGCACCACCCCGGGAACCCGCGTCGTCGCGCCGGTCAGGCCACGGGCGCGCCGCGCTCGGAGGGCAGCTCGGCGGACGTCTCGCCCGGCATCTCGGCCGTCCCGGACACCGGGGCGTCCTCCGGGCCGGTCCGGAGCACGACGAGCGCGACGTCGTCCTCGCCCGGCCCCGGCAGCATCCGCGTGAGCGCCGCCTCGACGACCTCCTCGATGGGCCCGCGGTGCGTGCCCTCCAGCGCGCGGGCGAGGTCGGCCAGGTCGTCGCGCAGGTTGTGGCCGCGACGCTCCACGAGCCCGTCGGTGTACAGCACGAGCGTGTCGTCCGGGTAGAGCTCGACCGTGTGCTCGGTCCGCACGGTGCCCTGGGAGAGCCCGAGCGGCAGGTCGTTGCGCCGCGTGAGCGTGTCGACGCGGCCGTCCGCGCGCACGAGCATGGGCGGCAGGTGCCCCGCGCTCGACCACCGCACCGTCCGGGCCCCGCGGCGACGCTGCTCCGGGCTCTGCTCGATGCGCGCGAGGACCAGCGTCGCGATCGCGCCGCTCCCCAGCGCGAGCCCCTGCACCGCCGTGTCCACGCGCTCGAGGACGCGCGCCGGCGACTCCCCGCTGTCGTAGCCGATCGCCCGCACCAGCCCGCGCAGCTGCCCCATCATCACCGCCGCCGCGAGGTCGTGGCCGACGACGTCGCCCACCACGAGGGTCGTCGCGCCGTCGGGCGTCACGAACCCGTCGTACCAGTCGCCGCCGATGTCGCGGTCGAGCGCGGCGGGCTGGTAGTGCACCGCGACCTGGAGGTGGTCGGGGTCGGGCGGCTCGGTGAGCACCGCCTGCTGGAGCGCGAGCGCGACCTCGCGCATCTGCGCCGTCTGCTCCTCCGAGCGCTCGACCCGCAGCCGCAGCGCGTCCATCGTGGTGCGCAGGCGGACGGCGTCGCGCAGCGCGGCCCCGACCGTCGCGGCCAGGCCGGCGAGGTACCGCGCGTAGTCGCGGTCCCAGGGGCGCAGGGGGCTCGCCCGGAGCACGAGGATCCCGGCCACGCCGCCGCGCACCGCGTCGCGCAGCGGCTTGACGACGAGACCCTGCGAGACGATGCGCTGGCGGGTCCGGAACACGCGCTCGACGAGGCGGGTCTCCGCCGGCTCCGCCTCCGGGCCGACCGACCCGACCACGCGGGGGCGCGCGCCGCGCACGTCGTAGAACGCGGCGCGCGCGACGTCGGGGCTCCCGGCGAGGACGTCGAGCACGGGGCGGCCGAACGTCGCCAGGTCGGTGAACGTCGTCGGGAGCGCGCCCTGGAGCTCCCCGAGCATCGCGAGGCGGCGTTGGTTGACGACCGCCAGGGTCGTCTCCGTCGAGATGTCGAGCACGCCCGCGATACGGCCGTCGTCGTCCCGCAGCGGGCTGTAGGAGAAGGTGAAGAACGTCTCCTCGTCGTAGCCGGAGCGGTTCATCACGAGGTGCAGGTCCCGGTCCGACGACGCACGCCCGGTGCGCAGGACCTCGTCGAACAGCGGCCCGACCTCGTCCCAGATCTCCGCCCACACCACCGCCGCCGGGGCGCCCAGCGCGCCCGCGTGCTTGGCCGTGCCGAGCATCTCCTCGTAGCCGTCGTTGTAGATCAGCGTGAGGTCCGGCCCCCAGACGAGCATGACGGGGAAGCGCGTCGAGAAGCACAGGCGGACGGCGTGGCGCAGCGCCTCGGGCCACTCGTCGGGCGGGCCCAGCGGTGTCCGCTCCCACGCGACCTCGCGCGCCTGCCGACCCACGGCGCACTGCGCCGTGGCGTCGACGAACCACTCGGCATCCATCCGCGCATCGTAGGCGAACGGCCGTCGCCCGCTCCCTGGACGGCGTCCGCCCGTGCGGACGGGCGGCCGGTCTCGCGCGGCGGGTCCGCCCGTCGGTCGACGCCGCAGGTCGGCTAGGGTGTGCCCGGCCCGACGGCGGCCACCGGACCGCGGGCCGCTCGCCCGCGCCGGCCGGCAGGACCGAGACCGACAGGGGCGTGGACGTGCAGCGCAACCTCGTCCACGTGTTCGACGTGACGGGCGCGGACCCGGCGCTGCTCGACGACGACCCGACCGTCCGCCGCTGCCTCGACGCGATCGTCCGCGAGGCCGGGATGACGCCGCTCGGGGAGGTGTCCCACCGCTTCGAGCCGCAGGGCACCAGCGTCGTGCTGCTGCTCGCGGAGTCGCACCTCGCCGTGCACACCTGGCCCGAGGACGGCACGGCCTACGTGACCCTCACGACGTGCCGCGCCCCGGCGTCGGCCACGTTCACGGACGACGTGCGCGCGCTCCTCGCCGCGGAGCTCGGGGCCGCCGACGTCGCCGTGCGGAGCCTCGTGTGAGCAGGACGCCCCGCCCGCGGCTCGCGATGCGCGTCGGCGAGGACCTCGTGGGCGCCCCGCCGCAGCGCGCGACGCCGCGCGCCGTCGCCGTGCTCTCGACCGTGCACGGCGGCTCCACGTTCACGTGGGAGGAGTGGCAGCTCCTCGCCCACGACGGCTCCGACGTGTGGGTCGAGTACGACCACGACACGCGCGACGTGACGCTCCTGCACCCGACCGAGCCGTGGCCGCCCGTCGTCGACCTCGCGGGCCTGCAGACCGGCCGGACCCTCGGGCTGACGCTCGAGGGGCGCCAGCACACGCTCACGGTGCGCGAGCACGGGACGGGGCGCGTCGAGCACGTCGAGGGGCAGTTCGCCGAGCCGTTCGCCGTCGGGCAGGAGGTCGAGTACGTCGACCTCTCGGCCCACGGGACGATCGTCTCGATCGAGCGCACCACCGGACCGCTCGGCCCCGTCACGTCCGTCTACCACGGGCGTCGTCTCGACGTCGCCGAGCAGCAGCGCCTGTTCGGCCGTCGCGTCGCGCCGCGCACGGTCCCCGGCGGGCGGTTCGTCGCCTTCGCGGTCGCGGCGGTCGTGCTGCTCGGTCTCGGGTCGTGCGCCGCCCGCGCCGCCTCGGGCAGCGCGTCGTGCACGCCCCGGTCCGTCGTCACGACGTCGCCCACCACGGGCCAGGTCGCCACGACCGACGACGGCACGTGCGTGCGGCGCACCGTCTACGGCGGGGGCGGCGGAGGGCTCGGCAAGTGACCCGACCCGCGCCCGCCCGTCCCGGCCCCGAACCCCTGCACCCGTCCGCCCGTCCCACGACCCGAACCCGGGAGACCCCGTGATCTCAGCCGCCGCCCCGCTGGCGTTCCTCTGGTCCTTCTTCTCGACCGTCCTCTACTCGGTGCTCGGCATCGTGCTGCTGCTCGTCACGCTCGTGGTCGCGAACAAGGTGTTCCGGCTCAACCTGCACCGCGAGCTCGTCGACGAGCACAACGTCGCGTTCGGCGTGATGATCGCGGGCCTCGCGGTGGCGATCGGCCTCATCATCGCGGGGACGATCAGCTCCTGACCGTGCTCGACCAGCAGGAGGTCCCGCCCGGCGGCCCGCCGGGGGCGGACGCGGCCGCGGACCGCGACGCGCCCGCCGGGCGCTCGGGGGCGCGCCACCTCGACCGACCGACCGTGTTCGCCGCCGCGCTGCTCGTCGCCGTCGGCGGGCTCGTCTACGAGCTCATCCTCGGGACGGCAGCGTCGTACCTGTTCGGCGACTCGGTCGTCGCGTTCTCCGTCGCGACGGGGCTCACGCTGTTCGGCATGGGCCTCGGCTCGCTCCTCGCGCCGCGTCTGCAGCGCACCGCGGGGCTGAGCTTCGTGCGCAACGAGCTCGTGCTCTCGCTCCTCGGCGGGACGTCGGTGCTCGCGCTGTTCTGGGCGTACGCGGCGACGGAGCTCGCGTGGGTCGTGTTCGTCGTGCTGTCGCTCGCGATCGGGACGGCGATCGGCGTCGAGATCCCGCTCCTCGTGGCGGTGCTCAAGGAGCGGGGGAGCGAAGGCTCCGTCTCGCTGCTGTCGAAGGTGCTCGCGCTCGACTACTTCGGCGCGCTCGCCGCCTCGCTGCTGTTCCCCTTCCTGCTGCTCCCCTACCTCGGCCTCGTGCGCACCGCGTTCGCGGTCGCGGTGCTCAACGTCGCCGTCGCGGGGTTCATGCTCGCGCGCATGGGCCACCCGCCGCGGTGGTCGGTGCTCGCGGGCGTCACGCTCGTCGTGCTCCTCGCCGGGTTCGCGGCGTCGTCGTGGCTCGAGGCGCGCATCAGCGCGGGGATGTACCAGGACCCGGTCGTCGCGCAGGAGCGCAGCGCCTACCAGCAGGTCGTCGTCACCGAGTACCAGGGGGATACGCGCCTCTACCTCGACAACCAGCTCCAGTTCTCCTCCGTCGACGAGGCGCGGTACCACGAGACGCTCGCGCACGCGGCGATGACGTCGGTCGCGGCGCCCGCGTCCGTCGCGATCCTCGGCGGCGGCGACGGCCTCCTCGCGCGCGAGGTCCTGCGCTACGGCTCGGTCCAGGAGGTCACGCTCGTCGACCTCGACCCCGCCGTCACCGACCTCGCGCGCGAGAATCGGCTCCTCACCGCCGTGAACGAGCACGCGCTCGACGACCCCCGCGTCACGGTCGTCAACGCCGATGCGTTCCGCTGGGTCGAGGACACGCCGCAGACGTTCGACGTCGTGCTCGTCGACCTCGTCGACCCCTCGTCCGAGCGTGTCGCCAAGCTCTACTCGCAGGAGTTCTACGGCATGGTCGCCGCGCACCTGCGGCCCGGCGGCGCGTTCGCGACGCAGGCGACGTCGTCGTACTTCACGCCCGACGCGTTCTGGCAGGTGGTCTCGACCGTCCGCGCCGCGGCGCCCGGGCGCACCGTCGTGCCGCTCACCGTCAACGTGCCCTCCTTCGGCGAGTGGGGCTTCGCGCTCTCGCTCCCGGGCGGACCGGCCGACGCCGTGCCCGGCCCTTTCGCGCGCACGCCCCTGCCGGACGGGCTGCGCTTCCACGACGCCACGTCGCTCGCGGCGACCACGCGCCTCCCGGCCGACAACCCGCCGCGGGACCTGCCGCCGTCGACCCTGTTGTCCCCGACGGTCCAGCGCACGTACCAGGAGGACATGCGCGCCTGGCGCTACTGACGCGGCGCCGGCGGGACGACGTCGGGCGTCAGAGCACGGACGGGAGCTGGTCGCGCGACGTGATGCCCAGCTTCCGGAAGATCCGGTAGACGTGGTTGTCGACGGTGCGGTCGCTGAGCACGAGCTCGCGCGCGACGTCCTTGTTGCTCAGCCCGCGCGCGACGAGCCGGGCGACCTCGCGCTCGCGCGGGCTCAGGGTGTCCGCAGGCGCGACGGGCGGCACGAGCAGGTCCAGCTCCTCGCCCCCGGTCGCCACGAGGGTGCGGAGCCGGTGCGCCTCGTCGGTGGCGAGGGCCGTGCGACCGTCGTCGCGCAGCAGGCGGACGGCGGTCGCGTGGGCCTGGGTGCCGTGCAGCACGAGGCCGCGGGCGCGCAGGTCGTCGGCTGCCGCGAGGAGCGCCTCGGGCGAGCGGTCGGCGGCGGCGACGACGTAGTGGCCGAGGGCCGGCAGGAGGGTGCCCTGCGCGGCGGCCGCGTGCTCCGCGACCTGCCGGGCGCGACGCGCGTCGGGCCAGAGGGTCACGAGCCAGGCCGCGTCGAAGAGCGCGGCGACGAGGTACCCGCGGCGGTCCATCGCCTCGACGAGCTCCCACGCCGCGCGCGTCGCGACCTCGGGCCCGGCCTGGCCGGTCGCGAGCGCGAGCTCCGCGGCGAGCGGGTGCGGCCGGGCGAGCGGCGTGGACGCCGCGAGGAGCTGCAGCGCGTCGAGCTGGCGCGCGAGCGAGCGCGCGCTCGTGACGTTCCCCTCGCGGAGCGAGAGCTCGGCGCCGAGGCAGCGCAGTCCCGCGCGGGTGCTCGGGCGCAGGGGCGCGTGCGCGCCGGCGGCGAAGACGCTCGTCAGGTGCTCGCGCAGCGACGTGAACCGGCCCTGGAGGTACAGGCCGAGCGCGACGACGTGGCCGTGCGGCTCGATCTGGGACGCCGCGAACCGGTCGCGCGCCTGGTCCAGCAGCCGACGCGACCGCTCGACGGCCACCTCCACTTCGCCCGAGCAGAGGAGCGCGAGGGACCGCCACGAGGGCGCGTCCTGACGGTCCGCCGACTGCGGCACGACGACACGGTCGAGCTCGACGCCCGCGTCGTCGACCCGCCCCCGGGCGAGCAGGACCTCGCCGCGGACCAGCCGCACCACGTTGTCGGGCCCGACGAGCAGCGCCTCTCCGGGCGGGACCGTCACGTCCGCACGCGCCGGAGGGCGGTCGAGGGGCGGCGGGAGCTCCGCGGACGGTCCCGTGCCCTCGACGTCGCCCACGGCGAGCAGGACGTGCTGGGCGACGGCCTCCCGGACGGCGTCCTCGACGTCGTCGTGCGCGGTCGTCGTCGGCTCGAGCAGGGCGAGGGCCGCGTCGCGCTCGTGGAGCACGACCGCGCGGTAGACGGCCTCCCACGCGGCGAGAAAGCTCCCGCGACCGGTCTCCGCGGGCGCGAGGTCGTGCGCCCGCGCGAGGACCTGCTCGATCGCGTCCGGCGGAGCCTCGTCGTTGGCGAGGTCGTCGAGGTAGCGCACGGTGTTCCGCGTCGTCGGGGTGCGCTCCCAGGCGTCGCGGCGCGCGAGGAGCTGGGCGGCGGTGTGCCGGCGCAGGGCGCGGCCGAGGATCGCCGCGGACTCGCGCGACGCGGCCCAGCCGGTCGGGACGGCGGTGTCGACGGTGCGCGCGAGGGGGTCCCACTCGTCCGCCCGGCCGCTGCCGAGCGCGTCGGCGACCTGCTCCGCCGCGCGCAGCGCCCGCGCGCCCCCGGTCTGGCGCAGGAGCTCCCCGACGAGCGGCGGGTAGAGCGTCACCGTCGTGCGACCTTCGGCCTCGACGAAGCGGACCAGGCCGTGGTCGTCGAGCGCGACGAGCACGGGCCAGGGCAGGAACCGGTGCACCGTCCCGAGCTCCGCGGCGCCGGTCGCCGCGAGCGCCCAGACGCCGTCCACCTCCTCGGGTGACAGCCCGCTGACCAGGCGGCCGACGTCGCCGGCGAGCGCCGAGGTCACCAGGTCGCGGCGCGCGACCCAGGTCCCCGACTCCTCGACGAGGCGGCCGGCGCGCCGGGCCTCGGTGGCGACGGACCGGACCAGGCCGGGCAGGCCGCCGGACAGGCCGTACAGGCGACCGGCGACACCGGCGTCGAGGTCGCCGCCGAGCAGCGCGCTCGCGGTGGCGTGCATCTCCTCGAAGGCGAGGGGCGGCATCGGCAGCGCGGTCGCGGGTCGGCCGCCGAGCACGGTCTCGACCGGGGCCGCGGGGTAGGGCGGGCGCTGGCTCAGCACGACGGTGGCGTCCTGGCGGGCGGAGACCGCCCCGAGGACCGCGGCGGAGGTGTCGTCGAGCGCGTCGGCGTCGTCCGCGAGGAGGACCGCCGGCCCGGTGCCGAGCGCCCGCTCGACGGCGTCGACCGCGCGCCCGAGCGACACGGGCTGGCCGGGGGCGGCGTCGAGCACCCCGGCGAGGACGAGCGACTCGAGCGGACGCGGGGCGCCGGGGCCGACGCCCACGAGGGACAGGACGTGCCGGTCGTCGTCGAGGACGGCGGCCCGGACGCGCGCGAGGAGCGTGGACCGGCCGGAGCCCGGGAGCCCGGAGACCACGACCGACGTGCCCTCGCGCACCGCGCCGAGCACGGTGTCGACGAGGGACGCGCGTGGCCCCGGGGCGCTCATGGGGCGGTCAGGCGCGTGTCCGCTGCCGTTGTGCGCGGGCCTGCGCGTCGCGGTAGACCCGCAGCCGCTCGACCTGGACCTCGCCGAGCGTGGGGGCGTCCACCTCGTCGGCGAACGCCTCGGAGAGCTGGCGGAGGATGTCGGTCTCGAGGTCGTCGAGCTCCTCGAGCCGACGGCGGTCTCCCGGGCTCAGCAGGGGCCAGGTCTCGGTGTAGGTCGGTGCGTGCTCGCTCACCTGCCCATGGTCGGCTCTCCGGCGCGGTCTCGCAGGTCGACGGCCGCCGTCAGACGGCGGGGCGGGTCACCGCGGCGAGCGCGTCGAGCGCGCTGAACGGGTCGTCCGGCCGGGCAGGGTCGGCTGTCGTGGCGACGAGGACGACGCTGGACACCCCGCCGGCGCCGAGCTCGGCGAGCCGCGCGCGGAAGGCTTCGGGCGACCCGACGACGGCGAGCGCGTCGACCCACGCGTCGGGCACCGCGGCGGCGAAGTCGTCGGGGGTGGCGCTCGCGTCGCGCAGGGCGCGGAAGTCGGCGGCGAAGGGCAGCGGGTCGATCTGGGCGGACCAGTCGGCCTCGCCGAGGACCGCGAGGTAGGGGCGGACGATCTCGCGGGCCGTCGCGACGTCGTCGTGCACGGCGCCGACGGAGAACGCGACGACGCGGTGCGCGGGCGGGGCCGCGTCCCCGGCGCTCGCGCGCCCGGCGTCGATCGCGGCGCGCGCGACGGCGAGGTACTCGGGGGTCACGGGCATGTCGAGGATGGTCCCGTCCGCGACGCGACCCGAGACCTCGAGCGACCGCGGGCCGCGCACGCCCGCGAGCACGGGCGGCGGCGAGGCGGGCGGGGCGTGGAGGGCGACGTCGTCGACGGACACGTAGCGGCCCGCGACGCTGACGCGCTCGCCGTGCAGCAGGGCGCGCACGGTCGCGGTGGTCTCCTCGAGCATCGCGAGCGGGCTCGCGGGCCACACGCCGATCTGCCGCATCCACGCCGGCATGCCGTGCCCGAGGCCGAGGTGCAGGCGGCCGGGGTGCAGGGCGGCGAGCGTGCCGGCCTCCATCGCGGCGGTCGACGGCGCACGCGTGGCGGCGGGCAGGATCCCGATGCCGACGGTGAGGCGCTGCGTCGCGGCGAGGACCGTCGCGGCCTGCGCGATCCCGCCGTGGAAGGTGAGGTCCTCGACGACCCACAGCTCGTCGAGGCCGACCTCCTCCGCGCGGCGCGCGAACGGCACGATGAGGTCGGCGGGGAGCTCGCGCGGGAGGATCACGCCGAGCGCGGGGGTCGTCGTCGAGGTCGCCATGCGGCGACCGTACCGTGATAGCGCTCCCACCCGTGACGACGTGCGGCTCTCCGGGACAAAAGTCCTGGCCGGGAGCGCCCCGGCCCGCCTACGGTCGGGCCATGACCGCGCTCGACGACGCCGCTCTCGCCGCCCTCGACACGCACCTGCGCTCCGCCGCGGACGCCGACGACTTCTCCGGCGTCGTGCGGGTCGAACGCCACGGCGAGGTGCTCCTCGAACGCGCCTACGGCGTCGCGTCGCGCCGCTGGGGCGTCCCGGTCCGCACGAGCACGCGGTTCGACGTCGCGTCCGTCACCAAGCTCTTCACCGCCGTCGCGGTGCTCCAGCTCGTGGGCGACGGCCGGCTCGGGCTCGACGACCGCGTCCACGACCACGTGGACCTTGCGGGCACGACCATCCCGCGCGAGGTGACGATCCGGCACCTGCTGACCCACACGTCAGGCATCGCGGACGACGCCGACGAGGAGGCGGGGGAGTCGTACGAGGAGCTGTGGGTCGACCGGCCGAGCTACTCCGTGACGCGCACGGCAGACTTCCTGCCCGGGTTTGTCCACAAGGAGCCGAACTTCGCGCCCGGCGAGGGGTGTCGCTACTGCAACGTCGGCTACGTCCTCGCCGGCCTCGCGCTGGAGTCTGTCACCGGGACGACGTACCGCGACCACGTCCGCGAGCACGTGTTCGCGCGCGCGGGCATGGACCGCTCCGGGTTCTTCCGCATGGACGAGGCCGAGCCGGACGTCGCGGAGGGCTGGGAGCCCGTGCACGAGGGCCCGGACGACGACGGCCCCGTCACCGGGTGGCGGCAGAACGTCTACTCCTACCCGCCCGTCGGCTCGCCCGACGGCGGCGCGCACGTCACGGCGCGCGACCTCGCCCGGTTCTGGGCGGCGGTGCGCGACGGCGAGCTCCTGCCGCCCGACCTCACGCGCGCGTTCCTCACCCCGCAGGTGCTGCACCACGAGGGCGGGACGGGGGCGACGGACGGAGCCGAGCCCGCACCGAGCGTGCACTACGGCTTCGGGCTCGAGCTCGAGCTGCTCGCGGACGGGTCGGTGCGCTCGGCGTACAAGGACGGCATCAACACGGGCGCGAGCGCGATCCTGCGCCACTACCCGGACCCGGTGGGCCCTGCGGACGGCCCGGACGCGCTCCCGCCGGCCGGGGCGCCGGGCGTGACGGTCGTCGTGCTGTCGAACAGCGAGGCGGGCGCCTGGGACCCGATCCGCCGCCTCGACGAGCTCGTCCGCGGCTGAGCGGGCCGGTCCCCGGCACGTCCCGCGCCTCCGCACGAGACCTCCACACCCTTCCGGCCGCATCGGCGTTCGCGCCACCGACCGCTCGCCTAGGCTCGTGACCCATGCCCTCCGGACTCTCCGCCGCCCTGACGGCCGCCGTGCCCGCCGCCACGACGGCGGAGCCCGCTCTCGACGGCGTCGCCGGCTGGGCGGTCAACCTCATGGAGACGCTGGGCCCGGTCGGGGCCGCGATCGCCATCGCGCTCGAGAACCTGTTCCCACCCCTGCCGAGCGAGATCATCCTGCCGCTCGCGGGCTTCACGGCGAGCCAGGGGAGCTTCGGGCTCGTCGAGGCGATCCTGTGGACGACGGCGGGGTCCGTCGTCGGCGCCCTCGCGCTCTACGCGGTCGGGGCGATCATCGGGCGCGAGCGCACGCGGTGGGTCGCGGAGCGCCTCCCGCTCGTCAAGGTCGAGGACGTCGACCGCACCGAGCAGTTCTTCCTCCGGCACGGCAGCGCGACGGTGTTCTTCGGCCGCTTCATCCCCATCTTCCGCAGCCTCATCTCGATCCCCGCGGGCGTCGAGCGCATGCCCCTGTGGAAGTTCACCGCGCTCACCACCGCCGGCAGCGCCGTGTGGAACACGATCTTCGTCTACGCCGGGTACGCGCTCGGCGAGCAGTGGCACGTCGTCGAGGAGTACGCGGGCGTCCTGCAGAAGGTCGTCATCGCGGTCGTCGCGGCGGCGGTCGTGTGGTTCGTCGTGACGCGCGTCTGGCGCTGGGTGCACGACGACGAGCGCCCCGCCCACGCGCGCGGCCGTCGGGACGCGGCGCCCGCGCGCGACGAGGCCTGACCACGGCGTCCGCCCGCGGCAGCGCCTGACCACCTCGGCCCGACGCCCGGCCGGACGGGGGTCCCGCCCGCGCGGTGCGCGCCGCCGTGGCGGATGATCGGAACGTGCCCGCCCCGACCGAACGGCCCAGCGTGCCCGCGCGCGCGGCCCACGTCGCGCCCGCCGCGGGCGACGGCCCCGGGGTCGCGTCGTGATCCTCTCGCTGCTCGCCGCCGTGGCCGCGAGCCTCCTGTACGCGGTGAGCACGATCATGCAGGCCGTCGCGACGCGCCGGGCCCACGGCCTCGCGGCCGTGGCCCAGCCGCTCGTCGTCGGCGGGCTCGTGGTCGACGGCGTCGGCTGGCTCCTCTCCCTCCTCGCCCTGGACCACCTGCCGCTCTTCGTGGTGCAGGCCGTCGTCGCGGCGTCGCTCGTCGCCGTCGTGCTGCTCGCCCGCCTCGTTCTGGGCGCGACGCTGCGCCGCACGGACGTCGTGTCGATCGGCGTCGTCGTCGCGGGCCTCGTGGTGCTGGCGCTCGCGGCGGGGGAGCAGCCCGCGACGCACCCGCCGGCCGGGTTCACGACCTGGGTCAACGTCGCCGGGGTGGTCGTGGCGGTCGGCACCGCCGCCGCGTACCGGCGCGGGCACCCCGTGCTGCTCGCCGTCCTGGGCGGCCTCGGCTACTCGGTCGCCGCCGTCGCGGCGCGCGGCGCGCACGCGTCCGGGGACCTGCTCGACACCGTGCTCCAGCCGCTCGCCCTCGCGATCGTGCTCGGCGGCGTCGCGGGCGCGCTCGCCTACCTGCGCGCCCTGGAGCGGGGCGCCGTGGGGACGGTCGCCGCGACGGTCTCCGTGATCGAGGTGCTCGCCCCGGGGATCGTCGGCCTCGCCGTGCTCGGCGACGTCGTGCGGTCGGGCTGGGCGGTGCCCGCCGTCGTGGCGACGCTGGCCGCCGTCGGCGGGTGCGTCGTGCTCGCGACGAGCCCGGCGAACGCCGCGGCCGAGGAGGGCGCGCCCGCGGCGACGGAGCCCGAGCCCGCCTAGGGTGGGCCGGGTCGGCCGACCGAGGCAGGCCCGCCGACCGGTGCCGTGCAGACGCTCGGCCCGCACCGAGGAGGGGCACGATGCGCACACCGTTGGACGTCCTCACGCTCGACGAGCTGCGCCGTCGGACGTCGGCGAAGTGGTGCACCTTCGCGCCCGACGTGCTGCCGCTGTTCGTCGCCGAGATGGACGTCGCGCCGTGCGACGCGGTCGTGGACGCCGTGACGGCCGCCCTGCGCTCGGGCGACACCGGGTACGACGTCGGCACCGCGTACGGCGAGGCGTACGCGCGCTTCGCCCGGCGCCGCTGGGGTTGGACGCCCGACGCGGCGACGTCGCGCACGCTGCCCGACGTCATGGTCGCGATCGTCGAGGTGCTGCGCGTCCTCACGTCCCCGGGCGACGCGGTCGTCGTCAACCCGCCCGTGTACCCGCCGTTCTACGGCTTCACCGCGAACGAGGGGCGCCGCGTCGTCGACGCGCCGCTGGGCACCGACGGGCGTCTCGACCTCGACACCCTGGAGCGGGCGTTCGCCGACGCGACCGGTGCCGCCGCGAACGGTGACGGCCCGGGGAGCGGGCGCCGCGCCGTCTGGCTCGTGTGCAACCCGCAGAACCCGACGGGGACCGCGCACACGCGCGCGGAGCTGGCGGACGGCCTGGCGCTCGCCGCGCGGTACGGGGTGCGCGTCGTGGCGGACGAGATCCACGCGCCCCTCACGCGGCCCGGGCTCGACGGGCGCCCCGCGACGACCCACACGCCGCTCCTCACCGTCCCCGGGGCGGGATCGGCCGTCGCGATCGTCTCCGCGTCGAAGGCGTGGAACCTGCCGGGCCTCAAGGCGGCGGCGGCCGTCGCCGGCCCGGACGCCGCCGACGACCTGCGGCGCATCCCCGAGGAGGCGAGCCACGGCGTCCAGCACGTGTCCGTGCTCGCGCACGTCGCGGCGCTCGACCACGGCGAGGCGTGGCTCGACGACGTCCTCGCGGGCATCGAGCGCAACGCGTGGCTCCTCGCCGACCTGCTCGCGGAGCACCTGCCCGCGGTGCGCTACCGGCCCGGCGAGGCGACGTACCTCGCGTGGCTCGACGCGCGCGGGCTGCCCGGCCCGGCGGGTGCGGACCCCCGGTCGTGGTTCCTCGACCGCGCACGCGTCGCGCTGGAGGACGGGCGCCGGTTCGGCCCCGGCGGGCAGGGGCACGTCCGCCTCAACCTCGCGACGGGCGTCGACGTGCTCACCGAGGCGGTCGAGCGCATGGGCACGTCGGTGCGGGACGCCTGAACGTCGCTCGACCACGACCGACGAGTTCTCGGCCCTCGGCCGGTCAGACCCCCCGACCACGACCGCACGACCCACCGGAGCACTCCCATGCCGTTCGAGCCCGTCCTCCTCGACCACACGTTCACCGCGCCCGTCGGCGTCGACGTCAAGGGCGACACGTGGCCCTGCGTGGAGGTGCCCGGGGCGCGCGAGCTCTTCGGGTCGCTGCGCGCGGTCCGCGTGGACGCGACCGTCGACGACGTCGCGCTGCGCAACGTGGGGCTCATGCCGACCGGGTCGGGCGGGCTGATGCTGTCGCTCAACGCGGGCGTGCGCAAGCGCCTCGGCAAGGACGTCGGTGACACGGTCGTGGTGCGGCTGGAGCGCCGCCTGAGCTGAGGCGCGCCGCCGCGCCCGCCCTGTCCGGGCATGGGCAGTTGTCCCCATCGCGGCGGCCGACCCGGCCGCGTACCGTCGGCGTGCGACCGTCGAGGACGAAGGCGTCGACGCGTGCGCGTGAGGGGACGCGCAGGGGCGGGAGGGGACGGTATGAGCGGGATGTGGGGCGCCGACGTCCGTGCGCTGCGCGCGCTCGCGTCCGGCCTGCGCTCCGGCGCCGACGCGCTGCGGACCCATCGCGCGCAGGTGGCGGCCGTCGTCGAGGCCGCGACCCGGTGGGATGGGCCCGACGCCGCGCAGTTCCGCAGCGCGTGGGCCAGCACGCTCGGGCCCTCGCTCACCGGCACCGCGAGCCTCCTCGACGCCGCGGCCGACCGCCTCGCCACGGACGCCGACCAGCAGGAGTCGGCGAGCGCCGACGGCGGCGCCCTCGCGGGCCCGGGCGGCGCACTCACGTCCGGCCCGGGCGGGCCGCAGCAGACCGTCCCCACGCCGACGCCTGGCGAGTACGCCGCGATGGACGCGGGCGAGCGCGCCGCGTGGCTCGAGAACGCGACGGACGCGCAGGTCGCGGCGCTCTACGACCAGATGGTGCGCCTCGGCGTCGACCCCGACTCCCCGGGGTTCGCGGAGCTCGCCGTCACGCACTGGACGCGCGTCGCGGCGGGCGAGGCGGGGTTCGACTTCGCCGACTGGGACCCGTCCGCGGGGGCGTCCGCCAACCGGGAGATCATCGAGAGCGTCTACACGTACTACGGCGAGCTCTACCTGGACAACCCGTGGATGCAGTGGGCCGGCATGGCCGCGATGATCGGGCCGTCGTTCGCCGCCGGGTTCTTCGACCTCGACATGATGCGGCAGCTCGCGCAGGGCGTCGCGAGCGGCGCCCGGGCGCTGCCGCCCGGCGTCGACCGGGCGGCGCTCGAGGCGATCGCGACGATGTCGGACGCCGAGCTCGGCTTCTACGAGAACCAGTTCCTGTCGATGCAGCGCGAGATCTTCGTGGACCAGGCCGTCATGCACGAGGCGTACCTGAACGGTGGTCTGGAGGAGATGGAGCGGCTGCTCGAGGCCGGCGTCATCGACGGCGCCGCGTACCAGGCGTGGGCGGACGTCGAGGCCGGCCGGGCGGGCGACGCGCAGGCGCTCGCGGACGGCAACACCGCCCTGCTGTGGCGCGAGCAGAACCAGATCATCGCCGACGACTGGCAGACCATGCGCGACCACCCGGTCACGGGCGAGGCGTTCACGTACCTCATGACGCTCGTCGGCGAGCCGTCGATCCCCGGCGCGGGCACGTACGCGCAGCACGACCCCTTCACGGTGAGCGTCGAGACGCCCGGCCCGGAGAACCTCGGGATCCCGTTCACGGGCATCACGTTCGACAACCCGGTGCAGGGCACCGTGACCGTGGAGACGCCGCTGCCGGGCGGGAACATCGCCGACCAGGCGACCCGCTGGGAGTACATCTCGAACGACACGCTGCCCGCCTACCAGCAGCTCGTCACGCAGCACCCGGACCAGGCGGCGCAGATCATCGGCACCGACGTCTCGGACCGGATCGCCGACTACCGGCTCACCAACCCCGCCCGCATCGGGCGCATCCTTGACAGACTGACCGAGTGGGACGTGGACGTGGACCAGTGAGCCGGGGGTTCCGTCGCGCGCACGGGACGGCGCCGAGGGCCGGCGTCGCCGCGGTCCTGCTCGCGGGGGCGCTCGCCGGGTCTCTCGTGCTGACGGGGTGCACGGTGACGTTCGGCGACCCGGACGACGCGGCCACCGGACCGGGCGGGACGACCGCCCCGGGCGGCCCGACGTCGTCGGGCGGTTCGGGCGGCGAGGGCGGCGGGGGCGAGGCGGGCACGACGACGATCGACGACATCGAGAGGGGCGAGACCGTGCGCTGGGACGTGAGCAGGCCGATCACCGCGGAGTCCGTCGGGCTGGGCGAGTCGATGGCCGTCGTGCAGGTGCCGGACGGCGCGGCCGAGGTCGAGCTGACGCTCCCCGACGGCACGTGGACCACGACGGCCGAGGAGCTGACGATCCAGCCCCGGCGCGGGTACGTGAGCGCGATCAACGTGTTCCGCACGCTCTCCGGCGGGCAGGCCGTGCACGACCAGCTCGTGGCCGACGCGCAGGTGCTGGGTTTTCCGCGGTCGCAGGTCGACCGGTGGCTCGACGAGCTGCCCGCGTCGCTCGACGCGTCGCGCGCGGGCGGGACGCGCGCCCGCACGGGCATCAACGGGTCGAACGGGGACGTCGAGACGTCCGTGCAGATCAGCCACGAGCCCGGGCCGGGGGGCGACGCGTCGGTGCGGCTCTGGTACGTCATCAGCCCGGTCACGCCGGACTGACGCGCGCCACGACGGTGCCCGTCACGGGCAGGCCGACGCGCCCCCGCCGCCCTGCTCGGCGACCTGGAAGTAGATCGGGTTCTGCCAGTCGGCGCCCTCCCCGCGCACGCGCGGCAGGTCCGCGCAGGTCCAGCCCTGCTGCGGGGTGAACTGGCCCCCCGCGACGACGCGGGCGCCGCTCCACCGCCACGAGGTCTCCTGGCCGGTCGCGGCCCGGAGGTCGACGTCGAAGGACACCGACCGCGTGCCCGCGGGCACCATGAAGGCCACGTAGTAGTTGCGGACCTGGCTCCCCGGCTCGCCCCACGTCTCGAACGAGATCGAGCGGACCGTGCAGCCGGAGAGGACGGTGCGTCCCTCGCCGCGCGCGACGCACGTGCCGGCCGTCGTCGTCTGCCACCGGCCGGCGGAGACGGGCGCGGCGGCCTGGGCCTGGTCCGTCCACGCGGCCGTCGTGGGCTCGACGGCCGCGTGCGCGACGCCCCACCACGACGCCGTCACGAGCGTCAGGACCGCCAGGAGCAGGCTCAGCGTGCGGCGCCCGGCCGTCTGACCGGCCGGCTGACCGGCCGTCGCGCCGGTCCGCCGGCCGGTCCGGGCGCCGGTCACCGGCGGACCGGCGCGGGCCGCGGTGCGGGCGGGACGAGAAGGGTGAGGCCGAGCAGGCCGAGCAGGCCGACGAGGAGGGGGACCGCCACGGCGGGGGTCGTCAGGCGCACGATCGCGGTGCCCCAGCCGGCGAGCTGGACCGCGGGCTTCCAGACGTCGCCCGAGGCGGTGTAGTCCAGGGCGTCCGCGTAGGCGTTGTTGTCGCCCTTCATGCTGACGGTGTAGCGGTCGTCGCCCGTCTGCTCGACGGCCTCGACGCGGTGGGTCACCAGGTCGCCGGTCAGCTCGCTGGGCAGGCTGACCACGTCGCCGACGGCCAGGTCGGCCGCCGGTACCGGCCGGGCGACCAGGAGGTCGCCCGTCGTGATCCCCGGCTCCATCGAGCCGGAGATCACGACGAGGGGCTTGATGAGGCCGGCCGCGGTCGCGCCCCACACCGCCCCGCACACCAGCCCGAAGGCGGCGAGGACCCACAGGACGAGGACGGCCCCGCGCCGCAGTACCTGCATCGGTGGTTCTCCTCCTCCTGCGTCCGGCGTCGGGTCAGGCCGTCGCGGTGGCGGAGACCGTGACGACGAGCGTCCCGGTGGCGCCCTGGTTCGACGGCGCCCAGTCGCTCGGTGCCGTGACGGTGAGCCGGAACTGGTCGCTCGACGTGCCGCCGGCGGCGTCGAGCGTCGTGGCGAGGCCGGAGACGGAGGCGGAGGGGTTCGTCGTGAAGGTCGAGCCTGAGGCGAAGCGGACGCTGGACGTGAGCGCGGCCTTCACCGAGCTCTCGTTGCGCACCCACAGGTCGATCGTGCGCGTCTGGCCGGGCAGGAGGTTCGCGAGCGCGTCCGACGGCACGACGAGCTCGATCGCCTCGGGGTCGGACGAGTCCTTCCAGGTGGTCCCGTCCAGCGACCCCTGGAGGTCGAAGGTCGCGGCCGTCGCGGGCGCCGTGAAGAACGCGTTGTCGGTCCAGGCGGCGCTGGTGAGCGCCGCCCCGATGCCGCCGACGGCAAGTGCCGCCAGCCCGAAGGCGGCGAAGGCGCGGCGCTTGTCGCGGCGCGGGGCGGGGGTCGTCTCGGGGGTGTGGAGAGTCATGACTCGAAAAGTACGGAGTCCTCCTCAACTCTGGCGCACCTGTTCCTCAGGAAAAGCGCAGGATCAGCCCGGGATCGCGGCGCGCGCCCGCACACCTGCGCAAAGACCGGGCGAGCGTGCGGGGAAGGGGAGCGCGTCGCGGCTCCGCAGGACGTGGGAGAAGTTGTGGGAGGTGAAGAAGCGGCGGACGAACCGGGCCGGTCCGTCCGTCGGTGCCGGCGGCGTCGGTGCCGTCGGGTAGCGTCCGTCTCGTCCCGAACGGCACGGAGCAGGGGAGCACAACGAGTGAGCAGCGTCGCGCACGGCCACGGTCGGTCCGGCACGCACGGCCGGTGGCGCGGGAGGGCCGCCCGCTGGACGACGGCCGCGGCGCTCGTCCCCGTCCTCGCCCTGCCCCTCGCGGCGTGCACGCCCGACCGCCCGGAGGCGTCCGACGCCGCAGCCGCGCTCGCCGACGCCCTCCAGGCCGGCGACGTGAGCGCGCTGGAGTTCCGCAACGGCGCCGCGAAGGACGTCCAGGGCCACCTGGAGGCGGTGCTCGAGCCGCTCGCGCCGTACGAGCGCACGGTCGAGGTGGAGTCGGTGGACGTCGACGAGGAGGGCGACGACGCGGGCGACCGCGCGACGGCGACGCTCGCCTACCGCTGGGAGGTCGCGGGCGACCAGGCCTGGGAGTACACCACCACGGCGGAGCTCACGTTCGCGGAGCCGGGCGAGGGAGAGGACGGCCCGGGCGCCTGGGACGTCGTGTGGGAGCCGGACGTGCTCGTCCCCGAGCTCGGCCAGGGCGGCCGGCTCGCGGTGAGCCGCGTGCCGGCGGTCCGTGCGGGCATCCTCGGCGCCGACGGCGTCCCCATCGTCGAGGACCGTCCCGTCTACCGGATCGGCGTCGACAAGACGCGCGTGGGCTCCGCCCAGTGGGACGGCGCGGCGCGGGCGCTCGCGGGCGTCGTCGGGCTGGACCCGGAGGAGTACGCGCAGCGCGTCGCGGGCGCCGGGGAGAAGGCGTTCGTCGAGGCCATCACCGTCCGCACGGAGGACACCGCGGGCGTCGACGTCGACGCGGCGCGCGGCATCGAGGGCGTCGCGGTCATCGACGACGCGATCCCCCTCGCCCCGACGCGCGAGTTCGCGCGTCCCCTGCTCGGGCGCGTGGGCGACGCGACGGCGGAGATCGTCGAGGAGTCGGAGGGCGCGGTCGCCGCGGGCGACCAGGTCGGCATCTCCGGTCTCCAGCGGCAGTACGACGAGCAGCTCCGCGGCGTGCCGGGCCTGTCGATCGAGGTCGTGCCGGGCGAGGCGGACGCGGACGCGGAGCCGACGGAGGTGTTCTCGGTCGAGCCGGTGGACGGCGTGCCGCTGAGCACGACGCTGCGCCCGGACATGCAGGTCGCCGCCGAGGCGCTGCTCGCCGGGCAGGGGCCGAGCGCGATCGTCGCGATCCAGCCCTCGACGGGCTCCGTGCTCGCGGCGGCGAGCTCGACCGCGGGCGAGGGGCTCTCGACCGCCACGACGGGCCAGTACGCGCCGGGATCGACGTTCAAGGTCGCGACGACGCTCGCGATGCTGCGCGCGGGACTCACCCCGGACACGACCGTCTCCTGCCCGCCCACGCTGACCGTCGAGGGGCGCGAGTTCCAGAACGTGCCCGGCTACCCGACGGCGGCGCTCGGCGACGTGCCGCTGCGCACGGCGTTCGCGAACTCGTGCAACACGGCGATGATCGGGCAGCGGGAGGCCGTGTCGCAGCAGGCGCTGCACGACGCCGCCGCCTCGCTCGGGCTGGGCGTCGAGTCCGAGCTCGGCGCGCCCGCGTTCTTCGGCGACGTCCCGACCGACTCGCAGGGCACCGAGCACGCCGCGTCGATGATCGGGCAGGGCAAGGTCCAGGCGTCGCCCCTCGCGATGGCGACGGTCGCCGCGAGCGTCGCCGCCGGGCGCACGGTGGCGCCGGTCCTCGTCCACCCGGACGTGCAGACCGTCGCCGAGGAGCAGCCCGCCTCGACCCTCACCGAGCAGGAGGCGGCGACGCTGCGCGAGCTCATGCGCGGCGTCGTCACGGACGGCTCGGCGTCGATCCTCCAGGACCTCCCGGGCGAGCCCGGGGCAAAGACGGGCACGGCGCAGTACGGCGACGGCAGCCAGTCCCACGCGTGGATGATCGCGACGCAGGGCGACCTCGCGGTCGCCGTGTTCGTCGAGACGGGCGAGGGCGGCGCCGTGACGGCGGGGCCGCTCATGCACGCGTTCCTCGACGCGCCGAACGCCTGACGCCCGCCGCTCCCCGGCGGCCGGAATAGGTCCGGCCGCCGGACGGTTGTCCACGAGCGGGTATGATCGGTTGCCGCGGGCGTCCGTATGCCCGCGTCCAGCGAGAACCCACCGTTCCGGGAGAACCTCCGTGTTCGTCAGCGTGCCTGCCTGGCAGCTCACCCAGCGCCGCGACGTCGACCTCCGTCGAGTCGCCAGCGCGCTGTGTCGCTGACCCCCCGTCGCCGCTGACGCCTCCCCGCCTCCGCACACCCGTCAGGACCCCGGGTCGCCTCGCGACCTGAGCCGCTGACGCGCGTGGCGCGCCCCCGTCAGGCCGCTGGCTACCTCCGTGCCTGCGTCCCTGCCCGGGCCGCGCTGCTGCCGGCGCCCCGCGACGACGTCCCGAGCCCCTCTCCCGAGAGCGGGCGCTCGTGCGCCCGCGTCACCCCGAAAGGTCCTCCGTGTCCTCGACCCCCTCGACGGCCTCCCCGCAGGCCGACCCGCAGGCGAAGCAGGCTCCGGCCTCCGCGCCCGCGAAGAAGAAGCGCCGGTTCCCCTCGTTCAGCGTGCAGATCCTGCTCGGTCTCGCGGTCGGCGTCGGGCTCGGTGCCCTCGCCCTCGCCATGGGCCCGCAGGACGCCGCGGGCGAGGTCCCCAACGGCCTCACCACGACGCTCGACACGATCGGCTCGTCGTTCGTCACGCTGCTCAAGGCGGTCGTGCCGCCGCTGATCTTCACCGCGATCGTCGCGTCGATCGCGAACCTGCGGACCGTCACCAACGCCGCGCGCCTCGCCGGTCAGACGCTGCTGTGGTTCGCCATCACCGCCGCGATCTCCGTGGCCGTGGGCATCGGCCTGGGCCTGCTGTTCAACCCCGGCCAGAACGCCTCGGTGTCCGTCGACGACGCCTACGAGGCCGGCCGCACCGGCACGTGGCTCGACTTCCTCACCGGCCTCATCCCGGGCAACGTGCTGGGCCTCGGGGCGTCGACCCGCCTGACGACCGGTGACGACGGTGCGCTCACGGGTGCCGCCGAGACGTCGGTGAACTTCAACGTCCTGCAGATCCTCGTCGTCGCGCTCGTCATCGGCATCGCGGCGCTCAAGTCGGGCAAGAAGGCGGACCCGTTCCTCGCGTTCAACCGCTCCGCGCTCGCGATCGTGCAGAAGGTGCTGTGGTGGATCATCCGCCTCGCGCCGATCGGCACCGCCGGCCTCATCGGCTACGCCATCGCGGCGTACGGCTGGACGTCGCTCGCGTCGCTCGCGTGGTTCGCCGTCGCGATCTACGTCGGCCTCGCGGTCGTGCTGTTCGTCGTCTACCCGATCCTGCTGCGCACCAACGGCCTGAAGATCTCGAGCTACTTCCGCGGCGCGTGGCCCGCGATCCAGCTCGCGTTCGTCTCGCGCTCCTCGATCGGCACGCTGCCCGTGACGCAGCGCGTCACCGAGCGCAACCTCGGCGTGCCGAGCGAGTACGCGTCGTTCGCCGTGCCGCTGGCCGCCACCACGAAGATGGATGGTTGCGCCTCGATCTACCCGGCCATCTCGGCGATCTTCGTCGCGCAGATCTTCGGCATCGACCTGTCGATCACCGACTACCTGCTCATCGCGTTCGTGTCCGTCGTCGGCTCCGCCGCGACCGCGGGCCTCACCGGCGCGATCGTCATGCTGACCCTCACGCTCTCGACCGTGGGCCTGCCGCTCGCGGGCGTGGGCCTGCTGCTCGCGATCGACCCGATCCTCGACATGGGCCGCACCGCGGTCAACGTCGCGGGCCAGGCGCTCGTGCCCACGATCGTGGCGAAGCGCGAGGGCATCCTCGACCTCGAGCAGTACGAGGCCGCGACGGCCGAGGACCTCTTCGTGGACGAGGACGACGACGCGTCGTCCGAGACGACCACGGAGTCCCCGGCGCCGGCCGAGGCCGGGGAGGGTGCGCCGTCGGGCACCAAGGAGCGCGTGGGCGCCTCCGCCTGACGCCGACCAGGCGATTCCTCGCTGTCGAGCACGACGTTGCTGCCGTTGTCCGCGGGATGACGGCAGCAACGTCGTTCTCGGCGTCAGGGGTGGGGGTGGCCCTCGCGGAGGACGGCGAGGCGCGAGCGGTACTCCTGCTCGTCGATCTCGCCGCGCGCGTACCGCTCGCCGAGGATCGCGACCGGGTCAGGGCCGGACGTGCGCCACCCGCCCGGGCCCCCGCCGCGCCGGGCGCGGCGGACGACGAGGAAGACCACGGACGCGAAGAGCAGGAACCACAGCAGGGGGAACACGAACCACCACGGCCCGGGCCCCCAGCCGGCGTGCCCCCACGACGCGACGGCGTCCGTGGGGAGCGTGCCGGCGGCCCCGGTGAGTGCGGTGAGCATGACGACCTCCGGTGTCGGTGCGCCTCGCCGGTCCCGGCGAGGGCGGCCGTCCGCCGGCCGCACCCCCAGGCTCGCGCCCGCCCGACGCCGCGTCGTCACCCGGGCGTGCCGACCTCGCTCGTCCCCGGGTGCCGCCCGCGGCGGTCGGAGGCTCAGCCCGCCCAGCCCGGACGGACGACGCCCGACTCGTACGCCGCGACGACGAGCTGCGCCCGGTCCCGCGCGCCTAGCTTCGCCATGACCCGCGAGACGTGGGTCTTCACGGTCGACTCCGACAGGAAGAGCGACCCGGCGATCTCCTCGTTCGACAGCCCGCCCGCGACCTCGACGAGCACCTCGTGCTCGCGCGGCGTGAGCTCCTCGACACCGCGCACCGGCCCGACGGCGCGCGTCGCGTCCGCGACGCGCGACAGCAGCCGCCGCGTCACGGTGGGCGAGAGCAGCGCGTCGCCGCGCGCGGCGACGCGCACCGCCCGGACGAGGTCGACCGGCTCGGTGTCCTTGACGAGGAAGCCGCTCGCGCCGCCGCGGATCGCGTCGGTCACGTACTCGTCGAGCTCGAACGTCGTGACCACCACGACGTGCACGTGCGACGCCGCCCGGTCCGCGACGATCCGCCGCGTCGCCTCCAGGCCGTCGAGACCGGGCATGCGGATGTCCATGAGCACGACGTCGGGCAGGTGCTCGAGCGCGAGGCGGACGGCGTCGTCGCCGGTCGCGGCCTCCGCGACGACGCGCATGTCGTCCTCGGAGTCGATGAGCGCGCGGAAGCCACCCCGCACGAGCGCCTGGTCGTCGGCCAGCACGACGTCGATCACGGTGCCTCCTCGCGCTGCGGCGGTGCGTCGTCGGCCGCGTCGGACCGTCCGGCGGTGCCCGGCCCGGGCGGCGAGCCCGGCCAGGGAAAGACTGCCCGCACGCGGAAGCCACGTCCAGAGGGGGACGGCGCCGGGCCGGCGGAGAGCGAGCCGCCGACGCTCTCGACACGCTCGCGCATGCCCCGCAGGCCGTAGCCCGGCTCCGGCTCCGCGCCGGCGGCAGCGCCGTCGTCGGTCACGGTCACGGTCACCGCGCCGTGCGGCGCGGGTCGCACCGCGACCCGCACGTCCGCCCGCGTGGCGCCGCGCGCGTGCCGGCGCACGTTGGTCAGCGACTCCTGCACCACGCGGTAGACGACGCCCGCGAGCCGGTCGGGCAGTCCCGCGGCGGCCGGGTCGACGTCGAGCGCGACCGCGAGGCCGCCGCCCTCCGCCTGCCGCACGAGCCGGGGGAGCGCCGCGAGGTCCCACGTCGGGGCGAGAGGCGCGCCGTCGTCGCCCGCGTCGCCGCGCACGACGCCCAGCACCGCGCGCACCTCGTCGAGCGCCTCGGTGCTCGCGGCGCGGATCGCGGTGAGCGCACCGCGGGCCTGCTCGGGGTCGCGGTCGAGCAGGTGCAGGCCGACGCCCGCCTGGACGGTGATCGCGGACAGCGAGTGCGCGAGCACGTCGTGGACCTCGCGCGCGATCCGCAGGCGCTCGTCGGCGACGGCGGTCCGCTCCCGCTCGGCGCGCGCGGCGCGCTCCGCCTCGCGCGCCGCGGCGAGGCGCGCGGACCGGTCGCGGACCGTCCCGGCGACGAGCAGCACGACGACGGTCCACGCGGTCCCGCCGAGCAGCGTCGCCGGGGGCGGCGCGTCCGGGCGCAGCGCCGCCGCCGTGACCACCGCGCCCGCCAGGAGCACCGCCCCGCCCCACGCGACCCGGCGCGCGCGCACCGCGGGCCCGCTGAGCAGCACCCCCACGAGCACGCCCACGGGACCGGCGAGCACCGGGCCCCACGCGTACCCGGCGACGAGGAACGCGCCCGCGGCACCCACGGACACGACGACGGCGACGACCGGCCACCGCACGAGGAGCACGAGGGCGAGCGGGGGCACGAGGAGGAGCGCGAGCGCCGCGGCGTCGAGCGGCCGGGCACCGGGCTGGCCGTGCGTCGCGCCCACGGAACCGACGACCGCGACCACCGCGAGCACCACGGCGAGGAACGCCCGGGGGCGGCGGCGGTCGAGCGGGCCCATGCGTCGCACGCTACGCCGCGCGCGGCCGGGCCGCGTCCGACCGGGGTGCCGGGCGACGTCGTCCCGGGGTGCCGGGTCGCGTGGCCCCGGGGTGCCGCGCGGCGGCGGACGGGGGCGCGGGCGTCAGGCGCCGTCGTGCACCGCGTCGAGCACGACCGGGTCGGCGCACCCGCGCGCGAAGCCGGCGATGCGCCGGTCGACGTCGCGCTGGAGCACCCACGACCCGACGCGCTCGGCGACCGGGGCGAGCCAGCGCGGCCGGCACCGGAAGCTGTACCGCCACGTCGCGCGCGTGCCGCCGGCCGGGTCGGGTGCGAAGCGCCAGCCGCCCGCGAGGTTCTCGAAGAACCAGGACCCGCGGACCATGCGCATGCCGACGTTGGTCGGCGGGTTGTACGAGACGTACTCGCTCACCATGGACAGCCCGCTGCGGTGCCGGGTGAAGGTCCGCACGCCCTTCGCGGGCGCGGTCGCGCCGTCGAGGAAGTGCTGGTGGCGGATGAAGGGGTCCCAGCGCAGGCGGACGGCGCCCGTCGTCTGCGAGACGGCGAACGCCGTCGCGGGGTCGACGGGGACCACGAGCGAGGACTCGACGACGGGCATGGTCGGATGCTCCCACGCCGGGCGGCGCCTCGCCGCCCGCCTCAGGACGCGGCGAGCCCGGCACCGGCGTGCCCCCGGACGCGGGAGCAGGCCCCGGACGCGAGGACGGCCCGCCCCTCGACGAGGGACGGGCCGTCCGGACCGCGGCGCGTGGCGTCAGGACGCGAAGGCGTACCCGGCCTCGACACACTGGGCGCGGAACGCGTCGAGCGACTCCTGGAGCTTCGACGTGCTGACCGTCTCGCCCTGGACGGCGGCCTCGAAGGGCGCCTTGATCCCGTTGAGGTTCTCCTGGAGCTCCGGGTCGGCGAAGTTCTGCACCGCGGCGATGCGCTCGCGCGTCGTGTAGATCGCGGCGGCGGCGTCCTCGTCGTCCGGCGTGGCGAGCAGCGGCGTCGTCTCGGTGACGAGGCGCTCGGCGGAGTACTCGCCGCCGTAGAAGGTGCTGCACGTCGTGGTGACGGCGACGACGGTCGGCGTGACCTCGGGGGCCGCCTCGGTCGTGGTCTCGGTCGCGGGGGTGGTCGCCGCGTCGTCGCTCGCCGGGTCGGTCGGCGAGGCGCAGGACGCCAGCAGGAGGGCACAGGAGAGCGCCGCGGTGGCGGCAAGAAGCTTACGCATGCTAACGATTCCACACTCTGGCGCACGCGGGGCGCAAGAAGATTGAAGGGCAGCCGGGGTGGGAGCCGCGGAATCCCGCGGCTCGTGCGGTGAGCTTGTGCTCAGCGTCACAAAGGACCGCGGCCGTGCGTCACACGATGTCGAGGACGACCTTCCCGCGCACGTGCCCCTCGGCGACGAGGCGCAGCGCCTCCGCGGCCTCGGCGAGCGGGAACCGGGCCGAGATCTCCGCCCGGAGCCGCCCGTCCTCCGCGAGCGCGAGCACCTCGTCGAGGGCGCCCTTCGCGTCGACCTTGTCGGCGATCCCGGCGGCGCGCGAGGCGTCCGTCCCGACGACGGTCACGGCGCTCGGCGGGTCGTCGGCGTCGGCGGGGGAGAGGTGCTCGCCCAGCAGCGCGACGGTCGCGGACACGGTCTCCTCCGTGCCGACGAGGTCGACGACGACGCTCACCTCGTCGAGCCCGTCGGGCAGCGCGCGGACCGCGTCGACGAGCCCCGGGCCGTACGCGACGGGCGTCGCACCGAGGTCGCGCACGTAGTCGTGGTTCGCGGGCGAGGCCGTCCCGACGACGCGGGCACCGAGCGCGGTCGCGATCTGCACCGCGGCGGACCCGACGCCACCGCTCGCGCCGTGCACGAGCACGACGTCCCCCTCGCCCGTGTCGGCCTGGACGAGCGCGGAGAACGCGGTCGCCGCCGCGACGGGCAGGACCGCGGCCTGGTCGAACGGGACGGACGACGGCTTGCGCCGCACGTGGTCGGCGCGGACGAGCGAGAGCTCCCGCTGCGCGCCCGTGCCGTGCCACACGACCTCGTCGCCGGGGGCGAGGTCCGGGACGTCGGGCCCGACGGCGTCGACCACCCCGGCCGCCTCGAACCCCAGCACGCCGGGGACGCGGCCACCGAACGCGCCGGCGAGCCGCTTGAGGTCCGCGGGGTTGACGCCGACGACGCGGTTCGCGACGCGCACCTGGCCGGGGCCGGGAGCGCCGACCTCCTCGTCGTCGACCCGCAGGCCCTCGGGCCCGCCGAACTCCTCGAAGACGACGACCGTGCTCATGCCGACCCCCGTGGTCTCGCCGTCGGTCGCCCACCGCGAGGGCGAGTCCGCGCGGTGGCCCCGGGGTGGCCGGGCGGTTCCACTCTTCCATCGCGGACCGCCGCTGTCATGCGGCGGACGTGGGCAGGAGTCCCCGTCCGGGACGGTTTCACCCCGTCCCGAGCGTTGGGGAGGGTGATGACGACACCACCCGAGGACCCCGGCCACCCGCTCGACCCGCGGCCCGCGCGCGAGCGGCTGCTCGCCGTGCGCACGGAGGCGTCGGAGCGCCTGCGGGCGCTGCGTGCCGACGTCGCGGGCATCGTCGAGGCGTCGCGCGACTCCAACGCGGACGACGAGCACGACCCCGACGGCGCGACGATCGCGTTCGAGCGCGCCCAGGTGGACGCGCTCGCGCGCGACGCGGCCGCGCGGGTCGAGGAGGTCGACGCCGCCCTCGCGCGCCTGGACGCGGGGACCTACGGCGTCTGCGCGGGGTGCGGACAGCAGATCGCCGCCGGGCGCCTGGAGGCGCGCCCGACGGCGCGGACCTGCGTCGCGTGCGCGACCGCGGTGCACTGAGCGACCGGGCCCGTCGCGACCGGGCCCGCCGCGGCCGGGTCAGAGCTGGCCGTGGCCCTTCTTCGACGGGACGCCGGCGATGAGGCCGCCGTCCACGACGAACTCCGAGCCCGTCGAGTACGACGCCTCGTCGCTCGCGAGGAAGACGATCATGCGCGAGACCTCCTCGGGCGCCGCGGGGCGGCCGAGCGGGATGAGGAGGTCGTCCGGGTTGAGCGACGCGGTCATGGGCGTCGAGATGAACCCGGGGTGCACCGAGTTGACGCGCACGCCGTACGGGCCGAGGTCGAGCGCGACGGACTTCGTCAGCCCGCGGACGCCGAACTTCGACGCGACGTAGCCGTGCAGGCCCGCGCTCCCGCGCATGCCCTCGACCGACGAGATGTTGATGATCGACCCCGCGCCGGCCTTCGCCATGATCGGCGACACCGCGCGGATCCCGAGGAACGTGCCGGTGAGGTTGATGTCGATGATCCGGCGCCACGCGGCGACGTCGAACTCCGTGATGGGACCGCCGTTGGCGATGCCCGCGTTGTTGACGAGCACGTCGACGCGCCCGAACGCGTCGAGCGTGGCTGCGACGGCGGACGCCCACTCGTCCTCGCTCGTCACGTCGAGGTGCACGTAGCGGGCGTCGGGGCCGAGCTCGCGCGCGAGCGCCTCGCCCTTCGCGTCGTCGAGGTCCGCGACCACGACCTTCGCGCCCTCGGCGACGAGCGCGCGCGCGTTCGTGACGCCCATGCCGCCGGTGCCGCCGGTGACGATCGCGACCTTGTTCTGCACCCTTCCGGGAGTGCTGCCCATAGTGGGGCTCCTTTCCTTGCAGGGCACGGCGGCGTCGGCCCGCCTCGTGAGCGGGGGCGTCGTCGCGCGGGTGGTGCGGACCTGCCCGCCGGGGACCGCGGTCGACCGGCGGAGGGGACGGCTCGTCAGGGCGACGGCGTGGTCCACCAGGCGGGCAGGGCGTCTCGGGCGACCCGCGGGAAGAGCCCGGGGTCACGGGGAGGGGGCGTGGCGAGCCACACCTCGAGCGCGCCGACCGTGCCGAAGCCGACGTACGTCGCGAACGCGCGCGCCGCGACGTCGGCCGTCGCGGTGGTCGTGGCTCCCGCCGACGGCTCGGCCGGGAGTCCCGCCGGGGTGCCGGCCGGGGCCGACGGCAGGAGTCCGGGGTGGGCGTGCAGGTGCTCGACGAGCGTGCCGGTGACGTGGCTGGCGAGCAGCCGGAACAGCGGCGCGCTGAGGCCGCCCTCCAGCGCGCGCTCGTAGACGGGGAGGTGGGCCTCGACGTGCACGACGAGCGCACGGCTCCAGTGGTCGACGACCTCGCGGGAGCGGGCGGCGACGTCGTCGGCCGTCTCGGCGGCCCGGACGTCGGCGAAGAACCGGTCGCGGATCGCGTCGAGCTCGGCGCCGAGCACGCGCGCGAGGAGCTCGGACGGGCTCGACGCGTGGTCGTAGAACGTCACGCGGTTGATCCCCGCGCGGGCCGCGACGGCGGACACCGTGAGCCGGGTGACGTCCTGCTCCGCGGCGAGCGCGAGGATCGCGGTCCGCAGGGCCGCGGCGGTGCGGGCGGTGCGCTTGTCCACGGCCACCTCCTCCGCGTCGTGCCGTGCGCTGCGTCGTCCTCGACGTTACGCCGAGGCAATCACTTAAGCAACAGGTGTTGCCTATCTCACCCGCCCAGAGGCGGTCCCGGGATCACGGTCGTACCGTCGAGAGAGCGGCCGCAGGTCCGCGGCCACACCAACCCGAGGGGGCGGACATGGTCACGAACACGCGCCGGGCCGAGAGGCACACCGGAGAACCCGACGTCGTCGAGCTCAACCCGATCTTCGCCAGGCCGGGGGAGGCGACGGCGCTGCCCAAGTTCCGGTTCCCGGAGGACGAGTCCCTCCAGGAGACGGCGTACCAGATCGTCCACGACGAGGCGATGCTCGACGGGAACGCGCGGCTCAACCTCGCGACGTTCGTCGGCACGTGGATGGACGAGCACGCCGCGCGGCTGTACCTCGAGGCCGCGGACAAGAACATGATCGACAAGGACGAGTACCCGCAGACGGCGGCCGTCGAGACGCGGTGCTGGACGATGCTCGCCGACCTGTGGCACGCGCCCGACCCGGAGCACACCATCGGGACGTCGACCATCGGCTCGTCCGAGGCGTGCATGCTCGGCGGTCTCGCCCTCAAGCGGCGCTGGCAGCACGCGCGCCGCGCCGCCGGCAAGCCGACCGACCGCCCGAACCTCGTGCTCTCGAGCGCGGTCCAGGTGTGCTGGGAGAAGTTCTGCAACTACTTCGAGGTCGAGGCGCGCTACGTCCCGATCTCCGAGGACCACAAGGTCCTCGACGGCCACGACCTCGAGACGTACGTGGACGAGAACACGATCGGCGTCGTCGCCATCATGGGCGTGACCTACACCGGCATGTACGAGCCGGTCGCCGAGATCGCGGCGGCCCTCGACCGGATCCAGGAGTCCACGGGCCTGGACGTGCCCATCCACGTCGACGGGGCGTCGGGCGCGATGATCGCGCCGTTCCTCCAGCCCGACCTCGAGTGGGACTTCCGCGTCCCCCGCGTCGCGTCGATCAACACCTCGGGCCACAAGTACGGCCTCGTCTACCCGGGCCTCGGGTGGGTCGTCTGGCGCGACACGGAGTCGCTGCCGGAGGACCTCGTGTTCCGCGTGAGCTACCTCGGCGGGGACATGCCGACGTTCGCCCTCAACTTCTCGCGCCCCGGCGCGCAGGTGCTCCTCCAGTACTACCTCTTCCTGCGCCTCGGGCGCACCGGCTACGAGGCCGTGCAGCGCACGTCGCGCGACGTCGCCCTCTACCTGTCGGGCGAGATCGCGAAGATGCCCGCGTTCGAGCTGTGGAACGACGGCTCGGACATCCCCGTGTTCGCGTGGCGCCTGCGCGAGGGCCACACGAAGAACTGGGACCTCTACCACCTGTCGGAGCGGCTGCGCACCAAGGGCTGGCTCGTGCCCGCGTACCCCATGCCCGACGACCTCACGGACCTCACCGTCCAGCGCGTCGTCGTGCGCAACGGCTTCAGCCACGACCTGGCGTCCGCGTTCCTCGCGGACCTGCGCGACGAGGTCGCGCTCCTCGACGCCCTCACCGGCCCGATGCCGACCGAGGGCCAGCGCTCCAACTTCCACCACTGACCCGGACGACCGCGGGAAGGACGGACCATGGCACAGGGGGCAGCACAGGATCCGCCCGGAGGCTCGGGACCGCACGTCCGGGCCGACGGCACGCACGCGCCGACGGCAGCGCACGTCAAGGCGCACCCGTACGGGTCGCCCGGCTCCCGGCAGCCGCCGGGCCACGCGGGGCCCGCCATCGGGGCGCCCGCCGCGGGCGCGACGACGTTCATGTCGGTCGTGCAGCTCGCGATGCTCACCGTGGTGGTGGTCGCGTCGCTGCGCTCGCTGCCGGCGATGGCGTCGTACGGGCTCGGCTCGGTGACGCTCTTCATCGTCCCGGCGATCCTCTTCCTCGTCCCGACGGCGCTCGTCGCGGCCGAGCTCGCGACCGGCTGGAAGGGCGGCGTCTTCACGTGGGTGCGCGAGGCGTTCGGCGAGCGGGCCGGGTTCGTCGCGATCTGGCTCCAGTGGATCCAGAACGTCGTCTGGTACCCCACGCAGATCGCGTTCATCGCGGCGAGCCTGTCGTTCGTCGTGGGCGACCCGGGCCTCACGCAGAACGGCCTCTACACGGCCGTCGTGATCCTCGTCCTGTACTGGGGGTCGACGCTCATCACGCTCGCCGGCGGCAACCTGTTCGCCAAGGTCGGCTCGTGGAGCGGCGTCTTCGGCACGATCCTGCCCGCCGTCCTGCTCATCGTGCTCGGCGCGGTCTGGCTCGGCACCGGCGAGCGCTCGGAGACGACGCTCGAGGCGTCCGCCGTCATCCCGCCGTGGACCGGGATCGCGTCGATCGTGCTCATCGTCTCGAACGTGCTCGCGTACGCGGGCATGGAGGTCAACGCGGTGCACGCGAACGACCTGCGCAACCCCGGTCGGGGCTTCCCGCGCTCGATCGCCATCGCGACCGTGCTCATCCTCGTGGTCTTCATCCTCCCGACGCTCGCGATCTCCGTGGCCGTCCCGAAGTCGACGCTCGGCGTGACCGACGGCATCAACCTCGCGTTCAAGGCGTTCTTCGACCACTGGGGCATGAGCTGGGGCACCCCGGTCATCTCGCTCCTCATCGCCCTCGGGGCGTTCGCGTCGGTCGTCACGTGGATCGCCGGGCCGTCGCGCGGCCTGCTCGCCGCGGCCCGGACCGGCCTGCTGCCGCCCGCGCTCCAGCGCCGCAACAAGGCCGGGGTCCAGGTCGGCATCCTCGCGGTGCAGGGCGGGATCGTCACGCTGCTCGCGCTGCTGTTCGTGCTCGTGCCGAACGGCAACACCGCGTTCATCGCGCTCGTGGACATGGCGGCGGCGCTGTACCTCGTCATGTACATGCTCATGTTCGCCGCAGCGATCCGGCTGCGGCGCACCAAGCCCGACGTGGTCCGCACCTACCGCACGCCCGCGATGCGGTTCGTCGCGGGGCTCGGGTTCGTCGCGTGCGCGGCCGCGTTCGTGCTCGCGTTCGTCCGGCCGTCCGGCTTCAGCGGCCTCTCCGAGACCGCCTACCCGATCGTGGTCGCCGGGGTCGTGGTCGTGCTCGGCGGCCCGCCGCTCCTCTTCTACGCGCTGCGGCGCCCCACGTGGGACCGTCGTACCGCGGCGGAGCGGCAGACCGCCGACGACGTCCTCGTCAACCCGCCGACGCAGCCCGCGCCGGCGCCCGCCCGCGCACCGCGCGACCCGGAGGAGACCACGTGACGGGTACCAGCACCGTCGGGCGCGAGACGCCCACCCCGGACGGCGGACGGCGCGCTCCAGCGCCGCCCGCCGTCGCGTCGCCCTGGGCGGAGACGGTCGCGCGCTGGGGCGGCCGGATCCTCGAGGTCTACGCGGTGTGGCTCCTCGTCGCGCTGATCCTCCGTCCCGTCGCGCACCACGCCGAGCGCCCGGTCGCCGAGGTCCTGTCGGTCACGAACGTGCCGTCGTACCCGTCGCTCTTCTCCGCGGTCGTGGTCGGGCTCGTCGCGAGCGGCTTCCTGCGCCGTCGCCGCGCCGCGCTGTGGTTCGTGGTCCTCGTCTGGCAGCTCCCGTCCGCGCTCGTCATGCTGCTCGCGATCGTGCTCGACCGGATCGACCCGGCGGCCGGCGTGCTCGACGACGTGCACTGGACGGCGTACGCGGGCGGGCTCGTCGGGCTCGTGCTCGTCGTGGTGCTCGTCGCCGCGCGCCACGCGTTCCCCGCCCGCATCGCCCGGGGTGCGTGGTGGACGGCGGCGCTCGTCCTCGTGCTCGGCCTCGCCGTCGCGACCGGCGTCGTGTGGGCGCTGCTCCAGGTCGTGCCGTCGAGCCTCGACGACCAGTCGGCGCGGCTCGGGTGGGCCCTGAGCGTCTCGGTCGGGCTGTCGCCGCACGAGGAGCCGTTCGCCATCGACGGCGGCGCGCCCGGCTGGCTCGCGCTCGTCGGCGGCCTGCTCGCGGGCGCCGCGCTGCTGCTCGCGGTGCTCGTGTTCCTGCGGACCGGTCCGCGCGACGCCGCACGCACCCCGGACGAGGAGCTCGCGGTGCGCCGTCTGCTCCTGGAGCACCCGAGCGACGACTCGCTGGAGTACTTCGCGACGCGCGACGACCGCGACGCGATCTTCTCCGGCGACGGCCGCGCCGCCGTGTCGTACCGCGTGGTGAGCGGCGTGCTGCTCGCCGCGGGCGACCCGCTCGGGGACCCGGCGTCGTGGCCCGACGCGATCGAGCGCACGCTCGCGTACGCGCGGCGCCACGGGTGGGCGCCCGGCGTGCTCTCGGCGAGCGAGAAGGGCGCGCGGGCCTACCGCGACGCCGGGCTCGCCGTCCTCACGATGGGTGACGAGGCGATCGTCGAGACGCGGTCCTTCGACCTCGCGTCGCCGTCGATGCGGCCCGTGCGGCACGCCGTCGCGCGGCCCCAGCGCGAGGGGTACACCGTGCGCCTGCGACGGCAGCGCGAGATCCCGGCGGACGAGCTCGCGGCGCTCGCGCAGGCCGCCGACGCGTGGCGGCACGGCGAGGACGAGCGCGGCTTCTCGATGGCCCTGGAGCGCCTCGGCAGCCCGCGCGACCCGCGCGTGCTCGTCGTCACCGCGCACGACCGCGACGGCGCGCCGCGCGGCCTGCTCACGTTCGTCCCGTGGGGCCGCAAGGGGGTCTCGCTCGACTACATGCGCCGGTCGCCCGACGCGGTGCCGGGCGTCACGGAGCTCATGATCTCGACGCTCGCGAGCGAGGGCGCGGGCATGGCGATCGACCGGGTCTCGCTCAACTTCGCGATGTTCCGCGGCCTGATCGAGCAGGGCGAGTCGGTCGCGGCGAGCCCCTTCCAGCGCTTCCTGCGCCGCCTCGTCCTCACGGCGTCGCGCTGGTGGCAGCTCGACCAGCTCTACCGCTCGAACCAGAAGTACGAGCCGCGCTGGCGCACGCGCTACCTCTGCTACGCCGCCCCCGCGCAGCTCACGTCCGTGTCGCTCGCGGCGGGGCAGGCCGAGGGCTTCGTGCCGCAGTGGCCCGGCGCGCGCGGCGGCACCGGGAGCCAGCAGGTCGCGACGGCCGACGCCGCGCTCGGCGCCGCCGTGCGCGAGCAGGAGGACGCGCTGCTCGCGCTCGACGTGCCGACCCGGCGGCTCACCGACCAGGAGCGCGCCCGCCGCGCCAAGCTCGACGTGCTCGCGGCGGCCGGCATGCCCGCGTACCCCGTGGCCGTGCCGCGCACGCACCGGCTCGCCGACGTCGACGACCTGCTGCTCGGGCACGAGGTGTCCGTCTCGGGGCGCGTCGTGCGGCTCCGTGACCTCGGGGGCGTCGTCTTCGCCGTCCTGCGCGAGGAGAACCACGAGCGCCAGGTGATGCTCACCGCCGACGGCGCCGCCGACCTCGCGCTCTGGCGCCGCGTCGTCGACCTCGCGGACCAGGTGAGCGTCACGGGGACCGTCGCGCGCAGCCGGACGGGGGAGCTGTCCGTGCACGCGGGGTCGTGGGTCATGGCGTCGAAGTCGCTCAAGGCGCCGCCGGACAAGTTCCGCGGGCTCGCCGACCCGGAGACGCGCATGCGCCTGCGCCACGTCGACCTCGCGCTCGACACGCGGTCGTCCGTGACGCTCCGCGGCCGCTCCGCCGCCGTGCACTCGCTGCGCTCGTCGCTCGTCGAGCGCGGCTTCATCGAGGTCGAGACGCCGATCCTGCAGCGCGTGCACGGGGGCGCGAACGCGCGCCCATTCCGCACGCACATCAACGCGTACGACATGGACCTGTACCTGCGCATCGCCCCGGAGCTGTTCCTCAAGCAGCTCGCGATCGGCGGCATCGAGCGCGTCTTCGAGCTGGGCCGCAACTTCCGCAACGAGGGCGCCGACGCGACGCACAACCCCGAGTTCACGTCGCTCGAGGCGTACCAGGCGTTCGGCGACTACACGACGATGCGGCACCTCACGCGCGAGCTCGTCGTCGCGGCCGCGGTCGCGGTGCACGGCGACGCCGTGTCGCGTCGGCCCGACGGCAGCGAGGTCCGGCTCGACGGCGAGTGGCCCGTCGTCACCGTGCACGACGCCGTCTCGCGCGCCGTCGGCGCCGAGGTCACCCCGGACACCCCCGACGCGGAGCTGCACGCCCTGTGCGCCCGGCTCGGCATCGAGGTCGGCGAGGACGAGACGCACGGTGCGGTGGTCAACGAGATGTACGACCGCCTCGTCGAGGGCCAGACGGTCGAGCCGACGTTCTACACCGACTTCCCGGTCGAGACGTCGCCGCTCACCCGCGTGCACCGCCGCGACCCGCGCCTCGCGGAACGCTGGGACCTCGTCGCGTTCGGCGCCGAGCTCGGCACCGCGTACTCGGAGCTCATCGACCCGATCGACCAGCGCGAGCGGTTCACGCAGCAGTCGCTCCTCGCGGCGGCGGGCGACCCGGAGGCCATGGAGATCGACGAGGACTTCCTCTCGGCGCTCGAGTTCGCGATGCCGCCCACCGGCGGGCTCGGCCTCGGCGTCGACCGCATCTACATGACGATCATCGGGGCGTCGATCCGCGAGACGCTCGCCTTCCCGTTCGTGAAGCCGCAGCGCCGGTCCTGACCGTGGCGACCGGCCTCCCCGTCCCCGACACCGACCCGGCCCTGCCCGCGGCCGTGCTGCGCGAGCTGCAGCCCGCCGAGACGTACCTGACGAGCTACCCGGTCGCCGTCGTGCTGACGGTGCTCGGGGCGGGAGCGGTGGCGTGGGCCGTGGTGCGCGCACGGCGCGGCGCCCGGGCGCGGCGCGCGCGGCGGGCCCGGGGCGAGGACCCGCGCCGGCCGTGGCGTTCGCGCGTCGCGACGGCGTCCCTCGCGGCGCTCGGCGCGCTGTCCCTCGTGCTGGGCCTGGCGGTCGGCGCCAACGCCTACTCCGGCTACGTCCCGACGTGGGGGGGCGTCCGGGTGCAGCTCGTCGCGCTGGGTCTGGCCGACCTGTCGGCCGACGCGCCGGGCGGCGCGCACCGGGGCCAGGTGCGGACGCTCGCGATCCCGGGAACGGCCGCCGAGCAGATCGCGGACGAGGACGCCTGGGTGTACCTCCCGCCGGGGTTCGACCCCGAGGGCTCGACCCGCTACCCGGTCGTGTACCTGATCCACGGGTCGCCCGACGACCCGAGCAGCTGGTTCGCCGCCGGGCGGGTGCCGCGCACGATGGACGTGCTCATCCGGCGCGGGCTCGTCGACCCGATGATCGTCGTCGCCCCCACCGTGAACGGCACGGGGCCGGGCGGGCTCGACACCGAGTGCCTCGACTCGACGACGGGCGGCGAGCAGGTCGAGACGTACCTGACGACGACCGTCGTCGACACCGTCGACGCGACGTACCCGACGGTCGCGGACCGCGAGCACCGCGTCCTCGGCGGCATGTCGTCCGGCGGGTTCTGCGCGCTCAACGTGGGTCTGCGGAACCTCGACCTGTACGGGGCGATCCTCGCGATCGAGCCCTACGGGAACCCGGGCCCCGGGCCGGAACGGACGATGCTCTCGACGCAGGCGGAGATCGACGCGAACACCCCGACGACGTACCTGCCCACGATGACGTTCACGCACCCGATGCCGGTCTTCCTCGACTCCGGGCAGGACGCGCCGCGGGAGGCGCTCACCACGGTGCGGCGGATGGCGCAGGACCTCGAGGACCAGGGGCAGACCGTCGAGCTCCGCGAGGAGCCCGGTCAGACGCACACGTGGGCCATGGCCGCGACCGCGCTCCCGTCCGGGCTCGTGTTCGCGCAGCGGCAGATGGCGGGCGGCGGCTGACGCCGCGTCACTCGTCGGTGAGGAACTGCCCGCCGATGCCCGCCTGGGTCTCGAGCAGGTCGCCGGTGTCGCCGAGCACGACCCAGTTCGGCCCGGCGAGCGCGGCCTCGCCCTCCTCGGTGGGCTGACGCGGCAGGAGCGCGAGGAACTCGTCCTCGGCGATCCCGTCGGCGAACACGGCGAGGAGCGTCGTGTCGTCGCACGCGCCCAGCTCGACGTCGTCGCTGTCCGTGCTCTCGGTCGTGAACGACAGGCACGTGAGGCCGGCGGACGTGGCGGCGTGGTGGAGCGCGTCGAGCGAGTCGTACTCGACGTCCTTGTCGCCCGGGCCGGGGCCGGAGCAGGCGGCGAGCGCCCCGACGAGGACGACGAGACCGACGACCGGGCCGGTCGCGGCGCTGCGAGGGCGGGGAGCGGGTCGGGTAGGCATGTTCCGATGGTCCGCCGCCGCGCGGGTTCGCGCCACGGGAACCTCGCCCGTCACCCCGGCGGGTCGGGATCGCCTCGGTCGGGTGCGGCGTCCGCGGACTGCCAGGTGAAGGGCGCGAACGTCGACGAGTCGTCCCGCCAGGCCGGTGTGCGGGCGCGGTACAGGAGCAGCGGGAGGGCCACGAAGACGAGGGCGAGCGCGACGAGCAGCACGACGTACGTCGTCGGGCTGCCGACCGCGACCTGGCCGGGCGGGGCGAAGCTCGTGACGAGCGCGAGCAGCGACGCGACGAACCCGAGCCCGCCGACCGCCCAGACCCCGACGCGGCCCCCCGGCACCCGGTAGGGGCGCGGCCGGTCGGGCTGCGTGCGGCGCAGCACGACGACCGCGGCGAACATCAGGAGGTAGGCGACGAGGTAGAGGATCACGGTGAGCTGGCTGAGGAGCTGGTACGCGGACTGCACGGAGGGCATGACGACGAACAGCACCGACAGCACGGTCACGACCAGCGCCTGGACGAGGAGGATGTTCGTCGCCATGCCGCGGTCGTTCGTCCGGTGGAACCACCGCGGGAGGAACCCCGCTCGCGCGACGGCGTGCAGGCCCGTGGCGGGCCCGGCGACCCACGTCGTGACGCCGGCGAGGACGCCGACGGCGAGCATCGCCGCGACGACCGGCCCGGCCCAGCCGATCCCCGCCCAGGCGAGCAGGTGGTCGAACGCCTGGAGCAGGCTCGTCGTGAGGCTGATGTCCTGCTGCGGCACGACGACCGCGATCGTCAGCGTGCCGAGGGTCAGCACGACGACGGCCACGAGCGCGGCGACGAGGATCGCGAGCGGGTAGGTGCGCTCCGGCCGCCGGATCGAGCGCACGTGGACCGCGTTGACCTCGATGCCCGCGTAGAAGAGGAAGATCCCGGCGGCGAGCACGATGTTGTCGAGACGCGTGAGGTCCGGGACGAACGCGCCCCAGGAGAGCGTGGTCCGGGACGGCTCGCCGCCGAGGAGGTAGGCGGCGCCGAGCCCGACGAGCAGCGCGGCGGGGACGAGCGTCCCGACGATCCCGCCCCAGCGCGCGGTGCGGGCGAACGCGGACGCGCCGCGCAGGGCGATGAGCGTCGCGGCCCAGAACACGACGAGCACGATCGCGAGGACGAAGAGCCGGTCGTCGGCGACCCGTTCGTCGAACCGCGCGTCGGGCCCGGTGTAGGCGAGCGTGACGGCGGCGAACGTGAGGACGGTCGGGAACCAGATGCAGCCCTCGACGAACACCATCGCGATCGCGAGGAAGCCCCACCTGCTCCCGAACGCCTCGCCGACCCAGCGGAACATGCCGCCCTCCTCGGGCCACGTGGACGCGAGCTCGGCCGCGACGACGGCGACGGGTGCGAGGAAGCAGACGGCGGCGAGCAGGTAGTAGAACGCGGAGGAGAGCCCGTACTCCGCCTCGGCGGGCAGACCACGCAGGCTGACCACCGCGGCGACGTTGAGCATGACCAGCGACGTGGCCGTGATGGTCGCCGCGGCGGGCCGGGCGGGGTGCTGCGAGGTGGCGGTCCGGGCCATGGCGTCCCCCTCGGCGGGCGCGACGGCCCTCGGGGGGAACGCTAGCGACGCCGCGCGCGACCGGCGAGCGGGGCCGGCGTCAGGCCCGGAAGCGCTCGCCGCGCTCGACGACTCGGCCCGCGCCGCGCCCGTCGGCCGCCGTCGCGTCCCACGTGTAGACCTCGGTGCCGGTGATGAGCACGTGCTCCGCGCGCGACGTCACGTCGAGCGGGTCGCCCGACCACACGACGACGTCCCCGTCGAGGCCGGGCGCGAGCGCGCCGACGCGGTCGTCGAGACCGAGGAAGGCCGCGGGGTTCACGGTGAGGGCGCGCAGCGCGGTGTCGCGGTCGAGGCCCTCCTTGACCGCGAGCGACGCCTGGTGCACGAGGAAGTTGATCGGCACGACGGGGTGGTCGGTCGTGATGGCGACGCGGACGCCCGCGCGGGCGAGCGCCCCGAGGTTCGCGATGTCGCGGTTGCGGAGCTCGATCTTCGAGCGCGAGGTGAACAGCGGGCCGAAGATCACCGGCACGTCGCGCTCGGCGAGGACGTCCGCGACGGCCGCGCCGTCGGTGCCGTGGTTGACGACGAGCCGGTAGCCGAACTCGTCGGCGAGGCGCAGCGCGGTCGCGATGTCGTCGGCGCGGTGCGTGTGCTGGTCCCAGTACAGCTCGCCCGCGAGGACGCGCGCGAGGGTCTCCTTCGCGAGGTCGCGGTCGAACGGCTCGCCCTTCGCCTCGGCCGCGTCGCGCCGCGCGGCGTAGTTCTGCGCGTCGACGAACGCGGCACGGATGACCTTCGCGACGCCGAGGCGCGTCGAGGGCGTCTTCTTCTGGTCCCCGTACACGCGCTTGGGGTTCTCGCCGAGCGCCGACTTCACGGAGACCGCCTCGCGGATCACCTGCTCGTCGACGGTGCGGCCGCCCCACGTCTTGATCGCGACGGTCTGCCCGCCGATGGGGTTGCCCGAGCCCGGCTTCACGACGGCGCTCGTCACGCCGCCGACCAGCGCGTCGCGGAAGCCCTCGTCCTCGACGTTGATCGCGTCGATCGCGCGCAGCGCCGCGCCGTTCGGGTCGGTCATCTCGTTCGTGTCGTTGCCGGCCCAGCCCTCGGCCTCCTCCATGACGCCCATGTGGGCGTGCGCCTCGACGAAGCCGGGCAGCACCCAGCGGCCGCGCGCGTCGAGGGTCGGGACGCCGTCGGGCACGACGACGTCCGCGCCGACCGCGGTGATGACCCCGTCCTCGACGAGGACGGTCCCGTTCTCGATCGGGTCGGACGCGACGGGCACGACGTAGCCGTTCACGACGGCGACGCTGCGGCGCGCGGTGCGAGGGGCGGTGCGGGCGGGGGTGGAGGAGGTCGTCATGCCCCCATCATCGCCCGGGGCGACCGTCCGCCACACGCCATGGTGTAGCGTGAGGGCTGCGCCCAGGTCGCGAGCAGGGTCTCGCGACGATCTTCGGTCCTCGGCATCGAAGCACGACCGTGGGCGCCGGGCAGCAGACGCTGCCGACGACGATCTCCGCCCCAGAAGCGCGCGGAGCGAGAGCAGAGAAACACATCACTTCTTCCACCATCCTCGATCGCCCGGCGACCGCTCCTGCGGCCGCGGGCACGCCCGGACCAGACCTCGTGCTGCGCCGCGCCGACGACGACCTGTGGGTCGCGACGGCCGACGGCGAGTACGCCGGGATGGTCACCCGACGCCCGGACGGCTTCCACGTCCACGACCGCTTCACGCGGCCCGTGACCGTCGTCGCCGCCCTGGAGCACGCGCGGCGCCATCTGAGCGCCCCGCCCGGTCGCCCGGCGGGCTCCCGCCGCGACCACACCCCGAACCGCCGGCGCCCTGCAGGGCGCGGTACCCGGACCCGCGCACGTGGGCCGGTCGTCTCGACGAAGGAAAACACCATGGCTACAGGCACCGTGAAGTGGTTCAACTCGGAGAAGGGCTTCGGCTTCATCGCCCCCTCCGACGGCACCGCGGACGTGTTCGCCCACTACAGCGAGATCCAGTCGAGCGGCTACCGCTCGCTCGAGGAGAACCAGAGCGTCTCCTTCGACGTCACGCAGGGCCCCAAGGGCCCGCAGGCGACGAACATCCAGGCACTCTGATCCCGCTCCCGCCCGGCGCCTCGCGCCGGCGGGGGTGACGATCTCCACCGGAGGGCCGCGCCTCGTGCGCGGCCCTTCGGCGTGCCCGGACCTCGACGCGCGCGGCGGTGCCCGACGGCGGTCGTGCCCCGGCCGCGGGGACTAGGCTCTCGACCGGAGCCACACCGCGCGCGAAGGAGCCCGCATGCACGTCGTCGTCGGACTGTTCCGGCTGTTCCTCGTCGTCCTCGCCCTCGTCGGGACGCGCGCGATCTGGCGCGACGGGGACATCGAGGGCCTCGTCTACTTCACGAACCAGACGGGCTTCCTCATCGCGGTCGTCTTCGCCTGGGCGGGGGCCGCGTCCCTCCTGCGCCGCCGACAGCCGCCGGGATGGCTGAAGGGGGGCGTGACGCTGTTCGCGGCGATCACCGGCCTCGTGTCGTGGCTCGTGCTCGCGCCCGAGGACCCGGGCGCGCCCGCCGTCTTCCTCGGGCTCACCGACGGCCAGATCGAGCACGAGGTGCTCCCGCTCGCCGTGGTCGCAGACTTCCTCCTGCTCGACGCGCACCGGCGCCTGCGCGGCCTCGACGCCGCGCGCTGGCTCCTGTACCCGCTCGCGTACTTCGCGTTCACGACGATCCGCGGGTTCGTCAGCCCCGGCAGCGAGTACCCGTACGGGTTCGTCGACCTCGACGCGCTCGGCTGGACCGGGCTGCTCGTCAACGTCGTGCTCTACGGGGCGGGCTTCCTCGTGCTCGGGCTCGTGATCGTCGGGCTCGACCGGCTCCTGCCCACCGGCCCCGCGATCGGCCGGTACCCCGAGCGCGCGGGGCGCAGCATGCACGTCGTCGCGTCGGGCGAGCGCCCGTGACCGTGCCGCGCGCCGCACGGGCCGACGGGTGAGGCGTCGTCCGTCAGACCGGTGGGGTGGTCGGCGCCGTGCACGGTGGGGGTGGAGCCGTGGTGCGTTCACCGTCGGGCTGATCATGACGGGTGTGCTCACCGGGATCGTCATCGCGGACCGCGGCGACCAGCGGGTCGCCGAGAGGCTCGCCGAGACCGGAGTCCTCACGACGGCGAGCGGGGCGGAGGTGCACGTGATCGCCGTCGGTCGCGGCAGCACGCTGGACGTGGACGCGGTGCGCGCCCTCGTCGAGCTGCCGCACGGGCCCGCCGAGGTGTACCTCGTCGGGGCGTGGGCCGACGGCGAGGAGATCGGCGAGACGGGGTGGCACCCGGCACCGGCTCCGTACGCGGGGACGTTCGACGTCCTGCGGGACCCGCAGGACGCGGGCACGGTCATGGCGGTCCCGGACGTCGAGCACGCCGCGACCGGTGACGACGTCGAGACCGGCGCGGTCCTCCTCGGCGGCGCGGGTGCGTGGACCGTGGCGTTCGCGTGGCCCGCGTGGCGGTCGTTCCCGGAGTCCACCCGCGCGGCGGTCCGCCGTCGGCTCGGGCGCCTGTGGCGACGGCCCCGCTAGGGTGTCCTCGTGCCCTCCCCGGTCGTCGGTCCGCTGCGCGTCGCCCGCGCCGCGCTCGTGGCGACCCTCGTACTCGCGCTGACGGCGCTCGCGCACCGCGTCGCCGGAGGTGCGCTCCCGGACCCGCTGGTCCTCGCGGCGCTCGCCGCGTTCACGCTCGCCGGCACGACGGCGGCCGCCCGCCTGCGCTTCACGCCCGCCCGGCTCGTCGTGCTCCTCGGGGGCGCGCAGCTCGCGCTCCACCAGGCGCTCACCGTCCTGACCCCCGGGGCGTGCCACGCCGTCGGCGGGGGAGCCGGGCACGCTGCGCACCTCGCGGCGTCGTCGGGCGCGGTCGTGTGCGCGGTGCCGTCGGCCGACGGCGCGGCGTCCCCGCTGCACCCGGAGCACCTCGCGGCGTCGGGCGCGTGGATGGTCGCCGCCCACGCCGCCGCGACGGTCGTGCTCGCCCTCGTGCTGGCGCACGGCGAGCGCGCGCTCGAGCGGTTCCTCACCTGGGTGACCCCGCGCGCCGCGCTCCCGCTCCCGGCCCGTGCGGCGGTCCTCGGCCGCCGCGGCGTCGTCCCCGCGCGCCCGGTGCGCGTCGTCGACGTGTGGCGGTCGCTCCGGGCGCCGACGCGCGGACCGCCGCGGGCGCACGGTCCGTCGGGAGCACTGCTGCGCCCCCTCGCCGCGTCCTGACGCGGCACCCGACGAGGCCGACCCGGCGACGGCCGGGCCCCCGGGCACCACCGTGCGGCCACCGGCCGCGCCTCGGACGGAAGAACCTCATGACCCTCTCCCTGCGCCGACCGCTGTCGGCCCTGCCCACCCTCCTCGCCCTCCTCGCCGCCGCGGCCCTGACGCTCGGCCTCACCGCCGCCGTCACGACGCTCACGGCCGGCCCGGCGTCCGCGCACGACCGGCTCCTCACCTCCGACCCGGCCGACGGCGCACAGCTCGAGGCCCCGCCCGCGGCGATCACGCTGACGTTCAACACCGAGCCGCTCCCCGTGGAGCCGCAGGTCGTCGTCTCCGACTCGGCCGGCACGGTCGTCACGCAGGGTGCGCCCACGATCGACGGCAGCACCGCGACCTACGCGATCGACCCGGCCGTCGCGCTCGGCGGCGACACGTACACCGTCGCGTGGCGCGTCGTCTCGTCCGACGGGCACCCGATCGAGGGCACGTTCGCGTTCGCCGTCGCAGCCCAGCCGGAGGCGCCCGCGACGGACGACCCCGCGACGGACACGGCGACACCGGAGGAGACCGCGACCGAGGAGCCGACGACCGGCACCACGACCGAGCCCTCCGCGACCACGACGACCGACGCCGCCGAGACCGCGGACGACGGCACCTCGTCGCTGCTGCCGGTGCTCGTGGGGCTCGGCGCGCTCGTCGTGGCCGCGGCGGTCGTCGTCGTGGTGGTGCTGCGCCGTCGGGGCCCCGGCCCGGACGCCGGCACCGACGACGGCGCCCCGCACGACCCGCAGGGCTGACCGTGCCGGCGCACGCCGCCCTCTCCCGCGCGGAGAGGGCGGCGCCGGCCCCTGCCGCCGGGGCCCCTTCTCCCGCTAGGGTGCGTCCGTGACGTCGCCCGGAGCAGGGGTGCTCCGCGGCGTGCGGGTGCTGCTGCTCGCCGCCGCGGTCGTCGGGCTGTCCGTCGTCGCGCACGGCCTCGCCGGAGGTACCGACCCCGGGGCGGTCCCGCTCGGGGTCCTCGCGGTCCTCACCGCCGTCGCCGTGCGACCCCTCACCCGGCGCGAGGTCGGGCTGCCGCGGCTGCTCGGCCTGCTCGGCGCGGGCCAGCTCGTGCTGCACGTCGTCTTCGACCGCTGCGCCGCGCTGTCCCCGGCCGACGCCGCCGCGCACGCGCACTCCTCCTCGCCGCTCGCGATGCTCGGCGCGCACGCCGTCGCGACGCTCGCCGTCGCGCTCGTGCTGCGGTACGGCGACGCCGTGCTGTGGCGCCTGTGGACGTGGCTCGCGGGACGCCGGGTGCCCGGCCGCCCGCGGCCCGTCGTCGTCCTCGCTGCCCCTCCCGCCGTCGGCGCGCTGCCGACGGTGCGCGACCTGCTCGTGCGCGGCGCCGCGCCCGGGCGCGGGCCGCCCCTTCCCGCCTGACCTCTCCCGGACGCCCCCGCGGACGCCGTCGCCCGACGACGTCCGCGGCGTCCCGCTCCCGCGCGCCCGCGCGACCGCTCACCCGCCGCCGGCCGGCTCCGCCGACCCGTGGCGCGGCGCGCCGTCGTGCCCGCCGGAGCAGCGTCCCCTCTCCCCGCACCTCTCCCCGAAAGGCACCACCATGCGAAAGACCCTGCGCGCCGTCGGCGCCGCCGCACTGACCACCGGGCTCGCCGTGACCGGCGCGGCCGCCGCGTCCGCCCACGTGACCGTCACCCCCGACACGACCGAGGCGGGCTCCTACGCCCTCCTGACGTTCGGCGTCCCGCACGGCTGCGGCGACTCCCCGACGACGAAGGTCTCCGTCCAGGTCCCCGAGCAGGTCGTCACCGTGACCCCCACGGTCAACCCCGGCTGGGACGTCGAGAAGGTCATGGAGGACCTCGCCGAGCCCGTGGACGACGGGCACGGCGGCCAGTACACCGAGCGCGTCGCGGAGGTCGTGTACACCGCGAAGGCGCCGCTGCCCGACGGCTACCGCGACGCGTTCGTGTTGTCGCTCAAGCTGCCCGACGCGGCGGGCGAGACGCTCGTCTTCCCCACGGTGCAGGAGTGCGCCGAGGGCGAGAGCGCCTGGGTGCAGGTCCCGGCTGACGGCGAGGACGGCGAGGAGCTCGACCTGCCCGCCCCGCTGTTCGAGCTGACGGCCGCGTCCGGCGGCGACGCGCACGGCACCCAGGACGCCGCGGCGGACGCGGCCGCCGAGCCGGCCGCCGCGGACGGCGAGGCGACGGAGGCCGCCGCGGTCACGTCGAGCGGACCGGCCCCCGCGGTCACGTGGACGGCGCTCGTCCTCGCGGCGGCCGGCCTCGTGCTCGGGCTGCTCGGGTTCGTGCGCTCGCGCCCGCGGGCCTGACCCGTGGGCCGCCCCCTGGCGCTGCGCCGGGCGGTGGCCGTCGTCGTCGGTGCCGCGGCCGCGGTCCTGCTCGCGATCCTCGCGAGCGGCCCGGCCGCGGCCCACGCCGTCCTCGTGGGCACCGACCCGCAGGACGGCACCGTCCTCGACGCGCCGCCCGACGCGCTGACCCTCACCTTCAACGAGCCCGTCCAGGTCGTCCCCGGCGGCACGACCGTCCTCGCGGCCGACGGCACCCCCGTCGACGTGGACGTCGCCGCGGTCGACGACGCGCTCGTCGTCACGCCCGGCACGGTCCTCGGCGACGGCACCTACGTCGTCAGCTGGCGCGTCGTGTCGCTCGACACGCACCCCGTGGCGGGGGCGTTCACGTTCTCCGTCGGCGCGCCGAGCACGACCGCGGTCGAGGCGCGTGTGGCCGAGCCGACGGCGGCGCTCGTCGCCGTCCGGGCGCTCGACCAGGCCGCCGTCTACGCCGGGACGTTCCTCGTCGCGGGGCTCGTCGTGTTCGAGCTCCTCGTGCTGCACGTCTCGCCCGGCGCGGCCCCCGTGCTGCGGCGGCGGCTCCACCGCGTCCGGCGCGGGGCGCTCGGCATCGCGGCCGTCGGGACCGTGCTCGCGGTCCCGCTCACGCCCGCCTGGCAGGCGGGCGGCGGGCTGGGCGCGCTCGCGGACCCGGTGACGTGGGCCGCGGGCCTCGCCTCCGACACCACCGTGGCGGGCGCGCTCGGGCTCGCGGGGCTCGTCGTCGCGACGCTGCTCGCGCCCCGGGCCGCGCGCGAGACCCGGGCCGCCTGGCCTGCGGGCACGGTGCTCGGCGCCGCCGCGCTCGCGCTGGGGTCGCTCGTGCTCGTGGGCCACACGCGGACCTTCGGGCCGCCGTGGCTCGTCGTCACGGCGGACGCGCTGCACGTCGCGGCCGGGGCGGTGTGGCTCGGCGGCGTCGTCGGGCTCGCGCTCGTGCTCGCGCCGTCCGCCCACGTGGACGCCCGCCGCGCGGGCGTGACCGTGGCGCGGTTCTCCGCGCTCGGCGCGTGGGTCGTCCTCGCGCTCGCGGTCACCGGGACCGTCCTCGGGTGGCGCATCCTCGGGACCCTCGACGCGCTCGTCTCGACGACGTACGGCCGGACGCTGCTCGTCAAGGTCGGCGTCGCGCTCGTGCTCGTCGGCATCGCGGCGTGGAACCGGTACCGGCTCGTCCCCGAGGTCGCCGGGCCCGGAGGAGCCGGCGCGGCGGGCGGCACGACCGCGACGACGGCGCGCCGTCGGCTCGGCCGGACCGTCGCGGTCGAGGCCGCGCTGCTCGTGCTCGTGCTCGCCGCGACGGGCGTGCTCGTCTCGCGCAGCCCGGTCGTCCCGACGACGGCGTCCGCGCAGGACGGCGCGGCCTCCGCCGTCGAGGTGGTCGAGGAGCTCGGGGACGGGACGCTCCGCGCGCGCGTCACGCCGGGGCGCGTGGGCGTCAACGCGCTCGAGATCGAGCTGCTCGACGCCGACGGTGCGCCGTTCGAGCCGGTCGCGGTGCCGGAGCTGGCGACGACGCTCGCCGACCCGGCGCTCGGCCCGTTCTCGCGGCCGCTCACGCGCACGGGGCCGGGCGCGTACGAGGCGACGCTCGATCTGCCGATGCCCGGCTCCTGGACGCTCGAGGTGAGCGTGCGGACGTCCAAGTACGAGAACCCGATCGTCCGCATCCCCGTGGAGGTGACCTCATGACCCCCGACCGACGGCCGCCCGGGCCGCACCGCGGCGCGCGCGCCCTCCTCGCCCTGGCCGCCGCCGGGGCGCTCGCCCTGCTCACGACCGCGCCCGCGGCGGCGCACGTGCTCATCGAGACGGTCGAGCCGCGCGGCGACGGCACGTCGCGGCTCACGTTCACGTTCGACCACGGGTGCGACGGCGAGCCCACCGACGCCCTGCGCGTCACCTTGCCCGCGGGCGTCGAGGCGCTGGACGCGGGCCAGCCGGCCGGCTGGACCGCCGAGGTGACGGACGACGCCGTCGCATGGGCCGGGGAGCCCGTGCCCGACGGCGAGCGTGCGGCCTTCACGCTCGACGTCCGCGTGACGGGCGAACCCGGGCAGGCGTTCGTCTTCCCGGCGGTGCAGGAGTGCCCGTCCGGGGCGTCGTACGCGTGGACGGACACCGACCCGGCGGGCGCCCGTCCGGCACCCACGTTCGTCGCGACGGCGGCCTCCCTCGCCCCCGCGCCCGTCGCGGCGGGCGCTTCCCCGACGCCGACCGGCCCGCTCGTCGGGGCGGTCGTGCTCGGGGCGGGCGTCGTCGGCGTCGCGGGAGGGGCGTGGTCCCGCCGGCGCGCGCGGGGGTGACGCCCGCAGCCGTCGCGTGTCCCGCGCTCAGGGGCCCGCGACGGTGAAGCCGACGCTCACGGTCGGCCCGAACCCGGCGGTGTCCGACCACGGCTCGACGAACCGGATCCCGAACGTGTGCGGCCCGGGGGCGAGGCCGCGCACCTGGCGCACCGCGGGCTCGTCGCCGAGCTCGTGGAGGTTGCCGGTCGAGCGCCCGTCGACGAACGCCTCGACGACCAGGCCCGCGGTACCCGCGAAGGTCACGAGGACGGAGAAGCGCGGGTCCTCCCACGGCGCGGTCTCGCGCGCGCCGAGGACCGTCTCGCCGGGGCCCGGCGACAGCACGCGCGGGAGGTCGAACACGTAGGGGCCGAGCGGCGCGGCGGCCGCGGAGACGACGCCGTCGACCTCCTGGACGACGTCGAGCACGTGCTCCCCGGTGGCACCGAGCCCGGTCGGGACGAGCGCCCAGCGGCCGTCGTCGGCGGCGGTCGTCGTGCCGACGACCGTTCCCGTCGCGTCGAGCGCCCGCACGCGCGCCCCGGGCTCCCCGGTGCCGCGCAGGGCGGGGTAGACGGTGAGCGTCCCGGCCGGGGGCGCCTCGTCGACGACGGGTGCCGGAGGCGCCGGTTCCTCGGGCCCGGGCTCTTCGGACGCGGGTTGCTCCGGACCGGGCTGCTCGGGCTCCGGCGGGGCCGGCGCGGCCGGCTCGACCGACGGCGGGGCCGGCTCGGGCGCGGTCTCGCCGGCTCCGGGCGCGTCCTGCCCGTCCGGACGGGAGGCGGGTGGGGCGTCGAGGCCCGCGGCGGGCGGCTCGGGGCGGTCGCCCGCCCCGGCGGGGGCGTCCGGCTCGGTCGCGACCGGCACGTCGTCCGCGCCGTTCTCCGCGGGGTCGCCGTCCGGAAGGACGGGGAGCGGCGCGGCGAGACCGGGAGCGGACGACTGCTGCCCGGCCGCGGCGGCGGGCGGGTCGGCAGCGGACCACGGCCGCGCCACGGCCAGCACGCCGACGACGGCCGCCACGACCACCGCGGCGAGCGCGCCGACCAGGACACCGGGGACCGCGGCTCCCGCCGCGGCGGCTCCGGCCCCGGCGCCGGACGCCGCTCCGCCGACCCCGCCCCCGGTGGTGCCGGTCGTCAGGCCCGTCGTCGTGCCGGGAGCCGGGCCCGTCGGCGTGCCGCGTGCGGCGGTCGTCGCCGCGAGCGTGCCCGTCGCGGCGTCGACGGCGGCCGGGACGCCGAGGACGAGCGGGAGGAGGACGATGCGCAGGCGCGAGGCGACGTCGTCGACCTCCTCCGCGAGGATCGAGCACGACAGGCACCCGGTGAGGTGCTCCTCGACGCGGTCCTGCGCCGCGCGCGACAGCGTCCCGCGCGCGTGGTCGCCCAGGCGCTCGACCGTCCAACGGCACTCGGGGGCCACCGCGTCGCTGCTCACGTGGGCCTGGAGCCACTCGCGGCGCAGGCCCTCGCGGGCGCGGTAGGAGAGCGCGGCGGTCGCGGCCGCCGAGAGCCCGAGCAGCGGCGCCGCCTCGCGCGGCTCCATCCCCTCGACCTCGGTGTACCAGAGCACGGCCTGCCACCGCTCCGGCAGGCGGCGGAACGCGCGGACCGTCACCGAGCGCTCGAGGACCTCGGTCGACAGGTCGCGCGGGTCGACGACCTCGGGCACGTCCTCGACGGGCGTCGGGTCCGGCGTGCGGGCCCAGCTCGCCGCGACGCTGCGCAGCGTCGTGTAGAGGTAGGGCCGGAACGGGCCGGTCGGCCCGTGGCCGGACTGCAGCGCACCGAGCACGCGCAGGTACGCCTCCTGGACGAGGTCGTCCGGGTCGTACGTCGCCGTGAGGCGGCGGGCCGCCGAGCGCCCGGCAGCCGCGTGCCGTTCCCAGAGCACGGCGAACGCCTCCGCGCGGCCCGCGCGCACCGCGTCGGCGAGCTGCTCGTCGCCGAGCTCCGTCAGGTCCTGCGTGTGCACGCCGCTCCCGTCCCGGCCGCCTCCGTCCGGCGGCCCTCAGGGAGGAAGACGCTCTCGGGCCGCGATCATGACGCGGGTCGGGGTGTGACGTGCGCGCGCGGTCGAGCAGCCCGCGTCGTACTGTGATCCACATCACTGGCAACGCGCGTCACGAACGGGCGCCCCGGTGCTCTTGCACTGGTGGGGGACGTCGCCACGACGGGTCACGTGGCGACACACCTGGACCGGTGGCGGTCCGCGACGAGAGCTTCGCTGGGGGGAGCTCTCGCGGCGGATCGCCACCGGTTCTCCCGTCTCCGGGAGGTTCCGTCCCTCCGGCCCGCCCTCGCGTCCCGGCGGCAGCGGCCCCGACCTCAGACGGCGTCCGTGCGCGCGCCGAGCCAGGGCGCGAGGACGTCGGTGCGCCCCAGCCAGCGCAGCCCGCCGTCGGCCAGCTCGTCCGGCGTCGCGAGCACGTCGCGGAACGCGTCGAGGACCCGCTCGCGCACGTCGTCGCCCGGCTCGCCGTCCGGCGGCGTCGCGCCGACGACCACCACGCGCGTGTGCGGCTCGACGGGCCGCCCCTCGGCGGTGGTCGCGTCGTCCCACGTGCCGAGCGTGCCGATGCACAGCTGGCCGCCCGCGCCGTCCCACGCGCACAGCGAGTCCGGGCGGTTCGCGACGTGGAACACCCCGCGCGACCGGACCCGCCCGGTGCCCAGGTCCTCGATGCGACGCAGCAGCCGCTCGGGGTCGAAGGGGCGGGCCGAGCGCAGCTCGACCGTCCAGCTCCGGTCGCCCGCGCGGCGCGCGTGCCGGGGGAGCGGACCCCGCACGCCGAGCGGGTGCGCCCGGCGCTCGCCGGCCACCGGGTCGTGCGTGCGTCCTGCGAGGTCGGCGGCGGCGAGCGCGTGGAGCCCGTCGACCCGGTGCGTCCCGACGCCGCGCAGCCGGTCGACGAGCCCCGCCCCGGTCACGGCGGCGACGGGGTCCCCGGTCGTCACGACGAGGTCGGCGTGCTCGAGCTGCGCGGCGAGCACCTCCCCGACGGCCCGCTGGTCGTCCTCCGTGAGCCCCACCCCGCGCTCGGCGACGAGGTCGTCGTCGAGCAGGTCGTGCTCGAGCGTGTCCACGTCGGCGGCGGCGAGCACGGTCGCGAGGCGCAGCCGCTCGAGCTCGCCGCCGGGGGTGGTCTGCGCGGCGAGCGCGCGCACGACGGGCAGCGACTCGGCCGCCACGGGGAGCGCGAGCACGACGTGGTCCCAGCGCCCGTCGTCCGCGAGCCGCCGCAGCGTCGGGACGGCGTCCTCCCGGACCGCGCACGACAGGCACGCGTGCTCGAGCGGCACGACCTCGTCCTCGACGACGCCGCTCGCGTCGACGACGACCCGGCGCAGCGCGCCCTCGGCGGCTCGGATGTCGTGGCGGAGCGCGACGACGCGCGGTGCCCCGACGACGAGCCCGAACACCGCGCTGTCGCGCAGCACGGGGTCGATGGTCGCGAGGACGCTGAGGGCGACGCGGGTGTCGTCGGGCGCCGGGTGCGGCGAGGGGTGCGACGAGAAGGGCATGAAGCGCTCCGATCCGTGGTCTGGGGCGTCCCGGGAGGCTCTGCGGCCGGCTCGGGAACAACCTGCTCCTGAGAACTGTTCTCGACAGCGGGTCAGCATAGCGTCTTGACGGGAATGATTCTCACTATCTAGTGTCGTCCCCGTCGCCCCGACCGACCCCGAGAGGAACCGCCATGTCCGCCGTCTGCCAGGTGCTCGGCACCGCTCCCGGGTTCGGCCACGCGATCTCGCACTCCCACGTGCGGACCAAGCGTCGCTTCGACCCGAACATCCAGAAGAAGCGCTACTGGGTGCCGTCGCTGGGTCGCCACGTGACCCTGCGCGTCAGCGCCCGGGGCATCAAGACCATCGACCGCCAGGGGATCGACGCCGTCGTGGCGCGGATCCTCGCCCGAGGGGAGAAGCTCTGATGGCTACCCGCACCGACCTCCGTCCCGTGATCAAGCTCCGGTCCACCGCGGGCACCGGGTTCACCTACGTGACCCGCAAGAACCGCCGCAACGACCCCGACCGGATGGTCCTGCGCAAGTTCGACCCCGTCGTCCGCCGCCACGTCGACTTCCGCGAGGAGCGCTGATGGCGAAGCGGTCGAAGATCGCGCGCAACGAGCAGCGGGCGGCCGTCGTCGCCCGCTACGCCGAGCGTCGCGCCGAGCTGAAGCGCGTCGTCGCGTCGCCGTCGTCCTCGCCCGAGGAGAAGGCGGACGCGGTGCGCGAGCTCCAGCGCCAGCCCCGCGACGCGAGCGCCACGCGCACGCGGAACCGCGACGTCGTCGACGGCCGCCCGCGCGGCTACCTGAGGAAGTTCGGACTCTCGCGCGTCCGCCTGCGCCAGCAGGCGCACCGCGGCGAGCTGCCCGGAGTCACGAAGTCGAGCTGGTGACCGCCGCCCCGAGCGGCGGCCGGCCCTGGCTCAGCAAGGAGACCACCATGAAGAAGGACATCCACCCCGTCTACGGGCCCGTCGTCTACCGCGACAAGTCCGCCGACTTCTCGTTCCTGACCCGCTCGACCCTCGCGGGCGACCACCCGCAGGGCCCGGGCGTCCCGCGCGAGACCGTGACGTGGACGGACGGGAACACCTACCCGGTCGTCGACGTCGAGATCTCGAGCGCGAGCCACCCGTTCTACACGGGCACGCAGCGCGTCGTGGACACCGCCGGGCGCGTCGAGAAGTTCCGCCAGCGCTACGGCGCCCGCGGCGGCGCGCAGGGCGGGGGCGCGCGATGAAGGTCCGCGCCTCGCTCCGCTCGCTCAAGGACAAGCCCGGGGCGAAGGTCGTGCGCCGGCACGGCAAGACCTTCGTCCTCAACAAGGCCAACCCGCGCTGGAAGGCCCGTCAGGGCTGACCCGCGCACCACCACCACCGGAGAGGAGCGGCCGCCCGGGGGTCCGGGCGGCCGACCACGCATGCACCACACCGCACCCGACCCGACCGACGCCGCTGCCGATCCCGCCCGGGTGACGGCCCCTCCCGGCGCCCGTGCCCGACGCCGCCCGCTCGCCCTCGCGCTCGGCCTCGCCCTCCCGCTCACGCTCGTCGCGGCGTGCGCGCAGGGCGCGGGCTCCGAGAGCGAGCAGGGCGACGCGGCGGAGCCCGCGCCGTCGGCCACGTCCGACGTGAGCGAGGCCGCCGCGCTCACCCCCCGCCTCGCGATCACCTACGACGGCGGCGTCCAGGTCCTCGACGCGACGACGCTCGAGGTCGTCGACGACCTCGAGCTCGACGGCTTCAACCGCCTCAACCCCGCGGGCGACGGGCGGCACCTGCTCGTCTCGACGTCCGGCGGGTTCCAGGTGCTCGACGCCGGCACCTGGGCCGAGCCGCACGGCGACCACGCCCACTACTACACGGCCGACCCGGTCCTCACGGACGTGACGTACGCGGCCGAGAAGCCGGGCCACGTCGTCGTGCACGACGGCCGCACCGCGCTCTTCGACGACGGCACGGGCGAGATCACCGTGCTCGACTCGGCCACGGTGGCCGACCCGCACGGCATCGACGACGCGCGCACCCTGACCACCCCCGCGGCGCACCACGGCGTCGCGGTCGAGCTGTCCGACGGCTCGCTCGTCGTCTCCGAGGGCACCGAGGACGCGCGCACCGGCGTCCGGCTCCTCGACGCCGCGGGCGACGAGGTCGCGGCGAACGACCAGTGCCCCGGCGTGCACGGGGAGGCCGTCGCCGCGGGCGAGGCCGTCGTCATCGGCTGCGAGGACGGCGTGCTCGTCGTCGCGGGCGGCGCGATCACCAAGGTCGCCGCCCCGGACGCCTACGGGCGCATCGGCAACCAGGCGGGCAGCGAGGCGTCGCCCGTCGTGCTCGGCGACTACAAGTCCGACCCCGACGCGGAGCTCGAGCGGCCCACGCGCGTCTCCCTCGTGGACACGCGCGACGCGAGCCTGCGCCTCGTCGACCTGCCCGCGAGCTACACCTTCCGCTCGCTCGGGCGGGGCGACGCAGGCGAGGCGCTCGTGCTCGGCACCGACGGGTCGCTGCACGTCATCGACCCGGAGTCGGGCACGGTCGTGCGGTCCGTCCCCGTCGTCGACGCGTGGGAGGAGCCCGAGGAGTGGCAGGAGCCGCGGCCGACGCTGTTCGTCCAGGACGGCATCGCCTACGTCACGGACCCGGCCGGTCGCGCGATCCACGCGGTCGACTACGTGGGCGGCGAGGTGTGGAAGAGCGCGGAGCTCGACGTCGTCCCGAACGAGCTCAACGGGGTCACCGGCAAGCCGGCCACCGCGGGGGGTCACGAGGCCGACGAGCACGCCCACGAGGACGGCGACCGCGGTCACGACGAGCCCGCGCACGACGAGCACGAGGGCCACGACCACGAGCACGAGGACGGCTGAGCGAGGACACGCGACGACGAGAGTCGCGAGAAGTCGCGCGAAACTCCGCGTGTTCCCTAGTGTTGTCCCCGGTGCACGGCCCCGCGGCTGGCACACTGAGACCGTGACGACGGGTGGTGACCACCGCGCGTCGTGAACCGAAGAAGGGATTCGCATGTCGCTCAACAAGTCCGAGCTCGTCTCGGCCATCGCCAGCAAGGCCGACCTGTCGAAGGCGGACGCCGAGAAGGCTCTCAACGCCTTCCAGGAGGTGCTCATCGAGTCGCTGGGCAAGGGCGAGGCCGTCAAGGTCACGGGCCTCCTGTCCGTCGAGCGCGTCGAGCGTGCCGCCCGCACGGGCCGCAACCCCCGTACGGGCGAGGAGATCTCGATCCCGGCCGGTTACGGTGTGAAGATCAGCGCCGGCAGCCTGCTCAAGAAGGCCGTCGCCAAGTGACGTCCCGCTGACCGGCCGTCGCCGGCCCGGTCAGCAGCACGAAGGCCCGGACCCCCGTGAGGGGATCCGGGCCTTCGTGCGTCGCACCCCCGGCGCCGAGCACGGGGTTGACGTCGTCATCGGCGTGATGGCGCCACCAACGACGTGCTCGACCGCGAGGAGGCTCGTGATCGGCGACCTGCGCGTTCTCAGGCGTGCACGACGTTCGCGAGGATGCCGTGCTGCGTGAGGCGCGTGCCGATCGCCTGGTCGACCTCGCCGAACGCCTTGTTCGAGCGCGCGACGCCGACGGCGCCGGCCATCGCGCCGTGCCCGGTCGGGCGGTCGATGCGCGCGACGAGCTGGTCGCCGTGGACCATGAAGTCGACCGTGAAGACGAGGTGCTGGGCCTTGCCGGCGAACGCGCCGAGCCAGAACGTCTTCTGCTTGCTGCCGCGCTCGGCGGCCCACTGGCCCGTGGGGCGCGTGGTCACCGTGAAGCCCTGCTCCTGGAGCGCGGCGTGCAGGTGCTGCTTGGCGACCTCCGGGTCACCGGAGAGGAAGTAGTCGACCGTGGCCATGAGGGCTCCTCGTGCGTCGTGGTGGCGGGTGCGGCGGTCGCGCCGGGTCGTGGCAGGGCGCGCGGCCCCGGGGATGCTACCGCCGGGCCGGACCGACGGCCCGACTGTCTTGAGAATCGTTCTCACGAACCGGTAGGCTGGGCGCTCGCCCACCGGAAGGACCCCTCATGGCCGTGCCCAAGCGCAAGCTCTCCCGCTCGAACACCCGCGCCCGTCGCTCGCAGTGGAAGGCGCAGGTGCCCGAGCTCGTGACCGTCGTCGTCGACGGCCGCGAGGTCACCCTCCCGCGCCGCCTCGTCGCGGGCGTGCGCCGCGGCCGCGTGACGCTCCCCGAGTGAGCCGGCGGGGGCCCCGGACGGCCCGGCCCGCGCGATCGGTGCCCGACGGCGCGTGCCGCCGGGCGTCGTCGGGCCGCCGTGGCAGCATCCTCGCGTGAGCGCACCGACCCCTCCCGAGACGCCCGGGCGCGGCGAGCGCCGCACGCGGTCCCGGCGGGTGCCCGACGTCCTGGCGCGCGGCACCGCGCGCACCCCGGCCCACGCCCACGCCCACGCGCACGGCCCGGCCGCGCCCGCGACCCGGCGCGTGCGGGTCACGCTCGCCGCGCTCCTGGTGCCCGCGCTGCTCGTCACGCTCGCCGGGCTCGTCGCGCTGTGGCCCGCCGCGGCGGACGTGCCCGCACGCATCCCCGTCGCCGCGGAGGGCAGCACCGTCCTGCGCGCGACCGTCACCGGGCCGGTCGACGAGGCGACGAGCGAGGTGCCCGCCCGGCTCGACGCGGGCTCCCGCGCGGGCGGCGAGGACGTGGGCGGCGACGCGATCACCGTCAACGCGCCGCCCGAGTACGTCGCCTACGGGTTCGACGAGGGCGACCGCCTGCGCGTCCTGTACATCGCCGAGGCCGCGGGCGCGGGCGGCACGCCCTACGTCTTCATGGACTTCGAGCGCGGGCTGCCCATCGGCGTCCTCGCGGTCGCGTACGCCGTCGTGGTGCTCGCCGTCGCACGGTGGCGGGGCCTCGCGGCGCTCGCGGGGCTCGCGGGGGCGTTCGTCGTCATCACGTCGTTCACGCTGCCCGCGCTCCTCACCGGGCAGAACGCGCTGGGCGTCGCGCTCGTGACGTCGTCGCTCGTCATGTTCGTCGTGCTGTACGTCGCGCACGGGTTCACCGCGCGGACGTCGACGGCGCTGCTCGGCACCCTCGTCGGCCTGGTGCTCACGGCCGTGCTGGGCTGGTGGGGGTCGGGGGCGGCCAACATCACGGGCCTCACGTCGGAGGAGTCCCTGTGGATCCCGCAGTACGCGCCCGAGCTCTCGATCCGCGGGGTCGTGCTGTGCGGGATCGTGCTCGCCGGCATGGGCGTGCTCAACGACGTGACGATCACGCAGGCGTCCGCGGTGTGGGAGCTGCGCGCCGTCGCGCCGCTCGCGACCCGGCGCGAGCTGTACGCGCGCGCGATGCGCATCGGGCGCGACCACATCGCCTCGACCGTCTACACGATCGCGTTCGCGTACGTCGGCGCCGCGCTGCCGCTCCTCATGGCGGTCTACCTCTCCGACCAGAACCTCGCGACCAGCCTCACGTCGGGCGAGATCGCGGAGGAGGTCGTGCGCACCCTCGTCGGCTCGATCGGGCTCGTCCTCGCGATCCCCATCACCACGGGGATCGCGGCGCTCACCGTGCCCGGCGCCGGCTCGGCGCGGTCGGTCCCCGTGGGTAGGGTCGAGGTCCCCGCGACCTGACGGCGGGCGCGCCCGCTCGCGCGGGCACGACCGGGGCGACCCGGCGGCACGACGAGAGGACGACGGTGACGGAGACGACGGACGGTCTGAGCGGCCGGGACGTGGCGGTGCTCGGGCCGGGCGGGGTCGGCGGGCTGGTCGGCGCGCTGCTCGTCCGGTCGGGCGCGCGGGTGACGTTCCTCGCGGGCGAGACGACGGCAGCCACCCTCACGGAGCGCGGCATCCACGTGCGCAGCCGCCAGGTGGGCGACCTCCATGTCCCGGCGCCCGCGGCCACGCGCCTCGACGCCCCGGTCGACGTCGTCGTGGTGGCGGTCAAGCAGACCGCGCTCGACGACGCGCTCGACCGCGTGCCGCCGGAGGTGCTCGGCGACGGGGTGCTCGTCCCGATGCTCAACGGCCTCGACCACCTCGACGCGCTGCGCGCGCGGTACGGCACCGCGCGCGTGCTCCCCGCGACGGTCCGCGTCGAGTCCACGCGCGTCGCGCCGGGCGAGATCGAGCACACGAGCGCGTTCGTCGAGGTCGACGTCGCGCCGGGTGGGGTGGCCCCGGAGCGGGTCGAGGCCGTGCGCGCGCTCCTCGACGGGGCGGGCATCCCCACCACCGTGCACGACGACGAGACGGCGCTGATGTGGGCGAAGCTCGGCTTCCTCGCGCCGTTCGCGCTGCTCACGACGGCGCACCGCGCCCCGATCGGCGAGGTGCGGACCACGCACCGGGCCGAGCTCGAGGCGCTCGTCCGCGAGGTCGCCGCCGTCGCGGCGGCGAGCGGCGCGCCGTCGGATCCCGAGCGCACCCTGCGGTTCTACGACCGTTTCGGGCCCGACGCGAAGTCCTCGATGCTGCGCGACGCCGAGGCGGGCAGGCCGCTCGAGACCGACGCGATCGGCGGCGCGATCGTGCGCGCCGCCGACCGCGCGGGGGTCGACGCGCCTCTGACGCGCGCGCTCGTCGAGCGACTCGGGGGCTGAGCGCGGCCGTCGTGAGGTCTCCCGGCGCGCGGGCTCATCCCGCGGCCGGGCCGGGCGCCGCGACGGCTGCTCGGCGGCGCGGCTCGCGTGCTTCCCCGCCGCCACGTGTCCTGACGCTGTCGCGAGATCCCACAGGTCCGTTCCAGTACCCGCCCGGCTGCACGACGGTGACCGAGACCCCGAATTGCCCGCCTCCATCGCGAGCGCCTCCCCCATCCTTTCGAGCGCGAACTTGCTCGCGCTGTACAGACCCGTGCTCGGGAAGCCGGCTAGCTGTACCCGGCCAGGACATTGGTTACCGCCGGCTGGTCGGGTACAGCTAGCGCGGCGATGCTCGACATCTGGAGCACGTGGCCCGAGCCCTGGCGCCGCAGGTGCGGCAGCACCGCCCGGCTACCCCACTGTCGTCCGGGGCATCTACCGCGCCGAGCTGCTGACGAAGGTCGATATCGCCGCCCGTGCAGGCAGCACCCGCCGCTCGCTCGACGCTTTAATCAACTCACGAGTGGTGCCCGCGTAAGGGAGTTCCCGGATCTATATCCCCGGATGAACCGCTGCGCTGCGTGAGCGTCTGACGAAAGCCCCAATCACGCGCGCGCGGATTGCGCGAAGTGCTGGGGGCGGGGGCCGAGTTGGAGACCACAGTATCTACGGCAGGATGCCAGGCGCGGAGGGGGGGCGCAGGGGTTCTCCTCTTTCAAGCAGGAGGCAACTGTTATGAAGCGAAGCGCCCGCGCGGCGAGCGCCGTTGTGATCGCGGCGATACTGACGGCGCTCGGCGTGGTTCCCGCGGTCGGAGTACCGGGTGGGACCCACGTTGGCGGCGAGTTCGTCGAAGCCCCTCTCCTGGCTCAGAACGGGGACGAATCGTGGGATGTCGACTGGGATCGCCTGTCGACCGAACCTGTCCCCTATGTCGAGGCCGACTCTCCCCAGGAGGCGATCGAGATCTTCGACAGCCTCGAGTCGAACGAGGGTCTCGCGAGGACGTCCGCCGCGTCGGTCAACTATGGGCCGTGCAAGTTGCACCCGTCTGTCGTCTACTTCCGCACCTCGTCGAACAAGGGCGCAGTCGGGTTCAAGCCGTACACGAAGTGCAGCAACAACGTGACCTCCATCCACCACGAGAGCACGCTTCGGTACGAGTACTTTGGGCTCTGGCTTGTCGCGCTCAACAAGACTGGCGGCAACCGCGGCGTCATGAACTACACCCAGAAGAACATCGAGTACTACTGCCTCGGCAACATCGACACCGACTTCGGCGGCACGACTCTCGGCACGATCGTCTACCTTGGTAGGACGTACTACGCGCGTGTGTATACCCCCCGCGTCGAGCTGGGCTGCACCGTTTAGCGAGGACGTGTCGACCATGGGAACCGAATCAACGCACCTGCTGCTTGTCTATGCACGAAGTGGCTCTGGGGAAGACGAGCCACGAGTCTCGTGCGTGTCCGACCTGGCCGAGATCACACACGTCGAATCAGAGCTCGCCCGCATCAACCCAGAGCTCGAAGTGCGCTGGGAATCGGTCCCGTGGCAGCACACCGAACCAGGAGTTGGCCGTGTTGGATCCGACGTGGTGCACGTCGTGAGCGTAGGAAGCCCCCGAAACTTGATCGGTCTACGGGCCTTTGACAGCAGGCACGATGCCGAGTCGTTCGCCGTCGACTATGCCGAGGAGACAGTTGTCGAGACCTGTCGACTGAACGACATCGACCGGCAAGCGCTGGAATGAGCTGAAGGCGCCCCAGATGCTCCGGGGCGGGGTAGGGCCCGGTCGTCGCGCAGCGACCGGCCCCTGCTCGACGTCGGAAGTCATGCCCCGTGCTCCACACGGAGCGGTCTCGCGGTGTCAGCCACCCATCCGATAGAAGATTGCCCCTTCCCAACCCGCCGCTGTTCGCCTCGATGTCGCGAACCGCGCCCAGCTTTCTAGCGCAGCGAGGTACGTGGCGTAGTCGTCGGTGTGCCAGTGGCGAGCCGCATGTCTGTCTTCTCGTTGATCCACGTGAGCACACGGTTGTCCAGCACGGGCGCAGCGATCTCATGGTCGTGGACGCCACGCGCGGTTGCGGTGTACAGCCACTTCGTGAAGAACGCGGGGCCGCGTTGCTTGACGCGTCCGAGCAGAGAGTTGTTCAGGCACCGGTAGCCCACGATGGCTCCGACTCGGCGGGCGACGTATGTCGACCGCGTCCTCGACACGGCGCTGGGCGGGCTGCGCCCGCGCTGACGCGCGCGGTTCCTCACGACCGCGGCCGAGCTCTTCACCGGACCGCCACGCGACCCCCTGTGGACGTGTCCCCAGGCGCCTCACAGGTTCGCCAGGATGTCCGTCATGAGAGAGCCGTGGGTCGACGTCGCGCTGGCGCGACTCCCCGAGACGCGTTCCTGCCCCGCGTGCGCCGCGCCGTTGCGGTCGTCGCGGTGCGACCGGTGCCTGCTCGACCTCGTCGGGCCGCTCGCGTTCGAGGTGGCGGCGGCGTCGACCGACGCGGCCGACGCGCTCCGGCGGCGCCAGACCGCCCTCGACACGCTCCGGGCCGCCCAGCCCGAGGCGGCCGCGTGGGCCGCCCGTGCCGCCGTCGCGCCCCCGCCCGGCATGCTCCCCGGCATCCGGCCCGGTGGTCGGCCCGGCGCAGCAGCGGGCGGCGGCTGGGGGACCCCGGCGGGCCCGCCGCCGATGCGCCCGCTCGACACGGCCGGGCGCGGCGCGGCGGGGCCTCGCTCGTCGACCCTGTCGCCCGTGGCCGGACCGGGTGGGCCGGCGCGTCCCGGAACGGCCGGCCCGGTCGTGCCTGTGCCAGTACCTGTGCCGGGGCCTGCGGGCGCGCGCGCCGGTGGCGTCGGTCCGGGTGCGGCCCCCGCGCGGTCCGTCGGCCTCCAGCCCGTCCTCGCCGGGGCGGGGGCCGGGCTGCTCGCCGTGGCCGCCGTCGTCTTCGTGTTCTTCACGTTCGCCGACGACCTGGCCCTGCGCGCCCTCGTCACCGGGGTGGTCACCGCGCTCACGGTCGGTGCCGCGGTGCTCCTGCGGTCGCGCGGACTGCGGTCGTCCGCGGAGGCCGTCGCGGCGCTGGCCGTGGTGCTCGCGCTGGTCGACGTCGAGCTCGCGCTCAGCGCGTGGGCGCTCGACCCGGTGGGTGCCGCCGCGGCGCGCGCGACGCTGCTCGCCGTCGTGCTCGTCGGCCTCGGCGTCGTGGGCGAGCGGGCGCGCGTCCGGGCCTGGGTGACGGGCGCCGTCGTGCTCGGTCCTCTCGTGCCGCTGGTCGCGGCGCCCGCGGCGCAGGCGTCGTGGGGCTGGGCGGTCGCGCTCCTCGTGACGGCGTGCCTGACGGCGGTCGCCGGCCCCGTCGCCGCGGCGGCGGGCGCGCGCGTGGGCGGCACCCTCGGCGCGGAGCGCGGGTTCCTGGGCGTCGTGCGCACGGTCGCCGTGCTCCTCGCGGTCCTCGTCGGGTTCACCGTCGCCGCGCCGCCGGGGCTGCCCGGGGGAGCGGGTGCGGCGCTCGTCGCGCTCGGGGCGGCGCTCGTCGCGACGCTGCTCCGGGTCACGACGGGCGAGCGGCGCTGGTACGCGGTCGGCGGCGCCGCGGCGGTGCTCGCCGGCGCGCTGCTCGGCACGGGTGACGGCGTCGGCTTCGTGGGCCTCGCGCCCGCGCTCGGCGCGCTCGCGTGGGTCGTCGTGCTGGTGCTCACCGGCCGCCGCGTGTCGGCGGGGGTGCTCCGGGTGCCGGTCCCGCCGATCGGGCGCTCCGACGCGCTGCTCGGGGGCGCCGTCGTCGTGCTCGTCATGGCGGGCCCGGCCCTCGCGCTCGCGGGCCTGCGGGCCGCCGAGGTGCTCGTGACCCCGACCGCGGGGACGAGCGCCGTGCTCGACGCCGCGCCGCTGGGCGTGGGCGTCCTGTCCGCCGGGCTGGCGGGCGAGGGCACGGCGCCCGGGACCGTCGGCGCGACGCTGCTCGACGGCACGCTCGTCGGTCTCCTCTCCGTGCTCGTCGTCCTGCTCGTCGCGGCCCGGCTCCCGCTGCGCACGCCGCGGACCGCGCCCCTCCTCGGTGGGGCGCCGCGGCTCGGGACGGCGCCGCTCGTCGTGACCGGGCGCGCGCTCGCGCCCTGGGCGGCGCTCGTGCTCGTCCTCACCCTCGTGCTCGACCCGCGGCTCGCGGGCGTCACGTCGCTCGTCCTGCTCGCGCTGCTCGTCGCGGTGCTGCTCGTCGCGACGGCGCGGACGGCCCCGGCCGCCGCGCCCGCGGGGACCGACCGCTCGGCGGCGGCCGCCGCGGGCGCCCCGTCGCCCGGGGCCGTCGTGCGCGCCGTCCGGCGCGGGCTGGGACGCGCCCTGCGCCCCGTCGGGCGCCTCGTGCCCGGCCCGCGCACCGCCGTCCGCCACGGTCTGCTGCCCGTCGGCCGGTCCGAGCGGCGGGCCGCGCACGCCGCCGCCGTCGCGGGCACGGTCCTCGCGCTCGTCCTCCTCGTCGCCGGGTCCTGGGTCGCGCGCCCGACGGCGACCGCCGGGGCCGTCGTCGTCGGCCTGCTCCTCCTCGCGGCGCGCGCCGCCGCGCCGCGCGCCCTGCACGCGCCCCTCGTCGGGGTCGCGTACGGGTACGCGCTGCTCGTGCTCGGGGTGACGCTCGCGTGGAGCGGCGCCGGGACGGTCGCCGTGCTGTGCGGGGTGTCCGGCGTCGCCTCGCTCGCGGCGCTCGCGGTGACGCTCGCGCCGCGCGTCGACCGGGACTCGTGGTGGGCGGTCCTCGGCGTGACGGCCGTGCCGTTCGGGCTGGGCGTGCTCACCGTCGTGGACGAGCGCAGCACCTGGTCCGTCGCGGCGTGCCTCGCGATGCTCGCGCTCGAGGTCGTGCTCGTCGGCTCCCGGCGCCCGGGCTCGGTGACGGCGCTGCGCGTCCTCGCCGCGGCCCTCGTGCTCCCGACGGCGGCCGTCGCCGTGGTGAGCGCGGGCGCGCTCGTGCTCCCGGGCAGCGGCTCGCCCGTCGTCCTGCCCGTCGTCGCCGTGCTCGTCGCGGCGGCGCTCGCGGGGGCCCGGCCGCTCGCGGCACGGCTCGACCTCGGCGCCGGCCGCGTCGCCATCGAGGCGAGCGCGGCCGTGACGGGGGCCATCGCGGTCGGGCTCGCCTACGGGCGCCCCGCCGCGGGGCCGACGATCGCCGTCGCCGTGCTGCTCCTGCTCGCCGTCGGCGCAGGGCTCGCCGCGCGCGACCGCGACCGGCGGGGGGAGTGGTGGCTCGCCGCCGTCCTCGGCACCGCGGCGCTGTGGACGGCGCTCGCGGCCGCCGAGGTCGGGCTCGTCGAGGCGTACACCGCGCCGCCCGCGGTCGCCGCCGTCGTCGTGGGCGCGCTCCTCGCCCGTCGTGCGCGGCGCTGGTGGGAGCTCGCGGGCGCGGGTCTCGTGCTGCTCGTCGTGCCGTCGGTGCTCGTCCTGGGCGCGGCCCCGGGCGCGGGCGACGTCCGCGCGTCGCTGCTCGTCGTCGCCGGTGCGGTGGCGGTGGCCGGTGCGGTGCTGCTCCGGCAGGGGACGACGGAGGGCGGCGTCGCCCCGGCCGCGACGACCCGCAGCGCGTGGCGGCGTGCCGGTGCGCTCCGGCTCGCCGGGGCCGCGGTGCTCGCCGCGGTCGCCGGGACGGTGGAGTCGCTGCACGTCGCGCACGTGCCCGGCGGTGGTGCGCTGTTCGTCCTCGGGTTCGCGTGGGCGCTCGCGGCGGGCGGCGTGGCGCTCGGTGCCGGGCTCGTCGCGGCGCGCGCGGCGTCGGGTCGTGCCGCCGCGGCGGCGCGGCGCTGGGCCGTCGCGCCCGCCCTGACGCTCGTGGTGGTCGGCGCCGTCGCGAACGTGCGACCCGTGTGGGGCGTCATCGCGACGGTCTGGCTCGTTGAGGTCGCGCTGCTCGCGGTGCTCGTGGTGGGAGTGCGTCGCGCCGTGCGCGGGCGGCTCGACCTCCCGCCCGCGTGGTTCTTGTGGCTGCTCGCCCTCGTCGCCGCGATCGGTGCGTGGTCGCCGCGCGAGCTGCGCGTCGAGGTCTTCTCCCTGCCCCTCGGCGCCGGGCTCCTCGTCGCGGGCTACCTCGCGCTCGCGGCGGGCACCGCGGGCACGACGAGCACGACGAGCACGGCGGGAACCGCGGGCACGGCGGGCACGGTCCCGAGCGGACCGAGCGGTCTCCCGGCAGCGCCCGCGCGCACGGCCCGGCCCCTCGGCGGCTGGCCCGTCGGCGTCGTCGGGTCGTGGCGCACCCTCGCGCCCGGGCTCCTCGCGCTCGTCGGGCCGTCGGTGCTCGCGACGTACACCGACGCGCGCACGTGGCGCGCGATGCTCGTCGTCGTGCTCGCGCTCGCGGCGGTCCTCGTCGGGACGCGCAAGCACCTCGCGGCGCCGTTCCTGCTGGGCGTCGCCGTGCTGCCGGTCGAGATCCTCGTGGTGTTCGTCTCGCAGCTCGGCACGCGCATCTCCGCCGGGCCGTGGATGCTCACGCTCGCCGCGGCGGGCGGCCTGCTGCTCATCATCGCGACGTACTACGAGCGGCGGATCGCCGCGTACGACGGCGCCGCCGCGTACGTCCGGGACCTGCGCTGACCGAAATCCCTACCGGGTGGCCCGTTTCTCCGCCGGGTGGCCCATAATGTTCGGGATCCGCCGCACGACGGCGGGCTCATCGGCAACGTAGGCGGGGGCGAGGCCGCGACGGCACACGGAGGTGTCCGGTCGTCGGGCCGCGCCCCGGGGGCGCAGTCCCTGGAGAACGGCATCGTGATCAGGATCGGCATCGTGGAGGACGACCCCGCGAGCAGCGCGCTGCTCGTGGAGTACCTGCGACGCTACGAGCAGGAGCACGGCGAGCAGTTCGCCGTCGCGCTCTTCGCCGACGGCGAGCAGGTGGTCACCGGGTACCGGCCGGACTTCGACATCCTGCTGCTCGACGTCGAGATGCCGAACCTCGACGGCTTCAGCGCCGCCCGGCGCATCCGCCAGGTCGACGCGGACGTCGTCCTGATCTTCATCACCAACATGACCCAGCACGCGATCAAGGGGTACGAGGTCGACGCGCTGAGCTACATGCTCAAGCCGCTGCGGTACTTCGCGTTCTCCCAGGAGCTCAAGCGGTCCGTGGCCCGGCTCCGACGGCGGTCGGCCGACTACCTCCTTCTCGCGGTCGACGGCGGCCTGGCCCGCGTCGCGACCGACGACATCGTGTTCCTCGAGAGCGCGAAGCACCGCACCACCGTGCACACGGTGGACGGGAGGCACTCCGTCGTCGGGCCGCTCAAGGCGCTCGAGGCCCAGCTGGAGGGCCGGGACTTCTTCCGGAGCAACAGCGGCTACCTCGTGAACCTGCGGCACGTGCTCGCGGTCCAGGGCAGCAGCGTGCTCCTGGTCGGCGGGCACGACCTGCTCATCAGCCGGGCGCGGAAGAAGGCGTTCCTCGCGGCCCTCACCGACTACCTCGGGGCGCGACGGGCATGAGCGCCGCGACCGACCTCATGGCGACCCTGCCCGACATCCCGCGCGCGCTGACAGGCCTCGCGGAGTGGCTCGCGTGCCTGGTCTACGTGCTCCTGCGCCGACGGCGCCTGCCGCGGGCCCGGCTCGTGGCGCTCGCCGTCGCCGCCCTCGCCGCGCAGGTCGGGGTGCAGGCGCTCGCCGACCTGCTGCCGCGCCAGCTGTGGACCGTCGGGATGGCCGCCGCGGTCGCGTGCATGTACGGGTTCATCGTCGCGGCGGCGCGCGTCTCGGCGCGCGACGCGGGGTACTTCGCGGCGCGCGCGCTCGTGCTCGCCGAGCTCGTGGCGGCGCTGCACTGGCAGGTCCACTGCTTCTTCTTCCTGCCCGACGGCCGACCCGGCACGGCCTGGCAGGTCGCGTTCTTCGTCCTCGTGTACGCGGTGGGGTACGGGGTCGCGTACGTCGTCGAGTCCCGCCACTTCCGCCCCGACCAGGAGCTCGACGTCACGGTCGGCGAGCTCGCGTCGGCGGTCGCGATCGCGCTCGTCACGTTCTTCATGAGCAACATCAGCTTCCTCAACGCGAACACGCCGTTCAGCGGACGCCTCGGGCTCGAGATCTTCTACATCCGCACGCTCGTCGACCTGTGCGGGTTCGTCGCCCTCTACGCCCAGCAGGGCCAACGGCTCCAGCACCAGGCGCGGTCCGAGGTGCGCGCCATCGACGAGATGCTGCGCCGGCAGCACGAGCAGTACCTGCAGTCGAAGCGGAACATGCAGATCGTCCACCGCAAGTACCACGACCTCAAGCACCAGATCGGGGTGATCCGCGCCGAGGCGGACCCGGGCCGGCGCGCGTCCTACCTCGACCACCTGGAGGCCAGCATCTCCGGCCACGCCCGGCAGGCCGACACCGGCAACGGCGTGCTCGACGTGATCCTCACGACCAAGAGCCAGGAGTGTGCGGAGCGGGACATCGACCTCACGTGCGTGGTCGACGGCGCCCTGCTCGACTTCATGTCCGCGATGGACGTCGCCGCGGTGTTCGGCAACGCCCTGGACAACGCGATCGACGGCGTCATGGCCGTGCCAGACCCGGAGCGGCGGATCATCAAGGTCGCGGTCTACGCGCGCGACCGCTTCGTGCTGCTCACGGTCGAGAACTACTTCTCCGGCGAGCTCCGCACCGAGGGCGGGGACATCGTCACCCGGCGCGCCGACCGCACCCGGCACGGGTACGGGCTCAAGTCCATCCGGTACACCGCGGAGAAGTACGGCGGGTCGATGACCGTGAACACCGAGGACCGCTGGTTCCTCCTGCGCGTCCTGCTGCCCATGCCGGAGGACCGTCCGCCCACGGGCTCGCCGCGGCAGGCGGCGTCGGCCACGCACCCGGCGTAGACCCGCGCCCCGCGGCCACGGACCCCGGCCCGGAGTTGCGCGGACCGCCGCACGGACCGCCGCCCCGGAGGCCGCCGGACGACCCGTCCGGGCGGGACCTGGGACCCGCTCACCGTGACCCCGCCGTGACCTCGACGACCGTTCGTGGACGCAAAGCGACGGTTCGTGCACCCGGCCGCCCCCGCCGTCCGCCGCGTCCATAGCGTGACGGCGCGGCTCAGGGACCACGACGTCCCGGGCCTCGACGGGTTCGCAGAGCTCGCTGCGCCACGCACGCGCCTCCGGGTGGGTCGCCGGGGTCGGTGCGGAGCGGGTGGGCGCGGAGACGACAAGGGAAGGTCGATGAAGACAACGACAACGGCGGGACACCGCGACAACCGGGCGGGCCGCGTCAAGGGAGCGGCGGCGCTCGCGAGCCTCGCGCTCGTGGCCGCGGCGGGATGCACGGCGGGCACCACGGACGACGAGAGCGCGGCCGACGCGTTCACGACCCGGGAGGTCACGGACGGGACCACGTCCTTCGTGGTCGTCGACAACCCGGGCGACGGGCCCACGCTCTCCTACGGCAAGGACAGCGCGGTCGAGCTCCTCACCGAGGAGGTCGACGGCCAGGAGCTCGCGTTCAAGGACATGAACGCGAACGGGACGCTCGACACGTGGGAGGACTGGCGCGAGCCGGCCGAGGAGCGCGCGGCGGCCCTCGCCGAGGAGCTCACGATCGAGCAGATCGCGGGGCTCATGCTCTTCAGCTCGCACGAGCGGTCGCAGGCCGACGGCCTCACGGACGCCCAGAAGGAGTACCTGACGGACTCCCACCTGCGCAACGTCCTGCACGCGGGCCCGAGCGACGTCGAGGCGACCGTCACGTGGGCCAACGAGATGCAGGCCTACGCCGAGTCGCTCGCGACCGCGGACGAGCCCTACGTCCCGGTGAACTTCGCCTCCGACCCGCGCTCGACCGCGGGCTCCGGCGGCTACAACGCCGAGGGCGCCGACATCTCGCGGTGGCCGTCGAACCTCGGCCTCGCCGCGACGTTCGACGTCGAGCACATGGACAACTTCGCCGAGATGTCCTCCGCCGAGTACCGCGCGCTGGGGATCACGACGGCCCTGAGCCCGCAGATCGACCTCGCGACCGAGCCGCGGTGGCTGCGCGTCGGCGGCACGTTCGGCGAGGACGTCGAGCAGAACACGGAGCTGGCCGCCGCCTACGTGGACGGCTACCAGAGCACGACCGGCCAGGACGGCTGGGGCCCCGAGTCCGTCAACGCGATGATCAAGCACTGGGCGGGCGACGGCCCCGGCGAGGGCGGCCGCGAGGCCCACACCGACGCCGGCAAGTACGGCGTCTACCCGGGCGGCAACTTCGACGCGCACACCGAGGCGTTCCTCGGGTCGCTCGACTCCGCGGCCGTCATGTCGGCGTACTCGATCGCGCTCGACGGCGCGGGCGAGCCGCTGTTCGGCGAGCGCGTCGGCACGGCGTACGACGACACGCGCATGAACCTGCTCCGCGAGGAGAACGGCTACCAGGGCGTCGTCGTCACCGACTGGGGCGTCACGACCGGGATGAACGACGAGGGCGCGGTCATCGCGACCGGCTGGGGCGCCGAGGACCTCACCAAGGAGCAGCGCCACTACGAGATCCTCAAGACCGGGCACGACATGTTCGGCGGCAACAACGACGTCGCGCCGGTCCTCGCGGCCCACGAGATGTGGCAGGCCGACTTCGAGGCCGGCACGAACGACGTCGACGCCGACACGCGCTTCCGCGAGTCCGGCGCGCGCATCCTCACGATGTTCTTCAACCCGGGCCTGTACGAGAACGCGTACCTGGACCTCGACGAGTCCACGGCGGTCCTGGCGAGCGACGACAAGGTCGACGCGGGCTACGCGGCGCAGCTCGACTCGGTGGTCCTGCTGAAGAACGACGGCGAGACGGTCACCGCCGCGGACGCCGAGGCGTGGAAGGACAAGACGGTCTACATCCCGCGCAGCTACAACACCGGCTTCGCGAGCTCGTTCGGCCCGGGCGAGTACACCGAGGGCGCCGGGATCGACCTCGAGGTCGCCGAGCAGTACTTCGGCACCGTGCTCACCGACGAGGCCGTCACGGACGCCGACGACAAGGTCACGAGCTACACCGCTCCCGACCTGTCGGACGTCGACCTCGTGCTCGTCGGCATGGACAGCCCGGACAACGGCGGCACGTTCTCGAACATCGGGCACGACCTCGAGAACGACACCTGGTACCCGCTGTCGCTGCAGTACCGCCCGTACACCGCGGACGGCCCGAACGTGCGCCAGACCTCGATCTCCGGCGACCTGCTCCCGGACGGCACGCGCCAGAACCGCTCCTACTTCGGGAGCACGTCGAAGATCGCGAACGAGTCCGACCTCGACGCGTTCGAGCGCGCCGTGGCGGCCGTCGAGGCGACCGGCAAGGACATCCCGGTCGTCACCGTCCTCAAGGCGACCAACCCGGTCGTCCCGGCCGAGTTCGAGGCCGCGTCCGACGCGATCGTCGTCGGCTTCGGCACGAGCGACCAGGCGCTCCTCGAGGTCGTGCTCGGCCTCCACGAGCCCCAGGGCCGCCTGCCCGTCCAGTTCCCGAAGGACATGGACACGGTCGAGGCGCAGCAGGAGGACGTCGCGAAGGACATGACGCCCTACACCGACGCCGCGGGCAACGCCTACGACTACGGCTTCGGGCTGAGCTACGGCGGGCCGATCACGGACTGACGGACCGCACGGGCGGGCGGTCGCACGAGCGGCCGCCCGCCCGGGGCGGACGGCGCCCGTCCGGCGCCGTCCGGCCCCGACCAGGCCGCGGGGTGGGCCCGCGGCACGAACGAACCAAGGAGCAGGAAGTGAAGCGGAACAAGGCGCTGACCACGGGGATCGGGCTGCTCGTCGCCGTCACGGGGGCCTTCGGGCTGACGGCGTGCGGGAGCGGCGACGACTCCGCCGCCGGGCCGTCGTCGTCCGAGAGCCAGGCGACCGACGTCGACGTGGCGACCGACCTCGAGAACGCGCGCACGGCGGTCGCCGACGCGCTCGCGGAGGACGACAGCTGGGCGCAGATCATGCTCGCCAGCGACGTCAAGGAGCCGACGGTCAAGTACGGCCTCCTCGTGGTGCCGTTCGTCCCCTCCGACGCCGCCTCGCGCGTCCAGGGCACGGTCGACATCAAGGACGGGAAGTACACGATCGAGGCCGACTCCGCCGAGACCGGCGAGACGTGGCAGATCGACCAGGACGGCACCATCACCCCGGCCGGGGAGTAGCCGCACCGCTCCCCGCCGTCCGCCTCCCCGCCCGCCTCGCCGGGCGGACGGCGAGGCGGACGGCGGGGGCACCGGACGGCACGGGTCGAGCACGGACGACCGTCCGTGCCGCAGAAACGACCGATCGTGCAGCCGCGGCGGGCGGCGCCGTACCCCGCTCCTAGCCTGAGGAACGGGCCGCACTCGAGGAGGAATGCAGTGAACGCCAGGGCGAAGAACGCCGACGGTGCCAGGACACCGATGTCGAACAAGAAGTTCCTGTGGATCTGGGTCCCCGTGCTCGCGACGGTGACCGTGCTCGTCGTCGTCGCGAACGTCGCGCTCAACGTCGCGGGCGGCTGGGTCGCGTCCCAGCTCGGGTCCGGCACCTACACGTTCACCAACTCCGAGGAGTCCTCGGGCTGGGACACCGCGTACTACACGGCCGAGCACGACAGCCAGGAGTCCGTCGACGAGGCCGCGAAGGCCCTCGTCGAGGAGATCGCGGCCGGCGGCATCGTCCTCGCGAAGAACGAGGCCGGCGCGCTGCCCCTGACGCCCGACGCCCGCGTGACCATGCTGGGCCGCGCGTCCGCGGACCCGGTGTTCGGCGGCTCGGGCTCCGGCTCGGTCGACACGAACTCGGCCGTGACCGTCCGCGGGGGCCTCGAGAACGCGGGCCTCACGGTCAACGACGAGGTCTACGCCTCGATCGAGGCGTTCGCGGCGGAGAACCCGCGCGGCCACATCGAGATGGACAACCCCGACGCGTCGAGCTACTCCGTCGGCGAGCTGCCCGTCGGCGACTACGAGGCCCGGTCCGGGACGTTCGCCGAGTTCGGCGACGCCGCGATCGTCACGATCGGCCGCCCCGGCGGCGAGGGCGGCGACCTCACGCGCGACATGACCGGCTGGGACGACCACGCCGAGCCCGGTCAGCACCAGCTCGAGCTGAACAAGGACGAGAAGGACCTGATCGCGCTCGCGAAGTCGAGCTTCGAGAAGGTCGTCGTGGTCGTCAACGCGTCCACGACCCTGGAGCTCGGCGAGCTGCAGGCCGACCCGGAGGTCGACGCGATCCTCCTCGCGGGCTCGCCCGGCGCCACCGGCTTCAACGCCCTGGGGTCGGTCCTCACGGGCGAGGTCAACCCGTCCGGCCGCACGGTCGACGTGTGGGCCGCCGACTTCACGGCCGACCCGACGTTCGCCAACTTCGGGAGCTTCTTCTACTCGAACGTCGAGGCGTCCTACCCCGTCTCGGCGGTCGAGAAGGCGACGTCCAACGCGACCGTCACGAGCAACGCGCCGTTCGTGAACTACAGCGAGGGCATCTACGTCGGGTACCGCTACTACGAGACCGCTGCGGCCGAGGGCTTCATCGACTACGACGACGCGGTGGTCTACCCGTTCGGCTACGGCCTGAGCTACACCGACTTCGCGTGGGCGGTCACGGGCACCGAGGCGGGCGACGTCGACGGGACCGTCGCGGTCACGGTCGAGGTGACGAACACGGGCACCGTCGCCGGCCGTGACGTCGTCGAGCTCTACTACTCCGCGCCGTACACGCCCGGCGGGATCGAGAAGTCCGAGGTCGTCCTCGGCGACTTCGCCAAGACCGGGACGATCGCGCCGGGTGCGAGCGAGACGGTGACCCTCGAGCTCGCCGTCGAGGACATGGCGTCCTACGACCACCTGGGCGCGAAGGCGTACGTCCTGGAGGCGGGCGACTACACGCTCAGCCTGCGCACCGACTCCCACACCGTCGCGGCGGGCACCGAGCCGATCACCTACCCGGTCGCGTCCGACGTCGTGTACACGGGCGAGGAGCACCGCGCGTCGGACCTCGCCGAGGTGACGAACCGGTTCGACGACGTCTCCGCGCGCTTCAGCGCCGACGGCGCGGACGGCACGGTCGTCCCGATGTCCCGCGCCGACTTCGCGGGCACGTTCCCGCAGGCCCCGACGGCCGAGCAGTCGGTCGCGGACGAGGCCACCCAGGAGGGCTTCGCCGCCTGGGACCACGAGGCCGAGGCCGCCGCGTTCGACGGCGAGATGCCGGCGACGGGCGAGCGCTCCGACCTGACGCTCGTCGACCTGCGCGGCCTGCCCAAGGACGACCCGCGGTGGGAGGAGCTGCTCGACTCCCTGACGGTCGGCGACATGACGGACATGCTCCTCAACGGCGCGTACCAGACGGCCGCGATCGCCTCGATCGCCAAGCCGCAGACGGTCGAGCCGGACGGCCCGGCGGGCTTCTCGTCCTTCATCAACTCGTCGATCAACGGCGTCGCCTACCCGTCCGAGGTGCTCATCGCGCAGACGTGGGACGTCGACCTCGGCACCGCGATGGGCACGATGATCGGCGAGGAGGCCCTGCAGAAGGGGCTCAACGGCTGGTACGCGCCCGCGGTGAACCTGCACCGCTCGCCGTTCGGCGGCCGCAACTTCGAGTACTACTCGGAGGACCCGCTCCTCTCGGGCCGCATGGCCGCCGCCGTGTCGAACGGCGCGGCGAGCAAGGGCGTCTACACGATGCTCAAGCACTTCGCGCTCAACGAGCAGGAGACGAACCGCGTCGACAACGGCCCCGCGACCTGGGCGACCGAGCAGACGATCCGCGAGATCTACCTCAAGCCGTTCGAGCTCGCGATCAAGGACGTCTCCCTGGACGTCCGCTACATCGCGGACGACGAGGGCACGATCGAGGAGACGACGGTCGGGGCGCTCGGCATCATGAGCTCGTTCAACCGCATCGGCGCGACGTGGACGGGCGGCTCGAAGCCGCTCATGACGGACGTGCTGCGCGGGGAGTGGGGCTTCGAGGGCTTCGCGATCACGGACTTCAACCTGTACCCGTACATGAACCCCAACGAGGGCCTCGACGGGGGCACGGACCTGACGCTCACCTTCCAGCCGTCGAAGTCGTTCGGCGACACGACGTCCGCGAAGGCCGTCACGGACATCCGGAACGCGACCCACAACATCCTGTTCACGGTGGCCAACTCGAACGCCATGAACGGGCTCGCCCCCGGCGCGACGGTCACCTACACGCCGCCCACCTGGGTCTACGTCCAGATCGGCGTGTCGGTCCTGCTCGGGCTGCTCGTCCTGGTCGGCGCCTTCCTCGTGGTCCGGCGCGTCCGCCGGCACCGGTCGGCGGCCGAGGAGGTCGCCGCACCCGCCTCCGAGCCGGCGGTCCCCGCCGCCCGGTAGCCGGTGACCACGGGCCTCCCGGGCGGGCGACCGTCCGGGAGGCCCGGCACCCGGCGCCGTCGGGCCGGTGGCGCCCACCACCGCCGGCCCGACGCCGGGGCCCGGACCGCCGCCCGGCACCGGGTCCCCGCGCCCGACCAGCCGCCGTCCGCGGCGCACCGCCGACGGCCGGCCCCGGCCTGCCCGGGACCGCCCCGACGCACCCCGCACGACCCCACGACCACGCAAGGAGAGCACCGTGCAGCTCCACGGCGAGACCACCGCCGCGGCCGGCGAGACGGCCGCGACCCCGGGGACGACGACCGCCGTCGTCCCGACCGCGAGCCTGACGCTCCTGGAGAAGGCGGCCCTACTGACGGGGAAGACCGTGTGGGAGACGCACGACCTCCCGCGGCTCGGCGTCCGCTCCCTCTGGCTGGCCGACGGCCCGCACGGCGTCCGCAAGCAGCTCGGGGCGGCCGACCACCTCGGCATCGCGGCCTCGCAGGAGGCCACGTGCTTCCCGACGGCGGCCGCCGTGGCGAACACGTGGGACGTCGGGCTGGCCGAGCGCGTGGGCTCCGCGCTCGGCGCCGAGGCCGCGGCGCAGGACGTGGACGTGCTGCTCGGCCCGGGCCTCAACATCAAGCGGTCGCCGCTCGGCGGGCGCAACTTCGAGTACTTCTCCGAGGACCCGCTGCTCGCGGGCCGCATGGCCGCCGGCTACGTGCGCGGGATCCAGTCCCACGGCGTCGCCGCGTGCCCCAAGCACTTCGCGGTGAACTCCCAGGAGCTGCGCCGCATGGTCTCGGACTCCGTGGTCGACGAGCGCACGCTCCGGGAGGTCTACCTCTCGGCGTTCGGGATCGTCGTCGCGGAGGCCCGGCCCCGGACGGTCATGTCGTCGTACAACCTCGTCAACGGCGTCTACGCCCACGAGGACCCGTTCCTCCTCACCCAGGTCCTGCGCCGGGAGTGGGGGTTCGACGGCGCCGTCGTCTCCGACTGGGGCGGCTCGAACGACGTCGTCGCCGCGGCGGCGGCCGGTGGCACCCTCGAGATGCCGGCGGCCGGCCTGGGCTCGGCGCGCCGGCTCGTCGACGCCGTGCGGTCGGGCCGCCTCGACGCGGCCGACCTCGACGCGCGCGCCGAGGAGGTGCTGCGGCTCGTCGCCGCGGCCCGCGAGCCGGGCACCGCCCCGGCCGTCGACGCCGAGGCCCACCACGCGCTCGCCCGCGAGGTCGCGGCGCGCTCGGCGGTGCTGCTCAAGAACGAGGACGCGCTCCTGCCGCTCGCCGCGGGGACGCGGGTCGCGGTCGTCGGCGACTTCGCGCGCACCCCGCGCTACCAGGGCTCCGGGTCGTCCGCGGTCAACCCGACGCGCCTCGACAGCGTGCTCGACGTGATCGAGGGCTCGGGGCTCGAGCTGACGACGTTCGCCCCCGGCTTCCGTCGGGACGGCATGCCCGACGCCGCGCTGCGCGAGGAGGCGGTCGCGGCCGCGCAGGGCGCGGACGCGGTGCTGCTGTTCCTCGGCCTCGACGAGATCGCCGAGTCGGAGGGTCTGGACCGCACGACGCTCGCGCTGCACCCGGCGCAGGTCGAGGTGCTCGAGGCCGTGGCCGCGGTCAACCCCGCGACCGTCGTGGTCCTCGCGGGCGGGGGCGCGATCTCCACCCCGTGGCTCGGCGCGGCTCGTGCGCTCGTGCACGGCTACCTCGGGGGGCAGGCCGGCGCCGGGGGCGTCCTCGACGTGCTCACCGGCGCCGTCAACCCGTCGGGGCGGCTCGCCGAGACGCTGCCCGTGCGGCTCGCGGACACCCCGACCGCCGCGTCGTTCCCCGCCACCGGGCGCACCGCCGTCTACCGCGAGGGCCTGTACGTCGGCTACCGCTACTACACGAGCGCCGACGTCCCGGTCGCGTTCCCCTTCGGCTTCGGGCTGTCGTACACGACGTTCGCGCACTCCGACCTCGTGGTCGACGCGGACGCGGGAGCCGTCGGGGTGACGGTCACGGTCACCAACACCGGACCCGTCGCGGGGGCGGACGTCGTGCAGGTCTACGTGCGTCGGGAGACGCCGGGCGTCCACCGCCCGGACCGCACCCTCGCGGGGTTCACGCGCGTCGAGCTCGACCCGGGCGAGTCGCGCACGGTCACCGTCCCCCTCGGGGACGCGGCGTTCCGGCACTGGGACGTGGCGACCGGGGCGTGGCAGGTCGAGCAGGGTGCCTGGTCGGTGCTCGTCGGCTCCCACGTCGACGACCTCCCGCTGCGCGCGACGGTCGAGCTCGACGGCACGGTGCCTCCGCGCACCGAGGACGACCTGCCCGAGCCGTACCGCACCGGACGCGTCCACGACGTGTCGGACGCGCAGTTCGCGGCGCTCCTCGGCCGACCGGTCCCGACCGCGGTGTGGTCCGGGGTGCTCGGTGTGAACGACCCGCTCTCGCGCCTCGCCGACGCGCGCTCGCCCCTCGCCCGGCTCGCGTTCCGGGTCCTGTCCTGGCGGCGCGACGCGGCGGACCGCAAGGGCGCGCCGGACCTCAACGTCCTCTTCCTGCTCAACATGCCGTTCCGCGCCATCGGGAAGATGACCGGCGGCATGGTCGACGACGCGATGGTCGACGGCATCGTCCGCATCGTCAACGGCCACTTCTTCCGCGGCACCGGCGCCGTCGTGCGCGGGTTCGTCCGCAACCGCCGTGCCGACCGTCGTACCGCCCGCGCGCTGCGCGGCGACGCCTGACCCGCTCGAAAGGGAACACCCATGCTCACCCGCCTCCGCGACGCCTGGCGCCGGTTCTCCGAGAAGCGACCGGGGACCGCGCAGTTCGTCGTGTTCCTCGTGCTGAGCAACGGCATCACCGTGCTGCAGCTCGCGCTCATGCCCCTCATCAAGTGGGTCTTCGGCATGACCGCCCTGGTCGACGTCGCGTTCCAGGTCTGGCCGGTCGGGACGAACCCGGACGGGTCGACGTTCTACGTGTTCGACTACGCCGCCGGTCCGCTCCCGGGCGGTGGCGGGGGGCTGGCATACTTCCTCGCCGTGCAGATCACCTTGCTGGTGGCGCAGGTGATCAACTTCTTCGCTCAGCGCACCATCACGTTCAAGTCGAACTCGTCGGTCGCGAAGGCCGCGCTCTGGTACACCATCGCGTACGTCGTCATCTCGATCGCGGCGGCCGCCGCGCAGGGCCTGTACAAGACGCCGATCTACGAGCTGTTCATCGACACGTGGGGCCTGGGCGGCGCCGGTGAGACCCTCGCGGACTTCACGACGATGATCATCAACGCCGCGATCTCGTTCTGGGTGTTCTTCCCGATCTTCAAGGTCATCTTCAAGCAGGTGCCCGAGACTCCGGCCGCGCCGGAGGCGGAGCACGCCGGAGAGGTGCGTGCGTCGTGACCCCGCTCCTGACCGTCGTGGTCCCGGCGTTCAACGCCGAGCCGTACCTGGCGCGCGCGCTCGACTCGCTCGTCGGGTTCGGTCCCGAGGTGGAGGTGCTCGTCGTCGACGACGGCTCCACGGACGGGACGGCGGCGCTCGCCCAGGGCTACGCGGACCGGTACCCGGGCGAGGTGCACGTGCTGCGCAAGGCCAACGGCGGGCACGGGTCGGCGATCAACACCGGCCTCGACCACGCGCGCGGGGAGTACCTCAAGGTCGTGGACGCCGACGACTGGGTGGACCGCGCCGCGCTCGCCCAGGTACTCGCGACGCTGCGCGGGTTCGTGCGCCGGTTCGTGGACGCCGGCACCCCCGGCGGGGAGCCCGTCGACCTGCTGGTGAGCAACTTCGTGTACGAGAAGGTCGGCAAGCGTGTGAAGACGGCCGTCCGGTACCGCGGCGCGCTGCCGCGCGGGCGCGTGCTCACGTGGTCGCAGACCCGCCGCTTCGCCAAGCGCCAGTACATGATGATGCACGCGCTGATGTACCGGACCCAGGTGCTGCGCGACGCGGGCCTGCGGCTCCCCGAGCACACGTTCTACGTGGACAACCTATACGCGCTGGTGCCGCTCGCGCACGTCCGCACGCTGTACTACCTCGACGTCGACCTCTACCGGTACTTCATCGGCCGCGAGGACCAGTCCGTGCACGAGGCGGTCATGCTCAAGCGGCTCGACCAGCAGCTCCGCGTCAACTGGCTCATGCTCGAGCACGTCTCCCGGACCCCGGTGACCGACCGGCGGCTGCGCCGCTACCTGCTGCACTACGTGGAGATCATCTGCGCGGTGTCGTCGATCCTGCTCGTGCGCGCGGGGACGCCCGCGTGCCTCGTGGAGAAGGAGCGGCTCTGGTCGCGCCTGCGCGCCCAGGACCCCCAGCTCTACCACCAGGTGCGCTGGTCGGGCCTCGGGCAGATCGCCAACCTCCCCGGTCCGGCGGGACGGCGCGTGACGGTCCTGGCCTACCGGGTCGCGCAGCGCGCGATCGGCTTCAGCTGACCGTCCCCGTCAGCGCGGTCCGCGGCGCTGCTTCTCGATGAGCGGCCGCAGCCGGTAGGGGATGAGCTCGCCCATGGAGAGCGACGTCTCGGTGCGCTCGACGCCGTCGATCGCGAGGATCGCGGCGTCGATGCGGAACAGGTGGTCCGTGTCGCGGCACGCGACGGTGACGCGCAGGTCCGCGGTGCCGCTGCGCCCGAACGCCTGCACGACCTCGGGGATGCGCGCGAGGTCGTCGACGATGCGCGCGAGCTCCTTCTGCCGGAGCTGCACCTCGACGAACGCCGTGAGGGGGTGTCCCAGCACGTGCGGGTCGATGCGCCGGTCGAGGTCGAGGAACGCGCCCTCGGCCTCGAGGCGTGCGAGCCGCGCGGCGACCGTGTTGCGGGAGAGCCGCAGCCGGTCGGCGAGCGCGACGATCGTGGCCCGCGGGTCGTCGGCGAGCGCGAGCAGGAGGTCGAGGTCGACAGCGTCGGCGCTGTGCATGGTGCTCACCCTAACCGAGTGACAGCGGTCACAGTGCACGGTGCGGCAGGCGTCGGTGGAGCCATGTGCGTGACGCGGGTTACGTTCCCCCTACCTCGGTCCTCGACGGAGAGGACCGGCTCCCCGAGGTGAGGTGGCGACGATGCCCAGCGAACCTGCGGTGCGGACCGGACCGACGGCGGCGACCCCGCCGAAGGCGTACGACGGTCACCGGGCGGCAACCCCGCGCGACGCACGAGCAGACCGGAAGAACGTGGTGCGCGACGTGCGCAAGGACGCGCCGCGGCAGGACCCGCCCGACCCGGGCCCCGGGTCGACGCCGACCCTGCGCGTGCTCGACGAGGACGGCACCCGCCACCGCGACCCGGACCTCGACCGGTGGCTCGCGGACCTCGACCCGACGGCGTCCGACGACGCCGCGCGCGCGTCGGCCCGGTCGGCGCTGCTGCGGCTCCACACGGACATGGTCGTGGCGCGTCGCATCGACGCGGAGGCCACGGCGCTCCAGCGGCAGGGCGAGCTCGCGCTCTGGCCGCCGCTCCTCGGCCAGGAGGCGGCGCAGGTCGGCTCGGCGCGCGCGCTGCGCGACGACGACTTCGTCTTCTCCTCCTACCGCGAGCACGCCGTCGCGCGGGTGCGCGGCGCGGCGCTCGTCGACCTCGTGCGCGTGTGGCGCGGCGTCGCGGTCTCCGGCTGGGACCCGTACGCGATCGGCATGGCGTCGCCGCAGGTCATCATCGGCGCCCAGGCGCTGCACGCGACGGGCTGGGCGATGGGCGTGCAGAACGACGTCGACGCCGGCCGCGTCGACGCCGCCGCCGGGCTGCCGGTCGGGGTGTCGTACTTCGGCGACGGTGCGATGAGCCAGGGCGACGTGAACGAGGCGTTCGTCTTCGCGTCCACGTACCGCTCGCCGGTGGTGTTCTTCTGCCAGAACAACCAGTGGGCCATCTCCGAGCCGGTCGCGCTCCAGTCGCGCGTCCCGCTCGCGGAGCGCGCCCGCGGGTTCGGACTGCCGGGCGTGCGCGTCGACGGCAACGACGTCCTCGCCGTGCTCGCCGTGACCCGCGCGGCCCTCGACCGCGCCCGGCACGACGGCGGCCCCACGTTGATCGAGGCCGTCACCTACCGCATGGGCCCGCACACCACGGCCGACGACCCGAAGCGCTACCGCGACGCGGCCGAGGTGGAGGAGTGGACGCGCCGCGACCCGATCGCGCGCTTCGAGGCGTACCTGCGCGCCGTCGGGGTGCTCGACGACGCGGGCGCGGCGCACGTACAGGAGGTCGCCGACGCGGCGGCCGCCGAGCTGCGCGCCGGGTGCGTCGCGCTCACCGACCCGCCGCCGCTCTCGCTCTTCGACCACGTCTACGCGGAGCCGCACCACGCGCTGGACCGCGAGCGCGCGGAGTACGCGCACTATCTCGCCGGCTTCGACGGGGAGGAGGCGCGATGACGACCCTCACGCTCGCGAAGGCGCTCGGCGCCGGGCTGCACCGCGCGATGACGGACGACGACCGCGTGGTCGTCATGGGCGAGGACGTCGGCCGCCTGGGTGGCGTCTACCGCGTGACGGACGGGCTCCAGGCGGAGTTCGGACCGCGGCGCGTGCTCGACACCCCGCTCGCGGAGTCCGGGATCATCGGGACGGCCGTCGGGCTCGCGTACCGCGGCTACCGGCCGGTGTGCGAGATCCAGTTTGACGGCTTCGTGTTCGTCGCGTTCGACCAGATCCTGTCCCAGCTCGCGAAGATGCACGCGCGCACCGGTGGGAAGGTGCGCCTGCCGATCACGATCCGCATCCCCGTGGGCGGCGGCATCGGCGCGGCCGAGCACCACTCGGAGTCGCCCGAGGCGCTGTTCGCGCACACGGCCGGGCTGCGCGTCGTGTCGGTCGCGAACCCCCAGGACGCGTACACCGTGCTCCGTCAGGCCGTCGCGTGCGACGACCCGGTGATCTTCTTCGAGCCCAAGCGGCGCTACCACCTCAAGGGCGAGGTCGACCTCGACCCCGTCGACCCGCCGCCCATGGACCGGGCCCGCGTCGTGCGCGAGGGCCACGACGTCACGCTCGTCACGTGGGGCGGCCTCGTCGGGACCGCGCTCGACGCCGCCGTCGCCGCGTCGGACGACGGCGTCTCCGTCGAGGTGGTCGACCTGCGCTCGCTGTCGCCGATCGACCACGACACCGTCGCGGCGTCGGTCCGCAAGACCGGGCGGGTCGTCGTCACGCACGAGGCCCCGCGCCAGGCCGGGCTCGGCGCGGAGATCGCCGCGACCGTGACGGACCGCTGCTTCGAGTACCTCGAGGCCCCGCCCGTGCGGGTCACGGGCCACGGCATGCCGTACCCGCCCGCGAAGCTCGAGGGCCACTACCTGCCCGACCTCGACCGCATCCTCGACGGCGTCGACCGCGTGCTGGGGCGCGTCGAGCCGTTCGTGCCGTCGTCCGGGCGCCCCGTCGCGGAGGTGGCCCGATGACGGCGCTGCGCGAGTTCCGCCTCCCCGACCTGGGCGAGGGCCTCACCGAGTCCGACATCGTCAGCTGGCACGTCCACGCGGGCGACCGCGTCGAGCTCAACCAGGTCATCGCGGAGGTCGAGACCGCGAAGGCCCTCGTCGACCTCCCGTCCCCGTACGCGGGCGTCGTCGCGTCCCTCCACGCCGAGGAGGGCCAGACGGTGAGCGTCGGCGAGCCGCTGGTCACCTTCGAGGTCGACGACGGCGCGGCCCCCGTGTCCGGCGGCGGTGCCGCCCCCGTGGCGGACGGCGCCGCGGCGCCCGGGTCCGCCGAGGTCCCGGCCCGGGTGCCCGACGCCGTCCCCGCCCTGGTCGGGGCGGTCGCCGGGGTGGGAGCCGCCCCGGCCGCCACCCTGGCCGACCCCGCCGACGCGCCTGAGCCGAACCTCGTCGGCTACGGGGCCCGACCCGACCGGGTCGGGCGGCCCGCGCGTCGACCCCGGCGGGCGGTGACTGAGACCCAGGTTTCACCGCCCGACGTCGCCGAGGCGCCCCGCCGCACCACCGTGACCGGCGAGCGGCCCCGGTCGACGCCGCCGGTGCGCGCGCTCGCGAAGAAGCTCGGCGTGCGGATCGACCGCGTCGAGGGCTCCGGCCGCGACGGGCTCATCACGCGCGAGGACGTCCTCGCGGCGGTGAGCTGCCATCGCGACGTCGCCCGCCGACCGCGTGACGAGCACCACGCGCACCCCGCGACGTCCGCCGGCCCGGGGGCACCGAGCGGCGAGAAGCGAGAAGTGGCCCCTCCGGACCGCGGCCGAGGGGCCACTTCTCCCCTCTCGGCGCCGGGTGCGGTGACGGGCGTGGCCGCCGACCGCGCGGCCGGCCTCGAGGCGGAGGTCGTGCCCGTGCGGGGCGTGCGCAAGCACACCGCGGCGGCGATGGTGGCGAGCGCGTTCACGGCGCCCCACGCGACGGTGTTCCTCACGGTGGACGTGACGCGGAGCGTCGAGCTCCTGGAACGGCTGCGGACCCACCGTCTCGCGCGCGGCGCGCGGATCACCGTGCTGGCGCTCGCGGCCCGCGCGCTGTGCCTCGTGCTGCCGCGCCACCCCGCGCTCAACAGCGCGTGGCGCGACCTCCCTGACGGCTCGGCGGAGATCGTGCGGCACCGACGGGTGCACCTGGGGATCGCGGTCGCGACCGACCGAGGCCTCGTCGTGCCGCACGTGCCCGACGCGCAGGCGCTCGACCTGCCCGACCTCGCCGTCGCGCTGACCGACCTCACGACCACCGCGCGCGACGGCCGCACGACGCCCGAGCGCCTGACCGGCGGGACGATCTCGATCACCAACGTCGGGGTGTTCGGCGTCGACGCGGGCACCCCGATCCTCGTCCCCGGCGAGGCGGCGATCCTCGGCCTGGGGGCGGTGCGGCGTCGGCCCTGGGAGCACGACGGCGAGGTCGCGCTGCGCGACGTCGTCACGCTCAGCCTGTCGTTCGACCACCGCGTGGTCGACGGCGAGCAGGGCGCGCGCTTCCTCGCCGACCTGGGCGCGCTGCTGGAGGATCCGGCGCTCGCGCTCCTCGCCGGGAGCCGGCAGGAGGTGGTCGCGTGACCGGCCTGACGAGCGCCGTCGAGCCCGGGTCGGACGCGGCCCGGGCGAACGACGCCGCGCAGCGCGGGCTCGCGCAGGAGCTGCGCGAGCGCACGGCGGACGTCGCGCGGGGCGGCCCGGCGTCGGCGCGCGACCGGCACGTGGCGCGCGGCAAGCTGCTCCCGCGCGACCGCGTCGACCGCCTGCTCGACGAGGGCAGCCCGTTCCTGGAGATCGCGCCCCTCGCCGGGTACGGCGTGGACGACGGCGCGTGGCCGGCCGCGGGCGTCGTCGCCGGGATCGGCGTCGTGAGCGGGCGGCAGGTCATGGTCGTGTGCAACGACGCGACCGTGAAGGGCGGCACGTACCACCCGCTCACGGTGAAGAAGCACCTGCGGGCGCAGGAGATCGCGCTGGAGAACCGGCTGCCGTGCGTCTACCTCGTCGACTCGGGCGGCGCGTTCCTGCCCCGGCAGGCCGAGGTGTTCCCGGACCGCGACCACTTCGGCCGAATCTTCTACCACCAGGCGCGCCTCTCGGCGGCGGGGATCCCGCAGATCTCCGCGGTGCTCGGGTCGTGCACGGCGGGCGGCGCCTACGTGCCCGCGATGAGCGACGAGACGGTCATCGTGCGCGGGCAGGGCACGATCTTCCTCGGCGGGCCGCCGCTCGTGAAGGCGGCGATCGGCGAGGTGGTCACGGCGGAGGAGCTCGGCGGCGGCGAGCTGCACGCGCGTCGCAGCGGCGTCGTCGACCACCTCGCCGACGACGACGAGGACGCGCTCGACACCGTGCGGCGCATCGTCGCGACGCTCCCGCCCGACCCGGAGCCCGCGTGGGACGTGTCCCCCGGCGAGCCTCCACGCGTGGCAGGTGCCGCCGTACAGGACCCGGGGGAGGATCTGTACGCCGCCGTCCCGGCCGACGTCCAGGCCCCCTACGACCCGCGCGAGGTCATCGCCCGGCTCGTCGACGGGAGCCGGTTCGACGAGTTCAAGCGCGAGTACGGCGACACGCTCGTCACGGGCTTCGCGCGCATCCACGGGCACCCGGTGGGGATCCTCGCGAACCAGGGCGTGCTGTTCTCGGCGTCCGCGCTCAAGGGGGCGCACTTCGTCGAGCTGTGCGACCAGCGCGGCATCCCGCTGCTGTTCCTGCAGAACATCTCCGGCTTCATGGTCGGCACCGACGCCGAGGCGGGCGGGATCGCGAAGGACGGCGCCAAGATGGTCACGGCCGTCGCGACGACGCGCGTCCCCAAGCTCACGGTGATCGTCGGCGGGTCGTTCGGGGCGGGGAACTACTCGATGTGCGGGCGCGCGTACTCGCCGCGCTTCCTGTGGTCGTGGCCCGCGAGCCGCATCTCCGTGATGGGCGGCCCGCAGGCCGCGTCCGTGCTGTCGACCGTCAAGCGCGACCAGCTCGCGGCGCGCGGCGAGACGTGGGACCCCGACGAGGAGGCCGCGTTCTCCGCCGGCATCCGCGCCGACTACGACGAGCACGGCAGCCCCTACTACGCGACCGCGCGGCTGTGGGACGACGGCGTGATCGACCCCGCCGACACGCGCCGCGTGCTCGGCCTCGCCCTCGGCGTGTGCGCGCGCACGCCCCTCGCCGAGACCTGGACCGGTGACCGGTTCGGCCTCTTCCGGATGTGAGCCGATGACCTCCCGCACCTTCCACGACGCGACCGCCCACCCGTCCGGCGGGACTGGCTTCCGCACGGTCCTCGTCGCGAACCGCGGCGAGATCGCGTGCCGCGTGATCGGCACGCTGCGCCGCCTCGGCGTGCGGTCCGTCGCCGTCTTCTCCGACGCCGACGCCGACGCGCGCCACGTGCGCGAGGCGGACGTCGCGGTCCGGCTCGGGCCCGCGCCCGCCGCGCAGAGCTACCTCGATGTCGACGCCGTCGTCGCCGCGGCCGTCGCGACCGGGGCCGAGGCGGTCCACCCCGGCTACGGCTTCCTCTCGGAGAACCCGGCGCTCGCCCGGGCGTGCGAGCGCGCGGGGATCGCGTTCGTCGGGCCGGGCGTCGACGCGCTCGAGGCGATGGCCGACAAGCTCGCCGCGAAGAGCATCGTCGGCGCGCGGGGCGTGCCCGTCGTGCCCGGGGCGGGCGAGCCGGGCATGTCCGACGACGACCTCCTCGCCGCCGCGGGCGCCGTCGGGTTCCCGCTGCTCGTCAAGCCGTCCGCCGGGGGCGGGGGCAAGGGCATGGTCGTCGTGCGCGCCGAGGCCGACCTGCCGGGCGCGCTCGCGTCGGCGCGGCGGGTCGCGGCGTCGTCGTTCGGCGACGACACGCTCCTGCTCGAACGCCTCGTCGAGGCGCCGCGCCACATCGAGGTGCAGGTGCTCGCCGACACGCACGGGACCGTGGTCCACCTGGGCGAGCGCGAGTGCTCGCTCCAGCGCCGCCACCAGAAGGTGGTCGAGGAGGCGCCGTCGCCGCTCCTCACCGCGGAGCAGCGCGCCCGCATGGGCGAGGCCGCGTGCGAGGTCGCGCGGTCCGTCGGGTACGTCGGCGCCGGGACGGTCGAGTTCCTCGTCCCCGCCGCGAGCCCGGACGAGTTCTTCTTCATCGAGATGAACACGCGCCTCCAGGTGGAGCACCCCGTGACCGAGATGGTCACCGGCCTCGACCTCGTCGCGCTCCAGCTGCGCGTCGCGGCGGGCGAGCCGCTGGGCGTGGCGCAGAGCGACGTCGTGCTCCGCGGCCACGCCGTCGAGGCGCGCCTCTACGCCGAGTCGCCCGAGCGCGGTTTCCTCCCGGCCACCGGGTCGGTCCGGGTCTACGACGACGGCGACGCCCCTGCCGGGCCCGGCGCCTCGCCGCTGCGCCTGGACTCCGGCATCTGCGCAGGCTCGGTGGTCGGCGGTCACTACGACCCGATGCTCGCCAAGGCGGTGGCGTGGGGAGAGACGCGCGACGAGGCCGTGGAGCGCCTCGACGGCCTGCTCGCGCGGACGGTCGTGCTGGGTGTCGAGACGAACACGGCGTTCCTGCGGTCTCTCCTCGCGGACGACGACGTCCGTGCGGGCCGGCTCGACACCGGCCTGATCGACCGTCTGGTCTCCGCCGGTTCCGGGATGGCCGGGTCCGGCGAGGGGCCGGGGGGTGCGCGCGCCGTCTACCCTCCGCGCCCTCGTTCCTCGGGCGCTCCCGCCAGGCCCGACCACGACGGCGCGCACACCCCCCGCCCCCTCGCCTCGGAGGTCGGCTCGCCGTCCGACGGCCCGGACTGGGTCGACCTCGTCGCCGCAGCCCTGTTCCTCGTCGAGCAGGTGGTTGTAGCTCGTCCGGGGGGCGGGACGGGCCATGACCGCCTGCTCGACGTCGGAGTGGCTGCCGACGGCGATCCCTGGCGGGTGGGGGACGGGTGGCGGCTCAACGGGGACGCGGCGGCGCGGCGGGTCCTGCTCGTCGATGCCGGCGGGGGCGCGCACGAGGTGCGGGTGTCCGGGGTGGTGGGGGACGCCGTCGTGCACGTGCCGGCACCCGACGACGGCGCGTGGCCCGGCTCGACGACGCGCGCGGTCCGGGCGTCGCTCGCCCGCGACCCCGGGGTCGACGGCGCGTGGTGGCTCACCCTGGACGGTGTCCGGGAGCGCGTGCGGCTCGCCCTCGACGCACCTCCGGCCGACGGCGAGCCCGCGACGGCGTGGGTGTGGCGCGACGGGCGGACCGTCGCCCTGGCCGCCCCGGACCGGGAGCAGCGCGCCGCCCGGGCGCGGGCCGACCGCCGTCGGGCACGGGGTGACGCGCCCGGCGCGACCGACCCCGAGGTGCGCGCCGCGATGCCTGGCACGGTCGTCACGGCCGCCGCGGACGGCGACCCCGTCACCGCCGGGGACGTCCTCGTCACCGTCGAGGCCATGAAGATGGAGCACCCGCTCCTCGCCCCGCACGACGGCGTCGCCGACGTGCGCGTGCGCCCCGGCGACCTCGTGCGCCGGGACCAGGTGGTCGCCGTCGTCCACCCTCACGACTCCGGTGCGGCACAACCCGCCGCCCCGGTCCCGCAACCCGACACCCAGGGAGCATCATGATCGAGGCCGACGTCCTGCTCGACGACGAGCAGCGGAAGCTCAGCCAGGTGGTGCGCGACTTCGCGGACAGCGTCGTCGCCCCCGCCGCCTACCGCTACGACACCGAACGCCGCCTGCCGATGGAGATCATCGCGCAGATGGGGGAGCTCGGGCTGTTCGGGCTGCCGTTCCCGCGCGACGTCGGCGGCCAGGGCCAGGACTACGTGTCGCTGTGCCTCGCCGTCGAGGCGCTCGCGCGCGTCGACCAGTCGATCGCGGTGACGCTCGAGGCCGGGGTCGGGCTCGGGATCGTCCCGCTCTACCGGCACGGCTCGCGCGAGCAGCAGGAGCGGTGGCTGCCCGACCTGCTCGCCGGGCGGGCGCTCGCGGCGTTCGGGCTCACCGAGGCCGGTGCCGGCTCCGACGCGGGCGGCACCCGCACGACCGCGCGGCTCGACGGCGACGAGTGGGTGATCGACGGGTCCAAGCAGTTCATCACCAACTCGGGGACGCCCATCACGAGCCTCGTGACGATCACCGCCGTCACGGGCGAGACGGTCGGCCCGGAGGGCGAGCTGCGCAAGGAGCTGTCGAGCATCATCGTCCCGGCTGGGACGCCCGGGCTCGAGGTGGGGCCGTCGTACGACAAGGTCGGCTGGCACACCTCGGACACGCACCCCCTCACGCTGACCGACGTCCGCGTGCCCGCCGGGAACCTGCTCGGCGAGCGCGGCCGCGGGTACGCGAACTTCCTCCGCGCGCTCGACGAGGGCCGCATCGCGTTCGCCGCCCTCGCGACCGGCGCCGCGCAGGGCTGCCTCGAGGAGGCGCTGCGGTACGCGCGCGAGCGCGTCGTGTTCGGTCGGTCGATCGGGGAGAACCAGCACGTCGCGTTCACGCTCGCGCGTATGCAGGCGCGCGTCCACACCGCGCGCCTCGCGTGGCTCGACGCCGCGCAGAAGCTCGTGCGCGGCAAGCCGTTCAAGGCGGAGGCGTCGGTCGCGAAGCTCGTGGGCGGCGAGGCCGCGATGGCGAACGCCCGCGACGCGTCGCAGATCTTCGGCGGCTACGGGTTCCTCAACGAGAACCCCGTCGCACGGCACTACCGCGACGCGAAGGTGCTCGAGGTCGGCGAGGGCACGACCGAGGTGCAGCTCATGGTCATCGCGAGGAGCCTGGGACTGGACGGCTAGCGGGGGACCGACGCCGACGTCAGGGACGAGGGGAGGAGCAGCATGCGCGAGGTGGTCCAGCGGGGCCTGTACTACGACGAGCTGGAGACGGGCGTGGTCTACCGCCACCGTCCCGGCCGCACGCTCACGGAGGCGGACGACGTCGTCTTCTCCACGCTCACGATGAACCACCAGGCGCTGCACCTCGACGCCGCGTGGGCCGCGACCCAGCCGTTCGGGCAGCGGCTCGTCAACTCGATGATGACGCTGTCGACGCTCGTCGGGCTCTCCGTCGGGCAGGTCACGCAGGGCACGATCGTCGCGAACCTCGGGTTCCGCGAGGTCGAGTTCCCCCAGCCGCTGTTCCACGGCGACACCCTCTACGCCGAGACGGAGGTCGTCGAGAAGCGGCTCTCCGCGTCGCGGCCGGGGCAGGGCGTCGTGACCCTCGAGCACCGCGGCCTCAACCAGGACGGCGCGCTCGTCGCGCGCGCCGTCCGCACCGCGCTCTTCTGGACGCGCGCCGCCCACGAGGCGGCGTCCGCGGCGGTGCCCGACGACGCCCGGTCCCCCGGGGCGGCCACCGGACCCGGGGCTGCGGGCACGGTGGGTACCGATCCCGGTGACACCCCCGGGCCCGGCGCCGGGCACGACGACGGCCCCGGGCTCGGCGAGCACGCGGCAGGGGTGCACGAGCCCGTGCTCGAGCGCGGCGACGAGGAGAGCGCGTGGTGACCGACGGCGTCGGGCACCGCGCCGCCTCCCCGCCAGGGTTCGGGCTCGGGCCCGCGCTGCTGTTCTGCCCCGGCGACCGACCCGACCGGTTCGCCAAGGCCGCGGACCGCGCGGACGCCGTGATCCTCGACCTCGAGGACGCCGTCGCCCCGCACGCCAAGGACGCCGCGCGGCGTGCCGTCGTCGAGGCGTCCGCGACGCTCGACCCGGCGCGCACGGTCGTGCGCGTGAACCCCGTCGGGACGCCCGAGCACGCGCTCGACGTGGCGGCGCTCGCGGACACGCGGCTGCGCACGGTGATGGTCGCGAAGTCGGGCCCGGAGCTGCTCGGCTCGCTCGGAGCGCTCGCGACCAGCCTCCCGGGCGTCCGGGTCCTCGCGCTGTGCGAGACGGCGGCCGGCGTCCTCGCGGCGCCGGAGCTCGCCCGCAGGCCCGAGGTCGTCGCGCTGATGTGGGGCGCGGAGGACCTCGTCGCCTCCCTCGGGGGGACGTCGAGCCGCCGCCCCGACGGCACGTACCGCGACGTCGCGCGGCACGCCCGCGCCGCGGTGCTGCTCGCGGCCGGTGCGGCGGGGAAGGCTGCGGTCGACGCGGTGCACCTCGACGTGGGCGACCTGGACGGTCTGCGTGCCGAGGCCGAGGACGCCGCCGCGTCGGGGTTTGCCGCGACGGCGTGCATCCACCCGAGCCACGTCCCCGTGATCCGCGCCGCCTACGCGCCGACCGCCGAGCAGGTGGCCGACGCCCGCGCGCTGCTCGACGCCGCGGCCGCGAACCCGGGCGGCGCGGGCGCCGTCTTCACGTTCGAGGGCCGCATGGTCGACGAGCCGGTCCTCCGGCACGCACGGGCGGTCCTCGACCGGGTGGTTCTCGACCGGGCGCCGTCGGACGGATGAGCGCGGGGATCTCGCGCTCGCGGGCCCGGCCGACGGCGCCTCGTCGCGGCTGACCGGACAAATACCCCGCTCCGCCCGTTCCGCTTGCGGGCTCGGGCATCGTATGGTCACTCGCGTGAACGTCTACGTCGTCCTGTCCCGCAGTCGTACGGTCCTGTCCCGGACGATCGCGCTGGCGACGCGCGACGAGTTCACGCACTCCTCCCTGGCGCTCGACCAGGGGCTCGACCTCATGTTCAGCTTCGGCCGACGCCGGGCGGGCAACCCGTTCGTCGGCTGCTTCCGCCGCGAGCGGTTCGACGACGGCCTGTACCGCGGCATGGACGTCGTGCCGGGGGTCGTGCTCGCGGTGCCCGTGACCCCCGAGCAGCACGAGGCGATCCGCGTCCGGATCACCGAGTTCCTGCTCGACTCGCACGCGTTCTCGTACAACGTGCGCGGCCTCGTCGGCGCGCGGTTCGGCCGCGGGCACGAGGCCGAGGACCGGTTCTTCTGCTCGGAGTTCGTCTACCACGTGCTGCACGGCGCGGGCGTGTGCGACCTCGGGGTCGAGCGCTGGCAGGTGCGGCCCCAGACGCTGCTCGACCTGCCAGGCCGCGTCGTCTTCCGCGGGGACCTCAAGGACTACGTCGCCGCGCACCGGACGCTCGAGACGCTGCCGTCGCTGACGTTCGCACCCGCCCGGGAGCGCGTGCCCGGCTGATCGCCGGGGCGCGCTCCGCGGGCTCCGCACCGTCCCGGTCGCCCGCGGCCCCTCAGCCCGCGCGGAGCGCCGCCACGATGTCCTCGACCCGCTGCTTGGCGTCCCCGAAGAGCATCCCGGTGTTCTCGCGGAAGAACAGCGGGTTCTGCACCCCGGCGTAGCCCGCCGCCATGGACCGCTTGAAGACGACGACCTGCTTCGCCTCCCACACGTGCAGCACGGGCATCCCCGCGATGGGCGAGCCGGGGTCGTCGAGCGCGGCCGGGTTCACGGTGTCGTTCGCCCCGATGACGAGCACGACGTCCGTCCCGGCCAGGTCGTCGTTGATCTCGTCCATCTCGAGCACGATGTCGTACGGGACGCGCGCCTCCGCGAGCAGCACGTTCATGTGCCCGGGGAGCCGGCCCGCGACGGGGTGGACGCCGAAGCGGACCTGGGCGCCGCCGTCGCGCAGGAGCTGCACGAGGTCCGCGACGGGGTACTGCGCCTTGGCGACCGCCATGCCGTAGCCCGGGGTGATGACGACGCTCCGCGCGTCGCGCAGGAGGGCCGCGACGTCGTCGGCGCTCACCTCGCGGTGCTCGCCCTGCGGGCCCTCGCCACCCGCGGGGGCCGCGCCCTCCTCGGCCCCGAAGCCGCCGAGGATGACGGACACGAACGACCGGTTCATGGCCCGGCACATGATGTAGCTGAGGATCGCACCGGAGGACCCGACGAGCGCGCCCGTGACGATGAGCAGGTCGTTCCCGAGCATGAAGCCCGCCGCGGCGGCGGCCCAGCCGGAGTACGAGTTGAGCATCGAGACGACGACGGGCATGTCGCCGCCCCCGATCGACGCGACGAGGTGCCAGCCCAGCGCGAGCGACACGACGGTGAGCAGGAGCAGCGGCCACACGGACGGCGCGACGACGAACCACGCGACGAGCCCGAGGCTCGCCACGAGCGCCCCGAGGTTGAGCAGGTTCCGGCCGGGGAGCTGGAGCGGCGCCGACCGCGTGCGACCGGACAGCTTGAGGAACGCGACGACGGAGCCGGTGAACGTCACGGCGCCCACGAGCACGCCGAGCGAGACCTCGACGAGGTGCGCGACGTCGTCGTGCCCCGCGGCCTGCGCGGTGAGGTACGAGTTGAAGCCGACGAGCACGGCCGCGGCCCCGACGAAGCTGTGCAGGATCGCGATGAGCTCGGGCATCTGCGTCATCTCGACGCGGCGGGCCCGCCACGTCCCGACGGCGGCGCCCACGAGGAGCACGACCGCGACGAGCAGCGCGGTGACGAGGACCGGGCGGGCGCTCGTGCCGAGCGCGAGGACGATCGTCGCGGCCAGGGCGAGGACCATGCCGACCATGCCGAGGACGTTGCCGCGGCGCGCGGACTCCTGCTTCGACAGGCCCGCGAGGCTCAGCACGAACAGGACGGCCGCGAGGACGTAGACGGCCTGGGCGACGGACGTGGCGGTCATCGGGCCACCCCCTGCGCGCGGGCGGGGACGTCCTTGCGGAACATGCCGATCATGCGGTTCGCGACGAGGAAGCCACCGAACACGTTGATGCTCGCGAGCGTCGCCGCGACGAGCGCGAGCGTCGTGACGACCCAGTCGTCGGAGCCGAGCTGCAGGAGCGCGCCGACGAGGATGATGCCGGAGATCGCGTTCGTCTGGGCCATGAGCGGCGTGTGCAGGGAGTGCGTGACGTTCGAGATGACGTAGTACCCGACGATCACCGCGAGCGTGAACACCGTGACGTGCCCGACGAGCGACGGCGGCGCGAACGACAGCGCGAGCGTGACGAGCACCGCGGCGAGCGCGGCGCCGACGGTCCGACGGCGGCGGCGCAGGCTCGCGGCGGCGGCGGCCTCCGCGGCGGCCCGCTCGCGGTCCGCGGCCTCCTGGGCGGGGTCCGGCGGTGGTGGCGCGGCGGGGGACGGCGCCGCGCTCACCGCGACGGGCGGGGGCGGCCAGAGGACCTCGCCGGCGCGCGCGACGGTCATGCCGCGCTGGACCGGGTCGTCGAGGTCGAGCACGGGCACGCCGTCCGTGCCGGGCGTGAGCAGCTCGAGCAGGTGCACGACGTTCGTTCCCAGGAGCTGCGACGTGTGCTGCGGGAGCCGGCCCGCGAGGTCGGTCCAGCCGACAACCACGACGCCGTTCTCGGTGACGACACGCTCGCCCGGCACGGTGAGCGCGCAGTTGCCGCCGCCCGAGGCCGCGAGGTCCACGACGACGCTCCCGGGACGCATCCCGGCGACCGCCTCGGCCGTGAGGGTGCGCGGCGCCCGGCCGCGCACGAGCGCCGTCGTGACGACGACGTCCGCGTCGGCCGCCTCGCGCGCGTAGACGGCGAGGGCCGCCGCCTCCTGCTCGGGCGTGAGCGGCTTCGCGTAGCCGTCGGCCGACATGCCCTGCTGCGCCGCGGGCTCGCGCACGGCGGTGCCGCCCATGGACTCGATCTGCTCGGCCGCCTCGGTCCGGACGTCGAACGCGCGCACCTGCGCGCCGAGGCTCGCGGCCGCGCCCACCGCGGCGAGGCCCGCGACGCCGCCGCCGATGACGAAGACCTTCGCGGGCGGCGTCTTGCCCGCGGCGGTGACCTGCCCGGCGAACATGCCGCCGTACTCGGCCGCGGCCTCGACGACGGCGCGGTAGCCCGCGACGTTCGACAGCGTGCTCAGGACGTCGAGGGCCTGGGCGCGCGAGATGCGGGGCACGGCGTCGAGCGCGAGCGCGGTCACGCCGTGGTCGGCGAGGCGCCGCACGAGGTCGGGGTCGTTCGCGGGACCGAGCATCGCGACGAGGGTCGCGCCCGGGCGCAGGAGCGCCACCTGCGCGTCGATGGGCGCGTTCACGGCGGTGACGACGTCGGCCCCCCACGCCGTCGCGGCGTCGACCACCGCGGCGCCCGCGGCCTCGTACGCGGCGTCGGAGAACGTGGCCCCCGCGCCCGCGTCGTGCTCGACGACCACCTCGTACCCGAGCGCCCGCAGGCGCTCGACCGTGCGCGGGGTCGCGGCGACCAGCCGCTCCCCGTCCCTCACCTCGCGGGGGACACCGATCCTCACGTGCGGGCTCCTCACCTCGTCGAGCATCGTGAGCGCCCGCGCGACCGGTGGGGACGGCGGGTGCGCGGCGAGCCTATCGGGGGCCGCCCGCGCCGTCCCGGGTCGAACGTCCCCGTCTCCTACCAGTTCTCAGCGAGGGCCAATGTCTGACGCTTCGCCGAGACCCGCTCCACAAGGTCAGCAACGAGCAATGGCAATTCGGCATGATTTGAGCGAGGGTCGTAGCGTAGCAGCTTCAAGTTCATGTTCTTGCGAATTGAGGGCTCGACGTGCGGGTGGACGCCGTCCTTCGGGCACAGCATGTAGTGCGGAGGAGAGTTGGGATGGACGTAGTTTTGCGTCTCGAGGAATAGCCGAAGATCCGGGTCCGAGAGGCTCGTGCCGACGAACAAAAAGGTGTGGGTGAGGAATAGTGCGCTTACGAGATCAAAGAAACCCTGATGCTGGGCCCGCTGTGCAGCGTAGTCCGAGCGCGTGAAAATCATCTGAGTGTGCTGGTCAATCGTCCCATGAACCTTTAGGATTGCACGGTACTTCCGACGCATGACCCAGGGAATGTCTTGATCATAATACGATTTGACGACCGTCTCGCCATTGGTCTCGTTGCCGGCAAAGGTGTCGTAGATCTTGTCAAAATTGGGAGTCAGCACAAGGGACAGATCGAGGGCGTGAAGATGCTTGTGAAGAGCGCTCGGGCGATACCGAGGCGTTAGGAACGAGTCCTTCAAGACCTCTGGCCAACTTTCATCCAGCTTGTCCTTTAGGAGCTCGCACGCGGTCAGGAAATCCCCCTGCTCGATCAACTCCTTGACTGTGGAGCTGGGAACGCGACCACTCAAGCGACGCCTCGCAGTCTGCAGGAAATCGGACCATCCGGGCGGGTGTCGCCCGTCGTCCGTAGTGGCGGCGGCGGAGACGCCCGCACCCAGGTACAAGACGGCACGACGCCGAGCGACGTCTTCCACGAGTTCGGAGGGCCAGTACTCAGCCATGACTATCCCCTACGTTGTCCATGAGCCGGTGGGTGATCCCTTGAATCGTGGCCCGAAACTCCCTGACCTTCGTGAAGTGGGCCCCGACCACACCATCGCGGCCTTCGAGAGCAAAGATGGGCTTTCGGCTCGTCTGTCCGAGCGGCACTAGGGAATGGAGAGTGGGAATTGACCCCAAGTCGTAGCCAGATACACTCTGATCTTTGGTGAGTAGATGTTCTTCGACGGTCGTCGGAACGCGACGCATGATGCGTTCGTAGGCCTTAACTGGTCGCGCGTTTCCGCTTGAGTCCCTCTTGAAGGTGTATTGCTGCGTTACATATCCGGCGAATCGCAAGCGCCATGCAGGTTCGGCGATCTCAAGTTCCTCTGCCGGGTCTTGGACGTCTTCGAGGCCCTTCTCATACTTTTGCCGCCAGCCTTTGAGAGACTTTGCGATGTTCTCAATCGCCTTAAGGCTGAAGATGTCGAGCGACATTGGGGTTATATAGTAGTCACAACTGAGCAGAACCGCGCGGTTGATTGAACCCAGTGATGGACCCATGTCGAAAAAAACGTAATCGTAGCTGGAGCACTTCTCAAGCAAGTGGGTGAAGAGCAGGGTAGTTCGTAGCCCACGAATGTCCCCCGCAGCGCCTTGCACCCAGTCGGTAGCCAGCAAGTCTTCCGTGAGGCCAAGATCGGGATCCCCGACTAGGACATCGACTCCGAAACTCGGGCTATGGCGCGTTTCCAGTTCGCTGGCGAATCCGCGTCCCCGTGAAAGAGGGCGTACGACACTGTGAATCGTAAAGGAGTTTTTCTGGTATATATCTTCGAGCAGTTCGTCTTGGAAAATGCTCTGGGTTGCATTGCATTGAGGGTCTGCGTCGATGATCAAGACCTTCTTGTTTTCCTTGCGCGCGAGGTATGCAGCCAAATTGCAAAGCAATGTGGTCTTTCCAACGCCACCCTTATTGTTGAAGACAGCAATAGATCGCACGCCACTCTCCCGCCTACGTTTGGTATCGGCACGGTAGCAGTAGCGCGCGACTACTAGGGGCGCCGACGCTACAGGTCGCCCTTCTTCTGCAGGAAGCGCATGGCGAACCAGCCGATGGGGATGCGCGCCCAGTACGTCGCGACGCGGAAGAGGAGGGTGGCCGACGTGGCGAGCGCGACCGGGACGCCGGCCGCGGTGAGCCCCGCGGTCAGCGCGAGCTCGATGGTGCCCAGGCCGCCCGGCGTCGGGACGGCCGCGCCGGCCGCGTTGCCGACCAGGTAGATCACGGCGACGTCGACGAGGTCGAGCTCCTGCCCGAACGCCGCGAGCGCGGCGTCGAAGGCCAGCACGTAGCCGAGCGTCATGACGATGTTCCCCGCGAGGCCGACGGCGAGGCGCCCTGGCTGGCCGAGCATCTCCGAGAGCCGCGGCCAGACCTGCTGGACGGTCGGCCGGAGCTTGGCGAGCGCCCAGGTCCGCACTGCGGGCACGAGGAGCGTCGCGAGCACGGCGAGCGCGACGCCGCCGATGGCGAGCAGCACCGTCGTCGAGGGCAGCTGGACCAGGCCGCCCTCGCCGGTGAAGACGGACAGCACCACGAGGATGAGGATCGTCACGACGAACTGCGACACCTGCACGAGCGCGACGGTGGCGACGGCCATCGGCGTCGAGATGCCGCGCTTCGTGAGCAGCCGGAGGTTGAGCGCCGCCGGGCCGATCCCCGCGGGCGCGGCGAGCGCGACGTAGGAGCCGGCCGCCTGCGTCAGGTTGACGCGCCAGAACGGCAGGCGCTTCGGCGAGAACGCCGTGAGCGTCAGCGCGGCGCCGACCCACGTGAGGATGCCGAGGACGAACGACAGGACGGCCCACCACGGGTTCGCCTCGGTGACGGCCTCGGCGATCTGCTCGAAGTTGAACGACGTGACGAGCGCGGTCACCGCGGCGATCACGAGCGCGATCGTCAGCACCGTGCGGGCGCCGAACCGCGTGATCCGCTGCGGCTCGACGTCCGCCTCGGGCAGCCGCTCCACGAGCGCGGCGCGCAGCTCCTTGAGCAGCTCCTTGTCCTGCCGGATCTCCTCGCGCGTGCTCGGCGGCAGGGCGACCGACTGGAGCAGCGGGCCGATGGCGGCGATGTCGTCGTCGGGCAGCACGCTCACCGCGGACTCGACGGCGCGCTGCGCCCCGACGCGCAGCGCGAGCAGCGCGACCATCTGGGCGAGGTCCATGCGGCGCGCGAGCTCGGACGACGCGATGTCGCCCTGCTCCCACCCGGTGAGCCACACCTCCGGGGCGCCCGTCGCCGGGTCGTGCGAGACGAGCACGACGTCGGAGGTCAGGGCGCGGTGCGCGATCCCGGCGGAGTGGGCGAGGCGGAGCTGGCGCCACGCCTCGTTGAGCACCGAGCCGGTGACGTCCTCGACGGGCAGGTCGCGCAGCGACACGGCGCCCGTCGCGTGCTCCTGGACCAGCACCATCGAGTCGGCGGACTCGGCGACGCCCAGGAGCCGCGGCGTGCGGACGCCGGCCGCCCGTGCCGCGTAGGACAGGAGGGCCGTGCGCTCCGCGGCGGCGCGCAGCGAGATCGCGGCGCGACCCTCGCTGCCGCGCAGGCGCAGCGACCGCCAGAAGCGGGTGAGGAAGCCGACGACCTGGCGGTCGCCGTCGAGCACGACGACGTCGCGGCGCACGTCGTCCTCCGCGAGCATCGCGTAGACGCGGTTGTCGCCCGCGCGCGTCAGCGCGATCGCGGCCGGGTCGGACGGGGCGTCCTGCGGCTCGGGGGCGGCGTCCGTGCCTTGCGGGGCCTCGCTCTCGTCGGGGTGGGCAGCCCCGAGGTGGTGCGCCGCGAGGGCGGCGTCGGCGGTGAGGACGGTCCCGCCGTCGTCGTCCGCGCCCGGCGCGCGCAGCACGCCGACGTGCACCTCGGCCGTGATGCGGCCCTCGGCGTCGACCTCCGTGATGGGGTCGTCCGCCGCCTCGGCGAGCTCGTCGTCGTCGGTGACGTCGCGCACGCGGACGAGCGCCACGGGGGAGAACCCCGCGCGCCGCACCCCGGCCACGAGATCGGGCCCGTAGGCGCGCTCGCTGCGGACGCCGGAGACGTACCGCACGGCCAGCCCGGCGATGCGCCCGAGCAGCAGCGTGATGATGATGCCCGGCAGCGAGACCTGGCCGGTGATGAGCACGACGCCGATCGCGACGAACAGCAGGTTCCACGACCACTTGACGGTGCGTCGTCGGGTGCGCGTGCCCGCGGCCGTGAGGAGGCCGGCGATCGCGGCGACGTACAGGTAGTCGGGGATGGTGAGCTGCCACGACCCGTCGATGAACGCGGAGAGCCCGCGGATCAGGTCGTCGGAGCCCCACGTGCGCAGCGCGAGCACGACCAGCACCCCGAGGAGCAGGCCGAGCGCGGCGGCCACGATGGACTCGACGACCTGCCGCCCCAGCCGGCGCAGACCGAGCTCGACCAGCACCGCGAGCGGCACGAAGAGCGTGATGAGCCCTTCGAGCACGGTGACCGGGAGGAAGAGCACCCGGGCGAGCACGTCCGAGAAGTTCTGCACGTCCTCCGCGACGCCCTCGGTCGTGCCGTGCGCGTACACCGACATGAGCATGACGACCGCGACGCCCACCGCGCACAGCACGAGGTTGACGAAGTCGATCGGGTGCCGGACCCGCTGCTCGGCGGTGTCGACGACCCGGACGGTGCCCTCGTCGTCGGCGTCGCGCGGGGCGAGCAGCGCCTCGAGCGCGCCGGTCTGCGGACGGGCGTCACGCCGGCCCGACGCGGCGAGCGACCCGACCTCGACGACCGCGCCCCCGTGGGGCGTGTCGCCCGTCGTCGGCTCGGGCGCGGGGGAGGACATGCCTGCGAGTCTAGGTCCGGGGGTCCCGGCAGGCGCGGTATTTGGCCGATTCCTCCGGGTGATTCGCCCGGTTCGACCGCTTGTCCGATGCCCGTGGGGGGTTGTTCGACGGGCGGGTGTGAGGAAGGCCTCCCTAGCATGGGGGGGCGAGCACCCCTGGGGAGGTCGGCATGGCACGTGGCACGACGACGCAGCGCGACGAGGCCGGAGGCGCCGCACCCGCGACGCCGGACGAGAGCGGGCAGGAGCGCAACCCCTTCCGCCGGGTGTGGTGGCTCCCCGTCGTCCGGGGCACGCTCCTCGTCGTCCTGGGCCTGCTCCTCATGATCGAGCCGCTCGAGCAGCTGGGGACCCTCCGGGTCGTGCTGGGGGCGTTCCTCGTGGCCGACGGCGTGCTGGTCGCCGTCCAGGGGTTCGTGCACCGCAAGCAGGTCGGGTCGGCGTGGTGGCTCGCGCAGGCCGGGGTCAACGTCGTGTTCGGCGTGGTGGTGGCGCTGTGGCCGGACCTCGGCGCGACGGCGCTGTACTACGTCCTCGCCGTCTGGGTGCTCGTCCTCGGCATCACGACGATCGCGGGGGCGGCGGCGCTCGTGCGCAACCGCGACCTCGGCTGGGCGTGGATGCTCGCGGTGGGGATCGTGTCGGTGCTCTTCGGGATCCTGCTCGTCACGCGCCCGCTCGACGCGTTCGACGTGCTGCGCCTCGTCACCGTGGTGTTCGCCCTGTACGCGTTCGTGTCCGGGGCGATCCACGTGGTCTCCGGCTTCGCGGTCCGGGCGGTCGCGCGGGAGCTCGCCGACCTGCGCGCACAGGCGGTCGCGGCCGGCGTCGTCGTGACGGGCGGGTCGGTGCTGGGCGCCGCCGCGGTGCACCCGGGCGTGGCCCCGCCGTCGGCCGTGGGCGGGGCGCCCGCCGGAACCTTGGCCGCCGACCCGGCGGCTCCCGCGCCCGACGCGTCCCCGACGAGCGACCTCGCCCCGGCCGACCCCGCGCCGGCCGACCCCGCGCCGGCCGAGCCCGCCCCGGGGGAGCCCGCCCCGGTCGAGCCTGCCCCGGACGGCCCGGCAGCGGGTGGTCCCGGGGCAGCAGGACCGGAGGACCGCGCGGGCTCCTGAGGGCCGTGCGGCCGTCGTCCGCCAGGGCCGGGCGCCCCGAAAGGGGCGGGACCTTACACCCACGGCGCGACCGCCGTGAGTGTGTCTCACGTCACGACCGTTGCCCGGGGCGCAGGGTTACGACCGGGTAACAACGCTGGCGTTCTGTCCGGGTTTCTGTCGATCCTGACACCTGTGCGACACGGCACTGTGCTAGAAATCACGGCACTCCGCCGACAGGTCGGGGTCCTGGTGCGTGCAAGGTCGCGCCACCGGTGTCTCGCACCCCGAGAAACCCGAGAAAGAGGTAGACACATGACAGCGGTGTCCAGGAAGCGGCTCCTCGCCGCGGCCGCCGGCATCACGGCGGTGACGCTGACCCTGACCGCGTGCGGCGGGGGCTCGAGCGACGGCGAGGGCGACGGTGGCGGCGGCGGTTCGGCGAGCGGCTCGCTCGTCATCGGCACCACCGACAAGATCACGGTGCTCGACCCGGCCGGCTCGTACGACAACGGCTCGTTCGCCGTGATGAACCAGGTCTTCCCGTTCCTCATGAACACCCCGTACGGCAGCCCCGACGTCGAGCCCGACATCGCGGAGTCGGCCGAGTTCACCTCGCCGACCGAGTACACGGTCAAGCTCAAGCCGGGCCTCAAGTGGGCCAACGGCAACGACCTCACGTCGTCCGACGTGAAGTTCTCGTTCGACCGCCAGGTCGCGATCAACGACGAGAACGGGCCGGCGTCGCTGCTCTACAACCTCGACAGCGTCGAGGCGCCCGACGACACGACCGTCGTCTTCCACCTCAAGAGCGAGAACGACCAGCTCTTCCCGCAGATCCTGTCCAGCCCGGCGGGCCCGATCGTCGACGAGGACGTCTTCGCGGCCGACGCGCTCACCTCGGACCAGGACATCGTCGACGGCAAGGCGTTCGCCGGCCAGTACACGATCACGGGCTACAAGTTCAACGAGCTCGTCTCCTACGAGGCGTACGACGGCTACGAGGGCCTCCTCGGCCCGGCGAAGACCGACAAGGTCGCGGTGAAGTACTTCGCCGAGGCGTCGAACATGAAGCTCGAGATCCAGCAGGGCAAGATCGACGTCGCGTGGCGCAGCCTGTCCGCGACGGACATCGAGGACCTGCGCGGCAACGACGACGTCAAGGTCGTGGACGGCCCCGGCGGCGAGATCCGCTACATCACGTTCAACTTCGACACCCAGCCGTTCGGCGCGAAGACGCCGGAGGCCGACCCGGCCAAGGCGCTGGCCGTGCGCCAGGCCGCCGCGTCGCTCATCGACCGCGACGAGCTCTCGGACCAGGTCTACAAGGGCACCTACACCCCGCTGTACTCCTACGTCCCCGCGGGCCTGACCGGCGCCGCCGAGCCGCTCAAGGAGATGTACGGCGACGGCGCGGGCAAGCCCGACGCCGCGAAGGCCCAGCAGCTCCTGGCCGACGCCGGCGTGGAGACGCCCGTGACGCTCAACCTGCAGTACTCGAACGACCACTACGGCCCGTCGTCGGCCGACGAGTACGCGCTCATCAAGGACCAGCTCGAGAAGGACGGCCTCTTCACGGTCAACCTGCAGACCACCGAGTGGGTCACGTACGCCAAGGAGCGCACGTCCGACGTCTACCCGGCGTACCAGCTCGGCTGGTTCCCGGACTACTCCGACGCGGACAACTACCTCACGCCGTTCTTCCTCACGGAGAACTTCCTGGTGAACCACTACGCCAACCAGGAGGTCAACGACCTCATCCTCCAGCAGGCGGCGACGCCCGACGCCGACGAGCGCACCGCGCTCATCGAGGAGATCCAGAGCAAGGTCGCGGCGGACCTGTCCACGCTCCCGTACCTCCAGGGCGCGCAGGTCGCGGTCGTCGGGACGGACGTGGAGGGGGCCGAGGACACGCTGGACCCGTCCTTCAAGTTCCGCTACGCGGCGCTGTCCAAGGGCTGACCGGCAGCCGCCCCAGCCGCCCGGCCCTCCCCGCGCGACCCGCGGGGAGGGCCGGGCACCGCTCGTCCGGACCGGCGACCACGCCGACGCCCCGGGCACCTGAGGAAGAGACGACATGACGACCACCACCACCGACGTGCCCGTCGGCGAGGACGCGCCCCGCGGCCGCGGCCGCGCGGGGCGGGTGCGCACCCCGCGCACGACCCGCCGTCGCGGCGGCGGGCTCGGGAGCTACATCCTGGTCCGCGCGCTGCTCATCATCCCGACGGTCTTCATCCTCGTGACCACGGTCTTCGTGGTCATGCGGGCCACGGGCGACCCGATCACCGCGGCGCTCGGCGGCCGGCTCACGCCGGACCAGCTCGCCGAGCGCATCCACGAGGCCGGGTACGACCGCCCGGCGGTCGTGCAGTACCTCGAGTACCTCGGCGGCATCGTGCGCGGCGACTTCGGCACGACGATCAGCGACAACCGCCCGGTCACCGAGGTGCTCGCGACGTACGGCACCGCGACGCTCGAGCTCGCGGTCTACGCTCTGCTCGTCGCGTTCGTCGTCGGCATCCCGCTGGGCATGCTCGCGGGCTACCTGCGCGACCGCGTGCCCGACGCGATCCTGCGCGTCTCCGCGATCCTCGCCTACGCGACGCCCGTGTTCTTCGCCGGCCTCATGCTCAAGCTCGTCTTCTCGGTGTGGCTCGGCTGGCTGCCCGTGTCCGGGCGCGCGTCCACCGACGCGGAGATCGAGCTGCAGTTCCTCGACGACCCGACCGGCTTCTACCTGATCGACGCGATCCGGACGGGCGACCCGGCGATCGTCGGTGACGTGCTCGAGCACGCCGTCCTCCCGGCGCTCGCGCTCGGGCTGCTCACGGCGGGCGTGTTCCTGCGGCTCGTGCGCACCAACGTCATCGGGACGCTCTCGACCGACTACGTGGTCGCGGCGCGGTCGCGCGGCGTGCGCGAGTCCCGGCTCGTGCGCGCGCACGCGTGGCGCCCCGCGCTCATCCCCATCATCACCGTCATCGGGCTCCAGGTCGCGATGCTCCTCGCGGGCGCCGTGCTCACCGAGACGACGTTCGAGTGGAAGGGGCTCGGCTTCCAGCTCGCCGAGTACCTCCAGGCGCGCGACTTCGTCGCCGTGCAGGGGATCGTCGTGCTGATGGCCGTGATCGTCGCGGTCACGAACTTCCTCGTCGACATCATCGCGGCGCTCATCGACCCGAGGGTGAGGTACTGACATGGTCGCGGAGACCGTCGTCCCGGCCGGTCCGGGCACCGGGGGCCCCGTCCCCGTCGTCGTCCCCGAGCGCGGGCGCGTCGCGTGGTGGAAGCGCCTGCCCGTCGTCCACCAGCTCCGGCAGAGCGTCGGGCTGCAGCGCGGCATGCTCGTCACGGGCCTCGTCATCACGGGCCTCTTCCTGCTCACCGCCGCCCTCGCGCCCGTGCTCGCCCCCTACGGGTACAGCCAGCTCCGCACCGCGGACGGGCCGTTCGGCGCGCAGCAGCCGCCGTCGGCCGAGCACCTGCTCGGCACGACCGTCGGCGGCTACGACGTCCTGTCGCGCGTCATCTGGGGCGCGCAGACGGCGCTCCTCGTCATCGTCGTGGCGATCCTCGCCTCGATCGTCGTCGGGGTGCTGCTCGGGCTCGTCTCCGGGTACTTCGGCGGCTGGGCCGACCGCCTGCTCGTCGTGGTGTGCGACGCGATCTACGCGTTCCCGTCCCTGCTCCTCGCGATCCTCATGGCGATCGTCATCTCCGGCGGCCAGTCGAGCATGTGGGGCGGCATCCTCGCCGCGGCCTTCTCGATCACCGTGGTGTTCGTGCCGCAGTACTTCCGCGTCACGCGCGCGGAGGTCGTGCGGATCAAGGGCGAGGCGTTCGTCGACTCGGCGCGCGTGCTCGGCACGCCGCACCGGCGCATCATGGTGCGCCACGTCCTGCGGAACTCGACCCGCACGCTGCCGCTCATCGTCACGCTCAACGCGTCCGAGGCGATCCTCACGCTCGCCGGGCTCGGGTTCCTCGGGTTCGGCATCGAGCCGACCGCGGCCGCCGAGTGGGGCTACGACCTCAACAAGGCCGTGTCCGACGTGACGAGCGGCATCTGGTGGACCGCGCTCTTCCCGGGCCTCGCGATCGTGCTCGTGGTGCTCGGCATCACGCTCGTCGGCGAGAGCCTCAACGACCTCGCCGACCCGCGGCTGCGCTCGCGCCGCGCGTCCGCCGAGGTGTCGGGCGACGTCGCGGAGACGTCGGTGGTCCCGGGCGGCACGCTCATCGCCGGCCCCGGCGGCCTCGACGCGATCGAGGGCGCGGGCTCGCGCTCCGACGAGCTCGCGGCCGTCCCCGGGCAGCGCGACCCCGACGCCGTCGGGCTCGACGGGCGGGTCGGCAGCACCCCGGACGACGGCGGCCCTGCGACAGGTCCGGCGGCGGGCCCCGCGGCCGGTCCTGCGCCTGCTCCGGCGGACGCACCCCACGACGAGACGGAGGACCGGCGATGAGCGCCGTGACCGAGACGACCCGCCGCGAGAGCGGTGACGCCGCACGCCCCGTCGTGACGATCCGCGACCTCGCGGTGTCGTTCGCGACCGACGCCGGGGCGGTGCGCGCCGTCGACGGCGTCGACCTGGAGGTCGCACCCGGGGAGGTGCTGGCCGTCGTCGGCGAGTCCGGGTCCGGCAAGACGGTGACCGCGAAGACGATCCTCGGCCTGCTGCCGTCGACCGCGACGGCGCGCGGCGCCGTCGTGCTGACGAACAAGGCCGGGACGGCCGACCACGACGTCGTGACGCTGGGCGGGGAGCGGCTGCGCCAGGTCCGCGGGACCGACGTCGCGATGGTCTTCCAGGAGCCGTCCGCCGCGCTCAACCCGGTGTACACGGTGGGCTGGCAGATAGTCGAGGGCATCCGCGCGCACACGAAGGTGTCGCGGCGCGAGGCGCGCCGGCGCGCGGTCGACGTGCTGCGGCGCGTCGGCATCCCCGACCCGGAGACGCGCGTCGACCACTACCCGCACCAGTTCTCCGGCGGGCAGAAGCAGCGCATCGTCATCGCCATGGCCCTCGTGCTCGACCCGGGGCTCATCGTCGCGGACGAGCCCACGACCGCGCTCGACGTGACCGTCCAGGCCGAGATCCTCGACCTCCTGCGCCGGTGCCGCGACGAGTTCGGCACGGCCATCGTGCTCATCACGCACAACATGGGCGTCGTCGCGGACCTCGCCGACCGGGTCGCGGTCATGTACCAGGGGAAGGTCGTCGAGCAGGCGCCCGCGCGCGAGCTCTTCGCCGCCCCGCAGGCCGCGTACACGCGCGCGCTGCTCGACTCCGTGCCGCGCGTCGGCGAGGGGACCGCGCGGGCCGAGGCCCGCGCGTCGGCCCGCGACGTCGAATGGGCGGACGCGGAGCCCGTGGTGGCGGCGCAGGGACTGACCGTCACCTACCCGGGCCGCCTGCGCCGTCCCGGCTTCACCGCGGTCGACGACGTCTCGCTCACCATCCGGCCCGGCGAGGTGCTCGGCCTCGTGGGCGAGTCCGGCTCCGGCAAGACGACGTTCGCGCGCGCCGTCGCCGGCCTCACCCGGGTGACGGGCGGGTCGCTGCGCGTGCTCGGCGTCGAGATGAACGGCGTGAGGGAACGCGAGCTGCGCCCCGTGCGGCCGCGCATCGGGTTCGTGTTCCAGGACCCCGCGACGAGCTTCAACCCGCTGCTCACGATCGCGGACTGCGTCGCGGAGCCGCTCGTCGTGCACGGGCGCGCGGAGTCGCCCCAGGCGGCGCGCGGGCGCGTCGACGAGCTCCTGGAGGCGGTGCAGCTCCCGCGGTCGTACGGCGACCGGTTCCCGCACGAGCTCTCCGGCGGGCAGCGCCAGCGTGCGTCGCTCGCCCGGGCCCTCGCGCTCGACCCGGAGCTGCTCGTGGCCGACGAGCCGACGTCGGCGCTCGACGTCTCCGTGCAGGCGCGCGTGCTCGAGCTGTTCGCCGAGCTCCAGCGCGAGCTCGGCTTCGCGAGCCTGTTCGTGTCCCACGACCTCGCCGTCGTGGACCTGCTGTCCGACCGCATCGCGGTGCTCTATCGCGGGCGGCTGGTCGAGGAGGGCACGGGCGCCGAGGTGCTGGGCAGCCCGCGCGAGGAGTACACGCAGCGTCTCCTCGCGTCCCTGCCCGTCCCGGACCCGGTGCTCCAGGCGGAGCGCCGCGAGCAGCTCCGCGCCCTCCGCGGCGCCTGACGCCCCGGCCCGTCGGGGGAGAGCCGTGGCCCGCCGAGGTAGAGCCGTGGTCCCGTGGGGTAGAGCCGCGGTCTGGCGAGGTAGAGCCCTGGTCTGCCGGGGGAGAGCCCTGGTCCATGGAGGAGGCCGGGGCTCTGCTCCGGACGACCTGGGCTCTCCCTCGGCGGGCGGCGTCAGGCGAGGCCCAGGGACTGCTTCCACTCCAGGGGGAGCAGCGCGTACCCGACGAACGCGACGACGTCGAGCAGGGTGTGCGCGATCACGAGCGGCATGACGCGGTGCCGGCCCCAGCGGGACGTGTAGAACCACGAGAACACGACGCCCATGACGACGTTCCCCACGAACGGCCCGAAGCCCTGGTACAGGTGGTAGGACCCGCGCAGGAGCGAGCTCCACACGACGAACTTCACGCGGCCCCAGCCGAGGTCGCGCGTGCGCTCGAACAGGTAGCCGACCGCGATGACCTCCTCGAGCAGGCCGTTCTGCAGCGCGGCGAGGATGAGCACGGGCACCGTCCACCACGCGGCGTTGAGCGCCGACGCCTGCACCTCGACCGTGATGCCGAGGACACGGCCGAGCGCGTAGAACCCCAGGCCGGGGATGCCGATGGCCGCGGCGAGCGCGAACCCCCAGCCGACGTCGCGCAGGGGCCGGGCGCCGTCGAGCCCGATGGCGCGGACGGCGGAGCGGCCGCGCGCGCTGAGCAGGTACAGCGCGAGCGCGACGGGCAGCACGGCGAAGAAGATCCCGACGAGCTGGTAGGTGAGGTCGAGGTACGGGCGGGCCGACCGGCTCACGTTGAGGCTCGCGGACTGCTCGCCGAGCGGGGTCCCGGCGGTGAGCCGCGCGACGATGTTGATGACCGCGTAGACCGCCGACTTGCCGAGGCTGAGCCCGAGCACGATCCAGATCTCCGCGCCGATACGACGGCGCGTGGCACGGTCCGGGCGCGCGGGAGGAGCGCCGTCGGCGGTGCCGGGGACGCCGGCGGCCGTCGGGCCGGGCACGGGCGCGGCGGGCGAGCCGGGAGCGGTCAGGTCGGGCACCGTCCGGTTATAGCACCGCTCACCGGAACCCACCTCGGTGCCCCCTGGACAGAACCTGCTCGCCGACCACGGGCGGAGCGCCCCGCGAGCACGCGATCCGCGACCGGATCGGGGCGAGAGCGGTCGCGGACCCCGTGCTCGGCGGGTGGGGGGCTATTGGCGGGGTGGGCGGCCCGGGCGGCGGGGTGGGCGGACGTCGCGGGGGAGGCGGCCCGCGTCGTCGAGCGCTCGGCGCAGGAGCATCTCGATCTGCGCGTTGACGCTGCGCAGGTCGTCGCCGGCCCAGCGGGCGAGGGCGTCGTGCACGGCGGGGTCGAGGCGCAGGAGGACCGACTTGCGCTGCGGCCGCTGCGCTCGGCCCGTGCCTGTGGTCGCGTCTGCACCCGCGTCGGGGGCTGTGCCCGTGCCCGACGACGCCTGCTCGCCCGGAAAGGGTGCGTCGCCCTCCGGCGTGGCCTGCTGCCCGCCCGCGGGCACGCCGCGGCCCGACGACGGCTGGTCGCCGTCGTCGGGCGCGTCGCGCTTCTCGGGCGGCGTGGGCCCGACGGGCGTCACTGGTACAGGGACCCCGTGTTGACGACGGGCGTCACGCGGCTGTCGCCGCAGAGCACCACGAGGAGGTTCGAGACCATCGTCGCGCGGCGCTCGTCGTCGAGCGTGACGATGTCCTCGGCCTCGAGGCGGGACAGGGCGTCCTCGACCATGGACACCGCGCCCTCGACGATGCGCGAGCGGGCCGCGATGATCGCCCCGGCCTGCTGGCGCTGGAGCATCGCCTGCGCGATCTCGGGCGCATAGGCGAGGTTGGAGATGCGGGCCTCGATGACCTCGACGCCCGCCACGACGACGCGCTCCGCGACCTCGGCCGCGATCTCGGCCGAGACGACCTCAGTCGCGCCGCGCAGCGACTCCTCGCCGGCCTCGGCGTCGTCGTAGGGGTGGGACATCGCGACGTGGCGCAGCGCGGACTCGGCCTGGACCACGACGAAGTCGTCGTAGTCCTCGACCGCGAACGACGCCTTGGCGGTGTCGGCGACCTGCCAGACGACGATCGCGGCGATGTTGATGGGGTTGCCGTCGGCGTCGTTGACCTTGAGCTCGCTCGTCTCGAAGTTCCGGACGCGCACGGACACGCGGCGGCGGGTGCTGAGCGGCACCGTCGCGACGAGGCCCGTGGTGCGGACGGTGCCGAGGTAGCGGCCGAAGAACTGGACGACGACCGTCTCGCCGGGGTTGATGACGGCGACGCCGGTCGGGACGAGCACGCCCGCGAGGAACGCCAGGACGCCGAGCGTGATGAGCACGGCGGGGTTGCCGGCCTCCGCCGCGGCGGCCACGACGAGCCCCGTGCCGCCGAGGAGCAGGACGATGCTCAGCGCGATGACGGCGGCCGCGCCGCCCGCTCCGAGGGACCAGGCGGGCCGCTCGGTGACGTCGACGCGCGTGCCGTCGTGACCGACGGGGCGGCCGGTCGGTTCGCCGCCGACGGACTCCTGCGGGGGTGCTGCGCTCTCGGTCACGGTGGTCGTCCTCTCCTGCGGCGGGGCCGCGTCGTGTATAGCAAAGTGATATCACATTTCTGAGCTGTGCCGCCATCCGTCCCGCGGGGCCTTGCGCGACGGCGCCCGCGTGTGGGAATCTACAAACAGGTTTGCAGTGCAAAGTAGTTTCCGGAACGACCCGCACCACCGAGAGGCCACCATGACGACCGACCACGGCGACGCCGTCCACGACGGAGCCGTCGGCGAGCCCGACGAGCCGTCCCTCGGCGCCGCCGAGACGCTCCGCCTCATCCGCGAGCAGCAGGAGCGCGCGCGCCAGGCGACCGAGCCCGACTCCCGGCTGCTGTTCCTCGCGTGGGGCGTCGCGTGGCTCGTCGGCTACCTGTGCCTGTGGACGAGCGCAGTCCGGGTCGCGGACGGGACCGCGACGGTCCGCGTCACGAGCGGCGCCGGTCAGGTCATGGGCGCCCAGCCCGAGCCGTGGGCCTTCTGGGTCTTCTTCAGCCTCATCGCGGCCGCCGTCGCGTTCACGATCGTCCACAGCGTCACGCGCACCGCCGGGACGCGCGGCGTGAGCGCCCGCACCGGGGCGATGTACGGGTGGTCGTGGATGCTCGGGTTCGTCTGCTTCGCCCTCGTGCTCGGCGGGCTGGCCCGCGCCGGGGCGTCCGAGGAGGTCATGGCGCTCGCGAGCAACGCGTTCGCGTGCGTCGTCGTCGGCCTCCTCTACCTCGGCGGCGCGGCCGCGTTCGGCGACCGCGGGCTGTTCGTCCTCGGCGTCTGGATTCTCCTCACCGCGGCCGTCGCGACGTTCGCCGGGCTGCCGCTCACCTACCTCGTCATGGCGCTCGCGGGCGGCGGCGGCTTCCTCGTCATGGCCGCGATCGAGCAGGTCGTGCGCGTCCGACGACGGCGCCGCGCGGCCCGCCCCGTGCCCGCCCGGCCGGCGGAGGGTGCGGCCGATGCCTGAGACCGAGCTCGACCCCGTCATCCACGCGCCCGCGCGGCTGCGCGTGGTCGCGACGCTCGCCACCCTCCCGACGGGCGACGAGCTGTCCTTCCCCAAGCTCCAGAAGCTCCTCGACATGACCGCGGGCAACCTCTCGACGCACCTGCGCAAGCTCGAGGACGCCGGCTACGTAACCGTCACCAAGACGCACGAGGGCCGCACGCCCGCCACCTACCTGTCCCTCACCGCCCGCGGTCGCGTCGCCTTCGAGGACTACACGACCGCCCTCGACGCCCTCCTGAAGGGAGCCCGACCATGAGCGACGAGCGCACCGAGCGCGCCCCGCGCACCGGCCCGGTCCGGACCGCCCGAGCCGAGCCCGCGCCGTCGGGCACGGACCGCACCCCGCCCGTGGTCGCCGTCGACCGCGTGACGCGTCGCTTCGGTGCGGTCGTCGCGCTCGACGACGTCTCCCTCACCGTCGGGGGCGGCGAGCTCGTCGGGCTGCTCGGCCCGAACGGCGCCGGGAAGTCGACGCTGCTGTCCCTGGTCAGCGGGCAGCGACGGCCCGACTCCGGGACGGTGCGGCTCCTCGGGGGCGACCCGCGCGACGCCCGCAGCCGCGTCGGCCTCGGCCTCACGCCGCAGGAGACGGGACTGCCCGCGACGCTCAAGGTGCGGGAGGTCGTGGACTTCGTCGGCGGCCACTACCCCGACCCGGTCCCGACGGCGGAGCTGCTCGAGCAGTTCGGCCTCACCGAGCTCGCGGGCCGCCAGACGGGCGCGATGTCCGGCGGGCAGAAGCGCCGCCTCGCCGTCGCGCTCTCGCTGGTGGGCCGCCCGCGCGTCGTGCTGCTCGACGAGCCGACGACGGGGCTCGACGTCGGCGCTCGGCAGGCGCTGTGGGACGCGATCCGCGCGTACCACGCGGGCGGCGGGACGGTGCTGCTCACGAGCCACTACCTCGAGGAGGTGCAGGCGCTCGCGCAGCGCGTCGTCGTCATCGACCAGGGCGTCGTGAAGGCCGACGACTCGCTCGACGCGATCCTGCGGCGCGTGTCCCTGCGGCGCGTCGTCGTCGGGTCGGCCGTCGACCTGCGCGACCGGCCGGGCGTCGTGCGGGCCGACCGGCTCGGCGACGGCCGCCAGGAGCTGTACACGCCCGACGCCGACGCGCTCGTGCGTGAGCTCGTCACCTCGGGCGTCGACTTCCACGACCTCGAGATCCGGGGTGCGAGCCTCGAGGAGGCGTTCGAGCAGATGGTCGCGCGCGACGCGGCCCCGACGACGGAGGCACGGGCCCGATGACCACCACGACCACCACCCCCCGGGCGGCGGCGCTGCCCGGGCCGCTGCGCCTCACGTGGCTGCACCTCAAGTACCAGTTCCTCGAGACCGTGCGCGTTCCCGTCGCGGTGCTCGGCAACCTGCTGTTCCCGGCGCTCGCGATGTTCTTCTTCGTCGTGCCGCAGAAGGCCGTGGCCCAGGACCCGGTGGCGGCGACCATGGCCGTCGCGTCGCTCGGGCTGTTCGCGATCTGCTCGGCGAGCCTGTTCACGTACGGGCTCGGCGTCGCGGAGGACCGGCAGCTGCCGTTCGACCCGTTCGTCCGCACGCTGCCCGCGGGGCCCGCGCCGCGCATGGCGGCGCGCGTGCTCAACGGCGGGATCTTCTCGCTGTTCGGCCTCGTGCCGCTCATCCTCATCGGCTGGCTGTTCACCGACGCGAGCGTCACCGCGACCCAGCTCCTCGCGGGCGTCGGGACGGTGCTGCTCGTCTCCGTGCCGTTCGTGCTGCTCGGCATGGCGATCGGCTACTCGCTGTCGGCGAAGGCGGCGCTCCCGGTCGTGCAGGTGATCCTCTTCCCGCTCGCGTTCGCGGGCGGCCTGTTCCTGCCGCCGTTCCTCTTCCCCGACTGGCTCGACGCGATCTCGAAGGCCACCCCGACCCGCGCGGGCCGCGACCTGCTCGTCCAGGCGCTCACGGGCGAGCCGGCGTACGGCGCGGCGTGGTTCGTGCTCCTGGGCTGGACGGTGCTGTTCGCCGTCCTCGCGGTCGGCGCCTACCGCCGCGACGAGGGCCGCCGCTTCCGCTGACCCTCACTCGGACCCCCACCCCTCCCGCCGAGCACGGGGTCAGCGACCGGATCCGAGCGGTTCCGGTCGCCGTCCCCGTGTTCGGCGGGTGTCGGTTCCGGGGCGGGTGCCGGGCGTCAGGCCGCGCGGCGGAGACGGAGGGAGTTGCCGACGACGAGCACCGAGCTCGCGGCCATCGCCGCGCCCGCGATCATCGGGTTGAGCAGGCCGGCCGCCGCGAGCGGGATCGCCGCCACGTTGTACGCGAAGGCCCAGAAGAGGTTCTGCTGGATGACGCGCAGCGTGCGGCGCGACAGCCGGATCGCGGTCGCCGCGCTGCGCAGGTCGCCGCGGACGAGCGTGAGGTCGCTCGCCTCGATCGCGACGTCGGTGCCGGTCCCCATCGCGAGCCCGAGGTCGGCCGTCGCGAGCGCGGCGGCGTCGTTCACGCCGTCCCCGACCATCGCGACGACGCGCCCCTCGCGCTGGAGCCGGGCCACGACGTCGACCTTCTCGTCGGGGAGGACGCGCGCGACGACGTCCGTCTCCCCGATGCCGACGGCGCGCGCCGCCTCGAGGGCCGCGCCCTCGCCGTCGCCCGTGAGCAGGTAGGGCCGCAGGCCGAGCTCCCGGAGCTCGCGCACGGCCTCGGCCGACGTGGGCTTCACCGGGTCGCGCAGCACGAGCACGGCGCGCGCCCGGCCGTCCCACGCGACGACGACGGCGCTCGCCCCCGACGCCTCGGCCGCCGCGAACGCGTCGTCGAGGGCCGGCTCCGGGGTCACTCCCTCGCGCGCGAGCCACGCGGGCTGTCCGACGAGCACCCGGCGCGCGGTGAGCCCCGCCCCGTCGGCGCCCAGCGAGAGACCCGAGTGCGCGGTCCGGACGACGGCCTCGACCCCGCCGCCCGGGGCGCTGCGGAAGTCGAACGCCTGCAGCGATCCCACCGCGACGCCGTCGGCCCCGACCCGGGGGCCGTCGTCCGGCGCCGGGGCGCCCGCGGGCAGGTCGCGCGCGGCCGCGGTGATCGCGCGGGCGATCGGGTGCTCGCTCAGGGCCTCGACCGCGCCCGCGTGCCGCAGGGCGTCGCGCGCGTCCGCAGCCGTCGGGTCGTCGGCCACGAGCCGGTCGAGCGGCGCGCGGCCCGACGGCGTGACGACCGCCTCGAGCGCCATCGCGCCCTGGGTGACCGTGCCCGTCTTGTCGAGCACCACCGTGTCGACGCGGCGCGTCGACTCGAGGATCTCCGGGCCCTTGATGAGCACGCCGAGCTGCGCGCCCCGGCCCGTGCCGACGAGCAGGGCCGTCGGCGTCGCGAGCCCCAGCGCGCACGGGCACGCGATGATGAGGACCGCGACCGCGGCGGTGAACGCGAGCTGCGTCCCGGCACCCGCGAGGAGCCACGCCGCCAGGGTCCCCACCGCGAGCACGAGCACGACCGGCACGAACACCGCGGAGATGCGGTCCGCGAGCCGCTGCACCGGCGCCTTGGCCGTCTGGGCCTGCGTGACGAGGCGGCCGATCTGCGCGAGCGTCGTCTCCTCGCCCACGCGCGTCGCCCGCACCAGCAGCGCGCCCGCCGCGTTCACCGTCGCACCGGTCACGGCGTCGCCGGGGCCGACGTCGACCGGCACCGGCTCGCCCGTGAGCAGCGACGTGTCGACCGCGCTCGACCCCTCGAGCACGACGCCGTCCGTCGCGACCTTGTCGCCCGGCCGCACGAGGAACACGTCGCCCACCGCGAGGTCGGCGACGGGCACGCGCTCGGTGACGCGCGCGCCGTCGGGCCCGGTGCGCGGGGTGCCGTCGGGGGCGAGCAGGATGCGCTCCGCGTCCTTCGCGCCCAGCGCGAGCAGCGACCGCAGCGCGTCGCCCGCGCGCCGCTTCGAGCGGTGCTCGGCGTACCGGCCCGCGAGCAGGAACGTCGTCACGACGGCCGCGACCTCGAAGTAGAGCTCGGGAGCGGCGCCCGCGTGGCCGCGCGACGGGACGAGCGTCGGCTCCATGCGCATCCCGAGCTCGCCCGCGCCGCCCAGCAGCAGCGCCCACAGCGACCAGAGCGTCGCGGCGACCACGCCGAGCGACACGAGCGTGTCCATCGTCGACGCGCCGTGCCGGGCCGCGCGGAACGCCGCCGCGTGGAACGGCCACGCGGCCCACGTGACGACGGGCAGCGAGAGCGCCGCGACGACCCACTGCCAGCCGGTGAACTGCAGCGCCGGGACCATCGACAGCGCGACGACCGGCACGGTGAGCACCGCCGCGACGCGCAGGCGCTGCGCCAGCACGACGCCGCGGTCGGTCGGGGCGGCGCCGTCGTCGGGTGCGGCGGTGCCGCGGGCAGGCCCGGCGGCGCGGGCAGGCCCGGTGGCGGGGGCAGGCCCGGTGGCGGGGGCCGGCTCGGTGGCGGGGTCGTCGGCGGGGGTGCGCGGGCCCGCCTCCGGGTCCTCCGGCCGCGCCGCCGCCTCGGCGGTCGTCTCGCCCTGGTCCGCCGGGGGAGCGCCCTGCTCGGTCGCGGCGGCTGCGCGGCGGGTCGTGACGCGGGCCGTGTAGCCGGCCTTCTCGACGGCCTCGACGAGGTCGGCGTCGGTGACGTCGGCCGCGAGGACGACGTGCGCGGTCTCCAGCGGGAGGTTGACCGTCGCCGTGACGCCCTCGACGCGGTTGAGGCGCTTCTCGACGCGCGCGACGCACGACGCGCACGTCATGCCGCCGATCGCGAGGTCGACCTCGGCGACGGGCCGGGCCTCCGCGGCTCCGCCGGGTGCGGCGGTCGACGTGGGCGCGGGCTGTGCGGTCATCGGTGGGGCTCCTCGACGGGGTGCGGGGCGAGGTCGCCGCGGTCGTCCGGCGTGGTGGCCGTCGCGGCGGGCGCGGCGCTGCTGGTGCGCGCGGGGGTCGGGGTCGCGGTGGCGACCGGGACCCGGGGTGCCCGACGACGGTCGCGGCCTCGTGCGGTCGAGGCGCGTCCCGCCGTCGGGCACCGGGAGGTGCGGACCGGGGACGGTCAGGCGCGGGGCGGGACCTGGAGGTCGTACGTCTTCGTCGCGGGGGCGGCGTCGGCGGCAGGCTCGGTGCCGCAGCCGCACGCGCAGTCGTGCGCCTCCTGCTTGTCGGCCGCCTGCTCGGCGTACTGGGCGGCGAGCGCGTCCTGCTGGACCTCGACCGACGCGACCTCGTACCCGGCCTCGTCGACGGCCTCGCGCAGCGCGGCCTCGTCGAGCGGGTCGTCGGAGAAGACCGTGACCTCGGACGTGCTGCCGACGCGGAGCTCGACGCTCACGTTCTCGACGCCGGCGACGGCCTCGAGGTCCTTCGTGACGTGGGCGACGCAGTTGCCGCAGGTCATGCCGGTGACGCCCAGGGTCGTGACGGTGCTCATGGTGCTCCTCGGGTGGTGGGGTGGTCAGCTGCGGACGAGGCGGGCGATGGCGTCGGCGGCCTCCTTGACCTTCGCCGCGCCCTCCGTCTCGGACTGGCGGGCCGCGTCGACGACGCAGTGGCCCAGGTGGTCCTCGACGAGGCCGATGCTCACGGCCTGGAGCGCCTTGGTGACGGCGGAGACCTGCGTGAGGATGTCGATGCAGTAGACGTCCTCGTCGATCATGCGAGCGATGCCGCGCACCTGGCCCTCGATGCGGCGCATGCGCTTGAGGTACGCCTCCTTGTCGGACGCGTAGCCGTGCGGACCGGTGTGGACCGCCTGCTCCTGCTCGACGGCCGTCGCCTCGGTCGTGTCGGTCATGCTCTCCTCCTCGTCCAGGACGCGGTAGCGCGCCCGCCGCGCGGGTGGTGCGGCGGTGATACCCCGTCAGGGTACGCCCCATCATACCCCCGTGAGGTATCCGTCGGGAGGTTCGACGATCCGCTCCGAGCGCATGACACGTGTCATGCCCGTCGGGTGAGGACTCCACCCCGTCCGGTGACGGGCCGCACTGCCGCAGGCGCCGTGCCGCCGCGAGGCTGGAGGCACCACCAACGAGAGGCGCACCATGACCGACATCGTCACCGGGCTCCAGGACCTCACGCAGGGCCTGCCGCCCTTCCTGCGCTGGGTCGGGGTCCTGCTCGCCGGCGCGATCCCCTACGTCGAGGCCGAGGGCGCGGCGGTCCTCGGGGTCGTGGCGGGCGTCAACCCGTTCGTCGCCATCCCGGTCGCGATCGTCGGCAACGCGATCGCGCTCGCCCTGGTCGTCTGGGTCATCGGCGCCGCGCGCAGCGGGATCACGCGCGGACGGACCGTCGAGACCACGCCCAAGCGCCAGCGGATGCGGCAGGTGTTCGACCGCTACGGCGTGCCCGGCGTCAGCCTCCTCGGGCCGCTGCTCCTGCCGAGCCACGTCACCGCCGCGGCGATGGTCGGGTTCGGGGCCCCGCGCGCCCGCGTCTTCACGTGGGGCGTCGTGGCCGTCGCGGCCTGGGCCCTCGTGCTGGGCGTCGTCGTGCACCTCGGGGTGAGCGCCGCCGTCGGCTGACGGCCGGTCACGACGCCGTCACGACGGCATCACGATTCGGCACCCGCCGCGCGGTGCCCCGGGCACGCACCTACCCTCCCAAGCATGGGCAGGGGAGCCGGAGCACGACGCGCGCTGCGCGTGGCGGTGGTGTCGGTCGCGCTCGCGGGGACGGGCGTCGTCGCGGCGCCACCCGCGGGCGCGTGCGCGTGCGGCGGCCTCGTCGACGGGCCCGCGTACGACACGGCGGTCTCCCACGAGACCGCGGTCCTCCAGTGGGACGGGACCACCGAGACGATGCTCGTCGAGCTCTCCACGCTGTCGAACGCGCCCGAGGTCGGCCTGCTGCTGCCCACGCCCGCACCCGCCGAGGTCGCGCTCGCCGACCCGCAGGTGTTCCGCGAGCTCGACGAGCTCACCCGGCCGCGCGCCGTCGTCTCCGACACCCGGTGGTGGCCCGAGCTCGGCTTCGGGAGCGGCGCGGACGCCGTGGCGGGCGCGGGCGTCACGGTGCTCGACGAGGTCCGCCTCGGGCCGCTCGACGTCACGACGCTCGGCGCGACCGACACGGGCGCGCTCGACGCCTGGCTCACCGAGCGCGGGTTCCAGCTCCCCGAGACGATCCGGACGGCCCTCGCCCCCTACGTCGGCGAGGGCTGGTCGTTCGTCGCGGCCCGGCTCGCGCCCGAGGAGGCCGCCGCGTTCGACGGCACGCTCCAGCCGCTCCGGGTCACGTTCCCGAGCGGCTCGCTCGTCTACCCCATGCGCATGTCGGCCGTCGCGGAGGACACCCAGAGCACGCGCACGTACGTCCTGGCCGACCACCGCGTCGACCGCGTCGACCCGACCGCCGAGGCGCACGAGCCGACCGTGCGCTTCGCCGGCCGCCTCGACCCGGCGGACGTCGCGTCGGAGGAGCTCGCGGCGCTGCTCGCCGCCGGCGGCTTCGTCACGGCCCACGAGCAGGTGTTCACCGCGCCGGCGACGCAGATCGTCTCCGACTTCTCCTTCGCCCCCGCCGCCGCGGACGTCGCCTTCACCCCGACGTACGCCGTGGTCGCCGAGAAGCGGATCGGGCCGTTCTTCGCCGGGCCCGTCCTCGCGTTCGCCGGCGTGCTCGCGCTCGCGGCGCTCGTCGTCTGGCGAGGCCGACGACGCCGCGCGCCCTCGCCCGCCCTCGCGCCGCACCCCGCGCGCGCCTGAGCGACGCGACCCGGCCCGCTGCCCGGGTCACCCCGTACGGGCGAGACGCGCGGTTCGCCGCGACACGCGGCACCGCCGGGTGTTCCATGGAGGCGAAGCGGGAGGCGCCCGGGCCCAGGCCGTCGGGAGCCGGCCCGTCACCTCGGCAGGGGAGTGACCCATGACGATCCAGGACCCGATCCTCACCGCCTTCTCGCGCACCGCGAAGCAGGTCTGGTACTGGCCGGTGATCCGCGGCGTGCTCGCCATCCTCTTCGGCATCATCGCGCTCGCGTGGCCGGACAAGACGGCGGCCGTCGTCATCTGGGTGATCGGCATCTTCGCCGTCGTCGACGGCATCGTCGAGATCGTCGAGGGCATCCGGCGCCGCGGCACGGGCAGCGGCACCGCGCTGCTCGTGACGATGGGCGTCCTGAGCCTCGCGGTCGGCGTCGTGCTGCTCGTCTGGCCGGGCAAGACCGCGATCGTTCTCACCTGGATCGTCGGGTTCTGGGCCGTGGTCTACGGCCTGTTCCAGACGGTCGCGAGCCTCGACCTGCGCAAGGTCCCTGGGAGCGGGTGGGGCTGGGGCGTCGTCGCCGGCCTGCTCGGCATCGTCTTCGGTCTGCTCGTGCTGTTCAACGTCAACGCCGGCCTGGTGTCGATCGTGTGGCTGCTCGCGCTCTTCGCGATCGTCTGGGGCGTCATGCTCATCGCGTTCGGCGTCCAGATCCGCTCGCTCGGCCGACAGGCCGGACGCGCGGCCACACCCGGCACGTACTGACCCGACCGGCTCGCGACGAGACCGGCGCGCTCCGGTCGAGCGGGCATCGTGGCGGCAAGAGCGACCGCGTGTCTCACGGCCGCTGCGCCGGTCGTCGTCGGGCGGCTTCCCCCGGGTGAGCGCGCCGGGTGGCTTGCCGTCGGCAGGCCTGACGCGCTCGCGTCGACCGGATCAGGCGCGATCGCAGAGGCTCTCGTCCTGCGGAGGCGGGGTGGAGGGCCGTATCGCGAGCGACTGTCCGTGCCGGGAGACAACAAGGCCCCGGGGGGTCTCTCACCGAAGTGAGTCGCCATGATTCCCGGGGCTCTCTGTTGGCTACAGTCTAGCGACTCGCACGCACGTCGCTCAACAGGGGGCCCACGGATGTCGATGTACCCGCCCGTCCAACGCACGATGGTCGGGCTGCTGTCACGACCACGGATGTCCACGTACGAGCAGGCGTCCGAGGGCGATGTGCCGGCCGCGGTCGACCTGTACAGGTGGAACCTGGACATCTCGATGGCGCTGTTCGAGGCGATCCACTACCTGGAGGTCGCGGTCCGCAACCGGATCGACGACGCGCTGACGCAGCGTGCAGGAGCCGGGGTGGACTGGCTCGACTCACCGCCCACCGTGCCGCTCAACGGGGGGACGAGGGCGAGGATCGCCAGGGCGCGGGAGTTCGCGTCCCGGAACGGCAGGGTGCCCACGCACGGTCACGTCATCGCGGAGATCACGTTCGGCTTCTGGCCGTACCTGTTCGCCGACAACTACAACCGCACGCTGTGGCAGCCCGCGCTGAAGAGAGCATTTCCCACGGCGCAGCGGACCGTGCTCCACGCGCAGCTCACGGCCGTGAGCGACCTGCGCAACCGGATCGCGCACCACGAGCCGCTGCTCGGCCTGGACATCCCTCGCGAGTACCAGGGGATCATCTCGCTCGCGGAGCTCGTCGAGCCGCGGCTGGGGTGGTGGATCGACACGACGTCGCGCGTCGACGCGGTGCGTCGCGCCGATCCCCGCCTCTGACGCGGCGACAGGCGGTCTCAGATGTCGCCACCGCCCCACCGACCACGGGGTTGCTGTCGTTCTGAGCGTCAGAACGACAGCAACCCCGTGCTCGGCGGGTGGGACGCTCCGGCCGGACGCGTCAGGCGGGACGGGCCTCGGCGGCCGCGCGGGCGGCGGCGGGGAACGCGTCGAGGATGCGGGCGACGGCGGTGTCGTCGTGGGCGGCCGAGACGAACCACGCCTCGAACACCGACGGCGGCAGGCTGACCCCGGCGTCGAGCATCGCGTGGAAGAACGCGCGGTACCGGAACGACTCCTGCGCCTGGGCCTGCGCGTAGTCGCGAACCCCTGCGGTCGCGGCGAGCTCGCCGAACATCACGGAGAACAGGGAGCCCGCGCGCTGCACGCGGTGCGGCACGCCCGCGGCGTCGAGCGCGGAGCTCACCGCCGCCGACAGCACGCCCGCGACCTCGTCCACGCGCGCGTACACCGTCTCGTCGGCGAGCCGCAGCGTCGCGAGGCCCGCGGCGACCGCGACGGGGTTCCCCGAGAGCGTGCCCGCCTGGTAGACGGGTCCCAGCGGCGCGAGCTGGTCCATCACGGCCGCCGGTCCGCCGATCGCGGCGACGGGCATCCCGCCGCCCACGACCTTGCCGAAGGTGAACAGGTCGGGCGTGTAGCCGTCCGCGCCCTGGCCGCGCAGCACCGCGTTCTCGAGGCCCCACCAGCCGCTCGGCCCGACGCGGAAGCCCGTGAGCACCTCGTCGAGGATCAGCAGCGCGCCGTGCGCCGCCGTGATGCGGCGCAGGCCCTCGTTGAAGCCCTCCGCGGGCGGGACGACGCCCATGTTCGCGGGCGACGCCTCGGTGATGACGGCCGCGATCTCGGATCCGCGCTCCGCGAACGCCGCCTCGACGGCCGCGAGGTCGTTGTACGGGAGCACGAGCGTCTCGGCCGCCGTCGCCTCGGTGACCCCGGCCGAGCCGGGCAGGGCGAGCGTCGCGACGCCGGACCCCGCCTCGGCGAGCAGCGCGTCCACGTGCCCGTGGTAGCAGCCGGCGAACTTCACGACGACGTCGCGCCCGGTCACGCCGCGCGCGAGGCGGATCGCGGTCATCGTGGCCTCCGTGCCCGTGGACACGAGGCGCACGCGCTCCGCGGCGGGCACCCGGCGGCGGATCTCCTCCCCGAGCTCGACCTCGCCGAGCGTCGGCGCGCCGAACGACAGCCCGCGGGCCGCCGCCTCCTGGACCGCGGCGACGACGTCGGGGTGGGCGTGCCCGAGCAGGGCCGGGCCCCACGAGCACACGAGGTCGACGTACTCGCGGCCCGCGACGTCGGTCACGTACGGGCCGCGCGCCGAGGCGAGGAACCGCGGGTCGCCGCCCACGGACCCGTAGGCGCGCACGGGCGAGCTGACGCCGCCCGGGAGCACGCCCTGCGCGCGCACGAACGCGGCGTGGTTGTCCGCCCCGCCCGCGCCCGGCGCGCCGAACAGCGCGGCGTCCTGCGCCTGCACGGCCTCCGCCGTCCCGAAACCGCCCGTGTCCGTCATGCCCGCGTCCTTCCGTCGTTCTCGTCCAGCCAGCCCGCGAGCTCCGTCGCCCAGTAGGTGAGGATCACGTCCGCGCCGGCGCGCTTGATGCCGAGCACCGACTCCGTGACCGCGGCGCGCCGGTCGATCCAGCCGTTCGCCGCGGCCGCCTCGATCATCGCGTACTCGCCCGACACCTGGTACGCCGCGACGGGCACCGCCGACATCTCCGCGACCGCCGCGAGCACGTCGAGGTACGACCCGGCGGGCTTCACCATGACCATGTCCGCGCCCTCGGCGAGGTCGAGGTCGGCCTCGCGCAGGCCCTCCCGGGCGTTGCCCGCGTCCATCTGGTAGGTGCGGCGGTCGCCCTGGAGCGCCGAGTCCACGGCCTCGCGGAACGGCCCGTAGAACGCGCTCGCGTACTTCGCGGAGTACGCGAGGATGCCCACGTCGTCGAACCCGGCGGCGTCGAGCGCCTCGCGGATCACGGCGACCTGGCCGTCCATCATGCCCGACGGCGCGACGACGTCCGCGCCCGCCCGCGCCTGCGCGACGGCCATCGAGGCGTAGCGGTCGAGCGTCGCGTCGTTGTCGACGACGACGCCCCCGTCCCGGCCCTCGGCCAGCACGCCGCAGTGCCCGTGGTCGGTGAACTCGTCGAGGCACGTGTCCGCCATGACGACCGGCCCGCCGTTCGCGTGCTCGCGCGCCGCCTCGACCGCGACCCGGATGCCGCGCTGCAGGATGCCGTCCTCGGCGTCCGCCTGGGTGCCGGTCGCGTCGCGCTCGGCCGGGATGCCGAAGAGCATGACGCCGCCGACCCCGGCGCGCGCGGCGTCGCGCACGGCGTCCGCGAGCGTCGCCTCGGTGTGCTGCACGACGCCCGGCATCGACGAGATGGGGCGCGGGGCGTCGAGGCCCTCCTTGACGAACAGGGGGAGCACGAGGTCGGACGCGTGCACGCGCGTCTCGCTGACGAGCCGTCGCACGCGCGGGCTCGTGCGCAGGCGGCGCGGCCGGTGGTGCCCGACGGGGAGCTGGTGGGTCACGAGGGGTCTCCTTCGGGAGTCGGGTCGACGCCGGTCGTGCCGGCGGCCGGGGGAGCGGCCGGGTCGTCGGGCAGGGCGGCGGAGCCGGCGGTGGTGCGGGTGGCGGCGAGCGCGCCGACGAGCGCGGCGGCCAGCGCGGCGTCGGTCGGGCGCTCCGCGACGGCATCGAGCCGCAGCCCGACGTCGCGCGCGGCCCGGGCGGTCGGGTCGCCGATCGCGACGCCCACGACGTCGTCGCGCGGGCCGAGCTGCCGCGCGACCTCGCGCGCGACGCTCCCCGAGGTGAGCACGACGGCGTCCACCGCGCCCGCGCGCCACGCCGCGACGACGTCCGGCGCGAGCGTGTGCGTGACGGTGCGGTAGACGGTGACGACGTGCGGGACGTACCCGAGGTCGTGCAGGCCGTCGTGCATCGTCGGCGCGGCGAGGTCCCCCTGCGGCAGCAGGACCACACCTCTACCTCGCGAGGTAGAGCCCTGGTTCCCCGAGGTAGAGCCGTGGTCCCCCGAGGTAGAGGCCTGGTCGGCCGAGGTAGAGGTCTGGTCCGACGGGGGGAGGGCTGCGAACGCGGCGACGAGGCCGCGGGCGGAGTTCTCGTCGGGCTCGAGCTCGACGGTGACGCCGACCGCCTCCAGGGCGCGGCGCGTCGCGGGCCCGACGGCGGCCCAGCGGGCCCGGCGCGCGGCGTCGCCGAGGTCGACGCCCTGGCGGGCGGCGCTCGCGAGGAGTTCGTCGATCGCGTTGACGCTCGTCACGACGACCCACGCGAAGTCGCCGTGGAGCAGGCGGGCGAGGGCGCCGTCGACGGGCGCGGTGTCCTCGACGGGCGCGCGCTCGATCGCCGGGCTCACGAGGACGTGGGCGCCCGCGCCGCGGAGCGTCGCCGCGAGGCCCGCGGCGCGCTCGGGCGCACGCGGGACCAGGACGGTCCGACCGGCGAGCGCGTCGGCTCGGCGGGCCGCGTCCAGGTCGTCCCCCGGCCCCACGGCGTCCACGGCGTCCACCGTCTTCGCGGCGTCGACAGCGTTCACGGCGCCCGCCGCGCCGCGCGCCGGGAGCGGGGGCACCACGGGCGCGGGTCCCCGCGACGGGTCGCGCAGCGGTCCGGGGCTCATTCCGCCGCGCCGCGGTAGCCGCCGTCGCGGAGCTGCTCGCGGGCAGCCTCCACGGCGCGGTCGGTCGCCGGCGCCTCCGCGGCCGGGGCGTCGAGGACAGGGGTGCCCGCCCCGGTCTCGCGCAGCGGCGCGAGGCGCGCGGCGCCGTCGGCGAGGAGCGCGTCGGCGACGCGGGCACCCAGCCCGCGCGCGACGTCGTCCCGGGCGGTCGCGGCGGCGGCGAGCGACCCGGTGCTCGGGGGGAGCGCGGCGCGCGCGGAGTGCGTGAGCTGCTCGGCGCCGTCGACCCGCGCGACGACGGCCGTCAGCGCCACGTCGCCGTCCTCCACGACGGCGTGCGCGCCGACGGGGGCCGCGCACCCGGCCTCGAGCCGGCCGAGGAGCGCGCGCTCGGCGAGCACGGCGAGGCGCGTGGGCTCGTGGTCGAGGTCGTGCAGGGCGCGGGCGAGGACGGGGTCGTCGAGCGACGACGTGCGTACCTCGACGGCGAGCGCGCCCTGCCCGGCCGCGGGCGCCATGATCGCGGTGTCGATCACCTCGGACACGGCCTCGAGCCGGCCGAGGCGGGCGAGCCCCGCGTACGCGAGGACGACGGCGTCGAGGTCCGCCTCCTCGCCGAGCGCCCGGGCGAGGCGCGTGTCGACGTTGCCGCGGATGTCGACGACGTCGAGGTCGGGGCGGACGGACCGGAGCTGAGCGGCGCGCCGCGGCGACCCGGTGCCGACGCGCGCGCCGCGCCGGAGCGTCGTGATGGTCAGGCCGCCGCGCGCGCACAGGACGTCGCGCGGGTTCTCGCGCTCGGGCGTGACGACGGTGAGCCCCGGCGCGGGCTCGGTCGGGAGGTCCTTGAGGGAGTGCACCGCGACGTCGCACCGGCCGTCGAGCAGCGCCTCGCGGAGCGCGGTCACGAAGACGCCCGTGCCGCCCATCTGGGCGAGCGAGCCGGTGAGCACGTCGCCGTCGGTGCGGATGCGCACGATCTCGACGTCGCGGCCGGTCAGCTCTTCGAGGCGGCGGGCGACGTGGCCGGTCTGGGTCGTCGCGAGGGCGCTGCCGCGCGTGCCCACGCGGAGGGGCGTCGTACCTGCAGGACTCACGGAACCAGTCTCTCCCCACTTCGGCATTCCACGAAAATGTGCACGTCACAGCGCGGGAATGATGCGGGGAGTGACGTGGTCCTGACGCCCGGTCAGGAAGTTGCGGACAATGTGTCAGGTCATTTCGCGGGGAATTCTCGGGACTATTCCGGCGCGCAATCCGGTGAGGATTCCCTCACCCCGCGGCCGCGAGGCTGCGGGCACATTCCTGTGCGTGGCCGACGATCGACGCGAGCCCCGTCCCGGCGATCCAGCCGCCGGTCACGGCCAGCCCGGGCACGGCGTCCACGCGCGCGACGAACGCCGCGACCTCGCGCCGGAACGCGGGCGTGGGCGGGGGCAGCGCGCCGTTCCACCGCGTGACGACGTGGCCGAGGACGCGCCCGTGCAGGTCGACGCCGAAGAGGCGCGACGCGTCCACGACGACGCGGTCGAGGTCCGGCTCCGTCGTCGCGCCGATGCGCCCGTAGCTCAGGCGTACCACGTGGTGCCCCGGCCCGGCGGCGGCGCGGACGCGGTCGCGCAGCCAGGGCCACTTGGCGGTCGAGTGCGTGAGCGCCTTGGCCTCGACGTCCGACGGCGGCGCCGCACGCCCGGCGTCGCGGTGCGGCGGGGCGACGAGCAGCCCGGTCCCGCGCGGGGCGTCGTCGAGCTCGGGCGCGCGCAGCAGGAGCGTCACGAGCCGCACGTCCGCGCCGGGCTCCGGGTCGGGCAGGAGGTCGGCCGCCGTCCCGACGAGCGGGCCGAGCACGTCGACGAGCGCCGGGGTCGTGACGACGAGGCGCGGCGCGGCGAGGTCGACCGGGCCGCCCGGGGTCTCGGCGCGCACGAGCCAGGTCCCGGGGCCGCCGTCCGGGGCCGCGGCGCGCGAGATCCCCGTGACCTCGTGGCGCAGCCGGACGTCGGTCCCCGCCACGAGCCCCTCGACGAGCCGGTGCATCCCGCCGTCGATGCCGCGCACGGCCGACCCGGCGGGGGCGAGGGCGCGCATCGACGCGACGGCGCGCGCGAGCGACCCCTCGCGCTCGAACGCCTCGCGCAGCCCGGGCGCGACCGCGGCGACGTCCAGCCGGTCGAGCGGGGCGGAGTGCACGCCGGAGGCGACCGGCGCGACGAGCCGCTCGGTCACGCGCGCCCCCATGCGGGACCGCGCGAACGTCTCGAGCGTCCGCAGGTCGGTGAACCGGCGGGGCAGCACCCGGTCGAGGCTCGCGCGCAGCGACCCGCCGAGGCCGACGGCGCGGCGCACGTCGCGCGACCACGGGTCCGCGGGGATGCCGAGGACGCCCGCGCGCGGCAGGGGGTAGGCGTGCCCGGCGGCGTAGCCCCACGCGCCCGCGCCCGACGGCTCGACGACGTCCAGCCCCAGCTCGTGCACGAGGTCGCCCACGGCCGTGCCCCGGGCCGCGAACGACTCGGCCCCGAGGTCGACGCGCACGCCGTCGAGGCCGGGCAGGTCCCCGCCGCGGACGGGCCCGCCGGGCACCTCGGCGGCGTCCAGCACGACGACGCGCAGCCCCCGCGCGCGCAGCGTCCGCGCGGCGGTGAGCCCGGCGACGCCCGCGCCGACGACGACCGCGTCCGCGGTCTCGACCCCCTCCGGTGCGGCGGGTGCGGACGGGCGGGGCGTCGTCGGCTCGGTGCTCACCGTCGGGTCGCCTCCTCGGTGGCGGCGTCGGGGGCGCTGGTGGGAGCGTCGTCCGCGAGCGCGTGGACGAGCGCGACGACGCGCGTCAGCACGTCGGGGTCGGTGTCCGGCGGGACGCCGTGGCCGAGGTTGACCACGTGCCCCGGGGCCGTGCGCCCGCGGCGCACGACGTCCCGGACGTGCGCCTCGAGCACGTCCCACGGCGCGGCGAGCAGCGCGGGGTCGATGTTGCCCTGCACCGGCACGGGGGCGTGGCCCTTGGCGAGGAGCCGGGCGGCGTCGTCGAGCGGCGTGCGGTAGTCGACGCCCACGGCGACGTCCTGCACCCCGGCCGCGGTCACGGCGTCACGCATCGCGGGGAGCAGGTGGCCCGTGCCCGTGCCGAAGTGGACGACGGGCACGCCGAGGTCCGCGACGTGGGTGAGCGCCCGCGTGCTCGCCGGGGCGGCGCCGGCCGCGTAGTCCGCGAGCGAGAGCGAGCCGGCCCACGAGTCGAAGAGCTGTGCCGCGCTCGCGCCCGCCGCGACCTGCGTCCGCAGGAACGTGCCGGTGAGGTCGGCCGCCCAGTCGACGAGGCGCTGCCACGTCTCCGGGTCGCCGCGCAGCAGGGCGCGCGCCGCGAGGTGGTCGCGCGACGGCCGGCCCTCCACGAGGTAGGCGGCGAGGGTGAACGGCGCCCCGGCGAACCCGATGAGGGGCGTCGTGCCGAGCGCGTCGACCGTCAGCGCGACGGCCTCGCGGATCGGGGCGAGCGCGTCCTCGGTGAGCTCGCTCTCCACGAGCCGGGCCACGTCGTCGGGCGTGCGGTACGCCTGGCCCATGACGGGGCCGACCCCCGGCGCGATCTCCACCTCGACGCCCGCGAGCCGCAGCGGGACCACGATGTCCGAGAAGAAGATGCCCGCGTCCACGCGGTGCCGGCGCACCGGCTGGAGCGTGATCTCGGACGCGAGGTCGGGGCGCAGGCACGAGTCGAGCATGCTCACGCCCTCGCGCGCGACGCGGTACTCCGGCAGCGAGCGACCGGCCTGGCGCATGAACCACACGGGTGTGATTTCCGGGCGCTTTCCGGTCGTGCCCGCGCGCAGGGCCTGCACGAGCGGGGAACGGTCCGTGCGGCCGTCGGTCAGGGGATGGCCCGGGGAAAGGGCGACAGGAATCACAGCTACCGATTCTGCCTCTCTCCCGGGGGAATGATTAAATCGGAGGCACTGTGGCTCTTCTCTCCCTCACGGCCAGCCACCACGAGCTGGACCTCGACGCCCTGGAACGACTCTCCACCGGGGCCCACTCGATCGGCGGCTCCGCGGTCGCGGCGTGCGACGTGATCACCGGTGCGGTCGTCCTCGCGACGTGCAACCGGTTCGAGCTGTACCTCGACGTGGACGCCCCCCTCGACGGCACCGGCGTGCAGCACGCGACCGAGCACGTCGCGCGCATGGTCGCCGAGGCGTCGGGCGTGGAGGTGGCGGAGGCGCTCGCGTCGTTCCGCACGCGCGCCGGGACCGAGGTCGCCGAGCACCTGTTCGCCGTCGCGTCGGGCCTGGACTCGATGGTCGTGGGAGAGCGCGAGATCGCCGGCCAGGTGAAGCGGGCGCTGGAGACCGCGCACGCCGACGGCGTGACGTCCTCGACGCTCGAGCTCCTCTTCCAGACGGCGTCGCGCACCTCCAAGAAGGTCAGCACGCACACGACGCTGGGCGGGGCCGGTCGCTCCGTCGTCGCGCTCGGGCTCGACCTCGCCGCCGCCGAGCTGCCGCCGTGGCCGCAGGTCCGCGCCGTCCTCATCGGCACCGGGTCGTACGCGGGCGCGAGCCTCGCCGCGCTGCGGGCGCTCGGGTGCGACGACGTGCGGGTCTACTCGCAGTCCGGCCGCGCCGAGGAGTTCGCCGCCGCGCGCGGCGTGGAGGCCGTGACGGACCTCGTCGCGGCACTCGAGGACGCGGACCTCGTGGTGTCGTGCAGCGGCGCGCGCGGGCGGGCGGACGCCGCGCGCCCGGGCGCCGAGCGGCGCGAGCAGGCGATCGAGCACGTGCTCGACGCCGCCGCGGTGGTGCGCGCGCGCGAGCGGGCTGCGGTGCGAGCGGGCGAGGAGCCCGTCGCGCGCCCCACGGTCGTGCTCGACCTCGCGCTGCACCGCGACGTCGACCCGCGCGTGGCCGACGTCGAGGGCGTGCTCCTGTACGACCTCGCGACGCTCGCGGCGCACTCGCCGTCGATCGCGTCCGAGCTCGTGACGCAGGCGCGCACGATCGTCGACGAGGCGACGCGGGCGTTCGAGGAGACGCGCCTCGGGCGGGCGGCGGACACCGCCGTGGTCGCCCTGCTGGCCGACGCCGAGCGGCGCGTCGCGCTCGAGGTGGCCGACGTCGTCGCGCTGCGCGAGGCGGACGGCGACCCGGTCGAGCCGGACGAGGCCGACGAGATCGCGCGCGGCGTGCGGCGCCGCGTGCACGCCGACCTGCACCGCGCGATCGTCGCGGCCCGTGCGGAGGCCGTCGCGGCTGCGCAGGCCGAGGAGCGCGCGGTCGTCGCGGACGCCCAGGCGCTCGTCCACGAGGCCGCCGGCGCGCGCTGACCCCCGTCCGCTCGACGGACCCGCTGCCTCGGGCACGCGATTGACAGCGCAGTCATAGCCGGGAGAGGGTGGCCGACGGACGCCCGTCGTCGACCAGGAGCACCGTCGCCCCGCCACGAGCGGCCCGGGCGGCACCTGACCGACGGCCCCGGGGCGCCCCGGGCGACGACGCCCGGTCGCACGTCGAAGAGGACATGGCATGAGACGACCACGACTCGCCCTGCTCGCCGCAGGGCTCGCGCTCGCCGTCGCGCCGGGCACGCTGCTGCCCGCCGCCGCGGGCGCCGCCCCCGCCGACGAGGGCACCGTCACCGCCGCCGCTCGCGACGACCTCACGCTCGAGGTCAACCCGTTCGTCGGCACCGAGAGCGAGGGCAACGCCTACCCGGGCGCGACCGTGCCGTTCGGCATGGTCCAGCTCAGCCCGGACAACACGAACTCCTACGCCTCGACGTCGTACAGCACGAACGCGGGGCGCGTGTGGGGCTTCAACCACCGGCACGTGAACAGCGCGGGCTGCCCCGCGGCGGGCGAGCTGCTCGTCACGCCGGACACGAGCGCGACCCCGCGCACGTCGCGCTCCTTCATCGCCATCAAGGACCAGAAGAGCACCGAGCGCGCGTCGGCCGGGTTCTACGAGGTGACCCTCGCGAACGACGTGCACGCCGAGCTCACCGCGACCACGCGCGTCGGCGCGCACCGCTACACGTTCCCCGCCTCGACGACGTCGCACCTGTCGTTCAACGTGGGCCAGACCCTGCGCGACGCCGGCGCGAGCTCCGTGACGTGGGTCGACGACCGCACGCTCGAGGGCTGGGTCGACAACGGCGGCTTCTGCGGCGGCACGCCCGACAAGCAGCGGTACTTCTTCAGCGCGACGTTCGACCGCCCGGCCGCGTCGAGCGGCACGTGGGGGACCGACGCGCGCTACGTCGCGGGCTCCACGACGAGCGAGGTCGCGGGCGGCAACAACGGCGCCGTCGCGGTGTTCGACACCACGACCGACCGCGACGTCGAGGTGAGCGTGGGCGTGTCCTTCGTGAGCGTCGACGGCGCGCGCGCCAACCGCGAGGCCGAGGCCACCGACGAGGGCGCGCAGGTCGCGTTCGACACCGTGCGCGAGGAGGCCCGCGACGCGTGGAACGCGGAGCTGGGCCGTGCCGCGATCGACGCGTCGCCCGACCAGCGCCGGATCTTCTACACCCAGCTCTACAAGACGCTGCTGTCCCCGACGATCGGCAGCGACGTCGACGGCCGGTACCGGGGCATGGACCTCGAGGTCCACCAGGCCGACGGCTGGGACTACTACCAGAACTTCTCGCTCTGGGACACGTACCGCACGCAGGCGACGCTGCACGCGCTCCTGCTGCCGGAGCGCGCGCAGGACATCGTGCGCTCGATGTACCAGCACCGCGTCGAGGGCGGCTGGCTGCCGCGCTGGTCGCTCGGCGCGCTGGAGACCAACATCATGGCGGGCGACCCCGTGACGCCGTGGCTCGCGGAGAACTTCGCGCTCGGCACCGTCCCCGACGACATCGCGGACGAGCTGTGGGACTACCTCGTGGAGAACGCCACGACGACCCCGCCGGACGACGTCGCGTCCGTCGGGCGGCGCAGCACCGAGTTCTACGCCGAGCACGGCCACGTGCCGTTCTACCCCGAGAACGAGGGCGGCCTCGGCGGCCAGTTCGAGGAGTACCGCCACGGCGGCTCGGCCACGCTGGAGCTCGCGCTCGCCGACGCGAGCCTCGGCGCCGCGGCCGAGCGCACGGGCCGCGAGGGCGGCCAGGCGTTCCTCGACAAGGGTCGCAACTGGCGCAACCTCTGGAACCCGGACGTCCAGCTCTCCGGCGGCTTCCAGGGCATGGTCAACGCGAAGCGCCCGACGGGCGATTTCGTCACGCTGCCCGAGCTGACCGACGTCACGCGCTCCGGCTTCCACGAGGGCGTGCCGTGGCAGTACCAGTGGATGGTGCCGCAGGACGTCACGGGCCTCCAGGAGGTCATGGGCGGCGAGGACGGCTTCGTCGAGCGTCTCGACTACTACTTCGACCAGCCGGCGCTCGCCGCGAACCCCGGCGTCTCGCCGAGCACGTGGGCCAAGGGCGGCAGCTCGTACTACACGACCATCCGCTACAACCCGGGCAACGAGCCGACGATCATGAACGCGTGGCTCTACGGCTACGTGGGCCAGCCGTGGAAGACGAACGACGTCCTCGCCGCGAACCTCAACCGCTTCCCGGACACCCCGGGCGGCGGCGTCGGGAACGACGACCTCGGCACGCTTGCCGCCTGGTACGTCATGGCGTCGCTCGGGTTCGAGCCCGTCATGCCGGGCTCGGGGATCCTCGCGCTCAACGCGCCGAAGGTGCAGGCCGCGACGCTCACGACCGACGCCGGGGCGACGCTGCGCATCGACGCGGCGGGCGCGAACGAGAAGCTCCCGAGCTACGTCGCCGGCCTGGAGGTCGACGGCGTCGCGCACACCGCCGCGTGGCTCGATGTCGCGGCGCTGCAGGACGGCGGCACGCTCGACTTCGACCTGTCCGGCACGAGCGCGGGCCTCACGTGGGGCACCGGCGCGGCCGACCGCATCCCGTCGGTCTCCGCCGTCGCCCCGCCCGCGCCGGTCGAGGTCGAGGCGAGCGCGCGCTGCCTCGGCGGCCGGGCGTTCGTCGCGGTCCGCGCGACCAGCACGGCCGACGCGCCGGTGGACGTGACTCTCACGACGCCGTTCGGCGAGCGGACGGTCCGGCACGTGCAGCCGGGCAGGAGCGCCTACCAGTCGTTCACGACGCGCACGACGTCCGTCGAGGCCGGGACGGCGACCGTCACGGTCGTCGCCGCGGACGGCACGACGTCGACGGTCGACGCGGCGTACGAGGCGCTGGCCTGCGGCTGACCGCCGCGTCACCACGGGTGCGCGCCGCGCACCGGACGAGGGCCGTCGTCGGGCAGGACTCCCGACGGCGGCCCTCGCCGCGCCGCTAGGCTCGCCGCGTGAGCAGCACCACGCGCCTGGGCGTCCTCGACATCGGCTCGAACACCGTGCACCTCGCCGTCGTCGACGCCGCCTACGCGGCGCGTCCCGTGCAGGCCGCGGGGGCGCGCACGGTCGTGCGCATCATGCGCTACCTCCGGCCCGACGGGTCGCTGTCCCCGGAGGGCGTCGCGGCGATGCTCGCCGCCGTCGACGACGCGATGGCGCTCGCGCGCGAGTCCGCCGTCGACGAGATGCTGCCCATGGCGACGTCGGCGCTGCGGGACGCGACCAACGGGCCCGAGGTGCTCGCGGCGATCGGCGAGCGCGTCGGGCAGCCGGTCCACGTGCTCTCCGGCGAGGACGAGTCGCGCCTGACGTTCCTCGCCGCGCGCCGCTGGCACGGCTGGGCGGCGGGCCGGCTGCTCGTCCTCGACATCGGGGGCGGGTCGCTCGAGATCGCGTCGGGCGTCGACGAGGAGCCCGACCTCGCCGTGTCCCTCCCGCTCGGCGCGGGGCGCATGACCATGGCCTTCCTGCCCGACGACCCGCCCGCACCCGAGCACGTCGAGGCGCTGCGGGAGCACGTGCGCACGACGCTCGCGCCCGCCGTCGCGCGGTTCGCCCGGCTCCCGCGCCCGGACCACGTCGTCGCGACGTCCAAGACCTTCCGCTCGCTCGCGCGGCTCGCGGGCATGCAGACCGAGGCGGTCGGCCCCGACGACCGGTGGCGGATGCGGCGCGCGCAGCTCGCGGACTGGGTGCCGCGGCTCGCGCGCATCACGGCCGAGGGCCGCACCGCGCTGCCGGGCATCACGCCGGAGCGCACGTTCCAGATCGTCGCGGGCGGGGTGGTCGCGGTCGAGACGATGCGCGCGCTCGGCGTGGACGAGGTCGAGATCTGCCCGTGGGCGCTGCGCGAGGGCGCGATCCTGCGCCGCCTCGACCACGCCTGACGTCCGGCGACCCGCTCAGCCGTCGGCTCCGGGCGCGCCGGGCGGGGTCGCCCACCGCGGCGCGTCCGTGCCCCACGGCCGGGCCGGGGCCGGGTAGTCGTCGACGGGCTCGTCCGCGAGGCGGTCGAGCGCGGGCCGCGTCGTCGTCGCCTCGACGTTCCGGCCGTCGAGGCGCACCCGGTGCCCGACGACGCACCGCGCCCCCGGCGTCCGGGGCGGCCCGTGCGCGGGGTCGCGCCCGGGGGCGACGAGCAGCGCGTGCGCGGTGCGGGCGAGCGCGCCGTCGACGTCGCGCCCACGCCCGTCGGCCGCGCGGTCGGCGAGGGCGTCCACGACGGCCGCGGCCAGGAGGTAGCCCGTCGCGTGGTCGAGCGCCTGGGCGGGCAGGGCGCCGGGCGCGGCGGTCGAGGCGTCGCCCACGGTCCCGTCCCGGGTGCCCTCCACGAGCGCGATCCCGCTGGCCGCCTGCACGATCGAGTCGAAGCCGCGGCGCGGGGCCCACGGGCCGTCGTCGCCCCACGCGCTGACGCGCGCGTGCACCGCGCCGCCCGGCAGGCGCAGGCCGAACGCCTCGACCGCGCCCGGGCGGTAGCCCGTCACGAGGACGTCGGCGGCGTCGAGCAGCTCCTGGGCCCGGGCGCGGCCGTCGGGGGTCGCGAGGTCGAGCAGCGCGGACCGCTTGCCCTGCCCCGTGTCGAGGTGCTGGACCTCGATCTCGGGCAGGCCCGGCGGGTCGACGCGCAGGACGTCCGCGCCGAGCAGCGCGAGCGTCCGGGTCGCGACGGGCCCGGCGATGACGCGGGTGAGATCCAGGACCCGGAGGCCGGCGAGCGGCCGGGGCCCGACGGCGAGCGGGCGCGGGGGAGCGGCGTCGTCGCGCACCGCGGTCCGCACGGGAGGGCCCGACGCCGCGGCCCGGCCCGGCGCGGACGCGCGCCACTCGTCCGCGGAGCGCACGCGCACGGCGATCGCGCCGACCGAGGCCGCGAGGTCCTCGACCTCCTGCGCCGACCGCGCGGCGAGCGCCGTCGCGACGTCGTCCCGGGACGGGTGGTCCGCGACCGCGGCGGGCAGGTCGAGGAGCGCGAGCAGCCGCGCGCGGTGGTGCGGGTAGTTCGCGTGCGTGCGGACCCAGCCGTCCGCCGTGCGGAAGAAGCCGGACAGCGGCGCGAACCCGTCCACCGGAGCGCCGTCGAACCGCAGCAGCCGGTCGCTCGCGAACGCCGCCGCGACGCGCTCGGGGTCCGGGGCCGGTCCGGGGTCGAACCGGCCCGCCCGCGCCGCGGCGTCGCGCACGGCCGCGACCGACGCGAGCGCGAGGCCGAGCACGGGCAGCGTCGCGGCGAGGAGGTCGTCGTCCGCGCGTCCCGTCCCGACGGTCATGGCACGACGGTACGCCCCGCGTCGTCGAGCCCCGGGCAGTGTTGGACGGTCGTCCATCTGGCGGTCCCCGCGGACTGGGCTTACCGTTCCTGAGGCGTGTCAACCCGACACGCCGGGTATGTCTGATTTCTTTTCAGGGGGCAGAGGATGGTTCGGAACGCGAGGCGCTGGTCGGGCGTGGCGAGCGTGGCGATGGCGACGGCGCTCGCCACGGGGCTCGGCGGGCTGCTCGTCGCCCCGAGCGCGAGCGCGGCGGCCGCCGTCGTGGCGCCGCTGGGGGCGCGCACCTACTCGGTCTCCTCCTACTACGGCCCGCGCTGCATGCCGGTCGCCAGCGCGTCGACCTGGCACCTCGGGCAGGACCTCGGCGCGACCTCCGGCACGCGGATCAACGCGATCGCCGACGGCACCGTCCTGCGCGCGGGCAGCGTCAGCGGGTTCGGGCAGTGGGTCGTCCTGCGGCACACCATCGGCGGGAAGACGGTCTCGAGCGTCTACGGGCACGTCATCGACGGCGACAAGTACGTCAAGGCCGGGCAGACGGTCAAGGCCGGGCAGCGCATCGCCGACGTCGGCTCCACCGGCATCTCCACCTCGCCGCACCTGCACCTCGAGGTCTGGAACGGCACCTACGGGTCGGGCGCGTCGCACACCGACCCGCTCGCCTACCTCAAGGGCAAGGGCGTCGACCTCGGGCGCGACGCGACGCGGGTGGCCGCCCGGTCGACCGCGACGTCGTGCACCTACTACACGAACGCCGCCGTGGACGTGCGCGCCGGGGCGGGCACCGGTGCCGTCGTCGCCCGGGTCGCGCGCGGGGCGACCGTCGTCGGCAAGCCCGGGGACGAGAGCGGCACGTGGCGCCGGGTCACGTCGGGGCGGACGACGGGCTGGGTCCCGGCCGCGAGCATCGGGCCGACGAAGCCCGCTCCGGTCAGCACGCCCCCGGCGACGAAGCCGCCGGCACCCCAGCCGGCGCCGAAGCCGTCGGCGCCCCAGCCGGCGACGCGGTACGTCACGGCCGCGTCGCTCAACCTGCGGGCCTCGGCGACGACGTCCTCGGCCGTGGTCGCACGCCTGCCGAAGGGCACGAAGCTCGCGGTCGCGTCGACCTCGGGCGGCTGGCTCAAGGTCACCGCGAACGGACGGACCGGCTGGGTCTCCGCCCAGTACACCTCGACGAGCGCACCGGCGGCTCCCGCGAAGCCGGCGCCCGCGAAGCCCGCACCGCCCAAGGCCGCGACGTCGTACGTCACCGCCTCGAGCCTCAACCTGCGGGCGTCGGCGTCGACCTCGTCCAAGGTCGTCGCACGGCTCGGGCGCGGGACCGCGGTGACGCACGCGGGCACCGCCTCGAAGGGGTGGCTCAAGGTGACCGCCGGGGGCCGGACGGGCTTCGTCTCGACCTCGTACCTCTCGGCGCAGAAGCCCCGCTGAGCCGACCCGGCGCCGCGCCCCTCCGGGCGGCGCGGCGTCAGCCCCCCGGCGTCACCGTGCCGGGGAACCGGGCGGCGGACCGGTCCGTGACCGAGCCGTCGCCCGCGGCGTTGATCTCGCTGATCATCATGACGAGGTCCAGGTCGGAGTCGGCCGCCCGGGCGAGGCTCGTGGCGAGCTGGTACGGGTCCGAGAGCGGCTGCATGTCGTAGTCGGTGACGACGGCCCGCGTCTGCATGCCGAGGGCGTCGTTCTCGACGGCGGTCCGCACGCTGTCGGCGAGGCGGTTCATCTGCGACTCGGTGAGCGTCATCGTCACCTGCTGGCCGGGCGACACCTCGCCGGACGGCGAGAAGCCGGAGAAGTCGCGCGTGTTGAAGTACTGCGACGACATGTCGTCGGCCGTGACGTCGAACGAGTACGTGCGCGCCGAGAGGTCCTCCGTGCCGGAGGCGTCGAACGACTGCGACAGGCGGAAGTCGCCTCGGTCGCCGTACGTCGCGGTCATGAGCTGCTCGGTGCTGCCGTCGGGGTAGGTCGTCGCGACGAGCGAGCCGGTGTTCTGGCCGATCTGCCACTCGGCCCCGCCGACGGGCGTGTCGAAGCCGACGGTCGACGTCGAGTCGTAGTTGACGCGCTCGATGGTCGTCGTGCCGGAGATCCCGGTCGACGGGTCCCCGGGGATCTCGCCGGTGACGAGGTAGGTGTCGTAGGCGGCCTGGCCCTCGGGCGTCGACAGGTCGAACTCGGCGCTGCGCAGGGACGCGCCGTCGAGCGACGTCGTGTTGCCGAGCATGACCTTGACCGCGTCGAAGTCGAGGCCGAGGCCCGCGTGGTTCGCGATCGCCTCCGTCGGGCCCGCGGTGACGCGGACGGTGTCGTCGCCCGTGCGCTCGATGAGGCTGCTCACGCCCTCGGAGTCCTTGACGGACGACTCGAGCGCGATGTGCCGGAACGCGGCGTCGAGCTCGGTCTTGGCGTAGCTCCCGCCGTCCATCGTCACGGAGGATCCGACCGGCATGCTCCGCGGGTCGAACGGGTTGACGGACCCGGGGTCGACGTCGGTGCCGTCGGGCATCTTCAGGGTGTACTCGGACGTGACGCCGGTCGTGTACCCGCCGCTGACGCCCGTGCCGCCCTTCGAGACGCCGCCCTCGACGCCGATCGAGACGTCCGACTTCGAGGTGTAGGTGGTGAAGCCGTCCTCCGACTTCTCCCCGACCGTGTACTCGGCGCCGCCGTTGACGCCGAACGAGACCTTGGAGCCGTCGGTCGTCTTGAACCAGTCGGCGAGCGACCCGTTGCCGGAGTACGTCGTCTCGCCGCTGTCCGGGTCGTGGGAGACGCCGAAGCCGACCTTCGAGTCCGTGCCCTCGGTCGCGGGGCTCCCGAGGCCACCGTTGTCGGTGCCGCCGCTCTGGCTGCCCTTCACCGAGACCGTCGGGCCGCCGGGGCCGTCACCGCTCTCGCCGCCGTCGCCCGACCCGCCGGAGCCCGACCCGCCGGAGCCCGACCCGGACCCGCCGGGGCCGCTGGCGCCCCCGCCCGTGCCGTCGGAGCTGGCGCTCTCCTGCTGGTCGGCGTTCGTGCGCACCTTGTCGGCCGCGTCGCGCAGCGTCGCCGCGGCCGCGGCGAGCGCGGGGCCGAGCTCGGAGGTCCAGCGGCCGCGCAGCTCGTCGCCGTCGGGCCCGGCCCAGCGGGCCCCGCTGACGGTGGACTGGAGGCCGCCGCGCGTCGTCTCGAGCGACTCCGACGCCGTCGTCAGGCTCTGCGCGAGCCTGCGCAGCTCGCCGATGTCGGCACCGTAGAACCCCATGGTCGTCCCTCTGTCGCGGCGGATCGTGCTTCCGGAGCGTACGTGGACGGGCGCCCCCGCGTCTCGGGGTGCCCATGGGGCGAGGTCCCCATGCCGCGTCCGAGCGGCCTGCCTGGGGGCGCGCGGTCAGGCCGAGAGGACGTCCGCGAGGCGTTCGAGGACGATGCGGCCGGCGGGCGGGACGCGGTCCGCGTCCGCCGGCGTGAGCCACGCGAGCTCGGCGATCTCGGCGTTCGGCGCCGGCTCGGGGGACCCGGGCAGCGGCTCGGCGTACAGGCAGTGCATCCGCGCGACGCGCCCGCCCAGCCCGTGCCCCGGGGCCTCGGCGACGAACGCGGGCCGGACCGTCCCCGGGTCCAGGCGCACGCCGAGCTCCTCGTGGATCTCGCGCACCAGCGCCTCGGTGTCCGTCTCGCCGGGCTCCACCTTGCCGCCCGGCATGAAGAAGCGGTCCTTCCCGGTCGTCCGCACCGCGAGCAGGCGTCCGTCACGGACGTTCACCCACCCGACGGTGCGCAGGGGCGGGAGGTCGGACGGCGGGGCCGACGCTCCGGCGGTCGAGGGGTCGGCGGGGCGCAGGTCGGGCGTGCTCACGCGTCCCACTGTGCCACCCGGCACCCACGGCGGGGCGGCCGAGGAACCCCGACGGCGCGTGGCGCACCCAGCGAACCACGCGCCGTCGGGCCTGCCCCTCGCGCGGCCCCAGTTCCGGCGAAGGGCGATCGTGCCGGGCCGAGGCCCGGCACGACGATCGTCACACCGACCAGCGGACCCTGCTCGGTGCGGACTCGTTCCAGACGCGGTCCAGCGCGGTCACGGCGTATGTGTACCGGCGGCCGCGCACGGCGGTCGGGTCGAGGAAGTCCTGGACCACCCGGCCCTCGGCGCGCTGCGTCGCGACGAGATTCGCGGGGTTCTCGGTGTCCACGTGCTGCACCCACCCGTCGGCACGGTAGATCGCGAACGACGTCGCCGCGAACCGGCGGCCGCCGGCGTCGGTCCAGTGCACGCGGACGCCGTCGTCGCGCCAGCCGGCCCACGCGAGCACGGGCGTGCGGACCTTCGTGCCCGGGAGGTGCGGCATGGCCGGGACGAGCGCCGGGTACCGGTAGTGGTCGTCGCGCACGCGCGTCATCGAGCCCTGCGGGTCGGCCGGGACGTGCTTGGCCGAGAAGTAGACGTTGCCGTGCACCGGGTGCTCCTGCTCCTGGCAGAACGTCAGGTGGTTCGACAGCTCCGCCGGGTCGGTGAAGACGCCCGACGTCACCTTGTACAGGGCCTCGCCGATGTACAGGTGCGTGCCGGACTGCGCGGCGACGTCGGCCCACCACGGGACGAGCTTCGCGTAGTCCGCGACGGCGAGCCCCAGCTGCCAGTAGATCTGCGGGTTGATGTAGTCGAGCCAGCCCTCGAGGACCCACTTGCGCGTGTCGGCGAACTGCATGTCGTACGACTGCGAGCCGCCCGTCTGCGAGCCGCGCGGGTCCGTCGAGGCGTTGCGCCAGATGCCGAACGGGCTGATGCCGAACTTGACCCACGGCTTCGCCTGCTTGATGCGCTGCGAGATGGACTGCACGAACGTGTCGACGTTGTGGCGCCGCCAGTCCTCGACCCGGTCGAAGCCCGCGCCGTGGGTCGCGAAGGTCGCGGCGTCCGGGATCGTCTCGCCCGCGACGGCGTAGGGGTAGAAGTAGTCGTCGAAGTGCACGCCGTCGATGTCGTAGTTCTCGACGCTGTGCAGGATCGCGTTCTTGATGTGCTCCTGCGCCGCGGGCAGGCCCGGGTCGAAGTAGAGCTTGCCCCCGTAGGCCCACACCCACTCCGGGTGCTGCCGCGCGGGGTGCTCGGGGACGAGCCGCGCCGGGTCGGCCTGCATCGACACGCGGTACGGGTTGTACCAGGCGTGGATCTCCAGGTTGCGCCGGTGGCACTCCTCGACGACGAACCCGAGGGGGTCGTAGCCGGGGTGCTGGCCCTGCACGCCCGTGAGGTACTGCGACCACGGCTCGTAGGGGCTGGGCCAGAACGCGTCGGCCGTCGGGCGGACCTGGACGAACACGGCGTTGAGGCGGAAGTCGCGTGCGACGTCGAGCCAGCCGAGGAGCTCGGCCTTCTGCTGCTCCGCCGAGAGCCCGGACGCCGACGGCCAGTCGATGTTCACGACGCTCGAGATCCACATCGCGCGCAGCTCGCGCTTGCGGGGCGCCGGGGCCGCGGTCGGTGCGGCGTGGGTCGAGCCGGGCGTGGTGAGCGCGGCGGCCGGGGTGAGCGAGCCGACCGTCACGGTGAGCGTGCTCGCCGCGACGCCCGCCGTGGCGAGGGTGAGGAACTGTCGTCGTCCGACGCAGGCCGGGGCCGAGGCGGGGGACGTGGGGGAGCCGTCGAGCGTCATTGCTGATCCTCCGGGTCGTCGAGTATGTGGCAGATAGTTTCACAGAACATCGTGCCTGTGAAGGTTTGCGCCACGCGCTCCCGGCGGCGGCGCCGGGCGTGGGGTCGTCGGCGCTCCCGGGTCCGGCGCGGTGCGGGACGCCAGAGGCGCCGAGGTCGAGGTTCTCGACCGTGGTGGACCCTCCCGGCCTGTGCCCGGCGGGCCGCGACGCGCCGTGCGGTGCGGGTCCTGCACATACCTTCGCGGCGAGAGTATGGTCGCCGCCATGGCATCGAAACCGCTCCAGGAACCCGCGTTCCTCGTGCTGTCCGCGCTCGCCGCCGGGCCGCTGCACGGGTACGGCATCGCGCAGGACGTCGAGTCCAGCTCCGACGGGCGCGTGACCCTGCGCGCCGGCACGCTCTACGGCGCGATCGACCGGCTCGTCGCCGCCGGGCTCGTCGAGGTCGACCACGAGGAGGTCGTCGACTCGCGGCTGCGCCGGTACTACCGGCTCACCAGCGAGGGCGGGTCGCGCCTCGCCGCCGAGGCCGAGCGCGCCGAGGCCCAGGCACGCCGCGCGCTCGAGCGTCTCGGTGCCCGACGCCGCACGGCCGCCCCGGCGGGCGACCGCACTGCGCCCCGCCCCGCGCGCAGGCTCGACGGGGGAGTCGTCGACGGCGGGGCGGTGCCGGCATGAGCGGCCACGACGGCTACCGCGACACGGATGCCGCCGGCCCGGTGCTCGTGGCGCCGGTCCTCGTGCGGGACTACCGGCGGCTGCTGCGCCTGTTCCCGTACACCTACCGGCGGGCGCACGAGGCCGAGATGCTCGGGCACCTGGTCGACGGCGCGCGGCCCGGGCAGTCGCGGCCGACGCGGGCCGAGCGGTGGGACCTGCTGCGCGCCGCCGCGCGCGAGTGGCTGCTCGCGCCGCTGGGCCCGACGGAGCGCCAGCGCGCCTCGGCCTCGGTGGTCGTGCTCGTCGTGCTGACCGCCGTGCTCGCGGCCCCCGCGGCGTACGACCTCGTGCGCGCCGTCCAGGCGGTGACGGACGACTCGGCGCGAGAGGCGCTCGGGTCGCTCTCCTCCCCGGTGCTGCTGGCGACCGTGGCGGCACTGGTCGCGGCGCCCCTCGCGCCGGCCTGGCTGGCGTGGCTCTCCGCGCTCGTCGCCGTCGCCGTGGGAGCACGGCGGACGGCGCTCGTGCTCGCCGCGCTCGCCGCGACGGCGGGAGTCGTGGCCGTCGGGGCTCTCGTCTCCGCGGGACGGGCGTTCGTCGCGTTCCAGGCGGTCGGCTGGGTCGTCGTCCTCCTGGCCTTCCTCCTGACCTTCGTCGCGCGGGCACGGCAGGAGGCGCCCGTCTTCGGCGCGCGAGCGGGAGCGGTGGCGTTCTGGATGACGGCGGCCACCCTCGCGCTCTCGGCACGGGGCGGTGCCTCGGCGGTCTCGCAGGAGCACGTCTGGGTGTCCGTGTCGGTGAGCCCTTCCCAACAGGCCATCGGCCTGGGCTGCCTGGGTGTCGTGGCGCTGCTCGTGCTCGTCCGCCCGGTCCGGCAGGCCGCTCCCGTCCTCGGTGGCGCGCTCCTCGCCATGACCCTGAGCCGGTCGGACCTCTTCTGGTCCGGCGCGCTCGACACGACGGTCGTGAACCTCGGCAACGTGCTGGGCGTGGTCGGGCTGTCGGTAGCGCTGACCCTCGCGACCCGCTGGGTCGTCAACCGCCTCGACGAGCTCGCCGCCGCCCGCGCCGCGCACCGCGCGTTCCTGGCGGCGGCGGCCGACGGCACGGCGGCTGCCGCGTGACCGGGGTGGCGGCATCGCCCGCGGACTCGCTCCTGCCGGTGACGCCGGTCCTCGTGCGGGACTACCGGCGGCTGCTGCGCCTGTTCCCGTACACCTACCGGCGGGCGCACGAGGCCGAGATGCTCGGGCACCTGGTCGACGGCGCGCGGCCCGGGCAGTCGCGGCCGACGCGGGCCGAGCGGTGGGACCTGCTGCGCGCCGCCGCGCGCGAGTGGTTGCTCGCGCCGCTGGGTTCGTCCCCGCGGCAGCGGCGCGCGGCGACGGGGCTCCTGCTCGTGGTCCTGCCCGCCGTGCTCGTGGTCATGGCCGCGCGCGTCCTCGCGTTCGCCGCGGCGATCGTCGGGGCCGTGCTCGGCCCGAGCGGGCACGCACCGCTCCTGACGACCGTCCCGACGGCGTCGATGTGGACCCTCTGGCTCGCGGCGGTGGCCCTCACGCTCGCCGGGGCGCAGCGCGTCGGCCTCGCTGCTGCGGTGCTCGCCGCCGTCGCCGGGGTGGGCGGGCTCGCGGTCTCGCTCGGCGCGGGGAGCAGCTATGCGGCGTACCTCGACGCGCCGTGGGTCGCGGCGGTGTCCGTCTACGCGGGCGTGCTCGCCGCGCGTCGGGCGTGCCGGGTCGGGCCTGAGCCGTGGACGCTCCGGGCGGCGACCCTCGGGGCGATGGCTCTCGCCCTCGGCGGGTTCGCCGCGGCGACCGCTGCCGACGCGGCGAGCTTCGGGGCGCCGTGGTGGTCGGGGGTCGCGCTGAGCCCGTGGACGCCTCCCGTGCTGGCTGCGCCGGTCGTCCTGCTCCTCGGCGTCGCGCTGCTGTGGCGCCGGACGCGGCCGGCCGTCCCGGTGCTCGGCGGTCTCGCCCTCGCAGGCGTGCTGAGCCGCTCGGCCTACATCTGGTCGGGGACCGTGAACGTCCAGACCGCGGACCTCGGCAACGTGCTCGGCCTGCTCGCGCTCGCGGCCGCCGCGACGCTCGTCCTGACCTGGGTCGTCAACCGCCTCGACGAGCTCGCCGAGGTGCGCGCGGCGCACCGCGCCCAGCTCGCCGCCGCGGGAGGGGTGCGGAGCCGGGGCGGCTCCCGCCCGGGCGCGCCGACCGCCGTCTGACCCGGGCGCCGTCGAGCACGACGGTGCGTGCGGACGAGAACGGGGCTGCTGTCGTCATCCGTCGGACGACGACAGCTGCCCCGCTTCTCGACGCCGGCCGGTCAGTCCAGGTAGTCCTCGACCAGGCGGGAGGCGAGGCCCGTGTACGTCGCGGGGGTGAGGTCCGCGAGGCGCTGCGCGACGTCGTCGGGCAGGCCGAGGCCCGCGACGAACTCGCGGAGCCGCGCCGCGTCGACGCGCTGGCCGCGCGTGAGGTCCTTGAGGCGCTCGTACGGGTTCTCCATGCCGGGGACGCCCGCGACCGACGCCGCGCGCATGGCCGACTGGATGGGCTCACCGAGCACCTCCCAGTTCTCGTCGAGGTCCGCCGCCATGAGGTCGGCGTTCGCGGCGAGGGCCTTCAGGCCGCGGCGCACGTTGTCGATCGCGAGGAGCGAGTGGCCGAACGCGGGGCCGACGTTGCGCTGCGTCGTCGAGTCCGTGAGGTCGCGCTGGAGGCGCGACGTCACGAGCGTCGCGCCGAGCGTGTCGAGCAGCGCGGACGAGATCTCGAGGTTCGCCTCGGCGTTCTCGAACCGGATCGGGTTGACCTTGTGCGGCATGGTCGACGACCCGGTCGCGCCCGGCACGGGGATCTGCGTGAAGAACCCGAGCGAGATGTACGTCCACACGTCGGTCGCGAGGTTGTGGAGGATCCGGTTGAACCGCGCGACGTCCGCGTACAGCTCGGCCTGCCAGTCGTGCGACTCGATCTGCGTCGTCAGCGGGTTCCAGGTGAGACCGAGGCCCTCGACGAAGTGCTTCGAGACCGACGGCCAGTCCACGCCCGGGACGGCGACGGTGTGCGCGCCGTACGTGCCCGTCGCGCCGTTGAGCTTGCCCAGGTACTCGGCCGCACCCACGCGGCGGAGCTGGCGGCGCAGCCGGTGCGCGAGGACGGCGAGCTCCTTGCCGAGCGTCGTCGGCGTCGCGGGCTGGCCGTGCGTGCGGGAGAGCATCGGCACGTCGGCGTGCTCGCGCGCCATGTCCGCGAGCTGGTCGGCGAGCGCCGTCGCGGCGGGCAGCCACACGTGCTCGACGGCGCCGCGCACCATGAGCGCGTAGGACAGGTTGTTGACGTCCTCGCTCGTGCACGCGAAGTGCACGAGCTCCCCGACGCCCGGCAGCACCGTGTCGGGGCCCAGCGTGTCGGGCGCCGCGGCGAGGCGGCGCTTGACGAAGTACTCGACCGCCTTGACGTCGTGCACCGTCTCGCGCTCGATCGCGGCGAGCTCGGCGATCTCGTCGCCACCGAACGTCGCGGGGATGCGGCGCAGGTAGGCGACCTCGGCGTCGGAGAGCTGGGGCGCGCCGGGCACGACCGGGCGGACCGCGTTCTCGTCGACCGCCTGGACGCCGTTGCACAGCGTGATGAGCCACTCGACCTCGACGTGGATGCGCTCGCGGTTGAGCGCGGCCTCGCTGAGGTGGTCGACGAGCGGGGCGACCGCGGCGCGGTAGCGGCCGTCGAGCGGACCGAGCGCGATCGGCGGGGTCACCTCGGCGAGGCTCACGCGGGCAGGGGCGGCTGCGGCAGGGTTCTCGGGCACGCCCCTGATTCTCCCACGCGTGCCCGACGGCGGTCGGTGCCGCCCGCAGTCCGGGCAACGGAGCCGTCGCGCGGCCCGTGGCCGTCCCCAGCGTCCGGGCGCGAGGGTTCGGTCCACAGCCTGGCGACCTGCCGCGCCGTCGGCCGACGGGGCTCCGTACGGTCGCCGCCATGCCGACCCCGCCACCACCGCCGTGCCTCGCCGCACCCTTCGGGATCACGCGCGCCCGCGACCAGGTCCTCACCGCGACCCACGACGCCGCGCGCGCCGGCGCCGCCCTCGAGACCCCCGACCTCCCGTGGGCCGGGCAGGCGCGGCACGCGTACGACGACGCGACGGCGGAGGTGCGGGCAGCCCTGCTCCGGCTCGACGAGACGCTCGGGACGTGCCTCGTGCGGCTGGACGCGCTCACCGTGCTCGCGGAGGCCGACGTCGCGAGCATGCGGGCGGGGCTGGCCGCGGGGCTCGCCGCGGGAGGCGGCTCGTGAGCGGGTCGCCGCCCGGCCCGTCCGTCGTGATCCGTGGCGGGACGGAGCCGACGGTCGTCGAGACGGCGGGGGTCGTCGCGCAGGCCGCGGTGCTCGCGGCCCGTGCGGACCTCCTGGCGGGAGCGGCAGGGGCGCTGCGGGACGCGCGGCACGCGGTGGAGGTCACGACGGCCACGCCGACGGCGTACGCCGGGCGGCTCGTCCCGGCCGAGCCGCTCGGGGCGGCCGCGGGCGCGAACCTGACGACGACGCCGTTCTGGTCGGCGGAGGTCCGGGCCGCGCGTGCGGCCCTCCTCGACGGCCTCGACGCGGCGGCTCTGCTCACCGGGCAGGAGGAGCAGCGGTTGCGCGGGCTCGCCGGGCGGCTGCACCAGGCGGTCCGGGTGTACGACGACGCGGACGCCGCGGCTGCCGCCGGGTGGTCCGACACCGCGCTGGTTGTCGCGGGACGGCACTACGGGCTGGCGGGGGCGGGCGCCGCCGGGCTCGGGATGATCGTCGCGCAAGGCCTCGCCGGGCTCGCGCAGTCGCTGCTGCACGGAGGGCCCGCTCTCGGTCGGCTCGTCACGACGGGCGAGGCGCTGCACCCCGCGACCGTCCGCGCGCTGGGTCGCACGATCGGCATGCTCGACCCGGACCGCCCCTGGTACGCCGTGCCGACGGTCGGGAACGCGGCGGCGGTGCTGCGGGCGTCCGTCCAGCCGCTGCGCGACCGGTTCCTGCCCGACCCGGAGGTGCGGCGGGTCGACGCGGCGCCCTACGACCTGCCGACCCCCACGGACACGCGGTCCGCCCTCGGCGCCGTGGCGGCGCTCGGGAGCACGGACTCGGTGCTGAGCGTCCAGCGCATCGTCAAGGACGACGGGACGCCGACGTGGGTCGTCGCGATCCCGGGCACCCAGCCCGGCAACCTCCGGACGGTGTGGAACATGACGTCCAACTACGACCTCATGTCCGACGACGAGTCCCAGCGCGCGCGGGCGGACAGCGTGCGGGCGGTGCTCGACGCGATGGGCCAGTCGGGGATCGCGCCTGGGGACGACGTCGTGCTCGTCGGGCACAGCCAGGGCGGCATGGTCGCGGCCACGATCGCGGCGGCGACGGTCGGGACCTACCAGGTGCGCCACGTCGTGACGGCCGGGTCACCGGTCGGGGGGCACGGCCTCCCGCCCGGCGTGCGCGCCACGCACCTCGAGACCAGCGGGGAGGGGGTCTCCGGCCTCGACGGGAAGCCGAACCCGGCGACGCCCGAGCGCGTGACGGTGACGGGTACCGTCTTCGCGCCCGGCGGCGGGCCGCCGCTCGACGTGCCGCACTCCGTCGGCTACCACCAGGACGTGCTCGACGCCGCGGTCGAGGTGGGCGACCGCGGCCTCGAGGAGCACCTCGCCGACGTGGAGCACTGGCTCGACGGCGAGGCGGAGGACCCGCTCGTCTACGAGGCGCGTCTCGTCCCGGACCCCGAGACGACGTTCTGCGTCGGTGAGCTCGCGGTGCCGAGGCCGCCGTGGCCCCCGTGGCCGGCTCCGGACGGCGTCGTGACGGCGCCGGGCCCGTCCCTCGGCACGCCGGGTCCGTCCGGGACGACCGGTGGCTCCGGCACGCTCGGCGGCACGGGCACGCTCGGGGGCGCCGGGACGGGTGGTGGCGAGGACGATGCGCGGTGACGGCCCGGTGCCGTCCCCCGGCGGGCCGGTCGGGAGGGCGGGCAGCGGCGCGCGCGGTGGAGCGCTCGGGTCAGCGGTCCTGGGCCTTCGGCACGACGGCCGAGACGAGGAAGTTGATCACGGCGATGATGAGGGCCGCGAGCAGCGCCCACCAGAACCCGCCGATGATGCGGATGCCCCAGTCCGTCTGCTCGGTGATCCACGCGGTGAGCATGAGCATGAGCGCGTTGACCACGAGCGAGAACAGCCCCAGCGTGAGGATGTAGAGCGGGATCGAGAGGACCTGCACGATCGGCTTGATCACCGCGTTCACCAGCGAGTAGAGCAGCGCCACGACGAGGACGATCACGACCTTCCCGCCGGCCGTGTCGGAGCCGACGATCTGGAAGTGCTCGTCCATGAACAGGCTCGTGAGCCAGATCGCGAGACCGGTGATGAGGACGCGGACGACGAAGCTCATACCCGGCATCCTGCCATCCGGGCGGTGGTGCGGCACGGGCGCCGCGCGTGGCGCGCCGTCGTCCGCCACGGACCGCGGTGCACGAGTGGCATGATCGAGGACCGTGGCCCACGAACCCCGCGTCCCCCTGCGTCCTGCCGTCGCCGCCCTGCCGGCCTACGTCCCGGGGGCGCGCGTCGCCCCGGGTGCGGCGGCGTTCAAGCTCTCCTCGAACGAGAACCCGTACCCGCCGCTGCCCTCGGTCGTGGCGGCGATCGCCGACGCCGCGGCGGACGCGAACCGCTACCCGGACATGTACGCGACCGAGCTCACCGAGGCGCTCGCGGCGGACCTCGGGGTCGGGGCCGACGAGGTCGTGGTGGGCAACGGGTCGGTCGCGGTCCTCGCGCACGTGCTCCAGGCGGTCGTCGAGCCGGGCGACGAGGTCGTCTACCCGTGGCGCTCGTTCGAGGCGTACCCGATCGCGGTCGCGGTCGCGGGCGGCACGTCGGTGCGGGTCCCGCTCCGGACGGGGGAGCACCGCGGGCGCCTCGACCTGCCCGCGATGGCCGCGGCGGTCACCGAGCGCACGCGCGTCGTCATGGTGTGCACGCCCAACAACCCGACCGGTCCGGCGGTGCACCGCGACGAGCTCGAGACGTTCCTCGCGGCGGTGCCGTCGGACGTGCTCGTGGTGCTCGACGAGGCGTACCTCGAGTTCGTGCGCGACCCGGAGGCCCCCGACGGTCTCGCGGTGTACGCGCAGCACCCGAACGTCGTGCTGCTGCGCACGTTCTCCAAGGCGTACGGGCTCGCGGGCCTGCGCGTCGGGTACGCCGTCGCGCGTCCGCGCCTCGCGGCGGGCATCCGTGCCGTCTCCACGCCGTTCGGGGTCTCGCACGTGGCGCAGCGGGCCGCGATCGCGTCGCTCGGGGCGCGAGGCGAGCTCCTGCAGCGGGTCGAGCACCTCGTGGCGGACCGCACCCGCCTCGTCGAGGGTCTGCGCGACCAGGGCTGGTCCCTGCCGGAGTCGCAGGCGAACTTCGTGTGGTTCGACCTGGGGGAGCGCACGGCCCAGCGCGCCGAGGAGGCGCGTGCTGCCGGCGCGATCGTGCGCCCGTTCGCGGGCGAGGGCCTGCGCGTGAGCGTGGGCGAGCCCGAGGCGACCGACCTCTTCCTGCGCGTCAGCGCGACCTGGCTGTAGCCCTTCCTCGACGGCCCCTCTGCGTTCCGGCAACGGAACTTCCCCAGATCGACCGAACCCCTGGTGCTCGCGTCTCCGGATTGCTACTTTTACGTAGCAATCACTTCCGAAGGGGGAGATATGAGGTTTGGTCGAGTACTGACGACGGCGATGGTCGCCGGGGTCCTGGCCTTCACACCGGCGGCGGCGTTCGCCGGCTCGCAGCTCGTGGGCGGCGGGATCTGGAACTACGGGACCAGTGCGGGCGCGATCTACTCGCACTACCTGCACAACACCCAGTGCCACGGCGCGTCCGTGCACAACGGGAAGCTCTACCGGGTGACCAACATCAAGCCCGGGGTCTGGGCGAAGGTGCACGCCAAGGACTGGCCCATGCGCGTGGACCACGCCTACTGGCACAAGTGCGCGTAGCACGGACGCAGGGCAGGGGCGGCGCCGTGCCGCCCCTGCCCGGTCCGGCGCGGAGCCTCCATGCCGAACAGAAGCCTCAGCCTGGCCTACGCCCTCGCGGTGGTCGTCAGCCTCTTCCTCGCCTTCTTCACGGTGCAGGCGTACAGCGAGTTCGCGGTCCGCGGGTTCGACGCCCAGCTCCGCGTCGACTCCCTCGGCACGACCGCGTCGAGCGCCGAGGCGTACGGCACGATCGCGACCTTCGCGACCTCCCGCGACTGCACCGTCGCCAAGGTGACCTTCGACCTCACCGACGTCTCGACGCGGCACCTCTCCGTCCTCGGTGACGGCTCGGCCGACCCGGGCGGGCGGTGGCTCGACCACGGCGTGGCCGACTTCAGCCGCGGCGTCACCACGCAGGTGCACCCCGGCGCCGAGCTCGGGGCCACGAGCCCGGTGGGCTCCTACGGGCTCTCGTGCGGCACGGCGGAGGCCGAGGCGCTGGCCGCCGCGCTGCGGGAGGCCGGGGTGACGGCGTCGGCCGACTCCTACCCGACGATCCTCTCGTGGCACCGCTACCTCGCGGGCACGCCGATCCCGGCGGGCTACGCCATCGCGGCGGTCGCCGTCGTGCTCCTCGCGGGGTGCGGCGCGCTCCTCAACGCCCGGGCGTACGCGGTCCAGCGCCTCCAGGGCGCGCCGTTCTCCAGCATCCTGCGGCGCGACCTCGCCCCGATCTGCCGACGCCTCGCCCTCCACCTGGGTGGTGCTGCCGTCGTGTGCGCGATCGTGCTCGGCGCCTACAACGGGTTCGCGCAGGCGACGACGTTCCTCGGCCTGGCCGGCGCCGTCCTCGCCGGGCTGCTGCTCGTCACCGTGACCGCCCACGCCGTCTCGACGGCCGCCGCGCAGCGCATCCCGCTCGCGGCCGCGATCAAGGGCGAGTCCGTGGGGGCCTGGGTCGTCCCCGCCGCGTTCGGCGTGCGGTTCTGCGCCCTCGTCATCCTCGTCGCGTCGATCTTCTCCGCCGTGCACGCGGGCCAGCTCATCGCGGGTCAGCAGGCCGCCCGCTCCGCCTGGCAGAGCGCGGGCGGCGCGACCTCCGTGGGCGTCGGCGGCGACGACCAGGCCCGCGCGGGCGAGTTCGCGCAGCGCCTCGGCGAGGTCGTCGTGCGGGCGCTCGACGACCGCGAGGCGGTGCTCGCCGCGCGGCAGCCCGTCTCGGCGTTCGGCACGGTGACGGTCGCGCCCGAGGACCAGCCGGTCCTCCTCGTCAGCCCGTCGTACCTGGAGGAGCAGGACGTCCGCGACGCGACCGGGTCGCGGCTCGTCCCGGCGCCGGGGTCGTGCCTCACGATCCACCTGCCCACCACGCTGCGGGCGGACCAGCAGGACGACGTCGTGGCCGCCGTCGGCTCGTGGGCGGACTACTTCGGTGCGACGTGCGCCGTCGAGCGCGGTGCGCCGCTCGCCGAGGGCAGCACGCTGTTCGACTACGGCAACGCCGCGGACCCGAGCGCGTCACCGCTCGTGGACGAGCCGGTCGTGCTCGTCGTGGACCCGGCCTCGGAGGTCGTGAGCGCCGACGGGTACGGCGCGTACACCTCGACGGGGGACGTCGTCTTCCTCGACCCGGCGTACGTGCTGGAGGAGAGCCGCGCGGCGGGCATCCGCGACTACGTCCTCTCGGTCACGCCGATCGCGGACGCCGCGGCCGAGGAGTACCAGAAGCTCGTCCGGAGCTTCCGGCTCGGCCTCGCGAACATCGCGGCGGCGGCCGGCGTCGTGCTCCTCACCGCGGTCGTGGTGTCGAGCGCGTACACGCGGCGGTACGCGCAGAGCGTGTTCGTCCGCTACATCGCGGGGTGGTCGTTCGCCGCGCGGTACCGCGCGGCGTTCCTCGCCGAGGCCGCCTCGGCGGTGCTGCTCGTCGCGTACGTGGCGGCGAACCCGCCGCGCACGCCGCCGGCCCTCGGCGCCGTCGTCGCGGCCGCCGCACCGCGGCTGCTCGGGGGAGCGGAGCCGCTCGTCGCGGTGGCGGTGTGCCTCGTGTCGTCCGCCCTGCTGGTGACCGCGCTCGCGGTGGCCCAGCGCAGGCTCCTGCGGACGCGATCCAGTGACAGCTGAACGAAGGGGGATGGCGATGATCGAGGTCGTGGGTGCGGCCAAGTTCTACGGGGCGCGGACGGTCTGGACGGGCCTCACGCTGAGCGTGGAGGCGGGCTCGATGGCGGGCCTCGTGGGGTCGAGCGGCTCGGGGAAGACGACGCTGCTCAACTGCGTGGGCCTGCTCGACCGGCTGGACGCGGGGACGCTGTTCGTGGACGGGCGCGACGTCACCGCGCTGAGCCCGCACGGGCGACGCCTGTTCCGACGGGACGAGCTCGGGTACCTGTTCCAGAACTACGCGCTCATCGACAACGCGACGGTCGCGGCGAACCTCGACGTCGCGTTCGTGAGCAGGGGCGTCCGGCGGGCGGACCGCGCGCGCCGGCGCGAGGAGGTGCTCGAGCGCGTGGGGCTCGGCGGGTACGAGCGCGCGGCCGTCTACGAGCTGTCGGGCGGCGAGCAGCAGCGCGTCGCCGTGGCGCGGCTGCTCCTCAAGCGGCCGCGCGTCGTGCTCGCCGACGAGCCCACGGGGGCGCTCGACGAGGGGAACGCCGACGCGATCGTCGGGCTCCTGCGCGAGCTCGCGGACGAGGGGCGTGCCGTGGTCGTCGCGACGCACAACCCGCGCGTCGAGCAGGCCTGCGACACCGTCCTCGAGCTCGGCGCCTCGACCCAGCACGTGGCCCGCGCGTTCGTCGGCGCGGACGACGACGGCGCGGCGTAGCGGCGGGCGACGGCGGCGCGGTTGCCGGGTCCTGGTCACGCGAGAAGACTCGCGGCATGGACAACCAGGAGTGGGAGCAGTTCGTCGAGGACAACGGCTGGCTCTTCGGGGGCGCGGCCCTGGTCCTCTACGTCGCGGTCGCGGTGATCTTCTTCATCGCCTACGTCCGGATCATCCAGAAGGCCGGCTACTCCGGCTGGTGGGTGCTCGTGGGCCTCGTGCCGATCCTCAACGTCGTCATGTTCCTCGTGTTCGCGTTCTCGCGCTGGCCGGTCCTGCGCGAGCGCGACGCGCTGCGCTCGGGCGGCGTCTACCCGCGGTAGGGGCAGCCCTCCCGGGGCCGGGGGTGCGCCGGTGGGGATTGGAGGTTCTCTACAGCCGGTCGTGACGGACGTTGGGCGACACGTCGGAGGCGCTACCTACGGGGTCGTAGCCTACGCTTGCGTAGGCTACGGAGACGTAGGTTCCGACGGCGCCCCGCACCGGGCGCCTCCTGCCCCCGAGCGGGCCGGCCGCCGGCCGGGCCGCACCGAAGGAGAGTCGCGTGACCGAGAACGACGCGAGAACCGGCGTGCGGGACGCTGCGAGCACGCACCCCGACCTCCCCGACGTCGCGGGCGGTCCCGACGACGCACCCCTGCTCCAGCTCGTGACGCCCGCCGGCGCCCGCGTCACGACCCCGGAGACCGACGGCTACCGCGAGCGCGTCGCCCACCTCGACGCCGCGGCGCTGCGCGGTCTCTACCGCGACATGGTGCTCACGCGCCGCTTCGACGACGAGGCGACGTCGCTCCAGCGCCAGGGCGAGCTCGGCCTGTTCGCGCAGGCGAAGGGCCAGGAGGCCGCGCAGATCGGCTCCGGCCGCGCGCTCGCCCCCCAGGACTACGTCTTCCCGTCGTACCGCGAGCACGGCGTCTCGCACGTGCGCGGCATCGACCCGACGGCGCGCCTGCGCCTCTTCCGCGGCGTGGACCACGGCGGGTGGGACCCGACGGCGCACAACGTCCACCTGTACACGCTCGTCATCGGGTCGCACGCGCTGCACGCGACGGGGTACGCCATGGGGGTCCAGCGCGACGGCCTCGTCGGGTCGGGCGACCCGGAGCGCGACGCGGCCGTCGTCACGTACTTCGGCGACGGCGCGACGTCGCAGGGCGACGTCAACGAGGCGCTCGTCTTCGCGGCCGTGAACAACGCGCCGGTCGTGTTCTTCTGCCAGAACAACCAGTGGGCGATCTCGGAGCCGACGACCCGGCAGACCCGCGTGCCGCTCTACCGCCGCGGCGGGGGGTTCGGCATCCCCAGCGTGCGGGTCGACGGCAACGACGTGCTCGCGTGCTACGCCGTGACCGCGGAGGCGCTCGAGCGTGCCCGCTCCGGCGGCGGCCCGACGTTCGTCGAGGCGTTCACCTACCGCATGGGCGCGCACACGACGTCCGACGACCCGACGAAGTACCGGTCGCGTGCCCAGGAGGACTACTGGCGCCGTCGGGACCCGATCGACCGGCTGGAGAACCTGCTCCGCGCCGAGGACGCGTGGGACGACGCGTTCGCCGCCGACCTGGCCGCCGAGGCCGACGCGCTGGGCGAGCGGCTGCGCGAGGAGGTCCGTGCGCTCGCCGCACCGGACCCGTCGAGCATGTTCGACCACGTCTACGCGACCCCGAACGCCGTGGTCGAGCGCGAGAAGGCGTGGTTCGCCGACTACCAGCAGTCCTTCGAGGAGCCGACCGCGGAGGTGGCGCGATGAGCGACAGCAAGACCCTGACCCTGGCCCGCGCCATCAACGAGGGGCTGCGCCGGTCGCTGGAGAACGACCCCAAGGTCCTGCTCATGGGTGAGGACATCGGCGCGCTCGGCGGCGTCTTCCGGGTGACGGACGGCCTGCAGAAGGACTTCGGCGAGGACCGCGTCGTCGACACGCCGCTCGCGGAGTCCGGCATCCTCGGCACGGCGATCGGTCTCGCGCTGCGCGGCTACCGGCCGGTGTGCGAGATCCAGTTCGACGGGTTCATCTTCCCCGCGTACGACCAGATCACGACGCAGCTCGCGAAGATGGGCTACCGCTCGGGCGGGAAGCTCCAGGTGCCCGTCGTGATCCGCGTGCCGTACGGCGGCGGGATCGGTGCGGTCGAGCACCACAGCGAGAGCCCCGAGGCGCTGTTCGCGCACACGGCCGGCCTGCGCGTCGTGTCGCCGTCCACGCCGCAGGACGCGTACACGATGATCCAGGAGGCCGTCGCCTCGCCGGACCCGGTGCTCTTCTTCGAGCCCAAGGGCCGCTACTGGGAGAAGGGGCCGGTCGACGTCGCGGGTCGCGGCGAGGGCGCGACCGTGCTCGACCGGGCGCGCGTCGTCCGCCCCGGCACGGACCTCACGCTCGTCGCCTACGGTCCGACCGTCGCGACCGCGCTCCGCGTCGCCGCGGCGGCCGAGCAGGAGGGCCGCAGCATCGAGGTCGTGGACCTGCGCAGCATCTCGCCGCTCGACACCGCGACGGTCGTCGAGTCCGTCCGCCGGACGGGACGCTGCGTCGTCGTGCACGAGGCCCCGACCTACCTCGGCTCGGGCGCCGAGGTCGCGGCCCGCGTGACCGAGGAGTGCTTCTACTCGCTCGAGGCGCCCGTGCTGCGCGTCGGCGGCTTCCACACGCCGTACCCCGTCGCGAAGATCGAGCACGACTACCTGCCGAGCCTCGACCGCGTGCTCGACGCCGTCGACCGCGCGTTCGCGTTCTGACGCGCGTCCGCCGCGACCTCGACAGCGCCGACCGGGACCACCAGGAGGACCACGCAGTGCCCACCTTCGAGAAGTTCAACCTCCCCGACGCGGGCGAGGGCCTCACCGAGGCCGAGATCGTGCACTGGCACGTCGCCGTCGGCGACGCCGTCACGGTCAACCAGACGATCGTCGAGATCGAGACGGCGAAGTCGCTCGTCGAGCTGCCGTCGCCGTACACGGGCGTCGTCACGGAGATCCTCACGCCCGAGGGCACGACGGTCGAGGTCGGCGTGCCGATCATCGTCGTGGACACGGACCCGGGCGGCACGGCCCCGGCGCCGACCGCACCGGCCGGCGTCGTGCCCGACGGCGCAGACGCGCCCGCAGCGACCGCGTCGCCGCAGACGGGCACCGGGGACGCGACGCCCGCCGCGAGCGAGGGTTCCGGCTCGGTGCTCGTCGGGTACGGCACCGTCGAGCCGGGCACGGCCCGACGGCGGCGCCGCGCGGCCGAGCCGGCCGCCGCAGCGCCCGCGGCCGAGCCCACCGCCGCAGCACCCGCGACCGACCGCCCCGGCCCGGCGACCCCGGACCGGACGGCCCCGGCGGCGAGCACCGCGCCGTCGGCCCCAGCCTCGACCTCCGCCCCGCGGGCGAGCGCGCCGGCCGCCGTCGGGCACGCGACCCTGCCGGTGCTGGCCAAGCCGCCGGTGCGCAAGCTCGCGAAGGACCTGGGCGTCGACCTGGCGAGCGTCGCGGGCACCGGCCCGGGCGGGATCGTCACGCGCGAGGACGTGCAGGCCTACCACGAGCAGGCGAAGGCGCAGCCGCTCGCGACGTACGCCGACGACGACCAGCCGTGGCTCGCGACGGGCGCCGTCACGGCCGACGGCCGCCAGACGCGCGTGCCCGTGAAGTCGGTGCGCAAGCGCACGGCCGAGGCGATGGTCACGAGCGCGTTCACCGCCCCCCACGTGACGGTCTTCCACACGGTCGACGTCACGCGCACCATGAAGCTCGTCCGCACCCTGCGGGAGGACCGCGAGTTCGCGGACGTGCGCGTCACGCCCCTGCTCGTCACCGCCAAGGCGCTGCTCCTCGCGGTGCGCCGCCACCCGGAGATCAACGCGAGCTGGGACGACGCCGCGCAGGAGATCGTCTACAAGCACTACGTGAACCTGGGGATCGCGGCGGCGACGCCGCGCGGGCTCGTCGTGCCGAACATCAAGGACGCGCACCGCCTCGACCTGCACGGCCTCGCCGGCGGGATCGCGGACCTCACCGCGACCGCGCGGGCCGGGCGCACGTCGCCCACCGACATGTCCGACGGCACGATCACGATCACCAACGTCGGGGTGTTCGGCATCGACACGGGCACGCCCATCCTCAACCCCGGCGAGGCCGCGATCCTCGCGTTCGGCGCGATCCGCGAGCAGCCCTGGGTCCACAAGGGCAAGATCCGCAAGCGCTGGGTCACGCAGCTCGCGCTGAGCTTCGACCACCGCCTCGTCGACGGCGAGCTCGGCGCGCGCGTGCTGGCCGACGTCGCGCGGATCCTCGAGGACCCGGCGCGCGGTCTCGTCTGGGGCTGAGCCCACCCGTCGGCACGCGGGACGCGCGTCGGCACACGCTGCGCCGCTCGGCACCTCGAGGTGCCGAGCGGGCACGCTCCGTGCCGAACCGTGCCCGGGCCACTGCTTGCGAGCGCATCGAGAACCGCGAGCATGAGGCTCAGCGTCGGCGACCCGGTCGGCGCGGTGTCGCCACAGGAGGGTCGTGTGCTCGGGAGTGCTGGTCGGGGGTCACGGACGGGTCCGGGCGTCGGGCTCGCGGCCCTCGCGCTCGTGACCGCCACGCTCGCGGGGTGCGCGGGACCCGGCGCGGCAGAGGCGCAGGACGTCGTCGAGGACCTCGCGGGCGCGCTCGCCGTGGGGGACGGCGACGCCGCGTGCGCCCTGATCCTGCCCGCCGCGGCCGACGCGCTCGCCGCCGACGAGGGCGAGCCGTGCGCGGACGTCGTCACCGCGCCGGACGGCCCCCTCGCCGGGCTGACCGCGGCCGGAACCCAGGTCGTCGTCGAGGACGTGCACGTCGCGGGGCGTCAGGCGCAGGTCGTCACGGCGACGGACACCGTCTTCCTCGCGCTCTCCGGCGACGCGTGGGTCGTCACCGCAGCAGGCTGCACGCCCCGCGACGACCGCCCCTACGACTGCGAGGTGGAGGCATGAGGGTCCCGCGGCTGATGTTCTGGGCCACGCTCGTGCTCGTCGTCGCGGGCCTCGCGGTCACGTTCGTGCTGGCGGCGGTGCACCGATGAGCGCCGGCAGCGGGAAGGGCGGCGTCCTCGGCGGCCTGCGCGCGAGCTCGCTGAGCCTGTTCTTCGCGCTCGCGTTCCTCGCGTCGCTCGTCGCGCAGGCCGTGAGCGGCGTCGCCGTCTTCAACACCGACCAGCGGGCGGCGGGCCTCGACCCGGTGACGTTCGGCCAGTACGTGCTGTCGTCGGCGTTCTGGGTCGACGTCACGGAGAACTGGCAGTCCGAGTACCTGCAGTTCCTCCTCTTCATCACCGCGACGGTGTGGTTCGTGCAGCGAGGCTCGCCCGAGTCGAAGAAGCTCGACCAGGCGGGCCGCGAGTCCGACGAGGACCAGAAGGTCGGCGAGCACGCCACCGCGGACTCCCCGGCGTGGGCCCGGGCCCGAGGCTGGCGGCTCGCCGTCTACTCGCGCTCCCTGTCGCTCGTCATGGGCGCGATCTTCCTCGGGTCCTGGGCCGCGCAGTCGGCGGCCGGCGCGGTCGCGTTCAGCGAGGAGCAGCTGCGCGACCTCCAGGACCCCGTGCCGTGGACGGAGTACCTGTCCATGCCGGACTTCTGGAGCCGCACGTTCCAGAACTGGCAGTCCGAGATGCTGGCCGTCCTCAGCATGGTCGTCCTCGCGATCTACCTGCGCGAGCGCGGGTCGCCCGAGTCCAAGCCGGCGGGCTCGTCCCACGAGGCGACCGGCGTCGAGGCCTGACGGCGAGCGCGCGGACGGCCGCTCACAGCGCCCGCCGAGCGGGTGTGCGGAAGACCTCACACGGGCTTAACGGGGGTCGCGCGCGGGGGAAACACGGCGTTCCTAGCGTCCTGGTCACTGACCGGGACCTGCTGAAGGAGCCGCCATGTCCGCGCCCACGAGCCCCACCACCCACGAGGGTGAGCAGTCCGCAGCCCGCCCGTCCGGCGTCGTGCCCGCGACGCCGCCCGCCCCGGGACTCGCCCCGGCACCACCGAGGACGCCGCACCGCCGCTCCGGGCGGTGGATCGACCGCTGGGACCCGGAGGACCCGACGTTCTGGCGCGACGGCGGCCGCCGGGTCGCGACCCGCAACCTGGGGATCTCGGTGTTCGCGGAGTTCCTCGGCTTCGCGGTCTGGGCGCTGTGGTCGATCGTCGTGCCGCAGCTCCCCGCCGCCGGGTTCACCTTCACCGTGGACCAGCAGTTCTGGCTCATCGCCGTGCCGAGCCTCGTCGGCGCGACGCTGCGCATCCCGTACACGTTCGCCGTGCCCCTCTTCGGCGGGCGCAACTGGACGGTCGTGTCCGCCCTCCTCCTGCTGCTCCCGACGGCGGCGCTCGCGGCCGTCGTGCAGGACCCCGGCACGTCGTTCGGCGTGATGCTGGCCGTCGCGGCGCTCGCCGGCTTCGGCGGCGGCAACTTCGCGTCCTCGATGGCGAACATCTCGTTCTTCTACCCGGAGCGGGAGAAGGGCAAGGCGCTGGGCCTCAACGCCGCGGGCGGCAACCTGGGGACGGCGGTCGTGCAGCTCGCGGTGCCGCTCGTCATCGTCGCCGGGGCGGGTGTCGCGCTCGAGCGCGCGGGCCTCATGATGATCCCGTTCGTCCTGCTCGCGGCGTTCCTCGCGTGGCGGTTCATGGACAACCTCGCCACGGCGAAGGCGGACCCGCGGTCGTTCGCCGTCGCGACCCGGAACCGGCACACGTGGATCATCTCGTTCCTCTACATCGGGACGTTCGGGTCGTTCATCGGCTACGCCGGTGCGTTCCCGACGCTCCTCGCGGGCCAGTTCCCGGAGGTCACGCTCTCGATCGCGTTCCTCGGCGCGCTGGTCGGCTCGGTGTCCCGGCCGCTGGGCGGCATCGTCGCGGACCGCCTGGGCGGCGCGCGCGTGACGATCGCGTCGTACGGGGTCATGGCGCTCGGCGCGGTCGGCGCGATCCGGGCGCTGGAGACGCACAGCTTCGGCCTCTTCTTCGCGTCGTTCCTCGTCCTGTTCGTCGCGACGGGCGTCGGCAACGGCTCGACCTACCGGATGATCCCGGCCGTCTTCCAGGCGAGCGCGGCCCGCGACCTCGACGGCCCGACGGCGAGCGACCCTGCGGCCCTGGCCGCGGCCCGGGTCCGCGCCCGCCAGGCCGCGGCCGGGTGCATCGGGATCGCGGGCGCCGTCGGCGCGTTCGGCGGGTTCCTCATCCCGCGCGGGTTCGCCGCGTCGACGAGCCTCTCCGGCTCGCTCGTCCCCGCCCTGTGGACGTTCGTGGGGATGTACGCGGTGATGGCGGTCGTCGCGTGGGCGGTCTACCTGCGCAAGGGCTCGGCCCTCGCCGCGGCCGGGATCTGAGCGTGGACACCCACTGCCCCTACTGCGCGCTCCAGTGCGGCATGACGCTCGCACCCGCGCGCGGCCCGCTGCCGGTCGCGGTCGCCCCGCGCGACTTCCCGACCAACCGCGGTGGGCTGTGCCAGAAGGGCTGGACGAGCGCGACGGTCCTGCGCGCACCCGACCGGCTGACGAGCCCGCTCCTGCGCGGGCCCGACGGCGAGCTCCGGCCCGCCCCGTGGGACGAGGCCCTCGACGTGGTCGCGGCCGGGATCGAGCGGGTCCAGGCCGCGCACGGCCGCGACGCCGTCGCGGTGTTCGGGGGCGGCGGCCTGACGAACGAGAAGGCGTACGCGCTCGGGAAGTTCGCGCGCACGGTGCTGCGGAGCGCGAACATCGACTACAACGGGCGGTTCTGCATGGCGTCCGCCGCGGCGGGGGCGAACCGCGCGTTCGGCGCCGACCGCGGGCTCCCGTTCCCGCTCGCCGACCTCGGCGGCGCGGACGCCGTGCTGCTGCTCGGGTCGAACGTCGCCGAGACGATGCCGCCGTCCGTCCAGCACCTCGCCGGCGTGCGGGCGCGGGGCGGGCTCGTCGTCGTGGACCCGCGCCGCAGCGCGACGGCGGCGCTCACGGGGGAGGCGGGGGACGCCGTCGGGCAGGGGGTGCACCTGCAGCCGGTCCCGGGCACCGACCTCGTGGTGCTGCTCGCGCTGCTGCACGTCGTGGTCGCGGATGGGCTCGCGGACACGGCCTACCTCGACGCGCGCACGACCGGGTTCGACGACGTCCGCCGGTCCGTCGCCGGGTGGTGGCCCGAGCGCGCGGAGACGGTGTGCGGGGTGCCGGCGGGACGGCTGCGGCACGTCGCCCGGCTGCTCGCGGCGGCGTCGCCCGTCCACGGGGGTGCGGGTGCGTACGTGCTCACGGGCCGCGGCGTCGAGCAGTCCGCGCAGGGCACGGCGACCGTGACCGCGGCGATCGACCTCGCGCTCGCCCTCGGCCTGCCCGGCCGGGTGGGGTCCGGGTACGGCGCGATCACCGGCCAGGGCAACGGGCAGGGCGGACGCGAGCACGGGCAGAAGGCGGACCAGCTCCCCGGGTACCGCAGGATCGACGACCCGGCGGCCCGCGCGCACGTCGCCGCGGTGTGGGGCGTCGACCCGGCGACGCTCCCCGGTCCTGGGATGCCCGCCGTCGAGCTCCTGCGGTCGCTCGGCGCGCGGCCCGGACCGGGCGGTGCGAGCACGACCTACGCCGAGGACGGGCGCCCGCGCGCCTTGCTCGTGCACGGGTCGAACGTCGTGGTCAGCGCCCCGGACGCGGACCGGGTCGCGGCGAACCTGCGCGCGCTCGACCTGCTCGTCGTGTGCGACCTCGTGCCGTCGGAGACGGCGCTGCTCGCGGACGTCGTGCTGCCCGTGACGCAGTGGGCCGAGGAGGAGGGCACCATGACGTCGCTCGAGGGACGCGTGATCCGACGGCGCCGCGCGGTCGACGCGCCGGGCGAGGCACGGTCGGAGCTGTGGATCCTGGCGGAGCTCGCGCGTCGGCTGGGATCGCCGGTCTCCTTCCCGACCGACCCGGCCGTCGTCTTCGACGAGCTCGCGCGCGCGTCCGCGGGCGGCGTCGCGGACTACGCCGGGCTCAGCCACGCGCGCCTCGACGCGGACGAGGCGGACGGCGGCCCGGGCCTGCACTGGCCGGTGCCGTCCCCCGACCACCCGGGCACCCCGCGGATGTTCCTCGACCGGTTCCCGACGCCGGACGGACGTGCCCGCCTGGTCGCGGTCGACCACACGGGCCCGAGCGACGACGTGCGGCCCGACGCGCCGCTCTACCTCGTCACGGGCCGCGTGCTCCAGCACTACCAGTCGGGCGCGCAGACCCGGCGCGTGCCGGAGCTCGACCGCCTCGTCCCGGAGCCGTTCGTCGAGGTCCACCCGGTCCTCGGCACGCGCCTCGGCGTCGACGACGGAGACCGGGCGCGCCTCACGACCGCGCGCGGCGCGATCGAGGCGGTCGTGCGGTGGACGGACCGCGTCCGGCCGGACACGGTCTTCATGCCCTTCCACTGGGGCGGCGTGGGCAGCGTCAACCGCGTGACGACCGACGCGACCGACCCCGTCTCCGGGATGCCGGAGTTCAAGGTCTGCGCCGTGGACGTGCGACGCGCCCCTGCGCTCCAGGAGGTCGTGGGATGACGCGCGTCGTCGTGGTCGGTCACGGCATGGTCGGGTCGCGGTTCGCGGGCGACCTCGCGGCGCGGTGCGGGGGGTCCGCCGACGTCGAGGTCACCGTGCTCGGCGCGGAGGAGCACGAGCCGTACAACCGCGTGCTGCTCAGCGAGGTCGTCGCGGGCCGGGCCGACGTCGCGACGATCGCCCTGCCTGTCGCGGACGACGCGCTCGTCACGGTCCGGCGGGGCACCGAGGCCCTCGCGGTCGACCGGGCGTCGCGCCGCGTCCTCACGGGCGAGGGTGCCTACCCGTACGACGTCGTCGTGCTCGCGACGGGCGCCGCGGCGCGCGTCCCCGAGGTGCCCGGCCTCACCGGCCTGCCCGGCGGCCTGCCGCGTGGCGCGCACGTCCTGCGGACGCTCGACGACGCACGCGCGATCGTCGCGAGGTCGCTCGACGCGCGGCACGCCGTCGTCGTGGGAGCGGGCGTCCTCGGCCTCGAGGTCGCGTGCGGGCTTGCGCGTCGCGGCGTCGCCGTGAGCCTCGTGCACGGCGGCGCGAGCGTGATGGACCGCCAGCTCGACCGTGCGGCGGGCGGCGTCGTCGCGCGCGGTCTCGCCGGCCTCGGGGTGCGCGCCTGGACCTCAGCCCGGACCGAGCGCGTGGTCGTGGCCGGCGGCAGCGTGCGGGGCGTGACGCTCCGCGTGCCCGACGTTGGCCCGCACGACCCCGCGGCGGATCGGCCGGGCGCGGCCGGGGGAGTGCCGGACGGCGTGCGTCGCGTCGACCTCGACGCCGACCTCGTCGTGCTCGCGTGCGGCACCGTGCCCGAGGCCGGGCTCGCACGGGCGGCGGGGCTCACGGTCGACCGTGGGGTCGTCGTCGGGCCCGACCTCGCCAGCCCGGACGACCCGCGCGTGTTCGCGATCGGCGACTGCGCCCAGCCGCCCGAGGGCGGCACCGGGCTGATCGCCCAGGGGTGGGACCAGGCGCGCCGGCTCGCGCAGCACCTCGCGGAGCGGCTCGCCGCCGGGGCCGACGGCGCGGGGAGGCCGGGCGCCGCGCAGGGGGCCGCGCCCGACCGGCGGCGTGCGCGCCGAGGACCGGCCGCCGACCGGCCGAGCGTGGCGCTGCGGCTCGCCACGGACGTCGTCGCGCGCCCGCTCGAGCCGACGGCCGACCCCGGGGTCGGCACGCGCGCGACCGCCGGGACCGACGTCGTGCGGCTCAAGGCGGCGGGGCTCGAGATCGTGACGATGGGCGTGTGCGGCGAGCGTCGCGCGCCCGACGCGGCGCACCGGTCCGTGACGCTGAGCGACCCGGCGGCGGGGCGGCACGTCGAGGTCGTCGTCGCGGACGGGCTGCTCGTCGGCGCCACGTGCGTCGGCGCGCCCGAGGTGGGCGCCGACCTCGCCGCCGCGTACACGCGCCGAGTCCCCGTGCCCGCCGACCCGGCCCACCTGCTGCTGCGCCCGGTCGCGCAGGCGCCCGCGCCGGCGTCGTCCCCGACGCTCATGCCCGACCGCACGACCGTGTGCACGTGCAACGGCGTGACCAAGGGCGACGTCGTGGGCTGCTGGCACGACGGCGCCCGGAGCGTCGACGACGTCGCACGGGCGACGCGCGCGACGACGGGCTGCGGCGGGTGCAAGGACGTCGTGTGCGGCCTGGTCGACTGGCTCGCGCAGACCGACCCGGAGCAGCCGCAGGCCGACGGCGCACGGGCGAGCGTCGGCCTCGGCGCGTGAGGTCGGCAAGCCCTGCCGAGATCGGCAGTCACGATCGCCGATCTGGACACGACCTGCCGGTCTCGCACCGCTCCGCCGACCTCACACGGCGGCGTCCGGCCGGGTGAGAACACCGTTACGGACGGGCAACGGGCGGGGCACGGTCGCGAAACCGCCCGTCCGTAGCGTCGTCAGCACCATCCCCGGGGGCCTCTCCTCGCTCGCGTCGGACCCCGCGGACGGTGACCGATCCGCCCCGACGCCCCCAGGAGCCCGCCGTGACCGGACCTGAGACCGATCCCGCCCCCGCCCCGGCCCCCGGTGCGCCCCGGCACCTCGTCGTCGTCGGCGGCGGCATGGTGGCGCAGCGGCTCGTCGAGGCGTTGCGCGCGCGCGACGCCGACGGCACGTGGCGCGTCTCGCTCTTCGCCGAGGAGCCGCGCAAGCCGTACGACCGCGTCGCCCTGACGAGCTACTTCTCGGCGCGCGACGCCGAGGAGCTCACGCTCGGCGACCCTGCCCTGTGGGACGACCCGCTGGTCACGCTGCACCGTGACTGCGCGGTGACGTCGATCGACCGCGAGGCGCAGACCGTCACCGACCGGCTCGGGCGCGTGCACGCCTACGACGAGCTCGTCCTCGCGACCGGTTCGAACGCCGCGCGCCCCCCGATCCCCGGCAACGAGCTGCCCGGCGTGTTCGTCTACCGCACGATCGACGACGTCGCGGCCCTGCGCGGCTGGGTCGAGGAGAAGCGGCGCAGCGCCACGACCGAGGGTGGCTGGGAACGCCCGGTGCGCGGTGCCGTCATCGGCGGCGGACTCCTGGGCCTCGAGGCCGCGGGCGCGCTCAAGGCCCTCGGCGCGCAGGCCACGGTCGTCCAGTTCGGCACGCACCTGATGGACGCGCAGATCGACCTGGGCGGCGGCGAGGCCCTCAAGCGCCTCATCAACGGCATGGGCATCGCGGTCCGGTGCGACACCGGGACCAAGGAGCTGAGGGTCTCCCGCAAGACCGGGCACGTGGGCCGGCTCGACTTCGCCGACGGCGGCCGGCTCGACGTCGACGTCGTGGTCCTCGCGACGGGCGTGCGGCCGCGCGACGAGCTCGCGCGCGCGGCGGGGCTCGCGGTCGGGGAGCGCGGTGGCGCCGTCGTGGACCTCGCGTGCCGCACCGAGGACGAGCACGTGTGGGCGGTCGGCGAGGTCGCGTGCCTCGAGGGCCGGTGCCTCGGCCTGGTCGCGCCGGGCTACGCGATGGCGGAGGTCGTCGTGGACCGCCTGCTCGGCGGCGAGGCGACGTTCCCCGGCGCGGACACGGCGACCAAGCTCAAGCTCCAGGGGGTCGACGTCGCGAGCTTCGGCGACGCGCACGGCCGCACCGAGGGCGCGATGGAGCTCGTCTGGGCCGACCCGGTCGCGGGCGTCTACAAGAAGCTCGTCCTGTCCGACGACGCGCGCACCCTCCTGGGCGGGGTGTTCGTGGGCGACGCCGCGCCGTACGCGTCGCTGCGGCCGATGCTCGGCACGGAGCTTCCGGGCGACCCGGGGCTGTTCCTCCTTCCCGAGGGGTCCGGCGGCGGGGTGCCGAGCCTCGAGCTCCCCGACGACGCCACGGTCTGCTCGTGCAACAACGTCAGCGCGGGCACGATCCGGAGCGCGGTCACCGAGCACGCCTGCACCGACCTCGCGGGCGTCAAGGCGTGCACGCGCGCGGGGACGAGCTGCGGGTCGTGCCTGCCGCTCGTCAAGAAGATCACGACGACCGAGCTCGCCCGGGCCGGCGTCGAGGTCTCGAACGCGCTGTGCGAGCACTTCGACCTCTCGCGCGCGCAGCTCTTCGACGCGGTGCGCGTCGCGGACCTGCACACGTTCAGCGAGATCGTCCGGCGGTTCGGCCGGGTGCCCGAGCCGGTCACCGACACGCAGGGTGCCGTGCTGGTGCGCGACGCCGGGCGCGGCTGCGACATCTGCAAGCCCACGATCGCGTCGATCCTCGCGTCGCTCGGCAACGGTCACGTCCTCGACGGTGAGCAGGCGACGCTGCAGGACACCAACGACCACGTCCTGGCGAACATGCAGAAGGACGGCACGTACTCCGTGGTCCCGCGCATCCCCGGGGGCGAGATCACGCCCGACGGGCTGCTCGTCATCGGGCAGGTCGCCAAGGACTTCGGGCTCTACACGAAGATCACGGGCGGCCAGCGCATCGACATGTTCGGGGCGCGCATCGAGCAGCTCCCGCACATCTGGCGCCGGCTCGTGGAGCACGGGTTCGAGTCCGGCCACGCGTACGGCAAGTCGCTGCGCACGGTGAAGTCGTGCGTCGGGTCCACGTGGTGCCGGTTCGGCGTACAGGACTCGGTGGGCATGGCCGTCGAGCTCGAGCTCCGGTACCGCGGCCTGCGCTCGCCGCACAAGATCAAGCTCGGCGTCTCGGGGTGCGCGCGCGAGTGCGCCGAGGCGCGCGGCAAGGACGTCGGCGTCATCGCGACGGACAAGGGCTGGAACGTGTACGTCGGCGGCAACGGCGGGTTCACGCCCCGGCACGCGCAGCTCCTCGCCGAGGACCTGGACGACGAGGCGCTCGTCCGCACCGTCGACCGCTTCCTCATGTACTACGTGCGGACGGCCGACCGCCTGCAGCGCACGGCCGCGTGGGTCGAGGACCACGAAGGCGGTCTCGACGCGATCCGCGAGGTGGTCGTCGAGGACTCGCTCGGCATCGGTGCCGACCTCGACGCCGCGATGGCCCGCCACGTCGGCGACTACGAGGACGAGTGGCGCGCGGTCCTCGAGGACCCGGAGAAGCTGCGCCGCTTCGGCTCGTTCGTCAACGCGCCCGCCGAGCCCGACCCCGACCTCGCGTACGTCACCGAGCGCGGCCAGATCCGGCCCGCCAGGGCGGACGAGCGGGCCGCCCTCGAGGAGGCCCGCGCCGCGGGTCTCGCCACCGTCCCCGCCGGCCCCGTGGTGATCGCCGGCACGACCCTGGAGGTCCGTCGATGAGCGTCGTGCCAGCAGAGCAGGCCGCGTACCCCGTGGAGACGCCGACGTCGGACGCGGCGGGGTGGGAGCGCGTGTGCCTCCTGCGCGACCTCCTCGTCGAACGCGGCGCCGCCGCCCTCGTCGGCGGGGTGCAGGTCGCGCTGTTCCGCCTCCCCGACGACACGGTCCGCGTCGTGCAGCAGCGCGACCCGTTCTCCGGTGCGAACGTCCTGTCGCGCGGCATCGTCGGCACGCGCGGGGGCGTGCCGACGGTCGCCGGCCCCATGTACAAGCAGGTCTTCGACCTCACGACCGGCCGGTGCCTCGAGGCCGCCGGGTACGTGCCCGTCCAAGGCCTCGCGCCGGACCTGGCGACGTGGCCCGCCGAGGTGCGCGACGGCGTCGTGCACGTGGGCCTGCGCCCCCACGCCGCCGGGCCCGCGGACGGTGCGTCGTGACGACGCTCCTCGGGATCGACCTCGCCGGGCGCACGGTGCTCGTCGCGGGCGGCGGCCCCGTCGCGGCCCGCCGCGCGCGGGCCATGGCCGACGACGGCGCGCACGTCCGCGTCGTCGCGCCCCACGTCTGCGAGGACCTGCGCGATCTCGTCGCCGCCTCGCTGCGCGCCCCGCTCCGGGCACCCTCACCCGCCGGGCTGCGGGCCGACGGCGAGGTCGCGCCGGGTGGTCGTGTCACCTGGGCGCCGCGCGACGTCCGCGAGTCCGACCTCGAGGACGCGTGGCTCGTGCTCGCGGCGACGGACGACTCGGGGACCAACCGGGACGTCGCTGCATGGGCTGCCGCGCGCCGCACCTGGTGCGTCAACGCCGGGGCCGCGCACGAGGGCACCGCGCGCACGCCCGCGACGACCCGCAGCGGCGACGTCCTCGTCGGGGTCGTCACGGACGCCCCCGCGGTCGGCGTGCCGGCGGACGTCCGGGAACGACGAGCGGCTGACGCCGCGGCCGGGCGGCGCGGTCCGGACCCGCGGCGGGCGCGCGCGGTACGCGACGCGATCGCCGAGCACCTGCGCTCCGGCGGGGCCGACCAGCGGCGCCACCGCCCGGCGTCCGGTGGTCTCGGGAGCGTGACGCTCGTGGGCGGGGGACCGGGCGCCGTGGACCTGCTCACCCTCCGGGGCCGCCGGGCGCTCGCGGAGGCGGACGTCGTCGTCGCGGACCGGCTCGGGCCGGTCGACGTGCTCGACGAGCTCGCGCCCGGCGTCGAGGTGATCGACGTCGGCAAGACGCCCGGCCACCACCCCGTGCCGCAGCACGAGATCAACGCCCTCCTCGTGGAGCACGCGCAGCGCGGCCGGCGCGTCGTGCGGCTCAAGGGCGGCGACCCGTTCGTCTACGGGCGCGGCGGCGAGGAGGTGCTCGCGTGCCGCGCGGCGGGCGTGCCGGTCGACGTCGTGCCGGGCGTGTCGAGCGCGCTGAGCGTCCCGGCGCTCGCGGGCATCCCGCTCACGCACCGGGGCACGGTCGCCGCGTTCCACGTGGTCAGCGGCCACGACGGGCTCGACGCCGCCGCGCTCGCCGGGGTGCGCGACCGCACGGCTACGCTGGTGGTCCTCATGGGTGTCTCGCAGCTCGCACGCATCACGGCCCAGGCCCTCGACGCCGGGGCCGACCCTGCGCTGCCCGTCGCGATCGTGGAGAACGGGTCGACGCCCCGCCAGCGCGTGACGCGCGCCCCGCTCGGCGAGGTCGTGGAGCGCGCCGCCCAGGTCGGGGTCCGGGCCCCCGCGATCATCGTGGTGGGGGACGTCGCCGCCGCGGGACGGCTCGAACCGGACCCGGCGACGGTCGCGTGAGCGACTCCGGCCCCGACGGGGAGCGCCCCGCCCTCGGCCAGGTCATGGCGGGCTGCACCGTGCTCGTCACGGCCGACCGCCGCAAGAGCGAGCTCGCCGCCGCCCTCCAGCGCCGGGGCGCCGAGGTCCGCCACGCGCCCGCGCTGAGCATGATCCCGCACGCCGACGACGAGCAGCTCCTCGCGGGGACGCGCGACCTCGTCGAGCGACCGCCGGACGTCGTCGTCGTGACGACCGGCATCGGCTTCCGGTCCTGGGTCGAGGCCGCGGACGCGCACGGCCTCGCCGACCGCCTGCTCGAGGTGCTCGCCGACGCGCGGATCGTCGCGCGCGGACCCAAGGCGCGCGGCGCGATCCAGGCCGCCGGGCTCACCGCCGACTGGGTCGCCGAGTCCGAGACGTCGGCCGAGATCGCCGACGTGCTGCTCGGCGAGGGCGTCGCCGGGCTGCGGATCGCCGTCCAGCACCACGGTGCCGGGGCCGACGGCCTCGACGTCGTGTTCGCCGAGGCGGGCGCCGAGGTCGCGAGCCTCGTCGTCTACCGCTGGGGCCCGCCGCCGGACCCCGAGGCGCTGCGCGCGTCGGTCGAGGCCGCGGCCGTCGGGGAGATCGACGCCGTCGTCTTCACCTCCGCGCCCGGCGCCGAGGCGTGGCTGAGCGCCGCCGAGGAGCACGGTGTGGGGCGGCTCGTCGTGTCCCGGTTCCAGGACGGGTCGATGGTCGCGGCCGCCGTCGGTCCCGTCACCGCGCGGCCGCTCGAGCACCGCGGCGTCACGCCGCTGCAGCCGGAGCGCGGACGCCTCGGCGCGCTCGTGCGGACGCTCGTCGCGCACTACGAGCAGGCCGAGACCGTGGCCCTCGCGACCGTCGCCGGGGCGCTCCAGATCCGCTCGCGCGTCGCCGTGCTCGACGGCGAGGTGCTGCCCCTGTCGCCCAGCAGCCTCGAGGTGCTGCGCCTCCTCGCCGCGCGCCGCGGCGAGGTCGTCACGCGCGACGACGTGCTCGACGTCCTGCCCGGCGACTCGCGCGACCCGCACACGGCCGAGGTCGCGGTCGCGCGCCTGCGCGAGGCCACCGGCCGCCGGGACCTCGTCAAGACCGTCGTCAAGCGCGGATACCGATTGGAGCTCGCATGAGCCCGGACAGCCCCACCTCCCTCGACGCCGTCGCCGGCGCTCCGGCCGGCCCGCGCGCCGCGGCGCCGGTGCTCGTCGGCTGCTCCCACGGCACGGACGACCTCGCGGGGCGCGCGGTGGTCCGCGCACTCCTGGACGACGTGCGTGCGGCCCGCCCCGACCTCGACGTGCGCGAGGCGTTCGTGGACGTCCAGCAGCCCGAGGTGGCGGACGTCGTGACCGCCGTCGTCGCCCCGTCCGACGGCGGGGCGCCCGGTGACGCCGTGGTGGTGCCGCTCCTGCTCTCCGCCGGGTTCCACGTGAGCGTGGACGTCGCGGCGGCCGTCGAGGACCGCGGCCCCGGCACCGGGGCCGCTGCCGCGTCGGGGCCGCTCGGTCCCGACCCGCGCCTCGTGGAGCTGCTCGCCGAGCGGCTCGCGGAGGCCGGGCTGCGCGACGGCGACGCCGTCGTGATCGCCGCCGCGGGGTCGAGCCGCCCGGGCGCCGCGCGCGACGTCGAGACGCTCGCCGCCGGGCTCCGCGAGCGCGTCCCCGGCCCGGTCTCCGTCGGCTACGGCGCCATGGCGACGCCCACGGTGCCCGACGCCGTCGCCGCCGCCCGCGCGGGCCTCGCCCCGGGCGGGCGCGTCGTCGTCGCGGCCTACCTCCTCGCGCCCGGCTTCTTCTACGACCGGGTGCTGGAGGCGGGCGCCGACGTCGTGACCGGCCCGCTCGCGCCCGACCCGCGGCTCACCGCGATCGTGCTCGACCGCTATGGGGACGCCGCGGCCGGGCTGCGCCCTACGCCCTGAGGACCGGGCGGGTGCGGGGCGCGAGGAGGGCGACGCCCGCCGCGAGCAGCACCGTGACGCCGAAGCACACGACGTACGACGCCAGGCCGAGCGTGGGGTGCAGGGCCCACAGGAGCGACCCCGTGACGGCGAGCGCGGTCGCCGCGGCGACGGCGTCGGACACCTGGAGCGCGGACGAGTTCGCGCCCTGCTCGGCGACGGGCGAGAGCTCGAGCGTGAGCACGGAGAGCGTCGGGTGCGTCATGCCCATGCCGAGCCCCGCGAGGGTCCACGCGACCATCCCGACGACGGGCGGCACCGCCGTCCACGCGAGCAGCGCGGCGCCACCGATCCCGAGCGCGACGAGCGTCCCGCCGAGTCGCACGTAGCCTGCGTGCTGGAGGACCCACGTCGCCCGGCCGCGGAGCCACGACCCCGTCGACCAGCCGACGGCGCCGAACGTGAGCACGGCGCCCGCGAGCGACGGCGAGAGGCCGCGCTCGTGCGACAGCAGGAGCGGGAGCAGCACCTCGGCGCCGGTGAACGCGGCCGCGACGAGGCCGCGGATCGCGATGACGCTCGGCAGGCCGCGGGCCGCGCGGGTCGTGCCGCGGGGGAGCAGGCGCGGGACGGCGAGCGCGACGGCGGCGAGCGACACGACGAGCAGGGCTGCGAGCCCGACCCCGCGCAGCTGGCCCGCGTAGTTGAGCGCCCCGATGCCGACGGCGGCGACGACGGCCCAGGTGAGCGACGCCTGGCGTGCGGTCCGGTCGAGCGGCGACTCGGCGTCGTCGGGCCGGTCCCCGGACAGCGGGGCGGACGCCGGGGCGGGCTCGGGGGCCGAGCCGCGGGCCGCGCGCATGCCCGGGCGCATGAGGAACAGCGCGGGCACCGCGAGGACCGGGACGGCGAGGAACACCCAGCGCCACCCGACGTGCTCGACCACGAGCCCCGCGATGGCGGGCCCGACGATCGACGGGATCACCCAGGCCGCCGCGAAGGCCGCGAAGACCTTCGGGCGCCGGTCGGTGGGGAAGACGCGCGCGACGAGCACGTACAGCGCGACGATGTACAGGCCCGTCCCGACGCCCTGGAGCACGCGGCCCGCGACGAGCACGAGCATGTCCTGCGCGAGCCCGGCGACGAGCAGCCCGGCGAGGAAGAGCCCGATGCCGGTCCACAGCGGGGTGGTCGGGCCGGCGCGGTCGCTCCAGCGGCCGGACGCCACCATGCCGACGACGCTCGACGCGAGCGACGCGGCGAACGCGAGCGTGTACAGGGTGAGGCCGTCGAGCTCGACGGCGACCGTCGGCATGGCGGTCGCGACGGCGAGCGCCTCGAACGCGCCGAGGAACACGAACGCGACCATGCCGAACAGCACCGTGCGCTGCGTCCCGGGCGAGAGCGCACCCGCCTCGGCGGGGTCGGCCGCGGGCGCGCCGACGTCTGCCGTGCCGACGTCTCCCGTGCCGGCCTCGAACGTGCCGGCCTCGTCCGCGCCGGGCGCGGGGGAGCCGTACGCCGGTGCGTCGGCGTCGGTGCGGGGGTCCGCCGTCATACGAGAACGACCTTTCCGGTGGTGGCGCGCGCTTCGAGCTCGCGGTGGGCGCGCGCGGCCTCCGCGAGGGGGATCTGGTGCGTGACGACCCGCCACGTCCCGTCCGCCGCGAGCGCGAGCGCGCGCTCCTGCAGCGTGGACAGGTCTCCCCAGGGTCGGGCCCGGGGTCCCACGGCCCACCGTACGTCCGGCGTGCCGCCCGCGGCCCCCGATTTCTCGTCCGGGTGGTCGACGTCACCGGCCCGGTTCGGTGCCCCCGACGCCCAGCCGTAGAGCACGAGGCGACCGGTCGGTGCGACGAGGCTCGCGGCGTCGGCGCCCGCGTCGCCGCCGACGCCGTCGAGGAGCACGGTCGCGCCCTCCGGGGCGTGCTGCCCGACGGCGGCCCGCGCCTCGTCGAGCCAGGCGTCCGCCCGGTAGTCGACGGCGGCGAGTCGATCCTCCTGCGCCTCCCTGGCGAGCGACCGGACGAGCGCGACCTTCTCCGGCCCGCCGGCGAGCGCGACGACGCGCGCCCCCGCCGCGAGCGCGCTCTGGACGAGCAGCGTGCCGAGCCCGCCGGCCGCGGCCGTGACGACGACGGTGTCCGTCGCGGCGAGCTCCGCGAGGTCGAGGATGCCGACGGCGGTCCGACCGGTGCCGATCATGGCCAGCGCGTCGGGCGCGGTGACGTGGACGGGGATGCGGTGCAGCGCCTCGACGGGCACGACGGCCAGGCGGGCGTACCCGCCGCCGTCGGGCGTGGCGCCGAGGTGGGCCGCGACGCGTCGCCCGCGCCACGCGGCGTCGACGCCCGGCCCGACGACGTCCACCACCCCGGCGACCTCGCGCCCGGGGACCGTGGGCAGGGCGGGCAGCGGGAGCGGTCCCGCGACCTCGCCGCGGCGCAGCGTCGTGTCGAGCAGGTGGACGCCGTGCGCGCGCACGGCGACGCGTACCTGGCCGGGGCCGGGGACCGGGTCGGGGAGCTGGTCCAGCACGAGGTTCTCGGGTGGTCCGAACGCGTGCAGGCGGATGGCGTCCACGGGTGCTCCTCGGGATCGGGATCGGGGTCGTGCCAGGGTCGTGCGGCCTCGCGATCGCGCCGCCCTGCTAGTCTCGAACCTCAACAATTGTTCAGGTCAAGTACCCGTGCCGACCGGCGGCCGGCCGTGCCCGCCGCGTCGCCGCTGCATCCGTCCGCGTGGAGGAACCGCCGTGCCCGACGCCGCCCCGTCCCCGAGCGACGAGCTCACCGTCGGCCAGCTCGCGGCGCGCAGCGGCGTCGCCGTGTCCGCCCTGCACTTCTACGAGCGCGAGGGGCTCATCACGAGCCGTCGGACGCCCGGCAACCAGCGGCGCTTCACGCGCGAGACGCTGCGCCGCGTCGCGTTCGTGCGCGCGTCGCAGCGCGTGGGCATCCCGCTCGCCCGCATCCGCGCCGCCCTCGCGACGCTCCCCGGCGACCGCACGCCCACGGCCAAGGACTGGCACCGGCTCTCGGCCGGGTGGCACGCCGACCTCGACGCGCGCATCGAGCAGCTCACGCGCCTGCGGGACCACCTCACGGACTGCATCGGCTGCGGGTGCCTCTCGCTGCGCCGGTGCGTCCTCGTCAACCCCGACGACGCGCTCGCCGACGAGGGCCCCGGCCCCCGCACGCTGCTCGTCGAGGGGATCGAGGACTGAGCCACACGGCGTCGAGCGTCCGATCGGCCGCGGGGCCGCGTGGCAGGAGCGTGGGGCGGGCCCGGCGACGAGGCCGTCAGCCCGGCGCGCGCAGCGAGCCGAACGTCGGACGGTGGCGCAGGGCGAACCCGAGCCGCTCGTAGACGCCGATCGCGCCGACGTTCTGCGCCGCGGCGTGCAGGAACGCGCGGTCGCCCCGCTCCTGGACGTGGAACGCGACGTCGCGCACCAGGCGCGAGGCGAGGTCGCGCCCGCGGTGGTCGGGGTCGGTCGTCACGGCGCTGATCTCGGTCCACCCCGCGGGCCGCAGGCGCTCGCCCGCCATGGCGACGAGGCGCCCGTCGCCGTCGCGGAACCCGACGTACCGGCCGAGGAGGTAGGTCCGCGCCTCGAAAGGACCCGGTCGGCTGCGCTCGACGAGCGCGAGCATCTCCGGGACGTCGTCCGCGCCGAGCACGACCGCCTCCGGGTCGGGTCGGGTGACGAGGCGCTCGGTCTCGACGAGCTGGACGCCCTCGACGCGGGCCTCGACCGTCCAGCCCTGCGGCGGCTCGACCCCGACCGGCGGCGCCGAGAAGTGCCCGCCCGGGCCGACGAGCGCGGCGATCGCGTCCCACACGCCCGGGTCGGTCCACGAGCGCACGCCCGTGATCGGGGAGACGTCGGCCGGGTAGCGACGCGCCAGGTCGTCGCCCTCGGCGAGGTGCGCGTGCGCGCCGGTGAGCGCGCTCCACGACGGGTTGTCCAGGGCCGGGTCGTCGACGCCGGTGGTGCCGGGCCCCGTGCTCGTCGCGGTCATGCTGCTCCTCCTCGCCCGGTCGCCCGGGTGCCGTGCCGTCGTCGCGGCCGTCCGGCCGTGCGTGTCCTCCGGGGCGAACGCGTCCGGGCGGTCGCCTCTTCCCGGCGCGCTCAGCCGTGCCACCGGTCCCGGTGCACGACCTCCGCGAGCGGGCGCCGCCGCGGCTCGGACCAGCGGCCCCGGGTCGGGTACCCGAGCGGGAGCAGGCCCATCGTCAGCGCGTCGTCGGGCAGGCCGAGCAGCGCGGCGACGTCGCGCTCCCGGACGGTGTGGAAGGTCGTGAGCGTCGTCCCGATCCCGTAGGCCCGGGCCGCGAGGACGAGGTTCTGCACCGCGCCGTAGATCGAGGCCCCGAGCCGGGGGTCGGCCGAGCGCGCCGCGTCCCGCAGCACCGGCACGACCCACACCGGGGCCTCCTCCAGGTGCAGCGCCAGGTGCTCGACGGCGCGGAAGCCCGCCTCGCTCACGCCGGCGTCGTCGGTCGCGACACTGAGGACGGCGTCGCGGCGGTCCCCGTACGCCGCGCGCCACCCCTCGCGGTACCAGGCGGCGATCTGCGCCTTCGTCGCGGGGTCCCGCACGACGACCCACGCCCACCGCTGCCGGTTGCCCCCGCTCGGTCCGCGAACCGCGGCGTCGAGGATCGCGTCGAGCACGTCGTCGGGCACCGGGTCGGGCGAGAGGTAGCGGCGCGACGGCGTCGAGTGGAGCGCGCGCAGGACGGGCAGGTCCTCGGGTGTGGTCACGGTCGCCGAGGGTACGGGCGAGCATCCGGCGCGTCCTCGGGTCCCGGCCGTCGTCTCGCAGGCTGGGCACCCCTGCGACGCGTCCGGCTCCACCGGCCGGCGTGGAGAGCAGGCGGTCGCCGGAGCGGCCGGCGGGCGACGGCGGCTCGGCTGCAGCTCAGCCGGGGATCACCAGTTCTTGGTGCCGCCCCCGCTGCTGTCGCCCGGGTCGCTGCCGGTGCCCGGCTGGTCCCCGTAGAGGTCGCGGTACTCCTGCTCGAGACGCTCCTGCTCGTCGCGCGCCTCGGAGCCCTGCTGCTCGAGCTGTTCCTGGCGCTCCTGCTCCTCGCGCTCGGCCTGGCTCTGCTGGTCCTCACCCTGCGCGCCGTCCCCGCCCGAGGCGTCCGACTGCTCGTCGCCCTCGGAGCCGTCGCCCTCGCCCTCCGAGGTGTCGCCACCGTCCTGGTTCTCGGGCTGCGCGTCCTGCGCCTCCTGCTGCTTGTCCTGGAGACGCTGCTGCGCGGCCGCGTCCTGCTCCTGCTGCTCGGGGGTCTGCTCGGACTCCCCGCAGTCGGGCCAGCCGCGGATCTGCTCGGCCGTCGCGTACTCCTGCTCGGCGTACTCGTACCAGTCCTGGACGTCCTGCCTCAGCTCGTCCGGGTCGGGCTCGGTGCCGTCCCCGTACGGGTCGAGGACGTCCTCGTCGTACGAGCGGCCGGCGTCGCGGGCGGCGATCGCCTCCTCCACGAGGGCGAGCTCCGCCGCCTTGCGGTCGGCGTAGGCCATGTCGCCGTCGCCCTGGATCTCGTACGTCAGCGACAGGTTGGTCTGGATCATGCACCGTTCCTCGGGAGACGCGTTCTCCGCGAGGTCGTAGGCGCGGTCGAGGGACCGGATGGCGTCGTACAGCGACCACGAGTCCTCGGTCCGCGCGAGCGCCGTCCCGTGGTTGTAGTGCGCCTTCCACGGCTCGACGAGGTTGAGCGTCCGCTGGAGGCCGTACGTGCTCGCCGCGCCCTCGGTGTCGCCGGCGTCGTAGCGGTCCTTCGCGAGCGAGGCGACCGGGGCGCGCAGGGCGAGCGTGAACCCCAGCACGAGGAGCACGAGCACGACGGGCAGGGTCCCGAGGAGCCACCACCGGCGCCGCCGCAGCCGCGCCGCGCGCAGGGCGGCCCCGCCGGTGGGCCGGGGCGCGCGGGCGCCGGGCGGGGGTGCCGGGGGAGGGGTCCAGGTCATCGGCGCACCTCCGCCCGGTCGGGCGCCGTCGGGCGGACGAGCGAGCGGCTCGCGGAGCGCGCCCAGAACCACGCCTCGACGCCGAGCAGCGCCACGAGCGCGAGGGCGAACGGCCACACGACCGGCCGGTACGCCGTGACGTCGCGGCGTCCGTCCGCCGCCACCTGCTGCGGGTCGACGCCCGCGACGAGCGACGCCGTCTCCGACGGCTCCTGCCGGTGCACGTACGGCACGCCGAGCTGGCCGGCGAGCGCGGTGAGCGTCGCCTCGTCCAGCACGGACAGCGCCTCGACGGGCTCGCCGCCGTCGCTCGGCTTCGACCAGTCGACGAGGTACTCCGCGTCCTCGGGGTCCACGTCCGGGTCGTACTCCTTCATGCGGCCTCCCTCGGCGGTCCCGTAGCCCAGCACCGCTCCGCCGTCGACGAGCGGGGCGAGGTCGGCGAACGACCGCGGCTCGCCCTCCGCCGTCTGCTCGCCGTCGGTGAGGAAGAAGACGAGCCGCACGTTGGCCGGGTGCTGCTCCGCCGAGCCCTCGAGCGCGGACCGCAGCTCGTCGAGCGGCCGGTCCGTGAGGGAGCCCTGCGAGTACCGCGTGATCTCGCGGTGGAACGTGTCGGCCCAGGAGGTGATCGCGCGCGCGTCCGTCGTCAGCGGGAGCTGGCGCGACGCCTGCGAGTCGAACGAGATGATCGAGTACCGCGCCCCGGGGATCGCCTCCGTGAGGCTCGTGATGTCGTGCCGCACGCCGTCGAGGCGCTCCTGACCGCCCTCGGGCCCGTAGTCCTCGGCCGCCATCGACCCCGTGCGGTCGACGACGAAGAACATGTCGACGTTCGCGACCGACGTGTCGCGGTCCGTCGACGCGACCGAGGGCGCGATCCCGATGACCCCGAGCAGCACGACCGCCCCGGCGCGGCGCACCCAGGCCGCGCGCGGGGCGCCCGGGCGGGGGGCGCCGTCGGGCCCCGGGCGCCCGGCCACGACCGCCTGCCACCCGGCGAGGCCGAGCAGCGGCAGCACGAGCAGCGCCAGCGCCCACAGGGGCACGAGCGGCTGGAACGTGAGTCCGGCGAGGTTCATCGGCGCGTCACTCCTTCACCCGCCACGCGACGACGAGCAGCAGCGCGACGCCGAGGACCGCGACGAGGAACCAGCCCGCGGGCCGGTCGGTGACGATCACCTCGGGGGACGCGTCGAGCTCGACCGCCTGCTGCGCGACGACGTCGTCGACCATGCCCTGCACCGCCGCCGGGTCGTCCGCGAGGAAGTACAGGCCGCCGCCCGACTCGACGGTCTCGCGGTACTCGGTCTCCTCGGGCGTGCCCTCGTAGCGCTGGGACCCGCCGAAGATGCCGTGCAGCGTGATGTCGCGCGACGCGACGAGGTCCGCCGCCTGCGGGAGCGTGTAGATCGGCTCGCCGGAGACGTAGTTGTCCGTCGCCAGGATGATCGAGCGCGAGCGCTCGGTGTCCTCCGCGTCGAACTGGAGCGCGCAGCTCGCGAGCCCGTCGCCGATGAGGCTCGCGCCGGAGAGGTTCGCCGTCGTGCCCGCCGTGAACTGCGCGTACTCGAGGATCTCCGCGTCGTCGGTGCCGCCCGTGTAGTCGAACGTCGCCGGGTCCTGGTCGAGCGCGGCGATCCCGGCCTGGAGCTCCTCCTGGACCAACGTGTAGTCGTCCGTGAGCGGGAAGACCGTGCGCGACGACGAGTTGAAGATCGACAGCGCGATCCGCTCGCCCTCGAAGTTGTCCACGAGCTCCTGGAAGACCTTGAGCACTGCGCCGTCGTACTCGATCATCGAGCCCGACACGTCGAGGCACAGCACGATGTCGCGCGTACCGAGGCGGTCGACGACGACGTCCGTCTCGACCGGGCGGGCCGCGACCGCGCCCGCCCCGACGACCGCCACGAGCAGCCCCGCCGCGGTGAGGCCCTGCAGCACGCGGTAGCGGCGCACCCACGCGGCGAACGCCGGGACGCGCGCGAGGTAGTCGGAGTTCGCGACCCAGAGCACGCCCGCGTCCGCGTCGCGCGACCGGCGCCGCCGCGCGAGCCACCAGGCCACCGCCGCCGCCGCGAGCACCGCGACGACGAGGACGACCCACAGCCACGGCCACAGGATCGACGGGCCCTGCGGCCCGGGGACGACGGCGGCGCTCGCCGCGACGGGACGCGTCACCATCCGCGCACCACCGCCCGGGCGCGGTCGATGGAGTCCTCGCCGTCCGTCGAGCGCGCCGCCGGGTCGTTGTCGTGGTCCGCGAACGACGGCCGGTAGTAGCGCGCGATGAGCTGCGTGAGGCGGCCCGCCTCGGCGAGCTGCTGGATCTCCGAGAGCGTCATGGACGACGCGTCCTGGCCGAGCCGCCCGGTCGCGAAGCCGCGCATCTCCGCCGAGAGGGCGAGGTGCAGGGTGCGCTCGTCGAGCTCGCCCGCGCGGAACCGCTCGGCGACGGCGTCGAGGCGCCGCTCGTACTCCGCCCGGAGCGACGCGTACGGGTCGTGCAGGCCCGTGGGGAGCAGCGGCGCGGGACGCGGGCCGTTCTTCTCCTCCGCGCTCGCGCGCGTCAGCCAGATCACCAGGAACAGGACCGCGGCGGCCGCGAGGACCAGGACGACCCCCAGGACCGTCCACCACCCCGAGTAGCCGACGGGGTCGACGAGCTCATCGACGGGCACGCTTCTGCCTCCCCAGGAGCTCGACGAAGCGTTGCAGGACGTCGTCGGACCCCTCGACGAGCACGCCCTCGACCTGGAGGGCGCGCAGCCGCTCGGCCACCTCGGCGCGCCGCGCGGCCAGCGCCTCGGCGGCGGGCGCCGCGAGCGCGGCCCGCCCGCGCAGGAACGGCGGCAGGCGCAGCGTGCCGTCGACGTCGGCCACCTCCCCGGTCCCGGCGCCCACCGGCGAGAGGTCCGCGACCTGCACGACCATCACCTCGTGACGCACGCGCAGCGAGCGCAGCAGCTGCTCGTGCTCGGCCGCCGGCCGGGCCTCGTCGGTGACGACGACCACGAGCGAGCGGCGCCGGAACGCCGTCTGCGCGCGGTCGAGCGGACGGGACAGGTCGCTCCCGGGAGCGTCCGGGCGCCACAGCCCCTCCACGGTGCGCAGCAGCACCTCGAGGTCGCGCGTGCTCGCCCGTGGCGGGAGCTGGACCAGGCGCTCGGCGTCGCCCGCGACGAGCGCGACGCGGTCGCCCCGGTCGCGGGCGAGGTAGGCGACGAGCGCGCAGCAGAAGCTCGCGATCTCCGCCTTCGTCTCCCCGCTCGGCGCCGTCGCGCCCATGGTGCGCCCCGTGTCCACGACGAGCACGAGGTTGAGGTTCGACTCGCGCACGAACCGGCGGATGATCGGCAGCCCGGCGCGCGCCGAGGACTTCCAGTCGATGTCGCCGACGTCCTCGCCCGGCGCGTACAGGTGCAGGTCGTCGAAGTCCTGCCCGTGCCCCTTGAACACCGAGCGGTGCCGGCCCTCGAGCAGGCCGGACGCCCGGCGCGCGACCGGCAGGTCGAGCCGGGCCCGGACCTGGGCGAGACGGGAGACGTCGGGCACGTGGTGCTCTCTCGGGACGGTGGGCGGACCGGTCAGGGCGTGGGGACGGCGTCGAACACCGCGTCCACGAGCTGCTCCGGCGGCACGTTGTTGGCGAGCGCGTCGAACGTGCGCACGAGGCGGTGGCGCAGCACCGAGTACCGCACCGCCTTGATGTCGTCCGGGATGACGTACGCCCGGCCCGCGAGGATCGCGAGCGCCTGGCCCACGCGCATGAGCGCGATGCCGCCGCGCGGCGACGCGCCCACGCGCACGTGGCGCTCCAGGCCCGGCACCGGGCGGGGACCCGAGAACCGCGTCGTGTTGATGAGGTCGACGACGTAGCGCTTGATCGAGTCGTCCACGTACACGTCGTCGACGAGACCGCGCAGGAAGCGCACGTCGTCGAGCGAGATCGGCTGCGCCGTGAGGGGGCGCGTCATCTGCCCGGTCGCGATGCGCTGGAGGATCTCGAGCTCCTGGGGCGGCGTCGGGTACGTGAGCACCTCCTTCATGAGGAAGCGGTCCATCTGCGCCTCGGGGAGCACGTACGTGCCCTCCTCCTCGATGGGGTTCTGCGTCGCGAGCACCATGAACGGGTCCGGGAGCGCGTAGTTCTCGCCGCCGATCGACGTCTGCTTCTCCTGCATCGCCTCGAGCATCGCCGACTGCGTCTTGGCCGACGAGCGGTTGATCTCGTCGAGCAGGACGACGTTCGCGTGCACCGGGCCGAGCTGGGTCGTGAACTGGCCGGTCGCGTAGTTGAAGATCTGCGTGCCGACGATGTCGTTCGGCATGAGGTCCGGCGTGCACTGGATGCGGTGGAACGAGCCGTCGACCGCCGCGGCGAGCGTCTGCGCCGCGGTCGTCTTGGCGAGGCCCGGGACCGACTCGAGCAGGATGTGCCCGCCCGCGAGCAGCGTGCTCACGAGCGCGGTGCGCAGAGCCTCCTGCCCGACGACGCGCTGGTCGAAGACCTGGCCGACGCGCTTGAGCAGGTGGCTCGCGCGGTCGAGGTCCTGCGTCGAGATGCTGCCGTGCCCTGCGGCCATCGGTCGTCCTCCGGGTGGTGCGGGTGGTGTGGTCCCGTGCGCGGCCGGAGGGCGGACGGAGCCTCGCGAGCCCCCGGCGAACCCGGCCCAGTATGCCAGCGCGGACCCCGCCGGACCGGGCGTCGTCCACAGGTTCGGGTGGGGAGAGGTCCCCACGTGCGGTGCACCGGGAATGCCCCGCGGGCTGGCGACGGTTGCCCCGGCATGAGCACCGACGCCCGTGACACCTCCCCCGGACTCCGCCCGTGACACCGACCGCGACGCCCCCGGCCGCGCGCCGCGCGCCCCGCTCGGGGACCCCGCGCTGCTCGACCTCGTCGCCGCGCGCCGCCAGGGCGTCCTCGCGACCGTGAAGAAGGACGGGCGGCCCCAGCTCTCCAACGTGCTCTACGTCTGGGACCCGGAGGACGGGCTCGCGCGCGTCTCCGTCACCGCCGACCGCGCGAAGACCCGCAACGCGGCGCGCGACCCGCGCGTCTCGCTGCACGTGAGCGCGGAGGACTTCGCGGGCTACGCCGTCGTCGAGGGCGACGCCGAGCTGAGCGCCGTCGCGCTCGACCCCTACGACGCCGCCGCCGACGAGCTCGTCGCGACCTACCGCGCGGCCACCGGGGGCGAGCACCCGGACTGGGAGGAGTTCCGGCGCGCCATGGTCGCGGACCGCCGCCAGGTGCTGCGCGTGCGCGCGACGAAGGTCTACGGGATGGCCCGCCTGTCCCGGCCCTGAGCCGTGACCGGAGGGGCCCGCGCGGTCGATACCCTGGTGGGGTGACCACCACTGCCCTGCGCCGCGCGCCCTCGGACGCCCGACCCGCGAACCCGTGGTGGCTCGTCGTCGCCGGGCCGTTCGCCGTCGTCGTCGCGGTCGTCGCCGTGCTCGCCGCCGGCGCGTTCTCGGCCGCGTTCACCGTCCCCGCCGGCTTCCCGGACCCGGGCGCCCTCGCGCGCCTCGGCACCCCGGTCGTCACGGTGCTCACCGAGCTCGCCGTCGCGCTCACGCTCGGCTCGCTCGTCCTCGCGGCGTGCGTGCTGCCCGCCGGGACGCCCGTGCGCAAGGCGCTCGGCGTCGCGGGGGCGGCGTCGGCCACGTGGGCGGTGCTCACCGTCCTGCAGGTCGTGCTGCGCTACTCCTCCATCTCGAGCACGCCGGTCACCAACCCGACGTTCGGCGACCAGCTCGGCCTCTTCGTCTCGCAGGTCAGCCTCGGCCGGAACTACCTCGCGATCGTCGTCGTCGCGGCCCTGACGTCCGCCGTCGCGCTCGCCGTGCGCAGCGCGACCGGGGCGATGTGGACCGCGGCCCTCGCCCTCGTCGCCCTCGCGATGCAGGCCAACACCGGCCACGCGGCCGGCGCGGTGAGCCACGAGCTCGCCGTCTCCTCGATGTTCCTGCACCTGGCCGGCGCCGCGCTGTGGGTCGGCGGGCTCGGGACGCTCGCCGTCGTGCGCGTGCGCGGCGGCCTGGGCCGCGCGGACTTCGCGTCGTCCGTCGCGCGGTACTCCGCGATCGCGCTGTGGTGCTACGTCGCCGTCGCCGTCTCGGGCATCGCGAACGCGAGCATCCGGGTCGACTCCCTCGCCGGCCTGACGACGGACTACGGCATCCTCCTGCTCACCAAGCTCGCGCTCCTGCTCGTCCTCGGCGCGGTCGGCTTCGCGCACCGCGAGCTCGTCGTGCGCCGCCTCGCCGGCCCGACGGCGGCCGCCCGCCCGGCCGGGGACCGCACCCCGGCGAGCGGTGCCGGGACGGGAGGGGCGTCGTCGTCCACGAGCGCACGGGCCGCGGCCGCGGAGGGCGCGCGCTGGCTGTTCTGGCGCCTCGTCGCGGTCGAGCTCGCGATCATGGGCGCCGTGTCCGGCGTCGCGGTCGCGCTCGGGTCCACCGCCCCGCCCGTGCCGCAGGAGGAGCCGCTCGACACCTCCGCCGCGTACCAGGTGACGGGGCACGCGCTCCCGCCGGAGCCGACGCTCGCCCGCTGGTTCACCGAGTGGCGCTGGGACCTGCTGCCCGCGTTCGCGTGCGTCGCGGCGATCGTCGTGTACCTGCGCTGGGTGCGCCGTCTCGCGCGGCGCGGCGACTCGTGGTCGGTGGGGCGCACCGTCTCCTGGTGCCTGGGGATCCTCGTCCTGTTCTGGGTCACGTCCGGCGGCCCGGCGATGTACGGCCACGTGCTGTTCAGCGCGCACATGGTCCAGCACATGATCCTCGCGATGGTCGTGCCGATCTTCCTCGTGCTCGCCGCCCCCGTGACGCTCCTGGTGCGCGCGGTGCCGCCGCGCAAGGACGGGTCGCGGGGACCGCGCGAGTGGGTGCTCGCCCTCGTCACGTCGCGCGTGGGCCAGTTCTTCGCGAACCCGATCGTCGCGGCGGTGAACTTCGCCGGCTCGATGATCGTCTTCTACTACACGCCCGCGTTCGAGTACGCGCTCACGACGTACGCCGGCCACCTCGTCATGCTGGTGCACTTCACGCTCGCGGGGTACCTGTTCGCGAACGCGCTCGTCGGCATCGACCCCGGCCCGCACCGCCCGCCCTACCCGCAGCGTCTGCTCCTGCTGTTCGCGACCATGGCGTTCCACGCGTTCTTCGGCGTCGCGCTCACCTCGGGCGAGGAGCTGCTCGTGCCCGAGTGGTTCGGCCTCCTCGGCCGCGAGTGGGGCCCGAGCGCCATCGCCGACCAGCAGCGCGGCGGCGCCGTCGCGTGGGGCATCGGCGAGCTGCCGACGCTCATCCTCGCGATCGTCGTCGCCGTCATGTGGACGCGCTCCGACGAGCGCGAGGCCAAGCGCCGCGACCGCCAGGCCGACCGCGACGGCGACGCCGAGCTCCAGGAGTACAACGACATGCTCGCCCAGATGTCGAAGCGGAACGACTGACCGACCCTGCCCCCTCCCTCCCCGACCCCCGTTCCTCGCCCCCTCTCCCGACGAACACGGGGTTGTCGACCGAGAATCCGTGATTTCGGTCGCTGATCGCGTGCTCGCGGGGCGGTGATGGGGGGCGACTCTTGTTGTGCACAGGGTCGGTGCCGGGCCGGGTGTCCACAGGGGGCGAAGGCTCGTGCCGCAGTGGACGAGGGCGTCGTGGTGCCATGCCGGCCATGGCGTTCTCATCGGAGCTGGACCGGCTCGTCGCTGCGCAGGCCGGGCTCGTGTCGATCGACCAGCTGCTCGCCTTGGGGGTCTCCTCGCGCGTCGCTCGTCGTCGCGTCGACTCGGGTGCCTGGGCGCGCGTCACGCGGGGTGTCTACGACCTCCGGCCGCCGGGCGGTCAGCGCCTGGACTGGGACGATAGGCGGCGAAGATCGGCGTGGGCGGGCCTGCTCGCCTTCGGCCCGGAGGCCATCGCCGTCGGGACGACGGCGCTCGTGCTGCACGGCGTCCAGGGGATCCCCGTCGGGGTCGCCCCGGAGGTCGCCCTGCCCCGTGCGAGCGACCGCACCATGCGCGACGGCATCCGCCTGCGGCAGTTCGACGACGGGATGACGACCGTCCAGATCGGTGGGCGAGCCGTCGCGACCGTCGAACGCGCCCTCGCCCAGGCGGTGCCCGAGCTGCCTCGCGCGCACGCGCTGGCCGTCCTGGACTCCGCGCTGCACCGGCGGTCGACCGACCCCGACGGGCTCGCGAGGGCGCACGACCTGGCACGAGGGCGCCGTGGCGTCGCCGCCACGCACGCGCTCTGGGGAATGGCGGACGGCCGCGCGGAGTCGCCGTTGGAGTCCTTCGGGCGGCTCGACTGCGTGGATGCGGGCGTGCCGCCCGACGTCCTCCAGCTGCCGGTCCTCAACGCGGACGGTCGCGTCGTCGCGCGGGGAGACATGGGTTGGCGCCTCGGTGGCGGGCGGTGGCTGGTGGCGGAGATGGACGGAGCGGACGTGCACTCCGACCCTCAGGCCGTGTACGCCGATCGCACGCGCCAGAACCGTCTCGCCGCCTCGGGCACGATCGAGCTGCTCCGGTTCACGGGTCGTGACGTGCCGGGCGGCGTCGGCCCCGCGGTACGAGCCTTCCTCGGCCATCGCGGCGCCCTCCCCGCGTGACAGAGGCCCGAACACGGGAAAGGCGACGGTCGAGCACGGGGTAGAAGACCCGAATCGGCGGATTCCGGTCTCTGATCCCGTGTTCGGCGGGAGCCGTTTCCGGGGGAGGGGCGTGATAGGACGTACGGGTGAGCAATCTGGCTGGCACGCCCGGTACACCCGACCCGACCGTGGGACCGTTCCACGATCTCGACCGATATCTCGCGATCCCGCGCGTCGGGGGCCTCGCGCTCTCGCCCGACGGGACGCGCCTCGTCACGACCGTCCAGACGCTCGACCCGCAGCGCACCGGCTACCGGGCGGCGCTGTGGGAGGTCGACCCGGCGGGCGAGGCGCCCGCGCGTCGGCTGACGCGCAGCACGAAGGGCGAGTCGAGCGCGACGTTCACCGGCGCGGGCGACGTGCTGTTCACGTCGGCGCGGCCCGACCCGGACGGCGGCTCCGACGACGACGCGACGGCGGCGCTGTGGCTGCTGCCGGCGTCGGGCGGGGAGGCGCGCGTGGTGGCCACGGCGCCCGCGGGCGTGAGCGGGCCGCTCGCGGCGACGGACGCGCCGGTCGTGTCGGTCGCGGCGTCGGTGCTGCCGAGCGCGCGCGACCTCGCGCACGACGCCGAGCTCCGGTCGGCGCGCAAGGACGCGAAGGTCGCGGCGATCCTGCACCGCGCCTACCCGGTGCGGCAGTGGGACCACGACCGTGGCCCCGACGAGGCGCACCGGTTCGTCGGCGACCTCACGACGCTGGTCGACGCGCCCGCGCAGCCCCTCCCGGCCCCGGCCGCCCCGGCCGCCCCGACCGACGCGACTGACGCGCCCGCGACCTCGGGCAGCACCGCGCCGCTCGCCGCGGGAGCGCAGGACACCGCCGCGGAGCACGCAGCCGAGCACGCCGCCGCCGAGCACGACGCGCGGCTGCTCGACCTGCGCGACGTGAGCCGCGGCGTCGGGCACGACGGCACGGCGCCGGGGCGCGCGCTGCACGAGCACTCGGCGGACCTGTCCGCCGACGGCACGACGCTCGTCACGACGTGGCAGGTGCCGGGTCCCGGCCCGCAGGTGCGCAGCACGCTCGTCGCGATCGACACGGCGACGGGCGCGCGCCGCACGCTCGTCGACGAGCCGCGCGCGGAGGCGCACTCGCCCCGCATCTCGCCCGACGGCGCGTGGGTCGCGTTCGTGCGCGAGACGATCTCGACGCCGCACCAGGCGCCGGAGGAGAGCCTCGCCGTCGTGCCGCTGCACGCGCCGGACGGGCCCGCCGGGACCGCGGAGGGCCACGACGACTCGGCGACGACGCGCGCCGAGAACCACGCGTCGCCGCGCACGCTCGTGCCGCACTGGGACCGCTGGCCGACGTCGCTGCGCTGGCTGCCCGACGGCTCGGGCCTGCTCGTCACCGCGGACGACGACGGCCGCGGCCCGGTCTTCCTCGTCCCCTTCGACCCCGCGGGCAACGGCGCTGCCGAGCACGGCACGGCGGAGCGCGTGACGAGCGACGACGCGACGTTCACGGACGTGCAGGTCGCGCCCGACGGCCGGACGCTCTACGCGCTGCGGACGAGCTACCTGGAGCCCGCGCACCCGGTGCGCGTCGACCTCGGGACGTTCCTCGACTCCGGCACGCCGGGCGGCCGCACGCCGGTGCCCGCGACGCCGCTGCGCGGCCCGGTCGCGACGCCCGACCTGCCGGGCACGCTCGTCGACGTCGAGACGGCGGCGGGGGACGACGTGCGTGTGCGGGGCTGGCTCGCGCTGCCGCACGGCGCGTCCGCGGAGGACCCGGCACCGCTGCTGCTGTGGATCCACGGCGGCCCGCTCGGGTCGTGGAACGCGTGGAGCTGGCGCTGGAACCCGTGGCTGATGGTCGCGCAGGGCTACGCGGTGCTGCTGCCGGACCCGGCGCTGTCGACCGGGTACGGGCAGGACTTCGTGCAGCGCGGGTGGGGCGCGTGGGGCAAGGCCCCGTACACGGACCTGCTCGCGATCACGGACGCCGTGGAGGCGCGCCCGGAGATCGACGCGACCCGGACGGCCGCGATGGGCGGGTCCTTCGGCGGGTACATGGCGAACTGGGTCGCGGGCCACACGGACCGCTTCCGCGCGATCGTCACGCACGCGAGCCTGTGGGCGCTCGACCAGTTCGGCCCGACGACCGACCACGCGTACTACTGGGCGCGCGAGATGACGGACGAGATGGCGCTGGAGAACAGCCCGCACCGGTTCGTCCAGGACATCGTGACGCCGATGCTCGTCATCCACGGCGACAAGGACTATCGCGTGCCGATCGGCGAGGGCCTGCGGCTCTGGTACGAGCTGCTCGCGTCGTCCGGGCTGCCCGCCGGCCCGGACGGCGACACGGTGCACCGGTTCCTCTTCTACCCGGACGAGAACCACTGGATCCTCCAGCCGCAGCACGCGAAGGTCTGGTACCAGGTGGTCCTGGCCTTCCTCGCGGAGCACGTGCTGGGGGCCGTCCCGGGCGAGGGCGACGCCGCGCTGCCGACGACGCTCGGCTGACCGGACCGCCGCCCGCGGGCGGCGGCCCGCAGGGCTCCCACCGACGGTCAGCGTCAGGTGACCGGCGTCAGGCGACCGGCGTCAGGCGACGGTCGACGGGAGCCCCGCGGCCGCCGCGCGCCAGCGCCGCACGAGGCGCCGGTCGGCGGCGCCGCGCGCGGCCGCCCACAGGCAGTGCTGGGTCGTCTCGCGGTGCTCGAGGAGCGCGTCGCGGTCGTTCTCGAGCGCCCAGAGCAGGGCGGTGCGCACCTCGGTGCGCGAGGGGGCGGAGGGCAGGGTGTCGTGCATGGTCCGTCTCGTCGTCCGTCGTTCTGCGGCGGCCGGTCGGCCGTCCACACGAGGAGACGGCAGAAGTCTCCGTCTGTGACGCGACTTCGGGGACTTTTTTTCCGGAACGCGCACGATGTCTCACCCGGAGGTCAGGAGAGGGCGTCGACGATCACGGCCGCGAGGTCCCGGGGGCGCGAGAGCATCGGCCAGTGGCCGGTCGGGAGGTCGACGTAGGTGACGTCCTCGACCTCGCCCAGCTCGGTGTGCAGGGGCGGCCCCGGGTGCGCCATCTCGGCGAGGACGGCGGACGGGATCGACGAGCAGACGGCGGTCGCGGGCACCCGCAGGCGCCGCGGGTCCGACACCCGCACGGCCCCCCGCGCGACGGTTCCCGGGGTGGGCACCGCCCGCTCGCGGAAACGCGCCAGCGCGGCCTCGTCCAGCCCGTCGACGCTCGACCCGGCCTCGGCGAGCTCCTCCCACGTCGGGAGCGGGACCTCTGCGGCATCGGCCGGAAGCTCCGGCGACAGCGCCGCGCCGTCGACGAGCGGGCCCGTGTCGACGTAGACGACGCGCTCGATGCGCGCGGGGTCCCGGTCGAGGGCCTCCTGCACGACCGGCCCGCCGCCGCTGTGCCCGACGAGCACGACGCGGCCGTCGAGCTCTTCGATGAGGCGCGTGACCGCGGCGACGTGGTCCGCGCGCGTGACGTGCGCGCGGTCGGCCGCGGTCGCGCCGGGCTCCAGGCCCGGCAGGGTCACCGGGTGGGGGACGAGGCCGGCGGCCTCGAGGTGGGGGACGACGTCGTCCCAGGCCCACGCGCCCAGCCAGAAGCCGGGGACGAGGACGACGTGGACGGGCTGCTCGGGTGTTCCGTGGGTGCTCATGCAGCCACCCTCGCAGGGTGTCGGTGACACCTGTCTGTCACCATTCTCGGGTGAACAGGACGGAGCGCCTCTACGCGCTCGCGGAGGAGCTGCGCCGCGCGGGCCGGACCGGGACGACGGGGCCGCGCCTCGCCGCGGCGCTCGAGGTGAGCGAGCGGACGATCAAGCGCGACGTCGCCGCGCTCCAGCAGGCCGGGCTCACGATCTGGGCCCAGGCGGGCCCCGGGGGCGGGTACGTGCTCGACCCGAGCGCGTCGCTGCCGCCCGTGAACTTCACGCCCGGCCAGGCCGTCGCCGTGGCCGTCGCGCTCGCGACGCTCCCGCCCGGCAGCCCGTTCGCGGTCGACGCCCTCGCCGCCCGCGGCAAGGTGTGGGACGCGCTCGGCGCGGGCGACCGCGCGCGGGCCGAGGCGCTCGCCGCCCGCGTGTGGGTCCGCCACGCCGCGCCGGACCCGGACCTGCCCGACGCCGTCCCGCCTGCGAGCCCGCCCGACGCCGTCCCGCCCGCGAGCCCGCCCGACGTCGTCCCGCCCGCAGCAGGCCCGCCCGCCGTCCCGGCCGACGCCGTCCCGCCCGCCGCCGTCCACCCGGATGAGCCGCACGGCGACACGACCGCGTCCGGCCGCGGCGACGTCGTCGGGCGTGCGCGGACCCACCTCGGGGTGCTGCGCGCGGTCGAGCAGTCGATCGCGGGCGGGCGCGTGCTGGCGATCCGCTACCGGGACGGGCGCGGGGCGACGTCGACGCGTCGCGTGGAGCCCGTGCTGCTCGCGCACACCGACGGCCGCTGGTACCTCGTCGCGTGGTGCCGCACGCGCGAGGCGATCCGCTGGTTCCGGCTCTCGCGCGTCGAGCGGGCGGACCTCACCGCGGAGGCGTACGACCCGCGCCCCGTCGCGGACGTGGGGGAGCCGCCCCCGGGCTCGGCCGCGGTGTACCGCCCCGACCCCGCGTGACCCGGGGTCAGTCGCCGCGCAGGACGCAGAACTCGTTGCCCTCGACGTCCGCCAGGACGACGAACGTCTCGTGCTCGCCCTGCCCGACGTCGACGCGGCGCGCGCCGAGCTCTTCGAGCCGTGCGACGTCGGCGGCCTGGGTCGACGACGAGAAGTCGAGGTGGAGGCGGTTCTTCACCGTCTTGCCCTCGGGGACGCGCTGGAAGACGAGGCTCGGCGGCCCGAGGATCGTCTCGCCGTCGCGCGGGAAGAGCACGGCCTCGCCGTGCGGCCCGGTCTCGCGCCCCGTCCACCCGAGCGCGGCCTGCCAGAAGTCCGCCACGGCGGCGGGGTCGGCGCAGTCGACCACGGCGCCGCTGAAGGTGAGTGCCATGCCGCCAGTGTGACGCGCGCCACCCACACCGGGGGGCGGTTCTCAGTCCGCGGCGGGCAGCGGCTCGACGAGCCGGCCGACGAGCGCCGGGAGCCACTCCGCGCTCTGGGCGCGCTGCACGGCGTCGTCGCCCGCGGGGCTGAGGAACGCGTCGCGCGCCGCGCACGTGTACGCGCTGATCAGCACGCGCGTCGCGGCGGCCGGGTCGATCGCGAACCGCATCCCGACCTCGGTGAGCACGCGGGTGAGGATGCCCGCGAGCTCGGCGCGGAACGACTCCTCCTGGTCCGCGAACCGCGCCGCGACCTGCGGGTCGCGCAGCGCGAGCAGCTCGAGCTCCGCGCTCATGAGGCACCAGCGGCGCTCGTCGCGCGGGTCGGCCATGACGGCGGCGACGATCGCGGCGATCGTGTCGGGCGCGATGACGCCGTCGCGGACCGGGTCGTCGGGCAGGTGCTCGACGGCGGCCTCGAGGTTGCGCATGCGCGTCCGGATCTCGCGCTCCGTGAGGGCGAGGAACAGCGACTCCTTCGACTCGAAGTTCGAGTAGAACGCGCCGCGGGTGAAGCCCGCGGCCTCGCACACCGCCTCGATCGAGGTGCCGTTGATGCCGTGCTCGGCGAAGAGGCCGTAGGCGGCGTCGAGCAGGCGCTCGCGCGTGCGCTCGCGGCGCCGCGAGAGCGGCGCGTCGCTCTCCGCGCGGTCGACTCGGGTCGGGTCGAGGTCCGTCGTCACGCCGGACATGCTCCCACTGTCGGACGGCGCCGCCCGAACCGGGCGGCCTTGCGATGCACGAGTGTATCCGATACGTTCGCGCATCGGATACAGCGGCGTATCCTCGAATCCGTCTGCACTCTCCCCGGGAGGCCGCCCGTGTCCTCAGCGCTGTACTCGCTCGGCCGTTGGGCGGTCGGGGCGCGCCGGCTCGTCCTCGTGGCCTGGATCGGCATCCTCGTGCTGGCCGGAGGGCTCGCCGGGCTCGTCGGCCAGGGCCTCGACGACGAGGTGACCATCCCCGGCACCGAGTCGCAGGCCGCGCTCGACCGTCTCGCCGCCACGTTCCCGCAGGTCAGCGGGGCGTCCGCGCAGGTCGTCGTCGTCGCTCCCGACGGCTCGACCATCGAGGACGACGCCGTCCGCGGCCCCGTGGAGGACGCCGTCACCGCGCTCGGCGAGGTCGACGGCGTCGCCGCCGTCACCTCCCCCTACGACGACACCATGCCCGCGTCGGTCAGCGACGACGACGTCGCGACCCTCATGACCGTCCAGCTCGACGAGGGCCAGAGCGAGGTCACCGACGCCACGAAGGACGCGCTCGGCGACGTCGTCGACGACCTCGCCGCGGCCCTGCCCGACGGCGCGCAGGCCGCGCTCGGCGGCCAGCTCTTCAGCACCGAGTTCCCGACCCTCACCGTCACCGAGGCGCTCGGCCTCCTCGTCGCGCTCGTCGTGCTCGTGCTCACGTTCGGCTCGTTCGTCGCCGCCGGTCTGCCGCTCCTCAACGCCGTCGTCGGGGTCGGCGTGAGCATGGGGCTCCTGTTCGCCGCGACCGCCGTCGCGCAGATCAACTCCACGACCCCGATGCTCGCCGTCATGCTCGGCCTCGCCGTCGGCATCGACTACGCGCTGTTCATCGTGTCCCGGCAGCGCGACGAGCTCGCGACCGGCCTCAGCGTCGAGGAGGCCACGGCGCGGGCCGTCGCCACCGCCGGCTCGGCCGTCATCTTCGCGGGCCTCACCGTCATGATCGCGCTCGTCGGCCTCGGCGTCGCCGGCATCCCGTTCCTCACCGTCATGGGCGTCGCCGCCGCCGTCGGGGTCGGGCTCGCCGTCCTCGTCTCGATCACGCTGCTGCCCGCCATGCTGGGCTTCGCGGGCGAGCGCCTCCGCCCGAAGGCACCGCGCCGTCGAGGGCGTGGGCGACGGCGTGCGGCCGCGGGAGCGGACGGCGGAAGGTCGACCGGGGCGACCGGGGCGACCGGGGCGACCGGGGCGACCGGGGCGACCGGGGCGACCGGGTCGCGCGGGCGACGGACCGGACGAGCGGTGGGGGCGGCCTCGGATGCGACAGGGCGTCAAGCCGCGCTCGTGAACCCCCGCCCGGACGACCCGGGTGACGGCGCGGCAGCCCCGAGCACCGAGGGCGCCCCCACCGCGGACCCGACCCGGGACCTCTCCGACCCGACCCGGGACGCCTCCGACCCGACCCGAGACGTCTCCGACCCGACCACGACCGAGCACCGCAACCGCTTCTTCGCGGGGTGGGTGCGCGCCGTCACGCGGATCCCGCTGCTGACCATCGGGCTCGTCGTCGCCGCGATCGTGCTGCTCACGCTGCCGGCGCGCGACCTGCAGCTCGCGCTGCCCGACGCAGGGACGCTGCCCGAGGACAACCAGGCGCGCGTCACGTACGACCTGGTGTCGGAGCACTTCGGCCCGGGCTTCAACGGGCCGCTCATCGTCACGGGCACGATCGTCACGTCGACGGACCCCGTCGGTCTCATGAACGACCTGGGCGACGAGATCGCGGACCTCCCGGGCGTGGCGGATGTGCCGCTCGCGACGCCGAACCTCACGGCGGACACGGGCATCGTGCAGGTCGTCCCGACCGGCGCGCCGGACTCGGAGGAGACGAAGGACCTCGTCACGGAGATCCGCGCGCAGCACGACCACTTCCTCGACGAGTACGGCGTCGACCTCGCGGTCACGGGCTTCACGGCCGTCGGGATCGACGTCTCGGCGAAGCTCGGGGCGGCGCTGCTGCCGTTCGCGTTCGTCGTCGTCGGCCTGTCCCTCGTGCTGCTGACGATGGTGTTCCGGTCGGTCGCGGTGCCGATCAAGGCGACGCTCGGCTACCTGTTCTCGGTCGGTGCCGCGTTCGGCGTCGTGACGCTCGTGTTCGAGCACGGGTTCCTCGCGGACGCGCTGCACGTGACACGGCTCGGGCCGGTCATCTCGTTCATGCCGATCGTCCTCATGGGCGTGCTGTTCGGCCTCGCGATGGACTACGAGGTGTTCCTCGTGGCGCGCATCCGCGAGGACTACGTGCACTCGGGCCAGGCCCGGCGGTCGATCTTCACGGGGTTCCAGGCGTCGGCGAAGGTCGTCACCGCGGCCGCGGTCATCATGTTCGCCGTGTTCGTGGCGTTCGTGCCCGAGGGCGACATGAGCCTCAAGCCCATCGCGCTCGGCCTCGCGGTGGGCGTCCTCGTCGACGCGTTCGTCGTGCGCATGACGCTCGTCCCGGCCGTGCTCGCGCTGCTCGGCGACAAGGCGTGGTGGATGCCGCGCTGGCTCGACCGGGTGCTGCCGTCGTTCGACGTCGAGGGCGAGGGGCTGTCGAAGGAGCTCGCGCTCGCGGACTGGCCGGAGCCGGGCAGCACGGACGCGGTCGTCGCGCACGACCTCGTGGTCGCCGGCGCGCGCGGCCCGCTGGCCGAGCCGGTCACGGTCCGGGTGCCCGACGGCGGGTCGCTCGTCGTGCACGGGGAGTCGCCCGCGGCGGTGTCCGGGGTCGTGCTCGCGCTCGCGGGGCGCCTGCGCCCGACGAGCGGGGCGCTCAAGGTCACGGGCCTCGTGCTGCCGGAGCGTGCGCTGACCGTGCGGCGGCGCGTCGCGCTCGTGGACCTCGCGGCGGACGTCGCCGCGCTCCCCGGCGACGCCCCGGCGCCCGCGGCGCACCGCGTGCCGGCGGCGGCGAGCGTCGCCGAGGTCCTGCGCGAGCGGCCCCGGCTCCTCGCCGTCGTCGGGACCGACGCCGTCACGTCGCCCGCCGAGCGGGCCGCGCTGGCCGAGGTGCTCGCCGACGCGGCGGGGCGCGGCACGGCGGTGGTGCTCGGCGCCGTCGGCCCGGCACCGACGGACCTCGCCCCGCCCGGCACGCCCGTGCTCGACCTGCACGACCCGCACGACCCCGACCGCACCGTCCCCGCCGCGCCCGTCGTCGGCCCGCGCACCGAGGAGGTGCCCGCATGAGCGTCTTCCCGCCCGAGCCGGTCCCGACCGACCCGACCGCCGACCCGACCGCGCCGGACGCACGGACCGGCGGCGCGCGTCCCCGCCGCGTCGACGCCCGGCGCGCGTGGACCGTGGCCGCCGCGGTCGCGCTGCCCCTCGCCGTCCTCGGCCTGCTCCTGTGGGCGCTGTGGAACCCGCAGGAACGGCTGGACACGGTCAAGGCCGCGGTCGTGAACCTCGACGAGCCGGTCGAGGTGGACGGCCAGACCGTCCCGCTCGGCCGTCAGCTCACCGCCGGGCTCGTCAGCGGCGGCGCCGCCTCGACCGACACCGGCGCGGTCGCCGTGCAGCCCGACCCGGGGACGACGAACTACGACTGGGTCATCACCGACGCGGACGACGCCGCGGCCGGGCTCGCCGACGGCACGTACGCGGCCGTCGTGACGATCCCGGAGAACTTCTCCGCGGCGGCCACGTCGTTCGGCGGCGACCCGTCGGCCGCGACGCAGGCCACGCTGTCCGTCGAGACGACGCCGGGCGGGCGGGTCGTCGACGAGGCGCTCGCGCGCATCGTCACCACGACCGCGACGTCGGTGCTCGGCACGACGCTCACCGAGAACTACGTGGACGGCGTCCTCACCGGCTTCACGACGCTCCACGACCAGCTCGGCGAGGCGGCCGACGGCGCGGACCAGCTCGCCGACGGCGCCGCCCAGGCGAGCGACGGGGCGACGCAGCTCGCGTCGGGCGCGGGCGAGGTCGCCACCGGGGCGAGCGCGCTCGCGTCCGGCGTCGGCGAGCTCGGCACGGGCGCGGACGGCCTGGCCGCCGGGGTCGGGGAGCTCGGCAGCGGCGCGGACCAGCTCGCGTCGGGCGCGCAGGGCGTCGCGAGCGGCGCCCAGGGCCTCGCCGCGGGGTCGCGGCAGGTGGCGGACGGCGTCGGGCAGAGCGCCGCGGGCGCGGGGCAGCTCGCCTCCGGGGCGCAGAGCCTCGCGGGCGGCGTGGGGGAGCTGTCCACCGGGGCGTCGGACCTCGCGAGCGGGCTCGGCGCGCTCGACGCCTCGATCGCGGACGTGCGGCTGCCCGACGGCACGTCGACGGGCCGGTCGCTCCCCGAGACCGCGACCGCGCTCGCGACGGGTTCGCGCGACGTGGCGGGCGGCCTCGCCCAGGTCGTCGCCGGTCTCGAGCAGCAGAAGGTCGCTGCCGGGTGCGCGCAGGACCCGGCGAGCCCGACGTGCCAGGCGCTCGACCAGCAGCTCGCCGCGCTGCGCCCGCTCGCCGCGGGCGCGGCGGGCGTCGCCGCGGGGAACGAGGCTCTGGCGGGCTCGCCGTCGGGCCAGGGTGGCGCCCCGACCGGCCTGTACGCGCTCGCGGCGGGCGTCGACCGGCTCGCCACGGGTGCCGACGACCTCGCCGCGGGCGCGGCGCAGGCGTCGACCGGGGCCGCCGGCGTGGCCCAGGGCGCGGCCGCGCTCTCCACCGGGCTCGGGCAGCTCGCGCCCGGCGCGGACCAGGTCGCGGACGGCGCGGCGCAGCTCTCCGGCGGCGCGGGCCAGCTGTCCACCGGGGCCGACGGCCTGGCCGCCGGGGTCGGGGCGCTCGGCAGCGGCGCCGACCGGCTCGCCGACGGCGTCGGCGCCCTCGGGACCGGCGCGGACCAGCTCGCGACCGGCACCCAGGAGCTGGCGACGGGCGCGGGCGACCTCGCGGGCGGCGTCGGGCAGCTCGCGGGCGGCACGTCCGACCTCGCCGACGGTCTGGGCGAGGCGACCGGGCAGATCCCCTCGTACACCGACGCGGAGCGCGAGAACCTCGCGAGCGTCGTGGCCGACCCCGTGGCCGCGCCCGGCGTCGACGACCTCGGGACCGGCTCGACCGGCCCGCTGTTCGCGGTGCTCGCGCTGTGGCTGGGCGCGCTCGCGATCTTCGTCGCGTTCCCGCCGGTCCCGGCACGGCTCCTCGGGTCGACGCGCGGCCCCGGCCGGCTCGCGCTCGCGGCGCTCGCGCTCCCGGCCGGGATCGCCGCGGCGACCGGTCTCGTGGTCGGCGGCGTCCTCGCCGCGGTCGAGGGTGCGAGCGTGGGCGGCTGGATCGGTCTGCTCGCGTCCGGGGCGCTCGCGTCGGTCGTGTTCGTCGCGCTCAACCAGGCGCTCGCCGCGCTCCTCGGGAACGTGGGGCGCGCGATCGGCCTGCTCGTCGCGGTGCTGCTCGTCGCGACCGGCATCGTCGCGACCGTCCCGGCTGCGCTCACGAGCCTGCGCGACGTCCTGCCGGTGGGCTCGGCGCTCCGCCTGCTCACGTCGATCGTCGACCCCGGCGCGGCCGGGGGAGCGGGCGACGCCGTGGCCCTGGTCCTGTGGGGCCTCGTGTCCGTCGCGGTGACGACGCTCGTCGTCGCGCGCCGCCGGTCCGTCCGGGTGGAGCAGCTCCTGCGCGCCTGACGCGGGTGCGGCGCGCCGCGGTGCGCGTGTGGGCGGCTGCCGCCAGACTCGCTCGGCAGGACGCGGGCGGCGGGAGCCGTCCGCCGGGCGAGGGGACGGTGCACCGATGGACCAGCAGAAGGCACGGGAGATCAAGTCGCAGCTCGCGGACTACGCGCGCGAGCTCGCCGAGCGGTCGGGCCTGCCGGGCCGGTCGGGCACGGCGATCGAGGCTCGCGACGTGCCCGACGCCGCGGAGGTCGTGCGCGCCCCCACGCTCGCGATCGGGCTCGCCCCGCACGACGACGGCGGGTACGCGATCGCGGTCCGGTACCGCCTCGGGGTGCCCACCGCGCGCAGCATCGCGCGCAAGGTCGCCTCCGAGGCGGGCGACACGGTGGACGTGCGGCGCACGGGACGCATCCGTCCGCTCGCCGCCGCGCCGGGCGCCGGGCGTGCCCGCGGCGACGGCCCGGGCGTCCGCCCGCCCGTCGTCACCGCGTACGCGACCGGCGAGACCGGCCGCGTCCGGCCGCTGCGGCCCGGGGTCTCCGTCGCGCACGTGGACGTCACCGCGGGGACGCTCGGGGCGTTCGTGCGCGTCGCGCCGCCCGCGGTCGACGGCGCCGACGAGGCCTCGGTCTACGCGCTGTCCAACTGGCACGTGCTCGTCGGCTCGCCGGCCGCGCGGGTGGGGGACGTCGTCGTGCAGCCCGGCCCGGCCGACGGCGGTCGCGCGCCCGACGACCGCGTGGGCACCCTCGCCGGGCTGGTCTCTCTGGAGGCCGGGGTCACCCAGACCGTGGACGCTGCGGTCGCGCTGCTCGACGACCCGGACGTCGACCCGGAGTACCCGGTCGGCCGGATCACGACGACGGCGGTCGCGCTGGGCGGCGAGGTCGTGGGCAAGTCGGGCCGGACCACGGGCGTCACCGCGGGGCGGGTCACAGCGATCGAGCTCGACGACGTCGTCGTCGGGTACGGCGACGGGCTCGGTGCGCTGCGCTTCGACGACCAGATCGAGGTCGAGTCCACGGGAGACGGGCCCTTCTCGCGCGGCGGCGACTCCGGGTCGCTCGTGTACCGCGAGGACGGCGTGGCGCTGGGGCTGCTGTTCGCGGGGTCGGAGACCGGCGGTGCCAACGGCACGGGGCTCACGTACTGCAACCCGATCGGGACGGTCCTCGATCGGCTGGGGGCGACGCTGCTCGGCCGAGCCGGCGCGACGCCGTCCGGCTGAACCGCCGCGACGTTGCTCGGGACGCTCGGCCCTGCCCCCCGGCCGTCGTCGGGCGCACAATGGGTGCGGGAGGTGGTTGCCGTGGCGACCCTCGAACGAGCCCGGGAGGCCAAGGCCGCGCTGCGCGACGAGCTCGCGGGCCTCGACGGCGTGACCGGCGTCGGCATCGCGCGCGCCGACCTGACCGGTGCGCCGGTGCGCGGCGCCGGGACGTCCGGCGTGGGCGACGACTGGCTGCTGCGCGTCAACGTGACGTCCGACGACGTCGCGGTCCCCGAGACGGTGGACGGCGTCGACGTCGAGGTGCGCGTCGTCGGCGACGTGACGGCGTCGCGCGCCTGAGCCTCCACCGCTCGACGCGTCCGGGTGTGAGGGACCGCTCCGGCGGTCAGCCCGTCGCGCGGCTGGAGGACGACCGCAGGCGCAGGCTGTTGCCCACCACGAAGACGCTCGAGAACGCCATGGCGGCACCGGCGAGCATCGGGTTGAGCAGGCCGAGGGCCGCCAGGGGGATCGCGGCGACGTTGTAGGCGAAGGCCCAGAAGAGGTTCACCTTGATCGTCCCGAGCGTCCGCCGCGCGAGGCGGATCGCGTCGGCCGCGGAGCGGAGGTCGCCGCGCACGAGCGTGATGTCGGCGGCCTCGATCGCGACGTCCGTGCCCGTCCCCATGGCGAGGCCCAGGTCTGCCTGCGCCAGGGCGGCGGCGTCGTTCACGCCGTCGCCGACCATCGCGACGACCTTGCCCTCGCCTTGGAGCCGGCTGACGACGTCGACCTTGTCGCTCGGCATGACCTCCGCGATGACCTCGTCGATGCCGACCTCGGCCGCGATCCGTCGGGCGACGGTCGCGTTGTCCCCGGTGAGGAGCACCGGGGTGAGGCCGAGGGCGCGGAGCTGGCGGATCGCCTCGGCGCTCGTGGGCTTGACCGCGTCGGCCACCACGAGGACGCCGCGAGCCTGCCCGTCCCAGCCGACGATGACGGCCGTGCCGCCCTGCTCCTCGGCGCGGGCCTTGGCGTCGGCGAGCTCGCGCGGGAGGTGCTGCGCCCACTCGGCGAGGAGCGTCTCTCTGCCGACGAGCACGGCTCGCCCGTCCACGACGCCCTGCACGCCCTTGCCCTCGACGTTGGTGAACTCCGTGGGCACGGGGAGCGGGCCCACCTCCTGCGCCGCACCGCGGGCGATCGCCCGGGCGACGGGGTGCTCGGAGGCGTCCTCCAGCGCGCCCGCGAGGCGCAGGAGCTCCGCGCGGTCCGTGCCCGTCCCGGTGACGACGTCGGCGAGCGTCATGACGCCCGTCGTCACGGTGCCGGTCTTGTCGAGCACCACGGTGTCCACGGAGCGCGTGGACTCCAGGACCTCCGGTCCCTTGATGAGCACCCCCATCTGCGCGCCGCGTCCCGTCCCGACGAGCAGCGCCGTCGGGGTGGCCAGGCCGAGCGCGCACGGGCACGCGATGATGAGGACCGCGACGGCGGCCGTGAACGCCGCCGAGGCGGGGGCGCCCGCCCCGAGCCACGCGCCCAGGGCGCCGACGGCGATCGCGATGGCGATGGGGACGAAGATCGCGGAGACCCGGTCGGCGAGGCGCTGGACCTGCGCCTTGCCGGACTGCGCGTCCTCGACGAGGCGCGCCATCTGCGCGAGCTGGGTGTCGCCGCCGACGCGCGTCGCGCGCACGACGAGCCGCCCGCCGGCGTTCACGGTCGCCCCGGTGACGGCGTCGCCCTCCCCGACCTCGACGGGCACGGACTCGCCCGTGAGCATCGAGGCGTCGACGGCGGACGTGCCGGCCACGATGGTGCCGTCCGTCGCGATCTTCTCGCCCGGGCGCACGACGAACTCGTCGCCCACGGCGAGGTCGGTGATCGGGATGCGGGTCTCCGCGCCGTCGCGCAGCACCGCGACGTCCTTCGCGCCGAGCTCGAGCAGGGCGCGCAGCGCGGCGCCCGCCTGCCGCTTGGACCGCTTCTCGAAGTAGCGGCCCGCGAGGATGAACGTCGTGACGCCCGCGGCGACCTCGAGGTAGATGTTCGCCGCGCCGTCGGTCCGGGCGACCGAGAGCGTGAACGGGTGCGTCATGCCCGGCTCCCCGGCCGTGCCGAGGAAGAGCGCGTACAGCGACCAGAGGAACGCGGCGCTGGTCCCGACGGAGATCAGGGTGTCCATGGTGGCCGCACCGTGGCGCAGGTTGGTCCACGCGGCCCGGTGGAACGGCCACGCCGCCCACACCACGACGGGCGCGGTGAGCACGAGGCTCGCCCACTGCCAGTACGTGAACTGGAGCGCGGGGACCATCGCCATGGCGATGACCGGGACCGACAGCACGACGGCGCCGATCAGCCGGTGCCGCAGCGCGGTGAGCTCGGGGTCGTCCGTGTCCGTGCCCGCGTCCTCGTCGGCGGTGGGGGCCTCGGCGCGCGGGACCTGCGCCGTGTAACCCGTCTTCTCGACCTCCGCGATGAGCGTGGCGGCGTCGACGCCGTCCGGGACGGTGACCCTCGCCTTCTCGGTCGCGTAGTTCACGGTCGCGGTGACGCCGTCGAGCCGGTTGAGCTTCTTCTCGATCCGCATGGCGCACGAGGCGCAGGTCATCCCCCCGATCTCGAGCTCGACGAACGTCCCCGGCGACGGGGCGGCCGATGCCGTCATGAGGTTCTCCTTCCGGCCGGGCAGCGGGCTGCCCGGTGCAGGGTGGTCAGTGGTCGTCGTGCGCGGCGGGGTCGTCGTCGGCCGGGGCGTCGGCCGGGGCCTCGTCCGGGGCGTCGTCCGGGGTCGACGTGGCGCCGGTGGCCTCGACGGTGAAGGCCGCGGTGCGCACCTGGCCCTCGACCTGGAAGTCGAGGTACAGGAGGTACCGGCCCGCGGTGGGTGCCTCGACGGCGAACGCCACGGTCGGGCCGGAGACCTCGCCCGGCGCGGCCTCGGCGCCCTCGGGGTGGGCGTGCAGGTAGGCGAGGTCGCCGTCGCGGAGCGCGACGAGGTGGCCGAACGCGCCGAGGTACGGCTCGAGCGTCGTGACCGGCTCGCCGTCCCGCGTGACCTCCAGCGTCAGGCGCGAGGCCGTGCCGACCTGGAGGCTCCCGTCGAGCGTGACGTCGTACCCGTCGGCGGACGCCGTGGTCGTGGGGGCTCCCGCCCGGACGGGCACGACGTCGCCCGCGACCTCGACGGTGCGGCTCAGGGTGATCGGGTCGCCGCCGGTGGGGACGGCGTCGGCATACACGCGGTAGGTGCCCGCGGCGTCCCACGTCCAGGGCACCGACCAGCGGCCGGCGTCGTCCAGCTCGGGGTGGGCGTGGCGGTAGTGCGCCCCGTCGGAGCGCACGACGACGAGGTGCAGGCGCTGCTCGTGCGCGACGGCGAAGTCGGTCACCGGCGCGCCCGCGGGGTCGGTCAGGGTGAAGGCGAGCTCGCCGGGCGTGCCCGGCGACCGCGGCGCCTCGATCTCGCCGAGCGTGTAGCCGCCCTGCTCCAGGGACAGTCCGCCGACCATGTCCGCTCCTCTCGTGGCCTCCTGCGGGGGGTCGTCGCTCGTGGCGGCGTGCTGCTCCGGCGCGTGCGCGGCGGGCGGCTCCGCCAGCACGCCCTCGGGGACGACGGCGCCCGCGACCGCGGCCGAGGCCACGAACACGACCCCGAGCCCGGCGACGTAGAGCGCGATCCGGGCGGGGGCTCTCATCGCGTCCGCTCCGCCGTGTAGCCGGCCTCGTCGACGGCGGCGAGGACCGCGGCGTCGTCGAGGGGCTGGTCGGCCGTGACGACCAGCCGACCGGTGGTCGCGCTCACGTCGATCGCGGTGACGCCGGGCACCTGCCCGACCTCCTCGCGCACCGACATCTCGCAGTGTCCGCACGTCATCCCGGTCACCTGGTACTCGATCTCGACGATGCTCACGACGTTCCTCCTCGGTGCTGATACCCCCATGGGGTATGGCTAGGATGGCGAATATACCCACAGGGGGTATCGAGGTCAAGGAGGAGAGATGGGCGACGTGGACAGGCCGGACGTGGTGGTGGTCGGCGGCGGAGCAGCCGGGCACGCCGCCGTGACGACGCTGCGCGGCGAGGGCTTCGACGGTCGCGTCGTCCTCGTGCACGGCGAGGAGGGGAGCCGTACCTGCGCACCCCCGTCGACAAGGCGATCCTCCAGGGTCTGCTCACCGCGGAGCAGGCCGCCCTGCCCGTGCCCCCCGACGTCGAGCTCGTGCGGGCGCGCGCGACCGGCCTGGACCCCGCGCGGCGGGCCGTCGTCCTCGCGGACGGGCGCGAGCTCACCGCCACCGCTGTCGTCCTCGCGACCGGCGCGGTCCCTCGACCCGGCCCGGCCGTGGGTCGCGTGCCGGCGCTCGCGGGCGCCGACGGCGGGGAGCCCCGCGTGGTGCACCTGCACACCGCGCGGGACGCCGAGCGGCTGCGTGCCCTGCTCGGCCCCGATCCCGCGCGGCGCACGGTCACCGTGCTCGGCGCCGGGTTCGTCGGTTCCGAGACCGCCGCCTGGCTCGCCGAGGTCGGCGCGACCGTCCACCTCGTCGCCCGCTCCCGGCTCCCGCTCGCGGGGGCGCTCGGGACCGCCGTTGCGCGCGCCGTCGCCCAGCGCCACGAGGAGCACCTCGACGCCCACCTCGGCCGCCGGGTCGAGGCGGTGACCGAGCACCCGGGCGGAGTCACCGTGCGCCTCGCGGGAGGGACGACCCTGGAGTCCGACCTCGCGGTCGTCGCGCACGGCACCGCGCCCGCCGCACCCGGCACCGGCGGCGGCGTCGACGTCGACGACCGCCTCGCCGTCCCCGCCGCGCCCGGCCTGTTCGCCGCCGGGGCGGTCGCCGTCCACCGGGACCGGCACGGACGACGGTTCCGGACCGACCACTGGGACGCCGCCGTCGCGCAGGGCGCCCACGCGGCACGCGCCGTCCTGCGCCGTCTCGTCGGCGGCCCGGACCCCGGCCCGTACGTGCCCGACGCCGGTTTCTCCCTCGTGCTGCACGGCGCCCAGGTCGCCGGGTTCGGCGTCGCCGTGCCCGGCGCGACCCCGGAGCACCGCACCCTCGACGGTGGCGGGCTGCTCACCGAGCTGCGTGTCGGGGGCGATCTGGTCGCCGTGGTCGGCCTCGGCGCGACGCGGGAGCTCCACGCGCTGCGCCGAGACCTGCGCCGGCCCTGAGGCGTCGTCGGTCCACAGCGCGCCGGCGCGCGAGAATGGCCGCGTGACCACCGAGCGACTTCCCCGTGTCCGCGCGTCCGAGCTCGTCGGGCGCGGCTGGCTCAACACCGGCGGCCGCGACCTGACCCTCGCCGACCTGCGCGGCAAGATCGTCCTGGTCGACTTCTGGACCTTCTGCTGCGTCAACTGCCTGCACGTCCTCGAGGAGCTGCGCGAGCTCGAGGAGCGGCACCGAGACGTGCTGGTCGTCGTCGGCGTGCACTCGCCGAAGTTCGAGCACGAGGCGGACCCGGCGGCGCTCGCGGCCGCGGTCGAGCGGTACGAGGTCCACCATCCCGTGCTCGACGACCCGGAGCTCGTCACCTGGTCCGCGTACGCGGCGCGCGCCTGGCCGACGCTCGTGGTCGTCGACCCCGAGGGCTACGTCGTCGCGCAGATGGCGGGGGAGGGGCACGCGTCCGCGATCGCCGCGCTCGTCGAGGAGCTCGTCGCGGAGCACGACGCGAAGGGCACGCTGCACCGGGGCGACGGCCCGTACGTGGCGCCCGAGCCGTCGTCGGGCACGCTGCGCTTCCCCGCGAAGGCGATCGAGCTGCCCGGTGGCAACATCCTCGTCGCGGACGCCGGGCACCACGCGCTCGCCGAGCTCCTGCCCGACGGCGAGACCCTCGTCCGGCGCATCGGGTCCGGCGAGCGCGGGCTCGCCGACGGCGGCCCCGAGGACGCGCGGTTCGCCGAGCCGAACGGGCTGTGCCTCGTCCCGGAGCGCGAGCGTGCGACGTACGGGTTCGACGTCCTCGTGGCGGACACCGCGAACCATGCGCTCCGCGGGGTACGGCTCGCCGACGGGCACGTGACGACGGTCGCGGGCACGGGCGACCAGTTCATGGTGGGCGGGGTCGAGAACGTGGTCGTCCCTGACGACGAGGGCACGCCCCGGTTCGGACCGTTCGATCCGGGCTCCACCTACGACCCGCGCGACGTGCGGCTCTCCTCGCCGTGGGACGTCGCCTGGTCGGACGAGCTGGCCGGCTTCGTCGTGGCGATGGCGGGCCATCACACGTTGTGGGCCTTCGACTGGTGGAAGCTCGGGCTGCTGGCCGGGACGATGAACGAGGGTCTGGAGGACGGGCCGGGAGCGTCGGCCTGGTTCGCCCAGCCGTCCGGGCTGGCGGTCGCACCCGACGGCGCCGTCTGGGTCGCCGACGCCGAGACCTCGGCGCTGCGCCGCGTGTCCGGGCTGGGCGGTGGCGTCGCCGTGGTGCCCGAGGGCGTCGAGGTGCGGACCGCCGTCGGGCAAGGGCTGTTCGACTTCGGCCACCGCGACGGCCCGGCCGAGCAGGCGCTGATGCAGCACCCGCTCGGGGTCGCGACGCTGCCCGACGGGAGCGTCGTCGTCGCCGACACCTACGACGGCGCGCTGCGCCGGTTCGCGCCCGCGGCCGGTGACGCCGGGAGCGTCGGGGACGACACCTTCGGAACCCGCCTCGCCGGCGAGGTCACGACCCTGGCGACGGGCCTCGCGGAGCCGAGCGGCGTCGTCGTGCAGGTGGGCGAGGGGCCGGACGGCGAGCCGCAGGTCCACCTGCTCGTCGTGGAGTCCGCGGCGCACCGCCTGACGCGCGTCGCGCTCCCGGCGTCGCTCGCGGGCGAGGTGCTCGACGGCGGCGCGCACCGCACGCAGCGCCCCGTCACCGACATCGGGGCCGGGTCGCTGTGGCTCGACGTGCCGTTCGTCCCGGCGCCGGGGCAGAAGCTCGACGACCGGTTCGGCCCGTCGACGGAGCTGCGCGTGAGCGCGACGCCGCCCGAGCTCCTGCTGTCCGGAGAGGGCGTCGGCGTCGAGCTCGGCCGCGACCTGGTCGTCAACCCCGCGGTCGGCGAGGGCGTGCTGCACGTGACGGCCCGGGCGGCGTCGTGCGACGTCGTCCCCCTCGGCCCGGACGGCGAGCCCGACCCGGACGTGTTCCCCGCGTGCCACCTCGCGCAGCAGGACTGGGGCGTGCCGGTCCGCGTGGTCGACCGCGGCGAGCCGGGCGACGTCCCGTCCCTCACGCTCCCGCTGCGCGGCTGACGAGGTAGTCCGGCTCGCCGTCGTCGAGCTCGTCGTCGAACCGGCGCTGGGCCGCCTCGACCTCGCGGCGGTGCGCGTCGACCCAGGCGAGCAGCGCGTCGACGGGCTCGCGGAGCGACTTGCCGAGCGGGGTGATGCGGTACTCGACCGCGACGGGCCGGGTGCGGACCACGCGACGGTCGACGATGCCGTGGCGCTCGAGGCGCCGCAGCGTCGCCACGAGCGACTTCTGCGTCACGGCAGGGATCGCGCGCCGGAGCTCGTTGAACCGTGCGGGGCCGTCGCAGAGGGTCTCGAGGACGTGGACGGACCACGTGTCGAGCACCTGGTTCAGCAGGCGCCGGTGGTCGTCGCCGATCTCCAGACGGTGCGACGCGGGTGGTGGGGCGGTATCGGGCACGACACCTCGTCTCGTTGAAGTGCGTTCGGGCGATCAAGTATCCATGGGATACCCGACCGGAAGGAAGGTCCCCATGGCCGTCCAGCGCCTCACCCCCGAGGGCATGCTCCAGCCCGCCCCCTACCACCACGTCGCGGTCGCGACGGGGAGCCGCCAGGTGCACGTCGCCGGCCAGGTCGGCGGAGACCCCGACCGCGACGACCTCGCGCGCCAGGTCGCTGCGGCCCTCCGCAGCACCGCCCGGGGGCTCGCGGCCGCGGGTGCCACGTTCGACGACGTCGTGCGCCTCACGTTCTTCGTCGTCGGGTGGGAGCCGACCGCGATGGCGGACTTCCTGGCCGGCATCGAGAGCGTCTCGGACGAGCTCGCGATGCCGCGGCCGCTCCCCCCTGCCTCGCTGATCGGTGTCCAGGCGCTCTTCGCGCCGGGGGTGCTCGTCGAGGTCGAGGCGACCGCCGTGCTCGACTGACACACGGCGCCCCGCCCGGCCTCGCCGGGTCGCGCCGGCAGGGCGGGCCGGGCGTCAGCCCCAGGTGAGCAGCTCCTCGCCGTGGGCGGCCCACGCACCGACCTCGGTGAGCGAGGTCACGTCGTCGGGCGCCGCCTCGAGCGCGACCACGGGGCACACGGCCGACCGGCCGCCGGCGCGCACGGCCTTCGGGTCCCACGTGACGAGCACCGTGCCGCGCTGGACGTGGTCGCCCTGCGCGACGTGCGTCGTGAAGCCCTCGCCGCCGAGCTGGACGGTGTTGATGCCGAGGTGCACGAGGACCGCGCGGCCGTCGTCGTGCTGGACGACGAACGCGTGCGGGTGCAGCTTGACGACCGTGCCCGTGATGGGCGCGACGGCCTCGCCGCCCTGCGCGTCGTCGGGCTCGACCGCGAGCCCGGGGCCGACGAGCCCGGCGGAGAAGACGGGGTCGTCGACGTCGCCGACGTCCACGACCGTGCCCGTGACGGGGACGAGCACCGTGAGCGGCGCCGCCATCAGCGGAGGTCCTCGATGTCGGAGGCGATGTTGTCCGCCTCGGGGCCGACGATGACCTGGATCGCGGCGCCCGACCGCACGACGGCGATCGCCCCGGCCGCGGTCAGCGTGGCGTCGTCGACGAGCGCCGGGTCCTCGACCTCGACGCGCAGGCGCGTGATGCACGCCTCCAGGTCGAGGACGTTCGCGTCGCCGCCGAGGCCTCGGAGGATCTGCTCTGCCTTGCTCACGGGTGCTCCTCGTGGTCGGGGTCCGGCCGGGGCCGGGTCGGGGGGCCGGCCGGCAGCCGTGCCGGTCGGGGTGCGCGGGGTGCGCGGAGAAGGGCGGTGGCCCGGGTCGCGCCCGGGCCGGGTTCCTCACATGAGGTCGGCGAGGTCGGACGCGATGGTGTCGACCTGCGGGCCGACCACCACCTGCACGACTCGCCCGTTCACCATGACGCCGAACGCGCCGGCGCGGCGCAGGAGCGCGGCGTCGACGAGCGCGGGGTCCTTGACGAGCGACCGGAGCCGCGTGGTGCACGGGTCGATCTCCTCGATGTTCCCCACCCCGCCGAGGCCGGCGAGGATCGTCGCGGCGCGTTCCGCGTCGGACTGTGTCATCGGTCGTTCCCTTCGGTCGCCCGTGCCGGCACCGGCACGGGGGCGAGCTGGTCGGTCGGCGCGTCGTCGGTGACGGCTCCCCCGTCCGCGGCGGCGTCGTCGGCGGTGGTGCTGCGGGGCACGAGCGTCGGGCGCGCCTCGCGCAGCGGGACGAAGACGCTGTACCGGTCGCCGCGGTAGCTGGAGCGGGAGTACATGAGGGGCGAGTCGCCCGCGAACGTGCGCCGCACGGTGCGCATGACGGCTCGCGAGGCGCGGAGCCCGAGGAGCTTCTGCTCCTGGACGGTGGCGTCGGACGCGGTGATCGTGTCCTCGCCCCACGTCGGCGCGAGGCCGCGCTCGCGCAGGGCGCCGTAGAGGCTCTCGGGCACGCCGTCGTCGAGCAGCTCGGGGGCGAGGTCCACGGGGATCCAGGCCTCCTCGACGCTCATGGGCGACCCGTCCGCGGTGCGCAGGCGCACGACGTGGTGCATCGGGTCGCCGGTCGCGCGGCCGAGCGACTCGGCGACGGACGCGGGCGCGGGGACGGTCCCGACCTCCAGCACCTCGGTGCCCGGCTCCATGCCGCGCCGTCGTGCCTCCTCGCCGAACGTCGTGAGGCGCATCTCGAAGTCGGCGCGCGGCGGCGCGACGAAGGTGCCCCGCCCCTGCGCGCGCTCCAGCACGCCCTCCGTGACGAGCGCGTCGACGGCCTGGCGCACGGTCATGCGCGAGACGCCGAACTTCTCGGTGAGGCTGCGCTCGGACGGCACCGCGTCGCCGACGGAGAGCTCGCTCGCCACGAGGTCGGCGAGGTAGGCGCGCACCGTGAGGTACTTGTGCTCGCTCGCCTGCGATCGTGACCTGCTCATCGTCGTGCCGCGTCCTCGTCCTCGTGCCGTCCCTGGTCCCGGTCGTCGCCGACCGCCCTGCTCCGGTGCCGCGTTCTCCACGGCTGCATTGTCGTCGCCCGGCCGTCGTGCGACCTGCGACGACGCGCCCCGCGGGGCCCGCCGTGTGTCCCGGGTCACCCTCGGGGGTTGACACATCATGAGGTCTAGACCACTCTTCCTGCAAGTGGTCCAGACAACCTGGACCGACAGCCCGGGCACGACGACCCCAGGTCTTCTCGTCGCGCCTCGGGACCGGCAACGACGCCGCACGACGTCGCGCCACAGCCGCCGCTCGACGCACCTCGCCTGCGCCCCAGGCCTGCCCAGGAGGAGAAGGACATGACGACCGTCGCCGAACCGACGAGGACCAAGAGGGGGGTGCCCGGCTTCGCGCAGCTCCAGCGCGTCGGGCGCTCGCTCATGCTGCCCATCGCGTCGCTGCCCGCCGCCGCGCTGCTGCTGCGCCTCGGCCAGCCGGACATGCTCGGAGCCGACGGCGTCGCCGGCACCTTCGCGTGGATGCAGCCCGTCGCCGACGTCCTCGGCGCCGCCGGGAACGCGCTGTTCAGCAACCTCCCGATCATCTTCGCCCTCGGCGTCGCGGTCGGGTACGCGAAGAAGTCGGACGGGACGACGGGGCTCGCCGCCCTCATCGGCTACCTCGTCTTCAAGGGCGTCAGCGACTCGCTCTCGCCCTACGTGCTCGGTGAGGCGGCGGAGGGCGAGACGCAGGCGCTCATCAACTACGGCGTGCTCGGCGGCATCGTCATCGGCCTGACGGCCGCGCTGCTGTACCAGAAGTACTACCGGATCAAGCTGCCGCAGTACCTCGCGTTCTTCGGCGGCCGGCGGTTCGTGCCGATCGTCACGGCGGGTGTCTCGGTGCTCATCGCCGTGGTGGGCGCGCTGATCTACCCCGCGTTCGACTGGCTCATCAACGAGCAGATCGGCGGGTTCGTCACGGGCTCGACCATCCTCGGCGCGTTCGTCTTCGGCACGCTCAACCGCCTCCTCGTGCCGATCGGCCTGCACCACCTGCTCAACTCGCTGCCGTGGTTCCAGTTCGGCGAGTACACCGCCGCCGACGGCACGGTCGCGCAGGGCGACATCTTCCGGTTCCTCGCGGGCGACCCCACCGCGGGCACCTTCCTCACCGGGTTCTTCCCCATCATGATGTTCGCGCTCCCGGCCGCCGCGCTCGCGATCGTCCACACCGCCAAGCCGGCGCAGCGCAAGGTCGTCGCGGGCATCATGGGCTCGGCCGCGCTCGTCTCGTTCGTCACGGGCGTCACCGAGCCGCTCGAGTTCGCGTTCGTGTTCGTCGCCTACCCGCTGTACGTCATCCACGCAGTGCTTACCGGCACGTCGATGGCGCTCGTCAACGCGCTCGGCATCCGCGACGGGTTCGGCTTCTCCGCCGGCGCGATCGACTACCTGCTGAACTTCCGCATCGCCGAGATGCCGCTGCTCCTCATCCCCATCGGGCTCGGGTACGCGGTGCTCTACTACGTCCTCTTCCGCTTCGTCATCACCCGCTGGAACCTGCGGACACCGGGTCGTGAGGACGACGACGCGGAGGGCGCCGTCCAGGCGACCGGCGCCGTCGACACCACGGAGGACGCGCGGCCCGACGCCTCGGCGGCGGAGGTCTCGTCGGTGCGACGCGACGCCGACGCGGCGGAGGCGGGCGCCCGGGGCCGGGCGGGCGCGTCCGGCAGCGGGGGCACGGCGTGACGCTCGCCGACGACGCGACGCGCGCCCCGGCGCGGGCCGCCGACCCGGGGCTGACCGGCGTGCCGGTCAGCCCCGGGCGGGCGGCAGGGCCGGTGGCCCGGATGCCCGGCTCGGTCGCGGAGCCGGGCCCGGCGCCGCTGCCCGCCGACGCGTCGGACGCCGACGTCGACCTCGCGGTGACGCAGGTCCTCGCGGCGGTGACGACGGTCCAGGAGGACCTCACGGCCCGCGCGGCGCGGGCCGAGGGCACCGCGGCGGAGGTCCTGGGCGTGACCGCCGCGATGGCGGCCGACCCCGCCCTGGCGCGCGACGCCGTCGGGCGGGTGCGCGAGCAGCGGGCCACCCCGGCCCGGGCCGTGTGGGACGCGGCGGGGGTCGTCGTCGGGCGGCTCGAGGCGCTGGGCGGCCTCCTCGCCGAGCGGGCGCGCGACGTGCGGGACGTGCGCGACCGGATCGTCGCGACCCTTCTCGGCCTCCCCGTGCCGGGTGTGCCCGACCCGGGTCATCCCTTCGTGCTCGTGGCCGACGACCTCGCGCCCGCGGACACGGCACAGCTCGACCCCGAGCGCGTGCTCGCGGTCGTCACGCGCGGCGGCGGGCCGACGTCGCACACGGCGATCCTCGCGCGCGCCCTGGGCATCCCGGCCGTCGTGGCGGTCGAGGGCGCGCTCGCGCTGCGCGACGGCGAGACCGTGCTCGTGGACGGCGGCCTCGGCACGGTGGAGCGCGACCCGGCGGAGCACGACGTGGCGGCGGTCGTCGCGGCCCGGGGCGCGCGCCGCGCCCGGCGGCGCCTCGACGGTCCCGGGCGGACGGCGGACGGCCGCCGCGTGGAGCTGCTCGCCAACGTTGCGGACGGCGCGGACGCGCGCGCCGCCGCCGAGGCGGGCGCGGAGGGTGTCGGGCTGTTCCGCACCGAGGTCTGCTTCCTCGGCCGGACGGTCGAGCCGACGGTCGACGAGCAGGTCGCGGCCTACCGCGAGGTGCTCGCCGCGTTCCCGGGCCGCAAGGTCGTCGTGCGCACGCTCGACGCGGGCGCCGACAAGCCGCTCCCGTTCGTCACGCCCGACGCCGAGCCGAACCCGGCGCTCGGGGTGCGCGGCCTGCGGACCGCGCGCCGCCACCCCGACGTGCTCGACCGCCAGCTCACGGCGGTCGCGCGCGCGGCAGAGGCGGAGACGGCGGACGTGTGGGTCATGGCGCCGATGATCGCGACGCCGGACGAGGCGGAGTCGTTCGTCGCGCTGTGCGCGGACCACGGCCTCGCGACGGCGGGCGTGATGATCGAGGTGCCGGCCGCGGCGCTCGGCGCGCGCTGGGTGCTGGCCAGGGCGGCGTTCGCGAGCATCGGCACGAACGACCTCACGCAGTACACGATGGCGGCCGACCGCGAGGTCTCCGACCTCGCGCGCCTGTCCACCGCGTGGCAGCCGACGGTCCTCGCGCTCGTCGGGGCCACGGGCTCGGGCGCGGCGCTCAACGGGCGACCGCTCGGCGTGTGCGGGGAGGCCGCGGCCGACCCGGTGCTCGCCCCGGTGCTCGTCGGGCTCGGCGTGACGTCGTTGTCCATGACGCCGCGCGCGCTCCCGGACGTCGCCGCGGTGCTGGCCGCGACGACGTCGCAGGAGTGCGAGGAGCTCGCGTTCCTCGCGCTGCAGCAGCCCACGCCCGACGCTGCGCGCGCCGCGGTGCGCGCCCGGCTCCCCGTGCTCGACGAGCTGGGTCTGTGACGAGCTCCGTGCCCGGCCCTGCGACGACGGGGCCGGGCACGGCGTCAGGCGACCTCGGTCTGCTCCAGGAAGGCGACGAGCGCGTCGATCGACGCGCTCGCGTCGTCGCCGTCGGCGTCGGTCGAGAGCACGACCTCGTCCCCGGCCGAGACGCCGAGCGTCATGACCCCGAGGATGCTCGCCGCCTCGACGGCGTCGCCGCCGGGCTTGGCGATGCGCACGGGCGCGGGCTGGGCGGCGGCGGTCTTGACGAAGAGCGCGGCCGGGCGGGCATGCAGGCCCTCGGTGATCGCGACGACGACGGCACGGTCCATGGTGTTCCTCCGGCAGACAAGTGGTCTGGACCAGTGCATCCTAGGCGATCCGGCCCGGAAAGGGGAGGGTCGGAAGCCCTCCGCGCGGCGCGGCGTCGTCGGCGCCGGCCGCCCGCTGGTGTGGGCCACAGCGGACGGGTCTAGGGTGACCGGCATGTCAGACGCGACGACGCCGCGAGAGGCCCCCCGGTCACCGGGGGAGCAGCCGCGCATCCACGTCACGCTGTCCACGGCGAGCGTCTACCCGCGCAAGGCCCAGTACGCCTTCGAGGCGGCGGCCGACCTCGGGTACGACGGCGTCGAGGTCATGGTGTGGTCCGACGAGACGACGCAGGACGCCGCGGCGCTGCGCCGGCTCTCCGCCGAGCACGACGTGCCGATCCGCAGCATCCACGCGCCCACGCTCCTCGTGAGCCAGCGGGTGTGGGGACGGTCGCCCGGACCCAAGCTGCGGCGCAGCGTCGAGCTGGCGCAGGAGGTCGGGGCGAGCACCGTCGTCGTGCACCCGCCGTTCCGCTGGCAGTACCGGTACGCGCGCGAGTTCGAGGACCTCGTCGGCGAGCTCGACGAGACCGAGGGCGTCACCATCGCGGTCGAGAACATGTACCCGTGGCGCAGCCGCAAGCGCGAGATGCAGGCGTACCTGCCCGGCTGGGACCCGTCCGAGCACGGCTACGAGCACGTCACGCTCGACCTGTCGCACGCCGCCGTCGCGCAGCAGGACGCGCTCGCGCTGCTCGACGTGTTCGACGGCCGCCTCGCGCACGTGCACCTCGCGGACGGGTCGTCGTCCATCACGGACGAGCACCTCGTCCCCGGGCGCGGCGACCAGCCGTGCGACCTCGTCCTCGCCGAGCTCGTGCGCCGCGGCTGGGAGGGGGACGTCGTCGTCGAGATCTCGACGCGGCGCGCCCGCACCGCGGCCGAGCGGCGCGAGGACCTCGCCGCCTCGCTGTTCTTCGCGCGCACCTACCTCACGCCCGGGCCGCACCCCGGGTACTCGCCGCCGCCCGGACCTCCGCACCGCCACGTCGACGCGTGGGGCGAGGCGGAGGCGCGCGAGATCGCGGCGGCGGAGGACGCCGCGGGCAGCGCCGGCACCGGCTGACGGCGGAGCGTCAGAACCGTAGCGAGCCGAGGATCCCGCGCAGCGTCTCGAGCCCCGCGTCGTCACCGGGCAGCGAGATCATCAGCATGAGGTTCTCTCCGCCGTCCGCGCCGTGGACCCGGACGTCCGCGCTGAGCTCCGACATCCCGTCGTCCGCCCAGAACGGCCCCTGGGACAGGAGCAGCTCGGCGAAGTCGGCGCCCGGGACCTCGATCCGCTGCCCGTGCCACCCCTCGCCGGAGTAGTCGAACGCGCGCGCCCCGGAGCCGCCTCGCTGCACGAACATGTTCCAGTGCACGTCGGGGGACGAGCCGTCCTGGATGGGCCCGGGGTTCGTGGCGAACGGGCCCGTCCACTCCACCCCGGGACCGTAGTTGCCCTCGACGTCGGCGACGGTCCATCCCGGCGGCACGGCGTAGGAGAGGGTGCCCGTCGTGGCCGTCTGCCACCCGGCGGGCGTGCCCGTGGTGAGCGGGCCGATCTCCGGGTACGTGTACGTCGGGCTGAACCACTCCGGCGCGCCCTCGGCCTCGAACCACAGGTTGCCGAGGAAGTTGCGGGCGAGCTCGTCGCCCACGGCGTCGTCCGTGAAGTCGAGGCGGATCGTCCAGCCCGTTCCCCCGTACCGGACCCGGGCCTCCCAGCGGGCGAGGTCCGGGTCGTCGGACGGGCCCCGCGTCACCACGACGAAGTCCGAGCCGGGGACCTCGACCGTCCAGGCCCCGGAGTCCCGGGCCGGCACCACCCACGACGCGGCCCCGGGATCGACGTCGATGCTCACCGTGGCGCCGGAGTCGACCATGGGCGGCGGGACCGCGTCCGCGGGGATCTCCGACCCCTGGAGGGCCCAGTGCTCCGGGCCCTTCCAGCGGACCGACGCGGGCTCGCCGAACGCCTCGCCCTCGACCTCCCACCCCCCGGGGGGCAGCGTGTACGTGAGCCCGCCCTGCACGGTGTAGTCCCCGTGGTGCGTGCCGACGACGCCGTGCTCGACACCCGGCAGCGCCGGAAGCTCGCCGTCGCCCACCGGCAGGTAGCGTGCGGGCTCCTGCGGCGGCGCCGCGGGAGCGGGGGCCGGTCCCTCCGACGCCGGTGCGGTGGTCCGCGCGGGGGCCGCCGCGAGGGCGGGCGCCGGCGCCGACCCGCGGGACAGTGCCCCGGGGAGGATCGCCGCGACCGCGACCAGCGCCGCCACGGCGACGGCCGACCCGCTCGCGGCGACCACGCGCCGTCGTGCCCGCACGCGCCGGACCGCGCGGTGCGCCAGAGCGTCCGGGTCCAGCGTGGGCGGCACCTCGACGGCGGTCTGCGCGGCGCGCACCCGCTCCACGAGGTCCTCGTCGTCCGGGGTCCTGCGTTCCGGCCTCGTGCTCATCGCTCGATCTCCGTCCCGTGCTCGGGTGCGATCAGGGTGCGCAGGCGGGCCAGGGCCCGGGACCCGGTCGACTTCACGGTGCCGACCGCGATCCCGAGCTCCGCGGCGGTCTCGGCCTCGGACCGGTCGAGGACGTAGCGCAGCAGGACGACCCGCCGCTGCTTGACGGGGAGGGCGAGCAGGGCCCGCACGACCCGGTCCCGGTCCTCGATCCCGGACGAGTCGCCCGTCGCCGGGACCTCGAGACCCACGAGCGTGTCGTGCTCCACGGAGACCTCCCTCCGGGTGCGCCGCCACGAGTCGATGCGAGCCGTCATCACGACGCGCCGCGCGTAGGCGAACGGCTGCCCGTCGCCCACGCGCGTCCACGCGCGGAACGTGCGCTCGAGCGCGAGCTGCACCAGGTCGTGCGCCCGGTGGGCGTCCCCGCACAGCAGGTACGCGTACCGGTACAGGTCGGCGGAGCTCGTCCGGGCGAACTCGGTGAAGCGCTCCTCGGCGGTCAGGCCGACGCGCACGACCTGCACCTCGGGCGCGCCGCCCCACCGCTCGGTCGCGACGTCCGTCATCGCCGACCGCCCCCCTGCTGCGGTCGGCACCTCGGCCGACGTCGGTTCCTCACGACTGCTAGACGCAGCGGAGGGTGCCACGGGTTCCACCTTTCTCCGGGAGCTCGCAGGGATCGCCCAGGATGCCACCGTCGACGCCCGGGGCGGTCGCGCGCCCGGTCTGCCCGCGCGGCCGGCCGGCTGACGTAGGCTCGGCGGTCGTGGCTCGAGTCAACGGTCTTCTCGCCGACACGACCCCGCTGCGCATCTCCCCGCCGTTCCGCCGCCTGTGGTGGGGGCTCGGGATCTCCAACCTCGGCTCGCAGCTCACGGTCGTCGCCGTCGGCCTGCAGGTGTACGCGCTCACGGGCTCGTCGCTCGCGGTCGGCGTGCTCGGCCTCTGCGCGCTCGTGCCGCTCGTGGTGCTCGGGCTCTACGGCGGCGCGCTCGTCGACGCGTACGACCGCCGCAAGGTCGCGCTCGCGGCCTCGACGGCGCTGTGGGTGGTCACCGCCCTCATCGCCGTCCAGGCGTGGCTGCACCTGAACTCCGTCGGCGTGCTCTACGCGCTCGTCGCGGCGCAGTCCGCCGCGTTCGCGATCAACAACCCCGCGCGCTCCGCGATCATCCCTCGCCTCGTCGAGCCGCGGCTCCTGCCCGCGGCGAACGCGCTCCAGACGATCGCGTGGAACGTCGCGCTCACCGTCGGTCCCCTGGGGGGCGCGTTCCTCGTCGCGCTGTGGGGCTACCAGGTCGCGTACACGATCGACGCCGTCCTGTTCACGGCCGCGCTGTGGGCCGTGTGGCGGCTCCCCGACATCCCGCCGCTGCCCGCCGGGCCCGGCGCCCCGGCCGTAGCCGCCGCCCCCGCAGGGCGTCGGCGCCGCGTCGTGGGGTGGCGGTCCGTCGTCGACGGCCTGCGGTACCTCGCGACCCAGCCCAACGTCCGCACGACGTTCCTCGTCGACCTCGCCGCGATGGTGCTCGCCTCGCCGCGCGTGCTCCTGCCCGCCGCCGGCGTCGTGTTCCTCGGGGGCGGCGAGGCGACGACGGGCGTCCTCACCGCGGCGTTCGCCGTCGGGGCGGTGCTCGCGGGCGTGTTCTCCGGCGGCCTGTCGCGCGTGCGGTGGCAGGGCCGCGTCATCGTGTGGGCGATCACGGCCTACGGGCTGTCGATCGGGCTGTTCGGCGTCGTGCTCCTCGGCGTGGGCGCGACGACCCCGACGACCGTCCTCGTGGGCGGCGTCGTCGCGGCGAGCGTCGCGCTGGCGCTTGCGGGCGCGTCCGACGCCGTGAGCGCGGTGTTCCGCCAGACGATCCTCCAGACCGCGACGCCCGACGACATGCGCGGCCGTCTCCAGGGCGTGTTCATCGTCGTCGTCGCGGGCGGGCCCCGCCTCGGCGAGCTCGTGCTCGGCGCGCAGGCCACCTGGGTGGGGGAGGCGTGGGCCGCCGTCGCGGGCGGTGTCGCGTGCGTCGTCGTGCTGTGGCTCGTCGTGCGGGCCCAGCGCCGGTTCTGGCGCTACGACGCCCTGCACCCGGAGCCCTGAGCCGCTCCTCGCCGCGTGGGCGGCCCGGCCTAGGCTCGGGGCGTGCCCCCGAAGAAGCCGACGACCGAACCACCTGCGATCGACCCGGTCGTCCTGGACGACCTCCAGCCCGGTGACGCCTACGACCTCGAGGCGGAGGCCGACCTCGAGGGGTTCGAGATCACGGACCTCCGTCTCGACCGGCTCGACCTGCACGGCGCGACCGTGTTCTCCACGCGGCTCGACCAGGTGCGCGCCGACGAGGCCGACCTGGGCGCGGTGACGCTCACGGAGGTCGTGCTGGGGCGCCTCGACGTCCCGGTGGTGCGCGGGACGCGCGGCCGGTGGCGCGAGGTCGAGGTGCGGGGCGCGCGCCTCGGGTCCGCCGAGCTCTACGAGTCGTCGTGGGCCGGGGTGCGGTTCGTCGGCTGCAAGCTCGGGTTCGTCAACCTGCGGGGCGCGTCGCTGCGCGACGTGGTGTTCACCGACTGCACGATCGAGGAGCTCGACCTCGTCGCGTCCGACGCGCTGCGCGTCGCGCTCGAGGGCACGCGCGTGCGCCGGCTCGACGTGCAGGGCGCCACGCTCGCCCACGTGGACCTGCGTGGCGCCGAGATCGACGAGCTCGGCGGCATCGAGTCGCTGCGCGGATCGACCATCGACTCGATGCAGCTCGCCCGCCTAGCCGCGACGTTCGCCCACAGCCTCGGCATCACGGTGACGGACTGATGGCGGCCCCGCAGGCCGAGGTCCTCGTGGCCGGGCCGGCGTCGTGGAACCTCCTCGTCCAGCTCGACGAGCTGCCCGCCCCCACGCCGCACACCGTGTTCGCGCGGTCGCACCGGCACACGGTCGGCGGCACGTCCGCGGGCAAGGCGCTCAACCTCGCGCGCCTCGGCCGGTCGGTGCTCCTGCGCACCGTGCTCGGGACGGACGACGACGGCGCGCGCGTCCGGTCCGTGCTCGAGGGCGCGGGCGTGCGGGTGCTCGCGGAGCCGTCGCCCGACGGCCGCACCGAGAGCCACCTCAACCTCATGGACGACGACGGCGGCCGGGTCTCGGTCTACCTGCGCGCACCGGGCGAGGTCCCGGCCCAGGGCGAGGCGTGGGACGCCACGGTCGCCGCGCTCGACGCGGCGCGGGCCGTCGTCGTCGACCTCGCGGTGCCCGCCCTCCCTGTGCTCGACCTCGCCGTGGCCCGCGGTCGCGACGTCTGGGTCGACCTGCACGACTACGACGGCGAGTCCGCGTTCCACCGGCCCTGGGTCGACGCGGGCACGCACGTGTTCCTCAGCGGGGACCGGCTCGACGACTGGCGCGGCTTCATGACCGCCCGGGTCGCGGCGGGCGCGCACCTGGTGGTCTGCACGCACGGCTCGCGCGGCGCGGTCGCGCTCACGCCGGAGGGCGGATTCGTCGAGGTCCCGGCACAGCCCGTGCCGCACGTCGTCGACACGAACGGCGCCGGCGACGGCTTCTTCGCCGGGTTCCTCGACGCTCACCTGCGCGGTGCGGGCGTCGAGGAGGCGATGCGGGCGGGCGCCCGGCACGCCGCCCTCGTCGTGCAGAGCCCGGACCTCGCCCCGGCCTGACCTCGGCCTCGGTCGCGTGGTCGGCGGTCGGGTGCAGGGGGCGGTCAGGCGAGGCCGGAGTCCCGCGCGACGATCGCCGCCTGCATGCGGGTCGCGACGCCCAGCTTCGCGAGTACGCGCGAGACGTGCGTCTTGGCCGTGGCCTCGGTGATGTAGAGGTCGGTCGCGATGCCCTGGTTGGACAGGCCCCGGCCGAGCGCCGCGAGCACGTCGACCTCGCGCGGCGTGAGGTCGGCGAGCCGCGGGTCGGGCCGGTCGTCGACGACGCCCCCGCCGCCCGACGCCGCGGGGTCCCCGGGACCGTCCGCGCCGCCCGGGCGCGATCCCGAGTGGGGCCGGGGGGCGGCGTCGGGCACGGGGTCGCGCGCGAACGCGGCGAGGAGCCGGCGGGTGACCTCGGGTGCGAGGACGCCGTCTCCGTCGGCGACGCGCCGCACGGCGTCGATGAGCGCGGCGGGCTCGGCGGACTTGAGCAGGAACCCCGCGGCCCCGGCGCGCAGCGCCCCGTCCACGTACTCGTCGAGGTCGAACGTCGTGAGCACGAGGACCTCGGCGAGGCGCTCGCCGGTGATGACGCGTGTCGCCTCGATGCCGTCGACGCCCGGCATCCGCAGGTCCATGAGCACGACGTCGGGCCGGAGCGCCCGGGCGTTCGTGACCGCGGCGGTGCCGTCCGCGGCCTCGCCGACCACCTCGACGTCGGGCGCGGCGTCGAGCAGGAGGCGCAGGCCCGCCCGGATGGCGGCGTGGTCGTCGGCGAGGAGCACCCGGACCGGTCGTCGCGTCACGCGTCCTGCCTCTCGACGGGCAGCCCGGCCACGGGGATCTCGGCGCGCACGGACCACCCGCCCGCGGGCAGCGGGCCGGCGCTGCACGTGCCGCCGAGACCGTCGGCGCGCTCACGCATCGTGAGCAGGCCGGTGCCGGCGCTCAGCGGTGCCTCGACCGTCCCGGAGCCGGGGGCGCCGTCGTCGCGCACCTCCAGCACGACGGCCGCCCCGTGCCGGGAGAGCTCGACGACGACCGGGGCGGCGGGCGCGTGCTTGAGCGCGTTCGTCACGGCCTCCTGCGCGATGCGGAACAGCGCCTGGTCCGCCGCCGCGGGCAGGGGCGACGCGGCGACACCGTCCGGGTCGTGGAGCGTGACGGTCGTCGTCGCGCGTGCGGCGGCGAGGAGCGTGTCGAGTCCGGCGAGGCGGCCGGGGGCGACGACGGCGTCGGACGCACCGCCGTCCTCGCGTCGCCCCTCCGTGCGCAGCAGCAGGATCATGGACCGCATCTCGTCGAGCGACGCGACGGCGCTCGCGCGCACCTGCTCGAGCGCGGCGCGGTCCTTCGCGGCGTCGGGCGGGAGGACGAGCGCGGCGCCGGAGTGGATGGCGATGGTCGACAGGTGCGACGCGATGACGTCGTGCAGGTCGCGCGCCATCGCGGCCCGCTCCGCACGGACGGCCTCGTGCCGGTCGAGCTGCGCGATGCGCTCGAGGTCGCTCGCGCGCTGGCGCTCGAGGTCCGCCGTGCGGGCCGACGCCTCGGCCTCGCGCGCGGCGAGGTCGGCGCGCTCGCTCGCGACCTCGGCGAGCTCGCTCGTGGTGCGCACGTTGGTGGCCCACCACATCGGGACCAGGAGCAGGGCGCTGAGCTGGAGCCCCATGTAGACGAACTCCCGCACGTCCCGCGTGGCCTCGCCCGCCCCGACGGCGCCCACCGCCACGACCGTCGCCGCGACGCCCCAGAGCCACGCGCGCGCCCGGGGCCGCGACCAGAGGGCCGCGGCGTAGAGCAGGTCCCAGAGGACGAGCATGAGGGCGAGGCTCCCGCCCCACCGCAGGTCGACGGCGGTGACGACGACCCCGCCGAGGAGCGCGAGGATCGGGTGCGCGCGCTTGACGAGGATGAGGAGGCACCCGACGCCGAGCAGCGCGGCCCGCCACCAGGCGTGCGGGGGCTCGACGACGAACGACGCGCGGACGATGCCGACGAGCCCGACCTCGAGCAGCACCCACCCGAGGGCGAACGTCGTCACGGCGGAGAACAGGTCGTTGCGCCGGTCCTCGATGCGCCACACGCCGCGCAGGGAACCGGCCGCCGCGCGCCAGCGCTCGGTGCGCCCGGGCGCGGCCGCGCGCGCGTCCTGCGTCCCTTCGTCGTGCGTGCTCACGCCCCCATCCCAGCACAGCCCGTCGGGCGACGGATCGGTCGAACGGTGTACGACGCCCGCGCCCGCTCCCCGGATCCGCGCCCACCTCGCGCCTCCGCGGCCCCGCGGTGCGGCGCACGGGTCGGTCGTTCGCCGGACGACGCGCGCGCGCCCGGACGGGAGGCTCGGGCCATGGACCTCCCCCTCGACCTCGACGCCGTCGGCGGTCCGGGCCTCGGCCTGGCCGCGATGGCCGGCGTGCTCGTCGTGCTGGCGCTCATCGACTCCACGAGCTTCGGCACGCTGCTCATCCCCGTGTGGCTCCTGCTCGCGCCCGGGCGGCTGCGCGCGGGGCGCGTGCTCGTGTACCTCGGCACGGTGGCGGGGTTCTACCTCGCCGTCGGGATCGTCGTGCTGCTCGGCGCGGGCGCGTTCCTCGACCGGTTCGGCGACGCGCTCGACACACGCGCCGCCGCGATCGTGCAGCTGCTCCTGGGCATCGGGCTGTTCGCGCTGAGCTTCCGTTTCGACAGCAAGCGCGCGGCGCGCAAGGCCGCGCAGTCCGACGCCGCCCCGTCCGCCGCCGGCCGGCCCGACGCCGTGGGGCCCAGCCCGTGGACCGGTGCCGGTGCCGGGACCGCCGGGCCAGGGGCGCCGTCGGCGCCCCCGCGTCCGGGGAGGCTCTCGCGGTGGCGCGAGCGTGCGCTCGGGATCGAGGCGGACGCCGTCGGGACCGGGGTGGTCCGGACGCGCTCGTCGGTGCTGCCGCTCATGGGGCTGGCCCTCGGTGCCGTCGCGATCGAGGTAGGGACGATGCTGCCGTACCTCGCCGCGATCGGGATCGTCACGACGTCCGACGTCGGCTGGCCCGGGAACGCTGCGATCCTCGCCGCGTACTGCGTCGTCATGGTCGCGCCCGCGCTCCTGCTGCTGCTCGGCCGGCTCGTCGCGGCGCGTGCGGTCGACCCGGTGCTGCACCGTCTCGACCGGTGGCTCACGAAGAACGCGACGGACATGACGGGCTGGGTGCTCGGGGCGCTCGGCGTGCTGCTCGCGCTCAACGCGTTCGGGCGCCTCGGCTGGGCCTGACCGGCCCCGGTTCTGCCGGCCGGCTCGCCGACCACGCGGCTGTGGCCCGCCCGGAGGTCCGGACGGGCCACGGCCGCATGCTCGGCGGGGTGGGTCAGTGCGACGTGCCGTTGGTGGGCGCGTCCCCCGAGCCCGCGAGCTGCGTGCCCGCGAGGTTGGCGATGAGCTGGTTGATGTCGACGCCGGTGAGCTGCTTGATGACGCCCTGGCCCTCGCCCAGGACGGACGCGACGTTCTTCGTGAGCGCGGACGCGCCGTCGGTCGAGACGACGGTCATGCCCTGGATGTTGCCGATCGGCTCGGCCGCGGCCCGCACGATCTCGGGCAGGCGCTCGATGAGCTCCTGGACGAGCGCCGCCTCGCCGTACTTCTGCAGCGCGTCGGCCTTGGCGTCGGTCGCCGCCGCCTCGGCGCGACCCTCGGCCTCGATCGCTGCTGCGCGGGCCTCGCCCTCGGCCCGGATACCGGCCGCGAGGGCGACCTGGCGGTCGCGCTCGGCCTCACCGGCACGACGCACGGCCTGCGCGGACGCCTCGGCGTCCTGGATGGCCGCGGTCTTGTTCGCCTCGGCGATGACGGTGCGCTTGTACGCGTCGGCCTCGGTGGCGGCGTTCGCGGCGTCACGACGCGCGTTGGCCTCCTGGACCTCCGCGTACGCCTTGGCCTCGGCGGGCTTGCGGACCTCGATGTCGAGGCGCTCCTGCGTCACGCGCGCCTGCTCGGCGAGCGCCTCGCGCTCCTGCTGCGCGACGAGGCGGTCCTGCTCGGCGCGCGCGAGCTGGCCCGCGGCCTCGGCCTCGGCGTTGGCGCGGTCGGTGTCGGCCTTGATCGCGGCGCGCTTGAGGTCGAGGGCCTTCTGGCGCTCGGCGATCTGCTCGGCCGCCTCGATGACGGCGAACTCCGAGGCGCGCTGCGCCTCGGCCTCGGAGACCTCGGCGACCTGGCGGGCGCGAGCCGACTCGGCGCGCCCGAGGTTCGCGAGGTAGTCCGACCCCGGCGTCGAGATGTCGGAGATGTTGAGCAGGTCGACCTGGAGGCCCTGCTCCGAGAGGTCGGCCTTCGTGGACTCGACCACGCGGTCGGACAGGCCCTTGCGGTCGGAGATGATCTGCTCGATCGTCATGTCGCCGACGATGGAGCGCAGCGAGCCCTCGAGGGACTCCTTGATGATCTCGGTGAGCGTGCCCTGCTGGGAGAGGAAGCGCTGGGCCGCGCGGCGCACGCCCTCCTCGTCGCCCCGCACCTTGAAGTTGATCGACGCCTTGATGGCGATCTTGATGCGGTTCTTGTCCACGCCCTCGACCGTGATGCCGATCTGGCGCTGCTCGAGCGAGATGGAGAAGCCCTGCTGGAGGATCGGCCAGACGAACGTGCGGCCGCCGACGACGACCTTCTGCCCGCTGCCCCCGGCCTCCTTGCGGCCCGCGCCGCGGCCCACGATGACCAGGGCCTCGTTCGGCGGGACGCGGCGGATGCGCTTGCTGATGAAGATGACCACCGCGAAGAACGCGATGACCAGGGCGACGATCGCCAGGGTCGTGATGAGGTTCGTGTCGTCGAACATGGTCCGCGCCGGGGCGCGTCTCCTTCCGTGGGTGCGGGCAGGTCAGGACGTGCGGCAGTCGTGCGGGTGCGCAGCACCCACGGGACGACGCGCGGGGCGTCGTGGTCGGTCCGTCGGACCTCAGTCGTTGGGGTAGTGCCGCTGGACGCGCACGCGGCTCCCGGACTGCTCGAGCACGACGACGCGCGCGCCCTCCGGGATCGGTTCGTCGGACCACGCGAGGCGGCGCTCGAGCTCGTGCGCCGCGTCGAGCGAGACCTCGCCGCGCGCGGGGTCGATCGCGGTGGTCGCGGTGCCCTGGACGCCCACGAGGGACACGGGGACGCCGTCCTCCGACGCGCGCAGGTTCTTGACCAGCAGCTGGACGAGGACCATGACGACGAGCGCCACGACGAGGGACCCGACGTACGCGAGCCAGGTCGGCAGGTCGTTGGAGGCCACGATCACGCCGACGGCGCCGAACACCACGCCACCGACGCCGAGCGTCGTCCCGGACACCGCGCCGTCACCCAGGTCGACGATCTCGCCGACGAGCAGCGAGAGGAGCAGGAGGGCGAGTCCGGCGATGCCGATGACGATGAACGCGATCATGCGAGGTCCCCTCGGACGGGTGGCCACGGCGCGCGAGTGGCGTGTGGAGTTGTCGTGAACGTACGCACACCTTACCGTGACCCGACCATGCCGTGGGGCGATCCGGGGGTACGTCACATGGGGAGCACTCCCCACGCGGGAGTCCTCAGGCGCCCAGCTCGTCCAGCATCCGCAGCAGGTTGGCGCGGGCCGTGCCGGCGTACCCCTCGACCCAGTCGCCCTCGTACCCTCGCGGCACCACCTCGACGGCGAGGAGGCACGACAGGTAGGTGCGGTACAGGCGCAGGCGCGTCCACGCGGCGGGGTCGCCGCCGCCGGGCGTGCCGTCGCCGAGGCCCAGGTCACCGCCCTCGGCGACGTAGCCCGCGAGGAGGTCCGCGTCGACGGGGCCGGACCCGAGCTGGTCGGCCCCCGCGAGCTCGAACAGCGGGTCGCCCCAGAGCGACCGCTCGGCGTCGAGCACGCCGACGATCCGCGGGGCGTCCGGCGCGAGCAGCACGTTCCCCGGCCACAGGTCAGCGTGCACGAGCCGCGGGACCTCGACGCGGGCGAGCACGTCGCGGTGCCGCGCGACGGCGTCGCGCACCCGGTCCGCCGGAAGGTCGACGCCCCAGGCGAGCGCGTCGTCGAGCACGGCGTCGACCATGCGCGCGACCGCGTCGGGCCAGCTCGCCGCCGCGAGGTCCGACGCGGGGGCCGGGTAGCCGAACCGGTCGCCCGCGATCCGGTGCAGCCGCGCCATGAACGACCCGAGCCCGCGGCGGACGGCGGCGGACTCCGCCGCGTCGGCCTCGCGCGCGCTCCACAGGGTCCCGTCGAGGAACGTCACGACGAGCGCGTCGCCGTCCACGTGCTCGCGCGTGAGGTCGGTGTGCAGCACCTGCGGGACGGGCAGGCCTGCGGCGTGGGCGGCCCGGTAGGCCGCCTCCTCGGTGCCGGGGATGCCGTGCTCGTAGCGCAGGAGCCGGGACGTGTCGGCGCCCGTGACCTTGACGACGACGCGGCCCGGGACGTCGTCGGGCGCCGTGCCCGGCCGCGGGGCGAGGTCGACCGCGAAGACGCTCGCGAACATCCCGCCGCTCAGCGGCTCGGACCGCAGCGCCTCGCCGAGCGGCGCCACGAGCGCCGCGAGCTGGTCGTCCGTGACCGTCGTCCTGGTGAGCACGCGGCGATGCTACCGGCCGGGCCAGCGGCGCCCGACGCGCGCCCGCGCCGGCCACCGGCGGGGTCAGGACGCCGTGAGCAGGCCCTGGTCCGTCACCGCGTCGAGGCTCAGGGTCCGGTACCCGTGCGTCTCGAAGAGCACCGTCACGCGGTCGTCGCCCTCGTAGCCCATGACGGTCCCCTCGCCGAACTCCGGGTGCCGCACCGGCGTGCCCGTCGACCACGGCGCGGACGCGTCGTCGGCGGCCCGCTCCTCCGCGGTGCCGGCCCAGCAGCTGTCGCAGCGCCCGCACGGCTCGGGCAGCTCCTCGCCGAGGTAGGCGAGCAGGAACTGGCGGCGGCACTGCGGGGTCTCGGCGTACGCGCGCATCATCTGCAGGCGCGAGTCGTCGACCCGGCGCCGGGCCTCCGCGAGCTCGTGCGCGACGTCGGCCACCGCACCCGGGCGCGCGTCCTCACCGGCGAGCGCCCGCGCGTCCTCCACGAGCGCGCGCAGGCGTGCGAGACGCCGCGGCAGCCGGGCCCGCCCTCCTGACGACGACGTGCCCGACGCCGGGCCGCCCCGGCCCAGGGCGCGCGCGACCTCGCGGAGGTCGTCGCGGTCGGGCACGCCGACCGCGAAGTAGCGCTGGAGGCCCAGGTCCTCCGGCCGGTAGAAGAGCACCGCGACGGCGGGCTCGCCGTCGCGGCCCGCGCGGCCGACCTCCTGGTAGTAGGCGTCCGGGGAACCGGGGACGTCCGCGTGGACGACGAACCGCACGTCCGGCTTGTCGATGCCCATGCCGAACGCGGACGTCGCGACCACGACGTCCACCTCGTCGTCCGTGAACCGCCGCTGGGCCTCGTCGCGCTCGGCCCGCCGCAGCCCGCCGTGGTAGGCCGCGGTGCGCAGGCCCGCCTCCGCGAGCGCGTCGGCGACCTCGGTCGTGCGACGTCGCGTGCCCACGTAGACGATCCCCACGCCGTGCTCGGCCTCCGCGCGCACCCGCTCGACGACCGCGCGGTCCTTGTCCGCCGCCTCGACCGTGCGCACGACCTCCAGCGCGATCCCCGGGCGGGCGAACCCGCGGACGATCACCGCGGCGTCGCGCAGGTGCAGGCGCTCGGCGACGTCCTCGCGCACGGGCGGGGACGCTGTCGCGGTGAGCGCGAGCACGGGCGGTCGCGGGTCGAGCGTGTCGAGGCGCTCGCCGACGCGCAGGTACTCGGGCCGGAAGTCGTGCCCCCAGGTCGAGACGCAGTGCGCCTCGTCGACAGCGACGAGGCTGGGCCGGGCCGCGCGGACGGCGTCGAGCACCTCCTCGTTGGCGAGCTGCTCCGGCGAGAGGAAGAGGAACTCCAGCTCGCCCGCGGCGGCGGCCTCGAGCGCGGCGCGGCGCTCGGCTGCGGGCACGGCCGAGCTCACGGCGGCGGCCCGCGCGTCGTCGTCGCCGAGCTCGAGGAGGGAGCGCACCTGGTCCTGCTGGAGCGCGATGAGCGGCGAGACGACGAGCGTCGGCCCGGGCAGCTCGAGGCCGGGGAGCTGGTAGACCGCGGACTTGCCGGCCCCCGTGGGCAGCACGAGCAGGACGTCGCGGCCGTCGAGGAGCGCGGTGATCGCCTCGCGCTGCCCGGGGCGCAGGTCGCGGTAGCCGAAGACCTCCCGGGCGGTGTCGCGGACGTCGGCGAGGGTGGGCTCGTCGGTCACGGGCGGGGCACGTTGCGCAGGTTGGCGCGGGCCATCGAGACGACCTCGCCCATGCCGCCGCCGAGGACCTCCTTGCTCATCGCGACCGCGAACCCGCGGACCTGGCCCGCGGTGATGTTCGGCGGGATCGAGAGCGCGCGGGGGTCGGTGACGACGTCGACGAGCGCCGGCCCCGGCCGGTTCAGCGCCTCCTGGAGCGCGCGGCGCAGATCCTTCGGCTTCTCGACGCGCACCGCCGGGATGCCGATCGCGTTCGCGACCGCGGCGTAGTCCACGGGCGGCGACTCGGTGCCGAACATCGGCAGCCCGTCGACGAGCATCTCGAGGCGCACCATGCCGAGGCTCGCGTTGTCGAACAGGACGACCTTGACCGGCAGGTCGTAGTGCTTGAGCGTCACGAGCTCGCCGAGCAGCATCGAGAGGCCGCCGTCACCGGCCATGGCGACGACCTGGCGTTCGCGGCCCCCTGCACGCCCGGCGGCCGCGGCGCCGATGGCGTGGGGGAGCGCGTTGGCCATCGAGCCGTGGATGAACGACCCGATGACGCGGCGCTTCCCGTTGGGCGTGATGTACCGCGCGGCCCACACGTTGCACATGCCCGTGTCGACGGTGAACACCGCGTCGTCGGCGGCGACCTGGTCGAGCGTGTCGGCGACGAACTCGGGGTGGATCGGCGTCGTGCGCTCGACCTTCTTCGTGTACGCCCCGACGACGCCGGTCATCGCCTTCTCGTGCTTGGCAACCATCGAGTCGAGGAACTTGCGGGACCGCGCCTTCTTCACGAGCGGCAGGAGCGCGCGCACCGTCTCGCCGACGTCACCCACGACGGCGAGGTCCAGGCGCGTGCGCCGCCCGAGGTGGGTCGGGTCGACGTCGACCTGCGCCGTACGGACCGACTCCGGGAGGAACTGGTCGTACGGGAAGTCGGTGCCGAGCAGCACGAGGAGGTCGCAGTCGTGCATGGCGTCGAACGCGGCGCCGTAGCCGAGGAGGCCGGACATGCCGACGTCGAACGGGTTGTCGTACTGGATGAACTCCTTGCCGCGCAGCGAGTGGCCCACGGGCGCGGCGATCTTGTCGGCGAGCGCGATCACGTCGTCGTGCGCGCCGCGCACGCCCGCGCCGGCGAAGATCGTGACCTTCTTCGCGGCGTCGATCGCGTCAGCGAGCTGCTGGACGGCGGTCGCGTCGGGGACGACGCGCGGGGGCGCGGGCCGACACGCGACGTCGGGCACGGCGGCCGGGGCGTCGAGGTCGGCGACGTCGCCCGGGAGCGTGAGGACGGAGACGCCGCGGGCGCCGTACGCGTGGTGGATCGCGGAGTTGATGACGCGCGGCGCCTGCTCGGCGCTCGAGATCATCTCCGAGTAGACGGAGCACTCGGTGAACAGGCGGTCGGGGTGGGTCTCCTGGAAGAACCCGGTGCCGATCTGCTTGCTCGGGATGTGGCTCGCGATGGCGAGCACGGGCACGCGCGACCGGTTGGCGTCGTACAGGCCGTTGATGAGGTGGAGGTTGCCCGGCCCGCACGACCCCGCGCACACCGCGAGGCTGCCCGTGACCTCGGCCTCGGCAGCCGCGGCGAACGCGGCGGCCTCCTCGTGGCGCACGTGGATCCACTCGATTCCCTTGCCCGCGTTCTCGCCCGCGTTGGACCGGTGCACGGCGTCGACCACGGGGTTGAGGCTGTCGCCGACGATGCCGTAGATCCGGCGCACCCCCGCCTCGATGAGCTGCGCGACGAGCAGGTCGGCGACCGTGCGGTTGCGCTTGTCCTGCGGGGAGCGACCGATTCCGAACGGCATGACGTACCTCCACGGTGGGCTGGGGTCGTCCTCCATCGTGCGACGGGCCGCCCGGCCGCGCAGCGCGAGCGGGCGTCTCGTGCGTCACCCTCCGCGCGGCCGGGCCCGCGGTCGCCCCCCGACCGCGGGCCCGGCCCGGTGCCTCGGGCCGCCGCCTCAGACCGCGGGCTCGGCGTGCGCCGCGAACGGCGTCCGTCGTCGTGCGACGGCCGCCGCGGCGTCCGCCTGCGCGAGCTCCCCGTGGATCCCCGCGCCGGCCATGACCCCGGCCGCCGCCGACGCGCCGACCTGCGCCATGAGGTCGCTCGAGTTGCCCGCGGCCCACACGCCCGGCACGGCGGTCGCGCCGCGCGGGTCGGCGGGCACGAACCGGCCTGCCGGGTGCTCCTCGAGCGTCCCGCCGAGCTGCTCGAACAGCTCGCCGCGCGCGACGAACCGCGGCCCGACGACGACCGCGTCCACCGGGAACGACGTCCCGTCGCTCAGCACGACCGACCGCACCGACCGGCCGTCGACGTCGAGCCGCGCGACCTCGCCCTCGACCACGCGCACGCCGAGCGCCGAGAGCTGCTCCCACGTGGCGTCGTCGGGCTCGGGGGCGGTGTGCTGGAACAGCGTGACGTGCGGGGTGAGCTGGCGGAACAGCAGCACCTGGTGGGCCGCGGCGGGCCCGGTCGCGAGCACCGCGATCCGCTGCCCCCGCACCTCCCACCCGTGGCAGAACGGGCAGTGCAGCACGCTCGACCCCCAGCCCTCGCGGACCCCGGGGACGTCGGGCAGCTCGTCGACCAGGCCGGTCGCGAGCAGCACGCGGCGCGCGCGGACCGTCCCGCCGTCGTCGAGCGTGAGCGTGAAGCCGGACCCGGCGTCGCCCTCGGCGCGGGCGACGCGCGCGTCGCGGACCTCGGCGCCGTAGCCCTCGGCCTCGGCGCGGCCCGTGGCCAGCAGCTCGCGCGGCGGCACGCCCTCGCGCCCGAGCAGGTTGTGCGCGCCCTCCGCGGGCGCGTTGCGGGGTTCGCCGGCGTCGAGCACGACGACGGACCGCAGCGACCGCGCGAGCGTCACCGCGGCGCTCAGCCCGGCGGGGCCGCCGCCGACGATCGCGACGTCGTAGGGGGCGTTCTTCTCGGTGGTGGTGTCCATGACTCTCCTCAGCGGGGGCGGCGGGCGGCCCAGACGACGCGGCCGCCCCGGGCGCGGACGGTGTGGTCGGTCGTGCCGGGCGCGGTCGCCGCGAGCACGGCGTCGAGCGCGGCGAGGTCGGCGGGCTCCAGCCGGTCCGCCAGGTGCTCGCGCTGGCGCAGCGCGGTGGCGTGCGCCCAGCGGGACGTGTCCGGCCCCGGCGGCACGACGGCGGTCGGCTCGCGCCGGTCCACCACCTCCAGCCCGGCGTCGGTCAGGTACGGGGTCCAGTCGGGGTAGCGGTTCCAGCCGGCGTGCGCCATGGCGCGCTCGAGGCGCGCGGTGAGGTCGGCGTGGTCCGCGCCGTCGGGCAGGACGGGCGACGTCGCGGTCATCTCGACGACGATGAGCAGGCCGCCCGGGGCGAGCGCGTCGCGGGCGTCGTGCAGGACGCGCGCCGGGTCGGCGACGTGGTGCAGCGAGGCCGACGCCCACACGACGTCCGCGGCGCCGACGGGCGGCCACCCGGCGTCGAGGTCGGCCTCGACGGTGCGCACGCGGTCAGCGAGACCCGTCCCGGCGAGCCGGGCGCGCAGGCGGTCGAGCATCGCGGCGTCCGCGTCGACCGCCACGATCTCGGCCTCCGGGAACGCCCGCGCGAGCGCCCGGGTGCCGGTGCCGGTCCCCGCGCCGAGGTCGACGACGGCGCGCGTCGGGGCCGGGGCGTGCCCGACGGCGACCGCGACGGCCTCGTCGAGGAGACCGTCGAAGACCAGCGCGTCGAGCTCGAGCAGCTCGGCCAGCCCGGCGCCGTCGTGCGGGCCTTGGGCGTGGGCGTGCCCGTGCCCGGGCGCGTCGCCGGGGGTGTGCCCGTGCTCGCGGAGGTGCCCGGAGGCGTGACCGGCGCGGTGCGGGGAGTCCTCGGCGGCTTCGGGGGTGGGCGCGGGGCGCCCGGGGGCGGGGAGGTCCATGGCTCCACCGTAGGACGACCGTGCGCGCTGAGCATATGATCTTGCTCATGACGCAAGAACCGGATCTCGACGCCGTCGTGCGGCAACGCATCCGCGGGCTGCGGCTCGCGCGCGGATGGACGCTCGACGCGCTCGCCGCGCGCTGCTTCCTCAGCCCGTCCACGCTCAGCCGCATCGAGACCGGGCACCGGCGCATCGCGCTCGACCAGCTCGTGCCGATCGCCCGCGCGCTCGGCACGACCCTCGACCAGCTCGTCGAGCCCGTCGACGACGAGGACGTCGTGATCCGGCCCGAGCCGCAGCGCCGCCCGGGGGAGACCACGTGGCTGCTGTCGCGCGAGCGGACCGGGACGATGGTCGCGAAGATGCGCCTCACGCCCGAGCGCGCCGTCGGGCCGGAGCACCAGCGCGTCCACCCGGGGCACGAGTGGTTCACCGTGCTGTCCGGGACGGCCGTCGTCTACCTCGCGGACCGCCGGATCCTCGTCCACGAGGGCCAGGCGGCGGAGTTCTCGACGATGGTGCCGCACTCGTTCGGCGCGCACGACGGCCCGGTCGAGATCCTCACGATCTTCGACCAGGAGGGCGAGCGGGCCCACCTCTCGGGCGCCGACCCGGCCTGAGCGTCGCGCCGGCCGTGGCCGGACCGATACCCGGTCGATGCTCCCCCGGCGCGATCCGGCGCCTCCGTCAGTGGGCCGGCGTGCCGTCCGTGACGTCCTCGCGGTCGGCGCTGCGTCGCAGGGACCGCAGGGCCACGAGCACCAGCACGACGGCGAGCGCGGCCGCCGCGACGACGACCTCGAACCCGGCGTGCGCGCCGCCCGCGTCGATGCGCGACCCGGCGACGGACGACCCGATCGACACCCCGACGCCGAGCGACGTCCCGACCCACGCGAGGCCCTCGGTGAGCTGGGTCGGGGCCACGAGGTTCTGCACGAGGTTGTTGCCGTTGATGAGCGTCGGCGCGATGGCGAACCCGGTGACGAACATGACCGCCGCGAGGACGGGGATCGACGTGACGAAGAAGAACAGCGAGACGCCCGCGGCGAGCGCGACGATCCCGATGACGAACCGGCGCCACAGCGGGGACACCCAGTGGCGGGCGCCGTAGACGAGGCCGGAGATGAGCGAGCCCAGGGCGAACACGGCGAGGATGACGCCGGCGGCGCCCTTCTGGCCCTCCTCCTCGGCGAACGCGATGGTCGAGACGTCGGTCGCGCCGAACACGATGCCCATCGCCACGAAGATCACGGCGAGCACGACCATGCCCGTCGACCGCATGGCCGAGCGCTGCTTGACGCCGGCCTCGGGCACGACGACGGGCGGCTCGGTCGCACGCTGGGACAGGAACCACAGCCCGCCCACGACCGCCGCGACCAGGGGGACGACCAGCCCGGCCGACGGCGACACGCTCGTCGCGAGCACGGTCGCGAGCACGGGCCCGACGACGAACACGAGCTCGTCGAGCGCGGACTCGAGCGAGTACGCGGTGTGCAGGCGCCGCGCGTCGGGCACGACGTGCGTCCAGCGCGCGCGGACCATCGAGCCGTACGACCCCTGCGTCGCGCCGGAGACGGCGGCGAACACGTAGAGCGTCCACTCGGGCGCGCGCAGCACGGCGCACAGGATGAGCCCGCCGAGCCCGAGCGTCGCGGCGGCGAGCAGCGGCAGCATGACGACGCGCTGCCCCGTGCGGTCCACGAGGCGCGCGATCTGCGGCGACACGACCGCCTGCGCGACGACGAGCGCGGCCGCGACGCGTCCCGCGAGGGCGTACTCGCCGTAGATGCCCTGGATCATGAGGATCGTGCCGATGCCGACCATCGACATCGGCAGGCGCGCGACGAGCGCCGCGGCGGAGAACCGCCACGCGCCGGGCAGCGTGAGCACGGCGCGGTAGGGGTTGCGGGAGGCCCGGACGGGGGCGTCGGGCGCGGTGCCCGACGTCGTCCCCTCGGTCGTCAGGTCGTCCCGCCGGTGCTCGGGGTTCTCGGGGTCGTCAGCGCGCGACGGGGAATCCTGGACCACCGTCCCAGTGTCGCACCCGGAAGCCGTCCGGCCGGTAGCGAATTCGCCACGCGAGGCCCGACGTGACGGCCGTCTCAGGCGTCGCGCCGCGGTTGTCCGGGGGCGCCGGGCCGACGACGATGGCGGCATGACCGACAGCCCCGCACCCCGCACGCCCACCGTCACCGTCATCGACGAGGGCGACCGCTTCGAGGCCCGCACCGACGACGGCGTCGTCGCCGGCTTCGCCGCCTACGTGCGGGAGCCGGGCGCGGTGATCTTCACGCACACCGAGGTCGACCCCGCGTTCGAGGGGCGCGGCGTCGGGTCCGCGCTCGCCGCGGGCGCGCTCGACAGCGTGCGGGAGTCGGGCGAGCGCGTCGTCGCGCTGTGCCCCTTCATCCGTGCGTACGTCGAGCGGCACCCGGAGTACGAGGATCTGACCCGGCGCTGAGCGCACGAGAGCCCCGGTCCGTCGGGACCGGGGCTCTCGCGGCAGGCGCGGGCGGCGTCAGGAGATCGTGCCGGTGCCCTCGCCCTCGATGCGCTCGTCGTGCAGGAGCTCGCCCTCCGCGTCCACGGGCGTGATCACGGCGTCGAACGTGATCGGCGAGCCGGGCTGGTAGCGGAAGTTCGTGGCGTACGAGTACGACTGGCCCGTCGCGAACGGGTACACCGACGGCTCGCGGTACGCCTGGTTGTGCATCGCGTCGTCGTGCACGCCCTGCGCCTCGTACAGCGCGTCGTCGACGATCGTGTCCATGCCCTGCATGTACGGCCAGTCGTCGTAGCGCTCGTCGATGCTCACGAGGCTCGAGCCGAGGTCGATCGGGTCGCCCTCGTTCGTGATGACGTAGTTGATGAAGACGATGTCGTCGCCCGCGGCGATGAGCGGCTGGTTGGTGTCGGGGTCGACGAACAGGCCGTCCTTCGAGGCCTGCGTGACGCCCACCTGGTAGACGTCGACGCGCACGTCGCCGACCGTGAACGTCGAGATCTGCTCGCCCGGCGTCGCGACGGGGTTGGCCCAGTCGGGGAGCTCGCCGTCCGAGGCGGTCTCCTCCGCCGCGGCGTCGTCGGCCTCCTCGGCGTCCTCGGCGGGCGCGGACTCCTCCGTCGTCGTCTCCTCGGGGGCCGACGTCTTCGGGGCGTCCCCGCCGTCGACGGCGACGGTGCACGCGGTGAGGCCGAGCGCGAGCGCGGCGGCGACGGTCAGGCGGGCGGCGGTACGGGCGGGACGCATGAGTGCTCCGGTGGTTCGGGGAGGGGTTCCGCACGGACCTTACCCACAGACGGGTCGTGGGCTCGATGGGGAGCGGTGCCCATGGGGCCCCGGACCGGGACCTTCGCCTGTTGCGCTGCCCCGGCGGCGCGGGGACCCTTCCCCTATGCCTCGGCACGCTCTCCCCCTGCTCCGCCCTGCACCCCCGGCACCGGCCAGCCCCTCCCGCACGCCCCGAGGACGCCGGTGACCGCGCTGCGCGTCGAGCGCGCCGACGTGGTCGTGGTCGGGGGCGGCGCCGCCGGGCTGAGCGCGGCGCTCGCCGTCGCCGAGGCGGCGGCCCGCGACGACGGTCGCGCCCCCGTGGTCGCGCTCGTGTCGAAGGTGTACCCGATGCGCTCGCACACGGTCGCCGCGGAGGGCGGCGCGGCGGGCGTCGTGGGGGACGACGACTCGCTCGAGCAGCACGTCGCCGACACCCTCGCGGGCGGCGCCGGGCTGTGCGAGGAGGACGCCGTCCGGTTCGTCGTGGAGCGGGCGGCCGGCGAGCTCTACCGGCTCGAGCGGTGGGGGCTGCCGTGGTCGCGCACCGACGCCGGCGACGTGGCCGTCCGCCGGTTCGGCGGCATGAGCCGCGCGCGCACCTGGTTCGCCGCCGACAAGACCGGCTTCCACCTCCTGCACACCCTGTTCCAGACGTCGCTGCGGCACTCCGGCCCCGACGGTCCCGTCCGCCGGTACGACGAGCACCACGTGCTCGACCTCCTGGTCGACGACCCGGGCGGGCCGCACGCCCGGGTGCGCGGCGTCGTCGTGCACGACCAGCACCGCGGCGAGCCGCTGCTCCTGGAGGCGCCCGCCGTGGTCCTCGCGACGGGTGGCTCGGCGCGCGCGTGGGGGACCAGCACGAACGCGGGCATCTGCACGGGCGACGGCACCGCGATGGCGCTGCGGGCGGGCGTGCCGCTGCGCGACCTGGAGTTCCTCCAGTTCCACCCGACCGGCCTCCCGGGCAGCGGCATCCTCCTCACCGAGGCCGCGCGCGGCGAGGGCGGGGTGCTGCTCGACGCCGACGGCCGCCGCTACCTCGCCGACTACGGCCTCGGTCCCGAGTCGCCCGTCGGGGCGCCTGTGCCGCGCACCATGGAGCTCGGGCCGCGCGACCGCCTGTCGCAGGCGTTCTGGCACGCCGACCGTGACGGGCGCACGATCCCGACGCCCGACGGCGGCGTCGTCCTGCTCGACCTGCGGCACCTCGGCAAGGAGCGGCTCGCCGAGCGGCTGCCGCTCGTGACCGGCCTCGCCAAGCAGTTCGCGGGCGTCGACCCGGCGGACGAGCCCGTCCCCGTCCGCCCGACGGCGCACTACACGATGGGCGGCATCCGCACCGACGCGCGCGGCACGACCGGCGTCGCCGGGCTGTTCGCCGCGGGGGAGTGCGCCTCCACCGGCCTGCACGGCGCCAACCGGCTCGGGTCCAACTCGCTCGTCGAGACGCTCGTCGTCGGGCGCGCGGCGGGCGAGGCGGCGCTCGCGTGGTCGCGGGAGGTCGGTCAGCCCGGGGCCGACGGCGGGCCCTCGGCCCTCCCGACGGGTCCCGCGGTCGTGGACCGGGCCGCCGAGATCGCCGACGGCTACCTCGCGATGCGCGGCCGGGGGACCGAGCCGCCCGCCGCGATCCGGGCCGAGCTCGGGCGCGTCCTCGACGCCGACGCCGGGATCTACCGCGACGCCGACGGCCTGCGGCGGGCGCTCGGGGCCGTCGAGGACCTGCGGGCCCGGTACGACGACGTGCGCGTCGCCGACACGAGCGCCGTGCTCAACACCGACTGGGCGACGACCGTCGAGCTCGGCGCGACGCTGCTCGTCGCGCACGCGACCGTCGCCGCCGCGCTCGCGCGCGAGGAGTCGCGCGGCGCCCACCAGCGGCTGGACTTCCCGGCACCGGACACGGTGGCGCGCCACTCCGAGGTCCGCCTCGGCGCGGGCGGCGCCATCGAGGTGGCGCACGTCCCGGTGGGCGCCGGGACCCCCGCCGAGCACGGGGTTGCTGTCGGGAAGGGCCCGGAGACGACGAGAACGTCGTTCTCGGCGAAGGAGGGAGAGGGCGCGTGAGCGAGCAGACGGTGCGGCTGGAGGTCGCGCGCACGTCGCCCGACGGCGCGGGCACCGGCGGGCGGGACGTGTTCGACGTGCCCTACGACGACCGCACGTCCGTGCTCGACGGGCTCCAGTGGGTCAAGGACCACGCCGACCCCACGCTGACGTTCCGGTGGTCGTGCAAGATGGCGGTCTGCGGGAGCTGCGGCGTCATGGTCAACGGCCGCCCGGTGCTCGGGTGCGAGACGTTCGTGCGCGGCTACCGCACGTCCGGCCTCGTCGTCGAGCCGCTCGCGCACGCCGAGGTGCTCCGCGACCTCGTCGTGGACACCGACACGTTCCTCGGCAAGCTCGCCACCGTGCAGCCCTGGCTTGTGCCCGACGGCGCCACGCGCCTCCCGCTCGTCGACCCGCCCTCGGCCGCGGTCGGGGCTGAAGCCGGCGCCGGGGCGGGGGCCGGCGTCGGGGGCGAGGTGGGCGAGGACGTCGACGGCTCGCGGACGCCGGACGGTGGCGACGTGCTGCGGGCGGTCGGGCCGGCGTCGGGCCACCGGCAGACGCCGGGCGAGCTCGCCGCGTTCAAGGGCTTCGCCGAGTGCATCGACTGCATGCTCTGCTACGCGGCGTGCCCGCAGCTCGACGTCGCGCCCGACTTCCTCGGCCCGGCAGTCGTCGCGACGGCGCGCCGCTGGGACGAGGACTCGCGCGACGCGGGCGAGCTCGACCGCGCCGACGTCCTCGACACCGAGTTCGGCGCCTGGCCGTGCATCCAGATCGGTGCGTGCACGCAGGTCTGCCCGAAGGGCGTCGACCCGGCCCGCGCGCTCCGCGACGCCCAGCGCGTCGCGACGGACACGTGGGACGAGCGCGAGCGCCGTCGGACGACGTAGCCCCTTCTCGCGAGGGAGAGCCCCGGTCCCGCGAGGTAGAGGCGTGGTCCCGCGAGGTAGAGCCCCGGTTTCGCGAGGTAGAGGCGTGGTGGTGACCACGCCTCTACCTCGGCGGGGGCGTCAGCTCCCGAGGGCCGCGGAGACGACGTCCTTCGCCTCGGCCTGGACCTGGGACAGGTGCTCCGCGGAGACGAACGACTCGGCGTAGATCTTGTAGACGTTCTCCGTGCCCGACGGCCGGGCCGCGAACCACGCGTTCTCGGTCGTCACCTTGAGCCCGCCGATCGGGGCGTCGTTCCCCGGGGCGTTCGTGAGCTTCGCGGTGATCGGCTCGCCGGCGAGCTCGGTCGCGGTGACCTGCTCGGGCGAGAGCTTGCCGAGCGTCGCCTTCTCCTCGAGCGTCGCGGGCGCGTCGACGCGCGCGTACCAGGACTCGCCGTAGCGCTCGACGAGGTCGCGGTGGTGCTCGGACGGCGTGCGGCCCGTCGTCGCGATGATCTCCGACGCGAGCAGCGCGAGGAGCAGGCCGTCCTTGTCCGTGGACCAGACGCGGCCGTCCTTGCGGAGGAACGACGCCCCCGCGGACTCCTCGCCGCCGAACCCGACCGAGCCGTCGAGCAGGCCGGGCACGAACCACTTGAACCCGACGGGGACCTCGACGAGCCGACGGCCGAGCCCGCCCGCGACGCGGTCGATGAGCGCGGACGACACGAGCGTCTTGCCGATCGCGGCGTCGTCGCGCCAGCCCTCGCGCGCGCCGCCGTAGAGGTACTGGATCGCGACGGCGAGGTAGTGGTTGGGGTTCATGAGCCCGGCGTCGGGCGTGACGATCCCGTGGCGGTCGGAGTCGGCGTCGTTCCCGGTGGCGACGTCGAACGGCGCGCCGCCCTCGGCGTTCCCGGACTCCCCGGTCATGCCCGCGACGAGGGACGCCATCGCGTACGGCGAGGAGCAGTCCATGCGGATCTTGCCGTCCCAGTCGAGCGTCATGAACGCCCAGCGGGGGTCGACCTGCGGGTTGACGACCGTGAGGTCGAGCCCGTACCGCTCGCCGATCTCGCCCCAGTACTCGACCGACGCGCCGCCCAGCGGGTCGGCGCCGATCCGCACGCCGGAGTCACGGATCGCGTCGAGGTCGAGGACGTTCGCCAGGTCGTCGACGTACGTGGTGAGGAAGTCGTGCTTGTGCACGTGCTCGGACGTGAGCGCCTGGGTCAGCGGCACGCGCGGCACGCTGCCGACACCGGTGCGCAGGATCTCGTTCGCGCGGTTCGCGATCCAGCCGGTCGCCTCTGACCCGGCGGGGCCGCCGTGCGGCGGGTTGTACTTGAAGCCACCGTCGCGCGGAGGGTTGTGCGACGGCGTGACGACGATCCCGTCCGCGAGGCCGGGGCCGGTGGTGCGGACGCCGTCGACCGTCGTCGCCTCGTTGTGCAGGAGGATCGACTGCGAGACGGCGGGGGTCGGGGTGAACGAGTCGCGCGCGTCGACGTACGTCTGGACGCCCGCCGCGACGAGGACCTCGAGCGCGGTCTGCCACGCCGGGAGCGACAGCGCGTGCGTGTCGCGGCCGATGAACAGCGGCCCGTCGGTGCCCTGCGAGCGCCGGTACTCGACGATCGCGGCCGTGATCGCGATGATGTGCGCCTCGTTGAACGCGTGGTCCAGGCTCGACCCCCGGTGGCCCGACGTGCCGAACACGACCTTCTGGGCCGGGTCGTCGACGTCGGGCGCGAGGTCGTAGTAGGCGCCGACCACGGCGTCGACGTCGATGAGGTCGCTGGGCTGGGCGGGCGTGCCGGCGCGGGGATCCATGGGTCGATCCTGCCAGGGGTGGCGCCCGCACGTCAGCCGGGACGGACGTCGTGGCGCGGGACCTTCGGCACGACCTCCCTAGCCTGCGGGGTCGGGGTCCTCCGGCGCGGCGGCGGGGTCGTCGGACCGGTCGACGCTCGCGCTGTCGATGGCCAGCTCGACGGCGTCGAGCAGGCGGTCGAGGCTCGCGTCGAAGGGCCCCTGCGGCGCGTCGAAGCCGCCCGCGACGTAGACGCGCGTCATGACGGGGTAGCGCTCGACGTCGAACCAGTCCTCCCAGAAGCTGCCGAGCGTCGTCCAGTACTCGTCGTTGCCCACGCCGGTCGCGTCGCGCTCGGTCCGCTCGGCGATCGTGGCGCGCGCGAGGCCCTGGACGTAGTTGTCGACGAGGCCGAGCGTGTCGACGACCTGGAGCTCGGAGAGACCGGTGTCGACGATGGTCCGCAGCCCGGCCTCCTGGGCGTCGAGCACGTGCGGCGCGAGCGGGGCGCGCCACATGTTGGTCTGGAGGATCCACGGGTGGCGCAGGTAGAGGTTCCACAGCTCGTGCGCGTACTGCGCGAGCGCGGGACGCCACGGGGCTCCCGCGGCGGGCAGGTCGAGCTCGGCGTACGCGCGGTCGATCATGAGGTCGACGAGCTCGGTGCGGCCGGGCACGTAGGTGTAGAGCGACATCGCCCCGACGCCGAGCTCGGTCGCGACGCGGCGCATGGACAGCGCGTCGAGCCCGCCCTCCTGCGCGACGGCGATCCCCGCCCGCACGACGTCGTCGAGCGTGAGGCGCGGCTTGCGGCCGCGCGTCGCGGGGGCCGGCGGGTCCCACAGGAGCGCGAGGCGGCGCGTGATCTCGGGGGTGCGGACGATCTCGGTGAACTGCGCGCGCGCGTGCTCGGCCGCCTGCACCGCGGAGGCGACCCCGGCGTCCGCGGCGGCCGCGACGCCGCGCGTCCGCACGGCGTCGTCGTTGCCCGCGGCGTCCTCGGGGTCCGGGGTCGCGGGCGGGGTCGGCGCGGTGGCGGACGGCGCACGGTCGGCCGCGCGGGCGTCGGTCGGGTCGGTCGTCACGTGCGTATCCTCCCCGACTTCCCGCGGGATCTCGCCTCCGGTGCGAGCGTGCGACGAAGGCTTGCCTTTTCCCGTACACCGTATGCTAGCGTGGTCGCTCCATTTCGGTACGGCGTACGAGAGGGTGGCTCCGGTGATCCGAGCCCGCGGCCTGACCAAGACCTTCCACCGCAAGAAAGAGACCGTCGAGGCCGTCAAGGGCATCGACGTCGACGTCCGGGAGGGCGAGCTCGTCGCCTTCCTCGGCCCGAACGGGGCCGGCAAGTCCACGACCCTGAGGATGCTGACGAGCCTCCTCGCACCGACCGCCGGGACCGCGGAGGTCGCCGGGTACGACGTCGCGCGCGACCCGGCGCGGGTCCGCTCGCGCATCGGCTTCATCGGCCAGGGCAACGGCGGCGGGTTCTCCTACCGCGTGCTCGACGAGCTCCACAACCAGGGCCGCTTCTACGGGCTGCCGCCCACCGAGTACACGCGGCGCGCCGCCGAGCTCCTCGACGCCCTCGACCTCGGCGGGCTCGAGAAGCGGACCGTCCAGTCGCTGTCCGGCGGCCAGCGCCGTCGCCTCGACGTGGCGCTCGGGCTGATGAACCACCCGCCGCTGCTCTTCCTCGACGAGCCGACGACGGGCCTCGACCCCCACGCCCGCGCGAACCTCTGGGAGCACATCGCGGCGATGCGCGAGCGCTACGGCATGACGATCGTGCTCACGACCCACTACCTCGACGAGGCCGACAGCATGGCGGAGCGCGTCGTCGTCATCGACCACGGCGAGATCATCGCCGACGCCACGCCGGACTCCCTCAAGCACGACCACGCGGACGACGTCATCACGCTCGCCGTGGTCCCGGCGCCCGGCGGCGGTGCCCCGGGGGAGGCGTCACCGGGAGCGGTGCCCGACGTCGTCGGCCGCGTCCGCGCGTCCCTCGCCGAGGACGCGGGCCGGGTCGCGACCACGACCGGCGCGGACGGCGTCGTGACGGTCCGCATCTCGACGACGCACGGCGCCGACCGTCTCCCGGAGGCCATCGAGGCGCTGCGCGTCGCGGGGCTGGCCGTGCGCTCGGCGGAGCTCAAGCAGGCGAGCCTCGACGACGTCTTCCTCAACCTCACCGGCCGCAGCCTGCGAGAGGAGGCCGCATGAGCACGCGGACCGACCTGGCGGGCGCACGCGTCGGGGCACCGGCCGCCGGTGCCGACACGGCGATGCGGACCGGCGTCGCGAAGTTCCTCGGCGACACGTGGGCCGTGTTCACGCGCGAGATCCTGCTCGTGCTGCGCGACCCGTTCACGCTGATCTTCTCGCTGCTGCAGCCGCTGATCTTCCTCGGCCTGTTCGGCCCGCTCCTCACGGGCGCGGTCGGCGGGTTCGGTGGCGGCGCACCCGGGGGCGGCGGGTCGACGGCCGAGACGCTGCAGTGGTTCGTCCCGGGCGTGATCGTCATGATCTCGCTGTTCGGCACGTCCATGAGCGGGTCGAACCTGCTCTACGAGATGATGACCGGCTCCTACGAGCGCGTGCTCGCGACGCCGCTCGACCGTTCCGCGATCCTCGTCGGGCGCTCGCTCAAGGAGTTCGCGCCGCTCGTCGTGCAGGGGCTGCTCATCGCGCTCGTGTGCGTCCCGTTCGGCTTCACGCTCTACCCGCTGCACCTGCTCGTCGGGCTCCTGCTGCTCGGGCTGTTCGGCATCGGGGTGGGCGCGCTGTCGATCGCGCTCGCGCTCGCCGCGAAGAACCGCGAGTGGCTGTTCTGGGGAGTGCAGCAGTCGCTGCTGTTCCCGCTGCTCATCCTCTCCGGCATGATGCTGCCGCTCGAGGCCGGGCCGGCGTGGATGCGCACCGCGGCGCTCTTCAACCCGCTGACCTACATCGTCGACGCGGAGCGCGCGCTGCTCGCCGGGTCGTTCGCCGACCCCGACGTGCTGTGGGGCTTCGTCGCCGCGGCGGTGACGTGCGCCGTCGGGCTGTGGGTCGGCATCCGCCGCACCCGCAAGACCGTCTGACGGCTCACCAGGCGCGGCTGCGCGGGGTGAAGGTGCTTCCGGCGGGCGTGGTCGCCGTCCGTGGTGGGTCGGGGGCGTCCATGAGATCGTCGAGCGCAACCGACCACCAGGAGGACGACATGTCGTGGACCACGCCGGCGAAGAAGGCGGTCTCCGGGCTCGTGCTCGCGGTGATCGCCTGCGTGATCTTCTTCGGTGCCGCCGCCGTGGGTTCCTTCCTCACCGCCGTCGTCGTCGCCCCGGACGCTCCCGACGTCACCACACCTGTCCCGCGCGGTGCGCTCAACGCCCTCTACGTCTGCGGGTTCGTCCTCTTCCTCTGGGGAACCTTCCGGATGACGACGGCGACGTGGGAGATGATCGGGAGCATCCGCCGCCCCGCGGAACCCGACGCCGCTCCCAGGCGCCGCGCGTCCCGGTGATCCGGCGGCCCGGGGCTGCTGTCGTCAGGCGCTCGTCGTCGCGCGGTCCGACACCCACGGGACGGCGCGCCCCGTCGCGAGCGAGGCCCGCGCGTCGAGCACGCGCTGGTTGGTGCTGCCGCGGAACGCGAGCGTGAGGTCGCGGCGCGCGAGCTCGAACCGGCCGTCCACCAGCACGTCGACCTCGGCGAGGAGCGCGCGCTGGTCCGCGGTCCCCGCGCGCAGCTCCTCGAACGTGTAGCCCGTCCAGCACCACACGTCCCGGCGGTCGTCGTGCTCGGCGCGCAGGCGGCGCACGAGCCGCAGGCACACGCCCGTGTTGAGGAACGGCTCCCCGCCGAGCAGGGACAGGCCCTGCACGGCGGGGTGCGCGAGGTCGGCGAGGACGCGGTCCTCCAGGGCGTCGTCGTACGGGCGGCCGTAGCGGAAGCTCCACGCGGCCTCGTTGAAGCAGCCCTCGCACGCGAACAGGCACCCGCTCACGTAGAGGGAGCAGCGCACTCCCTCGCCGTCGACCATGACGAACGGCTTGTAGTCCGCGACGTACCCCTGGCTGACGCGGTCCGAGCGCCAGCCGGGGCCGGGGGTGCGCGCCACGGTCACGCCGACGCCGAGTCCGGCAGGTGCTTCACGCGCGCGGAGATCTCCGCGTGGCGGCCGTGCACCATGGGGCGCTGCTGCGGGTTGCCGAGGTACCCGCACGTGCGCTTCACGACGTCGCACGTGCGCGGGTCGGCGTTGCCGCACGACGGGCACGCGAAGCCGCGCGCGGTCGGGTCGAAGTCACCCGTGAACCCGCACGCGTAGCAGCGGTCGATGGGCGTGTTGGTGCCGAGGTAGCCCACGCGGTCGTACGCGTAGTCCCAGACGGCCTCCAGCGCCCGCGGGTTCTGCTGGAGCACGGGGTACTCGCAGTAGTGGATGAACCCGCCCGACGTGTACCGCGCGTACTCGGCCTCGAAGTCGAGCTTCTCGAACGGCGTCGGGCTCTTGCGGACGTCGTAGTGGAAGCTGTTCGTGTAGTAGTCCTTGTCGGTGATGTCGGGCACCGCGCCGAACCGCTCCCGGTCGAGGCGGCAGAACCGGTCGGTCAGGCTCTCGCTCGGCGTCGCGTAGACGCTGATCCGGTAGCCGAGCCGCGCCGTCCACCCGGCGGCGTGCGCGTGCAGGGACCGCAGCACGTCGAGCGTGAGCTCCTTGGCCCGCGGGTCGTGCTCCCAGGCGCCGCCGAAGAACGCGGCGGCGACCTCGTACAGCCCGATGTACCCGAGCGACACCGTGGCGCGGCCGTCGCGGAAGAGCCGGTCGACGTCGTCGCCGGGAGCGAGGCGCTCCCCGAACGCCCCGTGCACGTAGAGGATCGGCGCGTTGCCCGGCGTCGCCTCCTTGCAGCGCTCGATGCGGAAGACGAGCGCGTCGTGCACGGTCTCCAGGCGCTCGTCGAGCAGGCGCCAGAACGCGTCGAGGTCGCCGTCCGCCTCGAGCGCGATGCGCGGCAGGTTGAGCGTCACGACGCCGAGGTTCATGCGCCCCTCCGAGACGTCCCGGCCGTGTTCGTCCTGCCAGCCCTGGAGGAACGACCGGCAGCCCATGGGCACCTTGAACGACCCGGTGAGCTCGACGATCTTGTCGTACGACAGCACGTCCGGGTACATGCGCTTCGTCGCGCACTCGACCGCGAGCTGCTTGAGGTCGTGGTTGGGGTCGCCGGGGTCGAGGTTCAGCCCGCGGCGCAGCGTGAAGATGAGCTTGGGGAAGATCGCGGTGCGACCCTCGCTGCCGAGGCCGCGGATGCGGATCTGGAGGATCGCGCGCTGGATCTCGCGCTCCAGCCAGCCCGTGCCGAGCCCGAACCCGACCGACGTGAACGGCGTCTGCCCGTTCGACGTGAACAGGGTGTTGATCTCGTACTCCAGCGACTGCATCGCGTCGTAGATGTCCTTGCGCGTCTTCTCGCGCGCGTACTCCTCGTGCGCGGACTCGTCGGCGATCCACCGGCGCGCGTCCGCGAGGTGCTTCTCCAGGTTGCGCTCGGCGTACGGGGCGAGGAGCTCGTCGATGCGGTTGACCGAGCACCCGCCGTACTGGCTGGAGGACACGTTCGCGATGATCTGGCTGATCTGCGCCGTCGCGGTCTGGATCGAGCGCGGCGGCTCCACCTGCGCGTTCCCGATCCGGAAGCCGCTCGACAGCATCGACCGGAAGTCGATGAGGCAGCAGTTCGTCATGGGCGCGTAGGGGTGGTAGTCGAGGTCGTGGTAGTGCAGGTCGCCCTTCTGGTGCGCGTTCGCGACGTGCGGCGGCAGCATCCGCAGCCCGATCGCCTTGCCCACGGTCCCGGCCGTGAGGTCGCGCTGGGTGTTGAAGACCTCGCTGTCCTTGTTCGCGTTCTCGTTGACGACCGTCGAGTCCTTGTCGAGCAGCCGCACGATCGAGTGGTTGAGGTCCGTCGCCCGGCTGCGCGCGAAGTCGCGCTGCACGCGGTAGTCGATGTAGGCGCGCGCGACGTCGTACTCGTGCGACTCGAGGAGCACGTGCTCGACGACGCCCTGGATCTCGTAGATCTTCACGGTCGCGTCGAACCGCGCGGCGATCTCCGCGTCGACCCGGTCGACGACCTCCGCCACGCGGCGGCGGTGCGTCGCCGTGAGGTCGCCGTGCACCTCCGCGAACGCCTTCGTCACGGCGGCGCGGATGCGGGCGTCGTCGAACGGCCGTCGCCGGCCGTCGCGCTTGAGGACCTCCAGCGTGGCGGTCGTGCGGTGCGGTGCTGCCTGGTCGAGCTCGATGGCGGTCATCGCTCGTCCCCTCTGCCCACCGGGTTCTCGCCGGCACGCAGGGGTTGCGCGTCGGACCGTACCCCAACATGTGGGGTGTGAATCACGGCTGCGCCACCATATCTAGTCCGACGGCTGCGCGTGACGGCGGACGACGGCGCGCCGCGGGACGCCGTCGAAGGTCAGGACGAAGGTCCCGCGCGGCCGGGACGTGCGGCCACGCGCACGGGGGACTCCGCGCGGCCGGAGCCGGCCGCCGCGGCGCTAGCCTCGGGACGTGGCCCGACGTCCGCCCGGCTGGGTGCCGAACCAGCACGGCGCGTGGCCCATGCTCCTGCTGCCGTTCGTGGTCGGCACGGTGCGCGGCGTGCAGGACGCCGGGTTCCGTCCGGTGACCCTCGCGCTCGGCGCGCTCTGGCTCATCGGCTACCTCGCCTACTCCGCGGCCGGGCTGTGGCTGAAGTCCCGCCGCCGGCCCCGCTACCGGCGCCCGATGCTCACGTACGGCGCGGCTGCGACCGTTCTCGGGACGGTCGTGCTCCTGCTCGACCCGGCGCTCGCGGCCTGGGCGCCCGCGTTCGTGCCGTTCCTCGCGCTCGGGCTGTGGGCGTCGGCGCGGCGCACCGAGCGGTCCGTCGCCGCGGGCGGCGCCCTGACGGTCGCGGCAGCGCTCATGACGGTCGTCGCGTACGCCGCGTGCCGGCCCGCGGGTGCGTCCGTGCTCGCCGTCCCGGCCGTCGTCTGGCTGGTCGCCGCGCTGCTCCTCGCGTACCTGTTCGGCACGGTGCTCTACGTCAAGACGATGATCCGCGAGCGCGGCGTGCGGTCGTACGTCGTCGCCTCGGTCGCGTACCACGCGGCGGTCACCCTCGCGGCGGGCGTCGTCGCCGTCGTGCACGACCCCACGTGGTGGTGGGCGACGGCGTTCCTCGCCGCCGCGACCGCCCGGGCGGCGGTGCTGCCGGGCCGACGGCTGAGCCCGCGGGCCGTCGGGACCGGGGAGATCGTCGCGACGGTGCTGCTGCTCGTCGTCGCGCTCGTCGTGCGGTAGGTCCGCTGTTCGGCAGGTCGTGCGGGGTTCGGCACCTCGTGCTGCCGAACGCGGACCGTGGGTGCCGAACGGTCGGAGGTGCCAGGTGGTTCACTGGCGCGATGGACGACGACGCGCCCCTCACCCTGCCCGCGCTCGGCGAGCGCGTCGAGGCGGTGTCGGCGCTGTACGCGCGCAAGTTCGGCGTCGACCGCGACCCGGACTGGTTCATGCTCAAGCTCACCGAGGAGGTCGGCGAGCTGACCCAGGCGTTCCTCGCCGCGACGGGGCGCACCCGCCCGCGCGGACGTGCGGGGACGCCCGGGCCCGACGGCGGAGCCTCGCCGCTCGCGGACGAGGTCGCCGACGTCCTGGCGCACCTGCTGCTGCTCGCGCGCTCCCAGGGCGTCGACGTCGAGGCGGCGGTACGGCGGAAGTGGCTCGCGTGGGAGGCCGACCTGCCCTGAGCGGGCGCACCGGCGCGGTCGCTAGGGTGGCGCCGTGACCGACCACCGCACCGACCCGCCCGTCGCCGCCGACGAGGTGACCACGCTGCGCGGCTTCCTCGACTTCCACCGCGACACGCTCCGCTGGAAGACGTCCGGGCTCGACGCCGCGGAGCTCGCGCACCGGCTGCGGCCGTCGTCGATGACGCTCGGCGGGCTGCTCAAGCACCTCGCGTTCGTCGAGTCGCAGTGGTTCTCGCAGGTGTTCCGCGGCGAGGAGCTCATGCCCCCGTTCGACACGGCGGACTGGGCCGACGACCGCGACTGGGACTGGACCTCCGCGGCGGGCGACTCGCCGGAGGAGCTGCGCATGCTGTTCGACCGGGCGGTCGCGGCGTCGGACGCGGTGCTCGACGCGGCGCTCGCGGACGGCGGGCTCGACCGGCTGAGCGCCCGCGCCGACCGGCACACGGGCGAGCGCTGGACGCTGCGCTGGATCCTCGTGCACCTGGTCGAGGAGTACGCGCGGCACAACGGTCACGCCGACCTGCTGCGCGAGGCGATCGACGGGACCGTGGGGGAGTAGCGCCGCGGTCGGTTGCCGCGGGGGCCGTCGCCCGGGACGATGGCGGACGTGACCGCCCCCGAGCAGCCCGCGCCCCGTCCGGTCCGTCCGCGCGTCGCCGCCGTCGCCCTGGTGGCGCTCGTCGTGCTGGGGGTGGGCCTGCTGCTCGCCGCGCTCTGGGTCGCGAGCCGCCCGACGTCGTTCGGCTGGTTCGCGTACGCGCCGGTCTCCGGGACGACGTTCGTCCCCGTGGGCGCGTACCCGCCGGGTGCCGCGGCGCTTCTCGCGGGAGCCGGAGCCCTGCTGGTGGGCGGGGCGGTCGGGTTCGTCCTCGGACGGCGCCGCGCCGCCCCGTCGCAGGAGACCTCGGCGCCCTCGCCAGCACCGTCCGACGGCCCCGGCCCCGGCTCCGCCCCGTCCGACGGTGGGACGGCGCCGACCGCCTGACGCGCCACCACTGACGCCCGGTCCCCGCACCCCGCGGAGGCCGGGCGTCGTCGTGTACCCACCGCCCGACGGCAGGGCACTCCTCCGCGGCCCCCGCGTGCTCACCCGACGTCCCGGGCGGTGCTCCACCGCCGCCCGGGCCCGGATGGGTACCGGCCTCCGCGACGGACGGTGGAACCACCGACGACGACAGGAGGTGGATCGTGTACCAGCTCGGTACGACTCAGGCAGGGACCGTGCTCGCGACGACGGGAGCGATCGCGGGCTTCTACGTGGTGGGAGCCTGGACGCTCGTCGTGGCGGGGCTCGCGCTCGTCATGACGGCGCGCGTCCTGCGCAGGCGGCTCGCGGAGCACCGATGAGCGCGGCGACGCTCCCACGGGTGGTGGTCGTGGTCCCGGCGCACGACGAGGCCGCGGCCCTGCCGACGACGCTCGCGTCGGTCCGGGCGCAGACGCGCCCGGTCGACCGGGTCGTCGTCGTGTCCGACCGCAGCACCGACGCGACGGTCGAGACCGCGCGCCGCCTGGGCGCCGACGTCGTCGAGACGGTCGGCAACACCGGCCGCAAGGCCGGGGCGCTGAACCAGGCGCTGCGCGGGGTGGAGGCGGAGAACGTCCTCGTGCTCGACGCGGACACGACCATCGCCCCGACGTTCGTCGAGGACGGCCTCGCCCTGCTCGACGCGCGCCCGGAGCTCGGCGCGGTCGGTGGTGTCTTCCGCGGCACCCCGCCGCGCTCGATGCTCGAGCAGCTCCAGTCCGACGAGTACGAGCGGTACGGCGTGCAGATCGACGTGACCGGGCGGACGTCCGTCCTCACGGGCACGGCCGCGCTCGTGCGGACCGAGGCGCTGCGGGCGGTCGCCGCCGCGCGCGGGGACCGGCTCCCGGGGCGGCGCGGCGACGTGTACGACGTCGGCGCCATCACCGAGGACTCCGAGCTCACCCTCGCGCTGCGCACGCTCGGCTACGAGCTCGCGTCGCCGGTGCGGATGTCCTGCACGACGGAGCTCATGCCGACGTGCCGCGACCTGCACCGCCAGCGCGTCCGCTGGTACAAGGGGATGCTCGACAACCTGCACGCGTACGGGTTCACGCGCGTCACCGCCCGGTACGTCGGGCAGCAGGCGATGCTCGTGCTGAGCACGCTCATGCTCGCGAGCCTCCTCGTCCTCACGGCGCTGACGGTCGTCGCGGGCACGTTCCGGGTGGTCCCGGCGTGGCTTGCCGTGGGCGGGGTCCTCGTGCTCGAACGGGTCGTGACGGTGTGGCGGAACGGGCCGAGGGGCCGGCTGCTCGCCGTCCTCGTGCTGCCCGAGCTGCTCTACGACCTGTTCCTCCAGGTGGCGTTCGTCCGGGCATGCTTCCTCGCCGCGACGTCGCGCGACGCCGGGTGGCACCACGTGGCGCACGCGACCGCGTCCGGGAGCGCGACCGAGGACGCGCCCGCGACCGGTCCCGCGAGCAGCCTCGAGAACTCCGACAGCCCGAAGCAGTTGACCTTGACGTGACGTCAACTTCTACCGTGGTCCCGGTGCCGCACGAGAGCACCACCGACGCACGGGAGGAGCGGGAGATGAGCGCGACGGGCACCCGCACGGCCGACTGGTCCATCCAGGAGGTCGCGCGCCTGGCCGGGACGACGAGCCGCACGCTGCGTCACTACGACGCGGTCGGGCTCCTGCCCCCGAGCCGGGTCGCGGCGAACGGCTACCGCCACTACGACGCCGACGCGCTCGTCCGGCTCCAGCGGATCCTGCTCCTGCGCGACCTCGGTCTCGGCCTCCCCGCGATCCGCGAGGCGCTCGACGGCCCGCCCGCCCGGCAGGGTGACGGGCCGCCGTCGGCCAGCGCCCGGCGGGAGGCCCAGGTGCGGGCGCTGCGCGGCCACCTCGGGTGGCTGCGGGCGGAGCGGCAGCGGCTGGCGCGGCAGATCGCGTCGGTCGAACGGACGATCACCACGATGGAAGGAGGTGGCGAGCTCATGGCGGACGACATGTTCGACGGGTTCGACCACACGCAGCACCGCGACGAGGTCGAGGCCCGCTGGGGGAAGGACGCGTACGCGCGGAGCGACACCTGGTGGCGGGGGATGTCCGACGACGACCGCGCCGTCTGGCAGGACCGCACGCGCGCGCTCGGAGAGGACTGGGCCGCGGCGGCCGCCCGGGGCGTCGACCCGGCGTCCGACGAGGCGCAACAGCTCGCGCGCCGCCACGTCGAGTGGCTCGGCGGCATCCCCGGAACCCCGGGTGCCGGCGCGGCACCGGTCAAGGAGTACGTCGTCGGCCTCGGCGAGATGTACGTCGCGGACGAGCGGTTCGCGAAGAACTACGGCGGCGTCGAGGGTGCGACGCTCGTGCGCGACGCCCTGCGCGTGTACGCGGACGCCCACCTGTAGCCCCGGGCCCGGGCCGGGACCTCCGGCCCGGGCGCGATCCGTTCGGCGTCACTAGCCTGGAACCCCGGCGGGACACGGCGCCCCGCCGCCGCCAGGAGGCAGCCATGGCCACGACGTCGACGTCCACCGGCCCGGCCACGACCCGCAACGTCGCCCTCGTCGGGCACAGCGGCTCGGGCAAGACCACGCTCGCTGAGGCGTTCCTCCACCGTGCGGGCGCCGTCCCGCGCCCGGGTTCCGTCGCGGAGGGCACGACCGTGTGCGACCACGAGCCCGAGGAGGTCGCGCGCGGCATCTCCGTGAGCCTCGGCGTCGCGCACCTCGACTGGCGCGCGCCCGACGGCACGACCTACCAGGTCACGCTGCTCGACACCCCCGGCTCGCCCGACTTCGCGGGGTCCGTGGACGCGGCGCTCGCGGTGGCGGACCTCGCGGTCGTGGTGGTGAGCGCCGTCGACGGGGTGCAGTCGGGCACGGAGGAGGTCTGGCGACGGTGCGACGAGGCGGGGATCCCCCGCCTCGTCGTCGTCTCCCAGGAGGACCGCGCGCGGGCGAGCTTTCGCACCGTCCTCGCCGCGCTCCGGGCCGCGTTCGACGCGCCGTTCGCGCCGCTCGAGCTCCCGCTCGGGGAGGAGCAGACGCTGCACGGCGTGGCCGACGTCCTCACCGAGCGCGCCCGCGAGTACGGGGGCGGCGGTCAGGGGGTCTGGCAGGGCCACGACGAGGAGGTCCCCGCCGACGTCCGCGACGAGGAGCACGCGCTGCACGACGAGGTCGTCGAGGAGATCGTCACGCACGACGACGACCAGCTCGAGGCCTATCTCGGGGGCGACGAGCCGGGCCCGGCCGACCTGGAGCGCACGCTCGCGCACGAGGTGCTGACGGGCGAGGCCGTGCCGGTGCTGCTCGCGTCCGCCGTCACCGGCGTCGGGGTGGACCGCGTCCTCGACCTCGTGTGCGAGCTCGGGCCGTCGCCCGCGGACCGCCCGGCCGTCGTCGCGCTGCCCGACGCCGCCGGGTCGGGCGAGGCCGTGACGTCCGAGGTCGCGGCCGACCCCGCGGGCGACGCGCTCGTCCACGTCTTCCGGACCGTCGTCGACCCGTTCGTCGGGCAGGTGTCGGTGTTCAAGGTGCTGTCCGGGACCGTCGCGACGGGCGACCGGCTCGTGAGCACCGCGACCGGCGCGGACGACCGCGTCCACGGGCTCTTCCGGCTGCGCGGCCGCGAGCACCTGGCCGTCGACCGGGTCGTCGCGGGCGACGTCGCCGCCGTCGCGAAGCTCTCCGCCGCGTCGACCGGCACGCTCCTCGCGGGCCGCCGGATGCCCGTCGCGGCGCGAGACCTGCCACCCCGGCCACCGGTGTACACGCTCGCGCTGCGGCCCGTGTCGCAGTCCGACGACGACAAGCTGTCCGCCGCGCTCACCCGGCTGCGCGCCGAGGACGCGACGCTGCACGTCGACCTCACGGGCTCCCAGGCGGTCCTCGGCGGTCTCGGGGACACGCACCTCGCCGTCGCCGTCGAACGGCTCGAACGGTCCTTCGGCGTCCGCGTCACGACCGAGCCCGTCGAGGTCGCCTACCGGGAGACGATCACGCGCGCCGTCGAGGTCGAGGGACGCGTGAAGAAGCAGTCCGGCGGGCACGGGCAGTTCGCCGTCGTGCAGCTGCGCGTCTCCCCGCTGCCGCGCGGCGAGGGGTTCGCGTTCGTCAGCTCCGTCGTCGGCGGGTCGGTGCCGCGCCAGTACCTGCCCGCGGTCGAGCGCGGCGCCCGCGAGGCCATGGAGAGCGGCGGACCGCACGGCTATCCCGTCGTGGACCTGCGCGTCGAGGTCCTCGACGGCAAGGCGCACTCCGTCGACTCGTCCGACATGGCGTTCCGCACCGCGGGCGGCGTGGGGGTGCGGGAGGCGCTCGCCACGGCCGGGACGGTCGTGCTCGAGCCCGTCTCCGCGGTGACCGTGACCGTCCCGCCCGACGCGCAGGGCGACGTCATGGGCGACCTCTCCGCGCGGCGCGGCCACATCACCGCGACCGACTCCCTGCCCGACGGCCGCGTGCGCGTCGACGCGCTCGTGCCCGAGGCCGAGCTGACCCGCTACGTCCTCGACCTGCGCTCGATCACCGGCGGGCGAGGGTCGTTCACGGCCGCGCCCGACCGCTACGAGGTGCTCCCCGGCGGCGTCGGGGCGAGTCGCTAGGGACGGCCTTCTCGACGGGTGGTGCTCACGGCAGCGAGGTGGTGCGACCAGAACGGGTCGGAGCGCCAGCCCTGCGGGATGCCCATACCTGCGAGCGGCACGTCGGGGTGCTGGTCGAGGAGGAGGCCCAACCGCCGAGCCCACGAGGAGCGGGGTGACACCACCGCCAGAACGCTCTGGAGCGAGGCCAGTACCGGATAGAGGCGTTTGCGGCGATCAGACGACGAGAGGACCTCCTCGTCGGTGAGCCACCGAACCGAGGACGAGGTCGGGATCGCGGGGTAGACGCCGAGGCCGACGTTCCAGAGCCGCCCGTGATGAGCGCAGACGTTCCGCACCCGTACGTACGTGCGCAGCCAGGACAGCAGCAATGGGCCGGGAAGGCCCAGCGGGCGCGCCACCCGGCCGACGTCGGAGGCGCGACGCAAGTTGCCGACGAGGCCAGACAGCTGGCCCAAGGTGAGCGTCTCGACCATCAGCCACGACGGCGGCAGAGCTGGTTCGCCGTAGGTCGTCAGGTAGTGCTCCAGCGCAGAGGCATGAGCGAGGTCGCCCCCAGCGCTCTCGGGTGCGCTCGCCAGCCGGTCCTCACAGGTCTTCCGGACCATCTCCAAGAACCGCTGATGCCGACGCTCGTCCCTGAAGTGCTCCGGCTCGCGGTACCACGAAGGACCACCGCGGTGCACGGACATGTGGTCGGTGAGACTGGACCGGACCGCGACCTCGATGCGCTCCAGGGCGTCCATGACGAGCAGACGGAGCTTGCGGTCGAAGACGTACAGGTCGAGCACCTGGTCGAACGTCGTTCCGCCGCGCAGCGCCTCGGCGCCCGGTTCCTTGCGGAAAGGGATGAGGTACGGCGAGAACCGGTAGTAGCCCACGTGGCGGACGTACCGGGCGGCGCGCTCCGGCTCCGGGACGACGAGCCCGCGCTCGATCATCCTCGCCACCAGCTCGTCGTGCGTGAGCGCTGGCTTGGCGTAGCGGTGCGGCCCCCGAGGTCGCGTCGGTCGTGCTGGCATCTGCTCTCTTCGCCCCCCGCGCAGAGAAAATCCCCCGGGTTGCGCATCGTTGAGAGGCGTGGGGGATGTCGTGATCCCGACCCTATCGTCCTCGAGGACGGCGGACAAGGGCGGCGGTCGGCGGTGCCTCACCACGCGCTGCCGGGCGCCGACCGCCCGCGCTCAGCGGCGCGGCACGACGATCGGCGCGCCGCCGCCGGGGTGCTCGACGACCTCGACGGGGTAGTCGTAGACGCCGCTCAGCAGCTCGGCGGTGAGGACGTCGCGCGGACCGCCGTCGGCGACGACGCGCCCGCCCGCGAGGACGGTGACCTGGTCGGCGTACGCGGCCGCGAGCGAGAGGTCGTGCACGACGACGACCACCGCACCGCCGGCGGCGGCGTGCGCCCGGGCGAGCTGGAGCACGAGCTCCTGGTGCTTGAGGTCGAGCGCGGCGGTCGGCTCGTCGAGCATGAGGAGCGCGGTGCGCTGGGCGAGCACGCGCGCGAGCGCGACGCGGGCCTTCTCCCCGCCGGACAGCGACGTGAAGTGCCGGTCGGCGAGGTGCTCCACGTCGGTCGCGGCGAGCGCCTCGGCGACCGCGGCGTCGTCGTCGTCCTCGAACGGGGTGCCGCGCCACGGCGAGCGGCCCATGCGCACGACGTCCACGGCGGTGAACGGGAAGCTCAGCGAGACCTGCTGGAGCATGACCGACCGGCGCAGGGCGAGCTCGGTCGGGGTCCACGCGGCGAGCGGGCGGCCGGCTACGGTGACGTCTCCGGCCTCGGGGCGCAGGTCGCCGGTGAGGACGCCCAGCAGCGACGACTTCCCGGCCCCGTTCGGGCCGAGCAGCGCGCGGACCTCGCCCGCGCGCACGTCGACCGACACGTCGCGCAGGATCGGCGCCTCGCCCAGGGTGAGGGACACGCCGTGCGCGGCGGTGACCACGTCGCCGGGCGCGGCACGCCCCGGGAGGCGGGACCGCCGTCGGGCACCGGTGACGGCGGTGCGCAGGGAGCCGAGGAACGACGAGCCCTCGTGGCGCAGGTCGCTCATGCCCAGCCTCCCTGGCGCGAGCGCGTGCGGCGCAGCAGGTAGAAGAAGAACGGCCCGCCGACGAGCGACGTGATCATGCCGAGCGGCAGCTCGACGTTCGCGACGGCGCTGCGCGCGAGGAGGTCGGCGGCGAGCAGCACGACGGCGCCGCCCAGCACGGACGCGGGGACGAGCGTGCGGTGGCTCGGCCCGCACACCATGCGCACGAGGTGCGGCACGACGAGCCCGACGAACGCGATGATCCCCGTGAACGCGACCCCGGCGGAGACGAGGAGCGCGACGAGGACGATGACGAGCTGGCGCAGCCGCTCGACGTCGACCCCGAGGTGCTGCGCGGCGCGCTCGCCGAGCGCGAGCAGGTCCATCTTGCGGCGCACGAGCATCGCGCCGGTGACGCCGACGACGGCGATCGGCAGGACGACCGCGACGGACTGCCACGTCGCGCCGCCGAGCGAGCCGAGCTGCCAGAAGACGATCTGCTCGCGCGCGGCCGGGTCGGCGACGAACGTGAAGAACGCGAGCATCCCGCCCGCGAACGCGTTGACCGCGATGCCCGTGAGCACGAGCGTCACGACCTCGGTGCGACCGCCGGCGCGCGCGAGCGCGTAGACGACGAACGTCGTGACGAGCCCGCCGACGAACGCCGCCGCGGCGACCCACGTGCCGGGCACGAGCGCGCCCGCGGTGACGATGACCGCGCACGCGCCCACGGCCGCGCCCGAGGAGACCCCGATGACGCCGGGCTCGGCGAGCGGGTTGCCGAACACGCCCTGCATGAGCGCGCCCGAGCACGCGAGCGCCGCGCCGACGACGATCGCCAGGACGACGCGCGGGAACCGCACGACCCACAGCGCGTTCTCGCCCTGCGGGTGCGACGGCATGGGCCCCCAGTCGAGCCCGACGTGGTGCGCGAGCGAGCCGAGCACCTCCGCGGGCGACACCGGCACCTGACCCGTCATGCCGGACACGACGGTGAGCACCGCGAGCGCCACGCCCAGCCCGACCATCAGCCACCGGGCGGCGTGGCGGCGCTGCTGCCCGACGGCGGGCCCCACCCGGGCGGGCCGACCACCCGGGCGCGGGGCGCCGTCGGGCACGGCGACGCCCTCGGGACCGGGCGCGCCCTCCGGCGTGCCGAGGGGGCGGGTGGCGGGCGCGCTCACGACGCCGGGAGCTCCGGCGCGGGCACGCCGTAGAAGGCCTCGACGAGCGCCGCGATCGTGGAGCCGGTGCGGGGGCCGAACGTGAGGAGGCGCGAGCCGTCCATGTCGACGACGCGCCGCGCCTCGCCCGCGGGCGTCTGCGCGAGGCCGGGGATCGCCATCATGGCGTCGAGGCCGCCCATCGACTCGAGCCCGTCGGTCATGACGAGGTAGGCGTCGGGCGCGGCGCTGATGATCGCCTCGCTCGTGACCGGCGCGTACTGCTGCGTGAGGCCGATCGCGGTCCCGGCGTCCTCGCCGCCGATCTCGCGGATCAGGTCGTCGGCGCCGGAGCCGGGCCCGAACAGCATCTTGATGTTCGCCCCGCGCAGGTAGAGGAACGCGACGCGCGGCGTCCCGGTGTCCTGCGGCACCGCGGCGAGGGCCGCGCAGATCTGCCGGTCCGCGCGCTCGACGAGCGCCTCGCCCTGCTCGGGCACGCCCAGCGCTGTCGCGACGGCGCGGATCCGGTCGTCGACGCCGTCGAGCGTGCGGGCCTCGTCGAAGTACACGACGGGGATGCCCGAGCTCTCGAGCTGGCCGCGCACGTCGTCGGTGAGGATCGTCGCGTCGGTGAGGATCACGGAGGGGTCCAGCCCGAGGATCGCCTCGACGTCGAGCGCGTGGCCGGCACCCGTGACGACGGGGACGTCCGCGGCCTCGGGGAAGCCGGTCGGCAGGTCGCGGCCCACGACGTTCGCGCCCAGCCCCAGGCTGTAGACGATCTCGCCGAGCGTCCCGTACAGGTCGACGGGGATGATGCGGCTCACGTCGGTGATCTCGACCTGGCGCCCGTCGACCGACTCGACCGTCACCGGGAGCTGCGGGGCGGGCGCCTCGGCGACCGGGTGGATCGCGTCGTCGGCGAACGTCGCGCTCGTGGGCCCGGTGGGGAACGATGCGGGGTCGACGTCGGAGCCGCCGCCCGCGGCCCGGGACTCCTCGAGCGTCGTGCAGGCGGGCGCCGTGGTCGTCGGGGTCTCGGTCGGGGTCGCCTCGACGGGCTCCGCGTCCTGGCTCGCCGCGGCCGACGGCGTCGCGGGGGGCTCGTAGGGGAGCGGCGCGCACGCGGCGACCAGGCCCAGCAGGACGACGGCGCCCGCCCCGGCCAGCGCGGTCACGGTCCGGCGTGCGCGGCGGGGCGCGGCACCCGGCGTGCCGGCGGGCGACGTCGGGCGGCGCGGCGACGAGCCGGGGTGCGGCGCAGGGCGGGCAGCGTGAGGCATGGGGAGTTCTCCAGGAAGCGGTCCGAGGGCGCGGCCGCCACGGCCGCCGCCACCAGGTAAGACGAGCCTAACCTGACCCGCGGACGTTTCTCGACCGTCGTGGAGGTAAGTCACCTCACGCCGCGCGCGGTCGCCCGCTCCCCGCCCGCCGCCCGGAGCCTGCCCGCCCGCCCCCGGCGAGCATGGGGTTCTGGCCCGTCAGTCGGATCAGACGAGCCGCAACCGCATGGTCGACGGAGCCGGGATGGTGCGCCGGGCGGTCATCGGGTTACGGGTGGGCGGTGCCGAGGTCTGCGAAGAGGTCGCTGTTGAGGCGGAAGGCGTGCTTGGCCTCGGCGACGGTCTCGTCGAGCTGCTCGGGGGTGAGGACCAGGGCGTCGAGGCGCTCGCGGTAGACGTCCTTGAACGGCTTGGACTTGGGGATCTCGACGAACGTGTAGAAGGCGAGGCCGTCGCCCGAGAGCCCGTAGTGGCGCTCGAGCATGCGCTTGATGATCTGGCCGCCCGAGAGGTCTCCGAGGTAGCGCGTGTAGGCGTGCGCGGCGTACGCGGGCAGGGACCGACCGACCGTGCGCAGGCGGGCGACGTAGCGCTCCGTCGCGGGGTGGATCGTCACGCGCTCGGCCCAGTCGGCGCCCACGAGGAACGTGAGGTCCTTCTCGATCTCGGGGGTGCGCGTCAGCTCGTCGAACACGAGGCTCGCGCCCTGGGCGTCGTCGCGCATCGCGGCGCTCGCGTCCTCGAGCGCGCCGTAGATGGCCCACTGCTGGGCGGCGAGGTCGGCGTACGCCGCGACGTCGAGGCGCCCGGTCATGAGCCGCTCGACGAACCCGGAGCCCTCGGCCTGCTCGTGCTCGGGGCGCGTGCCCTCGCGCAGCCGCTGCGACAGCGGGACGGACTCGTCGGCGCGGTGGAGGTCGTGGGTGAGGGCAGTCACGGGGTGGCTCCTGCGGGTGCGTCGGGGCGGGACAGCACGTCCTGACGCGGTGTCATGACGATGCGTCAGGAACTGTAACCCACAGAGGTGAGGCTTGCCTATCCTCTGTCCGCCATCCGGTCGACGTCCTCGGGGTCGGGAAGCCTCGTGAGGAACCGGAAGCCGAGTCCCGCCGCGAGCGTGCCCAGGGCACCGCCCACGACGAGCGGCGCCGTCAGGTCGGAGCGCGCGAGGAGCCCGCCGAGGAACGACCCGAGCGGCATGACCCCCCACAGCAGCGTGCGCCAGGTGCCGTGGACCCGGCCGAGCAGCCGACCGGGGATCATCGCCTGCCGCAACGACATGACGAGCACGTTCCAGAGGGTCACCGCGCCGAACCCCACCCCGAGCAGCACAGCGGCGGCGACGACGCCCCCGGCGGGCAGGAGTGGCACGACGCCGAGGAGCACGAGCGAGACGGGCGTGACGAGGTTCGCGACCGCGACGGTCCGCCCCGTCCCGAAGCGCTCCTTCGTCGGGTTCGCCAGGGCCGCCGCGACGAGCGACCCCGCGGCCCCCACGAGCAGGAACGTGCCGTACCAGGCCTCCGGGACGTCCAGCACGTCGAGGACGTAGAGCACGGTCGTGGCCGTCGCGGCGGAGAAGCACAGCCCGACGACGACGGACAGCATCCACAGGGGCCGCAACGTCGGGTGCGCCCACAGGTAGTGGAAGCCGTCGCCGAGCTGGCGGAACCACGGTGGTGCGGTCTCCACGCCGTCGGCCGGCGCGGCGCGGTGCTCGCCCGCCGCGACGGCGGGCAGGAACAGGGCGAGCGCACCCGCGACGGCGTAGGCGGCGGCGCCCGTGCCGAGCGGCACGACGACGGCGACGGCGAAGAGCGCCGACGTGAGCGGCGCGGAGAGGAAGTTCTGGACGGTGATCTCGCCCGCCTCGATGCGCGAGTTCGCGCGGGGGAGGTCGACCGGGCCCACGATCGACGGCAGCACCGCGCGGATCGCGCCGTCGTACACGGTCTCGAGCGCGCCGTAGAGGAACACGACGGCGAACAGCCACCAGATCGTCAGCGTGCCCGTCGCGGCGAGGGCGACGAGCCCGCCGGCGAGGAGCGTGCGCGCGGCGTTCGCGGCCGCGAGCGCGCGGCGCCGGTCGACGCGGTCGAGGAGGACGCCCGCGGGGATGGCGAAGAGCAGCCACGGCAGGAGCGAGACGGCGGCGACGCCGGAGACGAGGAACGGGTCGTCGGTGAGCCGTGCCGCGAGCAGGGGTGCGGCGACGCGCGCGATGCCGTCGCCGAGGCTGGAGCTGAGGTTGGCGGCGAAGACGTTCCGGAACGGTGCGCCGAGCCCTGAGCGCGCTCGGGCGGGCGCGTCGCGCGGCCTGCGGCGGCGGAGGATCGGCACGTACCGAGGCTAGGTGACGGCCGTCGCGGGCAGGACCAGAGCCGGGCGGCTTCTGCGGGCAGCGGACCGGAGGGCCCGCGGCGCGGCTCGGCGGCGCTCCGGTCGTCAGCCCGCGAGCGCGGGCGAGGTCGCGTCGGCCCCCACGGCGCGCAGCACGAACGCCTCCGTCGCCTCGATCGCCTGCTCGCGCGCGACCGGGTCGTCGGGCACGAGCCGCCCGGACAGGCACGCGTTGACGAGCTGGACGGTCGTGTCGATGTCCTGCGCGGGGAACTCGCCCGCCTCGATCCCCGACCGGACGATGCGGCGCAGGATCGCCTCGACGAGCTCGGCGTGCTCGCGCAGCCGCTGGCGCGTGGTGCGCGAGAGCACGGTGCGCAGGTCCGGCCCCGGCGCGAGGTGGAAGATGCGCTTGAGCTGGGCCTGCTGGCGGATGTACGTGCGCAGCTGCTCGACCGGGTCGTCCACGTGCTCCAGCGCGCGCTCCAGCGTCCCCACGTACTGCTCCGTCTCGTGGGTGATGAACCCGAGGAGCAGGGCCTCCTTGTCGGGGAAGTGGTTGTACACCGCGGTGCGGCCGACCCCGGCGGCGGCGGCGATGTCCGCGAGCGAGATGGCGTCGAAGCCCCGGTCCATCATGAGGGTCGAGAGCGCCGCGAAGAGCTTCTGCCGGGTCTGGGCGCGGTGCTCGTGGAGGGACCCTCCGATGATCTTGGGCATGCTGACATCATAGGCAGGTCGTGTCAGAACGCTAATCCCCGACGATCCGGGCCCCGGAGAGGGCGCTGCGCCGTCTGGCACACTGCCGCCATGGACACGACCGCGTCGCCCGAGGGCGTCCCCGCCGCCGCCCCGGACCCGGAGTTCCCGCCCGTCCCCGCGGACACCAAGGACTGGACGTGGGTCATGGAGCGGCCGTGCCCCGAGTGCGGGTTCGTCGCCGCCGAGGTCACGCCCGACCGCGTGGGCGCCGCGGTCCGCGACGCCGTCCCGCGCTACGTCGCGGCCCTGGGCCGCCCCGACGCACGGACCCGACCTGACCCGACGACGTGGTCGGTGCTCGAGTACGCCGCGCACGTCCGCGACGTCTTCACGGTGTTCGACGTGCGCGTGCAGTCCATGGTCGAGGGCGACGACCCGCGGTTCGCCAACTGGGACCAGGACGCGACCGCGGTCGCGGAGGACTACGCGCACCAGGACCCGGCCGTGGTCGCGCGCGAGCTCCGGATCGCGGGCGACCGCGTCGCGGGCCGCTTCGACGCGCTCGTCCCCGACCAGTGGGAGCGTCCCGGCCGGCGCTCGAACGGGTCGGTCTTCACCGTCCGGACGCTGGGGCAGTACTTCGTGCACGACGTCGTCCACCACCTCCACGACGTCGGCGCCTGACGCCCGCGGGGTCCCGGTGAGCGGACCCACGCTCGTGACACCGCCGTAACACCGTCGCCTCCGGGGCGCTCTACGTTCCGGTCATGGACGCCCCCGTCGCCGGCCTGGTGCCGGACGCGCACGCCGGTGCGCACCTGCTCGCGACGCCCCGCTCGCGCGGCGCGGCCCGCACGCCCGTGGACGCGCTCGCGCGCGCCTGGTTCGTCGGCGCGGCCTGGACGACCCCGCCGGGCGGCGGGGGAGCGGCGCGCCCCATGGCCGGTGCGCGGTTCCGTGGCGTGGTGCCCGACGGCGTCGTCGCACCGGGCGAGCTGCGCCTCGCCGAGGGGGCGCGCGTCGTCGGGCCCTTCGCGCTCACGCCGCCGCAGACGCAGGCGCTCGGCCTCGCGGGCGGGGGCGCCGAGGCGTTCGCGCTGCACGTCGACCACCCCGACGCGCGGCTCGCGCCCGTCGCGCGGACCGGCGCCTGGGCCGGCACGTCGACCGGCACGTCGACCGGCACGTCGACCGGCTCGGTGACCGACGACCGCGACGGGCTGGTGCGCGCGTTCCCGGCTGGGCTGCCGCAGGGGCTCGAGCTCCGCGTGCTGGGCTGGGCCGTCGCCGCGGCCCGGCGCGTCGGCGGCGCGGTCGTCGCGGACGGCCGGACCGTGCTCACGCCCGACCCGGCATCGGGCGTCGACCTCACGCTCTACAGCGCCCACGTGCTCGGGCCCGACGACGCGCTCGGCGTCCTGCGCACGACGGTCCCCGGCGCGGGGGTCGTCGTGGTGCGGCCGGGCGCGGACGGCCTCGCGGAGTACGTGCTGTCGGGCGAGACCCCGTACGACGGCGCGGTGCGGCTCGAGGCCCGACGCGTCGCGCGGGTCCCGCTCGCGCTCGACGGCCTCGACTGGCGCGAGCACGGGCCGCACGCCTACCGCCTCACGTGGGTGCCGACCGAGCCGGACGAGCTCGCGGTCGAGCGGCCCTCGGGGCTGCACGTCATCGCGCGTTCGCGTGCCCGGGTGCTGCTCGCCCGGCTCGCGGCGATGCTCCAGGGCCGGCTCGCGGGGACGCTCGTCGACGACGGCGGGTTCGTCGTGCGCGACCTCGACCTCGACGAGCGGCTCTCCCCGGCGGCGGCACCGTCGGCGCGGTTCTGGGTCTGAGGGCGTGCGCACGGGCCGCGCCGCGGGGTCGGACGGGCCTGGCTCGCGGCGAGGCCTGTCCACAGAATTCATCCACAGGCCTGTGGGCGGCGTGGGAACGGCGCGGGCCGTCCTGTGGACGAACCTGTGGTGATCCGGCCGGCCCAAATGACAACGGTGGGAACTCTTGCAGACCCCCGGGCCGAGGACTACAAACGTCCGTAACGGCCCGGACGGGCGCACACGGACGACGGGGTTCCGGCACGCAGCACGCAGGGGTCTGAGGGCCTCGCCAGGACCGCACGACGTCTCGCCGCGCACGCGAGGGCACGGCCGACCGGAGAACGGTGGACGACCCGCCACCCCCTGCTGCGGGGCTGCGCGCGACGGCGCAGGTTCCTACCGGACCCGGAAGGCCGACCGCGATCGGCGTCACCGCACCTGCCCGGGCACCCGGGCGGACGCGAGGGCGCCGGGCCGCCACGTCGCGAGCGGCGCCCCGACGGGCCACCCGGCCCGACCGCCCCGGGGTCGCGCGGACACGGCGAGGCCCCTCGGAATCCTGCTCCGAGGGGCCTCGTCCCCATTCTCCCGCGGGCACGGCCCGACGCGAAGACCGTCGACAGGCGCAGGACGGCTCCGCCCCGCGCGCCTACGCTCGTGCCATGAGCAACCTCGAGACCCGGCCCGAGGAGCGCGTCTGCTCGGCGGGCGCGCCCCACGACGACGGCGGAGGCGCCGCGGTCGAGATCCTCGAGCACCGCGACGTCCCGCTCGGGGGCACCCGGGCGATGCGGGTGCGGCGCACGATCCCGCAGCGCGCGCGGTCGCTCGTCGGCGCGTGGTGCTTCCTCGACCACTACGGGCCGGACCCGCTGCCCGCGATCGGCGACGGCACCGACGGCATGCAGGTGCCGCCGCACCCCCACACCGGGCTCCAGACGGTCACGTGGCTGTTCGCCGGCGAGATCCTGCACCGCGACGCCGTCGGGTCGCTCCAGACGGTGCGGCCCGGCGAGCTCAACCTCATGACCGCGGGTCGCGGCATCTCGCACTCGGAGGAGTCGCCGCGCGGCGAGCGGCCCCCGGTCCTGCACGGCGTCCAGCTCTGGGTCGCGCTCCCGAGCGACCGCCTCGCGGACCCGCCCGCGTTCGAGCACCACGCCGACCTCCCCGTCGCCACGGTCGACGGCGCGCGCGTGCAGGTCTTCCTCGGCGCGCTCCGCGTGGGCGGCGCCGCCCTGCGCTCGCCCGCCACGACCTACACGCCGATCGTCGGTGCGCAGCTCGACCTCGCGCCCGGCGCGCGCGTCACGCTCGACGTGGACCCGACGTTCGAGCACGGCCTCCTCGTCGACGAGGGCGCCGTGCGGCTGGAGGGCTCGCCCGTGCCGCCGTCGTCGCTGGGGTACGTCGAGCCCGGCCGCACGACGCTCGTCGTCGAGGCAGGGCCGGACGCCCCGGCGCGGGCGGTGCTCGTGGGGGGCGAGCCGTTCGGCGAGGACATCGTCATGTGGTGGAACTTCGTGGGCCGCTCGCACGACGACGTCGCGCGCGCCCGCGCGGACTGGCAGGCCCAGCTCGTCGTCACGGGGGACCAGGGTCCGAACCGCGGCGGCACCCGGTACGCCGACGGCGCGCGCGAGCGCCGCTACGGCGAGGTCGTCGGGTACGACGGCGGACCCCTGCCCGCGCCCGCGCTGCCCGACGTCCGCCTGCGCCCGCGCACCCGGCCCGCCACGCCGCCGCGCCGGTAGGCCGCGCCAGTAGACTGCCGCGCATGGCCAAGAACACCACGCCCGACTTCGTGCTGCGCCCGTTCGAGGGGCTCCCCGGCGAGACCGACTGGGTCGCGATGCGCGAGGTCGTCCCCTCGGCCACCGCGACCGCGCGCACGACCGCCGAGCACGGGGCGCGCGACGTCCTCGTCGTGACGGTCCTGCCTGCCGGCTGGGCCGCGCTGCACCGTCAGGACGGCACGATCCTCCTCGCCGTCCAGACCCTCGCCGGCTCGGGCGACACGAGCCGCGACCTCGCCGCCGCGCTCCTCGAGGCGATCGACGCCGAGCCCGGCACGTCCATCGAGACGAGCGCCCTGCCCGACGCCGGCCCGCGCCTGCAGGACGTGCTCGACCTCTCCGTCCCGTTCGACGTCACCGTGCACGAGGACTTCGCGTTCTGGCTCGACCCGTCGGCGGAGATCACGCCCGACCTGCGGGCCTCGCTCGACCAGGCGGCCGAGTCGATGGTGCCCACCGTCAAGCTCGACGCCGTCGAGTCGGCGTACTGGTGCCGCATGTCGCGCGAGTTCTTGCGCTGGGCCCGCCCCGAGCCGGAGGACGCCCTCATCGACGCGATCTCGCGCCTGCACGCGAAGCGCGAGTCCGGCCTCGCGGGCGGCAAGTTCGTCGGTGCCTTCCGGTCGAGCGGCCTGCTCGTCCCCGTCTGGGAGCTGCCCCGCGGCACGGAGGCGGACGAGCTCGAGGGCCCGGTCGCGGAGCTCGACGCGCGGCTCACCGAGGCGCTCGCGGTCACGGAGCCGCTCGACGCGAACGAGCGCCGTGCGCGCGCGGGCATCGTGTCCCGGCAGGTCACGCTCCGCTGACCCCGCGCATGCTCTGCTGATCCGGAGCCCCCGCGCGAGCGCACGACGCGGGAGCGTGACCACGCCGAGAGCCCGCCGACGCCCCTGTCGGCGGGCTCTCGCGTCGAGTAGGATCCGGGAGACCTGGGAACGCAGCCCGGTCGTCCTGCGGAGATCCCGAGCGGATCCGCTGGTGGAACGACGACACATCTGCGGCCAACTCTTTGCACTACTAGGCTGGACGGCGTGAACGCGGACCATCGGTCGACCGATACGGGGAAGAACACGGGGAGTGCCCCCACGAGCACGGCGAGCACGCCGCCGACGTACCTGTCGGCGTCCGGCACGCGGGCGCGCACGCCGCGCCCCGTGGCCGGTGACGGGCGCACGGGCCGCGCCGTCCGCCAGCGCGTCGCGGTGATCATCCCCGCGAAGGACGAGTCCCGCCGCATCGCCGCCACCGTGCGCGCCGCGAAGGCCATCCCGCACGTCGACCTCGTGCTCGTCGTCGACGACGGGAGCGAGGACGACACCCAGCACGTCGCGCGCGAGGCGGGCGCCGTCGTCGTGCGGCACTCCCACAACCGCGGGAAGGCCGCGGCCATGGAGACGGGCGCCGCCGTCGTCGCGATGCGCGACGCGGCCGACCGCCCGCCGCGCCTCCTGCTCTTCATCGACGGCGACCTCGGCGAGACCGCGGTGAACACCGCGCCGCTCGTCGCGCCCGTGCTCGACGGGTACGCCGACGTCGCCATCGCGCTGCTCCCGCCGCAGCCGGGCGCGGGCGGCCGGGGGATCGTCGTGGGGGCCGCGCGCCGCGCGATCCAGTCCCTCACGGGGTGGACCCCGACGCAGCCCCTCTCCGGGATGCGGTGCCTCACGCGCGAGGCGTTCGAGGCCGCGACGCCGCTCGCGCGCGGGTGGGGCGTCGAGACGGGCATGACGATCGACCTGCTCCGCAAGGGGTACGTGGCGGTCGAGGTGCCGTGCGACCTGCGCCACCGCGCGTCGTCGAACGACCTCAAGGGCCAGCTCCACCGCGCCGCCCAGTACCGCGACGTGCTGCTGGCGGTGAACGCGCGCAAGATGCGCTCCGCCGTCGACCGCGTGCGCGCGGGCGACCACTGACCGAGGCGGCGCTCAGGGCGTCGGCGTGCGGACCATGCCGTGCACGACGGGACCGTCGTGCACCTGCGTGGTCGCGGTGCGCACGAAGCCCAGCCGCTCGTAGAAGGTGACGTTGCGCGCGTCGGAGGTCTCGAGCGCGACGGGCGCGTCCCCGAGGGCGGGGTCGCGCAGGGCGGCCCGGCACACCGCGCTGCCGAGCCCGGTGCCCTGGAGCGACGGCAGGACCCCCACCGTCGCGAGCGTCCACGCGTCCGGCGGGGACGGCGGGAGCTCGGCGGCGGCCACGGCCTGCAGGCGCGGGCCGTGCAGCGCGGCGACGCGCTCCTGGACGTCATCGGGGGGAGCGGGGGCGTCGGGCGGCATGAGCGCGACGACGGAGTCCGCCGGGTCGTGGACGACCACGATCCCGTGCGCGAGGGCGTGCTCAAGGTAGATCTCCTGGAGCGCGGCGAGACGCTCGGGGTAGTCGTCCTCCGGGACGGCCCAGCGGGTCCAGGGGTAGTCGTGGAACGCGGCGGCGAGGGTGCGGGCCGCGGCGGGGACGTCAGCGGCGGTGGCTCGACGGAACGTCGGCGTCATGGTGCGGTGCCTCTCGGGGTCGGGTCGGGCTGGGGCTCGATCGCACCGGTGCGGGCGATCTGCTCGAGGGTGCGCACGTGCTGCCGGAACGCGTCGAGCCCGCGGTCGCTGATGCGGACCCACGTGCGCGTCCGGCGTCCGGCGGCCTCCTTGCGGATCTCCACGAGGCCCGCGTCGGAGAGCGCGGTGAGGGCCTGGGAGAGGGACGAGTCGCTCAGCTCGACCAGGTCGGCCAGGAAGCGGAAGTCCGCGCTCTCGACGTTCGCCAGGGCGGCGAGGATCGAGAAGCGCACGGGCGAGTGGATGAGCGCGTCCAGGCCCTTGCGCGGGTGGCTCACCGGCGTGCGCTCGCGAACGCGCACGCCGCGAACGGGGACGCGGCGACGACGCCGGCGACGACCCACCAGGCGGGCGACGTCGCGCCGACGAGCTGGAGCGCCGGGTCGAGCATCACGAAGTACAGCACCGCCCAGGTGATGAGGGCGATGCCCATGTCGCGCACCCAGTGCCGGGGCGCCGTCCGGTGGTGCCGCGCGACGGCGGACCACAGCAGCGCGAGGACGACCACGAGCACCGTGGTGGCGGGCCACCACGGTGCGTCGAGGGCGTCGATCGCGATCGTGTACGCGAGCGCGGCGACGGCGTGCCCGACGCTGAGCCAGGGGTACCAGCGGGTCGCGCGGTGGGCCTGGGCGGCGACCTCCTCCGCCTGGCCGAGCTGACGGCGGGCCTGCTCCGGGGTGATGGAGTTCGGGATCATGCAATCACTTTAACACTCCTAAAGTGATTGCTGTCCACCCGACGCGGTGTCCTCCCGCATCTCCTCAAGCGGGCGGTTCGCCGTCTCGGGCAGCGCGCGGAGCACGAGCACGAACGACGCCGCCGCGAACACCGCGTAGAGGGCGTAGCTGCCGGGGAGCGACAGGTCCCGGAGCGAGGGGAACGTGAGGTTGACGGCGATGCCCGCCGCCCAGTTCGCAGCGGCGGCGAGCGACGCGGCGCGGGCGCGCAGCAGGTTGGGGAACATCTCCCCGACGAGGATCCACACCACCGGACCCCACGAGACGGCGAAGGCCACGACGAAGACGTTCGCCGCGACCAGGGTCACGACGCCCCACGCGTCGACGAACGCGACGCCGTCCGCGGTCTGCTGCGCCTGGGCGAACCCGGTCGCCATGACGGCCAGGGCGACCGTCATGCCCACCGACCCCACGAGCAGCAGGCGACGCCGACCCACGCGGTCGACGAGGAAGATCGCGACGACGGTCGCCGCGACGTTGACGAGCGACGTGAGGGCCGAGAGCCAGAAGGCCTGCTGCTCGCCGAAGCCCACCTGCGCCCAGAGCGACGTCGAGTAGTAGAAGATGACGTCGATCCCGACCAGCGCCTGGAGCGCGGCGAGCGCGATCCCCAGCCAGACGATGGGCTTGAGGCGGCCCGGGCCGGAGAACAGGTGGGACCACGCCGGCCGCGCCTCGTGGAGCGTCCCCTCGATGGTCGCGACGCCCAGCAGCGCGTCGCCCTCCGGGACGCGGTGGAGGCGGCGCAGCGTGCGGGCGGCGCCGTCCCGGTCGCCGCGCATCACGAGGTACCGCGGCGACTCGGGCAGCAGGACCGCCGCGACCACGTACGCGAGCGACGGCACGACCGCGACGAGGAACATCCACCGCCAGGCGGGCAGGCCGAGGGCCAGCTCCGCCTCGGCCCCGCCCGCCGCGCGGACGAGGGACGCGTTCGAGACGAGCGCGGCGAAGATGCCCAGGACGATCGACATCTGCTGTGCCGTCGCGAGCCGCCCGCGCAGCCGGGCGGGGGCGATCTCGGCGATGTAGAGCGGGGCGACGACGGACGCCATCCCCACCCCGACGCCCCCCAGGAAGCGCCACAGCGCGAGGGTCGGGCCGTCGTGCGCGACGGCGCACAGCATCGACGTGGTGACGAACAGGGTCCCGGCGACCATCATGAGGCGCCGTCGCCCGAAGCGGTCCGCGATCGTGCCCGCGGCGAAGGCGCCCACGGCCGCGCCGAGCAGCGCGCTCGCGACGATCACGCCGACGAGCGCGCTCCCGACGCCGAGCTCGGCCTTGAGGGCGTCGACGGCGCCGTTGACCACGGCCGTGTCGAAGCCGAACATGAACCCGCCCAGCGCCGCCCCGACGGTCGACGCGACGACGAGCGGGGTGAGGGCGCCGTGGCCGAGCCGGCCCGTCGCGGCGTTCACGGCGTGCCCCGGCGGGCGGTCGTCGGGGTGGAGGTCTGCGTCATCGGAGGTCCTCTCGAAGGGTGTCGACGGGGTGGGCGATCGTGCTGAAGAGGGCGTTGGCGGCCTGCCGCGAGTCGAGCCGCGTGTGCTGGACGACGACGGGCGCCGACGCGACGACGACGGCCGAGTAGTCGGTGCCGCGGGGCACGGGCTCGGGGTCGTCGAGGTCGTTGAGCGTCACGTGGCGCACCCGCTCGGCGGGCACCACCACGACGTAGGGGCCGGCCGGCGGGCGGTCGGCGAAGTAGAGACGGATCTCGACGCGCGCGTCGTCGGGACCGGCGTTGAGCAGGCACAGGCTCTCGTGGCTTGCGAGGGTCGGGTCGTCGCCCGTGCCGTACGGCGGGATCCAGCCGTCGCCGATCGCCCAGCACGTCGCCCCGACCCGGGGGCGACGTGCCGGGGCGTCCGGCGCACTCATACGCTGATCGACGACTTGGCGAGGACGCCGCCGTCGCACCCGACGAGCGACCCGGTCGTGTACGACGAGCGGTCCGACAGCAGCCAGAGCACGGGCTCGGCGATCTCCTCGGGCCGCGCGAGCCGACCCAGCGGGACCTCGTGCTCGATCTGCGCGCGCGTGGCGGCCACCTCGTCGGCGGGCACGTTGGCCCACATGAGGGGGGTCTCCGTCGGGCCGGGGACGATCGCGTTCACCCGGACGCCGTGGCGCGCGTAGTCGACCGCGAGGGTGCGGACCATGGACGACACCGCGCCCTTCGAGGCGCCGTACGCCGTCGCGCCCCCGGCCGCGAAGCCGACCGTCGCGGCGGGCGAGCCGCACAGCACGACGCTCCCGCCGTCGCCGTCGATCATCGCGCGCAGCACCTCGCGCACGACGAGGAACGTGCCCGTCACGTTGACGTCGAGCACGCGGCGCCACGTGGCCGGGTCGAGCTCGTGCGCCGCCCCGCCCACGTCGATCCCGGCGCCCGCGAAGAGGCCGCGCAGCGGCGGTCCGGACTCCGCGACCGTCCCGACCGCCGCCGCGACGGCGGCGGCGTCGGTCACGTCGAGCACGTGCGCGCGCCCGTCCCCGCCCGCCTGCCGGGCGAGGTCCACGGTGGCCGCGGCGCCGTCGGGGTCGAGGTCCAGCACGTGCACGAACCAGCCGTCGCGCGCCGCGCCCACGGCGACCGCGCGGCCGATCCCCGACGCCGCGCCCGTCACGACGAGCGACCGCGGGCTCACGACGCGCTCCTGAGCAGCGCGTCGACGTCGCAGTAGCGCGCGAGGCGGTCGCGGTCGAGCGTGATGCCGAGCCCGGGACCGTCGGGGATCGGGAGCATCCCGTCCGCGTCGAGCGTCCAGCGGTCGGTCGTCAGGTCGTCGATGTAGGGCGAGCCGGTGACGTACTCGACGAGGTCCGTATCTGGCAGGGCGGAGGCGAGCTGGAGGTCCGTGGCGAGCCCGACGGCGGTGTTCCACCCGTGCGGAACGAGCTTGACGCCGTGGTCGTGCGCGGACCACGCGATGCGCCGCAGCTCGCTCGTCCCGCCGACCTTCGTGACGTCGGGCTGCACGATGTCGAGGGCGCCGCCCTCGATCCACGGCTGGAACGCCTGCCGACGCGTGAGCACCTCGCCGCCCGAGATCGGCACGGGCGAGCGCCTGCGCAGGTGCGTGTAGTCCTCGATCGCGTCCGGCGGGAGCGGCTCCTCGAACCACGCGACGCCGTACGCGTCGAGCATGCGCGCGGTGCGCAGGGCCCACTTGTAGCCCTGGCTCCACGCGCTGTCGCTGCCGCCCGCGTCGACCATGAGCATCGCGTCGGGGCCGACGGCGTCGCGCGCCGCGGCGACGATGCGCTCGTCGAGCCGCTCGTCGACCCGGCCGAAGGGACCCCAGCCGATCTTGAACGCGGTCCACCCCTCGGCGCGCAGCGCGGTGAGGTGGTCGCGCAGCGCGTCGGGCTCGTCCATGAGCAGGGACGCGTACGGGCGCACCCGGTCGCGGTACCGCCCACCGAGGAGGCGCCCGACGGGCTGGCCCGTCGCCTGGCCGAGGAGGTCCCACAGCGCGGTGTCGACGCCGCTGATCGCGTGCGTGATCGACCCGCCGCGGCCCATCCAGAACGTCGTGCGGTGCAGCCGCTCGCTCGTGCGCTCGGGCTCGAGCGCGTTCGCCCCCAGGAGCAAGGACCGCAGGACGTCGAGCGCGCCGCGCACGAGGTCCTCCGTGGTGAACACGCTGCCGACGCCGACGAGACCCTCGTCGGTGTGGACGGCGACGAGGGTGTGCACGACGTCGTCCTGCCGCAGCTCCTCCTGCCAGCCGCCCTCGGGGGTGGCGCCGCGCAGCCCGGCGGCGGTGATGGCGGTGATCCTCATGGGTGTCCTCTCGTCGGTGCCGTGGACCGCGACTCTAGGTCGCTCGATGGTAGATGGTCAACCATCGGCCACCCACTAGGGTGGAGCCCTCCCGAGTGAGAGGTCGCCGTCGTGCCCGTCCTGCCCGCATCGCCGCCCGAGTCCCGGCGCGACTGGGTCTTGCGCCACCTGCGCGAACGCATCGCCTCCGGCGACCTGGCCGCCGGGGACCGCCTCGTCGAGCGCGACCTCTCCGCCGCCTACGGCATCAGCCGCGGCCCGGTGCGCGAGGCGATCATGGTGCTCGAGCAGGAAGGGCTCGTCGTCTCCCACCCGTACCGCGGCGCCGTCGTGGTGGACATCTCCCAGGAGGAGATCGCCGAGATCCTCGTCCCGGTGCGGACCGTCATCGAGAAGGTCGCGTTCCGCTCGGCGGCGCGTGCGCAGGACCCCGCGCTCCTGGACGCGCTCGACCGCACGGTGGCAGCGATGGAGCGCGCGGCGGACCCGCTCGACGCCCGTCGCCTCGCCGACCTCGACCTCGAGTTCCACGAGGCGGTGATCGCCGCCGCGAGCCACACGCAGTCGCTGCAGATCTGGCGGCTCATCCAGCCGCGCGTCCGCGCGTACTTCGTCCGCGACGCGCCGCACCACGAGGACCCGCACGCCGTCGTCGAGCAGCACCGGGACCTGCTCGCGGCGCTGCGGTCGGCCGACCCGGACCGCGCGGAGCGCGCGGTCGAGGAGCACATCGCCGTCTACCTGCAGCCCTGAGGCGCGCCCCTGCCGGTGGCCCCATCCGGAGCCCGGACGCACCATGGGAGGACGGGGCACGACGTCGTGACCCGGCGGCGCGCGGTCCCGCGTGCCGTGCCGACGACGACGGGGGCAGCGCGATGTGCACAGGGATCAGGTTCTCGGACGACCAGGGCAGCGTGTACCTGGCACGCAACCTCGACTGGACGAGCGGCTACGGGCAGCAGGTCGTGGTGACGCCCACGGGCTACGCGCCGCGCTCGCCGTTCGGCGCCGTGCGCTCGATCGAGCACGCGGTCATCGGCATGGGCATCGTGGAGGAGGACACCCCGCTCTACTTCGACTGCGGCAACGACGCGGGCCTGGCCGTCGCGGGGCTCAACTTCCCGGGCTACGCGGCCTACGCGCCCGGACCGGTCGACGGCGCGGTCAACGTCGCGGCGTTCGAGCTCCCGCTGTGGGTGTGCGCGCAGTTCGCGAGCGTGGACGAGGTCGAGGCGGCCCTCGCGGACGTGGTGGTCGTCGACCGTCCCATCAACGAGAAGTACCCCAGCTCGTTGCTGCACTGGATCGTCGCCGACGCGCAGCGGGCGATCGTGCTCGAGCACACCGCGGACGGCCTGCACGTGTTCCAGGACGACGTCGACGTGCTCACGAACCAGCCCGGGTTCGACTGGCACCACGAGAACCTGCGCAACTACCTCAACGTCTCGCCGGACTTCCCCGAGGACACGGTCGTGGGCCGGGCCCACCTCGCCCCGTTCGGCTCGGGCTCGCACATGCGCGGCGTCCCCGGCGACTACTACTCGCCGTCCCGGTTCGTCCGGGCCGCGTACGTCAACTCCCACTACCCGACGAAGGGCACCGAGGAGGAGAACGTCAGCCGCGCCTTCCACACGCTGCAGCAGGTCGCGATGGTCGACGGCTGCGCCGCGATGGGGTCGGGCGAGTTCGAGATCACGGTGTACACCGGGCTCTTCTCGTCCCGCACCTCGACGTACTACTGGAACACCTACGAGGACCCGGCGATCCGGAGCGTCGCCCTCGGTGACCACGCCACGGGCGGCACGGAGCTCGTCCTCGTGTAGCGCGTCACGACGTGGCGCTCTCGACTCGCGACGCGGAGCCCGCCCCGGCGCGCTCGTCCGGGTCCTCGCGCTCGCCGTCGCGGTCGCCGGCGTCCGCCGCGTGGAGCGCGGCGACGGTGAGCAGCGGCACCGCCGGGATGAGCGCGATGAGCGCGATCCGCACACCGAAGTCGTTGACGAGGGAGCCCGCGACGGCCACGATCCACAGGGCCAGGAGGGTCGGGCGCACGAGCGGCCACGCGGCCTCCGTGCGCGCGAACCAGCGCGGCGTGAAGCGTCGGGGCCAGAACAGCAGCAGCGCGGCCGCGACGAGCACGGCGATCGTCAGCCACACCGGCACCCCGCCGAGCACCGACCGCGCCGCGTAGCCCGCCTTGCGGAGCAGCGTCTCCCACGCCGACCCGTCGACGACCTGCCCGACGAACCGGCCCAGGTGCGAGCGCTCGTCGGCCGGGCGCAGCCAGTCGAGCACGCCGATGGCGGCGACGAGCGCGACGCCCGCCGTGGCGACGAGCAGGAAGCGGCGCCACGTGACGCGCGCGCCCGAGGCGGCGAGTCCCAGCACCGCGAACGCGGGCACGACGACGAGGCCGCCGCCGAGGTCGGCGCCGAGCGTCGGCCACACGTCCACGACCATCGTCACGAGGCCGATGACCCCCACCGTCGCGGCGGCGGCGTACCGGTGGCCGCGCGCGACGAGCCACTGCGCGAGCGCCGCGGCGACGACGAGCGCCGCGACCGCGTACACGGAGAACGTCGGGTTCCCGAACCCGTAGAACCGCGCGCCGAACGTCGGTGCCGAGCCGAGCGGGCTCGCCCGGTTGAGCGGGGTGCCGACGAGCGCGTCGAGCGTGAGCACGGCGAACGTGATGCCCGCGACGATCCCGGGCCCGAGCCACACCGGCCGACGCGGGGCGAGCGCGCCCAGGCCGGCGACGGCCGCCGTCGCGAGGACCGTGGACACGACGATCGCGAGCGTCTGGTTCCCGAACCGCCACCAGCCCGTGAGCGACACCAGGAAGGCGGCGGTGGGCACCGCGGCGACGACGAGCGCGGCCCCGCGGGCCCAGTGCGCCGCCCGGGCCCAGCGGGCGCGCGCACGGTCGCCCGTCGCGCGCGCGGCGCGCGGCGCGAGCAGGAGGCAGAGCCCGGCGATCACGAGCCCCGCGTAGAGCGGCACGTCGACGAACGCGGTGTACACGGCGCGGCGCACGTGGTCGCGGGTCGTGAGGTCGGCGAGGGCGTCGGCGGTCGACGTCGCGTCGGCCGGGCGCGGCGAGCCCCAGGCCAGCGGCGTGTCCTGGATCCGCGCCGGGGTGGCGGCGCCCGCGGCGTCGAGCACCGTGGCGGGGACGTCGAGCACGCGCGCGACGCCGTCGGTCCGCGTGGCGGCGCTCGTCAGGTAGCGGGACTGGTCGGGGCCGTCGGACGACGGGCGCACGAGCGTCGTGCCGAGCGCGGGACGGGTGCCGGGCGCGCCGGCGACGTCCACGACGAGCACGGTCGTGCCGCTCGGGGCCGCGTCGAGCACGGCGCCGACGGTCGCGTCGACCGCGGTGAGGCGGTCGGCGCGCAGGGTGCTGCGCAGCGTCGCGCGCTCGTCCGCCGGGAGATCGGGGTCGACGACCGGCGGGGTCGCGTCGCCCGCGTCGACGACGGTCACGGGGCACGCGAACGCGTCGGAGCCGGGTGCGGTCGTGTCCGCGAGGTCGCGGTAGCGCGCGACCTGGCCCGCGGAGTCCGCGAGCGCGACCGCCGCACCGGGGCCCACCGCCGTCGCGCACACCGCGCCGTCGGCGCCGGCCGCGGCGAGCGCGTCGCCGAGGACGCCGAGGCGCGCCTGGTAGCCCGAGCCGCGCTGGAGGGCGACCAGGTCGTCCCACCCCTCGACCTGCGCCCCGTCCGCGCCGTCGGGGGCGGGCTGCGCCGTCGGGCACGCCCACGCGCCGTCGGGTGCGCGCTCGGTCGTGACCTCGGCGAGCTGCCCGGCGGAGAGCGCGAGCCAGCCGCCGACGGTGCAGCGGCTCGCCGCGCCCGTGGGCTGGGAGACGCCGCCGGCTCCCGCGCCGTCGGTGAGCAGGGCGTGGAGGGTCGGGGTGGCGGACGACGTGACGTCGCTCCACGTGACGCCCGTGGTCCCGACGACGACGACCGGCCGGTCCGTCGCGATCGCGTCGGAGCGGGTCACCGACGCCTCGCCGCCCGCCGGGGCGGCGCTGGCCGCCGGTCGGAGCCCCGTCGAGGCGAGCACCGTGGCGGCGAGCAGGACGACGAGCAGGAGCCCGCCCCCCACCGTCGCGAGCATCGTCGGCATGCGCCGGATCCCCGGCTCGGGAACGGCTCCCGTGGTCTGCCGGGGCGCGGGGCGCGCGAGGAACCCCGGCACGATCATCGCGGTGGCGACCACCACGACCATGACGGCGATGATGACGCCCGAGTCGTTGAGGACGGAGCCGACGCCCGCGACGACGACGAGCGCGACGACGAGCGGGCGCAGCACCGGCCAGTTCTCGTAGGCCCGCGCGACCTCCGGGAGGCGGAAGCGCTCGGGGCGCAGCACGGCGACGGCCACGAGGACCACGAGCACCGCGGCGACCGCGCCGAGCGGGTTCGCGAGGGTCGCCCAGGCGCCGAGCGCCTTGCGGCCGATCACGTCGAGCGCGGCGCCGTCCACGACGGTCTGGACGAACCCGCCGAGGTGGGACCGCCCGCCCGGCAGCAGCCAGTCGACGACCGCGACGACCACGACCACGAGCACCGTCGCGAGCGCGACGACGAGCGCGCGCAGCCACGTGATGCGGATGCGGCCCACGAGGAGCGCGAGGACGGCGAACGCGGGGACGAGGGCGAGGATGCCGCCGAAGTCGGCGCCGAACGCGGGCCAGCCGTCGATGACGACCGTGACGACCCCGACGGCGACGACGGACCAGGCCGCGAGCCGGCGTCGTCCGCGGGCGGTCGCGGCCGACGCGAGGCCGCCCGCCAGCACGAGGCCGGCGACGGCGTACACGGCGAAGGTCACGTTGTTGAAGCCGTAGAAGCGCGTGAAGCCCACGACGGCGGACGTCCCGAGCAGGGAGGCCTGCTGGAGCGTCGTGCCGGTCGCGCCGTCCACGGTGAGCACGAGCCACGTCACCCCGGCGAGGGCCGACGGCAGCGCCCAGGGGCGCCGCGGGAGGAGGCGCGAGACGACCCACGCGACGAGGGCGACGACCACCGCGCTCACCGCGAGCGCGAGCGTGAGCGCCGGGGCGGGCGCGCTCCACACCCACCAGCGGGACAGGCTCGCGAGCGACGCCGCGACGGGAGCCGCCGCGGCCACCATGAGCACGGCGGAGAGCACGCGCAGGCCGCGCGGCCCCGGGCCGGGCTCGCGCCCGCGGCGGACGGCGGCGCGGCGCGCCCACAGGACGCCGCCGAGCGCCAGGACCAGGGTGGCGACGAGGAGGCCCACGAGCACGGGGTAGAGCGTGGGGATGGTGCTGGTGAGGACGTTGAGGTACTGCCGGTTCTCGACCGTGCGGGCCACGTCCATGCGCCGGACCTCGCCCTGCTCGAGCGCGGCGCCCTCGAGCCCCTCGGTGCTGCCGCCCGCCGACTCCACGACGGTCGCCGTCAGGTCGGCGAGCTGGACGATGCCGTCCTGCTGCGTGCTCGGCGAGTGGAGCCAGCGGCTCGTCGGCTGTCCCTTGCGCCAGTCGACGACGACCTGGAGCCCTGCCTCGCTGACCGGTCCGGCCGACACGCCGGCCACGACGACGCGCGTGCCCCGGTCGACCTCGTCCATGACCCGGGCGAGCGCCTCGTCGAGCTCGTCGAGGCTCTCGCCGCGGCCGGTGGCCGAGTCGACGATCTCGCCCTGGTCGACGACCGTCACGTCGCACGCGTCGAGCCCGCCGTCGGGGAGGGCGGCGAGCGAGGGCGCGTACCGCTCGACGTGCCCGACGGCGTCCGCGAGCATCACCGCGGCACCCGGCCCGACGGCGGTCGTGCAGACGCCCGTCTCGACGAGCCGGGCCGCGGCGGTCCCGGGGTCGTGCCGCGCCGCCTGGGCGGGCGTCTCCTCCGTGGCGGGCGTCGTGAGGACGGCCCAGCCGGGGACGTCGGCGGGGCGTGCGTCGGGCGTGGTCGTGCCGGTCGTCGCGACGGCGGGCACGGGCAGAGGGAGGCAGCCGCTCGCGGGCTCCTCGGCGTCGGCGGGGAGGGGCTCCACGGGCGCCTCCTCCGCCTGCGCCGAGACCATGCGCCCCGCGGAGAGCGTGAGCCACGCGTCGGTCGTGCACGCCGTGCGCCCGAGGTTGAGCGACGCGACGGACCCCGTCCGGATCATCGACCACAGCGTCGGCGTCGCGGTGGGGGAGACGTCGCTCCAGTACAGGCCGGCCACCGCGACCAGCACGACGGGCCGCGGGTCGTGCGCGGGCGCGGCGGCGAGCGAGCCGGAGGCGACGGTGGCCCCGGTGGTCGCCGGGCCGCCCTGCGTGACCGTCGGGGCGGCCGCGGTGGTCGTCGCCGCCGAGGGGCCTGCGGTGGTCGCCGCCGCCGATCCGGCCGCGGTGGTCGCCGCCGCCGGGCCGGCCGTGGCGAGGAGCGTCAGGAGCAGGGCGACGGCCGTGGCGAGCGCCGCCGTCCGCGGCCCGAGGCCCCGGTCCCGGCGGGCGGGCTGGGTGCGGGCAGGGGGGAGCGCGGCGGCCGGGAACGTCACCGGACCAGCCTACGGGGGTGCGTCCCGCCGCCCCCGACCGTGGCGGCGGCGTCGTCGCAGGTCCGCGCCGGACGCTCACGCCGCCTCCACGGCGCGTGCGCCGTGCGCGCACTCAGGCCGTGCGCACCACCAGCGCGCCGGGGTCGACGCGGGTCTCGATCTCGACCGCGAGGCCCAGCACGTCGCCGTCGACCTGCGCCTGCTCGCCCTCCTCGACCCGCACCCGGACGCGCCGGGCCCGCGCGTGGTCGATGCGCCCGATCTTGGCGGGCAGGTCGTTCCGGACGCCGAGCCCCTGCATGACGACCTCGCCGAAGAGCTGCGCCCAGCCCACCACTCCGCCGCGCGTGTCGACCGCGGCGACGTCGAGCACGCCGTCGTCGATCACGGCGTCGGGCAGGAGCGTGATGCCGCCGGGGAGCCGCCCGCAGTTGCCGATCATGAGGGAGCGCAGCCGCGCGTCGACGGGCGGCGAGTCGTCGAGCTGGATGCGGGCGCGCATGCGCCGACCGTGCAGGTGGCGGATCCCGGCCACGAAGTACGCGACCCAGCCCACCTTGGCCTTGAGCTCGTCGTCGGCGTCGGCGACCATCGCGGCGTCGAACCCGAGGCCGGCGATGACGAGGAAGATGTGCTCCTTGCCGGGCGCCCGGGCGGGGTCGAGGGCCGTGCCCTCCACGTCCCCGGGGCCTGCGGGGTCCGCGTACCGCAGGACCGTGACCCAGCCGACGTCGATCGGGCGGTCCGACCCCGCGATCACGACGGCGAGCGCCGCGCGGGCGTCGCCCACGGGCAGGTCGAGGTTGCGCGCGAGGAGGTTGCCCGTGCCCACGGGCACGAGGCCCATCGTGCGGCCGCTGCCGACCATGCCCTCCGCGACCGCGCGGACCGTGCCGTCCCCGCCCACGGCGACGACGACGTCCGCGCCCTGGGCGAGCGCGGCGCGCGTCTGCCCGACGCCCGGGTCGGCGATCGTCGTCTCGAACCACAGCGGGTCGGGGAGCGCCGCGTCGGCGAAGGCGCGGCGCACCACGGCCTCCAGCCCGACGACGTCGGGCTTCGACGGGTTCGCGACGAACGCGACGAGCTCGCGCGGGTCGTCGTCGGGAGGCGTCTCCTCGACGGGGAGGTCCGCGCCGTGCGCGCGCCGCAGGCGCGACTGCTGGGCGCGCAGCCCCAGCGCGACGACGAGGGCCACGACGGCGACGGCGAGCGCCGCGATCGCGACCCAGAGGGTCCAGGCCATGGCGACACCGTAGCGGGGTCGTGGCTGTGGAGGACCACGACCGCCGCACCGCCGGGTTCGTGAGGCTGCTGGCGTGGTCGACCTCCGCCTGTGGAGGACCACGACCGCTGCGCCGCCGGGTTCGTTAGGCTGCTGGCGTGATCGACCTCCGCCTCCTGCGCGACAACCCCGACATCGTCCGTGCCAGCCAGGTCACCCGTGGTGACGACCCCGCGCTGGTGGACGCCGCCCTCGACGCCGACGCGCGTCACCGTGCCGCGCTGAGCGAGTTCGAGAGCCTGCGCGCCGAGCAGAAGTCCCTCGGCAAGCAGGTCGCGCAGGCGCAGGGGGAGGAGAAGCAGGAGCTGCTCGCGCGCACCAAGCAGCTCGCCGCCGACGTCAAGGCGCGCCAGGCCGACGCGGACGCCGCGTCGGAGGAGCTGCGCGGGCTGCTGTTCCGCATCTCGAACGTCGTCGAGGGGGCGCCTCCTGGCGGCGAGGACGACTACGTCGTGCTGCGCGAGGAGGGCACGATCCGTGACTTCGCGGCCGAGGGGTTCACGCCGCGCGACCACCTGGAGCTGGGCGAGGGCCTGCGCGCGATCGACACCGAGCGCGGCGCGAAGGTCTCGGGCGCCCGGTTCTACTACCTCACGGGCGTGGGCGCGCGCCTCGAGCTCGCGCTGCTCAACGCGGCGATGGACACGGCGGTCGCGGCGGGCTTCACGCCCGTCATCACGCCGACCCTCGTGCGGCCCGAGGTCATGCAGGGCACCGGGTTCCTCGGCGCGCACGCGGACGAGATCTACCGCCTGGAGAAGGACGACCTCTACCTCGTCGGCACGAGCGAGGTCGCGCTCGCGGGCTACCACGCGAACGAGATCGTCGACCTGTCGGGCGGCCCGCTGCGGTACGCCGGGTGGAGCGCGTGCTACCGCCGCGAGGCCGGCTCGCACGGCAAGGACGTGCGCGGCATCATCCGCGTGCACCAGTTCCACAAGGTCGAGATGTTCTCCTACTGCGACCCGTCCGACGCCGCCGCGGAGCACCAACGCCTGCTCGGCTGGGAGGAGCAGATGCTGCGCCTCGTCGACCTGCCGTACCGCGTCATCGACACCGCGGCGGGCGACCTCGGGTCGAGCGCCGCGCGCAAGTTCGACTGCGAGGCGTGGCTGCCCACCCAGCAGCGCTACCTGGAGCTCACGTCGACGTCGAACTGCACGACGTTCCAGGCGCGCCGCCTCAACGTCCGCGAGCGGGTCGAGGCGGACGGCAAGACGGAGACGCGCACCGTCGCCACGCTGAACGGCACCCTCGGCACGACGCGCTGGATCGTCGCGATCCTCGAGAACCACCAGCAGCCCGACGGGTCGGTCCGCGTGCCCGAAGGGCTGCGGCCGTACCTCGGCGGCCTCGAGGTCCTCGAGCCGGTGGTGGCGTGACGGACGCCCGGGAGACCACCGATGCGGCCGAGCCGCTGCTCGTCGCGCTCGACATCGACGGCACGCTCATGTCCTACGACCAGGAGCTGTCGGAGGACGTGCGCGACGCCGTCGCGGACCTGCGCGCCGCGGGGCACCACGTGGTGCTCGCGTCGGGCCGGTCGCTCATCGCGATGACGCCCGTCGCGGAGATCCTCGGGATCGACCGCGGCTGGGTCGTCGCGTCCAACGGCGCCGTGACCGCGCGGCTGGACCCCGACGAGCCCGACGGGTACGTCCTCGAGGACGTCGTGACGTTCGACCCGGGCCCGGCCCTGCGGCTCCTGCGCGAGCACCTGCCCGACGCGCGGTACGCCGTCGAGGACGTCGGCGTCGGGTTCCGCATGAACGAGCTCTTCCCCGACGGCGAGCTCGACGGCGTGCATCGCGTCGTCGAGTTCGACGAGCTGTGGTCCGGCGAGGTGACGCGCGTCGTCGTGCGGGCGCCGGGGTCGACGAGCGAGCAGTTCCACGAGCTCGTGGAGCGGCTCGGCCTCGACGACGTCACGTACGCCGTCGGCTGGACGGCATGGATGGATCTCGCGCCCCTCGGCGTCACGAAGGCGACCGGCCTGGAGCTCGTGCGTCGCACCCTGCACGTCCAGCCGCACCGGACCGTGGCCGTCGGCGACGGGCGCAACGACGTCGAGATGCTCCGCTGGGCGGCCCGCGGCGTCGCGATGGGCCACGCGGACGACGTCGTGCAGGCGGCGGCCGACGAGGTGACCGGCACCATCGAGGACGACGGCGCGGCGCGCGTCCTGCAGAGCCTCCTGCCCGCGCGGTAGCGCCCGGGCGCCGGGGGAGAGGCGCCCGACCGGGGCCGCACGCCTCAGGGTCGGGTGAAGGTGATCTTCCCCGCTGCGTCGCGTGCGACGGTCCCGGTGTACGAGGCGCGCACCTCGACGGGCAGGTCGCCGTCGTCCCAGAGCAGGACGGTGTACTCCGCCGTCGCCTCGTACGCCCCGTCGACGTACCGGATCTCTGGCCCGGGTTCGGCGAACCACTCCGTTCGGGAGGTCTCGCGCGCGTTCTCGACGAGCTCCGACGGGCAGGACGGACCGGCGAGGCCTTCGTCCTCGCAGGCGGCCCGCAGTCCCTCGACCGCCTCCTCCACCCCCGGCTCGACGTCGGGCCGCAGGGTCGGGGTGAACGCGAAGCCCTCGGCCACGACCCCGTCCTCCCGGACGACGTCGGGCGCGAAGGCCGTGAACGACGAGCCCCGGCGCAACCCTTCGAGGAGACCGGTCGGGTCGGTGTACTCGACGGCATAGGCACCCGGGAGCAACGTGACGGGAGTGAGCTCTGCCGCCGGGTACTCGACCTGGCCGTTGACCGTCAGCGTGCCGGACACCGGCTGACCCGCACCGATCGTGTCGGCGGTGCCCAGGTCGCTGATCGTGGTGCGGTCGCCGTCGCGGGTCGTCCGGACCTCCAGGCTCACGGGGCCGTCGACGCCGTCGAGGGTGAACTCGACCGTCACGCTCGCGCCGGCCGACGAGCCGGAGGACGCCACCACGCGCGCGTCGGTGGGCCGGGCCACGGAGGCGCGGTAGAAGTCGTCGTCGACGAGATCCTCGTCGAGGTCGATCGTGGTGAGCGCCGCGGCGTCGCTCGCCCTCCCGGCCTCCAGGCTTGCGAAGAAGTCCTCGACCACCGCGACGCTCTCGGTGGTGTCGGTGTCGACCGCGCCCGGTGCGCACGACGGCGACGGCGAGACCGCCGGTGAGGCGGGCAGCGGCTCGCCGCCGCCGAGCGTCACGGGGGCGGCCGGCCACCGTGGTCCGCGGCTCCCCGGAGCCTCGGTCGAGGTCGCGTCCGTGAGCGTCGTACGTCATCCCTGCATCCTCTTCGATCGACGACGGGAACGTGGCGCCACGACGCCATGGCGTCAGGCGCGTCCCGGACGGTGCGGCGGAAGGGGGCGGGTGGCGACGTCTGGCGGTGCTCGGACGTCGCTCGGCGCCCGCAGCGACGATGCCCGCCGACCTGTGGTACCGCGGCTCTACCTCGGCGGACCGGGGCTCTACCTCGCGGTACCGGGGCTCTCCCTCGGGGACGGTCAGTCGCGGGGCTCGCGCGCGGTGAGCACGACGGGGCCGTCCTCGGTGATCGCGACGGTGTGCTCGCTGTGCGCGCCGCGCGACCCGTCGGCGGAGCGGAGGGTCCAGCCGTCGGGGTCGGTGTAGATCTCGTCGGTGGTCTCGAGGAACCAGGGCTCGATCGCGATGACGAGGCCCGGCTTGAGCGGGAACCCGCGCTTGCGGCGGCCGTCGTTGGGGATGTGGGGCTCGCCGTGCATGGTGCGGCCGACGCCGTGCCCACCGAAGTCGGTGTTCACCGAGTAGCCCGCGGCGTGCGCGACGTCGGCGATGGCGGCGGAGATGTCGCCAACCTTCTTGCCCGGCTGCGCGGCGGCGATGCCCGCCTCGAGCGCGCGCTCGGTCGTCTGGATGAGCCGGGCGTCCGCCTCGCCGAGCGCGCCCGCGCGCGGCGTGCCGACGACGAACGACAGCGCCGAGTCCGCGACCCACCCGTCGACGGAGGCGGCGAAGTCGATGCTCAGCAGGTCGCCGTCGCGCAGCGCGTAGTCGTGGGGGAGGCCGTGCAGGACGGCGTCGTTCACGGACGTGCAGATCACCTTGCCGAACGGGCTGGCGCCGAACGACGGGTGGTAGTCGATGTAGCAGGACTCGGCCCCGCGGTCGCGGATCATCCGGTGCGCGATCTCGTCGAGCTCGAGCAGGTTCGTCCCGACCTTCGTGGCGGCCCGCACCGTGGTGAGGACGTCGGCGACGAACCGTCCGGCGGGCCGCATCTGCTCGATCTCCCGCGGGGTCCTCAGCTCGATCATCGTGGTCCTTCCGGTTCGCAGGTCGTGGTGCCCGACGACGGCACGGCGGGCTCGGGCGTGCCGAGCGGTGCCGGGGGCGGGCCCGACCACGATATCGGTCCGGCGAGGGCAAGCGCTTGCATCGATCTGCTCGCGATGCGGCACGGCGCCTCGCCAGGGTCCGTCCCGGCGTGGCAGCATCACCCGTCGTGGCAGGTATCGACGACGTCGCCCAGGCCGCCGGGGTGTCCACGGCGACCGTCTCGCGCGCCCTGCGCGGCCTGCCGAACGTCTCCGAGGCGACGCGCCTGCGGGTGCTCGCGGAGGCGGCGCGGCTCGGGTACGTGCCCACGCCGTCGGCGTCGTCCCTGGCCACGGGGCGGACCCGCACGATCGGCGTGCTGACCCCGTGGGTGAACCGATGGTTCTTCGCCAACGTCATCGAGGGCGCCGAGCGCGCCCTGCGCGACCTCGGCTACGACGTGCTGCTCTACACGTTCGACGTCCGCCGCACGTCGTCGCGCCGCCGGGTCGACCCGAGCGTGCTGCGCCACCGCGTGGACGGGACGCTCGTCGTCGGGCTGCCGCTGGACGACGACGAGGTGCGCTCGCTCGTCGGGCTCGCGCGGCCGCTGGCGTTCGTGGGGTCGGGGCCGGCGGAGCAGGTGACGGTCCGGCTCGACGACGTCGCGACGGGGCGGGCGGCGACGCGCCACCTGCTCGACCTCGGGCACCGGGTGATCGGGCACGTGACCGGGGTCCCGGACCTGGTGTCGTCGTGGTCCCCGCCCGTGGAGCGCGCGCGAGGGTACGTGCGGGCGCTCGAGGAGGCGGGCGTCGTCGTGCAGCCGGACCTCGAGGTGAACGGCGACTTCGACGTCGCGGGCGGCCGCGAGTCGACCGCGGAGCTGCTGCGCCGCCGTCCGGACGTGACCGCGGTGTTCGCGGCGTCGGACGAGATGGCGATGGGGGCGATCCTCGCGGCGCGCGACCTGGGCCTGCGCGTGCCGGAGGACCTGTCCGTCGTGGGCGTGGACGGGCACGACCTCGGCGAGCTGGTCGGTCTGACCACGATCGCGCAGGACGCCTACCAGCAGGGCTTCGACGCGGCGCTCCTGCTCCTCGACATGATCAACGGTGCCCCCGTCCCCGAGAGCCTGACGTACCCGACGGAGCTCGTCCGGCGCGGTTCGACGGCGCCGCTCGCCCCGGGCGCGTAGGCCCGGCCGCGTCCCCGGTCCACGCCGGGACGCCCGTGCGCGCGCACCGTGTGGGAGCGCGGCCAGCCGTCCAGGCCCCGAGAGAGCGCGCACCCGCCGCGCGTGACGGAATCGTTACGCAAACTCACCTCCGCTGTGCTTGCACCCCGAGGATGCAACCGCTTGCATGGGGGGAGGGCGAGAGCGCACCCGCGCTCGCGACGTCGCGATGCGCCCGGTCCTCACCGGACCGGGGTGACGACGTCCGGACCCACGACGAGGTGGAGGCTGAGATGACCAGGACCACGAGGACCAGCGCGGCGCGTCGCCGCACGCTGGCGGTCGCCGCCGGCGGCGCGAGCCTCGCGCTCGTGCTCGGGGCGTGCAGCAGCGGGGGCGGCGGCGGAGGCGACGACGAGTCGCCCAGCGCCGAGGTGGACTGCGCCGACTTCGAGCAGTACGGCGACCTGTCCGGCAAGACCGTCTCGGTCTACTCGACGATCGTCGACACCGAGGCCGAGCAGCAGCAGGCGTCGTACGAGCCGTTCGAGGAGTGCACCGGCGCGACGATCGAGTACGAGGGCTCCAAGGAGTTCGAGGCCCAGCTCCCCGTCCGCATCCAGTCCGGCAGCGCGCCCGACATCGCGTACCTGCCGCAGCCCGGCCTCCTGCGCCGCATCGTCGCGGACTTCCCCGACGCGATCCAGCCGGTCGGCGACCAGGCCGCGGCCAACGTCGACCAGTACTACACCGAGTCCTGGAAGGACTACGGCACCGTCGACGGCACGCTCTACGCGACGCCGCTCGGCGCGAACGTGAAGTCGTTCGTCTGGTACTCGCCGTCCATGTTCGAGGAGGCGGGCTACGAGGTCCCGACGACGTGGGACGAGCTCATGGAGCTCTCCGACCAGATCGTCGCCGACAACCCGGAGGGCGACGTCAAGCCCTGGTGCGCCGGCATCGCGTCCGGCGAGGCGACCGGCTGGCCGGCCACCGACTGGATGGAGGACGTCGTCCTGCGCACGGCCGGCCCTGACGTCTACGACCAGTGGGTCAACCACGAGATCCCGTTCAACGACCCGCAGATCGCCACGGCCCTCGCTGCGGTCGGCGACGTGCTGAAGAACGAGGACTACGTCAACGGCGGCCTGGGCGACGTGAGCAGCATCGCGACGACCGAGTTCACCGAGGGCGGGTACCCGATCATCGACGGCCTGTGCTACATGCACCGCCAGGCCACGTTCTACCAGGCGAACTGGACGACCCTCGACCCCGACCTCGAGGTGGCCGAGGACGGCGACGTGTGGGCGTTCTACCTGCCGGGCGAGTCGGCCGACGACAAGCCGCTGCTCGGTGGCGGCGAGTTCGTCGCGGCGTTCAACGACCGTCCCGAGGTCCAGGCCTTCCACGCGTACCTGTCGAGCCCCGAGTGGTCCAACGCCAAGGCGAGCGTGACCCCGCAGGGCTGGATCAGCGCCAACAACGGCCTCGACCCCGAGCTGCTGCAGTCGCCGATGGACCAGCAGGCGTACGAGCTGCTCACGGACGAGAGCTACACGTTCCGCTTCGACGGCTCGGACATGATGCCCGCCGCCGTCGGCGCCGGCTCGTTCTGGTCCGAGATGACCGAGTGGATCGCGAGCGACAAGTCCGACCAGGCCGTGCTCGACGCCATCGAGGCGTCCTGGCCGACGTCCTGACCTGCGGGCGGCCCGGGGGCTGACGGCGCGGCGCGAGCCCCGTCGTCGGGCCCCGGGCCCGCGCGTCGACCCGGGGGCGGGTCGCCCTGGCAGGACCCGGGCGGCCCGCCCTCGCCGACCGTCCCTCGTCGTCCACCTCGTCCTCCCGGCCGCCGCCGGCCACCTCAGGAGCCTCACATGGACTGGTTGCTCGAACCCTCCGGGACGGGGGGCAAGCTCGCGGTGATGGTCGTCGCGATCCTGCTCTTCGTCGTCGTCATGGGTCTGATCCTCTTCCTCGTCGACCGGCCGAAGCGCGTGCCCGGCTGGGTCGTCGCGATCGCGTTCGCCGGGCCCGCGGTCGTCATGCTCGCGTTCGGCCTGCTGTACCCAGGGCTGCGCACCATCCGCGACTCGTTCTACAACCGCACGGGCTCCGCGTTCGTCGGGCTCGACAACTACGTCACCGCGTTCACGCGGGACGAGTTCCAGATCGTCCTGCGCAACACGGCGATCTGGGTCATCGTCGTCCCGCTCGTCTCGACGTTCCTCGGGCTGGTGTACGCGGTCGTCGTCGACCGGTCCCGCTTCGAGAAGCTCGCGAAGACCCTGATCTTCCTGCCCATGGCGATCTCCATGGTCGGCGCGGGCATCATCTGGAAGTTCATGTACGAGTACAAGCCGGCCAGCCAGCCGCAGATCGGCCTGTTCAACCAGGTCCTCGTGTGGCTCGGGCTGGAGCCGCAGCAGTTCCTGCTCAGCGCGCCGGCGAACACGTTCTTCCTCATCCTCGTGATGATCTGGATCCAGGCCGGGTTCGCCATGACGATCCTCGCCGCCGCGATCCGCGCCATCCCGGACGACATCGTCGAGGCGGCCCGGCTCGACGGCGTCGGCGGCATGCGGATGTTCCGCTACATCACCGTGCCGAGCATCCGCCCGGCCCTCGTGGTCGTCCTCACGACGATCGCCATCGGCACGCTCAAGGTCTTCGACATCGTCCGCACGATGACGGGCGGCCGGTTCGAGACGTCGGTCGTGGCGAACGAGTTCTACACGCAGGCGCTGCGCCAGGGCGAGCAGGGCCTGGGCGCCGCGCTCGCCGTCATCCTCTTCGTGCTCGTCATCCCGATCATCGTGTACAACGTGCGGCAGCTGAAGCAGGCGGAGGAGATCCGATGAGCACCCCACTGTCCGCCTCCGTGCCCGACGCCCCGCTCGTCGACGAGACCGTCGAGGAGGGCAGCGGCAAGGGCGTCGTCGCCGGCCTGGACGCGCGCGCCGACAAGGTGCGCCGCAAGGTCTCGTCGCGGCCGGCGTCGATCATCGCGATCGTGCTCGCCGTCCTGTGGACGATCCCCACGTTCGGGCTCCTCGTCACGTCGTTCCGGCCGCCGCGCGAGATCCGCCGGTCGGGGTGGTGGGAGGCGTTCGCGAACCCCGAGTTCACGGTCGACAACTACACGGACGCGCTGTTCGGCGGCTCGACGAGCTTCGCGACCTACTTCGTCAACTCCCTCGTCATCACGCTGCCCGCGGTGATCATCCCGATCACGCTCGCGTCGCTCGCCGCGTACGCGTTCGCGTGGGTGAACTTCAAGGGCCGCAACCTGCTGTTCGTCGCGGTCTTCGCGCTCCAGATCGTGCCCATCCAGGTCACGCTCGTCCCGCTGCTCACGCAGTACGTGGACTGGGGGATCGACGGCTCGTTCTGGCCCGTGTGGCTGTCGCACTCGATCTTCGCGCTGCCGCTCGCGATCTTCCTGCTGCACAACTTCATGAAGGACATCCCGCGCGAGCTCGTCGAGGCCGCCCGCGTCGACGGCGCGGGGCACGTGAAGATCTTCTTCCAGGTCCTCATGCCGCTCCTCGTCCCCGCCATCGCGGCGTTCGGCATCTTCCAGTTCCTCTGGGTGTGGAACGACCTGCTCGTCGCGCTGACGTTCGCGTCCGGCCAGGACACCGCACCGATCACGGTGCGGCTCGCCGAGCTGTCCGGCTCGCGCGGCGCGAGCTGGCACCTGCTCCCGGCGGGCGCGTTCATCTCCATGGTCGTGCCCGTGGTCGTGTTCCTCGCGCTCCAGCGGTACTTCGTGCGCGGCCTGCTCGCCGGCTCGGTCAAGGGCTGACGCCGGCCGCGGCGAGCCGGTGGCGGCGGCCCGTCCCGCACGGCGGGCGGCCCGCCGTCGCACGACCGGCGTGCGACGTCTCCGGGCGGGCGCGGTCGTAGAGTCGGTCGGTGCCCACCCGAACCGCCGCCCTCGACCGCGTCCCGGCACCGGCCCTGTTCGTCGTCTCGGGCCTCACGCAGTACCTGGGCGCGGCGATCGCCGTCGGGCTGTTCGCCGTCGCCGGGGCGGTCGAGGTGGGCTGGCTGCGCATCGCGGCCTCCGCGCTGCTCCTGCTGGCCTGGCGCCGCCCGTGGCGGCGGCGCTGGACGCGGCACGACCTCGCGTGGGCCGCGGTCTTCGGGGTCGCGCTCGCGGCGATGAACCTCGCGTTCTACGTCGCGATCGACCACCTCCCGCTCGGCACCGCCGTCGCGATCGAGTTCCTCGGCCCGGTCGCGGTCGCGGCGGTCACGGGCAGCGGCTGGCGCGAGCGCGGCGCCATCGCGGTCGCGGCGGCCGGGGTCGTGCTGCTCGCCGGCGTGACGGTCGGGTCCGACCTCCCGCACGACGACGCCGTGCTCGGCCTCGCGGCGATCGCCGTCGCCGCCGCGTGCTGGGCCGCGTACATCGTGCTCGGCCGCCGGGTCGCCGTCGGGGGCTCGGGCGTCACGTCGCTCGCGGTCGGGATGGCCGTGGGCGCGCTCGCGTTCGCGCCGTTCCTCGCGCCGGACGCCGTCCCGGTGCTCGGCGACTGGCGGCACGCCCTGGCCGTCGCGGGGATCGCGCTGTTCTCGTCCGTCGTGCCCTACGCGCTCGAGCAGGTGATCCTGCGCCGCGTCAGCGCGGCGACGTTCTCGGTGCTCCTCGCGCTGCTCCCGGCGACGGCGGCCGTCGTGGGCGCCGTCGTGCTCCGGCAGGTCCCGAGCCCCCTGGAGCTGGTCGGCCTCGTGCTCGTCTCCGGGGCGATCGCCATGACCGCCGCGCGCCCGGGCGCGAGCGGGCGCGGGGAGCCGGACGGCGTGCTGCCGACCGACCCCCCGCCCGCCTGAGCGGACCGGGGCCTCAGAGGTACTGGCCGGGCGAGGGGCGTCCGTCGTGCTCGTCCGGGCGCGGCTGCTGCCCCGGCATCCCGCCGGGCGCACCGTGGCCCATGGGCGGCAGCGAGCCGGGCGGCAGAGCCCGGCGCATCTGCGAGAGCTGCGCCTGCGCGGCCATCTGCTGCGCGACGAGCGCCGTCTGGATGCCGTGGAACAGCCCCTCGAGCCAGCCCACGAGCTGCGCCTGCGCTACCCGGAGCTCCGCGTCCGTCGGGACGCTGTCGTCCGAGAACGGCAGCGTGATGCGGTGCAGCTCGTCGACGAGGTCTGGCGAGAGGCCCTCCTCGAGCTCCGTGAGGGACCGCTCGTGGATCTCCGCGAGCCGCGAGCGCGCCGCCTCGTCGAGCGGGGCGTCGCGCACCTCGTCGAGGAGCTTCTTGATCATGCCGCCGATGCGCATGACCTTGGCCGGCTCCTCGATGACGGTCGCCGGGTTGCGGTCGGGGTCGGTCGAGTCGTCGCTCTCGACGACGCTCACCCCCGTGCCGTCAGGCATGACCACGGTGGAACGGCCGGGCTCGTCGTCGCCCTGCGCGTTCGCGGCAGGGTCGGGAGCGGTGGGCTCGTCGGGACGGGGGTCGCGCGGTTCGTCAGCCATGGGTCCAGTCTTGCGCGTGCCACCCCCGCGCGCACCGACGGGCGCGACCCGCCGTCATGGGACGAGCAGCACCTTGCCGAACACCTCGCCCGAGTCGAGCAGCTCGTGCGCGCGCGCCGCCTCGTCGAGCGGCAGGCGCGCGTGCACGACCGGCCGCACCCGGCCGTCCTCCACCAGCGGCCAGACGTGCGTCAGCACCTCGTGCACGATGCGCGCCTTCTCCTGCGGCGGGCGGGCCCGCAGCGTCGTGCCGGCCACCGTGGCACGCCGGGCGAGGAGGAGGCCGAGGTCGAGCTCCGCGCGTCGTCCCTTCTGCATGCCGATGACGACGAGGCGACCGCCCGTGGCGAGGACCTCGAGGTTGCGCGGCAGGTAGGCGGCCCCGACGACGTCCAGCACCACGTCCGCGCCGTGGCCGCCCGACGCGTCCCGCACCGCGGCGACGAAGTCCTCCTCGCGGTGGTCGACGGCGAGGCTCGCCCCGAGCGCGAGGCACCGGTCGGCGCGGTCGCGACCGCCCGCGGTCACCGCGACGTGCGCCCCCAGCGCCGCGCCCAGCTGGACGCCCACCGTCCCGACGCCGCCCGAGCCGCCGTGGACGAGCAACCACTCGCCGGGCGCCAGGCGGCCCACGTCGACCACGTTGCTCCAGACGGTGCACACCGCCTCGGGGAGGGCGGCCGCGTCCACGAGGTCGACGCCGTCGGGGACGGGGAGCACCTGCGTCGCGCGCACCCGTACCTGCTCCGCGTACCCGCCGCCGTCGAGCAGCGCGACCACCCCGTCGCCGACCGACCAGCCCGACACCGCGTCCCCGACGCGGGCCACGGTGCCCGAGACCTCGAGGCCCGGCCAGTCGGGTGCGCCGGGCGGGGGAGGGTAGGATCCAGCGCGTTGTAGCAGGTCAGCACGGTTCACGCCAGCGGAAGCGACGTCGACCACGAGCTCGTCCGGCCCAGGGGTCTGGTCAGGGAGCGTGGAAACCGTTAGTTTCTCAGGGCCACCGGAGCCCGATATCGTGACGCCTCGCATCTCGCCGAGACTACGCGGAGGGCCCGGGAGGCGCCGGATCACCGACGGGGGCACCGCGTGACGAGGGCGATTGTTCGTGCTCCTCGCGGATTAGGTGTCCGGGGGAAGTGCACCGATAGTTAGTACGCACGACCGGGGAGCGAGCCCGGGAGGCGCCGCTGCCACGCGCGTCGACCATGCCGCCGAACGGGTGGACCAGGTGATGGAGGCAGGTTCGTATGCTCCGCAGGTTGAGCGTCCGCGGGAAGATCCTTGCGGCACTCGCGGTGCCCGTCCTCGTCCTCTTCGCCGCCGCGGCGATCATCTCGGCCCAGGCCATCGGGACCGCGCGCGACGCGAGCCAGACGAGCGCGCTCGTCGCGGCGCTCGCGGCGCAGGACGCGGCCGGGACGGAGATCGCGGCCGAGCGCACGTACTCGTTCCTCGACGCCAACAGCACGCGCGACACGGCCGAGGAGGCCGAGGCGCAGATGATGGCGCAGCGCGAGAAGACCGACCGCGCGCTCGACGCGCGCGACCGCGCGTACGAGCGGCTCAACACCTCCGCACTCGACCCCCGCGTGCGCAAGGCCGTGGCCGACACGATCGGTGACCGGTCTGAGCTCGTGGGTGTCCGCCAGGCGATCGACCGGTCCGGTCTCGGCCAGCTGCAGCGCAACTCGATGTACAGCGACCTCATCGACGCGGCGCTGGACGTGCCGCGCACGCTCGCGGACACCACTCCCGACCGCAGCCTCGCGCAGTACCTCGACACCTACGTGCTCCTCGACGAGCTGCTCGCCCAGCAGGCGCTCGAGCAGCCGCTGGCTGGAGCGGTGCTCCAGGCCGCGCAGGCGGGCCAGCAGAACACCGTCACCAACCAGCAGGCCGCCGTCCTCGTCACCACCGGAGACACGCTCGCCGCCCGCGCGCGCGCCGCGGTCCGCCAGCTGCCCGGGGAGTTCCGCCTCGAGACGCCGACGGCGACCTACAACCAGATCCGGCAGAACCTCATCGGGTCGCGCCCGGCAGCCACCCCGCCCAGCCAGGCGGCGCAGTGGCCGACGCTCTCGCAGGAGGACCGCGACCAGACCGCCCCCGTGCGCGACGCGGTGCGCACCGAGACCGCGGAGAAGGCCTCGGACCTCGCGGGGGCCGCCACGACGCGCGCCGTGATCACCATCCTCGTGACGCTCGCCGCGGTCGTCGCCTCGATCCTCGTGGCCGGCTTCATCGCGCGTGCGATCGTCAACCCGCTGCGGCGCCTCACCGACGCCGCCGAGGACGTCCGTGACCAGCTCCCCAAGCTCGTCGAGCAGGTCGCCGTGCCTGGCCAGGGTCCGGGCATCGACCTCGCGCCGATCACCGTCGAGTCCAGCGACGAGGTCGGCCAGCTCGCCACCGCGTTCAACGACGTGAACCAGACGACGATCAAGGTCGCCCGCGAGCAGGCCGCGCTGCGTGGCTCGATCGCCGAGATGTTCGTCAACGTGGCCCGCCGCGACCAGGTGCTCCTCAACCGCCAGCTCGCGTTCCTCGACGACCTCGAGCGCTCCGAGGAGGACGCGGGCACGCTGTCCAACCTCTTCCGCCTCGACCACCTCGCGACCCGGATGCGCCGCAACGCAGAGTCGCTGCTCGTGCTCGCCGGCATCGACTCGGGCCGTCGGGTGCGCCAGCCGATGCCGGCCTCCGACGTGATCCGTACCGCGTCCTCCGAGATCGAGCTGTACGACCGCGTGCGCCTCAACCTCGTCGTCGACCCGCTCATGCTGGGGCACAACGCGCTCAACGCGGCGCACCTGCTCGCCGAGCTCCTCGAGAACGCCACGATGTTCTCCGAGCCGCACACGCCCGTCGAGGTCACCACCGGCCGCGACGCGGACTTCGTGCACATCACCGTCCGGGACCACGGTCTGGGCATGACGGCCGAGGAGATCGCGGAGGCGAACCGGAAGGTCGCGACGCACGCGGCCTCGGACGTCGTCGGCGCCCAGCGCCTGGGCCTGTTCGTGGTCGGCCGCCTCTCGGAGCGGCTCGGAGCCAAGGTCCGCTTCAGCGCCGGGGGCGACGAGCAGGGCACCGAGGTCGTCGTGTCCTTCCCGGCCGTCCTCTTCGTGCCCGACTCGAACGTCCCGCTCCCGCAGCCGACGGACCCGTTGGAGACGAGCACCCAGGCCGCCGCGCAGCAGCTCACGAGCACGGGCGTGATGCCGGCGCTCCCCGCCGAGCCCGCCGCTGCCGCCCCCGCCCCGACGGCGTCCGTCGCGGCCGTGGAGCCCGAGGCCCCCGCCGCCGTGCCGGTCGACCTCGACGCGCTCACCGACGGGACCACGCAGACGGGCATGCCGCGCCGTCGCTCCCGCACGGTCGACCCGGCGGCGGCCGCGCCCAGCGCGTCGTTCGCGTCGGGCCCGCAGACGGGCGCCATCGTGCTCCCGCCGCTCGCGACCCCGGCCCTCCCGGACGAGCTGCCCGCCGCGGACGAGGCCTGGACCCCGCCCGCGGAGGTGGCTCCCGCCGCGTCGGCGCTCCCGAGCCGGTCCCGTGCCGCCACGACCCCGGTCGAGCCCGTCTCGGCCGAGATCCCGGTGCTCGACGTCAGCACCCGCAGCGCGCTCTTCTCGAGCTTCCGCCCCGTGGGCGAGCGACCGGTCACCGAGAACCCGGTCGAGCTGCCGGTCGCGCCGGACGTCACGGCGACCGACATCCCGCTGGTGAGCGACGTGCCGACGGCCGAGGCCGCCGTCCACCACGAGGTCGTCTGGACCCCGCCGGAGGTCGCGGAGCAGCCGGCCGCCCCGAGCGCGGCCACGGGCACGGAGCAGGCCTGGGCGCCCGAGCAGGCCTGGGCCCCGGAGCAGCCCGCCGAGCAGGCGTGGACCCCGGAGCAGCCCGCCGAGCAGGCGTGGACGCCGCAGCAGCCCGCCGAGCAGACGTGGGAGCCCGAGCCTGCGCAGGAGACCGCGTCCGCGGGCTGGGCGCCGTCGTCGTTCGCCGACGCGCCGCTCGACGCGACCCGCGTCGTCCCGCCCGTGGCGCCGCAGCCCGAGCAGCCCGCGGCCGAGCGCGCGCCGCTCGCCGACCGGAACCAGGCCGCGACCGAGGTCCGGCCCGTGGCGCCCTCCGCCCCGGAGCAGACGGACGTCCCGGTCGTGGCCGAGGGCCGTGCCGCGGACGGTGCCGAGGAGATCCCCGCCGAGCTCTCGTTCGAGGCGCTTCCCCGCTTCGAGGAGCTCATGGCCGACCTCCCGACGCGCCGATCGCTGCGCGAGAGCCAGGCGCGCAAGCGCGGTCTCTTCGGGCGTCGTCCGCGGACGACCGCCACGCCGCAGGCGACGCGACCCGCCGGCCCCTCGGCGGAGGCGCTCGCCTCGCGCCCGGCGGTCTCGACGCCGGCGCCGGCACCGGCGGCGGCCGCACCCGCGGCGGCCGCACCCGCGGCGTCGAACCCGGTGGCACCTGCGCCCGCGGCGCCCGCCCCGGTCCAGGCGGCCCCGGCCGCGCGGCAGGAGCCGGGCGCGCCGGCACGCACGTCCGCGTTCGCGCCGCGCGCCGACCTCCCTGCTGCACCCACGCCGTCCTTCGCCCCCGAGGCGCCGGCGGCCCCGGTGCAGGAGACGCGGAGCCTCCCCCCGGTCCAGGACGACCCGTACCCCGCGGTCCGACCGTCCGCGCCCGAGCCGGCCCCCGCCGCCGCGTGGGACGCCGCTCCCGCCAGGGACGCGGCGTCGGGCTACGGTCCGCCGAGCCCGCTCGCCCGGCGCCCGGTCGCGGAGTCCCTCGAGCCACTGGACGCGGGGTACGTGTCCGACTCGGTCGAGGCGCGGTCGGACTGGATGGCGTCGGCGGTGCTGTACGAGGAGATGTCCACCCTGCTGCAGGGCAGCACCGATTTCCAGGAAGCGACCTTGGCGGACCCGAACGACGGCATCTACCAGCCGCTCAAGGTCGACGCCGCGGCGTCGGGCCTCGCGCGACGCTCGCGCGGCGAGGAGCGCGACGGGTACGTCGACCGCTTCACGGCGCGGATCGACCGCGACCCGGAGCAGCTGCGGGCGCGCCTTTCGGCGTTCCAGTCGGCGACCGCCCGCGGGCGTGTCGAGGGGCAGGACGAGACGAGTTCGACGTGGAACCCCGAGGCCATGGATTATGTCCCTGATTCAGCGCCGCAGGCGCGGTGACGACATGCCGTCTGCGGCAACTGACGAGGAGGAACAGTGAACGCGCTCAGCACCGAGGCCACGAACTTCGGGTGGCTGCTCGACAACTTCGTGCGGACCGTACCGGGCAGCCGGCACACGCTCGTGGTGTCGGCGGACGGCCTGCTCATGGCGATGTCCGACCAGCTCGACCGGACGAGCGGTGACCAGCTCGCCGCGATCGTCTCGGGCATGTCGAGCCTGACCCGCGGTGCGGCCCGCCAGCTCAACGGCGGGAACGTCCGGCAGGCCATCATCGAGATGGACAACGGGTTCCTGTTCCTCATGAACGTGTCGAACGGCTCCGTCCTGGGCGTGGTGGCCGAGGCGAACTGCGACATCGGCCTCATCGGCTACGAGATGGCGCTCCTCGTCTCGCGCACGGAGGCGACCCTGACGCCGCAGCTCATCTCGGAGATGCGGGGTAGCCTTCCGGTCGACGGTGCGACCCGAACCCCGGTGGGATGAGGACTGATCGATGACGAACGTACCTTTCGGCAGCATGGGAGCCCACGACGGGTACGAGGCGGCGACCGTCCGCCCGTACGCGGTGACGGGTGGTCGCGTGCGGTCCGCCACGTCCGACCTCCCGCTCGAGGCGCTCGTCGAGGTCATGCCGGGTGCCGTGAACAGCTTCGGGCTGCCGCCCGAGAAGCGCTCGATCCTCCAGCACGCCGCGCACACGTACGTCTCGATCGCCGAGCTCTCCGCGCTCCTGCGCCTGCCGCTCGGCGTGACGAAGGTGCTCGTCGCGGACCTGCAGGAGGACAACTACATCACCGTCCACACGTCGACCCCGCTCAACGTCCACACGGGTCACGGCAGCAACCACTCGGGTCTGTCCCTGAGCGTCTTGGAGAGTGTTCTCAATGGCATTTCCACCCTCTGACGGCTCGGGGAGCGGGCCGCAGGCAGGGCAGCCGTCCGGGGCGAGCGGGGGTGCGCCCGGCGGTCAGCCGGCGCTGCGCCAGACGGCGTGGGCTCCGGTGAGCGCCCCCGTCGGCGTGCCGACCCAGGCGGCTCCGGCGACGCCCGGCCAGCCTGCGGCACCGCAGCAGCCGGCCGCGGCCCAGCCCGTCGCTCCGGCGGCGCCGCAGCCGGCGGCACCGCAGCCCGTTGCGCCGGTGGCACCGCAGCCCGCGACGGCTCCGGCCGCACCGCAGCCGGTCGCCCCTGCTCCGGCCGCCGCGCAGCCCGCCCCGGCTCCGGCCGCCGCGCAGCCGTCCCCGGCCGCCGCGCAGCCTGCGTCGGCTCCCGTCGCGCAGGCCGCGGCCCAGCCGCGCACCGCGCCGCAGCCCCTGGCTGCCGCGCAGCCCGTGGCTCCCGCTCAGCAGGCGCCTGCTCAGCAGGCGCCTGCTCAGCCGGTCGCCCCGGTGCAGCAGGCGGCCCCCGCGCGCCCGGTCGCGGCAGCGCCCGTGGCTCCGCCCGCCGCGGCGGCGCAGCCCGGGGGTGCGACGGCGTCCCGGACCGCGCCGACGGTCGTGAAGATCGTCGTGGCGGGCGGTTTCGCCGTCGGCAAGACGACGTTCATCGGCTCGATCTCGGACGTCGAGCCGCTCAACACCGAGGCCGCGATGACGGAGCACTCGGTGGGCGTCGACGACGCGGGCGGCGTGTCCGACCGCAAGACGACGACGACCGTCGCGATGGACTTCGGCCGCGTCTCGTTGCCGGGCAACCTGTGGCTCTACCTGTTCGGCACGCCGGGCCAGGACCGCTTCCTCTTCATGTGGGACGACCTGGTCCGCGGCGCGATCGGCGCCGTCGTGCTCGTCGACACCGACCGCCTGGAGCAGTGCTTCCCGGCGATCGACTACTTCGAGTCGCGCAACATCCCGTTCGTCGTGGGCGTCAACTGCTTCGACGGCGTGGCCAAGCACAAGCTCGAGGACGTCCGCGAGGCGCTGCAGATCCCGCCGCACGTGCCGATGCTCTACACGGACGCGCGCTCGCGCGCGGCGACGAAGCAGACGCTCATCGCGCTCGTCCAGCTCGCGATGCGCCAGCTCCGCGGCGCGGCCTGACCGCTCCCGCACCCCGCGCCACCGCACGACGGCGGGCCGCCCTCCACGGGTCGGCCCGCCGTCGTCGTGCACGGGCGGGGCGTGCCACAATGGCTCGCCGGGAGGGCTGACAGAGCGGCCTAATGTGACGGTCTTGAAAACCGTTGTGCGGCGACGCACCGGGGGTTCGAATCCCTCGCCCTCCGCCAGTCGTGCCGTCAGGCCGGGTCGGGAGCCGTGCTCCGTCCCGGCCTGACGCGCGCCGGGCGCAGTGCTGCCGGGGCGTGCGCCGGGACCAGCGGGTGCCGCGGTGCCACCGGGTCCAGCACGGCGTACGCAGCGCCGAGCGGCGGGCGCCCGTCCTCGTCCCCCGCGTTGGGCCAGAGCGCACAGGCCCGTTCCGCGAGCGCCGTGATCGTGAGCGACGGGTTCACCCCGAGGTTCGCGCTCACCGCGGACCCGTCCATGACGTGCAGGCCGGGCTGACCGTGGACACGGTGGTACGGATCGATCACACCCGTCCGCGGCGAGGCGCCGATCGCGCACCCGCCGAGGATGTGGGCCGTCATCGGGACGTCGAAGGGCTCGCCGACGGTCCCTCCCGGCATGCCGCCCATGCGCCGGGCCATGCGGCGCGCGGCGTCGTTCCCGGCCGGGATCCAGGTCGGGTTGGGCGCGCCGTGCCCCTGGCGGGACGTGAGGACCTTGCGGCCGAGGAACCCGCGCCGCAGTGAGGTGGTGAGCGAGTTGTCGTGGCTCTGCATGACGAGCGCGATGATCGTCCGCGACGACCAGCCGCGCAGGTCGGCCATCGCCGGCAGGTCCCGACGTCGGCGCCACAGCTCCCGCATCCAGGTGCGCCACCTGCCCGGGCCACCGTCCGTGAGGACGGTCTGGAGCAGCCCCATGGCCCCCGACCCCTTCCCGTACCGCACGGGCTCGACGTGGGTCCGGGCGTCCGGGTAGAACGACGACGTGATCGCGACGCCGCGCGAGTAGTCGGGTGCGTCGGACCGTCGCTGGTGGTCGCGACGCCGGACCGTGGCGCCGAGCAGGGCCTCGGAGTTGGTGCGCGTGAGGTGTCCCAGTCGCTCGGAGACCCCCGGCAGGCGTCCCGAGTCCCGCATGGCGTGGAGGAGTCTCTGCGTGCCCAGCGCCCCCGCGGAGAGCACGACGTGTCGTGCCGTGTAGCGCCGCCGTCCTGCCCAGGGGCGCCCCGAGCGATGGGCGAGGACCTCGTGCACGACGCCGCCCGCGCCGTCGGGCACGGGCCGCACCTCGGTGACGGTCGTGAGCGGCAGGACCTGGGCGCCGCCGCGCTCGGCGAGGTAGAGGTAGTTCTTCACGAGCGTGTTCTTCGCCCCGACCCGGCACCCCGTCATGCACGCGCCGCACTCGGTGCAGCCGCGCCGCTCGGGCCCGGCCCCGCCGAAGTAGGGGTCGGGGGCGGTGACCCCCGGCTCCCGTGTCCCGCCTCGGCCGAAGAACACACCGACCGGCGCCTTCACGAAGGTGTCGCCCACCCCGGTCTCGCGGGCCACGTCCTCCAGGACGTCGTCCGCGGGGGTGCGTCCGGCGTAGGTGGTCACGCCGAGCATCCGGCGCGCCTGGTCGTACCAGGGCGCCAGCTCGGACCGCCAGTCGGCGACGTCGGCCCAGGCGGGGTCCGTGAAGAAGTCGTCGAGCGGCTCGTACAGCGTGTTCGCGTACACGAGGCTGCCGCCGCCGACACCGGCGCCGGCGAGGACGAGCACGTCGCGGAGGCGGTGGATGCGCTGGATCCCGAAGCACCCGAGGGCGGGTGCCCACAGGAACGACCGGAGACGCCACGACGTGCGGGGGAGCTCCTCGTCGGTGAAGCGGCGGCCCGCCTCGAGGACGCCGACGCGATAGCCCTTCTCGGTGAGGCGCAGGGCGGCGACGCTGCCGCCGAACCCCGAGCCGACCACCAGCACGTCGAAGTCGGTCGGGACGCGCGGGCCACCGCGCCCGGGTACGTCGGCGGGGGCGGTGCGGGGGACGTCGGCGGCCATGGGCAGACGGTACGCCACGACGGCGCGGGGCTCTGGCCGGGAGGTCCGGGACCTTCGGCGAGTGCCGGTCGCGGGGCGGTACGGGATCATGGCGTCGTGACGCCTGAGCCCTCCCCGGCCGACGAAGCCGGTCTCGAGCCCGTCGACCTCATCCGCCGGTCGGGCACCGTGCTGCGGATCGGTCGACTCGCGCTGTCCGCGGGCACCGGCAGCTACCGCGTGAAGTCGCACATGACGCGCGCGGCCCGGGCGTTGGGCCTGGACCGCATCGCGGCGCACGTGACGCTGACGGAGATCACCGCGACGTCCTACCGCGGGCCGATCTTCCGCACGGAGCTCACCGAGGTGCGCTCCATCGGGATCAACGCGGACCGGCTCGCGCAGCTCGAGCGCTTCTCGGCCACGCTGCCGGCGGGGGCCGACCTCGACGAGGTCGACGCGGAGCTCGACCGGATCGCGCGCCGACCGCCGCTCTACGGGGCGTTCCTCAACGCCCTGTGGGCGGGGATCGCGTGCGCCGCGTTCGCGTTCCTCAACCACGGCGGCCTCGTCGAGTGCGGCGCCGTGCTCGTCGCGGCGGCGCTGGGGCAGGGCGTCCGGCGCGCGATGCTGCACCGCGGCATCAACCAGTTCGGCGTGACGATGCTCGCGGCCGCGGTCGCGAGCGTCGCGTACCTGGGGCTCGTGCTGGGGCTCTCGGAGTTGGCGGGGGTCGAGGGCGGCCACGAGGCGGGGTACGTCTCGGCGGTGCTGTTCCTCGTGCCCGGGTTCGCGCTCGTGACGGGCGCGCTCGACCTCGCGAAGCTCGACTTCTCGGCGGGCGTCGCGCGCGTGACGTACGCGCTGATGATCCTCGCGTCGGCGGCGCTGGCGGTGTGGGGCGTCTCCGCCGCCGCGGGCCTCGCCCCGGACCCGGTGCCCGCACCGGTCCTCGCGGAGCCGCTGCTGTTCGGCCTGCGCGCGGTCGCGAGCTTCCTCGGGGTGCTCGGGTTCGCGCTGATGTTCAACAGCCCCTGGGCGATGGCGCTGGGGGCGGCCTCGATCGGCATGGTCGCCAACGTGGGGCGCCTGCTCCTCGTCGACGCCGACGTCGTCCCGCAGGCGGCCGCCGCGGCGGCGGCGCTGCTCGTGGGGCTCCTCGCGGCGACGGTCGCGCCCGCGCTGCGCGTCCCCCGCATCACGGTGTCCGTCCCGGCCGTGGTCATCATGGTCCCCGGCGTCACGGCGTACCGGGCGGTGTACGAGTTCAACACCGGGGCGACGGCGCAGGCCCTCGCCTACGCCGTGGAGGCGGGCCTGGTGATCGTCGCGCTCGCGATCGGGCTTGCCGTCGCACGCATGCTCACCGACCGCGAGTGGACCTTCGAGCGGTAGGAGGGGACGCCGTCGGGCCAGCGGTTTGGTCTGGTGGCGACGCCCTTGTACCCTGGGCGACGCAGGCTCTCCGCAGAGTCCTGCGAGGAGACGTCGCATAGTCAGGTCTAGTGCGCCACCCTGCTAAGGTGGTAACGGGGCAACCCGTTCGAGGGTTCAAATCCCTCCGTCTCCGCTCAGGAAGGTCTCGGTGTGCACGCACCCGGGGCCTTTTCTGTTGCCCGGGATCGTGCGGCCCCTACCGCCCGACGCGCGGGCGGGGCGGCCGGGCTCGTGGCGAGCCCCAGCCGCCCCGGTGCCGTCACCGGCCCTGCGTGACGCCCCGACGTCGGCCCTGCGCCGTGGGCCGTGCCCTACGCCGTGCCGGTCGTCGCGAGCGCCGACCGCACGACGAACCGCGACGCGCCCGCCCCGGCGAGCACGAGCGCGGACGCCCCCAGGACGCACAGCAGGAACTGCAGGGCGACGCTCGCGTTCGTGAAGGCGTTGATGCCGAGGACGGGCACCATGAACAGCAGCACGGCCGCGGTCGCGACGCCCACGCTGACGACGAGCGGCACGAGCGTCTCGCGGAAGCGCGCCCGGTCGAGCGTCCGCAGGTCGGTGCCCGCGAGGACGAGCGTGCGGTACTCGCCGCGCTGGTCGATGACCCGGCCCGCCTGCATGACACCCGTCGAGACGGCGGCCAGGACGCCCGCGATGGCGAGGGTGAGGAAGCCGCCCGTCTTGATGTCGACGAGGAACTGGGCCTCCGCGGGGTCGGACGCCATGCCCGGGTCGAAGAGCGCGAAGATGCTCGCGAGGCCCGCGATGAACGTCGCGAGCGCGACCCCGCCCACGGACCGCCACGCGGTCTTCGGGTTGTCCACGATCCGCCGTCCGGCGAGCAGCGTGGGCACGCGGCGCGCGGAGCCGGCGGTGATCCTGCCGACGACCCAGATGACGAACGGCCCGACGAGGTTGAGCGTCGCGAAGCCGATCAGCAGGATGACGACGACGACGGTGATCCCCACCGCGGCCGAGCCGAACGACAGGTTGGTCGCGACGATCATCGCGACGGCCGCGAGCCCGGTCGCGAGCAGGCGCACCGCCTTGAGGCCCGGGGGAGTGACGCGCGCGGCGACGCCGAGCGGCGTGATCGCGACGCGCCGGAGGCTGACGAGCGCGGACACGAGCGCGACCGCGACCACGAGGACGACGGCGCCCAGCAGGGCGGGCACGCCGACCCACAGCTCGGCGACGTCGAACGTGCGGCCCTGGAAGCGCAGCTGCGCGACGAGCGGCAGGAGGGCGCCGTAGCCGACCAGGCCGACGAGCGCGCCCGTGACGGCCTGGGCGGCGGCGTCGAGCACCGTGAGGGACGTGACCTGGCCGGTCGTCGCCCCTGCGAGCCGGAGCGCCGCGAGGCGCGCGTCGCGGCGCGCGACGGCGAGCCGCGCGGCCGCCCCGCCGAGCGTCACGAGCGGGATGAGCAGCAGGAGCGAGGCGATGCCGGCAAAGATCGGGTACTGCGTGTCGTAGGACGTCACGGCCGCGTCCACGCCCTCCTGCATGCCCTCGATCCCGCCCGCGCGGCCGAGGAACGCCCCGAACCCGCCCACGACGACGAGCAGGATAGCGGTGGTCGTGGCGAACGCGATGACGGCGAGCACGTTGGTCAGGCCCTGCGGGTCGCGCTCGTCGGCGCTGCGGCGGCGCAGGAGCCACCAGAGGTCGACGGTCCTCATCGGGCGCTCTCCTGACCGGGGACGGCCGGGGCGGCGACGTCGTGGCCGGGCGCGAAGAACTCGCCGGAGATGACCCCGTCGCGCATCGTCACCGTGCGCGAGCAGTGCCGCGCGACCCCGGCGTCGTGCGTCACGACGACGAGCGCGGCACCCGAGTCGCGGGTCGCGCGGGTCAGGACGTCGAGCACCTCCGCGCCGGTCGACTGGTCGAGGGCGCCCGTCGGCTCGTCGGCGAACACGACGCCCGGCGACCCGACGAGGGCGCGCGCGATCGCGACGCGCTGCGCCTGCCCGCCGGAGAGCTCGCCCGGCCGGCGCTGCTCCATCCCGGCGAGGCCGAGGTGGGCGAGCCAGCGGGCGGCGACCGCGGTGGCCTCCGCGCGGGCCGTGCCGGCGAGCATGAGCGGCAGCGCCGCGTTCTCGACGGCGGGCAGCTCGGGCAGGAGCTGGCCCGACTGGAAGACGAAGCCGAAGTCCTGGCGGCGCAGGATCGTGCGCCGCGCCTCCGAGAGCGTCGCGACGTCCTCGCCGCGCCACGACACCGAGCCGGACGTCGGCGTGATGATGCCCGCGAGGCAGTGCAGGAGCGTCGTCTTGCCGGACCCGGACGGGCCCATGATCGCGAGCGACTCCCCGGGACGGACCGTGAGGCTCACGCCCGCGAGGGCGTGCGTCGCGGTCTGCGCGGAGCCGTAGACCTTGGTGAGCGCGCTCGCGACGAGTGGCGAGCCGCCGGGGACGGGAGTGGGGCCGGTGAACGTCATGCGTCGATCGTCCGCCGGGGAGCGGTGCCGCCGCGTCGGGCTGGGGACGGGACGTCGCCCGGCGCGGGTCCGACCGTGGGGGGACCGTGCGGCGCTGTCCGTGCGGCGACGGTCGGACGGCGTGGCGTCCGTCACGCCGCGGCCTCCGGGCCCGGATCCGGTTTGGGATCAGGGCGAGGACGCGGTAGTGTTCTCGACGGCCGGTGAGCGATCAACGGCCAGCACGACCAGCGCCCGTAGCTCAACGGATAGAGCATCTGACTACGGATCAGAAGGTTGGGGGTTCGAATCCCTCCGGGCGCACAGCGGAACGGCCTCACCCGACGGGTGGGGCCGTTCGTCGTTTCCGGGCGTCTCGTGACGCCGCGGCCGGGCGGCCGACTCTCTCGGTTTCCGCACGGTCGTGCTACGTTCGCCGGGTGACCAAGGGCGACGACACGCGGCAGGCGATCCTGCACCGCGGCGTGGAGGCCGCGTACCGCGTCGGCCTCGCGGGCCTGACGATCGGTGAGCTCGCGCGTGCCACGGGCATGTCGAAGAGCGGGCTCTACGCGCACTTCCGCTCCAAGGAGTCGCTCCAGCTCGCGGTGCTCGACCAGGCGCGCGCGGAGTTCGTCGACACGGTCGTGGCGCCCGCGCTGCGCACACCTCGGGGCGAGCGCCGCCTGCGCGAGCTGTTCGAGCGCTGGCTCGTGTGCGACCTGCGGCAGCAGCCCGGCGGCTGCCTGTTCGTCAAGGCGGCGACCGAGCTCGCCGCCCAGGAGGGGCCGGTCCGCGACCAGCTCGTGCGCGACCACCAGGACCTGTACGACACCGTCGCGCAGGTCTACCGGACGTGCGTCGCGGAGAGCGGCTTCCGCGACGACGTAGACCCCCAGCAGTTCGCGTCGGAGCTGTACGGGGTGATGCTCGCGCTGCACCACGCGCACGTCTTCATGGCCGACCCGCTGGCCGAGGACCGGGCGCGTCGCGCGTTCGAGGCGCTCCTCGACGGGTCGCGCGCACCCGTGCCCGTCGCCTGAGCACCTGCCCCGCACCCGACCCATCCTGACGGAGAGGATCCTCGTGACCACCTCGCGAGCCGAGAAAAGCACGACCGTTCGCCTGGACCGACGGCGCGCCGCGCGTCGTCGGAAGGCCGCGGCTCGACTCGCGCTCGTGCGCGCCCGGTTCGCGGTGCTCCAGACGGTGTCGCCCCGGCGTGCCGCCCGGCTCGCCCTCGACCTGTGGTGCACCCCGCCCGACGGCGCAGGTCGTCGCCGCGACGACCGCGCCGTCGCCGGTGCGCTGAGCACCGTGACGACGTCGTCCGGCGCGCGGGTCGTCGTCGAGACGTGGGACCCGCACGCCTCCGCGGACGACGCGCACGACGGGACGGTCGGCCGGAGGACGGGGACCGGCGTCGTCTACCTCGCGCACGGGTGGGGCGGGCGGCGTGGCCAGCTCGGCGCGTTCGTCGAGCCCCTGCGCGCCGCGGGCCACCGCGTCGTCGCGTTCGACGCGCCGAGCCACGGGGACTCCGGGCCCGGCCGCCTCGGTCCGCGGCGCAGCACGATGCCCGAGCTCGCGGACGCCCTCGCCGCGGTGGTGCGCGAGCACGGGGAGGCGACGGCCGTCGTCGGGCACTCGCTCGGCACGGCGACGACCGTGCTCGCGGTGCGCGACGGCCTGCCCGCGGGGCGTCTCGTGCTCGTCGCGGCGATCGCCGACGTCCTCGGCCAGCTCGACGGGTTCGCCGACCTGCTGGGCCTGTCGCGCCCGACGCGCGAGCTCCTCCAGAGCCGGCTCTCCGACCTGGCCGGGCGCCCGCTGCCCGAGCTCGACGTGCGCGAGACGCTGCGCACCCACCCGGTGCCGCCGGCGCTCGTCGTGCACGACCGCGCCGACAAGGAGGTCCCGTACCCCGTGGGTGCCGCGCTCGCGGCGGCCTGGCCCGAGGGCGAGCTGCTCACGACCGACGGGCTCGGGCACCACCGGCTGCTGCGCGACCCCGACGTCGTGCGGGCGGTCGTCGACTACGTGACGCCACCCGCCGCGCGGCCCGACCCGGAGCCCGTCGTCAGGCCGGCGGCCGGTAGCCGGTGACCTGCGTGAGCGCCCGTGCGCGGTTCGAGCGCGCGAGCATCACGCAGCCTGGCACGAACGCCCCGAGCAGGAGCGGCCCGACGACGAGCATCGCCGCCCACATCATCAGCGCGAGGTAGCCGGCGGCCGAGTTGTTCGACGGGTCGCTGTCCGCGTAGGCGAGCAGGCCGATGCTCAGCGCGCCCGCGACGACCATGAGGACGACCGGCACCCAGATGAGCACCCAGGCGGTGCGTCGGTACCTCGGTGTGAAGGCGGCCGCCGGCGGCGGGGGCGGCGGTGCATACCCCGGTGCCGGATACCCGAGCCCCGGGTGCCCCGCGTGCCCGGGCTGCGGCGGATACCCGGGACCCGGGTGCCCGGGGTGCGGCGGGTAGGCGGGGTGCGGCCCCGGTGGGGGGCCGCCGTACGCGGACCCGTGCCGCGGGTCGTGCGGGGGGTGGGGCGGCGGTGAGGTCACCCGTCCTGGATATCAGGCGTGCGGGCATCGTGCGCGGACCGTCCGGCGGCGCGCTCGCGTGTCGGAGGGGCCCGGTAGCGTCGGGCCATGCCGTCGGACAAGGTCGACCTCAAGGCGTCCCACCGCGAGCTCTACGCGCCGCCCCGCGGCCGGTTCGTCGAGGTGGACGTGCCGACCCTGGCCTATCTCGCCGTCGACGGCGAGGGCGACCCCAACACGGCGTCGGCCTACGCGCAGGCGGTCGAGGCGCTGTTCTCGCTGTCCTACGCCGTGAAGTTCGCGAGCAAGCGCGCGGGGCGGGACTACGTCGTCGGGCCGCTCGAGGGGCTGTGGACGGCCGACGACCCGGGCACGTTCGTGCGCCGCGAGAAGGGCGCGTGGCGGTGGACCCTCCTCGTCCTCCAGCCCGACTGGGTGGACGAGGACACGGTGGTCGCCGCCACGGAGACGCTCCGGGCGAAGAAGGAGCCGCCGGTCGCGCTCGACCTCGTGCGCCGCACGAGCCTCACGGAGGGGCGGTCGGTGCAGACGCTGCACGTCGGCCCGTACGACGACGAGGGCCCGGTGATCGCCGAGCTGCACGACGTCTACCTGCCCGAGCACGGGCTCACGTTCGCCGGGCCGCACCACGAGATCTACCTGAGCGACGTCCGGCGCACCGACTCCGCGAAGTTGCGCACCGTGCTCCGTCAGCCGGTCCGCCCGGTCTGACGGGCGGGCCCGCGCGGCGCCGGCACGCCCGATCGGGCCGTCGCGTGCGGCCCGACCCCGCGCACCCGCGGCGCGACGTCAGGCGGCGACCCGCCGCCGCGCCCAGGCGAGGTCGGTCGCGTCGAGCACGTCGGTGAGGCGGCGGCCCGCGAGGCCGCGCGCCCAGGCGGGGGACGCGCCGTCGGGCACGGCCTCCTGGAGCACCCACTCGCGCACGCCGAGGCGGCGCAGGTGCGTGCCGAGCGCGAGGAGCTCGGTGCGCGAGTGGACGCTCGGGTCGACGGTCGTGCGCACCTCGTGGTCGACGCCCGAGCGCAGGATCACGGCCAGCGCCTCGAACGCGCGCCGACCCGACGGGATCGTGCCCGTCACGACGGGGTAGCGGGACGGCAGGTGCTTGATGTCGAGGCCGACCCAGTCGACGAACGGCAGCAGCCGAGCGAGCCGCGCCGGCCACGGGCCGGCCGTGTGGAGGCCGACGTCGAGGCCGAGGCCCCGCACGTCGTCGATCGCGCCGAGCAGCCCGGGGTGCAGGGTGGGCTCGCCGCCCGAGAACACGACGCCGTCGAGCAGGCGACGGCGCGGCGCGAGGAACGCGACGACCTCGGACCAGGGGACCGTGTCCCGCGGCGGCGGGCCGCCGAGCGCGGCGACCGCGCACAGCCCCGGGTGGTGGCAGTAGCCGCAGCGCCACGGGCAGCCCTGGGTGAGGACGGTGGCGACCCGTCGGCCGGGCCAGTCCGTGACGGACAGCCGGTCCAGTCCGGCGACCACGAGGCCGGGGCGGGTCATCGGCGGCTCCTTCGGACCACGACGGCCCGGCGGTCCGGACCTCCCGACGGCGGTGCCGTCAGGACCTCGAACGTATCCTCGCGGGCCCCCGCGCCGGACCGGCCGAAGGTCCCGACCTGCCGGGCCCGATCCGGGCCCGACGCAGGCGCCACGCGGGACGCGCGTGCCGGACGCGGCGGACCCGGGGCCGCGCGCCCTGGGCGGGCGCACGACCCCGGGTCCGGGGGACCGGGACGGTCAGCCGCAGGTCGGCTGGCCGTGCTCCGGGGTCGCGACGGTCTCGCGCTCGTCGGCGTCGTCGGACGGCGCGGCCGTCGCGGTCACGGGGCCGGTGGTGGCCCCGCGGACGGCGAACGACTGGTACGCGTTCTTCCCCGGGCTGACCGCGGGGAAGCTCTTCGTGCCCCACGGGGTGGCGACGTCGACGTCGAGCGGGACGTCGTCGTCGTTCACGACGCGCACCGCCACGTACGCCTTGCCCGCGAGGCACCGCACCTCGGCCGTCGCGGTCACGGCGACGGCGGCCGGCGACGCCGGGTCCGCCGCGCCAGGCGCGAGCACCCGGAGGGCCGTGAGGCCCGGGTCGCCGTCCTGCCACGACGTGCTCAGCGCGACGTACCGCGCCGTGCGGTCGACGGCGAGCGTGCCGCGCACGCCACCGGCGCTGATCGTGCCGACGTCGGTGAAGGTGAGGCCGTCGTCGCTCACGGAGACGACGGACCCCGGCGCGCCGCCGCGCTCCCACGCGGCGACGACCGTGCCGATCTCGCGCGGCGACCCCAGGTCGGTGACCATGCGGCCGTCCGGTCCGGGGACCCACGACGTCGCGGCGTCACCGTCGACGGCGAGCGAGGGCGACGTCATGCCCGTGGGCAGCACGGACGCGGGGAACGTGAGCGTGCTGAGCGCGTGGTCCGCGACCGGGAACGGCGTCGCGTCCCGGAGGGTGACCCGCGTGCCCGACGGCGTCGCCCCGACCGTGCGCGTCGCGCCCGTCTCGGCGTGGCGCAGCTCGACCGGCGCCCCGTCGCCGGTGACGCGGAACGAGCGCGCGTCGGCGACGGCGACCGTCACCCCCGCGGGAGCATGCCCGGCCGGCGTGGCGACCGTCGCGCGCGGCGCGAGGACGACGGCGTCGCCCGCGGGGACGGTGACCGCGAGCGTCGAGGCGTCCGCCCCGACGGTCTGGGTGCCGGCGTAGACCGGGACGGCCCCGCCGTCGTGCGGGACGGTGAGGGTCGTCGCGACGTCGGCGCCCGTGAGGTTGAACGCGACGACGTACCCGTCGACCGCGCTCACGAGCACGCCCGCCGTGTCGGCCGTGGGCACGCGGGCCCCGGCCTGCGCGGCCGTCGCCGCGGCGTCGCCCGGGACCATCTCGACGAGCCGGGGCCCGGCCGCGCCGTCGGTGAGCCGCACGACGTGCCGCGTGTCGGTCGCGCGCGAGACGGTCACGGGGGCGTCCGAGCCGCGCACGACGAACCCGGCCTCGCCCTCGACGTTGAGCCAGTCGCCCTCGCTGCGCAGCACCTGGTCGCCCGTGTACCGGAACGACGCGGCGTCGTGCCACGTCTGCCCGTCGAGCGACGTCTGGACGCGGTACTCCTGGCCTGCGGCGACCTCCCAGCCGAGCTGGACCTGGCTCACCGCGGTGGGTGCGCCGAGGTCGACCTGGACCCACGAGTCGGGCTTCGTGCGGTCCGCGACGGCGACGGCCCAGCGGGTCGTGGCGGAGCCGTCGGTGACGGCGCTCGTGGGGTTCGACCCGTTGGCGCTCGACGCGGTGGCCGGCTTGCCCGCGGCGACGTTCGTCCCCGTGGGCGAGAAGGCGCGCAGGTGGTAGAGCGAGTAGCCGTACGCCGCGTCGCCGCGCACGCCCTGCATGCGGACGTAGCGCGTGGTGACCGGCGCGGGCTCGTCCGCGCCCTCCGGGGTGAGGTCGACGGTGTCGAGGCGCGCGACGTTCACGTCCGCCGGGGCCTTGCCGTACGCGGTCGCGGTGGTCCACGTCTGGCCGTCGGTCGACGTCTGGACGAGGTACCGCGCGCCCGCGCTCGCCTCCCACGCGAACCGCACTCCGCCCACGGTGGTCTCCTCGCCGAGGTCGACCTGGATCCACGAGTCGGGACGCGTGCGCTCGCCGACCGCGACGGCCCAGCGGGTCGACGGGTTGCCGTCGGTCACGCGCGCCGCGGTGCGGCCGCCCGCCGTGTCCTGGCTGGACGCTGTCGCGACCTTCCCGGCGGCGAGGTCGGTCGTCGACCCCTCGTCGCCGTAGGCGTGGAACGCGAACATCGAGTAGCCGTACTGCGGGTGGCCCTGCTGCCCGAGGAGCCGGACGTACCGCGCCGTGACGGGCGCGAACGACAGGTCGTCGACGCGCACCGCCTTCGCGTCCGCGGGGTCGGCCGGACGCGTCACGGGGAGCGTCGCGGTGGTCTCGCCCTCGGCGGTCGTGTAGGTGCGCGACCCGTCGAGGCCCGAGTAGCCGTTCATGGCGAGGTTGCGGACCGACAGGCTGGCGTCCTCCGTGCCCGCCCCGGTCGACGCGTAGACGGCGGCGCCGGTCGGGAGCGTGACCTGGCCCGCGTAGCCGCTGCCGACCCGGAACACCGACGACGTGCCCTCGAAGCCGTCGCGCGGGCCGGTGTACGTCGTCACGTGCCGCTCGTCGACCGTGGCACCGGTCGTGGGGTAGAGGAACGGGGTCGAGCCCGAGACGTGGAACAGCCACGAGTCGTGCGCGGGGACCCAGGGGAACTTGACGAAGCCCTTGCGGCTCGACGCCGCGGCCCACGCGTCCGCCGTCTGCTGGACGGTCAGGCCGGGCCCGGCGCCGAAGTCGCGCACCCCGGCGAGGCGCTCGAAGAACTCGTCCTGCGGCGTCGGCTCGACGGGGCCCTCGGGCGACTCGGCCGCCTCGACGTGCAGGAGGTAGGAGATCGCGATCTCCGCGCGCGCCTCGGGCTCGTACTTGGGCTCGCCCGAGAACTTCGCCAGCCGGTGGACCGGCGCGTACGACTGGTAGTCCTCGAGCGCGGCGGCGAGGTTCGCCTCGGCGCGCGCGGCGTCGGGGTCGCGCAGGACCTGGCCGAGGAACGCCATGGGGATGGCGTCGCGGCCGTAGAGGAACTCGCGGTCGGCGACCATGGGCATGAACGGCTCGCCCGCGTCCGACATGACGAGCTTGATCGACTCCCACAGCTCCGCCGAGTTGGGCTGGTGCGTGAGGATCTCCGGCAGCGGCTCGTCGCGGAGCAGGAAGTGGATCGCGTTGCGCCCGCCGGACCGCCAGATGTCGGACTGGTAGTGCGGGCCGAACGACCCGTGGTTCTCCACGAGGTACGTGTCGTGGATGGTCTGCATGGTGTTCGTCGACACGGGCCTGCCCGCGACGACGGCCGGGTTGTTCCGGTCGGCCGTCGGCTGTCCCGCCGCGTTGCGGCCCCAGTCGCCGAGCTGCTCGGCCCAGCGCGCGGCGTCGGGGTCGTCGGGCGCCCACGCGAGGCCGGGCACGAGGGCCTGCGTGTAGACGCCGACCTCCTCCTGCGCCGTGTCGCCCTCGTGCTTGCCCGTCGGCCAGTCCGCGGTCCACGACCCGGAGAGCGGGTCCTTGCCGAAGTCCAGGTCGGCGGTGTACCTGGACTGGCCGGTCGCGATGGTCGTGAGGTTGGCCTGCGTCGTCGCGTCGAGCTCGTCCCACAGCAGCGTCCCGGCCGCGAGGAAGTACGACTGGAACGTCGAGTCCCAGAACAGCTTCTTGCCCCACGTGCCTGCCGGGTCCACGAACCGGTTGGTGGCCGCGTAGTGCCGGATCGTCGCGAGCGTGCGGGCGCGCAGCGTCTCCTCCGAGACGCCCGCGAGCTCGGCGTCGTACTCGCCGTGGGTCAGGAGCACGGCGTTGCCCAGCACGACGGCGAAGTTGAAGTCCTTGAGCTGGTACACCCCGGCGGACTCGTCCCAGACGGTCTCGACCCAGCGCGTGTGCCGCAGCAGGGCGCCGTAGTAGTCGGCGGCGGTCTCGTCGGGGGCGCCGTACGCGGGCGTGGCATCGGCCGTGGTCGACGCCGGGGCCGCGGGCGGAGCGGTCGGCGCGCCCTGGGCGGTCGCGGGGGCCAGGAGGAGGGAGCCGGCCGTCGCGAGGGCGAGGACGGCGTTCGTGCTGCGGCGCCGCGGGCGGCGCGCGGCCGGGGGCCGGGCGGGTGATCGGGTCATGGTGGGGGTCTCTCGTCGTCGTCGTCGGGAGCGGGTCCGCCGTGGACGGCGGCGCGGCGCGGGGTGCGGGTGCGGGGGTGCAGAGCGCCGGTGCCCGCCATCCTGACAGCGCTGTCTGACAGAGTCCAGAGGTTCGGCGAAACTGCCGCGGGTGAAGCCGGGGGGCGGGGACGCACGGAGGCCCGTCGGGGAGCGTGGTGGTGACCATGCTCCCCGACGGGCCTCGGGACCGCGGTGGGCGGTCGGTCGGGTCAGCCCTTGACCGAACCGGACATCAACCCTCCGACGAAGTACTTGCCGAGGACGATGTACACGAGCAGCGTCGGGAGCGACGCGAAGAGCGCGCCGGCCATCGAGACGCCGTAGTTCTGCAGCAGCGCGCCGTTCGCGAGGTTGTTCAGCGCGAGCGTCACGGGGCCGTTCTGGCTGGAGGAGAAGAACACCGCGAAGAGGAAGTCGTTCCACGCGGACGTGAACTGCCAGATGAGCACGACCACGAAGCTCGGGATCGAGATCGGCAGGATGATCGACCAGTAGGTGCGCAGCATCCCTGCGCCGTCGACGCGCGCGGCCTCGACGAGCTCGTGCGGCACGGTCATGTAGTAGTTGCGGAAGATGAGCGTCGTGATGGGGATGCCGTAGACGACGTGCAGCAGGATCAGCGACGGCACGCCGCTCGGGATGCCCAGGCCCAGCACGAGCTGGTTGAGCGGGATCATCACGGCCTGGTACGGGATGAACATCCCGAAGAGGATGAGCGTGAAGACGATGTTCGCGCCCTTGAACGACCAGCGGGAGAGCACGAACCCGTTGAGCGACCCGAGGAAGGCCGCGATGATCGCGGACGGCACGACCATCTGCACCGTGCGCCAGATGGCGGGGGACAGCGCGGTCCACGCCGTCTGCCAGTTCTCCGTCGTCCACGTCTGCGGGAGCGACCACGCGCGCGCCGGCGACGCGTCGCCCGCGCCCTTGAAGCTCGTCACGAAGAGCACGTAGACGGGGATGAGGACGATGACGAGGAACAGCACGAGCGCCGCGTACTTGAGCGTGCGGCCGACGGAGAAGCGCTCGCGCGGCGTACGGCGCGCGGGTTGGCGCGGCGTGCCGACGACGTCGGGGGCGGGGACGGCCGGTGTCGAGGTGGTCGTCATCGCTTCTCCTGACGGTTGGTGCGGATCAGGTAGGGCACGATGACGACGGCCACGATGATCAGCAGGATCGAGCCGACGGCTGCCGCGTTGGCGTAGTCGAAGCTCGACTTGAAGACGTACATGTCGACGGCCGGAACCTTGGTCTGGTAGTTCGCGGGCTTCGAGATCGACATGATGAGGTCGAACGCCTTGAGCGACATGTGGCCGATGATGATGAGCGCCGAGAGCGCGATGGGCGAGAGCTGCGGGAACAGCACGTGGCGGTACAGCTTCCACTCGCTCGCGCCGTCCATGCGGGCGGCCTCGCGCAGCTCGTCGGGGATGCCGCGGAACCCGGCGAGGAACAGCGCCATGACGTACCCGGAGAGCTGCCAGATCGCGGGGATCGCGATCGCCGTGATGCCCCACGTGACGTTGTTCCACCAGTTGTTCTGCAGGAAGTCGAGCCCGACGATCTGGAACAACCGGTTGAGGCCGCTCGCCTGCTCGCCCTGGTTCGAGTTGAGGAGCCAGCGCCACACGACACCGGACGCGACGAACGACACGGCCATGGGGAACAGGTAGACCGAGCGGAAGATCCCCTCGCCCTTGACGGGCTTGTCCAGCATCCACGCCCACAGGAAGCCCATGAGCATCGTGCCGGCGAGGAAGACCACCGTGTAGAGCACGAGGTTCTTCAGCGAGTGCTGGAACGCCTCGCTGCCGAGGAGGGCCGTGTAGTTCTCGAACCACACGACGACCGACGGCTTCTGGCCCGTGGCCTGTGCCGCGGTGTGGTTGTCCGTGATCGACGTCCTGAAGTTCGCGCCGATCAGGCCGTAGACGAACACGCCGACGAGGATCAGCGAGGGGGCGAGCAGCAGCAGCGCTGGGCCGGCTCGTCGCAGTGACTTGAGCATGGTGGGTCTTCCCGGTCGTGGGGTGCGGGGGACGCGGCGCTCGGGAGCGCCGGCGTCCCCGGGGGACGTGTTCCGCTCGCGGGGCTGCCGCGCGCCGTCGGGACGTGCCCGACGACGCGCGGCGGCTCCGTGGAGCGGTGTCAGCCCTGTGCGGTGGCCGCGGCGAGCTCGGACTGGTAGGTCGCGAGGTCGGACCCGCCGGACGTGAACTTGCTCGTCGCGTCGGAGATCGCGTTGAGCGTCGCGACCGGGGCGGCGGCGCCGTGCGCGAGCGAGGAGACGATCGTGTCGTTGCCGAACGACTCGATCGCCGTCTGCTGGTACTCCGAGAACTCGGCCGGGTCGGCGTCGGTGCGGGCCGGGATGGATCCCTTGGCCTTGTTGAACGCGACCTGGCCCTCGAGCGAGCCCACGGTCTCGAGCCACGCCTTGGCGCCGTCGGGGTGCGGGGCGCCCACCGGGAGGGTGAACGAGTCGGCGAGGAAGTCGAACACGCCGTCGGTACCCGGGACGGGGAACGCGGTGAAGTCGGTGCCGAGCGTCTTGCCCTGCTCCTCGAACGCCGCGACGGCCCAGTCGCCCATGACGTTGAACGCGGCGTTGCCGTCGATCACCATCTGGGTCGCCTCGGGCCAGTCGAGCCCGTCACGGTCGGTGTTGGTGTAGCTCATGAGCTTCTCGAAGTCCTCGAGGGCGGCCGTGACCTCGGCACCCTCCCAGTCGGTCGAGCCGTCCCACAGGCCGTTGTAGCCCTCGGCCCCGAGGTCCGCGAGGAGCACGGTCTCCAGGAGGTTGACCTGGGTCCAGGTCGTCGCGACCGACAGCGGCGTGACGCCCGCGGCCTGGAGCTTGTCGAGGTCCGCCATCCAGGCGTCGAGGTCCGCGTAGGTCGCGGCCGGGTCGACGCCGTTGGCCTCGAGGACCGTCGGGTTCGCCCAGACCACGTTCGCGCGGTGGATGTTCGACGGGATCGAGTAGATCGCGCCGTCGTCGGACTTGAGGCGGTCGACGAGGTCGGCCGGGAAGACGTCGGTGAGGCCGAACTCGTCGTAGAGCGAGGAGACGTCCTCGATCTGCGCGGCGTCGATGTAGTCCTGGAGCTCGGCACCGGCGTGCGCCTGGAACGTGTCCGGCGGGTCCTGGGCCTGGAGGCGGGACTGGAGGAGGTCCTTGGCGGCCGAGCCGGCACCGCCGGCCACCGCGCCGTTGATGAACTCCACGTCGGGGTGCTGGTCCTCGAACACGCCGACCAGCGCGTCGAGACCCGCCTTCTCGGAGCCGGCGGCCCACCAGGTGAAGACCTCGACCTCGTCGCCGCCCCCCGAAGCGCCCCCGTCACCGGTGCCCCCGTCACCGGAACCACCGCCGCTGCACGCGGCGAGTGCGAGACCCACGAGGGCGGCCGTCGCCACCGTCGCGCTCGTCCTGCGATCGATTCGCATCGTGATATCCCTACGCCTTCTTCGGTCGTGGGGGACCGGCGGACGACCACGTCGCACCGGCCGGGCGCACCGGCGCGCCCTCGAACCCGAGGCCCATACAACGGCGACCCGCGCTTGATGTCAAGAAATGAACTCAAGCGACGCTGAATCGTGATGTACGCGTCAGAACATGGATCCAATCCCTCTGGTCGCGTGGGCGGGATCATTCTGACAGCGCTGTCCGATCCCTGTCGAGCCGCCCGCCCCCACCTGGGCGGCGAGGCGCCTCACCTGGAGGGGTACGTCCCGGCGGTATCCTGGCCGACGTGCGCGCTGACCGGGTGACACCGGGCTCGCAGACTTCACTGCGTGAGGCCAACCGAGCCCGGATCGTGAGCGCCGTCCAGCAGCGTGGCTCCCTCACGCAGATCGAGCTGGCCGGCGTCACCGGGCTGTCCCCGGCCACCGTCTCCAACATCGTCAAGGAGCTCACCGGCGCGGGCGTCCTGCACACCTCGCCCTCCACCCGCAGCGGGCGCCGCGCGCTCCAGGTGACCCTCGCGCGCAACCTCGGGCTCGTCGCGGGGGTGCACTTCGGCACGCGCTCGATGCGCGTCGCGCTCGCGGACGCGTCCATGCGCGTGCTGGCCGACCAGCGCATGCCGCTCGCCCCGGACCACCGCGCCGACACCGGCCTCCAGCGCGCCGCGCTGCTCGTGGGGGAGATGGTCGCGTCGGTCGACGCGTCCCCCGAGGAGCTGCTCGCCGTCGGTGTCGGGGTGCCCGCCCCCGTGGACGTGCGCGCCGGGCGCATCGCGACCGTCGGCATGATGCGCGGCTGGGACGGCGTCGTCGTCCCCGAGATGCTCGAGGCCGAGCTCGGCGCGCCCGTGACGGTCGACAACGACGCCAACCTCGGCGCCCTCGCCGAGACCCGGTTCGGGGCGGCCGTCGGGCACGACGCCGTCGCCTACCTGCGGGTGTCCCACGGCGTGGGAGGCGGGCTCGTCCTGGGCGGGCGCGTCGTGCACGGCCGCGCGGGCGTCGCGGGCGAGATCGGGCACGTGACGATCGACGAGAACGGCCCCGTGTGCCGGTGCGGCAACCGCGGGTGCCTCGAGATGTACGTCGGCGCGGGCGTGCTGCTGTCCATGCTCTCCGAGAGCCGCGGCCACCTCACGCTGCGCGACGTCATCGCGCGCGCCCAGGAGGGCGACCCCGGCTGCCGCCGCGTCCTGTTCGACGCCGGGCAGCACCTCGGCGTCGCGGCCGCGAACCTGTGCAACCTCGTCGACCCGGAGATCGTCGTCGTCGGCGGGCAGCTCGCCGAGGCGGGCGAGGCCCTGCTCGGTCCGCTCCGCACCGCGCTCGAGCAGCGCACGGTCCCCAGCACGGCGGGCCCGGTCGAGGTCGTCGCGTCCGAGCTGGGGTCGGCCGCCGAGGTGCGCGGCGCGCTCGCCGTCGCGCTCGACCTCGCGCGCGTGAGCGGTTCCCTGGGGGTGAGCGCATGACGGGGGCCCTCGTCCGGGCCGGGGGCGCCCGCCGTCGCGCGCGGGGCGTGGTGACGGCGGCTGTCGCGGCGGTCGTGGTCGCCCTCCTGGCGCTCGCGGGCTGCGCGCCGCCGGAGGAGCCCGCCGGGCCGTCGGAGGGGACCATCGGGCTCCTGCTGCCCGAGGCCAAGACCGCCCGCTACGAGACGACCGACCGCCCGACCTTCGTCGGGGTGGTCGAGCGGCGCTGCCCGTCGTGCGAGGTGCTGTACGCGAACGCCGCCCAGGACGCCGCGAACCAGCAGCAGCAGGCCGAGTCGATGCTCGCGCGCGGCGCGGACGTCCTCGTGCTCGACGCGGTCGACGCCGTCGCCGCGGTGAGCGTCGTCGCCGAGGCCCAGCGCCTCGGCGTGCCCGTCATCGCCTACGATCGCTTCGTCGACGGCGCGAACTACTACGTCTCGTTCGACAACGAGCTCATCGGGTACCTCATGGGGGAGGCGCTCGTCGGCGCGGTCCTCGACCGCGCGGAGCAGGACCCGCCGGCGCAGGGCCGGCGGCCGGGTGTCCTGCTCGTGCAGGGCTCGCCGACCGACCCGAACGCCGCGGAGCTCGCCGCCGGCGCCCACCGTGCGCTCGAGGGAGAGGACATCGACGTGCTCGCCGAGTACGACACGCCCGACTGGAGCCCCGACAAGGCGACCGAGTGGGTCGAGGGGCAGCTCACGCAGTACCCGGGTCGCGTCGACGGCGTCTTCGCGGCGAGCGACGGCATCGCGGGCGGTGCCATCGCCGCGATGAAGGCCGCCGGCCTCGACCCGGTGCCGCCCACGACGGGCCAGGACGGCGAGCTCGCGGCCGTCCAGCGCGTCGTCTCGGGCGACCAGTACATGACCGTCTACAAGGCCACGACGCAGCAGGCGCGCACGGCCGCCGAGCTCGCCGTACGGGTGCTGCGCGGCGAGGACCCCCGCGCGACCGTGGTGATCGACGGCGTCCCGAGCCTCCTCCTCGCTCCGCGCGCGGTCGGCGTCGACGACGTCCAGCGCGTCCTCGTCGACGGCGGCGTCTACACGGTCGACGAGATCTGCACCCCGTCGTACGTCGACTCGTGCGTCGACGCGGGTCTCCTGGAGGCGGCGCCGTGAGCGCCCCCGTCCTGACCCTGCGCGGGGTCTCGAAGAACTTCGGCGGCGTCCGGGCGCTCGTCGACGTCGACGTCGAGGTGCGCGAGCACGAGGTCCTCGCCGTCGTGGGCGACAACGGCGCCGGCAAGTCGACGCTCGCGGGCGTCGTCGCGGGCGCGTTCCGGCCGGACGCGGGCGAGGTGCTGCTCGACGGCGCGCCCGTCGTGCTCGACTCCCCGGCGACGGCGCGCCAGCACGGGATCGCGGCGGTGTTCCAGCAGCTCGCGCTCGTCGACGACCTCGACGTCGTCGAGAACGTGTTCCTCGGCCAGGAGGTCCTCCGCGGGCCGTTCCTCGACGAGATCGCGATGGAGCGCGAGGCATGGGGTCTGCTCGACCAGCTCGCCGCGACCGTCCCGTCGGTGCGGCAGCCGGTGCGCACGCTCTCGGGCGGCCAGCGGCAGGTCGTGGCCGTCGCGCGCGCCCTCCTCGGGTCGCCGCGCGTCCTCGTCCTCGACGAGCCGACGGCGGCGCTCGGCGTCCGGCAGACGGCCGAGGTCCTCAACCTCATCGAGAAGCTGCGCGAGCGCGGGCACGCCGTCGTCCTCATCAGCCACCAGGCGGGCGACCTCCAGGCCGTCGCCGACCGCATCCTCGTGCTGCGGCTCGGCCGCGTGCACGGCGAGTTCCCGGGCGACACGTCCTACGAGGACCTGCTCGCCGCGATGACGGGCGCCGTGCGCCCGGCGCGCGCGAGCGGCTCGGGCGGGGCCGAGCGAGAGCGGCGCACGGGCGGCACCGGGGCGGTGCACCGATGAGCGTCCCCGGCCGCACCTCGGGCGCGGCGCTCGACCGGCCCCTGACGGGCGCGCTGTCCGGGTCCGTCGTGCAGCAGCTGCGCGGCGCGCACCTCGGCATGCTGCCGATCGTCGCCGCGCTCGTGCTCATCTGGGTCGTGCTCGGCGCGATCAACCCGGCGTTCCTCTCCGCGGAGAACCTCGTCAACCTCACGCTCCAGAGCGCCCCCACGGGGATCATCGCGCTCGGCGTCGTGCTCGTGCTGCTCGTCGGCCAGATCGACCTGTCGGTCGGCTCGGTGAGCGGGCTCGCCGCGGCGGTGCTCGCCGTCGGGACGGTCGGGCTGGGCTGGCCGGTCGGGATCGCGATCGTCGCGGCGCTGTCCGTCGGGGTCGTCGTCGGGCTCGGGTACGGGCTGCTGTCCACACGCCTCGGGCTCGCGTCGTTCGTCTTCACGCTCGCGGGGCTCCTGATCCTCGCGGGCGTGCAGCTGCGCGTCCTCGGTCCCAAGGGATCGATCAACCTGCCGTTCGAGTCGTGGCTCGTGCGCACGGTCCAGCAGGGCTTCCTCGCCCCCGCGGTCGCGTGGGGCCTCGTGGTCGTGGTCGTGGCGGGGTACGCCGCGCTGCGGGTGACCGACCACGTGCGCCGCGTCCGGGCGGAGCTCCCGAGCCCGGGTCTGGCCCGCGTCGCCGTCCGGACGACGGTCCTCGCGGCGGTGCTCGTCGCGACGGTCGCGTACCTCGGGACGGCGCGCGGGATCGGCTACACCGTGGTGCTCTTCGTGGCGCTCGTGGTCGTGGTCGACGTGCTGCTGCGCCGCACGCGGTGGGGACGCTCCGTGCGCGCCGTCGGGGGCAACCGGCGCTCCGCGCTCCTCGCGGGCGTCGCGGTGCGCCGCACGGTCGTCTCGTGCTTCGTCGCGTGCTCGACGTTCGCCGCGCTCGGCGGCGTCCTCGCCGCGGGACGGCTCGCGGCGGCGAACCAGGGGACCGGCGCGGCGGACACCTACCTGACGGCGATCGCGGCCGCGGTCATCGGCGGCACGAGCCTGTTCGGCGGGCGCGGGAGCGCGTGGTCGGCGCTGCTCGGCGTGCTCGTGCTCCAGTCCATCGCGAACGGGCTCACGCTGCTCAACCTCGACACGGCCACGCGGTACATCGTGACCGGAGCGGTCCTGCTGCTCGCTATCGTCGTCGACATGCTGATTCGTGGTCGACGGGAGGTCTGAGATGGTGATGCAGGGGGAGAGCGCGGGGACGGTCCCGCCGGGCGAGGTCGGGGTCGTGGTGCCCGACACCCCGACGGAGGTGGCCGTGGCGCGTCCGCACGGCGGACGCGGAGGCCGGCGCCCGACGCTCGCCTCCGTCGCGGAGGTCGCCGGTGTGAGCCTCAAGACGGCGTCGCGCGTCCTCAACGACGAGCCGAACGTCGCGCCGCAGACGCGCGCCAAGGTCCAGGAGGCCGCGCAGCGGCTCGGCTTCCGGCGCAACGCCGTGGCCGCGGACCTCGCGCGCGGCGGCTCGTCGCGGCTCGTCGGCTTCGTCACCGGCGACCTCGCGAACCCGTTCTACTCCGCGCTGGCCAGCGGTATCGAGCGCGAGCTCCGCCACCACGGCCTCCAGCTCATCACCACGAGCTCGGACGAGGAGCCGGAGCGCGAGCGGTCGCTCACCGAGGCGCTCGTCGAGCGCCGCGTCGGCGCGCTCGTCGTCACCCCGACGTCGACGGACCACTCGGGCCTGCGCCGCGAGCTCGAGGACGGCCTGCCGGTCGTGTTCATCGACCGCCCCGCGCGCGGCGTCGAGGCGGACACGGTCGTCATCGACAACCGCGGGGGAGTGCGCGACGCCGTGACGCACCTCCTCGCGCACGGGCACCGCCGGATCGCGCTCGTGGGCGACGTGTCGCGCCTGTGGACGTTCCAGGAGCGTCGCGACGAGTTCGTCGCGACGCTGCGGGCCGCGGGCGTCGAGGACCCGGGCCGCTACGTGCGAGACGGCGCGCACGACGCCGACCTCGCACGCGTGTTCGTCGCGGAGCTCCTCGCCCTGCCCGAGCCGCCGACGGCGTTCGTCACGGCGAACAACAAGATCACGGTCGGCGCGCTCCACGCGCTGCGTGACCGCGAGTCGACGGGCGGAGCGGCGGACGTCGCGCTCGTCGGCTTCGACGACTTCGAGCTCGCGGACCTGCTGCACGTGACGGTCGTGGGGTACGACGTCGTCGAGATGGGCCGGCAGGCGGCGGCGCTCGCGGTGTCCCGTGCCGAGAACCCGGAGCTCGCCCCACGGCTCGTCGTGGTGCCGACGCGGCTTGTCGTCCGCGGCACGGGGGAGGTCCCCGGCCCCGGGGCCTAGGTGTGGCCGCGGTGCCCGTGCGCGTGGCGGTGCGAGCACGGTCGTGCTGACGGCGCGCGACGCCCTCGGCGGTCGAGCGGGTAGCGCGAAAGTCACACCGAGCGTGACTTTCGCGCCCGAGGGTCCTCTCGTCCGCGCCCTCCCGGCGGGGCCCTGGCCGCGTTGACAAAGCCCGGAACCGACGCATAGGTTCAGGTCGCCCCTGACAACGCTTCCCCCCTGCGCGTTGTCAGGGGCACCCCTGCAGCCTGACAGCGCTGTCAGACGATCGAAGGAGATCGCGGCATGACCAGACCACTCCCGTCCGGACGCGCGGTCGCGCGGTCCGGCAGCGGCCGCGCCCGGCCTCTCGGCCTCGTGCTCGCCGCCGCTCTCGCCGTCCCGCTCGGAGTGCCTCTCGCGGCCCCCGCGGGAGCTCTCGCCGCCGCTCCCGCCGCGGCCGCCGAGCCTGGCGACTTCTCGTCGTCGTTCGAGTCCGGCGACCCGGCGGCGCTGCCCACCACGGTGGCCGAGCGCGACGGCGCGCCCTGGCAGGCGAACGTCGGCTCGTTCACGGCCGGCCTGCCCGGGAGCGTCCTCGGGCAGCTGAAGGGCGTCACGGCGAGCGCGCAGAACCTGCCCAACGAGGGCGCGGCGAACCTCGCCGACGGCAGCTCGGGCACCAAGTGGCTCGCGTTCGCGTCGACCGGCTGGGTCCGGTACGAGTTCGCCGAGCCCGTCTCGTTCGTCGCGTACACGATGACCTCCGGCGACGACGCCGCCGGTCGCGACCCGAAGACCTGGACGGTCGAGGGGTCGAACGACGGGTCCACGTGGACCGCGCTCGACCGCCGGACGGACGAGGACTTCCCGAACCGCCAGCAGACGCGCACGTTCGAGCTCGAGGCGCCCACCGCGGCGTACACGTACCTGCGCCTCAACGTCACGGCGAACTCGGGCGACTCCATCGTCCAGCTCGCCGGGTGGGACCTCTCGGCCGACCTGAGCGCCGGCCCGTCCGCGGCCCCCATGACGACGAAGGTCGGCACCGGGCCGCGCGTCAGCTTCACCAACAAGGCGGGCGTCGGGTTCTCCGGCCTGCACTCGCTCCGGTACGACGGCTCGCACCTCGCCGACGGCGAGACCTACGCGACGAACGTGCTCTACGACGACGTGGACGTCGTCGTCGGCGAGGACACGCGCCTGAGCTACACGATCTTCCCCGAGCTGCTCGACGACCTGCAGTACCCGTCGACGTACGCGGCGGTGGACGTCCTGTTCACCGACGGGACCTACCTGTCCGACCTCGGCGCGCGCGACGCGCACGAGACGGTCGCGACCGCGCAGGCGCAGGGCGAGGGCAAGATCCTCTACGCCGACCAGTGGAACTCGGTGCGGGTCGACCTCGGCGACGTCGCCGCGGGCAAGACCGTGGACCAGGTGCTGCTCGGGTACGACAACCCGGGCGGTCACGCCGGGACGAAGTTCGCGGGCTGGCTCGACGACGTCGCGATCACGGCGGAGCCGGCCACGATCGACGGGTCGAGCCTCGCCAACTACGTGGACACGCGCCGCGGCACGCTCGCGTCGGGCAGCTTCTCGCGCGGGAACAACATCCCCGCGACGGCGACGCCCAACGGGTTCAACTTCTGGACGCCGTACACGAACGCCTCCTCGCAGAGCTGGCTGTACGAGTACCACAAGGCCAACAACGCCAACAACAAGCCCGTCCTCCAGGGCTTCGGGATCTCGCACGAGCCGAGCCCGTGGATGGGCGACCGCAACGAGCTGACGTTCCTCCCGTCGACGGCGTCGGGGACGCCCGACGCCACGCTCTCGACGCGCGGCCTCGAGTTCGACCACGCCGACGAGACGGCGCGGCCGGACTACTACGGGGTCACGTTCACCAACGGGTCCGCGATCGAGGCGACGCCCACCGACCACGGCGCGGTGCTCCGCTTCAGCTACCCCGGAGCCAAGGGCCACGTGCTCGTGGACAAGGTGGACGGCTCCTCCAAGCTCACGTACGACCAGGCCACGGGCACGATCTCCGGCTGGGTCGAGAACGGCTCGGGCCTGTCCGTGGGCCGCACGCGCATGTTCGTCGCCGGCACCTTCGACCGTAGTCCGACGGCGGTCGGGACGGCGGCGGGCAACCGTGCGGACGCGCGCTTCGCGACGTTCGACACGTCGTCCGACAAGACGGTCGAGCTGCGCGTCGCGACGTCGTTCATCAGCCTCGACCAGGCGCGCAAGAACCTCGACCTGGAGGTGACGGGCAAGACCTTCACGGAGGTCAAGGCCGCCGCCGCGCAGGCGTGGAACGACCGCCTGGGGGTCATCGAGGTCGAGGGTGCGAGCGAGGACCAGCTCGTCACGCTGTACTCGAACCTCTACCGCCTCAACCTGTACCCGAACTCGCAGTTCGAGAACACGGGCACGGCGCAGGAGCCGGTGTACAAGTACGCGAGCCCGGTCTCCGCGACCACCGGCTCGGCGACGGACACGCAGACCAACGCGAAGGTCGTCGACGGCAAGATCTACGTGAACAACGGGTTCTGGGACACGTACCGCACGGCCTGGCCGGCGTACTCGCTCCTCTACCCGGAGCTCGCGGCCGAGCTGGTCGACGGGTTCGTCCAGCAGTACCGCGACGGCGGCTGGATCGCGCGCTGGTCCTCGCCGGGCTACGCCGACCTCATGACGGGCACGAGCTCCGACGTCGCGTTCGCCGACGCGTACCTCAAGGGCTCGCTCCCCACGGGCACCGCGCTCGAGGCGTACGACGCCGCGCTGCGCAACGCGACCGTCGCGCCGCCGAGCAACGCCGTGGGCCGCAAGGGCCTGCAGACCTCGCCGTTCCTCGGGTTCACGCCGGAGTCCACGCACGAGTCCGTGTCGTGGGGCCTGGAGGGCCTGGTCAACGACTTCGGCATCGGCAACATGGCCGCCGCCCTCGCGGAGGACCCGGCCACGCCGGACGAGCGCCGCGAGACGCTGCGCGAGGAGTCCGCGTACTTCCTCGAGCGGGCCACGCACTACGTCGAGCTGTTCGACCCCGAGGTCGACTTCTTCGTGCCGCGGCACGAGGACGGCACGTGGGCCGTCGACCCCGAGACGTACGACCCCGAGGCCTGGGGCGGCGGGTACACCGAGACGAACGGCTGGAACTTCGCGTTCCACGCCCCGCAGGACGGCCAGGGCCTCGCCAACCTCTACGGCGGCAAGCAGGGCCTCGAGGACAAGCTCGACGAGTTCTTCTCCACGCCGGAGAAGGGCGCCGGCAACGGCGGCATCCACGAGCAGCGCGAGGCGCGCGACGTGCGCATGGGCCAGTGGGGCATGAGCAACCAGGTGTCGCACCACATCCCGTGGCTCTACGACGCCGCGGGCGCGCCGTCGAAGGCCCAGGAGAAGGTGCGCGAGGTCACCCGCCGCCTGTTCGTGGGCAGCGAGATCGGCCAGGGCTACCCGGGCGACGAGGACAACGGCGAGATGTCGTCGTGGTGGATCTTCGCCTCGCTCGGCTTCTACCCGCTCCAGGTCGGCTCGGACCAGTACGCGGTCGGCTCGCCGCTGTTCGACAAGGCGACCGTGCACCTGCCGGACGGCGACCTCGTCGTCAACGCCGAGAACAACTCGGTCGACAACGTCTACGTGCAGTCCCTCGCGGTGGACGGCGAGGCCCGCACCTCGACGTCGCTCTCGCAGGCCGACCTCTCGGGCGGTGCGACGCTGGACTTCGTCATGGGTCCGGAGCCGTCGGACTGGGGCACGGGCGAGGACGACGCGCCGCCGTCGCTCACCGAGGGCGACGAGCCCCCGACGCCGGTGCAGGACGCGACGACCGCGGGTCTCGGCACGACGACCGTCGCCGACGGCGACGCGACCACGAGCGCCGCGGCGCTCACGGACAACACGTCCGGGACGCGCACGACGTTCGCCACCACGACGCCGTCGATCACGTGGGCGGGCAACGGCATCCGCCCGACCGTCGGGTCGTACACGCTGACCTCCGGGGCGAGCGGGACGGCGTCGCCGTCCGCGTGGACCCTCGAGGGCTCCGACGACGGCGAGACGTGGACGACGCTCGACGAGCGGTCCGGCGAGCAGTTCCGCTGGGCCCTGCAGACGCGGCCGTTCACGGTCGCCGAGCCGACGGCGTTCGCGCGGTACCGGGTCACGGTCACCGCGACGTCGGGCTCCGGCGCGCTGTCGCTCGCCGAGGTCGAGCTCCTCGCCGACCCGAAGGACTCGGGGGCCGAGGAGCTCACCCTCTCGGCCGCGCCGGACCGTGACGGCGTCACGGGCCGCGAGGTCTCGGGCTCGTTCGCGACCCTCACCGGGGTCGAGGGCGACGTCGCGGCGCTCGACGTGCAGGTCGCGTTCGGCGACGGCTCCGAGCCGGTCGCCGGGACGCTGCGGGCGGGCGCGTTCGGCGGGTACGCGGTGGACGCCGCGCACACGTGGACCGCACCCGGCGTCTACCCCGTGACCGTCACGGTCTCGGGCGAGGGGATCGAGACCGTCTCGACCTCCTCGTACGTCAACGTCTCCCTCCTGCGCGAGGGCTCGCTGCTCGCCGCGTACGACAACGTCTGCATCGGCGACGCCGGGACGACGGTCGGCTCGTGCGACGGCCAGGGCGTGTTCTTCGACCGGGCGCAGCTCGCGGCCAAGGGCTTCGTCCAGGGCGAGCGCGCGACGGTGCCGGGCACGGACCTCGCGTTCGACGTCCCGGCGGTCCCCGCCGGTCAGCCGGACAACGCGACGGGCGACGGGCAGACCATCGAGCTCGACGTCCCCGCGGACGCGGAGCAGCTCTCGGTGATCGGCACGGGCACGGAGAAGAACCAGCAGGCCACCGGCACGCTGACCTTCGACGACGGCTCGACCCAGCCGATCGACCTGAGCTTCGGCGACTGGTCGGGCGCGGCCCGCAACCCCGTGTTCGGCAACATCCCCGTCGCGGTGACGGACAGCCGCCTCCGCGGCGGCAGCCCGCAGACCGGCACCCCCGCCGCGTTCTTCGCGACGGCGCCGATCACGCTGCCCGAGGGCAAGCGGCCCGTGAGCATCACGCTCCCGGACCAGCCGGGCGAGCTCTCGCGCGACGGCCGCATCCACGTGGTCGCGGTCGCGCACGACGGCACGTTCGCCGAGCACCCCGCGCTCGAGGTCACGGCCGCGGAGGGCGTGACGCTCGCCGTCGGGCAGACCTCGGACGTGGCGCTCGCCCAGGTGGCGGGCGGCCGCGAGGGCGCCGACCTCCGGGCGGCGGTCACGTGGGGCGACGGCTCCGACGTCGCGGCCGGCGCGGTGACCGACGGGTCGGTCTCCGGCTCGCACGCCTACACGGCGGCCGGGACGTACACCGCGTACGTCGTGGTCGACGACGGCTGGACCAGCCAGGTGGTCGAGGTCCCCGTGACCGTGACCGAGGCGGAGCCGGCGCTCGCCGTCGACGTCACGGTGAGCACCCGCTGCCTCGCCGGCAAGGCGTACGTCGCGGTCCGCGCCGAGAACGGCGAGGACGTGCCGCTCGCGATCCGGCTCGTCACGCCGTTCGGCACCAAGGAGGTCGCGGCCGTCGCGCCGGGCGCCAACGCCTACCAGTCGTTCGCGACGCGGGCCGCGGCGGTCGAGGCCGGCACCGTCACCGTCGAGGCGACGCGCGGCACCGGCGACGAGGAGGTGACGGCGTCGATCCAGGCCGACTACGCCGCCGTGACCTGCGGCTGAACCCCTGAGCCCGCCCCGCCCCGCGTCCGACCGGGGTGAGGCAGGCATGCACCACCGGCGGTGCCCCGGGATGATCGTCCCGGGGCACCGCGCCGTACGGGCACCGCGCCCGGTGCGGCGCCACGCACCCAGCACGAGAAGGACCGAGAGATGACCGAGCACCCGACCGAGCAGCCCACGCCAGCGACCGACCTGCGGCGCTGGCGTCGCGAGCAGCTCGCCGACCTGCTGCGCTTCGGCGAGGCGTCGCTGCGCGCGGACGGCGCCGCGCAGTGGCTCGACGACGACGGGCGCCCCGACCTGTCGCAGCCGGTGCACACGTGGATCACGTCGCGCATGGCGCACGTGTACGCGTTCGCGTCGCTCCTCGGCGTGCCGGGGGCGGGGGAGCGGGCCGACGCCGCGCTGCACGGGCTGCGGGCGGTGCTCGTCGACGCCGAGAACGGCGGCTGGGTCTCGTCGCGCGGCCCCGCGCGGCGCCCGGGCGACGGGCACGACCCGGCGGCGGGCGAGGCCGTCCCGGTGGACGGGACGAAGAGCGCCTACGCGCACGCGTTCGTGGTGCTCGCCGCGGCGTCGGGCACGATCGCGGGTCGCGAGGGCGCGCGCGAGCTGCTCGACGCGGCGCTCGCCGTGCTCGACGAGCGGTTCTGGGAGCCCGGGCCGCGGATGCACGCCGACGAGTGGTCGCGCGACTGGACCGTGCTCGACGAGTACCGCGGCGTCAACGCGAACATGCACTCCGTCGAGGCGCTCCTCGCCGCGCACGACGCGACGGGCGACCCCGAGTGGCTCGCGCGCGCGGCGTCGGTCGCGGACCGCGTCGTGGGGTGGGCGCGCGAGAACGACTGGCGCATCCCCGAGCACTTCGACGCCGGCTGGAACCCCCTGCCGGACTACAACGCGGACCGCCCCCGCGACCCCTTCAAGCCCTACGGGTCGACGCCGGGCCACGGCCTGGAGTGGGCACGCCTGCTGCTCCAGGCCGACGTCGCGGCCGGGACGCCCGGCGCCCGCACCGACGCCGCGGTCGCCCTCTTCGACCGGGCCGTCGCGGACGGCTGGGACGGCGAGCACGGCGGCGGCTTCGTGTACACGGTCGACTGGTCGGGCACGCCGGTCGAGCCCCGGCGCTACCACTGGGTCGCCGCGGAGGCCGTCGCGGCCGCCGACGTGCTGGGCCGCGTCACGGGCGACCCCCGGTTCGCCGAGGCCGCCGCGGGCTGGTGGGAGTGGATCGACGCGCACCTCGTCGACCACGAGCGCGGGTCGTGGCACCACGAGCTCGACACCGCCAACCGGCCCGACGGCGTCACGTGGGTCGGCAAGCCCGACGTCTACCACGCGGCCCAGGCCGTGATCCTCCCCGACCTGCCGCTCACCGGCTCCCTCGCCGCCTCGGCCAAGGCCGCGGGCAGCATCCTGGGCTGACGCCCGGGCCTCGGACCGCCGAGGCCGGGGTCGCGCGCCACGTCACCGTCGCCGTGGCGCGCGACCTCGGGCTCGGCGACGACACCCCCATCAAGAGTTGTCTTCTTGCTAGGGGTTCGGTGTTCGTCGGGAGCGTCCCGTGGCACGCCCGCACGCCCTTCGCCGCGCGTGACGTCGCCACCGAGGGCGATCTGCGCCTGTCCCGCGTGTGGACGGCAGACGATCTGCTGGCGGCGTGGCCGTGACGAAGCGCGTCGGGCCTGTGGCCCGCGACGACGAGAGCCCCGCACCGGACCGGTGCGGGGCTCTCGCAGGCTGAGCGGGTGACGGGAATCGAACCCGCGCTATCAGCTTGGGAAGCTGAAGTTCTACCATTGAACTACACCCGCGCGGCGCCGGTGGCGTCCGCCCCGGGCCCTCTGGGAGGATCCTCGGCGAACCAGCGCGCGACCCGATCATAGCGGACGACGCCGGTGATGCCAGAACCGCCCGCACCACGACCAGTCCCGCGCCGACGAGCGGCGCGCCGCCCGAGGAGCCGCCTTGTCCGAGAATCCGTACCAGCAGCAGCCCGACCCGTCGCAGGGGAGCCCCGCCCCCGGCGACCCGGTCTACGGTGGCTCCGCCACGCCGTCGGGCCCGACGCCGGGCTACGGCCAGCAGCCCGCGGCCGGTGACGCGTACGGCCAGCAGGCGTACGGGACGCCGAGCGCCCCCGGCTACGGCCAGCAGGCGCCCGACCAGCGCTACGGCTCCGCCCCGCAGCAGGGCTACGCCCAGCAGCCGGGCTACGCGCAGCCCGGCGCCTACGGCCAGCCCGGCGCGTACGGCCAGCCCGGCTACGACCCGGCGTACGACCCCCAGGCGAAGTCGCGTCTCGCCGCGGGCCTGCTCGGCATCCTCGTCGGCAGCCTCGGGATCCACCGCTTCTACCTCGGGTACACCGGCATCGGCCTGACGATGCTGCTCGTGTCGGTGCTGTCCTTCGGGTTCGCGGCGCCGGTGATCGCGATCTGGGGCCTCGTGGAGGGCATCCTCTACCTGACCTCGAAGACGGGCTACTACTCCGTGGACTCGACGGGCCGTCCGCTGCGCGCCTGACCTCCCGTCCGCGGGCGGGGGCCGCGCCGCCTCGACGACGAGCCGGCGCGGCCCCGCGCCCGACGGCGCCCGGCACCCGCTGATCCAGGGCGCCGGTCCGGGCGCCGGTCCAGGGCGCCGGTCCAGGGCACCGATCCACGGTGCGGAGCCCGGTCCGGGCACGCTCCGGCGTCGGCTAGCGTGGGCCCGTGCTGCTCTCCGACCGCGACATCCGGGCCGAGCTCGACGCCGGCCGCGTCCAGCTCGAGCCGTACGACCCGGCGATGCTCCAGCCGTCGAGCATCGACGTGCGCCTCGACCGGTTCTTCCGGCTGTTCGACAACCACAAGTACCCCTTCATCGACCCGTCGCAGGACCAGCCCGACCTCACGCGGCTCGTCGAGGTCGACCCGGCCGAGCCGTTCGTGCTCCACCCCGGGGAGTTCGTGCTCGGGTCCACGTTCGAGACGGTCACGCTGCCCGACGACGTGGCGGCGCGCCTCGAGGGCAAGTCGAGCCTGGGCCGTCTGGGCCTCCTCACGCACTCCACGGCGGGGTTCATCGACCCGGGCTTCTCCGGGCACGTGACGCTCGAGCTGAGCAACGTGGCGACGCTGCCGATCACCCTGTGGCCGGGCATGAAGATCGGCCAGCTGTGCTTCTTCCGGCTGTCCTCGCCCGCCGACAACCCGTACGGCTCCAGCGTCTACGGCTCTCGCTACCAGGGCCAGCGCGGCCCGACGGCCTCCCGCTCGTGGCAGAACTTCCACCGCACCGACGTCTGAGCGCGGCCCGCCGCGTCGGACGCCGCTCGACCCCGCAGGACCCGAGGACCGGAGGACCGCACCGCATGAGCCCGCTCCCGCCGCTGCCGCACCCCGCCGGGCCCGGCGCCGCGCAGTCCTACCAGGCGCGGCACGTGCTGGGGCTGCCCGCCGACGTCCACGTGGACGAGGTCGAGACGCTCGCGCTCTCGCGGTTCGCGGGCGCGCGCTGGGACGTCGCGCCGGAGGGCACCGAGCCCCTCGTGCCGCCCGCGCGCACCGCGCGGCCGGGCGAGCCGGGGGTCCTGCGCACCTCGCGCCACACGACGCTCACCGGCCCGTACGCGGGCCCCGGCTCCGGCGTGCCGGGCACCGCGCTCGTGTTCGACGTCGTCTGCCCCCGCGAGCGCGGGGACGTCCCCTACCCGGGCGGCGGGGACCGGGACGGCGTCGGGCGCGCGTTCCCCGGCGGCCTGCCGGTCCGGGAGGAGGAGCGCGTGGTCGCGTTCCTCGTCGCGGCGGCGCGCCGCCTCGGCGGGTCGGTCCGGACCGACGTCGGCAACCCGGCGGGGGCGGGCGTCGTCCTGACGCCGGACCCGGGCGTCGCCGTCGACATGACGCTGTACTCGGACGTGTGGCTCGACCCGCACGCCGCGCTCGCGCTCGTCGGCCGGCTCCACCCCCGCACGCGGCTCGCGACGGAGGGCAAGCCGTACGAGGGGCCGCCGAAGGGCATCGCGGAGCTGCCGCTCTACCCGGGCGAGAAGATGGACCCCGAGCTGCGGCGCGCGCTGCACGCCGCGGCGGACGACGTCGACATCAAGGCGCTGACCGCCGGTGCGGTGCTCGACGGGTACGGCCTCCTCGTCGACCTGGGCATGGACGGGCTCGTCGCGGTCGAGGTCGGCGGCGAGGAGGCGCTGCCCCTCCTGCTGCGCGGGCTGCCGTGGACGGTGGGCGGGGCGGTGAGCTACCGCGTGCGCTGGGAGCCGCAGGACCTCGCGGAGTCCCAGCGGGAGCAGCCGTCGCTCGACCACCAGATCGCGCGCAAGCGCGCCGCGGAGGTGGTCACGCAGGTCACGCGCACGCTGCACCAGGCGGTCGGCGGGGAGATCGCGGACGAGGCGGAGTTCCTCGTGGACCCCGAGGATCTGTGACGGCCGACTGAGGAATCGGTCACGGACGGGGCTACGGGCGCCCCGCACGGCTGAGGAGTCGGTAAAATGGTTCTCGGCCCGGCCTCGTCGGCGCCGTGAACTGTCGTGCCTGCGGCTTCCCCCCGCCCGGGCGCGGCGATGACAAGTCCAGCAAGAACTTCGCCCACCCGCCCCCGACCCGGACGGAGCGGCCCGTGCTCTACGTGCTCCTTGCCCATCTCGTGATGGCACTGGGCGCGCCTGCACTCGTCTCGTTCCTCGGCCGCCGGGCGTTCCTCGTCATGGCGCTCGCGCCGGCGTCCGCGGCGGCCTACGCGCTCGCCTGGACCGACCGCGTGATGTCGGGGGAGCACCCGACGCAGGTCATCGAGTGGGTGCCCGGGCTGGGGCTCGAGCTCGCCTTCCGCATGGACACGCTGTCGTGGCTCATGCTGCTGCTCGTCGGCGGCGTGGGCGCCCTCGTCCTCGTCTACTGCTCGGCCTACTTCTCGCCCACCGCGCAGGGCCTGCGGCGGTTCGGCGGCGTCCTCACCGCGTTCGCGGGGGCGATGGTCGGGCTCGTCACCGCGGACGACATGCTGCTCCTGTTCGTGTTCTGGGAGCTCACGACGGTCTTCTCGTACCTGCTGATCGGCCACTACGCCGACCGCAAGGCGAGCCGTCGCGCCGCCATGCAGGCGATCATCCTCACCACCGCGGGCGGCCTCGCCATGCTCGTGGGGGTCGTGATCCTCGGTGTCCAGGGCGGGACGTTCCGCATGTCCGAGATCATCGCGGACCCCCCGACGGGCGGCGCCGTGACCGCCGCGATCGTCTGCCTCCTCGTGGGCGCGGCGAGCAAGTCCGCGCTCATCCCGCTGCACTTCTGGCTCCCCGCCGCGATGGCGGCGCCCACGCCGGTGAGCGCGTATCTGCACGCGGCCGCGATGGTCAAAGCCGGTGTCTACCTCGTCGCGCGCTTCGCGCCCGCCTACTCGGACACGACGGTCTGGCGCACGCTCGTCGTCGTGCTCGGCGCGGGCACCCTGCTCGTGGGCGGCTACCGCGCGCTGCGGCAGTACGACCTCAAGCTCGTCCTCGCGTTCGGCACCGTGAGCCAGCTCGGCCTCATCATCCTGCTCGTGGGCCTCGGGACGCGAGGGGCCGCGCTCGCCGGGCTCGCGATGATCGGCGCGCACGCGATGTTCAAGGCCTCGCTGTTCCTCGTCGTCGGCGTGGTCGACGCCGCGGCCGGCACGCGCGACCTGCGCCGCCTCACGGGCGTGGGCAAGGCCCTGCCGTGGACCGCGGTCGCGGGCGGGCTCGCCACCGCGTCGATGATCGGGCTGCCGCCGTTCGCCGGGTACGTCGCGAAGGAGGCGGCGCTCGAGTCGCTCCTGCACGGCGAGGGGCCGGTGTGGGTCGACACGGTCGTGCTGTGGTCGGTCGTCGTCGGCTCGATGTTCACGGTCGCGTACGGCCTGCGCTTCTGGTGGGGCGCGTTCGCGTCCAAGCCGCACCTCGGCCGGTCGCCCGCGCGCGCCAACGCGCACGAGAAGGCGTGGGGCGCCGGCGCCGGTACCGGCACCGCGCGCCGCCCGGTCGTCGAGGCCGAGGAGCCGCCGATCGACCCGGCGCGCATCCACCGCCAGCCGTTCCTGCTCGTGGGCCCGGCCGTCGTGCTCGCGGTCCTCGGCCTCGCGACGGCGCTCGTGCCGCACTTCGGCGAGGACCTCCTCGCCCCGTACGCGGACACGTACCCCGTCGGCGAGCCCGGGCACCTCGTCCTGTGGGCCGGCTTCACGCCCGCGCTCGCCCTGACGGTCCTCGTGCTCGCGGTCGGCGTCGTGCTGTTCTGGCAGCGGTCGCGCGTCGAGCGGTTCCAGGCGTCGCTGTGGACGGGGCCCGAGGCCGACGTCACGTACCGCAAGGTCATGCGCAAGCTCGACGACCTGGCCGCCGACATCACGGCCGTCACGCAGCGTGGTTCGCTCCCGTTCTACCTCGGCGCGATCCTCGTGGTCCTCGTGCTCGGCCCGGGCGTCGTCATGGTCGCGCAGACCGCGTGGCCCGAGCAGCTCCGGGCCTGGGACCGTCCCGCGCAGCTCGTCGCCGTCGCCGCGATCTGCATCGCCTCGGTGCTCGCCGCGCGCTCGCGCCGCCGGCTCAAGGCCGTGATCCTCGTCGGGATCGCGGGGTACGGCAACGCCGTCCTCTTCCTCCTGCACGGCGCGCCCGACCTCGCGCTCACGCAGGTCCTCGTCGAGACGATCACGCTCGTCGTCATGGTGCTCGTGCTGCGGCGCCTGCCCGCGTACTTCTCGAACCGGCCGCTCGCGGCGAGCCGGTGGGTCCGCCTGGGCATCGGCCTCGCGGTGGCCGTCGTCATGATGGGCTTCGCGCTCGTCGCGCCGCTCGCGCGCGTCGCGACGCCCATCTCGGTGGACTTCCCGGCCGAGGCCTACGAGTTCGGGCACGGCAAGAACATCGTCAACGTGACCCTCGTGGACATCCGCGCGTGGGACACGATGGGCGAGATCTCCGTCCTCCTGGCCGCCGCGACGGGCGTCGCGTCGCTCGTGTTCCTGCGCTCGCGCAGCGGCGAGATCCTGCGCGCGTCGGGGGCCCGACCCGCGACCACGGCCACCGGCTCCGGCGTCTGGAGCGACACCGACGACCCGGGTGCCGCGCTGCGCCGCCGCGGGGTCACGGAGAAGGACCAGCCGCGCATGCTCGTGTGGCTGAGCGCCGGGCGCACCCTCGCGCCCCAACGGCGCTCGGTGATCTTCGAGGTCGTCACGCGCGTGCTGTTCCACGCCATGATCGTCTTCGCGCTCTTCCTGCTGTTCTCCGGCCACAACGCGCCGGGCGGCGGGTTCGCGGCGGGGCTCGTCGTCGGCATCGCGCTCATCGTGCGCTACCTCGCGGGCGGGCGGTACGAGCTCGGCGAGGCCGCGCCCGTCCACCCGGGTCTGCTCCTCGGGACGGGCCTGTTCCTGTCCGCGGGCGTGGGTCTCGTCGCGTTCCTGCTCACCGGCAACGTGCTCGGCAGCGAGGCCTACGACCTCGCGCTCCCGCTCGTCGGGGAGATCCACCTCGTGACGTCGCTGTTCTTCGACGTCGGCGTGTTCCTCGTCGTCGTGGGCCTCGTCCTCGACATCCTGCGCACGCTCGGCGCCGAGATCGACCGGCACGCGGAACGCGCCGCCGCGGGCCGCGAGCCCGGCGAGGACACGGGGCCGTTCGAGGCCATGGAGCCCGACTCGATCGGAGGTGGCCGCCGGTGAACGTCATCGACATGACGCCCAGCGTCGTCCTCGTCCTCGCGATCGGCGTGCTGTTCGCCGCGGGCGTCTACCTGCTCCTCGAGCGGAGCCTCACGCGCGTCCTGCTCGGGTTCATCCTCATGGGGAACGGCGCCAACCTGCTCTTCCTCGTCGCCGGCGGGCGCGCCGGGGGCGCGCCGCTCATCGGCACGACGCCCGAGGAGGACATGAGCGACCCGCTCGTCCAGGCGATGGTCCTCACGGCCATCGTCATCACGCTCGGCATCACGGCGTTCGTGCTCGCGATGGCCTACCGCTCGTGGCAGCTCCACGGCCACGACGAGGTGCAGGACGACCTCGAGGACCGCCGCGTCGCGCGGCACGCCGCGCGCAACGCGCCCGCGTTCGAGGACGCGGACACGGAGGAGAGCGGCGCCACCCTGGACGACGAGGCCGCCCAGGTCCGCGACGAGACCGACGGCGACGGCGACGGCGTCACGGACGGCGAGGAACCGCCGTCGGGCCCGGCGGGCCAGGACGCCGGGGACGCGACGGACGGCCGCACCGTCGGCTCCGACGCCCGGGACGACGCACGACCTGACGACCGACGGACCGACGGGAAGGAGCCGCGATGAGCCTCACCGCCGCGGCCCTCGTCCCGCTCCCCGTCGTCCTGCCGCTCGTCGCGGCCGGCCTCGCGCTCGCGCTCTGGCGCCACCCGCGCGCCCAGCGCATCATCACCGTGGCCGCGCTCGCGCTCGTCCTCGCGGCGTCCGTCGGCCTCCTGGTCGCGGCCGACTCGGGGCCGATCGTCGTCGACGTCGGCGGCTGGGCGGCGCCCGTCGGGATCGACCTCGTCGCGGACCGGCTCTCGTCGCTCATGCTCGTGGTGTCGAGCTTCGTCATGCTGTGCGTCCTGCTGTACTCGCTCGCGCAGGGCGTGGCGGACGGCGACGAGGAGGCGCCGGTCGCCATCTACCACCCGACGTTCATGGTGCTCGCGGCGGGCGTGTTCAACGCGTTCCTCTCGGGCGACCTGTTCAACCTCTACGTCGGGTTCGAGATCTTCCTCGCCGCGAGCTACGTGCTCCTCACGCTCGGCGGCACGGGCGAGCGCATCCGCGCCGGGTCGATCTACGTGGTCGTGGCGCTGCTCTCCTCGATCGTCTTCCTCGTCGCGATCGCGCTCACCTACGCCGCGACCGGCACGGTCAACCTCGCCCAGCTCTCGGAGCGGTACGCGGAGATCGACCCGGGCACGGCGCTCGCGATCCAGCTCCTGCTGCTGCTCGCGTTCGGCATCAAGGCGGCGATCTTCCCCCTGTCCGCGTGGCTGCCCGACTCCTACCCGACGGCGCCCGCCCCCGTCACCGCGGTCTTCGCGGGCCTGCTCACCAAGGTGGGCGTCTACGCGATCATCCGCACGCAGACGCTGCTCTTCCCCGAGGACAGCGTCGTCGACGACGTCCTCATGTGGCTCGCGCTGCTGACCATGGTCGTCGGCATCCTCGGCGCCGTCGCGCAGAACGACATCAAGCGACTGCTGTCGTTCACGCTCGTGAGCCACATCGGCTACATGATCTTCGGCATCGCGCTCGCGTCCGAGCCGGGCATGGCGGCCGCGATCTTCTACGTGGTGCACCACATCACGGTGCAGACGACGCTGTTCCTCGTCGTCGGCCTCGTGGAACGCCGCGGCGGGTCGACGTCGCTCGACCGCCTCGGCGGGCTCGCCAAGCTCGCGCCCGGGCTGGCCATCCTGTTCTTCATCCCGGCGATGAACCTCGCGGGCATCCCGCCGCTGTCGGGCTTCCTCGGCAAGGTCGGCCTCCTCGAGGAGGGCGTCGCGCAGGGCACGCCGCTCACGTGGGCGCTCGTCGTGGGGTCCGTCGTGACGTCGCTGCTCACCCTGTACGCGATCGTCAAGGCGTGGAACAAGGCCTTCTGGCAGACGGCGCCCGTCGAGATCCCCGCGGACGCGCGCCTGCCGCGCGGCATGGTCGGCCCGGCGACGGCGCTCGTCGCGTTCGGCCTCGCGCTCACCGTGGTCGCGGGCCCGCTCTACTCGTACACCGAGCGCGCCGCCGCGACGCTGCTCGACGGCCACACGTACGTCGACGCCGTGTTCCCCGGCGACTCCGACCGGGGCCAGGGCGAGTCGAACGAGGTCGCGACGGGCGAGAGCGACGGCACGGAACCGGCCGGCACGGAACCCGCCGGCATGGACGGGGGTGCGGACGGATGAGCCTGCACCGCCGCCGCCGCGCGCTCGCCTCCGGCTGGTTCGCCCGCGTCACCACGCAGTGGCGCACCGTCCTGTGGCTGACGATCGTCTGGGTCATGCTGTGGGGCGACCTGTCCGTGGGCAACGTGCTCGCGGGCGTCCTCATCGGGTTCGCCGTCATCACGTTCTTCCCGCTGCCGTCGATCGCGGCGCGCGGGAAGTTCCGGCCGTGGCCGTTCCTCGTGCTCGTCGGGCGCTTCGTCTCCGACCTCGTCGTCGCGTCGTTCCAGGTGAGCCTCCTCGCGCTGAACCCGCGGCACACGCCGCGCGGCGCCGTCGTGGGCGTGCGGCTGCGGAACCCGTCCGACATCTACCTGACCATCACGGCCGAGCTGTCGTCGCTCGTGCCCGGCTCGATCGTCGTCGAGGCGCACCGCCTCACGGGGATGCTCTACCTGCACGTGCTCGACGTCGAGACCGCGGGCGGCGTGGAGAAGGTCCGCGAGGACACGCTCGCGCTCGAGGCGCGCGTGCTGCACGCGTTCGCGTCGAACGACGAGCTGCGGGCCGCCGGCCTGTACGACGTCCCGTCCGCGCGAGAGGTGGCCGAGGCATGAGCGACACCGTCTACCTCGTGATCGTCGTGGTGAGCGCCGTGCTGCTCGCCGCGGGGGCCAGCCTCGCCGTCGCGCGCGCCGAGCGCGGGCCGTCGATGCTCGACCGCACGATCGCGCTCGACGTCTTCACGACGACGCTCGTCGGGGCGATCGCGCTCGAGGCCGCGTTCTCCCGGCGTACGGACACCATCCCGATCCTCGTCGTGCTCTCGCTCGTCGGGTTCGTGGGCTCGGTGACGATCGCGCGGTTCGCGTCGGTCGAGCCCGAGGACGAGGGCCGCATCCGCACGGCCGAGGAGATCGCCGCCGAGGACGCCGCCCGCCGCGAGGCCGAGGAGTCCGACCGGGACTCGGCGGTCGACGCCGAGCACCACGGCGGCGCGCCCGAGGGGGAGGTGCGCTGATGGACCCGACCACCGGCCTGTGGGACACGATCGCCGACGTCGTGTCCGCGGTCTTCCTCCTGTGCGGCGCGTTCCTCGCGTTCGCCGCGGGCGTGGGCGTCGTGCGGTTCCCGGACCTGCTGGCACGCATGCACGCGGCGACCAAGCCCCAGGTGCTCGGGCTGATCCTCGTGCTCGCGGGCCTGAGCCTGCGGCTGCGCTCGTGGGGTGCCGTCGCGACGCTGTTCCTCGTCGTCGTGTTTCAGCTCCTCACGTCGCCCGTCGCGGCGCACATGGTCGGCCGTGCGGGCTACCGCACGGGCAAGGTCCGCACGGACCTGCTCGTCGTCGACGAGCTCACGCGCGACCAGGAGGCGGCCGAGCGCGAGGACACGGGCGAGCACGACGACGCGGACCGGCACGGCGAGCCGGGTGCCACCGGCGGCGTCGAGCTCGCCGACACGAGCGACCCCGGGCCCGACGACGCGGGTCGCCCCGCCGACGCGGAGGGCCCGGCGCGCTGACGCCGCCGCGCGCACGCACGGTGCCGGACCTGGCGTCCGGGCCGTGCGCGCCCGGCCCGTGCGTGCTCGACGCGTGAGCGTCCGGCCTCCGCGCGCGGGTCGTGCACGCGGCTGGTAGACCGGCAGCATGCCCGACGCACCCACGCCCGCCCCGCCGCAGCCGGAGTCGCGCAACCCGCGCATCGCGCGACCGGAGGGTGGCGGCGACAGCACCGTCACGGTGATCGTCGCGTTCCTCGCGAACGCGCTCATCGCGGGCGCGAAGACGGTCGCCGCGACGGTGACCGGCTCGGCGTCGATGCTCGCGGAGGCCGTCCACTCGTGGGCGGACACGGGCAACGAGATCTTCCTCCTCGTCGCCGACCGGCGCTCGCGCCGCCCGGCGGACACCGAGCACCCCCTCGGGTTCGGCCGCGAGGCGTACGTGTGGTCGATGTTCGCGGCGATCGGGCTGTTCGCGGTCGGCGCGGGGGTGTCGATCACGCACGGCATCCAGGAGCTGGTGCACCCGCAGCCGGCGGACGACTTCGTGGTCGCCTACGCGGTCCTCGCCCTGGCGTTCGTGCTCGAGGGCGTGTCGTTCCTGCGCGCCCGGCGGCAGGCGCGGGCCGAGGCGCGGGCGGCGGACCGCGACACCCTGCACCACGTGCTCGTCACGTCGGACCCGACGCTGCGCGCGGTATACGCGGAGGACGCCGCCGCGCTGATCGGCCTCGTGGTGGCGTTCGGGGGCGTCCTGGCCCATCAGCTCACCGGGTCGCCCGTGCCCGACGCCGTCGGGTCGATCGTCGTCGGCCTCGTCCTCGCGGTGGTGTCCGTCGTGCTCATCGACCGCAACCGGCGGTTCCTCGTGGGGGAGGCGGCGATGCCGGCGACGCGCGCCGCGGTGCTCGCGGGCATCCGCGACCTGCCGGAGGTCGAGCGCGTCACGTACCTGCGGCTCGAGTACGTCGGGCCGCGCGCACTGTACCTCGTGGCGAGCGTGGACCTGCGCGGCGACGAGTCCGAGACGTCCGTCGCCCGCCGGCTCGACGAGCTCGAGCGCCGGGTGACGTCCGTGCCGCTCATCGCGGGCGCGGTGTTCACGGTCTCCGCCCCGGAGGAGCCGTCGATCGTCTGACCTGGCGGGCGCAGAAGAGGCGCAGAACGGACGAAGCGGTACACATCCGCGGTCCTGATGGGTAGGGTCGAGCGATGGTCTCGCAGCGCACGCCCCGGCACCGCTCGGCGGGGGCGGCGCCCGCGCCGTCTTCCGAGTCGTCTCCTGTGCCCGCGTCGTCCGCCGCGCCCGCACGACGGCGCGGCGGCCCGTTCGCCCGGCACCTGCGGTCCGGTCCGCGCGTCGCGGTGACGACGGGCGTCGCCGCCGCCCTGCTGCTCGGCCCTCCGCTGGGCCTCACGGCCGCGACGGTGACGGGCGAGATCCGGCCGGAGCACGTGGGCCCGCTCGGCCCCGTCGTCGCGGCGCTCCCGTGGCAGGGGAGCGCGCCGCAGGAGTGGCTCGCGGGGCGCGACCCGCGCGATGACCGCGCGTCGCGCACCCTGGCCGACGCGCGGGACGACCTCCCCGCGGACGGCCCGATGGCGCCCGGTGCGCCCGGGGCCGACGACGGGCCGCCCGCGGCGACCGCGCCCGCGCCCGCGGCGACCGAGGAGCCTCCCGCCGACCCGGTGCCGACGCCCGCGCCGGAGGACGTGCCGCCCGCCGAGGGCGCGGCGGACCCGGCCGGCCCGGACGGCGCGACCGCGACGGGCCCGACGCCCGGCACCGGAACGGCCGACGGTGCCGCGCCGGCTGCCGGGACCGCCTCGGCCGCCGGGGCGGCGGCGCCCGGCGGAGCCGGTCCCGGGAAGATCACGGCGGAGGGCGCGGCGGTCGTCGAGCTGACGAACGCGGAGCGGGCCGCCGCCGGGTGCGAGCCGCTCGCCGTCGACGACCGGCTCACCGCCGCGGCGCAGCTCCACAGCGAGGACATGGACGCGCAGGGGTACATGGACCACACGAGCCTCGACGGCCGCTCGCCGTGGGACCGGGCGCACGCGCAGGGCTACCCGAACCCGGGCGCCGAGAACGTGGCGAAGGGCTACCGGACCGCCCAGGACGTGGTGCGCGGGTGGATGGACTCGCCGGGCCACCGCGCGAACATCCTCGACTGCGGCCTGCGGGAGATCGGCGTCGGGCACGCGAACGGGGCCTGGACGCAGGTCTTCGGCTGGGGCTGATCCCCGGCCCCTCCCGTCGGCGGGCGCACCGCCCGTCCCGCGTCTCGCGGGCGCGGGGCCACGCGCGCTGAATATCGCAGGTCCGCTATCTTATCGCCGGAAAGTGGAACGCTACTGCTCGACGAGGAGTTCAGAATGGCCCCCACCGGACCCGCCGCACCGACCCCGTCCACCCCCGTCCCCGCTGCGGAGGGGCCGCGGCGCGCCGCGGCCCGGCGGCTCCGCGAGGGGCTCTGCGAGCGCCTCGCCGCCTGGTCCGTGCCGGCCCTGCGGGTCGCCCTCGGCCTCGTCTTCCTCGTCTTCGGGGTGCTCAAGTTCTTCCCGGGCGCGAGCCCGGCGGAGCAGATCGTGCGCCGCACGGTCGATGCGCTGACCTTCGGCCTCGTCGACGGCACCGCCGCCGTCGTCCTCACGGCGGTCGTCGAGACGGCGGTCGGGCTCGCGCTCCTCACCGGTCGCGCGCTGCGGGCCGGGCTCGTCGTGCTCGCCGTCACGCTGGCCGGCGTCCTCTCCCCGGTCGCGCTCTTCCCGGGCGACCTGTTCGGCGACGGCATGACCCTCATGGGTCAGTACGTGCTCAAGGACGTCGTGCTCGTCGCCGCCGCCGGGGTGGTCGCGGCGGCGACGCTCGGGGCCCGGTTCACGCTCGCGGCCGCGGAGCCGGCGCGCGCTCCGGCGGCGTGATGCCGGGGCGGGCCGTCCGCGGCGGGCTCAGCGCGCCGGTGCCGTGACGGTCGCCCGGGCCTCGCGGTCGAGGAGGCTGCGCTTGACGTCCAGTCCGTAGCGGAAGCCGCCGAGGCTGCCGTCCGTGCGCAGCACGCGGTGGCAGGGCACGAACAGGGCCGCCGCGTTCATCGCGCAGGCGCCCGCGGCGGCGCGCACGGCGGCGGGCCGCCCCGACAGCTCGGCGTACCGGGTGTAGGTCACCGGGTCGCCGGGCTCGACCGTGCGCAGCACGTCCCACGCGTGCGCGCGGTAGGGGCCCGAGGCCTGCCGCACCGGCACGGCGTCGATCGCGCGCACGTCGCCCGCGTAGTAGGCCCGGACGGCGGCGACGGCGGTCGCGACGGCGGGGTCGTCGTCGGGCACGGAGGAGACCGTCGCGGGGCGCAGGCCGGGGTGCACGAGCGCGACGAGGTCCGCGGGCTCGTCCGTCCAGCCGGACGCGAGGACCGCGCCGCCGGCGTCGACGACGACCGTGAACGGGCCGTCGGGCGTGGTGAGCGTCGTGGTGACGGCCGGGCTCGTGCCTGCCGTCGTAGTGGTGGTGGGGGCGGGTGCGGTGGTCACGGGGTCTCCTTCGCAGGGGTCGGGGTGGGCGCGGCGGCGCGCCAGAGGTGCATCGCGGCGTACGAGCGCCACGGCGCCCAGCGCTCGGCGCGGGCGGCGAGCGCGCGGCGGTCGTCGGGCAGGCCGAGCGCGGCGGCACCGGCGCGGAGCGCGAGGTCGCCGTCGAGCAGGACGTCGGGGTCGTGCAGCACGCGCGTCGCCACGTACCCGGACGTCCACGGCCCGACGCCGGGCATCGCCTCGAGCGCCGCGCACTGGGCCGCGGGGTCGTCGGCCGGGGAGAGGGCGAGCGACCCGTCGGCGAGGGCGTGCGCGACGCCGAGCACCGCCGCCGTGCGCCGGGCGGGGCCGCGCAGGTGGTCCGCGCCCTCGGCGGCGAGCTGCGCGGGGGTCGGGAACAGGCGCGTCGGGCCGAACCGCGACGCGAAGGCCGTCCCGAGCGCGACGGCGAGCCGCGACAGGTGCGTCCGCGCGGCCGCGACCGAGATCTGCTGCCCGACGAGCGCGCGCACGAGGATCTCGGCGGGGTCCACCGCCCCCGGGACGCGGATACCCGGCACCGCGCGCACCGAGGCGGCGAGCGCGGGGTCCGCCGCGAGGGCCGCGTCCACGGCGGCCGGGTCGGCGTCGAGGTCGAACAGCCGCCGGACTCGCGCGATCGCGGCCGGGAGGTCGGCCACGGACGTCAGCTCGAGCTCCACGTGGAAGCGCGGTGCGCGCCGTCGGCTCCCAGGCGGCGGCCCGTAGGTGGCCCGGAACGCGCCCGGCCCGTGCGGCAGCGCGAGCGTCCGCGCGTAGGAGAGCAGCGGGCCGTCGAGGTCGACGACCTCGACGCCGTCGACGGCGCGCGCCGCGAGGAACGCGAACACGCCGCGCGCGTCGAACGGCTCGCGCAGGGGAAGGGTGAGGTCGAGCGCGGCGGTGGCGCCGCCGTCGTCCGCGGTGGACCCGGCGGGAGCTGCGGCGGGCGGGCGGCGCGGGTCGCCGGTCGACGGCGCCCGGTCGGGCCGGGCACGACGCCGCAGCTCTCCCGGCGTCGTGTCGAAGACCTCGGTGATCGTGTCGTTGAACTGCCGCACGCTCCCGAAGCCGGCGGCGAACGCGACGTCGGCGAGCCGCAGGTCCGTCCCCGTGAGCAGGGCGCGCGCCGTCTGGGCGCGCAGCGCGCGGGCGAGCGCGACCGGGCCGGCGCCGAGCTCCGCGACGAGCACGCGGTGCACGTGCCGGGCCGAGTACCCGAGGCGGGCGGCGAGGCCGTCGACGCCCTCGCGGTCCACGACGCCGTCCGCGACGAGCCGCATGGCCCGGGCCGAGAGGTCGTGCCCGAGGTCCCAGCTCGGCGTGCCCGGCACCGCCTCCGGGAGGCAGCGCTTGCACGCGCGGTAGCCGGCCTCGTGGGCGGCGGCCGAGGTGAGGTAGAAGGTGACGTTCTCGGGCTTCGGGGTCCGCGCCGGGCACGACGGCCGGCAGTAGATGCCGGTGCTGCTCACGGCGGTGATGAACTGCCCGTCGAAGCGGCGGTCGCGCGACGCGATGGCGCGGTAGCGCTCGGCGAACACGGGGTCCGTGGTCGCCGGGGGCGTCGCGAGGGTCGTCGTCATGACTCGATCCTCACCCGACGGACCACGCCCTGGCTAGCGGGATTCGGACACGGCGGTGGGCGGCGTCAGACCCGCGCGTCGAGCCAGTCGAGGACCTCGCGCAGGTACGTGGACCGGGCGGGCTCGGGGGAGAGCGCCAGGTCGTGCGCGCCGCCCTCGACCGTGACGACCGTGACGTCGTCGCCCAGCCGCTCGGCGCGCGACGTGATGTGCCCGACGTCGAGCACGCTGTCGGTCGTGAGCAGGGCGTCGTGCCAGCCCGACGCCGGGCCGCTGCGCGCGGACGCGAGCACGAGCACCGGGCAGTCGACGTGCAGCCCGCGCGCGACGCGGGCGTGGCCCCGGCGCACCGCTCGCAGGAACCCGGCGCGCACCGGGAACCCCTCGATCGGCTTCCACGCGAGGTCGAAGTCCCACTCGCCGCCGGTGCTCGCGTGCAACGCCTTCGCCCAGTGCGGGTCGAGCGCGCCCACGACGAGCCGCGGCGCGACCCGCCCGACGACGTCGACCACCCACGTCACCGGGCCGCGGAACACCCACGGCTTGTTGAGGTCGAACCACGGGCTGTTGAGCACGAGCGCCGCGAGCCGGCCGGGCCGCGCGTCGGCCCACAGGCTCGCGAGGAGACCGCCGGTCGAGTGGCCGAGCACCACGAGCCGGTCGTGCCCCTCGGCGCGCACCGCGCGCGCCGCCGCGTCGAGGTCCTGCGCGTAGACGGCGAGGTCGGTGACGAAGTTCGGGTCGTCGTCGGGCCGCGACGGCGCGCCCGTGCCGCGGCCGATCGAGCGCCCGTAGCCGCGCAGGTCGACGGCGTAGAACCGGTACCCGCGCGCCTCGACGGCCTCCGCGACGTGCGTCTGGAAGAAGTAGTCGATGAACCCGTGCACGTACAGCACCGCGGGCCGGTCGCCCGCGGGCGCCGCGGCGTCGCGCCGCACCAGGGTCGCCACCGCACCGTCCGGGAGGTCGAGGTCCCGCGCGACCCAGTCCCCGCCCAGCACGTCGGGCCGCCAGGTCCCGTCCGTCCGCGTCGCCTCGTCCACCGCCGCCTCCTCGCTGCTCCCGGCACCGCCGGCCCGACCCCTCTGCCGTGCCAGGGTCCCACGTCGTGCGCACCCGCGGCCGTCGACGGGCGGTAGCGTGACGCGGATGACGAGCGAGATCCTCGCCCGCGTCGACGACGGCGTCGGGCACCTCACCCTGGACCGGCCCCGCGCGCTCAACGCGCTCGGGTACTCGATGCTCGGCGAGATCGCTGACGTGCTGGACGAGTGGCGCGTCGACCCGACCGTGCGGCTCGTGCTGCTCGACGGCGCGGGCGACCGCGGCCTGTGCGCGGGCGGCGACATCCGCGAGCTGCACGCGTCGGTCGTCGCCGGGCAGCAGGCCGACGCGCGCCGGTACTTCCGGCGCGAGTACGCGGTCGACGCGGCGCTCGCGGAGCTGCCCGTGCCCGTCGTGACGATCATGGACGGCATCACGATGGGCGGCGGCGTCGGCCTCGCGGCCCACGCGCCGGTCCGCGTCGTCACCGAGCGCTCGCGCGTCGCGATGCCCGAGACGCGGATCGGCTTCACGCCCGACGTCGGCGGGTCGTGGCTCCTCGCCCGCGCGCCCGGGCGGCTGGGGGAGATGCTCGCGCTCGGCGCGGTGACGATGGACGCCGCCGACGCGGTCCACGCCGGGTTCGCCGACCACTACGTGCCGAGCGAGCGGCTGCCCGTGCTCGGCGCGGACCTCGCCGCGCTCGCGAGCGCGGGCGTCGACCCGCTCGACGTCGAGGCCGTGCGCGACGTCGTGCGGCGGCACGCCCTCCCGGCGCCGGTGTCCGGGCTCGTCGCGCGCCGCGCCGCGATCGACGCCGCGTACGCGGCGGGCACGGTGCCGGAGATCGTGGCCCGCCTGCGCGCGGCCGCCGTGGACGGCGACGAGCGTGCGGGCGCCGAGGCGGACGAGCTCGAACGGCTCTCGCCCACGGCGGTCACCGTCGCGCTCGCGGCCGTCCGCAGCGCGCGCGGCCTGCCCGACCTCCGCGCGGCGCTCGCCCAGGAGTACGGGCTCGTCTGCTGGTTCGTCGACACGCAGCCCGACCTCGTCGAGGGGATCCGCGCGCAGGTGGTCGACAAGGACCGCGACCCGTCGTGGCGCCCCGCGACGCTTGCGGAGGTCGACCCCGCGCTGGGTGCCGAGGCCCTCGCCTACGTGCCCGCGGAGGCGCTGTGGGACGACGCCCTCGGCCCGCGGCTCGCGCGCCGCGCGGTCGAGGCCGTCGTGCGCCGCTTCAGCGAGGGGGAGCCGACGCCCGACGAGCTCGCCGCGGCGCACGACGACCTCGTCGTCGAGCTCGTGGAGCGGCACGAGGACGGGAGCGTCGTCGTGCACCTCGCCGACACGTGCGGCGAGCACTTCCTCGACGGCTCCTGGCCCGCGGTGCGGCTCGACGCCGTCGGTGACGTCGTCGAGGTCACCGTCGAGTCCTGAGCGGCCCCCGGACGCGCGACGGCCCGCCCCGGTCTCCCGGGGCGGGCCGTCGTGTCGTGCGGGGTGCGGACCGCTCAGTCGGTCGGCGGGCGCAGGCGCGTCGCGTCGTCGATCTCGTCGTCAGGACCGGCCTGCGCGCCCGGGCCGTCCTGGCCCGCGGGGCCCGGCTGCGGCGGGAGCGGCTGGGTCGGTGCCGGCGGCTGGTGCGGCGGCAGCGGCTGGGTCGCGCCCGGGGGGACGGGCGGCTGGGCGGGCAGCGGCGTCGTCGGGGACGACTGCGGGTGCGGCGCGCCGGGGGGCGCGAACGGCGCGGCGCCCGGGTAGCCGCCCTGCTGCGGCGGCGCCGGCGGCTGGCCGCCGTACGGGCCACCCTGCTGGCCCGGGCCGGACGGCGTCCCGTAGCCCTGCGGCTGGCCGGGCTGACCCGGGTACTGGCCCTGCTGGCCGGGGTACTGGCCGGGCTGACCCGGGTACTGACCCGGCTGGCCCGGGGCTCCGGGGTACTGGCCCTGCTGGCCGGGGTGCGCGCCGGGCTGGCCGTACTGACCCGGGTACTGGCCCTGCTGGCCCTGACCGGGGTACTGGCCGGGCTGGCCGGGGTAGGGCTGCTGGCCGGGGTACTGGCCCTGCTGGCCGGGCTGGCCCGGGTACTGCCCCGGGGCGCCGTAGACGCCCTGCTGGCCGGGCTGGCCGGGGTACCTGCCCTGCGGGAAGCCGGTGCCCTGGCCGTCCTGCGTGCCGGGCTTGGAGCGGAGCACGAGCCACAGCACGAGGCCGATGATGCCGAGCAGCACGAGGCCGCCGACCAGGAACCAGATCCACGCCGACGAGCCGGACTCGTCGGAGCTCCCGGCGTCGGGCGCGGTCGCGCCGTCGTCGGTCCCCTCGTCGGAGCCGGAGCCGGAGCCCGCGGAGCCGCCGGGCAGGGCCGAGCCGCGCGCCGTCATCTCGTTGACCTCGCCGACCACCGGGGTCCACGTCACGGTGTTGCCGTCGACCTCGCCGTTGGACTCGGCCACCTCGCCGGGGAACGTGATGGCGATCTTGATGTCGAGACCCTCCATCATCTGCCGCGACATCTCGTCGGTCGCCGCGTCACCCGTGTCCGGGTTGAACTCCTCACCCGTCATGTCCATCGAGCCGCTCACGACGTACTCGTCGCCCTCGCGGGTGACGGAGATCGAGTCGGCGGCGCCGGTGTCGAGCTGCGCGATCGGCTGGTCGGCGTAGGTGATCTTGGTGCCGGTGTAGCCGTCCTGCGCGTACGGCTCCTGCGTCGCGCCCTCCGGCATCTCGGACTCCATCTCGGAGCCCATCTGGTCCCAGAGCTCCTGGGGGTCCGAGCCCATGGACTCGGCGACCTCGTCCGAGAACGCCATGACGACGCTGCCGTCGAACGTGTCGTCCTCGTTGAGGGTGATGGCCATGTCCATCCTCATGCACCCCGTGAGGAACAGTGCGAGGGTGGCGAGGAGGGCACCGAGGCCGAGTCGTCTGCGCAAGGGTGAGGAGTTCACCCGCCCAGCATGTCGCGGATCGTCGCCCGGGGCGAGGGTCGATGCCGTTTTGAGACGGAATGCGGCCGGACTTCATCCGCTCCGGGGGCGCGGGCGGGCGAGGAGAGGCCGCACGGGGGTGCCGATCGAAGTTGAGCGGAATACACTCAACTTAGGAGTCGTTCCACTGGTCAGACCATCTTTTCGAGCAGCACACGGAGCACCTATGGAAACGAAGTTCACCACGATGTCGCAGCAGGCGATCGGCGAGGCGATCCAGACCGCGTCGGCCGCCGGCAACCCCCAGCTCGAGCCGACCCACCTCCTGGCCGCGCTGCTCACGCAGGAGGGCGGCGTCGCCGTCGGGCTCCTGGACGCCGTCGGCGCGGACAAGCAGGCCGTCGGGCAGAAGGTGCGCGCGGCGCTCGTCGCGCTGCCCACCGCGAGCGGCTCGGCCGTCGCGCAGCCGACGCCGTCGCGCGCCACGTCCGCGGCGCTCGACGCCGCCGCGAAGGAGGCCCAGGCGCTCGGCGACGAGTACGTCTCGACGGAGCACCTGCTCCTCGGGATCGCGGCCGGGTCGTCGCAGGCCGCGACGATCCTCCAGCAGGCCGGTGCCACGGCCGAGGCCCTGCGCTCCGCGCTGCCCGCCGTCCGGGGCAGCGCGCGCGTGACGAGCCCCAACCCCGAGGGCACCTACAAGGCGCTCGAGCAGTACGGGACCGACCTCACGGCGCGCGCGGCCGAGGGCAAGCTCGACCCCGTCATCGGGCGCGACTCCGAGATCCGGCGCGTCGTGCAGGTGCTCAGCCGCCGCACCAAGAACAACCCGGTGCTCATCGGCGAGCCGGGCGTCGGCAAGACGGCCGTCGTCGAGGGCCTCGCGCAGCGCATCGTCGCGGGCGACGTCCCGACCTCGCTCCAGGGCAAGCGCCTCGTGTCGCTCGACCTCGCGAGCATGGTCGCGGGCGCGAAGTACCGCGGCGAGTTCGAGGAGCGCCTCAAGGCCGTCCTGGAGGAGATCAAGTCCTCCGACGGCGAGGTCGTCACGTTCATCGACGAGCTGCACACGGTCGTCGGGGCGGGCGCGGGCGGCGAGGGCGCCATGGACGCGGGCAACATGCTCAAGCCCATGCTCGCGCGCGGCGAGCTGCGCCTCGTCGGCGCGACCACGCTCGACGAGTACCGCGAGTACATCGAGAAGGACCCGGCGCTCGAGCGCCGGTTCCAGCAGGTGTTCGTCGGCGAGCCCTCGGTGGAGGACACGGTCGCGATCCTGCGCGGGCTCAAGGAGCGGTACGAGGCGCACCACAAGGTGACGATCGCCGACTCCGCGCTCGTCGCGGCGGCGTCGCTCTCCGACCGGTACATCACCGGGCGCCAGCTCCCGGACAAGGCGATCGACCTCGTCGACGAGGCGGCGTCGCGCCTGCGCATGGAGCTCGACTCCTCGCCGATCGAGATCGACGAGCTGCAGCGCGCCGTCACGCGCCTCGAGATGGAGGAGGTCGTGCTGTCCGAGTCGACCGACCCCGCGTCGCTCGAACGGCTCGAGAAGCTGCGCGCCGACCTCGCGGACCGTCGTGAGGAGCTCGCAGCCCTCACCGCGCGGTGGGAGGCCGAGAAGGCGGGCCACAACCGCGTCGGCGACCTGCGCGCGAAGCTCGACGAGCTGCGCGTCCAGGTCGAGCGCGCGATCCGCGAGGGTGACCTCGAGACCGCGGGCCGCCTGCAGTACGGCGAGATCCCGCACGTGCAGCGCGAGCTCGACGAGGCCGAGGCGGCCGAGCAGGCCGACGACGCGTTCGCCGCGTCCGGCCCCGAGGCCGCCCCGATGATCGCGGACAAGGTCGGCGCCGACGAGATCGCGGAGGTCGTGTCCGCGTGGACGGGCATCCCCGCCGGCCGCATGCTCCAGGGCGAGAGCGAGAAGCTCCTGCACATGGAGGAGGTCATCGGCGAGCGCCTCATCGGCCAGCAGGCCGCCGTCCGCTCGGTGTCCGACGCCGTCCGCCGCTCGCGCGCGGGCGTCGCCGACCCGGACCGCCCCACGGGCTCGTTCCTCTTCCTCGGCCCCACGGGCGTCGGCAAGACGGAGCTCGCGAAGTCGCTCGCCGACTTCCTCTTCGACGACGAGCGCGCCATGGTGCGCATCGACATGTCCGAGTACTCCGAGAAGCACTCGGTCGCCCGGCTCGTCGGCGCGCCCCCGGGGTACGTCGGCTACGAGGAGGGCGGCCAGCTCACCGAGGCCGTCCGGCGTCGGCCGTACTCGGTCGTGCTGCTCGACGAGGTCGAGAAGGCGCACCCCGAGGTCTTCGACATCCTGCTGCAGGTGCTCGACGACGGTCGTCTCACCGACGGCCAGGGCCGCACGGTCGACTTCCGCAACGTCATCCTCGTGCTGACGTCGAACCTCGGCTCGCAGTTCCTCGTGGACCCGATGCTCGACGACGCGGAGAAGCGCGAGGCCGTCATGAGCACGGTGCGGGCGTCCTTCAAGCCCGAGTTCCTCAACCGGCTCGACGACGTCATCGTGTTCGAGCCGCTGACGATCGAGGAGCTCGGCCGGATCGTCGACATCCAGGTCGCCGCGCTCGGCCGGCGCCTCGCGGACCGGCGCATCACGCTCGACGTGACGACGGCCGCCCGCGAGTGGCTCGCGCTCGAGGGCTTCGACCCGGCGTACGGGGCGCGCCCGCTGCGCCGCCTCGTGCAGCGCGAGATCGGCGACCGCCTCGCGCGGATGCTGCTCTCGGGCGACGTCGCCGACGGCGACGTCGTGCGGGTCGACCGCGACCCCGAGGGCGACGGCCTCGCCCTCGGCACGGAGATCCTCACGGCCTGACCCGACCGCCGGCCCGTGCCGCGCCCTGCCCCCGCGGGCGGGGCGCGGCACGGGCCGTGTCGTCCTCGCGCCTCGGCGGTCCTCGGCCGCGCGTCCTCGCGGCGACCGGGACATACTCGGTCCGTGCCGACCGACGAGACGACCTCTTCCGCGACCACCTCCGCGCAGCGGCGGCCCGACGACGTCCCGCGCCGCTCCGCGGTCATCGTCAACCCGAACCGCGTCGAGGGGCTCGACGCGCTGCGCGAGCTCATCGTCGCGCGCCTCACGGACGCCGGGTGGCCCGAGCCCGCGTGGCTCGAGACGACGGCCGAGGACCCGGGGACGGGCCAGGCGCGCCAGGCCGTCGAGGACGGCGCCGAGGTGGTCTTCGTGAGCGGCGGGGACGGCACGGTCCGCGCCGTCGTCGAGGGGCTCGCGGGCACCGACGCCGCGCTCGCGATCCTGCCGGGCGGCACGGGGAACCTGCTCGCCGCCAACCTCGGGGTCCCGTCGGACGCCGAGGAGGGGATCCGGCTCGTGCTGCGGGGCGGCCGGCGCACGATCGACGTCGGGGTGGCCGACGGCCAGACGTTCGCGATCATGGCCGGCATGGGCCTCGACGCCGCGATGATGCAGGACGCGCCGACGGCGCTCAAGGCCCGCGCGGGCTCGATCGCGTACGTCCTCTCCGCGCTCAAGCACCTGGCCGACGACGAGATGCACGTCGAGGTCACCGTCGACGGGCGGACGCGCCGGCGCCGGGCGCGCACCGTGGTCATCGGGAACGTCGGACGGCTCCAGGCCGGGACGAACCTCCTCCCGGACGCGGAACCCGACAACGGCCAGCTCGAGGTCGCGATCATCGCGCCCCGGAACCTCCAGCACTGGGTCCAGCTCCTGTGGGGCGTGGTGCGCGGCAAGAGCCGGGTGCCGAGCCGCGAGGTCGTGCGGGGGCGTGAGGTGTCCGTCGTGTCCGACCGGCCGCAGCCCCGCCAGCTCGACGGCGACGTCATCGATCCGGACGAGCGCCTCGACGTCAGCGTGCGGCCGGACGCCCTGCACGTGTGCGTCTACCACCCCGAGGAGTCCGAGGACCTCACGCGCGGCGCTCCCGGCAACCGCTGAGCCTGTTCTGACCGGCGCGCCGACCTCGTGCGAGGACGAGCGCGGGGGAGCACCGTAGGGCCATGAGCCCACGACCGCCCGAGCGCCCCGGCGCGCAGGAGTGGCTGCCCCGCGGCCGCGCCGTGCACGACGTCGAGGCGCTCGACCGGGCGGCGCGCGACTGCCACGGGTGCGAGCTCTGGGCGGACGCGACGCAGGTCGTGTTCTCGCGCGGGCCGCACGACGCGCGGCTCGCCCTCGTCGGCGAGCAGCCCGGCGACCACGAGGACCGCGAGGGCGAGCCGTTCGTGGGCCCGGCCGGGCGCCTCCTCGACGACGCCCTCGACGCGGCCGGGCTCGCGGCCGACGACGTGTACCTGACGAACGCCGTCAAGCACTTCCGGTTCGAGCAGCGCGGCGGGCGACGCCTGCACAAGAGCCCGGACGTCGCCCACGTCCGCGCGTGCCTGCGGTGGCTCACCGCCGAGGTCGCCGCCGTGGGGCCGCGCGTCGTCGTCGCGATGGGCGCGACCGCGGGGCGCGCCGTCCTGGGGCGGCCCGTGCGCGTGACCGCCGAGCGGGGACGGGTCCTCGACCTCGGCGACGCGGAGCCGGCGTCGCCGTTCTCGCCGGGCGGGCCCGGCGGCGGTGGGCGCCCCGAGCCGTCCGACGGCGCCCGCCCGCCTCGGCCGACGGACGCGCCGCGCGTCGTCCTCACCACCCACCCGTCCGCGCTGCTGCGCGTGCGCGACCGCGCCGAGCGCCAGGCGGCGTTCGCCGCGCTCGTCGACGACCTCCGCCTCGCGGCCGACGCGGCCGACGCGGCGGGAACGCGGTGAGCGCCCACCCGGCCCCGCGCGGTGCGGGGCCGGGCACGCCGCCGCCCGGTGCGTCGCCGCACCCGGCACCGCGGGTGGTGGTGAACGCCCAGCGCTGGGAGGCCCTGACGTTCCTGCACTGGCCCGTCGACCCGGCCGTCGTGCAGGGCTGGCTCCCGCCCGGCCTCACCGTGCAGCAGGCGGGCGGGACGACGTGGCTCGGGGTGGTCCCGTTCTCCATGGCGGGCGTCCGGGTCCCGCCGCTGCCGCCGCTGGGCGCGTGGTCGGCGTTCCCCGAGCTCAACGTCCGCGTGTACGTGCGCGACCGTGCGGGCACCGAGGGCGTGTGGTTCCTCGGCCTGTGGGCGACGTCGCGCGCGTTCGTCGCCGCGACGCGCGCGGCCGGCGTCCCGTACCACCCGGCCCGCGCGGCGGTGCACGCGCGCGGCGACCGGGACGGGGCGCCGTCCGCGGTGCGCTACCGGTTCCGGTCCGACGGCCGCGGGCCCCTGCGCGTGCCGCACGAGCACCCGGGGCTGCGTGATCTTTCCCTGCACGCCGAGGTGCGCGCGCACGAGGAGGTGGACGCGTCGTCGGGCCTCGTGCGGTGGCTCACGGCACGGTGGTCCGCGTACGGCGCGCGGGCCGGGCGGCTGTGGCGGTTCCCCGTGGTGCACGAGCCGTGGTCCCTGCGGCGCGGCACCCTCGACGTCCTCGACACCGACCTGCTCGACCGCCTCGGGCTGCCGTCTGCCGACCCGCCGCTCGTGCACGTCGCCGCGCCGGTGCACGCCCGGTTCGCGGTCCCGCGGCCCGTGCGCTGAGTCAGGCGGCCGGGTCGACGATCCCGTGCCGGAACGCCCACACGACGAGCTGCACGCGGTCGCGCGCGCCCGTCTTCGTCATGGCCCGGCTCAGGTGCGACTTCACGGTGCTCGGTTCGAGGAACAGCGCCGTCGCGATCTCCGCGTTCGACGACCCCCGGCACAGCAGCGTCACGATGTCGAGCTCGCGCGGCGTGAGGAGCGCGGCCGCGTCGTCGTCCCGCGCCACCGGGGCACGACGCCGCGCGAACTCGCCGAGCACGCGGCGCGTGAGCGACTGGTCCACGAGGCCGTCGCCCGACGCGACGCGGCGGACGGCGTCCACGAGCACCTCCGGCTCCGCGTCCTTGAGCAGGAACCCGCTCGCCCCGGCCTCCAGCGCCCCGAACACGTAGTCGTCGAGGTCGAACGTGCTCACCACGAGGACGGGCACCGGGTCCGCGACGTCGGGCCCGGCGAGCGCGCGCGTCGCCGTGATGCCGTCGCCGCCGGGCATGCGCACGTCCATGCACACGACGTCGGGGCGCTCGCGGCGCGCGACCCGCACGGCGTCCGCGCCGTTCGACGCCTCGCCGACGACCTCCAGGCCCTCGCTCTCGAGGATGACGGTGAAACCGGCGCGGACGACGGCCTGGTCGTCCACCAGCACGACGCGTGTCACGAGGCCTCCTGGGCGGGGGTGCGGGGGTCGCGCGCGGGCGCGCGGGGGACGGTCAGCCGGACGAGCCACGCGCCGTCGGGCGTGCGCCGCGCGTCGAGCGTGCCGCCGAGCACGGCCGCGCGCTCGCGCATCCCGACGAGGCCGTGGCCCGGTCGCGCGTCCTGCGGGGGAGCGGCGCGACCGGCGGGGTTGCGCACGGTGACGACGACGTCCGCCGGGCTCCACGCGAGCCGCACCGCGACCGGTCGCCCGGGTGCGTGCCGCCGCGCGTTGGCGAGCGCCTCCTGCAGCACGCGGTAGACGGCGATCTGCGCGGTGGGCGCGGGCTCCCAGGGCTCGCCCTCGGTCTCGACGGTGACCGTGGTGCCCGCCGCGCGCGCCGTCTCGAGGAGCGCGGGGAGGTCGGCGAGCGTCGGCTGCGGGGCCTCGCGCTCGTCGCCCTCGTCGTCGCGCCCGCGCAGGATGCCGACCACGAGGCGCAGGTCGTCGAGGGTCTCCCGGCCCTGCGACCGGATCCAGCGCACCGACTCCTTGGCGCGCTCCGGGTCGGCGTCGACGAGCCGTTCCGCCGCGGACGCCTGCACGACGATGCCCGAGAGGTGGTGGGCCGCGACGTCGTGCAGCTCGCGCGCCATGCGGGCACGCTCCTCGAGCACGGCCTGCGCGGCGAGCGCCTCGCGCTCACGCTCGGCGCGCACCACGCGGTCGCGCAGCTCGGCGACGAGCTCGCGCCGCGTCGCGACGTACGAGCCGACGAGGGCCGCGCCCACGAACGTGAGGACCGCCGAGAGCAGCGCGCCGCCCACCTGGAGCGCGTGCTGCGCGGGCCCGGCGCCGGCGGGGTTGCCGAGACCGCCGAGCGCGAAGACGAGCAGGACCTGCGCGAGCGCCGCGAGCGCCGGCGCCCCGAGGCGGGCGCGGCGGGGCGCGTACGCGCCGGCGGAGTAGGCGGCGACGAGCGTCGCCGGGGCCTGGAACCCGACGTACGGGGGCAGGAGCGCGGTGATCGCGACCTGCGCGACGACCGTCAGCGCGAGGCAGAGCAGCGGCGCCCGACGGCGGAGCACGAGCGCCGCCGCCTGGCCGACGACGAGCGCGAGCACGGCCGCGCGCACGCCCGGGCCGATCACGCTCTCGCCCGGGCCCGCGCCGAACGTGGCGCCGACCTCCGTCGCGAGGACGCGCTCGATGCCGAGGAACAGCGCGACGGTCGCGAGGGCGACGACACCGGCCAGCACGGCGTCGCGGCCGGTGTCGGTGAGGACGCCGACCCGGTCGAGCGCGCGGCGCAGGGTCTCGGTCACGGTCCTCCTCCAACGGGCGACGGGTGCGGGGACGGGGTGCGCCGTCGGGCCCGCCCACCCTACGGGGCGGGCGGGCCGACGGCGCCGTGCGGCTCCCGGCCTGTGGACGACCGGGTCGTCGCGTCGGGAGCCGAGCCGGCTGTGGTCAGACGAGGTCGCGCCGGCGCAGGCTCACGGCGCCCCCGCCGAGCAGGAGCGCGGCCCACGCCGCGAGCCCGGCGAGGGCGGCGAGCGCGCCGAGCGGGGCCGCACCGCCGAGGAGCGTCGCGGCCGACCCGCCGGTCGACGCGAGCGCGCCCAGCCCGAGCGGGAGCCACTCGGCCGCGGCCGAGTCACCGCCGGACAGGAGCGTCACCGCGCCGCGGACGATCGGCTCGGCGAGAGCGAGCGCGGCGACCGTGACGACGCCCGCGACCTGGCCGCGCACGAGGGTGCCGATGCCGAGCCCGAGCCACGCGAGCAGGACGAGCACCGCGAGCCCGCGGGCCCAGACGCCGAGGACGTCGCCGGGGCCGAGCGCGAGGCCCGCGCCCGGCGTCGTGACGATCGCGATGAGCAGGCCCAGGGCGCCCAGGAGGGCGAGGACGACGCCCACGCCGAGCGCGACGGTCGCCGTCGCGCCCGCCTTCGCGCCGAGGATGCGCAGCCGTGACGGCTGGACGAGCGCCGTGGGCACGATGCCGCCCGTGCGGAAGTCGGTCGTCACGGCGAGCACGCCGAGCAGGAGCATGCACACGGTCGCGACGCCGACGGAGCCGGAGCCGCCGAGGCCGGTGCCGAGGAGGTCGAGCATCGAGCGCTGGAACGCGGGCTGCGAGACGTCGGCGAGCGCACCGAGGTCCGGCGCGAGCTCGGCCACCATCTCAGGCGGGGCCTGGAGCCCGACGGTCGTGCCGCTGCCGGCCGCGTCGGCGCTGCGCAGGATCGTGGGGAGCAGCAGGGTGAAGGCCTGGACGACGAGCATCCCGGCGACGGCGACGGCCGCGACGACCCACGTCGCGCGGGTCGTGCGGAGCTTGAGCATCTCGGCGCGGTACATCAGCGCACCCCTTCGGTCGTGGCGGTCAGGTCGAGGTAGAAGTCCTCGAGGGACTCCCCGTGCAGCAGCTCGTCGAGCGGCCCCTCCGCGACGACGCGCCCCTGCCCGACGACGACGAGGTCGTCCGCGACCTGCCGCACCTCGGACAGCACGTGGCTCGCGAGGAGCACGGTGCCGCCGTCGTCGGCGAACGCGCGGACGAGGTCGCGCAGCCAGCGCATCCCGGCGGGGTCGAGACCGTTGGCGGGCTCGTCGAGGACGAGGACCTCCGGGTCGCCGAGCAGCGCGGCCGCGATCCCGACGCGCTGCCGCATCCCCAGCGAGTAGGTGCGCACGCGGCGGTCCGCGGCGGGCGTCATGCCGACGAGCGCGAGCACCTCGTCGACGCGCCGCGCCGGGATCCGCCCGGCGGAGGCGAGCACGCGCAGGTGGTCGCGCCCCGTGCGTCCCGGGTGCAGGCCGCCCGCGTCGAGCAGCGCGCCGACGGTGCGGGCCGGGTGCGCCAGGTCCGCGAACGCGCGGCCGTCGAACGTCGCGGTGCCCGCGGTCGGGGCCGCGAGCCCGAGCAGGACGTGGAGCGTGGTCGTCTTTCCGGCGCCGTTCGGGCCGAGCAGCCCGACGACGCGGCCCGGCGCGGCGGTGAACGTCACGTCGTGCACGGCGTCGAACGCCCCGTACGCCTTGCGCAGCCCGGAGACGTGGATGGTGGTCATGCCGGTCCCTCCCTCGTGCGTCCCGCACGGGCCTCCCGTGCGGTGCCCTACCAGGCTGTCGCGCGGGCCCCCACCGGGTCTTGCGGCGCAGGGCGGAACCTGCGTTGCGACCTCCGTGGGAGGCGCGGCGCCGCCCCGCTGGACCGGGGGAGCCGTGGCGGGTATCGCCGCAGGTGAGGGCGTCGGGCGTGACACACGAGCCGGGATGGGGCAGGGTGGACGTCCACCCGACCGCCCCGGCGGGCAGCGTGTCGCGCCGTCCGCCCCCTCGACAGCCCCGGAAGGAGGCGACGTGCGCCGACGCCACGACCGGTCCGGACCCGCCGAGCGGGACCGCACCGCCCCCCTCCAGCGGCCCGCGCGCCGCACCGCCACGCCGTGGGTCACGGTCGCCGCCGGTGCCGGGGCGGTGACGCTCGTCGTCGCCGTCGCGGGCATGGTCGGTGCCGCGACGGGCGGTGGCGAGGCGGTCGTCGTCGGCGGGGTCTCTGCCGAGGGCGGCGCGAACGGCGAGGACACGGTCCCCGCGGTCACGCCGCGCCCCGACACCCCCCGCCCCGAGGTGACCCGCATCCCTCCGCCCGACGCGGCGGACGGCACGTCCGACGACGCGCGCCCGGCCCCGTCCCCGCGCCCGTCCGCGAGCGGCCAGGGAGAGCAGGCCGCGCCCGGCGCGCCCTCGCCCACCACCGAGCCCGCGCCCGCTCCCACCGCGTCCGAGCCGACCCCGGCACCGACCGAGCCCGCCCCGACGTCCTCCCCGACGACCGACCCCGGCACCGGGTCCGTCTCGTGGGTCCAGGAGCGGCTCCGGGTGCACGGTGCCGACGTCGCCGTCACGGGGACGATGGACGACGCCACGCGCACCGCGCTGCGGTCGTTCCAGAAGGCGCACGGCCTCACACCCGACGGCACCGTCACCGCGGCGACCGCCGAGGCCCTGCGCGCCGCGCCGCCCGACGTCGAGGACCCCACCGGACCTGGCCCGACGCCCCCGGCCGAGCCCGCGCCGACGCCCTCCACCGACCGGCCGTCGGTGGCGGTGCCCGGGCCGTCGTCGAGCGCCGACGAGCCCGCCCCGACGCTCGCCCCCGCACCCTGAACCTTCTCCGCCCGGGCGCGGGCACCCCGCCGGGCCGCACCGCGGTCGGTAGGGTGTGCCCTCGTCGGACGACGGACGGAGCAGTGCCATGACGAGTGCGGCCATCGGCGCCGGGCAGGACCGCACGGGCTCCCGCCGCGCCGCGGCGCCCGACCCCGCCCGCGGGTACGCGAAGGGGCGCGCCAAGCGCGAGGAGATCCTCCAGGCGGCCGTCGTGCTCTTCGGCGAGGTCGGCTTCCACGCCGCGTCGCTGCGCGAGCTCGCGTCCCGCGTGGGCATGTCCCACCCCGGGCTGCTCCACCACTTCCCGACGAAGGCGGCGCTCCTCGAGGCGGTGCTCGACCACCGGGAGACCGTCGACCGCGCCGACCTCGAGGAGGACCTCGCGCGCGGGACCGACTTCTTCGACGCGCTCGTGCGGCTCGTCGAGCGCAACGCCCTGCGCCGGCCGATCGTCGAGCTGTTCACGGCGCTCGCGGCCGAGGCGACGTCGCCCGACCACCCGGCGCACGCGTACTTCGTCGAGCGCTACGAGTCGACGGTCGCGCGCATCGGCGAGCAGCTCTCCCGCCGCGCCCGGGCGGGCGGCCTGCGCGACGGCGTCGAGCCGGACGTCGCGGCCCGCCAGCTCGTCGCGCTCATGGACGGTCTCCAGGTCCAGTGGCTGCTGTCCCTCGACCGCCCGCGGCCCGAGCGCGTCGACATGGCCGCGGACCTGCGCGCGTACCTGCGCCTCGTGCTGTCCGACGCCGAACGCTGACGGTGCCGGACCGGCGACGGTTCACCGGTCCGGCACCGAGCCTCCCCCTTCCGCGCCCCACCCGGCTCCGACGGCGGTCGAGAATCGCCCGATGACGAGGACGCTCGAGACGACCCACCCGGACGACTACCTGGAGCGCCTCGCGGCCTCCGACCTCGGGCGGCGCTCGAAGGCGGTGGCGACGGCGGCGCTCGACCTCGCCGAGGGACAGGCGGTGCTCGATCTCGGCTGCGGGCCGGGCGTCGACCTCCCGGCGTTCGCGGCCGCGGTCGGTGCGGGCGGGTCGGTGCTGGGCGTCGACCACGACCCGCGCGCCGTCGAGGCCGCGCGCGAGCGCGTCGCGGGTGCCGGGAACGTGCGGGTCGTCGTCGGCGACGCGCACGCGCTCGACCTCGGGACGGGCAGCGTCGACCGCGCGCACACGGACCGGGTGCTGCAGCACGTCACCGACCCGCGCGGTGTCGTCGAGGAGATCGCCCGGGTCCTGCGCCCGGGCGGGCGCGCGGTGCTCGCCGAGCCGGACTGGGGGACGCTGGCGATCGACGGGCCGGACGCGGGCACCACCGACGCGTACCAGGCGTTCGTCGTCGAGCAGGTCGTGCGCAACGCGTGGATCGGACGCCGCCTGCCCGGCCTCGCCGAGCACGCCGGGCTCACGGTCGACCGGGTCGTCCCGCTGACGGCCGTCTTCCGCGACGTGGTCGAGGCGGACAGGTTCCTCGGCCTCGGACGGGTGGCCGAGAGGGCGCGGGAGGCCGGGTACCTCACCGACGAGGGCGCCCGCCGCTGGACCGACCACCTCCTGACGGCGCGGTTCTTCGCGTCCGTGACCCTCTTCGTGGTCGTTCTCGATCGCTGAACGACGACCGGGCACCCGGGCCGCGCACGGCAGGATGCCCGGATGACACACGTCTTCGAGCTGACGGCGGACGACGAGGCCCACGACGGGCAGACCGCGGGGGGCGGCGCAGCGGAGGCTCCGGCGGCCGACGAGCCGACCCCGCCGGCGGCCGTGACACCGGTGCTCGGGATCGGCGTCGTCCTCGTGGCGGGCTCTCTCCTCCTGCGGCCGGTGCAGCACGCCCTCGACGCGTACGCGGTGGACCGGTTCGGCAGCTACGACCCCGAGTCCTGGCAGGCGGGTGCGCTCGGCGTCGCCCTCGCGCTCCACGTCGCCACCGCGGCGCTCGGTGCCGGGGCGCTCACGCTCGCGCTGCTGCGGGCCGCGCGCCTCCTCGACCGGCAGCGGGACGGCGTGGTCGACGGGCCGCGCACCGCCCGTGCCCCGTGGAGCCGCCTGGGCGCGACGGCCGCGTTCCTCGTGGCGGCGGCCACCGCCGCGCTGCTCCTCCTGCCCGACCGCTCCGAGCCGTCGTCCGTGGTCGTCCAGGACACCCGGGTCGGTCCGGACGGCGGGCTGCTCGTCGACATCCTGCCGGGCGGTGCCGACGAGCAGTGACCCCGGGTCAGGCAGCCTGCTTCGAGGGCGTGCCCCTCGCGTCAGCCGATCAGGTCCGCCGGGAGCGGGGCCTCGCTGCTCGCCAGGCACAGCCCGGTGCGGTCGCCGCCGCGCCAGGACGCCTCGGTCGGTGCCCACACCACGAGCCGCACGTCCTCCGGGGCATCCGGACCGAGGGTGTCGGGCGTGCACACGCGCGCCACCCGGCGGTCCACGGCGTCCTGGCCGGGCCAGACCTCGTCCGCGCCCAGGTCGGTGCGGCCGACGACCTGCGCCCGATGCTCGTCGGCGCACGGGACGGCGCGCACGCGCGACACCTCGCCGTCGGGCGGGAGCTCGTCGAGGCACGTCCCCAGCACGAGCTGCACCGCGCTCACCGTGCGGGGCGCGTCCACGTCGCCCGCGAGCGGCGTGCGCGCCTGCTCGCCCTGCCACCAGGCGATCCCGCCCACCACCCATCCGAGCGTCGCGACGGCGCCGAGCACCATCCCGGTCACGGCCAGGCCGCGTCCGCGGGTGCCGCGGGAGCGGACGCGCGACAGGGCCGCGGCGCCGAGGCCGACCCCGACCGGCCCGAGCACCACGCCCGCGGGCACGCTCGCGACGGCGAGCGGCTCGACGCCGGGCGCCGCGGGCTGCCACCCGGGTGCGTAGTACGTCTCGGGGGCGAAGCCGGGCCGGTCGCCGGGCCCGGGCGGCGGCACGGGTGCCGCCGCACCCGAGGGGTCGTGCGGCGTCGGGCCGGACCGGGGCGCCCCGGCGTCCGCGGCGCGTGGCTGCGAGGCCCCGGGCGCTCCCGCGGGGGGCGGGACGGGCTGGCCTCCCGAGGGCCCGGACGCGCGGCCGCCGGGCGGGGCGAAGAGGTCGTCGTCGCTCACGGTGCCGAGTCCCCGAGCGTCCCGGCGAGGACCACGAGCATCGCGAACGCCGTGCCGACCGCGCCGACGACGATCCCGGTCACCGCGAAACCGCGCCCGCGCGTGCCGTCGCGCATGACCTGGTTGAGCGCCACGATGCCCAGCACGAGGCCGACGAGGCCGGGGAAGCCCGCGCAGAGCACGAGGCTCGCGATCGACACGATCATGGACGCGAGCGCGAGCCCGTTGGTCCGCGGCGGGGGCGCGTAGGGCGCGCCGTACGGCGGCGGGTAGCCCCCGTAGCCCGGCGCCGGGTACGCCGCGGGTCCGGGCGGCGCCGCGTACCCGGGCGTCCCGCCGTACGACGGCGCCGCCCCGGGGGCGTAGGGGGAGCCGGGGCCGTAGGGCGACCCGGCGGGCGCGGCCGGCGCGCCGTACGGGGCGCCGGCGCCCGGCGTGCTCCCGTACCCGCTCCCGCCGCCCGGCGTGCTCCCGTACCCGCCCCCGGCGCCCGACGGCGCGACGAACCCGCCGTCGTCCGGCGCGGCGGGGGCGTCCTCGGTGGGTGGGTGGTACGGCGTGAGCGGCGGCTGGTGCGGACGCCGCGGGGCGTACGGGTCGGCGGGCTCGTCGGGGGACCCGTACGGAGGGACGGGTGGCGTCGTCATGGACACACCGTAGCGAGGGGACGCGCCCCGTCCGGCCCGGACCCGCGGCGCGGACCCGCGGCCCGAGCCCGACGGCGGACGCCCCGGAGGTCAGTCCGCCAGGTCGACGACGACCGGCACGTGGTCCGACGCGCCCTTGCCCTTGCGCTCGTCGCGGTCGATCGTCACGCCCGTGACGCGCGCGCGGGCGGCGGGCGACAGGTACGCGAAGTCGATGCGCATGCCCTCGTTCCGCGGGAACCGCAGCCGCTGGTAGTCCCAGTAGGTGTAGGTGCGCTCGGCGGGGATCGCCTCGCGCGTGACCTCGGTGTACCCGGCGGCGCCGAACGCGGCGAAGGCGTCCCGCTCGGCGGGGGTGACGTGCGTCTTCCCGGCGAAGTACGCGACGTCCCACACGTCGGTGTCGAGCGGCGCGACGTTCCAGTCCCCGACGAGCGCGACCTGCGCCGCCGGGTCGGCGGCGAGCCAGCCCGCGGCCTGCGCGCGCAGCTCGTCGAGCCAGCGCAGCTTGTAGGCGTAGTGCGGGTCGCCGACCTCGCGCCCGTGCGGCACGTACAGGCTCCACACGCGCACGCCCCCGCACGTGGCACCGAGCGCGCGCGCCTCCACCGTGTCGCCGAACTCGGGCTGGCCGGGGAACGACGTCTCGACGTCGTCCAGGCCCACGCGCGAGACGACGGCGACGCCGTTCCACTGGTTCACGCCGACGTGCGCGACCTCGTACCCGGCCGCCTCGAACGGCGCGACGGGGAACTGCGCGTCCGTGCACTTGGTCTCCTGGAGCGCGAGGACGTCGGTCCCCGTCCGCTCGAGGAACGCGACCGCGCGGTCGACGCGGGCACGGACGGAGTTGATGTTCCAGGTCGCGAGGCGCACGGGCCCCACCGTACGGCGTCGCGGGCGCGACCCGCAGCGACCCGCAGCGGTCCCGACGGTCAGGCGGGCCGGTAGCCGTTCTCCGGCCGCCCGGCCGCGCCGTACCGGGGCGCGACGTCGGCGCGCCCCGTGGCGACGAGGTGCTCGAGGTAGCGGCGAGCGCTCACGCGCGACATGCCGGTCCGTGCGGCGACCTCGCCCGCCGACGCGTCGCCCGCGTCGGCGCACGCCGCCGCGAGCGCCTCGACGACGAGCCGCAGGCTGCGCTCGGACAGCCCCTTCGGCAGCGCCGCGGCCTCCGGCAAACCGCGCCGCACGAGGCGGTCGACGGCGTCCTGGTCGAGCTCGTCGCCCGCGGTGCGCAGCGAGTCGCGCAGACGGGCGACCTCGTCGAGCCGACCGCGCAGCGCCGCGGCCGTGAACGGCTTGACGAGGTAGTGCTGCACGCCGCCCGCCATGGCCTGGCGGACGCTCTCCAGCTCGCGCGCGGCGGTCGTCGCGACGACGTCGACGGGCGGGGACGGCCGGCGCCGGATCTGGCGCAGCACGTGCAGCCCGGTCGCGTCCGGCAGGTAGATGTCGAGCAGCACGACGTCCGGGTCGAGCACGGCGAACGCGCGCAGCGCCTCGGCCGCCGTGCGCGCCTCGCCCACGACGACGAAGCGCGGGTGCGACTCGACGAAGCCGCGGTGCAGGCGCGCGATCGTCGGGTCGTCCTCGACGACGAGGACGCGCAGCCGGTCGCCCGGCGGCGCCGTGGGCGCGCCGGTGGGGGCGGGGGAGCGGCCGGCGGGGGTCACGACGCCGTCTCCGGCGTCCGGGCCCGGGCGCCCGCGGCGGCGTCGACGGGCTGCGCGGGGAGGGCCACCGCGACGCGCGCCCCGCCGAGCACGGAGGTCGTCACCTCGACCGTCCCGCCGCGCCGCGCGGCGACGCGCCGCACGAGCGCGAGACCGATCCCGCGCCCCGGCGGGCCCGCCTTCGTGGTGTACCCGGCGGCGAAGACGTCGGCGCGGGAGCCCGCGGGGATGCCGGGCCCGTCGTCCTCGACGACGACGACGACCCGGTCGCCCGGCGTCGGGCCGGTGCCGTCGGGCGCGCGGTCGGTCACGAGCACGCGGACGCGCCCCCCGGCCCCGACGGCGTCGACCGCGTTGTCGACGAGGTTGCCGAGCACGGTGAGGGCGTCGCCGTGCAGGGCGGCGTCGTCGGGTCCCGTGGGCGCGGCGAGGTGCGCGGACGGCGACACCTCGAGGCGCGAGCCGCGCTCGCGCGTCGTCGTGGCCTTGACCAGGAGCAGCGCCGCGACCTCGGGGGAGTGGACGCCGGGCGCGACGCCCGACGCGGTGAGCAGGCCGCCGTGCCCGGCGCGCTCGATGAACGCGACGGCCTCGTCGGCCTGCCCGAGCTCCAGCAGGCCCGAGACGACGTGCAGCTTGTTGGCGAACTCGTGGGACTGCGCGCGCAGCGCGTCCGTGAGGCCGCGCGCGCCGTCCAGGTCGCGCAGGAGCGCGTGCAGCTCGGTGTGGTCGCGCAGGAGCAGCACGGTGCCGACGGCGCGTCCGGCGACCCGGGCCCGGTCGGCGCGTGCGAGCAGCACGCGCTCGCCCGCGAGGACGAGCGCGCCGCCCTCCTCGGGCCCGGCGGCGGGCGCGTCGGCGTCGGCGGGCCCTGCGGCGTCGGGCACGAGCGCGAGGAGCTGCGGGTCGAGGACGTCGTGCGCGGGCCGCCCGACGGCGTCGGCCGCCGCGATCCCGAGGAGGCGCTGCGCCTCGTCGTTGACGAGCACGACCGCGCCGTCGCGGTCGAGCGCGACGACGCCCTCGGAGATGCCGTGGAGCATCGCGTCGCGCGTCTCGAGCAGCCGGCCGATCTCCTCGGGCTCGAGCCGGAAGATGCGGCGGCGCACGGCGCGCGTCACGAACGCCGCGCACACCACGCCGAGGGCCGCCGCGACGCTGAGGGCCGCGAGCAGCCACCCGAGGTCGTCGGCGAGGTCGTCGGCCAGGTCGGACTCGAGGATGCCGACGCTCGCCGTCCCGACGACGTCCCCCTCGGGCCCGAACACCGGGACCTTGACGCGCCACGACTCGCCCAGCGTGCCGGTCTGCGTGCCCGTCCAGACCTCGCCGGAGAGCGGGACCGACGGGTCGGTCGAGACCGTCTCGCCGATGCGCGTCGGGTCGGGGTGGGAGTACCGCACGCCCTCGTCGTCCGTGACGACGACGTACGTGACGTCGGAGGCCTCGCGGATGACCTCCGCGATCGGCTGGATCGTCGCGGCGGGGTCGTCGTCGTCGAACGCGTCGATGATCGCGGGCAGGCGCGCGACGGAGAACGCGACCGCGGTCATGCGGTCGAGGTAGGCGTCGCGGAGCTGGCGGTGCTGCAGGGTCGAGGCGACCGCCCCCGCCGACGCCACGACCAGGAGCACGATGGCGACCTGCAGCACGAGAAGCTGCACCCGGAGCGACACTGCTCGACCCACCGCACCAGTGTGCCCCAGGTCCGCCGCACCCGGGCCTCGGCCGTGACCACAACGACCGCAACCACCGGATCGACCACAACGTCCAGTACGACCGCAGCCCTCGCCGTGCCGCCCCGCGCTCCTAGGCTCCCCGGATCAGGTCGTGAGGCCCGCGCCGTTGCGGGCCCCGCTCAAGGAGGAGACATGCGATCCGTCGTCCGCCCGCGCTCCGGGCACACCGTCAGCCCGCGGCACGCACTCACCGCGACGCTCGCCGCAGGACTCGTCCTCGGTCTCGCCGCGTGCTCGGGCCTCGAGCCCGGCGCCCCCACGACGGGCGGCTCCGGCGACGCGTCCGGCGGGGCCGCCGCGTCGGTCGACGAGCTCGCGATCGTCGTCCCGGCCGACCCCGGCGGGGGCTGGGACCAGACCGGCCGCGCGATGCAGCAGGACCTCCAGGGTTCCGGGCTCGTGCGCACCGCGACCGTCACGAACGTCGGCGGCGCCGGCGGCACGGTCGGTCTCGCGTCGCTCGCCAACACCACCGACCCCCACACGCTGCTCGTCATGGGCCTCGTCATGGTCGGCGCGGTCGAGACCAACGAGTCGCAGGCCCGCATCGAGGACACCACCCCGATCGCGCGCCTCACCGAGGAGCCCCTCGTCGTCGTCGTGCCCGCGTCGTCGCCGTACCAGACGCTCGAGGACCTCGTCGACGACGTCGTGGCGAACGGCAAGTCCGTCTCCATCACCGGCGGCTCCGCCGGCGGGGCCGACCACATCCTCGCGGGGATGCTCCTCCAGGCGGCCGACGTGCCGTCGGCCGAGGTGGGCGGGCTCCTCAACTACGTCGCCTACTCGGGCGGCGGCGAGTCGCTCGCCGCGCTGCTCGGCAACAAGGTCAGCGCCGGGATCTCGGGCGTCGGCGAGTACGCGGAGCAGGTCAAGGCGGGGACCGTCCGGGCGCTCGCGGTCTCGGGCGCCGAGCGCACGGACCTGCTGCCCGACGTGCCGACCATGACCGAGGCCGGGTACGACGTCGAGCTCACGAACTGGCGCGGCGTCGTCGCGCCGGGCGACCTCTCCGACGAGGACCGCGCCGCCCTCGAGCTGCTCGTCAGCGAGATGGTCGCGTCCGACGAGTGGCAGGCGACGCTCGAGGAGAAGGGCTGGGACGACGCGTTCCTCGTGGGCGAGGAGTTCGACGGCTTCCTCACGGAGAACATCGCCGACATCCAGATGACGCTCACCGACGTCGGCCTGGTCACGCCGTGACGAGGCGTCGCGCCTCGCGCGACGCGCCACCCGACGCGTCGCGCGAGCCGGGGTCGTCGCAGGCTCCGTCCGCGGGGTCGTCCGCCGCGGCTCCCGAGCCAGGACCGTCCGACGCCGAGCCCCGCCCCGGGCCGGCGCCGGCGACGGCCGTCGGCGACCCCGCCGACGGCCCGGCCGCCGGGGACCCCGCAGGTGCCACCCCCGCCGCGGGTCCCCGGCGGCGACCCGGCGAGCTCGTCGTCGCCGGCGTCACCGCCGCCCTCGGGGTGTTCGTGCTCCTCGACGCCGGGACGATCGTCGTGCCCGGCTCGGCGAACACGCTCGGTCCCCGGGCGTTCCCCTACCTCGTGGGCGCGATGCTGCTCGCCACCGGCCTCGTGCTGCTCGTCGCCGTCTGGCGGGGGCACGGCGGCCAGGAGGAGGACGGCGAGGACGTCGACCCCGACGCCCGCACCGACTGGCTGACCGTCGGCCTCCTCGGCGCGGTCCTGTTCGTGCACGTCTACGCGATCAACCTCGTCGGGTGGCCGCTCGCCGCGACGCTCCTGTTCGCCGGGGCCGCGATCGTCCTCGGCGCCCGCCCGTGGTGGCGCGCCGCCGTGCTCGGCCTCGTCCTGGCCCTGGTGATCCAGGTCCTGTTCGGGGGCGTGCTCGGGCTGTCGCTCCCGCCCGGCCCGCTCCTGGAGGGGGTGACCTGGTTCCGTGGATAACCTCACCGCGCTGCTCGACGGGTTCGCGACCGTCGTCCAGCCCGTCTACCTGCTCTACGCGCTGTTCGGCGTGTTCGTCGGGACCGCGGTCGGGGTGCTCCCCGGCATCGGCCCCGCGATGACGATCGCGCTGCTCCTGCCGCTCACATACTCGCTCGACGCGACGGCCGCCATCATCGTGTTCGCCGGCATCTACTACGGCGGCATGTACGGCGGGTCGACGACGTCGATCCTGCTCAACACGCCCGGCGAGTCGTCGTCGATCGTCACGGCGCTCGAGGGCAACAGGATGGCCCGCATGGGCCGAGGGGCGGCCGCGCTCGCGACCGCCGCGATCGGCTCGTTCGTCGCGGGCACCATCGCGACCGTCGCCCTGACGTTCGTCGCGCCGTACGTCGCGCGCTGGGCCGTGCAGCTCGGCGAGCCCGACTACTTCGCGCTCATGGTCGTCGCGTTCGTGACCGTCGGCGCCCTGCTCGGGTCGTCGGTGCCGCGCGGCATGGCGTCCCTGTCGCTCGGCCTGTTCCTCGGGCTCATGGGCACCGACACGCTCACCGGCCAGCAGCGGTTCACGTTCGGCGTCCCGACGCTCGCCGACGGGATCGACGTCGTCATCGTCGCCGTCGGCCTCTTCGCGGTGGGCGAGGCGCTGTACGTCGGGTCGCGCCTGCGGCACGGTCCCGTGCACGTCATCCCCGTCGAGAAGGGCTGGCGCTCCTGGATGAAGCGCGAGGACTGGCGGCGGTCCTGGAAGCCGTGGCTGCGCGGGACGGCGATCGGGTTCCCCGTCGGCACCATCCCGGCGGGCGGCGCCGACGTCGCGACCTTCCTGTCCTACGCCGCCGAGCGCAAGTCCGCCGGGAAGCACAAGGACGAGTTCGGCAAGGGCGCGATCGAGGGCGTCGCGGGCCCGGAGGCGGCGAACAACGCCGCGGCGTCCGGCGTCCTCGTGCCGCTCCTGACGCTCGGCCTCCCGACGACGGCGACCGCCGCGATCATCATCGTCGCGTTCCAGTCGTACGGCATCCAGCCGGGCCCGCTGCTCTTCGAGAGCCAGTCCGCGCTCGTGTGGGCGCTCGTCGCGAGCCTCTACGTGGGCAACCTCATGCTCATCGTGCTCAACCTGCCCCTCGTGGGCATGTGGGTGAAGGTGCTCCAGATCCCGCGGCACTACCTCTACGCGGGCATCCTCCTGTTCGGCGCGCTCGGCTCGTACGCGCTGAACTTCTCCCCGGTCGACGTGCTCATCCTGCTCGTCATCGGCGCGATCGGGTTCTTCATGCGGCGCTACGGCTACCCCGTCGCGCCCATGGTCGTCGGCATGATCCTCGGGCCCATGGCCGAGGACCGCCTGCGCCGCTCGCTCGCGATCAGCCAGGGCGACCTGACGACGCTCGTCACCAGCCCGTTCGCCGCGACGGCCTACGCCCTCGTCGCCGTCGTGGTCCTCGCGGGCCTCTGGCTGCGCCGGCGCGAGCGCCGCACCGGCGCCGAGCTCGCGGCGCTCGCGGAGGACGTCCGCGTCGAGGCCCAGGACCAGGAGGTGCGCTGATGACCGTCGTCCTCGCCTACGCGCCCGGCGAGCTCGGGACCGCCGCGACGCGGGCCGCGGCCCGGGCGGCCGTCCTGCTCGGCACCGGCGTCGTCGTGGTCAACACGACGCGCGGCGACCGGCTCGTCGACCCGCGCTGGGCCGACCACGACCAGCTCGTCGAGGTCGGCACGATCCTCGAGGAGGCGGGCGTCGAGCACGAGGTGCGGCACCTGCAGTCCTCCGCGCTGCCCGCGGAGGTCGTGCTCGGTGTCGCGGCCGAGGTCGACGCCGACCTCGTCGTCGTGGGGGTGCGGCACCGCACCCCCGTGGGCAAGCTCGTGCTCGGCTCCACCGCCCAGCAGATCCTGCTGGGCGCCGCGTGCCCCGTGCTCGCCGTGAAGCCGCCGGCCCGGTGACACGACTCCACCCCGCCTGCGGGCGCCCGGGTCACCCGGGCGCCCGTAGGCTGTGACCATGGCGACAGCACTCATCACCGGCGCGAGCGCCGGCCTGGGTTTGGAGTTCGCGTGGCAGCTCGCCACGGCGCGGCACGACCTCGTCCTCGTGGCGCGCGACGAGGCGCGCCTCGAGGAGACCGCACGGCAGATCCGTGCCGCGGCCGGGGTACGCGTCCAGGTGCTGTGCGCCGACCTGTCCGTGCCCGACGACGTCGCGCGCGTCGCGGAGCGCCTCGCCACGACCGGCAGTCCGGACGAGCGCCCGGTCGGCCTGCTCGTCAACAACGCGGGCTTCGCGACGCACCAGCACTTCGTCGGGGGTGACCTCGACGTCGAGCTCGAGGCGCTCGACGTCATGGTGCGCGCGGTCATGGTGCTGTCGCACGCGGCGGCGGGCCAGATGACGGAGCGCGGGCGCGGCGCGATCCTCAACGTCGCGTCGGTCGCGGCCCTCACCGCGGGCGGCACGTACGCGGCGGCGAAGGCGTGGGTGCGGTCGTTCACGGAGGGGCTCGCCGTCGAGCTGCACGGCACGGGCGTCACGGCGACCGTGCTGTGCCCCGGCTTCACGCACACCGAGTTCCACGACCGCGCGGGCATCGACAAGTCCGTGCTCCCCGACCTCGCGTGGCTCGACGCCGACCGGGTCGTCGCCGAGGCGCTCGCGGACGTGCGGCGGGGCGTCGTCATCTCCACGCCGTCGGTGCGGTACCGGGTCGCGTCGGCGGCCCTGCGCGCGATGCCGCGCTCCGCCGTCCGCGCGATCGGCAAGTACCGCTAGGCACGGGGCGGGCCCGATACCCTGGCGGTCGTGACTACCGACCCCGCCTCGACGCTCGCCTCGACCCCCCGCGAGCAGCTGCTCGGCCTCATCCGTGAGCTCGCCGTCGTGCACGGCCGCGTGACGCTCTCCTCGGGCAAGGAGGCGGACTACTACGTGGACCTGCGCCGCGTGACGCTGCACCACCGCGCGGCGCCGCTCATCGGCCACCAGCTCCTCGACCTTCTCGAGGAGCAGGGGCTCGGTACGGCGGAGATCGACGCCGTCGGCGGCCTGACGCTCGGTGCCGACCCCATCGCGACGGCCCTCCTGCACGCCGCCGCGTCCCGCGGCCAGGACCTCGACGCGTTCGTGGTGCGCAAGGCGGCGAAGGCGCACGGGATGCAGCGCCAGATCGAGGGCCCCGACGTCGCGGGCCGGCGCGTCGTCGTGGTCGAGGACACCACGACGACGGGCGGCTCGCCCATCACGGCGATCGAGGCCGTGCGCGCGGCCGGGGGCGAGGTCGCGGGCGTCGCGACGATCGTCGACCGTGCCACGGGTGCGGGCGCGAAGATCGAGGCGCTCGGCGTGCCGTACCACTTCCTGTTCAGCCTGGAGGACCTCGGCCTCGCCTGAGCCCCTCCCGCTCCGTCTCCCGCCGCTCGACGCGGCGCACCGCCCCGCGGCCCCTTGGGCCGCGGGGCGTCGTCGTGGCGGGAGGAGGCGCGCGTCACATCTCGATAGGTCAGGCTTACCTTGCTTTGGTGAGGCGACCCTTATATGGTCCGTCTCGGCGGAGCGTGAGCACGCTCCCCTCTCGGTCCCGCTCCCCGCCGGGACCTCGCCCGGACCAGCACGGGAGACCTTGTGCGCACTTCATCGTCGAGACGCGTCCGACGCGCCCTCGCCTCGTTCCTCGCCGCGGCGCTCGCCGCCGGCCTCACCGTCGCCGGCACCGGCGCCCCGGCCCAGGCGGCCGCGGCCGACGTGACCGGCGGGTCGGCCACCTGGAACTTCGTCGACTCGTGGACGTCGTACGTCACGGGCGGCATCGCCCAGGGCACGATCACCCCGCCGCTCCAGGGCGGCCAGGCGTCCTACGGCCCCGCGTCCGGCAGCTACGACGCCGCGTCCGGGACGGGCTCGATCCGCCTCGGCGGCTCGACCCGGTACGAGGGCCACCACGGCGCGCTCGACGTGACGATCTCCGACGTGCGGCTCGACCTCACCGGCCCGACGACGGGCGCGGTCTACGCGGACTTCGCGGGCACGGTGAACCCCGGCGTGGGCGACGACGTCAAGGTCGCCGACGTCACGGTGACCGCGACGCGGGCCGGTGACGAGGTCACGTTCATGGCGGACGGGACCGTCGTCGGGACGCTCGGGAACGTCTCGCCGTACTTCTCGTCGTACGTGGGCAAGCCCCTGTCGACCTTGACCGCCCGCGTCGTGTCGCCCGAGCCCGTGGCGCCCGCGCAGGCGACGACGACCGCGCTCGCCGCAGCGCCCGCGGGCACGTCCGCGGCCGGGGCGAGCGTGACGCTCACCGCGACCGTCGCGCCCGCCGCCGCGGGCACGGTCGAGTTCCGTGACGGCGGCACCGCCCTCGGCACCGCTCCCGTGGCCGACGGCGTCGCGCGCCTCGAGACCGCGGCCCTCGCCGCGGGCACCCACCAGCTGAGCGCCGCCTTCGAGCCCGCCGACCCGGCCGCGTTCGTCGCCTCGGCCTCCGCGGCCGTCGCGCACACGGTGACCGCCCCGGAGCCCGAGCCCGAGCCTGCCGTCGACCCCGCGGTCACGGTGTCGCCGTCGGCGCCCGTCGACCCGGCGGTGGAGAACACGTTCACGATCCAGGGCACCGGGTTCGTCGGCGCGGGCGCCGCGAACGGCGCGTACGTGCTCCTCGGCGACGCCTCGATCTGGGACGGCAGCGGCCCTCTCGTCGCCAGCGGCTGGCTCGCCCAGGGCTGGGTCATGCCGCAGCAGGTGCGCGACGGCGCGTTCACGACGACGCTGACCGTCCCGGCCGGAAAGCTCGACCCGGCGAAGCAGTACGTGGTGGCGACGTCCGCCGCGCACGGCCTCTCGGCGACCGACCGCAGCCTCGACACGTTCACGCCCGTCGCGGTCCAGGGCGGCACGGCGCCTGAGCCGGTCTGGGAGCCCCAGATCACCCTCTACGCCGCCGACGGCACGACGCCGCTCGGGGACGCGCCCGTCCGCCCCGACGACAGGATCGTCGTCAAGGGCTCGGGCTTCGACCCGGCCGCGAACGTCGCGCCGGCGGGCAACCGCCCGCCGATCTCCGGCGGCATCCCCGCCGGCACCTACGTGGTCTTCGGCAGCTTCGCGGCCGACTGGCGCCCGTCGGAGGGTGCCCCGTCGAGCGCGCGCACGGCCGGCTCGCAGCAGTGGGCCCTCTCGTCCGCGGCGCTCGACCAGGTGGACCCGCGCTACCAGTCCGCGATCCGCGGGCAGTGGGCCGAGCTCGCGCCGGACGGCACGTTCACCGCCGAGCTCGTCGCGAGCGAGCTCGAGCGCGAGGGCGGCCGGTACGGCGTCTACACCTACGCCGCGGGCGGCACGGTCAACGCCGCGCAGGAGCTGTACGCGCCCGTCGCGTTCACGACGGAGCCCGAGGCGCCCGTGTGGGAGCCCGAGATCTCGGTGCTCGCCGCGGACGGCACGACGCCGCTCGGCGACACCCCTGTAGCAGCGGGCGACACGATCGTCGTCCGGGGCACCGGCTTCGACCCGGCGGCGAACGTCGGCGGGCGCGGCGTCCCGATCCCGGCGACGCTCCCGCAGGGCACCTACGTCGTGTTCGGGAGCTTCGCCGAGCAGTGGCGGCCGTCCGAGGGCGCCGCGGCGTCGACCCGCAAGGTCGGCTCGCAGGTGTGGGCCCTCGCCGAGCCCGTGCTCGACCAGGTCCCCGCGCAGTACCAGTCGGTGGTCCGGGCGCAGTGGACGGACATCACGCCGGACGGCACGTTCGAGGCGCGTCTCGTCGTGAAGAACCCCGCCGCGCTCGAGGGCGGGCGCTACGGCGTTTACACGTACGGCGCCGGCGGCGTGAGCAACGCCGCGCAGGAGCTCTTCGTCCCCGTCGCGTACGACGCACCGGGCACGCTCACCGTCATGCCCGCGTCCATCACGGTGGAGGCCGGCTCGACGGTCCGTCTCACCGTGGACGGCCTCGCTGCGGACGACGCGGTCAAGGCCGTGACGCTCGACGGCGCCCCGGCGTCGTACTCCCGCGACGGCGCGACGCTCGTGCTCACGGTCCCCGCCGGCACCCCCGCCGGGTCCGTCCCCGTCGTCGTCACGTCGGAGCTCGGTCTGACCGGCAGCACCACGCTGACCGTGACCACCAAGCCCGTCGTCGTTCCTCCCGTGGACCCGCAGCCCGCGGTCCCGACGACCGTCGGGAGCCTGACCTGGGGCGTGCGCGGCTCGTTCGTGGACTACATCGAGGGCCCGGTCGCGAAGGGCGACGTGGCGGTGAGCGCGGGGGCCACGCGCGACGGGTCGGCGTTCGCGTTCGGCCAGTCGACGCCGTGGGCGGCGCCCGCAACGGGCACCACGACCGGCTACCACGGGACGGTGCGGTTCTCGGGCCACGGCGGTCTGCTGCACCTCACCGTCTCCGAGCCGCGCGTGCGGATCGACGGGCCGCGGTCCGCGACGCTGGTCCTCGACGTCTCGTCGAGGAACCTCGACGGGACGACCTTCGCGAAGAAGGGTGTCGCCTTCGCGACGCTGTCCCTCCCGCCTGCCTCGACGGCGAAGGACGGGGCGGTCACCTACCGGGCCGCCGAGGCGACCCTCACGGCCGCGGGCTCCGCCGCCTTCTCGGGGTTCTACGCAGCGGGCGATCCTCTCGCGCCCGTGACGTTCACCGTCGGCGCGGCCTCGACCGCACCGGGCGGCGGTGGCGGCGGGACCGAGGTGCCGCTCCCGGGTGGCACGACCGACCTGACGAAGGCGACGCTCTCCGTGGCGCAGGCACGCCCGGGCGACGAGGTGACGATCAGCGGCGTCGGGTTCGGTGCGCGCGAGTCGGGCATCCGCACGGAGCTCCGCTCCACGCCGCGCACGCTCGCGACGGGCACGACCGCGAACGCCGGTGGCGCCGCGAGCTCGACCGTGACGATCCCGAAGGACGTCGCGCCGGGCGAGCACACGCTCCTCCTCGTCGGTGCGGACCACACCGCGTCCGCGCCGATCACGATCGTGGGCGCCGGCACGACCGGCACCGGCACCGGGTCGGGCGGCGCGGCGGAGCAGTGCTTCGCGCAGGGCGTCAACGGCGCGACTCTCTCGTGGGGCGTGAGCGACCGGTTCCGGTCGTACGTCACCGGCCCGATCGCGAAGGGCTCGGTCTCGACGGACGGCGTGCGGGACGGCGGCTCGGCGTTCACGTGGAGCGGCGGGAAGGGCTCGTTCAACACGGATCTCGGCAAGGGCCGCGCGAGCTTCGGCGGGTCGGTGTCGTTCTCCGGGCACGAGGGCATCCTCGACCTGCGGATCAGCAACCCGCGGGTGGTCGTGGACGGGTCGTCGGGCACGCTCGTGGTCGACGTGCAGAGCAGCGACATGGAGAGCAACAAGTCCTCGTCGACCGGCGTCGCGTTCGCGAGCCTGGACCTGTCGGGGAAGAAGGCGACGTCGGGCTCCACGATCACGTGGAGCGGCGTCCCCACGACCCTCACGGCCGCCGGCGCGAAGGCGTTCGCCGGGTTCTACGAGGCCGGGACCGCGCTCTCGCCGGTGACGGTGAGCTTCCCGGTCGGCGGCGACGTCGAGTGCGACGCCTACTCGGGGGCGCTCGCCACCACCGGCTCCGACGCCGGGAGCCTCGCGCTCCTGGCCGGGACGCTGCTGCTCACCGGTGCGGCCCTCCTGGCGGTGCGCCGCCGTCGCGCGGGTCGCGTGGAGGTGGCCGCGGCCGGCTGACCCCGGTCCCCGGCACGACGACGCCCGGTCACCTCGCGGTGACCGGGCGTCGTCGTGCGTGCGGGGTTCCCCGGGGAGCTGGAACGGCCGGACCGGCCCGGCGTGCCCTCAGACGAGGTCGACGAGGTCCGCGACGGAGTCGACGACCTTGCTCGGCCGGAACGGGTAGCGGTCGACGTCGGACATCGTCGTGGAGCCCGTCATGACGAGGTAGGTGTACAGGCCCGCCTCGATGCCCGCGACGACGTCGGTGTCCATCCGGTCGCCGATCATCGCGGTCGTCTCGGAGTGGGCGTCGATGCGGTTGAGCGCGGAGCGGAACATCATCGGGTTGGGCTTGCCGACGAAGTACGGCTTGCGGCCCGTCGCCGACGTGATCATCGCCGCGACGGCGCCCGTGGCGGGCAGCGGGCCCTCCTGCGACGGCCCGGTCGTGTCGGGGTTGGTACAGATGAACCGCGACCCGCCCAGCACGAGGCGGATCGCCTTGGTGATCGCCTCGAACGAGTACGTGCGCGTCTCGCCGAGCACCACGTAGTCCGGGTCGGACTCGGTGAGCGTGTAGCCGGCCTCGTAGAGCGCGGTCGTCAGCCCGGCCTCGCCCACGGCGTACGCGCTGCCCTGGGGGATCTGGTCGGTGAGGAACTGCGCCGTCGCGAGCGCCGACGTCCAGATCGACTCCTCCGGCACGTCGATGCCCGACGTCGCGAGGCGCGCCCGCAGGTCGCGCGCCGTGAAGATCGAGTTGTTCGTGAGGATGAGGAACGGTCGGCCCTTGTCGCGCAGCGCGCGCACGAACTCCGGGGCGCCGGGGATCGCGTGGCCCTCGTGGACGAGCACGCCGTCCATGTCGGTGAGCCAGCTCGTGATCTCTCGTGTCATGTCAGGCGTCCTTCCCGTCCGTGTCGGCCTGGCCGACGGCGGTCGCGTCCTCCGCGACCCCGGTCCTCTGCTGGGCGTCGGCCGCGACCTGCGCCTCGAGCGCCGCCGCCCGCTTCTCCGCCCGCCGCCCGCGCCAGACCTCGACGACCATGGGCAGCACGGACAGGAAGACGATGAGGAGGACGAGCGCCTCGATGTTCTCCTTGACGAACGTGATATTCCCCAGGAGGTAGCCGAGCCACGTGAGGCCGACGGCCCAGAGCAGCGCGCCGAGCGCGTTGAAACCGACGAAGTGCCGGTAGTGCATCTTGCCGACACCCGCGGCGACGGGGGCGTACGTGCGCACGATGGGCACGAACCGCGCGATGACGATCGTCCGGCCGCCGTACTTCTCGAAGTAGGCGTTCGTCTGGTCGATGTACTTGCGCTTGAAGAACCGGGAGTCGGGCCGGTCGAACACCTTGGGCCCGACGGTGCGTCCGATGAGGTACGCCGTCTGGTCGCCGAGGAACGCCGCGGCGAACAGCAGGACGAGCAGCACGGGCAGGCTGATCTGCAGCGACTCCTGCGCGACGAGCGCGCCCGCGGTGAACAGCAGCGAGTCGCCCGGCAGGATCGGGAAGAGCAGGCCCGTCTCGATGAAGATGACGACGACGATCCCGACGAGCGCGGCGTCGCCGAAGCGCTCGATGAGCGTCATCGGGTCCATCCAGTCCGGGCCCAGGGCGGCGACCGGTCCGGCGGCGCCGAGGCTCGCGGCGTGCGCGGCCCCCGGGAGGGCGGAGGCGAGCTCGGCGAGGGTGGTCACGGGTCACCAGCGTAGCCGGGCGCGGCCGCGCGGCCCGGCGGTGGGTGTGCACCCGCCGTGGAGGTCCGGCGACGGCGGGCCTGCAGGTCCCGGCAGAATGTGCGCCATGGCGAGCAGCGCGGGCGAGTCGGGCGAGCGGGAGGCGGACGAGCGCGAGGTCGGCGTGGGCCCGTGGCCCGGCGGCCCGGAGTCGTGGCCCCGCGTCCCGGACCCCGCCGGACCGCCCGGGGCGACGCGGCTCGACCCCCGGTACGACCCCGAGCTGCTCGCGCACGGCGACCGCCGCAACGTCGTCGACGCCTACCGGTACTGGACGGTCGAGGCCGTCGTCGCCGACCTCGACGCGCGCCGCGACCCGGCCCGCCGGCTCCACGTCGCGATCGAGAACTGGGCGCACGACCTCAACATCGGCTCCGTCGTCCGCACCGCCAACGCGTTCAACGCGGCCGGGGTGCACGTCGTGGGGCGACGGCGGTGGAACCGCCGCGGCGCCATGGTCACCGACCGCTACCTGCACGTGCACCACCACGCGTCGGTGGCGGACCTCGCGGACTGGGCGGCGGGGGAGGCGCTGCCGCTCCTCGGGGTCGACAACGTCCCGGGGTCGGTGCCGATCGAGGGCTACGCGCTGCCCGCGTCGTGCGTGCTGCTCCTCGGCCAGGAGTCGGCCGGGCTGACGCCCGAGGCGGTCGAGGCGTGCCGCGCGGTGCTCCACATCACGCAGCACGGGTCGACCCGATCGATCAACGCCGGCGCCGCCGGCGCGATCGCCCTGCACGTCTGGGCGGCGCAGCACCTGGGGCCCACAGGGCCGCCGAGGTAGAGGCGTGGTCATCCGGGGACCACAGGTCGAACGGCCCTGACCTCGCGCTGTCATCCATGCCAGACTTTGACCTGACAGTCCACCCCGCACGACTCCACAGGAGCTCCGCATGCCCATCGCAACCCCCGAGGTCTACGCCGAGATGATCGACCGGGCGAAGGCAGGCTCGTTCGCCTACCCGGCCGTCAACATCACCTCGTCGCAGACCATCACCGCCGCGCTCCAGGGCTTTGCCGAGGCCGAGTCCGACGGCATCATCCAGGTCTCCGTGGGCGGCGCCGAGTACGGCTCGGGTTCGACGGTCAAGGACCGCATCGCCGGTTCGCTCGCGCTCGCGGCGTACGCGCGCGAGGTCGCGAAGAACTACCCGGTGCAGATCGCGATCCACACCGACCACTGCGTCAAGAAGAACCTCGACTCCTGGGTCCGCCCGCTCCTGGCCATCGAGGCCGAGCAGGTGAAGAACGGCGGCCTGCCGACGTTCCAGTCGCACATGTACGACGGCTCGGACGTCCCCCTGGACGAGAACCTCACCATCGCGGCCGAACTGCTCGAGCTCTCGCAGGCGGCGCGCACGATCCTCGAGATCGAGGTCGGCGTCGTCGGCGGCGAGGAGGACGGCCACGAGGCCGAGATCAACGAGAAGCTCTACACGACGGTCGAGGACGGTCTCGCGACGATCGAGGCGCTGGGCACGGGCGAGAAGGGCCGCTACCTGACGGCCCTCACGTTCGGCAACGTGCACGGCGTGTACAAGCCGGGTGCGGTCAAGCTCCGCCCGGAGATCCTCAAGGAGATCCAGGAGGCCGTCGGCGCGAAGGTCGGCAAGGAGAACCCGTTCGACCTGGTCTTCCACGGCGGCTCCGGCTCCACGGCCGAGGAGATCTCGGCGGCGGTGGACTTCGGCGTCATCAAGATGAACATCGACACCGACACGCAGTACGCGTTCACGCGCCCCGTCGTCGGCCACATGTTCTCGAACTACGACGGCGTCCTGAAGATCGACGGCGAGGTCGGCAACAAGAAGGCCTACGACCCGCGCGCCTGGGGCAAGCTGGCCGAGGCCGGCATGGCCGCGCGCATCATCGAGGCGTCGCAGCAGCTGCGCTCCGCGGGCAACAAGATCCGCTGACGCCGCACGGCCCGGAGTCCGCTCCGGGCCCGCGTCGCACGAAGGCCCCCGGTCCGTGAGGACCGGGGGCCTTCGTCGTGCTGCGGCCGCGCGCGCCCGACGACGGGCGTCAGGCGGCCACGAGCGTCAGTCGGTGGTGCCCGCGCCGTTGCCGGGAGGCTCGTCGAGGTCGAAGCCGGGGTCCACGTCGACGATGTCGAGCAGCTCGCCGATGCGGGTCACCTCGAGGAGGAACCGCACCGTGGGCGGGGCGCGGAGGACGCGCACGCGGTGCGGGCCGCGCGACGCGAGACGTGCGAGGAACGCCACACCCGACGAGTCCATGAAGGTCACGTGGTGGGCGTCGATCTCGACGGGCAGGCCGGAGTCCTCCGCCGCGGCGGTCGCCTCCTGGAGGTCGGCGCCGAGGTCGGCGTCGATCTCGCCCGAGAGCACGATGCGGGCTCGCGTCGTGCCCACGATGACGTGCACGCTCGCGGGGTCGCCCGCTCCTGCGGGGTCGCCGGCGACGCCGACCGGGCGGTCTGCGGCCGGGGGTGTACCTTCGCGCACCGGCGCTCCTCTCTGGCGTGGTCCGGACCGGTTCCGGTCTCGGGAAGCACCAATCTACGGTTGAATGTCCAGTCGGGACAGTAACGCGACCGTGGCGTCCGTTTCCAGACGATCGACGCTCGGACCGTCGGAGGTGACGATGGGCAGCTCGCCGGAGCTCGGCACCGACCTGCCCGCGCACGTCCAGGAGCTGTGCACGCGCGCGATGGACGCCACCGGGGTCGCGATGTTCGTCACGGGCCCGCGGTCGGCGGAGATGCCGATCGTCTGGGTCAACCGCGCGTTCGAGCGGCAGACCGGGTTCACCGCCGCCGAGGTGCTCGGCCGCAGCCCGCAGGTCCTGGAGTCGCTCCTCGCGAACCCCGTCGACGCGCAGCAGCTCCGCGCCGCCGTGGCCGACGAGCGCGAGCTCACCTACACCGTGCGCACCTTCCGGCGCGACGGGGTGGCGGTGTGGACGCAGCTCTCGCTCGCGCCCCTGACCGGCCCGGACGGTGCGGTGACCCACTGGGTCGGTGCGCAGGTCGACGTCTCCGAGCACCTCGACCGGTACGCCGCCCAGGTCGCGTCGCTCGCGCTCGAGCGGCGCGAGCGCGCGGTGCTCGACGTCGTCGCCCGCAGCTCCGACCTCCTCGCCGACCTCGACCAGCCGTACGCGCTGCGCGACATCACGGCGCTGCTCGCGGGGTACGTCGTCGACTGGGCGGGCTTCTACCTCAACGACGACGGACTGCGGTACGCGGAGGGCGTCGACACGGCGGCGCCCCCGAGCGGGCGCGGCCAGCGGCACGGCCGCTACACGCCCGGCGTCCTGCCCCTCGCCCCGGGCGTGCACACGACCGACGCGCTCGGCGACTCGGCCTCCGTCACCGGCTCGGTGCCGCGCGTCCGCGTGGACGTGCCCGACCGCGTCCAGGACGTGCTCGACGGGCGCATCGAGGGGCCGGTGACGCTCGACCTCTCCGCCACGTACCCGCAGTGGTCCGCCTCGGGCTGGCTCCAGCGCGACCTCCACCACCGCCTCTCCGGGCTGCCACGGCGGCCGGGTTCCGTGACCGTGTCCGCCGTCCCGGGGCGCCGGCGCATCCTCGGCCTGCTCGTCACGGGCGACCTGCCCGACACACCGCCGCAGGGGTTCGGCACCGACGCCGAGGCCCGCGAGGGCGTGCGCACGCTGCTGCAGGTCATCGCGCGCCGGGCCGGCACCGCGATCGACAACGTGCGCCTCTACGCGCGCGAGCACCGCCTCGCCGAGACGCTCCAGCGCGCGATGCTCCCCGAGCAGGCCGACGTCACGGGCCTCGACGTGTGGACGTACTACGCGCCGAACTCCGAGCACGCCCAGGTGGGCGGCGACTGGTACGACGTCCTGCAGATCGCGCCGGACGTCGTCGGCCTCGTCATCGGCGACGTCGTGGGGCACGACGTCGAGGCCGCGGCCGCCATGGGCCAGCTCCGCTCGGTGGTGCGCTCGTACGCGTACGAGCTCACGACGCCCGGCCCCGTGCTCGAGCGCGTCGACCAGCTCGTCCAGGGCATGCGCATCCCGCGCTCCGCGAGCCTCGTGTACGCGGCGCTCACGCAGCCGGACGCCGCGCAGCCCGAGGACGCGTGGCGGATCGAGTACTCGCGCGCCGGCCACCTGCCGCCGCTCCTGCTGCGCGACGGCACCGTGACGCAGCTCGACGATGCCGGGGGAGCGCTCGTCGGCTTCGGCGGCCGCAGCCGCTCGACGGGCGTCGCGACGCTCCTGCCGGGCGACACGCTCGTCTTCTACACCGACGGCCTCATCGAGCGCCGCGACCGCGCCCTGCGGGTCGGGCTGGAGGCGCTCGTCGCGGCGTCCGAGGCGGTCACCGCCGTCGACGCCGCGGGCGTGGGCGAGGAGCTGCTGTCGCGCCTGGCCGACGCCCCCGAGGACGACGTCGCGCTCGTCGTCGTGCGCATCCCCGACCCGCAGCGGGACGCGTCCGCCGTCGTGCTCAGCCCGCGCAGCCGCCGCTGGCTCCTGCCGAGCGAGCCGGCGTCGATCGGGCGTGCGCGGCACGCCGTCGTGCGCACGTGCCAGGCCTGGGGCGTGCGGGAGAGCGCCAACGCGGAGCTCGTCGTCTCGGAGCTCGTCGCGAACGGCGTGCTGCACGGGTGGGGCCACCTCGCGCTGCGCCTGTTCGACACGGGCGACGGCATCCGCGTCGAGGTCGAGGACTCCAACCCGGCGCCCCCCGTCCCGACGGACGGGCACCCGAACCGCATGGGCGGCTTCGGCATGCAGATCGTCGAGCGGCTCGCCGACTGGGGGTGGCGCCCGACGGCGTCGGGCAAGCTCGTGTGGGCGACCCTGCGGCCCTCGGGGCGCTAGGACGGCCCGCGGGCGTCAGGCCGGGGGCTCGACCTTGGCGAAGCCGGACGGCGGCGTCGCGGGCTCGCAGCGGTGGTCGTTGTCGATGCGGAACAGCTCGAGCGCGCCGCACACCTCGAGCACGAACAGGTCCCGGTCGTCGCAGCCGCGCAGCACCGTCGCACCGCCGCGCTTGCGACCGGCGTCGGCGAGCGAGATGAGGAACGCCGCGCCGGTGGAGTCCATGAACGTCACGCGGCACATGTCGATGACGAGGAGCTGACGGCGCAGCCCGACGACGCGTGCCGCGATCTCCGGGAACTGGTCGCGCTCGGCGAGATCGAGGTCTCCGGCGATGACGAGGGTCGTCGTCGCGGGGGACGTGGCGATCTCGATCATGCCCACGACTCTAGACGCCGCCCGGGTGCGTCGCGCGCCCACCCGGCGGTCGCCGGGCGGACGCGCGGCCGGTCAGCGCAGCGCACGCACCTCGTCGGCCGAGGTCCCGGAGTCGCGCAGGAACTGCTCGCAGCGTTCCGCCTCCTCGACCTCGCCGAGGTACGCGGCGCACTCGGCGAGGGCCAGGAGCGCGCGCAGGAAGCCCTGGTTCGGCACGTGGTCGGCCGGGATCGGTCCCTGGCCGCGCCAGCCGGCGCGCCGCAGGGAGTCCAGCCCGCGGTGGTAGCCGGTGCGCGCGAACGCGTAGGCCGTCACCGCGCCGCGCGAGCCGTTCTCGTGGAGGAAGTCCTCGGCGAGGTAGGCCCAGGCGAGCGAGCTCGCGGGCGAGCGGCCCGCGATCTCGTACGGGTCGCCGTCGGCCGCGATGGCGTCGCGGACGTGCGCGTAGTCGTCGGGGAGGCGGACGGGTGCGGGGCCGTCGAGGAGGTTCGGGTGGGTGTCGCTCATGAGGCCATTCTGCCCATCCCGGGCGTGACGCGGTCGATAGCCGCCTCGAAGGTCAATTTCCGCCATCCGACCGGTAAACTCGGCGCCGGTCCCCGGGTCTCTGCCGCCCGGGTGACGCCTCGGGCCCGCGGGCCCGGCGCCGTCGGGCACGCCGTGCCCGCTCCGCTCCGGACGCCGGTGCGCGCCCACGACCATGACCGGCCCGAGGAACAGGCAGCGCGAAAGTGGGGATTCCATGCCAGGCGTGGTGCTCGTCGGTGCCCAGTGGGGCGATGAGGGCAAGGGCAAGGCGACCGACCTCCTCGGGTCCCGGGTCGACTACGTGGTCAAGTTCAACGGCGGCAACAACGCCGGCCACACGGTCGTCATCGGGGACGAGAAGTACGCGCTCCACCTGCTGCCGTCGGGCATCCTGTCCCCGGGGGTCACGCCGGTCATCGCGAACGGTGTCGTCGTCGACATCGAGGTGCTGTTCCAGGAGCTCGACGATCTGATCTCGCGGGGCGTGGACGTCTCGCGCCTGCTCGTCTCGGGCTCCGCGCACGTGATCGCCGGCTACCACCGCACGATCGACAAGGTGAGCGAGCGGTTCCTCGGTAAGCGCCGCATCGGCACGACGGGCCGCGGCATCGGGCCGGCGTACGCGGACAAGATCAACCGCGTCGGCATCCGCATCTGGGACCTGTTCGACGAGAAGATCCTCGCGGAGAAGATCGAGGGCTCGCTCGACCAGAAGAACCACCTGCTGGTGAAGGTCTACAACCGCCGCGCCATCACCGTGGACGAGACCGTGGCCGAGCTGCTGCAGTACGCCGACCGGCTCAAGCCGATGGTGGCGGACACGGCGCTCGAGCTGAACAAGGCGCTCGACGCGGGCAAGAACGTCCTCTTCGAGGGCGGGCAGGCCACGATGCTCGACGTCGACCACGGGACGTACCCGTTCGTCACGTCGTCCAACGCGACCGCGGGCGGCGCGCTCACGGGCTCGGGCGTCGGGCCGACGCGCATCAGCTCCGTGATCGGCGTCATCAAGGCGTACACGACGCGCGTGGGCGAGGGCCCGTTCCCGACCGAGCTGTTCGACGCGAACGGCGAGTACCTGCTCAAGCAGGGCGGCGAGTACGGCGTCACGACGGGCCGCGCGCGCCGCTGCGGCTGGTACGACTCGGTGATCGCGCGCTACGCGACCCGCGTCAACGGCATCACCGACATGGTGCTCACCAAGCTCGACATCCTCACCGGCTTCGAGAAGGTGCCGGTCTGCGTCGCGTACGACGTCGACGGCGTCCGGTACGACGAGATGCCGCTCGACCAGACCGCGTTCCACCACGCGAAGCCGATCTACGAGGAGCTCGACGGCTGGTGGGAGGACATCTCCGGCGCCCGCACGTTCGACGACCTGCCGGTCAACGCGCAGCGCTACGTGCACGCGCTGGAGGAGATGTCGGGCACGCGGATCTCCGCGATCGGCGTCGGCCCGAGCCGCGACGCGATCATCCCGCGCCACGACCTCATCCACTGAGCCGACGACGCCAGCCGACCACGGCCCGGACGCCCCGCGGGGCGTCCGGGCCGTCTCGGTAGACTCGGCGCCCGTGAAGATCCTCGTCGTCGGGACCGGTGCCCGCGAGCACGCCATCGTCCACGCCCTCGCGCACGAGGCCGACCGCCCGGGCGCGGAGCGGCACGAGCTGCACGCCGCCCCGGGGAACCCGGGCATCGGGGACCTCGCGACGCTGCACGCGGTGGATCAGAACGACGGCGCCGCGGTGGCCGCGCTCGCGACGGACCTGGGCGTCGACCTCGTCGTCGTCGGCCCGGAGGCGCCGCTCGTTGCCGGCGTCGGGGACGCGGTGCGCGAGGCCGGCGTCCCCGTGTTCGGGCCGAGCGCCGAGGCGGCGCGGCTCGAGGGCTCCAAGGCGTTCGCGAAGGACGTCATGGCCGCCGCGTCGGTCCCCACGGCGCTCGCGCACGTGTGCACCGACGTCGACGAGGTCGCGGCCGCCGTCGACGCGTTCGGCGCGCCCTACGTCATCAAGGACGACGGCCTGGCCGCGGGCAAGGGCGTCGTCGTCACGGAGGACCGTCAGGCCGCGCTCGAGCACGCCGCCGCGTGCTTCGCGACGCCCCGCCGGGCGGCGGACGGCGCGCCCGAGGACCCGTGCGTCGTCGTCGAGGAGTACCTCGACGGTCCCGAGGTCTCCCTCTTCTGCGTGAGCGACGGCGCGACGGTCGTGCCGCTCGCGCCCGCCCAGGACTTCAAGCGCGCGTTCGACGCCGACGCGGGCCCGAACACGGGCGGCATGGGCGCCTACAGCCCGCTGCCGTGGGCGCCCGAGGGCCTGGTCGAGGAGGTCGTCACGCGCGTCGCGCAGCCGACGATCGACGAGATGGCGCGCCGCGGCACCCCGTTCGTCGGTGTGCTCTACGTGGGCCTCGCGCTGACGAGCCGCGGCACGCGCGTCGTCGAGTTCAACGCGCGCTTCGGCGACCCGGAGACGCAGTCCGTGCTCACGCGCCTCGCGACGCCGCTGTCCGCGGTCATGCTCGCGGCGGCCCAGGGGCGGCTCGCCGAGGTCGGCCCGCTGCGCTGGCACGACGACGCGTCCGTCACCGTCGTCGTCGCGGCGCACGGCTACCCGGGCGCCGTCCGTGGCGGCGACCCGATCACGGGGATCGACGCGGCGGAGGGCGTCGAGGGCGTGCACGTGCTGCACGCCGGCACGTCGCGCGCGGACGACGGCGGCCTGGTCGCCTCGGGCGGCCGCGTGCTGTCGGTCGTGGCGCGCGGCGCGGACCTGGCCGAGGCGCGCCGCCGGGCGTACGCCGCGGTCGACCGCATCGTGCTCCCGGGCTCGCACCACCGCACCGACATCGCGGCGCGGGCCGCCGCGGGCGAGGTCACGCTCGCGGGCTGACAACCCCGCCGTCGAGCACGGCACGGCGCTCGTTCTCCGCGGGGGAGCGACCGCCGTGCCGTGCTCAGCACCTCAGGGGTGAGGCGTCAGGCGCGGCGCCACTTCTGGGCCGCAGTGCCGTTGCACGTCCAGATCTGGAGCTTGGTGCCGTCGGCGCTGTTGCTGCTCGGCACGTCGACGCACTTGTTCGCCAGCACCGACACGAGGTCGCCCGCGCCGCTGAGCACGAACTTCTGGGCCGCGTTGCCGCTGCAGTTCGCGAGCTGGAGCGCCGTGCCGTCGGCCGTGGCCGCCCACGCGACGTCCATGCACTTGCCGCCCGCGCGGACGGTGCCGTCGGCCTCGAACGTCCAGCGCTGCGCGCTCGACCCGTTGCACGTCCACAGCTGGAGGCGCTTGCCGTCGCTGAAGTCGGACCCGGGGACGTCGATGCACTTGCCAGCGAGCCCGACGAGCGCGCTGCCCGACCCGCCGCCCGTGGTCACGAGCGACAGGCCGTAGGCCGACAGGATCGGGTTGACGGGCTGGTAGATGAACTTGCCGCCGTTCGAGCAGTCGTTGATGCGGCCCGACGTGACGCCCTGCGCCTGGTTGCCGGAGATCACCGACCCGCCCGAGTCGCCGCCCTCCGCGCACGCGCTGCCGCGCACGAGGCCGGGAACGTCGCCGTTGCCGTAGTTGACGGTGATGTTCTTCTGCTCGATGACGCCGCAGCGCCAGCCGGTCGTGGCGCCCGAGCGGCACACCGACGCACCCACGGGCGCCTCGGCCGAGCCGGCGACGTCGACGGTGCCGCCGGCGTAGTTGTTCACCCGCGGGACGGGGGAGAACCCGGCGTCGACGCGCACCCACGCGTAGTCGTGGCCGGGGAACGACGCCGCCTGGACCGTCCCCATGCGCGCCCAGCTCGCGGTGAGCACCTCCTTGCCCGCCGCGCCGCAGTGCCCCGCCGTGACGAAGCCGCCCTGGACGGCGAACCCGATCGAGCAGGCCGAGCCCGACGACGCGCCCGGGTCCCGGGTGATGTAGCGGTCGCCGCCGCGCACGTCGGCCGTGAGCTCGTACGGCGCCGCGAGGACCTCGGTGCGCACCGCGGCGGCGTCGACCCCGGACGCGGCGACGAACGCCTGCGCTGCCGCGGGGTCGAGCGACTCGACGACCACCTCGTTCGTGGTGACGTCGACGTACCAGGCCTGGACGGCGTCGGGGGTGGTGGTCGCGTCGAGCCGGGCCGCGACGTCGTCGAGCTCAGCCAGGCCGTGCTCCACGACGACGGCCGTAGCGCCGGCCGCCTCGACGTCGGCGACGGCCGCCGGGTCGGTCACGGCGACGACGGGGGCGCCCGCCGCGGCGTCGACCCACGTGCCGGCGTACGCCGTCCCGAGCCCGTCGCTGAGCGCGCGCTCGACGGTGGCCGTCGCGGCGTCGAGCGCGAGCCGGTCGGCGACGCCCGCGGCATCGAGCCCCAGGTCACGCTCGAAGGCGCGGAGCTGCCCCTCCGACAGGTCGTCGGGGCCGGGGACGGCGGCGCCCGCGGTCGTCGGTGACGGGGTCGGGCTCGGTGCGGACAGGGGCGCGCCCGCGGGACCGAGAGCGCCCGCGTGCGCGGTCGTCGCGAGGCCCACGCTCGCGACGACCACCCCCACTCCGGCCGCTAGCGCTGTCAGGCGATGGTGCATCGTGCGGTGGTGCATCGTTGCCTCCTCCGTGCGGATGGGGCCCGCCGCCGTCGGCAGGCCCGGACAGCAGCGCACGCGCCCCCGCAGGAGTCGCTCCGGTGCGGCCCCCTGACGGCGGGAGAGCGCTCCCACGGCCGTCCTGACGAGCAGGCTATCGGCACGCCGGTCGATCGGCACGCGCGACGGGTGTGGTGCGGAGGACGTCCGGCGCGGGGAGCGCCGCGCTGGTGCCCGATCAGGGCTCGAACGTCTCCTCGGCGAGGAGGTCCGGCGACGAGCCGAGCAGCGAGCGCGTGATGCGCTCGGCGTCGGCGGTCATCTCGTGCACGGCGGACCCGAGGTCCTCGTCTCCCACGTCGTGCCCGGCCTCGACCGCGCGCAGCACGGCGCGCCGGACCACCTCCTTGACGAACGAGGCGGTCACGCCGTCCGTGCGGTCGGCGGCGTCGGCGAGCGCACCGGAGGTGAACGGCAGCTCGCCGCGGTAGAGCTCGAACAGCCGGAGCCGCGCCGACGCGTCGGGCAGGGGGATCTCGACCGCGAGGTCGACCCGGCCGGGGCGCTGCGCGAGCGCGCGCTCGAGGAGGTCGGCGCGGTTCGTCGTCAGGACGAACGCGACGTCGGAGTCGCTGCCGAGTCCGTCCATGGCGTCCAGCACCTCGAACAGCAGGGGCTGCGGGCCGTCGTGGAACGAGCGGTCCTCGGCGATGAGGTCGCAGTCCTCGAGCACGACGATCGCGGGCTGGAGCGCACGGGCCGTCTCCGCGGCGAGCCGGACGAGCCGGAGCGCACCCCCTGCGAGGACGATCACGGTCGTGCCCGGGCTCTCGCCGACGAGGTGGCGGACGGTGTGGGTCTTGCCCGTCCCCGGCGGACCGTAGAGCAGGACGCCGCGCTTGAGGTGCTGACCCGCCGCGAGGAGCTCCGAGCGGTGCCGCGCGACGCCGAGCACCTGACGCTCGATCCTGCTCAGCGTGCCGTCCGGGAGCACCACGTCGGTCGCCGGGACCCGGTCCCGCGGTAGGAACGTCATGCCGCCGGCCTGCGCGCCGTAGTCCGACGCCGTGAACGTCACGACCTGGCCGCGCAGCACGCTGTGCTCGACCATGGCCGCCCGGAGCTCTGCGAGGAGCGACAGGGCGGCGTCCTCCTGGGGACACATGACCTCGACGCTGCCCTCGTCGCCGTGCCGCGGGTTCGCCGCGCGCTGCAGGAGCGCGACGGGCGTGCCCGCGTACGCGAAGAGGTGCAGACCGAAGGAGACGGTGCGGCGCTCGCTCTCGGGGCCCGTCGCCGCGCGCGCGTAGTCCACCGCGCCGACGGGAAACTGGCGCCACAGGGCGGAGTGCTCGACGATCTCGGAGAAGGACGTGTGCATCCGCTGCTCGCCGCCACCGACGCCGACGACGCGGCCACCGCCGTGGCGGGCGACGACGGCCTCGATCGCGACGTCCGCGTCGACGCCGCGCAGAGCGGACACCGTCTCGGTGACGACCGCGATCGAGCGCGGGTCGGTGCCGAGGTGCTCGCGCAGCACGTCCGCGACGGACGGCCCGGCGTCGGTCCGCTGCCGCTGGGCCTGCTCGTTGGCGGTCTCCATGAAGGCCGAGAAGGTGGCGAGGAAGTCGCGCACCCCCGGGTCGTGCGTCGCGCGCTCGGCGTCCTCGCCCTGGTCGAGCGTGCCGTCGAGCGCGCCGCCGGGGGCGGCTCCCGAGATGGACGAGGGGCCGGGTTCGAGTCGCATGGTGCGACACTAGGGGCCGTGACCCACACCCCGCAGGACCCCGGCTCGGCCCTCTCGCTCGGCGAGGCCGACGCCCTCGACACGGCCGCGCTCGACCTGCCCGGCTGGACGCACGCGTACTCCGGCAAGGTGCGCGACCTGTACACGCCGGACCTGCCGGCCGTCGGGGGCGTGCACCCCCTGGGCGACGTCGTGCTCGTCGTCGCGAGCGACCGGGTGAGCGCCTACGACCACGTGCTGTCGCCCGGTATCCCGGACAAGGGCGTCGTGCTCACGCAGCTCAGCCTGTGGTGGTTCGAGCAGCTCGCCGACCTCGTGCCGAACCACGTCGTCTCGACCGCCGTCTCGGCGGTGCCGGGCGACGGCCTCGTGCCCGACGTCGTCGCCGGCCGCGCGATGATCTGCCGCCGCCTCGACATGTTCCCGGTCGAGTGCGTGGCGCGCGGGTACCTGACGGGCTCCGGCCTCGTGGAGTACCGCGCGGGCGGCGAGGTCTGCGGCGTGCAGCTGCCCGACGGCCTCGTCGACGGGTCGCGCCTGCCCGAGCCGATCTTCACGCCGGCGACGAAGGCTGCCGTGGGCGAGCACGACGAGAACGTCTCGTTCGACGTCGTGGCCGAGCAGATCGGCCTCGACGACGCCACGCGCCTGCGCGACCTCACGCTCGCCGTGTACGCGCGCGCCGAGGAGATCGCGCGCGAGCGCGGCGTGATCCTCGCGGACACCAAGCTCGAGTTCGGCGTGGACCCGGCGACGGGGGAGACCGTGCTCGGCGACGAGGTGCTCACGCCCGACTCGTCGCGCTTCTGGCCCGCGGACCAGTGGGAGCCGGGTCGCGCGCAGCCGAGCTTCGACAAGCAGTTCGTGCGCGACTGGCTCACGTCGCCCGCGTCGGGCTGGGACCGCGCCGCGGACACCCCGCCGCCGTCGATCCCGGCCGACGTCGTCGCGCGCACCCGCGCGCGCTACCTCGAGGCGTACGAGCGGCTCACCGGGTCGACGCTCGCCTGACGCCTGACGCCTGACGCCTCACGCCGTCCGGAGGGTGCCGGGCCGGAGGTAGGTGTGCCCGCTCGGCGCGGTCCACCGTACCGACCCGTCGGCGAGCAGCGCCGGGCGCCAGCCGTCGCGTGCGCGGACGACCCGGTGGTGGCGGCACAGGGCGACGAGGTTGTCGGCCCCGTGCGCGGACTCCGCGTCGTCGTCCATCCCGGTGCCGGTGCCCGTGCCTGTGACCGGCCGCGGGGCGACCACGTGGTCGAGGTCGCAGCGGAACGCCGGTACGCGGCAGCCCGGGAAGACGCACGTCCCGTCGCGCGCGAGGACGCGGGCCACGGTGGCCGGCGCGGGCCGTGAACGGCCGCGGTCGATCGTCGGGACGGGTGCTGCCGGTGCGTCCATGGGGAGCCTCCGTGCGTCGTCGGGCGAGGTGTCGTGCGAGGGCGGGGAAGGGGCAGGACCCCGCCCTCGCACCGTGCTTGAGCGTGCGTCTCGAACACTTGTTCGAGACTAGCCCCACCCTCCGACACGCGCCGGGCGCTTGCGCGCATAGGTCGCCGAGCGATATATATCGACCATGGTCTCCTCGGCCCCGTTCCGCATGACGGAGCAGGCGTACCTCGTGCTCCTCGCCCTCAGCGGGGAGCCGCTCCACGGCTACGCCGTCATCCGGTCGGTGCGCGACCTCTCCGACGGCCGTACCCGCCTCGGCGCGGGCACCCTCTACGGGAACCTCGACCGTCTCGTCGCGGCCGGTCTCGTGGAGCCGACGGGCGAGGAGGTCGTCGACGGCCGACTGCGTCGCTACTACCGCGCGACCGACGACGGGCGCCGCGCCGCCCGCGCCGAGACCCTCCGCCTCGCCGAGCTCGCGGAGCGCGCGCGTCGGTCGCTCTCCCGCGGTGCCGGTCGGGGTGCCGCCGACGGTCTCGCCGGGAGCGGCGCGTGACCGGGCGGCGGGCCGCCGCCGACGGCGCGCAGCCCGGCCGCCCTGCCCGCGGGGCGCGCGGCGCCGACCGGTACGAGCGGTCCGCACGGATCTGGCTGCGCGCCTACCCCCGGCGCTGGCGCGACCTGCACGGGGACGAGGCGCTCGCCGTCCTGCTCGACCTGGCGCCCGAGCCGGACGACGGCGCCGCTCCCCGCGGCATCGGCGCCCGCGAGGCGTGGGGCCTCGTCCGCGCGGGGTGGGCGCTGCGGTGGCGCGAGCACCCGCCGCTCGGGCGCTGGCTGCTCTACCGGTCGCTCGACCTGCGGCTCCCCGCGCGGTACTGGTGGTGGGTCGCCGACGACATCCACGGGGCGCTCTACCCGTGGCGCGTCACCCTGGGCAGCCTGGGGAGCGCGCTGGCGATCCTCTACGGGTGGCCCGTCCTGAGCCACGTCCTCTTCTCGAACGACGTCAACCGGCCCGAGCTCTGGTTTGCGGTTCTCCTCATGGCGGTCTCGCTCCTGAGCGGGTTCCTGTTCCGGCGGTCCCACGTCGACCGGGCCTGGCGCAAGCACGTGCTCGACGGCAACATCCCGGTCGACACTCCGGACCGGCGCCGCGCCGCGGGCGGGTGAGCACGCCCGCTCACCGTGCGGACGCCCGACCGGGCGGGTGCGCGCGCCCGCTAGACTGAGCGCGGAATCCCGCCGTCGGCTCCCGCTCGTCCCGTCCCCCCCGGGCGTCCTCGACGCCCGTGACGTGGCCGGGATCCCGGAGCCCCGGCCCTCCCAACACTCTCGCCAAGGAGCCCCCGTGGGACGCGTCGTCGTCGAGGTCATGCCCAAGCCCGAGATCCTGGACCCGCAGGGCAAGGCCGTCGTCGGGGCGCTGCCGCGCCTCGGCTTCACCCAGTTCACGTCCGTCCGCCAGGGCAAGCGGTTCGAGCTCGAGGTCGAGGGCCCGGTGACGCCGGAGGTCCTGGCCGCCGCCGAGGAGGCCGCGGTGAAGCTCCTGTCGAACCCCGTCATCGAGGACGTCGTGCGCGTCGCCGACATCGAGACGGACGCCGCCGCGACGATCACGTCGCAGGGTCTCGCCTGATGACCGCCTCGGCTCTCGCGACGGCCACGGTCGGTGTCGTCACCTTCCCCGGCACGCTCGACGACCGCGACGCCGCGCGCGCGGTGCGCCTCGCGGGCGGCGAGGCCGTGTCGCTCTGGCACGCCGACGCCGACCTCCACGGCGTGGACGCGGTCGTCCTGCCCGGCGGCTTCTCCTACGGCGACTACCTGCGCGCGGGCGCGATCAGCCGCTTCGCGCCGGTCATGGAGTCGATCGTGGACGCCGCGAAGGGCGGCATGCCCGTGCTCGGCATCTGCAACGGCTTCCAGATCCTCACCGAGGCGCACCTGCTCCCGGGATCGATGGTCAAGAACGACCACCTGCACTTCGTGTGCCGCGAGCAGGTCCTCGTGGTCGAGAACGCCGACACCGCCTGGACGCGCGACTACACGGCCGGCCAGCGCATCACGATCCCGCTGAAGAACCAGGACGGGCAGTTCGTCGCCGACGAGCGGACGCTCGACGAGCTCGAGGCCGAGGGCCGCGTCGTCTTCCGCTACGACGGCTGGAACCCGAACGGGTCGCGCCGCGGCATCGCGGGCATCTCGAACGCGGCGGGCAACGTCGTCGGCCTCATGCCCCACCCGGAGCACGCCGTCGAGCCCGGCTTCGGCCCGGCCGCCGAGGCCGGCCCGCGCGCCGGCACCGACGGCCTCGGGTTCTTCACGTCCGTCCTGGGCGCGCTCGTCCGCGCGTGACGCTCCCGCGCGTCCTGCCCGACGCCGTCGGGCGCCCCGGGACCGGGGTCGTCACCGTGGCGACGGTCCCGGCGGACGACGCCGCGGCCGAGCGGCTGCGGTCGCGGCAGCAGGCGGAGCTCGCGGTGCGCTACGGCGAGCCCGACGCCGGCACGTTCGCCCCCGAGGCGGCGCTCGCGAACGTCGTGGTCCGGGAGGACGGCGAACCGGTCGCGTTCGTCGCGCTGCGCGACGTCTCCGGCACGCCGGACGGACGGGGCGGCACGCACCCCGCGCGGACCGGCGAGGTGAAGCGCCTGTACGTCGAGCCCGCCCACCGGGGTCGCGGGCACGCACGCACCGCGATGCGCGCGCTGCACGAGCGCGCGGTCGCCGCGGGCCTCGACCGGCTCGTGCTCGAGACGGGCACGCTCCAGCCGGAGTCCATCGACCTCTACCTCGCGCTCGGGTACGTGCCGATCGAGTCGTACGGCCACTACGCCGGGCAGCCGCTGTCGCGCTGCTTCGCGCTCGACCTGCGCGTGTCGCCCGCCGCTGCGTCGGATGCCGCCGGAGCGCGGACCGCCGCGCCGGATGCCACCGGACCGCGGGGCGCTGCGCCGGACGGCGCGGGGTCAGGGTCCGGCACCGCGGCGGGCGGCCCGGTCGTCGGGGGAGCCGCGGTCGAGCTCCGTGCCGTCCCGTGGGACGACCCCGACGCGGCCGCGCTGCGCCGCGAGATGCACGAGACGTCGTCGGCCGTCCTGTACCCGGAGCTCTTCGGCCGCCTCGACTCCGCCGGGGGGTTCGAAACCGTGGACGCGCACCTGGGAGTCGACGTCGTGGTGACCCTCGTGGCGTACCGGGACGGCGAGGCGCTCGGGTGCGCGTCGCTGCGACGGCCCGAGCCCGGCGCGCCGCAGGACGCGCTCGAGGTGAAGAAGGTGTTCGTGCGCGAGAGCGCGCGCCGCACGGGGACCGCGCGTCGGCTCCTCGACGGGCTGGAGACGGCGGCGCGTGAGCGCGGGACCTCCACGCTCTTGCTCGAGACGGGCATCCGCCAGCCCGGCGCCATCGCGCTCTACCGCTCGCTCGGCTTCCGTGCCGTCGCGCACTTCCCGCCCTACGACGGCGACAACCACGTCGCGCTGTGCTTCGCCAAGCCGCTGACCTGAGGCGATACCCCGCCGTGCCGCATATGACCGCGCTGTCCGGTTCCGCTAGGGTGGACCGGTGATCCCCCTCGCGTCCGGCGCCCACTCCGTGGCCTCCGTCGTCCTCGAGCTGCTCGGGTGGGTCTCCGCAGCCGTGACGCGGGTGCCCGGACGGATCGGTGCGCTCGCGGCGGAAGTGCGGGAGACCGCGGCGGGCTGGGGCCTCCCGGTCGGCGAGGTCACCGACCTCTACGCCGACTTCCCCGTCCGCCTCGCGCTCGCCGTCGGCGCCGTCGCTCTGGTGTGCGCGATGGTCGCCCTCGTCCACGGCCTGCGGCAGCGGCCCGGCGCCGCGGGCACCGAGGGCGACACCGGGCGCGTCACCGAGAGCTGAGCAGCGGCGCGACCTCGTGGCCGAGGAAGCGCACGAACGTCTCGACGTCGGGCTCGTCCGCGGTCGGCTGGACCGCCACGGCCGTCGCGCCCGCCTCCGCGAGAGCCAGGACTCCCGCCGCCACCGCGTGGGCGTCGCCCGCGGCGCCGATGCCCCGACCGGGCTCCGCGCCCCACACCGGCAGCTCGCGGTCGACCCGTGCCTGCGCGTCCGGTCCCGTCGCCGCGATGAGCGTCGCGTGGACGTCGAACCCGGGGCCCGCGCCGCCCTCGCGCGCGACGGCCGCCGCACCCCGCACGTCTTCGGGGGTCAGCGCGTTCGTGAGGATGAGACCGTCGCCGAGCTCGCCGGCCAGCGCGAGCGTCCGCGGCCCGGACCCGCCCAGCCACAGCGGGACGGGCTCCGTGGGCGGCCAGTCGAGCCGGACGGCGTCGAGCGTGACGTACCGGCCGTCCGTCGTGACCTCCTCGCCCGCGAGCAGGCTCCGCAGCGCCGTCGCGTGCTCGCGCAGGAGCGTCAGCGGCGACGCGACGCGCACCCCCGCCTGCCCCATCCACTCCTGGACGCCGTGCCCGACCCCCGCGACGAGGCGACCGGGGAACATCCGCGCGAGCGTCGCCACCTCCATCGCCGTGATCGTCGTGCTGCGCAGCGGGGCGGGCATGAGCCCGATGCCGACGCGCACGCGGTCGGTCCACGCCAGGGCAGCGGCCGCCGAGGCGAGGCCGGACTGCTTGAAGCAGTCCTCCCACACCCAGAGGTCGTCGAGGCCGGCGTCCTCCGCCGTCGTCGCGAGCCGCCGCAGGCTCTCGGGTGCGTGGGTGGGCACGAACGCGATACCGAGCCGTGGTGTCGTCATCCCGTCATCGTGCACCGTGGCACCGACAGTCAGCCGTCGCGGCTCGGGGTGCCGGGGGTGTCGTCGGCCGCGTCCCCTCCGATGTCGGCGATCGGGCCGGTGCTGGTGCCGGTGCCCGCGTCGGTGTCTGGGCCGGCGAGGAACGCGAGCTGCGCGGCGACGGACTGCCGGGCGGCTCCTCGCACCGCGGGGTCGACGTCGGCGTAGACCCGCGCGACCACCTCGTCGACCGCGCCCGGCGCGTCCGGGGCCAGGCCGAGCGCGGTCAGCGCGGCCCGCACCTGGACGAGACGCTCGTGACGGTGCTCCCGGTACGCGCGCACGCGCGCCGCGAGGTCGTCGACGACCGGTCCGTGGCCGGGGAGGCCGGTCACCAGGCCTGGACCGCCCGCCACGGCCTCGATCGCGTCGAGGCTCGCGAGGTAGGCGCCGAGCGACCCGTCGGGCGCCGCGATCACCGTCGTCCCCGCCCCGAGCACCGTGTCGCCCGTGAGGACGGTCGTGCCCGACGGCGTCCGCGCGCCCTCGTCCGCCGCGGTCCAGGAGCCCGCGGTGCCGGAACTCGCCGGGCCCGGGTCCGCCGTGCGGCGGGCGCGGTCGTCGGTCGAGGCGACCGGGCCGTCGTCGGGCAGGACGAGGCAGACCGAGTCTGCGGTGTGGCCGGGCGTGGCGAGGACCACGACCCGCAGGCCCGCGGCCTCGATCACCTCGCCGTCGCGCAGCGGCGCGCCGCCGTGGCAGTGGTCCGGGTCGGCGGCCCGCACGGGGGCGCCGGTGCGCGCGCGCAGGCCGGGGGACCCGGCCGTGTGGTCGGCGTGGCGGTGGGTCACGAGCACGAGCTCGACCGGCCCGGCGGCGGCGAGCGCGTCGAGGTGGGTCGCGTCTTCGGGCCCCGGGTCCACGACGACGCACGACGCCGAGCCCGGCGCGCGCAGCACGTACGAGCGCGTGCCGTCGAGCGTCATGGGGCCGGGGTTGTCCGCACGCAGGACGGCGGCGAGGCGCGTGACGGGCGTCGGGGCGCTCATGTCACGCGCGGTGCCGCAGGACCGCGGGGCGGCCCTCGTCGTCCCACTGGGCGAACCGCGCGTCGATCAGCGGCGCGACGAGCTCGTACGTCTCCCACGTGTCCGGGACGCGGTACACGTCCTCGGGCTCCCCGTCGCCGGGGCTCACGGCGTCCACGTAGTCCTCGAGGTAGAGGCCGCCGTCGTCCTCGTCCTCGTCGTCGCCCGCGTAGTAGGCGTTCGCGAACGCCGTGCCGACGTCGTCGAGGTCGTGGTCGACGAGCTTGCCGTCGCACGAATCGTGCACGAACGCGCCCGGCGTGACGGTGCGCTCGCGCAGCGCCGCGAGCTCGTCCTCGGAGTCCTCCTCGAGCTCCGGGGACGCGTGCCCCGCGAGCGCCGCCCACGCGAGGAACATGCCGATGTGCGTCGCGCCCGCCTCGGGACCGGCCTCGGGCGGGTAACCCTCGCCGTCGAAGTGCCAGGACGCGTCGTCGTACTTCGTGGTCATGCGCGCGACGCTACCGCGTCCTGCCGACGCCGCCGACGCCCACCACGACTGTCGAGATGCGGGCTACCTTGACCGATCCTGCGTCTGGTCAACCCGCAAGGGGCCGGCGGCCCGGCGTCCGCTCGGGGAAGATCTGGCATCAGTCAATCCTCGGCCTCGAGCAGCGCAGCGACGTGACGCTCTGCCCTGGTGAGGAGGACGCAGAAAGTGCGAAGGCGACGGCACCGCTCACGACCAGCGCGGCCACGCAGGCGGCACCGACTGCGCGGGTGCACGTCGGTGCGGACGGGGCCAGCGCCGTTGCACGGACGGTGGTCGGCCGTGGGCTGTCGAATGGCGGCGACCGACGGTGGGTCGTCGCGATGGCCTTGATAGCGCTGTCAACCTGTGCGAGGGTATGCCGCGGGGACCGGCGTCGTTGCCAGGCCCCGGCCTCCGAGTCATAGATGACCACCGACCCCACGTCGCCGTGGGACCAAGGGGAGCACCGCATGCGGAGAGACAGCGCTGTCAACGCTGATCGCGATCTATTCTCGAGCACCGGACCGTCACGCTCTCGCCCGTCGCGTCCCGGCGGGCGTCGGCGTCGCGCGGGCGCCGTCGTCGCGCTGACCACCGCGGTGAGCCTGGCGCTCCCGCTGACCGCGTACGCGGCGCCCGGGCTCGCGACGTCGCCCACGGCCACCGCTGGGACGGAGTCAGCGACGGGGTCCGACGCCGCCGCTGCGGTCGTCGACGGCCCGCTGGTCGACTACGTCAACCCGTTCATCGGGACCAAGGACGACGGCAACACCTACCCGGGGGCAGCCGTCCCGTTCGGCATGGTGCAGCTCTCGCCGGACAACGGCCACAACGTCGGGTACGACTACGACCGCACGTCGGTCCGCGGCTTCTCCCTCGTGCACCTGTCGGGCGTCGGCTGCGGGCTCGGCGGCCCGCTCCCCACGCTCCCGACGACGGGCGCGATCACCTCGACCGACTACGGCCAGTACGCCCTCGGCTTCACGCACGACGACGAGGAGGCCTCGCCCGGCTACTACCGCGTGGGTCTCCAGGCGCCGGAGGGCACGATCGAGGCCGAGCTCACCGCGACCGCGCGCACGGGCGTCCAGCGCTACACGTTCCCCGCGACGGCACAGGCCAACGTCCTGCTCAACGCGGGCCAGGCGCTCAACAGGGTCACGGAGTCCGACGTGCGCGTCGTCGACGACCGTACGGTCGAGACTCGCATCACCGTGCGCGGCTTCTGCCAGGACACCGAGCCGCAGACGATCTGGACCCGCACGACCTTCGACCGGCCGTTCGTCGCGCACGGCACGTGGGACGGCCAGGTCGTCACCGCGGGCGCGGACGCCGCGTCCGGCGGCGAGGGCCGTCGCGGCGCGTACGTCACGTTCGACACGACCGGCGGCGACCTCGACGTCGAGGCCGTCACCGCGATGAGCTACGTGGGCGCCGACGGCGCCGCGGCGAACCTCGCCGCGGAGGCCGGCACGTTCGACGCCGTGCACGACGCCGCGCGCTCGGCCTGGGAGGAGCGGCTCGGCCTCGTGCGGGTCGCGCAGGGCGACCCGGACGACCTGCGCACCTTCTACTCCTCGCTCTACCGCAGCTTCCTCGCGCCGAACGTCGGCTCCGACGTCGACGGGCGCTACCGCGGCTGGGACCAGGAGGTCCACGCCGCGGAACCGGACTTCACCTACTACCAGAACTACTCGCTCTGGGATACGTACCGCACCCAGCAGCAGCTCCTGTACCTGCTCGCGCCCGACGAGTCGGCCGACATGGCGCTCTCGCTCGTGCGCCAGGGCCAGCAGGGCGGGTGGCTCCCGCGCTGGGGCTACGGCACGGTCGAGACGAACATCATGACCGGCGACCCGGCGACGCCGTTCCTCGTCAGCGCCTGGCGCCAGGGCCTGCTCGCGGGCCACGAGGAGGAGGCGTACGCGGTCCTGAGGGAGAACGCCGACGGCGTCCCGCCCGCCGACTCGCCCTTCAACGGGCGCGCGGCGAACGTCGAGTACCTGCGCGACGGGTTCGTCCCGCACGAGCCGGCGCGCTCGGGCAAGCCCGGCGACTACGATCTCCAGCACGGCGCCTCGGCGACCATGGAGTACGCCCTCGCCGACGCGATGCTCTCGACGATGGCGCGCGGCCTCGGCCACGACGAGGACGCCGACCGGTACGCCGCCCGCGGCCAGAGCTACCGCAACGTGTTCGACCCGCGCACGGGCAACTTCCGGGCGCGTAACGCGGACGGCTTCTTCGTGGGCGACGCGGACCCCGCGCACTCCGACGGGTTCCACGAGGGCACGGCGGTGCAGTACCAGTGGCTCGTGCCCCAGGACGTGCCGGGCCTGTTCGACCTCATGGGCGGCACCGACGCCGCGGTCGACCGCCTCGATGCGTTCTTCGCGTACGACGAGCTCGTCGCCGACCCCCCGCACGTCGCGAGCGAGGTGTGGGTCAACGGCACGTACGACTACTACGGCTGGGAGACCTACAACCCGAACAACGAGCCCAACCTCCATGCGCCGTACGTCTACCTGTGGACCGGGCAGCCCTGGAAGACGACGGACGTCGTGCGCGCCGCGTCGACCCTCTTCACCGACGGCCCCGACGGCGTCACGGGCAACGACGACCTCGGCACGATGTCCGCGTGGCACGTGCTGTCGTCGATCGGCGTGTACCCGATCGTGCCGGGCGCCGATCTGTGGGGCCTGACGACGCCGCTCTTCGACGACGTGACGATCACGCTCGACCCGGAGGTCTTCGGTCGGGACTCCCTGCGCCTCACGGCGGACGGCGTCGCGCCCGACACGCACTACACGCAGTCCGTGTCGCTCGGCGGCGAGCCGCTCGATCGCGCCTGGGTCACGGGCGACGAGCTCACCGCGGCCGGCACGCTCGACGTGACCGTCGGCACCGAGCCGTCCGCGTGGGCGACCGACCCCGCGGCCTCGCCGGGCGCCGTCGTGCCTGCGGACGGCACGGTCGAGCGCCTGTTCGTCGGCGCGACGCCGCGGCAGCCGGTCCTCGCCCCGGGCGGGCGGACCGAGGTCGCAGTCCAGGTCGTCGCCCAGGGCGCGGGGACGTCCAGCGGGACGCTCGAGGTGACGTCCGACGGCGCGGTCACCGCGACGACCGACCTCGCCGAGTGGACCGCCGAGTCCGACGGCCTGCCGGCCACGGTCGAGGGCACGGTGACGATCGAGGCTCCCGCCGACGCCGAGCCGGGTCTGCACACGGTGCGGCTCGTCGTGCGCGACGCCGCGGGGACCGAGGCGGTCCGCGAGGTCTCGGTCGTCGTGTCCGGGGAGTCGTGGATCGCCGACGCGTTCGACAACGTCGGCATCGGCGACGCCGGGGCGGCCAACGCGAACCTCGACGGCTCGGGCGCCTACCTCCTGCGCGACCTGCTCGCGGACCTCGGCGCCGTCCAGGGCCTGGAGCTCACCGTGCCGGGCACGGACCTCACCTACACGCTCGGGGCCCCGCGGGCGGGCGCGCCCGACAACGTCGCCGCGAGCGGCGAGGTCCTCGAGGTGCCCGAGCACCTGCGCTCGGTCCGCCACCTCTCGGTGGTCGGGACGAGCACGCACGGCACGCACGGGGGCGGCCTCGTCCTCGGGTTCGCCGACGGCTCGTCGCAGACCGTCGACGTGCGCCTCAGCGACTGGTGCACGGGCTCGCCCGAGCCCGGCAACATCACGGTCGCGAAGGCCGGGGCGCGCGGCGACCGCGAGAACGTGCAGAAGATCGGCTGCGGCCTCTACGCCACCGCGCCCGTCGCGATCCCCGAGGGCAAGGTCCTGACGTCGGTCACGCTGCCGAGCGACGAGCGGTTCCACGTGTTCGCGATCGCGACCGACGCGACGGGGGACGTCCCCGCGCCGCAGGTCGAGGTCACGGCGCAGGCCCGCTGCCTCGGCGGCAAGGCGTTCGTCGCGGTGCGCGCGCTCAACACGGGCGAGCAGCCCGCCGCGATCGAGCTCGCGACCCCGTACGGCTCCAAGCTCTTCGGTGACGTCGCTCCCGGGGCGAACGCGTACCAGTCGTTCGCCACCCGCGCCGCCGCCGTCGAGGCGGGCGAGGTCACGGTGACCGTGACGACGCCCGACGGCGAGCCCCAGCAGGTCACGGCCGCGTACGACGCCGCCGCCTGCTCCTGATCGACGGTGGCGCGGGGCCGTACGGTCCCGCGCCACCGTCCTCCACGCTCCTTCCCGCTCCTTCGTCCTGTGAGGACCCGCATGTCTCGAACACGTCCTGCGCGCACCACGGTGCGGCGCTCCGTCGCGGCGCTCTCTGCCACGGCGGTCCTGGCCGCCGGACTCTCGATCGCGCCCGCCGTCGGGCTCGCGGTCCCGGCGGTCGCGGCCGCACCCGACCTCGTTGAGGACCCCGTCTCCTTCGTCGACCCGTTCGTCGGGACCGGCCAGGCGACGGGCGTCGTCGGGGAGATCAACAACTTCCCCGGGCCGTCGATGCCGTTCGGCATGATGCAGCTCTCGCCCGACACCCAGGTCTCCGTGGGCAACGGCGACAAGGCGTACGCGGGCTACCGCTACTCGCACCAGGCGATCCGCGGCTTCTCCATGACGCACGCGGCCGCCGGGTGCTGGATCTTCGGCGACGTCCCGATCCTCCCCGTGACGGGCGACGTCGGGCAGTACCCGTGGGACCGCAAGGAGGCGTTCAGCCACGACGCGGAGAGCGCCGAGGTCGGCCGGTACGCGGTCACGCTCCAGTCGTCGGGGATCGATGCGGAGGTGTCGGCCGCGACCCGCTCGGGCGGACTGACGTTCGACTACCCCGAGGGCGGTGCCGCGTCGCAGGTGATCGTCAACGCCGCGGGCTCGCTCGCGAGCGTGCGCAACGCGACGGTCGAGGTCGAGGACGCGCGCACGGTCACCGGCTCGGTGACGAGCGGCGGGTTCTGCGGCAAGAACAACACGCACACGACGTACTTCGCGATCGAGCTCGACCAGGACGCGCAGGCGTTCGGCACGTGGCAGGGCTCGACCGTCTCGCCCGGCGACCCGTCGGCCGACGGCAACGGCGCGGGCGCGTGGCTCACCTTCGCGCCCGGCGCGACGGTGCACGCGAAGGTCGGCATGTCCTACGTGAGCGTCGAGGGCGCGCGCGCCAACCTCGCGGCCGAGATCCCGGGCTTCGACTTCGACGCCGTCCGGGACGCCAACCGCGCCGCCTGGTCCGACCTGCTCGGCAAGGTCCGCGTCGCGGGGCAGGACGCCGACGACCTCACCATGTTCTACACGTCGCTCTACCACTCGCTGCTGCACCCGAACACGTTCACCGACGTGGACGGCCGGTACGTCGGGTTCGACGGGGAGATCCACCAGGCCCCCGAGGGGCACGAGCGGTACGCGAACTTCTCCGACTGGGACACGTACCGGTCGCTCGGCGCGCTCCAGGCGCTGCTGGCGCCCGACCAGGCGTCGGACATGGCGCAGTCGCTCGTCGAGGTCGCCGACCAGTCCGGCTGGCTGCCGCGATGGCCGGTCGCGAACCAGCACACGGGCCAGATGACCGGTGACTCCTCGGTGCCGCTCATCGCGAGCATGTACGCGTTCGGGGCGCGCGACTTCGACGCGGAGTCGGCGCTCGCGCACATGGTCAAGGGCGCGACGAGCGCCGCCCCGACCGCGAACGGCTACGTGCAGCGGCGTGGGATCGAGACGTATCTCGAGCGCGGGTACGCGCCGCAGACCGAGGAGTTCCGGGGCGACCACCGCGTCGTGGGCGCGTCCATCACGCTCGAGTGGTCGATCGCCGACTTCGCGATCGGGCAGCTCGCGGCCGCGCTCGGCCAGGACGACGTCGCCGCCGAGTACGCCGCGCGCGGCCAGTGGTGGCAGAACGTCCACGACCCCGTGACCCGCACGGCGGGCGCCCGGAACGACGACGGCACGTTCGTGCGGTCGCAGGGCGGCGGCGGGTTCGGGCAGGAGGGCTTCGACGAGGGCAACGCCGAGCAGTACACGTGGCTCGTGCCGCAGAACGTCGCGGGGCTCACCGACGCGCTCGGGGGGCGCGAGGCCGTCGCGGAGCGGCTCGACGCCTTCACGGCGCAGCACAACGCCGGCCCGAACGAGCCGTACCTGTGGATCGGCAACGAGCCGAACTTCGGCGTCCCGTGGCTGTACGACTACGTGGGCCAGCCGTGGCGCACGAGCGAGCTCGTCGACGAGCTCACGTCCACGCTGTTCCGCCCCGAGCCGAACGGCAAGCCCGGCAACGACGACCTCGGCGCCCAGGCCGGCTGGTACGTGTGGGCCGCGATGGGCCTGTACCCGACCACGCCGGGCACGGACGTGCTCGCGCTCAACGCGCCGCGCTTCGACCGCGTCGTGGTCGACCTCGGCGAGGGCGAGACCCTCGACCTGCGCGCCACCGGCGCCTCGACCGGCGCCCGCTACATCAGCGGCGTCACCATCGACGGCGCGGCCTGGGACGGGACCTCGCTGCCGCGCCACATCGCGCACGAGGGCGGCGTCGTCGAGCTCGCGATGTCGACCGAGCGCGACACCACGTGGGGGACCGCGGTCGCGGACGCCCCGCCGTCGTGGCGCGACGGCGAGTCCGCCGTCGTCGCCGCGGCGGACCCGGGCCTCGTGACGGTCGCGCCCGGCGGGTCGGCCGACGCGTCGGTGGCCGTGCAGCTCTTCGGCGCCGACGCCGCGGACGTGCGCGTCGCGGTCGACGCCCCCGACGGCATCGGGGTCGGCGAGCCCGCGCTCGTCGACGACGGCTCGGGCCACCTCACCGGCACGGTCCCCGTCCAGGTAGGTGCCGGCGTCGCGTCCGGCTACCACGACGCGCGGCTCGTGGTCGCGGCCGGGGACGACGACGTCGAGGTGCCGCTCACCGTCCTCGTCGCCGCGCCCGGGTCGCTCGTCGCGGCGTACGACACGGTCGGCACCGCGCCCGAGGCGAACCGCGGCGTCGGGAACTTCGACGCGGCCGGCAACTCGTTCTCGCGCGAGGCGCTCGCCGACGCCGGGCTCACGCCCGGGTCGGTGCACGAGGTCGACGGCCTGGCGTTCACGTGGCCGTCCTCGCCCGTGGGGCGCCCGGACTCGGTCACGCTCACCGGTGAGACCGTGCGGCTCGACGTGCCGACGAGCCGGCTCGCGTTCGTCGGCGCGGCGACCGACGGGACCCACCGCGGGACCGCGGTCGTCACGCTCGACGACGGCAGCACCGCGTCCACGAGGATCGGCTTCGGTGACTGGGTGCTGCCCAGCGCGGACGGGTCGCCCGTGGAGGGCAACTCCGTCGTCGCGCAGATGAACCGGCGCAACGGCGACAAGGACAGCGCGTTCGTGTTCGCCACCGCCCCGTACACCGCGCCCGAGGGCCGGCGGGTGGTCGCGGTGACGTTCCCCGACGTCGACGACCTGCACGTCTTCGCGATCGCGGCTGAGCCGGCCGCGGACGTGCACCTCGTGGACGTGACGGTCTCCCCGCGCTGCCTCGCCGGGACCCCGTACCTGGCGGTGCGCGCGGCGAACGTCTCCGCCGGGGCCGTCGACGTCGACCTCACCACGGGCGTGGGCTCGCGGTCCTTCACGGCCGTCGCCCCCGGCGCGAACGCCTACCAGTCGTTCGCCGCCCGCGGCGCGACCGGGGACGTCGACGTCACCGTGACGGCCACGGGGGAGGAGGGGACGCAGACGGTCACGCAGACCGTCGTCGTCCCGCGCTGCGCCTGACCGGCGGCGGGCACGCACCGAGCGCTCGGTGCGTGCCCGCCGTCGCGCTCGACCGCTGTACCCGCAGCACCGCACGACCGCAGTACCGCAGGACCGGTCTCACCGACCGCACCGACGCACGACCGACAACGACGAGAGGGACGACCCATGACCGGTACGACGACGTACCCGGCCCCGCGACCCCGCGACCGCCGGACCACAGCGCCGCTCGCCCTGCTGGCGGCGCTCACGACGCTCGCGCTCCTGCTCGCCGCGGCGCTCCAGGCGCCGGCGGCGCGCGCCGCGGAGGCGTCGACACCGACCGAGGTGGTCGGCGCCGGCACGACCTGGCGCTACCTGGACGACAACACCGACCCCGCTGCGGGGAACGCGGACCGGACCGTGTGGGCCGACCCGGCGTTCGACGACGCGGCGTGGAAGACCGGCCGACCGGGCTTCGGCGCGGTCAACGGGACCGCGAGCGGCATCGGCGGCGGCAACACCATCACGACGCTGCTGGGCTACTGGATCACCCAGACGCCCAAGGTCGTCGTGCCCGCGTACTTCTTCCGCACGACCGTGACCCTCGACGAGGCCACGCTCGACGAGATCACCGGCCTGCGCGGCACGCTCGTCTACGACGACTCCGCCACCGTCTACGTCAACGGCGAGCGTGTCGCGGGCTGGGGCGACTCGATGATCACCCGGAACCTCCAGTACCAGGACAAGGCCGGCGCGACCGCGCCGCTGCGCGAGACTCTCGTCATCCCGGCCGACGTGCTCGTCGCGGGCAAGAACACGATCGCGGTCGAGATCCACCAGTGCAACGAGACGAGCTCGGACGTCTTCTTCTCCCTCGCGCTCTCCACCACCGACGACCCGTCGATGCCGTTCCCGCAGGACGTCCTCGACCGGACCTACGCGTCCGACGCGACGCCGTCGGCCCCGACCGGGCAGGACTGGTTCACCTGGACTCTGCGCGGGTTCGCCGACCTGCGGGCGAACCACCCCGAGATCCTCTCGCCCAACGAGCCCGGCCAGCCCACGAGTGCCAACGACCTCGGCTCGCTCGCGCGCAACAACGCCTACGTCGCCGGGGACCCGCAGGTCCAGCGTGCACTGACCGACGGGCGCGGCTCGGCGTACGAGACCATGGCGGACGCGCTCGGCAGCGAGCTGGGGCCGATCTACCGCGACGCGCTCGCCGACGGCCGCCTCCCCAAGACGAAGGCCCTGCTGTCCGGGCGCGTCGAGAAGTCGGTCGGCAACCACGAGCCCGCGAAGGCCGCGTACGACTACAAGCGGCCGTTCGTCCGGCTCGGCTTCACGTCCGCCGGCGGTCACGTCAACGCCTTCGAGACGTCCGGCAGCTACGAGGGGCTGCGCAACAACGGCTCGTTCCCCAGCGGGCACACCAACCACGGCTACGCGCAGGGCACCGTGCTCGCCACCCTCCTGCCGGAGCTCGCGCCGCAGATCCTCGCGCGCGCGTCCGAGTACGGCGACAACCGCCTCGTGCTCGGCTTCCACTACCCGCTCGACGTCATGGGCGGCCGCATGGCCGGGCAGAACATCGCGCAGCTCCGGTGGTCCGACCCCGCGTTCCGCGTGCTCCTCGAACAGGCGCGCACCGAGCTCGTCACCGTGCTGGAGCGGGCGTGCGGCGACGAGATCGCCGTGTGCGCCGAGGACCAGGTGCCGTACCTGGCGACGGACCAGGCGCTCGCGGTCTATGACCAGCGCCTCACGTACGGGTTCCCGCGGGTCGGGGAGGTGGGCCGGGAGATCCAGGTGCCCGCGGGCGCCGAGGACCTGCTGCGCACGGCGTTCCCCGACCTCACCGGCGACCAGCGGCGGCTCGTCCTCGCGGCGACCGCGCTCGACTCGGGCTACGCGCTCGATGTCGCGGGCGCGGCCGAGTGGCAGCGCCTCGACCTTGCGGCCGCCATGGCGGCGGACGTCGTCGTGAACGCCGACGGCACGCTCACCGTGGACGGCGAGGTCGTCGGCGAGCCGACAGCGCCGCTCGTCGAGGTCGAGACGTCCGCGCGGTGCCTCGCCGGGGCGCCGTACGTCGCGGTCCGCGCCCGCAACGTGTCCGACGGCGTGGTCGCCGTCGCGCTCGTCACCGGCGCGGGGGAGAAGACCTTCGCCGCGGTGGCGGCCGGTGCGCACGCGTACCAGTCGTTCGCCGTGCGCGGTGTGGAGACGGGGGCGGACGTGCCCGTGACCGTCACAGCGACCGGCCCGGGGAGAGCGACCCAGGAGGTCGCGCGGGACGTCGTCGTGCCGGTGTGCACCTGAGACGGTGGGGAGAGCGAGCATCGCGGTCCGGTGCTGCCAAACATCACCGGACCGCGATGGTTGGTCTTGAAGGTGTCAGCAGTCGTGTCCGTCGTAGGCGGCGTCCGCCGTCGTGTTTGCGTAGGGCAGGACGACTGAGTCGCCCGGCGTGGCAAGTACCCGCTGGCGGGAGAATCTCGTCGTGCTCGGCGGTTCCGGGTCAGGCGGCGAGCTCTTCCGCGAGGAGCTCGAGCGTGCGCGCGCGGCCCGGCGTCGCGTCGAGCGCCTCGTCCGCACGGGACGCGGCGACGGGCACGACCATGACCTCGTCCACGCCGTGCCGCTCGGCGAGCCGACGGACCTCGGCCGCCGCGGCGTCGGGCGTCCCGACGGCCCAGCGGCGCAGGCTGTCCTCGACCATCTCCCCGGCCGCACCGTCGAGCGGCGCGGCCTGCGCCTCCTCGACGGTCTCGAGCGCGGTGAGCGCCTGCCCGGTGCGCAGGCGCGCCATCATGCGGGCCTGGGGGAGTGCCCGGGCGCGCGCCTCGTCGTCGGTCTCCGCGACGACGGCGTTGAGGGTGAGGAACGTGCGGGGCTCGGGGAACGCCTCGCTGGGGCGGTAGCCCTCGCGGTACAGGGCGAGGATCTCGTCGACGCCCTGGCCCGAGAAGTGGTTCGCGAACACGTACGGCAGGCCCAGCTCGGCGGCGAGGCGCGCGGAGTAGTCGCTCGACCCGAGCAGCCAGACCGTCGGGGTGCCGTCCGCGGCGGGCGTCGCGTGCACGTCGTAGACCTGCCCGCTCGTGAGGCGCAGCGTCGCGCCCTGCGGGCTCATGAGCGCGAGGATGTCCGTGACGTGCTGGGGGAAGCGGTCGACGTCGGCCGTGGGGCCGGTGATGCGCAGGAGCTGCGTGACGACCGGGTCCGAGCCGGGGGCGCGGCCGAGGCCCAGGTCGACCCGCCCCGGCGCGATCGCCTCGAGCGCCGCGAACTGCTCGGCCACGACGAGCGGCGCGTGGTTGGGCAGCATGACGCCGCCCGAGCCGACGCGGATCCGGTCGGTCACCGACGCCGCCGCGGCGATCATCACGGGCGGGGTCGAGGCCGCGACCGCGGGCATGTTGTGGTGCTCGGCGAACCAGTAGCGCTCGAAGCCGAGCCGGTCGGCGAGGCGGACCAGGTCGAGCGACGCTCGCACCGCCTGGGTGCTGGACTGGCCCGAGCGGACGGGCACGAGGTCGAGGACGGACAGGCGGGGGGTCTGGGTGCTCACCCTGGTGCCAACCGGCCACCCTCGTGCCTCATTCCCCGGGGCGACCGCGCACGCCTGCCAGGATGGTCGCCATGGACGTCCCCTCGATGATCATGGGCGCCGCCGTCGCGTCCGTCGCCTGGATCGTGCTCGTGCCCTGGGGCCGCCTCAAGGAGCTGCGCGAGCGGGATCAGGCGGAGCGTACCGAGGACTGACCGCCGGGCAGCGGAGTCCGCAGCCCGCTCGCCCGGTGGACCGGGCTCGTCACCGCGGTGCGCACGGCGTCCTCGGAGCCGACGACGCGCACGAACGACTGCGCGCGCGTCACCGCCGTGTACAGCAGCTCGCGCGTGAGCAGCGGCGAGGTCGCGGGCGGCAGGACGAGCGTGACCCGGTCGAACTGGCTGCCCTGCGCGCGGTGGACCGTCATGGCGTGCACGGTCTCCACGGGCGGCAGCCGGTGCGTGCGCACGCGCAGCGGCGCGCGCGGGTCCCCGAACACGGCGACGACCCCGCCCGAGGGCTCCGCGACGAGCACGCCGGTGTCGCCGTTGTAGAGGCCGACCTCGGCGTCGTTCGTCGTGACGAGCAGGGGGCGCCCGGCGACCCACGGGGAGTCGGTCGCGTGGTGGCCGGTCGCCTCCTCGACCCACGCCTCGACCTGCGCCGCCCACCGGCCGCGCCCCGCGGGCCCGCGCCGGTGCGCCACCATGACGCGGTGCCGCGCGAGCGCGTCGAGCGCGGCGGCCGCGTCCCCGGCGCGCGCGGCCTCGACGAGCAGGGTCCCCGCCGCGACGGCGTCCGCGCGGACCGCGGCCAGCGCCGCGTCGTCGGGCTCGTCGTCGGGCGTCTCGAGGAACTCCACGGACCCGTGCCCCGCGCGCAGCAGGGCGAGCGTCGCCTCCGCGTCCTCGGCCCGGATCGCGGCGGCGAGCGGCAGGATCTCCGAGTCGCGGTCCTGCCGGTGGACGGTGCGCAGGCGGACGACGCCGTTGCCGAGCACCGCCCGGTCGTCGACCTCGCCGTCCGCGGGCGGCGGCGCGTCGGTCAGCGCGGTCTCGGCCGCCGCGAGCACGACCGGTGCGGTGGCCGGCGGCGTGACGGGCTCGCGGTGCACGAGGTCGCCGAGCACGGCACCGGCCTCCACCGAGGCGAGCTGGTCCGGGTCCCCGACGAGCACGAGCCGCGCGTCCGGCCGCAGCGCCTCGAGCAGCCGCGCCATGAGCGGCAGCGCGACCATCGACGTCTCGTCGACGACGACGACGTCGTGCGGCAGGTGGTGGTGCGCGTCGTGACGGAACCGGGTGCTGCTGCCCGGCCGGTACCCGAGGAGGCGGTGCAGCGTCGTCGCGACGGGCGTCCCGACGCGCGCGCGGTCGGCCGCGTCCCCGAACCCGGCGACGACCTCGCGCACCGCCTCCTGGAGCCGTGCGGCCGCCTTCCCGGTCGGGGCGGCGAGCGCGACACGCAGGGCCGTGCCCTGGTCGGCCGGGGCGTTCGCCCCCGCGCGCGACGGAGCGGGCGCCGCCGCGGCCGCGGGGCGGGCAGCGTCGTGCGGGACGGCGTCGTGCAGGACGGCGAGCAGCCGCGCGACCGTCGTCGTCTTGCCGGTGCCGGGGCCACCCGTGAGGACGGTGAGCCGGCGCGTGGCGGCGTGCGCGGCGGCGAGCCGCTGGCGCGTGTCCTCCGCCGCGGGAAAGAGGCGGGCCAGCGCGGCGTCGAGGCGGTCGGCGTCGACCGGCAGGTCGGGCGCCGCGAGCCGGCCGTCGACGTCGTGCCGGACCGCGAGCTCGTCTCGCCAGTAGCGGTCGAGGTACAGCGCGCCCCCGACCCAGCGCGCGGGCCGGTCGGGTGCGCCCTCGACCCCGACGGCGACGAGCGGGCTGCGCGCGACGGCGTCGACCCACGCGGTGCGGTCCGGCCACGGCAGGTCGGCGGCATCGGTCCGGGCGGCCTCCTCGTCCTCGGGCAGCGCCAGGGAGCCAAGGTCGTCGAGGCGCACGCACACGGAGCCGCTGCGCACGGCACGGACGGCGAGCGCGACGGCGAGCAGCACCCGGTCGTCGTGCTCGCCCGTGAGCCTTCCGAGCCGCAGCGCGACGCGCACGTCGGCGGCCGAGACCACGCGCGCGACGTTGAACGGCGCCAGGCCCGCCGGCACGCCGACGGCGAGCCGCGGGTCGCCCTCGTCGACCGCGTCGCCCGCAGGAGGAGCGGTGGGCCGGAGCGCCGACCCGGGAGTGGTCGTGGTCATGCGCGACCTCCGTCGAGCAGGGCGGACAGCGCGACGACGAGCCCGGGCGGCGGGCTCCAGGCGACGACGCCGTACGGGGTGCCGTCGGGGCCGCGGGGCGTGTCCGGGCCGGCCATGCCGCGCACGAACAGGTACGCCCCGCCGGCGAGGTCGCGGTCCGGGTCGTAGTCGCGCACGCGCCACCGCAGGTAGCGGTGGAGCGCGACGAGGTAGAGCACGAGCTGCAGCGGGTAGTGCGAGGCGAGCATCGCGTCGCGCATGGCGTCGGGGTGGTAGTCGCCCACGGCGAGCGGGACCCCGGGCGGCCCGACGCGGTTCGTCTTGTAGTCGACGACGAGGTACCGGCGGCGGCCGCCCGGATCCCCGCCCGGAGCGCCGTCGGGACCCGGGGTTGGCACGCGCAGCACGGCGTCGATCGAGCCCGTGAGGTAGCCGCGCAGCGGGACGCCACCGGTGCCCGTGCCGGTCTCGGACTCGTCGGCCAGCGCCGCGAGCAGGTCGGGGTAGCGCGCGAACGCGTCGTCGGCGGGCAGGTGCGCCCGCAGGACGTCCGCGAGGTCGCGCAGCGTCGCGGGGCGCACGCCCTCCGTCTCGTCACCCCCGGCGAGCGGGAGCTCGAACTCGAGCTCGGGCAGCCGGTCGCGCGGGTCGACGTCGGCGAGCGTGAGCCCGCCCGCGATCGGGCCGAGCGGCGTGCGCAGCGACAGGCCGAGCGCCGTCGCGAGCGCGACGGGCTCGACGCCCGGCACACGCACCGTCGCCGCCTGCGCGCAGCGGGCGCGCACCTCGGCGTCCAGGTCGTCGGCCGCGGTGTCGACGTACTCGAGGATCTCGTGCACGAGCGTGCCGAACGCGGTGCCGCCCGGCTGGCCCTCGTACGGGGACGGCACGTCCGCGCCGGGGCGCGGGGCCGAGGTCGAGGACGCGGGCGCGGCGGTGTCGTCGTCGGTGGTCTCCTCCGGCTCGTCCTGCACGCCCGGGTCCTCGGGCTCGCTCTCGATCCCGCCGACCGGGCCGTGGTGCGCGGCCGCGGTCAGGGCCGAGTACGACGCCCGCCGCCAGTCACGGTCCGGGAGGTGGATGGCGGTCGCGAGCGCGAGGTCCGTGCCCGACCGGGTGCCGGGCGACCAGCGCTCGCCCTTCGGCCGCGCGTCGACCTGCTCGACGACGACCGTCCCGCCCGACCGCGCCGCGACGGCCTCGAACGCGGACCGGACGGCGTCGTCGCGCATCGCGTCGGGCCGTGCGTGGCGCCCGGGCTCGCCGCCGAGCATCCGGTCGGCGAGCAGCAGGCGGGTGAGCGGTCCCGATCCCGTGCTGCGCTTCGTGGGGGTCCAGTGCACGACGACCTGGTGCCGAGCCCGGGTGAGCGCCACGTACAGCAGGCGCAGGTCTTCGCCCAGCTCCTCGTCGCGCCAGCGCGCCTTGGCGTCCACGAACCCGGGGGAGCCGACCCCGCCGAGGTGCAGCACGCGCTGCCCGTGGTCGTCGTGGAACGCGAACAGCTCCTGGTCGTCGGGCTCGAACCGCTCCCACCCGAACGGGACGTAGACGACGCCGAACTCGAGGCCCTTCGCGGCGTGCACGGTGACGACCTGCACGGCGGCGGCGTCGGTCTCGAGACGGCGGGTGCGCTCGTCGGTGAAGACCGTCCCGACCTCCGCGATCCGGGTCCGGAGCCAGGCCGTGAGGGCGGCCGTGCCGAGCCCCTCGGTCGTCGCGGCCTCGTGCAGCGCCTGCGTGACGTGGCGCAGGTCGGTGAGGTAGCGCTCGCCATCGGCGCGCGCCATGACACGCGCCGTCGCCCCCCGCCGTGCGGCGACCTCCGCGACCGCGGCCACGCCCCGGTCGGCGAGCAGGTGCGCCCAGGCCCGGACCGTGTCGCCGAGCTCGTCGTGGTCCGCGTCGTCCGCCGTCGCGAGGCGCTGCGCGTCCCAGCCGACGAACGGGGTGAGGGCGAGCGCCGTCGCGCGCCGGTGGAGGCCCGGCTGCTCCAGCGCCGCGAGGAGCGTGAGCCAGTCCTGCGCCGCGGCCGACCCGAACACGCTCGACGGCCCCGAGACGACCGCCGGCACACCCAGCGCGACGAGCGCCGAGCGCACCGCCTCGGCCTGCGCGTTCGTGCGCGTCAGCACGGCGACGTCGCGCGGCTCGAGCGGGCGCCAGCGCACCGCGTCGCCTGCCGCCCCGCCGGCGTCGTCGCGCACGCGGTCGCCGCCGCCGGACGCGGTGCCGAGGCGGCTCGCGACGTCGGCCGCGACGTCCTTCGCGAGCAGGCCGCGCGCGTCCGGGGCCGACGGCGCCGACGAGGCGCCCAGCCGGTAGGCGCGGCGCGTCACCTGCCGCAGCCGCACCGGCGCGCCGCCGGAGAACCGCGCCTCGGGGTGCGCCGCGTCGACCGGGCGCACGACGATGCGCGGGTCGCCGAGCGCCGTCTCGCCGAGCAGCGCGTGCAGGCCTGCGAGGAGTGGGCCGTCGCTGCGCCAGCTCGTGCTGAGCGTCGCGGTGTCCGTCGCGTCCTCGACGGCCTGCAGGTACGTCACGACGTCCGCGCCGCGGAACGCGTAGATCGCCTGCTTGGGGTCCCCGATGAGGACGAGCGCGCTGCTCTCGTCGGGCCGCCCGTGGAACGCGGTGCGCAGGATCGCCCACTGCTCGGGGTCCGTGTCCTGGAACTCGTCCACCATGACGACGCGGAACCTCGACCGGACGCGCTGCGTCGCCGTCGCACCGTGCTCCGGGTCGGTGAGGGCGCGTCGCAGCAGGACGAGGAGGTCGTCGTAGTCGAGCAGGTGCATCGCGCGCTTGCGCGCCTCCACCTCGCGGCGGGCGGCGACGGCGACCTCGTACCGCGCCGCGGCCACCGAGCCCTCGGCCGCGTCCGACGGCGCGACCACCGCCCCGTGGTCGCTCACCGCCGCGCGGGCGACCGCGCGCACGTCGCGCGGCGAGAGGATCGGCTCGCTCTGGTCGGCGAACCGCCGCACGTACAGGTCGTCCGTGACCTCCTCGACGAGGTCGGCCACGTCGGGCAGGAAGCTCGTCGCGAGGTCGACGTCGGCCGCCGTCCCGAGCGCGGTGAGCATCTGCTGGCAGAACCCGTGCGTCGTCGTGATGGTCGCGGCGTCGAGCTGGGACAGCGCGACGCGCAGGCGCTCGCGACGGCGGGCGAGCTCGTCGGCGTCGACCGCGGCGAGGAACCGGACGAGCTCGTCGGTGCTGTGTGCCGGGTCGGGGCCGCGCAGCGTGCGCTCGGTCGCGACGAGGCGCTCGCGCACGCGGTCGCGCAGCTCCGACGTCGCGGCCCGGCCGAACGTCACGAGCATGATCTCGGGCAGCGCCGCCACGCCCTCGGCGACGTAGCGCGTCGTGAGGGTCGCGATGGTGTGCGTCTTGCCCGTGCCGGCGCTCGCCTCGAGCACGACCGTCCCGCGCGGCAGGTCGCCGAACGGGTCGAAGCGCCGCGGGCTCCCCGCGACGGGTCCGGGCACCGCGGGTCCGGACGCCGCGGCGGGCGTGGCGGGTGCGGACGTCGGGCCGCTCATCGCGCACCTCGCAGCTCGTGCTCCAGCAGGGGGTCCCACACGCGGCGCGCGAGCGCGCCGAGGCGGGTCGGGTCGTCGGGGAAGCGGCCCAGGTCGGCGGTCGTCGCGTGGCCCGCGAGGTCGGGGAGCGCCGGGTCCTGGCCCCACGCGAGCACGACGTACGGGTCCTTGCGCTCGAAGCCCTTGTTCCACGCCCACCCGGCGCGCATCAGGGCGTCGCGCGCGTCGGTGGTGCGCCGCTCCTCGGCGTAGCGGAGCGCGACCTCGGGGAGCAGCGGCAGGGGCTCGCGGGCGGCCTCGTCGCGCAGGGCCACGAGGTCGGCCAGCACGGCGGCCGCCGTGTCGCGGTCGGGCGGCGTGAGCGTCGACCACGCGACCCCCGGCCCGCGGGGGGACCGGCCGATCGCGACGGCGTCCCACGGGCGGTCCGGGGCGCTCACGCGCAGCGCGAGCGCCTGCACCCAGGCGCGCAGCCGGTGCTTCGGCCCGAGCCGCGAGTACTCCGTGCGCACCACGCGCGCGCCGTGCACGCCCGGCACGCTGCCGACGAGCGTGCCGCCGTCCGGGAGGGTCGCTCGCACGTCGACCGTCTCGGCAGAGCTCAGCACGTCCTGGCTCACGGGACGACCGGCCGCGACGTCGGCCTCGCGCGCGGCCTCGACGGCCGCGACCCGGAGCGGCCCCACAGCCCGGACGACCTCCTGGAGCGCCGACCGGCCGAGCTCGCGCGGCGGGACCTGGCCGCGGCGCCACTCGGCCTGCATCGCGCGGTTCGGGTCGACGCCCGCGAGCGCGGCCCGCAGCACGCGGTCGCCCACGCCCCAGCCCGCCAGCCCCGTGAGGGAGAGGGGCAGCCGGTCCTCGACGTCCTCCTCCTCCAGCACGAGACCCACGTCGAGCGTGTGCTGCGCGAACCAGCGGGGTGCGTTCTCGAGCAGGCGGACCAGGTCGTCGAGCTCGACGTCCGCGCGGCCCCCGGTCGCCATGGGCGACCCCGGTCCTTCTACGGAGCCGACGGCGGCACCGGTCGGCAGCGAGAGCGGTGCGCCGACGAGGGCCCCGACCGGCTCACGCTTCTGGCGCGCCTGGCGGGCCCCGGCGAACGCGGCGTCGTCGTGGCTGAACGGTCCGGGGACGCCGAGCGCGCCCGGCGTGAAGTTCCGCTCGTCGACCGTCTGGAGCGGGTGCTGCACGACGACGTGCTCGCGCGCGGCGCGCCCGTCGGCCGTGGTCGCCACCCGGTCCAGCGCGTCGAGCAGCTCCGCCACGGGGACCGCGGGCGGGCGCGGTGCCCCGGTGCGCTCGTCGGCACCCGTGTGCACGACGACGAGGTGGTCGCCCGCCGCGGCGACGGCGTCGAGGAAGATCTGCCGGTCCTCGCTGCGCGCGTCGCGCTCGCCGATCTCGGGGTGCCGGGCGAGCAGGTCGTCGCCCGCGGGCGCGGCGGTGCGGGGGAACACGCCGTCGTCGAGCCCGAGGAGGCAGACCACCCGGTGCGGCACGGAGCGCATCGGCTCGAGCGAGCACACGGTGAGCGCGCCCGTGCGGAACCCGGCGCGCGTCGGGCGCCCGGCCAGGCGGTCGTCGAGCAGCGCCCGCACGTCCGCGAGCCGCAGCGCGACGCCGCCGTGCGCGGCACCCGCCGCCCGGACGTCGCCCAGCACGCGGCGCGCAGAGCCGATCTGCCACGCCTCCGTCGGCGGCGCCTCCGCCAGGAGCGTGAGCGCGCGGTCGAGGGTGTCGAGCCAGTGCGCGAGCGGGTGCACGCCGTCGAGACCGCGCAGGATCTCCGTGAGCCGCGCGACGAGCTCCGCGAGCCGGCCCGCGAGGTCCACGTCCGTCGAGCCGACGTCGTCCAGCGGGAGCGCAGGCCCGACGAACCGGGCGTCCTCGTCGGCCATCGCGGCGCCGAGCAGGATGCGGTCGAGCGCCGCGTCCCACGTGCCCTGCCGCACGTGCCCGTCGATCCCGAAGCGGGCGCGACGCTCGCCGTCCTCGCCCCAGTGGACCCCCGCCTCGACGGCCCACTGCCGCAGCCGGTCGACGTCGTCGTCGGAGAAGCGGAACCGGCGGCGGACCGGGCCGCTCGCCGCGAGGTCGAGCACCTCGGACGCCGTGACGCGGCCGTCCGCGAGGCGCAGCAGCGTGGCGAGCAGCGCGAGCACGGGGTTGGTGGTCCCGGCGCCGCGGTCCGCGAGGCTGACCCGCAGCCGCTGGCCGGGGTGCGCGTCGTCGCCGAGCTCGGGGACGGCGCCGAAGGCCGCGGTGACGAGCGGCGCGAACGTCTCGACGTCGGGGCACAGCACGATGACGTCGCGCGCCTGGAGCGTCGGGTCGGCGGAGAACAGACCGACGAGCGTCTCGCGCAGCACCTCGACCTGCCGGGCGCGGCCGTGGCACGCGAGCACCTGCACGGAGCGGTCCGTCGGGTCCAGCACGTGGGCGCCGTCCGGTGCGTCGGCCCGCAGCGCGGACTGCAGCGCGCCGAGCAGGGTCGGTGGCGGGGGCGCGGCCTCGTGGTGGGTCTCGCGCGCCTCGCCCGCGGCGAGCCGCAGCTGCAGCTCGACCGTGTCCCGGCCGGTGGAGGCGAGGAACGGGTGGCGCGCGAACGTCGGCAGGTCCGCGCGACGCCGGACGGGCGCGCCCGCGTGGTCCGAGCCCGGCTCCGCGCCGCTCGTGGAGGGGTCGCCGGCGGACGCGGCGACCGTCGCCCACAGCGCCGGCGAGGGGTGCACGAGCCACAGGTGGACGTCGCGGTGCTCGGCGAGCGCGCGCAGGACCCGGAGCTCGTCCTCGGGGAGCCGCGTGGGCCCGAACACGGACAACCGCGGCGGCAGGTCGACGGCCGCCGGGTCCGCACGCAGCGCCGCGACCGCCTCCGTCACGCGCCGCGCCGGGTCCGTCGCCGGGACGCGCTCCACCAGGCGGCGCCACAGCTCGGGCTGCCACGCGAGGTCGTCCGGCGCGACGGCGGTCCCCGTGACCGGGGCCGACCATGCCAGCACGACCTCGGGCCGCTGCCGGGCGTAGTCGACCAGGAGGTCCGCGAGCCGCCGCGCGAGCGTGAGCCGCCGGCCCCGCCGCACCTCGTCGCCCGGGTCGCCGACGTAGCGCGCGAGCGGCGCCGCCCACGGTTCGGCGAGGTGCGCGTCGAGCACCTCGAGCACCGACCACGCGAGCCGCTCGGGCCGCCACGGGTCGTCGTCGGGGTCGAGGTCCGTGAGGTCGGCCACGACCTGCTCGACGAGCCGTCGCGGGCCCCGGAAGTCCACGTTCGCGCAGATCCCCGCCGTCTCGCCCGCGCCCAGGTGGTGCGAGAGCCGCTGCGCGAGCCACCGCTCCACCCCGCGCGTCGGGACCGCCACGACGTCCGGCGTGAACGGGTCCGCCGGGACCTCCGCGAGCACGGCGGCGAGCGGCGCCACGAGCGCCTCGGCACGCTCGGAGCGGTGCACGTGCAGCAAGACGACCCCTGTCGGTGGTGGTGGCGTGATCATGTGCCCGGCCGTGGCCGTGCGCTACGAGGAATCTACGAGGTGCGACCCACACCGTCGAACCGCCGTCCACAGGTTCATCGTGCCCGTGACCGAGCACCCAGCGCCCGCGTCGGAACCGGTCGGCGTTCTCTCAGCCGCGCCGTGCGACGAACACCCACTCGCGACCCGGGCGGTCGGGCGCGTCCCGGACGTCCACGACCTCGAACCCGCACGCCACGAGCGACGTCTCGACCTCGTCGCGCTCCCGGAAGCGCAGCGTCGAGTCGGAGTGGAGCGTGGTGCCGTCGGGCAGCACGGTCGTGTCGTGGAAGGACACGAAGGGGAGCGACACGTCGGTGAGGTCGGTCCAGGACTCGACCGGGCCGACGTCGGGCACCTCGACGCGCGTGACCGTCGCCTCGCGGACCCACCCCTCCCAGGCCCGACGGGCGGGGACACGGGTCTCGAGCACCAGCCACCCGCCCGGCACGAGCGCGTCGTGGACGCCCCGCAGCGTCGCGGCCCACGCGTCGTCGGTGAGGAACACCTGCGCGACGTTCGCCGTCATCGTCGCGAGGTCGGCCTGGAGCGGGGGAAGGGTCGTCGCGTCGCCGTGCAGCCAGCGCACGCGCTCGGCGCCCGGCTTCGTGCGGGCGACGTCGAGCGACGCACCCGCCGGGTCGAGGCCGACCACCTCGACGCCACGCTGTGCGAGCAGGCACGCGAACGTCCCGGTGCCGCACCCGACGTCGAGCACTCGGCGCGCGCCCAGCTCGTCGACGATCGCGACGTAGGCGTCGAGGTCGGACCGGTCCGGGTCGAGCGGGTCGTAGAGGGCGGCGAGGCGGGGGTCGTCGAAGATGGCGTCGGGCACCCGACGACCGTAGGCCGCACCCCGGGCGACGAGCCACGTCTTTCGATCAGGCGCGCCCGGCCGCCGAGCGCGCGGTGGCGGCCCGTTCCGGTTCCCGGACGACGCGAGTCCGCCTGCGCGGCGCGAGGGTTTCAGTCCGCGGCGGGCCAGGGCTGCCAGAGCCCGCCCGGGAGGGTGGCGAGGCGCCGTCTTGCCTGCTGCCCGACGCCGCGCGCCAGCCGGGTGCGGCCCTCGCCAGCGGAGTACCCGCCGTCGGGCTCGTCGAGGCGGTGCGCCACCCACCACTCGTGACGACCGGGGAGCGCCCGCCGCACAGCCTCCGAGAACCGGCCCGCCGCCACCCCCAGCACGAGGTCCTCGAGCGCCTCTGCTGCGCCCGCCGCCGTGTCGTCGCACGCGTCGCACCCGCACGACGGGAACGTGTCCTCGTGGAGCACGCCGGCGCGCACCACGAGTCCCGGGTAGTCCGTCACGACGAGGGCCAGCGCCGCGGCGTCGTCGGACGCCGGCGTGACGCGCACCGCCCGCACGGCGTCCGGACCGACGTTCCGGACCCCCGCGAGCACGGGGTGCGCGGGCCCGACCGCGGTGTGCGACGCCAGGTCGACGCCGCGCAGGTCGACGTCCTCGACCGTGACGGCGTACGTCGCCGCGAGGTGCCGCACGAGCGCGTCGGCGACGCCGGCGAGCGGCGCGAACCGCTCCGGGTGGGAGTCCACGGAGTACGTGTCCTCGGGCGGCCCGTCGAGATGGTCCCAGCGCCTGCCGTACTCGAACGGCACCCCGTCGGCGTCGTGGAACACCTGGCGGAGGATCGGCGGGCGGACGTAGGCGGTCACCCGGGTCAGGCTAGAGCGACTTACCCGGGTCGACCACGCCCCTCCTGCCTGCCGAGCAGGCGGTCGTGGTTCGTCCCGGCGCCGGGACGAACCACGACCGCCTGCTCGGCGGGAGGCGGGGGTCAGGAGTTCAGGGCTTGCTCGACGTCCTCGATGATGTCTTGCGGGTCTTCCAGGCCCACCGACAAGCGCACGGTCGTCTCCGCGATGCCGACCGCGGCGCGGCCCTCGGGGCCGAGCTTGCGGTGGGTCGTGGTGGCCGGGTGCGTGACGAGGGACTTGGCGTCGCCGAGGTTGTTCGAGATGTCGACGACCTGGAGCGCGTCGAGGAACGTGAACGCGCGCTTCTTCGCCGTCTCGGGGTCGGTGCCCTCGGGCACGGCGAGGTCGAACGTCACGACGGTCCCGCCGCCGCTCTGCTGCGACTGAGCGAGCTCGCGCTGCGGGTGCGACGCGAGGAACGGGTAGCGCACGCGGCCGATCCCGGGGAGCTGCTCCAGCGCCTCCGCGACCTGTGCCGCGGCGGCGTTCTGCGCGGCGACGCGCACGGGCAGCGTCTCGAGGCCCTTGAGCAGCACCCACGCGTTGAATGCCGAGAGCGACGGCCCGGTGTTGCGGATGAACGTCTGCACCGGGCCGGTGACGTACTCCTCCGTCCCGAGGATCGCGCCGCCGAGCACGCGGCCCTGCCCGTCGATGTGCTTGGTCGCCGAGTAGACGACGACGTCGGCCCCGAGCTCGAGCGGCCGCTGCAGCAGCGGCGTCGCGAACACGTTGTCGAGCACGACGACCGCGCCGGCGGCGTGCGCGAGCTCGCTCACGCGCCGCGCGTCGACGACGTCCTGCATGGGGTTGGACGGCGTCTCGAAGAACACGACGTCCGCGGGGGTGGACAGCGCCTCCTCCCACTGCGACAGCACGTGGCCGTCGACGTAGTCCGTCCGCACGCCCCACTTCGCGAAGATCTCGTCGAAGATGACGAGGCTCGACCCGAACAGCGCGCGCGCCGCGACGATGCGCGACCCGGACCGCACCAGCGCGGCGAGCGCCGTGAACACGGCGGACATGCCGGACGCCGTCGCGTAGCACGCCTCCGCGCCCTCCAGGAGGCGCAGGCGCTCCTCGAACGTGTGCACGGTCGGGTTGCCGTAGCGCGAGTAGACGAACCGGTCGAGCTCCCCCTTGAACGCGTCCTCGGCGTCCGCGGCGCGGTCGTACGTGTAGCCCTGCGTGAGGAACAGCGCCTCGGACGTCTCCTGGAACTCGGTGCGCGCGTGGCCGCCGCGCACGGCGAGCGTCGCGGGGCGGGCGCTCGCGGGCAGGGGCTTGCGGCCGGAGCCGCCGGGCACGCTCCCGGGCACGACCGCGCTCACCGGGCGGCCTCGTCGAACGTCGTGGTGGGCAGCCCGCGGACCTTCCAGCCCTCGACGTCCCGCAGGCCCGAGAACCCCTGGGCGCCCTCGAAGCCCTCGAGCACGTTGTACGACGGCCCGAGCCCGGCAGCCGTGGCCGCGCGCGCCGCGCCGATCGACCGCTGGCCCGAGCGGCACAGGAACACGACGGGACGCTCGTCGCCGGGCGTCAGACCTGCCTCGACGAGCCGGTCGAGGAACCGCGGGTTGGGGCCCGCCGGGGTCACCCACTCGTCGAACAGGACGTCGCGGCCGAGCTCCGTGGCGTCGGGCACGCCGATGGTGCGCCACTCGCCCTCGGTACGGACGTCCACGAGCACGGCGCGCTCGTCGTGCGCGAGCAGGTCCCACGCCTGCTGCGGGGTGAGGTCGCCGGCGTAGCCGACGGCGGGACGCGCCTCGGGGGGTGCCGGCCGGGGTGCCGACGCCTGCTGGGACTGGTCGCTCATGAGAGTCCTCCTCCATCGATCGTGGCAGTAGCACCCTGCGCCCGGCCGCCGAGGCGGTCCGGGGGGTTGCTGCGGCGTCGACGTGCCACGTCACTCGGCCGCTCCGGATGGTTGGCTCGGATCGTACGCCACGCGTCCGACGTGCGGAACGCCCGTCTCGGGGAGCGGCCCGGGGTGGAGGTGCCCGACGCCGCGTGGCTCCGACGCGCGGGCTTATGACGCGGAGCGCCGCGTCCCGCCATCCGAGACGCCGTGACCACCGGTTGACACGTCACCGTCCGCGCGGACATCCTGGTCCGCAGGTCATGAGCGCCAGCGCGAAACCCCGGTTTGCTGGCCGGCAACCCTCCTCTCGCGGCGGGGTGCCCCGGGTGACGACCAGGCCGCACGCCGACCGGCGGGCGGCAAGCGCGGGGAGGTTCTCCCCGGACGACCCTGGAGGACTGTGCCATGACTGCTCTCGCGGACGTCTCGTGTCCCACCGACGCCCCGGCCCCTGACCTCGCGGCGCTCGCCGACGCGCCCGCGCTCCTGCCCGTCGTCGGCGGGGACACGCTCGTCCCGCTCGTCGACGGCCGCAGCGTGCCGTACGCGAACCTCGACGTCGCGGCGTCGGCCCCGGCGCTGCGCTCGGTCGCGGACCGCGTGACCGAGGTGCTGCCGCTCTACGCGAGCGTGCACCGCGGCGCGGGCTACCTCTCGCAGGTCTCCACGGCGCTCTACGAGGCGTCGCGCCGCACGATCGGCGCGTTCGTCGGCGCGCGCGAGGACGACGTCACGGTCGTCACGCGCAACACGACCGACTCGCTCAACCTCCTCGCGGGCTGCGTCCCGGCGAACCCGGACGGCACGCCCGGGCGCGTGCTCGTCCTCGACGTCGAGCACCACGCGAACCTGCTGCCGTGGCAGCGCGCCGGCGGCGCGACGGTCCTCGCGGGCGGCGCGTCCGTCGCGGAGACGCTCTCGGGCCTGCGCACCGAGCTCGCGCGCTTCCCGTACGCGCTCGTCGCCGTGACCGGCGCCTCCAACGTCACGGGCGAGTCCCTGCCCGTCGCCGAGGTCGTCCGCGCCGCGCACGACGCCGGGGCGCGCGTCGTGCTCGACGGCGCGCAGCTCGTCCCGCACCGCGGGTTCTCGCTCGCCGCGTCGGGCGTCGACTACGTCGCGTTCTCGGGGCACAAGACCTACGCGCCGTTCGGCGCGGGGGCGCTCGTCGGGCGGCGCGACTGGCTCGACGCGGGCACCCCCTACCTCGCGGGCGGCGGCGCCGTGCGCCAGGTCGCGGTGACCGGGACGCAGTGGCAGACGGCGCCCGCACGCCACGAGGCCGGCTCGCCGAACGTGGTGGGCGCCGCGGCGCTCGCGGCGGCGTGCGACGCGCTCGCCGCGCTCGACCCGGCCGACCTGCACGCGCACGAGGCGGCGCTCCGCGCGGCCCTCGTCGCGGGCCTGGAGGCCGTCCCGGGTGTCCGGGTCGTGCGCGTGTGGGACGACGCCGTCGACCCGGTCGGCGTCGTGACGTTCGCCGTCGAGGGCCACGACCCGGGCCTCGTCGCCGCCTACCTCTCGGCCGAGCACGGCATCGGCGTGCGCGACGGCCGGTTCTGCGCGCACCCGCTGCTCGCGCGCCTCGGCTACGACGCGGGCGCGATCCGCGCCTCGGTGGGCGTCGGGACGACCGGTGCGGACGTCGTGCGCCTCGTCGAGGCCGTGCGCGCGTACGTCGAGCAGGGACCGACCACCCGGTACGAGGTCGTCGACGGCTGCTGGGCCGTCGTGGACGACCCGCGCCCGGTCCCCGCGGGGTCCGGCCTGGAGGGGCTCTTCGCGACCGCGGCGGCGGGTTTCCTCGCCGACGCGGCGGGCTGCGGACCGGCCGTCTGACCGTCACCGGCGGCCGACGCGGCAGCCTGTTCACCGGGTCGTCGCCGAGCGTTGTCCACCGCGTCGCCGGACCCTCTTGGCGCGGTGTTCCGCGTGTGCTCTGATATGCGCTGTGCTGCACGACGTCGTCCTCTCGGGGCACGGTTTCCGGCTGGAACCGCTGGCCCTGGAGCACGCTGAGACGCTGGCCGGCCTCGTCGACGAGGCGATGTGGTCAGGGATGAGCATCCCCCTGCCCTACGGGGTCGCGGGGATGGCCGATCTCGTGGCCGCGACCCGCGCGGCCCCGGACCTCACGGGCTTCGTCGTGCGCGCCGTCGACCCCGACGGCGCGCCCGGCGCCGTGCTTGGCAGCACCGCGTTCCGCGACCTGTCGCTCGTCGACCGCCGCGTCGAGGTGGGCCGCACGTTCTACGCGCGCTCCACGTGGGGGAGCCTCGTCAACCCCGTGACGAAGTGGCTCCTGCTGCGCCACGCGTTCGAGACGTGGGACGTGCACCGGGTCGGCTTCCGCGTCGACACCCGCAACGAGCGCTCGCTCGGTGCGATGCGCCGTCTCGGCGCCCACGAGGAGGGCGTCATGCGCGGGCACCGCACCGCGCCCGACGGGACGCGCGCCGACTCCGTGCTGTTCTCGATCCTCGCGCCCGAGTGGCCCGGGGTCGAGGTGGGCCTCCTCGCGCGGATCACCGCCCCGCGCGTCGTCCCGGTGCTCGCCCCGGCGCCGTCGGCCGACGTCCGGCCGCTCGCCGCGTCCTGACCGTCGCGGCTCCCGCTCGTCGAGTCCTGGTCGTCGCATCCCGGTCGTCGCGTCCCGGTCGAACGGTCCCGGAGACGCCACGAGGGCCCCGCCGGAGCGGAGCCCTCGTGAGCAGAACGGTGGAGCACGTCAGCGGTCGAACGCGTCCTTGACGTCGTCGCCCGCCTGCTTGACGTTGGCCTTGGCCTGGTCAGCCTGGCCCTCGGCCTCGAGCCGCTCGTTGTCCGTGAGCTTGCCCGCGCCTTCCTTGAGCTTGCCACCCGCCTCTTCGGCGGCGTGCTTGGCCTTGTCTCCGAGTCCCATGGGTGCTCCTCTCGTCGGTACCTCTCGACCGTAACCACGGTCGGCCGGGTTCGCACGCGGTCGGAGCACCGGTGGTGTGGTGGGATGTGCGGGTGCAGCACGAGACCGTCCTCGAAGGCTTCGGCGTCCGCCTCGAACCGCTCGCCGCGACCCACGCGCCGGCGCTCGGCGCCCTCGTCGACGACGGCATCTGGGCGGGCATGTCCAGCGCCGTCCCGCGCGGCACGGAGGCGATGGAGGGCTACGTGCGCGACGCGGCCGCCGCGCCGGGCCGGCTCGCGTTCGCGGTCCTCGGTGCTCCCGGCGCTCCCGGTGCACCCGGTGCGGACGGCGCGACCGCCGACGCCGTGGTCCGTGGCTCGACGTCGCTCTACGAGTGGGTCCCGTCCCAGGGCCGGGTCGAGCTCGGGTCCACGTTCTACGCGCGCGAGTGGTGGGGCGGGACGACGAACCCGGCGTGCAAGTACCTCCTGCTGCGGCACGCGTTCGAGGACCTCGGGGTCGCGCGCGTCGCGCTCCGAGCCGACGCCCGCAACAGCCGGTCCATCGGGGCGATCCGGCGCCTGGGCGCAGTGCCGGAGGGCGTCCTGCGCAGCCACCGCGTGGCGCCCGACGGCTCCCGCCAGGACACCGCCTACTTCTCGGTCCTCCGCGACGAGTGGCCGACCGTCCGCGCCGGCCTGCTCGCCCGCCTGCCCTGACGGGGCTGTCCCGCCGAGCACGAGCCTGCGTGGCGTCGAGCACGGGGTAGGTGTCGTCATGCGCTCGAGAACGACATCAACCCCGTGCTCGGCAGCGGGGGTCAGGGGCGGGGGGTGACGCGGCCCGCGAGGTGGAGGCGGCCCTTGCCGTCCCACGCCTGGTAGGTGACGCCCGTGCCCGGGTCGCCCGCGCCGTCGGGCACGGCCGCCGCGACCTGCCCGACGGCGTCCCGCACCTCGGCGGGCACGTCGGCCGCCGGGCGCAGCGCGACGTCGACCGTGCCGGGGAGCAGCACCGGCTTGGCGAACGTGACGGTCCAGTCGTAGGCGTCGCCGCGACCGGGGCCCGCCTCGGCGAGCGCCCGCGCCGCGGTGTACATGCCGTGCGCGATGGCGCGCGGGAACCCGAACGCCTTGGCGCCCAGCGCCGAGGTGTGGATCGGGTTGCGGTCGCCGGACACCGCCGCGTACGCGCGGCCGGTCCCCGCCCCGAGCCTCCACCGCGCGGTGGGCAGGGGCGGGACGAACGCGGCGGGGCCCTCGGCGTCGGCCGGGGCGGGGCCGCCCGGGAGGGACGCGCCCTTCGCGAGGTACGTCGAGACGCCCCGGTAGGCGAGCGTCGTCGCGGCCAGCCCGCTCCCCGCGGCGCGCTCGTCGTCCGTGCGCAGCACCGAGACCTCCGTGACGAGGTCCACCTGGACCCCGCGACGGTGCGGGCGCAGGTCCTGCGCCCACGCGCGGACCTCGAGCGCGTCCCCGAGCCGCACCGGGCGCAGCACGGACACCGAGTTCGCGAGGTGCACCATGCCGAGCAGCGGGAGCGGGAAGTCGGCCCGCACCATGACGGCCGTCGCGAGCGGGAACCCCAGCACGTGCAGGTACCCGGCGGGCAGGACGTCCGACGGCGCCTCGCCCACGAGCCGCGCGTACCGCGCGAGGTGCGCGGCGCTGCCGACGTGGCCCGGCGCCGCGTCGTCGCCCGTCGGGACGGCCGCGACCCGGTAGGTGACGTCCGGGAGCGTCAGCTCCGTCCGGCCGCCCCGGACGGGCAGCCGGTGCGCCGCCGCGATCCGGCCCGACGCCGCGAGCCCGCGCACGTACAGGCCGCCCAGACCCGGGACGGCGGGCAGCGTCTCGACGCGCGCCGGGGCGCCCGCGGGCGCCGTCACCGGCCCACCACGTTCTGCCCGCACACGCGCAGCACCTGCCCGTTGACGCCCCCGGCCGCGGGCGACGCGAGGAACGCGATCGCCTCGGCGACGTCCACGGGCTGGCCGCCCTGCTGGAGCGACGCGACGCGGCGCGCGACCTCGCGCTGCACGAACGGGATCGACGCCGTCATGTCCGTCTCGATGAAGCCCGGCGCGACGGCGTTCGCCGTCCCGCCCGGACCGCCCGGCGCCGCGAGCAGGCGGGCGAACGCGCGCGTGTGCCCGATGACGCCCGCCTTGGAGAACGCGTAGTTCGCCTGGCCCCGGTTGCCCGCGATCCCGCTCGTCGAAGCGAGGGACACGACGCGCGGCGCGGAGGAGAACCCGTTCGCGCCGAGCAGGTACTCCGTGATCCGCAGCTGTGCGGCGAGGTTCACCGCGACCACCGCGTCCCACTTGTCGGGCGACATGTTGGCGAGCAGCTTGTCGCGCAGGATGCCGGCGTTGTGCACGAGGACGTCGAGCCCGCCGTGCCGTGCGCGGGCGTGCTCGAGGATCCGGGCGCCCGCGTCGTCGGCGGTCACGTCGAGCTGCAGCGCCGTGCCCTTGATCTCGTTCGCGACCCGGGCGAGCGCCTCGCCCGCCGCGGGCACGTCGACGACGACGACCTTCGCGCCGTCGCGCGCGAGCGTCCGGGCGACCTGCGCCCCGATGCCGCGGGCCGCGCCCGTGACGACGGCGACCTTGCCGGCGAGCGGCTGGTCGAGGTCGGCGGAGGTGCTCCCGGAGGCGCCGTCGGTCGCGCTCGGACCCACCCGGAGGAGCTGGCCGTCGACGAACGCGGACTTCGCCGAGAGGAAGAAGCGGAGGGTCGCGAGGACGCTCGGGCTGTCGACGGGGGCGTCGTCGGTCACCTGGATGCCGTTGGCGGTCGCGCCGTAGCGCAGCTCCTTGGCGACGGACCGCAGGAACCCGTCGACGCCCTCGCGGGCGGCGGCGAGCTCGGGGGAGTCGGTGTCGGCGGGGGCGCGCGAGATCGTCACGACGCGGCCGTTGGGCGCGAGGCGGCGGAGCGTCGCCGAGAGCGCCATGACGGGCGCGGACGCGTCCTGCGGCCGCTCGATCCCGCTGAGCACGACGACGACCGCGCCCCAGCGGGTCGTGTCGTCCGGGGTCTGGCGGACGTCGAGGTCCCAGCCGAGCAGGGCCTCGGCGACGAGGTCGGCGTCGTCGCGCACGCCCGGCGTGCCGCCGAGCACGAGCACGGGCCCGACGGTGAGCGGGTCGCCCGCGCGGAAGCGGCGCAGGACCGCGGGGCGCGGGAGGCCGAGCTTCTTGGCGAGCGTCTTCGTGAAGCCGGAGTTGACGGCCTGGACGTAGGAGTCGGTCACGGGTGTTCCTCTCGGTCGTCGGGGCGTCAGGCGGCGTCGGTCGCGGGGACGGACTCGAGGATCGCGGCGACGCCGAGGCCGCCCGCGGCGCACACGGAGATCAGCGCACGCGCGGGTGCCCCGGTCTCGGCGGTGCGCTGCGCGAGGAGCTTGGCCGCCGTCGCGACGATGCGCCCGCCGGTCGCGGCGAACGGGTGGCCCGCGGCGAGCGAGGAGCCGTTCACGTTGAGCCGCGAGCGGTCGATCGAGCCGAGCGCGCCGTCGAGCCCGAGCTCGGTGCGGCAGTACTCGTCGTCCTCCCAGGCCTTGAGCGTCGTGAGCACGGTCGACGCGAACGCCTCGTGGATCTCGTAGAGGTCGAAGTCGCCGAGTGCGAGCCCGTTGCGGGCGAGCAGGCGGGGGACCGCGTGCGCGGGCGCCATGAGCAGGCCCTCGTGGCCGTGCACGAAGTCGACGGCGGCGGTCTCCGCGTCGACGACGCGCGCGAGCAGCGGCAGGTCGCGCTCGCGCGCCCACTCGGCCGAGGCGAGGAGGACGGTCGACGCGCCGTCGGTGAGCGGGGTCGAGTTGCCCGCCGTCATGGTCGGGGTGACGCCCTCCAGACGCTTGCCGTACACCGGCTTGAGCGCGGCGAGCTTCTCGAGCGACGAGTCGGCGCGCAGGTTGTCGTCGCGCACGAGCCCGCGGAACGGGGTGACGAGGTCGTCGAAGAACCCGGCGTCCCACGCGGCCGCGAGGTGCTCGTGGCTCGCGAGCGCGAGCTCGTCCTGCGCCTCGCGCGAGATGTCCCAGCGGGCCGTCGTGATCGCCTGGTGCTCGCCCATCGACAGGCCGGTGCGCGGCTCGTCGGTCGCGGGCGTGAGCGGCGCGAGGTCGGCGGGGCGGACCTTCGCGAACGCCTTGACGCGCTGGCCGAGCGTCTTGGCGTGGCTCGCCTCGAGCAGCGCCCGGCGCAGGCCCTCGCTCACGGCGATGGGGGCGTCGGACACGGTGTCGGAGCCGCCCGCGACGCCCGACTCGACCTGGCCGAGACGGATCTTGTTCGCGACGGCGATGGTCGCCTCCAGGCCGGTCGCGCACGCCTGCTGGAGGTCGTAGGCCGGGGTCTGCGGGGAGAGCGACGACCCGAGCACGGACTCGCGCACGAGGTTGAAGTCGCGGGAGTGCTTGAGCACGGCGCCGCCGACGACCTCCCCGAGCCGCTCGCCCTGGAGGCCGAAGCGCGCGACGAGCCCTTCGAGCGCGGCGGTGAACATCTCCTGGTTGCTCGCGGACGCGTACTTCTTGCCGGCGCGGGCGAACGGGATGCGGTTCCCGCCCACGACCCACGCGTCGCGGGGAGCGCCCGCGGGGGCGTGTTCCCGGGGGGACTGCTCGGGGGTCGGGCGGGGGCTGGTGCTGGTGGCCACTGTGCCTCACTTCCTGTCCGTGCTCGCTGCGCTGCGTTCGGTGCCGGCCCGGGAGGGCGCCTCGGCACGGCGTGCGCGAGGCGGGGGAGAGGGCCGGTTGGTGTCCAATACCAAGAGTACCTGATACTCTCGGTTTCGTGAGTCGGGTCACAGGGCTGTGCCCTGCCCCGGCACGGCACCCGTGACGAGGTGCCGACGACATCGAGGTCGGGCGCAACGGAGGACGACGTGAACGCAGGTGCCGACGCGCGACCGGTCACCCGAGGGCGGGTGCAGCCGGCCGCCGCGGTCGACGGTCGGTCGACCCGCTGGGACGAGCACCGGGCGGCGCGCCGCGCGGAGCTCATCCGGGCGGCCAGCAAGGCGGTGCACCGGGGAGGCCCCGGGGTCTCCATGGACGAGATCGCGGCGGCGTCGGGTACGTCGAAGTCGATCATCTACCGCTACTTCGACGACAAGACCGGGCTCCAGGTCGCCCTGGGCTCCGCCGTCGTGGGGCAGATGCACGACGCCCTGACCCAGGCGGCCGAGGCCGCGGAGACGCCCAAGCGCGCGCTGCGCGCGATGGTCGGCGTGTACCTCGAGATGATCGAGAGCTCGCCGAACGTGTACTACTTCGTCACCCGGACGAGCGCCGTCGCGGGGACGGAGGAGCCCGCCGCCCAGCTCGCGGCGAGCGGCCTCACCCAGGGCGCGGGCGGCGCCGACCGCGCCCCGCTCGCCGCCTTCCTCGACTCGGTGATCGAGCTCGTCGCCGAGCCCTTCGCCCGGGTCACCGACGTCTCCCCGGCCGACGCCGCGGCGTGGGCCGCGGGCGCCGTCGGGTTCGTCCGGGGCGCCGGCGAGTGGTGGCTCGCCCACCGCGACCGCGCCGACGTCCCCGACCGCGAGCAGCTCACCGAGCGCGTCGCCGCGTGGCTGTGGGCCGGCCCCGTCGGCGTCCTCTCCCACAACCCGGGCGCGACCCGCCCGGACGCCGTCCGCCCTCCGCACCCGGCGACCGCCTCAGACCCCAAGGAGAAGCCATGACCGCCACGTCCGACCGTCCCGCGCTCGCACCGCGCACGACGAGCGCCGGCGACGCGGGCCCGACGTCGCAGGGCCCCGCCCGCGTCGACGTCGCCGCCCTCGAGAAGATCCTGCTCGGCCGCTGGGCCGACCTGCGCGCGGCGGCGCGCGCGACCGCGGGCGAGGAGGCGTTCCAGCGCATCGAGGGTCAGAGCCTGCGCGAGCACCGCGAGCGCGTGCTGGAGCAGATGCACCTGCTCGTGGGCAAGGGCCAGGTGTGGCGCGGGTACCCGGAGCGCCTCGGCGGCGCGGACGACGCGGGCGGCAACCTCGCCGGGTTCGAGGAGCTCGTCGCGGCCGACCCGTCGCTGCAGATCAAGGCGGGCGTGCAGTGGGGGCTGTTCGGCTCGGCGATCCTGCACCTGGGCACGCCCGAGCAGCAGGACCGCCTCCTGCCGGGCGCCATGGACCTCTCGGTGCCGGGCGCGTTCGCGATGACGGAGATCGGCCACGGGTCCGACGTCGCGAGCATCGCCACCACGGCGACGTACGACCCGGAGACCGAGGAGTTCGTCATCCACACCCCGTTCCGCGGGGCGTGGAAGGACTACCTCGGGAACGCGGGCGTGCACGGCGTCGCCGCGGTCGTGTTCGCGCAGCTGATCACGAAGAACGTCAACCACGGCGTGCACGCGTTCTACGTGCCCATCCGCGACACCGCGGGTGAGCGCGACGAGCTCGGCCGGCTGCCCTTCCTGCCCGGCGTGGGCGGCGAGGACGACGGCCAGAAGGGCGGCCTCAACGGCATCGACAACGGGCGCCTGCACTTCGACCACGTGCGGGTCCCGCGCACCGACCTGCTCGCCCGCTACGGCTCGGTGGACGCCGACGGCACGTACTCCAGCCCCATCGACAGCCCCGGACGCCGCTTCTTCACGATGCTCGGCTCGCTCGTCCAGGGCCGCGTGTCGCTCGACGGCGCCGCGGTGACCGCGGCGAAGCTCGGCCTCGCGATCGCGGTGCGGTACGCGAACGAGCGCCGCCAGTTCACGGGGGCGACGCCGACGGAGGAGGTCGTGCTCCTCGACTACGGCACGCACAAGCGTCGCCTGATCGTCCCCATCGCGGAGACCTACGCGGCGCACTTCGCGCACGACCGCCTGCTCGACCTGTTCCACTCGGTGTTCTCCGGCGAGGAGGACACCCCGGAGCAGCGCGAGGACCTCGAGACGACGGCGGCCGCGCTCAAGGCGACGAGCACGCGGTTCGCGCTCGACGTGCTCCAGGAGACGCGCGAGGCGTGCGGCGGGGCCGGATTCCTCACGACCAACCGCATCACGAGCCTGCGCGCGGACCTCGACGTGTACGCGACGTTCGAGGGCGACAACACCGTGCTGCTCCAGCTCGTCGCGAAGCGCCTGCTCGCGGACTACGGCAAGCAGTTCAAGGGCATCACCCCGGGCCAGATGGCACGCGTCGTCGTCGAGCGCGCGGGCGACATGGCGCTGCACCGCACGCCGCTCAAGCGGGCCGCCCAGGCGCTCGCGGACGTCGGCGACCCGCGCCGCGCGGCCGGCCACCTGCGCGACCCCGAGACGCAGCGCGCGCTGCTCACCGACCGGGTCGAGACGATGGTCGCGGACGTCGCGCAGGCGCTGCGCCCGGCGCAGAAGGCCGACCCGGAGACGGCGACGAACCTGTTCAACGCCCACCAGGTCGAGCTCGTCGAGGCGGCCCGCGCCCACGCGGAGCTGCTGCGCTGGGAGGCGTTCACGCAGGCGCTCGGCACGATCGAGGACGCGGGCACGCGCGAGGTCCTCACCACGGTGCGCGACCTGTTCGGCCTGAGCCTCGTCGAGCGGCACCTCGCCTGGTACCTGCTCAACGGGCGCCTCTCGACGCAGCGCGCGCGCACGGTCACGAGCTACCTCGACCGCCTCATCGACCGGCTGCGTCCGCACGCGCAGGACCTCGTCGACGCCTGGGGCTACGGCCCCGAGCACCTGCGCGCGACGATCGCGACGGGCATCGAGAAGGAGCGCCAGGACGAGGCGCGCGACTACTACCGGCGCCTGCGCGCGAGCGGCGACGAGCCGCGGAGCGAGAAGTCGCTGCGCAAGGCCGCGAAGGGCGGCCCGCAGGCCCGCTGACCACCCCGGCGCCGTCCTCGGCGCCACCCCGGAACGTCCTCGGCGTCGCAGGCGGAGCGGTACCGCTGCCGAGGGTCAGGCCCGGGCGGCACGACGTCCACCAGCCGTCGCGCCGCCCGGGCCGTTGCCGTCTCGGTCTCCGTCCCGGTCGCCGAGCACGAGGTTCGTGTCGTTCCGAGGCGCGTGCCGACAGGAACCTCGTGCTCGACGGGGAGGGACGTCGTGCTCGGCGGCCGAGCCGGTGCGCGGGCCGCAGTCGGGTCGACGGCGGTGGTCAGACGGGGTTGCAGCGCGCGGACATCGTGGCGAGCAGCCCGACGTCGGGCCGCCAGGGCTCGAGGTTCCACGTCGCCTTGTCCGGGGCGCCGACGGCGTGGCACACGAGCTGGTCGTGCATCGTCGGGGTGTCGGCCTCCGGCTCGGCGGCGACGACCTGCGCCCACACGAGCTCACGGCCCGCCTGCCCGGCGGCGCGGGCCCACGCCGTCGGGTCGACGGCGAGCGATCGGCCGCCCTCGCGTTCGCCCCAGCCGGTGCTCCGCACCGCGCGCGTGCCGAGCGGGACGACGACGTCCCACGCCGCGGCGGCGTCCGGCGTCGCGGTCCCATCCGCGTCCCCGGCGGGAGCGCCCGCCGCGTCGTCCGCGTCCGACGTCGTCCCCGCGGTCCCCACGAGCGTCACCTCCGCGCGGTGGGCGTCGACGAGCGCGACCCGGACGCGCGGGGTCCCGGGCGCGGGGGTGCTCGCCGCGGGGCCGGCGTCCGCGCCGTCGGCCGCCCCGCTCGCCGCCCCGCTTGCGCCGTCCGCGCCGTCCGCGCCGGGCGTGCCCGGCGCGCCGTGCCGGCCCACGACGCGCGGGGCGCCGAGCCCGCCGACGGGCGTGCCGCCGTCGTCCAGGACGGTGAGCGTGCCGTCCGCGTGGCGCACGAGCGAGCCGCCCTCCACCGAGACCACGGCGGCGGCACCCGCGAGGGCGAGCGTGACGTCGGACGCACCCTCGGCGTCGGCCGTGACGCGGGGAGGCGTCGCCCCGCCCGACGTCGGCGGGAGTACGGCGAGCTCGACCGTCGCCGTCCCCACGGGAACGCGCACGGACGCGGGCTCGGTGTCGCCGTGCCGGTCGCCGTCCGGGTCGTCCGCGGCTCCGCCGTCCTCGGTGGTGGCGCCCGGGCCGGGCGACGGGACCTGCACCGGTGCGGACGTCACCACGTCCGGGTCCGGCGCCGGGGTGCCGGGCGTGCACGCGGCGAGCGCGGCCGGGACGAGGACGGCGACGGCGAGCGCGCCCAGCACCGTCGTCCCGGGCAGCCCGCCGGCCACCCGGCGCGAGCGGGTCACGACGGCACGGGGAGCAGGCCGGCCCAGCGGCGGGCCACGTCGACGAGGCCGACGCGGTCCAGCGCGTCGACCTCGTCGGGCGTGAACCAGCCGACGTCGTCGGTCGACTCGTCCTCCTCGACGCGCAGCTCGCCGCCCACCACGTGGGCCCGGTAGACGATGCGGATCGCGTGCAGCGACCGGTCGCGGTCCTCGGGCCGGATCCGGTCGGCGGCGTCGATCACGAGGCTGTCGACGCCGAGCAGGCCGTCGAGCTCGACGTCGTAGCCGGTCTCCTCGCGCACCTCGCGGACGGCCGCGGCGGCGGGGTCCTCGCCCGGGTCGATGCCGCCGCCGGGCAGCGTCCAGCCGCCGCGGTCCCCCTCGCTCCAGTGGGGGAGGAGCATCCGGCCGTCCTCGCGGACGACCACGGCGTAGGCGGCGACACGGGTCTGCATGGACCCATCATGCGCGACGGCGGTCACCGCCCCGGGCCGTCGTCGTCGACGTCGTCCTCCAGGCGCGACACGTCGGAGAACGCGATCCGGCGGTGGCGCACCGAGCGGTTGTAGAGCCACGTGACGAACGAGAGCACGACCCCGAGGGCCACGAGCGCGCCCGCGATGACGTACTGCTCCTGCTGCTCGGCGCTGCGGGCCCACGGCCCGGCGAGGTACGCGCACGTGAGGGCGCCGAGCACCGCGAGCCAGGTGCGGGTGCGGAAGTGCTCGTGGTCGACGCGGTCGCGGCGCAGCACGAGGAGCGCGATGTTGACGATCGTGAAGACGGCGAGCAGGAGCAGCGACGTCGTCCCGCCCAGCAGGGCGACCGCGTTGGTGCCCGCCGCGGTCCCGGACTGCCGCACGACGTACACGATGAGCGCGAACGCGATGGCCGTCGTCACGAGGATCGCGACCCACGGCGTGCGGCGGAACGGGTGCACCTGGCCGAACGCGCGCGGCAGCACGCCCTGGTTCGCCATGCCGTAGAGCAGGCGGGACGCCATGAGCATGTTGATGAGCGCGGAGTTAGCGACGGCGAACATCCCGATGAACGGGAAGATCGTGTCGAACGGCAGGTTCGGCGCGCCCGCCGCGACGACCTGCGTGAGCGCGGACCCCTTGGCGTCGTCCGTGAGGTCGCCCACGGGGACGAGCGCGACGGCGGTGATCGCGACGAGCACGTAGATCGCGCCCGTGATCGAGAGCCCGGTGAGCATCATGCGCGGGAAGTCCCGCACGGGGTTCTTGCACTCCTCGGCCATGTTCACGGAGTCCTCGAACCCGACCATCGCGAAGAACGCGAGCGTCGTCGCGGCGGTGACGGCGAGGAACACGCTCTTGTCGTCGGCGCTCTCGAACACGACGACGCGCGAGAAGTCGGCGCGGCCCTGCGTCGTCGCCCACAGCCCCACGAAGATGACGAGCAGGAGGCCGGACAGTTCGACGAGCGACAGCACGACGTTCGCCTTGACGCTCTCCCCGACCCCGCGCAGGTTGACGAGCGCGACGAGGGCCATGAAGGCGAGGGCGATGAGCAGGCGCCCGTCCCCGCCCGTCGGCAGCTCGAGCCCGAACCCGTCGGAGACGAACCCCGCGAACGCGTTGGACGCCGTGGAGGCCGACGTGATCCCGGAGCTCATGACCATGAACGCGACGACGAACGTCAGCAGGTGGATGCCGAACGCCTTGTGCGTGTAGAGCGCGGCGCCCGCGGCGCTCGGGTACTTCGTGACGAGCTCGAGGTAGGAGAACGCGGTGATCGTCGCGACGACGAACGCGAGCAGGAACGGCAGCCACGCCGCCCCGCCGACCTCGCCCGCGACCTGGCCGGTGAGCGCGTACACGCCTGTGCCCAGGATGTCCCCGACGATGAACAGCAGGAGCAGCTTGGGCCCCATGACGCGCTTGAGCTCCGGTTGCTGCCGTTCCTCCGTGCGGCCCGCGGTCTCGCTCATGAGAGGCTCCCTCGCGTCTCGGACGTCCCGGACTCCCATGGAACCCCCGCGCGGGCGTCCTGTCAGCGCGAACGCGCGCGTGTCCCGGTCGGACCGTCGGTCGCGGTCGCGTCGGGGCGCCCGGGAGCGGAGGGCGGGTCGGTCGCGACGAAGGACGCCGCCGCGTCGGGCGCGACCGCCGTGCCGGGGACGGCCGTCGCGCCGGGCGCGACCGCCGTGCCGGGCGAGCGCCGTCGCCCGAGGACGCCCGTCGTCGTCGCGACACCCAGCAGGAGCACGACGCCGCCCACCACCTCGGCCGCGTTCGGCACCTCGTCGAGCACGAGCCACGCGGCGAGCATCCCGACCGGCGGCACGAGCATCGTGAACGGCACGACCGCCGACGCCGGGTACCGCGCGAGGAGCGTGTTCCAGATCCCGTAGCCCACGAGGCTCGCGAGCCAGGCGGTGTAGAGGGTCGACAGGACCGGCGCGAGCGTGAGGTGGGTGAGCGCGTGCCCGACGGCGTCCGGCCCGTCGAGCGCGAGCGACAGCCCGAGCATGGGGACCGGCACCACGAGCGCCGACCACACCGTCATCGACAGCCCCTCCAGCCCGGGCCGCGAGGGAGAGCCCTGGTCGCGCGAGGTAGAGCCCAGGTCGCGCGGGGTAGAGCCCTGGTCACGCGAGGGAGAGGCCAGGTCGCGGCGGCTCCCGGCGCGTCGGGCGACGACGTTCCCCACCGCCCACGACGCCGCGGCGGCGAGCGTCACGACGAACGCGAGGGCCGGCGTCGAGGCGCTGCGGCCCACGCCGACGACGACCAGCCCGGCCGCGCCGACCAGCACGCCCACGAGCTGCGCACGCGTCGGGACCTCGCGCAGCGCCGCGGCGGCGAACACCACGGTGAGCCCGACCTGGGCCTGGAGCACGAGCGACGCGAGCCCGGCGGGCATGCCGAGCGCGAGCGCGGTGTACAGCAGGCCGAACTGGCCGAGGCTCATGAACGTGCCGACCAGCAGCACGTCCCGCCACCGTGCGCGCGGCCGCGGGACGAGGAAGACCGCCGGGACCAGCACGACGAGGAAGCGCAGGGCGACGAACAGCGTCGGCGGCACGTCGCCGAGCCCCAGGTCGATGACGACGAAGTTCACGCCCCAGACGACGGCGACGAGGACGGCGAGGAGGGACGGGCGCAGCGGCATGGCATCGAGGGTGCGCCCGTCGCACCGTGAACGTCCAGCGCACAGTGATGAACGGTTCTCGGTAGCGACGCTTCCGGTTAGGATCGGACGCATGATCGACCTCGCCGCCGTGGACGCGCTGCTCGCCGTCGAGCGCACCGGCACCGTGCACGCCGCGGCGCGCGACCTCGGGTACACGCCGTCCGCCGTCTCGCAGCAGGTGAAGCGCCTGGAGCGCGACCTCGGCGCGCGCCTGCTCGACCGCGAGGGCCGCGGCGTCGTGCTCACGGCCGCGGGGCGGCGCGTCGTCGAGGAGGGTCGCGCGCTGCGCGAGCAGGTCGAGTCGCTGCGGGCCCGCCTGCACGACGCCGGCGCCCGCCCCACGGGGACCGTGCGCCTCGGGTCGTTCTCGACGGCCGTGCGCGGCGTCGTCGCACCGCTCCTCGCGCAGGTGCGGGACGACGTGCCGGACCTGCGCCTCGTCGTCGAGGAGACCGAGCCGTGGGACGCCGTCGCGGCCGTCGCGGCGGGCACCCTGGACCTCGCGCTCGTGCACCACTGGGAGGGCGTCGGCCTCGCGCTGCCCCCGAGCCTGCGCGCCGAGGAGCTGTTCCGCGACGAGGCCGACGTGCTCGTGCACGCGTCGAGCGCGCTCGCGGGGCGGGAGGCGCTCACGCCGTCGGACCTGCTCGACGAGACGTGGGTCTGCACGCCCGACGGCACCATCTGCTACGAGTGGTTCTGCCACATGTTCGCGCGCGAGCCGCGCGTCCCGCGCATCGACTTCCGGTGCCTCGAGTTCGCGTCGCAGGTCGAGGTCGTGGCCCAGGGCCTCGCCGTCGCGCTCGTGCCGCGCCTCGGGCGCGGCCCGCTGCCGGCCGACGTCGTCGCCGTGCCCGTGCGCGAGCCCGTCCCGACCCGCCCGGTCACGGTCGTGTGGCGCGCGACCATGACCGAGGCCCCCGCGGTGCGCTACCTGCGCGAACGCCTCCGCGCTGCAGGAACTCGGCACGGTCGCGGGCCGTTAGGAACCCCGAGCACACCTGCCGACGAAGGGGCACGATGACCGAGCACGCGCCGACCCGACGGGTCGCCGACCCGCGCACCGTGGCGATCGCAGGGCTGTCCACCGTGGCGTGGTACGCCGTGCCCGACGTCGTCCGCCCGCGCTGGGCGCGCGCGCTCGTCAAGACCGCGGTCGGGACGGCCGCCGTCGTGCTGACGTTCACCTCGACGACCGAGGGGACCGAGGCGCGCGAGGGCCTGCGCTCCCTGCGCGACGCCGCCCGCGAGGCGGACGCGGACGGGGCCGACGCGACGCCCGGGACCACGACCGCCGACGGCGCCCCGCGGGAGGACAACACCTGGGCGACGGCCGACGACGACACCACGCCGGTGCCGGCGGGCGTCGCCGTCGCGGGCGCGGCGGCCGGGCTCGCGCTCGCGACGACCCTCGTGGTCGCGGGGGAGAAGTGGGTCTACCGGCGCGGGGAGCGGCTGCGCGACCGCGGCGTGCGCCTGCCGCACACGCGCGTCGGGCTCGTGGTCGGCGCGCTGGCCGTGGCGCTCGCGGCGGCGGAGCCGCTCCTGTGGAACGCTGAGGAGCGCTGAGGCAGCGACACCCGGTCGGCACGCCGGGGTCCGCGCACCGTGCGGCCTCGCGGACCGGGAGGGGCCGACGATGATCGGGTTCGGGCTGGCGCTCGCGGGGGTCGCCGCGGCGATCCACGTGTACATCTTCGTCATGGAGTCGCTCACGTGGACGAGCGCCCGCACGCGCGCCACGTTCGGCACGTCCCCGGAGGAGGCGGCCGCCACGCGCGAGATGGCCTTCAACCAGGGGTTCTACAACCTGTTCCTCGCGGTGCTCGTCGTGCTCGGCATCGTCCTGTACGCGGTGGACCGGCAGGACGTCGGCCTGACGCTCGTGGTCGCGGGGGCCGGGTCGATGGTCGCGGCGGGGCTCGTGCTGATCCTCTCGTCGCCGTCGAAGGCGCGCGCGGCGCTCGTCCAGCTCGTGCCGCCCGCGCTCGGCGTGCTGGCGATCGTGCTGGGGCTGACGATCTGAGCCGTCCTGCGCCCCACGGTGGCCGCGCTCGGAGTCGCGGTCGCGGTCGTGGTCAGCAGGACGCGGCGACGCGCATGGCGCTGAGCATCTCGAGGCGCGACAGGATGCGCTCGCGCTCGGCCTCGAGCTCGTCCCGGTAGCGGCCCTCCGCCGGCTCGACGGTCTCGACGGCCCCGCGGCCCACGTAGGAGCCCGTGCGCCGGGAGTAGCCGTTGAGCTGGCGCTCGACGAGCGTGAGCTCGTGGCCGAGCCGCTCCAGGTGCGGGTCGAGGAGGTCGCTGGTCCTGCTGCGGGCGGTGCCGGACGTCGGTTCGAGAAGGGTGGTCACCCCTCCATCGGAACCCGGAAACCCGGTTTCCGCACGGCGAGACGCTCGTCTCACTTCTCGGTCGCCCGCGACGCGAGACGCCCGGACGGCCTCTCCCTGGGCGCCGGTAGACTAGCCGCGCGCCGTCGTGCGCTCCCCGCTCAGCGCCCACCCGAGGGAAACGATGACCGCCCCCGCACCCCAGGCTTCCGCACGCTCCGAGGCTCGTCCCGCCGCGCCGACGCTCGACACCGTCGAGCATGCCGCCGCCACGCCCGACGAGGTCCAGCCGTTCGCCGAGCTCGGCCTCAAGCCGGACGAGTACCAGCGCATCCGCGACATCCTGGGGCGTCGCCCCACGGCCGCGGAGCTCGCGATGTACTCCGTCATGTGGTCCGAGCACTGCTCGTACAAGTCGTCCAAGGTCCACCTGTCGAAGTTCGGCGCGGCGACCACGGACGAGATGAAGAAGCACCTGCTCGTCGGCATCGGCGAGAACGCGGGCGTCGTCGACATCGGTGACGGCTGGGCCGTGACGTTCAAGGTCGAGTCGCACAACCACCCGTCGTTCGTCGAGCCCTACCAGGGCGCCGCGACGGGTGTCGGCGGCATCGTGCGCGACATCATCTCCATGGGCGCGCGCCCCGTCGCCGTCATGGACCAGCTCCGCTTCGGCGCCGTCGACCACCCGGACACGGCGCGCGTCGTGCACGGCGTCGTGAGCGGCGTCGGCGGGTACGGCAACAGCCTCGGCCTGCCGAACATCGGCGGCGAGCTCGTCTTCGACTCCTCGTACCAGGGCAACCCCCTCGTCAACGCGCTGTGCCTCGGCGTGCTGCGCCACGAGGACATCCACCTCGCCAACGCCTCGGGCGTCGGCAACAAGGTCGTGCTGTTCGGCGCCCGCACGGGCGGCGACGGCATCGGCGGCGCCTCGATCCTCGCCTCGGAGACGTTCGAGGACGGCGTGCCCGCCAAGCGCCCGAGCGTCCAGGTGGGCGACCCCTTCATGGAGAAGGTCCTCATCGAGTGCTGCCTCGAGCTCTACGCGGCGCAGGTCGTGGAGGGCATCCAGGACCTCGGCGCCGCCGGTATCTCGTGCGCGACGTCGGAGCTCGCCTCGAACGGCGACGGCGGCATGCACGTGTGGCTCGACGACGTCCTGCTGCGCGACCCGACGCTCAACGCGGGCGAGATCCTCATGTCCGAGTCGCAGGAGCGCATGATGGCGGTCGTCGCGCCGGAGAAGCTCGACGAGTTCCTCGCCATCACCGCCAAGTGGGACGTCGAGACCGCCGTGATCGGCGAGGTCAACGACTCCGGGCGCCTGACGATCGACCACCACGGCGAGCGCATCGTCGACGTCGACCCGCGGACCGTCGCGCACGAGGGCCCGGTGTACCACCGCCCGTACGCGCGCCCGTCGTGGCAGGACGGGCTCAACGCCCGCACCGTGGACGCCGACGCGCTCGCCCGCCCCGAGAGCGGCGACGAGCTCCGCGCGACGGCCTTGCGCCTCCTCGCGTCGCCGAACCTCGCGTCCAAGGAGTGGGTGACGAACCAGTACGACCGGTTCGTCCAGGGCAACACCGCGCTCGCGCAGCCTGACGACTCGGGCGTGGTCCGCGTCGACGAGAGCACGGGCCTCGGCGTCGCGCTCGCGACGGACGCGAACGGCCGCTACGGCAAGCTCGACCCGCGCACGGGCGCCCGCCTCGCGCTCGCCGAGGCGTACCGCAACGTCGCGACGACGGGCGCCCGCCCGCTCGCCGTGACCGACTGCCTCAACTTCGGCTCGCCCGAGGACCCCGACTCGATGTGGCAGCTCGTCGAGGCGATCGAGGGCCTCGCGGACGCGTGCCGCGAGCTCGGCGTCCCCGTGACGGGCGGCAACGTGTCGCTCTACAACGGGACCGGCGAGCCGGGGCAGATCGACTCCTCGATCCACCCGACCCCGGTCGTGGGCGTGCTCGGCGTGCTCGACGACGTCGCCCACGCCACGCCGTCGGGCTGGCGCGAGACGGGGGAGAGCATCTACCTCCTCGGCACCACGCGCGCGGAGCTCGACGGCTCGGCGTGGGCCGACGTCGAGCACGGCCACCTGGGCGGCGTGCCCCCGCGGGTGGACCTCGCGGCCGAGAAGGCGCTCGCGGGCGTCCTCGTCAACGCGAGCCGCGACGACCTCGTGTCGGCCGCGCACGACCTCTCCGAGGGCGGGCTCGCGCAGGCGCTCCTCGAGGCGTCGCTGCGCTTCGGCGTCGGGGCCACCGTGTCGCTCGACGCGCTGACCGAGCGCGACGGCGTCACCCCGTTCGAGGCGCTGTTCTCCGAGTCGACGGCCCGCGCGCTCGTCGCGGTGCCCCGCGGCGAGGAGTCCAAGCTCGTCGACGCGTGCGTCGCGCGCGGCGTCCCCGTCCTGAAGATCGGCGAGACGGGCACCGAGCCCGGCGCCGTCGCCGAGTCGGGCGAGGCGCTCGAGGTCGCGGGCCTGTTCACCGTCCCGCTCAGCGAGGCGGACGCGGCCTTCCGCGGCACGCTGCCGGCCATCTTCGGCTGACACCCGCTCCACCGACGCCCCGGTCACCGCACGGTGGCCGGGGCGTCGTCGTCCGGTCTCGGCGGACGGGCGGGACGTTCGGGACGGGCGGGGGGCGGGTTCCGTGGAGATCGCCGGGCGGGCCGGTGGGGCGGGTCGCGGCGGCGGGGCCGGCGCTGCGAGAGTCCGGGCATGACCTCGGCCACCACGCGCCTCCCGCCCGCGCGCGTCACGACGCGGCGCCGACCGGGCGGCCGACCCCTCACGGTCGTGCTCGCCACGGGCGCCGTCGCGGTGCTCCTTCTCACGCTCGTGCGCATGCTGCCCGACGACGCGTGGACGCCCGTCGCGCAGCTCGTCGGGTTCACGCCGTTCGTCGCCCTGGGCGCCGTCGCGGGGCTCGTGCTCACGCTGCTCGCGCGCCGGTGGCTGCTCGCGGCGCTGCTCGCGGTCTGCGTCGCCGTCCAGGCGGTGTGGCTCGTCCCCGCGTTCGTGCCCGGCCCCGCGCCGCCCGACGACGCGGTGACGCTGCGCGTGATGGGCGCCAACACCTGGTACGGCGCGGCGGACGCGGAGGCGCTCGTCGACCTCGTCCGCACCGAGGACGTGCAGGTGCTCGCCGTGCTGGAGCTCACGACGGACCTGCGCGAGCGGCTCGTCGCGGCGGGGATCGAGGACGTGCTGCCGTACAGCGCCGACGGCAAGGTCGGGCGCGGCGCCATGGGCAGCGGGCTGTGGAGCGCGCTGCCGCTCCGCGACGTGGACGTCGAGCCGTTCTCGAACGACGCGATGCCGTCGGCGACGGTGGAGGTCGACGGCGTCCCGGTGCGGGTCACCGCGGTGCACCCGATCCCGCCGATCCCGGAGTACGTCGACATCTGGCACGAGGAGACGGACGCGCTCGCCGAGCGCGCGCACGGCGACCCGCTGCCCCAGGTGCTCGTCGGCGACTTCAACTCCACCCACGACCACGCGACGTTCCGCCGGCTGCTCGGCGACCGGTTCCACGACGCGACGCGCGCCTCGGGCGGCGGGCTCGACCTGTCGTGGTCGCCGCGCCCCGGCGTCGTGCCGCCGCTGCTCAACCTCGACCACGTGGTGACCGACCGCGAGAACGTCGTGACCGACGTCGACTCGCTGCACGTCGTGGGCAGCGACCACCGCGCGATCGTCGCGACGGTGCACGTGCCCCGCCCCTGACGACGACGGACCCGGCGCCACCGGCCGACGAGCGGGCTCGCTCGTCGACCGGTGGCACCGGGTCCGGTGGGGGCTCCGCGGCCTCAGCCGCGCGCGGTCTCCGGCTCGGTCGCGTCCGGGCCGGTGGTGCCCGGCTCGGTGCCGGCGTCGTGCGCGCCGCCCTGGGCCGCCGGGTCGGTCGACCCGTCGAGGTGGTGCGGGTGCCGGCGCTCGAGCGCGGCGCCCTCCACGTCGACGTCGGGCAGGATGCGGTCGAGCCAGCGGGGGAGCCACCACGCCTTGTCGCCCACGAGGTGCATGAGCGCCGGGACGAGCAGCATCCGCACGACGAACGCGTCGACCAGCACACCGAACGCGAGCGCGAACCCGATGGGCCGGATCATCGCGCTGTGCGAGAAGACGAACCCGCCGAAGACGGAGATCATGATGATCGCCGCGGCCGTCACCACGGCCCGGCCCGCGCGGACGCCCTGCACGATCGCGACGCGCGCGGGGGCGCCGTGCGCGTACGCCTCGCGCATCCCCGAGCCGAGGAAGAGCTGGTAGTCCATCGCGAGGCCGAACAGGATGCCGACGAGGATCGTGGGCAGGAAGTTGAGGATCGGGCCCGGCGTCTCGACGCCGAACACCCCCGCGAGCCAGCCCCACTGGTAGATCGCGACGACCCCGCCGAGCGCGGCGAAGTACGACAGGATGAACCCGAGCGTCGCGACGACCGGCACGAAGATCGACCGGAACACGAGCACGAGGATGACGAGCGACAGCCCGACGACGACCGCGAGGTAGATCGGCAGGGCCTGCGCGAGCTTCTCCGAGATGTCGATGTTGCCGCTGGCCGAGCCCGCGACGCCGAGCGTGACCTCGCCGTCGAGCGGCTCGAGGGCGCGCAGCGCGTGCACGAGCTCCTCGGTCGACTCGCTCGTCGGGCCCTCGGCCGGGATCACCTGGAACGCCGCGACCGTGCGGTCCTCGGACGTCCCGATCGGCGCGACGGCCACGACGTCGTCCTGGGCGAACAGCTCCTCGGCCACGCCGACCTGGTACTCGAGCGCCTCGGCCTGGGTGGGCTCGCCCGGCAGGTCGGCGACGACGAGCAGCGGCCCGTTCGTGCCCTCGCCGAACTCCTCGGCGACGGTCGAGTACGCGCGGTACTGCGTGGAGTCGTGCGCCTCGGACGAGCCGTCGGGCAGGTTGGTCCGCAGGTCGAGCGCGGGCAGGGCGATCACGCCGAGCGCGACGACGGAGAGCAGGGCCGTTCCCACCGCGCGGACGGTCGACATGGGGCGCACGGGCTCCGCGGCGGGCAGGCCGCCCGCGGCGCCCGGCTCCGACGACGCGGTCCCGGCCGACGCGCCCGTCGACGCGCCCGTCGAGGCGCCCGACGACGCGGCGGGCCCGGCGTGCGCGGCGCGCTCGCGGCGGCTGAGGATCCGCGGGCCGATCATGCCGAGCAGGGCCGGCGTGAGCGTGACGGCGATGAGGACGGCGATCGCGACGCACAGCGCACCGACCGTGCCCATGAGGCCGAGGAACGGGATGCCGGTGACGTTGAGCGCGAGCAGCGCGATGAGCACCGTCGCCCCGGCGAACACGACCGCGTTGCCCGACGTGCCGTTCGCGAGCGCGATCGACTCGTGCAGCTCGTCGCCCTGCTTGAGCTGGCGCCGGTGCCGGTTGACGATGAACAGCGAGTAGTCGATCCCGACGGCGAGGCCCAGCATGAGGCCGAGCACCGGCGTCACCGACGACATCTCCACCACCCCGGACAGCGACATCGCGGCGAGGGCGCCGATCCCGACCCCGATGAGGGCCGTGAGGATCGGCAGGCCGGCGCCCACGAGCGTCCCGAGCATGACGACGAGCACGATCGCCGCGACGACGAGGCCGACGGCCTCGCCCACGCCGAACACCTGCGGCACGCCCTGGGCGATGTCGGACGAGAAGTCGGTCTGGACGCCGTCGACCGGGTCGTCGGCGAAGACGGCCACGAGGTCGTCCTTCGTCTGCTGGTCGATGCTCATGTTCGGCTCGGTGAACGTCACGTTCGCGACCGCCGCGCTCCCGTCCGTGGACACGAGGCGGATGTCGGACGCCATGTCGAGCAGGGGAGCGGAGAGCTCGAGCTGCGCGGACTGCTCCTCGAGCGTCGCGCTCTGGTCCTCCAGCGCGGTGACCTGCTGGTCGAGCGTCGTGGCCTGCGACTCGAGCGTGGCGCGGCCCGCGTCGATCTCGGCCTGCTGCGCGTCGAGCTGCGGCGCCGCCTGCTCCAGCGCGCCCGCGGCCTCCGCCTGGGCACGTGCGGTGTCGAGCTGGGCCTGGCCCGCGTCGAGCTGGGCGCGCGCGGCGTCGACCTGCTCCTGCGCGGCGGCGAGCTGCGCGCGGCCGTCCTCGATCTGCTCGCGTCCCGCGGCGATCTGGGTGCGGCCGTCGTCGATCTGCTTCCGCTGGTCGGCGAGCTCCTCCTGCGTCGCGAACGGGTCGACGACCGACGCGACGCCGTCGACCTCCTCCGCCGCGGCGAAGCGGTCCGCGATCGCCGCCTCCTGCTCGGGTGTGAACGGCGCGCCGTCCTGCGTCGCGAGGACGATCGTGCCGCTCCCGCCCGACGCCTCGGGCAGCGCGGTCTGGAGGCGCTCGGTGACGTCCGCGGTGGGGGTGCCGGGGATCGAGAAGCTGCTCGCGAGCGTGCCGCCGAACGCGACGAACGCCGCCCCGGCGAGCACGAGCACCGCGAGCCACGCGGCGAGGACGGTCCGCGCGCGGCGCGCGCACGCGCGGCCGAGGCGGTAGAGGAGTTCAGCCATGAGGGTCCTTCGGTGGGAGTCCGGTGGCGGGTGCGCCCGGGGTGGCGGGTGCGGTGCTGCGGGAGAGGTGGTCGCGGGGAGGGTGCGGCTCGCGTCAGACGGGGTCCGCCCAGCCGGCGCGGATCCGTTCGACGAGGCGGTCGAGCAGGCCCGACCACACCGCGCGCGAGGCGTCGTCGTCGGCGGCGCCGGTCTCGGCCCACCAGCGACGCTGGATGACGAGGACCCCGGCCATCAGCGCGCCCACCAGCATCTCGATCTCGAGCGGGTCGACGTCCGGGTGCCGGCGCGTGGTCGCCGCGACGAGGCGCTCGGCGAGGTGGGTGAAGGTGCGCACGACCATCGTCGTGACGCGCGGCGTGGGCTCGGTCGCGGTACCGCCGAGGGCGCGCGTGAGGTAGGCCATGGGGCCGACGAGGTCCGTGCCGCGCAGCGCCGCGGTGACGTCGTCGAGGGGCGTGGGGCGGTCGGTGCCCGGCTCGGCCGCGCTCGCCCCGAGCGTCTCGACGACGCTGCCCAGCACGTCCTCGCAGACCTCGACGACGACGTCGTCGAGCGACGCGAAGTGGTTGAAGATCGTGCGGCGCGCGACGTCGGCGCGGGCCGCGAGCTCGTCGACGGTGAAGCGCGCGCCGCCCTTCTCCTCCATGAGCGACGCGGCGGCGGCGACGATCGCACGGCGGTGGCGCGCGCGCAGGGCAGCGCGACGGTCGGGGGCCGCGGCGTCCGGGCCGGGGACGTCCGCGCTCGGCGCGTCCGGGGTCACGGCGCCCGTCGCGGGCGCGGTCGGGCGCTCGGGTCCGGGGAGGAGAGGCACCTCTTGACACTAGGTGCATCGATGCACTCGGTGCAAACGGGCACTTCTGCTGCTCAAAGTTGACCGATCGAGTCCAGTATGTGGGAAGGTCCCGGCGGTGCGTTGACACCCTCTCCGACCGCTCGTAGGTTCCCGGCAACCGAGGTCCACGGACCCCGGCACAGGACATGGTCATGAGCTCCGACGCGAAGCCCCGGCTCGTCGGACGGCAACCCTCCCGCGTGGCGGGGTGCCCCGGGTGAGGACCAGGTCCCGCGTCGCGCGACCTGCGCGGTGCGGGGCAACACGCGGCGCCCGGAGACGGGCACGAAGGAGACGGACGATGGACCGGCGAGAGTCGAGCACCGCGGTGAGCACCCCGCACGCGCCGACGTGCCCCTGTCCGGTCCGCGGTGCGGCCGTCGTCTCCTGTCCGGTCGGCGCCCCCGCGCGCGTCACCTGTTGTCGCTGACGACGCCCCGCTCCTGACGCCGCGCGCCCCCGCGCGCACGCCCTGACGGGCCTCCCTCCGGCCTCCCGGCCCCGCCCTGCCGCCCCGCGGCGGGGCGACCCTGCCCACCCCCGGCACCCCGCCGCGCCCTGAGCGCGCGGCCGGCGCCTGTCCCAGAACGGATCCTCGCGATGCCCGACCCCCGCCCCGCCCGTACCGTCCACCTGGGCGTCGACCTCACCGACGCCGGTGCGCACCCCGCCGCCTGGCGGACCGTAGGCTCCCAGGCCCAGCGCCTGTTCGACGCCAAGCGCCTCGTCGAGCTCGTGGCCACCGCCCAGCGCGGCCTGCTCGACCTCGTCACGCTCGACGACGCGTTCACCCTCCAGCCGGGCCGCAACGGGTCCGTGCGCGGCCGGCTCGACGCCGCGCTCGTCGCGTCCCGGCTCGCGCCGCGCAGCGCGGGCATCGGCCTCGTCCCGACCGTCACCACCACGCACACCGAGCCGTTCCACGTCTCCAAGGCGGTCGCGACGATCGACCACGTGAGCTCCGGCCGCGCGGGATGGCAGGTCGGGTGGTCCACGACCCCGGCCGAGGCCGCGGCCTTCGGACGCAAGGGCGCCCAGGACGAGCCCGAGGCCGTGGCCGAGGCCGACGAGGCGGTCGAGGTCGTCACGCGGCTCTGGGACTCGTGGGAGGACGACGCCGAGATCCGCGACGTCGCGACGGGCCGGTTCGTGGACCGCGAGAAGCTGCACTACGTCGACCACGAGGGCATCCGGTTCGCGGTCAAGGGGCCGTCGATCACGCCGCGCCCGCCGCAGGGCCAGCCGCCCGTCGTCGTGCGGGCGAGCACGCCGGCGTCGCTCGACCTCGCGGCCCGGCGGGCCGACGTCGTGCGGGTCCGCGCGGCGACGCGGGACGAGGCGGTCGCGCTGCGGGCGCAGGTGCGCGACGCCGCCGCGGACGCCGGGCGCGACCCCGACGGGCTGCGGGTCCTCGTGGACGCGTACGTCGTCGTGGGGGACACGCGCGCGAGCGCGCAGGCCCGCCTCGACCTGCTCGAGGACCTCGAGGGCGTCTCGTGGGACACCGACTCGCTGACGCACGTCGGCACGGCGCGCGACCTCGCGGCGACGGTCGAGGAGTGGGCGCACGCCGGTGCCGCCGACGGCTTCCTGCTGCGGCCGTCGTCGCTGAGCACGGACCTCGACGCGATCGTCGACGGGGTCGTGCCGCTGCTCCAGGGCGTGGGCCTGTTCCGCACCGCGTACCCGGGCACGACGCTGCGCGACACGCTCGGCCTCCCGCACCCCGCGAACCGCTACGCGGCGATCGCCTGAGCCCGGACGGACGCGACATGAGCACCCGACCCCGCAAGCAGATCCACCTCGGCGCCCACTTCCCGGGCGTCAACAACACCACCGTGTGGAGCGACCCCCGCTCGCGCAGCCAGATCGACTTCGCGTCGTTCGAGCACCTCGCGCGCCGTGCCGAGGACGCGAAGCTCGACTTCTTCTTCCTCGCCGAGGGCCTGCGCCTGCGCGAGCACAAGGGCCGCATCCACGACCTCGACGTCGTCGGCCGCCCCGACACGCTGCCCGTCCTCGCCGCGCTCGCCGCCGCCACGGAGCGGCTCGGCCTCGCGGGCACGATCAACACGACGTTCAACGAGCCGTGGGAGCTCGCGAAGCAGTTCGCGACCCTCGACCTGCTCTCCGAGGGCCGCGCGGCGTGGAACCTCGTGACGAGCCCCGACGCCTTCACGGGCGCCAACTTCCGCCGCGGCGGGTACCTGCCCTACCCCGAGCGGTACGCGCGGGCGGCCGAGGTCGTCGAGGTCGCGCGCGCCCTGTGGGACTCGTGGGACGACGACGCGGTGCTGGCCGACCGGATCGCGGGCGAGTTCCTGCGGCCCGGCGCGGTGCGGCCGGTCGCGCACCACGGGACGTACGCGGACGTCGTCGGGCTGTTCGAGACGCCGCGCGGGCCGCAGGGCCACCCCGTCCTGTTCCAGGCGGGCGACTCGGCCGACGGGCGCGACTTCGCCGCCGCGACGGCCGACGTCGTGTTCTCCGCGCACTCGACGTTCGACGCCGGGCGCGCGTTCTACGAGGACGTCAAGGGGCGGCTCGCGGCGCACGGGCGCGAGCGCGACTCCCTGAAGATCCTGCCCGCGACCGTCGTCGTGCTGGGCGACACGCCCGCCGAGGCGGAGGAGCGCGCCCGGGAGATCCGGCTCCAGCAGGTCTCGGGCCCGACGGCGATCGCGTTCCTCGAGCAGGTCTGGGGCCGCGACCTCGAGGCGTACGACCCCGAGGGCCCGCTGCCCGACGTCGACCCCGACACCGAGAACCTGTCGATCACGCGCGGCCGGGTGCGGCACGCGAAGGACCCGGCGGCGGTCGCCGCGGCGTGGCGCGAGCAGGCCGAGGCGAACGGGTGGTCGATCCGCGAGCTCGTCATCCAGGTGACGTCGCGCGGCGGGTTCGTCGGCACGCCGCAGCAGGTCGCGGACGACATCGACCGGCACGTCCAGGAGGACGCCTCCGACGGCTTCATCCTCGTGCCCCACCTCACGCCGGGCGGGCTCGACGACGTCTTCGACCAGGTCGTCCCGCTGCTCCAGGAGCGCGGCTCGTTCCGCACGGAGTACGCGGGCACGACCCTGCGCGAGCACCTCGGCCTCGCCCGCCCCGGCGCGACGCGAGGCGACGGCGAGCCCACGACGGCGCACCCCGCCGAGCTCGTCGGCTGACCGCCGCCGGCACCGCGGCGACCACCGCACCGACCACCCGCACCGACCTCGGAGGACCCATGAGCACGAGCACGCCGACCGCCACGGGCGCCGTGGCCACCGCACCCGCCGACCCCGTCGCGTCCGCGTCGCCCGACGCCGCCGCGTGGGCCGCCTGGCACGCCGAGCGCGAGGACGGGCTGCGCCCGCCGCATGGCTGGCTGAGCCTCGTCGCGTACCACGCGCTCCCGGCCGAGCCCGCCGCCCTCCCGGGGATCCCGGGGCTCTGGTGGGCCGACGCCGACGGCGCGCACCACCGCGCGGGCGAGGGCGGCGCCGTCCGGACGACGACGGGCAGCGTCGTCGGGACCGTCGTCGTCGCGGAGGGCGGGTCGACGCTCGCGGGCACGTTCCTCCCGGACGGCCGGGACGCGGGCGACCCGGCGGACGGCGGCGAGACGCGCGAGGTCGCGGTGGAGGTCGTGCACCGCACGGGCCGCTACGCCGTCCGCGTGCGCGACCCGCTCGCCCCGGCCCGGACGGCGTTCGACGGCGTCCCGACGTTCCCCTACGACGCCGCCTGGGTCGTCGACGCGCCGGTGCGCTGGTACGACGCGCCGCGGCCCGTCGTCGTCGGCGCGGCCCGGCCCGGCCTCGTGCACCACGTGCGCACGGTCGGCGAGGTCGACCTCGTCGTCGAGCGCGACGGCGCCCGGCGCGGCGCGACGCTCGCCCTCACCGGCGCGCCGGGCGGTGCGGTGACGCTGCTCTTCAGCGACGAGGCGGACGGCGTCGCCCCCTGGCGGGTCCTGCGCGTGGACGCCGACGCGGTGCCCGGCACCGAGGGGAGCGTGCGCCTCGACCTCAACCGGGCCGTCAACCTGCCGTACGCGTTCAGCGACTTCGGCACGTGCCCGGCGCCGGTCGAGGGCAACCACGTGCCGTTCGCCGTCACCGCGGGTGAGAGGGCACCCCGGTGACCGCGGTCGCCGCGCGTCCCGCCACGGTGAGCGGGGCGCGCGAGGTCCGGTCCGTCGCGATGCACGACCCGCTCGTGCGGCCGCTCCTCGACGAGCTCTCCCACGAGTACTGGACGCGGTACCAGCGCGTGCTCACCGCCGAGGAGCTCCGCGCCGAGATGGAGCACTACCCCGCGCAGGACTTCGCGCCGCCGCACGGCGAGCTCGTGCTGGTGCTGGAGGACGGCGAGCCCGTCGCGGGCGGCGCGTTCCGCCGTCGGAGCGAGCCGGAGCTCGGCGACCCGGCGCGCCTCGCCCGGCCGGCCGCGCGCCGCGCCGACGGGACGCCCGCGGTGCGCACCGCCGAGCTCAAGCGGATCTGGACGCACTCGGCGCACCGGCGCCGCGGGCTGGCGCGCCTCGTGCTCGCCGAGCTCGAGCGCCGGGCCGTCGAGCGCGGCTACCGGCGCGTGTACCTCACGACGGGCCCGCGCCAGCCCGAGGCCGCCGGCCTGTACCTCGCGACGGGCTACACGCCCCTGTTCGACACCGGGACCGATCCCGAGGAGATCGGCCCGCTCGCCTTCGAGAAGTGGTTGGAGGTCGCGCCATGAGCACCGTGTCGCTCCCGCAGGACGAGTCCCGGCAGCTCGCGCCGCCGTCGGGCCGGCATCCCGCCGACCCGCGCGGCGGTGTCGAGGACGCGCTGCCGCTCGAGAGCCTGCGCATCGTCCCCGCCCGGCACCCGGGCCGCTGGGTCGCGACGGCCGGCGTGGCCGTGCTGCTCGCCATGGTCGTCAGCTCGCTCGTGACGAACGACCGCTGGGAGTGGGGCGTCGTCGCGCAGTACCTCACCTGGCCCTCGATCCTCGAGGGCGCGTGGGCGACGATCCGGCTCACGCTCGTCGCGTCGGTCGTCGGGTTCGCGCTCGGCACCGTGCTCGCGCTCATGCGGCTGTCGCGCTCGCCGCTCCTGCAGTCGGTCTCGTGGACGTACACGTGGGTGTTCCGGTCCGTGCCGCTGCTGCTGCAGCTGCTGCTCTGGTACAACCTCGCCTACCTGTACCCGTACCTGAGCGTCGGCATCCCCTTCGGGCCGGAGTTCCTGTACTTCGACACGCTGTCCGTGATCGACAAGTTCTGGGCCGCGATCCTCGGGCTCGGGCTCTCGCAGGCCGCGTACTCGGCCGAGATCGTGCGGGCCGGGATCCTCTCGGTCGACCAGGGGCAGCAGGAGGCCGCCGCGTCGCTCGGCATCCCCAAGCGCCGCCAGGTGAGCCGCATCATCCTGCCGCAGGCGATGCGCTCCATCATCCCGACGGCCGTCAACGAGGTGATCGGGCTGCTCAAGGGCACGTCGATCGTCTACGTGCTGGCGTACGGCGAGCTGTTCTACATCGTCAGCGTCATCTACGGCCGCAACGGCCGCGTCGTGCCGCTGCTCATCGTCGCGTCGATCTGGTACCTCGTGCTGACGACGCTCATCACGGTCGTCCAGTACTACGTCGAGCGGCACTACGCGAAGGGCGCGGTGCGCACGCTGCCCCCGACCCCGCTCCAGAAGGCGCGGTGGACCGTGCTCGTCTGGGCGTCGCGGCTCTCCGGCCGCCCCGTGCCCGACGCCGTCCCGCCCGCGTACGCGGCCCGCGCCCGGGTGGGCGTGCTGACCCGCACCGCGCGCACGTCGGGAGGTGCGGCATGAGCGCCGACGTCGCGACCGCCGGGCTCGTCGAGATCCACGGCGTCCACAAGAGCTTCGGCACCCTCGAGGTGCTGCGCGACGTGTCGCTCACCGTGCCGCCCGGGTCCGTGACGGTCGTGCTCGGCCCGTCCGGCTCCGGGAAGTCGACGCTGCTGCGCGCGATCAACCACCTGGAGAAGGTCGACAAGGGGTTCATCTCGCTCGACGGCGAGCTCATCGGGTACCGCCGCAAGGGCAGCACCCTGCGCGAGCTCAAGGAGCGCGAGATCCTCGGCCAGCGCACCCAGATCGGGTTCGTTTTCCAGAGCTTCAACCTCTTCCCGCACCTCACCGCGCTCGAGAACGTCGTCGAGGCGCCGGTATCCGCGCAGCGTCGGCGCCGCGAGGACGTCGAGCCCGAGGCCCGCGCGCTGCTGGAACGCGTCGGGCTCGCGGACAAGGCCGACGCGCGACCCCGCCAGCTCTCCGGCGGGCAGCAGCAGCGCGTCGCCATCGCCCGTGCGCTCGCGCTGCGGCCCAAGGTGCTCCTGTTCGACGAGCCCACCTCGGCGCTCGACCCCGAGCTCGTCGGGGAGGTGCTCGAGGTCATCAAGGACGTCGCGAGCACCGGCACGACGCTCGTCGTCGTGACGCACGAGATCGGCTTCGCCCGCGAGGTCGCCGACACCGTCGTGTTCATGGACGACGGCGTCGTGGTGGAGCAGGGCACGCCCGCCGAGGTGCTCGACCACCCGCGCCACGACCGCACCCGGGCCTTCCTCCAGAAAGTCCTCTGAAACCCACCCGACGTCCACCGACGCCCGCCGTCGTGACCCGCGACCGGCCGCCCGGCCGTCCCGCACACCCGCACTCCCTGCGTCACCCCGACGCACCACCCGAGAGGTAGGACTCACGTGACCGCAACGACCACCCGCGCCCGCGCCCCCCGCGCGCTCGCCGCCCTCGCCGTCGTGCCCCTGCTGGCGCTCGCGGCCTGCTCCGGGGTGAGCACCGACGCCCCGGCCGCCGCGGACGAGGGCGCGGCGTCCTCCGACGGCACGACGGAGAGCACGACGTCCGTCTCGGACGCCCTCGACGTGAGCACGAGCCCCGACCAGGACCGCATCCGCACGACCGAGTCGGCCGAGGCCGTCGCGCTCCTCCCGGACGCCTGGAAGGACAAGGACGAGCTCGTCGTCGCGATCTCCGCGGGCGCGGCGCCGCCGCTCGGCTTCCTCGCCGACGACGACGAGACCCCCATCGGCAACGAGACCGACATCGCGCAGCTCGTCGCCGACGCGCTCGGCAAGGACCTGCGCCTCGAGGTCAAGGCCTGGGCCGACTGGCCGCTCGCGCTCGGCTCGGGCGACGTCGACGCCGTGATCTCCAACGTCACGGTGACCGAGGAGCGCAAGGAGACCATCGACTTCTCCACGTACCGCAACGACGAGCTCGGCTGGCTCGTGGGCGCCGACTCCGACATCACGTCGATCACGAAGCGCGAGGACATCGCGGGCAAGGTCGTCGCCGTCGGCTCCGGGACGAACCAGGAGAAGATCGTGCTCGAGTGGGACCGCCTCAACCAGGAGGACGGCCTCGAGCCCGTCCAGGGCCCCGAGTACTACGAGCAGTTCTCGGACGTCCTGCTCGCGCTCCAGTCCGGGCGCATCGAGACGTACGTCGGCCCCAACGCGTCGCTCGCGTACCAGGCGGCGATCTCCCCGCAGGACTTCAAGGTCGTGGGCACGCTCAACGGCGGCTGGCCCGACACGGCGCAGATCGCCGTCGCCACCAAGAAGGGCAACGAGGCGGCCCCGGCCATCACGGCCGCGATCAACCACGCCATCGAGGACGGCACGTACCTCGAGGTGCTCCAGCGGTGGGGCCTGGAGTCCGAGGCCGTCGAGGAGTCGCAGACCAACCCGCCCGGCCTGCCGAAGACGGAGTGACCCGCGCATGACCACCAGCACCCAGCACGTCGACCACCTCGTGGTCGGGGGCGGCGTCATGGGCTCGGCCGCGGCGTGGCAGCTCGCGCGGCGCGGGCGCGACGTCGTGCTGCTCGAGCGCTTCGCGCCCGGGCACGCGCACGGCGCCTCGCACGGAACGTCGCGCATCTACCGCACGACGTACGCCGAGCCCGAGTACCTCGACCTCGCGCAGGAGGCGCTCCGCCTGTGGCGCGAGGTCGAGGACGAGACCGGGACCGAGCTCCTCGACGTGACCGGCGGCGTGAGCCACGGGCGTCGCGACGGCGCGGCCGAGCGCCGCTCCGAGGCGATCGGCGCCGCGTTCGCGGCCCGGGGGATCGAGCACGAGTGGCTCGACCCCGCGGCCGCGGCCGAGCGCTGGCCGGGGCTGCGGTTCGAGGGGCGGGTGCTGCACGAGGTCGCGACGGCCGGCCGGCTCCACGCCGACCGCGCCGTCGCGGCCCTCCAGGGGGCGGCGGCCGCCCGGGGTGCCGACGTGCGGCACGAGGTCGCCGTCCGGCACGTCGAGCGCGTTCCCGGGGGCGTGCGCGTCGTCACCGACGGCGCCGACGTCGTCGCGCGGGTCGTCGTCGTGACCGTCGGGGCGTGGAGCGCGGGTCTGCTGGGTTCCCCGGCGGGCGGCCTGCTCGGCCATGAGCTCCCGCTCGTCGTCACGCAGGAGCAGCCCGCCCACTTCGCGCTCGCCCCCGGCGCGTCGCCCGCGGGGTGGCCCGCGTTCACGCACGACGTCGGTCCCGGCACCGCGTGGCCGAGCGGCGTCTACGGGCTCGCGACCCCGGGCGAGGGCGTCAAGGTCGGCTTCCACGGCGTCGGCCCCGTCGTCGACCCCGACCGGCGCTCGTACCGGCCGGAGCCGGGTCAGCTCGCCGCGCTGCGCGACTACGTGCGCACCTGGCTGCCCGGCCTCGACCCCGACGCCTACGTCCCCGTGAGCTGCACCTACACCACGACGCCCGACCAAGACTTCGTGCTCGACCGCCGCGGTCCGGTCGTCGTCGGCGCCGGGTTCTCCGGCCACGGCTTCAAGTTCGCCCCGGCCGTCGCGCGCGTGCTCGCCGACCTCGCGACCGCCCCCGGCGCCCTGCCCGACGGCGGCACCGCCGCCGAGCGGTTCGCGCTCGCCCGCCTCGCCGCACTCCCCGAGAGGACCGCCTCATGACGATCGCTCCCGCACCCGCCGCTGGGGACGCTGCGGCTCCGGCCGCGGACCCCGGGACGCTCCCCGCGCCGTCCCGCGACACCGGCGGGGCCCGTGCCGCGCTCGCGGCGCGGTACGGCGTCGACCCCGCCGCGGTCGAGGACGTCGCGCCCGGCGCGCCCGCGGGCCTGGCACCCGCCGCGGACCGTCCCGGCACCGTCCTCGCGACGCAGCTGGGCCACCGGACGGTGCGCCGCTACCGCACCGACCCGCTGGCCCACCACGTCGTGCCGACGCTCGTCGCCGCCGCGCAGTCCGCCCCGACGTCGTCGAACCTCCAGCTCTGGAGCGTCGTCGCCGTCACCGACCCCGTGCGCAAGGCGCGGCTCGCGGCGCTCGCGGGCGACCAGGAGCACGTGCGCACCGCGCCGCTGCTGCTCGTCTGGCTCGCCGACGTCGCACGGGCCCGCGCCCTCGGCGAGCGCGAGGGCGTCCGTCTCGAGGCGACCGACTACCTCGAGACGACGGTCGTCGCGTTCCTCGACGCCGCGCTCGCCGCGCAGAACGCCGTCGTGGCGGCGGAGTCGCTCGGTCTCGGCACCGTGTACATCGGCGCGCTGCGCAACCACCCCGCCCAGGTCGCGGCCGAGCTCGGCCTGCCCGAGGGCGTCGTCGCGGTCGTGGGGCTCGTCGTCGGGCACCCCGACCCCGCGGGCGGGGAACGGGTCAAGCCGCGGCTGCCGCAGGCCGCCGTCCTGCACGCCGAGCGCTACCGCGCCGCCGGCCAGGAGCAGCACGTCGCGGCGTACGAGGAGCGCATCGCGCCCTTCTACCGCGAGGAGGGGCTCGACGGCGGCTGGCGCGACCGCGTCGTCGACCGCCTGCGTGTCCCCGGCGCCCTGCGCGGGCGCGCCCACCTGCGCACCACGCTCGCCGCGCTCGGGTTCCCGTCCAAGTAGCCCGGCGGGCCCCACGCGACCGCGTCGCCCCGAGCCACCGCACCCCACCAGAGGAAGCCATGTCCCACCAGCACCCGCACCCGACCGCCACCCCCGGCGGGCCGCGACCGGCGTCCGGCCGCGTCCCGCTGTCCGTGCTCGACCTCGCGATCGTCCCCGAGGGGGCGACGGGCCAGGACGCGGTGCGCCGCGCCGTCGGGCTCGCGCGCGACCTCGACCGGCTCGGCTACCACCGCGTCTGGTACGCCGAGCACCACCTGTCGCCCGGCGTCGGCTCCGCGTCGCCCGCCGTGCTCGCCGCCGCCGTCGCGGCCCGGACCGAGCGCATCCGCGTCGGCAGCGGTGCCGTGCTGCTCAGCACGACGAGCCCGCTCGTCGCCGCCGAGCAGTTCGGGACGATCGCCGCGCTCCACCCGGGCCGCGTCGACCTCGGGCTCGGCCGGGCGTTCACGCCGCCGACGGGGGAGAAGGGGGCCGGGGCGCCGCCGCGGCGGGCCCGGCCGGCCACCGGGCCGCGCGTCGTCGACGGGCTGTACGTGCCCGGCGCGCCGCCGGCGGACGTCAACGACTCCGTGCTGCGCGAGCGGATCCTCGCGCAGAAGCGGATCGTCGGGGCGTCGCGCACCCCGGCGAGCTTCCGCGACGAGCTCGAGCTCGTGCTCGGGCTGCGCGCGGGGAGCTACCGCGACGAGCGCGGGACGCCGTACGTGAGCCCGCCCGTCGAGGGCGCCGACTGGGACCTGTGGGTCCTCGCGTCGAGCGCGGGCGAGAGCGCGCGCGTCGCGGGCGAGCTCGGGCTGCCGCTCGCCGCGAACTACCACGTGGCGCCGTCGGCGACGCTCGACACCGTCGCCGCGTACCGCGAGGCGTTCCGGCCGGGCGTGCTCGACGAGCCCTACGTCGTCGTGTCCGCCGACGTGCTCGTCGCCGACACCGTCGAGCGGGCCCGCGAGCTCGCGACGCCGTTCGCGGACTGGGTGCTCTCCATCCGCAGCGGCGCCGACGGCGCGATCGCCTACCCGGAGCCGGGCACGTCGCCCGCGTGGGAGGAGCGCCCGGAGGCGGAGCGCGCGCTCGTCGCCGACCGCGTCGACACGCGCATCGTCGGCGACCCCGAGACCGTCGTGCGGCGGCTCGAGACCCTGCGCCGCGCGACCGGCGCGGACGAGCTGCTCGTCACCACCGCGACCCACGACGCCGACGACGCCCGACGCTCGTTCGCGCTGCTCGCCGAGCACTGGTTCGCGGGCGCCCCGAGCGGCGGCGACACCACGACCACGACCGCTACGCCCGCCGTCGCACCCGCGCTCGCCACCACCCGCTGACGCCACCACCCCGCGAAGGAGACACCCATGACCACGACCCCGCCCCTGCGGGCCGCGACCGACGCCGCCGCCCAGGTCGCCGACGGCGCGCTGCTGATCGACGTGCGCTCGGCCGGCGGTCGCGCCGCGCACGGCGAGATCCCCGGCGCCACGCTCGCCGACCGCGACGACCTCGACGCGCTGTTCGGCCCCGCCGACGCCCCGGTGATCTCGCTCGACACGCCCGTCGTCGTCGTGTGCGGGTCGCCGAACGGCTCCGGGCCGGTGGCCGAGGCGCTCGCGCGGCGCGGGTACACGCACGTGTCCCACGTCGACGGCGGCTTCCCCGCGTGGAAGGAGGCCGGCCTCCCGGCGTCCGACCCGGTCGGGGCGGCCCCGGAGCCCGCCGCGCCCGCGGCGCCGCCGGACCCGACGGCGCCCGCCCGGCCCTGAGCCGGCGGCCGGACCGTGCCCTGCACGTCCGGCCCCCGCACCACCGCACGACGCACCACCCGCACTGACACCACGGAGACCCTCATGCCCGTCGAGTTCCTCGGCATCGCCACGATCAACGACGCCTCGGAGACCACCGAGCGCACGACCGCCGCGTTCGACCCCGCCTACCTCGAGCGCCTCGTGCGCGCGCACGAGGACAACGGCTGGACGCGCGTCCTCTTCGCGTACGGCTCCTCCGGCCCCGAGCCCGCCGCGCTCGCCGCCCACACCGCCGCGCGCCTGCAGTCGATCGAGCTGCTCCTCGCGCACCGGCCCAACGTGTCCTACCCGACGTACGCCGCCAAGACGTTCGCGACGCTCGACCAGCTCTCCGGCGGGCGGCTCTCCGTCCACTTCATCACCGGCGGCAACGACCACGAGCAGGGGCGCGAGGGCGACACGCTGACGAAGGACGAGCGGTACGCGCGCACCCACGAGTACATCCGGATTGTCAAGCAGGCCTGGTCGAGCGCCGAGCCGTTCGACCACCACGGGCCGTTCTACGACTTCGACGACTTCGTGCTCGACGCCAAGCCGTTCGAGGGCCGCACCCCGACCATCTCGTTCGGCGGGTCGTCCGACGCCGCGTTCCGCGTGGGCGCGGCCGAGGCCGACATCTACGCCGTCTGGGGCGAGCCGCTCGACCGCACCGCCGAGCAGATCGCGCGCGTGCACGCGGAGGCCGCCGCTGCGGGTCGTGCGACGCCGCCCCGCATCCACGCCGCGTTCCGGCCGATCGTCGCGCCGACCGAGGAGCTCGCCTGGGAGAAGGCGCACCGCATCCTCGACCGGATCGAGGCGCGCAAGGCCGCCGCCGGGGGACAGCTGAGCCGTCGGCACCCGATCGACAAGCCCGAGAACGCGGGCTCGCAGCGGCTGCTCGAGATCGCCGCCCAGGGCGAGCGCTTCGACACCGCGCTGTGGACCGCGACCGCGAAGGCCACCGGCGGCGCCGGCAACTCCAACGCGCTCGTCGGCACGCCCGAGCAGGTCGCCGAGGCGCTGCTCGCGTACTACGACCTCGGCGTCCGGGTGATCTCGGCCCGCGGCTACGACCTGCTGGACGACGCGGTCGACTTCGGTCGCTACGTCATCCCGCTCGTCCGCGAGGAGGTCGCGAAGCGCGACGCCGCCGCCGAGGCCGCCGCAGCCTGAGAGATGGGCAACCCCGCCCCGCTTCGGCAGCTCCGGTCGGGTTCGGCACCTGCGCGTGCCGATCACGGCCGGAGCTGCCGAACGCGCCGGTACCGGCCCCCCGAACGACGACACCGACAGCAAGGAGCAGGACCGTGCGGTTCCAGGTACTCGACATCGTGTTCAACCCGCCCCACCCCGTGACCGGGGAGGCGGTCGCGCCGTCCGACCGGTTGAACCGGGTCGTGGACACGGCGGTGCTGGCGGAGGAGCTCGGGTTCGACTCGTTCGCGGTGGGGGAGCGGCACGCGGGAGAGGTGCTGTCGTCGGCGCCGACGGTGCTCCTCGGCGCGGTCGCCGCGCGGACCTCGCGCATCCTGCTGAGCACGGGCGTCACGGTGCTGTCGCTGCTCGACCCGATCCGCGTCGCCGAGGACCTCGCGACGGTCGACCAGCTGAGCCGCGGGCGGCTGGAGATCGTCATCGGCAAGGGCAACGAGGTGCTGCAGTACCCGCTGCTCGGGCTGGACCTCGACAAGCAGTACGAGTACCTCCAGGAGAACTACCAGCTGCTGCGCCTGCTGCTGTCGGAGGAGGACGTCAGCTGGAGCGGGCGGCACCGCCACGCGCTGGAGCACGCGACGACGCTGCCGCGGCCGTTCGCCGGGCCGTTCCGGATCTGGCACGGGTCGGCGACGTCGCGCTTCGCGGTCGACCTCGCGGCCCGGTACGGGGACCCGATCGTCAGCGCCAACGCGCTGCAGCCGCGCGAGAACTACCAGGTGCTCATCGACCGCTACCGCGAGCAGTACGCGGCGCACGGGCACGACCCGGCGTACGGGTTCGTCGGGTCGGGCTCGGGCGGGCTGTTCCTCGCCGACACGACGGAGGAGGCGATCGAGCAGTACCGCCCGATCTACGAGGGCCAGGTCGCGGCGGCGGCGCGCCGGGGGTACGGGCCGGACGCCGTCGGGAAGGCACCGAGCTTCCGGACGGTCGAGGACGCCGTCGAGCGCGGGCCCGCGCTCGTGGGGTCGCCGGAGCGCGTGGCGGAGAAGATCCTCGACTACCACGCCTCGTACCGGCACGACCTGCAGTCCGTCTCGGTGAACCACCTGATCCCCGCGGCGCAGCAGGAGGACGTGCTGCGCCGGTTCGCGGAGGAGGTCGTGCCCGTCGTGCAGGCCGAGGTGAAGACGGACCTGTGGAGCCCGGCCGACGCCCGCCGCGCGGCGGGGTTCACGGCGGCCTGACGAGGCATCCTCGACGCCACGGCCGGTTCGCTCTTCCTCGAGCTGGGCGGCGCGGATGATGGAGGAGGCTGCGCTGCGGGCCCGGCGGCAGGCTGAGAACACCCCTGCTGAAGAGGCCGACGGTGTAGCGTCGCGTCCCGGGCGCAGCTCCGGTCTCGACGCAGGCTCTCGCACTCACGCCGCCCTTCCTTGACGCGACGACCCCTCCGCGAGGTGCGCCATGACGACCCACTACTCGCTCGACGCGTTCTTCGGCTCGTTCTTCCACCAGGACTGGGAAGAGGACTACGGGAGTCCCGCAGGTGCTCTGGCGCGTTTCCTGGACCTGGTCGGCCCCAGCAGGTACGACGGACTCGTCGACGAGATCGACAGCACCCTGGACCGCTACCGTTCCGACGAGCAGGTCGTCGAGTGGATCAACGGCCGGCTTCATGCCGAGCTCTATCGCGAGGCCGTGGGAATGCCGCTGCGCGACTGGCTCCTCGTGGTCCGGGGAGAAGTGACGGCGAGAATCACCGCATCAGATCTTGACGGTCCCTGAGGAGTTTCGCTCTCTCGGTCTCTCGCGTGCCGGCTACGGTCGGCGGGCCTGATCGCGACGGCTCCGGTGGCGCGTCGTGCTCGGCGTGCCGGCGCACGTCCGGGCGTCGACGACGTCGCTGTCGACGCCCGTGGCGCGCGCTTCGCTGTCGGTGGCGTCGCGGCGGTCCGTGCTGCCGCAGGTCGGGCGCCCGTCCGAGCGCGCCCGGTCCGTGGCGCCACCCCACCTCCCGAGTCGCCCTTCCCGGCGCGGTGACACGCGAGACGGCCGCGACTCGCGTCGTCTCGGCGGAAACAACCGTCCGCCTGGCGGGACGGCCGTCTCGATACTTGACTCAACCAGTCGAGATTGTCTTTCCTGCTCCCAGGTGACGAGCGTCAGCACGCAGGCCCGGCTCGCTGACCAGCAACCCTTCGACGTGACGGGGTGCTCCGGGAACGACCTGACCGCGCCGCTCCCGCGGCGCGGTAAGCACGGCACCCCGGTGGGTTCCCCGCCGCGCCGGCCCTGGGCCCGGCGCGGACGACCACCGGCGCCGGACGACCGCCGGTCCGCAGCCGGCACACGAGGAGAGCAGCACGACATGATCCCCACACCTCACCGACGCCGGTCCCTGACCGTCGCCGCGGCGGCCGCCGCGACGGGCCTCCTGCTCAGCGCGTGCGCGGGCGGCGGCTCCGGTGCGTCCGACGGCGACGGGTCGCCCAGCCCGTCCGGCGAGCCCGTGGCGGGCGGCGACCTGACGTTCGCCCTCACGGTCGACTCGCACTGCATCGACCCGCAGCAGGTCGGCAACAACGACGCCATCGCGGCGGCCCGCCAGACCGTCGCGTCGCTCACGGCGCAGGACCCGGAGTCGGGCGAGATCCTGCCGTGGCTCGCGGAGAGCTGGGAGGTGAACGACGACGCGTCGAGCTACACGTTCCACCTGCGCGACGACGCGACGTACGCCGACGGCACGCCGATCGACGCCGAGTCGGTGAAGACGAACTTCGACGCGATCGTCGCGCTCGGCGCGACGGCGTCGCTCGGGTCGCAGTACCTCGTCGGCTACGAGGGCACGACCGTCACCGACCCGCAGACCCTCACGGTGGACTTCGCGGAGCCGAGCGCGCAGTTCCTCCAGGCGACGTCGACGTTCTCGCTCGGCCTCCTCGCCCCGTCCTCGGCCGACCTGAGCGTCGAGGACCGCTGCGCCGGGAAGTTCGTCGGCTCCGGCCCGTTCTCCGTGAAGTCGTACACGCAGGACCAGGAGATCGTGCTCGAGAAGGTCGCGGGCTACGCGTGGGGCTCGGAGGCGAGCGACCACCAGGGCGAGGCCTACCTCGACACGGTGACGTTCAAGGTCATCCCCGAGGCGAGCGTGCGCAGCGGCAGCCTGCAGTCCGGGCAGATCGACGCCACGGCCGCGATCTCGACCGTCGACCTCCCGCAGTTCGACGGGAACGGGTTCTGGCTCGAGTACCGCGCCAACCCCGGCGTCGTGTTCAACCTCTTCCCCAACGAGTCGAGCCCGCTCGCGGGCGACGAGGCCGTGCGGACGGCGATCCTCCAGGGCATCGACCGCGAGCAGATCGCGGACACCGTGCTCAGCGCGCAGGACGAGCCGGCCACGAGCGTCCTGTCGCACTCGACGCCGCTCTATGAGAGCGTCGCGGACGAGCTCGCCTACGACCCCGAGGGCGCGAAGAAGATCCTCGACGACGCGGGCTGGGTCGAGGGCGCCGACGGCGTGCGCGAGAAGGACGGCCAGAAGCTCTCCACGACCGTGACGTTCTGGCAGGTGCCGGAGCCGCTCGAGCTCGTCCAGCAGCAGCTCGCGCAGATCGGCGTGGACCTCCAGCTCCAGCACGTGACCGTCGCCGAGTCGCAGGCGATCAAGGAGAGCGGCGACTTCGACTTCGACTACTACAACCTCACGCGCTCCGACCCGGACGTGCTGCGCACGATCTTCTCCGCGAACGCGCGCAACATCAACCAGCGCGACGCGGAGGAGGTCGACGACCTGCTCGACGCGTCGGCCGCGGCGACCGACCCGACCGAGCGCCAGGAGCTCGTCACGGAGGCGTCGCGCCTGCTCGTGCAGAAGGGCCACGCGATCCCGGTCTACGAGCTCTCGACGACCATCGCGGCCGCCGACACGGTCCACAGCCTGACGTTCGAGGCGTCGTCGCGCCTCGACTTCTACGACGCCTGGGTCACCCAGGGCTGACCCGCCGGGCCCGCCTGCCCGACGCCGCGGCGTCGGGCAGGCGGGCATCCCCCACGGAAGGAGGCCGACCATGGGCCGGTACGTCCTGCGTCGCGCCGGGCAGGGCCTGTTCGTGCTCTGGGCGGCGTTCACCATCTCGTTCTTCGTCCTCTACCTGCTGCCCAGCGACCCGGCCGCGCTCATGGCGAGCGGCGGTGGCGAGGCGGACCAGGTGGACCCCGCGCTGCTCGACGCCCTGCGCGCCCAGTACGGCCTCGACCGGCCCGTGCTCGTGCAGTACGCCGACGCGCTGTGGCACGCGCTGCGGCTCGACTTCGGGACGTCGTACGCGTCCGGGGCGCCCGCGACGCAGCTCGTGCTCCAGGCGCTCCCGGAGACGCTCCGGCTCACGGCCGCGGCGCTCGTCCTCGCCGTCGTGGCGGGCGCCGGCATCGCGATCGCGAGCACGTTCCCGCGCGCGGCCTGGCTGCGCCACGCGCTCGCGTCGCTCCCTCCGCTCGGCGTCGCCCTGCCGCCGTTCTGGCTGGGCCTCCTCCTGCTGCAGTGGTTCTCCTTCCAGCTCCCGCTGTTCCCCGCGATCGGCAACCAGGGCGCGATCAGCCTCGTGCTGCCGGCGATCACGCTCGCCGTGCCGGCGAGCGCCGCGCTCGCCCAGGTGCTCGCGCGGAGCCTGCGCGGGACGCTCGGCGAGCCGTACGTGGAGACGGCGCGCGCCAAGGGCGCGAGCCGCGCGCGCGTGCACTTCGGCCACGCGCTGCGCAACGCCGCGATCCCCGCGCTGACCGTGCTGGGGGTCGTCGTGGGCGGGCTGCTCGGCGGCACGGTCGTCACCGAGACGGTGTTCTCGCGCGCGGGCCTGGGACGGCTCACGGTGACGTCGGTGGACGCGCAGGACATCCCCGTGGTGCAGGCGGTCGTCGTCCTCTCGGCGCTCGTGTTCGTGGTCGTCACGCTCGTGGTCGACCTGCTCTACCCCCTGCTCGACCCCCGGATCGACGCACGACAGAAGGCGGTGGCCGCATGAGCACCAGGCCGGGAGTGCGCATCGTGCTCCGGGACGAGGCCCGGGTCGCGGACCGTGCCGCGGTGGCGGACGTGCCGCCGTCGGGCGCGCTCGCCCCCGACGCCCCGCCCGCCGACGCGCCCGGGGGACGCACGCCCGCGGAGATCGAGGTCGAGGACCGCGAGGACGCGCGGGCGATCCTCCGGCACGGCCGCGTGCGGACCCGGGGCACGGCGGGCCGGTGGCGGCGCGGGGCGCGGTACGCCGTGCGGCGGCCCGGGCTGGTCGTCGCCGTGCTCGTCGTCCTGCTCGTCACGGCGTGGGCGGTCGTCCCGCAGCTCTTCACGGCGTACGACCCGCTGACGGGCGTGCCCGCGGACCGGCTGCAGCCGCCGTCGGGCGCGCACCTGTTCGGCACCGACCACCTGGGGCGGGACGTGTACGCGCGCGTCGTGCACGGCGCGTCGGCCTCGCTCGGCGCGACCGTGATCGCGGTCGCGGTCGGGCTCGTCGCCGGGTCGCTGCTCGGCCTGCTCGCGGGGTTCGTGCGCGGGTGGGTGGACGACGTCGTCGGCCGGTTCGTCGACGTGCTGCTCGCGATCCCCAGCATCCTGCTCTCGCTCGCGATCATCACGGCGCTCGGGTTCGGGACGGTCAAGGTCGCGATCGCCGTCGGCATCACGAGCGTCGCCACGTTCGCGCGCGTCATGCGGGCCGAGGTCCTGCGCACCTCGACGTCGGTGTACGTCGAGGCGGCCCGCGCGTCGGGGGTGCGCTGGTACGGCGTGCTGGGGCGCCACGTGCTGCCCAACTCGACGGGACCGGTGCTCGCGCTCGTCGCGCTCGAGCTCGGCACGGCCGTGCTCGCCATCTCGGCCCTGAGCTTCCTCGGCTACGGGACGCCGCCGCCCGCGCCGGAGTGGGGGTCGCTCGTCTCGGGCGGGCGCGACTACCTGGCCACCGCGTGGTGGCTCACGACGATGCCGGGCCTCGTGATCGTCGCCGTCGTGCTGTCGGCGAACCGCATCGCGCGGGCCCTGGAACGGACCGGAGGGGACGCATGACCGCCACGACGCCGACCACCCAGGAGCGTCCCGGCCCGACGTCGGGCGAGGCGCCCGCGCTCGAGATCCGCGGCCTGGAGGTCGCCTACCGCACGCGCGACGGCGGCTCGTACGCCGCCGTCCGCGGCGTCGACCTCACGGTCGGGGCGGGCGAGGTCGTCGCGCTCGTGGGCGAGTCCGGGTCGGGCAAGAGCACGACGGCGCACGCGGCCCTGCACCTGCTCGCGCGCGGGGGCGAGGTGACGGCAGGGACCATCCGCCTCGGCGGCCGCGACGTCGGACGGCTCTCCGAGAAGGAGTGGCAGCAGGTGCGGGGCCGCGACGTCGGCCTCGTGCCGCAGGACCCGACGGTCTCGCTCAACCCCGTCACGCGCGTGGGCGACCAGGTCGCGGAGGTGCTCGTCATCCACGGGCTCGCGCGGCGCAAGGAGGCGCGCGAGCGTGCGGTCGAGCTGCTGCGCCAGGCCGGGATCGACGACCCGGAGGCCCGCGCGCGGCAGTACCCGTCGCAGCTCTCCGGCGGGATGCGCCAGCGCGTGCTCATCGCGATCGCCGTCGCGGCCCGGCCGCGCCTCGTCGTCGCGGACGAGCCCACGAGCGCGCTCGACGTGACGGTCCAGCGCCGCATCCTCGACCACCTCGACGGACTCGTGCGCGACCTCGGCACCGCCGTCCTGCTCATCACGCACGACCTCGGCGTCGCGGCGGACCGCGCCGACCGCATCGTCGTCCTGGAGCACGGGGTCGTCGTCGAGGAGGGCACGGCCGACCAGGTGCTGCACGACCCCCGCCACCCGTACACCCAGCAGCTCATCGCGGCGGCGCCGAGCCTCGCGAGCTCGCGCCTCGTCGCAGGCGGCACCCCGGAGACGGCGCCGAACGACGGCGTCGTCCCGCGCGCCGACGCGAGCCGCGCCGCGGTCGCGAGCCGCGCCGTCGACCAGGGGATCGCGGTGCCCGACGCCGCCGGCCCGGACACCGCGAGCGCGCCCGTCCTCGCGGTGCGGGACCTGCGCAAGGAGTTCACGCTGCCGCGCGGGTCGGCGCACCGGACGCTCGTCGCGGTGGACGGCGTGAGCCTCGCGGTCGGGCGCGGCGAGACGTACGCGCTCGTGGGGGAGTCCGGCTCCGGCAAGAGCACGACGGCGCGCCTCGCTCTCCGGCTCGAGCGGCCCACCGCGGGCACGGTGGAGTTCGCCGGCGAGGACATCACGACGGCGCGCGGCGAGCGGCTGCGGTCGCTGCGCCGCGGCTTCCAGGTGGTCTACCAGTCCCCGTACGCGTCGCTCGACCCGCGGTTCACCGTCGAGCAGATCGTCACCGAGCCGCTCCGGGCGTACCGGGTCGGGTCGCCGTCCGAGCGGGCGGACCGGGCGCGTGCGCTCGTCGAGGACGTCGCGCTCCCGCCCGACGTGCTCCGCCGGGGACCGCGCGAGCTCTCGGGCGGGCAGCGCCAGCGCGTCGCCATCGCGCGGGCGCTCGCCCTGAACCCGGCGCTCGTCGTGCTCGACGAGCCCGTCTCGGCGCTCGACGTGTCCGTGCAGGCGCAGATCCTCGAGCTGCTCGTGCGTCTCCAGGCCGAGCACGGGCTCGCGTACCTGTTCATCTCGCACGACCTCGCCGTCGTGCGGCAGGTGTCCGACCACGTCGGCGTCATGCACCGCGGGCGCGTCGTCGAGCAGGGGGCGGCCGAGCAGATCCTGCTCGACCCGCAGGAGGAGTACACGCGTGAGCTCGTCGCGGCCATCCCCGGCCGCCGCGCGCGCCAGGGGCGCACGGCGAGGTAGAACGGCCCGTCGCGAGGTAGCACACGGCGTGCTCTACCTCGCGACGGGCCGTTCTACCTCGCGGCGGCGGGCCGGGTCAGGCCTCGCGGTTCTCCGAGGAGAGGAACCAGGCCTGCTTCTCCAGGTCCGCGATGATCTCGTGCAGGATGTCGGCGCTCGTCGGGTCCTCCGCGTCGACGTCGTCGTGCACGGCGCGGACGACCTCGACCGTCTGCGCGATGCGCTCGACGACCGCGTCGACCGTGTCGCCGACCGACACGAGGCCGGCCGGGTACGGCGAGAGGTCCGTCGTCGTCGCGACGGTCTCGGTGCGGCCGTCGGGCACGACCTGGAGCGCGCGCATGCGCTCGGCGACGGTGTCGCTGTGCTCGCGCGCGGCGTCCACGACGTCGTCGAGCTGGAGGTGCAGGTCGCGGAACCCGCGGCCCGTGACGTTCCAGTGGGCCTGCTTGCCCTGGACGTGCAGGTCGACGAGCGCGACGAGCACGCGCTGCAGGTGGGCGCGGAGCTTCTCCGACGCCTCGAAGCGGGCCGTCGTGCGGTGGATGGTGGGTGCGGACATGGTGCTCCTCGCTCTCTCGGGGGTCGCCCGGAATCGTGCGGCGGTCACCCGGCTTCCGTCGGTGCCGTTCACTTGAACGATTCCAGACTAGGTCGCATTCCGCGCGCCCGCCAGCAAGGAGAGGCGTGCCTGACCTGCGGCGGGGCTCGTCCCGCGGCACGGCGCGTCACGTCCTCTCGCCAGGTGAGAGGACGGCGTCCGCCCTTGCCCCCGGCGGCGCGCGGTGGTCCGCTGGGGCCATGACCGACACCTCCCGGACCCCCGCCCCCGGCACCCTCCCGTCGCGCACGCTCGGCACCGGCGAGGCGGCGCTCGCCGTCTCCGCCGTCGGGTTCGGCGGCATGTCCGTCACCGACGCCTACGGCCCCGCGGACGCCGCGGAGGCGGAGGCCGTGCTGCGCCGCGCGCTCGAGCTCGGTGTGACGCTCTTCGACACGGCCGACGTCTACGGTCACGGCCGCAACGAGGAGCTGTTCGGCCGGGTCCTCGGGCCGCACCGGGACGAGATCGTCCTCGCGTCGAAGTTCGGGCTCCCGCCCGCGGGCGGCCACCCCGACGGGCGTCCGGTCGACGGCCGCCCCGAGTACGTCCGTGCCGCGGTCGACGCGAGCCTGCGCCGCCTCGGCACCGACCGCCTCGACCTGTACTACCTGCACCGTGTCGACCCCCAGGTGCCGATCGAGGACACGGTCGGCGCGCTCGCCGGCCTCGTGGAGGCCGGGAAGGTCCGCGGCATCGGTCTCTCGGAGCCGTCCGCCGCGACCGTGCGCCGCGCGCACGCCGTGCACCCCGTGACGGCCGTGCAGAGCGAGTACTCGCTGTGGACGCGCGACCCGGAGGACGAGGTGCTGCCGACGCTGCGCGAGCTCGGGGTCGGCTTCGTGCCCTTCTCGCCGCTCGGCCGGGGCATCCTCACCGGGACCGTGGACGCCACCGACGGCTTCGCGGAGGACGACGTGCGCCGCGCCCACGCCCGGTACGCCGGCGAGGCGTTCGAGCACAACCGCGGCCTCGTGCGCTCCCTGGAGCAGCTCGCCGCGGAGCGCGGCGTCACGACGGCGCAGCTCGCGCTCGCGTGGCTCCTCGCGCAGGGCGACGACGTCGTCCCGATCCCGGGGACGAAGCGCGTCGCGTACCTGGAGCAGAACGTCGCGGCGGCCGCGGTCGAGCTCACGCCGGACGACGTCGCGACGATCGGCGCGGCGATCCCGCGCGCGGCCGTCCAGGGCGTGCGGCACCCGCAGCCGGACCTCCTCGACGGCTGACCCGCCGCGCGGGCCGGCGGCGAGGACAGGTGGCCGCCCACCCTGCCTCGCGGGGCCGGGGAGACCTAGACTGGAGAGGTCCTGTGGGTCTCCCCGCGCAGAGGTCGGCTCCGATGTCGTGGCTGCTCATGATCTGGTGCGCGACGGCGTGCACGGCCGCCGCCGCGTGGTGGGTGCTGCGCCGGGCCGGGCGACCTCCGAGCCACCGGGCGGGCGGGCGCCGTCGTGCCGCCGCGGCACCGGACCCGCTCACCACGCTCGCGCTCCAGGTGCGGCTCACCGCGCTCGCCGCAGAGCTCCGGCGCATCGAGGCCGACCCGGACGTCTACGCGCGTGCCCACCACTACCTCGCGGTCCAGGGCGCCTACGACGCGCTGCTGCGCGAGGCCTGCCGGCTCACGGGGCTCCCGGTCGCGGACGCACCCCTGCGCGCGGGCTTCCGCACCGGCGACGACGAGCGGTTCCGCGAGGAGCTCGAGCTCAGCGCGCGCGGCTGGAGCTGGTGACGGACCACCCGTGAGGGGCGGCAGGGGACGGGCGAGGGGCCCGACGGCGGGACGTCCGCCGTCGGGCCCCTCGCCCGTCGTGCGCTCAGAGCGCGGAGTGGTCGCCGATCCGGTGGTAGGTGCGGTCGTGGTAGACGAGCGGCGACGCCGCCGCCCCCCGCGGCGCCCCGGGTGCGGCGCCGACGCTCGACGCGAGCGCGCGCAGCGAGACCAGGTAGGAGTTGCCCACCGGCGTGCGCTGGACGACCCTCCCGCGCACCCACGACAGCGCGCCGTCGATCACGGGCTCGCCCGTCGGCAGGCGCGACCAGCCGCCGTCCGCGAACCGGTCGATGCCGCTCGTCGCGAACCGGGCCGAGACGTCGTCCTGGTGGTCCGCGAGGAAGCTCACGGTCAGCGTGCGCGCGGTCGAGACCGCGGGCCACGACGACGACGTGGACGCGAGCGAGAACGCGAGCAGCGGGGGCGCGGCCGAGACGGAGATGACCGACGTCGCGGTGAAGCCGACGAGGCGGTCGCCGTGCTCGAGCGCGACGACGGCGACGCCCGCGGGGTGGCCGCGGAACACGGCCTTGTACTCGTCGGGGGAGAGCTGGGGCTCGTCCTGCTCGGCCAGGAGGGCCTCCAGGTGGGTGAGCTCGGCGGTCATCGGGCCACCCCCGCGAACGCGTCGGCGACGGCTGCGTCGGTGCGGGCCGACGGGCGGTCCTCCGCCGGGGGGAGCTGCGCCGTGGCGCGGCGCAGGGCGTCGCCCTCGCGCGCGAGCCACGCGTCCACCACCGGTCCCAGGTCCGCGAGCTGCGGCTCGGTGACCGTGAGCGACCGGGTCGGGACGACGGCGCCGAGCTCGACGAGCACGGGTCGCAGGTGCACCTCCCCGACGAGCGCGTGCGCCGGGTTCCCGGACACGACGAGCGGGACCACGACGACGCCCGCGAGCCCGTCGGGGCCGTAGAGGTCGAGGAAGGCCTTCAGCAGCCCGGTGTAGGACGCCTTGTAGACCGGCGTCGCCACGACGGCGACGGTCGCCCGGGCGAGCTGCTCACGGGCGGCGTCGGCCGCCGGATGGTCGGCGGCGAGCACCTCGCCGGCGAGCGACGCCAGGTCGACCGTGGCGACGTCGGCCGCGCCGAGGAGGTCGGCGACGCGGCGCGCGACCGTCTCGGCGGCGCCGAGCGTCCGCGAGCCGGGCCGCGGGTTGCCCGAGACGGCGAGCACCGTCGGGTGGGTGGGGTGGTGGGTCATGTGCACCTCGCAGTAGTCGTCGATCACGCTTGCCGTGCGGGCCGTCCTCGCCGGTGGCGGGGCAGGCTGGGCCCGGCCTGGTCATCTCCCGGAGCACCCCGCCGTGACAGGGGGTTGCCGGCCAGCGAGCCGGGGCTTGGCGCTGGCGCTCGTGACCTGGGGACGGGTATAGCAACCGCCCCGGGAAACTGCACCGGATCGGTAGGGTTTCTCAGTGGGTGGACGGATGTGTCGTCGTCGGTGACTCCTGTGCCGCCCCGTGCGGTCGCTCGTGCGTTGTGGACGCCCGTGCCGGTGCGCGCGGAGTGAGACGGTGTGACGGGAGCTTCTGGCACAGGCGTACCGTCAGCAGGAGTTCCGCCCGCGTCAGACGAGGAGTACCCATGGACAGCCGACTGCAGTCCGTCTACGACGAGGTCCTGCGTCGCAACCCCGGCGAGGCCGAGTTCCACCAGGCCGTGCGCGAGGTCTTCGACTCGCTCGGCCCCGTGCTGCGCAAGCACCCGCGCTACGTCGAGGCCGCCGTCCTCGAGCGCGTGTGCGAGCCGGAGCGCCAGATCATCTTCCGGGTCCCGTGGGTGGACGACACCGGGCGCGTGCAGATCAACCGCGGCTTCCGCGTCGAGTTCAACTCGGCGCTCGGCCCGTACAAGGGCGGCCTGCGGTTCCACCCGTCGGTCTACCTGGGCATCGTGAAGTTCCTCGGCTTCGAGCAGATCTTCAAGAACTCGCTCACGGGCATGCCCATCGGCGGCGGCAAGGGCGGTTCCGACTTCGACCCGCGCGGGCGGTCCGACGGCGAGGTCATGCGGTTCTGCCAGTCGTTCATGACGGAGCTCTACCGGCACATCGGCGAGAACACGGACGTCCCCGCGGGCGACATCGGCGTGGGCGGCCGCGAGATCGGCTACCTCTTCGGGCAGTACAAGCGCATCACCAACCGGTACGAGTCCGGCGTCCTCACGGGCAAGGGCATCTCGTGGGGCGGCTCGCTCGTCCGCACGGAGGCCACGGGCTACGGCACGGTCCTCTTCGCGCAGAACATGCTGGAGACGCGCGGGCAGGAGCTCGACGGGCGCCGCGTCGTCGTCTCGGGCTCGGGCAACGTCGCGATCTACGCGACGGCCAAGGCGCAGCAGCTCGGCGCGAACGTGGTCGCGTTCTCCGACTCGTCGGGCTACGTCGTCGACGAGGCCGGGGTCGACCTCGAGCTCCTGCGCCAGATCAAGGAGGTCGAGCGCGGGCGCGTCGCCGACTACGCCGCGCGCCGTCCCGGGGCCCGCGTCGTCACCGACGGGTCCATCTGGGACGTGCCGTGCGACGTCGCGCTCCCGTGCGCGACGCAGAACGAGCTCGACGAGGCGGCGGCCAAGCAGCTCGTCGCGAACGGCGTCGTCGCGGTCGCGGAGGGCGCCAACATGCCCACGACGCCGAGCGCCGTCGCGCTGCTCCAGGAGGCGGGCGTCCTCTTCGCGCCGGGCAAGGCCGCCAACGCGGGCGGCGTCGCGACGTCGGCCCTCGAGATGCAGCAGAACGCGTCGCGCGACGCGTGGTCCTTCGAGTACACCGAGGACCGCCTCGCGCAGATCATGGCGGGCATCCACGACCGCTGCGTCGAGACGGCCGACGAGTACGGCACGCCCGGCAACTACGTGCTCGGCGCCAACATCGCGGGCTTCACCAAGGTCGCCGACGCGATCCTCGCGCTCGGCGTCATCTGACCCGAGCCGCACGACGACGGCCGTCGGCGCCCCGCGCAGAGCGGTGGTTCCGGCGGCCGTCGTGCGCGCGAGGCCGGCGCGGCACCGTGCCCCGGCGGAGATCCGCGCCCTGCTGTGGGGCACGGAGCGAGGAGCGACGCTCCACACGGGGTGGCGAGCGGCCTATGCTCGGTCGTCGTGGAGCCCGACGACATGACCGGCCGGCCGGCGAACAGTGCCGGGCGCACGGTCGGGCAGCGCGCCGGCAGCGCGGTCCTCGGCCTCGTGGTGGCGGCGCTCCTCTACGTTCCCGCCTTCCCGCTGGCCTTCGCGGCGCTCTTCTTCGCCGCGGGCGCCTTCGACGACCGGTGCTTCTCCCCGGACGTGGGACGGGTGTGCGCCGCGAATCCCGTCGGAGGAGCGGTGGCGATCGTGCTCGGCGTCGTGCTGCTGATCGCACCCGGCGTGTTCGGGATCTACGCGGGCCGGGCGTCCGAGCCCTCCCGCTCGACGAGTGGCTCCTGACCCGGTCCCGCTGAGTCACGAGCCGCGGCGCAGCGCGCGCGAGGGCGTGTCCGGCCCGGTCTCCCAGCGCGGGAAGAATGCCCTCGGACCGGGAGGGCCCGGGCGCCTAGGGTGGCCGGATGGCGACGATCAGGCAAATCCAGGTCACGTTCGACTGCGCGGAGCCACGGCGCGTCGCCCGGTTCTGGTGCGAGGTGCTGGGCTACGTCCCGGCGCCGCCCCCGGAGGGCTTCGCCACCTGGGACGACGCCGAGGCCTCTCTCCCGGCCGCGGAGCGGGACGCGTGGTCCGCGTGCAGCGACCCGACGGGGGTCGGCCCGCGCCTGTACTTCCAGCGCGTCCCCGAGGGCAAGGTCGTCAAGAACCGCGTGCACCTCGACGTGCGCGTCGGCACCGGGCTCGTGGGGGCCGAGCGCCTCGCCGCGCTCGAGGCCGAGCGTGACCGGCTCGTCGCGCTCGGCGCGACGTGCGTGCGCGTGATGCTCGCGGACGAGGAGAACGAGTCCTGCATCGTCATGCAGGACGTCGAGGGCAACGAGTTCTGCCTGGACTGAACGCCGGGCCCGACCCGCGGGACCGATCCGCGAGCCGGTCCCGGCGGTGGTGCCGGGGTGCCTTACGCGACGGTCGTGCGGACCGTGACGGGGATGTTGCCCCGGGTCGCGAGCGAGTACGGGCAGACGGCGTGCGCGGCCTCCGCGAGCTCCTCGGCGAGGTCCTGGGTGACGCCGCCCCCGAGCTCGACGTGCAGCGTCGCGCCGAGCGAGAAGCCGCCGTCGCCGTTCGGGACGAGGTCGACCTCGGCGACGACGGCCGAGTCCGTCACGGGGACCTTGCGCTGCGCCGCGACCATCTTCAGCGCCGAGTGGAAGCACGACGACCACCCGGCCGCGAACAGCTGCTCGGGGTTGGTCCCGCCACCGGGGCCGCCCATCGCGCGCGGGACCGCGAGCGTGACGTCGAGCTGGCCGTCGTCGGACACGGCGTGGCCTCCGGCGCGGCCGTCGCCGGTCGCTGTGGCCACGGCGGTGTAGAGGGTGTCAGCCATCGAGGTGCCTTTCGAGAGTCGTGATGCGACGTAGAGTTACTAGTACGTCTACGTCAAGGAACCTAGACTGGCGGCCGACCGCGCGCAAGGGGCGGAGAGAAGGAGGGGGCCATGGTCGACGACTCGCCGACGTCCGGGGCGACGGGCCGCGGCACCGCGGCGGGCACGCGCCGCCGCATCCTCGAAGCCGCCTCGGCGCTCTTCTACGCCCAGGGCATCCGGGCGACGAGCGCCGACCGGATCATCGAGCAGGTCGGCATCACCAAGGTCACGTTCTACCGCCACTTCCGCACGAAGTCCGACCTCGTCGTCGCGTACCTCGAGCAGCAGGCCGCGCGCGACCGCGCGGTGGTCGACGAGGCCCTGCGCGACGCCGAGCCGCTCGACGCCCTGAGCGCCCTCGCGGGCGCCATCGGCGCCGTGAGCTGCGTGCCGGGCTTCCGCGGCTGCCCGTTCATCAACGCCGCGGCGGAGACGCCGGACCCGCAGGACCCGGTGCGCGTCGTCGTGGACCGCCACCGGCGCTGGACGCGGGACGTGTTCGCGCGGCTCGCGGCGGCGGTCGGTGTCGCGGACGCCGACGCGACCGCGGCGCAGCTCATGATGCTGCGCGACGGCGCGATGGTCGCGGGGTACCTCGGCGACCCGGACGAGGTGGCCGCGACCCTGCGGTCCGCGTGCCTCGCCGCCGTCGCGGCGGGACGGCCGACGCCGGCCTGAGCCCGCGCGCCCGACGCGCTGCCCGGAGTCGTCTACCCTGGCCGACGGCCGCCGTCGTGCGGGTTCGTGCGACGCGACGGCCGCCGGACCGGACGACGGGAGAGCGCCATGACGACCACCCACCCCGAGGGCAGCGCGGCCCGCGACGTGGCCCTCGAGCTCGCCGTCCAGGACCCCGACGGCGTCCGTGTGGCCGCGGCCGTGCGTGCCCACCGGGTCGAGCTGTGCGTCGGTCTCGGCGCCACGGGCGGGCTCACGCCCAGCGCCGGGCTCGTCGAGGCCGCGGTCGCCGCCGCGGCGGCGGCCGACGGCTCCGGGCCGCGCATCGAGGTGCACGTGCTCGTGCGCCCGCGCCCGGGCGGCTTCGTTCTCACGCCCACCGACCTCGACGTCCAGGTGCGCGACGTCCGGGCCGCGGTGGCGGCCGGGGCGCGCGGAGTCGTCGTGGGTGCGCTCACCCCGGACGGCCTGGTCGACGTCGGCGCCGTCCGCACCCTCGTGGACGCCGCCGACGGGCGCGAGGTCACGTTCCACCGCGCCGTCGACGTCGTCGCCGACCCGCTCGCCGCCCTCGACGCGCTCGCGGGGGCCGGGGTCGTGCGCGTGCTCACCTCGGGCGGCGCGTCGCGCAGCATCGACGGCACGGACCGGCTGCGCGCCATGGCGGCGCACGCGCGCGACGCGCTCGACGGACGTGTGCAGGTCATGGCCGGCGGGGGAGTGCGGCCGCAGGACGTCGGGGCCCTGGTGGCCGCGGGCGTGGACGCCGTGCACCTCTCGGCCAAGCGCGTCGTCGCGGACGACGCCGGGCCGGGTGGTGGCGGCGACGCCGGCTACGAGGTCACCGACCCCGAGGTCGCGCGGGCCGCGCGCGCCGCGCTGGACGTCGCTCGCTGACCCCGCCCCGGCCCGCTGGCGGCGCTGCCGCCGTACCGCCGCCGACCCCGTCCCCGGCCGCTCGTGCGAGCGCCGCCTGCTGCGGCCGCGCGACGCGCTGCGCTCCCGCGGCCCGCGGTCCGCGGCGCCCGGACCGGCCGCGGGCCGCCCCCGCTCCCGCCTGACCCCCCTTGGCACCTCGGCCGGGCCCCGTTCCCACGGGGTCCGGCCGAGTCCGTTGCGGCGCGATCCTGCTATCGATGTCTCAGTTAGGTAACTTTCCTGTCGTATTCGTCGGAGGGCCGGTGGCTATTAGTTAGTGTTCCTGCCACACGCCTGCGGGCGCCGAAGTACGACGTGAGGACGCGTCGTCCATGCGAAAGGACCGAAGATGATTCGAAGCACGGCGCGCAAGCGTCTGCTCACGGCCGCGGCACTCGTGACGGGCGTCTCGCTGCTCGCGAGCGCCTGCACCGGCGGGGGCAACGGCGAGGGCGAGGGCAACGGCGGCGAGGCCCGTGTCCTCAACGTCTGGGCCGGCACCCAGACGCCCATGGTCGCGAACTTCAACCCGTACGCGCCCAACCCGCTGCACGTGACGAACGGCGGCATCTACGAGCCGCTCTTCTTCTACAACCGGGCCGAGGCCGGCGACCCGACGCCCCGCCTGGGCGAGTCCTACGAGTGGAGCGAGGACGGCACCGAGCTGACCGTCAAGATCCGCGAGGGCGTGAAGTGGTCCGACGGCGAGGACTTCACGGTCGACGACGTCATCTTCTCGTACACCAACGACGCGGCGAAGCGCGACTACCTGAACACGATCGAGAAGGTCGACGAGTCGACCGTCAAGTTCACGTTCAACGGCGCGCAGTTCACGAGCGCCGTGCAGATCCTCGGCACCACGCTCATGGTGCCCGAGCACCTCTTCAAGGAGGTGTCGGACCTCATCACGTTCACGAACGACGAGCCGGTGGGCACCGGGCCGTTCACGCTCGACACCATCACGAACGCGACCTACACCGTCGTCCCGAACGAGGACTACTGGGGCGGCGAGCCGAGCCTCGGGAAGGTCCGCTTCCTCGCGCTCGACAAGAACCAGAGCGCCCAGGACCTCCTCGCCACCGGCAAGATCGACTGGACCACGATGTTCATCGCGGACCCGGACACGGTCACCGGCGCGGGCCAGGTCTCGCTGCTCAACACCCCGCAGGACCCGACCACGATCATGTCGTGCTCGAATGCGGCGCTCGGCTGCGCGGGCCCGCAGACGGACCTCGCCGTCCGCCAGGCGGTCAACCTGCTCGTCGACCGCGGCGAGATCAACGAGAAGGCGTTCTCGGGCCACGCGGCCGTCGCGTCGCCGTCGCTCGCGCTCCTCGGTCGTGACGACCGCTGGATCTCCTCGGAGATCGAGAAGGAGAGCCCGCAGGAGGGCGACCCGGCCGAGGCGGCCAAGGTCCTCGAGGCGGCCGGCTACACCAAGGGTGCCGACGGCATCTACGAGAAGGACGGCCAGAAGCTCTCTGTCCAGCTCATCTCGGTCGACGGCTGGAGCGACCACAACGCGGCCGGTGACCTCATCGCGCAGCAGGCGCTCGAGGCGGGCGTGGAGATCAACCACGTGAAGATCACGCAGCAGGAGATGTCCGACGCCCGGACCAGCGGCAACTACCAGATGATGATCAGCGGCATCACGGGCACCTCGCTCGACGACCCGTTCGCCATCTACCGCCAGTGGCTCACGACCGAGTACACGACGCCGGTGGGCGAGACCATCGAGGCCGGCCGCTTCAACTTCCCGCGCTACTCGAACCCGCTCGTCGACGAGGCGGTGGCCACCGCCGCCGGCACCAACGACGAGGACGCGAAGAAGGCCGCGTACGCCACGGTGCAGAAGGAGATCGCCCGCGACCTCCCCTACATCGCCCTCGTCGTGAACCCGACCATGTCGTTCGTCAACACGAAGGACTACACCGGCTGGCCGTCCGAGGACGACATGTACGCCTTCCCGCCGTCGTGGGCCACGATCAGCAACGGCGTGATCCTCTCCCAGCTCGAGCCCGCGAGCTGATGTCGCACTGCCGAAGAGGAGCTCGGGTGAACGAGGAGTCAGTCGCATGAGGTACTACGCACGGCGGATCACGTTCTACGTGGTCACCTTCTGGGCCGCCGTCTCGCTCAACTTCCTCCTGCCGCGGGCGATCCCTGGTGACCCCAAGCAGATCTACCTCGACACAATGCTCCGGAAGAACGGCGAGCTGACCCCTGGTCTCATCCAGAGCGTCGACGTCCTCTTCGGCAGTGACGACGCCACCCTGTGGGAGCAGTACCTCGCGTACTGGAAGAACATCTTCACGGGTGACCTGGGTACGTCGGTCCTGTACTTCCCGGCACCCGTGAGCCAGCTGCTCGGCGAGGCCCTCCCCTGGACGGTGGGCCTCGTCGGGCTGGCGACGATCATCGCGTTCCTCCTCGGCGTCGGCCTCGGCGCGTGGGTCGGCTGGAAGCGCGGTACCTGGGTCGACCACATCATCCCCGCGTCGACCTTCCTCCAGGCAGTGCCGTACTTCTGGCTCGCCCTGGTGCTCATCTCGATCTTCTCGGTGTCGCTCGGCTGGTTCCCCATCGTGGGCGCGTACGACATCTTCGAGTTCGACAGCGGTCCAGAGTGGTCGTGGGACTTCGTGGGCAGCGTGATCTACCACGGCACCCTCCCGGCCGTGACGATCATCCTGTCGGCGATGGGCGGCTGGCTCCTCGGGATGCGCAACATGATGGTCTCGACCATCGCCGAGGACTACGTCACGACGGCCGAGGCCAAGGGCCTGCGCCCCTTCCGGGTCGCGCTGACGTACGCGACGCGGAACGCGGTCCTGCCGTCGGTCACGGGCTTCGGCATCGCGCTCGGCTTCGTCGTCGCCGGGTCGGTGGTCATGGAGCAGGCCTTCAGCTACCCCGGCATCGGCAAGCTGCTCTTCACCGCGGTCCAGGCGAAGGACTACGCGCTCATGCAGGGCGCCTTCCTCGTGATCACCGTGGTGGTGCTCGCGGCGAACTTCCTCATGGACCTGATCAACGGCATCATCGACCCGAGGACGCGGAACAATGGCTGACCCCACCCGTGACGCCGAGACCGTGACGCCTGCGGCGGACGCCGCCCCCGCCGCCTCCGTGGTGGTGGACGGACTGCCGCCCGAGAACCGGACCGCCGGCATCGTGCCGGACGTGCCCATCGCCCCGCCCGAGGCCGTCGTCGCGGGCGAGCCCGTCCCGACGAGCTCCGCGCCGAAGCGCGGCATCCGGGCGATGCTCCCGCGCCGCTCGGGCAAGCTCGTCGTCGGCCTCGTGCTGACGCTCGGGATCGTGCTCTTCTCCGTCGTGACGCCGCTGTTCAGCCAGAGCCCGCGGGCGACGTCGAACCCGGCGTACCTGCCGCCGAGCACCGAGCACCTGCTCGGCACGAACAACATCGGCGTCGACATCTTCGCCCAGGTCGCGCACGGAGGCCTCGGCTCGCTGACGGTCGGCCTCCTCGCGGGCGTGATCGCGATGGTCCTCTCGCTCCTGTTCGGCATCCTCGCCGGCTACGTCGGGGGCTGGACGAACGAGATCCTGTCCTTCGTCACGAACATCATGCTCGTGATCCCCGGGCTCCCCCTGATCATCGTGATCTCGGCCTACCTGGAGTCCCGCTCGCTCTTCCTCGTCGCCCTGATCCTCGGCATCACCGGCTGGGCGGGCGCGGCGATCGTGCTGCGGGCGCAGGCCCGGTCGCTGCGGAGCCGCGACTACGTCTACGCGGCCAAGGTCGCGGGCGAGAAGGCGCCGCGCATCATCCTCGTCGAGATCCTGCCGAACCTCCTGCCGCTCCTCACGGCGAACTTCCTGGGCGCCGTGCTCCTCGCGATCCTCAGCGAGGCCGGTCTCTCGTACCTCGGCCTCGGGCCGTCGGGGTCGGTCACCTGGGGCACGATCCTCAACGAGGCCAGCACGCAGAACGCGATGGCCTACGGACGCTGGTGGTGGTTCGTGCCGCCGGGCCTCCTCATCGCGCTGTTCGGGTGCGGGCTCGCGCTCATCAACTTCAGCATCGACGAGATCATCAACCCGAGGCTCCGGACGGCGCCCGCCGCGGTCAAGAACGTCCGGCTCGCCCGCAAGCAGCGCGCGAAGCGTGCGGCGGCGACCGCGCCGGCCGCCGGCGCTGCCGCCACGGCAGACGGCCCGGCGAGCACCCCGGCCCGAGACGACGAGAAGGTCCAGTCATGAGCACACCGACCCTCACCGCGAAGGCCGCGGGCGACTTCGGGGCCCCGTCCGGCGCGATCCCGGTGCTCACAGCGCGGAACGTCTCGATCGAGTACCAGGTGAACCCGGTCGTGCAGGCCGTGAAGGACGTGTCCCTGACCCTGCACCGTGGCGAGATCCTCGGCCTCGCGGGCGAGTCCGGCTGCGGCAAGACGACCCTCGCGTACGGGCTCAACCAGCTGCTCAAGCCGCCGGCGCTGCGCACCAGCGGGGAGATCGTCCTCCACGACAAGGACGGCGACGACATCGACGTCGCCGCCCTGTCCGGGGACGCGCTGCGCGCCTTCCGCTGGGACAAGGTCTCGATGGTCTTCCAGGGGGCGATGAACTCCCTCAACCCCGTGATCAGCATCAAGGCCCAGCTGTTCGACGTCTTCGCGACGCACCGCCCGGGGATGTCCGCGAAGGACAAGCTCGAGCGCAGCCGTGAGCTGCTGGAGCTCGTCGGCGTCGACCCGAACCGGCTCGACAGCTACGCGCACGAGCTCTCCGGCGGCATGCGCCAGCGCGTCATGATCGCGATGGCCCTCGCGCTCCAGCCGCAGGTCATGATCATGGACGAGCCGACGACGGCGCTCGACGTCGTCGTCCAGCGCGGCATCCTGCGCGAGATCATGCGGCTGCGCGAGCAGTTCGACTTCGCCGTCGTCTTCATAACGCACGACCTGCCGCTGCTGCTGGAGATCAGCGACCGGATCGCGGTCATGCTCCGCGGCGAGATCGTCGAGCTCAACACGGCCGAGGAGATCTACAACGCGCCCGCGCACGAGTACACGCGCCGCCTGCTCGGGTCGTTCCCGAGCCTGACGGGCGACCGGGGCGGGTTCGTCCGGTCCGGCGAGGACACCGCCGACAGCACGGGAGGGGTGGCCTGATGGGCACGCTCGAGATCCGGAACCTCACCAAGGACTTCGTCATCCGCAACGGGTGGAAGCGGTCGCGGCTGCGCGCGGTGAACGACGTGTCGTTGACGCTCGAGCCGGGCAAGACGATCGCCATCGTCGGTGAGTCGGGCTCCGGGAAGTCGACCGTCGCGCGGATGATCGCGAAGCTCGAGACGCCGACGTCCGGTGACATCCTGCTCGACGGCGTCCCGTCCGCCCGACGTGGCCGTGGCCTGGCCGAGTACCGGCACGACGTCCAGATGGTGTTCCAGGACCCGTTCGCGTCGCTCAACCCGTTCCACTCGATCCGCCACCACCTGGAGCGGCCGCTGCGGATCCACGGGCTCGCGAAGACGGCCGCCGAGCTCGACGCGGCCGTCGACGAGCTCCTCACGCGCGTCAACCTCACGCCCCCGGGGACGTTCGCGGAGAAGCGTCCGCACGAGATGTCCGGAGGCCAGCGCCAGCGCGTCGCGATCGCCCGCGCGCTCGCGCCCGGCTCGCGGTTCCTCGTCGCGGACGAGCCCGTGTCGATGCTCGACGTGTCGATCCGGCTCGGGGTGCTCAACCTGCTGGCGCGCCTGCAGCGCGAGGAGAACCTCGGCGTCCTCTACATCACGCACGACCTCGCGACGGCGCGGCACTTCAGCGACGAGATCCTCGTGATGTTCCGCGGGAACGTCGTCGAGCGCGGGCCGTCGGACCAGGTCATCCTCGACCCGCAGCACGAGTACACGAAGCTGCTCCTCGGGGCCGCGCCGGAGCCGCAGAACCACGGCCGCCTCCGCGAGGAGGTGCGCCGCGAGCTCGCCGCGGCCGCGGCGGGCGGGGGCGACGCCGTCGCCCGCGACCGCTTCGGCACGCGCGGCATGTGAGACGGGCGTCGCCCGTCCCCTCGTCGTCCGGGCAGCGGGGGTTGCCCGGCGGCACGCGTCGGTGGTGACGCGTGCGCGTCGCGCGGGCCAGGTCAGTCGGACGCCCTGGCCCGCGCGCTCGCCCCGTCCGTCGTCGTCCGTCCTGCCACGCAGGACGTGCCCGGCGACGGGTGGGTAGGGTCGGGCTCGTGCCCGCCCGTCACCTGCGCCTCGCGCGACCCGAGCCCTCCGCCCTGAGCACCACCGCCCTCGTCACCGACGCGCTCGCGGCGCTGCGCCGCGAGATGGAGGTCCCGGAGACCTTCCCGGACGGGGTGCTCGCCGAGGCCGAGGAGGCCGTGCGCGAGGACCGCGCGGCGCCCGGCCCGGGACGCGTCGACCTGCGCGACGTCCCGTTCGTCACGATCGACCCGCCGGGCTCGATGGACCTCGACCAGGCGCTGCACCTCGAGCGGGCCGGGGGAGCGCCGGACGACCCGGCGGGCGCCGCGTTCGTCGTCCACTACGCGATCGCCGACGTCGGCGCGTTCGTCGTGCCGGGCGGAGCGATCGACGCCGAGGTCCACGAGCGCGGCACGACCCTCTACGCGCCCGACGGTCGCACCCCGCTGCACCCGGCCGTGCTGTCCGAGGGCGCGGCGAGCCTCCTGCCGGGCGAGGACCGCCCGGCCGCGGCGTGGCGCGTCGTGCTCGACGCCCGCGGCGAGATCCTCGACGCGACGGTGCGGCGCGCCGTCGTGCGCTCGACGCAGCGCCTCACCTACGACGAGGCGCAGGCCCGGATCGACACTCGGAGCGCCGGGGACGACGCAGGGGACGCGCTCCTCCTGCTCCGCGAGGTGGGCGAGCTGCGGCTCGCGCGCGAGCGCGAGCGCGGCGGTGTGTCGCTCGAGGTCCCGGAGCAGGAGATCGTCACGCGCGACGACGGCTCGTTCGGCCTCGAGTTCCGCTCGACCCTACCGTCGGAGGCCTGGAACGCGCAGGTGTCGCTGCTCACGGGCATCGCGGCGGCGCGGATCATGCGCGCGGGCGGCGTCGGCGTCTTCCGCGCGCTGCCGGAGGCCGACCCGCGCGACGTCGCGCGCCTGCGCCGCACGGCCCGCGCGCTCGGCATCGACTGGCCGCGCGAGACGCCGTACGCCGAGCTCGTCCCGACGCTCGACTCGCGCGTCTCGCGCCACGCCGCGTTCCTCAACGAGGCGACGTCGCTGTTCCGGGGCGCGTCGTACGAGGCGTTCGGTGGCACGGGCCAGGAGCCCGGCGTGCCCGACGATGCGGCGCACGCCGCGATCGGCGCGGAGTACGCGCACGTCACCGCGCCCCTGCGCCGGCTCGTGGACCGCTACGGCACCGAGGTGTGCCTCGCGCTGTGCGCGGGGGAGGACGTGCCGCGGTGGGTGCTCGACGCCCTGCCCGGCCTGCCGCGCACGATGGCCCGCACGGGCCAGCGCGCGAGCGCGTACGAGCGCGCGATCGTCGACGTCGTCGAGGCCGCGCTGCTCACCGGTCGCGAGGGCGAGGAGTTCGACGGCGTCGTGGTCGACGTCGAGGACGACCGCGAGCGCGCCCGCCGCCTCGAGCGCGAGGACGCCGACGAGGCGGGCGGGGCACGGCGCGGCCAGGTGGTCCTCGCCGACCCCGCGGTGCGCGCCCCCGTCGAGGGGACGGACCTCCCGCTCGGCGACCCGGTCCGCGCCACGCTGCGCGAGGCGTCGGTGCCCGAGCGCCGTGTCCGGTTCACCGTCGGCTGACGCCGGGCCGCGCGGCCTAGGCTGGTCCTCGTGCCTGCCCGACGCCGTACCGACCCCGCCGCCGGCCGCCTCGCCCTGGCGACGTGGCGCGACGACCCCACCGACCGCCGCGCCGTGACGACGGCCGTGCGGTTCACGCTCGAGGAGCTCGCCGACGTCGCGCCCGGGCACACGGTCGAGGTACGCGTGCCGCCCGCGGGGGCCGTCCAGGCGGTCGAGGGCCCGCGGCACACGCGCGGGACGCCGCCGAACGTCGTCGAGACGGACCCGCAGACGTGGCTGGGCCTCGTGACGGGGGCGGTCACCTGGGCCGACGCCGTCGCGGACGGGCGGGTCCGCGCGTCGGGCGAGCGCTCCGACATCTCCTTCCTGCTGCCGCTCCAGGCGGCCCGGCCACGCTGACCGCTCCGGCGGGGACCTCGGCACCTGCTCGCGGGCGGCGAGCGTGTTACCGGTGGGTAACGTTCTCCGCGTCAGGTCTGGCGGAGCGCCGGGCGGGGGACTAGCGTCCCAGGATGACCGGCCGCCGTCCGCGCGGGCGCTCGCGGCACGACGACGTGCGCTGGCGTTCTCGTGGCGGTGACACGGCAGCAACCGCACGTTCATCCAGGTGAGGTGCGATGTCCCGCGGAGGCAGGGTGTCGCCCCGTCCGAGGTTCGTCCCCGACCCACGGGAACGCGCGAGCTGCTGCCCGGCCGTCCGCACGAGATGAAGGAGTCAGCGTGACCGACCACCAGCACCTGCGGCGACGGAGGGTGGTGGCGGGCACGTTGACCGTGGCCCTCGCCGTGCCGTTCTCCGTCGCGGCGGCCACCGCCGCGAGCGCGGCGCCCGACGGGTCGGGCCTCGTCATCAACGAGGCCTACCTGAGCGGCGGCAGCGCCAACGCCCCGTACACCCACAAGTTCGTCGAGCTGTACAACCCCACGCAGGCGGCGATCGACCTCTCCGGGATGTCGCTGCAGTACCGCTCGGCGACGAGCACGGGCGCCTTCACGGGCGTGACCGCGCTGACCGGCTCGGTCGCCCCCGGGGGCTACTACCTGGTGCAGGGCGGGTCGAACGGCTCGAACGGCGCCGCGCTGCCCACGCCCGACGCGACGGGCGGTCTCAACCCGTCGGGCACGACGGGCACCCTCGCGCTCGTGCGGTCGACCTCTCCGGTGACGCTGCCGGCGGGGAACGCCGCGGGCGCCGCGAACGTCGTGGACCTGATCGGGTACGGCACCTCGAACACGTTCGAGACGGCCGTGGGCCCCGCGCCGTCGGCCAACAACGTGCCCGCGTCGATCAACCGGACCGGGTACGCCGACACGGACGACAACAGCAAGGACCTCACGCTCTCCAGCACCGTGACGCCGCAGAACAGCGGCGACGACGGCGGCGGCCCGGGCCCCGAGCCGGGCGAGGTCGTCCCGATCGCGGAGATCCAGGGCACGGGGGCGGCGAGCCCGCTCGTCGGGCAGACGGTCACCACGCGCGGCGTCGTCACCGCGACCTACCCCACGGGCGGCTACGACGGCTTCTACCTGCAGACCGAGGGCACAGGCGGCGACCTCGACGCGTCGCACACGGCGTCGGACGCGATCTTCGTCTACTCGAAGGCGGGCGCGGCCGCGGTGGCGGTCGGCGACCACGTCGAGGTGACGGGCGCGGTGTCCGAGTACTTCACGCTCACCCAGATCACGCCCGCGGCGGGCGGCTGGACCGTGCTCGACGAGGCGGCACAGGACGTCAAGCCCGCGAACGTCGCGTTCCCGGCGACCGACGCCGAGCGCGAGGTCCTCGAGGGCATGCTCGTGCAGCCCGCCGGTGACTACGTCGTCGCGGACAACTACGACACGAACTACTACGGGTCGTTCGTGCTCGCGGCGGGGACGGACCCGTTCGTCCAGCCGACGTCGGCCGGGCGGCCGGGCAGCGCGGAGGCGGCGGCCGCCGTCGCGGACCGTGCGGCGCGGGCCGTGGTGCTCGACGACGGCGCCACCACGAACTTCAACAACACGGCGAACAAGGGCGTCCCGCTCCCGTACCTCACGGGCGGGGCACCGGCGCGCGTGGGTGCGGCCGTGTCGTTCACGACGCCGGTCATCCTCGACTACCGGTTCGACGCCTGGACGTTCCAGCCGCGCACGCAGCTCACCGCGGGCGACGGCGGCAACGCCGCCACGGTGCAGCCGGTCACGTTCGAGAACACGCGGGAGGACGCTCCGGCCGAGGTCGGGGGCGACCTCTCCGTCGCGACGTTCAACGTGCTGAACTACTTCACGACCACGGGCGACCAGGTCGCGGGCTGCCAGTTCTACACGGACCGCGCGGGGAACCCGATCACGGTCCGCACGGGCTGCGACGCGCGCGGCGCGGCGGACGCCGCGAACCTCGAGCGGCAGCAGACGAAGATCGTCGCGGCGATCGACGCCCTCGACGCGGACGTCGTCGCGCTCATGGAGATCGAGAACTCCGAGCCGTTCGGCAAGGACCGCGACCAGGCGCTGTCGGACCTCGTGGGCGCGCTCAACGCGGCCGCGGGTGCCGAGGAGTGGGCGTTCGTCCCGTCCCCGGCCACGGTGCCGACGGACGAGGACGTCATCCGCCTCGCGTACATCTACCAGGTGGCCGAGGCCGAGCCGGTCGGCGACTCCGTGATCCTGATCGACGACCCGGCGTTCTCGAACGCGCGCGAGCCGCTCGCCCAGGTGTTCCAGCCGGCGGGCGGGATCACCGAGGGTGACGACGCGGCGAGCGACGACGTGCTCGTCGTCGCGAACCACCTCAAGTCGAAGGGCGGCAGCGACTCCGCGCCCGCCGACCAGAAGGACACCGGCGACGGCCAGGGCGCGTACAACAAGGCGCGCGTGGGCCAGGCGACGGCGCTCGTCGCCTTCGCCGAGGACGTCGCGGCCGACGCCGGGACGGACAGGGTCCTGCTCGCGGGCGACTTCAACTCCTACGAGCAGGAGGACCCGCTGCAGGTGCTCAAGGACGCCGGCTACACCGACCTCGGTGCGTCGACGGGCGAGCACACCTACCTGTTCGACGGGTACGTCGGGTCGCTCGACCACGTGTTCGCGTCGTCGGCCGCGGCGGACGCAGTCACCGGCACCGACGTGTGGAACATCAACTCGGTCGAGCCGATCGCCAACGAGTACAGCCGGTACAACTACAACGCGTCGATCCTCTACGACACGACGCCGTTCCGGTCGTCCGACCACGACCCCGTCCTCGTGGGCCTCCAGCTCGGCGCCACCGAGCCCGGCACCACGCAGCTCGACCTGCTGGCGATCAACGACTTCCACGGTCGCATCGACGCCAACACGGTGAAGTTCGCGGGCACGATCGAGCAGCTGCGCGCGGCGAACCCCGACGGGACGGCTTTCGTCTCGGCGGGCGACAACATCGGCGCCTCGCTGTTCGCGTCGGCGCTCCAGGAGGACCAGCCGACGATCGACGTGCTGAACGCGCTCGACCTCGCGGCGTCCGCGGTGGGCAACCACGAGTTCGACCAGGGCGTGGACGACCTCACGGGTCGGGTCACCGACGAGGCCGACTGGGCCTACCTGGGCGCGAACGTCTACGACAAGGGCACGACGAACCCGGCGCTGCCGGAGTACCAGGTCGTCGAGATCGACGGCCTCGACGTCGGCTTCGTCGGCGTCGTGACGGAGGAGACCCCGACGCTGGTCACGCCGTCGGGCATCGCCGACGTCGAGTTCGGCGATCCCGTCGAGGCGCTCAACCGCGTCACCGCCCAGCTCCAGGACGGCGACCCGGCGAACGGCGAGGCGGACGTCGTCGTGGGCCTCGTCCACGAGGGCGCGTCCGCGGGCACGCCCGACGGCGCGACGCTCGAGGAGGAGGTCGCCGCGGGCGGCGCCTTCGCGGACATCGTCGACGAGACCGACGCGCGCGTCGCGGCGATCTTCACGGGCCACACCCACAAGCAGTACGCGTGGGACGCGCCCGTCCCGGGCGCCCCGGGCAAGACCCGCCCGATCGTCCAGACCGGCAACTACGGCGAGTTCATCGGGCACGTGTCGCTCACCGTGGACACCGCGACCCACGAGGTCACGGCGTACACGGCGCAGAACGTGGCCCGCACGAAGGCGGAGGACGCGACCCTGGTCGCGACGTACCCGCGCGTCGCGGAGGTCAAGACGATCGTCGACGCGGCGCTCCAGCAGGCCGAGATCATCGGCGCGACCCCGATCGGCGAGGTCACCGCGGACATTACGACCGCGTTCGCGGGCGGCGCGTACACGGGTCCCGGCGGGACGTACGTGGGCCCCGGCCCGGACCCGACGTCCGGGCGTGACGACCGCGCCTCGGAGTCGACGCTCGGCAACCTCGTCGCGGACTCGCTCCTCGCGACGCTCTCCGACCCGGCGCGCGGCGGCGCGGACATCGGCGTCGTCAACCCGGGCGGGCTGCGCGCCGAGCTCCTGCACGGCGACGACGGCGTCATCACGTACGCCGAGGCCAACGCGGTCCTGCCGTTCGTCAACAACCTGTGGACCGTGACCCTCACGGGCGAGCAGGTCGTCGAGATGCTCGAGCAGCAGTGGCAGACGGACGCGAACGGCAACCGCCCGTCGCGCCCGTACCTCGCCCTGGGCCTCTCGGACAACGTGTCGTGGACGGCGAGCACCGCCGACCCGAACGCGGCGCCGGGGAGCAACGTCTCGTCCGTGACGATCGACGGCGAGCCGATCGACCCCGACGGCGAGTACCGCGTCGCGACGTTCTCGTTCCTGGCCACCGGGGGCGACAACTTCCGCGTGTTCACGGACGGCACCGACCCGCGCGACTCCGGTCTGGTCGACCGGGACGCGTGGATCGCGTACCTGCAGCAGAGCTCGCCGGTGTCGCCGTCGTTCGACCGGTCGCGCGTGGTCGTCGACGAGCTGCCCGGCACCGTGACGGCGGGCTCCGACGTGAGCGTGGGGCTCTCGGGCCTCGACCTCACGTCGCTCGGGTCGCCGGCGAACACGTCGGTGGACGGGTACCTCGTCGCGGCGGACGCCACGTTCGACCCGGCGGCCCCGGGCACCCCGGCGGGCACCGCCACGGTGACGGGCGGGGCGGCGACCCTGACGGCGACGGTCCCGGCCGACGCCGCGGCGGGCGAGTACGACCTGTGGGTCGTCGCGTCGCCGAGCGGCACGACGGCGCGCATCCCGGTCACGGTCGAGGCCGCGGCCCCGACGGTGGAGCTCGTGAACCTCGAGGCCACCGCGCGCTGCACGGGCAAGTTCGTCCACCTCGCGGTCCGCGCCACCAACGGCGAGGACGCGCCGGTCGAGGTCGTCCTCGAGACGCCCTACGGCTCCAAGCGGTTCCCGAACCTCCAGCCGGGCAAGAACGCCTACCAGTCGTTCAACACCCGGGCCACGTCGGTCGAGGGCGGGACGGTCACCGTGACCGCGACGCTCGACGGCGTGACGCAGGAGTACGAGATCCCCTTCGAGGGTCAGACCTGCGGCTGACGTCTGCCTGACGCCGTGCGGCGCCGCCGAGGAGGCGACGCCACGTCCCGCGACCCGGGTCCCGTCCGACGGGCCCGGGTCGCGGTGCGTCCGGGGCGAGGACTCTGCGGGGAGTCCCAGGAAGCGCGGGTAGGGTCGTGCTCGTGAGCTCCGAGCAGTCCCGCGTGCCCGACGGCACGGCCCCCGACCCGTCCGCCGCGCCCGACGCCGTCGTGCCCGACGCCGCGCGCCCCGAGGCCGGGTCCGAGGCCGCCGAGCCCGGGGCCGCCGAGCCAGCCGCCGCCGAGCCCGGGCCCGTCGGGCAGGAGGCGAGGTCGGACGAGACCCCCGGCGACGCCGCCTCCGCCGGTGGCGAGGAGGTCGAGATCGAGTCCGTGGTCGACCCGGCGACCGTCCGCCGCGCCCCCCGCTACCGCGCGTTCTTCACGGTCGGCATCCTCCTGGGCACGGTCCTCGGCCTGGGCATCGGAGGCGCGTGGCTCCAGTCGCCCGCCGCGGCGCCGGTCTTCAAGCCCGGCGTCTACTTCACGGTCATCCTCGTGACGTGCGCGGCGCTCGGCGCCGCGGTCGCGGGCGTGTGGGCCGTCGTCGCCGACCGCCGCAGCCTGCGCGGGCGCCGCTGACCGCTCAGCCGACGAGCGGCTCGGCCACGCGCCGGTCCGCCGGCTCGGACACCGTACCGGTCGGGGCGCCGGCGGCGGGGGAGAGCCGCACCGCCACGCCGGGCGCCAGGCCCAGCGTCCGCGCCTCCGCGCGGGTCACGACGACGGACACCACCTCGTCGCCCGCGGTCACCTCCGCGCGCACCTCGAACCCCACGCGCGTCGTGCGCGTGACGACGCCGGTCACGCCCGCCGCGTCCGCCGTGTCCCCGATCGCGACGCCCCGGTGTGCCGACGGGTCGAGGCCCGCCCCGCCGTCGGGCAGCACCTCGACGTGGACGTCGTGCGGTCGCACGAGGACGCCGCCGAGGCGCGTGACCGGGCCGAGGAAGCCCATGACGAAGTCGTTCGCGGGGCGGTCGTAGAGGTCGTCGGGCGTGCCGACCTGCTCGATGCGGCCCTCGTTGACGACGACGATCTCGTCCGCGACCTCGAGCGCCTCCTCCTGGTCGTGCGTGACGAACACCGTGGTCACGGGGATCTCGTCGTGCAGGCGGCGCAGCCAGTCGCGCAGCTCCTTGCGGACCTTCGCGTCGAGCGCGCCGAACGGCTCGTCGAGCAGGAGGACGCTCGGGCGGATCGCGAGCGCGCGGGCGAGCGCCATGCGCTGGCGCTGCCCGCCGGAGAGCTGCGAGGGCAGCCGGTGGGCGAAGCTCTCGAGGTGCACGAGCCGCAGCAGCTCGTCGACGCGCTCGGCGATCTCGGCCTTCGGCGTGCGGCGGATCTCGAGCCCGAACGCGACGTTCCGCGCGACGCTCAGGTGCTTGAAGGCCGCGTAGTGCTGGAAGACGAAGCCCACGTTGCGGCGGCGCGCGGGCAGGTTCGTGGCGTCGCGGCCCTCGATCTCGACCTGGCCGGAGTCCGGCACCTCGAGCCCGGCGACGACGCGCAGCAGCGTGGACTTGCCGCCGCCGCTCGGGCCGAGCAGGGCCGTGAGGCGGCCGGTCGGCACGGAGACGGAGACGTCGTCGAGCGCGACGAAGTCGCCGAAGGTCTTGCGGACGTTGCGGATCTCGATGCTCATGCGTGGGCCTCCGTGGGGGCGGCGGTGCGGGTGGACCTGACGGTGCGGGGGGAGCGGCGGGGGCGGGGGCCGGCGGCGTCGTCGGAGCGCAGGAACGTCACGGCGACGATGCACGCGACGGACACCGACGCGAGGAGGAACGCGACGGCGTAGGCGGTGCCCTGCTCGAAGTCCTGGTACCGCTGCTCGACGAGCAGCGTGGACGTCTGCGTGCGGCCCTCGAAGTTGCCGGAGACGACCTTGACCGCGCCGAACTCGCCGAGGGCGCGCGCGAGCGTGAGCACGACCCCGTAGACGACGGCCCACCGGATCGCCGGCAGGGTGATGCGCCGGAACGTCTGGAGGCGGCTCGCCCCGAGGCTCGTGGCGGCGAGCTCCTCGTCGGTGCCGAGCTCGGTGAGGACCGGCACGACCTCGCGGATGACGAGCGGGAGGCACACGAACGCGGTGGCGAGGACGATGCCCGGCGGCGCGAAGATCACCTGGAGCCCGGCGTCCTCGAGGGCGCCGCCGAACCAGCCGTTCTTCCCGTACACGAGGACGAGCGAGAGCCCGACGACGATCGGGGAGACGGACAGCGGGAGGTCGAGCAGGGCGTTGAGGAGCGCCTTGCCCGGGAAGTCGTACCGGACGATGAGCATCGAGATGCCGACGCCGAACACGGTGTTGATCAGCACGACCTGCACCGCGACGGCGGCGGTGAGCTGGAGCGCGAAGACGACGTACGGGTCGGCGAGAGCCCGCTGGGACGTCTCGAGCCCGTCCGCGAACGCGCCGCGCACGACGAGCGAGACCGGCCACCCGACGAGCAGCACGAGGTACACGACCACGACGGCGCGCAGCGTGCGGCGCACCCAGGGAGAGCTATCCACGGCGGGCCACCCTGCGCTGGAGGAGCTGGATCGTCGCGATGACGAGCAGCGAGACGAGGAGGAGCACCGACGCGACGGCCGCCGCCTGCTCCGGCTGGCCGTTCTCCAGGTAGCTGAGGATGCGCACGGAGCCCACCTCGGTGCGCATCGGCAGGTTCCCGGAGAGCAGCACGAGCGCGCCGTACTCGCTGATCGCGCGCGCGAACGACAGCGCGGCGCCAGCGGTGATCGCGGGCGCGAGGGCCGGGAGGACGACGCGGCGGAAGGTCGTGGCCCGCGTCGCGCCGAGCGACGCGGCGGCCTCCTCGACGTCGCGGTCGAGCTCGGCGAGCACGGGCTGCACGCTGCGCACCACGAAGGGCAGCGTGACGAACAGGAACGCGAGGAAGACGGCGGCGCGCGTGTTCGCGACGTCGACCCCCAGCGGCCCCGACGGCCCGTACAGCGCGAGCAGCACGAGGCCGGCGACGATCGTGGGGAGCGCGAACGGGATGTCGATGAGCACCTCGAGGAGCCGCTTGCCGGGGAACCGGTCGCGCACGAGGACCCACGCGATGAGCGTGCCCATGACGACGTTGACGGCGGTCACGGCGAGCGCCTGCGTGACCGTGAGGGTCAGCGCCGCGGCGGTCTGCGGCTGCGTCACGGCGGCGACGAAGGCCGGCCAGCCGCCGACGGACGTCTCGACGAGCACCGCGATCAGCGGGACGAGGGCGAGGGCCGAGAACCACACGAGCGCGACGCCGAGCCCGAGGCCCGAGGTCGCCGTGAGCCGGTAGGGGCCGTTGGGCGCCCGACGGCGCGTGCGGCCGGGAGGCGCGGCCGGGGCCGGGCGGCGCTCGCGCGCCGCCCGGCCCGGCCGTTCAGCGAGGGTCGCGGACACGGGTCACTGCTTCCCGGTCTCGGCCTGGATCTTGGTCACGAGGCCCTCGTCGCCGAAGAACTTGTCGTTGGTCGCGGACCAGCCGCCGAAGTCGTCGGCGATGGTGAGGAGGGTGGGGACGGCCGGGAACGGGTCGCTCGGGTCATTGGCGCCCTCCACCTCGAAGTCGACGTCGCCGGTGAGCGGGCGGAAGCCCACGTGCGCGAACGCCTCCTGGCCCTCGGGCGTGAGGACGAAGTCGAGGTAGCTCTGCGCCTTGGGGTCGGCGTCGACCGTCACCGCGGCGGGGTTCTCGATGAGGAGCGTCTGGTCGGGGACCACGTAGTCGAACGTCTCGCCGTTCTGCCGCGCGAGGATCGCCTCGTTCTCGTAGGAGAGCAGGACGTCGCCGGTGCCGGAGGTGAACGCCGTCGTCGCGTCGCGGCCGCTGCCGGGCAGCGCCACCGCGTTGGTGAAGAACTTCCGCAGGTACTCGGTCGCGTCCTCCTCGGAGCCGCCGTTCGCGATGACGCTGCCCCACCCGGCGAGGATGTTCCAGCGGGCCGAGCCCGAGGAACCGGGGTTCGGGGTGACGATCTCGACCCCGGGCTGGACGATGTCCTCCCAGCTCTGGATGTTCTTCGGGTTGCCCTCGCGGACCACGAGCACGACGACGGACTGGCTGACGATGCCCTGGTTCTCGCCCGCGTTCCAGTCCTCGGCGACGAGGCCCGCGTCGACGAGGCGCGTCACGTCGCCCTCGAGCGAGAAGTGCACATAGTCGGCCTCGAGCCCGTCGGCGACCGCGCGGCTCTGGTCGCCGGACGCGCCGTACGACGTCTCCCACGTCACGCCCTGGCCGTCCTCGGTCTCGCCCCACAGCTCCTGCGCCGCGTCGTTGCCCGCCTTCGGCACGGCGAAGCCGACGAGCGAGAGCGTCGTGGGCTCGACGTCGGAGCCACCGTCGCCGCTCGCGTCGCCCCCGCCCGACCCGTCGACGGCGGTCGGCGCGCAGGCGGTGAGGACCAGGGCGGTGGCTGCCGCGGCAGCCGCGAGGGTGATCGTCGTCCGGAGGCGTCGCATGGTGTCGTCCTTCGTCGGGGTCCCGGGGAGCGGGAGCGGTGGTGGAACGGGCCCGACGCGGCGGCCATACTGGACCCCTGCGGTCGGGTAAGTCGAGATTCAAGCGCGGCGTTCCCACGCAGCGAAACCCCCGACCGACAGGTGGGACGACGTAACGCCACCGTGAACGACGGCGGGCGGCCGTCCGCCTGGTCGTCCGCTTCCGTCCTCGCCCGCGCGCTGTGGGACACTGAGGTACGTGGCCCCCCGCGGAGATGGACTTCTCAACCACGACCTCATGCCCGGCGAGAAAGGCCCCCAGGACGCCTGCGGCGTCTTCGGTGTCTGGGCGCCCGGCGAGGAGGTCGCCAAGCTCGCCTACTTCGGGCTCTACGCGCTGCAGCACCGCGGCCAGGAGTCGGCGGGCATCGCGACGAGCAACGGCGAGCAGATCCTCGTCTACAAGGACATGGGCCTCGTCTCCCAGGTCTTCGACGAGACGGCCCTCAACGCCCTGACGGGGCACATCGCCGTCGGGCACTGCCGGTACTCGACCACGGGCGGCGTGACGTGGGAGAACGCGCAGCCGACGCTCGGTGCCACCGCGTCCGGGACCGTGGCCCTCGGGCACAACGGCAACCTCACGAACTCCGCCGAGCTCGTCAACCTCGTCGCCGAGCGCTACGGAAGCCAGCGCCGCGGTGAGCTCGCGCGCGGCAACACGACAGACACGGCGCTCGTCACCGCCCTGCTCGCGGGCGACGCCGACCATGCGCTCGAGGCGACGGCGCTCGAGGTGCTCCCGCGCCTGCGCGGTGCGTTCTCGCTCGTCTTCATGGACGAGCGCACGCTGTACGCCGCGCGCGACCCCCAGGGCGTGCGCCCGCTCGTGCTCGGCCGCCTCGAGCGCGGCTGGGTCGTCGCGAGCGAGACGCCGGCTCTGGACATCGTGGGCGCGTCCTTCGTGCGCGAGGTCGAGCCCGGCGAGCTCATCGCGATCGACGCGGAGGGCCTGCGCTCGCAGCGCTTCGCGCCCATCGAGCGCGCGGGCTGCGTCTTCGAGTACGTCTACCTGGCCCGCCCGGACACGAGCATCAACGGCCGCTCGGTGCACGCGGCGCGCGTCGAGATGGGCCGCCAGCTCGCCCGCGAGCACCCCGTCGAGGCGGACCTCGTCATCCCGGTCCCCGAGTCCGGCACGCCCGCCGCGGTGGGCTACGCCGCCGAGTCGGGCATCCCGTTCGGCCAGGGGCTCACGAAGAACGCCTACGTGGGCCGCACGTTCATCCAGCCGTCGGACACGCTGCGCCAGCTCGGCATCCGGCTCAAGCTCAACCCGCTGCGCGACGTGATCCGCGGCAAGCGGCTCGTCGTGGTCGACGACTCGATCGTGCGCGGCAACACGCAGCGCGCGCTCGTGCGGATGCTGCGCGAGGCCGGCGCGGCCGAGGTGCACGTGCGCATCAGCTCGCCGCCCGTGAAGTGGCCGTGCTTCTACGGCATCGACTTCGCGTCGCGCGCCGAGCTCATCGCGAACGGCCTCTCGCCGCACGAGATCGGCCAGTCGCTCGGTGCCGACAGCCTCGGCTACATCTCGACCGAGGGCATGATCTCGGCGACCGAGCAGCCGTCGTCCCAGCTCTGCACGGCGTGCTTCACGGGCAAGTACCCCATCGAGCTGCCGCCGGACGACCAGCTCGGCAAGCACCTCCTCGAGCAGGCCGAGCTCCCGCTCGGGGCGCCCGAGGACGGGCTGCGCAGCCTCTCTGTGACCGCCGGCGGCGCCGGCGCCCTCCAGCACCCCTGACCCGCACCCTACGCACCACCGGCGCGCGCGCCGCGAGACACCTTTGGAGCCGACACCATGACTGCCGACTCGCCCCGCACGGGCCTCACCTACGCCGCCGCGGGGGTCGACACCGAGGCCGGTGACAAGGCCGTCGAGCTCATGAAGGACGCCGTGCGCCGCACCCACGGGCCGCAGGTCCTCGGTGGCGTCGGCGGGTTCGCCGGCCTGTACGACTTCTCCGAGGTCGCGACGTACCGCCGTCCGCTGCTCGCGACGTCGACCGACGGCGTCGGCACCAAGGTCGCGATCGCCCAGGCGCTCGACGTGCACGACACGATCGGCTTCGACCTCGTCGGCATGGTCGTCGACGACATCGTGGTGGTGGGCGCCAAGCCGCTGTTCATGACCGACTACATCGCGTGCGGCAAGGTCGTGCCCGAGCGCATCGCGGGCATCGTGCGGGGCATCGCCGCGGCCTGCGAGGTCGCCGGCACCGCGCTCGTCGGCGGCGAGACGGCCGAGCACCCGGGCCTGCTCGGCGAGGGCGAGTACGACGTCGCGGGCGCGGCCACGGGCGTCGTCGAGGCGGACGCCCTGCTCGGCCCGGAGCGCGTGCGCGAGGGCGACGTGCTCGTCGCCATGGCGTCGTCGGGTCTCCACTCGAACGGCTACTCGCTCGTGCGCGCCGTGCTGAAGCACGCGGGCTGGGGCCTCGAGCGGCACGTCGACGAGCTCGGCCGCACCGTCGGCGAGGAGCTGCTCACCCCGACGCGCGTCTACGCGAGCGACTGCCTCGCCCTGGCCGCCGACGAGGCGGCCCAGGTCCACGCGTTCACGCACGTCACGGGCGGCGGCCTGGCCGCGAACCTCGCGCGCGTCCTCCCGGCCGGGCTCGTCGGGGTCGTGGACCGGGGGAGCTGGGACGTGCCGCCCGTCTTCCGCCTCGTGCGCGAGCTGGGCGGGGTGCCGCGCGGCGACCTCGAGAACACCCTCAACCTCGGCGTCGGGATGGTCGCGGTCGTGGGCGCGGACGGCGTCGACGCCGCCCTGGCGCGGTGCGCCGCGCTCGGCGTGCCCGCGTGGGTGCTCGGCACGGTCGAGGCCTTCGACCCGGACGCGGCCCGCGACCTCGCCGACGGCGACCTGGTCGCCGGCACCAAGGGCGTCCAGGCGGGTGCGGTGCGGCTCGTCGGGGACTACCGCTCCTGATCACCGCCCGGTCGGGTCGGCGCGCGGATCGCGGCGTCGGCCCGGCCAGGGCTGCTCTCCCGCGGGCGCGACGGCGCGGTGGGTCGATCCGCCGAGGACATCGCGGTGGGCTGATCCGTCGCGGACGCACGACGACGGCGCCACCGCCTGCGGGCAGGCGGCGGCGCCGTCGAGGTCAGGTGCGTCCGTGCGAGACGGCGGAGGGGGTGTGGCGGACGACCGTCAGCGGTCGTCGGACCAGTCGTTGTAGCGCTGGTCGTAGCGCTCGAGGTCGTCCGGCTCGGCGCCGAAGCGCGAGTCCGTCACGACATCCGTACGGCTGTGACCCGTGAGCTCCTGCTCGAGCGCACTGTAGTTCGTCTCGGGGCTGTAGTACTTCAGCGCGCGAGCGACCTTGGTCTGCTTTGCCTTCTGACGGCCGCGGCCCATGGCTCCGACCCCCTCAACGTAGAAGCGGGGCGGCAACGTACTCAGACGTGCGGCCCCGGGGTGTAGTTTCGTCTGTTCAGGGTCCAACGGTACATGCTCAGGGCCTATTCCATCCACTCAGAGACCCTGGTCGAGCCGTGGACGTGCCTACCGTCACACAGTCTCCACCGCGCGGCCTCGCCCGGGCCGGGTCCGGTGGTGCGGAGGGCCCCTGCGGACCACCTGCGGCAACGCTCTCGTATGCCGCAGGAGCGCCTATCCGGCCGATCCGACCATAGAGCGCCTAATTCACCCGTCCGTCAAGTCGCCCGAAATCCGCATGCTGCGACAATGGAAGGTACTGGCGTCGTGCTGTCGTCGTGATCCGGGGTATCTGCCGGACCAGCGCGTACCAGGAGGAGGTGTCGTGATGTCCATGCACGGGGAGTCCGAGGTTCTGCTCACGCCCGCCGAGGTCGCCAGCCTTTTCCGCGTCGACCCCAAGACCGTCACCCGCTGGGCGAAGGCGGGCAAGCTGTCGTCGATCCGCACCCTCGGTGGCCACCGGCGCTACCGCGAGTCCGAGGTCCGGGCCCTGCTCGGCGCCGCCAGCGAGCCCGCGGACGGCACCGACAAGTCCTGACCCGGGGTCGCGCCCCGCCCACGGCCCACGGCACGCCGACGTGGCGGCGCGTACCCGAACGGGCGCCGGCTCGACGCGCGCCCTCGGTCGGCCACGGCGGCGCCGGCCTTGCCACCCAGCTCTGCGCGCGTGCGACGCTCCCGCACGCCGGACGTCCCGCGTCCCGAACCCTCCCCGCGTGCCGGAGATCCCGCACGTCGCCGAACCCTCCCGCACGCCGGAACGCCGCCGACCCCGCGTCCGGTGGAGCACCGGCGCGGGGTCGACGGCGTTCGTCGACGGGGTCGCTACGAGCGGCGGCGGAGGATCGCCGCGGCCACCAGCGCGACACCGACGACGGCGGCGCCCAGCAGCAGCTTGACGTTGCGGGACCGGTCCGGGTCCTCCTCGGGCAGCCCGTTGCCGGAGAGGAACGCCCCGGTGTCGCTCGCCGCCTGCTTCGCCTGCTGCGCGGCGGCCTTGGCCTGGACGCGCGGGTCGAGCCGCGTCGTGAGCTCGTCGATCGTCCCCGCGAGCTCCTTGCGGGTGCGCGCGATCTCGTCCTCGAGCTGGGACGGGGAGAGCTGGGGGTCGGGGGTCTCGCCGGTTCCGCTCACGGGCGCAGTCCTTCCTTGATGGTCGCGACGTCTTCCTTGATGCTCTCGACCGCACCGGTCGGCGTCGGCGGCACGCCCCGCTGGAGCTGCTTGACGCCGACGAACGCGAGCGTACCGGCGACCAGCACGAGGACGCCGCCGACGATCAGCGCCGCGAGCCACAGCGGCATGGCGGTCGCGAGGCCCTCCATGGCGGAGTGCAGCAGGAAGCCCAGGCCGTACAGCACTAGCACGCCGCCGACGACGAGCAGGCCGATGCCGATGCCGGCGTGCTTCGCCTTCGTCGTCAGCTCGGCCTTCGCGAGGGCGATCTCCGAGCGGACGAGCCGGGTCGCCTGCTCGGACAAGCGCTCCACGAGCTGTCCGACTGTCGGCTTCTGCTCCTCGGGCGGGATGCGCCCGTCGATCCAGTCGCTCATCTCTCAGCCTTTCCGCAGGTGATCCCCCACCACTCAACCGGCACCGGGGTCGGCGCGCAACTTCCCCGGGGGTGCGCGCGGTGCCCGGGGGCGAGGAGGGTCGCGCGAGGGACACCGCGCGGGCCCGGGACGCAGAAGACCCCCGTCCGGAATCCCGGGCGGGGGTCTCTCGGTGGCTCCGACCGGCGTCGATCCGGTGACCTTTCGATTTTCAGTCGAACGCTCTACCAACTGAGCTACAGAGCCATGGGGGAAGAGCCCGGCCGGCCGATGCCGACCGGGCTCTTCGCCTCACGCGACCCTGACGGGACTTGAACCCGCGACCTCCGCCGTGACAGGGCGGCGCGCTAACCAACTGCGCTACAGGGCCTTGCTGTTCTTCGCGAGACACACCTTAGCACCAGGGAACCCGGTGATTTTCACCAGCGATCCTGGTGGTGTGGTGGCCCGCATTCGAACCGAGAGGATCGTACCGTACCGGTGAGCCGATCCGTAAATCCGCCGGTGACCACCGGTTCCGACGCGATCTCGCGTACCCCCAACGGGATTCGAACCCGTGCTACCGCCGTGAAAGGGCGGGGTCCTAGGCCGCTAGACGATGGGGGCTCAGGAACGTCGGCCAGTGTACAGCGGCGCCGCCGGGGGCTCCTCGTCGGATCCGCCGCCCGCGCGGGGGAGGATGGGCGGGTGGTGGAGATGACGCGGGCCGACTTCGAGGACGCCGTGCGCGACGGGCTGGACCTCGTCCCCGAGGAGCTGGCGGTGCAGATGGACAACGTCGTGGTGCTCGTCGAGGACGACGCGCCCGACGACGACCCCGAGCTGCTCGGGCTCTACGAGGGGGTGCCGCTCACGGAGCGCGACCACATGTGGGCGGCGGGCGCGCTGCCCGACCGCATCACGATCTTCCGGAACCCGACGCTCGCCATCTGCGAGACGCGCGAGGACGTGGTCGAGGAGGTGGCGGTGACCGTCGTCCACGAGATCGCGCACCACTTCGGCATCGACGACGACCGGCTGCACGAGCTCGGCTGGGGCTGAGCCCGGGCGGTCCGGGGCTGCCGATCGCTAGGATCGGCGGGTGACGACGAGCGCCGCGAGCGACCCCCGGCACGACGGCGCGCACGACCACGAGGCGGTCGCGCGCCTGCTCCACGCGCTCGCCGAGCCGCGCCGTCTCGCGATCGTGCACCTGCTCACGGGCTCGGAGCGCCGGGTCGTCGACCTCACGCGCGAGCTCGGGCTGGCGCAGTCGACCGTCTCGGAGCACCTCACCACGCTGCGCGAGGTGGGGGTCGTCGCGGTGCGGCGGGAGGGCCGGTCGTCCTGGTACCGCCTCGTGCGCCCGGAGGTCGCGCACCTCCTCGCCGACGCGGAGCACGTCGCCCTCGCCCCCTGACCCCTGCGCGTGACGCGTGTCACGGTGCATCCCGCCTAGAAAACATCGGTGTTCATCGATATCATCGGTAAACACCGATGAATGGAGGATCGATGGGAGCGGGTCACGACCACGGCGCAGGTGACCTCGGCGCGCCCGACCACCGCAGGCGGCTCGCCGTCGCGTTCGGCATCACCGCGACGATCCTCGCGGCCCAGGCCGTCGGCGCGGTGCTCACAGGGAGCCTGGCGCTCCTCACGGACACGGCGCACATGCTCACCGACGCGATCGGGCTGGCCGTCGCGCTGGTCGCGGCGTCGCTCGCGCTGCGCCCGGCGACCAAGCACCGCACGTGGGGCTTCCGTCGTGTCGAGGTGCTCGCGGCCCTCGCGCAGGCGGCGCTGCTCCTCGCCGTCGGCGCGTACGCCGCCGTCGAGGGCGTCCGGCGCCTGCTCGAGCCGCCCGAGGTGCCCTCCTCCGAGCTGCTCGTGTTCGGGATCGTCGGCCTCGTGGGGAACCTCGTCGCCATCGCGGTCCTGGCGTCCGGGCGGCGCGCGAACCTCAACCTGCGGGCCGCGTTCCTCGAGGTGGTCAACGACGCGCTGGGCTCCGTCGGGGTCATCGTGGCCGCCGTCGTGATCGCCACGACGGGCTACCAGCGGGCCGACGCGATCGCCGGCCTGCTCATCGCCGTCCTCATCGTGCCGCGCGCGTTCCGCCTCCTGCGCGAGGCGACGGCCGTCCTCATGGAGTTCACGCCCGAGGGCCTGGACCTCGACGACGTCCGGCGGCACATCCTCTCGCTCGACCACGTCGAGGACGTCCACGACCTGCACGCCTCCACGGTCGCGACGGGGCTCCCGACCATCTCGGCGCACGTCGTCGTGGACGACGCGTGCTTCCGCGACGGGCACGCGCTGGAGATCGTCGAGCGCGTGCGCACGTGCGTCGCCCACCACTTCCCGGTCTCCGTCGAGCACTCGACCTTCCAGCTCGAGACGGCGGCCCTGCGCGACCGCGAGGCGCACGGCCACGCCTGAGGGCGCCGTCGGGCCTCCCCGCGGCGCGCGACCGGACGCCCTGGGGGCGACCCGTCGCCGCGCGGGGCGCGCGCACTAGGGTGGTGCCATGACGATCCTCGTGACCGGCGGAGCCGGGTACATCGGCGCGCACGTGGTGCGCCTCCTGCAGGAGCGCGGCGAGAAGGTGGTCGTGGTCGACGACCTGAGCACGGGCCGCGCGGACCGGGTGGGTGACGCGGTGCTCGTCGAGGTCGACGTCGCGTCGCCCGAGGCCGTGGACGTGCTCACGCGCGCCATGACCGAGCACGACGTGCGCGCGGTCGTCCACTTCGCGGCGCGCAAGCAGGTGGGGGAGTCGGTCGAGAAGCCGGCCTGGTACTACCAGCAGAACGTCGGGGGCTTCACGAACCTCGTCACCGCGATGCAGGCGGCCGGCGTCGACCGCCTCGTCTTCTCGTCGTCGGCGGCGACGTACGGCATGCCGTCGGTGTCCCTGGTCGAGGAGAAGCTGCACGCCGAGCCGATCAACCCCTACGGCGAGACGAAGCTGGTCGGGGAGTGGCTCGGTCGGGCCGCGAGCCGCGCGTGGGGGCTGCGGTTCGTCGCCCTGCGCTACTTCAACGTCGCCGGTGCGGGCTGGCCGGACCTGGGCGACCCCGCGGTGCTCAACCTCGTGCCCATGGTCCTCGACCGCCTCGAGCGCGGCGAGCGGCCCAAGATCTTCGGGGACGACTACCCGACGCCGGACGGCACGTGCATCCGGGACTACATCCACGTCCTCGACCTCGCGCAGGCCCACCTCGCCGCGCTCGAGTACCTCGACGTGGACGAGCGTCCGTTCGACGTCTTCAACGTCGGCACGGGCGAGGGCTCCTCGGTGCGCGAGGTGATCGACGAGATCGGGCGCGTCAGCGGGCTCGACGTCACGCCGGAGGTCCTGCCGCGCCGCGCGGGCGACCCGCCGCAGCTCGTCGGGAACCCCCGCCGCATCAACGAGCTCTTCGGCTGGCGCGCCACGAACGGCCTGCCGGAGATCATCGCGTCGGCGTGGGAGGCCTGGCAGTCCGGGCCCCGCCGCATCGACACGACGCGCGAGGCCGCCTCCGAGGTGTGAAATCCGGCGTCCCGTGCGATCCTACATCCCTCAGCATGCTGAGGATTGACCGGGGAGGTGCCCCGGCGACGGAAGGCGGGACGACGACGTGGGCGACGAGAGCGACCCGGCACGGCTGTACGACCTGACCGCCGCACGCACGAGCCGGGTCGTGCTGGCGGCGTACTCGACCTCGTTCGGGCTGGGCGCACGCCTGCTCGACACGCCGACCCGCGACGGGATCGACGCGGTGTACGGGCTCGTGCGGATCGCCGACGAGGTCGTGGACACGCGCCGCGGCGACGGCGCGGCAGACCTCCTCGACGAGCTCGAGGCGGAGACGGCGCGGGCGCTCGACCGGGGCTGGTCGACGAACCTCGTCGTCCACTCGTTCGCCCGTGCCGCGCGCCGCTGCGGCTTCGGGCACGACGAGGTCGACCCGTTCTTCGCCTCGATGCGCACCGACCTCACGGTGCGCGTGCACGACCGCGAGAGCTACGAGCGGTACGTGTACGGCTCGGCGGAGGTCGTCGGCCTCATGTGCCTCGCGGTGTTCCTCAACGCGCGGCGCCGCCCGGGAGAGCCGCTGCGCGTCCCGGACCCGGTGCTGGTCCGCGGCGCCCGCGCGCTCGGCGCGGCGTTCCAGAAGATCAACTTCCTGCGCGACCTGCGCACCGACCACGACGAGCTCGGGCGCGCCTACCTGCCGGGCGTCGTCCCCGGCCGGCTGCGCCGCCGGGACGTCGAGGCGTTCTGCCGCGAGGTGGAGGGCGACCTCGCCGCCGCCCGCGCCGCGCTCCCCGGGCTCCCGGTGCGCCCGCGCATCGCCGTGGCCGCGACCGTCGCCGTCTACGAGCGGCTCCTCGCGCGGCTCGCCGCGACGCCGCCGGAGGACATCCTGCGTGCGCGCGTGCGCATCCCGGACACGATGAAGGTCGCGCTCGCGGCGCGCGCCGCCGGCGGCCAGCTCCTCGGCCAGGTGGCGTCCGCCCGCTCCCCGCGCCCGCGGAAGGTGCTCGCGTGAGGGCTCCGCGCGTCGTCGTCGTCGGAGGGGGGATCGCCGGGCTCGCCACCGCCGCCCTGCTCGCGCGCGGTGGCGCCCGCGTCACCCTGCTCGAGCGGCACGACGAGGTGGGCGGTCGCGCGGGCACGCTCGAGGTGGACGGCTTCCGCTTCGACACCGGCCCGTCCTGGTACTTCATGCCCGAGGTGTTCGAGCACTTCTTCGGGCTGCTCGGCGCGCGCGTCGAGGACCACCTCGACCTCGTCCCGCTCGACCCGGCGTACCGGGTGTTCTTCGAGCCGGGCGCGGACGGCGCGGCGTCGACGTTCGAGCTGTCCGGCAACCCCGGGGTCAACCGGTCGCGGCTCGACGCGATCGAGCCGGGTGCCGGGGGCCGGGTCGCCGCGTACGCCGAGGACGCGAGCGAGGCGTACGGGCTCGCGCTCGACCACTTCCTCTACACGACGTTCGAGCGCCCCGACCGGGCGCTCTCGCCCGCGGTGCTGCGCCGGCTTCCGCGCCTGGCCGGGCTCCTGCGCGAGTCGCTCGCCGACCGGGCCGCGCGCGCCGTGGACGACCCGCGGCTCCAGCAGCTCCTCGGGTACCACGCCGTGTTCCTCGGGTCGTCCCCCTACCGCGCGCCCGCGCTCTACTCGCTCATGAGCCACCTCGACCTCGTCGACGGCGTCCAGTACCCCCGCGGGGGCATGTACACGCTCATCGAGGCCGTCGAGCGGCTCGCGCGCGACGCGGGCGCCGAGGTGCGCACCGGCGCCGACGTCGCCGGGATCGAGGTCGTGCCCGGCGGCGGTCGCCGCGGCCGGGTCGCCGGGGTGCGCCTCGCGTCGGGCGAGCTCGTCGAGGCGGACGTCGTCGTGTCGGCCGCCGACCGGCACCACACGGAGACGGCGCTCCTCGATCCGCGCTGGGCCGACCTCCCCGCCGCGGCGTGGGAGGACAAGGGCCCCGGCATCTCGGCGCTGCTCGTGCTCGCGGGCGTCCGCGGCGAGCTGCCCGAGCTCGCGCACCACTCGCTGTTCTTCACGAAGGACTGGCCCGCCAACTTCGACGCGGTGCTCGGCCCGGACCGTCGCAGCGACCCCCGCGGCCTGCGCGTGCCGGAGCCGGCCTCGCTGTACGTGTCGCGCACGAGCGCGACCGACGGGCCGACGTCGGCCGCCCCCGCGGCGCCGCCCGGCCACGAGAACCTGTTCCTCCTCGTGCCGTTCCCCGCCGACCCGACGCTCGGCGGCGACGAGCCGTCGCAGCGCACGCTCGAAGGGCTGGCCGACCGCTACCTCGCCCAGGTGGGACGCTGGGCGGGCGTCGAGGACCTCCCGGGGCGCGTCGTCACGCGACGCGTGCTCGGCCCGGCGCACTTCGCGACCGAGCTCTCGGCGTGGCGCGGCGGCGCGCTCGGCATGGAGCACACCCTGCGGCAGTCCGCGCTGTGGCGCCCGGGCAACGCGTCCCGCCGTGTCGACGGGCTCTACCACGCCGGAGGTGGCACGATCCCGGGCGTGGGACTGCCGATGTGCCTGATCAGCGCCGAGCTCGTCGCCAAGCGGCTGCTCGGCGAGACGTCCGCGCGCCCGCTGCCCGAGCCGCTGCGCGAGGGCTTCCTCGCCGCGAGCCGCCGGCCCGAACGGCTCCGGCCGGCGGACCGGCCGGTGGCGGTCCGCCGGTGACGGGCCTCGCCTACCTCGGTGCGCTCGCGGTCTCGCTCGGCGGCCTGGCCGTGCTCGACCGCCGGTTCCGGCTCGCGTTCTGGTCCGACCCGCGGCGGGCCGCGCTCACGGTCGGGCTCGGCGTCGTCGGGTTCCTCGCGTGGGACGTCGCGGGACTCGCGCTCGGGATCTTCGCGCGCGGGGAGAGCCCCTGGATGACCGGGCTGCTGCTCGCGCCCGACCTCCCCGTCGAGGAGGCGGTGTTCCTGACGCTCCTGTGCTACAACGCGCTGCTCGTCTGGCGGGGCGCCGAGCGCGTGCTCGCGGCCCGGCGCGCCGGGGAGGACGACGCGTGACGAACATCGTGCTCAACGTCATCGTCCTCGCGGTGCTCGTCGCGGTGTCGTGGCGCGTGCTGCGCCGGCTGCGACCCGGGCCGCTCGTGTGGACGGCCGTCGTGATGTGCGTGCTCACCCTCGTGTTCGACACGCTGATGATCGCGGCCGACCTGTACGTCTACCACCCGGACAAGATCCTCGGCGTCTACCTGTGGGGGGCGCCGCTCGAGGACTTCGCGTACGCGCTCGCCGCCGCGCTCGGGATGCCGGTGCTGTGGACGGTGCTCGGCGCCCGCGGTCGCGACCGCACCGCCGGTCGCGACCGCACCGCCGAGCGCGGGTCCGGGCGCGCGCGTGCCACGGAGGACGACCGGTGAAGGACGTCCTCGCCGCGTCGCGGCCCTTCTCCTGGATCAACACCGCGTACCCCTTCGCCGCGGGGTACCTCGTGGCGACCGGCGGGCGCGTCGACCTCGCGCTCGTCGTCGGGACGCTGTACTTCCTCGTGCCGTACAACCTGCTCATGTACGGCGTGAACGACGTCTTCGACTACGCGAGCGACCTGCGGAACCCGCGCAAGGGCGGCATCGAGGGCGCGCTGGCGGACCCGGCGACCGCGCGCGTCACGCACCGGCGCATCCTGCGCGCGTGCGTCGCGACCAACGTGCCGTTCCTCGTCGCGCTCCTGCTCGTCGGCGACCCGCTCGCGGGCGCGGTCCTCGCGCTCGTGGTGTTCGGCGTCGTCGCCTACTCGGCGCCCCGGCTGCGGTTCAAGGAGCGCCCGTTCCTCGACTCGTTCACCTCCGCCATGCACTTCGCCGGGCCGCTGCTGTACGCGCTCGTGCTCGTCGACGCGGACCTCTCCGCGCGGTCCGTCTGGCCCGTGCTCGTCGGCTTCGTGCTCTGGGGCATGGCCTCGCACGCGTTCGGTGCGGTGCAGGACGTGCGCGCGGACCGCGAGGGCGGCATCGCGTCCGTCGCGACGGCGATCGGCGCGCACGCGACCGTGCTCGCCGCGGCGGCGGCGTACGTCGGGGCGGCCGTCGTGCTCGCGGTGCTCCCGTGGCCCGGCGTCCTCGCCGCGCTGCTCCCGCTGCCGTACGCCGTCAACGTGCTGCGGTTCCGCGACGTGCGCGACGACGACTGCGAGCGCGCCAACGCCGGGTGGCGGGCGTTCCTGTGGCTCAACCTCGTCACCGGGTTCCTCGTGACGATGCTGCTCCTCGCGGACGCCCTCACCTGACGCGCCCGGCGTCGCCGCGCACGGACGACGAAGGCCCCGGTCCCGCGAGGTCGTCGCGGTGCCGGGGCCGTCGTCGTGGGGGAGCGGCTCGTCAGGAGATGTCGCCGTACTCCCAGTGCCAGGGCTCGTTCTTCGAGCCTCCGGCGCGGGCCCACTCGGGGTTCTCCCACCCGTAGGCCGGCGCGTTGGCGCGCATCCACTCGTACTGCGCGGTGCCGTAGCTCTGGATGCCGCCGCCGAGGTCGAGCGCGAGCGCCCAGCCGTGGTTCGACATGCCGGGCGGCGCCGCGAAGTAGCCGCGGGACGCCTTCACGGCGACCTGGGACGCGTACGAGCGGTACGAGTCCGTCACGGACAGGTTCGCGCCGAACGCCTCGCGGTACTTCTCGTTGAGGGCCTCGATCTGGTGGGCGGCGTCGCAGCGGAGCTGCTCGCCGGGCGCGAACGACAGCTCGCACAGCGCGCTCGCCGGGATCTGGCCGTTGCCGTAGCCCGCGGTGGACGTGGCCCACTGGTCGAGCTGGGCGGCGACCTCCTCGGCCGACGGCGGTCCGGGCACGACCTGGACGGTCACGCCCGAGCCGGCGGCGTCGAGCAGGGTCGTGAGCTCCGCCGTCAGCGCGGCGATCTCCTCCGTGCCGGCGGGAGCCGCCGGGTCCGCCGGTGCCTCGGCGTCTGCGGCCGGGGCACCGGCGTTCGCGTTCCCCGTACCGGTGGTGAGGTCGGGCGCGTCGGTCGCGGTGTCCGCGGCCGCCGCGTCCTCCTCGGGCGACTCGGTCGCCGCGTCAGCGCCGGCCGACGGCGCGGCGGCGTCCGTCCCGGGCGGGGCGTCGTCGGGCGCCGTGGCCAGGCCCGGCGTCGCGGTGCCGAGCGTCGGGACCGCGGCCTCGAGCTCGTCGAGCGGCGTGCGGGCCGAGGACCGGCTCGCACGGTCGTCGGCGCGGCCGTCGAGCGCGGGCACGCTCGCGCCGAGCGTCTCGGCGGCGGTGAGCGTGTCGTCGGTCGCGGGCTCCTCGGTGGCCTCGGCGGTCGCCGTGGCGCCGTCGTCCGGGCTCGCGAGCCCGGACCCCGCGGGGGAGCCGAGGAGCGTGGTGGCATCCTCGGACGGGGACGCCTCGGACACGGCCTCGCTGAGCCGCGTGCGCGCGTCCTCGATCTGGGCGACCTGCTCGGGCGTGAGCGCCGCGGCGCCCTCCCCGGTGAGGAACTGGGCCCGGACGAGCACGTCGCCCGCGGCGTCGACGGTCGCCGGGTCGGCCGTCGCCGGGGCGGCGGACGTCCCGAGGGACACGGGGGCGACCGCGGTGCCGGGGGTCGGCGCGCCGGCGGGCGCCGCCTCGGTCGCGTCGGTCGCCGCGGACGGCACCGCGCCGTCGGCGAAGGCCGCCGCGGCGGTGCTCGCGGTGAGCGCGACGGCCGCGACGGCGGCGCCGGTCCCGAGCGTGCGGCGGCGCCGGGGCGCGGCAGAGCCGGTCCTGTGCGTGCCACGGCGGGCAGCGGAGACGAGTGCGGCGGGGAACGAGGCCCGGCGCGCGGTGTGGCGGCCCATCTAGCGCGCCTCGCCGCGGACGGCGGGGTACGCGCCGGTGGTGCCGGTCGGGGTGGACGTGAGGTGCTGTGCAGTGGTCAAGCGGACGATCCGATCATCGGGTCGTGGTCGCGGGCATCGAGCGCGGCGCGCTCCGGTCCCTGGGCACCTGCGCAGGGGAGCGCGGGGTGACCACGACGGCGTGCGGTCGGGCGGGACGCGAGCGCGCCCTCTCACCACGACGCCGACAGGCACGGTCTCGGGGTGGACCGCGGAGGCCTGTCGGCTGTTCCATCTTCAACTAGACGGACGTCCAGAGGGGTGGGCTCACGAGGGGAAGCCCCGGGAATGGCGTGGGGACCGTGTGCTCAGGACGTGAAGAGGGTACGTGTCACGCGTCCTGCGTCGCGCGTGACCGCCGAGCCGACGAGCGTCCCGAGCGCGATCCCGAACACGGCGACGACCGCGTTCGCGATCTCCTGCGCGGCCTCCGGGCCCCCGTTCACGAGGTCGGAGAGACCCAGGAGGCTCAGGGCACCGGGCACGAGGAGCCAGAACGCGGGCAGCGTCGTGACGGCCGCCGGCGGCCCGTGCCGCGAGCGCTCGACGAGCGCGGCGAGCGGGGCGATGACGAGCGCCCCGAAGAACCCGGCGAGGGGCGCCGCGGCGAGCGACCCCAGGAGCTGGGCCGCGTAGGCGCCCAGCAGCACGAGCAGGACCCAGGGGAGCGACCCGCGCGGGGACGACGCGAAGAGCATCTGCCCCAGCCCGACGGCGAGGATCCCGACCCACGGCGCCCACCACCCGAGGCGGTCGCCCTGCGGTGCCGCGACGAGCGGGCCCCCGACGGCGGCGCCGGCGACGACGCCGAACACGAGGAGCAGGAGCTGCGCGACGCCGTAGACGAGCCGGCTCGCCCCCGCGACGATCTGGTTGCTCGTCAGCTCGATCGCCGCGACGGTGAGCACCGACCCGGGCAGGAACGACACGAGCGGCGGGACGAGCACGCTCAGCGGGTCGTCGCCCAACCACGGGTGCACCACGTCCACGGCGAGGAGCGTGACGACGAACGCCGCGACGACGGGCAGGGCGGTCGCGAGCGTGGGCCACCGCGTGCCGAGCCAGCGCAGCGCCCCGACGAGCAGCCCGAGCGCGAGGTAGACGGGCAGGAGCGGGCCCGTCGGGTTGAGCACGAGGCCGAACCCGACGGTGAGCAGCCCGTGCCCGACGACGGTGAGCACGGGCCCGAACCGGGGCGGGCGGGCGACGATCGCGCGCAGCTGCGCCCGCGCGTCGGCGAGCGGGACGTCCGACGTGCGCAGGCGGCGCACGAGCGTCATGAGCGCCCCGATCTGGTCGAGGTTGAGACCGCTCGCCTCGGCGGCCGAGAAGTCCGCGACCGCGCCGCTCTCGGTGCTCACCCGGACGAAGACGCCCGTCGGCAGGACGAGGGTGCCGACGGTCGAGGCGCCCGACCGCCGGGCGACCGCCTCGAGGTCGTCCTCGACGTCGGTGACCGAGCGGCCGGAGTCGAGGAGCGCCGTCCCGAGCTCGCGCAGGAGAGGCACGAGGTCGGGCGAGACCTCGGGCGGCTCGGGCTCGACCGCGAGGGGCGGCTCGTCGCCCAGCGCGCGCAGCACCCGGCGCACGACGCCCGGGGCACGCCGGACGTCGTCGAGCCAGGTCGCGTGCCGGCGGCGGGTCAGGGCGGGCCCTCCGTGCTCACGGCGACGAGCGCGAGCAGGGCGTCCGCGTAGGCGTCGGCCGCGTCGGCGGCGCGGTGCTCGGCCGCCTCGCCGAGGACCTCGGTGCGCACGACGTACCCGTCGGGGGTCCGTTCGAGCGCGCGGAACGTGCCGCCGAGCAGCTCGCGGAGCTGGCCCTCCAGCGGGTGCCACAGCGCGTCCTCGAGCGCGACGGAGTCGAGCGCCCACTCCGTCGTGCCGTTGAAGCCGAGCACGACGCCGGTGTCGAACTCGTGCGGCTCGATGGTCATGTCGCTCACGGTGAAGACGTCGCCGTCGGCACCGGTGGTGAGGAGGCGGAAGCGGTCGCCCGAGGCGGGGGACCACCGCACGCCCGCGTCGCGCAGGGCGAGCGCGAGCTCCCACGAGATCATGCCTGCCACGGTAGGCCCGGCCCGGCCGCCGCGCGCGTCGGCCCGCGTCCCGACCCGCGGGACGATCCGTCCCGCGCCCGCGCGCGTTCACGACCCGGAAACACCCGCCGCGTTCACTCGTCCCATGACCCACGACGTCCCCGGGGACGCGCGGCGGACCGGCGGCGACCCCGCCCGCGCCCTGCCCCCGAGCCCGCCCGCCCGACCCCGCTCCGGCCCGGCCCGCACCGGCGCCGGTCCCGTGACCGTCGCGATCGAGCGCCGCGTCCGGCCCGAGAACGTCCCCGCCGTCACGCGCTGGGTGCAGGACGGGGTCAACCTCGCCAACCGCTACCCGGGCTTCCTCGGCTCCGGCTGGGTGCGCGCGTCCGCCGGGTCGCACGACTGGCACATGCTCTACCGGTTCGCGGACGCCGCGACGCTCGACGCGTGGGAGACCTCGCCCGACCGGGTGGGCTGGCTCGCCCGGGGCCGCGACCTCGTGGAGGAGACGCGGGTCGAGCGTCGCACGGGCATCGAGGGCTGGTTCGACGACCCGACGTCGCCCGCGCCGTCGGGCGCGTCGTCGAGCGCGGCGGTCGCCGCGGCGCCGCCCCGCTGGAAGCAGTCCGTGAGCATCTGGCTCGGGTTCTTCCCCGTGAACCTCGCGTTCACCCTGCTCGTCGGGAGCCTGGTCCCCGCGTGGGACGCGGTGCCGGTCGTCCCGCGCGTGCTCGCCACGACGCTCGTCCTCACGCCCGTGATGACCTACCTCGTGCTGCCGCGCGTGACGCAGGTGCTCGCCGCGTGGCTGGCCCGCCCCCCGCGGTCCCGGGCGCCCCGCGTCCGTCGCGCGGCCCGGAGGTGACGGTCTCGCACCCTGCCTAGCCTGGGGGGATGGACACCGAGCTCGAGAACACGACCGACGTCCTGCTCACCCTCGGTGCGGTCGCGGCGGGCGTGGTCCTGGCGTTCGTGCTGGGGACGGTGATCTCCGCCGTCGTGCGGCGGGCCGGGCGGCGCAGCGAGCTGGCCCGGGACCTGTCGCGACGGCTCCGGCGGCCGGACCGCGCGGTCCTCACCGTCGTCGCCGTCTGGATCGCCGTGCGCGTCACCACCGACGCCGGGACGCCGTGGCGGCCCGCCGTCGAGCACCTGCTGCTCATCGCGCTCATCGTGGTCGGGGCGTGGTGGGTGGGCGCGATCGCGTTCGTGCTCGAGGACTCCGCGCTCCAGCGCTACCGCATGGACACCGCGGACAACCGGCACGCGCGCCGCGTCCGGACGCAGATCACGGTGCTGCGGCGGCTCACCGTCGCGGTGATCGTCGTGTGCGCGGTCGCGGGCATCCTGCTGACGTTCCCCGCCGCGCGCGCGGCGGGGGCGAGCCTGCTCGCGTCGGCCGGGCTCATCTCGATCGTCGCGGGGCTCGCGGCGCAGACGTCGCTCGCCAACGTCTTCGCGGGCATGCAGATCGCGTTCACCGACGCGATCCGCGTCGACGACGTCGTGGTCCTCGAGGGCGAGTGGGGGCGCATCGAGGAGATCACGATGACGTACGTCGTCGTGCACCTGTGGGACGACCGCCGGCTCATCATGCCGTCGACGTACTTCACGACGACGCCGTTCCAGAACTGGACCCGGCGCGCGGCCGACCTGCTGGGCACGGTCGAGCTCGACCTCGACTTCGAGGTGCCGGTCGGCCCCATGCGCGCCGAGCTGCGGCGGCTGCTCGGGCTCACGGACCTGTGGGACGAGCGCGTCGGCATCCTCCAGGTGACCGACGCCGTCGGGGGCCTCGTCCGCGTGCGCGCGCTCGTCAGCGCGCACGACGCCCCGACGCTGTTCGACCTGCGGTGCTTCGTGCGCGAGGGACTCGTCGACTGGTTGCAGCGCGCCGCGCCCCAGGGCCTGCCGCGCACGCGGCTCGAGCGCGCGGTGGACGCCCTGGACCTCGACGGGCCGGACGAGCGCGACGGGCTCGGCGCGCCGGACAGGTCCGACGCGTCCGGTGGCCCCGGCCGCGACGCCACGGACGACGGCGGTCCCGTCGCCCCGGCGCGGCCGCCGCGGCTCCCCGCGGAGCGAGGTGCGCGTCGTGCCGACGCGCCCGTCGTCCTCGGCACGATCCGGCGCGCGGGCCGGGGCGCGGGCGCCGCGCCGAGCGAGGACCCGACGCGGCTCGTCGGGGTGGTGCCGGGCCCCGACGACGGCGCGGGTCGTCCGGGCCGCACCGGGCCGACCGCGGCGGACGGGGGCGTCGACGACGCCGAGGCGCCGGGCAGCACCCGGCCGCTGCCCGCCGTCGGGCACGACGACGACCTGCCCGAGGCCGCGGAGTCCGCCTTCTTCAGCGGGACGCCCGAGGGCGAGGAGCGCTCGCGGGCGTTCGCCGGGCCCGGCCAGGACGTCATCGAGGAGCGCGAGCGCACCGCCGAGCACGAGACGGTGCCGGACGACGAGACCCCCGATCACGACACCGGCGACGGTCGAGCACGGGGTTGACGACCGGATCGGCCGCGACGCGGTCGCGGACCCCGTGCTCGACGGCGGGGGTCGTCAAGCCAGGGGCGGGAGGGGCGGGAGGGGCGGGAGCTCCAGGCTGGCGTCCGCGTAGGGGGCGACGAGGAGCGTCGCGGTGGCCCAGCCGCGCGTGAGCAGGCCGGTGTCGGAGTCGGGCTCGGAGTGCCGCTCGGTGCCCGAGTACTGGAGCACGAGGTGCCGGTCGCCGTCCTCGTGGATGTTCGCCTGGACGAGGCCGAACGACGCGAGCGGCGCCTGCCGCAGCCCGCGCAGGCGGTCGGGGGCGACGTCGGGCACGTTGACGTTGAGCGTGCGCCGGTCGAGCGGGACGTCGGCGGCGCTCCTGTCCATCCAGGCGAGCACGTGGTCGGTGACGAGCCGCGCGGTGTCCCAGTGCCGCGGCTCGGCGGCGTCGACCGAGACGGCGAGCGACCGGATGCCGTGCGTCATCGCGGACAGCGCCGCGCCGACGGTGCCCGAGTGCAGGATCGCGTTGCCCGTGTTCGCGCCCTTGTTGGCGCCCGAGAGCACGAGGTCGGGCCGCGGGCCGAACCCGCCGTAGGCGGCGACGAACGCGATGAGCGCGGGGGCGGCGCGCACGGCGTAGGAGGTGACGCCGTCGGGCAGGCCGGGCGCGCTACGCGGCTCGACGGCCAGCCGGCCGTCGCGCTCGGCGCCCAGCAGCGCGGCGCTCGCCCCGGACGACTCCCGGGCGGGCGCCGCGACGACGACCTCGTACCCGGCGTCGAGCGCCGCCCCGGCGAGCACCGCCAGGCCGGGGGAGTCGATCCCGTCGTCGTTGGTCACGAGTGCGCGCACGCGGTCCTCCTGAGGGTTCGGGTCCGGGTCTCGGTGTTCGGTCACGCTCCGCGGGCGGGCGTCAGGTCACGTCCTCGACCGTGACGCTGCGCGCGAAGCGCTCGATCTGGTCGCGGCGGCCCGTCCCGAGGCCCCGCCGCGTGACGTTGAGCGCCCCGGCCGCGGCGCCGAGCCGGACGGCGTCGGGCAGCTCGAGCCCGCGCCCCAGCCCGACGGCGATCCCCGCCGTCATCGAGTCGCCCGCGCCGCGGTGGTCGACGGTCGTGACGCGGGGCGTCGTGACCCGGTACGTGTGCTCGCGCGTGACGAGCAGCGAGGGGTCGTGCGCGCGGGACACGACGAGCGCGCGCGGGCCGGCGTCGACCATGGCGCGCGCGGACCGCAGGAGCGACTCCTCGGACTCGTCGTCGCTGAAGCCGCCCTCGACGAGCTCCTCGTGGCTCATCTTGAGCACGACCCCCGGCGCGTCGGCGACGGCCTGCGCCTGGTCGGCGGAGAGGTCCGCGACGACCTGGCGGTCCGAGGCGTGCAGGTCGTGGGCGAGGCGCCGGAAGAACGACGCGGGGACCCCGACGGCCGTCTCCGAGCCCGTGAGGATCGTGACGGCCGCGTCGAGCGCGCTGACCAGGACGGTGCTGTAGAGGTCGTCGACCTCGTGCCGGTTCAGGGGGTAGGGGTCCATCGTCACGAGCTCGGTGCGCTGGCCGCTGCGCCGGTCGTGGACGAACGCCCCGTTGCCGCCGGTGCCGACCGTGCGCAGCTCGAGGTTCTCGGTGCGGGCGAGGTGCGCCGCGACGCTGCCCGTCTCGCCGCCGAACGGCCCGCAGACCACGACGTGCGCCCCGAGCGAGTAGGCCATGCGCGCGAGCCACAGGCCCTGCCCGCCCGGGTGGACGTGCACCTCGGGCGACGTCTCGGTCGGCCCGGCGGGCTCGATCTCGATCGCGAGAAGCGGCGTCAGGGCGAGCACGCACACCGCAGGAGACCGGGGCGCGCCGCCGGGCGCGGCAGGGCTCGTCGCGGTGCCGGGCGGGTGCGCGCCCGGGGGCGTCGGCGGGGTCGTCGCGCTCATCCGTCGAGGCTAGGGCGACGCGGCGAGGTCCACCTCTCGGGCGCCCGCGTGCGCGGCGGGGCCGAGCCGCGCGTCGAGCCAGCCGACGAGACGGTCGGGTCGGTCGGTCATGATGCCGTCGACGCCCTGGACCAGGAGGTCGTCCCACTCGTCCGGCGTGTCCGCGGTCCAGACGTGCACGCGCAGGCCCGCGTCGCGCAGAGTCTCCACGATGCCCGGCTCGTGCGCGAGGAGCGCGACCTCCGGGTGGCACCCCACGACCCCGAGGTCCGCGCACACCGCGACCAGCTCGCCCAGGCTGTCCGGGTGCAGCGCGAGCAGCAGCGCCCGGTCGAGGTGCGGCGCGGCGTCGCGCAGCGCGGCGACCGTGGGCGGCCAGAACGACTGGACGACCACCCGCTCCCCGATCCCGGCGGCGTCCACGACCCCCGTCACGAGCGCCGCGTCGTCCGTCGACCACACGCCCTTGAGCTCGACGAGCAGCTCCAGGCCCGGCCGCTCCGCGACGAACCGCGCCGCCTCCTCGAACGTGGGGACGCGCTGGCCCGCGAACGCCCGCGCGAACGACGACCCGGCGTCCAGCGCGCGGACCTGCGCCAGCGTCAGTCCGTCCACGCGGCCGGTGCCGTCCGTCGTCTCGTCCACGACGTCGTCGTGCAGCACCACGACGTGCCGGTCGGCCGTGAGGTGCACGTCGAGCTCGATCGCGTCCGCGCCCGCGCGCCACGCCGCCTCGAACGCCGCGAGCGTGTTCTGCGGCGCGACGGACGAGTTGCCCCGGTGCCCGACGACGAGCGGCCGGCCCGCGCGGTCGGCGGCCGGTTCGAGGAGGCGGGCGCGACCCGGTGCGCCGGGCGGCTCCGCCGGCGTCCGGGGTGCGGTGCGGTCGAGCGGCATGGGGCCAGTCTCGCGCGCGGCGCGCCCGGCCGTCCTGCGCAGGACGCCGCACGCCGGACGTCCCGCCGACGTTCACCCCGTCGTCGTGCGGCGGCGGTCAGCGCGCGCGGCCGGTGAGCGCGAGGAGGCGCGTGAGGTCGTCGGCGCCGTCGTCGACGTCGAGGGGACCGCGGAAGAGCGGGCCGGGCTCGAGGAACGTCGAGCGCGCCTCGGCGTAGCGGAGCGCCCACGCGACGAGCGCCGGGTCGACCTCCTCGTCACCGCCCGTCGCCCGGGCCAGGTCCCACGCGTGCACCACGAGGTCGAACGTCATCTGCGCGCAGTACTCCGCGCCCGACTCGTCGCCGTACGAGAGGTGCACGCGACGGTCGAGGGCGTCCGGCGCGAGGAACGCCTCGCGCGCCTGGACGGACGCGTCGACCCAGCGGTCGACGGGGTCGTCGCCCAGCACGTCCCCGTCGAACACGCCGCCGACGTCCTCGATCCAGCGGCCCGCGAGGAGCTCCGGGGCCCAGAGCTGCTCGGCCGTGACGTGGTTGACGAGGTCGCGCACGGTCCAGTCCGCGTCGGGCGTGGGGAGCGGCCAGCGGTCGTCGGGCAGCGGGCGCACGAGCGCGTCGAACGCGCCGATCGCGTCGCCGTGGGCGGCGAGGACGTCCATGCGGGCCTCCCGGGGCCGGGTGCTGCGGTGCTCTTCCACCGTGGCACGCCCCGCCGCGCACCGCAGGTCGAGCAGCGCGGCCCGCGGCCCCCGGGGACGGTGGGGGCCGCGGGCCGCCGTCTCACACCGACACGACGATCTTCACGTGGTCGTCCTTGTGGTCGATGAGCTCTCGGTACCCCTTCTCCACGACGTCCTCGACGGCGATGCGGCTCGTCACGAACGGGGCGAGGTCGACCTTGCCCTCCTGCACGAGCCGGATCACGGCCGGGTGGTCGTCCGCGTACCCGATCGCGCCCTTGATGGTCAGCTCGCGGAGCAGGACCGTCATGACGTCGAGCGTCGGCGGCTCGGAGAACAGCGCCACGATCTGGAGCGTGCCGCCCGCCTTGAGCGCGCGGGTCAGCGTGTCGAGCACGGGCTGCGCGCCCGAGCACTCGATCGCGACGTCCGCGCCGCGGCCGTCCGTGAGCTCGAGGACGCGCGCGGCGACGTCGACCTCGCGCGGGTCGAGGACGTCGTCGGCTACCCCGGTCTCGAGCGCCTTGGCCTTGCGCGCCCCGCTCACCTCGGTGACGATCGCGCGCGCCCCGATCGCGTGCAGCACCGCGCACGTGAGCAGGCCGATCGGGCCCGCGCCGCCGACGAGGACCGTGTCGCCCGCCTGCGCGCCCGACAGGCGGACGCCGTGGTAGGCGACGGCCAGCGGTTCGATGAGTGCCGCCTGGTCCAGCGGGACGTCGCCCACCGGGTGCACCCACCGTCGCTCGACCACGACGTGCGCCGCCAGCCCGCCGCCCCGGCCGGAGATGCCGATGAAGCCCATCTTCACGCACGCGTTGTAGAGGCCGTCGCGGCACGGCGGGCACTCGCCGCACACCATGAACGGCTCGACGACGACCGCATCCCCGACCGCGAGGCCCTCGACGCCCTCGCCGAGCTCCTCGACCACGCCGGAGAACTCGTGCCCGAACACGACGGGCAGCGTCTCGCCCGACAGGGGGTGCGGCTGCGTCTCCGACGGCGCCGGCGGGAACGGGCCCTCGAGGTAGAGGTGCAGGTCCGAGCCGCAGATCCCCGTCCACGCGGGCCGGATCTTCACGGTCCCCGGCCGGGTCTCGGGCTCCGGGACGTCCTCGATCCGGAGGTCTTCCTTGCCGTGGTACCGCGCCGCCTTCATCGTGCTCACCTCGTCCGTCGTGCCGCGCGCACCGGTCGGTGCGCGGCGGGCGGTGCCGGACCGGTCCTCGGTGCACCCGCGGCGACCCGTGACTCCCGACCGCACCTCCACGGTAGGCCCGAGCTCCCGCCCCGGGGCGCGCCGAAGGTCCCGCGGGGCGGGGCCGGTCGTCGTCGGCCGCGATACTGGGGCCCGTGACGCCGAACCCGACCCCGGTCCCGACCGTGACGCGCGCCGCGCGCCGTCCCGCGCAGGGCGGAGCCTGCGCGTGACCGACCGGTGGACGTGGCCCGCGTACGTCGGCCTGCTCGGGGGCGCCCTGCTCTTCGCCGCCTTCCTCGTGCCCGCGCTCGCGTGGCAGTACCGGCGGTACGGCCGCCTGAGCGGCCGACGTCTGCTCGGGGCGGCCGCCGTCGCGGTCTACGGGGTCGCGCTCGTCGCCTACACGCTCCTGCCGCTCCCGAGCGGCGACCTCGCGCGGTGGTGCGCGCAGTACGGCGTCGCGGGCGCCGAGCTCGTGCCGTTCCACTCGCTCGCGGACGTCCGGCGGGACACGGCCGGGCTCGGGCTCGGCGCGACCCTGCGCAGCACCGCCGTGCTCCAGGTGGTCTTCAACGTCGTCCTGTTCGTCCCCTGGGGCGTGCTCGTGCGGCGCTACCTCGGCCGCGGGGTGCTCGTCACGACGCTGTCCGGCCTGCTCGTGTCGCTCCTCGTCGAGACCACGCAGTACACCGGGATCTTCGGGATCATCCCGTGCTCGTACCGGGTCGCCGACGTCGACGACGTGCTGACCAACACGCTCGGCGCGCTCCTCGGGGCGCTCGCGGCGCCCCTCCTGCTGCGCTGGATGCCGCGTGCGGGAGAGCTCGAGGCGCGCCGCGAGGAGGCCCGGCCGGTGACCGTCTGGCGGCGATGGCTCGGGATGCTGCTCGACGCGCTGCTCGTCACGGCGCTGGGCGTCGTGCTGCAGGTCGCCTACCGCACGGTGCTCTACGCGCTCGGGCGCCCGCTGCCCGACGGCGCGGACTGGGCCCAGTGGCTGCTCGGCACGCTCGTGCCGTTCGTGGTCGTCTTCGTGGTGCCGACGTTCCTCGGCAGCGGCGCCTCGTGGGGCCAGCGGACGGTATGGCTCGCCCCGCGCTGGGCCGGGCGGCGCGGCACGACGGCGCAGCGGGTCGCCCGCGCGTCGGCGGGCGGCGCCCTGTGGGGAGCGCTCGGCCTGCTGAGCGACCTGCCGGCCGGGATCCCTGCGGCGGTGGGGGTGGCCGCCTCGGTCGCGGCACCGCTCGCGGCCCTGTTCGCGGTGGTGTCGGTGGTCGCGGTCCCGTTCACCCGCTCGCGCCGCGGGCTCTCGGGCGCGGTGAGCGGGGCGGAGCTCGTGGACGCGCGGGAGGTGCCGGTCAGCCCTCGGTGAGCAGGCCGACGAGCAGGGCCACGGCGCCCCACACGAGGAGGCCGCCGCCGACCGCGATCGCGATGCCGCTCGCACCCGTCGACCCGGCGCGGCGCGCGCCACGGACGGCCGTCGCGGCGATCGCGAGGCCGGACACGACGAGCACAGCCCCTGCCACGATCCAGAACATCGCCCATACCGTCGCATACGGCGCGCCCAGCTGCATCGTGGACGGCCGTCCAGTCCAGGCGTGTCGCGCGGCGCGGACGCGTGCCCGGACCCGCGGAACCGCGCCGTTCCGCGCCTCGTGAGCGGCCGCGTCCCGACCGCCGGCCCGCCGGGTGCTGCGTCTGGCCGCCCGAGACGTGAGACGGGTGGCGCCCGGGACTGCGGCTGTCGGCCCGAGACGTGAGACGGGTTGCGCCCGGGTGCCGCCTGGCCGCACCGTGTGCGGGTGCCCCTCCCCACCGACGGCCCGCCCGTGCGCCGCATCCTCTTCCCCGGCCGCCACCACGTCGTCACGCGCTACCAGGTCGACTACCTCCGGGCGCTGCGCGCCGGGCTCGTGCACGACCTCGACGGTCGGCGCGTGCGCTGCGCCCCCGACGTGGAGGTCGTCTGGGTCGTGACGTCCGCCAACCACGCGGGCACCCGCCGCAACCCGCTGCCCGGGCACCGGCGCGAGGCGCTCGTCGAGAACGTCACGACCCGGGAGGGCCTCGCGTCCGTCGTCGTGCCCGTGCCCGACGTCGCGCCTGACGACCGCTTCGCCCACCTCGTCGTGACGAGCGTCGCGACCGCGACCGGCGTCGCGCCCGACCCCGCCGACACCGTCGTCGCGTGCTCGACGCCCGCGCTCGTCGACGCCTACCGCGCGCTCGGCTACCGGGTCGCGGGGGTCGAGCTCGACGCCGCCGAGCGGGGCGGCGACCTCCCCGCGCGGCCGTGGGACGTCGTCGAGCAGATCGCCGCGGGGGACGAGCGCTGGCGCGACGTCGCGCACCCCGCCGTGCCGGAGTTCTTCGCGCGCTACCGGTTCGTCGAGGACGTCCGGCGCATCTTCGCCGACCCGGTCGTGTCCGGCGACGGCGACCTCACCTCGACGCGCGACTACCGCACGTACGCCGCCGCGTTCGAGGACGCGTCGGCGCGCAAGTGGGCCCAGGTCGCCCCGCACGTGCGGCCCGGTCGGATCGTCGACATCGGGTGCGCGACGGGCGGCCTCCTGGAGCACGTGGCGCGCGAGCCGCGCCTGCACGAGTCGGACCTGTTCGGCGTCGACGTCGCGCGGCACCTCGTCGCGGAGGCCGAGCACAAGAAGGCGCAGGGCGTGTTCGCGAACCCGCACGTGTGGTTCGTGCAGGCCAACATCCTCGACCGGTTCGTGATGCCCGACGCCTCCGTCGACACGACCCTCACCGTCGCGCTCACGCACGAGGTGTCGTCGTACGGGGACGGCGTGCGCGACGTCGAGACGTTCGCGCGCCGCGTCCATGCGCACACGCGGCCCGGCGGCGTGTGGATCAACTCGGACGTGTGCGGCCCCGCGGAGCCGGACCGGGTCGTCGTGCTCACGCTGCGGACCGACGACGGCGCCCCCGCGACCGGCGACGGGCCCGGCGGCGCACGCACCGACCTCGACGACCTCGCGCGCGAGGACGTCGCGGCGTGGGTCGGGGCGCTCTCGACCGACGCCCGGCTCGTCCAGTTCGCGTACGACTTCCCGCGCCTCTCCGGGGCCGACTTCCGGCCCGAGCGCGTGCGCCCCGGGTCGTGGCGGCTCACGCTGCGCGAGGCGATGGAGTTCCTCACGCGCAAGGACTACGTCGACAACTGGCTGTCCGAGAGCCACGAGCGCTTCTGCGACCTCACCGGCCCCCGGTGGGCCGACCTCCTCACCGCCGCCGGGTTCGAGCTCGAGCCGGGGAGCGGGGCGTGGCGCAACGAGTGGGTCGTCGAGCACGCGTTCGCGCCCGTCGCCGCCCTGCACGACGCCACGACCGGCGAGCCCGTCGACTGGCCCGACACCCACGTCCTCACCGTCGCCCGCCGCCCGAGCTCGCCTGACCTGCCTGCCCTGCCGAGGTAGAGCCGCGGTCGCGCGGGCTCGCGAGGTAGAGCCCTGGTCGCGCGAGGTAGAGCCCCGGTGGGCCGAGGTAGAGCCCTGGTCGCGCGAGGTAGAGCCCTGGTCGCGCGAGGTAGAGCCCTGGTGGGCCGAGGTAGAGCCCTGGTCGTGACCTCGGCTCTACCTCACCGGACGGGCTCTCCCTCGGGAGGGCGTGGCGGCGTGGTCGTAGGCTCGGAGCGTGCTCCTCGACGCCCGCACGCTGCGCGGCCTCCAGGACGGGACGGTGACGCTGGCGTTCCGCCGCTGGACGACGCCGCGCGTGCGCGTCGGGACGCTCCAGCGCACCCGGGTGGGCGTCGTCGAGGTGACGTCGGTCGAGCGCGTGCCCGCCGGTCCGGACGGCGCGCCCGTCGTGTCCGACGACGAGGCCCGCCTTGCCGGGATGACCTCGCCCGAGCGTGTGCTCGCTCGGGGCGCCGGGCGCGAGGGCGACCTCTACCGCGTGGGCCTGCGGCTCGCCGGCCCGGACCCGCGCGTCGCGCTGCGCGAGGACGCGGACCTCGACGCGGACGCCGTCGAGCAGCTCCGCACCGCGCTCGCGCGGAAGGACCGGGCCGCCGCGGAGCCGTGGACGCGCCGGTACCTCGAGCTGATCGGCACGCACGAGGGCGTCGTCGCGCGCGAGCTCGCGGCCGGGCTCGGCATGGCCCGCGACGACTTCAAGGTGCGCGTGCGTCGGCTCAAGGAGCTCGGCCTCACCGAGAGCCTCGACGTCGGGTACCGCCTCTCGCCGCGCGGGAGGGCCTACCTCGCCGCGACGGCGGACGAGCGGCCCTCCTCGTGAGATCGAGCGTCCTCCCTCGCGGGACCAGGCCTCTACCTCGCGGGACCGGGCTTCTACTCCGCGGGACCAGGCCTCTACCTCGCGGGACCGGGCCTCTACTCCGCGGGACCAGGCCTCTACCTCGCGGACCCGGGCTCTACCTCGCGAGAACCCGCCTCTGCCTCGTGGGGCCAGGGCTCTCTCACGAACCGGGGCCCTGCCTCGGCGAGGTAGAGGCCCGGTAGGGCCTGACTGGGGGATGCGCCCATGCTCGCGCAGCGGGCTCTCGGGCTCTCGGAAACGCACGCACCCAGGAGCCGGCCGTGAGGCGTCAGCGCCCGAGGGATTCCGGTGGCGTCGTGGCCTCCACGGTGCGGGGGCCGTCGCCGATCGCCGGGAGGCCGTCGAGGCTCGCGGCGTTGCGCTCGCGCCAGTACGTCTCGAAGTACTCCGGCGAGCGGCGCTCGTGCGACCGGTCCAGGACGTCCCGGTCCGCGACGAAGTCCATGTGCGGCACGGAGAATCCGCACGAGTCGGAGACGCGCTCGACGTCGACGACGACGATCCCGCGCTGGCCGAGCTCGCGCTCCTTCGCGAACGCGGGGCGCAGCGCCTCGAACTCCGGGGTGCCGGCCTCGACGTACCGCCCGCTCCCGTGGAAGCGGACGATGTTGGGCGGCCCCTCGAACGCGCAGAACATCACGACGATCCGCCCGTTCTCGCGCAGGTGCGCGGCCGTCTCCGCGCCCGAGCCCGTGTAGTCGAGGTAGGCCACCCGGTGGGCGTCGAGGACGACGAACGTCCCCGCCATGCCCTTGGGCGAGACGTTGACGTGACCGTCCGCCGCGAGCGGCGCGGTGCCGACGAAGAACACCGGCTGCGCGAGGACGAACGTCGCCAGCCGGTCGGTGATCTCTGCGTGCACGGTGGCCATGAGGGGAGTCTGGCACCGGCGTGGGAGGGCGTCGGTAACGTCCGGTGGATGAGCACGAGGACGGCACCGGGCCACGACCCCAAGGCGACGCTGCTGCGGTACCTGAGCCGGGAGCGCGACGCGCTGCTCGCCAAGGCGGAGGGGCTGAGCGAGTACGACGTGCGCCGTCCGCTCACGCGCACCGGCACGAACATCCTGGGCCTGGTGAAGCACGTGGGCAGCGTGCAGCTCGGCTACCTGCACGAGGCGTTCGGCGGCACGCACGACCTCGACCTGCCCTGGTTCGCCGACGGCGCGGAGGTGAACGCCGACATGTGGGCCACGGCGGACGAGAGCCGGGAGGAGATCCTGAGGCTCTTCCGCCGGTCGTCGGAGCTGTGCGACGCGACCGTGGCGTCGCTCGACCTCGACGCACCCGGGCACGTGCCGTGGTGGCGCCCGGAGAACCGGGACGTCACGCTCCACCAGGTGCTCGTGCACGTGCTCGCGGAGGTGGCGCACCACGCCGGGCACGCCGACATCGTGCGCGAGCTCGTCGACGGCGCGGCGGGCGACGGGCGGGGCAACCTGCCCGCGCTGGACGACGACGAGTGGGTCGCCTACCGCGCGCGCGTCGAGTCCGCGGCCGTCGAGGCGTCCCGACGCGCGGGGGAGCGCCCCTGAGCCGCGCGGCGCTCGCGGACGCCGGGCGCGGTCAGGCGCGCTCGAGCAGGACCGCGACCTCGTAGTGCGACGTCTGCGGGAACATGTCGAGCACGCGCGCCTCCCGCGGTCGGAGCGACGGCATGAGGGCCAGGTCGCGGGCAAGCGTCGTCGCGTTGCAGCTCGAGTAGACGACGTGCCCGACGCCGGACCGCTCCAGCCAGGTGCTGAGCGACTCCCCGATGCCGCGCCGCGGCGGGTTCACGACGACGAGGTCAGGCACGTCCTGCCGTGAGAGGGCGAACGCGGTCGCGTCCTCGGCGAGGAAGGTCGTGCGGTCGAGCCCGGCGTCGCGCGCGGTGAGCCGTGCGCTCGCGACGGCCTCGGCGCTCGTCTCGACGCCGACGACGTCGCGACCGGGCCCCGCGACGTGCAGCGCGAACCCGCCCACGCCGCAGTAGAGGTCCCAGACCGTGGCGGGTGCGGCGTCGTCCACCCAGGCCCGGCCCTGGCGGTAGAGGGCCGCGGCGACGTCGGTGTTGGTCTGGAAGAAGCTCTGCGGGCGCAGGTGGAGGTCGATCCCGTTGACGTGCATGCGCAGCGTCTCGGCCTCGGTGAGCACGATCTCGGTCTCGCCCTCGACGACGGCCTTGTGCTCGGGGTGCAGGTTCACGGACACGACGCGCAGCGACGGGAGAGCGTCGAGGAGGGCCGGCAGGTGCTTGCGGACCCGTGGCACGGACTCGGTGGAACGCAGGACGAACCGCGCCATGAGGTCGCCGTCGGGGGAGAGGGTGACGAGGACGTACTTGAGCTCGCCACGCCGGGTGCGGACGTCGTAGGGGACGAGCCGCGCGCGCGTGACGAACGCCGCGAGCGCGGGGAACGACGCCTGGAGCGCGGGCGGGTAGAGCGGGCAGTCGGTGAGGTCGACGCCGCCGCCCTCCGCGAGGATCCCGAGCACCGGGGCGTCGGTGGTGCCGGTGACGACCATCTTCGCCTTGTTGCGGAAGCCGGACTCGGCGGACTCGACAGTGGGCAGCCAGGTGAGGTCCGGCGCGAGCGGGGTGAGGAGCTCGGCGCAGTGCTCCTGCTTGCCGGTGACCTGCGCGGGGTACGCGAGGTCGAGGAGGGTGCACGACCGGCACCGGCCGGCGTCGTAGTGGTGGCACTGCACTCGTTCGAGTCTACGGGCGACCGGCTGCCTCCCGGGGCCGCGCACGGAGGGAGGGCCGCGGCGTCGATCCATGGCCCCCAGCACGCCGCACCGGACCGAGGGAGCGCTCCCTGGCGTCGCGGGCCGCTGTCCGTTACGGTCGTGGCAGCGCTTCCACACCTCCTGTGGCAACGCTGTCGCCGGAACGGTCCGGCGACCGGTTTCGACGGAGCAACCGAACAGGAGCAGATCCCGTATGCCTCACGACAGGAAGAACAGCAGCAGACGAGCGTGGGCCGCGCTGTGCGCCGCGGTCCTCGCGGTGAGCGGGGCGCTGGTCGGCGTGGCGGCGCCCGCGAGCGCAGTCCCCGCGACCATCCCACTGACGATCACCAACGACTCGGGCAGGGGGCCGATCTACCTGTACGTCCTCGGCGAGCGCGACGGCGTCGCCGGCTGGGCGGACGCGGGCGGCACGTTCCACCCGTGGCCCGGCGGGGTCGGGCCCGTGCCCGTCCCGGCACCCGACGCGTCCATCGCGGGCCCCGGCCCCGGCCAGTCCGTGACGATCCGGCTCCCGAAGCTGTCCGGGCGCGTCTACTACTCGTACGGCCAGAAGATGACGTTCCAGATCGTGCTCGACGGGCGGCTCGTCCAGCCCGCCGTCCAGAACGACTCCGACCCCAACCGGAACATCCTCTTCAACTGGACCGAGTACACGCTCAACGACGGCGGCCTGTGGATCAACAGCACGCAGGTGGACCACTGGTCCGCGCCGTACCAGGTGGGCGTCCAGCGCGCCGACGGGCAGGTTCTCAGCACGGGCATGCTCAAGCCGAACGGCTACGAGGCGTTCTACACGGCCCTCGAGAGCGCGGGGTGGGGCGGGCTCGTGCAGCGCGCGCCCGACGGGAGCCGCCTGCGCGCGCTCAACCCGTCGCACGGGATCGACGTCGGGAAGATCTCGTCGGCCTCGATCGACTCCTACGTCACCGAGGTGTGGAACTCGTACCGCACGCGCGACATGGTCGTCACGCCGTTCTCCCACGAGCCCGGCACGCAGTTCCGCGGCCGGGTCGACGGCGACTGGTTCCGCTTCAGGAACGGGTCCGGGCAGGAGGTCGCCGCCTTCAAGAAGCCCGACGCGTCGAGCGTGTACGGGTGCCACAAGGACCTCCAGGCGCCCAACGACCACGTCGTCGGGCCGATCGCCCGCACCCTGTGCGCCGCGCTCGTCCGCACCACGGCACTGACCAACCCGAACCAGCCGGACGCGAGCAGCGCCGGCTTCTACCAGGACGCCCGCACCAACGTCTACGCGAAGCTCGCGCACCAGCAGATGGCGAACGGCAAGGCGTACGCGTTCGCGTTCGACGACGTCGGCGCGCACGAGTCGCTCGTCCACGACGGCAACCCCCAGGCGGCGTACATCAAGCTCGACCCGTTCACCGGCACGGCGACACCCATCGGGAACGGCGGCAGCACCGAGCAGCCGGGCACCCCCGGCGGTCTGCCCACCGGGACGGGTGCGCTCCGCATCGGGAGCACGTTGTGCCTCGACGTCCCGTGGGCCGACCCGACCGACACCAACCAGGTCCAGCTCGCCACCTGCAGCGGCAACGCGGCGCAGCAGTGGACGCGCGGCACCGACGGGACGGTGCGCGCCCTCGGCAAGTGCCTCGACGTCGCGCGCAGCGGGACGGCCGACGGCACCGCCGTGTGGATCTACACGTGCAACGGCACGGGCGCGCAGAAGTGGACGTACGACTCTGCGACCAAGGCGCTGCGCAACCCGCAGTCCGGCAAGTGCCTCGACGCCCAGGGCGGCGCACCCCTGCGCGACGGCCAGAAGGTCCAGCTCTGGACCTGCAACCAGACCGACGCCCAGCGCTGGACGCTCTGACCGCGCCCGTCGCCTGAGCCGCCCCGCGCCCCGGTGCCCGACGACGCCCGCTCCCGGGACGTCGTCGGGCACCGGCGTGCGGGCCGGGGGACGGCCGTGCCGGGTGTCAGGCCGGCCGGGTCGCCTTGCCGTCGAGCCACAGCGTGTCGGAGTCGTCGCGGTGCGAGCCGACCGACCCCACGTGCTTCGACGAGATCTGCGGGCCCTTCGTGATGACGTGGACCATCGCCATGCCGTGCCCGCGGCCCAGGCCGTAGTCGTCCCGGAGCCACTCGAGGATCGGGGTCGCCTTCGTCGTCTCGTCGAACCCGCGCTCGTGCGCGAGGTCGACCAGCTGGCGCGGGGTCAGACCGGTCTTGTCCTCGACCGCGTCGAGATAGGCCTGGAAGGACATGCGAGCTCCTCGTCGTCGGGGCAGGTCGATCGACCCGCCGCGAACGTACCGACGGCCGCCCACACCCGGACTCATCGGTCGCGGTGCACGCTCCCGCGGGGCGGCCGGTGCGCCCGCTCGCCCGAGCGCAGCACGTCCATCACCGCGTTCTCCACCAGCACCGGCACGAAGTCGCGCACGTGCGCGGCCTGGTACCGGCCCAGCTCCGCGAGCACCTGCTCGCGGACGTCGTCCACCGGCACGTCCGGGAATCGCGTGCTGACCCGCTCCACCACGACGTCGATCTCGCGGTCCTCGTCCTCGATCGCCATGGTCCGACGGTCCGGCCGCACCCGTCCCGCGCGCAACCAACGGGGGATGAACGCACGGCGTCGGGCCGCTGACCAGTCCGGTCCCGGTGGCCGGGCCGGCGGGCTCCCGGTGAGCCGGGCGGGACGGGGTGCGGGCCGGGGGTTCGCGTGTCAGGGTGGCCGCTCCGCTCCTTCAAGCCGCTGGAGGTACCCCCGCGTGGACGACCAGAGCCTGATCGACGTCCCCCTCGACGACGCCGACCTCATCACGTCGATGCCGCCCGAGGAGTACCAGCTCGTGGAGGAGTGGGTGCTCTCCACGACGGAGGAGCTCTCCGCGCTGCGCGCCGGCCTCGTGGCGACGCTCGAGAGCCAGGGCGTCCCGTCGACCGGTCGGCTCTCGTCCACGCCGGACAAGCTCGTCCTCATCGCCTCGGAGCTCGCGACCAACGCGCTGCGCCACGGCCTGCCCCCGACGATCGTGCGCCTCGCCCGCAGCGGCGACCGTTTCCTCCTCGAGGTCGCCGACCACGACGTGTCCACCGAGCCCGTCTACGCCGGGCGCCGCATCCCCGGCGCAGGCGGCGTCGGCCTGCACATGGCCCGCCAGCTCTCGCTCGACGTCGGCTGGTACCGGACCGACGACGTCAAGACCGTCTGGGCGACGTTCACGGCCTGAGCGTCTGCTGACCCGACCCGACCCTGCGCGCGGGCGCTGACCGGTGCCGACGGGGGTGTGGCCGTCCGCCGAGCCGCGTCGTGAGAGAGTGCGCGCGTGCTCGTCGACGTCTTGCTGCTGCTCGCCCTGGTCACGGGGCTGCTGGCCGCAGTGCTCCTGCGCTCGGCCTACGTGGTGACGCAGGACCCGCGGCTGCGTCGTTCGCTCGCCGGCTGGGGCTGGCCCCTCGCACTGGTAGCGGTGGTCCTCGGGCTCGTCGTCGCGGCGCTCGACGGCGCCTGACGGGTGCCGGGGCGTCCACAGGTCAGCAGTGGGCCCCGTGGGGTTCGAACCCACAACCTACGGATTAAAAGTCCGCAGCTCTGCCGATTGAGCTAGAGGCCCTGGACGCTGGTGGCGTCCACGCACAGGCTACCCGCGCCCCGCCGTCGGCAGTCCCGACCGAGTTCGGCAGTCCCGACGCAGATCGGCACGTGCGACTGCCGAACGCGGCAGAACGTGCCGACCCCGGTAGCGGGTGCCGATCTCAGACCGCGACCCCCGGCGGGCGCGCACCCTATGCGGCGCTCCTCGACGTGTCACGCGCGGTCTTGCTCCGTGAGAAATTTGGTGAGAACCGGGCGTTTCGCTTGCGACGGTCGCGGGTTCTTGTTTCGGTGGAGAAGACCGAGGAGCCCGCGGGAGGGTGCACCGACGGCAGGTCACGCCGGCCAGGCGTGGGCCGCACGGACGTGTCCCGCAGGTTCCGCCCGGCGACGAGAGGAGCTCTCGTGCTTACCCTGACCGACAACGCCCGTTCCGCTGTCCACGACCTGCAGACCCAGGCCGGCGTCCCCGAGGGAGGCGGTCTGCGGATCGCCGAGTCGGCGGACCAGGCGGGCAGCTTCGAGCTCGCGCTCGTCCCCGCCCCGCAGCCCGACGACACGGTCGTGGAGAACGGCGAGGCGAAGGTGTTCGTGGAGTCCGCCACGGCACCGACCCTCGCGAACCTCACGCTCGACACGGACCCGAACGCGCAGGGACCGGCGTTCGTCCTGACGCCGCAGGGCTGACGGGACGTTCCCGGCGCTCGCGCCGGACCATCTCGACGACGCGTCCTCCTCCTCCAGGCGCGTCCTCGGTCCCACGACGGGCCGCTCGCTCCGGCGGGCGGCCCGTCGTCGTGTCTCGACCGGCGTGCGAGGCCCGCTCGACCGGGGTGCGACCGGTACGCGAGGGTCAGGCGGCGGGCCCGACGATCCACGACCCGCCGAGCACGGCGGCGCCGAGCGTCACGACGAGGAACACCCCGACCCAGAACAGGCCGGGCATCCGGGTGAGGCGCGCGAGGATGTCGGCGTCGGAGGTGCTCGCCCGGCCGCGCGACCGCTCGGACTGCAGCTCCAGTACCGGCCGCACGGCGCCCAGCAGCAGGAACCATGTCACGGCGTAGGCGACGGCGCTCTGCACGGGCGGCGTCGCCCACCAGGACACCCCGACGAGCGCGGCGCCGGTGACGAGCACGGACCAGAGCCCGAACCAGTTGCGGATCTGCAGCAGCATGAGGGCGAGCAGCACGACGAGCAGCCACAGCAGCCCGACGGCATACCCCTGGCGGAGCAGCGCGGCCGCCCCCAGGCCGATGAGGCCGGGGCCGACGTACCCCATGAACGCGGTGAGGACCATGCCGAACCCGCGCGGGCGCCCGGACGAGACGGTGAGCCCCGACGTGTCGGAGTGCAGGCGGATGCCCGCGAGCCGACGGCCCGTGAGCAGGGCCGCGATCGCGTGCGACGCCTCGTGCGCGATGGTCACGACGTGCCGGGCCACGCGCCACACGGGCGTGACGAGCACGACGACGAGCGCGAGGACGCCCATCGCGACGACCACGGCGGCCGCCGGGGGAGGGACGGGCGTCGTCGCGGCCTCCCACACCTGCCCGACGACGTCCCCCAAGGACGCGGCGACGTCACCGCCCGTGGTGGAGGCGTCGCCGGGCGCTCCCGCGACCCCGCCGCGGGGGAGGGCGGGCAGGAGGGTGAGGGCGTTCGCCAGGGCGTGCACGCGCGACATTCCACCACAGGGCCCTGTACGCGAGGGCGCCGAGACGCACCTCACCCGGCCGCCCGTCGTCGGGCATGAGACACTGGACGTTCGAGGGCAGCGCGATCCCGCGCGCCCGGCGTCGTGGAGATCCCCCCGGATTGCGTGCGGCGGACCCCGACCTTGAGCCCGAGAGGCCCATCACCTGTGACTTCCTTTGCCGACTTCGGCCTGCCCACCCCTGTCGTGCGCGAGCTCTCGCGCCAGGGCATCGACTCCCCGTTCCCCATCCAGACCGCCACGCTGCCCGACTCGCTGAAGGGCCGTGACGTCCTCGGCCGCGGCCGCACCGGCTCCGGCAAGACGCTCGCGTTCTCGCTGCCCACCGTCGCCCGCCTGTCGTGGGCGAAGTCGTCGCGCCACCCGCGCCGGCCCCGTGCGCTCGTGCTGTGCCCGACGCGCGAGCTCGCCAACCAGATCAACGCCACGATGGAGCCCGTCGCCAAGGCGCTCGGGCTCGTGACGACGACGATCTTCGGCGGCGTCGCGCAGTCGCGCCAGGTCGCCGCGCTCGACAAGGGCGCCGACATCGTCATCGCGTGCCCGGGCCGCCTGGAGGACCTCCTCAACCAGCGCCTGCTCACGCTCGACGGCATCGAGATCACCGTGCTCGACGAGGCCGACCACATGGCCGACCTCGGGTTCCTGCCCGGCGTGAAGCGCATCATGGACAAGACGCCGAAGCAGGGGCAGCGCATGCTGTTCTCCGCGACGCTGGACAACGGCGTCGACCAGCTGGTCAAGCGCTACCTCAGCAACCCGGTGCGCCACTCGGTGGACGACGCCGCGGCCGCGCCCCCGCAGATGACGCACCACATCCTCGCGGTGCGCGACGCGGACGCGAAGAAGCAGATCGTGCACGAGCTCGCCTCGGGCACGGGCCGTCGCGTGCTGTTCATGCGCACCAAGCACCAGGCGAAGAAGCTCGCGAAGCAGCTCACCGCGGCGGGCGTGCCCGCCGTCGACCTGCACGGCAACCTCGGCCAGGGCGCGCGCGAGCGCAACCTCGAGGCGTTCTCGTCGGGCGCGGTCAAGGTGCTCGTCGCCACGGACATCGCGGCGCGCGGCATCCACGTCGACGACGTGGAGCTCGTCGTGCACGTCGACCCGCCGGCGGAGCACAAGGCGTACCTGCACCGCTCGGGCCGTACCGCCCGCGCCGGGTCGGAGGGCGTCGTCGTCACCGTCATGCTCCCGGAGCAGCGCGGCGACGTGCGCGACCTCACGCGCAAGGCGAAGATCACCGCGCAGCCGCAGCCGGTCGCGCCCGGCGACGCGACGATCAAGGGGCTCGTCGGCGAGGTCGCGGAGTACGTGCGCCCGTCCGACATCACGCCGCCGCAGACGCAGGCGAAGCGCGGCACGGGCTCGTCCAACGGCGGGTCGCGCGCGTCGCGCCGTGGCCGTGGCGGCCAGGGCGGCGCACGCCCGGCCGCGCAGCCCGCGGGCCAGGGCACGACGGCGTCGCGCGGCCAGGGCGGTCAGCGCCCCGTGCAGCGCGCGACGGGCGCGGGTCGCCCCGAGGGCGCCCGGGACGGCCGCGGCACCTCGGGCGCCGGGAACGGCGCAGCAGGCCAGGGCGGCGGCCGCCGCCGTGGCGGCCGCGGCCGTGCGCAGCGCCCCGCCGGCGGGTCGAGCACCGTCTACTCGACCTCCAGCCCGCGCTGACGCCCCCCACGCTGAGTGCAGGAAAGAGTCGCGGTCGAACCGGTTCGGCCGCGGCTTTTTCTGCGCTCAGCGGGTGAGGCGGGGCGGGAACACGGGAGCGGTCGGCGTGGTTGGGACCGTCGGAGGTGGATCATGACCAGCCAGACCCACGAGAACCAGCCCTACGAGGTCGTGAAGACCGACGACGAGTGGCGCGCCGAGCTGTCCCCGCAGGAGTACGCCGTGCTGCGGCAGGCCGGGACCGAGCGCGCGTGGACGGGCGAGCTGCTCGACGAGAAGCGCGTCGGCGTCTACGCGTGTCGCGCGTGCGGGAACGAGCTCTTCCGCTCCGACACGAAGTTCGACTCGCACTGCGGGTGGCCGAGCTTCTTCAGCCCGCTCGCGGGCGACCGCGTCGAGCTGCTCACCGACCGCAGCCACGGCATGGTGCGCACCGAGGTGCGCTGCGCGCGCTGCGGCTCGCACCTGGGCCACGTGTTCGACGACGCGCCCCAGACCCCGACGGGCGACCGGTTCTGCATGAACTCGGTCAGCCTGACGTTCGAGGCCGGCGCGGAGTAGCCGACCGGGCGCCGACGCCCGCGTCGACCACGCACGCGAGCGCCACGCCCACCAGATAGCAGACCAGGTCCCGCACCGCGAACGTGCTGCCCAGCAGCCACGCCGCGGGCGGGACCGCGTCGTTCACGGCGGCGGCGACGCCCGTCGCCTGGAGCGCCTCGACCGCCCAGCACCACCCCAGCGCGACGGCGCCCGCCACGAGCGGGCGCACGCGCGGCGCCACGAGGACCACGAGGACGAAGGTCGCGACGGCGTAGAGCACGTCGCCGCCGACGTCGCCCCACGGGTCGGGGACGCGCGTCGCGACGACGAAGCCCACCATCACGACGAGCGCGAGGACGAGCGCGACGACGGGCCGCCGTCGGACCCGGGCCACTTGGCGACCGCGCGGGGCGACGTGGGGCGGGCGGGCGCCGTCGGGCACGGTCATGCCGCGCCGGGGGCCAGGGTCACCGGTTGGCGGCCCAGCGCACGACGTCCTCGGAGTACCGGTGCAGGAGCGTCGCGAGCGTCGCGACGTCGCGCTGGTCCCAGCCCTCCAGCGCCTCGGTGATCGACGTGACCCGCCCGCTGTGCGCCGCGTGGAGCCGCGCCTCGCCGTCGGGCGTCAGGGTGATGAGCTGCCCGCGCGAGTCGTCGGGGTCGACCTCGCGCGCGACGAGGCCGAGGTCGTGCAGGCGGCTGAGCTGGCGGGAGATCGTCGCGCGCCCCACGCCGAACTGCGCCGCGAGCTCCGAGCCGCGGACGCCGGGGTGGTCGGCGATGTGGGCGAGCAGCGGGTAGGCGCTCGCCTCCAGGTCGGGATGGATCCGGCGGGCCATGCCCGTGGCGACCGCGCCGGCGCGGCGCAGCAGGATCCGCAGCTCGCGTTCGAGGTCGACGTACGCGTCGTCGTCGACGTGCGCGGTGTCGGGAGCGGGGCGGGCCGGAGCGGTCTCGGGGGGCACAGGGCCATCATGGCGCGAAGGGCACGGCCCGGTCACCTTCCTCCCCGGAACCTCACCCGCACGGGGCGACGGGAGCTCCCCGCGCACGACCGAGGGGGTGGTCCCGGACGGTCCGGGACCACCCCCTCGGGGTGTGTCGGCGGTGCCCCCGTGCGGCGGGGACGCCGACGTCAGCGCGACCGGCGCGCGGTCGCCTCGTCGTCGACCACGCCCGCGGGCTCGTAGGCGCCGAGCAGCGTGGACTCCGTCTCCTCCGCGAGGGTCACGCGACCGGGGGTCGCGTCGACGGGGGCGTCCGCGCCGAGCAGGGCCGCCTCCTTCTCGAGGCGCTCCTGGAGGCCGGTCTTGGTGCCGAGCGGCACCTCCTTGAGGAACGACACGGCGATGAGCGCGACGAGCGCGAGCGGCACCGCGACGAGGAAGATCTCGGCGATCCCGTCGCCGTAGGACTTCTCGACGAGGTCCTTGATCGGCGCGGGCAGGGTCGAGACGTCGGGCACGGCGTTGCCGCCGCCCATCGAGCCGGCCGGCACGCCGAGCTGGGTGAGGCCGTCCTGGATCGACGTCGTGACCTTGTTCGCGAGCACCGCGCCGAGCACGGACACGCCGATCGCGCCGCCGAGGCTGCGGAAGAACGCGACGGTCGAGGTCCCGGCGCCCATCTCCTCCACGGCGAGCGTGTTCTGCACGGCGAGCACGAGGTTCTGCATGAGCATGCCCATGCTCACGCCGAGGAAGAACAGGTAGACGCTGATCAGCGTGAAGCTCGTGTGGTAGTCGATCGTCGACAGCGCGAAGAGCGACGCGACGAGGATCGCACCACCGGTGACCATGAAGGCCTTGTAGCGGCCGTAGCGCGTGATGAGCTGGCCGAAGAGGGTCGACGCGACGAACGTGCCGACGATCATCGGGATCGTGAGGAGGCCGGACTCGGTCGGCGTCTTGCCCCGCGCGACCTGCATGTACTGGCTGAGGAACACGGCGGTCCCGAACATCGCGACGCCGACCGCGACGGACGCGACGACCGCGAGGACGAACGTGCGGTTCTTGAACAGGTGCAGCGGGATGAGCGGCTCGGGCGTGACGCGCTCGACGAGCACGGCACCGACGAGCGCGACGACCGCGCCGCCGACCATCGCGAAGGTCTGCCACGAGAGCCACTCGAAGTTCTGCCCGGCGAACGTCACCCACAGCAGGAGCGAGGACACGCCGGCGCTGATGAGGATCGCGCCCCAGTAGTCGATCCGGACGACGCGGCGCGCGACCTTCGGCAGGTGCAGCGTGCGCTGGAGGACGACGATCGCGGCGATGGCGAACGGCAGGCCGACGAAGAAGTTGAGGCGCCAGCTCACGGCGTCGGTGAGGACGCCGCCGAGGAGCGGCCCGCCGATCTGGCTGACGGCCATGATGCCGCCCATGAGGCCCATGAACTTGCCGCGCTCGCGCGGCGAGATGATGTCGGTGATGAGCACCGTGGCGAGCGCCATGAGGCCACCGGCGCCGATGCCCTGGAAGGCGCGCAGCGCGATGAGGGTGCCGACGTTCTGCGAGAGCCCCGCGAGCGCGGAGGACACGACCGCGACGACGAGCGCGATCTGGATGAGGACCTTGCGGTTGGTGAGGTCGGCGAGCTTGCCCCAGATGGGGGTCGAGATCGTCATGGCGAGGAGGGTCGAGGTGACGACCCACGTGTACGACGACTGCGAGCCGTCGAGGTCGCTGACGATCTTCGGGAGGGAGCTCGAGACGATCGAGCTCGCGAGGATCGCGACGAACATGCCGAGGAGGATCCCGGAGAGGGACTCCATGACCTCGCGGCGGGTCATCGGTGCGGGGGCTCCGGCGCTGCCGGGCGGTGCGGTGCGTTCTGCGGGGGTGCTGGTCATCAGGCGCTGGGTTCCTTGCTCACGAGGCCGGGGCGGGGCGCACGTGTCGGGGGGCGGTGTCAGGTGGTCGGGGGCCGGTCCGCGGTGCGGCCGGTGGTCGGGGCGCGGGCCCGACGGCGCAGGGCCGCCGGACGTCGTCGGTCACCCGGCGGCGCGGGGGGAGTCGTGGACCGCGACGACCGCCGCGGCGACGCGCTCGATGTGGCGCGTGGCCTCGACGATCTCCTCGTCGCCCCAGTCCGCGAACGTCGTCGCGGCGAGGACGTCGATGTGCTCGTACGCCCGCACCAGGAGCGCGCGGCCCGCCTCGGTGAGCTCGACGGTCCGGGCCCGCCGGTCGTCGTCGTCCACCGTGCGGCGCACGAGGCCCGCGTCGACCAGGTGGCTCACCTGGCGGCTCGCGACGGAGAGGTCGACCCGGAGCTTCGCCGCGACGTCCCCGAGCTGGACGGGGCCGCAGTGCTGGAGCATCCGGAGCAGGCCGAACGACGCCCGCGGCATGTCGAGGTCGCGGGCGATCCGGACGGCGGACTCCCGCTGGGCGCGCGCCAGGTCGTCGAGCGCGCGGACGAGTCCCGCCGCGGGGGACGGGTCGGGGGTGAGTCCGGGGTGCGCGACGTCGGTCGCGGGAAGGGCGGTCACAGGCACAGGCACTCCTTGGTTGCTGCAGGCAAGCATACTCTGCAAAGTTGCTTGTAGCAACCATCGGTGGATCGAGGGTCCACTCTCGACGGGCGCGAGGTGCTCCGTCGCCCTACGGTGAGGCCACCACCCCTCGACGGCGAGGGGATCGGAGAAGGGGGAGAAGATGAGGAGCACAGGTCGAAGACTCTGGTCGGCGGCTGCGACGGCGGCGCTCGCGTTCGGCGGTCTGGTGGCGACGGCGCCCAGCAGCCAGGCAGCGCCCTGCGGGTTCTCGAAGGTTCAGCACACCTCGTGGACCTACGTCGCCAGCAACAAGATCTACCGACAGACGCCGTACACGTCGTACTACAAGAACTGCACGTCCTCGACCCAGAAGAAGCGGCTCGACATCGCCTGGGGTATCGACATCGGCTGCAAGTCAGTAGCCCCGGGGAAGACGGTCAGCTGGTACTGGGTCAAGAACAGTGCCAACCCCGCCTACATCCGCGGCGTAGCGAACTGCTGAGCGAGTCGGTGCGGGGCCGTCGAGGAACGCGACGGCCCCGCGCGGGCGGCCCCTCCTATCCGGGCGGCCGCCCGCGCGACGACTACTGGGGCGCCCGGCGATCCGCCGTGGTTCCCATGTCCTCCAGCTCGACGCCCTTCGTCTCGGGGACCTTCGCGAGGACGAAGACGAAGGACAGCGCCGCGAAGACGGCGAACGCGGTGTACGGGACGGAGGCGCCGAACGTGTCGAGGGCGGGCTTGAAGGCGATCGTGACGGTGAAGTTGGCGAGCCACTGAGCCATCGCCGCGACGCCGAGCGCGGCGGCACGGATGCGGTTCGGGAACATCTCGCCGAGCAGGACCCAGACCAGCGGCCCCCAGGAGGCGCCGAAGAACACGACGAAGGCGTTCGCCGCGACCAGGGCGATGGGTCCCCAGGGGTCGGGCAGCGAGATGTTGTCGCCGCTGCCGCTCGACTGGGTGAACGCGAACGCCATCACGGCGAGCGAGACGGTCATGCCCGCGGAGCCGACGAGGAGGATCGGCCGTCGGCCCACCCTGTCGACCAGGACGATGGCGACGAACGTCACCGCCACGTTGGTCACGGCGGTGATCGTGGAGAACAGGAACGACTGGCTCTCGTCGAAGCCGACGGTCTGCCACAACGTCGTGGAGTAGTAGAAGATCGCGTTGATGCCGACGAACTGCTGGAACACCGAGAGCAGGATGCCGACCCACACGATCGGCTTGAGGCCGAACGTCGACCCCCGGAGCGTGCCCTCCTGCGCGTTCTTCTCGTCGACGGCGATCGAGCGGTGGATCTGCGCGATGCGGTCGTCGACGTCCTCGTCCGGTCCGAGCACGGACTCGAGCACGGCGCGCGCCTCGTCGTCCCGGCCCTTCGCCACCAGGTATCGGGGCGACTCGGGGATGCGCAGGGCGAGGATGCCGTAGACCGCAGCGGGGACGACGCAGACGAGGAACATCCAGCGCCACGCCTCCCACCCGAGCCACAGCTCGTTGGACGCCCCGCCCGCGGTCTCCGCGAGGAGCTGGTCGGAGAGCAGCGCCGCGAAGATGCCGATCGTGATGGCGAGCTGCTGGAGCGAGCCCATGCGGCCGCGGAGGCGGGCCGGCGCGATCTCCGCGATGTACGCGGGCGCGATGACCGAGGCGATACCGATGCCGACGCCCGCCATGAACCGCCAGATGGCCAGGTCGAAGGCCGACCACGCGATCGCCGAGAGGATCGAGGAGACGAAGAACAGGACGGCGCCGAACACCATGACGCGCGTGCGGCCCCACCGGTCGGCGAGACGGCCGCCCGACCACGCGCCGAGCGCGCAGCCGAGGAGAGCGATCGCGACGACGAGGCCCGTCACCGCGGAGTCGAGGTCGAACTGGCCCTCGATCGCCGCGACGGCGCCGTTGATGACCGAGCTGTCGAACCCGAAGAGGAAGCCGCCGACCGCGGCGGCGACGGCGAGACCGATCGCCTTCCGGTGGGCGCTCCGCTCGCTCACGGTCCTCTGACCTGCTGCGCCGCTGCTCGACATCTCGCCCTCCGCTCCGTCCCGGAGCCGGTGGCAGCTCCTGTCGTCCCTCTGTCGTCACTGTAGGGCGGGGTGCGGACCGTGGCGCGGTGAACGAGGTCCGGCCCCGAGCACCCCCTGGGCGGCTGCGCGCGTCGCGGGCCCGGGTGGAGACTGGGCGGGTGCCAGACGACGTCCCCACCCCCGGAGCCCGGCCCGACCCTGGTCGGTCCGACCGCACGCAGCGACCCCGCCGCCCCGCCATGCTCGACCCGCGCGACGCCGACGAGCTGCCCGGCGAGCTCGACCCCGCGCTCCGCGACCGGGTCGCGCACACCACCGCGCACGCGATCGTGCACCGCGCCCGCGACACCGAGGACCCGGAGGTCGTCGAGCGGCTCGTCCACCTCGTCGAGACCGAGGGCCTCGACGTCGTGGCCGGCCTGTGGTCCGACGCCGCGCCCAACTCGCTGCCGGGGGCGCTCTGGCGGCTCTACGTGCTGCGCGAGTGGGTGCGCCGGGACCCGCAGACCGTCACCCTCCGCTACCGGCTCGGCGTCGACGCGGCGCCCGTCCACGAGGCCATCGCGGGCGTGCCCCGGCCGCCAGGCCCGCAGGACGTGCGCGACCTCGCCGACGCGGTGCTGTCCGGCGTCTTCACGGGCGACCTCGCGGTCGCGCTCGAGCGCGCCGGGTCGTTCTGCCGCATCCTCGCCACCGGCGCCGCGTTCGACGCCGACGCGCGAGAGGTCGCCGACCCCGACGGCGCCCTCCGCACGACCCGCGGCGCGGGCTCGCTGCTGCGGACCGCCCAAGAGCTCGAGCACGCCGCCGAGCTCTGGCGCGCCGACCGCCTCGACTGAGCGCGCGCTCCTCCCCGCTGCGGAGCCCCGGTCGTCGCCGAGCAGGCGGACCTGGCGCGTCCGTGCCACCCGACGCGCCCGGACCGCCTGCTCGACCGACCGGAGCCACCTGGTCGGGCCCGTCGGGACCCCGCGGGCGCGAGGGTGCGGGATCGGCGGCGCGCCCGCACGGCGGGCGGGGGCGGTCTCGCGGAGCGCGAACACGGGTACCCCGAGCGGGGTGCGGCACGTACGATGGATCTCGACGCCGGGCCGCGGTAGCCCCGGGCTCCACACTCAGCCGCTACGAGCGGCCACGCGCCGAGAGGCGCTCCCGGTCCGGCGTCACTACTTCCCCCTCGCGCCCACCGCGCGCCGCCTCTCGTGCGGTGCGCGGGCGCGGTGGCCGCACCGGCGACGAGGCCGGGCGCAGGCTGTGGGCGTCCTGAGCATCCGGGACCTTGGGCCCGACGATTCCAGCATCGCTCCGCGCGTCGGCTACATTTGACGAGAGTTCGACGTGCGTTCACCGAGAGATCATCCGACCAGAGATCGTGACCACCCCGGCCGTCCGGTCACCCCGGCGGTCGAGCGGCCCCCGCGGCCGACGCCAGCTCAGACCCCTACCCCGCGTCCCTTCCGGAGCCCCCCGTGCGCCTGCGCCTGACACCGCGCGACACCTCGTTCTTCGACCTCCTCGCCGCCTCGGCGCAGCACCTGGTCACAGGGTCCACGCTCCTCGCGGAGCTGCTGGGGGCGGACCGCCCCACGCGCAAGCAGCTCGCGAAGCAGCTGAGCGAGACCGAGCACCTCGCGGACGACGCGACGCACTCGATCATGCGACGCCTCAACCAGACGTTCGTCACGCCGTTCGACCGGGACGACATCTACGCCCTCGCGTCGGCGCTCGACGACTGCATGGACTACATGGAGGAGGCGGCCGACCTCATCGTCCTCTACAAGGTCGACGAGCTCCCGGCCCGCGTGTCCGAGCAGGTCCAGGTGCTCCAGCGGGCGTCGGAGCTGACGGCCGAGGCGATGCCGCGGCTGCGCTCGATGGACGACCTCCCCGAGTACTGGGTCGAGGTCAACCGCCTGGAGAACCAGGCGGACAAGGTCCACCGCAAGCTGCTCGCCGAGCTCTTCGACGACGTGTCCGACCCGGTCCTCCTCATGAAGCTCAAGGAGATCGTGGAGGTCCTCGAGCAGGCGGCCGACGCCTTCGAGAAGGTCGCCAACACGGTCGAGACCATCGCCCTCAAGGAGTCCTGAGCCCCGTGGAGGCAGTGCTCGTCGTCGTCGTCGTGGCCTTCGCCCTGGCGTTCGACTACACCAACGGGTTCCACGACGCCGCGAACGCCATCGCGACCTCGGTGTCGACCCGGGCCCTCACACCGCGCGCGGCGCTCCTCATGGCGGCGGTGTTCAACCTCATCGGCGCGCTGCTCGGCACGGCCGTGGCGCAGACCATCGCGGAGGACATCGTCGCCGTCGGCGACGTGCCACCCCACCAGGGTCTCGTCATCGTCCTGTGCGGGCTGGTCGGCGCGATCACGTGGAACCTCATCACGTGGTGGCTGGGCCTGCCGTCGTCGTCGACGCACGCGATCATCGGCGGCCTCGCGGGCGTCGGCCTCGCGTCCGGGATCACGGTGCACTGGGACGCGATCCTCGACAAGGTCGTGCTCCCCATGATCTTCTCGCCGCTGATCGGCTTCGGCCTCGCGTTCGCGCTCATGGTCCTGCTGCTCTGGGTGTTCCGGAACGCGGCGCCCGCGCGAGCGTTCCGCCGGTTCCGGATCGCGCAGACGGCCTCCGCCGCCGCGATGGCGCTCGGCCACGGTCTGCAGGACGCGCAGAAGACGATGGGCGTCATCGTGCTCGCCCTCGTGGCGGGCGGGTTCCAGGACGACAACACGATCCCGCTGTGGGTCAAGCTGTCGGCCGCGACGGCGATCTCGCTCGGCACCTACGCGGGCGGCTGGCGCATCATGCGCACGCTCGGCCGCAAGATCATCGAGCTCGACCCGGCGCGCGGCTTCGTCGCCGAGTCGGTGTCCGCCGTGGTGCTCTACGCCAACGCGTTCATCTTCCACGCGCCCGTCTCGACGACGCACACCATCACCTCGGCGATCATGGGCGTCGGCGCGACCAAGCGCCTGTCCGCGGTGCGCTGGGGCGTCGCCAAGAACATCGGCGCCGCGTGGGTCCTGACGATCCCTGCCGCCGCGCTCGTCGCGGCCGTCGTCTACTGGATCCTCAGCCCCATCCTGCTCTGACCCCAGGGCACCGGCACCGCCGGTCCCCTCGCACGCCGACGGCGCCCCGTCGGCGGCCTCGCGGCTGCCGGCGGGGCGTCGTCGTGCGTCCGGACGTCGCGGCGCGGGGACGCCGGTGCGGGTCTCAGTGCAGCGGCGGGGCGACCTTCTCCGCCGCGACGACGCGCGGTCCCTTGGGCGTGCGCGCCACGTGGGCCACGATCATCTCGCCGGGCTCGAGGAACGGGTCGTGCGCGGGCAGGGCGTTCGCGACCGGGCGCCGCGAGTGCTGGCCGAGGACGTCGAGCACCGTGGGCAGTACGGGCCGGTGCGTGCACAGCACCGACGACCGCTCCGCCTCGAGCAGCTCCCGGACCGTCCGCGCGACGCGCGCGGGGGACCGCTCGTGCTGCGCCTCGGTGAGGTGGTCGATGCTGACCGGGGCGAGCCCCGAGGCGGTCGCGTAGGGCGCGATCGTCTGGGCGCAGCGGTCCCAGCGGCTCGTGACGATCGTCTCGACGCCGTAGGCCGCGAGCACCGGCACGAGCGCGACCCCCTGGGCGTGGCCCGCGGGCGTGAGCGGACGGTCCTGCTCGTCGCCGTGCCACGCCGACCGTGCCACGGCCTTGCCGTGGCGTGCGATGACGACGACGTGCGTCGCGAGGCGGCCCTCGTCGCGCTCGCGCACGAGCGCCTCGAGCGGCGCCCGGTCGGCCTGCCGCGTGAGGCGCCGCGCGGCGTCGTCCGCGGAGAGCCACGCGGCGCGGTCGATCTCCTGGGGCGACACCGGCGGGACGGGGGCGCGCGCGGCGAGCGCGCCGGCGTCGGACCGGCCCGACGCGCGGCGCGCGGCCCAGTAGTGCACGCGCTTCACGCGGCCCTCGGGCGTGAGGTACTGCAGGCCGGGCAACGGGACGCCCAGCACGACCGGCTTGCCCGTCTCCTCGGCGACCTCGCGCGCCGCGGCCGCCTGGAACGTCTCGCCCGGGTCGAGCTTGCCCTTGGGCCACGACCAGTCGTCGTAGCGCGGCCGGTGGACGAGGCGCACCTGCAGCTCGTCGTCGCGCACGCGCCACACGAGGGCACCGGCCGACTCGATGACGGGCGCGTGCGACACGTGCGTCGGGCCGAGCGTGTCCACGAGCGGCACGCCGCCGCGGAGCGCGGAGGACGGCACTCCCATCCGCTACCGCCTCCCGACGAGCCGGCGGCGCTGTCGCTGGACGAGGCTGGCCTGGAGGTCGACGAGCGGCGAGCCGTCGGGCGCGGTGTCGGGGCGGTGCCACGTGCCGTCGGCGTCGAGGTGCCACGACGCCGTGCGCTCGGACATCGACGCGTCGAGCAGGTCGAGCAGCTCCATCACCTGGTCGGGGTCGGTGATCCGCACGAGCGCCTCGACGCGGCGATCGAGGTTGCGGTGCATGAGGTCGGCCGACCCGATGAACACCTCCGGGCCGCTCTCCGGGCCCTCGCCGATGGCGGGGCCGGCGGAGTTGGCGAACGCGTAGATGCGCGAGTGCTCGAGGAAGCGCCCGAGGATCGAGCGCACGCGGATGTTCTCGCTCAGCCCGGGCACGCCCGGGCGGACGGCGCAGATGCCGCGCACCACGAGGTCGACCTTCACGCCCGCCTGCGACGCCCGGTAGAGCGCGTCGAGCGTCGTCTCGTCGACGACGGAGTTGACCTTGATCTTGACCCACGCCTCGTGGCCGTCGCGCGCGGCGACCGCCTCACGGTCGATCCGCTCGACGAGGCCGGAGCGGACGGTGCGGGGTGCGACGAGCAGGCGGTGGAACCGCGACTGCGGCGCGTACCCGGACAGCTGGTTGAACAGGCGCGTGAGGTCCTGCCCGACGTCGGGGTCGCACGTGAGCAGGCCGTGGTCGGTGTAGAGGCGGGCCGTCTTCGGGTGGTAGTTCCCGGTGCCGACGTGGCAGTAGCGGCGCAGGCCGTCCGACTCCTGGCGCACGACGAGCGAGAGCTTGCAGTGCGTCTTGAGCCCGACGATCCCGTACACGACGTGCACGCCCGCCTGCTCGAGCTTGCGCGCCCACGAGATGTTGGCCTGCTCGTCGAACCGGGCCTTGATCTCGACGAGCGCGAGCACCTGCTTGCCCGCCTCGGCCGCGTCGATGAGCGCGTCGACGATCGGCGAGTCGCCCGACGTCCGGTACAGCGTCTGCTTGATCGCGAGCACCGCCGGGTCGGCCGCCGCCTGCTCGAGGAACGTCTGCACCGACGTCGAGAACGAGTCGTACGGGTGGTGCAGCAGGACGTCGCGCTCGCGGATCGCGGCGAACACGTCCGTCGGGGACGAGCTCTCCACCTCGGCGAGGAGGCGGTGCGTCGTCGGGACGAACGGCGGGAAGTGCAGGTCGGCACGGTCGAGGTCGGCGATGAGGTTGAGGCCCGTGAGGTCGAGCGGCAGCGGGATCTCGTACACCTCCTCCTCGACGACGCCGAGCTCGCGCACCAGCAGCGCGCGGATGCGCGGGCTGATGCCCGGCGTGAGCTCGAGGCGCACGGGCGGCCCGAACCGGCGGCGCAGCAGCTCCTTCTCCATCGCCTGGAGCAGGTTCTCCGCGTCGTCCTCCTCGACCTCGACGTCCTCGTTGCGCGTGACGCGGAACAGGTGGTGCTCGCGCACCTCCATGCCGGGGAAGAGGTGGTCAAGGTGCTGCGCGATGACCTCCTCGATCGGCACGAACGACGTCGGCCCGCGGTCGGGCGACGCCGTCTGCGACGTCGGCGCGCTCGGGCGGCCGCGCGCGTCCACGGCGATGAACCGGGGCAGCAGCGGCGGCACCTTGACGCGCGCGAAGTGCTCCTTGCCGGTCGTCGGGTTCGCCACCACGACCGCGAGGTTGAGCGAGAGCCCCGAGATGTAGGGGAACGGGTGCGCCGGGTCGACGGCGAGCGGCGTGAGCACGGGGAAGATCTGCTTGCGGAAGAACTTGTGCAGGCGCTCCTGCTCGCGCGTCTCCAGCTCGTCCCAGTGGACGAGCGTGATGCCCTCGGCGGCGAGCGCCGGCTGGACGTCGTCGGCGAAGACCCGCGCGTGGCGGTCCATGAGCTCGTGCGCGCGCTCGCTGATCGCGTCGAGCACCTGGCGCGGCGACAGCCCCGAGGCGGCCGTGACCGCGATGCCCGTCGCCATGCGGCGCTTGAGGCCGGCGACCCGGACCATGAAGAACTCGTCCAGGTTCGACGCGAAGATCGCGAGGAACCGCACGCGCTCCAGGAGCGGCTGGCTCGGGTCCTCCGCGAGCTCGAGCACGCGCTGGTTGAACGCGAGCCAGCTCAGCTCGCGGTCGGCGAACCGGTCGTCGGGCAGCGGACCGAGGTCGAGCTCCGCACCGACCGGTTCGATCTCGGGCTCCTCGGCGATGTGCTCCGCGATGTGCGCGGCGAGGTCCGGGTCGAGGGTGCGCTGCGTGGACGTGTCGGTCATGGGTTCATGGTGGCACCAGTTGATGAACGGTGCGTGACGCGGGTCACCGTTCGGCCGGTGCGGGGGTCAGCGGGCGGGCCGGGCGTACTGCACGTGCACGGCGCGCCGCACGAACCCCGCCCGCTCGTACGTCCGCACCGCGGGGACGTTGTCGCCGTCCACGTACAGCACCGCCGTGCGTGCCCCGCGCTCCGCGAGGTGCGCGAGCCCGACGGCGGTCAGCAGCCGCCCGAGCCCCTCGCCCTGGGCGGACGGGACCACGCCGACGACGTAGATCTCGCCCTCGCGCGCGGCGTCCGGCTGGCCCGTCGGGATCTTGGTCCACACGAACCCGACGAGCTCGGGCGCACCGTCGCCGGGCGCCGGGTCGCGCTCGAGGAGCAGGAGACCGGCGGCGTCGAACCAGTCCTCGCGCATCCGCGCGCGCAGGTCGTCGACCGTGAGCCGCCCCTGCTCCGGGTGGTGCGCGAACGCGAGCGCGTTCGCCCGGACCCAGGCCGCGTCGTCGTCCCCGGGCACGAACGCGCGCAGCCGCAGACCCGCCGGGACGGCGGGGCGCGGGTGCTCCGCCGGGCCGCCCAGCGGGCGCTCGAGCACGAGCAGCTCCCGCACGACGCCGTACCCCGCCCGCGCGGCGAGGGCCTGCGCCGCGGGCAGGTCGCCGTGGGCCCACACGCGCAGCGGCGGGACGTCCCTGCCGGGGGAGGGCGCGCCGTCCGTGCCGGCCCCGACCGGGCCGTGCTCGTCCGTGGCGCGCTCGTCCGCGGTGCGCTCGGACGGGCGCGGCTCGACGGCGCGGTCCGCGGCGCTCCCCAGGAGGTGGAACCCGAGGCCGTGGCCGCGGTGCGCCGGGCGCACGACGAGCTCCGCGCTCGGCGCGTCCCCGCGCTTGTCCACCTGGGCGTAGCCCGCGAGCTCGCCCCCGCGCCACGTGAGGAGGTGCACGACGTCGTCGGTCGCCTCGCGCAGGTTGAGCAGCGGCTGCTCCGAGAGGGGAGCCACGCCGTCCTCCCGCTCCGCCGCCGCGGCGAGGTCGTGGACCTGCGCGATCTCGACGTCGTCGATGAGCGGCCCGGTGTGCCAGAGGATCGCGGTCTCCACCGGTCCATCTTGCCCCCGGCGCCCGCGCACGACCGAACGGGCGCCGCCCGCGCCCGCGGGACGCCGTCGTCGTCGCGGGAAGGTTCGGGCCGGGGTGACGGTTGTCACGTCCGTGAGCGAGCGGCCGTGAGGCGCGGGACCCGGAGGGCCGCGTCGGCCTGCCCGCCCCGCCGTCGTCCGACCGGTCGGACGACGGCGACGGGCTGAGAGGCAGGCGGCATGGGCGCGTGCGCGGTCGAAGAGGCGGCGGAGGCCGCAGCAGGGCGGGTCCCGGTCCCGGTGACGGTCCCGGCCCGGCCGGTCGGGGAACCGACGGGACCGGCCGTCTGGTCGCGGGACTTCCGGTACTACTTCACCGCGCGCAGCGCGGGGCTGCTCAGCTGGGCGATGCTCCCGGTCGCGGTCTCGGCCGGGCTGCTCGCCTCGGGCTACGGGCTCGCGGTCGCGGGGTACGCCATGGCGTTCCTCGTCGCCCCGTTCGCGGGGCTCGTGCTCTTCGGCGGCGTGCTCGCCGACCGGTTCACCGCGCGCCGGATGATGATCGTCGCCGACCTCGCGAACCTCGCCGCGCACGTGCTCCTCGCGGTCCTGTTCGTGCGGGGGATCGACCACCTCTGGCACCTCTACGCCCTCCTCGCCGTCGCCGGCACGGCCAACGCGCTGTTCCAGCCCGGCGCCGCGTCGACCGTGCCGCTCGTCGCGCGCGACGTCCAGGGGGCCAACGGCGTCCTGCGGACCTCCGAGGCGATCACCGGGCTCGGCGGCCCGGCGCTCGCGGGCGTCCTCGTCGGGTCGGGTCGACCGGCGGGGTGATGATCCTCTCCGCCGTCGCCTACGCGACGAGCGCGCTGTGCCTGCTCGCGCTCCGGCTCGGCGTCGTGCCGGCGCCCCCGGCGGGCGCGGGCCTGTGGCGCAGCCTGGCCGTCGGGTGGCAGGAGTTCCGCTCCCGCACGTGGCTGTGGGGCGTCGTCGTCATCTGGATGGTCTACGCGGTGCTCGCCTGGGGGCCGCAGCTCCCCCTGGCGGCGAGCGTCGTCGTGCCGACGCACGGGGCGACCGCGTTCGGCGTGCTCAACAGCGCGCTCGGGGTCGGGACCGTGGTCGGCGGGCTGCTCGCGATCCGCTACCGGCCGCGGCGGCCGCTCGCCGCGGGCGCCGTGGCGCTCGTGGCCTACCCGCTCTACCCGCTCGGCCTCGTGCTGGGCTGGCCGGTCGGGGCGCTCGCCGTCGCGCAGGTGCTCGTGGGCGTCGGGGTCGGGGTGTGGGGCGTCATGTGGGCGACGAGCGTCCAGACGCAGGTGCCCGGCGACGTGCTCAACCGGGTCCACGCCTACGAGGTCGAGGGGTCGGTGGGGATGTACCCGATCGGGGCCGCGCTGGCGGGTCCCGCCGTCGCCGCGTTCGGGACGGACCGGGTGCTCCTGGTGGGCGCGGTCGTGGGGACGCTCACGGTCGTGGCGCTCCTCGCCGTCCGGCCGATCCGCACGCTCCGGCGGGTCCCGGACCTCCCCTGAGCGCGCGCCGCACGCGCGGCGGCGCGTCGCCGAGCACGGGGTTGCTCGCCGTCGACCACGGGGTTGCGGTCGTTCAGAGCGCGATGACGACGGCAACCCCGTGTTCGGCACCTCACCTCGGGGCCGGGGAAGGTTCTGTCCGGGCGGGTCGTTGTGGTCGGCGTGAGCGAGCGGACCCACGGGCGAGAGACGGCGGCACCGGGCACGGCGGGCGCGGACCTGCTCGGCCCGGGCGGGGCCGTGCACGACGTCGTGGTCGTCGGTGCGGGCCAGGCCGGGCTCTCGGCGGCGTACCACCTGCGGCGCGCCGGGCTCGACCCGCTCGTGCTCGACGGCGGTCGCGGCCCGGGCGGCGCGTGGCAGGACCGCTGGGACTCGCTGACCATGGCCGAGACGCACGCGGTGCACGACCTCCCGGGCGTCCCGCTCCCGGTCGGCGACCCCGGCGAGCGCGCCAACGTCGCCGTCCCGCGCTACTACGCCGCCTACGAGCGCGAGAACGACCTGCGCGTGGTGCGGCCCGTCACGGTGCACGACGTGCGCGACGACCACGACGACCCCGCGCTCCTGCTGGTCCGCGCCACGGTCGGCGTCGGGCCGGACGCGCGCGACGTCGTCGTCCGCACGCGCACGCTCGTCAACGCGACCGGCACGTGGACCCGCCCGTTCTGGCCCCGCTACCCGGGCATGGAGACGTTCCGCGGGCGCCAGCTCCACACGCACGACTTCCGCGCCGCCGAGGACTTCGCGGGGCAGCACGTGGTGGTCGTCGGCGGCGGGGCGTCGGCGACGCAGCTCCTGCTCCAGATCGCGCCGCACGCGTCGGGCACGACGTGGGTGACGCGCCGCGAGCCCGTGTGGGTCGAGGAGGAGTTCTCGCCCGAGCTCGGCCGGGCCGCCGTCGCGCGGGTCGCGGAGCGGACGGCCGCGGGCCTGCCGCCGGGGAGCGTCGTCTCGGTCACGGGCCTGCCGCTCACGCCCCGCTACCGCGCGGGGATCGCGAGCGGGGTGCTGCGGCGTCGGCCGATGTTCGCGCGCGTCACGGCGACCGGCGTCGAGTGGGCCCCCGGCGCGAACGACGACGGGCTCCTGCACCAGCCCGCCGACGTGATCCTCTGGGCCACCGGGTTCCGGGCCGCGCTCGACCACCTCGCACCCCTCGGCCTGCGCGCGCCCGGCGGCGGGATCGTGCTCGACGGCACGACCGCGTCGAGCGACCCGCGCGTCCAGCTCGTCGGCTACGGGCCGAGCGCCTCGACGATCGGGGCCAACCGGGCGGGGCGCGAGGCGGCGCGCGGCGTGCTGCGGGCGCTCGGCCGACAGCCCGGCAGCAGCCCCGCGGCAGGATCTCGGCGACCGGTGGCGGTGTGAGGGCTCGTCAGCGCCCGCCGCGGAGCCCTAGCGTGCACCCGTGAGCACCGAGTCCTCCCAGGCCCCCGACCCGCACCCCGCGCGCGAGCCCGCCCCGACCGTGGTCGACGCGCCCGCCCTCCCGACGCAGCGCCGCACCCTGACGACCCTCGCCGCGACCCAGGTGCTGTCCGGCGTCGGGGTCGCGAGCGGCATCGCCGTCGCACCCCTCGTGGCGTCGGCGCTGTCCGGGTCCGACGCCATCGCGGGGCTCACCTCGACCTCGGGCGTCGTCGGCGCGGCGCTCGTCGCGCTGCCGCTCGCCCAGGTCGCGGGCCGACGCGGTCGGCGGCCTTCGCTCCTGCTCGGCTTCGGCCTCGCGACGGGCGGCGCCGTCCTCGCGACGGTCGCCGTCCTGCTGGGCTCGTGGCCGCTGCTCGTCGTGGCGATGCTGCTCTTCGGCTCCGGCACGGCCGCCGGTCTCGCCTCCCGCTTCGCCGCGACGGATCTCGCGACGCCGCAGCGCCGGGCCCGCGACCTGTCCGTGGTGGTCTGGGCGACGACCGTCGGGTCCGTCGTCGGGCCGACGCTCGCGGGCGTCGCCGACCGGGTCGCCGGGCCCGCCCTGCGCCTCGGGGACGCGCACGCCGAGCACGGGAGCACCGCGGGGAGCACCGCGCCGAGCGCGGCCCCGTTCGTGCTCGCGACGCTCGCGTTCGCCCTCGCGGCGACCGTCGTCGCGGTGTGGCTGCGCCCGGACCCGCTGCTCGCGTCGCGCGCGCCGTCGGGGGCGGGCGCGGCGGGGTCCGGCGCGGAGGGTTCCGGCGCGACGGGTTCGGGTGCGGCGGCCTCCGGTGCGGCGGGTGGTGACGGGGGTGCGCCGGGCGCGGGCGGAGCGCCGGGCCCGGCGTCGTGGCGCGACGGCCTGCGCGCCGGCTGGGCCGTCGTCGCGGCCAGCCCGACGGCGCGCCTCGCGCTCGGCGCGATCGTGCTGAGCCACCTCGTCATGGTCGGCCTCATGTCCATGACCCCGGTCCACATGAACCGCGGCGGCGCGACGCTCCAGGTCGTGGGTCTCGTGATCAGCGCCCACATCGCGGGCATGTACGCGCTGAGCCCGGTCGTCGGGTGGCTCGCGGACCGGCTCGGGCACGCGCGCGTGCTGTACGCCGGAGGCGCGCTGCTCCTCGCGGCGGCGGTCGTCGTGGCGGGCGCGCCGGGCGAGGACTCCGCGCGCCTCACGGTCGGCCTGGTGCTGCTGGGGCTCGGGTGGTCGTGCGGGCTCGTCGCCGGGTCGGCGCTGCTCGTGGACGCGACGCCGGGGCCGTCGCGCACCGCCGTGCAGGGCCTGTCGGACCTCGCGATGAACACGGGCGGCGCCGTCGGCGGCATCCTCGCGGGCGCGATCATCGGGTTCTCGTCGTACGGCGCGCTCGCGTGGGGTGCGGCGGCGCTCGTCGTCGTGTGCGCGGTCGTGGCGGCTCCGCTCGCGCGGCGGGCTGCGCTCCGCTGACGACGGCCGCCGAGATCGGCACCCGGGGGTGGGATCGGTGGTCGCGACCGCCGATCCGGTCTGCGGGTGCCGATGTCGCGGGGTGGGCGGCTGCGGGCAGGGTCAGGCGAGCACGGCCGGGAGCGCCGTGCGCTCGTCCCGGCGGACGGCGCCGACCTGCGCCGGGGTGAGGAACAGCGCCCGGGAGAGGTCGGTGCCGCGCGCGTCCGCGCCCCGCAGGTCGGCGCCGAGCAGGTCGACGGCGTCGAGCCGGGCCCCGCGCAGGTCGGCACCGAGGAGCAGCGCGCCCCGCAGGTCCGACGCCGTGAGGTCCAGCCCGCGGAGGTCCGCGCCGACGAGGTCCGCCCCCGGCCGCAGCCGACGTCGCACCCCCGCGCCCGGAGCCCGGAGTGCCGGCGGGGCATCGGGCGGGACCGCTGCGCGGGCGGTGCCGTGCGGCGACGCGGCGCCGCGGCGGCCGTCCCGGTGCCGGCGGTCGCGCGCCTGCCAGGTGTCGCGCGTCGCGCCGCGCGCCGCGTCGCGCACGAGCGCGCTCGCCCGGTCGACCAGCGGGCCGACGGTGCGACGGACGGCGCCGACGTCGAGCGCGAGCAGGTCCGCCGCGGCGAGGTCCGCCAGGGGTGCGGTGCGGTCGAGCGCCTGCCGGGCGTCGTCGTGCACGGCGGCGGCCGCGGGGAGCGCGAGCACCTCCGCGAGGTACCAGAGCAGCTCCTGGAGCTGCGTGACGACGGGCAGGGCGGCGAACGCGTCGCGCGCGGCGGCGGGGTCGTCGCGCCAGGTCGCGCCGTCGTGCGCCGCCCGGACGGCGGCCGTCACGCGCTGGCCCGCGCCCAGGCAGTCGTAGGCGACGCAGCCGGGAAAACCGGACTCGGGCAGCCGGGCGTGGATGCCGCAGCCGAAGTCGGTGCGCAGGTTGGGGCAGGGCGTGCCGGCGGGCTTGTCGATCGCGAAGTCGGCGGATCGCACGAGGTGCAGCCCCACGCAGCACAGGCCCGTGCAGCGGGAGCAGTCGCTGCGCAGGTCGAGCTGCTCGACGAGGAGGGCGCGGCCGTCGGCCGCGGGGACGCGGGGCACGCCTCGACGCTACGCCGTCGTGGGGACGCCGGGCACGGGCATATCGCGGTGCGCACCGGCCGGGCGGTCGGCGCACGAGAACGGGGCCGGTGCCGTCATCGCGCGGATGAGGGCACCGACCCCGTGGTCGACGAGCGGCGCGTCAGTCGTCCGAGGACGACGGCTTCTGCAGACCTGCCGAGATGAGCTCCATCACCGACGAGTCCGCGAGGGTCGTGGCGTCGCCCACCGTCCGGTTCTCCGCGACGTCGCGCAGGAGGCGGCGCATGATCTTGCCGGACCGCGTCTTCGGGAGCTCGGGCACGACGAGGATGCGCTTCGGCTTGGCGATCGGGCCGATCTCCTTCGCGACGTGGTTGCGCAGCTCGGTCTGCACGGCCGCCGCGCCGTCGGCGTCGGACGCTCGGCCGGCGTGCTCGCCGCGCAGGATGACGAACGCGACGACGGCCTGGCCCGTGAGGTCGTCGCTCGCGCCGACGACCGCGGCCTCCGCGACGATCTCGTGGGAGACCAGCGCCGACTCGATCTCCGTGGTGGACAGGCGGTGCCCCGAGACGTTCATGACGTCGTCGACCCGGCCGAGCAGCCAGATGTCGCCGTCCTCGTCCTTCTTGGCGCCGTCGCCCGCGAAGTAGATGCCCGGGAAGCGCGACCAGTACGTGTCCTTGAAGCGCTCGAGGTCGCCCCAGATGCCGCGAAGCATCGACGGCCACGGCTCGGACAGCACGAGGTACCCACCGCCGCCGTTCGGTACGGAGCGCGCCTCGTCGTCGACGACGTCCGCCACGATGCCCGGCAGGGGCACCTGGGCGGAGCCCGGCTTGGCCGCCGTGACGCCCGGCAGCGGCGAGATCATGATCGCGCCCGTCTCCGTCTGCCACCACGTGTCGACGATGGGCGTGCGGTCGCCGCCGATGACGCGGCGGTACCACATCCAGGCCTCGGGGTTGATGGGCTCGCCCACCGACCCGAGCACGCGCAGCGACGACAGGTCGAACTTCGCGGGGATCTCCTCGCCCCACTTCATGCACGCGCGGATCGCCGTCGGCGCGGTGTAGAGGATCGAGACCCGGTACTTCTCGACGATCTCCCACCAGCGGCCCTGGTGCGGGGAGTCCGGGGTGCCCTCGTAGATCACCTGCGTCGCGCCGTTGAGGAGCGGGCCGTAGACGACGTACGAGTGGCCCGTGACCCAGCCGATGTCGGCGGTGCACCAGTAGACGTCGGTGTCGGCCTTGAGGTCGAACACGTTGCGGTGCGTGTATGCGGCCTGCGTGAGGTAGCCGCCCGTGGTGTGGAGGATGCCCTTGGGCTTCCCGGTGGTGCCCGACGTGTAGAGGATGAACAGCGGGTGCTCCGCCTCGACCCACACCGGGGTGTGCGTCGTGTCGGCGGCCTCGAGCGCGTCGTGCCACCACACGTCGCGGCCCTCGGTCCACGCGGTGTCCTGGCCGGTGCGGCGCACGACGAGGACGTGCTCGACCGTCGTCGGCTCCGCGCCGTCCTTCGGCGCGAGCGCCTCGTCGACCGCCGGCTTGAGCGCGGAGGCCGCGCCGCGGCGGTAGCCGCCGTCGGCCGTGATGACGAGCTTCGCCTCGGCGTCGGCGATGCGGCTGCGCAGCGCGTCGGCGGAGAACCCGCCGAACACGACCGAGTGCGGGGCGCCGATGCGCGCGCACGCGAGCATCGCCACGACGGCCTCGACGACCATCGGCAGGTAGATGACGACGCGGTCGCCCGTCTCGACGCCGAGGGCCGCGAGCGCGTTGGCCGCGCGCGAGACGTCGCGCTGCAGCTCGGCGTACGTGACCGTCCGGGCGTCGCCCGGCTCGCCCTCGAAGTGGATCGCGACCCGGTCGCCCAGACCTGCCTCGACGTGACGGTCCACCGCGTTGTACGCGGCGTTGAGCGTGCCGTCGGCGAACCAGCGCGCGACAGGCGCCTGCGACCAGTCGAGGGTCTCGGTGAACGGGGTCTGCCACGTGACGAGGTCGTTCGCCTGCCGCGCCCAGAACGCGAGCCGGTCGGCCCGCGCCTCCTCGTACAGCTCGGGCTGCGCGTTCGCCTGCGCGGCGAACTCGGGGCTCGGGGGGAAGCTCCGGGTCTCGTGGAGGAGGTTCTCCAGGCTGGACGTGGTGGCCGCTGCTGCGGCCTCGGGCTCGTTCTCTGGCACGCTGACCTCCGGTGCGCATCGACTCTGGTGCGGTCCCGCCGACCGCGGCGGCCGCCCGGGGGCGGCGTGACGGTACGACGGTACGACGGGGCGGACGGCCGCACGACCGGGGCCCCGACCTGGCGAGTGTAGACCTCCCGCGGTGAGCGCGGTCACATCCGTCCGGGATTCGGCGAGAGTGCTCGCAAAGGAGCGGGTGAGCGCCCTGGGACGGCGGGGGATCACGCCGTCGGACGGCCCGCCGGGCACCCCGGCGCGCTGTTGCCGCGCGGAGGGTGGTGCCCCACCATGGGCTCACGTTCCTCGCGGAGCGTACGGCCTCACGGCGAGGCACAGGGGGCGGGTTGGCGTACGCGGCGGTGCGGGGCGCGCGGTCGCGCCCTGCCGCGCCCGCACGCCGGGACGACGGCGTCGACGTCGCGTCCCGGGACCGCGTGCTCGCCGTCGCCGTGGCGGCCGGGCTGCGCGCCGTCGGCCGTTGCGGGGCGCGCACGGTCCCCGAGGACGCCCTCCGGCCGGGGTCCGGCGGCCGCCGCGGGCTCGTGCTCGTGGCCGACGACGCCGGGTCCCTCCCCGGCCCGCCGCTGCTCGCGGTCCTGCGGCGCCCGGGCCCGGTCGTGGTCGTGGGCGGCGCGGTGGCGGCGGACCGGCTGCTCGTCGCCGCGCGGGCCGGCGCCCTGGTCGTCGCCGCGGAGCGACCGTTCGGCGACCAGGTGCGGACGGTCGCCCGCATGCTCGCGGGGGACGTGCGCGCGGGCGACGCGCTGCTGGTGGACCAGCTCGTCGGGGTCGTGCGCGACCGCCGGGCGGTGGCGTCGCTCACGGGCCGGGAGACCGAGGTGCTGGAGCACCTCGCGGGCGGACGGTCGGTGGCCGAGATCGCTGCTGCGCTCGTGCTGTCGGTCGCGACCGTGCGCGCCCACGTCCGCTCGATCCTCGGCAAGCTCGGCGTCTCGTCCCAGCTCGCGGCCTCCGCCTCCCTGGCGCGGGCGCGGGGCGGCCGTCCCGTCCGCAGATAGTCAGAACTGACGATGTGGGGCGGTCGGCGCCCGGCGGATCCTGGCGACGGACCCGGACGAAGGCACCGGGCCGACGGCGGGGCGACGCAGCCCCGCCGACGCACGAGAGGGGGCACGACATGCTGGTGGTCTGCACACAGGACGACGACATCCGCGAGGCCGTCGAGAGGCACGGTTCGGGGGCGGACGCGTGGGGCGAGGTCGTCCTGCTTCCGAAGGGCTCACGGGCCGCGGCGGAACGGGCGCTCGTCGCGGCGCTCGCGACGGCGCGGGGCCCGGTCTGCCTGTCCGCGCACGGCAACGACGAGGAGATCGGCGACGAGGGGCACGGCGCCGACGACTGGGGGTGGAACCGGCGGCAGGTCGCACGGCTCCTCGCCCGGGTGCCCGGGCCGGTCGGCCCGGTGCTCGTGCACGCGTGTGCCGAGAACGTCTCCAACTTCTCGGCGGGGCTCGCCCTCGCGCTCGAGGAGGAGCGGGCGCTCGAGGGCGTCTGGGTCTACGGCTACAACCGGCCCGTCCCGGCGACCGCCGGCTACCCGCGGCCGGACGCGCTGAGCAGGCAGGTCGACCTGCAGGGCACGCAGGTCGTCTTCTGACCTCGCGCCACGGGGGCGCGGCGGTCGCCGTGCTCCGACACCGCACCACACGTCATCGGAGGAAGTCATGTCGCTCGTGAGAGACATCGTCAAGCAGTTCGACAACAGCGACGAGCTCGCGCAGACGCAGCGCGAGGTCGTGGAGTCGCTCGCCCGGCTCGGGGAGACCAAGGCCGAGCTGTTCGAGGCGAAGATCCAGGAGTCGCTCCGCGGGGCGGGAGGCACGAACTCGACCGTGCCCATCACGTCCATCCTCGCGTCCAAGAAGGAGGTGCACGCCTTCACGTCCACGTCGACGGAGCACCTCGCCGACACCGTGAAGTCGTCGCTCAAGTCGTTCGTCTCGGGGACGGCGGACAGCATCATCGACGGGGTGGGCGGCCTCATCTCCGAGGCCCTCACCGTGTTCCTCGGCGGCGCGTCGGCGTCGACGGGCACGATGGAGGAGTACTACGTCGTGACCGAGGGCCTGTCCATCGTCCGGGTGGACCTCAAGGCGTGGTACCTCAACGTCTCGGCCCGCGGCATCTACGAGAAGATGGAGCGCATCAGCGCGTTCGTCGCGGTCAAGTCCACGGTGGACCTGACGAAGATCGACTTCAACACGTTCCTGTACCTCTACCAGAACCAGCTGACCGCGGCTCACCTCGACAAGAACCAGGTCAAGCAGGCGCTCCAGGAGGCGAAGGAGATCTACCAGGAGTTCAACGGGGCCGGCCTGCGCACGCAGGCGGTGCACCACATCACCCGCGCTCCGGGCAGCACGGCGCCGCGCTCGTCCTGACGCGGGGACGACGGCGGGTGCGGCGCCCCTCGGACGCCGCACCCGCCGTCGGGCGTGCGCCGACCGCCGCCGTGCGTGCCGTCAGCGTGCCCGGCGCTGGCGCACGGCCTCGTACAGCACGACCGTCGTCGCGCTCGCGGCGTTGAGCGAGCTCGCCGAGCCGAGCATGGGGATGCTCACCATGACGTCGCACGCCTCGCGCCAGCCCGCGCTGAGACCGGTGGTCTCGTTGCCCGTGACGACGAGCGTCGGGCCGGTGAGGTCGTGGTCGGCGAGCTCGACGTCGCCGTGCTCGTCGGTCCCGAGCAGGGTCAGCGGGACCCCGGAGGAGCGCTGCGCGGCGACCCAGTCGAGGACGTCGCGCCCCGCGGGGACGCGGACCGTCGGGACGGAGAAGATCGAGCCGGTGCTCGCGCGCACGGCGCGCGGGTCGTACGGGTCGGCCGCGTGCCCGGCGACGACGAGCCCGCCCCCGCCGAACGCGTCGAGCGACCGCGCGACCGTCCCCACGTTGCCCGGGCTCGTGGGCCGGTCCAGCACGACGCCGAGGAAGTCGGCGCCCACCGTGCCGCCGCCGATCCGGCCGAGGTCGTCGGGCGGCGTCGCGACGACGGCGAGGAGCTCGGGCGTCTCGTCCTCCTTGCCGCCGAGCTCGCGCAGGAGCGCGGACGACACGGCGAACCGCTGCGCGCGGACCCGGTCGAGCATCGCGTGGGCCCACGACGACAGCGACCGGTCGGCGTCGACGAGCCACGTCCGCACGGTCCACCCGGACTCGACGGCGAGCGTGATGGGCCGGACCCCCTGGACGACCATCTCGCCCGCCCGGTGCCGCTTCGTGCGGTTGGTGAGCAGGGCCTCCCACTGCTGGAACGCCGCGTTGCGGGTCGTGACGCGCTGCACGCTCAGGCCTCCGAGGCGGTGGTCGGGGCGGACGTCGTGGTCGCGACGCGCGGGAGGCCGCCGGTCAGCGCGGGCGGCTCGGCGACGCCGTCCTCGCGCGCGGCGCGCTCGACCGCCGCGGCGACGAGCGTCGTCACCTCGGGGTTGAACACGCTCGGGATGATGTAGGTCGGGTTGAGCTGGTCCTCGTGGATCGCGGACGCGAGCGCGCGGGCGGCGGCGAGCAGCATCGCGTCGGTGATCCGGTGCGACCGCGCGTCGAGCAGCCCGCGGAACACGCCCGGGAACGCGAGCACGTTGTTGATCTGGTTCGCGAAGTCGGAGCGCCCGGTGCCGACGATGGCCGCGTGCTCCGCCGCCTCGACCGGGTCGACCTCGGGCCGCGGGTTCGCCATCGCGAACACGATGGCGTCGGGGGCCATGCGCGCGACGTCGTCGCCCGTGAGGACGTCCGGCGCGGAGACGCCGATGAACACGTCCGCGTCGACGACGGCCTCGCGCAGCGTGCCGGTGACGCGCCGCGGGTTCGTGTTGACCGCGGTCCACGCGAGGGACGGGGACAGGCCCGGGCGGCCCGGGTGCACGACGCCCTCGATGTCCGCGACGACGACGTCGTGCGCGCCCGCCGCGAGGAGCAGCTTGAGCACCGCGGTCCCGGCCGCGCCCGCGCCCGAGAGGACGATGCGCACGTCGGGCAGCTGCTTGCCCACGACCTTGAGCGCGTTGGTCAGCGCGGCGAGCGCCACGATGGCGGTGCCGTGCTGGTCGTCGTGGAACACGGGGATGTCGAGCTCGGCCCGCAGCCGCGCCTCGATCTCGAAGCACCGGGGGGCCGCGATGTCCTCGAGGTTGATGCCCGCGAACACGGGCGCGATCGCCTTCACCGTCCGCACGATCTCGTCGACGTCGGTCGTGTCGAGCGCGATGGGGAACGCGTCGATGTCCGCGAACCGCTTGAACAGGGCGGCCTTGCCCTCCATGACGGGCAGCGACGCGAGGGGGCCGATGTCGCCCAGCCCGAGCACGGCCGACCCGTCGGTGACCACCGCGATGGTGTTGCGCTTGATCGTCAGGCGGCGGGCGTCGTCGGGCTTGGCGGCGATGGCCTCGCACACGCGCGCGACGCCGGGCGTGTAGATCATCGACAGGTCGTCGCGGTTGCGGATCGGCACCTTGGACTCGATCTTCAGCTTGCCGCCCAGGTGCAGCAGGAACGTGCGGTCGGAGACGCGGTCCACGACGACGCCCGGGAGCGCGCGCAGCGCCTCGACGATCTGCCCGGCGTGCTCCTCGCCGCGCGTCGCGACCGTGACGTCGACCGTGATGCGCTCGTGGCCCGACGCCGTCACGTCCAGGGCGGTGACGATGCCCCCGGTGTGCTCGATCGCCGTCGTCAGCTCGCTCACGGCGGTGGGGCGGGCCTCGACCTGGAGGCGGGCGGTGATGGAGGAGGAGACACTCGGCGCTGACGTCATGGGCCCCAGTATCGCCCGGCCGGCGGGCCACGACGCGGGAACGGGGCGCGTGAGCCCTGACACGACGACGGCGCCCTCGCGGACGCCGTGGTCGCCAGCGGCGGCGGTGAACAGGCGCGCTCGCTCCAAGTCGCTGCAACGGGTCGGGGCCGTCGTGGCCTGGTCCGCCCCGGTCAGCGCGTCCTTCGGTGGACTGCCCTGCGCGTGGGTACCGCCGCGGTGCTGTTGTCCCTCCATCACAGCCCGCCGGGGCGGCGAGCGCAAGCGCTCCGGGGGTTCTTCCACACCGTGTTCTACCGGGGTTCGAACACGCCGGTGCGGTTGGTCCGGGAGGTCCGGATCGGGCCCTTCGGCGGGCGTCCGCGGGGGCCGGACGCGCGGGTCAGCCGCGCGGGCGGCGACGCTGGAGAGGGTCAGCCGCGCGAGCGGCGGCGCCAGGCCCGCCACCCGAGCCACCCGACGACGCCGAGCCCGACGAGGCCCGCGGTGGCGAGCACCGGCGTCGGCGCGGCGAGCTGCGAGCGCAGGGCGACGGGCCGCGAGAACGTCAGCGCGCCCCACCCGTGCTCGGCGGCGAGACGACGCAGCGTCCGGTCGGGGTTGACGACGAACGCGTGGCCGACGGAGCTCAGCATCGGCGCGTCGGTCACGGAGTCCGAGTACGCGTAGCTCGCCGCGAGGTCGTAGCCCTCGCGCTCCGCGAGCTCGCGCAGGGCCACGGCCTTGTTCTCGCCGTACGCGTAGAAGTCGATCGCGCCGGTGTAGCGCCCGCCCTCGACGGCCATCCGGGACGAGATGGCGTGGTCGGCGCCGAGCACCGCGGCGATGGGCTCCACCACCTCGCTGCCCGAGGCGGAGACGATGACGACGTCGTGCCCGTGCTCGTGGTGCGACTCGATGAACTCGACCGCCTCCGCGTACACGACCGGGTCGATGTGCTCGTGGAGCGTCTCCTCGACGATGCGGGAGACGGTCGCGACGTCCCAGCCGGTCACGAGGTTCGACAGGTGCGCGCGCATGCGCTCCGTCTGGTCCGCGTCGGCCCCGCCCACCATGAACAGGAAGTGCGCGTACGCGCTGCGCAGCACGTCGCCGCGGTTGATGAGCCCGCCCGCGAAGAACGGCCGCGAGAACGCCGCGGCCGACGACGTCGCGATGATCGTCTTGTCCAGGTCGAAGAACGCGGCGACCCGGCCGGCGCGCGGCGGGTCCGTCGGGTCCGGGAGCGGGGTCACGGTCGCGAGCCTAGCGGCGGAACGTGGCCGTCCCCAGGAGCGCTCGCCGACCGGCCCGTCCCCAGGGCGGGTGACGGGCCGACGGCGGCCCGCGCCCAGGGGCCACGGTGGTCCCCGGTCGACGGAGGGCGGGGGAGCGCGATGGACGGAGCGGTCGTGGCGGTGGTCGGTGCGCGCGGCGGGGCGGGGGCGAGCGTCGTCGCCGCGTCGTTGGCCCGGGCGGTCGCGCGGCGGCGCGCGCCGACGTGCCTGGTCGACCTCTCCCTCCTGGGCGGGGGCCTCGACGTCCTGCTCGGCGTCGAGCAGGACCCGGGCGTGCGCTGGCCGGACCTCGCCGACGCGCGGGGCCGGATCGACGGCGACGACCTCCTCGCGCGCCTGCCCCGCTGGGGCACCGTGCCGGTCGTCAGCACCGAGCGCGGCGGGGGCCCGGAGCAGGCGGCGCTCGCCGACGTCGTCGCCGCGCTCGCCGAGGCCACGGCGGCGAGGTCCGGGGTGCTCGTGCTCGACGCCGACCGCGCGGCCCTCGGGGCGGGCGCGGCCGGGGCGTCGCTGCTCGAGGCGTGCGACGAGGTGCTCCTCGTGACCCCGCTCGACGTCGCCGGGGTCGCGGGCGCCGCCGCGGTGCGCGATCGTCTGCCGGGCCGGGCCGCCCTCGTCGTGCGCGGCCCAGCGCCCGGTCGGCTCTCGCCGCCCGAGGTGGCCGCCGCCGTCGGGCTGGACGTCGCCGCCACCGCCGGGTGGGACCGCGCGCTCGCCGGGGCGGTCGAGCGGGGGCACGGGCCGTGCGTCGGGCGCGGGCCGGTCGTCCGGGCCGGTCGCGAGCTCGCGGCGCGCTACCTCGGGCCCGCCCGGTGAGCGCGCGGGAGGCGCGTGCGCCGCGCGGCGGGCGTGGTCGGGACGGAGGTGTCGCGGACGGGGCGCAGCGCCGCGGGGAGGAGCCGCCGCGTGCCGAGCGCGGCCGGGTCGCCCTGCTCGACGGGGTCCGGGACCGCCTCGTGCGGTCGAGCGACGACCCAGGCGGCGCCACCGAGGTGCTCGGCGACGCGGCCGTCGCGGACGCGCTGCGGGCGTCGGGCCGGGTGCTCGGCACGACCGCGCTGCGCGAGCTGACCCGGACGGCCCACGCGGAGATCTTCGGGGCCGGGCCGCTCCAGCGGTACCTCGACGAGCCCGGCGTGACGGACGTGCTCGTCAACGGGCCCGACGACGTGTGGGTCGACCGCGGCGCCGGCCTCGAACGGGTCGAGGTCGCGCTCGGCGGCCCCGAGGCCGTGCGGGCGCTCGCGGTGCGCCTCGCCGCGGCGGGCGGGCAGCGGCTCGACGACGCGTCGCCCGTCGTCGACGCCCGCCTCCCGGACGGGACGCGCCTGCACGCCGTCGTCGCGCCCGTGTGCGCGACGGGGGCCGTCGTCTCGCTGCGCGTCCTGCGGACCCGGACGTTCCGGCTCGACGACCTCGTCGCGGGCGGCACCGTCCCGCACGCGTGGGAGCCGGTGCTGCGCGGCCTCGTCGCGCGGCGCGCGAACGTCCTCGTCTCCGGCGGCACCGGCACCGGCAAGACGACGCTCCTCGCCGCCCTCCTCGCGCTCGTCCCGCCCGACGAGCGGGTCGTCTGCGTCGAGGAGGCGCGCGAGCTCGACCCGGACCACCCCCACGTCGTCCCGCTCACGGCGAGGCGTCCCAACGTCGAGGGCGCGGGCGGCGTGGACCTCGCCGACCTCGTGCGCGCCGCGCTACGCATGCGGCCCGACCGCATCGTGCTGGGCGAGTGCCGTGGGCCGGAGGTCCGCGAGGTGCTCATGGCGCTCAACACCGGCCACGACGGCGGCCTCGCGACGATCCACGCCAACGACGTCGAGGTGGTCCCCGCCCGGCTGGAGGCGCTCGCGGCGCTCGCGGGGATGGACCGGGCCGCCGTCGCCGCGCAGGCCGCGGGCGGGCTCGACGTCGTGCTGCACCTGCGCCGCGTCCGCACGGCGGGCACGACCCGGCGCGTCCTCGCGCAGCTCGGCGTCGTGCGGCAGGACGAGCGCGGCGCCCTGCGCGTGGACGTCGCGGGGTCGTGGGACGGGACCGTCGTGCCGCCGGGCGGTGGGTCACCGGGCGGTGGCTCGCTGGGCGGCGGGTCGACGGCAGGCGGGTCGCCGGGCGCCGGGTCGCCGCGCGGCGGTTCGACGGGAGACGGGTCGCCGGGCGCGGCGGGGCCGGTCGCGGGACCGGCGTGGGACGAGCTCGTGGGGCGGTGGTCCGCATGACGCGACGACGTGCCGGGAGCCTCCGCGCCGGTGCGGCCCGGACGGTGCGCGGCAGGGGAGCGCGCCCATGACGGTCCTGGTGGGTCTCCTCGTCGGTGCCGCGGTCTGGTGCGCCACGGCCCGGGGCGGGCGGTCGGCGCGCCGGGTCGTCGGTCGGTCGGCGTCGCGGTCCGTGCGGTGGTCGGTCCTGCGCCGCCCGGCCCGACCCCAGGCGGTGCCCGAGCTCGTGCGCGTCGTCGTGACGCAGGTCGGGGCGCTCCTGCGGTCCGGAGCCGCGCCGGGCGTCGCGTGGGGTCGTGCAGTCGGGGTCCGGGTCGACGGCGGGGGCGTCCCGCGGGTCGCGGATCTCGCACCGCACGTCGGCGGCCCGGCGACGGCGCGTGCCCTCGTCGCGGCGTGCCGGCTGGCCGCGGAGCTCGGTGCGCCGCTCGCGACCGTGCTCGACGAGGTCGCCGTGTCCGTGGCCGCGGACGCCGAGGCGCGGGCCGAGCGGGAGGCGGCGCTCGCCGGACCGCGCGCGACCGCCCGCGTGCTGCTCTGGCTCCCGGTCGTCGGGGTCCTGCTCGGCTACGTGCTGGGCGCCGACCCGCTCGCCACCGCGACCGACGGCGGCCTCGGGACGGCGGGCGTGCTCCTCGGGGTCCTGCTGCTCGTCGCGGGCCGCACGTGGTCCGCGCGGCTCGTCGAGCGGGCGCGCACCGCGGGGGACGACCGGTGACCGCGCGGCGCGCGGAGCGGCCCGCCCGGGAAAGAGAGCGCCGGTGACCCTCGTCCTCGTGGCGCTCTGCGTCCTGGTGGGCGCGGCGCCGTGGTGGTCCGCGCGCACCGAGGCCGGACGGCGCGCCGTCGCCGTCGGGCGGGCAGCGCCCGAGCCCGACGATCCCGCCGACGGCCCGGGCGGCCGACGGCGCCGGGGCGACGACCGCGAACCCGGCATCGAGACCGGGGTGCTCCTCGAGCTGCTCGCGGCCGCCGTCGGGTCGGGCGCGGCGATCCCGCGAGCGCTCGACGTCGTCGGGTCGTGCGTCGGGGGCCGCGACGGTGCGGGGCTGCGCGCCGCCGGCGCGGCGCTCCTCCTCGGGGCGTCGTGGGACGGGGCCTGGGCGGGTGCACCGCCGAGGCTCGGGGTCGTGCAGCGCGCGCTGCGGCCCGCGTGGCTGCACGGCGCTGCTCCGGCGTCGTCGCTGCGGGCGGCGGCCGGGGCGTCGCGCCAGGACCGGACCGGAGCGGCCAAGGCTGCCGCGGCACGGCTCGCCGTGCACCTCGTGCTCCCGCTGGGCGCGTGCTTCCTGCCCGCGTTCGTGCTCGTCGGGTTGCTGCCGGTCCTCGTCTCCCTCGGGGCGGGTCTGCTCCCCGGATAGGCGTCGGAGGTCTGGAGGCAGAGGCGGGCTTCGGTGTTGTTTTCGGGCCGGGGCCGGGGCCGGGGTCGGTGTCGGGTCGCTACGGTGGCCGCATGGACCCGTCCCCTGTCTCCGATGTGCCTGCTGCGCTCCGGGACGACGCCTGGCGGGACGTCGGGAGCGGCGAGTCCTCGGCCCGCGTGCTCGTCAGCGCGGACGGCGCACGGCACGCCAAGGTCGTGGGCCCGGACCAGGCGGCCGACCTGGCGGACGAGCGGGACCGCGCGCTCTGGGCGGCTGAGCGCGGGATCGTCGTCCCCGAGGTGCTGGCGTGGGAGGACACGGGGGAGCAGGCCGTCCTCGTGACGCGCACGGTGCCGGGCGTGCCCGCCGACACGGTCCGCCCCGACCAGGTCGACCGCGCCTGGACGAGCGTCCTCGCGGCGGCGCGGGCCCTCCACGACCTCGCCGTGGCCGACTGCCCGTTCGACCGGAGCCTCGACGCCATGGTCGCCCTCGCCCGCGACGTGGTCGACGGCGGCCGCGTGCACCCGGAGTTCCTGCGGCCGGAGCAGGAGTCCCGGGATCCCGCAGACCTCCTCGCCGACCTCATCGCCGAGCTGCCGTGGCGGCGGGAGCAGCAGGCGGCCGACCTCGTGGTCTGCCACGGCGACCTGTGCCTGCCCAACGTCCTGCTCGACCCCGAGACGCTGGAGCTCCGCGGGTTCGTCGACGTCGGGCGGCTCGGGGTCGCCGACCGGCACGCCGACCTCTCCCTCCTCCTGGCGAACGCCCAGGACACCTGGCCGGAGCACGCGCGTGCCCTGGAGGAGTCGCTCGCGCCGCGCTACGGGTCCCCGGTCGACCCGGGCAGGCTCCGCTTCCACCTCGAGCTCGACCCGCTCACCTGGGGCTGACCGCGCCCCGGTTGGGTGGGGCTGGTCTCTCGACCCGTCGACCGGGTGCTGATCGCGCGACGGAGTGCTGGTGGCTCGACCCGTCGACGCGAGCGGAGCGCGCACTGCCGTGCACAGGTCGTCGTCTTGAGGGCCCCGTCCACCGACGCCCCGCGGTGGGGTGCGGCAGGGGTGCAGGTCCCGGCAGGGTCTCCCCGACCGCCCGCACGACGCGGGCCACACGAGGGGAGCCGGAGATGACACGACAGCCGCGACGCGCGTTCGCGCGCCTGACGGGGACGAGCACGGGGCAGGACGGCGAGGCGGGTCTCGCGACGGCTGAGTACGCCATCGCGACGGTCGCGGCGGCAGGCTTCGCCGGGCTGCTCATCGTCGTGCTGAAGAGCGGCGAGGTGCGCGAGATGCTGCTCGGCATCGTGCGCAGCGCGCTCTCGCTGGGCTGAGCCCGTGCGACGGGACGCCGGGGCGGAGAGCCGCCGGCCGAGGGGTCGGGTCCGTGAGGGCGGCGAGCGAGGTGCGGTCACGGCCGAGCTCGCGGTCGCCCTGCCCGCGGTCGTCCTGGTGCTCGTCGTGGTCCTCACCCTCGCCGCGGCGGCGGGCGCCCAGATGCGCTCCGCCGACGCGGCGAGGGCCGCCGCCCGGGCGGTGGCCATCGGTGAGGACGACGCGACCGTGCGCGCGACCGCGCTCCGGGTCGCCGGAGCCGGCGCGACGGTCGGCGTGCTGCGCGGCGACCCGTGGGTCGAGGTGCGCGTCACGACGCCCGTCGTGGGCGGGTGGCTCGCCGGGTCGCCGTTGCGCGCGAGCGGCGCGGCCGTCGCGTGGGCGGAGCCGTGACCGCGGCGCGGCCTCCGCGGGGACGGCGCACCGAGACCGAGACCGAGACCGGGTCCGGGACCAGGTCTGGCGCCGAGACTCGGGCCGGAAGCGGGATCGAGACCGCGATCGGGACCGAGACCGACGGCCGGCCAGGTGCGAGGCCGGGGGTGGCCGTCCACCTCGACGTCGAGCACGGAGCAGGCACGGTGCTCGTGCTCGGGGTCGTCGCGGCGGTCCTCGTCCTGGCGCTCGCGCTCGCCGGGCTCGCGCAGGCGCAGGCGGCGCGTGGCACCGCGCAGACCGGAGCTGACCTCGCGGCGCTCGCGGCGGCGACGGCAGTCCGCGACGGGTGGGAACCCTGCGGCCGGGCGCGCGAGGCCGCTGCGCGCAACCGGGCCGTGGTCGTCGCGTGCACGGAGCAGGGCGCCGGGGTCGTCCGGGTGGATGCCGAGTCGAGCGCCGGCGTGACGTTCCTCGGCGTCACGTTCGGCCGCGCGACCGCCGCCGCCCGCGCCGGCCCGGCGAGCGCGCGATGAGCGACCGCCACCGGCAGGGGCAGCGGTCCGTCGGGCGGCGCGAGCGTTGTGACCGGCGGGCGCGATCCTTTGTGGGACGGGTGCCGTCAACGACCGGACGGTACTCGTCCTCGACCCTGTGGACGTGCCGTGCCCTATCGCGGGAGACCTGCGGTCCGCTCCGCGGCATCGGCATCGGCATCGGCATCGGCCTCGGCCTCGGCCTCGGTCGCGGCGGCCGGGGCGTGCGCCAGCACGGCGTCGAGCAGCCGGACGGCGGCGGCCTTCTCGAGCGGGGCGTTGTACGACCCGCACTTGGGCGACTGCACGCACGCCGGGCAGCCGTCGTGGCACGGGCAGCGGGCGATGGCGTCGCGCGTCGCGCGGAGCCAGGTCGCGCCGAGCTCGAACCCGCGCTCGGCGAAGCCGGCCCCGCCGGGGTAGGCGTCGTGGACGAACACCGTGGCCTCGCCGGTGTCGGCGTGCAGCGCGGTCGACACCCCGCCGAGGTCCCAGCGGTCGCACGTCGCGAGGAGGGGAAGCAGACCGATCGACGCGTGCTCGGCGGCGTGCAGCGCGCCGGGCAGCTCGTCGGCGTCGACGCCCGCCTCCTCGATCACGGAGGCGGGGACGGTCCACCAGACGGCCATCGTCGGCAGCGTGCGCTCGGGAAGGTCGAGGGTCTCCGTGCCGAGGACCTGCATGTCGAGGAGGCGGCGGCGTTGGAAGCTCACCACCTGGGAGCACACGTCGACCGGGCCGTAGCCCCAGCCGACCGGGCCCCAGCTGCGCTCGACGACCTCGCGGCCCGTCGCGACGTCCCCATCGGTGGGCTCGTCGACGATCGTGATGGACGTGGTCGACCGGGACCACGTGCCGTGGTCGACGTCCTGCCGACGCACGAGCGCGACGTGGTCCGCGAGGTCGAGGTGCTCGACCACGTAGGTGCGGCCCTGGTGGACGTACACGGCGCCGTCGTGCACGGAGCCGTCCGCGGAGGCGGCGTCGACGGTCCCGAGCAGCCGGCCGGTGCGCGCCTCGGCGACCCGGACGGGCGCGCCGCCGGAGCCGCGCAGGTCGGTCATGCCCGACGCGGGCTGCGCGTGCGTCCAGTACCAGCCGGAGGCCCGGCGCCGCAGGGCGCCGCGCGCGACGAGCACGTCGAGCAGGCCGCGCACGACGTCGGGCGTGCCGAACGCGGCGAGGTCCTCGGACCGCAGGGGCACCTCCGCCGCCGCGGCGCACAGGTGCGGCGCGAGGACGTAGGGGTTCGCGGGGTCGAACACGGTCGCCTCGAGCGGTACGTCGAACACCGCCTCGGGGTGGTGCACGAGGAACGTGTCGAGCGGGTCCTCGCGTGCCACGAACGCGACGAGGCCGTCGGCGCCCGCCCTCCCGGCGCGGCCCGCCTGCTGCCACACCGACATGCGGGTGCCGGGCCAGCCGGCGATGAGGACGGCGTCGAGCCCCGAGATGTCGACGCCCAGCTCGAGCGCGTTGGTCGTCGCGAGGCCGAGCACGTCGCCGGTGCGCACCGCGTCCTCGAGCTCGCGCCGCTCCTCGGGCAGGTAGCCGCCGCGGTAGGCGGCGACGCGGCGCACGAGCCGGGGGTCGACGACGCGCACGCTGTCCTGCGTCTGGACCGCGACGGACTCCGCGCCGCGGCGCGAGCGCGTGAACGCGAGCGTGCGGGCGCCCGCGATGACGAGGTCGGCGAGCAGGTCGGCCGTCTCGGCGGTGGCGCTGCGGCGGGGGTGCTCCGGCCCCTCGGCGGGCGTCGCGACCGCCGGGTCGTCGTCGTGGCCCTCGGCGGGACCGTCGTCCGCGGACGCCTCGAAGCCCACCACGACGGGCGGCTCCCACAGGGCGAACGTCTTGCGCCCCGCGGGGGAGGTGTCGCGCGCGACGGTCACGACGTCGTCGGGCTCGACCCCGACGAGCCGGGCCGCGCTCGTGGCCGGGTCGGCGGTCGTCGCCGACGCGACGACGAACGTCGGAGGCGGGTCGCCCTCCCGCGCGTAGTGCGCGGCGAGCCGCCGCAGGCGCCGCAGGACGAGGGAGACGTGCGCGCCGAACACCCCGCGGTAGGCGTGCCCCTCGTCCACGACGACGTACCGCAGGTCCCTCAGCAGCCGCGTCCAGCCGCGGTGGTGCGGCAGGAGCGCGAAGTGCAGGAAGTCCGGGTTCGTGAGGACGACGTCGGCGTGCTCCCGCACCCACCGGCGCTCGTCCTGCGCGGTGTCGCCGTCGCACGTCGCGACCCGCACGTCGCGCGTCCCGGCGGCGTCGAGGAGCCGCTGGAGGCCGGAGAGCTGGTCGGCCGCGAGCGCCTTCGTGGGCGAGAGGTAGAGCACGGCACCACGGCGCGCGACCGACTCGATGCGACCGGGGTCGAGCACGCGCGCCGCGGCGTCGGCGCGCACGGCCGTGAGCGCCGGGAGCCAGAACGCGAGCGACTTGCCGGAGCCCGTGGAGGTCGCGAGCGCGACGTGCCGGCCCGACCACGCGGCGTCGGCGGCCTCCACCTGGTGCTCCCAGGGTCGCTCCACGCCGAGCGCGCGGTACCCGGCGACGAGCGACGCGTCGGCCCATGCGGGCCACTCGCCCTGCGTGCCGGGGCGTGCGGGGAGCTCGCGCACGTGCCGCAGCCGCTCGTCGCGCCGCCCGCCCGCGCGCAGCACGTCGAGCAGCGTCGCGCTCGTCGGTCGCGGGGAGGTGGTGGGGGCGTGCAGCACGTCTCCGAGTCTCCCACCTCCGGCCCACGGTCCGGCCGAGGGCCGCCGTGCTCGGGACCTCCGGCCCTCGCGCGGGGCGTGGCGCACGGCCGACGATCGACGCATGGCAGCGTGGCGTGGGGTCCGGGTCGTGACGACGACGGCGCTCGCCGTCGGGGCGCTCCTGCTCACCCGGCGCATGACCCAGACGTGGGGCACCTGGGAGGGCGAGCACGAGTGCGTGCTCCCGGGCGACGACCTCGTGCCCGACGCGCGGGCCGTCGTCGCGACGCGGGCCGTGACGGTCGACGCGCCGCCGGTCGCCGTCTGGCCGTGGCTCGTCCAGCTCGGTCATGGCCGCGGCGGCTTCTACTCCTACGACGCGCTCGAGAACCTCGTCGGCCTGGGCATCCGCAGCGCGGACGCGATCGAGGAGCGCTGGCAGGGCCTGGCCGTGGGCGACGACGTCCACCTGGCCGACGAGGCCGTCCTGCGGGTCGCGGCGCTCGAGCCCGGTTCGCACCTCGTGCTGCTCGGTGCGCCGGGGCCCGGGCAGCCGGACACGATGCCGTTCCGGTTCTCGTGGGCGTTCGTCGTGCGGCCGCTCCCGCCGGGGCCGGACGGCACGCTCCGGTCACGTCTGCTCGTCCGCGAGCGGTACCTGCCGCTGGGCGGGGCGGGCCGCGCGATCGTCGAGGCCGTGCAGCCGGTGAGCTTCCTCATGACGCAGAAGATGCTGCGCGGCGTCCGCGCCCGCGCGGAACGCCCCTGACTGGTCCCGACCAGGCCATCGCGGCTGCCCGACCAGGCGGTCGTGGTCCGTCCGGTGTCCGGGACGGGCCACGACCGCCTGCTCGGCCGGTGAAGGGGGTGGGGGTGGGGGTGGGGGTGGGGGCTCAGCCTTGGAAGATCTTGAGCACCGCGCGGGACAGGTACCAGGGGTCCACGACGGCGGTGAGCTCGCGCGCGGAGTGCATCGAGAGGATGGGGACGCCGACGTCGACCGTGCGGATGCCGAGTCGGGTCGCGGTGAGCGGCCCGATGGTCGAGCCGCACGGCACGGTGTTCTTCGACACGAACTCCTGGCTCGGCACCCCGGCCCGGGCGCAGGCGCGCGCCCACGCCGCCGCACCGTGCGCGTCGGTCGTGTAGCGCTGGTTCGCGTTGATCTTGAGGATCGGTCCGCCGCCCGCGAGGGGGCGGTTGGCGGGGTCGTGCCGCTCGGGGTAGTTCGGGTGGACGGAGTGGCCGACGTCGCTCGACACGCACAGCGACGCCGCGAGCTGGCGGTGCCGCTCCTCGGCCGTCGCGCCGAGGCCGGCCGCGACCCGGTCGAGCACGTCGGCGAGGAACGGGCCCGACGCGCCGGAGCGCGACTCCGACCCGATCTCCTCGTGGTCGAACGCGGCGAGCACGGGGATCGTGGCGCCCTCGACGGGCCGGTCGGGCGTGCCCGCGACCTCGAGCAGCGCGACGAGGCCGGCGTGCACCGACAGCAGGTTGTCGAGCCGCCCGGACGCGAGGAACGCGTCGTGCGCGCCGAACACGCGGGGTGCCTGGGTGTCGGCGACCACGACGTCGTACCCCGCGACCTCGCTCGCCCGCACGCCTGCGTGGTGCGCGAGCTGGGCGAGCACGTCCCCGCCGCTCGTCCCGTGCGGCGCGCCCGCGACGTCGGACCCGGCCGGACCCGACGCCGACGCGAGCCCCCACACGGGCTGCGTGTGCTGCTGCTTGTCGAGCGTGAGCCCGTCGTTCGCGGCGCGGTCGAGGTGGATCGCGAGCTGCGGGATGCGCAGGAGGGGACCGGTGCGCACGAGGTGCTCCTCGCCGTCGGCGGTGACGAGCCGGCCGGCGAGCTCGAGCTCGCGGTCGAGCCACGAGTTGAGCAGCGGGCCGCCGTAGACCTCCACGCCCGCCTGCCACCAGCCCTCGCGGCCGACGCTCGGGCGCGGCTTGAGCTTGAAGCCGGGGGAGTCTGTGTGGGCGCCGAGGATCGCGAACGGCGTCGTCGCGGTCGCGCCCGCGGGCACGGCCCAGGCGATGACCGCGCCGTCGCGCACGACGACGTACCGTCCGCCCGCGGGCCCGCCGCCCTCGCCGTCGGTCGCCGACGGCCACGCCGCGGTCTCGTCCAGGCGCTCGAAGCCGACGGCCTCGAGCCGGCGCGCGACCTCGTGGGCGGCGTGGTACGACGACGGGGACGCCTCGACGAACGTCGCGAGGTCGTGCGCGTGCGCGAGGGCGCGGTCGTGCGGGGTCGGGTCGGTCACGGGGGTGCTGGGCGTCGACACAGGCTCCACCCTACGCACGCCCAGGAGCGCTCCGTAGGGTGGTCGCGCACCGCGAGAGAGGGAGTCCGCATGACCTGGGTCGTCCTGCCGGGCCTGGCGCTCACCCCTGAGGACTTCGCCCCGCTCGCGCGCGCCCTCGGGACCGCGTCCGCTCCCGGAGCCCCGGCCCGCACCGACGACGTCCGGGTCCTCGACGCGTGGCGCGTGCCCGTGACGGGACCGGTCGACGTGGTGCGCGCGGGCCTCGGCGTCGACGGGTCGGAGCCCGTGGACCTCGTCGGGCACTCCGTGGGCGGGCTCACGGCGATCGAGTGGGCGCTGCTGCACCCGGGCGAGGTCCGGCGGCTCGTGCTCCTCGACCCGACGAGCCCGTGGGAGGTCCATCTCCCGGCCCTGCACACGGGTACCGTCGCGGCCCGGGCGGGCACGGCGGTGGCGGGCGCCCTCGCGGCGGGCCTCGCCGTGACCGGGCCGGCGCTGCGCCGCGCGGGCGTGCGCGTGGTCACGCGTGCGCCGGACCGTCTCCCGCACGACCTCGCGCGCGCCCGCTACGGGTCGCGCGACGCGTGGACCCTGCTCGCCCACCAGTGGTTCGCGAGCTGGGAGCAGGCGCCGCGCGTGCGCGCCCTGCTCGACGACGGCCACCGCCTGCCCGCGGGCGCCGAGCCGCTGCTCGTCACCGGGCTGCGCGCGAGCGCCCGGTTCCTGCGCGCGCAGCGCGAGCTGTCGGACCGGCTCGCGGTCCCGCGCGTCGGGCTCGCGGGGGAGGGTCACCTCTACCCGCTCACCCGGCCCGACGCCGTCGCGCGCCTCGCCACGGACCTCGCCCCGGACGCCGGCGGAGCGACCGCGCGACCGCCGGGCTGACAGGGCCCGGGGCGCCGTCACCGGGTGCGCTCGTGACGTCCTGCACGAGTGGTCGTGACGTACGACACACGTGCGTAGACTCACCCCCATCGCTCCGGCAGGGGACCGGCGCGACGGTCGCGCGGTTCGTCAAGGAGGACGGATGCTCACGCTCGGTACGGAAAGTCTCACCATCGTCGCGGTCATCGCGGCGATCGCCCTCGTGGCCCTCGCCTTCGCGGTCGTGCTGCGCAGACAGGTCCTCGCCGCGGACGAGGGCACGGCGAAGATGCAGGACATCGCCCAGGCCGTGCAGGAGGGCGCCGGCGCGTACCTGAGCCGCCAGTTCCGCACGCTCGCGCTGTTCGCGGCGATCGTCTTCGGCCTCCTGTTCCTGCTGCCGGGCGACGGCGGCATCCGCGTGGGGCGCTCGGTCGCGTTCCTCGTGGGCGCCGGGTTCTCGGCCGCGATCGGCTACCTCGGGATGTGGCTCGCGGTGCGCGCGAACGTGCGCGTCGCGTCGGCCGCGACCCGGCCGGGCGGGCGCTCGGAGGGCGCGCGCATCGCGTTCCGGACGGGCGGCGTCGTCGGCATGTCGGTCGTCGGCCTCGGCCTGCTCGGCGCCGCGGGCGTCGTGCTCGTCTACAAGGGCGACGCCCCGGCGGTGCTCGAGGGCTTCGGGTTCGGCGCGGCGCTGCTCGCGATGTTCATGCGCGTCGGCGGCGGCATCTTCACCAAGGCGGCGGACGTCGGTGCGGACCTCGTCGGCAAGGTCGAGCAGGGCATCCCCGAGGACGACCCGCGCAACGCCGCGACCATCGCGGACAACGTGGGCGACAACGTCGGCGACTGCGCGGGCATGGCGGCCGACCTGTTCGAGTCGTACGCGGTGACGCTCGTCGCGGCGCTCATCCTCGGCAAGGCGGCGATGGGCGAGGAGGGCCTCGTGTTCCCGCTCGTCGTGACGGCCCTGGGCGCGCTCGTCGCGGTGCTCGGCGTGTTCATCACGCGCGTGCGCGGCCAGGAGAACGGCCTCAAGGCCATCTACCGCGGGTTCTACCTCTCGGCGCTCATCGGCGCGGTGCTCGCCGCCGTCGCCGCGTTCGTCTACCTGCCGTCGTCGTTCGCCGCGCTCGACGGCACGGCCGACCTCGGCGACCTGTCCGGGATCGCGGCCGACCCGCGCGTCGTCGCGAGCCTCGCCGTCGTCATCGGGATCGTCCTCGCGGGCATCATCCTGTGGATCACGGGCTACTTCACCGGCACGACGTCGAAGCCCACCCTGCACGTGGCGGCCACCTCGCGCACGGGCGCGGCGACGGTCGTGCTGTCGGGCATCGGGGTCGGGTTCGAGTCGGCCGTGTACACAGCGGGCGTGATCGCCGCGGCGATCTGCGGTCTGTTCCTCCTCGCGGGCGGGTCGGTGTGGCTCGCGCTGTTCCTCGTCGCCCTCGCCGGGTGCGGCCTGCTGACGACGGTCGGCGTCATCGTCGCGATGGACACGTTCGGCCCCGTCTCGGACAACGCCCAGGGCATCTACGAGATGTCGGTCGGCGAGTCGGGCGACGGCGATGAGGAGGCTGCGCAGATCCTCACGGACCTCGACGCGGTGGGCAACACGACGAAGGCGATCACCAAGGGCATCGCGATCACGACGGCCGTCCTCGCGGCGACCGCCCTGTTCGGGTCGTACGCCGACGCCGTGAGCCACGCGCTCGCGGACGTGCAGGGCGTCGGCAGCGGTCTCGTCACGGCGATGCTCGACTACCAGATCATCTCGCCGATCACGCTCGTGGGCGTGATCCTCGGTGCTGCGACCGTGTTCCTCTTCTCGGGTCTCGCGATCGACGCGGTGACCCGGGCCGCGGGCGCGATCGTGTTCGAGGTGCGTCGCCAGTTCCGCGAGCACCCCGGGATCATGACGTTCCAGGAGCGCCCCGAGTACGGCCGGGTCGTCGACATCTGCACGCGCGACTCGCTGCGCGAGCTCGCGACCCCCGGCCTGCTCGCCGCGTTCGCGCCCATCGCCGTCGGGTTCGGCCTGGGCGTCGGGCCGCTGGCCGGCTTCCTCGCGGGCGCGATCGGCGCGGGCGTGCTCATGGCCGTGTTCCTCGCCAACTCGGGCGGCGCGTGGGACAACGCGAAGAAGATCGTCGAGGACGGCGCGTACGGGGGCAAGGGCTCGGAGGCGCACGCCGCGACCGTCATCGGCGACACGGTCGGCGACCCGTTCAAGGACACCGCCGGCCCGGCGATCAACCCGCTCATCAAGGTGATGAACCTCGTGTCGGTGCTCATCGCGCCCGCGGTCGTGCTCATGAGCGTGCCCGAGGACGCGAACCACGTCCTGCGCATCGCGATCGCGGTCGTCGCGGCCGCCATCGCGTTCGGCGCGGTGATCATGTCGCGGCTGCGTGCGGCGCGCGTCGACCGCGAGGAGTCCGCCGTCGAGCGGGAGCGCGTCGCGACGGGCGCCTGACGCCCGGCCACCGCAGACGACGGAGGGCGCCCGGGTCGACCCGGGCGCCCTCCGTCGTGCGCGGGACTAGCCCGCGACGGTGAACGACGCGCGCAGGAGCACGTCCTCGCGCGACGACGGCCCGACGCGCAGCTCGAACTCGCCCGGCTCGACGACGCGGCGCCCGCGCGCGTCGACGAGCGTGCAGTCCGCCACGGGCACCTCGAGGCCGACGGTCGCCGACTCGCCCGGCGCGAGGTCCACCTTGCGGTAGGCCTTGAGCTCCTTCTCGGCCCACGTCACCGACGTGACGGTGTCGCTCACGTAGACCTGGACGGTCTCGCGCACCGGGCGCGACCCGGTGTTCGTCAGCGTGACCTCGGCGCGCACGACGTCGTCGGGCCCGTGCTCCGTGCCGAGCACGCGCAGGTCGGCGTACTCGACGGTCGTGTAGCTCAGGCCCTCGCCGAACGCGAACGCGGGGCTCTGCGTGAGGTCGGCGTAGCGGACGCCGTGCTGGCCGCGGACCACGTTGTAGTAGGTCGGCTGCTGGCCCGCGTGGCGCGCGAACGAGATCGGGAGCCGGCCCTCGGGCTCGATCAGCCCGAGCACGAGCTCGGCGACGGCCTGGCCGCCGCGCATCCCGGGGTTGGCCGCCCAGACGACCGCCGCCGCCGCGTGCGCCGACGGCGGCAGGACGAGCGGCTTCGACGCGACGACGACCACGACCACGGGGGTGCCGGTGGCGACGAGGGCGTCGAGCAGCGCGACCTGGCCGCCGACGAGCTCGAGCGTCGCGGTCGAGCGGCCCTCGCCCACGAGCTCGATGCGGTCGCCCACCACGGCGACGGCGAGGTCGGCGTCGCGCGCGGCGGCGACGGCCTCGGCGATCAGCGCGTCGTCGGGCGCGGCCGGGACGACGACCTGCGGCCGCGGCTGACCGTCGGGGAACAGCTCGCCCTCCGGGTCGGGCGCGAGCGTGAGGATGTCGGCGCCGCGCGCGTGGGTCACGGCCCAGCCCTCCGGGGCGAGCGCGCGAAAGCCGTCGAGCACGGTCGTCGTCATCTCGCGCGGGTGGCCGTCGGGCAGCCAGTCGGCCTGCCCCGACGCGCCCGCCCAGTCGCCGAGCTGCGTGTGGTCGTCGTCCGCGTTCGGGCCGACGACGGCGATCGTCCGGGCGGGCGCCCCGGCCGGGGCGAGGGCCCGGCCGTCGGGCGTGCCGGCGGCACGGTCGAGCCCGCCCGCGAACGGGAGGGTGCCGTCGTTGGTGAGGAGCACGAGGGAGCGGCGCGCGACCTCGAGGTTCACCGTGGAGTGCTCGGCCGACGCGATGACCGCCTGCTGGCGCGCGACGTCGGGCCGCCGCGGGTCCTCGAACAGGCCGAGGCGGAACTTGAGCGTGAGGATGCGCCGGACGGCGGCGTCGATCGCCGCCTCGTCGACGAGGCCGCGGTCCACCGCCTCGAGCGCGCCCTCGAAGAAGCGCGGCGTCGTCATGACCATGTCGTTGCCGGCGCGCACGGCCGCGGCGGACGCGTGCACGTAGTCGGGCTGGATGTGCTGCTCCCAGACCATGCGGCCCACGTTGTCCCAGTCCGTGACGAGCGTGCCGGTGTAGCCCCACTCGCCGCGCAGGACGTCGTCGAGCAGCCAGCCGTTCACGGTGACGGGCACGCCGTCCATGGACTGGTAGCCGAGCATGAACGTGGCGCAGCCCTCGCGCGCGACCCGCTCGAACGGGGGCAGGAACCAGGACCGGAGCTTGCGCTGCGAGATGTCGGCCTCGCTCGCGTCGCGGCCGCCCTGCGTCTCGGAGTAGCCCGCGAAGTGCTTCGCCGTGGCAAGGATGCCCGTCGGGTCGGACAGCCCGTCGCCCTGGTAGCCGCGGACCATCGCGGACGCGAGCTCGCCGATGAGGAACGGGTCCTCGCCGAACGTCTCGTCGACGCGGCCCCAGCGCAGGTCGCGCGCGATGCAGAGCACGGGGGAGAAGGTCCAGTGGACGCCGGTCGCGGCGACCTCGACCGCGGTCGCGCGCGCGACCTGCTCCACGAGCGCGGGGTCCCACGTCGCGGCCATGCCGAGCTGCGTGGGGAAGATCGTCGCGCCGACCCAGAACGAGTGGCCGTGGATGCAGTCCTCGGCGAGCAGCAGGGGGATGCGCAGCCGCGTCCGCCCGGTGAGCTCGTGCGCGGCGAGGACGTTCTCCGGCGAGGTGTGCAGCAGCGAGCCCGCGTGCTTCTCGAGCACCGCGGGGCCGACGCCGTCGCGCGCGTCGAGCTGGAGCATCTGGCCGACCTTCTCGGGCAGCGTCATGCGGGCGAGGAGGTCCTCGACGCGGTCGGCCACGGGCACGGCGGGGTCGAGGTAGGGCAGGGTGCTCACGGACGGTCCTTCCACGGCGGCGGCGACGGCGCCCGGCGGCGCCGCGGGTGCGGGCACGGCGTCGGCGGACCGGGCGCCGCCACCCTACCGGAAACCAAGTAACTGGTCAGTAAGTTTGACTCAGCGCCAGTGGTCGAGGAAGCGGGCGACGGTCCGCGTCGCGTGGTCGAGCACGTGACCGTCCTCCGCGGCGGCACCCGAGAGCAGCGCCGCGTCCACGACGTGCGCGACGAGGTCGGTGTCCGTCACGCGCCCGTGGCCCGACGCGTCGAGCACCGTCCGCGCAGCCGCCAGCAGGCGCGGGCGCGACGCCCGCATGATCGGCCGCAACGCGGGGTCCCGCATGGCCGTGAGCATGGGGTCGAGGCGCACGTCGACCACCGAGTCGTCCACGTGCGGGGCGTACAGCGTCTCGATGAGCTCGCGCGCCGTCGCGGTGCTCGAGCGGCGCCGGTGGGCGAGGGCGTCGGCGTGCTCCTGCGCGGCCGTCGCGCGCACGTCCTCCGCGGCCTCGACGGCGGCGGCGACGAGCGAGGCGCTCGTCGGGAAGTAGTACGACGCCGACCCCTGCGGCACGCCCGCGGCGCGGGCGACCTGCCGGTGGGTCACGGCGGCGAAGCCCTGGTCGATGAGCAGGTGCGCGGCGGCGTCGACCATCGCACGCTGTCGCTCCGCGCTGCGCCCCTGCACCGTGGTGCGTGCGCCCCGCGCGCCGCTCGTCGCCGACCGGTCCCGGGCACCCGCAGCGTCGTCCACGCGGCCATCGTAGTGAGGAATAAACTATACGCGCGTATGGTTATCGCCCTCGGACCGCGAGCGCGGCCCGTGGAACGAACGAGGAGTGGAGAAGGATGGTCGCCGCCGAGGGGCTCGTCATCGACTGGGCGCAGATGCCCACCTACAACACCGTGATGTCCGTCGCCGTCGGCGCCGGGCTGATCCTGCTGGTCATGCTCGGCCGTGAGCTGCTGCGGGCGCCCGGGAAGATCGTCGTGGAGGGCTGGTCGCTCGCGTTCGGCGTGCTGGGCACGATCCTCACGGCGACCGGGCTGCACATGACGCTCACGTGGCCGCTCGCCGCGGGCGGCTTCCCGTTCGACAACATCATCTTCGGCGAGACGAGCCTCGCGTTCGGCGTGCTGCTCCTCGCCGCCGCGTTCTACCTCTGGACCCGCGGCCGCGCCGCGCTCGAGCGGGCCGACGCCACCGAGCACCTGCAGGCCGTCGCGCGCCCCGTCTCGGTGTTCGTGCTCGGCATGGGCCTCGGCCTCGTCGCCATCGCGATCGCCGGCGTGACGTACCAGCTCTTCGCCGCGCCGCCGGAGGAGCCGATCTCCGGCGCGTTCGCCGCCTACCCGCTCGTCGAGGCGATCTTCATGTCCGGGCTCATCGCGCTCGTGGGCGTCGGCGCGATCCTCTTCCCGTTCGCGGTCCGCTCCGGGCGGCGCGTCGTGCGCGTCGTCATCGGGTGGGCCTGGGGCCTGTCCGGCGTCGCGTTCCTGCTGTTCGGCGCGATGAACTTCTTCACCCACATCGGTCTCATCGTCAACACGATGGGCTGACGCCGCGGCGACCCCGAGGACCCCGCCGGCCGGCAAGGCCCGCGGGGTTCTTCGCGCCCGCGGGAGGCGTCATCATAGGGGCCATGCAATCACCGGTGCGCGCCGTGGCCCACGCCGCGGTCCTCGCCGTCGTCGCCGGGCTGTGCCTCGCCGTCGTCGCGAGCGGGGCGTTCGACGTCGTGTCCCTCCCGGGCGCAGCACCCGCCGCCGCACCGCCCCCGCCCGCCGCACCCGCGTCGTCCCCGGGTGCCGGGGACGACGCGGACGACGGCGCGGCACCCGCCGACGGCACGGACCCTGCCGAGACGGACCTCGCCGCGACCACCGCACCCGACGACGGCACGGACCCGGGGGCGGGCGCCGTCGACCCGGCGTGCCGGGAGGCGGAGGTCGCGTGGGGCGCGGCGGCCAAGGCGCAGGTGAACCTCACGGTCGACCACCCCGAGGCCCTCGTCGAGGGGTTCACCACCGCCCGCGACACGCTCGCCGGGGCCACCCCGCCCGCGGCGGTCGCGCGCGACTGGGCCGTCGTCACGACCTACCTCACGATGATCGCGGACGAGGTCGAGGCCACGGGCACGCGGGACACGGGCGAGCTGTCGCGGGCGATCGACCGCGTGGGGCGCCGGATCGACACGGCGGCGCTCACGTCGTCGTCCCGGGCCGTCACCGAGTACTTCCGGGCCGGCTGCGCGCGCTGACCGGCACGCGCCGGAACTTCACCCCGTGGCGATGGCCACATGGGGAGCGGTCCCCACTTCGAGGCTTTGAGGGCGCGCGACGCGCGTCCGTGGGAAACCATGGTCGTCATGCGCACCCGACTGACGATCACCAAGACCACGACCGCCCTCGCGACGAGCGCCCTCCTCGTGCTCGGCCTGGCCGCCTGCGGCGGCTCCGGCGACGACGCGAGCACCGACTCCGAGACCACGCCGGCGGAGGAGACCAGCACGTCGGCCGAGGAGGAGACCACCCCGTCCGAGGAGCCCGCCGAGGAGGAGTCCGGCGACACCGAGGCGTCGGGCGACTTCTGCACCGCCTACGACGCCCTGCTCGACGCCCAGACGACCCTGAGCTCGATCGACACGAGCGACCCGGCCGCCGCCGTGACGCAGTTCGAGACGTTCACGGCGTCGCTCGAGGCCGCCGAGGCCCCGGCCGAGATCAGCACCGACTGGGACAACGTCACGGGCGTCTTCCGCCAGCTCACCGACACGCTCGAGACCGCGGTCGACGACCCGGCGAACGCCGACACCTCCTCGATCATGTCGCTCATGACGGACGAGACCTTCCAGACCTCGGCGCAGAACGTCGCGGTCTACGGCACGCAGAACTGCTGACGACGTCGTCCCCCACGGACCCCCGGCACGCCTCGGCGCGCCGGGGGTCCGTCGCGTCCGGGGCGGCGCGGGCCCTCGGCCGCCGCGCGCGGATCGGTGAGGATGGAGCCATGCCTCCCGCCTCCAGCACCCCGAGCCCCTCGTCGCGCACCGCCGCGGACGGGCCCGGTCCCGTCCCGCCCGGCGCGGGCCTCGCCCCCGCCGACCTCGCGGCCGCCGCGGCGACGCTGCGCGAGGACCTCGCGGCGGCGTGCTTCACGGTCGACGGCGTCGAGCGCGTGCTCGGTCCCGTCGCGTCCGCCGCGCTGCACCGCGAGCAGGCCGTCCCGGCGCGGCGGGCGCTGCGCGACCGCGGTCGGGAGGGGGCCGACCCCACCGCCGCTCTCGCCGCCCTCTTCCTCCTCGGCGACGACGTGCCCCGGCGCGCCCTCGACGCGGCGCTCGGGCGCACGGGGGTCGACGGCGCACGGCGGCTGGGTCTCGTCGAGGCGGCGGGCGCGGGCGACGACGACGCGGTGCGCGCGCTCGTCGACCTGCGGCCGTACGCGGCGACCGACGCCGCGGGCCCCGTCACGTGGTGGCTGTCGTCGGACCTGGGCGAGCTCGCGACGGGTCGCCGGCTCGCCCCGGACCACGTGCTCGGTGCGGGCGGCGCGTCCCTGACCCTCGCCCAGGTGACGGTTCGGACGCCGGTCGGGCGCGTGCTCGACCTCGGGACAGGTTGCGGCATCCAGGCCCTGCACGCCGCGCGGCACGCGCGCGCGGTCGTCGGCACGGACATCTCGCGCCGGGCGCTCGGCTTCGCCGCGTTCAACGCTGCGTTCAACGCCGCGTTCGACGAGGACTCCGGCGACTCCTCGGCGGCCGGGCCCGGAGGCGCCGCACCGGCCGGGCGGGTCGAGCTGCGCGAGGGCTCGATGCTGGAGCCGGTCGCGGGCGAGCGGTTCGACCTCGTCGTGTCGAACCCGCCGTTCGTCATCACCCCGCGCGCCGGCGGGGGCGCGCTCCCGGACTACGAGTACCGCGACGGCGGCCGGTCGGGCGACGACCTCGTGCGCGACCTCGTGACCGGGGTCGGCGCCGTGCTCGAGCCCGGCGGCGTGGCGCAGCTCCTCGGCAACTGGGAGCACCGCCGGGGCGTCCCGTGGGACGAGCGCGTCGGCGCGTGGCTCGACGAGGCCGGCCTCGACGGCTGGGTGGTCCAGCGCGAGGTGCTCGACCCCGCGGAGTACGCGGAGACCTGGATCCGCGACGGCGGCACGACCCCCGAGCGCGAGCCCGCGGCGTGGGCGGCGGCGTACGGCGCGTGGCTCGACGACTTCGCCGCGCGCGACGTGGAGGCCGTCGGCTTCGGCATCGTCACGCTGCGTCGTCCGCTCGCGGGCGCGCGCCCGACGCTGCGGCGGCTCGAGGAGCACACCGGGTCGGTGCGCCAGCCGCTCGGCGCGCACCTCGCGGCGTCGCTCGCGGCGCACGACTGGCTCGCGGCGCGCGACGACGCGGCCCTCGCGGGCGAGCGGCTCGCCGTCGCGCCCGACGTCACGGAGGAGCGGTTCCACACGCCTGGCGCGCCCGACCCCACGGTCGTCCTGCTGCGCCAGGGCGACGGTCTGGGCCGCGCCGTGCGGGCGACGACGGGGCTCGCCGCGCTCGTCGGCGCGAGCGACGGCGAGCTGACGGTCGGGCAGCTCGTGGGGGCGATCGCCGCGCTGTTCGAGGTCGCCGCCGAGGACCTCGCGGGCGAGCTCCTGCCCGACGTGCGCGGGCTCGTGCGCGACGGCTTCCTCGCACCCGTGGGCTGACGCGCGCGACACGCCCCGGCCGCACCGATACGTTGGGGCGGCATGGACCTCGAGGTGCGGCACCTGCGCATGATCGTGACGGTGGCCGAGACGGGCAGCGTGACCAAGGCGGCGGCGTCGCTGGGCCTCGCGCAGCCCGCCCTCACCGCTCAGCTCAACCGGATCGACCGCACGCTCGGCGGGTACGTGTTCACGCGCGACCGCCAGGGCGCGCGGCCCACGGAGCTCGGCGAGCTCGTGCTGCGGCACGCGCGCGTCGTGCTGCCCGCCATGTCCGCGCTGGTCGACGACGCCCGGCGGCTCACGAGCGAGCACGGCACGGTCGGCCGCGTGCACGTGGGGACGGTGAGCTCCGCGATCGGCGGCCTGTTCGCGAGCCGGCTGCACACCGCGCTGCTCGGCGCGCTGGGGGTCGACGACCTGCTCGTCACGACGGCGACGTCGTGGTCCGTCGAGGAGACCGCGGACCGGCTCGCGAGCGGGACGCTCGACGTCGCGCTCGTCGGCATGTGCGGCGACGCGACCCCGCCCGCGGCCGGGGGCCTGGTGTGGACGGCGGTGTCCACCGACCCGGTGTTCGTGCTCGTCGACGAGTACCACCCCGTCGCGGGGCGCGACGCCGTCGGGCTGGGCGAGCTCGCCGACGCGCTGTGGCTCACGGCCCCCGGGAGCGGGTGCTTCGAGCGCTGCTTCGTCGGGGCGTGCGCGCGGGCGGGCTTCACGCCGCGCGCGATGGGGGAGTCGGACCGCACGTCGTGCATCGACCAGGTGCGCGGCGGGCACGCGGTCGCGCTCGTCCAGCCCGTGCTCCTCGACGCCCCCGGCGTGCGGACCGTCGCGATCGAGGGCGCCCCGCTGCGCTGGACGCACCACGTGGGGTGGCGGCGCGACGCCGTCGACCGCCTCCCGGTGGACGCGGTCCTGCGGGCCGCGACGGGTGCGCACCGCGACGCCGTCCAGCGCTCGCCCCGCTACCGGCGGTGGCGCGCCGAGCACCCGGTGGAGACTGCGTAGGGGCGAGCCCCCACATAGCGCCCGCGTATGACCTGATCGTGATCTGGGCGCCCCCTGGACGTGTCTTTAGCGTGGCCTCGACCGGGCCACCCGGGCCCGGCGAAGGGAATGGACGACATGACACGACCACTCCGCAGGAGGCTCGCCGCGGTCACCGCCGCGGCGACGCTCCTGGCGGGCGGGGCCGCGACGCACGCCGTCGCCGCCACGCCCGCACCCGACGACCAGCGCGCGACGGTGCGCGCGGTCCCCAAGACGGCCCCCGGCCTGGAGCGCGCGCTGGAGCGCGACCTGGGCCTCAGCGCGCGGGACGCACGGACGCGCCTCGCCTTCCAGTCCGACGCGGCAGGCACCGAGGCCGCGCTCGAGCGGCGCCTCGGCGCCGACTACGCGGGCGCGTGGGTCGACGACGCCGCGAACGTCCTCTACGTCGGCGTCACCGATGCCGCCGACGCGCGCACGGTGCGCGCCGAGGGCGCCACCGCGGTCGACGTGGACCACACGCTCGCCGACCTCGAGACCTGGCGCGCGACGCTCGACGGCGCGCTCGCCGACGACCCGGCGGCGCTGCCGGGCTGGTACGTCGACGTGACGCGCAACCGCGTCGTCGTCTCGGTGCGCGAGGGCGGCCAGGCCGACGTCGCCGCCCAGGTCGCCGCCGCGGGCGTGCCCGCCGACGCGGTCGCGTACGAGGAGACGACGGAGTCCCCGCGGCCGCTGATCGACGTCGTGGGCGGCAACGCGTACACGATCGGCGGCGGCAGCCGGTGCTCCGTCGGGTTCGCGGTCCAGGGCGGGTTCGTCACCGCCGGGCACTGCGGCTCGACCGGCGCGCGCACGTCCGGGCCGGCGGGCACGTTCCGCGGGTCGAGCTTCCCGGGCAACGACTACGCGTGGGTCCAGGTCGACGCGGGCAACACGCCCGTCGGCGCGGTGAACAACTACGCCGGGGGCCGCGTCGCGGTCGCGGGCGCGACGCAGGCGCCGGTCGGAGCCTCCGTCTGCCGCTCGGGCTCGACCACCGGCTGGCACTGCGGCACCGTCCAGGCGTACAACGCGTCCGTCACCTACCCGCAGGGGACCGTCACGGGCCTCATCCGCACGACGGTGTGCGCCGAGCCCGGTGACTCCGGCGGCTCGCTCCTCGCGGGCAACCAGGCGCAGGGCGTCACGTCCGGCGGGTCCGGGAACTGCAGCTCCGGCGGGACGACGTACTTCCAGCCGGTCGGCGAGATCCTCTCGGCGTACGGCCTGACGCTCGTCACGAGCGACGGCGGGGGCGGCACGCCGCAGCCGCCGACGGGCTGCAGCGGCTACGCCCGCACGTACACCGGGTCGCTCGCCGCGGGCACGACGGCCGTCCAGCCCAACGGGTCGTACTACACGGCGGGGGCCGCCGGGACGCACCGCGCGTGCGTGAGCGGTCCGAGCGGCGCCGACTTCGACCTCTACCTCCAGCGCTGGAACGGGTCGACGTGGGCGACGGTCGCGCAGTCGACCTCCCCGGGCGCGAACGAGTCCGTCTCCTACTCGGGGGCCGCGGGCTACTACCGGTTCGTCGTCCAGGCGTACTCCGGCTCGGGCGCCTACACGCTGGGGGCGACGACGCCCTGACCCGCCCGCCGCGCGCCGAGCACGAGGTTGCCGTCGTTCCCGTCCGCTTCCCGGGAGCAGCCTCGTGCTCGGCCGCGTGGGCCGTCAGGCCAGCAGCGCCGGGCCGTACTTGAGCAGCACGAGGGCGGCGAGGCCCACGAGCCACGCCGCGACGAGGTAGCCGTACGCCCCCGACCGCACGAACCCGAGCAGGCGCGCCTGGGCGCCGCGCGGCAGGTAGAGGTTGTCCTCCAGGACGTTCCAGTGCAGGAGCGACGCGAACACGAGCGTCGTGGAGACCGTGATGAGCAGGCACCACGGGCACAGCGCCCCGATGACGAACATCGACTGGTAGAAGAGCCAGTACGCGAACACGACCCCGAGCAGGTACACGCACTGCGCGGCGAAGAGGAACCACCGGGGGAAGCGGGTCCCGCCGAGCGCCGCGACCGCCGTCGTGATGACGATCGGCTCCGCGACGAGCCCGAGGAACGCGTTGGGGAAGCCGAACACCTGCGCCTGCCACGACTGCGCGACCGTCCCGCACGACAGCACGGTGTTGACGTCGCACGACAGCACCGCGCCGGGGTCCCCGGCGAGGAGGACGGCGTCGTACGACAGCACGAACGCCGCCGTGAGGCTGAGCAGCCCGAACAGCAGCATCTCGCCGAACAGCACGCCGCGGGAGTGGGTCCAGCCGGTGGGCCGGGCGAAGGGGTCGAAGCCCGCGTCCGGCGTGGGGCCCGACGCCGTCGGGCCGGGCGAGCGGGCGTCGTCCGCGAGCGCGGTGGTCGTTCCGGTCACGGGCGGTCCTCGGGTCCGCGGGGCCCCGCCGGAGAGGTCCGGCGGGCGGGGCAGAAGGTGGCGCCGGCCGGCAGGGTGGGCGCGCTGCCGGCCCGGCGCCGCACCCAGCGTACGAACGTGCGCGGCGGGGCCGACAGGGACCATGGTCCCGGATCCGGGGCGCTTCTCGGGCGGTCCCGGGCCGACCGGTCGGACGCCCACCGAGCCCGGCGGGAGGGCGGCCTCGCGGTGGGTCGTGGGGGCGGTGCGGGCGGTCCGCCCTAAGATCTGGGGGCGCCCCCTCGCGTGGCGCGCCCTGGCCGCCGCGCCGGGCACCGACCCGCCCCGCCCGAGAGGACCTGCGTGCAGCACGACGACGTCGACTCCCTGCGACGGTCGAGCGCGGCGTGGCGGCTCCTGCGCGCGGACACGGCGCCGCTCGTGCTCTCGTTCCTCGGCACCCTGTTCGTCGAGGACAACGTGCGCGCCATCCCGGAGAGCGAGCTCGTCGCGCGCCTCGACGACCACCTGTGGGCCGTCGACGGCCGGGCCGCGCGCGCCTCCGGCACGGAGCCGCGGTACCCGCGGGCCCCGCAGGCGTACGTCGACCACTGGACGCACCCGGACCAGAGCTGGCTGCGCGCCTGGTACCCGCCCGGCTCGGCCGAGCCGCACTACGACGCGACGCCCGCCGTCGAGCAGGCCGTGCGCTGGGTCGCGTCCCTGCGCGGGCGCGGGTTCGTCGGCACCGAGTCGCGGCTCAACACCGTCTTCGAGCTGCTGCGCCAGCTCGCCGTCGGCACGCAGACCGACCCGGCGGAGCGCCTGCGCGAGCTCGAGGAGCGCCGCGCCGCGATCGACGACGAGATCGCCCAGGTCCGCGCCGGGCGCGTCGCCGTCCTCGACGCGGCGGCGCAGCGCGACCGCTACCAGCAGCTCACCCAGACGGCGGCCGACCTGCTCTCCGACTTCCGCGAGGTCGAGGCGAACTTCCGCTCCCTCGACCGGGAGCTGCGCGAGCGCATCACGGGGTGGGACGGCGCGAAGGGCGAGCTGCTCGAGGAGGTCGTGCGGTCGCGCACGGCCATCGCGGAGTCGGACCAGGGGCGGTCGTTCCACGCGTTCTACGACTTCCTCCTCGACCGGCGCCGCCAGGAGGAGTTCACCGCGCTCGTCGAGCGCGTGCAGTCCCTCGACGCGATCGCGCCCGACGTCGTCCGGCCGGCCCCCGGGACGCCGGGCCCGGTCGTGGACGCCGCCGCGCAGGCCGCGGCCCGGGAGCAGGAGCACCGCCGCCTGCGCCGCGTCCACTACGACTGGCTCGACGCCGGCGAGCGCACCCAGGCGACCGTGCGGACCCTCTCCGAGCAGCTCCGCCGCTTCCTCGACGACCAGGTGTGGCTCGAGAACCGACGGGTCATGGACATCCTGCGCGGCGTCGAGGCGAAGGCGCTCGCCGCGCGCGACGTCGCCCGCGCGGCAGGCCGCGCCGGTGCGCCGCCGGGGATGCCGGTGGACGCCGTCGCGCCCGAGGTCGTGCTGCCGACGGAGCGGCCGCTCTTCACGCCGCGGCCCACGGCCCGCCTCGACTCCGACCACGTCGAGGTCGGCGACGACGACTTCGAGGTCGACGCGCTCTACGACCAGGTGCACGTCGACCCGGAGCGCCTCGCGCGCACGGTCCGCGCGACGCTCTCGCGGCCCGGCGGCCCGGGGGAGGTCGCGCTCGCGGACCTGCTCGCCGACGCGCCGCTCGAGCACGGGCTGGCCGAGCTCGTGACGTACCTGTCGCTCGAGGACCCGCGGTTCGTCGTCGTGCACGACGACGAGCGCAGCGACGAGGTGCGCTGGGAGGGCGAGGCCCCGGCGGGGCCCGTCGCCGAGGACGGCGCGCCGGACCCGGTGGTGCGCGTCGCGCGGCTGCCCCGCGTCACGTACGCGCGGCGGACGAGCGGCTCCCCGCCCGGCGGGCCCCCTGCCGCGCGACCCGACGCACGACCCGACGCCGCCCCCGACCCGAGCCCGGAGGAGACCCCGTGAGCACGACCCGCACCGCGCGCGACCCGGAGCTGTCCGTCGTCGTGACGTCGCTGCTCAAGGGCGTCGTCTACCGCGAGTCCGGCGAGGCGCTGTGGCGCGACCTGCTTGCCCGCGAGGCGCAGGTGCGCGACGCCGTCGCGATGCTCGGGCTGCAGGTCGTCGTCGACGAGGGCGACGGCTACGCCTACCTGCGCTCCCAGCCCGAGCACGAGCGCGACGAGCGCGTGCCGCGGCTGATCCCGCGCCGCGAGCTGCCGTTCGACGTCAGCCTGCTGCTCGCCCTGCTGCGCAAGCGGCTCGCGCAGGCGGACTCGGAGGGCGGCGAGACGCGCCTCGTCCTCACGCGCTCGGAGATCGTCGACCTGCTGCGAGTCTTCCTCACCCAGGACGCGGGCGCCGCGGCGAACGAGGCACGGCTCGTGGACCGGGTGGACGCGCTCGTGCGGCGCGTCGTGGAGCTCGGCTTCCTGCGCCCGGCAGGGCGTCCGGACCCGGACGGGCCCGACGCCGCCGCGCCGGGGGACCCCGGCGACCCGGCCGACGCGGAGGCCCGGCGGTACGAGGTGCGCCGCATCCTCAAGGCGTTCGTCGACGCCCAGTGGCTCGCGGACTTCGACGCGCGCCTCGCGCAGTACCTGGAGCTCGCCGCCGACGGCGGCGGCCCGGGGGCGGGGACGCGCACCGGAGCGGCGGGCGCGGGGACTGGCCTGGCGACGGGTACGGCGACGACGACGAGGACGGTGGCGTGATGGAGGGCCTGTTCAGCGCGGTCGAGCTGCACGACCCGGCGGCCGATCTCGACGCGCGCGCCGGGTTCCGGCTCGAACGGCTCGAGGTGCTCAACTGGGGCACGTTCGACCAGCGCGTGTGGGCGTTCGACCTCGACGGCCGCAACGCGCTGCTGACCGGCGACATCGGCTCGGGCAAGTCGACGATCGTCGACGCGGTGACGACGCTGCTCGTGCCGTCGCACCGGATCTCGTACAACAAGGCCGCCGGGGCGGGCGCGCGCGAGCGGTCGCTGCGGTCGTACGTCGCGGGGCACTACAAGTCCGAGCGCGACGAGGCGACGGGCACGACGCGCCACGTGGGCCTGCGCGAGCGCGGCACGTACTCGGTCGTGCTGGGGCGGTTCTCGAACCGCGGGTTCGACCAGGAGGTCACGCTCGCGCAGGTGTTCTGGCTCGCCCCGGGCCAGGCGGGCCAGCCGGACCGCTTCTTCGTCACGGCGGACCGCCCGCTGACGATCACCGAGGACTTCGCGGGCTTCGGCGGCGACGTCGCGGCGCTGCGCCGCCGCCTGCGCGAGTCCGGCGCGCAGGTGCGCGACCACTTCCCCGACTACGGGCGCGACTTCCGCCGCCTGCTCGGCATCCCGTCGGAGCAGGCGATGGACCTGTTCCACCAGACGGTGTCGATGAAGTCGGTCGGCGACCTCGGCGAGTTCGTGCGCGAGCACATGCTCGAGCCGTTCGACGCCGACCGCTGGACGGACCGGCTCGTCGCGCACTTCGACGACCTGACGAGCGCGCACGACGCCGTCGTGCGGGCGACCGCCCAGATCGAGCGGCTCGCGCCCCTGCTCGCGGACTGCGACGCGCACGACGCGCTCGGGGAGCGGGCCGAGGCGCTCGTCGCCCGCCGCGACGCCCTGCGCGCGTTCACCGCGTCGCGCCGCGTGGCGGACCTCGACGGTCTCACCGCCGCCCTCGACGAGCGCGTGGCCGACGGCGAGGCCCGCCGTCGCCGGGTCGTGGACGAGCTCGGGCTGCTCGGGGCCGAGCGGCAGCGGCTCGAGCTGGAGCGCGCGGGCCACGGCGGCGACCGGCTCGCCGCGATCGAGAGTGAGGTCGCGCGCCGCGAGGTCGAGCGCGCCGCGCGCGAGCGTCGCGTCGCCCAGCTCGCCGGGTACGCGGCGGCGGCCGGCCTGACGCTCGGCGCCCCGGACGGCGCCGACGCCGCGGCGGGGGACTCCGTCCCGGCGGGGCCGGGGCAGGGCGCCACCGCGGGCGCGGTGGCCGCCGCGCTCGTCGACGCCGAGGCGTTCGCGGCGCTCCGTCGCGCGGCCGACGACGCCGCCGTGCGCGTGCGCGACGACGTCGCCCGGGCGGAGGAGCAGGCGAGCGAGGTCGCGGCGCAGGTGCGCGCCGTCGAGCAGGAGACCGCCGACGTCAAGGCCGAGCTCGCGAGCCTCGCGGACCGCCGGTCCAACCTGCCGCGCACCCACCTGGAGGTCCGGGACCGGCTGTGCGACGGCGTCGGGCTCGCGCCGGGCGACGTCCCCTTCGTGGGCGAGCTGCTCGCCGTCCGCCCCGAGCACGCCGACTGGGAGGGTGCGGCCGAGCGCGTGCTGCGCGGCTTCGCGCTGTCGCTCCTCGTGCCGGCGGCGCACTACGACGCGGTGTCCGCGTGGGTCGACCGTGAGCACCTCGGGCTGCGGCTCGTCTACCACCGGGTGCCCGAGCGCGTCCCCGCCGCCCGGCCGGCGCCGCGCGAGGACGGCGTCCCGCTCCTCGCCGACCTGCTCGACGTGCGCCGTCTCGACGACGCGCCGACCCTCACGGCGTGGGTCGAGGCCGAGCTCGAGCGCCGCGCCGACCACGCGTGCGCGCCGGACCTCGACGCGTTCCGCCGGCTCCCGCGCGCGATCACGCGGGCCGGCCAGGTCAAGCACTCGCCGGACCACCACGAGAAGAACGACACGCGCGCGGTCGACGACCGCCGGGGCTACGTGCTGGGCTGGTCGACGCAGGCGAAGATCGACGCGCTGCTCGAGCAGGCGGCCGAGGTCACGGCGCGTCGCGACGAGCTCGCACGGCGTCGGGACGAGGCGGCCGCCGCACGCGAGGCCCTCCAGGCCCGTTCCGCCGCGCTCGGGCGGCTCGACGTCTACCGCGACTGGGACGAGCTCGACCGCGGGGCCGAGACGGCGCGCATCGCCGAGCTCGCCGAGGAGAAGCGGCGGCTCGAGCAGGCGAGCGACGAGCTCGGCCGCCTCGCGGCGCTCCTCGACGACAACGCGCGCCGCCAGGCGGAGCTCGAGGCGGAGCGCGACCGCGTCGTCGCGACGCTCGGCGCCGACCGGCACGCGCTCGACGAGGCGCGGACGGCGCGGGAGCGGGCGCGCGCCGTGCTCGACGGCGCGGGCGAGACGCTCGACGAGGAGACGACGGCGGCCCTCGCCGCGGAGTTCGACCGCGAGCTCGCCGGGTTCGGCGCGGCGGGCCCGGGCGGCGCTGCCGACGGCCCGACGCGCGCGGCCGACCTCGACGCGGTCGAGAACGCGGTGCGCTCGCGGCTCACGGCCGAGGCCGAGCAGGCGCAGCGCGAGCGCGCGGACCTCGGGACGCGGATCGCGGGGCAGATGGCCTCGTTCCGGTCGGCGTACCCGGTCGAGACGGCGGAGCTCGACGCGGACGTGCGGTCGGCCGACGGCTACCGCGAGATCCACGACCGGCTCGTGCGCGACGACCTCCCGCGGTTCGAGGCCGACTTCAAGGCGTACCTCAACACGAACGCGATCCGCGACATCGCGGGCTTCGCGGCCGAGCTCGCCAAGCAGGCCGACGTCATCCGCGACCGGATCGACACGATCAACGACTCGCTCCGCGCGATCGACTACAACCCGGGCCGGTACATCCGTCTGGAGATGTCGCGCACGCCCAACCTCGAGGTGCGCGAGTTCCAGCAGGACCTGCGCGCGTGCACCGACGGCGACGGGATCCTCGCCGAGGACGACCGCGCGCTCGCCGAGGGCGACGGGTCGCTCGCCGACGGCGCGCTGTCGTACTCGGAGGACCGGTTCCTGCGGGTCAAGGCGCTCGTCGAGCGGTTCCGCGGCCGCGAGGGCATGACGGACCTGGACGAGGCGTGGCGCCGCCGCGTGACCGACGTGCGCAACTGGTTCGTGCTCTCCGCGTCCGAGCGGTCCCGCGCCGACGACTCCGAGCACGAGCACTACTCCGACTCCGGCGGCAAGTCCGGCGGCCAGAAGGAGAAGCTCGCGTACACCGTGCTCGCGGCGTCGCTCGCCTACCAGTTCAAGCTCGACTGGGGCGCGGTGCGGTCGACGGCGTTCCGGTTCGTCGTCATCGACGAGGCGTTCGGGCGGGGGTCGGACGAGTCGACGCGCTTCGCGCTCGAGCTGTTCCGCCGCCTCGGGCTGCAGCTGCTCATCGTCACGCCGCTGCAGAAGATCCACGTCATCGAGCCCTACATCTCGGCCGTCGGGTTCGTCGACAACCCGACCGGCCGGTCGTCGCGCCTGCGGACGCTGTCCATCGCCGCGTACCGCGAGGGCCGCCGGGAGGGCGACGCCGCGCCGTCGGACGGCGACGCCGCGCCGTCGGACGGCGGTGCGGAGCCCGCGGTCGAGCCGGTGCCCGAGCCCGTGCCGGAGAGCGTGGCGACGTAGCGCGTCAGGCGAGCGGGCGGGCGCGGCGGGCGCCCGCCAGGGTCGCGGCGAGGACGGCCTCGATCGCGAACGCGGTCGCCTCGGCGAGGTCGACGGCGTCGGGGTCGAGGAGCCACTGGGTCTGGAGGCCGTCCATCGCGGCGATGATCGTCGAGGCGGCGAGGTCGAGCGCGCGGTCGTCCGGCACGGCCGCCGTCTCGTCGCCCGCGGCCCGCCGCTCCTCGACGACCTCGCGGAGAGCACCGGCGACGTCGGCGCGCAGTCCGGCGAAGCGCGCGGTGACCCACGCGCGCGCCGGGTGGTCGTCCGTGACGGCCTCGCCGGCGAGGACCGTGTAGGTCTGCACGATCCCGGGGCGCTCGGCGTTCGCGGCGGCGGTCGCGACGAGGTGCCGGAACAGGTCGAGCCCGCCCGGCATGTGCTGCCCCTCGAGGTGCGCGACGCCGTCGCGGTCGCGGGACGCGAGGACCTCGGTGAGCAGGCGCTCCTTGGACCCGAAGTGGTGCAGCACGCCGGCGTGCGTGATGCCCACCTGCTCAGCGACCTCGGCGAGCGACCCCTGGTGGTAGCCCCGCGACCCGAAGACGCGCATCGCCGCGCGCAGGATCTCCTCCCGCCGCTCGGCGGTCCCGGGGCGCGGGCGCCGGGGCCGCGGGCTCCGGGGGCGCGGGCCCCGGGAGGACGCGGAGTCGCTCGCGTCGGCGTCGCCGGGGGCGCTCGGCGCGGGGGAGGCGTCGGTCATGCCGTCACCCTACTGGCGGCCCATGACGCCGTGCCCGGGCCACTCGGCCCGGACCCGCAGCTCTTCCCGCCGTCTTCCCCGAATGCGCACACGCGTCCTCTACGGTGGTGGGATGCCTTCCGACCACGCCCCGACCCGGCCGCTGCCGACCAGCGGCGGGGCGGGTACGCGGCCGCTCCCGGCGACGCAGCCGATGCCGCCCACGCCCGGACCGGCGGCCGCGCCGCCGCCCGCCGCAGCGCCCCCGGCAGTGCCTCCCGCAGGCTCCGCCGCAGCGCCCCCCGCCGGGACCCCGTACCCGCCCGTCCCGCAGGCCGCCGCGGGCGGTCCCTCCGCCCCGGCGCCGCGCCGGGCGCCGCACGCGCACGCCGTCCCGGGTCCCGACGGACCGAGCACCGGCTCGCGCGTGGTCGCGGCCGTCGTCGCGCTGCTCGCGGTCGCGGGGGCGTGGCTCGTGTGGCGGTTCTTCGTCGACACGTTCGCCGGGCAGATGCTCGAGCGGGCCGCGTTCGACGGCGCCGTGACCGGCCAGGGAGAGCTCTGGGCGGTCGCCGAACCCGTGCTCGACACGGTCTCGGTCGCGTTCGTGGTCGGCGGCCTGGGCGCCGCGATGGGCATCGCGCTCCTGCGCCGCCGCTGGGGGCTCGCGGTGCAGGTCGCGTTCCTCGTCGTCGGCGCGAACGTCACGACGCAGCTCGTCAAGCACTCCCTCCTCGGCCGCGAGGAGCTCATCGGCGGCTGGCACTGGGAGAACTCGCTGCCCAGCGGCCACACCACCGTCGCGGGGTCGGTCGCGGCCGCGCTGCTGCTCGTCGTGCCGCGCGGGGCGCGGCCGCTCGTCGCCGTCCTCGGGGGCGCGTACACCGCGGCCACCGGGGTCTCGACCCTGGTCGGCCAGTGGCACCGCCCGAGCGACGTCGTCGCCGCCGTCCTCGTCGTCCTCGCGTGGGCCGCCCTCGTGTGCGTCTTCACGCCGAGGTCGTCGCTCGACCCGGGCGCCGGGCCCACGCCCGGCTCCACCGTGACGGCGGTGCTCCTCCTGCTCGGCGCGGCCGCGGCGGGGGTCGCGGCGGCGCTCGCGCTGCGCGCGACGCCCGCGACCTGGGGCACGACGGCGGCGCAGGAGGTGACGGCCTACGCGGGCGGCGTCGCGGGCGTGCTGGCGGTGACGGCCGCGGCCTTCGCGGTGCTGCTCCTCGTCCGTCAGTCCACAGCCCGCCCCGACCGTCGTCCCGTTCGGGGGTAGGGTGCGTGCGGCTGGCGCGACGGGAGTAACGTCGTAGGCTGCCACGGCGGGCGACCGGACGGTCGTCCGGGTCGCCGGGGCCCCGGCGGGGCCCGCCGCCGTCGGGCAGGGAGCGCCCGCCACGGACACGTACGCACGGACGAAAGCAGGATCGGATGCCACGCAAGCTCGTGATCGTCGAGTCGCCCGCCAAGGCTCGCAAGATCCAGGGCTACCTCGGCGACGACTACGAGGTCGAGGCGAGCGTCGGGCACATCCGCGACCTGCCGCAGCCGTCCGAGCTGCCCGCGGACATGAAGAAGGGCCCGTACGGGAAGTTCGCGGTCGACGTCGACCACGGCTTCGACCCGTACTACGAGGTCTACGCGGACAAGAAGAAGAAGGTCGCCGAGCTCAAGCGCGCGCTCAAGGACGCCGACGAGCTCTACCTCGCGACCGACGAGGACCGCGAGGGCGAGGCCATCGCGTGGCACCTCCTCGAGGCGCTCAAGCCCAAGGTCCCGGTCAAGCGCATGGTCTTCCACGAGATCACGCGCGAGGCCATCCAGCGGGCGCTGCAGAACACGCGCGACCTCGACGAGCACCTCGTCGACGCGCAGGAGACCCGCCGCATCCTCGACCGCCTCTACGGCTACGAGGTCTCGCCCGTGCTGTGGCGCAAGATCGCCCAGGGGCTCTCGGCCGGCCGCGTGCAGTCGGTCGCGACGCGCCTCGTCGTCGAGCGCGAGCGCGAGCGCATGGCGTTCGTCCCCGCCGAGTACTGGGACGTCACGGGCACCTTCGAGCACGCCGACGCGTCGGCACCGGACGCGGGCAAGGCCTTCGGCGCCCGGCTCGTGCAGCTCGGCGACGCGCGCGTCGCCTCGGGCCGCGACTTCGACGACCGCGGGCAGCTCAAGCCGGCGGCGGCGCGCGACGGCGTCGCGCACCTCGACGAGACGACGGCGCGCGCCGTCGTGACCGGCCTCGCGGACGCGGCGTTCGCGGTGCGCTCGCTCGAGACCAAGCCGTACACGCGCCGTCCCGCGGCGCCGTTCACGACGTCGACCCTCCAGCAGGAGGCCAGCCGCAAGCTGCGCATGTCGTCGCGCCAGGCGATGCGCACCGCGCAGTCGCTGTACGAGAACGGCTACATCACCTACATGCGTACGGACTCGCCGTCGCTGTCGGCGGAGGCCACGACGGCGGCCCGCCGCCAGGCGGCGGAGCTGTACGGCCCCGAGTTCGTCCCGGAGAAGCCGCGCGTCTACGCCGCGAAGAACCAGGGCGCGCAGGAGGCGCACGAGGCGATCCGCCCCGCGGGCGACTCGTTCCGCACGCCCGCGCAGGTCAAGCGCGAGCTGAGCGACGACCAGTTCAAGCTCTACGAGCTCGTGTGGAAGCGCACCGTCGCGTCGCAGATGGCGGACGCGAAGGGGTCGACGGCGTCCGTCCGCCTCGGCGCGACCCTCTCGGCCGCCGCGGGCGACGTCGCGGGCCGCGACGCGGTGTTCGCCGCGTCGGGCACCGTCATCACGTTCCGCGGGTTCCTCGCCGCGTACGAGGAGAGCTCGGACGTCGACCGCTACGCCGAGGACGCGCCCGTCGTCGGGGCCAAGGGCGGCGACGAGGCGCGCCTGCCGCAGATGAGCGAAGGCGACGCCCTGCGCGCCGACGACCTCACCGCCGACGGGCACTCCACGTCCGCGCCGCCCCGGTACACCGAGGCCAGCCTCGTCAAGGCGCTCGAGGAGCTCGGGATCGGGCGGCCGTCGACGTACGCCTCGACGATCTCGACGATCCAGGACCGCGGGTACGTGCTCTCGCGCGGGCAGGCGCTCGTGCCGAGCTGGCTCGCGTTCGCCGTCGTGCGGCTGCTCGAGGAGCACTTCGACCGGCTCGTCGACTACGACTTCACCGCGCGCATGGAGGCCGACCTCGACGAGATCGCCGCCGGTCGCCGCGACCGCGTCGCGTGGCTCACCGAGTTCTACTTCGGCGACGCCGCGAAGGGCGAGGACGCCGAGGGCCTGCGCGACCTCGTCGCGAACCTCGGCGACATCGACGCGCGCGGCATCAACTCGGTGCCGATCGGCGAGGGCATCCAGCTCCGCGTCGGGCGCTACGGGCCCTACGTGGAGGACCTCTCCGTCCCCGTCAAGGAGGGCGAGAACCCGCCGCGCGCGTCCGTGCCCGACGACGTCGCCCCCGACGAGCTGACGGTCGCCAAGGCGCGCGAGCTGCTCGCCGCGGGCGCCGACGACGGCAAGGTGCTCGGCACCGACCCGGTGTCCGGCAACGAGATCATCGCGAAGGCGGGCCGCTACGGCCCGTACGTGACCGAGGTGCTCGACCTCCCGCCGATCGACGCGAGCCTCTCGGCCGCCGCGCAGAAGAGGGCGAAGGCCGCGCAGCCCAAGCCGCGCACGGCATCGCTGCTCAAGACGCAGTCGCTCGACACGATCACGATCGACGACGCGCTGCGCCTGCTGTCGCTGCCGCGCGTCGTGGGGACCGACCCGGAGTCGGGCGAGGAGATCACGGCGCAGAACGGCCGCTACGGCCCCTACCTCAAGAAGGGCACCGACTCCCGGTCGCTGCCCGACGAGGAGTCGATGTTCACCGTCACCCTCGACGAGGCGCTCGAGCTGTACAAGCAGCCCAAGCGCGGGCGCGGCCAGCGTGCCGCGACGCCGCCGCTGCGCGAGCTCGGTGACGACCCGAACAGCGGCAAGCCGGTCGTCGTCAAGGACGGCCGGTTCGGCGCGTACGTCACCGACGGCGAGACGAACCGCACCCTGCCCCGCGACGTCACGCCCGAGTCGATCACGCCCGAGCAGGCGATCGAGCTCCTCGCGGAGAAGCGCGCGCAGGGCCCGGCGAAGAAGCGCACCACGGCCCGCAAGCCAGCCGCGAAGAAGACCCCCGCCAAGAAGACGGCCGCGAAGAAGTAGCCGCGGTCAGCCCTCACCCGTCGGCCATCAGCCGTCGGCCGTCAGCCGTCGGCCGACCAGGTGATCGTGGTGCGTCCGGGCCGCTGGACGCACCAGATCCACCTGGTGGGCCGGTCGGGACCGCCTGGTCGGCCCGTCCCGGGCCGGGCCCCTCCGGCGACGGCGGGGCCCGGCCCGGTGGGAACGGTCAGTGCGCGGTGTGCTTGACCGGCTCGGGGAGGCCCGCCTCGGCGCGGACGCGGCGGGAGAAGCCCTCGATCGAGCGCAGGGCGTCGACGAGCTCGGGCACGCGCACGGGGAACGGCATGGCGTGGATCGTCTCGCCCTCCGCGGTGGCGGCCTCCGCGACGCGCGTGAGGTCGTGCACGTCGTCGGCGGTCAGGCCGATCTCGGTGAGCGTGTTCGGCAGACCGACGCGCGTCGTGAAGCGCACGAACTCCTCGATCTCCTCGGTCGGTGCACCCTCCAGGACGAGCTGCGTGACGGAGCCGATGTTCACCTTCTGGCCGTGCGTGAGGCCGTGCGTCTGGGGCGCGGCGGTGAGGCCGTTGTGGATCGCGTGCGCCGCGGCGAGGCCGCCGGACTCGAAGCCCAGCCCGGACAGCAGCGTGTTCGCCTCGACGACCTTCTCGACCGCGGGCGTCACGAGGTGGTCCTTCACCGCGTCGATCGCGGGCAGCGCGTTCTCCCAGAGGATGTCCCACGAGAGCTGCGCGAGCGCCGTGCCCGTGACGAGGGGGAGGCCGCCGGCCATGGTCGACGCGTTCGCCTCGGCGACGGCGCGCGCCTCGATCCACGTCGCGAGCGCGTCGCCGACGCCGGCGACGAGGAACTTCACGGGCGCGTTCGCGACGAGGCCCGTGTCGACGAGCACGAGGTCCGGGTTGTGCGGGAAGAACCGGTACTCCTCGAACGCGCCGTCCTCGGTGTAGATCACGGACAGGGCGGAGCACGGGGCGTCGGTGGACGCGACGGTCGGCACGGACACCCAGCGGATGCCGCGCAGGTGGCCCGCGGCCTTCACCGCGTCGATGGTCGAGCCGCCGCCGATGCCGACGATCACGTCGGCGCCGAGCTCGTCGATCTCGCGCGCGAGCCGGTCGACCTCCGCGGCGGTGGCGTAGGTGCCGAACCCGGTGCGGTGGCGGGGGAGGTCCTGCTCCTGGAAGGACACGGCGACCGTGTCCTGGACGATGCCCCACACGACGTCGTCGGCGACGAGCAGCGGCTTCGTGCCGATCGGTCGGACGAACTCGCCGAGCCGCGTGAGCGCACCGCGGGCCTGGACGTAGCGCAGCGGGCTGATGAGCGTGCGGACGGGAACCTCGGACATCGTGGCCTCCTGTGGAGTCGGTGGGTCGCCGTCGGGCGCGCCGCAGCCGTGCGAGGCCGGTGCCCGCCAGCCTTCCCCACCGTGTCACGCGTCCCCGGGGACCACCACCGGGACGCCGGGTCGCGTGACCTAGGTCCCCTCCCGGCTCAGCGGACGAGCACCGTGATCGTCCCGAGCACCACCGTCACGGCGGGCAGGAGCAGCACGCCCCAGCGCCCCGTGCGGTCGGTGCGGGCGTGCGGCGCGTCGTCGAGCGGGTCGACGACGGGGTCGCCCGAGCCCTGCTCGCGCAGGCCCCAGACGGTCCCCACGACGAGCGCGACGGCGGCCGCGACCAGGACCGGGACCGCAGTGAGGCTCGCGACCGGGGCGCGCAGCGTGACCGCGACGGCCACGAGGGCAGCCGTCACGACCATGTTCCCGAGGACGGTCAGCACGGGGTGGGCGAGCGCGGCGCGCAGCACGCGGTCGCCGGCGCGCCACAGCCCGACGAAGCCCGCGAGCGCGGCGACGAGGACGAGCAGCATCCCGGCCGGGACCACGAGGGCGCCGCCGTCGAGCGCGGGCCGCAGCGACCACAGCACGCCGAGCATCCCGACCGTCTGCACGGCGGAGGCGGCGACCGTCCGCCCGATCGAGGAGCTCGACTGCGCGGGGTCCTCGGGCAGGTCGAGCGAGCGCGCGTACGCCACAGGGTCGCCGAACGCCTCCTGCGCGGTCTCGCCGGAGTCGACGACGTGCGCATCCACCTCCGCGAGCACCGCGCCGATGCGCGCTCCGGCGACGCCCTGGAGCCGCAGCTCCAGCAGGAGCGCCTCGGCCCATCGCGGGTCGACGTGCGGCGCGTGACGGCGCTCGATCGTGTAGCGGGTCGTGTCGCTCATCGGGGGGTCCTTGTCGGGGTGGGATCGGGAGGGGGTGCGTCGGCCGGGATCGCGCCGTCCGGCGAGGGCGCGCCGGACGCGCCGGCGACGAGGGTGGTCGCCGCCGTCGTCACGGCGTCCCAGCGGGAGATCGCGGCGGTGAGCGCGACGCGACCCTGGTCCGTGACGGCGTAGTACCGACGGCTCGGCCCGCGCTCGCCCTGGTGCCAGGAGGTCGTGACGAGGCCGTCGTCCTCCAGCCGCTGCAGCAGCGGGTAGAGCGTGCCGCCCTTCACGGTGCCGAGGCCCGCGTCGGCGAGCGACCGCGTGATCGCGTAGCCGTAGGTGGGGCCGTGGGTCGCGACGACCGCGAGCACGCACAGCGGCAGCACGCCGCGCAGGAGCTCGCGGTCGAGCCGCTCGTCGAACGTCATGGGCTAGACAGTACGGCTATCTAGTTAGGGAGGCAACCTAGTCGTCCTCGGGCAGGCAGCCGACGATCGCATGAGTGCTGTTATAACAGTGCTATGACTTCTCCGGACCCGACCACCGTCCCCGGCCGGTGGGACTCCCTGCACGCGGTGCTCCGACGCCTCGACGACGAGATCGAGACCGTCTACGCGGACCGCGGGATCGTGGGCGTGCGCCCGCGCTTCGTCTACCCGCTCATCCGGCTCGCGCACACCGGCCCCCTGACCATCCGGGAGCTCGCGGCCTCGCTCGGGCGGACGCACTCGGCGATGAGCCAGACGGTCACCGCGATGCGGCGCGAGGGCCTCGTCGAGACCGAGCCCGGCGCGGACGCGCGCACGCGGCGCGTCGCGCTCACCGACCGGTCGCGTGAGCTCGTCCCGCTCCTCGAGGCGGAGTGGCGGGCGACCGAGGAGTCCGTCGCCGAGATCGACGACGAGCTGCCGCACGCCCTGAGCGCGGTCGTCGTCGAGCTGGAGCGCGTGCTCGCCCGCAGGTCGCTGCGCGAGCGGCTCGTCGAGCGCCTCGACGCGGCCGGCCACCCCGCGCCGCGGGAGCGCTGAGGTGCGCGACCACGTCCTCGACCTGCGGCCGCTGCGCGCGAGCCGCGCGTACCGCGACCTGTGGGCCGGGTCGGCCGTGGGTGGCCTCGGCTTCCAGATCGCGAACGTCGCGGTGCTGCTCCAGGTCTGGGAGCTCACCCACAGCCCGCTGTGGACGGGCACGATCGGGCTCGCGACCGCGGTCCCGCTCCTGACGCTCGGGCTGGTGGGCGGGCACCTCGCCGACGTCCACGACCGTCGCACCCTCATGCGTCTCGCCGCCGTCGGGCAGGTGCTCGCCGCGGCCGGCCTCGCCGCGCAGGCGCTCGCGGGGAACCGGTCGGTGTGGCTCCTGCTCGGCCTCGTCGCGGCGGGCGCGGCGTGCAACGCGCTCGGCTCGCCCGCGCGTCGGACCGTGCCGCCCCGGCTGCTGCCGCCCGACCAGGTGGCGGCGGGGCTCGCGCTGCAGAACCTCGCCTTCCAGGTGGCCATGCTCGTCGGGCCCGCGCTCGCCGGCCTCGTCCTGGCGCGCTGGGACCTGCCCGCGGCGTACGGCCTGCAGGCGGTTGCCGCCGTCGTCGCGCTGCTCGGGCTCGTGCGCCTCCCGCCCCTGCCCCCGCTCCCCGGCGGCCCCTCGGCCACGACGGGCCCGGCCGCGGCGACGCCCGAGCCCGCGCCCCGCCGTCGGGCGGCCGCGGGCGGGTGGTCGATCGTGTGGCGCAGGCCGACGCTGCGCGGCGCGTTCGCGACGGACGTCGCGGCGACCGTGCTCGCCATGCCCGTCTCGCTCTTCCCGCTCGTCAACGAGATCCGGTTCGACGGCGACCCCCGCACCCTCGGCCTGTTCCTCTCGGCGGTCGCGGTGGGAGGGATCGGCGCCGGCCTCCTGTCGGGGGCCGTGACGCGGGCGCCGCGCTCGGGGGCGCTGCAGCTCGCCGCGGCGGCGACGTGGGGCGTCGCGCTCGCCGGGTTCGGGCTCGCGGGGCCGCTGTGGCTCGCGCTCGCGTGCCTGGCGGTCGCCGGTGCGGCGGACACCGTCTCGGTCGTGACGCGCGGTGCGCTGGTGCAGCTCGAGACGCCCGACGAGTTCCGCGGACGGGTGTCCTCGGTCGAGCACGTGGTGGGCGTCGCCGGCCCGGAGGTCGGGAACTTCCGCGGGGGAGTGCTCGCGTCGCTGACGTCCGCGCCCGTCGCGCTGGTGGCGGGCGGGCTGGTGGCGAGCGCCGTCGTCGGGCTCGTCGCGTGGCGCAACGCCCCGCTGCGCCGCTACCGCACCCCGGCCCCGGACCCCCTCCCCGTCCCGTGAGTGCGTGAGACGGTCGCGCCCGGGCCTCCGGGACGCGACGAGCTCACGCACTCGGCGGGACGAGGGTCAGTCGACGGTCACCGCGTCGAGGACCGGGAGGCGAGCGGCGCGGATCGCGGGCCAGACGCTCGCGACGAGACCGATGACGACGGCGACGCCGAGGATCGCGAGCACCTGGCCCCACGGCACGGCGAGCGTGCTCAGCCCCTCGTCGGCGAGCACGCCCGGGAGGGCGGCGCCGATGCCGATGCCCGTCGCGACGCCGAGCACCGTGCCGTACACGGCCGTGAGGACCGACTCGATCGCGATGACCCCGGCGAGCTGGAGCCGTCCCAGCCCGACGGCGCGCAGCAGCCCGATCTCGCGCGTGCGCTCGATGATCGACAGCGCGAGCGTGTTGACGATGCCGAGCAGCGCGATGACGATCGACAGCGCGAGCAGGGCGTAGAGGATGACGAGCACCTGGTTCACCTGGTCGGCGAACGCGGACGCGGTCTGCTCCCGGTCGAGCACCGTGACGACGAGGAACGGCTCGACCGCCGACGTCAGGGCGGTGCGCAGCTCCTCGACGTCGGCCGGGCTCGCACCGTCGGCCGCCGACACGTAGACGATCCGCACGCTCGCCTGGGCGGCCGGCACGACGGCGTCGAACACGTCGTCGCGCACCAGGACGCCGGTCCCCACGAGCTGGCTGTCGATCACCGCGCCCACGCGCGCCTCGACGGCGGCGTCGCCCTCGCCGAGCCGCAGCGTGTCGCCCACCTCCCAGCCGCGCTCGCGCGCGGTGCGCCGGTGCACGACGACGTCCCCGTCCTCGAGCGTCGCCGTCGGGTCCCCGGCGAGCGTCACGGGTTCGAGCGCGGTGTCGAAGAACCCGGCGGGCACGCCCGCGACGTCGGTCCCGCGCGCGCCGTCGGCCGTGCTGCCGTCCGCGCCGGAGCCGCCGCCGACCGTGGCGACCGACGCCGACCCGAGCCGCACCGTGTCCACGACGGCGGCGCCCGGCGTCGCGGTCACGGCCTCGACCGCGCCCTCGGGCACGACGAGCGTCGCGGAGTCGACCACCAGGTCGGCCCGCACCTCGTTCTCGACGATGCTCCGCACCGACGCCTGGGTCGAGGCGGCGATGACGCCCGTGACGGACACGAGCGCCATGCCGATGAGCAGTGCTCCCGCGGTGCTCGCGGTGCGGCGGGGGTTGCGCGTGACGTTGCCGCGCGCGAGGCGGCCGAGCGGGCGCAGCGCGACGACGAGCGGCCACGCGAGCACCGCGAGCACGCCGCGCGCGACGGCCGGCGACCCGACGAGCACGCCCACGAGCACGAGCCCGGCCCCGACGCCGAGGAGCAGGCGGGGGCTCAGGTCGTCGACCCAGGCCCAGCCGGTCGGCGCGTCCACGACGGAGGATCCCAGGTACGCGGCGAGCCACAGCACACCGGCGCCCGCCGCGACGACGACCACCCCGCCCACCGCCCGCAGCCCGGTGCCGCGGTCGGGCGCGACGTCGTCGCGCATCGCCTGCACGGGCGGGATCGCGGCGGCCCGGCGCGCGGGCAGCACGGCCGCGAGGACGCTGACGACGGCCCCGAGCGCGACGGCGGCCACGACCTGCGAGGTCCCGAGCGGGACCCGGCCGGAGAACTCGAAGCCGGCGAGCGCGAGCCCCCACCGGATGACCCGCACGAGGCCGGCCCCCGCGAGCACGCCGAACCCGCCACCCACGAGCCCGACGACGAGCGCCTGGACGAGGACCGACGTGAACACCTGGCCCGGCGACGCGCCGAGCGCGCGCAGGAGCGCGAGCTCGCGCAGTCGCTCGCGCACCGACATCGCGAACGTGTTCGCGATGATGAACGCGCCGACGAACAGCGCGATGGCGGCGAACACGAGCAGGAAGGTCTCGACGAACCCGAGCACCTCCTCGACCGCCTCGCTCGCCTCGGCGCGCGCCTGCTCGCCCGTGACGGCCTCCGCACCGGACGGCAGGACCGACGCGACGCGGTCCGCGAGCGCGTCCTCGTCCACCGGACCGCTCGCGTCCGCCCAGACCGCGATCTGGGGCACCAGCCCGTCGGGCGCGTAGACCTCGCGCGCCGTGTCGCCGTCGATCCCGACGAGGACCGCACCCGCGGCGGCGGCCTCGATGCCGAACACGCCGGACACGGTCACGGGGCGCGGCTCCCCGCCGAGCACGACCGTGGTCTCGTCGCCCGTGGCGAGGTCAGCGGTCTCGGCCGCGCTCTGCTCCAGGACGATCTCGCCCGCGCCGGGCCACGCGCCGTCGAGCAGCGTGAGGCTCGGGTCCTCCGGGTCGACGGAGAACGCCGTGCTCGGCGGGCCCGTGGTCACGACGGCGGTGCCGTCGGCCGCGACGAGCACGACGGGTCCGGACACGTCCGCCACGGCCCGCTCGACGCCGTCGACCCCCTCGACCTCCGTCGTGAGGTCGGCCAGGACGAGCGTGCGGTCGCCCGCGAACCCGCCCCCGCCGGCGGCGCCGCCGCCACCGGGCCCGGACGCGTCGCTCTCGACCTCCTGCGCGCCGCGCACGTAGACGTCGGCCGTGAGCGTCGTCGCGATGATGTCGTCGAACGTGGAGGAGAGCATGCCGCGGAACGCGAACGTGCCGACGACGAACGCGACGCCGAGCGTCACGGCGAGCACCGACAGGACGAACCGCACGACGTGCGCGCGCACGCCCCGCAGCGCGACGCGGATCATGCGCCGTCGTCCGCGGCGAGCGCGAGCGCGTCGAGGATGTCCTGCTGCGTGGGGTCGTGCAGCTCGCCCGCGAGGCGACCGTCCGCGAGGAAGACGACACGGTGCGCGTACGACGCCGCGCGCGGGTCGTGCGTGACCATGACGACCGTCTGGTCGAGCTCGTCGACGGAGCGGCGCAGGAACGTGAGCACCTCGCCCGCGGAGCGCGAGTCGAGGTTGCCGGTCGGCTCGTCGGCGAACACGATCGAGGGCCGCGACACGAGCGCCCGCGCGCACGCGACGCGCTGCTGCTGCCCGCCCGACAGCTCGGAGGGGCGGTGGTGCAGGCGGTCGGTGAGCCCGACGGCGGTCGTCACCTCGTCGAACCAGTCGCGGTCCACGCGGGTGCGCGCGATGTCGAGGGGGAGCGTGATGTTCTCCGCGGCCGTGAGGGTCGGGACCAGGTTGTACGCCTGGAAGACGAACCCGACGCGCGTGCGGCGCAGCGCCGTGAGCCGCCGCTGCGACATCCGGCTGATCTCCTGCCCGTCGATCACGACGCTGCCGGACGTCGGGGAGTCGAGGCCGGCGAGGCAGTGCATGAGCGTCGACTTGCCGGAGCCGGACGGCCCCATGATCGCGGTGAGGCGGCCGCGGGCGAAGTCGACGTCGACGCCGTCGAGCGCGCGGACGGCCGTCGGGCCGGAGCCGTAGACCTTGACGAGGTCGCGCGCGCTCGCCCGTGCCTCGGGCTCGGGTCCGGCGTCGGTCGGCGTGCCGGTCCGGGGCGCGGGGGTCGTCATGCCCCCCATCGTGACGCGCCGCGCGGCGGCGCGCACCACCCGTGCGGGGGAGGGCTGCTCGCGGGCCCGACGCGCGGCCTGTGGACGAGCGTCGGCGGGGCCCGCGCAGGGCGATAGCGTGGGCCGCATGAGCACCGTCGCCCCGCCGCCCGCCGCGCACCCCGACGAGACCCCGGCCGCCTCCGGCGTCCACCCGTTCCCCGACCTGTCCGCCGAGGTGACGGGCACGGTCCCCGATCCGCGCAGCGCGCCCCCGATCCGCTGGGGCATCCTCGGCGCGGGCGGCATCGCGTCGTCGTTCGCGGAGGCGGTGCGCCTGCACACGCAGGGTCGCGTCGCCTCGGTGGGCTCGCGCGACCGCGTGCGCGCCGAGCGCTTCGCGACCGCGCACGGCGTCCCCACGACGCACCACGGCTACGACGAGCTCGTCGAGGACCCGCAGGTGGACGTCGTGTACGTCGCGACGCCGCACTCGCACCACCACGAGCACGCCCTGCTCGCGATCCGCGCGGGCAAGCACGTCCTCGTCGAGAAGGCGTTCACGCGCAACGAGGCCGAGGCGGTCGAGGTGCTCGACGCCGCGCGCGAGGCGGGCGTGTTCGTCATGGAGGCCATGTGGACGCGGTTCCTGCCGCACGTCGCCGCGCTGCGCGGCGTGATCGCGCGCGGCGAGATCGGCGACGTCGTGAACCTCAGCGCCGACCACGGCCAGTGGTTCCCGTTCGACCCCGAGCACCGGCTCTACGCGCCGGAGCTGGCGGGCGGCGCGCTGCTCGACCTGGGCGTCTACCCGGTGTCGTTCGCGCACGACCTGCTGGGCGCGCCGTCGACCGCGACGGCCGTCGGTGCGCTCACGGAGACGGGCGTGGACGGGCAGGTGAGCATCGTGCTCGGCTACGGCGACACGCAGGCGACGCTCTCGACGACGCTGTGGTCGCGCACCGCGAACACGGCGGTGATCTCGGGCACGGCGGGCCGCATCGAGGTCGAGGGCACGTTCTACGCGCCGACGTCGTTCCGGGTCGTCCGGCACGACGGCGCGTCCTGGTTCTACGACGGCTTCTCCGGCGAGGGCAAGCAGTACCAGGCCGCCGAGGTTGCGCGCCGCGTCGCCGCGGGCGAGACGCAGAGCCCGCGCATGTCGTGGGACTCGACGCTCGAGGTCATGCGCACGCTCGACGAGGTGCGCCGCCAGGTCGGGGTCGTCTACCCCGGGGAGTGACGCTCGCGGGCGGGCGCCGCGTCAGTCGGTGTGCTCGACGACGTAGCTGCGGCCGTCGGGGCCGGTGACCCGCTCGAAGCGGGTGCGCAGCTCCTGGTCGCGCTCGCGCTCGGCGTCGGACACGCCGCGGCCGTCGGCCTCCTGCCGCCCCAGCTGTGCCGGGCCGAAGATCGGCAGGAAGCCCTCGGTGATGCGCATGCCGAGCGTGCGCTTGTCGTTCTTGCGCGCCACGGTGTCCTCCGCTGGTGTCGCGTCGCCGGCCGGGGGGCCGGTGGCTGGTGCTCGTCCGCTGATGGTTGGTGCACCAATGATTGGCGTACCAAGAATAGCGCGATCCTCGGTAGCATGGCGCCATGACGAGCGAGGAGAACGGCGGGGCGTCCGCACCGGGCGCGCCGACGCTGTTCGCGGACCCGCTCGCGCTCGAGGCGCAGGTGTGCTTCGCGCTCTCCGCGGGCGCGCGCGGCATGGTCGCCTTGTACCGGCCGCTGCTCGAGCCCCTGGGCATCACCCACCCGCAGTACCTCGTGCTGCTCGCGCTGTGGCAGGACGACGCGGCGGGCACGACGTCGACCGTCGGCGACCTCGCCGCGCGGCTGCACCTCGACGCGGGGACGCTCTCGCCGCTCCTCAAGCGGCTCGAGACCCTCGGCTACGTGCGCCGGTCCCGATCGCCCGACGACGGCCGCCAGGTCCGCGTGACGCTCACGCCCGAGGGGCGCGCGCGGCGTCGTGACGCGGAGCGCATCCCGCCCGCCATCGTCGCCGCGACGGGCCTCACCCTCGACGAGCTGGCGGAGATCCACGCCGCCGCGTCGAAGGTCGTCGCGGCCGCCCAGCGAGCGTCCGTCTACTGAGGATCAGCCCGCTGCACCCTGCCGAGCATGGGGGTCTGGCCCGTCAGGGGACGAGGACGGGAGACGACCCCATGGTCGGCGGGGTGGTCAGGCGTCCGTGATCCGGATGCCGTCCGGGCCCGCGGCGAAGCGCACCGCTGCCAGGCCCGCCGCCAGCGCGTCGGGTGCAGGGGACGCGGACGCGAGCTCGTCGGCCGTGTGCGTGCCCGTCACGACGAGCACGGCGCACCCCGCGGCGCGGGCGGACGCGACCCCGGCCGGAGCGTCCTCGACGACGAGGCACCGCGCCGGGTCCACGCCCAGGCGCTCCGCGCCGAGGAGGAACGGGTCCGGGTCGGGCTTGCCGTGGGCGACGTCGTCCGCGGTGACGACCACCGACGGCGCGACGAGGCCCGACGCGGCCATGCGCGCCGCCGCGAGGGGGCGGGTGCACGACGTGACGATCGCCTGCCGCTCCGGGGGCAGGGCGGCGAGCGCGTCGCGCGTCCCCGGCAGGATCGTCACGCCCTCGTTGTCTTCGAGCTCCAGCTCGTGGATGCGGTCGTACGCGGGCTCGACCTGGTCGGCCGGCAGGAGCGTCGCGATGAGCGTGCGCGCCGGGGTGCCGTGCTGGATCTGGAAGTCCTCGGCGTCGGGCAGCCCGTGCTCCGCGGCCCAGCGACGCCAGTTCCGGTCCACCGCCGGGACCGAGTCGATGAGGGTGCCGTCCATGTCGAACAGCACGGCGTCGAACGTCCGGCCGGCGAACGCGACGCCGGGGGTGGGCAGAGGAGCGGGCGGGGGGTCCGTCACGGGGGCGGTCACGGGATCGGGCATGGCCCGAGGCTATCCCGCGCGTCCGGCGCCCGCGGCTGTCCCGCACGTCCGGCGCCCGGGGGACCGGCCCGTGTCCGACGTCGCGACTAGGGTGGTCGCCGTGAGCGCACCCGGGTACTTCATCTCCTTCGAGGGCGGCGACGGCGTCGGCAAGTCGACGCAGGCGCGCCTGCTCGGGCAGTGGCTCGGCGAGCTCACGGGGCGCGAGGTCGTGCTGACGCGCGAGCCGGGCGGCACGGAGCTCGGGAAGGAGCTGCGCGCCGCGGTGCTCCACGGGCAGGACATGGACCCCCGCACGGAGGCGCTCATCTACGCCGCGGACCGCGCGCACCACGTCGCGAGCCTCGTGCGCCCCGCGCTCGAGCGCGGCGCGATCGTCGTCACGGACCGCTACCTCGACTCGTCGGTCGCCTACCAGGCGGGCGGGCGCGAGCTCGGCGCGGACGAGGTCGAGCTCATCTCGCGCTGGGCCGTGCAGGACCTCCTGCCCGACGTGACGATCCTGCTCGACCTCGACCCGGCGGTCGCCGCCGGGCGCATCCGCCGCCAGCAGGACCGCCTCGAGCGCGCGGGCGCGGAGTTCCACCGCCGCACGCGCGAGGCGTTCCTCACGCGCGCGGCGTCGGACCCGGAGCGCTGGGTCGTGCTCGACGCCGCGGGCTCGGTCGACGACCTCCAGGCGCAGATCCGGGTCGACGTCGCCGCGCGGCTCGAGCTCACGCCCGTCGTCGAGGAGGCCGAGGACACGGTCGCCGCGCTGCCCGACGACGGCTTCGACGACACGGACAGCGCGATCGGCTACGCGCCGGGCACGGACCTCCTGCCGGGCGCCCCGGCGCGGCCTGCCGGGGACGCGCACGCATGAGCGTCTGGGACGACGTCGTCGGGCAGGAGCAGGCCGTCGCGACGCTCCGCGCCGCGGCCACCGACCCTGCCGCGATGACCCACGCGTGGCTGCTCACCGGCCCGCCCGGCTCCGGCCGCTCGAACGCCGCGCGCGCGTTCGCGGCCGCGCTCCAGTGCGAGCAGGGCGGCTGCGGGCGCTGCCAGGCGTGCCGCACGACGCTCGCCGGGACGCACCCGGACGTGACGCTCGTCGCGACCGAGCTCGTGACCATCAAGATCGACGACGTGCGCGACCTGGTGACGGTCGCGAGCCGCAGCCCGTCGCAGGGCCGGCGCCGGGTCATCGTCGTCGAGGACGCCGACCGCATGGCGGAGCGCACCACGAACGTCCTCCTCAAGGCGATCGAGGAGCCCGCCCCGCACACGGTGTGGATCCTCTGCGCCCCGAGCCCGCAGGACGTGCTCGTGACGATCCGCTCACGCTGCCGCGGGGTCGTGCTGCGGGTGCCGCCGGTCGAGGCCGTCGCGGGCCTGCTCGTGCAGCGCGACGGTGTCGACGAGCACGTCGCCCTCGTCGCGGCGCGCGCGGCCCAGAGCCATATCGGTCTCGCCCGGCGCCTCGCGCGGGACGCGGGGGCGCGCGAGCGCCGCACGTCCGTGCTCTCGCTCGCCCGGCGGGTCCGCGGGGTCGGCGACGCCGTGCTCGCCGCGGGGGAGCTCGTGGACCTCGCGCAGGCCGAGGCGAAGGCGGCGACGGAGGAGCGCGACGCCGCAGAGAAGGCCGAGCTCCTGCGTGCGCTCGGCGTCGCGGACGGCGAGACGCTCCCGCCGCGGCTGCGCTCCCAGCTCCGCGACCTCGAGGCCGACCAGAAGCGGCGCGCGACGCGCCACCAGCGCGACGTGCTCGACCGCGCGATGGTCGACCTGCTCTCGCTGTACCGCGACGTGCTCGTGGTGCAGCTCGGGGCCCAGGTCGAGCTCGTCAACACCGAGCTCGCCGAGACGGTGGCTGCGCTCGCGCAGGACTCGACGCCCGAGCAGACGGTGCGGCGCATGGACGCGATCGGCGTCGCGCGCGAGCGGCTCGAGGGCAACGTCGCGCCGCTGCTGGCCGTGGAGGCGATGGTCGTCGCGCTGCGCCCCCAGGGCTGACGGCCGCTAGCTCGACGGCGCTGCCGCGCGGAGCTTCTCCAGGAGCGGCCCGGCCGCGGTCTCGAGGAACTCGCGCTGCCCGACCTCGCCCACCTGGACGAGCGCGAGGTCGGTGAATCCTGCCTCCCACCACGCGGACGCCGCCTCGACGACCGCGTCCAGGTCGGGGCCGCACGGGATGGACGCGGCCACGTCCTCGGGCCGCACGAACGCCGTCGCCGCCTCGAACGCCTCGGTCGTCGGCAGGTCCGCGTTGACGCGCCAGCCGCCGCCGAACCACCGGAACTGCTCGTGCGCGCGCGCCACGGCGGTCTCCTCGTCCGGGTCCCAGCAGATCGGCATCTGCCCGACGACGCGCGACGGCGCGAGCTCGGCGCGCTCGCGGACGGAGGACCACCGCTGCACGACACCGGCCTCGGGCTCGGTGGTGACGAGGTGGTCGGCCAGCGGGGCGAACCGCTCGATCGACTGCGGCCCGGAGACGGCCACGCCGATCTCGACGGTCTCGTCGGGCAGGTCCCAGAGCTTGGCGGAGTCGACGCGGTAGTGGACGCCCTCGAACGTGAGGCGCTCGCCGTCGAGCAGCGAGCGGATGATCTGCACCGCCTCCTCGAGCATGTCGTGCCGCTCGCCGACGGCGGGCCAGCGCTCGCCCGCCACGTGCTCGTTGAGGTTCTCCCCGGCGCCGAGCCCGAGGGTGAAGCGGTCGTCGGACAGGAGCGCCACGGTCGCGGCCTTCTGCGCCACGACCGCGGGGTGGTACCGCAGGAGGGGGCACGTCACGTACGTCATGAGGCCGACGCGCTCGGTCGCCTGGGCGACCGCCCCGAGCACGGACCACGCGTACGGGGCGTGGCCCTGGGCGTCGAGCCAGGGGAAGTAGTGGTCGCTCATCACCTCGAAGTCGAAGCCGACGCGCTCCGCGTCGACCGCGTGCTCCACGAGCGCACGAGGGCCGGACTGCTCGGTCATGAGGGTGTAGCCGAAGCGGGTCATGTCTCGATCGTCGGACGGGCCGGACGCACCCGCACGCGGGTACGCCCGGCCCGGGGGAGGCAGGGGTCCGTCAGGCGAGCGCCTTCGCCTTGAGCTGCGCGAACTCCTCGGGGGTGATGGCGCCCGAGTCGAGGAGCGCCTTGGCGTGGGAGATCTGCTCGGCCGGCGACGTCGTCGCGACCTGGCGGATGTAGGCGTCCGTGTCGTGCTTCGCCTGCACGACGGCCGCGGCCTGCCGCTCCGCCATGCCGCGCCCGCGCGCGATGAGGTAGACGAGCGACGTCAGCACGGGCAGGAAGATGAGGAAGATGATCCAGACCGCCTTCCACCACCCGGAGAGCTCCCGGTCACGGAACAGGTCCGCGATGATCTGGAAGAGCACGATGAGGTACGCGATGAAGAAGAAGCTCCACACGAGGAGCCAGAAGAAGTCCCAGAAGTCCACGGTCACGCCCTTTCTCGACGGGTCCCGCGACGCGACGGCCTGCTGCCCCGCGCCATCAGGGCGAACGTAGCGACGTCGCGACGATCGCGCCCGGCGAGACGCACGGTGCCCGGCTCACGGGGTCCCGGACGGCGCCTCGGGGGGTGGCCCCGTCGGCGCGCCCGGCCCGTCCGACGGCGCACCCGACGGCCCGTCCGACGGCGCGGCCGACGGTGGGGTCGGGACCCGCCGCGCGCGGACCACGTCGCCCACGATGACCGCCAGCAGGACGCCGTCCGTCACCCAGTTGAGCGCGAGCGGCGAGAGCCACGCGTGGAGGGCGAAGAGCACGCCGACCGCGACCGCGCCCAGCACGTGCGGGAGCGACCAGCGCCCGCCCGTCGCGCGCCGGAACAGCGCGTTCCCGACGAGGTACGTCGCCGCCGCCCCGCACACGAGGCCGGCGGTCCAGGCGTCGGCGTGACCGCCGTCGTGCCCGAGCGGGTGCATGAGCACGAGCTCGTCGGCGACGGCGGTGAGCACGATCCCGGCGACGATGACGAACGGGACGTACGTGTACGCCGTCTGGGCGACCATCCCGCGCTCGGCGCGCGACGTGAAGTACTCGGTCGCGCGCCGCTCGGACCGGTCGAAGAACAGCAGCCACATGAGCACGGTGCTCGCGAACGCGGAGCAGAACGCGGAGACGGTCGTGAGGTCGAGGGGGAGCTCGGCGAACGCGGCGCCGGTGACGATGATCGACTCGCCCAGGCAGATGATGACGAACAGGCTGACGCGCTCGGCCATGTGCTCCCCGCGGACCACCCACGTGCTCGCGCGCAACGCCCCGATCCCGGGGAGCCAGAACATCGCGCGCGGCCCGGCGAGGTCGATCGCGGCCGCGACCGCCCACAGCGGCAGGCGGTGCTCCTCGACGAGACCGCCCGCGATCCAGAGCACGCCCGAGGCCGCGAGCCACGTCGTGATGCGGACGAAGTTCACCGCGTTCTCGGGCCAGACGCGGCCCATCGCGACCATCGTGAAGAGGCTGCGCCCCACCTGCATCGCGACGAGCATGACGGCGAACAGCAGGCCCTTGTCGCCGAACGCCTCCGGGATCGCGCTCGCGAGGACGAGGCCCAGCAGCATGAGCACCACGAGCAGGCTCCGCACCGGCAGGCGCTCGGGGTCGAGCCAGTTCGTCACCCACATGGTGTCGACCCACACCCACCAGACGGCGACGCCGAGCAGGAGCGTGTGCCCGAGCGCCTCGACGCCGGGGTGCGCGATGAGCCCGTGCGAGAGCTGGGTGACCGCGAACACGAACACCAGGTCGAAGAACAGCTCCACGTACCCGACGCGGCTCGAGTCGCCGCCGTCGCCGTGCCGCAGGAGGTCGGTGCGCAGGCCCCAGCGCAGCGGGGGCCGCTCGGTGTCGCGGGTCGGGTGCGGTGCGTCCATGCGGGGATGCTCCCACCCCGGGTCACCGTCGGGTCACGATCCCGCGGCGCGTCGGCGGTTCGGCGCGCGCGAGGTCCCGGCGCGGACCACGATGGTCGCGCACCCGTCGCCGACCGAGGAGTCCCCATGGTTCCCGCCCGTCGTCCCGCCGCCCGCACCGCGCGCCTCACCGCGGCGCTCGCGCTCACGGCCACGGTCGCCCTGCTCGGGGCGTGCGCGTCCGACACCGACGGGGGTGGTGACGGCACGAGCGCCACCGAGGAGACCACGGAGCCCGACGGCGGCCCCTCGTCGGACCCGTCCACGGAGCCGACCGACGACGCCACCGACGACCAGCAGGGCCTGCCCGACGCCGCGACGATGGACGTCGTCGCGGGCGCGCACGGCAAGGGCCTGCCGCCCGGCGCGGACGCGCCGACCGAGGGCGGCACCGGCGCCGCGTGGAGCGCCGAGCCGGGCCTCCTGCTCGTCGTGACGTTCGGGTCCAGCACGTGCCCGCTGCTCGCCGAGGACGACGCCGCGGTCGAGGGGAGCGACATCGTCGTGTCGTTCGTCGACATCCCCGCCGACACCGCGTGCACCATGGACTACGTCCCCGCGACGTCCGTCGTCGCGGTGCCCGACGACGTGGACACGAGCGCCGACGTGAGCGTCGTGCTCGGGGACCGCGGGACCGTCGTCGTGCCGCCGCCGGCCGAGGGCGCGGCCGGCGAGTTCGCCTGGACCGCGGGGTGACGACCCGCGCGGTGAAGAGCGCGTGAAAGGACGGGCCGCCGCCGGTGGGCCGTCTCCCGCGCGACGGGCGAGCGGCTACCGTGTCCGGGTGACGACGTCCCCCTCCTCCCGCCCCGCTCGCCGCGCCCTGGCCTGCGCCGCGACCCTTGTGCTGGCCCTCGTCGCGGGCGCGTGCTCGGCGCCCCCGAAGCAGCAGACCCCGGTCGAGGACGTCCCGACCGCGTCGTCGACCGGCACGGGCGAGACGGGACCGGAGGGCTTCGAGGAGTTCTACGGGCAGACCCTCGCGTGGGAGGACTGCGGAGCCGGCTGGGAGTGCACGACGGCGCGCGCGCCCCTCTCGTGGCAGGACCCGGCGGCGGGCGAGATCGAGCTCGCGGTCAAGCGCCAGCCCGCGACCGGCGAGCGCATCGGCTCGCTCCTCACCAACCCCGGCGGGCCCGGCGCGTCGGGCGTCGATTTCGTCGAGTCGCTCGCGCCGACCGTCGGCGAGAGCGTCACCGCGGCCTACGACCTCGTGGGCTTCGACCCCCGCGGCGTCGGGCAGTCGTCGCCCGTCGTGTGCCTCGACGACGCCGCCAAGGACGAGTCCCTGTCGCGCGACTTCGACACGGACGAGGCGGGGCTCGAGGCGCTCGCGGAGGACCGTCGCGCGTGGGCCGACGCGTGCGCCGAGAACACGGGCGAGCTGCTCGGCCAGGTCGACACCCAGAGCGCCGCGCGCGACATGGACATGCTGCGCGCCGTCCTCGGCGACGAGAAGCTCGCGTACCTCGGCTACTCCTACGGCACGCAGCTCGGGGCCACGTACGCCGGGCTGTTCCCGGACAAGGTCGGCCGCATGGTGCTCGACGGGGCGATCGACACCTCGCTCGACCCGGACGAGATCTCCGAGCAGCAGGCCGTCGGCTTCGAGAACGCCCTGCGCGCGTACGTCGAGGACTGCCAGGCCGGCGCCGGGTGCCCGCTGAAGGGCGACACGGACGCGGGGATGCGCCAGATCCGCTCGCTCCTCGACGCCGCGAAGGCGAACCCGCTCCCGACGGACTCGGGTCGCAGCGTCACGCAGACCCTCGGTTTCTACGGCGTCGCCGTCACGCTGTACAACGACCAGAGCTGGCCCGTGCTCACGCAGGCGCTCACCGAGGCGTTCGAGGAGGGCACCGGCAACGGCCTGCTCTACCTCGCCGACTTCTACAACGACCGGAACGCCGACGGCACGTACTCCTCGAACTCGTCCGAGGCGTTCCGGGCCGTGAACTGCCTCGACGGGCGCCAGGACGACGACCCGGCCGCGATGCAGGCCCAGCTCGAGCGGCTCGAGGAGGAGGCCCCGACGATGGGCTACTTCTTCGCGTTCGGCGGGCTCACGTGCGAGGGCTGGGCGTACCCGGTCGTCGACCAGGAGTTCGACCTCGCCGCGGAGGGCGCCGCGCCGATCCTCGTCATCGGCACGACCAACGACCCGGCCACCCCGTACGTGTGGGCCGAGGGCCTCGCCGACACGCTCGACTCCGCCGTCCTGGTCACCTGGGAGGGCGAGGGGCACACCGCGTACGGGCGCGCGAACGACTGCCTGAGCGACGCCGTGGACGCCTACCTCGTGGACGGGACCGTCCCCGAGGACGGGCTCCGCTGCTGACGCGGAGGGTGCCCGACGGCGGCCCGCGGGCCCGCTTTGGAATCTGGCCCGGTCGTTGGGTACAGTAGGCGCTCGTTGCCACCGGTTCGCCGAGCGGACCGGGACGTAGCACGCCGCCTTAGCTCAGTCGGCAGAGCGATTCACTCGTAATGAATAGGTCAAGGGTTCGATTCCCTTAGGCGGCTCCATCACGGCAGGTCAGGCCGGGTCTTCGGACCCGGCCTTTTCTGTGTCGTGGGGTGTCCCGTCGCCGTTTCGACCGAGCGGCGCAGGCGGTCCCGCCCGGCAGAGTTCCCGCGGAGTACAGGCCGTGGTCACCGGGCGTCTGCCTGGACAGAGTTCTCTCGTCGTGACGACCGACGACGAGGAGAGGACACCCGATGGCCGACACCCTGGCCCCGGCCCGCGAGACCGCCCGCCGTCGTGGCGGTGGGGCGCCGTCCGCCGCGACGGCGCGCACGACGTGCGGCGTCCCCGCCGTCGCGGCCGAGGACCCGTCCGACAGCGACTACACGGCCGGCGACGTCGACGAGCTGGCGCGCTGGGAGCGCCGCTCCGGCCGGACGACGGCGGGCACCGCCCGCCGCTGAGGGCTCAGCCCACGCGGCGCACGAGCAGGATCACACCGCCGGCCGCAGCGGCGACGAGCCCGCCGACACCCACCGCGGCGAAGGTCGGGAAGGTCTCGCCCGCGGGCGGGGGCGGCGCCGTGCGGTCGACGGACGCGAGCGGGACGCGCGCCGGCTCGGGGCCCGCGGTCGTGGGCGCGGCGGTCGGCGTCGGTTCGGCAGGGGCGGCCGTGGTCGGTTCCTCCGTCGGCTCGGCGGTCGGCTCCTCCGTCACGTCGGGCTCCGGCGCGTCCGGCGTCTCGACGGGCGCCTCCACGACCGCCGCGACCGGCGGCGCCTCGGCCGTCGGGGCCGAGGTCGCGGGGGCGTCGGGGGTCGGCGCCGGGGGCGCCGTCGTGGGGGAGGGCGCGGCCTGCGCCGTCGTGCAGACGGGGTCGTCCCCGTTCCACCGCGCGTGCTGCGCGCGCAGGCCGGACACCTGGGCCCACGTGACGCAGTAGCCGTCGGGGAACGTGCGCGCCGGCACCGAGAAGGCCAGGAACCCGTCCGCGGAGTCGCGCGGGCCGTAGGAGTCGGAGTAGTACCGCTCGCGGCTCCCGTCCGGCGAGCTCACGGCGTAGGAGACGGCGCCCCACTCGGACCAGAGGCGCTCCGGGTCGAACGAGACACCGTCGACGCTCACCTCGAGCCCGCTCTCGCCGTCCCGGCCGACGGCGGTCGCGGGTGCGGCGGCGACGGCCACCACGAGCACCGCCAGGGGTGCGAGGGCGAGCAGGCGGCCAGCGGCGCGCATCAACACCTCCGGGTCGTTCGGGAGCGGTCCGCGGCACATCGTACGCAGTCGTGCGGGCCGGTCGGAACGTCGGGGCGGCGCCCTGGGGCGGGTCAGGCCCCGAGCGTCGCGAGCCACCGGACGACGGCCTCGCACACGGCCGCGTCCTGCCCCTTGAGGTCGTGGGCACCGGGCAGCTCGACGCGCGTGACGGGCCCGGGGATCGCGGCCGCGTGCTCGGCGAGCTCGTCCGGCGTCGCGAACGGGTCGGTGCGCCCGGAGACGAGGAGGACCGGCACGTGGAGGTCCGGGAAGTGCTCGGTCCGCAGCCGCTCGGGCTTGCCCGGCGGGTGCAGCGGGTAGCTGACGAGCGCCAGCCCTGCGGCCGGGAGTCCTTCGGCGACGACCATCGAGCACATGCGCCCGCCGTACGAGCGGCCGCCGAGCACGAGGCGGTCCGTCGTGGTGCCGAGCTCGGCGGCGAACGCCTCCGCCTCGGCGCGGACGTGCGCGATCGCGACGGGCGGACGGTCGGGCATCCGCTTGCCGGCGATCCGGTAGGGGAAGTCGACGCGGCGCACGGGGACGGGCGGGTCGAGGGCGGCCAGCGCCTCGTCGATCGCGACGAGCGCGCCGTGGTCGCGGCTCGCTCCGGCTCCGGGCGTGAGCAGGACGCCGGCGACGGGCCGGTCGTCGGGGGTCGGCGTGGTCACCGTCCCAGTCTCGCAGCGCGCACGACGTTCCTCGCGGTCGAGCACGACCCTCCGCGCGGGCGACCACGAGGTTGCCGTCGTCCTCCGCAGGAGAACGACGGCAACCTCGTGGTCGGGGCGGGCCTCGCGGCCCGGGTCAGCGCGGCCCAGGTCAGCGCGCCGCGAGCCGCGCCGGGTCGAGGTCCGTGCGGCGCAGCAGCTGCGCGTTGAGCGCGACGATCACGGTCGACGCGGACATGAGGATCGCGCCCACAGCCATCGGCATGACGAACCCGACGGGCGCGAGCACGCCCGCGGCGAGGGGCACGGCCGCGATGTTGTAGCCCGCGGCCCACCACAGGTTCTGCTGCATCTTGCGGTACGACGCGTGCGACAGCTCGATGATCGACAGCACCGCGCGCGGGTCGGAGCTCGCGAGGATGACCCCGGCCGAGGCGATCGCGACGTCGGTGCCGGCGCCGATCGCGGTGCCGACGTCCGCCTGGGCGAGCGCCGGGGCGTCGTTGACGCCGTCGCCGACCATCGCGACGACGCGCCCACCGTGCTGCAGCTCCGCGACCTTCGCGTCCTTGTCCTCGGGGCGCACGCCCGCGAACACCTGGTCGATGCCGAGCTCGCGCCCGACCGCGCGGGCGACGGGCTCGGCGTCGCCGGTGATCATGACGACCCGGATGCCGCGCCGGTGCAGCGCGTCGACGGCCTCGCGCGACTCGGGACGGATCGCGTCCGCCAGGGCGAACGCGCCCACGACCTCGCCGGACCGCGAGTCGGACGCGGTGCCGGCGTCGCTCGCGACGACCACGTGCAGGACGGTCGACCCGTCCTCGGCCCACGTGGCGGCGTCGGGCAGGGGGTCGAGGCCGCGCTCGCGCAGGAGCGCGGGACCGCCGACCGCGACGCGGCGGGCGCCGTCGGGGGTCGGGACGGTCGCCTCGACGCCGACGGCCGTGAGCGACCGGAAGTCGGTGGCGCGGGGGACGTCGTCGCCCCGCTCCTCGGCCGCCCGCACGATCGCCCGGGCGAGCGGGTGCTGGCTGTCCGCCTCGGCCGCCGCGGCGAGCGCGAGGAGCTCCGCCTCGGACGTGCTGCCCGCGGTCGCGAGGTGCACGACGACGGGCTCGCCCTCGGTCAGCGTCCCGGTCTTGTCGAACAGGACGGTGTCCACGGTGCGCATGCGCTCGAGCGCCAGGCGGTCCTTGACGAGGACGCCCGCCTTCGCGGCGCGCTCCGTCGACAGCGAGACGACGAGCGGGATCGCGAGGCCCAGCGCGTGGGGGCACGCGATGACGAGGACGGTGATCGCCCGGATTAGTGCCTGCTCCGGCGTGCCGAAGACGAGCCACAGGCCGATCGTCAGGGCCGCCGCGCCGAGCGCGTACCAGAACAGCCACCCGGCGGCGCGGTCCGCGAGCCGCTGCGTCTTCGTCGACGACGCCTGCGCGTCGGCGACGAGCCGCTGGATGCCTGCGAGCGCGGTGTCCTCGCCGACGGCCGTGATCCGCACGCGCAGCGCGTCGTCCGTCGCGACGGTCCCGGCGACCACGGCGTCCCCGACGGTGCGGCGCACGGGGCGCGACTCGCCGGTGATCATCGACTCGTCGACGTCCGCGGACCCGGACGCGACCTCGCCGTCCGCGGGCACGCGCCCGCCCGGCCGGACGACGACCAGGTCGCCCACGCGCAGGTCCGTCGGCGCGACGGTCGTCACGGTCCCGTCCTCGGCGACCCGCTCCGCCTCGTCCGGGAGGAGCGCGGCGAGCGAGTCGAGCGCGGACGCCGTCTGCGCGAGCGAGCGCATCTCGAGCCAGTGGCCCAGCAGCATGATGACGACGAGGAGCGCGAGCTCCCACCAGACGTCGAGCTCGTGCGCGAGCAGGCCCAGGCTCGCTCCCAGCGACGACACGAACGCGACCGTGATGGCGAGCGAGATGAGCGTCATCATCCCGGGCTTGCGGCTCCGCAGCTCGCTCACCGCACCGGTGAGGAACGGGCGCCCGCCCCAGGCGTAGATCACCGTGCCGAGGACGGGGGACACCCAGGGCACCCACGCGGCGTCCGGCAGGTCGTAGCCCAGGAGCATCGCGAACATGGCGTTCAGCGCGACCGTGGGGACCGCGAGGACGAGCATGATCCAGAACAGGCGGCGGAACTGCCCGACGTGGTCGCCGTGCCCGCCGTGCCCGCCGTGCCCGGCCATGTCGTGTCCGGCGTGGCCCGCCGTGCCGTGACCGGCCGTGTCGTGACTCTCGTGCCCGGACGTGCCGTGGCCCTCGTGCCCGGCGGTGCCGTGACCCGCGGTGCCGTGACCCGCGTGGTGGTCCTCGTGCCCCGTGTCGTGGCCGCGGTGCGCGGCCGGGTCGTGCGTCGCGTGGTCGACGGCGGCGGTCGCCGCCGCGCCGGGGTGCCCGTGCGCCTCGGGGTGCCCGTGCGCCTTGTGGTGCTCGTGCTCGCCGTCCGCGCCGGTCCGACGCCCGGGGCCGTGCTCCGTGCGGTGGTCCACCGTGTCTCCTCTCAACTGCTGATACCCCTAGGGGGTATCGTCTCCTCCCGATCATGCCCCCGTGGTGCCGATCCGTCAACCGTTCGAGCGCGACCCGTCCGTGAGGGGCGTCGGCAGGGGCGCGGGGTGGGCTCCCGCAGCACGACCGGGCACCGGACCGCCACGCGCCGGGGTGCGTCGTCGCCTGGGCGACCGCGAGGCGCAGCGCCTGCTCGCCGACCTCGGCGTCGCTGGGGGTGGGCCCGGGCGCGGGACCCGGCGGGCGGCGCGCCGCGCCGCCGGGTGGGCCGCCCCGGGAGCGGCTACGTTCGGGAGAACCCGGTCGACCGGGCCACCACCACACCGCAGGAGGACCCCATGACGTCCCAGGACGCAGCCGCGCCGCGCGGCACGACGGCGGTGCTCGCCCGGGCCCTCGCGCTCGGCGTCGCCGCGGGCTCGCGCAGCAGCCTCGGGGTCGCGGCGCCGGTGCTGGCCGGCCTCGTGCGGCCCCGCGGGTCGCGCCGGTCGGACCACGGACCCGGGCCGCTCGCGCGCGGCGCGGCGCTCCTGGGCGTCGTCGGCGAGCTGGTCGGCGACAAGCTGCCGCAGACGCCGAGCCGGCTCGCGCCGCCCGGCCCCGTCGTCCGCGTCGCGAGCGGCGCCGTGGGCGGCGTGCTCGTCGCCCGGCACCGGACCGGTCCGGTCGGGCTGGTCCTCGCCGCCGTCGCGGGAGCCGCGGGCGGGGCCGTCGGGACGTGGGGCGGTGCGGCGTGGCGACGCCTCGCCGTCGGCGAGCGGCCCGACTGGCCCGGCGCCGTCGCGGAGGACGTCACGGCGTTGACCCTCGCCGCCTGGGCCGTCCGGGGCTGAGCGCCCGCCACGGCGACCCGGGCACGACGTCCCGGGAGTGAGTCTTCCGGGCGGAGGGGCCGTCCGTCAGCAGCCCGCCTGCTCGTAGCGGCACAGCCGCTCCCACGCGGCGCGGGCCTGCTCCGCGACCGTCTCGCGGGCCGCGCCGACGGTGCTCTCCCCGCCGTCGAGCGCGACGAGCGTGACCGCGGCACCGCGGCGCGTCGTCGCCAGGTAGGTGCCGAGCGCCGTGTCCAGGTCCCCGCTCCCGCCCGACCCGTATTAGTCGGTGGCCAGGCCGCCGCCCTGGGCGCCGACGTCGAGCGGCTCGGCCGTGTACGTCGTGCCCTCCGCGCCGCCCTGCGCCGCGCACGCGGCGAGCAGGTCCGCGAGCCGCGCGGCCTCCGCGGTGGCGGCGTCGGCGTCGGCGAACACCGCGACCTGGTGGACCCCCACGACGCCCTCGGCCGCGCCGTCGCCCTCGGTCGCGGTGCGCATCGCCGTGGCGTCCGCGGGGCCGCCGTCGGCGCACGCCTCCGGGAGGTGCCAGTCCGCGACCCCCTCCGCCTCCTCGCGTCCTCCCTCGCCGCCCCACGCGCCCGCGGGGAGGAGGACGTCGGCGGGCGCGTCCGTCGGGAGCGCCGCGGCGGGATCGCCGGGTGCCGGGGTCGCGGCAGAGGTCGAGGGGGCCGGGGCCGACGGCTCCGGGGTGCTCGGCGCGTCGCCGGGGGCCGCGGTGCAGGCCGCGAGGACCAGGGCGCTCGCGGCGAGGACGGTCGTCGTTGTCGAGGCTCTCATCCGCACCACCCTGGCAGCCGTGCGGGCGGTTCGCAGGAGCAGCTCGCGGTGCATCGAGCCCCGGGCGCCGCGGCCGGGCAGGCCCTACCCGCCGAGCACGGGGTCCGCGACCCCTCTCGACGCGATCCGGTCGCGGATCGCGTGCTCGCGGAGAGAGGGGCGGGGGGCAGGGAGCGCCGGGGCTCAGCTGCCCGGGACGCTCGTCACGGTCGTCAGGAGGAACGCCGCGTCCTCGATCGCGCTCACCGCGTGCCGCTCGTGGGTGAGCACGCGCAGCTCGCCCTCGCCCAGCTCGACGTCGCCCTCGCCGAGCGCCGTGACCCGGACCCGGCCGCGCAGCACCTGGATCGACGCCGCGGGCGGGGAGTTGTGCTCGCCGAGCTCGACGCCCGCGCGCAGCGCGAGGATCGTCTGGCGCAGCGGGCCGTCGTGCAGCACGACCTCGGCGCTGCGACCGTTCGCCGCGGTGCGGGCGGTCGTGAGGTGGGCTTCCGTGAGGAGGTCGACGTTCGTCATCGGGGCTCCGGCCTGTCGGGGAGCTCCATCATGCCGCGCGGCGGGCGTCGCTGCCGCCCGCGCGTCGGGCGAGGCCTCAGTTGTCGTGCGCCCCCGAGGGGTGCGTCGCGTCCGCGGGCCGCACGACCGTGACCGGGCAGTGCGCGTACTCGACCGCGTGCCGGCTCACGGACCCCAGGAGCAGCCGGTCGAACCCGCCGACGCCGCGGTTGCCGAGCACGAGCCGCTCCGCGCGCGACGACGCCTCGATGACCCCCTTCGCGGCGTGCACGTGCTGCACGCTGCGCACGAGGCGGTCGTCGGGCAGGTCGACCCCCGCCGCCTCGAGCGCGGCGTCGAGCTTCTGGGCGGCGAACTTCTCGTAGTCGTCGATGGGCGGCGTCCATCCCCACGAGTCGGGCAGGGGCGCGAGCGAGACGATCTGCCAGCAGAACAGGGCCTCGAGCGTCGCGCCCGTGCGCCGCGCGACGTCGGCGCCGTGCCGCAGCGCCTGGACCGACGTCGACGACCCGTCGACCCCGACGACGACGGGCCGCGCGTGGTCGTGGCGCACGTCGGGCGTCCCGCGCACCACGGTCACGGGGACGGTCGCGTGCTGCACGACGGCGGTCGGCACCGACCCGAGGACCATCCGGCCGAGGCGGCCCCGGCCGCAGCGGCCGAGGACGAGCAGGTCGGCGTCGTCGCCGTCGGCGGCGTCGGGCCGCACGTCGTCCTGGGCGGCCTGCGCGACGCGCGGCTGGGCGAGGGCGAGCAGGACGGCCGCGGGGCTGCCGCGCTCGGCGACGGCCGTCGCGGTGACCGCGTCCGGGCCGATCCCCGTGCGGGCGCGCGCGGCGTCGAGCCACTCCTGGACGAGCGCCCGCTTCTCCTCGGCCGCCGCGTCGGGGCCGTCGCCCGGCCCCTGCCGCGACTCGAACGCGAGCACGGCCGTCAGGGGCACCGCCCGGTCCGCCGCCTCGCGCATCGCCCAGTCGAGCGCGCCGCCCGACTCCTCCGACCCGTCGACACCGACGATCACGCCGCGCATCTCGCCACCTCCGCCCGGTCGGCCGACCGCGTGCGCCGTCGGCGTGCTGTCCCCGACGCCGTCGGCGGCGCCGGTGCTGACTCGACCCTAGGCCGCGGGGCCGCGCCGCGCCCGGGACGGGCGTCCCGAGGTGGTGGACGAGAGTCCCGGGGCGCGGCGCGTGGAGCCGGTCAGAACCGCGGGTCGGGCTCGTCCTGGAGGATGTTGCGCAGGGGGCGGGTGACGACGTCGACCCGCGCGAGCAGGTCCGCCGGGCCCGAGACGACGAGCGCCCGGTCCCCGACCGGCACGTACGCCGCGGCGTGCTCCCGCACGGTGACGTACAGGCAGGGGCGGGTCTCGCCGTCGACCCGGAACGTGGTGCGCACGACGGGCGCGACGTCCACCTCCTCGACGATCGCGCGCATCGCGGCGCGGTACTCCTGGTAGGAGTCGAGGAAGTCGTCGTCGCCGGGGGTGTCGGAGTGCAGGGGCGCGGCGAGCGCCCCGCTGAGCGCGGTGCGGGCGATGTCCTCGGCCTGCTCGTCGTGCGCGGCCCGCACCCGCAGCGTCTCGACGTCGAGCGTCTCGCCCGTGAACGACACGTAGGAGCGCAGGAAGCGCTCCTCGGCCGGGTCGTGCGCGCCGTGGCCGGCACCCGTGAGCGTCTCCTCGTCGAGGTCGAGACCCCAGGTGAGCGGGTCGTCGACCTCCGCGACGGCGCCGTGGAACCGCGCGACCACCTGCTCCCACGACGCGGCCGAGCCCGTGGGGCGTGCCTCTCGCTCGTCCGCGTCCGGTGCGGGGGTGTCCTCCGGCGGCTGGTCCGGTTGGTGCATCGCTCTCGCCACCCTTCTGGACGTCGTGCGGGGCGCACTCCCGAGCCTGCCCGTGGCGCGGGCCGCGGTCAACGCCCCCGGCGCGTGTCGGGCCGGGTGATCTCCGCCGTCGTGCACCCGCGACCGCCCGGCAGGTCACGGCGCGACCCCTCTTTCACGCCCCTGGCGAACAACGGCATACGGAGGGGGTGCGGCTCGTTCGAACCGCATAGAGTCAATGCGGTCAGGCTTGTACCCGTCGTCCGGCGGGCAGGTGTACGCCGCTCACGAGGAGCAGCACATGTTCGAGAGATTCACAGACCGAGCCCGTCGGGTCGTCGTCCTCGCCCAGGAAGAGGCGCGGATGCTCAACCACAACTACATCGGCACCGAGCACATCCTCCTCGGCCTCATCCACGAGGGCGAGGGTGTCGCGGCCAAGGCGCTGGAGTCCCTCGGGATCTCCCTCGACGGCGTCCGCACCCAGGTGACCGAGATCATCGGCGAGGGCCAGCAGGCCCCGAGCGGGCACATCCCGTTCACGCCGCGCGCCAAGAAGGTGCTCGAGCTGTCGCTGCGCGAGGCGCTCCAGCTCGGCCACAACTACATCGGCACCGAGCACATCCTGCTCGGCCTCATCCGCGAGGGCGAGGGCGTCGCCGCCCAGGTCCTGACGAAGATGGGCGCCGACCTCAACAAGGTGCGCCAGCAGGTCATCCAGCTCCTGTCCGGCTACCAGGGCAAGGAGCCGGTCGCCGCCGGCGGTCCCACCGAGGGCCAGCCGTCCGGCTCGGCCGTGCTCGACCAGTTCGGGCGCAACCTCACCCAGGCCGCGCGCGAGGGCAAGCTCGACCCGGTCATCGGGCGCAGCCTCGAGATCGAGCGCGTCATGCAGGTGCTGAGCCGCCGCACCAAGAACAACCCCGTCCTCATCGGCGAGCCCGGCGTCGGCAAGACGGCCGTCGTCGAGGGCCTCGCCCAGGACATCGTGCGCGGCGACGTCCCCGAGACGCTCAAGGACAAGCAGCTCTACACGCTGGACCTCGGCGCGCTCGTGGCCGGCTCGCGCTACCGCGGCGACTTCGAGGAGCGCCTCAAGAAGGTGCTCAAGGAGATCCGCACGCGCGGCGACATCATCCTGTTCATCGACGAGATCCACACCCTCGTCGGGGCGGGTGCCGCCGAGGGCGCGATCGACGCCGCGAGCATCCTCAAGCCGATGCTCGCGCGCGGCGAGCTGCAGACCATCGGCGCGACGACGCTCGACGAGTACCGCAAGCACGTCGAGAAGGACCCGGCCCTGGAGCGTCGCTTCCAGCCCATCCAGGTCGCCGAGCCGTCGCTCCCGCACGCCATCGAGATCCTCAAGGGCCTGCGCGACCGCTACGAGGCGCACCACCGCGTGTCCATCACGGACTCCGCGCTGGTCTCCGCGGCCACGCTCGCGGACCGGTACATCAACGACCGGTTCCTCCCGGACAAGGCGATCGACCTCATCGACGAGGCGGGCGCGCGCCTGCGCATCCGCCGCATGACGGCCCCGCCGGAGCTCAAGGAGCTCGACGAGGAGATCGCCGAGGCGCGCCGCGAGAAGGAGTCCGCGATCGACGCGCAGGACTTCGAGAAGGCCGCCGGCCTGCGCGACAAGGAGAAGCAGCTCACCGCGAAGCGCGCCGACAAGGAGAAGGCGTGGAAGTCCGGTGACCTGGACACCGTCGCGGAGGTGGACGAGGAGCTGATCGCCGAGGTCCTGGCCATGGCCACGGGCATCCCGGTCTTCAAGCTCACCGAGGAGGAGTCCAGCCGCCTGCTCAACATGGAGGACGAGCTGCACAAGCGCGTCGTCGGCCAGGAGGCCGCGATCAAGGCGCTGTCGCAGGCCATCCGCCGGACGCGTGCGGGCCTCAAGGACCCGAAGCGCCCCGGTGGGTCGTTCATCTTCGCCGGCCCCACGGGCGTCGGGAAGACGGAGCTGGCCAAGGCGCTCGCCGAGTTCCTCTTCGGGGACGAGGACGCGCTCATCCAGCTCGACATGTCGGAGTTCTCCGAGAAGCACACCGTCTCGCGGCTGTTCGGCTCGCCCCCCGGCTACGTCGGGTACGACGAGGGTGGCCAGCTCACCGAGAAGGTGCGGCGCAAGCCGTTCTCGGTCGTCCTGTTCGACGAGGTGGAGAAGGCCCACGCGGACATCTTCAACTCGCTCCTGCAGATCCTCGAGGACGGTCGCCTGACCGACTCGCAGGGCCGTGTCGTGGACTTCAAGAACACCGTCATCATCATGACGACCAACCTCGGCACGCGGGACATCGCCAAGGGCGTCCAGACCGGCTTCAACGCCGGCGGCGACCTGGTCACGTCCTACGAGCGCATGAAGGCGAAGGTCAACGACGAGCTCAAGCAGCACTTCCGGCCGGAGTTCCTCAACCGCGTCGACGACGTGGTGGTCTTCCCGCAGCTCTCGCAGGCCGAGATCATCCAGATCGTCGACCTGATGATCGCCCGTCTCGACGCCCGCCTGCGGGACAAGGACATGGGCATCGAGCTCACGCAGCCCGCGAAGCAGCTCCTCGCCGAGAAGGGCTACGACCCGGTCCTGGGTGCTCGTCCGCTGCGCCGCGCGATCCAGCGCGACATCGAGGACGTGCTCTCCGAGAAGATCCTGTTCGGCGAGCTCAAGGCTGGCGAGATCGTCCTGGTCGACGCCGAGGGCGAGGGCCTGCTCGGCGAGTTCACCTTCCGGGGTGTCTCGAAGGGCGAGCACGACCGCGGCCCGGTGAGCGTGGGCGCGGCCGCCGCGCTCGACGCCCCGACCGGCGTCTCGGTCCGCGACCTGCCCCCGACGGGCGAGCTGCAGGCCGGCGCGGAGTGACGCACTCCTGAACGCCTGACACACGGGCCCCGATCCTCCTCCGGGAGGGTCGGGGCCCGTCGTCGTCCCGGCGCCCCCTCTCCCGACGAGCAGGTGGTCGTGGCGCGTCCCGGGCGACCGACGCACCACCATCGCCTGCTCGGCCGACACGGACCACCTGGTCGGCGGGCGAGGGGCCGTTGCACGGCGTTACGTTCGTTCTCGTCGTGGGACGGGGGGCGACGGCCCTTTGCGGGGTCTGCGCACGCTGGCACAGTCGCCCGCATGCCGACGACACCGGGGGGCCTCGTCGCCCTCCCCGCCACCGACGCCGGGCACGTGCCCGGACTCGCGTGTCGTCGCGCTCTGCGTGCGCGCCTGCGCCGTCGGGCCGCGTGTCGTCCGACCGCGTGCCGCTGAGCACCCCGACGCACTGACCGACGGCCGCCCCGGGCCGCCGTCGGGCCGTCCCACCACCCTCCCGCGCACGGCACCCGCGCGCCCTCGTGCGTCCCCGTGCGCTCTCCCTGAGAGGACCCGCCATGCCTGCTTCCCCGCTCCGTCCGTCCGCACCACCCGGCCGCCGGAGGGCGACGGCCGTCGCGCTCGGTCTCGTCGCGCTCCTCGCCGCCGGTGCGTGCAGCACCGCCGAGGCGTCCGGGGGCGGTGACCCGGCCGACGGCGGCACGCTCGCCCCGGACGCCGAGCTGCCCACCGAGGTGCCGGAGGGCACCGTCCTGCGCGTCGGCGACCCGACGACGCAGAAGGCGTTCGAGCTCGCGGGCGACGACCTGGACAGCGACTTCTCGTTCGAGATCGAGTGGGCCAACATCTCGGGCGGCCCGGCGACGACGGAGGCGTTCCGGGCCGGGTCGCTCGACGTCGGCGCCGTCGCGGAGATCCCGCCGATCCACGCGACGTGGACGGGCCTGGACGTGCAGGTCTACGCGTCCGTCTACCGGGAGAACTGGGAGGACGCGCCGGTCTACGAGTTCGCGGGGGCGCCGGGGGTCGAGCTCGGCTCGCTCGAGGACTTCCGCGGTCACCGCATCGCGTTCAGCCCGGGCCAGGCGCAGGGGGCGATCGTCCTCAAGGCGCTGCAGGAGGCCGGGCTCACGCAGGACGACGTCGAGCTCGTCGAGCTCCCGAGCACGGGCGACGTCTACTCGACGGCCCTCGCGGCGGGCGAGGTCGACGTCGCGCCGCTCGGCGGCACGCAGCTCTTCCGGTACCTCGCGACGTACGAGGCCGACGGCGCGACGTCGGTCCAGCACCACCTGCGCGACGACGCGTCGCACCTCTACGGCCCGACCGAGGTCGTGCGCGACCCGGCCAGGGCGGCGGCGCTGCGCGAGTACGTCGCCGCGTGGGCGGCGGCAAAGATCTGGGTCGCGGAGCACCCGGAGGAGTGGAAGCAGGGGTACTACATCGAGGACCAGGGGCTCAGCGAGGAGGACGCGCAGTACCTCGTCGACCACGCGCCGGTCCCGGACGTCCCGTCCGACCTCACGGAGGGCATCGAGCGCACGCAGGCGACGGTCGACCTGCTCGCGACGGAGCTCGACGAGCAGCCGCTCGACGCGGCGGACCTGTTCGACGTGCGCTTCGGCCCGGTCGCGGGCGAGGCGGCCGCCGCCGCGCGGGACGGGGGCGCGCAGTGAGCGCCGCGGTCGTCGACCGGGTCGACGTCGCGGTCCCGCGGGCCGACGCCGCGCCGTCCACCCCGGGGGACGTGCGGCCGCGCGGCACGCGTCTCGGGCTCGGCCGGCCGGTCCCGCTCGCGGCGCTCGTCGGGGTCACGCTCCTCGCGGTCGTCTGGTCGGTGGGGTCCGCGACGGGGCTCGTCGACCCGCGCGTGCTGTCCGCGCCGTGGACGGTCGTCTCGACGGGCGCGGAGCTCGTCGCGAACGGCAAGCTCGGGGCGCACCTCGGCGTGTCCCTGACGCGCGCCGCGCTCGGGCTCGCGGCCGGCATCGTCGCGGGCGTCGTGCTCGCGCTGGCCGCCGGGCTGAGCCGGGTGGGCGACGCCGTGCTCGACGGCCCGATCCAGGTCAAGCGCGCCATCCCCAACCTCGCGCTCCTGCCGCTGCTCATCCTGTGGTTCGGCATCGGCGAGGAGATGAAGGTCATCACCATCGCGCTCGGCGTCTTCATCCCCATCTACCTGCACACGCACAACGGCCTGCGCGCGATCGACAGCCGCTACGTCGAGCTCGCCGAGACGGTGCAGCTCTCGCGGTGGCAGTTCGTGCGCCGCGTCATCCTGCCCGGCGCGCTGCCCGGTTTCTTCCTCGGCCTGCGGTTCGCGGTCACGGGCTCGATGCTCGCGCTCGTCGTCGTCGAGCAGGTCAACGCGACGGCCGGGATCGGCTACATGATGGAGCTCGCCCGGACGTACGGGCAGACGGAGATCATCCTCGTCGGCCTCGTGGTCTACGGCGTGCTGGGCTACTCCGCGGACCTCGCCGTCCGTCTCCTGCAGAGGAGGGTGCTCTCGTGGCGGCGCACGCTGGAGGACTGACCGCGCAGGAGGCCCGCCCGACGACGCCGGGCGCGGCCGTGCGGGTCCGCTCGCTCGTCCGGTCGTACGGGGAGCAGCGCATCCTCGACCACCTCGACCTCACCGTGGACGACGGCGAGTTCGTCGCGATCCTGGGCCGGTCCGGCTCGGGCAAGAGCACGCTCCTGCGCGCGCTCGCCGCGCTCGACCACGGGGTCGCGGGCTCGGGCGAGGTCGTCGTGCCGGACCAGGTGTCCGTCGTCTTCCAGGACTCGCGGCTCCTCCCGTGGGCGCGCGTGCTGGACAACGTGGTGCTCGGTCTCGACGCCGGGGCGCGCGGGCGGAGCGCCGCGCGGGACGCCGGCCGCGCGAGCCTCGCGGAGGTCGGCCTGGCCGGGCGCGAGCGCGCGTGGCCGAACGAGCTCTCGGGCGGCGAGCAGCAGCGCGTGTCGCTCGCCCGTTCGCTCGTGCGCTCGCCGCGGCTCCTGCTCGCCGACGAGCCGTTCGGCGCGCTCGACGCCCTGACGCGCATCCGGATGCACGCCCTGCTGCGCGACCTGTGCGCGCGGCACCGCCCCGCGGTCCTGCTCGTCACGCACGACGTGGACGAGGCGATCGTGCTCGCGGACCGCGTCGTCGTGCTCGACGAGGGGCGGATCGCGGCCGAGCGCCGCGTCGACCGGAGCTACGGCCCCACCGAGGCCCGCGACCCCGCCGACCCCCGCTTCGCCCGGCTCCGCACCGAGCTGCTCGACGCGCTCGGCGTCGTCCGCGACGCCCCGACCACCCCTGACCGGAAGGACACCGCCGCATGACCCGCCACGCCTCCTCGGGCCACCGCCCCGGCCGCCTGCACCTCAACGCGTTCCTCATGAGCACGGGCCACCACGAGGCGTCGTGGCGCCTGCCCGAGAGCGACCCGTCGTGGACCTCGACGAACATCGCGCACCTGCAGCGCCTCGCGCAGGTCGCGGAGGCGGGGAAGCTCGACTCGATCTTCTTCGCGGACGGCCCCGGGCTGCGGTCCGACGTCGGGCGCCGCCCGGCGGGCTCGCTCGACCCGCTCATCGTCCTGACGGCGATCGCGACCGTGACCGAGCACATCGGCCTCATCGCGACGGCGTCGACGACGTACAACTCGCCCTACAACCTCGCGCGGCGCTTCGCGTCGATCGACCACGTCTCGGGCGGCCGCGCCGGGTGGAACGTCGTCACGACGGCCGGGCCGGAGATCGCGCGGAACTTCGGCCTCGACGACCAGCCGGCGCACGCCGTGCGGTACGAGCGCGCGGCCGAGTTCCTCGACGTCGCGTTCCGGCTCTGGGACTCGTGGGAGGACGACGCCGTGCTCGCCGACAAGGCCGCGGGCGTCTGGGCGGACCCGGCCAAGATCCACGGGCCCGCGCACGTCGGCACCCACTTCTCCGTGCACGGCGCGCTCACGACGCCGCGCTCGCCGCAGGCGCGCCCGCTCATCGTGCAGGCCGGGTCGTCCGAGGACGGCAAGGACCTCGCCGCGCGCTAGGCCGAGGCCGTGTTCACCGCGCACCAGACGCTCGCCGACGCCCAGGCGTTCTACTCCGACCTCAAGGCCCGGGCGGTCGCCGTCGGGCGGGACCCGGGCACGGTGAAGATCCTGCCCGGCATCGTCCCCGTCATCGGGTCCACGGAGGCGGAGGCGCTCGCGCGGGAGCGCGAGCTCGACGAGCTCATCGTCCCCGAGTACGCGCGCGCCCAGCTCGCGAAGACGCTGCGCCTCGCGCCCGAGGACCTGCCGCTCGACCGCGAGCTGCCCGACGGCCTGCCCACCGAGGACGAGATCGAGGGGGCCAAGAGCCGGTACACGCTGATCGTCGAGCTCGCGCGCCGCGAGCGGCTCACGGTGCGCCAGCTCATCGGGCGCCTCGGCGGCGGGCGGGGCCACCGCACGTTCGCGGGGACGCCCGAGCAGGTCGCCGACGCGCTCCAGGACTGGTACGACGCCGAGGCCGCCGACGGGTTCAACATCATGCCCGCGGTGCTGCCGTCGGGGCTCGAGCAGTTCGTCGAGCACGTGCTGCCCGTGCTGCGCGAGCGCGGCCTGTTCCGCACCGAGTACGAGGGCCGGACGCTGCGCGAGCACTACGGGCTCGAACGGCCGGCCAACCGCTACACGGACGCGGCCCCCGCCGGGACGTCGTCCGACGGCGGGGCACGAGTCGTCGAGGGGGCCTTCGCATGAGCGCGGAGCACCTCTGGTACATCCCGAACCAGGTGCGGCCGGGGCACCGCGGCGACGACACCACCGAGGACCACAACAGCCTCGACACCCTGACGAGCCACGCGCACGCCCTGGAACGCCACGGGTTCGCGGGCGCGCTGCTCGGGACGAGCTGGGGGCGTCCCGACACGTTCACGGTCGCGACGGCGCTCGCCGCCCGCACCACGACGTTCGAGCCGCTCGTCGCGATCCGGCCCGGGTTCTGGCGGCCCGCGCACTTCGCGTCCGCCGCCGCGACCCTCGACCACCTCAGCGGCGGCCGGCTGCGCGTCAACATCGTGTCCGGCACCGACGGGCAGGAGGCGTACGGCGACGGCGAGGCCGACCCGGCGCACCGCTACGCCCGCACGCGCGAGTTCCTGCAGATCGTGCGGCGCCTGTGGACGCAGGAGGAGGTCACGTACGCGGGCGAGCACTTCTCGGTGACGCGCTCGTCGCTGGGGCCGCGGCCCGTCGTCCGCGGCGACCGCGCCCACCCGCGGATCTACTTCGGCGGCGCCTCGGAGGCGGCGGAGCGCGTCGCGGCGACCGAGGCCGACGTGCAGCTCTTCTGGGGCGAGCCGCTCGACGGGATCGCGGAGCGCATCGACCGGCTGAGGCGGCTGAGCGCCGAGCTCGGCCGTGAGCACGCACCGCTCGAGTTCGGGCTGCGCGTCACGACGTTCGTGCGGGACACGACCGAGGAGGCGTGGGCCGACGCCGAGGCGAAGGTCGCGCAGCTCGCGGCCCGCTCGCCGGAGCGCGAGGCGTGGTCGGCCCGGGACCGGGGGCGGAGCGCCGCCGTCGGGCAGCAGCGCCTGCTCGACCTGGCCGAGCGGGGCGAGGTGCTCGACGACAACCTGTGGACCGCCCCGGGCCGGTTCGGCGGCGGGGGAGCGGGCACGACGTGGCTCGTCGGTTCCGCGGAGGACGTCGCGAAGGCGCTGCGGCGCTACGAGGACCTCGGCGTGACGCACTTCGTCCTGTCCGACACCCCGTACCTGCGCGAGATCGAGCGCCAGGGCACCCGGCTCCTCCCGCTCCTGCGCGACTGACGGTCAGCGTCGCCGGGATCGGTCGCCGGGATCGGTCGCCGGGATCGGTCGCCGGGATAGGTCGGCGGTCCCGGGGCGGCGATACCCGGAGTACCGTCCGGAGCGTGGACCAGAGCCGGCTCGACGACCTCACCGCCCGCCTGCGCGCCGCCGGGTGCGTCTTCGCGGAGGAGGAGGCCACGCTCCTCGCCGAGCGGGCCGACGACGACGCGCACCTCGAGGCGCTCGTCGCGCGCCGGGTCGTGGGCGAGCCGCTCGAGCACGTCCTCGGGTACGTCGACTTCCACGGGCTGCGGGTCGCCGTGGACCCCGGGGTGTTCGTGCCGCGCCAGCGCACCACGCTGCTCGTCGACGAGGCGGTCGCGCTCGGGCGGCGGGCCGGGCGCCCGGCCCAGCTGCCCGACGGCGGCCCGGGCAGCGGCCCCGGCCGTCGTCCGGAGGGTGGCCCGGACGGCCGGACGGTCGTCGTCGACCTGTGCTGCGGTGCCGGGGCGCTGGGGCTCGCGACCGCGGTGGGCCTCGGCGGCGACGAGACCGCCGCGCTGCACGCGAGCGACGTGGACCCGGCCGCGGTCGCGTGCGCGGCGCGCAACGTCGCGGCCGTCGGCGGGACCGCGTACGAGGGCGACCTCTTCGACCCTCTGCCCGCCGGTCTGCGCGGGCGGGTCGACCTCCTCCTCGCCAACGTGCCGTACGTCCCGTCGGGCGAGATCCCGCTGCTGCCGCGCGAGGCGCGCGACCACGAGGCGCACGTCGCCCTCGACGGCGGCGGCGACGGGCTGGACGTGCTGCGCCGCGTCGCGACCGAGGCGTCCGCCTGGCTCGCCCCCGGCGGACACCTGCTCACCGAGTCCGGCGAGCGTCAGGCAGCGGGCGCCGTCGCGGTGCTCGGCCGGGCCGGGCTGGTCGCGCGCGTCGTCCGGGACGACGACATCGGCGCGACGATCGTCGTCGGGACGCTCCCCGCCGAGACGTGAGAAGTGGTCCCCGCGACGCGCGGGTCAGGGGCCACTTCTCACGTCTCGGCAGGCTCGGCGAGGGGGAACGTGCGCCGTGGTGCAAGGCGCGGGCCGTCCGTGACAAAGAGTGGACGAGGGCCCGACGGGCGGGCGGGCCGCGAGAGGGGACGTCGGTGAGCATCGCACGAGCGCGACGACGCGCGCACGGCCTGGTCGGTGCGCTGCTCGTCGCCGTGCTCCCGGCGTGCAGCGGTCCGGGAGGTCTGGTCACCGCGTGCCCGGCGGTCGGGTACTCGGCTCGCCTGGAGGTCCGGCTCGACGACTCCTGGCCGGACCGCGACGCGTACGGCGTCACGGTGGCCTGCGTCGGCGCCGACCCCTGCGCGCTCGTGCGCGACGGTACGCTCCGGCCCGGCCCCGAGCGGGCCCCCACGACGATCCCGGTCGACCCGGTCGACCCGGTCCCGCCCCAGGCCGTCGAGACCTCGCCCGAGCCGACCGGAGAGGCGCAGGACGCGCCCTCCGTCGGCGAGTGGACCGGGTCGGCGCTGAACGGTCCGGTCGGCACGGTCGTCGTCCGTGTCGTCGAGGTCGCCTCGGGCGACGTCGTCGTCGAGCGCGAGATCGACCCGACGTGGGAGAGCGCGGACGGTGCCGACTCGGAGTGCGGCGGACCGTCGGTCGCGACGATCGAGATCGCCGCCCCGCCGGGGTGACGCCTACGCCGAGGCGGGCCGCAGCAGTGCGCGGATCTCCTTCTCGGCCTGCGCGGGCGTGAGCGCGCGGCAGCCGAGCGACTCCCAGTGCCGCACGAGCGCGGGCTCGGCGCGCAGCAGCGCCCAGCCGCGCCGGAACAGGGTGAGCGGCGGCTTGCGCATCTCGGCGAGGTCGCGCAGCAGGCGGAACCAGAACGTCACGAGTCGTGGTCGGTAGAGGCAGATCGCGTCGGCCAGCACGTCCTGTGCGCGGCAGGCCGCGACGATCTCCGCCGCGAAGATGCCCTCCGCCAGGACGACGCGCGAGCCCGTGACGTCGACGTGGGTCGTGCCGGTGCGGCGCGACGTCGGGATGTCGTAGACCGGCACGTCGGCGTGGCCCGCGCGCGCGAGGTCGACGAGCGCCGCGACCGCACCCTCGGCGTCCCACGAGCGGGGGTCGTCCCAGTCCACGATGCCGAAGCGCTGCGGCAGGTCGGGGTGGTCGTGGTCGAGGTAGAAGTCGTCGAGCGCGACGACCGGGAGCCCGAGCCGGCGGGTGAGCGACGTCTTGCCCGAGCCCGACGCCCCGGTGAGCAGCACGATCCGCGTCGGGACCTCGCGCGACCCGGGCGGGAGGTCGAACAGCGCCGGGTCCCCGGCGGGTCCGGTCGGCACCGGGTCGGTCCGGGTGGCGGCGTCGGTGGGGCCGCCGTCGGCGTCGTGCTGAGGGTCGCTCACGGGACACCATTGTCGCAGCGTCCGGCGCGAGCCCCGAGGCGGGGCGTCGGGTGGGGCGCGTAGCCTTCCCCGGTGACTGCTCCGGACCCCGCCGCCCTGCTCGCCCGCGACGCCCTCGACCGCCTCGACCGGTGGGAGCCCGTGGATCCCCGTCAGGGGGCGCTCGCGGCGGAGTACCGCGCGTTCGTCCGCGGCGACGCCGGCCCGCGCGCCGAGGCGATGCGGCGCGACGGCGGTCCGCAGCACCTCACGGCGAGCTGCTTCGTGCTCAGCCCCGGTCTCGACCGCGTGCTGCTGTGCTTCCACCGCAAGGGCCGGTTCTGGGTCCAGGTGGGCGGCCACACCGAGCCGGAGGACACGACGCTCGCGGGTGCCGCCTACCGCGAGGCGCGCGAGGAGAGCGGCATCGAGGACCTCGTCCCGTTCGACCCGGATCCCGAGCCGGGCGCCCCGCACGACGCGGGCCACGAGCCGCGCGTGGCGCCCGAGGTCGGGGCGGGCGCCGCGCCGTCCGCCCCGGTGGACGTGCACCGGCACGACCTCGCCGCGGCGTTCGGCACCTGCCGCACGCACTGGGACGTCGGGTTCGTCGCGTTCGCCGACCCGGACGCGCGCACGGTCGTCAGCGACGAGAGCGAGGACGTCGCGTGGTTCCCGGTGGACGCGCTGCCGCCCGGCACGCCCGACGACTTCCCCGTCCGCCTGGCGACGGTCCTCGCGGAGGTGCGCCACCGTCGTCGGGCAGGACTCCCCACGACGTAGAGCCCCGGTCGCGCGAGGTAGAGCCCTGGTCACGACCAGGGCTCTACCTCGGCTGACCAGGGCTCTACCTCGGCGGACCGGGGCTCTATCTCGGCGGGACGAGGACGACGTGGAGGGTGCGGGGGCCGTGCACGCCCTCGACGCGGGAGAGCTCGATGTCGCTCGTCGCGCTGGGGCCGCTGATCCACGTCTGCGGGCGCCCGGGGTGCGCGGCGAGCAGGCGCACGGCCTCGGGCACGGTCTGCACCACCTGGTCCGTGCGCACGACGCACACGTGCAGGTCGGGCACGAGCGTGATCGCCCGGCGGCCCTGGTCGGGCTCGCCGTCGAGCACGATCGTCCCGGTGTCGCCCACCGCGACGCGCGCCGCGGTGACGACGGCGTCCGTGCGGTCGAGCTCGTCGGGCGTGCGCGGGTCGTCGCGCGCGTCCCGCACGACGGCGGTCCCGGCGCCCAGGCCCGCGAGCCACGCCTCGTCGAGACCGGCCGGCACGACGACGGACGTCGCGTCGGCGAGCAGGTCACCGACGACTGTCGCCACGTCCGCCGCCGTCTCGGCGCGGTGCACGTGCGCCCGGTAGTCGACGAGCCGGTCGACGAGCACGTCCACGGCCTCGGGCGAGCCCGGGGCGAGCTCGCCGTGCTCGCGGTAGGCGCGCGGCACGCTGCCCGACGCCGCGGGGCCGCCCGCCGCCGTCGATCCGCCGAGCGCGGTGCGCACGCGGGCGAGGACGTCGTCGCGCGCGCTCACCGGTCCTCACCTCCCTCGGTGCGGGGCTCGTCGGCCGGGCGGTCGCGCCACCAGTCGCGGAAGGTCTGCTTCGCGGGCGCCGGGAGGTCGCGCGAGCGGGTCCACCCGGACGCGGGCGGCGGGAGGGTCGAGATGCGGCCCTTCGGACCGGCGACCAGGCGCCCGACCCCCGCCGCCTTCTCCGCGAGCTCGAACCGGCGCGCGTCGGACATGACGAACGAGGCCGCCTTCATCGCGGCGCCCCACCCGGTGGGGCGGCCGCGGTCGGCGTCGACCTCGCGCGCCCGGAGCTCGACGAGGATCGACGGGATGTCGATCTTAACGGGGCACACCTCGTAGCACGCGCCGCACAGCGTCGAGGCGTAGGGGAGCGACGCGTTCGGGTCGTGGTGGCCGGAGAGCCCGCCGGAGGACTTCGTGAGCTGCGGCGTGAGGATCGCGCCGATCGGGCCGGGGTAGACCGACCCGTACGCGTGGCCGCCCACCCGCTCGTACACCGGGCACACGTTGAGGCACGCGGAGCAGCGGATGCAGTGCAGCGCGGCCCGCCCGACCTCGTCGGCGAGGACGTCGGTGCGTCCGTTGTCGAGCAGCACGAGGTGGAACTCCTGCGGGCCGTCGCCGGGCGTGACGCCCGTCCACAGGGAGGTGTACGGGTTCATGCGCTCGCCCGTGGACGAGCGCGGCAGGAGCTGGAGGAACACCTCCAGGTCGGTGTACGTGGGAACGACCTTCTCGATCCCCATGACGGTGATGAGCGTCTCGGGGAGCGTGAGGCACATGCGGCCGTTGCCCTCGGACTCGACGACGGTCAGGGTCCCCGTGTCCGCGACGCCGAAGTTCGCGCCGCCGATCGCGACCTTCGCCGAGAGGAACTTGCGGCGCAGGTGGGCGCGCGCGGCCATCGCGAGCTCGCGCGGGACGTCCGACAGGTCCGGCGGGGCGTCGCCCATGCGCGCGAGGAAGATCTCGCGGATCTCCGCGCGGTTGCGGTGGATCGCGGGCACGAGGATGTGCGACGGCATGTCGTCGGCGAGCTGCACGATGAGCTCCGCGAGGTCCGTCTCGTACGCCGCGATCCCCTCGGCGGCGAGCGCCTCGTTGAGCCCGGTCTCCTGCGTCGCCATGGACTTCACCTTGACGACCTCGTCGACCCCCTTCGCCTTGACGAGGTCCGCGACGATCCGGTTCGCCTCGTCCGCGTCGCGCGCCCAGTGCACGACGCCGCCGCGCGCCACGACGTTGCGCTCCAGCTCCTCGAGGAGCTCGGGCAGGCGCGCCATGACGTCGGTCTTGATCGCGGAGCCCGCGTCGCGCAGCGCCTCCCAGTCCGGTACCTCGCCGACGACGGCCGCGCGCTTGGCCCGGATGGTCGACGTCGCGTGCGCGAGGTTGCGCCGCAGCTGCGTGTTCTGGAGCGCCTCGCGCGCCGCGTCGGGGAACGACCCGCCCCAGCGCAGCGGGGCGTCCGGGTGCGGCACGTCGCCGAACGCGTCCGACGCCGCCCCCGCACCCGCCGAGGTGCCGTGCCCGCCCGGGTGGGCGACGTCGTCGGGCAGGGTGCGCGCGCCGCGCCGGACGGGCAGGCCGAGGAACGTGCGGCTCACCGGGCACCCCCGCGCGTCGACGGGCCGACTCCGGCGGGGGCGGGCGTGTCCTTCGTGGACGCGAGGATCTCCGCGAGGTGCAGCGTGCGGACGCCCGCGCGGATGCGCGACAGGCCGCCGCCGATGTGCATGAGGCACGACGCGTCGCCTGCGGTGAGGACCTCGGCGCCCGTCGCCTTCACGTGCGTCATCTTGTCGGCGAGCATCGCCGTCGAGGTCTCGGCGTTCTTCAGCGCGAAGGTGCCGCCGAACCCGCAGCACTCCTCCGCCGCGGGCAGCTCGACGAGGTCGATGCCCTCGACCGCGCGCAGGAGCCGCAGCGGCTTGTCGCCGACGTGGAGCATGCGCAGCGAGTGGCACGTCGGGTGGTAGGTGACCCGGTGCGGGAAGTAGGCGCCGACGTCGGTCACGCCGAGCACGTCGACGAGCAGCTCGGACAGCTCGTACGTCTTCGCGGCGACGGCGTCGGCGGTGCGCGCGAGGTCGTCGAGACCGGCGCGCCGGCAGACCATGCCCTGCTGGTGCCGCACGGACCCGGTGCACGACCCGGACGGGACGACGATCGCGTCCCACTCGCCGTCGAGCACGGGGGAGAACGCCTCGACGTGGTTGCGCACCACGGGGACAGCCTCGTCGAGGTACCCCGTGTTGACGTGCATCTGGCCGCAGCAGGCCTGGCGCTCGGGGAAGAACACCTCGTGGCCGAGGCGCTCGAGGAGGAGGGCGGTGGCGCGCGGTGCCTGGGGGAACATCACGTCGCCGATGCAGGTCGCGGTGAGGGCTATGCGCATCGTTGCTCCGGGGGAGGGCGAGTCGGTCCAGTCTCGCCGGGCCGCGTCCGTGCCGCCTGCCGAGACCGCCGCGGTGAGGCGCCGCGGCTGTGGTCTGACCACAGTCCGTCCACTGTAGACCACGCGGTCGGCGTGGTCTGACCACAGCGTGCCGGGGTCGCCTACCCTGAGCGGGTGCGCACCCACGAACGCGTCCTCGCCCGCATCGAGGCGGACCTCGCCGCGGGCCGCTGGGCGCTCGGCGAGCGCCTCCCGGCCGAGCGCGCGCTCGCCGAGGAGCTCGGCGTCTCGCGGCCCTCCGTGCGCGAGGCGCTTCGCGTGCTCGAGGCCATGGGCATCGTGCGCACCGCCGTGGGCTCCGGGCCCGACGCCGGCGCCACCGTCGTCGACCGGCCCGCCGCCGGGCTGGGGGCGGCCGTGCGCCTGCACGTCGCGTCCGGGACGCTCGCGGTGCGCGACGTCGTCGAGACGCGCGTGCTGCTCGAGACCTGGGCGGTCCGGGCCGCGGGGGAGCGGGGCGGCGCGGGAGACGACGAGGCCGCGGCGGCGCTCGCGGAGGCCGGCGCCCTGCTCGACCGCATGGACGACCCGACGCTGCCCGCGGCCGACTTTCGCGAGCTCGACGCGACGTTCCACGTGCTGCTCGTGCGGCTCGCAGGCAACGCGCTCGTCGAGGCCGTCATGACCGGGCTGCGCGGCGCGATCGAGTCGTATGTCGCCGCGGGCAGCGCCGCGCTGCCGTCGTGGGAGCGGACCGCCGCACGCCTGCGCGCCGAGCACCGCGCCGTGCTCTCCGCCGTCGCGGAGGGCGACGGCGAGCGCGCGGCCCGCGCGGTGCGCGCCCACATCGAGGGCTTCTACGCCGAGACGGGCCTCTGAGCGGACCGTCGTGCGCGTCCCGTGAGGGGTTTCGCGACGGCTAGGTCGATCTGGCGCGAGGCAGGCCGGCCAGGCGGCGCTCCAGGAGCCGGCGGTCGCCCTCGCGGTCCACGAGCGTGAGGGCGCGGCGCAGGTCGACGGCAGCGTCCGCGGGCCGTCCGGCCCGCACGAGCAGCTCGGCGCGGACGGCGGGCAGCAGGTGGTAGCCCGCGAGCGCCGGTTCGTCCGCGACGGCGTCGACCGCGGCCAGCCCCGCGTCGGCGCCGTGCACCTCCGCGACCGCGACCGCGCGGTTGAGCGCGACGACGGGCGAGCCGGTGAGGTCGAGCAGCACGTCGTAGAGGCCGAGGATCTGCGGCCAGTCGGCCGCGGCCGCGTCGGTCGCCGCGTCGTGGAGCGCCGTGACGGCGGCCTGCACCTGGTACGGCCCAGGCCGCCCGACGGCGAGCGCCGCGTCCAGCTCGGACAGCCCCTCGGCGATCTCGTCGTGCCGCCAGCGTGCGCGGTCCTGCTCGGCCAGGGTCCGCGTGACGCCGTCGGGGCCCACGCGCTCGTCGCGGCGCGCGTGCTGGAGCAGCAGCAGGGCGAGCAGCCCGCGGGCCTCGGGCTCGTCGTCGAGCAGGCGCGCGGTGAGCCGCGCGAGCCGGACGGCGACGTCGGCGAGCGCGCGCCGCTCGGCCGAGCCCTCGACGGCGTCGGCGGGCTCCGCCCACGCGTCGTACCCCTCGGTGAACAGCACGTACAGCACCGCGAGGACGCCCTCGACGCGCTCGGACCGCAGCGCGGCCGGCGGCACGCGGAAGGTCATGCCGGTGGCGCGGATACGGCGCTTGGCCCGGACCAGGCGCTGCGCCATCGTCGCCTCGGGTACGAGGAAGGCGCGCGCGACCTGGGCGGTGGTCATGCCGGTCAGCGACCGCAGGGTGAGGGCGACCCGCGCCTCGGCGGGCAGCGCCGGGTGGCAGCACGTGAAGAGCAGGCGCACGAGGTCGCCGTCCGGGTCGTCGGCGTCCCAGGGGTCGTCGTCGAGGCCGCGCGCTACCTGCTCGACGACCGGGTCCGCGGCTCGGCTCCCGCCCCGGGGACCCGGGTCGACGCGCTCGCCCAGGCGGCCCGCGGCCGCGACCCGCTCCGCCTCGACCCGACGACGGCGCAGGACGTCGATCGCGTGGCGGCGCGCGGTCGTCGTCAGCCACGCGCCGGGACGCTCCGGCACGCCGTCGCGGCGCCACGTCCGCAGCGCCGCGGCGAACGCCTCCTGCGCGGACTCCTCGGCCAGGTCGAGGTCGCCCGTGCTGCGCGCGACGGCGCCGAGGACGCGTCCCCACTCGGTGCGGAACGCGTCCTCGACGGGGTCCGTCGCGGGCGTCAGCTCAGGACCCGTCGAGGTCCAGCGGCCACGCGGGGTGCAGCTCGATCGCGCCGCCGTACGCCATGGGGTGCTCGGACGCGATGGCGATCGCGGTGTCCAGGTCCGGCGCCTCGAGGACGTCGAAGCCCGCGATCGACTCCTTCGTCTCGGAGAACGGCCCGTCCGTGACGAGCACCTTGCCGCCCCGGACCCGCACGCCCACGGCGTCCTCCGGGGGGCGCAGCCTGTCGCCGACCACCGCGGCACCGCTGCCGTAGTGCCGCCCGACCCACTCCCCGATCGGGGCCGCGGCCTCGGCCTCCTCGGGCGGCAGCCCCGGGTCGTCCGGGGTGCCGAGCACGAGCATGAGGTAGCGCATCAGAGGTCCTCCGCCCTCGTCGCCGCGGGCCGGCGGAGCACCGTCGGCCCGGAGGACGCGACGTCGGCGGCGGACGTCCCGTCCCCGGCGCTGCGTCGCCCGTCACGGTACCGCGCACGGTCCGGCGGGTGCTCGCGGTCCGCCGCGAGGATCGTCTCCAGGAACGTCGTCATCGTGCCTCCTCCTCTCGCACGGCCCGTGCGGCCGTACGAGAGGACGACGAAGCCCGGTCGCCGAGATCGACACCTTTCTCGCGCTACGCGTCGCCGGCCTTCGCCTCGCCCCAGCCGTACCAGCGCTCGACCTCGACCCAGGCGCTGACGCGCGGGTCGGTCCGGTTCGCGTACTCGTGGCCGGTGTAGTGGCGCGAGATGCGGTCGATGTCGGCCAGGCCCTCGTCGGCGCGCAGCTCGACGACGCGACCGATGAGCGTCACGTGGGTGTACCAGTTCTCGTCGAGCACGGTGAGCGAGACCCGGGGGTCGTTGCGCAGGTGCTTGAGCCGCACGCGGGACTCGTCGAGGTTGACGAGCACGCGGCCGTCGTCCTCCCAGACGTACCAGGTGGCGGCGGTGACGGGCGCGCCGTCGGAGCGCACCGTCGCCATGACGGCGGCGTTCGGGCGGCGGAGCATCTCGACGAGACGGGAGGGCAGCGGCGGACGGGACACGACGGCTCCTTCGGTGGCACGACGGCGGACCTCCCGACGGTACGTCACGGGTGTGGCGCACGACCTCCCGGAGCCCCGCCCGGAGCGTTCTGACGACGAGCGGCCGCGTGACATGATCGTCCTCATGCTCACTCCCGCCACCGGCGCGGCCGGGTCGCGCATCGTCGGCCTCGGTCACTTCCAGCCCGAGAAGACGCTGACGAACGACGACATCGCGCAGCTCGTCGAGACCAACGACGAGTGGATCCGCTCGCGGACGGGCATCGTCACGCGGCACGTCGCGGACGACGACACGACCGTCGCCGACATGGCGACCGCGGCGGCCCGCCACGCGCTCGACGACGCGGGCGTCGACCCGGCCGAGGTCGACCTCGTCATCGTCGCCACGGCGACCGCGACGGACCGCTCGCCCAACACGGCGGGACGCGTCGCGTACCACCTGCGCACCGGCGTCATGCCCGGGCAGTCGACGCCCGAGGAGGCGTCCGAGCTCGACCTGCGAGGCGTCGTCGGGCCGGCGGTGCTCGACGTGAACGTCGCGTGCTCCGGCTTCGCCCACTCCGTCGGCCTCGCCGACCAGGCGATCCGCGGCGGCTCGGCGCGCACGGCCGTCGTGGTCGGCGCGGAGAAGCTCACCGCGTTCACCGACTGGACCGACCGCAGCACGTGCATCCTCACCGCGGACGGCGCGGGCGCGGCCGTGCTGCGCGCGACGGACGAGCCCGGCGTCGGCCCGGTGACCTGGGGCTCCGAGCCCGACCTCACCCCGGCCGTGCTCATCGAGGCGCCGCAGGAGAAGTTCGCCCAGGACGGCCGCGCCGTCTTCAAGTGGGCCATCACGCGCGCCGCCGAGCGCGCGCGCACGGTCGTGGAGCGCTCCGGCGTCTCGCTCGACGAGATCGAGGTGCTCGTCGCGCACCAGGCCAACCTGCGCATCATCGAGCCGCTCGCGAAGGCGCTCGGGATGGAGTCGAAGGTCGTCGTCACGGACATCGTCGAGTCCGGCAACACGTCCGCGGCGTCCATCCCGCTCGGGCTCTCCAAGTGGTGGCACGCGGGCAAGATCCCCGCGGGCGTCCCGGCCCTGCTCTTCGGCTTCGGCGGCGGGTTCGCGTGGGCGGGCCAGGTCGTGGAGACCCCGACCCGCTGACGCGGGACGACGAGCCCGCTGCGTCAGCCCGCCGTGTGGTCCGGCTCCGGCGGGTACCAGACGCGCGTGCCCTCGACGCGGGCGAAGGACGTCAGGGTGTGGGGCCGTGGCGCGGCGTCGGAGACGATGTCGCGCACCTCGACGCCGCGGACGACGAGCGCGTCCCCGACGAGCGACCGGTGGCAGCGCCACGGGACGGCCTCCGCGCACATCAGCACGAGGTCGTCGTGGGCGCTGCGCCGCACGAGGTCGTCGACCGCGGCGCCGAACTCCGGCGTCTGCATGTGGTCCGCGTACCCGCGGAACGACAGGTTGCGCCACGCGCCGTTCGGGCTGTCGGGACGGGCGTGCCGCAGGCCGCCGAGCGCGCGCACCCAGCGGTACGTGATCCCGTGGGACCGCAGGACGGGCGCGAGCGCGTCCTGGCCGAACTGGGGGTTGTGCCGCGACCGCGGGACGGTCCGGACGTCGACCAGGCGGCGGATGCCGTTCGCCCGGAGGAGCGCGAGGAGCTCCTCGACCGGACGCGTGGAGTGCCCCACCGTGTACACGACGCTCACCCGGCCACTCTAGGAAGGCGCTCCGTCGCCGGCACGGGGACCGGGCCCGGGCGGCGCGGTCGTGGACCGGGGTGGGCGTCGCGGCCGGCGCGCGCCAGAATGGGCCCATGCCTCTCGCCCCGCGCTACCTCGCCGCCGACGACCGCTACGACACCATGACCTACCGGCGGACGGGGCGCAGCGGCCTCGACCTGCCCGCGATCTCGCTCGGTCTGTGGCATAACTTCGGTGACGTGAACCCGTTCGAGACGCAGCGCGCGGTGCTGCGCCGCGCGTTCGACCTCGGGATCACGCACTTCGACCTGGCGAACAACTACGGCCCGCCGTACGGCTCGGCGGAGGAGAACTTCGGCCGGCACCTCGCGCAGGACCTCGGCGCGTACCGTGACGAGCTCGTCATCTCGTCGAAGGCCGGCTACGACATGTGGCCGGGCCCCTACGGCGACGGCGGCTCGCGCAAGTACCTGCTCTCCTCGCTCGACCAGTCGCTCCGCCGGATGGGCCTCGACTACGTCGACGTCTTCTACCACCACCGTCCGGACCCGAGCACGCCGCTCGAGGAGTCCATGCGCGCGCTGCACGACGCGGTCCAGCAGGGCAAGGCGCTGTACGTGGGCGTGTCCAACTACTCGCCGGCGCGCACGCGCGCGGCCGCGGCGATCCTCGCCGACCTCGGCACCCCGCTGCTCATCCACCAGCCGAGCTACTCGATGCTCAACCGCCACGTCGAGGACCCGGCGCACGAGGACGCGTACGACGGCGTGCAGACCGAGTCGCTGCTCGACGTCGTCGGCGACCTCGGCGTCGGCACCATCGTGTTCTCGCCGCTGCAGCAGGGCCTGCTCACGGACCGGTACCTCTCCGGGTCGGCGCCCGAGGGGTCGCGCGCGGCCCGCCCGGACTCGCCGTTCCTGTCGGAGAAGAACCTCGACGAGACGTACCTGGGGCGTGCCCGGGCGCTGAACGAGATCGCGGGTGCCCGCGGCCAGACTCTCGCGCAGCTCGCCCTCTCCTGGGTGCTGCGCGACGACCGCGTCACCTCCGCCCTCGTCGGGGCGAGCAGCGTCCGCCAGCTCGAGAACAACGTCGCGGCCCTCTCGGCGCCCCCGCTCACCCCGGAGGAGTCGGCCACCATCGAGTCCGTCCTCGCGAGGTAGAGCCCTGGTCGCGCGAGGTAGAGCCCTGGTCGCTACCAGGGCTCTACCTCGCAGGTGGTCGGGTCAGGCGGGGTGCGCGTCCGCGGACGACGACGCGGCGGCGGCGCGCTCGAGCAGGAGCTGGCGCTCGTGGCGGGTCGGGGCGAGGCTCGCGGCGCGTTCGAGGACGTCCGCCGCCTCGGCGTGCCGGCCCAGCCGGGTGAGCAGGTCGCCGCGGACTGCGCCATACAGGTGGTGGCGGGCGAGGCGCGGGTCGTCGGCGACGGCGTCGAGCACGACGAGGGCCGCCCCGGGACCGTCCGCGTAGCCCACGGCGACGGCGCGGTTGAGCTCGACCACCGGGGAGGGCGCGACGGACGCGAGCGCGTCGTAGAGCGCGACGATCGCCTCCCAGTCGGTCTCGGCCCACGTCGCGGCGCGCGCGTGGCACGCGGCGATCGCGGCCTGGAGCGAGTAGGGGCCGAGCGCCTTCCCGGCGCGCGTGCCGAGCGCGAGCGCGCGGTCGAGCGCGGCGAGGCCGTGCCGGACGAGGAGCCGGTCCCATCGCGACCGGTCCTGGTCCTCGAGGAGCACGGGCTCGCCGTCGGGGCCGGTGCGGGCCGCGAACCGCGACGCCTGGAGCTCCATGAGCGCGACGAGCCCGTGCACCTCCGGCTCGCCCGGCAGCAGCCCGGCGAGCACGCGGCCGAGCCGCATGGCGTCCTCGGCGAGCTCGCGCCGCACCCACGTGTCGCCCGACGTCGCGGCGTACCCCTCGGAGAACACGAGGTACACGACCTCGAGCACGGCGGGCACGCGGGCCGCGAGCTCGTCCGCCTGCGGGACGTCGAACGGGACGTTCGCCTCGGCGAGCGTCCGCTTCGCGCGCGAGATCCGCTGCCCGACGGTCGCGGACGGGACGAGGAAGGCGCGGGCGACCTCGTCGGTCGTCAGACCCCCCACGAGTCGCAGCGTGAGCGCGACGCGGGACTCACGCGGCAGCACGGGGTGGCACGCGACGAGGACGAGCGCGAGCAGGTCGTCGCCCACGGGGTCCTCGACGATCGCGTCGGGTGCGGGGACCGACCCCACGAGGACCGCACCGCCGTCGCCTGGGTGCGCGGCCGCCGTCGTGCCCGCACCGGTCCCCGGGCCCGGTGCTGCGAGGTCCGCCGCGAGCCGCGCGTACTTCTCGTCGCGCGTGCGCTCGCGGCGGACCAGGTCGACGGCGCGGCGGCGCGCGACGGTCGTCAGCCAGGCGCCGGGGTTGTCCGGGACACCCTGCTCGGGCCACTGCTCGAGCGCGGCGACGAACGCCTCCTGGGCCACCTCCTCGGCGAGGCCGACGTCCCGCAGGGTCCGCGCGAGGCCCGCGACGAGCCGAGGCGACTCGATGCGCCACACGGCCTCGACGGTGCGGGAGACGTCGGTCATCGTCGTACCCGGGTCCCGGCGGGGCTCAGGAGCCCTGCTGGGCGCGGATCTGCTCGGCGAGGCGCTCGTCCTTCTCGCGCTGCTCGGGCGTGTACTCGGCGCCGAAGTCCTCGACCTCGAAGATCGGCCGGATCTCGAGGACCTCCTCGAGCCCCATGCTCGGGTCGCTCGGGCACTTGCGGGCCCACTCGACGGCCTCCTCGAGCGAGGAGACCTGCCAGATCCAGTACCCGGCGACGATCTCCTTGGACTCGGTGAAGGGCCCGTCGACGACCGACGTCTCGCCCCCGCTGAACACGACGCGCGCGGCCTTGGCCGTGGGCTGCAGGCCCTGGCCGTCGAGCATGATGCCCGCCTTGACGAGCTCCTCGTTGTACGCGCCCATCTGGGCGAGCATCTCCTGCGTCGGGGCGATCTTGTCCTCGTCGGCCCCGCTGCCCTTGATCATGACCATGACTCGCATGACGTTCCTCCTCGGTGAGTGCCTCCTTGACCCTAGTGTCGTGAAGGCGCCTTCACCCTGACGTCGGACGGCGTCCCCCGGTTTTCGACACGCACCGCCGACGAGTTTTCCCGGGGTGTCAGCGGAAGCGCTGGACGGCGAGCGGTGCGGCCTCCGCGAGACCCCGCACGGCCGGGTGGTCGGCGCCGGGGGCGGTGCCCGCGAAGACGTCGCGCAGCGCGCCGGAGGCGACGAACGTCCCGTCGGCGAGCACGTGCACGGTGGGGCACATCCGCTCGACGAGCTCGAGGTCGTGCGAGACGAGCAGCACCGCGGTGCCGAGCTCGGCGGTCGCGCCGGCGAGGTGCCGCACGACGTCGCCGCGCATCGCCGGGTCGACGGCGGTGAGCGGCTCGTCGAGGAGGAGGGCGCGCGGGCGCGTCGCGAGCGCGACGGCGAGCGCGACCCGCTGCTTCTCGCCGCCCGAGAGCGACTGCACGGTCCGCGGCGCGTAGCGGGGCTCGAGCGCGACGTCGCCGAGCAGGTCCTCGACGGAGCGTCCGCTCGGGCGGCCGGCACGCCGCGCGTCCTTGAGCGCCGCGGACAGCGTGCGGTCCACCGTCCAGCGGGGGTCGATGCCGATGCCGGCGAGGCCGTCCTGGGAGACGCGGCGCACGTCCGCCGTGAACTGCTTCTTGTCCCGGCGGGAGAGCTTGCCGACCGTCCGCTCGGCGTAGGTGACTCGCCCCGCCGTGGGGCGCACGAGGCCGACGAGCGCGCGCACGATCGTCGACTTCCCGGTGCCCGACTCCCCGACGATCCCGACCGGCGCGGTGCCGGGCGTCACGTCGAGGTCGATGCCGTGCACGACGTCGGAACCTCCGTAGCCGGCCGCGAGGCCGCTGGCGCGCAGGAGAGGGGTCGTCGTCGTGCTCATGGGTCACCTTCTGGTCGTCGGGGTCCGGGCGGGCGGTCCGGGCTCCCGCTCGTCCGACGAACGACGCTACCGCGGAGTTCCGTGGCGTCGCTCACGGGGCTCGCCCGCCGAGCTCCCGGGAGGTCCGGCGCACGAACGGGCGTCGGGGCGCGGTAGCCTGAGGCACGCGTCTCCGGATCCTCGAGCCAAGGTGGTCCGCCGACCGTAGTACGGCAACCGTCCCCGGACGCGATGCCCGGACGGAGGATCGTGACCAGGATGGTCGACGAGCCGGAGCTTCTCGCGCCCGGCGAGGCGGTGGACCTCGACAACTGCGCCCGCGAACCCATCCACGTCCCCGGCATGATCCAGCCGCGCGGGGTCCTGCTGGTGGTCCGCGAGGCCGACGGCGTGCTGCTCCAGGCGTCGGCGAACGTGGAACGGCACCTCGGCGTCCCCGCGGAGGAACTCGTGGGCCGACCGCTCGCCGACGTGCTCGGCGAGGAGCCCGCGCGCGACCTGCTCGCGCACGCGGCGAACGGGACCGACCTCGCGACGCGCAACCCCGTGACCCTGCACCTCGACCGCTGGGACGACCGGCCGCTCGACGTCGACGCCGTGCTCCACCGGCCCCCGCTGCCGGAGGAGGGCCCGGGGTCCGAGCCGGTGCTCGTCGTCGAGATCGAGACCGCGTCGGGCGCGCGCCCGCTGACGTTCCCCAACACCTACCTCGCCGTCCGGCAGGCGCTGCGCGACCTCGAGCGCGCCGCGACGCTCGACGAGCTGTACGACGACGCGGCCCGCCACGTGCGCGAGCTCACGGGCTTCGACCGCGTGATGATCTACCGCTTCGACGCGGCCTACAACGGCGAGGTCGTCGCCGAGGCGCGCCGAGACGACCTCAACGCGTTCCTCGGGCTGCACTACCCGGCGTCGGACATCCCGCCGCAGGCGCGCGCGCTGTACGAGAAGAACTGGATCCGGCTCATCGCGGACGTGGACTACGCGCCCCAGCCGATCGTCCCGACGCTGCTCCCCACGACGGGTGCGCCGCTCGACCTCACGTACTCGACGCTGCGCAGCGTCTCGCCGATCCACCTCGAGTACCTGCGCAACATGGGCGTGCGGGCGTCGATGTCGATCTCGCTCCTGCGCGACGGCAGGCTGTGGGGTCTCGTCGCGTGCCACCACTACTCGGGGCCGCACGAGCCGCCCTTCGAGGTCCGCACCGCCGCGGAGTTCCTCGGGTCCGCGCTCTCCGTCCGGCTCGTCTCCCAGGCGGAGGACGAGCGCGAGACCGAGGTGCGGCGCGCGGAAGGCGTCCTCGCGCACCTGGCTGCCGACAGCCGCGACGAGAGCGTCCCCATCGGCATCGCCCTGACGCGCTCGGGGTGGCTGCGCCGCCTCGTGCGGGCCGACGGCGCGGTCGTCGTCGCGGAGGGCGGCCTCATCGCGGTCGGCAACGTGCCCGACGAGGACGGGTGCCGTGCGCTCGTCGCGTGGGTCCTCGGGCACGGCGAGGACCTGGTCATGTCCGACGCCCTGCACCGGGACGCGCCGGACGTCGCGGCGCTCGTGCCCGACGTCGCGGGCGTCCTCGGGATCGTGCTGCCCGAGGGTCAGGTCGTGCTGTGGGTGCGCGACGAGGTCCTGCGGCACGTGGACTGGGGCGGCGACCCATACAACAAGGAGATCGCGCGCGGCGAGGACGACTCGGTGCGGCTCAGCCCGCGCAAGTCGTTCGAGCGGTGGCGCGAGGTCGTGCGCGGGCACAGCGTGCCCTGGACGTCGGACCAGACGGACGTCGCGACGTCGCTGCGCGGCCACCTGGTCGAGGCCCTCTACCTGCGCGGCCGCAAGGCGGTGCGGGCGACGGAGGAGCTCCAGCGTAGCCTCCTGCCCGCGCTCCTGCCGGACGTCCCGGGGTGGACGCTGCAGTCGCGCTACGAGTCGGCGGGCACGGGTCTCGTGGGCGGCGACTGGTACGACGCGCTCGTGCTGCCGTCCGGGCGCCTCGCGCTCGTCGTGGGCGACGTGACGGGCCACGGGCTCCAGGCCGCGGCGACGATGGGCCAGCTCGGGACGACGCTGCGGGCCGCGCTCGTGAGCACGGGCTCCGCGGTCGAGGCGGTGACGCTGCTGGGGGAGGTCGCGCGCTGGACGCTCCCAGGCGAGGTCGCGACGATCGCCGTCGCGGTGCTGGACCCGGTGACCGGCGTCGTCGAGCACGTGTCCCTGGGGCACCCGCCGCTGCTCGTCGTCGCGCCCGACGGGACCACGAGCTGGACGGAGAGCGCGATCGTGCCGCCGCTCGGCCTCGTGGACCGCGTGCCGCCCGCGCAGCACGTCCAGGTGCCGCCCGGCGGCGCGCTCGTGCTGTACAGCGACGGGCTCGTGGAGCGGCGCGAGGAGTCGATCCTCGACGGCCTGCGGCGGCTCGCGGCGTTCTTCGCGGCGGAGCCGGGGACGGTCGACGTCGACGGCGTCGTGGCCGCCGCGCGCGACCCGCGCTCTGCGGACGACGCGACCCTGCTCCTGGTGCGGCGCGACGCCTGAGGCGCGCGCGCCGGGGTGCGTGCGTGCGTGCGGGGGTAGAGCGTCGCGGCGGGGCGGTGCGGCGGAGCGTCAGCCGGCGGGGAGGAGCGCGCTGCGCACGCCCGCACCGCCGCGGAAGACGGGGACGTCGAAGCGCGCCCAGACGTGCTTCTCGCCGGTGCCGGCGCGGAACCAGCCGACGGCCGTCGAGGCGCGCTGCGCGAGCACGAGGCCGAACCCGCCCGCGCCCGGCGAGCGCCGGCCCGCGATCACGGGGACGTCCGGCGAGTGGTCAACGACGTCGATGACGAGCTCGCGCCCGTCGCTGAGCAGGCGCACCTGCGTCGGGGGGAGGCCGTGGCGCAGCGCGTTCGTCGCGAGCTCGCTCGCGACGAGGACGACGCGCTCGGGCGTGGCCTCGAGCGCGCGGTCCGCGGGCAGCGGGGCGCCGGTGAGCATGCGGTGCAGGCCCTCCCGCAGGGTGGCGAGGTCCGCCAGCGTGCGCAGCGGCCAGGCACCGATCTCGACGAAGCCGGGCGGTACCGCCGCGTGGGCGAAGGTCACGCCTCGTCCTCGGCAGGTCCGGCGTCGTCGGTGAGCTCGAACAGCTCGGCGACACCGCTGAGCTCGAGCAGGTCGCGGACGCGGCGCGGGACGCGCTCCAGCACGGGTGCCCCCGAGCCGGCCGTGGCGGCGTGGTAGAGCAGGCGCAGGCCGCCCGAGTCCATGAAGGTGACCGCGCCGAGGTCGATGTGGATGCGCCCGTCGGCCGACTGCGCGAGCCGCAGCAGCTCGTCCTCGCGCCGGGCCTGGACCGCGGCGTCGATCTCGCCGCGCATGGTCCAGCGCGTGCCGCCGGCCGTCGTCAGGACGTCTCCGCTCGTGGTGGGGGTCACGGTGGTGGGCTCCTCCTCGGTCCCGGCACTGTACCGGGCACCCGGGATACGGTACGCGGCTCCGCCGACGCACGCGAGGCAGTGTCGCGGCGTGGCCGCGATCATCGGGTGACGTGCCTCTCCCGCGCCGCGCAGGGCGGCGCGGGGGAGCCACGACGAGGGCCGCACGGCGGGCCGGGACGGCGTCGCGGAGGACGCCGACCCGGCCCGCCGGGCGGCCGGACGGCTCAGCAGGAGCGCGCGTCGAACGCGACCTCGAGCGGCGCGAACCCGTCGACCGTCACGACGGCCGTCCCGCCCGGGACGGACGCCGCGCGCGACGCGAACGACTGGTAGGCGCTCGCGCCCGGCGCCACCGCGGCGACCGTGCGCGTGCCGTACGGCGTCGCGAGGGTCACGTCGAGCGGCGCGTCGCCGTCGTTCGTGGCGCGGACCGCGACGTACACCTTGCCGGCCAGGCACCGCGTCTCGGCGGTGACCGTCACCGGCGCCGCGCCGGCGTCGGCCGTCCAGCGCAGGGCGTACGCCCGCTCCGTGCCGTCCTCGGCCGTGACGCGCACCGTCGTCGTGCCGGGGACGGCGTCGGCGGCCTCGACCGCGACCGTCGCCCAGGGGTCGTGCGCGACCGCCTCGACGGCGGGCACCCCGCCCGCGACGTTCACGTCGTACGCCGTGACGGCCGGGTCGAACCCGGCGAGGGGCTCGCCGGCCACGGTGATGCCCGACGCCGCGGCGTCGGTCCCAGTACCGGGCACCTTGGCGAGCACCTCGATCTCGGAGACCACCAGGTGGGTGTTCGCCCGGGCCGTGAGGACGACGCGCACGGACGACGTCCGCACGTCCGCGGGGATCTCGACCGCCGGCGCGGGGCCGTCGGGCGAGGCGTCCACCGTGACGGGCGCGCCGACGTCGGTCCACGTGCCGCCCACGAGGGCCTGGAGCCGGACGGACTGCGCCCAGCTCGCGCTGGACCCGTCCTTCCAGAACCGCGTCACGACGCCCGTGACGTCCCGGTCGGCGGGGAGCGTGACGGTGAGCGTGTCGGACGTCCGCTTGGTGCCCGACACCCAGTTCGACCACGCCTTGTCGGTGAGGTTGCCGTTCACGACGCCGCCGACGGCGTAGCCCGGCTCCGTGAACGTCGCGCTCGCGGTCGTGCCCGCGGCGAGCGCGCCGTTGGCGGACGCCGCCTCGGTCACCTGGACGCGGACGGTGGCCGGGAGCGTGTCGCCCGCCCCGGCGTCGGCCGTGCCGGTGAGCTCGACGACCCCGACGGCGTCGTACGCGCCCGCGGGGGCGTCGTCCCAGACCACCGGGCGCTGGACCTCCGCGCCGCCCGCGGCGACCGCCGTGACGGTCGCGGGCAGGGCAGGGGTGCCGCCCGCGTACGCCTTGGCGCGCGCGGGGAGCGTGGACGTGAGCTCGTCGACGACGACGGTCGCCGTCGCGGCGACCTCGCCGCCGGTCGGCGTGGCCACGGTGCCGGTCACCTCGACGGTGCCGGGCTCGGCCCACGCGTCGTCGTCCGGCACGTCCCACGTCACGGGGAGGGCGCCGCGCGCCCCGTCGCGGTAGACCGGGGTGACGGTCGCGGGGAGCTCGGGCGCGGTGCCCGGCGTCGTGAACGCCTGGACGGGCTCGGTGCCGAGGACCGTCTCGTCGACCACGCGCCAGCGCTGGTTCACGCCGGAGTTCGCGAGGTACGTGCCCACGGGCGAGCCGTCCGCCGTCGCCTGGCCGCCGACCTCGAGGAGGGTCTTCGAGGACGCGTTGACGAGCGTGAAGGTGCCGTCGCCGGTCGTCGAGAGGATCCACTGCGCGGCGAGGGGGGTGTCCGCGACGTCGGCGGGCGCGTCCTGGAGGACGGCGGACGTGTCGGCCGCGACGGCGAGCTGGCGGCCCGTGGCCGCGTTCGTCACGGCGTAGCGCGTGCGGTGCGTGCCGGCGCCCTCGGGGGCGCCGAGCGCCGTGAGCTCCCACGCCTGCTCCGCGACGGGAGCGTCGGTGCGGATCACGACGCCCGTGCCCGACGCCGACGGCGCGAGCGAGCGGTCCGCCTGCACGCCGTCGAGACGGTAGGCGTGCCCGTCCTGGACGAGCGCGGCGTCGTCCGCGACGCCGGAGACGCCGTCGACGACGAACGTCGTCACGGACTCGGCCGGCACGACGAGCGTCGCGCTGGGGCCGTCCGCACCCGTCGTGACCGCCACCGGCTCGCCCTCGACGAGATAGCCGGCCGTGCTCGTGACCACGGGGGTGACGGTCGCATCGGACCCGACCGCACCGAACTTCGACAGGTCGAGCGTCACGGCGCGCTCGGCCTTCGTGGCGTTGACGTGCACGACCGTCGCGGACGTGCCGTCGGCCGACACCGCGGCCGTGCTGCTCGCGTCGTCCGAGCGGATCAGCGAGTCGCCCGGCTCGATGTAGTGCGTGAAGTTCTGGGTCGCCCAGTACTTCGTGTTCGTGTAGATCGGGCACGTCTCGAGCGTGTCCTCGGCGGTGCAGTCGAACGGGATCTGGATCTCGCCCCAGTTCATGCCGTTCGCGCTCTCGCCGCCGGGCGCCATGTTCGCGTAGTCCTCGACCGGCTGCCAGAACACCCACGCGCTCGGCTCGAGCTCGCGCAGGTCGTCGACGATGTGCTGCGCGCTGCCGAGGCCGGACTCCATGGTCTCGAAGTCCTGGCCCGTCGAGCTCCAGTTCCCGCCGACCTCGCTCATCCACAGCGGCTTGTCCTCGCCCTTGGCGATGTCGCGGACCGTCGTGCGCTGGCCCGTGCCGTAGGTGTGGACGTTGAGCTGCGACACCTGGTCGCGGACCGCCTGCGGGTACGCGTTCCAGTTGGCCGCGAACGTACCGGGGTTCGTCTCGTCCATCGCCGAGATCACGGCGTCGGTCGAGGAGCCCTCGAGCGCCGCGGCGAGCGCCGGGACGACCTTCGCCTGGAGCGCGGGGCTCATGTGGGCGCCCTCCTGACGGCCCCCGGTCGGGTTGCCGTCGGCGCCGAGCTGCGTGCCCCAGTAGTTGGTGTTGGGCTCGTTGAACGGGTCGATCGTGTCGACCTCGATGCCGTGCGCGTCCTCGAGGCGCTCGGTCACGCCGACCAGGTACGCCGCGAAGTCGTCGACGCTGTCCGTCTTGAGCTGGTCCGCGGTCGAGCTGAAACCGCCCGAGACGTACCCGCTCACGGTCATGAACCACGGCGGCGAGTTGCTGAAGGTCTCCCAGTGCGTGACGTCGTCCTTGATGTGGTCGACCCACCAGCGCTGCGTCGCGTCCGCGTCCTCGTCCCAGTGGTCCGGGTTCTCGGGGTCCCACCAGTCCACGTCGGTGCGCGTCGTGCCCTCGGGCGCCTTCCACCAGCCGTCGACGGCGCCGCCGGCGCGCAGGTAGTCCGGCACGCCCGGAGCGTTCCCGCCGCCGACGTTGTAGCGCGCGATGTTGAGGTTGAGGCCCTCGTCCCCGAACACCATGTCCGCGAGCCGGTCGCGGATCTCGTCCGGGTAGCCGCCCGTGGCGTTGGCGAACCACACGAGGCTCGTGCCCCAGCCCTCGAACGGCGCGCCCGCGTACGACGGGTCGGGCGTCACGGTGACGCCCGCGACGTCGGCGGGGGCCGCCGTCGTGCCGGTCGCGGTGGCCGCGCCCGCGGGCGAGGCCTGCGCGGGCAGGGCCGCGAGCGCGCAGCCCGCGACGAGCGCCCCGGCACCGAGGCCCGCGACGACGCGGGTCCCCGTCCGGCGGGCGGCCGGGCCGCCCGGGCCCGTGCGGCGAGGACCGGGTGGTCCACCCCGCGTGGTCGTGTCGGTCTCGGTCGGGCTCATCCCTGAGCCACCTCCTTCGCGTCGCTGCGAACCGGCGGGGTGCACCGGGTGCGGGTCGTTCCCGCGGGGGTCTGTCGTGCCGAGGTAGAGCCCTGGTCCGCCGAGGTAGAGCCCTGGTCCGCCGAGGTAGAGCCCTGGTCGTGACCACGCCTCTACCTCGGCCTACCAGGCCTCTACCTCGTGGTACCGGGGCTCTACCTCGGCGGGGTCGGCTCGGCCGGGCGGCGGACGACGGCGACGCCGCGCGGCTCGAGCAGCAGCGCGCCTCCCGCCGTGCCCTCCGCCGTGCCTTCCGCCGTGCCATCCGTCGTGACGGCCCTCATGCCCGACGCCGTGAGGCGGCGCCCGGCGAGGACGTCGCCCGCGACGTCGGGCACCTCGACCGGGCGCGCCGTGCGGTTGACGAGGAACCAGAAGTCGTCCGTGCCGTCGGTGCGCACCGCGAGCTCGACGTCGCCGCGCACGGCGGCGGGCAGCTCGCTGCGCACGCCCGCGTCGTCGAGCAGGCGCGCGAGCACGGGGACGAGGCCCTGGCGGCCGAAGCGCGTGGAGACGTAGGCGGCGGAGCCCTCGCGGGCGCCAGCACCGTCCCCGGTGCGGACCGTCCGCCGCGTCACGGCGGCGCGGCCGGCCTGCTCGCCGGTCTTGTACCAGCCCAGCACCTCGACGTCCGGGTCGACGACGTCCACCGGCTCGGTCCACACCGTGCCCTCGAGCTGCTCGCCCGCGAGCTCGACCGTCGCGCTCTCGCCGTCCAGCAGCGGGGCGAACTCCTCGACCCGGATGCCGAGCAGGTCGCGCAGCGCGCCCGGGTAGCCGCCGAGCCACGCGTGGTCGTCCTGGTCGACGACGCCCGAGAAGTAGGTCGTGACGAGGTGGCCGCCCGCCTCGACGAACGCCGTGAGGCGGTCGCGCAGGCCGGCCGGGACGACGTGCAGCACCGGCGCCACGACGACGTCGTACGTCGCGAGGTCCGTCGCGGACGGCACGACGTCCGCGCGCACGCCGAGAGCGAGGAACGCCGAGTACCAGTCGAGCGCCTCCTGGCGGTAGCGCAGCCGGTCCGTCGGGTGGGAGTCGAGCTCGCTCGTCCACCACGAGTCCCAGTCGAAGACGATCGCGGCGCGCGCGGGCTTCTGCGTGCTGCCCGCGACGGGCGCGAGGTCGCGCAGGGTCGCGCCGAGCGCGACGACGTCACGGAACAGGCGCGAGCGCTCGCCCGCGTGCGGGACCATGCCCGAGTGGTACTTCTCCGCGCCGGCCGCGGACTGGCGCCACTGGAAGTAGCAGACCGCGTCGGCGCCGTGGGCCACGTGGGTGAGCGAGTCGCGCGCGAGCTCGCCCGGCTTCTTCGCGACGTTCACGGGCTGCCAGTTCACCGCGCTCGTCGAGTGCTCCATGAGGAACCACGGCCGGTGCCGGGCGATGCCGCCCGTGAGGTTCGCGGAGAACGACAGCTCGTCGAGCGCCTGCGGGCCGGGCAGCACGTAGTGGTCGTTGGAGACGAAGTCGAGCTCGTCCGCCCACGCGGCGTAGTCCATGCCCTTCGTCTCGCCCATGACCATGAAGTTCGTCGTCACGGGCACGTCCGGCGTGACGCGGCGCAGGATCTCCGCCTCCGCGCGCAGGTACTGCCGGAGCGCGTCGGACGAGAAGCGCTTGAAGTCGAGCTGCTGGGTGGGGTTCGGGTGCGAGGCCGCGAGCCGCGGCGGGAGGACCTGGTCCCACGCGCTGTAGCGCTGCGACCAGAACGCGGTGCCCCACGCGGCGTTGAGCGCGTCGAGCGTCGGGTAGCGGTCGCGCAGCCACGCGCGGAAGGCAGCGGCCGCGTCGTCGGAGAAGTCGTAGACGTTGTGGCAGCCGAGCTCGTTCGACACGTGCCAGGCGACCAGCGCGGGGTGGTCGCCGTACCGCTCGGCCATGCGCTCCACGAGGCGCAGCGCGTGCTCCCGGAAGATCGGCGACGTCGGGCGCCACTGCTGCCGCGCGCCCGGCCACAGGGTCTCGCCCGTGCGGGTCTGCGGCAGGATCTCCGGGTGCTTCGTCGTCAGCCACGGCGGCGGCGAGGCCGTCGCCGTCGCGAGGTCGACCGTGATGCCGTGCGCGTGGAGCAGGTCCATCGCGTCGTCGAGCCACGCGAAGTCCCACGTGTCCTCGGTCGGCTGGATGCGGGCCCACGAGAAGATCGCGAGCGAGACCACCGTCACGCCGGCCTCGCGCATGAGGCGGACGTCCTCGTCCCAGACCTCGCGCGGCCACTGGTCCGGGTTGTAGTCCGCGCCGTAGGACAGGCCCGACGGCGTGTACGCACCGGGCTCGCCCGGCGGCGTGTGCGGCCCGGGACGGCGCAGCCAGCGGAACGGGGTGGGGGAAGACATGCGTGCTCCTAGCGGGACGGCGCGCGGCGACGGGCGGTGCCCGGCCGGTCGGGAGGACGCGCGACGGCGTCCTCGGGGAGGTCGTCGGGCCGGCGAGCGAGCGCCGGCCCGACGACCGGGGGTGACGGTGTCAGCGCGTCACTCGTTGACGGTGAAGCCCTGGTCCTTGCCGTAGGTGACCGTGGCGTCCTGCCACGCGGTCAGCCCGTCGGCGAGCGGGGTGCCCGAGACGTAGGCCTTGCCGACGGTGTCGTTGAAGACGGAGTTCGCGTACACCTGGAACGGCAGGTACGCCCAGCCCTCGGCGACGTGCGCGGCGGAGTCCGCGAGGACCTCGTTGACCTTCTGGCCGCCGAAGTACTCGAACTCCTGCTGCGTGAAGTCGTCGGCCTCGAGCTCGGCGACGGTCGCGGGGAACGCGCCCTCGGCGACGCGGGTCGCGATCCCGTCACCGACCGTCGCGTACTCGAGGAACGCCCACGCGAGGTCCTGGTTCTTGCTCGCCGCCGGGATGGCGAGCGAGCTGCCACCGTTCTCGGAGGTGACGTCGGCGCCGGCCTCCCACTGGGGCATGGGCGCGACGGCCCAGTCGCCCGAGGCGGACTCGACCGAGGTCTCGAGGTTGCCGCGCATCCAGGCGCCGATCACGAGGCTCGCGATCGACCCGTCAGCGAGGCCCTGGTACCACTCGTCGCTCCACGACGTGACGGGCGCGACGAGGTCCTCGTCGATCATCTGCTGCCACGTCGTCGCGAACTTCTGCGTGCCCTCGTCGGAGAAGTCGACGGTGACGTCGGTCCCGTCGACCTGGTAGGGGCGCCCGCCGGCCTGCCAGATCATGGAGGTCGTGAAGCCGGCGTCGCCCGTGTCGTTGGTGAGGTACGCGCCGGGGTCGGCGGCGTGCAGCGCCCGGGCGGCCTCGACGTACTCGTCCCACGTCGTCGGTACCGCGATGCCGTGCTCGTCGAACACGCGCTTGTTGTAGAAGAGCGCCATCGGGCCGGAGTCGGTCGGCAGCGCGTAGACGCCGTCGCCCTGCGTCACGGCGTCCCACGGGCCGGGCGTGAACGTGCCGTCGAGGTCGTCGGCCCCGTAGGACGAGAGGTCGGTGAGCGCCTCGGAGAGCGCGAACTGCGGGAGGGCGTAGAACTCGATCTGCGCGACGTCGGGCACGCCGGAGCCGGCGGCGATCGCGTTCTGGAGGGCCGTGTACTGGTCGTTGCCGGTGCCGGCGTTGACGATGTCGACCGTCACCCCGGGGTTCTCCTCCTCGAAGTCGGCGGCGACGCTCTCCAGCGTGGGGTCCCAGGCCCACACGGTGATCGTGCCGCCCTCCTCGAGGGCGCTCTCCGCGTCGTCGGAGCTCCCGCCGCCCGACCCGCCGCTGCAGGCGGTGAGCACGAGGGCGAGGACGCCGGTGGCGGCGATGGCGGCGGTCGCTCGGCGCGACCTGCGGGTGATGGGGGACATGCGGGTTCCTCTCACTTCGTCGTCAGACGGACGGGTGGTGCGTGGGGTGGTGCGGGTGGGGGTGTGCGCCGGGGTGCCGGCGGGTGGGTGGACGGTCCGGCGTCGGACCGTCACTCCTTGACCGAGCCGGCCGCGAGGCCGGACTGCCAGTAGCGCTGCAGGAACAGGAACGCGATCACGAGGGGCAGGATCGTCAGGACCGCGCCGGTGATGACGAGGTTGAAGATCGCCTGCCCGCCCGCGGTGGCCGCCTGGGCGTTCCACGCGTTGAGCCCGAGGGTCAGCGGGTACCAGTCGGGGTCCTTGAGCATGATCAGCGGCAGGAAGTAGTTGTTCCAGGTCGCGACCATGGTGAAGAGCAGGACGGTGACGATGCCGGGCGCGAGCAGCGGCAGGGACACCTGGAAGAACGTGCGGGCCTCGTTGGCGCCGTCGACGCGGGCGGCCTCCAGCAGCTCCTGGGGCACCGACTCGGCGGCGTAGGTCCACATGAGGTAGAGGCCGAACGGGGAGATCAGCGACGGGATGATCACGGCCCAGGGAGTGTTCGTCAGGCCCATCTGGCTGAACATGAGGAACGTCGGCACGGCGAGCGCCGTGCCCGGCACCGCGACGGCGCCGATGACGGTCGCGAACACGCCTCGCTTGCCGGGGAAGTCGAACTTGGCGAGCGCGTACCCGCCCATCACGGCGAGGAACGTGGCCCCGCCGGCGCCCACGACCACGTAGAGCAGGGTGTTGGCGAGCCAGCGGACGAAGATGCCGTCGTCGTAGGTGAGCGTCTGGACGACGTTGTCGACCAGCGCGAACTCGCTGCCGAACCACAGCCCGAAGCTGTCGAAGAGGTCGGGCTGGGTCTTCGTCGCGTTGACGACGAGCCAGACGAGCGGGACGAGCGAGTACACGAGCACGACCCCGGTCAGGACGGTGAGCAGCACGCTGCGGCGGGGCTTGTCGGCGGAGTACGCGGCACGCCGGGGCGTGCGGAGGCGGACGGGCTTCGGTCCGGGGCGGGACGCGGCGGAGGCCGTGGGGGTCGCGGTGGTCATGGTCTCAGGCCTCCTTGCGCATGCCGCGGAGCTGGACCACGTAGGCGACGATCATCGTGACGACGCCCATGATGATCGCGACCGTGGCCGAGTAGTTGTACTGCTGCCCGGAGAAGGACAGCGAGTACGCGTACAGGTTCGGGGTGAAGTACGTCGTGATCGCGTTCGGGGCGAGCGCCTGCAGGATGCTCGGCTCGTTGAAGAGCTGGAAGGAGCCGATGATCGAGAAGATCGTCGCGATGACCAGCGCGCCGCGGATCGCGGGCAGCTTGATCGCCGAGATGATGCGCCACTGGCTGGCCCCGTCGAGCTCCGCGGCCTCGTACAGCGACGTGGGGATCACCCGCAGCGCCGAGTAGAAGATGAGCATGTTGTAGCCCACGAACTCCCAGGTCACGATGTTGCCGATCGAGGCGAGCACGAGGTCGGGGGAGAGCGGGTTGGGCAGCGAGACGCCGAGCGCGTCGTTGATGTTGCCGACGAGCCCGAACCGCGTGCCGTACATGAAGCCCCACATGAGCGTCGCGACGACGGCCGGGACGGCGTACGGCAGGAAGATCGAGATGCGGAAGAACGACCTGCCGTAGAGCCGGCCGCTGTCGATCGCGAGGGCGACGAGCAGCGCGAGGCCGAGCATGATCGGCACCTGGACCACGAGGAAGAGGCTGACGCGCCCGAGCGCCTCCCAGAACTGCGGGTCCGAGAACGCCCGGGCGTAGTTGTCGAGGCCCACGAAGTGCGTGCCGCCGACCATCTGCGTGCGGAACAGGCTCAGGTACAGGGAGTACGCGATGGGTGCGAGGAACACCAGGGCGAACACGGCCATGAACGGACCCACGAAGCCCCAGCCGACCCACGAGCGCCGGTGGCGTCGGGTGCGGGGGGACGAAGGTGCGTCGACCGATGGCAGGGACGCTCCTGCCACGGGTGGGGACGTCGTCGTCATGCTGTGTCCTCGTCGTCGGGGGAAGGGGACGCCGGTCGTCGCCCTTGTTTACGCAAACATCAGCATGCACGACATTCGATGTTTGCGCAAACATCGCTTAGGGTGGTCGACGTCGGCGCGACGGCGCCGAACCAGCGCTGGAGCTGTGCCGCCACTGACCGCGAGGACGACGGATGACCAACCGGCTCGACGACGACGCCCCCGTCACGACGACGGCGCCGCAGCGGCGGACCGCTCCGGTCGCCGAGACGGTCCCCGCCGTCGAGCCGGCCCGGGCCCGCCGGCCGCACGACGTCCGCCGCGTGTCGATGGCCGACGTCGCCCGGATGGCCGGGGTGTCCGCGCAGACCGTGTCGCGCGTCGCCAACGGGCACCCCGGGGTCGTGGAGGAGACGAGGACCCGCGTGCTCGCCGCGATGGCCGAGCTCGACTACCGGCCGAACAGCGCGGCCCGCGCGCTCAAGAGCGGCACGTTCCGGACCATCGGCGTGATCCTCTTCTCGCTCGCGACCACGGGCAACGTCCGCACGCTCGAGGCCATCGCGACGTCCGCGGCCGCCCAGGGCTACGCGATCACCGTCATCCCCGTCGCCGCGCCGACCCAGGGTGGCGTGCACGGCGCGTTCACGCGCCTCGGCGAGCTGGCCGTCGACGCGATCATCCTCCTCATGGAGGTGCACCTGCTCGACGTGGCGCGAGTCAACCTCCCGCCCGGGGTGAAGGTCGTGGTCGCCGACTCCGACGCCGGTGACGCGTACGCCGTCGTCGACACGGACCAGGCGGACGGCACCCGCCAGGCGGTGCAGCACCTGCTCGACCTCGGCCACCGCACCGTCCACCACCTCGCCGGCCCGGAGAGCTCCTTCGCGGCCGAGCGCCGGGCCGTCGCGTGGCGCGAGACGCTGGAGCGCGCCGGCCGTCCGGTGCCCGAGCCGGAGCGGGGCGACTGGTCGCCCGCGTCGGGCTACGAGGCCGGGCGGCGGCTCGCCGAGGACGACGACGTGACTGCGGTGTTCGTCGCGAACGACCAGATGGCGCTCGGGCTCGTGCGCGCCCTGCACGACGCGGGCCGGCGCGTGCCGCAGGACGTGAGCGTCGTCGGGTTCGACGACCTGCCCGAGTCGAGCGAGTTCCTGCCGCCCCTGACGACCGTCCACCAGGACTTCGCCGAGGTGGGGCGTCGGTGCGTCGAGCAGGTCCTGCGCCAGGTGCACGACGGCGTCGCCGAGACCGGGACGCGGCTCGTGCCCACCCGTCTCGTCGAGCGCGCGAGCACCGCACCCCCGCCCGCCGCGGCCACACGTCGCTGAGCGTCGCCCGCGCACCGCAGATCCCCGCCGTCGACCCGTCGGCACCGACCCACGAGACGAGGACCATGACCCACGCACGCATCCAGATCGATCCGGACGACGCCGTGGGCGCCGTCTCTCCGCGGCTGTTCGGCACGTTCGTCGAGCACATGGGGCGCTGCGTGTACGGGGGGATCCACGACCCCGGGCACCCCTCGGCCGACGCCGACGGCTTCCGCGGCGACGTGCTCGAGCTCGTGCGCGAGCTGGGTGCGACGGTCGTGCGCTACCCGGGCGGGAACTTCGTCTCCGGTTTCCGGTGGGAGGACTCCGTCGGCCCGCGCGAGCAGCGCCCGGTCCGGCTGGACGCCGCCTGGCACAGCATCGAGACCAACCAGGTCGGGCTGCACGAGTTCGCCGGGTGGGCCGAGCGCGCGGGGCTCGAGGTCATGATGGCGGTCAACCTCGGCACGCGCGGCGCGGCCGAGGCGGCGCAGCTCCTCGAGTACTGCAACCACCCGGGCGGTACCGCGCTGTCCGACGAGCGTCGGGCGAACGGCGCGCCGGACCCGTTCGGCTTCCGCCTGTGGTGCCTCGGCAACGAGATGGACGGCGACTGGCAGATCGGCCACAAGACGGCCCACGAGTACGGCCGGCTCGCGGCCGAGACCGCGCGGCTGATGCGCTTCGTCGACCCGACGGTCGAGCTCGTCGCGGCGGGGTCGTCGTCGGCCGACCAGCCGACGTTCGGGGACTGGGAGCGCGAGGTGGTCCGCCAGACCGCCGGGCTCGTCGACCACGTGTCGCTGCACGCCTACTACGAGGAGACCCCGGGCGACCTGCCCTCCTTCCTCGCGTCCGGCGTCGGGCTCGACCGCTACATCGCGACCGTCGCGGGGATCCTCGACGAGGAGGAGGCGGCGCTCGGCGACCGGATGCAGGGTCGGCGGCTCGGCATCAGCGTCGACGAGTGGAACGTGTGGTACCTCGACCGCTTCAACGAGCGGGACAAGGAGCCGCTGCTGACGGGCGCGTGGAACGTCGCGCCGCGGATCATCGAGGACGAGTACGCGGTGGCGGACGCCGTCGTCGTCGGGAGCCTGCTCAACTCGCTCGTCCGGCACGCGGACCGGGTCTCGATGGCGAACCAGGCGCAGCTCGTCAACGTCATCGCGCCGATCCGCACCGAGCCCGACGCCGACGCGTGGCGGCAGACCATCTTCTGGCCCTTCGCGATCACGGCCGCCCGTGCGCGGGGCGCCGCGCTGCGCGTCGCCGCGGACTGCCCGACCGTCCCGACCGCCGCGTACGGCGACGTGCCCGTCGTCGACGTCTCCGCGACGACGACCGCCGACGGTCGTGTCGAGGTGTTCTGCGTGAACCGTGACCCGGAGCACCCTGTCGAGGTCACGCTCGCCGCGGGCGGGGTGCGGGCGGTGCGCGACGCCGTCGTGCTGACGGTGCCCGAGGGGCACGACCGGTTCGTGACCAACACGCGGGACGCGCAGCCCGTCCGCCCCGTGCCGCTCGGCGCGCGCGTCGAGGACGGCGAGGTGCGGCTGACGCTCCCGGCGCTCTCGTGGGCGGCGGTCGGGCTCGACCTGGCCTGACGCGGGCCCCTGGGCGCGCACCACCGGCGCGCGCCCGGGGATCAGTCCTCGGCGACCCAGGCGCTCGGGTCCTCGACGACGCCGCGCAGCACCTCGCGCGCGCCGCCGGTGAGCGCGGCGTGGTCGCCGACGGGCGCGGGCAGCAGCACGACGTCGGTCCAGGGGGCGGCGAGGACGCGGGCCCGGAGCTCGGCCTCGGCGGCGGGGCGCAGGTAGGGCAGGAGCGCGGGGTAGATGCCGCCGAGCAGGACGGTGTCGATGTCGACGAGGTTGACGTAGTCGGCGAGCGCGCTGCCGAGCGCGGTCCCGGCGCGCTCGACCGCGGCGAGCGCGTCCGGCTCGCCGGCGTCGAGGGCGGCGACGAGCGTGCCGGTGGGCGCGTCGACGGGCAGGCCCGCGCCGCGCAGGAGCGCGTCCTTGCCCGCGTACTGCTCGAGGCAGCCCGTCGCGCCGCAGCGGCACCGGGGGCCGTGCGGGTCGACGACGACGTGCCCGACCTCGCCCGTCCAGCCGTGGCGGCCGTGGAACAGGCGGCGGTCGACGACGATCGCGGACCCGATGCCCACGTCGCCCGACACGTAGAGGTACGTCGAGGGCGCGGGCCCGGTCGCGTCGTCGGGCACGACGCCGTGGCTCGCCTGGGCGAGCGCGGCGAGCTTGGCCTCGTTCCCGATCTCGACGGCGACGTCGGGGCCGAGCCCGAGGAGGCGGACGGGGTCGAGGTGGGACCAGCCGAGGTTCGGTGCGACCTCGAGCCGGCCGGCGCGCGGGTCGACGAGGCCGGGCAGGGCGAGACGCGCGCCCGCGACGGTCATGCCGTCGGCGCGCACCTGGGCGAGGAGGTCGTGCGCGATGCGCCCGAGGCGGGCCAGCACCTCGGTGGGGTCGCTGTCGTGGAGGTCGTCGGGGTCGACCTGCTCGGCGACGACGGCGCCGGTGAGGTCGAGCACGCGCCCGCCGAGGTAGTCGACGTTCACCTCGAGCCCCAGACCCACGAGGGTGCGCGGCGCGGGGGCGAGCGGCACGGCGGGCCGCCCGGCGCGCTGCGGGGTGGCGGGCGGCAGCTCGGCCACGATGCCGGCGGCGACGAGGCGGTCGACGAGCGTCGAGACGGTGGCGCGCGTGAGCCCGCTCGCGCCGGCGATGTCGGCGCGCGAGCACGGGTGCGACGCCTCGAACACCGCCCGCGCGACCAGGGCGAGGTTGTGCTCGCGCAGCGTGGCCTGGCGGGCTGCTGGGGGACCCGTCCGGGTCGCGACGCTGCGGTTCACGGTCTTGACCTTACCGACCCGGACGGATAAGTTCAGCCGTACGACATAAATAGGCCGGGGTCGACCGACGTCGCTCCGGCCCTCTCGACGAGGAGACCACCGTGGCCGACGAGACCACTCAGGACATCAACTTCTCCTTCGGTCTGTGGACCGTGGGCTGGACCGCGCAGGACCAGTTCGGCAGCGCGAGCCGCCCGGCGCTCGACCCGGCCGAGTCGGTGCGTCGTCTGGCCGACCTCGGCGCGTGGGGCTTCACGTTCCACGACGACGACGTCGTCCCCTTCGGCGCGGACGACGCCGAGCGCACCAAGCGCCTCGACGCGGTGCGCCAGGCCGCCGAGGACACGGGCCTCGTCATCGAGATGGTGACGACCAACCTGTTCAGCCACCCCGTCTTCAAGGACGGCGGCCTCACGTCGAACGACCGCGGCGTGCGCCGCTACGCGCTGCGCAAGGTGCTGCGCAACGTCGACCTCACCGCCGAGCTCGGCGCCAAGACGTTCGTCATGTGGGGCGGCCGCGAGGGCACCGAGTACGACGGCGCCAAGGACCTGCACTCCGCGCACGAGCGCTACGCGGAGGGCCTCGACCTCACTGCGGCGTACATCAAGGAGAAGGGCTACGACCTCAAGATCGCGCTCGAGCCCAAGCCGAACGAGCCCCGCGGCGACATCTTCCTGCCGACCATCGGCCACGCGCTCGGCCTCATCGCGAAGCTCGACAACGGCGACATCGTGGGCCTCAACCCGGAGACGGGCCACGAGCAGATGGCGGGCCTCAACTACACGCACGGCCTCGCGCAGGCGCTGTGGGCGGGCAAGCTCTTCCACATCGACCTCAACGGCCAGCGCTCGATCAAGTTCGACCAGGACCTCGTGTTCGGCCACGGCGACCTGCTCTCCGCGTTCTTCACGGTCGACCTGCTCGAGAACGGCTTCCCGAACGGCGGCCCCACGTACACGGGCCCGCGCCACTTCGACTACAAGCCGTCGCGCACCGAGAACGAGGTCGGCGTGTGGGACTCCGCGCGCGCCAACATGGAGACCTACCGCCTGCTCGCGCGCAAGGCCGCCGCGTACCGCGCCGACAGCCGCGTCCAGGAGGCGTTCGCGCACTCGGGCGTGTTCGAGCTCGGCCAGCCCACGCTGGGCGAGGGCGAGTCCGTGGCCGACCTGCTCGCGGACCGCAGCGCGTACGAGGAGTTCGACGTCGACGCCGCGGCGAACCGCGACTTCGGCTTCGTGCGCCTCAACCAGCTCGCGCTCGAGCACCTCATCGGCTGAGGTGGCCACCGACGCCAGGACGTCCGACGCCGGCGGCGAGCGCGTGCTCGTCGCCGGCGTCGACACGTCCACGCAGTCCTGCAAGGTCGTCGTGCGCGACGCCGCGACGGGCGCCCTCGTGCGCACCGGGTCGGCCAAGCACCCCGACGGCACCGAGGTCCACCCCGACGCGTGGTGGGACGCGTTCCGCGAGGCCGCGTCCGCGGCGGGCGGGCTCGACGACGTCGCGGCGCTCGCCGTCGGCGGCCAGCAGCACGGTCTCGTCGCGCTCGACGCGGACGGGAACGTCGTGCGCGACGCGCTCCTGTGGAACGACACGCGCTCGGCGCCCGCGGCGCGCGACCTGATCCGGGAGCTCGGCGAGGCCCGCCTCGCCGAGGGCGTCCCCGACGCCCACGACCGGATCGAGTCCGCGACCGAGGCGGGCGCCCAGGCGTGGGCCGAAGCGATCGGCTCCGTGCCGGTCGCGTCGCTCACCGTGACCAAGCTGCGCTGGCTGCGCGACGCCGAGCCGGAGAACGCGGCACGCGTCGCCGCCGTCGCGCTGCCGCACGACTGGCTCACGTGGCGCATCGCGGGGTACGGCCCCGCGGGCGACGAGTCCGCGCCGCTGGGCCCGGACCTTGACACGCTCGTCACCGACGCGTCCGACGCGTCGGGCACCGGCTACTACGACGCGACGAGGGACGACGGGCCCGACGGCCGGGGCGCGTACCGCCTCGACCTGCTGGAGCTCGCGCTCGGACGGACCGACGTCGTGCTGCCGCGCGTCGTCGGGCCGTCGGCGACGGCGGGCGTCGCGCACGCCTCGGTCGCCGGGAGCGCGGTCGAGGGCGGCACGCTGCTCGGCCCCGGCGCGGGCGACAACGCTGGTGCCGCGCTCGGCCTCGGCATGGTCGCGGGCGACGTCGCGGTGTCGATCGGGACGTCGGGCGTCGTGTCCGCCGTGACCGACGACCGCACGGCGGACGGTTCCGGCCTCGTCAACGGGTTCTCCGACGCGACGGGCCGGTACCTGCTGCTCGCGGTGACGCTCAACGCGAGCCGGGTGCTCGACGCCGCGCGCGCGGTGCTCGGCGTCGACCACGCGGGGCTGTCGCGGCTCGCGCTCCAGGCGCCTCCCGGCGCGGACGGGCTCGTGCTCGTGCCGTACCTGGAGGGCGAGCGCATGCCCAACCGCCCCGACGCGTCGGGCACGCTGCACGGGATCCGGCTCGGCACGTCGACGCCGGAACACCTCGCGCGCGCGTACGTCGAGGGCATGCTGTGCGGCCTCGCGGACGGGCTCGACGCGCTGCGGGCGCTCGGCGTCCGGGTCGAGCGCGTGCAGCTCATCGGCGGCGGCGCACAGTCCGAGGCGGTCCGGCGCATCGCGCCGCAGGTCCTCGGCCTGCCCGTCACGGTCCCCGAGCCCGGCGAATACGTCGCCGACGGCGCCGCGCGCCAGGCGGCGTGGGTCCTCGCCGCGCACGAGGCGGGCGGCTCCGGTGCGGACGTCGCCCCGCCCACGTGGGCCGCGTCGTCGGCCACGGTGGTCGAGGCAGACCCGGTCCCGGCGATCCGCGAGCAGTACGCGGCGGTCCGCGACCTCGTCTAACCCCACCCCCGCTGAGTGCATGAAACAGTCGCGCCCGAGGCCTTCGGGCGCGACTGTTTCATGCACTCACGGTGCCGGGGCGGTGGGCCGGTCGGGTGCCACGGTCAGGAACCGCCCGCGAAGCCCGTCTGGCGCCACGCCTCGTAGACGGCGATCGACGCCGCGTTGGTGAGATTGAGCGACCGGCGACCGGGCAGCATGGGGATCTTCAGCTGGTCCGTGATCCGCTCGTGAGCCAGCACGTCGTCGGGCAGGCCGGTGGGCTCCGGGCCGAACAGCAGGACGTCGTCGGGCCGGTACGTCACGTCGGTGAACGACGCCGTCGCGCGGGTCGTGAACGCGAACACCCGGCCCGGGAGGGTCGCCAGCGCGGCGTCGAGGTCCGGGTGCACCTCGACGCTCGCGAGGTCGTGGTAGTCGAGCCCCGCGCGGCGCAGCTTGGGCTCGTCCAGGTCGAAGCCCAGCGGCTCGACCAGGTGCAGACGCGCCCCGGTCACCGCGGCGAGGCGGATCGCATTGCCCGTGTTCCCCGGGATGCGCGGCTCGAAGAACACCACGTGGGGCAGGGTCGACGGCGGTCGTGCAGCCGGGTCGGCGACGTGCGGCCGCCAGTCGGTGCGGGGGTCGGGGGTCTCGCTCACGCCCCCGATTCTCGCAGCGGTCCGAGCGGGGCGCGGTACACCTCGACGTCGGCCCCGGTCGTGGCGCGGCGCGGGACGCTCAGCCCATGCGGTCGAGGTCGGCCGCGCGCACCTCGTGCGCGAGCGGCTCGCCCGCGCGGAAGCGGGCGAGCTCGTCGACGACGATCGCGCCCTGCGCGAGCCGGCCCTGCACCGTCGCGGCGGCGTGGTGCGGCGTGAGGAGCACGTTCCGCAGGCGGCGCAGCGGGTGGTCCTCGGGCAGCGGCTCGGCGTCGTAGACGTCGAGCGCGGCGCTGATCCGCCCGCTCGCGAGCTCCTGGACGAGCGCGTCCTCGTCCGTGAGCCACGACCGCGCGGTGTTGACGAGCCCGGCGTGGTCGGGCAGGAGCGCGAGCTCGCGCGCGCCGAGCAGGTGGTGGGTCTCGGGCAGCACGGGTGCGTGCAGCATCGTCACGCGGCTCGTCGCGAGCAGCTCGTCGAGCCCGACGAGGGTCGCGCCGAGCGCGGCGCCGTCGGCGGGGGAGAGGGTCGGGTCGGCGACCACGACCTCCGCGCCGAGCGCGCGCAGCATCGCGATCGCCGCGCGCCCGGTGCGCGACGCCCCGACGACGCCGACGCGCGTGCCCGCGATCTCGTACCGCGGGGGTGCGGCCTCCGCGTCGGCCCACGGGACGCCGTCGTGCAGGGCGTTGTGGAACGCGGGGACCTGGTGGAGCAGCGCGAGCGCGAACGTCACCGAGACCTCGGCTACCGGGCGTGCCATCGCCTGGCCCGCCTGCGTCACGCGGACCCCGCGCTCCCACAGCGCGGGCGTGACGAACGGCTTGACGGAGGCGCCCGTGTGCGCGACGAGCCGCAGCCCGGGGAGCCGGTCGAGGAGGTCGGCGCCCAGGGGCGGGGTGCCCCACGAGATGACGAGCGCGTCGACGCGCTCGCGCGCCGCGGGGCTCAGCCGGTCGAGCGCGGCGCCGAGCGCGCGCGGGTCGTCGACGACGTCGAACGGTCCCGCGCCCGCCAGGCGCTCCCACACGTCGGGGGCGAACAGCTCGGTGCGCAGCCACGGCGCGACGGCGACGACCGCGCGGGCCGCCCCGGTACCCGGGCCGGGCCCCGCGACGGTCTTCGTGCCGGGCGCGCCGGTCACCGCAGCCAGTCCTCGAGGTGCTCCGCGACGAGCGCGTCGTCCGCGGCCGCGAGCCACGGGTACGACGCCGTCACGCGCGTCAGCTCGTCGGCCTGCCCGGGCGAGAGGGTCTCCTCCGGGTCGAGGCACCAGATGCCGTCGAGCAGGCCCTGGCGGCGCAGCACCTCGTGCACGCCCGCGATGACGCCCGCGAAGTCGTGCGCCGCGTCGAAGACGGCCGCGTTCGCGTCGGTGAGGCCGGCCGCGCGCGCGGTGAGGGTCGCGAGGGCGGCGGCGTCGGGCACGGTGGCCCCGCCGTCGGGGCCGATGCCGTGCGCGGCGTGCGCGAGGGCCAGCGTCTCGACCGCCCCCCGGGTCCAGACCGCCCACTGCCCGAGCAGGCCGCCCACGAACCGCGCCGTGAAGGTCGAGGCGCGGCCCTCGGCGTCGGTCACCGGGACGTCGAGGCGCTGCGTGAGGTCGGCGACGATCGCGTCGTCGTTGCCCGTGTACAGCGCGATCTCGTCGCCGCGACCCGACGCGGCGACGCCGCGCAGCACGTCGATCGTTCGGTAGCGGTGGAACGGCGCGGCCTTGATCGCGACGACCGCCTCGATCGACGCGTACTCGCGCCAGAAGCCGACGGACAGGCGCGGGCCGCCGATCGCCTCCTGGAGGTAGAACCCGATGACGGGCAGCACCTCGCCGACGGCGCGGGCGCGGTCGAGCAGCACGCGCTCGACCTCCTCGCGCGAGCCGGCGAGACCGGGCACGCGCGGCGCGAGCAGCACCGCGTCGTAACCGAGCGACGCCGCGAGCTCCGCCTCCGCGACGGCCTGCCGCACGTCGCCGGCCGCGCCCGCGACCTGGACGAGCGGGCGGGGCCCGGTGTGCAGCGAGCCCGCGGGCGCGTCGCCCGCGACCGTCGCGCGCGACACCTCGGCCGCGAGCTCGAGCACGGGCCGCAGGAGCCCGTGCTCGCGGATCTCGAACTGCGTCGTGTGGACGCCGACGGCGACGCCGCCCGCGCCCGCCGCGTGGTAGTACCGCGTGAGCGCGCGCTGGCGGCGCTCGTCGAGGCGGCGGTCCGCGTCGAGCGCGAGGGGCTGCGCCGGGATGACTGTCCCCGCCCGCAGGAGCGCGGCGACGTCGTCGGCGAGGCGCGGGGTGGCCGACGCCGCGGCGGGGGTGGTGGGGGCCGTCATCAGAACGCCCCGTCGCGCACGGCGAACTTCGTCGGCTTGCCGCTCGTCGGCAGCCCGGCCGCGAGCCACTGCGCCTGCCAGTCCACGAGCGTGCGCAGCGGCACCTGCGGGTAGCCGAACAGCTCGTGGCAGCGCGTCGCGTCGTTGAGCAGCGCCGTCGGGGCGGGCTCGCCCGTGAACGACACCTCGCGGTCGAGGCCGCGGCCGAGGAGCTCCGCGAGGCGCCGCACCGACGCCGTCTCCGGTCCGGTGAGGTTGATCGCCGTCGCGGGCGACGACGCGAGCGCGAGCGAGCGCAGCGCGACCTCGTTCGCATACCCCTGCCACACGACGTTGACGTGCCCGGTGGTGAGGTCGACGGGCTCGCCCGCGAGGATCGGCGACGCGACGTCGAACAGGACGCCGTAGCGCAGGTCGACGGCGTAGTTGAGGCGGATCGTCACGACCTTCGTGCCGCGCGAGAGCGCGGCGTGCTGGAGCACGCGCTCGCGGCCGAGGCAGCTCATCGCGTACTCGCCGACCGGCCCGACGGGGTGCTCCTCGGAGCACCCGCCCGACTCGACGGGCACGAGCGGGTAGACGTTCCCGGTGGAGAACGCGGCGATGGTCGAGTCGGCGTAGCGGCGTGCGACGTCGTGCACGAGGGCCGCGTTCGCGGCCCACGCGAGCGACGGCGCGGACGACGTGCCGAACTTGGCGCCCACCATGTAGACGACGTCGGCGCCGTCGGGCAGCGCGGCGAGGTCCGCGTCGGGCGCGAGCAGGTCGGCCGCGACGACGTTCACCCCGGCGTCGCGCAGACGGTCGGCCTGCTCGGGGTCGGACCACCGCGAGACGGCGTGCACGGCGTCGCCCGCGCGCCCGGCCGCGTCGAGCGCCCGGCGGGCGAGGACGGTGAGGCTCGGGCCCATCTTGCCGCCCGCGCCGAGGATGACGAGGTCGCCCGAGCGGGCGGCCAGGTCCTCCACGAGGGCGGGCGACGGCGTCGTGAGCAGCTCCTCGAGCTCCGCGACGGAAGTCGGGGCCTTGAGGGCGGTGGTGCTGGTCTGCGTGGTCATGTGGTGAGTCATCCCTTGATGCCGGACGAGGTGACGCCCTCGACGAAGAAGCGCTGGGCCACGAGGTACGAGGCGAAGATCGGAACGAACGAGATGGTGGCGCCCGCGAGCACCATGTTGAGCGGCACGTCCTGCTGCTGGAGCGAGGCGATGCCGACGGTCAGCGTCCAGTGGTCGGTGCCCTGGCCGATGATGAGCGGCCACAGGAAGTCGTTCCAGTGCCACAGGAAGACGAACGTGCCGAGCGTCGCGAGGATCGGCTTGCACAGCGGCAGCACGATGCGCAGGAAGATGCGCCACTCCGAGGCGCCGTCGAGCTTCGCGGCCTCGAACAGCTCGTCGGGCAGGTCGAGGATGAACTGCCGCATGAGGAACACGGCCTGCGCGTTCGCGAGCGTCGGCAGGATCAGGCCCCAGTACGTGTCGAGCCCGCCCGCCTGCGCGATGAGGATGAACGTCGGGATGAGCGTCACGTGGTACGGGACCATGACCATCGCGAGGAACGACCAGAACATCGCCTCGCGCCCGGGGAACTTCTTCTTCGCGAACGCGTAGCCGGCCATCGACGCGAGCAGCAGCACCGCGACCACGGAGACGACGGAGTACACGAGCGTGTTGACGAGCCAGGTGCCGATGTTGCCCGCGCCGAGCACGCGGCCGTAGGCCTCGGTCGTGAGGTTCGTCGGCAGGAGCGACGCGGGGAAGTCGATCGCGGCGGCCGGCTTCAGCGACAGCACGACCATCGCGTAGAACGGGAAGATCGTCACGACGGCGGCGAGCGAGAGCACGACGTAGCGCAGCACCTTGCCGCGCAGCGACAGGTCGCTCGCGCCCTTGCGGCCGCGCCGGCGGCGGGTCGCGGTGGGGCGCACGGGCATCGCGGCGCCCTCGAGCACCCGCCCGGTGGTGGTGGGGTCGACGGCGGTCACTTGTCCCTCCCGATGGCATAGCGCTGGATCAGGGCGACGACCAGCGTGACGACGAACAGCGCGACGCCGAGCGCGCTCGCGTAGCCGAGGTCGAAGTACTTGAAGCCCTGGTCGTAGATGTAGAAGACGAGGTTGTAGCTCGCCCGGGCGGGCCCGCCCGCCGTCATCACGTAGACGAGGTCGAAGATCTGGAACGACGCCGTCGTCTCGATGACGGCGAGGAAGAACAGGGTCGGCTTGAGCTGCGGCGCGATGATGTGCCAGAACCTCTTCCACGGCCCGGCGCCGTCGATCGCGGCGGCCTCCTCGAGCTCGCGCGGCAGGTCCTGCATGCGCGCGAGGAGGATGAGCATCCCGTAGCCGAAGCGCGACCAGATCGCGACCATCGCGAGCGCGGGCAGCACGAGCAGCGTGTCGCCCAGCCAGGAGTCGGTCGAGAACCCGAGCGCCCCCATGAGCTTCGACCACGGGCCGTTCGTGGAGAACACCCACGTGAACACGGTCGCCGCGAGCACGAGGCTCGTGACCACGGGCAGGAAGAACACCGAGCGGTAGAAGCCGGAGCCGCGGAACGAGCGGCGCACCATGAGCGCCATGAACGTCGAGATCGCGAGCGACACGGGGACGATGAGCACGCTCAGCACGACCGTGACGCGCAGCGCCGACCAGAAGATCGGGTCGTCGACCATGCGCCGGAAGTTCTCGACGCCCGTCCACTCGGCGCCGACGCCGATGGTGTAGTCGAAGAAGCTCAGCGCGACGCCGGCGATCGCCGGGCCGAAGCGGAACAGCAGGAACAGCAGGAACGCGGGGAGGGCGAACAGCAGGCCGATCCTCGCCTCTCGGCGCTCCAGGACGCGGCGGGTCGTGCCGCGCGGGGGCTCCGGCGCCGGGCGCCGGTCGGCCCCGTCGGCGGTCAGCCCGTCCGAGGTGGGGGCGGTCGCGGTCATGGGTTCTCCTCTCGTACCGCGAGGTACCGCGGCGCGGGCAGCAGGGGGACGGCTGCCCGCGCCGCGGCGTCGGTCAGCCGAGCAGCGGGTTCGCCGCCGCGGCCGCGTCCTTCAGGGCCTGCTCGGGCGTCTTCTCGCCGATGAGCGCGGCCTGGAGCTCCGGGGCGAGCACGCCCATGACCTCACGGGACTTCTCGTTGACCTCGCCGGCCGTCGTGTACTGGAGCGTCTCCTCGAGCGCGGACAGCACCGGGTCGTCGGCGTAGAGGCCCGACTCGCTCTCGTACGGCGAGAACCAGCCGGCGGCCTGGGCGTACTCGGCGCTCACCTCGGGCGAGGTCGCGAACGCGGCCCACTTGCCCGCGGCGTCGAGGCTGTCGGCCGTCTTGAGCACGGACAGCGAGCCGACGGTGCCGAACGCGACCGCCTCCGCCTCCTTGAGCGGCGGCAGGACGACGACGTTCTCCTCGCCCCAGAAGCCCGCGACGTCCGCCGGGCCCTGCTGCCAGGTGCACGCGATCTTGCCCTTGGCGGTGTTCGTCTGCTCGAACGCGGGGATGGTCGTCAGCAGGTCCTTCTCGATGTACCCGCCCTCGGCGAGGTCGACCGCGAACTGCAGCGCCTCGACGCCCTCGGGGGAGTCGAACGCGACCGACGAGCCGTCCTCGGAGAAGACGGACCCGCCCGCCTGCCACAGCAGCGGGTAGAACGACTCGTTGAGCGTCGCGTCGACCGAGCCCCAGTAGTTGGTGACGTCGTAGCCGGCGGCCTGGAACGTCGGCGCGAGCGCCATGAGGTCGTCCCACGTCTCGGGGTAGTTCCCCGCCTCGCCGACGGCCTCGAACGCCGCGGCGTTGCAGACGAGCGGCTTGCTGTTCATGATCAGCGGCGAGCCGAGCATCGCGCCGTCGACCGTGACGGCCTTCGACGCGTTCTCGCGCAGGTCGCCCACCTGGTCCGCGACGTAGTTGTCCACGGCGGCGAGGGACTTGCCGTACTTCGGGATCTGGTCCGGGATGAGGTAGACGACGTCGGGGCCCTTGTTGCCCGCGATCGCGGTCGCGAGCGTCTCGTCGCGGCCGGCCCACGGGTAGATCTCGACCTTGACGTCGACGTCGGGGTTCTCCTCCTGGAACGCGGCGACCTGCTCGTCCCAGAAGGCCTTGTGGGCGGCCTCGTCGGCGATGACGGGGTACGTCCACATGGTGACGGAGCCGGACGCGGCGCCGTCCTCGGGCGTGGGGGTGGAGCTGCCGGCGCCGGCACCGCCGGCGCAGGCGCTCAGCGCGCCGAGCGTGCCGACCGCGAGCGCGGCGGTCCAGAGGCGCTTCGTCGTGCGCAGGGTCATCGACGTGTCTCCTTGGTGAGGTCCCGCCCGGGTGGGCGGGTGGGGGTGGGGGTGCTGCTGGGCGGTGTGGTGCTGTGGTGGTGCGGTCGTCGGGCCCGGCGCGTCAGCGCGCCGGGACGTCGACGACGGTGCGCCGGTGGCGCGACTCCTCGGCCGCGAACACGGCGAGGTGGCTCTGCAAGGACTCGACGGCGCCCGACCGGACGTGGCTCGGGTCCCCCGTCGCGACGGCGCGCACGAACGCGTCCATCACCCCCGAGTCGCCGCCGCCGTGGTCGTCGGCGGCGTTCGTGGCACCGTGGTGGCCGCCGTCGTGCACGGTGACGCTGCCGTCGCGGAAGTCGGTCACGCGGACCTTCTCCCCGTCGCCGTCGAGGCACCCGTGGGTGCCGAAGATCTGGGTCTTGCGGTGGTCCTGCTCGGAGAACGCGGTCATGGTGAACGTCGCCGCGCCGCCGCCCTCGAGCTCCATGGCGACGACCTGGTGGTCGACGACGTCGTTGTCCGAGGCGTAGACGCAGCGGCCGTAGTCGGTCGTGCGCAGCGCCTCGACGACGCCCGCCTCGTCGGTCGCGTCCGTGATGACGGAGACCGGCCAGATCGGGCCCTTCTCGCGCAGCGTCGACAGGTACAGGCGCGGGGCGGAGTACGGGCACGTCGGCTCGAGCGGGCAGTCCAGGCAGCGGTCCGCCGCGCCCGCGGGCCGCTCCTCGGGCCGGAAGTGCTTCAGGGAGCCGAAGCTCGCGACCGTCGCGATCCGCTTGCCCGTGACGTAGCGGATCCAGTCGAGGTCGTGGCTCGACTTCGCGAGCAGCATCGGGCTCGACGTCTTCTCCGAGCGCCAGGGGCCGCGCACGTAGGAGTGGGCGTCGTGCCACCAGCCGACGGGCTCGAGGTGCTGGACGTTGACGATCTCGCCCAGGACGCCCGAGTCGACGACGGACTTCACGAGGTCCGTGTACGGCATGTAGCGCATCACGTGGCAGACGCCGAAGAGCACGCCCGACGCCTCGACCGCGTCGACGACGTCCCGGCACTCCTCCGGGCTCGGCGCGAGCGGCTTCTCGACGAGGACCGCGTACCCCTGCGGCGCGAGCGCGACGACGGGGTCGCGGTGCTCGCGGTCCTGCGTGGCGACGATGACCATGTCCGCGACCCGGCCCGTGCCCCCCGCGGCCCGGTCGGCGTCGCCCGCGGCGACGAGGTCCTGCCAGCCGGCGAACTCCGCGACCTGCGGGAGCGCCGCGCCCAGGCCGACGGCGGGCGCGGACGTGTCGGCGGCGAGCGCGGCAGCGGTGGTGGCGGCGGGCGTGACGGCCGGGTCGGCGGGGCCGCCGGCCTGAGCCGCGGCGGCCTGGGCCGCGACGGCCTGGTCGACGACGAGCCCGCGCTGGTGCGCCCGAGGGTCGGCGACGGCGACCAGACGGGCGCGCTCCGGGTGCTCGGCGATCCAGCGCGCGTACGTCTGTCCGCGGTTCCCGGCGCCGACGAGGGCGACGGTGACAGGCTGGGGGGTGGGGGTCACGTGTGCGGTCCTTGCTCCGTTGCGATGGTCCTGCGGGGCGGGGGTCTCCCGCCCCTGGCAGGCCTCGTTTGCTATTTGCTATAGCAAGCCTGCCATGCCGATGTTACGCCAGATCGGCGCTCGTGTTAACTCGCGCACGACGCGATGCGGAGTTGTGACCTTTCGCGCCGCGGCGCGGGCTGCCGACGCGGTGGTCGTCGTGGGCCGGGGCCGGGGGTGGTGAGTGCGGGTCTACCATCCGCGCTGCTCGTTCCTCGCGGCGCTCCCGCCAGGCCCGCCACGACCCGCACTCACCACCCCCGGCCCCTTCGTCGTCCCACCTCGCGCGCTGCTCCCGCGCCGGGGTGCGCCCGGCGGGGAGAGCGGCGTGGGAGCGGGCGCGTCAGACGACGAGGTTGCCTGTCGTGACGACGCGGTCGCCGTCGTCGGGGAACGCCGTGCGGGTGACGCCCTGCTCGACGTTGCCGCTGTGGAGGACGAACGAGTCGCCGCCCAGGGCGGACGGTGCGAGCGCCAGGGTGCCGCCCGCGAAGGTCGAGCCCGTGGCGGACCACGTGTTGATGCCGGCGTCGAGGTTCACGTGCCCAGTGTCGCCCGACGGCGCGGTGCTCCGGACGCCGTCCAGCGCCCAGGTGACCGGCTTGTCCGCCTTCGCCCGGCGCAGGAAGCTCCCGCCCGCGGGCTTTCCCTCGAGCCGGGCGCCGCCGTCGAGCCGGACGGTCTGCTCGGCCGCGCCCGCCGCGACGACCGCGACGTTGCGGAGGACGCCGCCGCGCACCGTGAGGTCGCCGCTCACCGTCACCGTGCCCTCGCCCTCGGCCGCCTCGAGCGTGCACGTGTCCAGCACGACGGGGCCCTTCCCGGCGAACGACGCGTTCTTCAGCCCGTTCAGGGTCGTGCGCACGAGGTGCACCGGGTTCGTGACGTTCGCCTGGGTGATCGCGGTGTCCGGCAGGACCGCGAAGCGCGACCCCTCGATGACGTTGGGCCGCTTCGACAGCGCCGAGGCCTGGGAGATGATCAGGGTGTCGTCGGCCTGGCAGCCGCGGAGCTGCACGCCGTCGGCGTTGACCCACAGCATCCCCGAGCCCGCGAGGCCGTCCTTGCGGATGACCTGCACGTCCTCGAGCGTGAGGTCGGTGACCTTGACGCGCGCGACGAACCACGAGCACACGTGCCGCGTCACGGTGATGCGCTTGGCCGCGCCGCCCCAGGCCGCGCCCGAGTTGGCGAACGTCATGAGCCCCGAGTTCCCCACGTACGTGAGGTCGTGCTCGTACTGGCCGTGCGTGACGAACGGGCCCTGGTCGTCGCCGTCGCCGTGGCAGTTCTCCACAAGCCCGTACGACGACGCGGTCCAGTCGTTGAGGTGCCTCGCGTTGGTCGTGTGGCAGTCCACGACGTGCCCGTAGTTGCAGTAGATCTGCTGCGTCAGGTAGCCCGCGCCGCCCCACGTGACCGACGCCGGGTTGGTGAGCGAGCAGCCCGCCGTGCGGAAGAACGTGCTCCAGCGGCGCATGACGAGCGGCCAGAACGTCGCGACGCCGTGCACGTTCTCCACGTCGCAGCGCACCGCGTACTCGTAGGCGATCGGGTGCGAGCCGGTGTACTGGTCGCCGTCGGGCCGGCCGCGGAACGCGAGGTTGCGCACGTGTACCTGCTCCACGGGCTCCACGCGCGTCCACGTGAGCGTGCGGCCCTTCGCGAGCGACCAGCCCGCCTTGTAGTTGACGCGCACGTGGGTGGCGTCGACGATCTGCGTGATCTGGACGAGGCGCTGCAGCTCGCGCTCCCACCGGCCGGCGAGCGCGTTGACCTCGACCGCGTACCACTGGCCCACCTCGAACTGCGACGAGTCCGCGACCTCGTAGTCGTCGCGCAGCTCCGGCATCGTCGCCGTGAGGGTGTTCTTCCGGACGTCGTCCGTGACCTTCCCGCGGAAGAACAGCACGGCCGCGAAGGGGTCGTCCTGCCCGGCGTCCTCGATGCCCTCGGTCGTCATGAGGTGGTTGCCGAAGTCGAGCTCGAGGTTCGAGCGCGTGAACGTGTGGCGCCGCGTGAAGTTGAGGTCCGTGTGCGCCTCGACGCGCGTGACGCTCGGGTCGTTCACGAGGGCGTCGAGCGCGTCGTCGGCGGGGTTCTCGGGGCCGAAGAGTCCGAACCAGCGGAAGTCTCCGGTGCCGGTGTGCAGGGTGTGCCAACGCCCCTTGGCTCCCGCGTCCTGCGGGGCGAGGACGGTGCCACCGTTGGCGGCGGCGGTGGACCTCGCGTCGTAGCGCAGGAGCCGGGCGGCACCGTCGCCGGGGGTCGCGTGGCCGAGGAGCTGGGCGACGATGCCGTCGTCGAGCTTCTTGGCCTTCCAGCCCGTGAGCTCGGCGACGGTGGCGGCGACGAGGACCTCGGCGTCGGGCTTGTCGTCCTTCTTCGCCGCGAGCGGCGCGCCGACGAGGGGCGCCGCGTGGGCGCTGCCGCTGCCGAGGGCGACGGCGCCCGCCGCGAGGGAGGCGATGCCGGCGACGCGCAGCAGGTTGCGCCGCGAGGGCGGCTGGGCGGCCTCGCCCGGCGCGGCCGTCGTCGGCTCGGTCGTGGTCTCGAGGGTCATGGGGGTGTCCTTTCGTCGGCCCGGCGCGACGGCGCGGGTGTCGGTGGGGAGGCGGGAACAGGGTGCCCGGGCGTCGCCCGGGCGGGTCACACGGTGAGGTTCGCGTCGACGAGCACGCCGTCGCCCGCGGTCGGCAGCCCCGCGCGGTCGACGCCGGTCTCGACGTTGCGGGCATGGAGGACACGCACGCCGTCGGGCAGGTCGAGGCGACCGCCCGTGAACCGCGACCCGGTCGCGGCGTAGCGGTCGCCGGGTCGCAGCGCGACGTGCGCGGTGCCGTCGGCGGCCCGCAGGTCGGCGCCGCGGAGCGTGACGTCCACGGCGCCCGCGCCGGTGCCGCGCGAGACGAGGGCCCCGGCCGTCGTCGTGCCCGCGGCCCGGACGCCGTCGAGCACGAGCCGCTGGTCGCGCGCGCCGCTGAGCCGCACGCCCACGCCCTGCCACGACCCGCCCGTGACGGTGACGTCCGCCGAGCCGAGGTCGACGGGCGCGGCCGGGGTGTCGTCCGTGCCGCCGACGAGCTCGCAGTCGGTGAACGTCACGGGGCCGGCGCCGCGCAGGATCGTGCCGTCCACCCCGGTGATGCGGGTGCGCACGAAGTGCACGGGGTTCGTCACGGGCGTCTGGTGCAGCACGGACCCCGGGGGCAGCGCGAACGCGCAGTCCTCGACGACCGTCGGGCGCCGCGACAGCGACGACCGCTGCCCGACGGCGAAGAAGCCGGCCGTGCAGCCGCGCACCTGCGCGCCGTCGGCGTTGATCGTGAGCGTCGCCTGCGGGTCGAACGTCGACCGCGCGACGACGTGCACGTCCTCGAGCGTGAGGTCCGTGATCTTGGTGCCCGCGACGAACCACGAGCACGTGTGGTGCTTGACCGTGATGCGCTTGGCCGCCGTGCCCCACTGCCCGCCCGAGTTGGCGATGTCCATGAGCCCGCTGTTGCCGACGAACACGAGGTCGTGCTCGTACTGGCCGTGGGTCGTGAAGGGGTTGCCGCCCTGGTCGTCCCCGTCGCCGTGGCAGTTCTCCACGAGGCAGTACGCCGACGCCGTGAGGTCGTTGAGGTGCCGCGCGTTGTGGCTCGTGCAGTCGGAGACCCGCCCGTACAGGCAGTAGATCTGCTGCGTGAGGTAGCCGGCGCCGCCGTAGAACACCGTCGGCGGGTTGGCGACCGAGCACCGCTCCGTGACGAAGTGGGTGTTCCAGCGCCGCATGATCACCGGCCACCACGTGCGGTGGCCGTGCACGTCCGAGACGTCGCAGCGCACCGCGTACTCGAACGCGACGGGGTGCGAGCCGGTCATCTCGCGGTCGTCGGGCAGCTCGCCGTTCGCCGGGCCGTCGAAGGGCCCGGAGCCGTGGAACGTCATCGCGCGCACGTGCACCTGCTCGACGGGCTCGACGCGCGTCCAGGTGAGCACGCGCCCCGCGGGCAGCTCCCAGCCGTTCTTGTAGTCGACGCGCACGTGCGTCGCGTCGAGCACCTGCGTGACCTGGACGAGGCGCTGGAGCTCGCGCTCGTCCCCGCCGCCGCCCGGGCGCTCGTCCGAGCGCAGCGCCCACCACTGCCCGACGGCGAACGCGCCCGCGTCCGCGACCTCGAAGACGTCCGTGAGGTCGGGGAGCGTCGCGGCGAGCGTGCGCTGCTGCGTCTCGTCCGTCACGCGACCCTGGAAGAACAGGACCGCGCCGAACGGGTTGTCGTGGGCGTTGCGCTCGATGCCCTCCGTCGTGACCGTGCGCCCGCCGAAGTCGAGCTCGAGGTTCGAGCGGGTGTAGATGTGGCGGCGGGTGAAGTTGAGGTCCGTGCGGGCCTCGATGCGGGTGATGCTGGGGTCGTTCACGAGGGCGTCGAGGGCGTCGTCGGCGGGGTTCTCGGGGCCGAAGAGTCCGAACCAGCGGAAGTCCGCGGTGCCGGTGTGGAGGGTGTGCCAGCGGCCGGTGGCACCGGCGTCGCTGGGGGCGAGGACGGTGCCGCCGTTCGGGGTCGCGGTGGACCTTGCGTCGTAGCGGACGAGGCGGGCCGCGCCGTCGCCCGGGGTCGCGTGGCCGAGGAGCTGGGCGACGGCGCCGTCGTCGTGCTTCTTGGCCTTCCAGCCGGTGAGCTGGGCGACGGAGTTGGCGACGAGGACCTCGTCGTCGGGCGTGTCGTTCTTGCCCGCGGGGAGCGTGCCGGCGAGGGGCGCCGCGTGCGCGCTGCCGGTGCCGAGCGCGACGGCGCCCGCGGCGAGGGACGCGACGCCGGCGACGCGCAGCAGGTGGCGGCGCGAGGGCGACGACGCCGCCTCGGTGGTCGTGGGGCCGGTCGCGCCGGGGTCGCCGGACGCGGGGCGGGTCTGGGATCGGGGAGTGGACAACGGGGGCACCCTTCGTGACGTCGGGAGGACGCCGTGCGGGCGGGCGACGCGGTGGCTCCGGCGGCCCGGGGCTGCGGGGTGTTCCGGGGGAGCGGTGCTGCGGGGGTCGTGCGGTTCCGGTGCTGGGTCGGGGGTCAGCGGGTTCGTGCGCGTCGTTGCGACGGTGAACCGAACACTCGGAGAGTAGCGGGATGCTATGGCATCGTCAAGAGCAAGCCTGAGCGCATATGCGCAGGTCAGGTCGCTGTGGCGCCTCGAAAAGTGCCATAGCAACCGCCTTCCCACGGGAGCGCACGTGCCGACGTCGCCGAGGTAGAGCCGTGGTCGCGCGAGGTAGAGCCGTGGTCGCGCGAGGTAGAGCCGTGGTCGCGCGAGGTAGAGCCGTGGTCGCGCGAGGTAGAGCCGTGGTGGCGTGACCAGGGCTCTACCTCGGCGGACCGGGGCTCTACCTCGTGGGGTGGGTCAGTCGGTCAGAGGTAGTCGCCGGGCCAGTGGAAACCCACCCCGGCCGCGGCGGCGTCGCGGAGGTGCGCGACGACGTCGGCCGCCGCGCGGACGGGCCGGAGCATGCCGGTCGTGTCGGTCGCGACGACGGGCGCGTCGAGCACCGCGGCGGCGAAGCGGTCGGTCAGGGCGTGCGCGGGGAGGCGCACCTCGACGGTGGGGGAGCCGTGCAGGTGCGCGCGGTGGAGCGTGGTGCGCGCGAGGGCGTCGACGACGTCGTGCGCGCGGTCCGACGCCGGGTCGACGCCGAGCTCGCGGACCTTCAGCACGTCCGGCTCGGGCTCGAGGACGAGGTAGCCGATGATCTCCCCGTCGGCTGCCCGGGCGGTGAACACCTCGGCGCCGGAGTGCCAGAGCGGGATGCGCTGCTCCCAGTGCTCGGCGGTGCGTCGGGTGGCGAGGGGGCGCGGCCCGCCCGCCGCGGTGTCGAACGCGTCGTGCAGCACGGCGAGCTGCTCCCACCGCAGCGCGACCGACCACGCGGGCCACGGGACGCCGGGCAGGCGGTCGGTGCGGGTCCGCACGGGGGCGTCGCCCATGAGGTCCGACGGCGCGGCGCCCGTCGGGAGCCCGTCGTCGTCGAGGTCGTCGTGCCCGGGGTCCGGCTCGTCGACCGGACGCGGCGCGCCGCGCCGGAGCGGCACGTCGAACGTCTCGAAGCCGCTCGACCGGTAGACGTCCGGGGTGCCGGTGAACAGGAGCGCGACGTCCGTGCCGTCCTGCTCCATCTGCTCGACGGCCTGCGCGAGCAGCGCGCGCACGAGGCCGCGGCCCCGCGCCTCGGGGGCGGTCGCGACGTTCGCGACCCCGCCCGCCCGCAGGGTGCCGCCGCCCGGCCCGCCGAGCTCGCGCGGGGTCCAGTACACCGAGCCCACGACGCGCCCGTCGCCCGGGTCGACGGCGACGTGCGTGCGGTCGAGCCGGCCGTCGTCCGTCTCGTAGACCGGCACCATGTGCGGCGCGTCGAACGCTCGGCCCCACAGGGCGTAGAGCGCGGGGACGTCGTCGGGCGTGGCGGTGCGCAGGTGCATGGCAGTCCAGGGTCCGGGCCGGTGTTGACGGGATGCTATAGCAAAAGTAGGGTCGCGGGACGACCGTCGGCGTGCGACGCGACGGACCGCGCGGGCCGGGCTGGGCGCGTGCGACCCTCCTGGGTGGCGGCGCTGCCGCCACCCAGGACTGTGGTCTCGCCGGAGATCAGGCGAGCCGCCGGGCTGCCTGGCGGACGAACGAGCGAGGGTCGCCCGCCGCGCGCTTCGCGTACGTCTCGAGCTCGAGTGATCCGATCTGGTGCAGGACGTGCAGCGAGGCGATCCGCTGGTACTCGAGGCCGGACTCCCAGGCGGCGACGGCACACCCCTCCGCAGCCGGTACGCCGAGCTCGCCGAGGGAGAGCAGCGCGCGACGCCGGACGTACTCGTCGTCGTCGGCGAAGAGCGTCAGGAGCAGCGGGGTCGCGTCAGGCCCGATGGCGGGAAGATACGCCGCGATCTGCCACCGTGCGTCGGGCTCTGCGCACCCCGGCGCAGCGCAGACGTGCTCGGCGACGCCGGCCAGCGTCGCCGGGTGCTCGGAGAGCAGGTCGGCCAGGTCCTCGACCTCGTTGTCGCGCGCGAGGAGGTAGAGGAAGGAGGCCTTCTCCGCGTCGCTCCATCGCGTGAAAGGGCGTTCGCCGACGAGGTCCCGGGCGCAGGCGTACGTCGCGGGCCACTCCTCGTAGTCCGTCTCCCACTCGCCAAAGTCCTGCGGATGCGTCTGCGCCCAGGACGCGAACGTCTCGGCGGCACGCACGATGTCCATCGCGCGACCGTATGCGGATCGGGCTCGTCCCGGCCAGAGCATTGGCAGGCCTGGACGTGCGAGGCGAACGGTCAGGCCCCGACGGCGGGCTCCGCCTCGTTCTCCGTGTGGCTCGCGAGGCGCGCGGCGGCCTCGCCGATGTGCTCGGCCATGACGCGCTGGGCCGTGCCCGGGTCGCCGCCCGCGATGGCGTCGACGATGAGGTCGTGGGTGCGCGCGTGCGCGACGCGCGCCTCGGGCTCGAGCGCGGCGTTCGCGGCGCGCAGGAAGCCGGTGATGCGGCTGCGGAGCTGCGCGTTGAGCGTCATGAGCATGCGGTGGTCGGCCATCTCCCAGAGCTGCTCGTGGAAGCGCCGGTCGAGCTCGAAGACGCGGGCGTTGCTGCCCTTCTCCGCCGCCTGGACCATCTGCTGGACCGTCTTGCGCAGCTTCGCCTCCTTCGCCGGGTCCCAGGCGTCCTGGACCCGCACGACGGCGAACTGCTCCAGCAGGGTGCGCAGGCTGGAGATCTCCTCGAGGTCGCGGCTCGTGAGCGCGGCGACGCGTGCGCCGCGGTGGGGGAGCCGCTCGACGAGGCCTTCCTGGGTCAGTCGCGTCAGTGCCTCGCGCACCGGGATGTGGCTCGTGCCGAGGCGTTCGGCGAGCTTGCGCTCGACGAGCCGCTCGCCCGGGGCGAGGTCGCCGCTGAAGATCGCCTCGCGCAGCTCGACCGTGACGCGGTCGGCGACGTTCTGGTCCGGCACGCTCTTGAGCGCCATGGTTTCTCCGTGGTGTCGTGGGGGCGGCGGGCTCGGATCGTCGAGGGTGGGGCGCCGCTGAAGGATAGCGGCCACGGTGCCGTCCCGGGGGCGTCCCGACCGGACTACATGCTATAGCATCGGCACTCCCGAGCCCAGAGGAGGTGCGATGGTCGCCCTGCACACGCGGGCCCCCGTCCCCGCGTTCGTCGGCCTGGCCGGCGTCGCCGTCCGCGACGTCACGCCCGCCCCCGGCATCCGGGCGCGCAACTGGGGCCCGGCGGACTGGGACGTCTCCGAGGGCGCCCACCGCGCGATGACGCTGACCGCCGTGGCGCTCGCGGAGGAGCGCTCCGGCCCCGGGGTCGCCGAGCCCTTCGTCCTCGTCACGATCGACGGCACCTGGTGGCGCCGGGTCGACGACGAGGCGACCCTGCGCGCGACCGTCCTCGACGCGACCGGGCTGCCCGTCGAGCGCCTGCTCGTCTCGCTCTCGCACACGCACGCCGGGCCGGTCCTGTGCTCGGGCGACGCCGACCTCGCGGGCGGCGACCGCGGCGTCGCCTACCTGCACGACCTCGCGCGCGCAGCGGCCGACGCCGCCGTGGAGGCGATCGCGTCCCTCCGGCCCGCGACCCTCGAGTGGACGACCGGCCGCTGCGGCCTCGCGTCCAACCGCGAGGCGCTGCTCGACGGCTGCGCGGGCGGGCACGCGGGCACGACCGCGGGAGCCGTTGCGGCGAGCACGCCGCCCCGGCCGCTCGTCGGCTTCAACCCCGACGCCGGCACCCCGCGCTCGCCCGGCGCCGACCCCGCGGACGACACGGTCGTCGTCGGGCGCCTCACCGCACGCCTCGCGCCCGCCGGGGAGACCCGGCCCGACGGCGCCGCGCCCGCAGGCCAGGACGTCACCCTCGCGACGATCGTCAACTACGCGTGCCACCCGACGACGCTCGCCTGGCAGAACCGGCTCGTCTCGCCCGACTACGTGGGCGCGATGCGCGACCTCGTCGAGCGCGAGACGGGCGCCCCCGTCGCGTTCCTCCAGGGCGCGTCGGGCGAGCTCGCGCCGCGCGAGCAGTACACGGGCGACACCGCCGTCGCGGACCGGCACGGCACCTCCCTCGGCCACGCGGTGCTCGCGGCGCTCGCCGAGCTCCCGCCGCCGGGCACGGAGCTGGAGCTGACCCACGTCGTCGAGTCCGGCGCGCCGCTCGCGGTCTGGGAGCCCGCGCCGTCGGCCGCGCTCCCCGGCGCCGGCACCGGCACCGATGCCCGGCCCGACGCCCGGACGCTCGCCGCCGTGGCGGAGCCCGTCGCCCTCGACCTGCGCGACCTCCCGACGTGGGACGAGCTCGAGGCCGAGTGGGCCGCCATCGACCCGCGCTCGCGCGAGGAGCGCCTGCGCCGCGCGCGGAACCTGCGCGACGGCTACGTCACCGGTCCGACCGTCCAGCACCCCACGTGGGTGTGGCGCGTCGGCGAGGCGCTGCTCGTCGCGCACCCGGGCGAGGCGTACTCGCGCCTCCAGCGCACGGTCCGTGCCCACGCCGGGACGCGGCCGGTCGTCGTCGCGAACCTCACCAACGGGCCCGGCTTCGTCTACCTGCCCACCCGCGAGGCGTACGACGTCGGCGCCTACCAGGCGTGGCAGTCGCCGCTCGCGCCGGGCTCGCTCGAACGCCTGGAGCGGTACGCGTGCGCCGTCGTCGACGACGTGCTCGCCGGCGCCGCCGCCTGGCCCCCCGGCGTCGCGGCACCCGCCGCACCGACGTCCGCCGCGTCCCCGACCCGTCCCGTCCCCGAGGAGGACCAGTGACCACCCCCGCCCCCGACGCCCCGCGCGTCCCGCTCGCCGTCGTCACCGGGGGAGCGGCCGGCATCGGCCGTGCCGTCGCCGAGCGTCTCGCGACCGACGGGCTCCGGGTCGTGTGCGCGGACGTCGTGCAGCACGACCTCCCCGCGCTCGACCTCGGCGCCGTCCCCGACGCGCCCGGGCTCGTGTGGGCCCCGCTCGACGTCACCGACCACGCCGCCGTGCGCGCCGCGTTCGACGACCTCGCCGCGGCGTTCGGCGGGATCGACGCGCTCGTCAACAACGCGGGCATCCAGCGCCACCGCGCGCTCGAGGACCTCACGTGGGACGAGTGGTCGGCCGTCGTGGACGTCAACCTGCACGGCGTCTTCGCGTGCCTCCAGGCCGCGGGCCGCCACATGCTCGCGGCGGGCCGGGGCGCCGTCGTCAACATCTCGTCCGTCTCGGCCCGCGGCTCCGCGGGCCGGGCCCCGTACTCCACGACCAAGGCCGCCGTCATCGGGCTCACCGCGACCGCGGGCGCCGAGTGGGCCGCGCGCGGCGTCCGGGTCAACGCGGTCGCGCCCGGGTACATCGACACGGGCGTCTTCCGCCAGGGCGTCGCCCAGGGCACGCTCTCGCAGGAGACGATCCTCGCGCGCATCCCCGCCCGCCGGCTCGCCCAGCCGGAGGAGATCGGCAACGCGGTGAGCTGGCTCGTGTCCGACCAGGCCGCGTACATGGTCGGGCAGACCGTCTACGTCGACGGCGGGTTCCTCGTCGACTACGGCGTGCCGCTCGCCAAGAAGCCGGAGTGAGCGTGGGGACCGCCGCGCGCGTCGTCGCCGTCCGCACCGCGACGACGGTCGTCCCGCTGCCGCAGCCGCTGCGCCTCGGCGCGATGACGGTCGAGCGCCGGGAGTACGTCGGCGTGCGCGTCGTCGCCGAGACGGACGACGGCCGCACCGTCGCGGGCGAGTCGTACGCGCTCACGCGCGAGGCGCCCATGGCCGAGCTCGTGGACCGGCTCGTCGCCCCGCACGTGGTGGGTCGCGAGGTCGTGGCGTCCGACGGCGTCGCCGCGCGCCAGAGCGTCGGCGCCGCGTGGGACGCGGCCCTCCGCGGGTCCGCGATCGTCGGCCGCGTGGGCCTCGTGCGGCGCGCGGTCGGCCTGGTCGACGTCGCGCTGTGGGACCTCGCGGGGCGGCTCGCCGGGCGTCCGGTGTGGTCCCTGCTTGACGACGGCCCGGACCTCGCGGGGTCCGCGGAGCCGGGTGTCGGCGGCGACAGGGGCGTTCCGGCAGTTGGCGTCGCCGGGAGTCCCCGCGACGTCTCGTCCGGGGCGGCCGTCGCAGTGCCACGCCCCGCGATCCTCGTCGCGGCGTACCCGACGCCCGGCCGCACCGCGCGCGACGTCGCGGACGAGGTGCTCGCTCACGCGCGCGCCGGGTGGCCGCTGCTGAAGATCTCGCGCTCGCCCGACCGCGCCCTCATGCGCGACCTGCTCGCGACCCTGCGCGCCGAGCTGCCCGACGTCACGGGTCGCCCGACCGTCGCGGGGCGCAGCGGCGTCGTGGTCGACGTGGGCTTCGGCTGGCGCGACGCCGACGAGGCGCTCGCGGACCTCGACGCGTGGGGCGTCACGGGTGCGGCGGGGGAGAGCGCGCCCGCGCTCGCGTGGCTCGAGGACCCTCTGCTGCCCGAGGACGCGGTCGGCGCGGCGCGCGTCCGCGACGCGTCCGGGCTGCCGCTCTCCGTGGGCGACGAGGTCACCGAACCCGAGGTCTTCGCCCGGCTCGACGCGCTGGGCGCGCTCGACGTGCCGCGCGTCGACGTCGTCGCGATCGGCGGCATCACGGCCGCCGACCCGCTCGTGCGCGCGTGGGCGGCGCGGGGGAAGGTCGTGTCGAGCCACGTGTACCCCGAGGTGAGCGTGCACCTGGGCGGGGCGGCGGGCATCGGCGTCGAGACGTTCGACCGCTCGCCCGCGGGCAACCCCTACGACCCCGCGCCGCTGCTCGTGCGCGGCGGTCCCGTGCTCGACGGCGGCCACGCCACCCCGCCCGAGGCGCCCGGCCTGGGCTTCACGCTCGACCCCGACCGCTTCGACCTGGAGGCGAACCCGTGACCGGACCCACGGACGGACCTGCGAGCAAGCACCGCAGCGTCGTCGTCACCGGCAGCGGCAAGGGCATCGGCCGCGCCGTGGCCGCGCGCCTCACCGCCGACGGGTGGACCGTCGTCGGGCTGGAACGCACCCCGGGCTCGGGGACGGTCGAGGAGGGGGTGTGCGCCGCCGTCGTGCTGGGGGACTCGCGCGACCGCGAGGCCCACCGCAAGGCCGCGCGGACCGCGCGCGACCTCGCGCCGCTCGCCGGATGGGTGAACAACGCGGGCATCACCGTCCGCACGCCGCTGCACGCGCTCGCCGACCCGGAGCGGGCGGCGCAGGTCGAGCAGGACGCGCGCGACGTCGTCGAGATCAACGGCCTCGGCTACCTCTGGGGCTGCGCCGCCGCCGTCGAGGCGTTCACCGACCAGGTGAGCGGCGGGTCGATCGTCAACATCGGCTCGATCCATGGCCGCGCGGCGTTCGCCGACCACGCCGCCTACGAGCTGACCAAGGGCGGCATCGACGCGCTCGCGCGCTCCGTCGCCGTGACGTACGGGCGGTACGGCATCCGCGCCAACACCGTCGCGCCGGGCGGGGTGCGCACCCCGCACCTCGACGCGCAGATCGCCCGCGCGGCCGACCCGGCCGCCGAGGAGCGCGCGCTCGCCGAGGGCCCGCCGCTCGGCCGCATCGCCGAGTCTGCGGAGATCGCTGCCCTCGTCGCGTTCCTGCTGTCCCACGAGGCCGGCTACGTGTCCGGCCAGTCGATCGCGGCCGACGGCGCCTGGACCGCGTCGTTCGGCAACCCGCCCCACGACCCCGACCTCGACGCGCGCTACGGCCTCGCCTGACCCGGGCACACGAACCCGACGAGCCCGCAGCGTTGGGCGCGAGAAGTGAGTCGTGGCCCCTGGCAGGCCGGCGACAGGGGCCATTTCTCGCTTCTCGTCCCGTCGTCGCGGCGACGACCGAGCGGACTGCCCACGGCCCGCCGAACGCTTTTCTTATGCCCGCCGAACGTTCATATAATGGTGATCGGTCAACTGGACATCTGGACACCTGTCCAGGGCGCTGTTCCGGCGTGCGGATACCGCTGGGCGAAGGCGCCACGACCGCAGCCAGGGCCACCAGGGCCCGGCGTGACGACATCGCGGGGCGAGGGCGCCACAACCGGTGCCCGGTCCACCTGTGCCCGTGCCCGGCGAGGCGTCCAGCGCTGAACGCTCCCGCATGACGCACGCGACCGTCCCGCCCGACAGGGCGCTCATGTGGGAGAGGAGCACACTGTGTCCAACATCGAGACCGCCGTCGAGACCGAGCGCCGCGATCGCAAGACCTACCTGCGCTTCGGGCTCGCCGCAGTCGCAGTCCTGGGTATCGGAGCCGCGGTGACGAGCGCCTCGTGGACCGACCAGGCGTGGTTCACCGGCAGCGCCGGGGCCGCCCAGGTCGAGCTGCAGGCGAGCACCGACGGCACGTCGTGGGTCGACGCCGACACCGTCGGCGACGGGGTGGCCGTCGCGATCGACGAGGCGGCGTTCGCTCGCATGAACCAGGGGGAGACGCGGCAGGTGACGCTGCATCTCAAGAACTCCGGGTCGGTCGACCTCAGCCTCGGCGGGCAGGCAGAGGTCAGCGCCACCGGATCCCTGTTCGAGGGGTCCGATCCGGCCAGCGCGACGGTGAGCGTGCCGGACGACGTGCTGTTGTCCCCGGCGGAGACCGCGACCGCGACCCTGACGATCACGACCCCGGAGGACTGGGACCCGTCGTACCAGGGTGCGGCTGGTGCCCTGACGGTGTCGTTCACCGGCGTCAGCCAGGCGTAGGCGTCGGTCGCCTGCGCTGGGCGCGACGGCTGGGGAGGCTCGGGATCTGCCCAGCCGTCGCGCTCGGTCCCCCGTGGTTTGGAGGTGATGATCCTTTTGCGCGCGCTGAAAGCCCTCGCTGACGTCCTGGTGTGGACGCTGGCCGTGATCGGCGTGCTCTGCGGCGCCCTGTGGGCGGCCGGCCAGGCAGGCCTGGTCCAGCCTCTCGTCGTGGTGTCAGGCTCGATGGAACCGGCGATCATGACCGGCGACCTGCTCCTGGACACCCCCGTGCCGGTGGAGCAGGTCGAGGTCGGCGACGTCGTGTCCCTGCCGAACCCGGCCACCGGGGTGCTGGTCACCCATCGCGTGGTCGACATCGCCCCGCAGGACGACGGCACCTGGCACGTCCGGATGCAGGGCGACGCGAACGACACCGAGGACGGCGGCGCCTACGTCGTCACCGACGACACCGTCCTCAGCCCGCGGTGGCGGGTTCCCGGCGGCGGGGACTTCATCACCCGCCTGACCCGCCCGAGCACGGCCGTGCCGCTGCTCGTCGCCCTGGCCGCGCTCCTCGCGCTCAGCCGGATGCCCGCCTCGCGCACCGGACACGAACGCGCACGCGACCGGCGCCCCAGCCCTCAGCCCTCGGGGAGCGAGCCGTGACCCGGACCCTCCGACGGCTCGCGAGCGCCGCCGCCACCCTCCTGGTGTGCCTGCTCCTCGTGCAGGTGACCGCTCCCGCCACGACGGCCTCCTGGACGGACGGCGCCACGTTCTCCGCGACGGCCACCGCACGCGACTGGTCGACCGGGAACAGCTGCGAGATCGTCAGCGACGCTTCGCGCGAGGTGGTCGGGAGCTGCGAGGTGTCGGCGGTCAGCGTCGTCCACGAGTGGGGCGACCCCGGCCCGGACGGGGACGTCCTCAACGGGGGGATGGTGTTCACCGTCGACGTCGACGGCTACCAGGGCGCGGAGGGGACCTCCGCGCGCATCACGGTCGACCTCTCGCGCGTCACCGGCACGACGCGGTCGTGGCCGTGGGCCGAGGGCACCGTGCGCATGTACAACGGCGTCGTCGACTCGTGGGATGCGCCGCTGGTCACCTTCACCACCCACGAGTGGCACCCCTCACCGTTCCAGGGGCAGTTCACCGTCGGCGCCTAGGCCGGGGCGTCAGCCCTTGACCATGCTCGCGCGGGTGATGAGGCCGTCGCGGACCTCGAACGTCGCGATGGTCTCGCCGGTGCCGTTCGACGTCGTGACGAGCTCGCGCGCGACGAGCCAGCGGTCGCCGAACGTCACGGACGCGTCGATGACGCAGTGCAGCGCGGTGTCCTCGAACCGGCTCGCGTAGAACGCGCGCAGGGCGTCGCTGCCGACGATCGGCTCGGGGGTCACGCCGCTGACGACGGCGTCGGGCGCGTACGTCGCGCAGAAGCCGTCGAGGTCGCGGACGTTGAAGGCGTCGACCTGGGCGGTGACGACGGCGGACGGGGACGTGCTCATGGGTGCCTCCTCGGGCAGTGGTGGGCGAGTGTCGCGGCGGACCGGCGGTCAGTCGATCCGGACGCCGCCGTTGACGTCGTACGTCGCGCCCGTGACGAACCCGGCGCGCGGGGAGGCGAGGGACGCGACGACCCAGGCGACGTCGTCGGGCGTGCCGAAGTCCCCGAGGGGGATGGACGCGGTGAGCCCGGCGCGGGCGTCGGGGGCGAGCTGGTCGGTGATCGCGCTCGTCACGGGGCCGGGCGTCACGGCGTTCACGCGGATGCCCTCGCTCGCGAGGATGCGCGCGAAGGAGCGCGTGATCGCGAGGATCGCGGCCTTGCTCGCGGCGTAGTGCACGCCGGTCTTGAGCGCACCCTGCTCGCCCGCGATGGACGAGAGGTTGACGATCGCGCGGTCGCGCGCGGTCCGCTCGTCGGGCGTGACCGTGGCCCCGGCGGGCGACGGACGGCCTGCGCGCAGCAGCGGGAGGGCGGCGCGCGACAGCACGAACGTGCCGCGCGCGTTGGTCTCCATGACGAGGTCCCACTCGTCGAGCTCGATGTCGTCGAGCGCGCGGTAGGGGCACACGCCGCCGTTGTTGACGAGCACGTCGAGGCGTCCCCAGTCGTCGGTGACCTCGGCGACGAGCGCCTCGACGGACGCGGTGTCGCGCAGGTCGAGGCGCGAGACGCGCGTCGCGGCACCTTCCTCCTCGCAGCGGGCCGCGGTGGCGCGCGCACCGGCCTCGCCGCCGGTGTACGTGAGCCAGACGTCGTGCCCGTCGCGCGCGAGCTGGAGGGCGGTGGCGGCACCGATGCCGGAGCTGGCGCCGGTGACGAGGGCGAGGCGGCGGCGGGCGCCGTCCGGGGCATGGGTCATGAGCCCACGCTATAGCATCCGACCGGCCCGAGGGTTGGTCGAGGGTGCTATTTGCTATAGCATTCCTCGCATGACAGCCGACACCGTCGTCATCACCGACTGCGACCTGCCCGGGACCGCGTGCGAGGACACCCTGACCGCCGCCGGGCTCCGGGCCGTGCGCGCCGCCGCGCGCACCGAGGACGAGGTGATCGCCGCCGTCGAGGAGGCCGCCGCGAGCGGGTCCGCGCCCTCTGCGCTCGTCGTGCAGTGGGCCCCCATCACGGCCCGCGTGCTCGACGCCGTCGCCGGGCCGGGCGGGGTGCGCATGGTCTCGCGCATGGGCATCGGCTACGACATGGTCGACGTCGCGGCCGCCACCGAGCGCGGCGTCGCCGTCGCGAACACCCCGACCTACTGCATCGAGGAGGTCGCGAGCCACACGGTCGCGATGATCCTCACCCTCGACCGCGGTCTCGTCGCCTACGACCGCGCGCTGCGCGCCGGCACGTGGGCCCCGACGGCGCAGCACGCCGCGCGCCTGTCCAGCACCGTCGTCGCCGTCATCGGGTACGGGCGGATCGGCTCCGAGGTCGCGCGCTCCGCCCGCGCGCTCGGCTACCGCGTGCTCGTGCACGACCCGTTCGTCGACCCGCAGGCCGTGGCTTCCGACGGGCACGAGGCCGTGGGGATCGACGAGGCCGTCGCGCGCGCCGACGTCATCACGCTGCACGCGCCGCTCACCGAGTCGACGCGCCACCTGCTCGACGCCCGCACGCTCGCCGCCGCGAAGCCGGGCGTGCGGGTCGTCAACACGTGCCGCGGGCCGCTCATCGACGAGGACGCGCTCGCCGACGCGCTCGCGTCCGGCCACGTGGGCTCGGCCGCGCTCGACGTCTACGCGACCGAGCCGCTGCCCGCCGACTCGCGCCTGCGCGCCCTGGACAACGTGCTGCTCACCCCGCACGCCGCGTGGTTCTCGCCCGAGGCCATGCAGGACCTCCCCGTGCACACCGCGCGCAACGCCGTCGACTTCCTCGCGGGCCGCCCCGTGCCGTCGATCGTCAACCCGGACCACGCGCGCGCCCTCGCCTGAGGACCCGCGCCACCCGCCCCGACCTAGGAGACCCACCCGTGCAGCTCGTCCGACTCGGCCCCCTCGGCCAGGAGCGTCCCGCCGTCCGCGAGGACGGGGTCGTGTACTCCCTCGACCCGCTCACCCGCGACATCGACGGCGCGTTCCTCGCGGCCGACGGCGTCGGCCGGGTCCGCGCGGCGCTCGCCGCGGGTGCGCTGCCCGTGCTCGACGGCGCCGACGAGCTGCGCGTCGGCGCGCCCGTCGCCCGGCCGACGGCCGTCGTCTGCATCGGGATGAACTACGCGGAGCACGCCGCCGAGTCCGGCTCGACGCCGCCCGACGTCCCGATCGTCTTCTGGAAGCACTCGAACACGGTCGTCGGCCCGCACGACGACGTGCTCGTGCCGCCCGGCGCGACGACGGTCGACTGGGAGGTCGAGCTCGGCGTCGTGATCGGCCGCCGGGCGCGCTACCTGTCGTCCCCGGAGGAGGCGCTCGACCACGTCGCGGGCTACGTCCTGTCGCACGACGTCTCCGAGCGCGACTACCAGATGAAGGTCTCCGGCGGGCAGTGGTCCAAGGGCAAGAGCTGCGAGACGTTCAACCCGCTCGGCCCGTGGCTCGTCCCTGCCGACGAGGTGGACGTCCAGAACCTCGGGCTCCGGTCCTGGGTCAACGGCGAGCCCCGCCAGGACTCGACGACGGCCGACATGATCTTCGACGTCGCGTACCTCGTGCACCACCTGTCGCAGTACATGGTCCTCGAGCCGGGCGACCTCATCAACACCGGCACCCCGCAGGGCGTCGCCCTGTCCGGGCGCTTCCCCTACCTGCGCGCGGGCGACGTCGTCGCGCTCGAGATCGACGGCCTGGGCCGCGCCGAGCAGCGCGTGCGCGACGCCGTCCGCTGACGACCCGCGGGGCCGCTCAGCCCGCGAACGGCAGTGCCGGCAGCCCCCGGACCCCCGGGTCCGCCACGAACAGCGACCCCGACGCGGCCTCGTCCGCGTCGGGGTCGTCCAGCCCCTGGCGCGACGTCGTGACGAACAGCCGGTCGAGGTCGTCGCCGCCGAACGTGCACGCGCTCACCTGCGACACGGGGAGCGGCACGACGGCGTCGAGCGCGCCGTCGGGGGAGTAGCGCCGGACGGCCCCGCCGCCCCACAGCGCCACCCAGACGCCGCCCTCGGCGTCGACGGTGAGGCCGTCGGGCATGCCGTCGTCGGGGTCGATCTCCACGAACGGGCGACGCCGCACGAGCCCGCGCGGGTCCTCCGCGACGGGGACCACGTCGAGCACGTCGATCCGTCGCGTCGCCGAGTCGACGTAGTAGGCCCGCGACCCGTCCGGCGAGAACCCGAGCCCGTTCGACACCTCGACGCCGTCGAGCACGACGCGCGACGACCCGTCGGCCTCCACCCGGTACAGCGCGCTCGGCCGCTCGCCCTCGGCCTGGCCGCCCACGTAGAACGCGCCGTCGGGCGCCGCCGCCCCCTCGTTGAGGCGGACCGTCGGGTCGTCGACGAGCGACGCCAGCGCGCGCACCGGCGCGCCGTCGCCGTCCGCCACCGCGACCGACCGCGCCAGCCCGACGACGAACCCGCCCCCGGTCCGCGGCCGCACCACGGCCGCGTGGTCGCCCACGTGGAGGCGGTCGACGCCGCCGTCGGGCCGCAGCGTGAGGAGGTCGCCCGCGAGCATGTCCACGTACCGCAGGCCGCCCCAGCCCGGCCACCACACCGGGCCCTCCGCGTGGTAGGCGACGGGACCGGTGACGTTCTCGACGGAGATCTCAGGCATCCGACCATTCTCGCCGAGGGCCGTCGGCCCGCGCGGCGGGCGTAGGGTGGACGCATGATCACGCAGAGCTGGTGGTGGCTGCCTCCGCAGCCGTGACCAGTCCTGCCCACGTCCCGAGCTGCGCGCCGCAGCCGGGACGTCGTCATGTCCGGGCCGGTCCGGTCCTCGACCGGGCGTGGTGCGTGGCTCCCCACCGAAGGAGAGCACCATGACCACGATTCTCGACCCCGCGCCGTCGGCCCTCTCGTCCGCAGCGTCGACCGCGTCCGTCGCGGCGGCCCGCGAGCGGTCCGCGCAGATCGAGGCCCGGCTCGCGACCGACCCGTCCGGCTTCCGCGTCCTCACCGGCGACCGCCCGACGGGCGCGCTGCACCTCGGGCACTACCTCGGCACCCTCGCGAACCGCGTCCGGCTGCAGGACGACGGCGTCGAGGTCGTGCTCGTCGTCGCCGACTACCAGGTCATCACCGACCGCGACGACGCCGGGGACCTGCGCGCCACCGTGCGGGAGGTCGTCCTCGACTACCTCGCGGCCGGGATCGACCCCGCCCGCACGACGGTCTTCGCCCACTCCGCGGTCCCGGCGCTCAACCAGCTCCTGCTGCCGTTCCTCAGCCTCGTCACGACCGCCGAGATCGAGCGGAACCCGACCGTCAAGGCCGAGGCCGTCGGGGCCGCCGCACGGCAGGGCCGTCCCATGAGCGGCCTGCTGTTCACCTACCCGGTGCACCAGGCGGCCGACATCCTGTTCTGCCACGGCAACCTCGTGCCCGGCGGGCAGGACCAGCTCCCGCACGTCGAGCTCACGCGCACCGTCGCGCGACGCTTCAACCAGCGCTACGCCGCCGCGCAGCCCTACTTCCCCGAGCCCGACGTCCTGCTCGCCCCCGCGCCCACCGTGCTCGGCACCGACGGGCGCAAGATGAGCAAGTCCGCGGGCAACGCGCTCGAGCTGCGCGACGACGAGGACGCCACCGCGCGCTTCGTCCGCCGCCACCGCACCGACTCCGAGCGGCACGTCACGTACGAGCCCGAGCGCCGGCCCGAGGTCGCGAACCTCCTCACGCTGGGTGCGTTCGCCGCCGGGACGACGCCCGAGGCGCTCGCCGACGAGGTCGGTGCCGCCGGAGCGGGCCGGCTCAAGCAGGTGGTGACCGAGGCGCTCGTCGAGCATCTGCGTCCCCTGCGGGCCCGCCGTCGTGCCCTCGCCGCGGGGGACGGGCCCGACCCGCTCGACGTGCTGCGCGAGGGCAACGCCCGCGCGAACGCAACCGCCGAGCGCACCCTCGCCGAGGTCCGCGAGCTCATGGGCACGGCCTACTGAGCGGTCATCCGCCCATGCCCGCGCGGTCCACCTTGCGGTGGAACCGCATCCCCGCGATACCGCCGAGAACGGCGCCCACGAGGCTCACGACGGCGGCGGCGACGAGCGCGATGACGCCGCCGGTCGTGAGGTCGTTCGCGCTCACCGGGATCTGCGGGAACGTGTTGAGCTGCGACAGCACGTTGTACTGGCTGCCCGCCACCAGCCCCAGCAGCGCCAGCACGATCGCGATGACGACCGCCCAGAGCCACACCGCGAGGCCTTGCTTGGCGCCGTCGAAGCGCGCCATGCGGCCCGCGACGTAGCCACCGCAGTAGTAGGCGACGAACAGGACGACGACGAGCACGATGCCGCCGACGATGCCGATGGTCTCCGCGTTCTCGGTCGCCTGCTCGACGGCGTCCTGCGCGTCCGTGGTCCCGGACAGGCCGAGGGCCGCTCCCGCGGCGGCGGCCAGCGCGGTGAGCAGGACGGCCGTCCCGGTGGCGGTGAGCCACCCGAAGAAGGCGGAACCGATCTTGATGCCGCCGTACTCCTCCTTCTCCCGGGCGACGACGGCCTCCCGGTCGGGTGCGACACCGCCCGTCGCGGGGTCGGCAGCACGGTCGGCGGACCCGCCGGGCTCGCGTGCCGGAGGGTCGTTCTCGGGCCGGGTCGACCCGTAGCTGGTGCTCATGACTGACCGTCCTCTCCGGAGGTCTCGCGACGGGCGTCGTCCGGCCCCGTCTCCTCGTCCGGCGCCGTCTCCTCGACGTACTCGGTGACGACGTACCGGCGAAGCCGCATCCTCGTGGGCGCCTGCTCGCCGGTCGGGGCCGGATCCGCCGGGAAGGCAGCGAGGTCGTCCGCCGGCCCGGCGGCGTGCCTGCCGACGACGTCGCCCTCGTCGGCGGCGCCATCGTCCGGACCGTCGTCCCTGGTCCCGGCGTCCTGCGCGGACCGGTCATCCGGGCCGGGCTGCTCGTCGTCCCGGTCGCCGCCCCCGCGCGCCGCGTCGGAGGTGTCGCGCCCGTAGTAGCGGTAGAGCGCGTCCTCCTCCTCGTGGGAGAGATGGCCCCCTGCGTCGTCCACCCGCGGAGCACCCTTGACGCGATCCTTGTCGAAGGGGACGCGGATCTCGTCCCCCTGGACGTCGGCCTCGGCGAGCGGGACGAACGACTCGCCGGTGCCGAACAGGCCGGTCTTCACCGTGACCCAGTCGGGCTCGCCCGTGCGGTCGTCGACGAACACCTGGCCGACCTTGCCGATCTTCTCGCCGTCCTCCGTGACGACGGTTCCTCCGGCGAGCAGTCGCTCGATCTGGTCCGTGCTGATCATGGGGAGTCCTTCGGTCGGAGCCGCAGCAGGGAGGGGGCCCGTCTGCTGGAGCCGACCACTTCATGGTGCGAGCGAGCGCCACCGCACGCACCCGGGGACGTCGGGTGCGTGCGGCGGCGCTCGGCGTCAGGCCCCCAGCCTGTCCCGCAGGCGCGCGAGCTGCGCCCAGAGCTCGTCGGGCACGCGGTTGCCGAAGGTGTCGAAGAACTCGGCGGTCAGCTCGGCCTCGGCGAGCCACTGCTCGGGCGAGACGTCGAACAGGGCGTCGAGGTCGGCGTCGTCCAGGTCGAGGCCGCCGAGCTCGAGCGCGCCGGGCGCGGGGAGCAGGCCGACGGGGCTCTTCACGGCGCCGCTGTCGGTGCGGACGCCGCGCGAGCGGTCGACCTGTGCCGCGATCCACGCGACGACGCGCGCGTTCTCGCCGAACCCGGGCCAGAGGAACCGGCCGTCGGCGTCCTTGCGGAACCAGTTGACCTGGAAGATCTTGGGGCGCTTCTCGGGGTCGAGGGAGGCGCCGACGCGGAGCCAGTGCGCCCAGTGGTCGGCCATGTTGTAGCCGCAGAAGGGCAGCATCGCGAACGGGTCGCGGCGCAGCGCGCCGACGGTGCCCTCGGCGGCGGCGGTCTGCTCGGAGGAGATGGTGGCGCCCATGAAGACGCCGTGCTCCCAGCCGTACGCCTGCGCGACGAGCGGGACGTTGGTCGCGCGGCGCCCGCCGAACACGATCGCGTCGATCGGGACGCCGTCGGGGTCCTCCCAGGAGTCGGCGATCGTCGGGCACTGCGCGGCGGAGACGGTGAACCGCGAGTTCGGGTGCGCGGCGGGGCGGCCGGCGTCGGGCGTCCAGTCCTGGCCGGTCCAGTCGATCAGGTGCGCGGGCGGCTCGGAGGTCAGGCCCTCCCACCAGACGTCGCCGTCGTCGGTGAGCGCGACGTTCGTGAAGATCGTGTCGCGCGCGAACGTCTCGACGGCCGCGGGGTTGGTCTCGACGCCGGTGCCGGGCGCGACGCCGAAGAAGCCGGCCTCGGGGTTGATCGCGCGCAGGCGGCCGTCGGGGCCGGGGCGCAGCCACGCGATGTCGTCGCCGATGGTCTCGACGGTCCAGCCGGGGATCGTTGGTCGCAGCATCGCGAGGTTGGTCTTGCCGCACGCGGACGGGAAGGCCGCGGCGAGGTGGTAGGCCCGGCCCTCGGGCGACGTCGCGCGGATGAGCAGCATGTGCTCGGCGAGCCAGCCCTCGTCGCGCGCCATCGCGGACGCGATGCGCAGCGCGAAGCACTTCTTGCCGAGGAGGGCGTTGCCGCCGTACCCGGAGCCGTACGACCAGATCTCGCGCGTCTCCGGGAAGTGGACGATGTACTTCGTGTCGTTGCACGGCCACGGCACGTCCTCGGAGACCGCCCCGGTGTCGTCGACGAGGGGCGCGCCCACCGAGTGCACGGCGGGCACGAACGCGGCACCGGCGTCGATGAGGTCCATGACGGCCGTCCCGACGCGCGTCATGATCCCCATGCTGACGACGACGTACGGCGAGTCGGTGACCTGGATGCCGACCTGGGAGATGGGGCCGCCCACCGGGCCCATCGAGAACGGCACGACGTACATCGTGCGGCCGCGCATCGAGCCCTCGAACACGCCGCGGAGCTCGGCGCGCATGGCGTCCGGCTCGCGCCAGTTGTTGGTCGGGCCGGCGTCGACCTCCTCGCGCGAGCAGATGAACGTGCGCGACTCGACGCGCGCGACGTCGCTCGGGTCGGAGCGCGCGAGGTAGCTCCCGGGGCGCAGCTCCGGGTCGAGGGGCAGGAGCGTCCCGGCGTCGACGAGGAGGTCGGTCAGGCGCTGCTTCTCCGCCGCGGAGCCGTCGCACCAGACGATCGCGTCCGGCTCGGTGAGGGTCGCGATCTCCCGCACCCAGGCGCGCGCGTCGCGCGGACGAGGGTCGGCCGAGCCGCCTCGCTGCCCCGGCGACCGGTCCGTCGACAGCCCGGCGAGGTCGGTCTCGACGTCGTCGAGCAGCGCGGCCTGGCGGGTACGGCGGGTCTGGCGGGGGCCTGCGGCGGTGGTCATGGGTTCTCCTCGCTCGGCGGGTGGGCGGTGCTGTATCTCCAGCCTCACGCCGAACCGGCGTGGATTTCGCCTCAGAGTGCTGTGAAGATCGGTCGATCTTGACGTACTGTCAAGACATGGCCAGCACGACGTCGTCCAGCCGCCCCGGGGACCGTCCCGAGGCTCAGCCCGCGGCCCAGGCGGACCTCATCACGCTCGGCCGGCGCGTGCGGCACTTCCGCACGGCGCGCGGCCTCACCCTCGATGCGCTCGGCGAGGCCGTGGGCACCGCGCCCAGCCTGCTGTCGATGATCGAGAACGGGCGCCGCGAGCCGCGGCTGTCGCTCCTCCAGCAGCTCGCCCAGGCGCTCGACGTGCCGGTCACGGACCTGCTCACGGACGAGCCGCCGTCGCGCCGCGCCGCGCTGGAGATCGCGCTCGACCGCGCCCAGCGCGGCCCCCTGTTCGCGGGCCTCGGGCTGCCCGCCGTGAAGGCGAGCCAGAAGCTGCCCCTGCCGGTGCTCGAGAACCTCGTGGGCCTGCACGCCGAGCTCCAGCGCCGCGCGACCGAGGCCGTCGCGACCCCCGAGGAGGCGCGCCGCGCCAACACCGAGCTGCGCCTCGAGCGCCAGGCGCGCGACAACTACTACCCGGAGATCGAGGCGCTCGCCGAGGAGATGACGCGCAAGGCCGGCTACACGGTCGGCGCGCTCACCCACCGCACCGTCGCGCGCATGGCCGAGCAGCTCGGCTTCACCATCTGGCACGTCGACGACCTGCCGCACTCGACGCGCACCGTCACCGACCTGGAGAACGGGCGCATCTACCTGCCGCCCGCGTCGATCCCCGGCGGCCACGGGCTGCGCTCGCTCGCGCTCCAGGCCATCGCGCACCGCGTGCTCGGGCACGAGCGGCCGCGCTCGTACGCGGAGTTCCTGCGCCAGCGCGTCGAGATCACGTACTTCGCCGCGTGCTGCCTCATCCCGCAGAGCGCGGCCGTCGACTTCCTGGAGCGCCGCAAGCGCGAGAAGGACCTCGCCGTGGAGGACCTGCGCGACGCGTTCGGCGTCACCCACGAGGCCGCCGCGCAACGCTTCACGAACCTCGCGACCGTGCACCTCGGCATCCCGCTGCACTTCCTGCGCGTCGGCGACGACGGCGCGCTGTTCCGGGGCTACGAGAACGACGGCCTGCCCCTGCCCGCCGACGTCACGGGCTCGATCGAGGGCCAGATGGTGTGCCGCAAGTGGGCCGCCCGCGAGGCGTTCACGCGCCGCGACCGCGCGCAGGAGTCGTACCAGTACACCGACACGCCCGCGGGCACGTTCTGGTGCTCCACGCAGACCGGCACGACGACGTCCGGCCAGTTCTCCATCGCCGTCGGGGTGCCGTTCGCCTCGGCGAAGTGGTTCCGCGGCCGGGACACGACGGTGCGGCGGCAGTCGTCGTGCCCGGACGAGTCGTGCTGCCGCCGCCCGGCCGCGGACGCGGCCGCGCGCTGGGAGGACGCGTCGTGGCCCAGCGCGCGCATGCACCAGCACGTGCTCTCCGCGCTCCCGAGCGGCGCGTTCCCCGGCGTCGACGCGACGGAGGTCTACGCGTTCCTCGCGAAGCACGCCCCGCGGGACGCCTGACGGGGCGCCGGGCGAGCGCGCCTCAGGCGACCGGCCGGCCCGAGAGCGCCGCGACCTGCCGGTGCACCTGCGTCGTCTCGATCTCCGACCGCAGCGCGACGCGGTCGAGCCCGACGGCCGCCGCCTGCGCGACCGGGCCGAGCACCATGCGCAGGTCCGCGACGGCGTCGAGCGCGGCCCGCCTCGTCGTCGCCCGCTCGGCGCTCGCGGTCACGAGCGACAGCGCGAGCCCGAGGTCCTCGGCGACGAGCTCGCGCGGGGAGAGCAGCGTCGACGCGATGCGCGCGAGCGTGCCGACCTGCCGGCCGAGCTCGCGCGCGGTCGCCCGGCCGCGCCCCAGGCGGGCGGCGCGCTCGCCGAGCTCGCGCGCCACGAGCGCCGACGACGCGTCGCGCAGGTCCTCGACGTAGGTCCGGGACTCGCCCGGCCCGGCGAGGGGCCGGTGCACCCGGTCGAGCGACCACGCCGGGTCGCGCCCCTCGGCCTGCAGGTGCCGGTCGAGGTCCACCGCGTCGAGCGCGGCGTCGGCCGCGCCGGCGAGCCACGCCTCGACCCGGGCGACGTCCGCCGGGTCGTCGACGTCGAGCCCCACGGTCGACAGCACGTCGAGCCACGTCCCGGTCGTCACGTCGAACAGCGGGACGAGGTCGTGGTCCTCCGGCCCGGCGGGGCGCACGAACCGGTCGTGCGCCGGGTCGTGCAGCAGGACCCACTCCTGCCCGTCGAGCGTCACCGGGCCCGCCTCCGTGAGCTCGAGCACGACGCGCAGCGCCCACTCGTCGTACGTCTCGCCCCACGTCTCGCCCGTCACCGGGTCGCGCAGGACCCGCGGCGTGCTCAGGCGCTCGGGCAGCCACAGGAGCGGGTGCCACATCGCCTCGGGGCGCACGGTGGCCCACCGCCGCCGGCCCGCGGGCACGGTCCACGGCAGGGGGAGCGGTGACGCGGACAGGGGCGAGAGCAGCACCTCGCCGTCGGCCAGGCCGGCGAACGCCTGCCAGCGGTGCAGGCGGGCCACCGTCTCGATCGCGGACGAGGGGAGCAGGAGGCCCGCTCCCGGTCCGGCGTCGAACGTCCGGCGTCTGTGCTCCACAGGGGTCCTCTCGTCGTGGTGGTCTCCACGCCTATGCGGCGGGGGCGCGCGCCAACCTGCGCGGGCCACCTCGCGCGCCGCCCGCCATGGTGTGACGGACGTCACAACGCTGCGGGGCTGCGAGCGGCCGATTTTCGCGCGGGCGCCGCACACACCCTCGTCATGCACACCTCGACCGTCACCACCGACGTCCCCGCCCCCCGCACCCACGACCGCGCGAGCGACGAGCTCGACCGCCTCACGACCGACCTCGCGCTGCGCGTGCGCGCCGGCGCGCTCCCCGAGCGGGAGGCCCGCATGGCGGTCTTCGAGGCCGTTTTCCGGACCGGGATCATCCCGTCCGAGACGCTGCGGTACTGCCACCGGCACGACGTCGCGCGGTTCCTGCACGACGACATGGTCGAGGCGGCCGTCGACTTCTACACCCGCAAGCTCCTCGACCTCCCGAGCGCCGACGGCGCGACCGGCGACTCGACGGGACGCAACGGCACCAAGTTCTTCGACCTCGAGGTGTTCGCCGACGGCGCGAGCGCGGCCGGCTCCATCCGCCAGGCGCTCGGCGACTACACGCTCATGCACCGCACGCTCCTGCGCACCGTGCGCAGCGCGCGCCGGGTGGGGCAGATCGTGTCGACCGACCTGCTGGAGGGCACGGTCGACGACGAGGGCCGGCTCGCGGGCCTCCTGCACGAGCTGCCGGTCGTCCCCGACCCCGCGACCGACGTCGTCGACGCGGGGCGCTCCGCGCAGCTCGAGCAGCTCTACGAGACGCACGTGAGCGCGGCCGCGCGGCAGCGCGGCGTGCTCCGCACGCAGATCGACGCGGGCGCGATCCGCGAGGCGTTCGACCTGCCCGAGCTCGACCGCCCGCTCGACCCGGACGTGCGCGCCCGGATGCTCGGGTGGGTCGAGGAGGACGAGAACCTCGCGCTGCGGTCCGTCGTCGGGCTGCTCGCCACCACCGACGAGCGCCGCGCGGTCCTGCTCGGCCGCCTCTGGGCCGCGTTCGACCGCGACCGGCTCTCGACCCTCGCCGACCACGAGTACGGCGCGCGGATCGCGGACCTGCTCGTCCGCGACGCGCTCGCCGACCGCGCGCGCCCCGGCCGGCCCGCCGTCTCCCGCACCCGCGTCGCCGTCAAGCAGGCCGTCGCGGGCTGCGGCGTGGACGCGGCCTGGGTCGCGGAGCTCACCGCCGTCTTCCTCGAGCACGAGCACGAGGCGCGCTCCGCGTGGGACCCCGACCGCGGGACCGGCGAGACGACGCGCGACGCGGCGCGCTACCTCGCCGCCCTGACGGCGGCCGCGGCGCTGCCCGGCGCCCCGCTGGGCGCGACGCCGCTCGCCGTGCGCCGCGCGCTGGCGGACCTGGTGGCCGCGGCCCGCACGGGTGGCCAGAAGCGCTCGCTCGTCGCATAGGACCTCACGACCACCGACGCGCCTCGCCCGCGAGGCACCGAGAGGAGACCCCATGGCCGCCGTCCCGGCACGCCCGCGCACGACCATCGCCGAACGCTGCGCCCCGCTGAACAAGGAGCTCGCCCGGCGCCGGTCCGGCTCGCCGCTCAACCCGCGCGACGTCCACGAGCTCATCGCCTCGCTGGTCGAGGAGCTCGTCCTGCAGGGCATGACGCGCCCGGAGGCCGCGGGACTCGTGAACCGCGCCGCGCAGAAGGCCACCGCCTGACACGACCCCGGACGACCCGCACCCCACGAGGCGGCAGCGCGTACCGAGAGTACGCCGTGACCGCCCGTGCCGAACGGGTCGGCCACCCGGGCACCCGCGGGGGTACCCGGGCCGCACGCCGGACACCGGCGACGAGACAGACACACGCCAGACATGGCGGGGAGGTACGGACGTGGACGAGATGGACGAGATCGTCCACGAGTTCCTGGTCGAGTCCTACGAGAACCTCGACCAGCTCGACCAGGACCTCGTGGCGCTCGAGAGCGACCCGTCGTCGCGCGCGCTGCTGAGCAGCATCTTCCGCACCGTGCACACCATCAAGGGCACGAGCGGCTTCCTCGGGTTCGGCAACCTCGAGCGCGTGTCCCACGTGGGCGAGTCGCTCCTGTCGGAGCTGCGCGACGGCGAGCGGGCGATGGACCAGCCGACGGCGGACGTGCTGCTCGCGCTCGTCGACACGCTGCGCGCCATCCTCGCGAAGGTCGAGTCCGGTGCCGGGGACGACCTCGACGTCGACCCGATGGTCGCGCGCATCGTCGCGGTCCAGGACGGCACGGCGGCGCCGGAGCCGGACGTCGCGCCCGCCGTCGCGGACGGTGCCTCGCCCGACGCCGCGGCCGGCACCGCGCCCGAGACCGACCCCGAGACCGACCCCGAGACCGCTCCCGAGCCGGAGCCCACGCCCGCGGCGGGCACCGCACCCGAGCCGGCTCCCGCACCCGAGCCGGCTCCCACGCCCCGGACCGCCCCGGTGCTCGCTGCCGAGCCGGCGCCCGCACCCGCCGTCGGACCGGCGCCCGCGCCCGAGCCGGCACCCGAGCCCGAGCCGCACACCCGCAACGCCGCGGACGGCTCGATCCGGGTGGACGTCGACCTCCTCGACACGCTCATGCGGCAGGTCGGCGAGCTCGTGCTGGTGCGCAACCAGATCGACCGGATCGCCGGCGCCGGCGAGGACCAGGAGACCAAGCGGTCCGCGCAGCGCCTCAGCCTCATCGCGTCCGAGCTGCAGGAGGGCGTCATGAAGACGCGCATGCAGCCGATCGAGCACGTGTGGTCCAAGATGCCGCGCGTCGTGCGCGACCTCGCGAAGATGCTGGGTCGCGACGTCCGGATCGAGATGACGGGCGGCGACACCGAGCTCGACCGCTCCCTGCTCGAGGCGGTCAAGGACCCGCTGACGCACCTGGTGCGCAACGCCGTCGACCACGGGATCGAGGCGCCCGAGGACCGGCGCCGCGCCGGCAAGCGGCCCCAGGGGCTCGTGACGCTGCGCGCGTACCACTCGAACGGCCAGGTCGTCGTGGAGATCACGGACGACGGCGCGGGCATCGACCCCGAGAAGGTCGGCCGCACCGCCGTGGCCAAGGGGCTGCGGACGGCGGGCGACGTCGCCGCGATGGCCCCGTCCGAGTTGCTCGACCTGCTGTTCCTGCCCGGCTTCTCGACGGCGGCGAAGGTCACGAACGTGTCCGGGCGCGGCGTCGGGATGGACGTCGTCCGCACGAACATCGAGGCCATCGGCGGCTCGGTCGACGTCGAGTCGACGGTCGGGACCGGGACGACGTGGCGCATGCGGATCCCGCTGACGCTCGCGATCATGCCCGCCCTCACGGTGATGTGCTGCGGCGCGGTCTACGCGATCCCGCAGGTCAGCCTCCTCGAGCTCGTCGCCCTCGGCGACCAGCACGGCGAGATCGAGCACGTCGGCACCGCCCCCGTCTTCCGGCTGCGGGGCACGCTGCTCCCGCTGCTGTCGCTCTCCGAGGTGCTCGGGCTCGACCCGGACTCCGAGGGTCGCGTCATCGCGGTCGTCGAGGCGGACGACCAGCGCTTCGGCGTGATCGTCGACCGCGTCCTCAACATGGAGGAGATCGTCGTCAAGGCGCTCGCGAACCGGCTCAAGCAGATCGGCATGTACTCCGGGGCGACGGTGCTCGGCGACGGCGGGGTGGCGCTCATCCTCGACCTCCAGGCGATCGCCCGCAAGGTGCTCACGTCCGACGCCGCGGACCTGGCCCGCGCGTACGCGCAGGACACGACGGAGAGCGCCGCGACCGTCGAGCAGATGCTCGTCGTCGGGGCGGGGGACCGCCGTGTGGCGATCCCGCTCTCCGCGGTGACGCGGCTCGAACGCATCCGCTCCGACACGATCGAGCAGGTCGGCTCGCGCGAGGTGCTCCAGTACCGCGGCGCGCTGCTGCCGCTCGTGCGGCTCGACCAGCTCCTGGGCGCCGCCGGCGGCCCGCCCGCGGACGAGCTCGACATCGTCGTGTACACCCGCGCGGGGCGCAGCATCGCGATGGCGGTCACGGAGATCTTCGACATCGTCGAGGACGACGCGCGCCGGCGCAGCGACATCGACGGCCACGGGCTCACGGGGTCGACCGTGCTCAAGGACCGCGTGACGGAGCTGCTCGACGTCCGCAGCGCCGTCCAGGCGGCGGACCCCGGCTTCTACGACGACCTCGACCCCTTCGACGACGCGACGGCCGAGAACGACCTGTCGCTGGCAGGTGCCCGATGACCACGCAGCAGCTCGTGACGTTCACGCTGGCCGACCGGCTCTGCGGGATCCCCGTCGACCGCGTCCAGGAGGTCCTGCCGGGCCGCGCCCGGACACGCGTTCCGCTCGCGCCCGACGACGTCGGGGGCCTCGTCAACCTCCGCGGGCAGGTCGTGCTCTCCGTCGACCTGCGGCGTCGCCTCGGCATGACGGCCCACGACGCGGACCAGATGATGGTCGTCGTCTTCGTCGGCGACGAGACCGTGAGCCTGCTCGTCGACACGATCGGCGACGTGCTCGAGGTCGACGCCGACCAGTTCGAGACGCCGCCCCAGACGCTCCCCGAGGAGCTGCGTGCCGTGATCCGCGGCGCGTACAAGCTCCCCGACCGGCTGCTGCTCGCGCTCGACGTCGACGCCGCGGCGTCCTGAGCCCGCCGGGCTCGCCCTTCCCTCTTCTCGACCCTCGTCCCCCCAGGAGCCACCGATGTCCACGCTCGAGACCCCCCGGCCCACGCGCCGGCGTCGCTTCGCCGACTTCTCCGTCCGCACGAAGATCCTCACCGCGCTCGGCGTGCTCGCCGTCGTGCTCGTCCTCGTCGTGGCCTTCGCGCTGCAGAGCCTGCGGTCGACGTCCGACGACACGGCGTCGGTCGCGGGCGTGGCGAGCTCGCTCCTGCGCAGCAACGCGGAGGTGGACCACGACACGCAGGAGGCGTGGCGGCTCACCTACCAGTACGACATCGTCGAGGGCGAGGCTCGCGAGCAGACCGTGGAGCAGATGGCGGCGACGGACGCCCGCGTCGAGGAGCAGATCGGCCTGATCGACGCGGTGCTCGCCGCCGACGGGGTGGAGGAGCCGAACTGGACCGCGTTCAAGGCGAGCTGGGCCGAGTGGCTCGCCTTCCGCGACGCGACGCTCATGCCGGCGGTCGAGGCGAAGGCCGTGACGCCCGAGATCCAGGCGGCCAACGACGAGATCATCGCGACGTACCGCGCCTCGCTGTCGGCGTCCGGTGACGCGGTCTACGCCTACCTCGACACGGTCGCGGACGACGCGGCGGCGAAGGCCGCGCGCGCCTTCCTCCTCATGATCGTCGTCGCGGTCGTCGGGCTCCTCCTCGCGGTCCTCGTGGGCGTGCGGGTCGCCAACCGCATCCGTCGGTCCGCGGGCACGGTCCAGCACGCGCTCGGCGCGCTCGCCTCCGGTGACCTGACGGTGCGGGCCGAGGTGGTGGGTCGTGACGAGCTGGGGCAGATGGCTGCGGCGTTGACGAGTGCGCAGGAGAACTTGCGGGGGATCATCGCGGAGGTGGCGGGGACGTCGGAGGCGGTGGCTGCGGCGACGGAGCAGCTGTCTGCGGCGGGTGCGCAGTTCTCGGCGTCGTCGGACGAGACGGCGGCGCAGTCGGGTGTGGTGGCGTCGGCGGCGGAGCAGGTGTCGCAGAACGTGCAGACGGTGGCTGCGGGTGCGGAGGAGATGGGGGCTTCGATCCGGGAGATCGCGCAGAACTCGAACGAGGCGGCGAAGGTGGCGAACAAGGCCACGGAGCGGGCTGCGGCGACGAACGAGACGGTGCAGAAGCTGGGGACGTCGTCGCAGGAGATCGGTGACGTGATCAAGGTGATCACGTCGATCGCGGAGCAGACGAACTTGTTGGCGTTGAACGCGACGATCGAGGCGGCTCGTGCGGGTGAGGCGGGCAAGGGGTTCGCGGTGGTGGCCAGCGAGGTGAAGGAGCTGGCGCAGGAGACGGCGAAGGCGACGGAGGACATCGCGCGTCGGGTGGAGGCGATCCAGGGGGACACGGTGGGGGCGGTGGAGGCGATCGGGGAGATCGCGGACATCATCGGGCGGATCAACGACTACCAGCTGACGATCGCGTCGGCGGTGGAGGAGCAGACGGCGACGACGAACGAGATGTCGCGGGGGGTGCAGGAGGCGGCGACGGGGTCGAGCGAGATCGCGGGCAACATCACCGGCATCGCCGCCGGCGCCTCGTCGACGGCCCAGGCCGTCGAGCAGATGAACGGGTCGATCGCCGAGCTCGCGCGCATGGCCGCCGAGCTGCGCGGCCGCGCCTCCCGGTTCACCTACTGACCTGCTGACCCCCTGACACCCACGCACCCACGCACCCACGCAGAGAGACGACCACGATGACCACGAACCAGCAGCAGGACGCGCCCCGACGCCTGTGGGGGGACCGCCCCGTCCTCGTCAAGATCCTCACGTCGGTCCTCGTGATGGTGGTGGTGACCGCCGTCATCACGGCCGTCGCGCTCGTCTCGATGCGCCAGCTGCGCTCGGACGCCGACGAGATGTACCGCAGCAACGTCACGCCGCTGCAGCAGCTCACGGAGATCCAGCGCGCCTTCCAGGGCGACCGCGCCCGCGTCATCCAGTACGGGATCGCGGACGCGGAGACCCGGGCGAGCCTCCTCGACGAGCTGGTGGAGCGCAAGGTCGACCTGGACGCCCAGATCGAGGCGTACCGCCCGAACGCGGTGAGCCAGAGCGACGTCGACGCGCTCGTCGCCGCCCTGGACGCGTACTACGCGGCGGCCGAGGGCGAGCTCTTCCCGCTCGCGGACGCGGGCGACACCGCGGGCTTCGCCGCGTACTTCGACGGCACCGTCCGCCCCCTCACCACGGGCGTCATGGACGCGATGCAGGTCGAGACGGCGTCGCAGGGCGAGGAGGCGGCGGTGCTCGCCGAGGAGACGGACACGCTCGCGGCGCGGGCGCTGCTCGCCACGATCCTCGTCGCGGTGCTCGGCGCCCTCGCGGCGACCGCGCTGTCCTACGTCGTGGCGCGCGGGATCGCCCTGCGGATCCGGGCCGTGTCGAGGAGCCTGACCGCGCTGGGCGACGGCGACCTCACCGTGCGGGCCGAGGTGGTGGGTCGTGACGAGCTGGGGCAGATGGCTGCGGCGTTGACGAGTGCGCAGGAGAACTTGCGGGGGATCATCGCGGAGGTGGCGGGGACGTCGGAGGCGGTGGCTGCGGCGACGGAGCAGCTGTCTGCGGCGGGTGCGCAGTTCTCGGCGTCGTCGGACGAGACGGCGGCGCAGTCGGGTGTGGTGGCGTCGGCGGCGGAGCAGGTGTCGCAGAACGTGCAGACGGTGGCTGCGGGTGCGGAGGAGATGGGGGCTTCGATCCGGGAGATCGCGCAGAACTCGAACGAGGCGGCGAAGGTGGCGAACAAGGCCACGGAGCGGGCTGCGGCGACGAACGAGACGGTGCAGAAGCTGGGGACGTCGTCGCAGGAGATCGGTGACGTGATCAAGGTGATCACGTCGATCGCGGAGCAGACGAACTTGTTGGCGTTGAACGCGACGATCGAGGCGGCTCGTGCGGGTGAGGCGGGCAAGGGGTTCGCGGTGGTGGCCAGCGAGGTGAAGGAGCTGGCGCAGGAGACGGCGAAGGCGACGGAGGACATCGCGCGTCGGGTGGAGGCGATCCAGGGGGACACGGTGGGGGCGGTGGAGGCGATCGGGGAGATCGCGGACATCATCGGGCGGATCAACGACTACCAGCTGACGATCGCGTCGGCGGTGGAGGAGCAGACGGCGACGACGAACGAGATGTCGCGGGGGGTGCAGGAGGCGGCGACGGGGTCGAGCGAGATCGCGGGCAACATCACCGGCATCGCCGCCGGCGCGCGGGAGAGCGCGCGGTCGATGGAGCAGCTCAACGTCGCCGTCGGCGAGCTCGCCCACGTCTCGGAGCAGCTCGACGCCCAGGTCTCCCGGTTCCGGCTCTGAGACGCCGACCATGACGCCCACACCCCGCGCGGCCGGCGCGCGCCGCGCCCGAGGAGGCCGACCGTGATCCGCGTGCTCGTCGTCGACGACTCCGTCGTGATCCGTCGCCTCGTCGCGCAGACGCTCGACCGGGACCCCGAGATCACCGTCGTCGGCACGGCGGCCGACGGCCGCCTCGCCCTCGCGAAGGTCGAGCAGCTCGATCCCGACGTCGTCACGCTCGACATCGAGATGCCCGTCATGGACGGCATCGAGACGGTCCGGGCGCTCCGCGCGGCCGGCCGGCGCATGCCCGTCGTGATGTTCTCGACGCTCACCGAGCGCGGGGCGTCCGCGACGCTCGACGCCCTGACGGCCGGAGCCACGGACTACGTCACCAAGCCGAGCGGGAGCGGGTCGGTCCAGACGGCGCTCGAGCGCGTCGGCCTGGAGCTCACGCCGAAGATCAAGGCGCTCGTCCCGCGCGCGCCCGCCGCCCCGACGGCGCGGTCCGGCGGGGCGACGGCCGTGGTCCGGCGTCCCGCCCCGGCCCGACCCGTGCGCGCGGTCGTCGTCGGCTCCTCCACGGGCGGGCCGGAGGCGCTGCGGACCGTGCTGTCGTCCCTGACCACGCCGCTGCCCGTCCCGATGCTCGTGGTCCAGCACATGCCGCCGGTGTTCACGCGGCAGCTGGCCGAGCGCCTGGACCGCGCGGGACCCACGACCGTGGTCGAGGCCGCCGGCGGCGAGGTGCTCCGTCCCGGTCACGCCTACCTGGCGCCGGGCGGCCGGCACCTCGAGCTCGGCCGCCAGGGCACGGGCCTGACGACCCTCGTCACGGACGGGCCCCCCGTCAACTTCACACGCCCCGCCGTCGACGTCCTGTTCCGCTCCGCGGTCCGCACGCTCGGTGGCGACCTGCTCGCCGTCGTCCTCACGGGGATGGGCTCCGACGGCCGCGACGGTGCGGGCGAGATCGCCCGCGCCGGCGGCCACGTGCTCGCCCAGGACGAGCAGAGCTCGGTCGTCTGGGGCATGCCGGGTGCCGTCACGACCGCGGGGCACGCCCACGCGGTCCTTCCCCTCGACCAGGTCGCCCGCGCCATCGTCGGTGCGGCCGAAGGAGCGCACGCATGACCGTCTCGACCCAGTCGTTCGCCTACGTGAGCGACCTGGTCCGCAAGCACAGCGCGATCCAGCTCGCGCCGGGCAAGGAGTACCTCGTCGAGGCCCGGCTCGGGCCGCTCGCGCGCGAGAAGGGCCTGCAGGGTCCCGACGCCGTCGACAGCTACGTCCGCCGCTACCTGCGGGGCGGCTCCCCGACGGAGACCGTGCGCGTCGTCGAGGCCATGACGACCAACGAGACGTCCTGGTTCCGCGACACCTCGCCGTTCACCGCCCTGCGCCGGGCGATCCTGCCGGAGCTCGCGGGCGCGGACCTCAGCATCTGGTCCGCGGCGTGCTCGACCGGCCAGGAGCCGTACAGCATCGCGATGGTCCTGCGCGAGGAGCGGGTGCGGAGCTACCGGATCCTCGCGACGGACATCAACGCGCAGGTCGTCGAGCGGGCCCGGACGGGCCGGTACAGCCAGCTCGAGATCAACCGCGGCCTGCCCGCGCCCATGCTCGTGCGCAACTTCCGGCGCGTGGGCGCCGAGTGGGAGGTCGACCCGGCGCTGCGGGAGAACCTCACGTTCCAGCAGCACAACCTCCTCACGGCGCCGCCCGGGCCGCGGATGTTCGACATCGTCTTCCTGCGCAACGTGCTCATCTACTTCGACATGCCGACCAAGCAGTCGATCCTCGCCCGGCTCCGCAGCCGGGTGCGACCGGGCGGCTTCCTCCTGCTGGGGGCCGCCGAGACCACCGTCGGCGTCGATCCCGCGTGGGAACGGGTCGACGTCACGCAGGGCTCCATCTACCGACTCCGAGGAGGCAGCGCATGAGAGCGCTGATCATCGACGACGCCCGCGTGATGCGCCGCATCGTCGCCACGACGCTGAGGGATCTCGGCTTCGAGACCGCCGAGGCGGGTGACGGACGCCAGGCGCTCGACCTGCTCGAGGCGGGCGAGCGCTTCGACCTCGCGTGCGTCGACTGGAACATGCCGGTGATGGACGGGCTGCAGTTCGTGCAGGCCGTCCGCGCGCGCCGCGAGTGGCGCGACCTCACGCTCATGATGATCACCACGGAGTCCGAGCAGTCGCGCATCGTGCGCGCGCTCGCCGCCGGTGCCCACGAGTACCTCATCAAGCCGTTCACGCCGGACGCACTCATGGGCAAGCTCGACATGCTCGGGCTGCTGCCGACCAAGGAGCTCGCATGATCGACACCCGGGACACGCTCGCCCGGAGCGTCCTGCCCATCGCCCAGGACCTCTTCGCCGCCATGGTCGACGGCGAGCCGGGCCTGCTCGAGCCCGTCGACGCCCTCGGGGCGCCGATCCCCGACCCCGTGCACGCGTGGGTCGACATCGTCGGCCCGACCTCGTGGCGCACGCTCGTCGTGACCGCCCGCCCGACCGCGGACCGGATCGCGCGCGCGCTCCTCCAGCTGGACGACGACGAGACCGTGGGTCTCGACGACGTGCGCGACGCGCTCGGCGAGGTCGCGAACGTCGTCGGCGGGAACCTCAAGGGCATGCTCGACGGCGGCTCCTCGCTCACCCTGCCGGTGGTCGACACCACGGGCCCGGCGGTCGCGCGAGCGGCCGACCACGCGCAGGCGCTGCTGTGGCGCGGCGAACCCCTCGTCATCTCGTTGTGGACCTCGAAGGACGGAGAACAGCTGTGAGAGTCGTCGTCGCGGACGACAGCCGCGTGATGCGGCAGATCGTCGTCCGGACCCTGCGCCAGGCGGGGTTCAAGGACTGGGAGATCCTGCAGGCGGGGGACGGCGCCGAGGCGCTCGCCCTCACCCTGGCGGAGCAGCCGGACCTCGTGCTGTCCGACTGGAACATGCCGGAGATGAACGGCATCGACGTCCTGCGCGCGCTGCGCACCGCGGGGTCGAGCGTGCCGTTCGGGTTCGTCACGTCGGAGGGCTCGCCGCAGATGCGCGAGCTCGCGGACGCCGAGGGCGCCCTGTTCCTCATCGCCAAGCCGTTCGACGCGGACACGTTCGAGGACGTCCTGCGTCCCCACGTCCGTTGACCCGACGCACGTCCCCCCGGAGGAGCCCCCTGTGACCACGACCCCCCTGCCCGAGCTCAAGGAGATCCGCGACCTGTACGCGGGACTGGTCGGCCGCGGGTGCACGGCCGTGCGCGCGAGCGCGCTCCTGACGCCCGAGACGAGGCCGGGCGTCATCGCCGCGACCTACGTCAGCCACCGGGCGCAGGTCGAGGCGGTCGTCGCCGTCGACGTCCCGCTCGGTGCCCACCTCGGCGCCTCGATCGGCCTCGTGCCGCCCGGTCCCGCCCAGGACGCGGCGGCCGAGGGCACGCTGAGCGACGTCCTGCTCGAGAACCTGTCCGAGGTCCTCAACGTCACCGCCGCCCTCTTCAACGCGGAGGACGCGCCGCACCTCAAGCTCGCGGAGGTGTTCGACTCGACGCGCGGGCCGCTGCCCGGCGCGCCCGTGTCGTTCCTGCGCAGCACCGGTCGCCGGCTCGACGCGGAGATCGAGATCGCCGGCTACGGCGGCGGGGCGCTGACGGTGGTCCTCGCCTGACGGCGACGGGACCGAGACCCGTGCGGAGGCCGGGCCGGGGGCGCACGCCCCGGGCCCGGCCTCTCGTCGTCCCGGCTCGGTGCTCGTCCGGCACCGCACGGCACGGCACGACGACGGACAGCCACCCCGGTGCCGTGAGCGGCGCCGGGGTGGCTGTGGTCGGGGTGGGGACGCGGTCGTCCGCGAGGTCAGGCGGTGACGAGGGTCCGTCGCAGGTCGAGCCCCTGGCCGTCGAGGACGGACTGGACCGCGGCGCCCGTGTCGGGGTGCACGAGCACCGGCGCCATGAGGTTCGCGTGGACGCCGCCGGCGCGCACGCTCGCGACGACGAGCACGAGCGGGTCGGTGTCCTCGGCCCCGATGCGCGCGAGGTCGGACGACGGGATCGCGGGGGAGTAGCCGGGCACCCAGCGGCCGGGGTCGAGGACGAGCATCTCGACGCCCGGGGTGTCGAGCGCGGACAGCGTGTAGACGCCGTCGCCCTGCTCGGTGAGCAGCTCGAACCGGCGGGCCGCGAGGCCGGGAGGCGGGGTGACGAAGGTGAGCGTGGTCATCAGCGGAGGTAGTCCAGGAGGGAGGGCTGCAGGAGGGTGGCGCCGATGCTCAGGGTCGCCTGGTAGGCGACCTGCTTGAGCTGGAGGTCGATCGCGAGCTCGGCGAGGTCGACGTCCTCGATGGCGCCGCGGCGCGTCTCGAGCGAGGTGCGGTTGCCGAGGTTGGTGTCGGCGGCGCGCTCGAGCTGGTTCTGGCGCGCGCCGACGGTCGTGTGCTGGGTGAGGACCGCGTCGAGCCGCGCGTCGACGGCGGCGAGATGGCCGCCGCTGCCGTTGCCGGCGCGCAGGTCGGCCGCCACGGTGTCCAGCAGGGCGAACACCGAGCCGGACCCGGTGCCGAAGACGGCGGCGCCGTCGATGTCGACGCGGACCGTCGAGTCGACGCCGATGCGGCGCTCGACGGACGCCCCGCCGCCCGTGAACGAGTAGTCGTCGCGGAACGCGACCCCCTCGTCCGAGGTCCCGGCGAAGACGGTGCGCCCGAGGTACGTGGAGTTCGACTGGCGCAGCAGCTCGTCACGGAGCTCCACGAGCTCCGCGGCGACGGCCTCCCGGCCCTCCGTCGACGTCGTGTCCGACGCGCCCTGGAGGACGAGGTCGCGCACCCGCTGGACGATGTCGGTCACGGTGCCGAGCGTCGAGTCGAGCGTCGCGAGCCAGCCCTCGCCGTTCGCGATGTTGCGGTCGTACTGCTGCTCGGCCGCGAGGCGGCCGCGGATCGCGAGGGCGTCCGCCGCGGACGACGGGTCGCTCGAGGCACGCGTGAGCTTGCGCCCCGAGGTGCCCTGCTCCTGGAGCTCGGCGATCCTCGCGAGGTTGGACTGCAGGCTCCTCGTGACGTACGAGGCCTGCATCTGGTTGGTGATGCGCACGGTTCTCCCCTTGCGGACCTGGTCGTGGGCTACAGCCCGACGCGGCCGGTGCGGTTGATGAGGTGGTCGAGCATCTCGTCGACGGCGGTGAGCACGCGGGCCGCGCCCTGGTAGGCGTGCTGGTACTGCATGAGGTTCACGGTCTCCTCGTCGAGCGAGACGGCGGAGTGCGAGAGCAGGTCGCTGAACGCCGCGGTCGACGCCGTGGTCGCGAGCTTCGCGTCGTAGCCGGCCGAGCTCGACTTCACGGCGAGCTGCGTGACGTGCGTCGACCACACCGCGTCGGGACCGCCGCCGGCGGTCCCGAGCGCGGCGATGCGGTCGGCCACGGACCCGTCGAGGGACCCCGCCCCGACGGCGGCGGTCGCGACCTGGCCGGGCGCGGTCACCGCGACCCGCAGGCCGGCGCCCGCGGACCTGCCGGGCTCGATCGCGAAGAACGCGCCGCCCGGCGTGCCCGACGGCGTCAGGCCCGTCGTGTGCAGCGCGTTGACCTGCGTGACGAGCGCCGACGCGAGCGCGTCGTAGCCCGCCGCGGCCTGGGCGTAGATCCCGCCGGACGACACCGGCGCGAGGGCCGACAGGTGCCCGGCGAGCTCGCCGCCCTCGAGCCCGACGGCCGCGCCCGGGCGGTGCGACCACTCGAGCCGCACCGCGTCGTCGGCCGCGCCGTCGAGCGTCGAGGACCCGACGAGCCGGACCTCGTTCACGTGGTGGCCGTCGACGAGGAGGTTCCCGCCCAGGAGCACGTTGACGGTGCCGTCGGGGTTCGTGCTCGTCTGGGCGCCCGCGAGGCGCGCCAGGTCGGCGGCGAGCTGGTTGCGCTGGTCGACGAGCTCGTTGGCGGAGCCGTTCTGGCCCGAGGCGTCGAGGATGCGCGTGTTGAGCGCGGCGATCTTGTCGGCGACCGTGTTGATCTCGGCCACGAGCGAGCCCGCGCTCGTGCGCGCCTGGCCCCACGCGGCCTCCACGCGGGCGCGGCCGTCGACGATCCGGTCGACGACGGCGCCGGCCTCCTCGACCACGACCCAGGCCTGGGCGTCCTTGCCGGGGGAGTTCGCGGCGTCCTGCCACGCGCCCCAGAACGACTGCAGCGCGGCGGACAGCCCGGTGTCCGAGGGCTCGCCGTGGATGTCCTCGACGGCCGTGAACGCCGCGGCGCGGACGCTCGCGTACCCGTCGGCGGACGCCGTCTGGCGCACGCGCGACTCGAGGAAGAGGTTCCCGAGCCGGGCGACGCCGTCGATCGTCACGCCCTGGCCGGACCGCGCGGACTGCGAGAGCCGCCCCAGGCCCATCTCGGTGAGCGGGGCCGTGGCCGACTGCTGCACGCGCTGGCGCGTGTAGCCCGGCGTGTTGACGTTCGCCACGTTCTGACCGGTGACGTCGATGCCCGCCTGGGCGGCGCTCATGCCCCGGAAGGCGGTGTTGAGGATGGAGAACGAGCTCATGGGCGGGACTCCTTACAGCACCGTGTCGAAGAGGCGGGCGACGTCGGACCGGTCCGTGGTGGCACCGGTCGCGTCGTAGGTGCGGGGCTCGCCGCCGAGCGTCGCGAGCGTCTCCTGCGTGGAGCGCGACGCGTGGTTGACGAACTGCGTGTTCGTGTCGCGGACGGTCTTGATCCGCACCGTCAGCTCCGTGAGGCCCGTGAGGTGGCCCTCGAAGATCTCGCGCCAGGGGCCTGCGGCCGGGGCGGCCGCGGCGATCTCCCGCAGCGTGGCGTCGGGCGCCAGGCCCCACTCGGCCGCGACGGTCTCGGACGCGACGGTGCGCACGAGGGTCGCCTCGCGCACCTTCTCCATCACGGTCTCGACCTCGCGGTTCGCGTGGGCGAGCCAGCGGGTGCGGCCGGCGGTGAGGAGCAGCTGCTCCTCCTCGAGCTTGAACAGCAGCATCTCGAGCAGCTCGCGCTCTCGCCACAGCAGGGTCGACAGCTCCTGAGGGCCCAACGTGGCTCTCCCTTGTGTGCGCGGTGGTCGGTCGGGGCGGCGGGCAGCGCCCGCTCGAGACCCACTGTCGGCACGTGCGGTGCGGATGTGGCGGCTGATCCCCGCGCCCGCTGCATGGGAGAGGTCAGGACGCGGTGCCACCGCGTGCCTCACCCGCGTCTCCCGGTGCCGTACCGGGCCCGCCCCAGCAGAAAGGTGCTTCGGCGTGAACCTCTCCGAGCGCAACGCTCTCGTCGTCGACAACCTTGCCCTCGTCGGCTTCCTCGTCTCCGACCTGTGCGCGCGGGCCGACCACCTCTCGCGCGAGGATCTCGCGTCGGTCGGCGCCGTCGCCCTCACCACGGCGGCCACGAGCTTCGACCCGACCCGCGGCGTCCCGTTCGGCGCGTACGCGCGGCGCCGCATCGTGGGGGCGCTCGCCGACGAGCTGCGCTCGCAGGACTGGGCCCCGCGCTCGGCGCGCCGCCGCATCAAGGCGCTGACGGCCGTGACGGCGTCGCTCACCGCGTCCCTCGGTCGCGAGCCGACCGACGCGCAGGTCGCCGAGGCGATGGGCGTCGCGGTCGCGGACGTGCGCGCGGCCCGGGACGACGCCGGCCGCTCGATCGTGGCGATGGAGGACACCACCTACGACCACGTCGCGCTCGAGGCGCCGACCCCGGAGGAGCAGGTCCTGTCCGTCGAGGAACGGCACGTGGTGCGCGAGGCGGTGGCGGCGCTGCCGGACCAGCTGCGGCACGTCGTCGAGCAGGTGTACTTCGCGGGGCGCAGCGTCGGCGACCTCGCCGCCGAGCTGGGGATCAGCCACTCGACCGTCTCGCACGCGCGGATCGAGGCGGTCCGCCTGCTCCGCGAGGGGCTCGAGGCCCACTACTCGGGCCGCGAGGCGAAGGGCCCGGCCGCGCCGCTCACGGCCCGCCGGCGGGAGTACCTCGCCGCGATGGGCGAGCGCGTCGCGGGCGGTGCCACGCAGCGGTCCGCCTGGGCGGTGCCCGCGGCGTCGTGACCCGGGGCGCGACGGCGTCGACCGGCGTCGGTCGACGTCGGCCACCGTCGGGCCGCGGCGTCCGACAGTCCCCAGGAGCAGGCCGGTCGAGGTGACGGGCCGGTACCGGACGAGCCGGCCCGCCCGGGGCCGCGCGGGACAGGAGCGCACGCATGGGTCTCTCGATCGTGACGAACGTGGCGGCGACGACGACGTACCGCCGCCTCGCGACGACGCAGCGCGAGCAGGGCGCGTCGGCGGAGCGGCTCGCGTCCGGCCTGCGGATCACCACCGCCGCGGACGACTCCGCGGGCCTGACGACGGCGGAGGGCCTGCGGGCCCAGGCGAACGGCAGCGCCGTCGCGCAGCGCAACGCGGCGGACGCGGTCGCCATGCTCCAGACGGCGGACGGCGCGCTCGGCGGCATCCAGGGCATGCTCCAGCGCATGCGCGAGCTCGCGCTCCAGGCCGCGAACGACACGAACGGGCCGGACGCGCGCGCCGCGATGGAGGACGAGCTGTCGGCGCTCGCGCGCGAGGTGAGCCGGACCCACAACGAGTCGGCCTTCGCCGACCAGCTCCTCCTCGCGAGCGAGCCGACGGTGACCTTCCAGGTCGGTGCCGAGGGGGACGCCGCCTCGACGATCGCCGTCCAGCTCCCGCGGGTGACGTGGGCGGTGTCGTCCGTGCTCGTCGCGGGCGACGGCGACCTGCGCGTGAGCCTGACCGGCGCGGGGTACCCCGAGCTCGCGCACATGACCTCGCGTGCGGCGGTCGAGGCGATCGACCGCGCGATCTCGCGCGTCTCGGAGGAGCGCTCGCGCATGGGCGCGACGATCAACCGGCTCGACCACGCGGCGCGCGTCGCCGGCAGCACGGGGGAGAACCTGCGCGCGGCGGAGTCGCGGATCCGGGACGCCGACCTCGCCCAGGAGCTGCGCGACGGCGCGCGCCTGAACGTGCTCGCGCAGGCGGGGACGGCGATGCTCGCCCAGGCCAACCAGGCGCCGTCGTCGGTGCTGCAGCTCCTGGGCTGAGGCTCCTGAGCTCCCGAAAAGTGACGCAGGTCACTGGCCACGACGTGGCGGTGGGTGCCGAGAGTGCTCGGTGACCGGCCCACGGATGGGCTGGGGGATCATCCACTCGCCCGTCTCACGGAGGACTCATCATGGGCTTCAGCGTCAACACGAACGTCTCGGCACTCAACACGTACCGGAACCTCACGAGCACCCAGAACAGCCAGAGCAAGTCGCTGGAGAAGCTGTCCTCGGGTCTGCGGATCAACCGTGCGGCGGACGACGCCGCGGGTCTGTCGATCGCCGAGGGTCTCAAGGCCCAGGTGAACGGTTACAGCGTCGCGGCGCGCAACGCGCAGGACGGCATCAGCGTCGTGCAGACGGCGGAAGGTGCGCTGGGTGAGGCGCAGTCGATCCTGCAGCGCATGCGCGACCTGTCGGTGCAGGCGGCGAACGACACGAACAACGCCGACGCGCGCACCGCCATCAGCTCGGAGCTGGGCGAGCTCGCGGACGAGCTCGACCGGATCGTCGACTCGACGAACTTCAACGGCATCGACCTGCTCAAGTCGACGGCGACGGACCTCACGGTCCAGGTCGGCGCCGAGGGTGCCGGCGGTGGCAACACCATCTCGATCGACCTCACCACCAACGACCTGCAGGGCATCATCGAGGCCGGCGTCTACGACGCCGCCAACGGCGGGACGTCGCTCAACGTCGCGACCGCCGCCGGTGCGCAGGCCGCGATCGAGACGATCGACACGGCGCTCAAGGCCGTGTCGACGGCTCGCTCGGGCCTGGGTGCGACGCAGAACCGCCTGGAGTACGCCATCTCCAACATCAACGTCGCGACGGAGAACCTGACCTCCGCCGAGTCGCGCATCCGCGACGTCGACATGGCCAAGGAGATGATGAACTACTCGCGCACCAACATCCTGTCCCAGGCCGGCACCGCGATGCTGGCCCAGGCGAACCAGGCCAGCTCGGGAGTCCTCCAGCTCCTCGGCTGATCCTGACGGCCGCGCGGCCGGTCCCGCGCGGCCGTCCCCACCGACGGCGTCGCACCGGAGCACCCGGTGCGGCGCCGTCGTGCTGCGCACCGCGGGCGCCCCCCGACGGGACGGGGAACTCGTCGAAAGTCGCCCCCCACGACGGGATGGTGGGTGCCGAGAGTGCTCGGTGACCGGCCCATGGATGGGCTGGGGGATCATCCACTCGCCCGTCTCACGGAGGACTCATCATGGGCTTCAGCGTCAACACGAACGTCTCGGCACTCAACACGTACCGGAACCTCACGAGCACCCAGAACAGCCAGAGCAAGTCGCTGGAGAAGCTGTCCTCGGGTCTGCGGATCAACCGTGCGGCGGACGACGCCGCGGGTCTGTCGATCGCCGAGGGTCTCAAGGCCCAGGTGAACGGTTACAGCGTCGCGGCGCGCAACGCGCAGGACGGCATCAGCGTCGTGCAGACGGCGGAAGGTGCGCTGGGTGAGGCGCAGTCGATCCTGCAGCGCATGCGCGACCTGTCGGTGCAGGCGGCGAACGACACGAACAACGCCGACGCGCGCACCGCCATCAAGTCGGAGCTCGACGAGCTCGCGGACGAGCTCGACCGGATCGTCGACTCGACGAACTTCAACGGCATCGACCTGCTCAAGTCCAGCGCGACCGACCTCACGGTCCAGGTCGGCGCCGAGGGCACCGGTGACGGCAACACCATCACCATCGACCTCACCACCAACGACCTCCAGACGGTCATCGAGGCGGGCGTGTACGCCGCCGCGGGCGGCAGCTCCCTCACGGTGAACACGGCGGCGAACGCGCAGGCGGCGATCGAGACGATCGACACGGCGCTCAAGGCCGTGTCGACGGCTCGCTCGGGCCTGGGTGCGACGCAGAACCGCCTGGAGTACGCGATCTCCAACATCAACGTCGCGACGGAGAACCTGACCTCCGCCGAGTCGCGCATCCGCGACGTCGACATGGCCAAGGAGATGATGAACTACTCGCGCACCAACATCCTGTCCCAGGCCGGCACCGCGATGCTGGCCCAGGCGAACCAGGCCAGCTCGGGAGTCCTCCAGCTCCTCGGCTGACCCTGACGGCCACCCGGCGGGCGGCACGGACCGCCCTCCGCGCCGTCCGCCGGGTCTTCTCCGCACCACGTCCCCAGCACGTCCCCCGTCCCACACCTGGAGGTGATCCGCGTGGGCATCTCCTTCACCGGGCTGTCGAGCGGTCTCAACACGGCAGACCTCGTCAAGCAGCTCATCGCCGTCGAGTCGATCCCGCAGCAGCAGCTCCAGGCCAAGGTCAAGGCCGAGCGCTCCGAGATCACCGCGCTCCAGGACCTCAACACGCGCGTGGCCGCGCTCGCGAAGCTCGCCAAGGAGCTCACCGCCGGCGACGCGCTCGCGCTCTTCACCGCGAAGGGCTCGTCCGACGCGGTCTCGGTCGCCGCCCGCGCCGGCGCCTCTCCGGGGAGCATCGACGTCGTCGTCGACGCCGTCGCCACCGCGCAGAAGTCGGTCACCGCGACCCTCACGACGGCTCCCACCACGCGCTTCACCCTCACGGACGCCGCGGGCGAGCACACCGAGCTGACCGCGGCCTCCACGTCGCTCGACGACGTCGTCGCGGCGATCAACCGCGCCGACGCGGGCGTCACCGCGGTCAAGGTCGGCGCGGGCACCGACGCCGCGACGGGGGAGAAGCTCTACCGCCTCCAGCTCACGGGCGCCGCGACGGGCGCCGCGGGCGCGTTCTCGTTCCACGCCGGGACCGCCGCCGAGGTGGACGCCGGCACCGCGACGAACCTGCTCGCCGCTCCCGGCGCGGCCACCGTCACGGCGGCCGCCGACTCCGTGGTGCGCCTGTGGGCCGGCACCGCCGCCGAGCAGACCGTCACCTCGGCGTCGAGCACGTTCACCGACCTCCTCCCCGGCATCGACGTCACCGTCTCGAAGGCGTCCGCCGACCCCGTGACCGTCACCGTCGGCGAGGACCCCGAGGCGCGTGCGAACAAGGTCCGCAGCCTCGTCGACGCCGTGAGCGCGATCCTCGCGCGCATCGGGACGCAGACCAAGGTGACGATCGGGTCGGACGGCTCGACCTCCGGCGCGACGCTCGCCGGGGAGTCCATCGTGCGCAACGCGCGCCAGTCGCTGCTCGGGGCCGTCACGGACCCGGTGGACGGGGCGTCCCTGTCGTCGATCGGCATCGAGATCACGCGCTACGGCGAGGTCACGTTCGACGCCGAGAAGCTCTCGGCGGCCCTCGCCGCCGACCCCGACACGACGATGAGCACGTTCACGCAGGTCGCGACGCGCGTCCAGAAGGCCTCCGAGATGCTCTCCGACAAGTACGACGGCCTCCTCACGACGTCCGTCAAGAACCGCGAGACCCAGGCCACCCGCCTGGACGACCAGATCGCCAGGTGGGACCAGCGGCTCGAGCAGCGCTTCAAGCGCCTCACCGCGCAGTACACCGTCATGGAGGTCCAGCTCGCCAAGCTCGACTCGCAGCAGCAGTGGCTGACGGGCCAGCTCGCGACCCTCATGCCCTCCTCGTCCTCGAAGCGCTGAGCCGCACCTCCCGCGAAGGAACCGCCGTGACCCACCTCGCCCGGAGCGCCTACGGGCGCGACGCCATCCTCACAGCGTCCCCCGCGCGCCTGCTGACGCTGCTCTACGACCGTCTCGTGCTCGACCTGCGCCGGGCCGAGGCCGCGCAGGGCGAGGAGCGGTGGGCCGCCGCGTCCGAGCAGCTCCTGCACGCGCAGGCGATCGTGGCCGAGCTCATGGGCTCGCTCGACACCACGGTCTGGGACGGTGCCGAGGACCTCATGGCCCTCTACGTCTACGTCCACGAAGCCTTGGTCGCCGCGAACGTCCACCGCGACATCGGGCGCACGCACGAGGTCCTCGAGATCGTCGTGCCGCTCCAGGAGACGTGGCGCCAGGCCGCGGAGGTGCTGCCCGCCGGGCACGGGAGCGCTGCGGCGCACGGCGGCGGAGCGACCGGTGTCGCCTGACCGCGCGGGCACGCTCACGGCCTGGGCCCGTGCCCTCGACGAGCTCGACGCGATGGCGTCGGTCGCGGGCGAGCACGCCAGCGAGACGGCCGTCGCCCACCTGGCCGCGTGGACCCCTCCGACCGGGCTGGGGCGGCTCCCGGCCGAGCTCGTGGACCGCGCGCTCGAGGTCCTGGTCCGCCAGGCCGACGTGGTGGACCGCCTGCACGCGGCCATCGTGGAGAACCGGCGGCACTCCCGTGCCCTGACGTGCGTGCCGCGCGCCCACGACTCGACGGCGGCGGCGTACCTCGACGTGAGCGCCTGACCCTCGCGACACCTCCGGCCCGGCGGCGCTCCCGGGCGAGCACGGCTCACGCGTCGCGACCCTGCATAGGGGTCGGGTGAGCACACGACCGACCGCGCAGCACGCGTCCCCGCTGCGCGTGCACGACGCACGGCGGCGGCCCCTCGGTCGTCGTCGGCTCAGGGTGAGCACGGACCGCTCCCCCCGCAGGCCATCGGACGGCCGACACCGACGACGTGGGGAATCCGCGACCGTGTTCGACTCCGTCACCTCCGTAGCGATCCAGAGCGCGCTGGACGGGCTGTCCGCCCGGCAGAGCGCCATCGCCGAGAACGTCGCCAACATCAACACCCCGGGCTACACCGCGAAGCGGGTGCAGTTCGAGGAGGCGCTGGCGGCCTCCGTCGCCGACGGCGACGCCCGGCGCACCGCCTTCACCGTCGACCGCTCGCTCGAGCCGACCCGGCTCGACGGCTCGAACGTCAACCTCGACACCGAGACCGTCTCGAACGTCGACACCGTCCTGCGCTACCAGTTCGCGACCCAGGCCGTCGGCGGCGAGGCCGCCGCCCTGCGCGCGGCGATGCGGACGGCCTGACATGACCTACGACGCTCTCGGCATCGCCGGCACCGGCCTCACCCTGCACCGCAAGTGGCTCGACGCCGTCGCGGACAACCTCGCCAACGTCAACACCGTCACGTCGACCGACGACGCGGCGTTCCGCGCCCGCTACGTCCTCGCCACCGAGGGCGGCGAGAAGAACCCCGGCGCGTACGTCGCCGGGGCGGCGTGGGGGAGCGCGGAGGGTCGGCTCACGTACGAGCCGGACCACCCGCTCGCGGACGAGGACGGCTACGTGCGCTACCCGGACATCGACATGTCCGAGCAGATGGGGAGCCTCATCCTCGCCCAGCGCGGCTACCAGGCGAACGCCGCCGTGATCGACCGCGCCAAGACGGCCTACGAAGCAGCACTCCAGATCGGGAAGTGATCCTCATGCCCATCCCCTCCGTCGAGGCCACGACCGGCACCGGGTACCTCACCGGCGTCGAGAGCCTCTCCGCGACCGCCGCCGCCGCGACCGGGTCGACCGGTGCCGCGGGCGCGAGCGCCTTCGCCGACGTGCTGGGCGGCGCGGTCGACAGCACGCAGCAGCTCCAGGGCGCCGCGAACGAGCTGGCGATCGCCGCCGTCACGGGCGACCTCGAGAGCGTCCACCAGGCGACCATCGCCTCCACCCGTGCCCAGACGACCCTCGAGCTCGTCGCCGCCGTGCGCAACAAGGCGGTCGACGCGTTCAACGAGATCATGAGGATGCAGGCCTGACGATGCCCGAGAAGATCAGGTCGACGTTCGGCCGCGCGTTCGGCGCCGTCCGCGACTTCACCATCGCCCAGCGCACGCTCGCGCTGCTCGCCCTCGCGATCCTCGTGGTCGGGATCGTCGCGCTCGTGTCGTGGGCGTCGCGCCCCAGCTACACGCCCCTGTTCTCCGGCATGTCGAGCGCGGACGCCGCCGCGATCGTCGACCAGCTCCGGTCGCAGGGCGTGCCCTACGAGCTGACCGACGGCGGCGGCACGGTGCTCGTCCCCGAGGAACGGGTCTACGAGCAGCGGCTCGCGGCCGCGACGGCCGGCCTGCCCGCCGACGAGTCGACGGGCGGCTACTCGCTGCTCGACGAGATGGGCGTCACGTCGAGCGAGTTCCAGCAGGACGTGACGTACAAGCGCGCGCTCGAGGGCGAGCTCGCCCGCACCCTCTCCGCGATGGACGGCGTCGAGACGGCGACCGTCCAGCTCGCGATCCCCGAGGAGACGGTCTTCGCGGCCGAGCAGGGCACCCCGACCGCGTCGGTGTTCGTCGCTCCCGCCCGGGGCCAGAAGCTCACGACCGAGCAGGTCGAGGCGATGGTCCACCTCGTCTCGGCGTCGATCGACGGCATGGCGCCCACCGACGTCGCAGTCGTCGACGCGCAGGGCGAGGTGCTCTCCGAGGTCGGCGTCGGGGCGCGGTCGTCGGGCGAGCAGGCCGGGCAGTACGAGGAGAAGGTCTCCGGGCAGGTGCAGGCGATGCTCGACCGTGTCGTCGGCGCCGGGAACTCGACCGTCGCCGTCACCGCCCAGATGGACGTGGCGAGCTCCGAGCGTCTCGAGGAGACGTTCCGCACCCCGGAGGGCGGACCCGTCCTCAACGAGTCCACGACGACCGAGGAGTACACCGGCGGGGCCGGGGGCCAGGCCGGGGTGCTCGGCCCGGACAACATCGCCGTCCCCGGCGGCGCGGGCGCCGACAGCAGCTACACGTCGGAGGACGCCACGCGCAACAACGCGATCGACAAGGTCACCGAGACCACGACGACGCCCGCCGGCGCGCTGACCCGGCAGGCCGTGTCCGTCGCGCTCGACGCTGAGGTGGCCCGGGGCATGGACACGGCCGCGATCACCGCGATGGTCTCCGCCGCCGCCGGCATCGACGCCGAGCGCGGGGACACCGTCGAGGTCGCGGTGCTGCCGTTCGACACGGGCGCCGCGGAGTCGGCCCAGGCCGCGCTCGCCGCGGCGGAGGAGGCGGCCGCCGCCGAGAGCCGGGCGCAGATGCTGCGCACCGCGGCGGTCGTCGCCGGGGTGCTCATCGCCCTGGTGATCGTGCTCGTGGCCGTGCGGCGCGCCCGTCGTCGCCGCGAGCGGCGCGAGACGGTCGACCTCGAGGACCTCCGTATGACGACCCTGCACGAGCTCGACCGCGACGACGAGCACCCGGCGCTCCTGTCCGGCGGCGGCCAGGGCGAGCTCGAGCCCGTGCCCGAGCGGCCGGAGATCCAGCCGCCGACCCCGCGGTTCACGAGCCTCGACCAGCGTCGGGCCGAGATCGACGCGCTCGCGGCGACCGACCCCGACAAGACGGCCGAGTACCTGCGGGTGCTGCTCGCCGAGGACCGGGCGGGGGCGCAGCGATGAGCGTCACGACGGCACCGCCGGAGACGGCGCCCGCGGGCACCGGCGCCGCCGGCCTGGCGGCCGCCCTCGACCCCGCCGCCGCGGCGCTCGCGACCGAGGCCGCGCGCAAGGTCGCCGCGATGAGCGGGGTGCAGAAGGTCGCCCTGGTGCTCATGCAGCTCAGCCAGGAGCGGGCGGCGACGGTCCTGTCGCTGCTCTCCGAGGAGGAGGCCTCCGAGGTCGCCGCCGAGATCATGCGCACCCAGGTGGTGGACGAGGAGCTGGCGGTCGCGGCCCTCGACGAGTTCTACGACATGGCGCTGTCCGGCACGCCGCGCCCGCGCGGGGGCAAGGACTTCGCCGTCGGGCTGCTCGAGGCGTCGATGGGCGCCGACCGGGCGGCCGACGTCGTCGAGCGCCTCGTCGCGAGCATGCAGGGCAAGGCGTTCGAGTACCTCGACGGCACCGAGCCGGGACAGATCGTGTCCCTGCTCGACGGCGAGCACCCGCAGACCGTCGCGCTCGTCCTCGCGCACCTCAGCTCGGGCGTCGCGTCCGCGGTGCTCGCCAAGCTGGCCGACGACTACCGCACCGACGTCGCGCAGGCGCTCGCGACCATGGGCACCGCGTCGCCCGACGCGGTGAAGATCGTGTCGGAGCAGTTCCGCACCCGCATGGGCGCGAGCATCACCCCGCGCCAGCCGGTCGAGATCCTCGGCGGCGTCCAGCCGCTCGTCGACATCATCAACCGCTCCGACGGCGCCACCGAGAAGGCGGTCCTCGAAGGGCTCGAGGCCCGCGACCCGCAGCTCGCCGAGGAGGTCCGCTCGCGCATGCTGACCTTCGAGGACATCGCCTCGTTCGAGGCGCGCGACGTGCAGATCATCCTGCGCGGCGTCGAGATGTCGGTGCTCGCGCTCGCCATGAAGGGCACGACCGCCAAGGTCGTCGAGACGATCACGAAGAACATCTCCGAGCGCAACCGGGCGCTGCTGGAGGAGGAGGTCGCCGGGCTCGGCGGGGTGCGCATCAGCCAGGTCGAGGAGGCGCGCGCGGAGATCGTCCGCGTCGTCCGCAACCTCGAGGCCGACGAGAAGATCACGATCCACCGCACGGACGGGGACGAGCTTGTCTACTGACGCCTACTTCGTTCCGCGGGCCGTGCCGGTCCTGCGCAGCGACCGCGTCGCGGAGGTCGAGGCGGCGGCGTCGGCCCGCGGGTACGCCGCCGGCTACGCGGCCGGGGCCCGCGCGGCCCGCGACGAGGCGGAGCGCCTGCGCGCCGCGCTCGAGGCGGACCACGCGCGGCGCACCGCCGAGCGCGACGAGCGGACCGCGCGCGCGGTCGCCGTCCTGCGCGAGGCCGCCCGGGCGCTCGGCGAGCGGACGGTCCCCGTCGTCGCCGCGGCGCAGGACGCCACGGTCCGGGGCGCGCTCGACCTCGCGGGGTCGGTCCTCGGGTACGAGCTCACCGACCGGCCGGGGGCCGCCCGCGCGGCCCTCGCGCGCGCGACGGCCGTGGCCGACGGCGCGGTCGTCGCCGTCCGGCTGCACCCCGACGACGTGAGCCTGCTGACCGAGGCCGGGGTCGACGACGTCCGCCTCGTCGCGGACGCGTCGCTCGACCGCGGCGACGCCGTCGCGGAGCTCGAGCACGGTTTCCTCGACGCGCGCGTGCGCGCCGCCGTCGACCGGGCGCGGGCCGAGCTGGCGCTGCTCGACGTCGGGCCCGACCTCACGCCCGACGCCGGGCCCGGCGCGTCCGGAGGGTCGTCGTGACGGCCCCGGTCGGCTCGGCCGCCCCGAGCACGCGCACCGCGGCGGGCGCGTCCCGCCCGCACTCCCGCCCGCCCGCGCTCGAGTCCCTCGTCGCGGTGGCGCGGCCCGAGCGGGTCGGCGTCGTGACGTCGGCCGTCGGGCTGAGCCTCGAGGTCGCGGGCCTGAGCTGCGGCATCGGCGACCTCGTCCACGTCGGCGACGGCCCGCACCCCCTCGACGCGGAGGTCGTCGCGACCGCCGAGGGCAGGACGCGCTGCATGCCGCTCGGCCGGCTCTCCGGTATCCGCGCGGGCGACCCGGTGCGCACGCGCGGCACCGGGGTCCTCGTCCCGACCGGGCGCGGGCTGTTCGGCCGCGTGGTCGACGCGCTCGGCCGCCCCGTGGACGGGCGCGGCCCGCTCGGGCGCGCGCCCCGCGTGCCCGTGGACGCGGACGCGCCCGCCGCGATGGAGCGGGCGCGCATCGACACGCCGCTCCAGACCGGCGTGCGGGTCCTCGACACGCTCACCACGCTCGGCCGGGGGCAGCGCATCGGGCTGTTCGCCGGCTCCGGCGTCGGCAAGTCCTCGCTGCTGTCGATGGTCGCGCGCGGGACCGACGCCGAGGTGTCGGTCATCGCGCTCGTCGGCGAGCGCGGGCGCGAGGTGCGCGAGTTCCTCGAGGACGACCTCGGCCCCGAGGGCCTGGCCCGGTCGGTCGTCGTCGTCGCGACGTCCGACGAGCCCGCGATGATGCGCCGGCGCGCAGCCTTCACGGCGACCCGGATCGCCGAGTCGTTCCGGGAGGCCGGGTCGCACGTCGTCCTCATGATGGACTCCCTCACGCGCGTGTCCATGGCGCAGCGCGAGATCGGGCTGTCCGTGGGGGAGCCCCCCGCGACCCGCGGCTACCCCCCGTCGACGTTCTCCCTCATGGGGAACCTGCTCGAGCGCGCGGGCACCGCGGCGACGGGCTCCGTCACCGGGATCTACACCGTCCTCGTCGACGGCGACGACCACAACGAGCCGATCGCCGACCAGGCGCGCTCGATCCTCGACGGGCACGTCGTGCTCGACCGGTCCATCGCCGTCTCGGGCCACTACCCGGCGGTCGACGCGCTCGCGTCGGTCTCGCGCGTCGCGTCGCGCGTGACCACGCCCGAGCAGCGGTCCGTCGCGCTGACGCTGCGCCGGGTCCTCGCGGCGCGCCGCAAGGCGCAGGACATCCTCGACATCGGGGCGTACAAGAAGGGCACCGACCCCCTCGTCGACGCGAGCCTCGAGCACCAGGGGGCGATCGACGCCTTCCTGCAGCAGGTCATGACCGACAGGACGCCGGCCGAGGAGTCGTGGGCGCGCCTCACGCGGCTCACCCAGGTGCTGGCCGGAGGGGAGGACTGATGGCGGGGAAGTTCCGGCTCGCGGGCGTGCTGCGCCTGCGCCGCCTCGAGGAGGACGGCGCCAAGGCGGCGCTCGCGGGAGCGCACGCGGACCTCGCGCGCACCGTGGAGGAGGCGGGCGGTCTCGCCGCCTACCTCGACGCCTCGCCCGAGCGCCCGACGACGAGCGCGGCGCTGTCCGGGCTCGCGGCCTCGCGCGCCGCGGCGAGCGCGCTGTTCTCCGTGCTCGAGTCCGAGGAGCGGGTGCGCGCGCACGCCGTGGACGAGGCGCGCGCGGAGCTCGCGCGCGCCCGCGCCGCCGCGCTGGGCCTCGAGAAGCTCGAGGAGCGGCACGACGCCGAGACGGCCCGCGCGGAAGGGCGCGCCGACCAGGCCGCGCTCGACGAGATCGCCTCGGCCGCGCGGCGCACGACGGCCGGGGGGTCGACGACGTGAGCATGACCCAGGCGCTCGCCCGCGTGGGCGAGATCCGCACGGAGATCGTGGCGCTGCACGACGTCGTGACCGCCCCCGGCCGGTCGACTCCGGCGTCGTCGTCCACGAGCGCGACCGACTTCGCGTCGGCGCTCTCGGCGCTCGCGGCGCTGCCGACGACGGGCGCGGCGGGCACCGGCTCGGACGTGGTCGGGCGCCTGCTCGGCACGCTGTCCGGGGCGACGGGCGCCGACGAGCTCGCGCGCAGCGCGCTGTTCGGGGCGGGGGCGTCGCCGGGCTCCGCGGCGGGGGCGGCCGTCGTGCCCGCGGCGCCCGCGGCGCCCGCCGGCCCGGCGACCGCGCCCGACGGCGCGCCCGACGGCGCGACCGACGGCGTGGCGGGACGGTCGGTCGTCGAGACGGCGCGCCAGTACCTCGGCGTGCCCTACGTGTGGGGCGGCGAGAGCCTCGGCGAGGGCGGCCTCGACTGCTCGGGCCTCGTCCAGCTCGTGTACTCCGCGCACGGCGTCGACCTGCCGCGCGTCGCGCGCGACCAGATGCGCCAGGGGACCGAGGTCGGCTCGCTCGCCGAGGCGCGCCCCGGCGACCTCGTGGTGCAGCGCGGGGGCAAGCACATCGGCATCTACGTGGGTGACGGGCAGATGATCCACGCGCCCAAGCCCGGCCGCACCGTCGAGATCACGGACGTCACCGACGCCTCCGTGACGACCGTCCGCCGCGTGATCGGCTGAGGAGGACCACGATGACCCTGACCACGAACGCCCTGGTCGCGGCCCCGGCACCGGCCACGACGGCGCGACCCCGGGCGGCGTCCGGAGCGTCGGCCGACGCGTTCGGCCGCAGCTTCGACGCCGCGCTCGGCGAGGCGGCCCGCAGCCGCCCCGAGCCCGCGCGGCTTCCCGGCGGCACCCCTGGCGACCGGGCCGTCGACGACGGCACGACCGCCGCCGGGTCCTCGACCGCCAGCACCTCGACCGCCGAGCTCTCGACCGACGGGTCCTCGACCGACGGGCCGGCGACCATCGGGACCCCCGGCGCCGACTCCTCGGCGGACGGCGCGACCGCCGCGGACGACCAGCCCGCCGGGCCGCCCGTGCCCGTCGGCCTGCCGGGCCTGCCGGTGCTCCCCGACGCGACGCCCGTCGGTCTCGACGGCGCGCTCGCCGGCACCGCCACGCCGGACGGCGCGGCAGCTGCCGCCGTCGGGGACGACGCGGCGCCCGGCGACGCGCACGGTCCGGTGGACGCGGCGCCGTCGGACGACGCCACGGCGGCGCCGGGTGCGCCCGCCCCGACCACGGCCGACCGCCCGGGCGCACCCGGCACAACCTCGGTACCCGGCACAGCCCCGGCGGTCGGCACCGCCTCGGCCGGGCCGGGCGAGGCCCGGACGCCGACCGGTGCGCCGTGGTCGTCCGACGCGACGGCGACGGCGGACGGCCCGGCGACCGTGCCCGCCGCGACGGGGGCGAGCGGTGCTGCCGGAGAGGCCGTCGCCACGGCCGGACCTCCGGCGAGCGCCGGGCCCGGGGCCGGGACGAGCACGACCCCGCCGCCGGGTCCGGTCCCCGCCACGCCGGGGGCGCCGGTCCCCGCCGCGCCGGGTGCGCCGACCGGCCCCGGGGGCGTCGCCGTCGCCCCGGCGCCGGGGGAGGCGGACGGCGCGACGGCCCCAGCCCCGACCGGCCCGGAGGGCACGGCCCTCGCGCCGGACGCCGCGCCGCGGGCCTCCGCGGAGCTCCTCGCCGCCGCGCCCGTCGCGGCCCCCGCCGCCCCGCAGGCCGCGGGCACGCCCGCGGTGACCGCCCCGGCGGCGGCGTCGCACCCGGCACAGCCGCTGCACGCGCAGGTCGCCGGGCCCGTCGTCCGGCTCGCCGAGGCGGGCGACGGCGACCACGTGCTCACGCTCTCCGTGACGCCCGAGAACCTCGGGCCCGTGACGGTCCGCGCGCACGTCGCGGGCGGTGACCTGCGCATCGAGCTCTACGCGCCGCACGACACGGGCCGCGAGGCGCTGCGCGCCATCGTCGCCGACCTGCGGCGCGACCTCGCGGGCATCGCGGGCGGGGCGTCGTCGGTCACCGTCGCGGACGCGGGAGCACCGGGCGCGGCTGTGGATGGTCGGGACGGTCGGGACGGCCGCGGTGCCACCGCCGACGGGTCCGGGGCGCGTCGCGACCCGCAGGAGCCCGGCGCGCACGACCGCGGCCCGGGCCGTCCGCACCGAGGGGCCACCGAGCCCGAGACCGAGCCGACAGTGGTCGGCAGGACGTACGGCGCCGCCCGGCGCCTCGACGTCCTCGTCTGAGGAGAGGAACCACGTGCCCGTCGAACCCGTGAGCGCGCCGGCGCCGGCATCGATGTATGCCACGAAGAGCGTGCGCGCGCCCAAGCAGGAGTACGACAGCGAGCTCTTCCTCGGGCTCCTCGTGACCCAGCTGCGCAACCAGGACCCGTCCAGCTCCATGGACACCGGCGAGATCGTCTCGCAGACGACGTCGCTCGCCATGATGGAGGCGCTCACGCGGATGACCGGGCTCGTCGAGGAGTCGTTCGCGCTCCAGATGCGCCAGTCGGCCGCCGACCTCCTGGGCAACAAGGTCTCCTACCTCGACGCCGACGGCGTCGAGCACACGGGCACCGCCACCGCGGTGTCGTACCGCGACGCGGTACCCACCGTGACGATCGGCGGGGTGACGGTCGACCTCGACCACGTCTCCGCCGTCACCTCCTCGGTCAGCACGGATGCCACCGGGACCCCGGCAGCCACGGACGGCGCCACCGACGACCACGGCAGCTCCGCCGCCTGACCCGAAAGGACTCTCGTGCTCCGCTCCCTCAACACCGGAATCTCCGGCCTGCGCGCCCACCAGAACATGCTGGACGTCACGGGCAACAACATCGCGAACGTCAACACGACGGGCTTCAAGTCCTCGCGCACCCAGTTCCAGGACACACTGTCCCAGCTCGTCGCGGCGGGTGTCGCGCCGGACCAGCAGGTCGGCGGCGCGAACCCCGCGCAGATCGGTCTCGGCGTCACGACGGCCGCCATCACGACGCAGTTCACCCAGGGCGCCGCGCAGACCACGGGCGTGCCGACCGACCTCATGATCGACGGCGACGGGTTCTTCGTCGTCGAGCGGGGCGGCCAGGCGTACTACACGCGCAACGGTGGGTTCACGTTCGACGGCGCGGGCCGGCTCGTCAACGCGAGCGGCGACCTCGTCCAGGGCTGGACCGCCACCGACGGCGTGGTGAACACGAGCAGCCCGCTCGGCAACCTCACGATCCCCGTCGGGGACGTCATCCCGCCCCGCGCGACCACGGGCGTGACGTTCGGGGGCAACCTGCCCTCGGACGCGGCGGACGGCACCGAGCTCGTGCGCGACGTCGAGGTCTTCGACGCGGCGGGCCGGGCCAGCAAGCTCTCGCTCGTCTTCACGGCCGCAGGCGGCGGCTGGTCCGTGAGCGCCCGGGACGGCGCGACCGGCGCCACGCTCGCCGGCCCGCAGGCCCTGACGTTCACCGGCGGCGCCCTGACCGGCGGCGGGTCCCTCGCCGTCGGCGGCGTGACGGTCGGCCTCGACGGGCTCACCTCGTACGCGGGGCTGTCCAACGTCGCCGTCGCGAGCAAGGACGGCGGGGCCGCCGGGTCGCTCACGTCGTACTCCGTCTCCGGCGACGGCTCGATCGTCGGCCGCTACTCGAACGGCCGGACCGAGGTCCTCGGCCAGGTCGCGCTCGCGACGTTCACCAACGCCGGCGGGCTCGAGAAGGCGGGCGACTCGCTCTTCGCGGCGACGCAGTACTCGGGCGACCTGCTGGTCGGCGCCGCGGGCGACCCGGGCCTCGGCTCGATCACCGCGGGCGCTCTCGAGATGTCGAACGTCGACCTCTCGCAGGAGTTCACCAACCTCATCGTGTCGCAGCGCGGGTTCCAGGCGAACTCGCGCGTGATCACGACGTCCGACGAGGTGCTCACCGAGCTCGTCAACCTCAAGCGCTGACCCGGGCGCGGTGGGGTGCCTCCCGGCCCGACCGGGAGGCACCCCACCGAACCCCGCGCTGGACCCCGCACCGCCTTCCGACCCGCACCTCCGTCCCGAACCCGTCCGCACCTGACCCGGACCCGTCCCACCCGAAGGGAGAGCCGTGATCGTCCTCACGCGCTTCAGCTCCGAGCGCATCGCGATCAACGCGGACCTGGTGGCCCGCGTCGAGACCAACCCGGACACGCGCGTGACGCTCATCGACGGCTCGCGCTACATCGTGACCGAGCCCATGGAGGTCGTGATCCGCCTCGTCGAGGAGCACAAGGCGCGCGTGCTCGCGCTCGCGCGCTCCCTGCCCGCCCCCGCCGAGCGCGCGCCGCTCGAGGTCGTCCGGTCCGCGCCCGACGACGCCCCCGCCCCCGGCGACCGCCCGGTCGCCCTCGCACCCCTGCCCGACACGAGGACGAAGTAGGCCATGGACCCCGCAACCATCATCGGCATCCTCGTCGCGTTCGGCTCGCTCATCGCGATGGTGTACCTCGAGGGGTCGCAGATCACCTCGATCCTGCTCCCGGCACCGATCATCCTCGTCTTCGGGGCGAGCATCTTCGCCGCCGTCGCGTCGGGGACGCTCAAGGACTCGGTCCGGGCCTTCAAGACGCTGCCGCGCGCGTTCACGGGCAAGGCGCCCCGTCCCGCGGAGGCCATCGAGGAGGTCGTCCGGGCCGCGGAGATCGTCCAGAACGACGGCGGCCTGCTCGCCCTCGAGGCCGAGTCCCAGAAGACCGACGATCCGTTCCAGCGCAGCGCGCTGCAGTCGCTCGCCGACGGCTCGGACGCCGAGCAGCTGCGCACCCTGCTCGAGGAGCGGATCGAGACCAAGGCCCGCGAGGACGCCGTCGCGTACGACTTCTTCAACGCGATCGGTGGCTACGCCCCCACGATCGGCATCGTCGGCACCGTCGTCTCGCTGACCCACGTGCTGGAGAACCTGTCCGAGCCCGAGAAGCTCGGGCACATGATCGCCGCGGCGTTCATCGCGACCCTGTGGGGCATCCTCTCCGCCAACTTCATCTGGCTGCCCATCGGCGCGAAGCTCAAGCGCCTGTCCGACCTCGAGATCGAGCGGCTCCACGTCCTCCTCGAGGGCTACATGTCGATCCAGGCGGGCTCGCGCGCCCGGGTCATCGACGAGCGGCTCAAGACGATGGTCCCCGAGTGGTCGTTGCCCGAGGACAAGGCCGCCTGATGGCGCGGCGTCGCAGGGGCGGCCACGGCGGCGGGGGCGGCGGTGGCGGGCACGACACGGGCGGCTCCGGCCGCTGGATGGTGTCGTACATGGACATGGTGACCGTCCTCATGTGCCTGTTCATCGTCCTGTTCGCCATCAGCTCGGTCGACCAGGGCAAGTACCAGGAGCTGAAGTCCTCCCTCGCGGAGGGCTTCGGCAACGTCGAGGACGCCGCGGTCGTCGAGGAGGTCGTCGAGAACCCGGCCGAGGAGCCGGTCGACGTCGAGACGGACCTCGAGCGCGCGCTCGACGAGGTGTCGGACCTCTCGGCGCTGCGCGACGCGATGGCCCGCGACCTCGCCGCGCACGGGCGCGCCGACACGGTCCGGTTCGACATCGACGAGCGCGGGCTGACCGTGCGGCTCGTGTCCGCGGACACGTTCTTCTCGCCCGGGAGCGCGGACCTCACGCAGGAGGCGCGGGCGGTGCTCGACGTCGTGGGCCCGGCGCTCGCGCCGACCGCGCACGAGATCCGCATCGAGGGCAACGCCGACTACACCTCGACCGTGACGTCGGTCTTCCCGTCGAACTGGGAGCTGTCGTCGTCGCGCGCCACCGCCGTGCTGCGCCACCTCGTCGAGCAGGACGGCCTCGCCGAGCACCGGATCGCCGCGGTGGGCTTCGGCTCGGCGCGCCCGCTCGCCGAGGGCACGAGCCCCGAGGCGCTCGCGACGAACCGCCGCGTCGACATCATGGTGCTCTCGTCCGCGCCGGAGGCCGTGCGCGCGCTCATCCCGCAGGTGCTCTCGGGGCAGCTCAGCGCGGCGGACGTCCCGGCCGCGGAGGCGGACGCGCGGGCTCTCGCGCGGGCCGCCGAGACGGCGGGAGAGGCGGGCGCACCGGGGGAGTGACGGGGTCCGTCGAGCCTGCGCGGCGTCGCGCAGGCTCGCGTCGTGCGCGCCCGCATAGGAGCGGTCGTGAGCACGACGACACCCGAGCGGGTCCAGCAGCCCGCACCGAGCCGCAAGGTCGAGGTCTACGACTTCCGCCGCCCGACGACGCTCGTCCGCGAGCACCACCGCATCCTCGAGATGGCGTTCGAGAGCTTCGCGCGCCAGTGGGGCACGCAGCTCACGGCCCGCGTGCGGGTCGTGAGCCAGGTCAACCTCGCCGCGGTCGCGATGCGCACCTACGACGACTACGTCGCCGAGCTGCCCGTGACGACGACGTTCGTCGTGTGCGAGCTCGAGGGGATCGGCCCGCGCGCCGTCCTGCAGTTCCCGCACACGGACGCCCTCACGTGGATCGCCCACATGCTCGGCGCCGGACCGAGCATCCCGGTCGTCGACCGCAAGTTCACCGACGTCGAGCGCACGCTCGTGACGTCGCTGCTCACCGAGACGCTGCGCGACCTGCGCCACTCGATGGGCCGGCTCCTCGAGAACCCGCTGCGGATCTCGTCGATCCAGCACAACTCGCAGTTCGCCCAGGCCGCCCCGACCGCCGAGCTCATGATCGTCGCCGAGTTCGACCTCCGCGTCGGCGAGCGCGCGTGCCGGGCGACCCTCGCCGTGCCGTCGGTCGCGCTGCTGCCGCACCTCGGCGAGGCCAACCCGGCGGACGACCCCGCCGACGCCACCCGGCGCACGCGCCAGCACGTCGCGCGCTCGCTCGTCGACGTCACCGTCGAGCTCACCGGCGCGTCCATGACGCCGACCGAGGTGCTGGACCTCGCCGTCGGCGACGTCGTGCACGTCCCCCACGCCCAGTCCCGCCCGCTCGACGTCATCGTCGACGGCCACGTCCTGGCCCGCGGCGCCGTCGGCTCGTCCGGCTCCCGCCTCGCCTGCCGCATCGTCACCACCGAGGAGAACTGACCCATGAGCACCGCCACCCCGGTCGAGCAGTCCGTCGTCGAGGCCGCGTCGGCCGCCGCCCACGCGCTCGTCGAGCTCGTCCCGACCAGCACCCCGCTGCGCGCGGCCCTGCGCGGCGGCGCCCCCGTCGGCCCGCAGGCCGCGCGGGCGGTCGTCGCCTCGTACGTGGGGGACTCCGGCACCGACCTCGCGCTCGCACTCATCGACCAGGACGCGCTCGCCGACGCCTCCCAGGAGGCGGCGCTCGACGTCACCGACGTCCTGCGCCCCGCCCTGGAGGCCGCGGGGGCGACCACCGGCGTCGGCGTGCTCGGGGAGGTGCGCGTCGCCGACGCGACCGCGCTCTTCGAGGACCCGGAGTCCGTCGTGTTCGAGCTCTCCACGGACGACGGCCCGACGGCGGGCTGGTTCGTCGTGCGCACGCGCCGCGCGCTCCAGAGCCTGCCCGACGAGGCCGTGACCGGCGCGCGGCTCGCGCGCATCTCCAACGTCGAGATGCGCCTCTCCGTGATCGTGGGCCGCACCCGGATGCCGGTGCGGGACGTGCTCAGCCTCGAGCCGGGCGCCGTCGTCGAGCTCGACCGGTCCGCCGGGGCGCCGGCGGACGTGCAGCTCAACGGCCGCACGATCGCCAAGGGCGAGGTCGTGGTCGTCGACGGCGGCGACTACGGGGTGCGCATCACCAAGATCCTCGACGCGGACGACTGACCGGCATGGACGTCACCACCGTGCTGCGCGTCGCCTTCTCGCTGGCGGTCGTGCTCGGGCTCCTGTGGGTCTCGTACCGCGTCGCGAGCAAGACCTCGCGCTCCGCGCCGCGCGGGCGCCAGGAGCAGCTGACCGTGGTCGCGCGCCAGGGGCTGTCGCAGAAGAGCGCCGCGGTCCTGCTCGAGGCCGGGGGCCGGCGGTACCTCCTCGGCGTGACGGAGTCGTCCGTGACCGTCATCGACGGCCCGACACCCGTCCCGTCCGACGTCCCGCCCACCGCGGTCCCCGCAGCGGACGCGACGCCAGGTGCTCCGACCTCGGACGAGCCGTCGTTCGACGACGCCGTCACCGCGGCACGACTGTGGCTCGCGCAGCCGCCCGCGAACGGGGACGCCCCGGCGTGGAACGGCGAGCCCGGCTCGGTTCCCGCCGACGTGCGCGCCGACGTGCCCGCCGCCGCGCCCCCGGCCGTCTCGGGGCCTCGGGTCGGGACCCCCGGGACCGCCGTCGTCGTCGCGCCGCCCGTGCCGACGAGCGCCCTGCGCACCTTCCTCGCGCCCGACACGTGGCGCAAGGCCGCGCGGGTCGTGCGAGGAGGTGCCCGGTGACCCGCGCCCTCCCGTCGCGCCGCGCGCTGCGCGTCGCGGTGCTCGTCGGGGCGGTCCTGCTCCTCGTCGCGGTCGCGACCGTCCTGCTCGCGCCCCACGCGGGCGCCGCGGTCGTCGACCCGACCGACCCGGCCCCGCCCACCCAGCCGGTCGACCCGCAGGACGGCGGGTCGACGCTCTCGGTGGAGATCAACGGGCCGAACGGCGAGCCGTCGTCGTCCCTCGTGACGCTGGTCGGCATCACGCTGCTGTCGCTCGCGCCGACGCTGCTGCTCATGATGACGTCGTTCACCAAGATCTTCGTCGTCCTCGCCCTGACCCGGAACGCGCTGGGCACCGCCACGGTGCCGCCCAACATGGTCCTCGCCGGGCTCGCGCTGTTCCTCTCGCTGTTCGTCATGTGGCCGGTGTTCGGCGAGATCAACGACGCCGCGGTCCAGCCCTACCTCGACGGCACCACGACCTTCAGCCAGGCGCTCGACGCGGGCGCCGTGCCGCTGCGGGAGTTCATGCTCGCCCACACGCGCGAGGAGGACCTCGCGCTCATGACGCGCGCCGCCGACCTCGAGAACCCGGCGACCCCCGTCGACGTCCCGCTCACGACGCTCGTCCCCGCGTTCGTCATCTCGGAGCTCCGCGCCGCGTTCATCATCGGGTTCGTCGTCTTCGTGCCGTTCCTCGTCATCGACCTCGTCGTCGCCGCGGCCCTCATGAGCATGGGCATGATGATGCTGCCGCCCACGATGATCTCGCTGCCATTCAAGCTGCTGCTCTTCGTCCTCGTCGACGGGTGGGGTCTCATCACGACCTCGCTCATCGGCTCGTACGGGATGGGTTGACCGTGGAGACCGCCGCCGTCCTCGACGTCGCCACGCAGGCGCTCGTCCTCGCCGCCAAGCTCGCGGCCCCCGTGCTCGTCACGTCGCTCGTCGTGGGGCTCGCCATCTCGATCGTGCAGTCCGTCACGCAGATCCAGGAGATCACGCTCTCGTTCGTCCCCAAGGCGCTCGCGGTCGCCGTCGCGCTCGTCGTGTGCGGCAACTGGATGATCGGCGAGATGGTGACGTTCACGCACGAGATGTTCGACCTCATCCCGTCGCTGCTGAACGGGGGCTGACGTCCCGTGCAGCTCGAGATCGACCTCGCGTGGCTCCAGGCGACGATGCTCGCGGGCGTCCGCATGGCCGCGTTCATGACCATCGCGCCGCCGTTCTCGCACCACGCCATCCCGCGCCAGGTCCGCGCGATCCTCGCGGTGTCGCTCGGGCTCGTGGTCTCCGGTCGTGCCGCCCCCGGGTACGAGGCGACCGGCACCGCGACGTTCCTCGCGCACCTCGTCGCCGAGGCGGTCACGGGGGCGATGCTCGGGACGCTCGTCATTGTCGTCTTCTCGGCGATCACCGCCGCCGGCGCCCACCTCGACCTGTTCGGCGGGTTCTCGCTCGGCATGGCGTACGACCCCCAGACGAACGTCAACGGGTCGCAGTTCACGCGCCTCTTCGCGCTCCTCGCGGTCGTGCTCATGTTCGTCTCCGACGCGTACCAGCTGATGGTGCTCGGCCTCGCCCGCTCCTACGAGGCCGTCCCGGTGGGCGGCCTGGCCAGCGTCCCGGCGGCGTCGTTCGTCGAGGCCCTCACCGGGTCGTTCGTGGCGGGGCTGCAGATCGCCGGGCCGATCGTCGTCGTGCTCTTCCTGGCCGACGCCGGGCTCGGCCTGGTCAACCGGGTCGCCCCCGCGCTCAACGCGTTCGCGATGGGCTTCCCGCTGAAGATCTTCCTCACGCTCGCGCTCGTCGGGACCGTGCTCGTCGCGCTGCCGCACGTCGTCTCGGTGCTCACGGCCGAGGCCGTCGAGCGCATGGGCGGGGTGGGCTGATGGCCGACTCCACCGAGGAGAAGACCGAGCAGGCCTCCGACCGGAAGATGAAGGAGGTCCGGTCCAAGGGCCAGCTCGGCAAGTCGCAGGACCTCACGGCCTGGGTCGGGGTCGGGATCGCCGGCGCGGTGATCCCGCTGACCGTGAGCGCCGCGGCACGGGCCGCGACCGACCAAGTGCTGTCGCTGCGCACCGTGATCGAGAACCCCGAGCCCGCGGTCGCGCTCCAGCTCGCGCAGGACGCGCTCGGTTCCGTGGTGCCGACCATGCTGCCGCTGCTCGGGGCGATCGCCGTCGCCGTGCTGCTCGCGTCGGTCGCGCAGGGCGGCCTGCACCTGAAGCGGCTGAGGCCCGAGGCCGACCAGTTCAACCCGATGAGCGGGCTCAAGCGGATGTTCGGGGCGCAGGCGCTGTGGAACGGCGCCAAGGCCCTGCTCAAGACGACGGTCGTCGGCGTCGTGCTCTACGCGGTCGTCCAGTCCCTCATGCCGGTCCTCCTGGCCGCGGGCGGCCTGCCGATCGCGTCGCTGCTCGAGGCGGCGGGCTCCGGCGTGCGCTCGCTCCTGGTCTGGGCGACGGCGGCGGGCCTCACCCTCGCGCTGTTCGACGTGCTCGTCGTGGCACGACGCAACCGCAAGAAGACGCGCATGACCAAGAAGGAGCTCAAGGACGAGAACAAGAGCACCGACGGCGACCCGCTCGTGAAGTCGCAGCGCCGGTCGATGGCGCGCTCGATGACGCGCAACCGCATGCTCGCCGCCGTGGCCGACGCGGACGTCGTCGTCGTCAACCCGACCCACGTCGCCGTCGCGCTGCGGTACGAGCCCGGGCGCTCCGCGCCGCGCGTCGTCGCGAAGGGCGCCGACCACGTCGCCGCCCGCATCCGCGAGAAGGCCGAGGAGTCGCGGGTGCCGATGGTCCGCGACGTCCCGCTCGCGCGCGCCCTGCACCGGGCGTGCGACGTCGGGCAGGAGGTGCCCGTCGAGCTCTACATGGCCGTCGCGCGCGTCCTCGCGTTCGTCATGGCGCTCACGCGCCGCGGCGCGGCGGCCTCGTCCGTCCCGCACCGCATGGCTCGCCCGGCGATCGCGCCCGGCGAGTGGCCCGCCACCGACGACGCGCGGGCCGCATGACCCCGCCCGGCGCAGCCGTCGGCGCGCGCTGCGGCGGCCACGACCTGCATAGGACGTCGCGTCAGCAGCCGCCGACGCCCCGGACCCGGAAGGACCAGCGTTCCGCGTGAAGAACCGATCCCTCGCCATGATCGCCGTGCCGCTCGGCGTCGTCGGCATCGTCCTGCTGCTCGTCGTGCCGATCCCCGCGGCCCTGCTCGACGTGCTCATCATCGTCAACATCCTGCTGTCGCTCGTGATCCTGCTGACGTCGATGTTCGTCAAGAAGCCGCTCGACTTCTCGGTGTTCCCGTCGCTGCTGCTCGTCGCGACGCTGTTCCGGCTGGGCCTCAACGTCGCCTCGACGCGGCTCGTGCTCGGGGACGGCTACGCGGGCGAGGTCATCGGCGCGTTCGGCCACATCGTCGTCGACGGGAACCTCGTCATCGGCATGGTCGTGTTCCTCATCCTCGTCGTCATCCAGTTCCTCGTGATCACCAAGGGCGCGGAGCGCGTGGCCGAGGTCGGGGCGCGCTTCACGCTCGACGCGATGCCCGGCAAGCAGATGGCGATCGACGCCGACCTCAACGCGGGGCTCATCAGCGAGCAGGACGCGCGGGCCCGCCGCGCCGAGATCTCCGCGGAGTCCGACTTCTACGGGGCGATGGACGGCGCGTCGAAGTTCGTCAAGGGCGACGCCATCGCGGGCATCGTCATCACGCTCATCAACCTGCTGGGCGGCATCGTGATCGGCGTCGTCATGCACGGCATGCCGGCCATGGAGGCCGTCGACACGTACTCCATCCTCACGGTGGGCGACGGGCTGGTCACCCAGGTCCCCGCGCTGCTCATGGCGGTCGCCACGGGCATGATCGTCACGCGCTCGAACTCCGGCGAGGGCGACGTCGGCTCGCAGGCGTCGAGCCAGCTCGTGCAGTCGCGGCAGGCGCTCGCCATCGCGGGCGTCGCGGCGTTCGCCATGGCGCTCATCGAGGGCATGCCCAAGCTGCCGTTCCTCGTGCTCGGGGTGGGCCTGATCATCGCGGCCCAGCAGATCAAGGCGAGCCAGCGGCGGGCCGAGGTGGCGCGCGCCGCGGCCGAGCAGATCGAGAAGGAGACCACGCGCAGCGACGGCACCGAGGACCTCCTCGAGCAGATGCGCGTGCACGCGCTCGAGATCCTGCTCGCGCCCGACCTCGTCGACCTGGTCACCGGCGCGCACGACGACCTGCTCGGACGGGTCCGCGCCCTGCGGCGCAAGATCGCGACCGACCTCGGGGTCGTCGTGCCCCCCGTCCGCACGCGCGACTCCCTGGAGCTCCCGGCGTCGACCTACGCGGTGCGGATCGCCGGCGTCGAGGCCGGTCGCGGCCAGGCGCCGGCCGGCAAGGTCCTCGCGCTCGGCGACGACCTCGCCGCCCTGCCCGGGCTGGCGACGGTCGACCCGGTGTTCGGCATGGACGGCAAGTGGGTCCCGGTGGAGATGCGGCACAGCGCCGAGATGGCGGGCGCCACGGTGATCGACCGGGTCTCCGTGCTCGTCACGCACCTGTCCGCCCTCATCGCCGCGAACGCGGCGCGGCTGCTGTCCCGCGAGGACGTGCGCGTGCTCACCGACGAGGTCAAGCGGACCAACCCGTCGGCCGTCGACGAGCTCACGCCGGTCCTGCTGTCGCTCGCGGAGGTCCAGCGCGTCCTGCAGGGGCTGCTCGAGGAGCAGGTCGCCGTCAACGACCTGCCCCGGATCTACGAGGCGCTCGCGCTCGCCGCGAAGCGCTCGACCGACCCCGAGCACCTCGTCGAGGCGGCGCGCGCGGCGCTCGGACCGGCGATCCCGGCCCGGCACACGGTCGCGGGCACGATCCGGGTCGTGACGATCGCCCCGGCCCTGGAGCAGGCGATGCTCGCGGGCCGCCAGCCCGGCGGCGACCAGGGCACCGCGATCGTCGTGGACCCGGCGCGCCTCGACGCGTTCCGCTCGTCCGTGGGCGAGCGCGTGCAGGCGGCCCGGGCCACCGGCGAGGACGTCGTCCTCGTGTGCGCGCCGTCGCTGCGCGCGGCGGTCCGGCGTCTCGTCGCGACGCAGGTGCCCGACCTCGCCGTGCTGTCGTACACCGAGGTGACGGCGGGCAACGCGCTCATCGAGACGGTCGGGGTGGTGAACGATGCCCCGGCGATTGCGGCTCGAGGGTGAGTCCCTCGACGCCGTGCTCGCCCAGGCACGGCGCCTGCACGGCCCGGACGCGCGGATCGTCTCCGCCGAGCGGGTCATCACGGGCGGCTTCAAGGGGCTCTTCGGGCGGCAGCACTACGAGGCGGTCGTCGAGGTGGGCGACGCGCCGCCCCGGACCGCCGTCGGGCCGGTCCGGTTCCCCGCCGCCCGCCGGGCGGGCATCGCAGCGTTGCTCGACGACGCCGACGAGGGCGACGCGCTGCGCCCGGCGCCGTCGGCCGCGGTCGAGGTCTCGACCCGCGGCGACGACTTCGCGGCGCTGCTCGACGAGCTCGTGGCCGAGACGGCGGAGCCGCCGCCCGCGGCCGTCACCGCCCCGCCCGCGCCCGTGTCGCCGCTGCCGCGCGCGGCGCCGGGCGACCTCGTGGCGCTCGTCGGGCTGGCCGCGGACGTCGTCCCGGCGGCCCGCGCGCTGGCGCAGCGGGAGGGCCTGCTCACGGCCTGCGCGGGCAGCGCGACCGACGGCGACACGGTGCGCGTCGACGACCGGCGCGCGGCGACCGAGGCGCGCGCCCGCGGGGTCCGCGCGGCCCGCGCCACGGTCGTGGCCGTCGGGGTGCGCGTGGACGCGGCCGGGGTGGCGCGGGTCCTCGACGAGCTGGACGCCGAGCAGGTCGCGGTCGTGGTCGACGCCTCGCGCAAGCCCGCGGACACCGAGCGCTGGGTCGCCGAGGTGCAGCGGCTCGTGCTGGTCCGCGCCATGGTCGTGGTCGGGCGCGAGCTGACGACGACGCCCGACTCCGTGCTCGCGCTCGGGCTCCCGGAGCTGCGGCCCGCAGGCTGACCCGGGCCGCGCCCGCATAGGTCCTCCGAACGGTCAGGATGACACGCGGGACGTCAGGAGGACGTGGCGATGCTGGTGCTGGGACGCAAGGTGGGAGAACGGATCCTCGTCGGCGACGACGTCGTGGTCACGGTCGTGTCGGTGGGTCGGGACGGGGTGCGCGTCGGGATCGACGCGCCCCGCGAGGTGCGGGTCCACCGGGCCGAGATCGTCGACCAGGTCGCCGCGGACAACCGGGCCGCCGCGCTCGGGGCACCCGGGGGCGAGGCGCGCGCCCGCGCGCTGCTGGGGCTCGACGCGCCCTCCTGACGCGCCGCACGGGACGTGCGGGGTCCTCGGCGGCGGAGAGCCGCCGTCGGGGGTGCCCCTCCCGTCGGGAGGCCCGCCGAGCGCTACCCGCGTCCGCCGCGGCCGCCACCGTGGCCGCGGTCCTGCCGGCCCGCGTCCTTGTCGGTGCGCCGGTCGTCGCGGGTCTGCGGCTGCGGCTTCGCCGTCCCCGGCCGGGACGAGCCGCGCGCCTCGTCGGACCGCGGTGCGGGACGGTCGGGCTTCGGCTGAGCCGGGCGCGTGACGGGCGGCCCCGGTCGCGCGGGCACGGGCGTCGGTGCGGGCCGGACGGCCGGCGCGGGCTTCGGCTTCGGCGTCGGCTTCGGCGACGGCTTCGCCGCAGCCGGCGGCGCGGGCTGGGGCGGAGCAGCCGGTGCCGGCGCCGCTCCCGAGGCGGGGGCGGGAGCCGGTGCGGGCGTCTCCGGGACGGCCGGGCCCGGTGCGGCCGGCACGACCACGGGCAGCGGCTCGACCACGGGCTCGCCGCCGGGCTCGTCGGCGGGCACGTCGACGGCGTCGTCCACCCGCGGACCGACCGGCTCGTCCGCCGGCTCGTCGACGAGCTCGACGGCGGGTGCCGTCGACGGCGCCAGGCCCGTCAGCACCGGGGAAGACAGGTCGAGGCGGACGGACGCGGCGTCGGCGCCGTCGAGCGGCGCCCACGCGGTCGAGCCGGTCCCCGGGGTCGTACCCAGGAGCACCTGCTCGGGCCGTGCCGAGACGCCCGGGCCACCACCGACCTCGTCCTGCGCGGGCGCGACGACGACCCCGAACGCGAGCGTCGCCGCCGAGAGCACCGCGGCGGCGCCCCAGCGCACGGGACGACCCGGGCCGCTGGAGCGCGCGCGGCCCCGTACCCCGAGCGCACGGCGACGCTCCGGGCGTGCGGGGGCGTGCGCCGACGAGACCGTCGCTGCCGACCGGGACGTCGGGAGCGAGCGCGTGGCGGTGGCCTCGTCCAGCGGTTGCGGCGTGGGCGGGAGCCCCGCCGCCACGGCACCCGTGCGGACGACCTCCCGCGGGGCAGGACGGTCCACGACCGCGGCGGTCTCCCGGAGCAGCAGCAGGGCGGCGCGGTCGGCCGCGAGGCGGTGGCGGTACGGCGGGACGGCGACCGCGCCCTCCGCGGCCAGCGCGCGCACGGCGCGCAGGGCCTCGAAGCGCACGGTGGGCGACCAGGCGCGGTCCTCGAGCGGACGACGGCCGGCGACGAGGTCGTCGAGCACGGCGCGCTGGGCGTCGGTCACCGCCCGTAGCGCGGCGACCTGGTCCGTCCCCGAGACCCCCGCGGCGCGGACGTGCCGCCGGGCGTCGCGCGCGAGCCCGACGGCGTGCGCGGCGACGAGGCCGGCCACCGCGCGCTCGCGCTCGCCCTCCGGCACCGTCGCGGCGACGACGCGTGCGTCCTCGACGACCGAGCGTCGAGATCCGGGTCCCTCGTCAGACATGTCCTGCTGCCCCCGTGCTCCTGCGCCCGCCCTGCGGCCGCCCCCTGGTCCCCGTGCGCGCCACGGTGCGGTTCTCCTGCTCGCCGCGGTACGCCGCGGACCTCCCGGCAGGTGCGGGTCGTGGAGCGACGCTCGCGCTCACACGCTGTCCACGGCGTCGAGGACGATGCCGACCTCCCGGAGGTGCTGCGCCGCCAGCACCCGGACCCGGTCGATGTGGGCGACGGTCCGGTGCCGGGGCAGACCCAGCGTCCGGGCGATCCACACGACCGTGTCGTGGCCCGGGAGCGGCCCACCGCCCCCGTACGCCTCGGCCATCCAGAGCGCCGCGACCCGTCCGCGGACCGGGTCCTCCGCGTGCGCCGCGTCGACGACGGAGCGGACGAGCGCCGGCACCTCGACCGCGTGCAGCACGCAGTCCGCGTGCGCGTCCGACGTGCGCGCGGAGTCGAGGGCCTCGTCGAACGACAGCGCGCCGCGCAGCACGAGCTCGTCGGCCTCCGTCACGACCATGCCCTGCCGGACGACGTCGGCCCGGTGGGCGCCGAGGCGCTCGTTCGTGGCGCGGACCGCCTCCTCGACCGAGGGTGCCGCGCCGCGCAGCGCGGCGAGCTCCGACCGCGTGCGCGCGAGCTCGCGACGGCGACGCTGCGCGGCCACCATGCCCGACGCCGGCGCGGTCGCGTGGTCGAGGAACGAACGGACGCGGGGTCGTGCCGTGTAGACGACGATGGCGAGGAACGAGCGCATGCTGCGCAGGTACGCCGGGTCGCGCCGGGACCGCTCGAGCATCTCCCAGGCGGTCTCCACGACGATCGCCGCGACGTCGTCGAGGTGCTGCGCCGCGGGCACCGAGTTGGTGCGGCACAGGCGCGCCGCGATCCGGCGCCACTGCGTCGCGTGGGCGGCGAGGAGGGCCGAGACCTCGGCGCGGTACCGGTCGTCGTCCTCGATCGCGACGACGCGGGCGACCTCGTCCCGGAGCGCCCCGGGGTCGTCGTCCTCCCGCGGGCCCTCGTCGACGGCGCGCACGGGACGCGCGTCGCGCGCCCGCTGCGGGCGCGGGTCGAGCAGGGTCCGGTCGGTCACGGTCCAAGCATGCGGACCCGGAGGGGCTCCTGGCGCGCGGGACACCGTCTTTCACACCGGACTTCACCCTCAGGTGCCCCGGGCAGCGGGTGATCTCCGCACGCTTCGCCCGCCGTGGGTGTTTCGCGGACGTCGCCACGGTGGGATGCTGTCCTCGGCGACGGGCTCGCCGGCTGGACAGGGCAGGACGAGATTAGGAGGTGGACCGGGTGCACGCAGCGTCCTGCGCTTCGACGGCGTCGCCGTGCCGGGCCGCCGACGCCCCGGGCGGGGTGGTGTCGCGGTGACCCCGGAGGAGGACGGCGCCGGCGCGCCATGGGACGACACGACCTGGGCCATCTGGGCCGTGGGCCTCGTGGAGCCGCTCATCGACCCCGACGACCGGCTCGCGACCATGGCCGCGATGCGCGCGCAGGCGAAGGCGCACCCGCTGCGTGCCGTGACGCTCCTCGCCGGCGCCCTCACCGACCTCCTGGACTCGTTGCCCGACGACGACCCGTGGCGCCACCTGGACCCCGCGACGTTCGGCACGTACCGGGACGGCCTGGACCTGGTCCCGTCGGAGGCCGTCGTGATCGCCGAGGACATCGGCCTCGCGGCGCTCGCCCGGCCGCTCGGGCACGGCGGGGCGCGGGTCATGAGCGAGGCGCAGCACGGGTGGGAGAACGCCGCGCACGCGGCGAACGAGCTCGAGGACCCGGTGCGCACGCTCACGCGCGCCGTGGCGTGGGCCGCCTGGCGTCGCCGCGTGTACGTGGGCGAGGACAGCTACCCCGTGCTCGTGGTCTTCTCGTGGCTGCCGCGCGCGGCGCTCATCGCTGCGGGACGCGAGATCGACGACGACCTCGCGCGCGCCGAGATGCGCGCGTCCGCCAAGATCGTCGACGACCTCGTCTGACCGGCTCGGGCCTCAGCGCCCGTCCGTGCCGCTCGCGGGCAGCGGACGCTGGGCCGGGAGCAGTCCCAGCTCGATCCCGCGGGCGAGGGCGTCCTCGCGCCGGCGCACGCCGAGCTTCCGGTAGATCGAGCGGAGCTGGCTCTTGACCGTGTTCACGGACACGGTGAGGCTCCGGGAGATGTCGACCGCGGTCGCGTGGCGCATGAGGGTGTCGAGGACGACGACCTCGCGGTCGGACAGGGGCTGGGGGAGGTCGGCCGTCGCGGCGAAGAGCTCCGGCACGGGTTCCGCGTCCCCGATCAGGCGCTGCGCCGTCTGGTCCTTGCTCCGTCCCGCGAGCTCGACCAGCGTGAGGAGGTCGTGCCGGGCGGGGAGCGCGAGGGCGAACCGCAGCCGCCGGTCCTCGGCCACGCCGGCCAGCTTGTCCAGGGCGTCGCGCGCCTGCGTCTCCTCCTCGGCGTGGGTGAGCGCGGCGGCGAGCAGGACGGCGTGCGCGGCCCGCAGGCGCGGCGCGGCGGTCCGCGGCGGCGTGTGCGCGACGAGCACGTCGCGCGCGGTGCTCCACCGGCCGGTGAGCAGCGCCGCGTGGGCCCGCAGCAGCCAGGTGAGCGACGACGTCGCCGGGGCGACCTTGAGCCAGGAGTGCACCGCGCCGACCTGGCCGCGCGCGAGCCCGAGCAGGCCGCTCACGTAGTCGAGGTGGTCGATGTCGCGCGCGGAGATGCGTCGGCGGCCGCGCTCGGACTCGATGTAGCGGCGCAGCCGCTCGATGCCCAGGGCCGGCTCGAAGGACACCAGGTCGACGTACGCCTGAACCGTGGCGACGACCGGGCGGGTCTCGAGCGTCGCGAGGTGCGGTCGCAGCACGTCGAGGTGGGCCTGGGCGCCGCGGGCGTCGAAGCGTTCGAGGCACACGATCGCGCGAGCGATGCGGTACAGGTGGTCGTCGCGCCCCGCGCGGACCTCGGCGTGGGGCGACGCCTCGATGACCTCGAGGTCGCGCACGGCCTCCGGCAGGTCCCCGCGGAGCGCGAGCACGAGCGCACGCAGCGACAGGCCGTAGAGCGTGCGCGGGTCGACGGCGGGGGAGCCGCCGAGGTCCTCGAGCGTGGCGAGCGCCTCGTCGTCCGCGCCCGCCCGCGCGAACGACATCGCGACCTCGGCGCGGAGCCGGGGCAGCTCGCGGACGAGCACCCGGCGCTCGTCCACACCCAGCTCGTCGAGCGTCTGCCGAGCCCGGCGCGCCGGCTCGAGCGCGCGCTGCGTCGCGTTCGTCGAGCGCAGCGCGACGCTCTCGAGCACGTCGAGGACGACGCGTTCCGTCGTCGAGGTCGTCCTCGCCCGGGGGCGCAGGGCGGCCAGCGTCAGCTGGTACGTCTCGATCGCCTCGGTGCGCTCCCCGGGGACGCTGTCGTGGTGGATCGCGAGGGCCCCGGCGAGCAGCGGCCAGCGCCGCAGGTCCGTCTGCGGGAGGCTCTTGAGGACGTCGAGGCGGGCCAGCGCCTGCGGCTCGAGCAGCTCGCCCCAGTACCGCGAGACGGCCGAGGACGCGAGCGCGAGGTCGCCCGCGCCGACCGCGTGCCGCAACGCCTCGACGGGATACCCGTTCGTCAGGTACCAGCGCGCGGCGGCGAGCTGGGCACCTCCCCACTCGTCGGGGTGCTCTTCGCGGACGCGCTCCGCCACGAACGTCCGCACCACGGGGAACAGGACGAAGACCCGGCCCGCGGGACGTCGCTCCCACGCGCCCAGCCCGCGCTCCTCGAGCATCCACAGCAGCTGCGGCGCCGCGGGCTCCCGGGTCAGCGCCACGGCGAGGTCGGCGGTGAGGACGTCCGCGACCGCGCACCGCCGCAGGACCTGCTCGAGCCGAGGGCGCTCGGCGCCCTCGAGCTGCTTCTCGAGCGCGGCCCGCAGCAGCTCGTCGGCGACCTGGACGTGCGCCGGGGTCCCGTGGGAACCGGCCATCTCCGCGGCGAGCATCGCGACCCGCAGGTACAGCGGCTGGCCGCCGGTGAGGACGTGCGCCTCCGCGGGGTCGAGGTCCACGCCCGCCTGGCGCAGCATGCGGGCCGTCTCGTCCCGGGTCAGCGGCAGCTGGTCCGCCGTGATGACGGTCCGGTCGAGCTCGAGCCCGACCGAGGCGGCCTCCAGGGGGGAGACCGTGCTCGTGGCCACGGCCACGGAGAGGTTCGGGCACAGGCGCAGCAGGGCGAGGACGTCGTCGTGGACCGCGGCGTCCGTGACGTCCTGGTAGTCGTCGATGACGACCACGACCTCCCCGGGCACCGCGAGGAACGCGTCGGCCAGGCGGCCGGGCACGTCCTCGGGGGCGAGCTCCGCCGGGCCCAGCGCGGCCTCGAACGCCTCGAGCCCGGCCCGCGCGGCACGTCGCGCGACCGCGCGCCAGAGGTCCGTCCGGGACATCTCCGGGATGACGGACAGCCAGAGTCCCGGCGTGGCCCGGCGTCGGGACCACTCGGCGAGGAGGGAGGTCTTGCCCGCACCCGCCGGGCCGCGGACCACGCGGAGCGCGGCGTCCACCTCGAGCCGGTCGAGCAGGCGCTCGCGGACGAGCTCGGTGTGCGGGGGGCGTGGCGCCCCGTACAGACGGAACGTCGTCGTGTCCGTCACCGACATGCTGCCTCCGTGCTTCCCCCGCTCCACGGGCGGGCGGACGGACGGCGGCGAACCGCGTCCGGCCACGGCTCCGCCCCGAGAGCCGGCACCGCGCCGTGATCCGCTCTCACCCTAGGCGAGGAGGTGCGCCGGTTCTCGGGGAAGGCGGGTGAAGCGCTCGAACCGGGTCGCCCGCGGCTCCCTCCAGCCCGGACGAAACGGGACGCGCGGGGACGATGCGGACAGCGTGGCCCGTCGCGTGCATAGGGGCCTCGGGCGCGCCCACCCGCGGACGCGACCGGAGAGGAGCCGCACGCCCATGTCTGTGCACCGGGCCCGCCCGCGGACCGCGCTCGCCGCGGTGCTGGTGGGCGCCGTCCTGGTCGGCGCGTCCACGACGGCCCACGCCGTCCCGGTCGCCCGCGCCGCGGCAGACCCGGGCGTCGCGCCCGTGGCGACGGAGACCCTCGTGCGGGTCGTGGAGGACGGCCGGCCCGGTGCCGCGGGTGCGGCGGCGTCCACCGCTGCGGCCGACGGCACGGGCCCCGACGCGGCATCGGGCACGGACCCCGGCGCGGGCATGGACTCCGGTGCCGGCGCGGGCGCCGGCACCGTGGGCGTCGGGCCCGTCGTGCCTGCCGTGCCCGGTGCTCCCGTGCCGGACGGACCGGAGCCTCCCGCGCCCGGGTCGGCCGCTCCGGAGGAGGGCGCGTCTCCCTCCGTCCCCGCTCCCGACCCGGCGGCCCCGGAGGAGGGCGAGACGCCCCCCGGCCCCGACCCCACCGTGCCCGACGGCGAGCCCGCGCCCCGCGTGGTCGTGCTGCCGCCGGTCCTCGTCCGTGCGGCGGCCGGGGACGCGGTATACCTGGTGCCGGTGGTCGAGGGCGTGCGCTGGTCCCTGGGCGGCGAGCCGATGACGTGCACCGTGGTCCTGGTCGACGGGTACCGGACCGTCGAGGCGCCGCGGGACGGCGGCGTCCTGCGGGCGACGGCCGTGGCGGAGGACGGCCACGTGCTGCAGCTCCCGGACGGGCGGACCGCCGCCGAGGCGGTCACGGAGCTGCTCCCCGTCGTCACGGCGGTGCTCCCCGCCGCGCAGGACGGCCCGGGCGAGGCGGACACGTACACCGTGCCCGACGCCGAGGGCCTCGTCGTCCGCGACGCGACCGGTGCGGTGCTCCCGCCCGGCAGCACGCACGCCGTCGAGGGGTACCTCGACCACGTGGCGCGCGTCGTCCTGACGCTCTCCCCGGCCGCGGGCCTGCGGCTCGCGGCGCAGGGCGAGGCGGAGCCGGTGCTCCCGGGGTCGGACGGGTCGCGCGCCGTCGAGCTCGTGTTCTCCGGCCTCACCGAGGTCCGGGCGCCGGCGCCCGTGGTCGTCGCCGCGCGCCCGGGCGCGGCGGCCGAGGTCGAGGTGCCGCGGGCCGACGGCGTGGAGTTCGTCCTCGACGAGCGGGTCCTCGCCCCGGGCCGCCATCCTGCCCGGGGCACGGTGACCGTGACGGCGCGCGCGCTCGACGGCTACGTCCTCGTCGGCGAGACGTCGTGGGAGCTCGTGCTCGACGGGCCGGCCGTCCCCGAGGCGCCCGCCGCCCCGCCCGCGTCGCCTGCTCCGGCCGCCCCGGCGCCCGCTGCGACACCGGACGCGTCCGCGCCGACGACGGCGGACGGGCCCGCGCTCGACCTGGCGCCGGTGGTCGGCACGGCGGACCCGTCGGGCGCCGTCGTCGTGGCCGCGGGCGGGGCGCCCGCCGCGGTGCCACCGGCCCCGCCGCGCGGCGACGCCGGGTTCGACCTGCTCACACTGGTGCTGGGCGGGGCGCTCGTGTCCGGGGCGTGGGTGCTGCGCGCGCGCCGCGACCAGACGGCCTGACGCCGCCCACCGGGGTCAGGGAGCCTGACGCCGCAGCCCGTCCAGCGGGCCGGGCGCGGCACGCCTCAGGTGCGCGGGCCGCCGCGGGCGCCGAGCCGCTCGACCAGGCGCGCGAGGACGTCGCCCGTGCGCAGGCCGTCGTGCTCGAACTCGTTCGTCACCCACGTGCGGACGTTGCCCACGCGCGCCGCCGTCTCGAGCGAGAGCCCGGCGTCGACGAACATGTCGTCGACGTACACCGCCGCCTCGACGGGCACCTCGTTGCGCGCGAGGACGTCGAGGTCGTACAGGTCGGGCCACTCCTCGCGCGCGGCGAGCGCCTCCGCCGCCGCGCGGAACGGCCGGAGCGCGGCGATCTCCTCGAGCATCCAGGGGTAGATCATCTCGCCGGTGAGGAGCAGCGGTCGCGCCGCCGGGTCGAAGGCCGGCTCCTCGGCGCGGACCGCCTCGGCGGCCCACGCTGTCGGGCCGGTGCCCGACTGCGCGTAGATCGACTCGTGGAGCACGGCGTAGAGCGGGTTGGTGCGGAACGACGTCGCCGCCGCGACCTCCGCGAGGAACGTGTCCGTGAGGGTGTCCGGCGCGTCCGCGTCGAACGCCTCGTCCACGAGCCAGTGGATGCGCTCCGGGCCGGGCTTCATCCCGAGGTCCGTGCCGTGCGACTGGAGCCGGCGCACGGTGAGCCGGTCGCCGTCGGGCAGGCGCACGTCGTCGGCCGCGAGGAGGTCCGCGACGCGCGCGAGGCGGGCCGCGTCGTCCGGGTACCGCTCCCGGTAGGCGGCGTTCTTCGCGACGACGCGCGGCTGGGTGCGGCGGTACACCTCGCGCGCGTCCGCCGTCAGGCCCGGCAGCCCGCCCGTGACGTAGCACGCGGCGAGCGCCTCGGGCGCCCGCGACAGGTACGTCATCGTGAGGAAGCCGCCGTAGGACTGGCCGAGCGACGTCCACCGCCGCCCGCCGTACACCGTCCGGCGCACGTGCTCGGCGTCGGCGACGATCGCGTCCGCCCGGAAGTGGGAGAGGTACTCCGCCTGTGCGGCCCCCGGGCCGCGCGCGGCGAGCGCCGCCCCGCGCACGGCCGAGGACCGGCCGGTGCCGCGCTGGTCGAGCAGCACCACCCGGTGCGTCGCGAGCGCGGTGCCGACCCAGCCGTCCGGCCCCGTGGGCCGGGGCCCCTTGCCGCCCGGGCCGCCCTGGAGGAACACGAGCAGCGGCAGGTCGTCGTGACGCCGGACCGGGTCGACGAGCTCGCGCACGAACAGCGTGAGGCGGCGGGGGTCCGTGTCGTCGTCCCACACGAGCGGCACCTCGAGCTCGCGGTCGGTGACGTGGATGCCGGGCAGGGTGTACGCGGTCTCGCGGGCGACGCTCACCCGGCCACCCTAGCCGCGCCGCGCGCGGCGCTCCGGGCGGCCGGCGGCACGGGTCACAGCTCGACGGTCTCGTTCTCCCCGCCGTCGTAGCGCGAGCCGGTGACCTTCGCCTTGACCAGGCTGAACAGCGTGGCGACGCGGCCGCCGGGGGAGTCCCAGTACTCCGCGGAGTCGGCGTGCAGCCGGACGAGCACCACGCCGGGCGTGTCCGGGCCGTCGGGGAACCAGGCGTCGGCGACCGTGTTCCACAGCTCGCGGATCTTCTCGCGGTCGCGGACGACCGCGGCGCGCCCGGACACCGAGACCCAGGACGTCGAGCCCGAGAAGGCCGCGTTCGCCGCCGAGTCCCGCGCGATCTCGGCGACCTTGTGCGAGTCGGCGGCGGCGAAGAACCACAGGTCGCCGTCGAAGTCGACGGCCTGGACACCCATCGGCCGGCTCACCAGGCTCCCGTCGGTCGCGACGGTGGTCAGCATGGCGATCTTCTCGTCCTTGATGAGCTCGCGGACCGTGGCGACCTCGTCGGAGCTCGCGTGGGGCTGCTCGTGGTGCGTGCCGGTCATGTCGTCTCCCGTCGTCGGGCCGCGGGGCGCGGCACCTCGACGCTAGGCACGACGCGCGCGACTCGCCCCGTGGGAGCACGACGAGGGGGTGGGGTGCGCGACGCCGCGGCGCCGTGCACCCCACCCCCTCGGCGGGTGGTCCCGGGACGGGCTACTGCTCCACGTCCTCGTCGACCCACTCCATGGTCTTCGTCACGGCCTTCTTCCAGTTCCGGTACAGGCGCTCGCGCTCGCCGGACTCCATCGACGGGCTCCAGCGCTTGTCCTCGGCCCAGTTGTCGATGACGTCCTGCTCGCCCTTCCAGAAGCCGACGGCGATGCCCGCGGCGTACGCGGCACCGAGCGCCGTCGTCTCCGCGACCTTGGGGCGCACGACGTCGACGCCGAGCTGGTCGGCCTGGAACTGCATGAGGAGCTCGTTGGCGACCATGCCGCCGTCGACGCGCAGCTCGGTGAGGTCGACGCCCGAGTCGGCGTTCATCGCGTCGACGACCTCGCGGCTCTGGAACGCCGTCGCCTCGAGCGCGGCGCGCGCGATGTGGTTGCGGTTGACGTACCGCGTGAGGCCCACGAGCGCGCCGCGCGCGTCGGGCCGCCAGTAGGGCGCGAACAGGCCGGAGAACGCCGGCACGAAGTAGGCGCCGCCGTTGTCCTGGACCTTGCCCGCGAGCCACTCGACGTCGGGCGCGTCCTCGAACATGCCCAGGTTGTCGCGCAGCCACTGCACGAGCGAGCCGGTCACGGCGATCGAGCCCTCGAGCGCGTACACGGCGGGCGCGTCGCCGATCTTGTAGCAGACCGTCGTGAGCAGGCCGTTCTTGCTCATGACCTTCTCCGTGCCCGTGTTGAGCAGCAGGAAGTTGCCGGTGCCGTACGTGTTCTTGGCCTGGCCGACCTCGAAGCACGCCTGGCCGAACGTGGCCGCCTGCTGGTCGCCGAGGATGCCGGCGATCGGGACGCCGGGGACGAGGCCGCGGGGACGGCCGTGTCCGTACACCTCGGACGACGACCGGATCTCGGGGAGCATCGACAGCGGGATGCCCATGTCCGCGGCGATGTCCTCGCGCCAGGAGAGCGTGTCGAGGTCCATGAGCATCGTGCGCGACGCGTTCGTCACGTCGGTGACGTGCACGCCGCCCTCGGTCCCGCCCGTCATGTTCCACAGCACCCAGGTGTCGGTGTTGCCGAACAGCAGGTCGCCCTTCTCGGCCTTCTCGCGCGCGCCCTCGACGTTGTCGAGGATCCACTTGATCTTCGGGCCGGAGAAGTAGGTGGCGAGCGGCAGGCCGACGACCGACTTGTACTTCTCGGCACCCTCGTCGCCGCCGAGCTCGTCGACGATCTTCTGGGTGCGCGTGTCCTGCCAGACGATGGCGTTGTAGACGGGCTTGCCCGTGGTCTTGTCCCAGACGACGGCCGTCTCGCGCTGGTTCGTGATGCCGACGGCCGCGATGTCCTCGTGCGTGAGGTTGCCTCGGGTGAGGGCGAGACCGACGACCTCGCGCACGTTGTTCCAGATCTGCTCGGGGTTGTGCTCGACCCACCCCGCGCGCGGGAAGATCTGGTCGTGCTCGAGCTGCCCGGTGGAGTAGATCTCCCCGGAGTGGTTGAAGACGATGGCCCGGGAGCTCGTGGTCCCCTGGTCGATGGCGAGAACGTAGTCGGCCATGGTGCGTTCAGTCCTTCACGTCGGTGTGGGTGTGGTTGCGGCGTAGGTGCCCGGCGCCCGACGGCGCGGGTCGCGTGACCGGGGAGGCCCCCGGCTCCCCGGTCACGCGGGGGAGAGGTCCGGTCGTCCGGGTCGGTCAGACCCAGGCGGCCCCGAGCAGGCCGGCGAGGACGCCGCCGACCAGCGGACCGGCGACCGGGACCCAGGCGTAGGCCCAGTCGCTCGAGCCCTTGCCCCGGATCGGCAGCACCGCGTGCGCGATGCGGGGACCGAGGTCACGGGCAGGGTTGATGGCGTAGCCGGTGGGACCACCGAGGCTCGCGCCGATACCGACCACGATGAGCGCGACCGCGAGCGGCCCCAGGCCCGACGGGGTCTTGCCGGACGCCACGACGAAGAACACGAGCACGAACGTCGCGATGACCTCCGTGACGAAGTTCCACGCGTAGGAGCGGATCTCCGGGCCGGTGGAGAACACCGCGAGCTTGGTCGCGCCGGGCGCGTCCTCGTCGAAGTGCTTCTTGTACGCCAGGAACGCCAGCACGGCGCCGACGAAGGCACCGATCATCTGGGCCCCGAAGTACAGGAACATGTTGCCGACCGTCGGCTCGATGGTCGCCGTCACGAGCCCCTCGGGGCCGGTCGCGGAGAAGAACGGCTCCTGGGCGGTGAAGAGGCCGATGGTCACGGCCGGGTTGAGGTGCGCACCCGACTTGTAGGCCACGTAGACGCCGGCGAAGACCGCGAGGCCCCATCCGAAGTTGATGAGGAGCCAGCCGCCGTTGAAGCCCTTGGTCCTCGGGAGGACGACGTTCGCGACGACGCCCGCGCCGAGGAGGATCAGTGTCGCCGTGCCGAGTATCTCGGACCAGAAGGCGTTCATGAGGAGTTGATCCATCGTGCTCTCTCTTTCGTGGTGGACTTCTCTGTCTCAACCGTCCCGACGCACCTGAGCGTCGGGTCCTCGGGTCGGTCCGCCCGTCGGCGTGCGCCCCGTGGGGTCGGTGTGCGGGGCCCCGGGGGCCGACCCGTCGGTCAGCCCCCGGGGCTCGCTCGCGGCGATGTGCAGCTGTCAGGTCGTGCGGAGCGGCTGGAGCGGTGACACGTCGGGCGCCTCCAGCCGGGTGCGCTCGGCGGACGCGTCGTCGGGCGCCTGCTCGGCGGCCGCCTCGGCCTCCGCGCGGGCGGTGTAGCTCGCGATCTCGGCGTCGCGCGTCGCGTCGTCCCACCCGAGGATCTCGGCGGCGACGGCCGCGATCTCGGGCAGCGCGGCGAGGCCCCGGTCGGGCACCTCGTAGTTGAGCCGCGTGCGGTGCAGCAGCAGGTCCTCGAGGTGCAGCGCCCCCTCGTGGGAGACGCCGTACGCGACCTCCGCGCGCAGGTAGGCCGGCGCGTGCTCGAGCGGGCGGGCGAGGTCGGGCTGCGCCTCGCACAGCTCGACGAGCTCGCGCAGGTTCGACCCGTACCGGTGCAGGAGGTGGTCGACCATGGCCGGGGTCCAGCCGTACCGGGACGCCCAGGGCCGCGCCTGGCGACGCACGGCGTCGAGGCCGACGGCGCCGAGCAGCGGGATCTTGTGCGTGATCGACGGCAGGGCGCTCGCGCGCTGGCCGATCGCGAAGTCCACCGCGTCCTTCGCCATGACGCGGTAGGTGGTGAGCTTGCCGCCGGCGATGACCGTGAGGCCCGGGGTCGGGGAGGCGACCGTGTGCTCGCGCGAGACCTTCGCGGAGCTGGTGCCCTCCTTGGTGCCCGGCTGGAGCAGCGGCCGCAGGCCCGCCCACGTGCCGATGATGTCGTCGCGCGTCAGGGGGTGGGCGAGCACGGCGTTCGCGTGCTCGAGCACGTAGTCGATGTCGGCCGCGGTCGCGACGGGGTGCTGGAGCTCCTGCTCCCACGGGGTGTCGGTCGTGCCGATCACCCAGTACCGGGACCACGGGATGACGAACAGGACCGACTTCTCGGTCTGCAGGATCAGCCCGACCTGGCCCTTGATGCGCTCGCGCGGCACGACGATGTGGATGCCCTTGGACGCGAGGACCCGCAGCCCGCCCTCGCTGCCGGCGAGCGCCTCGGTGTCCTCCGTCCAGACGCCGGTCGCGTTGATGACGGCGCGTGCCCGGACGGTGATCTCGCGGCCCGTCTCGAGGTCCTGGAGCACGGCACCGTTCACGGCGCCCGTCGAGCCCTTGGTGAGCGAGACGACCTGCGTGCGGGAGGCCGCGTGCGCGCCGTACGACGCCGCGGTGCGCACGAGCGTCGAGACGAGTCGGGAGTCGTCGACCGACGCGTCCCAGTACTGGACGGCGCCGACGGCCGCGTCGTGCGCGAGGTCGGGGAACTTCTTCTCCATGCGGCTGCGCGACAGGTGCCGGTGCAGCGGCATCGCGCGGCGACCGGGCGCGACGCTCGCCAGCGTGTCGTAGAGCGCGATGCCGGCGCCGACGTAGGCACGCTCCCACACGCGGTGCTCGAGCGGGTACAGGAAGGGGACGGGGCGCACGAGGTGCGGCGCGATCTCCTTGAGCAGGAGGTCGCGCTCGGTGAGCGCCTCCTTGACCAGGTGGAAGTCGAGCATCTGCAGGTAGCGCAGGCCGCCGTGCACGAGCTTGCTCGACCGGCTCGACGTCCCTGCCGACCAGTCCTGCGCCTCGACGATCGCGGTGGAGAGCCCGCGCGTGACCGCGTCGAGCGCGATCCCAGCGCCGGTGACCCCGCCGCCGATCACGAGGACGTCGAGCTCGGCGTCCGCGCTGGTGCTGGCCTCGAGCGCGGCGAGCGCCTGCCGCCGGGAGTCCGCGGTGAGTCTCGTGGATGCCATCCGTCTTCCTCTCTCGTCCCTCGGTGCTGCGGCACGCCGCGGGACGATCGCGCCCACGGTGCGCTCACAGCGACGGTCCCACGCCCGACCAGGGTGCGCGAGCGGGAACCGCCGTGCGTGCACCGGGGTCTCCGGCGCGGAGGCACACGGTCCAGACCACCACGCGGCGAACGCCCGCGCAACCGTGGTGCACGAACGTGCAGAATGGGGCTGACGGGAAGGAGACCGCGATGGTCGATCGGGAGCAGGACGTCCTGCGCGCGGCGTCGATGTACTACCTCCAGGACATGAAGATGGAGGCGATCGCCAAGCACCTGCACACGTCGCGGTCCACCGTGTCGCGGCTGGTGAAGCGGGCGCGCGACACGGGCCTGGTCGAGATCTCGCTGCGCCCCGCGCGCAGCCGCGGGCCGGGGCTCGGGCAGCACCTGGCGAGCACGTGGGGGATCGACGCCTACGTGGTCCCCGTGCCCGACCAGGCGCCGCAGGTCGAGCGGCTCGAGCAGGTCGCGCTGACGACCGCGCGCCTGCTGTCGACGTGGTTCGACTCCGACATGATCCTCGGGATCGCGTGGGGCACGACGCTCTCGGCCGTGTCCCGGCACCTGCCGCGCAAGCCGACCCGGGGGAGCGCCGTCGTGCAGCTCAACGGGGCGGCGAACACGCGGACGTCGGGCGTGCACTACGCGGGCGACCTCATCGCCGGCTTCGGCAGCGCGTTCGACGCCCACGTGCACCATTTCCCAGTGCCCGCGTTCTTCGACTACGCGGAGACGAAGCGCGCGATGTGGCGCGAGCGGTCCGTGCGCCGCGTGCTCGACGTGCAGCACCGGGCCGACATCGCGCTCTTCTCCGTCGGGGCCGTCGCGGGCGGTGTGCCGTCGCACGTGTACTCCGCGGGGTACCTCGACCCCGACGACATCGCGGTCCTCGACGCCGAGGGCGTCGTCGGCGACGTCTGCACCGTGTTCCTCCGCGCCGACGGGACCTACCGCGACATCGCGCTCAACGAGCGCGCGACGGGGCCGGCCCCCGAGGAGCTGCGGCGCGTGCCGCGGCGGGTGTGCGCCGTCGCGGGCGACAACAAGGTGGCGCCCCTGCGCGCAGCCCTGCGCGCGGGCGTGGTGACCGACCTCGTCGTCGACGAGATCACGGCGGCCCACCTCGTCGGGGGCTCCTGAGCACCCAGTGCACATATGCGTTCCGATGCATGACTATGCAGCGGGTGCTCCGCGCGCGTACAGTGTCGCGGTGCCCACGACCTCCGCCGTCCGTGTCCGTCCCGCCCTGCCCGCGGACGTGCGGACGGTGCGTGCGCTCGTGCAGCCCTACGCCGAGGACCGCATCCTCCTGGCCAAGGAGATGGTCGGGTACTACGAGGCGGTCCAGGAGTTCGTCGTCGCCGAGGTGCCGGACCCGGACGCGGCGGACGGCGCGGACGCGCGGCGCGTCGTCGGGTGCGGGGCGCTGCACGTCATGTGGGACGACCTCGCGGAGATCCGCACGCTCGCGGTGGACCCGGCGTGGCGCGGCCACCGCGTGGGGCACGCGCTCGTCGTCGAGCTCGTCGCCCGCGCTCGCGCCCTCGGCCTGCGGCGCGTGTTCTGCCTGACGTTCGAGGTCGACTTCTTCCGCGCGCACGGCTTCCGCACCATCGAGGGGACGCCCGTGTCCCCCGAGGTGTACGCCGAGCTCCTGCGCTCGCACGACGACGGCGTCGCGGAGTTCCTCGACCTCGCGCGCGTGAAGCCCAACACGCTCGGCAACACGCGGATGCTGCTCGACCTCGACGGCCCTGCCGTCCCCGGCGGCCCCGCCGACCTCGACCGCGACCGGGCTGCGGACGTCGCGCGCGGCTGACGGCCCGCCCGCCGCGTCAGACGGGGAGCCGGTAGAGCACCCCGCCCGGCCCGTCCTCCTGCTCGACGAGACCGTCCTCCACGAGGCTCGCGACGCACCGGTCGAGCTGCGCGGCGTCGTGCCACACCTCGGCCACGACGCCGCGCGGCACCGGGCCCGGCGCGTCGCGCAGCGCCGCCATGACCCGGCCCCGCGCCTGCCGGTCGGTGCCGGCCCAGGCCTGCGTGCGGCGTCGGGCCGCGTGCTCGTCGCCGGGACGGCCGGCCAGGCGCCACGCGCACGCGTCGCGGACGGGGCAGACGCCGCACCGGGGCGCGCGCGCCGTGCAGACGAGCGCGCCGAGCTCCATCGACGCGGCGGCCCACAGCACCGCGTCGTCGTCGTCGGGCGGGGCGACCGCGGCGGCGGTCGCGCGCTCCACGGCCGTGTACGACGGCGCGGGCAGCGCGACGCCCCCGACCGCGCGCGCCAGGACACGGCGCACGTTCGTGTCGACGACGACCGCGCGGCGCCCGTGCGCGAACGCGGTGACCGCCGCGGCGGTGTACTCGCCGACCCCCGGCAGCGCGCGCAGCGCCTCCTCGCCGCGGGGCACCTCGCCGTCGTGCCGCTCGACGATCGCCCGCGCGCACTCCTGCAGGCGCAGCGCGCGCCGCGGGTAGCCCAGCCGGCCCCACGCGCGCAGCACGTCGGCGGTCGGTGCGGCGGCGAGGTCGGCCGGCTCGGGCCAGCGCTCCATCCACGCCCGCCACGCCGGCTCGACCCGCACGACCGGCGTCTGCTGCAGCATGACCTCGCTCACCAGCACGCCCCACGCGGTGCGGTCCGCGGCCCGCCACGGCAGGTCGCGGGCCGTCGCGCCGAACCAGCGCCCGACGGCGCCCCTCAGCCCCGCGTGCGGGTCTGAGGGCGCGGTCGAGAGCGCGGTCGAGGGCGCCGTGCGGACGGGGTCGTCGGCGCGCGCCGGGCGGGGGGTGGGGGCGGGCACGGGTGGTGGGTCCTCGGGAGGGTCGGGGTCGGGCCGCACACATTGTGCCCCGACCTGGGCCGCCGTCGGCGCGGCACCGGCCCCGCGGGGCGGCGCCGCGGCTAGCGTGGTCCCGACCAGCACGAGCACGACGGAGGACCCGTGAGCACGCCGCGGACCGACCGCACCCCGAGGCCGAGCACCCGCCCCAGCACCGGGCCGGGCGCTCCCACGCGCGCCGCCCTGGTGCGGCGTCGGCTCGTCGCGCTCCTCCTGCTCGTGGCGCTCGTCGTCGGCCTCGTGCTGCTCGGCCAGGTGGCCGTCCGCGCCGTCGGGCCGCTGCTGAGCGGCGACGCGAGCGCGCAGGAGGGCAAGTCCCCGCCCCCCACGCCCGAGGCGGCGGGGCCGCCCCGCGACTGCACGGCGGCGTCGCTCGAGCTCGCCGTGACGACGAACGCCGCCGAGTACGAGCCCGGTCGCGCCGTGCAGCTCGACGTGACCGTCCGGCACTCCGGCGGGCGGCCGTGCCTCGTCGACGGCTCCGACGCGGGCCGCCAGGTGCTCGTCTACTCGGGCGACGAGCTCGTGTGGTCGTCGGCCCACTGCGGGTCCACCGAGCGCCTGCTGCTCATGAGCACGGGCGACGAGGACCCGTCGCGGCTCGTGCGGTGGGACCGGCACCGCTCGGTCGAGGGCTGCGCGCCCGACCAGCCCGAGGTCGCGCCCGGCACGTACACGGCGGTGGTGAGCATCGCCGGCGTCGACGGCGCGACGAGCGAGCCCGTGACCTTCACCCTGCTCGCCCCGCCCGCGCCCACGCCGGACCCGGCCGAGCCCACCGCCCCGGCGGACGGGACCACCCCGCCGGAGGGCGCCCCGGCGGACGGGACCGCTCCCGCCGACGGGACGGCCCCGGCGGACGGGACGCCGCCGGCCGAGGGGACGGCGCCCGCCGAGGGCGCCGAGCCGCCTGCCCCGTCCGATCCTCCGGCCGGCGGCGCGTAGACCGGCGGCGCCGCCCCCGCCCGGGGCGCTGACCCGCCTCTGGGAGGGGCCTTTCGGACGCTCCCGGGCGCGGGCGTCAGCGGCGGGCGAGGGCCCAGCGGAAGGCGTTGCGCAGCAGGTAGGACCCGTCGGGACGACGGAACGGTCGCGCGGCGCGGAGCACGTCGGGGCGGAGCTCGGCGCGCAGCTCGTCCGACTCGCCGAACATGATCGCGGCGACGACGTCGTCCGCGTCGGCGAGCACCATCGGCGCGTCCGCGACGCCCTCCGTCACCGGCGTGAAGCCGTGCTCCGCGAGGAGCGCGCCGAGGTGCCCCTCCTCGCGGCTCTCGTCGCTCGGCTCGTGGTCCTCGCCCGCGACCGCGCGCTCGAGCACGGTGAGGTCGTTGAGCGCGTCCTCGGCCCACGTCGCGACGGCGACCAGCCCACCGACGCGGCGGCACTCGACGAGCGTCCTCGCGACGTCGGTGAAGGCGAGCGCGTTGACGAGCGTCACGAGGTCGAAGGAGTCGTCCGGCCAGGGGAGTCGCTCCGCCTGCGCGACGCGCAGGTCCGCGCCCGGGCTGCGGCGCCGGGCGACGTCGACCATCCCGGCGGCGGCGTCGCACCCGGCCGCCTCGGCCCCGCGGGCCACGGCCAGGGCGACGAGCTCGCCCGTGCCGCACCCGACGTCGAGCACGCGGGAGCCCGGCCCGACGCCCGCGGCGTCGAGGATCGCCCGCTGCGCGGGCTCGGCGGCGGGCGCCCACCAGCGCGCCCAGGCGTCGGCCAGTGCCGACCACTCGTCGACGTGGTCCACGGTCCCCTCCGTGTGCGTCGTGCGGACGGTCGGAGCGTCAGACGTAGCGCTCGAGGATGCTCGACTCCGCGAGCCGGGACAGGCCCTCGCGCACCGCGCGGGCCCGCTGCTCGCCGACGCCGTCGACGGTCATGAGGTCGTCGATGCTCGCCGCGAGGAGCTTCTGCAGGCCGCCGAAGTGCGCCACGAGCCGGTCGATGATCGTCGCGGGCAGGCGCGGCACCTTCGACAGGAGGCGGTACCCGTGCGGGGCGACCGCCGCGTCGAGCGCGTCGCCGCCGCCCGGCAGGTCGAGCACGCGCCCGATCTGGCCGAGGTCGAGGAGCTGCGTGGAGTCGAGGCCCCCGAGGGCCTTCTGCACCTCCGCGAGCGAACGGTCCTTGCGGCCCAGGTCGACGTAGTCCCGGATGACGAACTCGCGGTCCGAGCCGATGCCGCCGATGAGCTCGTCGAGCTGGAGCGCGAGGAGGCGGCCGTCGGTGCCGAGCTCGATGACGTAGCCGGCGATCTCCTCGGAGATGCGCGCGACCATCTCGAGGCGCTGCACGACGGCGCAGACGTCGCGCACCGTGACCAGGTCCTCGATCTCGAGCGCGGACAGCGTGCCGGACACCTCGTCGAGGCGCGCGCGGTAGCGCTCGAGCGTCGCGAGCGCCTGGTTGGCGCGCGACAGGATCGTGTCGGAGTCCTCCAGGACGTGGCGCTGCCCGCCAACGTACAGCGCGACGATCCGCATCGACTGGCTCACCGAGATGACGGGGAAACCGCTCTGCTTGGCCACGCGCTCGGCGGTGCGGTGCCGCGTCCCGGACTCGGTGGTCTCGATCGTCGGGTCAGGCAGGAGCTGGACGGCCGCGCGCAGGATGCGGTTGGCGTCGCGGTCGAGCACGACGGCGCCGTCCATCTTCGACAGCTCGCGCAGCCGCGTCGCGGAGAACCCGACGTCGAGCTGGAAGCCTCCCGAGCACATCTCCTCGACGACCTTGTCCAGGCCCAGCACGATGAGCGCGCCGGTCCGGCCGCGCAGGATGCGCTCGAGACCGTCACGGAGCTCGGTGCCCGGTGCCACGGCGGCGAGGGTCTCCCGGAGCAGCTCGTCGGGGTGCGCGGGGGAGTTGGCCACGGGGGAATCCTACGCTGCGAGCCCCTCCGCACCTCCGGAAAACCCCGGCGCCACGCCACAAAGCGGTCACGATCCGGTCTCGGCGCGTACGGCTCGGCCGGGCCGCGGTGAGCGTCGGCGGCGCGCCGGGCACCTGACCGGCCCCGGCTCGCCGGGGACCGGGTCGTGGTCCGCCTAGCTCCGCGCGAGCTCGACCGCCTCGCCGAGGTGCCGCGCCGGGTGGATCGTCATGCCCTCGACGGGGCGCGGGAACGACCCCCGCGGCACGACGGCGCGCGTGAAGCCGAGCCGCGCGGCCTCGGCCAGCCTGCGGTCGAGGCCGGCGACCGGTCGGATGTCCCCGGCGAGGCCGACCTCGCCGAACGCGACGGTGCCCTGCGGGAGGGCCTCGTCCTCCCGCGCGGACAGGACGGCGAGCGCGATCGAGAGGTCGGCGGCCGGCTCGGTCACCTTGGCGCCACCCACGGTCGACGCGTAGACGTCCTGGTCGACGAGCCGCACGCCCGCGTGGCGGTGCATGACGGCGAGGATCATCGCGAGGCGGCTCGAGTCGACGCCGCTCGTGGTGCGGCGCGGGTTCGTCAGCGAGCTCGGCACGACGAGCGACTGGATCTCGAGCGCGAGCGGCCGGCGGCCCTCGAGCGTCACGGTGACGCACGTGCCCGGTACGCCCGCGCCGGTGTGCGAGAGGAAGAGGCCGCTCGGGTCGGCGAGCCCCACGATCCCGTTCTCGGTGAGGTCGAAGCAACCGACCTCGTCCGTGGGCCCGTAGCGGTTCTTCACCGCGCGGACGAGGCGCAGGCGCGAGTGCCGGTCGCCCTCGAACTGGCACACGACGTCGACGAGGTGCTCGAGCGTGCGCGGGCCGGCGACCGAGCCGTCCTTCGTGACGTGACCGACGAGGATCACGGGCAGGTCGCGGGCCTTCGCCGCGGCGATGAGCGACGCCGCGACCTCGCGCACCTGGCTCACGCCACCGGGCGCGCCCTCGACCTGCGCGGACGCGACGGTCTGCACGGAGTCGACGACCAGCAGGTCGGGCTCCGTGGCCTCGATGTGCCCGAGGACGGTCGCGAGGTCCGTCTCGGCCGCGAGCAGCAGCCCGGGCGCGAGGGCGCCGACGCGCTCGGCGCGCAGGCGCACCTGCCCGGCCGACTCCTCGCCCGTGACGTAGAGGACGCGCCGCGGGACGGGCGCGGGGCGCGCAGGCTCCGCGGGCGCACGCTCTCCGGCGGGCCGGACCGTCGGCAGGTCGGAGCCGCCCGCGGCGACGTTGCTCGCCACGGCGAGCAGGAGCGTCGACTTGCCGACGCCCGGCTCCCCGGCGAGGAGCACGACGGCGCCCGGCACGATGCCGCCGCCGAGCACGCGGTCGAACTCGGACACGCCGGTGGGCGTGGCGCGCGCGGCCTCGACGCTGATCTCGCCGATGGGGCGCGCGGGGGAGCGCGTGGGGGACACGGCCGTGGTGCGGGGGCCCGAGGCGGCCGGGGCGTCCTCCGTCACCGTGCCCCACTCCTGGCACTCGCCGCACCGGCCCACCCACTTCGCGGTGGTCCACCCGCACTCGCTGCAGCGGTAGGCGGGGCGGGCTCGCTTGGCGGCCGCGGAGCGGGCCGCGGTGGTCGGCGACGTCACGCGCCCCAACCTAGCCAGCACCCCTGACACCGGCACGCCGCCGCACGCCGCGACGAGCGGGCGTCGGCGCGGGATGCTGGGCCCATGCGCAAGCGCGGCCTCCCGCACGACAGCCCGTGGTGGACGCCGATCCTCACGGTGACCTCGACGGCCGCGTGCCTCACGGTCTACTACGGCGTGCCGCTGCCCGACGACGACGCGCCCGAGGTGGTCCAGCTCGTCTCCTTCGGCGTCGGGCTGGCGCTGCTGTGCGGGCTCCTCGTGGTCCAGGTGCGGCGCCAGCTCCGCGCGTGGGAGACGCCGAGCGTGCGGGTCCAGTCCGTCATGGGCCTGCTGCTGCCGGTCGTGACGTTCTTCGCCCTCGTCTACTACCTCCTCGCGGACCAGTTCGTGGGGATCGAGAACCGGACCGACGCCCTGTACTTCGCCGTCGTGACGCTCGGGACGGTCGGCTACGGCGACGTCCACCCGACGGGCGAGGCCGCCAAGATGGTGGCGATGGTCCAGATCGTGCTGGACCTCGTCGTCGTCGGCGTCCTGGTGTCGATCGCCACGTCGCGCGCGCGGGCCCGGGCGGAGCACCGCGAGCGCGCGGTGCGCACCGAGCGACGCCCCGACTGACGTCGCCGGCCGGCGGCCCGTGGCCCACGGTCCCGGGCGGGCGGTTCCCGGCGGGCGGTCCCCGAGGCGGACGCCGGGGCACGACGACCGGGTGAACCCGCTCCGCCCGGACGACACCCCGCGTCACCGCAGGGGGTCGGGCCCGCGCGCGTCCTACGCTGGGCCGCGGGGCCACGCCCCGGAGGATCGGCGGCCCACGAGGACGGCCGGGAGCAGAGAGGTGCGCGCGATGAGCCAGCCGCCCGGCGGGGGCACGCCAGGACGGGCCGCCACCCCGGCGCGCCCTGGGGCGACGGCGGGCGCGTCGGGTCCCCGCCGTCCCGCCGACGCGACGGGCGCGCGGGACCGGAGGCACTCCCGCCCCCCGTCGGCGGCGGTGTACCGGCGTCGCCGGCTCGTCGTGCTGGTCGGTCTCTTGGTCGTCGTCGGTCTCGTGCTGGCGCTCCTCGCCTGGGTGTGGCCGGGGTTCGCCCGCTCGGACGCCGCGGCCGAGCCCGAGCCGACGGTCACCGTCACCGCCGACCCGCCCACGCCGACGCTCGAGCCCGTGGCACGCACCGGCACGACCGCGTTCGCGCGGGCGCTCCCGGACACCGTGCTCGACCTCGTGCTCCGCAGCGACTCGGCGACGGACGCGTGGACCGCCGCGCGCGCCCTGGAGGCGTACCAGCTCGAGTACGCCGACGGCGAGGGGGACGACGCGACCCGGGTCACCGTCGTCGCGGGCCAGTGGCCGACGTCCGCGGAGGCGGAGGCCGCGGCGGACGACCTCGTCGCCGCGGCGGGCACGCCCACGGAGGAGGGCGACGTCGAGGTCGCCGGGGAGGTCGCGGGCCGGTACGCCGTGACCGACGCGGGCGACGGCCGGGCCACCGTCACGTGGCGCAACGACACGGCCGTCCTCCAGGCGACGGGGCCCGCCGACGTGGTGGCCGACGTCTACGCCGCCTTCCCGCTCTGAGCACCGGGGCCCTCGCGGCGGCCCGGACTCTCCGGGTGCGCAAGAATGCCCTTCACCGACTCCCGGGAGCTGATCGCCCATGACCGACCTGCCCACCCCCTCCGCGCCCCGGCTCGCCGTCCTCGGCACGGGCGTCATGGGCGAGACCGTCCTCGCGGGTGCGCTCGCGTCGGGGTGGCGACCCGACGACGTCGTCGCGACGGTCCGCCGGCCCGAGCGCGCCGACGAGCTCGCCGCGCGCCACGGCGTCCGGACCACGCGCGACAACGTCGAGGCCGTGCGCGGCGCCGGGGTCGTCGTCGTCGCGGTGAAGCCGAAGGACGTGGCCGCGCTGCTCGCCGAGGTCCACGACGCGGTGGGCGAGGGCACGGTCGTCGTGAGCGTCGTCGTCGGCCTCCCGACCGCCTTCTACGAGGAGCGGCTGCCCGCGGGCACCGCCGTCGTGCGGGTCATGCCGAACACGCCGTCCGTCGTGGGCGCGGGCGTGAGCGCCGTGAGCGGCGGGAGCGCGGCGGACGACGACGACGTCGCGCTCGTCGAGCGGCTCCTCACCTCGACGGGCCTCGTCGTGCGCGTCGCGGAGAAGGACCAGGACGCCGTCGGCGCGCTCTCCGGCTCCGGGCCCGCGTACGTCTTCTACGTCATCGACGCGCTCGCCGAGGCGGGCGTGCTGCTCGGCCTGACGCGCGCGACGGCGCTCGAGCTCGCGACCGCGACCGTGCACGGCGCGGCCACGATGCTGCGCGAGACGGGCGAGCACCCGGCGATCGCGCGCGAGCGCGTCTCCTCGCCGGGCGGCACGACGGTCGCGGCCCTGCGCCGTCTCGACGCCGGCGGGGTGCGCGCCGCGTTCCTCGACGCGCTCGAGGCCGCGCGCGACCGCTCGGCCGAGCTCGCGGCGGCGCTCGCGGACGCCCCGGCGCCGCGCGCGGGGACCGAGGGGGCGGGGTCGTGAGCGACGGGCCGTCGCCCCGCACGCGCCCGCCCGCGATGTCGGACGTCGCACGGCTCGCCGGCGTCTCGCACCAGACCGTGTCCCGCGTGCTCAACGACCACCCGAGCGTGCGGCCCGAGACCCGCGACCGCGTCCTCGACGCGATCGCGACGCTCGGCTACCGCCGCAACAGCGCGGCGCGCGCCCTCGTGACGATGCGCTCGGGCACGATCGGCGTGGTGACCACCGGCTCCGCGCTGTACGGGCCGACGTCGACCCTCATCGCGGTCGAGGAGGCCGCCCGCGAGCAGGGCTACTTCGTGAGCGTCGCGACGATCCGGCGCTACGACGCCGACACGATGCACCGCGTGCTCGAGCACTTCATGGACCAGGGCGTCGAGGGCATCGTCGTCATCGCGCCGCAGACGGACGTCGCGGCGGCGGTCGACTCGTTCCGCGCACCCGTCCCCGTCATCATGATCGCCGCGCGCGACCTCCCCGCGGACGGCGAGGCGACCGACGTCGTGCGCCCCGCGCCCGGTGCGCTCGGCGCGCCGGGGGCGATCCTGTCCATCGCCGTGGACCAGCGCCTGGGTGCGCGCGTCGCGACGGAGCACCTGCTCGGCCTGGGCCACCGCACGGTGCTCCACCTGTCCGGGCCGCTCGACTGGTTCGACGCGCGCGAGCGCGAGACGGGCTGGCGCGCCGCGCTCGAGGAGCACGGCGCCCCGGTGCCCGAGCCGGTGCGGGGCGACTGGTCGTCGGACCGCGGGTACGCCGTCGGGCGCGAGCTCGCGGCCGCGGTCCGCGCGGGCGACGGCCCGACGGCGGTGTTCGCGGGCAACGACCAGCTCGCGCTCGGCCTGCTGCGCGCGTTCTGGGAGCAGGGCGTGCGGGTGCCGGCGGACGTCTCGGTGGTCGGGTTCGACGACGTCGCGGGCGCCGGGCACTTCATCCCGCCGCTGACGACGGTGCGCCAGCCGTTCGGGTCCCTGGGTCGCCGGTGCATGGGGATGATGATCGACGCGCTGGCGGGCGCGACGGTCCGTCCCGTCTCGATCCCGCCCGAGCTCATGGTGCGCGAGAGCACGGGCACGCCGCGCGACTGACCGCGCGCTCGCACGGGCGAGCGCGGAGGGAGTTGGCCTCGCCGGTTGTGAGCGCTAACATTCGAAGGACACTCAACGACCGAGGCGCGACGCCGCGACGAGGAGAAGCAGCAATGGTGCAGCAGGACGAGGTCGGGCGCCGTCGGGCGGCCGTCGTGGCGGGGGACACCGCGCTCGGGATCGAGCTCGGGTCGACGCGGATCAAGGCGTGCCTCGTGGACGGCGACGGCACGCCGCTCGCGAGCGGGAGCCACGCCTGGGAGAACCGGTTCGAGGACGGCGTTTGGACGTACCCGCTCGACGCCGTGGAGGCGGGGCTGCGCGAGTGCTACGCGCGCCTCGTGGCCGACGTCGAGGAGCGGTACGGCGTGCGACCCACGACGTACGGGGCGCTCGGCGTCTCCGCGATGATGCACGGCTACCTCGCGTTCGACGCCGACGGCGAGCTCCTCGTCCCGTTCCGCACGTGGCGCAACACCTCGACCGGCCCGGCCGCCGCCGAGCTCACCGAGCTGCTGGGGTACAACGTCCCGCTGCGCTGGTCGGTCGCGCACTGGTACCAGGCGATCCTCGACGCCGAGCCGCACGCGGCGAGCGTCGCGTCGCTCACGACGCTCGCCGGGTACGTCCACCGGCGGCTCACGGGCCGCCACGTGCTCGGCGTCGGCGACGCGTCCGGCATGTTCCCGGTCGACCCGGCGACGCGCGACTACGACCACGCGCTCCTCGCGCTCGTCGACGAGCGCGCCGCCACCCACCGAGCCGGGCCGAAGCTCGCCGAGCTGCTGCCCGACGTGCTCGTCGCGGGGGAGGACGCCGGGCGCCTGACCGCTGCGGGCGCGGCCTGGCTCGACCCCACCGGGTCGCTGGAGCCCGGCGTCCTGCTGTGCCCGCCCGAGGGCGACGCGGGCACGGGCATGGTCGCGACGAACGCCGTCGCGCCGCGCACGGGCAACGTCAGCGCGGGCACGAGCATCTTCGCGATGGTCGTGCTCGAAGGTCCGCTCGCCGCCGTGCACCACGAGCTCGACCTCGTCACGACGCCGGCGGGCGACCTCGTCGCGATGGTCCACTGCAACAACGGCGCGAGCGAGCTCGAGGCGTGGGCCGGCCTGCTCGGCGAGCTCGCCGCGGCCGTCGGCAGCGACGCGGGCCCGGACGACGTCTTCGGCGCGCTGTTCCGCGCCGCGCTCGACGGCGACGCCGACGGCGGCGGGCTGCTCGCCTACAACTACCTCGCGGGGGAGCCGATCACCGGGCTCGACGAGGGGCGCCCCCTGGTCGTCCGCACGCCCGGCAGCCGCCTGACGCTCGCCAACTTCGCGCGGACGCAGGTGTACGGCGCGTTCGGGACCCTCGCGCTCGGCATGCGCGTGCTCGCGCGGGAGGGCGTCCGGATCGACGGGATGCTCGCCCACGGCGGGATGTTCCGCACCGCGGGCGTCGCGCAGCGGCTCCTCGCGGCGGCGATCGGCGCGCCCGTCAGCGTGGGGCGCACGGCGGGCGAGGGCGGGGCCTGGGGCATCGCGGTGCTCGCGGCCTTCGCGCGCGCCTGCGCCGGGGAGCGCGCACCGGGCGCCGACGTGGGTGCGGACCTGGGCGACTACCTGCGCGACCACGTCTTCGCGGCGGCCGAGACCGTGACGGTCGAGCCCGACCCCGCGGACGTCGCCGGCTTCGCCGCGTACCTCGAGCGGTACGCGGCCGGGCTCGCCGTCGAGCGTGCCGCCGTGACAGCGCTGCCCACCCGCACCGGAGGAGAGGACCCCGCATGAGCACGCCCACCCCGTCCGCGGACGCGACGGCCGCGCGACCCGCCGTCCCGGCGGTGCCCGCGCACCTGCGCGACGCCGTCGACGCCGCCAAGGAGCGCGTCGCCGCGCTGCACGCCGAGCTGCCCCGCTGGGAGCTCGTGGTGTGGACCGCGGGCAACGTGTCCGAGCGCGTCCGGGACACCACGCGGCCCGACGGCGCGGGCGACCTGCTCGTCATCAAGCCGTCGGGCGTCGCGTACGACGACATCACCCCCGGCGCGATGGTCGTGTGCGACCTCGACGGGGCCCTCGTCGAGGGCGACCGGTCGCCGTCGTCGGACACGGCGGCGCACGCGTACGTGTACCGCCACCTGCCCGAGGTGGGCGGCGTGGTGCACACGCACTCGACCTACGCGACGGCGTGGGCCGCGCGCGGCGAGCCGGTGCCGTGCGTCCTGACGATGATGGCCGACGAGTTCGGGGGCGACATCCCCGTCGGACCGTTCGCGCTCATCGGGGACGACTCGATCGGGCGCGGCATCGTGGAGACGCTGCGCGGGTCGCGCAGCCCCGCGGTCCTCATGCGCAACCACGGGCCGTTCACCATCGGCAAGGACGCGCGCGCGGCGGTCAAGGCGGCCGTGATGTGCGAGGAGGTCGCCCGCACCGTGCACGTCAGCCGCCAGCTCGGCGAGCCCACGCGCATCGCGCAGGACGACGTCGACGCGCTCTACGCGCGCTACCAGCACGTCTACGGGCAGCAGCCCGCGCGCTGACCGGCGGGCCGCTCCGACCCGGTTCCCCCGGGGCCCGGCGGCGCACCGGCACGACACGCAGCACGACCACCGGGACGGGACCGCAGCGGTGCGGCCCTCGCCCACGACACGAGAGATGGACCGACATGAGCAAGCCCTACGCGGACCGCGAGATCTGGTTCCTCACCGGCAGCCAGGACCTGTACGGAGAGGAGACGCTGCGGCAGGTCGCCGAGCAGTCGCAGGAGGTCGCGCGCGCCCTCGACGCGTCGCCGGACGTCCCGGCGTCCGTCGTCTGGAAGCCCGTCCTCAAGGACGCCGGCGCGATCCGCCGCGCGATGCTCGACGCCAACGCCGACGACCGCGTGCTCGGCGTCGTGACGTGGATGCACACGTTCAGCCCCGCGAAAATGTGGATCGGCGGCCTCGACCAGCTCCGCAAGCCGCTCCTGCACCTGCACACGCAGGCGAACGTCGAGCTGCCGTGGGACACGATCGACTTCGACTTCATGAACCTCAACCAGGCCGCGCACGGCGACCGGGAGTACGCGTACGTCGCGACGCGGCTCGGGGTGGCGCGCACGACGGTCGTCGGGCACGTCTCGAACCCGGCGGTCACCGCGCGCGTCGGCTCGTGGGTGCGCGGCGCCGCCGGCTGGGCGGCGACGCACGAGCTGCGCCTGGCCCGCTTCGGCGACAACATGCGCAACGTCGCGGTGACCGAGGGCGACAAGACCGAGGCCGAGCTCCGGTTCGGTGTGAGCGTGAACACGTGGGGCGTGAACGACCTCGTGCGCGCGGTCGACGAGGTCTCCGAGGCCGACGTCGACGCGCTCGTCGCCGAGTACGAGGACCTCTACGACGTGGTCCCCGAGCTGCGCAAGGACGGCGACCGGCACGCCTCGCTGCGGTACGCGGCCCGGCAGGAGATCGCGCTCGAGACGTTCCTCGAGTCCGTGGGCGCCAAGGCGTTCACGACGAACTTCGAGGACCTGGGCGACCTGCGCCAGCTCCCCGGCATCGCCGTCCAGCGCCTCATGGCCAAGGGCTACGGGTTCGGGGCCGAGGGCGACTGGAAGACGGCCGTGCTCGTGCGCGCCGCGAAGGTCATGGGCGAGGGGCTGCCCGGCGGTGCGTCGCTCATGGAGGACTACACCTACGACCTGACCCCGGGCAGCGAGAAGATCCTCGGCGCGCACATGCTGGAGATCTGCCCGTCGCTCACGACCTCGACGCCCCGCGTCGAGATCCACCCGCTCGGCATCGGCGGCAAGGAGGACCCGGTCCGCATGGTGTTCGACGCCGACCCGGGCGTCGGCGTCGTCGTGTCCCTCGCGGACATGCGCGACCGCTTCCGGCTCACGGCGAACGTCGTGGACGTCGTCCCGCCGAGCGCGCCGCTGCCGCACCTGCCGGTGGCACGTGCGGTGTGGGAGCCGCGGCCGGACTTCGCGACGTCCGCCGAGGCCTGGCTGACGGCGGGCGGCGCGCACCACACGGTGCTCTCCACGGCTGCGGGGATCGACGCGTTCGAGGTCTTCGCGGACATCGCGCGCACGGAGCTCCTGGTCATCGACGAGAGCACGACGCGGCGGGGCTTCCGCGACCAGGTGCGGTGGAACCAGGTCTACTACCGCCTCGCGCAGGGCCTCTGACGCCTGGGGGAGCCGTCCGTGCACGGTCCCGTCACGGCCACCGGCCGTGACCGAACCGTGACGGGGCGGCGGCTTCCCCTGGAGCCGTGTGAGCGCTAACATCGTCTCTCGGGAGGCTGTGAGCGATCACATCCGCGGGCCCGGGGTCCTGCCCCTCGCCTGGCTCCGCAGCTCGAGCACGTCGCAGTGCCGAGCGGTGACCGGAATGGTTACCGAACGGTGATGCGGAATGCCGAGTGGGGGCTTGCGGGAGCGGCCCTGACACCGCTAGACATTGACACAAGCAAACATGTATCAACAAGAGTCAACAGTCCGATGAGGGGCTGGCACGACCCGACGGTCCTCGGCACGGCGCCGAGGTCGCATCTCAAGGAGGAGAGCATGTTCAGCACGACCAAGGCGCGCACGCGTCTGACGGGTGTCCTCGCCGGCGTGGCGGTCCTCGCGCTCGCGGCGTGCAGCAGCGGGGGCGGCAGCACGGACGGCAGCAGCAACGACGCGGGCGGCGACGGCGGCGGTGGCGGCGACACGATCTCCGTCGGCTTCTCGCAGGTCGGCGCCGAGTCCGGCTGGCGCGCGGCGAACACCAAGTCCATCCAGGACACGCTCACGGCCGAGAACGGCTTCGACCTCAAGTTCTCCGACGCGCAGCAGAAGCAGGAGAACCAGATCCAGGCGATCCGCTCCTACATCGCGCAGGGCGTCGACGTCATCGCGTTCTCCCCGGTCGTCGAGTCCGGCTGGGACGCGGTGCTCGAGGAGGCCAAGCAGGCCGGCATCCCCGTGATCCTCACCGACCGCGCGGTCGACTCCGAGGACGACACCCTCTACGAGTCGTTCATCGGCTCCGACTTCGTCCTCGAGGGCGAGATGGCCGGCGACTGGGTCTCCGAGAACCTCGCGACCGAGCCCATCAACGTCGTCGAGCTTCAGGGCACCACGGGCGCCGCGCCCGCGATCGACCGCAAGACCGGTTTCGAGAACGCCACGGCGGACAACCCCAACGTGACGATCATCGACTCGCAGACCGGCAACTTCACGCGTGCCGAGGGCAAGACGGTCATGGAGGGCTTCCTCCAGGCGCACGACGACATCGACCTCGTGTACGCGCACAACGACGACATGGGCCTCGGCGCCATCGAGGCCATCGAGGCCGCCGGTCTCGTCCCGGGCGAGGACATCAAGATCGTCACCGTCGACGCGGTCAAGGACGGCATGCAGGCTCTCGCCGACGGCAAGATCAACTTCATCGTCGAGTGCAACCCGCTCCTCGGCCCGGACCTGGCCGACATCATCAAGAAGGTCGTCGCGGGCGAGGAGGTCGAGAAGCGCATCGTCGTCAAGGACGAGTCCTTCACGCAGGAGCAGGCGATCGAGGCGCTCCCGACGCGCGAGTACTGAGCGCACCGCGCGCGCCGAGCGGGCGCCCCGGACCTCCGGGCACCCGCTCCGCACCGCCCCGGCGGGGCCGGTCGACGCCGACGGGCCCCGCCACCACGGACGGGTCGCGCGCCGGGAGAGCACGGCTCCCCGGCGCGCGGCCGACGCACCACCGCCGGCATGCCGACCCCGCCGGCGTCCTGAGGCGCCCCGGGGCCCGGCAGCCCCGCCGCCACCGCTGCACGGAAGGTCACCCATGACTACCGCCGTCCCCGACGGTCGGCCCGTCGTCGAGATGACCGGGATCTCGATCGAGTTCCCGGGCGTCAAGGCGCTCGACGGAGTCGACCTCACGCTCCGGCCCGGAGAGGTCCACGCCCTCATGGGCGAGAACGGCGCCGGCAAGTCGACGCTCATCAAGGCGCTCACCGGCGTCTACTCGATCGACTCCGGTCGCATCCTCGTCGACGGCGCCGAGCACACGTTCTCCGGCCCGGGCGAGGCCCAGGCCGCCGGTGTCTCGCCGGTGTACCAGGAGGTCAACCTCTGCGAGAACCTCTCGGTCGCCGAGAACATCATGCTCGGCCACGAGCCGCGCCGCCTGGGCGCGATCGACTGGCGGGCCACGCGCCGTCGGGCGGGGGAGATGCTCGCGCGCCTCAACCTCGACATCGACCCGGCGTCCTCGCTCTCGAGCCACTCCCTCGCCGTGCAGCAGCTCGTGGCGATCTGTCGCGCGCTCGTCGTCGAGTGCAAGGTGCTCATCCTCGACGAGCCGACGTCCAGCCTCGACGCGGACGAGGTCGCGCAGCTCTTCGCCGTCGTGCGGCGCCTGCGCGACGAGGGCGTCGCGATCCTCTTCGTCTCGCACTTCCTCGAGCAGGTGTACGAGATCTCCGACCGCATGACCGTGCTGCGCAACGGCAAGCTCGTCGGCGAGTACGTCACCGCCGAGCTCCCGCGCCTCGAGCTCGTCTCCAAGATGATCGGCACCTCGCTCGAGGTGCTCGAGGAGCTCGAGGAGGCGCCCAAGCGCTCGGTCGCCGACCGCGAGGCGACGCCGTTCGTCCAGGCGCTCGGCGTCGGCCGCAAGGGCTCGGTGCAGCCGTTCGACCTCGACGTCTACCCGGGCGAGGTCGTCGGGCTCGCGGGCCTCCTCGGCTCGGGCCGCACCGAGCTCGCCCGGCTGCTCGCGGGCGCGGACCGCGCGGACAGCGGCCAGGTCCGCGTCGGCGGCGCGCTCGCCCGGCTGCGCACGCCGCGCAGCGCGATGCAGCGCAAGATCGCGTTCTCCTCGGAGCACCGCAAGGCCGAGGGCATCGTGGGCGACCTGACCATCCGCGAGAACATCGTGCTCGGGCTCCAGGCCGAGCGCGGGTGGGCGCGGCGCCTGCCGCGCAAGCAGGTCGACGAGATCGTCGAGAAGTACATCAGCGCGCTCGCGATCCGCCCCGCCAACCCGGACGCGCTCATCAAGAACCTCTCGGGCGGCAACCAGCAGAAGGTGCTCCTCGCGCGCTGGCTCGCGACGGCCCCCAAGCTGCTCATCCTGGACGAGCCGACGCGCGGCATCGACGTCGGGGCGAAGGCCGAGATCCAGAAGCTCGTCGCCCAGCTCTCGGGCGAGGGCATGTCGGTCGTGTTCATCTCGGCCGAGCTCGAGGAGGTGCTGCGGCTCAGCCACCGCATCGCCGTCATGCGCGACCGCGTCAAGGTCGCGGAGATCACCAACGACGAGGACGTCACGGTCGAGGACGTCGTCGAGCTCATCGCGAGCGGAGGGCAGGAGTCATGAGCACCACGGCACCCGCCTGGCAGCGCGCCGTCCAGCACCGGCTCTTCTGGCCGATCGTCGCGCTGGTCGTGCTGCTGGCGGTCAACACGGTCAACCGGCCGAGCTTCCTGTCCATCAGGCTGCAGGACGGCCACCTCTTCGGGTCGCTCGTCAACCTGCTGAAGAACGGCGCACCGCTGCTGCTCGTCGCGCTCGGCATGACCCTCGTCATCGCGACGCGCGGCATCGACCTGTCGGTCGGCGCGGTGGTCGCGATCTCCGGGGCCGTCGCGCTGAGCTTCATCGCGTCGTCGCCCACGCCGGACAGCCTGACGACCGTCCTCGTCGCCGTGGGGATCGCGCTCGCGCTGTCCTTCGTCCTCGGCGTGTGGAACGGGTTCCTCGTCTCCGTCCTCGGGATCCAGCCCATCATCGCGACGCTCGTGCTCATGACCGCGGGCCGTGGCGTCGCGATGCTCATCACGGGCGGCCAGATCACGACGGTCAACAGCGCACCGTTCAAGTCGATCGGGTCCGGGTTCTGGTTCGGGATCCCCGTCGCGGTCGTGCTGGCCGGCATCGTCTTCGCGGCCGTCGCGCTGCTCACGCGGCGCACCGCGCTCGGCATGCTCATCGAGTCGGTCGGCATCAACCCCGAGGCGAGCCGCCTCGCGGGCGTCAAGGCGCGCAGCATCATCTGGACCGTCTACGCGGTCTGCGCGCTCTTCGCGGGCCTCGCCGGCCTCATGATCTCGTCGAGCACCATGGCGGCCGACGCCAACAACGCCGGGCTCTTCATCGAGCTCGACGCGATCCTCGCCGTCGTGATCGGCGGCACGTCGCTCGCGGGCGGGAAGTTCTCGCTCTCCGGCACCCTGGTCGGCGTCCTCATCATCCAGACGCTCACCCTCACGGTGACCATGCTCGGCATCTCGCCGTCCGTCACGCCCCTGTTCAAGGCGATCGTCGTCATCGCGGTCTGCCTCGCGCAGTCCCCGAAGGTGCGCGACCTGGTCGCCGCCCGACGACGTCGCGCGGCCCCGACGGCCGCCGCGGCCGCGGAGGTGAGCGCCTGATGTCCGCCGTGCAGACCCCTGCCCCGACCTCGCCGCCCGACCCCCGGGGCGCCGAGACCGCCGCCCCCGGAGGCCGACCGACCATGACCGAGCGACTCACGAGCCGCGTGCGCCTCGACCGGCGCTACCTCCCGGTCCTCGGCACGTTCGCGGTGCTCGCGCTCATGCTCGTCGTGGGCGGGAGCCGGTACGAGAACTTCCTCTCGGCCCGCGTCGTCTCGAACCTGTTCATCAACAACTCGTTCCTCATCGTGCTCGCGGTCGGGATGACGTTCGTCATCCTCACCGGCGGCATCGACCTCTCCGTGGGCGCCGTGGTGGCGCTGTCCGGCATCACGACGGCGTCGCTCCTCCAGAGCGGGTGGCCGGTCGCGGTGGTGCTCGTCATCGCGGTCCTCATCGGCACCGTGCTGGGGCTCGCCGTCGGGCTCATGGTCCACGTGTTCGACATCCAGCCGTTCATCGCGACGCTCGCCGCGATGTTCCTCGCGCGCGGCCTGTGCTACGTCATCAGCCTCCAGTCCATCCCGATCACGAACGAGTCGTTCGTGGCGCTCGCGGGCTGGAGCCAGGAGATCGGCGACGGCTGGCGCCTGACGACCGCGGTCATCATCGCGCTCGTCGTCGTGGCGATCGCGTTCTACGTGCTGCACTACACGCAGTTCGGCCGCACGGTCTACGCGATCGGCGGCGGCGAGCAGTCGGCGATGCTCATGGGCCTGCCCGTCGCGCGCACCAAGGTGCTCGTCTACGTGGTGAGCGGCACGTGCGCCGGCATCGGCGGCCTGCTGTTCGCGATGTTCTCGCGGTCCGGCTACTCGCTCACGGGCGTCGGCATGGAGCTCGACGCGATCGCGGCGGTCGTCATCGGCGGCACGCTCCTCACGGGCGGGACGGGCTTCGTGCTCGGGTCCGTGCTCGGCGTGCTCGTGCTGGGCCTCATCCAGACGATCATCACGTTCGAGGGCACCCTGAGCTCGTGGTGGACGAAGATCGTCATCGGCGTGCTGCTGCTGGTCTTCGTGATCCTGCAGCGCGTCCTCGTCGTCAGGCGGAGGTGAGCCGGCGGCACCGGCCTCCGCCCCGGGCGTCCTCGTGACGTCCGCGGCGCGGGGCCGGTGCCGCGGCCGTCTGCCCGGGCCGACGGCCCGGGGTCACCGGAGCAGGACGGGGGCCGGCACCCCTGGGTCGTTCGGGCGTACGCCCGACCGGCGGTGTCATGACGCCGCCCTTGTGGAATGTGAGCGCTCACACTAGGCTCGGGCCCGAACTTGTGAACGCTCACACGCAACGGTGCGTGTCTCTCGACGATGAGAGGAAGCCCTATGGAAACGTCTGTTCACCCGTCCCTCCCCGCGTCCCGGCGCAGACCGGCGCGCCGCCCGTCCGTCGCGGTCGCCCTCGTGGCGGGCATGGTCGGCACGGTCGCGCTCGCGACGTCGCTGCCGGCCGCCGCCGCGGAGCCCGACCTGCCCGACGGCGCGTGGGTCGACACGTTCGACGGCGCCGCGCTCGGCCCGGACTGGACCGTCGTCAACCCCGTGCCCGAGGCGCTGTCCGTCGGCGGGGGGAAGCTCACGCTGACCTCGCAGCCGGGCGACACCTACCAGGATGCGAACAGCGCGAAGAACGTCGTGCTGCTCGACGTGCCGGCGGGCGACTTCACCGTCGTCACCCGGCTGGAGGCGCCCGTCGCCTCCGTCTACCAGGGCGCCGGCCTCGTCGCGTGGCAGGACATGGACAACTACGTCCGGTCGGGCCTGACCTTCGTGGGTGACCTCTCGCCGTCGGGCCGCGCGATCGAGAACGACGTCGAGACCGGCGGCGTCTTCAGCGCGGCGGCCTTCACCGACCGCCCGGGCTCCACCGGGGAGACGCTGCGCATGCAGCGCACCGGCGACACGATCGCGACGAGCTTCTGGGACGGCACCGCGTGGCAGCCCGCGGGCTCCGTGACCGTCGACTTCCCGACGACGCACGTCGGCCTCTACGCGCTCGCCGCGCAGAGCGGCGCGGCGCACACCGCGGCGTTCGACTACGTCGCGGTCCAGGCCGCCGAGGGCGCGGACCAGGTGCCCGACGGCACGTTCACGCTCGCGGGCCCGGGCGACGCCCGGTACCTCGTGGCGACCGACGACGGCCTCGCCCTCGACGACGAGCGCCCCGCGACGACCGTCGCGCTCGCCGCGACGGCGGTCGACGGCGCCGAGGGCACGTCCCCGGTGACGCTCGCCGTCGGCGACCGGCCCGTGGTCGTCTCCGGCGCGTCCCGGCTCTCCCTCGGGCCCGCGGGCGCGGACGCGACGGCGCTGCGGCTCACCGACGCGGGCGGCGGCACGGTCTGGCTGCGCAGCGCGGCCGACCCCGAGCGGTACGCCGGGGTGCGCGCTTCCGACGGCGCGCTCGTCCTCGGTCCGCGCGACGCGGCCACGAAGCTCACGATCACGCCCGCCACGAGCGCGGACCACGAGATCACCGTGGACCTCGCGGGCGAGCGCACCCAGATGAGCGACGAGCTGTACGGCATCTTCTACGAGGACATCAACTACGCGGCCGACGGCGGCCTGTACGCCGAGCTCGTGCGCAACCGGTCGTTCGAGTTCAGCAACCAGGACAACGGGTCGTTCACCGGCCTCACCGCGTGGAGCGCCGCGAACCGCGGCGGCGCGACGGCGACGACCCAGGTCGTGAACGACGCCGGGCGGCTCAACGCGACGAACCGCAACTACCTCAACCTGACGACGACCGGCGCGGGCGCCGGGGTGCGCAACGCCGGGTACAACACGGGGCTGTTCGTCGAGGAGGGGGAGTCCTACGACTTCTCCGTCTGGGCGCGGTCGGCGACGGCGCAGAACGTCACCGTGCGCGTCGAGGATGCCGCCGGGACCACGGCGTACGCGACCGGCCAGGTCGCCGTCGACGGCTCGAACGCGTGGAAGAGGTACGACGTCACGCTCACCGCGACGGGCACGACGAACGCCGGGCGGCTCGCGCTGCTCTCCGGCGCGGCGGGCACGCTCGCGCTCGACCAGGTGTCGCTCTTCCCGCAGGACACGTGGGTCGGCCCGGTCAACGGGAAGTCCGTGCTCCGCAAGGACCTCGCCGAGAAGATCGACGCGCTCGACCCGCAGTTCCTGCGCTTCCCCGGCGGCTGCGTGACGAACGTCGGCACGTTCCGCACGTACGAGGAGTCGGGCTTCACCGACCGTCGCCGCACGTACCAGTGGAAGGAGACGATCGGCCCGGTCGAGGAGCGCGCGACCAACTGGAACTTCTGGGGCTACAACCAGTCCTACGGCATCGGGTACCTCGAGTACTTCCTCCTCGCCGAGGACCTCGGCGCGACGCCGCTGCCCGTGGTGTCGGTCGGCGCCAACGGCTGCGGCAGCACCATCCCCGAGATGACCGACCCCGCGCAGATCCAGCGGTGGGTGGACGACACGGTCGACCTGATCGAGTTCGCCAACGGCGACGTGACGACCGAGTGGGGCGCCGTGCGGGCCGAGCTGGGCCACCCCGAGCCGTTCGGCCTGAAGTACGTCGGGCTCGGCAACGAGGAGAACACGAAGACGTTCGAGGCCAACTTCCCGGCGTTCCGCGACGCGATCGCGGCCGCCTACCCGGACGTCCAGATCATCTCGAACTCCGGGCCGGACGACACGGGCCAGCGCTTCGACGAGCTGTGGGAGTTCAACCGCGAGCAGGACGTCGACCTCGTCGACGAGCACTACTACAACGACCCGCAGTGGTTCCTCGAGAACGACGAGCGCTACGACTCCTACGACCGCGAGGGGCCGCACGTCTTCCTCGGCGAGTACGCGTCACGCGGCAACACGTTCGCCAACGCGCTGTCCGAGGCCGCCTTCATGACGGGCCTCGAGCGCAACTCCGACGTCGTGCGGCTCGCGTCGTACGCGCCGCTGCTCGCGAACGAGTCGTACGTCCAGTGGTCGCCCGACGCGATCTGGTTCGACAACGACGAGTCCTGGGGCTCGGTGAACTACTACGTCCAGCAGCTGTTCTCCGCGAACGCGGGCGACGAGGTCGTGCCCAGCACGCACTCCGGCCCGGCGCCCGCCGACGCGACGCTCGACGGCGGCGTCTTCCTCTCCACGTGGAACACGGCCGCGCAGTACGACAACGTGCGCGTCACCGACAACGCGAGCGGCGACGTGCTCTTCGCGGACGACTTCGAGTCCGGCGCCTCGCAGTGGGAGCCGCAGTCGGGCACGTGGGCGGCGCAGGACGGCGCCTACGTCCAGTCGGCGACGAACGTCACCGACGCCCGGTCGATCGTCGCCGGCGCGTACGCGAAGGACTGGTCGAGCTACACGCTCGAGCTCGACGCGCGCAAGACGTCGGGCGCGGAGGGCTTCCTCGTCGGGTTCGCCGCGGGCGGCCCGAACGACTACTACTGGTGGAACCTCGGCGGGTGGAACAACACGCGCCAGGCCCTCCAGCGCGCGTCGGGCGGGAGCGCCAACGAGGTGCAGGCCGTCGAGAACCACAGCATCGAGGCCGGGCAGCCGTACCACGTCAAGGTCGTCGTCGAGGGCTCGACGATCGAGCTCTACCTCGACGGCGAGCTCCAGATGTCCTACGAGCAGCCGTCGACCAAGTCGCTCTACCAGGTCGTCACGCGCGACGACGAGACAGGTGACGTCGTCGTCAAGGTCGTCAACCCCACCGCCACCGCCGCGCGCACGCAGGTGCACGTCGAGGGCTCTGAGGGAATCGCGGACCAGGCGACGGTCACGGAGATGGTGGGCGCGCCGTCGGACACCAACACCAAGGCCGACCCCGAGCGGGTCGTCCCGGTGGAGCGGACCCTGACGGGCGTGGGGGAGGAGTTCTCCTACGAGTTCCCCGCGCACTCGATCACGTTCGTCCGGCTGCACGCGTCCGACACGGAGCCCGAGCTCGACCTCGCGGTCGAGGTCACGCCGCGCTGCCTCGCGGGCAAGGCGTACGTCGCCGTGCGCGCGACGAACGGCGAGGACGTCCCCGTCGCGCTGACGCTCGCGACGCCGTTCGGGCAGAAGGCGTTCGCGGACGTGGCGCCCGGCAAGAACGCGTACCAGTCGTTCGCGGCGCGCGCGACGTCGGCCCCGGCCGGCACCGCGACGGTGACGGGCACGGCGACGCTCGACGGCGAGCAGGTCACCTCGACCGTCGACGTCGCCTACGACGCGCTCGACTGCGGCTGAACCATGCCGAGGTAGAACCGCAGGTCGCGAGGTAGAAGCCCCCGGGCTCTACCTCGCGACCGCTGGCTCTACCTCGCGAGAGCACGCTTCCCTCGTGGCCGGTCCGGCGGGCCACGAGGGCGCGGCCCGCGCTCCCCGCGCGGGCCGCCACCGCACGACACCGCACGACACCGCACGTCTCGACGCGCGGGCGACGACGCCCGCGCCGACCAGAGGAGCACCGATGCACCCCCGACCGACCGACGGCGTCCGCTGTCGACCCGGCGGCGTGGCCCGGCTGGCGGCCGTGGCGGCCGCCGCCGCGCTCGCCGTGACCGCGTGGGCACCGTCCGCCGTCGCGGCCGACGCCCTGCCCGCGCCCGTCCTCGACCTCGCGTTCGACGGCGACGTCGCCGACGCGAGCCCCCTCGCGCACCCCGTGGCCCTGCGCGGCCACACGGGCTCCGCGCCGACCGGCTTCTCCTACGTCGACGGCGTCGACGGGGCGGGGCAGGCCCTGCGCCTGAGCGGCAGCACGTACCTCGACCTCGGGTCGTCGACGGCGCTCCAGCCCGAGGACCTGACCCTCTCGTTCTGGGTGGAGCCCAGCGGGAAGCTGTCCGGGGAGCACGTCATCACGTGGAACAAGCGGGCCTACAACTCCGACGGCTGGTACCTGTCGTCCGAGTCGGACACGGTGCCGCTCGCGCTGTCGGTGGGGCCGGCGTCGGGCCAGCCGTACAAGGTGCGGGTCGCGAGCTCCGACCGCGCGGCGTTCTTCCCCGCGGACGAGTGGACGCACGTCGTCGTCACGTACGACCACGCGACGAAGGCCGTCGCGTTCTACCGCAACGGCGAGCAGGTCCCGTCGACGGTGGCCAGCGCGGTCGCCGGCGACGCGACGGGGGTCCTGGGCTCCGACCCGGCGCTGCCGAAGACGATCGGGTTCAACGGGCCCCAGTACAACGGCGCCTACCTCAAGGCCGCGCTGGACGACTACCGCCTGTACGACGCGGTGGCGGACCTGGGCGACGTCGTCGGGCTGTACGAGGAGAGCGGGCGCACGGTGGACCGCGACGCGATCGCGCAGGACGACGCCGACGCGCTGTCCCTGCCGGAGCGCGCGACGGTCGCGCTCGTGCTCCCGGCGACCGGCTCGCGCGGGTCGACCGTGACGTGGCGGTCGTCGCACCCCGAGGTGGTCGCGACCGACGGGACCGTGGTCCGGCCCGCGATCGGGGAGGACGACGCGCACGTCACGCTGACCGCGACGGTGCGCTACCTCGACGGCGAGCCGGTGACGCGCGACCTCGAGGTCGTCGTGCCCGCGATCGTCGACGAGACGCCGCTCGAGGAGACCGCGCTGCCGTCGGTGCTGCTCTCCGACGACTTCCTCCAGAACGCTGCCGCGAAGGAGCACGAGTACCTGCTGAGCCTGGACTCCGAGACGTTCCTCTACGAGTTCTACAAGGTCGGCGGGCTGACCCCGACCACGGCCGCCGGGTACGGCGGCTGGGAGCGCAGCAACGCCGTGAACTTCCGCGGCCACGCGTTCGGCCACTACCTCTCGGCGCTCGCGATGTCGTGGTCCTCGACGCAGGACGAGGCGACGAAGGACGCGCTGTTCACCGAGATCGAGGAGGGCGTGGGCGGGCTCGCGCGCGTGCAGGACGCGTACGCCGCCGCGCACCCCGGCTCGGCCGGGTACGTCTCCGCGTTCCGCGAGTCGATCCTCGACCAGGTGCAGGGCACCGGGACGTCGGACGAGAACGTCATCGTGCCCTGGTACAACCTGCACAAGGTGCTCGCCGGGCTGCTCGACGTCGCCGAGCACGTCGACGGCCCGGTCGGCGACCAGGCGCTCGCCGTCGCGACCGACTTCGGGCTCTACGTCCAGGGGCGCGTGGCGAAGCTGCCGAGCACCGACGTCATGCTCCGCACCGAGTACGGCGGCATGAACGAGGCGCTGTACGAGCTGTTCGACCTCACGGGCGACGTCCGGATCAAGGAGGCGGCCGAGGCGTTCGACGAGGTGACGTTCTTCCGTCAGCTCGCCGCGGGCCAGGACGTGCTGCCGGGCAAGCACGCCAACACGCAGATCCCCAAGCTGCTCGGCGCGCTCAAGCGCTACCAGGTGTTCACGCAGAACCCCGCCTACTACGACCTGCTCACGCCCGCCGAGAAGGACGAGCTGCCGATGTACCTCGCGGCGGCGGAGAACTTCTTCGACATCGTGGTGCGCGACCACACCTACGTCACCGGCGCGAACAGCCAGGCGGAGCACTTCCACGCGCCCGGGTCGCTGCACGAGCGCGCGGACGAGCAGGGCACCGCGCGCAACGCCGAGACGGCCGAGACGTGCAACGAGTACAACATGCTCAAGCTCGCGCGCGAGCTCTTCACCCTGAGCAAGGACGTGCGGTACGCGGACTACTACGAGAACGCGTTCATCAACACGATCCTCGCGTCGCAGAACCCGGAGACCGGGACGACGACGTACTTCAACCCCATGGCGTCGGGCTACCACCGCGTCTACAACCTGCCGTTCACCGAGTTCTGGTGCTGCACCGGGACGGGCATGGAGAGTTTCTCCAAGCTCGGCGACTCGATCTACTTCACCGGCCAGGGCTCGGTGTGGGTCAACATGTTCTTCTCCTCGACGGTCGAGCACGCGGAGCAGAACCTGCGGCTCACGCAGGAGGCGAACCTGCCGAACGAGGACACCGTGACCTTCCGCGTCGACGCGCTCGACGGCGGTGCGGTCGCCGAGGACGCGACGCTGCGCCTGCGCGTGCCGTCGTGGATCGCGGGCGAGCCCGCGGTCGAGGTGAACGGCGCCGCCGTCGAGCCGCACGTGTCGCGCGGGTACGTCGTGCTGCCCGTCGCCGCGGGCGACGTGGTCCGGTACACGATGCCGATGGCGGCGTCCGTCGTCGACACCCCGGACAACCCGTACTTCGTGGCCTTCCGGTACGGGCCCGTCGTCCTCTCCGCGAACCTCGGCGAGGTCCCCGAGCCGGCGTGGCAGGGCACGGGCATCCTCGTCCGCTCGTCCACGCGCGACGCCGACGCCCAGACGACGATCACGGCCGCGAACATGGGCGCCGACGAGTGGAAGGAGCGGATCGCGGAGAACCTCGTCCGCGTCGAGGACGACGCCGAGGGTCGGGTCCAGCTCGAGCTGCGGAACACCGCCGACGGCGGCGACCTCGTCTTCACGCCCCACCACACCAACTGGGACGTGACGTACGGGCTCCACCTCCACCTCGACGAGCCGGACTCGGCCGCGTCGCAGGATCGCATCCTGCGCGCCAAGCAGGAGCTGCGCGACGCCGACCGCACCGTCGACAGCCTGACGAGCTTCGACGACAACAACTTCGAGAACGCGAAGAACCTCCAGCAGAGCGGGTCGTCGGTCGGGACGTTCTCCGGCCGTCAGTTCCGCCACGCGAACGGCACGGGCTGGTTCAGCTACGACCTCATGGTCGACCCGGCCTCGGCGTCGAACCACCTGGGCGTCACGCTCTACTCGGGCGACCAGGGCCGCGTGTTCGACGTGTACGTGAACGACGAGAAGCTGAAGACGATCACCACGGTCGCGAACGCCCCGACCAAGGACGAGCAGGGGTTCTACGTCGACACGACGCAGCTCCCGGCGAAGTACCTCGAGATCGGCGAGGGCACGCGCTGGAAGGTCGACAGCGCGGGGGAGTACGTGCTCGACGAGGACGGCGAGCGCATCCCCGTGGTCACCGTCCGCTTCCAGGCGACGGGCGGCTGGGCCGGAGGCGTGTTCGGCGTCCGGGTCGACCGCGCGGCGTCGTACGACGCGACGCCCGGGCTCGCGGCGCTCGCGTTCGACACCGGGTCGCTCGCCCCTGCGTTCGACCCGGCGGTGACGGACTACACCCTCACCGTCCCCGCGGGCACGACGGGCGTCGTGCTCGACGCCGACCCGCACGTGCCGAGCGGCCTGGTCCGCGTCGACGGCGTGCTGATCGACGACACGCAGGGTCGCGTCGTGCCGCTCCCGGCGGACGGGAGCGCTCGGACCGTGGAGGTCGTCGGCGTCGCGCAGGACCACGAGACCGCCACGACCTACCGGGTCGAGATCGTGCCGGGGGCGACGGCCGTCGTCCCGCTCGACGTCGAGGTCTCGTCGCGCTGCCTCGCCGGCAGGGCCTACGTGGCGGTCCGGGCGACGAACACGGGCGCCACGCCGGTGGACGTCACCCTGGCGACACCGTACGGGGAGAGGTCGTCCACGGGCGTCGCCCCGGGCGCGAACGCGTACCAGTCGTTCGCGTCCCGCGCGACGGCGGTCCCCGCCGGCACCGCGACGGTCACCGCGACGGCGGTGCTCGACGGCGCCCCGGTCACCACGACCCACGACGTCGACATCGAGCCGCGCACCTGCGGCTGAGCGACCCGCGCGCCGCACCGGCGTCCTCGCGGTCGGTCCGACGGGCCGCGAGGACGCCGCAGCGCGGCGACGCGGCGTCAGTCGATATCGGTACCGACATCGATATCCCCGGCATGAACCCACGACAGCAGCAGACCTCGACGAGGAGGAACGACATGAGCAGGCACCGGAGACGACGAGCCGCGGCGACGATCGTGGCGGGGGTGCTGGCGCTCGGGGCCGGCCTGCCCGCGGCGCACGCCACCGCGACGGCCGACGACGAGCCCCCGGCGGCGACCGCCCTCACCGGGCTGACCACGACGGACCGCGGCGACGGGACGTACGACGTCCCGCTCCTGCGCAGCGACGTCCCCGACATCAGCGTCACGCGCGTCCCCGCGGCCGAGAACGACGAGGGCCGCGACCTGTACTACATGATCAGCACGACGATGCACCTCGCGCCCGGCGCCCCGATCATGAAGTCGTACGACCTCGTGAGCTGGGAGATCGTCGGCTACGTCTACGACCGGCTCGGCGTCGGCGACGTGTCGTCGCTGCGCAACGGGAAGAACGGCTACGGCAACGGGCAGTGGGCGTCCTCGCTGCGCTACCGCGACGGCACGTTCTACGTGGTGTTCAACACCAACGACCTCGGGGGGTCGTACCTCTTCCGCACGGACGACGTCGAGCACGGCGCGTGGGAGCGCACCGCGCTCGGCCGGGGGTTCCACGACCCGTCGCTGTTCTTCGACGAGGCCGACGGGGGGACGCCCTACATCTTCTACGGCTCGGGCGCGACGAGCGCCGTCCGGCTGAACGACGACCTCACCGCGATCGAGGCGGACTTCCCGAACATCTTCCGTGCCGCGGACTACGCGGGCGAGCCGTTCGTCGGCGGGCTGTTCGAGGGCGCGCAGGTGCACTACATCGACGGCGAGTACTACGTCGCGATCATCACGTGGCCCAGCGGCCAGAACCGGCAGGAGGTGCTGTTCCGCTCCCCGCACCTGCTGGGCCGCTACGAGACCGCCGACGGGTCGAACCCGTACGAGGCGCGCAGCGCGCTGAACTCGGACGGCTTCGCGCAGGGTGGGCTGGTCGAGGTGCCCGACGGCGCGGGCGGCTACGAGTGGTGGGGCATGTTCTTCCGCGACACCTACCCTCTCGGCCGCATCCCCGCGCTCATCCCCGCGACGTGGGAGGACGGCTGGCCCACGTTCGGCGACGACGGCGTCGTCCGCGTCGGCGACACGTTCGCCAAGCCGATCGTGCTGGACCCGGCGACGGAGCGCCGGGAGCGGCTGAAGAGCATCGTCGCCTCCGACGACTTCGCGAACGACGCCGAGCACCGCGCCTTCAGCGACACCGTCTGGGAGGTCCCCGACGCGCCCACGTACGACGAGTCCCTGCTCGGCGTCGAGCTCGTCGCCAACCCCGGGTTCGAGGACGCCGGGACCGCGCCGTGGGCCGCGCAGTTCGGGGCGACGCTGTCGCGCGAGACGAGCGGCGCGGCGTCGGGCACGGGCGCGCTGCGCGTCGCGGGCCGGACGCTCAACGGCTCCGGGCCGAACCAGCAGCTCGGCGGGAAGATCCAGGCGGGCGTGACCTACGAGGTCTCGGCCCGGGTCCGCTACGCCTCCGGGCCGGCGCAGGTCCGCTTCAACCTCGTCGGGGACTGGGGCGCGGGCGTCACCACGCTCGCGTGGGCGAACGCCACGCCGGGGGAGTGGACGACCGTGCGGGGCACCTACACCGTCCCGCAGGACGCGGACGTCCGGACCTTCAAGCTCGCGGTCGAGACGCCGTGGGGCAACCCGCAGCCGCCGTCGTCGAGCGTCGAGTACCTGCTCGACGACGTCTCCGTGGTCGGCCGCGCGCCGGCCGTCGAGACGCCCACGCTCGAGGAGGTGTCGTACAACGGCTCGGACCTCGACCTCGCCTGGCAGTGGAACCACGCGCCGGACAACCGGTACTGGTCCCTCACCGAGCGCGAGGGCTGGCTGCGCCTGACCAACGGGCACGTCGTGACCGGCGAGGCGGAGTACACCAAGGCGCCCGGGCGCGACCTCACCTACCTCGAGGAGGCGCGCAACACGCTCGGCCAGCGCACCTTCGGGCCGACGGCCTCCGCGGAGACCCGCGTCGACGTGTCGGGGATGCTCGACGGCGACGTCGCCGGCCTGGCCGTCTACGGCCGCAGCTTCGCGTACGCGGGCGTCCAGCAGGTCGACGGCGAGCGCACGCTCGGCCTCGTCACGCGGCTCCAGCCGTTCACCGACACGATCGACCGCGAGGCGGTCGAGTCGTTCGTCCCCGGGTCGCAGGTCCCGCTCGGGGAGCGCACGGACGTGCACCTCAAGGCGGACGCGGACTTCGCCTCGCCGAATGGCCAGCTCTGGGTGCAGTACTCCTACAGCCTCGACGGGCGCACGTGGCAGCCGCTCGGGCCGCGCCAGGGGCCGCTCGTCATGGACTGGAGCCTGTCCCACTTCATGGGCTACCGGTTCGGCCTCTTCTCCTACGCCAAGGAGCGGACCGGCGGGCACGTCGACTTCGACCACTTCCTCCTCAGCGACGTGCTCGACGCCGACGGCGGCGCCGACCGGACGGCGCTCGACGCCGTCGTCGCCGAGGCGGAAGGGCTCGACCCGGAGGACCACACGGCCGAGTCGTGGGCCGCCGTCGAGCAGGCCCTCGCCTGGGCGCGGTCGACGACCGCGCCGTCGACGCAGAACCAGGCCGACGCCCCCGCGCGGGCGCTCGCGCTCGCCGTCGCGTCGCTGGAGCCGACGACGTCCCCGGACGTCGCGTTCGCGGCGGAGGCAGGCCTGCGCGCGCTCGCCGGCACCGACTACGTCGCCGTGCGCGTCGTGAACGAGGAGGACGTCCCGGTGGACGTGGTGGTCACCACGCCGTACGGCAGCCGCACGTTCGCCGACGTCCGACCGGGGGCGAGCGCCTACCAGGCGTTCCCGACGAGACGGTCGCAGGCGCCGGCCGGCGAGGCCACCGTCACCGTCACGCGCTCGACCGACGCCGCGACGACGACCCGCACCGTGCCGTTCGGCCGCTGACCCGCGCCCGGCCCGGCGGGCCGCGCAGGCCGCGCCGGGTCGGCGCGAGAGGAGGAGGACGCAGGACGACGGCGGGGGACCGCCGTCGGGCACGACCGTCCGCGCGAGGCGCGCGGACGCGCAGGACACCCACATCGATCGAGGAGGATCCATGGACACGCACCACCGCAGACGACGTCGCCTGCGCGGCGCCGTCGCCGGGGCCGCGCTCGTGACGCTGCTCTCCGCGTCGCTCGCCGCGCTGCCGTCGTACGCCGCGGACGAGGAGCTGGTCGTCAACGGCGGCTTCGAGGACGGCACGACCGGCTGGTTCGTCAACAACGGCAACGCGACCGACAAGGCCGTGCTGTCGACCACCGACCAGGCGTTCGCGGGCGAGGCCGCGGCCCTGACCACCGAGCGCGCGACGACCGGCTCCGGTCCGATGCAGGACCTCAGCGGCAAGGTCCGCGCGGGCGAGACGTACGAGCTCACCGCGAAGATCCGGTACGACGCCGCCGCGGCGCCGGCCACGAAGCAGTTCTTCGCCACGATGCACTACGGCGGCGGGTCGTACACGAACCTGGTGAGCGTCACCGCGACGAAGGGCCAGTGGGCGACGCTCGACGGCCGGTTCACGATCCCGGCCGACCAGAACGTCGGCACCGCGCGGCTGTTCTTCGAGACGCCGTGGACGAGCAACCCGTCCGCCGACCCGGCGACGCACCTCATGGACTTCGTGCTCGACGACGTCTCCGTCGTCGGCGCGGCCCCGCCCGGACCGCCGTCGAAGACGATCGAGGTGCTCGGCAAGCTTCCCGGCGAGCACAACCCGCTCATCTCCCACAAGTTCGGGGCCGACGGGTTCGGGTTCGTCGAGGACGGGCGCGTGTACATGTACATGACGAACGACACCCAGGGCTACGCGCCCGACCCGGTGACGGGCGTCTCGCCGCAGATCAACTACGGCAGCATCAACCAGATCACGCTCATCTCGTCCGAGGACCTCGTGAACTGGACGGACCACGGCGAGATCCAGGTCGCGGGGCCGCAGGGCGTCGCGCCCTTCACGAACAACTCGTGGGCGCCGGGCATGGCGAAGAAGACGGTCGACGGCGTCGACAAGTACTTCCTCTACTACGCCAACGGCGGCGGGTCGTCGAACGTCATCACGGGCGCCTCGCCGCTCGGGCCGTGGACGAGCGAGCGCGACAGCACGCTCATCGACGGGCGCACCCCGGGCGCCGAGGCCGTGGCCTGGAAGTTCGACCCGGCGCCGCTCGTGACCGACGACGGCGCGTACCTCTACTTCGGCGGCGGCCCGGCGTCGACGTCGATGCCCGCGGCGGAGCGCTTCAACAACCCGAAGAACATCCGCGTCATCGAGCTCGGCGACGACATGGTCTCCACGCAGGGCACGGCGGCCGTCGTGGACGCGCCCGTGGCGTTCGAGGCGGCGCAGGTCTTCGAGCGCGACGGGAAGTACTACCTGTCCTACTCGTCGCACTTCGGCGGCAACGACTTCGGCGGCAACCAGGCCACGCTCCCGGGGTACCCGGGCGGCGGGCAGATCGGCTACATGATCTCCGACGACCCGATGTCGTTCCCCAAGGAGACGTACGCCGGCGTGATGTTCCCGAACCAGTCGCAGTTCTTCGGCGCGGGCACGGGCGGCAACAACCACCAGTCGGTGTTCGAGCTGGACGGCAAGTACTACTTCACGTACCACGCGCCCACGCTCAACAAGCGCATCAACGGCAGCACCACGCAGGGCTACCGCAGCCCGCACATCCAGGAGCTGACGTTCAACGCGGACGGCACGGTCCAGCAGGTCGTCGGCGACTACGCGGGCGTGGACCAGGTCAAGGACCTCGACCCGTTCCAGGTGCTCGAGGCGGAGACGTTCGCGTGGCAGCAGGGCCTCACCACCGCGAAGGTCGACGGCGGCTCGGCACAGTTCGGCGACCAGGCGCCGAACCTCGTCGTCCGCGACGTCGACGCCGGCGACTGGTCGGCGCTGTCGTCGGTCGACTTCGGCGACGGTGCCGCGAGCGTCACGGCGCGCGTCAAGCCGCTCGTCGAGGGCGCCACCGTCGAGGTGCGCCTCGACGACCGCGAGGGTGCCGTCGTCGGCACGCTCGGCCTCGACACCCCCGTGGGCGAGTGGGCGGACGTGACCGCCGCCCTCGAGGGCGTGAGCGGCGTCCACGACGTGTACTTCACGTTCGCCGGCCCCGCGGGCGTCGACCTCGTCGAGGTGGACACGTGGGAGTTCGCGGCCGACGCCGCGGGCCCGGCCGTCGAGCTCGACGTGACCGCCTCCGCACGCTGCCTCGCAGGCAAGGCCTACGTGGCGGTGCGCGCGACCAACCTCGCCGACGTCGCGGCCGACGTCGAGCTCGTCACCCCGTTCGGCACGCGGGTCGTGCGTGACGTGGCACCGGGGGCGAACGCGTACCAGTCGTTCGCCACGCGGTCCGCGTCGCTCGCGGCCGGGGTCGCGACCGCCACGGGCACCGCGGTGCTCGACGGCGCCACGGTCGAGACGGCGCACGAGGCCGCCTACGGCGACCTGTCCTGCGGCTGACACCGGACGACCAGCACTGCCCGACGGCGGCCCGCACCCCACCCGGGGTGCGGGCCGCCGTCGGCGTCGGCGTCCGGGTGCGCCCGGGAGTCCTCACGCGCTTTTCGACATCGTTGTCGGTCCCGGGGTCCCTAGGCATGTTTGCGTTCACATGTTAGCGTTCACACGCGCGTCCGACGGCGGACCCGCGACCGGCGCCGACGCCGGGCACGACGACGAGGAGTCACCGATGACCTCACGCCACGAACCACCCCCGACGCCCGCGGAGCCCCGCGCCCGACGCCGACGCCGCTCGCTCGCGGCGCTGCTCGGCCTCGCGCTCGTCGCCCCGCTCGCGCCCGTGGGCGCGGCGGCCGCCGGCCCGATGCCCGCGGCGCCCGCACCGGTCCCCGCCGCGGCCGAGCCGACCACGGACGGTCTGCGGCTCTGGCTCCCGCTCGACGAGACCGAGGGCGCCGTCGCGCACGACGCGTCGGGTCACGGCCTCGACGCCGCGCTCGTCGGCTCGGGCGGCGGGTGGCGCGCAGGACAGGGGCTCACGTTCGGCGGCGCGAACCACGTGGACCTGCCCGACGACCTCCTGGCCGGCTACGACGCCGTGACGGTGAGCGCGGACGTGTGGGTCGACACGTCGCTGAGCGGCAACTACTTCTTCTACACCCTGGGCAACCCGGCGGTCGGGACCCCGCAGTCCGGGAACGGCTACCTGTTCTCGACGGGCAACGCGAACTACCGCGCGACGATCTCCGACCTCGCGTGGGGCCGCGAGCAGAACACGGCCAAGACCCCCGCCGGCGCCCTCCAGCGCGGCGTGTGGAAGACCGTCACCTACACGCTCGCGGGCGGCACGGCGCGGCTGTACGAGGACGGCACCCAGGTCGGGCAGAACACCGCGGTGACGATCACGCCCGGCGCGATCGGCGGCGGCACCACGACCGCGAACGCGCTCGGGAAGTCGGCCTACGCCGCCGACAACCTCTTCAAGGGGCGCATGAAGGACTTCCGGCTCTACGACCGCGCGCTCACCGCGCAGGAGGTCGCCGACCTCGCGTCGGACGCCGCGCAGGACGCCGTCGCGGCCGACGCCGCCGCGCTCGACCTGGGCGACACGAGCGCCGTCGCCACGGACCTCGCGCTCCCGGCGAAGGGCGTCGGCGGCTCCGCCGTCGCGTGGTCGAGCTCCGACGCGGGCGTCGTCTCGGCGAGCGGCGCGGTGACGCGCCCCGCGGGCGACGAGTCCGCGACCGCGACGCTCACCGCCACGGTGACGCTCCGCGGCGCGACCGCGACCCGCACGTTCGACGTCACGGTCCTGCCGGGCGACGGCGACCAGGCGAAGGCCGACGCCGCGGCCGCCGCGCTCGAGGTGACGAACCTCGACGACGTGCGCGGCAACCTCACGCTGCCCACCACGGGGCTGCACGGCGCGAGCGTGACGTGGGAGTCGTCGTCGGACACGATCGCCCCGACGGGCGAGGTGACGCGCCCGGCGCACGGCGAGGACGCCGAGACCGTGACGCTCACCGCGACGGTGGCGGTCGGCGCGGCCACCGCCACGCGCGAGCTCGCGGCGCACGTGCCGCCGCTGCCCGAGCAGGAGGACCTCGCGGGCTACCTGTTCTCCTACTTCGTGGGCGAGGGCACCGCCACGGGCGAGCAGGTCTACTTCGGGCTCAGCCAGGGCAACGACCCGCTGAGGTACCAGAACCTCAACGACAACCAGCCCGTCCTCACGTCGGAGCTGGGGGAGAAGGGCCTGCGGGACCCGTTCATCATCCGCTCGCCCGAGGGCGACAAGTTCTACCAGATCGCCACCGACCTCAAGATCTACGGCAACGGGAACTGGGACGCGTCCCAGCGCACGGGCTCGAAGTCGATCATGGTCTGGGAGTCCACGGACCTCGTGAACTGGACCGACCAGCGTCTCGTGCAGGTCTCGCCCGACACCGCGGGCAACACGTGGGCGCCGGAGGCGTACTACGACGAGACGATCGGCGCGTACGTCGTGTTCTGGGCCTCGAAGCTCTACGCGGAGGACGACCCGGGCCACACCGGCAACACCTACAACCGGATGATGTACGCCACGACGCGCGACTTCGTGACGTTCAGCGAGGCGCAGGTGTGGGTCGACCCGGGCTACTCGGTCATCGACTCGACCGTGACGCAGCACGACGGCCAGTACTACCGGTTCACCAAGGACGAGCGGAACAACACGTCGTCCACGCCGTGCTCCAAGTTCATCCTCGCGGAGAAGGCGGCCGAGCTGCGCTCGACGGACTACGACTTCATCACCGACTGCATCGGCAAGGCGAACTCGCTGGGCGGCGGGATCAACCAGGGCGAGGGCCCGACGATCTTCAAGTCGAACACCGAGGAGAAGTGGTACCTCTTCATCGACGAGTTCGGCGGCCGCGGCTACGTGCCGTTCGAGTCGACCTCGCTCGACGCGGCCGAGTGGACCATGTCCACCGACTACGAGATGCCGTCGCGCCCGCGCCACGGCACGGTGCTCCCCGTGACGCAGGCCGAGTACGACCGCCTGCTGCGGACGTACCAGCCCGACGCGTTCGTCGAGTCCGTCGACGACGTCGCCGTGACCGTCCAGACCGGCTCCGCGCCGGTGCTGCCCGCGACCGTCACCGCACGCTTCGCCGACGGCTCCACGGGCTCGGCGGACGTCACGTGGGACGCGGTCGACCCGGCGTCGTACGCGCAGGCGGGCTCGTTCGAGGTGCTGGGCACGCTCGGCGGCGGGGTGAGCGTCCGCGCCCGCGCGGTCGTCACCGTGACCGACGACGTCGTCCCCGTCGAGGGCCTGAGCGTCACCCCCGAGTCCCTCGAGGTGGGCGTCGGCGGCACGCGGCAGCTCACGGCGACCGTCACGCCCGCGAACGCGACGGCGCGCGCGATCACGTGGGCGTCGGGCGACGCGGACGTCGCCACGGTCTCGGCCGACGGCGTCGTCACCGGTGTCGGCGAGGGCCACGCGCTCGTCACGGCGACCACGGCCGACGGGTCGCGCACCGCGTACGTGGCGGTCGAGGTGACGGCCGACGTGCCGGGGCTCGTCGTGCGGTACGCGTTCGACGAGACGAGCGGCACGGCGGCGGCGAACACCGCGCCCGGGTCGTCGTTCGGCCCGGCGACGCTGACCAACGGCGCGGCCTTCTCCGGTACCGGTGAGGGCGTCCGGCTCGACGGGACGGACGACTACGTCGACCTGCCCGACCACCTGCTCGCCGGGCTCACCGACGTCACGGTCGCGCTCGACGTCAAGGTCGCGACGGACCAGGCGACGCCGTACTTCGTCTACGGCCTCGGCAACACGAGCGGCACGGCGGGCAACGGGTACCTGTTCACCACGGGCAACGCGTACCGCACGTCGATCGCGACGGGGAACTGGACCACCGAGCAGACCGTCACCAAGAACGCGAACCTCCAGCGCGGGGTGTGGAAGCACCTCACGTACGCGCTGTCCGGCACGACGGCCGTGCTCTACGAGGACGGCGTCGAGGTGGGTCGCCAGACCGGCGTCACCATCGACCCAAAGGACATCGGGAACGGGTCGACGCTCGCCAACTACATCGGCCGCTCGCTGTACTCGGGCGACCGGTACCTCAAGGGCTCGGTGCGCGACTTCCGGATCTACGACCGCGCGCTCACGGCGGACGAGGTCTACCAGGTCGGGGCGGACCACACGGCCGTCACGGGCGCCGAGCTCGACGCGCTCAAGGTCCCCGCGATCGTCGACGGGGCGAGCTCGACCGTGACGCTCGCCGTCGAGCCGGGCACGGACGTCTCCGCGCTCGCGCCGGTCCTCACGGTCTCGCCGCGTGCGACCGTCACGCCCGGGAACGGCTCGGTGCAGGACCTCACGCAGCCCGTGGAGTACACGGTGAGCGGGCCGGACGGGTCGTCGCGCACGTGGACGGTCCATGCGAAGCAGATGGGCAGCCCCGTGCTCCCGGGGACGTACGCCGACCCGAACATCGCGCAGTTCGGCGACACGTTCTACCTCTACGCCACGACCGACGGCACCCCGGGCTGGGGCGGCAAGGACTTCTACGTCTGGAAGTCCACCGACCTCGTGACCTGGGAGCGCTCGGAGCAGCCGTTCCTCACGCTCGACGGTGCGAACGGGAACGTCCCGTGGGCGACCGGCAACGCGTGGGCGCCCACCATCATCGAGCGGGACGGGAAGTACTGGTTCTACTTCTCCGGCCACAACCCGACGTACGACCGCAAGACGATCGGCGTCGCGGTGGCCGACAGCCCCGAGGGGCCGTTCACCGCGCAGCCGACGGCGATGATCACGAACGGCGAGGCGGTCACGTCCGGCCAGGCCATCGACCCGGCCGCGTTCCGCGACCCGGAGACCGGGAAGCACTGGCTGCTGTGGGGCAACGGCGGGCCGTCGAACGGCCCGGTCATGGCGGAGCTGGGCGACGACATGACGTCGATCAAGCAGGACACGCTGCGGCGCATCCCCGGCCTGACCGACTTCCGCGAGGGCCTGTTCCTCAACTACCGGGACGGCGTCTACCACCTCACGTACTCGATCGACGACACGGGCTCGGAGAGCTACCGCGTCGGCTACGCGACGTCGGACAGCATCGACGGCCCGTGGACGTACCGCGGCGTGATCCTCGAGAAGGACGCCTCGCAGGGCATCCTCGGGACCGGGCACAGCTCGATCCTCAACGTCGAGGGCACGGACGACTGGTACATCGCCTACCACCGGTTCGCCATCCCCGGCGGCGACGGGACCCACCGCGAGACGACGATCGACCGCCTCACGTTCGGCGAGGACGGCCTCATCCAGAAGGTCGTGCCGACGCTCGAGAGCGTGGACCCGGTCGACGTCGCCCCCGCGCCCCGGGTCGAGCTGACCGTCGAGGCCACCCCGCGGTGCCTCGCGGGCAAGGTCTACGTCGCGGTACGGGCGACGAACGCGGGCGACGTGCCCGCCGACGTCACCCTCACGACCCCGTACGGCACGAGGACGTTCGCGGGCGTCACCCCGGGCGCCAACGCCTACCAGTCGTTCGCGACGAGGGCGACGTCGGTCCCGGCCGGCACCGTGACGGTCACCGGCACGGCCGTGCTCGACGGCACCCCGGTCACCACGCCCTACGACGTCGCCTACGACGCCCACCCCTGCGGCTGACGCCCCCCGAGGTAGAGCCCCGGTGAGCCGAGGTAGAGGCGTGGTCACGACCACGCCTCTACCTCGCGGGACCGGGGCTCTACCTCGCGACACGACCTGCATCTCGACGAGGAGAGGACGACATGATTTCCATACACCGAGCACGCTCGGCGCTCGCCGCCGGGCTGGTGGGGGCGCTCGCCGTCTCCACGCTCGCCGCCGCGGTCGCCGCACCCGCGGCCGCAGACGTCGGCGGACCCACCGACGACGGGCTCGTCGCGTGGTACCCGCTCGACGCCGCGAGCACGACCGGCGGCACGACGGCGAACCGCGCCGAGGGCTCGACGTTCGGCCCGGCCACGGTGGTGGGCGGCACGGCGACGGCCAACGGCACGACGCTCGACGGGACCGACGACTACGTCGACCTGCCCGACCACCTGCTCGCGGGCCTCACGGACGCCACCGTGAGCCTCGACGTGCTCGTGAGCCAGGACCAGGGCACGCCGTACTTCGTCTACGGGCTCGGCAACACGAGCGGGTCGAACGGCAACGGTTACCTGTTCACGACCGGCAACGCGTACCGCACGTCGATCGCGACCGGGAGCTGGACCACCGAGCAGACCGTCACCAAGGGCGCGAACCTCCAGCGCGGCGTCTGGAAGACCCTCACGTACACGCTCTCCGGCACGACGGCGACGCTCTACGAGGACGGCGTGCAGGTCAAGCAGGCCACGAACGTCACGACCGACCCGGGCCAGATCGGCGGCGGGCAGACGACCGCGAACTATGTCGGCCGCTCGCTCTACTCCGGCGACCGCTACCTCAAGGGCCAGGTGCGCGACTTCCGCCTCTACGACCGTGCGCTGAGCCCGGCCGAGGCGGCCGAGCTCGCGGCCCGGACCTCCACGGCCGCCGCGGACGCCGACCTCGCCGCGCTCGACCTCGGCGACACGAGCGCCGTCACCGCGGACCTCGTGCTGCCCACCACGGGCGCGCAGGGCTCGATCGTCACGTGGACGTCGTCGGACGCGGGCGTCGTCGGCGCCACGGGGAAGGTCACCCGGCCCGCCGCGGGCGAGGACGACGCGACCGTGACGCTCACGGCCCTCGTCACGCGCGGCGCGGTCGCGCGCACCGCGCAGTTCGACGTCACCGTCCTCGCCCACCTCGCGCCCGCCGAGGCCGTGGCGTGGGACGCGAGCCACGTCGTCGTGCCGCACCTCGACGACGTGCGCGGCAACCTCACGCTGCCGGCCGAGGGGGCCAACGGCTCCGCCCTTACGTGGGAGAGCTCCGACCCCGCGACCGTCTCGGCCACGGGCGAGGTGACCCGGCCCGCCCACGGCGAGCCGGCCGCCGTCGTGCGGCTCACCGTCACGGCGACCAAGGACGGCGCGACCGCGACGCACACCTACGACGCGACGGTCCGCCCGCTGCCGGCCGCGGCCGACTACGAGGGCTACTTCTTCCCGTACTTCGAGGGGGAGAGCACCGCGGACGGCGAGTCGGTGTACTTCAGCGCGAGCAACGGGAACGACCCGCTCGACTGGGTCGAGCTCAACGACGGCGAGCCCGTGCTCACGTCGACGCTCGGCGAGAAGGGCCTGCGCGACCCGTTCATCATCCGCTCGCCCGAGGGCGACCGGTTCTTCCTCCTCGCGACCGACCTGCGCATCTACGGCGGCAACAACTTCGGCAACGCGCAGGAGCGCGGGTCGCGCGCGCTGATGATCTGGGAGTCGACCGACCTCGTGCACTGGTCCGACCAGCGCATGGTCACGGTGTCGAGCGCGTACGCCGGCAACACGTGGGCGCCCGAGGCGTTCTGGGACGCGCAGCGCGGCGAGTACATCGTCTACTGGGCCTCGGCGCTCTACCCGACGACGTCGACCGACGGCCGCCGCATCGCCGACTCCTACCAGCGCATGATGTACGCCACGACGCGCGACTTCGTGACGTTCTCCGAGCCGCAGGTGTGGATCGACGAGAAGCGCGGCAACGGGCTGGGGATGATCGACTCGTCGATCGTCGAGCACGAGGGCACCTACTACCGGTTCACCAAGGACGAGGCGTACATGATCCCGCGCCTCGAGAAGTCGACGGACCTGCGCTCGACCGACTGGGACCTCGTCGCCGAGAAGATCGGCTACGGCCAGCCCAACCCGTGGGGCGGCACGCTCACCGCGGGCGAGGGCCCGACCGTCTTCAAGTCGAACACCGAGGAGAAGTGGTACCTCTTCGTCGACCAGCCGAGCTACCACGGCGGCCAGGGGTACCTGCCGCTCGAGTCCACCGACCTCGACTCGGGCGTGTGGACGTCGGTCGACGCCCACCTGCCGAGCAGCCCACGCCACGGCACCGTGCTGCCGATCACGGCCGCCGAGCACGCCGCGCTCCTCGCGGCGTACGGCGAGCAGCCGCCGGCGCCCGAGCTCGACCTCGCGGTCGAGGTCACGCCGCGCTGCCTCGCGGGCAAGGCGTACGTCGCGGTCCGCGCGACGAACGGGGAGGACGTCCCCGTCACGCTGACGCTCACGACGCCGTACGGCGAGAAGACGGTCGCCGACGTCGCGCCGGGGAAGAACGCGTACCAGTCGTTCGCCGCCCGCACGACGGCGGTCCCGGCGGGCACGGTCACGGTGACCGGCGTCGCGACCCTCGACGGCCGGGAGGTGACGGCCACGCGCGAGGCGGCGGTCGACGCGCTCGACTGCGCCTGACCGTCCCCCGGTCCGGCCTCGGCCGGGCCGGGGGTGCCGGACCCCCGGGTGGTGTGCCGGCACCGCCCGGGTCCGGCTCGGCCCCCGTCGCTCCGCGGAGCGGCGGGGGCCGAGCCGTGCCCGCCTGTCGACGGGGGTGCGACGCGTGGGTGAACAAACTGGACGGGTGTTCAGTTCGGGCGTCCAGGATGGCAGGATGTCCGTGAACTGGACGCCCGTCCAGTCGGGTTCGGGGGCGACCCAGCGGTGCCCGCCCCGGGCCGGACGAAGAGGTTCCCCGCGTGACGACGACCACCCGCAGGCTGCTCGCCGCGCTCGTGCTCACCGGCTCGCTCGTCGTGCCCGCGGGCACGGCGGGCGCGGCGACGCCGACCACCATCCCTGCAGCGGCCGCCGCCCCGGCCGGCACCCCGGTCGCGATCTCGGTCACGGACCCCGCCGACGGCGTGCGCGTCAGCGTCGAGATCGCCGAGCGCGCGGTGCCGACGGCGCCGCGCGTGGCCGTCGTCGGCTCCGGGCCGTTCGTCGTCGGCGGCAGGCTCGAGCTGCGCGGGACCGGCCTCGCGCCGCACGCCGTCCACGAGGTCTGGCTCGAGAGCGATCCCGTGCTCCTGGGCACCGGCACGACGGACGCCGACGGGGCGTTCCTCTTCGTCGCGACGATCCCCGCGGGGACGACGCCGGGCGAGCACCACGTGCGCCTCGTGCCGACGGCGGGCGGCGCCGACGTGGTGTCCGAGCCGTTCCTCGTGCTCGCCGCCCCCGGCGAGCCGCACGAGCCCGGGACGACGCCGTCCGCCGGGTCCGGGGGAGCGGGCGGGTCGGGTGGGGCGGCGGCGGGCGGCGGGCCGGGCTCCTCGCGGCCGGGCCTGGCGACGACGGGCGCGGGCCTGGGCCTCGTCGCGGCGCTGGCCGGGGCGGCGGTCCTGGCCGGGGCGGCGCTGCGCCGTCAAGCAGGCAGGGGCGGCGCGGCCTGAGCCCGCGCACCACTCCGGGCGCACCCCGTCGGCACGCCCGCAGGGTCAGCTCTCCGGCTGCGGCTCCGCCTCGGCGCCAGGCCGCGCGGCGTCGGCCAGACGCGCGTCGGTGTCGCGTGCGTCCGCCGCCGCCTCCGCGGCGTCCATCGCCCGGTCGTCGACGACGAGCATCCCCAGGAGCGTCGCGCCGGACACTGCCGCCATGACCACGAAGACCGTGCGCAGCCCGAAGAGCTCACCGAGCAGGCCGCCCACCGCGGCGCCGAGGGGCAGCGTCCCCCAGGCGAGGAGCCGGTAGCACGCGTTGAGCCGGCCCAGCAGGGCGTCGGGCGTGATGCGCTGGCGCAGCGACAGCGTCACGACGTTCCACACGGCGATCCCGGCACCGCCGACGGCGGAGACGGCGCCGATCACCCACGCGTTCGTCGTCACCGCGGGGACGCCGACGAGGGCGACCGTGCCGAGGATCGTCAGCGCGAGGGAGCGCGCGCGCCCGATCGTCCCGACGACACGCTCGGCGACGAACGACCCCGCGAACGCCCCGACCGCCGTCGCGGTGAGGAGCACGCCGTACGCCGGCTCGGACAGGCCGAGGGGCGAGTCGGGGCCGACGGCGTAGAGCACGAAGACCGCGAACGCGGCGTTGCTCGCGAAGTTGATGCCGCCGACCATCATCGCGAGCGTGCGCAGGATGCGGTCGTGCCACAGGAACCGCAGGCCCTCGGCGACGTCCGCGCGCAGCGTCGTGCGGGTCGCGCGCACCGTCCGGTACGTGCCCGGGAGCCCGAGCAGCAGCACCACGGCGAGCGCCCAGAGCGCTCCGGGGACGCCGAACGCGACGGCGGCGCCCGCGGCCACGAGCAGCCCGCCCAGAGGTGGCCCCACGAACTGGTTCGCGGTGAGCTCCGCCGCGTAGAGGCGCCCGTTGGCGCGGGGGAGCGCGGTGCGCGGCACGACCTGCGGGAGGATCGACTGCGCCGAGGTGTCGTACAGCGTCTCGGTGGCGCCGACGGCGAAGGCGACGAAGTACAGCACGGCGATGCTCCCGGCGTCGGGCACGAGCGCGACGGCCGCGAGCGCGACCACGAGGACCGCGCGCGCCACGTTGGCGCCGACCATCGCGAGCCGCCGGTCCAGACGGTCGGCGAGCGCGCCCGCGGGCAGCGCGAAGAGCAGCCACGGGAGCGTGAGGGCGAACGTCAGCCCCGCGACCAGCGCCGGCGAGTCGGTGTACCGGACCGCGACGAGCGGGAGCGCGACCTTGAGCACCCCGTCGGCGAGGTTCGACACCGTGGACGCGGCCCACAGGCGCCGGAACGGCGCGCCGAGCGGTGCGGCGGCGGGGCGACGGCGCCCGGGTCGAGAGGCCATGTCGCCCAGCATGGCACAGTGATCGAGAAACCCCAATCGATCGAGCGCTCTCGATCGAGGGTCCGTACGATGAGCCCATGACCCCCGAGCCCACCCCGGAGTCGACCTTGGAGTCGATCCCGGATCCCACCGCCGGGCCCGCCCCCAGGCCGGGCGCCCCCGGCGTCCCGGGCCGCCGTCCGCCCACCGCCCTCGAGGCGAAGGCGCTCGCGCACCCGCTGCGCCAGCGCATCGTGCGGCAGTGCGGCACGCGCGAGATGACGAACAAGGAGCTCGCCGACCACCTCGGCGTCCCGCCGGGCACGGCGCTGCACCACGTCCGGCTCCTCGTGCGCGCCGGGCTGCTCGAGCCCGCGGAGGTCCGCACGGGGACCGGCGGGGCGCTCGAGCGGCCCTACCGCGCCACGGGTGCCACGTGGTGGCTCGACGACCCGCTGCGCGACGCCGCGCCCGGCGCGCGGTTCGGCCCCGTCGCCGCGGCGCTCGACGACGCCCTCGCCGCCGGTCCGGACGCCGTCACCACCTCCGCGGCGTTCTACCTGCACCTCTCCGACGACGACGTCGCCGAACTCGACCGCCGCATCCTCGCCGTCCTCGACGAGTACGTCGCGACCGACGCCGACCGCCACGACCGCCCCCTGCACCGAGGCCTCTTCGTCCTGCACCGCCCACCCTCCTGACCCCGACCGGCCGAGGTCGGTGAGACCGCGCGGGAGGACCGTACGGTGCGGCCCCGCGGCACGACAGCCCTGGGCTTCCGTGGCGCGAACGTCGGGACCCGCGTGGCACGACAGCGCCAGGCCGACCGCGCGCGACCACCGGACCCGGACCCGGACCACGGGACGGAGGGCGACGGCCAGGACGAGCGGTGGGGTCGGACCGTGCGCGAAGGACGCCGGGGCGCACTTCTTCGACCTCTGCCCGGAGGACCAGCGCGACGGCCAGGACGGGACGAGCGGTGGGGTCGGACCGTGCGCGAAGGACGTCAAGGCGCACTCCTCCGACCCCCGCCCGGAGGACCAGGGCGACGGTGCGCCAGTCCGAGCGCACGGTCCGACCCCACCGCGGGCCCGACCCGCGGGCTGTGAACCCGATCGAACCCGACCCTCACGGCCGAGCGGCGAACCGCTCCAGGAGGTCGGCGTGACCCGACACGATGAGCAGGTCGTTCGCGCTGATCCGGGTCTCGGGGGTCGCGTAGAGGAACTCCTCGCCGGGTGACTTCACGCCGATCACGGTGACGCCGTACCGCTCGCGCACCTTCGACTGCGCGAGCGTGAACCCCTGCACCTCGCGGGGCGGCCGCATCTTGACGATCGTGAACCCGTCCTCGACCTCGATGTAGTCGAGCAGCTTCCCGGAGACGAGGTGCGCGACGCGCGAGCCGGCGTCGGCCTCGGGGAACACGACGTGGTGCGCGCCGATGCGCTGGAGGATGCGCCCGTGCTCCGCCGAGATCGCCTTGGCCCAGATCTGGGGCGTGCCCATGTCGACGAGGTTGCCGGTGATGAGCACGCTCGCCTCGAGCGACGTGCCCACCCCCACGACCGCGACGGGGAAGTCGCGCGCGCCGAGCTGTTCGAGCGCGACCGGGTTGGAGGCGTCGGCCTCGACGAGCGGGAGCTGTCCGCTCCACTGGGCGACGAGGTCGGGGTCGCGCTCGACGGCGAGCACGTCCTGGCCGAGGCGGTCCAGCGTCGCGGCGATCGCCGTGCCGAAGCGGCCGAGGCCGATGACGAGGACGCCCGCGTCCTTGCGCGGGGCCTTCGCCTCGTCCCGGCGCGCGCGCTCCGCGCGGCCGCGCTCGACGATGCGCTGGGCGACGGGGTCCGCGGACGCGCCGTCCTTCCCGTCGGCGGCGCGGGTGAACGGGTCGGTCACGGTGGGGCCTTTCGTCGGTCCGGTGGTGCGGTGTCTGGCGTGTCGGTGAGGTCTCGTGCGGCGGTCGCGTCCGGCGGTCGCGCCGCCGGGCGGGCCTGCTCACCCGATGATGGGGCGCTCCTCGGGGTAGCGCACGATCCGGCGGCGGTCGCGCAGCGCGAGCGCGGCGGCGAACGTCATGGTGCCTGTGCGCCCGACGAACATGAGCGCGATGAGGACGTACTTCCCGGCGTCGGGCAGGTCGGGCGTGATGCCGGTCGACAGGCCGACGGTCGCGAACGCCGAGATGGTCTCGAAGAGGATGACGTCGAGCGTCTCGCCGGTGATCTCCAGCAGGAGCAGGCTCGACAGGAGCACCGCCGTCGCACCGACGAACGACACCGCGACCGCGAGCCGGAGGGTGTCGCGCGGGATGCGTCGCCCGAACGCCTCCATGTCCCGGTCGCCGCGCGCCTCGGACACGATGGCGATGAGCATGACGGCGAGCGTCGTGACCTTGATGCCGCCCGCGGTCGACGCGGAGCCGCCACCGACGAACATCAGCGCGTCGGTGATGAGCCAGCTCGCCTCGTGCATGCCGCCGGTGTCCACGGTCGAGAAGCCGCCGGAGCGCGGCATGACGCCCGCGAAGAGCGACGCGAGGAGCTTCTCGCCGAGGTCGAGGGGCCCGAGGGTCCGCTGGTTCCCCCACTCGACGGCCGCGAAGAGCACCGTGCCCACGACGACGAGCGCCGCGCTCGTCGTGAGCGTGAGCTTGGTGTGCAGGCTCCACTTGGAGGCCCGGCGGCGGTTGCGCATGACGTTGAGGATGACGGGGAAGCCGAGGGAGCCGATGAACACGCCGAGGATGATCGGCAGGCACAGCATCCAGTCGCCGACGTACGGCGCGAGACCGTGCTCCGTCGGGATGAACCCCGCGTTGTTGAAGGCGGAGATGCCGTAGAAGATGCCGTGCCACGCGGCCTCGCCGAACGTCTCCTCCAGCACGACGAACCGCGGCAGCAGGAGCAGCGCGATGAGGAGCTCGAGCGAGGTTGACGTGATGATGACGACCCGCACGAGCGAGCCGACCTCGCCGAGCCGCGTCGTCTTCGTCTCCGACGCGGTGAGGAGCTTCTGCGTGAGGCCGATGCGCCGGGACACGGCCATGCCGAGGATCGACGCGAGCGTCATGACGCCGAGGCCGCCGATCTTGATGCCGAGCAGGATGACGACCTGCCCGTACCCCGACCAGTAGGTCCCCGTGGGGACCACGACGAGACCGGTGACGCACACGGCGGACGTGGCGGTGAAGAACGCGTCGACGAACGGCGCGGACCGGCCGCTCGCCGTCGCCCAGGGCGCCATGAGCAGCGCGGTGAAGACGGCGATGACGGCGGCGAACACGGTGACGGCGAGGCGGGCGGGGGACTGTCGGGCGAGGCGGTCGACGATCTCCCGCCCCCTGAACAGGCGCCCGGTCATGCTCGTCGGCATGGAGCCTCCCTCACCACTCGCGCCACTCTGCCACGGGCCCGGTGGCCCGTCATGTCGCCGCTCCGGCGCCGGGACATCATGCCCGCTCGCGGGCCCGGACGCCGCACCGGGGGGCTCGCGGAGACCCGGCGGAGGCCCGGACCGGCGGCCCCGCGCGGTCCGGCGCGCGGTCGGTGGGGCGGGGGCGCGCCGTCGGGCGTTACCGTGAGCCATGCCCACGACCGACCCGACGTCGTCGCCCGCCCCGACCGGGGCGGCTGCGGCGCCCGGAGCCTGCGTCGTGTGGAGCCCCGAGCTCCTCGGCTACGACTTCGGTCCCGGCCACCCGATGGCGCCGGCCCGGCTCGACCTGACGATGGGGCTCGTGCGCGCCCTCGGCCTGCTCGACGACGACGCGGACCTGCGGGTCGTGCGGCCCGAGCCCGCGCCCGACGACGTGCTCGAGCTCGTGCACGAGCCCGCGTACGTCGCGGCGGTGCGCGCGGCGTCGGAGCACGGCACGCCCGACCCGGCCCGCGGCCTCGGCACCGAGGACGACCCGGTCTTCCGCGGGATGCACGAGGCCGCCGCGCGGATCGTCGCGGGCTCGTACGAGGCGGCGGGCGAGATCGCGGCGGGCCGTACCCAGCACGCGGTGAACGTCGCGGGCGGCATGCACCACGCGAAGGCGGGCGCGGCGTCGGGCTTCTGCGTCTACAACGACGCGGCCGTCGCGATCCGGCGCCTGCTCGACGACGGGGTCGAGCGCGTCGCGTACGTCGACCTCGACGCCCACCACGGCGACGGCGTCGAGGAGGCGTTCTGGGGCGACCCGCGCGTCCTCACCGTCTCCGTCCACCAGAGCGGCGCGACGCTCTTCCCCGGGACGGGCCACCCGACCGACCTCGGGGGCCCCGGCGCCGAGGGGACGGCGGTCAACGTCGCGCTCCCGCGCCGCACCGACGGCGCCCGCTGGCTGCGCGCGGTCGACGCCGTCGTGCCGCCCGTGCTCCGCGCGTTCCGCCCCGAGGTGCTCGTCACCCAGCACGGGTGCGACGCGCACGGCGAGGACCCGTTGTCCGACCTCGACGTGTCCGTCGACGCGCAGCGCACGGCCGCCACCTGGATGCACGGGCTCGCGCACGAGCTGACCGACGGGCGGTGGCTCGCGCTCGGCGGGGGCGGGTACGCGATCGCGCGCGTCGTGCCGCTCGTGTGGTCGGCCGTCGTGGGGGAGGTCGTGCACCGGCCCGTCACCGCGGGCGTGCCCCTGCCCGCGGAGTGGCGCGAGCGCGTCGCGGAGGTCGCCGGGTTCGACGCACCGCTCGCGTTCGGGCCCGAGGTCGAGGTCCGGCGGTGGAGCAGCGGGTACGACCCGGACGACGACGTCGACCGCGCCGTCGCGGCCACGCGCCGGGCCGTCTTCCCGCTGCTGGGCCTCGACGCGCACTTCGACTGAGGCGCCCCGCGACCGGTCGCGTACCGGGGCACGGGCGCGAGCGGGTAGGCTAGGGGGCGGATTTCTCTCGTGTTGGTCGGCTTGCGGCGCCCTCGTGGTCGCCGGGGCCCCGATCAACCGTGGACCACCCGCGGCCGGTCGACCGGTCGCCGACCGACACGCCGCTCGAGCATTGCGAGGACCGTATGGGCTCCGTCATCAAGAAGCGCCGCAAGCGCATGGCCAAGAAGAAGCACCGCAAGCTGCTTCGCAAGACGCGTCACCAGCGTCGCAACAAGAAGTGACGTCGCGCGCGTCCTGACGCGCCGACCCGTCGCCGAGCCCGGCCCCTCCCGAGGGACCGGGCTCGACGCGTCTCCGGGCGCGGCCCGGGCGGGGTCAGAGGCGGGCGATGCGCCGGTCGACGGCGCGGCGCACCGAGCGCAGGACGAGCGCGGCGGCCCAGGCGGCGCCGGCCCAGCTCGCGGTGCGGACGCTGCTGCGCGCGACGCGGCGGCGACGCCCGCGGAACTCGCGGATGGGCCAGCCGACGTCCTGCGCGTGGCGGCGCAGGCGGGCGTCGGGGTTGATGGGGCACGGGTGCCCCACGGCCTCCATCATCGTCACGTCGTTGAGCGAGTCTCCGTACGCGTACGACGCCTCGAGGTCGATGCCCTCGCGCTCGGCGAGCGCTCGCACCCCGGCGGCCTTGGCGCGGCCGTGCATCATGTCGCCGACCAGCCGTCCCGTGTAGAAGCCGTCCTCGTGCTCGGCGACGGTGCCGAGCGCGCCCGTCGTGCCGAGCCGGCGCGCGATGAGCTCGCCGATCTCGACGGGGGTCGCGGAGACGAGCCACACCTGGTGGCCGGCCGCGAGGTGCTCGTCGAGGAGGCGGCGCGTGCCGGGGTAGATGCGCAGCGACAGGACGGTGTCGTAGACCTCCTCGCCGATCGCGGTGACCTCGGCGACGGAGCGCCCGGCGATGAGCGCGAGCGCGCGCGACCGGATGCGGTCGATCTGCTGCTTGTTCTCGCCGAACGCGAGGTACCGGGCCTGGTGCACGGCGAAGCGCACGATGTCGAGCGTCGAGAAGAATTCGCGCTGGTACAGGGCGCGCGCGAGGTGGAACGACGAGGCGCCGCGGATGATCGTGTTGTCGACGTCGAAGAACGCGGCGGTGCGGTGCGGCGGACCGGGGGCGCGCGCGGGCGCCTCCTCGGGGAGCGTCGGCCGGGAGGTCGGGTCGGGGCCCGGGCCGGGAGACGTCGCCATGCCTCCACTCTAGGCGGTCGGGCCGCCGGGGCCTCGTACCCTGGGAGGCGTGAGCACCTCCGACGCCCCCGCCCCCGTCCTGCTGTTCGGCCGCGCGGGCTGTCACCTGTGCGACGACGCGCGGACGGTCGTCGAGGACGTGTGCGCCGAGGCGGGCGTCGCGTGGGCGGAGGTCGACCTGGACGCGCCGGGCACCGACCCGGCGCTGCGCGAGCAGTACGGCGAGTACGTGCCGGTCGTCACGGTCGGCGGGGTGCAGCAGGGGTTCTGGCGCGTGGACGCGCGCCGGCTGGCGCGTGCGGTGGCCCGGATTTCGGCGCCGCGCGCGGACCTGGGATGATTCCTCCCGTGGAGCGTGACCGTCGACGAGGACGGTCCCTGGACGACGGAGTGACGGTGGCTGAGCAGGTAGTCGGTGAGGTGACGGCGCCGGGGATCCCGAGCGCGACGGTGGCGCGGCTCCCGTCCTACCTGCGCGCGCTGCGGGACCTCGTGGCGCGGGGCGTCGGGACGACGTCGTCGGTCGAGCTCGCGGAGCTGTCCGGCGTGGGCCCGGCCCAGCTGCGCAAGGACCTGTCGTTCCTCGGCTCGTTCGGCACGCGCGGCGTGGGCTACGACGTCGACTCGCTCGCGCAGTACATCACCGAGGCCCTGGGCCTCGTCGACGAGCACCGCATCGCGATCGTCGGGATCGGCAACCTGGGGCACGCGCTCGCGAACTACTCGGGCTACGAGCAGCGCGGCTTCCACGTGGCGGCGCTCCTCGACGCGTCGCCGGACGTCGTCGGGACGCGGGCCGCGGGCCTCGTCGTCGAGCACGTCGACGCGCTCGAGGAGGTCGTGGAGCGCGAGAAGGTGTCGATCGTCGTCCTCGCGACGCCCGCGGCGCACGCGCAGGCGGTCGCGGACCGCGTGGTCGCGGCGGGGGTGCGCGAGATCCTCAACTTCGCGCCGCGCGCGCTCCAGGTCCCGGCGGACGTCGACGTGCGCGGCGTCGACGTCGGCAGCGAGCTGCAGATCCTCGCGTTCCACTCGCAGGCCCGCGCCCTCGCGGCGTCGCAGGAGCGCTGAGCCGCCCCGGCGCCCGGACCCGGGGACGACGAAGGGCCGCGTGCCGGTGCACGCGGCCCCTCGGGGCGGCACCCCTGCCGGAGGGCGCCGGTCTCGCCCGGGACGTGCCCGGGACGACGGTCAGGCCTGCTTGATGGCCGAGACGTCGAGCGCGATCTTGATCTTGTCGCCGACGAGCACGCCGCCGGTCTCGAGCGCGGCGTTCCAGGTGAGGCCGAACTCCTTGCGCGAGATCTCCGTGGTCGCCTCGAAGCCCGCGCGCGGGTTGCCGAACGGGTCGGTCGCGGTGCCCGCGAACTCCGTCTCGAGCTCGACCGGCTTGGTGACGCCGTTGATCGTCAGGTCGCCGGCCACGACGTAGTCGTCGCCGTCGCCCGTGATGCGCGTCGACGTGAACGTCCACGTCGGCTTGTTCTCCGCGTCCCAGAAGTCGGCGCTGCGCAGGTGGTTGTCGCGGTTCTCGTCGCCCGTGCTCACGGACGCGGCGTCGAGCTGGGCGGTCACGGACGTCGACTCGAGGTCGTCGCCGACGGTGATCGTGCCGTCGGTGATCGCGAGGGTGCCGCGGACCTTCGAGATCCCGGCGTGGCGGACGGTGAACGACGCCTGCGAGTGCGACGCGTCGAGGGCGTAGGTACCGGCGGTGAGGCCGGCGGGCAGCGACGAGGCCATGGGTGCTCCTGCGGGTGGTCGGGGTCCGGGCGGACCAAGTGGTTGAACGTTCAACTTCGGAACGAGCGTATCAACAGCACCCCTCGGTCCGTCTATTCCCGTGGGGTGGAACAATGTTCCGACGCCCCCACGCCCCCAGCCCCTCCCGCACCGCCGAGGACCCATGACCCGCAACGACGTCGACACCCCGACGGCGAGCACCGTCCGCACCCCCGCAGTCCCCGCCGTCGAGCCGCGCTGGCTCGACGCGGAGCAGCAGCGCCTGTGGCGCGCGTACCTCGACGGGACCGTGCGCTTCATCGAGGCGCTCGGCCGGGACCACGAGGAACGGTCCGAGGTCTCGCTCAACGAGTACGAGCTGCTCGTGCGGCTCTCCGAGAGCCCCGACCACACGCTGCGCATGTCGGCGCTCGCGGACGGGCTCGCCCGCTCGCGCAGCCGCGTGACGCACACCGTCGCGCGCATGGAGGCGCGCGGCCTGGTCCGGCGCTCCGCGAGCTCGGGCGACCGCCGCGGCGTGAACTGCGCGATGACGAGCGAGGGCTACCGCGTGCTCGTCGCGTCGGCGCCCGCCCACGTGGCGGCCGTGCGCCGGTACCTGGTCGACGTGCTCACGCCGGAGCAGTTCCGGGCGCTGGGCGAGGCGATGGCGGCCGTCGCGGAGGCGTGCAAGGCCGACCGGGACGCCTGACCGCCTCTCCCGGCCCGTCGCGCCGACCCGCGGTGGCGTGCGCTCGCCCCGAGTGCGGGACACTGGTGGGCATGGTCTCCACCATCGTCCACCTCCTGCGCCACGGCGAGGTCCACAACCCCGACGGCGTCCTCTACGGCCGGATCCCCGGCTACCACCTCTCCGAGCGCGGCCACGAGATGGCCCGCCGCGTCGCCGCGCACCTCGCGGGCGAGCCCGGGCCCGACGGCACGTCGCGCCCCCGCGCCGACCTCACGGTCGTCGTGGCCTCGCCGCTGCAGCGCGCGCAGGAGACCGCGACGCCTGCCGCCGAGGCGTTCGGGCTCGAGCTGGGCACGGACGAGCGGCTCATCGAGGCCGCGAACCACTTCGAGGGCAAGACCTTCGGCGTCGGGGACGGCTCGCTGCGGCACCCGCAGCACTGGCCCTACCTGTGGAACCCGTTCCGCCCCTCGTGGGGCGAGCCGTACGTGGAGCAGGTCGCGCGCATGCGGGCCGCCGTCGCCGACGCGCGGGACAAGGCGGCCGGGCACGAGGCGCTGCTCGTCAGCCACCAGCTCCCGGTGTGGCTCACGCGCCTGAGCTTCGAGAACCGCCGGCTCTGGCACGACCCGCGCAAGCGCGAGTGCTCGCTCGCGTCGCTCACGTCGCTGCACTTCGAGGACGACCGCCTGGTCGGCCTCCACTACACCGAGCCGGTCGCGGACCTCCTCCCGGGCGCGGCGACCGTCTCCGGGGCGTGACGTCGGTCATGTCCAGCGCTGTCGCCACGGCCGTCGCGTCCGAACTGCACGGTTCGGGCGTGGCGGAGGTCACGTCTCTCAGGTCCCGTTCAGGAAGCGCGGGCAGGGTGCGTCCCGTGATGCCGTCGTGACCGCCGACTCGCGCGCGCGTGCCGCGCGCCCCCTCTCCGTCGAGGCGCGGGCCGCTGCCCTGCCGTCGCGTCGGCGACCCGTGCGCCGTGCGCTGACGGGCGCCGTCGTGCTCGCCGCGACCCTCGGTCTCGCGGCGTGCGCCCAGGACTCCGGCGCCACGACCGACGTCGTGGGGCAGGGCTTCGTCTCGGGCGACGGGTCGGTCCGCACGTGGGACGCCGACGAGCGCGGCGACGTCGTCGCGCTCACGGGCACGGACTACGAGGGCGAGCAGGTCGACACGAGCGCGTGGCTCGGGGACGTCGTCGTGCTCAACACCTGGTACGCGGCGTGCGCACCCTGCCGGGCCGAGGCGCCCGACCTCGTGGCGCTCGCCAACGACCGCGCCGACGACGGCGTGCAGGTGCTGGGGATCAACACGACCGACGAGGCGGGCGCCGCCCAGGCGTTCCAGCGTCGGTTCGACGTCCCCTACCCGTCGATCGACGACCGGTCCGGCGAGGTCGTCGCGGCGCTCTCGGGCACCGTCCCGCTCCAGGCCGTGCCGTCCACCGTCGTGCTCGACCGCGAGGGCCGCGTCGCGGCGCGCGTCATCGGGCTCGTCGAGGGCTCGACGCTCACCGCCCTGGTCGACGACGTCCTCGCCGAGAGCTGACCGTGCCCGTCCTCACGCCCCTCGCCGCCGCGGTCCCCGCGGGCGCCGCGTCGAGCATCGGCGACACCTTCGCGACGACCGTGTGGAGCGGCTCGATGCTGCTCGCGGTGCCCGTCGCGGTCATCGCGGGCCTCGTCTCGTTCGCGTCGCCGTGCGTGCTGCCGCTCGTGCCGGGGTACGTCGGCTACGTCTCGGGCATGGCCGCCGCCACCACCGGCGACGGGGGCAAGGCGTCCGGGGGCACGACGACGGCCACCCGGGTCGCGGCACCGAGCCGGGGCCGCGTGCTCGCGGGGGTCGGGCTGTTCGTCGCCGGGTTCACGCTCGTGTTCGTGGCGCTCATGTTCGCGGCGGGCGCGATCGGCGTGCACCTGGTCCGCTGGGAGGACGTCATCACGCGCGTGCTCGGCGTGGTCGTCATCCTCATGGGCTTCGCGTTCCTCGGCGCGCTGCCCTTCCTCCAGCGCGAGCGGCGCCTGCACGTGAGCCCGCAGGCCGGGCTGTGGGGGGCGCCGCTGCTCGGCATCGTGTTCGGGCTCGGCTGGACCCCGTGCCTCGGCCCGACGCTCGTCGCCGTCCAGGCGCTGTCGCTCAGCGAGGCGTCGGCGGGGCGCGGCGCGATCCTCGGCGTCGCGTACTGCCTCGGGCTGGGCGTGCCCTTCCTCCTCATCGCGCTGGGGCTGCAGAGCTCGCAGCGCATGCTCGGGTTCCTGCGCCGGCACCGTCTCGCGATCATGCGGATCGGCGGCGGGCTGCTGGTGCTCATCGGTCTGGCGCTGGTCACGGGCCTGTGGACGACGTGGACGACGTCGCTGCAGGGCTGGATCGGCGGATACGTGACGGTGGTGTGAGATGAGCCGGCGGACCGGGGAGCCCGGGAACAGCGAGCAGGCCGAGCAGGTCGAGAAGGCCGAGAAGGCCGGCACGACCGTGCGGACGGGCTACCGCCCCGAGGGCATCGACGACGCGTTCTCCGCGGGCGACGGCCCGGGGGAGCGGACGCCGTCGGGCGGGAAGGGCGGCGCGGGGGGCGACGGCGGCCCGACGCTCCCGTCGCTCGGGTGGCGCGGTGCGCTGCGCTGGACGTGGCGCCAGCTCACGAGCATGCGCGTCGCGCTCATGCTCCTCATGCTGCTCGCGGTCGCGGCGGTGCCCGGGTCGGTCCTGCCGCAGCGCCCGCAGGACCCAGCGGCGGTGCTGCGCTACCTCCAGGAGAACCCCACGACGGGGGAGTGGCTCGACCGGCTCGGCTTCTTCGACGTCTACGCGTCGGTGTGGTTCTCGGCGATCTACATCCTGCTGTTCGTGTCGCTCGTCGGGTGCATCCTGCCGCGCACCAAGGCGCACCTCCAGGCGCTGCGCTCCCGCCCGCCCCGCACGCCCCGCCGCTTCGACCGGTTCCCCGCGCAGGGCCGCGCTGTCACGGACGCGACGCCCGACGAGGTCGTCGAGGCGGCGAGCACGCACCTGCGCGGCCGTCTGTCCTGGCTCCCGACCTTCCGCGTCGACACCGGCGCCGAGGACGCGACGCCCGCCCGCGGGCGCGCCGCCGCCCGGCCCGCCGCGCGGACGGTGTCCGCGGAGCGCGGGTACCTGCGCGAGACCGGGAACCTGCTGTTCCACCTGTCCCTCGTCGGGCTGCTCGTCGCGGTCGCGACCGGCCAGCTCCTGCACTACCGCGGCCAGGCCATCGTCACCGAGGGCCGCGGCTTCGCGAACGCGGTCGTCGACTACGACACGTTCGAGAACGGCGCCTGGTTCCGCCCGTCGTCGCTCGTCCCGTTCTCCATGACGCTCGACGCGTTCGAGTCGGAGTTCGCGGCCGACGCCGCCGCGTTCGCCCAGTCGCGCGACTTCACGGCGTTCGTCACGGTGCGCGACCCCGACGGCGCCCGCCACGAGGAGACCATCAAGGTCAACCACCCGCTCACCGCGGGCGGCGCGAAGATCTACCTCCAGGGCAACGGGTTCGCGCCCGAGGTGACGGTGCGCGACGCCGACGGCGAGACCGCGTTCTCGGGCCGCGTGCCGTTCCTGCCGGAGGACACGATGTACACGTCGCGCGGCGTCATCAAGGTGCCCGACGTGTCGGACGGCCTCGACCAGATCGGCCTCGTCGGGTACTTCCTGCCGACTGCCGAGATCAGCGAGGACGGCGAGACGGCGGCCTCGATCTACCCGCAGCCCATCAACCCGCTCCTCGTGCTCGAGGTGTACCGGGGCGACCTGGGCCTCGACGAGGGCCTGCCCCAGAACGTCTACCGCCTCGACACCGACGACCTCACGCCGTCGGTCGACGAAGACGGCGAGCGGGTGAAGATCCTCGTCGCGCCCGGCGAGACCGTCGACCTCCCCGACGGGCTCGGCACCATCACGTTCGACTCCCTGCCGCGCTACGTGGCCCTCGACCTGCGGCACGACCCGTCGCTCACGTGGGTGCTCGTCTTCTCGCTCGGCGCCCTGCTGGGCCTCGCCGTCTCCCTGTTCACGCCCCGCCGCCGCGTCTGGGTGCGCGCGTGGCGCGAGGAGGTGCCCGGCACGGGCGACGACGACGCCCCGCGCGAGCGGACCGTCGTCGCCGTCGCGGGGCTCGCCCGGGGCGACGACGCCGGGCTGCAGGGCGAGGTCGACTCGCTTCTCGCCGCGCTCCCGGGCGTGGCACCATCGGACGAGGGCGACCTCACCTCGTCGCCGGGGCGTGCCCCGGCGGACGGCACCCGCCCCACCGGGCGTCCCGCACAGGACCCGACCTCGCGCGACCGCGCACGAAAGGCTGACCGATGACCCTCGCCGAGCTGAGCCAGGACCTCGTCTGGGCCGCAGCGACCGCGCTGACCGTCGCGCTCGTCGCGTTCGCGATCGACCTCGCGCGCCTCGCGGGCCGCGCGGACCTCGAACGGGCCGACGCCCGGGCCGGCGCGCGCGAGCGCTCCGGGGACCGCGCCGAGGTGCTCACCGCTGCGGGCGCCTCGTCGGCCTCTCCGTACGGGCCCGGCACGACGGACGCCGCCGACGCGGACCCGTCGGACGCCGCGCCGCCGTCGCGCAAGGCCGCGAACATCGGCGTCTCGCTGACGTGGCTCGGTACCGCGCTGCTGCTCGTCGCGATCGTCACGCGCGGGGTCGCGGCCGGGCGCACCCCCTGGGCCAACATGTACGAGTTCACGCTCGTGGGCACGTTCGTCGCGCTCGCGGCGTTCCTCGCCGTCTCCCTCAAGCGCGACGTGCGCTTCCTGGGCTCGTTCGTCACGGGGCTGTCGGTCCTGTTCCTCGTGCTCGCCCAGAACGCGTTCTTCGTCGTCGCGACGGGCGTGCAGCCGGCGCTCCAGTCCTACTGGCTCGTCATCCACGTCGGGGTCGCGATCATCGCGACGGGCATCTTCACCGTCGCGTTCGTCACCTCGGTGCTCCAGCTCCTGCGCGACTCGCGCGACTCGGGCAACGCGTTTGTCGGGGCCCGCGGGTGGCGCTGGCTCGACTCGACGCCGGGCGCTCTCCAGCTCGAGGCCCTGAGCTTCCGGCTCAACGCGGTGGCGTTCGTGCTGTGGACGTTCACGATCATCGGCGGGGCGATCTGGGCCGAGCACGCGTGGGGCCGCTACTGGGGCTGGGACCCCAAGGAGGTCTGGAGCTTCGTCGTCTGGATCGTCTACGCGGCCTACCTGCACGCGCGCACGACCCGCGGGTGGTCCGGCCGCCGCGCGGCGTACTTCGTGATCGTCGGCTACGCGTGCGTGCTCTTCAACTTCACCGGCGTCAACCTGCTGTTCAACGGCAAGCACTCGTACTCGGGCCTCAACCCGGGCGACTGACCCACCGCTGCGCAGCACCACGACGCGGCGCGGCACGACGAAGGGGGCCGCCGTCCGATCGGACGGCGGCCCCCTTCGTCATGCTGCGGGCTGGGTGGCGCGAGCCTCGTGGTGCTGCGGGCTGGGTGGTGCGAGCCTCGTGGTGCTGCGGGCTGGGCGGTGCGAGCGTCGTGGTGTCGCGGACTCGGCGGTGCGAGCCTCGTCGTCGCGGGAGCCTCAAGTCGCGCCGGGCGCCTCAGCGCGTCGCGTCGTCGCCGTCCTCCGAGGGGTTGCTCGCGCCGGGGCGGCGCGCGTCGCCGTCGTCGGTGCGCTCGTCCCCGGGCGTCGCGTCCGTGGCCGGAGCGTCGTCGGCGGGTGCCGGGGAGTCGTCGCGTGCCTGGCGGCGCTGCTGCTGCTCGAGCCGCCAGAGGAACTCGGGGTCGTCGTCGGGCGCGACGGGCGCGTTGCGCCGACGCCGCGTGCCCCCGGGGGCCGAGCCGGGGCCGGGGCGGCCGGCGGGGCGGGAGCGCGTCCCGGACCGCGACGCCGAGCGCTTGACGAGGATCCACGCGATGGGGCCGAGGAACGGCAGGAGGATGATGAGCACGACCCACAGCCCCTTGGGGATGCCGCCGCGTTCGTCCTCGTCGCTCGAGGCGAGGTCGACGAGCGCGTAGACGGCGAGACCGACGGCGAGCAGCGGGAGCAGGACGCGGAGCATGGCTCCAGCCTACGGGCCGTACCCTGGAGTCGTGCCTGTCGTCGTCTACTCCGTCCTGCGTCTGCTCCTCTTCGCGGTGGCGCTCGGCGCCCTCTGGTTCGCCGGCCTGCGCGGCTGGCTGCTCGTGCTCGTCGCGGCCGCCGTCGCGCTCATGCTGTCGTACCTGACGCTGAGCAAGCCCCGCGAGGCGGCCTCGCGCTACCTCGCCGCCCGGGCCGAGCACCGCGCCCGCACGGGCGAGCGGTTCTCCCGGGAGATCGAGGACGACGCGGCTGCCGAGGACGCGGCCGTCGACGACGCCGCGGCTGCCGCCGGGTCCACGGACCCCGCCGCAGCGGACGGGACGTCCCGCCCCGAGGCCGAGGCAGAAGCCGACGCGACCGGCCGCCCGGGAGCCTCCCCGGCGCGCTGACCGGGGACGCCGGAGCCGGTCCGGCCGATCCCGCCCGCCCAGAGCCGGCCCGCCCGGAGCCCGCCGGCCCCGAGCGGGCCCACGCTCAGAGCGCCAGCCCGACCCCCAGCAGGACGCCGTAGCCGAGCTCGAACAGGCCGGTGCCCGCGAGCACCGGGACGAGCAGCGGACCGCGCGCGCCCGCGACCACCGGGACGGTGAGGAGCGCGGCGGGCAGCAGGAGCACGAGCGTGCCGAGCGCCCACGGCGACGCGAACGCGCACACCACCGCCAGCAGGAGCGGCACCCAGATCATCGCGACGTAGGCGCGGCGCGCCCGGAAGTCGCCGAGCCGCACCGCGAGCGTGCGCTTGCCCGCGACGACGTCGGTCGGGATGTCGCGGATGTTGTTGACCATGAGGATCGCGCACGCGAGCAGCCCCACGGCGACCGCGCCGACCGCGGACGGCCACGTGACGACCCCGGCCTGCGTGTACGTGGTGCCGAGCGTCGCGACGAGGCCGAAGAACACGAACACCCCGACCTCGCCGAGGCCGCGGTAGCCGTAGGGGTTGCGCCCGCCCGTGTAGTACCAGGCGGCGAGGATCGCGACGGCGCCGACCGCCAGGAGCCACCAGTGGCCCGTGACCGCGCAGAGGACGAGCCCCAGGACGCCCGCGACACCGAACGCGGCGAACGCCGCGGCGCGCACCTGCGCGGGCCGCGCGAGCCCGGACGCGGTGAGCCGCAGCGGGCCGACGCGGTCGAGGTCGGTGCCGCGCACGCCGTCCGAGTAGTCGTTGGCGTAGTTCACGCCGACCTGGAGCGCGAGCGCGACCCCGAGGGCGAGCAGCGCGGGCCAGAACGCGAACCCGTCCACCTGGGCCGCGGCGCCGGAACCCACGATGACGGGCGTCGCGGCGGCAGGGAGGGTGCGCGGGCGTGCGCCCGCGACCCACTGGGTGGTGCTGGCCATGGTGCTCCGTCTCGGTCGTGCGTCTCGGTCGTGCGTCTCGGGTCGTGCTGCTCGGTCGTGCCGGGGTGGTCCGGCGGCCGGCTCAGCCGGGCAGGGTGCGCCCGTGCCCGACGGCGATCCGGGCCACCGCGGCGCGGTCCACCTTGCCGGGCCCGCGCCGGGGGAGGTCCGGGACGACGAGCACGCGGCGGGGTGCGGCCGCCCGCTCCAGCCTATCCGCGACGCGGCCCCGCACGGCGGCGACGAGCTCGGGCGGGGCGCTCGTCACGCCCCCGGCGCCCGCCGTGCCCGCCGTGCCCGCCGTGCCCGCCGTGCCCGCCGTGCCCGACGCGGCACCGTCGTCGCGCTGCGCGCCCGCCAGCGTGACGACCGCGACGACCTCCTGGCCCCACTCCGGGTGCGGCACGCCCACGACGCACGCCTCCCCGACGCCCGCGACCTCGCCGACCACGGCCTCGACAGCCGCCGGGGCGACGTTCACGCCGCCCGAGACGATCACGTCGTCCGCGCGGCCGAGGACGGTGAGCACCGGCGCGTCCGCGGGGCCGTCGAGCCGCCCGAGGTCGCTCGTGCGGAACCAGCGCGTGCCGTCGTCGTCGGTGCGGAACGCGGCCGCGGTCGCGGCCGGCTCCCCGAGGTAGCCGTGCGCGAGGAACGGGCCGGAGAGCTCGACGACGCCCGCCCCCTCGCCCTCGGCGTCGCCCGCCGGGACCAGCCGGACGCGCGCGCCCGGGAGGGGGACGCCGTCGTACACGCAGCCGCCGCACGTCTCCGTCATGCCGTACGTGGTGACGACGCGCGCTCCCGCGGACCGCGCGCGGCGCAGCAGCGCGGGCGGCGTCGCGGCACCGCCGAGGAGCACGGCGTCGAGCGAGCGGAGCGCGTCGAGGCCCGCGGTGCCGTCGGCGGACCCGGCGTCGGCCGCCTCGACGAGGCGATGGAGCTGGGTCGGGACGAGCGAGACGTACCGCCGCTCGCCGCGCGGGGCGCGCGCGACGAGCGCCGCGAACCCGCCGGGGGTGAAGGGCTCGCCCGCGGGCGCGACCGTGAGGCCCCGTCCCGCGGCGTGGGCCCGCGCGACGACCTGCACCCCCGCGACGTGCGTCGGGGGCAGCGTGAGGAGCCAGTGTCCCGGGCCGCCCAGCCGCTCGTGCGTCGCGGCGCCCGACGCGCGCAGGGCGTCGGCGCCGAGCAGCACCTCCCGGGGCGCGCCCGTCGAGCCCGACGTGCGCAGCACGAGCGCGGTGCCCGCGGGCACGTCGCCCGAGGTCGGCCCGGAGCCCTGGGGGCGGGGGAGCAGCGGGACGGGCGCGACGGGCGGGCCGTCGCCGTCGAGCGCGGCCCCGACCGCCGCGACGAGGGCGTCCAGATCGGCGGGGACGACGGCGCGGTTCACCGGATCAGCCTAGGTCGGGTCGTACCGTGGCCGAGGACACAGGTCCGTCGTGGTGCCGGCACGGGCAGGGGCCCCGGGCCGTCGGGAGGTCGAGGGTGACGAGGACGGGACGAGGAGTCCGGGGGAGCGCGCTCGCCGCGGTCGTGGTGGCGGCGGTGGTCGCGCTCGCCGGGTGCGCGGGCGAGCCGACGGCGCCGAGCACCACGACGGTCGAGCCCGACGTGTCGGGCACCAAGGAGGTGCCCCCGACGCCGGACGTCCCCCTCGTGTGGCCGCTCACGGGCGTCGCGGCCGACGAGGTCGCGGACCGGCCGGCGCTCGCGGTGAAGATCGAGAACGCGCCCCAGGCGCGCCCGCAGACGGGGCTCGAGCAGGCCGACGTCGTGTGGGAGGAGGTCGTCGAGGGCGGCATCACGCGCTTCGTCGCCGTCTATCACTCGCAGGTGCCCGAGAGCGTGGGCCCCGTCCGCTCGGTGCGGCCCATGGACCCGGCGATCGTCGCGCCGCTGCACGGCGTCCTCGCGTACACCGGCGGGCAGCAGCCGTTCATCGACGCCGTGGGTGCCGCGGGCGTCCAGTCGGTCGTCATGGACGAGGGCGACGACGGCTTCACGACCACGCGCGCGCGGCGCGCCCCGCACAACGTGTACGGCAGCCCGGAGGCGTTCTGGGCCCAGGCCGACGGCGACCGCACGTCCCCGCCGCCCGCGCAGCTCGTGTTCGCCCGCGAGCCCGGGACGGCGACCGCGACGGTCGCGGGCGACGCGGCGACCCGGCTCGACGTGCGTCTCACGCACGCGAGCCGCGCGGTGTGGGAGTGGGACGGCGGCGAGGGCCGCTACGTGCGCAGCGAGGGCGACCGCCCGGCCGTCTCCGCGGACGAGGTGCGGCTGTCGGCGACGAACGTCGTGCTGCTCGCCGCGACGATGGTGGACACGCGGTTCAAGGACCCGGCGGGGGTGGCCGTCCCCGAGACGCAGCTCGTCGGGACGGGCAAGGGTGTCGTCGCGAGCGGCGGCAAGCAGGTCGCGGTGACGTGGTCCAAGGAGGGCGTCGAGGCCCCGCTCGTGCTCAGCGGCGCCGACGGGGCACCCGTCGAGCTCGAGCCGGGCACGTCGTGGATCGAGCTCGTGCCCACGGGGTCCGGGAGCTGGACGGTGGGCTGACCCTCCGCCGTCGGGCGGACGGCGTCCTCCCCACGGCGTACGACCGCTCCGCCCCGAGGGGGACCGTCCGCCGCGCAGGTCGAGCCGCGGGGCCGACGCGCGGCAGGGGTCCCGGGCGGCACCGTGGAGTCATGGCAACCGTCGTCCCGCACCCCGTCCACCCGTCCCAGCCCCGCACCCCGTCGGAGGGCGCCCCGCAGCGTCCGGCCCCGACGTCGCTCCCGCCGTCGTACGCGCCGCGCACGTCGCGCGACGACGAGCCCGGCGCCGCCCGCTCGGCCGTCCCGGTCGTCGTCTCGGTCGGGCTCCTGTTCGGCCTCGCCGTCGCGGCGGCGTTCGTCGGTCGCGGCCTCCTCGAGATGCTGACGAGCCTCGTCGGCGGCTCCTGAGCCGCGGCCGTCAGAACGCGTAGCCGAAGCGTCCCCAGTCCGGGTCGCGACGCTCGAGGAACGCGTCGCGCCCCTCGACGGCCTCGTCCGTCATGTACGCCAGCCGCGTCGCCTCGCCCGCGAAGACCTGCTGTCCCATGAGCCCGTCGTCCGCGAGGTTGAACGCGAACTTCAGCATCCGGATCGCCTGCGGCGACTTCGTCGCGATCACGCGCGCGTACTCGATCGCGAGCGCCTCCAGGTCCGCGTGGTCCGCGACCTCGTTGACCGCGCCCCACTCGTACGCGTCCTGCGCGGAGTACTCCCGCGCGAGGAAGAAGATCTCCCGCGCGCGCTTCTGGCCCACCTGCCGCGCGAGGTACGCCGAGCCGTAGCCCCCGTCGAACGACCCGACGTTCGCGTCGGTCTGCTTGAACCGCGCGTGCTCTCGGCTCGCGATCGACAGGTCCGCGACGACGTGCAGCGAGTGCCCGCCGCCCGCGGCCCAGCCGTTGACGACCGCGACCACGACCTTCGGCATCGTCCGGATGAGCCGCTGCACCTCGAGGATGTGCAGGCGCCCCGCGCGGCCCGGGTCGACGGCGTCGCGCGTGTGCACGTCCCCGCCGCCGTCGGGCGCGGTCGTGTACTGGTACCCGGAGCGCCCGCGGATGCGCTGGTCGCCGCCCGAGCAGAACGCCCACCCGCCGTCCTTGGGCGAGGGCCCGTTGCCGGTGAGGAGCACGCTCCCGACGTCGGACGTCATGCGCGCGTGGTCGAGGACGCGGTACAGCTCGTCCACGGTGTGGGGCCGGAACGCGTTGCGCACCTCGGGCCGGTCGAACGCGACGCGGACCACGGGCAGGTCCCGCACGACGGCGCCGTCGGCGTCGCGCTCGACGCCGCGGTGGTAGGTGAGGTCGGTGAGCGCCTCGAAGCCGTCGACCTCGCGCCAGGCGCGGGGGTCGAACGTCTCGGAGACCTGGCGGGGGAGCGCGTGCTCCCGGCGGGCGGGGGCGCGGCTCGCGTCGTCGGGCACGGCGGGGGTGGGGTCGGTGCTGCTCACGCCCGCCACGGTAGCCGGTGCGCGAGCGGGCGGCGTGCGCGCGCCGGGGCGAGGCCGAGCACGAGCCCCGCCCCGACGACGAGCGTCCCGACGACAGACCGCGCGGTCGGCTCCTCGAACCCGAGCACGACCGAAGCGACGAGCGCCGCCACGGGCAGCAGGCCCGCGAACAGCCCGGCGCGCGCAGGCCCGATCGTCGCGAGGCCGGAGTACCAGAGGAGGAACGCGACGGCCGTGACGACGACGGCGAGGTACGCGAGCGCGGCGAGCTCGGCGCCGTCGGGCACCGCGAGGAACGGGCTCCCCGACACCTGCTGCCGCACGAGCCCGAGCACGGCGAGCTGCGGCACGGCGAGGACGCACGCGTAGGCGGACACGCGCAGCGCGCCGAGCGTCGGCAGGAGGGGGACGGCGAGGAGCGAGAAGCACACCTCGCACGCGAGCGCGCCGAGCGCGAGCGCGACGCCGACGGGGTCGCCCGCGCCGCCGCCCTCGACGACCACGACCCCGGCGGTCACCACGACGGCGGCCGCGAGGGTGCGGACCGCGAGCCGCCGGGCCCGTAGCGCCCCCGCGGCCGCGAGGACGACGGGCGAGGCGCCCACGACGGCCCCGACGAGCGACGGGTCGGCGCGGCCCGCGCTCTCGACGACGAGGACGCTGAAGCCGACGAGCCCCGTGGCGGCGAGCGCGGTCAGGCGCCCGAGCGCGCGGGGCGAGGGGAGCACCCAGGTGACCCGGCGCACGGCGAGGACGGCGAGCAGGACGAGCGCGGCGACGGCGTAGCGCGCGGCCTGGCCGCCCAGCACCGGGAACCCGGCGAGGGCGGCGGACGCGACGAACGACGAGCCGACGATCGCCATGCCCGCGGCGCAGCGCAGGTCGCCGGTCCGCGGGCTGCCGGGACGCTCGGGTGCGGGTGTCATGCCTCGACGGTAGGAGCGTCGTGGACCAGGGTGCAGGGCCAGGTCGTGCCTGGTTCACTGGGCCAGATGACGACCCGGCTCGCGCCCGAGGCCCTCCTGCTCGTGCTCGGCCCGCGCCCCGCGCGCGACGTCGGCCGCTGGCTGCAGGACGGCCTGCGCGCGGCGGTCGTCGAGGGGCGGGTCGCGGCGGGCACGGTCCTGCCGTCGGGCCGGGACGCCGCCGTCGCGCTCGGGCTCTCGCGCGGCACGGTGACGACGGCGGTCGACGTGCTCGTGGGCGAGGGGCTGCTCGTGTCCCGGCCGCGGTCGGGCGTCGTCGTCGCGGCGCTCCCCGCGGCGCCGTCCCCCCGAGGGGCACCGCCCGCACGGGGCCCGGGGACCGGGAGCACCCGGCACGGCACGGCGGGCCCCCGGCCCGTGAGCGTCGGGACCCCGGACCCGGCGCTGTTCCCACGGGCGGCGTGGGCGCGCGCGGTCCGCGACGGCGTCCGCGGGCTCGCGGACGCCGACCTCGGCTACCCGGACCCCCAGGGCCTGCCCGCGCTGCGCGAGGCGCTCGCGGAGCACCTGCGCCGCAGCCGCGGCGCGCACGTGACCGCGCACGACGTCGTCGTGGTGAGCGGCGTCGCCCAGGCGCTCGCGCTGCTCGCACGGCTGCTCGCCGCGGGCCGGGTGGCGCCCGGGCCGGGGTCAGGGCCAGGGGCAGGGGCAGGGCCCGTCACGGTCGCCGTCGAGGACCCGTCGTCGCGGGGCGCGCTCGAGCTCCTGCGCGACGCGGGGACCCGGCCCGCAGGCGTGCCCGTCGACGCCGACGGGCTGCGGACCGACCTGCTCCCCGAGGACGCGCGCGCCGCGCTCGTGACGCCCGCGCACCAGTTCCCGCTCGGCGTCGTGCTCGCCCCGGCGCGCCGTCGTGCGCTGCTCGCGTGGGCCGCCGCGGGGGACCGCCTCGTGCTCGAGGACGACTACGACGCCGAGCTGCGCTACGACCGTCGGCCCGTGGCGTCGGTGCAGCCCCTGGCCCCCGAGCGGGTCGTGCTCCTCGGGTCCGTCTCCAAGCTCCTGTCGCCCGCGCTGCGGCTCGGCTGGGTCGTCGCGCCACCGCGCGTCGTCGGGCCGCTCGTCGAGGCCAAGCGCCACGCCGACCTCGGCACGTCCGTCCCCGAGCAGGCGGCGCTCGCGGCGCTCCTCGGCTCGGGCGCGTACCAGCGGCACCTGCGCCGGGCCCGGGTCGTCTACCAGCGGCGGCGCCGCGCGCTGCTCGCCGCGCTCGGCGAGGCCCTGCCCGGCGTCACGGTCGGGGGCGTCGCGGCGGGTCTCCACCTTGTCGTCCCGCTCCCCGGCCCGGCGGCCGAGGACGCGGCGGTCGACGGGCTGCGCGCGGCCGGCGTCCCCGTCGAGCCGCTGAGCGGGACGGGCGTCGAGCGCGCCGAGCCGACCGAGCACGGCGTGGTCGTCGGCACGGCGCGCGTGCGCGAGCCCGACGTCGCGCGCATCGTCGACGCGCTGCGGGCGGCGGGCGCGGGACGCCTGCCCGCCTGACGAGCGCGCGGCCGGTGCCCTACGGTGTGCGGGTGGGGACGACGCCGACCGAGACCGCCGACCGACGACCCGCACCGCGGCGCCAGGCGCGCGGTGTCGCGCGCCGGGACGCGATCGTCCGCGCCGCCGCGGACCTCATCCTCCAGGACGGCCCCGCGGCGGTGACCCACCGCGCCGTCGCGACGCGCGCCGACGTCCCGCTCGCCGCCACCACCTACTACTTCACCGGCCTCGACGACCTCATGGAGGCGGCCGGCGAGCTCATCGTCACCGGGTGGGCGGAGCACGCGCACGGCGCCGCCGAGCGCGCGGCACAGGGCGGGGACCGGGCCCGGGAGGACGCGCGCGTCCTCGTGGACGCCGTCCTGCCGCCCGGCGGGGAGAGCGAGCTGCGGGGCTTCTACGAGCACCTCGTCGGCGCCGGCCGCTACCCGGCGCTCGCCCGGGCCTACGGGATGGGTCGGCAGGGTCTGGACGACGCCGTCGCGCAGCTCCTCGCCGTGCGGGGCCTCGGCCACGTCGCGGCGTCGCTCCTCGTCGCGGTCGTCGACGGCGCCGCCGTGAGCGCGCTGAGCGAGGGACGTGACGTGCGGGCGCTCGCGGTCCGCCTCGTCGGCGAGCTCGTGGCACCCGGACCGCGCTGAGGACGGGCGCCGCCGCCGGGTAGCCTCCCGGCCCATGACCCGACGCCCGTCCACCGCCCGACCCGCCCTGCGCGACCGCCTCGTCCCCGAGACCACGCGGACCCTCGTCTCGACCGTCGTCGCGCTCGTGACCGGCCCGGTCGTCGTGCTCCTCGCGGAGGGCCCGCTCGGCCTCGACGACCGGACGGTCCCCGTGGCGGCGGGCCTCCTCGTGTGGGTCGTGCTCGCGGGGCTCTCCTGCACGCTGACGTGCGTCGCGTTCGCCGGGCGCCGCGGCCCCGAGCTCGAGCGGGCCCTGCTGCGCGCGCACCCCGACGGGCGCGGCCGCGTCCGCACGCTGCTCCTCGGCGGCGGGTCGACGGCGTGGTCCGTCCAGTTCGCGATCATGGCGCTGCTCGTCGGGTTCGCGCTGGCCCAGGGCGTCGCATGGGCCGCGGCCCCCGCGCTGACCGTGCTCGGCGTCGCGGTCATCGTCGTGTCGTGGGTCGCGGTCCTCGTGTCCCACAGCGTGCACTACGCCCGCCGCGACGTCGCGGCCGGCGACGGCCTCGGGTTCGCGTTCCCCGGCGAGGGACCGCGCGCCTACGCCGACTACGTGTACCTCGCGGCGGGCGTGAGCACGACCTTCTCGACCGCCGACGTCACGGTGCTCGACTCCGTCACGCGCCGGATGGTCACGACCCACGCCGTCGTCGCGTTCGCGTTCAACGCCGTGATCGTCGCGCTCGTCGTCGTGGTGCTCGTCAACGCGTGAGGGCCGCGCGCTGCGGCCGTGCCCGCGTCGGTGCCGCGGGCCGACGACGACGCGTGGCATAGCCTGGGCGCGTGCCCGACTCCCGCGCCGTCGTCTACCGCACCCGACTCACCACCCGGTTCCGCGGGCTCGACGCGCGCGACGGCGTCCTCCTGCGCGGAGACGCCGGCTGGGGCGAGTTCTCGCCCTTCTGGGACTACGACGACGCCGAGTCCGCCTCCTGGCTGCGCGCCGCGCACGAGGCGGCCGACGACGGCTGGCCCGCCCCCGTCCGCGACCGGGTCCCCGTGAACGTCACCGTCCCCGCGGTCGGGCCCGACCGCGCCCGGGAGCTCGTCGCCGCGTCCGGCGGGTGCCGCACCGCCAAGGTCAAGGTCGCGCAGCGCGGGCCCGACGGCACGCTCGAACCCCTCGACGCCGAGGTCGCGCGCCTCGAGGCCGTGCGCGACGCGCTCGGCCCGGGCGGTCGGGTGCGCGTCGACGCGAACGGCGCCTGGGACCCCGAGGAGGCGCTGCGCCGCCTCCCGCACCTCGACCGCGCGGCGGGCGGCCTCGAGTACGTCGAGCAGCCGTGCCCCGACGTGGCCGGTCTCGCGGCCGTGCGGCGCGGCCAGCGCGGCGACACCGCCGTGCCCGTCGCCGCGGACGAGTCGATCCGGCGCGCCGAGGACCCGCTCGCCGTCGTGCGCGCGGACGCGGCCGACGTCGTGGTGCTCAAGGTGCAGCCGCTCGGCGGCGTGCGTGCGTGCCTCGACCTCGCCGAGCAAGTGCGGCTGCCCGTCGTCGTGTCGTCGGCGCTCGAGTCGTCGGTGGGCATCGCCGCGGGCGTCGCGCTCGCCGCCGCGCTCCCCGCGCTGCCGTACGCGTGTGGCCTCGCGACCGTGAACCTGTTCGCCGCCGACGTCGTGGCCGCGCCGCTCGTGCCCGTCGACGGGGCCCTGCCCGTGACGCGTCCCGCACCGAGCGCGGAGGCGCTCGCCGCGACCGCGCCCGACCCGGGCACCGACCGGCGGTGGCGCGCGCGGCTCGACCGCGTCGCCGGCCTCGTGGCCGCCGGGAGCGTGCGATGAGCGCCGCCCTCGACCCGCTTCTGGACGGCCTGGACGCGCAGCCGCCCGCGGTGCGCACCGCGTTCGCGCTCGTGCACCGCCTCGCGCTCGAGGGAGTCGCGGACGTCGTGCTCGCCCCCGGGTCGCGCAGCGCTCCGCTCGCGTACGCGCTCGCGGCGGCGGCCGACCTCGGCCACCTCACGCTGCACGTGCGCGTCGACGAGCGAGCGGCCGGGTTCCTCGCCGTCGGGCTCTCGCGCGGCGCGGGCCCGCTCGTGCGCGGCGGCGTCGCGCTGCCCCGTCCCGTCGCGGTCGTCACGACGTCCGGGACGGCCGTCGCTAACCTGCACCCCGCGGTGCTCGAGGCGCACCACACGGGCGTCCCGCTCGTGCTCCTCACCGCCGACCGGCCGCACGAGCTGCGCGGCACGGGCGCGAACCAGACGACCCACCAGGCCGGGATCTTCGGCCCCGCGACGCGGTTCGCCGCGGACGTCCCGGCGCCCGACGGCCGCCCGGGCGAGGTCCGCGACCTCCTCGCCGTCGCGGCGCGCGCGCTCGCCGAGGCCGTGGGCGCACGCTCGGGGCACCCCGGTCCTGTGCACCTCGACCTCGCCTACCGCGAGCCGCTCGTGCCCGTCGGCCTGCCCGGCACTCCTCCCGCTGCCGCGCTCGCTGGGCCCACCGCCCCCGCCGCCCTCGATCCGGACCTCCCGGGTGTCCGCCCGGTCGTCGTCGTGCCGGCCGCCCCCGCGGCCGTGCCGACCGCCGTCGCGCCGGGCGACGTCACGGAGCCGCTCGGCACGCCGGTCGCCCCCGTCGCGCTGCCGGTGCCCGGCGAGCGGACGGTCGTCGTCGCGGGCGACGGCGCGGGCCCCGTCGCGCGCGACCTCGCCGAGGCGCGCGGTTGGCCGCTGCTCGCCGAGCCGTCGTCCGGGGCGGCGGGCGGTCGGCGTCTCGTCGTCGCGCACCCGCTCGTGCTCGGGGTCGACGCGCTCGTGGACGACGTGGAGCACGTCGTCGTGCTGGGGCGGCCCACGCTCTCGCGGCCGGTGCAGCGGCTCCTCGGGCGCGGGGACGTCGCGGTGACCGTCGTGGCTCCGGGCTCGCGCCCCTGGCCCGACGCCGCGCGCAACGCCTCGACCGTGCTCCCCGTGGTGCCCGCGGGGTGGCTCGAGCCCGCGTCCGCCACGGGCTGGGCCGAGCGCTGGCAGGCGGCGTCGGCCGCGGCGGCGGCCGTCGTCGCGGCGGCGACCGACGGGGCCCGGACCGACGGGCCGAGCGTCGCGCGCGCGGTCGCCGCGGCGGGCGGCCCGGACGACCTGCTCGTGGTCGGCTCATCGAGCCCCGTGCGCGACCTGGGCATCGTGCTCGGCCTCGACGGGCCCGGCCCGCGCGTGCTCGCCAACCGCGGGCTCGCGGGCATCGACGGGACCGTGTCGACGGCGCTCGGCGCGGCCCTCGTGACGGGTCGTGGCCACCGGCGCACCCGCGCGCTGCTCGGCGACCTCACCTTCCTCCACGACGTCGGCGGGCTGCTGCGCGGACCCGCCGAGCCGCACGCGGACCTCCAGCTCGTCGTCGTGAACGACGACGGCGGCGCGATCTTCGCGGGGCTCGAGCCCGGGGCGCTGGGGGAGTCGTCCGAGGGCGCGCGCCGCACGTTCGAGCGCGTCTTCGCGACGCCGCACGGGGCGCACCTTGCGCCGCTGTGCGCGGGGTACGGGGTGGACCACCAGCTCGTCCAGGACGTCCCCTCGCTGCGGCACGCGCTCGCGGCGCCGAGCCACGGCGTCCAGGTCCTCGAGGTGCGTGTCGGGCGTGCGGACCGCCGTCGCGACGGCCTGGTCCTGGCGGACGACGTCCGGGCGGCGGTGCGCGCGGTTCTGTCCTCGGGCGGCTGAGGGGCGCGGAAAAACTCGCAGCAGACTCCCAGGTTCGTTCAAGCGTCGTTCAAGCGCGGCGGTGTGAAGTAGTGGGCAGAAGAAGGAGGCCCACCATGACGAACACCCCGGGCACCGAGCCCACCCCCGTCCCGACGCCCGACGCCACGCAGCCGCTGCCGGCCGCGACCGCGGGCGAGCAGGCACCGGCCCAGCCGTCGGCGCACTCGACCGACCACCCGACGCAGCCGCTCCCGCCGCACCCCGTGCAGCACCTCACGACGCCGCAGCCCGCCCCGACGGGCCACGCCACCGCACCCGCGGGGCACACGCCCACCGCTGCGCCGGCGAACCCGTACGCGCGACCCGCGCAGGGCGCGCCCGCCCCCGGCGCGCACACGCCGTCCGGCAGCTTCGGCCCGCCGCCCGCACCGCCGGCCCCGGCCGCCGCCGGGGAGAGCGGCGCCCCGCAGCGCCGCCGCACCTGGGTGCCGGTCGTCAGCGCCGCGGCCGCCGCGGCGCTCCTCGCGAGCGTCGGCACCGCCGGCCTCACCGGCGCGTTCGGCGCCGACCAGGACTCCACGTCGCTCGCCGACGTCGGCCAGCAGCACGAGACGTCGGCCGCGCCCGTCGCCGACTCGTCGTCGCAGAACCCCGACTGGGAGGCCGTGACCAAGGCCGTCGCGCCGTCGGTCGTGGCGATCCAGGTCCAGACCCCGCAGGGCGGGGCCGAGGGCTCCGGCGTCATCATCGACGACAAGGGCCACGTGGTGACGAACAACCACGTGGTGTCCGGCGCCGAGAACGACACCGTCCAGGTCACGCTCAGCGACGGCCGCCTGTTCGACGCGAAGATCGTCGGGCTCGACCCGGCGACGGACCTCGCCGTCGTGCAGCTCGTCGACGCCCCCGACGACCTCCAGCCCGCGACGCTCGGCGACTCCGACGACGTGACCGTCGGCGAGTCGGTCCTCGCGGTCGGCAACCCGCTCGGCCTCGCGAACACGGCCACGACCGGCATCGTCTCGGCCGTCGACCGCCCGGTGTCCGCGTCCGGCGAGGGCGGCGGCACGTCCGTCGTCACCAACGCGATCCAGATCGACGCCGCGATCAACCCGGGCAACTCCGGCGGCCCGCTGTTCGACGCGCAGGGCCGTGTCATCGGCATCACGTCGTCGATCGCGACGCTGTCGAGCGGCGGTGGCCAGTCCGGCTCGATCGGCCTCGGGTTCGCCATCCCGGTGAACCTCGCCAAGACGATCGGTCAGCAGCTCGTCGACAACGGGACCGCGGAGCACGCGTTCCTCGGCGTGACGCTCGCCGACGCGACCGCGACGGCCGACGGCGTCACGCGCCGCGGCGCCGAGGTCCAGGAGGTCACCGACGGCTCGCCGGCCGCCGACGCGGGCATCCGCTCGGGCGACGTCATCGTCGCCATCGACGGCCACCCGGTCGGCGGGGCGGAGTCGCTCACGGCGTTCGTGCGTGAGCGCGCCGCGGGCGCCGAGTCGAAGCTCACCGTCGTGCGCGACGGCAAGACGCTCGAGCTCGACGTCACCCTCGCGACGCGCCCGGCGGACGACGAGACCACCGGCCAGGGGCAGACGCCGGGCCAGGACGGCCAGGGGCAGCTCCCCGGCCAGGGCGACCAGGGTGACCAGGGCGGCCAGCAGGGCGACCAGGGTCAGCAGGGCGACCCGACCGACCCGGGCAACGTCCCGAACCCGTTCGACTGGTTCTTCGGCGGCCAGGGCTGACCCGGCGCCGCACCCCGTCCCGCCACCTCCTCTGACCGTGGCGGGACGGTGGGCCGTCGGGGACGTCCCCGCCCCGGCGGCCCACCGCACCGAGCGGCCGGCACGGATCTCCGTGCCGGCCGCTCGTCGTCGTCCTGGGGCGTTGCCGTGCGGGGCCGGTCGTGCGGGACCGGCGCGTCAGGCGCCGAGCGCGTAGCGCATCGGCTCGAGCTTCGCCTCGGACTCGGCGACCTCGGCCGCCGGGTCGGACGCCGCGACGATCCCGCACCCGGCGAAGAGCCGCACGGAGCGCGGGTCGGTGCCCGACAGCTCGGCCGAGCGCAGCGCGATGCCCCACTCGCCGTCGCCGTCGGCGCCCAGCCACCCGACGGGCCCGGCGTACCGGCCGCGGTCCATGCCCTCGATCTCGCGGATGAGGTCGCGCGCGACGACCGTCGGCGTGCCGCACACCGCCGCGGAGGGGTGCAGCGCGGCCGCGAGCGCCAGGCTCGTCGGCCCGGCCCCGGCGCCCGACGCCCCGGGCGCGCTCGCGCCGCGCGCGAGGACGGCCGTCACGTCGGACGCGAGGTGCATGACGTTCGGCAGGTGCAGCACGAACGGCGAGTCGGGGACGTTCATCGACGAGCAGAACGGGGCGAGCGCCTGCGCGACGGACCGGACGGCGTACTCGTGCTCCTCCAGGTCCTTCGACGACCGGGCGAGCTGCGCGGCCCGCAGGAGCGCCTCGTCGTCGGACAGGCCGCCGCGCCGGATCGTGCCCGCGAGCACGCGGGACGTCACGAGGCCCTTCTCGCTGCGGACGAGCAGCTCGGGGGTCGCGCCGACCAGCCCGTCGACGGAGAACGTCCAGCACGCCTCGTAGGCGGAGGCGAGGCGCGCGAGCAGCCAGCGCGGGTCCACGGGCTCGCTCGTGTGGGCGACGACGTCGCGCGCGAGCACCACCTTCTCCAGCGCGCCCGAGCGGATGCGCTCGACGCCCTCCGCGACGACGGCGGCCCAGTCGTCGGCGCCGAGCGCGCCGTCGTGCCAGGCCACCTCGCCCGGCGCGCGCACGGGCTCGCGCGGCGTGCGGCGCAGGGCGTCCGTGGGGGAGGAGGACAGCGATCCGGCGGTGTCCACCGTCGTGAGCCACGCGTGGCCGTCACGCCGCCCGACGACGACGCGCGGCACGACGAGCACCCCGCCGGCCCGGACCGGGTCGTGCGCGTCGTCGCCCGGCGCGGAGTCGTCGAACGCGAACGAGCCGAACGCGACGGGGCCCGTGCCGGGCAGGCCTACCTCGTCGCGCACGACCGCGCGCGCGAGCGTCTCGTGCCACGCGGCCTCGGCGTCGGCGAACCGGCCCGGCCCCCACGTCTCGAGCCGCAGCGCCTCGCCCCAGCCGACGATCCCGTCGCCGCGGCGCACCCACGCGAGGGGCCGCGTGTCCGGCAGGAGGTCGACGAGGGCGTCGAGGCCGCCGGGCAGGTCGGGGATCCGGGTGGTCCTCACGACCAGCGGGTGGGGCTGTGCGGCCGTGGCCGACGGTTCTGCGCTCATCGCCTCCCAGCGTAAGCCGCGGCGGTGCGACCGCGGGCGCGGGGACGTGGAAGCATGGGCGCCATGCCCCGTGCCAACCTGGACAAGAAGCCCTCCGAGGTCGCGTCGATGTTCGACGGGATCGCCTCCCGGTACGACCTGACCAACGACGTCCTGTCGCTCGGGCAGGACCGCGCGTGGCGCCGGGCGACGGTCCGCGCGGTCGGCGCGCTGCCGGGCGAGAAGGTCCTGGACCTGGCGGCCGGGACGGGCACGTCCTCGGAGCCGTTCGCCGACGACGGCGTGCGCGTCGTCCCGTGCGACTTCTCCATCGGCATGCTCCAGGTCGGCAAGGAGCGCCGCCCGGACCTCCCGTTCGTCGCCGGGGACGCGACGCGGCTCCCGTTCGCGGACGGCACGTTCGACGCGGTGACCATCTCGTTCGGGCTGCGCAACGTCGTCGACACCGAGGGGGCGCTGCGCGAGATGCTGCGCGTCGTGCGGCCGGGCGGGCGCGTGGTGATCTGCGAGTTCTCGACCCCCACGTGGGCGCCGTTCCGCGTCCTGTACCAGGAGTACCTGGTCCAGGCGCTGCCGCGCATCGCCTCGGCGGTGACGCGCGAGGGCGGGTCGTACGAGTACCTCGCCGAGTCGATCGCCGCGTGGCCGGACCAGCAGGGCCTGGGTCGTCTCCTGCTGCGCGCGGGCTGGGAGAAGGTCGCCTACCGCAACCTCTCCGGCGGGATCGTCGCGCTGCACCGGGGCGTGCGCCCGGCCTGACGCCACACCAGGACGAGGCCCCGCGCGTGCCGCGCGGGGCCTTCTCGGCGACCCCGGCGGCGCGCGGTCGCGTCGGCACGCGTGCGCGGCGCTGACCTGGGACGACGGTGCCCCGGGCGGGCGCGGACGCGCGGGAGGCTAGGCCATCGCGGCGCCGGCCCCCTTGCCCGCGAGTCCTCGTCCCCAGGGTCGGGCGTCGGCAGGTGCCGGGACCTTCGTCACAGGATCTCCCAGGGAAGGGTCGCCTTGCTACACATCTCCCGTCCGGAGTGACTAGAGTGGCGGTGTCCATTGTGACCGACTTCACAAGGGCTGTGGGTGCATCGTGTCCCGAGCCGGGTCACGGTGGAGCACCGCACGAGGACCGAGACGACGGGACGGCGAGGTGAGCACGGTGGGCGCGAGGCTCGACGACGCCGACGTGATCGTCGTGGGCGCCGGCCCGGCCGGTTCCGCGGCCGCCCACTACTGCGCCGCCGCGGGCCTGAGCGTCCTCCTCCTCGAGAAGTCGGCGTTCCCGCGCGACAAGATCTGCGGCGACGGCCTGACGCCGCGCGCGGTCGCCGAGCTCGTGCGCATGGGCGTCCCCACGCGCGCCGAGGACGGCTGGATCCGCAACCGCGGCCTGCGCGTCGTCGCGAGCGGCCGCTCCTGGGAGCTCGCGTGGCCGGACCTCGCGTCGTACCCCAGCTACGGCATGGCCCGCGCGCGCCACTCGTTCGACCGCACGCTCGCCGAGCACGCGCAGCGCACCGGCGCCAAGCTGCTCGAGCGCACCGCCGTCACCGGCCCCGTCCTCGACGAGCGCACGGGCCGCGTCGTCGGCGTCACGGCGCGCCCCGTGGACGAGAAGGGCCGGCGCGCCGGCGACGGGGTCACCTACCGCGCGCCCGTCGTCATCGCGGCCGACGGCGTCTCGTCCCGCTTCGCGCTCGCCCTCGGCCTCGCGCGGCGCGAGGACCGCCCGATCGGCGTCGCCGTCCGCACCTACTTCCGCACGCCCCGCCACGACGACCCGTGGATGGAGTCCCACCTCGAGCTGTGGGACGGCACGCCCCGCGAGTCGAACCTCCTGCCGGGGTACGGCTGGATCTTCTCGCTCGGCGACGGCACGGCGAACGTCGGCCTCGGCTCGGTGAGCTCGACGCCCGCGCGGCAGTCCGCGGCGAACGTCGACTACAAGGACCTGTTCGCCACCTGGATGCGCAACGCGCCCGCCGAGTGGGAGTTCACGGAGGAGAACCGGCTCGCCCCGGTGCGCGGCGCGGCGCTGCCCATGGGCTTCAACCGCACGCCGCTGTACACGCGCGGCGTGCTGCTCGTCGGGGACTCGGGCGGCATGGTCAGCCCCTTCAACGGCGAGGGCATCGCCTACGCGATGCAGGCCGGGCGGGCGGCGGCCGACGTCGTCGCCCAGTCGCGCGCGCGGCTCACCGACGGCGGTCGCGAGCGCGCGCTGCAGACGTACCCGCGCCTCATGCGGCGCGAGCTCGGCGGCTACTACACGCTCGGCCGGTACTTCGTGAAGCTCATCGAGCACCCCGAGATCATGCGGATCTGCACGCGCTACGGGCTCCCGCGCCCGGTCGTCATGCGGTTCGTCCTCAAGCTCCTGTCGGACTGCTACGAGCCCCGCGGCGGCGACTGGGTCGACCGCGTCATCGCCGGGCTGACCAGGGTGGTGCCATCGTCATGAGCCCACGAGGTGGGCCGGCACCCGCGCACCACGCAGCGCCGGCACTCGCACCACCTGACCGCGGACCCGGACGACGTCGTCCGGGGAGACCCGTCCCGAGCCCCCACTCGAGGAGTCGACGATGACCAACCCGTACGTCCCGCTGCTCGTCCTCATGGGCGTGGCCGCCGTGCTGGCGCTCGGCGGCGTCGCCGCGAGCGCGGTCATCGGCCCCAAGCGTTACAACCGCGCCAAGCTCGACGCCTACGAGTGCGGCATCGAGCCCACGCCCCACGCCGTCGGCGGCGGGCGCTTCCCGATCAAGTACTACCTCGTCGCGATGACGTTCATCGTCTTCGACATCGAGGTCGTCTTCCTCTACCCGTGGGCCGTCGACTTCGCGACGCTCGCGACGTTCGGTCTGGTGGCGATGCTCGCGTTCCTCGCGCTCATCACCGTCCCGTTCGTCTACGAGTGGCGCCGCGGCGGCCTCGAGTGGGACTGACGGTGGCACCCAGCGGGGGCCCCGGCGGGCACCGGCGAGAGAACTAGGAGAGACACCATGGGGATCGAGGAAGCTCCCTCGGGCTTCTTGCTCACCACGATCGAGGACCTCGCGGGGTACCTGCGCAAGGCGTCGCTGTGGCCCGTGACCTTCGGCCTCGCGTGCTGCGCCATCGAGATGATGGCGGCGGGCGCGTCGCGGTTCGACCTGTCGCGCTTCGGCATGGAGGTCTTCCGCGCGTCGCCGCGCCAGGCGGACCTCATGATCGTGGCCGGGCGCGTGAGCCAGAAGATGGCGCCGGTCGTGCGGCAGGTCTACGACCAGATGAGCGAGCCCAAGTGGGTCCTGTCCATGGGCGTGTGCGCGTCGAGCGGCGGCATGTTCAACAACTACGCGATCGTCCAGGGCGTCGACCACGTCGTCCCGGTGGACATCTACCTGCCCGGCTGCCCGCCGCGGCCGGAGATGCTCATCAACGCGATCCTCGCGCTGCACGACCAGATCCAGCACGAGCCGCTCGGCGTGAACCGCAAGGAGGCGGCGCGCGCCGCAGAGGCGGCGGCGCTCGAGGCGACGCCCACGTTCCAGATGAAGGGGCTGCTGCGGTGACGGACGAGAAGAGCGGCGCCGGCACGCCGGTGCCGCAGCCGGAGGAGGTGAACGGCCCCCGGTCGGCCGACCTCGTGACCGGTGCCGGGGCGCCCCGCACGCTCGAGGTCGTCGAGGTCCGCGAGGGCATGTTCGGCGTCCACGGCTCGGGCGACACGTCCGGCTACGGCGGCCTGGTGCAGCCCGTCGCGATGCCGGGCGCGAGCGCCCGCCCCTACGGCGGCTGGTTCGACGAGGTCGTGGACGTCCTCACGGAGGTGCTCGAGGCGTCCGGCGTCCGGTTCGACGCCGCGGTCGAGCGCGTCGTCGTCGACCCGCCCGGCGCGCACGCCGAGCTGACGCTGCACGTGCACCGCGACCACCTCGTCGAGGTGTGCCGGGCGCTGCGCGACGACCAGGACCTGCGCTTCGAGCTGAGCCTGGGCGTGAGCGGCGTGCACTTCCCGCACGAGGTCGGCCGCGAGCTGCACGCCGTCTACCACCTGACCTCGATCACCCACGGCCGGCGGCTGCGGCTCGAGGTGTCGGTGCCCGACGCGGACCCGCACGTGCCGACCACGACGTCCGTCTACCCGACGAACGACTGGCACGAGCGCGAGACGTGGGACTTCTTCGGCATCGTCTTCGACGGCCACCCGTCGCTCGCGCGCATCGAGATGCCCGACGACTGGCCGGGCCACCCGCAGCGCAAGGACTACCCGCTCGGCGGGATCCCCGTCGAGTACAAGGGCGCGACCGTGCCCCCGCCCGACACGAGGAGGTCGTACTCGTGAGCACGCACACCACCGGCGCCCCCGGCGGCGCCCCGCACGCCACCCGTCCGCCCGTCGGCGACTTCGATCCCGGCGTCCCGAGCTTCGAGGCGTCCGGCGGCGACTGGGCCGAGATCGCGGAGAGCGCCGTCGCGGCCGCCGCGCTCGGCGAGGAGCGCATCGTCGTCAACATGGGTCCGCAGCACCCGTCGACGCACGGCGTGCTGCGCCTCATGCTCGAGATCGACGGCGAGACGGTCACCGAGGCGCGCTGCGGCATCGGCTACCTGCACACCGGCATCGAGAAGAACATGGAGTTCCGGACGTGGACGCAGGGCGTCACGTTCTGCACCCGCATGGACTACCTCGCGCCGCTGTTCCAGGAGACGGCGTACTGCCTCGCGGTCGAGAAGCTCCTCGGCATCACGGACGACGTGCCCGAGCGGGCCAGCGTCATCCGCGTGCTGATGATGGAGCTCAACCGCATCGCGTCCCACCTCGTGTGCCTCGGCACGGGCGGCAACGAGATGGGCGCGACGACCGTCATGACCATCGCGTTCACCGCGCGCGAGGAGATCCTGCGGATCTTCGAGGCGGTCACGGGGCTGCGCATGAACCACGCGTACGTCCGTCCGGGCGGTGTCGCGCAGGACGTGCCGCCGGACCTCGTCGAGCAGGTGCGCCGGGCGGACCCGCTCGTGCGCCGCTACCTCGGCCAGCTCGGCGACCTCATGCTCGCCAACCCCATCTTCAAGGGGCGCCTCGTCGGGGTCGGGCACCTCAACCTCGCGGGCTGCATGGCGCTCGGCGTCACCGGACCGGTGCTGCGCTCGACGGGCCACCCGTACGACGTGCGCAAGGCCGACCCGTACTGCGGCTACGAGACGTACGACTTCGACGTCCCGACCGCGACGGGCGCCGACTGCTACGACCGCGTCGTGCTGCGGCTCGAGGAGTGCTACCAGTCGCTGCACATCGTCGCGCAGTGCCTGGACCGCCTCGAGGCGACGGCGGGCCAGCCCGTCATGGTCGGCGACCGCAAGATCGCGTGGCCCGCGCAGCTCGCGATCGGGAGCGACGGCCAGGGCAACTCGCTCGAGCACATCAAGGAGATCATGGGCTCCTCGATGGAGGCCCTGATCCACCACTTCAAGCTCGTCACCGAGGGCTTCCGGGTCCCCGTGGGGCAGGCGTGGCAGACCGTGGAGCACCCGCGCGGCGAGCTCGGGGTGCACCTCGTGTCCGACGGCGGCACGCGCCCCTACCGGGCGCACTTCCGCGACCCGTCGTTCAACAACCTCCAGGCCGTGGCGGCGATGTGCGAGGGCGGCCAGGTGGCCGACGTCGTGGTCGCGGTCGCGTCCCTGGACCCGGTGCTGGGAGGGGTGGACCGATGACCATCGACGCCGGACCTGCGACGGACGGGACGCCCGCCGGGCGTGCCCGCCCCGGGTACGACGCGGAGACGACGGCGCGCCTCGCCGCCGACGCCGCGCAGATCGTCGCGCGCTACCCGGAGTCCCGCTCCGCGCTCCTGCCGATGCTGCACCTCGTGCAGTCCGAGGACGGGTACGTCTCGCGCGACGGCATCCTGTTCTGCGCGGAGCAGCTCGGGCTCACCGCGGCGGAGGTCTCCGCCGTCGCGACGTTCTACACGCAGTACAAGCGCCACCCCAACGGCACCTACACCGTGGGCGTCTGCACGAACACGCTGTGCGCGATCATGGGCGGCGACGCGATCTTCGACGAGCTGTCGGACCACCTCGGCGTCGGGCACGACGAGACCACCGAGGACGGCGCGATCACGCTCGAGCGCGTGGAGTGCAACGCGGCCTGCGACTACGCACCCGTGATGATGGTCAACTGGGAGTTCTTCGACAACCAGACCCCCGGCAGCGCGACGGACGTCGTGGACCGGCTCCGCGCCGGCGAGCCCGTCGCCCCGACGCGCGGCGCGGCGAGCGTGTGCACGTTCAAGCAGATGAGCCGCGTGCTCGCCGGCTTCCCGGACGGCCGCGCCGACGAGGGCGTCGGCGCGGGCCAGCCCACTCTCGCCGGCCTGCGGCTCGCGCGCGAGCACGGCTGGACCGCCCCGGCCGGCGACACGGACGCGGAGGCGGCCCCCGACGGCGGCGCCCCTGCCGGCGGTGCGCCCGACGCCGGCGAGGCGCAGTCGAGCGCCGAGCGGAAGCCGACGACCGACGCCGACGTCGACCCCGGCGGCAAGGCCGAGTCGCCCGGCACGAAGCCCGACCCGTCGAAGGGAGCGGACGCATGAGCGAGCAGCAGAGCACCGAGACGCGCCCGGCGCCGGACCCGCTGACCCCGGTCCTGTCGGACACGTGGGACGCGGACCGGTCCTGGACGCTCGCGTCCTACCTGGACCGCGGCGGCTACGCGGGCCTGCGCGCCGCGCTCGGGCAGGACCCGGGCGACGTCGTCGCGACGGTCAAGGCGTCCGGCCTGCGCGGCCGTGGCGGCGCCGGGTTCCCCACGGGCATGAAGTGGGGCTTCCTGCCCGCGCCCGACGGCGGCCCGCGCTACCTCGTCGTCAACGCGGACGAGTCCGAGCCGGGCACGTGCAAGGACATCCCGCTCATGCTCGCGAGCCCGCAGGCGCTCGTCGAGGGCGTCGCGATCACGTCGTACGCGATCGGGTGCCGGCACGCCTTCATCTACGTGCGCGGCGAGGTGCTGCACGTGTACCGCCGCCTGCTGCGCGCGGTCGAGGAGGCGTACGAGGCGGGCTACCTCGGCACGGACGTGCTCGGGTCGGGCTTCGACCTCGACGTCACCGTCCACGCCGGGGCCGGCGCGTACATCTGCGGCGAGGAGACGGCGCTGCTCGACTCGCTCGAGGGCCGCCGCGGGCAGCCGCGGCTCAAGCCGCCGTTCCCCGCGGTCGCGGGCCTGTACGCGCGCCCGACGGTCGTCAACAACGTCGAGTCGATCGCGAGCGTGCCGTCGATCGTCGCGCGCGGTGCGGACTGGTTCACCTCGATGGGCACGGAGCGCTCGGCCGGCGTCGGCCTGTTCTCGCTCTCCGGGCACGTGACGCGGCCGGGGCAGTACGAGGCCCCGCTCGGCACGACGCTGCGCGAGCTGCTCGACCTCGCGGGCGGGATGCGCGGGGGCAAGGCGCTGAAGTTCTGGACGCCGGGCGGCTCGTCGACGCCGCTGTTCACCGACGCGCACCTCGACACCCCGCTCGACTACGAGTCAGTTGCCGCGGCGGGCTCGATGCTCGGCACGCGCGCGCTCCAGCTCTTCGACGAGACGACGTGCGTCGTGCGGGCCGTGAGCCGGTGGACCGACTTCTACGCGCACGAGTCGTGCGGCAAGTGCACGCCGTGCCGCGAGGGCACGTACTGGATGAAGCAGGTGCTGGCGCGCATCGAGGCGGGCCAGGGCACGGAGGCCGACCTCGACCTGCTCCTCGACACGTGCGACAACATCCTGGGCCGCGCGTTCTGCGCGCTCGGCGACGGTGCGACGTCGCCCGTCACGAGCAGCATCGCGCTGTTCCGCGACGAGTACGAGGCGCACATCACGGAGCACCGCTGCCCGTTCGACCCGGCGGCCTCGGCGCTCTTCGACTACACGCCCCGCCCGGCCCGCGTCCTGACGGCAGGAGTGCACTGATGACGACCACGACCCCCGCCCCGGGCACCGGCTCCTCGGCCGTCGCGCCCTCGGGCGGCGCGGCCAAGACCCCGGCCCCCGCGGACCAGGTGACGTTCACGATCGACGACATCGAGATGTCGGTGCCCAAGGGCACGCTCGTGATCCGTGCGGCCGAGCAGATCGGGATCCAGATCCCGCGGTTCTGCGACCACCCGCTGCTCGAGCCCGCCGGGGCGTGCCGCCAGTGCCTCGTCGAGGTCGCGGCGCCCGACCGCGAGGGCAACGTGCGGCCCATGCCGAAGCCGCAGGCGTCGTGCACGCTCGAGGCGACGCCGGGCATGGTGGTGAAGACCCAGCGCACGAGCCCGGTCGCCGACAAGGCGCAGCACGGGATCATGGAGCTGCTGCTCATCAACCACCCGCTCGACTGCCCGGTGTGCGACAAGGGCGGCGAGTGCCCCCTGCAGAACCAGGCGATGAGCAACGGGCGCGCGACGAGCCGGTTCGTCGACGTCAAGCGCACGTTCCCCAAGCCGATCGCCGTCTCGACGACGATCCTGCTCGACCGCGAGCGCTGCGTCCTGTGCCAGCGGTGCACGCGCTTCTCCCAGGAGATCGCGGGCGACGCGTTCATCGACCTGCAGAAGCGCGGCGCCGCGCAGCAGATCGGGCGCTTCGACGAGGCCGTGCTCGACTTCGCGCCGCCCGCGGGCGAGGCGCCCGGCGACCGCCCGGTGGGCCTGGCCCTGGAGGACGAGGCGGGCCTCCCGTTCGCGTCGTACTTCTCCGGCAACACCGTGCAGATCTGCCCGGTCGGCGCGCTCACGGGGGCGGCGTACCGCTTCCGGTCGCGCCCGTTCGACCTGGTCTCGACGCCGTCGGTCGCCGAGCACGACTCGTCCGGGTCGGCGATCCGCGTCGACCACCGCCGGGGCGTCGTGCTGCGCCGCCTCGCGGGGGAGGACCCGCTGGTCAACGAGGAGTGGATCACCGACCGGGACCGCTTCGCCTTCACGTGGCAGTCCGCGCCGGACCGCCTCACGCACCCGCTCGTGCGCGACCGCGAGGTCGCGCCCGACGGGACCGTCACGCGCGGCGAGCTGCGCCCGGCCTCGTGGGCCGAGGCGCTCGAGGTCGCGGCCGACGCCCTGACCCGGGCCCGCGACGCGGGCGGGGTCGGCGTCCTGCCGGGCGGGCGGCTCACGGTCGAGGACGCGTACGCGTACGCCAAGCTCGCGCGCACGTGGCTGCGCACGAACGACGTCGACCACCGGGCCCGCGCGCACAGCGCGGAGGAGGCGGACTTCCTCGCGCACGCCGTGGCCGGCACGGGTCTCGGCGTGACCTTCCCCGACCTCGAGAAGGCCCCCGCGGTCCTGCTCGTCGGCCTCGAGGCCGAGGAGGAGGCGGGCGTCGCGTTCCTGCGCCTGCGCAAGGGCGCGCTGCGGCACCGGGTCCGCGTGTTCTCCGTGGCGCCGTTCGCGTCGCGCGGCGTGCAGCGCATGCACGGCACGCTGCTCCCCGCCGCCCCGGGCACCGAGGCCGAGTGGCTCGACGGCATCGCCGCGGGCGACCGGGTCCGCACGCTCGACGAGGCGAGCGGCACCGACGACGTCCTCGCCGAGGCGAGCGACGCGCTCCGCCAGCCGGGGGCGGTCGTCCTCGTGGGCGAGCGGCTCGCCGCGACGCCCGGCGGGTACAGCGCGCTGCTGCGCGCGGTCGCCGCGACGGGCGCACGCCTCGCCTGGGTGCCGCGCCGAGCGGGCGAGCGGGGCGGCGTCGAGGCGGGCACGCTGCCCAACCTCCTGCCGGGCGGACGCCCGGTCTCCGACGCCGCGGCCCGCGTGGACGTCGCGACCGTTTGGGGCGCGGCGACGACCGAGGACCACCCCGCGGGGCTGCCCACGGCCCCGGGCCGCGACCTGGGGGAGATGCTCGACGCGCTCTCGGTCGGCCAGCTCGCGGGCGTCCTCGTGGGCGGGCTCGAGCTCGACGACCTGCCCGACCCGGCGCACGCGCGCCGCGCGCTCGAGGCGGCGGACGTCGTCGTCTCGCTCGAGGTGCGGCGCTCGGCGGTGACGGAGTACGCCGACGTCGTGCTCCCGGTCGCGCCGCCCGTGGAGCGGGCCGGGGCGTTCGTCAGCTGGGAGGGGCGCGTGCGCCCGTTCCCGGCCGCGCTCGCCTCGACCGCGATGCCCGACCACCGCGTGCTCGACGCGCTCGCGGACGCCGCCGGCGCCCCGCTCGGCCTGTCGACGCTCGAGGCCGTGCGCGCCGAGCTCGAGCAGCTCGTGGGCGACGGCGCCTGGGACGGCGCGCGCGCCGCGGCGCCCACGGTCGACGCGACCGAGCCGCCCGCCGTCGCGCCGGGGACCGCGGTCCTCGCGAGCTGGCGCCTCCTGCTCGACGACGCGCGCGGCCAGGACGGCGAGCGGTACCTCGCCGGCACGGCCAAGCGCCCCGTGGCCCGCCTGTCGGCGGCCACGGCCGCCGCGGTCGACGTGTTCGACGGCGAGCTCGTGCGGGTCGTCACCGACCGGGGCGCGGTCACGCTCCCCGTGGTGGTGACCGACATGGTCGACCACGTGGTGTGGCTGCCGCTGCGCTCGCCGGGGTCGTCCGTGCACGCCACGCTCGGCGCGGTGCCGGGCGACCTCGTCCGGCTCGAGCCGGGGACCACCGACGGAGGGGAGGGCGCATGAGCGGCCTGCACGCGCTCCACGCGCTGGCCACCGAGACGCCGGCGGTGCCCGGCATCACGGCGAACTTCTCGCAGGACAACGGCTGGACGTACCTCGTCAAGGCCGTCCTCATCCTCGTCTTCCTGCTGACGAGCGTGCTCTTCGCGATCTGGTTCGAGCGCAAGGTCGTCGCCCGCATGCAGGTGCGGCCCGGCCCGAACTGGCACGGCCCGTTCGGCCTGCTGCAGTCGCTCGCCGACGCGATGAAGCTCCTGCTCAAGGAGGACATCACCGTCAAGGCGGCCGACAAGTTCGTCTACCTGCTCGCGCCGATGATCTCCGTGTTCTGCGCGCTCCTCGTGTTCGCGGTGATCCCGTTCGGGCCCGAGGTGCAGATCCCCTTCACGGACTACGTGACGCCCGCCCAGCTCACCGACTTCCCGGTCGCGACGCTCTACATCCTGGCGTGCGCGTCGCTCGGCGTGTACGGGATCGTGCTCGGCGGCTGGTCGTCCGGCTCGACGTACCCGCTGCTCGGGTCGGTCCGCTCGACGGCGCAGGTCATCAGCTACGAGCTCGCGATGGGCCTCTCGCTCGTCTCCGTCTTCCTCATGGCGGGGTCGATGTCGACCTCGCGCATCGTCGACTCGCAGACGCAGCTGTGGTGGTTCCTCCCGCTCCTGCCGGCGTTCGTCATCTACGTGATCTCCATGGTCGGCGAGACGAACCGCCTGCCGTTCGACCTCCCCGAGGCCGAGGGCGAGCTCGTGTCGGGGTACATGACCGAGTACTCGTCGATGAAGTTCGCGTGGTTCTTCCTCGCGGAGTACATCAACATGCTCAACGTCTCCGCGGTCGCGACGACGCTGTTCCTCGGCGGGTGGCGGGCCCCGTGGCCGCTCTCGGCGATCAACGACGGGATGTTCAACGAGGGCTGGTGGCCCATCCTCTGGTTCCTCGTCAAGGTCTGGGCCGTCATGTTCTTCTTCGTGTGGGTGCGCGGCACGCTGCTGCGCCTGCGCTACGACCAGTTCATGCGCTTCGGCTGGAAGGTCCTCATCCCCTTCGCCCTCGCGTGGCTCGTGCTGCTCGCCGTCGCCCAGGCCGTGCGCCAGTTCCTCGACGTGGACCTGCGCGTGTTCATCGGGATCGCGGTCGCGATAGCCCTCGTCGTCGTGGTCGTCGTCTGGTTCTGGCCCGAGAAGAAGGCGCCACCCGGCGCCGCTCCGCGCGCCGCGGGAGCCGCGCCCGAGCCGTTCGACGCGTTCGCCGGCGGCTTCCCCGTGCCGCCGCTGCCCGGCCAGTCGCTCCCGCCCTCGCCGCGCCGTCGGGCCCTCGTGCCCGACGACGCGGGCGCGGCCCGGACGTCCGCACCGGGTGCCGGTGCTCCCCGCGACACACCGCACGACAAGGAGGTCGACCGTGGCTGACGACCAGAAGCCGGACCGGCCGGGCGAGTACGAGGTCCGCCGCCCGCAGGCGAAGGGCCTGCGCGGGCTCGTCGCGCCCGTCGCCGGGTTCGGCGTGACCTTCTCCTCGATGTTCCGGCCGACCGTGACGGAGCAGTACCCGCGCCAGAAGGTGCCGCCCAAGCCGCGCTACCACGGCCGGCACCAGCTCAACCGGTACCCCGACGGGCTCGAGAAGTGCATCGGGTGCGAGCTGTGCGCGTGGGCGTGCCCCGCGGACGCGATCTACGTCGAGGGTGCGGACAACGCCGACCTGCCCGACGGCGGCCACATGTCGCCCGGCGAGCGGTACGGCCGCGTCTACCAGATCAACTACCTGCGCTGCATCTTCTGCGGGCTGTGCATCGAGGCGTGCCCGACGCGCGCGCTGACGATGACCAACGAGTACGAGCTCGCCGGCCCGACGCGTGAGGGCATGATCTGGGAGAAGCAGGACCTCCTCGCGCCGCTGCGCGAGGGCATGCTCTCCGCGCCGCACCCGATGGTGCCCGGGACGTCGGACACCGAGTACTACCGCGGAGAGGTGAGCGGACCGGTGGCCGAGCAGGTGGAGTGGGTGCGCGAGCACCGGCCGGACGACCCGACGCTCCCGCCGGAGCCGGCGGGCCGCGAGCCGGAGGTCCGGCGGGTCACGCAGCCGTCCGGGCGGTCCGCCCGTCCGTCGGCCCGGAAGGGCGCGCGGTGATCGGGGGCGGCGGCGAGGCGGTCCTCTTCTGGGTCCTCGCCCCCCTCATGGTGCTCGCGGCGCTCTCGCTGCTCTTCGCGCGCAAGGCGGTGCACGCCGCCATCGCGGTCATGTTCGTCATGGTCGACCTCGCGATCCTGTACATCGCGCAGGAGGCGCCGTTCCTCGGCGTCGTCCAGGTGGTCGTCTACACGGGCGCCGTGATGATGCTGTTCCTCTTCGTGCTCATGCTCGTCGGCGTCGACGCGTCGGACTCGCTCGTCGAGACGATCCGCGGTCAGCGCTGGATCGGCGTGCTGCTCGGACTCGGGCTCGGGGCCGTGCTGGTCGGCGTCGTCTCGCAGGCGGCGTTCCCGCCCGCGGTCGGTCTCGAGGCCGCGAACGCGGTGACGAACCCGACGGCGCTCGCGCGCGTGCTCTTCGCGGACTACGTGTTCGCGATGGAGGTCGTGGGCGTCCTGCTCATCACCGCCGCGGTCTCGGCGCTCGTGCTCACGCACCGGCGCCGGCTCACCCCGAAGGTCGGCCAGCGCGAGCAGGCGGACGCGAAGGTCGCGGCCCTGCCCTCGGGCGGCCGGCTCACGCCGCTCGCCGCGCCCGGCGTGTACGCGCAGAACAACGCGATGGACACGCCGGCCCTCGACCCGCAGGGGCGGCCCATCGAGGAGTCGGTGTCCCGCATCCTGCGGATCCGTGGCCAGGAGCGCTCGGCCGGCACGATCCTCGAGGCCGAGCGCGACGTGCTCGTCGAGCACGAGCCGCACCGTGCCCTGCCCGCGCTGCGGGCCCAGGACGCGAACGAGCGCGTGGTGCAGGCCGCGACGGCCGAGCAGCCCGAGGGCGAGCCGCCCGCCGGCGACGTCGGGGGTCCCGACGACCCGGGCCGGTCCCGCGTGCCCGGCGCGACCCCGGGAGGAGAGGACTGATGGAGCTCACCCACTACCTCGTGCTGGCCGCGATCCTCTTCGCGATCGGCGCGGCGACGGTCCTGCTGCGCCGCAACGCGATCATCGTGTTCATGGGCATCGAGCTCATGCTCAACGCGACCAACCTCGCGTTCGTCACGTTCGCCCGCATCCACGGCGACGTGACCGGCCAGGTCCTCGCGTTCTTCGTCATGGTGGTCGCGGCGGCGGAGGTCGTCGTCGGCCTCGCGATCATCGTGTCCATCTTCCGCACCCGTCGGTCCGCCTCGGTCGACGACGTCAACCTGCTCAAGAGCTGAGGGGCCGGCACCGATGACGATGCTCCTTCCCGCCCTGCCGTCGGCGGGCGGACTGCTGACCGCGACCGACGTCGTGCCCGCGACCGAGACGGTCCCGGGCGCGTTCCTCGCCGCACCGCTGCTCGTGCTGCTCCCGCTCGTCGGGGCGGCGGTCCTGCTGCTCGCGGGCCGCCGCAGCGATCGCTGGGGCGCCTGGTTCGGCGTGCTGATGTCCGCCGCGGCGTTCGTCGTGGGCCTGGTCCTCTTCGTGTCGATGCTCGGCCTCCCGGTCGACGAGCGCGTCGTGGACTACCGCCTGTTCGACTGGATCGCGTCCGGCGGGCTCGACCTCGCCGTCGGGCTGCGGATCGACCCGCTGTCCCTGACGTTCGTGCTCCTCGTGACGTTCGTCGGGACGCTCATCCACGTGTACGCGGTCGCCTACATGGCGCACGACCGCGACCGGCGCCGGTTCTTCGCGTACCTCAACCTGTTCATCGCGGCGATGCTCGTCCTCGTCCTCGCCGACTCGTTCCTCCTGCTGTTCGTCGGCTGGGAGGGCGTGGGACTCGCGTCGTACCTGCTCATCGGGTTCTGGAACCACAACCGGGCGTACGCGGTCGCGGCGAAGAAGGCGTTCGTCATGAACCGCGTGGGCGACATCGGCCTCATCGTCGCGATGATGCTCATGTTCGCGACGTTCGGCGCGCTCGACTTCAGCACGGTGTTCGCCCGCGTGCCGGAGGCCTCGACCGCGCTGCTCACGGCGACGGGCCTCGCGCTCCTGCTCGCGGCGTGCGGCAAGTCGGCGCAGTTCCCGCTCCAGGCGTGGCTCGGGGACGCGATGGCCGGCCCGACGCCGGTCTCCGCGCTCATCCACGCCGCGACCATGGTCACGGCGGGCGTCTACCTCGTCGTGCGGTCCGCGCCGATCTTCGAGGGCGCGCCGACGGCGCAGCTCGTCGTGGTGATCGTGGGTGCGGTGACGCTGCTCTTCGGGGCGATCGTCGGCTGCGCGAAGGACGACATCAAGAAGGCGCTCGCCGCGTCGACCATGTCGCAGATCGGCTACATGATCCTCGCCGCCGGGCTCGGCCCGATCGGTTACGCGTTCGCGATCTTCCACCTCGTGACGCACGGCTTCTTCAAGGCCGGGATGTTCCTCGGCGCGGGGTCCGTCATGCACGGCATGGACGACCAGGTCGACATGCGCCGGTTTGGCGGCCTCGCGCGGTACATGAAGGTCACGTGGATCACCTTCATGATGGGCTGGCTCGCGATCCTCGGGATCCCGCCGTTCTCGGGCTTCTGGAGCAAGGACAAGATCATCGAGGCCGCGTTCGTCCCCGTCGACGGCGAGCCGTGGCGGGCGTGGGTCTTCGGCGGCGTGGCGCTGCTCGGCGCGGGCATCACGGCGTTCTACATGTCACGCCTGTTCTTCATGACGTTCTCCGGTCGCCGCCGCTGGAACGACGGCAGCGGCTCCGTGGACGGCCTCGGCCCGCAGGACGGTCCGGTCCAGCACCCGCACGAGTCCCCGCGCCTCATGACGTGGCCGATGATCGTCCTCGCCGTCGGGTCGGTGGCCCTGGGCGGCATCCTCGCCGCGGGCTCGCGCTTCGTCACGTGGCTCGAGCCCGTCACGGGGCACGCCGAGCACCACGAGCCCGTGCTGCCCGTCTGGTCGCTCATCGCGCTGACGCTCCTGCTCGTCCTCGCGGGCGCCGCCCTCGCGTGGCGCCAGTACGCGATGTCGAGCGTCCCGGTCCGCGCCCCGCGCGGCTCCGTGCTCACGCGCGCGGCCCGCCGCGACCTGTACCAGGACGACGTCAACGAGACCGTGTTCATGCGTCCCGGCCAGTACCTCACGCGCTCGCTCGTCTACGCCGACAAGGAGATGGTCGACGGCGGCTGGATGGGCCTGGCGGGCCTCGTCGGCAAGGTGGGGGAGTGGCTCCGCGGGTGGCAGAACGGCTACGTGCGCTCGTACGGCGCGACGATGCTCGGCGGCCTCGTGGTCGTCGTCGCCGTCGTCCTCGCCCTGACCACCGGCTCCGCGAGCTGAGAGGGAGACACCCATGACCACCTCCGTCCCCTGGTTGTCCCTGCTCATCGCCTGGCCCCTGGTGGGTGCCGCGGCGGTGTGGCTCACGGCCGCGGCCCGCACACGCGGCGTCGGCCCGGGCGCGCTGCGTGCCGTGCGCGGCATCGCGCTCGGCGCGGCGCTCGTCGAGCTCGGCCTGCTCGTCGGCGCGTTCACCGCGTTCGACACGTCCGCGGCCGGTACCCACCAGCTCGCCGAGACCTATCGCTGGATCCCGCAGATCGGGGCGAGCTACGCGGTCGGCGCCGACGGCGTCGCGCTCGCGCTCGTCGCGCTGTCGGTGCTGCTGGTCCCGCTCGTCGTGCTCGCCGCGTGGAAGGAGCAGGACGGCGACGTCCGCCGCCTGCGCCACTACCTCGCGCTCGTGCTGCTGCTCGAGGCGTTCATGGTCGCGGTGTTCGTCGCGCGCGACGTGTTCCTCTTCTACGTGCTGTTCGAGGCCATGCTCATCCCGGTCTACTTCATGATCGGCGGGTTCGGCGTCGGGGCGCGGCGGCGCTACGCCGCGGTGAAGTTCCTGCTGTTCTCGCTCGCGGGCGGCCTCATCATGCTCGCGGCCGTCATCGCGCTCTACGTCCAGGTGCCGATCGACCCGGCCACGGGCGCGCGGCCCGAGGACGCGTTCCTCACGACGAACCTCGTGGGGTACTTCGCGGAGAACCCGATGCCGGTCACGATCGAGCGGCTGCTGTTCCTCGGCTTCTTCCTCGCGTTCGCCATCAAGGCGCCGCTCTTCCCCGTGCACACCTGGCTGCCCGACGCCGCGCAGCACGCGCCGGCCGGGACGTCCACGCTGCTCGTCGGCGTCCTGGACAAGGTGGGCACGTTCGGGATGCTCACGCTGTGCCTGCCGCTGTTCCCGAACGCGAGCAGGTGGGCGGCGCCCGTCGTCGTCGTGCTCGCCGTCGTGTCGATCCTGTACGGCGCGCTCATGGCGATCGGGCAGAGCGACCTCATGCGGCTCATCGCCTACACGTCGGTGTCGCACTTCGGGTTCATCGTGCTCGGCATCTTCGCGTTCACGTCGCTCAGCGTGTCCGGCTCGTCGCTCTACATGGTCAACCACGGGATCTCGACCGGGGCCCTATTCCTCATCGCGGGCTTCCTCGTCGCGCGGCACCCGGAGCGCTCGCAGCGCATCGCGGACTACGGCGGCCTGCAGAAGGTCGTCCCGGTGCTCGCGGGCACGTTCCTCGTGGCGGGCCTGTCCGCGCTGTCGCTGCCCGGCCTGTCGACGTTCGTCAGCGAGATCATGGTCCTCGTCGGGACGTTCGCGCGCAGCCCGTGGGCCGCGCTCGTCGCGGTGCTCGGCGTCGTGCTCGCCGCGCTCTACGTGCTGCTGACCTACCAGCGGATCTTCACGGGCGGCACGCGCGAGGGGCTCGACCGGCTCCCCGACCTGGGCGCGCGCGAGAAGTGGGTCGTCGCGCCGCTGATCGTCGCCCTCCTCGTCCTCGGGTTCTACCCGGCGCCCGCGCTCGACCTCGTGCGCGAGCCCGCCGAGGTGACGCTCTCCGACCTCGCGGTCGCGGGCGTCGAGGACCCGCCGCGCTCCGACCCGTTCGCCGCGGGGACCGAGCAGGTCGCCTCCTCGAGCCAGGGCACGTCCGTCACTCCTAGCTCCGACGAAGGGAGCGAGTCGTGAACGACTCCTTCGTGGCCCCCACGGTCGACTGGCTGTACCTCGCCCCGGTCCTCGTCGTGCTCGGTGCCGGCGTCGTCGGCGTGCTCGTCGAGGCGTTCGTCCCGGCGCGCGTCCGGCGCACGGTGCAGGTCGTGCTGGCCCTGCTCGCGACCGCCGCGGCGCTCGCGCTCGTCGTCGTGCTGTGGCGCGACCCCGCCGTCCAGGGCACCGACGGCGCCGCCTACGGCGTGCGGGTGCTCGGCGGGTCGATGGTCATCGACCCCTTCGGGCTCGCGATCCAGGGGATCGTCGTGCTGCTCGCGTTCCTGGCGATCCTCGTGATCGCCGACCGGACGTCGACCGGCCAGGACGCGTTCGCGCCGTCCGCGGCCGCGGTCCCCGGCTCGCCGTACGAGGACCTCACTCGGCGCAAGGGGCTGGAGCAGACCGAGGTCTACCCGCTCGTGCTGTTCGCCGTCGGCGGCATGATGATCTTCCCCGCCACGGGGAACCTGCTCGTGATGTTCGTCGCGCTCGAGGTGCTCTCGCTCCCGCTGTACGTGCTGTCCGCGATGTCCCGGCGCCGCCGCCTGCTGTCGCAGGAGGCGTCGTTCAAGTACTTCCTGCTCGGCGCGTTCGCGTCCGCGCTGTTCGTGTTCGGCGTCGCCCTCGTCTACGGGTTCGCCGGCTCGGTGGACCTCGTCGAGGTGTACCGGTCGCTCGCGACGCCCGAGGGCCCGCTCGCGAGCATGCCCGGGCTGGTCGTCGTCGGTGCCCTGCTCGTCCTCGCGGGGCTGCTGTTCAAGATCGGTGCCGCCCCGTTCCACTCGTGGACCCCCGACGTCTACCAGGGGGCCCCGACGCCGATCACCGGCTTCATGGCGGCGTGCACCAAGGCCGCGGCGTTCGGCGCGCTCCTGCGCGTGCTGTACGTCGTGAGCCTCGGCCTCGCGCAGTCGTCGCCGGCCACGCGCGAGGACCTGTTCGTCGCGCTGTGGATCGTCACGCTGCTCACCATGGTCGTCGGGACCGTCGTCGGTGCCGTGCAGACCGACGTCAAGCGGCTCCTCGCGTACTCGTCGATCGCCCACGCGGGCTTCATCCTCGTCGGCGTCCTCGGCTTCTCCCAGCTCTCGCTGCGGGCGACGGTGTTCTACCTCCTCGTCTACGGCCTCGCGACCGTCGGCGCCTTCGCGGTCGTCACGCTCGTCCGCGAGACGGCCCCCGTCCGCGAACGGGTGCCCGCGACCGTCGGGGCGGGCGCCGGGGGAGCCGACGGCTCGGACGCGGCGGACAACGTCACGGACGACTCGTCCCGGGAGCCCGTCGCCGTGCTCGGCGAGGCCACGCACCTCGCCCAGTGGGCAGGTCTGGGGCGCCGCAGCCCGTGGCTCGCCGGCGTCTTCTCGCTCTTCCTGCTCTCCATGGCGGGCATCCCGCTGACCGCCGGGTTCGTGGCGAAGTTCACCGCGTTCGGCGCGGCGATCGCCGGCCCCGACGGCCAGGGCGGCGGCTCCACGTGGGTGCTCGCGGTGGTCGGTGTGCTCGCCTCGGCCGTGGCGGTGTTCTTCTACGTCCGCCTCATCGTGCTGATGTTCTTCACGGCGCCGTCCGGCGGCGTGGGCGACGGCGCGGACGGCGGCGCGGAGGCCTCCGAGGGCACCGGCGTGACCGTCGTGCGGTCGACCGGACCGACGACCGTGGCGATCGCCGTGTGCGCGATCGGGGTGCTCCTCCTCGGTGTGTTCCCCTCCCCGGTTCTCGATCTGGCGGCCGAGGCGGTTAAGTTCGTCCCGTGACCTCCGTGCCTCCCGTCCCCTCCGCGCCCGCCGGGCCCCGCGGCCCGCGCGAGCGGACCGCTCCCGTGACGACCACCGCGATCCCGATCTCGGACCCCGAGCTCGCGGCCGCCCTCACCGAGCGCCTGGCGGAGGTCGAGACCCGGCTCCGGGCCGCCGTCGCGCACGCCGACCCGCTCGCGGACTCGGCGTCGCGGCACCTCGTGAACGCCGGGGGCAAGCGTCTGCGCCCCCTGCTCACGCTGCTCGCGGCCGAGCTCGGGGACGGGACGCGGCCCGAGGTCGCGGAGGCGGCCGTCGTCGTCGAGCTCACGCACCTCGCGTCGCTCTACCACGACGACGTCATGGACTCCGCGCCCGTGCGGCGCGGGGCGCCGTCCGCGCACGCGGTGTGGGGCAACTCCGTCGCGATCATGGTCGGCGACCTGCTCTTCGCGCGCGCCGCGTCGACCGTGGCGGCGCTCGGCCCGGAGGCCGTGCTCATCCAGGCACGCACGTTCGAGCGGCTCTGCCTCGGCCAGCTCCACGAGACCACGGGGCCGGGCGAGGGCGACGACCCCGTCGAGCACTACCTCGAGGTCCTCGCGGACAAGACGGCGTCGCTCCTGTCGACGTCCGCACGGCTCGGCGCGATGTTCGCCGGCTGCCCGGCCGACGTCGTCGAGACGGTCGCGGCGTACGGCGAGCGGCTGGGGGTCGCCTTCCAGCTCGCCGACGACGTCCTGGACCTCGCGTCCTCGGGCGACGAGTCGGGCAAGACGCCCGGCACCGACCTCCGCGAGAAGGTCCCCACGATGCCGGTCCTCCTGCTGCGCGCGCGTATCGCGCAGGGGACGGCGACGGAGGACGACGCGGCGCTCGTCGAGCTCCTCGACTCCGACCTGACCGACGACGCCGCGCTCGCGGCGGCCGTCGCGGCGCTGCGCCGCCACGAGGTGCTCGCCGAGACGCGCGCCCTCGCCGTCCGGTGGGCCCGCTCCGCCGTGGACGAGCTCGACACGCTGCCCCCCGGGCCGGTGAGCGACGCGCTGCGCTCCTTCGCGGAGGCCCTGGCGGACCGCGCCGCCTGACCCGCCGACGGGGTGAAATTCCCGGTCGCCGGTGCCGTGCGCACGGGGCCGTCCCGGTGCCCGCGCCGGTTGCCCGGGACACCCGTCCGGCCCGGCCAGGAGCGGCACGCCCGACAGCGGTCCGCGCCGGTGGCCCCGGGGCGCGCGGCCTGAGAGGGGAGTTCTCCCCATGGGACGGGTGTCGGATCTCACTCGCCGTCCCGTTATCCTCGGTTGCGCGATCGGTGGGGCCGCCCGGCAAGTGCGAGATCGAGGGGGCCGGCGAAGGGGACCGGTCGCCTCCCGATCCGGCACCTCGGAGGACTTGTGGGTTTCCTGGCGCGCCTGCGTGAGCACCGCCGTACCGTCGCGTCGGTGAGCACCGTGTCGGTGTTCTCCACGGCGCTGGTGGGACTCGCGCTGTTCACCGAGGGCGAGGCCACCGCGGACGTGGACCTCAACGACTCGGGCGTGTGGGTGACGAAGACGTCGGCCGGCCTGGTGGGGCGGTTCAACTACGAGTCCCAGGCGATGGACGGCACGCTCAACGCGGGCAGTGCGTCGTTCGACGTGCAGCAGGACGCGGGCCGCGTCCTCCTCGAGGACGCGGGCACCGGGACCGCCTCGCCCGTGGACGTCGCCCACCTCAAGCTCGACGGCCAGGTGCGGCTGCCGGCCGGGGCGCAGGTCGCCTCCGGCGGCGCGACGACCGCGATCCTCGACGGCGAGGAGGGCCTGTTGTGGGTCCTGCCGTTCGACGGCGCCACCTCGTTCGACGCCGAGGAGCTCGACCCGACGGTCGAGGTCGAGGGCGACGGGGACGTCGTCGTCGCGCAGGACGGCACGGTGTTCGTCGCGGTCCCGTCGACCGGGACGCTCTGGACGGTCCGCACGACGGCGCGCGGCGCGGTCTCGGGGGAGCCCGCGTCCACCACGCTGCCCGTGGGGTCGGGTGCCGAGGTCGAGGTGACCGCGGTCGGCGACGAGCCGGTCGTGCTGGACCGCTCCGCGTCGCAGCTCGTGCTGCCCGGCGGACGCACGGTGGCGCTCGAGGACGGCGCGGAGGCGCGGTTGCAGCAGCCCTCGGCGGCGTCCGACGACGTGGTGGTCGCGACGTCGCGCGGTCTCGTCACGCAGCCGCTCGCCGGCGGCGACGCGGTCCGCCGCGCGGCCGAGGGCCGCCCGGCGGCGCCCGTGCAGCTCGGGTCGTGCACGTACGGGGCGTGGGCCTCGACCGGCCAGGTGATCCGCGACTGCGAGGGCACCGACCGCGACCTGGACACCCGCCTGGAGGGGATCGACCCGCAGGCTCGCCTGGAGTACCGGGTGAACCGGCAGGTCATCGTGCTCAACGACCTGTCGGCGGGGACGTTGTGGATGGCGGCGGACGAGTACCAGAAGGTCGACGACTGGGACGTCCAGATGCCCGAGGAGGCCGAGGGCGAGGAGGCCGACGCGGAGCTGACGAACCCCGAGCAGGTGGACCAGTTCATCGCGGACCGGTCCCAGCCGAACCGGCCGCCGCAGCCGAAGGACGACACGTTCGGGGTGCGTCCGGGGCGCACGACGATCCTGCCGGTGCTGGGCAACGACGTGGACCCGGACGGGGACGTGATGACGGCGTCGCTCGTCGGGGACTCGCCGTCGAACGCGACCGTGCAGACCATCATGGGCGGCGCCGCGCTCCAGGCCGTGGTCCCCGAGGACGCTGAGGGCACCGGGTCGTTCCGGTACTCGGTCTCCGACGGCCGCGGGGGGACCGCGGAGGCCTCGGTGTCGCTGCGCGTCTCGCCGTGGGGGGAGAACGCCCCGCCGGAGCAGACGGGCGACCCCGTGGTCCGGGTGGAGCAGGGCGGGACGGCGTCGATCAAGGTGCTGCCGTACTTCAAGGATCCGGACGGCGACGACCTCTATCTCGCGTCGGCGGCCGCGACGGTCGCGGGCGACGACGTGCGCTCGCGCCCCGACGGCACGGTCGAGCTGCGCGACGGCGGCGGCTCGACGGGCCGGAAGATCGTCGCGGTCACCGTGGCGGACGGCCAGGGCGGCGTGTTCGAGGGCAAGCTGCTGGTCGACGTGGTGCCGGGTCCGCAGCCGCCGGTCGCGGTGAGCGACCACGTGGTGGTCCCGGCGGGGCAGCCGGTGACGGTGGAGCCGTTGCGCAACGACACCGACCCGAACGGGGACGAGCTGCGCCTGGCGTCGGTCTCGGAGTCCGCTCCGGCGCAGATCACGCCGAACTACGACGCGGGCACGTTCACGTTCCTCTCGATGGAGCCGCGCTCCTACGACCTGACGTACCAGGTGACCGACGGCCCGAACGCGACCACGGGCCTGGTGCGGGTGGACGTCCTGCCCCCGTCCGCGGCCGAGGGCGCCCCGATCGTCGTCACCGACACGGCCCTGCTGCCCACCGGCGGCTCGACCCTGGTCGACGTGCTCGTCAACGACACCGATCCGGCGGGCGGCGTCCTGGTGGTCCAGTCGGTCTCGGTCCCGGCGGACGCAGGCGTCTCCGTGGCCGTCCTCGGGCACCAGATGCTCCGCGTCACGGAGCTGCGGCGGCTCGACGGCCCCGTCAGCATCGCCTACACCGTGTCGAACGGCACGGAGTCGGCCGTGGGCGAGGTGCGGGTGGTGCCGGTGCCGGCGCCGACGCGGCTGCAGCCGCCGAACGCGGTGGCGGACGAGGTGACGGTGCACGCGGGGGACGTGGTGACGGTCCCGGTGCTGAAGAACGACACGCACCCGGACGGGTTGGAGCTGTTCCTGCAGCCCGAGCTGGAGCAGGACGTGGACCCGGCGCTGGGCGAGGCGTTCGTCTCGGAGGACACGCTGCGGTTCAAGGCGGGCTCGGAGGCGGGCACGGCGTACGCGATCTACCGGGTGCGGGACGTCAACGGGCAGGAGGACTCGGCCCAGGTCACGATCCGGATCCGCGACGGCGAGGACAACGCCCCGCCGCAGCCGCGCGAGATCGAGGCCCGGGTGCTGTCCGGGTCCAGCGTGCGCATCGCGGTCCCGCTGGACGGCATCGACCCCGACGGCGACTCCGTCCAGGTGACGGGGGTGGCGGCGCCGCCCGCGAAGGGCTCGGCGAGCGTCGTCGAGGGCTTCCTCGAGTACGCGGCCTCCAAGAACGCGACGGGCCTCGACACCTTCACGTACACGGTCCTGGACGCCCGCGGGGCGACGGCGACCGGGACCGTGCGGGTGGGGATCGCGCGGCCGGGCGAGAGCAACCAGTCGCCGGTCGCGGTGGACGACGAGGTGACGGTGCGCCCGGGGCGCACGGTCTCGGTCGCGGCGCTGGCCAACGACACCGACCCCGACGGCGACCAGGTCGGGCTGGTCCCGGGCGGGATCGAGGACACCCACGACCTGGACGCCGAGGTCGTGGCCGACCGCATCGTGCTGACCTCGCCCGACCAGGACGGCTCGTACACGTTCTACTACCAGATCCAGGACACCTACGGCGCCCGCGCGACCGGCGCGGTCACCGTGAACGTCTCGGCGAACGCGCCCCTGCTGCCCCCGGTCGCGCGCGACGACACCGTGCCCGTGGAGGACATCCTGGGCAAGACCGAGGTCACCGTCCCCGTCCTGGACAACGACGAGGACCCCGACGGCGCCGCGAGCGACCTCACCGTCACCACCGACGCGACCACCGCGAGCGTCACCCCCGACGGCGAGCTCACCGTCACCCTCACCGAGGGCCGCCAGGTCATCACCTACACCGCGACCGACATCGACGGCCTGACCGCCAAGGCCTTCGTCAAGGTCCCCGGCCTCACCGACCAGAAGCCCACGCTGCGGCCGGGCACGCAGCTCGAGGTGCTGGCGGGGGAGTCGCTGCCGATCGACCTCACCGAGCACGTGCTCGTCGTGGAGGGCCGCTCCCCGCGCCTGACCACCGAGGACAAGGTCAAGGTCACCGAGGGGGACCGGCAGGTCCCGTCCGTGACCGAGATCGTCTACACGCCGGACGCGGACTACACCGGCCCGGCGTCGGTGTCGTTCGAGGTGACGGACGGGTCGGGCCCGGACGACCCGGAGGGCCGGACGAACGTCCTGACGATCCCCGTCCAGGTGCTCCCGCCGGAGAACCTGCCGCCGGAGCTGTCGACCCCGACGCTCGACGTCGCAGCGGGCGAGGAGGCCTCGATCGACCTCGCGCGCTTCGCGACCGACCCCGACGGCGACCCCCTGACCTTCAAGGCCACCGGCCAGGCCCAGGGCGTGACCGTGACCGTCGAGGGCACCACGCTGCGCGCCCAGGCGACCCCGGACGTGCCCAAGGGCTCGGTCGTGCAGGTCCCGATCACCGTCACCGACGGCGAGCACCCCCCGGTCGAGGGCACCGCGACCCTGACCGTCGTGGCCTCGACCCGGCCCCTGGCGCGCGCCAACCCCGACACCGTCGACGACGCCCACCAGGGCAAGGCCACCACCGTCCCCGTGCTGGCCAACGACTCCAACCCGTTCCCCGACCGGCCGCTGACCCTCGTCGACGCCGTGGTGGAGACGGGGCAGGGCACCGCCTCCGTCGCGGGCGACCAGGTCTCGGTCACGCCGCGCGACGACTTCGTCGGGGTCATGGTGGTCCGGTACCGGATCCAGGACGCGACGAAGGACCCCGACCGCGAGGTCGAGGGCCGCGTCCAGCTCAAGGTGCTGGGCAAGCCCGAGGCGCCCGCGACCCCGCAGGTCGTCGAGGTCCGCTCCAAGACGGTCGTGCTCACCTGGGACCCGCCGAACAACAACGGCGCCGACATCACCGGCTACACCGTGCGCTCCCAGAACGGCTACGAGAAGGCCTGCGGCACCACCACCTGCACCCTGGACGGCCTGACCAACAACGTCGAGTACACCTTCACCGTCTACGCGACCAACGCCGTCGGCGACGGACCCGCCTCCCCGGCCTCCGCCGTCGCCCGACCGGACGAGAAGCCCGACCCGCCCGCCGCACCCACCCTCGAGTTCGGCGACAAGTCCCTCACGGTCACCTGGACCAACAAGACCTACACCGACCGCTCCCCGATCCAGGCCGTCAACCTCGAGATCTCGCCCGCGCCGCCGGGCGGCTCCGTGCAGAAGACGGCCCTGACCGGGACGTCGGTGACGTGGGACGGCCTGCAGAACGGCGTCGCCTACAAGGTGCGTGCCCAGGCCGTGAACCTCGCCCCCGACCCCTCGGACTGGGGCGACTACTCGGCGGCCGAGACGCCCGCGGGCAAGCCGGCGGCGCCCGCGAAGCCGGCGGTGCAGCGCACGTCGATCGGCGACACGTCGCAGATGCAGGTCTCGTGGGGCGCCCCGGACGGCAACGGCGCCCCGATCACGCGGTACACGATCGAGGCGCTGCGGGGCGGGAGCGTCGTGCAGACCGCGACCGCCGACGGCGGCGCGACATCCACCACGATCGGCGTCCCGGCGGACACGACCGGGTACGCATTCCGCGTCCGTGCGCACAACAAGGCGACGGACAAGCTCGGCGACGCCGAGTTCTCGCCCGCGTCCGACCCGGTGCGCGCGTTCGCGAAGCCGGGCGCGGTGTCGAACCTCAGCGCCGACGCCAACGGCACGGACGGTCAGATCCAGCTGTCGTTCGGCGCCGCGTCGGGCAACGGCGTGCGGGCCGACGAGATCACCTACCAGTACGACGCCGGCGGCGGCTGGCAGCCGCTCGGCGCGAACAAGGTCGTCGGCGGGCTGTCGAACGGCAAGCCGTACTCGATCAAGGTGCGCGCGGTCGCGGGTGTCGACGGCGCGCGCGAGCCGGGCGCTGCGGCGACGGCGAACGAGGAGTCGCCCTACGGGCCCATCCCGGCGCCGGTCGTGTCGATGAACGGCGGCGACCGCTCGATCACGTACAGCTGGTCGACCGCGGGCAACGGGCGCGGGTACTCCGTGCAGGTGCGCGGCGCGGTCCAGTCCACCCAGAAGGAAGGCTCCGGGAGCCTCTCGGTCGGCTACTCCGAGACGCGCGAGATCTGCGTCCGGGTCATCCCGACGGAGGGCGCCGCGAAGGAGACGTGCAGGTCGGCGACGTCCGACAAGAAGCCCGAGCCCGTCCTCACGGTGAGCAAGGGGAGCAACCACAAGCTCCCTGACGGCAACTGGCCGGGGTACTGCAGCCACTCGTCGTGCGCCGAGCTCTACCTCACCATCAAGGACGGCCCCGCCAACACCGCGTTCCGGGTGACGTGCTACGGCGGCGGGTCGCAGATCGGCTCCGGCAACTACAGCCGCGACGCCCAGGGCCGCGCCCTGCGGACCGACGGCAACGGGAACTACTCCGGCGGCCAGCAGTGCGTCTACGGCCAGCCGGGCGGCTCGGCGCGGATCGAGACGACCATCGGGAGCACGAACACCATGACGTGGTACTAGCGCGGACCGCGCCCCACCTCGGACAGCACAGCGAACGGAAGCGACGAATGACCACCATGACCCCCGAGCAGGCCACCTGGTTCGCTCAGACCTTCGACCGCCTCGTCGGCAACGTGGCCCAGGCCGTCCTGGGCAAGGCGCACGTGGTGCGCCTGACCCTGACGTGCATGCTCTCCGAGGGCCACATCCTCCTCGAGGACGCGCCCGGCACCGGCAAGACCTCGCTCGCGCGCGCCCTCGCCGCGAGCGTCCAGGGCACGAACAACCGCATCCAGTTCACCCCGGACCTCCTGCCGTCCGACGTCACGGGCGTGACGATCTACGACCAGAAGACGGGGAAGTTCGAGTTCCACCAGGGCCCGATCTTCGCGTCCATCGTCCTCGCGGACGAGATCAACCGCGCCTCGCCCAAGACGCAGTCCGCGCTCCTCGAGGTCATGGAGGAGGGCCGGGTCACGGTCGACGGCGTCGGCCACGACGTCGGCCGCCCGTTCATGGTCATCGCGACGCAGAACCCCATCGAGCAGGCCGGGACGTACCGCCTGCCCGAGGCGCAGCTCGACCGCTTCCTCATGAAGGCGTCGATCGGCTACCCGGACCACGCCTCGACGGTCGAGATCCTCTCGGGCGCGTCCGTCCGCGACCGGAGCAAGACGCTCCAGCCGCTCATCACGACGCAGGCCGTCACGGAGATGGCCGAGCTCGGTGCGCGCGTGCACGTCGACGGCGCGGTGCTCGAGTACGTCTCCCGGCTCGCCGAGGAGACGCGCAACGCGCCCGAGGTGCGCGTCGGCGTCTCCGTCCGTGGTGCGCTCGCCCTCGTGCGCTGCGCGAAGGTGTGGGCCGCCGCGCACGGGCGCAACTACGTCCTGCCGGACGACGTCAAGGAGCTGGCGCAGCCGACGTGGGCGCACCGCCTCGTGCTCGACCCCGAGGCCGAGTTCGCGGGCGCGACGAACGAGGCCGTGCTCGGCCGCCTGCTCGCCGACGTCGCGGCGCCGCAGGAGCGCCGCAGCGCCTGACGCGACCGGCGTCCCGCACGCCGGCCGCACGCCGTCCCGCCGCCGGCGGACCGACGGCCCGCACCGACCGAGAGCCCATGCCATGAACGCCACCCCCGGCCCGACGAGCGGGTTCCCCAGCGCCCGCTCCGGCCGCACCGCCAGCGGCGGCCGCCCGGGCGCACCCCGCGCGGGGTCCGCCCTCGCCGGGCTGCTCCGCCCCCTGGCCGCACCCCTCGCGCGGGTCACCGCGCCGGTCGGGCGTGCGCTCGCGCCCGCCGCGCGGACGGTCCGGCCCGTGACGTCCGCGGTCAGCCCGTTCGGTTGGGCCGCGCTCGTCGTCACGGTCGCGGCCTGGTGGGCCGGGCTCGCGCTGTCGTGGCTGGAGCTGCTCGTCGTGGCGGTCCTGCTCACGGTCGCGCTGCTCGCGGCCGTCGCGTTCGTCCTCGGGCGCTTCCGGTACGCCGTCGTGCTCGATCTCGCGCAGCAGCGCGTGACGGTGGGGGACCGCGCGGTGGGCCGGCTCGACGTCCGCAACGACTCCGCCCGACCGCTGCTCCCGTCGGTCATGGAGCTGCCCGTGGGGCAGGGCATGGCGACGTTTCCCGTGCCTCGCCTGCGCCCGCAGGGGAGCCACGAGGAGATCTTCACCGTGCCGACCCACCGGCGGTCGGTCATCTCCGTCGGCCCGGTGCGCTCCGTGCGGGCCGACCCGCTCGGGCTCCTGCGGCGCGAGGTCGTGTGGACCGAGCCCGAGGAGCTCTTCGTCCACCCGCGGGTCAAGAACCTGTCCGGCTCGTCGACCGGGTTCCTCAAGGACCTCGAGGGCCGCGTGACCACCGACATCTCGAACTCCGACGTGTCGTTCCACGCGCTGCGCGACTACGTGCCCGGCGACGACCGCCGCCACATCCACTGGAAGACGACGGCCCGCACGGGCCAGCTCATGGTGCGCCAGTTCGAGGAGACGCGGCGCTCGCACCTCGCGGTGCTGCTCTCGACGCGCGCGGAGGACTACGCGCACGACGACGAGTTCGAGCTCGCCGTGAGCGCGTGCGGGTCCCTCGGGCTCCAGGCGATCAAGGAGGACCGCGGCGTCACGGTCCTCGTCAACGACGGCAACCTGCGCGGCGACCACCGCACGCGCCTCCTCGACGACCTCGCGCGCGTGGAGACGCAGTCGCAGCGCACGTCCCTCGTCGACGTCGCGCGCGTCGCGGGCCTGACGATCACCGACGCGTCCGTCGTGGCGTTCATCGTCGGGAGCCGGGTCACCCCGACGGAGCTCCGTGCGGCGTCGGCGCGCCTGCCGCAGGACGTGCGCGTCATGGCGATCCAGTGCGTGCCCGGCGCGTCCCTCAGCCGGCACGCGATCGCGGAGCTCGTCGTCCTCACCATCGGCGAGCTCGGCGAGCTCCCCCTCGCCCTGCGGAGGCTGAACGACTGATGAGCGCTCCCAGCACCACGACGCGCGGCTCGCGCCGCGCCACGCCGGTCGGCACGCCGGCGCCCTCGTCCGGCACGTCGCAGCGGAACACGACCCGGCTGCGCGGCGCCGACACGCCGCGCGCCCTCACGGCGCTCGGCGCCGTCGACGCGCTCGCGCTCGTCCTCGTCCTCGGTGCCACGGTCGTCGGGTTCGGTCCCGTCTGGGGCTCCTCGGGCTACCTGCTCCCCGCGGCGGGGGGCGCCCTCGTCGGTCTCGCGGTCGCGTGGCTCGGCGCCTGGCGGCGCTGGGCGGCCTACACCGTGCTCCCGGTCGCGGTCCTCGCGTACCTCCTCCTGGGCGGTCTGCTCGCCCTGCCCGCCGACGCGATCGGCGGCGTGCTCCCGTCGCTCACGACGATCGCCGACCTCGCGCGGGGGGCGGTGACGGGCTGGAAGGAGTTCGTCACGACGGTCCCGCCGCTGCACTCGTTCCCGCACCTCGCGGTCGTCCCCTACCTGCTCATGCTCGTCACGGGTCTCCTCGCGGGCACGATCGCGTGGCGCGCGCGTCGTGCCGCGTGGGCGCTCGTGCCGGTGGCCGGCGCGTTCGTGGCGGTCATCCTGCTCGGGACCGTCATCGCGGCGTACCCGGTCGCACAGGGCCTCGTGCTCGGCGGCGTCGGCCTGCTCTGGGCGGGGTGGCGCGTCACCGCCGCGCGGCTCGGCGCGCACCAGATCACGACGGAGGCGAGCCGCGCCGCGACCCGGCGCCTGTGGTGGCACCGCGTGCGCACGGGCGCCGCGATGCTCGTCGTCGGGGGCGTCGCGGCGGCGTTCGCGGCCCCCGCGCTCCTGCCCGACGACCCGCGCACCGTCCTGCGCGAGACGGTCGTCCCGCCGCTCGACCTGCACCAGTACGTCAGCCCGCTCACGGCGTTCCGCAAGTACGCGAAGGACATGCGCGAGGACGAGCTGTTCACCGTCCGGGGCCTGCCCCCGGGCGCGAAGGTCCGCCTCGCCGCGCTCGACACCTACAACGGCGTCGTCTACGACGTCTCGAGCGGGCTGCCCGGCTCGGGCGTCTACACGCGCGCGGGCCAGGAGATCGCGACGGTCGCGCCCGGCACGCCGACGCGCCTCGACGTCCAGGTCGGCGACTACACCGGGGTGTGGGTGCCGGACGTCGGCCAGCTCGCGGGCATCACCTACACCGGCGAGCGGGCGCGCGAGCTCGCCGACACGACGTACTACAACGGCACGACCGGCACGGCGCTGTCGACCGCCAGGCTGCGCCCGGGCGACACCTACACGCTCGACGCGCTCGTCACGGCCGAGCCCACCGAGGACGACCTGCGCGCCGGGGCGATCGACCAGTCGGTGCAGGTCCCCACGCCGCCGAAGGGCGTGCTGCCCGCGTCGCTCGCGGGCAAGGCCGCGCAGTTCATGGGCGAGGAGACCGAGCCCGTCGACCAGCTCTACGCGCTGCGCGACGGCCTCGTCGCGAGCGGCATCTTCTCGAGCGGGCTGGACACGCAGCCGCCGTCGCGACCGGGCCACTCGGCGGAGCGCATCGACACGCTGCTCGCCGACGAGGAGATGGTGGGCGACGACGAGCAGTTCGCCGTCGCGCTCGCGCTCATGGCCAACCAGGCCGGCATCCCGGCGCGCGTCGTCATGGGCTTCTACCCCGACCTGGACAAGAACCCGCTCGAGCCGGGCGAGCCGTACACCGCGACCGGGACCGACGTGCACGCGTGGGCCGAGGTGCCGTTCGTCGGGCACGGCTGGGTGCCGATCACGGCGATCCCGGACGAGGACAACAAGATCCAGCCCGAGCCGAAGAGCCTCCAGGTGCCCAAGCCCCCGATCCTCGAGGACCCGGAGCCGCCGGAGGAGCCGGCCGAGGCCGAGGCCGGGAAGATCGACGACGAGGAGAAGGAGAAGGCCGACAGCGACGGGTTCGACTGGGGGCAGGCCGTCCTCATCGGCGTCGCCGTGGTCGTGCCGCTCGCGCTGCTCGCGCTCCCCGTCGTGCTCGTGCTCGCGTACAAGGCGCGACGCCGGGCGCGGCGCCGCACCGCGGAACGGCCCGTCGACCGCGTGAGCGGTGGCTGGCGCGAGGTGCTCGACGCCGCGACCGACCTCGGGACGCCCGTCCCCGCCGGCTCGACGCGCCGCGAGGGCGCGGGGGTGCTCGCGCAGGCGTACGGCGCGACGGCGACCATCCCGCTCGCGCACCGCGCCGACGCGACCGTGTTCGGCACCGGGGAGCCGACCGAGCAGGAGATCGAGGCGTTCTGGGCGGACGTCGACTCCGTCGTCGGAGGGCTACGCTCCTCCGTGAACCGTCGCGCGCGGGTGCGCGCCGCGCTCTCGCTGCGGTCCGTGCGTGCGGGCGCCGGTTCCGCGGGCCTGCGCCGGTGGCTGCCCGGCCGCCGCGCCGGTGCGCGGGGTGGAGCCGTGCCCCCGGCGGCAGGGTCGTCGTCGGGGCCGTCGAGTCGACAGGGAGACGAGTCATGAGCGACGTGACGTGCCCCGCCTGCGGGTCCGCGCAGTCCCCGGGGGCCGCGTTCTGCGCGGTGTGCGGTCAGCCGTTCCCGCGGACGGGCCGGCCCGTCGCCGCGCCGTCGGCCGGGCCGGTCGGCGGCGTCCAGGCCGTCGCGGGCCGCGGTGGGCCGGACCTGCCGTACGCCGCCGTCGCGCACTCGGCGCCGGACACGACGACCGAGCCCGAGGTCTACGCGGCGACGCAGAAGGCCTTCGTCCCGGTCTCGGCCGGGGCGTCGCCGTCGTCCCTCGCCGCCGCGCCCTTCGCCGGGACCGGCCGCCGGTTCCTCGCGTACCTCGTCGACGCGGCCGTGCCGGCCGTCGTCGCGCTCGTCGTCCTCGTGGCGGGTCTCGCGGTCGTGGGTGCGCCGCTCGGCAGCGTGCAGACGGTGACCCAGGACGAGGCCGCCGCGCTGCTCGGCAAGATCCTCGTGGTCTACGTCGTGGCCGCGGTGCTCGCGCTCGCGTGGTGGGTCGGCGTCTGGTTCTGGGAGGGATCGACGGGCAAGACGCTCGGCAACCTCGCGACCGGCATCCGCACGGTGGACGCGCGCACTCGCGGGCCGGTCGGGTTCGGGCGCGCGGCGCTGCGCTGGATCATCGTGGGCGTCGTGCCGCTGGGCGGGATCCTCGTCGTGCTGCTCAGCCCGCGCTTCGACTCCTCCGGCCGGTCGCAGGGCTGGCACGACAAGGCGGGCCGGTCGCTCGTGCTCGACGTGCGCGGCGTCGCCCCCACGTCCTCGGGGTACGACGGCGTCGCCTCGCTCGTGGCGGGCGGCCCCGCCGGGGCGTACGGCGCCCCGGCCGCCCCCGGCGCGTACCCCGCCGCCCCGGGCGGCCACCCGGCGTCGTACCCGGCGCCCGACGCCGGGCGCCCGTCCGCGCCGTCGGCCGCGACCCCCGCCGCGTCGTTCGCGCCGCCGCCGTCTCCCGCCTCGCCGGCCCGCCCGGGCGAGGCGTCCGGCGCGGTGCCGGCCGCGCCGGTGCCGGACCCGTGGGCCTTCCCGTCCACGCCCGCGCCCGCGCCCACCGAGGGCGGTCTCATCACGGGCGTCCCCGGCGTCGGGAGCGGAACGTCCGCCCCGGCGCCCGCCGCGCCCTCGCCGGCCGCGGTGCCGGCGCCCGCGCCCGTGCCGACGCCCGCGCCCGTGCCGACGCCCGCCCCGGCTGCTGCGCGGTCCGCCGCCCCGCCGGCGGGTCCCGAGGCCGCCGAGCCCGAGTGGGACAGCACCCGGATGTCCGCGCGCGACGTGCGCGCGATGGACCCCGCGCCCGACGTGGCCGTCGTCCTCGAGCTCGAGTCGGGGGAGCGGCGCACCGTCGACCGCCCGACCCTCGTGGGCCGCAACCCCCAGGCGCCCGACGACGGCCCGTGGACCCTCGTCGCCCTCGACGACCCGACGCGCTCCGTCTCCAAGACGCACGCCGAGCTGCGCGTCGACCCGAGCGGCCTGTGGCTCACCGACCGCGGCTCGACGAACGGCACCGTCGTCTCGGTGCCCGGATCCCCGCCCCGCGTCGCCGAGCCGGGGACGCGCGTGCGCGTCCCCGTCGGCGCGACCATCCACGTGGGCGACCGTCGCCTCGTCGTCCACCCGGGAGTCTCGTGACCACCGACCAGCCCGCCGAGGTGCACCTGGCCTGGGGCGCGGCGTCGCACCGCGGCGCCCGCCGCCTCCTCAACGAGGACCGCTTCCTCGCCGCGCGCTCCGTCTTCTTCGTCGCCGACGGCATGGGCGGGCACGAGGCGGGGGAGGTCGCGAGCGCGACGGCCGTCGAGGCCCTGCGCCCGCTCGCCGACCTCGAGGTCGTCACGCCCGAGGAGGTGCGGACCCGGATCGCGGTCGCGCAGGAGAACGTGCAGGCGATCGTCACCGAGCCGGGGCGCGGCGCCGGCACGACCGTCACGGGCGTCGTCGTCTCCGAGCAGGACGGCAACCCGTACTGGCTCGTCGTCAACGTCGGCGACTCGCGCACCTACCACCTGGCGGGCGGCCGCCTGGAGCAGGTGAGCGTCGACCACTCCGAGGTGCAGGAGATGGTCGACGCCGGTCTCCTCACCCCGACCGAGGCGCTCACGCACCCGCGGCGCCACGTCGTCACGCGCGCGCTCGGCTCGCGCAACGCCCCGCAGGCCGACTTCTGGTACCTGCCCATCGAGCGGCACGACCGCGTGCTCGTCTGCTCCGACGGCCTCACCGGCGAGCTGTCCGACGAGCGGATCGCCGAGGTCCTGCTCGCCACGCCGGACCCGCAGGGCGCCGCCGAGCGGCTGGTCCACGAGGCCATCGCGGCCGGTGGCCGGGATAACATCACAGTCGTCGTCGTCGACGCGACGGGCGTGTCCGACGACACGAGCGGCGGGAGCACGACGCCGCGGGACCAGGTGGCGGCGCCGGGTCCGGTCGTCGACGAGGACACGCTGCCCAGGGATGTTCGTCTGCAGATCGGGGGTCTGACGTGACGCTGCGCTACGTCACCGGAACGGCACGCACCGTGGTGCGCGGCGGCGCGGTCGTCGTGCTGCCCGCACCGGTGGAGCCCTCGCTCGTCGAGCAGGTGTGGGACCAGCTCGGCACCGACGCGGGCGTCGTCGAGGTCCTCCAGGTCCTCACGGGCGCGTTCGGCTCGAGCCTGCGCACGGTGCCGCCGTTCGTCGTCGCGGTCGTCACCGGCCGTCGCGTCCACGTGGCCGCGCGCGGCCGCCTCTCCGTCACGCTCGAGCTCGACGGCGGCGACCGCGTCCAGGTCGAGGGCGAGGGCGTCACCACCTGGTCGGAGCGGGTCCTCGACGACGTCGTCGAGCTGCTCGTCCGGGCCGACGCGGGCGTGGTGCCCGTCGAGCCCGCACCGCCCGGCGGGCCGCTCCTCGGGGATGCGCTCTCCGTGCCGCTCGAGTCGGGCGTGGTGCTCGCGTCCGCGGTCGCGTGGCCGCTCGTCGAGCGCCCCGAGCGCCCCGAGCTGCCCGTCGCGGGCGGCGAGGACCTCGGCTCCGACCCCGGGCCGGACGACGACCGGCTCGTCACCTCGGAGGCGAGCGCCCGCGAGGACCAGGCCTCGCAGCCCGGTCCGGGTGCGAGCCACGCCGCCGCGGAGACCGCGACGCTCGCCGAGGCGTCCGCGGTGCCGTCGGCGACGACGGTCCTCGGCGGTCTCGGGGCGACGCTCCGGCTCCCGGAGGAGACGATCGCGCCGCAGCCCGACGCCGTCGAGCCGCCGCCCGTCGTGGAGCCGGCCGCGCCGGTCTCCGAGGCGCCCCCGGAGGAGGACGACGACTACGCCCACCTGTGGGGCTCCACCATCCTGCGGACCGTCGAGGACGCCGCGGTCCGCTCCGCGGAGGACGAGGAGACGGACGAGGCCGACGAGCCCGCCCCGTCGGCCACGGTGCCGCCCGCGCCGCCCGTCCCGGCCGTCCCCGTCCCGCCGACGGACGAGGCGCCCGTGCCCGCCCCGCCGCCCGCACCGGACGGCCTCATCGCGGGCGTCCCGCGCGAGTGGACGGGCGCCACGCCCGCCGCCGCGCACCGGGCGGCGACCGTCACGCCCGACGACGAGCCCGCGCCCGTCGCCGGGCTCGACCACGACGGCCACACCGTGCTGTCGTCGGCGATCGCGGACCTGCGCGCGGCGGCCCAGGAGCCGGCGGTCGAGGACGCGCCCGTGCCGCCCCCGGTCCCGTCCTTCAGCCCGCCGCCCGCACCGGGGCAGCAGCAGATCCTCGCGCGCACGTGCCCCGAGGGGCACGCGAACCCGCCGTCGCGCGACACGTGCGCCGTGTGCGACGCGCCGCTCGACGGCGACGCCGAGCTCGCCGTGCGCCCGCCGCTGGGCCGGGTCGTGGTCTCGACGGGCCAGACGCTCGATCTCGACCGGCCGATCGTCGTGGGCCGTCGCCCGCGCTCGCCGCGCACGCAGGCCGCGGAGCTCCCGCGTCTCGTCACGGTGCCGAGCCCGCAGCAGGACATCTCGCGCTCGCACCTGGAGATCACGCTCGAGGGCTGGCACGTGCTCGTCAGCGACATGGCGACGACGAACGGGACCACGCTCCTGCGCGCCGGCCAGCCGCCGCGGCGCCTGCACCCGTCCGAGCCGGTCCTGGTCGTCGACGGCGACGTCGCCGACCTGGGCGACGGCGTGACCCTGCGGTTCGAGGGGATCCGGTGAGCAGCAAGCGCGCACCGTCCCCACCACCGGAGATCCGCGGCTTCGAGTACGTCTCGCTCATCGGCTCGGGCGGGTTCTCGGACGTCTTCCTGTACCAGCAGCAGCGCCCGCGCCGCCGCGTCGCGGTGAAGGTGCTGCTGCACGAGTGGTCGAGCCACTCGCAGCGCGCGGCGTTCGACGCCGAGGCCGACCTCATGGCGACGCTCTCGACCCACCCGTCGATCGTCACGATGTACGAGGCGGACATCGCGGACGACGGCCGCCCGTACCTCGCGATGGAGTACTGCTCGCGGCCCAACCTCGGCGCGCGCTACCGCACCGAGCGGCTCCCCGTCGCGGAGGCGCTGCGCACGGCCGTCCAGATCGCCGGTGCCGTCGAGACGGCGCACCGCGCCGGGATCCTGCACCGCGACATCAAGCCCGCGAACATCCTCGTCACCGAGTACGGGCACCCCGCGCTCACGGACTTCGGCATCTCGTCCACGGTCGACGACGCGGCACGCGCCGAGGGCATGTCGATCCCGTGGTCACCGCCGGAGTCGTTCGCGGAGCCCCCGCGCAGCGGCATCGCGACGGACGTCTGGGCGCTCGCCGCGACGACGTACACGCTGCTCGCCGGGCGCACCCCGTTCGAGGTGCCCGGGGGGTCGAACTCGAGCGCGAACCTCATCTCGCGCATCGAGGGCTCGCCGCTGCCCCCGACGGGCCGCACCGACGTCCCCGCCTCGCTCGAGCGCGTGCTCGCGACGGCGATGGCGAAGAGCCCGGCGTCGCGCTACCCGACGGTCCTCGCGTTCGCGCGCGCCCTCCAGCAGGTGCAGAACGAGCTGTCGTACGCGGTGACGCCGATCGACCTGCTCGACGACTCGGGCCACGTCCAGGAGGAGGAGCCGGACGACGACGCCGGGACGCGCCTGCGCCAGGTCGTCTCGATCGACCCGTCCGGGACCGGAACGTCCGCGGGGCCCGTGGCGCCGGGCCGTCCGACGCAGCCGACCACGCCGCTGCACACCGCCCCGCCCGGTGCGTGGCCCGGGCAGACCGTCGCCCCGGGCACCGCGCCCGGGCAGCCGGCGCCGTACCGCCCCCAGGTGCCGTACGCGCCCGCCGCGTGGGACCAGGGGCCCTCGGCGGGGACGTCCGGCACGGTGCCGACGACCGCCGTCGGGCAGGGCGGCGCGCCCGTCGCGGAGCTCACGGACCCCTCACGGCTGTACCCCGGCCCGCGGCGTCCCGGTGGTTGGGGCACCCCGCCCGTCGAGGACACCGTGCACCGGACGGCCGGACCGGACCAGGCGCCCGACGACGCGTCCCCGCAGGAGCAGCGCTCCGGCCGCGGCGCGCTCTGGGCGACGGTCGCGGGCGTCGTCGGCGTCGCGGTCGCCGTCGGGGGGTTCTTCCTCCTGCGGCCCGACGCGACGCCGGACGACACGGAGACCACCGCGGGCGGCGAGAGCTCGACCGCGCCCGACGACGACTTCGTCCCGTCGGACAACCTCGGCGACCTCGTGCCCCCGGTGAACGACCTCGTCGGCACCTACGACCCGGCGCGCGAGGTCGCGACGTTCACGTGGGCCTACGACTCGGACAAGGCGCTCGAGGACGACTCCTTCTGGTGGCGCAAGATCGACCCGATCGAGGAGACGCCGTTCAAGGAGAACTTCGACAAGACGTCGGTCGAGCTCCGGGCCAAGCCCGGCGAGCAGGTGTGCATCGAGGTCATCGTCGACCGGGACGGCAAGGTCTCGGCCGCGCCGCAGAAGACGTGCGTCACGGGGGAGGCCGCATGAGCGAGCTGGCGGTCGAGTTCTGCGGCGAGTGGTTCCGCCCGTCCACCGACGGCGACCCGTTCGACATCGGGCGCGACGGGGACCTTGCGATCGAGGACAACCCGTACCTGCACCGGCGCTTCCTGCGCATCGCGCACGAGGGCGGCATCTGGTGGCTCGCCAACGTGGGGTCGCTCATCTCCGCGACGGTGTGCGACTCGGGCGGCGGCGTCCAGTCGTGGCTCTCGCCGGGCAACCGCCTGCCCATCGTCTTCCCGACGACGTCGATCGTGTTCACCGCGGGGCCGACGACGTACGAGATCACCGCGCAGCTGCGCGGCGCGCCCTACCAGGAGATCCGCTCGGAGGACCCGGAGGCGGGCGGCGCGACGACGATCGGCATGATCACGTTCACGACGAGCCAGAAGCAGCTCATCGTGGCGCTCGCCGAGCCGATGCTGCGGCGCGACGGCACGGGCCTGTCGGAGATCCCGTCGTCCGCCGCGGCGGCGGCCCGGCTCGGCTGGGCGACGACGCGCTTCAACCGCAAGCTCGACAACGTGTGCGACAAGCTCGACCGGATCGGCGTCAAGGGCCTGCGCGGCGGGCCCGGCGCGCTCGCGACGAACCGCCGGGCGCGGCTCGTCGAGTACGCCGTGGCGTCGCGCCTCGTGACGGCGGCCGACCTGCCCCTGCTCGACCTGACCGACGACGGCTGAGCCCGCCCGCTCCTGCGAGCGCGCGCCGCGCGTTCCGGTCGGTCGCGCCCGTCGACCGCTCGCCGTCCGCCGCTGACCACCCGGACCCGAACGAGGAACTCCCGTGCGAATCAAGCTCACGCTGCACCGCCCCGACGCCAGCACGACGAACGTCGCCGTCACGGCCGACGCGACGGCGTCGGTGCGCGACGTCGCCGAGGCGCTGTTCGCGGGCGACCCGACGCGCGCGGGCACCGCCGTCCCGGACCGGCTCACGCTGCAGGTCGGGACGTCGCCGTCGGGCAGCGGCCAGGGCCGCGTGCTGTCGCCGACGAGCGACCTCGTCGAGGCGGGCCTGCGCTCGGGGTCGACCGTCTCGATCGTGCGGGTCTCCGAGCAGTTCGACTCGCCCGGGCAGGACCGCGGGGCCGCGGTCGCCGTGCTGCGCGTGCTGGAGGGCCCCGACGCGGGGCGCGAGTTCTCGCTGCCGGTGGGCACGAGCTACCTCGGGCGCGACCGCAACATGGACATCCGTCTGAGCGACCCGCAGGTGTCGAAGCGGCACGCGCGCATCACGGTCGGCGAGACGATCGAGATCACGGACACGAACTCCGCGAACGGCCTGGTCATGGGCGGTCAGCGCATGCTGCGCTCGACGCTCACGTCCGCGGACACGGTGACGATCGGCACGACCGTGGTCTCGGTCGTCGCGCTGCACCGCACGACGAGCCTCGCGCCGACGAGCCCGGTCGTGGAGTTCAACCGGTCCCCGCGCGTCGTGGCCCGCTTCGGCGAGCGCAAGCTGCGCGCGCCCAAGCCGCCGCAGCCGCCCGAGCCGCAGCGGTTCCCCTACCTCGCGATGGTCGCGCCGCTCCTCATGGGCGTGATCCTCTACTCCGTCACGCGCAACGTCCTGTCGATCGTCTTCATCGGGCTCAGCCCGATCCTCATGCTCGGCAACTACCTCGACCAGAAGGTGCAGGCGCGGCGCAAGCTCAAGGCGCAGCGCGAGCAGTTCGAGGCCGCCGTCGTCGCGATGCGCGACACGATCGACCGCACGCACGCGGTCGAGCGCGCGGTGCGGCTGTCCGAGGCGCCCTCGGTGGCCGACACGGTCGACGCGGTGCGGCGCCTCGGCGGCCTGCTGTGGACGCACCGCCCGGAGCACGACGCGTTCCTCTCCGTCCGGATCGGTCTCGGCTCCGCGCCCGCGCGCACGCAGCTCGAGCAGCCGAACGAGAACAACACGCTGCCGGAGTACTGGAACGAGCTCGAGAAGCTGCACGCGCAGTGCGCCACGATCTCCGGCGTCCCGGTCGTCGCGCGCCTGCGGACCGACGGCGCGCTCGGCGTCGCGGGGGCGGGCGCCGCGGTCGACGCCGTCGCGCGCGGCGTGCTGGTCCAGCTCGCGGGCCTGCACTCGCCGTCGGAGCTCGTGCTCGCCGCCGTGACGTCGCAGCGCTCGCGCGCGGACTGGGAGTGGCTCGAGTGGCTCCCGCACACCGGGTCGGCCCACAGCCCGCTGGGCGGCGAGCACCTCGCCGACAACCCGGGGGCCGCGCAGTCGCTCCTGTCCCGGCTCGAGGACCTCGTCGAGCTGCGCGGCGCCGACCTCGGCACGCACGCCGAGCTGCGCGGGCCGATCGACCCCGAGGAGGGGGAGGACACCCCGAAGCCGGTCCTGCCGACCGTCGTCGTGCTCGTCGAGGACGACGCCCCGGTCGACCGCTCGCGTCTCACGCGCCTCGTCGAGCGCGGCGCGGACGCCGGCGTGCACGTCGTGTGGGTCGCGCCGTCCGTCGAGCAGCTCCCGGCCGCGTGCCGCACGTTCGTGCTCGTGGACACCGTCGACACCGCCGACACCCCGGGCGGCTCCGCCGGCGCGACGAGCGGCGAGGTCCGCGTCGGGCGCCTGACCTTCCCCGTCGCGTGCGAGACGGTGGACCTCGCGACGGCGCACGAAGTCGCGCGCATCCTGGCCCCGGTGGTCGACGTCGGCGCGCCCGTCGACGACGACTCCGACCTCCCGCGCTCGGTCTCCTACCTCGCGCTCGCGGGCACGGCGCTCGCGGAGGACCCGAGCCGGCTCATCGACGCCTGGCGCGAGAACGGGTCGCTCACGCCGCGCGACGGCTCCCCGCCGGTGCGGCGCTCGGCGCCGACCAACCTGCGCGGGCTCGTCGGCCACTCGGGCACCGAGCCGCTCTACCTGGACCTGCGCACGCAGGGCCCGCACGCGCTCGTGGGCGGGACGACGGGCGCGGGCAAGTCCGAGTTCCTCCAGTCCTGGGTGCTCGGCATGGCCGCGGCGCACAGCCCGGACCGCGTGACGTTCCTCTTCGTCGACTACAAGGGCGGCGCCGCGTTCGCGGACTGCGTGAACCTGCCGCACACCGTCGGGCTCGTCACGGACCTCTCGCCCCACCTCGTGCGCCGCGCGCTCACGTCGCTGCGGGCCGAGCTGCGCTACCGCGAGCACCTGCTCAACCGGAAGAAGGCCAAGGACCTCGCGTCCCTCGAGCGCACGGGCGACCCGGACGCGCCGCCGAGCCTGCTCATCGTCGTCGACGAGTTCGCGGCCCTGGTCAACGAGGTCCCCGAGTTCGTGGACGGCGTCGTGGACGTCGCCCAGCGCGGCCGGTCCCTCGGGCTGCACCTCATCCTCGCCACGCAGCGTCCCGCGGGCGTCATCAAGGACAACCTGCGCGCCAACACGAACCTGCGCGTCGCGCTGCGCATGGCCGACGAGGACGACTCGACGGACATCCTCGGCATCCCCATGGCCGCGCACTTCGACCCGTCGATCCCGGGCCGCGGCGCCGTGAAGACCGGCCCCGGCCGGATCACCCCGTTCCAGACCGGCTACGCCGGCGGCTGGACGACGTCGCGCCCCGAGCGCCCCCGGATCGACGTCCAGGAGATGTCGTTCGGCACCGGCGTGCGCTGGGAGCTCCCGGAGCCCGAGGTCGAGGAGGTCACCGACCCGGGCCCCAACGACATCGCGCGCGTCGTCGCGACCATCTCGCGGGCCGCGACCGAGGCCGCCGTCCCGATGCCGCGCAAGCCGTGGCTCGCCGAGCTCGCGCCGACGTACGACCTCGCGCGCCTGCCGAACCCGCGCACGGACACGATGCTGCTGCTCGGCGTCGAGGACGACCCGAAGTCCCAGGCCCAGCCGACGGTGTTCTACGAGCCCGACCGCGACGGCAACATGGCGATCTACGGCACGGGCGGGTCGGGCAAGAGCGCGACGCTGCGGACGATCGCGGTCTCGGCCGCCATCACCGCGCGCGGCGGCCCCGTCCAGGTGTACGCGATCGACGCGGGCGCGAGCGGCCTGCGGATGCTCGAGGACCTGCCGCACGTCGGCGCCGTCATCTCGGGCGACGACGAGGAGCGCGTCCAGCGCCTGCTGCGCACCCTGCGCGACCTCGTGGACGAGCGGTCCGCCCGCTACGCCGCCGTCCGCGCGGGCAGCCTCGACGAGTACCGCCGGCTCGCGGGCGCGCCCGACGAGCCGCGCATCCTGCTGCTGGTCGACGGCATCGGCGCGTTCCGCGAGTCGTACGAGTTCCGGCCCGCGCACGCGTTCCCCGTGTGGGGCGCGTTCACGGCCGTCGCGACCGACGGGCGCCAGGTCGGCGTCCACGTCGTCGTCGCGGGCGACCGCGCGGCGTCGGTCCCGACGTCGCTCGGCTCGACGATCCAGAAGCGGCTCGTGCTGCGCCTCGCGAGCGAGGACGACTACCTGACGCTCGGCGTCCCGAAGGACGTGCTGTCGCTGACGTCCCCGCCCGGGCGCGGCGTCCTCGACGAGAACGAGGTCCAGGTCGCGGTGCTCGGCGGAGACCCGAACGTCGCGCTCCAGGCGCGCGAGCTCGGCAAGCTCCGCGACGCGATGACGCGGCTCGGCATCGCGCAGGCGCCGGGCGTCGAGCGGCTGCCGGACGGCTTCGCGCTCGAGGCGCTGCCGGAGGTCACGGGCGGGCGCCCGACGATCGGCCTCGACGACCTCGACATCGCGCCCGTGGGGCTCCCCGCGCGCGGTACGTTCATGCTCTCCGGCCCTCCCGGGGGCGGCCGCACGACGGCGCTCGTCACCATCGCGCAGGCCGTGCGCCGGGCGCGCGCGGGCCGGGTCGTGTACCTCTCGCCGCGCCGCACGAGCATCTCGGCGCTCGACGCGTGGGACACCGTCGCGACGTCGCCCGAGGAGGTCGTGACGCTCCTCGAGACGCTCACCCAGGCGATCGAGGGCGGGTCGCTGCGTCCTGGCACGCTCACGGTGCTGGTCGAGTCGGTGACCGAGTTCACCGGCACCCCGGCCGAGCAGCCGCTCGTCGCGTTCGTGCGGGCCGCCACGCGAGCCGAGCAGCTCGTCGTGGGCGAGGCGGAGTCCTCGACGTGGGGCCAGGCGTGGGCGATCGCGCAGCCGTTCAAGGCGGGCCGCACCGGTCTGCTCCTGACGCCCGGCGACCTCGACGGCGACACGCTGCTCGGGACGGGGCTCGGCCGCATCCGCCGCGCGGACTTCCCGCCGGGACGCGGTTTCCTCGTGGTCTCGGGCAGGGCGCGCAAGCTGCACGTCGCGCTCCCGCGGTAGCGACGTGACGACCACGGGCACCTCATGGGGACACCTCCCCATCGACGGCGCTCGTGGGCCGATGGTTGAGTACTGCCATCGACAACGGGACGACGTCCACGCAGGGTGGGGGTCGAGACACAGAAGGAGAACACCATGGCTGGTGGCATGTGGGGCGCGAACGTCGAGGAGCTCCGTGGGCTCGGTCAGACGCTGCAGCAGAAGGCGGACGAGATCCGGACGACGATGCAGAACCTGAACTCCCAGATCCAGAGCGTGCCGTGGGAGGGCCCCGACGCCCAGCAGTTCAAGGGCAGCGACTGGCCGGCCGCGCAGACGCAGCTGAACAACGTCGCGCAGACGCTGACGGACGCGGGCCAGAAGGCCACGCAGAACGCGCAGCAGCAGGAGCAGGCTTCGAACAGCTGATCCGGCTGAGCTCCGCCGAGGGCGCGGGACCCCGAGAGGGTCCCGCGCCCTCGGCGTACACGCGTCCGGCGTCGGGTGCGAGACTGCTGACGCGCCCCGTGGCGCCCGCCCCCGACGAGAGGACCTGACGCATGACCGAGCTGCGCTACCCGAGCGACGACTTCCCCGCGCCCGTAGGGGTGCGCGTGGTCGCGCCGGAGAGGTGGGTCCCGCTCCCGCACGTGGGCCTGCCGCTCGCGCTCGGCCGCGAGGTCGACCCGGGGGAGTTCAACCCGAACGTCATCGTCACGGTGTCGCGGATCCGGGCGGAGCAGACGCTCGACGACGCGCACGCCGAGGTGCTCCGCAAGCTCCGGCCGATGCCGCGCCTGCGCGAGCTCGACGGCGGCGAGGTGGACGTCGACGGCCTGCCGGGGCGCTGGTTGGAGGCGTCGTTCAAGGGGGGCGGGGGCATTGTCCTCGTGCAGGCGGTGCGCACGGTCGTGGTCCCGCGCGGCCCCGTGGCCGACCTCGTGCAGACGACCGGGACGTGCACGCTGACCCAGCACCCGTGGGCCGCGGCGGAGATCCGCGCGGTCCAGGAGAGCCTCCGCGTCGACCGCTGACCCCCGGCGTTACATTCGCCCGGACCGCAAGACGGGGTATCCAGCAGGCGAGACCGGTGTCAGGCTGGTCACGGAGGAGAGGGCCCGAGTGAGGCAACCCTCACCCCAGTCGTACAATCGAGAGGTCTCCTGCGGCCGGTACCCACCGGTCGACGCGGAACGGCCCGTCGGCCGCGCGGGAGAGACCCCCGTCCTCGACCGGAAGGCGCCCTGTCCTGTGAGCAGCATCCGTCCACTGCGCGTCGCGATCGTCGGCGCTGGTCCCGCCGGGATCTACGCCGCGGACATCCTGTCCAAGACCGACCTCGACGTGAGCATCGACCTGTTCGAGCGCCTGCCCGCGCCGTTCGGCCTCGTGCGCTACGGCGTCGCGCCGGACCACCCGCGCATCAAGCAGATCATCGTCGCGCTCCACAAGGTGCTGAGCCGCGGCGACATCCGCCTGCTCGCGAACGTGGACTACGGCGTCGACCTCAAGCTGGACGACCTGCGCCAGTACTACGACGCGGTGATCTTCTCGACCGGCTCGATCCGCGACGCGGCGCTCCCGATCGAGGGCATCGACCTCCCGGGCTCCTACGGCGCGGCGGACTTCGTGTCCTGGTACGACGGCCACCCCGACGTCCCGCGCACGTGGCCGCTCGAGGCCGAGCAGGTCGCGGTCCTCGGTGCTGGTAACGTCGCGCTCGACGTCGCCCGCGTGCTCGCGAAGCACGCGGACGACCTGCTGCCGACCGAGGTCCCGCAGAACGTCTACGAGGCGCTCAAGGCGTCGCCGGTCACCGACGTGCACGTCTTCGCCCGCCGCGGCCCGGCGCAGGCCAAGTTCTCGCCGCTCGAGCTGCGCGAGCTGGGCCACGTCCCGGACGTCGACGTCATCGTCTACCCCGAGGACTTCGAGTTCGACGAGGGCTCGATGGCCGCCATCAGCTCCTCGAACCAGACGAAGCAGGTCGTCAAGACCCTCACCGACTGGACGCTCAAGGACCCGAGCGAGAACACGGCGTCGCGCCGTCTGCACCTGCACTTCCTCCACGCGCCGTCGGCCGTCCTCGGCGACGGCAAGGTCGAGGCGCTGCGGACCGAGCGCACGCGCCTCAACGGCGACGGCACGGTCTCCGGGACCGGCGAGTTCCACGAGTGGCCCGTCCAGGCCGTGTACCGCGCGGTCGGCTACTTCGGCTCGCCGCTCCCGGAGATCCCCTTCGACGAGCTCAAGGGCGTCATCCCCAACCGCGAGGGCCGCGTCGTCGACATCGACGGCGAGCACCTCCCCGGCGTCTACGCGACGGGATGGATCAAGCGCGGCCCCGTGGGCCTCATCGGGCACACGAAGTCCGACGCGTCCGAGACCGTCCGGCACCTCGTCGAGGACGTCACGGGCGCGGGTGACGGCGGCGACGTCGCGGCGGCCGACCTCACGGCGGGCCGCGTCGCGCCGCTCGGCGAGCCCGAGGCCGTCCTGGACTTCCTGCGCGAGCGCGGCGTCGACCCGATCGAGTGGTCGGGCTGGGAGCTCCTGGACGCCTACGAGCGCTCGCTCGGCGAGCCGCACGGGCGCGAGCGCATCAAGGTCGTGCCGCGCGAGGACATGATCCGTGTCGCGCGCGGACAGTCGCAGGCCGGCTGACCCGGCCCCGGCCGCACGCCCGACGGCGCCCCACCCGCACCCGGGTGGGGCGCCGTCGTCGTCCCTGGGCCCTCCAGGGGTCGCCGTCGCCCCGGTGTCCGACGCCGTCGCCCCGCCCGGGAACGGGACGGTCGCCTCGGGCGTTCATCCAGGTGGGCGTCGGCAGGGTCGGCGCCCGTCGGGCGCCCGGCACACCGCGCGGGCGGGCCCGGGGCGCGGAAGGGAGCACAGCGTGGGGCGTCAGCACTTCAACGGTCTCAAGACGGCAGGCCTGTTCGGCGTCATGTGGGCCATCGTCCTGGGCCTGTGGGCCCTGTTCGGCGCGCGCGCGAACCTGCTGTGGGTGTTCGTCGGCATCGGCCTCGTCACGACGTTCTACGGCTACTGGAACTCCGACAAGATCGCCATCCGCGCGATGCACGCGCGCCCGGTGAGCGAGCTCGAGCAGCCCGCCATGTACCGCATCGTGCGCGAGCTCTCGACCGAGGCGCGCCAGCCGATGCCGCGCCTGTACGTCTCGCCCACCCAGGCGCCCAACGCGTTCGCGACGGGTCGCAACCCGAAGAACGCGGCCGTGTGCTGCACCGAGGGCATCCTGCGCCTCCTCGACGAGCGCGAGCTGCGCGGTGTCCTCGGGCACGAGCTCATGCACGTGTACAACCGCGACATCCTCACGTCGTCGGTCGCGGGCGCTCTCGCCGGGGTCATCACGTCGCTCGCGCAGTTCCTGCTGATCTTCGGCGGCGACCGCGACCGCGGCGGCAACCCGCTCGCGGCGATCGCCATGGTGGTCCTGGCGCCGATCGCGGCGATGCTCGTGCAGCTCGCGATCTCGCGCACGCGCGAGTACGACGCGGACGAGGACGGCGCGAAGCTCACCGGCGACCCCCTCGCGCTCGCGTCCGCGCTGCGCAAGCTCGACGCCGGGACGCAGCGCGCCCCGCTGCCCCAGAACCGCGACCTCGTCGACGTCTCGCACCTCATGATCGCCAACCCGTTCCGCGGCGCGGGCGTCGGCAAGATGTTCGCGACCCACCCGCCGATGGCGGAGCGCATCAAGCGCCTCGAGGCGATGGCCGGCCACGGCCCGGGCTACGGCGGCATCACCTACCACTGACCGGCGCGCACCGGAGTGCGGGGCCTGGAGCCCGGTGGCCGTGCTCAGCGGGCCGTCGACGTCCTCCTCGGCGCGCGGCGCAGGGCCTCGACGGCGTCGAGCAGGACGCGCGCGACGCCGTCGTCGTCGTTCGAGCCCGTGCGGTCGGTCGCCGCCGCGAGCACGTCGGGGTGCGCGTTCGCGACGGCGAACGAGCGCCCCGCCCAGCGCAGCATGGGCAGGTCGTTGGGCATGTCGCCGAACGCCCAGACGTCGCGCGGATCGACGCCCAGGCGCGCGCACCAGCGCGCGAGCGCGGCGTCCTTGGTGACCGTGGGGGCGAGCAGCTCGGCGAGCCCCGCCGCGCCGGAGTAGGCGAGGTGGGCGCGGTCCCCGACGGCGGCGCGCACGCGCGCGAAGAACGTCTCCTGCGCCGTCGTCTGCCCGTCCGCGACGACGACCGGCTGCGTCGCGGGGGAGTCCTCGACGGGCACGGCGGGGTCGCGCGCGAGGATCTTGCCGACCGGCTGCCGCGTCGCGCCGCCCGGCTGCCGCGTCGAGCCGCCCGGCGCGGCGCCGGGGTCGAGCGTCGACTCGACCACGGCGACGACGTCGGCATCGTCGTCCGGCGTTGAGCGGAAGCCCGGGTCGAACGTGGGGCCGTCGACGCGCTCGAACGCGAGGGCGATACCCGGGACGGCGGTGCGCAGGTCCGCGACGAGCGCTGCCGCGTGGCCGTCCGCGAACCCGACCACGTCGAGCGGGCTCGCGGTCGCGAGGTCCCAGACGGCGGCCCCGCCGAGGCAGATGACGTGCCCGTGCCCGCCCACGACGTCGGCCAGCGCGCCGAGCCAGCGCGGCGGCCGGGCGGTGACGAACACCACCTCGACGCCCGCGTGCTCGGCCGCGCGCAGGGCGGAGCGGGTGCGCTCCGAGACGGTGCCGTCGGAACGCAGGAGCGTGCCGTCGAGGTCCGTCGCGACGACGCGCGGGAGCCCGCTCGACGACGCGGCGGGACGGCCCGGCGCGACCGGGCGCGGGCCGCCGTCGGGCAGGGTCATGGCGAGCTACCGGTAGTTGACGAACTGCAGCGCGACGTCGAGGTCGGCGCCCTTGAGCAGCGCGATGACGGTCTGGAGGTCGTCGCGCGACTTGCTCGTCACGCGCACCTCGTCGCCCGTGATCTGGGTCTTCACGGCCTTGGGGCCCTCGTCGCGGATGATCTTGGTGATCTTCTTCGCGTTCTCGCTCGACAGGCCCTCCTTGAGGGTCGCGACGAGGCGGTACTCCTTGCCCGACGCCTTGGGCTCCTTGTCGCCCGTGTCGAGGGACTTGAGCGAGATGCCGCGCTTGATGAGCTTGGTCTCGAACACGTCGAGGATCGCGAGCACGCGCTCGGCCGAGTTGGCGACCATGACGATCGTCTCGCCGCTCCAGGCGATGGACGCGCCGACGTTGCGGAAGTCGTAGCGCTGCGAGACCTCCTTGGCGGCCTGGTTCAGCGCGTTGTCGACCTCCTGGCGGTCGACCTTGCTGACGATGTCGAACGACGAGTCGGCCATGGGTGGTCCTCTCTCGGGCCGGGAACGGTGCTGGGTCCCACCGTAGTCGAGCGTGCTCAGCGACGGGCCGCGAGGCGCGTCGCCCGGGCGGTGCGCAGACCGTCGACCGACAGCACGACGAGCGCGAGCCAGACGAGCCCGAAGCCCGCCCACCGCGTGGGCGACATGGGCTCGTGGAACACGAGCAGGCCGAACAGGAACTGCAGCGCCGGGCCCAGGTACTGCAGGAGGCCGACGACGCTCAGCGGCAGCCGCCGGGCGGCCGCGCTGAACAGCAGCAGCGGCAGGGCCGTGACGATCCCGGCGGAGGCGAGCAGCAGCGCGTGCCCGACGCCCTCGGTGCCGAACGTGCCGGCGCCCGTGGCGCCCAGCCACCCGAGGTAGACGAGCGCGACGGGCGTGAGCACCGCCGTCTCGACGGCGAGCCCCGGGAGCGCCTCGACGGTGCGGCCCACCCGGTTCTTCACCAGGCCGTAGAGGCCGAACGAGCCGGCGAGGACGAGCGCGATCCACGGCAGGCCGCCGGCACCGGTGCTGATGACGACGACGGCGGCCGCGCCGACGCCGACCGCGACCCACTGCGCGGGCCGCAGCCGTTCGCGCAGGACGGCCACAGCGAGGAGCACGGTGACGAGCGGGTTGATGAAGTACCCGAGCGCGGCGTCCAGCACGTGGCCGGAGAGGACGCCGTACACGTAGACCGTCCAGTTCGTCACGATGAGGACGGCGGCGACGGCGAGCGTCCCGAGCGTGCGGGGCGACCGGAGGGCGGCGACGAAGCCCCCGAGCTGGCGCGTCGCGGCGAGCAGCACGAGGCAGAAGAGCAGGCTCCACACGACGCGGTGGGCGATGATCTCGAGCGGTGCGGCCGGCTCCAGGAGCGGGAAGTACAGGGGCATCGCGCCCCAGAGGAAGAACGCGCCGGCACCGAGCAGCAGGCCCCAGCGGTCCGTCGGGGCGGGTGCGCCGCGGCCCGTGCCCGACGGCGCGGGTGCCGAGGCGTCGGACGGTGCGGCGGGGACGGACGGGGCGTCGGGGGGCGCGGGCGTCCCGGTGCCGGGGAGGTGGTCCGGCGCGGGGGAGGGGTGGGTCACCGCACCACTGTACGGAGGGGCGCCCACACGCGGATTTCGCACCTGGTCCGCTCGGGCTGTATCGTTGGCTCGCCCGCACGGCAGGGGCTGCACCTGGTGCAGCGACCACCGGCGAGCGACAACTCCACACGGCAGGTTGCCCGAGCGGCCAAAGGGATCTGACTGTAAATCAGACGGCTCAGCCTTCGGGGGTTCGAATCCCTCACCTGCCACCGGAGCGACGGGGCGTCACCCACGGGTGGCGCCCCGTCGTCGTGCCGGTCCGGTGCGTGGGGCGTGCCCCGCGAGCGCGTCCCGGGCACGGTCCGACGGCCCGGAAACGGCGGAACGACGCCGATTTCTCTCGGCGCCATGTTCCGTGTAGAGTTTTCCGCGCTGCCCCGATAGCTCAGTCGGCAGAGCGTCTCCATGGTAAGGAGAAGGTCAAGGGTTCGATTCCCTTTCGGGGCTCTGTGGTGACGCGGGGTCGTCTTGCTGGAATACTGCAAGGCGACCTCGCGTTCAGTCACGCGGCGGGGTAGCTCAGATGGTTAGAGCGCACGACTCATAATCGTGAGGTCGCGGGTTCGATCCCCGCCTCCGCTACCACTTTCGACAACCTCGTACGGCGGCCGGCGTCGTGCGACCTGCACAGCACATGCGCCCTCCGGAGGCGCGAGAGGTGGCTCACTACCGTGGCAAGCAAGAGCGCTGACGTTCGCCCCAAGATCACGCTGGCCTGCGTGGACTGCAAGGAGCGCAACTACATCACGAAGAAGAACCGTCGCAACGACCCGGACCGCCTGGAGCTCGCGAAGTTCTGCCCGCGCTGCGGCAAGCACACCGCGCACCGCGAGACCCGCTGAGCCTCCGGCTCCGCACCCGCGACCCGCAGTGAGCGTCAACCTGGCCTACGTTGGCCGCGAGTACCCCGCCAACGCGCCGTACTCGGTGGGGCGCGAGAAGCTGCGCGAGTTCGCGGGCGCCGTCGGCGCCACCCACCCCGTGCACCACGACCTCGTGGCGGCGCGGGGTGCTGGCTATCCGGACCTCGTCGCACCTCCGACCTTCGCGGTCGTCGTCGCCCAGCGGGCGGAGGGGCAGCTCATCGAGGACCCGGAGGCGGGCATCGACTTCTCGCGCGTCGTCCACGCGGACGAGCGCTTCACGCACCACCGGCCGATCGTCGCGGGCGACGAGCTCGTGACCGTGCTGCACGTGGACTCGATCGTCGAGCGAGCCGGCCTCGCGATGGTCACCACGCGCTGCGAGATCGCGGCCCTGTCCGACGCCGGCGCCGAGCCCGTCGCGACCGTCACCTCGACCCTCGCCGTCCGCGGGGAGGGCGCATGAGCACCGACGTCTCCCGTCCCGTCCTCGCCGACCTCGCCGTCGGCGACGTGATCGGCACGCGCACGGTCGAGGTCGACCGCGCCCGCCTCGTGCGGTACGCCGGTGCGAGCGGCGACTTCAACCCCATCCACTGGAACGACGCGTTCGCGGCCGAGGTCGGCCTGCCGGGCGTCATCGCGCACGGCATGTTCACCATGGGTGCCGCCGTCGCGCTGGTGGAGGACTGGGCCGGCGACCCGGGCGCGGTCGTCGACTACCAGACCCGGTTCACGCGCCCTGTGCCCGTGCCGAACCCGGGCGTCGCGACGCTCGAGGTGACGGGCACCGTCGGCGCGATCGACGCCGAGGCGGGCACCGTCCGCGTCGACCTCACGGTCACGTTCGAGGGTGCGCGTGTGCTCGGCAAGACGCAGGCCGTCGTCCGCCTCTGACCCGCGGTCGCCCTGGGCGACCACGCGCCCCTGACGCCACGAGGGCGCCGCACCCGGCCGGGTGCGGCGCCCTCGTCGTCGTTCCGCGTCCCCACCTGCACCGGGCGAACCACATCGACCACCTCTCGTCCCGGCATGAACCGCAGCCAGGGACGCAGGACTGGCGCCCGCTCCCGACTCGCGCGCGACCCCTTTCGTCGTGAGAGCGCTCCCACTATGGTGGGTCGCGCCACTCACGACGTCGAAGGAGACGCTCATGACCCAGCACGACGGCCGCTCCGCACGGCCCGACCTCACCGCGCACGACCCCGGTCCCGCTCGCGGCGTCGACCGACGCACCGTCCTCGCCCTCGGCGGCGCGCTCGCGCTCGCGGGGCTGACGGCCGCCCCGGCCGCGGCGACGAGCACCGGTCCGCTGCCCGCCGCAGGCGATCTCGGGCGGGGTGCGCCCGGCGTCCCGGCGCGGGGCCGCGCGGCGTCGGTCCAGCGGGCCCACGGCTTCCTCGCCGCGGCGACCGACGCCTACCCGGAGGTGAACCCCGGCCCGCGGCTCGCGCAGTCCTACGCGGACCAGCTCGGGCTGTTCTCCACCGCGTTCGTCTACGACAACGCCCTCGCGATCCTCGCGACGCTCACCGCCGGGCAGCGCCACCTCGACCGCGCGCGGGCGCTCGGCGACGGGCTCGTCTTCGCGCTCGAGCACGACCCCGACCACGACGACGGCCGGCTCCGGCAGGCGTACAACGTCGGGCCCTACACGTTCTACGACGGCACGCCGCAGGAGCACGGGCTCGTGCTCCCCGACGGGACGGCGAACGTCGGGTGGCAGTTCGGCTTCCTCGGGACGGCGGTCGGGGACATGGCGTGGCCGGGCATCGCCCTGCTGCACCTGCACGCCGTGACGCGCGAGCGACGCTACCTCGACGCCGCCCGGCGGATCGGCGAGTGGATCGTCGCGCACACGTGGTCGCAGGCGCCCCTCGGCGGGTTCTCGTTCGGCGTGGACGGCGGCAACGCCCCGATCCCGAACGGCTCGACCGAGCACAACGTCGACTGCGTCGCGTTCTTCCGCCAGCTCGGGTCCGTGACGCGCGACCGGCGCTGGAGCCGTGCCGCCGAGCACGCGCGCGCGTTCGTCGACCGCATGTGGGAGCCCGACGGCGGCTACCTCTACACCGGCACGAACGACGGCACCGAGATCAACCGGGACCCGCTCCCGCTCGACCCGCAGACGTGGGGCTGGCTCGCGCTGCGCGAGCGGCGCTACGCCCGTGCCCTGGACTGGGCGGACGACGCGCTGGCCGCGCGCGACGTCGCGGGCGAGGGGGTGTCGCAGCTCCCCGCGGGCACGGTCGTCGAGGGCGTGACGTTCTCGAGCGCGAGCCTCACGTCGACGGCCTCGTACAACGACCTGCCGGTGCACCCGCAGGGCGTGTGGCTGGAGGGGACGGCGCAGCTCGCGTCGGCGCTCGCGGACCGCGGGGCACGCGGGCGGGGGAGTCGTCACGACCGGCGGCGGGGACGCCGGGGCTGCGAGCGGGACGACGACCGGGTCCGCGCCGAGGGCCTGCTGCGGGAGGTCCAGGGCGTGCAGGAGGGCGTCGGCGCCGGTCAGACGATCGGGGGCGCGCCGCTGCCCGAGCGCGCGGGCGTCGTCGCGGCGTCGAGCCTGCTCGACTCGGGGTTCGGGTTCGGGTACTTCCAGGTCCAGCACGTCGGCGCGACGTCGTGGTACCTGCTCGCCGCGGCGCGCGCGAACCCGCTCCAGCCGGGCCGGCTGGGCTGACGTGGGCGCTCAGGTGGTGGGGGCGGCGCCCGTCGTCGTCCCCACCACGAGCTCGACGTCGAGCTCGACCGTGGTGGGCGCCTCGCCCGCGAGCTGACGGATGACGGCCAGCCCGAGCTCGGCGCCCTTGCGCGCGAGCGGCTGGTGCACGCTCGTCAGCACGTCGGGGGCCAGCCACGGGAGGTCGAGCCCGTCGAACCCCGCGACCGAGACGTCGTCGGGCACGCGCAGCCCGAGCTCGCGCGCGGCGAGCAGCGCGCCCGCCGCGAGGAGGTCGGAGTGGGCGATGACGGCGGTCGGCCGGGTCGCGGGGTCGGCCGGCTCGGTCGTCCCGTCGGCCGCGGGGCGGCCGAGCAGGGCGAGCGTGGCGGAGCGGCCGTGCTCGACGAGCGAGGCCTCGGTTTCCCAGCTCGCGACCGGCTCGACGACGTCGCGCACGCCCGCGAGGCGGTTGGCCGTCGGGGTCCGGTCCACCTGCGCGAGCCGCGCGGCGTCGAGCGGTCCGCTGCGGTCGGACGTGTCGAGGGGGAGCGAGACCTCGGCGATGCGCGTGTGCCCGAGCTCGACCAGGTGCCGCACGGCGTCCGCGGTGCCCGCGCGGTCGTGGATGAGGACGAGCGGGGCGCCCTCGACGGGGCGGCCCTCGCCGACGACGACGGGCACGCCGCGCCGCTGGAGCGCGGCGAGCGTCGCGTCGTCCGTGCCGACGCCCCACACGAGCACCGCGACGTCCATGGCCGCGCTCTCGACGAGCGGGTCGACGGCGCGTGCGGGGTCGTCGGACGGGATGCCGGGGATGAGCAGCACGCCGAGGCCGTTCTCGCCCAGGGTCGAGACGAGGCCGTCGAGCACCTGGACGGCGACGGGGTCGCGGAACGCGCGGCGCAGCTGGTCGCCGACGACGACCCCGACGACGCCCGACCGGCCCGAGCGGAGCTGGCGGCCCAGCGGGTTCGGTCCGGTGTACCCGAGCTCCTTCGCGGCGTCGAGCACGCGCGCGCGGGTCTCCGGGGTGATCGGCCCGGCGCCGGAAAACGCGAGGGAGGCCGTCGAGACGGAGACCCCCGCGAGCTCGGCGACCTTGGCGAGCGTGGGCCGGTGAGCCGGCGCGGCGGGCGCCGCGGGCTCCCGGTTCCCGGGGGTGTCGCTCATCACGCTCCCTGCCTCCCGCGGGCGCGGGATTCTCGATTGACGCGCGGCCAGCGTACCCGCACACTGGTGACCATGCCTCGAATCGATTCGAAGCGCACTCTCGTCCGTCGGATCGAATCGATTCGAGGAGGTGCTGCGCAGTTCCCGTCCGGCCCCGAGTCCGACGCCCGCGCCCTGGCCAGGGCCCGCTGGGTGCTCCTCGGGGTGTTCGCGCTCAACGGCGTCATGATGTCGAGCTGGCTCGCGCGCCTCCCCTCCGTGCGCGACGCACTCGGCCTCGGCCCCGCAGACCTGGGCGTCGTGCTCCTCGCGGGCGCCGTCGGGGCGCTCCTCACGGTCACCGCGGCCGGACCTTTCGTCACGCGGTTCGGCGGCCGGGTCGCGTTCGCCGTCTCGGCGGGCCTGTTCGGCGTCGCGTTCCTCCTGCTCGGGCTCGGCCCTGCGACCGGGTCGGTCGCGCTCCTCGCCGCGGGCATCTTCGTCAACGGCATGGCGTTCTCGCTCGGCAACGTGCCGATGAACGTGGAGAGCGCGGGCATCGAGCGGCGCGTCGGGCGCACGATCCTGCCCCAGTTCCACGCCGCGTTCTCCGTCGGCGCCGTCGTGGGCTCGCTGGTCGGCGCGGCGTGCGCGCACGCCGAGGTGCCCGTCGTCGTGCAGTTCGTCGCGACCGGGGTCGTGGCCACCGTGTGGCGGCTCGCCGCGATCCCCGCCACGGTCCACGACACCCTCCCGACGCGGACCCCCGCGCCCGGCACAGCGGCGCCGGCCCCGGTCGACGCGCTCGGCGACGCCGTCGTCGACGTCGAGACGGCGGGCCTGCGCGCGCGCCTCGCCCGGCGCGGTGCCCGGCTCGGCGCCGCGCTGTCGGCATGGCGCGAGCCGCGCACGCTGCTCATCGGGCTCGTCATCCTCTCGGCCGCGCTCTCCGAGGGCTCCGCCAACGACTGGCTGTCTCTCGCCGTCGTGGACGGGTTCGCCCAGACCGAGGCCGTCGGCGCGGTCGTCTTCGGCACGTTCGTCGCCGCCATGACCGTGATGCGCCTCGCGGGCACGCGCCTCATCGACCGGTTCGGCCGCGTCACCGTGCTCCGCGCGTCGGGCGTCGCGTCGATCGCCGGTCTCGTGCTGTTCGGGTTCGCGCCGACGCTCCCGCTCGCGGCCGTCGGGGTCGTCCTGTGGGGCTTCGGCGCCGCGCTCGCGGTGCCCGTCGGGATCGCCGCGGCGTCCGACGAGCCCCTGCGGGCCGCGAGCCGCGTCTCGGTCGTGTCGGCGTTCTCCTCGATGGCGTCGCTCGCCGCACCGCCGCTCCTCGGCCTCGCCGCCGAGGCGATGGGCGCGCGCCACGCGCTCGTCCTCATCGTCGCCGCGATGGTCCTCAGCGTCCTCCTCGCGCGCCAGGTCGCACCCCTGGGCACCGCCGCCGCCCGTGCGGCGCGCCCGGCGCTCGTCACCGACGACGCCGCACCCGTCGCGGTGCAGGATGGTCCGGTGGACGTCCTGACCCCCGGCGCGCACGCCCCGGACGCCGTGGGCGGCCCTGCCCCGGCCGACGGCGCCCGTCGTCGCCGCCCGTGGCGCAGCGTCCGCGCGGGGTCCTCCGCCACCGCCCACCGGGCCGCGTCCCGCCGCCCCCGCACCCGCCCGTCGCACCGCCGCGAGGAGACCTCCGCATGACCACCGCCCGCCCCGACCGCCGCGTCGTCGCCCTCGCCACCTGGTCCGTCTTCGCGGTCTTCTTCCTCAACGGGTTCAACTTCGCGACGTGGGCCTCCCGCCTGCCCGCGGTGCGGGACTCGCTCGGCTTCACCGAGGCGCAGATGGGCCTCCTGCTGCTCTTCATGGCGGTCGGGTCGCTGCTCGCGCTGCCGCTGTCCGGGATGGTCGTCCAGCGGCTCGGTGCCTCGAAGGCCGTGACGGTCTTCGCCGTGACCAACGTCGTCGGTCTCGTCACCGCGGTCACGGGCGTCGCGACGGGGGAGGACGTCGTCGTGCGCGTCGGGCTGTTCCTCGCCGGGATCGGCACCGGCGTGTGGGACGCCGCGATGAACCTCGAGGGCGCCGCCGTCGAGCAGCGGCTCGGCAAGGCGATCATGCCGCGCTTCCACGCCGGGTTCTCGTTCGGCACCATGGCCGGCGCCGGCGTCGGTGCGCTCATGGCCGCGCTCCACGTGCCGGTCCAGGCGCACCTCACGGCCGCCGTCGTGCTGAGCCTCGTCGGCGTCCTGTGGTCCGTGCGGTTCTTCCTCCCCGCGGGCCAGGTGGACCACGCGGTCGCCGACGCCGTCGAGGACGCCGCCGGTGCCGACCCCGCCGCCGCGGCCGGGAGCGGCGCGTCGCACGGGACGGGCAAGGACGCGCGCGGGGCCCTCAGCGCGTGGACCGAGCCGCGCACCCTCCTCATCGGCCTCGTCGTGCTCGCAGCCGCGCTCACCGAGGGCGCCGCGAACGACTGGGTGAGCCTCGCCGTCGTCGACGGGTTCGGCACGTCCGACGCGATGGGCGCCGTCGGACTCGCCGTGTTCCTCACCGCCATGACCGGGATGCGCCTGCTCGGGACGGGCCTGCTCGACCGCTACGGCCGCGTCGCCGTCCTGCGCCTGGGCGCCGCGCTCGCGCTGCTCGGTCTGCTCGTGTTCACGCTGTCCCCGAACCTCTGGGTCGCGCTCGTCGGCGTCGTCGCGTGGGGCATGGGTGCGGCGCTCGGGTTCCCCGTGGGGATGAGCGCCGCGTCCGACGACCCGGCGCGCGCCGCCGTGCGCGTGAGCGTCGTCGCGACGATCGGGTACTCCGCGTTCTTCATGGGGCCGCCGCTCATCGGCTTCCTCGCCGAGCACGTCGGCTACCGCGGGGCGCTCCTCGTGATCGCCGTGCCCGTCGTCGTCGGCCTGCTGGTCGTCGGCGCGACGCGACCGCTCCCCACGGCCGCCGGTGCCGCGGGCCAGCAGGCCGCCCAGGGCACGGACCGCGCGGGGCGCGCCGACTGACGGGGAACCCGAACTACGCTGGACGCGTGACCTGCGAACCTGCCGCCCCCGTGGACCGTGACCTGCCCGAGATCGTCGGGACCGCCCCGGGGCTGCGTCCCGAGGCCGTCGGGACGCCGTCGCTCGCCGAGCTGACGACGCTGCGCGTGGGCGGGCCGGCGGACCGGTACGTCGAGGCGCACAGCGAGGCCGAGCTGCTGGAGATCGTCCGGGCCGCCGACGAGGCGGGGGAGCCGCTCCTCGTGGTCGGCGGAGGCTCCAACCTGCTCGTGGGCGACGAGGGGTTCGGCGGCGTCGTCGTGCGCGACCTGCGGCGCGGGATCACCGTCGACGCGGAGGACTCGTGCGGGGGCGCGAGCTTCCACGCCCCGGCGGGCCAGGACTGGGACGAGCTCGTGGCGCGCGCGGTCGCGGAGGAGTGGGTCGGGGTCGAGGCGCTGTCGGGCATCCCGGGCACCGTAGGCGCGGCGCCGGTCCAGAACATCGGCGCGTACGGGCAGGACGTCGCGGGCGTGGTCTCGACCGTGCGGGTCTGGGACCGCGCGCGCTCGCGGGTGCGCACGCTCGCCCTGGGCGAGCTCGCGTTCGGCTACCGGACGTCGCTGCTCAAGCGCAGCATGCACGTGGACGCCGGCGCCGGGTCCGACGACGACGGCCCCTGGTACCCGTCGCCCCGCTACGTCGTGCTCGACGTGGGCTTCCAGGCGCGGCTCGGGTCGTTGTCGGCGCCGGTCGCGTACCCCGAGCTGGCACGCACGCTCGGCGTCCAGGTCGGGGACCGCGCGCCGAGCGCGGACGTGCGCGCCGCGGTGCTCGCTCTGCGCGCGCGCAAGGGCATGCTGCTCGACGGCGTCGGCCCCGACGTCGACCCCGCGGCGGGGCCCGACCACGACCGTTGGAGCGCCGGGTCGTTCTTCACGAACCCCGTCGTCCCGGCCGAGCAGGCGGACCTGCTCCCGGCCGAGGCCCCGCGGTACCCGGTCCGCACGGCGACGCCGACCCGGACGACCGGCCCGAGCCTCGGCGAGATCGACCCGACGCTCGTGAAGACGTCGGCCGCGTGGCTCATCGAGCACGCGGGCTTCACCAAGGGGTTCGGCGTGCACGGCCCGTCGAGCCTCGCGCGGCTGTCGACGAAGCACACGCTCGCGCTGACGAACCGCGGCGGGGCGAGCGCGGAGGACGTCGTCGAGCTCGCGCGCGCGGTGCGCGACGGCGTCGTCGAGGCGTTCGGCGTCGAGCTCGTGCCGGAGCCGGTGCTCGTCGGCGTCGCGCTCTGACCCGCCCGACGCGCGGGGCTCAGTAGACGAGGACCGTGGTGCCGGGGTCGGCGCGCCAGGTGTCCCAGAGCCAGTTCATCGCCGAGTTCGCGACGCGGACGCACCCGTGCGACGCGGGCCACGGCGGGATCGACCCCGAGCCGTGCACCGCGATCCCGCCGGTGAAGAACTTGGGGCGCCACATGTCGCCGAGCTCGAGGCTGGACGAGTGGTTCCCGTCGACCTGCCGGCCCACCTGGAACGTGCCGCGCGGCGTGCTCGCGCGGTAGGTGCGCCCCTTCGCCTCGTACGACTCGCCGTTCCCGGACGACGCGTTGACCACCGTGACGACGCGACCGTCCTCGACGGCGAGCAGGAGCTGACGGTCGAGGTCGATCTCGACGACCTTGCCCGACCCGCTGCGCGGCTGCGGCGTGACACCCTCGTCGAGCGCGGCCTGGGTCGCCGGTCCGACGACGCCGTCGCGCGAGAGGCCCGCCGCCTTCTGCAGGGCCCACACGGCCTGCTGGGTGCCGCCGCCGAAGTCGCCGTCGGGCGCGCCGATGAAGTAGCCGAGGTCGGCGAGGCGCTGCTGGAGGGCGACCACCCGCTCGCCGGTCGCCCCGCGCGCGAGCTCGACCGGCTCGGGCGGGGCCTCGGGCGTCGGCGTGGGCTCGGCGGCGGGCGGCGGGGTGCTGGGCTCAGGCGTCTCGGTGGGCGTCGGCTCGGGCTCGGGCGTCTCGGTGGGGGTGGGCTCCGGGGTCGTGGTGGGCGCGGACGGGCTCGGGCTCGTCGGCTCCGGCGAGGCCGGGCTCTCGGAGGCCGACGGCGTCCGCCCGGGCTCCATGTCCGGCAGGCCCGCCTGGCAGCCCGCGAGGGCCAGCGCGGCGGCGAGCGCAGGCACGACGGCGCGCGCGACCGCCCGCCGGACGGGCCCGTGGCGGCGCGGTGCCGCCGTCGGTCGCGCGCCGGCCGCGGGTGCGGTCACGGTCGAGCGGACGGTTCCCTGCTCCACCTGGTCCCCCTTCGTCTGCCGCGGCGTCGCCGCGATGGTCCATCATGCGCCGTCCGCCGCGCCCGGTCGGACGACGGCGCCGGTTCTCGGCGGATCGTGACCCGGTCGTGACGCACGGTCTGTGCCGGTGGTCAGTGCGGCGCGCCCCGGTCCGTGCGGTGCGCGCCGAGCAGCGCGCCGCGCAGGACGTCGACGATCGCGTCGTCCGACAGCCCGGCCTCGCGGCCGGTGCGCACGAGCTCGTGCGCGGCGTGGCGCGCGGCGACGTCCGTGGGGGAGACGCCGTCGGCGACGACCGTCCCGGCCCGACGACGCGTCGTGACGACTCCGGCCGCCTCGAGCTCCCGGTACGCGCGGGCCACCGTCCCGGGGGCGAGACCCAGGTCGGTCGCGAGCGCACGGATCGTGGGGAGGCGGTCCCCGACGCGCAGCCGCCCGGCCGCGACGTGCGCGACGACCTGGCTCCGGATCTGCTCGTACGGGGCGAGGCCGGTGCGCAGGTCGATCTCGACGCGCAGCTCACCCATCGCGACGCCCGTGCAACGCGGACGCCGGGGCGGCGACCTCCGCGTCGGGGTCGGGGGCGGGACGCACGCCGACGGCGACCGCCACGAGGGCGATCCCGACGGCGACGACCACGAGCACGACCGCCCCGGGGTAGCCCGCCCGGGCGGCGGCGCTCGCGCCGTAGGCGAGCGTGCCGGCCGCGGTGAGCCCGAGCGCGAGCTGGGTGCCGCGCAGGACGCGGTGCGCGGACGCGCGACGCAGCGCGAGGTCCCACCCGGGCTCGACGCGCGGGACGGCGGGGCGGCGCGCGACCAGCCGGAGCACGCCCTCCGCGCCGGCCACGAGCAGCACCCCACCGGCGGCGAGCCACGCGCCGTAGAACCACCCGGGGTAGGGGCCGGCCGTGGACGTGACGTCGCCCAGCACGCGCGTCACGGACCGCCCGTCCGCCCCGGCGGTGAGGCCACCGACGACGGTGAGCACGAGCACGAGGGCGCCGAGGGCCCAGGTGAGGCGGCGCAGGCCGCGCGGCGCGACGTCGGACACCGTGCGCGGGCGCAGCGTGGCCGCCCGGACCGCCGTGCGCTGGCGCGGCCAGGTGCGCTCGCCGACGGCGTGCGCCCCGAGGAACGCCAGGCCGACGAGCGCGGGGGAGAGCCCCACGAGCACGCCCTCCGCGAGGCCGCCGACGGCGGTCGTCACGGCCTGCACGAGGACGGCGCCCACGAGCGCGGCGGCGGTCGCCGCGGCGACGCTGACGGTCGTCGCGTGCCGTCGGGCGGCGCGCCGCACCGGGTCGCCGTCCGCGAGCCCGTGCAGGGCGGGCGCCGGCTCGCGCGTCAGCGCACGCACGGCGAGCACGACGAGGGCGCCGACGCCCGCGAGCGCGGCGAGGGCGACGACGCTCCACAGCAGGTCGTACGCGGCGGGGAAGAACAGATCGACCCCGTCCGGCTCCTCGGAGACACTTTGTATCAACACATCGATACATTCCCACGGACCCGCCCGCGGGTCAAGGGTGGCCGGGCGGCCTGGTGCGGACTCGATGAGAGGACTCTCATCGCGCTCTCACCCCCGTTCCACGCGCGCACGGTGCCCTGGGCGCATGACGATCGCCCCCGCCGTCCCCGACCAGCGCGCCTGGCTCGACCTGCTCACCGGTCCCGACGCGGGCGGCCTCCTCGACGCGGCGCTCGGGGCCGACGGCGCCGCGCTCGGCACGTGGCGCGTGCACCAGGTGCACGCGCGCCCCGGCGCGGAGGTCACCGTCGGGTACGACGTCGTCGCGCGCCGCACGCTCCCGGCGCGGCCCGGCGGGGCGGTGGCGACCGTCGACGCGACCGCGTACCTGCTCGCCACGACGGCGCCCCTGCCGCCCGACGCCGTCGGGCCGGGTGTCGCGCGCCTGGAGGACGGGCCGCGCGTCGTGCACGTGTGGCGGCACCCGGCCGACCCGGCGCTTCCCGCGCTCGCCGCGGCGTGCGACGCACCCGGGCTCACGCGCCGCCTGGACGACGCGGGCGTGCTCGCCCCGGGCGAGTCCGTCGAGTCCGTGGCGATGGTCGCCTACCGGCCGCTGCGGCGCGCGGTGCTCCGCGTCCGGACGCCCTCCCGCACGCTCTACGTCAAGGTCGTCCGGCCCGGCCGGGCGCGCGCGCTCGCGCGCCGCCACGACCTCCTCCAGGACGGGGCCGTGCGCGCCCCGCGGTGCCTCGCCCGGGACGACGACGGCCTCGTGGTCCTCGAGGAGGCGCGCGGCCCGTCGCTCGCGCAGCACCTCGCGGCGTCGGGGCCGGCCGCGCAGCCCGACGCGATCGACCCGCGCGAGCTGCTCCGTGCGCTCGACGCGCTGCCGGAGCGCGCGACGACGCTGCGCCGTCGACCCGCGTGGGCGGAGCGCGTGGAGCACTACGCGACGTCGGCGCTCGCGGTCCACGGGCTCGACGCCGGGCGGGTGCGGCGCGTGGCGCGCGCGGTCGGGGACGCGGTCGCGACGCGCGACCCGGGCCCCGTCGTCGCGACGCACGGCGACTTCTACGAGGCGAACGTCCTGCTCGCCGCGGGCGCGGACGCCGTCGACGTCCCGGGGGCGACGGCCCGGCCGCGCGTGGCCGCGCTGCTCGACGTGGACACGCTCGGGCCGGGCCACCGCGTGGACGACCTCGCGTGCCTGGTCGGGCACCTCGCCGTCCTGCCCGCGCTCGCGCCGACCGTGTACGGGGGCGTGGGCGGGCTCGTCGAGCGGTGCCTCGCGGTGTTCGGGACCGCCGTCGACCCGGCGGGCCTGCGCGCCCGGGCCGCGGGCGTCGTGCTGTCCCTCGTGCCGGGCGCGGGCTCGCGCGAGCTCGCGGAGGCCTGGCTCGCGGTCGCCGACGGGCTGCTGCCGGTTCCTGAGAGCACTCTCATGACGACCTCCTCGGCCTCTCACGCGTGAGCGGGAGGCTCGAGACCTGCACGGCCGAGGGGTCGTGCGCACCATCGGACGAAGGAGAAGCACCATGAAGGCACGCAGCGCATGGATCGTCACCGGGGCGCTCGGCGCGGTCGGTCTCGGGGCCACGATGGCCGCCGCCCAGGGCGCGCTCGACGCCCCCGACGAGGCGGTCGTCTCCCCGTCGGTCGAGGTGACGACGTCCGACGCCGCGACGGCCGCGACGGCCGGGGCGACCGCGTCGGCCACCCCGAGCCCGACGGACGTCCAGAACGGGACGTCGATCACGACGGTCACCGCGGGCTCCGCGAACACGTCCGCGTCGCCCACGACGGCGGCCTCCGCCGTGACGAGCCAGACGGCGAACACCGCGAGCACCGCCCCGACGGCCGACACGGCGGACACCGCGCAGACGGCGAGCACGCCGGCCAGCCCGGTGACCCCGCCGTCGCCGCAGTCCGCGACCTGACCGGGCCCGGGCCTCGCCGCCTGCGCCCGCACGACGCCCGCCCCGGCCTCCGGGGCGGGCGTCGTCGTCGGTTCAGGAGCGCCGTGGCGCGTCCGCGAGGCGGTAGCCCATCCCGCGCACGGTGACGAAGTGCTCCGCGCCGAGCTTGTTGCGCAGGTACCGCACGTACACGTCGACGACGTTGGAGCCGGGGTCGAAGTCGTACCCCCACACGCGCGACAGGAGCTGCTCGCGGCTGAGGACCTGCCCGGGGTTGCGCAGGAACGCCTCGGCGAGCGCGAACTCGCGCGCGGAGAGGTCGACCTCGCGGTCGGACGTCCGGGCCCGCCGCGTGCGCAGGTCCAGGCTCAGCGCGCCGTGCGTGAGCACCGTGACCTCGCCCGCGGGCTCGCTGCGCAGCCGGAGCCGGATGCGCGCGAGGAGCTCCTCGAAGCGGAACGGCTTGGCCATGTAGTCGTCGGCGCCGCCCTCGAGCCCGGCGACGGTGTCCGTGACGGACGTGCGCGCCGTGAGGATGATGACGGGGATCGCGTTCCCGGTCTCCCGCAGCCGGCGCAGCACGGTGAAGCCGTCCTGGTCCGGCAGGCCGAGGTCGAGCACGAGGAGCGCGAAGTCGCCGCTGCTCGCGAGGTCGAACGCCTCGCGGCCCGTCGCGACCGTGGTGCTCGCGTAGCCCGCGGCGCGCAGCCCCTTGGCCACGAACGACGCGATGCGGGTCTCGTCCTCGGCGACGAGGATCTGGCTCACCGGGTGGTCCTTCCGTCGGGGTCGGTGTCGGTCTCGGTGCTGCTCTGGGTGCGGGTCTCGGAGCCCGCCCCCGGGCTGGTCGGCGGCGCGCCCGGGGTGTCCGGCGGCAGCTCGGGGGTCGCGGCGGACGGCGCCGTGGGTGCGGTCGGCGCGGTCGCCCCGTACGGGGTCGTGGCGTCGGCCGTCGCGGGGGCGGCCCCTGGGACCGGCACGAGCGGCAGGTCGAGCGTGAACGTCGACCCGACGCCGGGCGTCGAGGCGACGTGCACGCGACCGCCGTGCCCGTCGGCGATCGCCGCGACGATCGCGAGCCCCAGCCCGGCGCCCTCGGGGTGCGCCGCGCCGGGCGTGGTGGCCTGCGCGAACCGCTCGAAGATCCGTTCCTGCTGCTCGGGGGCGATCCCGACGCCCTCGTCGCGGACCCAGACGCGCACGCGCGCGCCGTCGTCGGACACGGCCGAGCCGAGCGCGACGGCCGACCCGGGCGCCGAGAACTTCACCGCGTTGGCCGCGAGCTGGAGGAGCGCCTGCGTGAGGCGCTGCGCGTCGGCCCGCACCGCGACGTCCGCGCGCGCGTCGACGAGCCACCGCCGGTCGCCGAGCGTGCGGACCTTGTCGTGGACGTCGTCGAGCAGGCGCCCGAGGTCCGTGTCGAGGGGACGCACGAAGTCCGGGCGCCCGGCGGTCGCGAGCGTCACGAGGTCGTCCACGAGGCGGTTCATGCGGTCGAGCTCGTCGAGCGCGAGGTCGCGGGTCTCGGTCGCGTCGGTCGCGTCGTGCGGGTCCATGAGCTCGAGGTGACCCCGCACCACGGTGAGGGGCGTGCGCAGCTCGTGCCCGACGTCGTCGATGAGCCGGCGCTGCGAGTCGAACGCGCCCTCGAGCCGGTCGAGCATGCCGTTCACGGTGCGGGACAGGTCGGAGAGGTCGTCGTTGCCGGTGACCGGGATCCGTGCGGAGAGGTCGGTCTCGCCGATGCGCTGCGCGGTGCGCGAGAGCGTGCGGATCGGGAGCAGGAGCCGGCCGGCCACGACCCAGCCGACGACGCCGATGAGCACGAGCGCGCCGAGCGCGACGACGGCGTACGTGCGGAAGACCTGGGCGAACTCGGCGTGCTCCGCCGAGCGGTCGTAGGCGAGGACGAGCGCCGCGGGCGGCCCGGCGCCGTCCGCCCCGGTCGCGCGCACGGGTGCGACGAGCGCGCGGTAGTCCGCGGTCGCCGTCCCGACCGAGCGCAGCACCACGTGGTCGCCCGCCACGAGCGGCGACAGCGCGGTGACGAGCTCGGCGTCCGCCTCGAGGCGCAGGCGCACGTCCTGCTGCGACACGAGCGGCGTGCGACCCTCGCGCAGCCCGAGCACGCCCTCGTTCTGGGCGGGCACGGTGAGCTGGATCGACGCGACGACGACGTCCTCGGCGGACCGGAACGGCTCGCCCGTCACGGGGTTCACGCCGGAGCCCGCGATCCGCCGGAGCTCGTTCGCGCTCCGCACGAGGCTCTCGTCGATGCGCGCGTCGAGCTGTCCGCGCTGCAGGAACCACGCCGCGCCGCCCGCGAGGAGGAGCGCGAGGGCGGACAGGCCGAGGAACGCCGCGAGCATCCGGGTGCGGACCGTGAGCCCCGCGCCGCGCGCCCGGCGCCTCACCCGTCGCCCCGGTCGGGGCCGTCACGGTCGTCGTCCTGGTCGTCGGTCGCGTCGTCGTCGGAGTCGTCCCCCGAGTCGTCGTCCGAGTCGTCGTCCCGGTCGTCGTCGCTCGACGGCGGGGCGGGCGTGACGCGGTCGTCGTCCGTGTCGTCGCCGTCACCGTCGTCGTCGGTCGGGCTGGGCGTCGGGGCCGGCGTCGTCGGGGTCGCGGCCGGGGGAGCGGGCGTCACGACGACGGCCACGCCGACGTCGCGGTCCTGCGGCCGCGCGGCGAGCGCGCCCGCCGCGGCGGCGCCGGCGAGGACGAGCACGAGCGCCCCCACGAGCCACGCGACGGTCCGGCGAGTCATGGACCCAGTATCGGAGAGCCGGATGAGACGCACATGAGAGTCCGCGCGACGAGCCGGGAGGACGTGTGTATCTTGATGTCAAGATTGTTGACGTCTAGATACTGCGACAGGACGGAGCCGTCATGCCACGCGACTGGGACCCTGCCCTCTACCTCCGCCACGCCGACGAGCGCACGCGCCCGATGGCCGACCTCGTGGCACGCGTCCCCGTCGACGCGCGCACGGTCGTCGACCTGGGGTCCGGCCCCGGCCACCTGACCCCGCTCCTGCACGCGCGCTGGCCCGACGCCGCGATCACCGGCATCGACGCGTCGCCGGCCATGGTGGCCACCGCCCGGCGTGACGCGTCCGCCCCCTGGGTGCGGTACGAGCTCGCGGACGTGCGCTCGTGGGCGCCGCCCGCGCCCGCCGACGTCCTCGTGAGCAACGCGACGCTCCAGTGGGTGCCCGGTCACCTCGACCTGCTTCCCCGGCTCGCCGACCACGTCGCCCCGGACGGCGCGCTCGCGTTCTCCGTCCCCGGCAACCACGACGCGCCGAGCCACCGGCTCCTGCGCGAGCTCGCCGCCCGACCCCCGTACGCGGCGCACGCCGCGGGCGTCGAGCGCCCCGCGGCGCACGATCCCGAGGTCTACCTCGACGCGCTCACCACGCTCGGCTGGACCGTCGACGCCTGGGAGACGACGTACCTCCACGTGCTCCACGGCCCGGACCCCGTGCTGCGCTGGGTCTCCGCGACGGGCGCCCGTCCGGTGCTCCAGGCCCTCCCCGACGACCTGCGCGACGCGTTCGTCGCGCAGTACGCCGCCGCGCTGCGGGACGCGTACCCGGAGCGCGGCGCAGGCACGCTCCTGCCGTTCCGTCGCGTCTTCGTCGTCGCGACGCGCGCGTGACCGCTCGCGTCAGCCCGCCGATCCCCGGCGGCCCGCACGCACGCGGGCGTCAGCCCGCCGCGAGCCAGTCGTCCACGCCTGCGAGCAGCCGTCGCTTGGTGCCCGACGACGCGCGGCTCGCCCGGATCGACGACCGCGCGAGGTCGGCGAGCTCCGCGTCGGAGAACCCGTGCTCGCGCCGCGCCGTCTCGTACTGCCCGACGAGCCGGGACCCGAACAGCAGCGGGTCGTCCGCGCCGAGCGCGACCTGCGCGCCCGCGTCGACGAGCGCGCCGAGCGGGACCTGCCCCGCCTCCTCGTAGACGCCGAGCGAGACGTTCGACGCCGGGCACACCTCGAGCGCGATCCCCCGGTCCACGACGTCGTCGAGGACGCGCCGGTCCTCCGCCGACCGCACCCCGTGGCCCAGGCGCTCCGGGACCAGCTCGCGCACGACCTCGTGCACGTGGCCGGGGCCCAGGAGCTCGCCGCCGTGGGGCACCGACGCGAGCCCCGCCCGTCGCGCGATCGCGAACGCGCGCGCAAACTCGGCCGTGTCGCCGCGTCGCTCGTCGTTGCTCAGGCCGAACCCCACGACCTCGCCCGCGCCCTCGCCCGCGTACTGCGCCGCGAGCCGCGCGAGGGTCCGCGCGTCGAGCGGGTGCCGCGTGCGCGACGCCGCGACGACCACCGCGACCTCCGTCCCCGTCGCGGCGCTCGCGGACCGGGCGGCGTCGAGCACGATCTCCACGGCCGGGGTGATGCCCCCGACGAACGGCGCGTACGACGTCGGGTCCACCTGGATCTCGAGCCGCCCCGACCCCTCCGCGGCGTCGTCCTGCGCCGCCTCGAGCACGATGCGCCGCATGTCGGCCTCGGACCGCACGCACGCGCGCGCCGCGTCGTACAGGCGCTGGAACCGGAACCAGCCGCGCTCGGTGGGCGGCAGGCGCAGCGGGTCGCCGTCGACGAGCGCGTGGGGGAGCCGCACGCCGTACTGCGCGGCGAGGTCGCGCAACGTGTCGGGCCGCATGGACCCCGTGAAGTGCAGGTGCAGGTGGGCCTTCGGGAGCGTCGCCAGGTCTCGCACAGCGGGAGTCTGTCACGGGCGCCGGGCGCCCGCCGTCGGACGCGGGCCGACCGCGGCGCAGGTCCCGCCGCAGGTCGGGGTGCCGACACCGCCCGCGCGCGTCACGCCCCGGGGAGGAACCCGCGCTGCATCGCGACCGTCACGGCGGCGGTGCGGTCGTCCACGCCGAGCTTGGCGAAGGCCCGCAGGAGGTGCGTCTTCACGGTCGCCTCGGCGATGAACAGCTCGCGCCCGACGGCCGCGTTCGACAGCCCGCGGGCCACGAGCCTCAGTACCTCGACCTCCCGGTCCGTGAGCCGCTCCGTCCCGCGCACCGACGTCACGAGCCGCGTCGCGACGCTCGGCGCCAGCACCGTCTGCCCCCGCGCCGCGGCGCGCACGCCCGCGACGAGCTCCTCGCGCGGCGTGTCCTTGAGCAGGTAGCCGGTGGCGCCCGCCTCGACGGCCCGCAGGATGTCGGCGTCCGTCTCGTACGTCGTGAGCACGACGACGCGCGGCCCCGCCGCCCCGCGCCCGCGGCCCGGTGCGCCGAGGATCGCCGCGGTCGCGCCCACGCCGTCGAGCACGGGCATCCGCAGGTCCATGAGCACGACGTCGGGCGCCAGCTCGCGCGCGAGCTCCACCGCCTGCGCGCCGTCGCCCGCCTCCCCGACCACCGCGAGGTCGGGCTCGGCGGCCAGCATCCCCACGATGCCCGAGCGCACGACCGGGTGGTCGTCGACCACGAGCACCCGCACCGCGCCGTCCCGGCCCGTCGTCCTCGTCACCGCACCGCTCCTCGCCTCGTCGGGGCCGTCCGGCCCGTGCCCACGCCCGTCGCGGGCAGCCGCACCGCGACGCGCGTGCCCCCGCCCGGCGCGGGCCCGACCTCGAGGCTGCCGCCCTCCGCGGCGACGCGCTCGCGCATGCCTCGCAGACCGTAGCCCTCGGCCGCGTCGGCGGGCAGCCCGCGACCGTCGTCGCACACCTCCAGGAGGGTCCCGTCCGCGTCGCGGCGCAGCACGACCCGCACCGCGCCCGCCCCGGCGTGGCGCCGCACGTTCGTCAGCGCCTCCTGGGCCGAGCGCAGCAGGACCACCTCCTCGGCGCTCGACAGCCCCGGGACGTCGTCGGCCGCGAGCTCCGTGCGCGTCCCCGTCTCCTCGGTGAAGCGCGTCGCGAGGCGGCGCAGCGCCTCCCCGAGCGTGCTGCCCTGCAGCGGGGCCGGCGCGGAGGCCGCGACCAACGCGCGGGCCTCGGCGAGGTTGTCGCGCGCCGTCGACTCGACGAGCGCGAGGCGCTCGCGCGCCGCGTCCGGGGCGCCCCGGTCCAGGTCGGCGCCCGCGGCCTGCGCCAGCATGACGACGCTCGTGAACCCCTGGGCGAGCGTGTCGTGGATCTCCTGGGCGACCCGCTCGCGCTCCGCGAGCACGCCCGCCTCGTGGTGCGAGCGCGCGAGCTCGGCCTGCGTCGCGCGCAGCGCGTCGACGAGGCGCGCGTGCCGCTCCGACTGCCGCATCGTGTGCGCCGTCCACAGCCCGAGGCTCAGCGCGAACGCGAGCGCGACGCCCATCTGCGGCGCGGCGCTCGCGAGCTCGTCGGGCTCGACGCGCCCCGTCGCCGGGTCGAACGCGAGCGCGAGCGCGGTGCCCGCCGCGAGCACGACGCACAGCACGACCTGCGCCCAGAGGTGCTCCGAGAGCATCCAGATCTGCGTGAAGACGGCGAACAGCAGCAGCGTGCCGAGCGCGTCCTGCCCGACGACGACGAGCGTCCCGGCGATCGCGACGACGAGGTAGAGGTGCGCCGGCACCTGGGCGCGCGTGCGGGCCGCGCGCCGCCCCCACGCGAGGTAGGCCAGGAGGATCGTCCCGAGCGCGGCGAGCGACACGAGCAGGGCCGTGCCGGCGACGCCCGCGGTGAGCAGCGCGAGCGCGCTGAGCACGACGATGACGTAGAACGCCACGTCCCACCAGCGCACGTCGCGCGCCCACGTGCCGTCGAGCTGGGCCGTGGCCGCACCGTCCCCGGCCCCGTCCTCGCCCCCGGCCCGGTCCCCGGCTGCCGGGAGCCCGCCCGCGGGCGACGGCGGGTCAGCCGTCGTCACGGCGCCGCCACCGGAACGACCGCGCGCCCACCACGAGCCCCAGGACCAGCCATGCGACCAGTACAGCAGCGGTCGCGCCGTGCTGCCACGACCCGGACGGCTCGAGCGCCGCGGCCTGCTCGGGGAGGAAGACCGAGCGCATGCCCTGCGCCATCCACTTGAGCGGGAACACCGAGGCGACGGTCTGCATCCACGCGGGCAGCGCGAAGAACGCGAAGAAGACCCCGGAGATGAACTGCAGCACGAGCACGACGGGCGTGACGACCGCCGTCGCGGACCGGCCCGAGCGCGGCAGCGACGAGAACGCGACCCCGCACACGGCGCCCGCGGCGCACCCGAGCACGAACACCCACGCGAACGTCGTGAGCCGGGTCGCGGCGTCGGGCATGTCCCAGGGCATCGGGACGTCGTACACGACGGCCGCGAGGAGCAGCAGGAGCGCCGTCTGCACGATCGAGGTCGCGAGGACCAGGCCCACCTTGCCGTAGAAGTACGCCGACGCGGGCAGCGGGGTCGCGCGCAGGCGCTTGAGCGCGCCGTCGTCGCGCTCGACCGCGATCGAGATCGCGAGCGACTGGAAGCTCGTGAGCATGACGCCCGTCGCGATCATCCCCGGCAGGAAGTACTGCGCGAAGGGCACGGAGTAGCCCGCGTCGCCCTGGTCCTGCCCGTCGAACACGGTCGCGAAGATCGCGAGCATGATGAGCGGGTACGTGAAGATGAAGACGACCGCGTCGCGCTCGCGGAAGAACCCGCGCAGCTCGGCGCGCGTGCGCTCGACGCCGAGGCGGGCGGGCCCGGGCAGGGCGGCGCGCGGTGCGCGCGTGGTCGGGGCGACGGTCACGGTCGGGCCTCCTCGGGGACGACGACGGTCGCGTCGTCGGGCGTGCGGGCCGCGGCGGGTGCGCCGGGCCGGTCGGGGGCGGGCGCCGGGTCGCTCGACGCGGCCGGCTCGCCGATGAGCTCGAGGTAGACGTCCTCGAGGCTCGGGCGTGTCACCTCGAGCCCGGGGACCTCGCCGTCGGGGTACCGCGCGGCGAGCGCCGCGACGACCGCCGTGGGGGAGTCCGTGCGCTCGGAGCGCCGGGTGCCGCCGTCGAGCCACCGCACGACGGGGCGGCGCGCCTCCGCGCCCCCGAGACGGTCGGGCGCGTCGAGCGCGACGACCCGCCCCGACCGCACGACGGCCGCGCGGTCGGCCAGGTAGGCCGCCTCGTCGAGGTAGTGCGTGGTGAGCAGGATCGTCGTGCCGTCCTCGCGCAGCGACCGGACGAGCGCCCAGAACGCGCGGCGGGCCTGGGGGTCGAACCCCGTCGTGGGCTCGTCGAGGAACAGCAGCTCCGGCCGGCCGACGATCCCCAGCGCGACGTCGAGCCGTCGGCGCTGCCCGCCGGAGAGCTGGCGCGTGCGCGTGCGGGCCTTCTCCCGCAGCCCGACGGCGTCGATCACCTCGTCGGGGTCCCGCGGCGTCGGGTAGAACGTCGCGAAGTGCCGGACGAGCTCGGCGACCGTGAGCTCGGCCTGGTCGCGCGAGTCCTGGAGGACGACGCCGAGGCGCGAGCGCCAGGCGCGGCCCGCGGACTGGGGGTCCTCACCGAGCACGCGGACCTCGCCCGCGTCCCGGCGGCGGAAGCCCTCGAGGATCTCGACCGTGGTGGTCTTCCCGGCGCCGTTGGGGCCGAGGACCGCGAAGATCTCGCCGCGCTCGACGCGCAGGTCGATGCCGTCCACGGCCTGCTTGGGGCCGTAGCGCTTGCGCAGGCCGCGCACGTCCACGGCCGGTCCGCTCTGCCCGGCGCCGGCGCCGGGGCCGGAGCCGGCGCCGCGGGGGCCGGCGGGGAGGGGTGTCGTCGTCATGGGACCAGCGTGTCGGCGCGGGGCCCCGGCCCGCGACGCCCGTTCGTCCGGACCTCGTGTCCACCGATCGGTGGACGGTGGTTCGACCAGGGGCGCCGCGTCGCGTACAGTGATCCCTCGGTGGTTGACGCCCGCCACGCTGGTCCGCGCCCGTGAGACGACTTTCGTCCGGGGAGCGAGGCCGTGCGAGGCGCCGTCGGCACGAAGGGTAGTGGCGCAATTGGTAGCGCAGCGGTCTCCAAAACCGCAGGTTGCAGGTTCGAGTCCTGTCTACCCTGCACGGCGTGGCTCTCGCGGGACCTTCCCGGGATCCGCGCGCGGCCCGACACCGGGTCGCACCGAGGGTTCGAGCAGGTCCCGTACGTGAGCGATGGGGAAGATCGAGTGAGCGAATCGCCGTCAGAGGCCGTGGGCGCAGGCGGTGCACGCGCCGACGAGGTGAAGAAGAAGGGCGGTCCGTCCGCGGACAAGAAGCCTAACGTCTTCGCGCGCATCGCCCTGTTCGTGCGCCAGGTGGTCGCCGAGCTCCGCAAGGTCGTCACGCCGACGCGGTCCGAGCTCATCACCTACACGACGGTGGTCCTCGTCTTCGTGGTCGTGGTCATGGCGTTCGTGACCGTCCTCGACCTGGGGATCGGCCAGGCCGTCCGGTGGGTCTTCGGCTAGCGCACGACCTTCCCCGGCCAGGCCGGGTCAGCACGGCAGCCGGCGCCTCTCGGGGCGCCGTCGGCGCTTCCAGAAGAAGTCTTCGAGCAGTTCGTTGAGAAAGCAGGTTCGTTCGTGTCCCAGGAGTCGCTGGACCAGACGGAGAACGTCGACCCGACGCAGCCCGAGGGTGCCCAGGACGACGTCGACGAGACCACGGACGTCCCGGCGGTCGACGGAGCCGACGAGGCCCTCGACGCCGCTGACGAGGCCGACGACGACGCGACGGACGACGCCGCTGACGAGACCGACGACGCGTCGGACGACGACGAGCCGTCGGACGACGACGAGGCCGACGAGGTCCGCCCGGCCGACGAGGACGGCGACGTCATCGAGGACCCGGTCGCGGAGTTCAAGCGCACGCTGCGCTCGCAGCCGGGCGACTGGTACGTCATCCACTCCTACGCGGGCTACGAGAACCGTGTGAAGGCCAACCTGGAGAACCGTATCCAGAGCCTGAACATGGAGGACTACATCTTCCAGATCGAGGTCCCCATGGAGGAGGTGGCCGAGATCAAGAACGCGCAGAAGAAGATCGTCCGACGCGTGCGCATCCCCGGCTACGTCCTCGTGCGCATGGACCTCACCGACGAGTCGTGGGGCGCCGTACGCCACACGCCCGGTGTCACCGGCTTCGTCGGGCACACCCACCAGCCGGTGCCGCTGACGCTCGACGAGGTCTTCTCGATGCTCGCGCCGATGCTCACCCCCGCCCCGGAGGCCGGCAAGCCCGCGCAGGCCGCGGCGAAGGCTCCCGTCGAGGTCGACTTCACGGTCGGCGAGTCGGTCACCGTCACGGACGGCCCGTTCGACACGCTGCCCGCCACGATCTCCGAGATCAACGTCGAGAACCAGAAGCTCAAGGTCCTCGTCTCCATCTTCGGCCGGGAGACCCCGGTCGAGCTGTCGTTCAACCAGGTCGCCAAGATCTGACGCGCGGGCGGCCCGAGCCGCCCCGCGTGAGCGCAGTACTGCAACCGGGTCATCGCCCACGGCGTCGGCCCACGAGAAGAAAGCCAGGGAAGAGTCATGCCTCCCAAGAAGAAGGTCTCCGGCCTCATCAAGCTCCAGATCCAGGCCGGTGCGGCGACGCCCGCGCCGCCGATCGGCCCCGCGCTCGGTCAGCACGGTGTGAACATCATGGAGTTCTGCAAGGCCTACAACGCGGCGACCGAGTCGCAGCGCGGCAACGTCATCCCCGTCGAGATCACGGTCTACGAGGACCGCTCGTTCACCTTCGTGACGAAGACCCCGCCGGCGGCGGAGCTCATCAAGAAGGCCGCGGGCGTGCAGAAGGGCTCGGCGACGCCGCACACCACCAAGGTCGCGAAGATCACCGCGGACCAGGTGCGCGAGATCGCCCAGACCAAGCTCGAGGACCTCAACGCGAACGACCTCGACGCCGCGTCGAAGATCATCGCCGGCACGGCCCGCTCGATGGGCATCACTGTCGAGGGCTGAGCAGAGCGAGCGCGGAGGTAGGACGAGCGCCAGCGAGTCCTGCCGGAGCGTGAGCGGCGCTCGGCCCGAGCAGACGATGCGTCGGGCCGAGCGTGGCAACATCGGAAGTGTCCGTCCACGACCGTGGGCGGCAGTGGCAGGGTCCGCGCGGACCCGCTGACCACGACTGCAGAAGGAGAAGCAGATGGCAACGCGCAGCAAGGCGTACCGCAACGCCGAGGAGAAGATCGACCGCGAGCGTCTCTACGCGCCGCTCGAGGCGATCCGTCTCGCCAAGGAGACGTCGACCGTGAAGTACGACGCGACCGTCGAGGTCGCGTTCCGCCTCGGTGTCGACCCGCGCAAGGCGGACCAGATGGTCCGTGGCACGGTCAACCTCCCCCACGGCACGGGCAAGACCGCCCGCGTCATCGTCTTCGCGAACGCGGCGAAGGCGGAGGAGGCCCGTGCGGCCGGTGCCGACGAGGTCGGCGGCGACGACCTGATCGAGAAGGTCGCCGGTGGGTACACCGACTTCGACGCCGCCGTGGCGACGCCGGACCTCATGGGCAAGGTCGGTCGTCTGGGCAAGGTGCTGGGCCCCCGTGGTCTCATGCCGAACCCGAAGACCGGCACCGTGACGATGGACGTGGCGAAGGCCGTGTCGGACATCAAGGGCGGCAAGATCGAGTTCCGTGTCGACAAGCACGGCAACCTGCACTTCATCATCGGCAAGGTCTCGTTCGACGAGAAGGCGCTCGTGGAGAACTACGCGGCGGCTCTCGAAGAGGTCCTGCGTCTCAAGCCGTCGTCCTCGAAGGGCCGGTACATCACCAAGGCCACGCTGACGACGACGATGGGCCCCGGCATCCCGCTGGACCAGTCCAAGACGACGAAGCTGCTCGAGGACGACGCCGCCTGACGGCAGTCCTCCCCGCGGACGGTCCTCCGTCCGCACCACGCACGACGGCGCGGCACCCGACCAGGGTGCCGCGCCGTCGTCGTCTCAGCAGGTCGCCCGAGGGTGCGCCGGCCGGGTCAGCAGGCGCCGAGGTCCTTCCAGACGCCCCACTGCCCGCTCTGCGCGGGGTTCTCGTTGGTGGTCCACCACTTGGCCTCGTAGGTGCGGCCCTGGTGGGAGACGCGGGCGCCACCGGTGTAGACGGCGGAGGCCGACCACGCGGTCGCGGTGCAGGTCCCGGGGTTGGTGGGGTTCGTCGGGTTGGTGGGGTTGGTCGGCTCGGTGGGGTTGGTCGGCTCCGTGGGCGTGGTCGGACCGCTCGCGAGGCGGCCGCCGATCACGGACGCGACCTGGTAGCCGTTGGTCTTGTCCCAGTTGATCGACCAGGTCATGACGCCGCCGATCTTGCCGTACGGCTTCGCGGGCTCGAAGGCGCCGCAGCCGGTGCCGACCTCGAGGCAGTCGACGGCCTTGACGACGTTCGCGAGCGGCTGGTAGCCGCCGCCCGCGGCGCGCGGCACGGCCGGGACGCCGATGCCCACCTGGTCGGGGCGCAGGCCCATCTCGAGCTGGATGCAGGTCAGCGCGGTGAGGAAGTCGACCGTGCCCTGCGAGTAGACCTGCTGGTTGCAGCCCATCATCGAGCCGGAGTTGTAGTACTGGGTGTTGACGATCGTGAGGATGTCCTTGATCGCGAGCGTGAGCTGGTAGTACCCCATGCTCGTCGCCTGGTAGTCGATCGTCTGCGGCGCCATGGTGAGGATCAGGCTCGGACCGACCTTCGCCGCGAGCTGGTGGAGGGCGCTCGACATGTACGTGGCGTTGATGCCGTGCTCGAGGTCGATGTCGACGCCGTCGAACCCGTACTTCTGCATGAGCGCGTACGTGGTGTCGGCGAAGTTCTTCGCCTCGGTCGCGTTCGAGACGATGACGTTCCCCTTCTCGCCGCCCACGGAGATGACGACCTTGCGGCCCTGGGCCCGGATGGCCGCGACGTCTGCCTTGAACTGGGCCTCGGTGTAGCCGCCGAGCTCCGCGCTCGCGAGGTTGAACGTGATGCCGCCGGGGGTCCCGGCGAGGTTGTCCGCGAACGCGATCGCCACGAGGTTGTACGCCTGGGGGACCTCGGACAGGCGCATCGTCACGGAGCCGTTGTCGAAGTTGTGCCAGTAGCCGGTGAGCCACTGCGTGCTGCCCGACGGCGCGGCGGCGCTCACGGGAGCGGCGGGGGCGGCGGACGGCGCCGCGGCGGTCGCGGGCGCGGCGGCGAGCGCGCCGCCCGCGACGACGGTCGCCGCGGCGACGACGGAGGCGAGGGCGCGCAGCGCGCGCCCGGTGAGGCCGCGCGTGCGGCCGGGGAGGACTGTTCTCACGGAGGTGCTCCTCGTGCTCGTGCGGGGCGCGTCGTCGCGCCTCGCCGGTCCGCACCCGCGGTGTGGGTGCAGGGGTCGCTCCCGACGCTAGGCCCGGTGCCCGCCGCGCGGCATGAGGGATTCCCCGGAACTTCGGGCCCCGCGGTTACGGGAGAACTCGTACCCTCCGGGAGGCGTGGCGCCGCTCCGGGCGCAGCCGCCGTCGGGCCCTCACGGCGCGGTGCCGGGGCCGCCGTCGTGGGCCTGGCCGTGACCCGGCAGGTGCCCCAGGGCGGGCAGGTGGGACCCGTGCGGGACGGCGTGCCGCGCGGCGTCGGTCCCGCCGAGACCGAACGTCGCGACGGCGGCGACCACGACGGACACCGAGAAGAGCGCGACGAGCCGCGCCCCGGCGCGCGGCGGCGGGCCGTCGGCGGGGACGCGCGCCGGTCGGGCGAGGACGCACGCCGACGCGACCCGCAGGGCGGCCGCGGCGGCCGCACCCGCGGAGAGCGGCACGCCGGACACGACGGGCACGGCCACCCCGGCGACGGTCGCGACGAGGAGCAGGGCGATCCCGAGGCGCGGGACCGCCGTCGGGCGCCCGGGCCGCGGTCCGCGGGCGAGGAGCACGAGCGCGACGACGAGCTCCCCGGCCCCGGTGGCCAGCGCGAGCAGGCCGGACGGCGCCGGGAACGCGCCCCGGACGAGCCCGAGGTCGACGATCCCGGCGCCGAGCAGCGCGAGCGCGGCGCCGACGCGGCGGGTCGGGACGGGCGTCGTCATGCCGTGACGGCGCGGCCCGCGTCCTCGCGGTCCGCGGCGAGCCCGACGCCGAGGAGCAGCAGCGCGCTGGCGAGGTGCAGCACGTTGTCGGCGCCGTTGAGCGCGATGATGTTGGCGCCGGTGTCGACGAGGAACAGCCCCACCACGCCGACGAGGAGGTACACCGCGCCGATCGCGACGTTCGTGCCGCGCGCGGCCCGGACGCTGCGCGACGCGAGCAGCAGCGCCGCCCCGATGCCGAGGTGGACGATGTTGTGCAGGGGGTTCACCTCGAACAGCAGGAGGTTGCGGCCCTCGGTGGCGGCGAAGCCGACCCCCGACGTCACGACGAAGCCGGCGAGGCCGACCAGCAGGTAGACGGTGCCGAAGACGGCTGCGAGCAGGCGGTTCGGGGACGAGGTCATGGTGGTCTCCGCTCGGTGGTCGCGCGGCCTCTCCGCGCGTCGCCCCGGGTTCGGAGCGGTGCGCGATCCGGACGGGTCCGCCGGTGCGGGTCCCGGACCGGGACCGGTCCGGACGGAACCGACCGCGATGTATCAGACGGGCGGTCCGCCCCTCTCGTCCGGGTGGAGGAGCGCCGACCAGACGCTCCCGCCCGTGTGCCGGAGGGACGAGATGCGACGCAACCGCACGAGCCGGGAGGGGTGTGACCAGTGACGATGGTTGTCGACCCCACCGGCCCGGCCGTAGAATCAGGCGCTTCCGGGGACCCCCCGCTGATGCCTGACCGGACGAGCGTGCCGAGGACAGTGCGCCCCATGACCAGAACGACCGACGAGGTGGCCGACACCGGCGAACCGGGCCTCAGCCTGGGGGACCGGGGCGCGTTCGCGCTCCTGGAGTACCGCGACGGCCGCCCGGAGGCGCTCGGGGACTTCGTCCGCGAGGCGTCCCCCCTCCTGTGGCACACGGTGCGCGCGCAGGGCGTCGAGCGCGAGCAGGCCGACGACCTCGTCCAGACGGTGTGGGTCGCGCTCGTGCGCAACGCGATGACCATCAAGGAGCCGCACGCCGTCCTCAAGTGGCTGCTCATCACGGCCAAGCGCGCAGCCTGGGAGGCCGTGCGCAAGCACCGCGACGAGGCCCGACGGCGCACCGAGCTCCCGGACGACACCGACGAGGGCGTCCCCGAGCTCCCGTCGGGCGACCCGACGCCGGACGTCGAGGTGCTCCGCAACGAGCGCGACCGCTCCCTCTGGGCCGCGCTCGACCGGCTGCCGGAACGCTGCCGCCAGCTCCTGCACCTCGTGTCGCTCGCCGACCGTCCGGACTACAAGGCCATCTCGGCCGCCATCGGCATGCCCGTCGGGAGCATCGGCTCCACGCGGGGCCGCTGCCTCGCCAAGCTGCGCGACATCATCGACGACCAGGGGGAACCGTGGGAAGTATCATGAGCACCGAGCCGACGCACAGCCCCGACGAGCCGCTCGACGCCGTCGACCTCGCCCTCCTGGCCGACCTCGCGCGGATCGCCGAGGAGATCGACCCCGTCCCGGACGGCCTCGTCGAGCGGTCGCTCTTCGCGATCACGCTCGCCGGGCTCGAGGCCGAGGTCATGGAGCTGGAGTACGTCCAGGCCCCCGCGACGTCCGTGCGCGGCGACGCGCCGCCGGTCGAGGCGCGCACGATCACGTTCACGTCCGAGTCCGTCACGGTGATGATCTCGCTGTCCCCGACGGACGACGGTCGCATCCGCATCGACGGCTGGGCCGCCCCCGCGACGGCGCTGCGCGTCGAGCTGCACCGCCCCGGCGTGGTGAGCGAGACGACGAGCGACGACGACGGCCGCTTCGTCTTCGAGGCCGTCGACCGCGGCCCGGCGAGCCTCGTGGTCCGCCGCGCCGACGGCGCCGGCGGTGCCGTGAGCACGCCGGTCGTCGAGCTCTAGCACCCGGTGGGCCGCGGGCGACGCCCGCGGCCCACCGACCGCAGGACCACCAGCAACCCTTCCCCGCGCAGCGGTGCGCGGGCGGCCGCCCGTCGACGACGACGCGCGCGGCACCGGACGAACGTCATCTCCCGAGGAGGAGCACGTGAGCGAGACCCCTGAACCCCCCGCCGCGGCGGACCCCGGCTTCTTCGGTGACCGGCCGAGCCGGCTCCAGTGGCGCACCCGCACGATCGACCCGGTCGCCGCGCAGCGTCGCGCCGGGCAGCAGTCCCCGCACCCGACCTGGTACGTGGGCGACCGGATCCTCATCCCCGAGTCGCCGTTCGACCGCGAGGGGAACCGCTCCCTGCGGTGGCTCGAGCGCGCGGCCGAGCGCCTCCGCCTTCGCGTGGAGGTGCAGCAGGAGAGCATCGACGACGCCGAGCTCGTGCGCGAGGCCGACCTCGACCCGGAGACGACGACCGACCTGCTCCGCACGTTCGGCTACTCCGTGCGTCTGCGCTACCGCGACGACACGCAGGGGGAGCTCCCCGACGCCTGGCGCCTCGTCGAGGAGCTGAGCGGACGACTGTGCCCGGACGACCGGCACAGCCCGCGGCTCGCGCTCGACCACATGGTCGCGCCGACCCCGTTCATCGGCGGCCAGCCGTACACCCAGCCGTTCCCGTACACGCAGCCGCACCCGTACACCCAGCCCCATCCCTACACGCAGCCGCACCCGTACACCCAGCCCCATCCCTACACGCAGCCGCACCCCTTCGCGGGCACCGCGGAGTACTCCCTGCCGGGCTCGGGCGGCCGCACGCCCGTGAGCTGGATCGGGCCCGTGCCGCGCCGTGCGCTGCCCGCGGGGGACACGCCGTGGGTCGCGGGCGACGGCGTCCGTCGCCCCGTCGTCGCCGTGCTCGACACCGGCGTCGGCGAGCACCCGTGGTTCGACGACGACCTCGAGACGCGCGGCACGATCGTCGTGCGCGACCCCGAGCTGCTCGGTCAGCCGCTGTCGACCCTCCCGCCGACGGAGTACCCGTACGAGGACCCGGAGATCGGCGGCGTGTCCGTCTCGCCCCTGACCGGTCCGCTCGACCCGGTCGCGGGCCACGGGACGTTCATCGCGGGCCTCGTGCACCAGCTCTGCCCGGACGCCGTCATCCTCGCCCCGCGCCTCTACGGCGGGTCGGGCATCGTGCCCGAGCGCGACCTGCTGCGGACGCTGCGCCGCGTGCTCCTGTGGCACGTGCTCGGCCTGGCCGGTCGCGACGGCTACGCGCCGATCGACGTCCTCGTGCTCTCTCTCGGGTACTACCACGAGCGCCCGGAGGACGCGGACTTCGACGCCCCGTTCGGAGCGCTCATCCGCGCGCTGCGCCGGTACGGGGTCATCGTCGTCGTGTCGTCGGGCAACGACGGCCAGACCCGCCCGACCTACCCGGCGGCATTCGCCCCGCGGATCAACAGGAAGGCGGAGCCGCCCGTCCCGCTCGAGGGAGTGACGCTGCTCCTCGACGAGCCGCCGGTCCTCACGGTCGGTGCGGAGAACCCCGACGGGACGGTGTCGCTCTTCAGCAACGACGGCCCCTGGATCACGTGCACCCGCCCGGGCGCGGCCCTCGTGTCCACGATCCCGCGCACGATCGACGGCGCCGTCGCGCCCTCGCGCCACGTGCAGGAGCTGTGGGGCCCGGGATACCGCGCCACGATCGACCCCGAGGGGTTCCAGGGCGGGTTCGCGACGTGGAGCGGGACGTCGTTCGCGGCGCCCGTCCTCGCGGGCGAGCTCGCGGCGTCCCTGCTCGAGCGGATCGCCGACGACCCGACGGACCCGGGCGTCCTGCAGCCCGGCCAGGGCGCGCCGGACCGCTGCGCCTGGCTGTGGCCGTCCATTACCCTGGCGACGGGTCTGGTCCCGACCCCGGGTGACGACGCATGAGGTGATGAGCGGTGGTGCGCAGCGGCCGGGAGGTGCTCGAGGCCCGGCTGGCCGCTGCGCAGGCCGTGAACGCGCGCGGCCAGCACCGGCGCGCGAGCCGCGCGTTCGCGCAGATCGTCCAGGACGTCGACGCCGTGGGCGAGGGCGCGAGCCGGGACGACGCCTACCTGGCCGCGCGCGCCCTGCTGGGGCTCGCGCTCGCCGAGTTCGAGCTGACGGGCGACGTCGACGGCGCCTACGAACGGCTCGCCGAGGTCGAGGCGCGCGGCGCCGCGCTGGCCAGGCGCGACCTGGCTCTCGTCGTACGGTCGCAGCGCGGGCTCCTGCGGCTGCGGACCGGCGACGTCGCCGCCGCGCTGGACGAGATGGAGACGGCGGCCGAGGTCATCGACGACGCGCGCCCCCTCGACGCGGCCGTCCTGCTGCTCAACCTCGGCTCCCTGCGCCTCGAGCTCGGAGACGCCGAGGGGGCGAGCCGCGACCTCGACGACGCCGTCCACCGGGCCACCGCGCTCGGGGACCAGCTCCTGGTGTCCAAGGCCCGGCACAACCTCGGGTACGCGGAGTACCTGCGCGGCGACCTGCCGGTCGCCCTGCGCGCCATGGACGAGGCCGCGGCGCAGGCGCCGGACCGGCACGCCGCCGTCGGGCTCATCGACCGCGCGCAGGTGCTGCTCGACGCCGGCCTGCTCACGGAGGCGGACGAGGCGCTGAGCGAGGCGCGCGAGCACCTCTCCCGCTACCGCATGCTGCGCGACCTCGCGGAGGTCGAGCTGGTCCGGTCGCGCGTCGTGCTCGGCCTGCGGCGGTACGCCGAGGCGCGGCGCCTCGCCCGCTCGGCGTCGCGCCGGTTCGACCGCCTCGGCAACAGGCCGTGGGTGCTGCGCGCCCGCGTCGCGGAGCTCCAGGCGGCGCTCACGGAGCACCGCGCGACACCCGTGGGCCCGGCGCGCGCCCGCCGGCACGCGACCTGGGCGCTCGACCTCGCGCGCGACGGCGAGACCCTGGGCAGCGTCTCGGGCCTCGGGATCAAGGTCCCCGCGCAGCTCCTCGCCGTCGAGTGGCTCGTGTCCGCGGGCGACGTGCGCGGGGCGCAGGAGGTCCTGCGGGCCGTGCCCCCGCGGCTCGGCCGCGCGCCGCTCCCCGTCCGGCTCCAGCACGAGGCGGTCCTCGCGCAGCTCGCGTTCGTGGCGGGCGACCGGCGTGCCGGCGTGCGCGCCGTGCGGCGGGGCCAGGCGGCGCTCGCGGACCACCGCGCGCGGCTGGGGTCCGTGGACGCGGTGACGGCGTCCGCGGTGCACGGCGTGCGGCTCGGCAACGTCGACGTCGAGGCGGCGCTGCGCACCCGGCGCCCCGGGACGATCTTCGACGCCGTCGAGCGTGGCCGGGCGGCGTTCGCCGGGACGGGCCGCGTGCGCCCGCCCGCGGACCCGGTCCTCGCGGACCTCCTCGCCGCCGCCCGGCGCGAGGTCGAGGCGGCCCGCGCGCTGGGGGCGCCCTCGGACGCGGCCAGCCTCGCGCGCCGGCAGGACCACCTCCAGGCGGCGCGGCGCCTCCAGGACGACGCACGACGACGCTCCTGGCAGCACGGGGGAGGGGCCGCCGCCCCGGTCCCCGCGTCCGAGCGGCGGCTGCGCGCCACGCTGGCCGACGCCGGGTCCGACGCGGTCGTGGCCGACCTCATGCTCGACGGCGACGACGTGCTCGCCGTCCGCGTCAGCGCCCGGGGCTCCCGGCTCGTGCGCCTCGCGTCGCGCGCGGCGGTCGCCGAGCAGGTGCGCCGTGCGCGCGCGGACTTCGCGGTCCTGTCGAACGTGCTCATCCCGGTCCCCATGCGCGAGGCCGCGGTCGGCTCGCTGTCCCGGACGCTGGCCGCGCTCGACGACGCGCTCGTCGTCCCGCTCGAGGCGGGCGGCGACCTCCACGTCGCCGCGCGCGACCTGCTGCTCGCGCTGCCGTGGGCCTCGCTGCCCTCGCGGCGCGGGCTCCGCACGTGGGCGAACTCGTGGGTGGACCTGCGCGTCGGCGAGCCGGTGCGCCGGGCGGACGAGGCGCTCGTCGTCGCCGGACCGGGCCTGCGCTTCTCGGGCGCCGAGGCGAAGCTCGTCGCGTCCGTCTGGGAGGGAGCCGAGGCGCTCGCGGGGGAGGAGGCGACGTGCGAGGCCGTCGTCGACGGGCTGCGCACCGCGGGGGTCGTGCACCTGGCCGCGCACGGCACGCACGAGACCGACAACCCGTTGTTCTCGTCGCTGCGGCTCGCCGACGGCCCGCTGTTCGCGCACGAGCTCGACGGGACCGACCTGCACGGCGTGGTCGTCGTGCTGTCGGCGTGCGAGGTGGGGCTCTCGACGCCGCGCATCGGCGGCGAGTCGCTCGGCCTGACGAGCGTCCTGCTGCGGCTCGGCGCCCGCGCGGTGATCGCGAGCGTGGCCCCGCTGCGCGACGACGTCGCGGCGCGCGTCATGCCGTCGCTCCACGCCGAGCTGCGCGACGGCGCCATGCCGGGGACGGCGCTCGCCCGGGCGGTCGCCGACGAGCCCGAGCCGGTACCGCTGGTCTGCTTCGGCCCGCTGGTGCTCTGACGGCACGGGCCGCGGTTTGGAGCACGCGCCGTCGTCCCGTACGATGAGCGTGTACCCAAGACCGCCGGTCGTCCGACGCTGCCCGCAGACTCCGTCTGCAGGACGTGACGGACCGAAGTCCCGCCCACGAGGCGGAGGCCAGCGTAGGTAGCGAATCGACGACGTCCGCCCGGTCCCGCCGCGCGTGCGACTGCGAGCCCCGCGCCTGCGCGGGGCTCTTTCTCGTTCCGGGACGGACGCCGGTGGTACCACCACCGGAAGGATTGCCATGGCGAGGCCGGACAAGGCAGCCGCAGTCGCCGAGATCTCGGAGAAGTTCCGCGACTCGAACGCTGCCGTGCTGACCGAGTACCGCGGGCTCACCGTCGCGCAGCTCAAGCAGCTGCGTCGGTCGCTCAGCGGCAACGCAACCTACGCCGTGGTGAAGAACACGCTGACCGCCATCGCGGCCAAGGAGGCCGGTGTCGAGGGACTCGACGCCGACCTGCAGGGTCCTTCGGCCATCGCCTTCGTCACCGGGGACCCGGTCGAGGCAGCCAAGGGTCTGCGTGACTTCGCCAAGGCGAACCCCGCGCTGGTCATCAAGGGCGGTGTCCTCGACGGGCGCCCCCTGACCGCCGCGGAGGTCACGAAGCTCGCGGACCTCGAGTCCCGCGAGGTCCTGCTGGCCAAGGCGGCCGGCGCGATGAAGGCCAAGCTCTTCCAGGCTGCCTACGTCTTCACCGCGAACACCGCCCAGGCCGCCCGCGTCATCGATGCCCTGCGTCAGAAGCAGGAATCGGAGGGCGCTGCCGCCTGATCCCGTGACCGGGCTCGCCCGGTCCCGCGATCGACGCAGCGCAAGCACAACACCCCGCTTCTGGCAGGCCCGCCCCGGGCCGCTGCCGAGCACCGACCGAAAGGAACGCCATCATGGCGAAGCTCAGCACCGACGAGCTCATCGAGCAGTTCAAGGGCCTCACCCTCATCGAGCTCAACGAGTTCGTGAAGGCCTTCGAGGAGACCTTCGAGGTCACCGCCGCCGCCCCCGCCGCCGTCGCGGTCGCCGCCCCCGCGGGTGGCGCCGGTGGCGACGCCCCGGCCGAGGAGGAGAAGGACGAGTTCGACGTCATCCTCGAGGCTGCCGGCGACAAGAAGATCCAGGTCATCAAGGAGGTGCGCGCGCTCACGTCCCTCGGCCTGAAGGAGGCCAAGGACCTCGTGGACGGTGCCCCGAAGCCGGTCCTGGAGGGCGCGAACAAGGAGACGGCCGAGAAGGCCAAGGCTGCCCTCGAGGGCGCCGGCGCCACGGTCACCCTCAAGTGATCCCACCGGTCCCGTCCTGACGGGACCGGTCGCACGCCGCACGAGGCCCGCACCCCGCCCGGGGTGCGGGCCTCGTCGTTTCCCGGGGGCGGCGCCGGGCGGCCAGGAGCGCCCGGAGGGCGAGCCCGCGGCGTCGCGCGGCGTCGCGCGGCGTCCTGGGGCGACCGGGATCCGACGGCGTCGGCGCACCGGCTTCACGGAACGGCCACGAGTGTGCCACCATGTGCGGGTCGACGACGCAGGACAGCGAGGTCGACAGCAGCAGGTTCAGGGCCCGCACGGCGGGCCGGAGGACGGGCGACGAGGCTCGTGCGAGTACCGGCGAGGCGCGCAGCGCCCGGGGCCGGGCGGGGGAGTGCGCCCCGAGGTTGTGTGGCGACGCCTTCTTGGGGTATGCTCACGCTTTGCGCTGTCCTGTGCCCCCGATCTCATATACCCCCGACCCCCTCGACGACGTACGTGCGCGTCCGCGAGGTGTCGTGGCGGCGGTGATCGTGTCCAGCCCGGCCGGTGCAGCGTTCTTTCGATCTGCAGGGAAGGACCCCTCTTGGCTGCCTCGCGCACCCCTTCTGCTCCGTCCGCCGACGCCATCGCGAACCGCACCGCATCGCGTCGCCTCTCCTTCGCCAAGATCTTCGAGCCGCTCGAGGTCCCCGACCTGCTGGGCCTCCAGACCGAGAGCTTCGACTGGCTGCTCGGCAACGAGGCGTGGCAGGCGCGCGTCGCCGCCGCGGCCGAGGCCGGGCGCCAGGACGTGCCCTCGACGTCGGGTCTCGAGGAGATCTTCGAGGAGATCTCCCCGATCGAGGACTTCGGGTCCTCGATGTCGCTGTCGTTCTCCAACCACCGCTTCGAGCCGCCGAAGTACACGGCCGACGAGTGCAAGGAGAAGGACTTCACGTACGCCGCGCCGCTGTTCGTCACCGCGGAGTTCGTCAACTACAACACCGGTGAGATCAAGAGCCAGACGGTCTTCATGGGCGACTTCCCGCTCATGACCGAGCGCGGCACGTTCATCATCAACGGCACCGAGCGCGTCGTCGTCTCGCAGCTCGTCCGCTCGCCCGGCGTCTACTTCGAGCGCGCCGCCGACAAGACGAGCGACAAGGACATCTTCTCCGCGAAGATCATCCCGTCGCGCGGTGCCTGGCTCGAGTTCGAGATCGACAAGCGCGACGCCGTCGGCGTGCGCGTCGACCGCAAGCGCAAGCAGTCCGTGACCGTGCTGCTCAAGGCGCTCGGCCTCACGGAGTCCGAGATCCGCGAGCAGTTCGCGGACTTCCCGTCCGTGCTCGACACGCTCGAGAAGGACCACGTCCACACGCAGGACGAGGCGCTCGTCGACCTCTACCGCAAGATCCGCCCGGGCGAGCCGCCGACGGTCGAGGCCGGCCGCGCGCTCCTCGAGAACTTCTACTTCAACCCGAAGCGCTACGACCTCGCGAAGGTCGGTCGCTACAAGGCGAACAAGAAGCTCGGCATCGACGCGCCGCTCAGCGACTCCACGCTGTCGGTCTCGGACGTCGTCGCGACGATCAAGTACCTCGCGGCGCTGCACGCGGACCACGCGAGCATCCCGGGCACGCGCAACGGCGAGGCCGTCGAGGTGCGCGTCGAGACGGACGACATCGACCACTTCGGCAACCGCCGCATCCGCGCCGTCGGCGAGCTCATCCAGAACCAGGTCCGCACGGGCCTGTCCCGGATGGAGCGCGTCGTGCGCGAGCGCATGACGACGCAGGACGTTGAGGCGATCACGCCGCAGACGCTCATCAACATCCGCCCGGTCGTGGCGTCCATCCGCGAGTTCTTCGGCACGTCGCAGCTCTCGCAGTTCATGGACCAGAACAACCCGCTCGCGGGCCTGACGCACAAGCGTCGTCTCTCGGCCCTCGGCCCGGGTGGTCTCTCGCGCGACCGCGCCGGCATGGAGGTCCGTGACGTCCACCCGTCGCACTACGGCCGCATGTGCCCGATCGAGACTCCTGAGGGTCCGAACATCGGTCTGATCGGCTCGCTCGCGTCGTACGGGCGCATCAACCCGTTCGGCTTCATCGAGACGCCGTACCGCAAGGTGACCGCGGGCAAGGTGACCGACGAGGTCGTCTACCTCACGGCCGACGACGAGGACCGCCACGTCATCGCGCAGGCGAACCAGACGCTCAACGCCGACGGCTCCTTCGCGGACGAGCGCGTGCTCGTGCGCACCAAGGGCGGCGAGGTCGAGATCGTCCCCGGCGCGCAGGTCGACTACATGGACGTCTCGCCGCGCCAGATGGTCTCGGTCGCCACGGCGCTCATCCCGTTCCTCGAGCACGACGACGCGAACCGCGCCCTCATGGGTGCGAACATGCAGCGCCAGGCCGTGCCGCTGGTCCGCTCCGAGGCCCCGCTCGTCGGGACCGGCATGGAGTGGCGCGCGGCCGTCGACGCGGGCGACGTCGTCGTCGCGACGAAGCCCGGTGTCGTCACCGAGGTCTCGGCCGACCTCGTGCTCGTCGCGAACGACGACGGCACGACCGGCAGCTACCGGATCGCGAAGTTCCGCCGCTCGAACCAGGGCACGAGCTACAACCAGCGCGTGCTCGTCGACGAGGGCCAGCGCGTCGAGCCCGGCTCCGTCCTCGCGGACGGCCCGGCGACCGACGAGGGCGAGCTCGCGCTCGGCCGCAACCTCCTCGTGGCGTTCATGTCGTGGGAGGGCCACAACTACGAGGACGCGATCATCCTCAGCCAGCGTCTCGTGCAGGACGACGTGCTCTCCTCGATCCACATCGAGGAGCACGAGGTCGACGCGCGCGACACCAAGCTCGGCCCCGAGGAGATCACGCGGGACATCCCGAACGTCTCCGAGGACGTCCTGGCGGACCTCGACGAGCGCGGCATCATCCGCATCGGTGCCGAGGTCGGCGCGGGCGACGTCCTGGTCGGCAAGGTCACGCCGAAGGGCGAGACCGAGCTGACCCCGGAGGAGCGCCTGCTGCGCGCGATCTTCGGCGAGAAGGCGCGCGAGGTGCGCGACACGTCCCTCAAGGTGCCCCACGGCGAGTCCGGCACGGTCATCGGCGTGCGCGAGTTCAACCGCGAGGACGGCGACGAGCTGCCCGCGGGCGTGAACCAGCTCGTGCGCGTCTACATCGCGCAGCGCCGCAAGATCACGGACGGCGACAAGCTCGCCGGCCGTCACGGCAACAAGGGCGTCATCTCCAAGATCCTGCCCGTCGAGGACATGCCGTTCCTCGAGGACGGGACGCCGGTCGACGTCGTCCTCAACCCGCTGGGCGTCCCCGGTCGTATGAACGTGGGCCAGGTCCTCGAGACCCACCTCGGGTGGGTCGCGAAGCAGGGCTGGGACATCTCGCTCGCCGACGGCAAGGACCTCTCCTGGCGGGAGAACGTCCCCGAGATCGCCGCGACGTCCGAGCCGGGCCGTCCCGTCGCCACCCCGGTGTTCGACGGCGTCCACGAGGACGCGCTCACGGGCCTGCTCTCGACGACCATCCCGAACCGCGACGGCGACCGCATGGTCGGCGCCGACGGCAAGGCGCGTCTCTTCGACGGCCGCTCCGGCGAGCCGTTCCCCGAGGCCGTGTCGGTGGGCTACATGTACATCCTCAAGCTCCACCACCTGGTCGACGACAAGATCCACGCGCGCTCGACCGGCCCGTACTCGATGATCACCCAGCAGCCGCTCGGTGGTAAGGCGCAGTTCGGCGGTCAGCGCTTCGGCGAGATGGAGGTGTGGGCCCTCGAGGCGTACGGCGCGGCCTACACGCTCCAGGAGCTCCTCACGATCAAGTCGGACGACGTGCCCGGTCGCGTCAAGGTCTACGAGGCGATCGTCAAGGGCGAGAACATCCCCGACTCGGGCATCCCGGAGTCCTTCAAGGTCCTCCTCAAGGAGATGCAGTCGCTGTGCCTGAACGTCGAGGTGCTCTCGAGCGACGGCGTGTCCATCGAGATGCGGGAGTCGGACGACGACGTGTACCGCGCAGCCGAAGAGCTCGGCATCGACCTGTCGCGCCGCCCCAACGCGGCGTCCAGCGTCGACGAGATCTGATCTCGGGCAGGTGGGAGCGGGTCACCCCGCTCCCACCGACGACCCCCACACCAACCGTCTTTTTGGCGTCGGGGCCGGCCACGGCCGGTCCCGGCAGGCGAAGGAAGTAGGACAACTTGCTCGACGTCAACGTCTTCGACGAGCTGCGTATCGGCCTGGCCACGGCCGACGACATCCGTGCGTGGTCGCACGGTGAGGTGAAGAAGCCCGAGACCATCAACTACCGCACCCTCAAGCCCGAGAAGGACGGACTCTTCTGCGAGAAGATCTTCGGCCCCACCCGGGACTGGGAGTGCTACTGCGGCAAGTACAAGCGCGTGCGCTTCAAGGGCATCATCTGCGAGCGCTGCGGCGTCGAGGTGACGCGCTCGAAGGTGCGTCGTGAGCGCATGGGCCACATCGAGCTCGCCGCGCCGGTCACGCACATCTGGTTCTTCAAGGGCGTGCCCTCGCGCCTCGGCTACCTGCTCGACCTCGCCCCGAAGGACCTCGAGAAGGTCATCTACTTCGCGGCGTACATGATCACCTCGGTAGACGAGGAGGGCCGCCAGGAGGACCTCCCGAACCTCCAGAACGAGATCGACCTGGAGAAGAAGGAGATCGCGGACGCCCGCGACAACGACATCAACTCCCGCGCCCAGAAGCTCGAGGCCGACCTGGCCGAGCTCGAGGCCGAGGGTGCCAAGGCCGACGCGCGCCGCAAGGTCCGCGACTCGGCCGAGCGCGAGATGGCGCAGATCCGCAAGCGCGCCGACGCCCAGCTCGACCGTCTCGAGCAGGTGTGGGACCGCTTCAAGAACCTCAAGGTCGCCGACCTCGAGGGCGACGAGATGCTGTACCGCGCCCTCCAGGACCGCTACGGCACCTACTTCGAGGGCTCGATGGGCGCCGCGGCGATCCAGAAGCGTCTCCAGGACTTCGACCTGGAGGCGGAGGCCGAGTCCCTGCGCGAGACCATCCGCTCGGGCAAGGGCCAGCGCAAGACGCGTGCCCTCAAGCGCCTCAAGGTCGTCAACGCGTTCCTCACCACGACGAACTCGCCCACGGGCATGGTGCTCGACGCCGTCCCGGTCATCCCGCCGGACCTGCGCCCGATGGTGCAGCTCGACGGTGGCCGCTTCGCGACGAGCGACCTCAACGACCTGTACCGCCGCGTGATCAACCGGAACAACCGCCTCAAGCGTCTCCTCGACCTGGGTGCGCCGGAGATCATCGTCAACAACGAGAAGCGGATGCTCCAGGAGGCCGTGGACTCGCTGTTCGACAACGGCCGCCGTGGTCGTCCGGTCACCGGCCCGGGCAACCGCCCGCTCAAGTCCATCTCGGACATGCTCAAGGGCAAGCAGGGTCGTTTCCGTCAGAACCTGCTCGGCAAGCGCGTCGACTACTCGGGCCGTTCGGTCATCGTCGTCGGCCCGCAGCTCAAGCTGCACCAGTGCGGCCTGCCGAAGCAGATGGCGCTCGAGCTGTTCAAGCCGTTCGTCATGAAGCGCCTCGTGGACCTCAACCACGCGCAGAACATCAAGAGCGCGAAGCGCATGGTCGAGCGTGCCCGCCCGGTCGTGTGGGACGTGCTCGAAGAGGTCATCACGGAGCACCCCGTGCTGCTCAACCGTGCACCGACGCTGCACCGCCTGGGCATCCAGGCGTTCGAGCCGCAGCTCGTCGAGGGCAAGGCGATCCACCTGCACCCGCTCGTCTGCGCCGCGTTCAACGCGGACTTCGACGGTGACCAGATGGCCGTCCACCTGCCCCTGAGCGCCGAGGCGCAGGCCGAGGCCCGCATCCTCATGCTCTCGAGCAACAACATCCTCAAGCCGTCGGACGGCCGTCCGGTGACCATGCCCTCGCAGGACATGATCATCGGTCTGTACCACCTGACGAGCGACCGCGAGGGCGCCGAGGGCGAGGGTCGTGCGTTCGGCTCGGTGGCCGAGGCGATCATGGCGTTCGACCAGGGCACCCTGGACCTCAACGCCCGGGTGAAGATCCGCACGACGGACCTCGTCCCGCCGGTCTCCGGCTTCGAGGCTCCCGAGGGCTGGGAGGAGGGTCAGCCGATCCTCTTCGACACCACGCTCGGTCGCGCGCTGTTCAACGAGACGCTCCCCGTCGACTACCCGTACGTGAACTCGGTCGTCGACAAGAAGCGCCTCTCGGCGATCGTCAACGAGCTCGCGGAGCGCTACCCGAAGGTCGAGGTCGCGGCGTCGCTCGACGCGCTGAAGGCCGCCGGCTTCCGCTGGGCGACCCGCTCGGGCGTCACGATCGCGATCTCCGACGTGGCGACGCCCAAGGAGAAGGCCGTCATCCTCGAGCAGCACGAGGAGCGCGCGCTCAAGGTCCAGCAGCAGTACGACCGTGGTCTCATCACGGACGACGAGCGCCGTCAGGAGCTCATCGAGATCTGGACCCAGGCGACGGACAAGGTCGCGTCGGTCATGCGCGAGAACCTCGAGGCGAACGACCGCAACACCGTGTACCGCATGGTCGGTTCGGGTGCGCGTGGTAACTGGATGCAGGTCCGTCAGATCGCCGGTATGCGCGGTCTCGTGGCGAACCCGAAGGGCGAGATCATCCCGCGCCCGATCAAGTCCAACTACCGCGAGGGCCTGTCCGTCCTCGAGTACTTCATCGCGACGCACGGTGCTCGCAAGGGTCTGGCGGACACCGCGCTGCGGACCGCCGACTCGGGCTACCTCACGCGTCGTCTCGTGGACGTGTCGCAGGACGTCATCGTCCGCGAGGAGGACTGCGGCACCGAGCGCGGCCTGACCCTGCCGATCGCCGAGGAGCTCGCGGGCAAGCTCGTGCGCCACCCCAAGGTGGAGACGAGCGTCTACTCGCGCACCCTCGCGGCCGACCTGGTCGACCCCGACGGGAACGTCGTCGGCAAGGCCGGCGACGACGCGGGCGACGTCCTCATCGACGCCGCGGTCACCGCGGGTGTCCGCGAGGCCAAGGTCCGCTCGGTCCTCACGTGCGAGTCGCGCGTCGGCACGTGCGCCAAGTGCTACGGGCGCTCGCTCGCCACGGGCAAGCTCGTCGACATCGGCGAGGCGGTCGGCATCATCGCCGCCCAGTCGATCGGTGAGCCGGGCACGCAGCTGACGATGCGTACCTTCCACACCGGTGGTGTCGCCTCCGCGGACGACATCACGCAGGGTCTGCCGCGTGTCACGGAGCTCTTCGAGGCCCGTACCCCCAAGGGTGAGGCGCCCATCGCGGAGTTCTCGGGCCGGATCGCGATCGACGACTCGGAGCGCTCGCGCCGTCTGGTGCTCACGCCGGACGACGGCTCGGAGGAGATCGCCTACCCGGTGACGAAGCGTGCCCGCCTGCTCGTGCAGGACGGCGACCACGTGAACGTCGGCACGCAGCTCGTCCAGGGTGCGGTGGACCCGAAGAAGGTCCTGCGCATCCTCGGCCCGCGCGCCACGCAGAAGCACCTGGTGGACGAGGTCCAGGAGGTCTACCGCTCGCAGGGCGTGGACATCCACGACAAGCACATCGAGGTCATCGTGCGGCAGATGCTGCGTCGCGTGACCGTGCTCGACTCGGGCGACTCGCACCTCCTGCCGGGCGAGCTCGCCGAGCGCGGCCGCTTCGAGGACGCGAACCGTCGCGCGGTGGCGGAGGGTGGCCAGCCGGCCTCCGGCCGTCCGGAGCTGATGGGCATCACGAAGGCGTCGCTCGCGACGGACTCGTGGCTCTCGGCCGCGTCGTTCCAGGAGACGACTCGCGTGCTCACCGAGGCGTCGATGAGCGGTCGTCGCGACCCGCTCCTCGGCCTCAAGGAGAACGTCATCATCGGTAAGCTCATCCCGGCCGGTACCGGTCTTCCCCGGTACACCAAGGTTCAGGTCGAGCCGACCGAGCAGGCCAAGACGGAGCTCTACCCGAGCTTCGGCTACGACGAGATCGACTTCCCGGCGCTCGGCATGGGATCCGGCGAGGCGATCCCGCTCGAGGACCTGGACTTCGGCGACTACCGCTGACGTCCCACGACGGGTGCCCGTCGGCTGCCGCGCCTCGTGCGCGGTGGCCGGCGGGCACCCGTCGTCGTCCCTCCTGCGGGACGACGACGAGCCCGGGGGAGCGGCCGCGCTCGCGACCTGCTCCTTTGACTCCTTGCCGGGTGGCAGGTAACCTGGTAAACCGTGCCCGCGCCGTCGGGCCCTCCGTGATGTCCCTGGCGGGACGGTGCGGGCGAGCGATCGTCGCACACCGCCGCGTGGCGGTCTCCGGACGGGCCGATGTGAGTGCCCGGGCACTCCGGATCCCGGTCCTGGTGGCGCGCTCGCGCCCACGGCCCGGAGCCGGACCATCGAGCCGGTGGTAGGTGGCTGCTGCAGCGTCTCTCGCGCTGCGGGTGCCTCGTGCGATCGGCTCCAGCAGCCCGCACGACCACCATCGGGGATAGCCCCGGTAGCTCGAGAAGACACGGAGACGTAGTGCCTACGATCCAGCAGCTCGTCCGCAAGGGGCGGACCTCGAAGGTGGGGAAGTCCAAGACTCCCGCCCTCAAGGGCTCCCCGCAGCGGCGCGGTGTGTGCACGCGCGTGTACACCACCACCCCGAAGAAGCCGAACTCCGCGCTGCGCAAGGTCGCTCGCGTGAAGCTCTCCTCCCAGGTCGAGGTCACGGCCTACATCCCCGGCGTCGGCCACAACCTCCAGGAGCACTCCATCGTGCTCGTGCGCGGCGGTCGTGTGAAGGACCTCCCGGGTGTGCGCTACAAGATCGTGCGCGGCGCGCTCGACACGCAGGGCGTGAAGAACCGCAAGCAGGCCCGCAGCCGCTACGGCGCCAAGAAGGAGAAGAGCTGATGCCTCGCAAGGGCCCGGCCCCGAAGCGGCCGCTCATCGTCGACCCGGTCTACGGGTCTCCCGTCGTCACGCAGCTCATCAACAAGGTGCTGCTCGACGGCAAGAAGTCCACCGCCGAGTCGATCGTCTACGGCGCCCTCGAGGGCGTCCGGGCGAAGACGGACGGCGACCCGGTCGTCGTGCTCAAGCGCGCGCTCGAGAACGTCCGCCCGGCGCTCGAGGTCCGCTCGCGCCGCGTCGGTGGTGCGACCTACCAGGTCCCGGTCGAGGTGCGCCCGGCGCGTGCGACGACCCTCGCGCTGCGCTGGCTCACGGACTACTCGCGCGCCCGTCGCGAGAAGACCATGACGGAGCGCCTCATGAACGAGATCCTCGACGCGAGCAACGGCCTCGGCGCCGCGGTCAAGCGCCGTGAGGACATGCACAAGATGGCGGAGTCCAACAAGGCCTTCGCCCACTACCGCTGGTAGTCCGCACGACGGGCCCCGGGGACCGGAACGGTCCCCGGGGCCGTCGGCGGGTCGAGGCCGGTCACCCCGGTCCGAGCAGCGCCCCCGACTCAACCCATCTAACGAGGGAAGCAGACCGTGGCACTTGACGTGCTGACCGACCTGAGCAAGGTCCGCAACATCGGCATCATGGCCCACATCGATGCCGGGAAGACCACGACCACCGAGCGCATCCTGTTCTACACGGGTGTGAACTACAAGCTCGGCGAGACGCACGACGGCGCGTCCACGACCGACTGGATGGAGCAGGAGAAGGAGCGCGGCATCACGATCACGTCCGCCGCCGTCTCGTGCTACTGGAACAAGAACCAGATCAACATCATCGACACGCCCGGCCACGTCGACTTCACGGTCGAGGTCGAGCGCTCCCTGCGCGTGCTCGACGGCGCCGTCGCCGTCTTCGACGGCAAGGAAGGTGTCGAGCCGCAGTCGGAGACGGTGTGGCGCCAGGCGGACAAGTACAACGTCCCCCGCATCTGCTTCGTCAACAAGATGGACAAGCTCGGCGCGGACTTCTACTTCACCGTCGACACGATCATCAACCGCCTCAAGGCGAAGCCGCTGGTCATCCAGCTCCCGATCGGGGCCGAGAGCGACTTCACCGGTGTCGTGGACCTGCTCGAGATGAAGGCGCTCGTCTGGCACGGGGAGACCCAGCTCGGCGAGGCGTACGACACCGAGGAGATCCCCGCGGACCTGGTCGAGAAGGCCCAGCAGTACCGCAGCGAGCTCGTCGAGGCCGTCGCCGAGGCCGACGAGGAGCTGCTCGAGAAGTACCTCGGTGGCGAGGAGCTGACGATCGCCGAGCTCAAGGCCGGCATCCGCAAGCTCGTCATCGCGGGCGAGGCGTTCCCGGTCCTGTGCGGCTCCGCGTTCAAGAACAAGGGCGTCCAGCCCATGCTCGACGCGGTCATCGACTACCTGCCGTCGCCCCTCGACGTGCCGGCCATCGACGGTCACGACCCGAAGGACGAGGAGAAGGTCATCCAGCGTCACCCCGACGCCTCGGAGCCGTTCTCCGCGCTCGCCTTCAAGGTCGCGGCGCACCCGTTCTTCGGCAAGCTCACCTACGTGCGCGTGTACTCCGGTCGTGTCGAGCCCGGCCAGCAGGTCGCCAACTCGACCAAGGGCAAGAAGGAGCGCGTCGGCAAGATCTTCCAGATGCACTCCAACAAGGAGAACCCGGTCGACGAGGCGAGCGCCGGTCACATCTACGCGGTCATCGGCCTCAAGGACACCACGACCGGTGACACGCTGAGCGACATGGCGAACCCGGTCATCCTCGAGTCGATGAGCTTCCCCGAGCCCGTCATCGACGTGGCGATCGAGCCGAAGACGAAGGCCGACCAGGAGAAGCTCTCCACGGCGATCCAGAAGCTCGCCGAGGAGGACCCGACCTTCCGCGTCAAGCTGGACGACGAGACCGGCCAGACCGTCATCGGCGGCATGGGCGAGCTCCACCTCGACATCCTCGTCGACCGCATGCGTCGCGAGTTCAAGGTCGAGGCGAACGTCGGCAAGCCGCAGGTCGCATACCGCGAGACGATCCGCCGCAAGGCCGAGAAGATCGAGTACACGCACAAGAAGCAGACCGGTGGGTCCGGGCAGTTCGCGAAGGTCCAGGTGACCTTCGAGCCGCTCGACACGTCCGAGGGCGAGCTCTACGAGTTCTCCAACGCGGTCACCGGTGGTCGCATCCCGCGCGAGTACATCCCCAGCGTCGACGCCGGCATCCAGTCCGCGATGGAGCTCGGCGTGCTCGCCGGCTTCCCGCTGGTCGGGGTGAAGGCGATCCTGCTCGACGGCGCCTACCACGAGGTCGACTCCTCGGAGATGGCGTTCAAGATCGCCGGCTCGATGGTCCTCAAGGAGGGCGTCAAGCGGGCGGACCCGGTTCTGCTGGAGCCGGTGATGGCGGTCGAGGTGCGTACGCCCGAGGAGTACATGGGCGACGTCATCGGCGACCTGAACTCACGTCGTGGAATGATCCAGTCCATGGAGGACGCGACGGGTGTGAAGGTCGTCCGGGCCCACGTACCGTTGTCAGAGATGTTCGGGTACATCGGTGACCTCCGGTCCAAGACCCAGGGTCGTGCGGTGTACTCGATGCAGTTCGACAACTACGCCGAGGTTCCTCGGAACGTTGCCGAAGAGATCATCAAGAAGACCCGGGGCGAGTGAGTCCCCACAGGTCGAAGACCCGCACAACCATCAACCTGTAGGAAACCGCAACGCCCCGCGGATGTAGGATCTCTCGGTCGACATTCGCAACGTTCGGCACATCTACCCAAGTCCCAGGAGGACCCCAGTGGCTAAGGCCAAGTTCGAGCGGACCAAGCCGCACGTCAACGTCGGCACCATCGGTCACGTCGACCACGGTAAGACGACGCTGACGGCAGCGATCTCGAAGACGCTCGCGGACACGTACCCGGACCTGCCGGCGAACACGCAGCGCAACTTCGACGAGATCGACGCGGCTCCCGAGGAGAAGCAGCGCGGTATCACGATCAACATCGCGCACATCGAGTACGAGACGCCGAAGCGCCACTACGCGCACGTCGACGCCCCGGGTCACGCCGACTACATCAAGAACATGATCACCGGTGCCGCCCAGATGGACGGCGCGATCCTGGTGGTCGCCGCGACCGACGGCCCGATGGCCCAGACGCGCGAGCACGTCCTGCTCGCCCGCCAGGTCGGCGTGCCGTACCTGCTCGTGGCGCTCAACAAGTCCGACATGGTCGACGACGAGGAGATCCTCGAGCTCGTCGAGATGGAGGTGCGCGAGCTCCTCTCCTCGCAGGAGTTCGACGGTGACAACGCGCCGGTCGTGCGCGTCTCCGGTCTCAAGGCGCTCGAGGGCGACCCCGAGTGGACCGCGAAGATCCTCGAGCTCATGGAGGCCGTGGACGAGAACGTGCCCGAGCCCGTCCGCGAGCTCGACAAGCCGTTCCTCATGCCCGTCGAGGACGTCTTCACGATCACCGGTCGTGGCACCGTCGTCACCGGCAAGGTGGAGCGTGGCACGCTCGACCTCAACTCGGACGTCGAGATCGTCGGCATCCGCTCGCCCCAGAAGACCACGGTCACGGGCATCGAGACGTTCCACAAGCAGATGGACCAGGCTCAGGCCGGCGACAACACCGGTCTGCTCCTGCGCGGCATCAAGCGCGAGGACGTCGAGCGCGGCCAGGTCGTCGTGAAGCCGGGCTCGATCACCCCGCACACGCAGTTCGAGGCGCAGGTCTACATCCTGGGCAAGGACGAGGGCGGCCGTCACAACCCGTTCTACTCGAACTACCGTCCGCAGTTCTACTTCCGCACGACGGACGTCACCGGCGTCATCACGCTGCCCGAGGGCACCGAGATGGTCATGCCCGGCGACAACACCGAGATGACGGTCGAGCTGATCCAGCCGATCGCCATGGAGGAGGGCCTCGGCTTCGCCATCCGTGAGGGTGGCCGCACCGTCGGCTCGGGCCGCGTCACCAAGATCCTCAAGTGATCTGACGCTGCCTCTGCAGCACCTCGTCGAAGGCCCGGTCCCGTCCGCGGGGCCGGGCCTTCGGCCTGCGGTCACCGTCACACCGGCGTCGCGTCGTCCCGACTTGGACGACGGCGGCTTCGTGTGGCAGACTGTTCAGGTTGCCTGTTACGGGTGCGCTCTTTCACGTGTCGAACAGTGTGTTGAACCGGTCCTCTCGCCGAGGGCCAGGACCCCGGGACTTCTCCCGGGTCTGCGGGTTGAGCTCTCTGTGTCGCCATGGATCGAGTACCCCGCGGAACACACGTTCCGACAGGCTCGCACAAACGTTGTGGTCCGGTTCGCGGAGCCGTGCGTCAGCACGGAGCCCGGCGGGAGTCCACATATCCAACGGCCCTGCGCCTCTTGGCGTGTGCGCCCAGGTGCGTCGCGACTACGCGACACGCCCGAGCGCGGGGGTCGGACAGCTAGCGGTTCGAGAGAGAGAGTCAGACGACGCCATGGCGGGACAGAAGATCCGCATCCGGCTCAAGTCCTACGACCACGAGGTCATCGACAGCTCGGCGCGCAAGATCGTCGACACGGTGACGCGCGCTGGTGCAACGGTCGTGGGTCCGGTGCCGCTGCCGACGGAGAAGAACGTCTTCTGCGTCATCCGGTCGCCTCACAAGTACAAGGACAGCCGCGAGCACTTCGAGATGCGCACGCACAAGCGGCTGATCGACATCATCGATCCCACGCCGAAGGCGGTCGACTCGCTCATGCGTCTCGACCTGCCGGCTGACGTGAACATCGAGATCAAGCTCTGAGGCTGGAGGACATCATGACTACCCCCCAGCAGAACGCGCGCCCGGTCACCGCGGTGCTCGGCACGAAGCTCGGGATGACGCAGCTCTGGGACGAGGCCGGGCGCCTCGTGCCCGTCACCGTCGTCGCGGTCGGCACGAACGTCGTGACGCAGGTGCGCACGTCGGACGCCGACGGCTACGCCGCCGTGCAGCTCGCCTACGGCCAGATCGACCCGCGCAAGGTCACGAAGCCGCTCAAGGGCCACTTCGAGAAGGCCGGCGTCACGCCGCGCCGCCACGTCGCCGAGGTCCGCACCGCCGACGCCACCGAGTACTCGCTCGGCCAGGAGATCACCGCGGAGGCCTTCGAGGCCGGCGCCGTGGTCGACGTCGTGGGCACGACCAAGGGCAAGGGCACCGCCGGTGTCATGAAGCGTCACGGCTTCTCCGGCGTGGGTGCCTCCCACGGCTCGCACCGCAACCACCGCAAGCCCGGCTCGATCGGTGGGGCCTCGACCCCGTCGCGAGTCTTCAAGGGCCTGCGCATGGCCGGTCGGATGGGCAACGTCCGTCAGACCACCCAGAACCTGACCGTCCACGCGGTCGACGCCGAGAAGGGTCTGCTGCTCGTCAAGGGCGCGGTTCCCGGCCCCAAGGGCGGCGTCGTCCTCGTGCGCAGCGCCGCGAAGGGAGCGTGAACCCCATGTCCGCTCTGACCGTTGACGTGCTGGACCCCAAGGGCAAGAAGGCCGGCACCGCCGAGCTCCCCGCCGAGGTGTTCGACGTCGAGCTCAACGTCCCGCTGATCCACCAGGTCGTCGTCGCCCAGCGTGCTGCCGCACGCCAGGGCACCCACGACACCAAGTCCCGCGGCGAGGTCCGCGGTGGTGGTCGCAAGCCGTACAAGCAGAAGGGCACCGGCCGCGCCCGCCAGGGTTCGACCCGTGCGCCGCAGTTCGCCGGCGGTGGCGTCGTCCACGGCCCGACGCCGCGCTCGTACGACCAGCGGACGCCCAAGAAGATGAAGGCCGCCGCGCTCCGCGGTGCCCTCTCGGACCGCGCCCGCAACGGCCGCGTCCACGTGGTGACCGGCTTCGGCGTCGACGGCGTGCCGTCGACCAAGACCGCCGTCACGACGCTCGCCAAGCTCTCCGGGCGCAAGCACGTCCTCGTCGTCACCGAGCGTGGCGACGAGCTGACGATCAAGTCGCTGCGGAACGTCGAGCAGGTTCACCTCCTGGTGGCCGACCAGCTCAACACCTACGACGTGCTCGTCTCCGACGACGTCGTCTTCACGCAGGGCGCGCTCGACGCGTTCCTGACGGGCCCGGCCACGGGTCGCTCCGCGAAGGCCGTCGCCACCTCCACCGAGGCGGACGAGACTGCTGCCGAGGAGGCCGCGAAGTGACCACCGTGACCAAGGACCCCCGTGACGTGATCCTCGCGCCGGTCGTCTCCGAGAAGAGCTACGGCCTGCTCGACGAGGGCAAGTACACGTTCGTCGTCGACCCGCGGGCCAACAAGACCGAGATCAAGATCGCCGTCGAGCAGATCTTCTCGGTCAAGGTCGCCTCGGTGAACACGATCAACCGCAAGGGCAAGACGCGTCGCACGCGTTTCGGCCTGGGCAAGCGCAAGGACACCAAGCGTGCGATCGTCACCCTCCGCGAGGGCACGATCGACATCTTCGGCTGAGCCGACGAGAGCAGATTGAGGACAGATCCCCATGGGAATCCGTAAGTACAAGCCGACGACGCCCGGCCGCCGCGGCTCGAGCGTCGCCGACTTCGCCGAGATCACGCGCTCGCAGCCGGAGAAGTCTCTGGTCCGCCCGCTCTCCAAGAGCGGCGGCCGCAACAGCTCCGGTCGTATCACCACCCGTCACAAGGGTGGTGGCCACAAGCGTGCGTACCGCGTGATCGACTTCCGTCGTCACGACAAGGACGGCGTGCCGGCGAAGGTCGCGCACATCGAGTACGACCCCAACCGCACCGCGCGCATCGCGCTCCTGCACTACGCGGACGGCGAGAAGCGCTACATCGTCGCGCCGGCCAAGCTCAAGCAGGGCGACGTCGTCGAGGCGGGCGCGGGCGCGGACATCAAGCCCGGCAACAACCTGCCGCTGCGCAACATCCCGACCGGTACGGTCATCCACGCCATCGAGCTCAAGCCCGGTGGCGGCGCGAAGATCGCCCGCTCGGCCGGTGCGTCCGTGCAGCTCGTCGCCAAGGACGGGCCGTACGCGCAGCTGCGCATGCCCTCCGGCGAGATCCGCAACGTCGACCTGCGCTGCCGCGCGACGGTCGGCGAGGTCGGCAACGCCGAGCAGTCGAACATCAACTGGGGCAAGGCCGGCCGCATGCGCTGGAAGGGCAAGCGCCCGACCGTCCGCGGTGTCGCCATGAACCCGATCGACCACCCGCACGGTGGTGGTGAGGGCAAGACCTCCGGTGGTCGCCACCCGGTGAGCCCCTGGGGCCAGCCGGAGGGTCGTACCCGCCGTCCCAACAAGCCGAGCGACAAGCTGATCGTGCGTCGTCGCCGTACCGGCAAGAAGCGCTGATAGGAGCCTGGAGACATGCCTCGTAGCCTGAAGAAGGGCCCCTTCGTCGACGACCACCTGCAGAAGAAGGTGGACGCTCAGAACGAGAAGGGGACCAAGAACGTCATCAAGACCTGGTCCCGTCGGTCGGTCATCACGCCCGACTTCCTCGGTCACACGTTCGCCGTGCACGACGGTCGCAAGCACACGCCGGTGTTCGTCACCGAGTCGATGGTCGGCCACAAGCTCGGCGAGTTCGCTCCCACGCGGACCTTCCGCGGCCACGTGAAGGACGACAAGAAGGGTCGTCGCCGCTGACCCCCGGGTCAGTCTGGTGACGACCTGGACGGTCAAGAGACAAGAAGGCAGGACAGCAATGGAAGCCAAGGCGCAGGCGCGGTTCGTCCGTGTCACGCCCCAGAAGGCCCGGCGCGTCGTGGACCTCATCCGTGGCAAGCAGGCCTCCGAGGCCGTCGCGGTGCTGAAGTTCGCACCGCAGGCGGCGAGCGAGCCCGTCCGCAAGGTCGTGGAGAGCGCCATCGCCAACGCCCGGGTGAAGGCGGACCGCGCGAGCGAAGCGTTCGAGGAGCAGGAGCTCGTCGTGCGTGAGGCGTTCGTCGACGAGGGCCCGACCCTCAAGCGTTTCCGCCCCCGGGCCCAGGGCCGTGCGAACCGCATCCTCAAGCGCACCAGCCACATCACCGTGGTCGTCGCTCCGCGTGAGAACACGAAGGGAAGTGCCCGATAGTGGGACAGAAGGTTCACCCGCACGGGTACCGCCTCGGCATCACCACCGACCACCGGTCGCGCTGGTTCGCCGACAGCACCAAGCCCGGCCAGCGGTACCGCGACTACGTCCGCGAGGACGTCCAGATCCGCAAGCTCATGAGCACGGGTCTCGAGCGCGCCGGCATCTCCAAGGTCGAGATCGAGCGCACCCGTGACCGCGTCCGCGTGGACATCCACACGGCGCGCCCGGGCATCGTCATCGGCCGCCGCGGCGCCGAGGCCGACCGCATCCGCGGCGAGCTCGAGAAGCTCACCGGCAAGCAGGTGCAGCTCAACATCCTCGAGGTGAAGAACGCCGAGACGGACGCGCAGCTCGTCGCGCAGGGCATCGCCGAGCAGCTCGCGAGCCGCGTCTCGTTCCGTCGTGCCATGCGCAAGGGCATCCAGTCCGCGCAGCGCGCCGGCGCGAAGGGCATCCGCGTGCAGGTCTCCGGCCGCCTCGGTGGCGCGGAGATGAGCCGGTCGGAGTTCTACCGCGAGGGTCGTGTGCCGCTGCACACGCTGCGCGCGTACATCGACTACGGCTTCTTCGAGGCCCGCACCACGTTCGGCCGCATCGGCGTGAAGGTGTGGATCTACAAGGGCGACGTCACCGAGAAGGAGTTCGCCGCGCAGCAGGCCACGGCCGCTCCGCGCCAGGGCCGTGGCGGCCCGCGCGGTGAGCGCGGCGGCGACCGTCGTGGTGGCGGCCGTCGTCCCGAGCGTTCGGCCGAGCGGACCCCCGCGTCCGAGTCGCCGGCGGCGCCCGAGCAGGCTGCTCCCGCCGCAGAGGCGAAGGCCCCTGAGACCGGAACGGAGGCCTGAGTCATGCTGATCCCGCGCAGGCTCAAGCACCGCAAGCAGCACCACCCGTCGCGCTCCGGTGCGGCGAAGGGTGGCACCCAGATCTCGTTCGGCGAGTACGGCATCCAGGCTCTCGAGCCGGCGTACGTGACGAACCGCCAGATCGAGGCTGCTCGTATCGCGATGACCCGCCACATCAAGCGTGGCGGCAAGGTCTGGATCAACATCTACCCGGACCGTCCCCTGACCAAGAAGCCTGCCGAGACCCGCATGGGTTCCGGTAAGGGTTCGCCCGAGTGGTGGGTCGCCAATGTCAAGCCCGGCCGGATCGTCTTCGAGCTGGCGGGTGTCCCGGAGGACCTGGCTCGCGAGGCCATGCGCCGCGCGATCCACAAGCTCCCGATGAAGTGCCGTTTCGTGGTGCGCGAGGGTGGTGGCAACTGATGGCAATCGGAACGAAGGGGCTCGCCCCCGTCGACCTCGACGCCATGGACGACGAGACGCTCGTCGCCGAGCTCAAGAAGGTCAAGGAGGAGCTCTTCAACCTCCGCTTCCAGTCGGCCACCGGCCAGCTGGAGAGCCACGGGCGCCTCAAGGCCGTCCGCCGCGACATCGCGCGGATCTACACGATCCTGCGTGAGCGCGAGCTCGGCATCCGAACCGCGCCGAGCGCCGAGTGAGTGAGGCTGGAATGAGCGAGAACGCAACGAACGCGCCCGAGGCGGCCGAGGAGCGCGCGCACCGCAAGACGCGCCGCGGCTACGTCGTGAGCGACAAGATGGACAAGACCGTGGTGGTCGAGGTCGAGGACCGGGTCAAGCACCCGCTCTACGGCAAGGTCATCCGCCGCACGAGCAAGGTCAAGGCGCACGACGAGCAGAACTCTGCCGGCGTGGGCGACCTGGTGCTCATCATGGAGACCCGCCCGCTGTCCGCGACCAAGCGGTGGCGCCTCGCGGAGATCCTCGAGAAGGCCAAGTGATCCACCGGTCGTGACGGGCGGGCCCCGGCTCGCTCGTCACGACCGCTCTCGTGCCGCACCGCGGTGCGGCAACCAGTGAGGACAGGTCGGGCGGGTCCACCGCCCGGTCCTGGCCGGTTCACCCGCGAGGGACCCGGCACTGACAGCTATCCGTTCGGCAAGGCTCGCCCACGGCGAGAACCGGCTCGACGACAGGAGTTCATTACATGATCCAGCAGGAGTCGCGACTTCGTGTCGCCGACAACACGGGTGCCAAGGAGATTCTCTGCATCCGTGTTCTCGGTGGCTCGGGCCGTCGCTACGCCGGAATCGGCGACGTCATCGTCGCAACCGTCAAGGACGCGATCCCGGGCGGCAACGTGAAGAAGGGCGACGTGGTCAAGGCCGTCGTCGTCCGCACCGCCAAGGAGCGCCGTCGTCCGGACGGTTCCTACATCAAGTTCGACGAGAACGCCGCCGTGATCCTCAAGAACGACGGCGAGCCGCGCGGGACGCGCATCTTCGGCCCGGTCGGGCGCGAGCTGCGCGACAAGCGGTTCATGAAGATCATCTCGCTGGCTCCGGAGGTGCTCTGACCATGGCCAAGATCAAGAAGGGCGACCTCGTCGTCGTCATCGCGGGCAAGGACAAGGGCAAGCAGGGGCGCGTCCTCGAGGTGCTCACCGACCGTGACCGCGTCATCGTCGAGGGCGTCCAGCGCGTCACCAAGCACACCAAGGTCGGCCAGTCGCAGCGCGGCACGCGGACCGGTGGGATCGAGACCGTCGAGGCCCCGATCCACATCAGCAACGTGATGGTCGTCGACCCGGAGACCAAGAAGGGCACCCGCGTCGGGTACCGCACCGAAGAGGTCGAGCGTGACGGCCGCAAGCGCACCGTGCGCGTGCGTGTCGCCAAGCGCTCCGGGAAGGACATCTGATGAGCACCGAGATCGTCGCCCCCGAGGTGCCCCGCCTGAAGCAGCGCTACCGCGAGGAGATCGTCGCCGGTCTGCGCGAGGAGTTCGGGCACGAGAACGTCAACCAGGTCGCCCGCGTCACGAAGATCGTCGTGAACATGGGTGTCGGTGACGCCGCCAAGGACTCGAAGCTCATCGAGGGCGCCATCCGCGACCTGTCCGCGATCACCGGCCAGAAGCCGCAGGTGACCAAGGCCCGCAAGTCCATCGCGCAGTTCAAGCTGCGCGAGGGCATGCCGATCGGCGCGCACGTCACGCTGCGCGGCGACCGCATGTGGGAGTTCCTGGACCGCCTGCTGTCGATCGCCCTGCCGCGCATCCGCGACTTCCGCGGCCTGTCGCCCAAGCAGTTCGACGGGAACGGCAACTACACGTTCGGCCTCACGGAGCAGTCGATGTTCCACGAGATCGACCAGGACAAGATCGACCGTGTCCGCGGTATGGACATCACGATCGTGACCACGGCGACGACCGATGACGAGGGCCGCTCCCTGCTGCGCCGTCTCGGCTTCCCCTTCAAGGAGAACTGACATGGCGAAGAAGGCCCTGATCAACAAGGCGGCCGCCAAGCCGAAGTTCGCGGTCCGCGCCTACACCCGGTGCCAGAAGTGCGGTCGCCCGCACTCGGTGTACCGCAAGTTCGGCCTGTGCCGCATCTGCGTGCGCGAGATGGCCCACCGTGGTGAGCTTCCGGGCGTCACCAAGAGCAGCTGGTAACAACTACGTCGTAGGTCCTGGCGGAGCGCGTCGCTCGACGCGCCCCGCCCGGATACCACGTCGAGGAAGGGCTAGAGCCCGATGACGATGACCGACCCGATCGCAGACATGCTGACGCGTCTGCGGAACGCGAACTCGGCTTACCACGAGACGGTGACCATGCCGTACTCGAAGCTGAAGTCGCACATTGCCGAGATCCTCCAGGCCGAGGGCTACATCTCCGGCTGGAGCGTCGAGGACGCGACGGTGGGCAAGAACCTCACCATCCAGCTCAAGTTCGGCCCGAACCGTGAGCGCAGCCTCGCCGGCGTGCGCCGCGTGTCGAAGCCCGGCCTGCGCAAGTACGTCAAGTCCACCGAGCTGCCGAAGGTTCTCGGCGGCCTGGGCGTGGCGATCCTGTCCACGTCCTCCGGTCTGCTCACCGACAAGCAGGCCGCCACGAAGGGCGTGGGCGGCGAAGTCCTCGCCTACGTCTGGTAACCCGGAAAGGAGATACGCCATGTCTCGAATCGGCAAGATCCCCGTTCCGGTTCCCGCCGGAGTGGACGTCACCATCAGCGGCGCGCTCGTGACCGTGAAGGGCCCCAAGGGCTCGCTCGAGCACCACGTGCCCGCCCCCATCCAGGTCGCTCAGGAGGACGGCACCCTCGTGGTGTCGCGCCCGAACGACGAGCGCGAGTCCCGCGCGCTGCACGGCCTGACCCGCACCCTCCTGGCGAACCTCGTCCAGGGCGTGACGCAGGGCTACGAGAAGAAGCTCGAGATCGTCGGCACCGGTTACCGCGTGACGGCCAAGGGCTCGGACCTCGAGTTCGCCCTCGGCTTCAGCCACCCGGTCGTCGTGACCCCGCCCGCGGGCATCACGTTCGCGGTCGAGAGCCCGACGAAGTTCTCGGTCTCCGGCATCGACAAGCAGCAGGTCGGCGAGATCGCAGCGAACATCCGCAAGATCCGCAAGCCCGAGCCGTACAAGGGCAAGGGTGTGCGTTACGCCGGCGAGGTCGTCCGCCGCAAGGCTGGAAAGGCTGGTAAGTAACGATGGCTCTGAAGGTTCTCGGCAAGGGCAAGGCCGTCGCGCGTCAGCGCCGGCACCTGCGCCTGCGCAAGAAGATCAAGGGGACCGCCGGTCGTCCGCGCCTCGTGGTGACGCGTTCCACGCGTCACATCACGGCTCAGGTCGTGGACGACACGATCGGTCAGACGCTCGCGTCGGCCTCGTCGCTCGAGGCGGACCTGCGTGCGCTCGACGGCGACAAGAGCGCCAAGGCCCGCAAGGTCGGCGAGCTCGTCGCCGAGCGTGCGAAGGCCAAGGGCGTCGACTCCGTCGTCTTCGACCGTGGTGGCAACAAGTACCACGGTCGGGTCGCTGCGGTCGCCGACGGCGCTCGCGAGGGCGGTCTGTCCCTGTGACGACGCCGACCATCCCCACACGGAAGCAAAGGATTCTCTGATGGCTGCAGGGCAGCGCAGCAACACCGGCGCCCCCACGGGTGCCGCCAACGAGTCGAGCGACCAGAACGCGCGCGGGGGGCGCCGCGACGACCGTCGCGGTGACCGTCGCGACGGTCGCCGTGGCGACGCAGCCGAGAAGAACGCCTTCGTCGAGCGCGTCGTCACCATCAACCGCGTCTCCAAGGTCGTCAAGGGCGGCCGCCGCTTCAGCTTCACCGCGCTCGTCGTGGTGGGCGACGGCGACGGCACCGTCGGCGTCGGCTACGGCAAGGCGAAGGAGGTGCCCGCGGCGATCGCCAAGGGTGTCGAGGAGGCCAAGAAGAACTTCTTCAAGGTCCCGCGCATCCAGGGCACCATCCCGCACCCCATCCAGGGTGAGGCCGCCGCCGGCGTCGTGTTCCTCCGTCCGGCCGCTCCGGGTACCGGTGTGATCGCCGGCGGTCCGGTGCGCGCCGTGCTGGAGTGCGCGGGCATCCACGACGTGCTGAGCAAGTCGCTCGGCTCGTCCAACGCGATCAACATCGTGCACGCGACCGTCGAGGCCCTGCGCAACCTGGAGCAGCCTGAGGCTGTCGCCGCGCGCCGTGGTCTCCCGCTCGAGGACGTGGCCCCGGCCGCGCTCCTGCGTGCCCGTGCTGCGGGGGTGAACGCCTGATGGCCAGGCTCAAGGTGACCCAGACGAAGTCCGCCATCGGCGGCAAGCAGAACCAGCGCGACACGCTGCGCACTCTGGGCCTCAAGCGGATCGGCGACACCGCCGTGAAGGAGGACCGCCCGGAGATCCGCGGCATGGTCGCGACGGTGGCGCACCTCGTCACCGTTGAGGAGGTCGAGTGACCATGGCTGAGAAGGCCACCAAGGAGACCGCCGAGGCTCCGAAGAAGAAGACCGCTGCGAAGGCGTCGGCTCCGGCGAAGGCCGAGCAGACCCCCGCGCAGACCGAGGGTGCCGGCGGCACGCTCAAGGTCCACCACCTGCGTCCGGCTCCCGGCGCCAAGAAGGCCAAGACCCGCGTGGGTCGTGGTGAGGCGTCGAAGGGTAAGACGGCGGGCCGTGGTACCAAGGGTACGAAGGCTCGTTACCAGGTTCCCGAGCGCTTCGAGGGCGGGCAGATGCCTCTGCACATGCGCCTCCCGAAGCTGCGCGGCTTCAAGAACCCGTTCCGCACCGAGTACCAGGTCGTGAACCTGGACAAGCTCGCGGCGCTGTACCCCGAGGGTGGCCAGGTCACCGTCGAGGACCTCGTCGCGAAGGGCGCGGTCCGCAAGGGCCAGCTCGTCAAGGTGCTCGGCACGGGTGAGATCACCGTCAAGCTCGAGGTCGCGGTCGACGCCCTCTCGGGCGCGGCTCGCGAGAAGATCCTCGCGGCCGGCGGTTCGGTCTCGGAGGACTGACACACCTGGACAGGGCCGGTGGCGCGTACGCGCCGTCGGCCCTGTCCGCGTCTGAGGGCGCCTCCCTGCACGACCCGTGGTCCGTCCGGCAGCGGACCACGGTCTAGACTCTCCGACGGCTGTCTCCCCGCACCCCGGGGGTGACCGCCGTCACTCCCAGGTCCACGGCCGGCCCGTCCGGTGATCGGGACCGACTTGCCGTTCGACGCGGCGCTACGGCTAGGGTGCCTCTTGGCGCCCGTGCCGTGCGTCACACCTCGCCGGGCCTCCCGGCGACACGACATCCCGCCTCGGCGGGCCAGGAGGATAGGTGCTCAGCGCATTCGCCCGGGCTTTCCGGACGCCCGACCTGCGGCGCAAGCTGCTGTTCACGATCGCGATCATGGCGATCTTCCGGGTGGGGTCGTTCATCCCCACGCCCGGCGTGGACTACCCCAACGTGCAGCAGTGCATCGAGGAGACCGCCGACGGCAACGACCTGCTCAGCCTGGTCAACCTCTTCAGCGGCGGCGCGCTGCTCCAGCTGTCGATCTTCGCGCTCGGCATCATGCCGTACATCACCGCGAGCATCATCGTCCAGCTGCTGCGCGTCGTGATCCCTCGCTTCGAGGCGCTCCACAAGGAGGGCCAGTCGGGCCAGGCGAAGCTCACGCAGTACACGCGCTACCTGACGATCGCGCTCGCCATCCTCCAGTCGACGACCGTCATCACGACGGCGCGCAACGGCCTGCTCTTCCAGGGCTGCTCCGTCGACGTCATCCCGGACGCCAGCTTCGTCACGATGGCCCTCATGGTCATCACGATGACAGCGGGCACCGGCCTCATCATGTGGCTCGGCGAGCTCATCACGGAGCGCGGCGTCGGCAACGGCATGTCGCTGCTCATCTTCACGTCCATCGCCGCGAGCTTCCCGACCGCCCTGTGGTCGATCGCCGGCGGCGCGAACGGCGCGACGAACTTCATCATCATGATCGCGGTCATCGTGCTCGTCATCGGGCTGGTCGTGTTCGTCGAGCAGTCGCAGCGCCGCGTGCCGGTGCAGTACGCCAAGCGCATGGTCGGTCGCCGGATGTACGGCGGCTCGAGCACCTACATCCCGATCAAGATCAACATGGCGGGCGTCATCCCGGTGATCTTCGCGGCCTCGCTGCTCGCGGTCCCGGGCCTCATCGCGCAGTTCGGCGACCAGAGCGCCGACTGGGTGATCTGGATCAGCACCAACCTGGCCGACCCGTCCGCGCCGCTGCACATCCTGCTGTACGTGCTGATGATCCTGTTCTTCTGCTTCTTCTACACGTCGATCACGTTCAACCCGGACGAGGTCGCGGACAACATGAAGAAGTACGGCGGCTTCATCCCGGGCATCCGTGCCGGCCGGCCCACCGCCGAGTACCTCGACTACGTCATCACCCGCATCACCTCCGCGGGTGCCATCTACCTCGCGCTCGTCGCACTGCTGCCGACGCTGGTCCTCATCGGGCTCGGCGTGAGCACGAACATCCCGTTCGGTGGCTCCTCGATCATCATCGTCGTCGGCGTCGGCCTGGAGACGGTCAAGCAGATCAACTCCCAGCTGCAGCAGCGCCACTACGAAGGGTTCCTCCGTTGAGCAACGCCACCGACGGCCAGTCCGCCGCGCGCCCCGCGCGCCTCGTCATCATGGGCCCGCAGGGCGCGGGCAAGGGGACGCAGGCCGCCCGGCTCGCCGAGCAGCTGTCCATCCCGGCGATCTCGACCGGCGACATCTTCCGGGCGAACATCAAGGGCGGCACGGAGCTCGGCCGCCTCGCGCAGGAGTACACCGCGAAGGGCGACCTCGTCCCCGACTCGGTGACGAACGCGATGGTCCGCGACCGTCTCGCGCAGGACGACGCCGCGCAGGGGTTCATCCTCGACGGCTACCCGCGCAACGCGGCCCAGGTCGTCGAGCTCGACGCGATCCTCGCCGACCTGGGGGTCGCGCTGGACGGCGTCGTGGAGCTCACCGCCGACCGTGACGAGCTGCTCGCGCGCCTCGCGAAGCGCGCGGAGATCGAGGGCCGCGAGGACGACACGGAGGAGGCCATCGCGCGCCGCCTCGACATCTACGCGGAGCAGACGGCGCCGCTCACCTCCGCCTACGCGGACCGCGGCCTGCTGGTGCGCGTCGACGGGATCGGCGACATCGACGAGGTCACCGGCCGCATCGTGTCGGCGCTGACCGCGCTCGTCGGCTGAGCGCCCGCACGTCTTTCCGTCGGTTCTGAGGAGCAGCAGGGTGTTCGGTCGCGAGCGCATCGAGTACAAGACGCACGACCAGGTCCGGTCCATGCGCAGCGCCGGCCTCGTCGTGGCGCGCGCGCTCGGGACGGTGCGCGACGCCGTCCGACCGGGCATGACGACCGCCGACCTCGACGCGCTCGCCGCCGCGGTCATCGCGGACGCCGGGGCGACGCCGTCGTTCCTCGGGTACGAGGGCTACCCGGCGTCGCTCTGCGTGTCGGTGAACGACGAGGTCGTCCACGGCATCCCCGGGCCGCGCGAGCTGCGCCCGGGCGACGTCGTCTCCGTCGACTGCGGGGCCGTCGTCGACGGCTGGCACGGCGACTCGGCGGTCTCGTTCGTGCTCGGCGAGGGCGACCCGCAGGACGAGGCGCTCGTCGAGGCGACGCGCCGCGCCATGTGGGCCGGGATCGCCGCCCTCGCGACGAGCGAGCGGCTGTGCGACGTCGGGGCCGCCATCGAGGACTCGGTGCGTGTCTCGGGGGAGTCGGACGGCGTGACCTACGGCATCGTCGAGGACTACGTCGGCCACGGGATCGGGTCCGCGATGCACCAGCCCCCGGACGTCCCGAACTACCGCACGCGTGAGAAGGGCCCGCGGCTGCGCCCGGGCATGTGCCTCGCGATCGAGCCGATGCTCACGCGGGGCGAGCGGTTCACCGAGGTGTGCGAGGACGACTGGACGGTCGTGACCGACGACGGCACCCGTGCCGCGCACTGGGAGCACAGCGTCGCGATCCTCGACGAGGGCATCTGGGTCCTCACCGCGCCCGACGGCGGCGCCGCGGAGCTCGCGGAGCTCGGCGTGCGCGTCGCACCGCTCGCGGCCTGACCGCGCACCGGCCCGTCGCGGGCCGCCTCGCCCCCGTCCGGCAGCGCCCGACGGCACCCGGCACGACGGGGGAGTGACACGTCGCACCGCGCGCACGCCCACCACGGTTTCCCGTCCCTTGCCGGATGCCGTAGGATGGTCCGTCGGGTGTAGTCCGTGCACGTCGTTCATCCGGCCCCCGTCCCTCGGGACCCGGGCGACCGACCACCGCACGCGGCTCCACGCACCTCCCACGATCGGACGACCCTCGGGTCGGGCGTGCGCGGGAGTCCTAGCAGTTCAGACGAGAGTTAGCGGAGGACATGGCAAAGAAGGACGGTGTCATCGAGATCGAGGGCAGCGTGGTCGAGGCCCTGCCGAACGCGATGTTCCGCGTGGAGCTGGCCAACGGGCACAAGGTTCTCGCGCACATCTCGGGCAAGATGCGCCAGCACTACATCCGGATCCTCCCCGAGGACCGGGTCGTGGTCGAGCTGAGCCCGTACGACCTGTCCCGCGGCCGGATCGTCTACCGCTACAAGTAGTCGTCACGCGTCCACCCACTCACCCGCCTCGCACCCGGGACCACCGGGGCCGCTCGTCGGTCGCGCCCGGAGCGGGGCACCACTGAGGGAACGAAGATGAAGGTCAAGCCCAGCGTCAAGAAGATCTGCGACAAGTGCAAGGTGATCCGCCGGCACGGTCGCGTCATGGTGATCTGCGAGAACCTGCGGCACAAGCAGCGCCAGGGCTGAGCCCTCACCTGCGCCACGGGTGACGGTCCTCCGGGACCGCGGTCACCAGGCCGCCCGTCACGACGACGGCCGGCCACCAGCGCACCACCACGAACCTGCTCGGCACCCCGGACGCGAGTCCGGGAGGAGAACGCCACAGGCAGGGGAACCCCCGGCTCGGAGGCCGGGGCCCACGGAGCTCCCCGTGGGAGGGCGGTGCGACAGACCTCCGACGAAGCACGAGGAGCCGAAAGGCACATGGCACGTCTCATCGGCGTCGACCTCCCCCGCGACAAGCGGCTCGAGGTCGCGCTCACCTACATCTACGGCGTCGGCCGTACCCGCGCCCAGCAGACGCTGGCCGCCACCGGCATCAGCCCGGACGCCCGCGTGAAGGACCTCGGCGACGCCGAGCTCGTCGCGCTCCGCGACTACCTCGAGGGCAACTACAAGCTCGAGGGTGACCTCCGTCGTGAGGTGGCCGCCGACATCCGCCGCAAGGTCGAGATCGGCACCTACCAGGGCCTGCGTCACCGCCGCGGCCTGCCTGTGCGCGGCCAGCGCACGAAGACCAACGCGCGTACGCGCAAGGGACCGAAGCGCACCGTGGCCGGCAAGAAGAAGGCCCGCTGAGCCAGTCCGCAGGGCGGGCCCTGCTCGCGCACTGACGCGGACCTCACGGTCCGTCCCGTGCCGGGTGGAGATCCCCGCGGTCAGACCACCTCAGACCAGGAGAGAAGAAGGACATGCCTCCCAAGACTCGCGCCGCCGCTGGGCGCAAGCCTCGTCGCAAGGACAAGAAGAACGTCCCCGCCGGCCAGGCGCACATCAAGAGCACGTTCAACAACACGATCGTGTCGATCACGGACCCGTCGGGCGCCGTGATCGCGTGGGCCTCCGGCGGCGACGTCGGCTTCAAGGGCTCCCGCAAGTCGACCCCCTTCGCCGCCGGCCTCGCGGCCGAGGCCGCTGCCCGCAAGGCGCAGGAGCAAGGCATGAAGAAGGTCGACGTCTTCGTCAAGGGCCCGGGCTCGGGTCGCGAGACTGCGATCCGCTCGCTGCAGTCGGCCGGCCTCGAGGTCGGCTCGATCCAGGACGTGACGCCGCAGGCGCACAACGGGTGCCGGCCGCCCAAGCGTCGTCGCGTCTGACCCTCGTCGTCGGCGTGCCGTCGCCGGGCCGCCCGGTCACCGACCGGCCGAGCCCGTCGACGGCGCCCGTCACGGGGCAGCCGCCTCCTGACGGGGTCGACGCACCCTTCCCGGCCGGGTGGACAGAGTCCCGGCCGGGGCCGCGTGCCGCAGGCACGCACCTCGCCTTGAACCGTGCAGCGTCATATGGCGGACGCTCACCGAAAGGAAACCACCAGTGCTGATCGCACAGCGCCCCACCTTGACCGAAGAGGTCATCTCGGAGAACCGTTCGCGCTTCTCCATCGAGCCGCTGGAGCCCGGCTTCGGCTACACGCTCGGCAACTCGCTGCGTCGCACGCTGCTGTCGTCCATCCCGGGCGCGGCGGTCACCTCCATCCGCATCGACGGTGTGCTCCACGAGTTCACCACCGTGCCGGGTGTGAAGGAGGACGTGACCGAGGTCATCCTCAACATCAAGAACCTCGTCGTCTCCTCGGAGAACGACGAGCCCGTCGTGATGTACCTGCGCAAGCAGGGTACTGGTGCGGTCACCGCGGCGGACATCGTCCCGCCCGCGGGTGTGGAGGTCCACAACCCCGAGCTGCACATCGCCACGCTCAACGACAAGGGCAAGCTCGAGATCGAGCTGACCGTCGAGCGCGGCCGTGGCTACGTCTCGGCCTCGCAGAACAAGTCGTTCGACGCCGAGATCGGCCGGATCCCGGTCGACTCGATCTACTCGCCGGTCCTCAAGGTGACCTACAAGGTCGAGGCGACGCGTGTCGAGCAGCGCACGGACTTCGACAAGCTGGTCGTGGACGTCGAGACGAAGCCGGCGATCTCGCCGCGCGACGCGCTCGCGTCGGCCGGCAAGACGCTGGTGGAGCTCTTCGGCCTCGCCCGCGAGCTCAACGTCGAGGCCGAGGGCATCGAGATCGGTCCGTCGCCGACGGACGCGGCCCTGGCCGCGGACCTGGCGCTGCCGATCGAGGAGCTCAACCTCACGATCCGCTCGTACAACTGCCTCAAGCGCGAGGGCATCCACCAGGTGGGCGAGCTCGTCGCACGCAGCGAGGCGGACCTGCTGGACATCCGCAACTTCGGTGCGAAGTCCATCAACGAGGTGAAGGAGAAGCTCGCCGAGCTCGGCCTGTCCCTCAAGGACTCGCCGCTCGACTTCGACCCGTCGGCCGCCGCGTACTACGACGGCGACGACGACGAGGCGACGTTCTCGGACACCGAGCAGCAGTACTGAGCCTGCGGCTCTAGACACCTCAGCGCGTCCGGGTCCGCACCTGCGGCGCGATCACTTCCCAAGGAGCACATCCCATGCCTACCCCCGCCAAGGGCCCCCGGCTCGGCAGCGGACCGGCTCACGAGCGCCTGATGCTCGCGAACCTGTCCACCCAGCTCTTCGAGCACGGCCGCATCACGACCACCGAGACCAAGGCGAAGCGCCTGCGCCCGGTGGCCGAGCGCCTCATCACGTTCGCCAAGCGCGGCGACCTGCACGCGCGCCGTCGCGTCCTGCGCGTCGTCCGCGACAAGTCCGTGGTGCACACGCTGTTCACCGAGATCGCCCCGCAGATGGCGGAGCGTGAGGGTGGCTACACGCGCATCACGAAGGTCGGCACGCGCAAGGGCGACAACGCGCCCCTCGCGGTGATCGAGCTCGTGACCGAGCCCGTCAGCCCGAAGCAGGCCGTCGTCCGCGAGGCGGAGAAGGCTGCCGAGAAGGCGAGCAAGAAGAAGGCCGACAAGCCGTCCAAGAAGGCCGACAAGGTCGAGGACGCGCCCGTCGAGGACGCCGCCGTCGAGGACGCTCCCGCCGAGGACGTCCAGGACGCGCCCGTCGAGGACGCCACGGAGGAGAAGAAGGAGGCCTGAGCCTCCTCTTCCCGCCCGAGCCCTCCGGGGCTCGTCGTGCAGGGCCCGGGACCGTACGGTCCCGGGCCCTGCGGCGTCCCCGGCCTGGCGAGCCTCCGGCCCTGTCGTGTTCCCCCGGGTCGATCTCGCGTGGAGCAGGCCCTACGGTCGAGACGTGACCTCCACCGACGCGTCGCCCGGGACCGGGACCGGGACCGGGGCCGGGACGTGGCCACCCGTCGTCCTCGTGCACGGGTCGCGCACGTCGCGCTCGATGTGGCGCGACCAGCTCGCGGCGCTGGGCCGCGCCGGAGTGCGGGCCGTCGCGGTCGACCTGCCGGGCCACGGGGTGCGGCGCGGCGAGGCGTTCACGCTCGACGGCGCGGTCGGGGCGGTCGCGGCAGGGATCGACGCGGTCGGCGGACGCGCGCTCGTCGTCGGGCTGTCGCTCGGGGGCTACGTGGCGATCGAGACGCGCGCGCGGCACCCCGAGCGCGTCGTGGGGCTCGTCGCCGCCGCGTGCTCGACGCCGCCGTCGACGCGCCTGCGCGGCGGCTGGCTCGTCCTCGCGCGCGGCATCGAGCGGCTCCCGGACGGGGGAGCCGGGCTGAACCAGGCGCTCGTCGACCGGGCGATGACGGCCCAGGCCGCCGCCGACCTCGCGGCCGGCGGGTTCGCCCTCGACGTCATGAGCGCGATCCTGCGCGAGGTGGGGTCGGTCGACCCGGTCCGGGCCCTCGCGGCGGCGGACTCGCCGGTCTGGCTCGTCAACGGGCGCTGGGACCACTTCCGGCTCGGGGAGCGCGGGTTCCTCGCCGCGGCGCGCGCGGGCGGGGCCCCGGCCCGGCTCGTCGTCGTCCCGGGCGCGCGGCACCTGGTGAGCCTGGACGCGCCCGTGGCGTTCAACCGCGTCCTGCTCGACGCGCACGGCGCGCTCGCCGCGGGCGTGCCTCCGGGAGGCGGGGACGAGGGCGCGACGCCGGGCCTCCTCGAGCCCGCCGCGGCCGCGCCCAGGCAGCGCACCGCGGACGGGGAGCCGGACCGCGGCACGGCCGGTCGCTGAGGCGTCAGGCCGGCGGGAGGTCCCACGCGCGGGCGCCCCCGACGAGGGCCGCCGAGTTCGGCACCACGACCACGTCGTCGCCGAGCCGGTCGAGGACGCTCGGGGTGATGCGCCGCGAGTTGCCACCGCCCAGGTAGAGGCGGTCCCACCAGAACACGGGCCGCAGCCCCTCGACGACCGCGAGGACGCGGCGCGACCAGAGCCCGTCTCCGAGGCGGCGGCGCTCGGGCTCGCCGACGTACTCGTCGTACGTGGTGCCGCGCCGCACCGGGGCGCGCGACCACTCGAGGTGCGGCGCGAGCCGGCCCCCGTGGAACAGCGCGGAGCCGAGCCCCGTCCCCAGGGTCAGCACCAGCTCGAGCCCGGACGCCGCGACGACGCCCGCGCCGTGCACCTCGGCGTCGTTGAGCACGAGCGCCGGGACGCCGAGCCGGCGCTCGACGGCCGCGCGGACGTCGAAGCTCGTCCAGGCCTCGACGAGCGCGGGGTCCACGCGCGACCGGGGCCCGCTGCGCGTCACGTAGTGGGGCGTGTGCACGACGACGCCGCGCCGGATCATCCCGGGCATGCCCACCGTGACGCGGTCGGCGGGAGGCAGCGAGGCCGCGATGCCCGCGACGGTCTCGACGAGGAGGTCGGGCGGGAGGGGGTAGGGCGTGGGGACGCGCACGGCCGCGGCGTGCGCGGTGCCCGACGCGTCGAGCACGTTCGCCTTGATGCCGCCCCCGCCGCAGTCGACGGCGAGGGTGCGGACGTCGTGCGGGTCGCCGGTCATGGGCGGCAGCGTAGGCACGGCGGCGCGCGCGGCGCACGGGCGGGCGACTACGGTGAACTCCCGTGACAGCCGTCCCGCTCCCCGCCCTCCCGGACCCCGACGCCCCGCGACCCGAGGTGCCGGACGACGTCGTGCGCGTGCGCCTGGACCTCGCCTACCAGGGGACGGCGTTCGCCGGCTGGGCCCGGCAGCCGACGCTGCGCACGGTGCAGGGCACGCTCGAGGACGGGCTCGCGACGATCCTGCGGGGCGCGGCGCCGCGGCTCACGGTGGCGGGGCGCACGGACGCGGGCGTGCACGCGCGGGGGCAGGTCGCGCACGTCGACCTCGCGCGGGCGCAGTGGGAGGCGCTGCCCGGCCGGTCCGACCGCGCGCCGGGGGACGCGCTCGTCGCGCGGCTGGGCGGCGTGCTGCCGGGGGACGTCGTCGTGCACCGTGCGGCGCAGGCGCCGGCCGGGTTCGACGCCCGCTTCTCCGCGCTGCACCGCGCGTACACCTACCGCGTCGCGGACGACCCGGCGCAGCGCGACCCGCTGCGCCGGGAGTGGGTGCTGTGGAACCGGCGGCCGCTCGACGTCGCGGCGATGGACGCCGCCGTGCGGCCCCTGCTCGGGGTGCGGGACTTCGCGGCGTTCTGCAAGCCGCGACCCGGCGCGACGACCATCCGGGAGCTGCAGCACCTGTCGTGGTCGCGCCCGGCGGACGGGCCCGACGCGGGGCTCGTGGTCGCGCACGTCCGCGCGGACGCGTTCTGCCACAACATGGTGCGCGCGCTCGTCGGCGCGTCGCTCGCCGTGGGGGAGGGGCGCCGCGACGTCGGGTGGCCCGCGGGGCTCCTCGCGAGCCGGCGCCGGGACGCGGGGGCGGGCGTCGTGCCGGCGCACGGGCTCGTGCTCGAGGAGGTCACCTACCCGCCCGACGCGGAGCTCGCGGCGCGTGCCGACCGCATCCGCGCCGTGCGGAACGAGGAGGACGTCTGGGAGGACGCGCCGCCCCGCGAGCCGGCCTGAGCCGGCCGCGGGCGGGCGCTCGTCCTCAGGGCTTCCTCAGGGCTTCTCAGGGCTCCTCGACGACGTGGACGGCGGCCTCCTCGGCGCCCGCGGCGCCCCCGGAGATCCCCTCGTCGTCGGCGTACGTGTCGTTCTGGCGCCCGTCGAGGGCGTCGGGGTCCGCGACGAGGCGGCCCGCGCGGGTCTCGTCGGGCCGCTCGGACGGGTCGCGCTCCCACTCCTCCGGCTCCTCCTCGGCCAGGCGCTGGTCGAGCGTCTCGCCGTGCACCTCTTCCCACGGCGTCTCGCCGAAGTGGTTCGAGCGGGGGCGCTCGGGCGGGGAGTAGCCCTCGTCGAGCACGTCGTCCACGCCGCGGTCGAGGAGCGTCTCCTCGGGCTGGAGCTGGTCGGTGTCGCCCTCGGCGCCCGTCTCCGGGTCGGGGCTCGTGGCGGTGGTGTCTTCGCTCATGCGTCCCACCCTGGCACCTCGCAGGGCCGGACGCAGCCCCGGACGCGAGTGCCTGCGAGGACGCCCGGCCGGGACTACGGTGGGGCCGCACCGCGCCCCGGTGCGCACCCGCTGGAGCACCCCTGAACCGGAGGACGACCCCATGGCCGGCATCGACGACATCCTGTCCACCGTCCCGCTCGACCAGCTCGCCGGTCGGCTCGGCGTCGATGAGGCGACGGCGCAGCGCGCGGTGGGCGCGGCGCTGCCCGCGCTGCTGGGCGGGCTGCGCGCCAACGCGCAGGACCCGGCGGGCGCGGCGTCGCTCGGCGAGGCCCTCGCGCAGCACGACCCGGCGCTCGTGGAGGGCGGCGTCGACCTCGACGACGTCGACACCGACGACGGCCGCAAGATCGTCGGGCACGTGTTCGGGCAGAACGAGCAGGCGGTCGTCGCGCAGCTCGCCCGGTCGACGGGCACCGGCAAGGACCTGCTCGCGAAGGTGCTGCCCGCGCTCGCGCCGATCGCGCTGGCCTTCCTCGCGAAGCAGCTCGGCGGCGCCGGGTCGTCGGGCGGCGCCACGACCGGCACCTCGGGCGGCACGGCGGGCGGCACTTCGGGCGGCACCGCGGCGGGGAAGGGCGCGGGCGAGCGGCCGGGCACCTCGCAGACCGGCGGGGGCGGCCTGGGCGACGTCCTCGGCGGGCTCCTGGGCGGCGGGTCGGGCTCCGGCGGCGGTCTCGGCGACCTCCTGGGCGGGCTGGGCGGCCTCCTCGGCGGCGGCCGGCGCTGAGTCGTCCCGCCGTCCCGCCATCCCGCCGTCCCGCCACCCGCCATCCGCCATCCCGCCACCCGGCGGGTGGCGCCGGCCCGGCCGAGGTGCCGGACGCCGGGGTCCGGAAAGCGCGTGACCGCGCGGCCGACGTCGGGGACCATGACGGGGTGGGACACCTCGACCTCAGCGACGTCACGTATCACCTGCCCGACGGGCGCACCCTGCTCGACGGCGTCGACCTGCGGGTCGCGGACGGCGCGCGCGTCGCGCTCGTGGGGCCCAACGGCGTCGGGAAGTCGACGCTGCTGCGCATCGTCACCGGCGAGGTCGCGCCGCACGGGGGCGCCGTCGTGCGCAGCGGCGGGCTCGGGGTCATGCGCCAGGACGTCGGCCGCATCGACGACGACCGCACGGTGCGCGACCTGCTCGTCGGGCTCGCGCCGACCGCCGTCCGCGAGGCGGCGCTCGAGCTCGCGGCCGCCGAGCACGACATCATGACGGTCGACGACGAGCCCGCCCAGCTCCGCTACGCCCAGGCCCTCGTGGACTGGGCCGACGTGGGCGGCTACGACGCCGAGGCCGGCTGGGACGAGGTGACCGACGAGGTGCTGTCGGTCCCGTTCGAGAAGGCGCAGTGGCGCGACGTGCGGTCGCTGTCCGGGGGCGAGCAGAAGCGGCTCGCGCTCACGGCGCTGCTCCGCGGGCCGGAGGAGGTCCTGCTGCTCGACGAGCCGGACAACCACCTCGACGTGCCGACGAAGCGCTGGCTCGAGGAGCGGCTCGTCGCGTCGTCCAAGACGGTCCTCTTCGTGTCCCACGACCGCGAGCTGCTGTCGCGCACCGCGACCCAGGTGGCGACGCTCGAGCCGACGCCGGGCGGCGGCACGGTGTGGGTGCACGGCGGCGGCTTCGCGACGTACGCCCAGGCCCGCGCGGACCGCCGCGAGCGGCTCGCCGAGCTCGCGCGCCGCTGGGACGAGGAGCACGCCAAGCTCCAGGAGCTCGTGCGGACGCTCAAGACGAAGGCCGCGTTCAACGACGGCCTCGCGAGCCGGTACCAGGCCGCGCGCACGCGCCTGCGCAAGTTCGAGGAGGCGGGGCGCCCCGAGGTGGTCGCTCGCGACCAGAACGTGACCGTGCGGCTCACGGGCGGGCGGACGGCCAAGCGCGCGGTGACGTGCGAGCGGCTCGAGCTCACGGGGCTCATGAAGCCGTTCGACGTCGAGGTGTTCTTCGGCGAGCGCGTCGCGGTGCTCGGCTCGAACGGCTCCGGGAAGTCGCACTTCCTGCGCCTCCTCGCCGCGGGCGGGAGCGACCCCGAGCCGGGCACCGTGCCCGACGACGTGGCCGGCGGCCCGGCGGCACCCGCTCCCGTGGCGCACACGGGCCGGGCCGTGCTCGGGTCGCGGGTGCGGCCGGGCTGGTTCGCGCAGAACCACGACCACCCGGAGCTGCGCGGGCGCACGCTGCTGGAGATCCTCCACCGCGGCGAGGGGCACCGGGCGGGCATGGGGCGCGAGGGCGCGAGCCGGGCGCTCGACCGGTACGAGCTCGTGGGCCAGGCCGAGCAGCGCTTCGAGACGCTCTCCGGTGGCCAGCAGGCGCGCTTCCAGATCCTGCTCCTCGAGCTCGACGGCGCGACGCTCCTCCTGCTCGACGAGCCGACGGACAACCTCGACCTGCACTCGGCGGAGGCGCTCGAGGCGGGGCTCGCGGCCTTCCAGGGCACCGTGCTCGCGGTGACGCACGACCGGTGGTTCGCGCGCGGATTCGACCGGTTCCTCGTGTTCCGCGAGGACGGCGAGGTCGTCGAGGCGCCGGAGCCGGTCTGGGACGTCGAGCGCGTCCGTCGGGCGCGCTAGCCCTCCCTATCCTGGTGGGCATGGCCGTCCACAAGATCGTGCTCTTCTACGCCTTCACGCCGCTGCCGGACCCGCGTGCCGTGCAGCTCTGGCAGCAGGCGCTGGGGGAGCGGTGGCACCTCACGGGTCGCGTGATCGTGTCGGAGCACGGGATCAACGCGACCCTCGGCGGGACGGTCGAGGACCTCAAGCAGTACGTGAAGACCACCCGCCGGTACCCGGGCTTCGAGGGCGTCGACGTCAAGTGGTCCGACGGCACGGGCCGCGACTTCCCGCGCCTGTCCGTCAAGGTGCGCCCCGAGCTCGTCGCGTTCGGCGTGCCGGACGAGGTCCGGGTCGACGAGCGCGGCGTCGTCGGCGGCGGGGAGCGGCTGAGCCCGCAGGCCCTGCACGACCTCGTCGAGGAGCGCGGCGACGACGTCGTGATGCTCGACGGCCGCAACGCGTTCGAGGCGGCGATCGGCCGCTTCCGCGGGGCCGTCGTGCCCGACGTCGCGACCACGAGGGACTTCGTCGCCGAGATCGACTCGGGCCGCTACGACGACCTCAAGGGCCGGCCCGTCGTCACGTACTGCACGGGGGGCGTGCGGTGCGAGGTGCTGTCGGCGCTGCTGCGCGCCCGCGGGTTCGAGGAGGTCTACCAGCTCGACGGCGGCGTCGTGCGCTACGGCGAGGTGTTCGGCTCGCAGGGGCTGTGGGAGGGGTCGCTCTACGTGTTCGACGAGCGCATGCACGTCGAGCTCGGCCCGGGCTCGACGCCGCTCGGCGCGTGCACGGCGTGCGGGGCGCCGACGGCGAAGTACGAGAACTGCGCCGACCCGAGCTGCCGGACCCTGCGCCTGTACTGCCCCGGCTGCGTCCACGAGGCCCGCTCGACGCGCTGCGAGACGTGCGTCCGGGAGCGCCCGGCCGCTTTGACCGGCGGCCTGCCTCGCGGGTAGTCTGGTGAGTCGTTGTGCTCATCTCACGACACCCGTGTCGCTAGCGCGCCCACTCGCTGCCGGCCAAGGAGCGGGTGTCGACCGAGCCCGCCGCGCAACGACCTGCCCTCTCGGCCGCACGCTTCAGCGGTCGAAGAAGACATCCTGAGACAGAAACGAAGGCTACGACCGTGCGTACGTACACCCCGAAGCCCGGCGACGTCCAGCGCGACTGGTACGTCATCGACGCGACCGACGTCGTCCTGGGCCGCCTGGCCACCCACGTGGCCACCCTGCTGCGCGGCAAGCACAAGCCGACCTTCGCTCCGCACGTCGACGGCGGTGACTTCGTCATCGTCATCAACGCCGGCAAGGTCGCCCTGAGCGGCAACAAGCGCGAGCAGAAGATGGCCTACAACCACTCCGGTTACCCGGGTGGTCTGCGTGCCGTCGCCTACGGCGACCTGCTCGACAAGCACCCCGAGCGTGCCGTCGAGAAGGCCGTCCGGGGCATGCTCCCCAAGACGACCCTCGGTCGCGCCCAGTTCGGCAAGCTGAAGGTCTACGCGGGTGCCGAGCACCCGCACGCCGCTCAGCAGCCGAAGCCGTTCGAGATCACCCAGGTCGCGCAGTAATCGCCGCCCAGGCGTAGCGCACAGAGAGACGCGAGGACACCACCCGTGGCCGAGACCACCGTCGACACCGACACCCTGGGCGACGAGACGCCCAGCACCTACACCTCCGAGTCCGCCGCCCCCACGGGCCGCGGCCAGAGCATCACCGCCCCCGGCCAGGCCCTGGGCCGCCGCAAGGAGGCCGTGGCGCGCGTGCGCCTCGTCCCCGGCACCGGCACCTGGAAGGTCAACGGGCGCACGCTCGAGGACTACTTCCCGAACAAGGTCCACCAGCAGCTCGTCAACTCCCCGCTGAAGCTGGTCGACGTCGAGGGTCGCTTCGACGTCGTCGCCCGCATCACGGGCGGCGGCTCCTCGGGCCAGGCCGGCGCGCTGCGCCTGGCGATCGCGCGCGCGCTCAACGCGATCGACGCCGAGCACAACCGCCCCGCGCTGAAGAAGGCCGGCTTCCTCACTCGCGACGCCCGCGTCGTCGAGCGCAAGAAGGCCGGTCTCAAGAAGGCCCGCAAGGCACCGCAGTACTCCAAGCGCTGATCCTGCGCTGTGCGCTCGTCGGCCCCGGTGGACCTGGTCCACCGGGGCCGACGGCGTTTGTGAGGAGCGGTGACCAAGACCCGTCGACGGCGGGCAGCGGCTGACGGTCGTACGGTCGGCGTACGGCCGGTACGAGGGGAAGGACTTCCATGGGACGGCTTTTCGGCACCGACGGGGTGCGCGGTCTCGCGAACGGCAACGTGACGGCGGAGCTCGCGCTGGACCTCGGCGTCGCCGCGGCCCGTGTGCTCGCGAGCGGTCAGGAGGAGGGGCACCGCCCGCGCGCGGTCGTCGGGCGCGACACGCGCGTGTCCGGGGAGTTCCTTGGCGCGGCGCTCATCGCGGGGCTCGCGAGCGCGGGCGTCGACGTGAAGGACGTCGGGGTCCTGCCGACCCCGGCCGTCGCCTACCTGACGAGCACCATGGACGTCGACTTCGGCGTCGTCATCTCGGCGTCGCACAACCCGATGCAGGACAACGGGATCAAGTTCCTCGCGCGCGGCGGCGTGAAGCTCGACGACGCGGTCGAGGACCGCATCGAGAGCCTGCTGGGCCAGGAGTGGGAGCGCCCGACGCACGGCGTCGTCGGCCGCATCTCCCCGGACTCGGGTCGCGCGGGCGGCGCGTACGTCGAGCACCTCATGTCGAGCATCGGCGCCGACGAGGATCACAAGCCGCTGGCCGGCCTGCGGATCGCGGTCGACTGCGCGAACGGCGCGGCGAGCGACGTCGGGCCCGCGGCGCTGCGTGCGGCCGGGGCGGACGTCGTCGTCATCAACGCGAGCCCCGACGGCCGCAACATCAACGCGGCGTGCGGCTCGAACCACCCGGAGCAGCTCCAGGCCGTCGTCGTCGCGTCCGAGGCCGACTTCGGCGTCGCGTTCGACGGCGACGCGGACCGCTGCATCGCGGTCGACCACGGGGGCACCGTCGTCGACGGCGACCAGATCATGGGCGTCCTCGCCCTCGCGCTCAAGGACGAGGGCGCGCTCCCGCACGACACGCTCGTCGTCACGGTCATGAGCAACCTCGGGCTGCTGCTCGCGATGCGCGCGGCGGGGATCAGCACCGTCCAGACGGCCGTCGGCGACCGGTACGTGCTCGAGGAGATGCGCGCCCACGGCTACGGCCTGGGCGGCGAGCAGTCCGGCCACATCGTCATGTCGCGCTACGCGACGACGGGCGACGGCGTGCTCACGGCCCTCCAGCTCGCGGCGCGGGTGCGCGCCACCGGCCAGAAGCTCGCGGACCTCGCGGGCGTCGTGCAGCGGCTCCCGCAGACCCTCCTCAACGTCCCCGGCGTGGACAAGGCGCGCGCGTCGACCGACGAGGCGCTGCTGGCCGCGGTCGCCGGTGCGGAGCGCTCGCTCGGCGAGACGGGGCGGGTGCTCCTGCGGCCGTCGGGCACCGAGCCGCTCGTCCGGGTCATGGTCGAGGCGGCGACGCAGCAGCAGGCCGACGCGGTCGCCGGGCAGCTCGCCGGCGTCGTGCGCGAGCGGCTCGCCCTGTGAGCGCGTCCGGACGGCCGACGGGACGCGAGGCGGGCACGAGCGTGCGGCAGGGGGTCGACGAGGCGCTGCGCGAGCACGTGCTCGCGCTCCTCGCCGCGTACCCGGACGGTGTCCTGCCGATCGTGCAGGCCGGCCACCCCGTGCTGCGCACGCCGGCCGTGCCGTACGCGGGCCAGCTCGGCGACGCGCTGCCGCGCTTCCTCGACGCGATGCGCACGACCATGCGCGCGGCGCCCGGCGTGGGGCTCGCCGCGCCGCAGGTCGGCATCGGCCTCGCGGTGGCCGTGGTCGAGGACCCGGGTGCACCGGACGTCGGCGACGACCGGGAGCGGAGCCCCCTGGAGTACCGGGTGCTCGTGAACCCGCGCTACGAGGTCGTCGGCGGGGAGACCCGCACGTTCTTCGAGGGCTGCCTCTCCGTGCACGGCTGGCAGGCCGAGCGGACGCGCGCCCACGCCGTCCGGCTCACGGGCCAGGACGAGGCCGGCGAGCCGTTCGACGACGTGCTGACCGGGTGGCCCGCGCGCATCGTCCAGCACGAGACGGACCACCTGCGGGGCGAGCTCTACCTCGACGCCGCCGACCTGCGCACGCTGTCCTCGACCCTCGGGGTCGCGCGGCTCCCGGGCGCCGGGAGCTAGCTCACCGGGCGTCCGCGGGCCCCTGGTCCTCACGACGTACGGGCCCGCCGCGGGAAGTCGTCCGCCGGGATGACGAACTGCCGCGGCGGGCACGGCAGAATCGTCACGGGCGCGGCGCCGTCGCGCCCGGGGTCCTCAGGGGTGAACCGGGGGTCTCCCTGATGGTCGTCGTCCTCGCGCTCCGTAGGCTTGTCCTGGTGCAGGACGACCGACCTGCCGCCACCGCCCGCCTGGCCTCCCCGCCAGCAGACGAACGAGGACGCCGTTGCCCGACGCCGTGTCGATCTTCCTGGAGAATCTCGAGCACTGGATTCTCGCCCTCGCGGCGTCCGCGTGGATCTATCCCGCCCTGTTCGGCTTCGCGACGATCGACGGGTTCTTCCCGCCGGTCCCCAGCGAGTCGGTCGTCATCACGCTCGCGGTCTCCGCGCACGCGACCGGCGAGCCCAACCTCGTCCTCGTGCTCCTCGTCGCGGCCCTGGGCGCCTGGACCGGGGACCAGATCGCGTTCGCCATCGGTCGTGCCGTCGGCACGGAGCGCCTGCGCATCCTGCGCACGCCCCGCGGGCGTCGCGCCGTGGGGTGGGCAGAGCGCGCCCTCGCGCACCGCGGCGCGTCGTTCATCCTCGCGGCGCGCTACATCCCCGTGGGCCGCGTCGCGGTGAACATGACGGCCGGCGCCGTCGGGTACCCGCGGCGCCGCTTCATGGCGTTCTCCGCCGTCGCGGCGGTGACGTGGGCCGTCTACTCGGTGCTCATCGGGCTCGTCGCCGCCCGGTGGCTGGGCCACGAGCCGCTGCTCGCGATGGTCGTGGGCATCGTGCTGGGCGTCGGGAGCGGGTTCGTCATCGACCGCGTGCTCATGATGCGGGCGCGCCAGCGCGGCGAGCTGCCGCCGACGCCGCAGGCGCCGGCCGCGGAGGGTGCGACCGACCCGGCCGGGACCGCGCCGACGACCGGCGGGACGCCGGCCGCGACCTCGCCCGGCGGGGGCGCGACGGCCGACGGGCGCACGGTGACCGGCCCGGTGACCGGCGAGCCCGTGCCCGGTCCGCGCGCGGCGGACGCCTCCGGGACGGTGCCGCCCGGATCGTCGGGGGCGACGTCGTCGGGCACCCCGCCCCGCGCGACCTGACCTTCCGCCCGTGGGCTGAGCGGGCCGCCTCAGAGCTTGCGCAGGCGGACGCGCTGGACCGAGTGGTCCGAGCCTTTCGTGAGGACGAGGGTCGCGCGGCCGCGCGTCGGCAGGATGTTCTGCTCGAGGTTCGGCGCGTTGATCGCGTCCCAGATCGACTTCGCCCGCTCCACCGCCTGCTCGTCCGTGAGGTCTGCGTAGCGGCGGAAGTACGACTCGGGGCGCGCGAACGCGGTGCGGCGCAGCGCGAGGAACCGGTCGACGTACCACTGGCGGATGTTGCGCGTGCGGGCGTCCACGTAGATCGAGAAGTCGAAGAAGTCCGACACGGCGACGGTCGACTCGTCGTGCGCGCTCGGGCGCGCCGGCTGGAGCACGTTGAGGCCCTCGACGACGAGGACGTCGGGCTTGCGGACGACGGCCTCGGCCCCCGGCACGATGTCGTACGTGAGGTGGTCGTAGACGGGGGCCCGCACCTCGGCGTGCCCCGCCTTGACCTTGGACAGGAACCGGATGAGCGCGCGACGGTCGTAGGACTCGGGGAAGCCCTTGCGGTCCATGAGGCCGCGGCGCGCGAGCTCCGCGTTGGGGTAGAGGAAGCCGTCGGTCGTGATGAGCTCGACGCGCGGCGTCTCCGGCCAGCGGGCCAGCATCTCGCGCAGCACGCGCGCCGTCGTCGACTTCCCGACGGCCACGGAGCCGGCCACGCCGATGACGTACGGCGTGTTGCCGGTCTCCTCGCGCAGGAACGTCGACGTCGCCTCGTGCAGGCCGGACGTCGCGGTGACGTAGAGGTTGAGCAGGCGCGAGAGCGGCCGGTAGACGGCGTCGACCTCGGCGAGGTCGATCGGGTCACCGAGGCCGCGCAGGCGCGCGACGTCGTCGTCGGTCAGCGGCAGCGGCGTCGACTCCGACAGCCGGCTCCACACGGCCCGGTCGAGATCGACGTAGGGCGAGGACGACGGCGCGGCCAGGTGGGCCCGCAGGAGGTCGGACGGGTCGTCGGCGGGGGAGGACACCCGCCCGATTCTGCCGGATGCACGCCCGTGCCGGTGCACGGGGCCGCCCCGCGCCCCGACGAGGGCACCGCGGGACCGCCCTGCGCGGGTCGTCTCAGCGGGCGTCGTCGGCCCCGTGCGCGGCCCGACGGCGGCGCGGCGCCGGCTCGACGGCGGCCCCCGGGCCGGGGAGCGCGAGGTCGGGCAGGCGGGCCATGAGGGCGAGCGCGTCGGCCGGGGCGTGGGCGTCCACGTCGTTGTCGAAGTAGACCTCGACGTCGTGGCCCGCGGCGTGCCAGGCGCGCACGCGCTCGGCCCACGCGTCGAGCACGTGCGGCCGGTAGCCGCTGCGGTAGAGCTCCTGGTCCCCGTGCAGGCGCACGTACACGAGCGGGCTCGTGACCGCCTCGACGAGCGGCCACCGGCCCGCGCCGTCCGACACGGCGAACGCCACCCCGTGCCGGCGCAGGAGGTCGAGCGCCTCCGGCGTGGCGAACGACGCGTGCCGCGGCTCGAGCGCGTGCACGATCGGGCGGTCCGCGTCGGTCTCCGTCCAGGCGGGCGCGCGCAGGCGGTCGTCGTGCTCGTGCGCGAGCCTCGCCGCCTCGCCGGTGGTGCGCGGCAGGAGCGTGAGGAACGCGTCGAGCAGGTCGTGGTCGAAGGCGGTCCGCGCGGGGAGCTGCCACAGGACGGGCCCGAGCCTGCTGCCGAGCGCGAGGACGCCGCTCGCGACGAAGTTGGCGACCGGCGTCCGCACGTCCCGGAGCCGCTTCATGTGGGTGACGAAGCGCGGTCCCTTGACCGCGAACGTGAAGCCCTCGGGGGTCTGGTCGCGCCACGCGACGAACGACGACGGTCGTTGCAACGAGTAGAACGACCCGTTGAGCTCGACGGCGGGGAAGAGCGAGGCGACGTGCTCGAGCTCGCGACGCTGGGGGAGCCCCGCGGGGTAGAACGGTCCGCGCCAGTCCGCGTACCGCCACCCCGAGAGACCGATCCGGACGGTGGGCACGAGCACCAGCCTCGCGGTGCCGCGCGTCCCACGCCCGGCGAACGCGCCACGGACCGGGACACGACGAGGCCGCGGGCGCGAGGACGGCTCGCGCGCCGCGGGGCCCCGATTTGGCAGCGGACCTCACGAAGAACCGCGGGATCGCGCGGCCCCGAAGCGGCGCGGGTCCGTGGCTAGACTCGATCACCATGTGCGGAATCGTGGGCTACGTAGGCCCTGGAACCATGGTCGGAGAGGCCTCGGGGCGACCCCTCGACGTCGCTCTCGAAGGACTCGGACGGCTCGAGTACCGCGGCTACGACTCGGCCGGGGTCGCGCTCGTCGCGCCCGGCGTCGACGCCGTCGCGTTCGCGAAGAAGTCCGGCAAGCTCGCGAACCTCGTGCAGGAGATCGAGACGCACCCGCTGCCCGCGGCGACCGCGTCGATCGGGCACACGCGGTGGGCGACGCACGGCGGCCCGACGGACACCAACGCGCACCCCCACCTCGCGGACGACGACCGCCTCGCCGTGATCCACAACGGCATCGTCGAGAACTTCGCGACCCTCAAGGCCGAGCTCCTCGCCGAGGGCGTGACGTTCCGGTCCGAGACCGACACCGAGGTCGCGGCGCAGCTCCTCGCGCGGGCGTACCGCGACACGAAGGACCTCACGCTCGCGATGGGGCAGGTGGCGCGGCGGCTCGAGGGCACCTTCACGCTCCTCGCCGTGCACGCCGACGCCCCCGACACGGTCGTGGGCGCGCGGCACGACTCGCCGCTCGTCGTCGGCCTGGGCGAGGGCGAGAACTTCCTCGGCTCCGACGTGGCGGCGTTCATCTCCCACACCAAGGAGGCGCTCGAGCTCGGGCAGGACCAGATCGTCACGATCACCCCGACGTCGGTCGAGGTGACCGACTTCGACGGCAACCCCGCCGAGGCGAAGCGCTACACGGTCGACTGGGACGCGGCCGCCGCCGAGAAGGGCGGCTTCTCGTCCTTCATGGACAAGGAGATCCACGACCAGCCGCACGCCGTCGCCGACACCCTGCTCGGCCGCACCGACCCGTCGGGCAAGCTCGTGCTCGACGACCTGCGCATCGACGAGGCCGTGCTGCGCTCGGTCGACAAGATCATCGTCGTCGCGTGCGGCACGGCGGCCTACTCGGGCCACGTCGCGAAGTACGCGATCGAGCACTGGTGCCGCATCCCGGTCGAGGTCGAGCTCGCGCACGAGTTCCGCTACCGCGACCCGATCGTCGACGAGAAGACGCTCGTCGTCGCCGTGACCCAGTCCGGCGAGACCATGGACACGCTCATGGCCGTGCGCCACGCGCGCGAGCAGGGCGCGAAGGTCATCTCGATCGTCAACACGCACGGGTCGACGATCCCGCGCGAGTCCGACGCCGTGCTCTACACGCACGCCGGCCCGGAGATCGCCGTCGCCTCGACGAAGGCCTTCCTGTCGCAGATCACCGCCGCGTACCTCCTGGGCCTCTACCTCGCGCAGCTGCGCGGGAACAAGTTCCCCGACGAGATCGCGGCGATCCTCGAGGACCTGCGCGAGATGCCGCGCAAGATCCAGACCGTCATCGAGCGCGGCGAGTACGTGCGCGCGACCGCCCGGTCGATGAAGGACGCCTCGTCCGTGCTGTTCCTCGGGCGCCACGTCGGGTTCCCCGTCGCGCTCGAGGGCGCGCTCAAGCTCAAGGAGCTGGCGTACATCCACGCGGAGGGCTTCGCGGCCGGCGAGCTCAAGCACGGCCCGATCGCGCTGATCGACGAGGGCCAGCCGGTGTTCGTCGTCGTGCCGTCGCCCAAGGGCCGTGAGGGCCTGCACTCCAAGGTCATCTCGAACATCCAGGAGATCCGGGCGCGCGGCGCACGCACGCTCGTCATCGCCGAGGACGGGGACGACGCCGTGCGTCCCTACGCGGACGAGATCTTCTGGATCCCCGAGTCCCCGACGCTGCTCTCGCCGCTGCTGGCCGTCGTGCCGCTGCAGATCTTCGCGATGGCGCTCGCGACGGCGAAGGGACTCGACGTCGACCAGCCCCGCAACCTCGCGAAGTCGGTCACGGTCGAGTAGCCCTCCCGGCCCCGGCCCCGCCCACGCGCCGACCAGGTGGTCCTGGTTCGTCCGGTCTCCCGGACGAACCAGGACCACCTGCTCGTGGAGGCGGGGAGGCCTGGTCGCCACCGTAGGGTGGACGCATGATCAAGGGCGTGGGGATCGACGTCGTGGACGTCGCGCGGTTCATGGAGACCCTAGAGCGCACGCCCCGGCTCCGCGAGAAGCTGTTCACCGAGGCCGAGCGGGACCTGCCGCCCGCGTCGCTCGCCGCGCGGTTCGCGGCGAAGGAAGCCATCGCCAAGGCGCTGGGCGCTCCCGCGGGCATGCGTTGGCACGACGCGACGGTGCACCGCGTCGTCGGCGGCCCGCCGGAGGTCGAGATCACCGGCACGGTCGCGGCACGTGCGGACGCGCTCGGCATCACGGCCTGGCACCTGAGCATCTCGCACGACGCCGGCATCGCCTCGGCGATGGTCGTCGCGGAAGGCTGACCCCCCACCCCCCACCCCCCTCCCGCCCCGCCCCCCGCCCGCTGCCGCCCCGCCCCCGCCGCCGCCGAGCAGGTGGTGTTGGCTGGTCCTGCGACGCGGACGCGCCAGGACCACCTGTTCGGCCGACAGGGATCGCCTGCTCGACGCGCGAGCAGTCCCGCGCGAGGTGTGGTCGACCGTGGCGTGCCGCCGTCGGGCGGTGAGGTGCCCGTCAGACGGCGAGGTGCCGGCGCACGGTCGCGGCGACACGGCCGAGGTCCCGTGACGTGAAGCGCAGGAGGTCCACGGTGCCCGAGCCGGTGAGGAGGTTCTGGCGACGACGGTCCGCGAAGACCGCGACGGGGGTGTCGTGGTGCTCCCGGCCGTCGAGCTCGGCGACGAGCCAGCGACCGCCGCGACGCCGCCAGCCCATGTCACCTCGAGCGACCACGGCGCCCGTCTCGTCCCGCACGGGGAGCTGCAGGGTGTCCGGTGGCTCCTCCTCCTCGATGCACTCCAGGCGGGCGAACGACTCCAGCGGGGACTCCGCTCGGCCGTCCGACAGCTCCCAGAGGTCGTGCCGGGTGGCGATGCCTCGCCGTCCGCGAGCGAGGTCGTGCGCGCGGGCGAGCTCGTCGGGCGCCAGGAGCCGGAGGCGCTGGACCGCGTCGAGGACGGCGAGCCCGTGAGGGCGGGGAAGCTCCGGGACGGCCTGGGCGAGCGCCCAGTCGAGCGTCGCGACCCGGAACCCGTCGATCGTCGTCGTGCGCATCCCGTCGTCGAACTGGCGCAGGCGGACACCGTTACGATGCCGCCGGCGCGACGCCTCGTCGAGGGCGACCTGGGGAGTGAGCCGGTGCGGCAGACCCTCCACGCCGTGCAGCACCAGGGCGCAGGCGCCGACGGCGACGGCGTCCGCGCCGTAGGCGAGCAGTCCGAGGAGCGCTGCGCGACGTCGTCGGTCGTCGAGGCTCGTCACGGCAGACGACCGGAGCTCGTAGACGTTCATCGCGGCGCGGCGCCACTCTCGCCGGTCGACGAGCCCGCGGACCGCGCCTCGCGACAGTCCTGCCGCACCGGCCTGCGCGGTCGTGACCAGCCCCGCCTGCCGGGACGCGATCCGGAGGAGCTCGGCGGGGACGGCGGTGCGTGCGTGCATGACGCGATCTCAGCGGGTCGCGTGCCGCCACCGCAGCCTCGTCGTCGCGACCTGTGGACGACACCCCACGCCGCCTGCCCTGTGGTCGGCGTCGACCAGGCGATCCGCGACCGACGAACAGGTGGTCTTGGTTCGTCCCGTCGACGGGACGAACCAAGACCACCTGCTCGCGCGGGGAGGGGGGCGGAAGGGGGGAGGGGGAGAGAGTCAGCGCTGGAGGGCCGGGATGACCTGGCGCTGGAAGAGCTCGAGCTGGTCGCGGTCGGTCGCGGCGAAGGGGAAGTAGCCGATCGCGTAGCCGAGGCCCTGGGCGCGCAGCGCCGTGAGGGTCTCGACGATCTGCTCCGGTGTTCCCACGAGGGGGCCGTTCCGCCACGACGCGATGCTGTCGTCCGCCTTCTCGGGGAAGTACCGGCGCGCGTGCTCCTCGACCCGGGCAAGGCGGTCCGCGACGTCCCGCTCGGTCTCGCCGATGACGACGTTGTAGTTGGCCGACCGCGTGATCTCCCCGAAGTCGCGGCCCAGGTCGCGGCAGTGCTGCTCGAGCACGGCGGACTTGTGGGCGAAGCCCTCCGGCGAGCCGTCGAAGTTCGTGTACTGGGCGTGCTGCGCCGCGATGCGCAGCGTCTTCTTCTCGCCGCCGCCCGCGATCCACAGGGGGATGCTCGGCACGGCACCCTCGCCGTCGACCGCCACGCACTGCAGCGGCTGCGGGTAGCACAGCGCGCCGTCCACCTGGTAGCGCCGGCCCTCGAACGTGCCCGACGACCCCGTGCGCCACATGCGGGCCATGATCTGCACGCCCTCGTCGAGCGCGCGCAGGCGCTCGCCCGCGCTGGGGAAGCCGTACCCGTAGGCGCGCCACTCGTGCTCGTACCAGCCCGCGCCGATGCCCATCTCGAGACGGCCGCCCGAGACGTGGTCGACCGTCGCGGCGACCTTCGCGAGGTAGGTCGGCTCGCGGTACGCCATGCACGTGCACATCTGGCCCAGGCGCACGCGCTGCGACGCCGCGGCGAACGCCGCCATGAGCGTCCACGCCTCGTGGGTCGCCTCGGTGCTCGGGGTCGGGGTCGTGTGGAAGTGGTCGTAGACCCAGACGCCGTCCCACGCGAACTCGCCGCCGGGCAGGGGCTCGCCCGCCGCCGCGTTGTCGGCGTAGTGGAGCAGGGAGAGCATGGTCTTCCAGTGGTCCTCGGGCGCGACGTCGACGAGGTCGTAGCGCCAGCCCTGCGGGATGAAGAGTCCGAATCGCATGCTCGTCACCCTATGCGGGTCCGCGCGGCCCGCAGCGCGCCCGCGGGGACCGTCTCAGCCCTCGGCCGTCCGGCGGTCGTCGCCCCGGCCGGCCCGGCGCGGGCGCCGCGCAGGCGGCCCCGGCGCCCGGTGGGCAGGATGAGGTCATGATCGAAGCCTGGTCCGTCGCCGACGTCCGCGCCGCCGAGAAGCCCCTGCTCACCGCAGGCGTCCCGCTCATGGAGCGGGCGTCGTTCGCGCTCGCCACCGTCGTCGCGCGCGACCTCGCCCGGCGCCGGTCGATCGCCCTGCCCGACGGCGGCCGTCGCGACGGGCGCGTCACCGGCGCCCGGGCGGTCCTGCTCGTCGGCTCGGGCAACAACGGCGGGGACACGCTGCACGCGGGCGCGTACCTCGCGCGCCGCGGCGTCGAGGTGCTGGCTGTGCTCACGGGCGAGCACGCGCACGCCGGCGGTCTCGCGGCGCTCCGGGACGCGGGCGGGCGCGTCGAGGTGCTCGTCGGCAGCCCCGACGGCGCGGCGCACGGCGACGGTCACGACGACCGCCACCACGACCACCTCGACCCGCACGTCGCCGACCGCGTCGCCGCCCAGGCGGCGCGCGCCGACGTCGTGCTCGACGGTCTCGTCGGGATCGGCGCCCGCGGGGCGCTGCGCGGGGTCGCGGCGGACCTCGTGGAGCGGCTGACCGCGGTGCTCGACTGCGGCCCCGCGCACGGTCCCGAAGGCCTCGGTCGGCCGTGGGTCGTCGCGGTGGACGCGCCGAGCGGCATCGGTGTCGACGACGGCACGGTGCCGGGCCCGGTGCTGCGCGCCGACCGCACGGTGACGTTCGGTGCCGCCAAGCCGGGGCTGCTCCTGCCGCCCGCGACGCACCTCGCGGGGCACGGCGCGGTCGTCGACATCGGGCTGCGCCTGGGCGCACCCGGCCCCCATGCACCCGGCGCTGACGCAGCCGGCCCTGGCGCGCCCGGCCTTGGCGCACCCGGCCTTGGCGCACCCGGCCTTGGCGCACCCGGCCTTGGCGCACCGGCCCCGGGTGCGCCCGCCCCCGGCGTACCCGGCCCCGACGCGCCCGCCCCGGACCGGGGGACCATGACGCCGGTCGTGCGTCGGCTCGAGCCGGCGGACGTCGCGGCCCTCTGGTCCGTGCCCGGCGCGACCGACCACAAGTACACGCGCGGCGTCGTCGGCGTCGTGGCGGGCACGCCGACCTTCCCGGGCGCGGCGGTGCTCGTCACGACCGCGGCCGTCCGCACGGGTCCGGGCATGGTGCGCTACGGCGGGCCCGACGACGCCACGCGCGCCGTCCTCGCGGCCCGCCCCGAGGTGGTGCCCGCCGCGGGCCGCGTCCAGTCCTGGGTGCTGGGCCCGGGCGTCCCGGCGGTCCCCGGCCCGGGCGACGGCCCGGTCGACGACGGCGGGCAGCACGAGCGCGCGCGGGCGGCGCTCGCCGACGCGACGGCGACCGACGCGACGACCACCGACGCGACGCCGGAGCGCGTGCCCGCGGTCGTCGACGCGGGCGCTCTGTCCCTGCTGCCCGACCGCTGCCCGCCGTCGGTCGTGCTCACCCCGCACGCCGGGGAGCTCGCGACGCTCCTGCGGGCGCGTGGCGACGACGTGACGCGGACCGACGTCGAGGCCGAGCCGCTGCGGTGGGCGCGCCGCGCGCACGAGGTCACCGGCGCGACGGTGCTGCTCAAGGGGTCGGCGACGGTCGTCGTCGGGCCGGAGGGCGCGTGGTCGCAGGCGGACGCGCCCGCATGGCTCGCGACCGCCGGGGCGGGCGACGTCCTCGCCGGCATCCTCGGCACGCTGCTCGCGGCGCACGCGGAGCGCGTCGTGCGGGAGCCGGGCCTCGCCGCGCGGCTGGCCGCGGCGGCCGCCGTCGTGCACGGTCTCGCCGCGGAGCGCGCGAACCCGGGCGGTCCCGTCGCGGCGCTCGACGTCGCGGACGCGGTCCCGGGGGTCGTCGCGGAGCTGCTCGCCGCGCGCTGACCGCGCAGACGGCGTGCCCCACCGCGCGCCGACCACGCCGGTCGCGCCCGCGCGTCGACCACGCCGGTCGCGCCCACGCGACGACCACGCCGGTCGCGCCCACGCGACCGCACCGCCTGCGCACCCCACCGCACCCACGCGCGACCCGCACCGACCGCGGGCACGCCGCCGGTACCGTGGAGGGCGTGGTCCCCCTCCCCGTGCGCGACGGCCTCAACCCGACGCGCCTCGTGCTGCCGCACGACGCCGAGAGCGTCGCGCGGTACCCGCGCACCCTCGACTACGTGCGCCACCGCTTTCCCGACGACGCCGCGCGCCTCGCGGAGAAGGTCGCGGCGGGCGAGGTCGTCGACGGCCGCGGGCGCCCGGTGGACGCGCGCACGCCGTACGAGCCGCGCGGGTTCGTGTTCCTCTACCGCGACCCGCCCGTCGAGCCGGACGTGCCGTTCGAGGTCCGCGTGCTGCACCGCGACCGGGACCTGCTGGTCGTCGACAAGCCGCACTTCCTCGCGACCATCCCGCGCGGGGCGTACGTCGCGCGGTCGGTGCTGGTGCGGCTGCGCCGCGACCTCGACCTGCCCGAGCTCAGCCCGGCGCACCGCCTCGACCGCGTGACCGCGGGCGTCCTGCTGCTCACGCTGCGCCCGCAGGTGCGCGGGGCATACCAGGAGCTCTTCGCGCGCCGCGAGGTGCGCAAGACCTACGAGGCGGTCGCGCCGTGGGACGCGTCGCTCGACCTCCCCGCGACCGTGCGCAGCCGCATCGTCAAGCGTCGCGGCGTCATGCGGGCCGAGGAGGTGGACGGCGAGCCCAACGCCGAGAGCCGCGTCGACGTCGTCGAGACCGACCCGGCGCGCGGGCTCGCGCGGTACCGGCTCGAGCCGCACAGCGGCAGGACGCACCAGCTCCGCCTGCACATGGCGCGGCTCGGCGTGCCGATCGTGCACGACAACTTCTACCCCGAGCCGTACGACGTCTCGCCCGAGGACTACTCGCGCCCGCTCCAGCTCGTGTCGCGGTCGCTCGCGTTCACGGACCCGTTCACCGGCCGCGAGCGCCGCTTCGCGACGGACCGCGCGCTCTCCGCGTGGTGACGCGCGGGTGAGAGAATCGACGACCGTGAGCGACACCCAGCGCACGACCTCTCCCGGCACACCCGCCGGCACACCCACCGGCACACCCGGCACCGTCCCGACCGGCGCCCGGGCGGGCTCCCTCGCGGGACCCGCCCCGACGTCCCGCACGAGCGGCCCCGACGGCCCGGACCCCCGAGCCTACCCGGCCCGCGCCGTCGTCGACCTGGCGGCGGTGCGCGACAACGTGCGCGCGCTCGCGGACCTCGCGCCGGCGTCCGAGGTGATGGCCGTGGTCAAGGCGGACGCGTACGGGCACGGGCTCGTCGCGAGCGCGCTCGGGGCGCTCGCGGGCGGTGCGACGTGGCTCGGGACGGCGCAGCCGGGCGAGGCGCTCGCGCTGCGGGCGGCGGGCGTCGGCCCGGACCGGGCGCGCGTGCTCACGTGGCTGTACCCGCCGGGCGCGCCGCTGCGCGACCTCGTGGAGGCGGACGTCGACGTGTCGCTCGCGGCGCGCTGGGCCGTGGACGAGGTCGTCGCCGCGGCGCGGGCCGCGGGCCGGACCGCGCGGGTGCACCTCGCGGTCGACACGGGCCTGGGCCGCAACGGGATCATGCCGGCGGACCTGCCGGACGTGCTCGACGCCGTGGCGCGCGCCGAGGCGGAGGGTGCCGTGCGCGTCGTCGGCATGTGGTCGCACCTGGCGTTCGCGGACGAGCCCGGCCACCCGACCGTCGTCGCGCAGGCCGACGTCTTCGACGAGGCCGTGCGCGAGGCCGCGCGGGCGGGCGTCGTGCCGGAGCTGCGCCACCTCGCGAACTCCGCCGCGACGCTCACCGCCCCCCGCACCCACTACGACCTCGTGCGCCCGGGCCTGGCCGCGTACGGGATGACGCCCGTGCCGCAGCTCGGGCCCCCGTCGCGGTTCGGCCTGCGCCCCGCGATGACGCTCGAGGCGCGCCTCGCGACGGTCAAGCGCGTGCCCGGCGGTCACGGCGTCTCCTACTCGCACCACTACACGACGCCGCAGGACACGACGCTCGGCGTCGTGCCGCTCGGCTACGGCGACGGGATCCCGCGCCACGCGTCGGGCGGCGGGCCCGCGGGCGCGCCGGGCGGGCCGGTGCTCGTCGGCGCCCGGCCCGGAGAGCCCGGCGGGCGCGTCGTGCGCGTCGCGGGCCGGGTCTGCATGGACCAGCTCGTGCTCGACCTCGGCCCGGACGCGACCGAGCGCGCGGGCGACGTCGTCACGCTGTTCGGCGCGGGCGACGGCGTGGCGCGCGGCGGGGTCCCCACGGCCGAGGACTGGGCGCAGGCCGCGGGCACCATCAGCTACGAGATCACGACGCGCCTCGGTGCGCGCGTGCCGCGCGAGCACGTGGGGACGCACGTGCTCGACGACGGCGCGCGGGCGCTCCTGGCGCGCGACCCGAGCCCGCACGACAGCACGGAAAGGACGGTCCGCGCGTGAGCGACGACCCGAACCACTCGACCCCGGCGCCCGCCGCCGGGGGGACCGCGGCCGACGACGCCCCGGGCGGCGTCGTCGTGCTGCCCGACGCCGAGGCGACCCGCGCGTTCGGCCGCGCCCTCGCCGCGGTGCTGCGCGCGGGGGACCTGGTGATCCTCACGGGCGACCTCGGGGCGGGGAAGACGACGCTCACGCAGGGGATCGGGGCGGGGCTCGGCGTGCGCGGCCAGGTCGCGTCCCCGACGTTCATCGTCGCGCGCGAGCACCCGTCCGTCGTCGGGGGCCCGGCCCTCGTGCACGTGGACGCGTACCGCCTGGGGTCGCTCGACGAGGTCGACGCGCTCGACCTCGACTCGAGCCTGGACGAGTCGGTGACGGTCGTCGAGTGGGGCAGCGGCCTCGTCGAGGCGCTCGCGGGCGACCGCCTGGAGATCGTGCTCGAGCGCCCGCGCGGCGGGGTGGGCACGTCGCAGGAGCAGGACGACGACGCACCCGAGGCGGGCGAGCGACGCGTGACGGTGCGCGGCGTCGGGGCGCGCTGGGCCGGTCTCGACGTCGCCGCGCTGACCCGGTAGCGCCCTACGACGGGGACGGCCCCGCTCTCGGCCGTAGGCTGGAGCCGTGGCTGTTCTCGCGCTCGACACCTCCGCCTCCGTCACCGTCGCCGTCGTCTCCGACGACGGCGCTCGTCTCGCCCGCCGCGACGCGCCCGAGCGTCGCCGGCACGCCGAGGCGCTCGCCCCGCTCGTCGAGGAGGCGCTCGCCGAGGCGGGCGTCGACCGCCGCGACCTCACGGCGGTCGCCGTCGGGACGGGCCCGGCGCCGTTCACCGGCCTGCGGGTCGGGCTCGTCACCGCCCGCGCCCTGGGCTTCGCGCTCGGCGTCCCGGTGCTGGGCGTCCCGAGCCTGGACGCCGTCGCCGCGCAGGCCGTGAGCGACCTCGGCCTCGTGCCCGACGACGAGCTCCTCGTCGCGACCGACGCACGTCGCCGCGAGGTGTACTGGGCGCGGTACCGCGTCGTCGCGCACGAGGGGCCGCACGCGGTGCCCGTGCTCGAGACCGTCGCGGGGCCCGACGTCGGCCCCGCCGCCGACGTCGCGACGCGCGCCGCGGGCGCCGTCGTGGTCGGGGAGGGCGCCGAGCTCTACCCGGACGCGCTCGACGTCGCGCAGGACGCGCCGCAGGTCCCCGACGCCGCCGTGCTCGCGCGGCTCGCGATCGCGCGCCGGGCCGCCGGGGTCGAGCAGCCGACCGAGCCGCTGTACCTGCGCCGCCCCGACGTCCAGGAGGCCGCGGCGCGCAAGCGCGTGAGCGACGCGTCGCCGGAGCGGTCGCGATGAGCACGCGGTCGTACGAGATCCGGCTGCGGCCCCTCAAGGCCGCCGACCTCGACCGGGTGGTCGAGCTCGAGCGCGAGCTGTTCGGGCGCGGCGCGTGGACCTACGGGATGCTCGCCGACGAGCTCGCCGGGTTCGGGCGGTGGTACGTCGCCGCCGAGCCCGTCCGGCTCTACGCGGCGGGGCCGCAGCCGCTCGTCGGCTACGCGGGCCTGTGGTTCGACGGCGACGTCACCCAGGTCATGACCATCGGCGTCGACCCGGCGTTCCAGCACCAGGGCGTGGGCTCGGTGCTCCTGGAGGCGCTGGTCGAGCGGTCGCGCGAGCTCGGGGCGAGTGCGGTGCTGCTCGAGGTGCGCGTCGACAACGACGCGGCGCTCGGGCTCTACGCGAAGCACGGGTTCGAGCAGCTCGGCATCCGCAAGCGGTACTACCAGCCCGAGGACGTGGACGCGTACACGATGCGGCTCGAGCTGGGCTCCCCGCCGCCGCGCGACGAGCCGGACTACGGGACGGCGTCCGCCGACGTGGTCGCGTGACGGGCGACCTCGCGCGGCGCGACCGCGTGCTCGTCGACGCGCGGGGCCTCGCCGCGGCGCTCGCGGGCGACCGCCCGCCCGTCGTGCTCGACGTGCGGTGGGCGCTGGGCGTCACGGACGGGCGCGAGCAGCACCGCGCCGCGCACGTGCCGGGCGCGGTGTACGTGGACCTGGAGACCGAGCTCGCGGCGCCGCCGTCGCCCGCCGCCGGCCGCCACCCGCTGCCGGAGCCGGGCGACCTCCAGGCGGCTGCCCGGCGCTGGGGCGTCCGCGCCGACCGGGGCGTCGTCGTGTACGACGCCGTGGGCGGCACGTCGGCCGCGCGCGCGTGGTGGCTGCTGCGGTGGGCCGGCCACGACGACGTCCGCCTCCTCGACGGCGGCCTGCCCGCGTGGCGCGCGGCGGGGTACCCGACCGAGCAGGGCGACGTGCGGCCCGAGCCGGGGGACGTCGTCGTCTCCCCGGGCGGGATGCCGGTGCTCGACGCCGACGACGCGGCCCGGCTCGCGGCGTCGGGCGTCCTGCTCGACGCGCGCGCGGGCGAGCGGTACCGCGGGGAGGTCGAGCCCGTCGACCCGCGGCCCGGCCACGTCCCCGGCGCGGTGAGCGCTCCGACGACGGACAACCTCGCCGCCGACGGGACGTTCCTCGACCCGGAGGCGCTCCGCGCGCGCTTCGTCGCGCTCGGGGTGGCCGCGGGGACCGGGGGCTCGACCGAGGGCGCCGCCGGGGAGGACGCGGCGTCGCGCCCCGTCGGGGTGTACTGCGGCTCGGGCGTCACCGCCGCGCACGAGGTCGCCGCGCTCGCGACGCTCGGCGTCGACGCGGCGCTCTACGCGGGGTCGTGGTCGCAGTGGTCGAACGACCCCGACCGCCCCGTCGCGACCTGACGCACGCCGCGCCTCCCGGACCGAGGAGCGCGCGCAGCCCCGGACGCGACGAGGCGGCACCCCGGTGGGGTGCCGCCTCGGCTCGGACGGTGCGGGACGGGCTCAGAGGACCTCGGCGACCTGGTGGAAGTCGAGGCGCGCCTGGCGCGGGAAGTGCGCGCCCTCGTCGGCCGGGTAGCCCACGTTGATCGCGACGAGCGTGCGCCAGCCGGACTCGCCGAAGAACTCGGCGTCGATCCCGGCGGCGTCGAAGCCCGTCATGGGGCCCACGGACAGGCCGGCGGCGCGCAGCCCGACGATGAGGTAGCCGATCTGGATGAGGGCGTTGGTGCGGGCCATGCCCTCGCGCAGGTCGGCCTGCGGGTCGAGCTGCTCGGCGATGCCCTCGCGGAACGGCGCGAGCGTGCCGAGGTGCTGGTGGAACGACGGGTCGGCGGCGGCGACGATCGTCACCGGCGCGGCGAGCGTCTTGTCGCGGTTGAAGTCCGCCATGTGCGCGCCGAGGCGCTGCTTCGCCTCGGGCGTGCGGACGACGAGCAGCCGCAGCGGGAGGGTGTTCATCGCGGTGGGCGCCCAGCGGACGAGGTCCCAGGCGGCCTGGATCTGCGCGTCGGTGACGGGCTCGTCCGAGAACGCGTGCGTGGTGTGCGCCGCGCGGAACAGGCGGTCCGCGGCCTGCGCGTCGATCGCGAGCTGGTCGGCCTGCTCGCTCGGCGCGGCAGAGGACTCGATGAGGGTGTCGGTGCTCATGACTGGGACAAACAGTTGAACCCTTGATCATCTTCCGAACAGACGGTGTGACGTGCGCGACACGGACGGTCCGGCCCCCGCGCGCGACTACCCTGGACGCCATGGTCCCCACTGCTCCCGCGAGCTCCGGCGAGCCCCTGGTGCTCGGCATCGAGACGTCCTGCGACGAGACGGGCGTGGCGCTCGTCCGCGGTCGCGAGCTGCTCGTCGACACGGTCGCGAGCTCCATGGACGAGCACGCGCGCTACGGCGGGATCATCCCCGAGGTCGCGTCGCGCGCCCACCTCGAGGCGATGATCCCCACGCTTGAGCGCACGCTCGGCACGGCCGACGTCGACCTCTCCGAGGTCGACGCGATCGCCGTGACCGCCGGGCCGGGCCTCGTCGGCCCGCTGACCATCGGCGCCTCCGCCGCGAAGGCCCTCGCGCTCGCGCTCGGCAAGCCGCTCTACGGCGTGAACCACGTCATCGGCCACGCGGCCGTCGACGAGCTCGTGCACGGCGCGTTCCCCGAGCGCGTCATGGCGCTCGTCGTGTCCGGCGGGCACAGCTCGCTCCTGCTCGTGGACGACGTCGCGACGTCCGTCACCGAGCTCGGCTCGACGCTCGACGACGCCGCGGGCGAGGCGTTCGACAAGGTCGGGCGCCTGCTCGGCCTGCCGTACCCCGGCGGCCCGCACATCGACCGCCTCGCGCGCGAGGGCGACCCCACGGCGATCCGGTTCCCGCGGGGCCTCACCGCACGCAAGGACCAGGAGAAGCACGCGTACGACTTCTCCTTCTCCGGCCTCAAGACGGCCGTCGCGCGCTGGGTCGAGGCCCGCCAGGACGCGGGGGAGGAGATCCCCGTGCACGACGTCGCCGCCTCCTTCGCGGAGTCCGTCGCCGACGTGCTCACCGCGAAGACCATCGCCGCGTGCGAGCGGCACGGCGTCTCGACGCTCGTCGTCGGCGGCGGGTTCAGCGCGAACTCCCAGCTGCGCGACATGGCCGCGGAGCGCTGCGCGGAGGCGGGCATCGAGCTGCGCATCCCGCCGATCCGCTACTGCACCGACAACGGGGCGATGATCGCCGCGCTCGGCTCGGCCGTCGTGCGGGCGGGCGTCGCGCCGTCGAGCCTGGACATCGGCGTCGACTCGTCGATGCCGCTCACCGTCACGCACGTGTGACGGCCCGGCCGGGTCACAGGGGCCGGCCGGCCCGCATCTCGGCGACGAGCGAGCGCACGACGGCGTCCAGCTCGCCCCCGTGGCGCCGCGCCACCGCGCGCTGCCGCTGGTAGGACGCGCCGCGCCGCACGATGGTGCGCACGCCGTCGAGCTCGTCGAGGCACCCGAGGCGCGCCGCGACGGGCTCGAGCTCGACGAGCAGCCGCCCCACGGCGTCGGTCACGAGCTCCTCGTTGCCCTCGCGGTCGAGGATGATGATCGCGTCCATGCCGTAGCGCGCCGAGCGCCACTTGTTCTCCTGCGCGTACCACGGCGGGATGCTCGGCAGCTCGCGCCCCTCGTCGAGCATCGTCGAGAAGTGCTCGACGAGGCAGTGCGTGAGCGCGGCCAGCGCCAGGAGCTCGGAGATGTTCGTGACGCCGTCGCAGATGCGTGTCTCGAGCGTGCCGAACTGCGGCGCGGGCCGCAGGTCCCACCGCACCTCGTCGAACGCGTCGATGACGCCGGTGTGCAGCATGTCGGCGACGTAGCCCTCGAGCTCCTCCCACGTCCCGAACTGGAACGGCAGGCCCGCGGTCGGCAGCTGCTGGAACATCAGCGCGCGGTTCGACGCGTAGCCGGTGTCCTTGCCGCCCCAGAACGGCGAGCTCGCCGAGAGCGACTGGAGGTGGGCGAACGTCGTGAGCATCGCGCGCTGGATCGGCAGCACCTTGGCGCGGTCCTCGATGCCGACGTGCACGTGCACGCCGTAGATGAGCATCTGCCGCCCCCACCACTGGGTGCGGTCGATGAGCGTGGTGTAGCGCTGCTTGTCGGTGACCTTCTGCTGCGCCCAGCGCGCGAACGGGTGCGTGCCCGCGCTCATGAGCTCGACGCGCAGCTGGTCCGTCACGGCGCGCAGCTCCTCGACCGAGCGCTGCAGGTCGCGGCCGGCCTCGCCCACCGTGCGGCACACGCCGCTCACGACCTCGACCGTGTTGAGCAGGAGCTCCTGCTTGATCGACGGGTGCGGGCCGCCGTCGGCCGGGCGCACGGCGTCGAGCACGGTCTGCGCGACCTGCCGCAGGTCGCCCGAGTCGGCGTCGACGAGCGCGAGCTCCCACTCGAGCCCGACGGTCGAGCGCTCCGAGCGCGCGAAGGGGATCGCCGTGCGGCGCGGCAGGGCGCTCACCGGGGCCCGTCCTGCCCGGCGCCGGCCGGGGGAGTGGAGAGCGGCTCGACGACGAGCACCTGCTGGGAGCCGCCGACGCGCGTGAGGACGATCGTGGCCGTCGCGTCGCCCGTGAGGGCGAGCTGCCGCCGGAGCTGCTCCGGCGTGACGGCGGTGCCCCGCTTCTTGATCGTCAGACGACCGACGCCGCGCTCGCGCAGGTACGAGCGCAGCCGCTTGAGGCCGAACGGCATGGTGTCGAGCACGCGGTAGCCGCGCGCGAGCCCGTCCGCGAGCCCCGTCGCGTCGAGCGGCGCGGGGGAGTCGGTGGTCACGTACGCGATGGTCCGGTCGAGCAGGCGGCCGCCCAGCCCGCGCGCCGCGTGGGCGACGAGCCCCGCCCGGATCACGGCGCCGTCGGGCTCGTAGAGGTACTGCCCGACGGCGCCCACCTCGGGCACCACGTCCGCGTCGCCCGGGCGGTGGGCGATCCGTCGGGTCGTGGTGCGCGCGGTCCCGTCGGGCCCGGTCCACGACGACAGGACGAGCGCCGACCGGCCCGGTCCCTCGGGCGCGAGCGGGCCGAACCAGAGCCCGGCCTCCACGACGTCCCCGTCGACCGACACCCACTCGGTCTCGGCGTCCTCGGGCAGGCCGGCGTGCGGGATGCCCGGGCCGACCTTGATCCCGACCGCGGGCACACGCTCGCGCAGCGCCCACACCGCGTCGAGCGGCGGGGCGTAGGCCTTCGGGTCGAACACGCGCGTGCCGGCGCGGGTGCGGCGCGCGGGGTCGGCGTACACGCCCTCGATCCGCTCGCCCTCCAGGTCGAGCGCGAGCCCGTCGCCGTGGCGCACCTCGGCCTCGGGGAAGTGGCGCAGGTTGACGGTCGCGATCGCCGCGGTGAGCTCGTCGACGTCGGTCGCGAGCACCTCGAGCTCCGCGGCGGCGAACGCGAGCGCGTCGACGCCGATCCCGCTCGTGAGGTCCGCGACGCGCCGGATCCCCGCCTCCTGGTACCGCCGGGCGTGCAGGCCCGCGACGACGAGCCGGCTCGCCTGCTCCAGCCCCGCCTGCGTGAAGAGCATGCCGTCGGCGAACGCGCCGAGCTTGCCGTGCGCCGCGGCGCGCAGCCGGGACTGGGTGAGGGCCGCGGCGGCCAGGTCCGGGTCGACGCCCTTCGCGCGCAGCCCTGCCGCGAGCACGAGCGCCTGCTGCTCGTCGTACGGCGGGAGCGCGCCGAGCAGGGCCCAGCCCTCGGGGCTGAGCAGCTTGGTGAGCGTGGCGGCGTCCATGGCGTCGATCCTTCCACGGGGGCCGGGGACCACGCGCAGCCGGAGCCCGGATCGTCCGCAGGACGGACGTTGGCACTCGCCTTGACCGAGTGCTAACCGGGACCTAGATTTGAGACGTGCCGCCACCGCTCGCGGAGGCGGCACCACGTGCGACCAGGCTGTCCGGCACCCGCGACGACGGCCAGCCGGTGCGCTCGACCCATCCGTTGCAGTTCTCACCGCGAAAGGGGAGGTCCGACGTGTCGGTCCCCATCAAGCCGCTCGAGGACCGGATCGTCGTGAAGGCCCTCGAGGCCGAGACCACGACCGCATCCGGCCTGGTCATCCCGGACACCGCCAAGGAGAAGCCCCAGGAGGGCGAGGTCCTGGCCGTCGGTCCGGGCCGTGTCGACGACAACGGCAACCGCGTCCCGCTCGACGTGACCGTCGGCGACAAGGTCATCTACAGCAAGTACGGCGGCACCGAGGTCAAGTACGGCGGCGAGGACTACCTCGTCCTGTCCGCGCGCGACATCCTCGCCGTGGTGGTCGGCTGACGCCGACCCGGTTCAGCAGCAGGGCCCCGCGACCGACGGTCGTGGGGCCCTGCTGCGTTCCGTGGCCGGTCGCCCCACCGGTGGTCCCACGGGTCGTGCGCACGTGCGCCCGGTACGACGTCGGACCGGGGCCGTGCAGGTCTGCTGGTGGCGCGAAGGCACCGCGGTGGTGCCCGGGGAGAGGGTGCGTCAGCCGGTGCGGCGGGCGCCGCCCGCGAGGATGGCGGCGCGCTCGTCCTCGCTCAGGCCGCCCCACACCCCGTACGGCTCGCGCACGCGGAGCGACTGCTCGCGGCACTGCATCATCACGGGGCACGAGTGGCAGATCGCCTTCGCGGCCTCCGCTCGCCGTCGTCGCGTCGAGCCGCGCTCACCCTCGGGGTGGAAGAACAACGTGTCGTCCGCGTCGCGGCACGAACCCTGGTACTGCCATTCCCACAGCTCCATGACGGGCCCGGGGAGCCTCGAGATCTCTGCCATGCCGAACAACCTACAAGCGTTGCAAGACTTGTTCAAGCCCCCTGTGAGGAAAAAGTGAACGAGCAGGTTGAACCGCTCGTGGAGCGGTGCGAGGGGGGTCAACCGCGTCGGCTGCTCCCGGCGCGCTGACGCGATCGGCGGCGCCCGGCGCGTTTGCGCGTGCAGCGAACAAATACGGCGCGGGTGTGGCGCGAAGGGTGCACGACTGTGACCTCTACGAGGTGGCGAGACGGGTGCCCGCTCGGCAGAATCGATCCATGACCTCAGTCCGGTCCGCCCCCGACCCCGAGGGAGCCCGACCGAGCATGACCTCGTCTCCCGGCCTCGCCGTCGCCGCCGTCGCGCGCCGGCTCGGCGTCGCGCCCGCGACCCTGCGCACCTGGGACCGTCGCTACGGCCTCGGCCCCTCGCAGCACCGGGCCGGCTCCCACCGGCGCTACACGGACGACGACGTCGCTCGCCTCGTCGTGATGCGCCGCCTCACGCTCGACGGCGTCGCGCCCGCCGACGCGGCCCGCGCCGCGCTCGCCGCCGACGAGGAGGAGCTCGCCGCGAACCGCGGCGCGATCTCCTTCGACGACCGCGGCGCCGACGGCGCGGGCGACCTCGACGCCGACGAGCCCGAGGCCGACGACGAGGCGCCCGAGCCGCCGCCGTCGCGCCCGTTCCTGCGCGCCGTCCCCGGGGGCGAGCCCGCACGCACCGCGGGGCCCCGTCCGGTCGGCGTCCGCGAGGGGCCGCGGCCCACGCGCGTCTCCGACGTCGTCGACGCCGCGATCGCCTACGACCAGCGTGCGTGCGACCGGCTGCTGCGCATCCCGACGGGCGGCGACCCGGCCGCGTGGTGGTCCGACCTCGTCGAGCCCGCGCTCGAGCGCCTGGCCGAGCGCACCGTGCTCGCCGGCCCCGGCGAGGTGCCCGAGGTCGTGCTCGCCAACGCGACGCTCGTCGCGCTGCGCGAGTACACGCAGGCGAGCGAGGACGCGATCGTGGCCGCCGGGGGGCCGCCCCGGAACCACCCGAGCCGCATGCGGCGGATCGTGCTCGTGTTCGCGGCGCCCGACGAGCCGCTCCCGCTCGCCGCGCACGCGCTCGCCGCGTCGCTCGCCTCGCACGGCGCGATGGCGCGCATCGTCACCGGCCCCGCGAACGTGCACCGCACGCTCGAGATCGTGACGATGGTGCGGCCGTCCGCCGTCGCCATGGTCACCACGCAGGCGCGCCCCGACCTGGGCATCGTGCACGCCGCGCACGACGCGAACCCGAGCCTGCCGTTCTTCGTCGGGCTCCCGAGCGACCAGGCCGCGGAGGAGCTCCCGCTCGCCGCGACCGTCCACCGGGTGCGCAGCTTCACGGGCCTCCTGCACGAGCTCCTCGCCGTCGTGCGCTGAGCCGTCCGCGGGACCGCCCGGCCGGGCGGGGCGCGCGCCCACGCGTCCACGTACCTCCCGCCCGTCCGTGCCTCCCGGGCCCGGGCGGGCAGGGACCGAGCGGGAATACGGCGAGGGCCCCCGGCGTAGAATCCTGGTGTGACCGCCTCGCCCGTCCCCGCCGCCGTCCCCGACCGTGACCCCTTCGGATTCCTGGGTCTCACCTACGACGACGTCCTGCTGCAGCCCGGCTACTCGGACCTGGCGCCGTCGGACATCGACACCACGACGCGCCTGACGCGCGAGATCTCGATCCGCGTGCCGCTCGTCTCGGCGGCCATGGACACCGTCACCGAGTCGCGCATGGCCATCGCGATGGCGCGCCAGGGCGGCATCGGCGTGCTGCACCGCAACCTCTCGATCGAGGACCAGGCGCTCCAGGTGGACCTGGTGAAGCGCACGCAGACGGGCATCATCGACAACCCGGTGACCATCGGCCCGGACGCGACGCTCGAGGAGCTCGACAAGACCGCGGGCGAGTACCGGATCTCCGGCTTCCCGGTCCTCGACGCCGAGCGCCGCCTCATCGGCATGGTGACCAACCGCGACCTGCGCTTCACGCCCGTCGCCGAGTGGGCGACGACGAAGGTCGACGAGGTCATGACGCCCCAGCCGCTCATCACGGGCCCGGCGGGCATCTCCCGCGAGGAGGCGACCGCGCTCCTGCGCAAGCACAAGCTCGAGCGCCTGCCGCTCGTCGACGCGGACGGCCGTCTCACCGGGCTCATCACGGTCAAGGACTTCGTCAAGTCCGAGCAGTTCCCCAACGCGTCGAAGGACGGCCAGGGCCGCCTGCTCGTCGGCGCCGCGATCGGCTACTTCGGCGACGCGTGGCAGCGCGCCACGACGCTCATCGACGCGGGCGTCGACGTGCTGGTCGCGGACACGGCGCACGGCAACGTCCGGATGCTCATCGAGATGGTCGCGCGCCTCAAGTCCGACCCGGCGACGCGCGACGTCCAGGTGATCGGCGGCAACGTCGCGACGCGCGAGGGCGCGCAGGCGTTCGTCGACGCGGGCGCGGACGCGGTCAAGGTCGGCGTCGGACCGGGCTCGATCTGCACCACGCGCATCGTCACGGGCGTCGGCGTCCCGCAGGTGACCGCCGTCTACGAGGCGTCGCTCGCCGCGCGCCCGGCCGGGGTCCCGGTCATCGCCGACGGCGGCATGCGCCACTCGGGCGAGATCGGGAAGGCGATAGTCGCGGGCGCGGAGACGGTGATGCTCGGCTCGATGCTCGCGGGCACCGAGGAGTCCCCGGGCGAGACGATCCTCGTCAAGGGCAAGCAGTACAAGGCGTACCGAGGGATGGGTTCCATGGGCGCCATGTCCTCGCGCGGCAAGAAGTCGTACTCGAAGGACCGCTACTTCCAGGCCGAGGTCACGAGCGACGACATGATCGTCCCCGAGGGCGTCGAGGGCCAGGTGCCCTACAAGGGGTCGCTCGGCACCGTGGCGCACCAGCTCGTCGGCGGCCTGCACCAGACGATGTTCTACGTCGGCGCCCGCACCGTGCCCGAGCTCCAGGAGAAGGGGCGCTTCATCCGCATCACATCGGCGTCGCTCAAGGAGAGCCACCCGCACGACGTGCAGATGACGGTCGAGGCCCCCAACTACACGGGCTTCTGAGCGTGCAGCACCACGACCGACGGCCCGGCACCGCCCTCGCGGGTGGCGCCGGGCCGTCGTCGTCCCGTCAGCGCTGCGTGCGGTGGGCGGTCACGACGCCATGACTCGCGCGTGCAGCGCCTGGACGGCGTAGCGCGCGGCCCAGAACGCCCCGTGCTGCCAGGCCGAGATCTCGGACATCCAGTCGCCCGCGAAGTACACGTTCCCGGCGCCCTGCTGCAGGAGCTTGAACCGGGACGACTGCGTGTTCGGGTACGCCCACGCGCCCTCGATGTAGGGCACCTTGTGCCACGCGATGGAGAACGAGCTCTCGAGCTCCGTCCGGTACTTCTCGCCGTGGATCTTCACGCCCTGCTCGACGGCGCGCATCTCCCGCTGCCGCGGCGTCATGTCCGCGTAGGCGCGCGCGTTCGCGCCGGTGTTGTAGTAGCCCACGACGAGCCCGCGGCGCTCCCCGTACCCGTAGGACGGGTACCAGACGTGGGCGAGGTCCATGTCGGTCTCGGTGATGCCGCCGTAGATCCGGTGGTCGTCCTCCCAGAACCGCGACCGGTACTGGAGCCCGATCTTGCCCGCGGGCGAGCCGACGGCGAACTCGCCGAGCGCGGCGTCGACGTCGGGCCCCCAGTTCGTGTCCCAGCGGCGCATGAGCCCCGCGGGCGCCGAGACGACGGCGAAGTCGGCGTCGATCTGCCGCGCCTTGCCGTTGTGGGCGGTGTACGTGACCGAGACGCCGCGCGGCGTGTTCTTCACCGCGGTGACGGGCGAGCTGAGCTGGACGTTCTGCTTGCCGATCGCCCTGACGAAGTAGTCGTAGGTCGTGTCCATCCCGCCCTTGGGCTGGAACATGAGCATCGACTGCTCCCAGTTGATCTCGAACGGGAAGTACTGCCCGACCTTCGAGGCGAGCACCTCCGAGACCGAGCCCGGGCCGGGCAGGGGCGTGCCGTGCTCGTTCCACGCGGACGGGTAGACCGCGTACCCGCGGTTGCTGCCGCCCTTGTAGCTCCCGTCGGCCTGGAGCGAGCCCCACGACCGGAGGAACGCGCGCAGGTTCTCCTTGTCCGCGGCGGTGAGCTTCTGGTCCAGCGCGCCCTGGTCGGTCGCGTAGCCGAGCAGCTCGGACGTGTAGCCGAACACGTCGGCCTTCGCGGTGCGGTACCGGACCGGGTTGCCGGGGGTCGCGCCGGAGCGCTCGTTGTAGAGGTAGGCGTCCGCGTTGGCGTTGGTGAACACCTCGTAGGGGACGCCGAGCTCGCGCAGGTAGTCCATGGTGACCATCCACTGGGCGATGCGCCCCGCGCCCGCGTTCATGTAGACGCCGTCGGCGAACCGCGCCTTCTGCGTGACGCCGTTGACGTCCGTCTCCGCGTCGCCGCCGCGTATCGTCAGCGTCCGGCCGCCGACGCGGTGCCGCGCCTCGAGCACCGTGACGCGGTAGCCGGCCTTCTGCAGCTCGTACGCCGTGGCGAGGCCCGCCGGCCCGGCGCCGACGACGACGACCTTCTTCGCGGAGCGGCCCGTGAGGCTGAAGTCGCTGCCCCGCGGCGGTGTCCACGACTCGTTCCGCGGCTGGGCGGCGGCCGTCGGGGCGAGGCCCACCGCGCCCATCGTCGCGAACATGACGCCGGCGCTGGAGCCGACCCCGACGGCCTGGAGGAAGTTGCGGCGCGAGACGCCGGTCGTCTTCTCGTCAGTGACCATGTGGCTGGAGCCCTCTCGTCCACGGCCTGACGGGCGGGGAGCCCGGCCCACGATGCCGGGTGCCGCCGTCAGCACCGGGGCTGACGCTAGGGACGCGTCGTCGCGAGTGCGGGTCCGGCGCGTTTCGCGTCGGTCAACGGATCGCGGCTCTCGTAAACGTCTCGTGTCGCGGCCCTCGGCCGCGCCCGCGGGGCGGCGCGCCGCGGCGTCGGGCACGCGGCGAGACCGGCGACGACCCGACACGTTGCCGTCACGGCGCGGAAACGGAGGCTGGCTAGCGTCGCGGCCCCGGCGGTCCTCGCGACCGGCCGGAGCCCGGGCGCCAGGGTGGCGCCCGTCGTCCCCCTGGGAGGCCTGCATGAAGAACCGCACCAAGGTCGTCGTCGCCGTCGCCCTCACCGCCGCCGTCGCCGTCCCCGGCACCGCCGTCGCCGCCGGGAAGCTCTTCGAGCCGAGGCCGACCGAGGCCCACTCCTTCGTCACCGGCGACACCCCGTCCATCGCCGACGGCGTCGCGATCGGGAAGAACGTCGCCTGGTACAAGTCGTCCGGCCTCGGTCCCGCCGCGATGAACACGACGCCCGGCGCGACGGCCGAGCAGCGCTACGTCCCGACCGACATCTTCCCCGGCGGCGTCCTGCCGGCCGGCGTGACGATCACGGAGGCGCAGGGCATCAACGTCCTCATGCGGATCGGGGAGAACCTCGAGCGGGCCGGGCTCTCCTACGACGACGTCGTCTCCATGCGGGTGTTCCTCCAGAACCCCGCCGGCCAGGAGAAGATGGACTTCGCCGGCTGGAACCGCGCCTACCGCCAGTTCTTCGCGAACACGAACCTCGCGACCGGCGCGACGCTCGAGGTCCAGCTCGGCTCGGCCCGGACGGCGCCCATGGTGGTCAACGCGGCCCGGCCGTCGCGCTTCGCGCTCGAGATCCAGAACCTGCCGGTCGACGGCTGGCTCGTCGAGGTGGAGGTCGACGCCGTCTACCCGAAGTGACGACGACGGGCCGCCCTCCCGCAGGAGGGCGGCCCGTCATGGTCGTGCCGGCGCGGTCCGAGCGAACTGACGGCCCCAAGGGTGCCGAGGGGTCAGTCCCGGAACGTCTCGATGTTCGCGCCAAGCTCGCGCAGGCGCTCGGTGAGGCCCTCGTAGCCGCGCGCGATGATGTCGACGCCGCGCAGGACGGAGGTGCCCTTCGCGGCGAGCATCGCGAGCAGGATGACGACGGCGGGGCGCAGGGCGGGCGGGCAGCTCACCTCGGCGCCCGACCAGCGCGTCGGGCCCGTCACCTGGAGCCGGTGGGCGTCCAGGAGCCGCACGTCGGCGCCGAGCCGCGTGAGGTCGGTGAGGTGGATGGCGCGGCCCTCGTAGACCCAGTCGTGGATGAGCGTCGTGCCCTGCGCGTTCGCGGCGATGACCGCGAAGAACGGCAGGTTGTCGATGTTGAGGCCGGGGAACGGCATGGGGTGGATCTTGTCGATCGGCGCGTGCAGCTCGCTGGAGTGCACCGTGACGTCGACCAGGCGCGAACGGCCGTTGCGCGCCACGTACTCGGCGCTCAGCGTGTACCGCAGGCCCATCTCGGCGAGCGTCGCGAGCTCGATCTCCATGAACTCGATCGGGACGCGGGCCACGGTGATCTCCGAGCCCGTGACGATGCCCGCGGTGAGCAGGCTCATCGCCTCGACCGGGTCCTCCGAGACGGCGTACTCCACGTCCACGTCGATGTCGGTGCGGCCGTGCACGCGCAGGGTCGTCGTGCCGATGCCCTCGACCTGCACGCCGAGCAGCTCGAGGTAGAAGCACAGGTCCTGCACCATGTAGTTGGAGCTGGCGTTGCGGATCGTCGTCACGCCGTCGCGGCGGGCCGCGGCCATGAGCGCGTTCTCGGTGACGGTGTCGCCGCGCTCGGTGAGGACGACCGACAGGTCCGTGCCCGACGCCGGGGCGACGGTCGCGTGGTAGTTCCCGCCCGTCGCGGTGACGGCCAGGCCGAAGGGCCGCAGGGCGATCATGTGGGGCTCGACGGTGCGGGTCCCGAGGTCGCAGCCGCCCGCGTACGGGAGCTCGAACGTGTCCCGCAGCCCGAGCAGCGGCCCGAGGAACATGATGATCGAGCGCGTGCGGCGCGCGGCGTCCACGTCGATCGCGGCCAGGTCGAGGCGCTCCGGCACGACGATCTCGAGGTCCCGGCCGCCCGTCGTCCACGTGGCCCGCACGCCGATGGAGCGCAGCACGTCGACGATGCGGTCGACCTCGACGATGCGGGCCACGCCGCGCAGGGTGGTGCGGCCGCGGTTGAGGAGCGAGGCGCACAGCAGCGCGACCGCGCCGTTCTTGGAGGAGTTCACCTCGATGCGGCCGGAGAGGGTGTGGCCGCCCTGGACGCGCAGGTGCGCGTGCTTGGGGCCGCCGAGGCTGATGATCTCGGAGTCGAGCGCGAGCCCGATGCGGTTGAGCATCTCCAGGCTGAGGTTCTGCGAGCCCTGCTCGATGCGGTGCACGGCGCTCTGGCTCGTCCCGAGCCGCTCCGCGAGCTGGGTCTGGGTGAGACCCCGGTTCTGGCGGGCGCCGCGGATGAGCGCGCCGACCTGCGTGAGAGGTGCGTCGTCGATCGCTGTCATGAGAGCGACGATAACTCATGGATGAGATATCGACGCGGCGGCGGGCGCCCTCAGGCCCGCGACCATGCCTTCATCACACGACCTTCACCCGCATCATGAGATATGCCTGCAGGTGGCGCTGCGTGTGTGTGCCCGGGTCAGCCCGGCCAGCGCCCGTCCGCGCCGGCGCCGACGTAGGGCTGGTCGCGGTCCGGGTCCAGGGAGTCGACCCACCGCCGGTGCGCGACGACCTGCAGGTCGTGCAGCGTGACTGGCCCGAGCCCGGCCAGGTCCGGGTACGCGCGCGCGAGCGCGTCGAGCAGGTCGAGCGTCGCGAGCACGTCCCCGTCCGCCGTGTGCAGGGGCCCGACGTCGAGCACCTCGTAGCGCGCGCACAGGTCGACGAGCCGGCGCTTGCCCTCGCGCGCCGGGTCCCACGCCCGGTCGAGCACGAGCGGGTCGAGCACCGGCCGCACGGGCCGCCCCAGGCGCGCGGCGAGCGTCGGCAGCCCGTGCCGCACGAGCTCGGTGTCGAGGATCGCGAGGTCGAACGCGGCGTTGTAGGCGACGAGGGGGACGCCGTCGCGCTGGGCGTCGACGACGAGCGCCGCGATCTCCTCGAGCGCGACGGCGGGGGCCGACCCGTGCGCCGCGGCGTGCGCGGTCGTGATGCCGTGGATCCCCGTGGCCTCCGCCGGGATCTCGACACCCGGGTCGAGGAGCCACGTGCGCACGTGCGTGGCGCCCGGCTCGCGGAGCACGAGCGCGGCGGTGACGACGCGGTCGACGTCGACGTCGAGGCCCGTGGTCTCGGTGTCGAGACCGAGCAGCGGTCCCGCCGTCCAGGGCGTCGTCGTCATGGTCCACCTCTGCCGTCCGGTCGGGGCCCGGGGCGCCCGGCGCTCCCGTCGTCGCCGGACGTCCCGGCGACGAGCGTCACCCTGCCAGCGCCCACCCACACGGTGGTCGGTGCAGGTGACGGGCACGGCCCGCCGGTAGGCTGACCCGGTGAGCAACGAGATCGAGATCGGACGTGGCAAGCGCGGTCGGCGCGCGTTCTCCTTCGACGACGTCGCCGTCGTGCCCTCGCGGCGCACGCGCGACCCGGAGGAGGTGTCGGTCGGCTGGCAGATCGACGCCTACCACTTCGACCTGCCGATCCTCGCGGCGCCCATGGACTCGGTCATGAGCCCGGCGACCGCCGTCGCGCTCGGCAACCACGGCGGCCTCGGCGTCCTCGACCTCGAGGGCCTGTGGACCCGCTACGACGACCCGACCGCGCTCCTCGAGGAGATCGCCGCGCTCGAGCCGCTCGAGGCGACGCGCCGCATGCAGGAGATCTACGCCGAGCCCATCAAGGCCGACCTCATCACGCAGCGCCTCAAGGAGATCCGTGCGGCGGGCGTCACCGTCGCCGCGGCCCTGTCGCCGCAGCGCACCCAGGAGCACTACCAGACGGTGGTCGACGCCGGCGTCGACCTGTTCGTCATCCGCGGCACGACGGTCTCCGCCGAGCACGTGTCCGGCGTCGCGGAGCCGCTCAACCTCAAGCGCTTCATCTACGAGCTCGACGTCCCGGTCGTCGTGGGCGGCGCGTCCACGTACACCGCGGCGCTGCACCTCATGCGCACGGGCGCCGCGGGCGTCCTCGTCGGCTTCGGCGGCGGCGCCGCCCACACCACGCGGGTCTCGCTCGGCATCCACGCGCCCATGGCGACCGCGGTCGCGGACGTCGCGGCGGCCCGCCGCGACTACCTCGACGAGTCGGGCGGCCGCTACGTGCACGTCATCGCGGACGGCGGCGTCGGCCGGTCGGGCGACCTCGTCAAGGCGGTCGCGTGCGGCGCCGACGCGGTCATGCTCGGCGCGGCGCTCGCGCGGGCCGAGGAGGCGCCGGGCAAGGGCTGGCACTGGGGCTCGGAGGCGCACCACGCCCAGCTCCCGCGCGGCGAGCGCGTGCGTGTCGGCACGGCCGGCACGCTCGAGGAGATCCTCTTCGGGCCGGGCCGCCAGGCGGACGGCACGCTCAACCTCGTCGGCGCGCTCCGCCGGGCCATGGCGACGACCGGGTACTCGGACCTCAAGGAGTTCCAGCGCGTCGAGGTCGTCGTCTCCCCGTACCAGCCCCGCTGAGCCCGCCGTGGCCGGACGCATCGCCGACGGTCCGCGCCTGACGCACGCCGGCGACGGCGCGCCGGGCGGCAACGGCTCCGTGCCCGCCGCGGGCGCGGGCCGCCCGGAGACGGACGTCGCGGACGCGGTCTCGACGGAGGCCTCCACCGACCTGGTCTTCACCGAGGTCGAGGACGCCGACGTCGAGGCGGTCGTCGCGCTGTGGCGGGAGTGCGGGCTCACCCGGCCCTGGAACGACCCGTACCGCGACCTCGCCGACGCCCGCCTGGGCGAGACCTCGACGGTGCTCGTGGGCCGTGCGACGCGCGACCTGCCCACGGTGGCCCCGGACGGTGCTCCCGAGACGCCCGGGGTCGCGGCCGGGGAGCTCGTCGCGACGGCGATGGCCGGCGTCGACGGGCACCGTGGCTGGCTCTACTACGTGGCGGTCGACCCACGCGTCCAGGGGCGCGGCGCGGGTCGTGCGACGGTCGTCACGGCGGAGGCGTGGCTCGCCGCGCAGGGCGCGCGGGCCGTGCGCCTCATGGTGCGCGCCACGAACGACGCGGTGCGCGGCTTCTACGAGCGCCTGGGGTACGCGGACCAGGAGTGCGTCGTGCTCGGCCGCCCGCTCGGCGCCCCGGACGCGCGCGACGCCGGACGATGACCCCCGCCGCCTGGCGGCCGGACGACGACGAGCTCGCCGCTCTCGAGGCCGAGCACGGCGCGCGCGTCGCCGCGCTCGACCCGCTCGTGGCGGTCCCCGCTCTCGGCGCCACCGCGGGCGACGAGCGTCTCCTCGCCGTGCGGCTCCCGGACGGCTCCCGGGCCGCGGGGCTCCTCGGCGTCGGGGACGTCGGACCCGGCTCCGCGGCGGCAGGGTTCCGCGCGCTGCGCGAGCACCGGCTGCGGGCGCGCGCGGCGGGACCGGACGTGGGCGGCGCGGTCCGCGCGCTCGTCGCGGCCTGGACGGCGCGCGTCGCGCGCGACCCGGGCAGCGCACCGGCGGGCGACGGGCTGCCCGAGCGGGGCCCCGCACCCCGCGACCACGGCCTGGCGCTCCTGTGGCCGAGCCGCGACGTCGAGGCCGTGGGCGCCCTCGCGGCGAGCGGCCTGCGCCCGACCGTGCACCTCGCTGCCCGTCGCGGCGCCCCGCCGGCCCGGCCCCGCACCGACCTCCCCGGGATCGTGCTGACCGACGCCGGCCCGGACGACGTGGCCGCCGTCGTCGAGCACCAGCGCGCCGAGCTCGCGTACGACGAGCTCGTGGGCGCGGCCCGCGTCCGGCCGCTCGCGGCCGAGCACCTCGCCGCCCAGGTCGCCGCCGCCGTCGAGCACCCGCGCACCACGGTCCTCGTGGCGCGCCGCCAGGGGCCGGGGGAGCGGACGGGCGAGGTCGTGGGTGTCGTCGCGGTCGAGCCGCCGGAGCGCTCCGGGGCCGTGGCCGGGACCGTCACGACGGGGCCGGTCGCCTACCTCGTCCTGCTGCACGTGACGGGCAGCGCGCGCGGTACCGGGGTCGGCGGGGCGCTCGTCGACGCGGCGCTCGCGCGCGTGCACGAGCAGGCCGGGCCGGGCGCCGTCGTCGTGCTGCACCACGGCGTGCTCAACCCGCTGTCCGCGCCCTTCTGGGCGCGGCAGGGGTTCCGTCCCGCGCTCACCACGTGGGAGCAGCCCGTCGACGCGCTGTCAGCGCCACGACGTAGCCTGTCCCCATGACGAGCTCATCCGGCACACCCGGCTCCGGGCGCGGCGACGGCGCCGCGCTGGACGGCCTGATCGACCCCGAGAACCCGGCCGCGACCTACGTCCTCGAGCCGGAGGTCGTGGCCCCCCTCGCGCAGCGCGTCGTCACGAGCAACGAGGCGGGCATGCACCGCTCCGTCCTGCCGTCCACGGGAGCCCCGCTCGCCGCGGTCCCCGTCTCGTCCGTCGAGGACGTCGCCCGTGCCGTGGCACGCGCGCGGGCCGCGCAGCCGGCCTGGGCCGCCCGCTCCGTGCGCGAGCGCGCGGCGGTGCTGCGGCGCTTCGGCGAGCTCGTGCTCGCGCGCCAGTCCGACGGCCTCGACCTCATCCAGATGGAGTCCGGCAAGTCGCGGCGCAGCGCGTTCGAGGAGGTCGCGGACGTCGCGATCCTCACGCGCCACTACGCCCAGCGCGGCCCGCGCTACCTCGCCGACCGGCGGGCGCCGGGGATGCTGCCCGTGCTCACCGGCACGCGCGTGCACCGCCGTCCCGTCGGCGTCGTCGGCGTCATCGCGCCGTGGAACTACCCGCTGACGCTCGCGTTCGCCGAGGCCGTGCCCGCGCTCGTGGCGGGGAACGCCGTCGTGCTCAAGCCGGACCCGCAGACGACGCTCACCGCGCTGTGGGGCGCGGAGCTGCTCGAGGAGGCGGGGCTGCCCGCCGACCTGTTCCTCGTCGTCGCGGGCGGGGGAGACGTCGGCGCCGCGGTGACCGACCACGTGGACCACATCGCGTTCACGGGCTCGACGGCCACCGGCCGCAAGGTCGCGGCGCGCGCGGGGGAGCGCCTCATCGGCGCGACGCTCGAGCTGGGCGGCAAGAACCCGCTCTACGTCGCGGCCGACGCCGACGTGCGCGCCGCCGCGCGCGGCGCCGTGCGCGCGTGCTTCTCCAACTCCGGCCAGCTCTGCGTGTCGATCGAGCGGCTCGTGCTGCACGAGGACGTGGCGGACGCGTTCCTCGACGAGTTCGTGCCCCTCGTGCGTGAGATGCGTCTCGGCGCCGGGCTCGACTACTCGGCGGACATGGGGTCGCTCACGTCGCAGGCGCAGCTCGACCGCGTGGTCGCCCACGTCGAGGACGCCATCGCGCGCGGCGCGCGCGTCCTCGCGGGCGGCGTGCACCGGGCGGACATCGGCCCGTGGTTCTACGCGCCCACCGTCCTCGACGACGTGCCCGACGACGCGGCGTGCGCGCGCGAGGAGACGTTCGGCCCGGTCGTCTCCGTGCGCCGGGTCGCGAGCGACGACGAGGCCGTCGAGGTCATGAACGACACCGAGTACGGGCTCAACGCGAGCGTGTGGACGCGCGACGCCGCCCGGGGCCGCCGGATCGCGGCCCGCGTCGAGGCCGGGACGGTCAACGTCAACGACGGCTACTCCGCGACGTGGGGGTCCGTCGGGGCCCCGATGGGCGGGTTCAAGGCGTCGGGCCTCGGTCGCCGCCACGGGCGCGAGGGGATCGAGGCGCTCACCGAGGCGCAGACGATCTCCGTGCAGCGCGGCGCGAACCAGGGCCTCACGCTCGACACGCTCTACCAGCTCGGCGGGGAGCTGCCGAGCAAGGTCCTCACGTCGGCGCTCGACGTCATGCGCCGCCTGCGCCTGCCCTGACGGAGCGTCGCTCAGCGGAGCACGGCGTCGAGCACGGCCTTCGTGGCCGCGGGGACCTCGCGGGCGCGGTAGAGCACGGCCTTCCAGGGCTCCACGCTCGCCGCGCTGACGCCGACCCCCACGGCGTCGAGACCGGCGACGCGGCACGAGAACAGCGTGCGCGGCAGGTGGTACCCCTGCGTGACGACCACCGCCGTGCCGACGCCGAACTCCGACGCCGCGCGCGTGCACGTCGCGTGGGTGTCGAAGCCCTCGCGGTCGAGCAGGATCGCGTCGTCGGGCACGCCGCGGCCCAGCAGCCACGCGCGCATCGAGCCGGGCTCGTCGTAGTCGTCGTGCGCGTCGCCGCTCACGAGCACGACGGGCGCGACGCCCCGGTCGTAAAGCTCGGCCGCCGCGTCGAGCCGACGGCGCAGGTACGTGGACGGCGTCCCGTCCGGCCGCAGGCCCGCACCCGGGACGACGATCGCGTCGCTCGGCGGCACGTGCGCGGGGTCGGCGACGTGCGCGCGCCCCACCGCCTGCACGACGACGAACGGCGCCAGCACGAGCACCACGAGCCCGGCGGCCGTCCCCAGGGTCAGGCGCCGCCGTCGGGACCGGCGCGGACGCCCCGACGAGGACCTGTCGGACGACGGTGCTGTTGGGCCTGCTGCTGACGCCGTGGTGGCGGGCGGCGACGCCGGATCGTCGGTCACGTCCCGACCCTAACCTCGCCGCCGCGTCGACCAGGCGCTCCTGGCTGGCCGAGCAGGTGGTCCTGGTCCGTCCGCCGCCCGGGACGGACCAAGACCGCCTGTTCGGCGGATTGGGGTGGAGAGGAAGGGAAGAGGGTCAGGCGGGGGAGGTGAGGGTCGTGAGCTCGGCGGTGAGGTTGGCGCGGGCGCGGTCCTCCCAGAGCGCGGCGGCCTGCGGGGTGCGGAACAGCGTGCCGCCTCCGAGCAGCGCGCGCAGGACGGCGGCCCGCCCGGTGCGGAAGGCGTCGTCGGGCACGTGGGCGTACTCGGCGCGCACCTGGCGGGCGTAGCGCGCGTACCGGTCCGGCGCGGACCCGAGGACGGCGAGGTCGGCGTCCGAGACGAGCGCCCCGGGCCCGTCGCCCGGCGCCGGGGCGTGGTCGGTCGTCACGAGCACGAGCCGCACGACCTCCTCGACCTCGCGGGCACCGAGGTGGCCCGCCAGCCGGGCGTCCGCGAGCTCGGCCGACCGCTCCTCGTCGCGGCCCGCCTCGCCGTCGTGCACGGCGTCGTGGAACCACAGCGCGAGCTGCGTCACCGCCGGCATCGGGCCCGTGCCCGACGCCGCTCCGCCCGATACCGCTCCGCCCGATACCGCTCCGCCCGATACCGCTCCGCCCGATACCGCTCCGCCCGATACCGCTCCGCCCGACGCCGCGCCGCCCGACGCCGCGGCGGCACCTCCGCGGGCGGATGGCCGGGCGGCGTCGGGCACGCCGGGCGGGCGTCCTTCCAGGAGCGCGAGCGAGTCGAGCGCGTGCACGAGGTGCTCGGGTCCGTGGTAGACGCGGTGCGGCTCGTGCCAGCGCTCGACGAGCTCGACGCCGACGTCACGCGCGCCCGGGAGGAGCACGTCCCAGCGCGCGAGGAGCGCGTCGGCCTTCGCCGCGCGCCGCGCCCGGCCGGGGACGCGCAGGCCGGAGGCGCCGAGGCGCCGCGCGAGCTCGCGACCCCCGACGGGCACCGCGCCCGCGGCGACCGCGACGTCGTACCGCTCGGCGGCGACGTCGTAGTGGTCGAGGTCGAACGCCCGCGGGCTCACGCCGATCGACGCCGCGAACGCGTGCAGCTCCGCGAGCGACGCGTCGGACACCAGATGGCTGAACAGCGTCCCGTGCGCGGGCCACGTGGGCGGGTCGATGAGAACGGTCACCGCCCGAGCATGCCACCGACCGGCGAGCCGACGCGCGGGCGTCGGCTCACCGGCCGGGGAGCGGCCTGAGCCGCGCAGGTGTCACCCGGACGAGTCCGGGCGTGCGGGGATCAGCCGGCGCGCGAGGCCGCCTCGACGACCTCGACCGACTGGCGCGCGATGGCGAGCTCCTCCATCGTCGGGACCACCATGACGAGCGTGCTCGTCCAGTCCGGCGAGATGACGCGCGGCTCGCCGGAGTCGACGGCGTTGCGGTCCGGGTCGACGGCGAGGCCGAGCGGCTCGAGCCCCTCGACGACGGCGGCGCGCACCTCGGCGTCGTGCTCGCCGACGCCCGCGGTGAAGGCGACGACGTCCACGCGGCCGAGCACGGCGGCGTACGCGCCGACGTACTTGCGCAGCCGGTGGATGTACACGTCGAACGCGAGTCGGGCACCCTCGTGGCCGGCCTCCATGAGCCGGTGCAGCTCGCGGAAGTCGTTCACGCCGGACAGGCCCTTGACGCCCGAGCGCTTGTTGAACAGGTCGTCGATCTCGTCGATGCTCATGCCCGCGTTGCGCGCGAGGTGGAACACGACGGCGGGGTCGATGTCGCCCGTGCGCGTGCCCATGACGAGGCCCTCCAGCGGGGTCAGGCCCATCGAGGTCTCGACCGGCACGCCGCCCTTGACGGCCGACGCCGAGGCGCCGTTGCCGAGGTGCAGGACGATCGTGTTGAGACCCTCGATCCGGCGCCCGAGGACGCGCGCGACCTTCCCGGACACGTACTGGTGGCTCGTGCCGTGGGCGCCGTAGCGCCGGATCGCGTACTTCTCGGCGACCTCGGCGTCCAGGGCGTACGTCGCGACGTGCTGCGGCAGCCGCTGGAAGAACGCGGTGTCGAACACCGCGACGTGCGGCACGTCGCCGAGCAGCGACCGCGCGACCTCGATGCCCTTGACGTTCGCCGGGTTGTGCAGCGGCGCGAGCGGGGACAGCGAGCGGATCCGCTCGAGCACGCCGTCGTCGACGAGGACCGGGTCGGCGAACAGCGAGCCGCCCTGCACGACGCGGTGCCCCACCGCGTACACGTCGGCGTCCGAGAGCGTCGGGCCGACCTCGTCGAACATGCTCAGCGCGATGCGCAGCGCGTGCCCGTGGTCCGCGACGGGCTCCTCGCGCGTCGTCGTGTTCCCGGCGAACCGGTGCTTGATGATCCCGGACTCCTCGCCGATGCGCTCGATCGTGCCCGCGGCGATCGCCTCGCCGCCGACGGGGTTGACGAGCTGGTACTTGAGCGAGGACGACCCCGAGTTCATGACGAGCACGGACCCGTGCGCGCCGTACGCGCTGTAGGGGTTGGGGCGCTCGCCCTCGGGCAGGATCGTCATGACGTGGCTCCCTGGGAGTCAGAGGTGGGGTCGACGGCGTCGGCCGGGGCCTGCGCCTGGATCGCGGTGATCGCGACGGTGTTGACGATGTCCTGCACGAGCGCGCCGCGCGAGAGGTCGTTCACCGGCTTGTTGAGGCCCTGGAGGACCGGGCCCACCGCGACGGCGCCCGCCGAGCGCTGGACCGCCTTGTAGGTGTTGTTGCCCGTGTTGAGGTCCGGGAAGATGAACACGGTCGCGCGCCCCGCGACGTCCGAGCCCGGCATCTTCGACGCCGCGACGGACGCGTCCACGGCCGCGTCGTACTGGATCGGGCCCTCGACGAACAGGTCGGGGCGGCGCTCGCGCACGAGCGCCGTGCCCCGGCGCACCTTGTCGACGTCGGCCCCCGAGCCGGACTCGCCGGTCGAGTACGACAGCATCGCGACCCGCTGGTCGACGCCGAACTGCTGCGCCGTCGCCGCCGAGGAGATCGCGATGTCCGCGAGCTGCTCGGCCGTCGGGTCGGGGATGACCGCGCAGTCGCCGTAGACGAGCACGCGGTCCTGCAGGCACATGAGGAACACGGACGAGACGACGGACACGCCCGGCTGGGTCTTGATGATCTCGAACGACGGCTTGATGGTGTGCGCCGTCGTGTGCTTCGCGCCCGACACCATGCCGTCCGCGAGCCCGAGGTGGACCATCATCGTGCCGAAGTAGGAGACGTCCTGGACGCGCTCGCGCGCCTCCTCGAGCGTCATGCCCTTGTGCGCGCGCAGCCGCTGGTACTCCGCGGCGAACCGCTCCACGAGCTCGGGGTCGTGCGGGCTGACGACGTGCGCGGCGTCGATGTCGAGGCCGAGCTCCGCCGCGCGGGCGCGGACCTTCTGCTCCTCGCCGAGGATCGTCAGCTCCGCGACCTGACGGCCGAGCAGCGTGGACGCGGCGCGCAGGATGCGGTCGTCGTCGCCCTCGGGCAGCACGACGTGCTTGCGGTCCGCACGGGCGCGCGACAGCAGCTCGTACTCGAACATCAGCGGCGTGACGACCTCGGGCCGGGGCACGTCGAGCCCCGCGAGGAGCGCCGCGCCGTCGACGCTCTGCTCGAACAGCGCGAGCGCCGTGTCGACCTTGCGCTGCGACTCCTTGGTCACGCGGCCCCGGGCGCTCGCGGCGGCGCTCGCCGAGCGGAACGTCCCGAGGTCGGTGCGGATGATCGGCAGGCTCGGGTCGAGGTCCGCGACGAGGCGCGCCGTCGACTCGGGCGGGAAGAACCCGCCGTTGAGGATGACGCCCGCGAGCGACGGGAAGCCCGACGCCGAGTGGGCGGCGAGCAGCCCGATGAGGATGTCCACCCGGTCGCCGGGCGTGATGACGACGGCGCCGTCGGTGAGCCGGTCGAGCAGGTGCTCGAACGACATCGCACCGACGAGCAGGTCGGTCGCCTCGCGCGCGAGGAGCTCCTCCTCGCCGAACGCGAGCGTCCCGCCCACGGCCTCCATGAGGATCCGCACGGTCGGCGCGTCGAGGAACGGGTCCTCGGGCACCGCCCAGCCCGGCAGCCGCGTGCCCGGGGCGGGCTGCGCCGTCGGGCCCGACGACGTGCCGCCCGCGAGCGGCTCGCCGTCCGGTCCCAGCGACCCGAGCAGCGCGCGCACCGCGTCGAGGTCGTCCGGCTGCACGCGGTTCGCGACGACGCCGATGGGCTGCGCGTGCTGCGAGCGCAGCTCGGCGACGCTCACCTCGATGAGGTTGCCCACGGCGTCGGGCGTGCGGCCCTTGCCGGAGACGACGAGGAGGACCGGTGCGCCGAGGTTCGCCGCGACGCGCGCGTTGAACGACAGCTCGGTCGGCCCGGCGACGTCGGTGTAGTCCGTGCCCACGACGACCACGAAGTCGCACTGGCTCGCGACCTCGTGGTACCGGGCCACGATCCGCGAGAGCGCGGCCTCCTGGTCGGCGTGGACGTCCTCGTACGTGACGCCGATCGCCTGCTCGGCGGTGACGTCCACGCCGTCGTGCGCGAGCAGGAGCTCGAGCACGTAGTCCTGCACGTCCGGGCCGGCGGCCCGGGTGACCGGCCGGAAGACCCCGACCCGCTGGACCTTGCGGACCAGCAGGTCGAGGACCCCCAGCGCGATCGTGGACTTGCCCGTCTCGCCCTCGGGCGAGGTGATGTAGATGCTGCGAGCGGTGTCGCTCACTCGTTGTCTCCTCCGGTGTCCTGCACGGCGGCGCTCGCGCCGTTGTACTGCGGGCCACCCTCCTCGGTCGCCGTCTCGCCGACGTCCGGCCACACCCAGTCGCGCACCTCGGGGATGTCCTCCCCGTGCTCGCGGGTGTACTGGCGGGCCGCCAGCCGCGCGTCGACCATCTCCTGGCGCAGGCCCGCGTAGGTCGAGCGCAGGGACGGCACACGGTCGATGACGTCGATCACCAGGTGGTAGCGGTCGATGTCGTTGAGCATGGCCATGTCGAACGGGGTGGTGGTGGTGCCCTCCTCCTTGTAGCCGCGCACGTGGATGTTCGCGTGGTTCGTGCGGCGGTACGTGAGGCGGTGGATGAGCCACGGGTAGCCGTGGTAGTTGAAGATGACCGGCCGGTCCGTCGTGAAGAGCGTGTCGAAGTCCTTGTCCGACAGGCCGTGCGGGTGCTCCTTCTCGTCCTGGAGCCGCATGAGGTCCACGACGTTGACGACCCGGACCTTGAGGTCGGGGATGCGCCGGCGCAGGATGTCCGCCGCGGCGAGCACCTCGAGCGTGGGCACGTCGCCCGCGGCGCCGAGCACGACGTCCGGGTCCTCGCCCTCGACCTCGGTGCCGGCCCAGTCCCAGATGCCGAGGCCGCGCGAGCAGTGCGCGATCGCCTGGTCCATCGACAGGAACTGCGGCGCCGGCTGCTTGCCCGCCACGACGACGTTCACGTACTGGCGCGAGCGCAGGCAGTGGTCGTACGTCGAGAGCAGCGTGTTCGCGTCCGGCGGCAGGTAGACGCGGACGATCTCGGCCTTCTTGTTCACGACGTGGTCGATGAAGCCCGGGTCCTGGTGGCTGAAGCCGTTGTGGTCCTGGCGCCACACGTGGCTCGACAGCAGGTAGTTGAGGCTCGCGACCGGGCGCCGCCACGGGATATGGTTCGTGACCTTGAGCCACTTCGCGTGCTGGTTGAACATCGAGTCGACGATGTGGATGAAGGCCTCGTAGCTCGTGAACAGGCCGTGCCGCCCGGTGAGCAGGTAGCCCTCGAGCCAGCCCTGGCACTGGTGCTCCGACAGCATCTCCATGACGCGGCCGGCGCGCGCGAGGTGCTCGTCGACGTCGGGCCCGAAGAAGTCGGCGTTCCACTGCTTGTCCGTGACCTCGTACACGGCCTGGAGGCGGTTCGACGCCGTCTCGTCGGGGCCGAAGATCCGGAAGTTGTCCGGGTTCTTCCGCACGACGTCGGTGAGCCACTGCCCGAGGACGCGCGTCGACTCGGCGATGCTGCTGCCCGGCCCGGTGACGTCCACGGCGTAGTCGCGGAAGTCCGGCAGGCGGAGGTCCTTGAGCAGGAGGCCGCCGTTCGCGTGCGGGTTGTCGCTCATGCGGAGCGTGCCCTCGGGGGCGAGCGCGGCGACGTCGTCGACCAGGCGGCCGTCCTCGTCGAACAGCTCGTCGGCCCGGTAGGACTCGAGCCAGCCGCGCAGCACCTCGAGGTGCTCCGGCGTGTCCCGGGCGCTCGCGAGCGGCACCTGGTGCGCGCGCCACGAGTCCTCGGTCTTCTTGCCGTCGATGACCGGCGGGCACGTCCAGCCCTTCGGCGTGCGGAACACGATCATCGGCCACGCGGGACGCTCGTCGTTCCCCGCCGCGGCGTCGGCCTTGATCTGCGCGATGTGGTTGAGCACCTCGTCGAGGAGCTGCGCGAAGCGGCGGTGCACCTCGAAGTGGTCCTCGCCGTCGAACCCGCCCGTGAAGAAGTAGGGCGTGTGGCCGTAGCCGATCATGAGGTCGCGCAGCTCGTCGTCGCTGATGCGCGCGAGCACCGTCGGGTTGGCGATCTTGTAGCCGTTGAGGTGCAGGATCGGCAGGACGACGCCGTCGTTGCGCGCGTTCACGAACTTGTTCGAGTGCCAGCTCGTCGCGAGCGGGCCCGTCTCCGCCTCGCCGTCGCCGACGACCGCGGCGACGAGCAGGTCGGGGTTGTCGAACGCGGCGCCGTACGCGTGGGAGAGCGCGTAGCCCAGCTCACCGCCCTCGTGGATCGACCCGGGCGTCTCCGGCGCGACGTGGCTCGGGATGCCGCCCGGGAAGGAGAACTGGCGGAACAGCCGGCGCAGGCCCTCGGTGTCCTGGGTGACGTCCGAGTAGGTCTCGGAGTACGTCCCCTCGAGGTACGCGTTCGCGACGAGGCCGGGGCCGCCGTGGCCGGGGCCGGCGACGTAGATCGTCGACTGGCGGCGCTGCGCGATCGCGCGGTTGAGGTGCGCGTAGAGGAAGTTGAGGCCCGGCGTGGTGCCCCAGTGGCCCAGGAGGCGCGGCTTGACGTCCTCGCGGTCCAGCGGCGTGCGCAGCAGCGGGTTGTCGAGCAGGTAGATCTGGCCGACCGAGAGGTAGTTCGCCGCGCGCCACCAGGCGTCGACCCGACGCAGGGTGTCGTCGTCGAGCGGTGCGATCTCGGCGGGCTGCCAGGCGGTGGACTCGGTGACGGTGGTCGTGCTCATCTCACGCTCCTGCGGGGGAAGGGTCCGTGAACGACTACGGCTTCATACAACCCCATCGACCGGGGGCCTGCACTATTCCTCCTGGCGCCCGGCGGTGTGACCTGCGCCCGCGACGGCACAAAAGGTCCAAGGTCCCGCGCCCGGGAACCACGGCCGAGGACGTTGTCCCCGGCCTCGAGGGCCGGTGGGCGGCGTGTGACGTTCGCCCGCCAGGCGGTCCGGATGCGGGGACCCGCCCGCGCCCCGGATACCGTGGGGTCGTGCCCGAGCCCACCGCGCCCCGCTCGTTCTGGGCGGTCGCCCGCCAGCCCCGGGTCGTCGGGCTGCTCGTGCTCCTCCTCGTCGCCGCGGCCGTGTGCGCGCGGCTCGGCGTCTGGCAGCTCGACCGCGCCCAGCAGCGTGCCGAGCTCGCGGCGCAGCACGAGGCCGCCGAGCTTGAGGCCGCCGGCCCCGAGGGCGTCGGCGTGCTGCTCCCGCCGCAGTCCACGTTCCCCGGCGAGCTCGTCGGGCGGCAGGCCTGGGTCGAGGGCGAGTACGACGCGGAGGGGCAGCTCCTCGTCGAGGGCCGCGCGCTCGACGGCCGCACCGGCTACCTCGTGCTCACCCCGCTCCACGTGACCGACGACGGCACCCAGGGCGCGTCGTGGGCCGACCTCTCGGGCGCCCCGGTCCTGCCCGTCGTGCGGGGCTGGGTCGAGTCGCCCGAGGAGAGCGCCGCGCTCGACCCGCCGGACGGCGTCGTGCGTCTGACCGGCTACCTCCAGGCCTCCGAGGCCGCCGGGCAGGGCGGCTCCGCCCCCGGCCGCACCGACGCGATCTCCACGGGCGAGCTGGTCAACGCGTGGGGCGGGCCGATGTACTCGGGCTACCTCGTGCTGCTGTCCTCGGACCCGGCGCAGCCGTCGGCGGCCGACGGCGGCCCGGCCCAGCTCCCGCGCCCGACGATCGAGGGCGGCACGGGGCTCAACCTGCAGAACCTGTTCTACGCGCTCCAGTGGTGGGTGTTCGGCGGGTTCGCCGTGCTGCTGTGGGTCCGGCTCGTGCGTGACGAGGCGGCGGGCGGCAAGCGCCGCGCGCGCGGGGAGGACGCGGGGATCGCCGGCCTCCCCGGCCCGGCCGACGCCGGCGCGACGGGCCCGCGAACGACCCCCTGAGGACGGGCCCGCGAACGACCCCTGAGAGCGGGTCGGGAGCGCACGCGCCGCGTCCCGGGGCGGGAGCGGACGGACCACCGTCTCACCACGTGACACACCGCTTGCCGGACATATGTACGGACCTCAGTCTTATCCCGCCCGGACAGAGCGTCCGGGCGGTCCGCCGGTCGACGTCGCCCGGCGGTCGGAGAGACACGGGGGTACTCCATGAAGAAGCGTCTTGCACCGTTCGCGGTGGCAGCGGTCACGATCGGTCTGGTCCTCGCCCCGGCGGCGAGCGCGAGCGCGGCGAGCAGGACCACGCCGTACAACTGCGGCACGCGCGACGCGAAGATCACGGCGAGCGCGCCGACGAACGTGTCGCTCCGGGTCAACGGGACGACCAACAGCGCGCGCAACAGCGCGGGCGCGGCGGTGACGATGTACGACTACGACGGCCAGGGCACCGCCTACGCGACGTCGACCGACGCGTCGGTGGCGATCCACGTCTCGTGCTTCTGACGCGCTCGTCCCATCGGGTCGTCTGACTCCGCCAGGCCACCCGAGGCCGCGTCACCCGGTGCCCGGTCGTCGTCCGCGACGGCCGGGCACCGGCGCGTCCGGGCCCGCGACCGGCTGCGCGTCCCGGCCGCCCGCGGTCAGCCGTCGAGGTCGAGGTCCTTGAACCACGACTCGGTGACGTAGTCCGTCTCCCAGCCGAGCGAGCGGTAGAGCTGGTCGGCCTTCGTGGGGGAGTCGGCGTCGACCTCGAGCGCCACGCGGTCGCGACCGTCCCGGGCGGCGTCCGCGATCACCGTCGCGAGCAGCGACTTCGCCACGCCGCGGCCGCGGGCGGCGCGCGTCACCCCGATGTACTCGACGTAGGTGCCCCGCGCGCCGCTCTCGCCCGCGGCGATCGACGAGCACACGACCGTGCCCGCGGGGACCCGGTGGCCGTCGTCGGTCTCCACGTACGCGAGCCACCAGTGGTCCCAGCTGTGGCCCGGGTCCTCGCGGAGCCGCTGCACGAACTCCGAGAAGCTCTCCCGGTAGGAGTTGAAGTGGTCCTGGAAGGACGTCTCCAGCATCTGGTGCACGACCTGGAGGTCGGCCGCGACAGGCATCCCGTTCTCGTGCCGCTCGACCGGGCGGACCATGACCCCGGCGCGCGGGGCGAGCGCGGCATCGTCCGGGACGACGGGGCGCGTCATGTGCAACCAGCTGCGCCGCCGCGCGTACCCGGCCCGGGTCAGCCACTGCGCCTGGCGCGTGTCGTCGGCGAACGGGCTCTCGTCGAGGCGCGTCGCCGTCACGCCGCGCAGGCGCGCCATCGCGACCGCGGTGCGCTCCGCCCAGCGGTAGAACGCGTCCGCGATCGCGTCGACCTCGGCCACGTCGCGGTCGAAGTAGCCCCAGACGGTGGCCCGCCCGGCGGCACGGTCGTGCACGGTCACCCAGGCGCGCGGGACGTCGTCGGGCCCGACGGCGACCAGCTGGCGCCGCGTCCAGGAGGCCAGCCCTGCGACCTCGGACTCGATCCCGGCGGGGTCGACGTGCGTCGAGCCCGTGCCCTGGAGCTCGTCCAGGCGCCGCAGCCGGACGAGCGCGTCGATGTCGGCGTAGCCGGGGACCCGGGCCCGCCAGGGGCTCGGGAGGGTCGGGAGGTCGTGCGGGGTGGCGCTCGTGGTTCCAGGCATCGGCACCATCTTGGCACCGACCGGCGCTACTCCTGCTGCCAGGAGTGCCAGAGCCGCGCGTAGTCGCCGCCCGCGGCGACGAGCTCGTCGTGCGGGCCGATCTCGCTGATGCGGCCGCCGTCGACCACGGCGACGCGGTCGGCGTCGTGCGCGGTGTGCAGGCGGTGCGCGATCGCGACGACCGTCCGGCCGGCCAGCACGGCGTCGAGCGAGCGCTCGAGGTGGCGGGCCGCCCGGGGGTCGAGGAGCGACGTCGCCTCGTCGAGCACGAGCGTGTGCGGGTCGAGCAGCACGAGGCGCGCGAGCGCGAGCTGCTGCGCCTGCGCCGGGGTGAGCACGTGCCCGCCCGACCCCACGGCCGTGGCGAGGCCCTCGGGCAGCGACTCGGCCCACCCGCGCGCGTCGACGGCGTCGAGCGCGTCGAGCAGCTCGGCCTCGTCCGCGTCGACCTTCGCGAGGCGCAGGTTGTCCGCGAGCGTGCCGACGAACACGTGGTGCTCCTGCGTGACGAGCGCGACCTCGCGCCGCAGGTCCTCGAGCGGCAGGTCGACGAGCCGCACGCCGCCGGAGCGGACGGAGCCCGCCGTCGGGGGGTGGATGCCCGCGAGCATGCGGCCCAGGGTCGACTTGCCCGCGCCCGACGGCCCGACGACGGCGAGCCGCTCGCCCGGCTCGAGGTCGAGCGAGACGCCGTGCAGCACGGGGTGGCCCTCGCGGTAGGCGTACTCGACGTCGCGCGCGACGAGGCGGTCGCCGTCGGGCACGTCGCCCGTCGGGGTGCGGTCGCCGGGCACCTGCGCGACGCCGACGATGCGGGCGTACGACGCCGCGGCCACCTGGATCTCGTCGAGCCAGAAGATGAGGTTCCACACCGGCCCGGCGAGCTGGAACGCGTAGGTCGTCACCGTGGCCACGGCGCCGAGCGTCGTCTGGCCCTGCGAGAGCAGCCACGCGCCCCACACGAGCGCCGCGACGGGCGCGATCGCGATGGCCAGGTCGATGCCCGGGAACAGCACGGTGCGCAGCCCGAGGGTGTACCGCTCCGCCTCGAACGCCTCGGTGAGGTCGGCGCGCACGCGCGCCTGGCGGCGCTCGGTGAGCGAGAGCGCGTCGACCGTGCGCGCGCCCTCGACGCTCTCGGTGATGGTGCCGTTGAGCGTCGCGTAGGCGGCGGCCTCGCGCTGGTAGCCGGCCGACGCGCGCTTGAGGTACCACCGCGACACGACGACGAGCAGCGGCACGCCCACGAACAGCGCGAGCGCCACGAGCGGCGCGACGACGACGGCCGCGACCGCCGTGAGCACGAGCGTGACGACCGCGACGAGGAGCTGCGGCACGCCGAACCGCACGGCGTGCTGGATGCGGTCGACGTCGTTCGTCGTGCGCGCCACGAGGTCGCCCGTCCCCGCGCGCTCGACCGTGGACAGCGGCAGCGACGTCACCGTCTCGACGAGGTCCTCGCGGAGCTCGGCGAACACGGTCTCGCCGAAGACCATGGACAGGCGCTGCGCGTACCGGCGCAGGACGGCCTGCGCGAGGACCGCGCCCGCGCCCACGGCGACGACGGTCGTCACGTACGACGACGTGGTGCCCTCGGTGACGGCGTCGACGAGCCGGCCGAGGAGCCACGGCCCCACGAGACCCGCGACCGCGGCCAGGGTGTGGAGGACGGCGATGAGCACGAACGTGCCGCGGTGCCGGGCGAACAGGCGTCCGGCGGCGGCGCGGACGGCGGGGCCGTCGGCGACGGGGAGCCTCATGCCTGGCCTCCTTCGGGTGCGGTGCGGGCGAGGGCGGGGGTGTCGTCGAGCGAGCGCCCGACGACGCGCAGGTACCGGGCCGCGTCGTCGTCCGGTGCTGTCGCGGGGGAGTGGGCGCGGTCGACGAGGTCGCGGTGCGTGCCGCGCGCCGTGACCCGGCCGTCCTCGAGGAGCAGCACCTCGTCGACGTGCTCGAGCACGAGCGGCGACGCCGTGACGACGAGGGTCGTGCGCCCGCGACGGGCCTGCGCGAGGCTCGCGGCGATCCGCGCCTCGGTGTGCGCGTCGACGGCGCTCGTCGGCTCGACGAGGACGAGGATCTCCGGGTCCGTGAGGAGCGCCCGGGCGAGCGCGACGCGCTGGCGCTGGCCGCCCGAGAGCGACCGCCCCTTCTCGGGCAGCTCGCCCGCGAGGCCGTCGGGCACGGAGTCGAGCACGTCGTGCGCGTCGGCCGTGCTCACCGCGGCGAGCACCTCGGCCTCCGTCGCGGTGCCGCGCGCGTCGAGCTCGTCGCGTAGCGCGCCCGAGAAGAGCTGCGGCGTCGCCTCGGCGACGACGACGCGGCGCCGGAGCGTGTGCTTGTCGAGCGCGGCGAGCGGTGTGCCGCCGAGCCGCACGGGCGTGGCCGCCTCCGCGGCGTCGTCGAACCGGCCCAGCCGGGTCGCGACGGCCGCCGACGCCTCCGGGTCCGCCGAGACGAGCGCGACGACGCGTCCCGGCTCGAGCACCAGGCCGCTCGTCTCGTCGACGAGGGGGCTGCCCTCGGGCGGCATGGGCGCGGTGGCCGGGCTCGCGCCCGCTGCCGGCTCGACCGCGAGGACGCGCACGATCTTGCGCGCGGCGACGTGGGCGCGCGTCGCGATGTTGAGCATCTGCGTCGCGACCTGCAGCGGCCAGCCGAGGAACGCTGTGTACCCGTAGAACGCGACGAGCTGCCCGGGCGTGATCTCGCCGCGCAGGGCCGCCGTCGCGCCGAGGTAGACGACGAGCACGACGAGGAGACCGGGCAGGAGCACCTGGAGCGCGTCGAGCGTGGCCTGCGTGTGCGCGACCTTCACGCCGGCCTCGCGGACCTTCTGCGACTGCTGCGCGTAGCGGCCCACGAACACGCCCTCGCCGCCGATCCCGCGCAGGATGCGCAGGCCCGACACCGTGTCCGCGCCGAGCGTCGTCAGGCGGCCCTGCGCCTCGCGCTGCGCGGCCTGGCGCTGCTGGAGCGGCTTGACGAGCAGCGCGAGCACCGCGGCGACGACCGGCAGGCCCAGCACGACGACGAGACCGAGCTGCAGCGACGTCGAGAGCATGATGACCGCCACGACGACGTACGCGCCGAGCGCGCCGAGGAACTGGCCCATCATCGAGAAGAGCTGGCCGACGCGCATCGCGTCGCTCGCGACGGTGGACACGACCTCGCCCGTCGGGAGCTCCTCGGTGATCGCGTCGCCCGAGCGGGCCGTGACGTCGCCCACGAGCTGCGACGTCGTGAGCGCCGAGCGCAGCCAGTTCGCGATGTCGAACCGGTGCTGCGTCACGCCCGTGACGACGATGCCCAGGCCCAGCGCGAGCAGGAGGCCCGCCCAGCGCCACAGCTCGGCACCGAACCCGGCGGTGAGCCCCTCGTCGAGCGCGCGGCCGAGCATGTACGGCTGGAACGCCTGGCACGCGAAGTTCACGAGGCCGAGCAGCACGGACACCGTGAGCACCGTCCACTGGCGCCGGGCGATCCAGAGGAGGTAGCGGGACGGGCCGCGCAGGTCGGGAGTCCCCGGGTCGGGGAGAGGGAGGGGTCGCACGGTGTTCTACCCTAGGTTCGGCGTCCGACACGCGGCGACGGTTTAACGCGGCGACCGCGTCACGCCACCGCACGCGGCGGAGACCGCCGCGGCCGTCTCGCCCGGAACGAGGACCTCTCCCATGACCACGCAGGACCCGGCCACCCCCACCGACGCGCCCGTCGTCGCCCCCGCCGACGCGGCGGCCCCCAGCGCGGAGGCCGCGCGCACCGCGATCCGCAAGGCGCGCGGCGCGCTCGCGCGCTACCGGGTCCTCGCGATCATCACCGGTGTGATGCTGCTGATCCTGTGCGTCGAGATGCTCGTCAAGTACGGGGTCGGTGCGTTCGTCGACGTCGACGGGATCATGCGCTACGTGTCCTGGATCCCCTTCGCCCACGGGTGGATCTACGTCGTGTACCTCGTCACCGTGCTCGACCTGTGGACCAAGATGCGCTGGGGCTGGGGCCGCCTCGCGACGATGGTGTTCGCGGGCGTCGTGCCGGTCATGTCGTTCATCCTCGAGAAGAAGGTGCACGCCGAGGCCGACGCGAAGCTCGTCGCGCTGGAGGAGCAGTACGCGGCATGACGACGCCGCTCGCGCCCCTCGTCGCGCCCGGTCACGAGCTCTCGACGCCGGAGCTCGAGCGCTACGCGCGCCACCTCGCGCTGCCGGGCGTCGGCACCGAGGGCCAGCGGCGGCTCGCGGCCGCGCGCGTGCTCGTCGTCGGCGCGGGCGGCCTCGGCAGCCCCGCGCTGCTCTACCTCGCCGCCGCGGGCGTCGGCACGATCGGCATCGTCGACGACGACGCCGTCGACACGTCCAACCTCCAGCGCCAGGTCATCCACGGCGGGTCGGACGTCGGGCGCCGCAAGGTCGACTCCGCGCACGAGAGCATCGCGGACGTCAACCCGCACGTCCACGTCGTCGAGCACGCGCTGCGGCTCGACGCGGACAACGCGCTCGACGTGCTGCGCGGCTACGACGTCGTGCTCGACGGCGCCGACAACTTCCCGACCCGCTACCTCGTCTCCGACGCGGCCGAGGTCCTCGGCCTGCCCGTCGTCTGGGGCTCGATCTACCGCTTCCAGGGACAGGTCAGCGTCTTCTGGGCCGCGCCCCGGTTCGCCGTGCCCGACGACGCCCCGCACCCGGACGCCGCGGGTCCTGACCCTGCGGCGGGGTCGGGGGAGCAGGGCCCGCGCGGGGTCACCTACCGCGACGTGTTCCCCGTCCCGCCGCCCCCGGGCGCGGCACCCGACTGCGCGACCGGCGGCGTGTTCGGCGCGATGTGCGGCACCGTCGGCTCGGTCATGGCGACCGAGGCGATCAAGCTCGTCACCGGCGCCGGCACGACGCTGCTGGGCCGCCTCGCCGTCTACGACGCCCTCGACCTCTCGTGGCGCCAGCTCACCGTGCGCGCCGACCCGACGCGCGAGCCCGTCACCGCGCTCCTGCCGGGCGACGACGCCTACGCCGCGTTCTGCGGGCTCCGGCCCGCGGCGTCGGTCGTGGCGGTGCCCGGTGGCGGGGCGGGGCCGACCGGGGCACCGGGGCCCGCGCCGCGCGACGTGTCCGCCCCTGACGCGGCCGCCCTGCTGCGGGCCGACGACGCCGCACCCTTCCTGCTCGACGTCCGCGAGGACTGGGAGGCGCAGGTGCGCCCGCTCCCCGGGTCGACGCTCGTCCCGAGCGGCGAGTTCCTCGGCGGCGCGCAGGACCCCGGTGCCGCCGCGGCGATCGCGGACCTGCCCGCCGACCGCCCGGTGCTCGTGGTGTGCGCGGTCGGCGGCCGCTCCGCCCGCGTCGCCGACGCCGCCCGCGCGGCGGGCCTCGACGCACGCTCCGTCGTCGGCGGCGTCCCGGCCCTCCTCGACGCCCTGAAGACCCCCACCCCCTAGCCCCCCTGCACGTCGACCAGGTGGTCGTGGCGCGTCCTGGTCGGCGGACGAGCCGGGATGGCCTGCTCGGCGCGCAGGGACCGCCTGGTCGACGGGGTCAGAGGGCGAGGTCGAGGCGGCCCTGCGGGGACGAGCTCGCCAGGGCGCCCTCGCGGCGGGGGATGCGCCCGGCGCCCGCGGCGAGCCGGCCCGACTCGACGGCGAGGCGCATCGCGCGGGCCATGCGGACCGGGTCGGCGGCGCGCGTGACGGCCGTCGCGAGGAGCACGCCGTCGCAGCCGAGCTCCATCGCGAGCGCGGCGTCGGACGCCGTGCCGATCCCCGCGTCGAGGATCACGGGCACCCGGGCCGCGGCGGCGATCGCCTCGACGTTGCGCGGGTTGAGGATGCCGAGCCCCGTGCCGATCGGTGCCCCGAGGGGCATGACGGCCGCGCAGCCGACGTCCTCCAGCCGGCGCGCGAGGATCGGGTCGTCGTTCGTGTAGGGCAGCACGACGAACCCGTCGCGCACGAGCTGGTCCGCCGCCTCGACGAGGCCGACCGGGTCGGGCAGGAGGGTCACGTCGTCGGCGATCACCTCGAGCTTGACCCACTCGGTGCCGCACGCCTCGCGCGCGAGGTGCGCGGTGAGGACGGCCTCCCGCACCGAGAAGCACCCGGCGGTGTTGGGCAGCGCGCGGATGCCGAGACGGGCGAGCAGCGCCCAGATCCCGGCGTCGGGGCTCGCGTCCCCGCCGGCGCGGACGGCGACGCGTCGCATCGCGACGGTCGTCAGGGCGGTGCCCGACGCGACGAGCGCGTCCTCGAGCGTGAGCAGGTTCGCGGCCCCGCCGGTGCCCATGACGAGGCGCGACCCGATCGGGGTGCCGGCGACGACGAGCGGGTCGTCGGCGCCGGCCGGGCCGCTCGCGGTGGCGGGGGAGACGTCGGTCGTGGTCATGGCTCCTCCTCAGCCGCCCTGGACGGCGGTGACGATCTCGATGCGGTCCCCGGGCGCGACGACGGTCGTCGCCCAGGCGCCGCGCGGCACGACGGCGTCCCCGACGGCCACCGCGACGCCCTGCGGCGTGCCGTCGGCGACGTAGGCGGGGACGAGCGCGGCGACGAGCCGCTCCAGGTCGACGTCGCCGTCGAGCGGGTACGGCTCGCCGTTGACGAGCGCGGTGGGTGCGGGTGCGGTCACGGGTCTCACCTCGGTGTCGTGGCGGTGCGGGCGAAGCGGTCGGTCCGGGCGGTGGCGAGGGCGGTCGCGACGTCGTCGCCGGGCTCCGTCCCGCCGAGCGCGGGGAGCCCGCCGAGCCCGGCGACGACGGCGTCGGCCGTGAGCGGGGCGAGCAGGATGCCGTTGCGGCCGTGGCCCGTCGCGAGGTGCAGCCCCGGGACGTCCGTCGGCCCGACGAGCGGGAGGTTGTCCGGGGTCGCGGGACGCCCCCGCGGCGTCACCTCGACCAGCGCGGCCTCGTCGATCCCCGGCAGGAGGGCGCGCGCGTCCCGCAGGAGCGCGAAGACCCCGCCGGCGGTGGCGCGGCGGTCGTCCGGGTTCTCCTCGGTGGTGGCCCCGACGACGACCTCCCGGTGACCCGCGCGCGGCCCCGCCGGCTCGGCGTCGCGCGGCACGACGTACACCGGCCGGCCCTGCACGAGCCCGCGCACGACGTGCTCCAGCGCGAGGTCCGGGCCCGCGTCGAGCCGCAGCGTCTGACCCTTCACCGGGCGCGTGGGCACGACGACGCCCGGCACGTCCGCGAGGAGGGCGCCCGACTGCCAGCCCGCCGCGACGACGACCGCACCCGCGCGGTGGAGCCGGCCGGCGTCGTCGTGCACGCCGACCACGCGCCCGGCATCGAGCGCGAGCCGGGTCGCGGCCGCGCGGACGACGCGGGTCCCGGCGGCCGAGCCCGCGCCCGCGGTGTCGCGTCCGACGACCGCCGCGAGCAGCGCGGCGTGCGTCGCGCGCGGGTCGACGGCGTGGTCCGCGGGGGCCCACGCCGCCCCGGCGACGCGCGGGCCCAGGTACGGCTCGCGTCGGCGCGCGTCGGCGACGGTGAGCTCGTGCGACGCGAGACCGTGCGCGGCGTGCAGGGCGAGGACGCGGCGGAGCAGCGCGAGGTCGTCCGCGTCGTAGGCGAGGGTGAGCGTCCCGGCGGTCCGCAGCCCGACGTCCGCCCCCGTCGCCGCGCGCAGGTCCGCGGCGAACGCCGGCCACGCCGCGGCGGCCGCGAGGTGGAGCCGCAGGGCGGCCTCCTCCCCGAAGTCGGCCTCGGTCACCGGCGCGAGCATCCCCGCTGCGGCGTGCGTCGCGCCCGCGCCCGGCGCCGGGTCGAGCACCGTGACGGTCAGGCCCGCGCGCGCGGCGCGCCACGCGACGGCGAGACCCACGATCCCGCCCCCCACGACGACGACGTCGCGCGCGCCGTCGGGCACGACGGAGCCACCCGCGGACGGGTGGACGGACAGGCTCATGTGCGCTCCCTTCGCTGGCATGACCCAGATCAGGTTCGACGGTCGGCGGCGACGCCCTCTCAGCCCCGTGCGGGGCTCCCGTGCTGTCGGCCACAGTACCTCCTGCCGTGGGCCCGCCGAGGCTAGGCTCCCGCGGGTGAGCTCCGAGACCTCCACCACCCCGGCCACTCCCGCCCCGTCGGCAGGGGACGCCGCACGCGCCCGGCTCGCCGACGCGCGGCTCTACCTCTGCACGGACGCGCGCGAGGAGCGCGGCGACCTCGAGGACTTCCTGCGGGCGGCGCTCGCGGGCGGGGTGGACGTCGTGCAGCTCCGCGACAAGACGCTCGACGTCGCGCGCGAGCTCGAGCTCCAGGAGCTCGTCGCGCGCGTAGCGACGGAGCACGGCGCGCTGTGGGCCGTGAACGACCGGGCGGACGTGGCGTCGGTCACGGGCGCGCCGGTCGTGCACATGGGCCAGGGCGACCTGCCGGTCCCGGCCGTGCGGGCGCTGCTCGGCGCGGGGCCCGCGCTCGGCCGGTCCACGCACTCGGCCGCGCAGGCGGCCGCGGCAGAGGCCGACCCGGCGGTGGACTACTTCTGCGTGGGTCCGCTGTGGGCGACCCCGACGAAGCCGGGGCGGGCCGCCGTCGGCCTGGACCTGCTGCGCGACGTCGCGGCGACCCGGCCCGCGACGCCCTGGTTCGCGATCGGCGGGATCGACGCGGACCGGCTCGACGCGGTCCTCGACGCGGGCGCGACCCGGATCGTGGTGGTGCGCGCGATCACGGCGGCGAGCAACCCGGAGGCGGCCGCCCGCGCCCTGCGCGAGCGCGTCGCGGCGCGCGCCGAGGTGCGCACCGACGCCTGAGACGCGGGACGAGCCCCGCCGCACGGCGACTATCCTGGACGGGTGACGTCACCCGCCACCGCTCCCGACACCCCCACCACCGCCGAGGTGGCCTCGACCCCGCGGCCCGTGCTCGTCGTCGACTTCGGCGCCCAGTACGCGCAGCTCATCGCGCGCCGCGTGCGCGAGGCCAAGGTCTACTCCGAGATCGTGCCGCACACCTTCACGGTCGAGCAGATGCTCGCCAAGGACCCGGCCGCGATCATCCTCTCGGGCGGTCCCTCGTCCGTGTACGCGACGGGTGCCCCGTTCGTCGACCCGGCGCTGTTCGAGGCCGGCGTGCCCGTCATGGGCATCTGCTACGGCTTCCAGGCCATGGCGAAGGCGCTCGGCGGCGAGGTCGCCCAGACGGGTCTGCGCGAGTACGGCGGCACCGAGGTCGAGGTGTGCGCCGCGGGCGTGCTGCTCGACGGCACGCCGCAGAACCAGACCACATGGATGAGCCACGGCGACGCCGTGCACCGCGCGCCCGAGGGCTTCGAGGTCCTCGCGACGTCGTCGGGCTCGCCGGTCGCCGCGTTCGAGGACCGCGAGCGTCGCCTCTACGGCGTGCAGTGGCACCCGGAGGTCAAGCACTCCGCCCACGGCCAGACCGTGCTGGAGCACTTCCTGTACGACGGCGCGGGCCTCGCACCGGACTGGACGCCCGGCAACGTCATCGCGGACCAGGTCGCTGCGATCCGCGCCCAAGTCGGCGACGCGCGCGTCATCTGCGCCCTCTCGGGCGGCGTGGACTCCGCCGTCGCCGCGGCGCTCGTGCAGCGTGCGGTGGGCGACCAGCTCACGTGCGTGCACGTCGACCACGGGCTGATGCGCGCGGGCGAGGTCGAGCAGATCGAGCGCGACTTCGTCGCGGCGACGGGCGTCAACCTCGTGATCCGCGACGAGAAGGAGCGGTTCCTCACCGCGCTCGCCGGGCACAGCGACCCGGAGACCAAGCGCAAGATCATCGGCCGCGAGTTCATCCGCGTGTTCGAGGACGCGGCGCGCCAGATCGTCGAGGACGCGGGCGAGCACGGCGCCGAGGTGAAGTTCCTCGTGCAGGGCACGCTCTACCCGGACGTCGTCGAGTCCGGCGGCGGCGAGGGCGCGGCGAACATCAAGAGCCACCACAACGTCGGCGGCCTGCCCGACGACCTGCAGTTCTCGCTCGTCGAGCCGCTGCGCACCCTGTTCAAGGACGAGGTCCGCGCGGTCGGTCGCGAGCTCGGCGTGCCCGAGGAGATCGTCGCGCGGCAGCCGTTCCCGGGCCCCGGGCTCGGCATCCGCATCGTCGGCGAGGTCACGGCGGACCGCCTCGAGACGCTGCGCGCCGCCGACGCGATCGCGCGCGAGGAGCTCACGAAGGCCGGCCTCGACCAGGAGATCTGGCAGTGCCCGGTCGTGCTGCTCGCCGACGTCCGCTCGGTCGGCGTCCAGGGCGACGGCCGCACCTACGGCCACCCGATCGTGCTGCGCCCCGTCTCGTCCGAGGACGCGATGACGGCCGACTGGACGCGCCTGCCCTACGACGTGCTGTCCGTCATCTCGACGCGCATCACCAACGAGGTCTCCGAGGTCAACCGCGTCGTGCTCGACGTGACGAGCAAGCCCCCGGGCACCATCGAGTGGGAGTGACCCCCTAGCGGGACGGACGGGCCCGACGATCCACGGCGATCGTCGCGGCCCGTTCGTATGCCCGCTCCACGTCGGCGAGCACGCGCGGCCAGCCCGCCGACGACGGCACGTCCCGGTTGTGGGCGACGATCCGGTCGAGCAGGCCGTCCTCGGTCGCGAGGCGTACGAGCGCGTCGGCGAGGCCGGCGTCGTCGTCCGCCACGAGCGCATCGACGCCGTCGGTGAGGCGCTCCGCGACGCCCGACTGCGAGCGCGTGAGCACCGCCAGCCCGGCGGCCTGGCCCTCGAGCGCGGCGATGCCGAACGCCTCCTCGACGGCGGGCGCGGCGAACACGTCGGCGCGCGCGTAGAGCCGCTGGAGGCCCGTCGCGTCGAGGCGGCCGGGGAGCGACACGACCGACCCCAGCCCGTGCTCGGTGACGAAGCGCCGCGCGTCGGCCAGCTCGGGTCCGTCCCCGGCGAGCGTCACGTGCAGCGCCCCCTCGGGGAGGCGCGCGACGGCGTCGCGCACGACCTCGAGGAACGGCAGCACGCGCTTGCGCGGCGCGAACCGCGTCGCGGCCACGACGTGGACGGCCGAGCCCTCCATGCGGTCGGCGCGCTCGGTGCGCGGGATGCGCCACGCGTCGAGGTCGAGGCCGTTGTGCAGCACCACGACCTCGCCGTGGTCGCCGACGATGCGGCGCAGGGGAGCGGCGGTCAGCTCGCTCACGGCCGACCACAGCACGGGCCAGCGGGACCAGCGGACCACGCGGTCGAGCCCGGCGAACGCGCGCTCCGCGCCGCCCCAGACGCTGTGCACGGTGAGCACCGCGGGCAGCCCCGCGCGCACGACCGTCCGCAGCGACGCCTGGGTGGAGGGCGTCAGCACGCCCATGTGCAGGTGCACGACGTCGGGCCGGTCGGCGCGCAGGACCTGCGCCACGTGGTGCGGCGCGCGCGGGTGCACGGGGTACCCGCCCGGGACGCGCGCGGCGAGCCGGTGCACCGTGACGGCACCGTCCCGCTCGGTCGACACGCCGTGCGCGCCGGGGCGCGCGGGCGTCGTGCAGACGACCGCGACGTCGTGACCGGCGGCCGCCTGCTGCTGCGCGAGCCGCGCGACCTGGGTCTCGATGCCGCCGAGCAGCGGCAGGTAGCAGTCGGTCAGGTGGGTGATGCGCACGGACCGCATCCTCCCATCCCGGCCCCGGCGGGCCGCGCGGTCGCCGCCGCGCCCGCCCTGAGGTGCGCGTTCGCCGCGCGGTGCTCCGCTCCCGTCGCTACCGTGGGCCCCGTATGGGTGGTTCGACCGTCCCGTGACCGGCCCGCACCCGCGGGCGGTCTCGTGCGGGCGGTTGCAGGTGGGTCCTGACGAAGGGGAGAACGCGCCATGTCGAGCACCGTCACCGTCACACCGACGAAGGGGGCACGGGGCATCGGTCTCGTGTCGATCATCGCGGGCATCATCCTTCTCCTCGCGGGCATCGGCACATGGATCGTCGTGTCGAACCAGCTGTCCGCCGAGGAGATCACCGTCTCCGACGACGCGTCGTTCCTCGCGGGGCGCCACGTCAACGGGCCGCTCACCGCGTACGCGCAGGCCGAGGTCATCAACAAGCACGCGCTCGAGGCGAGCGGCGGCAAGACCTACGCCGAGCTCGGTCAGGACGATCCGACGCGCCAGACCGTCATGACGGCCTCGTTCCTGCGCGCGTCGTTGTTCACCTCCGTCGTCGCGTTCGGGGTGTGCGCGCTCGTCATCGGGCTGGGCATCCTGTTCATCCTCGTCGGCATCGCGCTCCGGCGGCTCGCGGGCGGGCCGAGCGTCGCCGTCGAGACCCCGGGCGGCTACTCGTCGTCGGGCGACCTGTCGGACGCCGGTCGGCACGCCGCACCCGCGCACGCCGCGCCGGGGCACGTCGAGCCGTCGCCGACGGCGCCTCCGGTGCGTCCCGAGCCGACCTCCCCGGGCCGCCCCTCTGCGCTCTCGACCCCCGGCGCCGAGGCCCGCGCGGCCGCTCCCGGCACGACGGCGACGCCCGTCGAGCCGACCGGTGCCGCCGGCACGGGCACGCCGAGCGCACCGGGCTCCTCGCCCGCGGCCTCGCCCGACACCCCGACGACGACGACCGGGCCGACCACGCCCGAGCACCGGGCCGACGGCCCGACGCGGCGGGGCGACGAGCCGACCCCCTGACCGTCCCGGCAGCCCGTCCGGGCGCCGAGGACCCGCTCCCACCGGGTCGCACCGGGGAGAGCGTGCGGGGCGGCGTCGCTCGGGCACACCGAGGGCCGTGGCACGACGTGCCACGGCCCTCGGCGCGTCCGGAGGTCCCGGTGCGGCTCAGCCCCGGCGGCGTCGTGCCCCGGAGACGATCGACCCGACGACGAGCGTGACGCCCGCCGCGGCGAGCACGACGATCGTCGCGAGCCCGAGGTCGACGCGGGCGCCGAGCGCGGCCGCCAGCACCACGACGGCGAAGGCGACGATGACGAAGCCCCACACGATCGTGGCGACGCGCGGGCCGCGCCGCGGGAGCGGGCCGGGGTCCACGGTCCCGCCGGGACCGGTCTGCCCGGCCGCCGACGACGGGCCGGCGCCCGACGTCGTCGGGGGCGCGCCGTGGGACGACGCCCCGAGGGGCGGCGCACCGACGGGCGGTGCACCGGCAGACGGGGCGCCCCCGGACCGCGCGTCGACCGACGGTCCGTCGACCGACAGCGGGTCGACCGACGGCGCGGTGGGCAGCGGCGTGGTGGCCCCGACGTCGGCGAGCGGCGTCGCGGCCGGGAGCGGGGTCGTCGCACGGCTGTCGGCCGCGGACGACACGGCCGGGAGCGGGACCGTCGGGTCCGCCGCGGACGCCGGGTGCTCCGTGCGGGCGGGGTCGAACAGCTCGTCCCCGAGCGGCCGCGTCTTGTCGTCGCGGTGGTTCTCGTCGTTCATCAGTCCTCCTCGATCGTGACCTGGCCGGCGCCGACTTCGACCTGCAGCACGAGCAGCGGGTCGTCGCCCGCCTGGACCTCGTCGTTGTCGAACGTCACCGGCTGCGTGCTGACCCCGCCGATCTCCTGCCGGTCGCCGTCGACGTGCCAGCGCGCGTTGCCCGCGAGCACCTGCACCTCGGCGCGGACGGGGACACCGTCCGGCACGACGACCGTCGCGTCGCCCGCGCCGAGCCGGACGGGGACCTCGACGGGCGAGCCGGTGGTCGCGTCCGACAGGTCCAGGTCGGACAGGTCGATGCGCGGGTCGCCGAACGACACGCCGAACCCCTGCTCGGCGACGTCGGGGTCGGTGATGCGGTGCGTGCCGTCGGTGACGGTCCGCACGGAGTCGTCGACGAACACGGTGAACGGGGTCGTGCGCCACGCCGAGGCGGGGAGCGCGACGACGAGCAGGACCACCGCGAGCCAGCCGAGGCCGCCGCTCGTCCGCCCGCGGAGCCCGCTCACCACGATGGCGAGGCCCGCGAGGATCCCGCTGAGGCCCGCCCAGGTCAGGAACACCGGCCAGGGCAGCTCGCCCTGGCGGTCGACCACGAGGAGCAGCGCCCCCAGCAGGAGGCTCAGCCCGACGACGATGCCGGTCGTCGTCGCGCCCGGGCCGCGCGGGCGCGGGGGCTTCGGCGGGCGCGGGGCCCGCGCGGGCTGCGGCGGGAGCGGCGGCTGCGGTGCGCCCTGCGGAGACGGGGCGTACGGCGCGTGCGGGGGGAGGGGCGCGGTCACGCCGGGCGCGGCGGCCGCGTACGGGCTCGCCTCCGCGGACCAGACCGCGTCGTCCTGCGTCCCCGTCGGCGCGCCGCCCGCGGGCGACCCGCCGGGGGTGCCGGACGTCGCCGGGCCGCCCGGGTACGCCGGGCCGCCCGGGTACGTCGGGCCGGGGCTGCCCCACGGAGCGTCCGAGGGTGCGCCGCCCGCGGGGGCGCCGGGGGTCGCCGTCGGGCCGTAACCCGGGGCGTGCGGGCCCTGCGCCGGACCGGCACCCGGGCCGTGACCCGGACCCCCCGGGCCGTGGCCCGGACCGCCCGGCCACGGCGGAGCCTGCGGAGGCGTGCCCTGGCCACCGCGGGGGCCGCGCTGCGTGAGCGCCGAGACCGCGACGACCGCGACGGTGACGAAGGCCGCGACCCAGAACAGGCCGGTCAGCCAGCCCAGGTGGAGCGCGTCCCACCACGACCACCATCCGCCGCCCCACGAGAACCCGACCACGACGAACGCCGCGGCGCCGAGCAACGCGACGTCGACGTTGCCGCGGAACGCCTCCTGGAGGTGGATGCGTCCGTCGCGACGCTCGGGCAGCAGCGCCCACGCCGCGCCGTACAGGACGAGCCCGGCGCCGGAGAGGAAGAACGTCACGAACAGCAGGCCGCGCACGACCAGCGGGTCGATCCCGAACCGCTCCGCCACGCCGGACGCGACGCCGCCGATCCAGCGGTCGTCCGAGCGGTAGATGCCGACGCGGCGCACCGCGTCGAAGAAGCCGTCGGTGCCGCTCGGACGCCGGGGTGCCTCGCCCGGTGCGCCCGGGGGCGGGCCGGCGGGGCCGGCCCAGCCCGGTCCGCCGCCGTGGTCGGGGCCGCTCGGCCCCGGGGGGACGGTGCCCGGCTGCGCGCCGGGCGTCTCGGTGTCGCCGCCGGAGCTCCCGGGCTGGGCGCCGGGTCCGGGGAGGTCGGGAGTGCTCATGACCACCATGCTGGTGCGCGGGGCGCGCCGCCGGTATCGGGTGCCACCCTGACCCGACCCTGAACCGCCCGGGGCCCGACCCTGGTTTCCCCGCCCGGGGGCGCTCGGGGCGTCCGCGCCGTGTGACGATCGGGGGGTGACGACAGCAGCCCGGCCCGGCGCCCGACCGCGCGACCTGCCGCTGCGCCGCCCCGAGCGCGGCCGGTGGGTCGGTGGCGTGTGCGCGGGCCTCGCGGCGCACCTCGGCGTCGGCGTCGGGGTCGTGCGCCTCGTCATGGCGCTCCTCGCGCTCGCGGGCGGCGCGGGCGTCGCGCTGTACGTGTTCTGGTGGCTCACCGTGCCGACCGGCGACCCGCTGGCCGCGCGCGACGAGCAGCGCCCCGCCTCCCTGTCCCGGCTCGCGCCGCGTCTCCAGGGGAGCGTGCGGCGCCTGCCCGTGCGCGACGTCGCGATCGGCGTCGTCCTGCTGGGCGGCGCGGCGCTGCTCGTGGCTCTGCGCACGGGTGTCGACGTCGAGGTCTCCTGGGTGATCCCGGTGCTCATCGCGCTCGCGGGCGCGGCGCTCGCGTGGAGCCAGCTCGACGCCGTCGAGCGGGGCCGGCTGCTCACGCGGGCGGGCGGGCGCACGCCCGCCGGGGTCGTGCGCATCGCGGGCGGCGTCGTGCTCGTGCTCGTCGGCATCGTGCTGCTCGTGGGGCAGGACGCGCGGCCCACCCAGGTCGTCCGGGCCGCCGTGGCCGCGGTCGCGGTGCTCGCGGGCGTCGCGATCGTCCTCGCCCCGTGGTGGCTGCGGCTGATGCGCGAGCTCGGCGACGAGCGCGCCGCCCGGGCGCGCGAGGCCGAGCGGGCCGACATCGCTGCGCACCTGCACGACTCCGTGCTCCAGACGCTCGCCCTCATCCGCGCCCGGTCCTCCGACGCCGACACGGTCGCGCGCCTCGCGCGCGCCCAGGAGCGCGAGCTGCGCGAGTGGCTCTACGACGACCGCCCCTCGCCGGGGACGTCGCTCGCCGCCGAGCTGCGCGCGCTCGTCGCGGAGGTCGAGGACGGGCGCGTGGGCCGCCGCGCCGAGCCGATCGGCGCGGCGCCCGGTGCGCCCGAGCCGGGGCCGGTCGTCGTGGACGTCGTCGTGGTGGGGGACTGCACCCCGACGCAGGAGACGGCGGCGCTCCTCCAGGCGACACGCGAGGCGCTCGTCAACGCCGTCGCGCACGGCGGGCCGCCGTACTCCGTCTACCTCGAGGTGAGCGACGCCGCGGTCGAGGTGTTCGTCCGCGACCGGGGCGAGGGCTTCGACATGGACGACGTCGCCCCCGACCGGTTCGGGGTGCGCGAGTCGATCCTCGGGCGCGTGCAGCGCCGCGGGGGCAAGGCCGAGATCATCAGCCGGCCGGGGTGGGGCACCGAGGTACGGTTGCGCGTGCCGCGGGCCGTGTCGACGGACGTGCCGACGGACCCCGGCCCGGCGCGGACCGCACCGAGCGAGGAGACCCCGTGACGACCATCCCCAGCGCGACGCCCGACGGCGCACCCGCCACCGGGCCGGTGCCCGTGGTGCTCGTCGACGACCACCACATGTTCCGGGCCGGTGTGCGCGCAAGCCTCGACCCGGCGCTCGTCACGGTCGTGGGCGAGGCGGACGACGTGGGGTCGGCGGTCGCGCGCGTGCACGAGTTGCGGCCCCCGGTCGTGCTGCTCGACGTGCACCTGCCCGGCGGGAACGGCGGCGGGGGCGCGGAGGTCATCCAGCGCTGCGCCGACGTGCTGGGCGACGTGCGGTTCCTCGCGCTGTCCGTGTCGGACGCCGCGGAGGACGTCGTCGCGGTCATCCGCGCCGGCGCGCGCGGGTACGTGACGAAGGCGATCTCGGGGCCCGACCTGTCGGCCGCCGTCGGGCAGGTCGCGGGCGGCGACGCGGTGTTCTCGCCGCGGCTCGCGGGCTTCGTGCTCGACGCGTTCGGCACGGGCGCGGGCGACGTCGCCGTGCACGACGACGAGCTCGACCGGCTCTCCGCGCGCGAGCAGGAGGTCATGCGCCTCATCGCGCGCGGGTACACGTACCGCGAGGTCGCGTCGGAGCTGTTCATCTCGATCAAGACCGTCGAGACCCACGTCTCCGCGGTCCTGCGCAAGCTCCAGCTGTCGTCCCGTCACGAGCTCACCCGCTGGGCGGCCCAGCGCCGCCTCCTCTGAGCCCCCGCCCCCCGCGCTCAGCGCGGGGCGGGCGGGGTGCGGGGCGGCCAGGCGGGGGAGAGGGTCACCACGTCGCCGACGACGGTCACGGCCGGGGGCCGGACGCCGGCCTCGCGCGCCCGCTCGGCGATGGTCGCGAGCGTCCCGACCGTCGTCCGCTGGCGCGGGCCGTAGCCGTCCTCGACGACCGCGACCGGCGTCTCGGGCGAGCGGCCCTGCGCGACGAGCGCCGCGGCCGTCTCCGCGAGACGCGAGACACCCATGAGCAGGACGACCGTGTGGTCGCTCGCGGCGGGGACCTTCCCGACGTCCTCGTGCCCCGTGAGCACGGTGAACCCGCGCGACAGGCCCCGGTGCGTCACCGGGATGCCCGCGGCGGCGGGCACGGAGACGGCGCTCGTCACGCCGGGCACGACCTCCACCGGGACGCCGTGGGCGCGGCACGCGTCGAGCTCCTCGCCACCCCGCCCGAACACGTACGGGTCGCCGCCCTTGAGCCGGACGACCCGCTTCCCCACGAGCGCGTGGTGCACGAGGATCCCGTTGATCTCGTCCTGCGGCACGGGGTGGTTGCCCGACGTCTTGCCGACGTCCACCACCACGACGTCGTCGCCGAGCTCGGCGAGCAGCGCGCGCGGCGCGAGCCGGTCGACCACGACGACGTCGGCCTCCGCGAGCACCCGGCGCCCGCGCACGGAGATCAGGCCCTCGTCGCCCGGCCCCCCGCCGACGAGGGCGACGGAGCCCACGGGCCGCACGAGCGGGGCCGTGACGGCCCCCGCGGCAGCGGCCTCGTGGCCGGCGTCGCCGGACCCCGCGACGACGGCGCGGGCCGGCCGCACCGCCCGCAGCGGCAGCTCGCCCGTCTCGAGGAGCACCGCGACGGCGTCGCGCACGCGCTGGGCGCGCCGCGGGTCGCGACCGGCGTTGACGGCCACCGTGACCTCGGCCTCCCTGGCCCCGGGCGCGGCGCCCGGCACGAGCGTGCGCGCGACGGCCGGGACCCACGCGGTCGCGCGCTCGGCGTCGCCCGCGGTGACGCAGAAGACGCGGTCCGCCTCGGCGTCGGCCGCGACCTCGGCGTCGACGCGGGCGTCGCCCGTCGCGGTGTGGACGAGCCACGCGCCGTCGAGGTCGCCCGTGAGGTAGTCGCGCCGCACCCAGGAGAGCCGGGCGTCCCGCGCCGGGACGGCCGCCGGGGCGTGCGCCGCGTGACCGGCTGTCCCCGGGCCGTGGGCCGCGAGCAGCTCGGCGAGGTCCTCGCACACGTACGGCGCGACGACGGTCACGACCGCGCCCGCGTCGAGGAGGCCCCGCGTGCGGCGTGCGGCGACGGGGCCGCCGCCGACGACGACGACGCGGCGGCCGTCGAGACGCAGGCCGAGGGGGTACGTCTCGTGGATGGGTGCGGTCACGGTGCCAGCCTAGGTGTCGTCTAGATCGCGTAGGAGCCGGGGCGTTCCGCCGGGCGGCGGGCGGCGGCGAGCGCGTCGCCGACCATGCCGGCGGCGAGCGTGCCGCCGTCCTGAGCGTCGACGAGCAGGAACGCGCCCGTGCGGCGCGCCACGACGTACTCCTCCGCCGCGACGGGCGACGCGAGCCGCAGCGTCACGCGGCCGATGTCGTTGAGCTCCAGGCGCTCGGCGGGCTCGAGCTCGGCCGTGTCCAGGTCGAGGCGCCCGACGACGTCGCGCACCACGGCCTGCACGGTGCGGGTCGTGTGCTTGAGCAGCACGCGCGCGCCGGGCAGGAGCGGACGGTCGCCCAGCCACGCGACCGTGCCCTCGACGTCCTGCGTGACGTCGGGGGCCTCGGCCGCGGACGCGAGGAGGTCGCCGCGCGCGACGTCCACGTCGTCGGCGAGGCGGATCGTCACCGACTGCGGGGCGAACGCCTCGGTGAGCTCCGCGCCGCTCGCGAGGGAGTCGGCGGTGTCGATCCCGACGACCGTCGTGCGACGCCCGGACGGCAGCACCACGACCTCGTCGCCGACCGTCACGACGCCCGACGCGACCTGCCCGGCGTACCCGCGGTAGTCGCGGTAGCGCTCGTCCGCCGCGGCCTGCGGGCGGATGACGACCTGGACGGGGAAGCGGAACGCCTCGGCCTCCGGGTCGTCGCCGGTCGGGAGCTCCTCGAGCAGCTCGAGCAGGCTCGGGCCGTCGTACCAGGGCGTGCGCGCGCTCGCCCGGTCCACGACGTTGTCGCCGACGAGCGCCGAGACGGGGATCGTGTGCACGTCGCCGACGCCGAGCGACGTCGCGGCCGCGCGGATGTCCGCCGCGAGCTCCTCGTAGCGCGCCTCGCTGTAGTCGACGAGGTCGATCTTGTTCACCGCGACGACGACGTGCGGCACGCGCAGCAGGCTCGCGACCGCGAGGTGGCGGCGCGTCTGCTCCAGCAGACCCTTGCGCGCGTCGATGAGCAGCACGACGACGTCCGCCGTCGACGCCCCCGTCACGGTGTTGCGCGTGTACTGCACGTGCCCGGGGCAGTCGGCGAGGATGAACGACCGGCGCGCGGTCGCGAAGTACCGGTACGCGACGTCGATCGTGATGCCCTGCTCGCGCTCGGCCCGCAGGCCGTCGGTGAGCAGCGCGAGGTCGGCGGTCTCCAGCCCGCGGTCGCGCGAGACGCGCTCGACCGCGTCGAGCTGGTCGGCGAGCACGGACTTCGAGTCGAACAGCAGGCGGCCCACGAGCGTGGACTTGCCGTCGTCGACGGAGCCCGCGGTCGCGAGGCGCAGGAGCGTGCCGCGGCGCGCGTCGTCGAGCGGGGGCGCCGCGTCGGCGGTGACGGTGCCGGTGGTGGTCTGGGTGCCCATCAGAAGTACCCCTCCTTCTTGCGGTCCTCCATGGCGGCCTCGGAGAGGCGGTCGTCGGCGCGGGTCGCGCCACGCTCGGTGATGCGCGTCGCGGCGACCTCGGCGATGACGTCGTCGACGCCCGCCGCGTCCGAGCGCACGGCGCCGGTGCACGACATGTCGCCGACCGTCCGGTAGCGCACGGTCTCCGTCCGCAGCGACGCGGTCTCGGCGTCCGTGCGGGGCGCGGAGTACGGCCCGACGGCGAGGAGCATCCCGTCGCGGTCGAACACCTCGCGCTCGTGCGCGTAGTAGAGCCCGGGGAGCTCGATGCGCTCGCGCGCGATGTAGCGCCACACGTCGAGCTCGGTCCAGTTCGACAGCGGGAACACGCGGACGTGCTCGCCCGGGCGGTGCCGCCCGTTGTAGAGGTTCCACAGCTCCGGGCGCTGGTTGCGCGGGTCCCACTGGCCGAACTCGTCGCGCAGGGAGAACACGCGCTCCTTGGCGCGCGCCTTCTCCTCGTCGCGACGACCCCCGCCGAACACGGCGTCGAACCGGTGCCCCGAGATGGCGTCGAGGAGCGGCTGCGTCTGGAGCGGGTTGCGCGTGCCGTCGGCGCGCTCGCGCAGCCGGCCGTCGTCGATGTAGTCCTGCACGCGGGCCACCTCGAGCCGCAGGCCGAGGCGCTCGGCCGTGGCGTCGCGGTAGGCCAGGACCTCGGGGAAGTTGTGCCCGGTGTCGACGTGCAGCACGGGGAACGGCACCGGGCCGGGCGCGAACGCCTTGACCGCGAGGTGCAGCATCACCACGGAGTCCTTGCCGCCGCTGAACAGCAGGACCGGTCGCTCGAACTCGGCGACGACCTCCCGCACGATGTGGATGCCCTCGCTCTCGAGCGCGTCGAGCTGGGCGAGGCGGCGCCCGCCGGGAAGCGCCGCGGCGGGGGTCGTGCCCGCGGCGGCGGAGGCGCCGGGGGAGCCCGGCGCGTCGGTCGTCAGGTCGATGGTCGTCATGCCCGTCCTCATACGTGGAGTCCGCACTCTGTCTTGTCGAGCCCCGCCCAGCGGCCGGCCCTCGGGTCCTCGCCCGGCGCGACGCGCCGGGTGCACGGCTGGCAGCCGATCGACGGGTAGCCGTCGTGGAGCAGGGGGTTGAGCACCACCTGGTGCCGCGCCGCGTACGCGAGCAGGTCGTCGAAGGACCACGCCGCGAGCGGGTTGATCTTCACGAGCCCGTTCTTCTCGTCGAACGTGACGAGCGGCGTGCCGGTCCGCGTCGGCGCCTCGTCGCGGCGCACGCCCGTGACCCACACCTCGTAGCCCGCGAGCGTGCGGTGCAGCGGCTCGACCTTGCGCAGCTGGCAGCACAGCGCCGGGTCGCGACCGAACAGGTCCTTGCCGTGCGCCGCGTCCTGCTGGGCGACCGTGAGCTCGGGCCTGACGTCGACGATCGTCACGTCCAGCTGCTGCTCGACGGCGTCGCGCGTCCCGACGGTCTCGGCGAAGTGGTAGCCCGTGTCGAGGAAGAGCACGTCGACCCAGGGGATCTGCGCCGCGACGACGTGGGGGAGCACCGCGTCGGCCATGGAGCACGCGACCGCGACGGACGTCCCGAACTCGCGCGCCGCCCAGGCGACGACCTCGTCGGCGGTCGCCTCCGGGCGCGTGGCGCCCTCGACGCCGGGCGTGCCCACGCCGTGCAGCAGCTCGGCGCCGCGCCGCGCGATCTCGCGCAGCTCGTCGGTCGAGCGCTTCTCCCGGCCCTGCGCGGCCTGCCGCGCACGCTCCGCGTGGTGCGCGGCCTTCGCGCTCTCGCGCTGCTCCGTCCGGGCCCGCGCTGCGGCGCGCAGCGCCGCGAGCGGGTCGGTGCCCGCAGGAGCACCGGGCACTCCGGTCAGGTCCGCGGTCATCGGAGCGCCTCCTCGTCCGCGCGGTGCGCCCACTCGGCGAACGTCTCGGAGCCGTCCTTGTCGCTCTCGTAGCGCCGGACGACGCGCTCGACGTAGTCGGTGAGGTCGTCCGCGGTCACCTTCAGCCCGCGGACGGTCCGGCCCATGCCCGCGACCTCGCGGTCGTCGGAGGCCAGCCCGCCGCCCAGGTGGACCTGGAAGCCGGGGACCTGCTGGCCGTCGTCGTCCATGACGAGCTGGCCCTTGAGGCCGATGTCCGCCGTCTGGATGCGCGCGCACGAGTTGGGGCAGCCGTTGACGTGCAGGGAGAGCGGCTTCATCTGGGACAGGTCCCCGAGCCGCTGCTCGAGCTCGTCGATCGTCGCGGTCGCGGTGTCCTTCGTGTCGACGATCGCGAGCTTGCAGTACTCGATGCCGGTGCACGCGATCGTGCTGCGCCGGAACGGGCTCGGCCGGGCGTCGAGGCCGTTCTCCTTGAGCGTCGACACGACGTGCTCGACGTGCTCGTCCGGCACGTCGAGGACGAGGAGCTTCTGGTGCGGGGTGAGGCGCACGCGGTGCGACCCGACCGACTCCGCGAGGTCGGCGACGTTCGCGAGGATCGTGCCGGACACGCGTCCGACGTACGGCGCGGCCCCGACGTAGTTGAGCCCGTCCTTCTGCTTGTGCACGCCCACGTGGTCGCCGGGGACGGACGGCTTGGGCGCCGGGGGGCCGTCGGGCAGCGCGTACCCGAGGTACTCGGTCTCGAGGACCTCGCGGAACCTCTCCGGACCCCAGTCGGCGAGCAGGAACTTCAGGCGTGCCTTGTTGCGCAGCCGGCGGTAGCCGTAGTCGCGGAAGATCTGCACGACGCCGTGCCACACGTCGGGCACCTGCTCCTCGGTGACGAACGCCCCCAGGCGCTCCCCGAGACGCGGGTTCGCGGACAGCCCGCCGCCGACCCACAGGTCGAACCCGACGCCCAGCTCGGGGTGGCGGTGCGCGACGAACGCGACGTCGTTGATCTCGTGGACGACGTCCTGGCTCGGGTGGCCGGTGAGCGCCGTCTTGAACTTGCGCGGCAGGTTCGCGAGCTCGGGGACGCCGATGTACTTCTCGGTGATCCCTGCGACGGCCGGGCCGATGTCGATGAGCTCGTCGGCGGCGATGCCCGCGACCGGGCTGCCGAGCACGACGCGCGGGACGTCGCCGCACGCCTCGGTCGTCTGCAGCGCGACGGACTCCAGGCGGCGCCAGATCTCGGGGACGTCCTCGACCTCGACCCAGTGGAGCTGGATGTTCTGGCGGTCGGTGATGTCCGCGCTGTCGCGGGCGAACTCCGTCGAGATGCCCGCGACGACGCGGAGCTGCTCGGTCGTGAGCGCCCCGCCGTCGATGCGGACCCGGAGCATGAAGTACCGGTCCTCGAGCTCGTGCGGCTCGAGCGTCGCGGTCCGGCCGCCGTCGATCCCGGGCTTGCGCTGCGTGTACAGGCCCCACCAGCGGAAGCGTCCGTGGAGGTCGTCGCCGGGGATGGAGTCGAAGCCGTCGCGCGCGTAGATCGTCTCGATGCGCTCGCGGACGGACAGGCCGCCGTCCTCCTGCTTCCACTTCTCGTTCGCGTTGAGCGGCTCGGTGCCGTCGACCTTCCACTGCCCGTTCGGTCGTGCGGCGCGCGCGGGGCGGTCTCCCGGCGTCCGGGCCGGGCGCTCGGCGGTGCGCGGCGGACGGGCGGGAGGAGTGCTGCCGTCCGTGGCCTCGGGCGCAGTCGGTGCCTGCGTCATCGGGGTTCCTCGTGTCCTCGTGGGGGGCGGGGACGCGCGACGGCGAGCGCTCAGCGAGGGTGCTGCGAGTGGCTGAGGACCGACGGCGCGCGCCGGTTCTCAGGGGTTCTCGGGAAGAGAGGCGAGCGATGGCTCGCGCTGAGTCGGGCGCGGTTCAGCGACAACAGCTCAGACACGTGTGCGCGCACGCCGGCGTCCCGTGACCGGAGGTCACGAGGAGGGTGCGGGCAGCCGTGGTCATGCCGAGAACAGTAGCCGCGGTCCGGACGCGTGGACAGCCCCGGTCCGCATGGTGGGAAACCGGAAATAGTAGACCGATTCAGTCTGCTTTGTCGAGCGTCGTGGATCACCGGGCGCATCTCACCTTGTGCAAAGTTTCACGACAGGGTCGTCAGCAAATACCATGGGCCCATGGAGTTCCTCTACAACGTCTTCGTCGCGCTGCACTTCATCGGGTGGGCCATCGTGCTCGGTGGCTACCTCGCGTCCCTGCGCTCGCCGGGCCTGTACAAGGGCGTCTTCCACGGGGCGCTCACCGCGCTCGTCGCGGGGATCGCCATGGTCGGGATCGGTGAGGCCTCGGTCTGGGGCGACGGTGGCCCGGACATGGCCAAGATCGGCGTCAAGCTGGTCATTGCCCTCGTCATCGCCGTCCTCGCGTTCGTCGCCAAGCGCCAGGGGGCCAAGTCCTCCGACGGCGCCGTGGCGCCGGGCCTCAAGCACGCCATCGGCGGGCTGACCCTCGTCAACATCCTCGTCGCCGTGTTCTGGAACTGACCGCACCACCGGCACCGGGCCCGTCGACGCTCCGCGTCGGCGGGCCGTCGTCGTCTCGGGAAGCGTTGACCGGGATCTAGGTGCATGGTCCACTAGTCGCATGGTCCTTCGATACCTCGTGCTCGGGCTCCTCACGGTCCGGCCCATGACCGGCTACGACCTCAAGCGCGCGTTCGACACCTCCGTGCACCATTTCTGGGCTGCGGACCGCTCGCAGCTCTACCGCACGCTCGCGGCCCTCGTCGACGCGGGCCTCGCCGAGGTGGAGGTCGTGCCGCAGGAGAGCTACCCCGACCGCAAGGTCCACACGATCACCGCCGCGGGCCGCGCGGCGCTCCGCGACTGGCTCGCCGCGCCGCTCGAGCCGGAGGACGCGCGCGAGCCCTTCCTCGGGCGGTTGTTCTTCGCCGACCAGCTCGACGACGCAGGCGTCCGGGAGCTCCTCGCGTCCCGCCGCGCGCAGGCGGAGGAGGCGGTCGCGGCGCTCACCGCCGAGCAGGAGCGCGTCGCCGCCGTCCTCGCCGACGGCGGTCCCGACGCCGACCGCGTCCGCGGCACTCGCGGGCTCGCGCTGCGCCTCGCCACGCTCCGCCACGGCCTCGCGCACGCCCGGACCGAGCTCGCCTGGCTCGACGAGACCGAGCGCGAGGTGCTCGCGTGAGCGCGCCGGACGCCGTCACCGTCGTCCTGCTGCACGGCGGCAACGTCGCGTCGTGGATGTGGGAGCCGCAGGTCGAGCACCTCGCCGACCTCGACGTCCGGACGCCGGACCTGCCCGGCTTCGGGTCCCGCGCGGCCGAGGACGTCGTGTCGCTCGACGCCACCGCCGACGACGTGGCTGCCCTCGTCGCTGCGCTGCCCGCGGACCGGGCCGTGCACCTCGTCGGGCTGTCGTACGGCGGGATCGTCGCCCTCCGGGTCGCGGCACGGCACCCCGGGCTCGTGCGCTCCGTCCTCGCGTCCGGCGCGGCGGTCGACGGCGTGCCCGGGCTCGCCGGCGCCGTCGGGCGCGCGCAGCTCAGGGTGTGGGACCGGCGCTGGTACTGGGAGGCGCAGGCGCGAGCCTTCCGCCTCCCTGCCGACGCGCGCGACCTCTTCGTCCGGTCCGGCCTCGCGATCCGCCGCGACAACATGGCCCGCACGCTGCGCGACGTCTACGGCGGCTGCTGGCCGACGGGCCTCGAGGCGTCGGGCGCGCGCGTCCTCGCCGTCGCGGGCTCGCGCGACGTGCGCGCCGCGCGCTCCGCGCTCGCGACGATCGCCCGCCGGGTGCCGGACGCCGTCGTCCGCCTGGCGCCCGGCATGCACCACCAGTGGAGCGCGGAGGACCCCGACCTGTTCAGCGCGATGATCCGCTCGTGGGTGGTCGACGGCGTCGCGCACCCCCGGCTGGTCCCGCCCGCGGGGCGTGCGTAGCGCGCCGGACGTGCGAGGGTTTCCCCCGTGAGCGTCGGTGGAGAGGTCCTCGTCGGGCTGGCGATCCTGGTCGGGCTGATCGGGATCGTCGTGCAGATCCTGCCCGGGAACGTGCTCGTGCTCGGGGCGATCCTCGTGTGGGCGATCGTCACGGGCGGCACGGCCGCCTGGGTCGTCTTCGCGGTCGCGGCCGTGCTCGTCGTCGCCGCCGAGGTCTCCCAGTACGTGCTCGCGGGTCGGCATATGCGCCGGGCGGACGTCCCGTGGTCGACGCTCGTGTGGGGCGGCATCGCGGGCGTCGTCGGGTTCTTCGTCATCCCGGTGGTCGGGCTCTTCATCGGGTTCGTGCTCGCCGTGTTCCTCGCCGAGCTCGTGCGCCGTCGCGACCGGCGCGCCGCCTGGCGCGCGACGGTCGCCGCGATGCAGGCGACCGGCATCACGATCCTCGTCCAGCTCCTCGGCGGGCTGCTCGCCGCCGCGACGTGGGGCATCGGGCTCACGTTCACCTGACGCCTGCCGGTGGACGCGGCGGCCGGGCGGTGCCGGGTGTGGGCGCGGGCGCCTAGGCTGGAGGGGCTATGGCTTCGCTCTTCGAGAACCTCCCGCTGCCCGGCCTCGACACGCTGTTCGACGGCCCGCGCGTCGACCACGGCGGCGAGTCCCGCCTCCCGCGGACCGCCCCGCGCTGGACCGACGACCCGGCCGTGCCCGACGGCGCGGGGTCGCCCGCTGCGGACGGCGCGCCGGGGACGACCGGCGGTGCGCCGTCGGGCGAGCGCCGCGGCCGGTACGCCCACCTCGACCCCGACGCGCTGCTCGACGGGCTCAACCCGCAGCAGCGCGAGGCCGTCGTGCACGCGGGCGGGCCGCTGCTCATCGTCGCGGGCGCCGGGTCGGGCAAGACGCGCGTGCTGACGCACCGCATCGCGCACCTGCTCGCCACGGGCCGGGCGCGCGCGGGCCAGATCCTCGCGATCACGTTCACCAACAAGGCCGCGGCCGAGATGCGCGAGCGCGTCGAGGCGCTCGTCGGGCCGTCGGCGCGGAACATGTGGGTCTCCACGTTCCACTCGGCGTGCGTGCGCATCCTGCGGCGCGAGGCGAAGACGCTCGGCCTGCGGTCGAGCTTCTCGATCTACGACGCCGCGGACTCCCAGCGGCTCATCACCCTCGTCACGCGCGAGCTCGACCTGGACCCGAAGAAGTACCCGGCCCGGTCGCTCGCCAACAAGATCTCGGACCTCAAGAACGAGCTCATCGACCCCGAGACCTACGCGCGAGACTCCGGCGCCCACGCGACGGACGACGGCCTCGCGGCGCGGGCCGGCCAGCACGGCGCGAACGTGCCCGAGTTCGACCAGGTGCTCGCCGACGTCTACACGCGCTACCAGGCCCGTCTCGTCGCGGCCAGCGCGCTCGACTTCGACGACATCATCATGACCACGGTGAACCTGCTCCAGGCGTTCCCCGCGGTCGCCGAGCACTACCGCCGCCGGTTCCGCCACGTGCTCGTCGACGAGTACCAGGACACCAACCACGCGCAGTACGTGCTCGTGCGCGAGCTCGCGGGCGTGGGGGAGGACTCCGCGGCGACCGACCCGGCGACGAGCGGCACGGGCGAGGCGCAGGTCCCGGCGCTCGACCCGGCCGAGCTCACGGTCGTCGGCGACGCCGACCAGTCGATCTACGCGTTCCGCGGCGCGACGATCCGCAACATCCTCGAGTTCGAGGCCGACTACCCGGACGCCCGGACCATCCTGCTCGAGCAGAACTACCGCTCGACCCAGAACATCCTCTCGGCCGCCAACGCCGTCATCTCGCGCAACCCCGACCGCAAGCCCAAGCGCCTGTGGACGGACTCCGGCGCGGGCGCGAAGGTCATCGGCTACGTCGCGGACAACGAGCACGAGGAGGCGCGGTTCGTCGCGGAGGAGATCGACCGCCTCGGCGACACCGAGGGCGTGCGCCCCGGCGACGTCGCGGTCTTCTACCGCACGAACGCGCAGTCCCGGGCGCTGGAGGAGGTGCTCATCCGCGTCGGCCTGCCGTACAAGGTCGTCGGGGGCACGCGCTTCTACGAGCGGCGCGAGGTCAAGGACGCCGTGGCGTACCTGCGCGCGATCGACAACCTCGACGACGACGTCAACCTGCGCCGCGTCCTCAACGTGCCCAAGCGCGGTCTCGGCGACCGCGCCGAGGGCGCCGTCGCGGCGCTCGCGGACCGCGAGCGCATCTCGTTCGGCGCGGCGCTCGCCCGCATCGACGAGATCCCCGGCCTGACGAACCGCACGCTCAACCCGCTGCGCGCCTTCGCGGAGCTCATGACGGGGCTGCGCGAGCTCGCGGACTCCGGCGCGAGCCCGTCCGAGATCCTCGGCGCCGTCCTCGACCGCACGGGCTACCTCGCCGAGCTGCGCGCGAGCGACGACCCGCAGGACGCGACGCGCGTCGAGAACCTCGCCGAGCTGCACGCCGTCGCGACGGAGTTCAGCGAGCTCGACCCCGAGGGCACGCTGTCCGACTTCCTCGAGCGCGTCTCGCTCGTCGCCGACGCCGACCAGATCCCCGCGGACGACGGCGCCGACGAGGAGGGCGAGGGCGAGGAGAAGGAGGACCCGGGCGTCGTCACGCTCATGACCCTGCACACCGCGAAGGGCCTCGAGTTCCCCGTCGTCTTCCTCACCGGCATGGAGGACGGCACGTTCCCGCACATGCGGTCCCTGCACGACGACGCCGAGCTCGCCGAGGAGCGCCGCCTCGCCTACGTGGGCATCACGCGCGCGCGCGAGCGGCTCTACGTGTCGCGGTCCGCGGTGCGCTCCGCGTGGGGCATGGCGAACGAGTTCCCGCCGAGCCGGTTCCTCGAGGAGATCCCCGAGGAGCTGTGGGACTGGCGGCGGCGGGAGTCGTCGATGGCGACGCTGCGCGCGGGCGGGTCCGTCTGGGGCCGCGGGTCGGGCTCGTGGTCCGGTTCGCGTTCCGGATTCGGGTCGGGGGCGCGGACAGGCGCCGACGACGACGGGTCTACCATCCGCGGCCCTCGTTCCTCGGGCCGCTCCCGCCAGACCCGCCACGACCCGTCGTCGTCGGCCCCTGCCCGCGCCGCGTTCGGCTCGCCTTCCGGCGGGGCGAAGTTCGGTTCGGCGACGCCGCGGGCCGACGGGGACGTGCCGAACCTCGCCGTCGGCGACAAGGTCACGCACGACGCGTACGGGCTCGGGACGGTCGTCTCGCTCGAGGGCGCGGGGCCGAACGCCGTCGCGAAGATCGACTTCGGAGCGGACGGCACCAAGCGGCTGCTGCTGCGGTACTCGCCCGTCACCAAGCTCTGACGCACCACGCTCCGACGCACCACGCGCCGACACGCAGGGCGCTCGACCGGCCGGTCGAGCGCTCTGCGTGCGCGCGGGACGTCCGCCGCGTCAGCCGATCGTGCCGAGCGCGCGGTAGGCGAGGACGAACGCCGTGGCGACGACGGCGGTGCCCCCTGCGGCGACGGCCACCGGGACGGGGCCGCGCAGGCGACGGGTCAGCATCGCGGCGAGCAGGACGAGCGACGCGAGCCCGATCACCACCCAGTACGTGGCACCCGTCGTCTCGACGACCGTGGTGAGCCCGTACACCGACTCGCCGAGGCCGATGCCCGCGAGCACCGCCGTGCCGAGAGCCGCGCGCACGCCCGCGCGCCACAGCCACGCCGCCGCGACCCCGACGAACGGGCCGACGACGAGGCCGACCACCCCGAACAGCGTCGGGTCGTAGAAGAACCCGCGCAGGTCGGCGGCGACCGTGTACCCGAGGGTGAGCAGCACGAAGCTCGCCGCGCCCAGCACGGCGGCGTGCCAGGTCCGCGTCCGCGCGTCGCGCGCGGCCCAGGCGACGAGGAGCGCGGTGAGCAGGGTCCAGCCGCTCGCCGAGTTCGCGAAGGGGGCCGCGGCGTCGGGCAGGAAGCCCTGGGCGAAGGACGTGAGGCCGCCGAGCAGGAAGCTCGCGGCGAGCACGACGGCGCCCCGCGCCCAGGGCTGTCCACCGGGCACCGGGGCGCCGGCGTGGCGGCCCGGCGTGGAGCGCGTGCGGAGGGCGGAGGCGTCGGAGCGGGAGTCCGAGCGGTGGGGGAGCGCAGTCTGGTCGGGCACACCCCGACGGTAGGTGCGCCGGGCGCCGCGGGGCGTCAGCCCGTCGTCGGGCACGGGCGCGCGCCCGGTCCTCCCGTGGCAGGACGACCGCGCCCGAGGAGCCTGCCGTGACGCTGCCGTCGGCCGCTCGCCCGCCCCTGGCCCGACCGCGACGTGCGGCGCGGCGTGCCGGTCAGGACGCCGCGCGGTGCCGGGTCGAGAGCGCGACGCGCAGGCCGGCGTCGTCCGACCCGGCGGCCGTGAGCGCGCCGGTGAGCGCCCGGTGCGCCGTCGAGCCCGTGCTGCGCGCGACGGCCGCGAGGACGTGGCCCGAGTCGATCACGCGCGAAGCGTCGTGCACGGCCTCGCGGAGCGAGAGCTCGAGCACCTTCTTCGCATCGGGGGTGAACGGGATGTGCGCGCGGCCTCGGCGGCGCCCGCGGCCCCGCGCGTCGTCCGCTGCCCGGTCGAGCGCGCCAGGGCCGAACGCGGCGTCCGTGCGGGCCCGGACCTGGTCCAGGTCGATCCCGAGCGCCGCGAGCGCGGGGCCGTCGAGCGGGTCGAGCCCGCCGGCCGCGTCGACCTCGCGCTCGAGGTCGGCCGGACTCACGCCGACCGCGCCGAGCGCGGCCGCCCCGGCGCCGCCCTCCTGCCGGGCGAGCGACAGGAGCAGGTGCACCCCGTCGATGGTGTCGTCGCCGCGCTCCCGCGCGACCTCCTGGGCGCCGACCACGGTCTCCCGGGCGTCGGCGGCGAAGCGTTCGAACATGTCACGACCTCCTCGTGGTGCGGGACGCGCCGTACTTCTTGTGCACGGCCTGACGCGTGACGCCGAGCCGGTCGGCGATCTCCTGCCAGGACCAGCCGAGCGACCGGGCGTGCTCGACCTGGAGCGCCTCGAGGCGCTCGGCCAGCACGCGCAGCGACCGCACGGCCCGCAGCCCGACGTCCGGGTCGGTGCTGCTCGCGGCGTCCATGTCGACGGGTTCCATGCGTGTCAATCTAGGTTGACGCTCGCCGTGATGTCAACAGTGGTTGACGCCCGCCGTACGGGGTGACGAAGGGAACACCGGTCCGCGAGCCGCCGCAGCGGCCCCGGATAGGCGCGCCCCGGAGCGGGGGCTACCCTGTACGGGGATGTCTTGATGTCGAGACATCGGTCATGCCGCACACGGCGCATCAGACGGAAGGACGCAGCAGGGTGGACCTGTTCGAATACCAGGCGCGTGACATCTTCGAGAAGCACGGCGTGCCCGTGCTGGGCGGGGTCGTCGCGACGACGCCCGAGGAGGCCCGCGCGGGAGCCGAGAAGCTCGGCGGGGGCACCGTGGTCGTCAAGGCCCAGGTGAAGACCGGCGGCCGCGGCAAGGCCGGCGGCGTGAAGCTCGCCCACTCGCCCGAGGAGGCCGCCGAGAAGGCGTCCGAGATCCTCGGCATGGACATCAAGGGCCACACCGTCCACCGCGTGATGGTGGCGCAGGGTGCCAAGATCGCCGAGGAGTTCTACTTCTCGGTGCTGCTGGACCGCTCGAACCGCAACTACCTCGCCATGTGCTCCGTCGAGGGCGGCATGGAGATCGAGCAGCTCGCCGTCGAGCGCCCCGAGGCGCTCGCCAAGGTCGCCGTCGACCCGATCGTGGGCATCGACGAGGCGAAGGCGCGCGAGATCGTCGACGCCGCGGGCTTCGCCGAGGAGCTCAAGGCGCCGGTCGCCGACGTCATCCGCTCGCTGTGGACCGTGTTCACGGCCGAGGACGCGACGCTCGTCGAGGTGAACCCGCTCGTCCGCACGGAGGACGGCTCGATCATCGCGCTCGACGGGAAGGTCACGCTGGACGACAACGCGTCGGAGGTCCGTCACCCGGACCACGAGGCGCTGGAGGACAAGGAGTCGACCGACCCGCTCGAGGCCAAGGCCAAGGAGAACGGCCTCAACTACGTCAAGCTCGACGGCGAGGTCGGCATCATCGGCAACGGTGCCGGGCTCGTCATGAGCACGCTCGACGTCGTCGCGTACGCGGGCGAGGAGCACGGCGGCGTCAAGCCGGCCAACTTCCTCGACATCGGCGGCGGCGCGAACGCGCAGGTCATGGCGAACGGTCTCGACGTGATCCTCAACGACCCGCAGGTCAAGTCGGTCTTCGTCAACGTCTTCGGTGGCATCACCGCGTGCGACGAGGTCGCGAAGGGCATCGTGGGCGCGCTCGAGATCCTCGGCGACGAGGCGACCAAGCCGCTCGTCGTGCGCCTCGACGGCAACAACGTGGAGCTCGGCCGCGCGATCCTGCGCGAGGCGAACCACCCGCTCGTGACCCTCGCCGAGACCATGGACGGCGGTGCCGCCAAGGCGGCCGAGCTGGCCAACGCCTGATCGCCCGTAGACGCGGAAAGCTGAGACAGAGAACACCATGTCGATCTACCTGAACTCCGACTGCAAGATCATCGTCCAGGGCATCACCGGCGGGATGGGTGCCAAGCACACCGCCCTCATGCTCGACTCGGGCGCGCAGATCGTCGGCGGCGTCAACGCCCGCAAGGCCGGCACGACCGTCACGCACAAGGACCACGAGGGCAACGACGTCACGCTGCCGGTGTTCGGCACCGTCGCCGAGGCGATGGCCGAGACGGGCGCGAACGTGTCCGTCCTGTTCGTCCCGCCGGCGTTCACCAAGGACGCCGCGATCGAGGCGATCGACGCCGAGATGCCGCTCATCGTCGTCATCACCGAGGGCGTGCCCGTCCAGGACACGGCCGAGGTCTGGGCCTACCTGCAGGGCAAGGGCACGCGCATGATCGGCCCGAACTGCCCCGGCATCATCACGCCGGGCGAGTCGCTCGCCGGCATCACCCCGCACACCATCACGGGCAAGGGCCCGGTCGGTCTCGTGTCGAAGTCGGGCACGCTGACCTACCAGATGATGTACGAGCTCAAGGACCTCGGCTTCTCGACCGCCATCGGTATCGGCGGCGACCCGATCGTCGGCACCACGCACATCGACGCGCTCGAGGCGTTCGAGAACGACCCCGAGACCAAGGCGATCGTCATGATCGGCGAGATCGGCGGCGACGCCGAGGAGCGCGCCGCGGCGTACATCAAGGAGCACGTGACGAAGCCGGTCGTCGGCTACGTCGCGGGCTTCACCGCACCCGAGGGCAAGACGATGGGCCACGCCGGCGCCATCGTCTCCGGCTCCGCGGGCACCGCCCAGGCGAAGAAGGAGGCCCTGGAGGCCGTCGGCGTCAAGGTCGGCAAGACGCCGTCCGAGACCGCCGCGCTCCTGCGCGAGGTCCTCGCCTGACCCCTGGCTCCGTCGGGCCGCACGGCCCGCTGCCACGCCGTACGACGCCCCGCGACCGGTCCGCCGGTCGCGGGGCGTCGTCGTCCCCGGGGCCGGTGGCGCCGGTAGTCTGGCGCGCCGGGGCGAATGCCCCGAACCGACCTCTCGATCGACGACGATGGGCACCATGAGCACCACCAGCACGACTCGCGGTGCGCGCACGCGCACCGTGGAAGGCAGCCCGGCACCCGCACCCGTCGGGGTGCGCCGTGCACCGTCCGGCGTGCTCGCCGCGCTCCAGGCGCTCACCCTGTCGCTCGCCGTCGTCGTGCTCCCGGGCGTCGTCGCGTTCCTGGCGTCCTCGACCGGGGTGTCCGAGGGGACGGGCTGGGGACAGTCGGTCACCGTCGCGGCGGGCTTCTGGCTCCTCGGCCACGGCGTCCCGCTCGTCGCGAGCGGCACGACGGTCACGCTCGTCCCGCTCGGTCTCACCGCCCTCGCGCTCTTCTGCTGCTTCGCGTCGGCACGCCGCTCGGCGCACACCGCGACCTCCGCCTGGGTGGCCGGCACCGTCACGTACGCGCTCGCGACGCTCGGCGTCGCGCTGCTCGCCGGCTCGACGCCGCCCTGGGGGCTGGGCATCGCCGTCGTCGGGGGAGCGGTCGTCGGAGGGCTCGGGCTCGGCGGCGGGATCCTCGCGCGCCCGGACGCGCCGTTCGTCGCCGACCTCGCCGGGCGCCTCGACCGGGTCGTGCCGCCGACGGTGCGGCTCGGGCTGCGGGGCGGTCTGCTCGGCACGAGCCTGCTCGCCGGGGCGTCCGCCGTGGTCGTCGGCGCGTGGCTCGTCGCGGGCCGCGCGACGTCGGGCGACATCGTCGCCGGGCTCGTGCCAGGGACCGTCGGGGGGATCGTCCTCGCGCTCGGCCAGCTCGCCGTGCTGCCCAACCTCGTAGCGTGGGCCGGGGCGTGGCTCGTCGGCCCCGGGTTCGCCGTGGGCGAGGGGAGCACGTTCGCGCCCGCCGGGTCGGAGCCGGGTGCGCTGCCCGCGATCCCGCTCCTCGGGGCGCTGCCCGGCGACGACTGGACCAACGCCCTCACGCCCTGGGTGCCGGCCGGCGTCGTCGCGCTCGGCGTCGTCGCGGGCGTGTTCGTCTGGCGGCGCCTGCGCGACGTGACGGGCACCCACCCGGACGACGTCGTCCCCTGGTCCGCCGTCGTCCTCGCGCTCGCCGGCGTCGCGCTCGCGTCCGGCCTGCTCGTCGGGCTCGTGAGCTGGCTCGCGGGGGGAGCGGTGGGCCCCGGCCGGCTCGAGGTCGTGGGCGCGGACGCGCTCGTCGTCGGCGCGCTCGCCGCGGCCGAGATCGGCGGCGGCGCCGCGCTCGCCGTCCTGTGGTCCCGGCTCGAGGTCCTGGGTCGGCGGCACGGCGACGCCGGCTGACCCACGGAGGCGACACGGCGGGTCGGCCGGGGCCGGGTCCGGCCGGACGGCGGCCTCTGCGGCGGTCAGCTCGCGGGCGGGGTGCGCGGCGGGGTCGCGTCGAGCCCGACGACGGACGCCGGGACCGCGCACCCGGGAGACGCGGCGAGGTCCATCCTCGTCACCGCCGACCAGCCGTCCTCGGTGAGCGGGAGCTCGAACGGGGCGTCCTCGCCGGCCGCGGTGCTCGCCGCCCAGGCCTCGAGCCCGTCCGCGAGGGCCGACCAGTCCTCGGCCCAGGACCGTGCCGGCCGGTCGGCGTCGAGGACGTCCGCGGGCAGCGCGCCGACGGCGGCGGCGAGCGCACGGGCAGCCTGGGCGACGTCGAACGCGGCGGCGGCGCGTCCCTCGGGAGACGTCGCTGCGGCGAGCGTCGCGCCGGCCTCCTGGACGCGCGCGCAGGGATCTGCCGCCACGGTCAGGACCCGGTCGTCCTCGACGAGCTCGGGCGCGTCGTGCGCCGCGAACGGCACGACCACCGCGACGACGCCCGCCACCAGGGCGACGACCGCGACGGGGACGGCGAGCCACCACCAGCGCGACCCCGCGCGACGCAGCCCTTCCCGCGGCACGGGCGGGAGCGGCGGGGGAGCCTCGGGCGGCGTCGTCGGCGCGGTCACGCGCTCACCCTAGGGGTGCGACGTCACGAACCCGTGACGGAGCCTCGACGCGTCAGGAGGACGCGGGGGCGGGGGTCGGGAACCAGCGGGCGAACTTCTCCTCGAGCGCGTGCGTGCGCTCGACGTCGCAGCGCTTCTCGGCCGAGACGGTGATCGCGCCGTCGAGGCACTGCTGGTGCGCGAGCGCGACGTCCCACGTGACGAGCGTCGAGACCATCTGGAGCGCGAGCATGGCCGAGAGCCCGACGCCGATCCCGAGGGCCGGGACGAGCGCGCCGCGCACGCGGGCCCGCCAGACGGCCAGCAGCGCCCGGATGCCCACGACGATCGCGCCGAGCGCGAGCGCGAGGCTCACGGCCTGCCACGGGAACGGCATGGTGCTCACGACGATGACGGCGAGCAGGAGCAGGCCGAAGTGCAGGGTGCGTCGCGTCGCCTGCCGGGCGAGCTCCGGGTCGGGCTCCGCGGGCTCGGGCGGCGCGGGGCGCCGGTGACCCGGCCCGGCCTGCTGGTCCGGGCGCGCGGGGGCCGGGGGGATCGGCGCGGGGGCGGGGCCCGGTGCGGGCGCCGGCGCGTCCGGACGCGCTCCGTCCTCCGGCTGCGCGGGCTCGGGTCGAGGCTGCTGCGGCGCGTCGGGACGGGGCGGTGCGTACGGGTTGCCCACGGGCAGCTCCTCGGTCGGTCGGGCGGCTCGCGGTACATTCTCCCATCGGAGGCTGCGTGCCCCGACGGGTGTCCCACCGGCCCGCCGCCGCGGTCGCGCTCCGTGACCCGCGACCCCTCGAAACCCCGCAGGAGCACCGTGCAGACGCCGTCCGGCCACCCCGTCGAGTCCACCTCCGCCGCCCGCGTCGTCGTGCTGGTGTCGGGGGCGGGCAGCAACCTCGCGGCGCTCCTCGCCGCGCACGACGACGTCGCGTACGGTGCGCGCGTCGTGGGCGTCGTCTCCGACAAGGCGGACGCCGGCGGGCTGGACCTCGCCCGCGAGGCGGGCGTCGCCGCCGTCGTCGTGGCCCCCGGCGACTTCGCGGACCGGGCCGCGTGGAACGAGGCCGTCGCTCAGGCGGTCGACGTGTTCCGGCCCGACCTCGTGGTCCTCGCCGGGTTCATGCGCATCCTCGGCCCCGCGTTCGTGGGCCGCTTCGCGGGCCGCACGCTCAACACCCACCCCGCGCTCCTGCCGTCCTTCCCCGGCGCGCACGGCGTGCGCGACGCGCTCGCCTACGGCGTCCGCGTCACGGGCTGCACGGTCCACGTGGTCGACGACGGCGTCGACACCGGCCCGATCGTCGCCCAGGTCGCGGTGCCGGTCGAGGACGGCGACGACGAGTCGTCGCTGCACGAGCGCATCAAGGTGGCCGAGCGGGCGCTGCTCGTCGAGACCGTGGGGCGCGTCGCGCGCGAGGGCTTGCGCGTCGACGGCCGCCGGGTCGTGCTGGGCTAGTCGGCGGGCGCTTCGGTTCGTCGGCCGGAGGCGTCCTCTCCCGGCGGGGGCGCGGGGTCGTCGTCGTCCGCCGGGGGCAGGTCGCGCGGGGCGAGCACCGCGAGGACCTGGTAGGTCTCGCGGCGCGCCTCGGGGTCCGCGCGCCCCTCGTCGAGCGCGCGCGTGTTCCAGCGCTCGACGAGCTCCTGGAGCTCGCGCGACATCGTCGTCGCCTGTTCGGGGCTGAGCACGAGCGTGCTCAGTGCGAGGATCCGGTCCTCGCGCGCGCCCATCGCGCTCCCGCGGCGGAACGTCTCCTCGGCCCAGGCGAGCGCCGGGCGGACGACGTGGCGCACCGCGTCCGGCGTCCCGGGCTCCACCGCGTAGCTCTCCGCGACGTTCTTCCAGACGCGGTCCCGGCGGTCCCGGGCGTGCTCGGGCGCCTCGACGATCATGCCCGCCCGGGCGAGGACGCGGAGGTGGAAGCTCACGGAGTTGGCCGGCTCTCCGGTGGCCCGGGCGAGGTCCGCCGCGCGCGCGTGCCCGAGGACGGCGAGCTCCATGAGGATCCGCTGGCGCAGCGGGTGCGCGATCGCGCGCAGCGCCGCGGGGTCCTGGACGTGGAAGGTCTCGAGCACAGGCCGAGGCTAGCAACGCCCGAGTGGTCCGCACGGGGGAGTGCTCACCACAAAGTGCGCAATGACTATTGCGCAACTGTCGTTGCGCACGTAAGTTCTCAGCCATGTCGAACCCGCCCCCCGCGCCCCCGGGACCCCGCACCGCTCCGTCGTCCGACCCCGGTGCCACGGTCGGCCTCGCGCCGGACGCGCCGCCGTCGCTCCTGCGCAACCGCTCGTACCTGCTGCTCATGACCGGCCTGACCGCCGAGTCGCTCGGTGCCGGGGTGGCGCTCTTCGCGGTGCCGCTCGTGGCGTACGGGCTCACCGGGTCCGTCGTGCAGGCGGGGGTGGTGGCCGCCGTCGGGCAGGTCGGGGCGCTCCTGGCGACGCTGCCCGCGGGCGTCGTCGCCGATCGCGTGGACCGCCGGCGCCTCGTCGTGGCCGCGGCGACCGTCGGGGCGCTGCTCTGGACGACCGTCGCGGTGGCCGCCGGCACCGGGTCGCTCTCCGCGTGGCACCTCGCCGCCGTCCTGTTCGGAGCCTCGGTCGTCGGCGCGCTCGTCGACCCGGCGACGAGCGGCGCGTTCCGCTCGGTCGTGCCGGTGCCGCAGCTCCCGACGGCGCTCGCGGCCGCTCAGGGCCGGGACGCGGTGGCGAGCCTGCTCGCGGGCCCGCTCGGCGGGGCGCTCTACGCCGTCGCGCACGCCGTGCCGCTCGCGGGGGCCGCGATCGGGCACGCGGCGACCGCGGTGTGCACGTGGCTCGTGCGTGAGCCGCTCAACGGCGACGTCGAGGCGGCGCGCGCGACCCGGCCCCTCGCGGCGCTGCGCGAGGGCCTGCGCTTCGTGTGGTCCGTGCCGCTGTTCCGCGCGCTGCTCGGCCTGTTCGTCGTCATCAACGTCGCGTTCGGCAGCCTCATGGTCGGCATCAACCTCGAGCTGGTGCGCACGGGCACCGCGCCGCTCCTCATCGGCCTGGTCGACCTCGCGGTCGGCGTGGGCGTGCTCGTCGGCGCGGTGCTCGCGCCCCGGCTCGTCGCGCGGGTCCGCGCGGGGGCGCTCGTCGTCGCGGCCCTCGGCGTGCTCGCCGCGGGGTCCGTCGTCATGGCCGTGCTGGAGTCGTACGCGGCCTACCTGGCGGTGCTGCCGTTCGCCCTCCTGCTCGTCCCGGCCGTGAACGCGGGCCTGTCGGGGTACGCCGCGGCCGTCACCCCGCCGCCGCTCCAGGGCCGGCTCGCGTCCGTGCTCGGGCTCACCGGCCTCGCGGCGGGCCCGCTCGTCCCGCTCGTCGGCAGCGGGCTCCTCGAGCGGTTCGGGCTCGGGACCGCGCTCGCGGTGCTCGCGGGGCTGCTCGTCGTCACGGTCGCGGTCCTCAGCACGGTCCGGTCGCTCTGGCGGGTCGGCACCCCGGACACGTGGGCCGACGACGCGGCCGCCCTCGCGGCGTCGGGGGTCGTGCCGGGTGCGGTCCCGGTAGAGCCGGGGACGCCGCCGTCGGGCCGCTAGACTGGACGACGGCCGCGACTGGCGAGGGTGGGAACGACCACCGGGGAGCGGCCGGATCTACCTGCTGGAGCGTCGACCGCCTGGGCGCCTGGGTTCTGCCACTCGCGTCGGCTCCGTCGGCGCGGCGACCGCGACCCAGAGGAGCCCCTCGTCATGTCCCACCCGGCCCCGCACGTGCCCTCCGCCCCCGACGTCCAGCTCACCGACGACTCGCGGCGCCCCGTGCGCCGCGCGCTCCTGAGCGTCTACGACAAGACGGGCCTCGTCGAGCTCGCCACGGCGCTGCACGCCGCGGGCGTCGAGCTCGTCTCCACCGGCTCGACGGCGTCGACCGTCGCGGCCGCGGGCGTCCCGGTGACGAAGGTCGAGGACCTCACCGGGTTCCCCGAGTGCCTCGAGGGCCGCGTCAAGACGCTCCACCCGCGCGTGCACGCCGGCATCCTCGCGGACTCGCGCAAGGCCGACCACCTCGCGCAGCTCGACGAGCTCGGCATCGCGCCGTTCGAGCTCGTCGTCGTCAACCTCTACCCGTTCGCCGCGACCGTGGCGTCGGGCGCGGGGCCGGACGAGGTCGTCGAGCAGATCGACATCGGCGGCCCGTCGATGGTCCGCGCGGCGGCGAAGAACCACCCGAGCGTCGCGGTCGTCGTGGACCCGGCCCGGTACGACGACGTCGTCGCGGCCGTGCAGGCGGGCGGCTTCACCTACGCGCAGCGCAAGGCGCTCGCCGCCGCGGCGTTCGTGCACACCGCGACCTACGACGTCGCCGTCGCGTCCTGGATGGGCAACGTCGTCGCACCGACGGACGCCGTCCCGGTCGAGGGCGGCGCCGAGGGCGAGACGGTGAGCACGGGCTTCCCGGCGTGGATCGGCGCCACGTGGGACCGCGCCGACGTGCTGCGGTACGGGGAGAACCCGCACCAGCGCGCCGCGCTCTACACGGTCGGCCACGGTGCGACGGGGCTCGCCCAGGCGACGCAGCTCCACGGCAAGGCGATGAGCTACAACAACTACGTCGACGCCGACGCCGCGTGGCGTGCCGCGCACGACCACGCCGAGCCGGCCGTCGCGATCATCAAGCACGCCAACCCGTGCGGCATCGCGGTCGGGACGGACGTCGCCGAGGCGCACGCCCGCGCCCACGCGACCGACCCCGTGTCGGCCTACGGCGGCGTCATCGCCGCGAACCGCGTCGTGACGAAGGCGGCCGCCGAGCAGATCGCGCCCGTCTTCACCGAGGTGGTCGTGGCGCCCGGGTTCGAGCCGGACGCGCTCGAGGTGCTCCGGGCGAAGAAGAACCTGCGCCTCCTCGTCGTCGACGCCCCGCCGACGACGACCGTCGAGACCCGCCCGGTCAGCGGCGGGCTGCTCGTGCAGAGCACCGACCGGGTCGACGCCGTCGTGACCGACGCCGAGGGGAACGTCACCGGCGGCGACGCGCCCGAGCACTGGACGCTCGTCACGGGCGAGGCCGCCGACGGCGCGACGCTCGCCGACCTCGCGTTCGCGTGGCGCGCGATCCGCGCGGCGAAGTCGAACGCGATCCTCCTCGCGCGCGACGGGGCCGCCGTCGGGGTCGGGATGGGGCAGGTCAACCGCGTCGACTCGTGCCGCCTCGCGGTCGAGCGCGCCAACACGCTCGCGGACGGCGAGGAGCGGGCCCGCGGCGCCGTCGCGGCGTCCGACGCGTTCTTCCCGTTCGCGGACGGCCTGCAGATCCTGCTCGACGCGGGCGTGCGCGCCGTCGTCGCGCCGGGTGGGTCGATCCGCGACGCCGAGGTGATCGAGGCCGCCCGGGCCGCGGGCGTGACGATGTACTTCACGGGAACGCGTCACTTCGCGCACTGACCCGGCTGCGAGACGGCCCGCCGGTCCTCGGACCGGCGGGCCGTCGCGCTCGGGGTCGCGGCGAGGGGTGAGGCGAGGACCTCAGGCGAGGGCGTCGCGCAGGCGCCGGGCCGGGTCGAGCGCGACGTCGAGGTCGACGCGCAGGCTGCCCGTCCGGTTCATCGCCTTGCGCACGGGGCCGACGTCGCGCGGCGAGTCGACCAGGAGCACGGCCCGGACGTCGGTGACCCGGGCGGCCGGGTCGGCGGCGGGGGCGCCGGGTCCGGAGCGCGCCGCGGGCGCGAGGTAGAACGCGGCCCAGCCCTCGTGGCCGGTCGCGCCGCCCGCCGGGTCGCCGCGCAGCACGACCTCGTCGCCCTCGGCGGGCACCCCGAACAGCGCGAGGTCGTGCCCGAGCTGCTGGGAGAACACGTACGGCGCGTGCGCGGCCCGCTCGCCGTCGTCGCCGAGCAGCGCCGCGACGGTCGCGTCGGGGTCGTGGAGCGCTGCCGACCAGTGCCCGCCCGGGACGGGACCGAGCACGGGGTGGTCGCGGTTCGCGCAGTCGCCGACCGCCCAGAGCCCGGGCAGCCCCGGCACGGCGCCGTCCGCGTCCACGGGGACGCCGCCGCGCGCGTCGCGGGGCACGACGCCGTCGAGCCAGTCGGTGGCGGGCCGGGCGCCCACGGCGGCGAGCACGACGTCGGCTGGCAGCTCGCGGCCGTCGGCGAGCCGGACGCCGTCGGGCCGGACCTCCGCGACGGTGGCGCCGGTGACGAGCTCGGCGCCCGCGGCCGCGTACCAGGGCGCGAGGTGCGCCCCGACGTCCGGGCCGAGCTGGCGGTGCAGCGGCACGCCCGCGGCCTCGACGACGGTGACGTGCGCACCGGCGCCCGCCGCGACCCCGGCGAGCTCCGCGCCGATCCACCCGGCCCCGACGAGGACGAGGCGCAGGCCCGGCCGGAGCGCCGCGCGCAGGGCGTCGGCGTCGGCCGCGGTGTGGAGCACGCGCGCGTGCTCCCAGCCGCGCGGCCGCACAGGCACGGAGCCGACCGCGAGCACGACGGCGTGGGCGACGAGGCGGTCGCCCGACCGCGTCTCGACGGACCAGCCGGGAGCGTCGGCGGTCCCGACCCGCTCGAGGCGCACGGCCGGGTCGGCGAGGCGGACGTCGTCGGCGAGCGCGTCGACGTCCACCCCGAGGTCGTCGGCGAGCCACGCGGGGGAGGGCCGGCTGAGGAGCTCCTTCGACAGGGGCGGGCGGTCGTACGGCGGCACGCCCTCCGTGCCGAGCAGCGTGACGCGCCCGGTGTAGCCGCGGCGGCGGAGCGCGGCGAGGGTCTGGGCGCCCGCGAGCCCGGCGCCGACGACGACCACGGACGACGGCGGCCCGCTGTCGTGGCGCGTGGTCGCCGGGCCGGTCGCGGCGTCGGCCGCAGGGCCGGTCGCGGGGTCGGTCGAGGTGGCGGGGGGAGCGGACGGGACCGGCGGCACGACGGACGGCATGCACGTCACGCTAGGGCACGACGGTAGGCTTCCGGGCGTGGAAGGTGCAGCAGCGTGAGCGACGTCACCGCGGACGGGGGGACGCGGCACCGGCCACGCGCGACGCTCGTGCCGGTGTGGCACCACGTGGACGACGAGACCGGCGACGGGACGGCTCCCGCGGGTGCCCCGGCGCCCGACGACGCGACCCCGCCCCCGGTGCCCGAGCCGCCCGCGAGCCTCGCGCCGTCCCGCCAGCCCGCGATGTGGCTGGTCCTCGCGGGTGTCGCCGTCGCCACGGTCGTGGCCGTCCTCGCCGGTGCGCGGGCGGGCTGCTTCGCGCTCTCCGGGCTGCTCGCCGTCGCGGGCGTGTGCCGCGCGGCGATCCCGGGCCCCGGTCCGGTCGGCATCACCGTCCGGTCGCGCGGGCTCGACGTCTTCTTCTTCCTCGCCCCCGCCGCGGTCATGGCGTTCCTCGCGCTGAGCCTGGACCAGGGCGAGCTCTGACGTCCCCGCGCGGAGCGCGGCCGACGTGCGATCCGCGCGACGAGCGCCCCGCACGCCGAGCGACCCGCACGAGGTGCGCCCCGAACGACGACGGGCCCGGACCGCGTGCGCGGTCCGGGCCCGTCGGGCGTGCGAGAAAGGGTCAGGCCCGCGGGGCCGTGCCCTCACCGGGGGCCGGGGCGTCGGGGTCGTCCGTCTCGACGATCTCCTCGACCGCGACCACGTCACCGTTCTCGTCCGTGACGACGACCGCCTCCTCGACGACGGTGCCCGCACCGGCGCCGACGACGGCCGCGCCCGCACCGGCGGCGGCGCCACCGGCGACCTCGGCCTCGGTCAGCGTGACGACGTGGTCCTCGCCGAGCAGGTCGTCCTGCTTCGGGGCGAACGCGAACGCCCGGTAGAAGAGGCCCGCGATCGCGGCGCCGAGGAGCGGCGCGACCCAGAAGACCCACTGCTGCTTCCACAGGTCCCCGTCGCCCGCGAAGACGGCCGACGCCATGGAGCGGGCCGGGTTGAGCGACGCGTTCGTGACGGGCACCGCGACGAGGATCAGGGCGGTGAGGGTGAGGCCGATGACGACCGGCGCGTACTGCACGGTCGCGCGCTTGTCGGTCACGCCGAGGATCACGCCGACGAACACCGCGGTCGCGATGGTCTCGATGAGCAGCGCGGCGAGCAGCCCGAACTCGGTGCCGCCCTGCGACGCCGTGGAGAGGGACGAGAAGTCGCCGTAGCCGTTCGCGGTCGAGACGAACAGGCCGCCGCGGTCCTCCTGCCCGACGAGCGCGGGCAGCGAGCTCGGGACGGTGGCGAGCAGGACGAGGCCCGCGAGGAGCGCGCCGACGAGCTGCGCGACCCAGTAGGGCAGCACGTCGCGCCACGCGGTGCGACCGCCGATGGCGGCGCCGAGCGTCACCGCCGGGTTGAAGTGGCCGCCGGAGACGTTGCCGACGGCGGCGGCGCCGGCGAGCAGCGCGAGGCCGCCCGCGAGAGCGACCGCGAGGGCGTTCTGCTGGCTGACGAAGGTGTACAGCGCCACACCGATGATCGCGAGGACGAGGAAGAACGTGCCGAAGACCTCGGCGCCGAGGCGCGCGAGGAGGCTGGGCTGGACGACAGCGACGGCCTCGGTCTGCGCGGGGCGCGCGTCGTCGACGTAGCCCTCCGGTGCGCCGGGAGCGGTGGTGTCCTGGGACATGATGATCCTGTCTGGTTCGGTGGGAACTTCGGGCAGTCCCGGCCCGGTGTGCCACGGTGCGGCACCGGCGGGCCGTCGGGACGACGGCACGATGCCTGACCGAGTGCCCGGCCATTCCGGCATCTGGGGGCATCTTGCCACCACCACCCGGGAGATGCGTGGAAATCTGTGGTGCCGCACCTGAGAACGGACACCGGGTCTCACGATCCGAACGGTCCCCCGGGCGTCGCCAAAGTATCTTGACGTCGAGAAGTCGAGTACCCTGGACCGCGGTCAGCAACGCCCTCGTGTGCGACGGACCGGGCCCACGGGCCGCACGGTCGCCGTCCGACACCCGGGGGCTCCAGTCCCCGACAGTTGGAGCGATCTGCGCATGGGCAAGATCAAGGTCGTCAACCCGGTCGTCGAGCTCGACGGCGACGAGATGACGCGCATCATCTGGCAGTTCATCAAGGACCGCCTCATCCACCCGTACCTCGACGTGGACCTCAAGTACTACGACCTGTCGATCCAGAACCGCGACGCGACCGACGACCAGGTCACGATCGACGCCGCGCACGCGATCAAGCAGTACAACGTCGGCGTCAAGTGCGCGACGATCACGCCCGACGAGGCGCGCGTCGAGGAGTTCGGCCTGAAGAAGATGTGGGTCTCGCCGAACGGCACGATCCGCAACATCCTCGGTGGCGTCGTCTTCCGCGAGCCGATCATCATCTCCAACATCCCGCGCCTCGTGCCGGGCTGGAACAAGCCGATCATCATCGGCCGTCACGCCCACGGCGACCAGTACAAGTCGACGAACTTCAAGGTCCCCGGCCCGGGCAAGATCACGATGACGTTCGAGCCGGCCGACGGCTCCGAGGCGCAGAAGTTCGAGGTCGTGACCATGCCCGAGGAGGGCGGCGTCGCGATGGGCATGTACAACTTCAACGAGTCGATCCGCGACTTCGCGCGCGCCTCGTTCGCGTACGGCCTCCAGCGCGAGTACCCCGTGTACCTCTCGACGAAGAACACGATCCTCAAGGCCTACGACGGCGCCTTCAAGGACATCTTCCAGGAGGTGTTCGACGCCGAGTTCGCCGAGGCGTTCGCCGCCAAGGGCCTCACCTACGAGCACCGCCTCATCGACGACATGGTCGCCTCGGCCATGAAGTGGGAGGGCGGCTACGTCTGGGCCTGCAAGAACTACGACGGCGACGTCCAGTCCGACACCGTCGCGCAGGGCTTCGGCTCGCTCGGCCTCATGACGTCGGTCCTCATGACCCCGGACGGCCAGACCGTCGAGGCCGAGGCCGCGCACGGCACGGTGACGCGCCACTACCGCCAGCACCAGCAGGGCAAGCCGACGTCGACGAACCCGATCGCGTCGATCTTCGCCTGGACGCGTGGCCTCATGCACCGCGGCAAGCTCGACGGCACGCCCGAGGTCACCGAGTTCGCGCAGACGCTCGAGGACGTCGTCATCAAGACGGTCGAGTCCGGCAAGATGACGAAGGACCTCGCGCTCCTCATCGGCCCGGACCAGGAGTGGCTGACCACGGAGGAGTTCCTCGCCGCGCTCGACGAGAACCTCAAGGCGCGCCTGGGCTGACCCGGCCCGCACCGCACGCCCGACGGCGGCGTCCCCTGCGCAGGGGGCGCCGCCGTCGTCGTGCCCGGGGGCCGCAGAGGCGGGAGTCGGCACCGGCGGGCGCGCCGCCCCGCGCGTCCGGGCGGGTCGCGTTGTGGGAGAGTGAGCGCATGACTTCCCCCGTGAACGTGACGGTGACCGGCGCGGCCGGTCAGATCGGTTACGCGCTGCTGTTCCGCATCGCGTCGGGCCAGATGCTCGGCCCCGACACCCCCGTGCGCCTGCGCCTCCTCGAGATCCCGCAGGGCGTGAAGGCCGCCGAGGGCACGGCCATGGAGCTGGACGACTGCGCGTTCCCGCTGCTCGCCGGCATCGACATCTTCGACGACCCGACGCCCGCGTTCGAGGGCACGAACGTCGCGCTCCTCGTGGGCGCCCGCCCGCGCGGCCCGGGCATGGAGCGCGGCGACCTGCTCGAGGCGAACGGCGGCATCTTCAAGCCGCAGGGCCAGGCGATCAACGCGGGTGCGGCGGACGACGTCCGCGTCCTCGTCGTCGGCAACCCCGCGAACACGAACGCGCTCATCGCGGCGTCGAACGCGCCCGACGTCCCGAAGGACCGGTTCACCGCGATGACGCGCCTGGACCACAACCGCGCGCTCACGCAGGTCGCGAAGCGTGCGGGCGTCCCGGTGTCCGAGGTGCGCAAGGTGACCATCTGGGGCAACCACTCGGCCACGCAGTACCCCGACCTCTTCCACGCGGACGTCGCGGGCACGCCGGGCGCGCGGCTCGCCGAGGACCGCGAGTGGCTGGAGAGCACGTTCATCCCGACGGTCGCGAAGCGCGGCGCGGCGATCATCGACGCGCGCGGCGCGTCGTCGGCGGCGTCGGCGGCGAACGCCGCGATCGACCACGTGCACGACTGGGTCCTCGGCACGCCCGAGGGCGACTGGACGAGCGCGGGCGTCGTGTCGGACGGGTCGTACGGCGTCCCGACCGGCCTCATCTCGTCGTTCCCGGTGGTCTCGCGCGGCGGGTCGTGGGAGATCGTCCCGGGTCTGGAGCTCTCGGAGTTCTCGCGCGGGCGCGTCGACGCGTCGGTCGCGGAGCTCCAGGAGGAGCGTCAGGCCGTCGAGGAGCTCGGCCTGGTCTGAGCCGTACCGCCGCGGCCCGGGTCCTTCGGGACCCGGGCCGCGCTGCGTCCGGGGCCGACCCGAGCCGACGCGAGCCGGCCCGGCTCGGCCCCGCGCCGACCGGGCCGGGCAGGGGCTGCGGGCGGCGAAAATCCCTGCGTCGGCGGGGGTGGGTCGCCGTAGGGTCGTGGGGCCATGATCGACGCCTCCCTGCCGACCGAGCAGCCCACGAACCCCCCGTCCGACCCGCACGCCGCGCCGTCGGCCGCCGCCCCGCGGTCGCCCGACCCGGCCCGGCGCCTGGACTGGCGCCGCCTGCGCGGGCCGCAGGCCGTCGTCGCGCTGCTCGCGCTCACCGTGGGGGCGGTCGGCGCCGCGCTGGGCACCGTCATCGCCGGGTGGCTCGCCGAGGACCCGACGACGGCGACGCTCCAGCTCCTCGCCGCGTGCGTCGTCGGCGCGGCGCTGCTCGACACCGTCGGCCAGGTCGTGTGGGCGGGCGTGGTCGACCGCGCCGAGGGCCGCCTGCGCGGCGACCTCCTCACCGCGGCGCTGCACCAGCCGCTCGCCACGCTCACGGAGCAGGCGGTCGGCGAGGTGCTCGACCGCGTCGACGACGACACGCACGCCGTCGGCACGCTCGTGCGCCGTCAGCTCTGGGGCGCGGGCCGCACCGTCGTCGGCGTGCTGCCCATGTGGGTCGTCGCCGGCCTCACCTGGTGGCCGGCGTGGGTCCTCTTCCCGGTGCTGGGGGCGGTCGCGTGGTTCATCGTGCGCCCGATGCTGGGCGAGATCGCGCGCCGCAAGGTCATCGAGGAGATGGCGTGGACGGACCACGCCGCGGCGTTCGAGGAGTCCGTCGCCGCGCGGGACGACCTGCGCACGAGCCTCGGGCAGTCGTTCGCGATCCGGCGCCTCGCCGAGCGGTCCGCCCAGGTGCACCGCAAGTTCGAGGCCGTGCTCGTCGTCGAGGCGCGCATGCTCCGCCGCGCCGGTCTCGTGCTCGCCTCGCTGCTCGCGGGCGTGGCCGTGGCGGGCGCCGCGCTCGCCGCGGACGGCGACCTGGGCGTCGACCGGCTCGTCACCCTGTTCCTCGTGACCGCGCTCTTCGTCGGGCAGGTCGACAACCTGGTCCACCACCTCCCGGACATCCAGGAAGGGCTGGGCGCGCTCACGCGCATCCGGCAGATGCTCGCCGTCGAGCCCGAGCCGACGGGCGGGCGCACGCTGCCCGCCGGGCCGGTCGGGATCGAGGTGCGCGACCTGCACTTCTCCTACGCCGAGGGCACGTTCGCGCTCGACGGGGTGGACCTGCACGTGCCCGCGGGGGAGACGGTCGCGCTCGTCGGGCGCACCGGCTCGGGCAAGTCGACCCTCGCGTCGCTGCTCTCGCGCGCGGTCGAGCCGCCGCGCGGCGCCGTGCTCGTCGGCGGCGTGGACGTGCGCGACCTCGACCTCCAGGCGCTGCGCGCGGCGGTGGGCGTCGTCACGCAGCGCACCGAGATCCTCGCGGGCACGCTCGCGGAGAACGTCGCGCTGTTCGCGGACGTCCCGCGGTCCGACGTCGAGGCGGCCGTGCGCGAGCTGCGGCTCGACGACTGGGTCGCGGGCCTGCCCGACGGCCTGGACACCCTGCTCGGTCCCGGCGGGACGTCGCTCTCGGCGGGGGAGGAGCAGCTCGTCGCGTTCGCGCGCCTGCTGGTGCGCGACGTGCAGGTCGTCGTGCTCGACGAGGCGACGGCGCGCATGGACCCGCTCACGGAGGCGCGCGTCGTCGCCGCGTCGGAGCGGCTGCTCGCGGGGCGCACGGGCGTGCTCGTGGCGCACCGGCTCACGACGATCGAGCGGGCCGGTCTGCTGGCCGTCCTCGCCCACGGCCGGGTCGTGCAGCAGGGCGAGCGCGCCGCGCTCGCCCACGCCCCCGGTCCCTACCGCGACCTGCTCGTCGCGAGCGTCGCGCAGGACGGCGGCCCGCGCGGCGACGACGTCGACGACCTCGCCCCCGGCGCCCCGGCGCCCGCGGCCGCGCCCGCGGCGGCCGCGGCCGTGCAGGACCACGCGGTCGCGCAGGACGACGCGGGCGCCGAGGGCGAGACGCCCGCGGCCCGCGCCTCCGACGCGGTCGGCGGACGCCGACGGCGCGGCGAGCCGCCGGTCCTCGACGACCCGGGCGACGGGCCGAGCCTCGCGCGCGGCGTCGCGCACGCCCTGTTCGTCCGCCCGGCGTGGGGCGTGGTGGGCGCGGTCCTGTTCCTCGTCACGAGCCTCGTCTCGGCCCAGGGCGCCGTCACCGGCTTCCTCTGGGGCCAGGCGGTCCAGGACCTCGACTCCGGCTTCCCGGCGCGGCAGCTCGTGCCGCTCGCCGTGCTGCTCGTGGTCGCGCCCCTGTGCCTCGCGTGGGCGCTGTACGTCTACCCGCGCTGGTGGGTCGAGGTGCTGCTGCGCGTGCGCATGGCGGTCATGGCGGGCCAGACGCGTCAGCACCGGCTCACGGCCACGCCGCCCGGCGAGGTCGTCGCCCGTGCCATGGACGCCGACCGGTTCGTCCGGTATGCCGACCGCTGGGTCGACTTCGTCAACGGCCTCGTCATCGCGGGCGTCACCGCGCTGCTCAGCCGGTCGTGGCTCGCCGGCGCGGTGCTCCTCGCCGTCATGGTCGTGTCGGCGGCGGCGTCGGCGCTCGGGCGGCCGATCGCCGGGCGGTCGGCGACGCGGTCGTCGGCCGCGCGCGCCCGGTTCGGCCGCGCGCTCGTCTCGGCGCTCGACTCCGCGCGGACGGTGAAGCTCGCCGCCCGCACGCCGCAGGTGCACGCGCACCTGCGCGAGGTGGACGCCGGGCGCGTGCGCGCCGCGGTCTTCGAGCACCGCGTGCAGGCCGCGCTCGACGGCGTCCCGCTCGTGATGATCCAGCTCGGCGTCGTCGCGGCGTGGGCCGGGCTGCTCACCGGGACGTGGGACCTCGCGACGGCGCTCCTCGTCGCCAACGCCGTGACCGGCTTCGGCTGGTTCGGGGTCGTCGCGGGCGCCGTCGTGACCGAGGCGCCCGGCACGCGCTCGTGGCAGCGCGCGACGAGCCGGTTCGCCGCCGGGACGGACCTCATGGACCTGCCGCCCGGCGTCGACCTCCTCACCGGCGCCGCCCCCACGCCCGACCCGGGCCCCCGGCGGCCGCTCGAGCGGATCGACCTGGACGGCGTGACGGCGCTGCACGACGACGGCACGATCGGTGTCCAGGACGTCGACCTGTCCGTCGGCCGCGGCGAGCTCGTCCTGCTGCTCGGGCAGGTCGGCGCGGGCAAGTCGAGCCTGCTCTCGGCGCTCGCGGGCCTCATGGAGCACACGGGCCGCATCCGCTGGAACGGCACGGACGTCGTCGACGCCCAGACGTTCCTGCGGCCGGGCCAGGTCGCGCACGTCGCGCAGGTGCCGCGCGTGCTGTCGGGGACGTTCGCGGACAACGTGCGGCTCGGCCACGAGCGCGACGTCCACGGGCCCGTCGCGGCCGCGCGGCTCGAGCGGGACGTCGTCGAGGCGGGCGGGCACGAGGCCCTCGTCGGGCACCGCGGCGTCCGGCTCTCGGGCGGCCAGGTCCAGCGGCTCGCCCTGGCTCGGGCGCTCGCGACCGACGCCGAGCTCCTGCTCGCCGACGACGTCTCCAGCGCGCTCGACGCGGCGACGGAGATCGAGCTGTGGGAGTCGCTGCGCGAGCGGGGGACCACGGTCGTCGGCGCGACGTCCAAGCGCGCCGCGCTCGCCCGGGCCGACCGCGTGGTCGTGCTCGACGAGGGCCGGGTCGCCGCCGTCGGGCGGTGGTCCGAGCTCGCCCCGCGCTGGGGCCATCTCGCGGGCTGACCACCGCGACCTCCCGGACCCGGGGCCGCCCCCGTCAGGACCTCCTGAGCGGGGCGACCCCGGGTTCGTCGTGTCCGGGCAGCGGCGCGGCACGACGCGCGCCCGCCCTTTGCCGAACCTTGCTGCAACTTTCTGCAACCAGTACAGTTCGGCTCAGCCGTACGCTGAGAAAGCCGCGGTCGACGTCGCCCGCTGCTGGTCCCGTCGTCCGCGTCCTTGCCGGCACCTGCCTGCTCACGCCTGCGGTCCCGCACCAGCCACCGGACGAGGGAGTCCTCATGACCTCCACGCCGCGACGTCGCCGCGTCCCGCGCACACCGTCGCCCCACCCATCCGACACCACGCCCCGCCGCGCGCGCGGGGCCCGCACGACGGCGTCGGTCACCGCCGTCGCGCTCGCCACCTCCGGCCTGGCGGGCGTCACGCTCGCCGCGTTCGCCGCCCCCGCCGCGGGGGCCGACGAGCGCACGCTCGCCCTCGTGGGCGACCTCCAGTCCGAGCTCGGCTGCCCCGCCGACTGGGACCCCGCGTGCGCGGCGACCGAGCTCGCGCCCACCGACGCCGCCGGCGTCTGGTCCGCCGACTTCGAGGTGCCCGCGGGCACCTACGAGTACAAGGTCGCCTACGACGACGCGTGGGACGAGGCGTACGGGCGCGAGGGCAGCCAGGACAACGCGCCCCTCGTGCTCGGCGGCGACGCGACCGTGCGCGTCACGTTCGACGAGTCGACCCACCGCATCGCGCTCACGCCGCTCGGGCTCGCGGGCGGCTACGACGAGGCGCAGGACGCCGACCTCGTGGTGCCCCCCGTGCGCCAGCCCGGGTCGGACGAGCGCTTCTACTTCGTCATGACCGACCGGTTCGCGAACGGCGACCCGTCGAACGACACGGCGGGGCTCGGCGACGACCCGCTCGTCTCCGGGTTCGACCCGACGAACAAGGGCTTCTACCAGGGCGGCGACATCGCGGGCCTGCGGCAGAACCTCGACTACGTCGAGGGCCTCGGCACGACGGCGATCTGGCTCACGCCGTCGTTCAAGAACCAGCCGGTCCAGGGCACGGGCGCCGACGCGTCGGCGGGCTACCACGGCTACTGGATCACCGACTTCACGCAGATCGACCCGCACCTCGGCACCAACGCCGAGCTCGAGGCGCTCATCGACGAGGCGCACGACCGCGGGATCAAGGTCTACTTCGACATCATCACGAACCACACGGCCGACGTGATCGACTACGAGGAGAAGCAGTACTCGTACGTCGACCAGGCCACGTCGCCGTACCGCGACGCCGAGGGCACCGTGTTCGACCCGGCGGACCACGCGGGCACCGGCGACTTCCCGGCGCTGGACGCCGCGACGTCGTTCCCGTACACGCCGGTCGTCCCGGCGGGCAAGGAGGACCTCAAGGTCCCGGCCTGGCTCAACGACCCGACGCTCTACCACAACCGCGGCAACTCGACGTGGACCGGGGAGTCCGTGACGTACGGGGACTTCGACGGCCTCGACGACCTCATGACCGAGCACCCGACGGTCGTCGACGGGTTCGTCGACGTCTACCAGGACTGGATCGACCTCGGCATCGACGGCTTCCGCATCGACACCGTCAAGCACGTGAACTTCGAGTTCTGGGAGACGTGGACCACCGAGGTCCTCGACTACGCGCACGCGCAGGGCAAGGACGACTTCTTCATGTTCGGCGAGGTGTACGACGCCGACGCGGCGAAGCTCTCGCCCTACGTGCGCAAGACGGACATGAGCTCGACGCTGGACTTCACGTTCCAGTCCGCCGCGACGAGCTTCGCGAGCGGGAACAGCGCCAAGGGCCTGGCGTCGCTCTTCGCGAGCGACGACATGTACACGACGCCCACGACGAACGCGCAGGCGCTGCCGACGTTCCTCGGCAACCACGACATGGGCCGCGTCGGGTACATGCTCGCGAGCACCGACGACCCGCTCGCGCGCGACGAGCTCGCGCACGACCTCATGTACCTGACCCGCGGGCAGCCGGTCGTGTACTACGGCGACGAGCAGGGCTTCGCGGGGAAGGGCGGCGACAAGGACGCGCGCCAGACCCTGTTCGCGACCCAGGTCGACGAGTACGCCGACCAGCCGCTCGTCACCGGCGAGCAGGCGGGCAGCGTCGACCGCTTCGGCACCGACGCGCCGCTGTACGCGCACATCGCCGAGCTCGCCGCGCTGCGCGAGGCGCACCCGGCGCTGGCCGACGGCGCCCAGGTGGAGCGCTACGTCGAGAACGGCGCGGGCGTGTACGCGTTCAGCCGCGTCGACCGCACGGAGAAGGTCGAGCACCTGGTCGCGCTGAACAACGCGGCGCAGGAGCGGACGGCGACGTTCACGACCCTCACGCCCGGCGCCTCGTACGAGGTGCTCTACGGCGAGCAGGCCGCCCCCGTCACCGCCGACGCGGACGGCGTCGTCACGCTGACCGTCCCGGCGACGGGCACGGTCGTGCTCCGGGCCGACCGCGAGGTCGGCGCGGACTCGTCGGGCGACATCGCCCTCACCGTGCCGCAGGCCGGGGGAGCGGTCACGGGCGTCGCGCCCGTGACGGCCACGGTCGACGCGGACGCGTGGGCCGAGACGTCGTTCGCGTGGCGCGAGGTCGGGAGCGCCGAGTGGCACCCGCTCGGCACCGCGGAGGACACGGCGCCGCGCGTCTTCCACGACGTCGCGGGCCTCGCCGACGGCACGCTCGTCGAGTACCGCGCCGTGACGACCGACGCCGACGGCGACCGCGCCGCCGCGTCCACGTTCGCGAGCGTCGGGGTCGACGTCAGCGGGGTCGTGGGCGAGGAGCCCGAGCCCGAGATCGACCTCGTCACCGTGCCCGGCAGCCACAACGCGGCCATGGGCTGCGCGGGCGACTGGGCCCCGGGCTGCGAGGCCGCGAAGCTCACGAAGCGCGCGGACGGCGTCTACGCGGGCACGTTCGACGTCCCCGCCGGGACGTACGAGTACAAGGTCGCGATCAACGGGTCGTGGACCGTAAACTACGGCGTCGGCGGTGTGCAGGACGGCACCAACGCGACGTACACGACGGCCGGCGGCCCGGTGACGTTCTACTGGGACCCGGTGAGCAAGGACTTCTCGAGCACCGCGCAGGGACCCATCGTCACGCTCGCGGGCTCGTTCCAGGACCAGGTCGGCTGCCCCGGCTCGTGGGCGCCCGACTGCCTGGCGTCCTGGCTCAAGGACCCGGACGGCGACGGCGTCTACACCTGGTCGACCGACCGCCTCGCGGCCGGCGCGTACGAGGGCAAGGTCGCGCACGGCCTGAGCTGGGCCGAGAACTACGGCGTCGGCGGCGCGCGCGACGGGGCGAACTACCAGTTCTCCGTCGGCGACGGCGAGCTGGTCACGTTCTCCTACGACCTCGCGTCCCACGTCCTGACGATCGACGTCGCGAACCCGCCGCTCCCCGGCACCGGCCAGCAGGCCGCGCACTGGGTGCGCGAGGGCGTCGTCGCCTGGCCGGGCGACCTCGGCACGGGCGACGAGTGGACCCTGTGGTCCGCCCCCGAGGGCGGGCTCTCGGTCACCCCGGGCGGCGCCGACGGCGAGGTGCAGGCCCCGGAGGGCACGGCGTCGTACACGCTCCAGGTCGACCCGTCGGGCCTGCCCGACGACGTCGCCGCCGAGTTCCCGGCGCTCGCCGGGCACACCGCGCTGCGCGTGCTCGACGACGGCGAGCCGCTCGACCGCGCGGAGGTCGAGGCAGCGCTCACGGGCCAGCTCCTCGTCACCCGGGCCGACGACGGCGTGCTCACGGCCGCGACCGGGGTCCAGGTGCCGGGCGTCGTCGACGACCTGTTCGCCGAGGACGCCGCCGAGCGCGAGCTCGGCGTCTCGTGGCACGCCAACGGCAAGTGGGCGTCGTTCGCGCTGTGGGCGCCGACGGCGAAGGCCGTCTCGGTGCTCGCGTGGCCCGCGGGGGCGTCGCTCGACGACGACCCGCGCCGGTTCGAGGCCGCCCGCCAGGCCGACGGCACGTGGACCCTCGACGGGAAGGCTGCCGACAAGAAGCTCGGCGGCGCGGCCGTCGGCTGGAAGGGCGCGCGCTACCTCTACGAGGTGCAGGTCTACGTCCCGAGCACGGGCAAGGTCGAGACGAACGTCGTCACCGACCCCTACTCGGTGGGTCTCACGCTCGACTCCACGCACTCGGTCGCCGTCGACCTCGACGACCCCGCGTTCCGCCCGAGCGCCTGGGAGGGCACGCCCGCCCCGGTCGTCGAGCGGTCGGTCGACCAGACGATCTACGAGCTCCACGTCCGGGACTTCTCGATCTCCGACGAGACGGTCCCGGCGGAGCGGCGCGGCACGTACCTCGCGTTCGCGGAGAAGGACTCGGCCGGCATGACGCACCTGCGCGAGCTCGCGGACGCGGGCGTCACCACGGTGCACCTGCTCCCGACGTTCGACATCGCGTCGATCCCCGAGGACCGCGCGGCCCAGGCCACGACCGGCGACCTCTCCGGGTTCGCGCCCGACTCGCCCGAGCAGCAGGCCGCGGTCGCGGCGGTACAGGCGCAGGACGGTTTCAACTGGGGTTACGACCCGTGGCACTTCAGCACACCCGAGGGGTCGTACGCGGTCGACGCGGACGGCGGCGCGCGCGTGGCCGAGTTCCGCACCATGGTCGGCTCGCTCCACGGTGCCGGGCTGCAGGTCGTGCTCGACCAGGTGTTCAACCACACCGCCGCGAGCGGGCAGGACGCGAAGTCCGTCCTCGACAAGGTCGTGCCGGGCTACTACCACCGGCAGAACCCGACCACCGGCTCCGTCGAGACGAGCACGTGCTGCCAGAACGTCGCGACCGAGCACGCGATGGCGGGCAAGCTCATGGTCGACTCGGTCGTCACGTGGGCGAAGGACTACCGCGTCGACGGGTTCCGCTTCGACCTCATGGGCCACCACTCGAAGCAGAACATGCTCGACGTCCGGGCCGCGCTCGACGAGCTCACGCTCGCCGAGGACGGCGTCGACGGGAAGTCCGTCTACCTGTACGGCGAGGGCTGGGACTTCGGCGAGGTCGCGGGCAACGCGCTGTTCGAGCAGGCCACGCAGGGCCAGCTCGGCGGCACGGGCATCGGCACCTTCTCCGACCGGCTGCGCGACGCCGTGCACGGCGGCTCGCCCGTCGACGGCGCCACGACGTTCACGCAGGGCTTCGGCACGGGCCTCGCGACCGACCCGAACGGGCAGCCCGCCCGGGCGGGGGAGCCGGGGACCGTGAACGACGGGTCCGCGGACGAGCTCGCCGACCTCGGTCACCAGACCGACCTCGTGCGTCTCGGCCTCGCGGGCAACCTGCGCGACTACACGCTCGTCACGTCGACGGGCGAGGAGAAGCGCGGCGACGAGATCGACTACCGCGGGGCGCCGGCCGGCTACGCCGACTCGCCCGAGGAGGTCGTGACCTACGTCGACGCGCACGACAACGAGACGCTGTTCGACCTGCTCGCGCTCAAGCTCCCGGCCGACACGCCGATGGACGAGCGCGTGCGCATGAACACGGTCTCGCTCGCGACCGCGGCGCTCTCCCAGACGCCGTCGTTCTGGCACGCGGGCACGGACCTGCTGCGGTCGAAGTCGCTCGACCGCAACAGCTACGACTCGGGCGACTGGTTCAACGCGATCGACTGGACCGGTCAGGACAACGGGTTCGGCAAGGGCCTGCCGATGGCGGCCGACAACGAGGACAAGTGGCCGCTCATGGCCCCGCTCCTCGCGGACCCGGCGCTCAAGCCGTCGCCCGACGACATCGCCACCGCGTCGGCGCAGGCGCAGGACCTCCTGCGGCTGCGGCACTCGACCGAGCTGTTCCGGCTCGGCGACCCGGAGCTCATCCAGGAGAAGGTCACCTTCCCGGGTGCCGGGCCGGACCAGGTTCCGGGCGTCGTGGCGATGGCGGTGGACGACACCGTCGGCACCGACGTCGACCCCGCGCTCGACGGTCTGCTCGCCGTCTTCAACGCCTCCCCGGACGAGGTCACCGTCCCGCTGTCCGCGCTCGCGGGCCGCGAGTACGTGCTCTCGCCCGTGCAGCAGGAGGGGAGCGACGACGTCGTGCGCGGCACCGCGTGGGACGCGGACACCGGCACGGTGACCGTCCCCGGCCGGTCCGTCGCCGTCCTCGTGGAGCCGCAGGCCGGGGCGGAGCTGCCCGTGTCCGTCGACGTGCGGACACGCTGCCTCGCGGGCAAGGCGTACGTCGCGGTCCGGGCGACGAACGACGGCGCCGTGCCGGTCGACGTCCGGCTCGCCACGCCGTTCGGGCAGAAGGCGGTCGCGGACGTCGCGCCCGGCAAGAACGCCTACCAGTCGTTCGCGACGCGCCAGAAGGCGGTCGCGGCCGGCGAGGCCACGGTGACCGCCACCGCGGTGGTCGACGGCGAGGAGGTCACCTCGACCTTCACCGTCGAGCACGAGGGGGCCACCTGCTCCTGAGCCGACCGCCGAGGTAGGACGACCCGCCGAGGGAGAGCCCTGGTCATCACCAGGGCTCTCCCTCGGCCTACCCGGGGTCTACCTCGGCGCACCCCGGTCGGCGTCGTTGTCTCCCGGGGGGCTGGTGCTAGCGTCGCGAGCCGTGACCACCTCGCCCTCGCCCGCCGTCCGCCCGACGGCGGGTCTCGTCTTCCGTCCGGCCGTCGCCGCCGACCTGCCCCGGGTGGTCGAGCTCATCGCCGACGACGCGATCGCGCGCGCCCGCACCGGCGAGGTCGGCCCCGAGCACGAGGCGGCGTTCGCCGCGATCGACGCGGACCCGAACAACGCCCTGGTGGTCGTGGAGCGCGGCGGCGAGGTCGTGGGCACCATGCAGGTCACGGTCGTCCCGGGGATCTCGCGCGGCGGTGCGTCGCGGCTGCTGGTCGAGGCCGTCCGGGTCGACCGGCGGCTGCGAGGGCAGGGCGTCGGCCGCGCCATGATGGCCTGGGCGCACGCGTGGGGTGTCGCGCGTGGCTGCGCGCTCGCCCAGCTGACGTCCGACAAGCGACGCACGGACGCCCACCGGTTCTACCGGTCGCTCGGTTACGAGCAGTCGCACGAGGGCTTCAAGCGCCCGCTCCCACCTCGCTAGGCCCGCTCCCACCTCGCGAGGCCCGGACGGCCGGCACCGCCGCGGCCGCCTCGGTGCACCACGCCTGTCGGCAGCGCTGTGCGCTCTCGCCTGAAAGCGCTCTCAAGCATTCACGTCCTGATCGCTGGGGCCAGACCGCAGGTGTTCGCGCTCACATCCGGGGCATATGTCTGCGCTGTCATAGGACCAAGGTCGCTATTCGATCACAGTTCGCCCCGGCCTTGCGTTCAGGAGTTGACGCCAAGATCGCGACGGGCATAGCGTCGGGCCCGCTCGGACGGCGCTGAGGGTGTCCGGGTCCGCGGGGCACAGGTGCCCCGCGCGCTGTCCTCGGCAGGAGGAGGTCCGATGACGGACGAGCGCGTGATCCTCGAGATGCGGGGCATCACCAAGGAGTTCCCGGGCGTGCGCGCCCTCGACGACGTCAACCTGCGCGTCCGCGCAGGGGAGATCCACGCGATCTGCGGGGAGAACGGCGCCGGCAAGTCGACGCTCATGAAGGTGCTCTCGGGCGTGTACCCGCACGGCACGTACACGGGCGACATCTACTACGAGGGTGCCGAGGTCCGGTTCAAGGACATCCGCTCGAGCGAGCAGGCGGGCATCGTCATCATCCACCAGGAGCTCGCGCTCATCCCGGAGCTCTCGATCACCGAGAACATCTTCCTCGGCAACGAGGTCAAGGGGTCGTTCGGCATCGACTGGGGCGTGGCGCGGCGCCGGGCGGAGGAGCTCATGGCCCGCGTCGGGCTCCAGGAGTCGCCCGACGCCCAGATCAAGAACATCGGTGTCGGCAAGCAGCAGCTCGTGGAGATCGCCCGCGCGCTGGCGAAGGACGTGCGCCTACTCATCCTCGACGAGCCGACGTCCGCGCTCAACGAGGAGGACTCGGAGCACCTGCTCGACCTGCTGCGCGGCCTGCGCTCCCGCGGCATGACGAGCATCATCATCTCCCACAAGCTCAACGAGATCGAGGCCATCGCGGACTCGATCACGATCATCCGCGACGGCCGCTCGATCGAGACGCTCGACGTGAAGCACGACGCCGTCGACGAGGACCGCATCATCCGCGGCATGGTTGGCCGGTCGCTCGAGTCGCGCTTCCCCGACCACACCCCGTCGATCGGCGAGACCTTCTTCGAGGTCGAGGGGTGGACCGTCGAGCACCCCGAGGTGCCCGGCCGCCTCGTGTGCAAGGGGTCGACCTTCCACGTGCGACGCGGTGAGATCGTCGGCTTCGCCGGGATCATGGGCGCGGGGCGCACCGAGCTCGCGCGCTCGATCTTCGGGCGCACCTACGGGCGCTACCTCTCGGGCGTCGTCCGCATCGACGGGCGCGAGGTCTCCATGCCCACGGTGCTCTCGGCGATCGAGAACCGCATCGCGTACGTCCCCGAGGACCGCAAGTCCCTCGGCCTCAACCTGCTCGACACGATCCTGGGCACGATCCAGTCGGCGAACCTGCCGCGCATCGCGAAGGCCGGCGTCATCGACCGCGACGCGGCGTTCGTCGCGGCGGAGGGCTACCGCAAGGCGTTCTCCATCAAGGCGCCGAGCGTGCACGAGGGCGTCGCGAAGCTCTCCGGCGGCAACCAGCAGAAGGTGCTGCTCGCCAAGTGGATGTACACCGAGCCGGAGCTCCTCATCCTCGACGAGCCGACGCGCGGGATCGACGTCGGCGCCAAGTACGAGATCTACGGGCTCGTCCAGAAGCTCGCGGACGCGGGCCGCGGCGTGGTCGTCATCTCGTCGGAGCTGCCCGAGCTGCTCGGGCTGTGCGACCGCATCTACACCGTCTTCGAGGGGCGCATCACCGGTGAGGTCTCCCGGGCCGACGCGACCCAGGAGGGGCTCATGCGGCTCATGACCGGGACGCAGAGCGACGCGCCCGCCGACGCGGCCTGACCCGGCCGCCCCACCCCCAGCCACCCCGTCTCGACCGAGAAGGAACCACCGACGATGTCGTCCATCAAGCAGCTGCTGAGCGGCGGAGCGCGCCAGTTCGGCATGCTCTTCGCGCTCCTCGCCCTGATCATCTTCTTCCAGATCGCGACCGGGGGGCGCGTCCTCACCCCGAGCAACGCGCAGAACCTGCTCAACGGCAACTCCTACATCCTCATCCTCGCGATCGGCATGGTGCTCGTGATCATCGCGGGCCACATCGACCTGTCCGTCGGGTCGGTCGCGGCGGTGACCGGCATCATCGTCGCCCTCGCGATCCGGGACTGGGGGATCCCGTGGTGGCTCGGCATCCTCCTGGGGCTGTGCGTCGGCGCGGTCATCGGCGCGTGGCAGGGCTTCTGGGTCGCGTACGTCGGCATCCCGGGCTTCATCACGACCCTCGCCGGGATGATGATCTTCCGCGGCCTCAACCAGTACATCGGCAAGTCCAACACCGTCCCCGTCCCGACCGAGATCCAGTGGATCGGCGGCGGCTACCTGCCCGAGTGGGGACCGGGCACCGGTCTCAACAACTCGACGCTCCTGCTCGGCGTCCTCGCGATCGCGGCGGTCGTGTGGTCGGAGCTCCGCCGCCGGGCCAGCGCCCGCAAGCTCGGCGCCGACCCGGTCCCGACGTCGGTCGCCGTGACGCGCGTCGTCCTCTTCAGCGCCGTCATCGCCTACCTCACGTACCTCTACGGCTCGGGCCGCGTCGGGACCTCGATCCCCGTGCCCGCGGTCATCCTCATCCTGCTCGTCATCGTCTACCAGTTCGTCGCGCAGCGGACCGTCGGCGGCCGCCACGTGTACGCGGTCGGCGGCAACCGGGCCGCCGCGGCGCTGTCCGGCGTCGACATCAAGCGCACGAACTTCTTCGTCATGATGAACATGTCGGTCCTCGCGGCGCTCGCGGGCATGATCTTCATCGGCCGCTCGACCGCGTCCGGCCCCTTCGACGGCAACATGTGGGAGCTCGACGCGATCGCGGCCGTCTTCATCGGCGGCGCCGCCGTCTCGGGCGGCGTCGGCACGGTCGTCGGCTCCGTCATCGGCGGGCTCGTCATGGCCGTGCTCAACAACGGCCTGCAGCTCATGGGCATCGGCTCGGACCGCACCCAGATCATCAAGGGCCTCGTGCTCCTCATCGCGGTCGCGTTCGACGTCTACAACAAGGTGCAGGGCCGCCCGTCGATCATCGGGCTGATCTTCCCCTCGCGACGCGACAAGGGCACCGGTGCCGTCACCGGCGCCGACGACCCGCAGCCCGAGGTCCCGGTCGAGGCCGGCGCCACGGCCGCCAAGGGCTGAGCCCTCCCGAACCTTCCCGCACGACCCCCGGACCGCATCCGACGACGGATGCCCGACAGAAAGTGGTACCCATGAAGAAGCTCACCACGACGCTCCTGGCGCTCACCGCCGCGAGCGCGCTCGTGCTCAGCGGCTGCTCCTCCGAGCGCGGGGGCGACAGCGGTGGCGGCGAGACGTCCGGCGGCGGCGAGTCCGCGGCGGCCGGCTTCGAGGAGGGCGCGACGATCGGTGTCGCGCTGCCGCAGAAGACGTCGGAGAACTGGGTCCTCGCCGAGAGCCTGTTCAACGACGGTCTCGAGGAGGCCGGCTTCAAGCCGATCGTCCAGTTCGCCAACGGCGGCGTCTCCGAGCAGCAGAGCCAGATCGACGCGATGGTCGAGCAGGGCGCGAAGGTGATCATCGTCGGCGCGATCGACGGGTCGCAGCTCGGCACCCAGCTCAAGAACGCCAAGGACAACGGCGCGACCGTCATCGCCTACGACCGTCTCGTGAAGAACACGGACGCCGTGGACGAGTACATCGCGTTCGACAACTTCAAGGTCGGCGAGCTCCAGGGCCAGGCCCTGCTCCAGGGCCTCGAGGAGCGCAAGGGCGAGGCGCCGTACAACGTCGAGCTCATCGCCGGCTCGCCCGACGACGCGAACTCGACGCCGTTCTTCGAGGGCGCCATGAGCGTCCTCCAGCCGAAGATCGACGACGGCACGCTCGTCATCCCGTCGGGCCAGACGTCGTTCGAGCAGGTCGCGACGCAGGGCTGGAAGGCCGAGAACGCCCAGAAGCGCATGGACACGGTGCTCTCGGGCAGCTACTCCGACAAGGAGATCGACGGCGTCCTGTCGCCGAACGACACCCTGGCGCGCGCCGCCCTCACCTCGGCGAAGCAGGCCGGCAAGGAGACCCCGGTCATCACCGGCCAGGACTCCGAGGTCGAGTCCGTGAAGTCGATCGTCGCGGGCGAGCAGTACTCGACGATCTACAAGGACACGCGCAAGCTCGTCGAGGAGTCGATCAACGCGGTCACGGCGCTCCAGGCGGGCGACGAGCCGGAGATCAACGACACCGAGTCGTACGACAACGGCGTGAAGGTCGTCCCGGCCTTCCTGCTCGAGCCCGTCATCGTCACGCAGGAGAACGCCGCCGAGGTCTACGCGGGCGATCCCACCCTGGAGGAGCTCACCAAGTGACCCGTTCGCGCTGAGCGACCGGGAGGCGGCGGCGAACCGGCACGCCGCCGCACGACGGCCCCCGTCACGTCCGAGACGTGGCGGGGGCCGCCGTCGTGCGCGAGAGAGCGGCGGGCGCGCGACGGGGGTGCCGGGCGCGCGCGGCGGCTGCTCAGCGGAAGACGACGGTGCGGTGCCCGTCGAGGAGCACGCGGTGCTCCGCGTGCCAGCGGACGGCGCGCGCGAGCGTCTGGCGCTCGACGTCCTCGCCGATCGCCACGAGGTCCTCGACGCGGCGCGAGTGGTCGACGCGCTCGACGTCCTGCTCGATGATCGGGCCCTCGTCGAGGTCGCCCGTCACGTAGTGGGACGTCGCGCCGATGAGCTTGACGCCGCGGTCGTGCGCCTGGGCGTACGGGCGCGCGCCCTTGAAGCTCGGCAGGAACGAGTGGTGGATGTTGATGATGCGTCCCGGCATCTCGCGGCACAGCTCGTCCGAGAGGATCTGCATGTACCGGGCGAGCACGACGAGCTCGACGTCGAGCTCCTCGACGAGCTCGCGCAGGCGCGCCTCGGCGGCGGCCTTCGTGTCCCGCGTGACGGGCACGTGGTGGAAGGGCTTGCCGTAGAACGACGCGATGTCCTCGAGGTCGCGGTGGTTGCCGACGACGCCGACGACCTCGATCGGCATGCCCTGCGAGCGCTCGCGGTACAGGAGGTCGACGAGGCAGTGCGGGGCCTTCGAGACCATGAGCAGGGTGCGCACGCGCCGCCCGACCACGTCGAGCCGCCACGTCATGGCGAACCGTGCCGCGACCTGCTCGACGGCCCGCTCGAGCTCGGCGCGCTCCGCCGCGGCCTCGACCTGGACGCGCATGAAGAAGAGCCCCGAGAGCGGGTCGCCGAACTGCTGCGACTCGGTGATGTTGCCGCCCAGCCGCGCGAGCGCCCCGGCCACGGCGTGCACGATCCCCGGCCCGTCCGGGCACGAGAGCGTGAGGACCCAGTGCGTGGGTTCGCCGGTGGGGGACTGCGCGGTGCGGGTCGCCGTGACGTCGGTGACGTCGGCGCCGCGGGGATCTGTCGTGGACACCCCTCAGAGGGTAGCCGCGCGCCGGGCGGGAGGACGCACGGGTCCCGCCCGCGGACACCGACCCGGACGTGCACGGTCGCGGCGCGCGATGTCTGACACGATGTCCTCATGAACGACGCGCAGATCACGACCCGCCTCGTCACCGACGCCGAGGCCGGTGAGCTCCTGACCCTGCGCCGGGCGGCGTTCGTCACCGAGGCGCAGCTCTACCAGGACCCGAACATCCCGCCGCTGACCCAGACGCTGCACGAGCTGCGCGAGGACCTCGCGCGCGAGGACGTCGTGACGATCGGCGCGTGGCTCGGCCCGCGCCTGGTCGGCTCCGTGCGGGTGGAGATCGAGGACAGCAAGGCGACGCTCGGCCGCCTCGCCGTCGCGCCGGACATGCAGGGCCGCGGCATCGGGACCCAGATGCTCTTCGAGGTGCTGCCGTACCTGCCCGAGCAGACGACGGAGATCTGGGTGTTCACGGGCAAGGACTCGAAGCAGAACCTCGCCATGTACACCAAGCACGGCTACGAGGAGCAGTACGACAAGGCGGCGGGCGACCTCACCTACACCTACCTCCGCCGCATCCTCGGCGAGGCCGAGGCGCGCAACGAGTCGGGCGCCGTCGGGCAGGAGTAGCCCGGGACCGCCCACGGGCCGTGCGCTAGGATCGACGCGTCGCGACTGGCGCCGCCCGGTGGAACTCCGCCCGGGCAGGGTGGATCACCACCGGGGAGCGGCACGCTGTGCAGACGACGGGTCGTTCGCCTGGGCCCCGGGTCACCCCGTGGTGGGGCGTACCCGGCGAGCCGGGAACGTGACCACCGACGACGAACTGCCAGACACCCGCGGAGGAGACGCCATGAGCGCCCAGCCAGCCGACAACGTCCTCGACACCCCGCTCGCCGAGCTCGACCCCGAGATCGCGGCCGTCCTCGACGGGGAGCTCGCGCGCCAGCGCGACACCCTCGAGATGATCGCGTCCGAGAACTTCGTCCCGCGCGCCGTCCTGCAGGCGCAGGGCTCCGTGCTCACCAACAAGTACGCCGAGGGCTACCCGGGCCGCCGGTACTACGGCGGCTGCGAGCAGGTCGACATCGCGGAGAACCTCGCGATCGCCCGCGCCAAGTCGCTGTTCGGCGCGGAGCACGTCAACGTGCAGCCGCACTCGGGCGCCCAGGCGAACGCCGCCGTCCTGCACGCGCTCATCAACAAGGGCGACCGGATCCTCGGCCTCGAGCTGGCGCACGGCGGCCACCTCACGCACGGCATGAAGATCAACTTCTCGGGCAAGCTCTACGACGTCTCCGCGTACGGCGTGGACCCGCAGTCGTACCGCGTGGAGATGGACGAGGTCCGCAAGCAGGCCCTCGAAACCCGCCCCGACGTCATCATCGCCGGCTGGTCCGCGTACCCGCGCCACCTCGACTTCGCGGCGTTCCGCGAGATCGCGGACGAGGCCGGCGCGAAGCTGTGGGTGGACATGGCGCACTTCGCGGGCCTCGTGGCCGCGGGCCTGCACCCGTCCCCGGTGCCGTACGCGGACGTCGTGTCCTCCACGGTCCACAAGACCATCGGCGGCCCCCGCTCCGGCTTCATCCTCAGCAAGGAGGAGTACGCCAAGAAGATCGACTCCGCCGTGTTCCCGGGCCAGCAGGGCGGCCCGCTCATGCACGTCGTCGCGGCCAAGGCCGTGTCGTTCAAGGTCGCTGCGACGGACGGCTTCCGCGACCGCCAGGAGCGCACGCTGCGCGGCGCGAGCATCATCGCGGACCGGCTGACCCAGGCCGACGTCGCCGCGGCCGGCGTCTCCGTCCTCACGGGCGGCACCGACGTCCACCTCGTCCTCGTCGACCTGCGCCACTCGGCGCTCGACGGCCAGCAGGCCGAGGACCTCCTGCACGAGGTCGGCATCACCGTGAACCGCAACGCCGTGCCGTTCGACCCGCGCCCGCCGCGCGTCACGTCCGGCCTGCGCATCGGCACGCCGGCGCTCGCGACCCGCGGCTTCGGCGACGCCGAGTTCACGGAGGTCGCCGAGATCATCGCGACCGCGCTGCGCGAGGGCGCCGCGACCGACGCCGAGGCGCTGCGCGCCCGCGTGCAGAAGCTCACGGCCGACTTCCCGCTGTACCCGGGCCTCCAGCAGTGACCGCCCGGATCCTCGACGGCAAGGCCACCGCCGCCGCGATCAAGGCGGAGCTCAAGGACCGCCTCGCGGTCCTCGCGGGGAAGGGCGTCGTGCCCGGTCTGGGCACGCTCCTCGTCGGCGACGACCCGGGCTCGCAGTGGTACGTCGCGGGCAAGCACCGCGACTGCGCGGAGGTCGGGCTCGCGTCGATCCGGGAGGACCTCCCGGGCGACGCGACGCAGGAGGAGATCGAGGCCGCCGTCCGGCGCCTCAACGACGACCCGGCCTGCACGGGGTACATCGTGCAGCTCCCGCTGCCGCGGGGCATCGACACCAACCGGGTGCTCGAGCTCATCGACCCGGCCAAGGACGCGGACGGGCTGCACCCGACCAACCTCGGCCGGCTCGTGCTGCGCGTCAACGAGGAGGTCACGTCGCCGCTCCCGTGCACGCCGCGCGGGATCATCGAGCTCGTCGAGCGGCACGGGATCTCCCTCGCGGGCAAGGAGGTCGTGGTCGTGGGGCGCGGCGTCACCGTCGGCCGCTCGATCGGCCTGCTGCTCACGCGGCGCGCGGTCAACGCGACCGTGACGCTGACGCACACCGGCACGACGGACCTCCCCGCGCTCGTGCGCCGCGCCGACGTCGTCGTCGCGGCCGCGGGCGTCCGCGGGATCGTCACGCGCGACATGGTCAAGCCCGGCGCCGTCGTGATCGACGTCGGCGTCTCGCGCGAGGTCGACCCGGAGACCGGCAAGAGCCGCGTCGTCGGGGACGCCGCGCCCGACGTCGCCGAGGTGGCGGGCTGGATCTCGCCGAACCCCGGCGGGGTCGGCCCGATGACGCGCGCGATGCTCCTCGCGAACGTCGTCGACGCGGCGGAGCGTGCCTCCGCCTGAGCCCGACGCAGGGCGCGGTCGCGGGTCACCCGCGGCCGCGCCCTGCGGCGTTCCCGGGACGGCGCGCGAGCGCTAGTCTGCGCGGGTGACGGAGCGCATCGCGACGACGGCGGCGTACGCCGTGCAGGGCTTCGGGTTCGCGGTGGTGCTCACGAGCATCCCCGGCTACAAGGACCGGCTCGGCATGGGCGACGACGTCGTGACGCTCGTCGTGCTGGGCGTGTGCGTCCTCGCCGGCCTGGGCAGCGCGCTGTCGGGCGTCGTGGCGGCCGTCCGCGGCGCGCGCACCGTGGTCGTCGGGGGCCTGCTGCTCGCCGCGACGGCGGTGGCGGGGATCGGTCTCGCGCCGTCGTGGCCCCTCTTCTTCGGGGCGATCGGCCTCTACGGGCTCGCGCTCGGCGCCGTGGACGCCGCGATGAACATGCTCGGGATCGACGTCGAGCGCGCGCACGGACGCAGCCTGCTCGCGTCGTTCTACGCCGCGAACGCGGCCGGGGGAGTGCTCGGTGCGCTCGCGGTCTCGGGCGGCGCGCTGGCCGGTCTCGGCCAGCCGCTCGCGCTCCCGCTCGTGGCGCTGCTCGTCGCCGTGGGCGCGGCCTGGCTCGCCCTGCGCCTGCCCGACGGCGGTCGCCCGGCCCCGGGTGCCGTCGCCCCGGACGCCGTGGTCAGGGATGCCCAGGTCAGGGATGCCGTGGTCGGGGATGCCGGCGTGCGGGACGCCCCGGCCGGTCCGGGCGCCGTGGCGGCGCCCGGACCGGTGACGTGGGTCGCGGCGGGCACGATCGCGCTGCTCGGTGCAGGGATGCTCGCGTTCCCCGTCGCCGACTCCGCGGTGTCGAGCTGGAGCGCGACGTTCCTGCGCGACGTCCTCGCGGCGAGCGCGGCCGCCGCCCCGCTCGGGTACGCGGCGTACCAGGCGGCGCTCATCGTGTCGCGGCTCGTCGGGGACGGTCTCGTCGAGCGCCTCGGCCGGGTCCGGGTCGTGCGGCTGGGCGGCACGCTCGGCGCCCTGGGGTTCGTCGCGGTGGCGGCCGCCCCGGCGTGGCCCGTCGCCGTGCTGGGCCTCGCCGTGACCGGCCTCGGGCTCGGCGTCGTCGCCCCGCTCGCGTTCTCGGCGGTCGGGGACCGGGCCCGGGAGGCGGTCGCGTCGGGCCGGGCGGGAGCGGCGGGGGAGCCCGCCGCCGGGGTCGTGGCGACGGTCACCGACCGTGCGGTCGCGCGGCTCAACGTCTTCACCTACGCGGGCGCCGTGCTCGGCGGCGTCCTCACCGGCGTCTTCGCGACCGCCCACCACCTCCGGGTCGGCTTCGTGGTGCTGGCCGTGCTCGCCGCCGTCTCGGCGGTCCTCGCGAGCGCATTCCGGCCGGCCCGCGTCGTCGCGGCGCCCGTGAGCGAGGCCACGCCGCCCGCCTGACGCCGGGGCCCGTCGTTGTCGGTGGCGTGTGATGGGATGGCCCGCGTGCTGACCCTCGCCACCGCCAACGTCAACGGAATCCGCGCCGCCTACCGCCGGGGGATGGACGCCTGGATCGCGTCCCGGACGCCCGACGTCCTGCTGCTCCAGGAGGTGCGCGCCCCCGACTCGGTCGTCAACGACCTGCTGGAGGGCTGGCACGTCGCCCACCAGGCGTGCGACATCAAGGGCCGCGCCGGGGTCGCGGTCGCGTCACGCCTGCCGGTGTCCGCGGTCCGCGTCGGCCTCGGGGCCGGCGAGCCCGAGCCGCCGGTCGACACCGGTCGCTGGGTCGAGGCCGACCTGGAGCTGCCCGACGGCGGCCGTCTCACCGTGGTCTCGGCGTACATCCACTCGGGCACCGTGAGCCAGCCGGAGACGATGGTCGCGAAGTACGCCTACCTGGAGAAGGTGACCGCGCGGCTGCGCGAGCTCGCGGCCACGGGCGAGAAGGTCGTCCTGGCGGGCGACCTCAACATCGCGCACCACAACGTCGACATCAAGAACTGGAAGGGCAACCTCAAGAGCGCGGGGTTCCTCCCCGAGGAGCGCGCCTACGTCGACGTGTGGCTGGACCAGGTCGGGCTCGTGGACCTGGGCCGCGTCCACGGCGGCGAGGGCCCGGGCCCGTTCACCTGGTGGTCGTGGCGCGGGCGCGCGTTCGACAACGACTCGGGCTGGCGCATCGACTACCAGCTCGCGACGCCTTCCCTCGCGGAGCGCGCGGTCAAGGTCGAGGTCGACCGCGCGCCGTCGCACGAGGAGCGCTGGAGCGACCACGCGCCCCTCGTCGTCACCTACGACGTCTGAGCGGGAACGGTCAGGCGACGCGCTCGGCGGGCGCGGACGGCGTCGCGAGCAGGAAGCCCGGGGCGCCGAGCCCTTCGCGCTCGAACGCGGCGCGCACGGCGTCGGCGACGGTCTCGACCTGGTCCGCGCGCACGAGCGCGATGGCGGAGCCGCCGAACCCGCCGCCGGTCATCCGCGCACCGAGGGCGCCCGCGACGCGCGCCGCGTCGACCGCGACGTCGAGCTCGACGCTCGAGACCTCGTAGTCGTCGCGCAGCGACGCGTGCGACGCGTTCATCAGCGGCCCGACGGCGTCCGGCCGGCCCTCGCGCAGGAGCGCCACGAGCGCGCGGACGCGGCCGATCTCGGTGACGACGTGGCGCACGCGGCGGCGCGCGACGTCGTCGGGCAGCGCGTCGAGCGCGCGGGCGAGCGCGGCCGCTGGGTCGTCGCTCGCGTCCACCGCGTCGGCGAGCTCGCGCAGCGAGCCGATCCCGAGCGTGCGGGCGGCGTCCTCGCACGTGGCGCGGCGCTGCGCGTACTGGCCGTCGACGAGCTGGTGCTCCGCACGGGTGTCCACGACGAGCAGGGCGAGGCCCGCGGCGTCGAGGTCGAACGGCACCTGCGTGGCGGACTCGACCGGGTCGAGCCCGGGGCGGCAGTCGAGGAGGAGCGCGTGACCGGCCTGCGCGCGCAGCGCCGCCGACTGGTCCATGCCGCCCGTGGGTGCGCCCGCGATCTCGTTCTCGGCGCGGACGCTCGCGGTGGCGAGGACGGCGCGGCCCGCGTCGGTCGCCGCGAGGCCGAGCCCGGCGACGTCGTCGAGCGCGACGGCGACCGCGCACTCGAGGGCCGCGGACGACGAGAGCCCGGCGCCGAACGGGACGCTCGAGTCGACGGCCGCGTCGAACCCGGGGACGGCGGCGGGGTCCGCGCCCTGGGCGACGAGGTGCTCGCGCAGCGCCCACGCGACGCCCGCGACGTACGAGCCCCAGCCCGCGACCTCGCCCGGGCCGACGTCCTCGAGGCGGGCCGTCCACGTCTCGCCGGGCGCCTGCGCGGACGCGAGGCGGACGAGCGAGTCGGTGCGCGGCCGCAGCGCCACGTACGTGCGGTGGGGCAGCGCGACCGGCAGGCACAGGCCCGCGTTGTAGTCGGTGTGCTCCCCGATGAGGTTGACGCGCCCGGGCGCGGCCCACACGCGGACCTCCTCGCCGGGCTCGTCCGCGCCGAACGCCTCGGCGAGCACGGCACGGGCGCGCGCGGCGCCGTCGTCGTCCGCCAGCGCGGGCACCCAGCCCCGGGCGGCGCTCGTCGGGGCGAGCTCCTGGAGGCGTGCGGCGATGCGCTCGGGCGTCGTGTCGCTGATCCACGCCCCCATGCCGGACTCCGAGCCCGCGAGGTACTTGAGCTTGCCCAGCGCGCGGAGGACGGAGAACACCTGCAGGTGCAGCCGAGCGAGGGTGACGTCGTCGGTGCCGCCGTCGGCGACCGAGCGGCCCTCGCGGGCCGGGGCCTGGTGCCACGCGGCGATGTACGGCAGGGGGATGGGCTCGCCGTCGGCGGTCTCGAAGAACCGGTCGAGGCGGCGCAGCAGCTCGAGGTAGGCGGTGGCCAGGTCGTCGCGCTCGGCGTCCGTGAGCGCGGGCAGGTCGGGCACGTCGCGCCGCGGCGCGAGGTGGACCTCGACGGGCCAGCGCGCCGCGTAGGGCACGTAGGCGACCCAGTGCTCCGTCTCGAGGACCACGCGGCGGCCGTCCGCGAGCTCGGACTCGAGCACGTCGCGCAGCAGGCTGCGGCCGGTGCGGCGGTGGTGCTCGCGCGCCTGGTCGAGCAGCGTGCGCGTGCGCGGCGTCACGTACGGGTAGCCGTAGATCTGGCCGTGCGGGTGGTGCAGGGTGACGCCGATCTCCTGGCCGCGGTTCTCGAAGCAGAAGACCTGCTCGACCCCGGGCTCGGCGCCGAGCGCGGCGGTGCGGTCCGCCCACGCGTCGATGATCGTGCGCACCCGCTGCGGCGGGAGCGCGCCGAAGGACGTGCGGTGGTCGCTCGAGAAGCACACGACCTCGCACCGGCCCGCCGCCGGGGCGTGGTGCTGGAGCGGCGCGTCCTCGACCACGGCGTCCGGGACGCCCGGCACGCGCTGGAGCGACGGGAAGCGGTTCTCGAAGACGACCACGTCGTAGTCCGTGTCGGGCACCTCTCCGTCCGAGTACGCGCTGCCGGGCCGTGCGGGGCACAGCGGGCACGAGTCCGCGGCGGGCAGGAACGTGCGGTTCATCCGGTGCGCGGCGAGCGGGACCCAGTCGCCGGTGAGCGGGTCCCGGCGCATCTCCGGGCCCACGTACGGGTGCGGGGTCCCGTCGGGGCCCGGCACCGGGGCGAAGCGGTCGGGCAGCGGGCGCGGGTCGTCGAGCCGTCGCGTGCGCTCGCCCGAGACGTACGCGGGGGAGTCGTCGAAGTAGACGAGCTCGCGGCCGTCGGCGAGCCGGGTCGAGGTGCGGCGCAGGTGCGGGTTCATGCGTGCGGTGTTCCGATCGCGGTGCGGTGGGGGAGGCGGGGAGCCGGCGCGGCTGTCGCCGGTCAGGCGACGACGAGCTGCTCGACGAGGTCCTGGACGCGCGCGCGCTCGTCCTCGGCGAGCCCGGCGTCGGTGACGAGGACGTCCACGTCGGCGAACGTCGCGAAGACGCGCAGGCCCGTCGTGTGCCACTTCGTGTGGTCCGCGAGGACGACGGTGCGCCCGGCGGACTCGATGAGCGCACGGTTCGTCGCGGCCTCGTCGAGGTTCGGCGTCGTGAGCCCGATCTCCGGGTCGACGCCGTGCGCCCCGACGAACGCGAGGTCGACGCGCAGCCCCGACAGCGCGGCCTCGGCGAGCGGGCCGACGAGTGCGTCGGACGGCGTGCGGCTGCCGCCGGTGAGGATCGTCTCGAGCCGTGGGTCGTTGGCGCGGTGCAGGATCTCGGCGACCGGGAGGGAGTTCGTCACGACCGTCAGGGGGCGTAGCGCGGGGTCCGCGGCGATGCGGGCGGCGAGCAGGTGGGTCGTCGTGCCGGCGCTCAGCGCGACCGACGCGTTCGCGCTGATGAGGCGGGCGGCGGCCGTCGCGATGGCCTCCTTCTCCGCGGCCTCGCGCGAGCTCTTCGCGGCGAAGCCGGGCTCGTGCGCGGTCGTGTGCGGGGCGACGGCACCCCCGTGGACCTTCCGGACGAGGCCCTGGTCGGCGAGCTCCACGAGGTCGCGCCGGATCGTCATGTCCGAGACGCCGAGCTCCCGCGTCAGGTCGCCGATCCGGACCGCGCCGTGGTCGCGGATCTCCGCGAGGATGCGCTCCTGGCGCTGTGAGGCGAGCATGCCGACAGTATTGTCCACATCGCCGAGAAATCCAACATGACCGAACAGGAACCAACATCGCTCGGCCCGGCGACGGGGCCGGGCCGAGCGGGTCAGTACCGGATCGCGTCGATCACCTTGACGCGCACGGCGACGAGCGCCGGAAGGAGCCCCGCCAGCGCGCCGATCCCGACGGCGGCGAGCATGCCGGTCACCGCGGCGGAGAACGGGAACCCGGGCGCGTCCTGGACGGCCGACCCCATGAGCACGTCGAGCGGGACGTTGTGCAGGACGACGATCGCGACCGTCACGCCCAGCAGCCCCGCGACGGTGGTCGCCACGACGCTCTCCATCATCACGGAGAAGAACACGCGCCCGGAGCTCGCGCCGAAGCTGCGGCGGATCCCGATCTCGCGGATCCGGTACCGCACCGTGACGAGCGCGATGTTCACGAGCCCGAGCCCGCCGAGCAGCAGCGCGATCGCGCTCACGCCGAGCACGACCCACCGGATGGCGCCGTCGACGACCGACGCCGACGGCGAGTCGGACCGGTAGACGTCGGCCTGGACACCCTCGAGCGCGCCCGCGACGTCGCGGCGCACCGTCTCGACGAGCGCGTCCGACAGGTCGTCGGGCACCCACAGCTCGAGCCGGGGCGGCCCCATCATCTCCATCGACTCGGGCGTGACCCACGTCGACTGGGCGTCGACCAGCGCGTACGCGACCGGGTCCATGTCCGGCCAGTCGTCGGGGAAGGCCCCGACCACGGTCGCGACGACCGGGTTGTCCCCGCCGATCGTCACCGTCGGGTGCTCGGCCACGGTCGTTCCGCCGAGCGCGTCGAGGAACGCCTGGTTGACGACGAGCGCGGGCGCGAGGCGGTCCGCGTCCGCCTCGGTGAACCAGCGGCCCGACGTCACCTCGAAGCGGTGCATCGTGGCCCAGTCGGGCTCCACCCCCGTGGTGGTGATCTCGCGCGTGCCGCCGGGGAACCGCACCGGTGCGGGCGCGTCGCGCAGCATCGAGGAGTAGCCGATGCCGTAGCGGTCGACGATCTCGTCGAACACCCGCTCGTACTCCTCCGCCGTGGGCATGACGCTCCCGCCGTCGCCCGTGGGCCATGCCGAGACCTGGAGCGTCGCGGGGCGACCGCCCCAGCGTTCGTTCTGCTCGGCCGAGACCTGGCGCAGCATCTCCCCGGCCGCCGAGATCGTGGTGATCGCGCAGACCGCGACGGCGACGCCGACGAGCGCGAGCAGCACCCGCACCTTGTGGACCCGCAGCTCGTCCCACGCCTCGAGGAGGGCGCCGACGACGCCGGTCATGCCGTGGCCCCCGTGTCGCGCGCGGTGTCCGAGGTCCCGGCCGCGGTGGCGGCGGGCGTGCGAGCGGAGAGCGCGGGAGCGACCCCGACGAGCGGCCGGGCCACGTGCTCGGCCTGGTGGTCATGGCTCGTCCCGGGGTCGGTCTCGGGATCGTGGTCGGTGCCCGGCGCGCCGAGCGCCCCGAGCGACCCGGCGCTGCGTGCGCTGATCGAGATCGGGGTGAGCACGCCGTCCGCGAGCCGGAACTGGCGGGCGGCGCGCGACGCGACGGCGAGGTCGTGCGTGATCGCGATGAGCGCGGACCCGTTCTCGCCGGCGATGGTGTCGAGCAGGTCCATGACCTCGCTGCCCGTGTCGACGTCGAGCGCTCCCGTGGGCTCGTCCGCGAGGATGACGCGCGGGACGCGCACCAGGGCGCGGGCGATCGCGACGCGCTGCTGCTCGCCGCCCGAGAGCTTCTCCGGGGTCGTGTCGAGCCGGTCGCCGAGGCCGACCCGCTCGAGCATCTGGGCGGCCAGCGTGCGCCGCTGCCAGAACTGCCGCCCGCGCGCGTAGAGCAGCGGGGCGACGACGTTCTCGAGGGCGGTGCGGCCCTGCAGCAGGTTGAACTGCTGGAACACGAACCCGAAGTCCGTGCCGCGGCGCCTCGCCCGGGCGCGGCCCGAGAGCCGGCCGATCGGGACGCCGTCGAGCAGGTAGTCCCCGCTCGTCGGGCTGTCGAGGAGGCCGAGGATGTTGAGCAGGGTCGACTTGCCCGTTCCCGAGCGCCCCACGATCGAGACGTGCTCGCCGGCGCCGACCGTGAGGTCGATGCCACGCAGGATCTCGAGCTCGCGGTCGTCGGGGAGCAGCACCGAGCGGGTGACCCCGCTGAGCTCCAGGAGGCTCATCAGTACGAGGCCTCGCTGTCGTCCGTCATCATCATGTCGTCCATGACCGGCATGACGTCCTGGCCCGGCACGAACTCGAGGACCTCGTCGCCCTCGGCGAGGCCCTCGGTCACCTGGACGACCGAGCCGTCGGTGAGACCGAGCGTCACGGCGCGCTCCTCGGGCTCGCCCTCCGCGCCGACGACCCACACCTTGCCCTGCTCGACACGGCCGAGGACCGCCGTCACGGGGACCACGAGGGCACCCTCGACGGAGCCCGCCGTGATCTCCAGCTCGGCGGCGAGCCCGGCGAAGACGGTGACGTCGCCCGGGACGGCGCACGTCACGCTCGCGGACGACGCGCCGGCGGCCGGGTCGGGTGCGCCCTCCTCGGGCGTGCCCGCGGGAGCGGCGGCGGCGCCCATGCGGAGGTTCGTGCACACGAACGGCGCGGGGCCGCCGGTGACCGTGACGGTCGCCTCGCCGGGGATCTGGAGGAGCCGGAACTGCTGCTCGGCGACCATGCTGCCCGTGACCGAGAGCGTGCCGGGCGAGACGGTCGCGAAGTCCTCGCCGACGGCGACCTCCTGGTCCTTGAGCGCCGTGAACGTGGCGACCGTCCCGCCGATGGTGGCCTCGACGGTCTCTCGCGTGACCTTCGGCCGACGCTCGGTGACCGTGACCTCGCCCGTCTCGGGGTCGGTCTCGGTGAGGGGCTCGCGAGGCTCCTCGAGGGTGACCTCGAGAAGGGGGGCGCCCGCCTCGACGACGTCGCCGGGCTTGGCGTGGACCGCGGTCACGACGCCGCGCTGCGTGACCTTCTGGGGTGCGGCCGGGTCGGCGACGACCTGACCGGTCAGCACCACGGTGTTCGTGACGTCCCCGGTGGTCACCGCGACGCGCGGCTCGACGATCTGCGCCGTGGGGAACGCCGGGTCGACCGGTGGCTCGGGCGCCGAGCGGAAGGCGATCACGGCGAGCAGGGCGGCGATCGCCGCCCAGATCACGATGCGGAGGGCGGGGAAGATGATCCGGCGGGTGATACCCACGTGCGGGCTCCTGGGACGACGGTGGCGGGACGACGGTGGCGGGACGACGGTGACGGGACGACGAGCGGACGCTGCTGGTGGGGCCGACGACGGCCCGGCCCGAGGCTAGGGCGGGGACACGGACGGCGTCGTCATCCCTGGGGAGGAGTTCTGTCGCGGCTTCGTCACCGGTGGGTCACCGGCCGGTCACGTCGACGTGACCGCGCGCGGCGGGCGGGCGAGGCGGGCGGGACAGGGACGCCCTGGCGGCCGGAGGCGACGGTGTCGCAGGTCAACAGGCTCGAGAGCGAGGAGCGGGCACGGCGGAGCAGCGACGGTGCCACGGCACGATCCCCCTCACCGGCCCCACGGCCGTCCCCCCGGACGAGATGCGGGCGAGACTATACCGTGGCACGCAGAAAAGACAGGGCCGACGTCCGGGGCGGGGTTCGCGTCAGACGACCGTGACCCCGAGCGACCGCCCCGCGAGCCCGCGCGGCCGGCGCGCGAGGCCGGTCGCGACGTCGCGCAGCGCGGCCGCGGCGGGGGAGCCGGGGTCGGAGAGCACGACCGGGGTGCCGCCGTCGCCCGCCTCGCGCAGCGACACGTCGAGAGGCACCTGGCCGAGGAGGGGGACCGTGGTCCCCGTCGTGCGCGACAGGTTCGCCGCGACGCGCTCGCCGCCACCCGCCCCGAACACCTCGAGGCGCGACCCGTCGGGCTGCTCGAGCCACGACATGTTCTCGACCACGCCGACGACGCCCTGCTGGGTCTGCGTCGCGACCGACCCGGCCCGCTCCGCGACCTCCGCGGCGGCGACCTGCGGCGTCGTGACGACGACGATCTCGCTGCCGGGCAGGAGCTGCGCGACCGAGATGGCGATGTCGCCCGTGCCGGGCGGCAGGTCGAGGAGCAGCACGTCGAGGTCGCCCCAGAACACGTCCGCGAGGAACTGCTGGAGGGCGCGGTGCAGCATCGGTCCCCGCCACACGACGGGCTGGCCCGGGGGCACGAACATGCCGATCGAGACGACCTTCACGCCGTGCGCGATCGGCGGCAGGAGCATGTTGTCGACGCGCGTGGGCTGCCGGTCGACGCCCAGCATGCGCGGGATCGAGAACCCGTAGATGTCCGCGTCGACGACGCCGACCTCGAGGCCCTGCGCGGCGAGCGCGACCGCGAGGTTCGCCGTGACCGACGACTTGCCCACCCCGCCCTTGCCCGACGCGATCGCGTACACCTTCGTCAGCGACCCCGGCTTGGCGAAGGGGATCTCGGGCTCGCCCACGCCGCCGCGCAGCATCGTGCGCAGCTCGGCGCGCTGCTCCGCGGTCATGACGCCGAGGTCGACCCGGACGTCCGCCACGCCGTCGACCGCGCGCACCGCGGCGTCGACGTCGCGCGCTAGCGTGTCGCGCATCGGGCACGTGGCGACCGTGAGGTCGACCCCCACCGTCACGACGGCGCCCGGCGCGCCGGGCTCGACGGCGACCGAGCGGATCATGCCGAGGTCCGTGACGGGGCGGCGGATCTCGGGGTCCAGGACCGTGGTGAGGGCCTGCCGGACGGCGTGCTCGAGCGGGTCTGCGGCGGGGTCGGGCATGCCCCCATCGTAGGCGCGGCCGGAGCCCGGTCGGCCGGGTCGGAGGTCCCGGACCGGACGTGAGCCCCGTCGCACGACGAGCGCCGCGGATCGGCGCTACCGTGCACGGATGGACGCCCTGGCCTCCCTCGCGCGGGACAGCGAGCTGTTCGGCGACGCCGTGCGCAGCGCCCCGCCCGACGCGCGCGTGCCCGCGTGCCCCGAGTGGACGGGCGCCGACCTGCTCTACCACCTCGCCGAGGTGCAGGACTTTTGGGCGCGCGTCGTCGGCCCGGCTCCCGGGGAGGGGATGGACGGCGACGAGGTCGAGCCGCTCGCGCGGCCGGCGTCCGACGCCGAGCTGCCCGCGCTGCTCCAGCGCTCGACGAGCCGGCTCGTCGCGGCGCTCACCGGTCGCGACCCCGACGAGCCGTGCTGGTCGTGGCACGACGACGGCCGGCACGTCGGCTGGGTGCTGCGACGCCAGGCGCACGAGGCGCTCGTCCACCGCGCCGACGCGGAGCTCACGGCCGGGCGCGACGTCACGCCCGCCGACCCGGGCGTCGCGGCGGACGGCGTCGACGAGGTGCTGTCCGTCATGGTGGACGGGGTGCCCGGGTGGGGCGTCTTCACGCCCGACGGCGCGACGGTCTCCGTCGTCGTCGACGGGCCGGGGGAGCGGCCGCGGAGCTGGGAGCTCGCGTTCGGCCGCTTCACGGGGACCGGTCCGGAGTCGGGGACGGCGTACGACCTCGACGTCGCCCAGCTCGTCGACCTGCCCGGCTCGACGACGACGCAGGTCTCCGGCCCGGCCTGGGCGCTCGACCTGTGGCTCTGGGGGCGCGCCCCCGCGGACGGGCTCGTCGTCACGGGCGACCCCGCCCTCGCCGAGCGCCTGCGCCGGGTCGCGGCGGAGGGCACGCAGTAGGGCCCCGAGGTCAGCGGTCGGCGACCTCGTCGTCGGGCTGACGGGCCGCCTTCTCCTCCAGCTCCTCGAGCAGGTTGCGGATCTCGGACCGCACGAAGTCGCGCGTGGCGACCTCGCTCAGCGCGATGCGCAGCGCGGCCATCTCGCGCGCGAGGTACTCGGTGTCCGCGAGGTTGCGCTCCGCGCGCTGGCGGTCCTGCTCCGCGGTGACGCGGTCGCGGTCGTCCTGCCGGTTCTGGGCGAGCAGGATGAGCGGCGCGGCGTACGACGCCTGGAGCGAGAGCATGAGCGTGAGCGCGGTGAACCCGAACTCGGCGGAGTCGAACCGCAGCCCCTCCGGGCCCCACGAGTTCCACGCGATCCACAGCGCGCAGAATACGGTGAGGTAGACGAGGAACCGCGGCGTGCCGAGGAAGCGTGCGATGCCCTCGGTCGAGCGGCCGACGGCGTCCTGGTCGACCCTGACGCGCGGGAGGAAGCTGCGGCGCGCGGTCTTCGGCGTGTCGAGGCGGTCAGCCACGGGCCACCCCCGCGGTGCCCGGTCGGCCGGGCACGGCGGTGCGCGCGCGCCCGCTCGCGACGGCCCGGCGCGCGGCCTCGGTGTCCTCGTCGTCGGTCTCGCGCCAGTCGTCGGGCAGCATGTGGTCGAGCACGTCGTCCACGCTGATCGCGCCGAGCAGGCGTTTCTCCGCGTCGAGCACGGGCACGCACAGCAGGTCGTAGGTCGCGAGGATGCGGGTCACGCGCCCGAGCGGCGCGTCGGGCGTGACGCCCTCGACGTCGGAGTCGAGCACCGAGCCGACGGCCGCGTGCGGGGGCTCGCGCAGCAGGCGCTGGAAGTGCGCGACGCCGAGGAACCGGCCCGTGGGCGTCTCGAGCGGCGGGCGCGCGACGAACACCATCGACGCGAGCGCGGGCGCGAGGTCCTTGCGGCGGATCTGCGCGAGCGCGGTCGCGATGGTGGTCTCCGGGCCGAGCACGACCGGGTCGGACGTCATGAGCCCGCCCGCGGTGTCCTCCGCGTAGGAGAGGAGGCGGCGCACGTCGCGCGCCTCGTCGGGCTCCATGAGCTCGAGGAGCTGGGCGGCCTGGGCCTCGGGGAGCTCGTGCAGGAGGTCGGCCGCGTCGTCGGGCTGCATCGCCTCCAGGACGTCGGCGGCGCGGTCGGTGTCGAGCCCGGAGAGGATCGCGACCTGGTCGTCCTCGGGCAGCTCCTCCAGCACGTCGGCGAGCCGCTCGTTGTCGAGCGCGCCCGCGACCTCGAGCCGGCGCGTGTCGCCGAGGTCGTGGATGACGTCGGCGAGGTCGGCGGGCTTGAGGTCGTCGTACGCGGCGAGGAGCATCGCGGCGCCCTGCGCCTCCGTGCTCCCGGCGAGCCCGGTCACGGCGTCGACGTCGACGACGAGCGCGTCGCCCCGTCGGCGCAGCCCGAGCGTGCCCTTGTGCTGCGCCTGCCGGCGCACGTACAGCTTGGTGACCAGCCAGTCGCCGGTGCGCTGGCGCTCGATCGCGAGGTCCTCGACCGTCGCCGAGCCCGACCCGTCGACGAACTGCACCGTGCGCTCCAGGAGCTCGCTCACGGCCAGCGTCTCCATGGCGCGCTGCTCGAACCGCCGCATGTTGACGAGCCCGGTGGAGATGACCTGGCCCGCGTCGATGCTCGTCACGCGCGTCAGGGGCAGGAAGACGCGGCGCCGGCCGGGCACCTCGACCACGAGGCCCACCGCGCGCGGCGCCCCCTTGGGCCTGATGAGCACGACGACGTCCCGCACCCGCCCGACCTGGTCGCCGATGGGGTCGAACACGCTGGTCCCGGCCAGGCGCGCGACGAAGACGGTGGTGGCTGCACTCACGCCGCCAGCCTACGCACGCGCCCCGGTCGCCGCGCTCCGTCCCGGCAGGTGGCGGGCGTCCCGAGCCGTCTCCCGGCCGTCTCCCCGAGGTCGTCGGCCGGTCGGGCCGGGGAGCGGCCCTCGCGCGCTCCGCCCGGGTAGGACAGACTGGGCGAATGAGCATGTCACGCCCGGGTGCCGTCCCCCGTGTCCCCACCCCGCCGCGCGGCGAGCAGGTCGCGTCGTACGCGACCTACCTCGAGGCGCAGAAGGCGGTCGACTTCCTCTCGGACAACAAGTTCGCGGTCGAGCTCGTGACGATCGTCGGCACCGACCTCAAGATGGTCGAGCGCGTGACGGGCCGCCTCACCTACGGTCGCGTCGCGATCGCGGGTGCCGCGTCGGGCGCGTGGTTCGGCCTCTTCGTCGGCCTGCTGCTCTTCATGTTCTCCGGCCAGGGCGGGTTCGTGCTCACCGCCGTCGGGATCGGCGCCGGATTCGGCCTGCTCTTCTCGGTGCTGTCGTACGCGCTGACGCAGGGCAAGCGCGACTTCACGTCGCAGAGCCAGATCGTCGCCTCGTCCTACGGCATCCTCTGCGCGCCCGAGCGCGCGGGCGAGGCACGCCAGCTCCTGGGCCGCATGCCCGAGGGCGCGGGCGGCGTCCGCGGGCCCGCCGCGCCGGCCAACCCCGGCTGGGGCACCCCCGGCGCCACGCCCCCCGCCGCGCCGCCTGCCCCGGCCCCGGAGCCCTCGGCGGGCGTCCCCGCGCCGGCCCCTCCGGCCGCGCCCCCGGCCCGCACGCCCGACCCGCGCTGGACGACGCCGTCCGGCGAGCCGCGCTACGGCGCCATGCGCCCGTCGTCGGACCAGCCGACCGACGCGCCGGCACCCGACGCGGGCCCAGGGTCGGCGCCCGCCCCCGGCGCGCACCCGGACCAGCCCGAGCGCCCTGCCTGACCGAGCGCCCTGCGTGATCGAGCGCCCGAGCCCGACCGCGCTCCGGTCGGGCTCAGGCGTCCCCGGACCTGGAGGACGACGAAGGCCGACCGTCGGACGTCGTCGTCCGTCGGCCGGCCCTCGGCGGAAGCGCCGCTAGCGCTTCCGCGACTTCACTGCGGTCTCGGCAGCCCTCTCGCGCTTCTGGGCGCGCTTCTCCTTGATGGACATCGACGCTTCCTTCTTGATGCTCTTCGCCACGTGAGTTCACCTCCCCTCACCGGTGGATGAACGGGCCACCATAGCCCAGTTCCTCCGCCGGTGAGCCGGGCCCGCTCAGCCGCGCAGCCGCGCCATCCAGGCCTCGACTTCCTCGGGCCGACGGGGGAGCGCGGCCGACAGGTTCTCGTTGCCGTCGGCGGTGACGAGGACGTCGTCCTCGATGCGGACGCCGATCCCGCGGTACTCCGCCGGGACGGCCAGGTCGTCCGCCTTGAAGTACAGCCCCGGCTCGATCGTGAAGACCATGCCCGGCTCGAGCACCCCGTCGAGGTAGAGCTCGCGGCGCGCCTGCGCGCAGTCGTGCACGTCGAGGCCGAGGTGGTGGCTCGTGCCGTGCACCATCCAGCGGCGATGCTGCTGGCCCTCGGGCGAGAGCGACTCGGCGGCGCTCACCGGGAGCAGGCCCCACTCCTCCAGACGCGCGGCGATAACCTCCATCGCGGCGGCGTGCACGTCGCGGAAGCGCGCGCCCGGCACCGCGACGGCGAACGCGGCGTCCGCGGCGTCGAGCACGGCCTGGTACACGCGGCGCTGGACGTCGGTGAACTCGCCGTCGACGGGCAGCGTGCGCGTCACGTCGGCCGTGTAGAGCGAGTCGACCTCGACGCCCGCGTCGAGCAGCACGAGCTCGCCGGTCCGCACGACGCCGTCGTTGCGGATCCAGTGCAGCGTCGTCGCGTGCTCGCCGGCCGCGGCGATCGTCTCGTAGCCGACCGTGTTGCCCTCGAGGCGCGCGTGGGCGTCGAACGTCGTCTCGATGACGCGCTCGCCGCGACGGTGCCCGACGGCGCGCGGCAGGCTCCGCACGACCTCCTCGAAGCCCGCGATCGTCGCCGCGACGGCCTCGCGCATCTGCTCGACCTCGTGCGCGTCCTTGACCAGGCGCAGCTCGGAGACCGCCTCGACGAGCGCGGCGTCCGTGCGGCGGTACGCGGCCTCGGCGCGCGCGAGCCACTCGGCCTCGCTGAGCTGCTGGTCCTCGGCGGACCCGGCGGCCTCGTCGACGCCCGCCTCCGCGCGGATCGCCTCGACGAGCGCCTCCACGGCCTCGTCCGCGCCCGCGACGACGAGGAGCGTCACCCCGCCGTCGCCGACGTCCTTCGCGAGCGCGTCGCGCAGCTCGTCGACGTGCCGCGCCTCCACGCCGGTCGCGGTCGTGACGTCGTCGAGCGACGGACGCGCGCCGACCCAGAACTCGCCGTACCGCGCGTCCGCGTAGAACTCCTCGGTGTCGCGCGCCGCGAGCGGGCGGACGTAGAGCACGGCGTGGTGGTCGGACCCGGCGTCCCCGGTGCCCGGCTCCACGGGGTGCAGCACGAGCACCGCGTCGGGCTCCTGGTCCGTGCCGTAGCCGGTGAGGTGCGCGAACGCCGAGTGCGGGCGGAAGCGGTAGTCCGTGTCGTTCGACCGCGTCTTGAGGGGGCCGGCGGGCACGACGAGGCGCGCGCCCGGGAACCGGGCCGACAGCGCTGCGCGGCGCGCGACGGTGAACGGGGCGGCCGGCAGCGGCTCGACGTCGAGCGCGGCGCGCGGCGCCCAGCCGCTCGTGATGAAGGCCTTGAACGCGTCGGAGTCCGGGCGCTGGGAGCGGTTGCTCCCGCGCGCGGCCAGGTCCTGGGTCTCGCCGGGACCGGCGTGCTCGGTGGTCTGGTCGGGCGTCTCGGACGGGGGCGCGGGCGTGACGGGGGTGGCGTCGGTCATGCCCCCAGTCTCGCACCGCGCACGCGGCCGAAGTCCGCGAGCGCGCGCCCGAGCACGCGGTTGAAGGCCTCGGGGGCCTCGCTGTTGACGTCGTGGCCGGCGCGCGGCACGACGACGAGCGCTGCGTCCGCGGCCGCCGCGAGGTAGCGCTGCTCGTCGAGGCGCATGTGGTCGCGCGCGCCGTTGACGAGCCACACCGGGACGTCGACGTCGCGCACGTGGGCGAGCCACGAGCGGCCCGCGAGCTGGGTGAGCGCGTCGGTGACGACGTGCCAGCCGGGCGCGACCGGCGTCGGGGGCCCGGCGTCGGCCGGCCCGGCCAGCGCGTACGACGACGCGGCACCGCCCGGCAGGCCGCGGCCGCCGCGGGCGATCGTGCCCCACGCGGTCGCGGTCGTGCGCGCGGCCCAGCGCGCGCCGCGTCCGACGGCGCCGCCCCCGGCGACGACGAGGCGCGCGACGTCGCGGTACAGCGCGACGGGCTTGCCCTTGGGGTCGGACGTGCAGGCCGCGGCCACCACGCCCGCGAGGTTCGCGGGACGTCGGGCCGCCCAGGCGATCGACGTGTAGCCGCCGAGCGAGAGGCCGACGAGCGCGACCCGGCGGTCGGGGCCGAACGACGCGGCCGCCTCGTCGAGCACCTCGAAGGAGCGGTCGAGCGTGAAGCGCTCGTGCGCGCGGGCGCCGTGCGCGGGCAGGTCGACCGCGACGGCGTCGTGGCCGAGGGCGCGCACGTGCTCGACCTGGTGGTCCCAGATCGCGCCCGAGGTGCGCATGCCGTGGACGAAGACCACCGCGGGCGGGGCCTGCGTGGGGTCGGGGGACGCCGGCGTCGAGGGGGTCGAGGGGGAGGTCGTCGCGAGGGCTGCCGTGGGGGGCGTCGTGAGGGTCATCGCTCCCGACTCTGGCACCCCAGCCTGGGACGACCGTGGGGAGGGGCCGCGCCCCGTGTGGACATCGTGTGGGGGTCCCGTGCCGCCGCCTCGGTGCGTCGTCACTATCCTGGTCCCGTGCGCATCGACCTCCACACCCACTCGACCGCGTCCGACGGCACGGACGCCCCGGGGGAGGTCGTCGAGGCGGCCGCCGCGGCCGGGCTCGACGTCGTCGCGCTGACCGACCATGACACGACGGCGGGCTGGGCGCAGGCGACGGACGCGGCGCTCGCGCACGGGGTCGCGCTCGTGCGCGGCGCGGAGATCTCGGCCCGCTCCGGCGGCATCAGCGTGCACGTGCTGTCCTACCTGCACGACCCGGCGCACGCCGCCCTCCTCGCCGAGCTGGACCGCACGCGCGACGCGCGCACGAGCCGGGCCCGGCGGATGGTCGACCTCATCGCCGAGGACTACCCGATCACGTGGGAGGATGTGCTCGCCCAGACCGTCGCGGGGACGACGATCGGGCGACCGCACATCGCCGACGCGCTCGTCGCGGCCGGGCTCGCGCCCGACCGCTCCGCCGCGTTCGCGACCATCCTCGCCACGGACACCCCGTACTACGTGCCCCACTACGCGCCCGACGCCGTCGTGGCCGTGCGCGGGATCCGCGCCGCGGGCGGCGTGCCCGTCTTCGCCCACCCGGGCGCGGACGGTCGCGGCCGCGTCGTGGCCGACGCCGTGATCGAGGAGATGGCCGAGGCGGGGCTCGCCGGGCTCGAGGTGTTCCACCGCGACCACGACGAGCGTCAGCGTGCACGGCTCGAGGACCTGGCCCGGACCCTGGGCCTGTTCGTCACCGGGTCGAGCGACTACCACGGGGCCGGCAAACCGAACCGGCTCGGGGAGAACACGACAGCACCGACCGTGCTGGAGCAGATCGAGGAGCTGGGACAGTTGGACGTGATCCGATGATCGGACGATGAGCGAGTTCTTCGACGTCCGGCTCTTCACGGAGGTCTTCGTCACCCTGTTCGTCATCATGGACCCGCCCGGCACGGTGCCGGTGTTCCTGGGCCTGACGAGCGCGATGGGCGCCAAGCAGCGCAACCAGGCGGCGCGCACCGCGATCCTCGTGGCGTTCGGCGTGATCGTCGCGTTCGCGGTGTTCGGCCAGCAGATCCTCAGCTACATGCACATCTCGCTGCCCGCGCTCCAGACGGCGGGCGGCCTGCTGCTGCTCCTCGTGGCGATGGAGCTGCTCACCGGGAAGATGGAGGAGCCGCAGCCGTCGGGCAACAAGGGCGTCAACGTCGCGCTCGTGCCGCTCGGGACGCCGCTGCTCGCCGGCCCGGGCGCGATCGTCGCGACGATGGTCTTCGTGCAGCGCGCGGGGGAGCGCGGCGGGGGCGTCGCCGAGTGGGTCGCCATCGCGGCGGGCGTCGTCGCGGTGCACGTGTGCCTGTGGCTCTCGATGCGCTTCGCGAACGTCATCAACCGCGTCCTCGGCGACTCGGGCACGATCCTCGTGACCCGGATCGCCGGTCTGCTGCTCGCGGCGATCGCCGTGCAGCTCGTCGCCGACGCCGTGATCGAGTTCGTCCAGACCGCCTGACCGCGTCCCGCCGTCGGAGGCGACCGGCGTCCGGGGGCGGGTTCCCGGACGCCGGTCGCGTGCGCGACCGTGACCCGCTCGTCAGGGCCAGTACGCGTCGAAGCTCCGGGAGAACTCCCCGCCGTTGAAGCGGTCCCAGTTGATCGACCACGTCATGAGGCCGCGCAGCCCCGGCCAGCGCCCGTGGGTCCGGTACGACCCGCAGCCCGTGCCCTTCGTGAGGCAGTCCAGGGCCTGGGCGACCTGCGCGGGCGGGGTGTGGCCGTTGCCCGCCTGCGTGCTGGCCGGGAGGCCGATCGCGACCTGCTCGGGGCGCAGCGGGGGGAACATCCGCGTCGTGTCGCGCGCGACCGGGAAGCCGGTGAGCAGCATGTCCGTCAGCGCGACGTGGAAGTCCGCGCCGCCCATCGAGTGGTACTGGTCGTCGAGCCCCATGATCGGCCCCGAGTTGTAGTGCTGGACGTGGAGCAGCGTCAGGTCGTCGCGCAGGGCGTGGATCACCGGCAGGTAGGCGCCGCAGCGCGGGTCCTGGCCGCCCCACGGGCCGGAGCCGTAGAACTGGTAGCCGTTCTGGACGAAGAAGGTCTCCGGCGCCATCGTCAGCACGAAGTCGTCGCCGTACCGCGCCGTGAGCGTCTTGAGCGCGGAGATGAGGTTGACGATCACGGGGGTGGTCGGGGAGCGGAAGTCCGTGTCTCCCGGGTTCAGGTACAGCGAGTGCCCCTCGAAGTCGATGTCGACCCCGTCCAGCCCGTAGGTGTCGATGATCGAGCTCACGGAGGCGACGAACGCGTCCCGCGCGGCGGTCGTCGTGAGCTGGACCTGACCGTTCTGCCCGCCAATCGACAGGAGCACCTTCTTCCCGGCCGCGCGCTTGGCGGCGACGGCGGCCTTGAACTCCGCGACCGACTCCACGTTCGGGCACTCTGCCCGCGGGCAGAGGCTGAACCGGATGTCGCCGGACGTGACGCTCGTCGGCTCGCCGAACGCGAGGTTGATGACGTCCCACGAGTCCGGGACGTCCGCCATCCGGACGTAGCCCGAGCCGTTGGCGAACGACGTGTGCAGGTAGCCGACGAGCGCGTGCGCCGGCAGCCCGGCGCCGGGTCCGCCCCCGGTGCCGCCGGTCGCCGTGGTGACGGCGACGGCGGCGGAGCGGGGCGACTCGCCCGCGCCGTTGGTCGCGGTGACCTGGAAGGAGTAGGCGGTGGCGGCGGTGAGCCCGGAGACGGTGGTGGACGGGGCCGTGGTCGTGGCGACGCGGGTGCCGTCGCGGTAGACGGCGTAGCCGGTGGCGCCGGCGACGGCGCCCCAGGTGAGGGGCACGCTGGTGGCGGTGGGCGTCCCGGCGGTGAGGCCGGTGGGGGTCGCGGGCGGCTGCGCCGTGCCGCCGCCCGGGCCCACGAGACTGACGTCGTCGACGACGTAGGCCGGCTGGCCGTACCAGCCGTGCACGAAGACGGTCGCGGACGTCGCCGTCGCGGTCGTCGTGAAGGTCACGCTGAGCCGCTGCCAGGTCGCGGCCGAGGGCGTCCAGGTGGTGACGTCCTGCGCCGTCGCGCCGCTCGCCCCGAGGTACGCGTAGGAGCCCTGGACCCACGCGCTGAGCGTGTAGGTCGACGAGGGTCGAACGGCGACGGTCTGCGAGCAGCGCGCGGTGTCGGTCCCGGCGGGCGTGCCCCGGAGCGCCCCGCTGCCGGTGCGGACCGGGCTCGTGACCTGCTGCCCCGTGGAGCCGGAGCACGTCCACCCGGACAGTCCGGACTCGAACCCGCCGTTGACGGCGAGCTCGGTGTCCGCGGCCGCGGCGGTCGTCGTGCCGGTGAGGAGTGTCCCGACGAGCGTGGCGGAGGCGACCAGGGCGAGGAGGCTGCGCAGTCGTCGTCGGCGTCGTGACGGGGTGGGGTCCATGGTGGTCTCGCTTTCGTCGTCGAAGGAGCGGTCCTGTCGCAAGGTCCTCGCGGTTGCGCGCGCTGGTCAACCCCCGTACGCGGGACCCCGTACGCCCGTCTCACCACCGAGCCAAACAGGGGATGTTAGGTTCTTTCGGTGAACCAGCCGATCAGTCCTCCCCGCAAGGTGTCGGAGCTCGTCGTCGAACGGCTCATGCAGCGCGTCGAGCGCGGGGAGTGGCCCGTCGGCACCCGCATCCCGCCCGAGCCCGAGCTCGTCGCCGAGCTCGGCGTCGGGCGCAACACGGTGCGCGAGGCCGTGCGCGCGCTCGAGCACGCCGGGATCCTCGAGCCGCGCCGCGGCGACGGCACCTACGTGCGCGCGGCCGACGGGCTCGACGCCGCACTGACCCGGCGGGCCCGGACCACGGACGCGCTCCACGTGCTCGAGGTGCGCGAGATCCTCGAGCGCGGTGCGGCGCGCGCCGCTGCCGGGCGGGCCGACGCCGTCGCCCTCCGCCGCCTCGACGCGGCCCTCGCCGCCCAGGTCGCGGCACGCGACGGGGACGAGCAGGCCTTCCAGGCCGCCGACGTCGCCTTCCACGGCGAGGTCGTGCGCGCCGGGGGCAACCCCCTGCTCGCCGACCTCTACGGAGGCCTCGACCACGCGCTCGTCCGTACGCTCCCGTCCGGCGGGCAGCGTCGGCACCACCGCGACGTCCCCGGTCACGAGGAGGTCGTCGCGGCGATCCGGGCGGCCGACGCCGACGCGGCCGAGGCCGCCGTCGTCGCGACGATCGACGCCGTGCGGGCGCAGCTCGTCGAGGCCGCCGCGGACCGTCCTGGTCGCGCCGACGCCGACGCCGACGAGGTCGAGGCGTGAGCGGGCTGCGCCGTCCGCTGGGGCTGGCCGCCGTCGTCGCGATCGTCCTCGCGGCGCTCAACCTCCGGCCGGCCGTCGTCGCGATCTCGCCCGTGCTCGGCGAGATCCGCACGGACCTGGGCCTCAGCGCGACGGCGGCGGGCGTGCTCACGACGCTTCCTGTCCTCTGCTTCGGGCTCCTCGCGCCGCTCGCGCCCGTGCTCGCGCGGCGCTGGGGGCTCGAGCGCGCGCTCTTCGTGAGCCTCGTCCTGCTGTGCGTCGGCTTCGCGCTGCGCCTCGTGCCCTCGACCGCCGGGCTGTTCGCCGGGACGGTCGTCGCCGGGTGCGCGATCGGGCTCGGGAACGTGCTGCTGCCCGCGCTCATCAAGCGCGACTTCGCCGACCGCATCGGTCTCATGACCGGCCTGTACTCCATGGCGCTCTCCGGCGGGGCGGCGCTCGCGGCGGGCCTGACCCTGCCGGTCGCGTCGGCGGCCGGTCTCGACTGGCGCGGCGCGCTCGCGACCTGGGGCGTCCTCGCCGTGCTCGGGGCGCTCGTGTGGGTGCCGCGCGCGCTGCGGCCCGACCCCGCCGGCACGGTGGCGTTCGGACCCGGCGCGGGGCCGGCCGCCGCGCGGTCGGCGGTGTGGCGCAGCCCGCTCGCCTGGGCTGTCACCGTCGTCATGGGCATGCAGTCGCTGTCGTTCTACGCGGTCAACGCCTGGCTGCCCGAGATCATGGTCGCGCTCGGCCGGACGCCGGAGGTGGGCGGCTGGCTCCTGGCGCTGTGCAACCTCGCGGGGATCGTCGGCTCGTTCGTCACCCCGGTCCTCGCCGGGCGCATGCCGCGCCAGCGCGGCATCGGCCTCGTGCTCGTGGTGCTCGTCGGCTCGGGGCTGCTCGGGCTCGCCGCCGCCCCCGGCGGCGCGGCGCTCTGGATCGTGCTCGTCGGCCTCGGGCAGGGCGGCGGGATCAGCCTCGCGCTCACCCTCATGGCGCTGCGGGCGCGCGACGCCGCGCACACGTCCGAGCTCTCCGGCATGGCGCAGAGCGCCGGCTACCTGCTCGCCGCGACCGGCCCGCTCGGCCTCGGGCTCGCGCACGACGTCACGGGCACATGGACGGTCCCGCTCCTGCTCCTCGTCGCCGCGGCGGCCGTCCAGGGCGTCGCGGTGTGGTTCGCCGGGCGCGACGCGCACGTGCACTGACCCGGACGCGACGAACCCCGGGCCGCGTCCCCGCGGCCTGGTGACCGTGGGACGCGACCCGGGGTTCGTCGTCGGGCTCGGGAACCGCCGGGAGCGGCTACTCCGCGGGCTGGGCGGTCGCCTCGGCGGCACCGCCCTGCTGCTCGACCGGGCGGCCGCCGCGCGTGCGGCGGCGGCTGCGGGACCGACGGCGGCGCTCGCCGCCCTCGGTCGCCGGGGCGCCCTCGGTCGCCTCGGTGCGCTCACCCTCGGCACGCGCGCCCGTGCGCTCGGTCTCGCCGCGACGCCCGCCGGAGCGGCCCTGGCCGCCGGACCGGCCCCGGTCGCCCTCGGGACGGCCGCGGCCGCCGTCGGACCGGCCGCCCTGGCGCCCGCGCGACCCGCCCGCGGGCGTGTGCCGCTTGCCGGTCTCGCCGAGGTCCTCGATCTCCTCCGCCTCGAGCCCGGCGAGCGTGCGCCGCTCCTTGGGGAGGCGGCCCTTCGTGCCCTCGGGGATGTGCAGGTCGGTGTACAGGTGCGGCGAGCTCGAGTACGTCTCGACCGGCTCGGGGATGCCGAGGTCGAGGGCCTTGTCGATGAGCGACCAGCGGGGGATGTCGTCCCAGTCGACGAACGTCACGGCGGTGCCCTTGTTGCCCGCGCGGCCGGTGCGGCCGGTGCGGTGCAGATACGTCTTCTCGTCCTCGGGGCACTGGTAGTTCACGACGTGCGTGACGTCCTCGACGTCGATGCCGCGTGCCGCGACGTCGGTCGCGACGAGCACGTCGATCTTGCCGTTGCGGAACGCGCGCAGCGCCTGCTCGCGCGCGCCCTGCCCGAGGTCGCCGTGGATCGAGCCGGCGGCGAACCCGCGGTCGACGAGCTCGTCCGCAACCTTCGCGGCGGTCCGCTTGGTCCGGGCGAACACGATGGTGCGCCCGCGGCCCTCGGCCTGGAGGATGCGTGCCAGCATCTCGACCTTGTCCAGCGCGTGCGCGCGGTAGACGACCTGCTCGATGTTCTTGACCGTCTGGCCGCCGTCGTCGGGGTCGTTCGCGCGGATGTGCGTCGGCTGCTTCATGTAGCGGCGCGCCATAGAGACGACGGCGCCCGGCATGGTCGCCGAGAAGAGCATCGTGTGGCGCTGCGCGGGCGTGCGAGCCAAGATCTTCTCGACGTCCGGGAGGAACCCGAGGTCGAGCATCTCGTCCGCCTCGTCGAGGACCACGGTCGCGGCGCGCGTGAGGTTGAGGTGGCCCTGGTTCATCAGGTCGATCATGCGGCCGGGCGTGCCGACGACGACCTCGACGCCGCGCGTCAGCGCCTCGACCTGCGGCTCGTAGGCGCGACCGCCGTAGAGCTGGACGATGCGCACCGAGCGGCGCTTCGAGGCCGTGGTGAGGTCGTTCGCGACCTGGACGGCGAGCTCGCGCGTCGGGACGACGACGAGCGCCTGCGGCTTGCCGGGGGAGGGCAGCTCGTCGAAGCCGGGCTCGCCCGGGGCGACGACGCGGTGCAGGAGCGGCACGCCGAACCCGAGGGTTTTGCCGGTGCCCGTCTTGGCCTGGCCGATGATGTCGTGGCCGGACATGGCGACGGGGAGCGTCATCGCCTGGATGGGGAAGGGCTGGACGATGCCCGCGTCGGAGAGCGCGTCGACGATCTCCTGGCGGACGCCGAAGTCCGCGAAGGTCGTGTTGTCCGCGTGCACGCTGGCGGCGACGGACGTCGCGTCCGCGCTCACGTCCGGCGTCGCGTCGGTGGTGGTGGCGTCTGTGGTGGTCACTGGTGCCTCTGTCTCGTTCGGGCACGCGCGACCGTCGGCGGGCCCGTCGGGGCCCGGAGCCGGGGAGGTTCCCGGTCGCGGTCGTGCGCACCTCGTGGCCGGCAGCCGATCGTGGGATGTCGTGGCCAGGCCCGCGCTGCGGACCGTGCCGTGCCGTCGTCGTACGCGTGACGAGCGTGAGGTCTGGACGACCGGGCAACCGATGTACGTCGGCCATGATATCGGAGAACTATCCTGGCCCGATGAGCGACGCCGAGCACGCGAGCCCCACGACCCTGCCCCCGGCGGACCACACCGACGCGGTGGAGCTGCTCGGCCTCGTCGCGTACACCGAGCTCGCGAGCTTCGGGCGCCTCGCGGGCGACGCCGCGCACGCCCCCACGCTGCGCCAGCGCCAGGCCCTGTCCCGTCTCGCGGCCGCGATGCTCGACCGGCAGGAGCGCGTGCTCGTGCGCGTCGAGGAGCTGGGCGGTGACCCGGCGGACTGCATGACCCCGTTCGACGGCCTGTTCGACGACTTCGACGCGCGCACCAAGCCCAGCACGTGGTGGGAGGGCATCCTCAAGGGCTACGTGGGCCAGGGCGTCGCGGACGACTTCTGCCTCCTCGCGGCCCAAGGTCTCGACGAGCGCTCGCGCGACGTCGTCGTGGAGGCGCTCACGCACGACACCCCGTCGCAGCGCTACGCCCCGGTCATCGCCGAGGTCGCCGCGGAGGACCCGGTGCTCGCGTCGCGCCTCGCGCTGTGGGGTCGGCGCCTCGTCGGGGAGGCGCTCGGCGTCGTCGGCGACGTGCTGTCCAGGCGTCCCGCGCTCGCCCGGCTCGTGGCGGCGGGGGCCGAGCCGGTCGCCGCCGACGGCGGGAGCGGGCCCGCGCCCGCGACGCAGTCCTGGGTCTTCGCGCGCCTCACGGCGGAGCACTCCCGGCGGATGGACCGCCTGGGCCTCGCGGCATGACGAAGCCGCCGCCGCGCCCGGGGGCGCGACGGCGGCACGTGACGCTTGGGTCCCGACGCTCGGGGCCCGACGTTCAGACCTTCAGGCTCAGAGGGAGCCGAAACCGACCCGGCGCTGCTCCTCGGTGCCGATCTCGACGTAGCCGAGCGACGCCGTCGGGACGATCACGCGGCGACCGCGCGAGTCGGTGAGCTCGAGGGCGGGGGCGCCGCCGAGCGCGTCGGCGACCGCGGTGGCCACGGCCTCGGCGGTCAGGTCCGTGTCGACGACGATCTCACGGGCCAGGTTCTGCACACCGATCGTGACTTCCACTCAGCTCTCCTCACAGCGGCTGCGCCAGGCGCAGCGACGACGGGCCTCGGGCCGCCGGTGGGCGTCCCACCGGCGACAACGCGATCGATAGTAGTCAGATTCCCGTCGCCGACCCGTCGGGCGCGCTGAGGGAGCCCGACGGCGGCCGCCGCAGCATGCCGCGCACCCCGCGCCACACGAGGCGCGGCACGAGGCGGGTGACGTCGTCGGCCGTCGCGCCGCCGTCGGGGCGCACGACCTCCGTCGCGGCGGCCCGCCCGACGGCGGTGCACGTCCGCGCGACGACGAGCGCCTCGTCGGCGTCGAGGTCCGTGATGCGCACGAGCACGTCGGCGAACGCGCCGGCGATCGTCGTGTCCGGCGCGAGCACGCGCGCCCGGACGACCGGGTCCCGCATGACGTCGGACTCGAAGAGCAGCGCGGCCGAGCGGCCCGCCGCGCGCGCGTACGCGACGTAGGCCCGCACGATGCCCTCGATCACGGCGAGGCCGTCGACCGCGAGGGCGTCGAGGTCGCCCGCGGGGTTCCCCGGCGCGGGCTCGCGGAACGGGTCCAGCGTCGCGTGCACGGCTCCCACGAGGCGTTCGCCCTGGTCGTCGACGATCGCGAGGTAGAGGTCGAGCTTCGACGGGAAGTGCCGGTACAGCACGGGCTTGCCGACCCCGGCGCGGTCGGCGATGTCGTCCATCGAGATGTGGTGGTAGCCGTGAGAGGCGAAGAGCTCCTCGGCGATCGTGAGGAGCTGCGCGCGGCGCTCGTCGCGCGGCATCCGGGTGCGCAGGCCCGGGGGAGCGGCGGCCGCGCCGCGCGTGCGTCCCTCGGTGGCTCCCATGGGGGGAGGATACGGAAACCGCGGTTCGTGTCGACCTCGCGTCGCGAGGAGTGGGACGATGGGCGGGTGCCCGACAGACATACCCCCCCGAACCGCCTCTCGACCGCCCGTGCCGGGGGTCGCACGACGGGTCTGCGGCACGGCGCCGCGGTCGCCGCGTGCCTCGTCGTCGGCCTCGGCGGCGGTGCGGCGACGGCGGAGGTCTGGGACCTGGGCCGGGCGGCGGGCACCGCGGCTGTTCCCGCCACAGACGTCCGCGCGGAGCCGCCGGCCCCGGAGCGCGACGAGTCGGCGGCCGTGAGCCGGTCGTCCGTCGAGCGCGCGGGCGCCGTCGAGCAGGGCCCGGGCCTCCTCGGCCCGATCGCGCCGCGCCCGGACGCGATCACCGCGCCCGAGCCCACCCCCGCCCCCACGACGACGACGCCCGAGCCCCTCGCGGAGCCGGCACCCGTCGAGACGCCCGAGGCCCCGGTCGCGGAGCCCGGCTCCGGTCTGGTCGGGACGGTCGTCGTCGCGCCGGACCTCGGCGGTTCGCTCGTCGTCGTGCCGGGGGAGAGCCCCGCGCCCGGGACGGGCACCGTCCGCTCCGTCCGGGTCGAGGTCGAGGCCGGGCTGCCCGTCGACGGCGAGGTGTTCGCCGCCGCGGTGCTCGCGACGCTCAACGACCCGCGCGGCTGGTCGGTCCCCGACGGCGTGACGTTCTCGCGGACGGCGGCCGACGACGCGTCCATCCGGGTCGTGCTCGCGAGCCCCGCCACGACCGACCGCCTGTGCGCCCCGCTGGCGACCGAGAGCCGCTACTCGTGCGGCAACTCGGTGACGGGCGCCGCCGTGCTGAACTTCGAGCGGTGGGTGCTCGGGGCGCCCGACTTCGGCGACGACCTCGCCACGTACCGGCAGTACCTCGTCAACCACGAGGTCGGGCACGTGCTCGGCCACGGCCACGAGGACTGCCCCGCGCCGGGCGCCGTCGCCCCGGTCATGGTCCAGCAGTCCATCTCGGCCCAGGGCTGCCTGACCAACGGCTGGCCCGTCCCGTAACCCCCGGCCCCACGGCGCGCGCCCGCGCGGCGGTGTGGGTGGCGCGTGATGGGATCAGGTCCGTGCCCCGGACGACGACCGCCCCCCGCCTCGTCGCGCGGCCTCGCGAGCTCGAGGCCGACGCGGTGCTCGACGACTCCCAGCGCGCGGCGCTCGCCGCCGCGGCCGGCCCCGGGGCCACCCTCGTGGTGGGCGCACCCGGGACGGGCAAGACCCTCGTCGCGCAGGAGGTCGTGCTCGCGGCCCTGCGCGACGGCGTGGCGCCCGAGCGGGTGCTCCTCCTCGCGGCGTCGCGCCGCGCCGCCGCCGCGCTCCGTGACCGGCTTTCGGCCCGCGCGCGCCGCACGGTCGGCGCGCCTCTGGTGCGCACCGCCGCGTCCGCGGCCTTCGCCGTCCTGCGGGAGCGCGCGGCCGCGCTGGGCGAGCCCGTCCCCACGCTGATCTCCGGCCCGGAGCAGGACCTCGTGCTCGCCGAGCTCCTGGAGGGCCATCTCGACGGCGGCCTCGCGCACCTCGGCACCCCGCTCGCGCTGCCCGCGGGCCTGCCCGAGGAGGCGCTCGGCCTCCGGGGGCTGCGCCAGGAGCTCCGCGACCTCCTCATGCGCGCGGCGGAGCGCGGCCTGACCCCGGCCGACCTCGCCGCCCTCGGCGAGCGCTACGACCGCCCGGAGTGGTCGCTCGGCGCGCAGCTCTTCGCGGAGTACCTCGACGTCACCGCCCTGCGCACGGGCACGCCCGACGCCGGGTCGCGGTTCGACCCGGCGATCGTCGTCGACGAGGCCGCGGAGGCGCTGCTCGCCTGGGACGACGAGGTGCCCGACGCCGCCCGGCCGCGCTGGGACCTCGTCGTCGTCGACGACTACCAGGAGGCGACGGTCGCGACCGCGCGCCTCCTGCACGTGCTGCACGACGACGGCGCGCGCCTCGTGCTGCTCGGCGACCCCGACGCGGCGGTGCAGACGTTCCGCGGCGCGAGCCCGGGGCTCGTGGGCCGGGCGTCCGCCCCGGCCCGGCGGGACGGCGCTCGCCGGGGCGAGCTGGGCGCGCGCGTCGCCGTGCTGGGCACCGCCTGGCGCCAGAGCGCGCCGCTGCGCGAGGTGACGCGCCGCGTGACCGCGCAGGTCGGCACCGTCGCCGGGGCGGTGCACCGTGGCGCCGCGCCGCGGGACGTCGACGGGCGTCCGGGCGAGGCGGCCGACGTCGGCCCCGGCGTCCCGCCCGTGCAGGTCGCGGTGCTCTCGGCCGTCGCGCAGGAGGCCGCGTTCGTCGCCCGGGAGCTGCGCGCGGAGCACCTGCTGCACGGCACCCCCTGGCACCGGATGGCCGTCGTCGCGCGCACGGGGACGCGGCTCGCGGCGCTGCGCCGCGAGCTCGTAGCCGCCTCGGTGCCCGTGACGCTGCTCGGCTCCGACGTCCCGCTGCGCGACGAGCCGGCGGTCGCGCCGCTCCTCGCGGCCGTCCGCGTGTGCGTCGCCGACGCGGAGGACCCCGAGGCTCTCGACCCGTTCACCGCGGCGGCGCTGCTCACGTCGCCCGTGGGCGCGCTCGACGTCGTCGCGCTGCGCCGTCTGCGCCGGGCGCTGCGGGCCGAGGAGCTCGAGGGCGGGGGTGGGCGCTCGTCCGACGCGCTGATCGTCGAGCTGCTCCTCGACCCGGCGCGCGCCGCGACGCTCCCGCCCACGGTGCGTCGCGGGCCGGTCGCGGTCGCCCGGGCGCTCGCGGCGGGGCGGGCTGCGGCGGCGGAGCCCGGCGCGACGGCGCAGACGGTCCTGTGGGCGGTGTGGGCCGCGACCGGTCTCGCGGAGCGCTGGCGCTCGGCGGCGCTCGACGGCGGCCCCGCCGGGGCGCGCGCGGACCGTGACCTCGACGCGGTGCTCGCGCTGTTCCGCGCCGCGGAGACGTTCGTCGACCGCATGCCGGGCGCGCCCGCCGGGGCGTTCGTCGACTACCTCGCCTCGCAGGACCTGCCCGCCGACTCGCTCGCGGCGAGCGCGAGCGGGGCCGACGCCGTCGCGGCGCTCACCCCGGCCGGTGCGGCCGGGCGCGAGTGGGACGTCGTCGTGGTGGCGGGCGTCCAGGACGGCGTGTGGCCCGACCTCCGGCTGCGCGACTCGCTGCTCGGCTCGCAGGCGCTCGTCGAGCTCCTCGCCGGCCGCGCCCAGGACGCGCACGGGGTCGGCTCGCAGGCGCGCGCCCAGGTGCTCGCCGACGAGCTGCGGGCCTTCGTCGTCGCGACGTCGCGTGCGACGCGTCGCCTGGTCGTGACGGCCGTGCAGGACGCCGAGGAGGCGCCGTCGGTGTTCTGCGACCTCGTCGTGCCGCCGTCGGCGCCCGAGGGCCCCGACGGCACGGACGGTCCCGACGGGCGTGGTCCCCAGGACGGCCCGGACGCCCCCGCGGCGGGTGCCGGTCCCGCACCCGTCGGCCCCGCACCTGTCGGCCGCGCACCCGTCGGCCCGGGGTCCGCGGACGTCGGGGGCGGGCAGGTCGAGCCGGCCGAGCCCGCTGAGCGGCGGCACGTGCGCGTCGGGGCGCCTCTCGACCTGCGCGGGCTGGTCGCCGCGGCCCGCGGCGTCCTCGTCGAGGCCGCGGCGCGCGAGGCCGGCGGCGCCGGGACGCCCGAGCCGGACGAGCGCGCCGTCGCGGCGGCGACGCTCCTGGCGGACCTCGGCGCGCTCGGCGTCGCGGAGGCCCGTCCGGAGACGTGGTACGGCGTGGCGGGCGTGTCGAGCACGGCGCCGCTGCGCGGTGCGGAGGAGACCGTCACGGTGTCGCCCTCGAAGGTCGAGACGGTCTCGACGTGCCCGCTGCGGTGGTCGCTCGAGGCGGCCGGCGGGACGGCGCCCGACGCGACGCACCAGAGCCTCGGCACGCTCGTCCACTCGATCGCCGAGACCCACCCCTCCGGGTCGCTCGCCGAGCTGCGCACGGAGCTCGACCGCCGGTGGGCGGAGCTCGCGCTGCCCGACGGCTGGCCCGCGCGCCAGCTCCGGCGCCGGGCCGAGCGCATGGTCGAGAAGCTCGCGGCCTACGTCGCGCAGGCGGGCGAGCCGCTCCTCGTCGAGCCGTCGTTCGACGTCACCGTCGGTCGTGCCCGGCTGCGCGGCACGATCGACCGGGTCGAGGCGGCGGGGGAGGGCAAGGTCCGCGTCGTCGACCTCAAGACCGGTCGGCGCACCGCCACGAAGGCGGAGGGCGCGGAGCACCCCCAGCTCGGTGCCTACCAGCTCGCGGTCGAGTCGGGCGCGCTGGACGTGCCGGAGGGCACGCGCAGCGCGGGCGCGCAGCTCGTCTACGTCGGGAGCACCCACGTGGGCCCGGCCGTCGTGGCCCAGCCCGCGCTGGAGCCGGAGCCCGACGGGTCGAGCTGGGCGCGCGACCTCGTGGAGGAGGCCGCCGGCACCATGTCGGCGGCGACGTTCACGGCCCGCCAGAACGGGCTGTGCGAGATGTGCCCCGTGCGCCGGGCGTGCCCGGTGCAGCCCGAGGGCAGGAGGGTCGTGGCGTGAGCAGCGAGCTGTTCGAGCTCCCGGAGGCGGGCGCGAGCGGGCCGACGGTCCGTCTCGTCGCGGCCGACGGCCTCCCGGTCGAGAGCGCCGACACCCCGGGCGACGGGCACCGGGCGGCGGAGCCGCCGAAGCCGACGCTCTCCGCGACGCGGATCGCCGACCTCCTCGGACGTCCTCGCCCGACCCCGGAGCAGGTCGAGGTGATCGAGGCGCCGCTCGAGCCGACGCTCGTCGTCGCCGGGGCCGGCTCGGGCAAGACGGAGACGATGGCGGCGCGCGTCGTCTGGCTCATCGCGAACGAGCTCGTCCCGCCGGACGCGGTGCTGGGCCTCACGTTCACGCGCAAGGCGGCGGGCGAGCTCGCGGAGCGCGTCCAGGTGCGGCTCGCCCAGCTCGCGCGCGCCCGGGGCGGGGCGGCGTCGGCGCTCTCGCTGCTCGACCGGCCGACCGTCGCGACGTACAACGCGTACGCCGCGTCGCTCGTCGGCGACCACGGGCTGCGCGTCGGCGTCGAGCCTGGGGCCCGCCTCCTCGGGGAGGCGCAGCAGTGGCAGCTCGCGTCCGAGGTCGTGGAGTCCTGGGACGACGACCTGGGCACCGACCGCGCGCTGAGCACGGTCGTCGCGGCGGTGCTCGGCCTCTCCGGCGCGCTCGGCGAGCACCTCCTCGACCCCGCCGAGGCACGGGACCGCCTGGCCGAGATCGTCGAGCAGCTCGACGCGCTCCCGCTCGGGCCGCGGCAGAAGGCCCGCACCAAGGAGGTCGAGAAGCTCGTCGGCGACGTCGCGGAACGGGTCCGGCTGCTCGACGTCGTCGCGGAGTACCGCCGCCGCAAGCGCGCGACCGACTCCCTCGACTTCGGCGACCAGGTCGCGCTCGCGGCGCGGCTCGCGCGCGAGGTGCCCGTGGTGGGGGAGACCGAGCGCGCCCGCTTCCGCGTCGTCCTCCTGGACGAGTACCAGGACACGTCGCACGCGCAGGTCGAGCTCCTCGCGGGGCTGTTCGGCGGCGGGCACCCCGTGACGGCCGTGGGCGACCCGCACCAGTCGATCTACGGGTGGCGCGGCGCGAGCGCGGGCGGCCTCGCGCGGTTCCCCGACCGCTTCCCGCGCGCGGGCGGCGACCGCTCGGCCGTGCGCTTCCTCTCGACGTCGTGGCGCAACGACGCCGCCGTCCTCGCGGCGGCGAACGTCACGGCCGGTCCGCTGCGCGGTGCCGTCGCCGGTGGCCGGGGCGACCGGGTCGAGGTGCCGCCGCTCGCGCTGCGTCCCGGCGCGGGCCCGGGCGCGGTGGCCGCGCACGTGGCGGCGACCGCCGAGGAGGAGGCCGCGGCCGTGGCCGAGCGCGTCGCCGCGCGTTGGCGCCCGGCGAGCGCGCCGGGCGGGCGCGTCACCGCGGCCGTGCTGTGCCGCAAGCGCAGCCAGTTCGCGGCGGTCGAGGTCGCGCTGCGGCGGCGCGGGCTCCCCGTGGAGGTCGTCGGCCTCGGCGGGCTGCTCACGACGCCCGAGGTCGTCGACGTCGTCGCGCTGCTCGAGGCCGTGCACGACCCCTCGCGCGGCGACGCGCTCGTGCGTCTCCTCACCGGGCCCCGGCTCAACCTCGGCGCCGCCGACCTGCACGCGCTCGGGAGCCGCGCGGCGGACCTCGCGCGGCTCGAGGGCGCGCTCGGCTCGCGCCGTCGTGCGCCCGCCGCGGAGGACGCCGAGTCGGGGCTCGTGGTCGTCGAGGGCGACGTGGCTGACCACCGCTCGATCGTCGACGCGCTCGACGACCTCCCGGACCCGGGCGAGCCGGCGGCGGACGGGCGCACGCTCTCCGCGGAGGGCCACGCGCGGCTCTCGGCGCTCTCCCGGACCCTGCGCGCGCTGCGCGGCCTCACCTACCTGTCGCTCCCGGAGCTCGTCGTCGAGGCGGAGCGCGCCCTGGGCCTCGACGTCGAGGCCGTGACGAACGAGGCGCTGCTCGCGTCGCGGCGGCTCGTCGACCCGGAGGCGGTGAGCGACCGGGCCCGCGAGCACCTCGACGCGTTCCGCGACGTCGCCGCGACGTTCACGCAGACGGCGGACGTCGTGACGCTCGGGGCGTTCCTCGCCTGGCTCGGGGTCGCCTCGACCCGGGAGAACGGGCTCGACCTGCCCGTGCGCGAGCCCGACCCGGACGCGGTGCAGGTCATCACCGCGCACGCCGCGAAGGGCCTCGAGTGGGACGTCGTCGTCGTGCCTGGGCTCGTGGACGGCGTGTTCCCGACCACTGCGCAGTCGTCGTCGGGGGTGCGCGCGGACAGCGGCTGGCTCACCGACGTGAGCCAGCTCCCGTACCCGCTGCGCGGCGACGCCGCCGACCTACCGGAGTTCCGCTTCGACCTCGCCGCGGACACGAAGGAGCTCGTGGCGCGGCGCGACGAGTTCCGCGCGGCGAGCGGGGAGCACCAGCTCGCCGAGGAGCGACGGCTCGCCTACGTGGCCTTCACGCGCGCGCGGCGCGAGCTGTACCTCACGGCGTCCTGGTGGCAGACGGGGTCGCGCCCGCGCGCGCTGTCGCCGTTCCTCGTCGAGCTCGTCGAGGCGGGGGTCGTGACGGCCGACGGGTGGTCGGCACCTCCCGGCCCCGACGACTCCAACCCGCTCGAGGACGTCGAGGTGACCGGGACGTGGCCCGTGCCCGACGACGCTCCCGGCGGGTCTGCGCGGTCCGTCCTGCGGGACACCGCGGCGGCCGTCGAGCGTGCGGCGGCCGAGCGTGCGGCAGCCGAGCGTGACGCGGCGGGACGTGACGCGGCGGGACGCGGCGCGGCGGACCGTGTCGCGCCCGCCGGGGCCGGGACGGTCGACGCCCTGCCCGGGCAGGGGGGCGTGGACGGCACGGGCGGCCCCGCCGGGCTCACGGCGCCCTCCGGGGTCCTCGTCGACGCCGAGGGGCGTGACCTCGTCGCGCTCGCGCGCGTCCTGCTCGCGGAGCGCGCCGAGCGTTCGGGCCGGGAGGTCGAGCTGCCGGCGCACGTCTCGGCGTCGAGCCTCGTGCGGCTCGCGGCGGACCGCGACGAGTACGCGCTCCACCTGCGCCGCCCGGTCCCGGTCGAGCCCACGGTCCACGCGCGCCGGGGCACCCGGTTCCACCTGTGGGCCGAGCGGTACTTCACGACGTCGTCCTTGCTCGACGTCGAGGACCTCCCCGGGGCGGACGACGACGACCTCGACCCCGACGCCGACCTCGAGACGCTCCAGCGGACGTTCCTGGCCTCGGAGTGGGCTACGCGCACGCCGGTCGCGGTCGAGGTCGACGTCGAGACGCCCGTCGGGTCGACGGTCCTGCGGTCGCGCATCGACGCGGTGTTCCCCGAGCTCCCGGAGCACGCGGGCGGCGCCCACGACGCCGTCGTGGTCGTCGACTGGAAGACGGGGCGTGCGCCGTCCGACCCGGAGGCGCGCAGCGTGCGCGAGGTGCAGCTCGCGGTCTACCGGCTCGCGTGGTCGCGCTGGACGGGGGTGCCGCTGGAGCAGGTGAACGCCGCGTTCTACTACGTCGCGTCCGACGAGACCGTGCGTCCGCGCCGCCTGCTGAGCGAGGCCGAGATCGAGGCGCTGCTGGTCGCCGACTGAGCCGGCGACGCCTCAGTCGTCGGCGTCCTGCGTCGCCTCGTCGAGGTCGGCCAGCATGTCGAGGGCGTCGGCGACCACGTCGTCGAGCCCGTTGCGCACGCCGTGCAGGAGCCAGCGCGCGAGCGCGAGCTCGCCGACGAGGAGCGCACGGTCCAGCAGGTGCTTGTCGGTGAGCTCGGTGCGGCGCAGCTGGTACGCCTCCATGATCGAGTCGACGGCCTCGGGCGGTGCCGAGACGAGCAGCCACGCGAGGTCGTCGGCGGGGTCCGCGACGCGCGCGCTCGCCCAGTCCGTCACAGCGACGACGCGTCCGCGGGCAACGAGCACCTGCTCCGGGCCCAGGTCGCCGTGCACGACGACCGGCTGGAACCGCCACAGCGAGACGTCCTCGAGCGCGGTCTCCCAGCGGCGCAGGAGCGTCGGCGGGACCTTGCCCGTGGCCGCGGCCTCGTCGAGCTCCGCCATGCGGCGCGCGCGGTACTCCTCGACCTCGTAGCCCGGCAGGCCGGCGTCGTCGACGATCGTGCGCGGCAGCTCGTGGACCGACGCGAGCACGCGGCCCAGGTCGGCCGCGAGGCCCGGTCCGGGCCGCAGGCTGTCGACGTCGAGCGGCTCGCCCTCGAGCGCCGGGTGCACGACGGCCCGCCCGCCCTCGGGCAGGAGCGCGGTGCCGCTGACGCGCGGCACGGCGAACGACAGCACCCCCGACTCGGCGTAGTGCTGCAACGAGCCCAGCAGCTCCGCCTCGGCCTCGAGCGCGGCGCCGGCCTGGAGGCTGCGGGGTGCGCGCACGGTCCAGCGGGCGCCGTCGGCGTCGGTGACGACGGCGGTGTCGTAGTCGCCCGGGTCCTCGACGGGTCGCGCGCTGCGGGCGTCCAGGCCGGGCACGGCGGCGGTCGCGAGCGCGGCGAGGGTCAACGGAGAGCGAGGCACGCGACCACGGTAGTCGGTCCCCGCACGCGCCCGGTCGACCCACGCCGTCCGACGCCGCACCCCGCCCGGCGGCGCCCGCGCAGGCGGGTGGCCCGGCCGGGGGTGGCCTACGGTCGGGGGGTGAGCACCCCTGCCGCCCGGCCGTCGTCGGGCACGAGCGACCCCGCCGCGGCCCCGGACCGACCCACGACCACGTCGACCGGCACCCCGACCGACACCGGGACCGGCACGGTCCCCGGGCCGGGCGCCCTGCCGCGCACCCCGCTGGACCACCTCCCGCTGCCGCTCGACGGCGCGTTCGTCGACCGCGCGGAGCACCGCCGCGCGGAGCCGGACCTCGTGCGCACGCTGCGGTCGCAGCCGACGACGCGCGTCCTGCTGGTCCACCGCGGCCGGCTCGCGCTCGGCGGCCCGGGCGCGGCGGACGGCGTCGCCCTCCTGGACCCGGCCGAGCTGCGCGACGTCGACCCGGCGACCGACGACGACCAGGGCCGCTGGCTCTTCCTCGGCGAGGGCGACGGCACGGCGTACCTCGCGCTCGTCCTGCCCGACGACGCCGACGCCGAGGAGGTCGACATCGAGGGCGTGGACGCCTCCGAGCCGTTCGCCGTGCTCGCGCGCGAGCGGACGTGGTCGGGGCTGCGGGACCTCGTCGGCGAGGTCGCGGCGCCCGTCGCGGGGCTCGCGACGGAGGCCGTCGCGCTCGCGGCGTGGCACGCGAACCACCCGCGGTGCCCGCGCTGCGGCGGCCGGACGACCGTCGAGAAGGGCGGCTGGACGCGCCGCTGCGTGGCCCAGGGCGTCGAGCTGTACCCGCGCACGGACCCGGCGGTCATCATGACGGTCGTGCACGGCGAGGGGTCCGACGAGCGCCTGCTGCTGGGGCACGCGGCGCACTGGCCGGAGCGGCGGTTCTCGACCCTCGCGGGCTACGTCGAGCCCGGGGAGTCGCTCGAGAACGCGGTGCGGCGGGAGGTCGCGGAGGAGGCGGGCGTCGTCGTCGGCGACGTGGCCTACCGGGGGAGCCAGCCGTGGCCGTTCCCCGCCTCGCTCATGCTCGGGTTCTCGGCGCGCGCGCTGACGACCGAGCTGCACGTGGACGGCGTCGAGCTCACCGACGCGCGCTGGTTCACGCGGGCCGAGCTCGCCGACGCCGTCCGGTCGGGCGAGGTGCTGCTGCCGGGCCGGTCGTCGATCGCGCGGGCGCTCGTCGAGGACTGGTTCGGCGCGCGCCTCGCCGACGACTGACAGCGGCTCAGGGCCGCTCAGAGCGGCGGGCGGCGAGGGGCGGCGCGACGCACCGCCGTCGGACGACCCCTGCTCGGGGACGCGGAAGGGCCCGGTCCGGACGTCCGGACCGGGCCCTCCCACGACCGCGTCAGGCGGCGAGGCGCTTCTTGACCTCCGCGAGGGACGGGTTCGTCGCGGCGGAGCCGTCCGGGAAGACGACGGTCGGCACGGTGCGGTTGCCGTCGTTGACGGACTCCACGAACTCAGCGGTGCCGGGCGTCTCCTCGATGTTGACCTCGGTGTACCCGATGCCCTCGGCGTCGAGCTGCGTCTTGAGGCGGCGGCAGTACCCGCACCAGGTCGTCGAGTACATGACGATCGAACCGGCGTCGGGAAGGGTCGGGGCGGTGCTCATCGAGGGCTCTCCTGCTGCGGTTCCGGGCGGCGCGTGCCGCGGGCGGTCGGGTCGCGACGGTAACACCGAGGGAGCGCGGGCTGTTCCCCGCCCGCGTGTCACCGGGGGCTGCGAGAATCGCGGGTGATGTCCACGCCACCGGTCTCACGCCCGCTCGCCCACCGCTCCGCCGACGAGATCCTCGACGCGCTCGACCCCGACCAGCGCGACGTCGCGGTCGCGCTGCGCGGACCCGTGTGCGTGCTCGCCGGCGCGGGGACGGGCAAGACGCGCGCGATCACGCACCGCATCGCGTACGGGGTCCGCACGGGCGTGTACGTGCCGACGAGCGTGCTCGCCGTGACGTTCACGGCTCGCGCGGCGGGCGAGATGCGCACGCGGCTGCGCGAGCTCGGCGCGACGGGCGTCCAGGCGCGCACGTTCCACGCGGCCGCGCTGCGCCAGCTCGGCTACTTCTGGCCCAAGGTCGTCGGCGGGGCGCCGCCGCGCATCCTCGAGCACAAGGCGCCCGTCGTCGCGGAGTCGGCGCGGCGGCTCGGCGTCGGGGTGGACCGCGTCGCGGTGCGGGACCTGTCGTCCGAGATCGAGTGGGCCAAGGTCTCGCTCGTCACCGCCGACGACTACGTCCGGGCGTGCGAGGCGATCGACCGCGAGCCCCCGGCCGGCTACGACCACCAGACCGTCGCGCGCCTCCTCACGGCCTACGAGGACGTGAAGACCGAGCGGTCGGTCATCGACTTCGAGGACGTGCTCCTCATGCTCGGCGACATGCTCGCGACGCAGGGCACGGTGGCCGACGAGGTGCGGCGCCAGTACCGCCACTTCGTCGTCGACGAGTACCAGGACGTCTCGCCCCTGCAGCAGTTCGTGCTCGACCAGTGGCTCGGGGGGCGCGACGAGCTGTGCGTCGTCGGCGACCCGTCGCAGACGATCTACTCGTTCACCGGCGCGACGCCGCACCACCTCCTCACGTTCTCGCGCACGCACCCCAAGGCCCAGGTGATCCGCCTGGTGCGCGACTACCGCTCGACGCCGCAGGTGGTGAACCTCGCGAACCAGCTCCTCGCGCGCGCGGGCCGCGCGGGCGGCGCCCACCAGGCGCTCGAGCTCGTCGCCCAGCGGCCGGCCGGGCCGCCCGTCGCCTTCACCGCGTACGACGACGACGAGGCCGAGGCGAGCGGGATCGCGCAGCGGATCGGGCGGCTCCTCGCCGCGGGCACGCGCGCGAGCGAGATCGCGGTGCTCTACCGGACCAACGCGCAGTCCGAGGCCTTCGAGTCGGCGCTCGCCGACGCGGGCATCGGCTACCTCGTGCGGGGCGGGGAGCGCTTCTTCCAGCGCAAGGAGGTGCGCGACGCGATCGTCCTCCTGCGCGGCGCGGCGCGCTCCGCCGACCCGGACGTCCCCATGCCCGAGACGGTGCGCGACGTCCTGGCCGCCGCGGGCTGGGCCCCGGCGCCGCCGGCGGCGCGCGGCGCGGCGCGCGAGCGCTGGGAGTCCACGCAGGCGCTCGTCGCGCTCGCCGACGACGTGGCGGGGCTCGCCGCCGCGTCCGACGCCCCGGCCCCGACCGTCGCGACCTTCGTCGCCGAGCTCGACGAGCGCGCCGCGGCCCAGCACGCCCCGACGGTCGAGGGAGTGACCCTGGCGTCGCTGCACGCGGCGAAGGGCCTGGAGTGGGACGCCGTCTTCCTCGCCGGGATGAGCGAGGGGCTCATGCCGATCTCCCTCGCGGAGACAGACGAGGCGGTCGCGGAGGAGCGCCGGCTGCTCTACGTCGGCATCACGCGGGCACGCGAGCACCTCGAGCTCTCGTTCGCGCGCTCGCGCAACCCCGGCGGCCGGGCGACGCGCCGGCGCACGCGGTTCCTCGACGGGCTCTGGCCCGACGAGCCGGGCGTGCGCGGGACGCGACGTGCGCGCGCGGGGCAGTCCAAGGTCCGGCTCACGGGGGAGTACGACCAGGCGCTGTTCGAGGAACTGCGCGAGTGGCGTCGCCAGGTCGCGCAGGAGACGGACAAGCCGGCGTTCACCGTGCTCGTGGACTCGGCGCTCGCGGCCGTCGCCGAGACGCGGCCGACGAGCCAGGCCGACCTCGCACGCATCAACGGTCTGGGGCCCGCGAAGATCGAGCGGTACGGGGCCACGATCCTCGAGATCGTGCGCCGCGCGGAGGGCTGACGAGCCCCCGTCCGTGCCTCTCGACGAGGGCCGGGTGAACTCGTCGAAGAATTTCTCGTAAATAAGTTGTGCCTCCTGTGAGGGGCGGCATATGGTCGACGAGTCCTGTTGGGAAGGGGCGCGCCGAGAGGCGGGCGCCTGATGGAGAGAGGGGGTGGGAGAGCTGATGAACAACCAGATCGCCATGGCGAACCTGCTGGATCACGCGTCCGCGTACACGGGCACGCCAGGAGAGCTCCGTCCGCGTGCCATCGCGCACCGCGGCGGCACCTTCATCGCCCGCCCCGCTCCCGACTCCGCCCCCAGGACGAACCCGGTCTGACCGACCGGAACCTTCCAGGCCGCGGAGTCCCTCTAGGACCCGCGGCCTTCGTGTTCTCCGAGCACGTCCGCCGATGAGGATCACCGGCCCCACCCGTCTCCACGAGACGGGGCCGCTGTCCTCAGGGTCCTGTGACGACGACGTTCACACCCACGACAGGACATCACTGGAGGACATCGTGCGGCTCACCGCGCTGCTCGACAACATCACCGCTCAGGGGGGATCCGGCCCCTGGGTCCCTCACCAACCGCTGGCCACGCCGCTCGGCGAGAACGACTCCGCGGAGTTCGACCGCCTTCTCGCGGGCCTGCTGCCCTGCCGCACCAACGACCCGGAGCTCTGGTTCGCCGAGCGCACCGCCGAGGTCGAGGAGGCCAAGGCCCTGTGCCGCACCTGCCCGCTCGTCGAGGGCTGCCTCGCCGGTGCGGTCGAGCGTCGCGAGCCCTGGGGCGTCTGGGGCGGCGAGGTCTTCGTGGACGGCGTCGTGGTCGCGCGCAAGCGCGGCCGCGGCCGTCCGAGCAAGGCCGAGGTGCTCGCCCGCGAGGCCGAGCGCCAGGCCCAGGAGGCCGCACGGACCGAGGCGTCAGTCGGCGCCTCGACGGCGGCCTGACATGGGCAGCGGCGCCCCGTCCGGGGGCGTGCGCGCCAGCTCGCCGCACCCGCAGCGCGGGTGGCGGCTCGACCCGCGCAGCCGCGGCACGGCATCGGGAGCAGGAATCTCGATGCAGGCCGTGGCTGCGCGGGGCACCAGCCCGTCCAGGGCTGCCAGGACCTGACCGAGCGCGACGGCCGCGGCCGACGCCGCGAGCAGCGTCTCCTCGCTCCGGTGCGCGGACGCCTCGCGCAGCTGTCGAGCGACCTGCGGCCAGCAGGGGTCCACGTCCGCGCGGTGCAGGTCCGCGCACGTCAGGCACGGGTCGAGCCCCGGCCGGACGAACGGCCCGACCACGACGTCGGCCTCGCGCACCACGACTGACAGGTGCGCGACCCCCGCACCCACCAACCTCCGGACCCGGACCGGGTCCGCGGCTCCGTGCTCGACCACGACGACGACGTCGGGCGCGGGGGCCCGCGCCTCCTCCGGCGTGACCGGGGTCGAGGTCGTCACGACGCCCGGAGCGACCTCCTCGACGATGCGCCGCACCGCGCCCTCGCGCGGCGACCCGACGTCCCGCAGCCGGTAGGCCCCGCCCCCGACGTCCGTGGTGAGCACCGTGCCCGGGTCGTCGAGCACGAGCGCGCCCACCCCCGCCGTCGCGAGATGGACGGCGAGCGCGGCACCCACCCGGCCGAGCCCGACGACCCCGACCGTCGCCCGGGCGCGCGCCGCGAGGACGCGGTGCCCCGCGCCGTCGGGCAGCAGGGCCGACAGCACCGCGAGGTCCGCCGCGCCGTGGCCCGGGGCGGGCGACGCCGGCCGGCGCCGGCGCGCCGCCACGAGGAGGTGCGCCTCGTCGAGCAGGCGGACGAGCGCGGCGCGGCGCGTGCGCTGCGCGGGGGAGCCCGGGACGTCGGGCGTGTCGCCGCGCCGCGCGGGCCCGGCGAGCGCCCGCAGCCAGCGCTCCTCGTCGGCGTCGAGCCCGGTGAGCCGCACCGACCACCGGGGGTCGGAGCCGACCTGCACCTCGCCGGGTCCCCGCCGCAGGAGCGGCGCCTCCGGTCGCAGCACGCGTCGTCGCTGCACGGCTCCTCCGTCCGTCGTCGTCCGGGCGCCCGGCCGGCCGCCCGCCGTCAGCCTGGCACGGCCCCGAGGCGCGCCGACGGTTGTCCACAGGCTCCGTGCCGATGGTCGGGCGGGGAGGATCTCTTTGCCGTCGCCACAGGTCTCCACGTCGTCCGCTCGACCGAACTCCGCGGGAGAGCGCGCCACTCCGCGCGCGCCCCTGCCATTTCGTGGCGAGAACCACTACGGTCTGAGGCGTGGTCCGGGAGACGATCGTGGAGGTTCGGCGCAGCCGCCGACGCAAGAGCACGGTGAGCGCCTACCGCGACGGCGAGCGCACGATCGTCGCGATCCCGGCGCGGTTCACGCGCGCGCAGGAGCGCGAGTGGGTCCAGCGCATGCTCGACCGCCTCGCCGACTCCGAGCGGCGGCGGCGGCCGTCGGACTCGGAGCTGGAGCGCCGCGCCCTCGAGCTGTCCGACAAGTACCTGGACGGCCGCGCGCGGCCCACGAGCGTGCGGTGGGCGGGGAACCAGGACCGCCGGTGGGGCTCGTGCACGCTCATCGACGGCACGATCCGCATCTCGACGCGCGTCCGGGGGATGCCGTCCTGGGTGCTCGACTACGTGCTCCTGCACGAGCTCGCGCACCTGCTCCACGCCGGCCACGGCCCGGGGTTCTGGAAGCTGCTCGACGCCTACCCGCGCACGGAGCGGGCGCGGGGGTTCCTGGAGGGCGTGTCGTTCTCGCGCGACGCGGACCTCGAGCCGGACGACGCGGACGTCGAGCCGGACGACGTCGAGCCGGGGGACGGCGCCGCGGGAACCGCGGCACCGCCCGCGGGCGCCGAGGACTGACCCGGTCAGGTCAGCGCGGCGCGCCGCCCGGGCCGGTCGCCTCGCCCGTCCCGCCGTCGTCCGTCGGTCCTGCCGCGTCCGGGTCGTCCGCGGGCGCGTCGTCCGCCGGGGCGTCGTCGTCCGAGCCGTCGGCCGTCGCCGGCCCCGACTCGGTGGTGGGTGAACCCTCCGCGGCGCGGAAGATCTCCTCGAGCGCGCGGTCGACGTCGGCCTCCTCGGCGCGGGTCGCGGCGCGCCGGCCCTCGTAGCCGGACGGGTCGTCGAGGTCGGTCCCGTCGGGCAGCAGGTCGGGGTGGTCCCACACGGCGTCGCGCGCACCGGCGCCGGACTGCGCCGCGATGAGCGCCCACAGGGCGGCCGCGTCGCGCGAGCGGCGCGGGCGCAGCTCGAGGCCGACGAGCGTCGCGAACGTGTGCTCCGCGGGCCCGCCCGCCGCCCGACGACGGCGCAGCATCTCCCGCAGCGGGACCGCGTGGGGCAGGTGGGGGAGCGCGGCGACGGCGGTCACCTCGTCCACCCAGCCCTCGACGAGCGCGAGCGTCGTCTCGAGGCGCAGCAGGGTCGCCTGCTGCTCGGGCGTGTTCTGCGGGCCGAAGACGCCGCCCGACAGCGCGCGCTGGAGCGCGTCGGTGTCCGCGAGGTCGACGTCGGCGAGCTGCGACTCGAGCGCGGAGAGGTCGATGGTGATGCCGCGCGCGTAGGCGTCGACGAGCCCGCGCAGGTGCCCGCGCAGCCACGACACGTGCGTGAACAAGCGCGCGTGGGCGGCCTCGCGCAGGGCGAGGAAGAGGCGGACCTCCTCGGCGGGGGCGTCCAGGCCCTCGGCGAACGCCGCGACGTTCGTGGGCAGGAGGACCGTCGCGGGGCGGTCGAGCAGCGGCAGCCCGACGTCGGTCGCGCCGAAGACCTCGCGCGAGAGCGTCCCGGCGGCTTGACCCACCTGCATGCCGAACACCGCGGAGCCGAGGCGCCGCATGAGCGCGGCCGGGTCGCCCGCGGGCAGCCCGAGCGCACCGGCCGGCAGACCGGGCAGCGTGAACCCGACGCCCGGCAGGGCGGAGGTGTCGTCCCCCATGCCCTCGGGGAGCTGGTCGCGCAGGACCGTGGCGAGCGCGTCCGCGACGGACGCGGCGACCGGGGCGACGAGCTCGTTCCACGCGGGGAGCGTGTGCTCGACCCACTCGGACCGGCTCCACGCCTGGCTCTTCCCGCCCGACGGCGGCAGGTCGGTGACGGCGTCGAGCCAGAGCTCGGCGACGGACAGCGCCTCGGTGACCGCGCGCTGCTGCGCCGGCGAGATCGACGGGTCGCCCTCGGCGACGGCGACCTGGCGCGCGACGTCGTGCGAGACGTCGGTGTTGACCGGGCCGTCGCTCGGCGTCGAGAGCATGCGCTGCACCTGCGCGAGGACGTGCTGGAAGAGCTGCGGGTCGGCCGCGCCGCCCGCGGCGAGCGCCTGCGGGTCGAGCCCGCGGGCGCGCAGCTCGCGCAGCGCCTCGTCGGCGTCGGGCCCGAGCATCGAGCGGAGCAGCTCCTCGAACCGCGGGTCGAAGGGCGTGTCGTCGTCCGGTCCGGGCGTGCGGTCGGGGGGAAGGCTGCTCATGGCGACTCCTCACGGTAGCGTCGGTGATCACCGTAACCACGATCGAGCGCCGAGAACGGGGGCTGGGCCATGTCCGAGGGCCGGGTTCGCTCACGGCGCAGCGAGGCGCTCCCCGCGGCGGGCGAGCCCCCGGCCGGTCCGGGGGAGGACCCCACGGCGAGCACGGTGACCGCCCCGGCGGACGAGGTCGCCGACCCCGACCCGGTGGTGGTCGTCGGCGTCGGGCAGGTCGCGGACGCGGTGCGCGCGGGCCTGGGCGCCGCCGAGGCGTCGCCCGTGGACGCGCTCGTCTGGCCCGCCGGTGCGCGACGGCTCGTCGTGGTCGCTCCCGCGGGGGAGTTCGGGACGCCGCGCGCCCGGACGGACGCGGAGCAGCGCGCGCGCCTCGCGCTCCTGGGCCGGCGTGCGGGGGAGGCGGCGGTCGCGGCGGGGATCGAGCACGTCGTCGCCGTGTCGTCGGCCGCGGTGCACGGCGCGTCGCCCGAGCGGGGCGTCATCGACGACGACGACCCCGTGGCCGCCGACGACGGGCCCGGCTTCGCGGGCGACCTCGTCGCGTTCGAGGACGCGCTGCGTGACGCGCTCGACGGGGTGCCGCTCGCGCTCGTGCGGCCGGCGGTCGTCGTCGGGCCGGGCGTGGACACCGTGCTCACGCGGCACTTCGAGGCCCCGCGCCTGCTCACGGTGCGCGGCGGCGGCCGCACGTGGCAGCTCGTGCACGTCGACGACGTGGTGGGCGCGGTGCGCGTCGCATTGGACCAGGGTCTCGTCGGCGGTCTGACGGCCGGGCCGGTGCGCGACGGCGAGCCCGACGCGCTCGACTCGGAGACGGTGGCCGCGGCGGCCGGGATGCGCACGGTGCAGCTCCCGCCCGCGACGGCGTTCGGCACCGCCGAGCGGCTGCACCGGGTCGGCGCGCTCCCGTCCCCGGCGAACGACCTCGCGTTCGTCGTGCACCCGTGGTCGGTCTCGGCGCGGCGCCTGCACGACGCCGGGTGGCGCCCGGAGTGGTCGGGCGCCGCGGCGCTCGAGGTGCTCCTGGCCGAGGTGCGCGGCCGCACGGGCGTCGGGGGTCGCCGGTTCGGCGGCCGGGACGCCGCGGCGCTCGGCGCGGCCGGGGCGGCCGTCGCGGTCCTGGGCACGGCCGCCGTCTGGCGGCAAGCCCGCTCGCGCCGTCCGTAGGGGCGGCTCCCGGGCGGCGTCCACGCCGTCGGCAGGGAGATCCCAGCAACCTCGGGGATGATGTCCCGGTGAGCGACGCCCCCTCCTTCGACGCCCTCCTCACCGAGGACGAGCACGACCCGCCGCCCGTGACCCGGCGGTCGCTGACGTTCGGCATCTCCCTGCTCGCGACGACGCTGCTCGTCGCGGGCCTCGCGATCCTGCCCGCGCCCTACGCGGTGCGGTCGCCGGGCCCGACGGAGGACACGCTCGGCCAGCAGGACGGCACGCCCCTCATCTCGATCACGGGCGCCGAGACGTACGACTCGACGGGCGAGCTGCTCCTGACGACCGTGTCCGTCGCCGGCGGCCCGGGCTACCCGGTGAACCTCGGCCAGGTGGTGCAGGGCTGGTTCGACCGCTCGCGCAGCGTGCGCCCGGTCGAGGAGGTCTTCCCGACGGGCCGCACCAAGGAGGAGACCGAGCAGCAGGGGCAGGCCGAGATGATCAGCTCGCAGGAGAACGCGACGGTCGCCGCGCTCACCGAGCTGGGGTACGACGTGCCTGCGGCGCTCACGGTCGAGGGGACGGTGCCGGACAGCGGGTCCGACGGCGTCGTCGAGCCGGGCGACGTCATCGTCGCGCTCGACGGCACGCCCGTGCGGACGTACCAGGACCTCATCGACAGTCTGGCGGCGGTCGACCCGGGCGACGACGTGACGCTGCGCGTGCAGCGCGACGGCGCGGAGACGGACCTCACGGTCGCGACGACCGACGGCGGCGACACCGCGCTGCTCGGCGTGTTCATCGACCCCGCGTTCGACTTCCCGGTCGACGTCGAGATCCAGATCGAGGACATCGGCGGCCCGAGCGCGGGCACCATGTTCGCGCTCGGGATCGTCGACCAGCTCACGCCCGAGGACGAGGCGAACGGCGTCGTCATCGCGGGCACGGGCACCATGAGCGTCGAGGGCGACGTGGGACCGATCGGCGGCATCCAGCAGAAGCTCTACGGCGCGCTGCGCGACGGCGCGACGTGGTTCCTCGCCCCGCAGGCCAACTGCCCCGAGGTCGTGGGGAACGTGCCCGACGGCCTGCACGTGGCGGCGGTCTCCACGCTCGCCGACGCGCGCGCGGCGATGGAGGCGATCGGCGCCGGCGAGGGCGACTCGCTGCCCACGTGCGAGGCGCGCGGCTGACGACGCCGCGGGCCGTCAGTCCTCGAGCGTCGCGCGCAGCGCCTCGACCAGCCCCGGCACGAGGTCCGGTCCGCCCGCGACGTCCGTCGCCGAGTCGTGGGCGCGCGACCGGACGGCGCACCACGTGGTGCCGTCGCGCAGCACGCCGACGGCGAGGCGCACGTCCTGCCGGTCCGGGTGGTTCGTGAGGTAGTCGAGCGCGGCGTCCGGGTCGTCGGGGACGCCCTCCTCGGCGGCCGGCGGCAGCACGATCCGCTCGACGACGAGCGCGGCGCCGTCGACCGTCGCCGGCCACGCGACGCGGGCGAGCCCGTCCTCGAGGTCGCCGTCCACGGCGAAGCCCTCCTGCTCGATCGACAGCAGGTGGTGCGGGTCCGCCTCGGCCGCGGCCACGACGTCGGGCGGGAGCCGGTCGGCGAGCGTCGGGTCGGCGCCGAGGGCGCCCGCCGTCCCGACGAGCGCGAAGAGCCGGGGAGGGACGTCCCAGCCCGCGTCGGCCGCGTGCGACTCGATCTCGTGCACCGCGAGCGCGAGCGCGTGCTGCGGGGTGGGGCCGCCGGGCGCGACCGGGTCGGGACCGGCGTCGGGTCCGGGCACGGGGGTGGTGGCGTCGGGACCGGGGGCGGCGTCGTCAGGCTGGGGCATGACCCCATCGTCCCTCATCGGCGCCGCCCCGCGCCGCCCGGCACCGCCGTGGGCCGGGTGCCGGCCGTCCCCCACGAGGCGCCGGACCGTGGGAACCTTGGGGGAGGACCGGGCGTTGACCCCGGTGCACGCCCGAGCCACGACCGAAGAGGTATACCCACCGTGTCATTCGCCGCAGCGCCCCGCCGGCCGTCCTCCGGGGGGCGGCCCGCCCGGCGCCGGAGCCCGATCGGGATCGCGATCGCCGTCGTCGGCGCCCTCGTCGTCCTCCTGCTCCTGCTCGCCCAGTTCTGGACCGAGGTGCTGTGGTTCCAGCAGCTCGACTTCGCGAACGTCCTGTGGACCCAGTGGGGCACGCGCATCGCCCTGTTCGTCGCGGGCTTCCTCGTCATGGGCGGGCTCGTCTTCCTGTCGTTCTCGCTCGCGTACCGGTCGCGGCCCATCTACGCGCCGTCCACCCCGGAGCAGGCGACCCTCGACCAGTACCGCGAGGCGATCGAGCCGCTGCGCAAGGTCGTCATGATCGTGGCCCCGGCGCTCGTCGGCTTCTTCGCCGGCGCGGCGGCGTCCTCGCAGTGGCAGACGGTCCTCCTCGCGCTGAACTCGGTCCCGTTCGGCACGACGGACCCGCAGTGGGGCATCGACCTGTCCTTCTACGTCTTCACGCTGCCCGCCCTCCGGTTCGTCGTGAGCTTCCTCATGGCGGTCGTCATCATCGCGGGCATCGCCGCGGTCGCGACGCACTACCTCTACGGCGGCCTGCGGATCGGTGGCGGCTCCGACGCGGGCCCGCGCACGACGACCGCCGCGCGCGTCCAGCTCTCGGTGATCGCGGCGCTGCTGCTCGTCCTCATCGGCGCGAACTACTGGCTCGACCGGTACTCGATCCTCACGTCGGGCGGCGCGAAGTTCGACGGCGCGTCGTACGCGGACGTGCACGCGGTGATCCCGTCCAAGGCGATCCTCACGGTCGTCGCGCTCTTCGTCGCGGCCCTGTTCGTGGTGACCGCGGTGCGCGGCAACTGGCGCCTGCCCGCCATCGGCGTGGGCCTCATGGTGGTCTCCGCCATCGCGATCGGCGGGATCTACCCGGCCGTCGTCCAGCGCTTCCAGGTCACGCCGAACGCGCAGGACTTCGAGGAGGAGTACATCCAGCGCAACATCGACGCGACGAAGGCCGCCTACGGCATCGACGATGTCGAGACCGAGCAGTACAACGCCAAGACCGAGGCCGAGGCCGGCGCGCTGCGCGAGGACGCGGACACGACGGCGTCGATCCGCCTCCTGGACCCGGAGATCGTCAGCCCGTCGTTCAGCCAGCTCCAGCAGAACAAGCAGTACTACCAGTTCTCGAGCTCGCTGTCGGTGGACCGCTACACGATCGACGACGAGAGCCGCGACACCGTCATCGCCGTGCGCGAGCTCAACCAGGACGGCCTCGGTGCCGACCAGCGCAACTGGGTCAACGACCACACGGTCTACACGCACGGCTTCGGCGTCGTGGCGGCGTACGGCAACCAGATCGGCCCCGACGGCCGGCCCGCGTTCTACGAGGGCTCGATCCCGTCGACGGGCGCGTTCACGGACGCGGGCGGCTACGAGCCGCGCATCTACTTCTCGCCCGAGGCGCCCGAGTACTCGATCGTCGGCGCGCCCGAGGGTCGTGAGCCCTGGGAGCTCGACTACCCGGTGGACGACGCGGGCGGCCAGGTCAACAACACGTTCCCCACGGACGAGATCGAGGCCGGGCCGAGCGTCGGGTCGTTCGTCAACAAGGTGCTCTACGCCCTGAAGTTCGGGTCCGAGCAGATCCTGTTCTCCGACCGTGTCACGGACGAGTCGCAGATCCTCTACGACCGCAGCCCGCGCGACCGCGTCGCGAAGGTCGCGCCGTACCTCACGCTCGACGGGCGCGTGTACCCGGCGGTCGTCGACGGCCGCGTGAAGTGGATCGTGGACGGCTACACCACGTCGAACGCCTACCCGTACTCCACGTCGGAGTCGCTCGAGGACTCGACGCGCGACTCGCTCGTCGCGGCCAACTCGGTCGAGGCGCTCGCCCCGCAGCAGGTGAACTACATCCGCAACTCGGTCAAGGCGACCGTCGACGCGTACGACGGCTCGGTCGACCTGTACGCGTGGGACACGGAGGACCCGGTCCTCCAGGCGTGGTCGAACGTCTTCCCGAGCTCCGTGCAGCCGCTGTCCGAGATCTCGGGCGACCTCATGAGCCACCTGCGCTACCCCGAGGACCTGTTCAAGGTGCAGCGCACGCTCCTCGCGAGCTACCACGTGGACGACGCGAACGAGTTCTTCTCGGGCCAGGACTTCTGGCGCAGCCCGGAGGACCCGACGGCGAGCGGGAACGTCAAGCCGCTCCAGCCGCCGTACTACCTCACGCTGCAGATGCCGAGCCAGGAGGCGCCGACCTTCTCGCTCATGTCGACGTACATCCCGGGCGGTGGCTCGGACCGCAACATCCTCACCGGGTTCCTCGCGGTCGACGCGGAACCGGGCAGCGAGGCGGGCGTGCGGTCGGAGGACTACGGCACGCTGCGGCTCCTCGAGCTGCCGCGCAACGCGACGGTGCCCGGACCGGGTCAGGTGCAGAACAACTTCAACACCGACCCGACGGCGGCCGACGGCCTGCTGGCGCTGCGCCGCGGTGACTCGACGGTCATCAACGGCAACCTGCTGACGCTGCCGGTCGGTGGCGGCCTGCTCTACGTCCAGCCGGTGTACGTCCAGTCGACCGAGGGCACGCGGTTCCCGCTGCTGCGCAAGGTGCTCGTCTCCTTCGGCGACGAGATCGGCTTCGCCGACACGCTCGACGAGGCGCTGGACCAGGTGTTCGGCGGCGACTCGGGCGCGAACGCCGGCGACGCGGACGGCGGCGTCGAGACCGAGGTCCCGGACCAGCCGGCCGACGGCGAGTCGCCGGACGCGGGCACGACCGACCCGGACACGACCGACCCCGGCACCGAGCCCCCGGCCACCGAGGAGCCGGCCCCGCCGGCCGACGGCGGCACGGTCGACGGCGGCGCGCGCGCCGAGCTCGACCAGGCGCTGCGCCAGGCGCAGCAGGCCATCGAGGACGGCCAGGCGGCGCTCGCCGAGGGCGACTTCGCGGCCTACGGCGAGGCGCAGGACCGCCTCCAGCAGGCGCTCGAGTCGGCCCTCGCGGCCGAGCAGGCGCTCGACACCGAGTCGTCGGCGGGCTGACTCACCGGTCGCGCGAGCGACGCAGCGCCACGGGCGGGCGGGGACACCAGCGAGTGTCCCCGCCCGTCCGTCGTCTGCGGCCGACCGGGACGGAGTTGTCATTTCCCGCGCCGGGCGGGAGGATCGCTCCTCGTGACTTCTGCAACGGTTTGCAGCAACGCTTTCAGCGCGGCGGGCGACGAGACCACGACCGTGCCGGCGGTGCGGCTGCACCACACCTCCGGCGCCGAGCTCGTGGTCACGCTGCGTGGCGCCGCCGTCCTCGCGTGGCGCGCCCCCTGGCGCGGCGCCGACGGCGTCGAGCGCGTCGAGGACCTCGTCGACGGGTACGCCGACGAGGCGGAGGTCGCCGCGCACGACGCCGCGCGGTCGGCGCTCATGGCGCCGTTCGTCAACCGCCTCGCGGGCGGGGAGTACGTGTTCGACGGCGTCCGGCACCACGTGCCCCCGGTGCTCCCCTGGGAGCCGCTCACCATGCACGGGTTCGCGCGCACGCTCGACTGGACGGTCGTCGAGGACGCGGGGGAGGGCGGGGTCGCCGCGCGCGACACGGCGGCCGCCGACGGGGCGGAGCGGGAGTCCGTGACGCTCCGGACGGTCGTCCACGCCGACGCGCACGCGGGCTACCCGTTCGCGCTCGTGCTGGAGGTCCGGTACGTCCTCGGCGCCGGCTCCCTCGACGTCACGCTGTGCGCCCGCAACGTCGGGACGACGGCGGCCCCCGTCTCGCTCGGCTGGCACCCCTACCTCCGGGTCCCCGGGCACGGCACGGTCGACGCGTTGGAGCTCACGGTGCCGGCCCGTCGCGCCGTCGTGACCGACGGCGGGATGCTCCCGCTCGCGGGGGAGGCCGCGTTCGGGGCGATCGACGGCGTCGGTCCGCTCCCGCTCGCGGGCACGAGCCTCGACCACGCGTTCGCCGACCTCCGGGCCGACGCCGACGGCCGCGCGCGCACGGTCGTGCGCGACCCCGCCACGGGGCAGGGGCTCGCCGTCTGGCAGGAGCGTGGCCTCGTGCACGTCTACACGGGCGACGGTCTGGCGCGGCGGGGCCGCGCCGCCATCGCGGTCGAGCCGGTGGAGACCCTGACCGACGCGTTCAACCGTCCCGACTGCGCCGCCGACGTGCGGCTCGAGCCGGGGGCTGTCCGCGAGTTCGGCTTCGGGGTCGAGGTCCTGGCGTGACCCACGTCTCGTCCACCCGATTTGGCCTGGTCCGGAACCTCACGTAGAGTAGTGATCACCGACGCGGGGTGGAGCAGCTCGGTAGCTCGCTGGGCTCATAACCCAGAGGTCGCAGGTTCAAATCCTGCCCCCGCTACTCCTGAGAGGCCCTCGGTCAGCAGAAATGCTGACCGAGGGCCTTTCGCTTTGTCCCGTGCGCGGGCGGTGTCCTCGTGCTGTGACGCGCCCCACCCGGCCGAGGCGCGGGCGGGGGAAGCCACGGCCCACGGCCCGGCGTTATCGTCAGTGGCCGGTGCCCACCACTCCCGCGGGCGCCCGACACCCGGAAGGTCACCATGCGCCGTCTGCGTCCCCGTCCCGCCGTCCTGACCGCCGTCACGGCGGTCGCCGCGCTCACGCTGGCGGCCTGCTCGTCGGGAGGCGACGGCGGCGACGCCGCGAGCCCGAGCGAGAGCGCGTCGGGAGACGCGCAGTGCGAGCCCGGTGCGCTCCCGACGCTCACCGACGGCGTGCTGACCGTCGGTGCGGGCGAGCCGTACTCCCCGTGGTACGTGGGGGAGCAGGACTCGGGCGAGGGCTTCGAGTCGGCCCTGATCTACGCCGTCGCGGACCGCCTGGGCTACGCGGCCGACGACGTGGTGTGGGAGACGGTGACGTTCGAGCAGATCATCAGCCCGGCCGTGAAGCCGTTCGACGTGGCGGCGTACCAGACGTCGATCACGGACGAGCGCAAGCAGGCCGTCGACTTCTCGAGCCCGTACCTCACGACGCGCCAGGGCGTCATCGTCATGGAGGACGGCCCGTACGCGGGCGCGACGACGCTGGCCGAGCTCGACGGCGCGCGCATCGGGGTCACCGCCGCCCAGACCAGCCTCACGCTCGCGGAGGCCGCGTGGGGCGAGGACGCCGACATCTCGCCGTACAGCGCTGCGGGCGACGGCATGCAGGCGCTGCAGTCCGGAACGATCGACGCGATGGTCATGGACGTCGACCAGGGGGTCGCCGCCTCGACCGAGTACTTCCCGGACTCCGTCGTCATCGGCACCCTGCCGGACGAGGGCGTCGTCGAGCAGTACGGCCTCGTGCTGGACCTCGGCTCGGAGCTCACGGACTGCGTGTCGCAGGCCGTCGACGACCTGGAGGCGGACGGCACGCTCGCCGAGCTGCGCACGACGTGGCTCAAGTCGGACGACATCCCCGTCCTCCAGTGACCCGGCCATGACCGTGCCCGACGACGCGCGCCCGCCCGGAGGCGTCGGGTCGCCCGACGCCGTTCCGGCCGCCGCGTGGTCGCCGTCGCCGCTCGCGCTCGACCGGGCTGCGTTCCGGCGTGCGCAGCGGCGGCGCTCGCTCCTGGTCGCGCTCGTGAGCACGGTGCTCGTCGTCGCGGCGGTCGTGCTCGTCGTCGTGAACGCACCGGGCTGGGAGCGCGCGCGGACCGCGTTCTTCGACCCGGCGATGGCGTGGGAGTCGCTGCCCGCGATCCTCGAGGGCCTGTGGCTCAACCTGCGCGTGTGGGTCGTCGCGGGCGTCGTCGGCACGGTGCTCGGGCTCGGCCTCGCGGTCGCGCGCACGAGCCGTATCCCGGCGCTGTTCCCGCTGCGCGCGTTCGCGACGGTGTACGTCGACCTGTTCCGCGGCGTGCCGCTCCTGCTCGTGCTGCTGCTCGTCGGGTTCGGGCTGCCGGCGTTGCGGCTGGAGTGGCTGCCGACGTCGGGCGCGTTCCTCGGCGCGCTCGCGATCGTCCTCACGTACACCGCGTACCTCGCGGAGGTGTTCCGCGCGGGCATCGAGTCGGTGCACCCGTCGCAGGTCGCGGCGGCGCGCTCGCTCGGCCTCACGCGCGCGCAGACGACGCGGCGCGTCGTGCTGCCGCAGGCGGTGCGCAACGTCACCGCGCCGCTCGCGAACAACCTCGTCTCGCTGCAGAAGGACTCGGGCCTCATCTCCGTCCTCGGCGCCGTCGACGCGATCCGTGCCGCGCAGATCGCGACGACGGGCAGCTACAACTTCACGCCCTACGTCGTCGCGGGGATCCTGTTCTTCCTCGTGTCGTTCCCGCTGACGCGCGCGGTCGACGCGTACCAGGCGCGCCGCGGCTGGGGCCGGTCGCTCGCGACGGTGAGCGGGGCGGGGGACATCCGATGAGCGCGTCTGCGACGTCCGGCGCGATCCCCCAGGACGCGCGTCACCTGCTGTCCCTGCGCGGCGTGCGCAAGACGTACCCGGCTGCGGGCGCCCCGGGCGGGCGACGGGTCGTTCTCGACGGCATCGACCTCGACGTCGACGCCCACCGGTGCGTCGTGCTCGTCGGGTCGTCCGGATCGGGCAAGTCGACGCTGCTGCGCGTCGTCAACCTGCTCGACGAGGTCGACGACGGCCAGATCCTGCTCGACGGCGAGGACGTCGCCGACCCGCGCCTCGACGCGAACCGCGTGCGGGCGCGCATGGGCATGGTCTTCCAGGCGTACAACCTCTTCCCGCACCTCACGGTGCTCGACAACGTGACCCTCGCACCCCGGCTCGTGCACCGGCGCTCGCGCGACGAGGCCGAGGCGGCGGCGGTCGAGATGCTGGGTCGCGTCGGGCTCGGGCACAAGGTGACGTCCTATCCCGACCAGCTCTCGGGCGGCGAGCAGCAGCGCGCGGCGATCGCGCGCGCCCTCGTCAACGGCCCCGAGCTGCTCCTGCTCGACGAGGTGACGTCCGCGCTCGACCCCGAGCTCGTGGGCGAGGTGCTCGACCTGCTCGCCGAGCTGCGCGCGGAGGGCCGCACGATGCTCGTCGCGACGCACGAGATGGGGTTCGCGCGCCGCGTCGCCGACGAGGTGTGCTTCCTGCACGAGGGCCGCGTCCACGAGCGCGGCGCTCCCGAGCAGGTGCTCGGTGACCCGCAGCGCGAGCGGACCCGCGCGTTCCTCCGCCGCCTCCACGCCTGACCCCGCCCCTCGGGACCGCGCCGAGCACCGCCCGACCCGGCCCGAACCTCGATCAGCCTCGCAGCACGAGCACGACCGTCGCAGCGACCGACGCGCAGGTGCCGAGGACGTACGGCCACGTCCACGTGCGCTGCCCGGCGACACGCAGCACCACGGCCACCGCGAGCGCGGCCAGGGCGAGCACGGGACCGTCGACGAGCGGGGCCAGGTCGACCGAGACGCGCAGGGTCTCCAGGAGCGGTGGCGGCAGGGGGACGAACGGCTGGCTCTGGCGGGCCGCGCCGTCGGGCACGAGCCACAGCGTGCGCAGCACCGCCAGGACCGCGAGGACGCGCGGCAGGGCGCGCAGGAGCGCGCCTCCGACCCGAGAACGGTCCCAGGACGACGACGCGGCGGGTCGGACGGGACGTGCGGACCGTGCGGCGGACGCCGGGGCCGCCTCCTGGCGCGGCCCCGGCGTGGCCGCGGACGTGCCGGCGGCGCGCGGGGCCGGGGCGCTCGCGACCGCCGCACCGGTGATCCGCGGCCGGACGGACTCCGGACGCACGGCGGGCGACGACGGCGTCGGGCCGAGGTGCCGGACGGGGCTCCGGCGCGGCGGGACCGACGGCGGGACCGGCCGGCCGACCTGCGTGGCGACGAGGTCGGGGGAGTCCATGACGCGGGTCCGTCCGACCGCAGGCGGGACCGGCTCCGGCCGGGGCCGCCCCGACGGACCACGACCCAGCGTGGAGACCCGCTGCACAGGCACCGGCCAGGGACGCGGGTCCGGGGAGCCGGACTCCGGCACCGGGACGGGGCCGGCCGTCCGCGACCGCGCGGCCCGGGCCACGGGCTCGGCGCCGGAGCCCGGCACGGGGAGCATCGGGTGCGTCGGGCGACGATACTCGCGCCACCCGCGCAGGGTGTCGGGGTGGCCGGCGGGCGGTGCCGCGGCCTGCCACCGCATCGCCTGCCAGAGCCAGTCCTTGAGCTCCGCCGGGGTCCGGCCGTCGGCCACGTGCGCGCCGATGCTCGCGACGTGGTCCGCGATGACCTCGGCGGCCGCGCCGTCGAACCCGTCGCCGTGCACCTCGGCCAGCACGCTCATCAGCGTCGCGTCGTAGACCAGGGCGTGCCACGGCTCCCGGACACGGGCCGCGTCGGCCGCCCTGCCGACCGGCGTGACCTCCTCCGCCCGTTCGGCCCGGACGGGTGCGCCGGTGGCGGCGGCCAGCCCGGCGACGGGACCCAGCGCGCGCTCGGCCGCGGTGGCGCCGTCGGCCACGATCCGTGACGTGAGGAGCAGGGTGTCGTCGGGGGCCTCCCCGGCGAGCCGGGCGCGCAGCACCCCGACGACGCTCTCGAGCGCGGGCCGGTGGTTCGGCTGGTAGCGGGTCGTCGACAGGATGAGGTCCTGCAGGTGGGGGTCGATCTCGGGCGGCTCGGCCGGGGACGGGGCCGGCTCCGTCCCGGCCGGCACCCCGACCAGGTCGTCCGGGACCTCCCGCACGAGGTCGTCGGCCTCGAGGTCGCGGCCGAGGAAGTTGAGGTCCGCCGGCACGACCCCCGTGGTGGCGAAGATCAGGAGCAGGCCGAGCGCGTACACGTCCGAGCGGGGGTGCACGCGGCGGGCGAACAGCTCCGGCGCCATGTACGCGAGCGTCCCGACGGGCTGGGTGGACGTCGCCGTGTCGAACAGCTTGGCGATGCCGAGGTCGATGAGGACCGCCCGGTCGCCGTCGACCATGATGTTGGCGGGCTTCAGGTCGCGGTGCACGCAGTGCTGCTCCTGCAGCACGAGCAGGGCCTCCGCGACGTGCGACGCCAGCCGCAGCGCCTGCCGTCCGTCCAGCGGGCCCGATGCGCGGACCTGCTCGCGCAGCGTGGTGCCGGGGACCAGCTCCATGGCGAACCACGGCTGGTCGTCGTCCAGGCCCGAGCGCACGAACGCGGGGAAGCCGCGCCCGCCCACGGCCTCCAGCAGCCTCGCCTCCTGCGCGAAGCGCTCGCGGGAACCCTCCTGGAGACCCGTGAGCACCTTCACGGCGACCTCCGCGCCGTCCGCGTCCGTCGCGCGGTAGACGTGCGCGAACCCGCCGTGCCCGAGCACGTCGCCGAGGGTGAACGGGCCCTTGCGGTCACCGCTCGCCGGCACCTGGCGGACGGGCCGGCGGGGCAGCGGCGTGGGGCCCCGCCCGGCGTCCGGGGAGGCGTCCGGAGCGACAGCAGGTCGGACGGAGACGTCGGTCGCCACCGCGAGGGCGGGCTGCTCGGGGCCGGGCATGGGCGCAACGTTACAAGCGCGCCGCTCCGGGACGGAGCAGACAACTCCGACGGCCCGGGCCGCGAGCGGCGCGTCGACCTGGGAGGCTGGACGTCATGGTCAACCGCCTCGCCGCCGCCGTGAGCCCGTACCTGCGCCAGCACGCCGGCAACCCGGTCGACTGGTACCCGTGGGGCGCCGAGGCGTTCGCGGAGGCGCGCCGCCGGGACGTGCCGGTCATGATCTCGGTCGGGTACGCCACGTGCCACTGGTGCCACGTCATGGCGCGCGAGAGCTTCTCGGACCCGGACATCGGCGCGCTCCTCGCGCGCGGGTTCGTCGCGGTGAAGGTCGACCGCGAGGAGCACCCCGACGTCGACGCGAGCCTCCTCGCCGCGGCGAGCGCGTTCACCCCGGACCTGGGGTGGCCGCTCACGGTGTTCACGACGCCCGACGGCGCCCCGTTCTACGCGGGCACGTACTGGCCGCCCGTCCCCGTGGCCGGACGCCCCGCGTTCCGGGACGTGCTCGACGCCGTCGCGCAGGCCTGGGAGCAGCGGCGCGACCAGGCGGTCGAGACGGGGGACGCGATCCGCGCGGCGCTGCGCGACGCGGCGGCGGGCCGCCGGACGGGCGTGCCGCGCGCGGCGGCGACGGCGGTCGACGGCTCGGGGGCGTCGGGCGGCGCGGACGCCGGGCCGGTCGCCGACCCGGCCGAGCACGCCCGCCGGGTCGTCGAGCGGCTGGAGGCGGCGGAGGATCGCGTGCACGGCGGCTTCGGGGGCGCCCCCAAGTTCCCCGTCGCCCCGACGCTCGAGCTCCTGCTCGACGTCGCGGCGTCGTCCGTCGTCGACCCGGAGGTCGCGCGGCGCGCGCTCGTCCTGGCGGGACGCACGGTCGACGCGATGGCGGCGAGCCCGCTGCGCGACGTCGACGGCGGCTTCTTCCGGTACGCGACCCGGCCGGACTGGACGGAGCCGCACTACGAGCGGATGCTCTACGACAACGCGCAGCTGCTCTCGGCCGCGACGACGCTCGCGGTGCTGCGCCGGACGGGGCCCCTGGACGGACCCCTGCGCACGCCCGCCGAGGCGCCCGGCACGCCCGACCCGGGCGAGGACACCGCCGAGGTGGCGGGCGACGTCGGGCGCTTCCTCCTGCGCGTGCTGCGTCTGGCCGACGGCGCGTTCGCGAGCGCGCAGGACTCGGAGTCCGTCGTGGACGGCGAGCGGGTCGAGGGCGGGTACTACCTGCTCCCGCCGGGCGAGCGCGCGCACCACGAGCCGCCGCCGCTGGACACGAAGGTGCTCACAGGGTGGAACGGGCTCGCGATCGAGGCGCTCGCCCGCGCCGGGCACCACCTCGGCCTGCCCGACCTCACGGACGCCGCGCGCGCGGCCGCCGACCGGCTGCTCGCGACCCACGTCCGGGCCGACGGGTCGCTCGTGCGCGCGTCGGAGGGCGGCGTCGCCTCGGACGCCGTCGCGACGCTGGAGGACCACGGCGCGCTCGCGACGGCGCTCCTCGTGCTCGGGGGCCTCACCGGCGAGGCGCGGTACGTGCGCGAGGGCCTGCGCCTCGTCGACGCGACGGTCGGCCCGGACGGCGACCTCACGCCCCCGCAGGGCACGGACCCGGTGCTCACCGACCTCGGGCTGGCGGCCGGGGCGGCGGCCGACCCCTCGGAGGGCGCGGTGCCCTCGGGCACGACGGCGGCCGCCCGGGCCGCGCTGCTCGCCCACCTCGCGACGGGCGAGCCGCAGTACCGGGACGCGGCGCTCGCGCACGCCGCCGCTGCCGCCGCTGCGAGCGAGCACCCGCTGGGCGCGGCGGGGGTGCTGCGCGTCGCCGTCGGGCTCGCGGAGCCGCCCCACCAGCTCGTGGTCGTCGCCGACGCCGACCGGCGCGAGGGGTTCCTCGCCGCCGCGCGCGACTGGTACCACCCGGGCGCGCTGCTGCTCGCGGCGACGCCCGACGACGCCGCGACCCTTGCCGCCGACGGCGTCGCCCTGCTCGCCGACCGCGGCCCGGGCGCCTACCTCTGCACGGACTTCGTGTGCCGGCTCCCGGTGCACGACCCCGCGGCGCTGCGGGACCAGCTCGGCGCCCGGACACCCTGAGACCGGGGGTGCAGCGCACTCCCGGCGGTCGCATGATGGAAGGACGGTGCGGCACGAGGAGGAGCCATGAGGGCATCGGTCGGGGACAGGATCGTGACCGCCTCGGGCGTCGTCGGCGGGGCGGTGCGCGACGGGGTCGTGGTCGAGCTGCGGCACGAGGACGGCTCGCCGCCGTACCTCGTCGAGTGGACGGACACGGGCGAGCGGACGCTCGTCTACCCGGGGTCGGACAGCTACGTCGAGCACGTCCCGGGAGCGGAGACGGGCGACGGCACGGACACCACGAAGGTGTGGCGCGTGCAGGTGAGCGTCGTCGAGTCGGAGGGCCGGACGACGGCGGAGGCGGTCCTCGTCGCGGAGACGCCCGATCACGTGCGGACCGTCGGGCGGGCGCGGCGCGACCCGCACGACCGCGACGTCCCGCTCATCGGCGACGAGATCGCCGTCGGGCGGGCGCTGCGCCGGCTCGCGGACCGGCTGCTGGACGACGCCGAGTCGGACATCGCGTCGTCGACGGGCGCCCCGGCGCACGTGCACCAGTGACGCGGCCGGGCGAGGGCGTGGCGCGCGGTGCCGCGGACGCCGCCGTGCGGGCGCTCGTGCACGGGCGCGTGCAGGGCGTCGGCTTCCGCTGGGCGACGCGCGAGCGGCTCGCCGCGCTCGGCCTCGACGGCACCGCGACCAACCGGCCCGACGGCACCGTCGAGGTCGTCGCGTCCGGGGCGCCGGACGCCGTCGACCGCCTCGTCGCCTGGCTGCGCGACGGCCCGACCCCGGGCGACGTCACGCACGTCGACGTCGAGCGGGCGCACGCCTCCTGAGGACGCGCCCCGGCGCTCCCGGGGTCCCCGGCGCGACCGGCGGCGGGCTCAGCCGTCCGCGCGTGCCAGCACGGACTCCCAGTGCCAGGGCTCGGGCACGCGCCCGTCGGGCTCGGCGAAGTCGGGGTGGGTCCAGCCGTAGGTCTCGGCGTGCTGCTTGAGCCACTCGTACTGCGGGGTGCCGAACGCCTGGACGCCGCCGCCCAGGTCGACGGCGAACCCCAGCCCGTGGTTCGAGCACCCGGGCGGCGCCGCGATGGGCGACGACGGGTCGTACAGGCCCTGCTGCTCCTCGAACGTCCGGTAGGAGGAGTTGATCGTCAGGTGCACGCCGAACCGCTCGACGTACGCGGCGTCGAGGGCGACGAGCCCGTCCAGCACGTCGGCGCGCACCCGGTCGGTGGGGGACCACGGGATCGGCGCGAGGGCGGAGTCGGGCACGCGGCCGCTGTCGGGGTCCCACACCTGGTCCGGCGCCGGGCACGAGACGGCGTCCTGCGCGACCGACGTCTCCTCGGTCGACGTGCTCACGACCCCGAGGCCCGCGCCCAGGTCGAGCACCGCCTGCTCGAGCGTCACGAGGTCGTCGCCCGCGAGCCCCGCGTCGGCGGCGGCGTCGGCCGCGGCCGCGGTGTCCAGCGCGTCGCGCAGCCGGGCGCGGACCGCCTCGTCGGCGCCGAGCCCTTCCGTCGCGGCGTAGATCTTCTCGCCCAGCTCGCTGGCGGTCGCGAGGCTCGCGCGCGCCGTCGTCACCTCGTTCCGCGCGTGGTCGAGCATCGAGGCGTGCACGGCGTCCGAGGCCGACACGAGCGAACGGTCCGCCGCCTCGGTCCCGGTCGTCATCCGGTCGAGGAACGGCGCCGTGAGCAGGGCGCGGGCGTCGTCCACCTCGCTCGTCAGCGCGGTCCGCACCGCCGGGTCCGCGACCTTCCCGTCCGACGCCGCGAGCAGGTCCTCGGCGGTCGCGGCGCGGTCGGCCAGCGCGTCGTACTCGGTGTCCCGGTACCAGGCGAACGCCCCGCCGCCCCCGCCCAGCACGAGCACGAGCGCCACGACGGCCGCGATCCACGCGGCCCGGTGCCGGCGCGGCTCGCGCGCGTGCCGACGCTCCCGGCCGCCCGGCGGGTGGTCCGCGGGGCCGGCGGGCGGGGCGGTGCTCGTGGCGGTCACACCGCCAGAACCTACGGCACGACGGCGGCCCTCCCGGACGGATCCGGGGGTGCGCACGGACACGCTCACGGCTTGCTCACGAACCCCGACCGGTCCGTGCGTCGGCGGGCGCCGTCGTGCATCAGCCGGGGCGGGACGACCCTCCCCAGATGGTGTCCCCGACGCGCCGCCGGGGGCGGATCGGGGAGGGACCATGAAGCGGCTGGTGCTGTGCTGCGACGGCACGTGGAACTCGCCGGTGAACGCGAGCGTGTCGAACATCGAGAAGATCGCGCGCTCCGTCCGCACCGGGATCGGACCGGACGGCGTCCAGCAGATGGTGTTCTCCGTCGAGGGCGTCGGGGCGCAGGGCTACCTCGTCGACCGGCTCCTCGGCGGGGCGTTCGGCTACGGCCTGACGCGCAACGTCGTCGCGGGGTACCGCCACCTCGCGCTCAACTACGAGCCCGGCGACGAGATCTACGTTTTCGGGTTCAGCCGCGGGGCGTACACCGCGCGCAGCGTGGTCGGCATGGTCGCGACCGTCGGCCTGCTCACCCAGGACGCGCTCGCGCGCGACCACCTGTGCGAGGCGGAGGAGGTCTACCGCGACCGCGACCCCGCCCGCCGCGCCGAGCGTGCTCGCACGTTCCGCGCCGCGTACTGCCACGACCACGTGCCGGTCGCGTTCCTCGGGGTGTTCGACACGGTCGGCGCGCTCGGCGTGCCCGGCCTGTCGCGCCGCCGGAGCCGGTTCCACGACCTGCGCCTGTCGACCGACGTCCGGTGCGCCCGCCAGGCGCTCGCCATCGACGACCGCCGCATCACCTTCGAGCCGTGCCTGTGGGACGTGCCCGTGGCCATGGCGCCCCGGGTGAAGCAGGTCTGGTTCCCCGGCGGGCACAGCGACGTCGGCGGCGGCGCACGGGCACGCGCCCTGTCGGACACCGCGCTGCTGTGGATGCTCGGCGAGGCCGTCGGGCGCGGTCTCGTCGTCGACGAGGAGCGCCTGCGCGCGCAGCTCCACCGGGACGACGAGCTCGTCTGCCGCGTCCGCCCCGGGCTGCTGTTCGGCGCGCTCAACCTCGTCAAGCGCCTGCACCACCGCCCGCGCTTCCGCGGCGCGCTGCGCGTCCTCGCGGGCGTGCCCACCCCGCCCGAGACCGTCGACGCCGTCTACCTCGCCGAGACGGCGGTGACGCTCAGCGCCGACCCCGCGTCGGTCTACGCGCGCCACGCGCGGAACCTTGCCTGGTGGCGCGACAGCGCGGGCCCGGACCTCGCACGCCTCGTCGAGCCGGTGCCGGGCGCGGCCCAGGAGACCCGGCCGCTCGCCCTCGCCTGACCACGGGTGCCGGCCGCGTGCCATGCTGGGCAGCGTGAGCGAGCAGACCCCCGACCGCGTCCCGGCCGAGCAGCTCGTCCCCGCCGACGCGCACGTCCTCGGGGACCCGGCCGCGCCCGTCACCATCGTCGAGTTCGGCGACCTCGAGTGCCCGTACTGCGCCGCCGCCGCCCCGGTGCTGCGGCAGGTCGTCGAGTCCTCCGGCGGCCGGGTGCGTCTCGTGTTCCGCCACTTCCCGCTGTTCGAGATCCACCCGCACGCGCTGTCGGCCGCGCTCGCCGTCGAGGCGGCCGCCGCGCAGGGTCGGTTCTGGGAGATGCAGGCCGCGCTGTTCGCGCACCAGGACCAGCTCGGCGAGGCCGGGCTCGCCGAGCGGGCCGAGGAGCTCGGCCTCGACGGCGCGTCGGTCGTCGGGGACGCGGCCCAGCGGTACGCCGCGCCGGTGCAGCGCGACTACGCCGACGCGCTCGCGGTCGGCGTGCAGGGCACGCCGACGCTCTTCGTCGACGGCGTCCGCTACCGCGGGCGCGTCACCGCGGAGGGCCTGCGGGCCGCCGTCGCCGCCGCCGCGCGGCCGTAGGGCGCTCGCGGGTCGGGGCGCCCGGGCGTCGCCCACACTCGTACCCGTGGGGTGCCGTGTCGTGCGCTCGGGCGCGCGGTCACGTGGTCGCGGGCGGGTGCCAGGGGAGCGGCGGGAGCTCGGGCGGCGGGCCGTCCGCGCCAGGCGAGCACAGAGGCCAGCGCTCGCCGAACAGCCGGAGCGCCACGGAGCCGAGCACGGCGGCGACGAGCGAGCCCGCGAGGATGCCGATCTTGGCCTGCTCGACGAGCGCCTCGTCATCGAACGCGAGCTCGGCGATGAAGAGCGAGATGGTGAACCCGATGCCGGCGAGGATCGCCCCGCCGAGCAGGTGGGAGTACCGCACCCGCCCCGGGAGGTCGCCGAGGCCGAGGCGCAGGGCTAAGGTCGCGGCCCCGAAGATGCCGACGGCGTTGCCCACGACGAGCGCGACGGCGACGCCGATCGTCACGGGCGACGTGGCCGCCGCGCGCAGCGACTCGCCGTCGAGCTGCACGCCCGCGTTCGCGAGGCCGAAGACGGGCACGACGACGTACGCGCTCCACGGGTGCAGCACGCGCTGGAGGCGCTCGCTCGTGGGCACGGCCGCGCGCGCCGCGAGCTCGGTGAGGTGCTCGCGCTCCGCCGTCGTCTCCTGCGCGAGCCGCTTGGCGTACTTCGGCACGACGGCGACGTCCACGGGCCGCGACGAGCGCGACGGCACGAGCAGGCCCACGAGCACCCCCGCGAGCGTCGCGTGCACGCCCGACGCGTAGACCGCGCCCCACAGCGCGATCCCGGCGAGCGCGTACGGCGCGAGGCGCCAGACGCCGAGCCAGCGCAGCACGAGGATCACGACGACGAGCACGGCGGCGACGAGGAGGCCCGGGAGCCAGAGGTCGTCGGTGTAGAAGAGCGCCATGACGGTGATGGCGCCGATGTCGTCGACGACGGCGAGCGTGAGGAGGAAGAGCCGGAGCTGGTCGGGGCAGCGCGGCCCGAACAGGGCGAGGATGCCCACGAGGAACGCGGTGTCCGTCGACATGACGATGCCCCACCCGTGCTCCGCGGGAGACCCGGCGTTGAACGCGACGTAGATGAGCGCGGGGACCGCGAGGCCGCCCAGCGCGCCCAGCGCCGGGACGGCGACGGTGCGGCGGTTGCGGAGCTCGCCGCTCGTGACCTCGCGGTTGATCTCCAGGCCGATGACGAGGAAGAACACGGCCATCGCGGCGTCGTTGACCCAGTGGTGCAGGTCCATCTCGAACGCCCACGGCCCGACGCGCCAGCCCGCCTCCGTGGACCAGAGCGCGTCGTAGGCGCCCGACCACGCGGAGTTCGCCCACACGAGCGCGACGACCGTCGCGGCGAGGAGCAGGACGGCGCCGCCCGCCTCCGTCGCGAGGAACGAGCGCAGCGACGGCGCCACGGGGCGGAGCTGGAAGCGCAGCGGCGGGCCCGGCCGGGCGGGGACGCGGACGACGGGGAGGGACGACGGCGGAGCGGGCTCGGTCACTGGGCCTCCGGGTGGGTCGGGACGGGGCGACGCCCCGGGCGTCGGACCTGCGCTGGGACAACTCTTCCGGGCGGCAGATCCTTCCGCAACAGGCCTCGCAGGAGCGCCGTGGGCGCGAAGCCGCGAGCATCCCCGTCCACATGGTGGAAAAGTTCTTCCGAAACTCTTGTGGCGTCCGTCACGCGCTGCTAGCGTCGAGCGTGCCAACGGCGGGCCCGGGCCGAGCGACACGCTCGGTGGTCGACACGTTCGATCCGACACCGGCAGCTACCTACCAGGCGGACGTGACAACTCGCCTGCAGCGGCCCGCCGGCCGCCTCCTCCCGGCTCACCGACGAGCCCGGACGCCGGAGGCGGAGCACCCGGCGTCGCTGCCCGAACCGTGGAGACTCACCATGGACACTCTTGTCGTGGACACCGCACACCTGGACCGAGCCGTCGCCCTCGCGGTCGACAGCGTCGCGCACGCCGGAGGACCCTTCGGCGCCGTCGTCGTCACCGCCGACGGGCAGGTGTTCGAGGGCAACAACCGGGTCACGCAGGACAACGACCCGACCGCGCACGCCGAGGTCACCGCGATCCGGCGCGCGTGCGCCGCGCTCGGCACCTTCGACCTCACGGGCGCGACGCTCTACTCGAGCTGCGAGCCGTGCCCCATGTGCCTCGCGTCCGCCCTCTGGGCGCGCGTGCACGCCGTCCACTACGCCGCCGACCGGTACGACGCCGCGCGCGCCGGCTTCGACGACGCCGCCTTCTACGACTTCTTCGACGCGGACCCGGCCGACCGGGTCATGCAGGTCGTGCACGAGCGCACGGCCACCGCCACCGCGCCGTTCGACGCCTGGCGCGCCCTCGAGTCCCGGGTCGAGTACTGACCGGCCGCGCGGCAGGTCGGTACCTCAGGAAAGGGCACAAGGACGTGACTCTCCTCGGCATGCGGCGGGAGACCGCCGGGAACGACGACGCACGCGGCACCGGACGGGCCCCCGGCCGGCTCGACCGCTTCTTCCGGATCACCGAGCGCGGCTCGACCACCGGGCGCGAGCTCCGCGGCGGGCTGGTGACCTTCTTCGCGATGGCGTACATCGTCATCCTCAACCCCCTCATCCTCGGCGGGACGAGCGCCGAGAACGCGCCCGTCGACGTCGCGGGCGGGTGGCTCCAGACGGCGCAGGTCGGCGCGATGACCGGCCTCGCCGCCGGTGGTCTGACCATCCTGTTCGGGCTCGTCGCGAACCTCCCGTTCGCGCTCGCGGCCGGGCTGGGCATCAACTCGTTCCTCGCCGTCGCCGTCATCGGCGACGTGACGTGGCCCGAGGCGATGGGGCTCGTGCTCGTCAACGGCCTGCTCATCGTGCTGCTCGCCGTGACGGGCGCGCGGTCGGCGATCTTCAACGCCGTCCCGCGCCAGCTCAAGGCCGCGATCACGGTCGGCATCGGCCTGTTCATCGCGTTCATCGGGTTCGTCGACGCCGGGTTCGTCACGCGCACCCCGGGCGGGCCGCCGGTCCAGCTCGGCGACGGCGGGTCGATCACCTCGGTCCCGACGCTCGTGTTCGTCGTCGGGCTGCTCACCATGGGCGTCCTCGTGGCGCGCAAGGTCAAGGGCGGGCTGCTCATCGGGCTCGTCGCGACGACCGTCGTCGCGATCGTCGCCGAGTCCGTGCTGCACCTCGGCCGGGCGTCGGAGACGAACCCCGGCGGCTGGCACCTCACCGTGCCCGCCCTGCCGAGCTCGCTCGTCTCGGTGCCCGACCTCAGCCTGTTCGGGCAGCTCTCGTTCGGCGCGTTCGACCGGATCGGGGCGCTCGCGGCGACGATGCTCGTGTTCACGCTGTTCTTCACGAACTTCTTCGACGCGATGGGCACGATGACGGGGCTCGCCAAGCAGGGCGGCCTCGCCGACGCGGACGGCAACTTCCCGCGCATCAAGTCGGCGCTCGTCGTCGAGGGCGTGGGGGCGGTCGTGGGCGGCGCCACGTCGTCGTCGTCGAACACGGTGTTCGTCGACTCGGCGGCGGGCGTGGGCGAGGGGGCGCGGACGGGCCTCGCCTCGGTCGTCACGGGCGGGCTCTTCCTCGTCGCGATGTTCCTCACGCCGCTCACGGCGGTGGTGCCGATCGAGGTCGCGAGCGCGGTGCTCGTCGTCGTGGGCGCGATGATGATGGGCCAGATCAAGGAGATCGACCTCACCGACTTCACGGTGACGCTGCCGGTGTTCCTCACGATCGTGACGATGCCGCTCACGTACTCGATCGCGAACGGCATCGGCATCGGGTTCGTCACGTGGGTCCTGCTGCGGACCGCGTGCGGGAGGGCGCGCGACGTCCACCCGCTGCTGTGGGTGGTCGCGGCCGGGTTCGTCGTGTACTTCGTGCGCGGTCCGCTCACCGCGGCCGTGGGAGGCTGAGCCTCGACATCGACCGCACGGCCGACGGGTCGCCCGCTCCTGGGGGTGGCCCGTCGGCGTGCGGGGAGCGGGAAGGGCGAGGCATGGCAAGAACAGCACGGGTGAGCGTCGACGAGCACCGCGCGGACGTCGCGGCCCTCCTCGCCCCCCTCGTGGACGCGGCCCGACGCCGCGCCCGCACCCAGGACGTCGACCTCGCCGACGCGCTCGGCCGGGTTCTCGCGGGGGACCTCGTCGCGCCCGTCGCCGTCCCGCTGTTCCGCAACGCGCAGATGGACGGGTACGCCGTCCGCGCCGCGGACGTCGCCGGCGCGCGGACGGAGGCCCCCGTCCGGCTGGCCGTGGTCGCCGAGATCGCGGCGGCGCCGGGCGCCCCGCCCCGGCTCGCGCCGGGTACGGCGGCCCGCATCATGACGGGCGCGCCCGTGCCCGAGGGGGCGGACGCCGTCGTGCCCGTCGAGGACACCGCGACCGGGACGTTCGCCCGCCCGCCCGCGGGCCCTGCGCAGGAGGGCGCCAACGACCCGGCGGCCGGACAGGCCTCCACGGCGCCGGCCGACCCGGGGGCCGTCGAGGTCCGGGTGCCGCGGGCGGCGGGCGACTTCGTGCGCGAGGCGGGCTCCGACGTCCGCCCGGGCGACGTCCTGCTGACCGACGGGACCGTCCTCGCGCCGCACCACCTCGCGGCCGCCGCGGCGTGCGGGGTCGGGCGCGTCCGGGTCGTCGCGCGGCCGCGGGTCGCGGTCCTGTCGACGGGGTCGGAGCTCGTCGGCCCGGGGGAGACCCCGGGGGCCGGCCAGGTCTTCGACGCCAACGCCGACGCGCTCGGCGCCGCCGTGCGGCGCGCGGGCGGCGACGTGGTGCTCACGGCCCGGTGCGGCGACGACGCCGAGCGGTTCGCCGCCGTGCTCGCCGAGGCCGCTGCGGTCGCGGACCTCGTCGTGACGTCGGGAGGCGTGTCGCAGGGCGCGTACGAGGTGGTCAAGGACGTCCTCGGCGGCGGTGCGTCGTCGGACGTGACGTTCCGCTCCGTCGCGATGCAGCCGGGCGGGCCGCAGGGGTTCGGCACCGTGCACGGGACGCCCGTGCTCACGTTCCCGGGCAACCCGGTGAGCGCGCAGGTGTCGTTCGCGATGTTCCTGCGCGAGCCGCTCGAGCGGGCCGCGGGGCTGCCCGGCGTCGAGCGCGTGCGCACGGCGGTGCTCGCCGAGCCGCTGACGTCGCCCGCGGGCAAGCGGCAGCTCCTGCGAGGCGCGACCGGCCCCGGGGGCACGGTGCGCGTCGTCGGGGGAGCGGGCTCCCACCTGGTCGCGTCGATGGCGCGCGCGGACGTGCTCGTGGACGTCCCGGCAGACGTGACAGAGTGGGCCGCCGGGACCGAGGTGGAGGTGCGGGAGCTGTGACGCAGACGACGGACGACGGCGCGCCGCCCACGGACCCCAGCCGCGTGACGACGGACGTGCTCGACGACGCCGTGTCGCGCGCGGTCGAGGACGCCGTCGGGGGCCCCGAGTGCGGGGCCGTCGTGACGTTCCGCGGCGTGGTCCGCGACGTCGACGGCGGCCGGGGCGTGACGCGGCTCGACTACGAGGCGCACCCCGACGCCACGGCCGTGATCCGGCGCTGCGTCGCGGACGTGGCGGCCGAGACGGGGCTGCGGGTCGCCGCGGTCCACCGGTACGGCAGCCTGGGGATCGGCGACGTCGCGCTCGTCGCGGCGGCCGCCGCGGGCCACCGCCGGGAGGCGTTCGAGGCCTGCTCGCTGCTCGTCGAGCGCATCAAGGCCGAGGTGCCGATCTGGAAGCGCCAGCACTTCGACGACGGCGTCTCGGAGTGGGTCGGGCTGTAGGACGCGTCCGTGGACCGCCCGCGAGACGACGAGAGGCGAGAAGTGGCCCCCGGCCGGAGCCGGGGAGGGGCCACTTCTCGCCTCTCGTGAGTTCCTTCTGATCCGCCGGGCGACGACGATGTCGGGCGGGGAGCCGGCCGTGCTGGCCGGGAGGGGAGTGGGTCGGGTCAGCGCTCGGCGGGGCGGTTGTCGAGCAGCATGCCGATGCCGAGGCCGACGGCGGTGCCGAGGACGAGGCCGAACCAGCTGAGCACGACGACCCCGACGACGGCGCCGACGGCCGCGCCCAGGACGCTCTTGGTGCCGGCCTTCCAGGCGGCGGACCGCTCGTCGGTGCGGTAGATCGGGAGCGCGGACGCGCTGTTGTCCGGGGTCGTCGAGGACGCGCCGGAGATCGAGGAGGAGGGGCGGTTGGTGGGTGCAGGAGAGATCGTCGTCACGACATCCATGGTAGGAAGAGACGGCGGCTCTGACCTGGGCTGATGCCCCGAGGTGACCGGCTTCACCCTATGATCTGCGCCACCGCCGGGCGCCCGCCTCAGCCGCCGATCGCGCCCATGCTGCGGGTCGTCGCCGCGAAGGCGTCGGCGGCGAGGGTCGGGGCGTCGCTGCCGTGCGCGAGCGGCTTGCGCCACATCGCGCCCTGCCACGCGCGGGCGAGGGCGTCGTCGCGCTCGTCCTCGGCGAGGTCCGCCGAGCGCAGGATCGCGCGCAGGTCGGTCTCGTCGTCGCCGAACAGGCACGAGCGCACGGTGCCCTCGGCGGTGAGCCGGGTACGGTCGCACGCGCCGCAGAACGAGCGCGTGACGGAGGCGATGACGCCGACCGTCTGGGGCCCGCCGTCCACGAGCCACTCCTCGGCGGGCGCCGACGGGTCGTCGCGCCCGACCTCGTGCAGGTCGAAGCGGGTGCCCAGCACGGCCAGGAGGTCCGTCGCCGACACGAGGTCGTCGCGCGTCCAGCGCCCGTCGGCGTCGAGCGGCATCTGCTCGATGAACCGCAGGTGGCAGCCGTGCTCGACGGCCCACGCGAGGAGGTCGGCCGCGCCCGCCAGCGTCTCGGGCATGAGGACCGCGTTGAGCTTCACCGGGGCGAGGCCGGCGTCGAGCGCGGCGCGGATCCCGGCGAGCACGTCGGGGAGGCGGTCGCGCCGCGTGAGGCGCGCGAAGTGCGCGCGGTCGACCGAGTCGAGGGAGATGTTCACGCGGTCGAGCCCGGCGTCGACGAGCCCGCGGACGCGCTTGTCGAGGCCGATCGCGTTGGTCGTCAGCGAGAGGGACACGTCCGGCGCGGCGGCGCGCGCGGCGCGCAGGATGTCGGCGAGGTCGTTCCGCAGGAGCGGCTCGCCGCCGGTGAACCGGACGTCGGTGATGCCGAGCCGCTCCACCGCGACCCGCACGACCCGGCCGATCTCGTCGGGCGTGAGCAGGTCCTCGCGGGGGATCGCGGGCAGCCCTTCGGCGGGCATGCAGTACGTGCACCGCAGCGAGCACTTCTCGGTGATGGAGATGCGCAGGTCGCGCGCCACGCGGCCGTACCGGTCGACGAGCGCGTCGGTCGCCGGGCGGGCCGGGTCCAGGTCGTCCGGGGCGCCGGAGGGCACGGCGGGCCGCACCCTGGGCATCCCGAGCGAGACGGCGGTCATGGGCCGATCGTAGTCGTCCCTCCCGCCAGGACGGTGACCTGCGCCTCACCGCGTGCTAGCGTGGAGTCCGTTGAATGGAACTGCAATTCCATCAGACGGAACTTCTCTCCGTGAGTCGGAGGGGGTCCACGGCGGATTCAAGCCCTGTGTTTCGGGCGCGTCACAGCGGACGCGGGCCAGGACACGCAGGGGACTCACCGCAAGGGTTCACTGGAAGGACGCCGGTACGCCGGCACCCTGCGGAAGCGAGGCCACGATGCTCCACATCGTCGACCGGCTCGCCCCCTGGCTCGGTCCGGGGCAGCCGCCCTTCGCCGTGGCGACGGTGGTCGCCGCGTCGGGGTCCGTGCCGCGCCCGGTCGGCACCGCGATGGCGGTCCGCGCCGACGGCGCCGTGCTCGGCAGCCTGTCCGGCGGGTGCGTCGAGGGCGCTGTCCACGCCGCAGCGCTCGACGCGATCGCGTCCGGCACGAGCCACCGCGAGACGTTCGGGTACAGCGACGACGACGCGTTCGCCGTCGGGCTGAGCTGCGGCGGGACGCTCGACGTCCACGTCCAGCCCGTGCTCCCCGACGACGACGCGACGCGCGCCCTGCACGCGCTCGCGGCGCGAGCCGAGCCCGCCCCGCCCGTGGCGCTCGTCCGCCGCATCGACGGCGGCGCGCGCACGGCCGTCGTCGTGGACGACCCGGGCGCCGCCGACGAGGCAGCGGTCGCCCGGGCGCTGCGCGGTCTCGTCGGGCCCGACAGCCTGGCCGCCGCCGCGGCGCAGGTCGTGGCGGTGCTGCGCGCGGGCGGCACGGCGACCGTGCACGCGGCGCACGGCGGCCCGGGCGCGTCGCCGTCGGCGGGGCGCGCCGCCGCACCGGCCCCGGCAGGAGGAGCCGCCGGCGACGCGTGCGACGCGGCCGAGCCCGTCACGCTGCTCGTCGAGACGCGGCTGCCCGCGCCGCGCTTCCTCGTGTGCGGGGCCAACGACTTCGCGGGCGCGCTCGTGCGGCACGTCCGGCTCCTCGGCTACCGCGTGACGCTCGTCGACGCGCGCGAGGTGTTCGCCGACCCGCGCCGCTTCCCCGAGGCGGAGGTCGTCGTCGAGTGGCCCGACCGCTACCTCGCCGCCGAGGCCGCCGCGGGCCGGCTCGACGCACGGACCGCCGTCGCCGTCCTCACCCACGACGCGAAGTTCGACGTGCCGCTCCTGCGGCTCGCGCTGGACCTGCCGCTCGCGTACGTCGGCGCGATGGGCTCGCGCCGCTCGCACGCCCAGCGCGTCGCCGCGCTGCGGGCCGAGGGCGTGGGCGTGGCCGCTCTCGCGCGCCTGCGGTCGCCCATCGGGCTCGACCTCGGCGCCGTCACGCCGGAGGAGGTCGCCGTCTCCATCACCGCGGAGCTCGTCGCCACCCGGCACGGGCGCTCCGCCGTCGTCCCGCTCAGCAGCAGCTCGGGCCCGCTCCACGCGGAGCCCGCAGCACGACCGGACGGTGCACCGACGCACCGCCCCCACCCCGAGGAGGCCCCCTGATGGACCTGGGCACCGTCACCGACCTCGTCCCGACCGCCGACCCCGCCGACTGGCGCGAGGGCGACGCGTGGCTCGCGGGCGGGACCGTCCTGTTCTCCTACGGCAGCGAGACGCTCCGGCGCCTGCTCGACCTGACGAGCGCGGGGTGGCCCGCGCTGACCGTCACCGACGAGGGTCTCGAGATCGCCGCGACGTGCACCGTCGCCGAGCTGTGGGCGTTCGAGGAGAGCGCGCAGGCCGAGCCCGTGCGCGACCGGTGGCGCGCGCTGGACCTCGTGCGGCCGTGCTGCGACAGCTTCGTCGCGTCGTTCAAGATCTGGAACACGTCGACCGTCGGGGGCAACGTCTGCACCTCCCTGCCGGCCGGGCCGATGATCTCGCTCACCGCGGCGCTCGACGGCGTCGCGGAGGTCTGGGGGCCGGGCGGGACCCGGCGGGAGCAGCCCGTCGTCGACCTCGTCACGGGCGAGCTGCGCAACACGCTCGGGCCCGGGGAGCTCCTGCGCGCGATCCGTCTGCCGGACCACGCGCTGCGCTCGCGCACGGCGTTCCGCCGCCTGTCCCTGTCGAACCTCGGGCGCTCCGGCGTGCTGCTCGTGGGGCGGGTCGACCCGCCCGACGCCGGGGGCGCCTTCGTCCTCACGGTCACCGCCTCGACGCGCCGGCCCGTGCAGCTCCGCTTCGCGGCGGACGCGCTGCCCACCGCCGCCGACCTCGTCGCCACGCTCGACGCCGCGATCCCCGCCGACCTCTACCACGACGACATCCACGGGCTGCCCGAGTGGCGCCGGGACATGACCTACCGCCTCGGCGAGCAGATCCGCGCGGAGCTCGTCGACGGCACGACCTCGGACGGAGGCCTCCGATGACGACGACGCCCGCCCCGCTCCCGGCCCCGCCGGTGACGATCGACGGCCGCACCGCCCGCAACGAGCCCCGCGCGGGCCAGTGCCTGCGCACGTACCTGCGCGAGCAGGGCGCGCTCGGCGTGAAGAAGGGGTGCGACGGCGGCGACTGCGGCGCGTGCACCGTGCACGTCGACGGCGTCCCGGTGCACTCGTGCGTCTACCCCGCGCGGCGCGCGGCGGGCCACGAGGTGACGACGATCGAGGGGCTCGCGGCGACGTCGTGCCCGGGCGGTGCCGGGGACGAGGCGGCGGGCGCGTGCGACCACGACCCCCACGGCCCGCAGGACGCGCTGCACCCGGTGCAGCAGCAGTTCCTCGACGCGCAGGGCTTCCAGTGCGGGTTCTGCACCGCCGGGATGATCATGACCGCCGCGACGTTCGACGACGCGCAGCGCGAGAACCTGCCGCGCAACCTCAAGGGCAACCTGTGCCGCTGCACGGGGTACCGCGCGATCGAGGACGCGGTCCTGGGGCGCGGCGACACGACCGGGACCGCGCCGGGCACGGGCGAGCGTGCGCCGTCGGGCGGCGACCGGGCCTCTACCTCGCCGGACCACGGCTCTACCTCGGCGGACCGGGGCTCTACCTCGGCGGACCGGGCCTCTACCTCGCCGGACCGGGCCTCTACCTCGCCGGACCACGGCTCTACCTCGGGGGACCAGGGCTCTACCTCGGCGGGCCGGGCGTTCGGGCGCGACGTGCCCGCGCCCGCGGGCCGGGGGATCGTCACCGGGACGGTGCGGTACACGCTCGACGTGGACCCGGCCGACTACCCGGGCCTGCTCCACCTCAAGCTCGTGCGGTCGCCGCACGCGCACGCGCGCGTCGTCGCGATCGACACGACGGACGCGCTCGCGGTGCCCGGCGTGCACGCCGTCCTCACGCACGAGGACGCGCCCGCGACGCGGTTCTCGACCGCGCAGCACGAGCTGTTCACCGACGACCCCGACGACACGCGGATCCTCGACGACGTCGTGCGGCACGTCGGCCAGCGGGTCGCGGCCGTCGTCGCCGAGACCGTCGCCGCCGCCGAGGAGGGGGTGCGTCGGGTCCGCGTCGAGTACGCGCCGCTGCCCGCCGTCGTCGACCCGGAGGAGGCCATGGCCGCGGGGGCGCCGCTCGTGCACCCCGAGCTCGACGCCGCCGCCGCGCGCGTCTCGCGGCCGGAGGCGAACGTCGTCGCCGAGGTGCACAGCGAGCTCGGCGACGTCGAGCGCGGGCTCGCGGAGGCCGACGTCGTGCACGAGGCCACGTACCGCACCCACCGCGTGCAGCACGCCGCGCTCGAGACGCACTGCGCCGTCGCGTCGCTCGACGACGACGGGCGGCTCGTCGTGCGGTCGTCCACGCAGGTCCCGTTCCTCGCGCGCCGCCACCTGGCGCGCGTCCTCGACCTCGACCCGGAGCGCGTGCGCGTGCACTGCGAGCGCGTGGGCGGCGGGTTCGGCGGCAAGCAGGAGGTGCTCACGGAGGACGTCGTCGCGCTCGCGACCCTGCGGCTCGGCCGGCCCGTGCAGCTCGAGCTCACGCGCCGCGAGCAGTTCGTCGGCACGACGACGCGCCACCCGTTCCGCATCCGCGTGCGCGCGGGCGCACGCCGCGACGGCACCCTCACGGCGCTGCACCTCGACGTCCTCAGCAACACCGGGGCGTACGGGAACCACGGCCCGGGCGTCATGTTCCACGGGTGCGGCGAGTCCCTCGCCGTCTACCGGTGCGACAACAAGAAGGTCGACGCCCACTGCGTCTACACGAACACCATGCCCGCGGGCGCGTTCCGCGGGTACGGGCTGTCGCAGATGATCTTCGCGATCGAGTCCGCGGTCGACGAGCTCGCGCGGCAGCTCGGGATGGACCCGGTCGAGCTGCGGCGCCGCAACGTCGTGCGCGACGGCGACCCCATGCTCTCCACGCACCCGACGCCCGAGGAGGACGTGCTCTACGGCAGCTACGGGCTCGACCAGTGCCTCGACCTGGCCGCCGACGCGCTCGCGCGCGGCCGGGCGCGCGACGTCGCCGCGTACGGCGCGGGCGCCGGGTCGGGTCCGGACGTGCTCCCGGACCTCGGCCCGGAGTGGGGCGTCGGGGAGGGGACGGCGCTGTCCATGATCGACACCGTCCCGCCCCGCGGGCACTACTCGCACGCGCGCGTGCGGCTGCGGCCGGACGGGGTCGTCGAGGCCGAGGTCGGGACCGCCGAGTTCGGCAACGGCACGACGACCGTCCACGCCCAGCTCGTCGCGAGCGCGCTCGGGCAGGACGCCGCCGACGTCGTCGTGCGGCAGTCCGACACCGACCTCGTCGAGCACGACACCGGGGCGTTCGGGTCCACCGGCACGGTCGTCGCGGGCAAGGCGTCGCTCGCCGCCGCGCAGGACCTGGCCGAGGCGGTGCTCAAGGTCGCGGCCGGGGTCGCGGGCGCCGCGCCCGGCGACTGCCGGCTCGTGCCCGGCGGCGTCGACTGCGCCGGGACGGTGCTGCCGCTGGCCGACGTCGCGCGCGCCGCCGACGACGCCGGGATCGCGCTCGTCGCCGAGGGCCGCTGGGGCGGCACCCCGCGCTCGGTCGCGTTCAACGTCCACGGCTTCCGCGTCGCGGTGCACCGCGGGACGGGGGAGATCCGCATCCTCCAGTCCGTCCAGGCCGCCGACGCCGGGGAGGTCGTCAACCCCCGCCAGTGCCGCGGCCAGGTCGAGGGCGGCATCGCCCAGGCCCTCGGCGCGGCGCTCTACGAGAACGTGGTGGTCGACGAGACGGGCCGCGTGACGACGGACATTTTCCGCCAGTACCACCTGCCCACGTTCGCGGACACCCCGCGCAGCGAGGTCTACTTCGCGCGGACGTCGGACACGGTCGGCCCGATGGGCGCGAAGTCGATGAGCGAGAGCCCGTTCAACCCCGTCGCACCCGCGCTCGCCAACGCGATCCGCGCCGCGACGGGCGTGCGGTTCACCGAGCTCCCGCTCGCGCGCGACCGCGTCTACCTGGGCATCAAGGCCGCCGCCTCCACCCGCTGAGTGCGGGAAGCAGTCCCGTCCGACGCCGGTCGGCGCGACTGCTTCCCGCACTCAGCGGGGCGTGGGGTCGTCCAGGAGGTCGAGGTCGGCCGCGGTGTCGAGGTCGCGGCCGTCGCCGGGGTGGTCGACGACGTCGACCAGGTCGGCGTGGGTGCGCAGGAAGTCACGTGCTCCGTGGTCGCCGCGGGCGCTCGCGGCGGCGGGCGCCGCGAGCGTGGCGTCGAGGACGAGCGGGTGCGCCCACCGAGGGCGGTCCGCCCCCGCAGCGTCCTCCGCGGCGCCCCCGGCGAGCCACCGCGACGCGGTCACGCGCCCGGGGCGGTGCGCGGCGAGGAGGCGCGCGACGTCGTCGGGCCCGACGCCGGGCTGGTCCACGTGCGCGACGACGACCCGGGCGGGGGCGCGGCCGAGAGCGGCGGCGACGCCGACGCGCAGGGACGACGCCATCCCGGTGGCCCAGTCGGGGTTGTCGACGACGCGCACCCCGGGCCCGTCGAGCGACGACCCGGCCCGCACGCGCGCGGCCTCGGCACCGAGCACCACGACGACGGCGTCGCACCCGCCCGCGAGCAGGGTCGCCGTCGCGTGCTCGACGAGCGTGCCGCCACGGTGGGGGAGCAGCGCCTTGGGCCCGTGGCCGAGGCGCGTCCCGGCCCCGGCCGCGAGGAGGACGGCGACGGTGGGCGTCGCGGGCGCGTTCGTCGGCGGGGTCGGCACCCGGCCAGGATAGGTGCCGCCGAGCCCGGGGTCGCTCCTCGGGCGGCCTCGTGCGTGGGGAGCCACCGCGGTCCGTCGGGCCGCACGCGACCGCGCGGCGACCAGTCGGTTTTACCAACCCTTGGCGGTTTCATCGGCAGGCTGGGATGCCGCTATGCTCGGCGCGCCGGGGGCGACCGCGGCGGGCCGCGCGCCCGTCGACCAGGCCGCCCGCGGCCGTCCCGCACGACGAGCGAAGGAGTCCGGATGAGCTTCATGGAGAAGCTGCGCGGCCAGCTGATCGACATCGTCGAGTTCCTCGACGAGAGCCGGGACACGATCGTCTGGCGCTTCCCGCGCCAGGGCAACGAGATCAAGAACCAGGCGAAGCTCGTCGTGCGCGAGGGGCAGAGCGCCGTCTTCGTCAGCGAGGGCCGGCTCGCCGACGTGTTCGGGCCGGGCACGTACACGCTCGAGACCAAGAACCTGCCGATCCTGTCGACGCTGCAGGGCTGGAAGCACGGGTTCAATTCGCCGTTCAAGGCGGAGGTCTACTTCGTCACGACGCGCCAGCTCACCGACCTCACGTGGGGCACGCAGAACCCGGTGATCCTGCGCGACCCGGAGCTCGGCGCGGTCCGGCTGCGCGCGTTCGGCACGTACGCCCTGCAGGTCGTCGACCCGGCGGCGCTGCTGCGCCAGCTCGTGGGCACCGACCCGCAGTTCCGCACCGACGAGATCGGCGACTACTTCCGCCGCCTCGTGGTCGGCCAGCTCGGGCCGGCGCTCGCGGAGGCCGGCGTCGCGGCGGTCGACCTCGCCGCGAACCAGGGCCAGATCGCCACGCGCCTCGCGGGCCAGCTCTCGGAGGACCTGTCGGAGTACGGCATCGCCGTCCGGCGCTTCGTCCTCGAGAACGTCTCTTTCCCGCCCGAGGTCGAGGCGGCGCTCGACAAGCGCACCCAGATGGCGGTCGTCGGGAACCTCGACCAGTACACGAGGTTCCAGGCGGCGAACGCGATCGAGACCGCGGCGGGGAACCCCGGCGGAGCGGGCGACGGCCTGGGCCTCGGTGCGGGCATGGGCCTCGGGGCTGCCATGGGGCAGCAGCTCGCGCAGTCCCTCGGGACGCCGTCGGCCCCGCAGACCCCGGCGGCGCCCGCCGGCCCGCCGCCGCTGCCCGCCGCGGAGTCGCCCTGGTACTGGGCCGTGGACGGCGCGCAGGCCGGTCCCGGCACGACGGCGGACCTCGCGGGCCACGTCCGGTCCGGGGCCCTGACGCGCGGTTCGCTCGTCTGGCAGCAGGGCATGGACGCGTGGACGCCCGCCGGGCAGGTCCCGGCGCTCGCGCCGCTGTTCGCCGCGACCCCGCCGCCGCTGCCCCCGACGGGCACCTCCGGCGACCCGGCGGCGGGCTGACGGTGAGCGACATCCCCGGCGAGCTGGTCCGCACGCGCTGCGACGCATGCGGGTCGCAGCTCGCGTACGCGCCGGGCACGCAGCACCTGCGCTGCGTCGCGTGCGGAGGCACGGTCGACATCGTGCACGCCGCGGGCGACGCCGTCGACGAGCACTCGTTCGACGCGTGGGCCGCGGCCCAGGGCGGCGTGCGCGCCGGTCTCCTCGACGCGCGCACGCTCGTGTGCGACGGCTGCGGCGCGACGACGCAGGGCACGGACCTGTCCGTCGCGTGCCGCTTCTGCGGGGGCCACCTCGTCGTCGCGGCGGAGGCCGACGGGCTCGTGCAGCCGGAGGCGGTCGTGCCGTTCGGCGTCGAGCAGGCGCAGGCGCGCGAGGCGTTCCGGCGGTGGGTGCGCTCGCGCTGGTTCGCGCCGGGCGAGCTGAAGAAGGTGGGCGACACCGAGTCCCTGCACGGCTCGTACGTGCCGCACTGGACGTTCGACGCGCGCACGTCGTCCGCGTACACGGGCCAGCGCGGCGACGCGTACTACGTCACCGTGAAGCAGGGGGACGAGGAGCGCCAGGAGCGGCGCGTGAGCTGGACGCACGTCGCGGGGCACGTCGAGCGCGACTTCGACGACGTGCTCGTGCCCGCGTCGTCCCAGGTTGCCGAGCGCGACCTCGCGCGGCTCGGGCCGTGGCCGCTCGCGCAGGCCGTGCCCTTCCGCGCCGAGTACCTCGCGGGCTTCGCGGCGGCCCGCTACGAGGTCGAGCCGCCCGTCGGGCTCGAGCGGGCGCAGCAGCAGATGGCGCCGGTGATCCGGCGGGACGTCGAGCGCGACATCGGTGGCGACGAGCAGCGGGTGGCGTCGGTCCGCACCGCGTACGCCGACGTGATGTTCAAGCTCGTGCTCCTGCCGTTGTGGGTCGCGACGTACGTCTACGCGGGCAGGCAGTGGCAGGTGATGGTCAACGCGAACACGGGACAGGTGGTCGGGCGGCGCCCCTACAGCGTCGGCAAGATCGTGCTCGCGGTGGTCGCGGGCCTGCTCGTGGTCGCCGCGCTCGTCTGGTGGTACCTGCGCTCGCAGACGTGAGCTGGTCAGTCCCGGCGCGCGTCGTACGCGCGCTGGGACGCCGACACCTCGTCGACCGCGCCCTCGAGGACGTCGATGAGACCCGAGAGGCTGTCCGCGACGCGGCGCCCGAGGTCGGTGAGGGAGTACTCGACGTGGGGCGGGATGCTCGCCCGCACCTCGCGCACGACGATGCCGTCGCGCTCGAGGGACTGGAGGGTCTGCGCGAGCATCTTCTCGCTGACCCCGTCGATGCGGCGGCGGAGCGCGTTGAAGCGCACCGCGCCGTCGCGCAGGCCGGCGACCGTGAGCACGCCCCAGCGCCCGGTCACCGCCTCGAGCACGTGGCGCGAGGTGCAGCCGCGCTGGAAGACGTCGGCCACCATCGCGTCGGTGGGTCCGGTGTCCTCCGCGGGGCGGGCGTCGGTCGTCATCGCCCCAGGATACGGCGCGCTCGCGCGGAAAGCGCTGTGAGATAGAACGCACTCTCTACTGGTATGCACTTACGAAAAGTAAGCGCATGCTGGTGGTCGTGCGGCCGACCGGCCGCGTACCCCGCACTCGAAGGAGCCCGCGCATGTCCATCGCCGTCACCGGAGCCAGCGGCCACCTCGGCCGCCTCGTCGTCGAGTCCCTCCTCGCCCGCGGGGCCGACGCGTCCCAGGTCGTCGCGCTCGCGCGCACGGCCGCCAAGGTCGCGGACCTCGCCGACCGCGGCGTCGAGGTCCGCGAGGCCGACTACGCACGGCCCGAGACGCTCGGCCCGGCGCTCGCCGGGGTGGACGTCCTCGTGCTCGTCTCCGGCTCCGAGGTGGGGCAGCGCGTCGAGCAGCACCGCAACGTCGTCGACGCCGCGCGGGCCGCCGGGGTCGCGCGCGTCGTCTACACGAGCGCGCCGCACGCGACGACGTCCGCGCTCGTGCTCGCGCCCGAGCACAAGGCGACCGAGGAGCTCCTCGCCGCCTCGGGCCTCGCCACGACGGTCCTGCGCAACAACTGGTACACCGAGAACTACGTCGGCGACGTGCTCGGCGCGCGCGAGTCCGGCGAGATCGTCGCGAGCGTGGGCGACGGCCGCGTCGCGAGCGCGAGCCGCGCGGACTTCGCCGAGGCGGCGGCCGTCGTCGCGCTCGCCGCGCACGAGGACGCGTCCGCGCACGCGGGCGCCGTGTACGAGCTGAGCGGCGACGTCGCGTGGACGTACGACGACCTGGCTGCCGCGGCGGCCGAGGTGCTCGGGCGCCCCGTCGTCTACCGGCGCGTGTCGCCCGACGAGCACCGCGCGCTCCTGCTGGGCGCAGGCCTGGACGAGGGGACGGCGGGGTTCGTCGTCGCGCTGGACGGCAACACCCGCGACGGCCTCCTCGCCGAGGTCACCGAGGACCTGCGCCGGCTCCTGGGCCGCTCGACGACGCCGCTCGTCGACGGCCTGCGGGCCGCCGTCGCGCAGGGCTGAGCCGGGCGGCGCGGTCGTCCGGGCGACCGGGCGGCCGCGCGACGGCGTCCGTCAGTGGGACGCCTTGACGACGAGCACGGGGACGGGCGAGTCCAGCAGGACGCGCTGCGTGGTGCTGCCGAGCAGGAACTTGCCGACGGGTGAGCGCTTGCGCGCCCCCACGACGACGAGGTCGGGGGTCGTGCGCTCGGCCTCGTCGATGATCGCCTCGGCCGGGTCGCGGTGCTCGGGGCGGTACGACACCTCGGGGCGCGCGACCTGGGCGGGGAGCGTGTCGAGCAGGTGCGCGAGGCTCGCGGGGACGCCCGCGTCGGCGTCCTGCGGTGTGAGCACGAGGACCGCGAGCGCGGTCGAGCGGTGGACCGCCTCGGCGACGGCCGCCCGGAATGCGGTCTCGCCCTGCGGGGAGTCGTTGTACGCCACGAGGACGGTCATCGCGCGGGCCCTTCCGTCATTCCGTCGTGCTGCGGTTGAACTCTCTCACAGCGCGGCGTCCGTCGCCGGTCGGCGGGCCGCCCCGTCGGCGGAGCCGCGGAGCGCGGCGTCGGGCACCGCCAGGGTCGGGGGCAGGAGGGGCGGCACGACCTCCCGCAGGACCGCCTCGATCTCCCGCTGTCGTCGCGGGCCGAGCCGCTCGGCGGGCGCCGTGACGCTCACGGCGGCGACCGGCTGCCCGGCGCGCAGGACCGGGACGGCGACGCAGCTGATGCCCGGCTCGTTCTCCTCCGTCTCCGTGGCGAACCCCGTCGCGCGCGTGGCCTCGCACGTCGCGCGCAGCGCGGCGGGCGTGACGGGGTGGTCCTCGGGCGCAGCGGCGGCGTACCAGGCGAGCGCGCCGTCGTCGAGGGTCCGCTGGGAGAGCAGCGCGCGCCCGAGCGCGGTGGTCGCCGCCGGGCGGCGCCGCCCGACGGCCGACCAGACGCGGACGGCGCGCGCAGGCTCGACCTTGTCGAGGTAGACGATCTCGGTCCCGGCGAGGGTGCCGAGGTGCACGAGCTCGTCGGTGGCGCGGCACACCGCGACGAGCACCGGGTGCAGGAGCGCGGGGAGGTTCTCCTCGCCGAGGTAGACCGTCGCGAGCGCCGTCGCCGCGGGGCCGAGGCGGTAGTCGCCGGTCGTCGCGTCCTGCTCGGCGTACCCGCGGAACCGCAGGGCCGCGAGCGTGCGGTGCAGCGACGCCTTGTGCAGCCCGAGCGAGCGCGCGAGGTCCCCGAGCGCGACGCCCTCGGGGCCGGCCGCGGCGAGCGCCTCGAGCGCGACGAGGGCCTTGTCGACGCTGCCGAGCGGGCTCTCGGCCGACCCCGGGGTGCCCGACGGCGCACGGCCGGCTTCCGCCATGGTGACTCCTTCGCCTAGAGTGCGTTCCGTAGTGAACAACAGGTGTTCACCATAGCGAAACGGAGCCTGGATGTCACCCCTGGGACCCCTGGAGGGGATCGCCCGTGCCCGTGTCGTGCCGGTCGTCGTGGTCGACGACGCGGCGCAGGGCGTCCTCGTCGCGAGCGCGCTGCGCGACGGCGGCCTGCCCGTCGCCGAGGTCACGTTCCGGACCGCCGGGGCGCGCGCGGCGATCGAGGCGATCGCGCGCGAGGTGCCCGACGTGCTGGTCGGGGCGGGCACCGTCGTCACGGCCGCCCAGGTCGACGAGGCCGTCGACGCCGGGGCGCGGTTCCTCGTCTCGCCCGGCCTCTCCGCCGCGGTCGTGCGTCGCGCCCAGGAGCTCGGCGTGCCCGTCGTCCCGGGCGTCGCGACGCCGTCGGACGTCATCGCCGCGCTCGACCTCGGTCTCGACGTCGTCAAGCTGTTCCCCGCGAACGTCGTCGGCGGGCCGGCCGCGGTCAAGGCGTTCTCCGCGCCGTTCCCCGGCCTGCGGTTCGTGCCGACCGGCGGCGTGAGCGCCGCCAACCTGCTCGACTACCTCGCCCTGCCCGCCGTGCTCGCCGGCGGCGGCTCCTGGATGGTCGACGCCGCGCTCGTGCGCGCGGGCGACACCGCCGAGATCACCCGACGCACGCGCGAGGCCGTCGCGCTCGCCGCGACCGCCCCCCACCCCGCCGAAGGAGCCTGACCCATGACCGACACGACCACCGCCCGCGCCCCGCTCGCCGTCCGCCCCGCGGCCGACTGTGCCTACGACGTCGTCGCGCTCGGCGAGGTCATGCTGCGCCTCGACCCGGGGGAGCGCCGCATCAAGACGGCGCGCAGCTTCGACGTGTGGGAGGGCGGCGGCGAGTACAACGTCGCGCGCGGCCTGCGTCGTGCGTTCGGACTGCGCGGCGCGATCGTCACCGCGCTCGCGGACAACGAGGTCGGGCGCCTCGTCGAGGACCTCATGCTCACGGGCGGCCTCGACACGCGCTGGGTCCGGTGGCGCGAGGACGACGGCATCGGCCGCACGGTGCGCAACGGGCTCAACTTCACCGAGCGCGGCTTCGGGGTGCGCGGCGCGGTCGGCGTCTCCGACCGCGGCAACACCGCGATCGCCCAGCTCCGGCCCGACGACGTCGACTGGGACGCCGTGTTCGGCAGCGGCGTCCGGTGGTTCCACACCGGCGGGATCTTCGCCGCGCTGTCGGAGTCGTCCGCCGACGTCGCGGAGGCGGCGATGGCAGCCGCCCGCCGTCACGGCACGGTCGTCTCCTACGACCTCAACTACCGCCCCTCGCTGTGGAAGGGCATCGGCGGCGTCGAGCGCGCGCAGGAGGTGAACCGCCGCCTGGCGCGGTACGTCGACGTGATGATCGGCAACGAGGAGGACTTCACCGCGTCGCTCGGGTTCGAGGTCGAGGGCGTCGACGAGAACCTCACCGACCTCGACACGTCCGCGTTCCGCGCGATGATCACGCGCGCGGCCGAGGAGTACCCCAACTTCCAGGTCGTCGCGACGACGCTGCGCGGGGTGCGGACCGCGACGGTCAACGACTGGGGCGCGATCGCGTGGTCGCGCGTGCAGGGCTTCGCGGAGGCGACGCACCGCCCCGGCCTGGAGATCCTCGACCGCGTGGGCGGCGGCGACTCGTTCGCGTCGGGCCTCGCGTACGGGCTCATGGAGCTCGGGTCGATCCAGGAGGCCGTCGAGTACGGCGCGGCGCACGGGGCGCTCGCGATGACGACCCCCGGCGACACGTCGACGGCGTCGCTCGCCGAGGTCCGCAAGCTCGCGTCGGGCGGCAGCGCGCGCGTGCAGCGCTGAACCGTCGACCTCCCCGTCTCCCGCCGTGCCGGGCCGCACGTCCAGGGTTAGTGTGGGCGCGCTGTCGGCGGGAGGCGGGAGGTACGGCGTGGCTGGTGGGGCCTTCGTGCCCGGGCTGCCCCGCCGCGGCGCCGAGGAACCGCCGGACCTGGGCCGAGCCCTGGAGCACGCGCGCATCCTCCGCGCGGCGGGAGACCCGGCCGGTGCCGCCCAGGTCCTGGACCGGGCCTTCGCCGCCGAGGGCGTGCGGACGCGCACCGTCGCCGAGCGCGTCCGGTTCCGCGCCCTGGTGCTCCGTGCCGACCTCGCGCTCGCCCTGCACGACGACGCGGCCGCCGCACGGTTCCTCGAGGGCGTGGAGTGGTTCCGCGCCGGGGCCGACTTCCTCCCGCGCGTGGCCGATGCGCTCGCCGCCCTCGACGACGAGGTGCACCTCGCCGACGAGCTGCGCGACCGCCTCGCGAGCGAGCGCCGCACGGGCTGAGCCGCACCGGCAGCGTGCCCGGCCGGGAACCGCTCGCGTGGGAGCCGCGTTGGACTGCGCAGTACCGGTGCGGGCGCCGACCGCGCCCGGCCCATCCCGCGAGGAGGCAGACATGCTGTGCCCCACCGACCAGACCGTGCTCGTCATGACCGAGCGCAAGGGCGTGGAGATCGACTACTGCCCCACGTGCCGCGGCGTGTGGCTCGACCGCGGCGAGCTGGACAAGATCATCGACCGCTCGGTGGAGAGCGAGATCGCCGCCGAGGCCGCGGGCCCGGCCGCCGCCGCGCCGCCCGCCCCTGCCGCGCCCGCCCCGACGTCGTACCCGCCGGCCGCCGCCGTGGACTACGGCAGCCCCGCCCCGCGCTCCGGGGAGCGGTACGGCGACCGCCGCGACGACGACCGCGACCGCTACCGCGACGACCGGTACCGCGACGACCGCTACGACGAGCGCTCCCGCGACGACCGGTACCGCGACGACCGGGACCGCCGGTACGACGGCCGCGACGGCTACGACCCCCGCTTCCGCAAGCGCAAGAAGAAGGAGTCCTGGCTCGAGGACCTCTTCGACTTCTGACACGCCCCGTGGTCGACTGTCCCGCGTGACCGTCCTCGACTCGTTCTCGCTCGTCGGCCGCACGGCCCTGCTCACCGGCGGCAGCCGCGGCATCGGGCGCGCCGTCGCCCGCGCGCTCGGCGAGGCGGGGGCCCGCGTCGCGGTCACGGCGACCACCGCGGCGGCGGCCGACGAGGCCGCCGCCGCGCTCCGGGACGCCGGGACCGACGCCCGCGGCTACGTGCTCGACGTCACCGACCGCGAGCAGGTGGACGACGTCGTCGCGCGTGCCGCCGCCGACCTCGGCACGGTCGACCTGCTCGTCAACAACGCGGGCGTGTCGATCGGCGGCGCGGCCCTCGAGATCGGCGACGACGTGTGGCATCGCACGCTCGCCACCAACCTCGACGGCGTCTGGTACTGCTCGCGCGCCGTCGCCCGGGAGCTCGTCGCGCAGGGTCGGCCAGGGACGATCGTCAACGTCGGCTCCATGTCCGCGTCGATCGTCAACCGGCCCCGCTGGCAGCCCGCGTACCTCGCGTCCAAGGCGGCGGTGCACCAGCTCACCAAGGGCCTCGCCGCCGAGTGGGCGCCGCACGGCATCCGCGTGAACGCGGTGGCGCCCGGGTACGTGCGCACCGAGGCGTCGCCGGTGGACCGGCCGGAGTACCACGACGACTGCGTCGCGCCCGCCGCGATGCAGCGCTGGGCGGAGCCGGAGGAGATCGGGCCGCCCGTCGTCTTCCTCGCGAGCGCGGCGTCGAGCTTCATGACGGGCGCCGTCGTCACGGTCGACGGCGGCTACACGCTCTTCTGACCGGGCGGGTGCCGTCCCGGGTCGTGCGCCGGGCTAGGCTCGGTCCCCGTGCGTGCAGTCCTGAGCAGGTGGGTCGACCCCTTCGTCGTGACGCTGCTCGTGGTGCTCGTGCTCGGGCTCGTCGTGCCCGTGGGGCCGGGCGCGCAGCGCGTGGTCGACGCCGCCGCGGACGTCGCGGTCACCGTCCTCTTCCTCGTCTACGGCATGCGCCTGTCCACGCGGGAGGTCTGGGCCGGGCTGCGCAACTGGCGCCTGCAGGGCGGGATCCTCGCCGCGACGTACGTCGTCTTCCCGGTGCTGGGGCTCGTTACCGCGTGGGCGATCGAGCCGCTCGTCGGGGCGCCGCTCGCGGCCGGCATGCTCTACCTGTCGCTGCTCCCGTCGACCGTGCAGTCGTCCGTGGCGTTCACGTCCGTCGCGCGCGGCAACGTCGCCGGGGCGATCTGCGGCGCGACGGTGTCGAACGTCGCGGGCATGGTGATCACCCCGCTGCTCGTGCTGTGGCTCATGACGGGGACCGGCGGGGGAGCCGACGGGCCCACGGGCGGGCTCGGCGGCCTGCGCACCGTGCTGCTCCAGCTGCTGCTGCCGTTCGTCGTCGGGCAGCTCCTCCAGCCGTGGGCGGGGGACTGGGTCCGGGCGCGGCGCTGGCTGACGCTCGGCGTCGACCGCGGCACGATCCTCGTCGTGGTGTTCGGCGCGGTCGCGGCGGCGTCGTCGGCGGGCGTGTGGTCGAGCGTGTCCGGGTGGTCGATCGTCGCGCTGCTCGTCGTGAGCGCGATCGTCCTCGCCGTGATGCTCGCGGCCACGTGGTGGGGCGGCGCGGCGCTGGGGCTCTCGACCGAGGACCGGGTCGCCCTGCTCATGTGCGGGTCGAAGAAGTCGCTCGCGACGGGCCTGCCCATGGCGAGCGTCCTGTTCCCCGTCGCGGTCGCCGGCGTCGTCGCCGTGCCGGTGATCGTCTTCCACCAGCTCCAGCTCGTCATCTGCGCCGTCCTGGCGCGACGCCTGGCCCTCCGAGACTGACGCGCCCGAACCGACTGACGCCGACCATGCGGAGGCGTCCCGTCGTGGCGGCCGGGCGGGCGACGACCGCATGCTCGGCGGGTTTGGGCGGGTCTCCCGTCAGCCGCGGGCCGCGACCTGCTCGCGGACCTGGCGCTTGGCGCGCGTGAGCATGCCGTTCATCCCGCCGATGCGCAGCGGGCTCACCGCGCGCGTCAGGCCGATCGACATCGGGAAGTCGTCGGGCACGTCGAGCACCTCCTGCACCGTCAGGCCCGAGAGACCCTGCGCGAGGATCGACGCGAAGCCGCGCGTCGTCGGGGCCTCGGCCGGGGCGGTCGCGTAGAAGTGCACGACGCCCGCGTCGTCGACCTCCGCGAAGGCCCGCACCGGCGACTGGCACTCCTCGATCCGCTCCAGCAGACCGGGCGCGCTCGCGTAGCGCTCGGGGAGGTCGGGCAGCTCGTTCGCGAACTCGAGCAGCAGCTGGAGGCGCTCGCGCTCCGGCATCGCGAGGAAGTCCTCGCGGATCTCCGCGAGCGTCGCGGGCAGGTCGGGCGAAGCGTCGGAGGGGGAGCTCATGGGGGCGATCCTCGCATCGGGGCCGGGGCGGCGGGACGGCAGTCCCACCGTGCGGAACGCTCCGCGGACGCGTCGTATGCCCGCGGCACGCCGACGGCGCGCGGCCCGTCGTGGAGGACGGGCCACGCGCCGTCGGGCACGCTCGCGCGGGACGCGGGTCAGTTGAGCGACGCCGGGGCCTCGCCGGGCTCCTCGCCCTTGACGATCGGCACGCGCACGGCGTTGCCCCACTCGGTCCACGAGCCGTCGTAGTTGCGGACCTTGTCGAAGCCGAGCAGGTACGTGAGCGCGAACCACGTGTGGCTCGACCGCTCGCCGATGCGGCAGTACGTGACGACCTCGTCGTCCGTCGCGAGGCCGAGGCCGCCCTCCTGGTAGATCGCCTCGAGCTGCTCGCGCGACTTGTAGGTGCCGTCCTCCGCGACCGCCGTCGCCCACGGCACGTTGCGCGCCGTCGGGATGTGGCCGCCGCGCAGCACGCCCTCCTCCGGGTAGTCCGGGATGTGCAGGCGCTCGCCCGTGTACTCCTGCGGGGAGCGGATGTCGACGAGCGGCCCGTTGCCGATGTGGGCGAGGACGTCCTCCTTGAACGCGCGGATCGTCACGTCGTCGCGCTCGACGACCGGGTACTCGACCGCGACCGGCTCGGGGACGTCCGTCGTGACCTCGCGGCCCTCGGCGATCCACTTGCCGCGGCCGCCGTCGAGCAGGCGCACGTCCTCGTGGCCGAACAGCGTGAAGACCCACGCCGCGTAGGCCGCCCACCAGTTGTTCTTGTCGCCGTAGACGACGATCGTCGTGTCGCGCGCGATGCCCTTGCTGCCGAGGAGCTGGGCGAAGCCCTTGCCGTCGATGTAGTCGCGCGTGTCCGGGTCGTTGAGGTCGGTGTGCCAGTCGATCTTCACCGCGCCGGGGATGTGCCCGGTCTCGTAGAGCAGCACGTCCTCGTCGGACTCGACGACGACGACGCCCGGCTCGCCCAGGTGCTCGGCGAGCCAGTCGGTGCTCACGAGGCGGTCGGGGTGGGCGTACTGCGTGATCTTCTCGCTGGTGTCGAGCGGTGCGGGCATGGTGTCCTCCGGGCGCGTGGTGGGCGTTCGCTCGTCAGGCTAGGTCGGCCGTCCGCATCACGGAAGGCGGACGACGCATGCTGAGACGGTGTAAACGCACGCTGCGGACGCTCGCTCCGGTGGCCACACTGGACGCGTGACCGCCACCGTCCCGGAGCGCGTGCGGCGGGCCGTGGCGCTGCTCGACCTCCGCGGCGACGAGGCCGTGCTCGAGATCGGCCCTGGTCCCGGGGCGGCCGCCGAGCTCGTGCTCGCCACCCACTCCGGCGTGCGGTACGTCGCGCTCGACCGGTCCGCCACGGCGGTCGCCCGCACGACGGCGCGCAACCGGGTCGCTGTCGACGACGGCCGCCTCGTCGTGCGGCGCGGGGAGCTCGCGGCGACCGGCGGTCCGGACGTCCCCGGCGGCCCGTTCGACGTCGCGTTCGCGGTGGACGTCAACGTCTTCTGGACGCGGGTGGCCCACGCCGAGGCGAGCGCCCTCGCCGCGCTGCTCGTCCCGGGCGGAGCGCTCTGGCTTGTCCATCAGACGCCCGACGGCGCCGACGACCGGGTCCGCGACGGCGTCCGCGCGTCGCTCGACGTCCCCGCGCTGGGCCCGGTGACGGTCGTGCGTGACGGGGTGCTCGCCGTCGGCGCGCGCCGGGTGGCCGATCCGCCCGGATGACGGGCGGTCAGCCCAAGAGCTCGCGCGTCGCGTCGCCGAGCGCCTGGTCGAGCAGCCCGAGACCGAGGTCGAGCTCGTCCTCGCTCACCGTGAGCGGGGGCGCGATGCGGAACACGCCGCCCATGCCGCGGAGCTGCACGACGTTTATGTGGAGCCCGAGCTCGAGCGCCCGCCGGGTGACGAGCGCGCCGAGGGCGTCGGCGCCCTCCTTCGTCTCGCGGTCGAGGACGAGCTCGATGCCCTGGAGCAGCCCGCGCCCGCGGACGTCGCCGATCGTCGCGTGGCGGTCCTGGAGGTCGAGCAGCCCGGCGCGCAGGCGGTCGCCGAGCACCCGGACGCGCGCGTCCATCCGCTCGGCCTGGAGCACGTCGAGCACGGTGGTGCCGACCGCCGCGACGAGCGGGTCCGAGACGTGCGTCGTGAAGAAGAGGAAGCCGCGCTCGTGCGCGCGCGCCTCGATCTCGGCGCTCGTGACGACGGCGGCGAGCGGGAGCCCGGCGCCGAGGGTCTTGGAGAGGGTGAGGATGTCCGGCACCACGGGCTCCTCGCCGTCGCGCCCTTCGAACGCGTACCAGGAACCCGTGCGGCACAGCGCCGTCTGCGCCTCGTCGAGGATCAGGAGCATCCCGCGCTCGTGGCACTTGTCGCGCAGCGCCGCGAGGTAGCCCGGTGGGAGCTCGACGATCCCGCCCGAGCTGAGGATCGGCTCGACGAGGCACGCCGCGAGGCTGCCCGTCGACTGCACGTCGACGAGGTCGAACGCGAGGTCGAGCTGGCGGCGCCAGTCGTGCGTGCCGTCGGGCGCGAGGTGGTCGGGCCGGTAGGCGTTGGGGACGGGGATGACGAGGTTGCCGGGCGCCGTCGGGCCGTAGCCGCGGCGGCCCGCGCTGTACGTCGCGGCGGCCGCGGCGTGCGTCATGCCGTGCCACGACCCGGCGAGCGAGACGACCTCGTGCCGCCCCGTGACGAGCTTCGCCATCCGGATCGCGGCCTCGTTCGACTCGGCCCCGGTGGTCAGCAGTAGCACCTTCTCGAGCGGGTCGGGCAGCGTGTCCGCGAGCCGGCGCGCGAGGTCGACGACCGGGCGCGACAGCATCCCGGAGAACAGGTGGTCGAGCGTCCCGACCTGGCGGCGCACCGTCTCGACGATCGCCGGGTGACTGTGCCCGAGGATCGCGCTCATCTGCCCGGACGTGAAGTCGAGGACCCGGGGCCCGTCCGCCGTCGTGACGAAGCTGCCCGCCGCACTCTCGACGATCTCCGGCGTGAACGGCCCGCCGTACCGCACGAGGTGGCGGTCGGCGTCGGCCCAGAACCGCGCGGCGTCGTCCGCGGCGGCCCGGCCCCCACCGGGGGACGGGGCGGACGGCGAGGTGGGCGCGGGGGAGGGCGGGAACGTCATCCTCGGAGCGTAGGGACGCGCCGCTGTGCGCGTACAGCGCGAGTCTGCGTACAGTCTGTGCGGAGAACCCGCACAGACAGGAGCCTGCACGTGCTCAATGCGGCCCGGCTGCAGATCCTCGCGCGGCTCGAGAGCCTCGGGACCGTGCGCGCCGTCGGGGCCTCGCTCCACCTGAGCCCGTCCGCCGTCTCCGCGCAGCTCGCCGCGCTCGAGGCCGAGACCGGCGCGCGCCTCCTGGAGCGCACGGGCCGACGTGTCCGCCTCACGCCCGCGGGCCGCACGCTCGCCCGGCACGCGCGCGTCATCCTCGACCAGATGGCGCTCGCCGAGGCCGAGCTCGCCCATCCCGACGGCGAGCCGGCCGGCGTCGTGCGCGTCGCCGCGTTCTCGAGCGCGGTGCGCGCGCTCGTCATCCCGCTCGCGACGCGGCTCGCCGTCGAGCACCCGCGCGTCGAGGTGGAGGTCGACGAGCTGGACCCGCGCGAGAGCGGGCCCGCGCTCCGGCGCGCGGACGTCGACGTCGCGGTGACCGCCGACCTGCTCGACGGCGCGCTGCTCGCCGGGCCCGACGTCGCGACCGTCCCGCTGCTCGAGGACCCGGTCGTGCTCGTCACGGCGCGCGGCGACCAGGCACGGGGTGAACCGGCCGACCTCGCGCGCCTCGCCGACGCGCCGTGGGCGGCCGACCTTCCCGGGCGCTACCTGTCCACGCTCGTCGAGAGCGCGTGCCGCGAGGCCGGCTTCGAGCCGCGCGTCGTCGCCCGGCTGCCCAGCTACGAGCTGTTGCTCGCGCACGTCGAGGCCGGGCTGTCCGTCGCGCTGCTGCCGGGCCTCGCCGTCGACCCGCGGTACGCCGTCGACGCGCGCCCGCTCCGCGCGCCCCGGACCCGCCCGGTGTACGCGGCCGTGCGCCGCGGGGCCCCGCCGACCGCCGCGACGACCGTCGTGCTCGGCGCCCTGCGCCGCGTCGCGCGCGAGGTCGCCGGTCCCGCGCCGCCCGGCACCGGCTGACGCGCGCTCGCGCCGGACCCCGCCCGACCTACACTGGCCCCAGCACCGCACGACGACGTGGAGGTCCCGTGCCGCGCACTCCCGCACCGCCGCCCCGCTCCGAGGAGCACCCGCGCCGCCCCGACGCGCGCCGCGACCCGCGCTCCGTCCGCGCCGCCTACCGCTCGTTCCTCGACCACGGCGTCCTCCCGCGCGGCGTCCACCCGCTCGTCGCCGACTCGTGGCGCCGGTCCGTGCACAGCGGCGTCGACCCGGAGGCGCCCCGCACCGACTCGGGCCTCGCCCACGACGACCTCGTCGCCTACCGCGAGGCGCACCCGCTCGCGGGCGTCATGCCGGTCGTGCGCGAGCTCGTCGTGGACGCCGCCGCCGACGACGGCCTCGTCGTCGCCGTGTCCGACGACGCGGGCCGCCTCCTGTGGGTCGAGGGCGACCGGGCGCTGCGCGACGCCGTCGACCGCGTCGGGTTCGTCGAGGGGTCGGTCTGGCGCGAGGAACGGGTCGGGACGAACGCGCCCGGCACCGCGCTCGCGACGCGCAGCCCCGTCCAGGTCCTCGGCGCCGAGCACTTCTCCCGGCCCGTGCAGGCGTTCAGCTGCACGGCCGTGCCCGTCCACGATCCCGCGAGCGGGCGCGTCCTCGGGGTCCTCGACGTCACCGGGCGCCAGTCCGCCGCGTCGGGCGTCGTGCTGTCGCTCGTGCGCGCGACGGTGCTGAGCCTCGAGCGCGAGCTCGCCCAGCGCGCTGCGGCGACGGGTCCCGACGACGGCCCGGGCCGGCTCCCGGGACCTCCCCGCGACGGCGCGCCCGAGCTGCTCGTGCTCGGCACGGCGCCCGTGCTGCGCTCGCCGGACGGTCTCGACCACCGCCTCTCGCTGCGGCACGCCGAGATCCTCGTGCTCCTCGCGACGCACCCCCGCGGGCTGTCCGCCGACGAGCTCGCCGTCCTGCTGCACCCCGGCGAGCTCTCCGACGTGACCGTCCGCGCCGAGGTGTCGCGCCTGCGGCGCGTCGCGGGCGCGCTCCTCGCGGGGTCGCGCCCCTACCGGCTCGCGCGACCCCTGCGGACCGACGCCGACGTCGTGCGCGACCACCTCGCGGTGGGCGACGTCCGCAGCGCCGTCGCCGCCTACCGCGCGCCGCTCCTGCCGCGCTCGGGTGCGCCCGCCGTCGAGCACCTGCGGGCCGAGCTCGGGGCCGAGCTGCGCACCGCCGTCGTGGCCGCGGGCGGCGCCGACGTGCTCGACGCGTGGACGCGCACCGACGACGGCGCCGAGGACCACGCCGCGTGGACGCGGCTGCAGCGCGTCGCGGACCACGGCAGCCCGCTGTGGCTGCGCGCCCGCGCCCACCTCGACCTGCTCGACGACGAGCTCGCCTGAGGTCCGGCGGGAGCCGCCCGCTGCAACGGTCCTGCAACCCTGCGCCGCCTAGCGTCGGCCGCACGGCGCGACGAGGCGCCGGGCCGCGCACCGCCGTCGGACGCTCCCCGCCCGACGGCGACCTCCCCCAGGGCGCGGCGAGGACCAGCACTGCGAGTCAGCACTGCGAGGAGGCAGACGATGACGGTCTACGCAGCCCCCGGCACGGACGGGGCGATCGCCGAGTACAAGGCCCGGTACGACCACTGGATCGGCGGCGAGTACGTCGCGCCGGCCGGCGGGCAGTACTTCGAGAACCCGAGCCCCGTGACGGGCCGGACCTTCACCGAGGTCGCGCGCGGCACCGCCGACGACATCGAGCGCGCGCTCGACGCCGCGCACGGCGCCGCCCGGTCGTGGGGCCGCACGAGCGCGACCGAGCGCGCCAACGTCCTCAACAAGATCGCCGACCGCATGGAGGAGAACCTCGAGCGGATCGCCGTCGCCGAGTCGTGGGAGAACGGCAAGCCCGTCCGCGAGACGCTCGCCGCCGACATCCCGCTCGCGATCGACCACTTCCGCTACTTCGCGGGCGCGATCCGTGCGCAGGAGGGGTCGATCTCCGAGATCGACGAGGACACCATCGCGTACCACTTCCACGAGCCGCTCGGCGTCGTCGGCCAGATCATCCCGTGGAACTTCCCGATCCTCATGGCCGTGTGGAAGCTCGCCCCGGCGCTCGCGGCGGGCAACTGCGTCGTGCTCAAGCCCGCCGAGCAGACCCCCGCGTCGATCCTCTTCCTCATGGACATCATCGGGGACCTGCTGCCGCCCGGGGTGGTGAACGTCGTCAACGGGTTCGGCGTCGAGGCGGGCAAGCCGCTCGCGTCCAGCCCGCGCATCCGCAAGATCGCGTTCACCGGCGAGACGACGACCGGCCGCCTGATCATGCAGTACGCGAGCCAGAACATCATCCCGGTCACGCTCGAGCTCGGCGGCAAGTCGCCGAACATCTTCTTCTCCGACGTCGCCGACGCGCGCGACGACTTCTACGACAAGGCCCTCGAGGGGTTCACGATGTTCGCCCTCAACCAGGGCGAGGTGTGCACGTGCCCGTCGCGCGCCCTCATCCAGTCGTCCATCTACGACACGTTCCTCGGCGACGCGATCGAGCGCACGAAGGCGGTGCGGCAGGGCAACCCGCTCGACACCGAGACGATGATCGGCGCGCAGGCGTCGAACGACCAGCTCGAGAAGATCCTGTCGTACATCGAGATCGGCAAGGCCGAGGGCGCGAAGGTGCTCACGGGCGGGTCGCGCGCCGAGCTCGGCGGCGACCTCGCGGGCGGGTACTACGTGACGCCCACGATCTTCGAGGGCAAGAACTCGATGCGGATCTTCCAGGAGGAGATCTTCGGGCCCGTCGTCGCGGTGACCGACTTCTCCGACTTCGACGACGCCATGACGATCGCCAACGACACCCTGTACGGGCTCGGGGCCGGCGTCTGGTCGCGGTCGGGCAACACCGCCTACCGCGCGGGCCGCACCATCGAGGCCGGGCGCGTGTGGACGAACTGCTACCACGCGTACCCCGCCGCCGCCGCGTTCGGCGGCTACAAGGGCTCCGGCGTCGGCCGCGAGAACCACAAGATGATGCTCGACCACTACCAGCAGACGAAGAACCTCCTCGTCTCCTACTCGGCCCAGAAGCTCGGCTTCTTCTAGCCCAACCCCACCCGCCCTGCCCGCCCTACCGACCACGGGCTCGGCTCCCCCCGGGGCCGCCGAGCAGGTGGTCTTGGCTCGTCCGGCCGTCCGGACGGACCACGACCACCTGCTCGCGGCGCCGGGATCGCCTGGTCGGCCGACACCTGGAGAGTTTCGTGGTCGACGACGTTTCCTCGGTCCGCCCGGTTGGCGCGACACCCGCGCGCGTCGCGCTCACCGACGACGCCGCGGCGCTGCTCGCGCGGCTGCGGACGGTCCACGGCGAGCTCATGTTCCACCAGTCCGGCGGGTGCTGCGACGGGTCGTCGCCCATGTGCTACCCGCAGGGCGAATTCCTGCTCGGCGACGCCGACGTGCACCTCGGTGACCTCGTCGTCGACGCGCCCGGTCGCACGGACGGTCCCGGCGCGGACGGCCCCGCCGGGGCGGACGGCGCGGCGGGCCGGTTCGTCGTGCCCGTGTGGATGAGCCGCGCGCAGTTCGAGTACTGGAAGCACACCCACCTGACGATCGACGTCGTGCCCGGTCGCGGCGCGGGGTTCAGCGTCGAGGCGCCCGAGTGCGTGCGTTTCATCATCCGGTCGCGCCTGCTCACCGACGACGAGTGGGCGGCGCTCGACATAGCCTAGGCTGACCTCACCGACGGGCTCCACGACGGGCCCGACGGCGGGCCCCACGGGGCCCCGACGGCCCGGAGAGGAGGCAGCGCGATGAACGACCTGCTCGTCGTGGCGCGCGACCTCGCCTCCGCGCTCACGCTCCTGCTCGGCACGTCGACCCTCACGGCCACGCTCTTCCTCCTCGGCGCCACCGCCCTCGTCGCGGCCGTGGCCGCCGTGGCCGCGCGCTGGGGCGCACCCCTCGCGCTCGGTGTGGCGGCTCGCCCCGCGGGCCGCCTGCGCGACACGGTCGACGTCGGTCCCGCCGTGACGCAGAGCGACCCGGACGCCCCGGGTCGTGCCCGGCCCCGTGCTCCCGGCCGACTCCTCGGCTGATCACCCGGCCGAGGGACCCCACCGCACCCGCGTCGCTGCGCGGCGTGCTGCTGCCTGCCCACCGCAGGGTGATCGGCGAACGCGTACCCCGCACGTTCGACCGAGGACACCACCATGAACCTGCTCGACCTCCCGCTCGTCTCCACCGTGCTCGACGCCGCGTACCGCGCGCTGATGGGCCTGTCCGACCTGCTCGAACCCCTCGCGGGCGGCGCCGCGGCCGCAGCGGCCGTCGTCCTGCTGACGCTCGCCGTTCGCGCCCTGCTCGTCCCCGTCGGCGTGTCGCAGGCGAAGGCGGAGCGCGACCGTGCGCGCCTCGCACCGCGGCTCGCCGAGCTCCAGCGTCGGCACCGGAACGACCCCGAGCGGCTGCGGCGCGCAACCGTGGAGCTCTACACCCGCGAGGGCACGACGCCGCTCGCGGGGTGCCTCCCGATGCTGGCCCAGGCGCCCGTGGTCGGGGTGGTCTACGCGCTGTTCCTGCACGCGGAGATCGCCGGCCACAGCAACGCGCTGCTCGGCCACACCCTGTTCGGCGCGCCCCTGGGCTCGAGCCTCGTCGGCGGGCTCGGGGCGGGTGGTGTGCCGACCGTGGTCGTGGCCGGCGTGGTCGTGCTCGCGATCGCCCTCGTCGGCGAGCTCACGCGCCGCGCCTCCCTGCCCGGCGGTCGGCTCGCGCTGCCCCGGACGACGCCCGGTGCCGACACCGGGCCGAGCATGTCCGGTGCGGCGGTGCTCTCCGGCCCGGGCCTGCAGAACGCGCTCGGTGCCCTGCAGTTCGTCACCGCCGTGATCGCCTGCTTCGTGCCCCTCGCCGCGGGCCTGTACCTGCTGGTGACGGTGACGTGGACCCTCGGGCAGCGCCTCGTCCTGCGCCGCCGGTACCCGCTCGTCGCGACGGCGTAGCGGAGGCCGCGGGGCTGTCCAGCGGACCGTCGGCCGCGCGAGAGTGTCGGGGTAGGGCCGACCTGTCGCCCTTGCGCGAGGCCGTCAGCGCGCTCCCCGCAGCCCCGGGGCGGCCTGGGGGCGGGCCGCGGCCCGCCCGCGGGTCACAGCGCCGCGAACCGGCCGACGGCGACGAACACCGCGAGGGCGAGCAGCACCACGTTCGCCGGGACGGCCTTCGCCTCGCCGAGGCGCAGGTGCAGGGGGATCGCGCCGACCTGCGTGAGCGCGAGCCCGACCGCGGCGACGGGGGTGAGCACCGGCGCGACGCCGAGCGCCCAGGGCAGGATCACTCCGACGGCGCCGGCCACCTCGAGCCACCCGATGGCGCGCACGCCCGCCGCGCGCTCGGGCGTGACCCACCGCATCTGCTCCTGGAGCACGGGGATCGGGCGCAGCGCCTTCATGAGCCCGGCGCCGAGGAAGGCGGCGGCGAGCAGACCGGAGGCGATCCACAGGGCGACGTTCATGCGTGAGTCCTTCGAGAGGAGGCGGCGACGGCCCAGGATGGCCGGTCACTCTTTGTGCCTGGGCACATGATGGGTAACCATGAGCACCGGTACACAAGGCACACCGGTGTGCGTGAGGCACACGGAGCAGCACCCGGAGAAGACGGAGACACCCATGACGACGACGCCCAGCACGGACGTGCCGGTGGTGCGCGAGCTCGCCGAGCGCCACGGCATCCCGGTCGACCGCGGCTGCGCCGCGGCGGAGGCGACGAGCGAGGTGCGCTCGGTCCTCGACCGGGTGGGCGACAAGTGGAGCGTCCTCATCCTGGGGATGCTCTGCGCCGGCCCGCAGCGCTTCACCGAGCTGCTCCACGGGATCGACGGGATCTCCCAGCGCATGCTCACCCTCAACCTGCGCCAGCTCGAGCGGGACGGCCTCGTGAGCCGCACCGTGCACGCCGTCGTGCCGCCGCGCGTCGACTACGCGCTCACAGGGCTCGGCGAGACGCTGCTGCCGCCCGTGCTCGCGCTGGTCGAATGGGCGCTCGCCCACACGCGCACCATCCGCGAGAACCGAGACGTGTTCGACGCGCGGCGCCCCGCGGGCTGACGGGGCCGTCCTACCCGCGGGGGACCGAGCGGGTCGGACGCAGGGCGGTCAGCCCGCGAGCGGGTCGGCCGCGCGCAGGTACCAGGGCTCGTACCGCTCCAGCGAGAGCGTCCAGAGGCCGGGGGCGCCCGCCGGCACCGCGAGGCACACGTTGCCGGTCACGGTGTCGCCCGAGCCGATGAGGCCCGTGCTCACGAGCGCGTGCGGCACCGCGCCGCACCCGCTCTCGGCGTGGACGCCGTCGTCGCCGACGAACCCGACGTCGACCGCGCCCCACGCGGTCACCTGCGAGCTGGACCCGGTGTAGGTGGCGGTGACGGGCACGATCCAGTACTCGACGCCGTCGGGCGGCGGGGCGTTGACGTCGTCGTGCGCGAGCACGTCCGCGGTCGCCTCGTACGGCTCCTCGAGGAGGACCTCCCACTCCTCGCCGCCGATCGTGTACCCGTCGAACAGCCACGGGTCGTCGCGGGTGCCCGTGCCCTCCCAGTCGCCCTCGGGCCAGTCCTCGTCCGACCAGCCGTCGCCCGGCCACTCGTCGCCGTACGCGTCGTCGGTCGGGGCCGTGACCCACGCGGCGATCCGGGCGCCGGCGTCGGTCGCGACGCCCGCGGCGTACCCCGTCCCGCCCCCGACCACGAGGCACACGACCCCGACGAGCAGCCCGACGGCCGTCCGAGACAGACCGCCACGCCCCGGTGCCGCGCGCGGCGGGGCCGGCTGCGGGACGTGGGGGTGCGGCGGTCCCGGGTGCGGTGCGAGGGGCTGCGGGGCGCCCGCGTACGGAGGGCCGGGGTGCGCTGCGGACGGCGGCGCCGCGTACGGGTTCGGGTGCGCGGCCGGGCCGGGGGAGGAGGGCGGCGGGCCGGGAGGGGGCGTCGGCGAGGACGGCGGCGTCACAGGGGTGCTCATGGTGCTCCGGTGTCGTGCGGGCGGGCGCCCGGACGACAGGTGCCACCGTGCGTGGCCGGATGCTCCCACACTGCGGTCTCCGCCGTCGAGGGCGATGGCACGCGCCCGTGAGCACGGCCTCGGTGCCGCCGCCGGGTGGGGCGACGGCACCGGGGCCGTGGAGGGCGGGAGACCGCGCTACGGCTGGTCCACCTCGGAACCCACGAGGAACTGCGAGTACGCCCCGATGGTGAGGAACGTCGGGAAGTCCTCGGCGAGCGCGACGGCGCGGAACACGTGCGCGGCGTCGTCGATCCGGTTCCCCGGGGTGCGCGGCAGGTCGTCGACGATCTCCGCGAGCAGCGCCTCGACGCGCTCGCGCGTGATCGGCACGCCGTTCTCGGTGCGCGTGCCGGACGCGATCCACTGCCACACCTGCGACCGCGAGATCTCGGCCGTCGCGGCGTCCTCCATGAGGTGGTCGATCGCGGCGGCCCCGACGCCGCGCAGCCACGACTCGAGGTACCGCACCCCGACGGAGACGTTCGAGCGCAGCCCCGCAGCGGTGACGGTGGCCCCGGCCCGGCGGGCCGACCCGATGTCGAGCAGCTCGTGCTGGCCCACCCGGACGTCGTCGCGCTGCCGCGAGACCTGGTTCGGCGCGTCCCCCAGCACCGCATCGAACTCGGTGCGCGCGACCTCGATGAGGTCGGGGTGCGCGACCCACGTGCCGTCGAACCCGTCCGTCGCCTCCCGGCGCTTGTCCGCGCGCACCTGCTCGAACGCGCGCTCGGTGACGTCCGGCCGACGGCGGTCCGGGATGAACGCGCTCATGCCGCCGATCGCGTGCGCGCCGCGCCGGTGGCACGTCTGCACGAGCAGCTCGGTGTACGCGCGCATGAAGGGCGCGGTCATGGTGACCTGCGCGCGGTCGGGCAGCACGTACGAGTCGCCGCGCGTGCGGAACGCCTTGATCACGGAGAACAGGTAGTCCCAGCGCCCGGCGTTCAGCCCGGCGCAGTGGTCGCGCAGCTCGTGGAGGATCTCCTCCATCTCGAACGCCGCGGGCAGCGTCTCGATGAGCACCGTGGCGCGGATCGTGCCCTGCGGCAGGCCGAGGTAGTCCTGGGCGAGCACGAACACGTCGTTCCACAGCCGGGCCTCGCGGTGCCCCTCGAGCTTGGGCAGGTAGAAGTACGGGCCTCGCCCGCGCGCCACGAGCTCGTGCGCGTTGTGGAACAGGTACAGCCCGAAGTCGACGAGCGACGCCGACGCCGAGACGCTCACGCCCGCCCGGTCGACGTACCGCATGTGCTTCTCGATGAGGTGCCACCCGCGCGGGCGGAACACGATCGTCGGGAGGTCGGTGAGCGTCGTCGAGCGCAGGCGGTACTCCTTGCGGTGCTCGCCCGAGCCGGTCGTGTGCGTCAGCGTCCCGCGGATCGCGTCGTGCAGCGCGAGCTGGCCCTCGATCACGTTGCGCCACGTGGGGCTCGACGCGTCCTCGGCGTCTGCGAGCCAGACCTTGGCGCCGGAGTTGAGGGCGTTGATCGTCATCTTGGGGTCGGTCGGGCCGGTGATCTCGACGCGGCGGTCCTCGAGTCCCGGCGCGCCGGCCGAGCCCGCGACGCGCCACGACGGGTCGTCGCGCACGGGCCGCGTCGAGGCGCGGAAGTCGGGGTCGATGCCGTCCGCGACGTCCTGGCGGCGCTGCTGGCGGTCCATGAGCAGCTCGTGGCGGCGCGCCACGAACCGGTCGTGCAGCAGCGTGAGGAAGTCGAGCGCCTCGGGCGTGAGGATCTCGCGGTAGCGCTCGCCCAGCGTGCCGGTGACGCGCAGGGTCCCGGTGACCCGCGGGCTGCTCGCGGGGGCAGGGGACGACGGGGGAGAGGTGGTCGTGGTCAGCGTGGTCATGGCGTGCTCCGAAGGTCGATGTCGCGAGGTAGAGCTCTGGCAGGCCGAGGTAGGGCCTGGGTCCCGCGAGGTAGAGGCGTGGTCATGACCAGGCCTCTACCTCGCGGGACCGCTCCTCTACCTCGCGAAGGGCTTAGTGGAACTGGGCGGTCTCGGTGGACCCGGCGAGCGCGAGGGTGGCGGCGTCGGGGTTGAGAGCCGTGGCGACCCGGTCGAAGTAGCCGGTGCCGACCTCCCGCTGGTGGCGGGTGGCGGTGTAGCCGTCGGCCTCGGAGGCGAACTCGGCCTCCTGCAGCTCGACGTAGGCGGACATCGCGCGCTCGTTGTAGCCGCGCGCGAGCTCGAACATGGAGTGCGAGACGGCGTGGAAGCCGGCCAGCGTGATGAACTGGAACGCGTAGCCCATCGCGGCGAGCTCCTTCTGGAAGCTCGCGATCTGGGCGTCGTCGAGGTGCTTCTTCCAGTTGAACGACGGCGAGCAGTTGTAGGCGAGCTTCTTGCCCGGGTGCTGCGCGTGGACCGCCTCGGCGAACGTCCGCGCGAGCTCGAGGTCGGGCTCGCCCGTCTCGACCCAGATGAGGTCGGAGTACGGCGCGTACGCGAGGCCGCGCGCGACGACCGCGTCGAAGCCGGGGCGCACCCGGTAGAAGCCCTCGGACGTGCGCTCGCCGGTGAGGAACGGCTGGTCGCGCTCGTCGACGTCGGACGTGAGGAGGTCCGCGGCGAGCGCGTCCGTGCGGGCGATGACGATCGACGGCACGCCCGCGACGTCGGCCGCGAGACGCGCGGCGTTGAGCGTGCGGATGTGCTGGCTCGTGGGCACGAGCACCTTGCCGCCGAGGTGGCCGCACTTCTTCTCGGACGCGAGCTGGTCCTCCCAGTGCACGCCCGCCGCGCCCGCGGCGATCATCGAGTGCATGAGCTCGTAGGCGTTGAGCGGGCCGCCGAACCCGGCCTCGGCGTCGGCGACGATCGGGGCGAGCCAGTCGCGGTCGGGCGCCTGCCCGTCCGACGCCGCGCGCTCCGCCGTCTCGATCTGGTCGGCGCGCAGGAGCGCGTTGTTGATGCGGCGCACGACGGCGGGCACGGAGTTGGCGGGGTAGAGCGACTGGTCGGGGTACGTCTGTCCGGACAGGTTGGCGTCGGCCGCGACCTGCCACCCGGACAGGTAGATCGCCTTGAGGCCCGCCCGCACCTGCTGCACGGCCTGGTTGCCGGTGAACGCGCCGAGCGCGGCGACCCACTCCTCGGTGTGGATGAGGTCCCACAGCGTCTCGGCGCCGCGGCGGGCGAGCGTGTGCTCCTCGCGCACGGAGCCACGCAGCGCGACCACGTCCTCGGCGGTGTAGTCGCGCTGCAGGCCGGCCCAGCGCGGGTCGGTCGCCCACTGCTCGGCGAGCTCGGCGGCGCTCTGCGTCTGGTCGCCCGGACGGGCGGACGGGCGCGAGGCGTCGCCCGGGGTCGGGGCGGAGCCGGGGCCGGTGACCGTCGCCGTCGTCGCGACGGCGCCGAGCGGGCGGGCGCCGCCCGCGTACTCGGACGGGGAGCGGCGGCTGACGATGGTGGGCCTGTTCACGGGTGCCTCCTGGTGGTGCGCCGGCCCGCGTGGTGCGGGCCGGCCGGGCCGGTCGGTGGACCTCGGCGAGGTCCGTGCTTCGACCTTCCTCCCGCCTGCAAGCCCTTCTCAAGCCAGATCGGACGAAAGAAACGCGGTTCTTCTCTTGTGCGCAAGGAGTGGCGCGTGTCACTCTCAGTCATGGCTATCCCGACGACGCGACCGGCCGGAATCGCGGAACATGCGGAAATCCCGCTCGAGAGCGAGCCCGACGCCCTGACGATCGGCCGCAGGATCCGGCACCTGCGCACCGCGCGCGGCATGACCCTCGACGAGCTCGGCGCCGCGATCGGCCGCGCGCCGTCGCAGGTGTCGCTCCTCGAGAACGGCAAGCGCGAGCCGAAGTTCGGCCAGCTCCAGGCGGTGGCGCGCGCGCTCGGCGCGAGCCTCGACGACCTGCTCTCGCCGGAGCCGCCGTCGCGCCGGGACGCGCTCGAGATCGAGCTGGAGCGCGCCCAGCGCGGCCCGCTCTTCGACGCGCTCGGGCTGCGGCCCGTGCGGGTGGGCAAGTCGCTGCCCACCGACGCGCTCGAGACCATCGTCGCGCTCGAGCGCGAGCTCCAGCGCCTGCACACCGAGCGCGCTGCGACGCCCGAGGAGGCGCGCCGCGCGAACGCGGAGCTCCGCGCGACCATGCGCGCGCAGGACAACTACTTCCCCGAGCTCGAGGACGCGGCGGCCGGGCTGCTCGACGGCGTCGGGCACGCGGGCGGGCCGATGCCCCAGCGCGTCGCGGCCGACCTCGCCGCCCACCTCGGCTTCACGCTGCACTACGTCGGCGACCTGCCGCACTCCACCCGGTCCGTGCTCGACCTGCGCCACCGCCGCGTGTACCTGCCGAGCAACGGGATGCGCGGGCGGTCCAACGCGACGTCGGCGCTGCTCCAGGCGCTCGCGCCGCACGTGCTCGGGCACGCGGAGCCGCGCGACTACCGCGAGTTCCTCCGCCAGCGCGTCGAGGCCAACTACCTCGCCGCGGCGCTCCTGCTTCCGGAGCGGCACGCGGTCAAGGCACTGCGCGCCGCGAAGGACGCGCGCGAGATCTCCATCGAGGACCTCCGGGACGCGTTCGCGGTGTCGTACGAGACCGCCGCGCACCGGTTCACCAACCTCGCGACGAAGCACCTCGGCATCCCGGTGCACTTCATGAAGGTGCACGAGTCCGGGGTGATCCACAAGGCCTACGAGAACGACGGCGTGCGCTTCCCTGCCGACCCGCTCGGCGCGGTCGAGGGGCAGTACGTGTGCCGGAGCTGGACCGCGCGCACCGTGTTCGCCGTCGAGGACCGGCTCAGCCCGTTCAGCCAGTACACGGACACCCCGAGCGGCACCTACTGGTGCACGTCGCGCGTGCAGGCGTCGGCCGACGGCGAGTTCTCCGTGAGCGTCGGCGTCCCGTTCGCGCACGTCAAGTGGTTCCTCGGGCGCGACACGACCGAGCGGCTCGTGTCCCGCTGCCCCGACGGCGCGTGCTGCCGCCGCCCGCCCGACGACCTCGCCGACCGCTGGGCCGGCCACGCCTGGCCGAGCGCCCGCCCGCACGCGTCGATGCTCGCGGCGATGCCGACCGGCGCGTTCCCCGGCGTCGACCAGACCGAGGTCTTCTCGTTCCTCGAGGCCCACGCGCCGGGTTAGCCGGCCCGTGCCTGCGCGCGCTCCGCCCGGTGCGCGCCGTCCGTGCGAGCCGGGTCGGCGGACGCCGGTCGGCCGTCAGCCGATCGAGCCGCCCTCGACGGGAGCGACCATCGCGTCCTTGAGGCGCGCGGTGTCGGCGTCGGTCCAGCCGTCGGGTGCGTGCAGCGCGGCGAAGCCGTCGGCGTACTCGAGCTGGTAGACGTGCCCGTGGCCGGGCGGGATGTCGGACGCGGCCGCGACGAAGAGGTCGCCCGTGAGCTGCCAGAACGTGACGAACGGGTACCAGCGCACGTCGCCGAGCACGTCGGGCCCGCGTGGCTCGCGGAGCCAGTCGGGCTCGGACCACAGGGTCTCCGGGCCCCACCAGGTGACGCCGTCGGACGCGTGCTGGAGGTACACGACGCGCGGCTCGTCCCAGCGCGGGCCGGGGCCCCAGAGGTCGGCGACGCCGGTCGCGACCGGGTCGCCCCAGCGGACCTGGCGGCCGTCGTCCACCACGGGTGCGTACTCGAGCGACCCGGGGTCCCGCGCGTCGGTGAGCTCGCGCCACATCGGCGTGAACCCGGGCGTCCCGGTGAACATCGCGCCGTCGGAGCGAGCCTCGACGTCCTGCACGCCGCTGAACGCGCCCTGCATCCCGAACGACCCGAGCGAGATGCCGAACGCGAGCAGGCGCGGGCGGTCGCCCTCGGGCAGGTCCGACCACCGCGCCCACACCGCCTCGAACAGCGCCTTGCCCGCGGCGGGCGGGGTCGAGCGGTCGCCGACGAAGCTGATCCAGCTCGGCAGGTAGGAGTACTGCATGCTGGCGATCGCGGTGTCGCCGCCGTGCATGAGCTCGAGCGCCTCGACCATGGCGGGGTCCACCCAGCCGGTCCCGGTCGTGGTCGCGACGACGAGGACGGACCGGTCCCACGCGTCCGTCCGGTCGAGCTCGTCGACGACGCGGGCCGCCGTGGCGTCGAGGTCGCCCTCGGGGTCGAGGCCCGCGTACGCGTGGATCGGCTCGCGCACGTCCGCGGGGTCGACGACGTCGCCCGCCGCGGCGAACGCGCGCAGCTCGTCGAGGGTCGGGCCGGAGACGACGAACTTGCGCCCCTCCGCGCCGAGCGAGTCCCAGGGCTCGAGGGAGTCGGGGGAGCCGGACCGTTCGGGGAGCGTCGGGGGCGTGAGCCGAGGGCTGATCTCGGCGTTCGCCGCCGCGTAGACCGAGTTCAGCGCGCTGAGCGTGCCTGACCAGATGACGCCGTTGAACAGCAGGACCACGACGACGGCGACCGCGACGCCGCTGACGAACCGCGCCACGGGGGCAGGCACGACCTTGCCGACGAGGACGCTCAGCCATCGGGCGACGCGGCGCAGGCCGCGGCCCGCCTGGAGCACGAGCAGCGCGACGGCGAGCGCCGCGAGCAGCGTGACGACCTCGCGTCCGGGGACATCCTCCGACATGCCGAACAGGTGCCGCAGCTCGATCTGGCGCCGCGCCCCGAGGATCAGCGCCAGCGGCACGAGCACGACGGTCGCCCCGGCGAGCACCCACCACGCGATCCGGCTCGCGCGCGCGGTCCACCGGATCCGCAGCCCGACCTTCACAGCGAACCACTCGACGAGCGCGCCGACGGCGTACCCGCCGACGGCGCTCACGCCCGAGATCACGGCCTGGTAGTACCAGGCGCGCGGGATGAGCGACGGCGTGAACGACAGGCAGAACCAGGCGAGCGCAACCACGAGCCCGGTCGCGGAGAACCGCCGGAGCCACCGCCCCCACGCGCCGTGCCGGGGGCGCTCCTCGTCGACGGGCTCGGGGGCGCGGGTCTCCGTCGCGGTGGGCTGCACCCCGCGATCGTAGGCGCGGCGCCCCGAGCCGTCCCCTCGAACGGCCGGGGCGCCGTCGGTCCACCGGACCCGGGCGAGCCCTACGCCTCGAGCAGCAGCGCCTCGCCCTGGCCTCCGCCGCCGCACAGCCCGACGGCGACGCGCCCGCCCCCGCGGCGCGCGAGCTCGTGCGCCGCGTGCACGGCGAGGCGGGCGCCGGACGCGCCGATCGGGTGCCCGAGCGAGATGCCGCCGCCGTGCACGTTGACGACGTCGGGCGAGACGCCGAGCACGCGCGTGGACACCGCGACGACGGTCGCGAAGGCCTCGTTGATCTCGACGAGGTCGAGGTCGTCGACCGTCCACCCGGCCCGGTCGAGGGCCTGCCGGATCGCGCGGGCGGGCTGGGAGTGCAGCGACGTGTCGGGACCGGCGACCTGGCCCCACGTCCGCACGGTCGCGAGCACCGGCGTGCCCGCGGACTCGGCCCGGGCGCGGGTCGTGAGCACGAGCGCGGCGGCGCCGTCGGAGATCTGCGACGCGTTGCCCGCGGTGATGGTGCCCTCGGGGTCGAACGCGGGCCGCAGGCGCGCGAGGCCTTCGACGGTCGTGTCGGGGCGCACCCCCTCGTCGTCGCGCACGTCGACCGGCTCGCCCCGGCGCTGCGGGACGCTCACGGGGGCGAGCTCGGCGTCGAACAGGCCGTCCTTCGCCGCGGCCGCGGCGCGCTGGTGCGAGGCCGCCGCGACGGCGTCCTGCTCCTCGCGGGAGACGAACACGTCGCCCACGTTGGTGCGCTCGGTCGAGACGCCCATGGAGGCGTGGTCGAACGCGTCGGTGAGCCCGTCGCGCGCGACGGCGTCGACGAGCGTCGCGTCCCCGAACGCGAACCCGGCGCGCGACCCGGGGAGCAGGTGCGGCGCGTTGGTCATGGACTCCTGGCCGCCGACGAGCACGACCTCCGCCTCGCCGGAGCGGATCATCCGCGTGCCGTCGATGACGGCGGTGAGCCCCGAGAGGCACACCTTGTTCACCGTCACGGCGGGCACGTCCCAGCCCACGCCCGCGGCGGCGGCCGTCTGGCGCGCGGGGTTCTGGCCCGCCCCGGCCTGGAGCACCTGGCCGAGCACGACGGCGTCGACGGCGTCCGCGCCGAGGCCCGAGCGCTCGATGGCGGCGCGCGCGGCGACGGCGCCGAGCTCGACCGCCGTCAGCGCGGCGAGCGAGCCCTTGAGACGGCCCTGGGGCGTGCGGGCGGCGGCGACGACCACGACGTCGTCGGGGGAGTGCGGGGTGGTGGTGCTCACGGCTGGACCTCCAGGGGTGCGGACGGCGGTGTCTGCGCGGGCGCCGGGGGTGTGGCGTCCGCTCGTGCGGCGGCGGCGTCGACGTCGGCAACGGCAGTGTCGACCAGCCCGAGCAGGAGCCCGAGGAACACGTCCGGCTCCTCGAGGTGGGGGCTGTGCCCGACGCCGGGCCGCACCTCCTCACGGTACCGCCCGCCCGCGGCCGCGTAGGCGTCGAGGACGGCCCGGGTCTGGGCGACCATCGGCTGCGGCGGGTGCGTCTCGGCCCCGGGCCAGCCGGGGACGGCGCCGAGCGCGCCGAGCTGCGCGAGGTCGAACAGCGACGTGTCCGAGACGATCGCGTCGGCGTCGCCGCGCACCCACAGGACGGGCGCGGTGGCGCCGGACGTCGCGAAGCCGGACAGGTCGCAGTACTTCGCGCTGATCGCGTTGTTCATGCCGCGCGTCCCGGGCGCCACGCCGGGCCACGTGCGCGACGCCGTCCGGTCGCCCGGGTAGCTGTCGTCGCCCGTGCGCGTGGAGAGCACGGAGTCGAGCAGGAGCTCCTCGAGCGCGCCGAGCGGCTCGCCGAGCGCCGCCGGGTCGGCGACGTAGAACCGGCGCAGCACGTCGCGGGGCGACCCGGCGTCCTCGCTGCGGTCGCCGGCGGCGAGCGCCGCGACGAACGCGGGGTTCGCCGTCCCGCCGCCCGATCCCGCGAAGTCGGGGGAGAGCGGCGTCCCGTCGACGTCGCGCGTGCCGCCGAACCCGTACGGCGACATGGGCGCCTCGAGCAGGATGCCGTCGAACAGGTCGGGCCGGTCGGTTGCGAGCTGCAGCACGACGCCCGCCCCCGCGGAGTGCGCGACGGCGACGAGCGGGCGCGTGAGGTCGAGCGCGTCGAGGACGCCCGCGACGTCGTCGGCGAAGTCCCGCACGCCCCGGGTCGCGTCGACGGGCCGGGGCTCGGCGTCGCCGTACCCCCGCAGGTCGACGGCGACGCCGCGCACGTCGGCGGGGAGCGCGCGCAGCAGCGGGTCGAAGAACGCCGACGACGAGCAGTTGCCGTGCACGAGCAGGACCGTGGCCCGCGCGTCGCCGTCGGCCACGACCTCGCGCACGTGCTCGCGCCCGCGCGGGGTCGGGACGTCGCGACGCAGCACGTCGCGCGTCACGACGGCGTCCCCGCGGCCTGCGTGGACGGTCCCGGGCCGGCGTCGGCGACGTCGAGCGGGGCGTCGTCGAGCGCGACGGCGAGGTCGGGCTCGGTCGCGGCCCGCACGTCGTCGACGCTCACGCCGGGCGCGGTCTCGCGCAGCACGAGCCCGTCGGGCGTCACGTCGATCACCGCGAGGTCGGTGATGACCCGGTGCACGACCCCGCGTCCCGTGAGGGGCAGCGAGCACGAGCGCAGGATCTTGGGCGACCCGTCGCGCGCCACGTGCTCCATGAGCACGATCACGCGGCCCGCCCCGTGCACGAGGTCCATCGCGCCGCCGGGGCCCTTGACCATCTTGCCGGGGATCATCCAGTTGGCGAGGTCGCCCGTCTCGGAGACCTGCATGCCGCCGAGGATCGCGGCGTCGATCTTGCCGCCGCGGATCATGCCGAAGCTCAGCGCGGAGTCGAAGAACGCGGCGCCCGGCAGGACGGTGACGGTCTCCTTGCCGGCGTTGATGAGGTCGGGGTCGACGGCGTCCTCGGTCGGGTACGGCCCGACGCCGAGGATCCCGTTCTCCGACTGGAGCACGAGGTGCTTGTCCGCGGGCACGTAGTTGGGCACGAGCGTCGGCAGGCCGATGCCGAGGTTGACGTACCAGCCGTCCTGGAGCTCGCGCGCGGCGCGCGCGGCCATCTCGTCGCGGGTGAGCGGCACGGCTCAGCCCTCCTTCACGGTGGTCGCGGTGCCCGACGGCGCGGGCGCGGGCTGGTCGGTCGGGGCGGCCGAGCGCACGGTGCGGCGCTCGATGCGCTTGGGCACGTCCGGGCCCACCTCGACGACGCGGTGCACGAACACGCCGGGCAGGTGCACGGCGTCGGGGTCGATCTCGCCGGGCTCGACGAGCTCCTCGACCTGCGCGACGCACACGCGGCCCGCCATCGCGGCCAGCGGGGAGAAGTTGCGGGCCGACCGGTGGAACACGAGGTTGCCGTGCCGGTCGCCGCGCAGCGCGTGCACGAGCGCGAAGTCCGTGGTGATCGCGTCCTCGAGCACGAACTCTGCCTCGTCGGCGAACGCACCGTCGCGACCGCGCGGCCCGACGCCGAACGGGCGCACCTCCTTGGGCGCGCTGGCCTGCGCGACGCCGCCCGCGCCGTCGTACCGCTGGGGGAGGCCGCCCTCGGCGACCTGCGTGCCGACGCCCGTGCGCGTCCAGAACCCGGCGATGCCCGCGCCGCCGGCGCGCAGCTTCTCGGCGAGCGTGCCCTGCGGGGTGAGCTCGAGCTCGAGCTCGCCCGAGAGGAACTGGCGCTCGAACTCCTTGTTCTCCCCGACGTACGAGCTCGTCATCTTCCGGATGCGGCCGGCGCCGAGCAGGACCCCGAGGCCCCAGTCGTCGACGCCGCAGTTGTTGCTCACGACCCACAGGTCGCGCGTGCCCTGGGCGAGCAGCGCCTCGATGAGCGCGATGGGGTTGCCGCACAGGCCGAACCCGCCGACGGCGAGCGACGCGCCGTCGGGCACGTCCGCGACGGCCTCGGCCGCGGACGCGACCACCTTGTCCAGCCCGGTCCCTCGTGGGGACGCGATCGTGGGGCTCATGCCGTGACCTCCTCGTCACTCGCCGGTCCGGGTCCGTCGCTCGTGACGGCGGCCAGGGCCCGCAGGGTCTCGCCCGCGACGGCCTCGACGCCGGGCGGGCTCATGATGATCGTGTAGTGATTGATACCCGCTACGTCGCGGGTGCGCAGCCCCGGCAGCCGCGCGCGCCACGCGGAGAGGTGCTCAGGGGAGTAGAGGGCCTCGGGCTCGTCGAGCAGGCCGCGGGGCGCGCGCAGCAGCACGAGGGGCACGTCGAGCGGGTGGTCGCCCGCGAGCGCGTCCGCGAGCGGCCCGCCCTCGTAGAGCTCGAGCGAGTCGGCGGAGACCGCCGCGCCCGACGACGCCGGACGCAGCGCGGGCGCCTCGCCGACGAGGTCGTAGTCGACGTACCCCGCGACGACGTCGGCCCACGGCTCGTCCCACGCGCTCGCGAAGGCGGGGTGCGCGCGCCAGAAGCCGCGGTACTCCTCGTGGTCGGCGAACGTGCGCTCGAGGCGCTCGACGGCCGGGCCGAGCAGGGCGCGCAGGACCTCGTCGTGCGTCGCGTCGGGCGCGAGCCCGGTCGGCGGCGGGAGCGGGATGCCGCCGTCGACGAGCACGAGCCGGGAGACGCGGCCGGGGTGGCGGTGCGCGAGCACGACGGACACGAACGCGCCCATGGAGTGCCCGAGCGCGACGACGCGGTCGATCCCCAGCGCGTCGAGGACCGTCGCAAGGTCGTCCGCGTGCGCCCCCATGCCGTACGGGCCCGGCAGGCCGTTGCTGCGTCCGCGCCCCCGCAGGTCGGGCGCGACGACGCGCACGCCCGGCAGCGCCGCGACGACGGCCGGCCACGCGCGGTGCGACGCCGTGATGCCGTGCACGGCGAGGACGGTCGGGACGGCGTCGTGCGCGGGGGGCGCGCCGCCGTCGGGCCGGGCGCCCGGCTCGGGTGCGGGCGGGCCGACCGGGTCCCACACGCCGACGCGCAGGCGCCCGCCCGCGACGGGGACGTCGAGCGTCGCGTAGGTGTGGGTCGCGGCGGTGACGTCGTCCGGCGCGGTCGTCGCCGCGGTCACCGGGCGCTCCAGCCGCCGTCGATCGTCCACGACGCGCCCGAGACCATCGACGCGTCCGGGCCGGTCAGCCAGCCGACGAGCGACGCGACCTCCTCCGGCTCCACGAGCCGCTTCACCGCGGACTCCGCGAGGAGCACGGTCGCGAGCACCTCGGACTCGGGGACACCGTGCACGCGCGCCTGGTCCGCGATCTGCTTCTCGACGAGCGGCGTGCGGACGTACCCGGGGTTGACGCACACGCTCGTCACGCCGTGCGGACCGCCCTCGAGCGCGGTCACCTTGGACAGGCCCTCCAGACCGTGCTTCGCGGACACGTACGCCGACTTGAACGGCGACGCCACGAGGCCGTGCACGGACGACACGTTGACGACGCGCCCGAACCCACGCGCGTACATCCCGGGGAGCGCGGCCCGGACCAGCAGGAACGGCGCCTCGAGCATGATCGCGTGCAGCAGGCGGAAGTCGTCGGGGCGGAAGTCCTCGATGGGGCTCACGCGCTGGACGCCCGCGTTGTTGACGAGGACGTCGACGTCGAGCGTGAGGTCGTCGAGCGCGCGCGTGTCGGCGAGGTCGACGACCCACGCCTCGCCGCCGAGCTCGTCCGCGAGGCGCTTGGCGCCGTCGGGGTTGACGTCGGCGACGGTCACGTGCGCGCCGCGCGCGGCGAGCTCGCGCGCGCACGCGGCGCCGATGCCGCTCGCGCCGCCCGTGACGAGCGCGCGCCGCCCGGCGAGGGTCGGGGCGGTGCCGGGGACGGTGGCGGGGACGGTCATCGCGCGTCTCCTTCGGTGTCGGTCGAGGTGGCGGGCCCGGTCGCGGTCGGTGCGGTCCGCGGCGCGGCGAGCGCGCGCTCGATGAACTGCATGGTCTGCTCGAACACGTGCGGGGGGACCTCGGCGGCCGCGGTGTCGTACGACGGCGGCTCTGCGCCCTCGTCCCAGCGCCCGCCCCACAGGACCCAGCGCATCCCGACGATCTCGCCGATGCCCATGAGCGCCCACGCGGCGACCTCCGGGTCGACGTCGTGGCCGACCTCGCCGTTGGCGCGCGCCTTGTCGAGCCCGGTCATGTAGCCCTCGACGATGCGCGCGTAGTGGCGGCGCAGCGCCCCGGGCGAGACGAACTCGGCCTGCCGCACGATCCGGTAGAGCGCCGGGTGCTCGGCGGTGAAGCGGAAGAACGCCTCGAAGCCCGCGCGCTCGGCGGCCAGGCGCGTCGTCGCCTGCGAGCTCGCCTCGATCATCGCGTGCCGCACGCGGCGGTTGAGGTCGTCGACGAGCTCGTCGAACACGTCGATCTTCGACTCGAAGTACAGGTAGAACGTGCCCTGCCCGACGCCCGCGGACTCGGTGATCTTCACGATCGACGCGTCGTGGTACCCGACCTCGGCGAACACCTGCTCGGCCGCGGCGAGGATCTTCGCCCGGGTGCGGTTGCCGCGGGCGGTGCGGGGCTGGGTGCTCATGAGTCCTCCGGGACGGTCACGCGCTCGGCGAGCGAGCGGCGCGACACCTTGTGCAACGACGTGCGGGGCAGGGACGGGACGAGGTCGAAGTGGCGCGGGACCTTGAAGTGCGCGAGCTCGCGGCGGCAGAACGCCTCCAGCTCCTCGGCGTCGGTGGGGTGGCCTGCGCGCGGGACGACGAACGCGGCCCCGACCTCGCCCCACCGGTCGTCGGGAACGCCCACCACCGCGACGTCCGCCACCGCGGGGTGGCGGCGGAGCACGGCCTCCACCTCGGACGGCGTGACGTTCTCGCCGCCGACGATGAAGACGTCCTTGAGGCGGTCGACCACGCGGTAGCACCCGTCGGCGTCGCGCTCGACGAGGTCGCCGGTGCGCAGCCAGCCGTCGCGCAGGACCGCGGCCGTGGCGGCCTCGTCGCGGAAGTACCCGGCGAACACCCCCGGCCCGCGGACCAGCAGCTCGCCCGCCGCGGGCCCGTCGAGGTGACGGCCGGTCACCGGGTCGGCGACGGCGACCTCGACGTGCGGGTACGGCGTGCCGGCCGAGCCGCTGCGCTCGCGGGCCTGGTCGTCGGGCAGGCACAGCACGTTGGGGCCCGCCTCCGTGAGCCCGTAGCCCTGCGAGAGGGCGACGCCGCGGCGGTGCCACGTGCGCAGCAGCGGCTCCGGCATGGGCGCGCCGCCCACGACGGCGTGCCGCAGCGACGACAGGTCGGCGTCCGCGAAGCCGGGGTGCTCCGCGAGGAGCAGGTAGTTCGTCGGGACGCCCATCATCGTCGTGACGCGCCGCTCGGCGACGAGCTGGAGCACGCGCTCGGGCTCGAACGTGCGCTCCAGGACGACGGTCGCGCCGGTCCACCACGCGAGCAGCGGCTGGATGTTCCACCCGCCCGCGTGGAACTGCGGCAGCACGCTCAGCACGACGTCGTGGCTCGTCAGCTCGACCGTGCGCGAGAGCGACAGGTTCGTCCAGAAGCAGTTCGCGTGCGTGAGCAGCGCGCCCTTGGGCGTGCCCTGCGTGCCGGACGTGAACACGAGGAGGAGCGGGTCGTCGTCGCGCACGGGCCGGCGCTCCGGCGCGGGACCCCGCCGTGACGGCGGCGGGACGTGCGCCTCGACACCGCTGCGCCCGAGCTCCGCCCGCCGGGGCGGGCGGCCGGGCCGCTCCCCGTCGAGCCGGCGCAGCGGGTCGAGCCGGTCGAACGCCGAGTCCGCGAGGCCGGAGAACTCCTGCTCCACGAGCACCAGCGCGGGGTCGGCCTGCTCGACCTGGGCGGCGAGCTCGCCGGGCGACAGCCGCCACGACAGCGGCGCGAGGACGAGCCCGGCCTGCGCGCACGCGAAGAACAGCACGACCTGGTCGGCGCTGTTGCCCGTGACGGTCGCGACGCGGTCCCCGACGCCGTAGCCCGCCTCCCGGAACTCGGCCGCCAGGGCGCTCGCGCGCTCGTGCAGGTCGCGGTAGCGCAGGGTCACGCCGCGGTCGTCGACGGCGACGCGGTCGGGCGTCGCGAGCGCGCGGTCGCGCGTCCAGCGCCCGAGGGTGTGCAGGCCGTCCTGGGCGTCCTGGTGCTGCGTCGTCATGCCACCTCCTCCAGGCGCTCGCGGGCCTCCTCCCGATCCTCCCGCGGGCGGCGGCGCGCGGCGAGGCGCGACGCGGCGCCCGCGATGCCGCCTGGCAGGAACATCACGACGAGGATGAAGAGGGTGCCGAGCAGGAACAGCGGCTCGCTGAGCGGCACGCGCAGCACGGCCGGGAGGTCCGCGACGGCCGCGGAGCCCGCGAGCGTCCCGAGCCGCTGGTCGAGGATCGTGTAGAGCACGCCGCCGACGATCGCTCCCCACCGGGACCCGACGCCGCCGAGCACGACCATGACGAGCAGCGTGAGCGTGAAGTCGGCGGACGTCGCCCGCGGCACGGCCCCGGACTGGAGCAGCAGGTACGCCATGCCGACGACGGTCGCGAGCGTCGCCGCGAGGACGAACACGAGGAGCTTGACGAGGTAGGGGCGCCCGCCGATGACGCGCACGCGCATCTCGTTCTCGCGCGTCGCCGCCGCGACGTGCCCCGCGCGCGACCGCTCGACCCACAGCACCACGAGGTAGACGACGACGAGCACGGCGAGGGCGAGCCAGTAGAGGTTGCGCGTGTTGAGCACCCCCACGAACGCGTCGGGGACGTTCCGGGTCGCGAGCGCGAGGCCCTCCTCGCCGCCGGTCGTGCCGCCGGGGTTGCGGCGCACGAGCACGTTGCCCGCCTGGGCGAACGCGAGGGTGACCATGGCGAACGAGATGCCCGTGACCCGCAGCGAGACGGCCCCGACGACGTGCGCGAGGACGATCCCGCCGACGAGCACGAGCGCCGCGGCGGGCAGGAGCGGGATCTCGGTCGTGTCGAGCACGATCGCGAGCCCGTACAGCCCCGCTGCGAAGTACAGCGCGTGGCCGAAGCTCAGCAGCCCCGCGACCCCGAAAAGCAGGTGGTAGCTCAGCGCGAGGGCGCCGATGAGCCAGCACATCGCCATCATCTGGAGCGCGCCGGGCGTGTACGTCGGGCCGGGCAGGACGCCCGGCACGTGAAGCGCGAGCAGCGGGAGGCACGCGAGCACCGAGACGAGCGCGACGCCCGCGAGCGTGCGGACCAGCGTGCCCGACGGCGCCCGGCGGGCGCGTCGGTCGGCGCGCGGCGCGTCGTCGGCGGGGGCGGCCGGGGCCGGGGGAGCGGTCTGGGTGGTCATGCGGCTGTCCTCCCGAGGAGGCCGGTGGGACGGACGAGGAGCACGAGCGCGAGGAGGAGCACGACGAGGAGGTCGCCGTAGCCGAGGTAGTAGTTCGCGAACTGCTGCAGGACCGCGACGAGCACGGACGCGACTGCCGCGCCGGTCAGGGAGCCGAGCCCCCCGATGACGGTGACGATGAACGCGAAGATGAGCAGCGACCCGCCGAGGTGCGGGGAGACGTACCCGAAGTACTGCGAGGCGAGGACCCCGCCGAGCCCCGCGGCGGCGCCGCCGACCGCGAAGACGAGCGTGAACGCCTTGCGCACGTCGATGCCGAGCGCGGTGACCATGGACCGGTTCTCGACGCCCGCGCGGATGATGAGCCCGTAGCGGGTGCGCTGGAGGAACAGCACGATCGCGCCGAGCACGAGCGCCGCGGCGCCGATCGCGACGAACCGGTCGTTGGGCACCGGCGCGCCGGCCAGGTCGGTCGTGCCCTTGAGCCACGCCGGGCCGGAGATGAACTCGGGGTCCGATCCCCACATGCCCTCGAACAGCGCGACGGACGCGAGCGAGAGCCCGACGGTGACGAGCACCTGCTCGATGTGCCGCTCGTAGAGGGGGCGGATGAGCAGGAGCTCGGTGAGCGCCGCGGCCCCCGCCCCGACGACGGCCCCGGCGAGCAGCGAGAGCGCGAAGACGCCCCACGAGTCCGCGCCGAGGGAGCGTGCGACGAACCAGCCGCCGAACGCGCCGAGCGTGAGGAACGACCCGTGCGCGAAGTTGAGGACGCCCATGAGCCCGTAGATGAGCGACAGGCCCGACGCGACGAGGAAGTACAGCGCCCCGAGGCCGAGCCCCGTGACGAGGAGGAGGACGATCGTGCTCACCGGGCCACCGCCCCTTCGGTTCCGTGGTGGTCGACCTCGGCGTGCACGCCGAGGAGCTGCTGGACGCGGTCGGGGTCGTCGAGGAGCTCGCGCGCGGGACCGGTGTGCACGACGCGGCCCGCGTCGATCACGACGACGCGCTCGGCGAGCCGCTCGATGACCTCGAGGTTCTGCTCGACGAGCAGGATCGGGACCGTGCGGGCCGCCTCCGCGAGCGCGTCCGACACCTCGCCGACGATCCGGGGCGCGAGGCCCTTGGTGGGCTCGTCGACGAGGAGCAGGCGGTTGGCGTTGAGCAGGGCGCGCGCGAGCGACACCATCTGCTGCTGCCCGCCCGAGAGGGTGCCCGCGCGCTGGGCGGCGCGCTGCACCAGGTCCGGGAACAGCTCCGCGACGAGCTCGCGTCGCGGGTGGGCGTCGCGCTCCGCGAGCCGCAGGTTCTCCGCGACCGTGAGCCCGGCGAACACCTCCCGGTCCTCGGGCACGTACCCGACGCCGCGCCGCACGATCCGGTCCGTGCGCTCGCCGTCGACGCGCTCGCCCGCGAGCAGCACCTCGCCCCGGCGCTCGATCAGGCCGAGCACGGCCTTGAGGGTCGACGTCTTGCCGACGCCGTTGCGGCCCAGCACCGCGGTGACGCCCGTGGCCGGGACGGAGAACGTCACGTCCTCGACGACCTGCTGGCCCGCGATGCGCGCGGAGAGCCCGCGCACCTCGAGGACGGGCACGTCGCTCCTGACCGCGGGCTGGGCGGTGCTCCTGCTGCTGCCGCTCATGCTGCCTCTCCTGCCGTGACGCCGAGGTAGGCGCTCTGCACCGTCGGGTCCGCCATGACGGCGTCGGGGGTGTCGCACGCGAGCAGCTCGCCGTGGTGCATGACGGCGACGCGGTCCACGAGCCCCAGCACGACGTCCATGTGGTGCTCGACCATGAGCACCGTGCAGCCGGTCGCGTGCAGGTCGCGGATGACCTCGACGAGGCCGGGCACGTCGGCCGACGACACGCCCGCCATGGGCTCGTCGAGCAGCACGACGCGCGGCTCGGTCGCGAGGAGCACCGCGATCTCGAGCTTGCGCTTGTCGCCGTGCGACAGGTCGCCCGCGGCGACCTCGGCGCGGCGCACGAGCCCGACGGTCTCCAGGTGCCGGTCCGCCTCCCGCGTCGCGGCGTCGCCGCGACGCGGGAAGCGCAGCACCGACAGGGCGCCGCCGAGGCGCCCCTGCGCGGCGAGCCGCACGTTCTCCCGGACGCTCAGGCGCGGGAACAGGCTCGACGTCTGGAACGTGCGGCCCAGGCCCGCGCGGGCGCGCGCGGCCACCGAGGTGGTCGTCACGTCCGCGCCCTCGAGGAGCACCGACCCGCTCGTCGGGCGGTGGATCCCGGAGACCAGGTTGAAGAGCGTCGTCTTGCCCGCGCCGTTCGGCCCGATCACGCCGAGCATCTCGCCCTGCCCGACGGCGAGGCTCACGCCCCGCAGGATCCGCGCGCCGCCGATCTGGAGCCCGAGGTCGCGGACCTCGAGCGCGGGGAGGGTGTGCGGCTCGCCCACGTCAGCCCGCCTCGGCCGGCGCGACGTCGTCGCCCGGCACCTCGGCGACGAGCTCGGGAGCCCAGCCGTCGCCCTCGGCCACGAGCTTCACCTGGTACATCGGCTGGACGAGCGCGTGGTCGGACGCGCGGACCGTCGTCGTGCCCTTGGGGCCGTCGAAGCTCCAGCCCTCGAGCGCGTCGACCATGGCGTCGACGTCGTCGCCGCCCTCGGCGATCGCGTGGACGATCATCTGCGCGGCGACGAAGCCGTCGGGCGTGAAGAGGTCGGCCTGCTTCCCGGCCTCCTCGACGGACGCGAGCATCGCGGCCTCGACCTCGGTGCCCGCGGCGCCGGGGAAGTAGTGGTTGAGGAAGTCGACCTTGCTCGCCGCGGCGCCGTACGCGCCGTAGGTCGCGACGTCGCCGAGCCCGGTGACGACCGTGGTCGCGTCGAGGACGCCCTGCTGGTCGAGGCCCTGCCACATCGCGCCCGACGTCGCCCCGGCCCACGCGACGAACACGAGGTCGGGCGCGGCGTCGACGATCTGGTGCGCGAACGGCGTGAACTCCGTCGCGTCCTCCGGCACGAGCACGCTCGTCACCTCGGCGCCCTGCGCGCCGAGGACGGCCTCGACCGCGGCGAGGTTGCCCTGGCCGAACGCGTTGTCCTGGGCGAACACGACGACCTTCGCACCGTCCGGGTCCACGAACGTGCCGGCGGTCGCCACGTCCTGGAGCGACTGGCGCCCCGAGCGGAACGTGTAGTCGTTGATGCCCGTGAGCGCGTCGACCGCGGCGGGCCCGGAGATGTAGAGCACCTTGTTCTGCTCGGCCTGCTCGGCGAGCTTGAGCGCCACGCCGGACACGACCGTGCCGCCGAGGATCTGGTAGCCCTTGCCGATGAGGTCCTTGGCCTGCCCGACCGCCTTGTCCGGGTCGCCGCCGTCGTCGTGGAACGTCACGTTCACCGGGCGGCCGTCGACCTCGCCCGTGCCGTCGGTCGCGTAGTCGAGACCGGCCTGGAAGCCCTCGTAGTAGGCCTCGCCGTAGGCCGCGAGCGGCCCGGTCTTGGAGTAGATGATGCCGACGTCGACCGGGTCGGCGCTCGTGCTGCTCTCGCCTCCGGTGCTGCCGCCGCCGCTCGCGTCGGTCGGCGCGCAGGCGGCGAGCGCGAGGCTCGCGGCCGCGAGCGCGGCGACGGCGAGCGCCGACCGCTGGGACTTCTTCGTCCGCATGACTTCGCCCTTCGTTGGGTGGTCCTGAGGGGGAGCGCCGCTCGAACATGAGAGGCGATTCAGGTTGCGGGAATCATGGATCCCCGGGCGGCGCGGTGTCAACCCGCGTCGGGCGGGACAGTCGCGCGCGGTGCTGCGAGCCCGTCGGGGGTGCTCTGATATTGACAGGTGATTCAGGTCACACGTAACGTCCGGCTCGCCCGGGTCCGGCGCGCGACGGTGCGCGCCACGGTGCGCGAAGCGCCGACGACGACCCGACCTCGACGTGGAGGTTCAGATGGTCAGGCACTCCCTCAGACAGCGCGCCCGCGCCCGCCGGAGCGCCGTCGCGCTCGCCCTCGGCGCGGCGCTCGCGGTCGTGCTCGCCCCGCTCGTCACCGCACCGGCCACGGCCGCCGGGTCGTGGTCCCAGCGCACCGCCGGCGGGATGACGGTCGAGCTCTACCGGCCGTCGACGGCGCCCGCGCTCCCCGGCGGTCGGGCGCTCATGGTCTCCCTGCACGGGTGCGTCCAGACGTCGCAGGTGCTCAAGAACGGCGGCAACTGGACCGCGACCGCCGACGAGCACGGCATGGTCGTCGCGGTCCCCGCCGCGCCGAACGGCGGTGTCCTGCTCGGCTGCTGGGACTACTACGACACGAACCACAGCCGCACGAACCCCGCGCGGCACGACGACGACCTGCTCGACCTCGTCTCGACCCTGCTGGCAGACGCCTCGCTCGGCATCGACCCGGACCAGGTCTACGCCAGCGGCCTGTCGTCCGGCGGCGGCCAGGCGATGGTCATGGGCTGCCTCGCGCCCGACGTGTTCGCGGGCGTGGGGATCGCGGCGGGGCCGACGGTCGGGACGACGTCGGGCCAGATCGGGAGCGTCGCGACGACGCTCGCGCAGGCGCGCTCGACGTGCCGGACCTTCGCGGGGACGCACGCGGCGGGCTTCGGCTCGCAGGTGACGTCCGTCGTCTTCGGCAGCGCCGACACGACGGTCGCGACCGGGTACGGGACGCTCAACGCCCAGGTCATGGCCGACCTCTACGGAGCCGGGACCACGTCGTCGTTCTCGCTCGCCGGGCTCGCGGGCACGAACCGCGCGGGCACCGGGTCGCTGTGGTCCGACGCCGCCGGCCCGCGCGTCTCGCTGGTCCAGAACACCGGGCTCGCGCACGCGTGGCCCGCGGGCGGCGGCCCCGGAGGGTCCTACGTGTCGACGAACAGCATCGACTACCCGGCCTACCTCACCGACTTCCTGTTCGCGAACAACCGGCGCGTCGACCGCGACCCGGGCCCCGACCCGGACGTCACGGCGCCGACGGTCGCGATCACCGCGCCCGCCGCGGGCGCCGCCGTCTCGGGGACGGTCCGCGTGGAGGTCGCGGCGTCCGACGACCGCGCGGTCGACCGCGTCGAGCTGAGCGTCGACGGCGCGATGCTCGTGACGCTGCGCACCGCCCCGTACGGGTTCGACTGGGACACGACGGCGCTCGCGCCCGGCTCGCACGTGCTCACGGCCCGCGCGGTCGACGCGGCGGGGAACGCGTCGACCGCGCAGGTCGCGGTGACGGTGCAGGCGCCGACCGGGCCGTGGTGCGGCACCGCGACGAACGCGCAGCACCGGACCGCGGGGCGCGCGATCTCCTACGGCGTGAACCCCTACAACCCGTACTACGCGGTCGGCTCGCTCGCGTACCTCGGCCAGGGCGACGCGACGGTCACGACGCTGCGCGAGGCCGCGCCCGGCCGGTTCGAGGTCGCCGCCGCCTGCTGAGCAGGGCGGGCCCGCTCGGGCTAGTGCTCCAGGCGGTCCTTCGGGTCACCGATGAAGTCGGTGACGTCGTCCGGGAGGTCGTCGCGGTTCATGTCGTTCGAGCGGGCCCGGCGGGCGTCCCAGCGCAGCGCGAGCGCGGCCAGCACCGCCGCGATCGTGGACGCCGCGAGGATCGCGATCTTCGCGCCGTCGGTGTGCTCGGCGTCGGGGAACGACAGCTCCGCGATGAGGAGCGAGACGGTGAAGCCGATGCCCGCGAGGAACCCGACGGGCAGGAGGTCGCGCACCCCGATGCCGGCCGCGAGCCGCAGCGGCGTGAAGCGCGTGACGAGCGCCGTGACCCCGAGCACGCCCACGAGCTTGCCGACGACGAGCCCGAGGACGATGGCGAGCACGACGGGCTGCGTCAGCACCTCCCCGACGGGCGTCTCGCCGCCCACGATCGAGACGCCGGCCGCGAAGAACGCGAACACCGGCAGCGCGACGCCCTGCGAGAGCGGGCGCACCGTGTGCTCGAAGCGCTGCGTGCGCGGCTCCCGCTCCCCGTGCACCGCGAGCGCGGGGACGGTGAAGCCGAGCAGGACGCCGGCGATCGTGGCGTGGACGCCCGACTCGTGCATGAACGCCCAGGCGACCACCGCGACGGGCAGCAGGAGCCACCAGCGGGTGCGGCGAGCGCGCACGAGGACGGCGTAGAGCGCGACGGCGAGCAGCGCGAGGCCGAGGTAGCCCCACTGCAGCTCCGCCGTGTAGAAGATCGCGATGACGACGATCGCGAGCAGGTCGTCGACGACCGCGAGCGTGAGCAGGAACGTGCGGATCGCGACGGGGAGCCCGCGGCCGAAGACGGCGAGCACGCCGAGCGCGAACGCGATGTCCGTCGCCGTGGGGATCGCCCACCCGTGCAGCGCGCCCGGGTCGCCCGTGGTCAGCAGGACGGCGACGAAGATCAGGGCCGGCACCGCCATGCCGCCCATCGCCGCGAGCACCGGGACGCCCGCTTGCCTCGGGTTGCGCAGGCTGCCCGCGACGAACTCCTGCTTGAGCTCGACGCCGACCACGAAGAAGAAGATCGCGAGCAGGCCGTCGGCCGCCCACGTCGACAGCGTCAGGTCGAGGTGCAGCGGGGAGGACGGGCCGACGACGGTGCTCGACAGCGTGAGGTAGGACTCGCGCCAGGGCGAGTTGGCCCAGACCAGCGCGAGCAGCGCCGCGCCGATGAGCAGGGCGCCGCCCGTCGTCTCGCGCCCGACCCAGCGGCGCAGGCGTGCACCGGGGGAGGGGCGGTCGGTCGGCGGGGTGGCCGAGGGGCCGGAGGGCAGGGCGGGGTGGGTCATCGTGCTCCCGGGGTCGCTGTCGTGTCGCACGGCCGCGTCGCGGACCGTGGCCGACCAGACTTCCCGGCACACCGCCCACGATTCTACGGGGCGGCGCACCCCTCGCGGTCGACGTGTCCGGCTCGCGGTCCAGTCTCCTGGCGCTCGTCCCGCCGCGCGCGTCAGGGCGGGGTGTCCTCGGCGAGCGCGAGGAGACGCGTCGTCGTTCTCCAGTTCCGGCCCGTCACCGGGGTCCCGGCCGCCTTCGCGAGGACGGCCGCCGTCAGCCTCGACCGACCGACGCCGTCGGGGTAGGCGACGTAGAGGACGCCGTTCGCGACGACGGCGCGCTCGGTCGTCAGGCGCGGCCCGAGCGCGGCGGCGGCGTCCGGGTCGACCGGCTCCTCGCCCACGTGGACCAGCAGCCCGGCCGGGCGGTCGGCGGCGTCGTCGGGCAGCGGGTTCCCGCGCACGATCTTCCGGAGGCGCTCGGTCGTGAGCACGGCCACGGCGGCGTCGACGCCGAACCGCTCGGCGACGCCGTCGTGCAGGAGGCGCGCGACGTCCGCGGGCGACGACGCACCGGACGACCCCGGCCCGACGACGAGGTTCCCGCTGTTCACGACCGTGCGGGCGTGCGCGAGGCCGAGCTCGCCCGCGAGGTCCCGCAGCGCGGTCGACGGGACCTTCCGCCCGCCCACGTTCACGGCGAAGAGCAGGCAGGCGTACGCCGTCACGACGACGTCCCCGGGCGACGGTGGGACCACGGCGCGGCCTCCTCGAGGCGCGCCGCGAGGGCCAGCAGCAGGGCGTCGTCCCCGTGGTCCGCGCCGAGCATGACCCCGACGGGGACGGTCGCCGCAGACCCGTCGGGGTCGGTGACGCGCGCCTCGCCGAGCGGGAGGGAGACCGCGGGCCGCCCCGTGAGGTTCCAGAGGCTCGTCCAGGGCGTGAACGCCGTCTGCGCCGCGAAGTCGGCGGCCGGGTCGTCGTCGACGCGCTGGCTGCCGACGAGCGCGGGCGGCTGCGCGAGCGTGGGGGAGAGCACGACGTCGACGCCCGACCACGCGGCGGCGACCTCGCGCGTGAGCTGCTGCACCCCCGCGAGCGCCGTCGCGTACGCGAGCCCGCTCACCGCGCGCCCGCGCTCGCGCAGCCACCGCGTGAGCGGCACGAGCAGGTGCTCGCGCTCCGGCGGGACGGGTGCCTGGAGCGCCCCGACGGACCACAGCGCCGCGAACGCGTCCCAGCGCTCGGCCCCGAACGGGGGCGGGATCTCGACGACGTCGTGCCCGAGCCGGACGAGGAGCTCCGCCGCCGCGCGGGCGGCGTCGGCGCACGCAGGGTGCACGGGGGCGCCGGCGGCGATCACGGGCTCCAGCAGCAGCCCGACGCGGAGCCGCCGCCCGTCCGGCGGGGCGCCGAGCCGCGCGGTGAAGGTGTCGCCGGGCCAGGGGCGCGCGAGCACGTCGAGGAACGCGGCGGTGTCGCGGACCGACCGGGTGAGGACGCCGTGCGTCGCGAGCCCCGCGCCGTCGACCCCGTACGGGCCCGGGCTCACGAGCCCGCGCGACGGCTTGAGCCCGACGAGCCCGCACGCGCTCGCGGGGATGCGCAGCGAGCCGCCGCCGTCGCTCCCGTGCGCGACGGGGACGACGCGCGCCGCGACCGCAGCGGCCGCGCCCCCGCTCGACCCGCCCGCCGACCGCGCGAGGTCCCACGGGGTGCGGGCTGTCGGGCCGACGTCGGGCTCCGTGTAGCAGGGGAGGCCGAGCTCCGGGGTCGAGGTCTTGCCGACCATCACCGTGCCGGTGCGCCGCAGGAGCGTCACGACGCCGTCGTCGTACGGGGCGGGGAACGGGTCGATCGCGGCCGAGCCTGCGCGCATCGGCACGCCCTCGACCATCGTGAGGTCCTTGACGGGGCAGGGGACGCCGAGGAACGGCGGGAGGCCGTCGTGGGGACCGGCCCGGCCGTCGCGCCGCGCCGCCACGAGCGCGTCCTGCGCGGCGAGGGCCTGCGTGCGCGCCAGGTCCGGGGTCAGCACGGTGAAGGCGCCGACGGCGGCACCGACCCCGGCGGCGGCGTCGAGCGTCGCGTCGAGGACCTCGACGGGAGAGACGTCGCCGGCGCGCAGGGCACCGGCGAGCGCGGTGGCGTCGAGATCGAGGAGCTCGGGGGCGCTCATGGCTCGTGAACCTACGCGCGCCGTCGCACCCGCGCGACCGCGCGCCCGCGACCCGCGCGCGCGATCTCCGCGCGCGCGATCTCCGCGCGCGTGACCTCCGCCCGCATGGAGCCCGGCGGTCGACACCGGTCGAGCGGGAGGCGTATATTCCAACCGGAATATTCCAGCCGGGGGCGAGCTCCCCACCCGCCGGCCTGCTACCCCGCCACCCCGTCCCGGAGACCACCGTGACCTCCCCGCGCCTCAGCCCCACGGCGACCCTCGTGCTCGCCGTGCTGCTCGAGCAGCCCATGCACCCGTACGAGATGCTCGTGCGCCTGCGCAAGCGGCGCGACGACCGCCTCGTGCGGCTCAACCCCGGCGCCGTCTACCACGCGGTGGACCGCCTCGAGCGGGACGGCCTCGTCGAGCGCGCGGGCGTCGACCGGGACGGCAACCGGCCCGAGCGGACGCTCTATGCCATCACCCCGGCCGGCGTCGCCGCGCACGACGCCCGCACGCGCGACCTCGTCCGCGAGACGCCGCGCGAGTACCCCGCCTTCCCGGTCGGGCTCGCGCTCGTGCACGACCTCCCGCGCGAGGACGCCCTCGCGCTGCTCCGCGAGCGTCGCGCGGCGCTCGCGGCCGCGATCGACGGGGTGCGCGAGCGCCTCGACGACGTGGTCGCCCGCGGCCTGCCCCGCCGCTACCTGCTCGACGCCCACTTCGAGCTCCACCAGACCCGGGCCGAGATCGCCTGGCTCGACGCGACCGTCGCGGACGTCACGTCCGGCGCGCTGAGCTGGACCGAGGAGCCCGGACCCGCGTTCCGCCACTCCCGCACGACCTCACCTCAGGAGTCCTCGTGACCACTCCCGCCCCGGGCACCGGCCCGGCCCCGGCACCCGCCGAGGCCGGCGCGCGCGTCGTGCCCCTCGTCGACCTCCACGGCCGCAGCGCCTGGAGCATCCTGCCGCCGCTCATCCTCGGCTTCTTCATGATCATGGTCGACACCACGATCGTGAACATCGCGGTCCCCACGCTCCAGCGTGAGCTCGACGCGTCGCTGGTCGCGGTCGGCTGGGTCAACAGCGCCTACCTGCTCTCGTACGCGGTGCTGCTCCTGCTCGCGGGTCGCCTGGGCGACCGGTACGGGCCCAAGCCGGTGTTCGTCGTCGGCCTGGCGGTGTTCACGCTCGCGTCCGCGTGGTGCGGGCTCTCGGGCTCGATCGGGATGCTCATCGCCGCTCGCGTGGTCCAGGGCGTCGGCGCGGCGCTCATGACCCCGCAGACGATGGCCATGATCACGCGCGTGTTCCCGCCGCGGCAGCGCGGAGCGGCCATGGGCCTGTGGGGCGCGACGGCGGGCGTCGCGACGATCGCCGGCCCGCTGCTCGGCGGGCTGTTCGTCGAGTCGTGGGGCTGGGAGTGGATCTTCTTCGTCAACGTCCCGGTCGGGGTCGTCGCGCTCTGGCTCGCCCTGGTGCGGCTCCCGCGGCTCGCGACGAACAAGCGCTCGTTCGACGTGGTCGGCATCGTGCTGTCCGTCGTCGGGCTCTTCGCGGTCGTCTTCGGGCTCCAGGAGGGCCAGACGTACGACTGGGGCACGATCACCGGGCCGGTCACGGTGTGGGGCGTGATCGGCGTCGGCCTGCTCGTGCTGGCCGCGTTCGTGCTGTGGCAGCGCCGGCTCGGCGACGACGCGCTGCTGCCGCTGCGGCTCTTCCGCTCGCGCAACTTCTCGCTCGCGAACGTCGCGGGCATGTCCGTGTCGTTCGCGATGATCGGCATCTTCTTCCCGCTGACGATCTTCCTCCAGTCGATCCTCGGGCTGTCGCCCCTGCACGCCGCGCTCGTGAACCTGCCGGGCTCGCTCGTGTCGGGGATCGTCGCGCCGCTCGCCGGCCGCCTGTCCGACCGCGTGCCCGCGAAGTGGGTCGTCGCGACGGGGTTCGGCGTCCTCGCGGTCGCGATCGGCTGGCTCGCGGCGGTCGTCGGGCCGGGCGTGTCGGTGGTGACGATCGTGCTCCCCATGACGCTGTTCGGCATCGGCACCGGGTGCGTCTTCTCGCCGCTCGCGAACCTCGCGACGTCGGGCCTCGACCACCGCACCGCCGGGGCGGGCGCGGGCGCCTTCAACACGACGCGCCAGGTGGGCGGCGTGATCGGGTCGGCCGCGATCGTCGCGACGCTCACCGCGCGCCTCGCGGTGACCCTCCCGGCGGCCGCGCGGGACGCGGCGGCCTCGCTCCCCGAGCAGTTCCGCCAGCAGTTCGTCGACGGGTTCGCGAACGCGGGGTCGCTCCAGGGGGGCCAGGGCGGGTCGTTCGACCTCCCGCCGGGCGTGCCCGACGACGTCGCGCGCCAGGTCACGGACGCCGCGACCACCGCGTTCCACCAGGGCTTCGCGACCGCCGTCGGGCAGACGCTCGCGGTCACGGCCGTGGTGCTCGTGCTCGGGTTCGTCGCCGCGATCGCGATGGCGCCGAAGCACGTCGAGCACTGACCTGTCCGGGATCGACCCGACCGTCACGACGCCGGCCCCCGGAGGGCCGGTCTCGGACGCTCGGGTCGATCTCGCGCGGCCCGCGGGTGCGGCCTCCGCGTGAACGGTGGGTTAAACCTCGCGCGGAGGCGTGTCGGGGGTGGTGACCCGAATCACACGGGCGTAGTTTCGAGGAGACGGACGGCACCTTCGCCGTCCTCCGGGAGGCCAGCCGATGGGGTTCACGCTCCGCTCAGGAGGGCCGGCACCGGCGCTGCTGAGCCGTGGCACCCACGGCCCGACGGCCGGTCGCCCGCCTCGCCCAGAGAGAGAACGGCGCGCGTGCGCCGGAGGGGAGCCCTCGTGGTCCATTCCTCACCCACCCCCGGTACCTCACCCACACCGCAGGACGACGCACCGGACGGCGCGCGCCGCACGTTCGTCGTCGACACGTCGGTCCTGCTGAGCGACCCGCGCGCCATCGGGCGGTTCGCCGAGCACGACGTGGTCCTCCCGGTCGTCGTCATCACCGAGCTGGAGGCCAAGCGCCACCACGCCGAGCTCGGGTACTTCGCGCGCAGCGCGCTGCGCATGCTCGACGACCTGCGGGTCAAGCACGGCCGGCTCGACGCCCCGATCCCGGTCGGCGACGGCGGCGGGACGCTGCGCGTGGAGCTCAACCACACCGACCCGGGCGTGCTGCCGGCCGGGTTCCGGCTGGGGGACAACGACACCCGGATCCTCTCCGTCGCCGCGAACCTCGCGGCGGAGGGCCACGACGTCACGGTGGTGTCCAAGGACCTGCCGATGCGGGTCAAGGCGTCGGCCGTGGGCCTGCGCGCCGAGGAGTACCGGCACGAGCTCGCCGTGGACTCGGGCTGGACGGGGATGGGCGAGATCTCGTTCACCGACGCGGAGGCGGCGGCGCTCTGGGAGCACGAGTCGGTCGAGCTCACGAGCCTGGACCCGGAGGTCGTGGAGGCGGCCGGCCCCCTGCACTGCCACACCGGTCTCGTCGTGCACTCGCCGCGAGGGTCCGCCCTCGGGCGCGTCACCGCGGACAAGCACGTCCAGCTCGTGCGGGGCGACCGGGAGGTGTTCGGGCTGCACGGGCGCTCCGCGGAGCAGCGCGTCGCGATCGACCTGCTGCTCGACGAGAGCGTCGGGATCGTCTCGCTCGGCGGGCGGGCCGGGACGGGCAAGTCGGCGCTCGCGCTGTGCGCGGGGCTGGAGGCCGTTATGGAGCGCCGGCAGCACCGCAAGGTCATGGTGTTCCGGCCGCTCTACGCCGTCGGGGGCCAGGAGCTCGGCTACCTGCCCGGCTCCGAGGCCGAGAAGATGAACCCGTGGGCGCAGGCCGTCTACGACACCCTCGGGGCGCTCGTCTCGCCGCAGGTGCTCGACGAGGTCATCGACCGCGAGATGCTCGAGGTGCTCCCGCTCACGCACATCCGCGGGCGCTCGCTGCACGACGCGTTCGTCATCGTCGACGAGGCGCAGTCGCTCGAGCGCAACGTCCTGCTCACGGTGCTGTCCCGCATCGGGCAGTCGTCGCGTGTCGTCCTCACACACGACGTCGCGCAGCGCGACAACCTGCGCGTGGGCCGGCACGACGGCGTCGCCGCGGTCATCGAGGCGCTCAAGGGCCACCCGCTGTTCGCGCACGTCACGCTCACGCGCTCCGAGCGGTCGCCCGTGGCGGCGCTCGTCACGGAGATGCTGGAGTCGATCGAGGTCTGACCCGCCGCCGAGGTAGAGGTCTGGTCATGACCAGGCCTCTACCTCGCGGTGCCAGGCCTCTACCTCGGCGGACCGGGGGTCTCGCTCGCGCGGAGGCGGGTCCGCGGGTGGACGAGGACCACCGCGAGGACGCCGACGACGGCGCCCAGGACCGTGTCGAGCGCGCGGTCGAGCGCGAGCGCCGACGGGTCGGCGGGGTGCGCGAGCGAGGTCATGAGCAGCGCCATGGGCGTGATGGTGAGCATCGCGAGCCCGTAGTGGCGCCCCACGATCGTCTCGGTGACGGTCTGGAGCACGACGACGACGGCGGCCGTCCCCCAGAACCCGAGCGGCGCGGCGAGCAGCGGCCAGGCGAGGAGCGCGCCCGCGACCGTGCCGGCCCCGCGCTGCAGCGCCCGCACGACGGCGTGGCGCGTCGACTCGCCCTGGAGCACCGCGGTCGAGCCCATGGTCGCCCACGCCGCGTGCCCGAGGCCGGCGACGGCGGCGACCGCACCGGCGACGAGCCCGGCGACGCCGACGCGCACGGTCGGGAGCCGCCAGGGTCCTGCGGCCCGGGACCGTGCCTGGGCGCGCAGGGTCGTGCGGACCGCCGGGCCGTTGTCGCCGCGCGGCACGCCGGTCGCGTCGAGCGCCTCCTCGACGGCGTCGAGCTCCGCGGCGAGCGCGGGGACGGCGGGCCGCGTCCGCCACCAGGACGCGTCGTCCGCGAGGACGTCGCGCGCCCGGGCGACGGCGCCCCGGGCGGCCAGCGCGGCGCTCTGCGGGGCCCCGGGTCGTTCGGTGGCGCGCACGGCGTCGGCGGCGCGGCGGACGGCGAGGCGCGCGGGCGCCGTCGGGCGGACGAGCACGCCGGCCGTGCACACGAGCCCCGCGAGGAGCGCGCCGAACGCGGCCGCGAGCGCGCGCGGGGCGACGTCGGCGAGCGTCGGCGCGCCCGCGAGGCCCGCGCCCGCGGCGAAGACGACGATCGTCGCGCCGGGCGGGCCCGTGCGGACGAGGAGGCAGAAGGCCGTGGCCCCGGCGGCGAGGAGCGCGACGGCGGCGGTCGTGACGAGCGCGGGCGTGCCCGTCGCGGCGAGGAGCGTGAAGGCCGCGATCGTACCGGTCATGAGCGTGCCGACGGTCGCGAGGAGCGTGGCCCGACGCCGGTACGGGTCGTACCGCCCGTAGAGCGACGTGAGCGCGCCGAGCGACGCGAACGCCGTGAGGTCGGGGCGCCCGAGCAGGCCCGGGACGGCGATCGCGAGCGCGACCGCGGCGCCGCAGCGCAGCGCGGCGGCGACCGTCGCGTCGGCGGGGCTCACGCGCAGGGCGTCGCGGAGGTGGGCGGGGTCGAGGACGTCCTGGGCGGCGGCGCGCACGGGCGCGAGTGCCGGGCGGGCGGGGGAGGAGAGGGGCATCGACGAACCAGCCTAGCGGTGATTCCTCGGTGTTTCACCAGTGAAAGAGTGTGAGGCCCGCCCTATCCTGGGTCCGTGGACTACGTCGACCGCGTGCGCGCGGAGTGGGCTGAGCAGCGGCCGGACCTCGACACCGCGACGTCGGCGGTCGGGGCGCGGCTGCGTCGCGTCGCGGCGCTGCTCGAGGCGGCGCTGGAGCGCTCCGCGGCACGGCACGACGTCTCGCGCGCGGAGTTCGACGTGCTCGCGGCGCTGCGCCGCGCCGGGCGGCCGCTGCGGGCGGGCGAGGTCACGACGATGACCGGCGCCCCCGGCGCGTCGATCACCAAGCGCCTCGACCGGCTCGAGCGCGCCGGACTCGTCGAGCGCACCGTCGCGGAGCGCGACCGGCGCGGCGTCCTCGTCGCGCTCACCGACGCCGGGACGGCGCTCGTCGACGAGGTCTTCCCGCAGCAGCTCGACCGCGAGCGCGCGGCGCTCGTCGACCTCGACGAGGCCGAGCGCGCCGAGCTCGCGCGCCTGCTCGCCGTCGTGCTGCGCCGCCTCGACCCCGTCGACTACTGACGTCCTCCCACACGACCCGGGGACGACGAAGGCCGGGCGGAGCGGGTCGTCCCGCTCCGCCCGGCCTCCGTGGACCCGGGTCGCGGACGCTCAGGCCTGCGGCGGGCGCGTCATCGACAGGACGTCGAGCGCCTCGTCGAGCTGCGCCTCGGTGACCTCGCCGCGCTCGACGAAGCCCAGGTCGATCACGGCCTGGCGGACCGTGAGGCCTTCCTTGACGGAGTGCTTCGCGACCTTCGCCGCCGCCTCGTAGCCGATGACGCGGTTGAGCGGCGTGACGATCGACGGCGACGACTCGGCCAGCGCGAGGGCGCGCTCGACGTTCGCCGTGATGCCCGCGACGGTCTTGTCCGCGAGGACGCGCGACGCGTTCGCGAGGAGGCGGATCGACTCGAGGACGCCCTGCGCGATCACGGGGATCTGCACGTTGAGCTCGAACGAGCCCGACGCGCCGGCCCACGCGACGGTCGCGTCGTTGCCGATCACGCGCGCGGCGACCATGAGCACGGCCTCGGGCACGACGGGGTTGACCTTGCCCGGCATGATCGAGCTGCCCGGCTGCAGGTCCGGGATGAAGATCTCGCCGAGACCCGTGTTCGGGCCCGAGCCCATCCAGCGCAGGTCGTTGCAGATCTTGGTGAGCGAGACGGCGATCGTGCGCAGCGCGCCCGAGAGCTCGACGAGGCCGTCGCGCGAGGACTGCGCCTCGAAGTGGTCGCGCGCCTCCGTGAGGGGCAGGCCCGTGTCCTCGACCAGCAGCGCGATGACGCGCTGGGGGAACCCGGCGGGCGTGTTGATGCCGGTGCCGACGGCGGTGCCGCCGAGCGGGACCTCGGCGGCGCGGGGGAGCGCCGACTCCAGGCGCTCGACGCCGTAGCGGATCGCGGCGGCGTACCCGCCGAACTCCTGGCCGAGCGTCACGGGCGTGGCGTCCATGAGGTGCGTGCGGCCCGACTTCACGACCGTCGCGAACGCGGCGGACTTCGCCTCGAGTGCCTCGGCGAGGTGGCCCAGCGCGGGGACCAGGTCGCGCACGACCCCGGCCGTCGCGGCGACGTGGACCGACGTGGGGAACACGTCGTTCGAGGACTGCGACGCGTTGACGTGGTCGTTCGGGTGCACGTCGCGCCCGAGCGAGCGCGTCGCGAGCGTCGCGAGGACCTCGTTCGTGTTCATGTTCGACGACGTCCCGGACCCCGTCTGGTAGACGTCCACCGGGAAGTGCGCGTCGTGCGCGCCCGACGCGACCTCGTCGGCCGCGGCGACGATGGCGGCGGCGACGTCCTCGTCGAGCACGCCGAGCTCCGCGTTCGCGCGGGCCGCGGCCTTCTTCACGCGGGCGAGCGCCTCGATGTGGCCGCGCTCGAGGGGGGTGCCGGAGATGGGGAAGTTCTCCACCGCGCGCTGCGTCTGCGCGCGGTAGAGGGCCTGCGCGGGCACGCGCACCTCGCCCATGGTGTCGTGCTCGATGCGGTACTCGGTCGTCGGTGCGGCCGTCCCGGCGGCGGCGCCGGGAGCCTCGGGAGATGCAGTCATGGGGCCATCCTGCCGCACCGCGCGCCGGCCCCCGCAACCCGCGTGAGCGAGGTCACGCGGGCTGCGGGGAGGGTCGTGCACGGGTCGGCGGGCGCTGCCCCGGCGACGAGCGCGCCGGGGCAGCCGCGCAGCCCGGGCCGTGGGGTCAGGCGTCGGCGCGGGGCTGCTCGCCGACGTCGCCCACGACGTCGACCAGGTGCGCGCGGCCCTCGGCGAAGTCGTACTCGACGCCGACGATCGCGCAGCGGCCCTCGGCGACGGCCGCGGCGAGGCCGGCCGAGTAGGAGTGCAGCATGTCGACCGTGTTGCGCACGTGCTCGCGGCGCAGCACGGCGGGGTCGAGGTTCTCCAGCGTGCCGTTCCCGGCGCCCGTGATCTTCGCCACGGAGGGGATGACGCGGTCGACGACGGCCCGGACGAACCCGTTCGCCTGCGCGCCCGTCCGCAGGGTCTCGACCGCCGCGCCCACGGCACCGCACGAGTCGTGCCCGAGCACCACGACGAGCGGCGCGGACAGCACCTCGACGCCGTACTCGATCGAGCCGAGCACCGTGGTGTCCACCACGTGCCCCGCCGTGCGGACGACGAACATGTCGCCCAGGCCCTGGTCGAAGATGATCTCCGCCGCGACGCGGGAGTCGGAGCAGCCGAACAGGACCGTGTGCGGGTGCTGCGCGGCCGACGTCTCGCGTCGTCGGTCCGCGCCCTGCGACGGGTGCAGCGGGGCGTCGGCGACGAAGCGGTCGTTCCCGGTCCGCAGCGTCGCCCACGCCTCGGCGGGGGTGAGCGAACGGACCGGCTGTGCGGGGGCGGGAGAGGTCATGGCTCCCATCATCGCGCAGGTCGGGGCGTGCTCCGCGTGCCCGTTCGCATGGCGGGCCGCGCCGGGGGGCGGTATCCATGGAGGGTGACACCCCCGGTACTCGGGGAAGCGCGACCGAGGGGAGCTGACGTGCGCCGACGCACCCGAGCGCTCGCCGTCCTGGTCGCCGCGGGGCTCGTGGCGCCGCTCGCCGCGTGCGGCCCGGGCGACGACGGGACGCCGGAGCTCACGTGGTACATCAACCCGGACAACGGGGGCCAGGCCGACATCGCGGCGGCCTGCACCGAGGCCGCCGGGGGCGCGTACCGCATCACGACCGAGCTGCTGCCGCGCGACGCCGCGTCGCAGCGCGAGCAGCTCGCCCGCCGCCTCGCGGCGAAGGACTCGTCGATCGACATCATGAGCCTCGACCCGGTGTTCATCGCCGAGTTCGCCGAGGCGGACTTCCTGGCGCCCGTGCCCGACGACGTCGCGCAGGCGACGACGCAGGACGTGGTGCAGGGCGCGATCGACGCCTCGACGTGGAAGGACGAGCTGGTCGCCATCCCGTTCTGGGCGAACACGCAGCTCCTCTGGTACCGCAAGTCCGTGGCCGAGGCCGCCGGGCTCGACATGTCGCAGCCCGTCACGTGGGAGCAGATCATGCAGGCGGCCCAGGACCAGGACAAGCTCCTGGCCGTCCAGGGCGCCAAGGCCGAGTCGCTCACGGTGTGGATCAACGCGCTCGTCGAGGGCGCGGGCGGCCACATCATCGACAACCCCGAGGCCCCGGCCGACGAGGTGAAGCTCGGCCTCGACACGGACGCGGGCAAGGCCGCCGCAGAGATCATCGGGGGCATCGGCACCTCGGGCGTCGGTGGGCCGGGCCTGCCGAGCGAGGACGAGCCGGCGTCGCTCACCAAGTTCCAGGGGGACCGCGGGTCGTTCATGGTGAACTGGCCGTTCGTCTGGTCGTCCACCCAGAGCGCCGTCGAGGCCGGGTCGCTCGACCAGGCGCTCCTCGACGACATCGGCTGGGCGCTGTACCCGCGCACGACGGAGGGCGAGGACGCCCGTCCGCCCTACGGCGGCATCTCGCTCGGCATCGGCGCGTTCGGCAAGCACACCGACCTCGCCTACGAGGCGGCCCAGTGCATCGTGAGCCCCGAGAACCAGGCCGAGTACTTCGTCACCAACGGCAACCCGGCCGCGAGCATCAAGGCCTACGACGACCCGGACGTCCAGAAGGCGTTCCCGATGTACGACGTCATCCGCGACTCGCTCGACCAGGCGGCGCCGCGGCCCCAGACGCCGTTCTACAACGAGGTCTCCACGGGCCTCCAGCAGACGTGGTACCCGCCCGCGTCGGTCGACCCCGACACGACGCCGCAGGAGTCCACCGAGTTCATCACCGCCGTCCTGCGAGGGGAGCGACTCCTGTGAACGCCGGACCCCCGACCGAGCCCGCACCCCGCGGCCGGCACGCCACCACGCCGTCGACGGCGACCGACGACGCCCCGCCGCGCGGCGCGGCCGCTCCCCGGTCGGGGTCGCGCGGCGCGCCGGACGCCGCCGCCAAGGCCGCACGCAGCGACCGCTCGCGGGCCGAGGCCCGCCTCGGCTGGTACCTCGCCGGGCCGGCGTTCGTCGTCATGCTCGCCGTGACGCTGTACCCGATCCTCCAGGCCGTCTACGACTCGCTCTTCAACTACAAGCTCACCGCGCCGGACGACCGGTCGTTCGTCGGGCTCAACAACTACGTCGTGATCCTCACGGACTCCGTGTGGTGGCGGGACCTCGGGGTCACGCTCTTCATCACGGTCGTCACGGTCGTGATCGAGCTGATCCTGGGCTTCGCCCTCGCGCTCGTCATGCACCGCGCGATCAAGCGCCTGCGCGGGCTCCTGCGCACCGCGATCCTCGTGCCCTACGGCATCATCACGGTCGTCTCGGCGTTCGCGTGGTTCTACGCGTTCGACATCACGTCCGGGTACGTCAACCACTGGTTCGACTGGGTGCCGGGCGTCGGGCCCGACCTCAACTGGTTCGCGCAGCAGGGCACGAGCCTGTTCGTCATCATCGCGTCCGAGGTCTGGAAGACGACCCCGTTCATCTCGCTCCTGCTCCTCGCCGGCCTCGCGCAGGTGCCGGGCGACCTGGAGGAGGCCGCGAAGGTCGACGGCGCGACCGCGTGGCAGCGGTTCACCCGCGTCATCGTGCCGAACATGAAGGCCGCGATCATGGTGGCCGTCCTGTTCCGCGCGCTCGACGCGTTCCGCATCTTCGACAACGTCTTCATCATGACGAACGGCGCGAACGGCACCGAGGTGCTGTCGCTGCTGGCCTACCGCACGTCGATCGGCCAGCTCCAGATCGGCATGGGCTCGGCGATCTCGGTGCTGCTCTTCCTGTGCGTCGTGCTCATCTGCTTCATCGCGATCAAGCTCTTCAAGGTGGATCTCGCCGGCGCGAGGGGGGAGAAGTGATGGGCAGCGTCCTCAGCACCAAGGCCAAGATCTGGTGGGCCGTCATCACGGTCGTCGTGCTCGTCGGGGCGCTGTTCCCCGTGCTGTCGATCTTCATGACGAGCTTCAAGGGGCCTAGCGACATCAACTCCGGGACGTTCCTGCCGCCGCAGTGGAGCACCGCCAACTACGAGCAGATCCTCGCGTCCGGCGGGTCCGCGCAGGAGCTGTTCCTGTCCGCGCTGCGCAACTCGATCGGCATCTCGCTCATCGCGACGGTCATCGCCGTCGTGCTCGCCACGCTCTGCGCCTACGCGATCGCGCGCCTCGACTTCCCGGGCAAGCGCCTCATCCTCACCACGGCGCTCGGCGTGTCGATCTTCCCCGTCGTGTCGATCGTCACGCCGCTGTTCAACCTCTGGCGCAACATCGGCCTCTACGACACCTGGCTCGGCCTGATCATCCCGTACCTGTCGCTCACCCTCCCGATCTCCATCTGGACGCTCGCGGCGTTCTTCCGCCAGATCCCGTGGGAGCTCGAGCAGGCCGCGCAGGTCGACGGCGCGACGCCGTGGCAGGCGTTCCGCAAGGCGATCGTCCCGCTCGCCGCGCCGGGCGTGTTCACCACCGCGCTCATCGCGTTCTTCATCGCGTGGAACGACTTCGTCTACGGCATCTCGCTCACGTCGACGAGCGCGGCCCGACCGGTCCCGGCGGCGCTCGCGTTCTTCACCGGGGCGTCGTACTTCGAGGAGCCGACGGGCGCGATCTCCGCGGCCGCGGTCGTCGTGACCATCCCCGTGGTCATCCTCGTCGTGCTGTTCCAGCGCCAGATCGTCTCGGGCCTGACCCAGGGGGCGGTGAAGGGATGAGCACCGCGTCCCCGGCCCGCCCCGTCCACCACCGCACGCCCTCCCGGTCCGCCGGGCACCGTGCCGCACGCCGAACCCGAGGAGAGAGCTGATGGCGTCGATCACCCTCAAGGACATCGTCAAGCGCTACGGCGACGGCTTCCTCGCCGTGGACAACGTCAACCTCGACATCGCGGACGGCGAGTTCGTCATCCTCGTCGGGCCGTCCGGCTCGGGGAAGTCGACGGTCCTGCGCATGATCGTGGGGCTCGAGGACATCACGGCGGGCGAGCTCGAGATCGACGGCGTGCGCGTCAACGAGAAGGCGCCGCGCGAGCGCGACCTCGCGATGGTGTTCCAGAACTACGCGCTCTACCCGCACCTCACGGTCGCGGAGAACATCGCGTTCCCGCTGCGCCTCGCGAAGGGCAAGCACAGCGAGGAGGAGATCCGGGAGAAGGTCGAGCGCGCGGCCGACATGCTCGACCTGCGCGAGCACCTCGACCGCAAGCCCGCGAACCTCTCGGGCGGTCAGCGGCAGCGCGTCGCGATGGGCCGGGCGATCGTGCGCGACGCGAAGGCGTTCCTGTTCGACGAGCCGCTGTCGAACCTCGACGCCAAGCTGCGCGGGCAGACCCGCACCGAGATCGCGCGCCTGCAGCGCCGGCTCGGCACGACGACCGTCTACGTCACCCACGACCAGACCGAGGCCATGACGCTCGGTGACCGCGTCGCCGTCCTGCGCCGCGGCGTGCTCCAGCAGGTCGCGAGCCCGCGCGGCCTCTACGAGCAGCCGGTCAACCTGTTCGTCGCGGGCTTCATCGGCACGCCGCCCATGAACTTCCTGCCCGGCGAGGTCTCGGGCGGGAAGATCACGCTGCCGTTCGGCGAGTTCGACATGCCGGAGAGCATCGCGACGGCCGTCGGCGACCGGGGCCTGGTGATCGTCGGCCTGCGGCCCGAGCACTTCGAGGACGCGCGGCTCGTCGACCCGGCGAAGAAGGACCGGGGCCACACGTTCGAGGCGCAGATCGACGTCACCGAGTGGCTCGGCGCGGAGCTCTACGCCTACGTCCCGTTCGAGATGCACGAGTCCGTGAAGGGGCAGCTCGACGAGCTGGACCGCGAGCTCGACGGCGAGGGCGTGCGCACGCAGTTCGTCGTGGCGCTCGACTCGGCGTCGCGTGCGCGCGACGGCGACGTGACCGACCTGTGGTTCGACCCGACGAAGATGATGATCTTCGACCCGGAGACGAGCGAGAACCTCACGCGCGACACCGCGGAGGCCGAGCGCATCGAGCAGGAGAACGTCGAGGACCGCAAGCGCTCCCTGGAGCGGGCGCAGAAGCAGGACGCGCAGGTCTGACGCAGGTCTCGGCCGCCCGGGCTCGTGCCCGGGCGGCCGACTTGTGCTCAGGCCCGTGGCCGGGCTCTGGGCGGGCTCGTGGGCGCGGCCTCGGAGCCGTGGTCGGGCTCAGCCGAGGGCGAGCTCCGCGCGTCGCGGCGGGTTGGCCCCGGCGCGCGAGACGGTGACGGCGGCGACCGCGACGCAGCGGCGCAGCACGTCGCCGAGCACGGTGGCGTCGATCGCACGCAGCGCCTCGCGCCGGTCCGCGCCGAGCAGGCCGGCCTCCCACAGCCCGTCGAGGAGCGCGCCCATGAACGAGTCGCCCGCGCCGACGGTGTCGACGACCTCGACGCGTGGGGCCGTGACGCGCTGCTCGCCCGTCGCGGTGACGGCGACCGCGCCCTCGCCGCCGAACGTCACGACGACGAGCGCCGGCCCGAGCGCGAGCCACTTGCGCGCGACGGCGACCGGGTTCGCGCCCGGCACGAGCCACGCCACGTCCTCGTCGCTCACCTTGACCACGTCGGCGAGCGCGACGAGCGCCTCGATGCGGGTGCGCGCGTCGGCGGGGTCGCCCATGAGGGCGGGCCGGGCGTTGGGGTCGTAGGTGATCGTCGCGGTGTCGCGCGCCGCGGCGACGAGCGCGCGGACGTCGGACGCGCCGGGCTCCAGCACGGCGGCGATGGAGCCCGTGTGCACGGCGAGCGTGCCGGCGTCGGGAGCCGTGCCCGCGGGGACGCACCACTCCAGGTCGAACTCGTACGTGGCCGCCCCGTGCGCGTCGAGGTGCGCGGTGGCGACGCTCGTCGTGGGGGCGTCGGTGCTGCCGGGCGTGAGGGTCACGGCGGAGTCGTCGAGCCATGCCCGCACCGCCTCGCCGTGCGCGTCCTGCCCGAGCCACGTGGCGAGCCGGGCGTCCCGCCCGAGCCGCCCGAGCGTGAGCGCGACGTTCGCGAGGCTGCCCCCGGGGTGCTCCGCGACGCTGCCGTCCGCGCGGTGCACGACGTCGACGAGCGCCTCGCCGACGACGAGGACGTGCTCGGTGGGCGCCGCGGCGGCGGGCTGGGCGGGGTCCGTGCTCGTGCTCATGCGTCGTCTCCGGTCGGGTCGTCGGGGTCGGTCGTGCCGCGTGCCGTCGCGTCGTCCTGCGAGCGCGCGGCGTCGAGGCGGGCGCGCGCGCCGTCGAGCCACTCCTGGCAGCGCGCGGCGAGCGCCTCGCCGCGCTCCCAGAGCGCGAGCGAGTCCTCGAGCGGCTCGCCCCCGGCCTCCAGCCGGGCGACGACCTGCACGAGCTCGTCGCGCGCCTGCTCGTAGGAGAGCGTCGACACGTCGGACGTGACAGCGTTGTCAAAGGAAGTCACGGCAGTATTCAACCCCATCTGTGCGTCGTGGCCCGACCGGTCGTCCGGCGGGCGGTCCAGAACCGGCGCGGGCGCGTCACGACGCCTCCCGGCCGGGAGCGGGTCCGTCGTCGTGCGTGCCGGTGACCGCCACGTCCAGCGCGCCGCGCGCGAGACGCACGCGCACCGCGTCGCCCGTCGCGACGTCGGCGGGGGAGCGGACCACGTGCCCGTCGGCCCGCTGCACGACGGCGTACCCCCGCTCGAGCGTCGAGGCCGGGGACAGGGCCCGCACCTGAGCCTCGAGCCGGCCGACCTCGCCCGCCGCGCGCACGAGCCGCGCGTCGAGCGCCCGGCGTGCCCGGTCCCGCAGCGCCCCGACCCGCTCCTGCCGGTCGGTGAGCATCCGCCCGGGGTCGGCGAGCACGGGCCGGGACCGCAGCGCGTCGAGCCCTGCCTGCTCGCGGGACACGCGCCCCGCGATCGCGCTGCGCAGGCGCTGACGGCCCTGCGCGACGCGGGCGCGCTCCTCCGTCACGTCGGGCACCACCCGCTTGGCCGCCGCCGTCGGGGTCGAGGCGCGGTAGTCCGCGACCAGGTCGAGCAGCGGGCAGTCGGTCTCGTGGCCGATCGCGCTCACGAGCGGCGTGCGGCATGCCGCCGCGACGCGCACCAGCGCCTCGTTCGAGAAGGGCAGGAGGTCCTCGACGGCGCCCCCGCCGCGCGCGACGACGATGACCTCCACCTCCGGGTCGGCGTCGAGCGCACGGATCGCGTCACCCACCTGCTGCACCGCGTGGGCGCCCTGGACGGCCACCTCGCGGATCTCGAACCGGACCTGGGGCCAGCGGGCGCGCGCGTTGACCACGACGTCGTGCTCCGCCTTGGACTCGCGCCCGCACACCAGCCCGACGACGGCCGGGAGGAACGGCAGCGGCCGCTTGCGGTCGGCGTCGAACAGGCCCTCCGCCGCGAGCACGCGCTTGAGGTGCTCGATCCGCGCGAGCAGCTCGCCCACGCCGACGGGACGGATCTCGCGCGCCTGGAGCTGGAGCGTGCCGCGCCGCGTCCAGAACACCGGCTTCGCGTGCACGACGACGTGCGCGCCCTCCTCCACCGGCGTGCCCTGGAGCACGCGGGACGCGGCCGACACCGGGAGCGACATGTCGAGGTCCGTGTCGCGCAGCGTGAGGAACGCCGTCGACGTGCCCGGGCGCCGGTTGAGCTGGACGACCTGGCCCTCGACCCAGACCGGCGCCATCCGCTCGACGTACTGCTCGATCTTGCGCGACAGGAGCCGGACCGGCCACGGGTGCTCCGCGCTCGTCTCGAGCGCGCGCGCCGGCAGGGGGCCGCGGGCCGCCGGACCGGCGGGCGCGGCACCCGGACGCGGGGCGTCGTCGGGCAGCGGGAGGGAGGCGGTCACGGGACCAGCCTGCCGCACCCCACCCACGCCCACCCAACGCACCGCGGTACCGAGCGCGCCGGCCGGCGCGCCGGTCGAGCGCTCAGGGCGCGAGCAGGTCGACGGTGACGAGGCGGTAGCCCTGCGCGCGCAGGTCGTCGACGATCCCGGGCACGGCGTCGACGGTCGAGGCGTGGATGTCGTGCATGAGCACCACGCTGCCCGGTTGCGCGCCCTCCACCGCGCGGCGTCGCGTCTCCGCGGCGTCGCGCGTCTTCCAGTCGAGCGTGTCGAGGTTCCACAGCACCACCTGGAGCCCGGAGCGGAGCGCGACCGACCGCACGCGGTCGTCGACGTCCCCGTACGGGGGCCGCAGGAGCGTCGGGGTGACCCCCGCGGCGCTCTCGATCGCCGCCTGGGTGCGCGCGAGCTCGTCGCGGACGGCGTCGTCGTCGAGCGTCGTGAGCTGCGGGTGGTCCCAGGTGTGGTTCGCGAGCAGGTGGCCGGCGGCCGCCGTGTCGCGCACGACGTCGGGCCGCTTCTCCACGTTGCTCCCGACGAGGAAGAACGTGGCCGAGACGTGCTTCTCCGCGAGCACCTGCAGGAGCCGCTCGGTGTCGGGCCCGGGCCCGTCGTCGAACGTGAGCGCCACGCACCGCTCGACCGCGCAGTCCACGCCCGTCGCCCGCGCCTGGTCGCGCCGCTGGGCGAGCTGGAGCGCCAGCCGGTCCGACCAGACGGCCTCCGTCGCCGCGAGCACCGCGTCGCGCAGCGCCACGGTCTCGGCGACCGGGGCGCCGCCCGGGCCGGCGTCCAGCGTCGTCGTCGCCTGCGTCAGCAGCCCGTCGAGCGTCGTGCGCGTGCCCTCGTCCGTGACGAGGCCGGCCGACTCCGTGAGGACGGGCCGGCCCTCGGTCGCCGCCGCCTCGAGACCGTCGTACGCCCACTGCCGCTGCGCGGTCGCGACGGGCTCCGCCGCCTCGACGACGGCGGTGGCGGCCTCGTCCAGGGCGTCCGCCGCGGGCTCGGAGCCGGTCACGACCTCGACGTGGACGGCGGGGCGCGAGCCCGGGTGCAGCGGGTTCGGGCGGGACAGGGCGTCCACGGTGCGGTCCTCCTCCGGGTAGGTCACCGGGGTCGTGCGGAGCGTGGTGGCCTCCTGGAGCGCGGCGGCCAGGGGCTCGCGGACCGCCGGGTCGTCCACCTGGCCCTCGCTCGCGGCGAGCAGCGCCGCGCTCGCGACCTCCGCCGCGGTCGTCGGGACGAGCCGCGTGAGGTACGCCGCCTCGGCCCGCGCGCGCCCGTCCGTCGCGTCCTGCGTCACGCGCGCGACCTCGGCGTCGTAGCGCTCGACGGCGGCGACCCACGCGCGGTGCTCCAGCGTCCCGACGACCACGACCGCCGCCGCGACGACGACGAGCAGCAGCGGGACGAGCCACCACCACACGCGGCGGCGTCGTCGGTGCGCGTCGGGCACGGGTGACGTCGTGCCGCCCGGGTCGTCGCTCATGCCCTCGATCTTGGGGGGCGGCGGGACGGACGTCGACCCGGCGCGCCCGGCGGGCGGGTGCGACACGCGTGCCGCACGCCGCGCCTGCGGAGGGTCTGTGTGCGCCTCGCGCGCGGGACGTGACGACGTCGGGGCCGGGCCGTGGGTGAGCGGGCTCACCGGGGTCGGGCGACCGCCGCTCGCCTAGACTCGGGAGCGTGAGCGTCCTCCCCGCCGGCTCGTCCGCGTCCCCGACCGACCGCCCCGTCGCGACCCCTGCCGTCGACGGGACCCGCAAGCGCGTCCTGCTGGCGGCGCCGCGCGGCTACTGCGCGGGCGTCGACCGCGCCGTCGTCGCGGTCGAGAAGGCGCTCGAGCACTACGGCGCGCCGGTCTACGTGCGCAAGGAGATCGTGCACAACAAGTTCGTCGTCGAGACGCTCAGCGAGCGCGGCGCGATCTTCGTCGACGAGACCGACGAGGTGCCCGAGGGCGCGCGCGTCGTGTTCTCCGCCCACGGCGTGTCACCCGCCGTGAAGGCGGCCGCGGCCGCGCGCAACCTCGACACGATCGACGCCACGTGCCCGCTCGTGACGAAGGTGCACAAGGAGGCCGTGCGCTTCGCGAAGGACGACTACGACATCCTGCTCATCGGCCACACGGGCCACGAGGAGGTCGAGGGCACCGCGGGGGAGGCCCCCGACCACGTGCAGGTCGTCGACTCGCCCGACCACGTGGACGACGTCGTGGTCCGCGACCCGGACAAGGTCGTGTGGATCTCCCAGACGACGCTCTCCGTCGACGAGACGATGGAGACGGTCCGCAGGCTGCGGGAGAAGTTCCCGACCCTCCAGGACCCGCCGAGCGACGACATCTGCTACGCGACGCAGAACCGCCAGGTCGCGGTCAAGAAGCTTGCTCCCGACGCGGACGTGGTCATCGTGGTCGGCTCGGCGAACTCGTCCAACTCCGTGCGCCTCGTCGAGGTCGCGCTCCAGGCGGGGGCCGGGGCGTCGTACCGCGTCGACCACGCGAAGGAGATCGACCCGGCCTGGCTCGACGGCGCGACGACCGTGGGCGTGACCTCGGGCGCGTCCGTGCCGGAGATCCTCGTGGACGACGTGCTCGCCTACCTCGCGGAGCGCGGGTTCGGCGCGGTCGAGGAGGTCCGCACGGCGACGGAGGACCTCATGTTCTCGCTGCCGCGCGAGCTGCGCGCCGACCTCAAGGGCTCGACGGCCGACGGCGGGCGCCCCACCCGCGGCGGCCGCACCTCGCTCTCCGTCCAGCCCGTCTGACGCCCGCGCCGGAGCCTTCCGCGGCCGTCGGCCCCGGGGGAGCGTTCAGGCGCTCGCCCCGCCGGCCGACGGCTCCCGCCGAGGCTCGTCGCGGTCGTCGGGGCGCTCGTCGATCGCGACCACGGACTCGTTGACGGACGCGAGCAGCTCGGGCGCACTCACCGCGCTGAGCTGCGGGTTCACCGTCGGGGGCGTCGTCAGCTCGTCGTCGACCACGTGCAGGTCCGCGAACCGGCGCGCGCTGACGAGCACGCGCGTCTCGAGCGAGCCGACCGTCCGGTTGTAGGAGTCCGCGGCGCTCTGGAGCTGGCGCCCGAGCTTCGCCAGGTGCGACCCCATGACCGCGAGCCGCCCGTGGAGCTCCTTGCCGAGCGTGAGGACCTGCTGCGCGTTCGTGGCCAGGGCGTCCTGCCGCCACGCGTAGGCGATCGTCCGCAGCATCGCGACCATCGTCATGGGCGTCGCGATGACGACGTTCTTGGACACCGCGTGCTCGAGGAGCGACGGGTCCTGCTCGACCGCGGCCGAGAGGAACGACTCCGCCGGGACGAACATGACGACGAACTCCGGTGCCGGGCCGAACTGGTCCCAGTAGCGCTTGGCGCCGAGGTCGTCGACGTGCTTGCGCATGTGGCGGGCGTGGGCGGCCAGGCGGTCCGCGCGCACGGCCGGATCGGTGGCGCCCTGCGCGTCGAGGTAGCCGAGGAACGCGACCTTCGCGTCGACCACGACCTGCTTGCCGCCCGCGAGCCGCACGACCATGTCCGGGCGCAGCGCGCCGTCGTCGGTCGCGACCTGGTCCTGCTCGACGAAGTCGACGTGGGGGAGCATGCCCGCCGCCTCGACGACGCGGCGGAGCTGGAGCTCGCCCCACGCGCCCCGCACCTGCGACGAGCGCAGGGCCGTCACGAGCTGCGACGTCTCGGCGCGCAGCAGCTCGGACGCGTCGCGCACCCCGCGCACCTGCTCCGCGAGGCTCCCGTGCGCGGCGAGGCGGGCCCGCTCGGCCTCGGCGACCTCCGCGCGCACCTTCTCCAGCGCCCCGGCGAGCGGCTCGACCAGGTGGCGCACGGCCTCCTCGCGGCGCGCGAGCTCGGCCGCCCCCTGCTCCTGGCTGCGCCGCATGCGCTCCTCCGCCTGCACGAGGAACTGCTCCGTGCCCGCGGCGAGCACCTTGCGCGAGAGCGCCTCGAACTGGGCCTCGAGCCGCCGGTGGTCGCCCTGGATCTCCGCGACGCGGCGCTCGGCCGCGGCCCGCAGCTCCGCGAGCTGCTGCTCGTGGGTGGCCCGGGCGAGGTCGAGCCGCTCGTCCGCGCTGCGCTGGGCCGCGCCGAGCTGGCGCGCGAAGCCCTCGCGCTCCGCCTCGAGCCGTTCGGCGAGGCCCGCGCCGCGCGCGGCGTCCTGCTGCGCCTGGCCCAGGAGCTGGGTGAGACGGCGGACCTCCGCGCCCGCGGCGTCGGGCGAGGCGCGCCGCACCGCGAGCACGAGCGCGGCGCCGACCACCAGCCCCAGCACGAGTCCGACGGCGAAGAGCAACCATCCCGAGGAGTCCATGGCCGCACCCTCCCACGGGGCACCGACAGCACGGCCGGTCGGCGCGCGGGCGGGCGTCGTCGCGCAGGTCGTGACAAAAGGCACCGCCCCGCGGCTGAGGGCTCGGCTACCTTGGCGCCATGGTCGATCCCCACCCCGCCCCACCTGTCGCGCCCGCCGGCGCGCCCGCCCCCGGCAGCGTGCCGGGCGCCGCGCCCGACCCCCGGCCCACGGCTCCGCCGGGACAGCCCGCGCCCCCGGACCCCACCGCCGCGCTGTCCCTGCGCGCCCTGTGGAAGCGCTTCGGGGAGAAGATCGCGGTCGCCGGCATCGACCTGGACGTGCCGGCGGGCTCGTTCTACGGGCTCGTGGGCCCCAACGGCGCGGGCAAGACGACGACGCTCTCCATGGCGACGGGCCTCCTGCGGCCCGACGCCGGCTCCGCGCACGTCCACGGGACGGACCTGTGGGCCGACCCGGTCGCGGGCAAGCGCCAGCTCGGCGTCCTGCCCGACGGCGTCCGCCTCTTCGACCGCCTCACCGGCGCCCAGCTCGTGACCTACGCGGGCCTGCTGCGCGGCATGGACCGCGACACGGTGGCGGAGCGCACCACGGAGCTGCTCGCGGCCCTCGACCTCGCGAAGGACGCCAACACGTTCGTCGTCGACTACTCCGCGGGCATGACGAAGAAGATCGCGCTCGCGACCGCGCTCATCCACGCGCCGCGCACGCTCGTGCTCGACGAGCCGTTCGAGGCCGTCGACCCGGTCTCCGCGGCCAACATCCGCGACATCCTCGCCGGCTACGTCGCCAGCGGCGGGACGGTCGTGGTGTCGTCGCACGTCATGGACCTCGTCCAGCGCATGTGCGACCACGTGGCGGTGGTCGCGGGCGGGCACGTCCTCGCGGCCGGCACCGTGGACGCGGTGCGCGGCGACCAGAGCCTCGAGGACCGGTTCGTCGAGCTCGTGGGCGGTCGGCAGAGCACGGAGGGCCTCGCGTGGTTGCGCAGTTCGTAAGGCTCAAGCTCACGCTCATGGGGAACTCGTTCCGCCGGAGCGTGTGGCAGACCATCGGCTTCGTCGTCGGGGTCCTCTACGGGCTGTTCGTCGTCGGGATGCTCGTCGTCGGGATGGTCGTCCTCGGCACCGAGGACGCCGCGCTCGCGGGCTCGATCACGATCCTCGCCGGGGCGCTCGCCGTCCTCGGGTGGTGGGTGATCCCGCTCTTCGCGTTCGGTGTGGACGCGACCCTCGACCCGCAGCGCTTCGTGCTGTTCGGCATCCCGCAGCGCCGGCTGCTCGCCGGCCTCGCCGTGGCGGGCGTCGTCTCGATCCCGGGCATCGTCACGGCCCTCGCGGCGCTCGGCGCGTCGTTCGCGTGGTGGCGCACGCCCCTCGCGGTCCTCGCCGCGCTCGTGGGCGCCGTCGTCGCGGTCGCGCTGTGCGTCGTCGGCTCGCGCGCGACGACGACGGCGCTCGCGCCCCTGCTCGAGTCGCGGCGCTACCGCGAGGTCGTGACGATCGCCGCGTTCGTGCCGCTCGTCCTCATCGGGCCCGCGTTCGCGTGGCTGGGGTCCCAGCTGGGCGGGGGCCCCGTCGACGGCGACGCGGTGCGCGGCATGGTGACGCGCCTCGCCGACGTCGCGGCCTGGACGCCGTTCGGCGCGCCGTGGGGCCTCGGCGCCGCGGTGCACGACGGCGCGTGGGGCCTCGCGCTCGCGCGGCTCGTCGTCGCGCTGGCGACCCTCGCGGTCGCGTGGGTCGTGTGGGACAAGGCGCTCGCGCGCGCCCTCGTCACGCCGCCCACCTCCGGCGGGGGCGGCCGCGCGAAGGGTCTCGGCTTCTTCTCGCGCTTCCCGGCGACGCCCACGGGCGCCGTCGCCGCACGCACGGCCACCTACTGGCTGCGCGACCCGCGCTACTCCGGGTCGATCGCGGTCGTGCCGCTCATCCCCGTCGTGCTGCTCGTCGTCGGCGGCGGCACCGGCTCGGAGATCTTCCTCGCGCTCGCGCCCTTCACGGCGTGGATCCTCGGGTTCTCCATCTCGGCGGACATCGCCTACGACCACACCGCGTTCGCGCTCCACGTGTCGTCGGGCGTCCCGGGACGGGCGGACCGCTGGGGCCGGGCGCTCCCCGTGCTCGTCGCCGGCGGCGCCGTGTCCTTGCTGTTCGCGGTGGTCTCCGTCGCGGTGGCCGGGCGCTGGGACGCGCTGCCCGCGCTGCTCGGCCTCACCGCGGGCGTGCTGCTCACCTCGACCGGCATCTCCAGCGCGACGTCGGCGCGCCTGCTCTACCCGGTGCCCAAGCCGGGCGACAGCCCGTTCAAGCAGCCGCAGGGCGCCGCGATGGCGACCCTCGTCGCCCAGACGGTCGCGATGCTCCTCGTCCTGGCGCTGTCCCTCCCGTTCCTCGTCCCGGGCGTCATCGCGATCGTCGCCGACCTGCCCGTGCTCGGGTGGGTCACCCTCGCGGTGGGCGTGGTCGTGGGTGCCGTGGTGCTCGTGCTCGGGGTGCGGTGGGGTGCCCGCACGTACGACCGCCGGGCACCCGAGCTGCTCCAGCGCGTGCTGTCGTACGCCTGACGCGCGGGCCGGGACCGCGCGCCGCGGTCCCGGCCCGTAGACTCGGCCGACGTGGCACTCACTATCGGCATCGTCGGCCTGCCCAACGTCGGCAAGTCCACCCTCTTCAACGCCCTGACGCGCAACCAGGTCCTCGCCGCGAACTACCCGTTCGCGACGATCGACCCGAACGTCGGCGTCGTGTCCCTCCCGGACCCGCGCCTCGACAAGCTCGCCGAGATCTTCGGCAGCCAGCGCGTCCTGCCCGCCACGGTGTCGTTCGTCGACATCGCGGGCATCGTCAAGGGCGCGAGCGAGGGGGAGGGGCTCGGCAACAAGTTCCTCGCGAACATCCGCGAGGCCGACGCCATCTGCCAGGTGACGCGCGCGTTCTCCGACCCCGACGTCGTCCGCGTCGAGGGCTCGACGGACGCCGAGGGCGACATCGAGACCATCAGCACCGAGCTGATCCTCGCCGACCTCCAGACGCTCGAGAAGACGGTCCCGCGCCTCGAGAAGGAGGTCCGGATCAAGAAGGGCGACGCCGCCCTCCTCGACGCGGCCCAGAAGGCCCAGGCGGTCCTCGAGGCCGGCACGACCCTCTTCCAGGGCGCGGCCGCCGCGGGTCTCGACCTCGCGGATGTCGCGAGCCTGCAGCTCCTCACGGCGAAGCCGTTCATCTACGTCTTCAACACCGACGACGCGGGCCTCGCCGACGAGGACCTCCAGGCGCGCCTGCGCGCGCTCGTCGCGCCCGCCCAGGCGATCTTCCTCGACGCCAAGTTCGAGTCCGAGCTCGTCGAGCTCGAGCCCGACGAGGCGAAGGAGATGCTCGCGGAGTCGGGCCAGACCGAGGCCGGCCTCGACCAGCTCGCGCGCGTCGGCTTCGACACGCTCGGTCTGCAGACGTACCTCACCGCCGGGCCCAAGGAGGCCCGCGCGTGGACCATCCGCAAGGGGTGGACGGCGCCCCAGGCGGCCGGGGTCATCCACACCGACTTCGAGCGCGGCTTCATCAAGGCGGAGGTCGTCTCGTTCGAGGACCTCGTCGAGACCGGCTCCGTCGCTGCGGCGCGTGCCGCGGGCAAGGCGCGCGTCGAGGGCAAGGACTACGTCATGGCCGACGGCGACGTGGTGGAGTTCCGCTTCAACGTCTGAGACGCAGGTCACAGCCCTGGGCGCCCGCCGCATCGTGAGACGCGGCGGGCGCCCGTGCGTCCGGGCCCGGACGTTTCGCGCGTGTTTCCCCGCCGTCGCGGCCCGGAAACGCGCCCGTACCGGCCAGTATCAACTCGGTAACGATCACCTGCCGCAACCGGGCAAGGGGGAGATCCTTCGCAACTTGCTAGGTAGCGTGGCCTCAAACCGTGGTGGGCATGCCCGTCCACGCGCGCCGACCCCCGGGCGAGCGCGCGAGCGACGGGGCGGCCGAGGGGCGATCGACGCCCGCTCGTCCGCGCCCACCATCCCTTGGAGGAGGAACATTGAAGATCAGGCGCACGAGTGCCGCCCTGGCCGTGACGGTCACGGGGGCGCTGCTGTTCTCGGCGTGCAGCGGCACGTCGGGTGAGGGCGAGACCGACGGCGGCGACGACGCGGGCATCAACACCGCGACCGCCGTCACCGTCGCGTGGGAGGCTCCGCTCAACGAGCTCAACCTGAGCTCCCAGAACGGCAACGCGACGCAGAACGCCGTCATCAACTACATGCTCAACTCGGGCTTCAGCTACTACGACGCCGACCTGAACATCGTCAAGGACGAGTCGTTCGGCACGTACGAGAAGCTCTCGGACGACCCGCTGACGGTGAAGTACACGTTCGGTGACGACACCAAGTGGTCGGACGGCACGCCGGTCGACGCGACGGAGATCCTGCTGGACTGGGCCGGTCAGTCCGGCAAGTTCAACACGGTCGAGGCCCAGACGGACGAAGAGGGCAACGTCACGAACCAGGCCGAGGTGGACGCCGGTGTCTACTTCGACGGCTCGGACCCGGGCGTCGCGCTCATCTCGCAGAACCCCGAGATCTCGGACGACAACAAGTCGATCACCGTCGTGTACGACAAGCCGTTCGGTGACTGGGAGCTCAGCTGGACGAACGAGTTCGTCCCGGCGCACGTCGTGGGCCAGAAGGCGCTCGAGATCGAGGACCCGGAGGAGGCCAAGGCCGCCGTCCGCGACGCGATCCTCAACAACGACACCGCGGCGCTGGCGAAGATCTCGAAGTTCTGGAACGAGGGCTTCGAGTTCACCTCGCTGCCGGACGACCCGTCGCTCTACGTCTCCAACGGCGCCTACACGCTGGAGGAGTACAAGGAGAACCAGTACCTCACGCTCAAGGCGAACCCGGACTTCAAGGGCAAGAACAAGGGCTCGGTCGAGACGATCACGGTCCGGTACATCGACGACCCGATGGCCCAGGTCCAGGCGCTCGAGAACGGTGAGGTCGACCTGATCGGCCCGCAGGCCTCCGCGGACGTCCGCACGGCGCTCGAGGGCCTCGACGGCGTCGAGACCCACTCGGGCATCGAGGGCACGTACGAGCACGTCGACCTGGTCTTCCAGAACGGTGGTCCGTTCGACGCCAACACCTACGGTGGCGACGCCGAGAAGGCCAAGGCCGTGCGCCAGGCGTTCCTGCTGACGATCCCGCGCCAGACGATCGTCGACAACCTCATCAAGCCGCTGAACCCGGACGCCGAGGTGCGCAACTCGAACATCCTGCTCCCGGGGTCGCCGAACTACGACCAGATGGTCGCCGAGAACGGCTCCGACTTCTACCCGCCGGCGGGTGACATCGAGAAGGCGAAGCAGCTGCTCGCCGACGCCGGCGTCGCCACCCCGGTCAAGGTGCGCTTCGCGTACAACAACGAGAACACGCGTCGCGTGAACGAGCTCGCGCTCATCACCGACACCGCGGCGCAGGCCGGCTTCGAGATCGTCGACACGGGCCGCCCGGCCGCCGAGTGGGGCACGCTCCTCGCCACCGGCCAGGACCAGTACGACGCGTCGCTCTTCGGCTGGCAGTCGACCTCGACCGCGGTCACCGAGTCGGACGCGAACTTCCGCTGGGCGCCGAACCCGGGCGTCAACAACTACGGCAAGTACGACAACCCCGCCGTGGACGCCGCGCTCGACAAGCTCCAGGTCTCGACGGACCCGGAGGAGCAGTTCCAGCTCCAGCTCGAGGTCGAGAAGAACCTCTGGGCCGACGGCTTCGGCGTGACGATCTTCCAGTTCCCCGCCATCCAGGGCTGGGACGAGAACCTGAAGGGCGTCGAGTCGATCACGATCAGCCCGACGATCTTCCACGGGTTCTGGAACTGGACGTTCGAGGGCTGAGTGCCCTGAGTCCGTGACGCGCCCTGCCGCCGCCCCGTGCGGCGGCAGGGTCGTCCAGGTGTGAGACCGGGGGTCCCGGCGGCTTTCCGCCCGGGGCCCCCGGTCCTCGCGTGCACCCGCCCCGACGCCCAGACCCGCGGCGTCCCGGGCCCTCGGTTCACGACCACGCGAGACCCGCGCGTAGAATCGACCGGCCCCTGACCCGGGGTCCCTACCGACCAGCGAGGTAAGACCTCCGATGTTCTCCTTCATCTCGCGGCGTGTGCTGGCAGGGTTGGCGACCCTCCTCGTGTCCACGTTCGCGATGTACCTGCTCGTCGACGCCGCGATCCGGCCGTACATCTTCGCGGATCTCGAGTCGAGCACGAAGCCCAACAAGGCCCAGCTGATCGCCCAGCGCACCGCCGACCTCGATCTCGACACCCCGTCGGTGATCCGCTACTTCAAGTGGCTCGGCGACTTCGTGACCGGTGACCTCGGCACGGCCTGGCAGAGTGGCCAGTCCGTCTCGACCCTGCTCCAGGGCGCGGTCATCTCGACGATCCAGCTCGTCGCCGCCGCGACCGTCCTTGCCGTGGTCTTCGGCGTCATGGTCGGCATCGTCAGCGCGCTGCGGCAGTACAGCACCTTCGACTACCTGACGATCTTCGTCTCGTTCGTGCTCTACTCGCTCCCGGCCTTCTGGGTCGCCGTCCTGCTCAAGCAGTGGGGCGCGATCGGCTTCAACGACTTCCTCCGCGACCCGAACCTCTCGATCCTCGTGATCGTGGGCATCGGCGCGATCTCCGGCCTGCTGTGGTCCCTCGCCTTCGGCGGGACCGCGCGGCGGCGGCTCACGGTCTTCGGCCTGGGCTTCGCGGCGAGCGCGCTCGCGCTGCTCTACCTGCAGCTCTCCGGCTGGTGGGAGAAGCCGAACCTCGGGCCGGTCATCATCGTCGTCACGGGCGCCGCGCTGGCCTTCGCCATCACCGCGCTCGTCTCGGGCCTGAAGAACCGCCGCGCCCTGTACGCGTCGCTCACCACGGTCCTGATCGGGGTCGTCGTCTACTTCCCGATCCAGTCGGTCCTCAAGCAGGTCGACAACTGGTGGATCGTGCTGGTGCTCGCCGTGGTCACCGTCGGCGTCGGCATCGGGGTCGGGTACGCGTGGGGCGGTCCCGACAAGGGCGTGTCCGCGCGTGCTGCGGCCATCACCGCGTTCCTCGTCGGGTCCATGGTCTTCGTCGACAAGGTGATGTCGGTCTGGCCCGCGTACTTCGGCGCACCGGCGATCAACGGCCGGCCCATCCCGACGATCGGCAACAGCACGCCGAACCTCGGCGGCAACTTCTGGGTGCAGGTCCTCGACCAGTACACCCACCTGCTGCTCCCGACGATCGCGCTCGTGCTCATCCAGTTCGCCGGGTACACCCGCTACTCGCGCGCGAGCATGCTCGAGGTGATGAGCCAGGATTACATCCGCACGGCGCGGGCGAAGGGTCTGCCGGAGCGGACCGTCGTCATGCGCCACGGGTTCCGCAACACGCTGATCCCGCTCGCGACGATCGTCCCGATCGACGTCATCACGCTCCTGGGCGGCGCGATCATCACCGAGAAGGTGTTCGCCCGGCCCGGCATGGGCCTGCTCTTCCTCAACGCGCTGCAACGCGGCGAGATCGACCCCGTCATGGCGTACCTCGTCATCGTCGCGGCCCTCGCCATCATCGCCAACATCGTGGCTGACCTCATCTACGCAGCCCTCGACCCGCGGATCCGGGTGAACGCATGACCAACACACCGAACGACGCGTCGCAGAGCGGCGCGGTCGAGAACCAGATCGAGCTGCGCGAGGTCGAGGGCCTGTCCCAGGGCCAGATCGTCCGCCGTCGCTTCTTCCACCACAAGGGCGCCGTGGTCGCGCTCGTCGTGCTGATCGGCATCGTCGCGCTCGCGATCACCTCGATCGGCATCGGCGGCTGGCAGGGCTGGTACGCCTACAAGCCCTCCGGGCAGGGGTCCACGTACCCCCTGGTCAACGGCGGTGCACCGTCCGAGGCGCACATCTTCGGCCAGGACGAGGCAGGTCGTGACGTGTTCGCCCGCGTCATGCAGGGCACCCAGACCTCGTTGCTCGTCGTGCTCTCCGTCGGCGTCATCGCGACGATCGCGGGCGTCCTCGTCGGGGCGCTCTCCGGGTACTACCGCGGTCGTACCGACTCGTGGCTGATGCGGTTCACGGACCTCATCATCACGATGCCGGTCATCGTCATCGGTGCGGTGCTGGCCCTGCTCTCGGGCGGCAGCAACGCGCTCATCCTCGGGGCGTTCCTCGGGCTCGTGCTGTGGCCGCCGCTCGCGCGCCTCGTGCGCGGCGAGTTCCTCTCGCTGCGCGAGCGCGAGTTCGTCGACGCCGCCCGGGTCGCGGGCGCGAGCGACCGGCGGATCATCTTCAAGCACATGCTGCCGAACGCGGTCGGCGTGATCATCGTCAACGTCACGCTGCTCATGAGCTCGGCGATCCTGCTGGAGACCGCGCTGAGCTACCTCGGCGTCGGCATCCAGGCGCCGGCGACCTCGCTCGGCAAGCTCATCAGCGACTACCAGGAGGCGTTCGCGACGCGTCCGTGGCTGTTCTGGTGGCCGGGTCTGTTCATCGTCGCCATCGCGCTGTGCGTCAACTTCATCGGTGACGGCCTGCGCGACGCGTTCGACCCCCGTCAGAAGCGCATCCCCTCGGAGCGCAAGATGGCCCGTGCGAAGCGCGTCGCCCGCCCGACGGCCGCCACGGCGCCGAGCGCGACCGGCGAGGCCGGGGCCAGCTGATGACCGCCGTCGTCGCCGCCCGCCCGGGAGGTCGTGGACCTCTCGGGCGGCGCGGCGCGCCGCGGTCAGGCGGTGAGCGCCACGACCGTCCCCACCGCGAGCGCGCCCAGCACGGCGAGCTGCACGACGTGCCACGTCGTGCGGGCGCCGGGGGCGCCCTGGACCGCCCGGTCGAGGTGGCCGGCCGCCGTGAGCATCGCGTGGCGCTGCGTCACGGCGTCGGCCACGGCCTCGGCGCTCGCGCCGGTGACCACCTGCTCCTGGCCGACGGCGCGCCGTCGCGAGCTGCGCAGCCAGCGGGCCGTGCCGCTCGAGCGGGGCGCGGACCACGCGGTCACGCGTCCGCCGGCGTAGCGCACCTCGAGCGAGTAGCGGGTGTCGACGCCCTCGTACGCCGTCCACGGCACGTGCACGGTGCGCGTGACGTTGCGGACCTCGACCCCGCCGTCGGACACCTCGACGGCGGGACGCCAGAACAGCATCCAGACGAGGTACGTCACGAGCGCGGCGGGCACCAGTGCGCCGACGACCGCGCCGACGTCCCCCGTCAGGGCCGTGCTCACGCCCAGGGCGACGGCGACGACGCCCGTCGCCACCGTGAGAACTCGGCCGTACGTCGAACGGAAGACCAGCGTGGGACCCATGCGCCCATGCTCGCAGAGTCGCGGCGCCACGAGCGCCGGCTCCAGCAGGAAGGACACTGATCAGCGTGGCCATCGAGACGTCTCCCGCGGCCCCGGCCGCGCGCCAGGGCAGCCCCGTGCTGACCGTGCGCAACCTCGGCGTGGACTTCTACGTCGACAAGGCCTGGTACCCCGCGGCCGCGGACGTGAGCTACGACCTCCACTCCGGTGAGGTCCTCGCGATCGTCGGCGAGTCCGGCTCGGGCAAGTCCCAGTCGTCGCTCGCGCTGCTGGGCCTGCTCCCGCCGAACGGCCGCGCCAGCGGCTCGGCCAAGCTCGGCGACCGCGAGCTCATCGGCATGTCGCACGGCTCGCTGCGGCACGTCCGCGGCAAGGAGATCTCCATGATCTTCCAGGAGCCGATGACGGCGCTGAACCCCGTCTACACGGTGGGCTTCCAGATCGTCGAGACCATCCGGACGCACTTCAACGTCGGTCCCGCGGACGCGAAGAAGCGCGCGATCGAGCTCCTGCGGCTCGTCGAGATCCCCGAGCCCGAGCGCCGGTTCGACGCGTACCCGCACCAGCTCTCCGGCGGTCAGCGCCAGCGCGCGATGATCGCGCAGGCCCTCGCGTGCGACCCGAAGCTCCTCGTCGCCGACGAGCCCACCACGGCGCTCGACGTCACGGTCCAGGCGGAGATCCTCAAGCTCCTGCGCGACCTGCGCTACCGCGTCGACGCGGCGATCATCCTCATCACGCACGACATGGGCGTGGTCGCCGACATGGCGGACTCGATCATGGTCATGAAGGACGGCCAGGTCGTCGAGCGCGGCACGTCGGCCGAGATCTTCGGCAACCCGCAGCACCCGTACACGGTGCGCCTCCTCGAGGCCGTGCCGCACCTCGGCTCCAAGCGCGGCACGACGACCGCCACGGACCGCGTGCCCGCGGGCGCCCCGGTCCCGGAGCGGCCGCTCGTGCTCGACGCGCAGGACATGGTCATCGAGTACCCGGGCCGCGGCCGGCAGGCGGCGTTCCGGGCGGTCGACGAGGTCTCGCTCCAGATCCACCAGGGCGAGGTCGTCGGCCTGGTCGGCGAGTCCGGCTCCGGCAAGACGACGATCGGCCGCGCGGCCGTGGGTCTGCTGCCCGTCACGGGCGGCTCGCTGAAGATCGTCGGGACGGACATGGTGGGCGCCCGGCCCAAGGACCTCAGGCCGCTGCGCACCGAGGTCGGCATCGTGTTCCAGGACCCGGGGTCGTCGCTCAACCCGCGCCTGCCCATCGGCGAGTCGATCGGTGAGCCGCTCATGCTGCACAAGGGCGTCAAGGGCAAGGAGCTCAGTCGTGAGGTCGAGCGCCTGCTCGACCAGGTCGAGCTTCCCCGGGCGATGCGCAACCGCTACCCGCACGAGCTCTCGGGCGGTCAGCGCCAGCGCGTCGGCATCGCGCGGGCGCTCTCGCTCGAGCCGAAGCTGCTCGTCGCGGACGAGCCGACGTCGGCCCTCGACGTGTCGGTCCAGGCGAGGGTCCTCGACCTGTTCACCGACCTGCAGCGCGAGCACGGGTTCGCGTGCCTGTTCATCTCGCACGACCTCGCGGTCGTGGAGCTGCTGTCCGACCGCATCGCCGTGATGCACAAGGGCAAGCTCGTCGAGGTGGGCGACACGTCGCAGATCGTGCACGAGCCGAAGCACGCGTACACGCAGCGCCTGCTCGCCGCCGTCCCCGTCCCGGACCCGGCCGCGCAGCGCGAGCGCCGTGCCGCGCGCGACGCCCTCCTCGAGGCCGCCGCCCGCGACATCGCGAACGACGAGGTGTCCTCGCTGGCGGACGAGGAGCGCGCGCTCGCAGCGGCGCGCGAGGACGTGGACCACGAGCGCAGCGCCCCGCCCACCGCGGGCGCCGGCTTCTGACCGCACGCTCCACGGCTCGCTGAGCCGTCACGACGCCCCGGGGGCGGCCGCGCACGCGGCCGCCCCCGGGGCGTTCCCGCTGCCAGGACCGGCGCTGCCGCTGCCGCGGCGGGCGTTCCGGTTGCCGGGGCCCGCGCGTCCGACAAGCCTTGAGACCATGAACGCCCCGCACCACGAGACGCCCCGCGAGCCAGCACGTGACGAGGAGGCCGCGCCGGCGCCCGACGGGGGAGGGGCCGACGCGCCCCGCGACGAGGGCGCCGCGACGACCGGCGCCGCGACGACCGACGCCGCGACGGCCGATGCCGTGGCGACGGACGCCGTCGGGCCGGGCACCGGCTCCGCGCCGGTCGTGTCCTCGCACGATCCCGACGCCCCGCGGACGGGTCGGCCGGACCCGCGCGTCTTCTACCCGGCGGCGGGCATCATCCTGGTCTTCGTCCTGCTCACGGTGCTGTTCACGGACACCGTCACGTCCGTCATGGAGACCCTGCAGTCGGACGTGATCGGCGCCTTCGGGTGGTACTACGTCATCGTCGTCGCCGGCTTCGTGGTCTTCTCGCTGTGGATGGGTCTGAGCCGGTTCGGCGACATCGTGCTCGGCAAGGACGAGGAGACCCCGCTCTTCCGCCTGCCCGTGTGGTTCGCGATGCTGTTCGCCACCGGGATGGGTATCGGCCTCGTCTACTGGGGCGTCGCCGAGCCGCTCTCGCACTACGTGAACCCGAAGCCCGGCGTCGAGGGGAGCGACGCGTCGCTCGCGCAGGCCGCGATGGGGCAGAGCTACCTGCACTGGGGCATCCACGCGTGGGCGATCTACGTCGTCGCGGGCCTCGCGCTCGCGTACGCGATCCACCGCAAGGGCCGCCCCGTCTCGATCCGCTGGGCCCTCGAGCCGTTGTTCGGCGACCGCGTGAAGGGGCGCCTCGGCGACGTCATCGACGTCGTCGCGATCATCGGGACCGTCTTCGGCGTCGCGACGTCGCTCGGTTTCGGGGTCCTCCAGATCGCGGCCGGACTCGGGTACCTCGACGTCGTCGAACCGAGCACCGCGCTCGAGATCGGGCTCATCGCCGCGATCACGGCCCTCGCCACGCTCTCCGTCGTCTCGGGCCTGGGCAAGGGCATCAAGTGGCTGTCGAACGGCAACATGGTCCTCGCCGGCGTCGTGCTGGCGCTCGTGCTGGTTCTCGGCCCGACGCTGTTCCTCCTGCGCGAGTGGGTCCAGTCGCTCGGCTACTACCTGCAGAACGTCGTGCGCCTCACGTTCGACACCACCGCCTTCCAGGGCCAGGCCGGCCTCGAGTGGCAGTCGCAGTGGACGATCTTCTACTGGGGCTGGTGGATCTCCTGGGCCCCCTTCGTCGGGGTGTTCATCGCCCGGATCTCGCGCGGTCGCACGGTCCGCGAGTTCGTCCTCGGCACCCTCCTCGTCCCGACGATCGTCACGACGCTCTGGTTCTCCGTGTTCGGCGGGTCGGCGCTGTACCGCGAGCTCATGGAGCCCGGCAGCATGCTCGTCGACGGCGAGGTCGACACGGACACCGCGCTCTTCCAGCTGTTCGACGGCCTGCCTCTCGGGAACGTCCTCGCCGTGGTGGGGATCGTGCTCATCGTCGTCTTCTTCGTGACGTCGTCGGACTCCGGCTCGCTCGTCGTCGACATGCTCGCGAGCGGGGGTAACCCGAACCCGCCCACCTGGAGCCGCATCTTCTGGGCGGGTACTTCCGGCCTGCTGGCCATCGCGCTCCTGCTCGCGGGCGGTCTCCAGGCGCTGCAGACGGCGGCGATCCTCATCGCGCTGCCGTTCTCCGTGGTGATGATCGGGATGGCGGTGTCCACGGTGCGTGCGCTCCGGGTCGAGCACGCCGCGATCCTGCGCGCCGAGCGGCGCGCGGCGCGCGCCGCCCTCACCGAGCACGTGACGACGCGCGTCTCGGAGTCGATCTCCGAGCAGTGGGAGGAGCTCTACCCCGACCGCCCGGACCGGTGGCGCGCGCTCGTGCGTCGGCCGCGGCGCAAGACGCCCTCCGGAGGAGGCACCTCCTGAGGAGGCACCTCCGAACGGTGCACGACGGCGGGCATGGTGTCCCGAGCGCGGACCCGGTAGGATAGCCGGGCCCGGGTGACGGCCCGTGCTCCGTGATGCTGCGGCGGGCCGAGCCCGCCGTCGTGCGCGCTGAGGTGGCCGGCCGTCGTCGCCCCTCGTACCCCACGAAATGAGAACCGTAGATGTCTGTGCGCTCCGACCTGCGCAACGTGGCGATCGTCGCCCACGTCGACCACGGCAAGACCACGCTCGTCGACGCGATGCTGCGCCAGTCCGGCGCCTTCTCCGCGCACCAGCACGTGGACGAGCGCGTCATGGACTCCGGTGACCTCGAGCGCGAGAAGGGCATCACCATCCTCGCGAAGAACACCGCGGTGCGGTACGCCGGCCCGGCGGCCGCCGCGGTGGGCGAGCCCGACGGCATCACGATCAACGTCATCGACACCCCGGGCCACGCCGACTTCGGCGGCGAGGTCGAGCGCGGCCTGTCCATGGTCGACGGCGTCGTGCTGCTCGTGGACGCGAGCGAGGGCCCGCTCCCGCAGACCCGGTTCGTGCTCCGCAAGGCGCTCGCGGCGAAGCTCCCGGTGATCATCGTCGTCAACAAGGTCGACCGGCCCGACTCCCGCATCACCGAGGTCGTCGCCGAGGCGACCGACCTGCTGCTGGGCCTCGCGTCCGACCTCGCGGACGACGTGCCGGACCTCGACCTCGACGCGATCCTCGACGTCCCGGTCGTCTACGCGTCCGCGAAGGCCGGCCGCGCGTCGCTCGACCAGCCGCTGGACGGCCAGCTCCCCTCGAACGAGGACCTCGAGCCCCTGTTCACGACGATCCTCGAGAAGATCCCCGCGCCGACGTACGACGAGGGCGCGCCGCTCCAGGCGCACGTGACCAACCTCGACGCCTCGCCGTTCCTCGGGCGCCTCGCGCTGCTGCGCATCTTCAACGGCGAGCTCCGCAAGGGCCAGGTCGTCGCGTGGGCGCGCCACGACGGCACGCTCCAGAGCGTGAAGATCACCGAGCTGCTGGAGACGAAGGCGCTCGACCGCGTCCCCACGGACAAGGCCCGGCCCGGCGACATCGTCGCCGTCGCGGGCATCGCGGACATCACGATCGGCGAGACGCTCACCGACCCCGACGACCCGCGCCCGCTGCCGCTCATCACGGTCGACGACCCGGCCATCTCGATGACCATCGGCATCAACACCTCGCCGCTCGCGGGCAAGGGCGGCAAGGGCCACAAGGTCACGGCCCGCCAGGTCAAGGACCGCCTCGACGCCGAGCTCGTCGGCAACGTGTCGCTGCGCGTGCTCCCGACCGACCGCCCCGACGCGTGGGAGGTCCAGGGTCGCGGCGAGCTCGCGCTGGCGATCCTCGTCGAGCAGATGCGCCGCGAGGGCTTCGAGCTCACGGTCGGCAAGCCGCAGGTCGTCACGCGCACGATCGACGGCAAGACGCACGAGCCGATGGAGCGCATGACGATCGACGTCCCCGAGGAGTACCTCGGCGCGGTCACCCAGCTCCTCGCCCAGCGCAAGGGCCGCATGGAGACCATGTCGAACCACGGCACGGGCTGGATCCGCATGGAGTTCATGGTCCCGGCGCGCGGCCTCATCGGGTTCCGCACGCGGTTCCTCACCGAGACGCGCGGCACCGGCATCGCGTCGTCGATCTCCGAGGGCTACGAGCCGTGGGCCGGCGCGATCGAGACCCGCACCACGGGCTCGCTCGTCGCCGACCGTGCGGGCAAGGTGACGCCGTTCGCGATGATCAACCTCCAGGAGCGCGGCTCGTTCTTCGTCGACCCCACGCAGGAGGTCTACGAGGGCATGATCGTCGGCGAGAACTCGCGCAACGAGGACATGGACGTGAACATCACCAAGGAGAAGAAGCTCACGAACATGCGGTCCTCGACGGCCGACAACTTCGAGAACCTCGTGCCGCCGCGCCACCTCACGCTCGAGGAGTCGCTGGAGTTCGCGCGCGAGGACGAGTGCGTCGAGGTCACGCCCGAGGTCGTCCGCATCCGCAAGGTCGTCCTCGACCAGACCGAGCGCGCCCGCGCGGTCTCGCGCGCGAAGCGCGCCTGACGCCACCCCCGGGGTGACCGTCCCGCAGAGGCAGCAGGCCGCCGTCGTGCCCGACGGCGGCCTGCTGGCCGTCCACGCCCACCCCGACGACGAGACCCTGGCGACGGGCGCGCTGCTCGCGACCTGGGCTCGCGCGGGGGAGCCGGTCACCGTCGTGACGTGCACGCGGGGAGAGCGGGGCGAGGTGATCGACACGCCCGCGCACCCGACGGGCGTCGGGCACCTCGAGGGCGACGGGCCCGCGCTCGCGGCGTTCCGCGAGACCGAGCTCGCCCGCGCGCTCGCCGCGCTGGGTGTGCGGGACCACGTCTTCCTCGACACCGCCACGAGCCCGGTCGAGCCGTCGGACGGCAGCGCGACCGTGCGGTTCGAGGACTCGGGCATGGCCTGGGTCGCGCCGGGCGTGGCCGGCGGGGTCGCGACCGAGCAGCTCCCGCCGCGCGCGTTCGTCGGCGTCCCGCTCGACGAGGCCGCCGCCCGCCTGGCGGCGGTGGTCCGGGACCGGCGTCCCGCCGTCGTGGCGACGTACGAGGCGGGCGGCGGCTACGGCCACCCCGACCACGTCCGGGCCCACGACGTCACGGTCCGCGCGCTCGAGCTCCTCGCCGCGGACGGCGAGCCGCTGCCCGCGCTGTGGCAGGTCGTCGCCCCCGAGACCACGGTGCGCGCGGCACGCCGCGCCCTCGCCGAGCACCCCGGCGCGCGCGAGCTGCTCGCGGCCGACGCGCGGCTCACGCTCCCGGACCCGGACGAGGCGCTGCCCCCGCTCGCGCGTCCGGACGCGTCGCTGCCCGCGCTCGTGAGCGTGCCGGTGGGGCCCGTGCTCGACGACGTGCTCGGCGCGATGCGCGCGCACGCGACGCAGGTCCAGCACGTGACGGCCGCCGCGGGGGGCGAGCCGGTGCTGCTCGGGTGGTACGCCCTGAGCAACGACGTGCTGGCGCCCGTCCCTTCACACGAGTTCTACGCTCCCTCCGGCCCTGCTCTCCCGGGCGACCAGGTCCCGCCCGGACCCACGCGTTAGCCTGGGGCCCGTGGAGACCGGTACGGGGCGGCTCGTGGGCCGCGGGGTGGCGTGCGCGCTCGTGGGCGCGCTCGTCGGGCTCGTCGGCACGGTCGCGCACCGGGCGCACCTCCTGGGCGTCGACCTCCCGGGCGGGGCCGGGCTCGGCATCGTGCTCGCCCTGCTCACCGTCCTCGCGGCGGCCACCCTGGCCCGCGCCTGGGGCGGGATGGCGGGTCTCCTGGGCTTCGGCATCGGGTGGGTCGTCGTCGTGCAGCTCCTCTCGCTCGAGGGGCCGGGAGGCGACGTGCTCGTCCCGAGCGAGCCCGTCGGGTACGTCTGGATCTACGGCGGCATGCTCGTGGTCGCCGCGGCGGCCTTCCTGCCCCGGTCGTGGTTCAGCGACCGCCCGGTCCGCACGGCCCAGCACGGGCGTCCCACCAGGCACGACGGACCCGAGAACCCCCTCGCGTCCCGCTAGTATTCGCCGTGCGGATCCCCGCACACCCCTCGTCGTCGCGCGGACCGCCGCGCGCCTTTCGTCACGGAGACAGTGGATGGGTCAGCCGACCGACCGAGACGCCGATCTCGACTCCCCTCAGGACGCCGTGCCGGAGCCCGCCGAGACGGTCGAGCCCGCGGCTCCCGAGACGGCGTCCGGCCTCGACGCGCAGCGTACCGACGCTACCGGCGACGTCGCCCCGGGCGCTCCCACGCCGACGGACGAGCCCACGAGCGCGCCGACGGACGAGCCGACGAGCGCGCCGACGGACACCGCCCCGGACGGTCCCGCCCCCGCCGCGCCTGCGGACCCCGGTCCCGCGGGTGCCGGCCCGGCCGAGCCTGGCTCCGCACCCGGAGCGACCCCGGCGGACGACGCGCCGACGTCCGTGGAGCCGTCGGCGGTCGACGCGCCGGCCACCGGCGCAGCCACCGCCGACGCGTCCGCGGCTGGCTCTCCCGCCGCGGAGAGCCGCCCGGAGGTCGCCTCCTCGGAGCCGGTCGCCGCTGCGGAGCCGGTCGCGGTCCCCGAGCAGACGGCCGCGGCCCCCGAGCGGACGGCCGCGCAGCCCACCGCCGTCTCGGAGCAGGGCTCCGCGGTGCCGGACGACGCGAGCCCGGCACCCGCCGCGTCGTCAGACGCTGTGGATGCGAGCCCGGCCACCCACGCGGCGCCCGCAGCCGCGGCGGACGAGGCGCCCACCGAGACCCAGGTGACGACCGGCACGGACGCGCACGCCGGCGCTCCGGTGAGCGCCGCCGTGGAGCCCGACGCCCAGGGCACCCGGGTCGAGCGCGGTCCCGACGCGTCCGTCGCGGAGTCGCCCGGCGCGGACGCGTCCGCGCCGGGCGGGTCGACGGCCGACCCGACCGAGGCGAGCGGCGAGCCGACGTCGACCACCCCCCACGCGCCGGTCGCCGGCGCTGCCGAGAGCCCGGCCACTGTCGGCCACGCGGACGGCGGCACCACGGCCGAGAGCAGCCCGCGGACGGTGGGCGCTCCCGGCGGCAGCGGTGCGGACGAGGCCGACGAGGAGCCGTACGTCCCGCGCGTGTTCGCGTTCGACCCGGACGTCCCCGCGGTTCTCGTCCCCGCACCGGGCGCACAGGCCGACTCCCCGGCCGCCCCGGCCGCGGGCACCGCCGACCGGGAGGCCCCGGCACCCGTCGCCCACACCTCGGTCGCCCCGGACACCACGCCCTCGGACGACACGGCCTCGGACGACACGGCCTCGGACGACACGGCCTCCGTCGCGACGGCCGCGGACGCCTCGTCCGCGAGCAGCGCGACACCGGACGACGCGACGTCGGCCGACCGGTCCGCCGACGCGGCCGGGGGAGACCCGGCCGACGAGCGCGCGGCCGAGCGGACCGCCGTCGTGCCCGTGGTGCCGACGCCGGCGGACGGCCCGGCTCGTCCCGCGGGCGAGGGGAGCGACGCCGCGCCCGACGCGACGCAGGTGATCCCGCCCGTCGACCCGTGGTCGCGGCCCGCGCCCGTCGTGCGCACGTCGATCCTGTCGCCCGCGTCCCCCGGCGAGCCGGCGAGCCCGGCGCCGGACGCCGTCGGCGCGACCGCTCCGGCGGAGGCCACCGCAGGGGCCCCGGCCGAGGGCTCCGGTGCGACGGCGTCGGCGACTGCCGCGGGGACCGCCGCACCCAGCGCGTTCACGCCGGTCCCGCCGGACGACTCGCGCGAGGCCTCGCCCTTCGAGGGCTTCGACGAGGACGAGCCGCGGCGCGGCTGGGCCCGCGGGCTGCTGTGGACGGGGATCGCCGTCCTGGTCCTGGGCGGCCTGTACACCGGCGCCCAGTGGTTCTACTCCGACAAGGTCCCGAGCGGGACGAGCGTCGCCGGCGTCGACGTCGGTGGCCTGTCCCGGACGGCGGCCGAGGACCGGCTCGAGTCGGAGCTCGGGCCGCGCGCGGCCGAGCCGATCACGCTCGCCGCGGGTGAGGCGAGCACGACGCTCGACCCGGCGACGGCGGGCCTGACCTTCGACGCCGCGGGGACGGCCGAGGAGCTCACGTCGTTCTCGATGAACCCGGCGCGGCTGTGGCAGCACCTGTTCGGCGGCAAGGACGCGGAGCCGCTGGTCACGGTCGACGACGCGGCCCTCGACGCGCAGGTCGAGGCGCTGCGCGGCAGCCTCGAGATCGAGCCCGTAGACGGGGCCGTGCAGTTCGTCGACGGCGCGCCCACGAGCACGCCGGCCGCGGACGGCTCGGCGCTCGTCACGGACGAGGTGCCCGCGACCATCACGGAGAGCTGGCTCGTCACCGACGGGCCGGTCGAGCTGCCCACCGAGCCCGTCGAGCCCACGATCACGCAGGACGAGACGGACGCCGCGCTCGCCCTGGCGGAGAAGGTCGTGTCCGCGCCCGTCGTCGTCTCCGTCGGCGGCCAGTCGCCGGAGCTGCCCCCCGAGGCGCTCGCCGCTGCCGCCTCCTTCGCGGCGACGGACGGCGTCCTCACGCTGACCTTCGACGGCCCGGCGCTCGTGCAGTCCGTGGTCGACCGGACGAACGACCTGCTCACCGCGGCCGACGACGCGCACTTCGTGTTCCGGGACGGCGCGCCGGTGATCGAGGGCGGCCAGCCCGGCACGACGATCGACCCGGCGGCCATCGCGACGGCCGTCACGACGGCCGCCTCGGGCGACGAGCGCACGGCGACGGTCGAGCTCGTCGAGTCGGACCCGGAGCAGTCGGTCGCGGCGCTCGAGGCGCTGGGGATCAAGGAGAAGGTGTCGGAGTTCTCGACGCCCGTCCCCAACGTCCCCGTCCGCACCGCGAACCTGAAGCGCGGGGCGGAGAAGGTGAACGGGACGCTCGTCAAGCCGGGGGAGACCTTCTCGCTCGTCGACACGCTCTCGCCCATCACGCTCGAGGGCGGCTACTACGCGGCCGGCATCGTCGAGAGCGGGCGCCACACCGAGGGCGTCGGCGGCGGCCTGTCGCAGATGGCCACGACCACGTACAACGCGGGCTTCTTCGCAGGGCTCGAGGACGTCGAGCACCGCCCGCACAGCTACTGGTTCGAGCGCTACCCCGCGGGCCGCGAGGCGACGATCTTCGTGGGCTCGATCGACATGAAGTTCAAGAACGACACCCCGTACGGCGTCCTCATGCAGTCCTGGGTCGGCGGCGGACAGCTGCACGTCGCGGTCTGGAGCACCAAGTACTACGACGTCGAGACGTCGTCGAGCGGCAAGTCGAACGTGGTCCAGCCGACGACCGTCACGCACTCGGGCGCCGACTGCGCCCCGACGCCCGCGGGCAGCCCCGGCTTCTCCATCACGAACTACCGCAAGGTCTACCGCGAGGGCGAGCTCGTCAAGGACGAGTCCTACCGGTGGACCTACAAGCCGGACAACGCGGTCGTCTGCGAGTAGACCCGGTCCACCCACACACCACGGAGGTCCCATGCTCGGACGCAGCGAACGGGAGTCGGGAGCGCAGGCGCTGCTCGCGGCCACGGCGGCGGGATGGGTCGACGGCGACCCGACGGAGGCGCTGCTCGACCTCGGGTCGACGACGGCGACGCTGTCGACCGTCGCGAGCATCGACGCGCTGGCCGCCGTCGTGCACCTGGGCCACCCGGCACAGCCGTCGCACGAGCTCGAGCGCGCGCTGCTCGCGGCGCCGCCGTCGCTCGTGCTGACCGGCGCGTCGGCGGTGCCGTCGCAATGGGTCTGGGTCGGCCGGTCGACGGCGGCCCGCGACCTGACGGGGCACGTGGTGGTCGACGAGGCGGGCATGCGCGACCGGCGCCACGTGCTGCGCACGATGGGCGTCAGCCCGTCGCTCGTCCCGACCCGCACCACGCTGGAGGAGCGGGTCGCGCTCGCCGGCGCCGACGGCAGCCTCGTCGTGGAGCGCTCGGTGGCCCACGGGCCGCTCGCCTTGCTCGGCTACGCCGAGCTCCCGGGGAGCGAGCTCCTCGGCGAGGGCGCGCCCGTCTGGTACGGGCTGCTGGAGAGCCGCGACGCGGCGCCGCGGGCGGAGGGCGTCGCCCAGGTGTGGCTCGCGTTCGGGCCCCGGGACGACCACCGCGGCTCGCTCCAGGAGACGCTCGCGCTCGTCGCCGCCGCCGGGATCGACCTCCAGCACCTGCGCAGCCACCGCTCGCAGGCGGGCCCGCACATCTTCTTCTGCGCGTTCTCGTGCCCCGACGCGACGACGCTCGACGCCCTCGTCACGGGGTTCGGGGAGCGGGGCGTCGCGCACCGGGTGCTCGCGGTCCTGCCCGGGCAGGAGTTCGTGCCCGGCCCGGACGCGCTCGAGCCGCGCTGGGCGACCGCCCCCGACCCCGTCCACGCGTGAGCGTCGGGTACCTCGGCCCCGAGGGGTCGTTCACGCACCAGGCGGCGGCCGCGTGGTCGGCCGAGCACGGCCCGGTGGGTGCCGGGCTCGCGGCCCGCGAGACCGTCGCGGACGTCTTCGCGGGCGTGGCTGCGGGCGAGCACGAGCGGGGCGTCGTCGCGATCGAGAACACGGTCGAGGGGTACGTCGTGCCCTCGCTCGACGCGATCGTCGGGAGCGCGAGCGTCGTCGCGGTCGACGAGGTCGTGCTCGACATCTCGTTCGACGCGTTCGCGCGCCCGGGCCACGGCGACCTCACCGAGGTCACGGCGCACCCGCACGGCCTCGCGCAGTGCCAGGGCTTCGTGCGCCGGACGGGCCTCGTCCCGGTCGCGGCGTCGTCGAACGCCGCGGCGTGCCGCGACGCCGGGCCGCACCAGGTCGCCCTCGGCCCGACGATCTGCGGTGAGCTCTACGGCCTGGAGACGGTCGAGCGCGCGGTCGAGGACTTCGCGGGCGCGCGCACGCGGTTCCTCGTGCTGGCACCGCGTGCGGAGGCCGCCGCGGCGCTCGGCCGCGCGCGCAGCAGCGGCGAGACGACGTGGCGCACGATGCTCGCGGTCACGCCCGTCGTCACGGGCCCCGGGGTGCTCGCCCGCATCACGCAATCCTTCGGCGCACGGCGCGTCAACCTGTCGAGCCTCATCACCCGACCGCTCAAGGCCGTCGCGGGCACCTACGCGTTCGTCCTCGTGGTCGACGGCGCGCCCTGGGACGCGCCGGTGCGTGCGGTCCTGGAGGACCTCGTCCGGGCCGGGGACGCGCTCAAGACGCTCGGGGTCGTCCCGGCGCGCGGCGAGCTCGACGAGTCGGCGCGGGCCGACGTCGACGCCGCGCACGTGCCGGTCGGGAGCGTCGACGCGTCGACCGGCGCGGCGGGCCTCGCGACGGGGCTGCTGTGGTGACCGCCGCGGGCGCCGCGCCGGAGCCGGGCGCGCCCCGCGCGGCGGTCCGGGTCGGCGTCGTCGGCCTCGGTCTCGTCGGGGGCTCGGTCGCCCGGCTCCTGCACGACCGCGGCGTCGAGGTGACCGGCTACGACGCCACGGCGACCACGCGCGCGGCGGCGCGCGCCGCCGGCCTGCGCGTGGTCGGCGACGTCGCGGAGGTCTGCGCCGACGAGCCGGACGTCCTCGTGCTCGCCGTGCCGCTGCGAGCCATGCGGGCGGTGGCGGCCGACGTCGCCCGGCACGTGCGGGGCGCGACGGTCGTGACGGACGTCGGGAGCGTCAAGGGCGCGGTGCGCGACGCCGTCCGGTCCGCCGGGCTCGACGCCCGGTACGTCGGGGCGCACCCCATGGCCGGGACCGAGCACTCGGGCTTCGAGGCGTCGGACCCCGCGATGCTCGCGGGCGCGCGCTGGGCCCTGACGGTGGACGCGACCACGCGACCGGACGCGTTCACGACCGTGCTGCGGCTCGTCACGGGTCCGCTCGGCGGCACGGTGCACGTGCTCACCGACGACGTCCACGACGAGTCCACCGCGCTGGTCAGCCACGTCCCGCACGTCCTGGCCACCGAGCTCCTGGGCGTCGTCGCCGACGCGCCCGTGCGCGACGTCGCGCTGGGCCTCGCCGCGGGCAGCTTCCGCGACGCGACGCGCGTGGGGCGCACCGACCCGCGCCGGACCGAGGCCATGGTCACGGACAACGCCGCATGGGTCGCGTCCGCGCTGCGCGTCGTCGTGCGCGACCTCGAGCAGCTCGTGCGCGCGCTGGAGACCAATGCGCCCGTGGGCGAGTTCTTCGACCGGCCCGACCCGGTGCGCGCCGCCACGGGCGGCACCGGCGAGCCCGTGCGCGTCGACCTCGACGACGGGGGCACCTGGCGCGAGACGCTCACCGCCGCGGGGGCCCGCGGCGCCGTCGTCGTGGACGTCGAGGACCGGGCGGTCGTCGTCGCCTGAGGTGCGACCGCGGTCCCGGCGTCGCCCGGGGCGGGTCACGTCGTCGCCGGGCCCCGTCGCGAGGCCCCGTCGACCGGTCGTCCGTCGGGCCCGGTCGTCAGTCCGGGCGCGACGCGGGCCGTCGCGGTGGCCGCGGCGGGACCGGCTTGCCGGCCACGATCGCGTCGAGCGGCACGGAGACCAGGGGAGGGGCGTCGTCGCGCGGGCCGTGGCCGCGGTGCGGCGGGGCGCTGCCGCCCGCGTCCTCGCGCAGCACGAGCGTGGTCGCGGTGGTCTCCACGACCACCCCGATCACGTCGGTGAGGGGCTTGCCCGCGGCGGCCGCGTCGTCGGGCGAGAGCCTGCGGCGGACGACGACCCGCGTCCCCGGCGCCCACGTCGTCCAGGGCGAGTCGGGCACGCGGCGGCTCCTCGGGTCGTGTGACGTTCGTCCACGGGCTGGTCAGAGAGGGTCGGGCACCGCCCGACCTGAGCGATACTAGTCGTGCATGTCCCTGTCATGACCTCGCCCCTCGCCGGGCCGGGTCCGGACGAACCCAGAAAGGTACTCGGTCGTGACTTACGTGATCGCCCAGCCGTGCGTGGACGTCAAGGACAAGGCGTGCATCGAGGAATGTCCTGTCGACTGCATCTACGAGGGCAAGCGGTCGCTCTACATCCACCCGGACGAGTGCGTCGACTGCGGCGCGTGCGAGCCGGTCTGCCCCGTCGAGGCGATCTACTACGAGGACGACGTGCCGACGGAGTGGAGCGACTACTACCGCGCCAACGTCGAGTTCTTCGACGACCTCGGCTCGCCCGGCGGCGCCGCGAAGATGGGTCTCATCGAGAAGGACGACCCGATGATCGCCGCCCTGCCGCCGCAGGCCTGAGCCTCCGGCGCCGGCGCTCGTGGGACTCGCCGACCTCTCCGGTCTCGCCTATCCCTGGGACACGCTGACCCCGTACGCGGAGCGCGCGCGAGCGCACCCCCGCGGCGTGGTCGACCTCTCCATCGGCACGCCGGTGGACCCGACCCCCGCCGTGGTGCGCGACGCGCTCGCCGCCGCGTCCGACGCGCACGGCTACCCGACGACGCACGGGACGCCCGCCCTCCGCGAGGCGGTCTCCGCGTGGTTCGCCCGCCGTCGCGGCGTCCCCGGCCTCGACCCCGACGCCGTGCTCCCCACCGTCGGGAGCAAGGAGCTCGTCGGGCTGCTGCCCTCGCTCCTGCGGCTCGGGCCGGGCGACGTCGTCGTGCACCCGCGGACGGCGTACCCCACCTACGACGTCGGCGCGCGCCTCGCGGGCGCGACGCCCCTTGCGACGGACGACGTCGACGCGTGGGCCGGGCGCGACGACGTGCGCCTGGTCTGGGTCAACTCGCCGAGCAACCCGACGGGCCGCGTGCTCGATGCCGCGCACCTCGCGCGCGTCGTCGCCGCGGCCCGCGAGATCGGCGCGGTCGTCGCGAGCGACGAGTGCTACGCGGAGCTCGCGTGGACCGAGCCCTTCACGACGACCGGTGTCCCGAGCCTGCTCGACCCGGCGGTGTGCGGCGGGTCGCACGACGGCCTGCTCGTCACCTACTCGCTCTCCAAGCAGTCGAGCATGGCGGGCTACCGCGCGGCGTTCGTGGCCGGGGACGCGGCGCTCGTCGCGGACCTGCTCGCGACGCGCAAGCACCTCGGCATGATCGTCCCCGCACCGGTCCAGGCCGCGATGGTCGCGGCCCTGTCCGACGACGCGCACGTCGCCGCGCAGCGGGACGTCTACGCGCGCCGCCGCGAGGTGCTCGTCGACGCCCTCACCGGCGCGGGCCTCGCGATCGACCACTCCGAGGCGGGCCTCTACCTGTGGACGCGGCCCGTCGACGAGGCGGCCGGCGACTGCTGGCGGACGGTCTCCGCCCTCGCAGACCGGGGCATCCTCGTCGGGCCCGGGGCGTTCTACGGGACCGAGGGTGCGGGGCACGTGCGCGTCGCCCTCACCGCGACCGACGAGCGGGTCCACGAGGCCGCGGCTCGACTCTCCGGAGGCCTCCCGCTGGCGTGACCTGGATCACAGCGGGTGTGGTGTTCTCGTGACGGTTCCTGATTGGTCACGTGCGGGTGGGGCGGGGTACGGTCGACCGCGCGGCAACGGCGCGAGCAGCAGCAGGAAGGGAACCATGACCACCACTCAGCAGGCGAAGGTCCGCCTCCTCGTCGACGACCAGGCGCAGGACCTGCCCGTGGTCGCGGCGACCGAGGGCAACGACGGCATCGTCGTGTCCTCCTTGCTCAAGTCGACCGGCCTCGTGACCGTCGACCCCGGCTTCATGAACACCGCGTCGTGCGAGTCGAGCATCACGTACATCGACGGCGAGGCCGGCATCCTCCGGTACCGCGGCTACCCGATCGAGCAGCTCGCCGAGCGGTCGAGCTTCCTCGAGGTCGCCTACCTCCTCATCCACGGCGAGCTCCCCGACGCCGCGACGCTCGACGCCTTCGTCGAGCGCGTCAACCGGCACACGCTCGTGCACGAGGACTTCCGCACGTTCATGGGCACGTTCCCGCGCAACGCGCACCCCATGGCGGTGCTGTCGTCCGCGATCAACGCGCTGTCCACGTTCTACCCCGAGTCGCTCGACCCGTTCGACGACGAGACGGTCGAGCTCGCGACGGTCCTGCTCCTCGCGAAGTCGCGCACCATCACGTCGTACCTGCACCGCCGCCGCGTCGGCGAGCCGCTGCTCTACCCGGACTACTCGCGCGGGTACGTCGACGACTTCCTGCGCATGACGTTCGCGACGCCGTACCAGCAGTACGAGGCCGACCCGGTCGTGGTCGACGCGCTCGACAAGCTGCTCATCCTGCACGCCGACCACGAGCAGAACTGCTCGACCTCGACGGTCCGCGTCGTCGGGTCCTCGCACGCGAACCTCTACGCGTCCGTCGCGGCCGGGGTCAACGCGCTCTCGGGCCCGCTGCACGGCGGCGCGAACGAGTCGGTGCTCACCATGCTCGACAAGATCGCGGGCGCGGAGTACGACGTCGACACCTTCATGAAGAAGGTGAAGAACAAGGAGGACGGCGTCCGCCTCATGGGCTTCGGCCACCGGGTCTACAAGAACTACGACCCGCGCGCGGCGATCGTCAAGAAGTCGGCCGACGCCGTGCTCTCCACCCTCGGCAAGAAGGACCAGCTCCTCGACATCGCCATGGGCCTCGAGGAGATCGCGCTCAACGACGACTACTTCATCGAGCGCAAGCTCTACCCCAACGTGGACTTCTACACGGGCCTCATCTACAAGGCCATGGGCTTCTCGCCCGCCATGTTCACGCCGCTCTTCGCGCTGGGCCGCATGCCCGGCTGGATCGCGCAGTGGCGCGAGATGATGAAGGACCCGCAGACCAAGATCGGCCGCCCGCGCCAGGTCTACGTCGGCGAGACCGAGCGCGACTACGTCGCCGTCTCCGACCGCTGACGCCCGTCCACCGAGACGCCGCGCCGCTCACCCCACGGTGAGCGACGCGGCGTCTCGTCGTCCGCCCGGCGGCTACCCCCGGGACGAGACGCGAGACGTGGCCCCGACGCGGGGTGCGTGAGGGGCCACTTCTCCCGTCTCGGCGAGGCACCGTCCGCGACACCGCGCCGGCGCGGGCCGACGGCGGTCGGTCAGGACGCGTCGGGGACGGCGACGTGGACGCGCAGGACGCCCGGGTCGAGCGGGGCGAGGTCGGCCGGGTCGGGGGTCGTCCACGTCGCGCCGTCGCGCGACCAGCGGCGGTCGCCGACCTCGACCGCGACGACGTTCGTGGCGTCCGCCGTCGCCACGGCCCACTGGGCGACGGCCCACGCCGACCGCTCGACGCCGCCGTCGTCCGCGGCGCCGGGGAGCGCGGACGCGTCGACCACGACCAGGCCCCCGTCCCCGCCGTCCGACGGGGCGACGCGGACGGCGTCCCCGAGGTCGCGCGTGACGCGCTCCCGGAACGGCTCGGCCGGGTCGCCGTCGGCCGGGACCTCCTCCGCCGGGACCGCCGCGAGGTCGCACGTGAGCGACGCGGGCGACCAGCCGGTCAGCGCGGAGGCCCACGCGCGCGAGCGGGGCTCGTGCTGCGCGTACGCGTCGGGGAACGCGGACCGCTGGACGGTCTGCGCGGCGACGGTGACCTCCATGCCCTCGTAGCCCTCGACCGTCTCGAGCGCGTCGTAGAACGTGTTGGTCGAGTAGACCGGGTCCATGATCTCCGCGACGGTGCCCCACCCCTGCGAGGGGCGCTGCTGGAAGAGGCCGACGGAGTCGCGGTCGCCGTAGTCGATGTTGACGAGCCGCGACTCCTGCAGCGCGGTCGCGAGCCCGATGGTGGCGGCGCGGGCGGGCAGCCCGCGCCGCACGGTGGCCCCGGTGATCAGTGCCGCGTTGTCGGCCTGCGTCACGGAGAGGTACCACGTGCGGCCGTCGGCGGTCGCGGCGCAGCGCTCCGCGACGGGCGTCGCGTCGTCGAGCCGGTTGAGCGCGACCACGACCGCGCCGACCCCCACCGCGGCCACCGTGACGAGGGTGACCGCGGTGCGCAGGGGGCGTCGGCGCGACCGGACGCGCCCCGGCGCCGGGGCGTTCGGGGAGCGCGGGGGCTGCGTCGTCGTCATCGTCGAGGCGGGGCGTGCTCGGCAGGGGCCGGTCAGTTCGCGTGCAGCGCGGCGTTGAGCTCGACGCCCGCGCCGGTCCGCGAGACCGCCTCGACCCCGCCGGTCAGCGAGTTGCGCCGGAAGAGGATGCCGGACCGGCCGGCGAGGTCGCGCGCCTTGACGACGAGCGGCTCGCCCGAGGCGTCCTGCTGCCCGACGACCGTCACCTTGGTCCCGGCGGTGACGTACAGGCCGGACTCCACGACGCAGTCGTCGCCGAGCGGGATGCCGAGGCCCGCGTTCGCGCCGAGCAGGGAACGCTGCCCGACCGAGATGACCTCGCGGCCGCCGCCGGACAGCGTGCCCATGATCGACGCGCCGCCGCCCACGTCGGAGCCGTCGCCCACGACGACGCCCGCCGAGATGCGACCCTCGACCATCGACGTGCCGAGCGTGCCCGCGTTGAAGTTCACGAAGCCCTCGTGCATCACGGTCGTGCCGGCCGCGAGGTGGGCCCCGAGGCGCACGCGGTCCGCGTCGGCGATGCGGACGCCCGACGGGACGACGTAGTCCACCATGCGGGGGAACTTGTCGACGCCGAGCACGGTCACGGGCTGGCCGGTCGCGCGCAGGCGCAGGCGCGTCTCCTCGAAGCCGTCGACGGCGCACGGGCCGTGGTTCGTCCACACGACGTTCGTCAGCACGCCGAAGAGGCCGTCGAGGTTCAGGCCGTGCGGCACGACGAGACGGTGGGAGAGCAGGTGCAGGCGCAGGTAGGCGTCGGCGGTGTCGGCGGGGGCGGCGTCGAGGTCGATCTCGGTCCGCACCACGACGACGTCCACGCCGCGCAGCTCGTCGCGCTCGGCGAGCGCGTCGAGGGACGCGGGGACGGCGGCGTCCGCCGGGGCGGCGCCGAGCTCCGGCGCGGGGTACCAGACGTCGAGGGTCGTGCCGTCGTCGGTGACGGTCGCCAGGCCGTAGCCCCACGCCGTACGCGGCTCGGACGCGCCCGCCGAGGGGGCGGGCGCGGGGGTCGCAGAAGTCATGCGCCCACCCTATCCGGCACCGGTAGGGTGCTGGCGTGACGTCTCCCACCCCTGGTACCGGACCCGTGCTCGACCTCCGCGGCGACCTCGTCGCCCTGTTCCGCGCGGTGTGCGACGTGCCGTCCGTGAGCGGGGACGAGCGCGCGCTCGCGGACGCGGTCGAGGCCGCGCTGAGCACGGTCGCGCACCTGGAGGTCGTCCGCGACGGCGACACGGTCGTCGCGCGCACGGCGCTCGGCCGGGAGCGGCGCGTCGTCGTCGCGGGCCACCTCGACACGGTGCCGCTCACGGTCCCGCCGAACCTGCCGACGCGCGTCGTCGGCGAGGGCGCGCACGCCGAGGTCTGGGGCCGCGGCACGGTCGACATGAAGGGCGGCGTCGCCGTCGCGCTCGCGCTCGCGGCGGAGCTCGACGCCCCGGCGCAGGACGTCACGTGGGTCTTCTACGACAACGAGGAGGTCGCCGCGGACCTCAACGGGCTCGGGCGCCTCGCGCGCAACCGCCCGGACCTGCTGGAGGCGGACTTCGCGGTGCTCGGGGAGCCCACGTCGGCCGGCCTCGAGGGCGGGTGCAACGGGACGCTGCGCGCCGAGGTGCGCGTGCCGGGCGTCGCGGCCCACTCCGCGCGCTCCTGGACGGGGACCAACGCGATCCACGCCGCGCACGAGGTGCTGGACCGCCTGGCCGCGTACGTCCCCCAGGAGATCGAGGTCGACGGCCTCGTGTACCGGGAGGGGATGAACGCTGTCGGCATCACGGGGGGCATCGCGGGCAACGTCGTGCCCGACGAGTGCGTCGTCACGGTGAACTTCCGGTTCGCCCCCTCCCGCAGCGTGGCCGAGGCCGAGCAGCACGTCCGCGACCTCTTCACCGGGTTCGCGGTCACCCTCACCGACGCCGCGCCCGGTGCGCGGCCCGGTCTCGACGACCCGCTCGCGGCGGACTTCGCGGCGGCCGTCCTCGGCGTGACCGGCGGGGCACCGGCCCCGAAGTACGGCTGGACCGACGTCGCGCGCTTCGCCGAGCTCGGCGTCCCGGCGGTGAACTTCGGCCCCGGGGACCCGCTGCTCGCGCACAAGGACGACGAGCGGTGCCCCGTCGGGCAGCTCGCGCTGTGCCGCGACGCGCTCCGTGCGTGGCTGACGGCCACCCCTGCGGCATAGGCTCGTGACCATGAGCGACACGGTGCGTGACCAGCAGGGTTCCGACGACGGCGTGCCCCAGACGGGCACCGGGTACCGCAAGGGGCCGGTGCTGCTCCGCGGCGACCAGATCCCCGGCCAGACGACGGACCAGCGCCTCCTCGACTCGCGCGGCAACGCGGATTGGGTGCACTCCGACCCGTGGCGCGTGATGCGCATCCAGAGCGAGTTCGTCGAGGGTTTCGGCGCGCTCGCGGAGGTCGGCCCGGCCGTCTCCGTGTTCGGCTCGGCGCGGACCAAGCCGGACCACGCCGACTACGCGCTCGCCGAGGACGTCGGTCGCCTCCTGGTCGACGAGGGCTTCGCGGTCATCACGGGCGGCGGCCCCGGCATCATGGAGGCGGCCAACAAGGGGGCGTCGGAGGCGGGCGGCCTGTCGATCGGGCTCGGGATCGAGCTGCCGTTCGAGCAGGGCATGAACCGCTACGTCAACCTCGGCGTGAACTTCCGCTACTTCTTCGCCCGCAAGACGATGTTCGTCAAGTACGCGCAGGGCTTCGTGGTGCTGCCGGGCGGGTTCGGCACGTTCGACGAGCTGTTCGAGGCGCTCACGCTCGTCCAGACTCACAAGATCACCGAGTTCCCCGTCGCGCTCGTCGGGACGGACTACTGGACCGGCCTGCTCGACTGGGCGCGGACCGCCGTCGTGGGGCGCGGGATGATCAGCGAGCACGACCTCGACCTGGTCCACCTGTGCGACGACCCGGCCGAGGCCGTCGAGTACGTGTGCGACCGCGGCGCCGAGCTGCGCGCGGAGGAGCGCGAGGCGACGGAGGAGCTCGTCCGGGCGCAGGCCGGCGACGCGAGCTGACGGGCGCGGCGCGATGACCGCAGGTCCCGGCGCGCCCGTCCCGCTGCCGCCGCTCGGGGTGCCGCCGCGCGGCACGTCGCTCGTGCTGCGCGGGCGCGAGCTCGACCGGCCCGCCGTGATGGCAATCGTCAACCGCACCGACGACTCCTTCTACGCCGGGGCGCGCCAGCTCGACGACCGCCAGGCGCTCGCCGCCGTCGAGCGCGCGGTCCGCGAGGGCGCCGAGATCCTCGACGTGGGCGGCGTGCGCGCCGGGGTCGGCCCGGAGGTCACCCCGGCGGAGGAGATCCGCCGCGTCGTCCCGTTCGTCGCCCGCGTGCGGTCGGAGTTCCCGGACCTCCTCGTCAGCGTGGACACGTGGCGGGCGGACGTCGCGCACGAGGCGGCGCTCGCGGGCGCGGACCTCGTCAACGACACGTGGGCCGGGCACGACCCGCGGCTCGTCGAGGTGGCCGGGCAGCACGGGATCGGGGTGGTGTGCTCCCACACCGGGGGAGCGCGGCCGCGCACGGACCCCGTCCGCGTCGCCTACCCGGCCCGCCCCGGAGCGGCCGACCCGCGCGACGGCGTCGTGCAGGACGTCGTGACGACGCTGCGGGCCGCGGCCGAGCGGGCGGTGTCGTGCGGCGTCCCGCGCGCGTCGGTGCTCGTCGACCCGACCCACGACTTCGGCAAGAACACGTGGCACTCGCTGCACCTGCTCCGCCGCACCGAGGTGCTCGCGGGGCTCGGCTTCCCGCTCCTCATGGCCCTGTCGCGCAAGGACTTCGTGGGGGAGACGCTCGACCTCCCGGCCGACGAGCGCCTCGAGGGCACGCTCGCGGCGACGGCGGTCGCCGCGTGGCTCGGCGCGCGCGTCTTCCGCGCGCACGACGTGGCGGCGACGCGCCGCGTCCTCGACCTGGTCTCCGCCGTCCGCGACGAGACGGCCCCGGCAGCGGCCCTGCGGGGCCTGGCGTGACGACGCCGCGCACGGCCGCCCTTCCCGCGGCGCGGGCGCGGCTGCTGCGGCCCGCCACCTGGCGGTGGTGGGTGCAGGTGCTCGTGGTCTACGCCCTGGCTCGGGCGGTGAGCGCCGTCGTGCTGCTCGTCGCCGCGCGGTCCCAGGAGCAGAACCTGTGGACCGACGCCGCGCCCTCGTACCTCGCCTACGTCGGTCGGATGTGGGACGCGAGCTGGTACGAGCAGATCTACTCCTCCGGCTACCCGGACACGCTCCCCGTGGGCCCCGACGGCGCCGTGCAGCAGAACGTGTGGGCCTTCTTCCCGCTCTTCCCCGCGCTCGTCCGCGCGCTCGACGCCGTCACGGGGCTCGGCTGGGAGGTGCTCGCACCGACGCTCGCGCTCGCGTGCGGGGCGGGCGCGGCGCTCGTCGTCCATCGGCTCGTCGCGACGGCCGGGGCGGCCGCCGTCGAGCGGCGCCCGGGCCTGCCGCTCGCGACGGTGCTGCTCGTCAGCGTCTTCCCCTCCAGCCCGGTCCTCCAGGTCGCGTACACCGAGTCGCTCGCCCTGCTCCTCGTGGCCGGTGCGCTGCTCCTGCTCGCGCGGCGCCGCTACGCCGGGGCGGCGCTCCTCGTCGCGCTCCTCGGCTTCTGCCGCGCGGTCGCGCTGCCGATGGCGGCGGTCGTGCTGTGGCACGGCTTCGTGCGGTGGCGCCGCGGTGACCTGCGCGGGCCCGACGCCGCCCGGCTGGGCGGGCTGCTCGTCGTCGCCCTCGCGAGCGGGCTCGTGTGGCCCTGGCTGTGCGGCGCGGTCACGGGCGTGCACCAGGCGTACTTCCGCACCCAGGAGGCCTGGCGCGGCGGCGCGGAGGTCGTGCCGTTCGTGCCGTGGGTGGACGTCTCGCGGTGGCTCGCGGGCGACGCCGGCCCGTGGCTCCTCGCGCTCGTGCTCGTGGTGGCCGCCGCGCTCGTGCTCAACCCGGTGGCGGCGCGTCTCGGCCCGGAGATGCACGCGTGGTCCGGGGCGTACCTGGCGTACCTCGTGGCGACCGTCCAGCCGGGCACGTCGCTCGTGCGCTTCCTCCTGCTCGCGTTCCCGCTCGGCGCGGTGACGGTCGGGTGGACGCGGTCGCGCGCGTGGCTCGCGGCGGTGACCGTCGCGTGCGTCGTGGGTCAGGTGTGGTGGGTCTGGTCGCTGTGGCGGCTGGTCCCGCCGTCGGGCTGGCCGCCGTGACCGGGACGCCCGGGATGTCGGCACGCGTGAACTAGACTGTCCCCCGGGCGTCGTCCGAGGTCGGACGCCCCTCCTCGCGCGTGCGGGGTGGACTCGGGACAAACGGAAATGGAGTGCCATCGATGGCTGCGATGAAGCCGCGGACGGGTGACGGACCGCTGGAGGTCACCAAGGAAGGGCGAGGCATCGTCATGCGGGTCCCGCTCGAGGGTGGCGGGCGTCTGGTGGTCGAGCTCAACGCGACCGAGGCCAGCGAGCTGGGTGAGGCGCTCCAGGCCGTGGTGGGCTGATTGCCCGCACGTGAGCGCCGGGTCTCCGGAACCTCGGAGATCCCGCGCGCGCTGCCGGAGGTGGTCGGTGCACGGGGCGTGCTCAGCGACGCCCCGCTCGTCGACGAGGCACAGGCCGACGCGGTCGTGGTCGCCGTCGCGCCGCCGCGCGAGGCGGAGGACGGGCTGCAGCCGCGCGCCGGCACGGTCGACGCGACCCTGCGGTACGGGGTCGACCTCGCCGAGCTGGCCGAGCGCGCGGGTGGCCCGGGCTTCCGCGGCGCGGCCGGCGAGGTCGTGCGCGTGGACCTGCCGCGCGCGCACGTCGGGTCCACGACCCGGCTGCCGTGGGCGGGCCTGCCGCCCCGCCTCCTGCTGCTCGGCGTGGGCGCCGGCACCGCGACGGACCTGCGCCGCGCCGGGGCCGCGCTGGCTCGTGCGTCCCGCGGCCTCGAGCGGGTCGTGAGCGCCGTGACCGCGGACGCCGGGGCGGCCGAGGTCCGCGCCTACGTCGAGGGCTACCTGCTCGCCGCGTACGCCCAGCCGCGCCGCGGCGACGCGCCCGCCGGCGCGCAGGACGCCGCCGCGCAGCTCGTGCTGCTCACGCCGCCCGACCGTCCCGATGTGGCGGCACCGATCGAGGCGGCGACCCGCGCGGCCGCCGCGACGTGGCTCGTGCGCGACCTCGCGAACACGCCGTCCGACGTCAAGGACCCGGCCTGGTTCGCCGACCGCGCTCTCAGGCTGGCCGACGCGCTCGGCCTCGACACCACCGTCCGCGGCCCCGCCGAGCTCGCCGAGGAGGGCTTCGGCGCCCTCCTCGCCGTGGGCGCCGGCTCGGCGCGCGGGCCCCGGCTCGTCACCGTCACGTACGACCCCGCGGACCACGGCGTGACCCCGGCGACGGACCGCTCCGCGCCGCGGCACGTGGTCGTCGTCGGCAAGGGCATCACCTACGACACGGGCGGCCTGTCCATCAAGCCGCGCGAGGCGATGGTGCCCATGAAGACCGACATGGCGGGTGCCGCCGTCGCGCTCGCCGTCGTGCTCGGGGCCGCCCGCGCGCGCTCGGACCGGCGCGTCACCGCCGTGCTGCCGCTCGCGGAGAACCACGTCGGCGCGGCGTCCTACCGTCCCGGTGACGTGCTGCGCACGTGGTCGGGGCGCACGGTCGAGGTTGCGAACACGGACGCCGAGGGCCGCCTCGTCCTCGCCGACGCCGTCGGGTACGCCGTGCAGGAGCTCGCCCCGGACGTGCTCGTCGACGTCGCGACGCTCACCGGCGCGGCCAGCATGGGCCTGGGTCGTGGTCACGGCGCGTTGTTCGCGACCGACGACGCTGTCGCCGACGCGCTCGAGGACGCCGCCCGCACGACGGGCGAGCGGGTGTGGCGCATGCCGCTCGTCGAGGACTACGCGGGTGCCCTCCGCTCCGACGTCGCCGACCTGCGGCACGTCCCGGTCGAGAGCCCCGGTGGCGGGGCCATCACGGCCGCGCTGTTCCTCCGGGAGTTCGTGGGCGACGTGCCCTGGGCCCACCTCGACGTCGCGGGACCGGCGCGCGCGACGGCCGACCGGCACGAGGTCGTGGCCGGGGCGACGGGCTTCGGTGCCCGGCTGCTGCTCGAGGCGCTCGACCGGCTCTGACCTGGCCGGTCAGCGGCGGACGGCGAGCAGGAGGCCGTCGCCGCTGGGCAGCAGCGCCGGCAGCACGCGCTCGTCGGACCGGAGCGACCGGCCGACCTCGCGCACGATCGTCGTGACCTCGTCGCGCCGCGCGGGGTCGGCGACGCGGTCGTGCGAGAGCGCGCCGTCGACCGCCAGCACGCCGCCCGGACGTAGGAGGCGCAGCCCCTGCTCCACGTACTCGGGGTAGCTGTGCTTGTCGGCCCCGACGAGGACGAGGTCGTACGCGCCGTCGGTGAGGCGGGGGAGCACGTCGCTCGCGCGGCCCGGGATCGTGCGCGTGCGGGACGCGGGCACGCCCTCCTCCGCGAACGCCGCCTTCGCCGCGCGCTGGTGCTCGACCTCGACGTCGATGGTCGTCAGCACGCCGTCGGCGGGCATGCCGCGCAGGAGCCAGATCGAGGCGACGCCCGTGCCGGTGCCGATCTCGACGACCGCGCGGGCCGCGAGGGACGCGGCGAGGACCTGGAGCACCGCCCCGACGCCCGGGAGGACCGCGGGGCAGCCGAGCTCGGCCGCGCGGTCGCGCGCCCGCAGGAGGACCTCGTCCTCGGGGACGAACTCCTCGCTGTACACCCAGCTCGCCGCCTTGGCGCTGCGGTGGGTGCCGACGTCGCTGGTGATCAGGTCCTCCTGGTGGTCCGTCGTCCGGCCCTTGGGGCCGGGCCGGCACTGTCTCGGATCGTACCCGCCCCCTCCCACGCCGGCCCGTTCCCGCGCCGCGTGCGTGTGCACGGGCCGTGGACGTCGCGCGCACGTCCCGCGCGAGCCGGGGAACACGCGCCGAGGGCGGGACGTTCTTCTGGGACGATGGACCACGTGGACGACGCACGACCGAGGACCAGCACGCACGGCCAGCAGGACGCGGGCACGTGGGTGCCGCCGTCGTGGGACTCGATCGTGCGCGAGCACTCGGCGCGGGTCTACCGGCTCGCCTACCGCCTGACGGGCAACCGCCAGGACGCGGAGGACCTCACGCAGGAGACGTTCGTCCGGGTGTTCCGCTCGCTGTCGAGCTACACCCCGGGCACGTTCGAGGGCTGGCTCCACCGGATCACGACGAACCTGTTCCTCGACCAGGTCCGGCGCAAGCAGCGCATCCGGATGGAGGCCATGGGCGACGACGACGGGCACTACCCGGCGCGCGCCGAGGCCCAGCCGGAGCGCGGGTTCGAGCACGCGAACCTTGACCACGACGTGCAGCGCGCGCTCGACGCGCTCTCGCCCGAGTACCGGGCCGCCGTCGTGCTGTGCGACATCGAGGGCCTCTCCTACGAGGAGATCGCCGTCACGCTCGGCATCAAGCTCGGCACGGTCCGCTCGCGGATCCACCGCGCGCGCTCTCAGCTCCGCGCCGCCCTGCCGCACCGCGACCCCGCCGAGCGTCCGGCGTCGGACGACGCTCCGACCGCCGTGGGCGCCCGGGGGGCGGCGTGACCCATCTCGGCTCGCGGCTCTCCGCGCTCGTCGACGGGCAGCTGTCGCCCGCGGAGGCGGAGCGCGCCCTGGAGCACGTGGCCTGCTGCCCGCGGTGTGCGGCGGAGCTCTCCGCGGCCCGGGCGGCCCGGCGCGCCCTGAGCGCGGCCGGACCGGTGGAGCCGGCGCCGGACCTCGCCGCGCGCCTGCTCGCGCTGTCCGCCCAGATCCCGCCGACGGACGGTGACCCGCTGCGCGCGGCGCCCGCGCCGAGCGACCCCTGGGCCGTTCCCGCGACGCTCCCGCGCGGCGCGTGGAGCGGCGAGGTGCGCCGCGGCTCGCTCCGGCGGCGCGTGGTGGGCCTCGTCGTCGGCGGGTTCGGCGTCGCGGCGGTCGGCCTCTTCGCGCTGGGGGAGAGCCCGCTCGTCACGCCGGACCTGCACCGCAGCGACCCGCTCACCGTGCTCGCGCAGGCCGCCCCCCGGGCCACGGGAGCGCTCGTCGTCGGCGGCGCACGGACCGACGGCCTGGACGGCGGGTCGGGCGGGGGGACGGTCGCCGACGGCGGCGCGTCCGCCCTCGCGGCGCTCGCCGCGCAGGGCTGGACCTGCCCGACGCCGCTCCCCGAGGGCTTCCGCGTGGCCGACGTGCGGGACGACGCGCGGCGCGGCGTGCTGGAGATCGACCTCGAGGCGCCGGGCGGGGAGGCGGTCGTGCGCGAGCAGACCGGCCTGCTGGACACGTCGGCGCTCGCGGGCGGCGAGACGTGGGACGTCGACGGTCGCCGCGTGCACGTGCTGTCGCAGGAGCCGTGGCACGTCGTGTGGCAGTCGGGCGACACGGTGATCGACGTCGTCGCCGACACCGAGCAGGAGACGGTCGCCGCCCTCGTGGCGGCGTTCCCGGCCCGTGACTACGATGCCGGGGTCCCGGCGCGCATCTCCCGGGGCTGGACGACCATGACAGGAGCGCTCGGCACCTCATGACCGACCCCCAGACCGGACCGGAGCAGCCCGGTCCGCGCGACGCCGCGCCGAACCCGTTCGCGCCGCCGTCGGCCTACCGCAGCGTGCCCGTCCCGCCGTCCGCCGAGGCGCCACGGCCCGCCGAGGGAGCTGCGTCGGGCCACGCCGTGCCCGCGTACGGTCCGGGACCGGTCCCGCCGCCGCCCGCGGTGCCCGCGCCTGCGCAACCCTCGAGCGCGGGGCCCACGGACCCCTGGGAGCGGCTGAGCGCGTTCGGCCAGCCCGAGGCGCCGACGCGCCCGGGCGGGTCCGTCGACCCGACCCTCGTGGGCGTGCCCCGCGGAGCGGTCGGCACCGCCCCGCGACGCGGCCTGCGCCCGGCCGCCGTCGCGGGCGTCGCGGTGCTCGCGCTCGTCGCGGGCGCCGTCGGCGGCGTCGCGGCCGACCGCCTCGCCGACCCGCAGCCCTCCGGCTCGTCCGTCTCGGCGCTGCCGCCCGCGAGCGTCGAGCCCGGCGCGGACCGCCCCGACGGCTCGGTGGCGGACATCGCGGCGACCGTGCTGCCCAGCGTCGTCTCGCTCCAGGTCCGCGGGGCCGACGGCGTCGCGACCGGCTCGGGCTTCGTGCTGCGGGAGGACGGCTTCATCCTCACGAACAACCACGTCGTCGCGTCGGCCGCCGACGGTGGCGACATCGTCGTGCTCTTCTCCGACGGGCACGAGAGCCCGGCCGAGCTCGTCGGGCGGACGGTCGACTACGACCTCGCGGTCGTCAAGGTGGAGGACTCCGGCCTCACGCCGCTCGCGCTCGGTGACTCCGACGAGGTGGTCGTCGGGGACCCGGTGGTGGCCATCGGTGCGCCGCTCGGGCTCAACGGGACCGTGACCACGGGGATCATCAGCGCGCTCAACCGCCCGGTCCAGGCGGGCGCCGCGGCGGAGACGGCGTTCATCAACGCGATCCAGACGGACGCCGCGATCAACCCCGGCAACTCCGGCGGCCCGCTCGTCGACGGCCGCGGCCAGGTGGTCGGCATCAACTCGGCCATCGCGCAGCCGCCGGGGAGCGGCGAGGCCACGGGCAGCATCGGGCTCGGGTTCGCCATCCCGTCGAACCAGGCCCGCCGCACCGCCGAGCAGCTCATCGCCGACGGCGTCGCGACGTACCCCGTGATCGGCGTGCTCCTCGACCAGCGCTACCAGGGCGAGGGCGTCCAGGTCTCGACCGACGCGCAGTCCGGGACGCCCGCGGTGACGCCCGACGGCCCGGCGGACGCCGCCGGGATCCGGCCGGGAGACGTGATCCTGTCCATCGACGGCCGGCCCGTCACGGAGTCGGACGAGCTCATCGTCGCGATCCGGGCGAAGGCGCCGGGGGACGCGGTGACCCTGCGCGTGCGGACCGGCGACCAGGAGCGCGACGTGCGCGTCGTCCTCGACGAGGCCACGAGCGAGTAGTCTGTCGGCGTGTTCGGGATCAACGGAGCCGAGTTCGTCGTGCTCCTCATCGTGGCGGTCGTCGTCATCGGTCCCGAGCGCCTGCCGCGCTACGCGGAGCAGCTCGGGGCGTTCGTGCGGTCGGCGCGGGGCTACCTGCGCGACGCGAAGTCGCGCGTGGACGCGGAGCTCGGCGAGGAGCTGTCGGACGTCGACTGGGCCAAGCTCGACCCGCGCCAGTACGACCCGCGCCGGATCGTCCGCGAGGCACTCCTGGACGACGACCCCCTGCCCGAGCGCGTCTCCCCGCCCCGCCCGGCCGCTCCCGTCGCGCCGACGGGGCCCGCCCCGTTCGACGACGAGGCCACCTGACCCCGTCGTCCGACCGCGGTACGACGGCGATTCGTTCCGGCGCCCGAGCACCTGTCAGAATGGGGCAATGTCCATCGAGGCGACGCACATCGGTCCGGCACCGGTCCCGGAGACCACGCAGGAGCCCGGGAGCCCGACGGGCACCCGGCCACGGATCCTCTCGGGCATGCAGCCCACCGAGGACTCGCTGCAGCTCGGGAACTACATCGGTGCGCTGCGCCAGTGGGTCTCCCTCCAGGACGCGTACGACGCCCTGTACTGCGTCGTCGACCTCCACGCGCTGACGGTCAACCCGGACCCGGAGCGGCTCCGCGAGCGCACCCGCCGCACGGCCGCCCAGTACCTCGCCGGCGGCGTGGACCCGGACCGCTCGGCGCTGTTCGTCCAGTCGCACGTGCCGCAGCACGCCGAGCTGTCGTGGGTGCTGTCGTGCCAGACGGGCTTCGGCGAGGCGGGCCGCATGACCCAGTTCAAGGACAAGTCCGCGAAGCAGGGCGCCGACGGCACGACCGTGGGGCTGTTCACGTACCCCGTGCTCATGGCGGCCGACATCCTGCTCTACGACGCGGCGCTCGTGCCGGTCGGCGAGGACCAGCGTCAGCACCTCGAGCTCACCCGCGACCTCGCGGAGCGGCTCAACGCCCGCTTCGGCGACGGGACCGCCGTCGTGCCGGAGGCCCACATCGTCCGGTCGGTCGCGAAGATCTACGACCTCCAGGAGCCGACGGCGAAGATGAGCAAGTCCTCGTCCAACGGCAAGGGCGTCATCTGGCTGCTCGACGACCCGAAGGTCGCCGCCAAGCGGATCCGGTCGGCTGCGACCGACTCCGGCACGGAGATCCGCTACGACCCGGTCGCCAAGCCCGGCGTGTCGAACCTGCTGACCATCTACTCGGCGCTCACGGGGCGGGACGTCGAGGCCATCGCCGTCGAGTACGACGGCCAGGGCTACGGGCGCCTCAAGGTGGACCTGGCGGACGTCGTCGTCGACTTCCTCGTGCCGTTCCAGGAGCGCGCGAACACCTACCTGGCCGACCCGGCCGAGCTCGACGCGGTGCTCGCGCGCGGCGCGCAGAAGGCCCGCGAGATCGCGGCCGGCACGCTCGCCCGCATCTACGACCGCGTCGGCCTGCTGCCCGTGGGCGGGACGACCGCGTGAACCTCCCGGAGCGCGAGCCCCACCAGGTGCGGATCGGCATCGCGATCGAGGTGCCCGAGCCGTTCGCGACGCAGCTCCAGGACGCGCGCGCACGGTTCGGCGACCCGCTCGCGCGGTCGATCCCGCCGCACGTGACGCTCCTCGGCCCGACGGTCCTGGACCGCACCGCGCTCGACACAGCGCGCGCGCACCTGACCGAGGTCGCGTCGACGGCGGCGCCGTTCCGCCTCCACCTGCGGGGGAGCGCGACGTTCCGTCCCGTCTCGCCCGTGGTGTTCGTCCAGGTGGTCGAGGGCATCGCGGAGTGCGAGCACCTCGAGAGCGCGATCCGCACCGGCCCGCTCGCCCAGGACCTGCGGTTCAACTACCACCCGCACGTGACCGTCGCGCACGAGGTGCCCGAGGCCGCGCTCGACGCGGCGTTCGACCAGATGGCGACCTACGACGCGCAGTTCGACGTCGCCGGCTTCTCGCTCTACGAGCACGGGGACGACGGCGTCTGGCGCCCGGAGCAGGTGTTCCCCCTCGGCGCGGATGCCGCGGGAGCGACCGCCTCGTAGGGTTCGGGGCGTGACGTCGCCTCGCCCTGCCGCCCCGCGCGCCGTCACCCGCACGCGCGCGCGGGTGGACGCCCTCGTCGAGCGCTGGAAGGACAGCCGGCCCGGCCGCGCGACCTACCGCTACCTGTACGCGCGCGGCGCGCTCCTGTGCGGCGGCATCGCGTACTCCGCGCTGTTCTCGCTGTTCGCCGCGCTGACGATCGGCTACACCGTCTTCATGCGGGTCCTGGGCGGCCGCCAGGAGCTCATGGACGTCGTCTTCGGCGAGATCAACGAGCTCGTGCCCGGCCTCATCGCCCTCGACGGCCAACCGGGTGCCATCCGGCCCGACCAGCTCCTGCTGGACTCCGGGCTCAGCGTCACGAGCGTCGTCGCGGGCGTGGTGCTGCTCTTCTCCGTCGTGTCGTTCATGTACCACCTGCGTGGCGCCGTGCGGACCATGTTCGGCGTGAGCGACGTCGGCCAGAGCCCCGTGCTCGCCCGGGCGCGCGCCCTGCTCGGGTTCTTCCTCCTCGCGCTGTTCCTCCTCGTCTCCGCCGTCGCCGGCATCGCCGTCACGTCCCTCGGCAACCAGATCCTCGAAGCGATCGGGCTCTCCGGCGGGCCCGCCGTCCTCGTCACCGGTGCGGGCCTCGTCGTGAGCGTCCTGCTGGACGCGCTCGTCGTGGTCGTCGTCGTGCGGCTCCTCGCGGGGGTGCGGGTCCGACGCCGCGACCTCCTCGTCGGCTCGCTCACCGCCGCCGTCGGGTTCGGCGTGCTCCGCTACCTCGGGTCGTCGTTCGTCGAGAGCAGCGCCACGCGGAACGCCCTCCTGGCGTCGTTCGCCGTCCTCGTGACGCTGCTGCTCCTCGTCAACTTCACCGCGCGCATCCTCCTGGCCGTGTGCGCGTGGATGGCGAACCCGCCGCGCCCGCCCGACCCGGTGCCCGACGGCGCCCGGCACGCGCGCGACGGCCGTCCCGAGCTGCCCGTGCTCGACGGCGACCCCCCGGCCGACGGCCGCCACCTCCGGGCGCCCCGCCACTCCGTCGAGAGCCCGCGCGACGACGTCGAGCCGTCCACCGAGGAGCACGTCCGCGCCGGCCACGGATCGCACCGCCCGTGGAGCCCCGTGGTCCGCGGTGTCCGCCGGGCCCGTCTGCCGCGGGGGACGTGACCGCAGCGCTCGGGCGGCGGGGCGAGATCGGCACGCGCTGTCGAGACCGCTGCCGAGATCGGCACGCGCTGCCGAGATCGGCACGGGCGGCTACCGATCTCAGCCCCAGACGCCGATCTCGGTCGCGAACGCCGATCGCGGTCGTGGTGGTCGGTCACGGAGGCGTTCGTCGAGGAGGCCGCGGCGTGACCGGGGGACGACGAAGGGCGCCGACCGTCCGGTCGGCGCCCTTCGGGGCGGTGCGGGGGGTGTCAGAACGCGCGGGTGATCATCGCGCGCTTGACCTCCTGGATCGCCTTCGTGACCTCGATGCCGCGCGGGCAGGCCTCGGTGCAGTTGAAGGTCGTGCGGCAGCGCCACACGCCCTCCTTGTCGTTGAGGATCTCCAGGCGCTGCGTGGCGCCCTCGTCGCGGCTGTCGAAGATGAACCGGTGCGCGTTGACGATGGCGGCGGGGCCGAAGTACTGGCCGTCGGTCCAGAACACCGGGCAGGACGACGTGCACGCGGCGCACAGGATGCACTTGGTGGTGTCGTCGAAGCGCTCGCGCTGCGCGGCGGACTGGAGGCGCTCCTTGCTCGGCTCGTTACCGGACGTGATGAGGAACGGCATGATCTCGCGGTAGGACGCGAAGAACGGCTCCATGTCCACGACGAGGTCCTTGACCACGGGCAGGCCCTTGATGGGCTCGACCGTGATCGGCTTGTCGGGGTTGACGTCCTTGAGGAGCGTCTTGCACGCGAGCCGGTTGCGGCCGTTGATGCGCATCGCGTCCGAGCCGCACACGCCGTGCGCGCACGAGCGGCGGAACGTCAGGGAGCCGTCGTGCTCCCACTTGATCTTGTGCAGGGCGTCGAGCACGCGGTCGGTGCCGTGCGCCTGGACGGTGAACTCGTCCCAGTACGCCTCCTCGCCGTGCTCCGACTCGGGGGAGTAGCGGCGGACGCGGAGCGTGACCTCGAACGAGGGGATCTCCCCGGCCTTGGGCTCGGTGGCCGGGCTCTCGAGTGTGGCAGTCATCAGTACTTCCGCTCCATGGGCTCGTACCGGGTCTGGGTGACGGGCTTGGAGCCCAGGGCGACCTTGTAGCCGTCGAACTGCTCGACGTGGTCGAAGTAGCCCGCGACGTGTCCGTCGGCGACGTCGCTGGCGGACGTCGGACGGCGGTAGGCCATCGTGTGCAGCATGTAGTTGGCGTCGTCGCGGTCCGGGAAGTCCTCGCGGTAGTGGCCACCGCGGGACTCCTTGCGGTTGATCGCCGCGACCACGGTGACCTCGGCGATGTCGAGGAGGAAACCGAGCTCGATCGCCTCGAGGAGGTCGGTGTTGAACAGGCGGCCCTTGTCCTGCACGGACACGTTCTTGTAGCGCTTCTGCAGGTCGCGGATGTCCGCGAGGGCCTGGTTGAGCGACTCGCCCGTGCGGAACACCTGGGCGTTGGCGTCCATGGTCTCCTGGAGCGCCTTGCGGACGTCGGCGACGCGCTCGCCGTCGGGACGGTTGCGCATCTCCTCGAGCTGCGCGACGACGGCCGCGGCGGGGTTCTCCGGGAGCTCGCTGTACGACGCGGTCGCGGCGTAGGCGGCGGCCGTGCGGCCGGCGCGCTTGCCGAAGACGTTGATGTCGAGCAGCGAGTTGGTGCCGAGACGGTTGGAGCCGTGCACGCTGACGCACGCGACCTCGCCGGCGGCGTAGAGACCCTTGACGACGTTGTGGCTGTCGCGCAGCACCTCGGCGTCGACGTTCGTCGGGATGCCGCCCATCGCGTAGTGCGCCGTGGGGTACACGGGCACGGGCTCGGTGTACGGCTCGATCCCGAGGTAGGTCCGGGCGAACTCGGTGATGTCGGGGAGCTTGGCGTCGATGTGCGCCGGCTCGAGGTGCGTGAGGTCGAGCAGGACGTAGTCCTTGTTCGGCCCGGCGCCGCGGCCCTCGCGGACCTCGTTCGCCATGGACCGGGCGACGATGTCGCGCGGCGCGAGGTCCTTGATGGTGGGGGCGTAGCGCTCCATGAAGCGCTCGCCGTCCGCGTTGCGCAGGATGCCGCCCTCGCCGCGGGCGGCCTCCGACAGGAGGATGCCGAGGCCCGCGAGGCCGGTCGGGTGGAACTGGAAGAACTCCATGTCCTCGAGCGGCAGGCCGCGGCGGTAGGCCAGGGCCATGCCGTCGCCCGTGAGCGTGTGCGCGTTGGACGTCGTCTTGAAGATCTTGCCCGCGCCACCGGTGGCGAAGATGATCGCCTTCGCCTGGAAGACGTGGATCTCGCCGGACGCGAGGTCGTAGGCGACGACGCCGGTCGCGGTGACCGTCTCGTCGTCGGGGATCTCGCCCGCGGAGAGGTCGTGGTCGGTGATGAGGTCGAGGACGTAGAACTCGTTGAAGAACTCGACGTCCTGCTTGACGCACTGCTGGTAGAGCGTCTGGAGGATCATGTGACCGGTGCGGTCCGCGGCGTAGCACGAGCGGCGCACCGCGGCCTCGCCGTGGTTGCGGGTGTGCCCGCCGAACCGGCGCTGGTCGATGCGGCCCTCGGGCGTGCGGTTGAACGGCAGGCCCATGCGCTCGAGGTCGAGGACGGCGTCGATGGCCTCCTTGGCCATGATCTCCGCGGCGTCCTGGTCGACGAGGTAGTCGCCGCCCTTGACCGTGTCGAACGTGTGCCACTCCCAGTTGTCCTCCTCCACGTTCGCGAGCGCGGCGCACATGCCGCCCTGCGCGGCGCCCGTGTGCGAGCGCGTGGGGTAGAGCTTGGAGATGACGGCCGTCCGGACCTTGCCGGACGACTCCAGCGCCGCGCGCATCCCGGCGCCGCCTGCGCCGACGATGACGACGTCGTACTGATGGGTTTGCATCGGGGTCGATGCCTCCTGGGAGAGAGCCGGGTGGAGCGAGAGGAAGACGGGGGCGTGCGGTGGTGCGGTGCTCAGGCCGTGCAGAACGACGCGAGGAGCTCGGCCGGGGCGTTCGCGGGGCAGGGCTCGAACGTGAAGATCACGAGCGTGCCCAGGACCGTGACGATCGTGAAGGCGAGGTACAGCGCGAGCTTGAGGACGAGGCGAGTGCCGTCACGCTCGGCGTAGTCGTTGATGATCGTGCGGACGCCGTTGGTGCCGTGGAACATGGCGAGCCACAGCATGAGCAGGTCCCAGATCTGCCAGAACGGCGAGGCCCACTTGCCGGCGACGAAGCCGAAGTCGATCGCGTGCACGCCCTCGCCGACCATGAGGTTGACGAAGAGGTGCCCGAAGATGAGGACGATCAGCACGACGCCGGAGGCGCGCATGAAGATCCAGCTGTACAGCTCGTAGTTGCTGCGCGTGGCCTTGCGGCGCTTGTACGGGTCGCGCGGGCTCGCGACCTCGACCGTGGGTGCGGCGGCCATCAGTGCCCCCCTCCGAAGACGTTCATCAGGTGGCGCGGCAGGAACCCGGCCATCGTCACGACGAAGAGGCCGACGACGACCCAGAGCATCGTGCGCTGGTACCGCGGGCCCTTGGACCAGAAGTCGACCAGGATGATGCGGATGCCGTTGAAGGCGTGGAAGACGATGGCCGCGACCAGGCCCGCCTCACCGATGCCCATGATCGGCGTCTGGTACGTCCCGATGACGGCGTTGTACGCCTCGGGCGAGACCCGCACGAGCGCCGTGTCGAGCACGTGCACGAGCAGGAAGAAGAAGATGAGCACGCCGGTCACGCGGTGCGCGACCCACGACCACATGCCTTCGCGGCCGCGGTAGAGCGTGCCGGCTGGTGCACTGGGCACTTTGGGGGCCTCCTGTGGCGAGATCAGGGGGAGATGTCACGTTCCGGCCGTGGTCCGGAACTCCCTCAGTCCGGACCCCGGGACCGTCGTCGGCATCGGTCTCAGGGCTTCCACCATAGTGACATCGACGTCATGATGCGGACCGCCGGGTGCGGCGGAACGGCCCCGTGCCGTGGGTTTGTGACTGATCCCACAGCCCGCGGGGGAACTGCGGCCCTCACTATGCTGGCCCTCATGGCCTCTTCGCCGCACGACTCCTCCGGCCCGTCCGGGTCGCCGATCCCCGGCTTCTTCGCCGTCGTCCCCGCGGGAGGCGCCGGCACCCGGCTGTGGCCGCTCTCGCGGGCGGGCTCCCCGAAGTTCCTGCTCGACCTCACCGGCTCGGGGCGCTCCCTGCTCCAGGCGACGGTCGACCGGCTCGTCCCGCTCGCGGGGGAGGAGGGCGTCGTGCTCGTCACGGGCGACCGGCACGTCGCGTCGGCGCGCACGCAGCTCCCGGGCCTGCCGGCCGAGAACGTGCTCGCGGAGCCGTCGCCCCGGGACTCGATGGCGGCCATCGGGCTCGCCGCGGCGGTGCTCGAGGAGCGGCACGGCGACGTCGTCGTCGGGTCGTTCGCCGCGGACCAGGTGATCACGGGTCGTGCCGCCTTCGAGTCCTCGGTGCGCGAGGCGGTGGAGGCGGCGCGCGCCGGGTACGTCGTGACGATCGGCATCGCGGCGTCGCGGCCGTCGACGGCGTTCGGGTACGTGCACAGCGGCGCCCCGCTCGGCGTCGCGGGCGCGCCGAGCGCGCAGCACGTGCGCGGCTTCACGGAGAAGCCGGACGCCGCGACCGCGCAGCGCTACCTCGCGTCCGGGGAGTACCGGTGGAACGCCGGCATGTTCATCGTGCGCTCGTCCGTGCTCCTCGGGCACCTCGCGGACCAGCGTCCCGAGCTCCACGACGGCCTGCGCGCGATCGCGGCCGCGTGGGACGGCCCCGACCGCGACCGCGTGCTCGCGGAGCGGTGGCCCGCGCTCGAGCGGATCGCGATCGACCACGCGGTGGCCGAGCCGGTCGCCGCGGTCGGGGGCGTCGCCGTCGTCCCCGGCACGTTCGGGTGGGACGACGTGGGCGACTTCAACTCCCTCGCCGCGCTCCTCCCGTCCGTCGACGGTGCCGGCTCCAAGGTGCTCGGCGACACGGGGCGCGTCGTGCGCCGCGAGAGCGCGGGCTCGGTCGTCGTGCCCGCGAGCGACCGGGTCGTGACGGTCCTCGGTCTCGACGACGTCGTCGTGGTCGACACCCCCGACGCGCTCCTCGTCACGACGCGGGCGCGCGCGCAGCAGGTGAAGTCGATGGTCGACACGGTGCGCGAGCTCGGGATGGACGAGCTCCTGTGAGCGCCGACGTGACCCTCGCCGCCCGCATCGGGGCCGCCGTCGCGCGCCACGTGGACGAGGTCGTGGCGATCCGCCGCGACATCCACGCCCACCCCGAGGTCTCGCGCGCCGAGACGCGCACCACGGCGCTGCTCGCCGACCGCCTGCGCGCGGCGGGCCTCGAGCCACGGCTCCTGCCGGGCACGGGGCTCGTGTGCGACGTCGGCCCGGAGCCGGGCACGACCGCCGCGGGCGTGCCCGACGGCGCGGCCGTCCCGGAGGGCCGCGTCGCACTGCGCGCGGACATCGACGCGCTGCCGCTGCAGGACCGCTGCGACCTCCCGTGGGCGTCGACCGTGCCGGGCGTCGCGCACGCCTGCGGCCACGACGTGCACACGGCCGTCGTGCTCGGTGCCGGGCTCGTGCTCGCGGACCTGCACGCGCAGGGCGAGCTGCGCCGCGGCGTGCGGCTCGTGCTCCAGCCCGCCGAGGAGGTCCAGCCGGGCGGGTCGCTCGACGTCCTCGCGGCCGGGGCGATGGACGGGGTCGACGAGATCTACGCCGTGCACTGCGACCCGAAGGTCGACGTGGGTCGCATCGGCACGCGGATCGGCCCGATCACGTCGGCGTCCGACGAGGTCTCCGTGACGATCGCCTCCCCGGGCGGCCACACGTCGCGACCGCACCTGACCGGCGACGTGGTGTACGCGCTGGGCCAGGTCATCACGCAGGTCCCCGCGGTGCTCGGCCGTCGGCTGGACCCGCGCTCGGGCGTCAACCTCACGTGGGGCGCCGTCCACGCGGGCTCCGCGCACAACGCCATCCCGAGCACCGGCACGGTCCGCGGCACCCTGCGCTGCCTCGACGTGCGCGCGTGGGAGTTCGCGGGGCAGGTGCTGCACGACGCGGTGGAGCAGGTCGTCGCGCCGTACGAGGTCGAGGTGACCGTGCACCACACGCGGGGCGTCCCGCCCGTCGAGAACGACGAGCGCTGCACCGGCCTGCTCGAGGCCGCCGCGCGCGACGTCCTGGGCCCGGACAGCGTGGTGCTCACCGAGCAGTCGCTCGGGGGCGAGGACTTCGCCTGGTACCTGACGAAGGTGCCCGGGGCGATGGCCCGCCTCGGCACGCGGACGCCGGGCGGGCGCAGCTACGACATCCACCAGGGCGACCTCCAGGTGGACGAGCGCGCGATCGGCCTGGGCATGCGGCTCCTCGCGCGCGTCGCCGCGGGCCAGGACGGGTGAACCGGTCCCGACCCGTGGACAGGGGTGTGTCACGCCTCAGACGCAAAGTGACGCTTGCATAACGAAGCGCCCGCGTTACCGGCAAGTAACGTGCTGGACCCCTCGGGCTGATTAGTCTTCGGTCCTATAGAGGCCGACGGACCGGTCCTCCCGTGCAACGGTGCTCGGGAGGGCCCAGGGGTCCTTCCCTGCGCGGCACTGCTACGAGAACGACAGGAGCTATCAGGTGAAGAGAGCGACTCAGGTCACCGCCCTCGCGGCGGTCGCCGCGCTCGCGCTGGCCGCGTGCGGCGCCGCGCCCGAGGACGACGAGACGAGCGGCGGCGGCGACAGCACCGCGGGCGGCAACTCCGACTTCTCCGCGTGCATGGTCTCCGACGCCGGCGGGTTCGACGACCAGTCCTTCAACCAGTCGGGCTACGAGGGCCTCGAAAAGGCCAAGACGGAGCTCGGCATCACGACGCACGAGGTCGAGTCCCAGGCGGACACCGACTACGGCCCGAACATCGACAGCCTCGTCCAGCAGGGCTGCAACCTCATCATCGGCGTCGGCTTCCTCCTCGAGGACCCGATCCAGTCGGCGGCCGAGGCCAACACGGACGTGCACTTCGCCCTCATCGACTCGGCGTTCAGCAACCCGGGCGCCACGGCGGACGACCCGCCGGAGTCGGTCGAGATCGACAACGCGAAGCCGATCCTGTTCAACACCGCGGAGGCGGCGTTCCTCGCCGGCTACCTCGCGGCGGGCATGACCGAGACGGGCACGGTCGCCACGTTCGGCGGCATCCAGATCCCGTCGGTCGCCATCTTCATGGACGGCTACGTCGACGGCGTCGCGAAGTACAACGAGGACAACGGCACCGACGTCAAGGTCCTCGGCTGGGACAAGGAAGCGCAGACCGGCACGTTCACGGGCGACTTCGACAACCAGGCGAACGGCCAGAACGTCACGCAGGGCTTCATCGACCAGGGCGCGGACATCATCATGCCCGTCGCCGGCCCGGTCGGCCTCGGTGCCGCCGCGGCGGCCGAGAGCGGCGGCGCGAAGATCATCTGGGTCGACTCGGACGGCTTCCTCACGACGGACTACGGGAGCATCATCCTCACGTCCGTGATGAAGCAGATCGGCCCGGCGGTCTTCGACACCGTGAGCGAGTCGGCGGACGGCAACTTCACGAGCGAGCCGTACGTCGGCACGCTCGAGAACGAGGGCGTCGGCCTGGCGCCGTTCCACGACTTCGAGGACGCGGTCCCGGCCGAGCTGCAGGACCAGCTCGCCCAGTACCAGGAGCAGATCATCGCGGGCGACCTCGTCGTCGAGTCGCCGAACGCGCCGTGACGCGACGCTGAACCCGCCGGCCGCCCACGGGCGACCGGCACCGGTGGCCCGGGCCCAGCGCCCGGGCCACCGTCATGACGACGACGGTGTCGTCGGGGCCGCGACGACGCGCCGCGCTCCCGCGGGTGCGGTTCGATGGAGTACCTCGACGGGATCGAGGTCGACACCGCGGTACGACTGCGAAGCACGAGGAGAGGCAGACCGGTGAAGCTGGAGCTGCGAGGGATCACGAAGGTCTTCGGGTCCCTGGTCGCCAACGACCACATCGACCTGGTCATCGAGCCCGGCGAGATCCATGCCCTGCTCGGGGAGAACGGGGCGGGCAAGAGCACGCTCATGAACGTGCTGTACGGGCTGTACGACCCGGACGACGGGCAGATCCTCGTCGACGACGTGCCCGTGCAGTTCGCGGGCCCGGGCGACGCGATGGCCGCCGGCATCGGCATGGTGCACCAGCACTTCATGCTGGTCCCGGTGTTCACGGTCGCCGAGAACGTCGCGCTGGGGCACGAGCCCGTGAAGGGCGCGGGTCTCATCGACGCGCGGCGCGCGCGCCGCCTCGTCCAGGAGATCTCGGACCGGTTCGGGTTCGAGGTGAACCCGGACGCGATGGTCGAGGACATCCCCGTCGGCGTGCAGCAGCGCGTCGAGATCATCAAGGCCCTGTCGCGCGACGCGCGCGTGCTCATCCTCGACGAGCCGACCGCCGTCCTCACGCCGCAGGAGACGGACGAGCTCATCGCGATCATGCGCGAGCTCAAGGCGGCGGGGACGTCGATCGTCTTCATCACGCACAAGCTGCGCGAGGTGCGCGCCGTCGCCGACCGCATCACGGTCATCCGCCGCGGCAAGGTCGTCGGCACCGCCGACCCGAGCGCGAGCGAGACCGAGCTCGCGTCCCTCATGGTCGGGCGCTCCGTCTCCCTCGGGGTCGACAAGGCGCCTGCGGAGAACGGTGACACCACGTTCCACGTCGACGAGCTGACGGTCATGGACGACGCCGGCACGGCCGTCGTCGACCGCGTGAGCCTGGAGGTCGCGCGCGGCGAGATCCTCGTCGTCGCCGGGGTCCAGGGCAACGGCCAGACCGAGCTCACGGAGACGATCGTCGGGCTGCGCAAGCCGGTCGCGGGCTCGATCCTGCTCGACGGCAAGGAGCTCGTGGGGCGCAGCGTGTCCCAGGTGCTCGAGGCGGGCGTGGGCTACGTGCCCGAGGACCGCAGCACCGACGGGATCATCGGGACGTTCTCCGTCGAGGAGAACCTCGTGCTCGACCTCGTGACGTCCGCGCCCTACTCGCGCGGCGGCGCGCTCGCGCGCGGCACGATCCGCGCGAACGCCGAGCAGCGCATCGGTGAGTTCGACGTGCGCACCCAGTCGGTCGAGACCCCGGCGGGCACGCTCTCCGGCGGCAACCAGCAGAAGGTCGTCCTCGCGCGCGAGATGTCGCGCCCGCTGCGCCTGTTCATCGCGTCGCAGCCGACGCGCGGCCTCGACGTCGGCTCGATCGAGTTCGTGCACCGGCGCATCGTGCAGGAGCGCGACAACGGCACGCCCGTGATCATCGTCTCGACCGAGCTCGACGAGGTGCTCGCGCTCGCCGACCGGATCGCTGTGATGTACCGCGGCCGCGTCGTCGGGGTCGTGCCCGGCGACACCGACCGCGACGTCCTCGGCCTCATGATGGCCGGGGTCCCGCTCGAGGAGGCCGTCGTGCAGGCCGCCGAGCACCACACGACCCTCGGCGAGGCGGACGCCGTCGCCGAGGACGCGCCGTCGGGCGCCGCGCAGGACGCGGCCGCCGCCCGCGAGGAGGAGATCCAGTGACCCAGCAGGCCACGCCCGACGACGCGTCGGCGCTCCCGCCGACGGCGGCACCCCCGAGCGACCCCCAGAAGCCGGAGACGCCGGCCGGGCAGGGCGTCCTGCGCGAGATGCTCGAGAGCAGCTGGCTCGTCTCGCTGCTCGCGATCGTCGCCGCGCTGATCCTGGGCGGCGTCCTCATCGCGGCCGCCGACCCCGCGGTCCAGGAGGCGGCGTCCTACTTCTTCGCGCGCCCGTCGGACTTCTTCCAGGCCGTCTGGGACGCGGTGTTCGGCGCGTACGCCGCGCTCTTCCAGGGGGCGGTCCTCAACGTCGACGCGCCCGACGTCTCGCGGGCGCTGCGCCCCCTCACCGAGACCATGACGGTCGCGACGCCGCTCATCCTCGCGGGCCTCGGGCTCGGCATCGGCTTCCGCGCGGGTCTGTTCAACATCGGTGCGCAGGGCCAGATCATCCTCGGCGGCATCTTCGCCGGGTTCGTCGGCTGGACGTTCGCGCTCCCGCCGGGGCTGCACCTCCTGCTCGCCGTGCTGGGCGCCGCGCTCGGCGGGGCCCTGTGGGCGAGCATCGCGGGCGTGCTCAAGGCCCGCACGGGCGCCCACGAGGTGATCGTCACGATCATGCTCAACAACATCGCGATCTACCTCGTCGCGTACCTGCTCACGACGAAGCCGTTCCAGGCGCCGGGCAGCTCCAACCCGATCAGCCCGCGCATCCCGGGGAACGCGCAGTTCCCGCTGCTGCTGGGCGAGGGCTTCCGCCTCCACGCGGGGTTCGTCCTCGCGCTGCTCGTCGCGGTCGGCGTGTGGTGGCTCATGGAGCGCTCGACGCTCGGCTTCCGCTTCCGCGCCGTCGGCGAGAACCCGCACGCGGCCCGGACGGCAGGCATGTCGGTCCCGTGGACGACGGTGTGGGTCATGGCCATCGCGGGCGCGCTCGCGGGTCTCGCGGGCAGCGCGCAGGTGCTCGGCACGGAGCACGTCCTCACGGCCGGCGTCGCGGCGAGCTTCGGATTCGACGCGATCACGGTGGCGCTGCTCGGGCGGTCCCGTCCGCTCGGGACGGTGCTCGCCGGCCTGCTGTTCGGCGCGCTGCGCGCGGGCGGGTTCGTCATGCAGGCCCGCACGGGCACGCCGATCGACATCGTCCTCGTCGTGCAGTCGCTGATCGTGCTCTTCATCGCCGCGCCGCCGCTCGTGCGGGCGATCTTCCGCCTCCCGACCCCGGGCGGCCCGACGCGCGCCGAACGGCAGGCAGCCCGCCGCCGCGCGAAGGCCGTCCCGACCACGACGACCACCCAGGAGGCCGGAGCATGAGCACCGCGACCACCACCCCGGCACCGGCCGCCGCGCCGGAGCGCGCGGCCAAGCCGCTGCCGCCCATCAGCTGGAAGGCCCCGGTCGCGTACGGGGTCATCGGGCTGCTGGCCCTCGTCTTCTTCGCGCTCCTCCCCGCGGGCGGCCAGCAGACGACGTTCCGCCTCTCGACGGCGAAGGACTTCTTCCAGATCGAGCCGATCACGGTGAGCTCCACCGGGGCTGCGCTGTTCCTGTCGATCCTCGCGCTGCTGCTCGCCGGCCTGTCGTTCTGGGCCGCGCGCGACCGGCGCAAGGTCGGCGTGTGGCTGCCGATCGTGTACGGCGTCGCGGTCGTCTTCGCGTTCCTCTCCTGGGCCGGGGCCGGGAAGTCGGCGATCCCGCTGACGGGCCTGCTCCAGGGCTCGCTCTTCCTCGCGGTCCCGCTCGTGTTCGGCGCGCTCTCCGGCGTGCTGTGCGAGCGCGTCGGCATCATCAACATCGCGATCGAGGGCCAGCTCCTCGCGGGGGCCTTCCTCGCCGCGGTCGTCGCCTCGCTCACGTCGTCGGCGTACGCCGGCCTCATCGCCGCGCCGATCGCGGGCGCGCTCGTGGGCGTGCTGCTCGTGATCTTCTCGGTGAAGTACTGGGTGAACCAGATCATCGTCGGCGTCGTGCTCAACGTGCTGGTCGTCGGCGTGACGAGCTACCTCTACTCGACGGTCCTCAGCGCGGACCCGGCGACGTGGAACTCGCGCAACCCGCTGCCCGTCATCGAGATCCCGGTGCTGTCGCAGATCCCGGTCGTCGGGCCGGTGCTGTTCCGCCAGACCCTCCTCGTGTACCTCATGTACGTGGTCGTGATCCTGCTGCAGGTCTTCCTGTTCCGCAGCCGCTGGGGCCTGCGCCTGCGCGCGGTCGGCGAGCACCCGAAGGCCGCCGACACCGTCGGCATCAAGGTCAACGCGACGCGCGTGCGCAACACGATCCTCGGCGGCGCGGTCGCCGGCCTCGGCGGCGCGTTCTTCACCGTCGCCGCGGGGCTCGCCTTCGGCAAGGAGATGACGGGCGGCAAGGGCTTCATCGCGCTCGCCGCGATGATCCTCGGGCGCTGGAACCCCGTCGGCGCGCTCGTCGCGGCGCTCCTGTTCGGGTTCTCGGACAACCTCCAGACGGTGCTCGGCATCGTCGGGACGCCGATCCCGAGCCAGATCATGCTCATGACGCCGTACGTCGTGACGATCTTCGCCGTCGCCGGCCTCGTCGGGCGCGTGCGCCCGCCGGCCGCCGAGGGCATCCCCTACGTCAAGTGAGGACGGCATGACGGACGTGCACGACGGCGGTACCCGGCCGGGCGGGGGGACGGACCCGGACGGGTCCGCCGCCGGGCCGGCCGTCGACTGGGACGCGCTGCGCACCGCGGCGCGCGACATCATGACCCGCGCCTACGCGCCGTACTCGGGCTTCCCCGTGGGTGCGGCCGCGCTCGTGGACGACGGCCGCGTCGTCGTCGGCTGCAACGTGGAGAACGCCGCGTACGGCGTGACGCTGTGCGCGGAGTGCTCGCTCGTGAGCTCGCTCGTCGGCTCGGGCGGCGGCCGCCTCGTGGCGTTCGCGTGCGTCGACCGGCACGGCGCGCCGCTCATGCCGTGCGGCCGGTGCCGCCAGCTCCTGTGGGAGCACGGAGGGCCCGACCTGCTGGTCGAGACGGTGCGTGGTATCAAGACGATGAGGGACGTGCTGCCCGACGCCTTCGGGCCCGAGGATCTGGAGGAGCGCTCGTGACCAGCGACGACGTGGCCACGCAGGACGGCATCGAGGACGACGGCGAGGACCGCGCCACCGAGGGGCCGGCCCCGGAGGCGTTCGACGCGGTCGACGTCATCCGGACCAAGCGCGACGGGGCGCGGCTCGCGCCCGAGCAGATCGACTGGGTGATCGACGCGTACACGCGCGGCGTCGTGGCCGAGGAGCAGATGGCCGCCCTCGCGATGGCGATCTACCTCAACGGCATGGACCGCGCCGAGATCGGCCGCTGGACGCAGGCGATGATCGCGTCGGGCGAGCGCATGGACTTCTCGGGGCTCTCGCGCCCGACGGCGGACAAGCACTCGACCGGGGGAGTCGGCGACAAGATCACGCTGCCCCTCGCGCCGCTCGTCGCGGTGTACGGCGTCGCGGTGCCGCAGCTCTCCGGCCGCGGCCTGGGCCACACGGGCGGCACGCTCGACAAGCTCGAGGCGATCCCGGGGTGGCGAGCGGCGCTGACCAACGCGCAGATGATGAACGCGCTCGAGCACGTCGGCGCCGTGATCTGCCAGGCGGGCTCGGGCCTCGCGCCCGCCGACCGCCTCCTGTACGCGCTGCGCGACGTCACGGGCACGGTCGAGTCGATCCCGCTCATCGCGAGCTCGATCATGAGCAAGAAGATCGCGGAGGGCACGGGCGCGCTCGTGCTCGACGTGAAGGTCGGCTCGGGCGCGTTCATGAAGGAGCTCGGCTCGGCGCGCGAGCTCGCGCGCACGATGGTCGACCTCGGGACCGACGCCGGCGTGCGCACGGTCGCGCTGCTCACCGACATGTCGACCCCGCTCGGCCTCACGGCGGGCAACGCGCTCGAGGTGCGCGAGTCCGTCGAGGTGATGAAGGGCGAGGGGCCGCAGGACGTCGTCGACCTCACGGTCGCGCTCGCGCTCGAGATGCTCGCCGGGGCGGGCCGCCCGCAGGACGAGGACGACGTGCGCCACGCGCTCCTGGGCGGGCGCGCGCTCGACAAGTGGCGCGAGATGATCGCGGAGCAGGGCGGCGACTCGCGCGCCCCGCTGCCCGTCGCGCGCGAGCGCGAGCACGTCGTGGCCGACCGCGACGGGGTGCTCGAACGGCTCGACGCGTACGCCGTCGGGGTCGCCGCGTGGCGTCTCGGGGCGGGCCGGGCCCGCAAGGAGGACCCGGTGCAGGCGGGCGCGGGCGTCGAGCTCTTCGCCAAGCCCGGCGACACCGTCCGCAAGGGCCAGCACCTCATGACCCTGCACACCGACACCCCGGAGCGCTTCGAGCGCGCGGTGCAGGCCCTCGACGGCGCGTGGTCCGTCGCGGAGCCCGGCACCGTGGTCGAGCGCGGCTCGGTCGTCCTGGACCGCGTCGACTGAGCGTGACGGGCGACGAGCAGGCCCCGCCCGAGCCGGCCGACACGCGTCGGCCGCGGTCGGTCTACGGCGTGGGGACCGAGCCCGACGCGCGGTTCAGCCTCGCCAACGAGCGCACCGCCCTCGCGTGGGTGCGCACCGGGCTGGGCCTGGTCGCGGGCGGCGTCGCGCTGACGTCGTTCGCGACGTTCGCGGGCATGGCGGGCCTGCTCGACGTCGTCGCGGGGGTCGCGTGCCTCGCCGGCGCCGGGTTCGCGGGCTACGCGCTCGTGTCGTGGCGCCGCAACGAGCGGGCGCTGCGGCTGCGGTGGCGCCTCCCGGCGCCGAGCGGCCTGCCGGTGCTCGTGGTCGGCGTCGTCGTGCTGGCCCTGCTGCTCGCGGGCTACGCCGTCGGGGCGGCGACCGGAGGGTGAGCGTGCCGTCGGGGGAGCCCGGCGCCGTGCCGCCGCGGGACGAGGGCCTGCAGCCCGAGCGCACGGCGCTCGCGTGGCAGCGCACGGTGCTCGGCGTCGTGGTGGGGGCGCTCGTGCTCGCCGCCGCCGGGCTGCGCTCCGGCTCCGTGGTCACGGTGTGCGCGGCGGTCGCGGTGGCGGTGCTCGCGCTCGTCCCCGCGGTGCTGCGCCCGCCGATCGGCGGGCTCCCGCGCGACGGGCGGCTGCACTCGTGGTCGTTCCTCGTGCGCGTCGGCGGCCTCGTCGTCGTGCTCGCCCTCGTGGGCGCGGCCTGGGCGTTCGGCCGGGTCCTCGGCGGTGCCGCGTGAGGCGCGGTCCGGGGGCGCTGCGGGCGACCGACGTCGCGCGCCTCCTCCCGGCGCGCACCCTGCCGCCGTCCCCGCCGCCCGGCGCCTGCGCGCCCGACGCCGCGACCTCCCACGTGCTCGACCTCGCGCGCCGCGCGGGGCACCCCGAGCACCGCGTACGCGCGCTCGCGACGACCCTCGACGGGCTGCGGCCCGCGGACCGGCGTGCCGTCGTCGACCCGCTGCGCCGGCTCGACCGGCCCGACGAGGGGCCCGCGGTCCGGCCGCTCGAGATCGCGGGCGCGCCCGCGCGCCAGACCGACGGCACGACGTGCGGCTCGGCCGTGCTGGGCCTCCTCGCCGCGGCGGGCGACCCGGTGCTCGCCCTGTGGCTCGCCACCGGGCTGCGTCCGGGGGACGCCGCGCGCCACGACCCGGAGGACGCTCGCGCACGGGGCGGCGTCGAGCGGTTCCGGACGCTCCAGCAGGCGCTCAAGCGCCGCACGAACCGGCGCGCGCTGGGACCGCTGCCGTGGCCCGCGGCGCTCGGGACGCCGCCCTGGGGCGCCGCCCGGACCGCACGCCACGCGGACGTGCGGTTCGTGGACCGGGTCGTCGCGGGGCCGGGCGCGGAGCGCGTCGTGCGCGCCGCGCTCGCCGCGGCGGCGCGCGGCGTGCCCGTGCCGCTCTTCACCGGCGGAGACCTCGCGCTCGGGCTCGCGACCGCCGTCCCGCGCCACGTCGTGCTCCTCACCGACGCCGACGCCGGGGCGAGGTGGTGCCGGGTCTACGAGCCGTCGTCGGGCACGCTCCGCACCGTCGCGGCGGGTGCGCTCCTCGACGGTGCCCGGGTGCCCGCCGTGCGCCACGCGCTCGGGGGCTGGCCGCACGTGTGCTGGGCGCTCCTGCCCGACGGCCGCGCTGGCGAGGCCGTGCGCCCGGCGGCAGGATGGGCGCAGCCGCCACGACCGTGGTGAGCACGCCGATCGTCGAGGAGGAGTCGCGATGAGCACCGTGCCCGGGAACGACGCATGGCGGGACGCCGGTCTGGACGAGCAGGGCGAGGACGCCGTCAGCCTGGTGGAAGAGGTCGAGGACGACGACCCCGGGGTCGAGGACCCCGTGCACGAGGTCGACGAGTACCAGCCGCGGACCCCGCGCCCCGACCTGGAGGGCGAGGCCGCCGAGGCCGACGTCGTCGAGCAGGCGTCCGCCGTGCCCGGCAGCGACGACGACTACGCCTGACCGTCCGCACCCGGCCGGTGCGCTCGGCGCGAGGCGGGGCGTACCGGCCGGTACCGTGAGCGCATGACCACCGAGAACGCCCCGCTGACGGTCGACGTCATCCGCGCGCTGCCCAAGGTCGTGCTGCACGACCACCTCGACGGCGGGCTCCGCCCCGCCACGATCCTCGAGCTCGCCGCCGACGTGGGGCACCAGCTCCCCGCGGACGACGCCGAGGCGCTCGGCGCCTGGTTCGCGGAGTCCGCGGACTCCGGGTCGCTCGTGCGCTACCTCGAGACGTTCGACCACACGATCGCCGTCATGCAGACGCGCGACGCCCTCGCCCGCGTGGCCCGCGAGGCGGTGCTCGACCTCGCGCGCGACGGCGTCGTGTACGCCGAGCAGCGCTGGGCGCCCGAGCAGCACCTCCAGCGCGGCCTCACCCTCCAGGAGACGGTCGACGCCGTCCAGTCCGGCATCGAGCAGGGCGTCGCCGAGGCGGCCGCGGAGGGGCGGACCATCCGCGTCGGGCAGCTCGTCACCGCGATGCGGCACGCCGACCGCTGGTCGGAGATCGCGGAGCTCGCGGTCGCGAACCGCGGGAACGGCGTCGTCGGGTTCGACATCGCGGGCGCGGAGGACGGCTTCCCGCCCTCGCGCCACGGCGAGATCTGGCGCTACCTGGCCGAGCAGAACTTCCCCGTGACGATCCACGCGGGCGAGGCGGCGGGCCCGCAGTCGATCGCCGAGGCCGTGCACCTCGGCCAGGCGAGCCGCATCGGCCACGGCGTCCGCATCGTCGAGGACATCGCGTTCGACCCGGAGTTCCCGCACAGCGCCGAGGGCGAGCCCGGGACGGCCGCGCTCGGCCTCCTCGCGCACTGGGTGCGCGACCACCAGATCCCGCTCGAGCTGTGCCCGTCGTCGAACGTGCAGACCGGGGCGGCGACGTCGATCGCCGACCACCCGATCACCCGCCTCAAGGAGCTCGACTTCGCGGTCACGCTCAACACCGACAACCGGCTCATGTCGCGCACGACGATGACCCAGGAGATGGCGCTCCTCGTCGAGCACGCCGGCTGGACCATCGACGACCTCGCGGACGTCACGATGACCGCCGCGTGGAGCGCGTTCGTGCACCACGACGAGCGTCGTGCGCTCGTCGACGACGTGATCCTCCCCGGCTACCAGCAGATCGAAGGAGCGCAGCTGTGAGCGACGTGACCGGTACGCAGCCCCTGGACGCGGCGGGCCTGGCCCGCTTCGTCGACCACACGCTGCTCAAGCCCGAGGCCACCCCCGCGGACGTCGCGGCGCTCGTCGAGGAGGGCGTCCGCCTGGGCGTCTACTCCGTGTGCGTCTCCCCGTCGATGCTGCCCCTGGACCCGGCGACCACGCGCGAGCGCGGGCTGCTCGTCGCGACGGTGTGCGGCTTCCCGTCGGGCAAGCACCACAGCGACGTCAAGGCGTTCGAGGCGGCCCGGTCCGTCCGCGACGGCGCCGACGAGGTCGACATGGTCATCGATGTCGGCGCGGCCAAGGCCGGCGCGTGGGACGCGGTGCGCGACGACGTCGCGGCCGTCCGCGCCGCCGTCCCTGCCGACAGGGTCCTCAAGGTCATCATCGAGTCCGCCGCGCTCACGGACCACGAGATCGTCGAGGCGTGCCGCGCGTCCGAGGCGGCGGGCGCGGACTTCGTCAAGACCTCGACCGGGTTCCACCCCGCGGGCGGTGCGTCGACGCACGCCGTCTCGATCATGGCCGAGACCGTCGGCGGTCGCCTGGGCGTCAAGGCATCCGGCGGCGTCCGCACGCTCGCCGACGCCCTTGCGATGATCGAGCACGGCGCCACGCGCCTCGGGCTGTCCGGCACCGCCGCCGTCCTCGCGGGGTTCGACGGCGCGGACGCCCCCTCCGCCGGGGACGCGGGCTACTGAGCGTCGTGACGGCGGCGGTGACCGTCGTCGCGCAGGTGTGACGAGCCGGGGTCCCCGGTCACCGGAACGTTCCGGCGACCGGGGACCCCGGCTCGTGGTGGCTCAGAGGCCGAGCGCGCGCGTCATGTCGGCCTTGACGCGGTCGATGCGGTCGCGGGCGAAGGCGCGGGCCGCGGTGAGGTCGTCGTGCGAGGCGTCCGGGGCGACCGGGACCACGACCTCCAGGTAGCACTTGACCTTCGGCTCGGTGCCGCTCGGGCGCACGATGACGCGCGTGCCGTCCGCGGTGAGGATCCGCACGCCGTCCGTCGGCGGGAGCCCGTCCAGGCCCGCGGAGAGGTCGGTGACGTCGGAGACGCCGGCCCCCGCGAGGGTGCGCGGGGGAGCTGCCCGCAGGTGGGCCATCGTCTCGCCGATGCGGTCCAGGTCCTCGAACCGGGCGGAGAGCTGGTCGCTCACGTGCAGGCCGTGGGCGCGCGCCAGGTCGTCGAGCGCGTCGACGATCGAGCGCCCCTCGGCCTTGAGGCGGTTCGCGAGCTGCGCGACGAGCAGCGCCGCGCTGATGCCGTCCTTGTCCCGCACGTGGGCCGGGTCGACGCAGTAGCCGAGCGCCTCCTCGTAGCCGAACACGAGGCCGTCGACGCGCGAGATCCACTTGAACCCGGTGAGCGTCGTCGCGAAGCCGAGCCCGTGCGCGGCCGCGATCTTGCCCAGCAGCCGCGACGACACGATCGAGCAGGCGAGCACGCCTCCCGGGGCGCCCGACGCGGCGACGCGGCGCGCGACGTCGTCGCCCAGGAGCGCGCCGACCTCGTCGCCGTGCAGCATGCGCCAGCCGTTCGACCGGGCCGTCTCCGCGCCCTGGTAGGTCCCGACGCGCGGGTCGAGCACCGCGACGGCGCACCGGTCGGCGTCGGGGTCATTGGCGAGCACGACGTCGGCCGCCGCGTCCTGCGCGACGGCGAGCGCGAGGTCCATCGCGCCCGGCTCCTCCGGGTTGGGGAACGCGACGGACGGGAAGTCGGGGTTCGGGTCGAGCTGCTCCTCGACCGGCACGACCGTCGTGAAGCCCGCGTCGCGCAGGACGTGCGCGACCGTCTCGCCGCCCACGCCGTGCAGCGCCGTGGTGACGACCTTGAGCTCGCGCCGTGCGCCGTCGGACAGCGCGAGGACCGACCGCTCGTAGGCGACGACGACCTCGCGGTCCAGCACGGTCCACCCGGACGACGCGCGCGGGACGGACCGCGCCGGCCCGACGGCCGCTATCGCGGCGGCGATGCGCGCGTCGTAGGGCGGGACGATCTGGGCGCCCTGGCCCGAGTCGGTGACGACGCGGCCGCCGAGGTAGACCTTGTACCCGTTGTCGGCAGGCGGGTTGTGGCTCGCGGTCACCATGACACCCGCGTCGGCGCCGAGGTGGCGCACCGCGAAGGCGAGGACGGGCGTCGGCAGGGCCGACGGCAGGACGAGCACGTCGAGGCCCGCCGCGGTGAGCACGGCCGCGCTGTCCACCGCGAACGTGCGGGAGCGGTGCCGCGCGTCGAACCCGACGACGACGCGCGGTCGCGCCGCGCCGCCCGCGCCCGCCGGGCCCAGGGTGTCGAGCAGGTAGGCGCCCAGGCCCGCGGCCGCCCGGATCACGACCGCGCGGTTCATGCGGTGCGGCCCCGCCTCCATGCGCCCGCGCAGGCCCGCCGTGCCGAACTCGAGCGGGCCGGAGAACCGGTCCTGCAGGTCGGCGAGCGCCCGCGCGCGCACGTCGTGCTTGCGCGGGTCGGGGGAGTCGACGAGCTCGAGCAGACGGCGCAGCTCGTCCTGGTCGCTCGCGTCGACGTCGTCGTCGATCCACGCCGTGACGCGCGCGAGGAACGCCGCGTGGTCGGTCCCCGGGTCGAAGGTCGGGTCGTCGGCCGGGTCGGCCCGGTGCCCCGCAGTGCGGTCCGTCATGTCACACCAGCTTCGCGATGTCGGCCAGGAGGGCGCTGATCCGGGGTCCCGCGGCCTGGCCGGCCTCGATGACCTCGGCGTGGGAGAGCGGCGTCGGGCTGATCCCGGCGGCGAGGTTCGTCACGAGCGAGACGCCGAGCACCTCCAGGCCGCAGTGCCGGGCCGCGATGGCCTCGAGCGTCGTGGACATGCCGACGAGGTCGGCACCGAGGACCCCGGCCATCCGCACCTCGGCGGGCGTCTCGTAGTGCGGCCCGGGGAACTGGGCGTACACGCCCTCGGGCAGCGTCGGGTCGACGCGGTGCGCGAGCTCGCGCAGGCGCGGCGAGTACACGTCGGTGAGGTCGACGAACGTCGGCCCCTCCAGCGGGCTGCGGGCCGTGAGGTTGATGTGGTCGGAGAGGAGGACGGGCGTGCCCGCGCCCCACTCCTGGTTGAGCCCGCCGCAGCCGTTCGTGAGGATGAGCGTCTCCGCGCCGGTCGCGGCGGCCGTGCGCACGCCGTGCACGACGGCGCGCACTCCCTTGCCCTCGTACAGGTGCGTGCGCGAGCCGAGCACGAGGGCGTGCCGCACGGAGCCGTCGGCGCGCTCGACCCGGATGGACCGTGTCACCGAGAGGTGCCCCGCGACCGCGGGTGCGGAGAAGCCGGGGATCTCGTGCGTCGGGACCTCGGCGACGACCTCGCCGAGCAGCTCCGCGGCGCCGCCCCAGCCCGACCCGAGCACGAGGGCCATGTCGTGGCCCTCGACCCCGGTGGCCTGCGCGATGTGGTCGGCCGCGGCCCGGGCCACGAGGAAGGGGTCGGTCGCGGGATCGTCGAGCGGGGGTGTGCTCGGAGGCGTCGTCGTCATGGTCGCAAGGCTAGTCCGTCCCCGGGCCCGCGACCTGACGAGCACCGCCGTCCCGTGCGGCGCGCCGGACCTGCCGCGACGTCTCGCATGCTGACACCGAGGGACGCGACGGCCTGACAGAATGTCCGGCGTGACGCACGTGAGCATGGACTCCTCGACCGCCCCGGACAGCACCCGCATCGTCGTCGTGGGGGGTGGGCCCGGCGGCTACGAGGCCGCCCTCGTCGCCCGTCGCCTCGGCGCCGACGTCACCGTCGTCGAGCGCCACGGGCTCGGCGGCGCGGCCGTCCTGACGGACGTCGTCCCCTCGAAGACGCTCATCGCCACCGCCGACTGGATGACGATCGCCGAGCGCGCCGCCGAGCTCGGCATCCGCCTCCCCGTCGACACGGCCAAGGCGCAGCACCCCGCGATGCGGCGGCACATCGTCGACCTCGAGGCCGTCAACACGCGCGTCATGGCGCTCGCGGCGGCGCAGTCCGCCGACATCCACGCGCGGCTCGAGCGCGAGGGTGTGCGCGTCGTCATCGGCGAGGGCCGGCTCGACGGCCCCGAGCGCGTCGTGGTCGACGCGCCCGACGGCACCGACGGCCCGCTCGTGCTCGACGCGGACGTCATCCTGCTCGCGCTCGGCGCGACGCCGCGCGTGCTCCCGACCGCGCAGCCCGACGGCGAGCGCATCCTCACGTGGACGCAGCTCTACAACCTCTCCGAGCTCCCGGAGCGGCTCGTCGTCGTGGGGTCGGGCGTCACCGGCGCCGAGTTCGCGGGCGCGTACAACGCGCTGGGCTCGGACGTCGTGCTCGTGTCGAGCCGCGACCGCGTGCTCCCCGGCGAGGACGCCGACGCCGCCGAGCTGCTCGAGGGCGTGTTCCGCTCGCGCGGCATGACGGTCATGTCCCGCTCGCGCGCCGAGTCCGCCGAGCGCACCGAGGACGGCGTGCGCGTCACGCTCTCCGACGGCCGCGTCGTCGAGGGCTCGCACGTGCTCATCGCCGTCGGCGCGATCCCCTCGACGAGCGGCATCGGCCTCGAGGAGGCCGGGGTCCGGCTCACGCCCAGCGGGCACGTCGAGGTCGACAAGGTGTCGCGCACGTCGGTGCGGGGGATCTACGCCGCGGGCGACTGCACCGGCGTGCTGCCCCTCGCATCCGTCGCGGCGATGCAGGGCCGCGTCGCCATGTCGCACGCGCTCGGCGACGCCGTCGTGCCGATCAAGCTGCGCACCGTCGCGGCGAACATCTTCACCGCGCCCGAGATCGCGACCGTGGGGTACAGCGAGGAGCAGCTCAAGGCGCAGAGCAGCAAGTACGTCACGACCGTCCTGCCGCTCGCGCGCAACCCGCGCGCCAAGATGCTCGGCATGCGCGACGGCTTCGTCAAGCTGTTCGCCCACCCGGAGGCGGGGGTCGTGCTGGGCGGCGTGGTCGTCGCGCCGCGCGCGAGCGAGCTCGTGTTCCCCATCACCCTCGCGGTCTCGCACCGCCTCACGGTCGACGACGTCGCGTCGGCCTTCACCGTCTACCCGTCGCTCAGCGGCTCGATCGCCGAGGTGGCGCGCATGCTGCACCACCGGGAGGACTGAGCACCCGCAGGCGGTCCCGGCGGGCGCGGCGCCTCAGCCGAGCGCGGCGGCCAGCCGGCGGGCGCTCGCGGCGGGGTCCTCGGTGCCCGTGACGAGCGTGCGGTGCGCGAGGCTCCGCGTCCCCGGGTCGTCGAACCACTCGGCGAGGAAGTCGTGCCCCGCGGGTCGCCAGTCGGTGCCCTTGGCGGCGAGGGAACGGGCGCGCAGCACGCCGAGCGCGTGCTCGCGGTCGGTGCTCGGCAGCACGAGGACGACGTGCGGGACGGACGCGAGCGCGGCGCGGACGCGGGCGAGCTGCGCGGGGTCGGTGTACGACGCGTGCCCCGCGCCGAGCGCCAGCACCGAGCCCGGGTGCTCCGCGACCGCGCGCTCCGTCGCGTGCGCGCGGGCCGGCTCCCACTCGCGCTCGGCCGCCACGCGGCCCACGACGCCGACGCGCTCGACGAGGCGCTCGACGCTCCAGCCGACCTCGGGGTAGTACCGGTCGGCCACGGCGTCGAGGTCGACGAACGGCACCCCGAGCCGCTGCGCGCCGAGCGCGCCGAGCGTCGACTTGCCGGTCGCCGCGGGACCGAGCAGGACGAGGACGGGCGCCGGGGGACGAGCACCTGGCACGTCAGAGCCGTCCGTCGAGACGCAGGCTCCCGTCCGACCAGGCGAGCTCGGTGAGCTGGAAGCCGGGGAACGTGTGCTCGAGCACGCCGCCCAGGAGCGCCTGCACGTCGACCGCGACGCGCGCCTCGGGCAGCACGCGCACGGCCTCCGGCGGCCGTCCGTGCGAGCGCAGCGCGCCCTGCAGCGGCGCCTCGACGAAGCCGAGAAGCTTGTGGGCGGGCAGGCCGGCCGCGCTCGCCTCGACCGCGAGCACCGCGGTGCCCGCGACGACGGACTCCACGCGCAGCGTCGCGCGGACGACCGGGACGAGCCGGGCCGCGAGCCGGAGGGCCGACGGCGGGTCGGGCACCTCGCGCAGGTCGACGACGACCCGCACGTCGTCGCCCTCGCTCGCGACCGACCGCACGTACGGCGGCAGGCCGCTCGTCGCACGGGCGATCTCGACGGCTTCGGTCACGGTCAGCTCGATGCGCACCCGTCGACCCTAACCCGCCGCCCCGCGCTCGGGTCGGGCCGCGGGCGCCGGGATCCCGGGCCGAGGTGGCCGGGACGGGTCTCAGTCCTGCGCGCGGAGCTCGGCGAGCAGCGGGCGGTGGTCGGACGTCGTGACGTCGAGGACCTCGACCGACCGGAACGTCACCGCGGGGGAGCCGAGGACCCAGTCGATGCGGTGCGCCGGAGCCTCGGCGGGCGACGTGAGCGCCGCGGGATCGCCCGCGACGTCCTGCCCGCTCTCGAGACCGGCGTCCTCGAGGAGGGCGATCTCGTCCCAGCCGGGCTCCGCGTTGAGGTCGCCCGCCAGGACGTACGCGTCCTCGACCGGCTCGGCGGCGAGGAGAGCGTCGAGCTGGTCGAGGCGGGTCGGGGTGTTCTCCTCCCGGTGCTGCACGTGCACCGACGTGACGCGCACCGGGACGCCCGCGGCGTCGACCGTGGCGGAGACGGCCGAGCGCTCCTGGGGACCGGCGCCGTAGGGGAGTGAGTGGCGCACGACGTCGGTGAGCTCGCCCCGCAGCGGGTCCCAGAGGATCGCGTTGCCGAACTGGCGGTCGGCCGCGGGCGCGAAGACGACCCGCATGCCCGTGGCGCGCGCGAGGTACGTCGCCATGTCGGCGCCGCCGCCGAGCACCCAGCCGCGGGACACCTCCTGGAGGGTCACGACGTCGGCCCCGGACTCCGCGATCGTCGCCGCCATCTCGTCGAGCCGGACCGACGGGTCGGCGCTCACGCCGTAGTGCAGGTTCCAGTCCAGCAGCCGCAGGTCGCCCACCGGGTAGTCCGCGACGGCGGCCGCCGTCGTCGGCACGTGGACCTGGGTGACGCCGACGAGCGCGAGCAGCGCGACCGCGCCCCCGAGGGCGAGCGCGAACGGCCCGCGCTCCCGACGGGCGGGCCGCTCGTCGTCCCGGGTCGGCGCGGCGCGGTGCGCACGCCCTCCCTCGACCACGGCGGGGACGGCCACCGCGAGCGCGGCCGCGACGGGCAGCAGGGTGTGGGGGAACGGCAGCGGCACGTCGTACTCGAGCTGGTAGCCCAGCAGCGGGACGGCGACGCCGAGACCCGCGGCGCTCGCGGCGCCGGTGAGCCGGAGCCACGTGAGCGGCAGGGCCGGGCGGGTCAGCGCGAGGGCGAGCGTGCGCGCCGCGACCGGGACCAGCAGCACGAGCAGGGCGAGCAGCACCCAGCCCCACGCGCCCGGCCCGTCGAGGCGGGGGACCGCGAGCAGGACGACGGCGACGCCCACCACGAGCACCGCGGGCGGGAGCCACACCGCACCGGGACCGGACCGCGCGGGGTGCGGGACGGCCCAGGCCGTGAGCAGCGCGGCGACGGCGAGCTCGGCGACCGCGAACGGGAGCGCGACCCCCGTCTGCGCCGCCGCGAACGCCGGGTTGACCAGCACCTGCACGGCGAGCGCGACGAACGGGCCGAGCACCCACAGCCCGCGCGACCCCGGCAGGGCGTCGCGCCTGCGCAGCACCCACGCGCAGGCGAGCGCCGCCCCCGTGACGCCGACCGTCACGACCCACGCGCCGACGTCGACCCGCCAGTAGGCGTCCCACGTCCCCAGGAGCGCGCTCAGCGCCGCGGCGAGGAGCGCGCCGAGCACGACGCCCAGGGCCACGAGGCGGCCCCGCGCGAGGCCGTCGGCCGCACCCGCGCGGGTGCCGCTCGCGAACCCCGCCACGAGGACGAGCACGCCGATCCCGAGCGCGACGGTCGCCAGGCCCACGCCGTACCGGACGAGCCCGAGGTCCACGCCCGAGGCGATCGCCGTGCCGAGCCCCTGGAGCACGAGCCGCGCCACGACGAGCGCGGAGACGGCGAGCAGCACGACGCGGCCGGTGAGCTCGAGCCGCGCGGCGATCATCGCGACGAGCAGCCCCGGCGCCGCGTACGTCGCGAGGGCCGTCAGGGCCACGGTGACGACCCCCGCGGAGAACGCGTGGTCGAGCAGCGGGCCGCTCGACCGCACGAGCTCGACCACCGTCGCCGTGACGGTGACGACGAGGAGCAGGAGGGCGAGGTCGGCGCGGTCGCGCGGGACGACGGGGGCCGGCGCGGGGTTCACGAGGTGTGACGCTACCGCCCCGGGCGCGCGCGGCACAGGGCGGCCGGCGTCCGGGCGGGCGGGGTCGGTGCTCGGGACGGCGCCCGGGCCCTCAATCCTCGGGCGGGCCCTCCAGCAGGGCGCGCAGCCCCGGCCAGGCGTCCGCGAAGGCCGGGAGGAGGTCGAGGCCCGCGACGTCGTCGACGGGGACCCACCGGACCTCGATGCTCTCGGCGTCGGTCGCGTGCGGCTCGACCGGCGTGCCGTCCACGACCTCGGCGAGGACCGTCGTGTACCGCCACGGGCCGTGGTCGAGCACGCGCTCGCCCACGACGCGCACGGCCGCGGGGTCGATCCCGGCCTCCTCCTCCGCCTCGCGCAGGGCTCCCTGCGCGGCGGTCTCGTCCGGCCCGACGGCGCCCCCCGGCACGCCCCACGTCCCGCCCTGGTCGGACCACGGGGCCCGGTGCTGGAGCACGACGTCGGTCGGCCGCCCGGCGCCGTCGCGCCGGGCGAGCAGCAGCCCGGCCGCCCCGAACAGCCCCCAGTGCCGGCGTCCGCACGCGCACTCGACCCAGCCGTCGCCGGGCTGGAGGTGGCGGGGGAGCCGGGTCGGCGGCTCGTCGGGGTCGCGGGGGGCGGTCGGGATCGTCACGAGCCCCATGCTGCCAGCCCGGTGCCGTGCCCCGCCGCGCGCGGCGGTGCGCCGTCGGCGAATTCCGTGGACCGTGTGGGTGGCGCCCGGCACGATGTCCGGGTGAGCCATACGCCGTACGAGAACACCGACGCCGCGCCCGCGGACGCTGTCGACCGTCCCGTCGAGGACGACGCGCTCGCCCGGCCCCGGTGGCGCCGGGACACGGCGGTGTTCCTGTCGGGGCAGACGGTGTCCCTGTTCGGCTCGATGCTCGTCCAGTACGCCGTCATGTGGCACCTGACGATCGAGACCAAGTCCGGCTCGGTGCTCGCGCTGAGCACGCTGTTCGGGTTCCTGCCGCAGGCCGTCGTCTCGATCTTCGGAGGCGTGTGGGCGGACCGGGTGAACCGCAAGGTGCTCGTCATCGCCGCCGACGCCACGATCGCCGTGACGACGCTGGCGCTCGCGCTCCTCATGCTCGGCGGGGCCGACGACCTCTGGCTCATCTACGCCGCGCTCGCGGTCCGCTCGACGGGCGCCGGCGTCCAGACCCCGGCCGTCGCGGCGCTGCTCCCGCAGATCGTGCCCACGAGCAGGCTCCTGCGGGTCAACGGCATCAACCAGTCGATCCAATCCGCGATGATGCTCCTCGCGCCCGCGGTCGCCGCCGCCCTGTACGCGAGCCTGTCCCTGGTCGCCGTGTTCTTCGTCGACGTCGTCACCGCCGTGGTCGGGATCGGGCTCCTCCTGCTCGTGCCCGTCCCGACCCTCGCGCGCGCCGCCGCGGGCGAGCGTGCGGGGTACTTCGACGACCTCGTCGAAGGGTTCCGCTACCTCGGGTCGCACCCGTTCGTCCGGTGGGTGCTGGGCCTCTACGCCGTCGTGTTCCTGCTCATCGTCGCGCCGTCGTACCTCACGCCGCTCATGGTCGCGCGCACCTTCGGCGAGGAGGTCTGGAAGCTCACTGTCAACGAGGTCGCGTTCTCCGTCGGGATGCTCCTCGGGGGCGTGCTGCTCGCGACGTGGGGCGGCCTCAAGAACCGGATCGCGATGATCGTCGGCTCGACGTTCGTCTTCGGCCTGCTGTCGGTCGCGATGGGCGTCTCGACGAACATGTGGGTGTTCTTCGCCTTCATGTTCCTGCTCGGGCTCTCCGTGCCGCCCTTCTCCACGACGTCGATGACCGTGCTCCAGGAGACCGTCGAGCCGGAGCGCCAGGGCCGGGTGTTCGGGTTCGTCGGCATCGTCATGGCCGTCTCGATGCCGCTCGGCATGGTCGTGTTCGGCCCGCTCGCGGACCGCTTCTCCGTCGAGTCGCTGCTCGTGGTCTCCGGCGTCCTCATGTTCGTCGTCGTGACCGTCGCCGTCGCGCTGCCCTCGGGACGGCGGGCGATGCGCGCCGCCGCCCAGCCCGGCTGACGGCAGGCAGACGGCGAGCTCGGCACCCGCGGTCGGGAACGGCAGTCGGTGCTACCGATCTCGACCTCGGGTGCCGAGCTCGGTCGGAGGTGCCGATCTCGGGACGCTCGTGCCGACCCCGGCCGGTCGCCGGGGTGGGACGCGCAGGTCAGTCGACGATCTCGCAGATGGCGGTGCCCGAGCTGACGCTCGCGCCCGCGGTCGCCGAGAGCGAACGGACGGTGCCGGCGCGGTGGGCGAGGAGGGGCTGCTCCATCTTCATCGCCTCGAGCACGACGACGAGGTCGCCCTCGGCGACCTGGGTGCCGTCGGCCACGGCGACCTTGACGATGGTGCCCTGCATGGGCGAGGCGAGCGTCGTGCCCGAGCCGCCGCCGTTGGACTTCGCGGCGCTGCGACGCGCGGGGCGTCGGGCGGCGTTGGCGGTGCGGGCACGCCCGGCGGCCATGCCGAGCCCGGCGGGCAGCACGACCTCGAGCCGCTTGCCGCCGACCTCGACGACGACGCGCTCGGTCGCGAGCGGCTCGTCGTCCTCGTCCGCGGGCGCCGCGGGAGCGGGCGCGAGCGTGGCGAGCCGGTCGGCGAACTCGGTCTCGATCCACCGGGTGTGCACGCGGAACGGCTCGTCGTCGGTGGGGACGAACGCCTCGGCGTCGAGCACGGCCCGGTGGAACGGGACGACGGTCGGGATGCCCTCGACCTCGAGCTCGCGCAGGGCGCGGCGGGCGCGCTGGACGGCCTGCTCGCGCGTGGCGCCGGTGACGACGAGCTTGGCGATCATCGAGTCGAACGCGCCGGAGATGGTGTCGCCCTCGACGACGCCGGAGTCGACGCGCACGCCCGGTCCGGACGGGAAGCGCAGGCGCGTGATGCGCCCCGGGGCGGGGAGGAAGTTGGCCGCCGGGTCCTCGCCGTTGATGCGGAACTCGATCGAGTGGCCGCGCACCTGCGTGGAGGTGTACCCGAGCGGCTCCCCGGCGGCGATGCGCAGCTGCTCGCGCACGAGGTCGATGCCGGTGACCTCCTCGGAGACGGGGTGCTCGACCTGCAGGCGGGTGTTGACCTCGAGGAAGGAGATGGTGCCGTCGGCGCCGACGAGGAACTCGCACGTCCCGGCGCCCACGTACCCGGCCTCCCGGAGGATGGACTCGGACGCCTTGTACAGCTCGGCCTCCTGCGCGGCGCTGAGGAACGGCGCGGGCGCCTCCTCGACGAGCTTCTGGTGGCGACGCTGGAGCGAGCAGTCGCGCGTGGACACGACGACGACCGTGCCGTGCTCGTCGGCCAGGCACTGGGTCTCGACGTGCCGGGGGGTGTCGAGGTACCGCTCGACGAAGCACTCGCCGCGCCCGAACGCCGCGGTCGCCTCGCGGACGGCGGACTCGTAGAGCTCGTCGATCTCGTCGGTGGTGCGTGCGACCTTGAGGCCGCGGCCGCCGCCGCCGAACGCCGCCTTGATCGCGATGGGCAGCCCGTGCTCGGCCGCGAACGCGTGGACCTCGCTCGCGTCGGCGACCGGGTCGGGCGTGCCGGGCACGAGGGGGGCGCCCGCACGGTGCGCGATGTGGCGGGCGCTGACCTTGTCGCCGAGCGCGTCGATCGCGGCGGGCGGCGGGCCGATCCAGACGAGCCCGGCGTCGAGCACGGCCTGCGCGAACTCGGCGTTCTCGGCGAGGAAGCCGTACCCGGGGTGCACGGCGTCGGCGCCGGAGCGGCGCGCGACGTCGAGGAGCTTCGCGATGTCGAGGTAGGTCTCGGCCGCGCGCGTGCCGCCGAGCGCGAACGCCTCGTCGGCGAGGTGCACGTGCAGGGCCTGGCGGTCGGGGTCGGCGTAGACCGCGACGGACGCGATGCCGGCGTCGGCGCACGCGCGCACGATCCGGACGGCGATCTCGCCACGGTTGGCGACGAGGACCTTGCTCAGGGGGCGGGTGGGGTTCGCGGGCACGGCTCACGGTAACGCGTGCGCACGGCGCGGTTCACGCTCCTGCGCGCGGTACCGGACAAGATTGGAGAACAAACCAAGCCGCGCCGAGGGCGGTTGTCGGAAACCTCCATAGCGGCCCGTCCCTGGGCTCCGAGAGGTGCGCGGCGTTGTCCGGCCTCGACAACGGGCGCCGCGCAGCGCGTCAGGCGCGCAGCGCGTGCCAGGCCACGCCGACCTCGCGCAGGAGCGACCGCACGAGCGGCAGGCTGATCCCGACGACGCCGTGGTGGTCGCCCTCGATCCGCTCGACGTACGGGCCGCCGAGGCCGTCGACCGTGAAGGCGCCGGCCACGTGGAGCGGCTCGCCGGTGGCGACGTACGCGTCGATCTCGTCGTCGGCGAGGTCGGCGAAGTGCACGACGGTCGAGCTCGTCGCGCCGACGGCGGCGCCCGTCCCCCCGGCGTCGGCCGGGCGCAGGTCCACGAGCCAGTGCCCGGTGTGCAGGACGCCGGCGCGGCCGCGCATGGCGCGCCAGCGGGCGCGCGCGTCGTCCGCGTCGGCGGGCTTGCCGAGCACCTCGCCGTCGAGCTCGAGCATCGAGTCGCACCCGACGAGCAGCGCGGCGTCGTCCTCCGGCGTCCCTGCGGCGGCCGGGTCGAGCGTGCGCACGACCTCCTCCGCCTTGGCGCGCGCGAGCACCAGCACGGCCTCGACGGGCGCGAGCCCGCCGCGCTCCGCGGCGGCGTCGCGCAGCACGGCGTCCTCGTCGACCCCGGACACGCGCACGAGCGGGTCGACGCCGGCCGCGCGGAGCGTCGCGAGGCGGGCGGGGGAGCGGGAGGCGAGGAGCAGTCGGAGCACCCGCGCAGACTACCCGGCGCGCCTCGCTGCCCCGGCTACGCGAGGAGCAGCGCGGCGACGAGGAGCACGACGGGCGAGCCGACCGTCGTGACGAGGATCGTGTCGCGCGCGAGGATCTCGCCGCGCCCGAACCGCGCCGCGTAGTTGTAGACGTTCTGCGCGGTGGGCAGCGCGGCGAGCGTCACCGCCGAGGCGACGGCCGCGTCGTCGAGCCCGAGCACGAGCCGGGCGACGACGAACGCGACCACCGGCATGACGACGAGCTTGGCGGCGCTCGCGACGCCCACGGTCGCGCGCGGCTCTCCGCGCCGCAGCGGGCGCGTGCCGTGCAGCGACATGCCGAACGCGAGCAGGATCATGGGGATCGCGGCCCCGCCGAGGATGTCGAGCGGGGCCATGACCGCGACCGGCGGCGTCCAGCCGCTCACGGAGACGACGGCGCCCGCGAGCGACCCGAGGATGATCGGGTTGCGCACGGGCTGGGCGAGGACGAGCCGCCACGACGCCCGTCCGCTCGTCGTCACGTCGAGCACGAGCAGCGTGACGGGCGCGAGCACGAGGAGCTGGAGCAGGATCACCGGCACGACGGCCGTCGCGTCGCCCAGCACGTAGACCGCGACGGGCAGGCCGATGTTGTTCGCGTTCACGTAGCCGGAGCCGACGGCGCCGACCGTCGCCTCGGGGGCGGGCAGCCGCAGCCAGAGCCGGTCGACGACGACGAACACGCCGGCCGTGACGACGGCGGACGTCGCGGCCACCGCGAGGGGCGCCTGGAACAGCGCGCCGACGTCGGCCCGGGCGAGGACGGTGAACAGCAGCGCCGGGCTCGCGACGAAGAACCCGACACGGTTGAGCGCCGTCCGCGCGTCGGGGCCCCCGATGCCCAGGCGCGCGGTGACGTACCCGGCGGCCACGACGACGGCGATGACGGCGAAGCCGGTGAGGACGGCGCCCACGGGTCAGGACGCCCGGACGCCGGCCGGCCCGGGACGGCGCGCCGCCGTCCCGGGCCGGTCGTGCGCGGGGGTCACGACGAGAGCGCGGCGCGCAGCACGTCGAGGCCCACCGAGCCGAGGTTGAGCGCACGCTCGTGGAACGCCTTCGCGTCGAACTGCTCGCCGCGCGACTGCGCCGCGGCGCGCGCGTCGTCGCGCGTGGCCTCCCACAGACGCTGCCCGACCTTGTACGACGGCGCCTGCCCCGGCCAGCCGAGGTAGCGGTCGAGCTCGAACCGCACGAACGAGTCGGGCATGTTGACGTTGGCGCGCAGGAACGCGAGCGCCTTGTCGGCGTCCCACGTGCCGCCGCCCCACTCCTGCGGCGCGGGGAGCCCGAGGTGCACGCCGATGTCGAGCACGACGCGCGCGGCACGCATGCGCTGCGCGTCGAGCATGCCGAGGCGGTCGCCGTCGTCGTCGAGGAACCCGAGGTCCGCCATGAGGCGCTCCGCGTACAGGGCCCAGCCCTCGCCGTGGCCCGAGACCCAGCACGCGAGGCGGCGCCACGTGTTGAGCGTCGCGCGCGCGTAGACGGCCTGGCCGCACTGCAGGTGGTGGCCGGGGACGCCCTCGTGGTAGACGGTCGTCTTCTCGCGCCACGTGTTGAACTCGGTGACGTCCGCGGGGACGGACCACCACATGCGGCCCGGGCGGGAGAAGTCGTCGCTCGGCGGGGTGTAGTAGATCCCGCCGGTCTGCGTCGGCGCGATCATGCACTCGAGGTCGAGCACCGGTGCGGGGATGTCGAAGTGGACGCCGTTCAGCGCGGTGACCGCGGCGTCCGACGTCTCCTGCATCCAGGCCTTGAGGGCGTCCTTGCCGAGCAGCTTGCGGCTCGGGTCGGCGTCCAGCGCCGCGACCGCGTCCTCGACGCTCGCGCCGGGACCGGCGATGCGGCGCGCGATCTCCTCCTGCTCCGCGACGACGCGCGCGAGCTCCTCCAGACCCCACGCGTACGTCTCGTCGAGGTCGACCTCGGCACCGAGGAACGTGCGCGAGAAGAGGGCGTACCGCTCGCGGCCGACGGCGTCCTCGGCGCGGGCCTGCGGGGCGAGGGTCGTCTCGAGGAAGTCCGCGAGCCGGCCGTACGCCTCGCGCGCGGCGGCGGCGCCGTGCTCGAGCTCCTTGCGCACGAGCGAGCACGCCGAGGAGTCGTCGAGGACGGCGTCGGCCTCGGGGCCCGAGACGAAGGTCGTGAAGAAGGAGCCCTGCGGGTCGGCGAGCTCGCGCGACTGCGCCACGCCGATCCGCACCTGGCGGATCGCGGCGACGTTGCCGCGCGAGGCCGCCTCCGCGAGCGACGCCATGTAGCCGTCGATCGCGCCGGGAAGGCCGTCGAGGCGGGCCGCGATGTTCTCCCACGCCTCGACGGTGCCCGTTGGCATGATGTCGAAGACGTCGCGCAGCTCCTGCACGGGCGACGCGATGTTGTTGAGGCTCGCGAGCGGCTCGCCCGCCTCGTGCAGCTCGAGCTGCAGGCCGATGCGCTCGCGCATCGCCGCGAGGGTGACGCGGTCGACGTCGTCGACCGGCTCGAGGCCGTCGAGCTCGCGCAGCACCGCGCGGTCGGCCTCGGCGCGCGCCTCGTGCCCGGCGGGGGACAGGTCGGTGACGAGGTGGTCGTAGCCGGACAGGCCCATCGAGGTGGCGGCCAGCGGGTCGAGCTCGGCGACCCGCGTGACGTACGCCTCGGCGACGGCGTCGATCGGCGTGGGGGTGCGGTCGGGGGTCCCGGCGGAGGCGCCGGCGGGGGTAGTGGTGGTGTCGCTCACCCGGACGAGACTACTCGGCGCGGGGCGGGGGCTCCGTGCGATCTTCCGGCTCGTCCGGCCAGCCCGGGTGTGCCCCGTCGTCCGCGGCCGGGACGCCCCCGCGCAGCGCGGCGAGCAGGTCGTCGGCCCAGTCGCGCTGGTAGCGGACGAGCAGCACGCCGGTCGCGTCCTCGTCGTCGGCCGCGTGCCAGACGGCGACCGGGTCACCCGGGCGCGGGGCCGCCGTGCCCGCGGGCACGACGACGCGCACCGGCCGTGCCGTCGCCACGCCCGATCCCGTCGTGACGACGAGCGTCCCGCGCACGTCGTGCGCACCGGGCTGCGGGGCGTCGGTGGCCGGCGCAGGCACGGTGAGCGTGCCCGTGGCCCGGACGGGGGCGGCGAGCAGCGCGTCGCGACCGCGCGCGAGGCGCGCGGCGGCGCGGTCGTCCAGGTAGCGCACGAGCGCGAGCACGGCCGTCAGCAGCAGGCCGAGGGTGGCGACGACGACGAGCGCCTCCGGCACGGGCCAGCCGCGCGCCGCGCCCGCGCGCTGGTAGACGAGGAGCGCGACCGTCGGCACGAAGGCGACCGCCCAGGCCCAGCGTCGCCACGCGGCGACGGGCGCGACCGGCGGCAGCGCCGTCGGGTCGGCCTCGACGGCGTCGGCCGTCGGAGCCTGCTCCACGAGCACCGCCCGCTCGGGCAGCCGCCGCACGCGCGGGGAGGGGCCGGCCGTCGTCACGAGCGCAGGCTCCAGCGCCAGGAGTCGGCGTTGTGCCGGCCCGCGCGCCCGCCGAAGCTCTTCGCCGTCGCGCCGTCGCCCGTCCCGCGCAGCACGCGCGCGCGGTTGGTCCACTCGTCCACGGGCGCGACGTCGTCGGGCTCGTCACCGGCCGCGGCCGCCGCCGCGAGCCCGGCCACGAGCGCGGCGACCTCGAGCTCGTCCGGGGCGCCGCGCACGACGCGCACGCTCGGGGTGGTGCCCACCTGCTGCTGCTCGCTCACGCGTCGTCCTCGTGCTCGTCCGTGCCGCGGCCCACGCCCCACTCCGGGACGTCGTAGCCCGCCTCGGTGAGGCGCGCCTGCGCCTCGTGGCCCCACGAGTCCAGCAGCCCGACGACGTCGTCCAGGTCCGGCCCGCCGGGGCGCGAGACGACGACGTACTCCAGGGTGAACGTGTCGTCCTCCAGGTCCGCGGGGGAGGCGTCCGCGTCGTCGGCCTCCTCGCCCTCGGTCGGCTCCCACACGGACGACGTGAGGTCGGGGTGGATGCCGAGCGCCTCGTGCAGCACGTCGAAGAGCTGGGCGTTGAGCGCGCCGACGCGCGCCTCGAGCGCGAGGACGCGCGGGTCCTCGTCCGCCTCCGACGCCCCGAACTCGGCGCGCACCCCCACGGCGGTGCCGACGTACTCGTGCAGCGCCGCGGCGAGCGCGTCGACCGCGGCGTGCATCGGTGCCGGGTCGACCGCGCCGAGCGGCGCAGGGCCGTGCGTGGCGTCCTCGTGGCTCATGACCGTCCTTCTCTCGGGCCGCTCGTGCGGCGGGTCGTCGGGTGCGTGCGGTCCGCGGCGCTCACAGGGGGATGTTGCCGTGCTTCTTGGGCGGCAGGCTCGCGCGCTTGGTCCGCAGGGCCCGCAGCGCGCGCACCACCTGCACGCGCGTCTCGGACGGGCGGATCACCGCGTCCACGTAGCCGCGCTCCGCGGCGTCCCACGGGTTGACGATCGCGTCCTCGTACTCGGCGACGAGGCGAGCGCGCTCCGCCTCGACGTCGTCGCCCGCGTCGGCCGTCCGCTTGAGCGCCGCGCGCTGCAGGATGTTCACCGCGCCGCCCGCGCCCATGACCGCGACCTGCGCCGTCGGCCACGCGAGGTTGACGTCCGCGCCGAGCTGCTTCGATCCCATGACGATGTAGGCGCCGCCGTACGCCTTGCGCGTGATCACCGTGACGAGCGGGACCGTGGCCTCCGCGTAGGCGTAGATGAGCTTCGCGCCGCGGCGGATGATGCCCTGGTGCTCCTGGTCGACGCCCGGCAGGAAGCCCGGGACGTCCACGAGCGTGAGCACGGGGATGTTGAACGCGTCGCACGTGCGCACGAACCGCGCCGCCTTCTCGGCCGCGTCGATGTCGAGCGTGCCCGCCATCGCGAGCGGCTGGTTCGCGACGACGCCGACCGACTGGCCCTCCACGTGCCCGAACCCGACCAGCACGTTCTTCGCGAACAGCGGCTGCACCTCGAGGAACGCGCCCTCGTCGAGCACGTGCTCGATCACCGTGCGCATGTCGTACGGCTGCGAGTCCGAGTCCGGGACGAGCGCGTCCAGCTCCTCGTCCTCCTCCGTGACCGCGAGCTCGACGTCGTCGGGCAGGAACGACGGCGCGTCCGACAGGTTGTTCTGCGGCAGGTACGACACGAGGTGGCGGACGTAGTCGATCGCGTCGTCCTCGTCGCTGCCCAGGTAGTGCGCGACCCCGGACTTCTCGTTGTGCGTCAGGCCGCCGCCGAGCTCCTCGAAGCCCACGTCCTCGCCCGTCACGGCGCGGATCACGTCGGGCCCGGTGATGAACATGTTCGACGTCTTGTCGGCCATGACGATGAAGTCCGTGAGGGCGGGGGAGTACACCGCGCCGCCCGCGCTCGGACCGAGGATGAGCGAGATCTGCGGGATCACGCCCGACGACGCGACGTTGCGGCGGAAGATCTCCGCGAACTGCGTGAGCGCAGCGACGCCCTCCTGGATGCGCGCCCCGCCGCCGTCGGAGATGCCGATGAGCGGCACCCCGGTGCGCAGCGCGAGGTCCTGCACCTTGGTGATCTTCTGCCCGTGGACCTCGCCGAGGCTGCCGCCGAACACCGTGAAGTCCTGCGAGTACACGCACACCTGGCGGCCGTCGATCGTGCCGTGCCCGACGACGACGCCGTCGCCCGCCAGCCGCTTCTTCTCCAGGCCGAAGTTGTGGGAGCGGTGCTTCGCGAACGCGTCGAGCTCGACGAAGCTCCCCTCGTCGAGGAGCGCGTCGATGCGCTCGCGGGCCGTCTTCTTGCCGCGCGCGTGCTGCTTGGTCCGCGCCGCCTCCTCGGGCAGCGCGACCGCCTCCGCGCGACGGCGGTCGAGGTCGGCGAGCTTCGCCGCGGTCCCGGTGAGGCGGGGCGCGTCGGCGCTCTCGGTCGTCGCGGGCGAGGTCGTCGCAGAGTCCGTCACGCACCCGAGCCTAGTTGGAGGATCGCACCCACTCGATGCGGCCGCCGCCAGCACCGCGGGGGCCCGGGTTGGTGGGTCCCCACAACTCGGCCGCTCGCAGGTCGGCCGGTCCCCGCCTCGTGCGGCGCCCGCGCCGTGCGCGAGGATGGCGGGCATGGCGACCGCGCACGACCCCGAGACCCCGTCCGGCGACGAGCGACCCCCGCTGCGGGCCGACTTCCTGCGCGAGCTGCTCGTGGCGCCCGCCGGTCCGCTCGCCCGGCTCGAGGTCGTCCCCGAGTCGGCGTCCACCAACGCGGAGCTCGCGGCCGCCGTCGTCCGCGACCCGGCGGCGTGGCCCGCTCCCGCGCTCCTCGTCGCCGAGCACCAGCCCGGGGGCCGCGGCCGGCTCGGCCGCTCGTGGACGACGCCGCCCCGCACCGCCCTGCTCGGCTCCCTCCTGCTGCGGCCCGACGTGCCGCGCGAGGCCCTCAGCTGGCTCCCGCTGCTCGCCGGGCTCGCGACCGCCCGCGCGCTGCGCGCCACCGCCGGCGTCGAGGCCGTCGTCAAGTGGCCCAACGACGTCCTCGTCCCCGACCCCGGCGCGGGCGAGCCCGCACCGCTGCGCAAGGTCGCCGGCATCCTCGCCGAGGTGCTGCCCGACGGCGGGGTCGTCGTCGGCGTCGGCCTCAACGTCGCACAGCGGCGCGACGAGCTGCCCGTCCCGACCGCCACGTCGCTCGCCCTCGCCGGAGCCGCGACCACCGACCGGGAGGTCGTGCTCGTCGCGCTGCACGAGGCCTTCGGCGAGGTTCTCGCGCGCTGGCAGGACGCCGGGGGCGACGCGCACGCCGCCGGGCTCGACGCCGACTGCGCCGAGGTCAGCGCCACGCTCGGCACGCGCGTGCGCGTCGAGCGCGTCGCGGGCGGGGACGTCGTCGGGCTCGCGATCGGGCTCGCCCCCGACGGCGGCCTCGAGGTCCGCCTCGACGACGGCACGACGACCGTCCACCACAGCGGCGACGTGCACCACCTGCGCCCCCACGACTGACCGGCCCACGCCTGACCCGCCCCCGGGCGGCCCCTCGAGATCGGCGGTCCGCGGCCGGATCGGCGGTCGTGCGTGCCGATCTCGCGTGCGCCCGCCGACGTCGACGAGCCCGGCCGAGGAATAGGATCGCCGGGTGCCAGTGGACCCGGAGAACGAGCTCGCCCCCGCACCGTCCGCGACGACCGCGGAGGATGGCGCGCCGACCACCGAGGCCGAGGCGACCGAGGCGGTGCTCGACGAGGCGCTCCTCGGCGGACCCCGCACCCTGACCGTCGAACGGCTCGCCGAGCGGGCCGGCGTCGACGAGGACCGCGTCCGCGCCTACTGGCAGGCGCTCGGCCTCCCGCTCACCGAGGGCGAGGAGCACGCCTTCACCGAGCGCGACGCGCAGGCGCTCGCGGACGTGTTCGCGTTCGCCGAGCAGGAGCAGCTCGACCAGCGCGCGCTCACGACGCTCATCCGCTCGACGGGGCACACGACCGAGCGCCTCGTGCTGTGGCAGGTCGAAGCGCTCGTCGAGCACCTCACGCGGCGGTTCGACCTCGACGACACGAGCGCGCGCCTGCTCGTGCTCGACCGGCTGCCCGAGCTCGCGCCCGTCCTCGAGGAACAGCTCCTGCACGCGTGGCGGCGCCAGCTCGCGGCCGTCGCCGGCAGGTTCGCGGTCGAGTTCTCCGACGCCCGCGCGACGGCGGTCGACGAGCACGAGCTCCCGCTGCCGCGCGCGGTCGGGTTCGCGGACATCGTGTCCTTCACGCAGCGCACGCGCGGCCTCGGCTCGAGCGAGCTCGCCGAGTTCGTGCAGCTCTTCGAGACGAGCGCGCGAGACGTCATCACCGCGGCGGGCGGTCGCGTCGTCAAGACGATCGGCGACGCGGTGCTCTACGTGGCCGACGACGTCGCGACCGGTGCGCGCGTCGCGCTCGGCCTGGCCGCGGCGGGCGGCCGCGAGGAGGACGTCGACGTGCCGCCCGTGCGCGTGAGCCTCGTGTGGGGCCGCGTGCTGTCCCGGTTCGGCGACGTGTTCGGCCCGAGCGTCAACCTCGCGGCGCGCCTCGTCGACATCGCCGACCCGACGACGGTGCTCGTCGACCGCGAGACCGCGGGCCTGCTCGCCGGCGACCAGCGGTTCGCGCTCACGGCGCAGCCCGAGACGGAGGTGCAGGGCCTCGGGACGATCGAGCCCGTGCGCCTCCAGTGGGCCTACCGCGGCTGACCGGCTGCGCCGGGCGCGCGGCCGCCGACGTCCGCGCGGCAGGACCCGTGCCGGTCAGACGGCCTCGAGGAGCCCCGGGCCGTCGTTCGTCACCGAGTTGACCAGGGTCGAGATCTCGCGCGCGACCATGGGGACGTCGTCGTGCGGGCCGCCGAGCCCGAGGAGGTCGGCGGCGCCCCGCGCGTCGACCGCCGGGTCGAGCCACGCGTCCCAGGCGTCGGACGGCAGGGCGAGCGGCATGCGGTCGTGGATCTCGGCGAGGTAGGGCGCCGCGTCGGTCGTGATGATGGTCGTCGAGACGAGCCAGCGGTCCGGGTCGTCGTCCGCCTTGGTGCGGTCGCGCCAGAACTCGTAGAGCCCCGCGAACGCGGCGCTGCGCCCGTCGCCGGGCGCGATCCAGTACGGCTGCTTGAGGACCTTGCCCCGGCGCGCCGGCGCGCCCGCCGACCCGGCGGGGGACGCGCCGTCGGGCAGGACGCGCCACTCGTAGTAGCCGTCGGCGGGCACGAGGCACCGGCGCACGCCGAATGGCTTGGCGAACGCCGGCTTGTCGAGGATCGACTCCGCGCGCGCGTTGATCATGCGCGCGCCGCCCTTCGGGTCCTTCGACCACGACGGGACGAGGCCCCAGCGTGCGAGCCGCAGCGAGCGGCGCACCTCGCCTGTGTCCTTCGCGGCGCGCTCGACGACGATCCGCACCGGGTCCGTCGGCGCGAGGTTCCACGACGGCGGGAGGAGGCGCGCGTCGTCGGCCACGTCGGCGATCGCGAACTCGTCCGCGAGGTCCTGGGCGTCCCGGAAGGAGGCATAGCGTCCGCACATGCCTCCAGGGTGTCGCACGCCACCCACGCTCGCGTCGGGCCGGTAGGCGGGCGCCCGGGGAGGGCCGCCGGGCTGTGCGCGTGACGCCGGGCCTGCGCCGGGGGAGAGCAGGGTCACGCCCGTGAGCCCGGTCCGCACGCGATCGAATCGTTACGATGGGAGTCATGCCACCCTCCTCGGTCGACCCCGCCGTGCCCCGACCGAGATCGTCCGCCCGCTGGGTCCTGCTCCTCGGCGCGCTCGCCACGCTGCCCGCGCTCACGGTGGACATGTACCTCCCGCTCCTGCCCGAGGTGGGCGCCGAGCTCGGTGCGCCCGACTCCCTCGCGCAGCTCACGCTGTCCGGCATGCTCCTCGGCGGCGCCGTCGGGCAGCTCGTCATCGGGCCGCTCTCCGACCGCTACGGCCGTCGTCTGCCCGTGCTCGTCGGGCTCTCGCTGCACGTCGTCACGTCGCTCCTGTGCGCGTTCGCGCCCAACATCGGCATCCTCGTCGGCCTGCGCGTGCTCCAGGGGTTCTTCAACGCGTCCGCGTCCGTCGTCGCGATCGCCGCCATCCGCGACCGGTTCACCGGGTCCGAGGCCGCGCGCGTCCTGTCGCGGCTCATGCTCGTCATCGGGCTCGCGCCGCTCCTCGCGCCCTCCATCGGCTCGTTCATCGGTGCGCACGCCACCTGGCGGGCGGTCTTCTGGGTCCTCGCGCTCGGCGGCGTCGTGCTCGGCGCGATCGTCCTGTTCTTCATGCCCGAGTCCCTGCCGCTCGAGCGTCGTCGCCCCGCCGGGGCGCGCACCGTCCTGCGCGGGTACGCGGGCCTCCTGCGCGACCGGCACTTCGTCGCGCTCGCCGTGCTCCCCGGTCTCGGGCAGGCCGTGCTCATGAGCTACGTCGTCGGCTCACCCTTCGTCCTGCAGGAGGGGTACGGGCTCAGCCACGGGCAGTTCGCGCTCCTGTTCGCCGTGAACGGCATCGGGCTCGTGCTGTCGGCGCAGGCGAACGCCGCGCTCGTCCGCCGCGTCGCGCCCGTGCGGCTGCTCCGGACGGCGCTCGTGGTGCAGGGCGTGTTCGCCGTCGGCCTCCTCGTGGTCGCCCTGACGGGGGCGGGCGGCATCGTCGGGATCGTCGCCGCGCTGTTCCTCGTCCTGTCGATGCAGGGCCTCATCCCGGCGAACGCCTCCGCGCTCGCGCTCACGCGGCACGGCGAGATCGCCGGCACCGCCGCCGCGGTCATCGGCGCGTTCCAGGCCGGCGTCGCCGGGCTCGTGAGCCCGCTCGTCGGCGTCCTCGGCGGCGACGCCGTCGCGATGTCCACCGTCATGCTCGGGGCGGTCGTCGCGTCGATCCTCGTGCTCGCGCTCGCCACGCCCGCGTTCCGCCGCGGGGGCTGGCACACGCCCGTCTGACCCGTTCTTCGCCGCCCTTTCACACGTCCTCCTGCCGGTCCGGCGCACGTTTCCGCGCGCGACCCTCTACTCTCGGACCGTGCCGAAGACCGCCCCCGCCTCGCCGCCCGCACGCGCGAGGTCCCGCGCGACGCAGGAGACGCGTTCTCGGGAGGGCGGGACGGACAAGCCCACAGGGGGCCCGCACCACGCCCGCGCGCTGCGTTCGCACCGCGTCGCGAGGGCGATCGGGCTCGTCCTCACCGGCGCGCTCGTCTTCGTCGCCGTCGGCGCGGGAGCCGTGTACCTCGACCTCAAGTCGAAGATCACCGTGAGCGACGTGTCCGAGTACGTGGTCGGCATGCCGACCGAGGCGCCGCCCAAGGACCCCTCCGACCCGTTCGCGGGCAAGGCGCTCAACATCCTCGTCATGGGCACGGACTACCGCGACGCCGAGAACGCCGCGCTCGCGGGCGAGGAGGAGGGCATGCGGTCCGACACCACGTTCATCGTGCACGTGTCCGGCGACCGCACGCGCATGGAGGTCGTGTCGATCCCGCGCGACTCGCTCGTCGACCTGCCCGCGTGCAAGCTGCCCGACGGGTCGATGTCCTCGCCGCGGCGCAACACCATGTTCAACGAGGCGTTCCAGATCGGGTCGGGCGGCGTCGACGACATGGAGGCGGCCGCCGGCTGCACGATCTCGTCGGTCTACAGCCTCACGGGCGTGCCCGTCACCAACCACGTCGTGGTCAAGATGACCGGGGTCATCGGCGTGGTCGACGCGATCGACGGCGTGACGATGTGCTTCCCGGAGCCGATCAAGGAGAATCCCCGGTACGGCACCCTCGACCTGCCCGCCGGCGAGCACACGCTCGACGGCCACGAGGCGATCGGCTTCCTGCGTGCGCGTCACGGCACGGGGATGGGCCTTGAGATGGGCTCCGACCTCACGCGCATCGCCCGGCAGCAGGCGTTCATCGACTCGGCGGTGCGCGAGCTGCTCTCGCAGAACATCATCACCAACTCGCCCCAGCTCTACGGGGTCATCGAGGCCGTGCTCGGCTCCATCAGCGCGGACCCGACGATCGCGGACCCGACGGCGCTCGCCGGGCTCGCGTTCAGCCTGCGGGCCATCAAGCCCTCCGAGGTCGTCTTCACCCAGGTCCCCGTCGTGGACGCGGCGAGCGACCGCAACCGCGTCGAGTGGACGGCGGAGGCCGACGCGATCTGGCAGCGGCTGATCGACGACACGCCCCCGCCCGGCCACGAGCCCGTCACGGACCCGCGCGACGACGCCACGGCCCCCGCGGACGGCGCGACCGACCCCGGAGCGGGGACGGACCCGGGCACCACCGACCCCGGGACCGGAGCCGTCGACCCCGGCACGGGCGCGACGGACCCCGGTGCCGGGACCGACCCGGGAGCTGGCGCGACGGAAGCGCCACGCGACGGCGTGTGCGCCTGACCTCGCTCAGGGCCGCGACGCGCCGAGCGCGGCCAGGCGTCGCACGGCCTCGTGCAGGACGTCCTCGCGCTTGACGAACGTGAACCGGACGCGCGATGCGAGCGCGCGCGCCGTCGTCGACCCCGGGGTGCAGAACGCGCTCACGGGGACGGCCACGACGCCCGCGAGGGCGGGCAGCTCGCGGCACAGCGCGGTGCCGTCCTCGAATCCGAGCGCGGCGCCGTCGGCGATGACGAAGTACGTGCCCTGTGGCACGACGACGTCGAAGCCCGCGCGGACCAAGCCCTCGCACAGCAGGTTCCGGCGCGCGGCGAGCGAGTCGGCGAGCGCGCGCGGGGTCTCGTCGTCCGCGAGCGCGTCGGCGATCGCGGGCTGGAACGGCGCGCCCGACGTGTAGGTGAGGAACTGCTTCACCGTGCGGACCGCCGTCACGAGCGGCTCGGGGCCGTGCAGCCACCCCACCTTCCACCCCGTGAACGAGAACGTCTTGCCCGCCGAGGAGATCGTGATCGTCCGCTGCCGCATCCCCGGCAGCGTCGCGATCGGCACGTGCCGGGCGTCGTCGAACGTCAGGTGCTCGTACACCTCGTCCGTGACGACCACGACGTCGTGCCGGCGCGCGACGGCGGCGATCGCGTCGAGCTCGTCGAGGTCGAGGACCGTGCCCGTCGGGTTGTGCGGCGAGTTCACGACGATCAGGCGCGTCCGGTCGGTGACGGCGGCGCGCAGCGCGTCCACGTCGAGCCGGAAGCGGTCGGGGCCGGGGAGCAGGGGGACCGTGACGTGCCGCGCGCCGGCGAGCGCGATGCACGCGGCGTGGGAGTCGTAGAACGGCTCCAGCGTCACGACGTCGTCGCCCGGCCCGGCGAGCGCGAGGATCGTCGCCGCGAGCGCCTCGGTGGCGCCCGTCGTCACGAGCACCTCGGTCTCCGGGTCCGGGTCGAGGCCGTAGTGGCGGAGCTGGTGGCTCGCGACGGCGTTGCGCAGCTCGAGGATGCCCGGGCCCGGCGGGTACTGGTTGTGGCCGTCCTCGATCGCGCGCACCGCGGCGTGCTTCACCGCGGCCGGGCCGTCGACGTCCGGGAAGCCCTGCCCGAGGTTGATCGCCCCGGTGCGCTGCGCGAGCGCCGTCATCTCGGCGAAGATCGTCGCCGCGACCGCGCCGTCGGCGCCCAGGAGGCCCGTGGCGCGCGCGGCGGCCTGCCAGCGGCCGGGCGGGAGGTCCGTCATGGCCCGACCCTAGCCGTCGCGACGACCACGATGTGGGACGCCGGGAGGGAGGTCCCCCCTCGACGGCGCGGGATTCCGGGGCGCCCGCGACCTTGTCCACAGGGGCGGTTCACGGGGGCGCGTCCATGCCCTACTCTCTGGCGCAGATCGTTGACGACCGGCGGGGCAGCCGGCCGACGGAGCAGGGGGAATGCTCGACATGTCTACGGACACGCACGCCGTCGGCGTGCTCGAGGGCGAGGTGCGCGAGCTCGTCCGACGGCGCGGGGTGGACCCCGCGCGCGACCGCGCGGCCGTCGACCAGCTCGTGCGCGACGTCGTCGCGGACTACGAGACGCGCAGCGCGCTCGGGGTCGTCGCGCCGCTCGCCGACCCGGCCGCCGCCGGCCGCGCGGTCGTCGACGCCGTCGCCGGGCTCGGGCCGCTCCAGCCGTACCTCGACGACCCCGAGATCGAGGAGATCTGGATCAACGCGCCCTCCCAGGTGTTCGTGGCGCGCGGCGGCTCGTCGGAGCTGACGACGACGATCCTCACGGCGCAGCAGGTGCGCGACCTCGTGGAGCAGATGCTGCGGTCGTCCGGGCGGCGGCTCGACCTGTCGAGCCCGTTCGTCGACGCGTGCCTCCCGGGCGGGGAGCGGCTGCACGTCGTCATCCCCGACGTCACGCGCAGCGAGTGGGCGGTGAACATCCGCAAGCACGTCGTCCGGGCGTCGCACCTGGACGACCTGGTCCGGCTCGGCGCACTCCCGCCCCAGGCCGCCGCGTTCCTCGACGCGTCCGTGCGGGCCGGGCTGAACATCCTCGTCGCGGGAGCCACGCAGGCGGGCAAGACGACGATGCTCAACGCCCTCGCCGGGTCGGTCCCGCCCGCGCAGCGCGTCGTCACGTGCGAGGAGGTGTTCGAGCTGGCGGTAGTCAGTAGACTACACACATGCGAGCCGTTGTCTACACCCGAGCGTCCCTCGATCGGTCCGGAGAAGGCCTGGCAGTGTCACGCCAACTCGAGGACGCCCGGGAGCTCGCGGCCCGCCGCGGTTGGACCATCGTCGCGGAGAGGTCCGACAACGACACCTCCGCGGCCGGCTCGAAAAAGCGGCCCGGGTTCGAGCAGGTGCTCGAGGACGTCCGCACCGGCACCGCAGACGGCGTCATCGCCTGGGCGCTCGACCGCCTGACCCGCAACCGACGTGACACCGTCCGGCTCATCGAAACCTGCCAGGACGCCAAGGCCGTCGTCGCTCTCGTCCGTGGATCCGACATCGACATGACCACCCCGTCCGGCAGGCTCGTCGCTGACGTCCTCGCATCCGTCGCCCGCGCCGAGATCGAGACCAAAGGTGACAGGCAGCGTCGCGCCAACGACCAGCGCGCGCAGGCGGGCAAGCCTGCCATCGGGCCGCGCCCGTTCGGCTTCGACGACGGCGGTATGACCGTCCGTACCGCCGAGGCCGACCTCGTCCGCAGCGGCTACCAGACCGTCCTCGCGGGTGGCTCCCTGCGATCCGTGGCTCGCGACTGGAACACGAGCGGCATCACCACCTCCAAGGGCAATACTTGGGACTCCACCAACGTGCGGCGCGTGCTGCAGAACCCGCGGAACGCGGGGCTGCGCGCCCACCGCGGCGAGACCATCGGCGCGGGGGAGTGGGAGCCGATCGTCGACGAGGAGACGTACCGAGCAGCGATGCACGTCTTCGACGACCCGAGCCGCTCCACCGTCAAGGACCGTTCCATCAAGTTCCTCCTCACGAACATCGCCGAATGCGGACGGTGCGACGACGGGACGAAGGTCTCGACCGCGCGCACGAGCCGCGGGAAGCGGACCTACAAGTGCCGCGAGAAGGGGAACCTTGCGCGCGAGGCTGCGCCCATCGAGTCGTACGTCGAGCAGATCGTCCAGGCGCGCCTCTCACGCCCTGACGCGATCGACCTCATCCATCCGGACCCGGAGCAGGACATCGACGCGCTGAGGGCCCAGGCGCAGGTTCTGCGCGTGCAGCTCGACGAGGCCGCGGCGTTGTTCGCGTCCGGGCAGATCCGCGCAACGCAGCTCGCCACCATCACGCGCGACGTCGAGGCGCGGCTCGAGTCCGTCGAGCAGGAGCTCGCGGCGGCCGGTCAGGGGAACGCCCTCGCCAGCGTGATCGGCGCCGAAGATGTCGCAGCGGCATGGGCGGGGATCGACATCATGCAGCAGCGCGCGATCGTGAAGGTTCTCTTCTCCCGCATCGTGCTCGACCCCGTGCCGCAGGGTGCGAAGAGGTTCCGGCCAGAGAGCATCCGGTTTGAGTGGAGGACCGCATGAGCGGTACCTGGGACTACGTCGTGCCCGCCTTGCGCGGGTCGCCGTGGGAGCAGTACGCGAGCCCGCTCGTATCCACCGACTTGGATTGGCCCACCGTGGGTGTCTACTGCCCGCATACGCCCCAGCCCTGGTTGCTCGGATCCTTCCATGTGAGTGACGCGGTACTCGAGGAGCGTGACGAGATCCACTGGGGGTGGCGTCGCGACTACGCGACAGGTGACGGCTACTTGATTCCGCTCGGCCGCCAGTCCGGCGTCACCCCGACGCAGAGCATTCTCGATGACGCCCCCTTCGACAAGAAGGCCACAACGGCGCGCGCGATGCGCGCGCTCGAGCAGCACGGAATCGAGAGTGAGCAATTCAAGCGAGCATCGGCAGAGATGGCACGGGGCGACTCGGAGCTTCGGGCGCGGATCCAGTTGCGGTGCGGGCATTGCTCGCTTGCTCGCACCTTCCGCTCCGAGAGTGTTCAGACGGTGATGTCGATCTTTTGGCGGGCAGGCGTTCGCGAGATCTCTCTTGAGACGCTGGCGCGGCGTGTCGACCGGCGTGCTACGCGTTGATGCTGCTAACGTCTCTTGCGTCGGGCACCGTATCGGGCCCTGACAGACGACCTCCCAGCAGAGGCTTGACAGCCATGCTCGGAGGTCGAAGTGTCTCAGGCACTGCATCACCGCGGCCGTGTTGCCGCCCTCTCCCGCTCTCGTCAGCCAGACGACCCTGACGTTGTTGCCGCTCGGCGAGACCTCAAGGCCGCCAAGCTAGAGGACTACGTCGCTCGGGTCGTCGCAGAGGCCCCGCAGCTGACGGTCGAGCAGCGAGACCGCATCGCGGCGCTGCTTCGCCCCTCCGTCGGTGGGGGGTCGGCCGCGTGAGCGCAAACGAAAGCCGCCTGGCAGAGGCGGCTCCCGAGAACCTGCGTGGCGGCGGGTCTGCACCCATTCTAGCGACGGCCTCCCACTCGGTCGCGGTCCTGGACGGCGTGGTGCTGACCCCGTCCGAACTCGCGCTCTACCAGAGCGGCGTCGAAGCCGGCATCGAGCTCGGCCGTCGCCAAGTCGAGCAGGAGAACCGCGAGTCCCACGAGACCGCGGCTCGCGTCGCACGGATGGTCGCGGAGACAGTTCCGTTTGAGGAGCTGTGCCGACGCCGCGGCGAGGAACGCCGAGCCGAGCACCAGCGTCGCATCCTGCAAGCGCGGGGGGTGCTCGGATGAACTCACCCCTGCGCGACAGGATCCTGTCGGTCGCCGATCTCGATCACCTCCCGGACCCGACACCGCTCATTGCTGACACCCTCGACCTCGGCACCGTGGGCGTACTCGCTGGCGCACCCCAGACGCTCAAGTCGTTCGTCCTGCTCGACTGGGCTGCATGCGTCGCGACCGGCAAGCCGTGGCAGTCTCGCAAGGTCGAACAGCGGCGGGTGCTGTACATCGCTGGAGAGGGCGCGCACGGCATCAACAAGCGGCTGCGTGCCTGGCAGACCGGCTGGCGCACCAAGATCCCGGCGGACATGTTCTCCCTGCTCCCGTCTCCCGTTGCCCTACTCAACCCGACGGACCTCCTCGAACTCTGCGGCGTCGTGGAGCTCGACGAGTACGACCTCGTGATCGTCGACACGCTGAGCAAGGCGATCGCCGGCGCCGACGAGAACAGCGCCAAGGACATGTCCGCAGCCGTCCAGGCGCTCTACCGCATCCAGGACTCGACCAGGACCGGCACCGTCCTCGCGGCCCACCACACGGGCAAGGACCGGTCCACAGTCCGCGGCTCGTCCGCACTCGAGGCCGGCGTCGACACCGTGTACGCGACCGAGGGGTCCGCAGAGGCCATGACGTTGAAGCGGACGAAGCGCAAGGATGGCCCGCTCGACGACGTCCTCGAGCTGCGGTTCTCGTCCGTCGAGGGCACGGGATCGGGCATCGTGGAGCGTCGAGCACCCGTGGGAATTTCCCAAGCCGCGGAGGGCCTCCTTTCCCACATCTCTTCCCACTACGAGGGCGTGGCGTTCACCCGTCAGCAGCTCGTCGACACGTCCGGAGTGCCCAAGTCCACGGTCTACCGCGTCGTGTCTGACCTGGTGCGATGCGGCGAGATCGTCAACATCGGGACTGAGCAGCGGCCCGCGTACCAGAAGGCGGCGGCATGAGAACTTCCCACGTTCCCACTCAGCCCCAGCCCGTCCGGGAACTTCCCACCATTCCCCCCGCCTGTAGGCGGGGAAATGGGAAGTCCGACAGGACCGATAACGAGACCGACACCGTCACCCCGAACAGCCCATGTACCTGCGGCCACGTGCTCCGCATCCACGGCCGCTCATGGATCCCCGACGACAACTGCCGCGCGTGGAACCCCACCGACGGGCAGTGCCACTGCACCGACTTCAGCGAGGAGACGGCCTCATGAGCATGACGACGAACCGACCCGAGACCGTCGACCAGCACGGCACCCGCCACCGGTACGGCTGCCGCATCCCAGGCTGGACCAGCGAGCCCTCGCCGCTGCGTGGGTGGCACATCTGCCGTTGCTCCGAGTGTGGTGCGGTGCGCCTCGCGCGGGCTGGGGGCTCGGATGGACGGTAACGCGGTCAAGGGCTACCTCGTCGGCACTCAAGGCCCCGCCGTCATGGTCCCGGCGAGAGTAGCCGCCTGGCTCGAGGTGCGAGCAGGCCTGTCCTCCGTTCGGGCGAAAGCGCGGGGCACGGATCCCGAAGTCGACGCGGTTCTCTTTGCACTCCGGATGGCGGGCTTGGCGTGGCGGACTTCCGCCACCGGAAGCGAGGTCGAGCCCGAACCGGAAGTGCCACGAGAGTCGAGTCAGTGGTTGAGCACAGGACAAGCCGCCGAACTGCTGGGCATCACTGACCGGGCCGTCCGACTCGCGATCCGCGAGGGACGACTCGACGCCGAACAGGTCGCCGGCCGGTACCGGATCAGCCGCCCGAACTTCGAGCACTACCGGGCCGCACGGGCGGCGTGAAGGAGGACAGATGGAAACCCTCGACGCGATCACCGCGATCGTCAGGGCAGGCAAGGGGCAGGAAGCGCGCGAGCTCATCGAGCGGGCAGGCCGCGCCGCCAAGGCTTCCTACGACCGCATCAAGAGCGACACCGACTACACCCCCGACGCCCGACGTCGGCGCATGGAGGAGGTGTACCAGGGGCGCCGGCAGGCCCTGGACCAGGAGCTCACGTCCCTCGCCTCCCGGGTCGGGTACGACGACCGGGCGGACGTGGCGCGCGCCTTCGGTATTGCTGGACTCGCCGGAGATCCGGCCTCGCTGGCCATCTCGATGCGTGACGCGCAGGACCGGGCGGCGAAGGAAGAGTCGAGCGACGGACTCGTCGACCTCGTCCGCCGGGCAACACGCAACGGGGACGAGGTGCTCGCCCGGGCTGCCGCCCAACGGGCGATGGAGCTTCGATACGACAAGCCACTGCACGAGTTCGTCGAGACGCGGCCAGCGCTGGACTCGATCGTCGAGGACATCTGGAATGCCCAGCGACGGGGCGTCAACCGCCTTCAGTGGACGGTGCAGCTCAGCGCGCTCAAGCCCCCGACGATCCGATGAACGCGCCCACAACGACCGGCCAGGGGGAGGTCCCCCACCAGGGGGTGCGAAGGCGACCGCCGGGGCATAGCGCCGATCTCTCTCCGCGAAAAAACGGGGTCTCAGGGAGGAACCGTGGACATCACCGAAGCAGCCGAGTCGGGCTCTCGGCTCGATCTGCTGCGCTCCCTGAGGTATCGCCTGGCCACCGTGATGGACGCTCCGGAGACGCCGCCGTACGCCCTCGTGGCGCTGTCGAAGCGGGTGCGGGATCTGGACGCCGAGGTGCGTTCGATGGTCGAGGTCGAAGAGCAGCCGCGGTCGCTTCGAGTCGTGGAACGGCGGTTCGACGCCACGACGATCTGAACGTGAACCCTTACAAGAGGGGGGCCAGCGATGGCTGACCGGTCTATCAGCGTGAAGCTCCGTGCCGAGGTCGACCAGTACAAGCGGTCGATGGACGACGCGGCGAAGGCCACCGAGAAGGTCGGCACGTCTGCTGAGGGCACGTCGAAGAAGGCTGACGGTGCCCTGTCGCGCATGATGCAGTCGGCGCAGCAGAACCGTGAGGCGTGGTCGACGGTCGGTACGACGCTGGTTGCGGCTGGTGGTGCGGTGACGGCGTTCGGTGTTGCCGCACTCAAGACGGGCATCGAGTACAACACCCTGCAGCAGACGTCGCGTGCAGCGCTGACGTCGCTCCTAGGTTCGGCGCGCGCGGCGAACGAGCAGATGGACAAGCTCGACGCGTTCGCGAAGACGTCTCCGTTCTCGAAGGCGACGTTCATCCAGGCGCAGCAGCAGATGCTGGCGTTCGGCATCGAGACGCAGAAGGTCATCCCGTACCTCGACGCAGTGCAGAACGCGGTGGCTGCGGCGGGCGGTTCGAACCAGGACATCGCGGAGATCGTCGCGACGATGTCGAAGATCCAGTCGTCAGCGAAGATCACGGCTGAGGACCTGAACGAGTTCGGTGGCCGTGGTGTCGACGCCGCGACGCTGATCGGCGAGCAGATGGGCTACACCGGCGCGCAGATCCGTGAGTCGATCACAAACGGGTCGCTCGGCGCCGAGGAGGCGCTCGACGCGCTCGCCGCGGGGATGTCGCAGAAGTTCGCAGGCGCGGCCGACAACGTCAAGAACACGTTCGCCGGCGCGACCGACCGCGTGAAGGCTGCCTGGCGCGACTTCGCGGCTGAGCTCGCGACCCCGCTCGTCGATCCTCAGGGTGGCGGCGCTCTGGTCGACTTCCTCAACGGCGTCGCCGATGCGATGCGGAACTTCTCGAAGCTGCCCGAGCCGGTGAAGGGTGCGATCACCGCCATGTCGGGGATCGCTGGCGTCTCTGCCCTCGCGGCTGGCGGTCTTCTGCTCCTGGTCCCGCGTGTCGCCGACACGGTGGAGGGCTTCCAAAAGTTCGCGCCCGCTGGTAGTCGCGCACGGGACGTTCTTTCGGGGCTGGGCAAGGCCGCTGGTGTCGCGACCGCGATTTACGCGGTGGCGGCGTCGACTGGCGCGCTCGTGGATGCGTTCACGCGCGGCGAGCAAGCTGTGGGGAACAACAGCCTGCAGAAGGCCATCCGGGAGACAGTGGATGCCGGGAAGGGACTGTCCGGGTTGGACGTCGCCCTCAGCAACACGGGCACGTTCCTCGGCATGGCTCGTGTCGAAGCCGGCTCCCTAACCGAAGCGTTCGACCAGATGCTCAACCCGTCTGTAACGGACCGGATCTCAGGGTTCTTTGACGGGATCCCAGGCGTCACGGGCTACATGGAGAAGCTGGAAGAGCGCGTCTCTGGGGTCGATGCCGCTCTCTCGGCGATGGCAGACGCCGGCGATGCTGACACGGTCCAGGCGCTCATGGACATGTTCCGCGAGGCTGGCTACTCGGCGGAAGATCTGGCGACGCTTCTCCCCCAGACGACTGACGCCCTCGTTGGCGTCACGGCCGAGACGGAGAAGACCGCCGCGTCGACCTCGACCCTCGCCGGTTGGCAGCAGCGCCTCGCGGAGCAGATGGCGTCCATGGATCCGGCAGCGAAGGCGAACGCCGATGCGTTCGCGGCCCTGGTGGACTCCACGAGCAACGCTGGCAGCGCGTTCCTGGGGGCTGCTGCACGGATCTGTGACATCTCAGATCGCTTGCTCGCCGAGCAGGCTGGAAGGATGTTGCTGTGCCCAGGCCCTATCCCCGTGAGTTTCGTGAGGACGTCGTGCGGGTCGCCCGGAACCGTGGTCCCGGTGTGACGCTGGCACAGATCGCCCAGGACTTCGGGGTCCATGAGATGACGATCACGAAGTGGTTGCGTGCCGCCGATGTCGAGGACGGCGTGAAGCTCGGCGTCGCCTCGGAGCACGCACGGGAGTTGCGTGAGGCTCGACGTCGGATTCGGTTGCTGGAGCAGGAGAACGAGGTCCTGCGGCGGGCGGCGGCGTACCTGTCCCAGGCTCAGCTGCCGGGAAAAGGCTCTACCCGCTCGTGAGAGAGCTCGCCGCGGCCGGTGCCCCGATCAGGGTGCCGGTCGCGGTGGCGTGCCGGGTGCTCAAGCTCCACCGCCAGCACTACTACGCCTGGCTCGCCCAGCCGGTCACCGGCGGCGAGCTCGAGGAGGCGTATCTCGCGAACGCGGTCTTCGATGCCCACCGTGAGGACCCCGAGTTCGGCTACCGGCTGCTGTTCGACGAGGTGAACGCGGCCGGGCACAAGGTCAGTGAGCGCACGGTGTGGAAGATCTGCTCGGCGAACCAGTGGTGGTGCGTGTTCGGCAAGAAGCGCCGCGGGAAGAATGGGCGGCCCGGCGCGCCCGCGCACGATGACCTGGTGCGTCGCGAATTCACCGCTCCTGGCCCGAACCGGCTGTGGTTGACGGACATCACCGAGCATCCCACCGGCGAAGGCAAGGTCTACCTGTGTGCGGTCAAGGACGTGTGGTCGAACCGGATCGTGGGGTACTCCATCGCCGACCGCATGACGTCCCAGCTGGCCGTCGACGCCCTGGAATCGGCGGTCTCGCGCCGCGGGGTGCGCGTGGCCGACTGCACCCTGCACTCGGACCGCGGCGGCCAGTTTCGAAGCCGAAAGCTGCAGCACTCCCTCTGGCGCCACCAGATGCGCGGATCCATGGGCCAGGTCGGATCAGCCGGTGACAACGCCGCCATGGAGAGCTTCTTCAGCCTGCTTCAGCGCAACGTCCTGGACCGGCAGAGATGGACCACCCGAGAGGAGCTGCGGATCGCGATCGTGACCTGGATCGAACGGACCTACCACCGTCGCCGACGCCAGGCCAGACTCGCACGATTGACCCCGATCGAGTTCGAGATCATCATGAGCCAGGCCGCCGACCAAGCTGCCTAACCAACTGTCACGGAATCATGCAGCAGCCCCCTGGACTTCTCCGACGACTTGGGCGACGCGGAGTTCTCGCTCGACGGGTGGCTGACCAAGTTGGAGGAGAACGCGGCGGCCGTCTCGGCATGGTCAGACAACATCGCTGCAATCGCGGCGCGCGGTGCGTCTCGGCAACTTCTGCAAGCGCTCATCGAGGAAGGTCCGGCGGCGGCCCAGGCGGTTAGTGCGCTCGCGAGCGGGACCGAGGCGGACATGGTGCGTGCTGAGGCTGCATTCGCCGGCCCCACGCAGTCCCTGGAGGAGTTGCAGGCGCAGCTCGCGGAGAAGTACCTGCTCGAGGTCGACGCGTCGCCCGCCACGACCAACGTTCTTGAGTTCGCGGGCTTCTACACCCAGACGGGTGCCGACCTGAGCCCGTGGGCTGCGCACATCAACAAGAAGCCAGCTGAGGGCCAGACGTCGGCTCTGCAGTCGTGGATCGAGGCGCAGCAGCCGGACCCGTTCAACCTGCGGGCGGACGACCGGTCTGCGCGTGGGACTGCCAACGCGTTCGTGAACACGAAGCGCTCGACGAGCGTGAACGTGTTCGCGAACACCAACCCTGCGCAGGCTGCGATCGCGTCGCTGTCGTACACGCGCATCACGGTTGGTGTGGATGCGGCGATCGGGTCGGCTCAGCGTGTGATCGCGGGCCTGAACGGCGGCTACACCGGCGGCAAGATCGGCGCGATCGCGGGGTTCGCGGGTGGCGGTTCTCCTTCTGGTGGGCGCGTGCCTGGTACGCCGCCTGCGGATCCGACGCGGGACAACGTGCTCGCGGTCACCGAGCGGGGCAGGCCGCTGCTGGTCCGGTCTCGCGAGTGGATCCACACCGAGGAGGCGTCGGACTATTACGGCGACCGGATCATGTCGGCGATCAACTCTCGCCGGGTCCCTCGTGAAGTGCTGTCCGGCTACGCGGGCGGTGGCGTCCCGATGCCGGTGCTGAACGCTCCGGCCTCCGCGGCCTCCACGCAGCAGCCCGTGCAGCCTCTGATCTACGTGCAGAACCCCTTCACGGGCGAGTACCTGCTGGCTGAGATGTCGACAGTCGCACGGTCGCAAGCGGCGTCGGCGATCCGGACGTCTCAGGCGCGAAGGGCGGCCCGCTGATGTCCTTCTCGCTGGAGGCCTGGCTTGCCAAGCTCGAGCGTGGTGCGGACCAGGCCGAGGCGTGGGCCAGAGACGTCGAAGCCCTCATCGACGCAGGTGCACCTCGCGAACTCGTGAGACAACTCGTCGACGGTGGAAGCAAGGCGGCTCCGGCCGTCAGGCTGCTGCGCGAAAGGTCGGACGCGGGAGAGCTCCCGACGTGGCCGCGGACTGTGCGGGATATCTTCAACGCCTGACGACAACGGCTGCGGTGTCGCCTGTCGGCACCGCAGCCGTCGGCGTGCGCTCAATTGCGTCAGTCCATGCCCACACACTTCTGACACCGCGGGTACCCACCGGTACCCGACGCACGGTTGTGCGCCGGGATTTGGCTCCCCGGCGGGCAGTCGTCGTGGTCGTGGTGGACGTCCGGGTCGGACGGGTTCGTCGAGTAGTACGGGTACACCTTCGCCATCGTCGGCTCCTTTGCCGCGAACGATCCCCCAGGGGGCTTGAGGCGAGGCTAGGGCTCGAGCGGATGACAGTCAGGAGGGGGCGCGGGTGAAGTGATCGATAGATGTGCGACTTCACCCGGGCGAAAGTGGCGCTTCCTGATCGGGCTGCGGGACGATCGCGCCATGAAGCGCACCCTGGCACTCGCGTCCGCTGCGGCACTCGCTCTTGTCCTAGCGGGTTGCGGCTCATCGGCGGGAGAGGATGCCGCGGCTGCGGCATACGAGGCCTGTGCCGACCCGGACGCGAAGATCCAGGTTCTTGAGCAGGACGGGAACCAGGTGGTGATCTCCGTTGCTGGCGAGAACGCCAGAGCGTTCGCCGGCACGGAGGACGAGACCGACGCAATGCTGGCCGGCGAAGAGATCGACTCCGAAAGCGTATCGGGGCTCGGTGTCTCATTCGCTGTGATCATGGCGTCCGACTGCCTCGTTGAGGAGACTGGCTACCCGGGGTCCAGTGATCAGCTCACGGACGGCGAGGAGTGGGACGGCTGGCACTTTGAAGAGGAGTCCGGTGCCGGCTCGGAGTTCTCGATGATCTTCACGGCGGTCAAGTAGCCGTACGGGCCCTGTCAGAGGCACATGAGACAGTCCTGCCCGTGATCCAGTGGGGAACTGTCGGCGAGTGGGTCGGCGGCGTAGGCGCCATCATCGGTGCGGGCGTTCCGCTCATGCTCTACCTGATCGAGCGACGGGAACGGATCGCCGCGCAGGCCGAGGCGAAGGCTCTCCGAGCCCACGAAGCCGAGCGGGCGCGCAAGGAACAGGCGCAACGAGTCAGCGTCTCCTTCAAGTGGGAGAGCGATGGTGGCAGCGGTCTTATGGCCAGGCACTTCGTCCATCACTACGCGGTGCTCAGCAACGTCTCAGATCTCCCAGTCCAGAAGGCCGCGCTCGTCTCTACCCTCAAGTCGGGCGGTGAGGCCGTCGAGCGTGTGACCGCGAACTGGGGCGTATCGGGATCAGGCGAGCACGACGCGATCCTCCTCTGGCACAACACGCGAAACTGGCCCTACCGTCTGGTGTTTGTCGACGATGCAGGGGTGTGGTGGGTCCGACACTCTGGTGGTGCGCTTGAGGAGACGACGCCGTCGACGCTTGATGGCATCCCAGCGTTCACGCTGGACGACATCGACGACTGAGTCGTCGCTACCATCTCGAGCGTGCCCTTGTGGACTCCCAAAGCCCTCGCCGCCGAGCTCGGCGTCTCCGCGTCGGCCGTTCGGCAGTGGCTGCGCGACGAGGTCGACCGGGGCGGCGAGACAGGTCCGTGGTTAATCGACGACGACCTCGCAGCCCGGGTGCGCGCGCACTTCACCGCGACCGCTGAGGCGCGCGCCGCACGTCCCACCGTCTGCACGGTCGACGGCTGCGACCGGACGCTCAAGGGTCGCGGCCTGTGCGTCATGCACTACAACCGGTGGGACCGGCACGGCTCGACCGAGCGGCGCGATGGCGCGGACCACCAGCGGGCGAAGACGCACTGCCCGAACGGGCACCCCTACGACGAGGAGAACACGATCGTGTACGACGGCCGGCGTCGCTGCCGCACGTGCCGACGTGGGGCTATGCCGGCGACGTCTCCACGGTGATCCTCACCCCGGGCTGCTCGCCGGTGAGGGGCTGGCGCTTCGTCGCGAGGAGCCGGTCGACGCGATCGTCGGCAGGCTGCGGACGCCCGGCCCAGTCCCGCTGACCGAGCACGGCCGCCATCGCGTCGAGCGTCGGCTTGGCGAGGTTGTCGATGTCCCACACCTCGCCGCGGTGTCGGGCGGGCCCGAGGCGGAACTCGAGCTCAACGCTGTAGCGGTGCGCGGCCGGCTCGTGCTCAGGGTGCTCGGCCCGCCAGGCAGCGAGCACCGCGGAGACCGCCGTCTTCCAGTCACGCTCGCGCGCGGTCGCGAACGTCGCCGGGAACCCCTCGATGTCGACCGTCACCAGCGGAGTCCACGACCTTCGTGCCATCAAGCCAGCGTAGCGGTTCGTACAGGTGTTCGAACGCGGCGTACCCTCGTGCCGTGGGCGAGCAGGACGAGGGACGGCGGCTGATCCGTCGCAAGCGCGACGACCGGCCCGGCATCGCTGCGTCAGCTCCGCGTCCGGACCAGCTCGAGGACCGCCCCTGGTCGGCGCGGAAGCCCCTGAACTACGAGCACCCGCCGCGCTCACCTGTCCGGCCGTCTGGCGACTTGCCCGTGATCGTGCGCCTGCTCTGGGAGACGCACGAGGAGCTCCTGCCGGCGCGCGCGATCCGCTGGACCGACACTCACGTCATGGTCGTCATCAAGGCGCTCACGCCGCCATACAACCAGCACGAACTCATCGTCTGGCTCCGCGTCGAGGACGTGTTCCGAACGATCCCGCGGCGCTAGGCCGAACATGGCACGATCCATATCGTGTATCTCGCCTACATCGACGAATCGGAGACGCGCCGTGGCGTCTACGTGTTCGGAGCCGTCATCGCGACCGCGGAACAGTCAGCAGCTCTGACGGAGAGCCTCGACGACCTGATGTGGCAAGTGTGGACCGATCACCGAGTCTCCTGGCGAACGGAGCTGCACTCGAAGGAAATCTGCGGCGGCAAGGGTCCCTGGAAGAACGTTCCGCCGGGCGTGCGTGCCTGGATCAGCGAGCAGGTGATCGAACGGATCGCCAAGAGCGGCGTGAGACTCTGCGCTCGTGGCGTCGACGGCCCCGCTCTCAAGCGCCGTCAAGCGCGAGAGCACTACCCCGTGAACTTCACCGTCGAGCAGGAGTCCTTCAAGCACCTCCTGCAACGGATCGACGCGTTCGCCTCGGCAAACCGGTCCCACGCACTTGTGATCGCAGACGAACGGGACGACCGTGAGAGCCACAGAGCAAACCTCGCACTGCACCGGGTGACCGGAACCCCGGGTGACTACTGGCGGACGAACTTCAACCACATTCTCGACACGTTGCACTTCGCGCCCAGTCATCACTCCCGGATGCTGCAGGCGGCGGACCACTTCGCGTACTTCTATCGGCGACGTCTGGAGGTGCCGAGCGAGAATGATGCACGCGCCGAGGCCGTCGCGCAACGCATCGCGCAGAACGTGCGCGCCCAGGGCGTGGCGTACAACTGCGGCGTGTGGACACCCTGAGGGCAGAAGCACAACAACCCCCTCGAGGGGGGTTGTCGGCGGTTGCGGGCGGCGCCGAGGCGCGACCGGCAACTGCACCGTATCAGAGGTCCCCGGCGCTGTCCGGTCAGGGACACGCGCCGGAGCTTCGGTGGCAGGAGGTTGCTACGGCCAGCGAGTAGAGGGACTTCTCGACGGCTAGTCTCGCGCCATGACCGAAGGCCTCTTCGCCTTGCTCGGTGTCGCGCTCGGCGTCCTTTTGAACTGGCTCGTCGCACGTTCTGGCCGACGAGCTGAACGGCGTGAGCGGCGGCGCAGGGAGCTATTGGATCTGACGGCCGAGTTCCTCAGCGACGTCGACGCGATGTGGGCCGCCGCCTCGCGTCTAGACATGGCGACACTCGGGATGGTGCGCGAGAACGAGCACACGCCCAACGACGTCCGTCAGCATCACCACGACGAGCGTCTCGCCGCGCTAGAAGAGCGCCGGGAGCCGGAGCGCCGCTCGCGTCTCGCGCTGATGACATTCCGGATCGTCGCGCCTTCGGTCGTGGACCTTGCTACCGACCTGCGCGACGCTTCGGCGCGGTTCGAGTTCGAGAAGGCACGGGAGTTCTCGCAACGTCGAGACAACGCGTCCATCGCGTTCATTCACGCCGTGCAGGAGTTGACGAGGGATGAGGACGGGTGACCTCGCCGACGTCGGGCGCCCCTGCGGGCGGTTCTCTCCCCGGAGCGGAACCCCTCCCCAAGCAACCCCCGATCCAACGCCCGGACTCGGAACCGGCCACGACCAGTAGCCCGCCCCGGTGTCGGGAGCGAGCTTCGCGTGGACCCTGGCGACGTCGTGCACTACGAGGCGAGGGTGCCGCGGCCGGTTCCGCGGACTGTGCCACCGGACCCCATCGGTTCACGGCTGAGGGGCAGGAGCGCCGTTGCGTCGAGCAGAAGGGGTGCCCGCTCAGCGGGTACCCGTCAGGGGTACGCGCGTTCGGCGTACCCCTGTGGGGTGAGTAGTGCTCACCCCATCGACCGCTCAGGCCCGCCAAGGGGGTGCAGAGTGTGCACACCCTTGGCGAGGCTCAGAGGTCGAGATCGATCCGTCAGACGGACGGAACTCCTGACGAGAGCTCCGTAGGGACGACATCTGGGATGCGTGCGATGAGCTGCAGGTCCTCGCCGTAGTCGGCGAGCGGACGACAGATCCGTGCGGAGTAATACGGCTGGCCCGCTGCCATGTTCGGGCGGAAGCGCCAGGCACGATGCGCGAGGTCTGGTGTGTCTGCCATGCGCAGCCGGTAGTTGGCGGCGTAGGCGATCGCTGTCACGAGCTCATCCCGAGTCGCGTCGCTCCGTAGGAAGAGCGAGAGCCGCTGCCTCGCGACGTTCCAGGTCATCGACCCGATCACGCGAAACTCTCCCTCTCCGAACTTGTCGCCGAACGAGCGGCAGGGGACGTCGTGATCGACCATGCGGAGCCCGGTGCGAGCGGCGAGAGCGTAGGCCTCCTGCGTTGAAAGCGATGGCTTGGTCGCCACAAAGTTCCAGACGACGCTCATCGCTCGCCTCTGTGGCCGCTGACGATCCCGGCGGCCACCTCGAGCGCGTCCGACAGCGTGCGGATTTCCGCGAGGGTGGTCAGGTCGTCGTCGAGGACGTCGACGCGGATGTCCTGCAGCCCGTCGTCCTCCCTGCCATAGCGGTACTCGACGGTGAAGATTGAGACGACGTCGTCGATCCGCGCCTCGTGGTGACGTGTCCAGCCATGCGGGCCGTCCGGCTCCCAGGTGCAGCTCTCGCCTTCCGCACACCAGCCAACGGTGCACTCGGCGGGAGGCTTCGGAATGGTGTTCGTCCTGTCAGGCATGATGATGCTCCTCTCAGACGGGCTCAGTACTGCTGAGGTCATCGGTGACGTCCGTTCTGCGGACGTCATCGGGATGGGGCTAGTACGGGATCCCGTACTAGGTGTGGCGATCGGTAGCGAACAGTCAGGATCCTGACTGTTCGCCGCGCTCACTGGACTCGCTCCGGGTACGTCAGGCGCGTCGTCACGACGGGCGTGATCCCGGGCGTCCACCGCACGTCGCACCGGGCAGTGCCGAGAGCGTCAGTGCCGCACGACATGCACGACGGCTCGATCACGAGACCGAGCGCCGGCGAACTGAGGATGAGCGTCCCGTCCGCGGGCGCTCCACACGAGCACCGGGGATCGGTAGAGTTCGGCATGGCCTGATCCTCCCTACAGGTGACGGCCTGGCCCGTTCGGTGTTCCAGCACCGGGCGGGCCTCTTGTGTGTCTGCCAGTGTGGCGCTTGCTGCGCTTCGCCGTGCGCGACGTCGTGTCGCTTCAGTGCCGGCAGCCGAGCCTCGAGGGCACGGGGGAGATCCCCCTGCGGCGCCTGGTGAAGGAGGCGCTGCGCATGCGCCCGGACCGCATCGTCATCGGCGAGGTCCGCGAGGCGGAGAGCCTCGACCTGCTCGTCGCGCTGAACGCCGGAGTTCCGGGGATGTGCACGATCCACGCGAACTCCGCCCGGGAGGCGATCACCAAGATGTGCACGCTGCCCCTGCTCGCGGGCGAGAACGTCTCGGACCGCTTCGTGGTGCCGACGGTCGCGTCCGCGATCGACCTCGTCGTGCACCTGGGCGTCGACGCCGACGGGCGCCGCGGCGTGCGCGAGATCCTCGGTGTGACGGGGCGCGTCGAGCAGGGCGTCGTGGAGGCCGCGGAGATCTTCGTGCGTTCGGGCGACCGGCTGGTGCGGGCGGGGGCTTCCCGCCGCGTGCCGAGCGCTTCGCACACGCGGGCATCGACCTGGCAGCGGTCCTGCGGCCGGGCCCGGCCAGTGCCGACGTGCTCGACGGCGCCGCGCCGACGAGGGTGGGCTGACCGTGGGCGTGGCGGTGGGCCTCCTCCTCGGCGCGGGGCTGTTCTGCGTCTGGTGGTCGTTCTGGGCGCCCGGGCCGCCGCGCGTGCGCCGTGCCGACGGGTGGGCGGCGCGTACGCAGGACCTGCTCGTCCAGGCCGGTGCACCGGCGGTGACGCCCGGTGCCCTGGTGGTCGCGAGCGTCGGCGTCGGGCTCGTCGTCCTCGTGGTCGGGACGGTCCTCGCGCGCTCGTGGACCATCGCGGCCTGCTTCGCCGTGATCGCCGCGGGTGCGCCCTCCCTCCTCGTGCGGTCCCGCGCCCGGCGGCGGCGTGCACGGCTGCGGGAGGTCTGGCCCGAGGTGCTGGACCACCTGTCCTCGGGCGTGCGCGCGGGGCTGTCGCTGCCCGAGGCCGTCGGCCAGCTCGGCGAGCGCGGTCCGGTCGAGCTGCGCGAGCCTTTCACCCAGTTCGCGCGGGACCACCGCGCGTCCGGCCGGTTCGGGGAGTGCCTCGACCTGCTCAAGGACCGGCTCGCGGACCCGGTCGCCGACCGCATCGTCGAGGCGCTCCGGATCACGCGGGACGTCGGCGGCACCGACCTGGGGCGCCTCCTGCGCACCCTGTCGACCTTCCTGCGCGAGGACGCCCGCACGCGCGGTGAGCTCGAGGCCCGCCAGTCGTGGACCGTGAACGGGGCACGGCTCGCGGTCGCCGGCCCGTGGGTCGTGCTCGGCTTCCTCGCGACGCGCCCGGAGACGGCGGCCGCGTACAACTCGATGACGGGGGCGGTCGTCCTGGCCGCCGGCGCGGCCTGCTCCGCGGCGGCGTACCAGCTCATGCTGCGGATCGGGCGGCTGCCCGAGGAAGAGCGGGTGCTGCGATGAGCGCCGTCGACGTGTCCTGGACCGGTGCCGCGCTCGGCGCGCTCGGCGGGCTCGGTGTCCTCCTCGTGGTCGCCGGGCTCCGGGGGCGGTCGATCCGCCTCGACGAGCGGCTCGCGCCCTACCTGCGCACCCACGACCGCACGTCCGTCCTGCTGCGCGACCACCCCGTGCGATCGCCCTTCCCGACCCTCGAACGACTCCTCGCGCCGCTGCTCGCCGACGCCGGCCGTGCGCTGGAACGGTTCGGCTCGACGGCGTCCGACGTCCGGCGCCGCCTCGACCGTGCCGGCCGCGGACGCAGCGTCGAGCAGTTCCGCGCACGGCAGCTCGTGTGGGGCGTCGTCGGGCTCGGCGGCGGGACGGCGCTCGCCGTGCTGCTCGCGGCGACGCGGGGGTCGTCCGTCGCCGCCCTGGTGATCCTCGTGCTGCTGTGCGGCGTCGGCGGGGTGCTCGCGTGCGACCACGCGCTGACCCGCGCCGTGCGACGTCGGGAGGAGCGCATGCTCGCCGAGTTCCCCACGGTCGCCGAGCTGCTTGCGCTCGCGGTGAACGCGGGCGAGGGGCCGGTCGCCGCGCTCGAGCGCGTCGCGACCACCGCGCACGGCGAGCTCTCCGGCGAGCTGCGCACGACCCTCGCGACCGTGCGTGCCGGGACCCCGCTCGCCCGGGCGCTCGAGCAGCTCGCCGACCGCACCGGGCTGCCGAGCCTCACCCGATTCGCGGAGGGGGTCGCGGTGGCCGTCGAACGGGGGACCCCGCTCGCCGACGTGCTGCGGGCGCAGGCGCAGGACGTGCGCGAGTCGGGACGCCGCGCGCTCATGGAGGCGGGCGGGAGGAAAGAGGTCGTGATGATGGTCCCCGTCGTCTTCCTCATCCTTCCCGTGACGGTGGTCTACGCCGTCTTCCCGTCGCTCGCGACCCTGCGGCTCGGCTTCTGAGCAGCAGCCACAAGACGTCCGGCACGACCGTCCGGCACGACCGATCGAAACGACGACGAAGGAGAAGCATGCAGGGGTGGAGTCGAGGGAACCAGGCCGTGCGCGCCGCAGCGCGTGGCGCGCTCGGGCGGCTGACCGGTCAGGACCCGGAACGCGGTGACGTACCGGGATGGGTGCTCATCACCTTGATGACGGCGGGGCTGGTGATCGCCCTGTGGGCCGTCGCCGGGCCGGCGCTGACGCAGGCCTTCAGCAACGCCATCTCGAGCGTCGGCGCCCCCTGAGGTGGTGCGTCGCGGTGGCGCGGAAGTCGGCGTCGAGGACCCGGAGCGGGGCTCCGCCGTCGTCGAGTTCACCCTCGTCTCCGTCCTCGTCCTCGTGCTGTTCCTCGGGGTCGTCCAGGTCGCGCTCGCCGTCCACGTGCGCGCGACGCTGGTGGACTGCGCGGCGGAGGGCGCCCGCGTCGCAGGTCGTGCCGACCGCGGCCCCCACGACGGCGTGGCCCGCACGCGCGACCTCGTCGTGTCCGCGCTCTCGGCGCGGTACGCGCAGGACGTCGTCGCGCGCCAGACCGTCGTGGACGGTCTGCCCGTCGTCGAGGTCACGGTGACCGCGCCGCTCCCGGTCGTCGGGCTGCTCGGCCCGGCCGGAGCACTCACCGTCCGCGGTCACGCGCTGGAGGAGGCCCCGTGACGCGCCTGCTCGCTCGGCTCTGCGCGAGGCTGACGGGGCAGCGCTCGGACCGGGGGAGCGCGGTCGTCGAGTTCCTCGGCGTCGCGCTCGTCCTCCTCCTGCCGGTCCTCTACCTCGTGCTCACGGTGGGTCGGGTGCAGGCCGCGACGTTCGCCGTGGAGGGCGCCTCCCGCGAGGCGGCGCGCGCGTTCGTCACGGCACCGTCGAGCGACGACGGCGCCCGGCTCGCCTCGGCGGCCGTGGCCCTGGCGCTCGGCGACCAGGGGTTCGCCCCGGGCGCGGGTGGTCTGACGATCGCCTGCTCGTCACAGGTCTGCCTGGAGCCGGGCGGCGAGGTGACGGCGCACGTCCGGCTCGACGTGCCGCTCCCGCTCGTGCCCGAGTTCGTGCGGGGGGTCGTCCCTCTCGCGGTCCCCGTGGAGGCGCGGCACGTCGCGTCCGTCGACGCGTACGCGGCGCGGCGGCCGTGAGCGCCCCGTCGCCCGCGAGCGCCGCGTCGCCCATGAGCGCCCCGACACCCATGAGCACCCCGTCGCCCCTGGGCGCAACGACACGCGGAGGCACGCCGGTACCCGTCGGCACGCCGGCACCCGTAGGCGCCCTGACCCCCGCGGGCACCTCGACACCTCCGAGCACGGCGGCACCTCGGGGCACCCCGACATCCGGGGGCGCACCCGGACGCGCTCCCGAGCGGCGGTCCGGCGCGGTCGTGCGCGGGTCGACGGCGCTCGTCGCGCGGCTCCGGGGCTCGGACGAGCGGGAGGAGGACGGCCGCATCCTGCTGCTCACGAGCGCGTTCGTCGCGTTCGCGCTGCTCCTCGTGACGGTCGTGGTGAGCGCCACGGAGGTGCACCTCGAACGCAAGCGGCTCTACGCGCTCGCGGATGCGCTCGCTCTCACGGCGGCCGACTCGACGACCCCTGAGACGTTCTACTCCGGCGGCGCCGCGCCGCCGGTCGAGGGCGCCGTCCTCACGCTGACCGACGCCGGGATCCGCGCGGACGTCGACGACTATCTCGCCCGGAACCCCGCGGCGCTCGCCGGTCTGAGCGAGGTCGTGGTGACCGACGCGTCGACCGGCGACGGGCGCACGGCGTCGGTCGGCCTTGCCGCGCGGGCGCGACCCGCGATGATCAGCTGGGTGACCGGGGCGTGGAGTGATGGCATCATCGTGCGTGCAGAGTCACGTGCCAGAGCGTGGTGAGCACCTGTTGCTGTTCGACGAAGAACGTCCAGGGAAAGGAATACCGCAACGTCGCGTGAGCGCGCTCGCGCGCCTTTGTTCACTTTCTTAACTTTGGATGGCCACTTCTGGTTCGGCCCTGTCAAAACCCCAGGTTCGCCGCTATGGTGATCCGGTCCGACAACAACTCCAACGATGGAGAGCTACAACATGAACGCACGAGCAACGAAGAAGCTCGTCGCCGGGGGTGCCCTCGGTGCGATGCTCATCGGCACGGTCGCCCTCGCGTCCGCCGCCTCCGCCGACCCGGTGGACGGCACCGACGTCGACGTCTCCGTGGAGATCGAGTCCAACGTGGAGCCGGGCAACCTCGCTCTCAGCGTCGCCTCGAACTCGACCGAGCTGACCGAGGCCGACGAGTCGTCGGTCGAGGGCACGCGCGAGTTCAACGGTGCGCTGCCGGAGGTCACCGTCACCGACACGCGGACCGAGGTGCCCGAGGGCGCCTACTGGTACGTGCTGGGCAGCGCGTCGGCCTTCACGGGCGACGCGGGCGAGATCGGTGCCGACAACCTCGGCTGGGCCCCGACCCTCGTCGACGGTGGCGACACCGGGCTGGTCTCCGAGGGCGAGCCGGTCGAGCCCTCCCTCGAGGACGGCCCGGGTCTCGTCGACCAGGAGCTCCTGGTCTCGACGTTCGACTCGACCGAGGTCAACCCCGGTTCCTGGACCGCCGGCGCCAACCTCACGCTGCGCACGGGCGAGGACGTCGCGCCGGGCGCGTACAACTCGACCATCACGCTGTCCCTGTTCGAGGACTGAGCCGTCCCGACGTCCCGGTGACCGGTTCCGGCCGGGCACCGACCGAGTAGTCACACGACGGGTCGCACCGTCCCGCACGACCACGGTCGTGCCGGGCGGGCGACCCGTCGTCGTACGGAGAGAAGCCCCTGCGTGATCCCCGCACCAACGCACCCCGCCCGCACCGGGTCCCCGTCCCGCGGTCGCGGGCGTCGTCTCGTCCTCGCCGCGACCGCCCTCGCCGTCGGCCTCCTGCCCGCGACCCCGCTCGCCGTCGCCGCGTCCGCGACGACCGCCGCCACGAGCGCGCACGCCGGCGCCGCGAGCGCGCAGGCCGACGTCGTGAGCGCTCTGCCGACGGTGATGCCCCTCGACACCGAGGAACGCATCACGTGGGGCGCCAAGCCCGCGGACGCGAACGGTCCCGACGGGCGTCGCGGCGTCGACCTCGTCGCCGACCCGGGCACGACGGTCGAGGAGCACATCGCCGTTTCGAACTTCAGCGACGTGCCGGCCACGTTCGCGCTCAAGGCCGCGGACGGCTATCTCACCGCCAACGGGCGCTTCAACATGCTCTCCTCGGACCAGGAGTCCACCGACGCGGGGACGTGGTTCACCGTCCAGGAGAGCGTCGAGGTGGGCCCGAAGGAGACCGTGGTCGTCCCGTACACGATCACGGTCCCCGAGAACGCGACCCCGGGCGACCACCCGGCGGGCATCGCCGCGTCGGTCACGAGCACGGGCGGCGGCGAGGGCGGTACGAGCGTCGGCGTCGAGAGCCGTGTCGGGTTCCGCGTCACGACGCGCGTCACCGGCGAGATCCAGCCCGCGCTCGCCATCGAGGACGTCAAGGCCTCCTACGCGCCGTCGTGGAACCCGTTCGCCGCGGGCGACCTCAGCGTCTCCTACGACGTCGCCAACGACGGCAACGTGCGCCTCGGCGCCGAGGGCCAGGTCGCGACGTCCGCCCTCTTCGGCGCCGTGACGGACGAGGCGACGGCGGAGCCGCTCGGGGAGGTCCTGCCGGGCGGATCCCTGCGGAGCAAGGTCGCGTTCGCCGACGTCTGGCCGCTCGGGCCGGTCAGCACGACGATCACCGTGACGCCGACCGTCGTCGGCGACGACCAGGTGGACGCGCCGCTCGAGCCGGTCACGGTCACCGTCACCACGTGGGCGGTCCCGTGGCCGCAGCTCCTGCTCCTCGCGATCGTCGTGGTCGTGATCGTGGGCGTCCGGGACGACCGCCGACGCCGGCGCCAGCGCCTCGAGGCGATGCTCGCGAAGGCGCGCGACGAGGGCCGCCAGCAGGCGACGACCGCCGAGCCGGCGCCGTCGACCGCGGGCGGCTCCGCCCCGCAGGGCGGCACGAAGGACTGACGGCGACGCGCCGTCGGGCGGCCCTCGCCCGGCGGCGCCGAACCCCCGCGCCGACCCCCGCGCCGTCGCCCGCGGCGGCCCGCGCGCGGACCCCGCGAGGAGACCCCGCGCTGATCCCTCGCGGTGACCTCGCGCGACGGCGCCGACCGCGCGCGGGGTCGCGTAACCTTGAACCTCGTGGCCACCATCGACTTCCCGTCCGAGATCAAGGCGCTGCGGAGCACGCTCGAGTCCATCGAGAGCGTGAGCGACCCGGAGGAGCTGCGCGCGACGATCGCGAACCTCTCGGAGAAGGCGTCGGCGCCCGACCTGTGGGACGACCCCGACGCGGCGCAGAAGGTGACGTCGGCGCTCTCCGCCGCGCAGTCGGAGCTGGACCGGGTGAAGAAGCTCGGGCAGCGCATCGCCGACGTCGAGACCCTGGTCGAGATGGGCCAGGAGATGGAGGACGAGGACACCCTCGTCGAGGCCGAGAACGAGGTCGCCGCCATCCGCAAGGACCTCGACCAGCTCGAGGTTCGCACCCTCCTCGCAGGCGAGTACGACGCGCGCGAGGCCGTCGTGACGATCCGCGCGGGCGCCGGTGGCGTGGACGCGGCCGACTTCGCCGAGATGCTGCTGCGCATGTACCTGCGCTGGGCGGAGCGCCACGGCTACCCGACGACGGTCCTCGACACGTCGTACGCCGAGGAGGCGGGGCTCAAGTCCGCGACGTTCGAGGTGAAGGCGCCGTACGCGTTCGGCCACCTGTCGGTCGAGGCGGGCACCCACCGCCTCGTGCGAATCTCACCGTTCGACAACCAGGGCCGCCGCCAGACGTCGTTCGCGGCGGTCGAGGTGATCCCGCTCATCGAGCAGACGGACTCGATCGAGATCCCGGAGTCGGAGATCAAGGTCGACGTGTTCCGGTCCTCGGGCCCGGGCGGGCAGTCGGTCAACACGACGGACTCCGCGGTGCGCATGACGCACATCCCGACGGGCATCGTCGTCTCGATGCAGAACGAGAAGTCGCAGATCCAGAACCGCGCCGCCGCTCTCCGCGTGCTCCAGTCCCGCCTGCTGCTCGTGCGCCAGGAGGAGGAGAACGCGAAGAAGAAGGAGCTCGCGGGCGACATCAAGGCGAGCTGGGGCGACCAGATGCGCTCCTACGTGCTGCAGCCGTACCAGATGGTCAAGGACCTGCGCACCGAGCACGAGGTGGGCAACCCCTCGGCGGTGTTCGACGGCGACATCGACGACTTCATCGAGGCCGGGATCCGCTGGCGCCGCGGGGTGCAGAAGGAGGCCTGACCCTCCGCGGCCGCCCCGGGCCGATTGATCCGAGCAACGGATCGATGCACCCGGGCGCGGCGTGTCCGCCCCGCCGGGCCGCAGACGCATGCCTACCCTCGGGATCGTGCGACGAACCCTGTTCGTCCACGGATCGACCCCCGACCCGAGGAACGTGCCGCTGTGATCCGCTTCGAGAACGTCACCAAGGTCTACGCGCGCGGCGCGAGGCCGGCCGTCGACGACGTGTCGTTGGAGGTCCGGCGCGGCGAGTTCGTCTTCCTCGTCGGCGCGTCCGGCTCCGGCAAGTCGACGTGCCTGCACCTCGTCCTGCGCGAGGAGCGCCCGACGAAGGGCAAGGTCTTCGTCGCGGGCCGCGACCTCGGGTCGATGTCGAGCTGGAACGTCCCCAAGCTGCGCCGCCAGATCGGGGTGGTCTTCCAGGACTTCCGCCTGCTGCCCAACAAGACCGTGTTCGAGAACGTCGCGTTCGCGCTCCAGGTGATCGGCAAGCCGCGTCACACCATCGCGATCACCGTGCCCGAGACGCTCGAGATGGTGGGCCTCGCGGGCAAGGAGAAGCGTCGCCCGCACGAGCTCTCCGGCGGTGAGCAGCAGCGCGTCGCCATCGCGCGCGCCATGGTCAACCGCCCGCCGATCCTGCTCGCCGACGAGCCGACCGGGAACCTCGACCCCACGACGTCCCTCGGGATCATGCGCCTGCTCGACCGCATCAACCGCACCGGCACGACCGTCGTCATGGCGACGCACGACGAGGAGATCGTCAACCAGATGCGCCGCCGCGTCGTCGAGCTCGACACCGGCACGCTCGTGCGCGACCAGGCGCACGGCTCGTACGGCGCGCGCGGCCAGGTCATCCCCGACCCGACGACCGGCCCGGCGCCCGAGTCGGCGCCGACCGCCGTCGTGCGCCGGACCGCGCGCCCGTCCGCGGCGCCCGACCCGGCGCCGTCCTCGACGCAGGACCCGGCCGAGGCGCCGGACCGGACGACGGCGACCGGCGCGACGCCCGCGGTCGACGCGTCGAGCCGGCCCCCGCTGCCCCGGCGACGCTCGACGCGTCGCCACGTCGACGCGACGGCGGGGGAGTGAGCGGCGTGCGACTCCAGTTCATCCTCGCGGAGCTCGGCCAGGGCCTGCGGCGCAACGTCTCCATGGCCGTCTCCGTCGTGCTGGTCACCTTCGTCTCGCTCACGTTCGTCGGGTCGTCGCTGCTGCTCCAGGCGCAGATCGGCAAGCTCAAGGACGACTGGTACGACAAGGTCGAGGTGTCCGTCTTCCTCTGCCCGGCCGGGTCGCCGTCGCCCACGTGCGCGGCCGGCGAGGCCACGCCCGACCAGATCGCGGCGATCGAGGACCTGTTCGACACCGAGCTCGGCGACGAGATCCAGACGGTCTACTTCGAGTCCAAGGACGACGCGTTCGCGGCGTTCACCGAGCGCTACCCCGACGGGTACCTGGGCACGCAGCTCACGGTGGACGACATGCAGGCGTCCTTCCGCCTCAAGCTCACCAACCCGGAGAACTACGAGGTCGTCAACGACGTCGTGACGGGGCGGCCGGGCGTCGAGGTGGTCGAGGACCAGCGCCGCATCTTCGACTCGCTGTTCCTCGCGCTCAACCGCGCGTCCCTGCTCGCGGCCGGTCTCGCGGCGGTCATGCTGCTCGCGGCCGTATTGCTCATCACCACGACGATCCGCCTCTCCGCGCTGAGCCGACGGCGCGAGACGGGCATCATGCGGCTCGTCGGGGCGTCGAACCTGTTCATCCAGCTCCCGTTCCTCCTCGAGGGCGCGATCGCCGCCGTGCTCGGCGCGGTCCTGGCGGTCGGCGGGCTCTGGGTCGGCGTGAAGTACCTCGTCACGGACTGGCTGTCCCAGTCCGTGACGTGGGTGGCCTACGTCGACGAGGCGGACGTGCTGCGCATCGCACCCGTGCTCGTCGGGATCGCTTTCCTGCTGGCGGCCGTGTCCTCGGTCGTCACGCTCAACCGCCACACGAGGGTGTGAGATGACCCGGGACCTCCGCCGCGCGACAGCGGCTCTGATCGCCACGACCCTGCTCCTCGTGGGCGGTGTCGCCTCGGCGTCCGCCGACGACATCGACGACCGCCGTGCCGCGGCGGAGCGTCGCCAGTCCGAGATCCTCGGCAACCGCGAGCAGCTCCAGTCCGAGCTCGAGGACACGGACGCGGCGCTCGCGCAGGCCGTCGTCGACCTCCAGGCCATCGAGGCACGGCTGCCCGTCGCGCAGGCCGAGCTCGACGCGGCCCAGGCCGAGGTCGAGCGGACGCAGCGCGAGGCGGAGCTGCTCGCGCAGCGGCTCGAGGACGCGCTGGGCCAGGAGGCCGCGATCAGCGCCGAGATCGAGCGCGGCGCGACCGAGGTGGCCGACGCCAAGTCGAGCATCGCCGAGATGGCGCGCCAGGCGTACCGCGGCCAGGGCGACGTCTCGAGCCTCGGCATCGTCACGGGTGCGCAGAGCACCGAGGAGTTCATCGCGGAGTACGCGGTCTCCTCGACGGCGGCGCGCAGCCAGTCCCGCTCGCTCCAGGAGCTGCTCGAGGCCGAGTCGGTGTCGCGCAACCGCGAGGCGCGCCTCCAGGCGGTGCGCGAGACGGTCACGGACCTCAAGCAGCAGGCGGACGAGAACCTCGTCGCCGCCGAGGCGGCGCGCACGGCCGCGGCCGACCGCAAGGCCGAGGTCGAGCAGCTGATCGTCGACCAGCAGGCCAAGAAGGCGACGATCGAGGAGCGCAAGTCCGCGGCCGAGGCCAAGGTCGCCGAGAACGAGGCCGCGCAGCAGTCCCTGCAGAGCGAGATCAAGGGCATCATCGCGGAGCAGGCCGAGCGCGACCGCAAGGCCGCCGAGGAGGAGGCGCGCCGCCAGCAGCAGAGCCAGCAGTCCGGTGGTGGCGGCGGCGGTGCAGGCGGTGGCGGTGGCGGGTCGTCCTCCGGCGGGGGCGGCGGCGGAGGTGGCGGTTCGTCCTCCGGCGGCGACCGCGGCAGCATCTCGAGCTTCCTGTCGTACCCGACGGCGGTGCCCTACGTGACCTCGAGCTACGGGATGCGCCTGCACCCCATCCTCGGCTATTACCGCCTGCACGCGGGGACGGACCTGCGCGCCTACTGCGGCACGCCGATCATGGCGGCCGGGCCCGGGACGGTCGTCCACGCCCAGTGGCGCAACGGCTTCGGCAACCAGGTGCTCGTCAACCACGGCACGGTGGGCGGCAAGAACCTCATGACGAGCTACAACCACCTCACGCGCTTCGCGGTGTCGTCCGGCCGGACCGTCAACAAGGGCGACGTCATCGGCTACTCGGGCAACACCGGCCTCTCGGGGGCGTGCCACCTGCACTTCGAGGTGTACGTCAACGGGTCGACGATCGACCCGATGTCCGTGCTGCGCTGACCGAGCCGGGTCGCGCTCCGGGAGTCGCGCCCCACCCGCCCCCGGCCCCCGCGCGACCGCACCCGGGGGATAATCGGTACCGGGCGCCGTCGGGCACCCGTACGCTGGGGCGCCCGCACGGCTCGGGGCCGGCGCACGGACGGTGCCCCGGACGAGCACCCGGGCGACAGCACCGACAGCAGAGAAGGACGGTAGGACACGGATGGCGAAGGACAGCGGCCGCAAGGTCGTCGCCAGCAACCGCAAGGCACGCCACGACTACGTGATCGAGGACGTGTACGAGGCGGGGATCGTCCTGTCCGGGACCGAGGTCAAGGCGCTGCGGATGGGCAGGGCGTCGCTCGTCGACGGCTACGTCGCGGTCGACCGCGGCGAGGCCTGGCTCGAGAACGTCCACATCCCCGAGTACACCGAGGGCACGTGGAACAACCACGCCCCGCGCCGCAAGCGCAAGCTGCTCCTGCACAAGGAGGAGATCCTGCGCCTGGAGTCCAAGACGCGCGAGAAGGGGCACACGATCGTGCCCCTCGCGCTGTACTTCCTCGACGGCCGCGCCAAGGTCGAGATCGCGCTCGCGCGCGGCAAGAAGGAGTACGACAAGCGCCAGGCGCTCCGCGAGAAGCAGGACAACCGCGAGGCGCAGCGCGCCATGCGGCAGCGCGAGCTGCGCTGACGCCGCGCGGGGCGTCCCGCACGCGGTCCTATGCCCGACGCCGGCCCCACCCGCTGGTGACGCCGTCGCCCTCGACGTACGGTCGAGGGCGAGACGACGACCGCGAACCAGGAGGCCCCATGGTCAAGCTCCGCCAGTACATCCCGCGCCTCGCGGCGGGGGCGTACATCCTCAACTCCGGCCTGAGCAAGCGCGGTGCCGACGAGGAGACCGCGCAGGGACTGCACGGGATGGCCGCCGGCACGTACTCGTTCCTCGGGGACGTCGAGCCGAAGCAGTTCACCAAGACCCTGTCGACCGCCGAGATCGCGCTCGGCGCGGCCCTCGTGGCGCCCTTCGTCCCGACCGGGCTCGTCGCCGTCGGGCTCGGCGTCTTCTCGGCCGGCCTCGTCGGCATGTACCTCAAGACGCCGGGCATGACGCGCGAGGACGGGGTGCGACCCACCGAGCAGGGGACCGGGCTCGCGAAGGACGTGTTCCTCCTCGGGATCGCCGGCGGGCTGCTCGTCGACTCGCTGAGCCGGAAGAAGTAGCCGCGACGCGGGTACCGGCGGTGCGCGACCGCCGGTACCCGGCCCGCGGAAATATCCGTGCGGGGCACGGCGTTGATCGCGTAGGCTGGACCTGCTGCACGAGGTCCGGGTCCGCCCGGGCGCCGCGCAGTGCTTGACAACTACACAGGGGGTGATCGGTTTCGACGGTGGTCGTGCTTCGAGGAGAAGCGGGCCGAGGATGCAGGCTTATCTCGTAAACGATGTCTGCAAAACACAGGTGCCGATAACAAGCGCACCGACTTCGCCCTCGCCGCCTGAGCGAGCCCCGAAGTCCGTCAGCCCGAGCTAGCTCTCGACTCGGATCCTGGCGTCATCTAGAGAGCCACTGCTCGCAGTCCTCGTCACCGGGGCTGCGGGGACTTTCAGGTGACTGAGCCCGTCCGCATCTTGTCTGCGTGAGTGCGGGGGCCGAGAAAAACGACAGCAGACTGCGCCCGGAGAAGTCCTCGATCGGCGTCACCGGACCGGGGTTCGATTCCCCGCACCTCCACCCCTGCGGCGACGGCCCGCACCCCTCTCGGGGTGCGGGCCGTCGTCGTCCCGGCGCTCGTTCGCGTCACCAGCCGTGGCGCTCCCAGGCCGTCGCCGCCTCGTCGCCCTCGAGCCACTCGAGCCGCAGCCGCCGCCCCCGCACCTCGAGCCGGGCGTCGTCGTCACGGGGAAGCGGGGGCGCGCCGGGATCGTCGCTGTACAGGTCCTCGTCGCCGGCCGTGCCGTCGAGGTGAGCCCGCCACTGCACGCGCGGCTCCGGGTTGACGTGCCGGGGGAACGTCTGCGGCCCGACCGTGTCCCAGTGCGTGCACACGCGCGTCACGAGGTGGCCGGCGAGCCGGGCCGTGCCCTCGTCGTCGGCCCACAGGCGCGCGACGCGACCGGTGCCCTCGGGGGTGACGGGCTCAGTCACGGGCGGACGCCCCGACGAGCGGAGCCCGTCCCGACGACGGCGCCTGCGGGTCGTCGTCCGGCCCCGTGCCGCCGTCGTCGGCCGGGGGAGCACCGCCGTCCTGCGCGCGACGGCGCACCCGGCGCAGCACCCAGCGCACGACGAGCAGGACGAGGCCGACCACGACGAGCCACGGGAGCAGCGCGCCGAGGACGACGACCAGGCCGTTGAGCGTGGTCAGCAGAGCGTTCCAGCCGTTCTGCAGCCCGCCGAGAAATCCGCCGGGGGCGAGCTGCTCCGTCGGCACCACCTGCACGACGGTGACGTGCAGCGTGGACATCGAGACCTGGTCCGTGAGCGCGGCGCGCTGCGACTGGAGCGACTCGAGCTCCGCCTGGCGCGTCGTGAGCTCCTGCTCGGCGGCGAGCAGGTCCGCGGTCGTCGCCGCGTCGCCCATGAGTGTCCGCAGGCGCTCGACCGACGTGGTGAGCGCCGCGACGCGGGCGTCGAGGTCGCGCGCGGTGCCGGTCACGTCGACCGCCTCGATCGCGAGGTCGCGCACCTCGCCGACCTGACCGAGCGCGTCCACGGTCGCGGTCGTCTGGGCCGCCGGCACGCGCACCGTCAGCTCGGCCGTGGGCCGCGCGTCGCCCTCGGGCTCGGACTGCCGCCGGCTCTCGACCCGCCCGCCCGCGCTCTCCGCGAGCTCGGCGACCTGCTCGGCGGCAGCCGACGGGTCCTTCGCGACGACGGTCACCGAGCCGGTCGTGACGATCTCGCGGTCCGCCTCGACCACGGCGTCCTCGTCGCCCGTCGTGATCCCGGCCGGGGCGCCGGACGAGGTGTCGGTGCCGTCGACCACCGCCGCCTCGGACCCCGCGCCGGAGTCGAGGGCGGCGTCGCCGGCGCCCGGCGTCGCGGAGCAGCCGGCCAGGAGCGCGCCGCCGAGCACCAGCGCGGCGACGACGGCGAGAGGGCGAGTGGTCCGCATGCTGCGAGGGTAGGGGGCCAACCGCGCGAACCGGACAGTCGCACCCACATCGTGACCGTCTTGTGAACTGTCCGTGATCCGACCGTCGCCCGGCGCCGTGCGGGCGCGCCGGTCCCCGCGCGAGGATGGGTGCGTGCTCGTGTGCTGCGGACTCGTGACCCTCGACGTCGTCCAGGTCGTCGACGCCCTGCCCGGACCCGACGAGAAGGTCGTCGCGCGGTCCCTCGCCGCGACGTTCGGAGGCCCGGCCGCGAACGCCGCGGCCACCGCCGTCGCGCTCGGCGTCCCGCCGACCCTCGTGACCGCCGTGGGCCACGGGCCCCTCGCCGCGGTCGTGCGGTCCGAGCTCGAGTCCTCCGGCGTCGCGCTCGTCGACGCGGCGGACGGCGTCGCCGGGGCGGTGCAGCCCGCGGTCTCGACGGTGCTGGTCACGCGCGCGACCGGCGAGCGTGCGGTCGTGAGCACCAACGCGTCCGGCTTCGGCGACCTCACCGATGCGCGGCTCGTCGCGCCGGGTCGCACGGCGGACCTGCTGGACGAGCTCGGCCCCGGGGACGTGCTGCTGCTCGACGGTCACCACCCGGGGCTCGCGCTCCGGGTCGCGCGCCGCGCGCGGGAGCGCGGGTGCGCCGTCGTGCTGGACGGGGGCTCCTGGAAGCGCGACGCGCCCGCGATGATCGGGCTGTGCGACGCCGTCGTCGTGTCGGCGGACTTCCGGCCGCCCGGCGTCGCGACGGGCGACGTGCTCGACGCCGTCGCCGCGCTCGGACCGCGGTTCGTCGCGCGGACCCGCGGTCCGCGGCCCGTCGAGGTGCTCGACAAGGGGGAGAGGTACGAGGTCGCGGTCCCGCGGCCGGGCCGCGTGGTCGACACCCTGGGTGCGGGCGACGTGGTCCACGGCGCGTTCGCCGCGGCGGCGGCGCGTGGGTCGTCGTGGCGCGCGGCGCTGGAGGACGCCGTGCTGGTCGCGTCCCGCTCCGTCGAGCACGCCGGCGCGCGGGGCTGGATCGCCGCGACGCCGTGACGCGCGCGGGCCGTGGGACCAAGGTCCCGGGTCGCGGCCTCCTCGGCTACATTTCGGTCACGAAGCCGGGAGAGAGTTGACAGCCACTTAGTAAAGGCAGTCTACTAACAAACATGACAACGGCAGTCACCGGCGCCGGCGCACCGAGGAGGCGACTGAGCACAGGGCTCAGGCCGACCTCCAAGGTGCTCCCCGAGCACGCTCGGGCCCACAACCGGTCGCTCGTGCTGCAGCACCTGTTCCACGAGGGCCCCACGTCGCGCGCCGACCTCGCGCGCGCCACGTCCCTCACCCGCGTGACCATCTCCGACCTCGTCTCCGTGCTCATCGCCGAGGGCCTGGTCGAGGAGCTCGGCGTCCGCCCGGGGCAGCGCGTGGGCAAGCCCGCGATCCTCGTCGGCATGCGCACGAGCGCTTACCAGATCGTCTCCGTCGACCTCACCGACGACGAGGTCCTGCGCGGCGCCGTCGTCACGCTCACGGGCGACTTCGTCGTCCGGCAGAGCCTCGCGGTGGACGGCCGCACCGGCACCGAGCTCGTCGACCTGCTCATGCGCTTCTGCCGCGGCCTCATCGCGTCCGCGACCCAGCCGGTCATCGGCGTCGGGATCGGGTCGCCCGGCGTCGTCGACGCCGAGGGCCGCGTCATCGAGGCGCCGAACCGCCGCTGGTACGACGTCCCGCTCGCCGCCCAGCTCACGGAGCGGCTCGGGCTCGCGGTCCACGTCGCCAACGACGCCAACATCGCCGCGCTCGGCGAGTTCACGTTCGGGGGAGCGGCCGGGGACGGCCTGCTCGTCCTCACGGTGGGCGAGGGCGTGGGCGCCGGCATCATGGTCGACGGCGCGCGCGTGCACGGGCACGCCGACGCCGCCGGCGAGCTCGGCCACGTGACCGTGGTCGAGGACGGCGAGCCGTGCGCCTGCGGGCGCCGCGGCTGCCTCGAGACCGTCCTGTCCGTGCCGGCGCTGCGCCGCGCGGTGGACGGGCTCGACACCGAGGCTTCCGACGCCGTGCTGGCGTCGGTGGGCAGGACGCTGGGCATCGCCCTGGCCCCTGTCGTCAGTGCGCTCAACCTCGCGGAGGTGCTCGTGAGCGGTCCTGCGGACCTGCTCGACGGCCCCCTGCGCGAGTCGGCGTTCGAGACCATCCGCTCCCGCACCATGCCGGTCATCGGCAGCGGGCTGCAGGTGCGGATGGCCACGCTCGACGAAGACGTCGTCCTCGCTGGGGCCGCCGTCCTCGTCCTCTCCGGACAGCTGGGGGTCTCGTGAGCCGACGACGCTCCGCCTGACCCGCTCTGCCCGACCGGGGCGCGGGCCACGACCCGCCCCTCACGACCTCCTGGGACCCCCAGTGCAGCACCCCCAGGAACGCAGTAACACAGCAGCACCCCTGCACACGCTCGATTACGCAGGACTCCTGCCACACCTCCGGTGGGGGCATCGCCGCCACCACCAAGAATCACCGAGAGGAAGCACCCAGTGAAGAGGAACCGTCTCGTCGCCGCCTCCGTGGCGTCGACGATCACCCTGGCGCTCGCGCTGACCGCCTGCAGCACCGGCGGGAACGAGAACAACGGCTCCGGCGACGGCGAGGCCGCCTCCGGCGACATCCGCGTCTGGCTCGTGGGCTCCGACACCCCCGACGCGGCCCGCGACTACCTCAAGACGACGTTCGAGGAGGAGAACCCGGGCAGCACTCTCACGATCGAGGAGCAGTCCTGGACGGGCCTCGTCGACAAGCTGACGACCTCGCTCTCGGGCTCCGACAGCCCTGACGTCGTCGAGGTCGGCAACACGCAGTCCGCCGCGTTCACCTCCGCGGGCTACTTCCGCGAGATCACCGCCGACGAGTTCGAGTCCTACGGTGGCGACGACCTCCTGCCCGCCTTCGTCGAGGCCGGCACGTGGGAGGACAAGCACTACGCGCTGCCGTACTACGCGGGCTCCCGCGTGGTGTTCTACTCGCCCCAGGTCACGGGCGGCGCCGCGGTGCCGACCACGCTCGACGAGTACGTCGCGAGCGCCAAGGCCCTCACGACCCCGGACGTGTCCGGCCTCTACTGGCCTGGCCAGGACTGGTACAACGCTCTCCCCTTCATCTGGGAGAACGGCGGCTTCATCGCCGAGCAGGGCGAGGACGGCACCTGGGAGGCGGGCTTCTCCTCGGAGGGTGGCCTCAAGGGCATGGAGCAGGTCGCCGACCTGATGGCCAACGCCTCGCACGCCCCGAAGGACGGCCAGGAGACCGACCTCCAGGTGCCGTTCTGCGAGGGCAAGGTCGCGTACCTCTCCGCCCCGACGTGGATCCAGTGGTCCATCAAGGCTCCGGAGGACGCGGAGACGCCGGGCTGCGAGTCGACCTACGGCTCCGACCTCACCGCGCTCCCGCTGCCCGGCAAGGACGGCGGCACCGCGACGGTCTTCGGCGGTGGCTCGAACCTCGCGGTCGCGTCGAAGTCGAACAACCCCGAGCTCGCCGTGAAGGCCTACGCCATCATGATGAGCGACGAGTACCAGACGATCCTCGCCGAGAACGGCCTGATCCCGGCCAAGACCTCGCTCGCCGAGAAGGTGCCGACGGACAACCCGATCGCCCAGGCCGGTGTGGATGCCGCGATGAACACGCAGGTCACGCCGGTGTCGCCGAAGTGGGCTGACGTCGAGGCGCAGAACGTCCTCCAGACGGCCTTCACGCGCATCGCCAACGGCGACGACGTGAAGACCGTCGCCGAGGAGCTCGACGCGAAGATCGAGCAGATCCTCAACAGCTGAGCCGGCCCGGTGCCGCCCCGGGTCCGCCCGGGACGGCACCGGACGCTCGTCAGGGGTGGGGATCTCTCCGGGGTCCCCACCCTTCGCACGACGCGTCCCGCACGTCATCACTGCGCACCACCGCGCACCATCCGACGGAGTGAGGAAATGAGCTCTACCACTCTCGAGCCCCGGACAGCGCCCCCGCGCGCGTCCGTGCGGCCCCCCAAGAAGCGGCGTCCACCGGTCCTGCCGTGGTCGCTGCTGGTCCCCACGCTCATCCTGCTGGGCATCATGGTCGGCTACCCGCTGGTCCAGCTGTTCGTCATGTCCTTCCAGGAGTACGAGCGCGCCCAGCTCATGGGCGTGCCGGCCGAGTGGGTGGGCTTCGACAACTACGTACAGGTCCTCACCGACGTCGACGGGTTCTGGACGGTCCTGCTCCGCAGCTTCGTCCTGATGGTCGTCTGGGTCGCGCTGACGATACTGTTCGGCACGCTCGTGGCGCTGCTCATGATGCGTCTCAACAAGGGCTTCCGCCTCCTCGTGTCCATCGGGCTGCTGCTCGCGTGGGCGATGCCGCCCCTCGCCGGCACCATCGTCTGGGGCTGGCTCTTCGACACCGAGTACGGCGTCGTCAACAACTTCCTCACGAAGATCACCGGGGACAACTGGATGGGCCACTCGTGGCTCCTCGACCCGATGCAGTTCTTCCTCATCCTGACGCTCATCATCGTGTGGGGCGCGATCCCGTTCGTGGCGTTCACGCTCTACGCGGGCCTGACCCAGGTGCCGGGCGAGGTCCTCGAGGCCGCGCAGCTCGACGGCGCGACGCCGTTCCAGCGGTTCCGGCTCATCATGGTCCCCTACGTGCGGAGCATCTACACGGTGCTGATCGTGCTGTCGATCATCTGGGACCTGCGCGTCTTCACGCAGGTCTACGCCCTGCAGGGCATCGGCGGCGACCGTGAGAAGACGAACACGATCGGCGTGTACATCTACCAGATGGGCATGGCCCAGGGGCACTACGGTGTCGCCGGCGCGATCGCCGTCATCTTCGTCTTCATCATGCTCGGCATCTCGTTCTACTACGTGCGCCGGACCGTCCGGGAGGAAGAACTGTGAGCACCATCTCCACCCCGACGATCCCCGTCTCCCGCGCCGCGGTCCCCGACCGCGGTGGCCGGAAGACGCGGCGCGAGGGACAGAGCAAGAAGCGCGCGGCGAACGTCGTCTACTCGATCATCGCGATCGTCGTCTTCGTCGCGTCGGCGTTCCCCGTCTACTGGATGATCAACACGTCGTTCCTGCCGACGAACCTCATCCGTGGGACGGACCTGCACTTCTTCCCGACCCCCGACGTCTTCACGCTGAACAACTACGTGAACGTGTGGACCGACGACCGTCGTGCGCCGCTGCCGCCCGCGATGGTCAACTCGATCACCGTCACGCTCATCACGCTGGTCGTCTCGATGATCCTGGGCTTCCTCGCCTCGCTCGCGATCACGCGCTTCTCGTTCAAGGGCCGCAAGTCGTTCATCGTCGCGCTCCTCGTGATCCAGATGATCCCGGGCGAGGCCATGATGATCTCGATCTTCCGGATCATCGACGGCTGGCAGATGCTCAACACGATCACCGGGCTGGCGTTCGTCTACATCTCCGCGGTGCTGCCGTTCACGATCTGGACCCTGCGAGGCTTCGTCCAAGGCGTGCCCGCGGAGCTGGAGGAAGCGGCCATGATCGACGGGTGCTCGCGACCGAAGGCGTTCTGGAAGGTGACGTTCCCGCTGCTCGCGCCCGGCCTCGTCGCCACCGGTGTCTTCGCGTTCATCCAGGCGTGGAACGAGTTCCTCATGGCGCTGATCATCATGTCCCGGCCGGAGTCCATGACGCTGCCGGTCTGGTTGCGCACGTTCCAGCAGGCGACGATGGCGACGAACTGGGGAGCGCTGATGGCCGGCTCGGTCATCGTGGCGATCCCGGTGGTCATCTTCTTCGTCATCGTCCAGGGCAGGATGACCGGTGGCCTCGTCTCGGGTGCGGTGAAGGGCTGACGTGAGCGACCTGAGCACGGCTGCCTCGCTCGACGGCGAGGCGGCCGCAGCCCTGGCCGGACGCCCCGGCCCCGGGACCGCGTCACGACGCGGTCCCGGGGGCCCGGGCAGCGCGGTGGGCCTCGACATCGGCGGCACCAAGGTGCTCGCGGCCTTCCTCGGCTCCGACGGGGTCGCGCGCGAGACCCTGCGCCTGCCGACGGTGCGCGGACCGGAGGGCGTCGTGTCCAGCGCGGCGCGCGCGGTCCGCGAGGTGGTCCGGCGCGCCTGCGGTGACCTCGCGGACGTCGACGGCGTCGGCGTCGGGGTCCCCGGGCTGGTGGACCCCGCCGACGGTTCCGTCGTGCACGCGGTGAACCTCGGCATCGAGGGCGGACGCTTCGCCCTCGCCGAGGCGCTGTCCGCGGAGCTCGGCGGCGTCCCGGTCCAGGTCGACAACGACCTCAACGTGGCCGCCCTCGGTGCCTCGCACCTGCGGGGCGCGGAGGGGGAGGACCTCGCGTTCCTCGCGCTCGGCACCGGGCTCGCGGCCGGCATCGTGCTCGGCGGCGAGCTCCGCCGGGGCGTGAGCGGCGCGGCGGGGGAGATCGGGCACATCCCGATCGACCCGCGCGGGCCCGAGTGCGCGTGCGGGCAGCGCGGGTGCGTGGAGGTCTACGCGTCGGGCTCCGCCGTGTCGGCGCGCTGGCCGTCGCGCCACGGTCGGCCGGCCCCTGCCGAGCTCTTCGAGGCCGCGGCCGCGGGCGACCCGGACGCGATCCGGATCAAGGACGAGTTCGCGTCCGCCGTCGCCTCCGCCGTGCGGATCCTCGAGCTGACGGTGGACGTGCGCCACGTGGTGCTCGGCGGCGGCGTGTCCGCGCTGGGCCAGCCGCTGCTGGACGCGGTCCGCGACGCGCTCGACGCGCAGTCGAGCACGTCCCCCTTCCTGTCCTCGTTGCGTCTGTCGGAGCGGGTCTCCCTCGCGCCGCCGGACGTCCCGGTCGCCGCCGTGGGCGCTGCTCTCGTCGGCCGTCGAAAGGTGTTGTGATGGAGGTCGTGATCGCTCCGGCGGAGCGGTTGGCGGTGCTGGCTGCGGATGCCGTGGAGGCGGTGGTGCGGTCGGGGCCGGGGGCGGTGCTGGGGTTGGCGACGGGGTCGTCGCCGTTGAAGGTGTACGACGAGCTGGTGCGGCGTCATGTGCAGGAGGGGTTGTCGTTCGCGGGGGTGCGGGCGTTCATGCTGGACGAGTACGTGGGGTTGCCGGTCGATCATCCGCAGCGGTACCGCAACGTGATCGAGACGGAGATCGCCTCGCGGGTGGACTTCGCTCCGGGTGCGGTGCAGGGTCCGGACGGCAACGCGCAGGACCTGGTGGCGGCGTGCGCGGCGTACGAGGAGTCGATCGCGGGGGCGGGGGGTGTGGACCTGCAGATCCTGGGGATCGGGACGGACGGGCACATCGCGTTCAACGAGCCGGGGTCGAGCCTGGCGTCGCGGACGCGGATCAAGACGTTGACGGCGCAGACGCGCGAGGACAACGCGCGGTTCTTCGGTGACGACGTGGAGCGGGTGCCGCGGCACTGTCTGACGCAGGGTCTGGCGACGATCATGTCGGCGCGGCACCTGGTGCTGCTGGCCACGGGCAAGGGCAAGGCGGAGGCGGTGCACCAGCTGGTGGAGGGCCCGGTGAGCGCGATGTGGCCCGCGACGATCATGCAGATGCACCCGCACGCCACGGTCCTGGTCGACGACGCGGCGGCCTCGCGCCTGCAGCTGGGCGACTACTACCGCCAGACGTACGCGTCCAAGCCCGACTGGCAGGGCCTCTGACCCGACGGGTCGACGACACCTCGCGGGAGCTCCCGCGACACCGAGCCGCCCGTCGGCGCGCGGTCCACGCCCCTGGACCGTGTGTCGGCGGGCTTCGTCGTCTCCCGTCCCCGCGGCCCGTGGTCCGCGCGGCGGGTGTCGCACGGCGCGCGGACCTGCCGCGGCGACGGCCGCCCGACGTGTGGGCGTCGCGACGTAGACTTCACTCCATGATCGAACTCCGCGCGAGCACGCCACCCGGGGGTCCCGAGGACCCGTTCCGGACTCCTGCGACCGAGCCGACGACCGGCACGTCGACCGGGGTGCTCGAGCGCGAGGAGACGCGCGAGCAGACCGAGCCCGGCGACCACGAACGCTTCGCGCACTACGTGCGCAAGGAGAAGATCATGCAGTCGGCGCTCTCCGGCAAGCCGGTGATCGCGCTGTGCGGCAAGGTCTGGGTGCCCGGCCGCGACCCGAACAAGTTCCCCGTGTGCCCCACGTGCAAGGAGATCTACGAGGGACTGCGAGACCCGCAGGACGGCGAGGGTGACTCCGGCAAGTGAGCGCGGAGCACCACACGACGTCCACCGGTCACTCCGCCCCCGACTCCCGTAGCAGGACCTCGCCGCCGGCACCCCAGAGCCCGTCCTCCGCGGCGGCGTCGCACCTCTCGCCCGCGTTCCCGCGGCGCGCCCCGTGGGGCTCGGCGTCCAAGCTGCGCGCCTGGCAGGCCGAGGCGCTCGAGCTGTACCGCACGCGCGCGCCGCGCGACTTCCTCGCCGTCGCGACGCCCGGCGCGGGCAAGACGACGTTCGCGCTGCGTGTCGCGACCGAGCTCCTGGAGCAGGGCGTGGTGCGGCGCGTGACGGTCGTCGCCCCGACCGAGCACCTCAAGCACCAGTGGGCCGACGCGGCGGCGCGCGTCGGCATCCGGATCGACCCGAACTTCCGCAACAGCCAGGGCCGGCACGGCGCGCACTACGACGGCGTCGCGCTCACGTACGCGCAGATCGCCGCGAAGCCGGCGCTGCACGCGGCGCGCACGACGGCCGACCGCACGCTCGTCATCCTCGACGAGGTGCACCACGGCGGCGACGCGCTGTCGTGGGGCGACGCGGTGCGCGAGGCGTTCGAGGACGCGACCCGGCGCCTCGCGCTCACGGGCACGCCCTTCCGCTCGGACACCGCGGCCATCCCGTTCGTCGAGTACGAGCGCGGTCCCGACGGCATCCGACGATCGCGCGCCGACTACACCTACGGGTACGGCGACGCGCTGCGCGACCACGTCGTGCGTCCGGTGCTGTTCCTGTCCTACTCGGGCAACATGCGCTGGCGCACGAAGGCCGGCGACGAGGTGAGCGCGCGTCTCGGCGAGGCGCTCACCAAGGACATGACGGGCCAGGCGTGGCGCACCGCGCTGGACCCGAACGGCGAGTGGATCCCGTCGGTCCTCGCGGCCGCGGACAAGCGGCTGACCGAGGTCCGGCGGGCGATCCCCGACGCGGGCGGCCTCGTCATCGCGACCGACCAGACGGACGCGCGCGCGTACGCGGGCCACCTCGCGCGCATCACCGGGAAGTCGCCGACGGTCGTCCTCTCGGACGACGACGGCGCGAGCAGCCGCATCGAGGAGTTCTCCGACGGCGACGCGCGCTGGATGGTCGCCGTCCGCATGGTGTCGGAGGGCGTCGACGTCCCGCGGCTCGCGGTGGGCGTGTACGCGACCTCGACCGCGACGCCGCTGTTCTTCGCGCAGGCCGTCGGACGGTTCGTGCGTGCCCGCAAGCGCGGCGAGACGGCGTCGGTGTTCCTGCCCAGCGTGCCGCACCTGCTCGAGCTCGCGAACGGGCTCGAGATCGAGCGCGACCACGCGCTGGACCGGCCGCTCACGGCGGAGGAGCAGGGGGAGGGGTTCAACCCCGAGGACGCGCTGCTCGCCGAGGCGAACCGCGAGGACAAGGCGTCGGGCGAGCTCGTCCAGGGCTCGTTCGAGGCGCTCGAGGCCCAGGCGTCGTTCGACCGCGTGCTGTTCGACGGCGGCGAGTTCGGCACGGGCGCGGACGTCGGCTCCGACGAGGAGCTCGACTTCCTCGGGCTGCCCGGTCTGCTCGACGCGGACCAGGTCACGACCCTCCTGCGTCAGCGGCAGGCCGACCAGATGAGCGCGCGCTCGCGCACCACGCAGTCCGCGGAGCGCGAGCGGGCCGAGATGGACCACCGGCGCGCCGCGGAGCTTCGCAAGGAGCTCCAGCAGCTCGTCTCGGCGTGGTCGCGACGCAGCGGGCAGCCGCACGGGTCGGTGCACACCGAGCTCCGGCGCCGTTGCGGCGGGCCCGAGGTCCCGCTCGCGACGGTCGAGCAGCTCGACGCCCGGGTCGCGACGGTGCGCGGCTGGTTCGTCGGGAAGCGGTAGCCCGCGCGCCCCGGCGGCCGGGCGCGCACGCCCGGCCGCGACCGGGTCGCGGCCCGGGGAGAGTCAGGACAGCGTGTGCACGACCGTCGGGATCGCCGGGTCGCCGGCGGAGAGGCGGCGCGCGCCGCGGGGCAGCTCGGCGCGGGCCTCGCGGTGGCGGTGCGCGGCGTTCTCGACGCCGTACGACCCGACCCAGCGCGAGTCGACGGCGCCGTCGACGACGAGGGGCACCTGGAGCCGGCGCAGGTCGACGTCGTCGGGCTCCCACTCCTGCACGGCGAGGTCGGCACCCGTGACGACGACCTCCTCGACCGCGCGCCCGTCGGCGTCGTAGCGGCGGGCGGCGCACTTGCGTCCGCCCGTGCTCGTCTTGGCGGTCGACGCCTTGGCGACGGGCTGGAGCACGCCGCTGGAGTCGGCGCGGGCGACGAGCTTGTAGACCATGCCGCACGTGGGGGCGCCGGAGCCGGTGACCAGGGACGTGCCGACGCCGTAGGAGTCGACGGGCGCGGCGGCGAGCGACGCGATGGCGTACTCGTCGAGGTCGGAGGTCACGGTGATCTTCGTGTCGTGCGCGCCGAGGGCGTCGAGTTGGCGGCGCACCTCGACGGCGAGGACGCCGAGGTCGCCGGAGTCGAGGCGCACGGCACCGAGGTGGCCGCCGGCCGCCTCGACGGCGTTCTCGACGCCGCGGCGCACGTCGTAGGTGTCGACGAGCAGCGTGGTGCCGGGGCCGAGGGACGCGACCTGCGACGCGAAGGCGGACCTCTCGTCGTCGTGCAGGAGCGTGAACGCGTGCGCGGCGGTGCCGATGGTCTCGAGGCCGTACCGGCGGCCCGCCTCGAGGTTCGACGTCCCGGCGAAGCCGCCGACGACGGCGGCCCGCGCCGCGGCGACGGCCGCTTGCTCGTGCGCGCGCCGCGCGCCCATCTCGAGGCACGGGCGCTCGACGGCGGCGCTCGTCATGCGGGACGCGGCGGACGCGACGGCCGAGTCGTAGTTGAGGATCGACAGGACGAGGGTCTCGAGCAGCACCGCCTCGGCGAACGTGCCCTCGACCGTCATCACCGGCGACTGGGGGAAGAAGACCTCGCCCTCGGGGTACCCGGTGATCGTGCCGGTGAAGCGGTAGCCGGCGAGGAACTCGAGGGTGCGGTCGTCGACGACCGACTGCGCGTGCAGCCAGTCGAGCTCGGCCGCGGAGAAGCGGAACGACGACAGCGCCTCCAGGACCCGCCCGGTCCCGGCGAGGACGCCGTACCGCCGACCCGGCGGGAGGCGGCGCGTGAAGACCTCGAACAGGCAGTGCCGGCCCGCGGTGCCGTCGGCGAGCGCCGCCTGGAGCATCGTCAGCTCGTAGCGGTCGGTGAGGAGCGCGGTCGACGCGCCGGGCTGGTACGTCGGCTGGTCCGACACCCGCTGCGTCGGCGAGGCGGAGGGGGCAGCGCTGTCGGTCGCGGGGAGGGCGACGCTGCCCGGGTCGGCGAGGCTCATGCGGAATACCGTAGGGCAGCGACCGCCGCAGTGGGCGCCGACAGGCCCGCGAATAGAGTGGTGACGTGAGACCCCACCCGATCTTCACCCGCCCCGCTGCCGCGCAGGCGTCCCTGACCGTGCCCGAGGAGGCGGTCCGCACCGAGGAGGGGACCCGGCTCGACAGCCCGTGGGTCACCCTCGTGTGGAACGACCCGGTCAACCTCATGAGCTACGTCGCGTACGTGTTCGAGTCGTACTTCGGGTACTCCACCGCGCGCGCCCACGAGCTGATGATGCAGGTGCACCAGGAGGGCCGGGCCGTCGTGTCGACGGGCGACCGCGAGCGGATGGAGGTCGACGTGCAGGCGATGCACTCGTTCGGGCTGTGGGCGACGCTCCAGAAGGACGGCGAGCAGTGAGGCCGTTCCGCGCGGAGGCGCACGGGTACGTCGCCGAGCTCGAGCCGTCGGAGCGGATCGTGCTGGCGCAGCTCGCGGGCGACGTCGCGCAGATGCTCCAGGAGGGCGTCCCCGGGCGGGCGTCGGACGCGCCGGGCCGGTCCGGGCCCGACGACGCGTGGTCGCCCCCGGGATGGACGGGCCCGACGCCCGGTGGCGGCGGGTCGGACGCGACGCCGCCCCCGGACCCGGCCGTGCGCCGTCTGCTCCCGGACGCGTCGGACGACGTCGAGGTGGCGCGCGAGTTCCGGCGCTTCACGCAGGACGACCTCGCGGCGCGCAAGGTGGGCCGGCTGGTGCTGCTCGGCCGGATGCTCGTGGACTCCGAGCCGGCCGAGGCGGCGCCGTTCGTCGTCGGGCGCCAGGAAGCGCAGGACGTCGCGGGCGCCCTGACCGACGTGCGCCTCGTCCTGGCCGAGCGCCTGGACCTGCGCACCGACGAGCAGGTCGAGGGCCTGTACGACGAGCTGGACCGGGAGGGCGACGACGGCCCGGACGACGGCGAGGTGGGAGGTGCGCCGCGCCGCTTCCTCGTGAGCGTGTTCCTCCTCACGGGGCTGCTCCAGGAGTCGCTCGTCGACGGCATGCTCGCGGACCTGCGGGCGGGGCGGGGCGGTCCGCGCCCCGAGCCGCAGGGCTGAGCGTGCCGCGGACCTGTGGGCGCTGCCACAGCGGCGTGCGCGTGGTTCGAGGCGCCTCGCGCGGGGCGGCGACAGTAGGCTCGGCCGGGTGAACGACGCTCCCATCGGGATCTTCGACTCGGGCGTGGGTGGCCTGACCGTGGCACGCTCGATCCTCGACCAGCTCCCGAACGAGGCCCTCCTCTACATCGGGGACACCGCGAACAGCCCGTACGGGCCGAAGCCGCTCGCGGCGGTCCGGGCGATGGCGCTGGCGATCATGGACCAGCTCGTCGACGACGGCGTGAAGATGCTCGTCATCGCGTGCAACTCCGCGTCGTCCGCGGTGCTGCGCGACGCGCGCGAGCGGTACACGCAGCGCCACGGGCTCCCGGTCGTCGAGGTGATCCTCCCGGCGGCACGTCGGGCCGTGGCCGCGACGCGGTCGGGCCGCATCGGCGTCATCGGGACGCGGGCCACGATCACGTCGCGCTCGTACGAGGACGCGTTCGCCGTGACCCCGGGCCTGACCCTGACGACGCAGGCGTGCCCCGAGTTCGTGCCGCTGGTCGAGCAGGGCGTGACGTCGGGCCCCGAGGTGCTGGAGGTCGCGCACCGCTACCTGGACCCGGTGAAGGCCGCGGGCGTGGACACGCTCGTGCTCGGGTGCACGCACTACCCGCTGCTGACGGGCGCGATCTCGTACGTGATGGGCGACGAGGTCACGCTCGTGTCTAGCGCGGAGGAGACCGCGAAGGACGTGTACCGCACGCTCGTCGCGCACGACCTCGAGCGCTCGCGCGACGCCGGGCCGCCGCGGCACCGGTTCCTCGCGACGGGGAGCGCGGAGCCGTTCGAGCACCTCGCGCGCCGGTTCCTCGGTCCCGAGGTGCTGAGCGTGGAGGCGGCCTGATGCGTCTCGTCACGGTCGGGTGCTCGGGGTCGTTCGCCGGCCCGGCGTCGCCCGCGTCGTCGTACCTCGTCCAGGTGCCGGCCGCGGAGGCCGCGGCCGCGGGGCTCGAGGCGCGCGACTGGAACGTCGTGCTGGACCTGGGCAACGGGTCGCTGGGCGCGCTGCAGCGGTTCGTCGACCCGCTCGACGTCGACGCGGTGGGCCTGTCCCACCTCCACCCCGACCACTTCGTCGACGTGTGCGGCCTGTACGTGTACCTGCGCTACCACCCGGTCCGCGGCTCGACCCGCACGGGCGTGCCGAGCCGGCTCACCGTGCTGGGCCCGGCGGGCACGGCCGCCCGCATCGAGGCGGCGTACGGCGCGGAGCCGGGCGACGGCGTGACGGAGGAGCTCGACGTGCGCGCGTGGGAGCCGGGCGCGCCGGTCCGGGTCGGCCCGCTCGTCCTCGAGCCGTACCGCGTGTTCCACCCCGTCGAGGCGTACGGGGTGCGCGTCACCGGGCCGTCGACGCTGCGCCCGGGGGAGAGCGCCGTCCTCGCGTACACGGGGGACACGGACGCGTGCGACGGCGTGGTCGAGCTCGCGCGCGACGCCGACCTGCTCCTTTCGGAGGCGGCGTTCCACGAGGGCCGCGACGACGGCGTCGAGCGGGGCATCCACCTCACGGGGCGACGCGCGGGCGAGGTTGCCACCGCGGCCCGCGCGCGCCGGCTCGTGCTCACGCACCTGCCCGCGTGGAACGACCCCGAGCGCTCGCGCGCCGAGGCGCGCGAGACGTACACCGGCCCGGTCGACGTCGCCACGACGGGCGCGGTCTTCGACCTCTGACCGCTGAGCGCGGGGACGAGCCGCCGTCGGCTCCGGAAGACGTGACCATCCACCGCGCTCAGCGGTGGGCCGGGGGTCGGTAGGGTGGCGGCATGACCATCCCCTCCTCGTCTCCGGGCACGGCCGCGCCCCTCCGCGCCGACGGCCGCACGCCCGACCAGCTCCGCCCCGTGACCATCACCCGCCACTGGCTCGACCAGGCCGAGGGCAGCGTGCTCGTCGAGTTCGGCCGCACGCGCGTGCTGTGCGCGGCGTCGTTCACCGAGGGCGTGCCGCGCTGGCGCAAGGGGTCGGGCGAGGGCTGGGTCACCGCCGAGTACGCGATGCTGCCGCGCGCGACGAACGAGCGCAGCCAGCGCGAGTCGGTCAAGGGCAAGATCGGGGGGCGCACGCACGAGATCTCGCGCCTCATCGGCCGGTCCCTGCGCGCGATCATCGACGTCTCCGCGCTCGGCGAGAACACGATCGTGCTCGACTGCGACGTCCTCCAGGCCGACGGCGGCACGCGCACCGCCGCGATCACCGGCGCCTACGTCGCGCTCGCCGACGCCGTCGCGTGGGGCCAGCGGCACGGCCACATCAAGGGCGGCAAGCCCGTGCTGACCGACTCCGTCGCGGCCGTGAGCGTCGGGATCATCGACGGCACGCCCATGCTCGACCTCCCGTACGTCGAGGACGTCCGCGCCGAGACGGACATGAACGTCGTCGTCACGGGCTCCGGGACGTTCGTCGAGGTGCAGGGCACCGCGGAGCACGCCCCGTTCGACCGCGCCGAGCTCGACGCGCTGCTCGACCTCGCGGTGGCCGGCACCGCCGACCTCACGGCGATCCAGCGCGCGGCGCTCGCGGCGGACCCTCGATGAGCGGCACGCCCGAGACGGCAGGCGTCGTCGTGCCCGACGGCGCGCGACTCGTCCTCGCGACGCACAACCCGGGCAAGATCGCCGAGCTGCGCGCCATCCTCGCGGCCGAGCTCGACGCGCACCCGGGGCTCGAGCTCGCGCCCGAGGCGATCGTCGGCGCGGGCGACGTCGGCGCGCCCGAGCCGGTCGAGGACGGCGTGACGTTCGCCGAGAACGCGCTCATCAAGGCGCGCGCCCTCGTCGCGGCCACCGGGCTGCCGGCCGTCGCGGACGACTCCGGCCTCGCCGTCGACGTGCTGGGCGGCGCGCCGGGCATCTTCTCGGCGCGCTGGGCGGGGCGGCACGGCGACGACGTCGCGAACCTCGAGCTCCTGCTCGCGCAGCTCGGCGACGTGCGTGCCGAGCACCGCGCGGCCGGTTTCGTGTGCGCGGCGGCGCTCGTCACGCCCGACGGCACCGAGGTCGTGCGGACGGGGGAGATGCGCGGGACCCTGCTCACCGCGCCGCGCGGCGCGAACGGGTTCGGCTACGACCCGATCCTCCTCCCGGACGAGCAGCCCGGTGCGGGGACGGCCCGCTCCGCGGCCGAGCTGAGCCCGGCGGAGAAGAACGCGATCAGCCACCGCGGCAAGGCGTTCCGCGCTCTGGCGCCGGACGTCGTCGCGGCGCTCTCAGCGCGGTAGGGGGCGGCCGGCGAGCTCGCGCTCGCGGCGTCGGCGGTCGCCCGGCCGCAGCACGCCGACGAGCGCGACCACGCCGCGCCAGCCGAGCATCGTCATCGCGAGGAACCCGAACGACACGAGCTGGAACGCCGGGGCCACGCCCTGGTTGGTGAGCACGCGCAGCAGGACGCCCAGCGCCCACGTGCAGCCCCAGACCACGACGCCCGTCGGCCACAGGGCCCACGGGCGGCGCCACGCGCGCGTGACGAGCCAGCCCAGCGCGGCGCCCGCGGCGAACGGCCACGCCACGACGAGCAGCCGGGTCAGACCCTCGTCGGCGGAGTGCGTCGCGAGGCCGCCGGTCGCGAGCGCGAGGACGCACGCGACGTCGGCCAGCACGGCGAGCACGACGAGCCCGGGGCGACGAGGGCGCGGTCCGGTGGGCGCGAGGTCGGTCATGCTCCCGACGGTACCCCGCCCGCGGGACCGTCCCCGCACGGCCCGGACCGGCCCTGGCGGGTCGATCCCGGGACGCAGAGGGTCGATCCCCTGGAACATAGGGTGGTCCCCGTGCACCTCGCCGCCGACGACCTCGCCTTCGCCTACCCCGGACGCCCCGTCCTCGACGGGGTCGGGCTGCGCGTCGCCGCGGGGACGCGGCTCGGGGTCGTGGGGGAGAACGGCACGGGCAAGTCGACGCTCCTGCACGTGCTCTCCGGCGACCTCGCACCCGCCCGTGGGGAGGTGCGCCGCGCGGGCTCGCTCGCGCTCGTCGAGCAGGAGCTCGCCATCGCGCCGGGCCAGACGGTCGGCACGCTCGTCGCCGCGACGCTGAGCGGGCTGCGGGCGGTCGCCGCCGAGCTCGATGCGGCGGCCCGGGACTTCGACCACGAGGCGGGCGACCTCGCCGAGCTCACGGAGATCCTCGCCCGCGCCGAGCACCTCGCCGTGTGGGACGCGGACCGCCGGGTCGACGTCGCGCTCTCGCGCCTCGGCGCATGCCGCGACCGGGACCGCGAGCTCGCGACCCTGTCCGTCGGCGAGCGCTACCGCGTGCGGCTCGCGTGCCGGCTGGCCGAGCGCGCCGACCTGCTCCTCCTCGACGAGCCGACCAACCACCTCGACACCGGCGGGATCGACTTTCTCACCGGCGAGCTCGTCGCGTGGCGCGGCGGCGTGGTGATGGTCACGCACGACCGCCAGCTGCTCGACGACGTCGCGACCGAGATCCTCGACCTCGACCCGGCGATGGACGGGAAGCCGGTGCTCTACGGGCAGCCGGGGTACCTCTCCTACCGGTTCGCGAAGAACCAGGCGCTGCACCGCTGGCGGCAGCGGTTCCGGGCGGAGCAGAAGCGCGCGGAGAAGCTCGCGGCGGTCCTCGACGCGTCGTACGAAGGGTTGTCCGACGAGTGGCGCCCGCCCAAGGGCAGCCAGAAGCACCGCCGCGCGACGCGCGCCCGGATCCACGTCAAGGCCGCGGACCGGCGCCTCCAGCAGTTCGAGGCGGAGGCCGTCGAGGTGCCCGTGCCGCCGCTCCAGCTCGTGTTCCCCGAGCTCCCCGCGATGTCGCCGGGCTGGGAGCCGGGCGACCCGGTGCTCGAGCTGCGCAGCCCGCGCGTCGGGCCCGACGGCGGCGCGCGCCTCGACCTGCCCGGGACCCGGGTCGCGCTCCCTCCCTCGGGGCGTCTGCTCGTGACCGGGCCGAACGGCAGCGGCAAGTCGACGTTCCTCGCCGCGCTCGCGGGCCTGGTGCCGCTCGACCGCGGCACCCGGTCCGTCGTCGACGGCGCGCGGCTGGGCGTCGTCGCGCAGGAGGGCCCGGCGCTGCCCCCGGAGGCGGAGGACCGCACCGGGTTCGACGAGTACGCGCGCGAGGCGCTCGACCTGCTCGACGCGGGCCGCCTCGACCCCGAGCACCTCGTCCCCGTCGCGTTCCTGGGCCTGCTCACGGAGGAGGACCTGGAGCGGCCGCTGCGCGAGCTGTCCGCGGGGCAGCGCCGGCGGTTCGACCTCGCCCGCGCGCTCCTCGCGGCGCCGCACGTGCTGGTGCTCGACGAGCCGACCAACCACCTGTCGATCGACCTCGTCGACGAGCTCACCCAGGCGCTGCGCGTCACGCCCGCGGCGGTCGTCGTGGCGACGCACGACCGCCGCATGCGCGAGGACCTCGACGACTGGCCCCGGCTCGAGCTCGGCTGACCCGCAGCGCCCTCAGCGCCGCACCGGCCGGAGCGTCGTGGCCAGGGGGCGGGCGGGCCCGGCTGGTCAGCGGCCCTCGGCCGGGCTCTCCGCCGGGACGAGCACCTTGCCCAGCGCGCGACCCCACGCGCGCGCCCGGTCGAGCTCGCCGTCGTCCAGGGGTCCCTCGACGTCGCCGACGTAGAACGACGCGGACGGGACGACGAGCCGGAACCCCGCGCGGCGCATCGCCCTGGCGGCGCCGCGGGCTGCCGAGCCCGGGAGCGAGCGGACCTTCGTCGCGCGCGTGTCGAACGTCGCGGCGAGCCGCCCCTCCTCCTGTGGCGGGAGGGACTCCACCCATTCGCGCAGCCCGGTGGCCCGGTCGGAGACCGGGCCCGTCGCGCGCTGCACCGCCTCGGCGCGGGTCGCGGGGCGCGTCATGCCCAGGGCGTGCGTCGGGCCGCCGGCGACCACCAGCTGCACGTGGCGCAGGGCGTCCGGGTGGGCGGCCGGGTCGGTCACGTCGACGACCTCGACGCGCACCGTCTCGCACAGCCCCTCCGCGATGGCCTGCGCGACGCGTTCGCTGTTGCCGTACATCGACTCGTAGACCACTGCGGCGTCCATCGCGCTCACCCCTTCGTCGACCGCCCGTCCGGACCGGACGGGTCCCCTCCCTCCAGCGTCCGGCTCCGAGGGCGCGAGGCCCAGGGCCGACGGGAACGAGCGTGCGGGCCCTTGGTCCCGGGCGCACTGCCGGGGCGCGAGAGGGTCAGGGCGCGGGGCGCAGGCGGGAGTCGACGAGACGCACGACCCACGCGAGGGCGAGGAAGACGACCGCCACGACGGCGGTGTTGACGAGCGCCCGGCCGAGGCCGAGCTCGCCCACGTCGAGGAACGGGTAGGGGTACCAGCCGACGACGGCGCCCCGGACGAACGTGTACGCGATCCACGCGAGCGGGTACGCGACGGACCACCAGACCGTCGCGGCGTCGACCCGCGGGCGCGGGCCCACGAGTCCCCACGCGGCCACCGCGAGCAGCGGCGCGACGAGGTGCAGCAGGAGGTTCGAGACCTGGCCGGCGCTCGTCAGGTCCTGCAGACCGCGCAGCACGGTGTTGTAGACGATCCCGGTCACCGCGATGCACAGCAGCGCGTCGAGGCGCGCGACGCGGAAGACGGTCCCGTCGCGCGCGGGTCGCGCCGCGAGCAGGACGGAGACGACCCCGACGAGCAGGTTCGACTGGATCGTGAAGTAGGAGAACAGGCGCACGAGGCGCTCGGCCTGGCTCGGGGCCGTGCCGGGACCGTCGACGAGCGCGATCGCGACCTCCAGGACGACGCCCGTGAGCGCCGCGACGGCGACGAGCGTGTGCAGGGTGCGGGCCACGACGTGCCGGCCCGCGTCGACCCGGACGCCTGGCGCGTCGGTCACGGCAGGCGGCCGACGTACGCCATCGCCTGGCGCAGCAGCACCCCCTGGCCGCCGCGCATCTCGAGCTGGACCTCGTCGCTGCACGCCTGCTCGGGCGTGAGCCACGCGAGCTCGAGGGCGTTCTGCTGCGGCCGGCAGTCGCCCGTCACCGGCACGACGTACGCGAGCGAGACCGCGTGCTGGCGGGGGTCGTGATAGGACGTGATGCCCGGCGTCGGGAAGTACTCGGCGACCGTGAAGGGCTGCGGGGACGCGGGCACCTGCGGCAGCGCGACCGGGCCGAGGTCCTTCTCGATGTGGCGCAGCAGCGCGTCGCGGATGCGCTCGTGGAACATGACCCGCCCGGAGACGAGGGCCCGCGTCATCATGCCCTCGGGCGTCACGCGCAGCAGGAGCCCGACCGCGACCACGTCGCCCGAGTCGTCGACCCGGACGGGGACGGCGTCGACGTAGACGAGCGGGAGCTGGGCGCGCGCGACCGCGATCTCCTCGGCGCTGAGCCAGCCCGCGGGGCGCGGGTTGTCGTGGGAGAAGTCGTCGGGCGGGAAGTCGGCGGTGTCGGTCACGCGACTGTTCTACCCCGAGCGGTGCGGCGGGGCGAGTCCGCCCCGGGCGCCACTGCCCGGTCGTGCGGCCGTCACGCCGTGCCGGGCGCCTCGGCGTGCGGCTCGGAGACGCGCGCCACGATCTCGACGAGCGCCTGCTCCGCGACCGGTGCGGGCAGCACCTCCATGAGGGCCATGAGCGGGGCGAGGCGGTCGGGCAGGACCGACGCGCGCGGCCCCCGGTCGTCGTCGCCCTCGGGCCCGCCGTCGTCCGCGGCGAGCACCCCGACGAGTGCGCCCCACATCTCGTCGGCGGTGGGGGCGTCGGCCCTCGGTGCGAACTCACCGGCGAGCGCGGCGAGCACCCCGCTCACGTCGGGGCGCCCGGCGCCGCGGACGTCGTCGGCGCCCGCGCCGAGCGCGGCGACGAGGCCGTCGAGACCGGCCTCGGTGACGGGCGTGATGGTGAGGTGGGTCGTGTGCGGCAGGCGCGTGCCGTCGTCCTGCACGAGCCCCGGCTGCGGCTGGAGCACCCACCCGAGGGACCGGACGGCGTCGGCCCACAGGTGCGGGTCGACGCGCCGCTCGGGCGGCACGGACTCGTCGGTCGCCACGGCGACGAGCGGGCCGGTGGGGCGGCCGACGACGCGGAGCCCGTCGATCGCGTCCACCGCCGCGCGCAGGGCGTAGGTCGCGCGCACGCACCGCGCGGTGAGGGCCGTGTACCCCGCGGTGCCGAGGGCCTGGCTCACGGCCCACGCCGCGGCGAGCGGCGCGGCGGATCGCGACCCGGACAGCGTCGGGTTGACGACCGGGTACCCCGGCCAGCCCGTCGTCGCGAAGAACTGCCGGCGCTGGCGGTCGCGCCCGCGCACGAGCAGGACGGACGCGCCCTTGGGCGCGTAGCCGTACTTGTGCACGTCCGCGGAGATGCTCGTCACGCCCGGCACGGAGAAGTCGAACGGCGGCACCTCCTCGCCCCCGGCCGCGGCCCAGAACGGCAGCACCCAGCCGCCGACGCACGCGTCCACGTGCACGGGCACGCCGCGCGCCGCGGCGGCCTCGGCGACCTCGGCGACCGGGTCGACGACGCCGTGCGGGTACGACGGCGCGGACACGACGACGAGCGCGACGTCGTCGGCGTCGAGCGCCGCGACGAGGTCGGCGGCGGCGGGCGTCCCCGTCGCCGGGTCGACGGGGACGAGCGTGAGGTCCACGTCGAGGTGCTGAGCGGCCTTGCGGAACGCGGCGTGCACGCTCACGGGGGCCACGACGCGGGGGCGCACGTCCGGGTGCTCGGCGCGGAACGCCTCGCGCGCGATCTTCACCGCGAGCAGGCAGCTCTCCGTCCCGCCGGACGTCACCGAGCCCACGACGGCGTCGGGCCCGTCGGCCGCTCCGTGCAGCATCGTGCGCGCGAACCCGAGGAGCTCGCCCTCCATGACGGCGACCGACGTGAACGTCGTGGGGTCGAGCCCGTTGACCGGCTGGACGGCCCGCGCGGCGGCGGCGGCGAGCTCGTCGAGCTCGGCGAGACCGGGGTCGTAGACGTAGGACAGGACGCGTCCGCCGTGCGTCGGGGCGTCGGCCGCGCGGAGCGCGGCGAGCCGGTCGAGGATCCCGTCGGTGCGCAGCGGCACCTCGTCGGCGGGCCGCGGCAGGGCGCCGGGGGCGGTCGATCCCGCGTCAGTCACGGGCTCGGTCGGTCGGGGCGTGGTCACGCGGCAGCTCCGGTGCTGTGTCGTCGATGTCCCCCCTGCGCAGACCGTATCGCACGAGCGGGACGAGGCTCAGCAGGACGAGCGCGGCGGGCACGACCGAGAAGGAGAGCGCGATCCCGTCCACCGCGGCGGCCGGCTGGGCGACCGTCTCGCCCGCCCGCGTGGACACGTACCCGGTGATCCCGAGGACGAGCGAGAGCACCGCGGCGCCGAGCGCCATGCCCGTCGTCTCGCCCGCCGTCCACACGCCGCCGAAGGCGCCGCCGCGGCCCTCGCCGTGCGTCCGCGCGTCGTGCGCGATGGCGTCGGGGAGCATCGCGAGCGGCAGCGCCTGCATGCCCGCGTACGCGATGCCGGCGAGCGCGGTGGGGACGTAGACCCACGCACCGGGTGCCCACACGAGCGGGACCATCCCGAGCGCGGCGACCGCGAAGAGCACCGTCGCGACGACGAACCCGCGCTCCTTGCCGTCGCGGCGCGCGAGCCGGGTCCACAGCGGCATGCAGAGCAGCGCGGGCGCGACGAGCGCCGCGAAGAGGTAGCTGACGGCCGCCTCGTCGCGCAGCACGTACCGCGCGACGTACGCCGCCCCGGCGAGCATGAGCCCCGTCGCGACGGCCTGGAGCACGAACGCGGCGAGCAGGGTGCGGAACGGGCGCGAGCGGCGCAGGGCGTCGACCGCCTCGCGCACGGCGAGGGTCCAGGCGCGCGACGCCGACGCGGGTGACGCCGAGCCCGTGGCGGGATCGGCCGCGGCGGTGGTCGCTCCGGCCGAGGCGGTGGCCGCGCCGGCCGGGGGAGCGGGCGTGCCGGCGCCGCTGGGTGCGCGAGGGGCGACCCGCGCGGCGACGAGCATCCCGGCGCCGATGACGACGCCCGACACGATGCCCATGACGAGGTACCCCGACGTCGAGTCCCCGCCCCCGCGCAGCGCCGGTCCGCCCGCGCCGAACAGGAGGATCGCGAACGCGAGCGTCGCGACGCGCCACGCGAGCAGCCGGGTGCGGCCGTCGTACGTGGGATCGAGCTCCGCGGGCAGCGCGATGTACGGCACCTGGAAGAGCGAGAACGCCGTCGCGGCGAGCAGGAACGCGACGAGCACCCAGATCGCGGCGGCGGTCGGCCCCGCGGCCGCCGGGACGGCGAACGTCAGCGCGAAGAGCACGGGCAGGGTGAGGGCGCCCACGGACATGAAGCGACGGCGCGACCCGGTGCGGGCCAGGTCGCGGTCCGACCCGTAGCCGATGAACGGGTCGACGACGACGTCCCACACCTTGGCGCCCGTGACGATGAGCCCGGCGACCGCCGCCGGCACCGCGAGCGCGTCGGTGAGGTACACGAGCAGGACCAGGCCGGGGAGGGTGCCGAACCCGCCGGTGCCGACGGACCCGGCGGCGTAGCCCGCGATCGTGGTGCGCGAGAGCCGGTGCGCGGAGGTGTCGTGCGTCACAGGGGCAGCGTAGAGGGTGCGCGGGTCGGGCCTGCGCGGTCGTGCGCGGGGAATACTCCGGGCAGGGTGTGTGCTCTACCTAGCAGACCCCAAGCCCCCAGGAGGAACATCCATGGCCACGCAGACGCTCACCGAGTCCACGTTCGAGCAGACGATCAAGGAGAACGACATCGTCCTGGTCGACTTCTGGGCCGACTGGTGCGGACCGTGCAAGATGTTCGCGCCCGTCTTCGAGGCGTCCTCGGAGGAGAACCCGGACGTCGTGCACGGCAAGATCGACACCGAGGCCGAGCGCGGCCTGGCCGCCGCCGCCAACATCACGTCGATCCCGACGCTCATGGCGTTCCGCGAGGGCATCCTCGTGTTCTCCCAGCCCGGCGCGCTCCCGGCCCCGGCGCTCAAGCAGGTCGTCGACGCCGTGAAGGGCCTCGACATGGAGGACGTGCGTCGTCAGATCGCCGAGGCGAGCGACGGCTCCCCGGCGCAGGACGCCTGAGCCCGCACGACACCACGACGGCCCGGCACCCTCCGAGGGTGCCGGGCCGTCGTCGTCGCTGTCGCAGGCCGTCACGCGCGCGGGCGCTGCGTGGCGGGTGTGGAGCCGGTGCCCGTACCGGCAGGGGGCAAGTGGTGCGGGCACCGGCTCTGCCACCACGGTAGACACCGAACTGGACGGTCGTCCAGATGGGGTGCGGGTGAATCCGGCGCACGCTGCCGCGCCGTCACGACGGGGGGACTCCGGCAGGGCCGGGGAGGGTGCGCGAGGCGGGACTCGAACCCGCACGTCCGAGGACACCAGGACCTAAACCTGGCGCGGCTGCCAGTTACGCCACTCGCGCGCGGTGGTCAGTCTACGGCGCGGGCGGCGCGGCCCCGGCGGCCGGGTGCGCGTCGCTCGACGCGCACCGGGCCAGGACCGCGCCGCCCGGGTGCGCTACTTCGGGTCGATGCCGAGGTCGCGACGGAGCTTCGCGACGTGGCCCGTGGCCTTGACGTTGTACTGCGCGAGCTCGACCTTGCCCTCCGGGTCGACGACGACCGTCGAGCGGATGACGCCCACGACGGTCTTGCCGTAGAGCTTCTTCTCGCCCCACGCGCCGTACGCCTCGAGGACGGACCTGTCCTCGTCCGACACGAGCGGGAAGGTCAGGTGCTCGGCCTCGACGAACGCGGCGATCTTGTCGACCGGGTCGGGGGAGACGCCGACGACCGAGTATCCCGCGCCCTGGAGCGAGGCCAGGTTGTCGCGGAAGTCGCAGGCCTCCGTCGTGCAGCCGGGCGTGCCGGCGGCGGGGTAGAAGTAGACGACGACGTGCTTGCCGCGCAGGTCGGAGAGCGTGACGGTGCTGCCGTCGGCGGCGGGCAGGGAGAAGTCGGGAGCGGTGTCGCCGACGGTGAGGCGCGTGGACATGGATCTCCTTCGGTCCGGCCAAGGTGTGGTTCGAGCGTAGGTGAGGGTGGGCGGCACCGGTAGCGTTGTCGCTGTGAGCAAGACGACGTCCGCCCCCGCCACCGCCTCGTCCCGCCCGTCGCCGTCCCGGCCTGCCGCCCGCGACCTCCCGATCCGGATGCTGCACGACCGCCTGCTCGTGGACCCGGAGGTCGACGCGAGCGAGCGGCAGAGCTCGGCGGGGCTCGTCATCCCCGCGACGGCCGTGGGCCCGAAGCGGCTCGCGTGGGCCGTCGTCGTCGCGGCCGGTGAGCACGTGCGACAGGTCGCGGTGGGGGACCGCGTGCTGTTCGACCCGGACGAGCGCGCCGAGGTCGAGCTCGGCGGCAAGGACCTCGTGCTGCTGCGCGAGCGTGACGTGCACGCCGTGTCGCAGGAGGTCGAGGAGGACGGCCCGACGGGGCTGTACCTCTAGCCGAGGCCGCCGCGCGGGCTCGCCGGGCCGTGTCGCCGACGTCACACGAGGGCGGGCGGAACGGATTTTCCCGGCGCGCCCGCGGCTGCTAGTGTTTTCTCTCGCGCGCCATTAGCTCAATTGGCAGAGCAGCTGACTCTTAATCAGCGGGTTCGGGGTTCGAGTCCCTGATGGCGCACCACCACCGATCGGGCCGTCCGCATGCGGGCGGCCCGAGCCGTGCCGGTCGAGAGCCGGCGCGGCGGGCTGGCCCGGTCTCCTCGCGGAGCTCGACGGTCCCGGCCGCTGGTAGTGTTCCCTCTCGCGCGCCATTAGCTCAATTGGCAGAGCAGCTGACTCTTAATCAGCGGGTTCGGGGTTCGAGTCCCTGATGGCGCACCCTTCCTGACCAGGCCGTCCACCTCCGGGTGGGCGGCCTTCGTCGTCCGCCACCCGGGCGATCCGCGCTCCCGCTCCACCCGTGCCGGTCGCCCGCCGCAACCGTCGCCGTCCGTTTCGCCGGAGTTCGCCCGGCACCGACCTCGCGTTCACCCCCGCCGGGAAGGGTCCGGTGCGGGCGTCGTCGCCGCTCGGCAGCGTCGCCCGTCGACCCGTTCGCCACGGAAGGGAACCACGATGGACACGTCCGTGCCCACGCACAGGACTTCGGGACGCACCGAGAGACGCACCCAGAGACGGACCGACGGCGGGGCGCGGCGCCGCGCCGCGGTCGCCGGGGCGCTCGGAGCGGTGCTGGTCGCCGGCCTGCTCGCGCCCGCCGCCGCCGCCGCGACCGCCCCGGGAGCCTCCCCGACCCTCGACCGGACGGCCGCCCGGTTCACCGGGGCCGCCCCGGAGACGCGGCCGGTGCTGAGCCCGACGACCGGCACGTTCCTCGACGGCACGGTGCGCGTCGCGGCCGACCCCGTCCGCGCGGGCGACGCCGTCACGGCGCTCGCGGTCGACGGCACCGCCCTCGACGCCTCCGCGACGCCCGCGACGGCGCGCCTGCTGTTCGACGTCGGCAGCAACTCGATCGAGAAGCGGTACGGCAGCCACGTGCTCGTCAACGGCGAGCGCCTCGAGCTCGACCGGGACATGGTGTCCGAGCGCGTCGCGCTCGACGTGCCTGCGCAGTGGCTCGTGCCGGGCGAGAACCGGGTGCGGTTCGTCGTCGGCGCGGTCACGACGTCGTGCGGCACGAACTACGACGACTACGACCTCACGGACGTCTCGCTCGAGCTCCTGGGCGAGACGGCCGACGGCTCCGCCAACAGCTTCTCCTACGCGTTCGGCGACGGCTCGTGCGGCACCAACACGTCGCGCGTCCTCTCGGCGGACCTCACGTTCGACCTCGACCAGGACCCGGCCGCCACGACCGGCCTCGCCGCGGAGCTCGACACCACGACGCTCGAGAACGGCGCCCACACGCTCACCGCGACGACCGCGTCGGGCGCGACCGCGACGAGCGCGGTCACCGTGAACAACGGCGCCCCGGGGGCGCCCGTGATCCTCCCTGCGGACGGCGCGCTGCTGCACGGCCCGCAGACCGTGCTCGCCACGCCGCCCGCCGGGGGCGAGGCGCCCGTCGGCATCGAGCTGGACGGCGCCCCGCTGACCACCGTCGCGACGCTCGGCACCGGCTCGTCCCGGTTCGTCTTCACCGTGGGCTCGAACTCGATCGAGGCCCGCTACACCAACCACCTGCTCGTCAACGGGCAGCGCATCGACCTCGTGGACCGCGACTACGTGAGCGAGACGGTGCGGATCGACGTCCCGAACGCCTTCCTGTCCCCGGGCCGCAACGTCGTGCGCTTCGTCACGGGCACGTACCCGACGGCGTGCGGCGACAACCGCGACGACTTCGCGATCTCCGGGATCGCGCTCGACGTGACCGACGGCACGGCGACCGGCGTGGGCATCGCGCCGTCGTACTCGATGGGCGACGGCGACTGCGGCACGAGCACGACGAAGCCGCGCGAGGTCGACCTCGCGTTCGACGTGACGCGCGACGCCGACGCGCCCGCGACCGGCCTGCGGGCCGACGTCGACACGACGACGCTCGCCGACGGCGAGCACACGATCACGGCGGCGACCGCCGCGGGTGCGGCCGCGCGCCGGACGGTGACCACCGACAACACCGGTCCCGCGATCGTGTCCAGCACGCCGGCGGCGGGCGCGGAGCTCGCGAGCGCGACGAGCCTCGCGGTCGAGCTCGCGGACGCGTCCGGCGTCCTGTCCGGCCCCGACGTCACGCTCGACGGCGAGCCGCTCGAGCTCGGCGCGCCCGTCGGCCCTGGGCTCGCCCCGGGTGCGCACACGCTCGTCGTCACCGCGACCGACGTGCTCGGGAACGCGAGCACGCACGAGATCGCGTTCACGAGCCTCGGCGTGCCCGACGTCCCGACCGACCTCGCGCCCGCGCACGGCACGCGCGACGTCGCGGGGAGCGTCGACCTGTCCGCGCGCGTCGCGGCGCCCGGCGGCGGCGACGTCACCGCGACGTTCTCCCGCGCCGACGTCACCGCCCCGGCGCTCGTCGCGCAGGGCGAGTCGGCCGAGGTCCCGACGACGCTCCCGGTCGAGGGCGAGCAGCCCGCCGCGGCGGACGCACTCGCACCGGGCGACGACCTGACGCTCGACTCGCCCCAGAGCCGCGACGTCACCTACCAGCGCTTCGAGCTGCCCGCCGAGGGCTCGACCGCCGACCAGGTCGTGCGCTGGGAGGGCGTCGTCGACCCGCAGCGGCTCGCGACGCTGCACGTGTGGGACGGGGAGCGGTGGGAGCCGCTCGCGTCCGCGCGCGGCGCGGTCGAGGGCACGACGTCCCTGAGCACCGTGCTCCGCGACGGCGCCGCCACCGACGGGACCGTGCACGTCCTCGTGACGGGCACCGACCCCTTCGCCGACGACATCGCCGCGGGCGGGTCGCGCGACGAGACCGACTTCGCGCCCCGCGAGGACTACGACTTCTCCCTGGTCCACCTGACCGACACGCAGTACCTCACCGAGGGCGCGGTCGAGCAGGAGACTGCCGAGGAGCGCGCGGTGTGGGCGCAGGCCTACACGGACCTCACGCAGTGGGTCGTGGACAACGCCGAGGAGCGCGGGATCGCGTACGTCGGCCACACGGGCGACGTGAACGAGAACTACACGCGCCTGCCCGCCGACGACGCGATGGCCGCCCAGATCCGGGGCGAGTACGCGTTCTCCTCGTCCGCGCAGCAGATCCTCGACGACGCGAACATCCCGAACGGAGTCCTCGCCGGCAACCACGACAACCTCACGGGCCAGGACAACGGGCCCGGGGCGCTGTTCAACGAGTTCTACGGCCCCGAGCGCTACGAGGCCCTGTCCGCGGGGTGGGAGAACGCCTCCTACGGTGGCCCGTGGCGCGAGGGCGACAACCAGAACCACTACGACCTGTTCAGCGCGGGCGGGCTCGACTTCGTCGCTGTCTACCTGTCGTACGGGGTGACGGACGAGGAGGCCGCGTGGGCGGACGGCGTCCTCAAGCAGTTCCCCGACCGCAACGCGGTCGTGCTCACGCACGACTACCTCGTCCCGAGCTCGAACCCCGACGGTCGGGACTCCGAGATCTCGACGCCCGACGGCCGCCTCGTCCACGCCAAGGTCGTCGAGCCCAACCCGAACGTCTTCCTCGTCCTCGCGGGGCACCGGCACGGCGTGGGCATCAACGTGCGCCAGGACGTCGGCACGCCGGGCAGCGGCGTCGTCGAGCTGCTGGCCGACTACCAGTTCTACGAGGTCACGGCCGAGGAGGCGGGCCTCACCGAGATCGGCGGCTACGCGCCCGACGAGGGCCTGCGGCTCGGCGCGAGCTTCCTGCGCCTGCTCCAGTTCGACGTCGACCGCTCCGAGATGATCGTCGACACCTACTCGCCGTGGCTCGAGAACTTCGGCGCCACCGAGTATGACGACGAGCAGCGCTACGACGGCCGCGAGGACGACTTCACCGTCCCCGTCGACCTCACCTCGCGCGTCACGAGCCTGTCGACCGACGCCGTGTCGCTCTACGCCTCGGGCGAGGAGGTCGGCAGCGTGACCGTCCCGTCGGGCGAGGTCGCGACCGTCACGTGGGACGAGCTCGAGCCGGGCGCCGCGCACGCGTGGACCGTCACGGCCACCAGCGCGGGCGGCGGCACCGCCGTCTCGCCGGTGAGCACGTTCACCACCGCGCCCGCCGAGGACGGCCTCGTCGTCGAGACGACGGCGCGCACGCAGTGCCTCGGCGGCACGGCCTACGTCGCCGTCCGGGCCCGCAACGCGGACACCGTCCCGGTCGACGTCACGCTCAGCACGCCGTTCGGCGAGCGCACCGTCACGGGCGTGCGACCCGGCGCGTCGGCGTACCAGGCGTTCTCCGTCCGGGCGGCAGACGTCGCGGCGGGCGCCGCGCACGTCGCCGCGAGCGGGGACGGCCGGTCGTCCGCCGCCGACGTCCCGTACGACGCGCTCGCGTGCGGCTGACACCGCGCTGATCCGCCGGCGTCGCGCCGCTGACGCGGCGCCGACGGCACGACGGCGGCCCCCGGACCGGACGGTCCGGGGGCCGCTGCGTCGCCCGCCCGGTCGGGGAGCGGGACGGTCAGACGGCGGCCCACCCGCCGTCGCTGTGCAGGACGGCGCCCGAGACGTTGGCCGAGTCGTCCGACAGGAGCCACGTGATCGCCGCGGCCAGCTCCTCGGCGCTCGCGGCCGGCGGGACCGTCGTCGCCATGACCGGGCCGAGCCGCTCGCCCGCGTACGGCGAGCGGAAGGGCGCCTCGATGCTCGTCGCGACGGCCCCGGGGGCGACGACGTTCGCCCGCACGCCCCGGGGCGTGTAGAAGAACGCCGTGCTCTTCGTGAAACCGACGATCGCGTGCTTCGACGTCGCGTACGCGGTGCCCGACGCCGACGCGCGCGAGCCCGCCTCCGAGCCGACGTTGACGATCGAGCCCTTCCCCGCCTCGAGCATGAGGGGCAGGACCGCACGCGTGAGGCGCATGACCGCGGTGACGTTGACGGTCATGACGAGGTCCCACGTCACGTCGTCGATCTCGGCGGTCGGCAGGAAGCCGTCCATGATCCCGGCGACGTTGGCGAGGGCGTCCACCCGGCCGCCCGCGGCGGCGACCACCGCGTCGACCGTGGTCTGCGCGCTCACGTCGCCCGCCACGGTGACGAGAGCGTCCGTGCCGACGTCGGCGACGAGCTTGTCGAGGCGGTCCTCCCGCACGTCGGTGGCGACGACGCGCGCGCCCTCCGCGAGCAGCCGCTCGACCGTCGCGCGGCCGATGCCGGCGCCCGCGCCGGTGACGATCGCCGTGCGGCCCTCGAACCTGCCCGGGACGTGGTTGCTGACCATGACGGCTCCTTCCGTCCGCGCCGGCACTGCCGTCGACCGGCGTCTGCTCCCATCCCAGCGCCCGCGCGCCCGCGCGCGCGAGAGCCCATCGTCCTCGCCCGGGCGCCGGTGGTCCCGAGCGTGCGGGCGGGGGTAGGGTCGCCCTCGTGACGCACCCGTCCGTGACCCCCTGGTGGCCGGCCGCCTGACGGCCGGTGACCTCATCCGGCCGTGCCCCGACGACGTGGGCGGCCTCGGTGAACCCGGTGCGCGCGTCGTCGGCCCAGCGGCCGTCCCCCTGAGCTGGAGCCGAGCATGACGACACCGCAGACCCCGCCGACGGCCCTGCCCGTCCGGTCCCTCGAGCCGACGGGCGCCGAGGTGCCCTCGACCGTCCCGACGCACTGGTACAACCTCGCGGCCGACCTCCCCGAGCCGGTGCCCCCGCACCTGCACCCGGGCACGCGCGAGCCCCTCACGCCCGACGACCTCGCGCCGTTGTTCCCGCTCGCGCTCGTCCAGCAGGAGGTGACGACGGAGCGCTACGTCGAGATCCCGCAGACGATCCGCGAGATCTACGCGCTGTGGCGGCCGTCGCCGCTCGTGCGCGCGCGACGCCTCGAGCGGGCCCTGGGCACGCCGGCCCGCATCTACTACAAGTACGAGGGCGTGAGCCCGGTCGGCTCGCACAAGCCGAACACCGCCGTCGCGCAGGCGTACTACAACGCGCTCGAGGGCACCACAAGGCTGACGACCGAGACCGGCGCGGGCCAGTGGGGCGCCTCGCTGTCGTTCGCGGGCGCGCTGCTCGGGCTCGACGTCGAGGTGTGGCAGGTGCGCGCGTCGTACGACGCCAAGCCGTACCGGCGCGCGCAGATGGAGGTCTACGGCGGGATCTGCCACCCGTCGCCGTCGGACCTCACGGAGGCGGGGCGCGCGATGCTCGCCGCGGACCCCGAGACGACCGGCTCGCTGGGCATGGCGATCAGCGAGGCGGTCGAGACGGCCGCGAAGGACCCCGCGGCGCACTACGCGCTGGGCAGCGTGCTCAACCACGTGATGCTGCACCAGAGCGTCATCGGCCAGGAGGCGCTCGTCCAGCTCGACGAGGCGGGCGAGGGCGCGCCGGACGTCGTGTTCGGCTGCGCGGGCGGCGGGTCGAACCTCGCGGGCCTGACGTTCCCGTTCCTCGGCCGCAACCTGCGCGAGGGCACGACGACGCGGCTCGTCGCGTGCGAGCCGGCCGCGTGCCCGTCGCTCACGCAGGGCGAGTACCGCTACGACTTCGGCGACGTCGCGGGCCTCACGCCGCTGCTCAAGATGCACACCCTCGGCAAGGACTTCGTCCCGCCGGCGATCCACGCGGGCGGCCTGCGGTACCACGGCATGTCGCCGATGGTGTCGCACGCGGTGCACCTCGGGCTCATGGACGCCGTCGCCGTCGACCAGGACGAGGCGTTCACGGCCGGGACGCTGTTCGCGCGCAGCGAGGGCATCATCCCCGCGCCGGAGTCGACGCACGCCGTGGCGGCGGCGGTCGCGCACGCGCGCGCGGCGACGGAGCCCGAGGTGATCGTCCTCGGGCTGTCGGGCAACGGGGTGCTCGACCTGCCCGCGTACGCGGCGTACGTCTGACGGGCCGGGCGCCTCGCGCGGCACGACCCCCGCGAGGCGCCCGTACCCTGGTGCGGTGCCCGAACCGACCCCCGAGACCCTCGACGAGCCCGTGACCGGCGCCCCCTCCGCGACCCCGGGGACCGGCGACGCCCGACCGCGCTACCGCACCCAGCCCGTGTCGTTCGTGCGGCGCAGCGGCCGCCTCGCGCCGCGCCAGCAGCGCGCGTGGGACGCGTACCGCGACCGCTACCTGGTCGACGTGCCGCGCGACGTCGCGCGGACGTCCGTGGACCCGGACCACGTGCTCGACGTCGCGGCCACCTTCGGGCGCGACGCGCGCCTCGTCGTCGAGATCGGCTCGGGCCAGGGCGAGGCCGTCGTCGCCGCCGCCGAGCGCGAGCCGGGCACGGACTTCCTCGCCGTCGAGGTGTACGCGCCCGGCCTGGCGCAGACCGTGCTGCGCGCGTCGCAGCGCGACCTGACGAACGTGCGGCTCGTCCAGGCGAACGCGGCCGAGGTCCTCGCCACCACGCTGCCCGCGGGGAGCGTCGACGAGCTCTGGGTGTTCTTCCCCGACCCCTGGCACAAGTCCCGCCACCACAAGCGCCGCCTCGTGACGCCGTCGTTCGCGGCGCTCGCCGAGCGCGTCCTGCGCGCGCCGGGGGAGGGCGACGACGGCCGCCCCGGCGGGACGCTGCGGCTCGCGACCGACTGGGCCGAGTACGCGGAGCAGATGCTCGAGGTGCTGGACGCCGCGCCGGGGCTGCGCAACGTGCACGGCCCGGGGAACGCCGCGCCGCGCTTCGAGGGCCGGGTGCTCACGGGGTTCGAGCGCAAGGGCGAGGCCGCGGGGCGCGTCATCACGGACCTGGAGTACGTGCGCGTCTGACCCGCGGCACGGCTCGCGACCGGCCTCGCGACCGGCCGCGCGCGGTCCTTGCGGACAACAGTGATCTACGGCACATTGTGCCGGGGGTGGAAGGTCGCCCCGGGCACGCAGCGTCGCGTGCGGTCGCGTCGACAGGCGACCGTCCGCGGGGTGCGGGCTCTCTGTCTGTCCACGGAATGAGCCAACGGAGGCGTCATGACCGACGTGACGGCCGCCCCCGGACCGGGGCCCGCCGAAGAGACCGACTACCAGCGGGTGCAACGCTCGCCCGAGTTCCAGGACCTGCGCCGACGCTTCCGGAGCTTCGTGTTCCCGATGACCGCGCTGTTCCTCGTGTGGTACTTCGTCTACGTGCTGCTGGCGAACTACGCGCACGACCTCATGAGCGTCCGGGTGTGGGGGAACGTCACCGTCGGGCTGCTCCTCGGGCTCGGCCAGTTCGTGTCCACGTTCGCGATCACCATGATCTACGCGCACTGGGCCAACAAGCGCTTCGACGCCCAGGCGGACGAGCTCCGCCGGGAGATCGAGGAGGACGAGCTGTGAGCGCGCACCTCCTGGCCGCCGAGGCCACGGACGTCGGGAACCCCGTCGTCAACGTCGCGATCTTCGCCGTGTTCGTCGCGGTGACCCTCGTCATCGTGCTGCGCGCGTCCCGGCAGAACAAGTCCGCCGCGGACTACTACGCGGGCGGACGGTCGTTCACCGGGCCGCAGAACGGGACCGCCATCGCGGGCGACTACCTGTCCGCCGCGAGCTTCCTCGGGATCTGCGGCGCCATCGCGATCAACGGCTACGACGGGTTCCTCTACTCGATCGGCTTCCTCGTCGCGTGGCTGGTCGCGCTGCTGCTCGTCGCCGAGCTCCTGCGCAACACCGGCAAGTTCACGATGGCCGACGTGCTGTCCTTCCGGCTCAAGCAGCGGCCCGTGCGCATGGCGGCCGCGCTCGCGACCCTCGCCGTCGTGTTCTTCTACCTGCTCGCGCAGATGGCCGGGGCCGGCGGGCTCGTGGCGCTGCTGCTCGGCGTGGACTCCACGGCGGGCCAGAGCGTCGTCGTCGCGGTCGTCGGCGCGCTGATGATCCTCTACGTGCTGGTCGGTGGGATGAAGGGCACCACCTGGGTCCAGATCATCAAGGCCGTGCTGCTCATCGCGGGCGCCGCCGTCATGACCGTGTGGGTCCTCGCGAAGTTCGGCTTCAACCTGTCCGACCTGCTCCAGGGCGCGATCGACAAGGCGGGCCCGGGCGGCGAGGCGCTCATCGAGCCCGGCAAGCAGTACGGCGCCACCGGCACCACGAAGCTCGACTTCCTGTCGCTCGCCCTCGCGCTCGTGCTCGGCACCGCCGGCCTGCCACACGTCCTCATGCGCTTCTACACCGTGCCCTCCGCCAAGGAGGCCCGCCGGTCGGTCGTGTGGGCGATCTGGCTCATCGGCATCTTCTACCTGTTCACCCTCGTGCTCGGGTACGGGGCGGGCGCGCTCGTGGGGCCGGAGACGATCAGCTCCGCTCCAGGGGGCGTGAACTCCGCGGCACCCCTGCTCGCGTTCGCGCTCGGCGGCGAGATCCTCCTCGGCTTCATCTCCGCCGTCGCGTTCGCGACCATCCTCGCCGTCGTCGCCGGTCTCACCATCACCGCGGCGGCGAGCTTCGCGCACGACATCTACGCCAACGTCATCAAGCGCGGCGAGGTCAAGCCCGACGGCGAGGTCAAGGTCGCGCGCATCACCGTCGTCGTCATCGGGATCCTCGCGATCCTCGGCGGCATCTTCGCGCAGGGCCAGAACGTCGCGTTCCTCGTGGCGCTCGCGTTCGCCGTCGCGGCGAGCGCGAATCTCCCGACGATCCTCTACTCGCTGTTCTGGAAGCGGTTCAACACCGCGGGCGCGCTGTGGAGCATGTACGGCGGCCTGATCTCGTGCGTCGTGCTCATCGCGTTCTCTCCCGTCGTGTCCGGGAAGGTCGACCCGGTGACGGGCGCGAGCCTGTCGATGATCAAGAACACGGACATCGACTTCGCGATCTTCCCCCTGAGCAACCCCGGGATCGTGTCGATCCCGCTCGCGTTCCTCCTCGGGATCGTCGGGACGCTCCTCAGCAGGGAGAAGCCGCACCCCGAGAAGTTCGCCGAGATGGAGGTGCGCTCGCTCACGGGGGCGGGCGCCGAGAAGGCGACGGTGCACTAGCCCGACGGCGACCCCCGCGGCCCGTGCAGGACGCCCCCGGTCCCGACCGGGGGCGTCCGCGCGCGCGGCAATTCCGTCGCGCGGCACGCCGACGACGCCGTACGGTCGCGCCGTGACCTCCGCTACCCCGGCCCCCGTCGTCCCGGGCGAGGAGACGCCGGTCCTCGTCGTCACCGGGGCGATGGCCTCGGGGAAGTCCACGGTCGCCGACGCGCTCGCCCGCACGTTCCCGCTCGCCGCGCACGTGCGCGGGGACCAGTTCCGGCGGTTCGTGGTCAGCGGCCAGGCGTCGACGGCGCCGCCCCTGTCCGCCGCGGCCCGGGCCCAGCTCGACCTGCGGCAGGCGCTCGCGGCGCAGGCGGCCGACACGTACGCGGCCGCAGGCGTCACGGCCGTGGTCCAGGACATCCTGCTCGGCCCCGACCTCGCGCGGTTCACGGCGCGCGTGCGCACCCGGCCCTGCTACGCCGTCGTGCTGACGCCGGACGCCGCCACGCTCGCCGCGCGCGACGCCGGCCGCCACAAGCAGGCGTACGGCGCCTGGACCCCGGAGGAGTTCGCCGCCGCGGCCCGCGCGACGCCCGGCGGCCTGCACGTCGACACGACCGGGTGGACGGTCGCGCAGACCGTCCGGCGCGTGCTCGACCGGCTCGACGAGGCCCGCGTCGCCTGACCCGCCGCCGCACCGCCGGGCGGCGACCGGGCCGTCGCGCGAGGATGGGCCCATGACGTCCGACGCGCAGCCCGAGACCACCCCTGACGAGACGTACGACGTGATCGTGATCGGCGGCGGGCCCGTCGGCGAGAACGCCGCCGACCGCGCGTCGCGCACCGGCCTGAGCGTGGCGCTCGTCGAGGCCGAGCTCGTGGGCGGCGAGTGCTCGTACTGGGCGTGCATGCCGTCCAAGACGCTCCTCCGACCGGGGGCCGTGCGGGCGGAAGCCCGAGGTGTCCCGGGCGTCGCCGTCGGGGACGACCTCGACGTCGCCGCCGTCCTCGCGCGCCGCGACCAGATGGTCTCCGACTGGGACGACTCCGGTCAGGTCTCCTGGGTCGAGGGTGCGGGCCTCACGCTCGTGCGCGGGCTCGGGCGGATCGTCGGCCCGCGCCTCGTGGAGGTCGTCGCCGAGGAGCCCGACGCCGACCCGGACGACCTCCCGCGCACCCGCCGGCTCGCGGCCCGCCACGCGGTGATCGTGGCGACCGGCAGCGTGCCCGTCCTGCCCGACGTCCCCGGGCTCGCGGACGCGAACCCGTGGACGAGCCGCGAGGCGACCGCGGTCGAGGACGTGCCCGAATCGCTCGCGATCGTCGGCGGGGGAGTGGTCGCCACCGAGATGGCGGTCGCGTTCGCCGACCTCGGGGCACGCGTGACCGTGCTGTCGCGCGGCGGCCTGCTCGGGCGCACCGAGCCCTGGGCGGGCCAGGCGGTCGCCGCGTCGCTGCGGGAGCTGGGGGTCGACGTGCGGCTCGGCGTGTCGACGGAGGCCGTCGAGCCCCTGCCCGACGGCGGCGTGCGGCTCGTCCTCGCGGCCGCCGGTCCCGCGGACGGCGGGGACGCGCCCGAGCTGGCGCCCGTCACGGCCGAGCGCGTGCTCGTCGCGACGGGCCGCGTGCCGCGCACCCAGGACCTCGGGGTCGACTCCGTCGGGCTCGCGCCCGGCCGCGCGCTGGAGGTCGACGACACGATGCTCGTCCAAGGGCTCGGGTCGCAGGCCGGCACCGGGTGGCTGTACGCGGCGGGCGACGTCACCGGTCGCGTCGCGACCACCCACCAGGGCAAGTACCAGGGCCGCGTCGCGGGCGACGTCGTCGCCGCGCGCTTCGGCGACCCCGACGCTGAGGACGCCCCGACCGCGGGCGAGCGACCGCCCGCCGTCGGCGCCGACCCCGAGCCGTGGTCGCGGTTCGCCGCGACGGCCGACGCCGTGGCCTCCCCCCAGGTGGTGTTCACCCGTCCCGAGGTGGCGGCCGTCGGGCACACCGAGGCGTCCGCTCGCGACGCGGGCCTCGACGTGCGCGTCGTGCGCTACGACCTCGCGAACGTCGCCGGCTCCTCGGTGCGTTCCACCGACTACGCGGGCAGCGCGCAGCTCGTGGTCGACGCCGCGCGCGAGGTCGTCGTCGGCGCCACGTTCGTGGGCCCCGACGCGGCGGAGATGCTGCACGCCGCGACGATCGCCGTCGTGGGGGAGGTCCCGATGCGCAGGCTGTGGCACGCCGTGCCGTCGTACCCGACCGTGAGCGAGGTCTGGCTGCGCCTGCTCGAGGAGTACGGGCTGTAGGGACCGTCCGGCGCGGGCCCGGCGCCCGCGCCGCGGCCCGGTCGCCTAGGCTCGGGGACGTGACGACCGAGACCACCGCCCCGCGCGTCGCCCTCGCGACGTGCTCCGTCCTCCCGCAGCTCGACCCCGACGACGCGCCGCTCGTGCGGGCGCTCGACGCCCGGGGCGTCGCGGCGCAGCCCGCCGTCTGGGACGACCCCGACGTGGACTGGGCCGCGTTCGACGCCGTCGTCGTGCGCTCCACGTGGGACTACTCGGCCCGGCGCGACGAGTTTGTCGCGTGGGCGAACCGGGTCCCCCGCATCCTCAACGCGGAGCAGGTGCTGCGCTGGAACACCGACAAGGGCTACCTGCGCGAGCTCGAGGGCGCGGGCATCCCCGTCATCCCGACGCTGTGGCTCGACCCGGCGCGCAACCTCTCCTCGCGCGCGATCCACACGCGCCTGCCCGCCCAGGGCGACTTCGTCATCAAGCCCGTGGTCAGCGCGGGCGCGAAGGACACGGGCCGGTACCAGGCGGGCGAGGCGCACTCGCGCGGGCTCGCGATCCAGCACGCCAAGAACCTGCTCGTCTCCGGGCGCGAGGTCATGGTGCAGCCCTACGTGACGAGCGTCGACACCGCGGGGGAGACGGGCCTCGTCTTCGTCGACGGCGAGTTCTCGCACGCCGTGCGCAAGAACGCCCTGCTCACCGGCCCGCACCGCCCGACGCGCGGCCTCTACCAGCAGGAGGAGATGAGCCCGTTCACCGCGTCGGACGAGCAGCTCGACGTCGCACGCCGCGCCCTGGCCGTGGCGGCCGACGCCGTCGGCGGCGGGGACCCGGCGAGCTTCCTCTACGCGCGCGTGGACGTCGTGACGGGCAACGACGACGGCGGCGTCGTCGTCATCGAGCTCGAGCTCACCGAGCCGTCGCTGTTCCTCGCGCTCGCCCCGGGGTCGCTCGACCGGTTCGCGGACGCGATCGCGGCGCGCGTCGCGCGCTGACCCGAGCGGGCTCGCCCACGACGACGGCGCGCGATCCCGGGACGGGCCGCCGTTGTCGTGCGGTCAGGCGAGGCCGTTCTCCGACAGCCAGTCCGCGGCGATGTCCTCGGGCGAACGCTGGTCGACCGTGGACTCCACGTTGAGGGCGACGAGGCCCTCGGGGGTGAGCGCCTCGCTCACCGGGTTGATGACGTCCGCGATCTCGTCGGCGATGTCCGCGTTGACCAGCGGCACGACGTTCGAGGCGAGGAACAGGCCCTCCGGGTCCTCGAGCGTGACGAGCTTCTCCGTCTGGATGCGCGGGTCCGCGCTGAACACGTTGGCGATGTTCACGGTCCCGGCGACGAGGTCCTGGACGGTCGTGTCGCCCGTCGCGACGAACGACACGTCGACCCCGTAGACGTCCTTGAGCCCCTGCGGGCCGTAGGGGCGCTGCTCGAGCTCCGCAGGGCCGCCGAGCGTGAGCGGCACGTCGAGGCCGGCGAGGTCGGACAGGCTCGTGAGGTCGTTCTCCGTGGCGAACGCCTCGGTGACGTTGTAGGAGTCCTGGTCCGTGGCGGTCGACTGGTCGAGGACCGTGAGGCCGTCGGGCAGGGCCTCCTGGAGCGCCGCGTACACGTCGTCGGGCGACGTCGCCGTGGTCTCCGGGTCGAAGAACTGCAGCAGGTTGCCCGTGTACTCCGGGAAGAGCTGCACCTCGCCGCTCTCCAGCGCCGGCATGTACGCGTCGCGCTGGCCGATCGAGAAGTTGCGCTCGACCGTGAAGCCCTCCGCTTCGAGCGCCTGCGCGTAGATCTCCGCGATGATCTCGTTCGAGTAGTAGGCCTGCGAGCCGACGACGATCGTGTCGGACGAGGCGCTGCCGCCGCCGTCGGAGCTCGTGGTGTCCTCGGCGAGCGGGTCGGACCCGCCGCCGCAGGCGGTGAGGGCGAGGACGGCAGTCGCCGCGGTGGCGACGAGGGCGGCGGTGCGTCGGGTGGTGCGCATGTGTCTGCCTTTCTGAGGGCCGTCCCGAGGACCGGGAGGGATCGGTTCGACGCGTGCGGCGGGGGAGCGCCGTCCGCGTCAGGCGGTGGTGGGTTCGGGGGCGCGGCGGCGCCGCCGGGACGGGGAGTCCTCCGCGGACCGGCCCGCCGTGACGCCGCGCGGCACGACGAGCCGTTGGAGGATCGCGAACAGCGCGTCGAGCACGACGGCCAGCACCACGATGACGAGGGCCGCACCGAGGATCTGGGAGAAGTCGCGGATCTGGATGCCCTGCACGATGTAGAAGCCGAGTCCCCAGTTGCCGACGTAGCCGGCGAGCGTCACGGTGGCGACGACCTGGAGCGTCGCGGACCGCAGCCCGCCGATGAGCAGCGGGAGCCCGAGCGGCACCTCGGCCTGGAACAGCACCTGGCGACCGGTCATACCGACGGACCGGGCGCCGTCGACCACGCGCCGCTCGACGGCCTCGATACCGGCGTACGCCCCCGCGAGGATGGGCGGGATCGCGAGGAGCACGAACGCCGTGACCGACGCGGCGACCTTGTGCGTCACCCCGAGCACGAGCACGAGCAGCAGGACGAGCCCGAACGAGGGCACGGCGCGCGCCGCGCCCGAGAGGGCGACCGCGACCTCCCGCCCGCGCCCGGTGTGGCCGATCGCCCAGCCCGCGGGGATCGCGATCGCCGCGGCGATCAGGACCGCCACGAACGTGAACGCGAGGTGGGTCCAGATCGCCTCGGGCAGCGGGAGCGCGCCCGTGAGCCGGTCGGGGGAGAAGATCCAGGCGACCGCGTCGGAGAAGACGTTCATGCGCGCACCTTCCGGGACCAGGGCATGACCGCTCGTCCGGCGAGCACGAGCAGCAGGTCGACGAGCAGGGCGATGACGACGACCGCGACGACGCCGGCAAGGATCTCGGGGACGATCTGTCGCTGGTAGCCGTTGGTGAAGAGATAGCCGAGGTTGTCGATCCCGATGAGGATGCCGACCGTCGCGAGCGAGATGGTCGAGACGGCCGTGACGCGCAGCCCGGCGAGCACGACCGGGCCGGCGAGCGGGAGGTCCACCTGCCAGAAGCGCCGCCACGGCCCGTACCCGACCGCGAGGGCCGCCTGCCGGACCGTCGGGTCGACCGACGCCAGGGCGTCGGCGACGAACCGCGTCATGATCGCCACCGCGTAGATCGTCAGCGCGACGACCAGGTTGACCTCGGACAGGAAGCTGATGCCGAGGAGCGGCGGGAGCAGCGCGAAGAGCGCGAGCGACGGGATCGTGTAGAGCAGGCCGACGAGCGTGAGCACGAGGCCCCGCGTGAGGCGGAACCGGAACGCGAGCCAGCCCAGCGGGATCGAGACGACGAACCCCAGCACGATCGGCACGACGCACTGGCGCAGGTGCTCGACGGTCAGTCGGCCGATGAGGTCGAGGTTGTCCAGGACCCAGGTCATGCGCCGTCCTCGGGGGCGTCGCCGACGAGCACGCCCTGGGTCCGTCCCGCGCCGTCGACGAGGACCGTGCCGTGGTCCGTCCGCTTCGTGCGCAGCGCACGACGGCCGCGCTCGGCACCGATGAAGCTCGCGACGAACTCGCTCGCGGGGTTCTCGAGGATCTCGCTCGGGGACCCGATCTGCGCGATCTGCGCCCCCTTCTCGAGGATCACGACCTGGTCGCCGAGCAGGAAGGCCTCGTCGACGTCGTGCGTGACGAAGACGACCGTCTTCTCCAGCTCCCGCTGCAGCCGGATGGTCTCCGTCTGGAGCTCGGCCCGCACGATCGGGTCCACCGCGCCGAACGGCTCGTCCATGAGCAGGATGTTCGGGTCCGCGGCGAGCGCGCGAGCGACGCCCACGCGCTGCTGCTGGCCCCCCGAGAGCTGGCTCGGGTAGCGGTCCGCAAGCCCCCGGTCGAGGCCGACCGTGTCGAGGAGCTCGAGGGCGCGCTCGCGCGCCTGCCTCCGGGGAGTGCCCTCCAGGCGCAGGACCGTCGTCACGTTGTCGACGACCTTGTAGTGGGGGAGCAGCCCGCCGTTCTGCAGGACGTACCCGATGCTGCGCCGCAGCTTCACCGGGTCGCGGTCGAGGACGGAGCTGCCGTCGATCTCGATCGTGCCCGACGTGGGCTCGACCATCCGGTTGATCATGCGCAGGAGCGTCGTCTTGCCGCTCCCGGACGAGCCGACGAGCACCGTCGTGCGGTGCGGCGGGATGACGAGGTCGAAGTCGGCGACCGCCGCCGTGCCGTCGGGGTACGTCTTCGTGACCGATCGGAACTCGATCATGGGGCGCTGCCTCCCGACAGTCGGTGAACGGCCTCCACCCAACCACGACCGCGGTTCGGCTCGTCAAGCGCGATGCCGCGCGTCTCCCAGACCGTACGACGAACCACCGACACGCCGCACCCGGACCGCGCGGGCGGCCTCCGCACGGGTGCGGCGGCCGCCGCGGTGCGTCCGGCGGGCCGCGCGGATTCGTCCGTGACGTGCGTCACGCCGCGTCCTATCGTGGCGGTGTGCCGCACCTCGACGCCCTCCTCGCCTTCGCGCTCGCCTCCCTCGTGCTCGTCGCGATCCCGGGCCCGAGCGTGCTCTTCGTCGTCGGCCGCTCGCTCACGCTGGGCCACCGCGGCGGCGTGCTCAGCGTGCTCGGCAACGAGCTGGGCGCGCTCACGCTCGTGGTCGCGGTGGCGCTCGGGGTCGGGACGGTCGTCGCGACGTCGGTCGCGATCTTCACGGTCGTCAAGCTCGTCGGGGCCGCCTACCTCGTGTGGCTCGGCGTCCAGGCGATCCGTCACCGGCGCGACGGGGCCGTCACCGTCGGCGCCGCCCCCGTCCGCGAGCCCTGGTGGCGCGTGGTGCGGCAGGGCTACGTCGTCGGGGTGACCAACCCCAAGACGATCGTGTTCTTCGTCGCGGTGCTGCCGCAGTTCACCGACTTCCACGCGGGCCGCGTGCCCGCGCAGATGATGGTGCTCGGACTCGTCTTCACCGTCATCGCGTTCGTGTGCGACAGCGTCTGGGCGCTGGCGGCGGGCGCGGCCCGCTCGTGGTTCGCGTCGTCGCCCCGACAGCTCGGCGCGGTGCGGGCCGCGGGCGGCGGGATGATGGTCGGCCTCGGCGGCGTCCTCGCCGTCGCGTCGCACCGCGCGCCCTGAGCGGCCCGGAGCGCGCCGACGGAGGGCTCGTCGGGCCCGGGACGCGACGAGGGCCGGTCTCCGTCAGGAGGCCGGCCCTCGCCGTCTGGGGTGAGTAACGGGACTTGAACCCGCGACCCCCTGGACCACAACCAGGTGCTCTACCAGCTGAGCTATACCCACCATGTGAGCCGTGCTCACGGACCGGCGCCTGGAGCACCGGCCGTCGAAAAGTGTACCCGGTCTGCGGGGTGCTCCCGGACGCCTTTCTCGCGTCAGGCCTCCGTGGCCCCTGTGACGGTCGCCACGGCGGCGTCGTCGGCGGTCGTGGCGGCGCTCTCGCCGGGCTCGTGCGGCCGCGTGCGTCCCCGGGTCACGCTCGTCGCGACGACCTGCTCCGCGATCTTGCGGGCGGTCGCCGAGTCCGGGCCCGGCGCAGGGACGAAGACGGCGGCGCGGTAGTAGCGCAGCTCGTCGATGCTCTCGAGGATGTCGGCGAGCGCGCGGTGCCCGCCGTGCTTCTCGGGCGAGGAGAAGTACGCGCGCGGGTACCAGCGGCGGGAGAGCTCCTTGACGGAGGAGACGTCGACGATCCGGTAGTGCAGGTGGCTCATGAGGGCCGGCATGTCGCGGTCGAGGAACGCCTTGTCGGTCCCGACGGAGTTCCCGGCGAGGGGCGCCTTCCCGGGCTCCGGCACCCAGGTGCGGACGTAGTCCAGGACGCGCTGCTCGGCCTCGGCCAGCGTCAGGCCCTCGTCGAGCTCGTCGAGGAGACCGGAGGTCGTGTGCATCTGGCGCACGAAGTCGCCCATCTGCTCGAGCGCCTCGGCCGGCGGGCGGACCAGGACGTCGACGCCGTCACCGAGCACGTTGAGCTCGGAGTCGGTGACGACCGCGGCGACCTCGACGAGGGCGTCGGCGCCCAGGTCGAGCCCGGTCATCTCGCAGTCGATCCAGACGATGCGTTCGTTCGCGTTCACAGGGCTCACGCCCACAGCCTAGTCGCGCACGACGAAGGCCCCGGCGGTCCGGTCCACGGAGGGTCCGGACGGCCGAGGCCTTCGACGGGTCGCGCTCTCGCCCGGCGGGGTGTGCCCCCGGCGTGACGAGCGCTCGGTGCGCGTCATGCGGTGCGGCGCGACAGGCGGGCCTGCCGGGTGTGCGCCGGGACGCGGGTCGTGGTGCGGCGCAGCTGCGACCGGCGCAGGGTCTGCTCCTGCAGCTGCTCGCGACGGCTGAGGGCCGCCACGTCGTACGTGATCAAGGGATGCATGGTGCTGTCCTCGTGACGCTGGGTTCGTGGGTCTGGCCGGACCCTCCACCGCCCGGTACGGACCGGACGGACGCCACCGCGGTGTGTGCTCATACGACCACGGAGGCCTCCGGAGATGCACGGGTTTTTCGTCGGGGACCGCCGGGGGGACCACCCGGGGGTCCGTCGGGGTCCTCCGGGACCGCGCCGCCCTGCGTCGTCGGCCCGCGTTCCGTAGCCTCCGGGGATGGGAGCGACGACGAGCGGGTCGAAGGAGGGCACGTCGCCGCGGGCGGTGCTCGTGAGCGTCTGGCCGGGGGTGCTCCTGGTCCTGGTCGGCGTCCTGGGCTTCGCCGGACTGCTGGACTCGGTCCGGGAGCGGGACGACCTCTGGCGGTTCGACGAGCCGCTGCTGGCCTGGATGGTCGCGCACCGGACTCCCGTCGCGACGGGGGTGCTGACGGTCGTGACGAACGTGTTCGGCCCGTTCGTGCTGCCCGTCCTCGTGGCGGTGGGGTGCATCGTGTGGGCCCGGCGCTCGGGGACGTGGTGGGAGCCCGGTCTGCTCGCCGGGGCGATGGTGCTCGCGACCCTCGTCTCGAGCGTGCTCAAGGCCGTGATCGCGCGCCCGCGCCCCCCGGACGTCTCGATGGTCGTGGCCGGGGTGGAGCGGTCGTTCTCGTTCCCGTCGGGCCACACGATCGGCGCGGCGACGCTCGTGCTCGTCGGGGGCTACCTCGTGTGGCACCGCCACCGCGACGCGCGCGTGCTCACGGTCTGGGTCGTGGCGTCGGTGCTCGTCGTCGGGACCGTGGCGCTGAGCCGCCTCTACCTCGGGTACCACTTCCTCACGGACGTCCTCGCCGGGCTCTGCCTGGCCGTGGCCGTGCTCGGCGTCGTGGTCGCGGTCAGCCGGGTGCACGACCTCTGGGCACGGCCGGAGACACCGCCGCGACCCGTCGAGGCGGCACCCGACGATGCTTAGAAAAGAACTCTTGCGCAAGATAGCTTTCGTGACGTAGCGTCGTCGCCATGACGACCGCTGCCGACCGCCCTGGACCGGGTGCCTCCGAGAGCACGACCCCGCCGGAGCCGGTCGTCGCGACCGACCCGGCGAGCATCCGCGCCCTCGCGCACCCTCTGCGCCTGCGGATCCTCTCGCTGCTCGACGACGAGGGCGAGGTCACGGCGACGCGCTGCGCCGAGGTCACGGGCGAGTCCGTCGCGAGCTGCTCGTTCCACCTGCGCATGCTCGCGAAGTACGGCTACGTCGAGGCCGCCGAGCGGCGCGGCAAGGAGCGCCCCTGGCGGACGGTCGGGCGCGGCCGCCAGACCCGGTTCGACCCCGACGTGCCCGAGTCGCTGCCCGCGGCGAGCGCCGTGGCGGACCTCGTGCTCGGCCAGGAGGCGGCGCGCGTGCGGGCGTGGCTCGCCGGTGCCGCGGCGGAGGACCCGCGGTGGCTGCTCGCCTCCACGCTCAGCTCGTCGTCGTTCTACGCGACGCGCGAGGAGCTCGACGCGCTCGCGCGCGAGGTCGAGGCGCTCACCGACCGCTTCGCCGGGCGCTGGGAGGACCCGGCGCTGCGCCCCGAGGGCGCGCGACCGGCGCGGCTGTTCGCCGTCGTCAACGCCGACCCGCCCCCGGACCCCCGGTGACTGCGCCGTCCGAGCCGGCGGCCACGGACCAGGCCGCGGCACCGATGTCGACCGCAGCGCCGACGTCGACCGCCGCGCCGACGGCGACCGCGGGGGCGGCTACCGCGGCGTCCGCGCCGCGGCGCGAGAGCACGACGCCGGGAGCCGACGCACGCGCGGCGCTCCGCGGGCGCCCCTTCCGCCTGCTCTCCGTCGCGTGGGGCTTCACCAACTTCGCGGACTCGGTGCTCGCGATCATCCTCGCCGTGTGGGTCAAGGACCTCACGGGATCGAACGATGCGGCCGGGCTCGTGTTCGCCGCGCTGGGCCTGCCCGCCCTCGCGTCGCCGTTCCTCGGCCAGCTCGCCGACCGGGTGTCCCGCCGCCGGATGCTCGTCGCGACGTACCTCGTCGGCGCGGTCGTCCTCCTCGCCCTCCTCCTCGTCCGCGGGCCGGGGCAGGTGTGGCTCGTGCTCCTCGTCACCGTCGTGTACTCGGGGGTCGGGTTCGCGACGTCCGCGGCGCAGTCCGGGCTCGTGCGCGACATGCTGCCCGACGACGCGCTCGCCGCCGCGAACGGCCGCCTCACGACGATCGACCAGGTGTTCCGGCTGCTCATGCCCGTCGTGGGCGCGGGTGCGTACTCCCTCGCGGGCGTGTGGCCGCTCGTCCTGACCGCGTCGGGTGCGTTCGTCGTCGCGGCCGGGGTGGTCGCGCGCGTGCGGGTGCGCGAGACCCCGCCGGCCGACGAGCGCGAGCCGTACCTCGCCGAGGTGACCGCGGGCTTCCGGCACCTCGCGGGGACGGCGCCGCTCGGCGTGCTCACGGTCGCGCTCGTCGTCGCGTTCGGCGCGGTGGGGCTGCTCAACGCGGTGAGCCTCGCGATCGTCGAGGACGGCCTCGGGCTCCCGGCCGCGCTCCTCGGGCCGGTGTCGTCCGTCCAGGCCGTGACCGCGATCGTGGCCGGCCTCACCGCCGCCCGGCTCGTGGCCCGGTGGGGGGCGCAGCGCCTCGTCGCGCTGGGCCTGGTCGTGCTCGCGCTCGGCATCGTCCCGGCGACCGGCACGAGCGTGGTGGCGGTCGTCGTCGGGCTCGGCGGCGTCGGCCTCGGCGTCACGTGGGCGATCGTCGGGTTCGTCACCGAGCGCCAGCTCCGCACGCCGCCCGCGCTCCAGGGCCGGGTGGCCGCGGCGAGCACCATGCTGCTCAACGTGCCCCAGCTCCTGCTCACCGTGGTGGGGGCCGCGCTCGTCGGGGTCGTGGACTACCGGGCGCTGCTCGTCGTGACCGTCGCGGGCATCGCTGTCGCCGCGGCGCTCGCCCTGCGCGGGCCCCGCGCCGTCGTCGGCGCACGCTAGCGCTGCGGACCGGCGGGCACAGCGGCGGGGCACAGCGGCGGGGCACGTCGGCAGGGCACGGCACCGGTCCTACCGGCGAGATGACAGGCGGACGGCCTCAGTCGTCGAGGCCGCGGGCGCGCAGCGCGTCGCCGAGCGCGTCCGCCTGGCGCAGGGCGCCCACGACGAGCGGGACGGCGAAGGCCCGGACGTCGTGCTCCCGCCCGCGCGCGCGGCACGCGTCCCGCACGCGCTGCGCGAGCGCCGCGACCACCGGGACGGAGCGCACGGCGAGCGAGAGGACGAGTGCGACCCGGCCGACGTCGACCCCTACCCGACCGAGCGGGCGCAGCCCGCGCTCGATCGCCGCGAGCACCGCGGCCGTGCGGGTCGTGAGCAGCACGAGGCCCGCGAGCGCGACGAGCGCCACGAGGCGGGTCGTGAGGACCGCCGCGGCGGCGGGACCGAGCGCGAACCACTGCACCGCCAGGAGCACCGGCACGACGAGCCGCAGCGGCCGGACCTGCTCCCACGCCGCGCGGGCGCCCACGCCCGCTACCGCGTAGAGCGCCGCGACCACGACGACCACGACCCCCACCGCGACCGGCGACGACACGAGCAGCACCGCGCCCGACGCCGCCGCGAGACCGACGAGCTTCGCCCCGGCCGGGAGGCGGTGCAGCACCGAGGTCCCCGGCCGGTAGCCGCCCGCCGTCACCCCGGCCCCGCGTCGACCAGGCGGCGGTAGTGCGCGACGGCCGGGCCCGGCGCGTCGTCCGCGACGACCCGCCCGCCGTCGACCACGAGCACGCGGTCCATCGCGTCCATGAGCGCGAGGTCGTGCGAGACGAGCACGACCTGCTGGGGGAGGGACGCGAGCTCGGCGGCGACGCGGCGCGTGTTGCGCAGGTCGAGGAGCGTGGTTGGCTCGTCGGCCACGACGAGGCGCGGTCCCGCCGCGAGCACGGAGGTGAGCGCGAGGAGCTGCTTCTGGCCGCCCGAGAGCAGGTGCGCGGGATGGTCCGCGTGCTCGGCCAGGCCGCGTGCGGCGAGGGCGCGCCGCACGACCGCGGCGCGCTCGTCCGCGGGGACGCCGCGCAACGAGTACGCGACGTCCTCCGCCACGGTCGGCATGACGATCTGCGCGTCCGGGTCGGTGAAGACGAACCCCACCCGCCGCCGCACCGCCGCGCCCTGGCGGCGCGTGTCGAGACCGTCGACGAGCACGCGCCCTGCGGTGGGCACGACGAGCCCGTTGAGCAGGCGGGCCAGGGTGCTCTTGCCCGAGCCGTTCGCCCCGACCACGCCGACCCGGCGCTCGCGCAGCTCGAGGCTCACGCCGCGCAGGACGTCGCGCTCGCCGAGCCGCACGTGCACGTCCTCGAGCCGCACCACGCAGCCCGCCGCACCGTCCTGCGGCGGGAGCTCGGGCGCGGGTGCCGCGGCCTCGGCCGGGCGGTCCCGGCGTCGCCCCCGCACGGCGCGCGCCGCCCACGCGATCACCGCGCCACCTCCACGAGCACCGCGACGCCCTGGCCGCCGCCGACGGCCGCCGTCGCGAGCCCGAGCGTCCCGGCCCGCGCGCCCCCGCGCACGAGCCGGGAGAACAGCCGGACCACGGACACCGCGCCGCTCGCGCCCCAGGGGTGGCCCAGCGCGAGCGCGCCGCCGTCGGCGCACACGCGCGCGTCGTCCGCCGGGTCGCCCAGCGGGTCGAGGCCGAGCGCGTCGGTGACCGCGAGCACCTGGGCCGCGAACGCCTCGACGACCTCGACCGCCGCGACGTCGTCGAGCCGCGCGCCGGCGCGGTCGAGCACCGCGCGCACCGCGGGCACCGGGCCCCACCCGGGCAGCGCCGGGTCGCAGCCCACGGTGGCCGACGCGACGACCCGCAGCCCCGCGAGCCCCCGGTCGCGGCGCACCGCCTCGGGGACGACCGCCACGACCGCGGCGCCGTCGCTCACCGGGCTCGACGTCGCCGCCGTGACCGTCCCGCCGGGGGTGAACGCGGGGGAGAGGCGCGCGACGACGGCCGGGTCGAGGCGGCGCGCGCGCTCGTCGCGCTCCAGGGCACGGCCCAGCGGGCCGACGCGCACGGTCTCGGCGGCGAACCGGCCGACGTCGTGCGCTGCACGGGCGCGCGCGTGGCTGCGCACCGCGTACGCCTCCTGGCGCTCGCGGGTCACGCCGCGGCGCCGCGCGAGCTCGTCGGCGGCGGCGCCCATCCCCGGGTCCGCCCACGGCACGGGCGCGAACGCCGCGCGCGCGTAAGGGACGTCGCCCCACGGCGTGCGGTGGGCCCGCGCGGGGGAGCGCGTCGCGCTCTCGGTGCCGCCCGCGAGGACGAGCGCCGCCTCGCCCGCGCGGACCTGCTGCGCCGCGACGAGCACGGCCGCGAGGCCCGACGCGCACTGCCGGTCGACGGTGAGCCCCGGCACGCCGACGCCCGCTCCCGCGGCGAGCGCCGCGACGCGCGCGACGTCCCCGCCGGGGCCCGTGCAGCACCCGAGCACGACGTCCGCGACGCCGCCGTCGACGCCGTGCGCCCGCGCGTCGTCGAGGGTCGCGCGCAGCGCCGCGGCCGCGAGGTCCACCTCGGTGAGCTCCCGGTGCCCGTGGCCCGCGGTGCCGATCCACGTGCGGCGCGCGGCGACCAGGACGGGTGTCGCGTCCGTCGTGCCGTGCGTCGACGTGCTCGGGTGCCGGGTCACCGCAGCGGCTCCAGGCCCGACCGCGCGAGGTCCGTCCCGCCGAGGGCCTCGCTCACCGCGCCGCGCGCGGGCTTGCCCGACGGCGTCCGTGGCAGCGCGCGCGTGCCGTACCAGCGCCGCGGTCGCTGGGCCGGCGCGAGCGCCGCGCGGGCGACCCGCTCGAGGTGCGCACGCAGCCCCGACCGGTCGTCGCACTCCACGACGGCGGTCACGACGGCCCCGAGGCGCCGGTGCGCCGTGCCGAGCACGACGACGTCGCGCACCCCGGGCACGGCCCGCAGCACGACCTCGACGTCCTCGGGCACGACCGTCGAGCCGCCCGAGAGGATCGCGCCGTCGCCCCGGCCGCGCAGCACGAGCGGCTCCGGGCCCGGGTCGGCGAGGTCCCCGACGGTGTGCCACGCGCCGTCGCGCCGCAGCGGCCCCGTGGCGCGCGCGAGGTAGCCGCGCGACACCCACGGCGAGCGGACCCACACCTCGCCGACGCTCGCCGACGGCAGGGGGCGCACCGCCAGGTCCACGCCGGGGAACGCGCGCAGCCCCGACCCGTCGGGGTCGTAGGCGACGAACGACAGCTCGACGGCGCCGTAGTACGCGAGCACGTCGACGCCGAGGCCCCGCGCCCGCTCCCGCGCCCCGGGCGCGAGCGACGCCCCGCCGACGACCGCGTGCCGCAGTCGGGACGGCGCGCCCGCGGCGACGGCGTCGAGCACGTCGTCGAGGACCTGCGGCACGAGGTGCACGACGTCGCTCGTCGCGAGCGCCGCCGTCGTCGCGGCCGGGGTGCGCGTGAGGACGGCGCACGCCCCGACGGCGAGTGCGTGCACGGCGGCGAAGCAGTACAGCGACGACGCGAGCGGGCCGGGGACGAGGACGGTGTCCGTGGCTCGCAGCCCGAGGAGCCGCGTGACCGCGTCGAACGACCCCGCCCACGACGCGCGCGTGCGCACGACCGCGCGCGGGCGGCCGGTGCTCCCGGACGAGAACCCGGCCCACGCGAGGTCGTCGGGACCGGGGACGTGCGGTGGCGTCGGCTCCGCGCCGTCGGCGGTGCCGGTCCCGCGCGGCAGCGGCACCTCGACGAACGTGCGCGGCGCGAGCGTGCGCAGCACCTCGGCGCGGTGGGCGCGCGGCCAGGCGGCGTCGCACACGAGCGGCGTCGCGCCCAGGTGGTCGACGGCCAGCACCGCCGTGAGCAGGTCGAGCGGGTCCGGCAGCGACACGGCGACGAGGTCGCCCGGTCGCGTGCCCGACGCGCGCAGGTGCGTCGCGCCCACGCGCACGTCCGCGGCGAGCGCGGCGTAGGTGCGCGACCGCTCGGGCGTGCGCAGGGCGGGACGGTCGCGCGCCGCCGGGTCGGCGGCGTGCGTCAGGACCTGGTGGGCGACGGGCACGCGGACACTCTCGCAGGTGTTCAGGAGACGGGGCGGCCGTCGGCCGCGGCACGGTCGCCGCGGCCGGTGCGCCCGACCGGACGGGCCGCGGGGTAGGCCCGCACGACGCCCACCGTGATCGCGGCGGCGGCGAGCGCCTTGAGCAGGTCGCCGGGCAGGAACGCGAGCGAGAGCTGCGCGGTCGTGGGCAGCGGCACGCCCGTGACGAGCGCCTGCACCGGGATGCCGACGGCGTAGACGACCGCGATCCCGCCGACGACGCACGCGACGAGCACGGGCGCGAACGTGACGCGCCGGAGCCGGTCGACGAGCAGGCCGACGACGGCCGCGCCGGCGAGGAACCCGACGAGGTAGCCCGCGGACGGCCCGACGAACGCCCCGAGCCCGCCGCGCCCGCCCGCGAGGACGGGGAGCCCGGCCGCGGCGAGCGCGAGGAACGTCGCCACGGCGAGCGAGCCGCTCCACGCGCCGAGGATCGCCCCCGCGAGCATGACGCCGAGCGTCTGGAGCGTCACGGGCACCGCGTTGCCGAACAGCGCGATCGAGCCGGGCAGACCGAGCGCGGCCAGGAGCGCGGCGAACGTCGCGACCCGCGCGGCGTCGCCGGCGTCGAGCGCGAACCGGCCGCGGCGACGGTCGGGCACGTCCCGCGGTGCGGCGCGCAGCACCTCCGGGGCGGTGGGCGCCGTGGCGGGCGGGGTGGCGGCGGGCGTCTCCGTGCGGGCGTCGGTCATCGCGGGCTCCCTGCTGTCGGTGGTCGGGCGTGTCCACTCTGGCCGGGACGGCGGTCGTCGGGCGACGGCGCTCGCGACCACCTCCGCGGCCCGCCGTGCACGGATCGCACAAGGCGTTGGAGGGATCCTCCAACCGCGCCGGGGCGCGGGCGCGGGGTCGGTGTGGGAGCCGCACAACCCGGCCTGTCCGGCCGGGCGACACGGCGCGTCGCACCTCTTGGCACTCGCGGGGGGAGAGTGCTAAAACAGGAGCTGTAGCCGCCCGCGGGGTGCCTGCCTCGCGGGAGCACCGACCGGTCCCGGACCGTCCGGGACCGAGCGACGAGGAGGTGAGAGGTGTGGCTGCGATGATCGACCCCTTCACGAGCACCTTCGACGCGATGGACCGTCTGGTCGGCCAGCTCGCGTCCGGCGCCCGCGCGACCGCGGCCTCGGCGGCCTCGGGCGGCATGCCGCTCGACCTGTTCCGCGCCGGGGACCACTACGTGCTGACGATGGACCTCCCGGGCGTCGACCCGGGCACGATCGACGTGTCCGTCGAGGACCGCACGCTGACCATCCGCGCCGAGCGCAGCCCGCGGACCGACCCGGACGTCCAGTGGCTCGCCCGCGAGCGGCCGTCCGGCACGTACGCGCGCCAGCTCACGGTGGGGCGCGGCCTGGCGCTCGACAAGATCACGGCGTCGTACGAGGACGGCGTGCTGACGCTGACGATCCCGGTGGCCGAGGAGGCCCGGCCCCGCCGGATCGAGGTTGCGCACCGCGCGGGCGGCGCGGCGACCCAGATCACGGCCGAGGCCGAGCCTCAGACGTCGGAGGGCTGAGCCGGGCTCACGCCTCGCCCGGGAGCGCCTTGCGGACGACGAGGCGCGTCCACGCCCCGAGGTACACGCGGTCCCCGTCGGCCAGCTCGCGTCGCTGGCCGGCGGGGATCGGGTCCGTCGGGAGCGGTTCGCCCGCGGGGCTCACGTAGGTGCCGTTCGAGGACTGCAGGTCCTCGACCCACCAGCGCTGGCCGTCCGCGCTGAGCTGGCAGTGCCGTCGCGAGACGCCGGTGTCCGCGCCGCAGTCGACCTGCGGGTGGATGCCGCGCGAGACCGAGGGGCGCCCCACGAGCACGCTGCGCTCGCGCAGCACGACGAGCCCCGGCAGGCCCGCCGACGGCATGGGGTCCTCGGGCTGCTGGGCCGCGTACCAGTCCGGGTCGATCCAGATCTCGACGACCCACTGGTCCGGCCCGGGCACGGGCGGCGTCGGCAGGTGCGCGCCCGACGGCGCGGGGCCGGCCGGATCGTCGGGCTGCGCACCCGCGGCGGTCCCGGCGGCCGGCGTCGACGCCGGAGCCTCGAGCGGTGCGGAGGCGCCCGGCGGCGGGGTGGCCGCGGACGCCGGCGACGCGGCCGGAGCGGGGAGCGGGGGCGGCGTCGCGCCCGACGCGAGGCCCGCCTGCGGTGCGGCCGGGGCAGCGGCGGGTGCGGCCGGGGTGGCCGGCGTGGGGCGCGACGGCGGGTCGAGCGAGAGCGCCGACGCAGGCTCCACCGGGTCGGGCAGGGCGCCGGTGGTGAAGTCGTAGCCGCAGTTCTCGCAGAACAGCGCACCGGCCGGAGCCGGCGAGCCGCAGTTCGGGCACTCGAGCGCCTGCGCCGGTGCGGAGGCCGCGCCCGGAGCAGGGGACGACGCGCCCGTCGCGAGCGTCGCGGGTGCCGACGCCGCGGCGATGGGCTCGCCGCACACGTCGCAGTAGTCGGTCGACTCCGAGGGGTGCCCGTTGGGGCAGACGACGGCGCTCACCGACGCACCCGCGTCGTCTTCGTCGAGGCGGTGTCGAGCGCCATCTCGTCGAGCGTCGAGGTGTTGCGCTTGAGCCGCACGGTGCCGTGCTCCTCGTCGTCGATCTCGACGACCTTGCGCAGCCGCGACGTCGCCTCCTCGTTCCCGGTCTGCTGCGCGAGCTGGACGGCGCGGCCGAGCTTGACGGTCGCCGTCGCCTCGTCGCCCGACGCCTTGGCCGCGAGGCCCTCCTGGATCGCCGCGGCGAGCTCGGTCTGGCCGGTGTAGTGCGCGACCTCGGGGTTGATGCGCGTGGTGAGCGACTCGTCGTCGGACCACTTCGCCTTGACCAGGCCCGAGGACACGACCTCGCCGTTCACGGCGAGCTGGACGCGCGCCGCGAGCTGCTCGGAGCCGACGGGCTTCGAGGCCACGCGCACCGCGACGTGGTAGTCGCGCGACTCGTCGCCCCACGACCCGGTGGGGTAGGCGCCCGTGAGCGGGTTGACCTCGGCCCGGCGGTGCGTGAGGTCCTCGACGGTCGGGGCGACCTGGCGCACGAACAGCACCTGCGAGCCCTGCGGGGCCCACACGCGCAGGTCGGCCGCGGCGACGCCGCGCGCCATCGACGTCTGCATGAGCTTCTCGAAGTCGGCGGCGATCTCGTTCGGGTCCGCGATGAGGTCCACCGTGCCGAGCAGCGCGGTCGAGATCTCGCGCAGTTCGTCGACCTGCCAGCGCGAGCCGACGCCGCGCGCGTCGCACTGGAAGTGGCCCGTGACGTCCCGCACCGCGGCTGAGAGGTTGGCGCGGGGCTCGGACTCGTTCTTGCCGTCGGTGAGCAGGATCGCGTGCCGCTGCGTCGCCTGCGGCACCGTCGCGAAGAGCTGGTCCGCGAGACGCAGCCACGTGCTCATCGCCGTGCCGCCGCCGGGCGTGAGCATCGAGATCGCGCGCTTCGCCTCGGCGCGCGCGCCCGGCTCCATCTGCACCATGGCCATGCGGGCGTTCGGGTAGGGGAACGCACGGTTCGCGACGTGGCTGCCGCCGACGATCGCGAACCACGTGCCGTCGAGGATCTGGTCGACCGCGACCTGGGCCGCGTGCTTCGCGGCCTCGATGTTGCGCCCCGACATCGACCCCGACGTGTCGACCATGATGATCTCGGCCACCCCGCCCGCGCCGCCGGCGCTCCCCGCGCTCCCGGCGCCGCGGCACGTCACGGTGACGATCGCGTGGACGTCCGTCGCGCCCTCGGACAGGAACTCGTTCTGGTAGACCTCGGCGGCGAACTCGGCCATGGGGGCTCCTTCGGTGGTGCGGGTGTTCGTGCAGGCTATCGGGTCGTCGGGGCCCGACGCGCGGTGCGCGTCAGGCCGTGGCGGGGTCCGCCGGGGGCGGCGGCGGGGTCGCGGACGACGCCCGGGAGAACCGGGCGAGCGTCGCCGTGATGTTGTCCCGGCCGCCCTGGGCGTTCGCCCAGTCGACGAGCGCGCCCGCGAGCACCTGCGGGTCGTCGCCGACGCGGTCCTGCGTGCTGCGCACGAGGGCCGCCAGGTCGGCCGCGGGGGAGCAGTAGTTCCACAGGCCGTCCGAGCACACGAGCAGCCAGCCGTCGCGGTCGGGCAGGGTCGCGGCCGTGCGGGCCACCGGGTCGGGGGCGTCGGGGCCGAGCCAGCGCGTGATCGCGTGCGCCTGCGGCGACGTCTCCGCCTGGGCGCGCGGCACGCCCTGCGCGATCATCTCCTGCGCCCACGAGTCGTCCACGCTGAGCTGGTGCGCGTCGCCGTCGTCCGGGATCCAGTAGGCGCGCGAGTCGCCGACCCAGCCCGCCACGACGAGCGGCCCGTCGACGACGGCCGCGACGAACGTGCACGACGGCGGGTTCTCGCGGTCGGCCATCGTGCCCACGGTCGCGAGGATCGCGTCCTGCGCCGCGCGCGACGCGTCGCCGAGGAGCGCGGACCACGCGCCCATGCGCGCCGAGGCCTCGCCGGTCACGGGGTCGGGCCCGTCGGGCGCGCCCGCCGCGAGCACGTCGCGCGCGGCGCGCGCCGCGGCGAGGCTCGCGACGTCCGAGTCGGGGGCGGAGGACACGCCGTCGCACACGACGAGCGCCGCGAACGCCCGCTCGGCGGTCGCGGACGGACTCGCCGCCAGGGCCATCGCGTCCTCGTTGCGCGAGTGCCGCACGCCGCGGTCGCACACGCCCGCGACCCAGCTCGCGGGCCGCTCGGCCCAGTGGTCGCGCTCCGACGCCGCGGGCTCGCCGCACTCGGTGCAGTACCCGTCCTCGGCGACCCGGCCGCCGCAGCGCACGCAGGGGCGCGCGCCGCTCTCGGTGCCGTCGCCGTCGGTCTCGGCGAAGGCTCCGCCGGTCGGCTCGGTGGTCCCGGCGGCGGTCCCGTCGTCGGACCCGGGCCCGCCGTCCCCGGTCCCGGCTGCTGCGGGGTCCGTCGCGGCGTCGGTCGCGAGGTCCGCGGCAGCTCCGGTCCCGGCGTCCGGGCCCGTCGCCGTCGGGAGCGGGGCGAGCGGGGTGCCGCACGCCTCGCAGAACCGGGCGCCCTCGGGCGACGGCTCCCCGCACGCCGGGCACGCGAGCACGCCGCTCGGCTCCGCGACCGTGCCGCCGGGCACCGGTGCGGGCGCGGGCGCCGGGGAGTCGCTCATCGGATCGTCCACCGGCGCACCTCGTTCGCGTGGTCCACGAGCGTGATGCGCTCGTCCCGCGAGTCGGTGAGCGACGCGAGCTCGCGGTACGCGCCCTCGAGCGCGTCGCGCAGCGCGGGCTCGTCGGCGGGCACGCCCGCGATGCGCGTGGTCGGCTCCGGGCCGGAGGTGGTCACGGTGTCGAGCGCGGAGCGCAGGACGCCCACCGCGAGCTCGGCCCGCTCGCGCGGCGCGATCGCGACGGTCGAGACGCTCGCCATGGCGTCGGCGAGCGCGGGCAGCCCGCGGCCCGAGGCGGCGAGCAGGTGCGCTCGGAGCGTGCGGGACTCGACGTACGACCCGCGCGTCGGGCCGACGAGGTCGAGCGCGTGCAGCGCGCCGTCGAGGTCGCCGCGCGCCTCGCGCACGCGCATGAGCCCGAACGCGGCCGGCGCGGTGTAGTTCGCGTCGGTGCGCGCGCAGATCACGTAGAGCGACTCGGCGATGTCGGGCTCGCCGCTCAGCTCGCAGGCCGCGGCGAGCGCGAGCTTGGGCGCGAGCTCGCCCGGCACCTGCCCGTACACGGCGTTGAACGACGCGCGCGCCGCGACCGGGTCGCCCTGCGCGAGCTCGCCGAGGCCGCCGATCCACGCGGCGCGCCACTCCCACGGGTCGTCCGCGAGGATGGTCGCGATCGTGTCGCGCAGCACGTCGAACCGCTCCGCCTCGATCGCGGCGCGCGCCCGGGCGAGGCGCACCTCGACCGTGTCCTCGGGCGCGTCGGCGAGCGCGGCGAGGCGCGCGTCCGGGTCCACGACGTTGACCCCGGCGAGCCAGCTCGCCATGGGGTCGTGGTCGTCGCGCCGCAGCGTCGGCAGCTCGTCCCAGGCGAGCGGGCGGGACGCGACGTCCGCGACCGGCGCCTCGAACAGGACCGAGGCCGCGGAGTGCAGCGCCGGGTTGCCCGGGCCGGCGTCCGCCGCCACGACCTCGCGCAGGACGCCGAGGAGCTGGGTGCGCATCTCGTCCGCGGTCGCGAACCGGTCGGCCGGGTCGAGCGCGCACGCCTTGGCGAGGAGGCGGTAGAACGAGTCGTACTGCTGGAACACCGGGGTGTCCGCGACGGGCGGGAGCGACGCGACGTACGTCGTCGTGTTCCCGCGGAAGTCGAGGACGAGCGTCGCGAGGGTGCGGCCGATCGTGTAGATGTCGGACGCGACCGACGGCCCGACCTCCGCGACCTCGGGCGCCTGGTAGCCGACGGTGCCGAAGATCGCGGACGTGAGGTCGTCGGTGCGGCGCACGCCGCCGAGGTCGATGAGCTTCACGCCGTCGCCCTGCTGGATGACGTTCTCCGGCTTGAAGTCGCAGAACAGCAGGTTGTGGTCGTGCAGGTACGCGAACGCGGGCAGGATCGCTAGTACGTAGGCGAGGGCCTGGTCCACGGGCATCGGGTCGATGACGCCGTTGTTGTCCTCCCGGCGCTGCTGGAGGATCTCCTTGAGCGACTCGCCGCCGACGTACTCCATGACGGTGTAGCCGGCGCCGTCGTGCATCGCGAAGTTGTAGATCTCGACGATGAGCGGGTGCTCGACCTCCGCGAGGAACTGGCGCTCCGAGATCGCCGCCGCGTAGGCGTCGGGGTCGCCGGAGTTGAGCAGGCCCTTGAGCACGACCCACCGGCCGGACACGTTCTGGTCGCGCGCGAGGTAGATCCAGCCGAGGCCTCCGTGAGCGAGGCAGCCCACGACCTCGTACTGCCCGCCCACGAGGTCGCCCGGCTTCAGCTGCGGCGTGAAGTCGAAGCGGTTGCCGCAGTGGGGGCAGAACCCGGAGGTGCGGCCGGGCTGCCCGTCGCGCCCGCGGCCCACCTTCTCGCCGCACGCGGGGCAGAAGCGCTTGCGCTCGGCGACCTCGGGCACGGCCATGACGGACTGCAGCGGGTCCCGGACGGGCACCGACGGGACCGTCGTGAGGCCCGCGCCGAGGCCACGGCCGCGCAGGCGCGTCGAGGACGTCCCGACGCGGCGGGTCGCCTTGGAGCCGGTCGCGGCGGTGCGCGCGGAGCCGAGCGCGGTCGACGCGAGGCGGCTCGAGCTCGTGCGGCCGGTGCGCGTGGAGCGCTCGGCGTCGGGGTCGCCCGCCCCGGCGGTGCCCGGGCGGCCCTGCACGAACCCGGTGCCGAGCATGGCGGACGGCGAGGCGGCGGCCGCGCTCCCGGGCGCGGGCACGCCGGTGGTGCCGCTCGCGGCGGGCGTCGGCGTGGTGCCGGAGCCGCCCGCGGGCGCGCCGCAGACGTTGCAGTAGCCGTCCTCGATGGTGCCCGGGCAGCCGGGCTCCGAGCACGGGACGGTCGCGGTGGTCGTCACGACGACGCTCCTTCCGGGGTGGGCAGGTCGCGGGTGAGGAACTGGTACTGCTCGACGAGGAACCGCGCGAGCGTCACGTCGCACGGCGTCGTCTCGACGGCCTCGCGCGCCTCGGCGAGGCCCGAGCGCACCGTGGGGGACGCCGAGCGGCCGTTCGCGTCGGCCCGCGCGGCGAGCCGCTCCAGGCTGTACCGCAGCTCGGCGCGGGCACGCAGGGGACGGGTGTAGGCGTCCTCGACGGTCTCGACGGCGCGGGCCACGGTCGCGAGCCGGGCCGCGTAGGCGTCGAGCTCGAACCGCGAGTCGGGCACGGGGCCGAGGCGCGAGACGTCGGGGACGGCGAGCCGCGGCGGGTGCGCGATCTCGCGGCGGCAGCGCGCGACGAGCTCGCGCAGCGCGGGCTCGCGCGCCTCGAGCGCGGCGCGCTGCTCCTCGGTGCGGGCGCGGTCGCGGCGCAGCTCGCGACGCTGCGCGGACGCGACGATGAGGTCGCGCTCGGCGCGCGCGACCTCGGTCTCGAGCTCCGCCAGCGGGCCCGACACGTCGGCGCCGCGCGCGGCCTGCGCGACGAGATGGTCGAGGCGCCCGCGGAGGGTCTCGACGCGCCCGCGCGCGTCGGCGTCCGCGCCGGCGAGGTCCTCGCAGCGCACGAGCTCGGCGCGCACGCCGCGCAGCCGCGCCACCTGGTCGGCCGTGTGCGGGTCGAAGGACAGACGCGTGCGCAGCTGCACGACGAGCGCGTCGCACAGCTTGACCGCCTCGACGAGCGAGACGAGCGCGGCGCCCGAGCCCGAGTCGAGCCGGCCCCACAGGAGCTGGGAGATCTTCTCGCGCGCGACGGCGTCGGCCCGGCCCGAGTCCCACACGGGCCGGATCTCGTCGGCGCGCGAGCGGATCGCCTGCCACAGCGACAGCGCGAGCACGAGGTCGGCGGTGTAGGCGTCGGGCGTCGCGGCGGCCTGCGCGGCGGCGTCGAGCCGGTCGAGCTCGGTGCGGCGCTCGTCGAGCCAGGTCTCGAGCGCGCCGAGGTACGCCAGGAGGTCGGCGGCGGGGATCGCCTCGCCGAGCCGTCCCGGCGCCTCGGGTGCGGGGGAGCGCGTCACGGCGTGCGGCCGTACACCGCGGCCGGCGGGGTCGGGGCCGGGCCGAGGCCGCCGAGCCACTCGCCGTAGATCGCGGCCCAGCGCCCGTCGGCCTTCATCTGCTCCAGCACGCCGTTGACGAACCGCACCATGTCGACGTTCTGCGCCGGGATGCCGATGCCGTAGGGCTCGTCGCTGATCGCCTCGCCGACGACCTTCGCGTACGGGTCCTGGGCCGCGAAGCCCGCGAGGATCGTGTCGTCACCCGTGATCGCGTCGACCTTGCCCTGCTGGAACAGCACGAGGCACTGCGTGTGCGTGGTCGCCGGGACGGGCTCGATGCCGGAGAACTGCTCGAGGCGCGTGAGCGTCGTCGTGCCCTCGGGCGCGCACACGCGCTGTCCCTCGAGGTCCGCGATCCCGTTCGCGGTCGAGTCGCGCGTGACGAGCACCTTCTGCCCCGCGTGGTAGTACTCCGCGGAGAACGCGATGGACTCCCAGCGCTCGCAGTTGATGGTGAACGCGCGCGCGACGAGGTCGACCTCGCCGTTCTCGAGCACCTCGAGCCGCTGCCCCGACGTGATGACGCGGAACTGCAGCCGGTCGGGGTCGCCGAAGATCGCGCGCGACACCTCGTGCAGCACGTCGATGTCGAAGCCCTCGATCTGGCCGGACAGCGGGTTCCGCGCGCCCATGAGCAGCGTGTCCGCCGAGACGCCGACGACGAGCGTGCCGCGGTCGCGGATCGCGGCCATGGTGCTGCCGCCGGGCAGGGCGTCCGGGCCGGGCAGCGCGCCCTCGGGCGCGTACGAGGCGAGCGGGTCGGTGCACTCGGCGGGTGCGGCGGGCGCCGCGGGGGACTCCGCGGCCGACTCGTCCTGCGGGGTGGTCGTCAGGCGCAGGTCCTCCGCGCCGGACGGCCCGGAGCACGCGCCGAGCGTCAGCAGCGCGACGAGCGCCGAGGCCAGCCCGGTCGTGACGACGCCGGCGCGGCGCGCGCGCGTGCCGGTGCGGCGGGTCCCGGCGGGCCGGGCGTGGGGGGCGGGCGTCGTGGTCACCGGTACTCCTCCAGTCGTGCCGTCACGCCGCGCCACGCGAGCAGCGCCGCGACGAGCCCTGCCGCGAGCAGCAGCCAGCCCGCGACGGTGGCCGTCGTCGCCGCGCCGTCGAGGCGGTCGCTCGTGGCGGCGGCGTGGGTCTCGATGTCGTCGCGCGCCGCGGCCGAGAACGCGTCGAACGCGGCGTTGGGGCTCTCGGGGTCGGTCGCGGTCGCGAGGGCGACCGCGTCGTCCCACTGGCCCGCGTCGTCGAGCGCGCGGATCTCGGCGTGCCGCGCGACCCAGGCGTCCAGCGCCTGCGCCGTCGTCCCGTCGAGGTTGCCCTCGGCCGCCGCGGTGTCGAGGCGTGCCGCCGCGTCGTCCGTGGCCGCGACGAACGACTCCTCGTACGTCTGGCCCGAGCCGCGCTTGATGAGCGTGAACGCCTCCATGGACTTCGCGTCGTTCGCGAGCGAGTACGCCTGCGACGCGGCGAGCGTCGCGGCGTACGGGCCGGTCCGCACGTCGTGCGCGCGGGCGCTCGCCTGGGAGAGCAGGACCGTCGAGACGACGCCCACGACGAGCAGCACGGCCGTGGCGACGGCGAGCCCCACGTTGAGCACGCGGTGCGTGCGCCGCGCGAGCCAGACCTGGCTCGCGAGAAGGACGACGAGGGCCAGCAGGCCGGCCGCGAGCACCCACAGCGCGTTGCGCACGCCCGAGAAGTCCGCGGCGACGCGGTCGGCGTCGTCGAGCACGACCTCGTCGAGCGCGGGGAGCATCTGCTCGCGCAGGATCGTCGAGGCCTGGTCGAGGTACGCGGACCCGACGGGGAAGCCCTGCCGGTTGGTGGCGCGCGCCTGCTCGACGAGGCCCGTGTAGACCGTGAGGTCGGCGGCCACCTGGCCCAGCAGCGCCGCGTCCGCCTCGTTGCTGCCCGAGAGCGTGGCGAGGCGGTTCGCGGCCTGGTCGACGAGCTCGTCGTACCGCGCGCGCTGGTCGGCGGGCTCGAGGCCCCCGACGAGGAACGCCCCGGTCGCGGTCGCGTCCGCGGCGACGAGCGCGTTGCGGACCTCCTGGACCCCGACGAGCTGGGCCGCGTCCTCGCTCGCCGCGGCGAGCGCGCGCGACTGGAGGTTGCCGGCCTGGAACCCGAGGACGCCGAGCGCGAGCGCGGCGACCACGCACAGCGCCATGACGAGGCGCAGCTTGCCGGGCGTCCGTCGCAGCGCGCCGCGCGCGCGGGACACGGCGGCGCTCTGCGACCCCTGCGGGACGACGGCGCCCCCGCCCGGGGCGGTCAGGGCACCGCCCGGCGCGGGTCCGCCGGCCGGGACGATCTGCTGGCCCGCCGGGCGGACCGGGGTGGTCGTCATGCGTTCTCCTCGGCGCTGGAGGGTGCGGTGTCTGGTGCGTCGTCGGTGCCGTCGGTGCCGTCGATGGTCTCGGTGGCAGAGGGCTCGGCCGGCGCGTCCTCGGGTGCGGGCGGCTCGAGCGTCGCGAGGAGCGCGGGAGCGCCCTCGCCGTCCACGAGGTCGACGGGCAGGAGCAGGCGCAGCTCGTCGATCGTCGGGGCGTCGACGTCCTTGAGCCGCCACGCGTGGCGCGCGATCGCGGCGTCGAGCACGTTGCGGGCCCAGCGCGCGTTGCCGAACCCCTCGGTGCGCGGCTGCGCCGCGGCGAGCCGGGCGAAGACGTCGAGCGCCTCGGGGGTCGGCTCGAAGTCCGCCCGGGAGGCCATGCTCGCGAAGATGTCGCGCAGCTCGGCGTCGGCGTAGTCCTCGAACGTGATGGTCGTGGAGAACCGCGACTCGAGGCCGGGGTTCGTCGCGAGGAAGTCGGCCATCGGGCCGGGGTAGCCGGCGACGATGACCACGAGCTCGTCGCGGTGGTCCTCCATGTCCTTGACGAGGGTGTTGATCGCCTCGGCGCCGTACTGGTCCTCCGCGAGCCCGTACGCCTCGTCGACGAACAGGACGCCGCCGAGCGCGGTCGCGACCACCTCCGACGTCTTCACGGCCGTCTGCCCGAGGTAGCCCGCGACGAGCTCCGAGCGGTCCACCTCGACGAGGTGGCCCTTCTCGAGCAGCCCGAGCGCGCGGTAGATGCCCGCGACGAGCCGCGCGACCGTCGTCTTGCCCGTGCCCGGGTTGCCGAGGAACACGAGATGGCGCGTGAGCGTCGGGCGGGTCAGGCCCGCCTCGGTGCGCAGCTTCTCGACGCGCAGCAGCTCGGTCTGGCGGTGGATCTCGTCCTTGACGCGCGTGAGGCCCGTGAGCGCGTCGAGCTCGGAGAGCAGCTCCTCGATCGAGCGCGCGGGCTCCTCCGCGACCGCCGCCTCGCCGGCGGTCTCGGTGGCCGTCTCCGCGCTCCCGGCGGTCGCGTCCGCCGTCGTGCCCGACGCCGGGGCGTGCGTCGTGCCGGACGGCGCGCTCCCGGGCCCGCTCCCGCGCGCCCCGAGCGCGTCGAGGATCGACGCGACGGACGGCACTTCGGGGGCCGGGCGGCGCAGCGCGTCGAGCGAGCCCTGCGCGGCGAGCAGGTCGCCGAGGTCGAACGGATCTGCCCCGCCCGTCGTGCGGGGCGCGGCGAGCGGGCCGCCCGCGGCGGGCGTCGGGCCTGATGGCGCGTGGGTCGCAGCGGGGGCGGCCACCGGGCCGGCTCCGGCCTGCTGGACGGCGGCCGTCGCGGCGGCGGCCCCGGCGACGTGCGGGCCGGGGGAGCCGAGGCGCGCGGCCGCGCGGGCGACGTCGGCGAGCGCCTGCCCGTACGCGGTCGCGTGCTTCGAGCGCGCCGCCCCGAGGGCGGCGAGGACGTCGGTCGGGGACGTGCGCCAGCGCCGGGCGCTCGACGCCGCGGTGAAGAACGCGCCCGTGGCCGCCGGGTCGTGGCCGAGCGCGGCGAGCCACGCCGCCGGGGCGCCGGGGGAGGACTCGGCGACGGCCGCGGCGAGGCGCGCGCCCTCGTCGCGGGCGGCCTCCTCGTCGACGCCCGCGGCGCGCGCGGCGGCGTCCAGCGCGTCGAGCGCTGCCGCGAGGGTCGGGGTGTCCGGGGTGGTCACGGTGCCTCCAGTCGTCCGGGCTCCGACGGCGGACCCGGCTGCGGCGTGCCCCGGCCCGCGCCGGGGTCGAGCGCGATCGACGAGTCGCGGAACTTCTCCGCGAGGAACGCGCCGTGCGCGACGAGGGCCGCGGCGTCGGCCCGGGAGACGGCGTCGGAGATCTTGTCGAGCGTCACGCCGAGCAGGTCGAGCTGGTCGCACAGCAGCATGAGCGACGTCTTGCCCTGCGCGACGACCCGCCGGTCGGCGAAGTCGCGCGGCAGGCGCAGGTAGGCGCCGACGGCCTCGGGCAGGTAGCTCGTCGCCGTCGCGACGACCGTGTGCGCCTGCTGCGACCCGCCACCGAGGCGGTCGAGGCGCGGGACCATCTCCTCGACCGTGCCGGTGATGCGGTGCACGCGCGCCGTCACGGCGGGCGGCACGCGCCCCTCGATCTGCTGCTCGACCCGCTCGACCGACGCGATGATGTCGGTCGACGTGGGCGGGGCCGGCAGCTCGTGCTCGGGCTCGGGCGCGGAGGACCGGCCGCCGAGGCGGCCGATCACGTCGGAGAACCAGCCCATCTAGCTCGGGGTCCGATCTGTGGTGCGGGGAGGGGTGGTCGGGGGACGGCGCGTCACAGCCGGCCGATGTCGAGCGAGCCGCTGCCCGCCTGCGACTGGTCGGAACGGCGCGCGCGGTCCAGGTACTCGTTCGCCTTGGTCGTCTCGGTCTCCAGGACGCCGATGGTCTGGGCCATGGAGTCGAGCGCCTGCGTCTTGAACGTCGAGATCGAGTCGAGCGTGGCGTAGATGTTCGCGAACGCCTGCTGGAGCTGCGGGAGCCCGACGGTCGCGCTCGCGGCCTGCTGCTGGATGCTCGCCGACTGGTCCGCCAGCATCTTCGAGGTCGACGCGATCATGTTCGACGTCGTCGTGTTGAGCGCCGTGATCTGGTCGAGCACGAGCTTCTGGTTCGCGAGTGCCTGCGCCACGATGACGGCGGTGCGCAGCGCCGAGATCGTCGTGGTCGTCGCGCGGTCGACGCCCTTGATGAGCTCGAGGTTGTTCTTCATGATAATGTCCATCGCGAGGTAGCCCTGGATGGACACCGCGAGCTGCGTGAGCAGGTCCTGGTGCTTCTGGCGCACGTAGAACAGCACGTCCTCGCGCAGCGCCTGGGCCCGCTCCGGGTCGCTCGCCTCGATCTCCGCGATCTTCGTGGACAGCTCGGTGTCGAGGCGCTCGGCGATGAAGATGTACTGGTTGAGCCGCGCCATCGTGTCCCAGAGGTTCTGCTTCTCCAGGTTGAGCGCCGCGTTGTCCTTGCGGAGCTCGTCCTGGCCGTTGTACAGCGACTGGACGATCGCGTTGAGCTGCTTCTGCGAGCTCTCGTAGCGGCGGAAGTAGTCCTGGAGCTTCCCGCCGAACGGGATGAGGCCCAGGAACTTCTTGCCGACGCTCGCCTCGCTCGGGTCGAGGTCCTCCACGGTGCGGCGCAGCTCGAGCAGCGACTTGCTCACCTTCGAGCTGTCGGACACACCGCCCTCGCGCAGCTCCTTGACCGGCATCTCCAGCATGCGGTTGGAGACGTCGGCCGCGGCGCGGATGTCCTTGTCGCCCATCTTGCGGACGTCGTCCGCCTTCGCGCCGAACTCGGGGGAGCGGGTGTCCGTGGTCAGGAGCTGGTCGAGGTAGGACGACACCTTCGACTCGAGACCCGGGATGGCCGCCTCGTCGATGCGCGGCGCGAGCGCCGGTGCCTGGGTCGCCGCGACGGGCTTGACGGGCTCCGGGGCGCTGAGCGTGAGCGTCTCCGTCGGGGCGGGGGGCTGGAGCGGTGCTGCCTCGGTCATGTCGGTCCTTCGCTCGTGCGTGCCGTCGGACGCCGTCGGTGGCGGGTGGAGGACGCCCTCGCGGGCTCCCCCCTCGACCCGGGCGAACCGGGTGGAACCGGCCTGCGCCGGTCGGGCGAGTATATCTACGACCGGTGGCCGGATCTTTACCCTTTCCGGGGATCGGGAGGGTGAGAACTCCCCATGTCAGACCAACGTTCGGGCCGTCCGCGAGTTCCGCCCCTCGGCTCGTGCGTCGGTGCGTCGGGGTGCTCGGCGAGAGCGTGCGCACGTCCTCAGCCGGGCGGCCGAAGGAAGTCCGCGGCGAGCTCTGCGGGGGTGGCGCCGGTGAACCCGGTGCCGTCCAGCGGTCGCGTGAGCTCCTGGGCGCGGGCGCCGTCGGTGATCGTCACGTGGAGCGTGTCCTCGTGCCAGCGGATCCGCGCGTAGGCCAGCGGCTGCCCGAAGTCGCGGAGCAGGTCCTCCCAGGTCCCCAGATCGACCAGGTAGGCGGCCCATCCGAGGCGCCGCGACCAGGGCGTGAAACCGCTCGCCCCCACTCCCGGGGCGGTCGGGCGTAGCCCGGGGACGCCGGCCGCGAGCGCGGCCCGGACGGCCCGCGAGTCCTGCGCCACGAGCAGGTCCACGCTCCCGCCCTGCACGGTCCGGACGCGCACGCCGCCCGGGAACGGCTCGAGCGCGAGCGTGACCGGGTCGGGGCCAGGCTGGCCCGCCTCGATCCGGCCGACCGCGGCGATCAGATCCCCGAGCGTGCTCACGTCCCTCTCCGTCCTGCGCCTCGCGCCGTCGCCGACCATGACCGGGTCCCGTGTCCCGTGTCCCGTCGTCCGTTCGGCGTCGGTGACCGCATTCTCCGCCTCGCCGGCCGAGGGTGAGTCCTGTCGCTGCGGGCTCGTGAAGGCCCCGATCACGAGCTCCGCCGCGCGCACGTTCTCCTGGGGCACGTGCCCGTCGTAGAACCAGGTGCGGCCTTCCCCGTCGAGCACGTGGCCGAGCTAGTGCCGCACCGTGGTGCGAACGTGCTGCTCGAGCATCTCTCCGTCGACGGTGTCGCCGTCGTCCGTAGGCGGCGACGTCCTCGACGATCCAGACCCGCAGCGCCTCCCCGGGCCGCACGGTCGCGTCGGAGAGCCCCACCACCCGACGCCGTGCGGGACGAACCGCCACCGCGTGTCGCACACCGGCAGCCCGCGTGTCCAGAGCCGCTCGATCTCCTCCCACGCGATCGCGTTGACGACTCCCGCGACGTCGTCGGGCACGCACGACGTCCCGGGCGTCACGGGGGAGTAGGCGGCGAAGCGGGGGACGGGACGGTCGCGGGCAGATCGGCGCTCGCGGTCGAGCCGACGGTCGTGGCCGGGACAGCCAGGACGAGCTGGCGCAGGCTCTGGGAGTGTCCCGGGTGCGGGGCGACCGCCGCGGCGGGGTGCGCCGACATCGGCCGATAGCAGTCCCACACGACCCCGATCGGCGGCCCCTTCGCGGCATTGGTCCGTCCGTCCAAGGGCGGCTAGATGAGTGCGATGAGTGCCGCACACACCGCACCGCATGTGCCGGCCCCGAGAACGGCCCATCGCTCGAAGGCCTCTCCGGTCGCCGACGCCACGTTTCGCCGACCCGATCTGCTCCTTCTCTCGAGGAGCTCAGTGACGAGCACAAGCACGGCGAACGCGCCGCAAGAGGCCCAGGCGAAGCCGCGCCCGAGTGGGGATCCCAGCAGGACGGCGAAGCCGACGAGCCATCCTCCAAGGCCTACGAGGATGAAGAGCGCCCCGACCACGTACATGGCAGCGACGGAACGTGGCCCGCGAAGCGACTTGACCCAGTAGCTTCCCACCCCGAAGAAGCCGAGTCCGCAGAGCGTCAGCCCTGTCACGGCAACGGCCTGGACGACGACCACCGACGACCTCCTCACCACATCAAACTCGCACGTTGCAGAAGGTCCTAGCGGGTCTGCCGAACACGATCGTGGTCCGTCCGTCCGTCCGTCCGTCCGCACGAGCACGGCTAGACCTCGGTGCACTCCTCGCCGTTCGACGTAGCAGATCGCCAGCAGCGGGCACTCCTGCGTGCCTCAGTGGTTCGGTGCTCGAGCCCTCGAACTGCTGGGATTCCGACGGTTCCGCGTGGTGCCCCGAGCAGGACTCGAACCTGCAACCTACGGATTAGAAGGCCGTTGCTCTATCCATTGAGCTATCGAGGCGCGCGCCCATCGTAGTGGGAGCCGGGCGTGCTCGGGAGGTGGGGCCGCGGTGGTGGAGCCGCAGGTCGGGTGGTCGTGCGTCGTCCGGCGCGTGCGTTTGGCGGGGCCCTCGACAGCGGTCACTATGAACCAGTGAGAACCCCAGACGCCGCCACGAGCGACGCGAGCGCCACCTCGGCCGGCCGGTCGCCGGGCTCGTGGCGTCCCGCTCAGGCGACCGAGGAGCTCGGTGTCACGGTCTTCGACGTCGCGCGCGACCTGCGCCGCGACGTGGCGGACGTGCGCCTCCCGCTCGCGATCGACGGCGCGACCGAGGCCGACGCCTCGCGCCGCCGTCTCCTCACCCAGCTCGACGAGCACCTGCTGCCGCGGCTGCGGGAGCTGTCGTCGCCCGCGATCGTGGTCATCGCGGGGTCGACGGGGGCGGGCAAGTCGACGCTGTACAACTCGCTGCTCGGCGAGGAGGTGTCGCAGGCCGGCGTGCTGCGGCCCACCACGCGCGAGCCGGTGCTCGCGTTCAACCCGCTCGACGCGGACGTCATCGTCGAGGGTCCGGTAACCCGCGTGGCGCGCGTGATCGACCACGACGGCGTGCCGCGCGGCACGGGCCTGCTCGACGCCCCGGACCTCGACTCGCTGCTGTCGGAGAACCGCGACACGGCCAGCCTGCTCCTCGAGGCGGCGGACCTGTGGCTGTTCGTCACGACGGCGTCGCGCTACGGCGACGCGCTGCCGTGGCAGGCGCTGTCGCGCGCGAAGGAGCGCGGGGCGAGCGTCGCGATGGTCCTCAACCGCGTCCCGCGCGAGACGCTCACGACGATCCGCGGCGACCTGCTCCAGCGGCTGCGCGACCACGGCATGGACGGCGTGCCGCTGTTCGTCGTGCCCGACGTCGGCCCGCACGAGGGTCTGCTCGACCGCTCGGTCGTCGCGCCGGTCGCGCGCTGGCTGACGATGCTCGCGGGCCCGGACCGCTCCCGCGCGGTGATCGTGCGGACGCTCAAGGGGTCGCTCGCGGCCCTGCCCGACTGGGTCACCGGCGTCTCGGACGCGGTGGAGGAGCAGGTCGAGGCCGCGGCGGACCTGCGTTCCGCCGTCGAGCGGGCGCTGCCGCCGGTGCAGGACGCCGTGCGCCGCACCGCGCTGGACGGCGCCGTCGCGCACGGGTCGCTCGAGGCGCGCTGGGCCCAGGTGACGGGCGCCGGGCGCGTCGACCGCGTCAAGGTGCGGGGCGGCGTCGTGCGGTCGTCGCGCCGCCGGGGCCGCGCGCGCGACCTGGTGCTCGCCCCGCTGCTCGACGAGACGCGCGACGCGGCGCGGCGCACGCTCGCCGCGGACGGCGTCCTCGCGTACGAGGCGCTGCGGGCGGCGCTCGACGGCGACCGCCCGCTGCCCGGCGGGGCCGACGTCCTGCCCGCCGAGGACGCCGCCGCCGCGCGCCGTGAGGCGTCCGCGACGACCCAGGTGCAGCAGTGGGCGACGCGCGCCGAGCACGTGGTGGCCGCGCTCGGGGCGCCGTCGGCGTCGGAGGCGGGCCGTGCCGCGGTGAAGGCGTTCGGGGAGACGGGCGTCGCGGCGCTGCTCCTCGCCGGCGCGGCAGGGAACGACGACGCCGCCCGGCTCGTGCGGACCGTGCTCGCCGACGAGGGCGACGAGGCGGTCGCCGCGCTGCGCGACGACATTGCCGACCGGGCCGCGACCATGGTCGAGCGGGAGGCGGAGCCCGTCCTCACGACGCTCGCCGACCCCGCGCTCGCCGCGGACGCCGCCGTCGGCCTGCGCCTACGACTCGCCGAGCTGAGGAGGCTCATGTGACGTCCCACGACGCCCAGCTGCGCGCCCGGGTCGACGACCTCGCGCGCGCGGTGGACCTCGCGGGCGACCGCCTCGACCCCGCCGTCGCGGCCCAGGTGCGCGACGCGATCGGCGGCGTGCGCGAACGCCTCGCGCTCGGCGTCGACCACACCGTCGTCGCGCTCGCGGGCGGCACCGGGTCGGGCAAGTCGAGCCTCTTCAACCGGGTGTCGCGCCTCGACTTCGCGGACGTCGGCGTCAAGCGGCCCACGACGGCCCGGGTCACGGCGTGCTCGTGGAGCGACGCCGCGACAGCGCTGCTCGACTGGCTCGACGTCGACCCCGAGCGTCGCATCACGCGCGACGGCGAGCTCGACGCCGAGGACGAGTCGGCGCTCGGCGGCCTCGTCCTGCTCGACCTCCCGGACCACGACTCGATCGAGCCCGCCCACCGCGCGGTCGTCGACCGGGTGCTGCCGCTCGTCGACCTGCTCGTGTGGGTCGTCGACCCGCAGAAGTACGCCGACGACGCGCTGCACTCGGGCTACCTGCAGAAGTCGACGGGGCTCGAGGGCTCCATGGTCGTCGCGCTCAACCAGATCGACACCGTCCCCGAGGCGCGCCGCGCGTCGCTCGTCGAGGACATGGACCGCCTCCTGCAGGAGGACGGGCTCGACGGCGTCTACGTCACCACCGTCTCCGCGCGCACCGGCGAGGGTCTGGACGAGCTGCGGTCGCTGCTCGAGCAGGCGGTCGCGCGACGCAGCGTCGCCGCGAGCCGCGTCGCGGGCGAGCTCGACCGCGCCGGGGCGCTCCTGCTGGAGCAGCTCCCGGGCGACGTCCCGTGGACGATGAGCACGGCCGTCGAGGAGGAGGTCGACGCGCTCGCCGACGCGACGGGCCTCGCCGCGGTCGCGGGCCAGGTCGGCGCGGCCGTGCGCAACGGGTACGGGCGGCCCGAGTTCTCGCCGCCGCAGCCCGACGCCGTCGCCCTGTCGCGCTCGCGCTGGCTCGCGCGCGCGGGGCGCTCGCTGCGGTCCGGCTGGCAGAAGGCCCTCGACGAGGCCGTCGCGCCGTCTCCGCGCGTCGCCGAGGCGACGCGGTCCGCGCTCGCGAAGATCCCCCTCGACACGCGCGGGCCGTCGTCCTCGCGCCCCACGCGGCGCGCGGCCTGGTCGGCGCTCGCGGTCGGGGTCGTGGCGGGGGTCCTGGCGGTGCTCGGGTCGCTGCGCGTGCTCGACCTCGGGCGCACGCTCGTCACGGTGTGCGCGGTCGTGGCGGCGGTCGCCGTCCTGGGCGCCGTGGTCGCGTTCCTCGTCGCGCTCCAGGTGCGGCGCACGCTCGCCCGACGCCGGGAGCAGCAGGTCCTCGCCTCGGGGCGCGGTGCGATCGAGCGCGTCGTGCAGGACGCGATGGGCCGGCCCACCCAGGAGCTCCTCGACCTGCACCGGCAGGTGCGCGAGCTGGCGCAGTCCGCGCGGGACAAGACGCCCGCCGCGCCGCTCACCGGGGCGCTACGGCTACCCCCAGGCATGGACGGCGCAGGCTCGTCCACAGGCGAGGGCCCGACGCCGGACGCCCCCGCCGCTCCCACCGCACCCTGAGGCGGTGGCCGGGACCAGCCCGGCCGTCGACCTCAGGAGGAACCATGCCCGGTGACGTCACGGTCACGCTGTCCGGCTTCGTCGCGACCACGCCCACGCTGTTCCGCTCGCAGTCGGGCAACGACTTCACGAGCTTCCGGATCGCCCAGACCCGGCGCTACCTCGACCGCGAGCGCGGCGAGTGGGTCGACGGCCGCACGCTGTGGTTCACGGTCAAGGCGTGGAAGAACACCGCGCGCAACGTCGCGCTCTCGCTCCACAAGGGCGACCCGGTCGTCGTCACGGGCCGGCTCTCGCTCGACGAGTGGGACGGCCCGGACGGCCCGCGCACGAGCCTCGTCGTCGAGGCGACGGCGCTCGGCCCGGACCTCACGCTCGGCGAGGCGCGGTTCACGCGCACGGTGCACCGCCGCGACGACGACGCCACGCGCCGCACCGAGAGCGGCCCCTCCGACGTGGCCGACGGCGACCCGCCCGCCCCGGCCGGCACGCTCGACCCGACCGGCGGGCCTGACGCCGCAGGCGGGGGCGACGCGGGCGGGGGCCCGGGCGACGGCCGCGGTGAGCCCGTCCCCGGCGAGCCCGCGCTCGACGAGCCTCCCGCCGACGACCCGTGGGCGGCGGCGGACGTCGCCGCGGCGCTGGGCGGGGAGCCCGACGCGTCGGGTGCTCGCGCGCCGCGTGCTCGCACCGCCCGGAAGGGGAGCGCGACGGCGGCTGCCTGAGCCGTGGGACGGGGCGGCGTCGTGACCTTCGACCGGTCGCGGCGCCGTCGGGCGCGTCCCGGCGGCCCGACCGCGTAGGCTGAGTGGTCGACGAATCCCGTACCTCTCCCGACCGAAACGGTGGAACGACAGGCTGTGGCTGAGTTCATCTACTCCATGTACAAGGCGCGCAAGGCGCACGGAGACAAGGTCATCCTCGACGACGTCTCCCTGAACTTCCTGCCCGGCGCCAAGATCGGCGTCGTGGGCCCCAACGGCGCCGGGAAGTCCACGATCCTCAAGATCATGGCCGGCCTGGACACGCCCTCGAACGGTGAGGCGCGCCTCTCCCCGGGGTACAGCGTCGGCATCCTGCTCCAGGAGCCGCCGCTCAACGAGGAGAAGACGGTGCTCGGCAACGTCCAGGAGGCCGTGGCCGACATCCTCGCCAAGAAGCAGCGCTTCGACGAGATCTCCGCGCTCATGGCGGAGCCCGACGCGGACTTCGACGCGCTCCTCGCCGAGATGGGCACGCTCCAGGAGGCGATCGACGCCGCCGACGCGTGGGACCTCGACTCGCAGCTCGAGCAGGCCATGGACGCGCTGCGCTGCCCGCCGCCGGACGCCGACGTGTCGGTGCTCTCCGGTGGTGAGCGACGCCGCGTCGCGCTGTGCAAGCTCCTGCTCGAGAAGCCCGACCTGCTGCTGCTCGACGAGCCCACGAACCACCTGGACGCCGAGTCCGTGCTCTGGCTCGAGCAGCACCTCGCGACGTACCCGGGCGCGATCCTCGCCGTCACGCACGACCGCTACTTCCTCGACCACGTCGCGGAGTGGATCTGCGAGGTCGACCGCGGGCGCCTCTACCCGTACGAGGGCAACTACTCGACGTACCTGGAGAAGAAGCAGGAGCGTCTGCAGGTCCAGGGCAAGAAGGACGCCAAGCTCGCCAAGCGCCTGAAGGACGAGCTCGAGTGGGTCCGCTCGAACGCGAAGGGCCGCCAGACCAAGTCGAAGGCGCGTCTCGCCCGCTACGAGGAGATGGCTGCCGAGGCCGAGCGCACGAGGAAGCTGGACTTCGAGGAGATCCAGATCCCGCCGGGCCCGCGCCTGGGCAACCTGGTCCTCGAGGCGACGAACCTCCAGAAGGGTTTCGACGGCCGCCAGCTCATCGACGGCCTGAGCTTCACCCTGCCGCGCAACGGCATCGTCGGCGTCATCGGCCCGAACGGCGTCGGCAAGACGACGCTGTTCAAGACGATCGTCGGGCTCGAGCCCCTGGACGGCGGCGAGCTCAAGGTCGGCGAGACGGTGTCGATCTCCTACGTCGACCAGTCGCGCGGCGGCATCGACCCCAAGAAGACGCTGTGGGAGGTCGTGTCCGACGGCCTCGACTTCATCAAGGTCGGCAACGTCGAGATCCCGTCGCGCGCGTACGTCGCGTCGTTCGGGTTCAAGGGCCCGGACCAGCAGAAGCCCGCGGGCGTCCTGTCGGGTGGTGAGCGCAACCGTCTCAACCTCGCGCTGACGCTCAAGCAGGGCGGCAACCTCCTGCTGCTCGACGAGCCGACGAACGACCTCGACGTCGAGACCCTGGGCTCGCTCGAGAACGCGCTGCTGGAGTTCCCCGGCTGCGCCGTCGTGGTGTCCCACGACCGGTGGTTCCTCGACCGCGTGGCGACCCACATCCTCGCGTACGAGGGCACCGAGGAGAACCCGGCGAGCTGGTACTGGTTCGAGGGCAACTTCGCCTCCTACGAGGAGAACAAGGTGGAGCGTCTCGGCGCGGAGGCGGCCCGCCCGCACCGCGTGACGTACCGCAAGCTCACGCGCGACTGAGCGACCGTCGTCGCACGGATCGGCCACGACGCCGGGCGGGACCCGTTCCCGCCCGGCGTCGGCGCGTCCGGGCCCGTCCTGGCCGGCCGAGCCGGCGGGAAGGTTGTGCCGTCGGGCTCGCGAGCCGTCGGCCCGTCCAGACCTCCAGGCGCCCCGCCGTCAGGCCTCGGCGGTTCAGCGGGACGGACCGTCCCCGCCGTCCGTGGCGGATCGGCGACGCGGAAAGGCGTTGACGCCGCCCGTCGGAGGTCGCGAGGATCCCTCGGCATGACCCTCGACCTCGCCCCCTCGCGCGTGCGCCCCTCCTGGCCCGACCTCCCGGCGGCGGTCCGCGCCGCCGTCGAGACCCGGCTGGGTGCCGGCGTCTCGGGCTGCACGAGCCACGACGGCGGCTACTCGCAGGGGCTCGCGTCGACGCTCCGGACCGACGCGGGCGACGTGTTCGTCAAGGCGGTCGGGCCCGAGCACCCCTTCACCGCCGACCTGTACCGGCTCGAGGCGCGGACCGCGCGGGCCCTGCCCGCCGGGACGCCGGCGCCCGCGCTCCGCTGGGTGCTCGACGACGACCTCGACGGTGCGGGGACCTGGGTCGCGCTGGCGTTCGACGCCGTACCCGGCCGGGCCGTCGCCACGCCGTGGCGCGACGACGAGCTCGCGGCGGTCGCGGACCTCGCCCGCCGCATCGGCGAGGTCGAGGTGCCCGCCGACTCCCCGCTCCCGCGCTTCGCGGACACGGTGGAGTGGCGCGAGTGGGAGGACCTCGCGGACCGTCGTCCGGCGGGCCTGGGCGCGTACGACCCGTGGGTCGCGGCCCGCCTCGACGGCCTCGCCGCGCTGGCGGAGGCGTGGCCCGAGGCCACGGCGGGCGACCACCTCGTCCACGGCGACCTCCGGGGCGACAACACGGTGCTCGTCGACCGTGCCGCCGTCGCGGTCGACTGGCCGTGCGCCGCGCGGGGTGCCGCGTTCTGCGACGCGGTCGGCATGCTTCCGGCCGTGCAGGTCGAGGGTGGTCCGCCGCCCGAGGAGGTGCTGCGGCGTCACCCTCTGCCGCGCCACGTCGAGCCCGACGCCGTGACCTCCTACCTCGCCGCGCTGACCGGCTACTTCCTCAAGTCCTCGCTCGACCCGGCGCCGCCAGGGATCCCGCACCTGCGCGCGTTCCAGCGGGCGCAGGCCGAGGTCGGCGTCGCGTGGCTCCGCCACCGCCTGGGGGAGTGACCTTCCGCGAGACCGGCTCGTGCGGTCGCGGTCGACCCTCGCAGGGGCGGTCTCGACCCGTGCGCGTCGATCTCGCCGGGTGCGGGGGACGGGCCTGCCGTGTCCCATCGGGCCTGGCCAGCGGCATTCCGGCAGACTGACGGGATGACGGCCAGCGGTGACTCCGGAGACGACGCGGTCCGTCCGGACGCGTCGACCCCCGACGGCCTGCGCTCCGACGGCCCGCGCCCCGACGGCCTGCCCGCCGACGGCCCGCGCGCCGGTGGGGTCGCGGCGGGCGCCTCGGCGACCACGGGGCTCGTCGAGGCGCTGGAGATCCTGCGGGGGCGGCTCGCCGCCACGCGGCTCCCGCTCGACCTGCCCGGCGCGGCGCTCGCGCGCGAGGACCTCGGCCTGGCGGTCCACCAGCTCGACGACTACCTGCTGCCCCGGCTGCGCTCGCACGCGGCGCCGCTGCTCGTCGTCGTGGGCGGGTCGACCGGAGCGGGGAAGTCGACGCTCGTGAACTCGCTCCTCGGCGAGCACGTCTCAGCGCCCGGCGTGCTCCGCCCGACGACGCGCGCGCCCGTCCTCGTCCACCACCCGCTCGACGAGCGCTGGTTCTCGACCGACCGCGTGCTGCCCGGGCTCGCGCGCGTGAGCGAGCACGGCGCGCGGCCCGCAGCCCCCGGCACCCCGACCGGCACGGCGACCGGTCCCGGTACCGGGACCAGGCCCGGCGAGCCCGCCACGCCGCCCGACCCGACGCGCACGCTGCGCCTCGTGGCGAGCGACGCGCTGCCGCAGGGCCTCGCGCTCGTGGACGCGCCCGACGTCGACTCCGTGGAGACGGCGAACCGCGAGCTCGCCGCGCAGCTCCTCGCCGCGGCCGACCTGTGGCTGTTCGTCACGACGGCCGCCCGCTACGCCGACGCCGTCCCGTGGGACCTCCTGCACCGTGCCGCCGAGCGCCGTGCGCAGGTCGCGATGGTCCTCGACCGGGTCGACCCGGGCACCGAGGCCGTGGCGGACGACCTGCGCCGGATGATGGACGAGAACGGCCTCGACGCCGCGACGCTCTTCGTCGTGGGGGAGTCCGAGCTCGTCGACGGCTTCCTCCCCGAGCGGGCGGTCGCCGCGGTCGCGTCGTGGCTCTCCGCGCTGGGTGCGGACGGCGACGAGCGGGACCGGGTCGCGACCGCGACGCGAGACGGGGTCGTGGACGACCTCGTGCGCCGGGCGGTCCTCGTGGCGGGCGCCGCCGACGCGCAGGCGGCGTCGGACGCGCGCCTTCGCGGCGTCGTCGAGCGCGCGTACGACGAGGCGGCGACGACCGTGGACGCCGCGACGAGCGACGGCGCGCTGCTGCGCGGCGAGGTGCTCGCGCGCTGGCAGGACTTCGTGGGCACGAGCGAGCTGTTCCGCTCCGTCGAGCAGAGCGTCGGCCGGGTCCGCGACGCGCTCGCGGCGTTCTTCCGCGGGCGTCCGGCGCAGGCGCCGCAGGTCGAGCAGGCGATCGCGCACGGGCTGGAGGCGGTGATCCTGGACGCGACGGACGTCGCGGCCGAGCGCGCCTACGGCGGGTGGCGCGCGGACCCCGCGGGGTCGGCCCTGCTCGACGGGCTCGACCTGGCGCGGTCGTCCGCGGGCGTGCGGGCGCGCGTCGCGGAGGAGATCCGGGGCTGGCAGTCCGACGTCCTCGACCTCGTGCGCGAGCAGGGTGCGGGCAAGCGCGGCGCCGCTCGGGCGCTGTCCTTCGGGATCAACGGGCTGGGGCTGAGCCTCATGGTCGTCGTGTTCGCCTCGACCGGCGGCCTGACGGGCGCCGAGGTCGGGATCGCGGGCGGGACGGCGATCCTCGCGCAGAAGCTCCTGGAGGCCGTGTTCGGCGACGACGCGGTGCGGCGCCTCACGCGGACCGCGCGCGAGCGGCTCGCGGAGCGGGTGCGCGTGGTGCTCGACGACGAGGCGCTGCGCTACACCGCGCAGCTCGACGCCCTCGGGACGGCCGACGCCGACGAGACCGCCCGCTCGGTCCTCGAGGCGGCGCGCGCGGTCGAGGCCGCGGCCCGGGTCGAGCGGTCCGCACGCCCCGCCGTCGCGGTCGGTGCGGACGGCGGCCGGACCGCCGTGGGTCGGCACGCCGCGCGTCTCCTGCGCGGCGCGGGGTGGACCCCGCCGCCTCCGGACGAGTCCGCGGTCGCGCCGGGGGACGAGGCGGCAGAGCCGGCCCGGCGGCCGGGGTTCTGGCGCCGCCTGCTGGGGGGTGAGCAGGCATGACGATCGACCTCGCGGCGCGCACGACCGCGCTGGAGACCGCCGTGCGCGCGGGGGAGGGGCGCGTCGACGCCGACCTGCTCGCCGACGCGCGGACCGTCGTCGCCCGCGCGCGCGAGCGGGCCGGGCTGTCGGCCGACCACACCGTCGTCGCGCTCGCGGGTGCGACCGGCTCCGGCAAGTCGTCGGTGTTCAACGCGCTCGCGGGCACCGAGCTCGCGACGGTCGGGGTGCAGCGGCCCACGACGTCCCACCCGCTCGCCGCGGTGTGGGGCGCGTCGGGACCCGCCGCCGGCCCGGCGGGACCGGCCGCCCTCCTCGACTGGCTCGAGGTGCGGCGACGGCACGAGATGGGCACCCCGCTCACCTCCGGGGACCCGGGCGACGCGCGCGCGGGCGGCGGCCTGCGCGCGCTCCTGCGCGGTCGCCGCGCGGGCGAGCTGACGAGCGGCCTCGTGCTGCTCGACCTGCCCGACCACGACTCAGTCGTCGTCGAGCACCGCGTGCGCGCGGAACGCCTCGTCGAGCGCGCCGACCTGCTCGTGTGGGTCGTCGACCCGCAGAAGTACGCGGACGCCGCGCTGCACGAGCGCTACCTGCGCCCGCTCGCGGGGCACGGCTCGGTCGTCGTCCTCGTGCTCAACCAGGTGGACCGGCTCACGCCCGCCGACGCCGACGCGTGCCTCGCCGACCTGCGCCGGCTCGCGGCCGAGGACGGGCTCGCCGACGCGCGCGTGCTCGGCGTCTCGGCCCGCACCGGCCAAGGGCTGGACGAGCTACGGGGGCTGCTCGCGGACGCCGCGGCCCGGCGGCGTGCGTCGAACGACCGGCTCGCGGCCGACGTGCGCGCGGTCGCGCGCCGCGTCGTGGCGGCGTGCGGCGAGCCCGTCCCGGAGCGCGCGGCGCGCCGCGCTCGCGACGGCCTCGTCGACGCCCTGGAGGCCGCGGCGGGCGTCCCGACGGTCGTCGCCGCCGTGCGCGGCTCGGCCGTGCGGGACGCGCGCGCCGCGACGGGCTGGCCCGTGACGCGCTGGGTCGGCCGGTTCCGGCCCGACCCGCTGCGCCGCATCGGGCTGCGCACCGGGCCCGCCCCGGGCTCGGCGCGCGCGCGGGCGGCGAAGGAGCTGGGCACGGCCGAGACCGCGAGCCGGCCCGAGCTCGCGCGGACCTCGCTCCCGGCGGTCGGTGCCGCGCTGCGGGCCGGCGCGCAGACGGCGGTGCGCGACTACGCGGCCGAGGCCACCGCGGGCGTGCCGGACGACTGGGCGCTCGCCGTGCGCCGTCGGGCGTCCGAGGGCGCGGCGGACCTCGCCGACGCGCTCGACCAGGCCGTCGCGGGGACCGAGCTCGAGGCGGCCCGCCGTCCGGTGTGGTGGCGCGTCGTCGGCGCGTTCCAGTGGCTCGTGCTCGCGGCGCTCGTCGTGGGCCTGCTGTGGCTCGCCGCGCTGTGGGGGTTCACCTACCTGCGCCTGCCCGAGCCGCCGACGCCGGTCCTCACGCTCGGCGGCCCGGGCGCCCCGGAGCTGCCGTGGCCGACGCTGCTCGCCCTCGGCGGGATCGTCGTGGGCGTGCTCGTCGCGCTCGTCTCGCGCGCCGCGGCCGCGGTGGGCGGACGACGGCGGGCGGCGCGCGCCCGACGGCGGCTGCGCGACGCCGTCGGCCAGGTGGCCGACCGACTCGTGCGGCTCCCCGTGGGCGAGGAGCTCTCCGCGCTCGCGAGCTGCCGCGCCGCGGCCCTCGTCGCCGCGTCCTGACCGCCCCGCCCCCTCCTGGCGCCGAGCACGAGGTTGCCGTCGCCCTGGGCGCCAGGACGACGGCAAACTCGTGCTCGGCGCGGAGGAGCCTCGTGGTCGGCGGGCCGGTGGAGAATGGACCCGGTCCGGTGACCGGGGCACCTGTCCCGCCGGTCGCGCCGGGCCGCACCGTCGAGCGAGAGGACCCTCCATGACCCGTCTGCACGTCCCCGTCTCCCTGCGGTGGTCGGACCTCGACGCGTACGCGCACGTCAACAACGTCGAGATGTTCCGCCTGCTGGAGGACGCCCGCATCACCGCGTTCTGGACCCACCCGGACGCGGGCGAGGACGCCTGGCCGACGGCCGTCCTGGAGACCGGCCCGCACGCGACGAGCCACACCCTCGTCGCGCGCCAGGAGATCGAGTACCTGCGCCCGCTCGGCTTCACGCGCACGCCCGTCCGCGTCGAGCTGTGGATCGGGCACCTCGGCGGGGCCAGCCTGGAGGTCTGCTACGAGGTGCACGACGGCGCAGCGCGCTTCGAGCGCACCGGCCCCACCTCGGGCGGCGCCCCGTACGCGAAGGCCGCGACGACGATCGTCGTGGTCGACGCCGCGACGGGCTCGCCCCGGCGCATCAGCGAGGCCGAGCGCGCCGCGTGGGAGCCGTTCGTCGAGGAGCCGCTGACGTTCCGCCGCCGCCGCTGAGCCCCCGGAGCGGCGGCGTGCGTCGCCGCTCCGGTCAGCCCGGCTCTCGGTCGTCCCGTGGCCGGTCCGCGGAGGGGCGACCGCTGCGCGCGGCGCGCTCGGCGGCCTCGGCGACGTTGCGCTGCATCCCGCCGAACACCACGCCGTGGAACGGCTTGACGGCCCACCAGTAGAGCTGGCCCGCGAGCCCGTGCGGGTGGAACAGCGCGCGCTGCGCGAAGTAGGTCCGCCCCGGCCCGCTGGCGTCCTCCGGCGAGGGCCCCGGGGCGTCGGGGTCCGTCGCGTCGGGGAGCTCGGCCGCCGCCTCGTCGACGCGCAGCTCGAGCCACGCGAGGCCCGGGAGCCGCATCTCGGCGCGCAGCAGGAGCCGACGCCCGGGCTCGATCGCCTCGACGCGCCACCAGTCGAGCTCGTCGTCGACGCGGAGGTAGCGCTCGTCGCGCCGGCCGCGGCGCAGGCCCGGCCCGCCGACGACCCGGTCCATGAGGCCGCGCACGCGCCACGCGAGCGACCACGAGTACCAGCCGCCCTGCCCGCCGATCTCCTCGATCACGCGCCAGAGCACCTCGCGCGGCGCGTCCACGACGGTGCGGCGCTCGTCCACGTAGAGCGAGCCGCCCGCCCAGTCGGGGTCGCTCGGCAGCGGGTCCGACGGCGCCCCGGGCACCGACGCGGACGACCAGCGCGTCGTGACCTCGCCGTCGTGGATGCGCTCCAGCGCGAGCTCGACGGCCCTGTCGAACCCGATGAGCCCCTCGGGCGGGTCGGGGACGTACTGCGCGATGTCGTGCTCGTGGCACACGACCTCGTGCTGGAGCGACTCGACGAGGGGGCGGGCGATGCCGCTCGGCACGGGCGTGACGAGGCCGACCCAGTGCGACGACAGCCGCGGTGTGAGCACCGGCACGCTGACGATGCGCCGCCGGGGGAGGTTCGCCACGCGCGCGTACCGCTGCATCATGTCGCGGTAGGTGAGCACGTCGGGGCCGCCGATGTCGAAGCCGCGCGACACGTCGTCGGGCATCGAGGCCGAGCCGACGAGGTAGCGCAGCACGTCGCGCACCGCGATCGGCTGGATGCGGTTGTCGACCCACTTCGGGGTCGTCATGGCCGGGAGCCGCTCGGTGAGGTACCGCATCATCTCGAACGACGCCGAGCCCGAGCCGAGGATGACCGCGGCGCGCAGGACCGTCGTCGGGACGCCCGACGCGAGCAGGATCTCCCCGACCTCCTTGCGCGACGCGAGGTGCGGCGACAGCTCGCCCTCCGGGACGTCGGGGAACAGCCCGCCGAGGTAGACGATGCGCCGCACGCCGGCCTCGCGCGCCGCGCGCGCGAACGTCAGCGCGGTGCGCCGGTCGCGGACCTCGAACGTGCGCCCGGTGCCGAGCGAGTGCACGAGGTAGTACGCCACGTCGGCGCCCTGGAGCGCCGCCCGGATCTGGTCCAGGTCGCTCGCGTCCGCCTCGACGAGCTCGACGTCGTCCGCCCACTCGCGGCCCGCGAGCCGCTCGGGGTGCCGGGCGAGCGCGCGGACATCGAAGCCGGCGCGGAGCAGCTCGGGCACGAGACGCCCGCCGACGTACCCGGTGACCCCGGTGACCGCGGCCCTCATCCGAGGAGCTCCAGGACCTCGCGCTCGGCGCGCGTCTGCGAGCGCGTCGACCCGATGGTCTCGCCCCGCTCCCACAGGTCGAACAGCCGCGGGTCGATGTACGACGAGCGCGCCACGGCGGGCGTGTTCCCGAGCTCCTCCGCGACGTCCTTGACGATCCCCGTGACGACCCGCCGCCGGGCGCGCTCGGACGCGGGCGCCGTGCCGGCGTCGGCCAGGGCGCGCGCCGCGAGCACCGTCGCGTGCCACGTGCGGAAGTCCTTGGGCGTCGCGTCGTCGCCCAGGCGCTCCTTGATGCCGGCCTGGACGTCGGCGCTCGTGACGTCGTGCCACACCGCGCTGCCGGTCGCGTCCACGTCGCGCCACGCGAGCAGCTCGACGCCGCCCCGGCGCCGCTTGAGCGTCGTCACGAGCTCGGCGACGACCGGGTCCTCGACGACCACGTCACGCACCTGGCCCGACTTCGCCGGGTAGTGGAAGTGCACGCTCCCGTCGCGGCGGACGCGCGCGTGCTCCTTGCGGATCGTGGCGAGGCCGTAGCTGTTGTTCTGCTTCGCGTAGATCTCGCCGCCCGCCCGGAAGTACGCGAGGTCGAGCAGCCGGAACGCGAGCGCCAGCACCTTCTCGCGCGGCATGCCGGGGAGCTCGAGCTCGCGCGCGACCCGGCGCCGGGCGGCGGGCAGGCGACGGCCGACGTCGAGCACGTGGTCGTGCTTGCGGCGGGCCCGCCGCACCTGCCACTGCTCGTGGTAGAGGTACTGGCCGCGCCCGGCGACGTCCCGGCCGAACGCCTGGATGTGCCCGTTGGGGTACCGGCAGATCCAGACGTCGGACCACGCGGGCGGGACGGCGAGGCGCTCGCAGCGCGCGACCTCCTCCTCGTCGGCCAGGGGCAGGCCCTCGACGTCGAGGAACACCCACGCGTCGCCCTTCGGGCGGCGGGTGTACCCCGGCGAGGTCACGGTCACGCGGCGCAGTCGCACCAGGACAGTGTCGGGCCGACGCGCGTCCGTCGCCCGTCAGAGCGCGGGGAGGCGGACCATGCCCTCCTGGGCGATCGACGCGACGAGCGTGCCGTCCTGCGCGAACACCCGCGCGGCGCCGAGCCCGCGGCCGCCCTGGGCGCTCGGGGCCGACTGCACGTAGAGCAGCCACTCGTCCACGCGCACGTCGCGGTGCCACCACATCGCGTGGTCGAGGCTCGCGATCGACATGTCGGGCGTGACCCAGCTCGTGCCCGCCTGGCGCAGGATCGGCTCGAGCATGACCTGGTCACACGCGTACGCCATGAGCGCTCGGTGCAGCAGCTGGTCGTCGCCGACGTCGCCCCGCGCCCGCATCCACACCATCTGGTGGTCCTTGGGCTCGTGGTCCGGGTGCAGGTAGAGCGACCCGCCCACGTGCCGCAGCTCGAACGCCGAGTGGTGCGACCAGAACCGCGCGATGGGGTGGTCGATGCCGCCGAGCACGTCGAGAGCGGACGGCACCTCCTCGGGGGCCGGGGCGTCGGGCATCTCGGACGCGTGCTCGATGCCGCCCTGCTCCTCCTGGAACGAGGAGATCATCGACAGGATCGGCTTGCCGTGCTGGATCGCGTGCGTCCGGCGGGCGCTGAACGAGCGCCCGTCGCGCAGCCGCTCGACCGCGAGGTCGATCGGCACGTCGAGGCCGCCGGGGCGCAGGAAGTACCCGTGCAGGGAGTGGGGGAGCCGGCCCTCGGGGACCGTGCGGCCCGCGGCGAGGACCGCCTGCGCGAGCACCTGCCCGCCGTAGACGCGGCCCGTCGGCTGGTGCACGGAGACCCCGCGGAAGTGCTCCGGGTCGGCGGCCGACCCGTCGCCGTCGCCGACCCGCTCGAGGCGCAGCACGTCGAGGAGGTGGTGCAGCGGGTTCGGGACCTGCTCGCGCGGGGCGGCGTCCGACGTCGGGCCGGGTGAGGCCGAGGAGGTCGACGGCGGGGTGGGCTCGGGGGTCACGGTTGGGGCTCCTTCGCTCGGGCGGCGGGTCGGTCAGTCCTCGAAGGTGTTGAGGAGGGAGTGCGCCGCGCGCTCCAGATAGTCCCACAGCGTCGCCTCCTGGATCGGCGGCAGGTCCAGGGTGTCGACGGCGGCGCGCATGTGCGCGAGCCAGCGGTCGCGCGCGTCGGGGTTGACCTTGAAGGGCGCGTGCCGCATGCGCAGGCGCGGGTGGCCGCGCTGCTCGCTGTACGTCGTCGGGCCGCCCCAGTACTGCTCGAGGAACGCGGTGAGCCGCCAGCGCGCCGGGCCGAGGTCCTCCTCGGGGTACATGGGCCGCATGACCGGGTCGTCCGCGACGCCCTCGTAGAACGCGTCGACGAGGCGCACGAACGTCTCGTGCCCGCCGACCTCGTCGTAGAACGTGCGGCTCGGGCGGACCGGCGCGGTCGTGCCCGCGGGGTCGGCCGGCGCGCCGTTCGACAGTCCGGCGACGGGCAGCGTCGGGCGGGGGGTGGGCTCGGTCGTCACCGGCCCATCATCGCACCGGCGGCGGCGCGCTCCCGAGCCCGGAGCCGCCGCCCGGGGCGGTCCGGGCGCACGTCACAGCCCGAGCTCGGCGAGCACCGGCAGGTTCTCGCGCACGACGGCGCGCGCCTGGGCCGCGCTCTCCGCGTCGACCGCGAGGCGCGCGAGCCGTCGGCACTCGTCGACGTCGACCTCGCGCAGGAGCGCCGCGACGTCGGGGATGGCGCGCGCCGTCATGGACAGCGACGACACCCCGAGCCCGACGAGCACGACGGCGAGCACCGGCTGGGACGCCGCCTCGCCGCACACGCCCACGGGCCGGCCCTGCTGGGCTCCGCCCGCGCACGTCGCCTCGACGAGCCGGAGCACGGCGGGCTGCCACGGGTCGCTCAGCTCCGCGAGCGACCCGAGGAGCCGGTCCGCGGCCATCGTGTACTGCGTGAGGTCGTTGGTGCCGATCGACGCGAACGCCGCGCGCGCCAGGATCGGCCCGGAGAGCAGGGCGGCGCTCGGGACCTCGACCATGACGCCCGCCACGTCGAGGCCGTGCGCGCGGCAGCGCTCGACGAACCACTCGGTCTCCCCGACGGTCGAGACCATGGGCGCCATGACCCACACCTCGGCCTCCTCGGCCGCGGCGGCCTGCGCGATCGCGTCGAGCTGCTGCTCGAGCAGCTCCGGCCAGCGCGCGGCGGTGCGCAGCCCGCGCACGCCGAGCGCCGGGTTCTCCTCGTCGTCGACGGTGAGGAAGTGCAGCGGCTTGTCCGCGCCGGAGTCGAGGGTGCGGATCACGACCTTGCGCCCGCCGAACTCGCGGAAGACGGTGCGGTAGGCGGCGACCTGCTCCTCGACGGTCGGCGGCTGCTCGCGGTCGAGGAAGCAGAACTCGGAGCGGAACAGCCCGACGCCCTCGGCGCCGGACGCGGCCGCCGCCGCGGCGCCCGCCGGGTCGCCGACGTTCGCGAGGAGCTGCACACGGTGCCCGTCGCGCGTGCGGCCGGTGCCGTCGAACGTGCGCACCTGCTGCGACCGGGCCCGCGCCGCGGCCACCTGCTCGGGCGACGGGTGCACGACGACCGTCCCGGCCGCGCCGTCGACCAGCACGACGTCCTCCGGTGCGAGCGCCGCGCTCGCTCCCGTGGCCGCGACGACCGCGGGGATGCCCTTGGCGTTCGCGACGATCGCGGTGTGCGACGTCGGCCCGGCGCCGTCGGTGACGATCGCCAGCACGCGCGCGGGGTCGAGCGCGGCCGTGGCCGACGGCGCGAGGTCGTACGCGACGAGGACGAACGGCTCGGTGTGCTCGGGCACCCCGGGCGCGGGACGGTCGGTGAGGGCCGCGACGAGCCGGTCGCGGACGTCCGCGACGTCGCGGGCGCGCTCGGCGAAGTACCCGCCGAGCTCGGTGAACTGCCGCACGACCTCCTCCGCGGCCTCCCACACCGCGCGCTCGGGCACGAGGTGCTCGTCGAGCACGCGGCGCCGCGCGTCGGCCGCGAGCGTGGGGTCGGCCGCCATGGCCGCCGTCGCCTCGAGGACGTCGCGCGCGTCGCCGTCGGCGGCGTCCGCGGCGCGCTGGAGGTCGCCCGCGACCTGCTCCGCCGCGGCGTCGACGCGCCGCGCCTGCGCCTCGTGGTCCTCGCGCGGGCCCATGCGCAGCCCGGGCGCCGGCTCGTCGATGGCCTCCGGCATGAGCACCACCGGCCCGACGACCGTGCCGGGGCACACGCCGATGCCCGTGATGACCTGCCGTGCCTCGTCCTCGGTTCCGCCCGTCACGACCCTCGCTCCTCGTCCGCCTCGGGCGTGCGACCCGGGTGCCCGGGCCGGTGCGCACGCGTGCCCGTCACGGTCCGACCGCCAGGCGCCGTGCACGTCCCTGTTGCGGGGGCGTTGCGGGGCCGCGTCGATCCGGTGACAACCTCGCCAGGAGACTAGGCTGTTCCCAGGTGCTCGGCACCCCGACACCCCGGATCCCCCGCGCGGATCCCCACCCGCGACTCGCCTCAGGAGACACTTTCGATGAGCACCCCCTCGGACCAGAAGGCACAGAACATCCTCGACGCCCTCGGGGGTCAGGGCAACGTGGTCGACCTCGAGCCGTGCATCACGCGCCTGCGCGTCGAGGTCACGGACCCCCAGCTCGTCGACGAGGCGCGCCTCAAGGCGACGGGCGCGTTCGGCGTCGTGCGCTCGGGCCGCGTCGTCCAGGTGATCGTCGGCCCGGAGGCCGACAACCTCGCCGCGGAGCTCGACGGCCTGCGCTGAGTCCCCCCGGGGCCCTCCGTACGGAGGGACCGGCGCCGTCGTGGTCGTGCCCGACGGCGCCGCGCGGCTCAGGACGCCGGGCCGCCCGCCGCGTCCTGCACCACGGTCGCCGCGGCGGCGCCGCGCCTCTCGCGGGCCGCCTGCGCGGACCGGTCGCCCGTGTCGTCGGGCCGGTCGTCGGGCCGCGCGTCGGTTCGGTCGTCGGCCCGGTCGTCGGGCAGCGACGGCGAGTGGTCGAGGACGACCACCTGCTGCGCCCCGGCCAGCGGGATGCGGGCGTCGGACAGCGCCTGCCGGACGCGCGAGCGCAGCGCGCGCGCCACCTCCCACTGCATCGCGGCCTGCGTCTTCACCTGCACCTTGAGCTGCAGCGCCTCGGCCGTCATGGCCTCGATGCCCGTGACCTCGGGCGGCTCGAGGAAGTACGTGCCGAGCACCGGGTCGCTCCCGACCTCCTCCGCGGCCGCGAGCAGCGCCGCGCGCACGGCCTCGACGTCGGCCCAGTACGCGACGCGCACGTCCACCACCGCGCGACCCCACTCCTGGGTCTTGTTGCCCGTCCGCAGGATCTCGCCGTTGCGGACGAACCATAGCGTGCCGTTGCCGTCGCGGACCTTCGTCACGCGCAGCGCGACCTCCTCGACGGTGCCCGTGACCTCGCCGAAGTCGACCGTGTCCCCGACGCCGTACTGGTCCTCGAGGAGCATGAACGTGCCCGAGAGGAAGTCCTTCACGAGGCTCTGCGCGCCGAAGCCCAGCGCGACGCCCGCGATGCCGGCCGACGCGAGGAACGGCGCGATGTTCACGCCGAGCTCGGTGAGCACCATGAGCACGATCGTCGCGCCGATGACGATGTTCGCCGTCGAACGCAGGACCGAGCCCACGGTCCGCGCCCGCTGGGCCCGGCGGGCGCTCGCGAGCGGGTTCGCACGCAGCAGCACCGTGCCGACCTCGGACCCGCCGAGGCCCTTGAGCCGCTTGCCGCGGAGCGTGGGCGTGCCCTCGGCGATGTGCTCGGAGACGCGGCGGATGAGCCGGCGCACGACCGCGAGGACGAGCGCGCCGATCACGACGATGAGCAGCACGCGCAACGGGAGGCCGACGAACCACTCGAACCAGTCGTCGGGGTTGCTCGCGTCGAAGCCGTTGGCGAGCTCCTCCGGGACCTCCGCGGGCGCGCGCACGGCAGGAGCGAGAAGGGGGAGGGACATGCGGGCAGGGTACCCGGGGCACATGAGAGCGACCCGGGCACGCCGGGCGATCGTCCTGCCCGCAAGGCCCTGGTCTGGCAGGATGCAGGCGTGAGCGAACCCCCGCAGACGGACCTGCCCGAGCCGTTGGTGCAGCTGGCCGACGCCCACGGCGTCGCGTCCGACTTCTGGGACTTCGACGGGACGCGCCGCCAGGTCCGGGCCTCGACCCTCGTCGCCGTGCTGGAGGCCCTCGGCGTCCCCGCGTCGTCCCCGGAGAAGGTCGCCGTCAGCCTCGAGCACTCGCGCGACGACGCGTGGCGGCAGATGCTGCCCCCGACCGTCGTCGTGCGGCAGGGCGACGCCGTGCCGGTCCCCGTGCACGTGCAGGACGGCGCCGCCGTCGACGTCTGGGTCGAGCTCGAGGCGGAGCAGGGCCGCTCCGGCGTCGCCGGGCACCACGCCGCGCGCGCCCCCCGGGAGCGCCGCCACCTCGGCCAGCTCGACGTGTTCGTCGAGCCGCGCACCGTCGACGGCCGGCGCGTCGGCCGCGCGACGTTCGAGATCCCGGCCGACCTGCCCCTCGGGTGGCACGACCTGCACGCCGAGAGCGACGGCGCCCACGCGCGCGCGACGCTCGTCGTGACGCCGCAGCGGCTCGAGCTGCCCGCCGCCGTCGCGGAACGGCGCGCGTGGGGCTTCATGGCCCAGCTGTACTCGGTGCGCTCGCGCGCGTCGTGGGGCGTCGGCGACCTGGCCGACCTCGCCGACCTCGCCTGGCTCGCCGCGCACGAGGCCGGCGCGGACTTCGTCCTCGTCAACCCGCTGCACGCCGCCGAGCCGCGCACGCCGATGACGCCCTCGCCCTACCTCCCGACGAGCCGCCGCTTCGTCAACCCGCTGTACATCAGGGTCGAGGACATCCGCGAGACGGGGTACCTGTCCGCGGCCGACCGCTCGCTGGTCGAGTGGGCGTTCGACCCGGTGCGCGACCTCGACACCGACCCCGGTCCCATCGACCGCGACGCCGCGTGGGAGGCCAAGAAGGCGGCGCTGGAGGTCGTGTTCACCGCGCCCCGGTCCACCGCCCGCCAGGCGTCGCTCGACGCGTTCCGCGCCGAGCAGGGCAAGGGGCTCGAGGACTTCGCCACGTGGTGCGCGCTCGCCGACCACTACGGCGACCGGGACTGGCCGCCCGGCGCGTCCGACCCGAACGGCCCGACCGTCGCGGCGCTGCGCGAGCAGCTCGCCGACCGCGTCGAGTTCTACTGCTGGCTCCAGTGGGTCGCCGACGAGCAGCTCCGCGTCGCGCAGCGCACCGCGCGCGAGGCGGGCATGTCGGTGGGGATCATGCACGACCTCGCGGTCGGCGTGCACCCCGAGGGCGCCGACGTCTGGTCGCACCGCGGCGTGCTCGCCACCGGGGTGTCCGTCGGGGCGCCGCCGGACATGTACAACCAGCAGGGCCAGAACTGGTCCCAGCCGCCGTGGCACCCGCGGGCGCTCGCGCGGGCCGGGTACGCCCCGTACCGCGACATGCTGCGCACCGTCCTGCGGCACGCGGGCGCGATCCGGATCGACCACGTCATCGGCCTGTTCCGGCTGTGGTGGATCCCGGGCGGGGCGCGTGCCGACGCGGGCGCGTACGTCCGCTACGACCACGAGGCCCTCGTCGGCATCCTGTGCCTCGAGGCGCACCGCGCGGGCGCGATGGTCATCGGCGAGGACCTCGGCGTGTTCGAACCCTGGGTCCGTGACTACCTCGCGGACCGCGGCGTCCTCGGCACGTCCGTCCTGTGGTTCGAGAAGACCGACGACGGCCGTCCGCTGCCCCCGGAGGACTACCGGCGCCTCGCGCTCGCGACCGTCACGACGCACGACCTGCCGCCCACGGCGGGTTACCTCGCGGGCGAGCACGTCGAGCTGCGGGACCGTCTGGGCGTGCTCACGGAGGACGTCGCCGACGTGCGGCGGGCCGCGCGCGCCGAGCGGGACGCGATGATCGCGTTCCTGCGCGAGCGGTCGCTCGTGGGCGAGGACCCGTCCGAGCGCGAGCTCGTCGAGGCCCTGCACCGCCTCGTCCGCAGCACCCCGGCGGTGCTGCTCGGCGTCTCGCTGGCCGACGCCGTGGGGGAGCGCCGCTCGCAGAACCAGCCGGGCACGGACCAGGAGTACCCGAACTGGAAGGTGCCCCTCGGCGACTCGTCGGGCAACCTCGTCCTGCTCGAGGACCTTTTCGACTCCGCCCGCCTGCGCTCTCTCGCCAAGGCGATGAACGACTCCCTCTGACCGGCCGAGCAGGCCGTCCTGGCCCGTCCCGCTCGCCGCACGCGCCGGGATCGCCTGCTCGCCGCGCCGGTACCACCTGGTCGCGGACCCGCGCGGGACGACGAGCGCCGGGCCGCTCCGTCGGACGGAGCGACCCGGCGCGCGGTCGTGAGGGGTGCTGACCGAGGGGTCAGGCGTCGGCGGCCTGGGCCGCGAGGGCGCGCTCGACGCCGGCGAGGTTCTCCACCACGAGCCGGCGCAGCGCCGGGGCGGCGTCGGCGTTGGCGTCGAGCCACTCCTGCGTCGCGTCGCGCAGCACGGTGCTCGCGAGCGGGGCCGGGTAGAGGCCCGTGACGAGCGCCTCGGCGATGTGGTACGACCGCTGGTCCCACAGGGGGAGCAGCGCGTCGAAGTACGCGCCGACGAGCGGGGCGAGCGACTCGGGGTCGTTGACGTGCTGGAAACCGAGCGTGGTGGCGCGGACGATCGCGTTGGGGGCGTCGTCCGAGCCGACGAGGCGGTCGAACGCGGCGCGCTTCGCCGCGGCGGTGGGCACCGTCGCGCGGGCCCGCGCGGCGGACTGCTGGCCCGTCGCGGTCGAGTCGGCGTCGAGCGTCGCCTCGATCTCGGCGTCGTCCGCGAGGTCGAGCAGGACGAGCCCCTCGAGGATCTCCCAGCGCAGGTCGGTGTCGATCTCGAGCCCGTCGAGGGCAGCGGAGCCGTCGAGCAGCGACCGGAGCGCCTCGCCGTGCGCGGGCGTCGACGCGAGGTGCGCGAAGAACTTCACGAGCTGGAACTGCAGGTCCGAGCCGGGGGCCGCGTCCTGCGCGAGCGACCAGAGCACGTCGCCGACGTGCGCGAGCGTCTCCTCGCGGCGCTCCGGGGCCACGTACGTCTTCGCGGCGAGCGCGAGCTGGTTGAGGGTGGTGCGGATCGTCGTCGACTCGGTCTCGCGGGCGATGTTGCCCAGCACGAGGCGCACGTAGTCGCTGGCCGGCGTCTCGCCGTCGCGCGTCGCGTCCCACGCGGAGCCCCAGACGAGCGAGCGGGCCAGCGGGTCGGCGAGGTCCGCGAGGTGCTCGGTCGCGACCTGGAGGGACGCGGGGTCGAGGCGGATCTTCGCGTACGCGAGGTCGTCGTCGTTGAGCAGGACGAGCTGCGGGCGGTCGAGGCCGAGCAGCTCGGGGATCTCGGTGCGCGGCCCGGCCACGTCGACCTCGGTGCGGTGCACGCGCGTGAGCACGCCGTCAACGAGGTCGTAGAAGCCGATCCCGAGCCGGTGCGGACGCAGCGTCGGGTGGTCGGCCGCCGCCGTCTGCACCACGGAGAACGTGGTGAAGCGGCCGTGGGCGTCGAGGTCGAACTCGGGCCGCAGGGTGTTCACGCCCGCGGTCTCGAGCCACAGCGCGGACCACTCGGTGAGGTCGCGGCCGCTCGTGGCCTCGAGCTCGACGAGCAGGTCGCGCAGCTCGGTGTTGCCCCACGCGTGCTTGCGGAAGTACGCCGCGACGCCGGCGAGGAACTGCTCCTTGCCGACCCACGCGACGAGCTGCTTGAGCACCGACGCGCCCTTGGCGTAGGTGATGCCGTCGAAGTTGACGAACACGTCCTCGAGGTCGTTGATCGTCGCGACGATGGGGTGCGTGGAGGGCAGCTGGTCCTGGCGATAGGCCCAGGACTTCTCCATCGCGGCGAACGTCGTCCACGCCTCGCGCCACTCGGTCGCCTCGGCGGTCGCGAGCGTCGACGCGTACTCCGCGAACGACTCGTTGAGCCACAGGTCGTTCCACCACTTCATGGTCACGAGGTCGCCGAACCACATGTGCGCGAGCTCGTGGAGGATGGTCACGACGCGACGCTCCTTGACGGCGTCGGTGACCTTGGACCGGAACACGTACGTCTCGGTGAACGTCACGCACCCGGCGTTCTCCATCGCGCCCATGTTGTACTCGGGCACGAAGAGCTGGTCGTACTTGTCGAACGGGTACGGGTGCTCGAACGCGGACTCGAAGAACGCGAAGCCCTCGCGCGTCTTGTCGAACACGTAGTCGGCGTCCATGTGGTCGGCGAGCGACGCGCGGCAGAAGACCCCGAGCGGGATCGTGCGGCCGTCGGACGACGTGAGCTCGCTGCGCTCCACGACGTACGGCCCCGCGACGAGCGCGGTGATGTACGACGAGATGCGCGGCGTCGGCTCGAACGCCCAGCGCGCGACCTCGACGTCGCCGGCGCCCGTGCCGGTCGGGTCGGCCTTCGTGCCGAGCGCCTCGGGCGCGGGCGTCGGCTGGTTGCTCACGACCTCCCACGCCGCGGGCGCGGTGACCGTGAACGCGAACGTCGCCTTGAGGTCGGGCTGCTCGAAGACGGCGAACACGCGCCGCGAGTCCGGGACCTCGAACTGCGTGTAGAGGTAGACCTCGCCGTCGACCGGGTCGACGAACCGGTGCAGGCCCTCGCCCGTGTTGGTGTACGCGCAGTCGGCGACGACGCGCAGCTCGTTGTCGGCCGCGAGGCCGTCGAGCGCGATGCGCGAGTCGGCGAACACCTGCGCCGGGTCGAGCGCACGGCCGTTGAGCACGACCTCGCGCACGGTCGGCGCGACGAGGTCGACGAACGTGCTCGCGCCCTCGGTCGCGGTGAACCGCACCACGGTCGTCGACGCGAACGTCGTCGCCCCCGTCGTGAGGTCGAGGTCGACCTCGTAGGACTGGATGTCGACGATCGCCGCGCGCTCGCTCGCCTCGGCGCGGGTGAGGTTCTCTCCGGGCACTGCATCTCCTCGGTCTCGTGGTCGGGCCGGTCGGCCTCGACGGCGGCCTGTGGGCCACGGACGATCATCCCACGCGTGCCCGCGCCCGCTCCCGGGAATACGCTGCGGTCGCGCGGTGTCGGAACGGGGTGGGGACGCCGTCGGCCCGGCCGCCGCGCCCCGGCGACCCGGACCCCGGGCGCGCCCGACGACGAAGGAGACCGCCCCGTGACGCTCACCGCGACGACCGACCCCACCGCTACCGAGGACGACCTGCGCGTCGCCGACTTCTGGTTCGACCCCGTGTGCCCGTGGGCGTGGATGACGAGCCGCTGGATGGGCGAGGTCGAGCAGGTGCGCGACGTCACCGTCCGCTGGCACGTGATGAGCCTCGCGGTGCTCAACGAGGGCCGCGACCTGCCGGAGGAGTACCGCGAGCTCATGGCGAAGGCGTGGGGCCCGGTGCGCGTGGTCACCGCCGCGCGCGTCGAGCACGGCGAGGATGTCGTCAAGCCCCTCTACGACGCGATCGGGACGCGCCTGCACCCGGGCGGCCGCACCGACTACGACGCGGTGCTGCTCGAGGCGCTCGCGGAGGTGGGCCTGCCCGCGTCGCTCGCCGACGCCGCGGGCTCCGACGCCTACGACGAGCAGCTGCGCGCGTCGCACGCCGAGGGCATCGGTCGCGTCGGCGAGGACGTCGGGACGCCCGTCGTCGCGTTCGGCGGGACGGCGTTCTTCGGTCCCGTCGTGACGCCCGCGCCGAAGGGCGAGGCCGCCGGGCGGCTGTGGGACGGGTGCGTCCTGGTCGCGAGCACGCCGGGCTTCTTCGAGCTCAAGCGCACGCGCACCCAGGGTCCGGTCTTCGACTGACGTCGGGCACGGCGCCGCCGTCGCGCGGACGCCGTGCGGACGTCGTGCAGACCCCGGGGGCGAGGGCGTCGTGGGGCTCCCGGGGTTCGACCGGTGCGGGTGGCTCGTGCCATGCTTCGTCAGTTCGCGGGCGGTGTCAGGAGCGCCCGCCGCCCGGTCGCGCCGGGCGAGTCCGCCGAGGAAGCCCGCGAGGAGCCGAGCATGTCCCCGAACGCACCCGTGCCACCGCCGCCGCCGCCCCCCGGCGGCGTCCCGGGGGCCGCGGTCGGTCGTGACGACGCCCAGCCGACCACGGCGTTCGCCCCCGTGCCCGCGCACGCGACCTCGGGGCCGCCCTCGTTCGCCCCGACGAGCGGCCCGACGGCCCAGGCGCCGCGCGCGACGCCCGCGGACGGCCAGCCGACCGTCGTCGCGTCGGCGGCGTCCTTCCAGGCGACGACGGTCCAGCACGTGACGCCGATCACCCAGCTCCCGACGGCCGCGCAGCCCGCGGTCCCGGCGCCCTCGCCGTCACCGGTGCCGCCGCAGCGCGTGCGCTACGCGACCGAGCAGAACGGGTTCGGCGTCGCGGCCCCGGTCGGGACGGCCGCGGGCCGTCCCGGCTACGCGCCGGGCGACACGGCGGCCGGTCACGCTGCGGCCGGTCCGTACGCGGGCGGGACGGCGGCGTACGAGCCGACCGCCCAGCCCGCCTACGCGGCCGCCACGCCGCCCGCGCAGCAGCCCGCCTACCACCCGCCGGCCTCGGCAGCCCCGGCCGCCGCCGCCCCGCGCGCCACGTCGGGAGGGACGGGCGCCCCGTCCGGCCCGTCGACCGGCCGGCGCGACCGGCGCAGCGGGGACGGCGGCGGTCGCGGCTCGAACCGGCTGGGCGCGGGGTGGATCGCGTTCATCGTCGTCGACGCGCTGCTCGTCCTCGGGGCGATCGTCTTCGCGATCTCGCTGCTCGGCGGGGGCGACGAGGAACCGCTCGGCGGGGCGTCGACGTCCCCGGCGGCGACCGCCACGGACGGCGCCGAGGAGCCGGCCCCGGCCGAGCCCACGGTGTCCGAGACGTTCGCGTCGGAGTCGCGGAACATCACGTGCGAGGTGACCGACGTCAGCGCGACGTGCGTGATCGCCCAGCTCGGCACGCAGCCCGCCCCGGTCGACGGGTGCGACGGCACGGTCGGCTACAAGGTCGTCCTGGACGCCGACGGCAGCGTCGACCAGCCGTGCGTGCCCGCGGCCGAGCAGCCGCAGCCCGCGCCGGGGGACACCGCGATCCTCGACTACGGCACCTCCAAGACGGTCGGCCCCTTCACGTGCGACAGCGCCGAGACCGGCATGACGTGCCGCGACGACGCCACGGGCAAGGGCTTCACGATCGCGCGCGCGGGCATCCGGACGCTCTGACCGGCCCGACCACCACGCAGGAGGGCCCGCGGCGGGACGACCCGCCGCGGGCCCTTCGTGCGTCCGGCGTCACCAGATGCGCACGCGCTCCTCGGGGGCGAGGTAGAGCGCGTCGCCCGGCTGCACGTCGTAGGCGTCGTAGAACTCGTCCACGTTGCGCACGACCCCGTTGCAGCGGAACTCGTTGGGCGAGTGCGGGTCCGTCGCGATGCGGCGCACGACCTCCTCGTCCCGGCCCTTCGACTGCCACACCTGGGCCCAGCCGAGGAACACGCGCTCGATGCCCGTGAGCCCGTCGACGACGGGCGCCTCGTCCAGCGGACGGCCGAGCGCGATGCGGTAGGCCTTGAGCGCGATCGACAGGCCGCCGAGGTCGCCGATGTTCTCGCCGATGGTCAGCGCGCCGTTGACGTGCGGGCCGTCCTCGCCGAGCTGGGCGGGGCGGTACGCGTCGTACTGGGCGACGAGCGCCGTCGTGCGCTTCTCGAACTCCTCGCGGTCGCGCGCCGTCCACCAGTCCTCGAGGCGGCCCGCGCCGTCGTACTTGGAGCCCTGGTCGTCGAAGCCGTGACCGATCTCGTGGCCGATCACCGCGCCGATGCCGCCGTAGTTCACGGCGTCGTCGGCCTCGGGGTCGAAGAACGGGGGCTGCAGGATCGCGGCGGGGAAGACGATCTCGTTCATGCCCGGGTTGTAGTAGGCGTTGACCGTCTGCGGCGTCATGAACCACTCGTCGCGGTCGAGCGGGCGCCCGATCTTGCCGAGCTCGCGGTCCTGCTCGAACGCGTGGGCGCGGCGCACGTTGCCCACGAGGTCGTGCGCGTCGACGACGAGCGCCGAGTAGTCGCGCCACCGCACGGGGTAGCCGATCTTCGGCGTGAACGCCTCGAGCTTGGCGAGCGCCTTCTCCTTCGTCTCGTCCGTCATCCAGTCGAGCGTGGTGATCGACTCGCGGTAGGCAGCCACGAGGGAGGCGACGAGCTCCTCCATGCGCGCCTTGTGCGCGGGCGGGAAGTGCCGCGCGACGTACTGCGCGCCGACGGCCTCGCCGAGCGCGCCCTCGACGACGGAGACGGCGCGCTTCCAGCGCTCGCGCACCTCTTGCGCGCCCGACAGCGTGCGCCCGTAGAAGTCGAAGTTCGCCTCGACGAGGTCCTCGGAGAGGTAGGGCGCCCGGGCGGTGACGAGGTGGTACACCATCCACAGCTTCCAGTCCTCGAGCGGCTCGCTCGCCCAGAGCTCGGCGAACCCGGCCGCGAAGTCCGGCTCGCGGACCACGACGTCGTCGAGCGAGCCCTGCGGCGCGCCGAGCGCGAGGACCCACGCGCGCCAGTCGAACCCGGGGGCCTCCTCGACGAGCGCGGCGAGCGTGCGCGGGTTGTACGTGAGGTCGGCGTCGCGGTCGCGCACGACGTCCCAGTGCTTCGCGGCGAGCCTCGTCTCGAGCGCCATGATCCGCTCGGCGGCGTCCTCGGGCGACGCGCCCCACGTCTCGGACGTGACGCCCGCGAGCGCGAGCATGCGCGCGACGTGCGGCACGTACTTCTCGCGCACGGGCGCGTACTGGTCCTCGCGGTAGTACGCCTCGTCCGGCAGGCCGAGCCCGGACTGGTAGAGGTAGGCGACGTAGCGCTCGGGGTCCTTCGCGTCGTTGTCGACCCAGAAGCCGACGGCGCCCGCGCCGCCCGTGCGCTGGAGGGCGCCGAGCGCCCCGGTGAGCTCGGCCTGCGTCGTGGCGGACGCGATGAGCGCGAGGTCGGGCTGCAGCGGCGTGGTGCCGAGCGCCTCGATCCGCTCGGTGTCCATGAAGCTCGCGTAGAGGGCCCCGACCTTCGCCGCGTCCGGCCCGACGTCCGCGCCGCCCGCCGCGACCTGCTCCCCGAGGTCCGTGATGATCTCGCGGACGTGCACCTCGGCCTGGTCGTAGAGCGCCCGGAACGCGCCGTCCATCGCGCGGTCGGCGGGGATCTCGTGCGTCGCGAGCCAGCGGCCGTTGACGTGGCGGTACAGGTCGTCCTGCGGGAGGACCGCGGGGTCCAGCGCGTCGAGGTCGATGCCGGAGCGCGCCGCGTCGGCCGGGCCGGACGAGGACGGAGGCGTGGACGTCGGGGAGGTCTGTGTCATGCGTCTCAGGCTACGGCCTCACCCCGGCGGCGAGGGGGCCCGCTGGGGCATGATGAGCCCATGCGCGTTCACATCGCCGCGGACCACGCCGGCTACGAGCTCAAGACCCATCTCGTCGAGCACCTGGGGGCGGCGGGCCACGACGTCGTCGATCACGGTGCCCACACCTACGACGCGCAGGACGACTACCCGTCGTTCTGCTTCGCGGCGGGCGAGGCGGTGGCGGCGGAGCCCGGCTCGCTGGGCGTCGTCATCGGCGGCTCGGGCAACGGCGAGCAGATCGCGGCGAACAAGGTCGTCGGCGTGCGCGCGGCGCTCGCCTGGAACCTGGAGACCGCGCGCCTCGGGCGCCAGCACAACGACGCGAACGTCGTCGCGGTGGGCGCGCGCCAGCACTCGGTGGACGAGGCGGTCGAGCTCGTCGACGCGTTCCTCGCGGAGCCGTTCAGCGGCGACCCGCGCCACCAGCGCCGCATCGACCAGCTCGCGGCGTACGAGGCGGCGCGCGGCACCTCGGCCTGACGTGCCCGAGGGCCACACCGTCCACCGCCTCGCGCGCGCCTTCGGCGAGCTGTTCGCGGGCGAGCCGCTCGCGGTGAGCAGCCCGCAGGGCCGGTTCGCCGCGGGAGCCGCCCTGCTCGACGGCCGCGTGCTCGTCGCGAGCGAGGCGTGGGGCAAGCAGATGTTCCTCGGCTTCGCCGGGCCGGGCGGCGCGTCCGACGACGTCCGCTGGCTCCGCGTGCACCTCGGCCTCTACGGGGCGTGGACGTTCGCGGGCGACGGCAGCACCGCCGTCGTGCACGCGATCGGCGCGCCCCGGCGCCGGATCGGCGAGCGCGAGACCGTCCCGGCGGCCCCGGGTGGTACGCCGTCGCAGAGGCCCGACGACGCCTGGTCGCCCCCTCCGCCGCGTGGCGCCGTGCGCGTCCGGCTCGTCGGCGCGCACGCGGTCGCGGACCTCACCGGCCCGACGGCGTGCGTGGTCGTCACGGACGACGAGAAGCGCGCGGTCGAGGACCGGCTCGGGCCGGACCCGATCCGCGACCCGGGCCCGGGCGAGCCCGACCCGCGCGACGCGTTCGTCGCCGCGGTGCGGCGCTCGCGCAGCCCCGTCGGGCTGCTCCTCATGAACCAGGACGTCGTCGCGGGCGTGGGGAACATCTACCGCGCGGAGGCGCTGTTCCGGGCCGGGCTCGACCCGATGCGCCCCGGTCGCGACGTGCCCGCGGAGGACCTGCGGACCCTGTGGGACGACCTCGTCGTGCTCATTCACGACGGCGCGCGCACCGGCGCGATCGTCACGACGCGCCCCGAGCACCGCGACGACGGCGCGGGGCAGGCCCCCGACGAGGCGGCGACCGGGCGGCGGCGCGTGCGGCAGAACACGGACGTCGCTCCCGACGCCGTGCCCGCGGACGAGGCGTTCTACGTGTACCACCGCGACGGGCTGCCGTGCCGGGTGTGCGGCACGCCGGTGCTCCTCAAGGAGCTCGCGGGGCGCAACCTCTTCTGGTGCGGCGTCTGCCAGACGTGACGGCGGGCGCACCCGGGACCCGGGTGCGCCCGACCGGTCAGAACACCCAGCTGCACACCGGGGCGACGGGCCAGCCGAGGGCCGCGCTCGTGCGCGCGAGCGCGCCGGGGGAGTGCTCGGTGACGAGACCTGCCGCGCCGAGGGCCGCGAGCGACGTCCCGCCGAGGTAGGCGGCGCCGAGCTCGCGCACGTCGAGGGAGACGTCCGCCGCGTCGTCGGTCCGCTCGGCCGTCGCCGGGCCGAAGGCCTCCGCCCGCAGCCGCCAGCGCCCCGCGTTGTCGGGCAGGCGCTCGTCGGTCACGTGCAGCACGACGTCGACGTCCGCCGCGTACCGGCGCGCGGCGAGCGCGCCGGGCACGTCCACGACCCGCACCCAGAGGTTGTCCGCGAGGCGCGGCGACGCGGAGCGCGGGTCCACGAGCAGGCTCGTGACGACGTCGTCCACCGGCAGCATGAAGGGCGTCACCTCGTGCGTGAGGTCGAGGTCGGTGAGCACGCCCCACAGCGCGCGGGCGGCCGCGGCGTCGAGCGCGACGACCTCGCCCGTGCTCACCGGGCCGCGCGGGCCCGTCGCCTCCCAGGAGAGCTTGCGGTGGAAGCGCGCGTACCCGCGCGGCTCGCCGTCGAGCTCGACGATCGCGATGCGCGTGGGCTCGCGGTCCTTGCGCCAGACCTTGGCGTCGTCCCAGAACGTCGCCTGGAGCTCGGGGGTCTCGCGTGTCGCCCACCCCGGACGGTTGATGCCCGCGCCCTGGCCCGTCGGGTCGGCGCCCGCGCGCTCGTGGATCGTCGCGACGAGCTCGCCGTGCCGCGCGCGGTCCGCGCGCTCGATGCGGACGGTGTGCCGCTCCGCGCCCGGGACGTCGCGCAGCGCGACGCCGCGCGGGACGGTGAGGCGCACGTCGTCGGCCGCCTTGCCGTACCCGAACCGGCCGTAGATCGCGGCCTCCGCCGCGAAGAGCGCCGAGACCGGCTCGCCCCGCTCGCGGCACCGGGCGAGGTGCGTGTCGATCATCGCGCTGAGGATGCCGCGCCGCCGGTGCGCGGGGTGGACGCCCACCCAGGTGAGGCCCGCGACCGGAGCGGTCGCGCCGGGGACCGGGAAGCGCGCGAACGGGTACGACGCGTGCATCCCCACGAGCTCGCGCCGCACGGGACGCGCGCCGTCGACGGGCGGCGCGTCCGCGTCCTCGCGCTCGACCGTCACGCCGAGCGCGCGCTCCCACGTGAGCGGGAACGGGAGGTCGACGAGCTCGTCGACCTCCACCGGCGAGGGGAACGTCGTGGTGTCGAGGTCGAGCACGTCGCGCAGGTCGGCGGACGTGAGGGGGACGAGCTCGTAGCCGTCGGGGAGGCGTGCGGGTCGGTGGTCGCTCATGCCCCTGATCCTCCTGTCCCGGGCCGTGCTCGCGCCAGGACATTCGCGACGGCTAGGGTCGGGCGCCATGGCACGACGCACCCCCGGACGCGGCGGCGACGACCGCGCCGACCCTCGCGCCCTCGCCCAGGAGTACGCGACCGCGGTGCTCGACCTCGTGCGGCGCGTCCCGCCCGCGCGGGCCATGACCTACGGGCTCGTCGCGGAGATCGTCGCGGAGTCGCTGGGGCGGGGCGGCCCGCGCCAGGTCGGGCAGGTGCTCGCCGGGTCGTCCGGGGTGGACGACGACGGCACCCCCGTGCCGTGGTGGCGGATCGTCAACGCGGCGGGGTCGCCGCCCGCGCAGCACCTCGACGCGGCGCTCGCGGAGCTCCGCGCCGAGGGCTGCCCGCTGTCGCGCGACGGGCGTCGCGTGGACCTGCGCCGGGCGGTGTGGTTCCCCCGCGCCGACGGCTGACCGCGCGGCGCCGGGCCGGTCAGCCCGGGGTCGGGGCCGCGAGGAGCGGGGCGAGCGTCTGCACGGCCGTCGCCTCGCCCTGGACGAGGAGCGTCGTCACCGCCGTCTCGCGCCACGCCGCGAGGTCGCTCGCGATCTTCTCGGGCGGGCCGACGAGCGCGACGTCCTCGACCATCGCCGTCGGGACGGCGGCCGCCGCGAGGTCCTTGCGTCCCGCGAGGTAGTGCGCCTGGATCTCGTCGCACGCCTCGGCGTACCCGAGGCGGTCGAGCGCGTCGCGGTGGAAGTTCGCCCCCTTGGCGCCCATCCCGCCGACGTACAGCGCGAGGAACGGGCGCACCTGGTCCGCGGCCTGCTCGACGTGCTCGCGCACGACGACGGGGACGGTCGCGCTCACCTCGAACGCGGACTCGGGCGAGCGCTCGGGCGAGCGGCGCGCGAAGCCGTCCGCGAGGAGCTCGCGGAACGTCGCGTCCATGCGCGGCGAGTAGAACAGCGGGAGCCACCCGTCCGCGATCTCGGCGGCGAGCGCGATGTTCTTCGGCCCCTCGGCCGCGAGGTGGATCGGAAGGTCGGCGCGCAGCGGGTGGACGGTCGAGCGCAGCGGCTTGCCCAGCCCGGTCCCGACGCCGTCGGGAAGGGGGAGGGGGTAGTGCGGGCCGGACGACGTCACGGGCGCCTCCCGGCGCAGGACGTCGCGCACGACCTGCACGTATTCGCGGGTCCGTGCGAGCGGCTTCGCGTACGGCTGGCCGTACCAGCCCTCGACCACCTGCGGCCCGGAGACGCCGAGGCCGAGGACGAACCGGCCGCCCGAGAGGTGGTCCATCGTCAGCGCGGCCATCGCCGTCGCGGTCGGGGTGCGCGCGGAGACCTGCGCGACGGCGGTCCCGAGGCGGATGCGGGTCGTGCGCGAGCCCCACCACGCCAGCGGCGTGAACGCGTCGGAGCCGTAGGCCTCCGCGGTCCAGACCGAGTCGACGCCGAGGCGGTCGGCCGCGACGACCGCGTCCTGGATGCCGTCGGGGGGACCGGCGGACCAGTAGCCGGTGTGGATGCCGAGGCGCATGCGCGCTCCTCCTCGTCGAGGGTCGTGGTGCCGGGACCGGCTGCCACGGACGGGCGGCTGCGGCCGGCGGTGAGCGGGCGGTACCCGAGGGCGCACCGGGCAGGGGGTATCCGGTACGCGCGGTCTCAGGTACCGCCCACGACCACACTAGCCGATCCGGGGCCGCCCCCCGGCGTCCTCCTCAGATGACGTACTCGATGAGGAGCGAGGGGTCCTCGACGGCCTCCCGCGCGGCGGGCGCGCCCGCCGGCATCCGGACGGTGGCCGGCACGCCGACGGCGACCGCGCCCGCGGGCACGTCCTTGACGACGACGGCGTTGGCCCCGACCTGGACGTCGTCGCCGACCCACACCGGCCCGAGGATCTTCGCCCCGGCGCCGACGACGACCCGGTCGCCGAGCGTGGGGTGCCGCTTGCCCCGCTTCATCGAGCGCCCGCCGAGCGTCGACGTGTGGAACAGCACGACGTCGTCGCCGACCACGGCCGTCTCGCCCACGACGACGCCCATCCCGTGGTCGATGAACAGCCGTCGGCCGATGCGCGCGCCGGGATGGATCTCCACGCCGGTGAGCGCGCGCGCCGCCTGCGACACGAGCCGCGCCGGCAGGCGCAGCAGCGGCTCGCGCCACATGCGGTGCGCGAGCCGGTAGGCCCACACGGCGTGCACGCCGGGGTACGCGAGAGCGACCTCGAGGCGGCTGCGCGCGGCGGGGTCCCGCCGTCGGGCCGCCTCGAGGTCCTCGCCGAGCACGCGCACGAACCGGCGCAGCCGGTGGCCGGCCGTCCGTGCGCGGGGGTGGGGGTCGGTCACGTCAGTCCAGCAGGTCGGCGTAGAGGACGGAGGACAGGTAGCGCTCGCCGAACGACGGGATGATCGTCACGATGAGCTTGCCCGCGTTCTCGGGACGCGCGGCGAGCTGCAGCGCGGCCGCGATCGCGGCGCCCGAGGAGATCCCGACGAGCAGACCCTCCTCCTTGGCGGCGCGGCGCGCGTACTCGACGGCGGTCTCGGCGTTGACGTCGATGACCTCGTCGTAGACCGAGGTGTCGAGGATCTCCGGCACGAAGTTCGCGCCGATGCCCTGGATCTTGTGCGGGCCGGGCTGGCCGCCGTTGAGGATGGCCGACTCCTCCGGCTCGACGGCGACGATCTGCACGCCGGGCTTGCGCTCCTTGAGCACCTGGCCGACGCCCGTGATGGTGCCGCCCGTGCCGATGCCCGCGACGACGATGTCGACCGCGCCGTCGGTGTCGGCCCAGATCTCCTCGGCCGTCGTGCGGCGGTGGATCTCCGGGTTCGCCTCGTTCGCGAACTGGCGGGCGAGGATCGCGCCCTCGCGCTCGGCGACGATCTCGTCCGCGCGGCTGACCGCGCCCTTCATGCCCTCGGAGCCCGGCGTGAGGATGAGCTCGGCACCGAACGCGCGCAGCAGCGCGCGGCGCTCCTTCGACATCGTCTCCGGCATGGTCAGCACGACGTCGTACCCGCGCGCCGCACCCACCATCGCGAGCGCGATGCCGGTGTTGCCGGACGTCGCCTCGACGATCGTCCCGCCCGGCTTCAGCTCGCCGGACGCCTCGGCGGCGTCGATGATCGCGACGCCGATGCGGTCCTTGACCGAGTTGGCGGGGTTGTAGAACTCGAGCTTGCCCACCACGGTGGCGCCGAGCCCCTCGGTGAGCTTGTTGAGCCGGACCAGCGGGGTGTTGCCGACGAGCTGCGTGACGTCGTCGTAGATGCGTGCCATGTCTTCCTCTTCTGTCGACGGCTCGGGGTGAGCCGGGTGGGGGTACCGATGGGGAGCGGGGCGCGCCCGGTGGCCGGGGTCCAGCGTCTCGCGGGGGCGGCGCGGGCGCGCGCGGGCGACGGGACGGGCTCGGGCGGGACGAGGGGCGTGCGCGGGCGTGCCGGGGCGCGCGGGGACGGCCGTCGTCAGCAGCAGCCGAGACAGCGACAACAGGAGGTGCGCGGCGCGGCGCGGTGCAGCGATGCAGGACGCGCGGTCGTCGCGGTCATTCCTCGCTCCTCCTGGTCGGTCGCGCCGGGGGAGTCGCCCGGAGCTCCGGGCGGGCCGACGGCGCGCGTGCCCCGAGGCTATCGGTCCGTGGCGCGGCCCTGCAACGCCGTCCGCGGGGCCCAGGAACGACGACGGGCGCCTCGCCGGGGAGGCGGGGCGCCCGTGGGGTCGTGGGACGAACGGAGCGGGCGACGGGAATCGAACCCGCGTAGCCAGTTTGGAAGACTGGGGCTCTACCATTGAGCTACGCCCGCGCGGGCCTCGGCTCGCCCGGCGGTCGGCCTGTGCGGCTGCCCGGGACGGCGTGCCACCGACCTGCGGCCGCCACCCTAGCAAACGTCGGCGGGCCGCCCGTGCCGCGGCGTTCCCCACGCGGCGGCCCGTCGGTCGCGCCCCGTCCCGCCAGTACACTTGCCCCTGGTCCGCCCGCCGTGGCGGACGACGGGGTGTGGCGCAGGTTGGTAGCGCGTCCGCTTTGGGAGCGGAAGGTCGCAGGTTCAAATCCTGTCACCCCGACCTTCGCGCGGCGCCCTGCGGGGCGCCGCGGGACGTCGTCGACGTCCGGGCCGCCGTGGCGGTCCCGTCCCGGGAGGTGCCCGTTGACCCCGTCCTCCGCGACCGCCGGTCCGGCAGCCCGCGTGACCCTCGCCGCGCTCGTCGCCGCGGGCAGCGGTGCGGTCCTCTCGCTCCAGGGACGCCTCAACGGCGACCTCGGGGCCGCGGGCACGGGGCCCGTCCTCGCCGCGTGGCTCTCCTACGTGGGCACCCTCCTCGCGACCGTGCTCGTGGTGGTCGCCCGCCGCCGCGTCCGGTCCACGCTCACCGTCGTGCGCTCGTCCGCCTCGTGGTGGTGGTTCGCCGTCGGGCTGTGCAGCGTGCCGATCGTCGTCGCGATGGCCGCCGGGATCCCCCTCGTCGGGGTCGCGGTCGCGTCCGTCTGCTCCGTGGCCGGCCAGACCGTCGCCGGGCTCGCGCTCGACGCGCGGGGCGTCGGCCTGCCCGCGCCGCTGCGGCTCACGCCGCGTCGTGCGGGCGCCGGCCTCGCGGCGCTCGCCGGTCTGGGCATCGCGGTGCTCGGGAGCAGCGCCGGCGGTCCCGGGTGGGCGGTCGTCGCGGCCGGTGCGGCGCTCTTCGTGGGCGGCGCGGTGCTGTGCGGGCAGCAGGCGGGCAACGGCCGTGTCACGCAGCTCACGGGCGACCCGGTCGTGGCGACCCTCACCTCGGTCACGGGCGGGCTCGCCGGGATCACGCTCGTGTGCGCGCTCGGCGTCCCGTTCGGCGTGCTCGACGGCGTCGTGCTGCCCCCGCAGTGGTGGCTCTACCTGGGCGGGCCGCTCGGGACGGTCGTCACCGTCGCGGCCGCGTTCGCCGTGCGCCACCTCGGCACGTTCGTCCTGACGCTGACCGTCGTCGGGGGCCAGATGGTCATGGCGGTCCTGCTCGACGTGCTCGGCGTCGTGGGGCTGCGCTGGCCGACCGTCGTCGCGACCGCGGTCGTCGCGCTCGCGGTGCTGCTCGTCGTGCCCCGGCCGGGACCACGGCCCGGATCGGGGTGAGGATCGAGGTCGGGATCGAGGGCAGGGTCGGGGTCAGGATCGAGGTCGGGTCCGCGCGTCGGGCGCGCTTGACCGCTCGCGTACGATGGGACGGTTGCCCGTACGCCCGCGTGCGGTGCCGTCCCCGGCCGCCCGCGGCCCGCCCCGATCAGTTGGAGATCATCGAAGTGAAGAGCGCCGTCGAGACCCTGGACCCCACCAAGGTCAAGCTGACCGTCGAGGTGGAGTACGACGAGCTCAAGCCGAGCATCGACCACGCCTACAAGCACATCGCGGAGCAGGTGAACATCCCCGGCTTCCGCAAGGGCAAGGTCCCGCCCCGCGTCATCGACCAGCGCGTCGGCTGGGGCGCCGTGATCGAGCACGCCGTCAACGACGCGCTCTCCGGCTTCTACCGCCAGGCCGCGAGCGAGGAGAACCTGCGCCCCCTCGGCCAGCCCGAGGTCGAGGTCACCGAGATCCCGGCGAAGGCCGGCGAGGGCCAGCTGGTCTTCACCGCCGAGGTCGAGGTCCGCCCCGAGATCACGCTGCCCGCGCTCGACTCGCTCGCGATCACCGTCGAGCCCGCCGAGGTCACGGACGAGGACGTCACCGAGCGCCTCGACGCGCTGCGCGAGCGCTTCGGCACCCTCGTCGGCGTCGACCGTCCCGCGGCCGAGGGTGACTTCGTCGTGCTCGACCTGAAGGCCGAGATCGACGGCGAGGAGGTCGACTCCGTCTCCGGCGTGAGCTACCAGATCGGCTCGGGCAACATGCTCGAGGGCCTCGACGAGGCGCTCACCGGCCTGTCGGCCGAGGAGACGACCACGTTCAACGCGCCGCTGGCCGGCGGCGAGCACGAGGGCAAGGAGGCCGCGGTCACCGTCACCGCCACCTCCGTGAAGCAGCGCGACCTCCCCGAGGCCGACGACGACTTCGCCCAGCTCGCCTCCGAGTTCGACACGCTCGAGGAGCTCACGGCGGACCTGCGCGAGCAGGTCGCGAGCATCAAGACGTCGAACCAGGCCGTCGCCGCGCGCGACGAGCTCCTCAAGGCGCTCAACGACGCCGTCGAGATCCCCGTCCCCGCGGGCGCCGTCGAGGCGGAGGTGCACCGCCACCTCGAGTCCGAGGGCCGCCTGGAGGACGACACGCACCGCGCCGAGGTCACGGTCGAGGCGACCGACGCCCTGCGCAACCAGATCCTGCTCGACACCCTCGCCGAGCAGCTCGAGATCAAGGTCGCGCAGAACGAGCTCCTCGAGTACCTCGTGAGCGCCTCGCGCCAGTACGGGATGGACCCGAACCAGTTCATCCAGTCGCTCGACCAGGGCGGGCAGATCCCCGCGATGGTCGGCGAGGTCGCGCGCTCCAAGTCGCTCGCCGTCGCGCTGCGCCAGATCGAGGTCAAGGACACCGCCGGCAACGTCGTCGACCTGACCGAGTTCATCGGCTCGGACGACGAGGACGCCGCCGCGGACGAGCCCGTCGAGGACGTCGCGGGCGAGCCGGTCGAGGAGGCGCTCGTGGACGACTCGGCCGCCCCCGCCGCCGACGCCCCGGTCGAGGACGACGAGAAGGACGCGACGAAGGCCTGACGCGTCGCCGGCCCCCGGCCGGACGGTCCCCACGACGGCCCGCACCCTCCGCGCGAGGGTGCGGGCCGTCGTCGTCGGCGAAGGGCGTGGTGCCTGGTGCGCCGTCAGCGAAAACGCGGCCTGCCGGGACGAACGGCGGGCACGGACCGCGTTAGGGTCACTGCAGCACGGCTGGACCGGGACGCCGTCCCGGCCGGCCAGGGCAGCGCAGGCGGGGGCGACCCGCGGGAGCGACGAAGGAGATGGATGTGAACGAGCTGTACCTGCCGTCCGACGCGACGGCCCCGGTGAACCGCGCCGAGGGTCCGGGCCTCGGACTCAACGACTCCATCTACAACCGGCTCCTCAAGGAGCGCATCATCTGGCTCGGCTCGGAGGTGCGCGACGAGAACGCGAACGCCATCTGCGCCCAGATGATGCTGCTCGCCGCGGAGGACCCGGACAAGGACATCTGGCTCTACATCAACTCGCCCGGCGGCTCGATCACGGCCGGCATGGCGATCTACGACACGATGCAGTACATCCAGCCCGACGTCGCGACGATCGCCATGGGCATGGCGGCGTCGATGGGGCAGTTCCTGCTCTCGTCCGGCACCAAGGGCAAGCGGTACGCGACGCCGCACGCGCGCGTCATGATGCACCAGCCGTCCGGCGGCATCGGCGGCACGGCGACCGACGTGCGCATCAACGCGCAGCTGATCATGCACATGAAGCAGGTGCTCTCCGAGCTCACGGCCGAGCAGACCGGCAAGCCGCTCGAGCAGATCCTCAAGGACAACGACCGGGACAGCTGGTTCACCGCGCAGGAGGCGCTGGAGTACGGCTTCATCGACCACGTCGTCACCAACGCGTCGTCCGTGACCGGCGGCGGCGGCACCACGGGTTCCTGACCCCGCACCGGACACCAGACTTCACCGAGGAGAACCCGTGAGCTTCAGCGCCGAGTCCCAGTACCTGTCCACCGCCCAGCGCCTCGCCGGCCCTGCGGCCCGCCCCGGCGGCATCGCCCTGCCGGGCGGTGCGCCATCCGCCCGCTACGTGCTCCCGCAGTTCGAGGAGCGCACCGCCTACGGCTTCAAGCGCCAGGACCCCTACACCAAGCTGTTCGAGGACCGCATCATCTTCCTGGGCGTCCAGGTCGACGACGCGTCCGCGGACGACGTCATGGCCCAGCTCCTCGTGCTCGAGAGCCAGGACCCGGACCGCGACGTCATCCTCTACATCAACTCGCCGGGCGGGTCGTTCACTGCGATGACCGCGCTCTACGACACGATGCAGTACATCAAGCCCCAGATCCAGACGGTCTGCCTCGGCCAGGCGGCCTCCGCCGCGGCCGTGCTGCTCGCCGCGGGCCAGCCGGGCAAGCGGCTCGCGCTCCCCAACGCGCGCGTGCTCATCCACCAGCCCGCGATGGAAGGTGGCGGCTACGCGCAGGCGTCCGACATCGAGATCCACGCGAACGAGCTCATCCGCATGCGCGAGTGGCTCGAGGACACCCTCGCGCTGCACTCGGGCAAGTCGGTCGAGCAGGTCCGCCAGGACATCGAGCGCGACAAGATCCTCACCGCCGAGCAGGCGAAGGAGTACGGCCTCGTGGACCAGGTCCTCGAGAGCCGCAAGGCTGTCGCGGTCAACAAGCCGTGACCCGGTCCGCCTGACCACGCGCCGCGCCGCCGTCCCCGCCGGGGTCGGCGGCGCGACACGTTGCACCCCGTGCGGAGAGCCCACCTGACAACGGGGGCCCCGTGGTGTGGAATGGGGAGCAGGACCCGCTCGGCCGTGCCCGGGCCCCGCGCCGTCGAACCCGACGGGCGGAGGACCGGTCACCGGGACAAGGAGACGCGTAGTGGCTCGTATCTCAGACGGTGCCGACCTGCTGAAGTGCTCGTTCTGCGGCAAGTCGCAGAAGCAGGTCAAGAAGCTCATCGCGGGCCCCGGCGTGTACATCTGCGACGAGTGCATCGACCTCTGCAACGAGATCATCGAGGAGGAGCTCGCCGAGGCGACGGAGCTCGGTCTCACGGAGCTGCCCAAGCCCAAGGAGATCTTCGAGTTCCTCGAGCAGTACGTCATCGGCCAGGACGCCGCGAAGCGGGCCCTGGCCGTCGCCGTCTACAACCACTACAAGCGCGTGCAGGCGGGCGAGCAGGCCAAGCCCTCGAACCCGGACGACGCGGACTACGTGGAGCTGGCGAAGTCGAACATCTTGTTGATCGGTCCGACGGGGACGGGCAAGACGTATCTGGCGCAGACGTTGGCGCGGATGTTGAACGTGCCTTTTGCGATCGCGGACGCGACGGCGCTCACCGAGGCGGGGTATGTCGGTGAGGACGTGGAGAACATTCTGCTGAAGCTGGTGCAGGCGGCGGACTTCGACGTGAAGAAGGCTGAGACGGGCATCATCTACATCGATGAGATCGACAAGGTGGCGCGCAAGGCGGAGAACCCCTCGATCACGCGGGACGTGTCGGGTGAGGGTGTGCAGCAGGCGTTGTTGAAGATCATCGAGGGCACGTCGGCGTCGGTGCCGCCGCAGGGTGGTCGTAAGCACCCGCACCAGGAGTTCATCCAGGTGGACACCTCGAACGTGCTGTTCATCGTGGCGGGGGCTTTTGCGGGGTTGGACGACATCGTGGCGGCGCGGGCGCGCAAGCGGGGTGTGGGTTTTGGTGCGCCGATCGAGACGGGTGCGGGGGAGGACCTGTTCGCGCAGGTGCGCCCCGAGGATCTGCACCGGTTCGGGTTGATCCCGGAGTTCATCGGGCGCCTTCCGGTGATCGCGTCGGTGGCGGCGTTGGACCGGGAGGCGTTGGTGCGGATCCTGACCCAGCCGCGGAATGCGTTGGTGAAGCAGTATCAGCGGATGTTCGCGATCGACGGGGTGGAGCTGGAGTTCACCGAGGGTGCGGTCGAGGCGGTCGCGGAGCAGGCGTTGTTGCGTGGGACGGGGGCGCGGGGGTTGCGCGCGATCATGGAGGAGGTGTTGCAGCAGGTGATGTTCGACGTGCCGTCGCGTGATGACGTGGAGCGGGTCGTGATCACGCGCGAGGTCGTGCTGGACAACGTCAATCCCACGATCGTGCCGCGCACCACGACCGCGCGCGCCCGCACCCCGCGCGAGAAGTCCGCCTGACCCCGACGACCGCCGACCAGGCGATGTAGCTCGGCCGAGCAGGTGGTCCTGGTCCGTCCGGTCACCCGGACGCACCAGGACCACCTGCTCGGCCCGTGACCGGGGCCGACGGTGGGGCTTCAGGCGTCGGCGGCGACCTTCGAGCCGTAGAGCGTGTCGATCGTGTCGGCGAAGTCGTCGATGACCAGGCGGCGCTTCACCTTGAGCGACGGCGTGAGGTAGCCGTTCTGCTCGGTGAAGTCCGTCGTGAGCACGGTGATCTTGCGGATCGACTCGGCTCGGGAGACGGCCTCGTTGGCGTGCGCGACGGCGCGGTCGAGCGCGGCGAGCACGTCGGCGTCGTGCGCGGCCGTCTCGACGTCCATCGGACGCAGGCCGTGCGTCGCGAGCCAGCCCGGCAGCATCTCGGCGTCGAGCGTGACGAGGGCGCCGATGAAGGGGCGCTGGTCGCCCACGACGACGACCTGGCTCACGAGCGGGTGCGCGCGCAGCCGGTCCTCGAGCACGGCCGGCGCGACGTTCTTGCCGCCGGCGGTCACGATGATCTCCTTCTTGCGGCCGGTGATGCGCAGGTAGCCGTCGTCGTCGAACGCGCCGAGGTCGCCGGTGCGGAACCAGCCGTCCTGGAGCGCCTCGGCGGTGAGCTCGGGCTGGTTGCGGTAGCCGCGGAAGATGTGGTCGCCCTTGACCAGGAGCTCGCCGTCCGCGTCGATGCGCAGCGACGTGCCGGGGAACGCGGGCCCGACCGTCCCGATCTTCGTCAGGCCGGGCAGGTTCACGGCCGTGGGGGCCGTGGTCTCGGTGAGGCCGTAGCCCTCGAGGATGCGCAGCCCGACACCGCGGTAGAAGTGGCCGAGCCGCTCGCCGAGCGGCGCGCCGCCGGAGATGGAGTACGTGAGCCGGCCGCCCATCGCGGCGCGCAGCGTCGAGTAGACGAGCCGGTCCGCGACGGCGTGCTGGAGGCGCAGCCCGAGCGCGGGGCCGCCCGGGGCGTCGAGCGCCCGGGACCAGGTGATGGCGACCTTGGCCGCCCAGTGGAAGATCTTGCGCTTGGCGCCGGTCCCGGTCTTCTGCTCGGCGGTGTTGTAGACCTTCTCGAACACGCGCGGCACGGCGAGCAGGAACGTCGGGTGGAACGAGCCGAGGTCCGCGACGAGGTTCTTCGTGTCCCAGGAGTGCGCGAGGACCGCGTTCGACGCGACGACGACGACCTGGATGAACCGGGCGAACACGTGCGCGAGCGGCAGGAACAGCAGGGTGCGTGCGCCGTCGGCGTCGAGGATCTCGGCGAGGCCGGCCCGGCCGTTGAGCGCGAGGTGCACGAAGTTGCGGTGGGTGAGCTCGACGCCCTTGGGGCGCCCGGTCGACCCGGACGTGTAGATGACCGTCGCGAGGTCGTCGACGCGCTGCGCGGCCCGACGGCGCTCGACCTCCGCGGCCGGGACGTCGGCCCCGGCGGCGCGCAGGGCGTCGACGGCGCCGTCCTCGACGACGAGGACGTCCTCCAGGCCGGGCAGGCGGTCGCGCACGGTCGCGACCTCGGCCGCGTGGGCGGCCGTCTCGACGACGGCGAGCCGGACGCCCGCGTCCGACAGGATCCAGTGCACCTGCTCGGCGGACGACGTCTCGTAGACGGGGACGGGCACGGCACCCACGGCCCAGGCGGCGAAGTCGAGGAGGGTCCACTCGTAGCGGGTGCGCGACATGATGGCGACGTGGTCGCCGGGCTCGATGCCGCGCGCGAGGAGGCCGCGGGCGACCGCGACGACGTCGTCCTCGAACTCCTGCGCGGTGACGCGCTCCCACGGACCGTCGGCGGTGGTGCGGCGCTCGACGAGCGTCGCCCGGGCGTCGCGCGCGACACGGTCGGTGAGGAGGGTGCTGATGGTCGCCGTGGGGGAGACCTCGACGAGGCTCGGCGACGTGTGTTCCGTCATGAAACTCTCCGCTGAGTGGGACGGTAGGGAGGGACGGCGAGCCACTTTACTCCGTACTCCGAGTATCGAGTTCCTCGACGCCCGACGGGCACCCCTAGGATCGGTGGGTGACGAACGACCCCGGGCAGCCCGCCGTCCCCGACGAGATCCTCCGCCTGCGCGACAGCATCGACAACATCGACGCGGCGCTCATGCACCTGCTCGCGGAGCGGTTCAAGTTCACGCGCCGCGTGGGCGAGCTCAAGGCGCAGGGCGGGCTGCCGCCCGCGGACCCGGACCGGGACCGCCAGCAGATCGCCCGGCTCACGGGCATCGCGAGCTCCGCCGGTCTCGACCCGGAGTTCGCCGAGCAGTTCCGCGCGTTCATCGTCCACGAGGTCATCCGCCACCACGAGCGCATCGCCGCCGAGCACGCCGCCTCGGGCGAGGGGACCCCGGTCCTCGACACCTACTCCTGACGGCCCGGCAGCGGGCCGGGCGAGGGTCCGGAGGCCGGCGCGAGGCGCCTCCCGGGCCCGACGCGCGGTGGCGACCCCCGTCGATCTGACGGACCCTGGTGGGGACCCAGGGCGGGCCCCCGGCGTCGGCACCGCCGCGTCGGGCGGCCCTCCCGCCACGCCGACGGACGTCATGAGGTGTTCGCATGAAGATCGATTGGCTCAAGCCCCTCCTCGGCCATCCTGGCCCCTTCGCGACGGTGTACATCGACGCGACGCGCGCCAACGAGGCCGGGGACCGCGAGGTCGAGAACCGCTGGAAGGGAGTGCGGCGCCAGCTGCACCAGGAGGGCGCGCCGGACGCGGTCCTCGACGACCTCGAGGAGGTGGTGCTGCGGCCGACGCGGGTCGGGGGCACCCACGGGCGCGTGCTGATCGCCGACGACACGGGCGTGCTCGTCGACCGGGTCGTCAAGGACCCGCCGGCGCTCACGAAGGGCTCCTGGGGGCCTGTGCCCGCGCTGCTGCAGGCGGCCCGCGCGGCGGACGAGTCGGTCGACTACGTGCGCGTCGTCGTCGACCGGCAGGGCGCGGACCTCACGTGGTCCGTCGCGGGCGGCCACCTGCCCTACTCGGAGCCGGAGACGGTCGAGGGCGGCCACGACGTCATCAACAAGGTCCGCACGGGCGGGCTCTCGCACAAGCGCATCGAGTCCCGCGCGGAGGACTCCTGGGAGCGCAACGCCGAGGCGGTCGCCGCGGAGCTGGAGCGCCAGGCGGCCGAGTACCGGCCCGAGCTCGTGCTGCTCACCGGTGACGTGCGCGCCGTGCCGCTCGTGCGGGGCGCGCTCGGGCACGCGATCTCCGAGCTCGTGGTCGAGGTCCCGGGCGGCGGCCGGGGCGCGGGCATCAACGAGGCCTCGTTCGAGGCGAACGTGGCCGACGCGCTCGACAGCTACCGGGAGCGTCGCCGCGAGAAGGTCCTCGCGGAGTTCCGCCAGGAGCAGGGCCGTGAGTCCGGCGCGGTGACGTCCGTGGAGGACGTCGTCGCGGTGCTCGCGCGCGGCCAGGTCAAGGAGCTCGTGCTGGCCGACGAGTACGGGCAGGACGGCGCGCTCGACGACCGCTCGCTGTGGATCGGGCCCAGCCCGCTGCACATCGCGGCGACCCGCGAGGAGATCGAGTCCCTCGGCGTGACGGACGGCCTGGAGAAGCTGCCTGCCACGGTCGCGCTCGTGCGGGCCGCCGTCGGGCAGGACGCCGGGCTGACGTTCGCGCCCGAGGGCAGCGTCGAGCTCATCGAGGGCGTGGGCGCCACGCTCCGCTGGGCGGACGAGGGGACGCCGCGCGAGGTCGCGGCGACGATGTCCGGCGACGACTCGCGACTGCGCGGCGAGATCATCTAGGCCCCGGCCACCGACGACGACGCCCTTCCCGGCCGCGGCCGGGGAGGGCGTCGTGGTGCTGTCGTCGTGCGGGTCAGCCCTTCTTGCGGGCCTCGGGCTCGCCGAGCTCGGAGGAGACGACGACGATCCCGCCCTGGACGGCCGGGTCGCCCTGGCCCTCGGCCGCCGCGACGAGGTCGAGCGTGCCGGTGACGCGCCCACCGTTGCGGACGTCGACGACCGACGCCTCGACGCCGGCGATCGACGCCGCCGGCACCGCGACCTGCGCCGCGAGGATCGGGGTGCGCATCGACACCTTCGCCTCCGACTTGATCTTGCGCAGCGCCGCGAGCGCGTGGCCCGCGGCGGTGAGGACGGCCGGGTCGGCGTCGCCGGCGGCCGCGCGCGCGACGTCGGGCGTGGGCCACGGCGCGCGGTGGACGGAGCCCTCCGACGCGCGCCACCACGACCACACCTCCTCCGTCGCGAACGGCACGAACGGCGCGAACAGGCGCAGGAGCGTGTCGAGGGCGATGGCGAGCGCGACGCGCGCGGACCGGGTCTCGGGGGAGACGTCGGAGGCCGCGGCGCCGGCGCCGTACGCGCGGTCCTTGACGAGCTCGAGGTAGTCGTCGCAGAACGTCCAGAAGAACGTCTCGGTGACCTCGAGCGCGCGCGTGTGGTCGTACGCCTCGAACGCCTCGGTCGCCTTCTCGACGACGGTCGCGAGGCCCGCGAGCATCGCACGGTCGAGCGTCTCGGTGACGAGCGCCGGGTCGAGGACGATCTCGCCCGTCCCGGTCTCGGCGTCGATCCCGAACGACAGCGCGAACTTCGACGCGTTGAGGATCTTGATCGCGAGGCGACGGCCGATCTTCATCTGCCCGACCTCGAACGCCGCGTCCGTGCCGAGGCGGGCCGACGCCGCCCAGTACCGCACGGCGTCCGACCCGTGCTCCTCGAGCAGGCCCATGGGCGTGACGACGTTGCCCTTGGACTTCGACATCTTCTTGCGGTCGGGGTCGAGGATCCAGCCGGAGATCGCGGCGTTCTTCCACGGCAGCGAGCCGAACTCGAGGTGCGAGCGCACGACCGTGGAGAAGAGCCACGTGCGGATGATGTCCTGGCCCTGCGGGCGCAGGTCCATGGGGAAGACGCGCTCGAACAGGTCGGGGTCGACCTCCCAGCCGCCCGCGATCTGCGGCGTGAGCGACGACGTCGCCCACGTGTCCATGATGTCGTTCTCGCCGACGAACCCGCCCGGCACGCCGCGCTGGTCCTCGGTGTACCCGGCCGGCACGTCGGACGACGGGTCGACGGGCAGCGCGTCCTCGGACGGCACGATCGGGTGGTCGTGGTCGACCTCGCCCGACTCGAGCACGGGGTACCACAGCGGGATCGCGACGCCGAAGAAGCGCTGGCGCGAGATGAGCCAGTCGCCGTTGAGACCGCCGACCCAGTTCTCGTAGCGCACGCGCATGAAGTCGGGGTGGAACGCGAGCTCCTTGCCGCGGTTCAGCAGCTCCTGGCGCAGGTCGCGGGTCGTGCCGTCGGCCGTCGTCCAGTCGCGGCCGCCGTTGCGGATGTACCACTGGCGCGACGTGACGATCTCGAGGGGCTTGTCGCCCTTCTCGAAGAAGTTCGCCTTGCGCTGGGTCGGCACGGGCTCGCCGTCGAGGTCGCCCGCGTCGCGCAGCGCGTCGACGACGACCTGGCGCGCCGAGAACGTCGTCTTGCCCGCGAGCTCGGCGAACACGCCCTGGCCGGCGTGCGAGGTGATCCAGTCCGGCGTCTCGCGCGTGATCCGGCCGTCGCGCGTGATGATCGAGCGCGTCGGGAGCTGCAGTTCGCGCCACCACTGCACGTCGGTGAGGTCGCCGAACGTGCAGCACATCGCGATGCCCGCGCCCTTGTCGCGCTCGGCGGCGGGGTGGGCGAGGACGGGCAGCTCGACGTCGAACAGCGGCGAGCGCACCGAGGTGCCGAACAGGTGCTGGTACCGCTCGTCGTCGGGGTGCGCGACGAGCGCCACGCACGCCGCGAGCAGCTCGGGGCGCGTGGTCTCGATGAGGACGGGTGCGCCGTCGTCCGGGGTGCCCGGCGCGACCCGGTGGAACGCGACCTTGTGGAAGTGGCCCGGGTAGTCGCGCGCCTCGAGCTCGGCCTGCGCGACGGCGGTCTGGAACGTCACGTCCCACAGCCCGGGGGCCTCGGCCTGGTACGCCTCGCCGCGCGCGAGGTTGCGCAGGAACGCGCGCTGCGCCGCGGTGCGGGACCGTGCGTCGATCGTCTGGTAGTGCTGCGCCCAGTCGACCGAGAGCCCGAGCCGGCGCCACAGCGCCTCGAACTGCTTCTCGTCCTCGGCCGTGAGCCGCTCGCACAGCTCGATGAAGTTGCGACGGCTCACCGGTACCTGGTCGGCGGCCTTGACGGACTTGCCCTCGCCGCCCTCGTGCGGGGGCTCGAAGCCCTCGACGTAGGGGAGCGTGGGGTCGCAGCGGACGCCGTAGTAGTTCTGGACGCGCCGCTCGGTGGGCAGGCCGTTGTCGTCCCAGCCCATCGGGTAGAACACCTCGAGGCCGCGCATGCGCTGGAACCGCGCGACGACGTCGGTGTGCGTGTAGGAGAACACGTGGCCCACGTGCAGCGAGCCCGAGACGGTCGGCGGCGGGGTGTCGATGGAGAAGACCTGCTCGCGGGTCTTCGAGCGGTCGAACGCGTACGTCCCCTGCTCGGCCCAGCGCGCGTCGTAGGTGTCCTCGAGCCCGTCGAGGCTCACCCGGTCGGGTACTCCCGCGACCACCGCGCGGACGACGTCACCGGCTACGTGCCCGGCGGAGGAGGTCGTTGCTGCAGCGGGTTCGGCCGCGCCCGTCGGCGCGTTCGTCGGGAAGTCGCTCATGGTCGCCCATTCTCCCAGATCCCGCGGCCGTGCCGGACGCCGTCTCGGCGTCCGGCGGGCGTCGAGGCGGCCGTCCGCGGCGTGCGGACCGAGACGGGTCGAAGGTCCCTGGGTCGAATAGTCATCGAGTCGTAATCTGCACGCAAAGCGACAGGTGCTCGTGGGCGCACCTCGACCCGATCCCCGCGCCGACCCCTGGAGCACCCATGACCGTCACGACCACCGACCGCACGCGCGCCGACGGGGCGATCCCGCCCGGCGTCGTCCTGCCGCCCGCCCTCGCCGCCGCCCTCGCGGCGTGCCCGCGCCTCGTCGTCCCGGCGTCGCGCGAGGAGCTCTACCGCCTCGCGCTCGGGCCCGACGGCGGCCCGCGGTTCGCCGTCGAGTACGACGCCGGGGGCGAGCGCGTCGTCGAGGCGGAGGTCGTGCGGTGCCGCAACGGGATCGCGGTGAACTACCCCGAGGACTACATGCGCCGCCGGGACCCGGACTGCATGCGGATCGCCGACGACCTGCCGACCGACAAGCCGCGCTACCGGGACGTCTTCGGTGCGGAGTTCGGCCCGGTCAAGGACGAGACGCTCGCGTGGCTCGCCGCTCAGGAGCTCGTCGTCGTGCCGTTCCGCGCCGGCGGGCGCACGCACGGCTACCCGTCGCTCGCCGTCTGCCCCGTCAACGCGGCGTTCTTCGCGCTCGCCCTCGTCGACCTCCAGGGCTGGGCCACGTTCGACGAGCTCGGCCCGTTCGCGCCGCGCTCGATCCTCTACGTCGCGCCTCCGCTGCGTCACACCCGGTTCGGCGGGCGCCAGGTCGTCGTGCACGACCGCTCCGAGACGCTCCACGAGGTGTTCGCCTACAACCTCTACCCGGGGCCGAGCGCCAAGAAGGGCGTGTTCTCGGTCCTGCTCGACGTGGGCGAGCGGGAGGGCTGGGTCACGGCGCACGCGTCGTCGGTCCGCGTCACCACGCCGTACGAGAACGAGACCGTGATCATGCACGAGGGGGCCTCGGGCGGCGGCAAGTCGGAGATGTGCCAGGACCTGCGGCGCCAGGAGGACGGCAGGATCCTGCTCGGCACGAACGTCGTCACGCGCGAGCCCTACGTCATCACGCTGGGGGAGACGAGCGCGCTCGCCCCCGTCACCGACGACATGACCCTGTGCCACGCCGCGCTCCAGACCGGCGACGGCCGCCTCGTGGTGACCGACGCCGAGGAGGGCTGGTTCGTGCGCGTCGACAACCTCACCGGGTACGGGCAGGACGCGCACCTCGAGCGTGCGTGCATCCACCCCGACGTGCCGCTCGTGTTCTTCAACATCGACGGCGTCCCCGACGCGACCGTGCTGCCCTGGGAGCACTCGCTCGACGCCGACGGCCGGCGGTGCCCCAACCCGCGCGTCGTCGTGCCGCGGCACCTGCTCACCGACGTCGCCGGGCCGGCCGAGGTCGACGTGCGCACGTTCGGCGCCCGGATGCCTGCCTGCACGCGCGACCACCCCACCTACGGGATCATGGGCATGACCCACGTGGTGCCCGCGGCGCTCGCCTGGATCTGGCGGCTCGTCGCGCCGCGCGGCGACAAGAACCCGTCGATCGGCGAGTCCCGCACGGCGACGGAGGCGCTCGCCCACGGCGGCATGGTCGCCGAGGGCGTCGGGTCGTACTGGCCGTTCGCGACGGGGACGAAGGTCGCGGCGGCGAACCTCCTGCTGCGCCAGCTCGTGGAGACTCGCCGGACGCGCTACGTGCTCACCCCCAACCAGCACATCGGCGCCTACCGGGTGGACTTCGCGGCCGAGTGGCTCACGCGCGAGTACCTCGCGCGCCGCGGCGGGGGCCGGCTGCGGCCGGACGAGCTGACGCCCGCCCGCTGCCCCCTGTTCGGCTACACGCTCACGGAGATGAAGATCGACGGCCAGCTCGTGCGCCCGACCTTCCTGCGGCCCGAGCTGCAGTCCCAGGTGGGGGTCGAGGCCTACGACGCCGGGGCGCGGATCATCACCGACTTCTTCGCGAGCGAGCTCCGGCAGTTCCTCACCGACGACCTCGACCCGCTGGGTCGCCGGATCATCGAGGTCTGCCTGCGCGGCGGCTCGGTCGAGGAGTACGCGGACCTGACGCCGCTGTACGTCTGACGCGCCCCGTCCGGTCCTCGCCCGGCGAGGACCGGACCGGTGCGGGACGGGCGCCGGCGCCCGCTCGCCCAGGACGGTCCGCGGAGGGTTAAGGTCGGCCCATGGGTCTGACGATCGGCTACGCCGCCATGCTCGAGCAGTTCCACCCGACCGAGGCCGTCGCGCTCTCGGCCTACGCGGAGGAGCACGGCTTCTCCGGGACCATGGCGGCCGACCACTTCCAGCCGTGGGTCCCGGCGCAGGGCGAGTCGTCGTTCGTGTGGAACGTGCTCACGGCGCTCGGCGAGCGGACCCGGGGCGACCTGGGCCCCGGGGTCACCGCGCCGACGTTCCGCTGGCACCCCGCGATGGTCGCCCAGGCGTCAGCGACGCTCGCCGCGATGTACCCCGGCCGGCACTGGCTCGGGCTCGGCTCGGGCGAGGCGCTCAACGAGCACGTCGTCGCGGGCTACTGGCCCGAGGCGCCCGAGCGCATCAACCGCATGTTCGAGGCGATCGACGTCATCAAGAAGCTGTTCCAGTCCGGGCTCGACAACAAGGACGTCAAGCACTCCGGGCAGTTCTACAAGATGGAGTCCACGCGGCTGTGGACCATGCCCGAGGTGGCGCCGGAGATCCTCGTCGCGACCGCCGGTCCGGTGACCGCGAAGCGCGCGGGGCGTCACGCCGACGGTCTCATCACCGTGGGGGCGCCGCTCGAGAAGATCTCCATGCTGTTCGGCAAGTTCGACGACGGCGTGCGCGAGTCCGGCCGCGACCCCGAGGCGATGCCCAAGGTGCTCCAGCTCCACCTCTCCTGGGCCGCGACCGACGAGGAGGCGCTCGCCAACGCGATGACCGAGTGGCCCAACGGCGGCATGAAGTTCCCCAAGGCGGACATCCGCTCGCCGCACGACTTCGAGCAGATGGCCAAGCTCGTGCGCCCGGAGGACTTCGAGGGTCGCATGGTGATCTCCGCCGACCCGGACGAGCACCGCGCGTACATCCAGAAGTTCGTCGACCTCGGGTTCGACCGCATCTACCTGCACAACGTCGGCCGCAACCAGCGCGAGTGGATCGAGGTCTTCGGTCGCGAGGTGCTCCCGAAGCTCGCGCGATGAGCGAGCACGACGCCGCACCCGGCGGGCCCGACGGCGGCGCGGGCCCCGATCGGTCCGCGCGCCTCACGGTGTGTGCACCCGAGGGCCTCGGCGAGGTCCGGCCGGGCGACGACCTCGCCGCGCTCGTGGGTGACCTGCTGGCGGGGGAGGCGCTCGTGGACGGTGACGTCGTCGTCGTGACGAGCAAGATCGTCTCGAAGGCCGAGGGCCGCGTCGTCGCCGCGGCGGACCGCGAGCAGGCGATCACGGACGAGACGGTGCGCGTCGTCGCGACGCGCGAGCGTCCCGGCCAGCCGCCGCTGCGCATCGTCGAGAACCGGCTCGGCCTCGTCATGGCCGCGGCGGGTGTCGACGCCTCGAACACCCCGGAGGGCACGGTCCTGCTGCTCCCGCTCGACCCCGACGCCTCCGCGCGGGCGCTGCGCGGCGCGCTCCGCGAGCGGTTCGGCCTCGACCGGCTGGGCGTCGTCGTGACGGACACCTCCGGCCGGGCGTGGCGCGACGGCCTCGTCGACATCGGCATCGGGGCAGCGGGGGTCGTCGTCGCGGAGGACCTGCGCGGCGGCGTGGACTCCCACGGGCGGCCGCTGTCGGTGACCGTGACCGCCGTCGTCGACGAGGTGGCGGCCGCGAGCGAGCTCGTGCGCGGCAAGGCGGCGGGGCGGCCCGTCGCCGTGGTGCGCGGGCTCGGCCGGTACGTCGGGAGCGAGGACGGTCCGGGCGCCCGCGTGCTCGTGCGCGGCTCGGGCGACGACCTGTTCCGCGAGGGCAGCGCCGAGGCGTACGCCCGCGGGCAGGCCGACGCGCGCCGCGAGCAGGGGGACGACGCCGCGCGGGAGGCCGCGTACGCCGACGGCTACCGGGCCGGGTTCGCCGAGGGGTACCGCGAGGGCTCCGGGAACGAGCCGGTCGCGGACTGAGGCGGGGCGCGCCCGCGGCGGCGAAACCCCTGGCGTGCGCCCCGTCGTCGCCGCTAGCCTGCCCGGATGCTCCCCTCCGACTGGATCGCGCACCGCCGCCCCGACGACCGCGAGCACGTGGGCTGGATCCGCCCCGAGGGCGACGCCTGGGTGGCCGTGTCGCTGCTCGGGCACGAGCTCACCGGCCCGGTCGACTGGCTCGAGGCGGAGGAGGCGCTCGACGCGAGCAGCCTCGCGTGGCTCGCCGACGTCTGGGTGCTCGAGCAGGACGACGCGCCGCCGCTGCGGGTCCGGCTCGTCGAGGTCACGCCGGACGGCGTCGTCGTGCAGACGGACGACTTCGGGGCGATCGACGTCCCCGTCGAGCGCTACGACCTCCCGTGGCCGCCCCCGCCCACGCTGCGGCCGCGCCGGCCCGACGACCCGGACGGCCGCGTGCTGTCGCCCCGACCCTGACGGCCGTGCGGCTGCGCGCCGCGCGCGGTCAGCCCGCGTCCGTCGTGCCCTCGTAGAGACCGATCTGGTTCCCGTCGGCGTCCTCGAACGCGGCCCACCACGAGGTGGGGCTGATCTCCGACTTCTCCAGCACGACCCGCCCGCCGAGCTCACGGACCTTGGCGAGCGTCTCCTCGATGGAGTCGACCTCGACGTAGCTGCGCGGGCTCGTGAACCCCTCGGACCGCGGGGCGAGGCCGCCGCCGCTGATCTTGTTCGGGGCCTGCCACATGGGGTAGCCCTCGAAGCCGGGCACCTCCGCGATCTCCCAGCCGAAGAGCTCGCCGTAGAACTGCGTGGCCCTGCCGTTGTCGCTCACCGGGATGTCGATGTGCGTGATGTCTCCGTGCGCCATGGTTCCTCCCCGTGCCGGTGACGGGCGGACACCCGCCGAGCACCAGCCTAGGGAGGGCGGTGGCGCGCGCACCAGGGCCCGGGGCGGACCGTGCGGCGGGGATCAGCGCTCGTCCGGCGCGGGGGAGCGCTCGACGGCGGAACCCTCAGGCTCCACCTGAGGGTCGGCCTCGGGGCCCGCGGGCTCCGCCGGGGCGGCGTCGTCCTCGTCCGGCACGGCGTCGGCGGCGGGAGGGGAGCCCGTGCCCCGCGGGTCCTCGGCGGGCCGCGGCGCGTCGTCCCCGGAGAGCCAGCGCAGCCAGCCCGAGCCCGGGTCGGGCTCCAGCACGAGGGCCCGGACGAGCAGCGTGAGCGGGATGGCGAGGATCGCGCCGAGCGGCCCGATGACGAACGTCCAGAAGACGACGGAGACGAAGCTCAACGTGAGGCTGAGGTTCACCGCGTCGGCGACGAACTTCGGCTGGACGAGCACCTGGAGCACGACGTTCACCACGCAGTAGACCGCGACGACGGCGAGCGCGAGCTGCCAGCCCCCGACGACGAACGCCATGACGACGGGCGGCACGAGCCCCAGGACGAAGCCGATGTTCGGGATGAAGTTCGTGACGAACGCGAGGATCGCCCACACGGTCGGGGCCGGGACCGACAGGAGCCACAGGGCGACGCCGTCGATCACGGCGACGACGGCGCCGAACGACGCGTTGACCACGAAGTAGCGGCGCACCCCGCCGCTGAACCGCGTCGCCCGGTCGACCGTCGCGGCGCGCTCGGCGCCGAACACCGAGCCGGCGGTGGAGTACCGCGCGGCGTCGGCGGCCATGAAGATCGCGTAGGCGAGCACGAAGAAGAACGCGGTCGCGATGCCCAGGGCCATGCCGGACACGTTGCCCGCGAGGCTGACGACGCGTCCCGGGTCGAGCCACGACGTGGCCGCCTCGGCGATGTCCGTGTCGATGCCGACCGCGGCGAGCTGGTCCACCACGTCGTCGACCGCGCGCACGAGGGCCGGGAGGTACTCGCGGACGAGGTCCACGAACCGGACGCCCGCGAACGCGAGCATCGCGACGAGCGCCGCGAGGATGAGGTACGCGACCGTGACGACGGCGGCCGTCGCTGCCCACCGCGGCCAGCCCCGGCGCTCCAGGGGGAAGCGCACGGGGTGGCAGATGATGACGATGACCGCCGCGAGGAACATCGGGGCGAGGACCTCGCGGGCGGCGTGGACCCCGGCGAGGACGACGACGCCGGCGGCGAGGGCCAGGAGCGTGCGCGTGGCGGGAGGGAGCCCCGGGGCGGGAGGCGTCGTCGTGGTCACGCGCCGACGATAGCCGCCGGGGTGCGTCGCGCACCCGGGCGTCCGCGCGCGGCGCGGCGGGTCAGCCCTTCGCGGCCTTGGCGGCGGCCTTCTGGGCCTTCTTGAACGTGCGGACCTCGGCGAGCGACTCGGGGCTCGTGACGTCGGCGATGGACCGGCGCGAGCCCTCGTCCCCGTAGTGGCCGGCGGCCTCGCGCCACCCCGCGGGACGCACGCCCCGCTGCTTGCCCAGGAGCGCGAGGAAGATGCGCGCCTTCTGGTCGCCGAACCCGGGCAGCGCCCGCAGGCGCGCGAGCACCTCCGCGCCCGTCGGCTCGCCGTCCGCGCCCGGTGCGGTCCAGATCCGGGTCGCGTCGCCGTCGTACTCGTCGACGACGACGCGCGCGAGCTCCTGCACCCGGCCCGCCATCGAGCGCCCGTAGCGGTGGATCGCGGGCGGCGTCGTGGCGAGCGTGACGAACGCGTCGGGGTCGGTGTCCGCCACGGTGCGCGGGTCGATCGAGCCGAGGCGGTCGCGGATCTTGCGGGGCCCGGCGAACGCGTGCTCCATCGGGTACTGCTGGTCGAGCAGCATCCCCACGAGGAGCGCGAACGCGTCGTCGCTGAGCAGCGCGTCCGCGTCGGGGTCGCCGGTGATCCAGAGCTGGTCGGTCATGCCCCCATCATGGCAGCCGGCTGCCGGGTGCCCGGCGCAGCCGTCCGGTCCGGAACTCGTCGACGCCCGCGCGCCGCAGGATCGCGCTCGTCCAGCCGGGCAGGAGCCGCAGGCCGTCCGCGCCGGTCACGCGACGCACGTCGTCGACGACGTACTCCACGCCGCGCCGCTCGAGGACGAACTCCCCGGCCGCCTCGACGTTGCGGACCCAGTCCACGTCGGGGCCGTACGTGAGGGCGAACGCGACGCGGACCGGACCGGTCGGGTCGTCGCGGTAGGCGAACGCGAAGACCGGGGTGCGGTACTCCCGCCCGCTGCGCCGCCCGACGTGGCGGACGACGGCCATCGGCCCGACGCCCGTCGCGACGTGGAGCATGACGGGGTTGAGGAAGCGCCTGTTGCTGCGGGTCACCCAGCGCGGGATCGGCATGGGCCCATCGTCACCCGGCGTGCCCCGGGACCGCGACCTATCGTGGCGGCGTGCCCACCCGACTCCTCCTGCTCAGCGACACGCACGTCCCGGTCCGCGCCCGGGCGCTCCCGGACCAGGTGTGGCGCGCGGTCGACGACGCGGACGTCGTCGTGCACGCAGGCGACTGGGTGAGCGTCGACCTGCTCGACGCGCTGGAGGCGCGCGCGGCACGCCTCGTCGGGGTCGCGGGGAACAACGACGGCCCCGACCTGCACGCGCGCCTGCCCGAGGTGGCGCGCGCCACGGTCGAGGGGCTGCGGCTCGCCGTCGTGCACGAGACGGGCGGGAAGGACGGGCGCGAGCGTCGCGCCGACGCCGCGTTCCCCGACGTGGACGTGCTCGTGTTCGGGCACAGCCACATCCCCTGGGACACGACGTCGCCGGGCGGCCTGCGCCTGCTCAACCCCGGCTCGCCGACGGACCGCCGTCGGCAGCCGGTCGGGACGTTCCTCACGGCCGTCGTCGACGACGGCGCGCTGCGGGACGTCGAGCTCGTGCCCGTCGCGCGCTGAGTGCTCACGCCGCGCCGGCGCGCGCCCGGTGCTCCGCCGGGCTCACGCCGCGCACGCGCTTGAACGCGGCGCTGAGCGCGAACGGCGTCGCGTACCCGACGGCGCGCGCGACCGCGGCGAGCGTCGCGTCCGGCTCGAGGAGGAGGTCGGCGGCCAGGTCGAGCCGCCAGCCGGTGAGGTAGCCCATCGGCGGCTCGCCGACGAGCGCCGTGAAGCGGCGCGAGAACGCCGCGCGCGACAGCCCCACCTCCCGCGCGAGCGCGTCGAGGGTCCAGGCACGCGCCGGGTCGTGGTGGATGAGCCGCAGCGCGGCCCCGACGACGGGGTCGGCATCGGCGCGGTACCAGCCCGGCGCGTCGTCGCGCGAGAGCCACGTGCGCAGGCACGAGATGAGGAGGAGGTCGAGGAGGCGGTCGAGCACCGCCTCCTGGCCGGGGAGGTCCTGCACGACCTCCCGGGCGAGCATCTCGACGAGCGTCCCGTCCACGTCCCCGCGGCGCAGGACCACGCGCTGGGGCAGGACGCGCAGCACCCGGCGCCCGACCTCGCCGTCGAGCGGGTACGTGCCCGTGACGATGACGGTCTCGCCGTCCGGGTCGTTGCCCCACGACCGCACGCCGAGCACGGTCATGGGGGAGGGGCCGCCGTCGACCGCTCGGCACATGTCGGACGCCGGGCCGACGACGACCTGGGGCGCCGTGGTCGGCGCGTCGGCGACGACGTAGTGGTCCGGGCCGCGCAGGAGCACGACGTCGCCCGCGGCGACGTGCTCGCCCGGGTCGGACGACGTGCCCCCGGCCCCGGGGCCGACCCACCCGGACCCGCGCAGGACGGGGACGATCGTCAGCGGCGCCTCGTCCTCGATGCGCATGCCCCACGGCGCGCGCAGGTGGCTCCGCAGGAGGAAGGCCCCGCGGGCGCGCGGCCCGTCGAGCAGCCCGGCGACGACGTCCATCGCGCCAGCGTACGCCGGGGCGTGGCGAGACGATTACGTATGCGCGCGAGCCGGTCGGCCATGGAACGTCTCGCGGCGCGGCGGTTGGGTGGGACCCGTACCGCTCCACCACTCGCACCTCGGGAGACACCATGCCTGCCTCGACCCCGCCCACCGCCGCCCCGTCGGCGGCGCCCGCCCGCACGACGGCGCCGACCGCCGCACCGGCACCTGCGCCCGGCACCGTCCTCGTGCTCGGCGCGACCGGCAAGACCGGCCGCCGCGTCGCGGACCGGCTCGACGCGGCCGGCGTCCCCGTGCGCCGGGCGTCGCGCTCCGGCGACGTGCGCTTCGACTGGGACGACGACACGACGTGGGAGCCCGCGCTCGCGGGCGCCGCGGCCGTGTACGTCGCGTACGCGCCCGACCTCGCGGTCCCCGGCGCCCCGGAGACCGTGGCCCGCCTCGCGGCCCGCGCGCACGACGCCGGCGTCCGCCGCCTCGTGCTGCTCTCCGGGCGCGGCGAGGAGGAGGCGCAGCGCGCGGAGGAGCTCGTCGGCGCGGCGTTCCCGGCGCGCACGGTCGTGCGGTGCGCGTTCTTCGACCAGAACTTCAGCGAGAGCTTCCTCCTCGGGCCCGTGCTCGACGGCGTCCTCGCGCTCCCGGTCGACGACGTCGCGGAGCCGTTCGTCGACCTCGAGGACGTCGCCGACGTCGCGGTCGCGGCCCTCACGGACGATGCCCTCGCGGGGCGCGTCCTCGAGCTCACCGGGCCGCGCGCGCTGACGTTCCACGAAGCGGTCGCGGAGATCGCCGCCGCGAGCGGGCGCGACGTCCGCTACGAGCCCGTCGCCATGGAGGCGTTCGTCGCGGGCCTTGCTGCGGCCGGGCTGCCCGATGACGTCGTCGACCTCATGCGGTACCTCTTCACCGAGGTGCTCGACGGGCGCGGGACCCCCGTGACCGACGGCGTCCGCGTCGCGCTCGGCCGCGAGCCGCGGGACTTCCGCGAGTACGCGGCGCGCGAGGCGGGCGCGTGGGTCGCGGGCACCGTCGCCGGCACGCGCACGGTGGAGACCACGCCGTGACTGCCTTCGCGACCCTCGTCGTGGCGGCCGCCGTCGCGACGGGGCTCGCGGGCGGCGTGCTCTTCGCGTTCTCGACGTTCGTGATGGGTGGGCTGCGCCGCCTCCCGCCGGGCGAGGGCGGCGCCGCGATGGTCGCGATCAACCGCGACGCGCTCCGGCCGCCGCTGATGCTCCTGCTCGCCGCGAGCGTCCTGCTCCCCGCGGCGGCGGCCGTCGTCGGACTCGTCGGCGGGGACTCCGGGGCGGGACGGGCGCTCGCGGGCGCGGTTGTCGCGGTCGTCGGGATCCTCGGCGTGACGGCCGTGGGCAACGTCCCGCTCAACGAGCGGCTCGACGCCGCGGCCCGCGAGGGCGACCTGGCGGCGGCGTGGACGGCGTTCCTGCCGCGCTGGCTCGCGTGGAACCACGTGCGGACGGTGGCCGGTGCGGCGTCGAGCGCGCTGCTCGCCCTCGCGCTGCTCTGAGGTGCGCGGTTGCCCGCGCCGGGTCCGGCCGCGGAATAGCCGCGGCCGGGACCCGGTTGCGCACGACATGAGCGACGTCACAGCGGCCGTGCCGGCCGACGAGCAGGACACCGTCCGTCGGGTCCTGGAGGGCACCGAGACCTGGGCCGTCGTCGGCCTGTCGAACAACACCGCGCGCGCCGCGTACGGGGTCGCGCGCGTGCTGCAGCAGCACGGCAAGCGGGTCGTGCCCGTCCACCCGTCGGCGGAGACCGTCCACGGCGAGCAGGGGTACGCGAGCCTCGCGGACGTCCCGTTCCCCGTCGACGTCGTCGACGTGTTCGTGCGCTCCGAGCTCGCGGGCGACGTCGCCGACCAGGCGATCGCGATCGGCGCGAAGGCGGTGTGGTTCCAGCTCGACGTGATCGACGAGGACGCCGCGCGGCGCGTGCGCGACGCGGGCCTCGACATGGTCATGGACCGCTGCCCCGCGATCGAGCTGCCGCGCCTCGCCGCGGCCGAGGAGGCCTGATGCCGGCGGTCGACACCACGACGCGCCTCGGCTCACGCGCTGCGGCGCGGCTCGCCGACGAGCAGGTCGTGTGGCTCGTCACCGTGGACCCGCACGGCACGCCGCAGCCGACGCCGGTCTGGTTCCGCTGGGACGGTGCCGACGAGGTCGTCGTGAAGTCCCAGCCGCGCACGGCCAAGCTGCGCAACGTCCGCGCGAACCCCCGCGTCGCGGTGCACCTCAACAGCACCCCGTCGGGCGGCGACGTCGTCGTGCTCACCGGCACGGCGTCGGTCGACGACGACGGTCTCTCGGACGCGGAGCGCGCGGCGTACGACGCGAAGTACGACGACGGCATCCGCGGCCTCGGCACGACGCCCGACGGCTTCCACGACGACTACGCCGTGACGCTGCGCGTGCGCCTCGAACGACTGCGCGGCTTCTGAGGGTTCCTCAGGCCGGGGGCTCGAACGTCAGCACCGGCCTGCCGGTGCGCGGGTGCGTGAGCACCTCGCACCGCACGCCGTAGACGGGGTCCAGCACGGCGGGCACGAGCACGTCGTGGACGTCGCCTGCCGCCAGGACGCGGCCGTCCGCCAGCACGACGACGTGGTCGCACGTCTGGGCCGCGAGGTTGAGGTCGTGGAGCGCGGCGAGCACGGTGACGCCGTCGTCCGCGAGGTCGCGCAGGACGCGCATCGTGTCGAGCTGCGCGGCGATGTCGAGATGGTTGGTCGGCTCGTCGAGCAGCAGGAGGGCGGGCTCCTGCGCGAGGGCGCGCGCGAGGTGCACGCGCTGGCGCTCGCCGCCGGAGAGCGTCGCGACCTCGCGGTCCGCGAACCCCGCCATCCCGACGCGGGCGAGCGCCGCGCGGGCGAGGTCGCGGTCGGTCGCGGAGTCGCCCGCGAGGAGCGACCGGTGCGGGATGCGGCCGAGCAGCACGGCGTCGAGCACGGAGAGCGGGAGGTCGGTCGTCGCGTCCTGCTCGACGAGCGCGAGCACCCGCGCCCGCTGGCGGCGCGGCAGCGCGAGCAGGTCGGCGCCGTCGAACCGCACGCGGGCGCCGTCCCGGCCCGGGTCCGCCGCCGGCGCCCGGACGCCCGCGAGCACGCGCAGGAGCGTGGACTTCCCGGAGCCGTTCGGGCCGAGCAGCCCGCTCACCGCACCCGGAGGCGCGGTGCAGTCGACGCCGTCGAGGACGAGGCGACCGTCGACCGACCACGACACGCGCTCCGCGTCGAGCCCGGTCGTGCCCACGACGGCGAGGGCGCTCACGCGGTCCTCCGTCCGCGCCACAGCAGCAGGGCGAACACCGGGGCGCCGATCGCGGCGGTGACGATGCCGACGGGCAGCTCGCGCGGCGCGAACATCGTGCGCGCGAGCGTGTCGGCCCAGACGAGGAACGTCGCGCCGAACAGCGCGGAGAGCGGGAGGAGCAGCCGGTGCCGCGCGCCGGTGAGGAGCCGGACCGCGTGCGGCAGGATCAGGCCGACGAACCCGATGGACCCCGACTGGGACACGAGCGCGCCGGTGAGCAGCGCGACGCCCACGAGGAGCGTCCAGCGCACGCGCGCGACGTCGACCCCGAGCGCGGAGGCCGCCGTGTCGCCGAAGGTGAAGGCGTCGAGCACCGAGCCGGTCGACGCGAGCAGCGTCCCGAGCACGAGCGTCGCGCCGCCCGCGACCGCGACCGAGGTCCACGTCGCGCCCGCGACGGAGCCCATGAGCCACGACAGGATCTCGCGGTAGGAGTCGCCGGTCGCGGACCAGAAGATGACGAAGCTCGTCGCGGCCGCCGCGAGCTGGCTCACCGCGAGCCCGGCGAGCACGGTCCGCGTGGGCGTGAGCGCGCCGAGCGCGCCCGCGAGCCCGAGCGCGGCGACGAGCGCGAGCACCGCGCCGCCGAAGGCCGCGACCGGGAGCAGGACCGTCCAGCCCGCGACCAGCACGAGCACCGCGCCGAGCGACGCGCCGGACGACAGCCCGAGCAGGTAGGGGTCGGCGAGCGGGTTGCGCGTGAGCGACTGCATGACGACGCCGCACACCGCGAGCCCGGCGCCCACGGCCGCCGCCGTGAGCACGCGGGGGAGCCGCAGCTGCCACACCATGCCGTCCTGCAGGGCGCCGAGCGGCTCCAGGCCCAGCGGCCCGCCGAGCCCGAGGTGCGTCGCGACCGAGCGCCACACCTCGCCCACGGCGAGGTCCGCCGGCCCGATCGTCACCGTGACGAGCACCGTCGCGACGAGCGCGACGACGCCGGCCGGCACCCACCAGGCCGCGCCGCGCCGCGCGCGACCGGCCGGGCCGGTGCCGTCCGGGCGACGGTCGGCCGCGGCGGGCGCGGGCCGGGTGCGCAGGGTCGTCACAGGTCGAGCGCCTCCAGCTGCGCGGCGAGGTCGACGACGGCGTCGACGTTGCGCACGCCCGCCTCGGTCGCCGGGAACGGGATCGTCAGGTAGCGGCCCTCGCGGACGGCGGTCATCTCGGCCGTGGCCGGGTTGGACTCGAGCCGCTCGATCTTCGCCTCGGCGGTGTTCCAGGCGGCGTCGACGAGGACGAGCACGTCCGGGTCGGCGGCGACCGCCTCCTCCCACGCGTACGACGTCCAGGTGTCGTGCACGTCGCCCGCGACGTTCTCGAGCCCGACGGCGTCCATGATCATCTGCGGCGCGCCGATGCCCGCCCCGACGTACGGGATGTCGTCGCCCGACGAGTACCACAGGGCGGTCAGGCCGCGGTCGTCGCGGACGACGCCGTCGAGCGTCGCGCGCTGCTCCGCGACGAGGTCCGCCGCGGCGTCCTGCGCGTCGAAGATCGTGCCGACCTCGGTGATCTCGGCGAACACGTCGTCGAACGTCAGCGGATCCGGCATGTACTCCGGCGCCTTGCACGCGGCGGGGGAGACGTAGGTCGCGACGCCGAGCTGCGCGAGGGTCTCGCGGTCGCCGGCGCCGTCGGCCGTGAGGTTGGACTCCCAGCCCGCGTAGACGAGGTCGGGCTCGGTCTCCAGGACCGCCTCGGCACCCGGGACCTGGTCCGAGAGCGGCTCCACGACGGCGGGGACGTCCGCGGCGGCGTCGGCCAGCGAGTCGGGCACCGGCCCGTCGGCGAACGCGCTCGCGACGATCCGGTCGCCGAGCCCGAGGGCCAGGAGCATCTCCGTGGTGCTCGACTTGATCGTCACGACGCGCTCGGGCGCGGCGTCGAACGTCACCTTGAACCCGCAGTCGTCGAGCGTGAGCGGGTACGCGGTGCTCCCGGGCGTGCTCGACGACGTCGCGCCGCCCGCAGAGGTCGGGTCGCCCCCGGGCGTCGTGCCGGACGAGCAGGCGGCGAGCACGAGGGCGACGGCCGACGCGCCGACGGCGGCGCGGACGGGTCGGCGGGAGACGGGGGACGGCGTGAGGCGCGAGGGCACGGAGCTGCTCCGGGTGCGAGGCGGGGAGAGAGCCGGACGGCGGCCCCCGGGCGGGGACGCGGGCTCTCCAGGGTCGGACGCGCCATCTCGCGTCGGGCGGACCCGCGACCCAAGGACGAGGTCGCTCCGGCGAACGATCGAGGGGTTCGCGGTCCGTCGTCCAGCCTACACACGCGACCGTGACAGAGTGTGCGTCGTGACCGAGACGTCGTACCTGCCCGCCCCCGCCCCTGCGACCTCGCCCCTGCGCGCCGTGGTGACCGGCGCGTCGTCGGGCATCGGGGAGGCGTGCGTGCGGTTCCTGCGCGCACGGGGCTGGGACGTCGTGGCGTTCGCGCGCCGCGCGGACCGGCTCGCCGAGGTCGCGGAGCGCACGGGCGCCCACCCCGTGGTCGGCGACGTGACCTCCGACGACGACGTCGCGCGCCTCGTCGCCGAGGCAGGTGCACGCGGGCCCGTGCACGCGCTGCTCAACATCGCGGGCTTCGGCCTCGGCGTCGACCCGGTCGACGAGGCGAAGATCGACGAGTGGCGCGCGATGTACGAGACGAACGTGCTCGGCACCGTGCGCGTGACCCGGGAGTTCCTGCCGCTCCTGCGCGCGTCGCGTCGCGGCGACATCGTGCTCATGACGTCGACCGCGGGCCACGACACCTACGTCGGCGGCTCCGGCTACGTCGCGTCCAAGCACGCGCTGCTCGGCGTCGCGAAGACGCTCCGCCTCGAGCTCGTGGGCGAGCCGATCCGCGTCATCGAGATCGCGCCGGGCCTCGTGCACACGCCCGAGTTCTCGCTCAACCGCTACCACGGGGACCAGGCGGGGGCCGACGCCGTCTACGCGGGCGTCGTGGACCCGCTCACCGCCGACGACGTCGCCGACGTCGTGACGTTCGCCGTCACGCGCCCGCACCACGTGAACATCGACTCGCTGATCCTGCGGCCCGTCGCGCAGGCCTCCACGTACTCCCTGTGGCGCGCGCCGCTCGTCCCGAAGGGCGTGGAGCCCGCGCCCGACGCCGACGCGTCCGCCCGCTGACCCCGACCCGTCCGGGAGCGGCGCCGCTCCGAACCGAGGATGGCGCCCGGGGTCGGCCCGGCGTCTACTGGACCACGGGAGGACGCGCATGACGGGGCAGCGACAGGCAGCCGGGAACGCGGGTGCACGGGCGGCGCTCGCGGGCGTCGTCGCGGCGGCCGCCGGGTTCGCCGTCGCCGAGCTCGTCGCGGCCGTCGTCGCGCCCGGGTCGAGCCCGTTGTTCGCCGCCGGGGCGGGGGTCGTCGACGCGGTGCCGGGGCCCCTCAAGGACTGGGCCGTCGCGACCTTCGGCACCGCGGACAAGGCGGTGCTGCTCGGGGTCATGGGCGTCGTGCTCGCCGCGGGCGCGGCCGTCAGCGGCTGGCTCGAGCTCCGCCGCCCGCCAGCCGGCGCGCTGCTCCTCGCCGCCGTCGGGTCGGTCGGGGCGCTCGTCGCCGCCACCCGGCCGGGCGGGGACGTGGCCTGGGCGCTGCCGAGCCTGGTCGGCGTGGGGGTCGCCGTGCTGCTGCTGCGCGCGACGCTCCGGACGCTGCGCGGCCCGGCCGTATCCTCCGGCTCCGACGACGCGACGACGACGCCCGGCGGCCTCGACCGCCGCCGGTTCCTCCTCGTCACGGGACTCGCCGCGGCGGCGGGCGTCGTCGCGCTCGCGACGTCGCGCGCGGTGTCCGCCGGCTCGCGCGCCGTGACGGCAGCGCGCGACGCGCTACGGCTGCCCGCCCCCGCGACCCCGGCCCCCGCCGTCCCCGCCGGGGCGGACCTGCGCGTCCCCGGGCTCGCGCCGTACGTCACCCCGAACGCGGACTTCTACCGCATCGACACGGCGCTGCGCGTGCCGCAGGTCGACCCGGCGTCGTGGACGCTGCGCGTCTCGGGGCTCGTCGACGACCCGTTCGAGATCACGCTCGACGAGCTGCTCGCGCTCCCGCTCGTCGAGCACGACCTCACGCTCACGTGCGTGTCCAACGAGGTCGGCGGGGACCTCGTGGGCAACGCGCGGTGGCTCGGGTACCCGGTGCGCGAGCTGCTCGCGCGCGCGGGCGTGCAGGACGGCGCCGACATGGTGCTCTCCACGAGCGCCGACGGGTGGACGGCGAGCACGCCGCTCGACGCCCTCACCGACCCCGACCGGGCGAGCCTGCTCGCCGTCGGGATGAACGGCGAGGCGCTGCCGGCCGAGCACGGGTTCCCCGCCCGGCTCGTCGTGCCCGGGCTGTACGGCTACGTGTCCGCGACGAAGTGGGTCACCGAGCTCAAGGTCACGACCTTCGCCGACGACGTCGCCTACTGGTCCACGCGCGGGTGGTCGGAGCGGGGACCGATCAAGCTCGCGTCGCGCGTCGACACCCCGCGCGACGGCGCGGCCGTGGACGCGGGGGACGTCGTCGTCGCGGGCGTGGCCTGGGCCCAGCACACGGGCGTCGAGGGCGTCGAGGTGCGCGTGGACGACGGCCCGTGGCGCGCCGCGACGCTCGCCGCCACGGTCGGCCCGGACACGTGGCGGCAGTGGTCGTACGCGTGGGACGCGACGCCGGGGGAGCACCGGCTGACGGTCCGGGCGACCGACGCCCACGGGCGCACCCAGACGGCCGACGTCGCCCCGCCCGCGCCCGACGGAGCGTCGGGCTGGCACGAGGTCGCCGTCCGCGTCCGGTGACCGGCCCGGCCCGTGCCTGAGACCGGGGGGCAGGCGAGGGGCCCGGGTCCCGGGTCCCGGGTGGACCGGAGGTTGTCCCGCGACGGGCGTGCTGGCACCATGTGCGGGTGACCTCCGCGCGCCCCACGAGCAGCACGCTCGTCCTCGCGCGCCCGCTGGTCCGCGCCGCCACCTGTTGTTGAGGGCTCGCGGCGCCCTGCGCAGCCTCGACCTGGTGTCCGCGAGCAGCCTCCCGCCCCTCCCTCCCTGCGACGGGGCGTGACGGTCGCCGGTCCCGCGCCACGGCTCAGCGATGAGTCCGACGCCACGACCGGGTCTGCACCCACGGACGCCAGCCGAGCACAGGACGCGAGACCACCATGTACGTTCCCCCGCACTTCCCCCGCTACCGCCCGACCACGGTGCCGTCGTCGGCACCCGCCCTCGCCGCGCCGCCCGCGGACGCGCCGCCGCTCACGCTCGAGTGGCTCGTCGCGCGCGACATCGACGCCTACACCGCGCGCCGCCGGGCGGCGGCTACCATGGAGGCACAGGCGTCGACCCGGCCATCACCGGCGAGCCTCCGGAAGAACGGGACCCGCGCCGCGGGGCAGGCCTGACGGCCCGCGACAGGTCCTCACTAGACCCGGACGGGTGGGCCCGTCACAGCCTGCGACGAGCGGTCGGCGACCGCCCGTGGTGCCCGACGACGTCGGGCACCTGCGGGGACGGCGCCGGCAAGCGAGGTGGTACCGCGGCGAGCCCGCCCCAGGTGGGGGAGTCGTCCTCGCAGGAGAGCACGACCGACCCGTACCACCACGGCGGACACCCCGCCGACCGCTACCTCACCGGAGTCCTCGAGACCATGGCCTACCCGCTGCACCGCGCACCCTCGTCCGCCGCCGACGCGCACCCCGGAGCCGCGTTCGGCGTCCCCGCCTCCCCGGACCTGCCCGCGATCGAGCGCGAGGTCCTCGCCTACTGGGAGGCGGACGACACGTTCCGCGCCTCGGTCGAGCGCAACCCCGCCGGGGAGAACGGCAGCAACGAGTTCGTCTTCTACGACGGCCCGCCGTTCGCCAACGGCCTGCCCCACTACGGGCACCTGCTCACGGGCTACGCGAAGGACGTCGTGCCGCGCTACCAGACGATGCGCGGCAAGCACGTCGAGCGTCGCTTCGGCTGGGACACGCACGGCCTGCCCGCCGAGCTCGAGGCGATGGACCAGCTCGGGATCAAGACCAAGGAGGAGATCCTCGAGCTGGGGATCGAGCGGTTCAACGACGCGTGCCGCGCGTCGGTGCTCAAGTACACGAGCGAGTGGCAGGACTACGTGACCCGCCAGGCGCGCTGGGTCGACTTCGAGCACGACTACAAGACGCTCGACCCGACGTTCATGGAGTCGGTCCTGTGGGCGTTCAAGCAGCTCTACGACAAGGGCCTCGTCTACGAGGGCTTCCGCGTGCTGCCCTACTGCTGGAACGACCAGACGCCGCTGTCCAACCACGAGCTGCGCATGGACGAGGACGTGTACCAGGTCCGCCAGGACCCGGCGGTCACCGTCGGCTTCCGGCTCGAGACGGGCGAGCTCGCGCTCATCTGGACGACGACGCCCTGGACGCTGCCGTCGAACCTGTTCGTCATGGTCGGCCCCGACGTCGAGTACGTCGTCGTGGAGTCGTCGTTCACGGGCGTCAAGGAGCGCTACGTGATCGCCGCGGAGCGCCTCGAGGCGTACGCGCGCGAGCTCGCCGACGAGGGCGTCGAGGACGTGACGACGCAGGTCGTCGAGCGGCTCACGGGCGCCGACCTCGTCGGGCGGTCGTACACGCCGCCGTTCTCGTACTTCGCCGGGCACGCCGGTGCGCACCGGGTCGTCGAGGCCGACTTCGTCACGACCACGGACGGCACCGGGCTCGTGCACAACGCCGGCGCGTTCGGCGAGGAGGACAAGGTCGTCTCCGACCGCGAGGGCGTCGAGCCGGTGCTGCCGGTCGCGTCCGACGGCAAGTTCGTCTTCCCCGTCGTCGACTACGAGAGCCTCCAGGTCTTCGACGCGAACGCGCTCATCATCGACCACCTCAAGGGCCGCACGCGCCACGACGCCGCGGCCGCACAGGGGGAGGAGACGCCGGACCTCCCGCTCGGCGCGACGAGCCCCGGCACGGTGCTGCTGCGCCGTGAGTCGTACGCGCACTCCTACCCGCACTGCTGGCGCTGCCGCAAGCCGCTCATCTACATGGGCGTGTCGTCGTGGTTCGTCGCGGTGTCGAAGTTCAAGGACCGCATGGTCGAGCTCAACGAGCAGATCTCGTGGACGCCCGACCACATCCAGCACGGCCAGTTCGGCAAGTGGCTGGAGAACGCGCGCGACTGGTCGATCACGCGCAACCGGTTCTGGGGCAGCCCGGTGCCGGTGTGGCGCTCGGACGACCCGCAGCACCCGCGCGTCGACGTGTACGGCTCGTTCGCCGAGATCGAGCGGGACTTCGGCACCCTCCCGCGCAACGAGAAGGGCGAGCCGGACCTGCACCGGCCGTTCGTCGACCGCCTCACGCGCCCCAACCCGGACGACCCCACGGGCCGCTCGACCATGCGCCGCGTCGAGGACGTCATGGACGTCTGGTTCGACTCGGGGTCCATGCCCTACGCGCAGGTGCACTACCCGTTCGAGAACACCGACTGGTTCGAGCACCACAACCCCGGCGACTTCATCGTCGAGTACATCGGCCAGACGCGCGGCTGGTTCTACACGCTGCACGTGCTCGCGACCGCGCTGTTCGACCGCCCGGCGTTCCGCTCGGCCGTCTCGCACGGCATCGTGCTGGGTTCCGACGGCCGCAAGATGAGCAAGTCGCTGCGCAACTACCCGGACGTCAACGAGGTCTTCGACCGCGACGGCTCCGACGCGATGCGCTGGTTCCTCATGAGCTCGCCCATCCTGCGCGGCGGCAACCTCGTCGTCACCGAGGACGGGATCCGCGACGCGGTGCGCCAGGTGCTGCTGCCGCTGTGGAGCACGTACTACTTCTTCACCCTGTACGCGAACACGTCCAAGGCCCAGGCGCGGGCGGGCGAGCCCGTCGAGCCCGCCGGGTACGTCGCGCAGAAGGTGGCCCCCGAGCGCGTGGCCGGGCTCCCGGCCCTCGACCGCTACCTGCTCGCCCGGACCCACGACCTCGTCGTGCGCGTCACGGGGCAGCTCGACGCGTACGACATCGCCGGCGCGTGCGAGACCGTGCGCGAGCACCTCGACGTCCTCACCAACTGGTACGTGCGCACCCAGCGCGACCGGTTCTGGGCGGAGGACGCCGACGCGTTCGACACGCTGTACACGGCGCTCGAGACGCTCACGCGCGTCATGGCGCCGCTCGCCCCGCTGCTCGCGGAGGAGGTGTGGCGCGGCCTGACCGGCGGGCGCTCGGTCCACCTCACCGACTGGCCGGCGTCCACCGAGGAGGTCGGCGAGCGGTTCGTCGGCGAGGACGGCTCGTCCGCCGTGGCCGTGCGTCACGTCCCGGACGCGTCCCTCGTCGCCGACCCGGCGCTCGTCGCCGCGATGGACGAGGTCCGCGCCGTCGCGTCGGCCGCGCTCGGCCTGCGCAAGGCGCACCAGCTCCGGGTGCGCCAGCCGCTCGCGCGGCTCACGGTCGTCGTGGACGACCCGGGGGCGCTCGCGCCGTACACGGACCTGCTCGCGCGCGAGCTCAACGTCAAGGCCGTCGAGCTCGAGTCGACCGACTCGGACGCCGCGGAGCGCTTCGGCATCACGCAGCGCCTCGCGGTCAACGCCCGCGCCGCGGGCCCGCGCCTGGGCCGCGGGGTCCAGGCCGTCATCAAGGCCGCGAAGGCCGGTGCGTGGCGCGTGGACGAGGCCGGGGCGGTCGTCGTGACGACGGACGACGGCGACGTCGCGCTCCTGCCCGCGGAGTACGAGCTGACGACGGTGGTCGCCGACCGCGGCGTCGCCGAGGGCGAGGCGCCGAGCGTCGCCGCCGCGGTGCTCGCGAGCGGCGGGTTCGCCGTCCTCGACCTCGCGCTCGACGACGCGCTGCTCGCCGAGGGCTACGCACGCGACGTGATCCGCGACGTGCAGGACGCGCGCAAGGCCGCCGGGCTCGACGTCGCCGACCGCATCCGGCTCTCGCTCGACGTGCCGGGCGAGTGGCTCGCGGCCGTCGAGGAGCACCGCGACCTCGTCGCGCGCGAGACGCTCGCGGTCGAGGTCGTCGTCGAGACGTCGCCGACCGACGTGCGCTCCGTGCGCGTCGAGAAGGCCGACGGCACCGTCCCGGACACGGCGGTGATCCTGTGAGCGCCCCGCGCAAGGACCCCGGCGCCGCACGCCGGCAGAGCGCGAAGGACGCCCGCGCGGCGGCGGAGGACGCCGCCGCGCAGGCGGACCTCGAGCGCGTCTACCAGCACATCGTGTCCCGTGCTCCCGAGCACGACTTCGACCCGACGATCGACCGGGTGCGGCGCCTGTTCGAGCTGCTGGGCGACCCGCAGCACGCGTTCCGGACGATCCACCTCACCGGGACCAACGGCAAGACGAGCACCGCGCGCGTCGCCGAGCGGCTCGTGCGCGAGCACGGCCTGCGCACCGGCCTGTTCACGAGCCCGCACCTGACGAGCGTCACCGAGCGGATCGTCGTCGACGGCGAGCCGCTCTCGCCGCGCCGGTTCGTCGAGGTGTGGGAGGACGTCTACCCCTACGTGCAGGTCGTCGACGCGGAGCTCGCGGAGACCGGGCAGTCGCAGCTGAGCTTCTTCGAGGTCCTCACGGGCGTGGCGTTCGCCGCGTTCGCGGACACGCCCGTCGACGTCGCGATCGTCGAGGTCGGCATGGGCGGCGAGTGGGACTCGACCAACGTGGTCGACGCGGAGGTCGCCGTCGTGACGCCCGTCGCGCTCGACCACGAGCGGTGGCTCGGGAGCACGCTCGAGGAGATCGCGACGGTCAAGTCGGGCATCGTCAAGGAGGGCGCGACCGTCGTCTCGGCCGCGCAGCGCCCCGAGGTCGAGGAGGTGCTGCGGGCGCGGGCGGAGCGCGTCGGCGCGCGCCTGCTGCGCGAGGGCGTCGACCTCGACGTCGCCGCGCGCCAGGTCGCGGTCGGCGGCCAGCTCCTCGACCTGCGCACGCCCGCGGCGCTCTACACCGAGGTGTTCCTCCCGCTGCACGGCGAGCACCAGGCGCACAACGCGCTGCTCGCGCTCGGCGCGGTGGAGGCGTTGCTCGGCGGCCGGGCGCTCGACGGCACGCTCGTCGAGGCGGCGTTCGCGGACGTCACGTCGCCGGGCCGGCTCGAGGTCGTGCGGTCCAGCCCGACCGTCCTCGTCGACGCGGCGCACAACGCCGCGGGGGCCGAGGCGCTCGCGACGGCGCTCGGCGAGGCGTTCGACCTGCGCCACCTCGTCGGCGTCGTCGCGATCATGGCCGACAAGGACGCCGAGCCGCTCTTCGCGGCGCTCGAGCCGGTGCTCGCGGAGATCGTCGTGACGCGCAACAGCTCGGAGCGCTCGGCCGACCCGACGGAGCTCGCCGAGCTCGCCGCCGACGTCTTCGGCGAGGACCGCGTGCACAGCACCGAGCGCCTCGACGAGGCGCTCCAGGTGGCGGTCGACCTCGTCGAGCGCGACGACGCCGTGGGCGTCGGCACGGGCACGGGCGTCCTGGTCACGGGCTCGGTCGTGACGGTGGCCGACGCGCGCGTCCTGCTCGGTCGCGGCTGACGCCCGGACGCCGCGCGGCGCGCGGCGGCCGGGTGTTTGATGGAGGCGACGACGGCGGCGGGCGCGCCGGGCGCGGCCTGCCGACGTCGCGGGGGCTGTCGGCGCCCGGAGCACCGGGCGCACGGACCGATGGAGGGATGACCGGTGAAGAAGCTGCTCAACGATCCCCAGGACGCGGTGACGGAGTCCCTCGAGGGCTTCGGCCAGGCGCACGCCGACCTCGTGCAGGTGCACCTCGCGCCCCCGTACGTGTCGCGTGCCGGCGGCGCGGTGGCCGGCAAGGTCGGGCTGGTCTCGGGCGGCGGCTCGGGCCACGAGCCGCTGCACGCCGGCTTTGTCGGGCCGGGGATGCTCGACGCCGCGGTGCCGGGCGCCGTGTTCACCTCGCCGACGCCCGACCAGATCGTCCCGGCGATCCTCGGCGCCGACTCGGGCGCCGGCGTGCTCGCGATCGTCAAGAACTACACGGGCGACGTGCTGAACTTCGAGACGGCGGTCGAGCTCGTCGAGGCCGAGGGCACCCAGGTCACGAGCATCCTCGTCAACGACGACGTCGCGGTCGAGGACTCGCTCTACACCGCGGGCCGGCGCGGCGTGGCGGGGACGGTCGCGGTCGAGAAGATCGCGGGCGCGGCGGCCGAGCGCGGTGACGACCTCGGGACCGTGACGGAGATCGCCGGGCGCGTCGTGGCGAACGTGCGCTCAATGGGCGTCGCCCTCACGGCGTGCACCGTGCCGCACGTGGGCCGGCCGAGCTTCGACCTCGGCGACGACGAGGTCGAGATCGGCATCGGGATCCACGGCGAGCCCGGGCGGCACCGGATCCCGCTCGCGTCGGCGGACGAGATCACGCAGCGGCTGGTCGATCCCGTGGCCGACGACCTGGGCCTCGCCGACGGCGAGGACGTGTTGCTGTTCGTTAACGGAATGGGCGGTACCCCGCTGTCCGAGCTGTACGTCGTCTATCGTCAGGCGAGGAGGCTGCTCGAAGGGCGCGGCGTACGCGTGACGCGCTCGCTCGTCGGCAACTACGCCACGTCGCTGGAGATGCAGGGTGCGTCGGTCACCGTGCTGCGCCTGGACGACGAGCTCACCGCCCTGTGGGACGCTCCCGTCCACACGGCCGCGCTGCGCTGGTGAGCGGGTGCCCTTTCGTGCAGTCTCCGGGAGCCGGCGCACCGCCGGCTCGACGGCGAGGAGAGGTGGGGCATGACGCTGGACGTGGCCTGGGCCGAGCGATGGACCCGGCTGAGCGCGGAGCGGATCGCGGCGGCACGGGACGAGCTGACGGAGCTGGACCGCCAGATCGGTGACGGCGACCACGGCGAGAACCTCGACCGGGGTTTCCGCGCGGTGGTCGCCAAGCTCGACGGGGCGGCCGCCGGGGAGCAGCCGCCCGGTCAGATCGGCGACGTGCTCAAGCTCGTGGCCACGACGCTCATGTCGTCCGTCGGCGGCGCCTCGGGCCCGCTCTACGGGACCGCGTACCTCCGTGCCGCGAAGGTGACCGGTCTCGCGGAGCTCGACGCGCACGGCGTCGTGGCGCTGCTCGAGGGCGCGCTCGAGGGCATCTCCGCGCGCGGCAAGGCGCAGGTCGGCGAGAAGACCATGGTCGACGCCTGGCAGCCCGCGGTCGACGCGGCGGAGGCCGCGGCCGACGCGGGCGGCTCGACGGCCGACGTCCTCGCGGCCGCCGCCCGGGCCGCGCGCGAGGGCGCCGAGGCGACCGTGCCGCTCGTGGCGACGAAGGGCCGGGCGAGCTACCTCGGCGAGCGCAGCGCGGGCCACCAGGACCCGGGCGCGACGTCGACCGCGATCCTGCTCGAGGCCGCGCGCGACGCGGCGGCGGCGTGAGCGGCGTGGCCGGACCGGTCGGCACGCGGGCCCGGGTCGCGCTCGTCCTCGTCTCGCACTCGCAGCGCCTCGCGCAGGGGGCCGTCGAGCTGTCCGCGCAGATGGCGCCCGGCGTCCTGCTGCTCGCGGCGGGCGGCACGGACGACGGCGGTCTCGGCACGAGCTACGACCGCGTCTCCGGGGCGATCGAGGAGGCGCTGCGCGTCGCGGACGGCGTCGTCGTGCTCGCGGACCTGGGCTCGGCCGTGATGACGGTCGAGTCGGTGCTGGACCTGGAGGACGGCTTCGACGGGCGCGTGCTGCTCGCGGACGCGCCGTTCGTCGAGGGTGCCGTCGCGGCGGCCGTCACCGCGCACGGCGGCGGCGACGTGGCCGAGGTCCTCGCGTCCGCGGAGCACGCGGGCGGCACGTTCGCCGTCCCCGCCGCGGCACCGGAGGCCGGGGAGGAGCACGCTGCGGACGGCGCCACGCCGGCGGGGGAGGCCCGCGCCGTCGTGACGCTGCGCAACCCGCTCGGCCTGCACGCCCGGCCCGCCGCGGTGCTCGCGCGCCTGGTCGCGGGGTTCGACGCGAGCGTCGCGATCGACGGCGTCAACGGGGCGAGCGTCCTCGAGCTCATGAAGCTCGGCGCGACCGGCGGGCAGGAGCTCACGGTCACGGGGGAGGGGCCGCAGGCCGCGGACGCGGTGCGCGCGGTGGTCGAGGCCGTCGAGGGCGGGTTCGGCGAGGTCTGACGACGCGGGGGTGTGACCTCCGTAACCCGATATTGCAGTTGATGCAAAATTGCAGAGGATGCAAGAATGGTCCTCGTGCCGACGACTCCGCCTGACGTGCCCGCTCGCCCCTCCGTGGCCGAGCGGGCCGCGGCGTGCGTCGCGCTGTCGCCCGGCGGGCTGCGGGAGCGCAAGAAGCGCGCGCGCCGCGAGGCCCTCGTCGACGCCGCGCAGACCCTCGTCCTCGACCGCGGCCTCGACGCCGTGACGGTCGAGGACATCTGCGCGGCCGTCGGCGTCTCGCCCCGCACGTTCTTCAACTACTTCCCCGCGAAGGACGACGCCGTGCTCGGCCTCGAGGACTTCTCGGTCCGAGCCGACGTCGTCGCCGCCTTCGTCGCCGGCGGCCCGACGGGCGCGCTCCTCGACGACCTCGAGGTCGTCGTGGCCGACGTGCTCGCGCACGAGGTCGTCACCCCCGAGCGCATGGCGCGCACGCTCGAGCTCGTGCAGCGCGAGCCGCACCTCGTCGCGCGTCACGTCGCGTGGGTCGAGGGCCACCGTGCGGAGCTCGTCGAGATGCTCGTCGCACGCCGCGCGGTCCGGCCGTTCGTCCCGGACCCCGAGCTCCTGGCGCTCGTCGTCATGAGCCTCCTGCGGGCGAGCACGGTCGAGTGGCAGCAGCGGGGCCGCGAGGGCGAGCCGGTGGACCACCTGCCGGGCGTCGTCGACCAGCTCCGCGCGCTGCTCCGCGACACGCGCGCCCCCGATCCCGCGGCCCCCTGACCGCACCCCTCGCCCCGCGCGAGGACTCCACCGGCTCGGGCCTCCCACCCGACCGGCCGCACCTCCAGCCTCCACCCGACGACGGGCCGCGCCCGTCGGCGCGCGCCCGCCCGTCCCGACCGAACCGGATCCTCATGGCCTCCTCCACCGCAGCACCGCCCGTCGACGGCGGCAAGCCGCTCGTCGTGCTCACCCCGCGCACCGTGTGGGTGATCTTCGGCGCGCTCATGGCGTCGATGTTCCTGTCCTCGCTCGACCAGTCGATCGTCGGCACCGCGATGCCGACGATCGTCGGCGAGCTCCACGGCGTCGAGCACCAGGGCTGGGTCATCACGGCCTACATCCTGGCGATCGCCATCGTCATGCCGCTCTACGGCAAGTTCGGCGACCTCTGGGGCCGCCGCTGGCCGTTCCTCGTCGCGATCGGCCTCTTCACGGTCGCGTCGGCCGGCGCCGGGTTCGCGCAGTCGTTCCCCGAGCTCGTCGCCTGGCGCGGCGTGCAGGGCCTCGGCGGCGGCGGCCTGATGATCCTGTCGCAGGCGATCATCGCCGACATCGTCCCCGCCAAGGACCGCGGCAAGTACATGGGCCCCATGGGCGCGCTCTTCGGCATCGCCGCGGTCATCGGGCCGCTCCTCGGCGGCTGGTTCACCGAGGGCCCGGGCTGGCGCTGGGCGTTCTGGATCAACGTGCCCATCGGCGTCGCCGCGTTCGTCGTGGCGTGGGTCGCGCTCAAGCTCCCCTCGCACCGCGCGGGCCGCAAGATCGACGTCGCGGGCATCTTCTTCCTCGTCGTCGCGACGTCCGGAATCGTCCTGGTCACGAGCTGGGAGTCGCTGACGACGTCGTCCGGCTACGACTGGTCCGACCCGTGGCTGCTCGGCCTCGTCGCGGCCGTCGTGGTGTCGGTCGTCGCGTTCGTCCTCGTCGAGAACCGCGCCGAGGAGCCGCTGCTCCCGCTGCACCTGTTCAAGAACCGGACCTTCACCATCGCGACGCTGATCGGTCTCGTGCTCGGCATGGGCATGTTCTCGGCGCTCGCGTTCCTGCCGACGTTCCTGCAGATGTCCACGGGTGCCGGGGTCACCGAGTCCGGGTTCCTCATGCTCCCGATGATGGTCGGCGTCATGATCACGGCCATCGGGTCCGGTATCGCCATCACCAAGACCGGGCGGTACAAGATCTACCCGGTGGTGGGTCTCGCGATCACCGCGGCGGGGATGGTCTGGCTCACGCGCATCACGGGCGACATGTCGATGTGGCTCTTCGGCGCGATGATCTTCGTCATGGGCGCCGGGATGGGCCTCGTCATGCAGACCATCGTGCTCGCCGTGCAGAACTCGGTCGACCCGCACGAGATCGGGACCGCCACGAGCGCGAACAACTTCTTCCGCGAGATCGGCGCGGCCGTCGGGACGGCGCTGTTCAGCACCATCTTCACGTCGCGGCTCGCCGACAACCTCGAGGGCGTCTTCGCGGGCGTGCCCGGAGGTGCGGCCCCCGCCGGCGCGGAGGGCTCCTCGCTCACGCCCGAGATGGTGCAGCAGCTCCCGGAGCCGATCCACACGGGCGTCGTCGACGCGTTCACCGACGCGCTCGCGCCCGCGTTCTGGTACCTGGTCCCGCTCGTCCTCGTCGGGTTCGTGCTCGCGCTGTTCCTGCGCGAGGTCAAGCTCTCCGACGTCGCCGGGATGGTCGCGCGCGGCGAGGCCGTCGCCGACCACGGCGACCTGCGCGAGGACGCCCCCGCGACGGGCGAGGCTGAGGGCGCCGCGGTCGTCGTGCCCGCGGGCGGCCGGGGACCGGACGACGAGCGCCCCGGGAGCCGGGACCGCGACGGCGCGCCGGTATCCTGACCGGGTGAGCACCTCGCCGTCGCAGCCCGCCGCGCAGCCGTCCCGCCACGGCCGCGCGGCGGGCCCGGTGCGCCCGTCCCCGGGCGACCGCATCAAGCCCAAGAAGCCCGCGAAGGTCCAGTTCGCGTCGACCACGCTCCTGCTCGAGGCGTTCCTCGTCGTGTTCGCGACGCTCGTGGCCTACGGCCTGCGCGACGTGCCGTACTCGCGCGGCCCGCTTGAGCTGCCCTCCGCGACGTCGATCTGGGTCGTGGGCGGGGTGCTCGCCGTCGTGCTCGTCGTGCTGTCGCGCATGGTGGGCACGCCCGGCGGGTACGTCGCCGGGTCCGTGGTCCAGGTGCCCGTGCTCGCGCTCGGGCTGGTGGTGCCCATGATGTTCCTCGTGGGCGGCCTCTTCGTCGTCCTGTGGATCGTCTCGATCCGCCTCGGCGGGCGCATCGACCGCGAGCGCGCGGCCTACGACGCCGAGCACCCCGAGACCGCGCCCAACGCCGGCTGACGGCGCGGCGCGCACGCGGCCGGGCGGCCGCCCGCCGGGCGCGGCGCACGGGCCCGCGGCCGGTAGGCTCGGCGACCATGACCGACGTCGCACCCGCACTGACCGAGACCATCGAGCGCACCCTCATCCTCGTCAAGCCCGACGGCGTCCGCCGCGGCCTGTCCGGCGAGATCCTCCGGCGCGTCGAGGCCAAGGGCTACACGCTCGCCGCCGTGCGCCTGCTCGACGCGACGCCCGAGCTGCTCGCCGCCCACTACGCCGAGCACGAGGGCAAGCCGTTCTTCCAGCCGCTCGTCGACTTCATGCTCTCGGGCAAGATCCTCGCGGTCGTGGCCGAGGGCCAGGGCGTCGTCCCCGGCTTCCGCTCGCTCGCCGGCGCGACCAACCCGACCGAGGCGCTGCCCGGCACGATCCGCGGAGACCTCGGCCGCGACTGGGGCCTCAAGGTCCAGCAGAACCTCGTGCACGGGTCGGACTCGCCCGAGTCCGCCGCGCGCGAGATCGCGCTCTGGTTCCCCGAGCTCGGCTGACCCGCACACGCACGTCCGCCCCGTCCCGGGCCTCCGGGGCGGGGCGTTCGCGTGCCCGCCGCGGTGTCCGCGGTCCGCCACGGCCGGTCGCGGACGTCCGCAGGATCGTGGGAGCGCCGCACTAGGCTCGGGTTCGTGCACCTCAAGACCCTGACGCTGCGCGGCTTCAAGTCGTTCGCGTCCGCGACGACGCTGAGCTTCGAGCCCGGCGTGACGTGCGTCGTCGGGCCGAACGGCTCGGGCAAGTCGAACGTCGTCGACGCGCTCGCGTGGGTGATGGGGGAGCAGGGCGCCAAGACCCTGCGCGGCGGCAAGATGGAGGACGTCATCTTCGCCGGCACGTCGGGCCGGCCCCCGCTCGGGCGCGCCGAGGTGTCCCTGACGATCGACAACACCGACGGCGCCCTGCCGATCGACTACACCGAGGTGACGATCTCCCGCACGCTGTTCCGCAGCGGCGGGTCCGAGTACGCGATCAACGGCAGCGCGTGCCGCCTGCTCGACATCCAGGACCTCCTCTCCGACTCGGGCCTCGGCCGGGAGATGCACGTGATCGTCGGCCAGGGGCAGCTCGACGCCGTCCTGCGCGCGACGCCCGAGGACCGCCGCGGCTTCGTCGAGGAGGCCGCGGGCGTCCTCAAGCACCGCAAGCGCAAGGAGAAGGCGCTCCGCAAGCTCGACGCGATGCAGGCCAACCTCACGCGGCTCGCGGACCTCACGACGGAGATCCGGCGCCAGCTCGGCCCGCTGGGGCGGCAGGCGGAGATCGCGCGCAAGGCCGCGACGATCCAGGCCGACCTGCGCGACGCGCGGGCCCGGCTCCTCGCCGACGACCTGGCCCAGCTCACCGCGACGCTCGAGCAGGAGATGGCCGACGAGGCGGCCCTGCGCACGCAGCAGGCGGAGGTCGAGCGCGCGCTCGCGACGGCGCGCGACACGCTCGGCCGGCTCGAGCGCGAGGCCGCGGAGGCCGCGCCCGCCCTCGGGGCCGCGACGGACGTCTGGTTCCGGCTCTCGTCACTGCGCGAGCGGCTGCGCGGCACGCGCACGCTCGCCGAGGAGCGCGTGCGTCTCCTCGGGCGCCCCGAGGCGGCGCCCCGCGGGCAGGACCCGGACGAGCTCGAGGCGCAGGCCGAGCGCGTGCGCGCGACCGAGGCGGAGCTCGAGGCGGAGGTCGCCCGCGCGCGCGACGCGCTCGCCGCCGCGGTCACCGACCGGGAGGACGCCGAGCAGGCCGCGGGGGAGGCGGAGCGCGCCGTCGCGACGCTGCTCCGCGGTGCCGCGGACCGCCGCGAGGGTCTCGCGCGGCTCGCCGGGCAGGTCGCGGCGCAGCGCACGCGCGTCGAGGCGGCGGAGGCCGAGATCGGGCGGCTGCGCGAGTCGCTCGCGGAGGCCGAGCACCGGGGCACGCAGGCGCGCACCGAGTTCGCGGTGCTCGAGACCCAGGTGGTCGGCGCCGAGGAGGGCGAGGAGGGCCTCGACGCCGAGCACGAGGCCGCGGCAGACGCGGTCGAGCGCACGACCGCCGCCGTGACGGGCCTGGAGGCGGACGCGTCCGCCGCGGACCAGGAGCGCGCGACGTGGAGCGCACGCATCGAGGCCCTCGAGCTGAGCCTCGACCGCAAGGACGGCGCGGGCGCGCTGCTCGCGGCGGACGGCGTCGGCGTCGTGGGGTCGCTCGCGGCCCTGCTCGGCGTCGAGGCGGGATACGAGGACGCGGTGGCCGCGGCGCTGGGCCCGGCCGCCGACGCGGTCGCGGTCGAGTCGGTCGACGCCGCGGTCGACGCGCTGCGCTACCTGCGCACGGAGGACGCCGGGCGTGCTGGCCTCGTCGTGGCGACCGCGGAGCCCGGCCCTGGCCCTGCCGCCGTCGACCTGCCCGACGGCGCACGCTGGGCCGTCGACGTCGTCACCGCCGCCGGCGGCGTCGGCGAGGCGGTGCGGTCCCTGCTGGCGGGGGTGGCCGTCGTCGACGACCTGGGCCAGGCGCGCGCGCTCGTGGCGCGGCACCCGGGCGTCGCCGTCGTGACGCGGGGCGGGGACCTCCTCGCGACGACGCGCGCGTGGGGCGGGTCGGCGTCGGCGCCGAGCGTGCTGCACCTGCAGTCGGCGCTCGACGAGGCGCGCACCGCGCACGCCGACGCGACGGCCCGCGCCGAGCGGGCCCGGTTCGCGCTCGTGGGCGCGCGCGAGGCGGCGCAGGAGGCGCGCGCCCGGTACGAGGACACGCTCGACCGGCTCAACGAGTCCGACGCGCAGCTCGCCGCGGTCGCGGAGCAGCTCGGGCACCTGGGGGCGACCGCACGCTCGGCCGCCGCGGAGGCCGAGCGCGTGCGCACGTCGCTGGAGCGGGCGTCCCAGGGTCTCGACGACGCACGCGAGACGCTCGCGGGGCTCGTCGAGCGGCTCGAGGTCGCGGAGGCGGCGCCGGAGCAGTCCGAGGACGCGGTGGCGGAGGCGAGCGCCGAGCGCGACCGACTCCTCGCACGTGCTTCGGCGGCGCGCACGGCCGAGACCGAGGCGCGGCTCGCCCTGCGCACGAGCGAGGAGCGCTCGCGGGCGGTCTCGGGCCGGGCCCAGTCGCTGGCCCGGGCGGCCGCCGCGGAGCGCGACGCGCGCGAGCGGGCCGCGCGGCGCGAGGCGGCGCGGGTGCGGCAGGCGGGCCGAGCGTCCGCGGTGCGCGACGGCGCGACGCTCGCCCTCGCCGCGATCGACCGGTCGCTGGGCCGGGCGGGCGCGGAGCGGGACGCCGCGGAGGCGGCACGGGCCGAGCGCGACACCGCGGTGACCGCCGCGCGCCGCGAGGTCGACGACCTGGCGGCGCGCCTGCGCGAGCTGACGGACGTCGCGCACCGCGACGAGGTGGCGCGCGCGCAGCAGCAGCTGCGCATCGAGCAGCTCCAGGCACGCAGCGTCGACGAGCTCGGGCTCGACCCGGCCGTCCTGGTCGAGGAGCTCGGCCCGCACCGCGAGGTCCCCGTCCCCTCCGACGACGGCGAGCCCCGCACGGTCCCGTACGACCGCGCCCAGCAGGAGAAGCGCCTGCGTGCCGCGGAGCGTGACCTCGGCCGCCTCGGCAAGGTGAACCCGCTCGCGCTCGAGGAGTTCGCCGCGCTCGAGGAGCGGCACAAGTTCCTCGCCGACCAGCTGGCCGACCTCAAGAAGTCGCGCGCCGACCTGCTGGAGATCGTCAAGGAGATCGACGAGCGCGTCGAGCGGGTGTTCTCGGACGCGTACCGCGACACCGCCGAGCAGTTCGAGCGCGTGTTCGCCCGCATGTTCCCGGGCGGCGAGGGGCGCCTGGTCCTCACCGACCCGGACGACATGCTGACCACGGGCATCGAGGTCGAGGCCCGTCCCGCGGGCAAGAAGGTCAAGCGCCTGTCCCTGCTGTCCGGCGGCGAGCGCTCGCTCACGGCGGTCGCGCTCCTCGTCGCGATCTTCAAGGCGCGGCCCTCGCCGTTCTACGTCATGGACGAGGTCGAGGCCGCCCTGGACGACGTGAACCTCGGTCGCCTGCTCGAGATCTTCCGCGAGCTCCAGGAGGACTCGCAGCTCATCGTCATCACGCACCAGAAGCGCACCATGGAGATCGCCGACGCGCTCTACGGCGTGACGATGCGCGGCGACGGCGTCACGACGGTCATCAGCCAGCGCATGTCCGAGGCGCGCGAGGAGGTCTCCGCCTGACCGGCGCGGGGCGGTCCGTCCGCCTCGTCCGCACCTGGGCGGAACCTCCAGGATCGTTGCAATTCCGGGCCTTGTGAAGATGTGGTGCTGATCGCCGAGCCCCGGCGTGGCTGCGGTCGCGACGCATTCCGGCGCCCGGATACTGGAGGGCATGGTCTGGATGTTCGTGTGGCTGGGGCTCACGCTCGGCGTCGCCGCCGTCGTGTTCCTGTTCGCGAGCGTCGTCGCGCGCGCCGAGGCGCAGTCGACCGGTGCGACGGGTGACCGACGGGACGGCGAGCAGGGGATGCGCGCCTTCTGGCGCGACTTCCGCTCGGGGCTGCGGCGGCGTCGCCGCCGGGGCGACAACCCGGGCCAGCACGTCGCGACCGTGCGCATGCCGCGGCCGGTGGACACGAGCATCGACGACTTCTTCACGGCCACGCAGGTGTCGTCCAACGCGTACGTCGACGCCGAGGAGCTCACCGACGTCCTGCACCGCGCGCGCGAGCGCGTGCGCCCGCTGCACCCGGGGGAGCGCCCTCCCGAGGCGTGAGCACCGCATCGGTCTGAGAGACTTCCGGGGTGAACGACCTCCTCCCGCTCTGGATCGTCCTCGGCGTCCTCCTGGTCGTCGGCCTCGTCACCGCCGGGACCGTGTCGGTCCGTCGCCGCGGTCGCCGCGACCTCGTCGAACCCCCGCCCACGGCCCCTGCCGCGCCCCCCGCGACCGCGCCGGACGCCGTGGAGGCACCGCCCGGCACGGCGACCGTGGAGGCGCCGCCGGAGCCCGACGTCGCCGCCCCGCCCGCGCTCGAGCGCCCGGAGCCGGTCGGTGGTCGGCTCGTCCGGCTGCGCGAGCGCCTCGCGCGCTCCGGGTCGCCGCTCGGCGCCCGCCTGCTGTCCGTCCTCTCGCGGGACCACCTCACCGAGGACGACTGGGACGAGCTCGAGGAGACCCTCCTCCTCGCGGACGTCGGCGCCGGGCCGGCCGGCGAGCTCATCGACGCGCTGCGCACCAAGGTCCGCGTCCTCGGGGTGCGCGACGCCGCGAGCGTGCGCGACCTCCTGCGCACCGAGCTCGTCGCGCTCGTCGACCCGACGCTCGACCGCTCGCTCGCGACGTCCCCGCGCACCGCCGAGGACGGGTCCACCGTGCCCGCCGTCGTGCTGGTCGTGGGCGTGAACGGCACCGGCAAGACGACGACCGTCGGCAAGCTCGCGCGCGTGCTCGTCGCCGAGGACCGCAGCGTCGTGCTGGGCGCTGCCGACACGTTCCGCGCCGCGGCCGCCGACCAGCTCGAGACCTGGGGCTCGCGCGTCGGGGTCCCGACCGTGCGGTCCGACCGTGACGGCGCCGACCCGGCGGCGGTCGCGTTCGACGCGGTGCGCCGCGGCCGCACCGAGGGTGCGGACGTCGTGCTCGTCGACACGGCCGGGCGCCTGCAGAACAAGCAGGGCCTCATGGACGAGCTGGGCAAGATCCGGCGCGTCATCACCAAGGAGGCCCCGCTGTCGGAGGTGCTCCTCGTGCTCGACGCGACGACGGGGCAGAACGGCCTCAACCAGGCACGCGTCTTCGGCGAGGTCGCGGGCGTCACGGGCATCGTCCTGACGAAGCTCGACGGCACCGCGCGCGGCGGCATCGTCGTCGCGGTCCAGCGCGAGCTGGGCGTGCCCGTCAAGCTCGTCGGCCTGGGAGAGGGGCCCGACGACCTCGCCCCGTTCGACCCGGAGCAGTTCGTCGACGGGCTCCTCGGCGCCTGAGGCGCGGGCGCGGCCGGGCGCGACGCCCGGCCGCAACGCCCGGCCATAGTGCCCGGCCGGGTGCCGGTCCGGGTCGCCCGGCGGGTCACGGTCGTGTCACGGCGCGATCACGGCCCGGTCGCGGCGCCGGGCTCCGGGCGCCCGCGCGGTGCGGCGAAACCGAACGTTTACGTCCGGGCCGCCCTTGTCACGCCGGCGTAACGCGGCGACACCGCCGGGGAAACCCGCCCGCACCACCGTAGTCCCCGACCGGCCGCCCGGCCGGCGAGGGGAGATGATCCGATGGAGTGGGACACCGGGGCGACCGCGTGGATGCTGACCTCAGCATCCCTCGTGCTCCTGATGACGCCCGGACTGGCGTTCTTCTACGGCGGCATGGTCCGCGCCAAGTCCGTGCTGAACATGATGATGATGTCCTTCGGCGCGATGGCCGTCGTGGGCGTCGTCTACGTGCTGTGGGGCTGGTCCATGTCCTACGGCGAGGCCGGCACGGGTGGCCTGTTCGCCAACCCGTTCGCGCAGTTCGGTCTCTCGGGGGCGATCACGGACGCCGACGGCAGCGCCGTCGCGAGCACGCTCGGCAACTACCCGAACGTGGTCGACATCGCGTTCCAGGTGACGTTCGCGATCATCACGGTCGCGCTCATCTCGGGTGCGCTCGCCGACCGCGTCAAGTTCGGCACGTGGCTGACGTTCACGGCGATCTGGGTCACGGTCACGTACTTCCCGCTCGCCCACATGGTGTGGGGCGGCGGCTTCCTCTCGGCCAACGAGAACGGTCTCGCCGCGAAGGTGTTCGGGGTGACCGACGGCGCCGCCACGGTCGCGCCGATCGACTTCGCGGGCGGCACCGTCGTCCACATCAACGCCGGTGTCGCGGCGCTCGTGCTCGCGCTCCTCATCGGCAAGCGCAAGGGCTTCGGCACCGAGCCGATGCGCCCGCACAACCTGCCGTTCGTCATGCTGGGCGCGGCGCTGCTGTGGTTCGGCTGGTTCGGCTTCAACGCGGGCTCCGCGTTCGGCGCGAACGAGACGGCCGGCCTCGCCTGGATCAACACCACGAGCGCCACGGCGGCCGGCATCATCGGCTGGCTCGTCACGGAGAAGATCCGCGACGGTCACGCCACGTCGCTCGGCGCCGCGTCCGGCGTCGTCGCGGGCCTCGTGGCGATCACGCCCGCCGCCGGCGCGCTCAACCCGGTCACGTCGATCGTCCTGGGCCTCGTCGCCGGCGCGCTCTCCGCGCTCGCGGTCGGCCTGAAGTACCGCTTCGGCTACGACGACTCGCTCGACGTCGTCGGCGTCCACCTCGTCTCCGGCCTCTGGGGTACCGTCGCGATCGGCTTCCTCGCGACCGACACGGGCCTCTTCTTCGGGGGCGGCGCGCAGCAGCTCGTCGTCCAGGTGCTCATCGCGCTGGTCGCGATCGTCTTCACCACGATCACGACGACGGTCATCGGCCTGATCCTCAAGGTCACGATGGGCTGGCGCGTGAGCGAGGACGCGGAGGTCGGCGGCATCGACCTCGCGGTCCACGGCGAGACGGCGTACGAGTCCATCCAGCAGGGCAGCGTCATCAGGGAGGTGCGGGCATGAAGCTCGTCACGGGAATCATCCAGCCGCACCGGCTCGACGACGTGAAGTCGGCGCTCGAGGCCGCGGGCGTGCGGGGCATGACGGTCAGCGAGGCCAGCGGGTACGGCCGCCAGAAGGGCCACACCGAGGTCTACCGCGGTGCCGAGTACACGGTGGACCTGGTCCCCAAGGTCCGCATCGAGGTCCTCGTCGACGACGCCGACGCCACCGCGGTCACCGAGGTGATCGTCAAGGCGGCGCAGACCGGCAAGATCGGCGACGGCAAGGTCTGGACGGTGACCGTGGACGACGTCGCCCGGGTGCGCACGGGCGAGCACGGCCCCGGCGCCCTGTGAGGAGACGGACCCTCGGATGACCCACCACGCCGACACCCCGACCACGGGCGGGGTCGCAGGGGGATCGGCGGGGCGCCCGGCAGGGCCGGGAGAGCACGGCACGCAGGTCCCGCACCCCGACGGGGTGCGGGACCTGCGTGCGCGGATGCTCGACGTCGCGCGGTCCATGAGCGGACCGGGCCGCAGCGGGGTCGCGCGCCGCGCCGCCGTCGTCGACCTCGTCACGTCCTCGCTCGCGGGCCTCTGGCTCGAGGCGACCGACGGCGTCGCACCGGAGGGGCTCGCGCTCGCCGCGGTCGGCAGCCTCGGGCGGGGCGACATGGGCCCCGCGAGCGACCTCGACCTCGTCCTCGTCCACGACGGCCGCACCCACACCGCCGGCGACGTCGCGCGCGTCGCCGAGCGGCTCTGGTACCCGCTGTGGGACGCGGGCGTCGACCTCGACCACGCGGTGCGCTCCCTCTCGCAGTGCCGCCAGGTGGCGTCGAAGGACGTCCCCGCCGCCGTCGGGTGGCTCGACGTGCGCGCGGTCGCGGGGGACGCGCTCGTCGTGCACCGCGCCTCGTCCGCGGTGCTCACCGACTGGCGCTCCGCGTCGCGCCGCCGCCTGCCGGACCTGCTCTCCTCGACGCGCGAGCGCGCCGAGCGGTCCGGCGAGCTCGCCTACCTCATCGAGCCCGACCTCAAGGAGTCGCGCGGCGGCATCCGGGACGCGGTCGTGCTCTCGGCGCTCGCGGCGACGTGGCTCACCGACCGCCCGCACGGGTCGGTCGACCGCGCGCACGCCCACCTGCTCGACGTCCGCGACACGCTCCAGGTCGTCACGGGCCGGCACACGAGCCGCCTCCTGCTCGCCGACCTCGACGAGGTCGCCGCGCTGTCCGGGTACGACGACCCCGACGAGCTGCTCGCGAGCCTCGCGGCGGCGGGTCGCGAGATCTCCTACGCGCTCGACACCACGGTCCGCCGGGCCCGGCAGGCGCTCCAGCGGCCGTCGGTCGCCCGGCGCCCGGTGCTCGTGCGGGGACGCCGCGCGGCGCCACGGCTGCGGCCGGTCGGCGACGGCCTCGTCGAGCACGACGGCGAGCTCGTGCTCGCCGTGGACGCCCACCCCGAGTCCGACCCGCTCCTGTCGCTGCGCGCCGCGGCGACCGCGGCGCGCACGGGCCTGACGCTCTCGCCCGTGTCCGTCGCCAGCCTCGCGCGCTGCCCCGCCCTGCCGGAGCCGTGGCCGCGCGCCGCGCGGGCCGCGTTCCTCGCCCTGCTCGGGTCCGGCCAGGCGCAGGTCGCGGTGTGGGAGGCGCTCGACCTCGCGGGCGTCGTCACGACGTGGATCCCCGAGTGGGCGGGCGTGCGCAACCGGCCGCAGCGCGCGGCCGTGCACCGGCACACCGTCGACCGGCACCTCGTCGAGGTCGTGGCGCGTGCCGCGCGCGCCCGCAAGGAGGTCGAGCGCAGCGACCTGCTGCTGCTCTCCGCGGTGCTGCACGACATCGGCAAGCGGGCCGGCGCCGCCGACCACTCCGTCGAGGGCGCACGGCTCGTGCCCGCGATCCTCGGCCGCATGGGCTTCGAGCCGGACGTCGTGGCCGACGTCGAGCGCCTCGTGCGCCACCACCTCACCCTCTCGCGCCTCGCCGTGAGCGAGGACCCCGACGACCCGGCGACGGTCGCGGAGCTCGCGGACGCCGTCGACCACCGCGCCGACCTGCTCGTGGTGCTGCGCGCGCTCACGGAGGCGGACGCGTCGTCGCTCGGCCCGAGCGCGTGGACGGCGTGGCGCGCGCGCCTCGTGGACGACCTCGTGGGCGAGACGCTCCGCGCGCTGGGCGCCGTGCCGGGGGGACCGGGCGCCGCCGGGTAGGCTGGACCCTCGCGGACGGCCCGTCCCGTGCCCGCTCCACGTCTGCCGGGGAGCGGGGACGACGGAGGGCCGACGCGCACGAGACTTCCGACGACTGGTGAGGATGACGCGGTGTTCAACACGCTGTCGGACCGACTGACTTCGACCTTCAAGAACCTGCGTGCGAAGGGCCGGCTGTCCGAGGCGGACATCGACGCGACGATCCGGGAGATCCGGCGCGCGCTGCTCGACGCCGACGTCGCGGTGCCCGTCGTGCGCGAGTTCAGCGCGACCGTGCGCGAGCGCGCGCTCTCGGCCGAGGTCTCGGGGGCGCTCAACCCGGCGCAGCAGGTCGTCAAGATCGTCAACGAGGAGCTCGTCGGCATCCTCGGCGGCGAGAGCCGCGGGCTGCGCTTCTCCAAGACGCCCCCGACCGTCATCATGCTCGCGGGCCTCCAGGGCGCGGGCAAGACGACGCTCGCGGGCAAGCTCGCCCTGCACCTGCGCGAGCAGGGGCACACGCCGCTCCTCGTCGCCGCCGACCTGCAGCGCCCGAACGCCGTCACCCAGCTCTCGGTCGTCGCGGAGCGCGCCGGCGTCCCCGTGTTCGCGCCGCACCCCGGCAACCAGAGCGGCGTCGAGGTCGACGACGTGATCGGCGACCCGGTCGCCGTCGCGCGCGAGGGCGTGGAGACGGCGCGGCAGCGCCAGCACGACGTCGTCATCGTCGACACCGCGGGCCGCCTCGGCCTGGACGCCGTCCTCATGCAGCAGGCGTCGGACATCCGCGACGCCGTGCAGCCCGACGAGGTCCTGTTCGTCATCGACGCGATGATCGGTCAGGACGCCGTCGCGACCGCGAAGGCCTTCGAGGAGGGCGTCGACTTCACCGGCGTCGTGCTCACCAAGCTCGACGGCGACGCGCGCGGCGGTGCCGCGCTCTCCGTCCGCGGGGTCACCGGTCGCCCGATCCTCTTCGCGTCCACGGGCGAGAAGCTCACCGACTTCGAGGCGTTCCACCCGGACCGCATGGCGTCGCGCATCCTCGACATGGGTGACGTCCTCACGCTCATCGAGCAGGCCGAGAAGGCGTTCGACGCCGAGCAGGCCGCGAAGATGGCCGAGAAGGTCGCCACGGGGCAGGACTTCACGCTCGCGGACTTCCTGGTGCAGATGCAGCAGATGAAGAACATGGGCTCGATGAAGAAGATGCTCGGCATGCTGCCCGGCATGGGCCAGATGCGCGAGGCCATCGAGAACTTCGACGAGCGCGAGGTCGACCGCATCGAGGCCATCATCCGGTCGATGACCCCCGCGGAGCGGGACAACCCGAAGATCATCAACGGCTCGCGGCGCGCGCGCATCGCCCGCGGCTCCGGCGTGACGACGAGCGACGTGAACCAGCTCCTCGAGCGCTTCGCGGGCGCGCAGAAGATGATGCGGCAGATGAGCCGTGGCGGCGGCATGCCGGGGATGCCGGGCATGGGCAGCCTCCCGGGCATGGGCGGCAAGAAGGCGCGGGGCCGCCAGGCGCCGCAGCGCAAGGTCAAGGGCAAGTCGGGCAACCCGGCGAAGCGGGCCGCGCAGGAGCGCGCGGCCGCCGCGCGCGCGGCGGGGGAGCTCACCGGTCCCGCGGCGCCGTCGGGCTCCGCGTTCGGCGTGGGGGGCACGGACGCGCCGTCCACTCCGACGCCGGACGACCTCCAGCTCCCGCCCGGCTTCGAGAAGCTGCTCGGCGGCCGCTGAGCCGCGGCCGTCCCGGACGGCCGTCCTCGAGCCCGGGTGCGACCCGCAGCCGCCCGGGCGCTAGGTTATGTCCGTGGCACCGCCCGGTGCCGCACCGCGCCCCCGACCGGGCCGTCTCCCCGTCCCGTCCGTCCTCACCCAGGAGCCGCATGTCCGCGCTGGAAGGCCCCACGCTGCACGTCCGCGGCCACGTCATCGTCGGCGACGACCGCGAGGTGGGCGACCTGTGGGTCAAGGACGGGCGGATCAGCCTCACCCGGCCGTCGGCGCAGGGCACCAACATGGTCGAGCTCGAGGGCTGGGCCCTGCCCGGCCTCGTCGACGTGCACTGCCACGTCGGGCTGGGCGCCCAGGGCGCCGTCGACGCGACGACCGCGCAGGAGCAGGCGCTGACGGACCGGGACAGCGGGGTGCTCCTGGTGCGCGACGCCGGCTCGCCGCTCGACACCCGGTGGGTGCACGGCCGTCGCGACCTGCCGCGCCTCGTGCGGGCGGGGCGCCACCTCGCCCGGCCCAAGCGCTACCTGCGCCACTACGGGCTCGAGCTCGACGACGTCGCCCAGCTCCCCGAGGCCGTGCGCCGCGAGGCACGCCAGGGCGACGGGTGGGTCAAGATCGTGGGGGACTGGATCGACCGCGACCTCGGTGCGCAGGGCGACCTGCGGCCGCTGTGGCCCGACGACGTCCTCGCCGAGGCGGTCGCGGCCGCGCACGCCGAGGCCGCCCGTGTGACCGTTCACGCGTTCTCCGACGAGGTGATCCCGTCGCTCCTCGCCGCGGGCGTCGACGGCATCGAGCACGGGACGGGGATCCACCCCGACCTCATGTACGAGATCTCCGAGCGCGGCGTCGCGGTCACCCCGACGCTGCTCCAGATCGGGCAGTTCGAGAACATCGCGCGCCAGGCGGACGCCCGGTACCCGGTGTTCGCGGCGCGCATGCGGCGCCTGCACGAGCGCCGGTACGAGCAGGCCCGGGCGCTGTACGAGTCCGGCATCCAGATCCTCGTCGGCACCGACGCGGGCGGGACGATCGGGCACGGCCGCCTCGCCGACGAGTGCGCCGAGCTCGTCGCCGCGGGCATCCCCGACGCCGCCGTCGTCGCGGCCGCGAGCTGGCAGGGCCGCGAGTACCTCGGCTACACGTCGCTCGTCGAGGGCGCGTCGGCCGACTTCGTCGTCTACCCGCAGGACCCGCGCAAGGATGTCGGCGTCCTGCGCGCCCCCACCGCCGTCGTGCTGCGCGGCGAGATCGTCGCGCCCGCCGCCTGACGCGGTCCGGCGCCGCCCGCAGGTTGGTCGATGCCCTCGCCGTCTGGCACAATGTCCCGGTACTCGGCGTGCCCCGGCCCCTCTCTCCGGCGCGTGCCGTGTCCTGAACCCCTTCCTCGTCCTGTCCCCACGGGACGATCGCGGGTTCGCCCGAACCAGAACCAGGAGAGACCACCACTGTGGCCGTCAAGATTCGTCTGAAGCGTCTCGGCAAGATCCGTGCGCCGTACTACCGTGTCGTCGTCGCCGACTCGCGCACCAAGCGCGACGGTCGTGTGATCGAGGAGATCGGCAAGTACCACCCCACCGAGGAGCCCTCGTTCATCGAGATCACCTCGGACCGCGCCCAGTACTGGCTCGGCGTCGGCGCGCAGCCGACGGAGCAGGTGCTCGCGCTCCTCAAGGTCACCGGCGACTGGCAGAAGTTCAAGGGCCTGCCCGGCGCCGAGGGCACGCTCAAGGTCAAGGGCGAGAAGGTCGACCCGACCGCCGCCATCGAGGCCGCCGCCGCGGACGCCGAGAAGGTCAAGGCCAAGGCTGCCGAGAAGAAGACCGAGGCTCCGGCCGAGGAGACCGCCGACGCGGCCGACGAGGCCGCTGCCGACGAGCAGGCCTGATGATCGCCGAGGCCCTCGAGCACCTCGTGCGCGGCATCGTGGACAACCCGGACGACGTCCGCGTGGCCACGAAGACGCTGCGTCGCGGTGACCTGCTCGAGGTCCGGGTGCACCCGGAGGACCTCGGCCGCGTCATCGGTCGCGGCGGGCGCACCGCCCGTGCCCTGCGCACGGTCGTCGGCGCGCTCGCGACCGACGGGCCGGTCCGTGTCGACGTCGTGGACGTCGACCGCCGCTGAGGCCCGCACCGACGACGCCCCGCGAGGGGCGACGGGCAAGGCCCGGCCCGCCACCGGCGGGCCGGGCCTTCCTGCGTCCGTCGCCGGAGGACCGGCGTGCACCGTCCCATCCAGCACCACACGAGGAGTCACGACGATGGAGCTGACCGTCGCGCGCGTCGGCAAGGCGCACGGGCTGCGGGGCGAGGTAGCCCTCGACCTGCGCACCGACGACCCCGAGGAACGCCTCGCGGTGGGTGAGCGTCTGGAGACGCGGCCCGCCGACGCCGGCCCCCTGACCGTCGCCACCGTGCGCGTCCACCAGGGCCGCTGGCTCGTCGGGTTCGAGGGCGTGCGCGACCGCACGGGCGCCGAGGCGCTGCGCGGCGTCGAGCTCGTCGTCGAGGCCGAGGCGTCCGACGAGGAGGACGCGTGGTACCCGCACGAGCTCGCCGGGCTGCGCGCCGAGGGGACGGACGGCCGCGTGCTGGGCCGCGTCGAGGGCCTCGAGCACCTGCCCGCGCACGACGTCCTCGTGCTGCGCGAGCCGGACGGCGCCCGCACGCTCGTGCCCTTCGTCCGGCAGATCGTGCCGGTCGTCGACGTGGCCGGCGGCCGGGTCGTGCTCGACCCGCCCGGCGGGCTGCTCGCGTCGGACGCGGAGCACCTGGAGGTCGCGGCGCCGAGCGCCGGCGACGCGGCGGGCGGGCCCGGGCTGCAGGACGCCTCCACCGACGGCGAGGCCTGACGTGCGGATCGACGTCGTCACGATCTTTCCCGACTACCTCGCCGCGCTGGACCTGTCGCTCGTCGGCAAGGCCCGCACTGCCGGGATCCTCGACCTGCGCGTCCACGACCTGCGCGACTGGACGACGGACCGGCACCGCACGGTCGACGACACGCCGTTCGGCGGCGGCGCGGGCATGGTCATGCGCCCCGACGTCTGGGGGCGGGCGATCGACGACGTGTCCGGCCTGTCGACCGGCGCGGTCGCGGGAGAGGCGAGCGCGGTGCACCTGGTCGTGCCGACGCCGTCGGGCACGACCTTCACCCAGCGCACCGCCGAGGAGCTCGCGACGGAGGAGCACCTCGTCGTCGCCTGCGGACGCTACGAGGGCATCGACGCACGCGTGGCGGAGCACTACCGTGCCGCCGGGATGCGCGTCAGCGAGCTCTCGATCGGTGACTACGTGCTCAACGGCGGCGAGGTCGCGGCGCTCGTGATGATCGAGGCCGTCGGGCGCCTGCTGCCGGGCGTCGTGGGCAACCCGGAGTCGCTCGTCGAGGAGTCGCACGGGGCCGCGGGGCTCCTGGAGTACCCGGTCTACACGAAGCCGCCCGTGTGGGGCGACCTCGAGGTGCCCGACGTCCTGCTGTCCGGGCACCACGCCCGGATCCGGCGCTGGCGCCGGGACCAGGCCCTGCGTCGTACCGCCCGCCGCCGCCCGGACATGGTGCGTGCGCTCGACGTCGCAGCGCTCGACCGGCACGACCTGGAGGTCCTCGCGGGGGCCGGCTGGGGCGTCGTCGACGGCCACCTGGAGCGCACCGCCCCGGCCGACGGCTGAGCGGGGACCCTCCCGGCGCGCGCCCGCGGCCCGCGAGGACTGCCGCCCGGGCCGACGGGTGTGGCAGAATGGTCGATCGGTGTGTGCCGCCCCGGACCTCTGCCACAGGGGAGCCCGCGCCCGATCCTCGGGCGGACTGGCACGACGGACCCGACGACCGCGAGGTCGACGACCGTCCACGCGCAGCACGGCACACCCCACCGATACGACGACGGCCCGGTCTGCCCGGGCCACGAGCACGCGTCCGACCTGTGGCGGGCGAGGAGAAGCACCATGCACACGCTGGACAGCGTCGACGCAGCATCGCTGCGCAGCGACGTCCCGGAGTTCCGCCCCGGTGACACGCTCAAGGTCAACGTCAAGGTCGTCGAGGGCACCCGCTCCCGCGTCCAGGCGTTCCAGGGTGTCGTCATCGCCCGTCAGGGCAGCGGCGTCCGCGAGACGTTCACGGTCCGCAAGATCAGCTTCGGCGTGGGTGTCGAGCGCACGTTCCCCGTGCACTCGCCGTCCATCGAGTCCGTCGAGGTCGTGACGCGCGGTGACGTGCGTCGCGCCAAGCTGTACTACCTGCGCGCGCTGCGCGGCAAGAAGGCGAAGATCAAGGAGAAGCGCGAGACCGCGCCCAACCGCTGATCGGCTGTCGGCGACACCGCCGCTCCGCTGTCCGCGGGCCGGTTCCGTTTCCCGGATCGCCCCCGAGGTGGCATTGTGAACGCGTGACCGACAGCGCCCCGCCCCGCGGCCCGCACCCCGACGCCGGCACCGAGCGCGCGGCGCTCGGCCCCGAGGACGACGGGCGCCCCCCGCACGGCCAGCACCTCGCGGCCGAAGGGGACGAGGTCGCCCCGCGCGAGCGCCCGCGCAGGTCGTCGCTGCTGCGCGAGACCGCGATCATCGTGGTCAGCGCGCTGGTGCTGTCCCTGCTCATCAAGACGTTCCTCGTCCAGGCGTTCTTCATCCCGAGCGCCTCGATGGAGGACACGCTCGTCGAGGGCGACCGCGTGATGGTGTCCCGCCTCGTGCCCGGCGCGTTCGACGTGCACCGGGGCGACGTCGTCGTGTTCAAGGACCCGGGCGGCTGGCTGCCGCCGCAGGAGCCTCAGGACCAGAGCGCGGTGTCCGAGGCCGTCCGTGCGGCGCTGACGTTTGTCGGCCTCCTGCCGCAGGACACGGGGGAGCACCTCATCAAACGCGTCATCGGCGTGCCGGGCGACCACGTCGTGTGCTGCGACGCCGAGGGCCGCGTGAGCGTCAACGACGTGCCGATCGACGAGACGTACATCAAGCCGGGGTCGATCCCCAGCCAGGACGCGTTCGACCGCACGGTCCCCGCCGACATGCTGTTCGTCATGGGCGACAACCGGCAGAACTCCCTGGACTCGCGCTACAACACGGGCAAGCCCGGAGGCGGGTTCGTGCCGATGAGCAACGTCGTGGGGACGGCGTTCGTCAAGGTGTGGCCGCTGTCGCACGTCGGTCTGCTGCGTAACCCCGGCGACGTGTTCGCCGACGTCCCCGAGGTGGAGCCGTGACGCTCGACGCCGTCGCGCGTCCGGAGCCCGCGCGGGCACCGGCGCGCCGGGCACCCGCGCGTCGTCGGCCGGACCTGCGCCAGGAGCGCGCCATGCTGCGCGACGGCGCGCGGCTCGTCGCCGGGATGGACGAGGTCGGTCGCGGCGCGCTCGCCGGGCCGGTGTCGGTCGGGGTCGTGGTCGTCGACCTCGCGACGAAGCCGTGCCCGCCCGGGCTCACGGACTCGAAGCTCCTCACCGCGGCGGCGCGCGAGGCGCTCGTGCCCCTCGCGCGGTCGTGGTGCGTCGCGTGGGCGGTGGGCCACGCCGGCCCGGCCGAGATCGACGCGCACGGGATCGTGGGCGCGCTGCGGCTCGCGGGCCGCCGTGCGCTCGCCCAGGTGCGCCGGACGGTCGGCGACGTCGATGCGGTCCTGCTCGACGGCAAGCACGACTGGCTGAGCCGCCCCTCGGCGGTGGACCTCTTCGAGGCGTTCGACCTCGACCCGCACGACGACGTCCGGCTCGTCGACCCGCGCGTGCGCACGCTCGTCAAGGCGGACCTGCAGTGCGCGTCGGTCGCCGCCGCGAGCGTGCTCGCGAAGACCGAGCGCGACGGCCTCATGACGAGCCTGGCGCGCCAGTACCCCGCCTTCGGGTGGGACCAGAACAAGGGCTACGGGGCGGCGGCGCACGTCGAGGCCCTGCGCGAGCACGGCCCGACGCCGCAGCACCGGCGGTCCTGGCGCCTGCCCGAGCGCGGTGACGAGGGCATCGGCGTCCCGGCGTACGGCGACCCGGTCGACGTGCTCGAGCTCGACCCCGAGGCCGGTCTGCCGACGAGCTGACCGGTGCCCTCCGTCCGGTCCGGTGGCCGCCGATGGTCCATGATGGAGCCGTGAGCGCCGAAGACCTGGAGAACTACGAGACCGAGATGGAGCTCGCGCTGTACCGCGAGTACCGCGACGTGGTGGGCCTGTTCTCGTACGTGGTGGAGACCGAACGCCGCTTCTACCTGGCGAACCAGGTCGACCTGCAGGTGCGTTCCGCCGCCGGTGAGGTCTACTTCGAGCTGCGGCTCGCCGACGCGTGGGTCTGGGACGTGTACCGCTCCGCGCGGTTCGTGAAGTCCGTGCGCGTCGTGACGTTCAAGGACGTCAACGTCGAGGAGCTCGCGAAGGCCGAGCTCCAGCTCTGACGCCGTTTGTGGCCGTGCACAGGACCACTGGCTGACGGCGGTCCCACAGGCCGCCCGGCGCCCCTGGCGCCGCTCCCGCGCCGTGCCCCACGGTGGGCCGCGGAGGTGAGCCCATGGGAGCGAACGACGCCGTCGGGCGGTACGGGGAGAAGGTGGCCGCGGCCCACCTGGTCGAGGCGGGCTGGACGCTCCTCGACCGCAACTGGCGCGGGACGCGCGGCGAGCTCGACGTCGTCGCGCTCGACGGCGACGTGCTCGTGGCCGTCGAGGTCAAGACCCGGCGCGGCACGGGGTTCGGGCACCCGGCGCAGGCCGTCACGCCCGCGAAGCTCGGCCGTCTGCGCCGGCTCACGGGGGAGTGGCTCGCGACGCACGACGTCCGCGCCCGGTCGGTCCGGATCGACGTCGTCGCGGTCCTCGTGGCGCGCGCCGGCGCGGCACGGGTCGAGCACCTCGTCGGGGTGAGCGCCTGATGGGGCTCGGGACCACGCGCGCGGTCGCGCTCGTGGGGCTCTCCGGCCACGTCGTCGAGGTGCAGGCCCACCTCGCGGCGTCCGTCCCCGGCTTCGTCCTCGTCGGGCTGCCGGACACCGCGCTGAGCGAGTCGCGCGACCGCGTGCGCGCGGCCGTGACGTCGTCGGGCATCGCGTGGCCCCAGCGCAAGGTCACGATCAACCTGTCGCCGGCGGCGCTGCCGAAGTCCGGGACGGGCTTCGACGTCGCGATCGCCGTCGCGCTGCTCGCCGGTGCCCAGGTGCTGCCCGCGGGCGCGGCGGACGGCGTCGTGCACCTCGGCGAGCTGGGCCTCGACGGCCGGCTCCAGCCCGTGCGCGGCGTCCTGCCCGCCGTGGCGGCCGCGGTCGCGGCCGGGTTCCCGGACGTCGTGGTGCCGGCGGCCGACGTGGCGGAGGCGCGCCTCGTGCCCGGGGCCCGGGTGGTCGGGGCGGCGAGCCTCGCGGACGTCGCGCGGCTCCACGGCGCGTCGCTCGAGGGCGCGGACGAGTCGGCCGCGCCGGTCGTGGTCCCGCGCCCCGTCGTGCCGGTGGCCCGTCCGGGGGATCTCTCGGAGGTCGTCGGCCAGGACGAGGCGCGGCACGCGCTCGAGGTGGCGGCCGCGGGCGGCCACCACCTGCTCCTCGTCGGGGCGCCGGGCGCGGGCAAGACGATGCTCGCGTCACGGCTTCCCGGGATCCTGCCGGACCTCACGGAGAGCGAGGCGGTCGAGGTCACCGCCGTCCACTCGGTGGCCGGGGTGTTCGACCCGGGCGCGGGGCTGGTCCACCGCCCGCCCTACGAGGACCCGCACCACACCGCGACGCCCGCCGCCATCGTCGGCGGGGGCAGCGGCCTGCCCCGACCCGGGGCCGCGTCGCGGGCGCACCGGGGGGTGCTCTTCCTCGACGAGGCGCCCGAGTTCGGCGCGCGCGTGCTCCAGACGCTGCGCCAGCCGCTCGAGCACGGCGAGCTCGTCATCCACCGGGCGGGCGGGACGGCGCGCTACCCCGCCCGCTTCCAGCTCGTGCTCGCCGCCAACCCGTGCCCGTGCGGCCAGGGCGTCGGCAAGGGGCTCGGGTGCACGTGCTCGTCGGTGGCGCAGCGACGGTACTTCGGTCGGCTCTCCGGCCCGCTCCTCGACCGCGTGGACGTGCAGGTCGAGGTCCGGCCGGTGACGCGGGTCGAGCGCGCGCGAGCCGCCGCCCCCGAGCCGAGCGCGGTCGTCGCGGCCAGGGTCGCCGCGGCCCGGGAGGCGGCCGCGTCCCGGCTCGCCGGCACGCCGTGGCGCACGAACGGCGAGGTGCCCGGCACGTGGCTGCGCGAGCAGCTCGGCCCCGACGCGGGCCTCCTGGCCGACGTGGACCGCGCGCTCGACCGCGGCACGCTCAGCCTGCGCGGCGCGGACCGCGTCCTGCGCCTCGCCTGGACCGTCGCCGACCTCGCCGGGCGCGCCGCGCCCACGAGGGCGGACGTCGGGACCGGGCTCGCGCTGCGCACGCGGGGCTACCGTGCCTGAACGCGGGTCCGGGGACGGGCGTCCCGTGTTCGACGTCCTCGACGAACGCCTCGCGCGCGCGGCGTGGTCGCGCGTCGCGGAACCGGGGGACCAGGTCGCGGTCGCGCTCGTCGACCAGCTCGGCGCCGGTCCGGCGCTCGAGTGGCTCCACGAGGCGGCCCGTGACCCGGCCGGCGCGCGCCGCGCGCTGGTCCGGCTCGCCGACGACGGCGCGCCGGGCGGTGCCGCTCCGGCACGGGAAGGACCGACGGGCGTCCCCGTGGTCGGTCCCGCTCCCGGCGCCCGCGAGGACGCGCCCGACCCGGCGGCACGGTCGACCGGCCGGCGCGCGGCTGAGCACGACGCGGTGGGACGGTCAACCGACGCACGCGTGGCGGACCACGACCCGCGCGCCCGGTCTGTGGCGCGGCTCCTGCGGGCCGTCGGGCGCTGGGCTCCCCGCCTCGACGGGCTGGACCCGCGCCGCGAGCTGCGTGTGCTCGAGCGCCTCGGCGGCACCCTCGTCGTGCCGGGCGACGACCGGTGGCCGTCCGGCCTCGACGACCTCGGGCCCGTGCGCCCGCTCGCACTGTGGGTGCGGGGGAGCGCAGCGGTGCAGGACCTCGCGGCGCGCTCGGTCGCGGTGGTCGGCGCCCGCGCCTGCACCGACTACGGCCGCCACGTGACGGGCGAGATCGCGGCGGGCCTCGCGGCGCGAGGGTTCACCGTCGTGTCCGGGGGCGCGTACGGGATCGACGCGGCGGCGCACCGGGCCGCGATCCTCTCGGGCGGACCGACGGTCGCGTTCCTCGCGGGGGGCGTGGACCGGTTCTACCCGGCCGGGAACGTCGAGCTGCTCCGCTCGGTCGTCGAGTCGGGCGGCGCGGTCGTCTCGGAGGTCCCGCCCGGGTCCGTCCCGAGCCGGGTGCGGTTCCTGCTTCGCAACCGGCTCATCGCTGCGTTCGCGCGGGCGACGGTCGTCGTCGAGGCGGCCTGGCGCTCGGGCTCGCTGAGCACGGCGTCGCGCGCCGCGGAGCTCTCCCGGCCGGTCGGTGCCGTGCCGGGCCCCGTGACGTCGATGGCGTCGACCGGGTGCCACCGGCTGCTGCGCGACGGCGTGGCGGTGTGCGTCACCGACGCGGACGAGGTCGTCGAGCTCGCGGGCGACCTCGCGCGGGACGCGGCACCCGCCGCGCCCGCCGCGACCTCGTGGCGCGCACCCCACGACGCCCCGTACGACGACCTGGACCCCGTCGAGACGCGCACGTGGGACGCGCTCCCGCTGCGTGCGGGAGCCTCGACCGAGGCGATGGCCCGGGCCGCAGGTCTTGCCGTGGCGGACGTGGTCGGTGCGCTGGGGAGGCTCGAGGCCCGGGGGCTCGCCGAGCGCGTGCCCGGCGGTTGGCGGCGCGTGCGTGAGCCCTGAGTCACGAGCCGTGCGAGGTGTGCCGAGCCGGCGTGAGCCATGAGTCATGGGACGTGCGAGGCGCGCTGAGCGTGCGTGGGCCCTGAGCTGCGAGCAGAGCGGAGCGCCTCCCCGAGCCAGGGCTCGTCGCGCGCGAGACTGGGGGCGTGACACGAGCAGACACCTCCGAGGAGCACCCCGCGGACGAGCGCGTCGCCGAACCCGCCGTCGCGCTGCCCGAGGCGATGCGTGCGGCGCTCGCGGACTTCGCGGTGCACCTCGAGGTGGCGCAGGGGACGTCGGCGCACACGGTCCGCGCCTACACCGGCGACGTCGAGTCGTTGCTGCGGCACGCCGTCCGCCACGGCGCGGCGGCCCCGCGCGACGTCGACCTCGCCGCGCTGCGTGCGTGGCTCACGACGCAGTCGGAGCGCGGGCTGGCCCGGGCGACCCTCGCCCGACGCGGCGCGGCGGCGCGCGCGTTCTTCGACTGGGCGCGGCGCACGGGGCGTGTCGACTCCGACCCGGCGGCGCGGCTCGCGAGCCCGCGCGTGCCCCGCACCCTGCCGACCGTCCTCGCGGTCGACGCGGCGGCGCGCCTGCTCGACGACGCACGCGAGGCCGCCGTCGAGGGTGAGCCGGCCCGGTTGCGCGAGTGGGCCGCCGTCGAGCTCCTCTACGGGGCCGGGATCCGCGTCGGCGAGCTCGCGGGGGTCGACGTCGACGACGTGGACCTCGCGCAGCGCGTGGTCCGGGTGCTCGGGAAGGGCGACAAGGAGCGCGTCGTGCCGTTCGGCGTGCCGGCGGCGCGCGCGGTGACCCGCTGGCTCGACGTGGGCCGGCCCGCCCTCGTCACCGCGCGCTCGGGCCCCGCGCTCCTGCTGGGCGACCGCGGGGGACGCTGGGGGCAGCGGCAGGTCCGCGAGGCGGTGCACCGCCTCGCCGCGGCGGCGGGCGTCGACGACGTCGCCCCTCACGACCTGCGGCACAGCGCCGCGACGCACCTCCTCGCCGGGGGCTCGGACCTGCGCAGCGTGCAGGAGATCCTCGGGCACTCCTCGCTCGCGACGACGCAGCGCTACACGCACGTGACCGCGGAGCGGCTGCGCACCTCGTTCGAGCAGGCGTTCCCGCGCGCCTGACGGGACGCGCGATCCGCCCTGATCTGGCGCGATCCGCCGTGAACCGCCGCAGCCCGCGCGGTCAGCGCTCCCCGAGCGGCAGCAGCACAATCGGCGGCCGGTCGCCGAGGAGAGCCAGCGGGTCGAGGTAGCGCTCGCCGCGCCGCACGCCCCAGTGCACGCACGTGGCGGCGCAGTGGCTCCCCGCGGCGCTCTCCGCGGCCTGCACCGTGCCGAGCACGGACCCGGACGTCACGCGCTCGCCGCGCCCGACCGACGCCGTCACGGGCTCGAGGGAGGTGCGCAGCCCGTCGTCGTGCAAGATGACGACCACGTCGCGCCCTGCGACGGGCCCGGTGAACGACACCACGCCGGGGGCGGGGGAGCGGACGGTCTCCGCAGGGGCGGCCGCGAGGTCGACGCCGCGGTGCCCCGGGAGCCAGTCGTGCTCGGGCGGGTCGAACGGCGCGAGCATGCCCAGGTCGGCGACGTCCCGGTCGAGCGGGGGAACCCACCCGCTCGATGCGGCTCCCTGCCCGGGCCCGGGAGCCGACGCCGCTCCTGCCACGGGTGCGGCGAGGACCACGAGCGCGCCGAGCACGAGGGCGGCGCCGCGGACCCGGGCACGACGCGTGGTCGTGCCGCCGGACGGCCCGACGGCCGGATGCTCGGGCAGGTGGTCGGTCGTGCGGCCGGACGGCCCGTCGGCGAGACGGACCGCACGGCGGGCGGGCGGGTGAGCGGACGGGAGACGAGCGCGGTCGAGGGTCACGGGGTCAGGGTGCCGGAGTCACGTCGACGGGCGCGGACGCGGCGGGCTCGGCTGTGGACGAGCGGCCCGCACGACGGCGCACGACGGCGGCTGTGGTCGGCCCTGCCGTCGGGTAGACTTGCCGCTGCGACCGGCGCGTTCGCCGTGCCCGGCCCGAGGGACCACCTCGGCCGAGGACGGAGCCGGTCGACTTCGCGCGTCACGTCCTCGCCCTCGTCTCCCGGTCCGTCCGGGTCGGGGTGGGGCCGCGTCCGGCGTCGGTCCTGCTCGCACCGTCCACGGTGCGTCGCAGGCGTCGGCACGGGTGGCGCCAGGGGTGCGACCACCAGGGTCGTCACCGACAACCGCACCGCGGTCCGTCCCACGGGAGGGGCCGCCAGAAGCGTGCGCGCACCGGGTGGATCCCGGGCCGCACGGCGAAAGGACGTGTCATGGCCGTCGTGACCATGCGCCAGCTCCTCGAGAGCGGTGTCCACTTCGGGCACCAGACCCGCCGTTGGAACCCGAAGATGAAGCGCTTCATCTTCACCGAGCGCAACGGCATCTACATCGTCGACCTCCAGCAGTCGCTGTCGTACATCGACCGCGCGTACGAGTTCGTCAAGGAGACCGTCGCGCACGGCGGCTCCATCCTCTTCGTCGGCACCAAGAAGCAGGCCCAGGAGCCCGTGGCCGAGCAGGCCGCGCGCGTCGGGATGCCCTACGTGAACCACCGCTGGCTCGGCGGCATGCTCACCAACTTCACCACGGTGCACAAGCGTCTCCAGCGCCTCAAGGAGCTCGAGGAGATCGACTTCGACGACGTCGCCGGCTCGGCGCTCACGAAGAAGGAGCTCCTCGTCCTGCGTCGCGAGAAGGACAAGCTCGCCCGCACGCTCGGCGGCATCCGCGACATGGCGAAGGTCCCCTCCGCCGTGTGGATCGTCGACACGAACAAGGAGCACCTCGCGGTCGACGAGGCGCGCAAGCTCCACATCCCGATCGTCGCGATCCTCGACACGAACTGCGACCCGGACGTCGTGGACTACAAGATCCCGGGCAACGACGACGCGATCCGCTCCGTGACGCTGCTCACGCGGGTCATCGCGGACGCCGTCGCCGAGGGTCTGCTCCAGCGTCACTCGGGCCGTTCGGGCGCCGAGGCCGAGGCGGGCGCCTCCGCCGAGCCGCTGGCCGAGTGGGAGCGCGAGCTCCTCGCCGGCGCCGAGCAGCAGCTCGAGGCGGACGAGAAGGCCGCCGAGGCGAACGTCGAGGCCGCCGCGGCCGAGGGCGTGGCCGAGGCTGCCGCCGAGGTCGTCGCCGAGGAGCCGGGTGACGCCACCGCCGAGGTCGTCGAGGAGGCCGCCGCCGAGGCTGCCGTCGTCGCGGACGCCGAGGCCGTGGTCGCCGACGCCGAGGCCGACGAGACCAAGTGACGTCCCGGGGTGCGCGACGGGCGACCGTCGCGCACCCCGTGCCGTACCACCGGCGTACCGGGCACCCACGCGGTGCCGCCAGCACGTCGCTTGTGACGAAGTACCCGTGACGAACCACGAGTGAGGAACCACCATGGCGAACTACACCGCCGCTGACATCAAGGCCCTGCGCGAGCGCACCGGCGCCGGCATGCTCGACGTCAAGAAGGCTCTCGACGAGGCGGGCGGCGACGCGGACAAGGCGCTCGAGATCATCCGTGTGAAGGGTCTGAAGGGCGTTGCCAAGCGCGAAGGCCGCTCGACCTCCGAGGGCCTCGTCGCCGTCGACATCCGCGACACCGAGGGTGGCCAGGTCGCGACGCTCATCGAGCTCAACTCCGAGACGGACTTCGTCGCGAAGAACGACACGTTCATCTCCCTCGCGGACCGCGTGCTCAAGGCCGCGGCCGAGGCCGGCGCGCGCGACGCGGACGCGGCGCTCGCCGCGGACGCGGACGGCGAGACCGTCCAGCAGGTCATCGACAACCAGGCCGCGACGCTCGGCGAGAAGATCGTCCTGCGCCGCGTGACCCGCGTCGCGGGCGAGCGCGTCACCGCGTACCTCCACCGCACCGCGCGCGACCTGCCGCCGTCGATCGGCGTCGTCGTCGCCACGGACGCCGCGGGCGAGGCCGTCGCGAAGGACGTCGCGCAGCACGTCGCCGCGATGTCCCCGACGTACCTCTCGCGCGACGAGGTCCCGGCCGAGACGGTCGAGAACGAGCGCCGCATCGCCGAGGAGACCTCGCGCAACGAGGGCAAGCCCGAGGCCGCGCTGCCGAAGATCGTCGAGGGTCGCCTCAACGGCTTCTTCAAGGACGTCGTCCTCGTCGACCAGCCGCTCGCGAAGGACCCGAAGAAGACGGTCGGCCAGGTCGTCTCCGAGGCCGGCGGCACCATCACGGAGTTCGTGCGCTACCGCGTCGGCGCCTGACGCCCCCGTCGGCCCGGACCCGTCGTCTCGTGGACGGCGGGTCCGGGCCGACCGCGCACCCGGGCCCGGCCCGGGCGCGCGACGACCGCCGACGTGCCGCACCATCAGGTGGACGACGGCGGAGCAGGACCACCCCGCCCCACCGGGCCAGGACGAAGGACAGGTGTCGACAGTGACGGCAGGCGAGCAGACCGAGCCCCGGACGGGGACCGAGCACCGGCGGGTGCTCCTCAAGCTGTCGGGCGAGACGTTCGGCGGCGGGCAGATCGGCCTCGCGCCCGACGTCGTCCAGCGCGTCGCCCAGGAGATCGCGGCCGCGGTCGAGCAGGGCGTCCAGGTCGCCATCGTGGTCGGTGGCGGCAACTTCTTCCGCGGGGCGGAGCTCTCCCAGCGCGGGCTCGACCGCGCACGTGCCGACTACATGGGCATGCTGGGCACGGTCATGAACTGCCTCGCGCTCCAGGACTTCCTCGAGCAGGCGGGGGTGAAGACGCGCGTGCAGACCGCCATCGCGATGGGCCAGGTCGCCGAGCCGTACATCCCGCTGCGCGCGATCCGGCACCTCGAGAAGGGCCGCGTCGTCATCTTCGGCGCCGGCGCCGGGATGCCGTACTTCTCGACCGACACGGTCTCCGTGCAGCGCGCCCTCGAGACGCACTGCCAGGAGGTCCTCATGGGCAAGAACGGCGTGGACGGCGTCTACACGGCGGACCCGCGCACGGACCCGTCGGCCACCAAGCTCGACCACCTGACGTACACCGACGCGCTCGTCAACGACCTCGGGGTCATGGACGCGACGGCGCTGAGCCTGTGCCGGGACAACGACGTGCGCATGCGGGTGTTCGGCATGAGCGAGCCGGGGAACGTCACGCGCGCCCTGGTCGGCGAGAATATTGGCACACTGGTCACGACCGACTGACACCGGTGCGACCAGGCCGGTGACCCCGGCCACGACCGCACGGACCGACCCACGACGAACGACGAAGGAGCACTGGTGATCGACGAGACCCTCCTCGAGGCCGAGGAGAAGATGGACAAGGCCGTCGAGGTGGCCAAGGAGGACTTCGCCGCGATCCGCACGGGCCGTGCGAACGCCGCGATGTTCAACAAGATCACGGTCGACTACTACGGCGCCCCGACCCCGCTGCAGCAGCTCGCGTCGTTCACGGTGACCGAGGCGCGCACGATCCTCGTCTCGCCGTTCGACAAGAGCTCGATGACCGCGGTCGAGAAGGCGCTGCGCGACTCCGACCTCGGGGTGAACCCCTCGAACGACGGCAACGTCGTCCGGGTCGTGCTGCCCGCCCTCACGGAGGAGCGCCGTCGTGACTTCGTGAAGCTCGCGAAGTCGAAGGCGGAGGACTCGCGCGTCGCGATCCGCAACGTCCGCCGTCGGGCGAAGGAGGAGCTGGACCGCATCGCGCGCGACGGCGAGGCCGGCGAGGACGAGGTCGCGCGCGCCGAGAAGGAGCTCGAGGTCCTCACGAAGGCGCACGTCGACCAGGTCGACGCGCTGCTCGCGGGCAAGGAGAGCGAGCTGCTCGAGGTCTGAGCACCTCGTCCGGCGAGCTCCTCCACGCACCGATGACCGACACCTCCTCGACGGCCGCAGGCGAAGGCACGACCGCGGCGCGCGCACCCAAGGCGGGCCGCAACCTCCCCGTGGCGATCGCGGTGGGCCTCGGCCTGCTCGCGCTCGTCGCGGTCAGCCTCGCCTTCCGGCCCGAGCTCTTCGTGCTGCTCGCGACCGTCGCGGTGGGCGCGGCGCTGTGGGAGCTCGCCCAGGCGTTCCGGCGCCGCGACCTGCACCTCCCGCTGCTCCCGCTCCTCGTGGGCACGGTCGGCATCCTCGTCTCCTCGTACTACTCGGGGCCCGAGGCGCTGCTCGTCTCCTTCATGCTCACCGTGGCGGGGGCGGTGGTGTGGCGCGTGATCGACGGGTCGGGCACGGCCGCCGTGCGCGACGCCGCCGCCGCGACCTTCGCGGCGGCGTACCTGCCGTTCATGGCGGGCTTCGTCATGCTCATGCTCGCCGCGCCGGACGGGCGTGTGCGCGTCCTCCTCTTCATCCTGCTCGCGGTGGCGAACGACGTCGGCGGGTACGTCGCGGGCGTCCTGTTCGGACGGCACCCGCTCGCCCCGTCCGTCAGCCCCAAGAAGTCGTGGGAGGGGCTCGCCGGGTCGTTCGTCCTGGCCACCGCCGTCGGGGTCGTCGGCGCGGTGGTGGGGCTCGGCGCGAGCCCGCTGCTCGGCGTCGCGCTGGGTGTCCTGGCCCCGCTCACGGCGACGATCGGCGATCTCGCCGAGTCCATGATCAAGCGGGACCTAGAATTGAAGGACATGGGGTCGCTCCTGCCCGGCCACGGAGGCATCCTCGACCGGCTCGACTCCATGCTCCTCACCGCCCCGTTCGTGTACGTGCTGCTCGCCCTGGCCGTCTGACGGCCCGGCTCACGGCGCGGCGCACCCGTCCGCACCGCCCCCCACGCTTGGACCTCCTCATGACCGTCCGTTCCGTCCGCCCGTCCGCGGAGTCGAAGCCGCTGCCGCTCGTCATGTCGGCCCCGCGCCGCGGCAAGCCGCCGCGCCACTTCGCCGACCTCGCGCCCGAGGAGGTGCGGGAAGTCGTCGTCGAGCTCGGCGAGAAGCCGTTCCGCGCCAAGCAGCTCGCGACGCACTACTACGCGCACCTCACGCGCGACCCCGAGGCGATGACGGACCTGCCGAAGGCGACGCGCGACGTGCTCGCCGAGGCGCTCTTCCCGCCGCTCCTCACGGCGGCGCGGCGCATGGAGGCCGACGGCGGCACGACCGTGAAGACGCTGTGGCACCTCTTCGACGGCGCCAAGGTCGAGTCGGTCCTCATGCGCTACCCGCAGCGCTCGACCCTGTGCGTGTCGAGCCAGGCGGGCTGCGGCATGGCGTGCCCGTTCTGCGCGACGGGGCAGCTCGGCCTGACGCGCAACCTCTCGGTCGCGGAGATCGTCGAGCAGGTGCGCTCCGCGGCCCGGTCGCTCGCGGACGGCGAGATCCCCGGCGGCCCGACGCGCCTCAACAACCTCGTGTTCATGGGCATGGGCGAGCCGCTCGCGAACTACAAGGCCGTCATGGGCACGGTGCGCCGTCTGGTCGCCCCCGCGCCCGACGGGCTCGGGATGTCCGCCCGCAACATCACGGTGTCGACGGTCGGGCTCGTGCCTGCGATGCGCAAGCTCGCCGACGAGGGGATCCCGGTGACCCTCGCGCTGTCGCTGCACGCCCCGGACGACGACCTGCGCAGCGAGCTCGTGCCGATCAACACCCGGTGGAGCGTCGACGAGACGCTCGACGCGGCCCGGCACTACTTCGAGGTCACGGGCCGCCGCGTGAGCATCGAGTACGCGCTCATCAAGGACATGAACGACCACGCGTGGCGCGCCGACCTCCTGGGCGAGAAGCTCAACGCGCGCGGCCGCGGCTGGGTCCACGTCAACCCGATCCCGCTCAACCCGACGCCCGGATCGATCTGGACGGCCAGCGACCCTGCCGTCGAGGCGGAGTTCGTGGCACGATTGCGCGGTCACGGGATCCCGACGACGATCCGTGACACCCGCGGCAGCGACATCGACGGCGCCTGCGGGCAGCTCGCTGCAGAGGAGGACGAGTGAGTTCGCTGTTCACCACGGTGTCGAAGACCCGGAACGGGTACGACCCCGAGGAGGTCGACGACTTCTTCGAGCACGCTCGTGACGTCTACGAGGGCCGGGTGTCGGAGCGGCTCACGAGCACGGAGATCCAGGCGTCGGTCTTCGACCTGGTCCGTGGCGGCTACGACACGCACGAGGTCGACGCCGCCCTCGACAGGCTCGAGGGCGCGTTCATCGCGCGCCAGCGGGCCGAGTACGTCGCGGCGCACGGGCAGCAGGCGTGGATGAACGCGCTCGCCGAGCGCGCGCGGACGCTCTACGGGCGCCTCGGTCGCCCCGACGGCGAGAAGTTCGCGCTCGCGGAGCGCGGCAAGCCGGCCTACGACATCGACGACGTCGACGACCTGTGCGACCGGCTCGTCGCCTACTTCGACCGCCAGGTCCCGATCACGGCGGCCGAGATCCGGTCCGCGACGTTCGGCCGGGCGCGCGGGCGCGACGGCTACGCGGAGGGTCCGGTCGACGCGTTCTTCGCGCGCGCCATCGAGGTGCTGCTCGGCGTCGAGTGACGACGCCCCACCGCGTGAGCCTCGATCCCCGGGCGACGTCGATCCGTCCGCTGCGCCGCGCGGTCGCGTCGCTCGCGGCGTTCAACGCCCGCCACCCCTGGAACCACAACGAGCACTTCCACGGCTGGGTCGTGCGGCGCGTGCCGCACGACGCCCGCGTCGTGCTGGACGTCGGCTGCGGCGCCGGCGTGCTCCTGGGCCGGCTGCGGGCCCGGGTCGCCGAGGTGCACGGGATCGACGCCGACGCGGGCATGGTCGCCCAGGCCCGGGCACGGCACGCTGCGGACCCCGCCGTGACGGTGTGCCGGCTCCGGTTCGACGACGTCCGCTCGCCCGACGACGTCCGCTCGCCCGACGACGTCCGCTCGCCCGACGACGTCCGCTCGCCGGGCGGGACGCCCGGGCCGGGGGCCGGTTCCCTGTGGCACCGCGGGTACGACGCGGTGACGATGGTCGCGGTGCTGCACCACCTCGAGCTCGACGAGGCGCTCCGGCACGCGCGGGGCCTCCTCGCACCGGGCGGCCGTCTGCTGGTCGTGGGGCTCGCCCGGGTCGCCACGCCCCGGGACCTCGCCGTCGACGTCGCGTCCGCGCTGCTCAACCCGCTCGTGGGCCTCGTGAAGCACCCCCGCCGCGCCCGGCCCGAGGACTCTGGCCCCGACGCCCCGGGCATGCCCGTCCGGGACCCGCGGCACACCGTGGACGAGGTCGCCCGCGCGGCCCGGGCGCTGCTGCCGGGAGCGCGCGTGCGCCGTCGGCTGTTCTTCCGGTACACGCTCGAGTGGACGGCACCGCGCTGACCGGACGACGACCCGGTGCGGTGCCACGCACCGCCCGCGGCCTGGAAGGATGGGAACCATGCCCGACGGACCTGCACCCACCCCGCGCACCGTGACGATCCTCGGCTCGACCGGGTCGATCGGCACGCAGGCGATCGACGTCGTCCGGTCCCACCCCGACCGGTTCCGGGTCGAGGCGCTCTCGGCGGGCGGGGGCGACGTGGACCTGCTGGCGCGCCAGGCCGCCGACCTGGGCGTGCGCGCGGTCGGAGTGGCGGACGCGACCCGCGCGGCGGACCTGGCCGAGGCGCTGTCGGCGGCCTGCGCCGGCCGCGGGGACGTCCCCGAGGTGCTCGCCGGACCCGAGGCCGCGGCCGAGCTCGCGGCGCGGGGGAGCGACGTCGTCCTCAACGGGGTCACGGGGTCGGTGGGCCTCGGCCCGACGCTCGCCGCGCTGCGCGCCGGGTCGACGCTCGCCCTCGCGAACAAGGAGTCGCTCGTCGCCGGGGGAGCGCTCGTCCGCGCGGCCCAGCAGCGCCCGGACCAGATCGTCCCGGTGGACTCCGAGCACTCGGCCATCGCCCAGTGCCTGCGGTCGGGGACGCGACCGGAGGTGCGCCGGCTGATCCTCACCGCCTCGGGCGGCCCGTTCCGCGGCTGGGAGGCCGACGCGGTCAAGGCCGCGACCGTCGACCAGGCGCTCGCGCACCCCACCTGGGCCATGGGTCCGGTCGTCACCGTGAACTCCGCGAGCCTCATGAACAAGGGCCTCGAGCTCATCGAGGCGCACCTGCTCTTCGACGTCCCGGCCGACGACATCACGGTCGTCGTGCACCCGCAGTCCGTCGTGCACTCCATGGTCGAGTTCGTCGACGGCTCGACGATCGCGCAGGCGTCGCCGCCGGACATGCGCCTGCCCATCGCGCTCGGGCTGTCGTGGCCCGACCGGCTCGACCCCGTGACGCCGCCGTGCGACTGGTCCGCCGCGACGTCGTGGACGTTCGAGCCGCTCGACGACGCGGCGTTCCCCGCGGTGAACCTCGCGCGTGCGGCCGTGGCGGCGAGCGCCACGCACCCGGCGGTGTACAACGCGGCGAACGAGGAGGCCGTCGCGGCGTTCCTCAGCGGACGCGCAGGTTTCGGTGACATCGTGGCGACGGTCGAGCGCGTGCTCGCGGCGCACGACGGAACCCCCGCGGACGCGCTGACGTTGGAGCACGTGGCGGAGGCGGAGACCTGGGCGCGCGCGCGAGCCCACGAGCTGCTGGACCGCCGGTGACGAGCAACCGTCGGGGCGGGACGACCGCCCTGGACGTCGAGAGGGAGCAGAGGGAACGATGGCCACGTTGATCGGCATCCTGGTGATCGTGGTCGGGATCGTCGTCTCGATCGCGCTGCACGAGGTCGGGCACATGGTGCCCGCGAAGAAGTTCGGCGTCCGCGTGAGCCAGTACATGGTCGGCTTCGGCCCGACCCTGTGGTCGCGCACCAAGGGCGAGACCGAGTACGGCCTCAAGGCGATCCCGCTCGGCGGCTACGTGCGCCTCGTGGGCATGTACCCGCCCGCGCCCGCGGGCGCCCGCCCCCGCGGCAGCGGGTTCTTCTCCCAGGTCGTGGCCGACGCGCGGGACGCCAGCACGGAGGAGATCCGGCCGGGCGAGGAGCACCGCGCGTTCTACAACCTCTCCGCGCCCAAGAAGGTCGTCGTCATGCTCGGCGGCCCCTTCATGAACCTCCTCATCGCGTTCGTCCTCATGGCGATCGTGTGCGTCGGCATCGGCCTGCCCGCGGTCACCACCACGGTCGGCTCGGTGAACGCGTGCGTCCCGTCCGCCGTGACGGACGAGGAGCAGGAGTGCGCCGCCGACGCCGACCCCTCGCCGGCCGCCGCCGCGGGGCTCCAGCCGGGCGACACGATCGTGGCGTTCGACGGCGAGGACGTCACCTCGTGGGACCAGCTCTCCGGCATGATCCGGGGCGCCGCCGGGCAGGCCACGCCGGTCGTCGTCGAGCGCGACGGCGAGCAGGTCGACCTCACCATCACGCCGGTCGACGTGGAGCGCCAGGTCGTCGCCGAGGACGGCACGCCTGTCGTCGACGACGACGGCGAGCCCGTCACGAAGCCCGCCGGGTTCGTCGGGTTCGCGCCGACCGTCGAGCGCACGCCCGCCGGGATCGGCGTGGCCGCGGAGGCCACGTGGCAGCAGGTGAGCGGCACGGCGGGCATCATCGTCACCCTGCCGGTCAAGGTCTACGAGGCCGCCCAGGCCGCGTTCACCGACGCGCCCCGCGGGCAGGACTCCGTGATGAGCGTCGTCGGGGTCGGCCGGGTCGCGGTGGACGTCGCGGGCGCGGAGAGCCCGGTGCTCGACCGCGTGGTGACCATGCTCCTGCTGCTCGCCGCGCTGAACGTCGCGCTGTTCGTCTTCAACCTCATCCCGCTCCTGCCGCTCGACGGCGGGCACGTGGTCAACGCGCTCTACGAGGGAGCCAAGCGCACCGTCGCGCGCGTCCGCGGTCGCCCGCGCCCGGGACCGGCCGACCTGGCGCGCATGATGCCGGTCGCGTACGTGATGTTCGTGGTCCTCGTCGGCGTCGGTGCCCTGCTGATCCTCGCCGACATCATCGACCCCGTCCGCCTCACGTAGCCCGGCGCGTCGTCCGAGGCCTCTGCTCCACCGGTAGTCGTGCGTGGAGGTGCCGCGAAGATGTGCGGGACCGCGCGGGAAGGTGACGTCCCGGACACCCGGCGGTGCCCCGTTCGACGCTCGCCGGGGGATACTAGGGGCGTGAGCGTACCCATCAGTCTCGGAATGCCTGCCGCGCCGCCGCCGGTCCTCGCGCCGCGCCGCAAGAGCCGCAAGATCAAGGTCGGCAAGGTGGACGTCGGCGGCGACGCGCCGATCAGCGTCCAGTCCATGACGACGACGCCGACGACGGACATCAACGCCACCCTCCAGCAGATCGCGGAGCTCACGGCGTCGGGCTGCGACATCGTGCGCGTCGCGGTGCCGAGCGCGGACGACGCGCTCGCCCTGCCGGCGATCGCGAAGAAGTCGCAGATCCCGGTGATCGCCGACATCCACTTCCAGCCCAAGTACGTGTTCGCCGCGATCGACGCGGGGTGCGCCGCGGTGCGCGTGAACCCGGGCAACATCCGCAAGTTCGACGACCAGGTCAAGGAGATCGCGAAGGCGGCGTCCGACGCGGGCGTGTCCCTGCGCATCGGCGTGAACGCCGGCTCCCTCGACCCCCGCCTGCTCGCGAAGTACGGCAAGGCGACGCCCGAGGCGCTGGTCGAGTCGGCCGTGTGGGAGGCGTCGCTGTTCGAGGAGCACGGCTTCCACGACTTCAAGATCTCCGTGAAGCACAACGACCCGGTCGTCATGGTGCGCGCGTACGAGCTGCTCGCCGAGGCGGGCGACTGGCCGCTGCACCTCGGCGTGACCGAGGCCGGCCCCGCGTTCCAGGGCACGATCAAGTCGGCCACCGCGTTCGGCGCGCTGCTGAGCAAGGGCATCGGCGACACGATCCGCGTCTCGCTGTCCGCGCCCCCGGTCGAGGAGGTCAAGGTCGGCAACCAGATCCTCCAGGCGCTCAACCTGCGCCCCCGCAAGCTCGAGATCGTCTCCTGCCCGTCGTGCGGCCGCGCCCAGGTGGACGTGTACACGCTCGCGGAGAAGGTCACGGCCGGGCTCGAGGGCATGGAGGTGCCCCTGCGCGTCGCCGTCATGGGCTGCGTCGTCAACGGCCCGGGCGAGGCGCGCGAGGCGGACCTCGGCGTCGCGTCGGGCAACGGCAAGGGGCAGATCTTCGTCAAGGGCGAGGTCGTCAAGACGGTCCCCGAGTCGCTCATCGTCGAGACCCTCATCGAGGAGGCGCTGCGCATCGCGGAGACCATGACGCCGGAGAACGACGCGCAGGCCGGCCCGCCGGTCGTCACGGTCGGCTGACGCCCTCGTGAGCCGCTGGCGCCCGTCCGTCCCGGCACTGCGGCCACGGGCGCGCGCCGGGTCGGGCGACGACGCGGCCGAGCGGGCCCGCGTGCTCTCCGACGCGGACGTCCCCGAGGCGCTCGCGGTGTGCGCGGGCGACCCGGTCGCGTCGACGCTCGCGGCGGCGCGGCTCGCCGTCGCGCAGCACGCCGGCCTGCACGCCGCGGGCGGCCAGGCGTGGGGCTTCCCCGCCGTCGGTCCGCTCGAGGCGGTGTGCTGGGCCGGGGCGAACCTCGTGCCGGTCGTCCCGGCGTCGCTCGACGCCGACCGCGCCCGCACGGCGGTCGCGGCGTTCGCCGCGCTCGCGCGGCACGCGGGGCGGCGGTCGTCGTCGGTCGTGGGCGAGCGCGACGCCGTCCTGGCGCTGTGGGACCTGCTCGCCCCGCACTGGCCGGCGCCGCGCGAGATCCGGGCGAACCAGCCGTCGCTCGCGATCGACCGCGACCCGGACGTCGAGCCCGACCCGCACGTGCGCCGCTCCGTCCCGGCGGAGGTCCCCGTGGTGCTGCCCGCGTGCGTGCGCATGTTCACCGAGGAGGTCGGCTACTCGCCGGTCGAGGGCGGGGGCCGCGCGTACGAGGAGCGCGTCCGCTCGCTCGTGCTCGCGGGCCGGTCCTTCGTCCGCATGGCCGCGGAGCCCGGCCGCTCGCCGCACGTGGTCTTCAAGGCGGAGCTCGGCGCGGTGACGCCGCGCGTCGCGCAGGTGCAGGGCGTGTGGGTCGACCCGCGGTACCGCGGGCAGGGGATCGCCGCTCCGGGGATGGCCGCCGTCGTGCGTCTCGCGCGCGAGCCCGGGCCCGCGGACGCGGCGCGCGGTGCGGCGCCTCCCGTGGTCTCGCTGTACGTCAATGACTACAACGCGGCCGCGCTCGCGACGTACCGCCGGGTCGGGTTCGAGCAGGTCGGGACCTACGCGACCGTGCTGTTCTGACGGCGCCGCCCCGCAGGGCGCGCCCCGCCCGGCGGGTCCTCACTTGAGCAGGCGCGACATCCGCCGGTCGGCGAGGACCTGGCCCCCGGTCTGGCACGTCGGGCAGTACTGGAGGCTGCGGTCGGCGAAGCTGACCTCGCGCACGGTGTCGCCGCACACGGGACAGGGCAGACCCGTGCGCCCGTGCACGCGCATCCCCGCGCGCTTCGCGTCCTTGAGCTCGGCGGCCGGCTTGCCCGACGCCGCCGCCACGGCCTCGGCGAGCACCTCGCCCACGGCGGCGTGCACGCGCGCGACCTCATCGGGCGTGAACGAGCGCGTGAGCTTGAACGGGCTCGTGCGCGCCGCGTGCAGGATGTCGTCGGAGTAGGCGTTCCCGATCCCGGCGATCGACGACTGGTCGCGCAGCAGCCCCTTCACCTGCTGGTTGCGCGCCGCCATGAGCGCCCCGAGCGCCTCGGGCGTGAAGGCCGGGTCGAGCGGCTCCACGCCCAGCGTCTCGATCGCCCGGACCTCCTCCGGGTGCCGCACGACGTGCACCGCGAGCCGCTTGCGCGTCCCGGCCTCCGTGAGGTCGAACCCGGAGCCGTCGTCGAACCGCACGCGCAGCGCGAGCACCGCGGCCTTCCCGCCACCGCTGCCGCCGAGGCGCGGGCGGACGGGCGTCGTCGGGGCCTTCTCGGACCAGCGCAGCCACCCGCCCCGGGCGAGGTGGAACACGAGGTGGACCTCGGCGTCGGGCCCGGGCACGCCGGTCCCGACGCCGGTCTCGGCGAGCACGAGGTCGAGCCACTTGCCGTGCCGTCGGGCGCCCGTGACGACCCGCCCCACCAGGGCCGAGACCGGCGGGTCGAACGTCTTGAGCGCGGCGATCTGCGCGACGTCCGCGGCCACGACGGTGCGGCCGGTCGCGCGGTCGTCGAGGAACCGGACGAGGGCCTCGACCTCGGGCAGTTCGGGCATGGGGACATCCTCCCCGCCGGTAGGGTGGGGCGCATGTCTTCCGTCACGTCCGGCGCGCCCGCCGCGGCCTCCACCCGCGTCCGGGGCGCCGACCTCCTGCGCCTGTCCACCCTGTTCGTCCGGACGCTGCGCGAGGACCCGGCCGACGCCGAGGTCGCGAGCCACCGGCTCCTCGTGCGGGCGGGCTACATCCGTCGCGCCGCCCCCGGCATCTACACCTGGCTCCCGCTCGGCCTGCGCGTGCTGCGCAAGGTCGAGGACGTGGTCCGCGAGGAGATGGCGGCCGCGGGCGCGCAGGAGGTGCACTTCCCGGCGCTGCTGCCCAAGGAGCCGTACGAGGCGACGGGCCGCTGGACGGAGTACGGGCCGAACATCTTCCGCCTCAAGGACCGCAAGGACGGCGACTACCTCCTCGCGCCCACCCACGAGGAGATGTTCACGCTCCTCGTCAAGGACCTGTACTCGTCGTACAAGGACCTGCCGCTGACGATCTACCAGATCCAGACGAAGTACCGCGACGAGGCGCGTCCCCGCGCGGGCCTCATCCGCGGGCGCGAGTTCGTCATGAAGGACGCATACTCGTTCGACACGACGGACGAGGGCCTCGAGCGCTCGTACGAGGCGCAGCGCGCGGCCTACCGGCGCATCTTCGACCGGCTCGGGCTCGAGTACGTCATCGTCGCGGCCACGTCCGGCGCGATGGGCGGGTCGCGCTCCGAGGAGTTCCTCACCCCGACCGCGATCGGCGAGGACACGTTCGTGCGCTCGCCCGGGGGCTACGCCGCGAACGTCGAGGCCGTCGTCACGCCGGTGCCCGAGGCGGTCGACTACGCCGACGCCCCGGCCGCGCACGTCGAGGACACGCCCGACACCCCGACCATCGCCTCGCTCGTCGAGCTCGCGAACGCGCGCTACCCCCGCGAGGACCGCGCGTGGACGGCGGCCGACACGCTGAAGAACGTCGTGCTCGCCCTGACGCACCCGGACGGCCGCCGCGAGGTCGTCGTCGTCGGGCTGCCGGGCGACCGCGAGGTCGACCTCAAGCGCGTGGGCGCGGCGTTCGAGCCCGCCGAGGTCGAGCCGGCCACTGACGCCGACTTCGCCGCCCACCCCGAGCTCGTCAAGGGCTACATCGGCCCGCAGGTGCTCGGCCCGAACGCGCGTCGCGAGGCACCCGCGGACGGCGACGCGTCCGACGCGTCGGCGGGGGAGACCCCCGAGCGGCACTCGGTGCGCTACCTGCTCGACCCGCGCGTCGTCGCCGGCACGCGCTGGATCACCGGCGCGAACGCGCCCGGCCGCCACGTGTTCGACCTCGTCGCCGAGCGCGACTTCGCCGCCGACGGCACGGTCGAGGCCGCGGAGGTGCGCGCGGGCGACCTCGCGCCCGACGGCTCGGGCCCGCTCGAGCTCGCGCGCGGCATCGAGATCGGCCACATCTTCGCGCTCGGCCGCAAGTACGCCCAGGCCCTCGGCCTCACGGTGCTCGACGAGAACGGCAAGCAGGTCGTCGTGACGATGGGCTCCTACGGGATCGGCGTCACGCGCGTCCTCGCGGCGCTCGCGGAGGCGAACCACGACGACGCGGGGCTCGCGTGGCCCGCGCACGTCGCGCCCGCGCAGGTGCACGTCGTCGCCACGGGCAAGGACGCGAGCGTGTTCGAGGAGGCCGAGCGCCTCGCGACCGAGCTCGCCGGCCGCGGCGTCGAGGTGATCTACGACGACCGGCCCAAGGTCTCGCCCGGCGTGAAGTTCAAGGACGCCGAGCTCCTCGGCGTGCCCCTCCTGCTCGTCGTGGGCCGCGGCCTGGCCGACGGCGTCGTCGAGGTCCGCCCGCGCGCGGGCGAGGCGGCGCAGGTCGCCGTCGAGGACGCCGTCGAGCACGTCGCGGGCCGGGTCGCCGAGCTCCTCGGCTGACCGTCCGCGCAGCCTCGGGGCGCCCCGGTCCGGACCTCCGGGCCGGGGCGCTCTGCTGCGCTCACGGCCGTGCGGCGTGGCGCTCCGGGTGCGCGCTGCGCGGGGTCGTCGGTGCACCAGGGTGCCCGCGGGAGTCGGCGTCGCGCCCGTGCGTGCGAGCCGGGCGCGTTCAGCCTGCCGTCTGCTCCGGCAGGCCCGGGAACGCGACGGGCGCCTCGCCCCACGCGACGGCGCTCGCCCACGCGTCCGCGAGGAGCGCGACGGCCTCGGCCCGGGACGTCGGCGCCGCCGCGGCGACGAGGCTCGCGTACGTCTGCGCGAGCCCCGACTCGACCTGGCGCGCGAGCGCGGCCGCGTCCGTGCCGTCGGGCAGCGCGTAGGCGACGCGACGCGGGTCCTGCGGCGTCCCGTCGGTGCCCGCGGCGAGGGCCCAGCCCTGCGCGCGGGCGCGGTGCTGGGCGGCGCGCGCGACCGCGGCGGTGCGCACGTCGCCCTCCGACTGCGCGGCGCGCACCTCGTAGCCGTACCCGGCCGCGTCCTCCGCCTCGACGAGCGTCGCGAGGTCCGCGGCGCCGACCCCGCCGGGCGCCTCGTCGACGGGCAGCGGATCGGCGAGGCCTGCCGCGGCCGTCGAGCCCGTGGCCGCGGCGAGCCGCTGCGCCGAGACGTGCTCCGAGGCGGCGACCGACGCGAGGAGCCGCGCGAGCCGGGCGTCCGGCGAGGCGTCCGCCGCGGCGCCCGTCCGCTCGGCCGCGCCCACGAGCGCGGTGACGACGTCGTCCGTCGTCGCGGTGCCGGGGGCGGGCGTGCCCGCCGCGTCCGTGCTCGTCCCCGTGGTCCCGGGGTCGGACGTCGTCCCGTCCGCGCCCGGGGCGGCGGTACCGGTCCCCGGGGCGTCGGTTCCGGCCTCGCCCGCGACGTCGTCCTCGGGCTCCGTGGGGTCCTCGAGGCCGGAGTCGTAGACCCCGCCGAGCGCGTCGACGTGCTCCTCGGCGAACGCGGCGGCCTCGCCGAGCACCGCGAGCGCGGCCGGGTCGGTCACGCGGGGCGTGACGTCCGCCACCAGCGCGGCGACCGTGAGCGCGTCGTCGACGGCCCCGGAGCGGAGCACCTCGACCGTGTCGGGGGAGGGCTCCGTGGGCGGCGGCGTGTCCAGCCGGACGCCGCACCCGGCCGCCAGGACGCCCGTCGCGAGCACCGTGACGACCGCGAGCAGACGGCCGGCACGGGCCGCGGGACGGGTCCGCCGGGCTCGGGGGGCGGCGTCGGCCGCGGTCGCGTGGGGAGTCATCGGGGGCGATGATGTCACGTCCGGGGCCCGCGAGTCGTTAGGCTGGTCCCCGTTCCGACGTCCCGCGAGCGGGGGTCGGAGCACCCGAGACAACAACACACCGGTCGTCTGGCGTACCCGGCGTGGGACACGGACAGGAGCTGAGTCATGGCAGGGCAGGCGGGCGGTCAGTCCGGCAGAGGGTCCGGAGGCGACGCGGCGGCGCACGCGCTCCGGGAGAGCGTCCGCGAGGCGGTCGAGCCCGCGGTCCGCGACGCCGGGCTCCACCTCGAGGACGTCACGGTGTCGCGCGCGGGTGCCCGTTCGGTGGTGCGCGTCGTGCTGGACCTCCCCGACGACGTCGAGGGCAGCCTCGACCTGGACGCGGTGGCCGAGGCCACGCGCCCGATCTCCGCGGCGCTGGACACGGTGGACCCGCTCCACGGCGCGTACACGCTCGAGGTCTCGACGCCGGGCACGGACCGTCCGCTCACCGAGCCGCGCCACTTCCGGCGCGCCCGCGGCCGTCTCGTGCGGCTCGTCCTGACCGACGGCGGCACGCTCGAGGGCCGGCTGCGCTCCGGTTCGGCGGTCGAGACCGAGCTGGTCCTCGACGTCCCCGGCGCGCGCGGCGCGGTGACCGAGCGCGTGGTGCCGCTCGCCGACGTCGTGCGCGGCGAGGTGCAGGTCGAGCTCAAGCGCGCCCTCGAGGCGGACCTGCCCGAGCTCGACGGCTCCGCCGACGAGACGACCGACCACGACGAGGAGGCCTGACGATGGACGTGGACATGAGCGCGCTGCGCCTGCTGGAGCGCGAGCGGGACATCAGCCTCGACGTGCTCGTCGCGGCGATCGAGCAGGCCCTGCTCTCGGCGTACCACCGCACCCCCGACGCGTACACCCGTGCGCGCGTCGAGCTCGACCGCAAGACGGGCCACGTGACGGTGTGGGCGCGCGAGGAGCTGCCGGCCCCCGCGACCGACGACGAGGACGCCCCGCGCGGCCCCGTCGAGTACGGTCCCGAGTTCGACCACACGCCCGCCGACTTCGGGCGCATCGCGACCTCGACCGCACGCCAGGTCATCGTCCAGCGCCTGCGCGACGCGGAGGACGACCAGATCCTCGGCACGTTCCGCGGGAAGGAGGGCGAGGTCCTCGCGGGCGTCATCCAGCAGGGCCGCGACCCGCGCGTCGTGCTCGTGGACGTGGGCGGCACGGAGGCCGTGCTCCCGCCGCACGAGCAGGTCCCCACGGAGGAGTACGTGCACGGCGAGCGCCTGCGCGCCTACGTGCTCGAGGTCGCCCGGGGAATGAAGGGCGCGCAGATCACGTTGAGCCGCACGCACCCGAACCTCGTCCGCAAGCTCTTCGAGCTCGAGGTCCCCGAGGTCGCCGACGGCTCGGTGGAGATCACCGCCATCGCGCGCGAGGCGGGGCACCGCACCAAGGTCGCCGTCCGCTCGCGCGTCCCGGGGCTCGGAGCCAAGGGCGCGTGCATCGGGCCCATGGGCTCGCGCGTGCGCGCGGTCATGGCGGAGCTCCACGGCGAGAAGATCGACATCGTCGACCACAGCGACGACCCGGCCCAGTTCGTGGCCAACGCGCTGTCCCCGGCGCGTGTGTCGTCGGTCACGGTGGTCGACGAGGTGGCGCGCGCCGCGCGCGTCGTCGTCCCGGACTTCCAGCTCTCCCTCGCGATCGGCAAGGAGGGGCAGAACGCCCGCCTGGCCGCGAAGCTCACGGGGTGGCGCATCGACATCCGCTCGGACGAGGGCGGCGCCCCGGCCGAGGGGTCGGACGGTGCCGCTCCCGCAGGTCCTCGCGCTGCCGACCGGTAGCCGCGGAGCGTGGGACGGTCACGGATGACGGACCGGCGCGGTAGACTGTCATCGACCGGGCCGCGAGCCCGCACCTCGACCATGCCCCCGGACTCCACGACCCTTCCCGTTCCGACGGGATCGGGTCCGGTCCGCACGTGCGTCGGGTGCAGGCAGCGCGACCTGCGGTCAGCTCTTCTCCGTCTGGTCCTCGACCGGTCCGGCGCGGGCACCGACGAGCCACGGCTCGTGGTGGACGCCGGGCGGTCGCTGCCGGGTCGCGGTGCGTGGCTCCACGCGTCGACCCGGTGCCTCGAGACGGCGGAACGCCGGCGGGCCGTCCCGCGGGCCCTGCATGTCGCCGGGCCCCTCGACCTCGCCGCGGTCCGCGCCGTGATCGAGGCCCGTCCGGGAGAGCACCTCTGAGCCATGCGTCACGGCCCCGTCCGTACGGGGCCGCCAGCACGACACGTCGACAAGGAAGCGGGTTAGAAGCCGATGGGCACCCGATGAGTACCCAGCGATGAGCACCCAGCACTAACGACGGTCCTCCCTGTCCGGGGCGGGCCGAGACAGGAGAGTTGTGGCAAAGGTCCGCGTCTACGAGCTCGCGAAGGAGCTCGGGGTGGAAAGCAAGACCATCATGACCAAGCTGACGGAGCTCGGTGAGTTCGTCCGCTCGGCATCCTCGACCATCGAGCCACCGGTGGTCCGCAAGCTGCGCGACGCCTTCCCCGCCGGGGGTGGCGGCGCGAGCAAGCCCGCGGCACCCGCCGCGCGTCCGGCCGCGCCGAAGCCGGCCCCGAAGCCGGAGGTCAAGGCCGAGCCGGCCGCGCCGGCTCCGCAGGCCCCGCAGGCCGCGGCCCCCGCCGAGCCGGCCGCGCCGGCCCCGAAGGCTCCGGCACCCGCCGCGCCCGCGGCGCCGGCCCCGAAGGCTCCGGCACCTCAGGCTCCCGCGGCGCAGCGTCCGACGCCCGCGCCCGCGCAGAAGCCCACCGCCTCGCCCAAGCCGGGCGGCGGCACGAACGCGCCCGCCCCGCGCCCCGGTGGCTCGGGCGGACGTCCCGGCGCACCGCGTCCGGGGAACAACCCGTTCGCGACCAGCCAGGGCATGCCCCGGCAGGGTGGCCCGCGTCCGGGCGCCCCGCGCCCGGGCAACAACCCGTTCGCCCCGAGCCAGGGCATGCCCCGGCCCGGGTCGCGCCCCGAGCGCACCGAGGGTGCGGCGGCGGCATCCGGCGAGCGCTCGGGCGGTCCTCGCCCGGGCGGCCCGCGTCCGGCGCCGCGTCCCGGCGGCCCGCGCCCCAACCCGGGCATGATGCCCGGCCGCACCTCGATCGGCCGTCCCGGTGAGCGTCCTGCTCCCGGTGGTCGTCCCGGTGGCGGTGGCGGCGGTCGTGGCGGCGGCTTCGGCGGTCGTCCCGGTGGTGGCGGCGCTCCCGGCGGTGGCGGCGGCTTCGCCGGCCGTCCCGGTGGCGGTGGCCGCGGTGGCGCCGGTCGTGGCTCGACGCAGGGCGCCTTCGGGCGCGCCGGCGGTCGTCCGGTCCGTGGGCGGAAGTCGAAGCGCGCGAAGCGCCAGGAGTTCGAGCAGATGCAGGCGCCGTCGCTCGGCGGCGTGCAGGTTCCCCGCGGGAACGGCTCGACCGTCGTGCGGCTGCGTCACGGCTCGTCGCTCAACGACTTCGCCGACAAGATCGACGCGAACCCCGCGAGCCTCGTGACCGTGCTGTTCCACCTCGGTGAGATGGCCACGGCGACGCAGTCGCTCGACGAGGACACGTTCGGTGCCCTCGCGTCCGAGCTCGGCTACGTCATCGAGATGGTCTCGGCCGAGGAGGAGGACCGCGAGCTGCTCGGGTCGTTCGACATCGACCTGGACGCGGAGCTCGAGGCCGAGGGCGACGACGAGCTCGCCGCCCGCCCGCCGGTCGTCACCGTCATGGGTCACGTCGACCACGGAAAGACCAAGCTCCTCGACGCCATCCGCCAGACGGACGTCGTCGCGGGCGAGGCCGGCGGCATCACCCAGCACATCGGTGCGTACCAGGTGCGCCACGAGCACGAGGGCGTCGACCGCGCCATCACCTTCATCGACACCCCGGGTCACGAGGCGTTCACCGCCATGCGTGCCCGTGGTGCCCAGGTGACGGACATCGCGATCCTCGTCGTGGCCGCGGACGACGGCGTGATGCCGCAGACCATCGAGGCGCTCAACCACGCCCAGGCGGCGAACGTGCCGATCGTGGTCGCGGTGAACAAGGTGGACAAGGAGTCGGCGAACCCGGCCAAGATCCGCCAGCAGCTCACCGAGTACAACCTGGTGGCCGAGGAGTACGGCGGCGACACGATGTTCGTCGACGTGTCCGCGAAGCAGAACATGGGCATCGACGACCTCCTCGAGGCCGTCCTGCTCACGGCCGACGCCTCGCTCGACCTGCGTGCGAACCCCGACAAGGACGCGCGCGGCGTCGCCATCGAGGCGAACCTGGACAAGGGCCGCGGCGCCGTCGCGACCGTCCTCGTCCAGTCCGGCACGCTGCACGTCGGTGACGCGATCGTCGCCGGCACGGCCCACGGCCGTGTCCGGGCGATGTTCGACGAGCACGGCAACGCCGTGACCGAGGCGGGCCCCGCCCGTCCGGTCCTCGTGCTGGGTCTCGCGTCCGTGCCGAGCGCGGGCGACACGTTCCTCGTGGCGCCCGACGAGCGCACGGCCCGCCAGATCGCCGAGAAGCGCGAGGCTGCCGAGCGCGCCGCCCTCCTGGCCAAGCGCCGCAAGCGCATCAGCCTCGAGGACTTCACGCAGGCTCTCCAGCAGGGCAAGGTCGAGACCCTCAACCTCGTCCTCAAGGGCGACGTGTCCGGTGCCGTCGAGGCCCTCGAGGACGCGCTGCTCAAGATCGACGTGGGCGACGAGGTCGAGCTGCGCGTCATCCACCGCGGTGTCGGTGCGATCACGCAGAACGACGTCAACCTCGCGACGGTCGACAACGCGATCATCATCGGCTTCAACGTGAAGTACGGCGAGCGCGTCGAGGACCTGGCCGAGCGCGAGGGCGTCGACGTCCGCTTCTACTCGATCATCTACCAGGCGATCGAGGACGTGGAGGCCGCGCTCAAGGGCATGCTCAAGCCGGAGTACGAGGAGGCCCAGCTGGGCACGGCGGAGATCCGCGAGATCTTCCGCTCCTCCAAGTTCGGCAACATCGCCGGCTCGATCGTCCGGTCGGGCGAGATCCGCCGCAACGCCAAGGCGCGCGTCCTGCGCGACGGCAAGGTCGTGGGGGACAACCTCACGGTCGAGTCGCTCAAGCGGTTCAAGGACGACGCCACCGAGGTCCGCGAGGGCTTCGAGTGCGGTATCGGTCTGGGCTCGTTCAACGACCTCCAGGTCGGCGACACCATCGAGACGTTCGAGATGCGCGAGAAGCCGCGCTCCTGACGCTCGTCACGCCCGGGGGCGGTCACGGTCATCGTGGCCGCCCCCGGGCGTTCGTCACCCCGCGGTCGTCATCACCCGCAGTCGTCAGTCAGCACCCCACCGCGGTCACCCACCCGGCCGGTGGGCGCCGTTCGACGTACGGTCGTCGGGACCGTCGCCGGAAGGCTCGGCACGAAAGGAAGAAGACATGGTCGACCACCCCCGGGCGAGGAAGCTCGCCGACCGCATCAAGGAGATCGTCGCGCAGATGCTCGACACGCGGATCAAGGACCCGCGCCTCGGGTTCGTCACGGTCACGGACGTCCGTGTCACCGGTGACCTGCAGAACGCCTCGGTGTTCTACACCGTCTACGGGACGGACGAGGAGCGGGCCGGGACGGCCGCCGCGCTGGAGAGCGCGAAGGGCCTCATCCGGTCGGAGGTCGGCAAGCAGACCGGCATCCGCCTCACTCCGGCGATCGAGTTCCACCTCGACGCGGTGCCCGAGACGGCGGCGCACCTCGACGCCGCGCTCGTGGAGGCCCGCCGGCGCGACGCCGAGCTCGCCGCCCTGCGCGAGGGCAAGCCGTTCGCCGGGGACGCCGACCCGTACCGCACGTCGGAGGACGCGGACGCCGTCGCCGACGACGACCGGGCCTGACCGCGTGGGCGCACGCCCGTCCGCGACCGACCGTCGGGAGCGACGCCCCGTCGCTCCCGACGGTCTCGTCGTCGTCGACAAGCCCGCCGGCTGGACGAGCCACGACGTCGTCGGCCGTGGCCGACGCCTCGCCGGCACGCGCAAGGTCGGCCACGCGGGCACGCTCGACCCCATGGCCACGGGCGTGCTCGTGCTCGGCGTCGGGCGCGCGACGAAGCTGCTGACGTACGTCGTCGGCGCCGACAAGGACTACGACGCGACGATCCGCCTCGGTGCGGCGACCACGACCGACGACGCGGAGGGCGAGGTGCTCTCGCGGGCGGACGCGTCCGCCGTCGTGCGGGCCGACCTCGAGGCGGGGATCGCCGGCCTCACCGGCGAGATCCTCCAGGTGCCGAGCACGGTGAGCGCGATCAAGGTCGACGGGCAGCGCGCGTACGCGCGGGCCCGCGCGGGCGAGGAGGTCGCGCTGGCGGCGCGGCCCGTCGTCGTCTCGCGCTTCGACGTGCTCGCGGTGCGGCCCGTGGCGCCGGGGGAGCAGGGCGTCCCCGACGACGCGCCGCCCGCGCTCGACGTCGACGTCACCGTGACCGTGTCGTCGGGGACGTACGTGCGCGCGCTCGCGCGCGACCTCGGGTCGGCGCTCGGCGTCGGCGGCCACCTCACGGCGCTGCGGCGCACGCGGGTGGGCGGGTACGGGCTCGACGTCGCCTCGACGCTCGAGGAGCTCGAGGCCCAGGCGGACCGCGACGGCGTGCTCGCGACCCTGCCGCTCGCGCAGGCGGCCCGTGCGACGTTCCCCGTGCGCGAGCTGACCCCGGAGCAGGCGACCGCGCTGTCGTACGGGCAGTGGGTCGACGCGACCGGGACGCCCGGCACGACGGCGGCGATGTCCCCGACGGGCGAGCTCGTGGCGCTCGTGGAGGACACCCGCCGCGGCGGCAAGGACCTCGCCCGGCCGGTCCTCGTGCTCGCTCCCGCCTGACGCGTCCGGTTCGGCGTCGTGCCCGGGGCGTGGCAGTCTTGTCCAGCGCGGTCCCGGTGCCTCCCCGTCCGGTCCGCCGCCCCCCGTCGGCACGGGCGGCCGCCCCGGGCGGCACCCGCGGCCTTCCTGCTCACCTGAGGAGTTCTCGCGTGCACCTGTGGACGGACCTGAGCCAGGTTCCCCCGGGTTTCGGCCCGTCGGTCGTGACGATCGGCAACTTCGACGGCGTCCACCGCGGGCACGCCCAGGTGCTCGGGCGCATCGTCGACCTGGCGCGCGAGCGCGACGCGCGCGCCGTGGCCGTGACGTTCCACCCGCACCCGTCGGCCGTGCACCGCCCCCAGAGCGCGCCCGAGCTCATCACGGGCATCGCGGACCGGGTCGAGCTGCTCGCCGCGACGGGCCTGGACGCGGTCCTGCTCGTGGAGTACACGCTCGAGTTCGCGCGGCAGACGCCGGAGGAGTTCGTGCGCACCTACCTCGTCGACGGCCTGCACGCGGGCGCGGTCGTCGTCGGGCACGACGTCCGCTTCGGCCGCGACAACGCAGGCACCATGGAGACGATGGTCGCGCTCGGCGCGCGGTACGGCTTCGACGTGGTGGCGATCGACGACGTCGGCCAGCACCAGGGCGTGCCGGTCACCGACGAGGAGACGCCGGGCGACTCGCAGGTGCGCTGGTCCTCGACGGGCGTGCGCGCGCTGCTCGCGGCGGGCGACGTGCGCGAGGCGGCCCGCATCCTCGGCCGGTCCCACCGCGTGCGCGGCACCGTCGTGCACGGCGACGCGCGGGGGCGTGAGCTCGGCTTCCCGACGGCCAACCTCGGCTCGATCAGCGGCATGGTCCCGGCCGACGGCGTCTACGCGGGCTGGCTCGAGCGACCGCAGCTCGCGGGCGCCGATCCCCGCCACGCGGACGTGCGCCTGCCGGCGGCGATCTCGATCGGCACCAACCCGACGTTCGACGGCGTCGAGCGCCGGGTCGAGGCGTACGTCCTGGACCGCGCGGACCTCGACCTGTACGACGAGGACGTGGTCCTCGAGCTCGTCGAGCGGCTGCGCCCGACGCTGCGCTTCGACGGCATCGAGCCGCTCGTGGCGCAGATGCACGACGACGTCGCGCGCGCCCGGGAGATCCTCGCCGCCCCGGGCGGGGAGCCGGCCGCGACGACGCCGGGCGCCTGACCGTGGCCGCCCCGGCACCCGTGCTCGAGGCGCGCGCGCTGCGCGTCGGCTACGCGGACGTCGCGGTGTGCGCGCCCGTCGACCTCGCCGTGGTGCCGGGCGAGCTGGTCGTGGTGATCGGCGCCAACGGGAGCGGCAAGTCGACGCTCCTGCGCACGCTGCTCGGTCTCCAGGCGCCGCTCGGCGGTGCGGTGCGCGCGTTCGGGCGCGACGTGGACGAGCGCGAGCGCGACTTCCGGGCGCGCGTCGCGGGCGTGCTCGACGACGACGCGTTCTTCCCGGCGCTCACGGTCCGCGAGCACCTCGTCCTCGTCGCGCGAGGGCACGGCGTGCCGGGGGCCGGGGCCGTCGTGGACGAGCTGCTCGACCGGTTCGGGATCGCGGAGCAGGGTCGGTCGCTCCCGTCGGCGCTCTCCTCCGGCCAGCGGCGACGCTTCCTGCTCGCCTCGGGCTTCGTGCGGCCCCGTGAGCTGCTCGTCCTCGACGAGCCCGAGCAGCGGCTCGACCCGGGGATGCGGGAGCGCCTCGCGGCGCTGCTCGTCGAGGACGCGCGCAGCGGCGTGGCCGTGGTCCTCGCCACGCACGACCCCGAGCTCGTCGAGCGCACGGGCGCGCGCGGCCTGCTCGTCGGCGACGACCGGTGCGTCCCGCTCGCCCCGGCCGACGTCCACGCGGCGCTCCTGGCGGTGCGCTGACCGTGCCGCACGGAGCGAGCGCGCTGCGCTCCGACCCGGACGAGCTGCTGACGGGTCGCGAGCTGCGCCGTCTCACCGCCCGTGCCGCGGCCGCGCGGGCCGACGCCGGGCCGGGCGAGATCGTCGTCGACGTCGCCTACGCCGTGGTGTCCGTCGCGCTGGCGACGGGCTGGGTCGTCGGGCTCGCCTCGATGCTGCGCTCGACGCTCGCGACCGCCGCGCCGGCGGGCGGGCCGCCCGTGCTAGGACCGGGGGCCGTCCAGGCGCTCGGCACGACGGCGCTGCTCGCGTTCCTCACAGGCACCGCCGTGCGCCTGGGCCCGGTCGGCGCCGGCGGGGGCGGGGTGCGGTGGTGGGTGCCGACGCCCGCCGACCGGCGGGGTCTCGTGTCGCCGTCGTTCGCGCGCGCCGTCGTGCTGGGTGCCGGGCTCGGAGCGCTGGGGAGCGCCGTCGTCGCGGTCGCGGCCGGCCTGGACGCGGTGCCCGCGCTGCGGGCCGGCGCGACCGGCGGCGCCCTCGGCCTGCTCCTCGTCGCGGTCGCGGGACTCGCCCAGCCGTCGGCCCGTGCCGCCGGGCTGCTCGCGCGGGCGAGCGACGTCGCGGTCGCGGCCGTACCGGTCGCGGGTCTCGCGCTCGTCGTCGCCGGGCGCCCCGGTCTCCCGCCGCTCGGTGCGCCGCTCGTCGTCGTGCTCGGTCTGCTCGCCGTCGCGGCGCTGCTCGTGCTGCGGTGGTGGCGCGGGCTGGAGTCCCTCGGCGCGACGGTGCTGCGCGCGCAGAGCGCGGTCGCGGACCAGGTGGGTGGCGCCGTGCTGTCCTTCGACACGCGGGACCTGGGCCGGGCCCTGCGCCGGGCCGGCGCCGCCCGGGTCCGGGTCCGCCGGCCCCACCGGTTCGCCGCGGTGCACGGTCCCGTCGGCGCGGTGGTCGCGGCCGACCTCGTGCTGCTGGGTCGCAGCCCGTCGGCGCTCGCCCAGCTCGTCGGTCTCGCCGCCCTCACGGTCGTCGCGCAGCAGGTGCCCGGCCTGGGCTCCGGCTTCGGTCTCTTCGCCCTGCTCGTCGCGGCGGGCCTCGGGGCGGCGGTGCTCGGCGCGGAGGGGGCGCGCACGGCAGAGATGGCCCCGGTCGTCGACGCGCTCGTGCCCCTCCGCGCGCGCTGGACGCGGCTCGCGCGCGGCGTCGTCCCGACGCTCACGGCGACGGCCTGCCTCGTCGCGGGCACGGCCCCGCTCGCGCTCGGGACGGGGGACGCGCGCTGGCTCGGGGTCGCGGTGCTCGCTGCGGTCGTCCAGGGCGCCGCCGCCGTGCGCAGCGCGTACCGCGAGCCGCCGGACTGGGGCGGGCCGCTGCTCGCGACGCCCTCGGGCGGTCTGCCGACGGGCGCCGCGGCCGTGCTGCGCAAGGGGCCCGACGTCGCGGTGCTCGGCGCGGTCCCGCTCGGGGTCGCCCTGCTCGTCGGTACGCCCGGGTGGGGCGTCGTGGTGGCCCAGGCGCTGGCCGCCGTCGTGGCGGTCGCGGTCGCGACCCACGTGCGCGCGGTCCGCTGACCCGACGGCGGCCCGAGCGCGCCGTGCGTCGTCAGGCCGCCGCGGGCGCCGGGACGAGGCGGCCGTCCGCGAGGTGGACCCGCGCGTCGACCGGGTCGAGCGTCGCCTCGTCGTGCGAGACGAGCAGCGTCGCCGCGTCGAGCTCGCGCGCGAGCCGCACGACCAGCTCCACCACCTGCACGCCGCGCTCGTGGTCGAGCGCCGACGTCGGCTCGTCCACGAGCAGCACCTCGGGGTCGTTCATGAGCGCGCGGGCGATCGCGACGCGCTGGCGCTGCCCGCCGGAGAGGTGCTCGGGCCGGCGGTCCGCGCGGTCGGCGACCCCGACGGCGTCGAGCAGCGCGAGGGCGTGCGCGCGGCGCGACGCGGGGGAGCGGCCCCGGAGGTGGCTCATGAGCTCGAGCTGCTCGAGCACGGTGAGCGACGCGACGAGCTGCGGCTGCTGGAACACGAGCCCGATGCGCTCGCGGCGCAGCGCCGCCGCCCGGTCGGCCGCACGCCGCGCGCGCCGTCGGTCGCGCCGTCCGGCCGCGTCCCTGGGCTCGGTGCCGGGGTCGAGCGGTGCGCTGACGACGTCGGGCCCCACCCGCACGACGCCCGACGTCGGCGGCGTGAGCGTCGCCGCGACGGCGAGCAGGCTGGACTTGCCGGCGCCGGACGGGCCGAGCAGCGCCGTCGTGGTGCCCGAGGGCACGGTGAGGGAGACGTCGTCGACGGCGACGAGGACGCCGTCGCCGTCGGGGTAGGTGAGTCGGACACGGTCGAGGACGAGGTCCACCAGGAGCTCCTGAGGGTCGGTACGGACGAGAGGGAGTAGGTCAGCGGGCCGCGAGCGCCGCGTGCGGGTCGACGCGCGCGACCCGCGTCACGGCGAGGACCGCGCCGAGGCCGCCGAGCACGACGAGCACGACGGCGGGCACGAGGGTCGTCGAGAGGTCGACGACGACCGGCATGACCTGGGACGCGAGCAGTCCCGCGCCGGCCGCGAGGGCCGTGCCGACGCCGACGCCCACGCCCAGCACGACGCCGGCCTGGCCGATCGCGTCGCGCAGCAGGTAGCGCGTCGAGGCGCCGAGCGCGCGCAGCACCGCGACGTCGCCCGCGCGCTGGATGGTCCAGACGGTGAAGAACGCACCGACGACGAGCGCGGAGATCGCGAGGAGGAAGACCTGCATGAGGGTCAGGGAGAGGTTCTCGGCGGTGAACGACGAGATGGCCGAGCGCGCCTCGCGCGGCGTCGCGGTCACGGTGCCGACGCGGGCGTCCGTGGCGGCGAGCACGTCCGCGGTCGGGGGGTCGTCGCCGAACCGCAGGGTGACGACGGTGGCCACCTGCCCGGCTGCCGCGTCGTCGGTCGAGGCGCTGTCGGCAGGCGTGCCGTCGGACGTGGTGCCGACGGGCGAGGCGCCGCCCCGGGCGCCGACGGCCTGCCAGTCGTCGAGGGCCACCCAGACGACCGGCGTGTGCGCGTAGTCCGCCTCGCCGTCCGCGACGGCGGAGACCGTCAGGTCGAGCGGCCCGGCGTCCACCTGGTCGCCCACGTCGGCGCCGAGCGCGTCGGCCGCGCCGCGGGAGAGCACGGCGGTGCCGGGAGAGACGTCGGCACCGCCGTCGTCGGTGCCGGGCACGAGCCCCGAGCCGGGCCGCACCCCGAACGCGGTGACGGCGGCCGTCGCGTCGCCGGACGCGCGCACGGTCGCGACGCCGAGCGGCTCCGCGGCGTCGACCCCGGGGACGGCGGCCCAGGCGTCCGTCTGTGCCGCTGTCACCTCGGACTCCGTGAAGGTGGGGGACGCGCCCTCGGCCGGGGGCGCGAAGGCGACGCGATCGACCGGCAGGTCGGTCACCGCGGAGGTGCTCGCGCGGCCGAGGCCCGCGGTGAGCGCCGCGAGGAAGGCGACGAGGAACGTGATGAGCGCGACGACGACCGTCATGAGCGCGAAGCGACCGCGCGCGTGACGCAGGTCGCGCAGGGCGAGGAACACGGGGAGACCTCCGGGGTTCGAGGGCAGCGAGTGGGACAGAGTGCGGGGGCGGGGACGCGCTCCGGCGAGCACGAGCGGTCGTGCGTCGCAGGACCCGTCCCGACGTCCCGTCCACCGTCCCGCGTCCGCGCGCGCCCCGGATCACCGGCCCGATCGGTCCTGGGGCGCCGCAGGGACGAGCCCGGGATCGACCGTTCGGACGATGCCGGGTCGCGGCGCCGTGGCTAGGGTGACGGCGTGATCCCGCCCGGACCCGAGCCCGCCGAGCCTGCCGCGCTCGCGGGCCGTGCTGCGCCGTCGGGCCGTGCGTCGTCGGGCCATGCATCGGTCGACCGTGCGACGTCGGCGGCGGGTCGCGTCGCGCCGGTCGTGCCGGCCGCGACGCGGTGGCTGCGGCGCGGCCTGGACGTGCTGCTCGTCGGGCTGGTCGCGCTCGCGGTGGCGGGCGCGCTCGTCACGTCGACGGCGCGGGGCGCGGGCGCCGTGCTGCTCGGCGCGGCCCTGCTCGCGCTGTACGTGGTGGGCCGTCGTCGGGTCCCCGTGCCCGTCGACGTGCGCGCGCCGCGCGGTGCGTGGTGGCCCGCGGGGGCGTGGGTGACCGGTCTCGTGGCCCTCTGGGTCGGGCTGTCGCTCGTCACGACGACCGCCGTCTGGGTCGCGTTCCCCCTGATGTTCGTGGCGATGCACGTCCTCGGCCCGCGCCGGGGCCCGGTCGCGGTCGCGGTGGTCGTCGTGCTCGTCGTGGGCGTCATGGCCACGTGGACCGCGCGCGTCGCGCTGCCGTTCGTGCTCGGGCCGGCCATCGGCGGGGCCGTCGCGGTCGTCGTCGTCCTCGCGCTGGAGGCGGTCGTGCGGGAGTCCCAGGAGCGCCAGCGCACGCTCGACGAGCTCGTGCGCACCCGGGACGAGCTCGCGGCGTCGGAGCGAGAGCGGGCGGTGGCGGCCGAGCGCGAGCGCCTGGCGCGCGAGATCCACGACACGCTCGCCCAGGGGTTCTCGTCCGCCGAGCTGCTCCTGCGCGCGGCCCGGACCGCGCTCGACGCCGGCGACGCGGAGACCGCGCGCGGGTACGTCGAGCAGACGCGCGAGGTCGCCCGGCACAACCTCGCCGAGGCGCGCCGCGTCGTGCGCGCGCTGGCGCCGGCCGACCTCGCGTCGTCGAACCTCGTCGGGGCCCTGCGCCGCGTCGCGGACCGGGCGTCCGGACGCGCCGCCGAGGGCGGGCCGCGCGTCGTCGTGCGGGTGAGCGGCGAGCCGGTCCCGCTGCCGACCGAGGTCGAGGCCGCCCTGCTGCGCGTGGCGCAGTCCGCGCTCGCCAACGTCGAGCGGCACGCCGGTGCGACCCGCGCCGCCGTCACCGTGAGCTTCCTCGCGGGCACCGGGCCGGGGGACGACGCGGTCGCGCTCGACGTGGTCGACGACGGGCGCGGCTTCGACCCGGACGCCGTCCCCGCGCCGGCGGCGGACCGGACCGGTGGCTTCGGCCTCGGCGCCATGCGCGCGCGGGTCGCGGACCTCGGGGGCACGCTGTCCGTGGAGTCCGCGCCGGGGGCGGGCACGGCGGTGGCCGCCTGGGTGCCGCTCGCGGCGACGACCGGGACCCGGTCGGGCGCGGGTGCCGACCACCGGACCGACGACCCGGCCGACCGTGCGGCCGACCGACCCGCCGACGGGACGGCCGAGACCCGGACCGAGACCGACGCCGGCACCGAGGAGGAGCGATGACCGGGCCCGCCGTGGACGTCGTCCTCGCGGACGACCACCCCGTCGTGCGGACCGGCCTGCGCGCCGTCCTGGAGGCCGAGCCGGACCTGCGGGTCGTCGCCGAGGTCGGCTCCGCCGAGGAGCTGCTCGCCCGGCTGCGCGCCGGGCTGCGGGCCGACGTCGTGCTGCTCGACCTGCAGTTCGGCCCCGACCACCTCGGGGGCGTGGACGCGGTCCGCGAGATCGTCGCGACGGACGGTCCGCCCGTGCTCGTCGTCACGACCTACGACGCGGACGCCGACATCCTCGCCGCGGTCGAGGCGGGCGCTCGCGGCTACCTGCTCAAGGACGCGCCGACCGACGAGCTCGTCGCCGCCGTGCGCGCGGCCGCGGCGGGCGAGGTCGCCCTCGGCCCGGCGGTGCAGCGGCGGCTGCTCGGCCGGCTGCGCAGCCCGGGCACGGCGCTCACGGCGCGCGAGCTCGAGGTCCTCGCGCTCGTCGCCGAGGGGCGCACGAACGACGAGATCGCGCACGAGCTGTTCCTCTCGCGCGCGACCGTGAAGACGCACCTCGTGCACGTCTACGACAAGCTCGGCGCGCCGTCGCGCACGGCCGCCGTCGCCGAGGCCCGGCGCCGCGGCCTCCTGCGGGGCTGAGCCCGGCCGGGCCGTCGCGGCGTGTCCGCGGGGTCCTCGCCCGAGACGTCGTGCGGGCGTCGTCGGGACCGTCCTCGAGACCGTCACCGCACCGTCCTGCGGGCGCTGCCCGGTCGTGTCACGACACCGGCGCCGGGCCCTCCCTCCGGGTGAGCGGCGCCGTCGTGCACGGCGCCCAGGCGGCCGCGCGGGCCTCGGGCTGCGGCCCGGGGGCGGTCGCACCCGTCCCCGCGCGCGCACGCCCGCGGGGGCGCCGGCGGCCCGCCGCGCGGGCCGCACGAAGACCTCCGACAGAGAGGGCAGAGCCATGGAGGCTCAGCAGCAACCGGCGGCTCCCGTCGCCGAGACCGTCGTCGACGACGTCGCACCCGACGCCGTCGACCAGGCGTCCACCCCGGTCGGCCGGACCGTCCGCAGCGTCGGGCACGGGTCGGCCGTCGTCCCCGACGAGGTCGCGACCGACGCGGACGTGGACCCGGCGGAGTCGGACGCACCGCTCCTGCCCGCGGCCGAGGCCGCGGTGGCGCGAGACCTCGAGCACCACCGGTACGACTCCACGACCGCGTTCGACTACCTGTTCCCGCAGCTCGCGGAGCGCTTCCCGCGGTTCCACCTCCCGGTCGGGAACGGCGCGACGGCCGCGACCGTCGCCGCGCTGAAGACGCTCGGGGCGGCGATGGTCGCCCGGCCCGTCACCCCGCCCGGGCAGCCGCCGCGCAGCCTCGACTCCCACGTGCCGGCCGTGTACACGTACTGGGGCCAGTTCATCGACCACGACATCACGCTCAACACCAACGGCCCCGACACGACGACGGGCCGGGACGGGGACCAGGCGCTCGGCGACGTCGACGCGGTGCCCTTCCAGGTGTTCGCGCCGTGGGTCGTGGTGCGCTCGCTCCACAACGGGCGCCACCCGGCGCTCAACCTCGACTCCCTGTACGGCAGCGGGCCGCGGTTCGAGGGCGAGCGCGGGTACCGCACGACGCGCAGCGAGGCGTCGTACGTGCCGGGCTCGGCGAAGCTGCGGCTCGGCCGCATCTCCACCGAGCCGCTCGTCGTCCCGGGCGGGCCCTCGTTCTCGCTCGTGGCGCCCGGCGACGACGCGCAGCGCGACCTGCCGCGCGACGACGGCGGCGCGCCGCTGATCCCGGACGGGCGCAACGACGAGAACCTCGTGGTCGCCCAGCTCCACCTCGCGATGATCCGGTTCCACAACGCCGTCGTGGACTGGGTGGACGACGCCGAGCCCTGGACCCGGCTCACGGGCGGGGAGCGCGGCGTGTTCGAGCGCGCGAGCCAGCTCGTGCGGTGGCACTACCAGTGGCTCGTGGTCAACGACTACCTGCGCACCCTCACCAAGCCGGGCGTGCTCGACGCGACGCTCCTGCGCGACACGTCGTTCTTCCGGCCCCGGTACCCGATCTCCATGCCGCTCGAGTTCGCGGTCGCGGCGTTCCGGTTCGGGCACTCGATGATCCGCGACTCCTACGACTTCAACGTCAACTTCACGGGCCCGCCGCCCGCGAACGCGAGCCTGACGCAGCTCTTCCAGTTCACGGGGAACGGCGGCAGCCTGCGCCCGGGACCGCAGGGCACCCCCGTCCTGCCGTCCAACTGGCCGATCGAGTGGGCGCGGTTCGTCGACAAGGGCGACCCGCGGACGTTCCGCGCGGCCGAGAAGATCGACACGTTCCTCGCGCCGAGCCTGGGCACGATGGTCAAGGAGGGGAACCTGCCGCCCGAGCCGCCCGCGCACACGCCGGCCCAGCTCGTCGCGAGCGCGCTCCAGAAGCAGCTCGCGCAGCGCAACCTGCTGCGCGGCTACATGCTCGCGCTGCCCACGGGCGAGGCCGTCGCGGCGGCCTTCGGGGTCGTCCCGCTCACCCCGGCCCAGCTCGAGGACCGGGCGAGCGACGACGTGAAGCAGGCGCTCGCGGCCCTGCGGGACGGCGACCACGGCGGCACCCCGCTGTGGTACTACGTCCTCAAGGAGGCCGAGCTCCAGGGCGACGGCAGCTTCCTCGGCGAGGTCGGCAGCCGCGTGCTCGCGGAGACGTTCGTGTACCTGCTGCGGCAGGACGACACGTCGTACGTGCGCACGAGCAACCACTGGACGCCCGCGCAGGGCGTGCATTTCGAGGACGGGTCGCTCGTCCTCACGCTGCCGGACCTGCTCCGGTTCGCCGGGGTGCTGCCCGACGCCGCGGGCCGGTTCCGCGGTGACGGCACGGCCGGGCACGACGGCGCCCCCTGAGACACGACGCGTGGTCCGGCCGGGCGGGCGGGGCCGCGGCCGGCGACGGCGCGTCCGTTTGGTAGGGTGGATGCGCCGTCTGACCGGCCGCGGACAGAGAGAGCCCGGGAGATCCGTCCCGGCGCACCGCGCAACGAACCCGAAGGAGAACCGTGCCGCTCGACACTGCCACGAAGCAGCGCATCATGACCGAGTACGCGACGAGCGAGGGCGACACCGGTTCGCCCGAGGTCCAGGTCGCGCTCCTCACGCAGCGCATCAAGGACCTCACCGAGCACCTCAAGGAGCACAAGCACGACCACCACAGCCGTCGTGGTCTGCTCCTCCTCGTCGGCCAGCGCCGTCGCCTGCTCGGCTACCTGCAGAAGGTCGACATCAACCGCTACCGGAGCCTCATCGAGCGCCTCGGTCTGCGTCGCTGACACGACACCGCCAGCCCGGTCCCTGCGGGGACCGGGCTGGTCTGGTGTGATGTACCCGTCACACCCCGGCTGAGCACCACCCAGCCGCACACCACCCACCGCGCCGCCGGCCTCTCGTTCGGTCCTCGGTAGTGGCTCACGGACCCCCACGGCACCGTCCTCGGACGGAGCGGTGCGGGAATTGCCGTGGACCTCGATCGAAGACCGCCGAGCGTCGAGTGCGACCGGAGCCCCTGCGCCACGCGCCGGGGCGCGGACCGGAACCCTCGACAGGGCTACCCGGGCGGCGCTTCGAGAAAGGGAGGGCACCCGTGGAGGGTCCCGAGATCCAGTTCGCCGAGGCCACGATCGACAACGGTCGCTTCGGCACCCGCACCGTCCGGTTCGAGACCGGGCGCCTCGCCCGTCAGGCCGCCGGCTCCGTCGCCGCGTACCTCGACGACGAGACCATGCTCCTGTCGGCCACGACGGCCGGCAAGCACCCCAAGGAGCAGTTCGACTTCTTCCCGCTGACGGTGGACGTCGAGGAGCGCATGTACGCCGCGGGCCGCATCCCCGGCTCGTTCTTCCGCCGCGAGGGCCGTCCCTCGACGGACGCGATCCTCGCGTGCCGCCTCATCGACCGCCCGCTGCGCCCGCTCTTCGTCAAGGGCCTGCGCAACGAGGTCCAGGTCGTCATCACGGTCCTCGCGCTCCACCCGGACGACGCGTACGACACGCTCGCGATCAACGCCGCCTCGGCGTCGACCCAGATCTCCGGCCTGCCGTTCTCCGGCCCGGTCGGCGCGGTCCGCATCGCGCTGGTCGACGGCCAGTGGGTCGCGTTCCCCAAGTACTCCGACAAGGAGCGCGCGGTCTTCGACATGGTCGTGGCCGGCCGCGTCGTCGGCGACGACGTCGCGATCGCGATGATCGAGGCCGAGGCGACCGACGGCGCCTGGGGCCTCGTCAAGGACGAGGGCGTGGCGGCGCCGACCGAGGAGGTCGTCGCCGAGGGCATCGAGGCGGCCAAGCCGTTCATCAAGGCGCTGTGCGACGCGCAGTCGGCGCTCGCCGCGCAGGCCGCGAAGCCCGTCAAGGAGTACCCGGTCTTCCTGGACTACCAGGACGACGCGTTCGCCGCGGTCGAGGCCGAGGTCGCGACGGACCTGCGCGAGGCGCTCGCCATCGCGGACAAGCAGGACCGCGAGAACCGTCTCGACGAGATCAAGAACGAGATGGTGGGCAAGCTCCAGGCCGGGTTCGACGGCCGCGAGAAGGAGCTCTCCGCCGCGTACCGCGCGCTCCAGAAGAAGCTCGTGCGCCAGCGCGTGCTCACCGACGGCGTGCGCATCGACGGTCGTGGGCTCGCGGACATCCGCACCCTGTCGGCCGAGGTCGAGGTGCTGCCGCGCGTGCACGGCTCCGCGCTCTTCGAGCGTGGCGAGACGCAGATCATGGGCGTCACCACGCTGAACATGCTCCGCATGGAGCAGCAGATCGACTCGCTCGGTCCGGAGACGCGCAAGCGCTACATGCACAACTACAACTTCCCGCCCTACTCGACCGGCGAGACCGGCCGCGTGGGCAGCCCGAAGCGCCGCGAGATCGGCCACGGCGCGCTCGCCGAGCGTGCGCTCGTGCCGGTGCTGCCGAGCCGCGAGGAGTTCCCCTACGCGATCCGCCAGGTGTCCGAGGCCCTCGGCTCCAACGGCTCGACGTCCATGGGCTCCGTGTGCGCCTCGACGCTCTCGCTCCTCAACGCGGGCGTGCCGCTGCGCGCCCCCGTCGCGGGCATCGCGATGGGCCTCATCTCCGACACGGTGGACGGTGAGACCCGCTACGCGGCGCTCACCGACATCCTCGGTGCCGAGGACGCGTTCGGCGACATGGACTTCAAGGTCGCCGGCACGCGCGAGTTCGTCACGGCCATCCAGCTCGACACCAAGCTCGACGGCATCCCCGCCTCGGTGCTCGCCGGTGCGCTGACCCAGGCGCGCGACGCGCGCCTGACGATCCTCGACGTGCTCGCCGAGGCCATCGACGTGCCCGACGAGATGTCCCCGAACGCCCCGCGCGTCATCTCCGTGAAGGTGCCGGTCGACAAGATCGGCGAGGTCATCGGCCCCAAGGGCAAGATGATCAACCAGATCCAGGAGGAGACGGGCGCGGACATCTCCATCGAGGACGACGGCACCGTGTACATCGGCGCCGTCGACGGCCCGTCGGCCGAGGCCGCCCGCGCGGCGATCAACGCGATCGCCAACCCGCACGTCCCGGAGATCGGCGAGCGCTTCGTCGGCACCGTCGTCAAGACGACGTCGTTCGGCGCGTTCATCTCGCTCTCCCCGGGCAAGGACGGTCTGCTGCACATCAGCCAGATCCGCAAGCTCGTGGGCGGCAAGCGCGTCGAGAACGTCGAGGACGTGCTGTCCATCGGCCAGAAGGTCCAGGTCGAGATCGGCGAGATCGACCCGCGCGGCAAGCTCTCGCTGCACGCCGTGGTCGAGGACGAGGCTCCGGCCGACGCTCCCGCGACCGAGGACGCGGACGCCTGACGTGCCGTGGGACCTTCCGCTCGTCCCGGCGGGTGACGCCGGGGCCGAGTTGACCGCCGGGCAGGACGGCGCGACGATCCGTCGCTCCGTCCTGCCCGGCGGGGTCCGCGTGCTCACCGAGTCGATGCCGGGCCTGCGCTCGGCGACGGTGGGCGCGTGGGTCGGCGTCGGCTCGCGCGACGAGACCGACGGCCACTTCGGGTCGACGCACTTCCTCGAGCACCTGCTGTTCAAGGGCACGGCCCGCCGCTCCGCGATGGACATCGCCGAGGCGTTCGACGCCGTCGGCGGCGAGGCCAACGCGGCGACGGGCAAGGAGCACACGTGCTATTACGCGCGCGTGCTCGACGCCGACCTCCCCATGGCGGTCGACGTCATCACCGACATGGTGACCTCCGCGCGCCTGGACCCCGACGAGCTCGAGACCGAGCGCGGCGTGATCCTCGAGGAGCTCGCGATGAACGACGACGACCCCTCGGACGTCGTGCACGAGGAGTTCGCCGCGGCGGTCCTCGCCGGCCACCCGCTCGGGCGGCCCATCGGCGGCACCCCGGACACGATCAACGCCGTGCCCCGGGACGCCGTGTGGGAGCACTACCGCTGGCACTACCGCCCCGAGACGCTCGTCGTCGCGGCGGCGGGCGGCGTCGACCACGACACGCTCGTCGACCAGGTGGGCACGGCGCTGCGCGACGGCGGCTGGACGCTCGACGCGTCGGGCGCACCCCGCGCGCGGCGCGACCCCGCGGACCCCGCCCTGGCGGGCGTCGGGGCCGCGAGCGTCGAGCTGTCGGTCCACCGCGCGGTCGAGCAGGCGAACGTCGTCATCGGCGGCACCGGTCTGGCCGCGACGGACGACCGCCGCTTCACGCTCTCCGTGCTCAGCGCCGTCCTCGGCGGCGGCATGAGCTCGCGGCTCTTCCAGGAGATCCGCGAGCGGCGCGGCCTCGCGTACTCGACCTACTCGTTCGCGTCCGGCCACGGCGGCATCGGCACGTTCGGCCTCTACGCCGGGTGCGCGCCGTCGAAGGTCGACGAGGTGACCGCGCTGCTGCACAGCGAGCTCGACCGCCTCGCGGCCGACGGCATCACCGGCGCGGAGCTCGACCGCAGCATCGGCCAGCTCTCGGGCGGCATGGTCCTCGGCCTCGAGGACTCCGGCTCGCGCATGAGCCGGCTCGGCAAGGCCGAGCTCGTCTACGGCGAGCTCCTGAGCGTCGAGGAGTCGCTCGACGCGATCCGCTCCGTCACGGCCGACGACGTGCAGAAGCTCGCCGACGACCTCGCGTCGCGCCCGCGCTCCGTGGTGCGCGTCGGGCCGTTCGGCGGCTGACCCCGCCTCCACGGCGTCTCGCGGCGGCCGTCCTCCTCGCGGAGAGCGGCCGCCGTCGTGCTGTGGGCAGACCCACTGCTCGGTGCGGCGGACGCGGCACCGGTCGGCGCGCGCTGCGGCGATAGGGTGACGGGCGTGAGCGAGCAGAGCACCCCCGCGCCCGATCCCGCACCGACCGCCCCCGGCAGGGAGCCCGGTCGCCCGCTGCGGGTCGCCGTCCTGGGCGCCGCCGGACGCATGGGCGCGACGGTCTGCGCCGCCGTCGAGGGCGCAGCGGACCTCGAGCTCGTCGCGCGCCTCGACGCGGGCGACGAGGTCGCCGCCGCGACGCTCGGCGGCGCGGACGTCGCCGTCGACTTCACGGTCCCGGCCGCGACCGAGGCGAACGTCCACGCGCTGATCGACGTGGGCGTGCACGCCGTCGTCGGGACCACGGGCTGGACGGAGGAGAGCCGCGGTCGCGTCGTCGCGCACCTCGGTCGTGCCGCCGCGGCCGGCGCGCCGGGGCTCGGCGTGCTCATCGCGCCCAACTTCGGGCTGTCCGCCGTCCTCGCGATGACGTTCGCCGCCAAGGCCGCGCGGTACTTCGAGTCGGCCGAGGTGATCGAGCTCCACCACCCGGACAAGGTCGACGCGCCGTCCGGCACCGCGCGGCACACCGCCGCGGCGATCGCCGCCGCGCGCGCCGACGCCGGTCTCGGGACGGGCCCGGACGCGACCGAGACGGGCTGGGAGGCGCGCGGCGCCGACGTCGACGGCGTGCGCGTGCACGCCGTCCGGCTGCGCGGCCTCGTCGCGCACGAGGAGATCCTGTTCGGCAACACGGGCGAGCAGCTCGTCATCCGGCAGGACTCGTTCGACCGGGTCTCGTTCATGCCGGGCGTCCTGCTCGCGGTGCGCGAGGTCGTGGGCCGGCCCGGGCTGACCGTCGGCCTCGAGAACGTGCTGGACCTCGCGTGAGCGTGCCCGGCGGGTCGACCGGCCCGGACGGCCCCGGGCCCGGGGACGGCGGCTCGCGCGCGCGGTCGCACGCCGGGCGCCCGTGGAAGGCGATCGTCGGGGCGGTCCTCGTCACGCTCCTGCTCGCGCTCTACGTGTGGCAGGTCGCGGGGCGGTCCGCGGCCCTCATCCGCACGGGCGAGCCCGTGGCCATGGCGATCGGAGCCGGCGTGCTCGTGCTGCCGCTGCTCGTGGTCGGCCTCGTCGGGCGCGAGTTCCTGCTCGCCGGCACCGTGCAGCGCATGGCCGACGACCTCGCGGACCGCGGCCGCCTGCCCGTCGACGACCTGCCGCGCTCGCCGGGCGGCCGGATCGACCGGGACGCCGCCGACGCGGCCTTCGGCCCGTACCGGGACGCGGTCGACGCCGACCCGACGAGCTGGGAGGCGTGGTACCACCTCGCGTTCGCCTACGACGCGGCGCGCGACCGCCGTCGGGCCCGGGAGGCGCTGCGCAAGGCCGCGGCGCTCTACCGCGCGCGTCGCCGGGCCTGACGGCGCCCGGGCACGCGCGTCACAGGCTCGTCCAGCAGTAGAGCCGGTGCCCCGCGTCGTCGGCGCGGACGCACAGCGCCGCGAGCCGGTGCAGCGCGTCGGCGAGGCCCGCGGGGTCCGACCCCTCGAGCTCCTCCGTCGCTGCCCACCGCGCGGCGACCTCGTCGAGCGCGGCGGGCGTCGCGGAGGCGAGCGCCCCCACGAGCACGTCCGTCACGGAGACCACCCACGGCCCCTCGTCACCTCCGGTCGCGACGAGCGAGCCGTGGCGGGCGTCCGCCGTGACCTCGGCGTACGGGCGGTCGGTGAGCAGGCTCGCCAGGGTGCCGAGGACGACGAACGGGTCGATGCCCCGGAGCTCCACGGTCGCGAAGCCCGGCTGCGTCGTCAGCGGGTCGGGGGACGCCGGTCCCGCCTGCGCGGCGAGCGCGGCCCGTGCGTCGTCCGGTGCGGCGAAGTAGTCGGTGAGGATGCCCATGGCGGACGATCCTCGCAGGTCACGCGGACGGGCGGGTCACGGGCGTGTCACGGCTGCGTGACGCAGGTCCGGCGGTCGTCAGATCTCGGCCGTCCAGCGCCGCTCGACGACGTCCCGCAGCCCGGTCGCGAGCGTCCGGGTGCGCCCGTCGGGACCGAGCCCGGACCCGGCGAGGAACGCCTCGCGCGCGGCGTCGCCGTCGAGGACCCACGTGACGACCTCGTCCGCGCCGTCGCGCCGCAGCCGGTCGACCGCCGCCGCCAGCAGGCGCGACCCATGCCCGCCGCGCTGGTGGCGCGGCTCGACCTCGAGCGCGAGGACCTGGCCGGGCGCGACCGCGGCGAACCCCACGACGTCGGCCCTCGCGCACGCGACGAGCACCGCGAAGCCGGGACCGGGCGGCGAGGAGATCGCGGCGGCCCACTGCTCGCGCATCCGCACGGTGTCGAGCGCGTCGAGCACGTCGTCGCCGAGCACGTCGGCGTGCGAGGAGCGCCACGCCCCGACCTGGATCGCGGTCATCGCGACGTCGTCGCCGGGCACGGCAGGGCGGACGGAGACGTCGGCGGTCTCGCGGAAGAGGCTCACGGGTTCACCCTACGAGACCCGGCCGGGCGCCGGGACGGACTCAGCCCCAGCCGAGCGCTCGCAGGCCCGCGGCCGTGACCGCGGCGAGGACCACGACGACGATGAACGGCGTGCGCAGCGCGAGCGCGACGGCCGCGACGCCCAGCGCGGGCAGGCGCGCGTCGACGACGAGGGCCTGCCCGTCGCCGACGGTCTGCACCGTGACGAGCGCCGCGAGGAGCGCGGCGGTCACGAGCGCGGCGGTGCGCGCGACGCGCTCGTCGGCGAGCCAGTGCTCGGGCACGAGGTGACCGGCGAGCTTGAGGGCGAAGCACACCGCGGACGCGGTGAGCACGACGACCCAGACGGTCGCTGAGGTCACGAGGGCTCCTCTCCGCGGGGACCGGCCGCGGTCCCCGCACGGTCGGCGGCCCGGCGGCGCCGCGCGTCGACCTGACCGATGACGACGGCGACCGCGGCCGCCGCGAGCACCGGCACGCCGCCCGGTGCGACCGGGACGAGCGCCGCCGCGACGACCACCGCCGCGGCCGCGGTGAGCTGCATCGCGCGCGTCGCGAGCCGCGGCCACAGCAGGCCGAGGAACGCGGCCGCCGCGGCGGCGTCGAGCCCCCACGCGCGGGGGTCGCCCAGCGCGTCGCCCGCGAGCGCCCCGACGAGCGTCATCGCGTTCCAGAGGACGAAGATGCCGACGCCCGTCCACCAGAACCCGGCCCGGACGGCGCGCCGGGACCGTTGCGCGGTCGCGACGGCGGTCGACTCGTCGATCGTGAACTGCGCCGCGACGACCTTGTGCCACGAGCGCAGCGCGAGCAGCGGGCCGAGCTGCGCGCCGTAGAGCGCGTTGCGGACGCCCAGGAAGCCCGCCGTGGTGATCGCCGCGACCGGCGCGCCCCCGGCGCCCACCACGCCGATGAGCGCGAACTGCGAGCCGCCCGAGAACATGAGCAGGCTCAGCGCCATGGTCTGCGCGACGTCGAGGCCCGCGACGACCGACAGCGCGCCGAACGAGATGCCGTACAGGCCCGTCGCGACGGACACGGACACGGCCTGGCGGACCGCGGCGCGGACCTCGTCCTCGACGGCCTGCTCGGCCACGTGCTCGACGGCGTCCGGCACCTCTTCGACGTCCGGCACGCCGACGACGTCCGGCACGTCCGCGGCGGCCGCCCGCGCCACCTCGGGCGCGGGGTCGGCGCGGGGGCGGGGGACGTCGTCGGGCCGGCTCATGCGTGCGGGTCGGCCGGGCCCTCGCCCGCGGCGGCGGCGTTCGCCGCGCGCTGGTGCGCGGTGAGGGACATGCGGTCGATGAGCGCGAGGGCGAGCGCCGAGAGGACGAACGCGAGGTGGATGAGCGTCTGCCACATGAGCTGCGTCGGCGTGTACCGGCTGCTGTCGATGAACGTGCGCAGCAGGTGGATCGACGAGATCCCGACGATGGACATCGCGAGCTTCGTCTTGAGCACGTTCGCGTTGACGTGGCTCAGCCACTCGGGCTGGTCGGGGTGGCCCTCGAGCCGGATGCGCGAGACGAACGTCTCGTAGCCGCCCACGATGACCATGATGAGCAGGTTGGAGATCATGACGACGTCCACGAGCCCGAGCACCGCGAGCATGATCTCCTCGGCGCCGAAACTGACCACCTCGTGCGTCGCGTGATCCGTCGCGCGGCCCGTGAAGCCGCCCACGACGAGCAGCCACAGCTCCTTGAGGAACTGCCACACGTAGACCACCTGGGCCACGATGAGGCCGAAGTACAGCGGCGCCTGGAGCCAGCGCGACGCGAAGATCATGTACCCGACGGTGGTGACGCGGGCGCTGGGCGAGGGGACGTTCGGGCTGGTGGTCAACGCGGGCGTCGAGGGCACGGGCGTGGGCTCTCCGGGAGTCGGTGACGGCGGACGGCGACGACCGTCCGGCGCGGGGCACCTGTCACCGGTCGTCACCGGGGCGTCAGGGTACCAACGCCGCGTGAGGGCTCAGCAGGCCCGCCCGCCCTGCCGGTGGCGAGAGTGGCTTAGCCGCCCGTCGAGCACGGGGACGGCGACCGGGATCGTCGGATCCCGGTCCGTGACCCCGTGCTCGGCGGCGGCGGCGGAGAGAGGGGGCGACGTCAGAGGGCGACGTAGACCGTCTCCAGGTACTCCTCGAGGCCGGCCTCGCCGCCCTCGCGACCGAGGCCGGACTGCTTGAGCCCGCCGAACGGGGCGCTCGCGTCGGACACGAGGCCGCGGTTGACGCCGATCATGCCGGCCTCGACCTCCTCGGAGACGCGCACGGCCCGGTCGAGCGACGTCGTGTACGCGTAGGCGGCGAGCCCGTACTCGGTCGCGTTCGCGAGCGCGATGCCCTCGTCGTCGTCGCCGAACGCGACGACGGGGGCCACCGGGCCGAAGATCTCCTCGGTGACGACGCGCGCGTCCGGGTCGACGCCCGACAGGACGGTGGGGGAGTAGAAGTACCCGGGGGAGCGGGGCCGCTCCGCGCCGGTGAGCACCTGGGCCCCGCCGTCGACGGCCGCGTCGACGAGCTCGGCGACCTTGTCGACGGCCTTCGCCTCGATGAGCGGGCCGACCTGCGTCCCGTCCTGGGCGCCCGGCCCGACCCGCAGCTCCGCGAACGCGGCGGCGAGGCGCTGGGAGAACTCCCGCGCGACGGCGTCGTGCACGAGGAAGCGGTTCGCCGCCACGCAGGACTGCCCCGCGTTGCGGAGCTTCGCGACGACGGCGCCCTCGACCGCCGCGTCGAGGTCGGCGTCCGCGAACACGAGGAACGGGGCGTTGCCGCCGAGCTCCATCGAGGTGCGCAGCACCTGGGCGGACGCCTTCTCGAGGAGCGTGCGCCCGACGGGCGTCGAGCCGGTGAACGACAGCTTGCGCAGGCGCTCGTCGGCGAGGAGCGGCTCGGTGACGTCGGCGGCGCGCGACGACGGGACGACGTTGACCACGCCGGTCGGCAGCCCGCGGTCGGCGAGCTCGGAGCGGATCACCTCGGCCACGAGCGCGGTCGTGAGCGGGGTGAGCCGCGCGGGCTTGACGACGACCGTGCACCCGGCGGCCAGCGCCGGGCCGATCTTGCGCGTCGCCATGGCGATCGGGAAGTTCCACGGCGTGACGAGCAGGGCGGGGCCCACGGGCCGGCGGAAGACGAGCTGGCGGTTGCCGCCCGCGGGCGCGGTCCGCGCGAGCCCGTCGGCGCGGACCGCCTGCTCCGCGTACCAGCGCAGGAAGTCGGCGCCGTAGAGCACCTCGGCGCGCGCCTCGGCGAGCGGCTTGCCGCACTCGGCCGTGATGAGCGCGGCCACGTCGTCGGCCCGCGCGACGACCCGGTCGTAGACGGCGCGCAGCACCTCGCCCCGCTCGCGCGGGGGCGTCGCGCGCCACGCGGGCGCCGCACGGTGCGCGGCGTCGAGCGCGCGCAGCGCGTCCGCCGGGCTCGCGTCCGCGACGTCGAACAGCGACTCCTCGGTCGCCGGGTCCTCGACCTCGAAGGTCCGCCCGCCCTCGGCAGGACCCCAGTGGCCGTCCACGAGCAGCCCGGTGGGCACGTGGGCGACGAGCGCGGGGGAGAGGTTCGACGTCGAGGCGGGGCGGGACATGCTCCGAGTATCGCCCTGGGGGTCGCGGGGACGCACCCGGGCGAGCGGTGCGGGGCGTCGGGCCCGCGCCCCGGGCGCCGCCCGGTCCCTGCCGGACGGGCGCGGTGCGACGACCCGCCGCACGGTAGTTTGTGCACATGGTCCTTCCCGCCACCCCCGCGCGCCCGTTCGGTGCCGTCCTCACGGCCATGGTCACCCCGATGACGCCCGACGGCGCCGTCGACCTCGAGGCGTCGGCCCGGCTCGCGAAGCGCCTGGTGGACGACGGGAACGACGGCCTCGTGCTGAGCGGCACGACGGGCGAGTCGCCCACGACCCACGCTCCCGAGAAGCAGGACCTCGTGCGCGCCGTCGTCGAGGCGGTCGGCGACCGCGCGGCGGTCCTCGCGGGCGCCGGGTCCAACGACACCGACCACGCGCTGCGCATGGCCGAGCAGGCCGCCGAGGCGGGGGCGGACGGGCTCCTCGTCGTCACCCCGTACTACTCGCGCCCCGGCCAGGAGGGCGTCTACCGCCACGTCGTCGCGATCGCCGAGGCGGCCGACCTCCCCGTCATGCTGTACGACGTCCCCGGCCGCACCGGGGTGCGCATCGCCCCCGACACGTACGCGCGCCTCGCGGCGCACGAGCGGGTCGTGGCGACCAAGGACGCGACGGGCGACGTCTACGCCGCCGCGAAGCTCGCCGCCTCGACGGGCCTCGCCTTCTACAGCGGCGACGACGGGCTGCTGCTACCGTTCCTCGCGCACGGCGCCGCGGGTATCGTCTCCGTGTCGGCGCACGCCGTCGCGCCGCAGTTCGCGGAGGTCGTGCGCCGCTTCGACGCCGGCGACCCGGCGGGCGCGCTCGAGGTCTTCCTCACCACGACGCCCGTCATCGACGCGCTCAACGGTGCCGGCTTCCAGGCCGTCATGGCCAAGGCCGCCGTCGAGCTGCTCGGCGTCACCGACAACCGTTTCCTGCGCCTGCCGAACGTCGCGGCGACCGAGGACGACGTCGCGCTCGTGCGCGACGCCCTCGCCGCCGCGGGCGTGCTCGCGGGCGCGACCACCGCGGCAGGCGCTGCCGCACCCACGAACTAGCGAGGGCAGGAGCCCTCGAAACCCTCGGCTCAGCCACGACAGGAGGCCCCGTGAGCCATCCCCACCCCGAACTCTCCCTGCCTCCCGAGCTCCCCGCCGGAGGGCTGCGCATCGTCGCCCTCGGCGGTCTCGGTGAGGTCGGCCGCAACATGGCCGTCCTCGAGTACGACGGGCGCCTGCTCGTCATCGACTGCGGCGTCCTCTTCCCCGAGGACAACCAGCCCGGCGTCGACCTCATCCTCCCGGACTTCGACTACATCGCGGACCGGCTGGACGACATCGAGGCGATCGTCCTCACGCACGGCCACGAGGACCACATCGGCGCCGTGCCGTACCTGCTGCGCCTGCGCCGCGACATCCCGCTCGTCGGGTCGCAGCTCACGCTCGCGTTCGTCGAGGCGAAGCTCAAGGAGCACCGCATCTCGCCCGTGACCCTCGCGGTCAAGGAGGGGCAGGTCGAGCAGCTCGGCGTGTTCCGCTGCGAGTTCGTCGCCGTGAACCACTCGATCCCCGACGCGCTCGCGGTCGCGGTGACGACCGGCGCCGGGACCGTGCTGCACACGGGCGACTTCAAGATGGACCAGCTCCCGCTCGACGGGCGCATCACCGACCTGCGCGCGTTCGCGCGCCTGGGCGAGCAGGGCGTCGACCTGTTCATGGTCGACTCGACCAACGCCGAGGTGCCCGGGTTCGTCACGCCCGAGGTCGAGATCGGCCCGGTGCTCGACAACGTCTTCGCCGCCTCCGAGAAGCGCATCATCGTCGCGTCGTTCTCGTCGCACGTGCACCGCGTGCAGCAGGTCCTCAACGCCGCGCACCACCACGGCCGCCGCGTCGCGCTCGTCGGGCGCTCGATGGTCCGCAACATGACGATCGCGTCCGAGCTCGGGTACCTCCACGTGCCCGAGGGCGTGCTCATCGACCTCAAGAAGGTCGACTCGCTGCGCGACGACGAGATCGTGCTCATGTGCACGGGGTCGCAGGGCGAGCCCATGGCCGCCCTGTCGCGCATGGCGAACGGCGACCACAAGGTCCAGGTCGGCCACGGCGACACCGTCATCCTCGCGTCGTCGCTCATTCCGGGCAACGAGAACGCCGTCTTCCGCATCATCAACGGCCTCACGCGCCTCGGCGCGCGCGTCGTGCACGGCGGCAACGCCAAGGTGCACGTGTCCGGCCACGCGAGCGCGGGCGAGCTCCTCTACTGCTACAACGTGCTCAAGCCCAAGAACGTCATGCCGGTGCACGGCGAGGTCCGCCACCTCGTCGCCAACGGGGCGCTCGCGGTCCGCACGGGCGTGCCGGCCGACCGCGTCGTGCTCGCCGAGGACGGCGTCGTCGTCGACCTCGTCGACGGGCGCGCGTCCGTCGTGGGTGCCGTGCCGTGCGGGTACGTGTACGTCGACGGGTCGAGCGTCGGCGAGATCACGGACGCCGAGCTCAAGGACCGCCGCATCCTCGGCGAGGAGGGCTTCGTCTCCGTGTTCGCCGTCGTCGACTCCGCGACGGGCAAGGTCCTCGCGGGGCCGCAGATCCTCGCGCGCGGGTTCGCCGAGGACGACAAGGTGTTCCAGGACATCCAGCCCGAGGTCGTCAAGGCGCTCGAGGACGCGATCGCCGGCGGCGCGACGGACACGCACCAGCTCCAGCAGGTCATGCGCCGCGTCATCGGCCGGTGGGTCTCCAACCGCCTGCGCCGTCGTCCGATGATCGTCCCGGTCGTCGTCGAGGCGTAGCCTCCGCGACCGGCGTCGGACCGGTCTCCGACCAGCGCAGGAGGCACCCTTTGACGCACCACGACCCCTCCGGGGTCCCGCCCTACGGACAGCCCGGCGGCCCCGTCCCCGGACAGCCTTCGGCGCCCGGCCGGCCGGTACCGCAGTACGGCGCGTACGGCGCCGCGCCCGTGCCCGCGTACGGGCAGGCTGCGCCCCCGCCCTTCGGCTCCACCGGACCGACGCCGCTCTCCGCGCCCGCGTACGGGCAGCCGACGGCCCCGGTGTACGGCGCGTACGGCGGCGGGTACGGCTACGTCCCGCGACCGCCCGTCCCCGGGGGCCTCGCGACGGGGACGATCGCGCTCGCGGTCGCGGTCACCGCCGTGCAGGTGCTGGCCTGGGTCACGTCGTTCGGTGCGGCCGAAGAGTTCGAGCGCGCCGCCCGCGCCGGCACCCCGAGCGCCGAGGTCCTCACCGGGTACGACGCCGTGGGCCTGCTGCTCCTTCCCGTCCAGCTCGCCGCGGCGATCGTGACGTGCCTGTGGCTGTGGCAGAGCCGCGTGCTCGCCGAGGCCGTGTCGCCCGCGCACGGGCACGCGCGCAGCCGGGTGTGGGTCTGGCTCGGGTGGATCGTGCCGGTCGTCGCGTTGTGGTTCCCGTACCAGGTCGTGCGCGACGTGCGCGCCGCGACCGTCGTCGCCCCGCGCCGCGGCCTCGGGTGGTGGTGGGCCGGGTGGATCCTGTGGAGCGTCGCGACGAACGTCGCCACGCAGCTGACGACGCTCTCCTCGGCCGGTGCGGCCGGGACCTTCGCGCTGCTGCCCGTCGCGGAGACGGTGGGCACCGCGGGCGTCGTCCTCGCGCTCGTCCTGTGGGTGCGCACCGTCCGCGAGATCACCGCGGGCCAGCGTGCCGCCACGGGAGTCGACGCCCGGTGACCGCGCGTCCGCTCGCCGTGGGCAGGCGGACGGGCCTGCTGCTCCCGGCCTAGCTGTCGGCGTCGCGTCGCACGAGCCCCGGACCGACGGCGGCGAGCGTCGCGGCGTAGCGCGCCGCCCGGGCGTCGTCCCCGCCGGGCACGAGGCCCGCGAGCTCGAGCGAGACCAGGCCGTGCACGAGCCCCCAGAGGCCGAGCGCGACGTCGGCGGCACCCGCGTCCTCGGGGACGAGGCGCGCGGCGGCGTCGCGCAGCACGCGGAACGTGGGCTCCTCGACCGCCTCGTGCCGGCCCGGTCCCGGCGGGACGCCGCGCGCGAACATCACGGCGTAGAAGTGCGGGTCGGCCAGCGCGAAGTCGCGGTACGCGCGACCGAGGGCCGCCAGGTCGGCAGCGGGGTCGTCGGTGCGGGGGACCGTCGCGAGGCGTGCGGCGAAGCGCCGGAAGCCCTCCGCGGAGACGGCGGCGACGAGCTCGTCGCGGCTGCCGAAGAGCGCGTACACCGCCGACGCGCTCGTCCCGGCCTCGGTCGCGACCGACCGGACCGTCACCGCGGCCTCCCCGTGCGTGGAGACGACGCGCGACGCCACGTCGAGGAGGCGGTCGCGCAGGGCGTCGTCGTGCAGTCGGGGTCGTGCCACGCGCCGAGTCTAGGGGCCTTGACGAGCGTTCGCGAACGATGTTCTATAACAGTGTTCGCAAACCGGTGCGCGAGCTCTCGCGCCGCCCCCTGGAGGTCCCCGTGCTCGAGCTCACCGACGCCGCCCGCCTCACCGCCGGCATCGTCCTCCTCACCGTCGTCGGCATCGAGTCCGGCGGGGCGTTCCTCGTGCGCGTGGTGACGCGGCGGGTCCCGGCCACCGGGTTCCAGACGTCGTTCTTCCGTGCCGGGCACGCGCACGCGGGGGTGCTCGTGATCCTCGGCCTCGTCTGCCTGCTGCTCACGGAGGCCACCGGCCTCGCCGGCCCCTGGCGCTGGCTCGCGGCGACCGGCGTGCTCGTCGCGGCGATCCTGCTCCCGGCCGGCTTCTTCCTGTCGGCCGTCGGCCCCGGTCGCGAGACGCCGAACCGGGCCGTCGCGCTGCTGCCCGCGGGGGCCGTCGTCCTCGCGGCGGGCGTCGTGACGCTCGCCGTCGGACTGTTCCTCGGCTGACCGACCCCGGGAGCCCGACGTGGGTGGCTCTCGCTACGGTTCCGGCATGACCACCGCCGAGGACTTCGTCCCGCTCGACCCCGTCCGTCTCGTCACGCTGGCGCAGGGGTGGAGCATCATCTACTCGCCCGGCGGGCCGGAGTGGCACCACCACCAGGGTGCGCTCGAGCGGCACGGCGTCGAGGGCTCGGGCTACGACTTCTCCGGCGCGCTCCAGGCCACGCTGACCGACCACGAGCCGGACGTGCTGGGGGCCGTCGGGTTCGACCCCGAGGGCGGCATGGTGAGCGTCTACGGCTCCGACCTCGACGCCCTGCACGTCGCGGCGCGGCACCTGCACCGCCTCGTCACCGACGAGCGGGCCCTCGACGCGGCGCTCGCCCGGTCGGTCGAGCTCGGGCTCGACGACTGAGCGCGGAGCGCGGCGGGTCCAGGAGGCCTCGTGTCGTCGGACCGCGGCTCCGCGATCCGGGCACGACCGCTCGGGCGGCCTCAGCGCGCGCGCAGCGCGGCGAGCTGCTCGTCGTGCCACGTCGCGACGTAGCCGGTGAGCCGGTCGTCGGCCACCACGGCGTCCGTGTGCACGACCGCGTGCTCCAGCGCGTCGAGGTAGGCGCGGTCGGCCGCGAAGCGCGCGGCGACGGCGGCACGGCCGACGGCCGGGCTCCCGTGGCCCGGGACGAGCGCGTCGACGTCGCGCGCCGCGAGCTCGAGCGCGTCGAGCGCCCCGCGGTACGTGCGCACCGGGTCGCGCGACCCGGTGTCGACGAGCGGCACCTCCACGTCCGAGAGCATGTCGCCCGCGAGCAGCACGCCCCGCACGACGAGCGCCGCGTGGCCCGGCGCGTGGGCGTCGTGCTCGACCACGACGACGTCGGTCTTCCCGTCGGCCTGCGCGCCGGGCCGCTCCTCGGCCTGACCGGGGGTCGGTGCGGTCGGCCACGGCAGGCGTCGTGCGCCGCGGGGGAGCGGCGTGAGCGCGCCGACGAGCGTCGGGTCGTGGCCGGGCGCTGCGGCGTCGGTCGCGGCGACCAGGTCCGCCCCCCGCGACCGGACGGCGTCGGCGCCGCGGGCCGTGGCGTAGCGCGGGGCGTCGCCCAAGGAGCGGGACCACAGCACGTGGTCCCAGTGCGGGTGGGTCGCGAACCCGGCCGTCACGCGCCAGCCGCGACCGTGGACGGCGGCGGCCAGCGCCTCGACCTCCTCGACCGTGACCGCGGGGTCGACGACGAGCGCCTCGCCGTCGGGCGCGACCACGACCGTCGACGTCGTCGCCCAGATCGTCGCGGTCGCCACCCAGACCCCCGGGCGGACCTCCACGAGGTCGCGCGCGTGCGCCTGCTCGCCGTCCGTGGTCGCGTCGGCGGTGCTGCGCCGCACGCCCGCGTGATCGTCCATCGGTCCTCCGCTCGTCCTCGCGGGACCGGGTCGCGGGCACGTGCCCGAACCCCGGTCCGCGGGGGACACGCGCCCCGGGGTCCCGGGCGCCGTCGTCCCTCGCAGGTAGGTTAGGACCACTATGGCGACCCGCACGTCCCCGCAGGCACGTCGGACCGCGAGCAACCGCACACCAGCGCCCCGCACCGCGGCGCGCGGCGGTTCGTCCACGGCCCGCGGCACGTCGCGCGCCGGAACCGGTCGCGGACGGTCCTCCTCGTCCAGCGCGCGCCGCCCGGCGCGTCGCCCGGCGGCAGGGCCGCCGTGGCCCGTCCGGGCGGTGCGGGGGGTCTGGCTCGGCGCCGCGCACGGCGTGGGATCGCTCGTGCGCACCATCGGAAGAGGAGCAAGAGAGCTGGACCCGGCACACCGGCGCGACGGCGTCGCGTTCACCCTCATCGCCCTCGCGGTCGTCGTCGCGGCCCGCGAGTGGTGGGGCATCCAGGGCACGTTCGGCAAGGTCGTCCACGGCGTCGTCGCGGGGACGTTCGGTCTCGCCGGCGTCGCGGTCCCGGTCCTGCTGCTCTGGCTCGCGGTGCGCATCATGCGGCACCCCGAGCGCGCCCAGGCGAACTCGCGCGTCGCGATCGGGCTCACGCTCATCGTCGTGTCCGTGTGCTCCCTCGTGCACATCTCGGAGGACCTGCCCGCGCCGCGCGACGGCTTCGCGGCGGTGCAGGACGCGGGGGGCATCGTCGGCTATCTGGCGGCCACGCCCGTGACCGCCGGGCTGACGCCGTGGTTCGCCGTCCCCATCTTCCTGCTCCTCGGGTTCTTCGGGCTGCTCGTCGTCACCGCGACGCCCGTGCACCGCATCCCGAGCCGGCTGCGTGGCCTCTACGACGTGCTCACCGGCAACCACCGCACCGAGGACGACGCGCTCGACGCCGACGGGCTCCCGCTCGCGGAGGGCGTCTCGCGCCACGACGGCAGCGAGCCGCCGACGGGTCGCCGACCGCGCAAGCCGCGGCGCACCAAGGCGCAGCGCGCGGCGGAGGCGGCCGAGATCGAGAAGCCCGAGGGCGGCTTCTCGGGCGACGAGGCCTTCGAGACGGCCGCGTTCCTCGACTACGAGGACGACGCGCCGCGCGGCCGGGGGAAGAAGCGTCGCGCGGAGGAGCCGGCCGCCGGCACGGCCGCCACGGAGGTGGTCCCCGCCGTCGGGCAGGGGGCCGCGCAGGACACGGCGGCGGCCGCGATGGGCGCGGTCGCGCCCTCCCCGGAGGACGGCGTCGGCAGCGTGCCGCCGCCCCCGCCCGGCCCGATGCCCCGGGGCGTGCAGCCCATGCTCGAGGGCGACACGGTCTACCTGCTCCCGGACGAGGACGCGCTCGTCAAGGGCGCGCCGCACAAGGTGCGCTCAGCCGCGAACGACCGCGTGGTCGAGGCGCTCACGCAGACGTTCGAGCAGTTCGAGGTCGACGCGAAGGTCACCGGGTTCACGCGCGGCCCGACGGTCACGCGCTACGAGGTCGAGGTCGGGCCCAAGGTCAAGGTCGAGCGCATCACGTCGCTGTCCAACAACATCGCGTACGCGGTGGCCAGCGCCGACGTGCGCATCCTCGCGCCGATCCCCGGCAAGTCGGCCATCGGCATCGAGATCCCCAACACGGACCGCGAGACGGTCGTGCTCGGCGACGTCCTGCGGTCGTCGGCCGCGCGGCGCACCGAGCACCCCATGGTCATGGGCGTGGGCAAGGACGTCGAGGGCGGCTACGTCGTCGCGAACCTCGCGAAGATGCCGCACATCCTCGTCGCGGGCGCGACGGGCGCGGGCAAGTCGAGCTTCATCAACTCCATGATCACGTCGATCCTCATGCGCTCGACGCCCGAGCAGGTGCGGCTCGTGCTCGTGGACCCCAAGCGCGTCGAGCTGACGATCTACGAGGGCATCCCGCACCTCATCACGCCCATCATCACGAACCCGAAGAAGGCCGCGGAGGCCCTCGACTGGGTCGTCCGCGAGATGGACGCCCGCTACGACGACCTCGCCGCGTTCGGGTTCAAGCACATCGACGACTTCAACGCCGCCGTCCGCGCCGGCAAGGTCAAGCCGCTGCCCGGCTCCGAGCGCAAGATCGCGACGTACCCGTACCTGCTGGTCGTCGTCGACGAGCTCGCCGACCTCATGATGGTCGCCCCGCGCGACGTCGAGGCCTCGATCCAGCGCATCACGCAGCTCGCGCGCGCGGCGGGCATCCACCTGGTGCTCGCGACGCAACGCCCGTCGGTCGACGTCGTGACGGGCCTCATCAAGGCGAACGTGCCGTCGCGGCTCGCGTTCGCGACGTCGTCCCTCGCGGACTCGCGCGTCGTGCTCGACCAGCCCGGCGCGGAGAAGCTCATCGGCCAGGGCGACGCCCTGTTCCTGCCCATGGGTGCGGCCAAGCCCATGCGCGTGCAGGGCGCGTGGGTCTCGGAGTCCGAGGTGCACGCCGTCGTCGAGCACGTGAAGAGCCAGCTCAAGCCCGTCTATCGCGAGGACGTCACGCAGGCGGCCACGAAGAAGCAGATCGACGAGGACATCGGTGACGACCTCGACCTGCTGCTCCAGGCGGCCGAGCTCGTCGTGACGTCGCAGTTCGGCTCGACGTCGATGCTCCAGCGCAAGCTGCGCGTCGGGTTCGCCAAGGCGGGTCGCCTCATGGACCTCCTGGAGTCGCGCGAGATCGTCGGGCCGTCCGAGGGGTCCAAGGCCCGCGAGGTGCTCGTGACGCCCGAGGAGCTGCCGTCGGCGCTCGCCCTCATCCGGGGCGAGCCCGCGCAGGACGTCTTCGACGGCCAGGCGCCCGCCGCGGCCCTCGCGCCCCAGGGCGCAGGGGGCGGCCACGACTACGGCGAGGGCACCGACGGGCACATGCCCCCGGTCGCGACGGAGTACCACGACGACGCCGACGTGGAGTCGGGCTGGCGGTGACCCGAGCGGCCGGTGGTGCTGCCGACGGTCGGCGCACCCCGGACGACCCCCTAGGCTGGTGACGTGGTCAACGCCGTCCCCTCGCCGTGGAACTCCGCGAACCTCGTCACCATGGCGAGGATCCTGCTCGTCCCGTTCTTCGCGTGGGCGCTCCTCGTCGACGGCGGGGAGTCCGTCACGTGGCGCCTCGTCGCGACGGGCATCTTCGTCCTCGCCGCCACGTCGGACCGCCTCGACGGCTACCTCGCGCGGCGCTACGACCTCGTCACGGACCTGGGCAAGCTCCTCGACCCCATCGCGGACAAGCTGCTCGTGGGCACCGCCCTCGTGCTGCTCGCGTGGCCGCTCGGCGAGCTGCCCTGGTGGGTCCCCGTCGTCGTGCTCGCGCGCGAGCTGGGCGTCACGCTCCTGCGGTTCGCCGTCCTCAAGTACGCGGTCATGCCTGCGTCCCGCGGCGGGAAGCTCAAGACCGTGCTGCAGACCGTCGCGATCACGCTCTTCGTGCTGCCGCTCGCGCACCTGCCGGCGTTCGTCGGCGTCGTCGCCTGGATCGTGCTCGCCGCGGCCATCCTCGTCACCGTCGTGACCGGCCTGGAGTACGCGTATCAGGGCTGGCGCCTGCGCCGCGACGCGGTGCGCGCAGCCCGGGTCGTCGAGCGGGGTCCGAGCACGGACGGCGCGCCCGTCTCGTGACCGACGCTCCGGTCCCGCCGGGGAGCTCGTCGGTCACCGGCCCGGACGTGCGGCCCGACGTCGTCGAGCTGCTCGGCGCTCTGGAGGCCCGCGGGTGGACCCTCGCGACGGCCGAGTCGCTCACGGGCGGCCTGCTCAGCGCGACGATCGTCGACGTGCCCGGCGCCTCGCGCGTGCTCCGGGGCGCCGTCGTCGCGTACGCGACCGACGTCAAAAAGTCGGTCCTCGGCGTCGACTGCGGCCTGCTCGCCGCGCACGGGGCCGTGCACCCGGAGGTCGCACGCCAGATGGCCGAGCGCGTGCGCGACGTGCTGAGGGCAGACGTCGGGGTCGCGACCACGGGCGTCGCGGGCCCCGACCCGCAGGACGGCCGGGCCCCGGGGACCGTCTTCGTCGCCGCGAGCGGACCGGGGGGCACGGAGGTGCGAGAGCTGCACCTGGCGGGCGACCGTACGGCCGTCCGCGCCGCCACCGTGGCCGCCGCGGTGGCGCTCGCGCGCGCGACGGTCGGGCCCCGGCCACCGACGGCGTGACGATGCCCCGTGCTGGGTGAAATCGTCGGCGGGAGCGTCGGCCGCCCGGCCGGGCGTGGACCGGGCCGGAGGCGTCGTGGAGACGTCGTGAACGTGCCGCGGGGGAGCGGCCGGGAGGCCCGGCGCGGGAACAACACCCCACGTCGCGACGTTGCACAGCACGTGATCGCCAACAGGACCGTCAACCGACCGGTGGGACGCACGGACAACGCGCCCGCGCCCCGTCCCGCACGGGGCACCGGCGACGTGAGCGGACCGCGGGCGGGGTACGGTAGGACGACCCCGTCACGCGGGGCAGTGAACAGGAAGACCGGCACGAGCAGTTCGCGCACCCAGGTGGGGGCCTCTCCGGCTCCCGGGGGCGCACGGGACACGGAAGGGGGTCGCCAGATGATTGTTCTTCGACGAGAGATCGGGGACGTGCTGCGAGACGCTCGCCAGCGACAGGGGCGCACCCTGCGAGAGGTGTCCTCCGCCGCACGGGTCTCGCTGGGCTACCTCAGCGAGGTCGAGCGCGGTCAGAAGGAAGCGTCGTCGGAGCTCCTCGGCTCGATCTGCGAGGCGCTCGACATCCCGATGTCGTTGGTGCTGCGCGAGGTCAGCGACCGGGTCGCCGTCGCCGAGGGTCTGCTGATCCCCGACACCATCCCGGCCGACTTCGCGACGGCCGTGCTGGGTCGCCAGCATCCCGAGGGCACGGCACGCCGCGAGGACCTGCAGCCCGTCGGCTGACGGTCGGGCCGGCACCGGCCGCACCGGGAGCGGGGGCAGCGACGCCGGCCGTCATCCTGCTGCGGGCGGTGCCTGGCAGGTCGGACACCAGAAGATCGGACGGTCGTACGGGGGCTCGTTCGCCGTACCTTCCGCGACAGGCGTGCCGCACACGTGGCACGCCTTTCGTGTGCGCCCGTGCACGTGCCGCACGACGCCGGCGCGCGGGTCGAACCCGTGCCGCACCGTGCGCTGCATGAGCGTGCGTGCCGTGAGCAGGAGGCCCTCGAGGTCCTCGACGTCGCGGACGGGCGTCCACGGGTAGACGTGCTCGGCGAAGAGCGACTCGGCCGTGTAGATCGTGCCGATGCCGGCGACGAGGTGCTGGTCGAGCAGGGCCTCCGCGACGGGCACACCCGTTGCGGCCCGCTCCGGCCGGTACCGGGGGCCGCTCCCGCCCGCCGCGTCGTCGGCCCGCATCCGCGCGGCCGCCTCGGGCAGCCCGGTCTCCGGGAAGTCGTCGCCGAGCACGTCGGGACCGAGCGGACCGACGATCACGCGCTCGTCCGCGGTGCGCAGCACGTGCAGCATCCCGATCCGGTTCCCGACCGCCGTCCACCACTCGTTCGCGAGGACGACGCGCACGTTCGGCTCCGCCCCTCGAGCGTCGTGCGTGCCCGTCCGGGCGAGCCGCCACGACCCCTCCATGCGCAGGTGCGTGTGCAGGGACCGGCCGTCGTCGAACCGCGTGAACAGGTGCTTCCCGTAGGCCTGGTTCCCGACGACCGTCCGCCCGACCAGGTCGATCTCCGCGGCGCTCGGCCACCGCAGGTCCGAGCGGACCAGCACCCGGTCCTTGAGCGCCTCGTCGAGGCGGGCCGACACGAGACGCAGGATGTCACCCTCGGGCACGCGACCGCCCCCCGTGGCCGGGGGCGCGCGACGACCGCCGCACGTCAGGCCGCCCGCAGGCCGCGCGGCGTCGCGCGGAAGCCGGCGTCGAGCAGCGCGCGCACCGCGTCGTCCGCCGGGGTCCGTGCCGTGCCGGCACCCGCCAGGGCCTCGACGCCGTCGACGCGCTGCACCACGATCTTCCCGAGCGTGCCCGCCCGCACCGCGCGGACCAGCGCCGCGCTCGCCTCGGCGAGCCGCGGGCCGTCCACGAAGGACAGCACGGACCGCCCGCCGCGCTCGACGTAGAGCGCGAGGTCGCCGTCGCTCAGCACGACGACGGCGCCCGCCTTGCGGCCCGGGCGGTGACCGCGCGAGCCCTCCCCGGTCGTGCCGTCCGTGCCGGGCGCGCCGGGCGCGCCGGGTCCGGTCGTCGGGCGGGTGGGCCACGGCAGCGCCGCGCCGTAGGGGTTCGCCGGGTCCGTCGCGGCGAGCAGCACGGCGCCGGGACGCGGACCGCCGCGCGACGTCCGCGCGTCGGGGAGCGGGGCGAACGGGTCGGTCGCGGCCGCCGCGGCGTCGGCCTCGAGCGCGCGCTCACGGTCCTGCGCGTCGGTCCGGAGCTGGTCGACCGCGCCGGGGAGCGCGAACTGCGAGCCGCCGAGGTGCTCGACGAAGTACCCGCGCCGCGCGGCGCCCGTGGCCTCCAGCTCGCTCAGCACGCGGTACACCGCGCGGAACGACCCCGCGACGCCCTCGGCGGGCGCGACGGCGCGCGTGAGCACGCCGTGGCGGTCGAGCAGGACGCGGGCGAGCGCGTGCGCCCGGCGGGTGGGGTCGGGCTCGCGCGGGGGCAGCGCCGACCACCGACCGGCGCCGCCGCGCAGGGCCGTCTCGGGCGACGTCGGCGGCCGCAGGCCCGCGAACCGGCCGCGCGCGAGCGGCCGGGCCCGCGCCGGGGCGCGCGGCGCGCGGTGGGTCCCCCCGGCGGCACCGAGCCGTGCGCGCAGCGACCCGAGGCCGTCGTTCGTCACGTGGCCCGACCACACGAGGTCCCACAGCGCCTCGAGCGTCGGGACGGTCTCCGCGCCGGCGCGCTGGGCCAGCCGCGGGAGGAAGTACCCGCCCGAGCCCTCCAGCAGGTCGAGCAGCGTGGCATGGAGGCCGGTCTCGGGCGCCGGGCCCGGGTCGGGCAGCGTGAGCGGCGCCCACTCCGCGAGGTGGAGGCTGACGAGACCGTCGCCGCCGCCGGAACCGGGCAGCGGGGCGTGCCCGCACCACACGACCTCGCCGGTCGTCGTCAGCTCGTCGAGCATCGTCGGGGTGTAGTCGCTGACGCGCGCCGGGAGCACGAGGGTCTCGAGCGCCGAGGCGGGGACGGCCGCGCCGGAGAGCTGCTCGACGACGCGCAGCAGCCCGTCGACGCCGCGCAGCGCGCCGAGCCCCTGCCAGCGCGGGAGGAAGACGCCCAGCGTCTCGGCGGGGACGGGCTCCACCTCGGCGCGCAGCGCGGCGAGCGAGCGCCGGCGCAGGACGCGCAGCACCTCGGCGTCGCACCAGTCGTCGCCCGTGCCGCCGATCGCCTCCGGCCGCAGCCGCCCGCGCACGACGAGCCGGGCCGCCTCGAGCCGCTCGAGCGTCTGCACGACGACGGCGACGCCAAGCCCGAGGCGTGCGGCGAGGTCGGCGGCGGTGAACGGGCCGTGCGTGCGGGCGTGGCGGCGCACGAGGTCGCCGAGCGGGTCGGGGACGGGCTCGGTGAACACCTCGGGGATGCCGACGGGCAGCGCGACGCCGAGCGCGTCGCGCAGGCGGCCGGCGTCCTCCACGACCGCCCACTGCTGCGCGCGCTCGGGCGCGACCCCCGCGAGCCGCACGGGCATGATGCGGCGCGCGGCCTCGAGCTCGCGCAGCCAGGCCGCGACGTCGGCGCGCACGTCCTCGCGGGTCCGCGCCGCGACCTCGGCCTCGGTGAGCGGGCCCAGCCGGCGCAGGACGTCCCACACGTCCTCGGCGTGGCGCGCCTGCCGCTCGGGCGCGAGCGCGCCGAGCTCGGCCTCGGTCCGCTCGATCTGGGCGGGGTCGAGCAGGTCGGCGAGCTGGGCCGCGACGCCGTCGCCGCCCAGCAGCTCGGCGAGGAGGGTGGGGTCCAGCGACAGCGCGGCGGCGCGGCGCTCCGCGAGCGGGGCGTCGCCGTCGTAGAGGAACTGCGCCGTGTACCCGAAGAGGAGGGACTGCGCGAAGGGCGACGGCGTCGGGGTCGTCACCTCGACGAGGCGCACGCGCCCGGCGGCGAGGTCGCGCATGAGGTCGGTGAGCGCCGCGACGTCGAAGTCGTCCTGCAGGCACTCGCGCGCCGCCTCGAGGACGATCGGGAACTCCGGGTACTCCGACGCCACCGACAGGAGCTGCGCCGAGCGCTGCCGCTGCTGCCACAGCGGCTGGCGCCGGTCCGGACGACGCCGGGGCAGCAGGAGCGCGCGGGCGGCGGCCTCGCGGAACCGCGACGCGAACATCACCGACCCGCCGAGCTCGTCGCGCACCGCGTCGAGCACGTCGTCCGGGTCGAGGAGCAGGTCCTCGACGCCGACGACGGGCGCGTCCCCGCCGAGGCCGCCCGAGCCGTCGGTCGCTCCCTCGAGCCACGAGTCCCCGGTGTCCGGGAGCCGCAGGACGATGCCGTCGTCGGCGTGCATCGCGGCGGCGTCGACCCCGTAGCGCTCGCGCAGGCGCGCGGCGAGCACGAGCGCCCACGGCGCGTGCACCTTCGCGCCGTACGGCGAGTGCACGACGACGCGCCAGTCGCCGAGCTCGTCGCGGAAGCGCTCGACGACGACCGTGCGGTCGTCGGGGACGCGTCCGGTCGCGTCGCGCTGCTCGCGCAGGTAGGCCAGCAGGTTGTCGCTCGCCCACGCGTCGAGGCCTGCCGTGCGGAGCCGGTCGGCCGCCGCGTCGGGGTCGGTGGCGGCGAGCGCGTCCGTCTCGCGCACCCACGCGCCGAGCGCACGGCCGAGCTCGGCGGGTCGGCCGGGGGAGTCACCCTTCCAGAACGGCAGCCGCCCGGGGATGCCCGGCGCGGGCGTGACGAGCACGCGGTCGGGCGTGATGTCCTCGATGCGCCACGTGCTCGAACCGAGCGTGAACGTGTCGCCGACGCGCGACTCGTAGACCATCTCCTCGTCGAGCTCGCCGACGCGCTTGCCGCCGCGCGGGGCGCGGCCGCCCGCGGTGTCCGGGTCGCCCGCGACGGTCCCGGTGCCGGCGTCCGTCGCGAGGAACACGCCGTACATCCCGCGGTCGGGGATCGTGCCGCCGCTCGTCGCGGCGAGCCGCAGCGCGCCCGGCCGCCCGGTCAGCCGGCCCGACGCGCGGTCCCACACGATCCGCGCGCGCAGCTCGCCGAAGTCCTCGCTCGGGTAGCGGCCTGCGAGCATGTCGAGGACGGCGTGCAGCGACGCGTCGCCGAGGTGCGCGTAGGGCTCGCTGCGCCGCACGAGCGTCGCGAGCTCCGCGACCGTCCACTCGTCGACCGCGACCATCGCGACGACCTGCTGGGCGAGGACGTCGAGCGGGTTGGCGAGCACGTGGAGCTCCTCGATACCTCCGGAGCGCATGCGCTCGGCGACGACCGCCGACGGCACGAGGTCGCCCCGGTGCGTGGGGAACACCACGCCGTGCGACACGGCCCCCACCTGGTGGCCCGCGCGCCCGATCCGCTGCAGGCCCGACGCGACCGAGGGCGGCGCCCCGACCTGGACCACGAGGTCCACCGCGCCCATGTCGATGCCGAGCTCGAGGCTCGACGTCGCGACCACCGCGGGCAGCCGGCCGTCCTTGAGCTCGGTCTCCGTGCGCGTGCGCTCGGCCCGGCTCATCGACCCGTGGTGCGCGCGGGCGATGACGGGCTCGACGCCCGAGCTCGCGCCCGACTGCGCCTGCACCTGCGCCGCGGTGACCGTGCCCGGGTCGAGCACGTCCTCGCCCTGGCGCTCGGCCCACAGCTCGTTCATGCGCGCCGTGAGGCGCTCCGCCCCGCGGCGCGAGTTCGTGAAGACCAGCGTGGAGCGGTGGTCGGTGACGAGGTCGACGACCCGCTCCTCGACGTGCGGCCAGACCGACGGGCGCGGTGGCCGGACGTCGGGCGCGCCCGTCGGGCGCGACGTCGCAGGGCCCGTGAGGTCGCGCTCGCCGGGGGGCAGAGGTGGCAGGCCGCCGTCCGACCGCGACCCGGCGTCCGGCACGAGTGCCGCCGTCCCGAGGTCCGAGAGGTCCGGGACGGGCACGACGACGTCGACCTCGATGCGCTTGCTCGACGGCGGCTGCACGACGACGACCTCGCGCCCGCCCTCGGCCTCGGGCCGGTGCCCGCCGAGGAAGGTCGCGACCGCCTCGACGGGGCGGACCGTGGCCGAGAGCCCGACGCGCTGCGCCGGGGGCCGCTCGTGCGCCTCGAGCAGCGCGTCCAGGCGCTCGAGCGACACGGCCAGGTGAGCGCCCCGCTTGGTGCCCGCCACCGCGTGGATCTCGTCGACGATCACCGTCTCGACGCCCACGAGCCCCGCGCGCGCCTGCGACGTCAGCACGAGGAACAGCGACTCGGGCGTCGTGATGAGGATGTCGGGCGGGTGGGTCGCGAGCCGGCGGCGCTCGCTCGTGGGGGTGTCCCCGGTGCGGGTGCCGACGACGACGTCCGGCACGTCGAGCCCGAGCCGCACCGCGGCCTGGCGGATGCCCGCGAGCGGCGAGCGCAGGTTCCGCTCGACGTCCGCGGCGAGCGCCTTGAGCGGGGAGACGTAGAGGACGCGACAGCGCGCCTCGCGAGCCGGGGCCTCGTCCGGGGGCGCGGCGAGGATCCGGTCGAGCGACCAGAGGAACGCGGCGAGCGTCTTGCCCGAGCCCGTCGGGGCGACCACGAGGGCGTGCCGGTCGCTCGACACGGCCTCCCACGCACCGGCCTGGGCGGCGGTCGGCGCGTCGAACGCGCCCGAGAACCACGCGCGCGTGGGCGCGGCGAAGCGGGCGAGCGGGTCCGAGGTCACGCGCCCATTCTGGGGCTGCCCACCCACACGCGCCCGCCGCAGCGTGCCGGCGCCCCGGCGGCCTGCCCGTGCGCCCTCGGCGCGACCTGGTGCGACCCCGGGCGACTTCGGTGCGACCTTGGGCGACGCGGTGCGGCCCCGCGCGTCCCGGCGCGCGACCGGGCGGCCGCGGATCCGTGCAAGGCTTGGTCCGTGCGCTACCGCGAGTTCTCCGAGCTGGTCGACGAGGTGTTCGGTGCGGCCCTGGGCCGCGCCTACGTGCGCGAGCAGGTGCTGTCCGTGCTCGACGACCGGACCGCCGCCCAGGCGCTCGAGGACGGGGTCGAGCCGCGCGTCGTCTGGCACGCGCTGTGCGACGCGCTCGACGTGCCCGACGCGCGGCGCTGGGGGAACGACGACCACCGCCAGGCGCCGCCGCGCCGCTGACCTGCCCGGCCCCGACCTGCCCGGCCCCGACCTGCCCGGAACCCGGGGACGCCCGAGGGGCGCACCCTGCCGCGCCCCGCGATGATGGCGGCATGAGCGTTCCCGCCCGCGGCCGCCTCGCCACGCTGCGCCTCACCGCCGCCGACGTGCGCGGCGCGGCCTGGTCGCTCGTCTCGACGGCGGCCGGGCTGGGGCTCGCGATCTGGGTCGTCCCCGGGGTCGAGGTGACCAACCCGTGGTCGCTCGTCCTCGCGGCGCTCGCGGTGGCGGTGGGCGACGCGCTGCTGCGGCCGGTGCTGCGCGGGGTCGCGCGCCGGGCCGGCGTCGTCGGCGCGCTCGTCTCGGGCGTGGTCGCCCAGGTCGCGGTCGCGTGGGCGGCGCTCACCTACCTCCCGGGGTTCCGCAGCGGGACGTGGACCGACGTCCTCGCCGTCCTCGTCATCGCGGCCGTGCTCATGGCGCTCGGGCGCTGGGTCGTCGGGGCGAGCGACAACGAGTACGTGATCGGGGACCTGCTCCGGCGCGCGCGACGCCAGGCGGGCGTGCCCCGGGGAGCCGCCGCGGGCGCCGCGGCGGAGCGCCCGGCGGGCCTGCTCGTCGTCCTGCTCGACGGCGTCGCGCGCCCCACGCTCGACTACGCCCTCCAGGCCGGCCTGGCCCCGACGCTCGCGCGGTGGCTGGGCGACGGCAGCCACCACCTCGCGACGTGGTGGGCCCGCGTGCCCGCGACGACGCCGGCCTCGACCGTCGGGCTCCTGCACGGGTCGACCGAGCACGTCCCCGCCTTCCGGTGGTGGTCGCGCGCGCTGGGGAGGCTCGTCGTGACGAACCGGCCCGCCGACGCGGCGGCGGTCGAGGCGCGCACGAGCGACGGCGCCGGACTGCTCGCGGGGGGCGGCGTGGCCGTCTCGACGATGTTCTCCGGGGACGCGGCGACGAGCCTGCTCGTCATGAGCCGGGCGCGCGAGGGCCTGGGGCCCGGGCAGGTGTTCGTGCACTTCTTCGCGAGCCCGTTCGTCCTCGTGCGCGCCGTGGTCGTCGCGCTCGGCGAGCTGCTCAAGGAGCTCTACCAGGGCTGGCAGCAGGCCGTGCGCGGCGTCGAGCCGCGCGTCTCGCGCCTCGGCTGGTACCCGGTGCTGCGCGCCGTGACGAACGTCGTGCTCCGCGACCTCAACACGACGCTCGTCGCGGAGCAGCTCGTGCGCGGGGCGCCCGTCGTGTGCGTCGACCTCGTGGACTACGACGAGATCGCGCACCACGCCGGGCCGCTGCGGCCGGAGTCGCTGCGCGCGCTCGAGGGCCTGGACCGCGTCGTCGGGCTCTGGGAGCAGGTCGCGGCCGTCGCGCCCCGGCGCTACGACGTCGTCGTGCTCTCGGACCACGGGCAGTCGCTCGGCCCGACGTTCGAGCAGGTCACCGGGCGGTCCTTCCTCGACGAGGTGCGACGCCTCATGGCGCTCGACCCGCCTGTCGACGGCGCTCGTGCGGACGACGACGGCCGCGCGCGGGACGGCGCCGCGCCCGCCCGGGGTGAGGGACGACGTCGGGCGACGGCCCCGGACAGTGAGGCGTGGGGCCCTGCCAACACGGCCCTCAACGCGCTGCGGCCCGGGCAGCCGGACGCGCAGGCGGGCCGCATGCTCGTGGGCCCGGACCGCTCCGAGCGCCGCGCCGACGCCGCACCCGCCCTGCCCGAGCTGCCCGAGGTCGCGGTCGTCGGGTCGGGCAACCTCGGGATGGTGTGGTTCCCGCGCGAACCGCGGCGCCTCACGGGCGACGAGGTCCGCGCCCGGTGGCCCGCGCTGCTCCCGGGGCTCGTCGCGAACCCCGCGGTCGGCGTCGTCGTCGAACGAGGCCCGCGCGGGGAGGTCCGGGCGCACGGCCGGGGCGGGTCGCGCGACCTGCTGACGGGCGAGGTCCTGGGCGCCGACCCGCTCGCGTCGTTCGGGTCGCGTGCGGCGGCGGACCTCGTGCGCGTCGCCGGGCTGGAGGACGCCGGGGACCTCGTGCTCGTCTCGAGCGTCGACGAGGTCGGGATGGTGCACGCGTTCGAGGGTCTGGTCGGGTCGCACGGCGGCCTCGGGGGGGCGCAGAACCAGGCGGTGCTGCTGCACCCCGCGCACCTCGCGGTGCCCGACGACGAGCTCGAGGACGTCGACGGCACGCCGATGCTCGTCGGGGCGGAGGCGGTGCACCGCCGGCTCGTCGCGTGGCTCACCGACCTGGGGGTACGGCGGCCGGTGGCCGAGGACGCGCCGGGCCGGGGAAGCGGCGCGTGAGCGTCACCGTGACGTGGCTCGGCCACTCGAGCGCGGTCCTCGACCTCGCCGCGACCCCCGGCGGGCCGACGGTGCGGCTCGTGACCGACCCGCTCCTGCACCGGCACGCGGGGATGCTGCGCCGGCGCGGCGGGCAGCCGGCCCCGGTGTGGCGGGACGGCGACGCCGTCCTGCTGTCCCACCTCCACCACGACCACGCCGAGCTGCGGTCGCTGCGGCTCCTCGGCGACGTGCCGGTCCTCACGGCACCCGCCAACGCGCGGTGGCTGCGTGGCAAAGGGCTGCGCGGCGTCGGGCTGGGCGACGAGTGGCACGCCGTGGGGCCGGCGGGGGCCGGGGTCGAGACGCGGCTCGTCACCGCGGTGCACGGGCACCGGCCGATGCCGCACCGGCCCAACGCCGCGAACGGTCACCTCGTGCGGACCACCGGTCCCGACGGCCGGCGCGTGTGGGTGGCGGGCGACACCCAGCACCACCCCGGGATGGTGCACCTCCCGGCGCTCGCGGGCGGTCCGGTGGACGTGGCCCTCGTGCCGGTCGGCGGGTGGGGGCCGCGGCTCTCGGGCGGGCACCTGGGCCCGGTGCAGGCCGCGCGGGTGTGCGCCGAGGTCGGGGTGCGGGTCGCGGTGCCGGTGCACTGGGGGACGCTGCACGCGCCGGGCGGCCAGCACCTGCCGCGCGGCTGGATGGACCACGCGGGCGCGGCGTTCGAGGCGGCCGTGCAGCGCGAGGCGCCCGGGACGCGGGTCGTCGTGCTGCGGCCCGGCGAGTCGTGGTCCGCGGACGACGACGGGTAGCCCGCGAGCCGCGGACACGCCGGGGCGCGTTCCGTGATCGAACACGTGTTCGGCTAGAGTTGTGCACAGGGCGCGCTCCGGCGGGCCCGGGACGCCGGTCCGGCACGACGGTCCCCAGGTCCGGGGCTCGTCGGAACCGCGTGTCGGTGGCTGCCCGTAACGTCGGGCCACAACGAACAGATGGACGTCGAACCGAAGGTGGACTGACATGCCCGCACCCGCAGACCGCGAGAAGGCGCTCGAGGCAGCCCTCGCCCAGATCGACCGGAGCTTCGGCAAGGGCTCCGTCATGCGCCTCGGCGAAGAGGGCCGTGCCCCCGTCGAGGTCATCCCCACGGGCTCCATCGCGCTGGACATCGCGCTCGGCATCGGCGGCCTGCCGCGCGGGCGCGTCATCGAGGTGTACGGCCCGGAGTCCTCCGGAAAGACGACCGTGGCGCTCCACGCCGTGGCCAGCGCCCAGCGCGCCGGCGGCATCGCGGCGTTCATCGACGCCGAGCACGCCCTCGACCCGGAGTACGCCAAGAAGCTCGGCGTCGACACCGACGCCCTGCTCGTCTCCCAGCCGGACACGGGGGAGCAGGCGCTCGAGATCACGGACATGCTGATCCGCTCGGGCGCGCTCGACATCATCGTCATCGACTCCGTCGCGGCCCTCGTGCCGAAGGCGGAGATCGAGGGCGAGATGGGCGACAGCCACGTCGGTCTCCAGGCCCGCCTCATGTCGCAGGCGCTGCGCAAGATCACCGGTGCGCTCAGCGCGTCCGGCACGACCGCCATCTTCATCAACCAGCTCCGCGAGAAGATCGGCGTGTTCTTCGGTTCTCCCGAGACGACGACCGGTGGCAAGGCGCTGAAGTTCTACGCCTCGGTCCGTCTCGACATCCGCCGCATCGAGACCCTCAAGGAGGGCACCGACGCTGTCGGCAACCGGACCCGCGTGAAGGTCGTCAAGAACAAGATGGCGCCGCCGTTCAAGCAGGCCGAGTTCGACATCCTCTACGGGGTCGGCATCTCCCGCGAGGGTGGCCTCATCGACATGGGCGTGGAGCACGGGTTCGTGCGCAAGTCCGGGTCGTGGTTCACCTACGGCGGCGACCAGCTCGGGCAGGGCAAGGAGAACGCGCGCTCGTTCCTGCGCGACAACCCCGACCTCGCGAACGAGCTCGAGAAGAAGATCAAGGAGAAGCTCGGCGTCGGGGCCAAGGTCGACGCACCGGCCGACCCGGCCGCCGGCGTGACCGTCGCGGCCGACGCCGCCGTGGCCGCTCCGGCCAAGGCGACCGCCGCGGCCGGCAAGGGGAAGAAGTCGCCGTTCTGATCGGCGAGCAGGACGGGGTCGAGGGCGCCGAGCCCGTCGACCCGTCCGCGGAGGACGACGGGCGCCGCTCGGGCCGCAAGGCCGGGCGGCGCCCGCGCCCGTCGCTGCACGAGCTCGTGGAGCGCGGCGCGATCAGCGACGCCGATCTCGCCGAGCGTGCCCGCGAGACCGTCCTGCGCATCCTCACCGCGGCACCGAAGAGCCGCGCGGAGCTCACGCAGTCGCTCGCGCGCAAGGGATACCCGGAGCACGTCGTGCTGCCCATCCTCGACCGCTTCGAGGAGGTCGGGCTCGTCGACGACGCGCAGTACGCGGAGATGATCGTCCGCACGCGGCACGCCGAGCGAGGGCTGTCCCGCCGCGCGATCTCGACCGAGCTGCGCCGGCGGGGGATCGACGGCGAGGTCGGCGCGGCCGCGCTCGAGCAGGTGGACGACGACTCCGAGGCGGACGCCGCCCTCGCCCTCGCGCGGGCACGTCTCGCCAGGACCCGCGGCCTCGACCGCGACGTGCGCGTGCGACGGACGGTCGGCGCGCTCGCCCGCAAGGGCTACAGTCCCGGGCTGGCCTTCGAGATCGTGCAGCGCGAGCTCGACGCGGAGGAGTGACCGCTCGACCGGCCCGGACGAGCGCGGGCGGCCCACCCCGCGGCAGAGCGGCCCGTCGCCCGCCCGAGCACGGGCGGGCGACGGGTGCGTCAGCGCACGGTGGAGGTGGCCGGGGCGTCCTCCGTGGGGCCGCCCGCGACCGCCGTCGGGTTGCCGATGCCCGGTCCCGCAGCCGTGGCGCCCGCGGTGCGCCCGCTGAGGAAGCGTGAGAGCCACTGGGCGAGGGCGGTCAGGGCGTAGTTGATGACGATGAAGATGACCGCGGCGACCGTGAGGGTCTGCAGGGTGTTGCCGAAGGCCGTGCCGAGGATCTGCGCGGCCCGCAGCAGCTCGGGGTACGTGATGATCTGCCCGAGCGCGGTGTCCTTGAGCACGACGACGAGCTGCGACACGAGCGCGGGCAGCATCGCGATGAGCGCCTGCGGGAGCTGGATCGACCGGAGGGTCTGCCCGCGCGTCAGGCCGATCGCCACGCCGGCCTCTCCCTGGCCCTTCGGCAGGTTGCCGACGCCGGACCGCACGAGCTCGGCGATCACCGAGCCGTTGTAGAGCACGAGCGAGATCACGACCGCGAGGAACGGGGCGTCCGGGACCTTCTGCAGCCCCAGCAGGAGCCAGAAGAAGATCATCATGAGGAGCACCGGCACGGCGCGGAAGAACTCGACGACGACACCGCACGCCCAGCGCAGCGCGCGCACGTGCGAGAGCCGGCCGGAGCCGAAGACCAGCCCGAAGATCACGGCACCGACGATCGCGAACCCGGCGGCGCGCAGCGTGTTCTGGAGACCCGGCAGGAAGAAGTTCTCCCACGCGTTGGCGGTGAAGACGGGACCCCACTGCTCCCACGAGAGCTGGCCCTTGCGTCCGAGCTCCAGCAGCACGAGCACGGCGATCCCGATCACGATCACGGCGCCGATCACGTTGCCGACGGCGATCGCGCGCCGGGCCCGGGGCCCGGGGGCGTCGAAGAGGACGGACTGACGCGGGGCGCTCATCGGCGGACCGCCAATCGGGTCGAGAGCGAGGTGGTGAGCAGGCCGATCGGGATGACGAGGATCACGTAGCCGATCGCGAAGGTGAGGAAGATCGCGTAGATGTAGTTCGAGTTGAACTCGATCATCGTGCGCATGAGGCTCGACGTCTCCGTCGTGACGCTCGCGGCGGCCGCGACGGTGGAGTTCTTCAGCAGCGCGATGAGGGTGTTGCCGAGGGGGGCGATGGCGCCGCGGAACGCCTGCGGGAGGATGACGAGGCGCGCGGCGGGAGCGAAGGAGAGGCCGATCGCCCGCGCCGCCTCGGCCTGGCCGATCGGCACCGTGTTGACGCCCGAGCGGATCGCCTCGCACACGAAGGCGGCGTGGTAGACGGTCAGGCCGATGACCGCGAACCGGAAGAAGTTCGTCGGGAAGTCGGGGGACAGGCTGATCTGCAGCTGGGTCCACACCGCGAGGACCATGAACGTCATGATGATCGTCAGCGGCGTGTTGCGCAGGAGGTTCACGTAGGTCGAGCCGGCCCACCGCAGGCTCGAGACGGGGGAGATCCGCATGAGCGCGAGCGCCGTGCCGAGGATCAGGGAGAAGATCGCAGCCCAGAACGTCAGCTGGATGTTCACCCAGAACGCGCCGAGCACGTCGTAGGTGCTGAGGAGCTCGGTGAACTGGGAGAGGTAGTCACCCACGGTTGGTCATCCTCCGGGAGGGCGTGGTCGTGGACCGACCGGACGAGGCCGGGGAGCGGAGCGCGGCACGCCGCGCTCCGCTCCCCGGCAGAGAGGTCAGGCGCAGGGGTCGACCGTCGGCGGGTTCTCGCTCGCGTTCGGCGTGTACCCGGTGCCCTCGGTGTTCTTGCTGACGAACTCCTCCCAGGAACCGTCCTCGATCATCTTCTCGATCGCGGCGTTGACGTCCTCGCAGACTTCGTTGTCCTGGGGCAGGCCGACGCCGTAGCGCTCGGTGGAGAACGGCGCCCCGACCACCTTCACCTTGCCCTGGTTCTGCGGCTGCGCCGCGAGGCCCGCGAGGATGATGTCGTCGGTCGTGACGGCGTCGACCTGGCCCGCCGTGAGCGCGGTGACGCACTCGGCGTACCCGGGGCGCTCGAGGAGCTGCACGCCCGCGGCGTACTCGTCCTTGATGCGCTGCGCCGACGTCGAGCCCGTGACGGAGCAGAGGTTCTTGCCCTCGAGCGACTCGGGGCCGGTGATGTCGGTGTTGTCCTCGGCGACGAGCAGGTCCTGACCGGCGACGAAGTACGGCCCGGCGAACGCGACGGTCTCCTTGCGCGTGTCCGTGATGGAGTACGTCGCGAAGATCATGTCGACCTGCCCGGTCTGCAGCATCGTCTCGCGCTGGGCGGACGGCGCCTCGACCCACTCGATCTGGTCCTCGGAGAAGCCGAGCTCGCCCGCCACGTAGGTGGCGACGTCGACGTCGAATCCCGTGTACGACGACCCGTCCTGGAACCCCAGGCCGGGCTGGTCGAACTTGATGCCGATCTTGACCGTCTCGCCGCCGCCGTCGCCGCTGCCTCCGGCGGACTGCTCGGGGTCCGTGGTCGTGCTGTCGTCGCCGACGTCGCCGCTGCTGCACGCTGCGAGCGTGAGCGCGGTGAGAGCGGCCAGCACGGCAGCACCTGCGTGTCGTGTGCGCATCGTTCCTACCCTTCGTGAGTGGTGGTCGTCCGACGACGGTGTGCCTCGTCGGTCGGCCGGGTGTGGGGGGCCGGGCGGCCCGGTCCGTGGTGGTCGGTGCGTGGTGAGGGTGCGGGACCTCAGTGCGTGAGGATCTTGGAGAGGAAGTCCTTGGCCCGCTCGCTCTTCGGCGCGGTGAAGAACTCCTCGGGCTGCGCCTCCTCGACGATCTGGCCGTCCGCCATGAACACCACGCGGTTCGCGGCCTTCCGGGCGAAGCCCATCTCGTGGGTGACGACGATCATCGTCATGCCCTCCCGGGCGAGGGAGACCATGACGTCCAGGACCTCGTTGATCATCTCGGGGTCGAGCGCCGACGTGGGCTCGTCGAACAGCATGACCTTGGGCTTCATCGCGAGGGCCCGGGCGATGGCGACGCGCTGCTGCTGGCCGCCCGAGAGCTGCGCCGGCATCTTCTGCGCCTGGTTCTTCACGCCGACCCGGTCGAGGAGGGCGAGGGCGCGCTCCTTCGCGTCCTTGCTCCGCTCGCGCCGCACCTTGACGGGCCCGAGCGTCACGTTGTCGAGGATCGTCTTGTGCGCGAAGAGGTTGAAGGACTGGAAGACCATGCCGACGTCGGAGCGCAGCCGCGCGAGCGCCTTGCCCTCCTGGGGGAGCGGCTCGCCGTCGACGAGGATCTCGCCCGAGTCGATCGTCTCGAGCCGGTTGATCGCCCGGCACAGGGTCGACTTGCCCGAGCCGGAGGGCCCGATGACGACGAGCACCTCGCCGCGCCGGACCGTGAGGTTGATGTCGCGCAGCACGTGGAGCTCGCCGAAGTGCTTGTTCACGTCGCGCAGCTCGACGAGCGGCTCACCGAGGATCTGCTCGGCGGGGAGGGGCTGAGCGTCCTGAGCGCTGCGCTGCGCGTCGGACGGCGAAGGGGTTTCGTCGGCCATTCCTGGACACTATGTCCCTTCTGTTGCACGGTGCCACCTCATCCGGCAACAACCGGGCAACAGTTCAGTAACACGGCACCCGGAGCCGTACCCTGGACGGTGATGTCCACGATCGCCCCTGCCCCCGTCCCGGCCGCACCCGCACCGCACGCCACCGCCGCTGCGCCGGCCGACGACGCGCACCCCCGCACCTACGTCGTGCGCACCCTCGGGTGCCAGATGAACGTCCACGACTCCGAGCACATGGCGGGGATGCTCGAGCAGGCGGGCTACACGCGTGCGAGCGCGCAGGACGAGGCCGCGAACCGCGCCGACGTCGTCGTCATCAACACGTGCGCCGTGCGCGAGAACGCCGCGACGCGCCTGTACGGCAACCTCGGCCAGCTCGCCTCGGTGAAGGCCGCGCGACCCGGCATGCAGATCGCCGTCGGCGGCTGCCTCGCCCAGAAGGACCGCGGCACCATCGTCGAGAAGGCCCCCTGGGTCGACGTCGTGTTCGGCACCCACAACCTCGACGCCCTGCCCGTCCTGCTCGAGCGCGCGCGGCACAACGAGGCGGCGCAGGTCGAGATCGCCGAGTCGCTGCAGGTGTTCCCGTCCACGCTGCCGACGAAGCGCGAGTCCGTCTACGCGGGGTGGGTGTCCATCAGCGTCGGCTGCAACAACACGTGCACGTTCTGCATCGTGCCGCACCTGCGCGGCAAGGAGCGCGACCGCCGTCCGGGTGAGGTCCTCGCCGAGGTGGGCGCGCTCGTCGAGGCCGGTGCCATCGAGGTGACGCTGCTCGGCCAGAACGTCAACAGCTACGGCGTCGAGTTCGGCGACCGCGGCGCCTTCGCCAAGCTCCTGCGCGCGTGCGGGACGATCGACGGGCTCGAGCGCGTGCGGTTCACGTCCCCGCACCCGGCGGCGTTCACCGACGACGTCATCGCGGCCATGGCCGAGACGCCGAACGTCATGCCCCAGCTCCACATGCCGCTCCAGTCGGGCTCCGACCGGGTGCTGCGCGCGATGCGCCGCTCCTACCGCTCCGAGCGGTTCCTCGGGATCCTCGACCGCGTCCGGGCCGTCATGCCCGACGCCGCGATCACCACCGACATCATCGTGGGCTTTCCCGGCGAGACCGAGGAGGACTTCGCGGAGACGATGCGGGTCGTCGAGGCGTCGCGCTTCTCCTCCGCGTTCATCTTCCAGTACTCTCCGCGCCCCGGGACGCCGGCCGCGACGATGGACGGCCAGCTCCCCAAGGAGGTCGTCCAGGAGCGCTTCGAGCGGCTCCAGGCGCTCCAGGAGCGGATCGCCGGCGAGGAGTCCGCACGCCAGGTGGGCCGGACGATCGACGTCCTCGTCGGCGAGGGCGCAGGGCGCAAGGACGGCGCGACGCACCGCGTGACGGGCCGCGCCCCCGACAACCGCCTCGTGCACCTCGCGCTCCCCGCGGCCGTCGTGGCAGGCGCGCCCGACGACGCCCCGTCCGAGGGGACCGGCACGCCCGGGTCCGTGGACCCGCGCCTCGCGGACGACCTCGACGTCCGCCTGCCGCGTCCCGGCGACGTCGTCACCGTCGAGGTCACCCGCTCGGCGCCGCACCACCTCATCGCGGACTCGGCGCTCGCGGGCGGCACGTTCGCCGTGCGCCGGACCCGCTCGGGTGACGCGTGGGCGAAGCGCGAGCGCGCCCGCCTGGGCGGTGGCGACGACGACCACGGCCACGGCGGCGGCGCGCCGTCGGGCCCGGTCGTTCTGGGGCTCCCCACGCTCCGCGCCTGAACGGCGGGGTCCAGGACCCGACGGCGGGCGCGCACGACGGCGCCAGGACGTCAGTCGTCCAGGGTCCCCGGCGGGAGCTGGGCGCCGATGGCGTGGAAGAGCTGCACGGCCGTGCCGAGCCCGCACGAGACGGTCTGGGCGAGCTGGTCGTCGGTCGCGCCGTGCTCGAGGTCGACGGAGACCTCGGCGTAGAGCGCGAGCCGGCCGCCCTCCTCGCGCACGTAGACCTTGGGCCAGATGCGCTCGCGGTTCCAGTCGTTGACGGTCTGAAGCGTGACGAGGCGCGACTCGACGGGGAGCGTCGTCGACCAGCGGCCGCGGACCTGGAGGATCTCCGACCGGTCGCCGAGCAGCAGGAACCAGAAGCGGTGCCCGTCCCACGTACCTGTGATGTCGCCGTCGTCGTCGACGCGGAAGTGGTAGCCGCGGCGCGTCAGGTGGTCGCCGATGCGCGCCATCGACAGCGCGCGCGGCAGTTCCTCCTCGCGGGGCAGCGAGTCCGGCGCCTTGGGCCGGCGGTTGCCGAACAGGCGCGTGAACCAGTTGGTGCGGGCCTGCGTCATGGCGCCTGCCTCGCGGGGTCGGGGTAGAACTCGTCGAGCGCGTCGAAGAACATCGACCCCGTGCTCAGACCGCACTGGAGGAGCTGGTCGAGCTGGTCGTCCGTCACGCCGTGCTCGAGGTCGACCGTGACCTCGGTGAAGACCTGGATCATCCCGTTGTCGCGGACGCGCGTGTAGGTCTTGGGCCAGATCCGGTCGGCGTTCCACTCGTTGCAGAACTCGAGGATCTCCTCGAGGCGCTCGAGCGCGAGGTCGCGGTTCCACTGGCCGCGCACCTGGAGGATCTCGTCGTCGTTGCCGAAGAGCAGGAAGTAGAACAGGCGGCCGTGCCACAGCCCGCCGACATCGCCGTCGGAGTCGACGAAGTAGCTGTACCCGCTGTCGGTGATCCACTCGACGACCCGCGAGAGCGTGAGCGGTGTGGGAGGCCGCAGGACGTCGGTCGCGACCTGACCCAGCTCGCGTGCCAGCAGGTCCTCGACCTGCGACTGCAGGTCGTCCGCCGGCCGGGCCGCGCCCGACCGGCCCCCGTCCTGCGCTCCGCCGGGATTCCCGTCCCGCCGGTCGTCGTCGTCCCGCGCCCCGAAGAACCTCACCTCCCTACCGTACTCGCGCGCGCCCGCGGACGCCGCATCGCGGGCCGTCCGGGGAGGCGCGGCGAGGGTGGTGGAGCGGGCACCACTACGGTGGGACGGTGACCGTCCGCGCCGTCGTGCTCCCCGGAACCGCCCTGCTCGTCCCGGGGGCGGCCGGTGCCGCCTCGGTCCTCGGGCCGGTGCGCGACGCCGCGCTCGCGGCGCTCGCCGACCTCGTGGCGGGCCCGCCCGGTGAGGCGGGTGCGTCGGCCGTGGTCGTGGTCGCCCCGGGAGCCGCGCGCGCCCGCGGCGCCGCCCGGGCCTCGCTCGCCGCGGCGGGTGTCGCGGACCGGTGGATCGACCCCGCGTGGGCCGCCGCCACGCGACCGCTCGACCGACCCGTCGCCGGGACGGCCGCCTCCGTGGCGCTCCTCGCGCTCGCCGGTGCGGGCTGGACCGGTCCCGTCGACGTCGTGGAGCTCGGTGGCGCGGCGACGCGGACGGCGGCAGGTGCGATCACGGAAACGAGCTTGGAGACGAGTACGGAGACGAGCTCGGGGACGAGCACGGAGGCGGGTGCGGCGACGGAGACCGTCCTGGACGCCGCCCGAGAGCTCGGTGCGGGGCTCGCCCGGGAGGGGGCGCGGCTCGTCGTCGTGCACGACCCGCGTGCGCCCCTGCCGCAGGCCGTGCTCGACGGGTTCGTCGCCGCGGCGGGCGCCGAGGCCGCGCCGGCCGACGAGCCGGACCCTGTCGCGGCGGTCCGGCGGTACGAGGTCCGCGCCCCCGCAGCCGCCGCCCGCCCGGCGGGGCCCGCCGCCCGCCCGGCCGGGCCCGTCGTCAGCCGCTGAGGCCCGTCCCGACGGCGGCCGCCTCGTCGTCGCGCCCGAGCCGGCGCAGCGCCGCGACCATCTCGTTGCCCACCATCGCGCGCGACTCCGCGTCGTGGACGATCGCGAAGCCCTCCATGGCCGACTCGAGCAGCTCCACCGCGTCCGTGTCCTTCCCCGCCGCGCAGCGCGAGCGCCCCGCGAGCCAGAAGGCGTGCGCCGCGTCGCGGACGTCCCCGGCGCGGGCGAACTCCTCGGCGACGGACTCCGCGAGCGTCGCCGCCGCGTCGAGCTCGCCCGCGGTGGCGAGCAGACGGGCGCGCGTGTCGTCGAGGTCGCGGCGCTCGCGAGCGTCGGCCGCCGCGTCCCGCTCGACGAGCTCGGCGGCCTGCGGCGCCGGTGCGACGTCGGTGCCCTCGCCCGCTGCGGCCAGGTCGTCGAGCGTGCGCTCGACCTGGGCCAGGGCGGCGGTCACGTCGCCCCGCCCGGCCTCGAGCCGCGCGTAGGCGCGCACGACCTGCCCGACGAACCGGGGCGCGACGCCACCGGCCCGCAGGAGCGCGAGCGCGTGCAGGAACGCGGGCGCGGCGCCCTCGTCGTCGCCCTCGAGCGCGGCGAGCTGCGCCGCCTCGGCGAGCGCGAAGCCGGCGCGGTCGAGGTGGCCGGAGCTCTCCAGGTGCGACGACGCGCGACGCAGGAGGCGTGCCGCCCGGACCGGGTCGTCACCCGCGACGTCGTCGGCGAGCGCGAGCAGGCCGTCTGCGTCGGTGGGCGCGTCGGTGGGCTCGTCGGCGCCCTCCGCCGGGGCTCCGCCGGTGACCGCGGACTCCTCCGGCGCGAGCCCGGCGGGGAGGTCCGACGGACCGCTCGTCGCGCCCTCGGCCACGGCGACGGGCCGTGGCGACGCAGGCGGGGCGTCCAGGGAGAGCACCGCCAGGTCGACGGGGAGTGTGCGCGCGCCCCGCTCCCACGCCGCGCGCAGCCGTTCGGACGCCGCCGTCGTGCCGTTGCGTGCGTCGAAGGACTGCGCGAGGGCGGCCGCCTCGCCGCGCACCCACGCGTCGAGCTCGGCGAGCGTCGTGGCGGGCACGTCGCGCAGCGCGAGCGCGGTGTCGCCGTGGTCGGCCCGCAGGACGCCCGTCGCGACGCTCACGCTCGTGAGGAAGCCGAGCCGGTCGCCCGGCGAGTCCGCCTCCGTGAGGAACGCCTGGTGCTCCACGAGCAGGCGCAGCGCGCGCGACGCGTTGCCCGTCCGGGCGAGGAACTCCACGTGACGACCCTTCGGGCCCGTCATCGTCACCCCGGTGTCGAGGTGGCGCAGCCCGCGGCGGTGCGTCCGAGCCGCCGCCTCGGCGTCGCCGACCTCCACGTACGCGAGCTGGAGGTGGGACAGCATGTCGCCGGGCTCGGTGGCGCACGACGGCGATCCCTGGAGCACGCCCTCGAGCAGGCGGATGCCCTCGTCGTGCCGGCCCGTCTCGAAGAGGTACGCCGCGCGGTCGCCCGGCTCGCACGCCTCGCACTGCGAGTAGTCGTCGCGCGGGGTCGCGACCCACGCGCGGTACGCGTCCTCGACGTCCGCGCCGCCACGTTCGCGCGCCCACTCGAAGCGCTCCAGGGCGACCGCGTTCGTGCCGTTGCCCGCGAGCGCGTACCGGCGCGCCATGTCGTCGAGCGTGCGCTCGATCTGCGCGGCGGGGACGTCGGGGAACTCCATAAGGTGCCCGACCATCCACTTGAACGACCAGAACAGCGAGTGCGTGTCCTCGGCGTCGAAGTGCTCGGGGTGCTCGTCCCACCAGCGCAGCATCTTGGTGAACGGCAGGTACGCCTTGGTCACCTCGCCGCCCCACACGTACGACTCGACGAGGACGAACTGCGCGTAGGCGCGCGCGGCGTCGGGGCCCTCGGCCTCGACGCGCTCGAGCTCGGCCGCGGCGGCCGTGGAGCGCGCGAGGCCGTAGGGCATGCGGCGGACGTCGTACAGGGCGGCGTTCACCTGGTCCACGGACCGGGTCATCGGTTCTCCTCGTCGGCAGGGGGGTCGGGTTCCGTGGCGGGGTCCTGCCCGGCCGCGAGGGCGCGGGCGAGCAGGAGCGACAGGGAGTCGTTCATGAGAGTCGCCTCGACGGGCTGGAGCGCCTTGCCGGACGCGAGCACCGCCGTGACGTAGAGGGAGCGGGCACCCGCGGCGCGCACCTGCGCGTCGGGGCTCGCGAGCAGGTCGCGCACCGTGGCGTTGGCGTCGTTGAGGACCAGGCGGCGGGGGCGGGCCGGGGCGCTGAGGCCCGCGAGGATCTCGCCCCAGAGGTCGTCCGTCTCCGCGACGCGTGCGGCCTCGCGCGCGTGATCGCCCTCGCGGTCGTGCAGGAGCATGGCCGGGAGGGCGTCCGGCTCGTACCGGCGCAGCACGACGTCGCAGTCCTGCTCGGCGAGCGCGGCGTCGAGCGACGCGAGCGCGTCGGCGACCTCGAGCTCGCGCAGCGGCTCGACCTCCGTGAGGACGTGCGCGACGTCTGCGGCCGAGACGGGCGACAGCCGCCACTGCGGGAACCGCGCCGCGACGCGCTCGAGCAGGTCGGCGTCGTAGACGTAGCCCCCGTTGACGACCGCGAGCCCCTGCGCCGCCGCGACGGGCGCGATGCGCCGGAACTCCTCGACGCTCGCCGTGTACAGCAGGCGCCCGTCGGGGTGGTCCGTCGCGAGGTCCGCCAGGGTCGTGGACCCGGCCGTCGTCTCGAAGGGCAGCACGCGCGCGGCGACGTCGAGCATCTCGTCGTCGGTGAGCGCGAGCGCGCGCACGGCGAGGTGGTGGGTCTCGAGGAAGCGCCGCGCGAGGACCGAGTCCGTCGCGAGCGTCTCCAGCAGCCACCGGCGCACCTGCGCCCCGAGCGCGTCGCGGGTCGCGAGCAGCACCTCGTCCTCGTACAGCCCCTCGCGCGACGCCGTCGGGCGCAGCACGGACGCGTCGAGGACGCACCGCACGAAGAACGCCCACGGGGGCAGCAGGTCGTCGACCGCGCTGCCCAGGAGCATCCGCTTGAGGTAGACCCGGTGCCGCGACGTCGTGGTCGGCGCGACCGCGGCCGGGAGCACGTACGCGACGCCCGTCAGGCCGGCGAGCGGCAGGTCGAGGTCGATCCGTGCGAGCGGGGTGAAGCCGAGCGTGCGCTCGGCGTAGCCGGCGAGCGCGGCGTCGCGGGCCGCGGGCGTCGGGTGCGCAGCGCGCCACGGCAGGTCCTCCCCGCTGAGCCGGCGCACCGCGAGCGGGGCGTCGCCGCCCGCTCCGCCGTCACGGTCCTCGCCGGGGCCGCCGTCGAGACGCGTCTCGGCGAGCAGCTCGACCGGCAGGAGCGAGCCGAAGTCCTGGGCGAGCGCGACCACCGACTCCGGGGCGAGCCAGTGCTCGGTGTCCCGCCGCGGGTGCAGCCGGACGACGCTCCCGGGCTCGCCGGGTGCCGCCGGGTCGTCCGGCGCGAGCTCGACGAGCTCGTACCGGCCGTCGGCGCGGCCGCGCCAGCGCACAGGGACGGGCGCGTCGCCCGCCGCCGTGGGGCGCGCGGAGCGCGAGACGAGCTCGATCTCGTCGGCGACCATGAACGCGGACAGGAGCCCGATGCCGAACTGACCGAGGAACTCCTCGCGACCCGTCCCGAGCTCGACGTCGCGCTTGGAGCTGCGCCCGATGGTCGCGAGCAGCTCCTGCGCCTCGTCCCGCGTGAGGCCGACGCCCGAGTCGTGCACCTCCAGGCCGCCGTCGGGCAGCGGACGGAGCAGGATCCGCGCCGGCGCCTGCGGTCCCTCGAGCCCGGCGCGCGCGGTGATCGCGTCGACGCCGTTCTGCAGCAGCTCGCGCAGGTAGACGCGCGGGCTCGAGTACAGGTGCCGGGCCAGAAGGTCGACGACGCCCCGCAGGTCGACCTGGAAGGCCGTCGTCGCCTCCTCGCCCGGGGCGCCGTCCGGAGCGCTGCGGCCCGCGGTGGTCTCGTGCGTGCCGGTCACCGCGCGTCGACGTCGGCGCCGCCCTCGGCCACGGTCTGCGCGGCCGTGTCGGGGAAGCGGGCGTCGAGCGCGTCGAAGAACTGCAGTCCCGTGAACAGGCCGCACTCGATGAGCTGGCCGAGCTGGTCGTCCGCGACGCCGAACTCCAGGTCCGTCGCGACCTCGGTGTAGACCGCGAGCTGGTCGTCCTCGACGCGCGCGTAGACCTTCGGCCAGATCTTGTCGCGGTTGAACTCGTTGGCGACGAGCGCGACCTGCGCCTCGGCCGACGCCGGGAGCGTCCGGTTCCACCGGCCGCGGACCTGCAGGATCTCCTGCTTCTCACCCATGAGGAAGAAGAAGAACACCTTGCCGTCCCAGTTGCCGCCCAGGTCCCCGTCCGAGTCGACGAAGTACCGCCACTCGCGGCTCGTGAGGAACGCCTCGACGCGCTCGCGCGTCAGCGGCGCGTTCTGGCTCGTCGGTGCGGCGTCCGGCTTGGTGAAGAAACCCATGTTCTCGAGTCCTTGTCGTCTGAGAGGTCGTGCGAGGTCGTCGTGCTGAGGTCGTACGCGTCGGTGCGCGCTGGCGGACCGACCACCGGACACCCTACGCATCCTCGCCCACACGCCTCGGGCCGCCGGCCGCCCGGACGGTACCGTTGCGCGGGTGAAGACCGAGCACGACCCCGCAGGCCCAGGCGTCGTCGTCGCCGTCGTCGGCCCGACGGCCACGGGGAAGTCCAACCTCGCCCTCGACCTCGCCGAGCGCCTGTCCGTCCCCGGGGCGCCCGCGGAGATCGTCAACGCCGACGCCTACCAGCTCTACCGCGGCATGGACGTCGGGACCGCGAAGGTCCCCGTCGCCGAGCGCCGCGGTGTGCGCCACCATCTCCTCGACGTGCTCGACCCCGCCGAGGACGCGTCCGTGGCCCGGTACCAGACCGAGGCCCGCCGCGTGCTCGACGAGATCGCCGCCCGGGGGGCGCGCGCCGTCGTCGTGGGCGGCAGCGGGCTGTACGTCCGCGCCCTCCTCGACGACATGCGGTTCCCGGGCACGGACCCCGCCGTGCGGGCGGCGCTCGAGGCGCGCGCCGAGGAGCAGGGCCCGCGCGCGCTGCACGACGAGCTCCTCCGGCGCGACCCCGCGGCCGCCGCGAGCATCGGCCCGGCCAACACCCGCCGGCTCGTCCGGGCGCTCGAGGTCATGGAGCTCACCGGCGAGCCGTTCACGGCGAACCTCCCGCGCCAGGTCTACGTCCGCCCGACCGTGCAGATCGGCCTCGACTGCGACCGGGCCGTGCTCGACGCGCGGGTCGCCGGCCGCGTCGAGCGCATGTGGGAGCAGGGCCTGGTGGCCGAGGTGCGCCGCGTCGAGGCGCACGGCATGGGCCGCACGGCCCGGCGCGCCGTCGGCTACGCGGAGGTGCTCGCCGCGCTCCACGGCGAGACCACGCAGGACGCCGCGCGCGAGGCCGTCACCGCGAACACGCGGCGCCTCGCGCGCAAGCAGATGGGCTGGTTCGGCCGGGACCCGCGCGTCGGGTGGCTCGACGCGCAGTCGCCGACGCGCGTCGAGGACGCTCTCGCGCTCGTCGCCGCGGCGGACGAGCGCGCTGCCGCGCAGGGCACGGACGGGCACGACCCCGCGACCGTGCCGGGCACCGCCGTCGGGCCGGACGAGGCGGACAGCGGCGCGCCCGTGCGCCGTAGTCTGGGCTCATGACGCGCACCCGCTTCACCAAGGGCCACGGGACCCGCAACGACTTCGTGCTCCTCGCCGACACGAAGGGCGAGCTCGACCTCACGCCCGAGCTCGTGCGCGCGCTCGCCGACCGCCGCGGCGGCGTCGGGGGCGACGGCGTCATCCGCCTCGTGCCGACCGCGCTCGTCCCGGAGTCGCGCGACGTGCTCGCGGAGGACCCGCACGCCATCTGGTTCATGGACTACCGCAACGCCGACGGCTCGGTCGCCGAGATGTGCGGCAACGGGGTCCGCGTCTTCGCGGCCTTCGCCGAGCGCCTCGGGCTGGTGAGCTTCGCGGGCGGCACCGAGGTCCCGGTCGGCACCCGCGCGGGCGTCAAGCGCGTGCGCAAGGAGGACGACGGCTGGTTCGCCGTCGACATGGGCCCGTGGTTCCTCCCCGGCGGCCGCCCCGCGCTCCAGGACGGCTACGACGCGACCGTCGTCGTGCGGGGCTGGGAGGTCCCGCGTCCGGCGCTCAGCGTCGACCTCGGCAACCCCCACACCGTCCTCGCCGTCGCGCGCGAGGACGTGCTCGAGCGCGCCGACCTCACCGAGGCGCCCGTCGTCGAGCCGCACCCGTCCCACGGGACGAACGTCGAGCTCGTGGTGCCCCTCGGCGAGACGACCGCGGACGACGGCACCGTCGTCGGGCACGTGCGCATGCGCGTGCACGAGCGCGGCGTCGGGGAGACGCCGTCGTGCGGCACGGGCGCGTGCGCGGCGGCGCTCGCGGTCCGCGTGTGGGGCGGTCCCGACGCGCCGGACACCTACCTCGTCGACGTCCCGGGCGGCACGGTGCGCGTGCGGGCGCTCCCGGGCGGCCGCGTCGAACTCGCCGGTCCCGCGGTGCTCGTCCACGCGGGGGAGATCGACCTCGCCGCGCTCGTCCCGGGGACGCCGGTCCCGCCGGAGGAGGACGCGCACGAGGGCGCGGACGGCCACGTGACCGCCCCGCCCGCCGAGCCGGTCGCGGCGGCGTCCGAGGGCGACCGCGCGCCGGTCTGACCGCCGGCTCAGCGGGGCGCGACGACCTCGAGGACGCGGAACCCCTTCGCGCTCGCGGCGCGCTCGACGACCGCGCCCGGCAGGAGCGGGGGCAGCGCCTCGGCGAGCCAGCGCTGGAGCGAGTCCGAGCCCAGGTTGCGCTGCACCACGAGGTGCGCGCTCGCGCCCGGCGCGAGCCGGGGCAGCCAGTGCAGGAGCATCCCGTGCAGGACGTCCTTGCCGACCCGGATCGGCGGGTTCGACCACAGCGCGGCGAGCGCGACGTCGTCGGGCACGTCGTCCGGGAGCACGGCCTGGACGTTGTCCAGCCCGAGACGCTGCGCGTTGCGGCGCACGAGGTCGAGCGCGCGCTCGTTGACGTCGACGGCCCACACGGTCGCCTCCGGCGCCTCCAGGGCCATCGTCAGGGCGACCGGGCCCCAGCCGCAGCCGAGGTCGAGGACATGGGCGGGGCCGTCGTCGGGCCGGGCCGCGAGGACGTCGTCGAGCGGCGGGGTGGTGCGCAGGAGCACCTGCGTGCCGAGGTCCAGGCGGCCGGGGGAGAAGACGCCCGAGGCGACCTCGACCTCGACGTCGCGGCCCGCGAGCCGCACGGAGATCGTGCGGCGCTCGGCGGCGGACGCGGGCCGGGCGGTGAAGTAGTGGTCCGCCGCGCCGTCGGGCGCGGCGTCGACGGCGGGGTCCTGGTCCTCGGTCACGTCGGCCGATCCTACGCGGGCGCGCCCACGTCAGGAGGCGGCGCGGCGCGTCCGGGCCGCCCGTCGTGGGCTTAACCACTGGCCTCGGGACGATTTCGCGTGCCACGCTTGTTGTCACACCCGGACGCACGAGCGCCCACCACCGACGGAAGGCGGCACATGAGCCCAACCCCTGCGAACACTCCGAACCCCACCTCGGCTCAGGACGAGCCGACCGGCGCGACGCGGGACATCGCGAGCGACGTCGTGGCGCGGGTGCTCGCTCGGGCCGGGACGGCACGCGCCGAGGGCGGCACGGTCCACACGGAGCACGACGGCGAGCAGCTCGAGCTCGAGGAGCGCAGCGCGCTGCGCCGTGTCGTCGGCCTGTCGACCGAGCTCGAGGACGTCACCGAGGTCGAGTACCGGCAGCTGCGCCTCGAGAAGGTCGTGCTCGTCGGGCTCTGGAGCCCCGGCTCCGACCCGCGCGAGGACGGCGCGCCCACGTCCGCCGAGGAGGCCGAGATCTCGCTGCGCGAGCTCGCCGCCCTCGCGGAGACCGCGGGCTCGCAGGTGCTCGACGGCGTGATCCAGCGCCGCGCGAAGCCCGACCCGGGCACGTACCTGGGCTCCGGCAAGGCCGCGCAGCTCGCCGACGTCGTCGCCGCCAGCGGCGCGGACACGGTCGTGATCGACGGCGAGCTCGCGCCCTCCCAGCGGCGCGCGCTCGAGGACATCGTCAAGGTCAAGGTCATCGACCGGACCGCGCTGATCCTCGACATCTTCGCCCAGCACGCCAAGTCGCGGGAGGGCAAGGCGCAGGTCGAGCTCGCCCAGCTCGAGTACCTCCTCCCGCGCCTGCGCGGCTGGGGCGAGTCGATGTCCCGCCAGGCCGGTGGCCAGGTCGGCGGCGCCGGCGCGGGCATGGGGTCGCGCGGTCCCGGTGAGACGAAGATCGAGCTGGACCGCCGGCGCATCCGCAACCGCATGGCCAAGCTGCGCCGCGAGATCCAGGCGATGGCCCCGGGGCGCGAGACGAAGCGCGCGTCGCGCAAGCGGCACGCCGTGCCGTCCGTCGCGATCGCGGGCTACACGAACGCGGGCAAGTCGAGCCTGCTCAACGCCATCACCGGCGCGGGCGTGCTCGTCGAGAACGCGCTGTTCGCGACGCTCGACCCCACGGTGCGCCGCACGCGCACCGAGGACGGCCGGGTCTACACGCTCGCCGACACCGTCGGGTTCGTGCGCGCGCTGCCGCACCAGCTCGTCGAGGCGTTCCGCTCGACGCTCGAGGAGGTCGGCGACGCCGACCTGCTGCTGCACGTGGTGGACGCGTCGCACCCCGACCCGGAGGGCCAGATCGCGGCGGTGCGCCACGTCCTGGCCGACATCCCGGGCGTGGAGGACGTGCCCGAGGTGATCGTGCTCAACAAGGCGGACCTCGCCGACCCGGAGACGATCGCGCGCATCCGGCTGCGCGAGCGCCGCACGGTCGTCGTGTCGGCGCACACGGGCGAGGGGATCGAGCACCTGCGCGAGCTCATCGCGCACGAGCTCCCGCGCCCGGACGTCGAGATCGACGTCGTCGTGCCGTACCACCGGGGCGACCTCGTGCACCGCGTGCACACCGAGGGCGAGATCGACCACGAGGAGCACACGCCCGAGGGCACGCTCCTGCGCGGCCGTGTCGCCCAGGCCCTCGCGACGGAGCTCGTGGGCGCCTCCGCCGGGAGCTGAGCCGCCCCCCCGGGCCTCCCGGCGGCGCGGCGGGCCCGCCCGCTGGACCCGGCGTCGGCCCCACGCACGACCCCGCGCGGCCACGGCTGCGCGGGGTCGCGTGCGTCCCGGGCCGGTCCACAGGGCCCCCGCCGCGTGGGTGCCCGACCGTAGAATCGGCAAGTGCCCCCCTCCACCCGTACCGCTCCCGTGCCCGACCGTCCGGACACGGAGGCGCCCGGGCAGGCGGCCGGTGACGTGCCCGCCGTCGAGGAGCTCCTCGACCTCGCGGTCACGCGCCTGGGCGGCGCGCGGCGCGACGGCCAGCGGACCATGGCGCGTGCCGTCACGGACGCCATCGAGGGCTCCGAGCACCTCGTGGTCCAGGCCGGGACCGGGACGGGGAAGTCGCTCGGGTACCTCGTGCCGGCCGTGCGTCACGCGGTCGCGACCGACGAGCGCGTCGTCGTCTCGACGGCGACCCTCGCCCTCCAGCGCCAGGTCATCACGCGGGACCTCCCGCTCGTGGCCGACGCCGTTGCGGACCGCCTCCCGCGGCCCGCGTCGATCGCGCTCCTCAAGGGCTGGCACAACTACCTGTGCGTGCACAAGATCGCGGGCGGCTACCCCGCGGACGAGCCCACGCTCTTCGACCTCCCCGGCGAGGCGGCGGGCGCCGCCGACCACCCCGCCGCGCGTGGCGGGACGAGCATGGCGGCCCTCGGGGAGCAGGTCGTGCGCCTGCGGGAGTGGGCCGACGAGACGCCCACGGGCGACCGGGACGACCTCGTCCCCGGCGTGAGCGACAAGGCGTGGCGGCAGGTCTCCGTCACGGCGCTCGAGTGCCTGGGCCAGCGCTGCCCGCTGCTCGCCGAGTGCTTCCCCGAGCGGGCGCGCGCCGCGGCGCGCGAGGCCGACGTCGTCGTGACGAACCACGCGATGCTCGGCATCGCGGCCATGGGGTCGCCCGGGGTGCTGCCCGAGCACGACGTCCTCGTCGTCGACGAGGCGCACGAGCTCGCCGACCGCGTCACGGCCGCCGCGACGGTGGACCTCTCGGTCCCGGCGATCGAGAGCGCGGCGCGCCTCGCCCGCCGCCACGGCGGGGTCACGACGGACGCGCTCGACGCCGCGTCCGCCGTGTTCGGCACGGTCGTCGGGTCGCTGCCCGCCGAGCGCTTCCCCGACGGCCTGCCCGACGCCGCGCGCTCCGCCGTCGCGGCGGTGCGGGACGCCGCGCGCGAGGTGCTCTCCACGCTCAAGCCCGAGACCGGCGTGACCAAGCCGGCCCAGCCGGACACGGGCCTGAAGATGGCGCAGTCGACGATGCTGCAGCTCTTCGAGGTCGCCGAGCGCATGGCGGCCGACCCCACGGGCCACGACGTGCTGTGGTGCTCGCGGCCGGGGGAGGGCGGCTGGTCCGGCGACCGCTTCGGCGACGGCGCGAGCCGCCTGCACGCCGCCCCGCTCGGTGTGGCGGGCCTCATCCGCACCCACCTGCTGGCGGAGCGCACCGGCGTCTTCACGTCCGCGACGCTCGCGCTCGGCGGGAGCTTCGACGCCGTCGCGCGCACCTTCGGGCTCGGCCCCGCGGCGACGGGCGGAGCCGCGGACGTGGGCGACGGCGACGCGCCGCGCTGGCGCGGGCTCGACGTCGGGAGCCCGTTCGACTACCCGCGCCAGGGCATCCTCTACGTCGCGAAGCGCCTGCCGACGCCCGGCCGCGAGGCGTCGACCGAGCACCAGCTCGACGAGATCGCGGCGCTCGTCGAGGCTGCCGGCGGTCGGACCCTCGGCCTGTTCTCCTCGCGGCGCGCCGCGGTGGCCGCGGCGGAGGCGATGCGCGAGCGGCTGGACGTGCCGGTCCTGTGCCAGGGCGACGACCAGCTGCCGACGCTCGTGCGGGAGTTCGCCGAGGACCCGGCGACGTGCCTGTTCGGCACGCTGTCGCTGTGGCAGGGCGTGGACGTGCCCGGGCCGTCGTGCCAGCTCGTGCTCATCGATCGCATCCCGTTCCCGCGCCCGGACGACCCGGTGAGGTCGGCGCGGGCTCGCGCCGTCGAGGCCGCGGGCGGCAACGGGTTCATGCAGGTCTCCGCAACGCACGCGGCCCTCCTGCTCGCCCAGGGTGCCGGGCGGCTCGTGCGGTCCACGGCCGACCGCGGGGTCGTCGCGGTCCTGGACCCGCGGCTCGTGACGGCGCGCTACGGGTCGTTCCTCACGCGGTCCATGCCGGGGTTCTGGCAGACGACCGACCGCGACGTGGCCACCGCTGCGCTCCGCCGCCTCGCGGCCCTAGGCTGAGCCCTTTCCAGCGACTTCACGGAGGCGACATGACGAGCACGTCACCGCAGGGCACCGGCGACGCGACCGCGGGCGGTCCGGGAGGGGGAGCGCGGACGACGAAGCTCGCGATCGTCGGCGCCGGTGCCGTCGGCTCGACGCTCGCCTACGCCGCGCTCATGCGGGGCGCGGCGCGCACGGTGGCGCTCCTCGACGTCAACCGCGCGAAGGTCGAGGCCGAGGTCCTCGACCTCCAGCACGGCATCCAGTTCATGCCCATGGCGCGCGTCGAGGGGTCCGACGACGTCGCGGTGTGCGCGGGGGCCGACGTCGTCGTGGTCACGGCCGGCGCCAAGCAGAAGCCGGGTCAGACGCGCCTCGACCTCGCCGAGGGCACGATCGGGCTCATGCGGACTATCCTGCCGGGCCTCGTGGAGGTGGCCCCGGACGCCGTCTACGTCATGGTGACCAACCCCGTCGACATCGTCACGTACGCGGCGCTCAAGTTCTCGGGGCTGCCCCCGACGCAGCTCTTCGGCAGCGGCACCGTGCTCGACTCCTCGCGGCTGCGGTTCCTCGTGGCGCAGCACTGCGGTGTCGCGGTGCAGAACGTGCACGCGTACATCGCGGGGGAGCACGGCGACAGCGAGATCCCGCTCTGGAGCTCCGCGACGATCGGCGGCGCGCCGCTGCTCGAGTGGCAGGGCATCGGCGGTCGGGGACCGCTCACGGGCGACGTGCGCGACGAGATCGCGCGCGAGGTCGTGCAGTCGGCCTACCGGATCATCGAGGGCAAGGGCGCGACCAACTACGCGGTCGGGCTCGCGGGCACCCGGATCATCGAGGCGGTGCTCGCCGACGAGCACCGGGTGCTGCCCGTGTCGACGCTCCTCGACGGCATCTACGGGCTCGAGGACGTCTGCCTGTCGCTCCCGACGCTCGTCGACCGCCGGGGCGCGACGGAGCGCGTCGAGGTCCCGCTGGCGGACGACGAGCTCGCAGGCCTGCGCTCGTCCGCGGAGTCGCTGCGCGCGGTCGCGCGACGCTTCGGGCTCTGAGCCACGGGCCCGTCGGGCCCGGCACGACGAGAGCCGGGCGGTCGAGGGACCGCCCGGCTCTCGTCGTGTCCCAAGCCTGCCCGGAGGGGCGCCCGGAGCCGCTCGGGGACCGTTCAGAGGCTGCGCAGGACGGAGACGACGCGCCCCAGCACCTGGGCGTCGTCGCCGGGGATCGGGTCGTACGCGGCGTTGTGCGGCATGAGCCACACGTGGCCGTCGGCGCGCCGCAGGCTCTTCACGGTGGCCTCGCCGTCGATCATGGCGGCCACGATCTCGCCGTTCTCCGCGACCGGCTGGCGCCGCACGACGACCCAGTCGCCGTCGCAGATCGCGGCGTCGATCATTGAGTCGCCCTGGACGCGCAGGAGGAAGAGTTCTCCCTCGCCCACGAGCTGGCGCGGCAGCGGGAAGACGTCCTCCACGACCTGCTCCGCGAGGATGGGGCCACCGGCGGCGATGCGGCCGACGACGGGGACGTACGACGGCGCGGGGTGGGCCTCGTCGTACGCGGGCTCGGGGGCCGTCCCGGCCGGCGCGAGCGGGGTGGCGCGGCGGGCGTCGTCGGGCTGGACCACCTCGATGGCGCGCGGACGGTTCGGGTCGCGCCGCAGGAACCCCTTGCGCTCGAGCGTGGTGAGCTGGTGCTTGACGGAGGACGGGCTCGTGAGCCCGACGGCCTCGCCGATCTCGCGCATGCTCGGCGGGTAGCCGCGCTGCTCGACGCACGCGCGGATGGTCTCGAGCACGAGCCGCTGGCGCGGGGTGAGCCCGTCACCCCCTGCCGACCCGTCCGGCAGCTCGCGCACCTCGGCGAGCCCCCGTGCCCTGTCCGTGCCTCGTCCCGCCATGGTCGCTCCGCCCTCGTCCGTCGCGTGCCGCCGGCGCCAGCCGGGCCTGCGGCCTCCCCTCCCCGGGGCGTGTGCCCCGGGACCTCGGTCGCCCCTCCGGGTCCGAGCGGACATGTCCGGCGAACCGACCTGACCCCAGGCTAGGGGAGGATGCGACACGAATCAAACACCTGTTCGAGCATGTCTCGACTCTGTCGGCCGTTCGTGATAGACCTTCGTACAGATGTTCTACGTACAGGTGTTCGACCGCAACGGGTCGGCGTGGAGATGAGACGGGCGCGCGGGTCCGATCGACCGGGGAAGGCGATCGGGCTCGCGGGCCGGGACGGAGGGGACATGGACACGGTGGCGATGGCGACGGCAGCGCCGTCCGCGCTCGGGCGGGGCGGCGCAGCGGAGCGAGGCGCCCGCCCGGAGGCTCCGCTGCGGCTCACGCGACGCGGCCGTGCGGTCCTCGTGCTCCTCGTGGCCGTCGTGCTCGTCCTCGCGGCGCGGGTCGGGCTGGCCGTCGCGAGCGGGCCCGGGGAGCCGGTCGAGGTCCGCGTCCACGTCGTGAGCGCGGGGGAGACGCTGTGGGAGCTCGCCCAGGGCGTCGCGACCCCGGGGGAAGACCTCCGTGAGGTGGTCAGCGGGCTCGTGGAGCTGAACGGCCTGTCCTCGTCCGGCGTGCAGGCCGGCCAGACCATCCTGCTCCCGGTCGCCGAGCGGTGACGCGACGCGCGGGCGGCGGTCCAGGTCCTGTGACGCAGCACACGGCGCCGACGCGCGACAGGTTGCGGCCGAGGGTTGCGCCGGCGCCTTAGGTCCGCCTAAGTTAGTCACCTCACACGCCGGCTGGGGGGCTGGGCGGACGAGGCGAGGAGTGTGCGGACCACCGCGACTCCTGTGCACGTCGCCGCGCGCGAGGCGAGTCGCGCGCGAGATGGGGACGGGGGCGTCCCGACGGGGGCGGTCGACTTCGACCGCCCCCGTTCTGCTGCCCAGGGCCGGGCGCGTCGTCGGCGTGTTGCACCGCGCGCCCGCGACGACATACGTTCGTCGCGCCGACCTGTCGGCGCGACCCGCGGAGGAGCCCGCCATGCACTGCCCGTTCTGCCGTCACGCGGACTCCCGCGTCGTCGACTCCCGCACGTCCGACGACGGTGCCTCCATCCGCCGGCGACGCCAGTGCCCGGAGTGCAACCGCCGCTTCACCACGATCGAGACCGCCAGCCTGTCCGTGGTCAAGCGGTCCGGCGTGACCGAGCCCTTCTCGCGCGAGAAGATCGTCAACGGCGTCCGCAAGGCCTGCCAGGGGCGCCCGGTGAATGAGGACGACCTCGCCGTCCTCGCGCAGCGCGTCGAGGAGACCATCCGCGCGAGCGGGAGCGCCGAGCTCGACGCCTACGAGATCGGTCTCGCGATCCTCGGGCCGCTGCGTGAGCTCGACGAGGTCGCCTACCTGCGCTTCGCGAGCGTCTACCAGGCGTTCGACTCGCTCGAGGACTTCGAGAGCGCCATCACGTCGCTGCGCGTCGACCGGGAGGAGCGCGAGGCGGCGGCGGGCCGTGCGGCGGCCGAGGCCACCGACGACGTCGCGACCGACCGCGAGGCTGCACCCCAGCCCTGACAGTCACGCGACGGTCCCGCGCCTCGCGCCTCCGGTCCGAGGTTCGGTCCGCACAGCCGGACACGGCTGCGCGCGGCCGCGGCGCTACAGGTCGCTGGACCGCGACGCCCAGATGTTGATGCCCGTGTCCACGGGGAGGGCGTCGACGGCCGCGATCTCCTCCGGGGAGAGGTCGGGGGCGTCGAGGGCCGCGAGGTTGTCGTCGAGCTGGCGCGTCGAGCTCGCGCCGAGCAGGACCGACGTGACGCGCTGGTCGCGCAGCGCCCAGCGGATCGCCGTGGACGCGAGCGTCCGTCCGTGGGCGCGTGCGAGCTCGTCCAGGTGGCGCACGCGGTCGATGTTCTCCTCCGAGAGGAACGCCGGGCGCAGGGGCCCGCCGCGCGCTGCGCGCGACCCGTCCGGGACCCCGTGGAGGTAGCGGTCCGTGAGCATGCCCTGGGCGAGCGGGGAGAACGCGACGACGCCGAGCCCTTCGTCGCCCGCGACGTCGAGCACGGTGGCCCCCGCCTCGTCGTGCGGGTCGGGCGCCTCGATCCACCGGTTGAGCATGGAGTAGGAGACCTGGGTGACGACGAGCTCGACCCCGGCGTCGGCCGCGACCCGCAGGGCCTCGCGCGTCCGCCGCGCCGAGTACGACGAGATGCCGGCGTAGCGGGCGCGCCCCGACCGGACCGCCGTCGCCAGCGCACCGATGGTCTCCTCGAGCGGGGTGGAGGGGTCGTAGCGGTGCGAGTAGAAGATGTCGACGTGGTCGAGCCCGAGCCGGCGCAGCGACGCGTCGAGGGACGAGAGCAGGTACTTCCGGGACCCGCCCTCGCCGTAGGGGCCGGGGCCCATGCGGTAGCCCGCCTTGGTGGTCACGACGAGCTCGTCGCGCACGGGCCGGAGCTCGCGCGCGAGCAGCCGGCCCAGCGACTCCTCCGCGGCGCCGCCGGGCGGCCCGTAGTTGTTCGCGAGGTCGAGGTGCGTCACGCCACGGTCGACGGCGCGCAGCACGATCTCGCGCTGCGTCGAGAAGGGGTCGGCGACGCCGAAGTTCTGCCAGAGCCCGAGCGCGACCTCCGGCAGGCGCAGGCCGCTCCGGCCGAGCGCACGGTGCGGGAGCGCGGCACGCGCCGGCGCGGGACCGCCTGTGGCGTGGGGAGGAGCGGGGGAGGCCTGCGGCGTGGGATCGGGCGACACGTCCCGACGCTACCCGACGGCGTTCGCCGCGCGGTCGTCGGCGCTCGCGGCGCGGTCCCCAGCGCCGGCGCCCGCAAGGCCGGGACGGCCGGTCCGAGCGGACAAATGAGGTGGCGTCGGGCCGCCCGGTGGGGGAGGCTGGCGGGGTGCCCGCAGCGTCGGGCCGACCGCAGTGCCCCCACCGAGTTCCCCGTCGACGAGGAGACCGCCATGGCGTCCGACCAGCAGCGACCCGCTGCAGAGACCGCACCGACCGAGGAGGCCAAGGCGAAGTTCCGGGAGGCGCTCGACCGGAAGAACGCCGCGCGCCACCGCACGGCGGACGGCGAGTCGAACACGGGCTCCGTGCACGGCTCGGAGACCGTCGGACCGGTCCAGCGCACCTTCCGCCGCAAGTCCGGCTGAGCAGCACCCCCGACGTCCGGTCGTCCCCTGCGGGGCGGCCGGACGTCGTGCGTCCGGGGGACTAGGGCTCCGCGCGCGCGAAGCGTCGTCCGGTGAGCTCGTGGGCCTCGACCACGACCCACTCCTCGGTCGGGACGTCGACGGTGGGGACGAGCGGGTCCGCACCCTCCCGGACGGGATCCACCTCGTGCTCGGTGCGCAGACGGTGAGCGGTGCCGCGCGCGACGACGCTCCACGCCCCGTCGTCGTCGACGTGGTCCCACTCCAGGGCGACCCGCTCGTTGATGGCGAGCGTCGCGAGCTTCGTGCCGGGGACCGTGCGGAACGCGAGCGTGCGCTCGTGCGCCCGCACGGTCACGGGGTAGATGTCCGGCTCGCCCCGCACGCTCACGGCGAGGCGTGCGACGTGGGTCCCCTCCACGAGGTCCCACGACGCGTCGGCGTCGAGGATCTGCGGCGCGTCGTGCGTGTATCCGGTCATGCCTCATCGTGGCACCGGCGCGCGAGAGGCGCTCAGCGGCGAAGGTCACGGCCGCCGAGGACCTTCGCCGCGTGCGGACGGGCCGCGCGCGGCGAAGGTTCCCGGGCTGCGTCAGTCGAGGATGCGCAGGGCGATCGTCTGCTCCATCGCGGCCAGCGCCTCGATGACGGCGGGCTCCACGCGCGAGCCGACGTCGGTGACGACGTAGCCGATCTCGCCGCGGGTGGCGAGGAGCTGGCCCTCGATGTTCGTCCCGTGCTCGGCGAGGGTCGCGTTGACGGCGGCGAGGACACCGGGGGTGTTGCGGTGCAGGTGCGTGATGCGCGTGATGCCCGTCGTCTGCTCGAGCGCGAGGTTCGGCACGTTGACGCTGAGCGTCGTGGAGCCGGTGGTGAGGTAGTCGCGCAGCTTGGCGGACACGAACTGCCCGATCGCCTCCTGCGCCTCCTCCGTCGACCCGCCGATGTGCGGCGTGAGGATGACGTTCGGCAGGCCGCGCAGCTCGGAGTCGAACGCGTCGCCCTTGCGCTTGGGCTCGTGCGGGAAGACGTCGACCGCGGCGCCGGCCACACGGCCCTCGACGATCGCCTCGCGCAGCGCGCCGTAGTCCACCACGAAGCCGCGCGACAGGTTGAGGAAGATCGAGCCCGGGCGCATGCGGGCGAACTGCTTGGCGCCGAAGAGCCCGGCGTTGCCCTGGCGCCCGTCGACGTGGAGCGTGACGACGTCGGCCTGCTCGAGCAGCTCGTCGAGCGTGTCCATGCGGCGCGCGTTGCCGAGCGCGAGCTTCTCCGCCGTGTCGTAGAACACGACCGACATGCCGAGGTTCTCGGCGACCACGGAGAGCTGCGTGCCGATGTTGCCGTAGCCGACGATGCCGAGCGTGCGGCCACGGACCTCGTGCGCACCCTCCGCCGACTTGTCCCAGCGGCCCTCGTGCAGCGCGCGGTCGCGCTCGGTGAGGCGGCGCGTGAGCGCGATGATCTCGGCGAGCGCGAGCTCGACGACGGAGCGCGTGTTCTGGAACGGCGCGTTGAACACGGCGACGCCCTGCGTCGCGGCCGAGCGCAGGTCGATCTGGTTCGTGCCGATGCAGAACGCGCCGAGCGCCACCAGGTCGGGGGCGTTCTCGAGCACGTTCGCCGTGACGTTCGTCTTGGACCGGATGCCGAGCAGGTGGACGCCGTCGAGCGCCTCGATCAGCTCGGACTCGTCGAGGGCCCCGGTGCGGACGGTGACGTCGATGCCCGCGGCCTCGAGGTTCGAGGCGGCGAGGGGGTGCAGGTTTTCGAGGAGGAGGGCGCGTAGCACGCCCCCATGGTGCGCCCGTCCCGCGGTCCGGACCAAACGGGTCTTGACCCTCGGGACGAGGTGAACCCGCGCCCGGACACCACCGCTGTCAGGCTCCGGCGCCCCGTGCGTCGTCCGACGGCGCGGGGGCGACCCCGGCGGGCAGCGGGCGCGCGTGCACGACGACGAGGCGCTGGGTCGGCCGTGTCATGGCGACGTACAGGTCGGACGGGCCCGAGGGCCCGGTCGCGACGTCGGCGGGCTCGACCAGCACGACGGCGTCGAACTCCAGCCCCTTGACCTGCACCGGGTCGAGCACGACGACCGGGTCCTCGCCGCCCGCGTCGGCGAGCCCGAGCGCGGCCCGCAGCGCAGGGACCGCGGGCGCGGCCGCGACGACGGCGACGCGACCGGACTCCGCGGCGACGAACTCGGCGCGCGCGGCCTCGGCCTCGGCCCGGACGCGTGCCTCCAGCGCGCCCGGTGCCACCTCGACCACGCGCAGGGCGTCCTCGACGTCGCGCGCGGACGTGAGCGGCGAGACCGGGAGGCCGGCCGCGACGGCCGCGCGTCGGGCCGCGTCCGCGACGGAGGCCGGGGTGCGGTAGTTGACCGTGAGCTCGGCGAGCCGCCACGCGTCGCGGAAGACCGGGTCGAGCATGCCCTTCCACGACCGGGCGCCCGCGAGCGAGGACGTCTGGGCGACGTCGCCGACCACCGTGAACGACCGCGTCGGGCACCGGCGCACGAGCATGCGCCACGCCATGGCGGACAGCTCCTGCGCCTCGTCGACCACGACGTGGCCGTAGGTCCACGTGCGGTCCTGCGCGGCGCGCTCGGCGGTGGTCAGGCGCGGGCCGCTCGCGGCGAACCGCTCGGCGAGCACGTCGGCGCCGACGATCCCGCCGCCCGCACCGGACGACTCGAGCACCTGCCGCGCGTACTCGAGGTCCTGCGCGCGCTGCGCCGCGCGTGCGGCGGCCTCGGCCCGCTCCGCCTGGTCGTCCTCGCCGAGGAGCTCCGCCGCCTCGTCGAGGAGCGGCACGTCCGCGGGGGTCCACGGCGCACCTTTCGCCCGCTCGAGGAGCCGTCGCTCCTCGGCGGAGAGCTCGGGCGCGGCCTCGGCGAGCCGGTGCGGCTTGGTCCACAGGTCCTCGAGGAGGCGCTCGGGCGTGAGCGGCAGCCAGGCCAGGTTGAGCGCGACCCGCACGTCGCGGTGGGAGCGCAGGTCCTCCAGCGCGAGCGCGCGGTCCTCGCCGACGAGGGGCTCGCCGAGCTGGCGCCCGTACTGCTCGACGAGGCGCGAGAGCATCTCGCGGACGAACGTGACGCGCGCGAGGTTGTGCGGCTTGTGGGTGCGTCGCGCCTTCGCGATGGCGTCGCGCACGTCGCGGCGGCGGATGACGAGGTCGTGGCCGTCGAGCCGGACCGGCACGTCGGCCGCGGGCACGCGCTCGCGGGCGCGCACGGCCCGGCGCACCGCACGGGCCATGACCGCCCGGCCCTTGACCCGCGCGACGCGCGGGTCCTCCTCGCCGTCGGCGACGACGCCGGGCAGGAGGTCGGCGATGGTCGTGCTCACGACGCCGGTCTCGCCGAGCGACGGCAGCACCTGGTCGATGTAGCGCAGGAAGGAGAGGCTGGGGCCGACGAGCAGCACGCCCGAGCGCTCCAGCAGCCGCCGGTGCGCGTACAGCAGGTAGGCCGCGCGGTGCAGCGCGACCGCCGTCTTCCCCGTGCCGGGCCCGCCCTGGACGACGAGCGCCCCCGCGAGCTCGGAGCGGATGATCGCGTCCTGCTCCGACTGGATCGTGGCGACGATGTCGCCCATGCGTCCCGTGCGGCCCGCGGCCATCGCGGCGAGCAGCGCGCCCTCGCCCGAGAGCGTCGTGCCCGTCACGGCCTCGGGGGCGTCGAGGTCGAGGAGCTCGTCCTCGAGCCCCGTCACGGCACGACCGCGCGTCACGAGGTGCCGACGGCGCACGACGCCGTCCGGGTGGGCCGCCGTCGCGCGGTAGAACGCCTGGGCGGCGGGCGCGCGCCAGTCCGTGAGGAGGCTCGAGTGCTCTTCGTCGGTGAGGCCGATGCGCCCGACGTAGCGCAGGGTGCCGTCGTCGAGGTCGAGGCGGCCGAACGCGAGGCGGTCCTCGACCGCGTCGAGCTGCGCGACACGGTCCTCGTACAGCGTCGCGAACGCGTCGCGCTCGCTGCGGTTCTGCGGCGAGCCCGACGGGCCGGACCGCCGGACCTCGTCGAGGCGTGCCCGGGCGGCCGCCCGCAGCTCGTCGAGGCGCGCGTAGAGGGTGTCCACGACCTCCTGCTCGAGCCGGAGCTCGTCGTTGCGTCCCACGCTGTCCCTTCCTCGACCGGCGCCGCGCCGCCCGCGCGGCCGTCCATTATGGCGTACGACGACCGTCCCGGGGACCGACGACCGGCGCGTCCCGGCGCCGTGACCGGGCCGGACGCGCGCCTGCGGCTAGGATCGTGGCCCATGGCGACCAGAGGGGAGCGGGCGTCGTGACCGGGAGCGAGCGTCGAGCCCCGGGCCGACCCTCCGCGCGCGGCGACGACGCCGCCGGACCGGACCAGGCGCGCCCGGGGCGCGCCGTGCTGGCCCCGACGGACGAGCTCCGGATCCTGCTCGTGGAGGACGACGACGGGGACGCGATCCTCGTCGAGGAGCTGCTGGCCGACGGCAACCTCAAGGTCGAGCTGCACCGTGCGACGACCCTGGACGGTGCCCTCGAGATGGTCGTCTCCCACGACGTCGACTGCGTGCTGCTGGACCTGGGCCTGCCCGACTCCGTGGGCCTGTCCGCCGTCGAGCGCGTGCGCGCGGGGTCGCGGCCGCCGGCGCTCGTCGTCCTGACCGGCCACTCGGGCATCGACCTCGGCGTGCAGGCGGTCGCCGCGGGCGCCGACGACTACCTCGTCAAGGGGGAGGTCGACGGCGACCTGCTCGGGCGGTCCGTGCGCTACGCGGTCCAGCGCCGCATGTCCGTCGAGCAGCAGCGCGCGCTGTACCGCAGCGAGGTCCGCGCGGCAGAGACGGCGCGCCTCGAGCGTGCGCTCCTGCCGACCCCGCTCGTGCAGGACGACCGCCTCGACGTCATGGTCGGCTACGTGCCGGGCGGCAACGGCCTGCTCGGCGGCGACTTCTTCGACGCGGTCGAGCGCCCGGACGGGACGGTCCTGTGCGTCATCGGGGACGTCGCGGGGCACGGCCCGGACGAGGCCGCGCTCGGCGCGACGCTGCGCACGGCCTGGCGCACCATCGTCCTCAGCGAGACCCAGCCGGAGGCGATCCTGCCGCTGCTCGAGCGTGTGCTCGTGCCCGAGCGCGCGCGCCCGGAGGTCTTCGTCACGCTGTGCCAGGTCGTCGTCTCCGCGGACCGACGCAGCGCCGAGGTCTACCTCGCGGGCCACCTCGCGCCGCTGCTGCTGCGCGACACGGCGTCGGAGATCACGCCGACGTCGCGCGGCCGCGCCCTGGGCATCCCGGTCGCGGGCGGCTGGACGTCGCAGCCGGTCGAGCTCGGCGAGCGCTGGGCCCTCATGCTCTACACCGACGGCCTCGTCGAGGCGACCGTCGCGGGAGCCGGGGCGGGCGACGCACGGACCCGCCCCGAGCGCGTCGGGGTCGACGGCCTGCGCCGCGCCGTCGACAGCGCGCTGGAGCAGGGCGTCGAGGGCGTCGTCGAGCGGGTCTTCCGTCGCGTGCGCGACCTCCACGGCGGCCCCCTCGCGGACGACGCGGCCCTCCTCGTGCTCGGGTGGGACGGCGACGGCACCTCGCCGGGCGAGCGGTCGGCCACCCTCGCGGACTCGGACGAGTGGGCCCGGTGAGCGCCGCCGGCGACCGCAGGCGCGCGGGCGAGCGTCGCGCCCCGACGCTGCGTCGGCGCCTCGGCTGGGCGCTCGTCGTCGCCGGGGTGATCCTCCTCGGCGTGCTCGCGACCTCCGCGATCGCGCTGTCGCGCGTCCTCACCCTCCAGACCGACGTGACCGGGCCGTTCTTCGACGCGGTGAGCGAGGCGGACGGCGCGTACGTCGGCCTGCTCGACGCCGAGGTCGCGGTGCGCGCGTACGTCGCCACGGGCGACGCGACCGCGCTCGAGGCCTACACGCGCGCGGTGGGCGTCGACGCCGAGGGCGTCGTCCCCGACGCCGCGCTCGTCGACCGTCTCGGCCTCGACGACGAGCTCGCCGGGACGCTCGCCCAGGCCGAGTCCTCGGTGCGCGCCTGGGTCTCCGAGGCGGCCGAGCCCGCCATCGCGACCACCGAGGCCCAGGGCCCGGGGCGCGTGCGCGCCGTCGACCAGGCGCGCGGCGCCGAGCTCTTCGCGGCGGCGCGCGCCGACACCGCGCAGTACGTCGACGAGCTGCGCGACGAGCGCGTCGAACGCCTCGACGCGCTCGACCGGTGGAGCCGCGCCCTGTTCGGGAGCGTCCTCGTCCTCGTCGGCTCGGCGCTCGCGGTCGGCATCATCCTGTGGGTCTGCCTCAAGCGCTGGGTCACCGAACCCATGGCCGAGCTCGCGCATCGCGTGCGGCGCGTGAGCTCCGGGAGCCTCGACGAGCCGGTCGTCACGTCCGGGCCCGCCGAGATCGCGGACCTCGCGCAGGACGTCGAGCACATGCGCGTCGAGCTCGTCAGCCAGGTCGCGGAGATCAAGGCGTCGCACGAGGACGCGGCGCGCTCGCACGAGCTGCTCGCCGAGCAGGCGCGCGAGCTGGAGCGCTCGAACCGCGACCTGGAGCAGTTCGCGTACGTCGCCTCGCACGACCTCCAGGAGCCGCTGCGCAAGGTCGCGAGCTTCACGCAGCTCCTCAAGAAGCGCTACGGGGGCGAGCTCGACGACCGCGCCGACCAGTACATCGACTTCGCGGTCGACGGCGCGAAGCGCATGCAGCGCCTCATCCAGGACCTGCTCGGGTTCTCCCGCGTCGGCCGGACGGGCACCGAGCGCGTCGACGTCGACCTCGAGGACGAGCTCCGGGGCGTGCTCGAGGACTTCTCCGACAAGATCGCGGAGTCCGGGGCGCGCGTCACGCACGACCCGCTCCCCGTCGTCGTGGGGGAGCAGGCGCTCCTGCGCCAGCTCCTCGCGAACCTCGTCGGCAACGCGCTGAAGTTCCGCCACCCGGACCGGGCGCCCGCCGTGCACGTGGGCGTGCTCGCGCGCGACACCCACTGGGAGCTGTCGGTCGAGGACAACGGGATCGGCATCGACGCGCAGTACGCCGACCGCGTGTTCGTCATCTTCCAGCGCCTGCACGCCAAGGACGTGTACGAGGGCACGGGCATCGGCCTCGCGTTGTGCAAGCGCATCGTCGAGTACCACGGCGGACGCATCTGGATCGAGCCGCGCGAGGGCGGGACGACCATCCGCTTCACGCTCGCCCACGCCTACGTGCAGGCGCAGGTCGGCTACGCTCGCTCCGACCCCGGCGGCGCCGGTCCGGACGCTCCGGCCCCCGCGCGCCCCGACGACGAGGAGAGCCCCGCATGAGCCACGGCAGCAAGCCGATCGACGTCCTCCTGGTGGAGGACGACCCGGGCGACGTGCTCATGACCCGTGAGGCGTTCGAGGACCACAAGGTCACCAACCGCCTCTCGGTGGTGTCCGACGGCGTGAGCGCGCTGCAGTTCCTGCGCAAGGAGGGCGAGCACGCGGGCGCCCCGACGCCCGACCTCATCCTCCTCGACCTCAACCTGCCCCGGATGGACGGGCGCGAGGTCCTGGCCGAGCTCAAGGCCGACGACGCGCTGCGCAAGATCCCCGTCGTCGTGCTCACGACGTCGGAGGCCGAGGAGGACGTGGTGCGCAGCTACTCGCTGCACGCCAACGCCTACGTGACCAAGCCCGTCGACTTCGACCGCTTCATCGACGTCGTCCGGCAGATCGACGACTTCTTCGTCTCCGTGGTGCGGCTCCCCGGTCGCTGACCGCCGCCACCGCCCGGCCGGGAATGATCCCCGGCCCGGGTCGCGTTACCTCGTCAGGCCCGCAGCGCGCCACCGGCGGCGCACGGGCGAAGGACGTGACGAGGAGGATGCATGCTGGACCCTCGCGGGATCTACGAGCTCGACGAGCAGGCCGTGGCGCGCCTGTGGCCCACGCCGCCCGAGGCGGGCTCCGGGCCGGTGCTGCTGCACGCGGTCGCGGGGTTCGTCGACGCGGGCAGCGCGGGAGAGGTGGCCGTCGACCACCTGCTGGAGATCGGTGAGGTCACCCGCCTGGTGACGTTCGACGCCGACCAGCTCATCGACTACCGCTCGAAGCGGGCCACGATGACCTTCAGCACGGACCGCTGGTCCGACTACGACGAGCCGTACCTCGTCGTCGACCACGTGCGCGACGCCGAGGGCACCGGCTTCCTGCTGCTGCACGGCGCCGAGCCGGACGTCCAGTGGGAGCGCGTGGTCGCCGCGGTGCGCGACGTCGTCGAGCGCCTGGGCGTCTCGCTCGTCGTGGGCTTCCACGGCATCCCGATGGGCATCCCGCACACGCGGCCGCTCTCGGTGACGGCGCACGCCACGCGCCCTGAGCTGCTCGGCGAGCACACGTCGTGGTTCGGGACGGTCAAGGTCCCGGCGAGCCTCGCCGCGCTGCTCGAGCTGCGGCTCGGGCGCGCGGGCCACGACGCCGTCGGCTACACCGTGCACGTGCCGCACTACCTCGCCCAAGCGTCGTACCCGCCCGCGGCGGTCGTCGCGCTCGAGCACGTCCAGCGCGTGACGGGTCTCGACCTCGCCACGGGCGGCCTCGCGGAGGCGGTCCAGGACGCGAAGACCGAGGTCGAGCGCCAGGTGCGCGACTCCGAGGAGGTCGCGGCGGTGGTCCGGGCGCTCGAGGAGCAGTACGACGCCTTCGCCCGCTCGGTCGGGCGCACGAGCCTGCTCGCCGAGTCGGCGCCGATCCCCACGGCCGACGAGCTCGGCGCGGAGTTCGAGCGCTTCCTCGCGCAGCAGTCGGGGGAGTGACCGCGCCCGCTGCAGAGCCGGGGACTATGTGCCGAAAAATCGGCACGAGAGGGCCCGTTCTCCATGGCGGACCTGACGTGGTCCATGCCACACTGTGACCCGTTGCAGTGACGTACTTGCGCACGACCCGGTACAGGGCCGGAACGTGGGTCCGCCCGGCGGGGCGGTCCGACGTCGGGCCTCGCCGGCCGCACACGGCCGGGATGCCGGCGAAGGACGTGGGACATGGCATTGCGGCGCACGGGGGTGGACGAAGGGTCCGCCTGCTGATGTCCCCGGATGGACAGAAGGTCAGAGGAACAGCATGGCGCAGGGTTCTGTGAAGTGGTTCAACGCCGAGAAGGGCTACGGCTTCATCGCGCAGGACGGCGGCGGTGCCGACGTCTTCGTGCACTACTCGGCGATCGAGTCGAACGGGTACCGCACGCTCGACGAGGCGCAGCGGGTCGAGTTCGAGATCACCCAGGGGCCGAAGGGCCCGCAGGCGGAGAAGGTCCGCCCGCTCTGACGTCCACGACGTCCTGCGGTCGGGTCGCCCGGTCGTAGCAGCAGCGCAGGAGCCGCGTCCCCTCCCGGGGGCGCGGCTCCTGGCGTGTCAGCCCTCGCGCGGCGCCCGCGCGTGCTCGTCGGTCGCCGGCCGCGCGGTCGTGGCGTCCCCGGGAGCGGGTCCCTCGAACGTGGGGTCGGCGGACCCGGGGTCCGCGGGCGTGGGGTCCAGGAGGGGCGCCGCCGGGCCGACGAAGGTCCGCAGCTCGCCCCCCACGAGGACGCGCGCCGGCACGGCCAGCGAGCGCACGGCGCGCGCGAGGCCCGGGCCGGCCAGGCCGGGGCCGGCGCCTCCCGGCGCGACCGCGGCGAGCACCACGTTCCCGTACCGGCGGCCCTTGAGCTGTGCGGGCTCGGCGATCGCCGCGACGCGCCCCTCCTCCAGGGCGCCGGCGCCCGTGCCCTCCCCGAACGCGGCCGCGAGCGTCGTCAGCTCGCGCCGCACCGACGCGAGGGGCGGCCGGTCCGCGCAGTTGACCAGGTAGACGCCCCCCGGTCGCAGGACGCGCCGCACCTCCTCGGCCATGCCGAGGGTCACGAGGTGGTCGGGCGTGCGGTCGCCGTGGAAGACGTCCCGGACCACGACGTCGAACGACGCGTCGGCGAGCCCCTCCACCGCGTGCCGGGCGTCGTCGGGCCGCAGCCGCAGCCGCGGGGAGCGCGGCAGGTCGAACCAGGTGCGCACGAGCTCCAGGAGGCGTGCGTCGAGGTCGACCCCGAGCTGCGTCGAGCCGGGCCGGGTGTGCTCGACCCAGCGCGGCAGGCTGCACCCGGCGGCCCCGAGGTGCAGCGCACGCACGGGCCCGGGGTGCAGCTCGTCGACCACCGCGGCCATCTGCTGCATGTACTCGAACGCGAGCATCCCGGGGTCGTCCAGGTCGAGGTACGAGCTCGGCACCCCGTTGACGTAGAGGGTGACCGCGGACGGGCGGTCGGGGTCGCGCTCGACGCGCGCGGTGCCCGTCGTGGTCGCGACGGGCTCGTCCGGGAGGTCGGACGCCGCGGGCCCGCCGCGCGCGGGGCCCCGACGCCGGGGCGGTGTGGGTGGTGCGGGGGACCCTGGAGGGCGTCGGGAGGTACGGCGAGCCATGTGCCCCACGGTACGGGCTGTCGGCGTCCGGCACGTTGACAGGATCGAACAGGTGTTCGATAGTGGAGCAGGAGGTGCGCGATGTCGAACGAAGCAGGCGCGAGGGCGCAGGTCGTGGTTCCCGCCGAGGTCCGGCGGCTGCTCGCCCGCGCGGACGCGGAGCTCGTCGCTGCGGCGCTCGCGCAGGACGCGGGGGAGCGGTTCGTCCACGCCCACCTCGGCGCGCTGCGGGCAGCCGCCGCGGTCGTCGCGCTCCGTGCGCGCCCCGTGCGGCGCGGGCGCGCCCGCTCGGTGTGGGAGCAGCTCGCGGACGCCGAGCCCGCGCTCGCCGCGTGGTCGGTGTACTTCGCGAGCGGCGCGCGCGTCCGTGCGGCCGTGGACGCCGGGCGGTTCGACGAGGTCGACCCGCGTCGCGCCGACGAGCTCGTCGCGTGCGCCGAGGACTTCCGCGACGAGGTCGCGATGCTCGTCGACCCGGACGCCGGCTTCGTCCGGCTGCCCGGGCTGCGGACGGTGGCGTCGTGACGACCCGGCCGGTCGGCCCGCGGGCACGGTGAGCACCCGATGAGCCGGGGTCCTCGTGCCGTCGTCCGCCGGGACTGGGGGGACGACGAGAGCGGCTGCTCGATCCTGCACGTCGACATGGACGCGTTCTTCGCCTCGGTCGAGCTCGCGCGGCGTCCCCAGTTCGTCGGGCGACCGGTCATCGTCGGCGGTGCCGAGCGGGGCGTCGTCCTGGCGGCCACCTACGAGGCGCGCGCGTTCGGCGTCCACTCGGCGATGCCCATGACGACCGCCCGCCGGCTGTGCCCGCAGGCGGTCGTCGTGCCGCCGGACCACGCGCGGTACCACGAGGTCTCGCGCTCGGTCATGGCCGCGCTCGGGGAGATCACCGCGCTCGTGGAGCAGGTGAGCGTCGACGAGGCGTTCCTCGACGTGAGCGGCGCGCGGCGCCGTCTCGGGCCGCCCACACGGATCGCGGCCGCGCTGCGGCGTCGGGTCCAGGCGGACCACGGGATCACGTGCTCGGTCGGGATCGCGACCACGAAGTTCGTCGCGAAGCTCGCGTCCACGCACGCCAAGCCCGACGGCATGCTGCTCGTGCCCGCCGCGGCGACGGTGCCGTTCCTGCGCACCCTGCCGGTCGGGGCGCTGTGGGGTGTGGGCGAGCGCATGGAGGCCGTCCTCGCGCAGTGGGGCATCCGGACGGTCGCCGAGCTCGCCGACACCGACGTGGCGTCCCTGCAGGCGGCGGTCGGCAAGGTCTCCGGGGCGCACCTGCACGACCTCGCGTGGGGTCGCGACCCGCGCCCCGTCCAGCCGGAGCGCTCGGAGCGGAGCATCGGCGCGGAGACGACGTTCGAGCACGACCTGCGCGACCTCGCCGCCGTGCAGGCGCGCGTGCTCGAGCTCGCCGACCGGTGCGCCGGGCGGCTCCGGCACCAGGGCCTCGTCGCCCGCACGGTGAGCGTGAAGGTCCGCACGAGCGACTTCCGGACCGTCACGCGCGCCCGCACGCTCGGCGCCCCGACGGACGTCGCGCGCGAGATCTACCTCGTCGCGCGTGAGCTCGTCGCGGGGGTGGACCTGCGAGGGCTCGCGGTCCGGCTCGTGGGGGTGCGTGCGGAAGGTCTCGAGCCGCGCGCGGAGGCCGTCGTCCAGCCCACGCTCGAGGAGGCCGTGGTGGAGACGAACGCCGTCCGACGGCGCGCGGAGGAGGCCGTCGACGCCGTCCGCGGCCGTTTCGGGGTGAGATCCATCGCGATGGGGCCCGCCCGGGCCCGCTCGACTACCACCCCCGCGGATGTCGATCTATCCTGAGGGTGTCACACGACCACCGTGGAGAATCGGGGTGCTCATGCCTCTGTCTGAGTACGAGCAGCGGGTCTTGGAGCAGATGGAGCGCGCGCTCACCTCGGACGATCCGCGGTTGGCGAACACGCTCCAGGCCCCTCGACGTCGCTCTGCGCTGCGCTACGTCCTGGCCGGTGTCGGCGTCGTGGTAGGGCTGCTCCTGCTGGTGCTGGGCGCCGCGCTCTCGCAGACCTGGCTCGGCGTCATCGGCTTCGTCCTCATGTTCGCCGGCGTCGTGCTGGTCTTCCAGGCACCGCGCGCCTCCCGCAAGGGACCGGTCGGCACCGTCGAGGCCGACGGCACCGTCCGGCCGGCCGCAGCGAGCAGGACGTCGCGGAAGCCGTTCCTCAGCCGGCTCGAAGAGCGCTGGGACCGTCGGCGCGAGCAGGACGGTCGCTGAGCGACCTCTCGGTCCCCTCGACGGCGGCGTCGACGAGTGCCTGGAGGCGCTCCGGGGTGACCGTCTCGCGCGGACGCGGGGCGTAGCGCTCCGCCTCGAGCGCCGACGCGAGGGCCGTGAGCGTCTCGGCCAGGTCCTCGTCCCCGGCATCCGCCCCGCGTCGCGCCTGCAGGGTCGCGACGACGACGGCGGGCACGCGGCGCGGCGTCGTGGACGACGGCCACCGCACCTCCAGCGCACCGAGCCGTGCCACGAGCTCGGCCCACGCGTCCTCGGCGTCCCGCAGGCTCTCCGCCTCGGTGCGTCGGCGCAGCACGAACCACAGCCCTGCGGCGAGCGCCGCCGCGACGAGCAGCGCCACGCCCACGACCAGCGGCCACGAGGTGGAGTCCTCCTGCGTGCCGCCCGTCGTGCCGCCGGCCCCCGGGGCGGTGGGTGCCGGCGTCACCGGCGCCGACGGCGCGGCCGCGCTGGCGTCCGGCGTCGGGACGTTCCCCGGGTCCGCCGGGCCGCCGGGCGTGACGGCGACCGGGGTCGCCCACCGCGGCGTCGGGCCGGTCTGCTGCGCGGGCGTCGGCTCGAACCGGACCCAGCCCTGCCCCGGGAAGTACAGCTCGGGCCACGCGTGGGAGTCGCGGCCCGTGACCTTGTAGCTGGAGTCGTCGACGCGCTCGCCCGGGAGGAACCCGACGCCCAGCCGTGCGGGGATGCCGAGCGTGCGGGCCATCATCGTCATCGACGTCGCGAACTGGACGCAGTAGCCCGTCCGGTCCTGGAGGAAGTCCCAGACGGCGTCGCCCGAGGCGCCCGGCGGCACCTCGGTGGAGTACGTGAACTGCGAGATGTCGCGGAAGTAGGTCTGCAGCGCGAGCGCCTGGTCGTAGCGCGTCGTCGCGCCGTCGACGACGGACGTCGCGAGGTCGCGGATGTCCTGCTCGTGCTCCGTCGCGGGCACGTCGAGGTAGTTGGGGTCGTCGGGGTCCGCGCCGCTGGCGCCGCGCAACGCGTCGGCGTCGAGCGGCCGCGGGAAGACCGTGACCTCGTAGGACGTGCCCGCGCCCGTCGGCTGCTCGCCGAGCACCTCGTCGCGCACGTCGTCGTACGCCCAGTCGCCGTCGATGCCGACGGCGCGCGGCTCGGTCGGGAGCGGCAGCTTGGTGTCGCGCAGCGACTCGAGCGTGACGCGCAGCGACGTCGGGTCCCCGGTGGCGCCCGGGTCGTCGGGCCACAGGACCTGCTCGCCGCCGTCGATGGGGGTGCCGTCGCGGTCGGCGCCGCGGCGCCAGTTGGTGCCGTCGAACCCCGTGAGCGTGAAGACGCGCAGGGGACCGACGTTCTCGCCGTCGGTCCGGTAGCGCAGGACGACCTCGGCGGACCGCTCGGCGAGGTCGCGCCGCATGTCCAGGTCGTCGGAGAGCCGGACCGTCTGGCCGGTCGAGGAGAACAGGCGCGACCACGACGCCGACGCCACCTCGGGGAGCGAGGCGCTCGCCGACCCGAGCCCGAGTGCGGTGACCGCGACGGCGACGGCCACGACGAGCGCGCCCGCGGCACGCAGGCCTCCGGCGGCGCGGTCCTCCGGGCGTCGCGCGGACGCCCCGCGGCGGACGGCGCGGTGCGGGTTGTCCACGGCGAGGAGCAGCACGAGCGCGGTGACGGTCACGACGAACGCGAGCGGCGGGACCTCGCCGACGATGACGAGCCCGGGCACCCACAGGGCGAGGAGGGGCAGCGCGACCCCCGCGCCGAGCCGCAGCCCGCCGGCCATGAGGTCGGCGACGACGAACACCACGACCGCGCCGCCGACCGCCAGGAGCGCGATGGGCAGGCTGGGGTCGATCGGGGCGACCTCCGCGAGCGTGAGGTCGCGCGCGGTGCCCAGGCGGGACAGGACGCGGTCGACGTTGGACAGGCCGATGAGGAGCGAGAACCGGTCCGTCGGCCCGCCGTACAGCCCGAGCAGGGCCCACAGCCCGACGACGAGCCCGGCGAGCGACGGCAGGAGCGCCGCCGGCGGGGCGAGCACCTCGCCGCGCGCCGCGTGGCTCCGCTCGAGCGCCCAGCGGCTGAGGCCGGTGACGAGCGCGAGGACGACGACGACGCGCACGACCGTGCCCGTCCAGCCGCCCGGCCCGACGACGCTCCCCAGCGCGTACGCCGACGCGACGACCGCGGTGGCGACGAGCGCGCTCGTCGCGAGCACGCGCAGGCCCGCGGAGCCTGAGGTTCCCGGTCGGGGTGCGGTCATCGTGAGCCTTCCGCGAGCAGGGTCCAGGCGTGCTCGAGCGACGCGGACGGGTCGACGAGCGCGGCGTGCCACCCCGTCGAGCGGAGCGCGGCGACGGTCTCGACGGCGTCGGCGTGCTCGGGCGCCCAGGGCCGGGTGCTCACCACGAGCGCGCGGTGGACGCCGTCCCCGGCCATCGCGGCGACGGTGTGCCGGGCCACGGAGCCGAGCGGTCCGAGCACGGCGACGGTGATCTCGCCCGGGCGGCGGTCGCGGCGCAGCGCCTCGGAGGTCGTGACGACGGAGCGGTCGGCGTCCGCCACGACCTGGTGCCCGTGCAGGTCGACCGTGGCGTCGAGCAGGTCGGCCGGGCCCTCGCCGGACCGGTTGACCCGGAAGCCGGTGCCGGGGACCACCGCGGCGAGCGAGGTGGGGACGAGGCGGACGGGGTGCCCCGCCTGGAGCAGGGACACCCCGATCGACGCCGCGCACTCGACGGCCCACTCGCCGTCGGCCAGCGCGCGCGGGCTCGACGCGGCGAGCTCCGGGTGGGGCAGGAGGCCGCGGTCGAGGAGCACCGTCACGGGCGGCAGGCCCGCGCTCTCGTCGGAGCGCACCATGAGCTGGCCGCGGCGCGCGGCGCTGACCCAGTGCACGCGGCGGGGGTCGTCACCGGCGACGTAGTCGCGCAGGACCGAGTCGTCGCTCGACGCGAGCCGGGCGCCGGAGGCCGAGCGCTCGTGCTCGCCGAACGCGCGGCTCCCGCGCACGGGCAGCTCGACGGTGCGCGGCCAGACGGCCACGGCCGTCGGGTCGCCGAGCTCCTGCGTCGCGCTGACGAGGCCGAACAGGTCGGTCCGCGTCGTGAGGAGCGGGCCGAGCGGCCACCGGCCGCGGCGCAGCGGCCGCAGGCGGTACCGCACGGCGATGTGGTTGCCGACCGTCGCGACCTGCGCGCGCAACGAGCCCTGGTCGGACAGCTCGTGCGCGGCCTGCTCGCTGATGCGCAGGCGCGCGAGCGTGGAGGCCGTCGACGACGTCGTGCGCGCCGCCGCGACGGTCAGGCGCGCGGTCGTGAGCTGGCCGCGCACGGCGGGGTTGGGCTGCACCCGGCGCGTCACGTGCAGCGCGCCGCGCCCCCGGTCGATGCGCCGGGCCGCCATCCAGCACCACGCGGCCCCCACGGCGAGGAGCCCCGCCGCGCCGAGCCCGACGAGGTCCGGCAGGCCGAGCGTGACGCCGAGTACCACGAGCGCGGCGCCCGCACCGAGGACCACGGTGCCGCGGCGGGTCGGGCGCGCGCTGGCGAGGCTCCTGGTCCTGCGTCGGAGCCGCGCGAGGAACGACGGGCCGCGCACGTCAGCGTCGCTCGGTCGCGTCCAGCGCGGGGATCGGCGTCTGCGCCACGAGGGACGCGACGACGGCCTCGGCGTCCTGGCCCGAGAGCCGTGCCTCGGTGGTGACGACGAGCCGGTGCGCGAGCACGGGCACCGCGAGGTACTGCACGTCGTCGGGGAGGACGTGGTCGCGCCCCGCCATCGCGGCCAGGGCCTTCGCCGCGCGCAGGAGCTGGAGCGTCGTGCGGGGGGAGGCTCCGAGGCGCAGGCCCGGGTGCTCGCGCGTCCCGGTGACGAGCGCCAGCACGTAGCGCTTGACGGCCGTGGACGCGTGGACCGAGCGCGCGACCTCGGCGAACCGCAGCACGTCCGCCCCGGTGGTCACCGGCCGCAGGTGCGCGAGCGGGTTGTCCGTCTCCTGGCGGTCGAGCATCCGCAGCTCGGCGTCGACGTCGGGGTACCCCACGGTGAGCCGTGCCATGAAGCGGTCGCGCTGGGCCTCGGGGAGCGGGTAGGTGCCCTCCATCTCGACCGGGTTCTGGGTCGCGACGACGAGGAACGGGCTCGGGAGCATGTGGGTCGTGCCGTCGACCGTCGTCTGGCCCTCCTCCATGCACTCCAGGAGCGCCGACTGCGTCTTGGGGGAGGCGCGGTTGATCTCGTCGCCGATGACGATGTTGGAGAAGACGGGGCCGGGCCGGAACTCGAACTCGTGGTTCGCGGCGCGGTAGATGTTGACGCCGGTGAGGTCGCTCGGCAGGAGGTCGGGCGTGAACTGGATGCGGCCGACCTTGCAGTCGATCGTGCGGGCCAGCGCCTTGGCGAGCGTCGTCTTGCCGACGCCGGGGACGTCCTCGACGAGGAGGTGACCCTGCGCCAGGAGGACGGCGACGGTGACGGTCACGAGGTCCGGCCGCCCGGTGACCACGGACTCGATGCCGGAGCGGATCCGTCCGGTGGTCTCGACCAGCTCGTCGAGACCGGCGAGGCGACCTGACCCGGGCTCGTCGGAGGGCGCGACAGGGGCGATGTCGGGGAGCACGGGGACCTCCGTCGTCGGTGGCGCAGGGCCGCGGACCGGCGAGACCGCGGGTGGGAAGAGCCTAGTAGACGGTGGGAGGTCCGCCGACCCCGGCCCGGTGGCGCGGGCCGTCCCGACCGGCCCGTGCCCCTCCCTCTCCCTCCACGGGCACCGGGCGCCGCCGCCCAGGACCCGCCGGACGGCTCCCGGAAGCGGTCGCCGCCCGACGGCGGCCCCGCCGGACGCGGCCGCGACGCGCCCTGGGGAGTCCTCCCCTCCACCGCGCTCCAGCCCGTCTGACCTGCGGAGATCCTGCGAAGACGGGTGAAACCCGTGAGTTTCGCCGAGAGCGGTGGAGGGAAGTGGAGTACCGTGGAGCAGAAGGGAGCAAGAGGGGAGGTGCCAGGTGCATGTCCGGCTTCGTGGACGACGTGCTCGGCGGTTCCTCCGGCCTGCTCCTGGGCACCTTCACGCCGCGTCTGGACGACAAGGGGAGGCTCATCCTCCCCGCGAAGTTCCGGTCGCGGCTCGCACCGGGTCTCGTCATGACGCGGGGGCAGGAGCGCTGTCTGTTCCTGCTGCCGATGGACGAGTTCCGGCGCATGTACGACCAGATCCGGCAGGCGCCGGTGACGAGCAAGCAGGCCCGGGACTACCTGCGCGTCTTCCTCTCGGGGGCGAGCGACGAGATCCCGGACAAGCAGGGACGTGTCTCGATCCCCGCGCCCCTGCGGGCGTACGCGGGGCTCGACCGCGACGTCGCCGTGATCGGCGCCGGCACGCGCGTCGAGATCTGGGACGCGCAGGCGTGGGAGACGTACCTCGCGGAGCAGGAGTCGGCGTACTCCGACACCGCGGAGGAGGTGTTCCCGGACCTGCGCTTCTAGGGCCGAGCACCCCCGGCTCCGCACGGTGAGGCCTCCTCCCGCCCGGTCTGGCGCACTTCCCCGGCGCCAGAAAGGACGCGGAGGGAGACCTGACCGTACGGGGCCCGCAGCACAGCACGACCAGCAGCAGCACCGGAGCACGACGACCAGCACGGAGAGGAGGAGGACGTGACGAGCACCCCCGACGACGCCGCCGAGCGGCACGTCCCGGTCCTCCTCCAGCGCTGCGTCGACCTGCTCGCGCCCGCGCTCGGCGAGCCGGGCTCCGTGCTCGTCGACTGCACGCTCGGCATGGGCGGCCACACGGAGGCCGTCCTGGAGCAGGTGCCGACGGCGCGCGTGGTCGGCATCGACCGCGACCCCGAGGCGATCGACCGCGCGTCGCGCCGGCTCGCCCGGTTCGGCGACCGCTTCCGCGCCGTGCACGCCGTGTACGACGAGATCGAGGACGTCGTCGCGGACGTGGTCGGCGCACCGGTCCAGGGCGTGCTCATGGACCTCGGCGTCTCCTCGCTCCAGATCGACGAGACGGAGCGCGGGTTCTCCTACGCGCAGGACGCCCCGCTCGACATGCGCATGGACCCGACCGTGGGTCTCACGGCCGCGGACGTGCTCAACACGTACGACGAGCGCGCGCTCACCCGGATCCTGCGCGACTACGGCGAGGAGCGGTTCGCCCAGCGGATCGCGCGGGCCGTGGTGCGCCGGCGCGAGCAGCAGCCGTGGGAGCGCAGCGCGGACCTCGTCGACCTCGTCCGCGCGTCGATCCCGGCGGCCACCCGCACGACGGGCGGCAATCCCGCCAAGCGCACGTTCCAGGCGCTGCGCATCGAGGTGAACGGCGAGCTCGAGGTCCTCGAGCGCGCGGTCCCCGCCGCGGTGGACGTGCTCGCCGTGGGCGGGCGCATCGTCGTCGAGTCGTACCACTCGCTCGAGGACCGCATCGTCAAGCGCGTGCTCGCCGCCGGCGCGACGATCAGCGCGCCCGCTGGCCTGCCGGTCGTGCCCGAGCAGGACGAGCCGTACCTGCGGCTGCTGACCCGGGGGGCCGAGGAGGCGCCGGCCGGGGAGCGCGAGACGAACCCGCGGTCCGCGTCCGTGCGCCTGCGTGCCGCCGAGCGCACCCGCCCGACACCGCCGCACCGCCGCCCGTCCGCCGCTCGCCGCTCGCCAGCGCCCGGCCACCGACCGACCGACCGACCGCACGACCCGGGGGAGACGACACGATGAGCGCACAGAGGTCGACCGCCGCCCGCCCGCTCCCGCGCCCGGCCCGGCCGGCGCCCGCACCGCGCCCGTCGCTGACCGCCCTGCCGGGCGGCGCGTCCGAGCGGGCGCTGCGCTCGCGTCTCGAGCTCGTCCGGGCGCCGCTGCAGGCGCGCTCCAAGGTCCCGTTCCTCGTCGTCTGCATGTCGATCCTCGGCGCCGCGCTCCTGTGTGCTCTCCTGGTGAACACGACGATGGCGCGCAACTCCTACGAGATGTCGGAGCTGCGCCGGGAGGTGAGCCGCGTGGCCCAGGACACGCAGAGCCTGCAGCTGCAGGTCGCCGAGCAGAAGACGGCGCTGCCGGAGACCGCACGCGGGCTCGGCATGGTCGAGGCGCAGGACCCGGCGATGGTCCGGCTGTCCGACGGCACGGTGCTCGGCGTGGCGCAGGAGGGGGCGGGGGAGTGACGCAGGGCACGGGCGCTGGGCGCACCGGCCGGTCACGACCGGCGGCGGGCACCCCGCGTCCCCGTCCCGCCACCGCGGCCTCCCGGGCCTCCTCGGGAGGCCGTGCTGCGTCCGCCGGTCGGGCCGCGGGTGCTCGCTCCGGTGGTCCCGCGCCCGCGCGCGCCGCCTCGACGGGCACCACCTCGGCGCGCGCCACGTCCGGTCGTGCCTCGACGGCGCGCACCACGTCTGGTCGCACGTCGACCACGCGCAGCACGTCGGGGCGCGCCCCGGTGTCGCGCGCGCCGCGCGGCGCCGGCCGCCCGCCGTCCCGTCCGGCCCGGGGGACCCGCGAGCCGGGCCGGCCCGAGCGTCGGCAGCGCTGGCTCATCGTCGTGGCGGGCGTGATCACCGCGGTGTTCATCGCGCAGCTCGTCAACGTCCAGGTGCTCCGCGGGCCCGCGCTCGCGGCCGAGGCCCAGAACGACCGCACGCGCAGCTCGACGACGATCGCGCACCGCGGCGACATCACGGACGCCGACGGCGTGGTGCTCGCGACCTCGGTGGACCGGTACACCGTCGCGGCCGACCTCCAGGCGATCGCGAGCTTCGAGCCCCGTTCCGGGGACCTCGTCAACGGCGAGCCGCTCGAGGAGGGCGGCGCGGTCGGCGTCGCGAAGCTGCTCGCCCCGATCCTCGACCGGTCCGCGGTCGAGCTGGCGGCCGACCTCGTCGGCACGTCGCGGTACCTCGTCCTGGAGAAAGACGTCACGCCCGAGGTGCAGCGCCAGATCGCCGACCTGCGCCTGTCCGCGTTCGTCAGCACGACGATGACGAGCGAGCGCACGTACCCGGCGGGCACGGTCGCCGGCAACCTCGTGGGCTTCGTCAACGACGAGCAGACGGGCGGGGGCGGCATCGAGGCGTCGTACGACGACGTCCTGGCCGGGACGCCGGGCTCGCGCCGGTGCGAGGCAGGGCTCGGCGGACAGCTCATCCCGACGGGACGGTGCGACGTCGTCGAGGCGGTGCCCGGCCTGAACGTGCGCCTCACGACCGTGCGCGACGTGCAGTGGAAGGCGCAGGACGCGATCGACCGGGCGGTGAGCGAGACCGGCGCGGAGTACGCGATCGCCGTCGTGCAGGACGTCCGCACGGGCGAGGTGCTCGCGCTCGCGGACTCGGGCACGGTGAACCCGAACGACCGCTCGACGGACGCCGTCGCCCGCCCGAGCCGTGCCGTCGCGAACGTGTTCGACCCCGGGTCGACGGGCAAGGTCATCACGATGGCGGCGGCCATCGAGGGCGGCCACGCGGACGCCGGGTCGCGGTTCGAGGTGCCCGACCGCTACACGACCCCGAACGGTCAGACGTTCAAGGACTCGCACGACCACCCCGTCGAGCGCCTGACGCTCGCGGGCATCCTCGCGGAGTCGTCGAACACGGGCACGGTCCAGGTCGGCGAGAAGATCCCCAAGCAGGTCCGCTACGACTACCTGCGCAAGTTCGGCTTCGGTCAGAAGTCCGGCCTCGGGCTGCCCGGCGAGTCGGCGGGCATCCTGCACCCGGCGGACTCGTGGGACGGCCGCACGGAGTACGCCGTGCTCTTCGGCCAGAGCGTGTCGGTCAACGCCATCCAGGCGACGAGCGTCTTCTCGACGATCGCGAACGGCGGGGTCCGCACGACGCCCAGCATCGTCGCCGGGACGACGGACGAGCGCGGCGAGCTCGTGCCCGCGGAGCGCCCGGCGCCGGAGCGCGTCGTGTCGCAGGAGACGGCGGACACGGTGCTGCACATGATGGAGTCCGTCGTGGAGGAGGGCACCGGATCGAGCGCCTCGGTCCCCGGCTACCGCGTCGCGGGCAAGACCGGCACCGCGGAGGCGGCGGGCGAGGACGGGCGGCTGTCCGGGATCATGGCGTCGTTCATCGGCGTCGCGCCCGCGGACGACCCCCGGTACACCGTGTCGGTCTTCCTCAAGAACCCGCACTCGTCGATCTTCGGCGGCGTCGTCGCGGCGCCGGTGTTCAGCGAGATCATGGGCTTCACCCTCGAGCACGAGGGCGTCCAGCCGAGCACCGAGCCCTACGTGCCGCTCCCGACGACGTGGTGAACCTCACCGCCCCTCTCCCGGTCGCCGGTGAAGGTCCCGTGAAGCGCGCCCCGGCCCGGGTGCAGCGGCCCGCGGGCTTGCGGGGCGGCCCGTCCCGGCACGGTAGGTTCTACACGTGACATCCCCGATCGACCGTCTTCGCCCTGCCACGACCACCCGTCGGTCGGTGGCGGACCTGGCAGCACGGTTCGGGCTCGACGTCCGCGCGGGTGGCGCGGACGCCGCACCGGGCTCCGCCGAGGTGTGGTCGGTGGCGTCGGACGACCGCACCGCCGACGCGGGCGACCTCTTCGTGGCGCTGCCCGGCGCCCGGGCGCACGGGGCGCGGTTCGCGCCCGCCGCCGTGGGCCGCGGCGCCCGTGCCGTCCTCACGGACGCCGAGGGCGCCGACCTGCTCGCGGACGCCGGCCTCGACGTGCCGGTGCTCGTCGCCCCCGACCCCCGCGCGCTCCTCGGCCCCGTCGCGGCCTGGGTGTACGGCGCCCCCGCGCAGGACCTCACGACGTTCGGCGTGACGGGCACGAACGGCAAGACCACGACGACGTACCTCGTCGACCACGCGCTGCGCGCGCTCGGCTGGACGGGCGGGCTCATCGGCACCGTGGAGATGCGCTCCGGCGACCGGGTGCTGCCGAGCCGCCTCACGACCCCGGAGGCGGCCGACCTCCAGGCCCTGCTCGCGGCGATGCGCGAGGACGGCGTACGCACGCTCGCGATGGAGGTCTCGTCGCACGCGCTCGCGCTCCACCGCGTCGACGGGCTCGTCTACGACGTCGTGGGCTTCACGAACCTCAGCCAGGACCACCTCGACTTCCACGGCGACCTCCAGGAGTACTTCGAGGCCAAGGCGCTGCTGTTCACGCCCGAGCACGCGCGCCGCGGCGTCGTCGTGGTCGACGACGCGTGGGGCGAGCGCATGGTCTCGGCCGCGCGCGTCCCGGTCGCCACGCTGCGCGTGAGCCCGACCACGGCAGGCGACGAGCAGCCCGCGGCGGACTGGACCGTGCACGACGTCGAGCCGTCGGAGGCGGGCGGCTCGGCGTTCACGCTGCGGCACCGCGACGGCCGCAGCGTGCGCACGACGACGTCGCTGCCCGGGCACTTCAACGTCGCCAACGCCGCCCTCGCCCTGGCCCTCGTGCTCGAGGCGGGCACGGACGCGCGCGACCTCGAGACGGCGCTCGCGGCGGCCGGTGGGCTCGACCCGGCGGTCCCGGGCCGCATGGAGGTCGTCTCGGAGCCGCCCCACCGCCCGCGCGTCGTCGTCGACTTCGCCCACAACCCGGACGCTCTCGCCCTCGCGCTCGACGCGCTGCGGCCCACCACGCCGGGCCGGCTCGTCGTCGTGTTCGGCGCGACCGGCGACCGGGACCGCGGCAAGCGGCCCACGATGGGCGGCGTCGCGGTCGAGGGCGCCGACGTCGTGGTCGTGACCGACGACGACCCGCACGGCGAGGACCCGGCCGCGATCCGCGCGGAGGTGCTGCCCGGAGCCCACGCGGCGCGCGAGGCCGCGGCCGCCGCACCCGAGCCGCGCGACGTCGTCGTGCTCGAGGTCGCGCCCCGCGCCCGGGCGATCCGCGAGGCGATCCTCGCCGCGGGCCCGGACGACACGGTGCTCGTCGCGGGCCGCGGCCACGAGGTGTGGCAGGAGATCGCCGGCGTCGACCACCCCCTGGACGACCGCGTCGAGGCGCGGGCCGCGCTCGAGGAGCGCCCCGCGACGACGCCGCCCCACGACACCCCCGACCTGAAGGAGCACCACGCATGATCGAGCTCACTGCGGCGCAGGTGGCCGCAGCGACCGGCGGACGCCTGTCCGCCGACCCGGAGGTCCGGGTCGGGGGGCCCGTCGTCGTCGACTCGCGCCGGGTCGCGCCGGGGTCGCTCTTCGTGGCGCTGCCGGGCGAGCACGTCGACGGTCACGACTACGCCGCCGGTGCCGTCGAGGCGGGCGCGACGCTCGTCCTCGCCGCGCGCGAGCTCGACGTGCCGTGCGTCGTCGTGGACGACGTCCAGGCCGCGCTGGGCGAGCTGGCCCGCCACGTGCTCGCGACGCTGCGCGAGCGCGGCGACCTGCGCGTGGTCGGTGTCACGGGCTCCGTGGGCAAGACCACGACGAAGGACCTGCTCGGCCAGCTCCTGCGCCCCGAGGGCCCCACCGTGGTCCCGCGCGGGTCGTTCAACAACGAGATCGGCCTGCCGCTCACGGTGCTGGAGGCCGACGAGTCCACGCGCTTCCTCGTGCTCGAGATGGGCGCGAGCGGCGTGGGTCACCTCACCTACCTCACGCGCATCGCGCCCCCGGACGTCTCGGTCGTGCTCGTCGTGGGCAGCGCCCACCTGGGCGAGTTCGGCGGGATCGAGGCCGTGGCGCGCGCCAAGTCCGAGATCGTCACGGGCCTCGCGCCCGGCGGCGTCGCCGTGCTCAACGCCGACGACCTGCGGGTCGCGGCGATGGCCGACGTCGCGCCGGGGGAGGTCGTCACCTTCGGGACGATCCCCGCGGCGGACGTGCGCGCGGAGGACCTGGGCATCGACCGCACGGGCCGGGCGTCCTTCACGCTGCGCGTGCGCCCCGGCGCGTCGGGCGACGCGGCGCGCGGCGAGGGCACGAGCGCGCGCGTGACCCTCGGCCTCGTCGGCGAGCACCACCTGACGAACGCGCTCGCGGCCGCGACGGCCGCGCTGCGCCTCGGCGTCGCGCTGCCCGACGTCGTGGACCGGCTGTCCGACGCGCGCGCCCTGAGCCCGCACCGGATGCAGGTCACCGAGCGTCCCGACGGCATCACGGTGATCGACGACTCCTACAACGCCAACCCGGACTCGATGCGCGCCGCGCTCAAGGCGCTCGCCGTCATGGCGGGGCGCGACCGGCGGTCCGTCGCCGTGCTCGGCGAGATGCTGGAGCTCGGCGAGGACTCGCGCGTCGCGCACGACGACATCGGCCGGCTCGTGGTCCGATTGAACGTCAAGCTGCTCGTCGTGGTCGGCGAGGGCGCCGGCGGGATCCACGACGGCGCGACCCAGGAGGGGTCGTGGGGCGACGAGACGCGCTTCGTCCCCGACGTCGAGGCGGCGTCCGCGCTGCTGCGCGACGAGCTGCAGGAGGGGGACGTCGTGCTCGTGAAGGCCTCGAACGGGTCCGGGCTGTGGCGGCTCGGCGACGAGCTGGCGGCCGCAGGTGCCGGTGCGACAGGAGGTGAACGCGCGTGATCGCGATCATCGTCGCGGCGGGCGTCTCCCTGCTCGTCGCGCTCTTCGGGACGCCGCTGTTCATCCGGTTCCTCGTGCACCGCAACTACGGGCAGTTCGTCCGCCAGGACGGCCCGACGGCGCACTTCACCAAGCGCGGGACGCCCACGATGGGCGGGGTCGTCATCATCGGCGCGACGCTGCTCGGCTGGGCGATGTCGTACGTCGTCTCGGGGCGGTTCCCGAGCGTCTCCGCCCTGCTCGTCCTGTTCCTCATGACGGGGCTCGGGATCGTCGGCTTTCTCGACGACTTCACGAAGATCCGCAAGCAGCGCAGCCTCGGGCTCACGGCCCGCGCGAAGATCATCGGCCAGGGCGCGGTCGGCATCGCGTTCGCGGTGCTCGCGCTGCAGTTCCCCAACGAGCACGGCCGCACGCCGGCGTCGACGCGCATCTCCTTCCTGCGCGACACGAACCTCGACCTCGCGTTCGCGGGCGTCACGGTCGGGCTGATCCTCTTCGTGCTCTGGGCCAACTTCCTCATCACCGCGTGGTCGAACGCGGTCAACCTCACCGACGGTCTCGACGGGCTCGCGACGGGCGTCTCGCTCATCGTGTTCGGCTCGTACGTGCTCGTAGGCATCTGGCAGCTCAACCAGACCTGCCAGCGCCTCGCGTCGGCCGGGCCGAGCTGCTACGAGACGCGCGACCCGCAGGACCTCGCGATCGTGGCCGCCGCGATCGTCGGCGCGTGCTTCGGGTTCCTGTGGTGGAACGCGAGCCCCGCGAAGATCTTCATGGGCGACACGGGCTCGCTCGCGCTCGGCGGCGCGCTCGCCGGCCTGTCGATCCTCACGCGCACCGAGTTCCTCGCGCTCATCATCGGCGGCCTCTTCGTCATCATCGTGCTCTCCGACGTCATCCAGATCGGGTTCTTCAAGATGACCGGGCGGCGCGTGTTCAAGATGGCGCCGCTGCACCACCACTTCGAGCTGTCCGGGTGGGGCGAGGTCACGATCGTGATCCGCTTCTGGCTCATCGCCGGGCTGTTCGCGGCGCTGGGCATCGGGATCTTCTACGCCGAGTGGGTGGTCGGCTAGTGGCACGCGACCCCCACGACCTCGCCGTCCCGCTCGAGCGTGCGCGCGTCGTCGTCGCCGGCCTCGGGGTGTCCGGGCGCGCCGCCGCGGCGGCGCTCCACCCGCGCGCGACGTCGGTCGTCACGCTCGACGACGGCGCCGCCGACGCCGACCTGCACGACGCGGCGGACGTGGACCTCGCGGCGACCGACCTCGTCGTCGTCTCGCCGGGCTGGCGCCCGAGCCACCCGCTGCTCGTGGCCGCCGCGGAGCGCGGCGTGCCGGTATGGAGCGAGGTCGAGCTCGCGTGGCGCCTGCGCGTCGCCGGCCCGTCGGGGCGGCCCGCGCCCTGGCTCGCCGTCACCGGGACGAACGGCAAGACGACGACGGTCGAGATGCTCGAGACGATCCTGCGGACCGCGGGCCTGCGGACGGCGGCGGTCGGCAACGTCGGGACGCCCGTCGTCGAGGCCGCGCTCGACCCGACGCTCGAGGTGCTCGCGGTCGAGCTGTCGAGCTTCCAGCTCCACTTCACGCACACCACGTCCCCCGAGGCGGGCGCCGTCCTCAACGTCGCCCCCGACCACCTCGACTGGCACGGCGGGATCGACGCCTACGCGGCCGACAAGGGCCGCGTCTTCGAGGACGCCCGGGTCGCGTGCGTCTACAACGTCGCGGACCCTCGCACCGAGGCGCTCGTGCGCGAGGCGGACGTCGTCGAGGGGGCCCGGGCCGTCGGCTTCACGCTCGGCGCCCCGGCGCGCGGGCAGCTCGGCGTCATCGAGGACGTGCTCGTCGACCGCGCGTTCCACGCGCCCGCGGACGCTCCGGACCGGCACACGCACGCCGCCGAGCTCGCGACGCTCGGCGACCTGTCGCACCTCGCGGGCGCCGACGGCGTCGTGCCCGCCCACGTCGTGGCGAACGCGCTCGCGGCGGCCGCCCTGGCACGGGCGCACGGCGTCCCGGCCGTCGCCGTCCGCGACGGGCTGCGCGCGTTCCGCACGGGGTCGCACCGCATCGAGCAGGTCGCCTCGGTCGACGGCGTCGCCTACGTCGACGACTCCAAGGCGACCAACGCGCACGCCGCGTCCGCGTCCCTCGCCGCGTTCGCGCCCGGGACCGTCGTGTGGGTCGCGGGCGGCCTCGCGAAGGGGGCGTCGTTCGACGAGCTCGTCGCGGCGCGCGCCGACCGGCTGCGTGCCGTCGTGCTGATCGGCGTCGACGCGGAGCCGTTCGCCGGTGCGCTCGCCCGACACGCGCCCGATATCCCCGTCGTGCGCGTGGATCCTGGCGACACTGGGACCGTGATGCCCCGCGCCGTCGACTCCGCCCGCCGCCTCGCGCAGGCCGGCGACACGGTGCTGCTCGCGCCCGCCGGCGCGTCGATGGACCAGTTCCGCTCGTACGCCGCGCGCGGCGACGCGTTCGCCGAGGCGGCGCGCGCCCTGCGCCCCGACCACGGGTAGGCCGGGCAGCCCATGACCCAGACCGCGAACGGGCGAGGCGCGCCCTCGACGCGCACCGTCCCCCGGGCCGGCACGAGCCGGACGGTGCCGCGGGGCCGGGCGACGACCCGCGAGCCGCGACGCCCGCGGCCCGAGCCCGCCGAGCGCCCGTGGCTCGGCCAGTGGAACAGCACGGTGACGAGCTACTACCTGCTCGTCGGCGCGACGGCGCTGCTCGCGATCATCGGTCTCGTCATGGTGTTTTCCAGCTCGGCGGTCACGCAGATCGCCGCGGGCAAGTCACCCTTCGGGGCGTTCCTCGAGCAGGCGAAGTTCGCCCTCATGGGCCTGCCCGTCCTGCTCGTCGCCACGCGCGTGCCGGTCGACTGGTACAAGCGGCTCGCGTGGCCCGCGCTCCTCGTGGCGCTCGGGCTGCAGATGCTCGTGTTCACGCCGCTCGCGAAGAACGTCAACGGCAACACCGGCTGGATCGACCTGAAGCTCTTCACGTTCCAGCCGGCCGAGGTCGCGAAGCTCGCGCTCGCGCTGTGGCTCGGTGTCGTGCTCGGGCGCAAGCAGCGGATGCTCGGTCAGTGGCGGCACGTGCTGATCCCCGCGGTCCCCGTCGCGGTCGCGGTCGTGGGCCTCGTGCTCGCGGGTCACGACCTCGGCACGGCGCTCGTCGTCATGGCGATCATCGCGGGGGCGTTCTTCGTCTCGGGGGCCGACGGGCGCCTGCTCGCCCTCGGGGCGGGCGGTGCCGCGTTCGTCGTCGGGTACGTCTTCATCCTCAACCAGTCGGGCGGCGACCGGCTCTCGCGCATCATGGCGACGTACCGCGAGTGCACCGACACCCTCGGCGAGTGCTACCAGTCGATGCACGGCCTGTACGCGCTCGGCACGGGCGGGCTCACGGGCGTCGGCCTCGGGGCGAGCCGCGAGAAGTGGTCGTACCTGCCGGAGGCGCACAACGACTTCATCTTCGCCGTGATCGGCGAGGAGCTCGGGCTGCTCGGCACGCTCCTGGTGCTGGGGCTGTTCGTCATCGTCGGCGTCGCCACGAGCCGGATCGTGCGTCGCCACCCCGACCCCTTCGTGAAGATCACGACGGCCGGAATCGCGTGCTGGATCGTCGGCCAGGCGTTCATCAACATCGGCGTCGTCATCGGGCTCCTGCCCGTGATCGGCGTCCCGCTGCCGCTCGTCTCGGCGGGCGGCTCCGCGCTCATCATGACGATGGCCGCGCTCGGCGTGCTCATCTCGTTCGCGCGCTCGGAACCGGGCGCGGCCGAGGCGCTCGCCGCGCGGGGGAGCGTCGTGCGGCGCTCGCTCGCCGTCGTCGGCCGGGCGGCGCGCCCCCGGCGCCGGACCGCGCGATGACCTCTCCGGCCGTCGTTGCCGCTCCGGCCGCGACGCCGGACCCGTGGGGCGCCCCGCGCCCCGCACGACAGACCTCCGCACGACGGACAGGACGCGGCACCTGCCGCAGGGAAGGACGACGAGGTACGTGACGACGATCGGTTCGGTGGTGCTCGCAGGCGGCGGGACGGCGGGGCACGTGAACCCGCTCCTCGCGGTGGCGGACGAGCTCCGGGCGCGTGAGCCCGGCGTGGTGGTGACCGCGCTCGGGGTCGCGGGCGGCCTGGAGGACGACCTGGTCCCCGCCCGGGGCTACCCGCTGCGGCACGTGCCGCGCGTCCCGCTCCCGCGCCGCCCCAGCGCGGAGTGGGTCAACCTCCCGGGACGCCTCAAGTCCGCCGTGGACGCGGCGGGCGCCGTCATCGACGAGACCGGCGCGCGCGTCGTCGTCGGCTTCGGGGGTTACGTCTCCACGCCCGCGTACCTCGCCGCGCGCCGTCGCGACGTCCCGGTCGTGATCCACGAGCAGAACGCGCGCCCCGGCCTGGCGAACCGCCTCGGTGCCCGGTGGGCCGCGCGCGTCGGCGTGACGTTCGAGGGCACGCCGCTCAAGGGCGGCGTCGTCACCGGGCTGCCGCTGCGCCGCGAGATCCAGGACCTCGTGGCCGCGCGGGCGGCGGACGCCGCCGGGGTGCGCGCGGACGCCGCGGCGCGCCTCGGCCTCGACCCCCGCGCGCGCACGCTCGTGGTCACCGGCGGCTCGCTGGGGGCGCAGAGCCTCAACGAGGCGGTCTCCGGTGCCGCCGGCGCGCTCCTGGGGGCGGGCACGCAGATCCTCCACCTGACGGGCAAGGGCAAGGACGGCGCGGTGCGCGAGGCGGCGGCCGGTGCCGTCGCGGGCCACCCCGGCGCGCGCTACGACGTGCGCGAGTACCTCGCCGAGATGCAGCTCGCGCTCGCGGTCGCGGACCTCGTCGTGTGCCGCGCGGGCGCGGGCACGGTGGGCGAGCTCGCGGCGCTGGGCATCCCGGCCGTCTACGTGCCGCTGCCCATCGGCAACGGGGAGCAGCGGCTCAACGCCGGCCCCGTCGTCGCGGCGGGTGGCGGCCTGCTCGTCGACGACGCACAGCTCGACGCGGCGTGGGTCGCGCGCGAGGTCCCGGCGCTGCTCGGTGACCCGGGCCGGCTCGACGCGATGGCAGCGGCCGCCGCGGGAGCGGGCGTGCGCGACGGCGCCGCCCGCGTCGCGGACCTCGTCGCCGAGGCCGTCGCCGGTGCGTCGGGGGCACGGGCGTGACGGCGGCGTCGGGCGAGGGCCCGCTCGCGCTCGAGGCGCTCGGCACGGTCCACCTCGTCGGCGTCGGCGGGGCGGGCATGTCCGTCGTCGCCCGTCTCCTCGCCGCGCACGGCGTCCCCGTCCAGGGCTCGGACGCGCGCGAGGGCGACGCGCTCGCCGCGCTGCGCTCCGACGGCGTCCGGGTGTGGGTGGGGCACGACGCCGCGCACGTCGCCGGCGCGGACACCGTCGTGGTGTCGAGCGCGGTGCGCGAGACGAACCCCGAGCTCGCGGCGGCGCGCGCGGCCGGGCTGCGCGTGCTGCACCGCTCGCAGGCGCTGGCCTCGCTCATGGCGCGCGGCCGGTCCGTCGCCGTGGCGGGCGCGCACGGCAAGACCACGACGTCCGCGATGATCGCGACCGTCCTGCGCGGCGCGGGCCTCGACCCGTCGTTCGCGATCGGCGGCACGGTGCTCACCGAGGACGGCCCCGTCGCGGGCGGCCACCTCGGGTCGGACGTCCTCGTCGCCGAGGCCGACGAGTCGGACGGGTCGTTCCTCAACTACGCGCCCGACGTCGCCGTCGTCACCAACGTGGAGCCGGACCACCTCGACCACTACGGGTCGCGTGCCGCGTTCGAGCAGGCGTTCGTCGACTTCGCCGCGCGGATCGTCCCGGGCGGGACGCTCGTCGCGTGCGCCGACGACGCGGGGGCGCGCGCTCTCGCGTCGTCCCACGCCCGGGCCGGGGGAGCGGTGGTCACGTACGGCACGTCCGCGGACGCCGACGTGCGCGTCGCGGACGTGGCCCCCACCGACGAGGTGGGCCGACCCGGGGTGCGGGCGTCGCTCACCGGAACGGTCGGTGCGGCGCGCCTCGACGGGCTCGAGCTGCTGCTGCGCGTGCCGGGGCACCACAACGCGCTCAACGCGACCGCGGCCGTCGTGACGGCGGTCGTGCTCGGCGTCGACCCGGCGGCGGCGGTCGCGGCCGCGCACGGCTTCCTCGGCACCGGCCGCCGTTTCGAGGCCCGCGGCGAGGCGGGCGGCGTGCGCGTCGTCGACGACTACGCGCACCACCCGACCGAGGTGGCCGCGCTGCTCGCCGCCGCCCGGCCCGTCGCGGCCGGTGGCCGGGTGCTCGTGCTGTTCCAGCCGCACCTGTTCTCGCGCACCGCGACGTTCGCGCGCGAGTTCGCGCAGGCGCTCGCCGGAGCGGACGAGGTCGTGGTCACGGGCGTCTACGCGGCGCGCGAGGAGCCGGACCCGGCCGTGAGCGCGCGCACGATCACCGACCTGGTCGACGCTCCCGGCGTGGTCGTCGACGCGGTCGAGGACCGCGTCGAGGCGGCCCACCGCGTCGCGGACGCCGCCCGCCCGGGAGACCTCGTGCTCACCGTCGGGGCGGGCGACGTCACGGAGCTGGGCGCCGTCGTCCTCGAGCGCCTCCGCGCGCGTCGCGACGGTGCCCCGGCGCCCGGAGGAGGCGAGGCCTGATGCGTCCGCCGCCCCAGCCTCGTCCCGCCGCGCCGCGGCCGGGCCGGTCGGGCGCGGGCGAGCGGGCCGGACGGTCCGCGGCCCCGGGCCCCGCAAAGCAGGCCCCGAGCTCCGCGAAGCCGGCCCCGCCCCCGGGCGCGCGCCGGGCGCCGGTCGAGGACACGCCGACGCGACCGGTGCGCCGCGTCGCGGCGCCGGGCTCCGAGCTCGTGCGCTCGTCGGGCGGCCGACCCGGCACCGGTCGTCCTCCGGCCGCGCGCGGTGGCGGCAGCCGGGGCGCGGGCCCGACGACGTCGGTCCCGCGCGGCGCGTCGGCCGCCCCGATCGGGGTCGTCTCGCACGGCATGGCCGAGCGGCTCGCCGAGCGCGACGCGATGCGCCGCCACCGCGTGCGCACGCGCGTCCTCGGCTGGGTCGCGGGGCTCCTCGTCGTCGCCGGTCTCGCGTGGGTGGCGTTCTTCTCGCCCGTGCTCGGCCTCGACCTCGACGAGGTCACGGTCTCCGGCGAGGGCACGGTGATCGACCCGCAGCAGGTGCGCGACGTCGTCGCCGCCGCGGACGGCGTGCCGCTGCCGCGGCTCGACACGGTCGTGCTGCGCGAGCAGGTGCTCGACCTCAACGGCGTGCGCGACGTCGAGATCCGGCGTGCGTGGCCCTCGGGGCTCTCCGTGCTCCTCGAGTCGCGCGAGCCCGTCGTGGCGGTGCCCGTGGACGACGGCTTCGCGCTGCTCGACGCCGACGGTGTCCGCGTGCGTACCGACCCGGTGGTGCCCGAGGGGCTGCCGGAGATCGACGCGCCGCTCGACGACCAGGGAGCGCGGGCGCTCGACGCCGCGCTCGTGCTGCTCAACGCGCTCCCGGCGGACCTCCACGCGCAGGTCGCGGAGGTCTCGGCGCCGACGCGAGACGCGGTCCGCATGATGCTGCGGGACGGGGTCGTCGTCGAGTGGGGGAGCTCCGAGGAGGCGGCGCTGAAGGTGCGCGTCCTGCAGACGCTTCGGGCCGTCCCGGAGAACGCGGGGGTCACCGTGTACGACGTCTCGGCCCCGCGGCTCCCGGTGACGCGGTGAATGCGCGCGTGGCGATCCCCGACACGCGCGAGACGGTCGTTGATGATGGGCACGTCGACACCTACGGTCGACCCATGAACGACCTGACATAACTATAACCCTCTACTTGAGGGTGAAGGTTCAGGGCTGACCGATCGAGAGGCATTGACGTGGCAACTCCGCAGAACTACCTAGCAGTGATCAAGGTGGTCGGCATCGGCGGTGGGGGCGTGAACGCCGTCAACCGGATGATCGAGGTCGGCCTCAAGGGTGTCGAGTTCATCGCCATCAACACGGACGCGCAGGCGCTCCTCATGTCCGACGCGGACGTCAAGCTCGACGTCGGCCGCGAGCTCACGCGCGGTCTCGGCGCCGGCGCCGACCCGGAGGTCGGCAAGAAGGCGGCCGAGGACCACGCCGAGGAGATCGAGGACGTGCTGCGCGGCGCGGACATGGTCTTCGTCACGGCGGGCGAGGGCGGCGGCACCGGCACGGGCGGCGCACCGGTCGTCGCCCGCATCGCGCGCTCGCTCGGCGCGCTGACCGTCGGCGTCGTGACGCGGCCCTTCACGTTCGAGGGCCGCCGCCGCTCGGTCCAGGCGGACCAGGGCATCGAGAACCTGCGCAACGAGGTCGACACCCTCATCGTCATCCCGAACGACCGCCTCCTGTCGATGTCGGACCGCAACGTCAGCGCGCTGCAGGCGTTCCACCAGGCCGACCAGGTGCTGCTTTCCGGTGTCCAGGGCATCACCGACCTCATCACGACCCCCGGTCTCATCAACCTCGACTTCGCGGACGTCAAGTCCGTCATGCAGGGTGCGGGCAGCGCCCTCATGGGCATCGGCAACGCGCGGGGCGACGACCGCGCGGTGCAGGCCGCCGAGATGGCGATCTCGTCGCCGCTCCTCGAGGCGAGCATCGACGGCGCCCACGGCGTGCTGCTCTCCATCCAGGGTGGTTCCGACCTCGGCCTGTTCGAGATCAACGAGGCGGCGCGTCTGGTCCACGAGGCCGCGCACACCGAGGCGAACATCATCTTCGGCGCCGTGATCGACGACGCGCTGGGCGACGAGGTCCGTGTCACCGTCATCGCGGCCGGCTTCGACGGCGGTGCCCCGCAGGTGCGGGGCGACGCGCGGGCGCTCGGCCAGGTGGCAGGTGCCCAGCGCCCCGCGACGAGCGCGATCCCGGTCGTGCCCGCCGCGCGGGCCGTGCCGCCGGCACCGACGACGGGTGCGCACACGCTGCCGCGGCCGGTCGTGCCGATCCAGCCGGAGGCCGACGACGTGCCCGTCACGCTCGACGGCGGTCAGGGCCCGGTGCCGGTGCAGCCGGTCGCCCCCGCCCCGTTCACCGTGGTCGGTTCCGGCGACGCCGGGAACCACAACGCGGAGGCCGTGCCGGGCGGGCAGAACGAGGGCGTCGACGTGCCCCCGCGGATCTTCGACGAGGAGCCCCCGCGCCGCAAGGTCGAGGAGCTCGACGTGCCCGACTTCCTCAAGTGACGGTGCGCGACCGCGTGGCGCGGTGCGGGGCCGCGTGAGCGCCGGGGCCGTGCAGGACGGGAGGGGCGGTGCCGACGGCGCCGCCCCTCCCGTCGTGCTCGAGGTGGACCTCGGGCCGGGGGTGCGCGCCGGCTTCACGACGCGCGACGGCGGGCTCTCGCCGGCGCCGTGGGACACGCTCAACCTCGGGCTGAACGTGACCGACGACGCCGATCGGGTGCGCGCCAACCGTGCGCGCGCGGCCGCGTGGCTCGGCGTCCCGGCGTCCTTCGCGACGCAGGTGCACGGCACCCGCGTCGCGACGGTGGAGCCTGTGCCGCGCGGTGCGGACCCCGTCGACACGGTGGGGGAGGCGGACGCCCTCGTCGCCCCGTCCCGCGGCGCGGGCCTGGGCGTCCTCGTGGCCGACTGCGTGCCCGTCCTCCTCGCGGACGCCGAGGCGGGCGTCGTCGGCGTCGCGCACGCCGGGCGCCGCGGCCTCGCGCACGGGGTGGTCGACGCGGCGCTGGGCGCCCTGGTCGCCGCCGGTGCGCGGGTCGACCGGGTGCGGGCCGCCGTCGGGCCGAGCGCGTGCGGGCGGTGCTACGAGGTGCCCGCGTGGATGCGCGACGACGTCGCGCTCGCGCGTCCGGCCACGTGGTCGACGACGTCCTGGGGGACGCCGGCGCTCGACCTGCCCGCCGGGGTCGTCGCGGACCTCGTCGCGGCGGGCGTGGCGGACGTCGTGCGCGTCCCGGCGTGCACGATCGAGGACGAGCGGTTCTTCTCGCACCGTCGGGCGGCGCGTCGTGGCACGACGACCGGCCGGTTCGCCGGGCTCGTGACGCTCACCGGCACCTGAGCGGGCTCGGTCCGACCTCCGCACGAGGTTGCGCACGCCGGGCGTGTCGTCCGGGGCTCGCCGCGCACCCTCGGTTAGCGTGAACGCACCGGTCCGACGGCCGGTGGACCGAGGATCGATCGAGGACGGAGCAAGGCCCATGGCGGGAGCGCTGCGCAAGACCATGCTGTATCTGGGCCTCGCTGATGATCGCGGCGAGGACGAGCAGGACGAGTACGTCGACGAGCTCGACGAGACGGGGGCGGACGTGGCGCACGACTACCAGGCACCGGTGACGCCGCTGCACCGCGCGCTCGGGCCGCGCGAGGTGCCGCAGACGAGCATGTCGGCGGCCGAGCTGCGGCGGATCACGACGGTGCACCCGCGGTCGTACAACGACGCGCGCGTGATCGGCGAGGCGTTCCGCGGCGGCACCCCCGTGATCATGAACCTCTCGGACATGGACGACGCGGACGCGAAGCGCCTCGTCGACTTCTCCGCGGGCCTCATCTTCGGGCTGCACGGGGCCATCGAGCGCGTCACCAACAAGGTGTTCCTGCTCTCGCCCGAGCACGTCGAGATCACCGGCGAGGAGCAGGCCGCCGCGCCGGCCCCCGGTCGCGCGGGCTTCTACAACCAGAGCTGAGCGTGCGCGCGGCGCGGTGCACCCGCCGAGCACGCGCCGCACGCACGGAGGGACGGGCGCGGTGACGCGCCCGTCCCTCCTGCGCGTCCGCCCTGGGCGTAGCGCGTGTCCCCGGCGGGGCCGGGGGCGGTGCGTCTGGCACAGTTGACCCGTGATCTGGGACCTCATCACAGGCATCGTCGGATTCCTGCTCTGGCTCTACCTGCTGCTGCTCATCGGTCGGCTCGTGTTCGACTGGGTGCAGTTCTTCGCGCGCGACTGGAGGCCCCGGGGGGTCCTGCTGGTGCTCGCCGAGGTGATCTACTCGGCGACGGACCCGCCCCTGCGCGCGCTGCGCCGGCTCATCCCGCCGCTCTCGCTGGGTCAGGTGCGCCTCGACCTCGCGTTCATCATCCTGTTCTTCGCGGTGACGATCGCGGCGCAGATCGTGTCCTCGCTCTGAGACGCACGTCACCCGACCAGGGTGTCCGGACGGCCCGTACCGGGCCGCTACGTCCGGTTCGCCCCGACCCCCACCGCACGCCCGCGCACGCTGCACGCCGTCGGCACGGTTCCGACGGCGCGCGACGGCGCGGCTGCACCCGCCCCTGAGGGCAATGTCCGCTACTTTGGAGTCTGGTGATCGCGAGGTCGCCCGGACCGACACGCAAACGCTATGAGGTGAACCGATGGCACTGCTCACTGCAGAGGACATCCTGAACAAGAAGTTCTCGGCGACGAAGTTCCGCGAGGGCTACGACGTCGAAGAGGTCGACGACTTCTTGGACGAGGTGGTGAGGACCCTCAACTCCGTGCAGGAGGAGAACGAGGACCTCAAGTCGAAGCTCGCTGCGGCGGAGCGTCGTCTCGCCGAGCTCAGCCGGGCCGACGCGTCCAGCGCTGCGGTGCAGCCCCCCGTCGTCGAGACGCCGAAGGCGCCCGAGCCGGAGCCGGAGCCCGTGCGCCCCGCCCCGATCTCGCAGGCCGTCGTCACGAAGAACGCGGCGGAGCCCGAGTCGGCGACGGGCATGCTCCAGCTGGCCCAGAAGCTGCACGACGACTACGTGCGCTCCGGCCAGGAGGAGGGCGACCGCCTCATCGCGGAGGCCAAGGAGGAGGGCTCGCGCATCGTGCGCGAGGCCGAGGAGACCTCGCACCGTACGCTCTCGCAGCTCGAGCAGGAGCGTTCGCTCCTCGAGCGCAAGATCGACGAGCTGCGGATCTTCGAGCGCGACTACCGCACGCGTCTCAAGAGCTACCTGCAGAACCTGCTGGGCGACCTGGACAACCGGGGCAGCGCCCTCCCGCCGCGCAGCAACGTCGGCGGGGCGAGCCGCACGAGCGACCTGGCTCCCGGCATCTAGCACCTGCGTCGACCGTCCGGCAGCGGCCGGTACGCCACGCACCTGCGCCTTCTCTCCCGCCTCGGCGGACCGGCGTGGTGTGTTGTGCGTACCGGCCGCTGCGTCTACTCTCGCGTGACTCGAACTTGGAGGGGCGACATGACCAAGCTCACCACCGCGGCCCGTTCGGCCGTGCGCGACCGTTTCCCGAACCTCGCGAAGGACGTCAAGTCCTTCCCCGTGCGCGACGGGGAGGAGCCCTGGACCCTGCGGGAGGCCGAGGAGCTCGCCGCGGAGCTGCTGGCCGAGAAGGAGCGGCTGGAGGGGGAGCTCGCCGTCGCGGACGAGGAGCTGTCGAACCTCCTGCGGCACTCCGGTGACGGTGCCGGCGACGACCAGGCAGACTCCGGGTCCAGCGCCCTCGAGCGCGAGCAGGAGCTGACGCTCGTCAACAACGTGCGCGACCTCCTCGCGCAGACGTCGCACGCGCTCGACCGCATCGCGGCCGGCACGTACGCGACGTGCGAGGAGACCGGGCTGCCGATCGGCAAGGCGCGCCTGCAGGCGTTCCCGCGCGCGAACCTCTCCGTCGAGGCCAAGCAGCGCGCCGAGCGGCGCTGAGCACCGGGCCGTCGCGGGGCCGCGTCGACCGGGGCGACGACGTGGCAGACTTGCCGCCGATGTCCACCTCTGCGCGCCCCGAGCCCACCGACCCCGCCGACGCCTCCCCGCAGGCGCCCGCCGACCCCTCCGCAGGAGCCGTCCGGCGCGGTCCGCGACGCGTCCTGGTCGTGTGGACCGTCGTCCTCGCCGTCCTCGTCCTCGTGCTCGACCAGCTCACCAAGTGGTGGGCGGAGTCGAGCCTCACGCTGGGCGACGACACGATCCCGCTCGTGGGGTCCCTGCTCGGCCTGCGGCTCATCTACAACCCGGGCGCGGCGCTCTCCATCGCGACGGGCATGACGTGGCTCCTGACCATCGTCGTGGTCGCGGTCGTGGTCGTCATCGTGCGCATGGTGAGCCGCATCGGCTCGCGCGCGTGGGCCGTCGCGCTGGGCCTCCTGCTGGGCGGCGCGCTCGGCAACCTCGTCGACCGCTTCTTCCGCGAGCCCGGCTTCGCGCGCGGGCACGTCGTCGACTTCATCGCCTACGCGAACTGGTTCGTGGGCAACGTCGCGGACATCGCGATCGTGGCCGCGGCCGTGATGATCGCCGTCCTGTCGGTGCTCGGCATCGGGCTGGACGGGACGCGCCACGGCGGCGACGACGCGGACCCCGGGACGAGCGCCGACGACGCCATCGAGCCGACGTCCGGGCCCGCACCCGAGCCGACCGCCACGCGGACCGACGACGAGGGGGCGCGGTGAGCCTCCGGTCGCTCCCGGTGCCCGACGGCCTCGCCGGCGAGCGGGTCGACGCCGGGCTGTCCCGGCTCCTCGGCCTCTCGCGGACGCGGGCCGCCGAGCTCGCCGCGGGCGGCGCCGTCCGCCTCGACGGACGCGAGGTCGGCAAGTCCGACCGGCTCGTCCCGGGCGGGTGGCTCGAGGTCGACGTGCCCGACGCCGCGCCCGCCGTCGAGGTCGTCGCGGAACCCGTGCCGGGCATGGGCATCGTGCACGACGACGACGACCTGGTGGTCGTCGACAAGCCCGTCGGCGTCGCGGCCCACCCGTCGCCGGGCTGGACGGGCCCGACCGTCGTCGGCGCCCTCGCGGCCGCGGGGTACCGGATCTCGACGTCGGGCGCCGCGGAGCGTCAGGGCATCGTGCACCGCCTCGACGCCGGGACGTCGGGGCTCATGGTCGTCGCGAAGAGCGAGGTCGCGTACACCGCGCTCAAGCGCGCCTTCAAGGAGCGCACGGTCGAGAAGGTCTACCACGCGCTCGTCCAGGGCCACCCCGAGCCCACGACCGGGACGATCGACGCGCCGATCGGGCGGCACCCCAGCGCGGACTGGAAGTTCGCCGTCACGGCGGAGGGCAAGCCCTCGGTCACGCACTACGAGGTCCTCGAGATGCTGCCCGCCGCGTCCCTCGTCGAGGTGCACCTCGAGACGGGACGCACGCACCAGATCCGGGTGCACTTCTCCGCGCTGCGGCACCCGTGCGTCGGCGACCTCACGTACGGTGCCGACCCGGTGCTGGCCTCGCGCGTGTCCCTGACGCGCCAGTGGCTGCACGCGATGCGCCTCGGGTTCGAGCACCCCACGACCGGGCAGTGGCTCGAGCTGACGAGCGAGTACCCGGACGACCTCGCGCACGCGCTCGAGGTGCTGCGCGGGGCGTACGCGTGACCGTCGCCGCCTCGGGGCCGGGCGACGCCCGGCTCGCCGTGGAGCGCGTGTCCGACGACGCCGGGCTGGCCGCGGCGCACGCGCTGCGGCTCGCGGTGTTCGTCGACGAGCAGGGCGTCCCGGTCGAGGAGGAGATCGACGACCTGGACACCGCGGAGACGACCACGCACGTGCTCGTGCGGGACCGCGAGCGGGGCGGGGAGGTCGTCGGCACGGGCCGGCTCCTCACGGACCCCGGGCGCCCGGGCGAGGTGCACGTCGGCCGGGTCGCGGTCGCCGCGGTCGCGCGCGGCACCGGCGCGGGCGCCACGGTGATGCGCGCGCTGGAGGGGGTCGCGCTCGCCGAGCACGCGGTCCCCGGACCGGACGGACGCCGCGCCGTGCGCGTGCTCCTCTCCGCCCAGGTCCAGGCGATCGGCTTCTACGAGCGGCTCGGGTACGCCGTGTCCGGGCCCGTCTACCTCGACGCGGGCATCGACCACCGCGACGCCGCCAAGACCCTGACGACCGACGCCTGACCCCTCTCGGCGGGGCGCCGCGGGCCGTCCGCGTGACGTGCCGCACGACCCGCCGCCACCTCGCCAGGGTGTGGGTGGGGCACGCCTAAGATCGGGGCATGCCCACCGCGACTGAGGACTTCGTCCACCTCCACGTCCACACCGAGTACTCGATGCTGGACGGCGCGGCCCGGATCGGGGACCTGTTCGACGAGGTCGAGCGCCTGGGGCAGAAAGCCATCGCGACGACGGACCACGGCTACGTGTTCGGGGCGTTCGAGTTCTGGTCGCGGGCGCAGGCGAAGGGCATCAAGCCGATCATCGGCGTCGAGGCGTACGTCACGCCGGGCACGAGCCGGTTCGACCAGACCCGCGTGCGGTTCGGGCAGCAGGGGCAGGAGTCCGACGACGTCTCGGCGCGCGGTGCGTACACGCACATGACGCTGCTCGCGAAGGACAACGAGGGTCTGCACAACCTGTTCCGGGCGTCGTCGCTCGCGTCGCTCGAGGGGCAGATGGGCAAGTGGCCGCGCATGGACCGCGACCTCCTCCAGCGCTACGGCAAGGGCCTCGTCGCGACGAGCGGGTGCCCGTCGGGCGAGATCCAGACGCGCCTGCGCCTCGGCCAGTGGGACGAGGCGGTGCGGACGGCGGGCGAGCTCCAGGACATCTTCGGCCGCGAGAACTTCTTCGTCGAGCTCATGGACCACGGGATCGATATCGAGACGCGGGTCACGAAGGACCTCCTGCGCCTCGCGGAGACCATCGGCGCGCGCCTCGTCGCGACGAACGACCTCCACTACGTGCGCGAGGAGGACGCCTCCAGCCAGGAGGCGCTGCTCGCGATCAACTCCGGCTCGACGCTCGACGACCCGGACCGGTTCAAGTTCGACGGCACCGGCTACTACGTGAAGTCGGCGGCCGAGATGCGCCGGGTCTTCGCGGAGCTCCCCGAGGCGTGCGACAACACGCTGCTCATCGCCGAGCAGTGCGAGGTGTCGTTCAACACGAAGGCGAACTACATGCCGCGGTTCCCCGTCCCCGAGGGCGAGGACGAGACGAGCTGGTTCGTCAAGGAGGTGGAGCGCGGGCTGCACCGCCGGTACCCGAACGGCATCCCGGACGCGGCGCGCAAGCAGGCGCAGTACGAGACCGAGGTCATCATCCAGATGGGCTTCCCGGGGTACTTCCTCGTGGTCGCCGACTTCATCAACTGGGCCAAGGACCAGGGCATCCGCGTCGGCCCGGGCCGTGGTTCGGCGGCGGGCTCCATGGCCTCCTACCTCATGGGCATCACCGAGCTCGACCCGCTGGAGCACGGGCTGATCTTCGAGCGGTTCCTCAACCCCGAGCGTGTGTCGATGCCCGACGTCGACGTCGACTTCGACGAGCGTCGGCGCGGGGAGGTCATCCGGTACGTCACGGAGAAGTACGGCGACGACCGCGTCGCCCAGATCGTCACCTACGGCACCATCAAGGCCAAGCAGGCGCTCAAGGACTCGGCGCGGCTCCTCGGCTTCCCCTTCGCGATGGGGGAGAAGCTCACCAAGGCGATGCCGCCGGCCGTGATGGGCAAGGACATCCCCCTGTCGGGGATCTTCGACCCCAAGCACGAGCGGTACTCCGAGGCGGCGGAGTTCCGCCAGCTCCACGACACCGACCCGGAGGCGCAGCGCGTCGTCGAGCTCGCGCGGGGTATCGAGGGGCTGAAGCGGCAGTGGGGCGTGCACGCGGCGGGCGTCATCATGTCGAGCGACCCGCTCATCGACATCATCCCGATCATGCGCCGTCCTCAGGACGGCGCGGTCATCACGCAGTTCGACTACCCGACGTCCGAGGGCCTCGGCCTCATCAAGATGGACTTCCTCGGGCTGCGGAACCTCACGATCCTCGACGACGCGCTCGAGAACATCGAGATGAACGGCAAGGAGCCGATCGAGATCGAGTCGCTCACGCTCGACGACAAGGCGTCGTACGAGCTGCTCGCGCGCGGAGACACGCTCGGCGTGTTCCAGCTCGACGGCGGCCCCATGCGCGCGCTCCTGCGCCAGATGAAGCCGGACAAGTTCGACGACCTCTCGGCCGTCATCGCGCTGTACCGCCCGGGCCCGATGGGCATGAACTCGCACACGAACTACGCGCTGCGCAAGAACGGGCTGCAGAAGATCGAGCCCATCCACCCGGAGCTCGAGCAGCCCCTCGCGGAGATCCTCGACGAGACCTACGGCCTCATCGTCTACCAGGAGCAGGTCCAGAGGGCCGCGCAGATCCTCGCCGGGTACTCGCTCGGACAGGCCGACCTGCTGCGGCGCGCGATGGGCAAGAAGAAGAAGGAGATCCTCGACAAGGAGTTCGTGCCGTTCCAGGCGGGCTGCCGGGAGCGCGGGTACTCCGACGCCGCGATCCAGGCGGTCTGGGACACGCTGGTCCCGTTCGCGGGCTACGCCTTCAACAAGGCGCACTCCGCCGGGTACGGCCTCGTGGCGTACTGGACGGCGTTCCTCAAGGCGAACTACCCGACGGAGTACATGGCGGCGCTCCTGCAGAGCGTGCGCGACGACAAGGACAAGCTGGCCCTCTACCTCAACGAGTGCCGGCGCATGCACATCACCGTGCTCCCGCCGGACGTGAACGACTCGGCGGCGAAGTTCACCGCGGTGGGCGGCGACATCCGCTTCGGTCTCACGGGCGTGCGCAACGTCGGCGCGAACGTCGTCGACGCGATCATCCGCACGCGCGAGGAGAAGGGCGCGTTCACGTCGTTCACCGACTTCCTCGACAAGGTGCCGGCCGTGGTGTGCAACAAGCGCACCATCGAGTCGCTCATCAAGGCAGGTGCGTTCGACTCGCTCGGTCACGCGCGGCGCGCCCTGCTCGTCGTGCACGAGCAGGCCGTCGACTCGGTGATCAGCGTCAAGCGCAAGGAGGCGGAGGGCCAGTTCGACCTCTTCGCCGACTTCGGGGGCGCCGACGCCGAGGACGGCATGTCGTTCTCCGTCGACGTGCCCGACCTCCCGGACTGGGACAAGAAGCAGCGCCTCGCGTTCGAGCGCGAGATGCTCGGCCTGTACGTCTCCGACCACCCGCTGTCCGGGCTCGAGCACGTGCTGACGCGCGCGGCGGACACCGGGATCGCGAACCTCCTCGCCGACGAGGGCCGGCCCGACGGCTCCACCGTGACGATCGCCGGACTCGTGACGTCGCTCCAGCGCAAGATGAGCAAGAACGGCAACCCGTGGGCGGCGGTGACCATCGAGGACCTCGAGGGCGCCGTCGAGGTCATGTTCTTCGGCGAGACGTACCTCGCGTACTCGACCGTCCTCGCCGAGGACCAGGTCGTGGTCCTGCGCGGGCGCGTGCGTCGGCGTGACGACACGATGCAGCTCCAGGCGATGGAGGTCTCGCTCCCGGACATCACCGTGGGCGCGGAGTCGCCGCTCGCCGTGAAGGTCTCGCACACGCGCTGCGTCGAGCCGATCATCCTGCGCCTGCGCGAGGTCCTCGCGACGCACCCCGGCTCGGCCGAGGTGCACGTCCAGGTCCTCGAGCCCGGCAAGACCACGGTCGTGCGCGCGGGCGACGGGTTGCGGGTCGAGAAGTCGCCGGCGCTGTTCGGCGACCTCAAGGCGCTGCTCGGGCCGTCCTGCCTGCTCTGACACGCCGACGCCGTCGGTCCGGCACTGCGCACGGTCCCGCCGCGCAGACGGTCCCGCCGCGCAGACGGTGCCACCGCCCGGGCGGTGCCGTCCTGCCCGCGCTGCGGCGCACGCAGGACGGCGCACCCGCGGCGGCTCGTCGGCGGCGGCCTGTGACGACCGGCACGAGGCGGCTCCGGCCGGTGCCGGGCGGCCGCGCCTAGACTCGCGAGCGTGATCCGACTCAACCCCGAGCAGCGCGTCTTCGTCACCGAGCGGCACCTGGCTACGCTCACGACCCTGCGCGAGGACGGGAGCCCGCACGTCGTCCCGGTGGCGTTCACCTGGGACCCGGACGCGGGTGTCGTGCGGATCACGACGAACCGTGGGTCGGTAAAGGCGCGCAACGCCCGCCGGACCGGCCAGGACGGGGCGCACCCGCGCGCCGCGGTGTGCCAGGTCGACGGCGGGCGGTGGCTCACGCTCGAGGGGACGATCGAGGTCGTCGAGGACGCGGAGGAGGTGGCGGACGCCGTCGCGCGCTACGCCCGCCGGTACCGCCCGCTGACGCCCAAGCCGGAGCGCGTGGTGCTGCGCCTCACGCCGGACAAGGTGATGGCCTCGACGTACATGGCCTGACCGTGCCCGACGAGTGGTACCCGCCGCTCAGGCGACGGTCGCGCTCTCCCCGCCCTGCGGCCGGTCCACCGTGACGACGTCGCCCCGGTGCAGCTGGCGTCCCCGGCGCGTGTCCACCTCGCCGTTCACGCGCACCTCGCCCTCGGTGACGAGCTCGCGCGCCTCCGCGCCGGACTCGGCGAGCCCGGCGAGCTTGAGGAACTGGCCGAGGCGGATGACGTCGTCGGAGATCTCGACCGGGCGGGCGTCGTCGGAGGCGTTCATGACGCCATTCTCCCCGGCGCCGCGTGCCGCGACGACACGACTCCCGACGAGTACGCGCCGGCGCAGGGCGGCCGCCAGGACGACCGGTGGGCGAAACGCGCTCGTCGCGGACCTCCCGGGCTCCTAGACTCGTCGCATGATCTCCCGCATCGATCTCCGAGGGCGTTCCCTGTCCGCACGCGAGCTCGCCGAGGCCCTGCCGCGCGCAGAGGTCGGCGTGGAGGACGCGGCGCATCGGGTCGCGCCGATCCTCGAGGCGGTGCGGACGCGCGGGGCCGAGGCCCTGCGCGAGTACGCCGAGCGCTTCGACGGCGTGCGGCCGGAGCACCTGCGGGTCCCGGCCGACGAGATCGCCGCGGCGCTCGCGGCGCTCGACCCGCAGGTCCGGGCAGGGCTCGAGGAGTCGATCCGCCGGGTCCGGCTCGTGCACGCGGCGCAGCGCCCGCAGGACTTCACGGTCCAGGTCGCGCCGGGCGCCCAGGTCCGCCAGCGGTGGGTGCCCGTGCGCCGCGTCGGGCTCTACGCGCCCGGTGGCCTGGCCGTCTACCCGTCGTCCGTCGTGATGAACGTCGTCGCGGCGCAGGAGGCGGGCGTGCCGAGCCTCGCCGTGGCATCACCGCCGCAGCGGGACAGCGGCGGCCTGCCGCACCCGACGATCCTCGCCGCGTGCGCGCTGCTCGGCGTCGACGAGGTGTACGCCGTCGGCGGGGCGCAGGCGGTCGCGATGTTCGCGTACGGCGCGGCCGGCAGCGAGCCGCAGGACGGCGACGTGCTGTGCGAGCCGGTCGACGTGGTGACGGGCCCCGGCAACGTCTTCGTCGCGGCGGCCAAGCGGCTCGTGCGAGGCGTCGTGGGCATCGACGCGGAGGCGGGCCCCACCGAGATCGCGGTCCTCGCCGACGCCTCCGCGGACCCGGGGCACGTCGCGGCCGACCTCATCAGCCAGGCGGAGCACGACCCGCTGGCCGCCGCGGTGCTCGTGACCCCGTCGGTCGAGCTCGCCGCCGCGGTCGAGGCGCGCCTCGCGGACCTCGTGACCGCGACGAAGCACGCGCAGCGCGTCGCGCAGTCGCTCGCGGGCCCGCAGTCCGCGATCGTGCTCGTCGACGACCTCGAGCACGGGCTGCAGGTGGTGGACGCCTACGGCGCGGAGCACCTGGAGATCCAGGCCGCGGGGGCGGCCGAGCTCGCCGAGCGCGTCACGAGCGCGGGGGCGATCTTCGTCGGGCCCTGGTCGCCGGTCTCGCTCGGCGACTACATGGCCGGATCGAACCACGTCCTGCCGACGGGCGGCTGCGCGCACTTCTCCAGCGGGCTCGGCGTGCACAGCTACGTCAAGGCCGTCCAGGTGGTCGAGTACGACCGCGACGCCCTCGAGGACCTCGCAGACCGGATCGTCGCCGTGGCGAACGACGAGGACCTCCCGGCGCACGGCGAGGCGGTGCGGGCGCGGTTCCTGTGACCGCCGGTCGGTCCGGCGCGCCGCACGACGGCGGCCCGAACGACCCAGCACGGCGGCACGACGGCGGCCCGCACGACGAGGCCCTGCACGACGAGGCCCCGCACGACGGCGCCTCGCGCGACCAGGCACCGCTCGACGGCGGCCCGCACGGGGTCTCCGCGCGGGACGCCGTCGTGCCGGTGCGGCGTGCCGTCCCGCGTGACGCGGCCGACCTCGTGTCGTTACGCGTGCACCTCATGCGCGCGATGGGCGAACCCGGCGCGGAGGACCCGACGTGGCAGGGCCGGGCACGCGCGTGGTTCGCCGCAGGTCTCGCGACGCCCGACGTCGTCGCGTTCGTCGTCGACGCACCGGGACGCCTCGCGGCGTGCGCGCTCGTCGAGCTGCACCGCTCCGCGCCGTCGGCGCGCAATCCCCGCGGCACGACGGCGCACCTGTCGAACGTCTGCACGCACCCGACGGACCGCGGCCGGGGGTTCGGGCGCGCGTGCGTCGGAGCGGCGCTCGACTGGGCCCGCACGGCGGGCGCGGACTCCGTGTCCCTGCACGCGACGCCGGAGGGCGAGCCGCTCTACCGCTCGCTCGGCTTTGTGGACACGACGTACACCGAGCTGCGCCTGCGCTGGTGACGCGGCCCGGTGTCTGGCGCGTCCGCGTCAGCGCACCCCGAGCACGAACGGGTGCACCGCCGCCGCCCCGGCGCGGCGCAGCAGGCGTGCCGCGACCGTGAGGGTCCAGCCCGACTCGGTGTAGTCGTCGACGAGCAGCACGCGGCGGCCGGCGAGCCCCGCGCGCGCGGCGTCCGACAGTTCGAGCTGGAGGCGGCTCGCGACGCCCGCGAGGCGCGTCGCGGAGTTCACGTCGTGCCGGCCCGGCTCCTCGCGGCCCGGGACCGGGCCGACCGCGCCGATGAGCGGCTTGCCGAGATAGCTCGCGAGCCCGTTCGCCAGGTGGAACGTGAGCCGCGGGCGCGTCGCGGAGCGGACCGCGACGACGCCGTCCACGAGGAGCCACCGTTCGGCCGGGGCTGTGCCGTCAGGAGAGTTGTCATCGACCCCGGTCTCCGGGTCCGGCTGCGGGGCGGACTCGTAGAGCTCCGCCCAGTCGTCGAGGACGCGCGCGGCGGCGCGCCGGAGCGCGACGGGGGTGTCGCCGTCGGGCGTCGTGGCCGCGAAGAGCTCGCGCAGCGGCGCGGACCAGCCGAGCCCGTCGAGGCGCGCGACCGCGCGCCCGGTCTCGGCGAGCTCGTCCGCACCCAGGCGCCCGCGCAGGTCGAGCCCCAGACGGTCCATGCCGCTCGGCCACTGCCGACGGGCCACGACCTCGACGCCGGGGCGGTCCATGTCGGCGCGCGCGGCGGCGACGGCCTCCGCGTCGGGGAGTGCGGGCAGCGTCACGCCGCCGCACGTGTCGCAGCGGCCGCACCGCCACCCGTCCTCGAGCTCCGGGTCGTCGAGCGCGGCGCGCAGGAACGCCATGCGGCACCCGTCGGTGGCCTCGTAGTCGAGCATCGCCTGCTGCTCGGCCGAGCGCGTGGCGTCGACGCGCGCATAGCGCTCGGCGTCGTACGTCCAAGGCTCGCCCGTGGCCTCCCAGCCGCCCTTGACGCGCCGGACCGCGCCGTCGACGTCGAGCACCTTGAGCATCCCCTCGAGGCGTGACCGCTTGAGGTCGACCTGCGTCTCGAGCTGCGCGACGGACTGCGTGCCGCCCGCGCCGAGGGCGTCGAGGGTCGCGCGCACCTGATCCTGCGGCGGGAACGCGGTGGACGCGAACCACTCCCAGATGCGGCGGTCCTCCTCGCCCGGCAGGAGCACCACGACGGCCGAGTCCACGCCACGGCCCGCGCGCCCGACCTGCTGGTAGTACGCGATCGGCGAGCTCGGCGCCCCGAGGTGGACGACGAAGGCCAGGTCCGGCTTGTCGAAGCCCATCCCGAGCGCGGAGGTCGCGACGAGCGCCTTGACGCGGTTCTCCTTGAGGTCCTCCTCGAGCCGCTCGCGCTCGGCGGGGTCCGTCTGGCCCGTGTACGACGCCACGGCGAGACCGGCGGCGCGGAGCTGGCTCGCGACCTGCTCGGCGGCGGAGACGGTGAGGCAGTACACGATCCCCGAGCCGTCGACGTCCTGGAGCGCCTCGACGAGCCACGCGACGCGCGTCGGCTGGTCGGGCAGGCGCAGCACGGCGAGGTGCAGCGACTCGCGGTCGAGGCCGCCGCGCAGGACGAGCACGTCCTCGTGGGCCGTCCCGCCCGCGACATCGCCCGCGGCCCGGCCCGCGGCGTGCGCCGCCGTGACACCGAGCTGCTCCGCGACGTCGGCGGTCACGCGCTCGTTCGCCGTCGCGGTCGTCGCGAGCACCGGGATGCCGGGCGGCAGGTCGGCGAGCAGGGTGCGGATGCGCCGGTAGTCCGGCCGGAAGTCGTGGCCCCAGTCCGAGATGCAGTGCGCCTCGTCGATGACGACGAGGCCCGCGTCCGCCGCGAGCCGGGGGAGGACCTCGTCGCGGAAGCCGGGGTTGTTGAGCCGCTCCGGCGAGCACAGGAGCACGTCGACCTCGCCGTCCGCGATCGCGCGGTGGACGTCGTCCCACTCGGTGACGTTCGCGGAGTTGATCGTCACCGCCTTGATCCCGGCGCGCGCGGCGGCCGAGATCTGGTCCCGCATGAGCGCGAGGAGCGGGGACACGATCACCGTCGGGCCGGCGCCGCGGTCGCGCAGCAGCCGGGTCGCGACGAAGTACACGGCCGACTTGCCCCACCCGGTGCGCTGCACGACGAGCGCACGACGGCGGAACGCCACGAGCGCCTCGATCGCGCGCCACTGGTCCTCGCGCAGCTTCGCGTCGTCGCGCCCCACGAGGGCGCGCAGCGCGGTCTCGGCGTCCTCGCGCAGCGACTGCCCGTCGAGGAGGCCGCGCAGCATGGCGAGCTTGGCGCGCTTGGCGGCCTCGCCGCCGCCGGCCGCCGGAACGGGCGCGGGGTCGGGCGCGGGGTCGCCGCCGCGAGCGTCCGCGCCCGCGCCGCCGGCCGTGCGCGCGGCGGGAGCCGCGGTCGCCGGTGCCTCCGGCGCCGTCCCCGCCCACGGGTCGCCGAACGGGTCGGCGGGCTCGTCGAGCGGCGGCTCGTCGGCCGGATCGAAGGGCAGGTCGGCGTACGGGTCGGTGGGGCTCACCCGCACGATCGTAGGCGCACCCGCCGACCCTCGGGCCGTCGTGCACAGCCCCGGCCCGCGACCCGGTCGGGGGTCACGGGCCGGGACGACGCGAGCGGCAGCGGCGCGACGTCAGGAGCGCATGTCCATGACGACGCGCCCGTCGATCCGGCCCTCCTCCATCTCGGCGAAGATCGCGTTGATGTCGTCGAGCGGACGCACGGTGTACGTCGGGGTGATCTTGCCGCGCGCGAAGAAGTCGAGCGCCTCGGCCATGTCCTTGCGCGTGCCGACGATCGACCCGCGCACGGTCAGGCCGAAGAGGACGGTCGTGAAGATGTCGAGCGGGAACTTCTCCGGCGGCAGGCCGACGAGCGAGACCGTGCCACCGCGGCGCAGCGCCCCCACGGCCTGCGGGAACGCGTGCGCGTTGACGGCGGTGACGAGCGCGCCGTGGACGCCGCCGCCCGTCTGCTCGCGGATCTCGGCCGCCGCGTCGGGCGACGTCGCCGCGTTCACCGTCACCTCCGCGCCGTGCTTGCGCGCGAGCGCGAGCTTCTCGTCGTCGACGTCCACCGCGGCGACGCGGCGGCCCATCGCGACCGCGTACTGCACCGCGATGTGCCCGAGCCCGCCGATCCCCGAGACCAGCACCCACTCGCCGGGCTGGGTGTCCGTGACCTTGAGCCCCTTGTAGACGGTGACGCCGGCGCACAGGATCGGCCCGACGGCGGAGAGGTCGACCCCGTCCGGGATCACCGGGCAGTACCTCGAGTCGACGAGCATGTACTGGCCGAACGAGCCGTCGACCGAGTAGCCGCCGTTCTTCTGCTGCGGGCACAGCGTCTCCCAGCCCGTCTCGCAGTACTCGCACTCGCCGCACGCGCTCCAGAGCCAGGCGTTGCCGACCGTGTCGCCCACGCGCACGCGCGTGACCTGGTCACCGACCGCGACGACCGTGCCGACGCCCTCGTGGCCCGGCACGAACGGGGGAGCGGGCTTGACCGGCCAGTCGCCGTGCGCGGCGTGCAGGTCCGTGTGGCACACGCCGGTGTAGTCGACCTTGACCAGGGCCTCGTGGGGCCCGGGCGACGGGACGTCGAGCTCCTCGACGACCAGCGGGTCGGTGAACGAGCGGACGACGGCGGCACGCATGGCGGGCACGGAGATCACCTCGTTTTCTCGGGGAGAGGGGCCGGGGGACCGTGCCGACGGTCCTCCCTTCCCTCTCGACGCTACGCGTGCGCCGCCGCTCCGGCGCCCCGGACGGCCGGACCGGCGACCGACGTCCGTCCAGGTCGGGACCTCCGCCTCTCGTCGGCGAGGCCGACCGTCCCGGTCGACCGCGCGCCGACCGCGCCGACCGTCCCGGGCGGCCGCCGTCAGAAGGTCGCCCCGGGGTGCCCGCGTGCCGGACGTCACGGGCGGCCGCGCGCCCACGCTTCGTAGACTGTCGGGGTGACCCCACCCTCCGTCGCGGGACGACCCCTGCTCCCGCTGCGCCCCGAGCTCGCCGGCGTCGAGCCGTACGGTGCGCCGCAGCTCGACGTCCCGGTCCTGCTCAACGTCAACGAGAACCCGCACGCGCCGAGCGAGGCCGTCGTCGCGACCATCACGCGCGCGGTGCACGACGCCGCCACCGGGCTGAACCGCTACCCCGACCGCGACTTCCTCGGCCTGCGCACCGACCTCGCCGCCTACCTCGGGACGGAGGCGGGCGTCGTGCTGGGGGCGGAGCAGCTCTGGGCGGCGAACGGCTCGAACGAGATCATGCTCCACGTGCTGCAGGCCTTCGGCGGCCCGGGGCGCACGGCCGTCTCCTTCGCGCCGACGTACTCGATGTACCCGGAGTACGCGCGCGACACGCACACGGCCTGGGTCGTCGGGCGCCGCGCGGAGGACTTCACGCTCGACCCGGAGCACGCCCGCGAGGTGATCGCGCGCGAGCAGCCGTCCGTCGTCCTGCTCGCGAGCCCGAACAACCCGACCGGCACGGCGCTGCCTGCCGCGACCGTCGAGGCGGTGTGCGAGGCGGCGCTCGCGGTGCGCGTCCCGCTCCCCGGCGGGCAGGAGGCGCCCGCCGTCGTCGTCGTCGACGAGGCGTACGGCGAGTTCCGGCGCGCCGGGACGCCGTCGGCGCTCGAGCTGCTCGAGCGCTACCCGAACCTCGCGGTGACGCGCACGATGTCCAAGGCGTTCGCGCTCGCGGGCGCCCGCGTCGGGTACCTCGCGGCGTCGCGCGAGCTCGTCGACGCGCTGCGCGTCGTGCGCCTGCCGTACCACCTGTCGGCCGTGACGCAGGCGGTCGCGCGCGCGGCCCTCGCGCACTCGGGCGAGCTGCTCGCGCAGGTCTCCGCGCTGCGCGAGCGCCGCGACGAGACCGTCGCGTGGCTGCGCTCGCTGCGGCACCCGGACGGTCGTCCGGTCGAGGTCGCGGAGTCCGACGCCAACTTCGTCCTGTTCGGCACGTTCGCGGACCGGCACGCGGTCTGGGCGGCGTTGTTGGAGCGGGGCGTGCTCATCCGGGAGACTGGTCCCGACGGCTGGCTGCGGGTGTCGATCGGCACCGGCGACGAGATGAGGGCCTTCCGTCAGGCCCTCGTGGAGGTGGCAGGACTGTGAAGCGCACCGCGCGCATCGAGCGCGCGACGTCCGAGTCGAGCGTGCTCGTCGAGCTCGACCTCGACGGGACCGGACGGACCGAGATCTCGACGACCGTCCCGTTCTACGACCACATGCTCACGGCGCTGGGCAAGCACTCGCTCATCGACCTCAAGGTCGTCGCGACGGGGGACACCCACATCGACGCGCACCACACGGTGGAGGACGTCGCGATCACGATCGGCGAGGCGCTGCGCGTCGCGCTCGGCGACAAGGTGGGCATCGGGCGCTTCGGCGACGCGACGGTCCCGCTGGACGAGGCCCTCGCGCTCGCCGTCGTCGACGTGTCCGGGCGGCCGTACCTCGTGCACTCGGGCGAGCCGGAGGGGCAGGAGTACCACCTCATCGGCGGGCACTTCACGGGGTCGCTCACGCGGCACGTGCTCGAGTCGATCGCCCACCACGCGGGCATCTGCATCCACGTGCGCGTCCTCGCGGGCCGCGACCCGCACCACATCGTCGAGGCGCAGTTCAAGGCGCTCGCCCGGGCGCTGCGCGCCGCCGTCGCGCCGGACCCGCGCGTCGAGGGCGTCCCGTCCACGAAGGGAGCCCTGTGAGCACGCACGACGACGACGCGCTGGACGGCGTCGAGATCCCCGACGACCTCTCGTCGCTGACGGCCTCGGCGGTCCCCGACCTCGTGGCGCTCATCACGCAGATCGCGGGCGCGGAGCCGCTCGCGGCGGCGTGCTCGCTCGCGCAGGTCGAGGCGGACGTCGTGCCGACCGACGTCGGTGCCGTGGCGGTGCTGCGCGAGCCCGCGGGCGACGCACCCGCGCACGCGGCCGCCGCCCTGACGACCCTCGTCAAGGGCGTGCCGCTCGTGCTCGTCGAGCGCAGCGGCGAGCAGCTCACGATGACGCGCTGGGCGGACGGCGTGCAGGGCGACACCCTCGCGCCGGGCCTCGTGCTCGGCGGTGCGCCCGAGTCGCTCGAGGACCTGCTCACCGGCACGACGACGCTCGCCGACCAGGACGGCGTCGTGGCGAGCTCGTCGATCTCCCGCTGGAAGGCGATGCGCCTGCTCACGTCGGCGGCGCGGCGCGCACGGAAGGACGGCGCATGACCGAGCCCACCGCGGCGGCGTCTACCGCCCGCCGCCCGTCCGTCGTCGTGCTCGACTACGGGTTCGGCAACGTCCGCTCGGCCGTGCGCGCGCTCGAGCGCGTCGGCGCGGACGTCGAGCTGACGGCGGACCGGGCGCGCGCGCAGGACGCGGACGGGCTCGTCGTCCCGGGCGTCGGCGCGTTCGCCGCGGTCATGACCGGTCTGCGCGGCGTGCGGGGCGACGAGATCGTCGGTCGGCGGCTCGCCGGCGGGCGGCCCGTCCTCGGGATCTGCGTGGGCATGCAGGTCATGTTCGAGCAGGGCGACGAGCACGGGACGCTCACCGACGGTCTGGGGGAGTGGGCGGGCCTCGTCGACCGTCTGGAGGCCGACGTCGTGCCGCACATGGGCTGGGACACGGTCGACGTGCCCGAGGGCAGCGTGCTGTTCCGCGGGGTCGAGCGCGAGCGCTTCTACTTCGTGCACTCCTACGCGGCCCGGTCGTTCACGACCGGCCAGGACCTCCCGGCGGACTCGCCCGTCCGCCGACCGCTCGTCACGTGGTCCGAGCACGGTGGCCGCTTCGTCGCGGCCGTCGAGAACGGCCCGCTGTCCGCGACGCAGTTCCACCCCGAGAAGTCGGGCGACGCCGGCGCGACCCTGCTGGAGAACTGGGTCCGCTCGCTCTGACCGTCTGCGCACGCGGCACACGCCCGGCGCGCACCACCCGGCGCGAGCGACGCGCCACCGCCTACACCGATGGAGACCCTCGTGACCGACCGCCTCGTGCTGCTCCCCGCCGTCGACGTCGCCGACGGCCAGGCCGTCCGCCTCGTCCAGGGCGAGGCGGGCTCCGAGACCTCGTACGGCGACCCGCTCGCCGCCGCGCTCGACTGGCAGTCCGGCGGCGCGGAGTGGATCCACCTCGTCGACCTCGACGCCGCGTTCGGCCGCGGCTCCAACGCGGAGCTGCTCGCCGACGTCGTCGCGCGCCTCGACGTGCAGGTCGAGCTGTCCGGGGGCATCCGGGACGACGCGTCGCTCGAGCGCGCGCTCGCCACCGGCGCGCGCCGCGTCAACCTCGGCACCGCGGCGCTCGAGAACCCCGAGTGGACGGCGAAGGTCATCGCGGAGCACGGCGACGCGATCGCGGTCGGGCTCGACGTGCGCGGCACCACGCTCGCCGCGCGCGGGTGGACGCAGGAGGGCGGCGACCTCTGGGAGGTCCTCGACCGCCTGGAGGCGGCCGGGTGCGCGCGGTACGTCGTCACCGACGTGACCAAGGACGGGACGCTGCGCGGCCCGAACCTCGACCTGCTGCGCGACGTCGCGGCGCGCACCGACGCGCCTGTCGTCGCGTCCGGCGGCATCTCCAGCCTCGAGGACCTCGAGGCGCTGCGCTCGCTCGTGCCGGCCGGCGTCGAGGGCGCGATCGTGGGCAAGGCCCTCTACGCGGGCGCGTTCACGCTACCGCAGGCGCTCGACGTCGCGGGTCGGCCGTGACGAGCGACCACGAGCCCGCGGGCCCGGGCAAGGCGCTCCCGCCGTCCTCCGGCTTCGCGGGCGACGACGGATCGGCCGACCCCGCGCTCGCCGCGCTCCTCGACGCCTACGCCGCGGGCTCGGCCTCGCTGTCCGACGTCGTCGCGCGCCTCGGCGAGACGCGCGTGCTCGTGCCGATCCTCGCCGAGCTCGAGAGCGCGGGCGAGGGCGAGCACGGGCACACGGTCGACAAGGAGGCGTCGGCCGGGGTCGTCGCCATCGAGGCGCCGGACGGGCGCCGCGCGCTGCCCGTGTTCACGTCCGTCGCGGCGATGGCGGCGTGGCGCGCGAGCGCGCGGCCGGTGCCGGTGGACGCGCGCCGCGCGGCGCTGTCCGCCGTGAGCGAGGACTGGTCGCTGCTCGTGCTCGACCCGGCTGGACCGGTCACGGCGCTCGTGCCGCGCCCGGCCGTGTGGGCGCTCGCGCAGGGCAAGGACTGGTCGCCCGCGGTCGTCGACGGAGTCGTCGTGCCGGAGGTGCTCGCCGCCGTGCAGGGGTCGCTCGCGGGCGTGCCGCACGTCGCGCGCGTCTGGGCCGAGCCGGGCCGCCGGGCCGAGGTCGCGGTGGTCCTGCGCATCGACGCCGGCCTCGACCGCGCCGGTCTCGACGCCGTGCTCGGGCAGGTCAACGCCGCGCTCGCGACGGACGCGGTGGTGTCCGAGCGCGTCGACGGGCTCGAGCTCCGCGTCGGCCGGGCCGACTGAGGCGGCCCTCCGACCCGGACCGCCCGCGCGGACGCGCCGGCCGAAACGGATCGGCGGGCAGCGCTGCCCGGGCTCAGCGCCGGCGCAGGCGGCTGAGGCCCCACGCGAGCGCGGCCGAGAACGCCACGACCGCGCCCAGGGCCTGGCCGCCCAGGATCACGCGGTTGAGGTCGAGGGCGGGCTGCCAGCGCACGCCCGCGTCGTCGACGACGTAGACGCCCTTCGCGACGACGCGCACCCCGAACCCGCCGCCACCGCCCGAGCCCTCGCCGCCCGCCTCGCCCCCGGCGTTGCCGGAGCCCGGGTCGGACGACGAGCCACCGTCCGCGGTGCCGTCGCCGGGACCGGCGTCCGCCCCGCGTGCCGCCGCACCGACGCGACGCCGCCAGTCCGCGGCTCCCTTGCCGGAGAGCTCGCCGGTGCCGGACCCCCAGCCCGAGCCCGTGCCGCCCCAGACCGTCGCGACGGGGATGACGAGCGTGCCGTCCCGCTCGTACGACTCCCCGAAGACGCGACGCACGGTGAGCGTGTCGCGTGCCGCGTGGGTGATGTGCGCCGGGTCGACGGGGGGCGTGTCCGAGCTCGCGTGTGTGCTCATGGCACGAAGGGTAGACCTGGGGCCCCCGGTGCGCGCGGGAACCGCGCGCACCGCCTCGCCGTCGAGGCCGTCGGTGCGCGGACGCCGGGACGGGTCAGGCGTCGCACTCCGGGAGGCCCGTGAACGCGGACTCGTCGCCGAGCATCGTCTGGAGGGTGCTCACGGGCACGAGGAGCGACTTCTCCGTCGACGTCTTCGCGTAGACCACGCCGATCACCTCGCCCGCCTCGTTGAGCGCGGCGGACCCGGAGCTGCCGGGCTCGACGGGGGCGTCGGTGACGAGCACCTCGCCGAGGTTCTCGTGCAGCGGGTCCGTCGTCGTGCCGATGACCGACCCCTGCGTCACGGTGAGCCGCCCGCCCTCGGGGTACCCGACGACCGTCACCGCGTCGCCGGGCGCCGGGTCGGCGGCGGCCAGGGTCGGGGCGGACGGGAGGTCCTCCGCGGTCCGGACGATCGCGAGGTCCGCCAGACCGGCCACGCTCGCCGTCTGGGCGGCGATGTCGCGCCCGTCGTAGGTGAGGAGCTGGAGCGAGCGCGACGAGTCGACCACGTGCTTGTTGGTGATGAGGGTCCGGGAGTCGACGGCGAACCCCGAGCCGGTGGACAGGCCGTCGCACCGGACGTTGCGGATGCGCACGGCCATGCGCTGGACGGCGTCGAACCCGTCGGGGGAGAGGTTCTCCGAGCCGGCCGGGTCGTCGGGCGCCACGAGCGACGGCACGACCGAGCCCGGCACCGGCTCGGGAAGCTCCGGCAGGACGCCGCACGCGCCGAGCGAGCCGCCCGCGAGCGACAGCCCGAGCAGCGAGCCGAGGACGCGCACCGCCGCGCGCCGGGACGGGCGGCCCGTCATCCGGCGAGCTCCTGCTGGAGCTGGGCGTTCGCGTCGGTGGCCTCCTGGCAGAGCACCCCGACCTGGTCGGCGAACCGGTCGATGTCGGCGGGGTCGTAGGCGTCCCGGTTGTTGAGGTACCCGATGAGCTGCGTCTGCGCCGTCGTGCACTGCCCGAGCGCGGCCGCGACCTTGCCCGCTGCGTCCGAGACCCGGCTCTGGTAGTCCAGGTACTGCTGGGACGCCTCGTTCTCGTCGCCCAGCTGGGCCTTCTCGTTGGCGAGGTCGCTGATGCGGTCCTGGGCGGCGGTGAGCTGGGTGCGCGCGGACTCGAGCTCCGCGTTCGCGCCGTCGAGCTCGGTGCGCAGCTGCGCGACGTCCTGCCCGAGCCCGCGCGCCTGCGCCTCCCACCCGGCGCTCGTCTCCTGCCAGCGCGTCGTGGTGAGCCAGAGGTACGCGCCGACGCCCAGCGCCGCGGCGAGGGCCAGCGCGAGCACGACGATCGCGACCGCGGCCCCGCGACGCCGTCGAGGCCGGGCCGCCGCGGCGTCGTCGCTCGCCGGTGCGCCGTCGCCCGGCGCGGTGGCCGTGGCGGACGCCGCGCCGGGTGCGGCACCCCCGGGGCCGGCCGTCGCCGGCGCGAACGACGGCGGCCCGACGGCGCCCGGTCGGGCCGTCGGGACCGCGTCGGCCGGGGTGCCCCGCGGCACGCTCTCGGGCGGCTGCGGTGGGCCCACGGGACCGCCGTGCGGGGGCGGGACCGGGGGCGTGCTCAACTCACGGCGCCCGTGTACTTCTCGCCCGGCCCCTCGCCCGGGGCGTCCGGGTAGACCGACGCCTCGCGGAAGGCCAGCTGGAGCGAGCGCAGCCCGTCGCGGAGCGAGCGGGCGTGCTGGTTGCCGATGTCGGGGGCGCTCGCCGTGACGAGCGCGGCGAGCGCGTTGATGAGCTTGCGCGCCTCGTCCAGGTCGAGGTGGCCCTGCTCCTGCGCGTCCTCCGCGAGCCCGCACTTGACGGCGGCGGCGCTCATGAGGTGGACGGCCGCGGACGTGATGACCTCCACGGCGGCCACGTCGGCGATGTCGCGCACCGCGTCGGTAGTGGGGTCGGGCACGGCGGCGTTCTCGATACTCATGGCGACCATCTTTCCATCCGGCGGGGGGAGCGGTGGCCCGGTGCGCGGGAAGGACGGCCGACGCGCCCCGGGCCGGGGACGAAGTTGGGGGGCGCCCCCCCCGCGGGGGGCGGGGGGCGAGGGGCGACGGCCGACGGGTGCGACCGCCCCGCAGGGCGACCACGACGGGTCAGACGCGGACCGGCTCCGCGGCCGTCCCGGGCTGGCCACCCTCGAGCGGGGCGTCCGCGGCGGCGAGGGCCGCGCGCAGGTCGCGACCGAGGTTCGCGTCGACGTACGTCCAGTACTGCACGGCGCGCTCGCGGATGTCCTCGCTGCGCACGGCGCCGACGTGGCCCGTGATCGTCTCGAGGAAGCGCGCGCGGGCGGCGTCGTCGAAGACCTCGCGGTAGAGCGTGCCCGCCTGGCCGAAGTCGTCGTCCTCCGGGTGCAGCGTCGCGGCGCTGCGCGTCAGCTCGCCGTCGGCCTCCCAGCCGGCGGACTCCGCGGCGCGGGCCGGGTCGGCGTGTGCGCCGCCCTGGCTGTTCGGCGCGTACACCGGCGTGGTCGCCGACGAGAACGAGTAGCGCATCGACCCGTCCTTCGCGTACGAGTGACCGGCCTCGGCGGCCGCGTGGGGCGCGTTCACCGGGAGCTGGGCGTGGTTCGTGCCCACGCGGTACCGGTGGGCGTCGGCGTAGGAGAAGATGCGCGCGAGGAGCATCTTGTCCGGGCTCGTCGCGATGCCCGGGACGAAGTTGCTCGGCGCGAACGTCGCCTGCTCGATCTGCGCGAAGTAGTTCTCCGGGTTGCGGTTCAGCTCCATGACGCCCACCTCGATCAGCGGGTAGTCGGCGTGCGGCCACACCTTCGTGAGGTCGAACGGGTTGAACCGGTAGGTCTTGGCGTCCTCGTACGGCATGACCTGGACCGAGAGCGTCCAGCGCGGGAAGTCGCCCCCCTCGATGTGCTCGTACAGGTCGCGGATGTGGTGGTCAGAGTCCGACCCGGCGAGCTGCGAGGCCTCGTCCGCCGTGAGGTTCTTGATGCCCTGCTGGGTCTTGAAGTGGTACTTGACCCAGAACCGCTCGCCCGCCGCGTTGATCCACTGGTAGGTGTGCGAGCCGAACCCGTCCATGTGGCGCCAGCTCGACGGGAGGCCGCGGTCACCCATCAGCCAGGTCACCTGGTGCGCCGACTCGGGGGAGAGGGACCAGAAGTCCCACTGCATGTCGTTGTCGCGCAGGTTCGAGCCGGGCAGGCGCTTCTGCGACCGGATGAAGTCGGGGAACTTGATGCCGTCGCGCAGGAAGAACACGGGCGTGTTGTTGCCGACGAGGTCGTAGTTGCCCTCGGTCGTGTAGAACTTCAGCGCGAAGCCGCGAGGGTCGCGCCAGGTGTCGGGCGAGCCCTGCTCGCCGGCGACGGAGGAGAAGCGCGCGAGCATCTCGGTCGTCGTGCCGGGCTGGAACAGCGCCGCGCGGGTGTACGCGCTGACGTCCTGGGTCACGGTGAACGTGCCGAACGCACCGCCGCCCTTGGCGTGCACGACGCGCTCCGGGACGCGCTCGCGGTTGAACTGGGCGAGCTTCTCGACGAGGTAGTGGTCGTGCAGGACGATCGGGCCGTCGGCGCCGACGGACTGCGAGTGGGCGTCCGAGGCGACGGGCGCGCCGGCGTTCGTCGTGGTGAAGGGGGCGGTCATGGGTCTCCTTCCGTGAGCCGCGGGTACGGCTCGTCTGGCGTTCTCAAACAGTGCATCCGTGAGGAAACGGACGCGCTCCGGGTGCACGAGGCCCCGGAGCGGGTGGTGCGGGGTCAGTCGGCGCAGTCCGGGCAGAGTCCCCAGAACGTCACCTCGGCGGTGTCGATCCGGAACCCCGCGGTGCTGCTGGGGGTGAGGCACGGGGCGTGGCCCACGGTGCAGTCCACGTCGGCGACGGCGCCGCAGCCCCGGCACACCACGTGGTGGTGGTTGTCACCGAGCCGGCGCTCGTAGCGGGCCGGGTGCCCGGCCGGCTCGATGCGGCGCACGAGCCCCTTGTCGGTGAGCGTGTGCAGGACGTCGTAGACCGCCTGGACCGAGACGGAGCCCAGCGCGGTGCGCGCGGCGCGCAGCACGTCGTCGGCGTCCGCGTGCTGCTGCACCTCGACGGCGTCGAGCACGGCGAGGCGTGCGGCGGTGACGCGCAGGCCGTGGTCGCGCAGCTCGCTCTCGTGGCGTGCGCGGCGGGGCCCGTCCTCGAGGCCGGTGCCTGCGGTCGACGTCGCTCCTGTGGTCATGGCTCCCACTGTACCCCCCTATTCTGGAAGAGTTCCATTGATGGATCGGATCAGATGTCTGCGCGTGCGGTCGGCTCGCCCTGCACGCCCGCTCTGCTATCCTTGACAACTGACCGACCCGTTCGTGTCCGCACCTCCCGGTTCCGGGTGGTGCGGAAGACGTGCGGGTGCGCAAGTGGATGACATCCCACCCGGGCTTCGACCGCCGACTCACGTCGCGACAGAGGCCGGGTCCTGGTCCGGAGCGAGCCCCTCGGGGACCGTTCCGCCGTGGTCGTCGCGTTCGCGTGACGTCCCGACCTGATGGCCTCCGCCCTGCGCCAGGGACGGAGGCCTTCTTCGTGTCCGGGCGGTCTACCGACGACTTCCTAGGAGCATCACATCAGCGAGCCTCGCATCAACGATCGGATCCGCGTCCCCGAGGTCCGACTCATCGGTCCCGGCGGGGAGCAGGTCGGCGTCGTCCGCACCGAGGTTGCCCTGAGCCTTGCCCAGGACGCGGACCTCGACCTCGTCGAGGTCGCCCCGGACGCCCGGCCCCCCGTCGCCAAGCTCATGGACTTCGGCAAGTTCAAGTACGAGTCCGACATGAAGGCGCGTGAGGCGCGGCGCAACCAGGCGAACACGGTCCTCAAGGAGATCCGTTTCCGCCTGAAGATCGACCCGCACGACTACGGCACCAAGAAGGGCCACGTCGAGCGCTTCCTCGCGGCGGGCGACAAGGTCAAGGTCATGATCATGTTCCGCGGCCGTGAGCAGTCGCGCCCCGAGATGGGTGTCCGCCTGCTCCAGCGCCTCGCGGACGACGTCGCGGAGCTCGGCTTCGTGGAGTCCATGCCGAAGCAGGACGGGCGCAACATGACCATGGTGCTCGGTCCGGTGAAGAAGAAGGCCGACGCCAAGAGCGAGCAGCGCAAGCGCGCGCAGGAGGCCGAGCCGCGTCTCACCAAGTCCGCCCAGCGCGCCGCGGCGCGCTCGGGCGACGACGCGGACGAGACCGAGGCGGTCGAGACGCAGACCGTCGAGGCCACCGACGCGGTCGAGGCGACGGAGACCACGGACGCGGTCGAGGCTGCCGCCCCGGCCGAGGAGCCCGCCCCGGCCGAGGCTCCGGCGCAGGCCGCTCCGGCCCCGCGCTCCGCTCCGGCCCCGCGGTCGGCTCCGGCCCCGCGGTCGGCTCCGGCTCCGCGCTCGGCGCCTGCCCCGCGTCCGGCGGCTCGACCGGCCGCGGACTCGAAGCCGGCGGCGCCGCGCCCGACGCCCGCGGCCTCGCCCGCGTCGTCGGACGGCGCGAAGCCCGCAGCACCCCGGCCCGCCGCGCCGAAGCCGGGCGCCCCGCGCCCCGCGCCCAAGCCGGCACCCAAGCCGACGCCGCGCGGCAAGGCCGGCTGACACCGGCACCACGGACGGACCCTGCTCGGGGTCCGGGCCCACCGGCCCGGACCCGAACACGTCGGCCACCGCGAGGTGGCTGACCGGACACAAGGAGAGACGGCAGTCATGCCGAAGAACAAGACGCACTCGGGTGCCAAGAAGCGCTTCCGCATCACGGGTTCCGGGAAGGTCATGCGCGAGCAGACCAACGCCCGTCACTACCTCGAGCACAAGGCGACCAAGCGCAAGCGCCGCCTCGCTGCCGACCAGGTGGTCTCCCCCGCCGACGTCAAGTCCATCAAGAAGCTGCTCGGCAAGTGACCCGGCAGGTGGCGGGACCCGCCACCGACCGGCTCACCCCTGAGCCCCGAACTGCAAGGAGCATCACGTGGCACGCGTGAAGCGGGCGGTCAACGCCCAGAAGAAGCGCCGTACGACCCTCGAGCGCGCCAGCGGCTACCGCGGCCAGCGCTCGCGCCTCTACCGCAAGGCGAAGGAGCAGGTCACCCACTCCCTCGTCTACTCCTACCGTGACCGCAAGGCGCGCAAGGGCGACTTCCGCAAGCTGTGGATCCAGCGCATCAACGCTGCGTCGCGCGCCCAGGGCCTGACGTACAACCGCCTCATCCAGGGCCTCAAGGCCGCGGGTGTCGAGGTCGACCGTCGCCTGCTCGCGGAGCTCGCGGTCAACGACGTGGCGGCGTTCAACGCGCTCGTCCAGGTCGCGAAGGACGCGCTCCCCGAGGACGTCAACGCGCCCAAGGCCGCAGCCTGACCAGCGCCTCGCCCGGCCGCCCGTCGGCCACGGACGCCCGTCCGGCGCCCGGCCCGCTCGACCCCACGCTGACGAATCCTCGCAGCGACCGGGTCAAGGCGGTCCGTGCGCTGGCCGGGCGTCCGGCGCGTTCACGGCACGGACAGCTCCTCGTGGAGGGCCCGCAGGGCGTCCGCGAGGCGGTCCGGCACGCCCCCGACCAGGTCCGTGACGTCTACGTCACGCCCGCTGCGGCGGAGCGGCACCCGGAGATCGTCGCCGACGCGCGCGCGGCCGGGCTGCACGTGCACGGCGCGACGCCCGAGGTGCTGGCGGCGATGAGCGCCGACGCGCAGGGCGTGCTCGCCGTCGTGCGTGCGGACGCGCCGCGGCTGGAGGACGTCGTCGCGACGCTCGCGCGGCGCGACCGCCCGGCGCTCGTCGCGGTGCTCGCGACGGTCCGGGACCCGGGCAACGCGGGGACCGTGGTCCGCGCGGCGGACGCCGCCGGGGCCGACGCCGTCGTGCTCGCCGGCGAGAGCGTCGACGTGCACAACCCGAAGGTCGTGCGCTCGACGGCCGGGTCGCTCTTCCACCTCCCGGTCGTCACGGGCGTGAGCCTGGCCGAGGCCGTCGCCGCGCTGCGCGGCGCGGGGCTCGCGGTCCTCGCCGCCGACGGCGCGGGGGACCTCGACCTCGACGACCTGCTCGACGTGGCCGGCGCCGCGGGCGCCGGTACGGAGCGCCCGGTCGACCTCGCCGCGCCGACCGCATGGGTCTTCGGGAACGAGGCGTGGGGGCTGCCCCCGGAGGACCGCGCGCTGGCCGACGCCGTCGTGCGCGTGCCGATCCGCGGCCGGGCCGAGTCCCTGAACCTCGCGACGGCGGCGACGGTCTGCCTCTACGCCTCCAGCCGCGCGCACCGGCCCGCCCGAGGCCCGGGCGCCGACCCGGAGGGCGGCGCGTGAGGCTGTTCGCCGCGCTCTACCCGAGCGCCACGGCGCTCGACCACCTCGCGCTCGCCCTCGCGGACGCGCACGCCCAGGAGGCGCGCCGGCCCGACGGCGCACCGCTCGTCCGCTGGACGTCCCCCGAGCTGTGGCACCTCACGGTGTCGTTCTTCGGCGACGTGCCCGAGGGGGCCGTCCCCGACCTCGCGGCGGCGCTCGAGCCGGTCGCGCACGACGCCGCGCCGCTCGACCTCCGGCTCCGGGGCGCGGGCGTGTTCGACCGCCGCGTCCTGTGGGTGGGCGTCGGCGGGGACGGTGCCGACGCCCTGCGGGCGCTGAGCGCCGCGGTCGCCGAGGCGGCGGGCGACGCGGGCGTGCGGGTGGACCGCCGTCCCCGGCAGCGCGCGCACCTCACGGTCGCGCGGGCCGCGGCCGGGGCGCGCCAGGCGAACCGCCGGGCGCGCGGTCGCGGCGCGACCCGTCCCGACCGCACCGCGGGCGACCCGCTCGCCGCGCCCGCCGCGGCCCTCGCCGTGTACGCCGGCCCGGGGTGGACGACCGACGCGCTGCACCTCGTCGAGTCCGACCTCGGCGACGCCTCGGGGCACCCGGTGCACCGGACGCTGCGGACCCTGCCGCTCGGGCCCGCCGCGCGCTGAGCGGGACCACCCTCCGGCCGCGCCCGGAGACGCCTGTGCGAGGATGGGCCGCATGAGCCTGAGCGGTGGTCGTCGATTTCCCGGGCCCGTCACGGGCCCGCGCGACTGACGCGTGCTCCCCGCCCGCCTCGTGGCGGGACGGGTCCTGGCCCGGACGGGCGCCCTAGAATGACGGCGACGCGCGCACGTGCGCGCCCCGCACGCCCCGCCCCGAGCGGCGCGTGCCGCGGGTCGACGCCGGCCGTCGTCCGCTCCCCGCAGTCCCGCCCTCGCCAGGAAGGCACGCATGTCCAGCCCTGACGCCGACGTCGTCACCCCCCACGCGGGCGACGGCGGACCGGACACCACCACCGGACCCTCCCCGCTCGACGCCGACGCGCTGCAGCGCGCGCTCGACGCCGCGCTCGCCGCCGTCGCCGCGGCCGGCGACCTCGACGCGCTCAAGCGCGTGCGCACCGAGCACGCGGGCGACCGCAGCCCGCTCGCGCTCGCGAACCGCCAGATCGGTTCGCTCGCCCCCGCGGACAAGAAGACCGCGGGCAAGCTCCTCGGCCCGCTGCGCGGCCGGCTCAACCAGGCCCTCGCCGCGCGCCAGGCCGAGCTCGAGGCCGAGCGCGACGAGCGCGTCCTCGTCGAGGAGGCCGTGGACGTCACGCTGCCCGTGGACCGCGTCCCCGCGGGCGCGCGGCACCCGCTCGAGACGCTGCAGGAGCGCGTCGCGGACTTCTTCGTCGGTATGGGCTGGGAGATCGCGGAGGGCCCCGAGGTCGAGGCGGAGTGGTTCAACTTCGACGCCCTGAACTTCGGCGTGGACCACCCCGCGCGCCAGATGCAGGACACGTTCTACGTCGCCGGCCCCGACGGCGAGGACGGCGCGGAGCCGTCGAACCTCGTGCTGCGCACCCACACGTCGCCGGTCCAGGCCCGCTCGCTGCTCGAGCGCGGCGTGCCGCTGTACGTGGCGTGCCCGGGCAAGACGTTCCGCACGGACGCGCTCGACGCGACGCACACGCCCGTCTTCCACCAGGTCGAGGGCCTGGCGATCGACAAGGGCCTGACCATGGCGCACCTGCTCGGCACGCTCGACGCGTTCGCGCGCGCGATGTTCGGCCCGGACGCGCGCACGCGCCTGCGGCCCGCGTACTTCCCGTTCACCGAGCCGAGCGCCGAGATGGACCTGTGGTTCCCCCAGAAGAAGGGCGGGCCGGGCTGGATCGAGTGGGGCGGCTGCGGCATGGTCAACCCGAACGTGCTGCGGTCCGTCGGGGTCGACCCCGACGAGTACTCGGGCTTCGCGTTCGGCATGGGCATCGAGCGCACGCTCATGCTGCGCCACGGGATCGCGGACATGCACGACATGGTGGAGGGCGACGTGCGCTTCTCCGCCCAGTTCGGAACGGAGATCTGATGCCGTACGTCGCCATCGACTGGCTGGGCGACCACGTCGAGCTGCCCGCGGGGCTCACCGCCGAGCGGCTCGCCGCCGACCTCGTCCGCGTCGGCCTGGAGGAGGAGGCGATCCACGGCGCGGCCGTGACGGGTCCCCTCGTCGTCGGGCGCGTCCTCGAGATGACGCCCGAGCCGCAGAAGAACGGCAAGACGATCAACTGGTGCCTGGTCGACGTCGGGCCGGAGCACAACGCCGCCGAGATCAAGGGCGTCGAGCCGGCCGACATGCCGGCGGGTGGTGCGCGCGGCATCGTGTGCGGCGCGCACAACTTCGCGCCGGGCGACCTCGTCGTCGTCGCGCTGCCGGGCTCCGTCCTGCCCGGTCCGTTCCCCATCGCGAGCCGCAAGACGTACGGGCACGTGTCCGACGGCATGATCTGCTCGCAGCGCGAGCTCGGCCTCGGCGAGGACCACGACGGCATCATCGTGCTGCCGCGGCTCGGGTACGCGGCCGAGGACCTCACCCCGGGGCAGGACGCGGTCGCGCTGCTCGGGCTCGGCGACGAGGTGCTCGAGATCAACGTGACGCCCGACCGCGGGTACGCGTTCTCCTACCGCGGCGTCGCGCGCGAGTTCTCGCACTCGACGGGCGCGCGCTTCACGGACCCGGGCCTGCCCGGCTCCCTGCCCACGCCCCCGCCCGCGGCGACGCCCGACGGCTTCCCCGTCGAGGTCGACGACGCGGCGCCGGTCCACGGCGTCGTCGGGTGCGACCGGTTCGTCACGCGCGTCGTGCGCGGGCTCGACCCCGCGGCGCAGACGCCGGCGTGGATGCAGCGCCGCCTCACGGCGTCGGGCATGCGGCCCATCTCGCTCGCGGTCGACGTGACGAACTACGTCATGCTCGACCTCGGGCAGCCGCTGCACGCGTACGACCTCGAGAAGGTCGCGGCCCCCGTCGTGGTGCGGCGCGCCGCTCCGGGCGAGCGGCTCACGACGCTCGACGACGTGGACCGCGCGCTCGACCCGGAGGACCTGCTCATCACCGACAGCCCCGACGGTGCGCGCGGCGCGCGCGTGCTGGGTCTCGCCGGCGTCATGGGCGGTGCCTCCTCGGAGGTCGGGCCGGAGACGACGGCGGTGCTCGTCGAGGCCGCCCACTTCGACCCCGTGACGGTCGCGCGCACGTCGCGCCGCCACAAGCTGTCGAGCGAGGCCGCGAAGCGGTTCGAGCGCGGGGTGGACCCGCTGCTGCCCGCGGTCGCGGCGCAGCGCGTCGTCGACCTGCTCGTCGAGCTCGGCGGCGGGACCGCCGACCCGGCCGTCAGCGACCTCGACCGCGTGACCGCGCCCACGCCGATCCACCTGCCCGTCGGCGAGGCCGAGCGTCTCGTCGGCGTGCCGTACACGCTCGAGCAGGTCGTCGGGACGCTCGGGGCGATCGGGTGCACGGTCGACGCGGACGACGCCGCCGCGACGGGCGTCGTCGTCGTGACCCCGCCGTCGTGGCGCCCCGACCTCACCGAGCCGGCCGAGCTGGTCGAGGAGGTCGCGCGCCTCGTCGGGTACGACGAGATCCCGTCGGTGCTCCCCGCGGCGCCCGGCGGCCGCGGGCTCACGCGCGAGCAGCGCGTGCGCCGCTCGGTCGCTCGCGCGCTCGCCGAGCACGGCTTCGTCGAGACGCTGAGCTACCCGTTCGTCGGCGAGGGCGAGCTCGACGCGCTGCGGATCCCCGCGGACGACGAGCGCCGCCGGGCGCTGCGCCTGCTCAACCCGCTGGCCGACGACCGTCCCCTGATGCGCACGGACGTGCTGAGCACGCTCCTGGAGACCACGCGCCGCAACGTGGGCCGCGGGCTCGGGGACGTCGCCGTGTTCGAGGTCGGGCTCGTGACGCACCCGCGCCCGGGCGCCCCGGCCGCGCCGTCGCTGCCCGGCGGGGTGCGTCCCTCCGACGACGACCTCGCCGCGATCGAGGCCGCGCTCCCGGCGCAGCCGCGCCACGTCGCGGGCGTCCTGGTCGGTCGTCGCGAGCGGGCGGGCTGGTGGGGCCCCGGCCGGCCGGCGGACTGGACGGACGCGCTCGACGCGGCGCGCCTGGTCGCGGACCGCGCCGGCCTGCGGGGGGACGACGCCGTGCGCGTGGTCGCCGACACCGCGCGGGCCCCGTTCCACCCCGGGCGCTGCGCGCGCCTCGAGCTCGCCGACGGGACGGTCGTCGGGCACGCGGGCGAGCTGCACCCCAAGGTGCTCGAGAACGTCGGCCTGCCCGCCCGCTCCGTAGCGTTCGAGCTCGACCTGTCGGCGCTCGTCGCAGGTGCGTCCGACGAGCCCGTCCAGGCGACCCCGGTCTCCGGGTTCCCGGCGGCGAAGGAGGACCTCGCGTTCGTCGTCGCCGCCGACGTGCCGGCCGAGGCGCTGCGCGCCGCGGTCGTCGAGGGCGCCGGCGAGCTCGCCGAGGAGGTCGTGCTGTTCGACGTCTTCACGGGCGAGCAGGTGGGCGCCGGGCGCAAGTCGCTCGCGTTCTCGCTGCGGCTGCGCGCCGCGGACCGCACCCTCACCGCCGACGACGTCGCGCGGGTCCGGCAGGGCGCCGTGGCCGCCGCGCGCGAGCGCGTCGGGGCGGAGCTGCGCGCATGAGCGACGCACCGGGGGAGGGCACGACGCCGGACGTGGTGCCCGCGCGCACCGCGCTCGTCACCGGGGCGTCGCGCGGCATCGGCCGCGCGGTCGCCGTCGGGCTCGCCGCGGCCGGTCTCGACGTCGCGCTCCTCGCGCGCGACGCGGGCCGGCTCGCCGGGGTGGCCGACGAGATCGCCGCGCTCGCCGGCGCGGGCCGGGCCGTCGTCGTCACGGCGGACGTGACCGACGCGGCGGCGGTGGCCGCGGCCGTCCGCGAGGTCGAGGCCGCGCTCGGGAGCGTGGACCTGCTCGTCAACAACGCGGGCCGGGTCGACGCCGAGGTGCCGCTCTGGGAGGCGGACCCCGACGAGTGGTGGGCCGTCCTGGAGACCAACGTGCGCGGGCCGTTCCTGCTCGCGCGCGCGGTCGTCCCCGGGATGCTCGCGCGCGGCGGCGGCCGCGTCGTCGACCTCAACAGCGGCGCGGGCTCTCACGACATGGAGGGCGCGAGCGCGTACAACGCGAGCAAGACGGCGCTGCTGCGCCTCGGGGCGAACCTCCACCGCTCGGGCCACGCGCTCGGGCTGCGGACCTTCGAGGTGTCGCCGGGCGTCGTGCAGACCGACATGACGGCGTCCATGGTCATGCACGAGGGTCGCACGGAGTGGACGCCCGTCGAGCGCACGGTCGAGATGGTCGTCGCGATCGCCCGCGGCGAGCTCGACGCGTTCTCGGGGGCGTTCGTGCGCGTGACGCACGACTCGCCCGGGTCGCTCCGCGCGGCCGCCCAGGAGGCCGCCCGCGCGGGCGTCGCGCTGCCCGGGCCGGACGGCCGTCGGCTGCGCGTCACGCGCTGGGGCGCCGACGACCCGATGCCGGGAGAGCTCCCCGCCCGCTGAGCGCACGCACCCCGCACGGCCGACGCCGCCCGACCCCCCGGTCGGGCGGCGTCCGTGCGTCCGGGCACCGGGTCACAGCGGGACGCACGTGTCCCGGTCGACCCACACGTGCCACAGGCCCCGCTCGGGGTGCTCGTACTCGAACGCCACGAGCCCGCCTGCGTCGTGCGTGACGACGCCCGTGAGCACGACCCGCCGGCCGTCGCGGTCGAACGTCGTGCAGAGGGCGGGCACCTGGACCGGGACGGGCGCGTCCGGCAGGAAGGGGCGGGTCGCGGGGGCGACGTGCTGCGTCATACCCGGAAAGACGCGCGCACGCGCGTCGTCTCACGCGTCGGGGCGGGTGAAAAGCGCACGGGTCGCCGCGTAGCATGGCCCGCGACACGGGGTGCCCCGCACCGGGGCTGAGATGAGACCCGTCGAACCTGATCTGGCTCGTACCAGCGAAGGGATGTCCGCGCGATGACGCTCGCCCTGCCTCGGCACACCTCCGACCCGGTCCCCGCCCCCGCGGACCGTGATCACCGACCCGACCCGGGCCGTGGGCCCGACCCGGCACCGTCCCGCCCCCGCGTGCTCTCCGTCGCGGGGACCGACCCGACCGGCGGCGCCGGGATCCAGGCCGACCTCAAGGCGTTCTGCGCGCACGGCGCCTACGGCATGGCCGTCACCACGGCGCTCGTCGCGCAGAACACCCACGGCGTGCGGTCGGTGCACGTCCCCGGGCCGGCGTTCCTGCGCGCGCAGCTCGACGCCGTGTCCGACGACGTCGACGTCGATGCCGTGAAGATCGGCATGGTCGCGGACGAGGCGAACGCCCGCGCCGTCGGGGAGTGGCTCGACGACCTCGCCGCGGCGCGCGCCGCCACGGGTGCTCCGCGGCCCTGGGTCGTCCTGGACCCGGTGATGGTCGCGACGTCCGGCCACCGCCTGCTCGACGCGGGTGCCGAGCAGGCCGTGCGCGACCTCGCGGCGCGCGCCGACGTCGTCACGCCGAACCTGCCCGAGCTCGCCGTCCTCGGCGGGCAGGAGCCCGCGACGACGTGGGACGACGCCCTGCACCAGGCGACGTCGTACGCGACCGCGAGCGACGCCGTCGTGCTGCTCAAGGGCGGTCACCTCACCGGACGCACGTCGCCCGACGCGCTCGTCGTCCCCGCGCCCGGGCCGACGACGGGCCGCGCGCCGGGGGCGGTCACCGTCACGACGTTCGACGCCGAGCGCGTCGACACGCCCCACACCCACGGCACGGGGTGCTCGCTCTCGGCGGCGCTCGCGGCGCTGCGGCCGCAGCGCGCGAGCTGGGAGGAGTCCGCGCGCGAGGCGAAGGAGTGGCTCACGGGCGCGCTGCGTGCCGGCGCCGCGCTGCGGGTGGGGACGGGCCGGGGGCCCGTGGACCACCTGCACCGCTCGGCGCCCGTGCGGCGGGGCTGAGCCTGGGCCGACCGGCCGAGCCCGGGCTGCTGCGACGTGCCTGGCCCCGGCCCGCGGGACGCGCTCAGGCCGTGGGGCGGCTCGGTGCGTGGTCGGCCCTGCGGCCGACTCCGCGGTCGGTGTCGAGATCGGCCAGCGCGTCGCGGAGCACGGCGAGCGTCGCGCGCGCGACGGCGAGGCGCTGCGCGGGCGGGGCGTCCGCGGGCCGCGTGGTCACCTTGGCGCCGACGAGCGGGACGGGCCCCGCCGCGGCGAGGAACTCGCGCACCTCGGCCGGGCCGAGCATCGACTCGTCCGGGCCGGGGAGCGCGGGGTCCGGGCCGTGGGGCGGCACGTGCGCGTCCGCCCACGGCGCGCCCCACCGGCCGGGCCGGCCGGCGGCACCGGAGAGCATCGCGCTCGCGAGGAGGCCCGCGCCGGCGGCCGCCCGCGCGTGCTCGACGGGCGTCGCGGCGCTGCGCCCCTCGATGGCGGACCGACCCCAGTTGAGCCCGACGTGCAGGGGGTGGCCCGTGTCCCGGGCCGCGCGCGCGACGGCGGCGATCTCGTCGTCGAGCGCGAGGAAGCCCTTCTCCGCGACGCCCCACGGGCGGGGCGCGTCGCAGTGCTCCACCACGAGCGGCAGCCCGGCGGGCGCGACGGCGGCCAGCTCGGTGAGGCTGCGCGCGAGCGCCGCGCCGGACCCGCGGCCGGGACCGGGCGCGGACTGGAGCTCGACCGCGACGACGCGTCGTCGACCCTCCGCCTCGGCGAGCCGCGTCACGGCCGCGAGGACGCGCGCGACGCCGTCGACCGCCTCGCACCGACCCTCCTCGTCGTCGGACGCGAGGCCGTAGGAGCGGTCGGCCGTGGCGCGGCGGGCCGTCGCGGCGACCGTCGTCGGCAGCAGCGCCCAGTGCGCCGGGAGCGCGGCCGCGGTCGTCGCGAGCGCATCCGTGTCGTCCGGGTCGACGGGGTGCTCGAGGCCGCCGAGGCCGTCCTCGTCGAGGGCGGCGTACCAGCCGCCCGGGTCGGGGACGCCGGCGAGGGCATAGGCGCCGAGCAGGGTCAGGGGGCGGTCGTGCAGGTCGGTCATCGGTCCTCGTCGGTGGTGGTGGGGGATGCCGGGCGGGTCAGGCGCGGGCGACGTCCTGGTCGGCGGTGGCGTACTCGCACGCGTAGCCCGGCGGCACCCAGCGCCACCGTGCCTCGACGTCCTGCACCGCGACGCCCGCGGGCCGGTCGGCGACGCACGCGTCGGCCTGCTGGCGCACCGCCACGGTCACGTAGTAGACGATGAACACCGCGGTGAGCAGCACGGCGAGCACCGTCACGGTGCGGCGCAGCGCGGGGGAGGGGCCGCCGTCGGAGCCGTCCTCCTCGCCCGGGCGCGGCGGCACCCAGTCCCAGCTCACGCGGTCCCGGTCGTCGTGCCGGTCGTGGTCCCGGTCGTGGTGGCGTGAGCGTCGTCCGCCCCGGCGGGACGGAGCAGCACCTTGCCGGTGGTCGCCCGTCCCTCGAGCGCGCGGTGGGCGTCGGCGGCGTCGGCGAGCGGGAACGTCGCGCCGACGCGCGCGTGCAGCGTGCCGCCCGCGACGGCGCCGAGCACCTCGGTCGCGCGCTCGACGAGCTCGGCGCGCGTCGCCGTGTGGTCGGCGAGCTTGGGCCGCGTGAGGAAGAGCGAGCCGCCCGCGTTGAGGCGCTGCGGGTCGAACGGCGGGACCTGCCCGGAGGAGCCGCCGTAGAGGACGAGCGTGCCGCGGCGGCGCAGCGACGCGAGCGACGCGTCGAACGTGTCCTTGCCGACCGAGTCGTACACCGCCGCGACGCCCTCGCCGCCCGTGAGCCCGCGCACGACCTCCGGCAGCTCGGCGGTGAGGTCGGCGAACGCCGTGTACTGGATCGCGTGCTCGGCGCCCGCGCCGCGGGACAGCTCCGCCTTCTCGGGGGTCGAGACCGTGGAGATCACGTGCGCGCCCCGCGCCACGAGCATCTGGGTCAGGAGCAGCCCGACGCCGCCCGCGCCCGCGTGCACGAGCACACGGTCGCCCGGACGCACGGGGTACGACGACGTGCACAGGTAGTGCGCCGTGAGCCCCTGGAGCGCGACGGCGGTCGCGCCCTCGAGCGAGACGGCGTCCGGCACGTGCAGCGCCTGCCCGGCGTCCACCACGACGAGCTCCGCGTACGACCCCGGCGCCTCGGTCCACACGACGCGGTCGCCGACGGCGAACCCCTCGACCCCCTCGCCCACCTCGGCGACGACCCCGGCCCCCTCGCTCCCGACGACGTGCGGGTACTCCATCGCGTACACGCCGGAGCGCTTGTACGTGTCGATGAAGTTCACGCCCGCCACCGCGGAGCGGACGAGGAGCTGCCCCGGGCCCGGCGACGGGTCGGGCAGCTCGGTGTACTCGAGGACCTCGGGACCGCCCGCCGCGCGGGCCACGATCGCGTGCATGGCCTCAGCCTAGGGTCGCGCGGCGGTCACGGTCGCCCTCGGTCGGCGACCTTCGCGTGCACGGACGCGAGGTGCTCGCGCGCCGCCGCCGCGGCGCGGCCGGTGTCCCGGTCGCGGACGGCGTCGAGGATCGCCTCGTGCGCGTCCTGGTCGTCCCGGTGCGTCGTGCCCGTCCGGTCGAGGTCGACCATGGCGACCATCGCGCGACGCAGGCGCGGGACGAAGGTCGCGAAGAGCTCGGCGAGCACCGCGTTGTGCGCGGCGTCGACGACCGCCCGGTGGAACGCGAGGTCCGCGTCCACGTACTCGGCGGGCGACGCCGTCGCCGCGACCTGCCCGCGGCGGGCGAGCGCCGTCGTCATGGTGCGCAGGTCCGCGGGCGTGCGGCGCGCGGCGGCGAGCCCCGCGGCCTCCGCCTCCAGCGCGGCGCGCACCTCGAGCACGTCGACGATCTCGCCGCGGCGCAGCACCTCGTCCCAGTCGTCGGTGGTGTCCGTCGAGACGACGTACACGCCCGAGCCCTGCCTGCTGTCGAGGACGCCGCGGCCCGCGAGCTGGCGGATCGCCTCGCGGACGGTCGATCGGCCCACGCCGAGCTCGGCGGCGAGCGCCTGCTCCCCGGGCAGCCGGTGGTCGAGGGGCCAGGCACCGGAGCGCACGCGTTCGAGCAGGAGCTCGGCGGCCTGGTCGGCCAGGGGGCGTCGCTGCAGCGCGGTCATGGAAACCTCTCAGGTTGTCTGAGGACTTGATCGGCGCTAGCGTACCCCGCATGTCCTGGACGGCGCTCCTCCTTCGGCGCCACGGCGGGGTCTGACCGGACCGGCCCCCCGCCGTGGGGGTCCGTCGTGCGCCGGTCGTCCCGCGCCCCGCCACCCCGGGGCTCCAGCCGAAGGACCGCCATGACCGTCTCCGCCACGCCCGCCCGCACGGACCGCCCCGCCGCCAGGACCACGCCGTCGTGGAACCGGCAGCGCCCGTCGCCCATGCCGTCGTCCCGCTACGCCGACGTCCACGCCCGTGTCGACGTGCCCGACCTGCCCGACCGCCGCTGGCCGAACCGCCGGCTCACCCAGGCGCCGCTGTGGGTCCCCGTCGACCTGCGCGACGGCAACCAGGCGCTCGCGGAACCGATGGACCCGGCGCGCAAGCGCCGCTTCTTCGAGCTGCTCGTCGCGATGGGGTACACCGAGATCGAGGTGGGCTACCCGTCGGCGTCGCAGACCGACCTCGACTTCGTGCGCCTGCTCGCCGAGACCGACCTCGCGCCCGAGCACGTGACCGTCGTCGTGTTCACCGCCGCGCGCGCCGACCTCATCGCGCGCACGGTCGAGTCGGTGCGCGGGCTGCGCAACCCGGTCGTCGTCCACGTGTACGCCGCGACGGCGCCCGTCTGGCGCGACGTGGTGCTTGGCCGCGACCGCGAGGAGCTCGCCCGGCTGATCACCGACGCCGGGACCGAGGTGCTGCGCCACGCCGGCGACGACCCGCGCGTCCGGTTCGAGTTCTCGCCCGAGGTGTTCAACCTCACCGAGCCCGACTACGTGCTCGACGTGTGCGACCGCATGACGACGCTCTGGGACGCGACGCCCGAGCGGCCCGTCGTCCTCAACCTCCCCGCCACGGTCGAGGTCGCGACGCCCAACGTCTACGCCGACCAGATCGAGTACATGGACCGGAACCTCGCGCGGCGCGAGGGCGTGATCCTCTCGGTCCACCCGCACAACGACCGGGGCACCGGCGTCGCGTGCGCCGAGCTCGCGGTCCTCGCGGGCGCGCAGCGCGTCGAGGGGTGCCTGTTCGGCAACGGCGAGCGCACCGGGAACGTCGACCTCGTGACGCTGGGCCTCAACCTGCACGCGCAGGGCGTCGACCCGATGGTCGACTTCTCCGACCTCGACGCGATCCGCGACGTCGTCGTGGCGTGCAACCGGATCGACGTCCACCCGCGCCACCCGTACGTGGGCGACCTGGTGCACACCGCCTACTCCGGCACGCACCAGGACGCGATCCGCAAGGGGATGGCGCGGCACCGGGCCGACGCCGCGGCGGCCGGCCTCGACCCCGCGGCCGCGCCGTGGCGCGTGCCGTACCTGCCGGTCGACCCCGCGGACCTCGGGAGGTCGTACGAGGCCCTCGTGCGCGTGAACAGCCAGTCCGGGAAGGGCGGCGTCGCGTACGTGCTGCAGTCGGTCCACGGCCTGGACCTGCCCCGGGGCCTCCAGGTGGACCTCGCGCGCCGCGTCCAGGAGCACGCCGACGCCACCGGTGCCGAGGTGACGCCCGACGTCCTCCTCACGCTGTTCGACGCGGCCTACGCGCGCCCGGGTGCCGTCGCACCCGTCGCGTGGACGAGCCGGCGCGCCGACGACGGGACGGAGCGCCTCGACCTCGAGGTCACGGTCGACGGCGAGCGCGTCGCCGCGTCCGGGACGGGCACCGGCGCGGTCGACGCCCTCGTCGACGCGCTGGCCCGCCTCGGCCGCCCGGTCGAGGTCCTCTCGCTCACCCAGCAGTCCGTCGGCAGCGGGAGCGACGCGACCGCGGTGACCTACCTCGAGCACCGCGGCCCCGACGGCGGCCCGCGCTGGACCGTGGGTCGTGACGCGTCCGTCCTGGGAGCGGCCGTCCGTGCGGTCTGCGCGGCGGCGGACTGAGGCCGGGTTCGCGGGTCTGCATCGGTCTACGGCCCGCGGGGTCGGGTCCGCGGGTCTGCATCGGTCTACGGCCCGCGGGGCCGGCTCCGCGGGTCTGCAGGGATCTACGGCCCGCAGGGTCGGGTCCGCGGTGGGGTCGGACCGTGCGCTCGGACTGGCGCACCGTCGCCCTGGTCTTCCGGGCGGAGGTCGAAGGAGTGCGCCTTGACGTCCTTCGCGCACGGTCCGACCCACCGCTCGTCCTGTCCCGCACCGCACGACCGTGGTCAGGCCCGGCGGTTCGGTCAGGCTCGGCCCGTCGCCTCGGTCCCGGACGTTCCGCTGAGAAGCGAGAAGTTGCCCCTCCGAGCCCCGCTCGTGGGGCTGCTTCTCGCTTGTCGTCACCGCATGTCGGCTCGGACGAGTCCGGCGGACCGGCCGCAGGGCTGGAGGCCGATGCCGATCCGCGGACGTGACCCGCGGACCGTTGACCCCACCAGCTCGACCCCGCGTACCGTGGGGCGGGACCTCCGGTCCGACCGTTGCATAAGTATGTATAGTGATGCATATGACGATCAGAGTCGCGGTCGCGGGTGCGTCCGGGTACGCGGGCGGGGAGACGCTCCGCCTGCTCGCCGGGCACCCCGAGGTGGAGATCGGCGCCGTGACGGCGCACAGCAACGCGGGCACGCTCCTCGGCGAGCACCAGCCGCACCTGCGATCCCTGGCCGACCGCGTGCTCCTGCCGACGGCGGTCGAGCACCTCGTGGGGCACGACGTCGTCGTGCTCGCGCTGCCGCACGGTGCCTCGGGCGAGATCGCGGCGCAGCTCCCCGACGACGTGCTCGTGCTCGACCTCGGCGCGGACCACCGGCTCGAGTCCGCCGCGGACTGGTCGGCGTTCTACGGCTCCGAGCACGCGGGCACGTGGCCGTACGGGCTGCCGGAGCTCCTGCTGACGAACGTGCCGGGTGCCGCGGCGACCGAGACCCGGCAGCGTGAGCGGCTCGCCGGTGCGCGGCGCGTGGCCGTCCCCGGGTGCAACGTCACGGCCGTCACGCTCGGCATCCAGCCGGGCGTCGCCGCCGGGCTCGTCGAGGGCACGGACCTCGTCGCGGTGCTCGCCAACGGGTACTCGGGCGCGGGGAAGTCGCTCAAGCCGCACCTGCTCGCGTCCGAGGCGCTCGGGTCGGCGCAGCCGTACGCCGTCGGCGGGTCGCACCGGCACATCCCGGAGATCGCGCAGAACCTGCGGGCCGCGGGGGCCCCGGCCGTGAGCATCTCCTTCACGCCCACGCTCGTGCCCATGTCGCGCGGCATCCTCGCCACGGTGACGGCGCGCCTGTCCGACGACGCCGCGCGCCTCGACCCCGCGGCGCTCGACGCGCGCGTCCGCCAGGCCTGGGAGGACGCGTACGTCGGCGAGCCGTTCGTCCGCGTGCTGCCTGCGGGCCAGTGGCCGACGACGGCGATGACCCTCGGCGCGAACATCGCGCTCGTCCAGGTCGCGGTCGACCACGCGGCGGGCCGCGTCGTCACCGTCACGGCGATCGACAACCTCGTCAAGGGCACCGCGGGCGCCGCGGTGCAGTCCATGAACATCGCGCTCGGCCTGCCGCAGACGGCGGGCCTCACGACCGAGGGGGTCGCCCCGTGACCGTCACCACCCCGCAGGGCTTCCGGGCCGCCGGCGTCGCCGCCGGGCTCAAGTCCACCGGCGCTCGCGACGTCGCGCTCGTCGTCAACGACGGGCCGCTCGACGTCGCCGCGGCCGTCCTCACGACGAACCGGGTGTTCGCCGCGCCGGTCGCCTGGACGCGCCAGGCCGTGCGCGACGGGCGCGCGACGGCCGTCGTGCTCAACTCGGGCGGCGCGAACGCGTGCACCGGGCCGGAGGGCTTCGCCGACACGCACCGCACGGCGGAGCACGTCGCCGACGTGCTTGCGACGTCGGCGGGCGACGTGCTCGTCTGCTCGACGGGCCTCATCGGCGTGCGGCTGCCCATGGACACGCTCCTCGCGGGCGTCGACGCCGCCGCGGCGGCGCTCGCGGACCCGGTCGCCGCGGTCGACGGCGGCGGCGACGCCGCGCTCGCCATCATGACGACGGACACCGTGCCGAAGACGGTGGCGGTGGTCCGCGAGGTCACGGACGCCACCGCGACGGACGGTGCCGCGACGTGGTCCGTGGGCGGCATGGCGAAGGGCGCGGGCATGCTCGCGCCGGGCCTCGCGACCATGCTGTGCGTGCTGACGACGGACGCCGTCGTCGACGCCGCGACGGCCGACGCCGCGCTGCGCGCCGCGACCCGCACGACGTTCGACCGCGTCGACTCCGACGGCTGCATGTCGACGAACGACACCGTGATCCTGCTCGCGTCGGGCGCGTCCGGGGTCGAGGTCGGTCTCGACGCGCTCACCGACGCCGTCACGGAGGCGTGCGGGTCGCTCGCGCGCCAGCTCGTCGCCGACGCGGAGGGCGCGAGCCACGACGTCGCCGTCACGGTGGTGGGTGCGTCCAGCGAGGACGCCGCGGTCGCCGTCGCGCGCGCCGTGACGCGGTCCAACCTGTTCAAGGCCGCGATCTTCGGCAACGACCCGAACTGGGGCCGCATCGTGTCCGCCGTCGGGACCGTCCCCGAGGACGTCGCGCCGTTCGACGCGCTCCTGCTCGACGTGACGGTCAACGGCGTCCAGGTCTGCCGGGCCGGGGGAGTGGGCGAGCCCCGCGAGCTCGTCGACCTCGCCGCCGAGCGGGAGGTGCGCGTCGAGATCGACCTGCACGCCGGCTCCGCGAGCGCGACCGTCTGGACCAACGACCTCACGCACGACTACGTCCACGAGAACAGCGCGTACTCCTCATGAGCGCCCCCACCACGCCCACGCCCCACCCGGACGACGCCGCGTTCGACACCCGCACCGACCTGCGCCCCGAGCAGAAGGCCGAGGTGCTCGTCGAGGCCCTGCCGTGGCTCGAGGAGTTCGCCGGCGCGCTCGTCGTCGTCAAGTACGGCGGCAACGCCATGGTCGACGACACGCTCAAGGCCGCGTTCGCCGAGGACATGGTGTTCCTGCGCCGCGTCGGGCTGCGCCCGGTCGTCGTGCACGGCGGGGGCCCGCAGATCTCCGCGATGCTCGACCGGCTCGGCATCGAGTCCGAGTTCCGCGGGGGCCTGCGCGTCACGACGCCGGAGGCGATGGACGTCGTGCGCATGGTCCTCACCGGCCAGGTCTCGCGCGAGCTCGTCGGCCTCATCAACGCGCACGGCCCGTACGCCGTCGGGCTCTCGGGCGAGGACGGCGGCCTGCTGCAGGCCCAGCGCCGGCACGCGACCGTCGACGGCGAGCCGGTCGACGTCGGGCTCGTCGGCGACGTCGTCGAGGTGCACCCGTCCGCGGTCCAGGACCTGCTCGACGCCGGCCGCATCCCCGTCGTGTCGACCATCGCCCCCGACCTCGAGGACCCGACCCAGGTGCTCAACGTCAACGCGGACACCGCCGCCGCGGCGCTCGCGGTCGCGCTCGGCGCGAAGAAGCTCGTCGTCCTGACCGACGTCGAGGGCCTGTACACGTCGTGGCCGGACCGCGGCTCGCTCGTCGCGCAGATCACGCGCTCGGAGCTCGCGGCGCTCCTGCCGTCGCTCTCGGCGGGCATGGTCCCCAAGATGGAGGCGTGCTTGCGCGCCGTCGAGGGCGGGGTCCCCGCGGCGACGGTCATCGACGGCCGCGTGCCGCACTCGACGCTGCTCGAGGTCTTCACCACCCAGGGCAACGGGACGATGGTCGTCCCCGACGCCGCGGGCGCGCCGGCGCCCGCGCTCACCACGACCGCCGGAGGGGCCGCGTGAACGCGCTCGACCACCCGACGGGCGCGCCCGCGCCCGCACCGACGACCACCGTGACGGCCCCGGCCGACGGCTCCGTCGCGCAGTGGACCGACCGCTACACCCACGCGGTCATGGACACGTTCGGCCCGCCGCAGCGCGTCCTCGTGCGCGGCGAGGGCGCGTACGTGTGGGACGCCGACGGGAAGCGGTACCTCGACCTGCTCGCGGGCATCGCGGTCAACGCGCTCGGCCACGCCCACCCGACGCTCACGGCGGCGGTCTCGGCCCAGCTCGGCACGCTCGGGCACGTCTCGAACTTCTTCGGCACCCCGACGCAGATCGCGCTCGCCGAGCGCCTGCTCGCGCTCGCGGAGGCGCCCGAGGGGTCGCGCGTGTTCTTCACGAACTCGGGCACGGAGGCCAACGAGGCGGCGTTCAAGATGACGCGCCGCACGGGCCGCACGCGGGTCCTCGCGCTCCAGGGCGGCTTCCACGGGCGGACCATGGGGGCCCTCGCGCTGACGTCGAAGGCCGCGTACCGCGAGCCGTTCGAGCCGCTCCCGGGTGGTGTCGAGTTCGTCGCGTTCGACGACGTCGCCGCGCTCGAGGAGGCCTTCTCGCCCGCGGCCGTGGCGGCCCGCGGCGAGGTCGCGGCGCTCGTCGTCGAGCCCGTGCAGGGCGAGGCCGGCGTGCGCGCGCTCTCGCCGGGCTACCTCGTCGCCGCGCGCGAGCTCACCGCGCGCCACGGCGCGCTGCTCGTCCTCGACGAGGTCCAGACCGGCGTCGGGCGCACCGGCTCGTGGTTCGCCTACCAGCAGCGGGAGGTGGGCGGCGGCGTCGTGCCCGACGTCGTCACGCTCGCCAAGGGCCTCGGCGGTGGGTTCCCCGTCGGCGCGGTGGTCGCGTACGGCGAGCGGGCGGCGACGCTGCTCGGCCGCGGCCAGCACGGGACGACGTTCGGCGGCAACCCCGTGGCGGCGGCGGCGGCGCTCGCGACGCTCGGGGTGATCGAGCGCGACGGGCTGCTCGAGAACGTGCGGGCCGTCGGGGCGCTCCTGCGCGACGGCATCGCCCGTGCGGGGAACCCGCTCGTCGCGGGCGTGCGCGGCCGCGGGCTCCTGCTCGCCGTGCAGCTCACGCGGCCCGTCGCGGCCGACGTCGCGCGCACGGCGCTCGACGCGGGCTTCGTCGTCAACGCCGTCGCGCCCGACGCGATCCGGCTCGCGCCGCCTCTCGTCCTCACGCCCGACCAGGCGCGCGACGTCGTCGCGTTCTTCGCCGCGGTCGCGGTCCCCGAGGACCCCGCCGCCCCGGCCGGCGCACCCACCACCCCCACGACCGACCCCACGACGAGGAGCTCCTGATGGCCCCCCGGCACTTCCTGCGCGACGACGACCTCACGCCCGCCGAGCAGCGTCAGGTCCTCGAGATCGGCCTCGCGTTCCGCGACGACCGCACGTTCCGCCAGCCGCTCGCCGGGCCGCAGGGCGTGGCCGTCCTGTTCGACAAGCCGACGCTGCGCACGCAGCTCTCGTTCGCGACGGGCATCGCCGAGCTCGGCGGCTTCCCGGTCGTCGTGGACGGCCGGCTCGCCCAGGTCGGGGTGCGCGAGTCCGTCGCGGACGTCACGCGCGTCCTCGACCGGCAGGCGTCCGCCATCGTGTGGCGCACGTTCGGCCAGGACCGGATCGAGGAGATGGCGGCGATCAGCCGGGTCCCGGTCGTCAACGCGCTCACCGACGACTTCCACCCGTGCCAGATCCTCGCGGACCTCCTGACGATCGCCCAGCTCCGCGGCGGGACGGGCGCGCTCGCGGGCCAGACGCTCGCGTACGTCGGCGACGGCGCGAACAACATGGCGCACTCCTACCTGCTCGGCGGCGCGACCGCGGGCCTGCACGTGCGGGTCGGCACGCCGGACGGGTACCCGCCGCACCCGGTCTTCGTCGCCGACGCCGAGCGGATCGCGGCCGAGACCGGCGGCTCGGTGCTCGTCACGGCCGACCCCGTCGAGGCCGTCGCGGGGGCGGACGTCGTCGCGACCGACACGTGGGTGTCCATGGGCGACGAGGCGGAGGCCGAGGACCGCGCCCTGCCGTTCGTGCCGTACCAGGTGAACGACGAGCTCCTCGCGCACGCCAAGCCCGACGCGATCGTGCTGCACTGCCTGCCCGCCTACCGGGGCAAGGAGATCACCGCCGAGGTGATCGACGGCCCCCGCTCGGCGGTGTGGGACGAGGCGGAGAACCGGCTGCACGCGCAGAAGGCGCTGCTCACGTTCCTCCTGGAGCGGTCGTGACCGAGGCCCGCACGGCGACGACGAAGACGGCGCGCCACGCGCGCATCGCCGAGATCGTGCGCCGCACCGAGATCCACTCCCAGGCGGAGCTCGCGCGCGAGCTCGAGCGCGAGGGCCTGTCGGTGACCCAGGCGACGCTGTCGCGCGACCTCATCGAGCTGCGCGCGGAGAAGGTGCGCGGCGCCTCGGGCGCGCTCGTGTACGCGGTGCCGGGGGAGGGCGGGGACCGCAGCGTGCAGACGGCGGAGTCGCCCGAGTACCTCGCGGCCCGGCTCGCGCGCCTGTGCTCGGAGATGCTCGTGTCCGCCGAGGCGTCCGCGAACCTCGTCGTGCTGCGCACGCCCCCCGGTGCTGCGAACTACCTCGCGTCGGCGATCGACCACTCCGTGCTCCCGCACGTGCTCGGCTGCATCGCGGGCGACGACACGATCCTCGTCATCGCGCGCGACCCCGACGGCGGCGCGGACCTCGCGCGGCGCTTCCTCGAGCTCTCCGGACCCCACGGCGGGACCGTCCCCGGCACGCCGGACTGACCGCCGTCGGACCACGCCCCGCGCGGCCGCAGCGCCCTGCGAGACTGGACCCCGACCCCACCCGCACGTCACAGAAAGAGACCGTCATGACTGAACGCGTCGTGCTCGCCTACTCGGGCGGCCTGGACACGTCGGTGGCCATCGGCTGGATCGCCGAGGCCACGGGCGCCGAGGTCGTCGCCGTCGCGGTCGACGTCGGCCAGGGTGGGGAGGACCTCGAGGTCATCCGGCAGCGTGCCCTGGACTGCGGCGCCGTCGAGGCGTACGTCGCCGACGCGCGCGACGAGTTCGCGGCGGAGTACTGCATGCCCGCGCTGCGCGCGAACGCCCTGTACCTCGACCGGTACCCGCTCGTCTCGGCGCTGTCGCGCCCGGTCATCGTCAAGCACCTCGTGCGCGCGGCGCGCCAGTTCGGCGCGACGACCGTCGCGCACGGCTGCACGGGCAAGGGCAACGACCAGGTGCGCTTCGAGGTCGCGACGACGTCCCTCGCGCCCGAGCTCAAGACGATCGCGCCCGTGCGCGACCTCGCGCTGACGCGCGAGAAGGCCATCGAGTACGCGGAGAAGCACGCGCTGCCCATCGCCACGACGAAGCACAACCCGTTCTCGATCGACCAGAACGTGTGGGGGCGCGCGGTGGAGACCGGCTTCCTCGAGGACATCTGGAACGCGCCGACCAAGGACGTCTACAACTACACCGACGACCCCACGTTCCCGCCCGTCGCGGACGAGGTCGTCGTCACGTTCGAGCAGGGCGTCCCGGTCGCGCTCGACGGCGTCGCGGTGACCCCGCTGCAGGCGATCCAGGAGATGAACCGCCGCGCGGGCGCCCAGGGCGTCGGGCGGATCGACATCGTCGAGGACCGGCTGGTGGGCATCAAGTCGCGCGAGGTCTACGAGGCGCCGGGCGCGATCGCCCTCATCGCCGCGCACCAGGAGCTCGAGAACGTCACCCTCGAGCGCGAGCAGGCCCGCTTCAAGCGCGGCGTCGAGCAGCGCTGGACCGAGCTCGTCTACGACGGCATGTGGTTCAGCCCGCTCAAGCGCTCGCTCGACGTGTTCGTCGACGACACCCAGCGCTACGTGTCCGGCGACGTGCGCCTCGTGCTGCACGGCGGGCGCGCGACCGTCACGGGCCGGCGCTCGGACGCGAGCCTCTACGACTTCAACCTCGCGACGTACGACGAGGGCGACTCGTTCGACCAGTCGCAGGCCAAGGGATTCATCGAGATCTACGGTCTCACCGCGAAGCTCGCCGCCGCGCGCGACGAGAAGTTCGGCAACGGTGTGGACCTCGGGACGGGAGCGCTGTGAGCACGCACGACGACCAGGACGGCACCGCCGTCGAGCCGACCGAGACGGCGCGCGTCAGCCTGTGGGGCGGCCGGTTCGCGGGCGGCCCCGCCGACGCGCTGGCCGCGCTGAGCAAGTCCACGCACTTCGACTGGCGCCTCGCGGGCCAGGACGTCGCGGGCTCGAAGGCCCACGCGAAGGTCCTGCACGCGGCCGGCCTGCTCGACGACGACGAGCTCGACGGCATGCTCGCCGCGCTCGAGCGCCTGCGCGAGGACGTCGCGTCGGGCGCGTTCGTCGCGGCCGACGACGACGAGGACGTGCACACCGCGCTGGAGCGCGGGCTCATCGAGCGGGCCGGGCCCGAGCTCGGCGGCAAGCTGCGCGCGGGCCGGTCGCGCAACGACCAGATCGCGACGCTCACGCGCATGTACCTGCGCGACGAGGCGCGCACGATCGCGCGACTCGTGCTCGACGTCGTCGACGCGCTCATCGAGCAGGCCGCCGCGCACCCGGGCGCGGCCATGCCCGGCCGCACGCACCTCCAGCACGCCCAGCCGGTGCTCCTCGCGCACCACCTGCTCGCCCACGCGTGGCCGCTGCTGCGCGACGTCGACCGGCTCATCGACTGGGACGTGCGCGCCGCGCGCTCGCCGTACGGGTCGGGGGCGCTCGCGGGCTCGTCGCTGGGCCTGGACCCGGCCGCGGTCGCTGCGGAGCTCGGGTTCGACGGCCCGGTCGAGAACTCGATCGACGGCACCGCGTCGCGCGACGTCGTCGCGGAGTTCGCGTTCGTCGCCGCGATGCTCGGGGTCGACCTCTCGCGCCTCGCGGAGGAGGTCATCCTCTGGGCGACGAAGGAGTTCGGCTTCGTGCGCCTGCACGACTCCTACTCCACGGGGTCGAGCATCATGCCGCAGAAGAAGAACCCCGACGTCGCCGAGCTCGCGCGCGGCAAGGCGGGCCGCCTCATCGGCGACCTGACGGGCCTGCTCGCGACGCTCAAGGGCCTGCCGCTCGCGTACAACCGCGACCTCCAGGAGGACAAGGAGCCGGTGTTCGACCAGGTCGACACGCTCGAGGTGCTCCTGCCCGCGTTCTCCGGCATGGTCGCGACCCTCGAGTTCGACACCGACCGCATGGCGTCGCTCGCGCCGCAGGGGTTCTCGCTCGCGACGGACGTCGCCGAGTGGCTCGTGCGCGAGGGCGTGCCGTTCCGCGTCGCGCACGAGGTCGCGGGCGCGTGCGTGCGCGCGTGCGAGGAGCGCGGCATCGAGCTGTGGGACCTCTCGGACGACGACCTCGCGTCGATCTCCGAGCACCTCACGCCGGGTGTGCGCGACGTGCTGAGCGTGGAGGGCTCGCTCGCGTCGCGCGACGCCGTGGGCGGCACCGCCCCGGTGCGGGTCGCCGAGCAGCTCGAGGCCGCGAAGGAGCGCTCGGCCGAGTACCGCTTCTGGGCCCAGGACTGACGGTGCCCCGGCTCGCGGTGCGGCAGGCGTGCCCGGCGGTGCGGGTGTGAGCGTCGGTCCGGACGTCCTCGCCGAGCTCGTCCGCCGGGTGCGCGACGCCGTCCCGCGCCTCGGCCCGCCCGGCCCGGGCGCGGTCGCCGCGGGGGAGTGGACGGCGTCGGGCACGCGCCTCGTCGTGGTGGACGGGCCCGCGGGCTCGGGCAAGACGACGCTCGCCGCCCAGCTCGAGGCCGCGCTGCCCGCCCAGGTGCTCCACATGGACGACCTCTACGAGGGCTGGCGCGGGCTCGAGCCCGCCTGGGCACGGCTCCACGCGTGGGTGCTGACGCCGCTCGCCGCGGGCCGGGCCGGGCGGTACCGCCGGTACGACTGGCACCTCGACCGCTTCGCCGAGTGGCACGACGTCCCGGCCGCGCCGTACCTCGTGGTCGAGGGCTGCGGGGCGGGGCGGCGCGCGGCCGACGAGGTCGCGGCGCTGCGCGTGTGGGTGGAGGCGCCGGACGACGTCCGGCTCCGGCGCGGCCTCGACCGGGACGGCGAGGACCAGCGTGACCACTGGCTCGCATGGATGGTCGCGGAGCGCGAGCACTACCGCCGCAACGCCACGCGCGAGCGCGCGGACGTCGTCCTCGACGGGTGGGGTCGGCTCGTGCGCACCGGGCGGACGGCGCCCGGCCCGGACCCGATCGCGCCCCGCACGGGCGTGGGCGGCGAGGCGTAGATTGCCCGGGACGGGAGGTGGTGGCATGCCGGCGGAGGCCTGGACGGACAGTGCGGCAGACATGGTGACGAGCACTGCGACGGACGCTGCGGCGGACGCGCCGACGGGGACGATCGGGGCCGGGGGCGCGCGCGTCGTCGGGCCGTGGGACGCCCCGGCGCGCGGCTGGTACGCGCGCGACGTGCACGAGGTCGCGCGCGACCTCCTGGGTGCCCTGCTCACGCGGCGCAGCGCCGCGGGCGACGTCACGCTGCGGATCACCGAGGTCGAGGCGTACGACGGCGAGCGCGACCCGGGCTCCCACGCGTTCCGCGGGCGCACGGAGCGCAACCGCGCCATGTTCGGCGAGCCGGGCCGCCTCTACGTCTACCGCCACCTGGGTCTGCACCACTGCGTCAACGTCGTGTGCGGGCCGGTGGGCCGCGCGTCCGCCGTCCTGCTGAGGGCCGGGGAGGTGACCGACGGCGTCGGGCTCGCCCGGTCTCGCCGGGTGGCCGCGGGCCGGTGCGACTCGGACCGTCAGATCGCGCGCGGCCCGGCGCGCCTCGCGGTCGCGCTCGACCTCGACCTGCGCCACTACGGCGCGGAGCTGACGGACCCGGCCGGCGAGCTCGTGCTGCACCGGGCGACGGACGGGCTGCACCGGCCGCCGATCGCCACGGGACCGCGCGTGGGCGTGTCGGGCGACGGCGGGGACGGCGAGCTGTTCCCCTGGCGCTACTGGCTCGCCGGGGACCCGACGGTGTCCGCCTACCGCCGCGTGAGCGCGCGCTCCCGCTGAGCCGGGGCCGTCGACCCGCGGCACCACGGTCCGGCGCCGCCCGCGAGGTGGGCGGTGGCCGGGCGACGGCGTCCGGCACGGCAGACTAGGACCCGCGGCCCGGACGGGGCCGCACCCTCGTGCCCGCACGGCGGGCACTCGACGAAGGAGCAGAAGTGAGCGACGTTCTCGACGAGCTGCAATGGCGAGGCCTGGTGGCGCAGTCCACCGACGAGGCCGCGCTGCGCGCCGCGCTGGCCGAGGGCCCGATCACCTATTACTGCGGCTTCGACCCGACGGCGCCGAGCCTGCACCACGGCCACCTGGTCCAGCTCCTCCTGCTGCGCCACCTCCAGCTCGCCGGCCACCGGCCGATCGCGCTCGTGGGCGGCGCGACGGGCATGATCGGCGACCCGCGCCAGTCGGGGGAGCGGGTGCTCAACTCGAAGGAGACGGTCGCCGACTGGACCGAGCGTCTGCGCGGCCAGGTCTCGCGCTTCCTGGACTTCGAGGGGGAGAACGCGGCGCGCGTCGTCAACAACCTCGACTGGATCTCGGAGATGTCGGCGATCGACTTCCTGCGCGACGTGGGCAAGCACTACCGCCTCGGCACGATGCTCGCCAAGGACACGGTGGCGCGCCGCCTGAGCTCGGACGAGGGCATCAGCTTCACGGAGTTCAGCTACCAGATCCTCCAGGGCATCGACTTCCACGAGCTGTACCTGCGCCACGGGGTCACGCTGCAGACGGGCGGGAACGACCAGTGGGGCAACCTGCTCTCGGGCGTCGACCTCATCCGTCGGACGGAGGGCGCGTCGGTGCACGTCATGACGACGCCGCTCATCACGAAGGCCGACGGCACGAAGTTCGGCAAGACCGAGGGCGGCGCGGTCTGGCTCGACGCCGACATGATGAGCCCGTACGCGTTCTACCAGTTCTGGCTCAACGCGGCGGACGACGACGTCGTGCGGTTCCTGAAGATCTTCACCTTCCGCTCGCGCGAGGAGATCGCGGAGCTCGAGGCCGCGGTCCGGGAGCGGCCGGGGGCACGGGAGGCGCAGCGCACGCTCGCCGCCGACGTGACGACGCTCGTGCACGGGGCGGCGGCGACCGACGCGGTCATCGCGGCGAGCCAGGCGCTCTTCGGGCGTGGCGAGCTCGACGCCCTCGACGAGCGCACGCTCGAGGCGGCGGTCGCCGAGCTGCCGCGCGCGACGGCGCAGGTCGGCGACCCGGTCGTCGACCTCCTGGTGGCGGCGGGCCTCGTCGCGTCGAAGGGGGCGGCACGCCGCGCGGTCGCGGAGGGCGGCGCGTACGTCAACAACGTCAAGGTCACCGGTGAGGACACGACGCTCGGGGCCGACGACCTGCTGCACGGACGGTTCGCGCTGCTGCGCCGGGGCAAGAAGACCCTCGGGGTCGCCGTCGCCGGCTGATCCGGAGGGCGAGGGACAGGAGGGGCCGGGCCGCGTCGAGCGGTGCCGGCCCCTCCTGCGTCGGGTCCCGCGAGGGCGGCACGGAGCGGATTTGGCACTCCCGCGGAGCGCGTGTAGTGTTCTCGACGTTCGCCCGGCAGGGAGGAACGGACACCGGGTCTCGATCATCCGAGACGGTGGCTGGTCCCCCGGGCGGTCCCCTCGAAGATCGACAGGGTGCTTCGCGCGCCCTGAGGATGTTCGAGGCTGCTGGCTCCACGACCGGCCCTCCGAGCTCGGAACGCCGAGTTGGAAGGGACACCGAGGATCTGGTAGATTAGAGAAGTTGCCCCAAGCGAGGTTCTGCCCGGTCGGGTGGTGCTGAGTTGGTGTGTGTCGGTTGTTTGAGAACTCAACAGTGTGCTTGTTAGTCAATGCCAAATTTTTTGTCCCTGTGGCATGGCTGGCCTGGTTGCCCGTCGGGTGGTTGGGTTGGTTGTGTCTGGGATTCCTTTGGTTGATTTCGGAAGATGATGTCATCTTTCGTGTTGATGCCAGTTTTGTGAACCCTGTTGGGGTTCGCTTCGTATGGATTGTTCACTGCCGGGTTTTGTCCTGGTGGTGGGCGTTGTTCATTTACGGAGAGTTTGATCCTGGCTCAGGACGAACGCTGGCGGCGTGCTTAACACATGCAAGTCGAACGATGATGCCCAGCTTGCTGGGCGGATTAGTGGCGAACGGGTGAGTAACACGTGAGTAACCTGCCCTTGACTTCGGGATAACCCCGGGAAACCGGGGCTAATACCGGATATGAGCCGTCCTCGCATGGGGGTGGTTGGAAAGTTTTTCGGTCAGGGATGGGCTCGCGGCCTATCAGCTTGTTGGTGGGGTGATGGCCTACCAAGGCGACGACGGGTAGCCGGCCTGAGAGGGCGACCGGCCACACTGGGACTGAGACACGGCCCAGACTCCTACGGGAGGCAGCAGTGGGGAATATTGCACAATGGGCGAAAGCCTGATGCAGCGACGCCGCGTGAGGGATGAAGGCCTTCGGGTTGTAAACCTCTTTCAGCAGGGAAGAAGCGCAAGTGACGGTACCTGCAGAAGAAGCGCCGGCTAACTACGTGCCAGCAGCCGCGGTAATACGTAGGGCGCAAGCGTTGTCCGGAATTATTGGGCGTAAAGAGCTCGTAGGCGGTTTGTCGCGTCTGGTGTGAAAACTCGAGGCTCAACCTCGAGCTTGCATCGGGTACGGGCAGACTAGAGTGCGGTAGGGGAGACTGGAATTCCTGGTGTAGCGGTGGAATGCGCAGATATCAGGAGGAACACCGATGGCGAAGGCAGGTCTCTGGGCCGCAACTGACGCTGAGGAGCGAAAGCATGGGGAGCGAACAGGATTAGATACCCTGGTAGTCCATGCCGTAAACGTTGGGCACTAGGTGTGGGGCTCATTCCACGAGTTCCGTGCCGCAGCAAACGCATTAAGTGCCCCGCCTGGGGAGTACGGCCGCAAGGCTAAAACTCAAAGGAATTGACGGGGGCCCGCACAAGCGGCGGAGCATGCGGATTAATTCGATGCAACGCGAAGAACCTTACCAAGGCTTGACATGCACGAGAAGCCACCAGAGATGGTGGTCTCTTTGGACACTCGTGCACAGGTGGTGCATGGTTGTCGTCAGCTCGTGTCGTGAGATGTTGGGTTAAGTCCCGCAACGAGCGCAACCCTCGTCCCATGTTGCCAGCGGGTTATGCCGGGGACTCATGGGAGACTGCCGGGGTCAACTCGGAGGAAGGTGGGGATGACGTCAAATCATCATGCCCCTTATGTCTTGGGCTTCACGCATGCTACAATGGCCGGTACAAAGGGCTGCGATACCGTAAGGTGGAGCGAATCCCAAAAAGCCGGTCTCAGTTCGGATTGGGGTCTGCAACTCGACCCCATGAAGTCGGAGTCGCTAGTAATCGCAGATCAGCAACGCTGCGGTGAATACGTTCCCGGGCCTTGTACACACCGCCCGTCAAGTCACGAAAGTCGGTAACACCCGAAGCCCATGGCCCAACCGTTCGCGGGGGGAGTGGTCGAAGGTGGGACTGGCGATTGGGACTAAGTCGTAACAAGGTAGCCGTACCGGAAGGTGCGGCTGGATCACCTCCTTTCTAAGGAGCTACCAACCCTCGTCCGCTGGTGTTTGCTGGTGGGTGGGTGGTTCAGGTGCCACGCCATCGCCGTCCGTGTGGTGGGTGGTTGCTCATGGGTGGAACATTGACGAAAGAGTCTTCTTGGTCTTGCTGGTGTCAGTACCTGCCGGCTCGCACGATCCTCTCGGGGTGCGTGTGGGTGGTGGTGGAACATCGCGGGTGGGACTGGGGGGCTTGTCGAGCACACTGTTGGGTCCTCAGGTCACCGGCCACCGGTTGGTGGGGTGCCTGGTACGGGCCGGTCCTTGGACCACGAACCGCTTCGTCTGCGCTCCTGTATGAGGGTGTGGCTGGGGTAGGCGGGTCTGGTGGGGTCGGGGTCGTTGGTTGTTTGAGAACTGCACAGTGGACGCGAGCATCTTTGTAAAGATCAAGACGCACCCTTTTGGGGGTGTGGTTCTTGGTTCTCTGCAGTTTTGTTGTTTTTGTTGAAGTTTTTAAGGGCACAGGGTGGATGCCTTGGCACTAGGAGCCGAAGAAGGACGTGGTAGCCTGCGATAAGCCTCGGGGAGCTGGCAAACGAGCTGTGATCCGAGGGTTTCCGAATGGGGGAACCCCGCACGAGTCATGTCGTGTGACCCGCACCTGAATATATAGGGTGTGTGGAGGGAACGTCGGGAAGTGAAACATCTCAGTACCGACAGGAAGAGATATTCCGTGAGTAGTGGCGAGCGAAAGCGGATGAGGCCAAACCGGGCGCGTGTTCAAGCTGTCAGGCGTTGCGTGTTCGGGGTTGTGGGACCCTTCTGGTGGATCTGACAGTCCACCGGGGAGTAAGAAAGCCGTGTCATAGTCGAACCGCATTGAAAGGCGGACCACAGACGGTGCGAGTCCGGTAGACGAAATGGTGCGGCCTCCCGAAGGGGATCCCAAGTAGCACGGGGCCCGAGAAATCTCGTGTGAATCTGGCAAGACCACTTGCTAAGCCTAAATACTACCTAGTGACCGATAGCGGACCAGTACCGTGAGGGAAAGGTGAAAAGTACCCCGGGAGGGGAGTGAAATAGTACCTGAAACCGTGTGCCTACAATCCGTTGGAGCCTCCTTGGCTGGGGTGACAGCGTGCCTTTTGAAGAATGAGCCTGCGAGTTAGTGCTCAGTGGCGAGGTTAACCCGTGTGGGGAAGCCGTAGCGAAAGCGAGTCCGAACAGGGCGCCCATAGTCGCTGGGTCTAGACCCGAAGCGAAGTGATCTAGCCATGGGCAGGTTGAAGCGCGGGTAAGACCGCGTGGAGGACCGAACCCACCAGGGTTGAAAACCTGGGGGATGACCTGTGGTTAGGGGTGAAAGGCCAATCAAACTTCGTGATAGCTGGTTCTCCCCGAAATGCATTTAGGTGCAGCGTCACGTGTTTCTTGCCGGAGGTAGAGCTACTGGATGGCCGATGGGCCCTACAAGGTTACTGACGTCAGCCAAACTCCGAATGCCGGTAAGTGAAAGCGTGGCAGTGAGACTGCGGGGGATAAGCTCCGTAGTCGAGAGGGAAACAGCCCAGACCACCGGCTAAGGCCCCTAAGCGTGTGCTAAGTGGGAAAGGATGTGGAGTTGCACAGACAACCAGGAGGTTGGCTTAGAAGCAGCCACCCTTGAAAGAGTGCGTAATAGCTCACTGGTCAAGTGATTCCGCGCCGACAATGTAGCGGGGCTCAAGTACACCGCCGAAGCCGTGGCATCTGCGCTCAACTCAGGCCTTCGTGGTCCAGAGGCGCAGGTGGGTAGGGGAGCGTCGTGTGGGCGGTGAAGCCGCGGGGGAACCCAGCGGTGGAGCCCACACGAGTGAGAATGCAGGCATGAGTAGCGAAAGACGGGTGAGAAACCCGTCCGCCGAATGACCAAGGGTTCCAGGGCCAGGTTAATCCGCCCTGGGTAAGTCGGGACCTAAGGCGAGGCCGACAGGCGTAGTCGATGGACAAGGAGTTGATATTCTCCTACCGGCGAAGAACCGCCCATACCGAGCCCGGTGATGCTGACCGCCCAAACCTGCCCATCGACCCTTCGGGGTCACCGGGCAGGGGCGCGCGGGACCCAATCCGGTAGTAGGTAAGCGTATTAACAGGGGTGACGCAGGAAGGTAGCCCGGCGTGGCGATGGTAGACCACGTCCAAGGCTGTAGGCCGTCGGGTAGGCAAATCCGCCCGACATGAAGGTTGAGAGCTGACGGTGAGCGCACAAGCGCGAACTGGGTGATCCTATGCTGCCAAGAAAAGCCTCGGCGCGAGGTTCTAGCCGCCCGTACCCCAAACCGACTCAGGTGGTCAGGTAGAGAATACTAAGGCGATCGAGAGAATCGTGGTTAAGGAACTCGGCAAAATGCCCCCGTAACTTCGGGAGAAGGGGGGCCCGAAGCGTGAACACCCTCGCGGTGGGAGCGTGGACGGCCGCAGAGACCAGGGAGAAGCGACTGTTTACTAAAAACACAGGTCCGTGCGAAGTCGCAAGACGATGTATACGGACTGACGCCTGCCCGGTGCTGGAAGGTTAAGAGGACGGGTCAACCCTTCGGGGTGAAGCTCAGAATTTAAGCCCCAGTAAACGGCGGTGGTAACTATAACCATCCTAAGGTAGCGAAATTCCTTGTCGGGTAAGTTCCGACCTGCACGAATGGCGTAACGACTTCTCCGCTGTCTCAACCGCGAACTCGGCGAAATTGCACTACGAGTAAAGATGCTCGTTACGCGCAGCAGGACGGAAAGACCCCGGGACCTTTACTATAGCTTGGTATTGGTGTTCGGTGCGGCTTGTGTAGGATAGGTGGGAGACTGTGAAGCCCGTACGCCAGTGCGGGTGGAGTCAACGTTGAAATACCACTCTGGCCGCTTCGGATGTCTAACCTCGGTCCGTGATCCGGACCAGGGACAGTGCCTGGTGGGTAGTTTAACTGGGGCGGTTGCCTCCTAAAATGTAACGGAGGCGCTCAAAGGTTCCCTCAGCCTGGTTGGCAATCAGGTGTCGAGTGCAAGTGCACAAGGGAGCTTGACTGTGAGACTGACAGGTCGAGCAGGGACGAAAGTCGGAACTAGTGATCCGGCGGTGGCTTGTGGAAGCGCCGTCGCTCAACGGATAAAAGGTACCCCGGGGATAACAGGCTGATCTTGCCCAAGAGTCCATATCGACGGCATGGTTTGGCACCTCGATGTCGGCTCGTCGCATCCTGGGGCTGGAGTAGGTCCCAAGGGTTGGGCTGTTCGCCCATTAAAGCGGTACGCGAGCTGGGTTTAGAACGTCGTGAGACAGTTCGGTCCCTATCCGCTGCGCGCGCAGGAAACTTGAGAAGGGCTGTCCCTAGTACGAGAGGACCGGGACGGACGAACCTCTGGTGTGCCAGTTGTTCCGCCAGGAGCACCGCTGGTTGGCTACGTTCGGAAGGGATAACCGCTGAAAGCATCTAAGCGGGAAGCCTGCTTCAAGATGAGGTTTCCATACCCTACGGGGTGAGAGGCACCCAGCAGAACACTGGGTCGATAGGCCGGACGTGGAAGCGGGGACGAAAGACCCGTGCAGCTGACCGGTACTAATCAGCCGACAACTTCAACACCAAACACTTTGCTACGCGTCCACTGTGCGGTTCCCGAACCACCAACACCACACCCCACACGGGGTGCCCCGGTGTCGAGGAGGTTCAACAGAGTTACGGCGGTCACAGCGAAGGGGAAACGCCCGGTCCCATACCGAACCCGGAAGCTAAGCCCTTCAGCGCCGATGGTACTGCCCTGGAGACGGGGTGGGAGAGTAGGACGCCGCCGGACAACCCTTCACCGAAGGCCCACCCCACACGGGGTGGGCCTTCGGCATTTCCGCGCCCAGCACGCCGACTCGCTGGTGCCGCAGCACGCCGTGCAGAGCGCGTGCGAGAGCCGCCGACCGGACCGGACGCCACCGCGCATCCGCTGCCCTGAGGGACGCCGGGTTGCCGCATCGTCAGCGGGTCGCCGGTGGCACGGCAGGAGCCTCGTCGTCCCGTCGTGGGAGGATGGCCTGCGCAAACTTCAGAACGAGAGGGAACCCCGGTGAACGACACCCCCCGTGAGCCCGAGCCGGATCGTCCGTCCGTGGGCGACGACCGCGGCGGTCGCCGCGACCGTGACGGCCGGCAGGATCCTCCCCGTGAGGGACGTGGCCGGCAGGGCGACCGCCGTGGCGGGCCCGCCCGGGGAGCGGGCCGAGGCGCCGGGGACCAGCGGGGCCGGGGCGAGGGCGGATACCGCGGTCGGCGCGACGACGACCGTGGCCGCCCGGGCGGTGACCGGCCCGCGCGGGACGGGGCGAGCCGCGGTACCGGCGGACGCCCGGACCGCGACCGTCGCGACGGGCCTCGCGGCACCGGTGACGCCCGGAGCGGCGACCGCTCCGAGCGTCGGGGTGCCTGGGGCGAGCGTGGCGACGCGTCGCGTGGTCCCCGGCGGGAGTACGGCGCAGGCTGTGACGACCGCTCTCGTCCTCGCGACGGTGACAGCGGGTCGCGCCCGTGGCGTGACGGTGCGGACCGTCCGGCACGGGGTGGCGACGAGGGTCGGGGTCGCTTCGACCGCGACTCCGCGGGCGGGCGCCGGGGACCGGGGGGACCGCGCGACGATCGCCGCGGCGGTGACCGTCCCGGCGGTGAGCGCCGGGGTCACGCCCCGCGCGCCGGGGCGGGTCGCGACCGCGAGGGCTTCGACCGCCGTCCCGAGCCCCGGCACCCTGCCGGCCCGGACCTGCCCGAGGACGTGCAGATCTCCCAGCTCGACCGCGCGGCGCGCGGCAGGCTCCGGACGCTGAGCAAGGACACCGCGGAGGTCGTCGGGCGTCACCTCGTCATGGCGGGCCGCCTCATCGACACCGACCCGGAGCTCGCGTACGAGCACGCGCAGGCCGCGGTGCGTCGTGCGGGTCGCGTCGACGTGGCGCGCGAGGCCGCGGGCCTGACCGCCTACCGGACCGGACGGTACGCCGAAGCGCTGCGTGAGCTGCGCACGGTGCGCCGTCTCAACGGGTCCTCGGAGCACCTGCCGATCATGGCCGACTGCGAGCGCGGCCTGGGGCGGCCGGAGCGCGCGCTCGCCCTCGCGTCGTCGGACGAGGCCGCGACCTTGGACGACGTCGGCCGGACCGAGCTGGCGATCGTCGTGAGCGGCGCGCGCGTCGATCTCGGCGAGCTCGACGCCGCGCTCGCGGCGCTCGACAACGTGCCGCCGGTCGGCCACGGCGGCGAGCTCGGCGCCCGCGTGCTCCAGGCGCGCGCGTCCGTCCTGGAGCTCGCCGGCCGCACGGAGGAGGCCGCCGAGATCCTCGCCGGCATCGACGCGCGCCTGCTGGCGGCCGCGCTCGGCGAGGAGGACGAGGACGTCGTCGTCTACGACCTGAGCGAGGAGCTCGAGGAGGCGGACGAGGACGCGGACGGCTCGGAAGAGCCCGACGCCACGACCGCCGAGCCCGGCGGTGCTCCCGACGCGGACGAGGCCGGGCCGGCGACGTCCGGCTCGGACGAGCGCGAGACGGACGAGGGCGAGACGGACGGGGGCGACCGGTGAGCGCGGGCCTGCTCGCGAGCGACGTCGCCCTCGCGGACCGCTACGACCTCGCGCTCGTCGACCTCGACGGGGTCGCGTACCGCGGGCACGAACCGATCGAGCACGCGTCCGAGGGGCTCACGGCCGCGCGGGGGTGCGGGATGCGGCTCGTCTTCGTGACGAACAACGCGTCCCGCGAGCCCGAGTCGGTCGCGGAGCAGCTCACCGGTCTCGACATCCCGACCACGCCGGACGAGGTGATGACCGCGGCGCAGGCCGCAGCGGCCCTCCTGCGGACCCGGCTCGAGCCGGGTGCGCGCGTCCTCGTCGTCGGTGGCGCGGGTCTGCTGACGGCGGTGCGCGAGGCGGGCTTCGTCGTCGTGGCGAGCGCGGACGACGAGCCGGACGCCGTCGCGCAGGGGTTCGCGCCCGAGCTCGGCTGGACCCAGCTCGCCGAGGCCGCCTACGCCGTCCAGCGCGGTGCGTGGCACGTGGCGAGCAACCTCGACCTGTCCCTCCCGACGGCCCGCGGGTTCGCGCCGGGCAACGGGGCGCTCGTCGGGGCGGTGCGGGCCGCCACGGGCGTGACGCCCGACAGCGCGGGCAAGCCGTCGCCCACGATGTACGGCCTCGCGATCGACCGGGCGGGCGCGCGGGCGCCGCTCGTCGTCGGCGACCGCCTGGACACCGACCTCGCCGGAGCGCGTGCCGGGGGCTACCCCGGTCTGCACGTGCTCACGGGCGTGAGCACCGCGCGGGACGCGATCCTCGCGGAGCCCGGGCTGCGGCCGCACTACCTGGGCGCGGACCTGCGCAGCCTCCTGGAGCCGCACCCCGCGCCCGAGCGCGGCGCCGAGGGCTGGTGGACGTGCGGTGACACCGCGGCGCGCGTCGACGACGGCGTGCTCCGGCTGGACGTGCGTGGCGCGGCGACGATCGACACGGTGCGGGCCGCGGCGTCGGCCGCCTGGGCGGCGGTCGACGAGGGCCTGCCCGTCGACCCGGCGAGCGTCCCCGACCTCCCGGTGGGGACGCACTGACGGCACGCGGGGCGGACCACGGCGGCGACGCGCGGCGCGCGGCGCGCTTCCGGCACCGCGCACGGTCGTCCGTGGGACGCTACCGGTAGCGTGGTCCGCGGTCCCGGGGCGACCCCGGGCGACGAGCGACCAGACAGGAGGCAGGACATGTCGGACGGTCCGCAGCGACCCGTGCCCGGTCCGCCTCCGGGCCGCGCGGCCGACCCGGGCGCCGGCGACGCCGAGGGGTCGCTCGAGCCCGTGCTCGCCCGTCTCGCCGAGCTGGACGGCCTCGCGACCACCGACCACGTGGGGGTGCTGGAGGCCGTGCACGACGCGCTGGTCGCCGAGCTGGCCCGCGCGGAGGACTGAGCGTGGGGGAGCGGGACGGCGCCCGGCTGGACGGCGAGCTCGTCCGGCGCGGGCTCGCGCGGTCGCGTCGGCACGCGGCCGAGCTCGTCGCGGCGGGCCGGGTGACGCGTGCCGGGACGGTGCTGACCAAGCCGTCGACCGGCGTCGGCCCGGAGGACGTCGTCGAGGTGGCCCCCGACCCCCACGACCCGGGCTACGCGTCCCGGGCCGCGTTCAAGCTCGCGGGCGTCCTCGACGCGCTGGACGCGGCCGCGGGCGAGGGCTCGGCGGAGGCTGGGCCGCTGCCCCGGGGCCCGGTCGTCGCCGGCGCGCGGTGCCTCGACCTCGGCGCGTCGACCGGGGGTTTCACCGACGTGCTGCTGCGGCGCGGCGCGCGCGAGGTCGTCGCGGTCGACGTGGGCCACGACCAGCTCGTGCCCGCGCTGCGCGCCGACCCGCGCGTCGTCGTGCACGAGGGGCTCAACGTGCGCGACCTGTCGCCCGAGCACGTGGGGGTCGTGCCCGACGTCGTGGTCGGCGACCTCTCGTTCATCTCGCTGGCGATGGTCCTGCCCGCGGTGGCCGGCGTCGTCGGGCCCGGGACGGACCTCCTGCTGCTCGTGAAGCCCCAGTTCGAGGTCGGCCGGGAGCGCCTCGGCAGCGGCGGGGTCGTGCGCGACCCGGCGCTGCACGTCGAGGTCGTCGCCGCGGTCGCGCGGCACGCCGCGCTGGTCGGCCTGCGGCCGCTCGCCGTCGTGCCGAGCCCGCTCCCTGGTCCGAGCGGCAACCGCGAGTACTTCTGGTGGCTGCGCGCGGGCGACCCGGGCCGGGCCGACGGCGCGGCGTTCGAGGACGAGGCGCTCGAGGGCGCCGCGGCGCAGGCCGTCGCCTGGCAGCCGGGGCCTGACGGCGGCCCGCCCCCGGTCGTCGCGGTCGCCCGCGCCGTGGCTGCGTCCGTCGAGCTGTCCGCCGAGCCGCCCGCCGAGCTGTCCGCCCGACCTCCCGCCGGGGCCGTCCCGCCACCGGCACCGCACGCCGCACCGGGTGCGACCGAGACCACCGACCGACCCCTGACCGGAGGAGCAGCGTGACGCGACGCGTCCTGATCGTCACCCACGGCGGCCGCCCGGAGGCGGTCGTCGCGCTGCACGAGGCGGTGAGCGAGCTCGAGCGCGCCGGATTCGAGGTGACGCTGCACGACGACGACCTCGCGGAGTCGTTCGGTGACCACATGGCGCGCACGCGGGCGCGCGAGGGCGTCGCGGAGTCCGAGGTCGTCATCGTGCTCGGCGGCGACGGCACCATCCTGCGGGCCGCGGAGCTCACCCACGGCACGGGCGTGCCGCTCCTGGGCGTGAACCTGGGCCACGTCGGGTTCCTCGCGGAGAGCGAGCGCGAGGACCTGCGCGCCGCGGTCGGCCGCCTCGCGGCGTTCGACTACACGGTCGAGGAGCGCACGATCGTCGAGGTCCGTGCCTACCTGCCGGGAGAGCCGGAGCCGCTCGTCGGCTGGGCCCTCAACGAGGCGACGGTGGAGAAGGCGCAGCGCGAACGCATGATCGAGGTCGTGCTCGGCGTCGACGGCCGCCCGCTCTCGTCGTTCGGGTGCGACGGCGTCATCACCGCCACCGCGACGGGGTCGACGGCGCACGCGTTCTCGGCCGGCGGGCCCGTGATGTGGCCCGAGGTCGACGCGGTGCTCGTCGTGCCGCTCGCGGCGCACGCGCTGTTCGCGCGCCCGCTCGTCGTCGGTCCCCGCTCGACGATCACGGTCGACGTCCTGCCGGACTCGGCGTCGTCGGGCGTCCTCACGTGCGACGGCCGCCGCCGCATCGACCTGCCGAACGGCTCGCGCGTCGAGGTGCGGCGCTCCGACACGCCGCTGCGCCTCGCGCGCCTGAGCACGGCGCCGTTCACGGACCGGCTGGTGTCGAAGTTCTCGCTGCCGGTGGTCGGGTGGCGCGAGCGCGCGGCGAGCGTCGCCGCGACGGCGGGCACCACCGCGGAGCGCGCCGCCGCCGCTCCGGGCGGCGCGGGCGAGACGGCCAGGCTCCCGGGCGACGGGGGCACCACGGACGAGGAGGAGTGAGCGTGCTCGAGGAGATCGCGATCGAGAACCTCGGGGTCATCCGGTCGGCGCGCGTCCCGGTCGGCGCCGGGCTGACGGTGATCACGGGCGAGACGGGTGCCGGCAAGACGATGGTCCTCACCGGCCTCGGCCTGCTCATGGGCGGCAAGGCGGACCCGGCGACGGTGCGCCCGGGCGCGGCGAGCGCCGTCGTGGAGGGCCGGGTGCGCGTCGCGGACCGCCCGGCGGTCGCGCAGCGCGTCGACGACGCGGGCGGGCAGGTCGACGACGACGGCTCGGTCGTCATCCTGCGCACGGTCGCCGCGGAGGGCCGCTCGCGCGCGCACCTCGGCGGGCGCAGCGTCCCGCAGGGTGTCCTCGCCGAGATCGCCGACGACCTCGTCACGGTGCACGGCCAGTCGGACCAGCTCCGGCTGCGCACCGCGAGCAGACAGCGCACAGCGCTCGACGCGTTCGCCGGGCCGCAGCACGCCGAGCTCCTCGGGCAGTACCGCGAGGCGTGGGCCGAGCGGTCGGCGCTGCAGGCGCAGATCGACGACATCGAGACGCGCGCCGGTGAGCGCGCCCGCGAGGCGGAGCTGCTGCGCCTCGGGCTCGCCGAGGTCGAGCGGGTCGCGCCCCAGCCGGGCGAGGACGTCGAGCTCACCGCGCTCGTCGCGCGGCTCGGGAACGTCGAGGAGCTCCGGGTCGCCGCGCAGCTCGCGCACGACGCCGTCGCGGGCGACGAGGCCGCGGAGCCGCAGGAGAACGCCGTCGTGTCGGTCGACCGCGCGCGCCGCGCGCTCGAGTCGGTGGCCGGGACGGACCCCGCGCTCGCCCGCCTCGCCGAGCGGCTCGCCGAGGTGGGGTACGTGCTGGCCGACGTGGCCACGGAGATCTCGGGCTACGTCGAGGACCTAGCCGCGGACCCGGCGGGTCTCGAGTCCGCGCACGCGCGCCTCGCCGAGCTGGGGACGCTCACGCGCAGCTACGGGGAGACGGTCGACGACGTCCTCGCCTGGGCGAGCGACGCGGGGCTGCGGCTCCTGGACCTGGACGACGGCGGCGAGCGGCTCCAGGCCGCGACGGCGCGCCGCGACGAGCTCGACGCGGAGCTGGACCGGCTCGGCACGGCGATCACGGCCTCGCGCGAGCGGGCCGCCGCCGAGCTCGCCGCGGCCGTGACCGACGAGCTGCGCGGGCTCGCGATGGGCGGGGCGAGCCTCGTCGTGGACGTCGAGCGGGCAGAGGAGCCCGGCCCGTGGGGCGTCGACGCGGTGACGTTCTCGCTCGTCGCGCACGCGGGCGCTCCCGCCCGCCCGCTGGGCAAGGGGGCGTCGGGCGGCGAGCTGTCGCGCGTCATGCTCGCGATCGAGGTCGCGCTCGCGACGGCCGCCGTCGACGGCACCGGCCAGGTGCTGCCCACGTTCGTGTTCGACGAGGTCGACGCCGGGGTCGGGGGCAAGGCGGCCGTGGAGGTGGGGCGCCGGCTCGCGTCGCTCGCGCGGCGCACCCAGGTCGTCGTCGTCACCCACCTCGCGCAGGTCGCGGCGTTCGCGGACGTGCAGCTCGTCGTCACGAAGGCGTCGGGCGAGGGCGACCCGTCGACCGCGGTCACGGTCACCGGTGTGCGCGAGGTCACGGGGGAGGAGCGCGTCCGCGAGCTCGCGCGGATGCTCTCGGGCCAGGAGGACTCCGACGCGGCCCGCCGCCACGCGGTGGAGCTTCTGGAGTCGTCGGTCGTGGGACGATAGGGCACGATGAGACTCACTCTGCGCAAAGCCTCCCTGCCGGAGGCCGGGTCCGGCACGCTCGGCCCGGCCAAGGTCGACGCGCGCACGAAGGCGCTCACGAAGCGACTCAACCCGGGCGACGTCGCGGTGATCGACCACGTCGACATCGACCGGGTCGCCGCCGACGCGCTCGTCGCCGCGAAGCCGTCCGCCGTGCTCAACGCGGCCAAGTCGGTCTCGGGCCGTTACCCGAACCTCGGCCCCGACGTCCTCGTCGAGGCCGGCATCGTGCTCGTCGACGACCTCGGCCCCGCGATCATGGCGATCCCCGAGGGACGCGTGGTGCGGCTCGACGGCGGCAAGGTCTACCTGGGCGACGACCTCGTCGCCGAGGGCGTGCTGCAGAGCGAGGAGACGGTCGCGCGCAGCCTCGAGGAGGCGCGCGCCAACCTCTCGGTCGAGATCGAGTCGTTCGCCGAGAACACGATGAACTACCTGCGCCGCGAGCGGGACCTCCTGCTCGACGGCGTCGGCGTCCCGGACATCCGTACGTCCATCGAGGGGCGTCAGGTCCTCATCGTCGTGCGCGGCTACCACTACCGCGAGGACCTCGCGACGCTGCGCCCCTACATCACCGAGTACCGCCCGGTGCTCATCGGCGTGGACGGCGGCGCGGACGCGATCCTCGACGCGGGGTGGAAGCCCGACATGATCGTCGGCGACATGGACTCGGTCTCCGACCGCGCGCTGAGCAGCGGCGCGGAGATCGTCGTGCACGCCTACCGCGACGGCAAGGCGCCCGGCCTCGAGCGCGTGCAGGAGCTCGGCGTCGAGCCCGTCGTCTTCCCGGCGACCGGCACGAGCGAGGACATCGCGATGCTCCTCGCCGACGACAAGGGCGCCGAGGTCATCGTCGCCGTCGGCACGCACGCGACGCTCGTCGAGTTCCTCGACAAGGGTCGTGCGGGCATGGCGAGCACGTTCCTCACCCGGCTCCGGGTCGGCGGCAAGCTCGTCGACGCCAAGGGCGTGTCGCGCCTGTACCGGCACCGGATCTCCAACCTCCAGCTCTGGCTCCTGTCGATCGCCGGGCTCCTCGCCGTCGTCGCGGCGCTGTGGTCGACGGCGGCGGGCCAGACGTTCTTCGGGATCGTGGGCGCCCGGTTCGACGACCTCTGGTCGTGGATCGGGACGCTCTTCTCGGGCGGCGGCTGATCCCGCCGGGCCGTCGTGGTCGACGGCCCGCGCACGTGCCTGCGGCCCGTGCCCTCCGGCGGCCAGCGCCGACCCTGACCCTTGCCAGCACGCAGCAGCTCGAACCGAAGGACACCACCGCACAGTGATCGACTTCAGGTACCACATCGTCTCGTTGATCTCGGTCTTCCTGGCGCTCGCCGTGGGGATCATCCTCGGCGCGGGCCCGCTCCAGGGCGCGATCGGCGACCAGCTCACCGGGCAGGTGGAGCAGCTGCGCACCGAGCGCAACGAGCTGCGCGACCAGCTCGACCAGGCGAACGTGACGCTCGGCGACGACGCACGGTACATCGAGGCCGCGGGCCCGCAGCTCGTCGCGGGCTCCCTCCAGGACCGTCGCGTGGCCGTCGTCGACCTGGACGGGGCGGACGACGAGCGCGACGACGCGGTGACCGCGCAGCTCGAGACGGCGGGTGCGTCCGTCGTCGGGCACGTGCGCCTCACGGACTCGTGGACGAGCCAGGACGAGGAGAGCGCGCGGCAGACGGTGGCCGAGGGTCTCGGCGACAAGCTGGGCGACGTCCCGCAGGACGCGACCCCCGAGCAGCGGCTGTCGCGCGCGCTCGCGCTGTCGCTCACGGGGGCGGCGCCGTCGAGCACGGAGGAGCGCAGCCCCGAGGCGCTCGAGCTCGAGGCGCTGCTCGAGCGCTTCGCGCTCGTCGACGTGGTCTCCGAGCAGACGCTGCCCGCGGACGTGGTCCTGCTGCTCGGGGGCTCCGCGCCCTCGCCGGCCACCCCCGCCGCGGAGGGTGAGGAGCCGCCCGCACCCGACACCTACGCGGTCGACATCGAGGTCCAGGTGGCCGTCGCCGCGCAGGAGGTCGCCGGAGCCGCGCTGGTCGCCGGCCCGACGGCGGTCTCGGGCGACATCGTCTCGACGATCCGCGCGAACGAGGACCTTTCCTCGACCGTCTCGACCGTCAGCGGCATCGAGGCCGAGCCGGGCCGGATCAACGTCCCGCTCGCGCTCGCCGCGCGGCTCGCGGACCAGGTGGGGCAGTTCGGGTTCGAGGAGAGCGCGACGGCCGTCCTCCCGCCCGCGGTCGAGCTCCCGCCGGTGACGCGCACGACGGCGTCCCCCGCCGGCGCGCAGGACGCCGCGGCGGGCGACACCACGGGCGAACCGGCCGGTGACGGGGCCGACGTCGAGCAGGCCGGCGACGGCGCGGGGGAGGGCTGACGTGGGGCGCGCGCTGCGCACGCTCGCGGCCGCCGGCGTCGCCGCGACGGTGACGGCCGCGGCACGCCGCACGGCCGGGTCGCGTGCGCCCGGGGGCGCGGAGCGATGGACCCGGACCAACCACCGGGGCGAGCCGATCAGCCTGCTCGAGGGTCCGGCCGTGGCCGCCGGCCTCGTCGCCGGCACGCTCGCGGCGGGAGGCGACGCCCGCACGCGCGCGGCGGTCGCCCTCGCGACGGCGAGCGCGGGCACGTTCGGCCTCGTCGACGACCTCGCGGAGGACACGACGAGCCGCACCAAGGGTCTGCGCGGCCACCTCGGCGCGCTCGCGCAGGGTCGGGTCACGACGGGTGCGCTGAAGATCCTCGGGATCAGCGGCGTCTCGCTCGTCGCGGCGGCGATCGGCACGCGACGCACGGGCGGTGCCTTCGGGCACCTCGTGGACGTGGGCGTGAACGGCGCGCTCATGGCCGGCACCGCGAACCTGCTCAACCTCCTCGACCTGCGGCCGGGGCGCGCCCTCAAGGCCGCCGGCGCGGCGTCGCTCCCGTACCTCGGCACCGCCGCCGCGCCGACGACGGGGGCCGTCCTGGGTGCCGCCGTCGCCGCGGCCCCGGGGGACCTCGGCGAGCGCGACATGCTCGGCGACTGCGGCGCGAACGCGCTCGGTGCCGCGCTGGGCTCCCAGGTCGCGTTCACCGCGCCTCGCCCGGTGCGCTGGCTCGCTCTGGCGGGCGTCGTGGGGCTCACCCTCGCGAGCGAGAAGGTGAGCTTCTCGAAGGTCATCGAGGGCAACGACGCGCTGCGGCGCGTGGACGCGTGGGGCCGGCGCCCGGCGTGAGCGCGGGGGCGGGGCGGCTGCGCGCCGCCACGGGCACCCTGGCGGGCGCCGCCGCGATGATCACGCTCGTGACGATCGCGAGCCGCCTCGTCGGGTTCGCAAGGTCGCTCGTGCAGTCCTTCGCCGTCGGCACCGAGGGCGTCGGGTCGGCGTTCACGGCGGCGAACCTCCTGCCGAACGTGCTGTTCGAGGTCGCCGCGGGCGGTGCGCTCGCCGGTTCGGTGGTCCCGCTCCTCGCCGGGCCCATCGCCCGGCGCGCGGGCACCGAGGTCTCGCGCATCGCCTCGGCGCTGCTCGGGTGGACGCTCGTCGTGCTCGTCCCGCTCGGGGCGCTGCTCGCGCTCCTCGCGGAGCCGATCGCGTCCCTCCTCATGCTGCCGAAGCATCCCGAGCTCGTCGACGTCACGGCGACCTTCGTGCGTGTGTTCGCCCTCCAGGTGCCGCTCTACGGGCTCGCGGTCGTGCTCGGGAGCATCCTCCAGGCGCACAAGCGGTTCTTCTGGCAGGCGTTCTCGCCGCTCCTGTCGAGCCTCGCGGTCATCGTCGTCTTCCTCGTGTTCGCGGGTCTGGCGGGGGGCGACCAGAAGGACGTCGCCGCGTTGTCGGGCCAGGCCATCGCGTGGCTCGGCTGGGGCACGACGGCGGGCGTCGCCGTCCTCGCGCTGCCCCTCGTGCTCCCCGTGCACCGGCTGGGCGTCCGCCTGCGGCCCACGCTGCGCTTCCCGGGCGGCGAGGCGGTCCGGGCGCGCAACCTCGCGTTCGCGGGCGTGGGGGCGCTCGTCGCGCAGCAGCTCTCGGTGCTCGCGATCATGGGCGCCGCCTACCGGTTCGGACCGGAGCAGACCTTCCCGACGTACTGGTACGCCCAGCAGGTCTACCTGCTCCCGTACGCGGTGCTGGCGTTCCCGCTCGCGACGAGCACGTTCCCGCGCCTCGCGGAGCACGTCGCGCACGCCCGGCACGACGCCTACCGGCGCCTGCTCGCGACCACGACGCGCACGCTGCTCGTCGTGGCGGGGCTCGGCGTCGCGGCCCTGATCGCCGCGTCGGCGGCCGTCGAGGCGGTCTTCGCCCGCATCGCGACGGGCTCGGTCGACGGGCTCGGTGGAGCGGTCGCCGCGATGGCGGTGGGCATCGTCGGGTTCTCGCTGATCCTGCACCTGTCGCGCGCGCTGTACACGATCGACCGCCAGCGGATCGCGGTCGTCGTGACCGCCGCGGGCTGGCTCGTCGTCGCGGCGGCCGCCTACGTGCTCCCCGCCCTCACGGGCGCCCGCGACCAGGCCGGGGTGCTCCTGCAGCTCGGCCTCGCGACCGCGGTCGGGATGTCGGTCGCGGGCGCGGGGCTGCTCCTCGCGACGCGGCGCCACGCCGGCCCGGACGCGACGCGCGGCGTCCCGCGCACGCTCGTCGTCGTCGCGGTCGGCGTGGCGCTGGGCGCGCTCGCGGGCTCGGCGCTGTCGAGCGTCCTGCTGCCCGACGACGCGGGCTGGCTGCCCGCCGTCGGCGTCGGCGCCCTCGCGGCCCTGGTCGCGGGCGTGGTCGTGGTCGGCGTCTCGCTCGTCGGCGACCGCGCGGCCCTCCTGGGCGTCCTGCGGCGCGGGACGCCGAGCACCGGCGACCCGGCCGCTCCCGGGGCGGGCGACGCCGTCGGGCCCACGACGGACGCGCCTGCGGGGGACGAACCCACGACGAAGGCACCCGGCGACACGTCGCCGAGGTGACGCGCCCGTGACGCGCGCCCGGACGCGCGCCGGGTCGCGCGTCGAGGCGAGGGGGACCTCGCCGTGCCGCCCGGTGTGAGCGGACCGACCCTCGGGTCCGCGTGCCGTCGTCGGGCACGCTGTTAGGATGGAGTTCCGTGGCAGATCACCTGAACCGGCCCTCCTCCCGCCTCAACGCCTCGGGCGCTCGTACCGAGCACCGCACCGCGCACGTCTTCGTCACCGGCGGCGTCGCCTCCTCGCTCGGCAAGGGCCTCACGGCGTCCAGCCTCGGTCGTCTGCTCCGCTCGCGCGGCCTGCGCGTCACCATGCAGAAGCTCGACCCGTACCTCAACGTCGATCCCGGGACGATGAACCCGTTCCAGCACGGCGAGGTGTTCGTCACCGAGGACGGCGCCGAGACGGACCTCGACATCGGCCACTACGAGCGCTTCCTCGACGTCGACCTCGAGGCGTCGGCGAACGTCACGACCGGCCAGGTGTACTCCCAGGTCATCGCGCGCGAGCGGCGCGGCGAGTACCTGGGCGACACGGTCCAGGTCATCCCGCACATCACCGACGAGATCAAGACGCGCATGCGCGCCCAGGCCGGTGAGGACGTCGACGTCATCATCACCGAGATCGGCGGCACCGTCGGCGACATCGAGTCGCAGCCCTTCCTCGAGGCGGCCCGCCAGGTTCGCCACGAGCTGGGCCGGGACGACGTCTTCTTCCTCCACGTGTCGCTCGTGCCGTACATCGGCCCGTCGGGCGAGCTCAAGACGAAGCCCACGCAGCACTCCGTCGCGGCGCTGCGGTCCATCGGCATCCAGCCCGACGCGATCGTGCTGCGCGCGGACCGCGTGGTGCCCGAGCCGGTGAAGCGCAAGATCGCCCTCATGTGCGACGTCGACAACGAGGCCGTCGTCAACGCGATCGACGCGCCGAGCATCTACGACATCCCGCGCGTGCTGCACGCGGAGGGCCTCGACGCCTACGTCGTGCGCCGCCTCGGCCTGCCGTTCCACGACGTCGACTGGGACGGCTGGAGCCAGCTCCTCGAGCGCGTGCACCAGCCCGCCCACCGCGTCGAGGTCGCGCTCGTCGGCAAGTACATCGACCTCCCGGACGCCTACCTCTCCGTCACGGAGGCGCTGCGCGCCGGCGGTTTCGCGAACGACGCCAAGGTCACGATCCGCTGGGTCGCGTCCGACGAGTGCCAGACGCCCGAGGGCGCGGACGACGCGCTGCACGGCGTGGACGCCGTCCTCGTGCCCGGCGGGTTCGGCGTGCGGGGCATCGAGGGCAAGCTCGGCGCGCTGCGCTGGGCGCGCGAGAACAGGGTGCCGACCCTCGGCATCTGCCTCGGCCTGCAGTCGATGGTCATCGAGTACGCGCGCAACGTGCTCGGCATCGACGACGCGTCCTCGACCGAGTTCGACCCGGGCACGTCCCACCCCGTCATCGCGACCATGGAGGAGCAGCTCGCGATCGTCGGCGGCGACGGCGACCTCGGCGGCACGATGCGCCTCGGCTCCTACGAGGCTGCGCTCACCCCGGGCTCGGTCGTCGCGAAGACCTACGGCGCGGAGCGCGTCACGGAGCGCCACCGCCACCGCTACGAGGTGAACAACACCTACCGCAAGCAGCTCGAGGAGGCGGGGCTCGTCATCAGCGGGACGTCGCCCGACTCGTCGCTCGTCGAGTTCGTCGAGCTCCCCGCGGACGTCCACCCGTACTACGTGAGCACGCAGGCGCACCCGGAGTTCAAGTCGCGCCCCACGCGTTCGCACCCGCTGTTCAGCGGCCTCGTCCGCGCCGCGCTCGAGAACCAGGCGGACTGAGTGGCCGGCGAGCACCCGGTCGTGGACGCGCTCGCGCCCCGGCCGGTCGTCGAGACGACGGTCGTGCACGAGGGTCGCGTGTTCGACCTGCGGTCCGACGTCGTCGACCTCGGCGACGGCGGCCGCGTCACGCGCGAGTACCTCGACCACCCCGGTGCGGTCGCGATCGTCGCCCTCGACGCGGACGAGCGTGTCCTGCTGCTGCGCCAGTACCGCCACCCGGTGCGGCGCGAGCTGTGGGAGGTGCCCGCGGGCCTGCTCGACGTCGTGGGCGAGGACGGGCGTGTCGCCGCGGCCCGCGAGCTCGCCGAGGAGGCGGACCTGCGGGCGGCCCGGTGGGACGTGCTCGTGGACTACTTCACGACGCCCGGCGGGTCCAACGAGGCGCTGCGCGTGTTCCTGGCGCGCGACCTGTCGCCCGTGCCGGACGACGAGCGGTTCGCGCGCGAGGCCGAGGAGCTCGACATCGAGCTGCGCTGGGTCCCGCTCGACGAGGCGGTGCCCGCCGTCCTCGGGGGCGCGCTGCACAACCCGTCGGCGGTCGTCGGGATCCTCGCGGCCGCCACGTCGCGCGCGGGCGGCTGGGCCTCCCTGCGCCCTGCCGACGCGCCGTGGCCCGAGCGCCGCGGGGGCTGACGGCGACGGGGGCCGGTCCGCGGTCCGTGACGGTCCGACCGCGGGCGGCGTCGTGAGCCATGCCGCGGGCTTCTCGTCCCCGGCGTGGCCCGACGCCGGCGGCCGGCCACAGCCGCGGTCCCTTGCCGTCCCGCCCCGGGTCCGCCGAGGCGGGCGTGCTAGCGTCGAGTCGGTCGTGCACCGAGCCGAGGAGGTGAGCCCCGTGAACGCTGTGTCCGTACCGGGCGCTCCCTCGCTGCCCACGATCGCGCGACGGCCGTAGCCGTCCCGGGAGCGCTCGCCGCACCATCGCGAGAGGCGACTCCCATGAGCACCACCACACCTTCGTCTGCACCGGGCTCCTCAGCAGGCGCCGCGGTCCCCGGCCCGGCGGCAGCGTCGGTCCCGGTCCCGGTCCCGGTCCCGGTCCCGGTCCCGGTCCCGGTCCAGACCCCGGCCCTGACGACGGGCGAGCGCGCCCTCGTGCTCGGGGGCGGCGGGTCCACCGGCAACGCGTGGCTGATCGGCGTCGTCGCCGGTCTCGCCGACGCCGGGGTCGACGTCACGACGGCGGACCTCACCGTGGGGACGTCGGCGGGCGCCACCACCGCGGCCCAGCTCGCCGGCGCGACGCCCGCCGAGCTCTACGCCGCCGTCGTCGCCGGAGCCCCGCCGCGGCGCGCACCGGATCCCGGGCGGGACGACCGCCGCGAGCGCACGCGCCAGGCGGCGGACCAGATGGCCCGCACGGCCGCGCTCATCGCCGCGTCGCGCGACGCTGCGGACATGCGGCGCCGGCTCGGCGCCGCGGCGCTCGACCTCCCGGCGGCCTCGGACGCGTCCGCGCAGGCGCGCTGGCGGGCGACGGTCGCGGCACGCCTGCCGAGCACGTCGTGGCCGCGCCGCGCGCTGCTCCTCACCGCGGTCGACGCGCGGACCGGCGCGCCGGTCGTCCTCGGCGCGCACAGCGGGGTCGACCTGGTGGACGCGGTCGCGGCGAGCTGCGCGGGCGGGTTCGCGTACGGCGTCGGGCCGGACCGGTTCATCGACGGCGGGTACCGCCGCAACGAGAACGCCGATCTCGCGGCGGGCTGCCGCCGCGTGCTCGTGCTGTCGCCGCTGGGCGGCAGGACGCGCACGCCGCGGGAGTGGGGCATGCAGCTCGACGTGCAGGTCGCGGAGCTGCGCGCGCAGGGCAGCGCGGTCGAGACGCTCGTCCCCGACGGGTCCGCCGAGGGGCTCGTGGGACCGCGGGCGATGGACCTGACGCTGCGCCCGGCCGCCGCCCGCGCGGGACACGCCCGGGGCGTGGAGGCCGCCGACCGCGTCGCGCGCCTCTGGCGCTGAGCGCGGGCCCGGTCTGGCGCGTCGTCCGTCGACGCGCCGGACCCCGGTGTCAGGCGCGCGTGCGGGTCGTGAGGACGACGCGCGTGGACCCGGCGACGAGCAGCGCCGAGCCGAGCATGTGCAGGCCCACGAGCAGTACCGGCAGGCCCGTGAAGTACTGGACGTAGCCGATCGCGCCCTGGGCGAGCGTGATGGCGAGGAGGATCCACCCGGCGCGGCGCACCTCCTGCGGCCCGCGACGGACGCTCACGAGGTAGGCGACGAGGACGGCGACGAAGACCCACACCGCCCACGCGTGGACCTTGCTCATGAGCGCCGGGTCGACGGCGAACCGGTACCCGACCTCCTCGTCACCGCTGTGCGGGCCCGCGCCCGTGACGATCACGCCGAGGACCACGACGACCGCGGTGAGCCCGTACAGCGCCCACGCGAGCGCGCGCGAGCGCGGCGCGACCGTCGGGACGGGCGGGCCGTCGCCCTCCCCGGAGCGGTGCAGCAGCAGCAGCGAGACGGACACGAGCGCCGCCGAGACCACGAAGTGGAGCGACACCCAGCCCGGGTGCAGGTGCAGCAGCACGATGACGCCGCCGATGATCGCCTGCGCGGCGACGCCGAGGAGCGGCACGGCGCCCAGGAGCCGGTAGGACAGGACGCGCGAGCGGTCGGTCCACACGAGCACGAGGGCCGCGATCGCGATGACGCTCAGCACCCCGGTGAGCGTGCGGTTCCCGTACTCGACGAACTGGTGGTACGTCGTCTCCGGGTGGAAGCGCGCCGCGAACTGCCCGGGCTCGCACTGCGGCCACGTGGAGCACCCGAGGCCCGAGCCGGTCAGCCGGACGGCGCCGCCGGTGACGATGATGCCGATCTGCGCCACGAGGTTGGCGACGAGCACCGGCCGGGTCCAGCGGCGCAGCGGCGCGAGCCGGTCCGGACGGGCGACGCCGTCGCCGGCGGGGCGGGCGGTCGTGCCGGGGTCGAGCGCGGGGGGCGGGGTGCTCACGGTCCCACGGTATCGGGACGCGCGGGCAGCCCCGGAATCCTGCGGGTGTGAGATGTGCCCGGGGCGGGTCAGGTCCAGCGGAAGAGCTTGCCCGCGCCCCAACCGAGCGCGGCGGTCCAGCCCAGCAGCACGACGACCGAGAACGGCGGGACGGAGCCGTCGAGCAGGGCGCCGCGCATCGCCTCGCCGAGCGCGCCCGACGGCAGCAGCAGGGCGACGTGCGCGAGCGGCCCGGGCAGCTGGTCCGCCGGGACGAGCACGCCGCCGCCGACCGTGAGGAGCACGAGCACGAGGTTCGCGACCGCGAGCACGCCCTCGGCGCGCAGCGTGCCGGCGAGCAGCATCGCGAGCGACGTGAACGCCGCCGTGCCGAGCAGGACGGCGAGGAGCGCGGCCGGGATCCCCGCGACGTCGGGCTGCCAGCCGAGCGCGAGCGCGACGGCGGTGATGACGACGACCTGCACGACCTCGACCGCGAGCACGCCCAGCACCTTGCCCGCGAGCAGGCCGCCCCGGCCGAGGGGGGTCGTCGACATGAGGCGCAGCACGCCGTTGCGGCGGTCGAACGCGGTCGCGATGGCCTGGGACGTGAACGCCGTCGACATCACGGCGAGCGCGAGCACGCCCGGCGTCACGAAGTCGACGCGCGACGCACCGCCGGTGTCGAGGTCGACGAAGGACGTGAGCACGAGGCCGAGCAGGAGCATGACGGGCAGGATGATCGTCACGAGCAGCTGCTCGCCGTTGCGCAGGATCATCCGGGTCTCGAACGCCGTCTGGGCGGCGACGCGGCGCCACGCGGGCGCGGCGAGCTCGGTCCCGGCCGGCCCTCGGGCCGCGGCGGTGGCCGACGGCGTCTCGTTCGCGGTCATCGCAGGTGCCGTCCCGTGAGGTCGAGGAACACGTCCTCGAGCGTGCGGCGGCCCACCGTGACGCGCGACGCGAGGACGCCGCGCGCGGCGAGCCACGTCGTCAGCGCGACGAGCGTCGCCGGGTCGGCCGGGCCGGTGAGGGTGTACGAGCCGGGCTGCGGCTCGGCGACGGTCCACGACGCGGGGCCGGGGGCGCCGTCGGGCGCGGCGAGCGCGTCGCGCAGGCCGCCGAGGTCGAGGCCGGGCGTCGCCTCGACGCGGACCGTGCGGTCCGTCTCCCCGTCGTCCCCGGACTCGAGGAGCTCGCGCGTCGCGCCTGCCGCGATGACCCTCCCGTGGTCGACGACGTACACCTGGTCCGCGAGGTCCTCCGCCTCGTCCATGAGGTGCGTCGTGAGGACGATCCCGACGCCCTCGGCGCGCAGCTCGCGCACGAGCTCCCACACGGCGTGCCGGCTCTGCGGGTCCATGCCCGCGCTCGGCTCGTCGAGGAAGACGACCTCGGGCCGCCCGACGATCGCCGCGGCGAGCGCGAGGCGCTGCCGCTGGCCGCCGGACAGGCGCCGGACGGTCGTGCGCGCGAAGCTCTCCAGCCCGAGGCGCTCGGTGAGCTCGCCGACGTCGCGCGGCCGGGCGTACATCGACGCGACGTGCCGCAGCATCTCCAGCGCGCGCACGCCCGTCGGCAGGCCGCCGTCCTGGAGCATGACGCCCACGCGGGGACGCAGGTCGCGCGCGTCGGTCAGCGGGTGCAGCCCGAGCACCTCGACGCGCCCGGCGTCGGGAGAGCGCAGGCCCTCGCAGCACTCGACGGTCGTCGTCTTGCCGGCGCCGTTGGGGCCGAGCACCGCGGTGATCGCGCCGCGCTCGGCGGTGAGGGACACGCCGTCGACGACGGCACGACCGTCGTAGCGCTTGACGAGGTCGTGCACGAGCACGGCGGGGGCGGGCACCCGGCCGATTCTAGGCGGAGCGCGCGCGCCCGCCGACCCGCGCCCGCCCAGGTCGCGCGGGGTGTCGCGTACGCCACATCCGCCGCGTCAGGGCCCCGTCTGAGGGTCGCCTTGCTTGCGCCGGAACAATTAGGGAACAACCATGTTGTCTATATCGAGGGCGCTGCGCGCGCAGGCGTGCCCCCGACCGACCACGGAGGTGAGCATGGGAGCAGGAGCGGTCCGACCGGACGCGCTGCGTACCGTCGCCCCCTCCGGCGCGCCCGCTGCCGACGTCGACCGGCGCACGCGCGAGCGCGTGCTCGAGCTCGTCGCGAGCGCGGGCCCCGTCAGCGCGGCCGACCTCGCCGCGACGCTGGGCCTCACGCCCGCCGCGGTGCGCCGCCACCTCGCCCTCCTCGAGGAGGACGACCTCGTCGCCGTGCACGACGCCGGGCACCCCACCGGGATGCGCGGCCGCCCCGCGCGTCGGTACGTGACGACGTCGGCCGGCCAGGGCGAGCTCAGCGGCACCTACGCCGACCTCGCCGCGCAGGCGCTGCGCTACCTGCGCGACGTCGCGGGACCGGGCGCCGTCGAGCGCTTCGCCCAGGACCGGCTGTCCGAGCTCGCCGACCGCTACGCGGACCGGCTCGACGCGCCGGACGTCGAGGGCCGCGCGGCCCAGCTCGCCGCCGCTCTGGCGGACGACGGCTACGCCGCGAGCGTGCGCCCCGTGCCGGGCACCTCTGCCGTCCAGCTGTGCCAGGGGCACTGCCCGGTGCAGCACGTCGCCGAGGAGTTCCCCCAGCTGTGCGAGGCGGAGGCCCAGGTCTTCGCCAAGCTCCTCGGCTCGCACGTGCAGCGCCTCGCAACCCTCGCGACGGGCGCGCACGCGTGCACCACGAACGTGCCGGTCGGGATCTCCGTCCCGGCCCCCGCACCGCGGGTGGCGCGAGCCGCCCTGGCCCACGACGTCCGGGCGCGGGGGCGCCCGTCGTCGGGCGAGACCTGACCCCGAGGGGCGCCCCGCCCCGCCCGCACGACCTCCCCCGAAGAACCTGTACCGACTGCCCCCGCCCGCAACGACGGACAGTGGAAGGACGACCATGAGCGCTCCCACCCAGGACGCCGCCGGCACGGCCCTGCCGACCGGTGAGAAGCAGACCGACGACGAGATCATCGCCTCGATCGGCGCCTACGAGTACGGCTGGCACGACTCCGACGAGGCGGGCCAGATCGCGCAGCGCGGCCTCGACGAGGACGTCGTGCGCAACATCTCCCGGCTCAAGAACGAGCCCGAGTGGATGCTGAACCAGCGCCTCAAGGCGCTGCGCCTGTTCGGCAAGAAGCCCATGCCGAGCTGGGGCTCCGACCTCACCGGCATCGACTTCGACAACATCAAGTACTTCGTGCGGTCCACGGAGAAGCAGGCCGCCACGTGGGACGACCTGCCCGAGGACATCAAGGAGACGTACGACAAGCTCGGCATCCCCGAGGCGGAGAAGCAGCGCCTCGTCGCGGGCGTCGCCGCGCAGTACGAGTCCGAGGTCGTCTACCACCAGATCAACGAGGAGCTCGAGCGCCAGGGCGTCATCTTCCTCGACACGGACACCGCGCTGCGCGAGCACCCGGAGATCTTCCAGGAGTACTTCGGCACCGTCATCCCGTCGGGCGACAACAAGTTCGCCGCGCTCAACTCGGCCGTGTGGTCGGGCGGGTCGTTCGTCTACGTGCCGCCGGGCGTGCACGTCGAGATCCCGCTGCAGGCCTACTTCCGCATCAACACGGAGAACATGGGCCAGTTCGAGCGGACGCTGATCATCGCGGACGAGGGCTCGTACGTGCACTACGTCGAGGGCTGCACCGCGCCGATCTACTCGTCGGACTCGCTGCACTCCGCGGTCGTCGAGATCGTCGTGAAGAAGAACGCCCGCGTGCGCTACACGACGATCCAGAACTGGTCGAACAACGTCTACAACCTCGTGACCAAGCGGGCGACCGCGGCCGAGGGCGCGACGATGGAGTGGGTCGACGGCAACATCGGCTCCAAGGTCACCATGAAGTACCCGGCGATCTACCTGCTCGGCGAGCATGCCCGCGGCGAGACGCTGTCGATCGCGTTCGCGGGCGAGGGCCAGCACCAGGACGCCGGGGCCAAGATGGTCCACGCGGCGCCCCACACGTCGTCGTCGATCGTCTCGAAGTCGGTCGCGCGCGGCGGTGGCCGCACGTCCTACCGCGGCCTGGTCCAGGTGCTCGAGGGCGCCTCGCACTCGGCCTCGACCGTGCTGTGCGACGCGCTGCTCGTCGACCAGATCTCCCGGTCCGACACCTACCCGTACGTCGACGTCCGCGAGGACGACGTGTCCATGGGGCACGAGGCGACGGTCTCGCGGGTGAGCGAGGACCAGCTGTTCTACCTCATGTCCCGAGGCATGGAGGAGACCGAGGCGATGGCCATGATCGTGCGCGGGTTCGTCGAGCCCATCGCGCGCGAGCTGCCCATGGAGTACGCGCTCGAGCTCAACCGCCTCATCGAGCTGCAGATGGAAGGGTCCGTCGGCTGATATGACCACCACCACCGTTCCCGAAGAGGCCGGTCTGACCACCGACCACTCGCGCGCGCAGGCCGACGGGGCGCACTCCCACGGCGTCGTCGTGCCCCAGGGCTCGCGCGCCGAGCGGCTCACGTCGTTCGACCTCGCCGACATCCCCGTGCCCTCCGGGCGCGAGGAGGAGTGGCGCTTCTCGCCCGTGGCGCGCCTCGCGCCCCTGTTCGACGACAAGATCGTCGGGCAGAGCGGCGGCGGCGACGTGCGCGTCACGGTCGTCGAGGCGCCCGAGGTCGAGGTCACGATCGTCGGCCGCGACGACGAGCGTCTCGGCACCGCCGGCAAGCCCGGCGACCGCACGGCCGTGACGGCGTGGAACGCCTTCGAGCAGGCCACGGTCGTCACGGTGCCGAAGGAGGCCGTCGCCTCCGACGTCACCTCGGTCCGCATCGAGGGCCACGGCTCCACGCCGACGGCGAGCCACGTCCTCGTGCGCGCCGAGCGGCACTCCGAGGCCGTCGTCGTGCTCGACCACGTGGGCGCCGCGACGCTCAACGAGACGGTCGAGATCGTCGTCGAGGACGGCGCGCACCTCACCGTCGTGTCCGTCCAGGACTGGGCCGACGGCGCCGTGCACGCGTCGTCGCACCGCGCGCGGATCGGGCGCGACGCGCGCCTCAAGCACGTGGTCGTCACGCTCGGCGGCGACGTCGTGCGCGTCACCCCGGACGCGGAGTTCACCGCCGAGGGCGGCGAGGTCGAGATGGTGGGCCTCTACTTCGCGGACGCGGACCAGCACCAGGAGCACCGCCTGTTCGTCGACCACGCCGTCCCGCGCTGCAAGTCCCGCGTGACGTACAAGGGCGCGCTGCAGGGCGAGGGCGCGCACGCCGTGTGGGTCGGGGACGTGCTCATCCGGGCCGAGGCCGAGGGCACCGACACCTACGAGCTCAACCGCAACCTCGTCCTCACGGACGGCGCGCGCGCGGACTCGGTGCCGAACCTCGAGATCGAGACGGGCGAGATCGAGGGCGCGGGGCACGCGTCCGCGACCGGCCGCTTCGACGACGAGCAGCTCTTCTACCTGCAGGCTCGCGGCATCCCGGAGGTCGAGGCGCGCCGTCTCGTCGTCCGCGGCTTCTTCGCCGAGCTCATCCAGGAGATCGGCGTCGCGTCGGTCGAGGAGCGCCTGCTCGAGGCGATCGAGCGCGAGCTGAGCAAGTCCATGTCGATCATCGACGGGAGCGCCGAGCCCGCCGAGGCGACGGCGTGACCGCACAGCCCGCCTGCACGACGTCCGACCTCGGCCCGGAGGAGGCGCTCCGCGTCGAGCTCCCGGCCGAGGACGGGCGCGTCGTCGAGGTCGCGGTCGTGCGCGACGGCGACGGCGGGTGGCACGCGATCTCCGACATCTGCTCGCACGGGGCCGTGTCCCTGTCCGACGGGGAGGTCGAGGGCTGCTTCGTCGAGTGCTGGCTGCACGGCTCGCAGTTCGACCTGCGGACCGGCATGCCGACCGCGCTGCCCGCGATGCGGCCCGTGCCGGTCTACCCGGTGACGGTCGACGGCGAGCAGGTGCTCGTCGACGTCGACCGCGTCGTCGCTCCCACCTGACCCGACCTCCTCTGACCCGGCGCGCCGCGCGCGCCCCCAGCTCAAGAACCTCTTGGAGAACCACTGATGTCCACTCTCGAGATCCGCGACCTGCACGTCAGCGTCGAGACCAAGGAAGGGCCGAAGCCGATCCTGCGCGGCGTCGACCTGACGATCGCCAGCGGCGAGGTCCACGCCATCATGGGCCCGAACGGCTCGGGCAAGTCCACGCTCGCCTACTCGATCGCCGGCCACCCCAAGTACCAGGTCACCGGCGGCACCGTGACGCTCGACGGCGAGGACGTCCTCGCCATGAGCGTCGACGAGCGCGCCCGCGCGGGCCTGTTCCTCGCCATGCAGTACCCGGTCGAGGTCCCCGGCGTCTCCGTGTCCAACTTCCTGCGCACCGCGAAGACCGCGATCGACGGCGAGGCCCCCGCGCTGCGCCACTGGGTCAAGGACGTCAAGGGCGCCATGGAGCGCCTGCGCATGGACGACTCCTTCGCCGAGCGCTCGGTCAACGAGGGCTTCTCCGGCGGTGAGAAGAAGCGCCACGAGATCCTCCAGATGGAGCTCCTGCAGCCGAAGTTCGCCGTCCTCGACGAGACCGACTCGGGCCTCGACGTCGACGCGCTGCGCATCGTCTCCGAGGGCGTGAACCGCGTCCACGAGGCGACCCAGGCGGGCGTCCTGCTCATCACGCACTACACGCGCATCCTGCGCTACATCAAGCCGGACTTCGTCCACGTCTTCGTCGACGGCAAGGTCGCGGAGGAGGGCGGCCCGGAGCTCGCCGAGCGTCTGGAGGAGGAGGGCTACGACCGCTACCTCGGTGGCGCCGTCGAGTCCGCCTCGGCCGCCTCGGCCTGAGCGCTCGCACCACCTGAGGAGACGACCATGACGACCACCGCGCACCCCGCAGGGCAGCACGCCGGTCCGGCGCGCCTGACCGACGTGGAGCTCGCCGCCGTGCGGGCGGACTTCCCGCTGCTCGAGCGCACCGTGCGCGGTGGTCGTCCGCTCGTCTACCTCGACTCCGCGGCCACCGCGCAGAAGCCGCAGGTCGTCCTCGACACCGAGGTCGACTTCTACGAGGAGCGCAACGCGGCGGTGCACCGCGGCGCGCACCAGCTCGCCGAGGAGGCGACCGAGGCGTTCGAGGACGCCCGGGCCGACGTCGCGGCGTTCGTCGGCGCGCGCCCGGGCGAGATCGTCTGGACGTCGGGCGCGACGGCCGCGATCAACCTTGTCGCGTACGGGATCTCGAACGCGACGCTCGGTCGCGGGGGAGAGGCGGCCCGCCGCTTCGCGCTCGCGCCAGGCGACGAGATCGTCATCACGGAGGCGGAGCACCACGCGAACATCGTGCCGTGGCAGGAGCTCGCGGCCCGCACCGGGGCCGTCCTGCGCTGGTTCGAGGCGGACGACGACGGTCGCGTGCGCGTCGAGGACGCGGCGACCGTCATCACCGAGCGCACGCGCGTCGTAGCCTTCACGCACGTGTCGAACGTGACGGGTGCGGTCACGCCGGTCGAGCCGATCGTGGCCCGGGCGCGCGAGGTCGGGGCGCTCACGGTGCTCGACGCGTGCCAGTCCGTGCCGCACCTGCCGGTGGACCTGCCCGCGCTCGGCGTCGACTTCGCCGCGTTCTCGGCGCACAAGATGCTCGGGCCCACGGGCGTGGGCGTGCTGTACGGGCGGCGCGAGCTGCTCGAGGCGCTGCCGCCCGTGACGACCGGCGGGTCGATGATCGAGGTCGTCACGATGACCGAGTCGTCGTACATGGCGCCGCCGCAGCGGTTCGAGGCGGGCACCCAGCCCGTCGCGCAGGTCGTCGGGTTCGGCGCCGCCGCGAAGTACCTGCACGAGCTCGGCATGGACGGCGTCGCCGCGCACGAGCACGAGCTCGCCGCGGAGCTGCTGCGCATCGGGGAGATCCCCGGCGTGCGCATCATCGGCCCGCGCGAGCCGGCCGACCGGCTCGCCGTCGTGTCGTTCGTCGTGGACGGCGTGCACGCGCACGACGTCGGCCAGGTGCTCGACGACGCGGGCATCGCCGTGCGCGTCGGTCACCACTGCGCCCAGCCCCTGCACCGCCGCTTCGGGATCGCCGCGACCGCGCGCGCGTCCGCGTCGGTGTACACCACGCGCGAGGACGTCGACGCGTTCCGGGAAGCATTGGCCGGGGTCCGCGCGTTCTTCTCGGTGGACTGAGAGAGGACCCGATGAGCTCGATCGAGCAGATGTACCAGCAGGTCATCCTCGACCACGCGAAGACCCCGCACGGCCGGGGCCTGGTCGAGGTGGCGGACGGCGCGGCGAGCGGCCAGTCGCACCAGGTGAACCCCACGTGCGGCGACGAGGTGACGCTCCGCGTCGAGCTCGCCGACGGCACCATCGACCGCGTGAGCTGGGAGGGGCAGGGCTGCAGCATCTCGCAGGCGTCCCTGTCCGTCCTCACCGACCTCGTGACGGGGCGCCCCGCCGCGGAGGCCGAGCACCTCGGCGACGTGTTCCGCGAGCTCATGGGCTCGCGGGGCAAGGGCCTCGACGACGCCGCGGAGGACGAGCTCGGTGACGCCACGGTGTTCACGGGCGTCTCGCGCTACCCTGCACGGATCAAGTGCGCCCTGCTCGGCTGGGCCGCGCTGCGCGACTCGCTCGTCACCTCGGGCGCCCTGAGCGCGCCGGGCGACGCATCGACCGCAATGGCTTCCGACGCGGCGCTCGCCGCGCGGGGAACGACGGAGGAGAACCGATGACCACCGAGACCGGCGCGCCCGCCGAGGGTGCCACGCCGAGCCCGCCGAACGTCGCGGACGTCGAGGAGGCGATGCGCGACGTCATCGACCCCGAGCTCGGCATCAACGTCGTCGACCTCGGCCTCGTCTACGGCATCCAGATCGACCAGAACAACCACGCCGTCATCGACATGACGCTCACGTCCGCGGCGTGCCCGCTGACCGACGTCATCGAGGACCAGTCCGCGCAGGCGCTCGAAGGCCTCGTGGACGGCTTCCGCGTCAACTGGGTCTGGATGCCGCCGTGGGGCCCGGAGAAGATCACCGACGACGGCAAGGAGCAGCTCCGCGCGCTCGGCTTCAACGTCTGAGACCACCGCTGCGACCGACGCCGCGTCCCCGTCCGGGGGCGCGGCGTCGTGCTGTTCCCGGCAGGTCGCGCGGTGCCGTTCGCGCCCGGCCACGGTTCGCCCCTTCCGGTACGTTGACGCGGATCGTCCTGAGTGTTGGGATATGTGCGCCCACACCACTTTTCGGAGGACGACGTGACACAGCAGGACCAGACCGCCGCGGGCGGCTCAGCGCGGCGGGTGCGCTACCGCGGCAGGCATCTCCCGATGGTGGCGGTGGTCATCGCGGCGACGATCGCCACCGCCCTGGCGTACAGCGGCATGGTCCTGTTCGGTCTCGAGGTGGCGCACATGTCGCCGCTCGAGGCGTACGGGCTGGCGGGCTTCCTCGAGATCAGCCTCGTCGCCGTGGCGCTCATGGCGCGCAACGCGGCGCTCGAGGGGCGGCCCTACGGTGTGCTCCTCGCGCTCACGTGGGTGCTCTCGGGGACGTCGGGCCTGTTCGCCGCTCTCCACGAGATCGCCGTCCCGACGGCGAGCACCCCGTACATGGTGGTGTTCCGGTTCGTGCCGCCGCTGGTCGCCGCGCTCATGTGGCACCTCGCCCTCGTGGGGGAGCGGCACATGGTCACGGGCCACACGCTCGAGGAGCGCCGTCGTGAGCTGCGCGTCCACGGGTACGTGTCCGCGCTGGAGCAGTGGCGCGACGCGCGCGCCGACAGCGCTGGCTCGCCGGCGGACCTGCGCAAGGTCCGCGCCGCGCACGAGCGCCAGCGCGCCGCCCGGGACGCCGCGCTCAAGCTGCTGACCGTCGAGGACTTCGAGCGCCGCATGCAGGTCTGGGTCGACCGTCTGGAGGCCGCCGAGCGGCACGGCAACCGGCTCGACCTCATCGGGGCGAGCTCCGCGAAGCGCGGCACCGCGCGTGGCAAGGCGGGGGCCGCGGTGTCCGAGGCTCCCGCGCCCGCCGAGGCGCCCATGGGCGTGGCCGCCGTGGCCGCCGGGGCGAGCGGCCCGGCGCTGCTCGCGCCGGAGCCCGCGCGCCACGACGACACCGGCGCGGTCGAGACTTCCCCGACTCCCGAACCGGTCGACGTCGTGACGACCGACGCCGTGACGACCGACGCCGCGCTGCGCGACGAGGTCCCGACGGACGGTGCGCCGTCGGCCGACCTCCCGGTGCGCGAGGTGACCCGCGACCTGCCCGCCGCCGAGGCGACGGCCGAGGCGACCGACGCGGAGACTGCGGAGGACGCGCCCGCCGCCGAGCCCGCGTTCGAGGCCCTGCCGGACCTCGAGGCACGAGTCAAGGAGATCTTCGGTCGCACGCGGCCGCTCCCGTGGGAGCAGCCCGCCCCCGAGGAGGCGGAGACGCCGTCGGCCCCCGAGCCGCCGGCCGTGACGGGGCACACGCGCCGCGTCGAGGTCTTCGACCTCCCGCGGCCCCAGGACGTGGAGCCGACGCCGGCGGACGACGCCGGGACGACGCTCGGTGAGGACCCGATGGCCGAGCGCGACCGCCGCATCGTCGAGCTCGCGCGCGAGGGCCTCAACCAGCGCGAGATCGCCCAGCGGGTCTCGGCGTCGCGGTCGACCGTGAGCCGCGTCGTGCGTCGCTACGAGGACCAGCTGGCCGACGAGGCCCGCGAGCTCGCGAACGCCTGACGCGCCGCCGAGCGCTCGGCGGCACGACGCCGCGCCCCGGAGGGGACGCGGCGTCGTGCCGTCGCCACCGCACGCATGGCCGGGCGGGTGGCTTTCGCCGTGGGAACCGAGGACCTTGGTCCCCGAGGGCGGCTGTGGTCGGACCGCGTCGCCTAGGGTCGGGGCAGGCACCGGTCGCACCCGGGTCGGGGCCTCGACACAGCCCCCGCCTCTCGAAAGTGCTCCCCGTGCCCTCCCCCTCTCAGCCCCCGTCCCCCGACGGCCCCCTGGACGGCGACCGGATCGTCGTCGTCGGCGCCGGCATGACGGCCCACCGCCTCGTCGCGGGCCTGCGCACGCGCGACCCCGAGGGCACCTGGTCCGTCACCGTGATCGGCGACGAGCCGCACGAGCCGTACGACCGCGTGCACCTGTCCGAGTGGTTCGACGCCCGCGACGTGGACGCCCTCACCCTGGACCGCGCGGTGTGGGACGACCCGCGCGTCACGCTCGTCACCGGGGACGCGGTCGCGTCGCTCGACCGCACGGCGAGCGTCGTGACGACACGGTCGGGGCGCCAGGTCCACTACGACCGCGCGGTGCTCGCGACCGGCTCGTGGGCGTGGACGCCGCGCGCGGAGGGCACGGACCTGCCGGGACTGTTCACCTACCGCACGCTGGACGACGTCGAGCGGCTCGCCGAGTGGGTGCGCCTGCGCGAGCGGGCGCTGGGGCGGGCGGTGCGCGGCGTCGTCGTCGGCGGTGGCGTGCTAGGCCTCGAGGCGGCGGCGGCGCTCCAGCGGCTCGGCGCGGAGGCCACGGTCGTGGAGTTCGCCGACCGGCTCATGAGCGTCCAACTCGACCAGGGCGGCGGCGAGATGCTGCGCCTGCTCATCGAGGACCTCGGCGTCACGGTCCGCACCGGTGCGGGCGCGCACCGGTTCCTGCCTGCGGGCGACGGGTCCGTGGGCTCGGTCGAGCTCACGGACGGCTCCGAGCTGGCGACCGACGTCGTCGTCTTCTCCGTGGGCATCCGTCCGCGCGACAGGGTGGCGCGCGAGGCGGGCCTGGCGATCGGCGAACGCGGCGGCGTCGTCGTCGGCGAGGCGTGCCAGACCTCCGACCCGGGCGTGTGGGCGATCGGCGAGTGCGCGTCGGTCGACGGCGCGTGCGCGGGCCTGGTCGCGCCCGGGAACGACATGGCCGACGTCGTCGTCGACCGCTTCCTCGGCGGCGAGCGCGTGCACCGGCGCACCGACGACGGCACCAAGCTCAAGGGCGTGGGCGTCGAGGCGGCGTCGTTCGGCGACGTCAACGCGGTGAGCGCGGGCGCGCTCGAGGTCTCGTTCGTCGACCCGATCCACCGCCGGTACCGCAAGCTCGTGCTCTCGGACGACGCGACGACGCTGCTGGGCGGCGTGTTCGTCGGCGACATCGAGCTCTACTCGGCGCTGCGTCCGCTCCTGGGCCGCCCGCTCGGCGCCGACCCCGCGGCCGTGATCGCGCCCGACGGCGAGGGCCTGGCCGAGACCGAGCTGCCCGACGAGGCCGTCGTGTGCTCGTGCAACAACGTCGACGCGGGGACGGTCCGGGCCGCGGTGACCGAGCACGGCTGCCGGACGATCGGGCAGGTCAAGGACTGCACGACGGCGGGCACGGTGTGCGGGTCGTGCGTCCCGGCGCTCACCAAGCTGCTGAACGGCGAGCTGTCCCGGGCAGGGGTCACCGTCTCGGACGCGCTGTGCGAGCACTTCGCGATGTCCCGGGCGACCCTGTACCGGATCGTGCGGGAGGAAGGGCTGCGCACGTTCTCCGAGATCGTCGCGGCGCACGGGACGGGCCGCGGCTGCGCGGTCTGCCGCCCGACCGTCGCGTCGATCCTCTCGACGCTGCGCCGCGGGCACGTCCTCGAGGGCGAGCAGGCCGCGCTCCAGGACACCAACGACCACGTCATGGCGAACCTGCAGAAGAACGGCACCTACTCGGTGATCCCGCGGATGCCCGGGGGCGAGGTGCGTGCGGACCAGCTCCTGGAGTTCGCGAAGGTCGCCGACGACTTCGGGCTCTACGTGCGTGTCACCGGCGGCCAGCGGCTCGCGATGTTCGGCGCGCGCCTCGACCAGCTCCCGGAGATCTGGCGGCGCCTGACGGCCGTGGGTTTCGAGTCCGGGCACGCGTACGGGAAGTCGCTGCGCACCGTGAAGACGTGCGTCGGGCGTACGTGGTGCCGGTTCGGCGTGCAGGACTCGTCGGCCATGGCGGTGCGGCTCGAGCTGCGCTACCGCGGCCTGCGCTCGCCGCACAAGATCAAGTTCGGCGTCTCCGGGTGCGCGCGCGAGTGCGCCGAGGCTCGTGGCAAGGACGTCGGCATCATCGCGACCCACAAGGGGTGGAACCTCTACGTCGGCGGGAACGGCGGAGCCCAGCCGGCCCACGCCCAGCTCCTCGCCGAGGACCTCGACGACGAGACCCTGGTCCGCTACGTCGACCGGTTCCTCATGCTCTACGTCCAGGAGGCCGACCGTCTCCAGCGCACGGCGCCCTGGGTCGCGGAGCGCGCGGGCGGGCTCGAGGAGCTGCACCGCGTCGTCGTCGAGGACTCGCTCGGGATCGCCGACGAGCTCGAGGCGGCGATGGCCGAGCACGTGCGCGACTACGAGGACGAGTGGAGCGCGACGCTCGCGGACCCGGCGAAGCTGCGCAAGTTCACGCCGTTCGTCAACGCGCCGGAGGCGGTCGACGGCGACCTCGCGTTCGTCCCCGAACGCGGGCAGGTCCGTCCCGCCGACGAGACCGACGCCGTCGCCTACCCGGACCCCCGCGCGGCGCGCGACGTCGCGCTCGTCGCCGCCCGCGCCGTGCTGGAGGACATCCGATGAGCACGTTCGTCGACATCTGCGCGCTCGACGACCTCGAGCCCGAGCGCGGGGTCGGGGCCCTCCTGGGCGGGACCCAGATCGCCGTCTTCCGGCTCGCCGACGGCACCGTGCGCGCTGTCCAGCAGCGGGACCCCTACTCCGGCGCCAACGTCATGTCGCGCGGCCTCGTCGGCACGCACCGCGTCACGCTCGACGACGGCACGGAGCGCGACGTCGACACCGTGACCACCCCGATGCTCAAGCAGGTCTGGGACGTCGACACCGGCGACGTGCTCGACGCCGGGGGCAAGGACCGCAGACCCCTGGCGGTCTTCGCGGCCGAGGTGCGCGACGGGCGCGTCCTCGTCGCGGACGCCGCGACCTCGACACCGGGGACGGCGGGAGGCGCGACGACGTGAGCGGCAGGGCCGTCGTCGGCTGAGGCCCTACTGTCCGGTCCTGCCGTCGATCCGCTCGCGCAGGAGGTCGGCGTGCCCGCAGTGCCGGGCGTACTCCTCGATCCGGTGGACCAGGACCTCGCGGACCGCGACCCGGTCCGCGCCGAGCCGCTCCCCGAGGTCCGGGTGCCGGGCCAGCACCGCGTCGGTCGCGGCCTGCTCGCGCGCCAGGTTCGCGTACGCCTCGTCGACCACGCGCTGGTCGGCGACCGCGCCGTCGAAGTCCGCGTCGTGCCCCCCGTACAGCGCCGGCTCGCCGTCGTCGTCGGAGACCCACCCGCGCCACTCCCGCTCGACCTCCGCGAGATGGCGGACAAGGCCGAGCAACGACATCGTCGACGGCGGCACGGAGCGCCGTGCGAGCTGCTCGGGGTCGAGTCCCTCGCACTTCATGAGCAGCGTCGTCCGGTAGCTCGCCGTGTAGTCGAGCAGCGTCGCGAGCTCGCCGTCCGGGCTCACGCCGTCGGTGTTGCGCGGGTCCTCGTCCGGGTCCACCCACATGTCCGGGTAGACGGCTGCGCGGGTCCACCGCACGGGCTCGGTCATCACCCCATGCTCGCGCGCACCGGGGTGCCCCACAAGGTCATTCGCCCCGGTCCCAGGCGCTAGGATCGGCCACCGCCGGCAAGGAAGCCGGTGCACGACCGAAGGAGTCTCCTCGCCCATGATCGTCGCGTGGGGCGTGCTCGCCCTGCTCACCCTCGTCCACCTCGCCGCCCACCTCCTCGGTGCCGAGACCCTCGCCGACACGTCGCAGTGGTTCCTCATGCCGGTCCTGGCGGGCTGCCTCTGGCTCGCCACGCGGCGCCACGCCGCCCACGGCCCGGGCCGGCGCTCGCGGCTCGTCCGGCTCACGCTCGTCGCGCTGGGCTTCTCGTGGCTCGGCGACACCGCGCCCGACCTCGCCGACGGCGACACCGCCTTCCTGGTCATGGTCGGGTTCTTCCTCTGCGCCCAGATCACGTACACGATCGCGTTCTGGCCCTACCGCGCGGGCTCCGTCCTGCGCCGCCCGCTCGCGCTCGTGCCGTACGGCCTCGCGTTGCTCGCCCTCGTCGTCGCGTGCGCGCCGGACGCCGGGTCGCTGCTCGTCCCCGTCGTCGTCTACGGCGTGTGCCTCGTGACGATGGCCGTGGTCGCGACGGGCGTCGACCGGCTCGCCGCGGTCGGTGGTGCGGTCTTCCTCCTGTCCGACGCGCTCATCGCGCTGAACGCCTTCGCCCCGTGGTACGACCTGCCCGGGCACGGCTTCTGGGTCATGCTCACCTACGTCGTCGGCCAGGTGCTGCTCGCGCTCGGTGTGCTCCGTCGAGAGCGTGCGGCGGTGGTCCCCGTCGCGGAGAAGGGAGGAGCCGCATGGGCGTCGACGTGACGCTCGCGAGGGTCGTTCAGCAGGGGACGAGTCCCCGGCGTCGTTCCACGACGTCTGTCGACGTGGTGCCCGACGACGGTGACGTGCTGGCCCGGCTGCTCCCGGCGAGCGGCTTGCCGATGCTCGCGCGGGTCGATCCGTACGGTGACGTCGTGCTCAGCGGCTCCGAGATGGAACAGCTCCTCGACGAGCTGCACATCCTCATGGACCGCTCGTCCCCTCCTGACGCCGTCGTCCTGGGCGCGGTCGTCGTGCTCGCCGAACGGTGTCGTCGGGAGCTCGGGTCAGAGCTGCGGTTCGAGGGCGACTGAGGCCTCAGGCGTCGAGCGAGCGGACGACGCGAGCGGGTGAGCCGACGACGACCGTGCGCGGCGGCACGTCCCGGGTGACGACGGAACCGGCCCCCACGACGGCGTCGTCCCCGATCGTCACGCCCGGGAGGACGGTCACGTTCGCCCCGAGCCAGACGTTGCGGCCGAGGACGACGCGCGCCGGGTGCATGTCGGCGCGGCGGGCCGGGTCGAGGTCGTGGTTGAGGGTCGTGAGGACGGCGTTGTGCCCGATGAGGCACCCGTCCCCGACGACGATGCCGCCCTGGTCCTGGAACCGGCAGCCGGAGTTGACGAACACGTCACGCCCCAGGGTGATGTTCTTGCCGAAGTCGGCGATGAAGGGCGGGAAGAGGTTCACGGACTCGTGCACGGGCTTGCCCGTCAGCTCCGCGAGGAGCTCGCGGACCCGTTCGGGCGAGCGGTATGCGCCGTTGAGCTCACCGGCGATGCGCAGCGCCTCCTGGCTCGTGCGGTGCATGACGGCGTGCAGCGGCGAGCCGCCAGGGATCGTCCGCCCGGCGTCGAGCTCGGCCAGCAGGTCGTCCAGGTCCATGGGTTCCTCTCAGTCGGTGAAGGTCGCGGTGGTCGAGGCCGCGGTGGCCGCCCATGACGCGAGCAGGCGCAGCGACTCCTCCGTCGGGGAGCCCGGCGTCGCGGTGTACACGGTCATGCCGAGCCCGGGGTCGCCGTGGAGCTCGAGCGTCTGGTAGTGCAGCTCGAGGTCCCCCACGACGGGGTGCCGGAACGTCTTCTGCCCGGCGTAGTGCCGCCGCACGTCGTGGGACGCCCACAACTCGCGGAACCGCTCGCTGCGCGTCGACAGCTCGCCGACGAGGGCCTGGAGCCGCTTGTCGTGCGGGCTGCGGCCCGCCTCGCGGCGCAGGATCGTGACGTTCGTCCAGGCCGCCCGGTCCCAGTCGGGGTAGAAGTCGTGGGACGCGGGGTCGAGGAAGATGTGGCGCGAGAAGTTCGCCGGTCCCGCGGAGCCCGCGATCATGGGCGCGTACATCGCGGACCCGAGCGCGTTGGCGGCGACGAGGTCCATGCGGTTGTTCTGGATGAACGCCGGCGCGGTGGTGATCGCGTCGAGCAGGTACTGCAGCTCCGGGCGCACCGGCGTGTCGCCGTGGCCGCGCGGCGGGCGCGCGCCGACGGGGTTGGCGGTGCGCGCGAGGTCGAGCAGGTGCTCCCGCTCGGCCGCGTCGAGGAGGAGCGCCCGCGCGACGGACTCGAGCACGGCGTCGGACACGCCCCGCAGGTTCCCGCGCTCGAGTCGCGTGTGGTAGTCGACGCTCACCCCGGCGAGACGGGCGACCTCGTCGCGGCGCAGCCCGTCGACGCGTCGACGGCCGCCGTACGTCTCGATGCCCGCCTGCTCGGGCGTCACCCGCGCTCGACGGCTCATGAGGAACTCCCGCACCTCGGAACGGTTGTCCATGGCCTCCACGTCCTTCACGGTAGTGCGGGACGACGGCGCGCGGGGCGGGCGGGCGGCACCCCCACGCCGCGCCCGCCCGGTCCGAGCGTCCCGCCGGTCAGAACGTGACGATCGTCTTGAGGGACTCGCGGCGGTCCATCGCGGCGTAGCCGTCGGCGATGTCGTCGAGCGCGACGGCCTTGTCGAAAACGCGGCCGGGGTCGATCGCGCCGCTCAGCACCTGCGGGATCGCGTCCTCAAGGTAGGCGCGGACGGGGGCAGGCCCGCCGGTGAGCGTGATGTTGCGGCCGAACAGCGAGGCGAAGCCGACAGGGGCGTCGTCGTACTGCGGGACCCCCACGCGGCTGATCACGCCTCCGGCGCGCACGACGCCGTAGGACTGCTCGTAGGCGGGCAGGTGCCCGACGGCCTCCACGACGACGTGGCTGCCCAGGCCGTCCGTGAGGTCGAGGACCCGCTGCACGCCCTCGGCGCCGCGCTCGGCGACGACGTCGGTCGCGCCCCACTCGCGCCCCAGGTCGGTCCGGGCCTCGTGACGGCCCATGAGGATGATGCGCTCGGCGCCCATCTGGCGTGCGGCGAGCACGGCGGACAGCCCGACCGCGCCGTCGCCGACGACCGCCACGGTCTGGCCCGGGGACACGCGCGCCATGTGCGCGGTGTGGTACCCCGTGAGGTACACGTCCGAGAGCGTGAGCAGTGAGGGCAGGAGCGGGCTCGACTCGTCGACGTCGGGCACGGCGACGAGGCTGCCGTCCGCGAGCGGGATGCGCGCGAGCTCGGCCTGCTGGCCGCCGACGTCGCCGGGGTTGCCGTAGAAGCCCCCGTGGGGGCACGCGGTCTGGAACCCGTCGCGGCACACGTCGCACGTGTTGTCCGACCAGGCGAACGGCGCGATCACGAGGTCGCCGGGGCGGACCGTCGTGACGGCAGACCCGGCCTCCTCGACGACGCCGAGGAGCTCGTGGCCGATCGGGACGCCCTCGTCGGTGCGACCCATCGACCGGTACGGGTGCAGGTCCGAGCTGCAGACGCACGCGCGCACCGCGCGGACGATCGCGTCGGTCGGCTCGAGGATCGTCGGGTCGGGACGGGTCTCGACGCAGACGTCGCCCGCGCCGTAGATGACGGTGGCCTTCATGGAGCTCTCCTCGCTGTGGGGTACGCGCACCATTCGACACCTGCCCCGGGGCCGCGTGGGAGTCCCGCTCCAGCAGGGTTCTGGCAGTACCTGGCTAGGCGCCCGCGGCCGTGCCCTCGCCGTCGACGTGCACCATGACGAGAGCGACGTCGTCCTGGGAGCCGAGCGGCACGAACTCCGCGAGGAGCGCGTCGAGCAGCTGGTCCGGCGCGACGTCGCCGAGCGCCTCGACGCGGCCCGGCAGCTCGTCGAGCACGTCCCGCAGGGACCGGTCCCGGCGCTCGACGAGCCCGTCGGTGTAGAGCAGGAGCGTGTCACCCGGGCCGAGTGACATCGCGTGCTCGGCGCGCGGGCCCCCGAGCCCGACGCCGAGCATCGGTGACGGGCGTGCCGTGAGCAGGTGGGCGGTCCCGTCCGCGCGACGCACGACGGGCGGCACGTGCCCGGCGCTCGCCCAGCACACCGCGCGCCTCCCTGCCGGGCCGGGGATGCCGACGCGCGCGACGGCGACGGTCGACAGCGCCTGCAGCCCGAGACCCTCCGCGGTGCGCTCGGCGGCGTCGAGCGCCTCGGCAGGACCGGCGTCCGTCGCGAACGCGACCGAGCGCAGCACCCCGCGCAGGTGCCCCATGTGAGCCGCGGCGGCGACGTCGTGCCCGGTGACGTCGCCGACCACGACCGTCGTCTCGCCGTCGGGGTGCACGAACGCGTCGTACCAGTCCCCGCCGACGTGGACCTCCGGCACCGCCGGGCGGTACCGCACGTCGATCGTCAGACCGGGGATGCGCGGGGGAGGCGTGAGCACGGAGTCCTGGAGAGCGAGCGACGCGCTGCGCTCGCGCGTGATGACGTCCGCGTACCGGTCGACGGACGACCCGAGCAGCAGAGCCTGGTCGACGACCGAGAGCGCGGTGGCGTCGGCGGGGCCGGTGGTGCGCCCCACGTCCGGGATAGCGACCCCGCCGGCCAGCACGACCGACGTCACGTCCTCCGCGCGGTGCACGACGGCCGTGACCCGGCCCGCGGCGTCGAGCACCGGGAGGTTCGTCGTGAGCCACCAGCGTTCGACCCACCCGCCGGCAGTCCCGCGCAGGTCGTACCGGTGGGGGCCGATCATCTCGATCTGCCCCGTGCGCGCGACCCGCTCGAGCGACAGCACGACCCGGTCGACGGCGCCCTGGTCCGGTCCCTGGGCCGGGAAGACGTCGAGGTAGTGGCGCCCGACGACGGCGCTCGCGGGCGCGTCGATCGTCCGCAGGAGCGACTCGTTCGCGTCGAGGATCGTGAGGTCCGGCGCGAGGACCGCCTTGGGGGCCGTGAGGACCGAGAAGACGGCGTGGTAGTCGACGGGGCCGGCGGTCCCGTCCGGCTCCGGCGGCGTGCGGACGGCACCCCCCTGGTTTCCTGCCACACTCCGAGAATGACCCAATCCCGGGGGCTCGCAGGTCGAGCGAAGGTCCCGAAGTCTCCCGACGGACGGCCGGAGGTGCCGGCGCGGCCGCGCTAGCCGACGGCGGTGACCGGCGACGCGAGCGGCGTGCCCGACCCGTCGCGGCGCTGGTCGACCGGCGGCAGGTCGACCGACTGCCCGCCGGACCCCGTGGCCCGTGCCGGGCCCTGCCCGACCCACGCGAGGATGAGCGCGTCCTCGCCCTTGAGGAACCGGTGCGCGCGGACGCCGCCGGTCCCGCGGCCCTTGCCGGGGTAGAGCTCGTAGGGCGTCACCTTGCCGGCGCCGGTCTGCGTCCCGGGGAGCGCGTCGGACGACCCCGCGACGGTGACGACGACGCCGAGGTCGCGCACGTCGGCCGGGACGACGCCGAAGAACGCGACCCGCTGGCCGTCGGCGAGCCGGATGCCGGCCATGCCGCCCGCCGGGCGGCCCTGGGGCCGGACCGCGGACGCGTCGAAGTGCAGCAGGGACGCGTCGCTGGAGACGAACACGAGCTCGTCGGCGTCCGTCGCGGGCGCCGCGCCCACGACGGTGTCGCCGTCCTTGAGCCCGATGACCTCCCACTCGTCGCGGTTGCCCGGGACGTCGCCCGGGGTGACGCGCTTGACGACGCCCTGCGCGGTGCCGAGCGCGAGCGGGGGAGCGTCGGGGTCGAGCGACGCGATGGTCACCGCGTCCTCGCCCGGCTCGAGCGCGACGACCTCGCTGAGCGGGACGCCGCCGGACAGGCTCGGCGCGTTGTCCGTCGGCGGGAGGGCGGGCAGGTCGAGCACCGAGACGCGCAGCATGCGGCCCCGGCTCGTGACGAGGCCGACCTCGCCGCGCGCGGTCGTGCGGACGGCGGCGCGCAGCACGTCGTGCGCGGCGCGCGGCCCCGAGCGCGCGGGCTCCGTCTCGTCGCTCGTGCGGGCGAGCAGCCCGGTCGCGGAGAACAGCGCCCAGCACGTGGTGTCGGCGACCTCGAGCGGGACGGCCGCGGTCGTCGTCGGTGCGGCGCCCGCGGACTCCAGCAGGATCGTGCGGCGCGGGGTGCCGTACGTCTTGGCGACGTCCGCCATCTCGCCCGACACCACGGCGCGCAGCCGTGCGTCGCTGCCGAGGATCTCCTGGAGCTCCTCGATCTCGCGGCGCAGCGTCTCCTGCTCCTTCTCGAGCTCGATGCGCGAGAACTTGGTGAGGCGGCGCAGCTGGAGCTCGAGGATGTACTCCGCCTGCGGCTCCGACAGGTCGAACACCGTCTGCAGGCGGCCGCGGGCGGTCGCCGTGTCGTCGGACGACCGGATCACCTGGATGACCTCGTCGATGTCGACGATCGCGACGAGCAGGCCGTCCACGAGGTGCAGCCGCTCGGAGCGCTTGCGCAGCCGGTACGCGGAACGACGGCGCACCACGTCGATGCGGTGGTCGACCCACACCGACAGCATCTCCCGCAGGCCGAGCGTGCGCGGCTGGCCGTCGACGAGCGCGACGTTGTTCATGCCGAACGAGTCCTCGAGCGGCGTGAACTTGTAGAGCTGCTCGAGCACCGCCTCGGGGTTGAAGCCCGTCTTCACCTCGACGACGATGCGCAGCCCGTGCTCGCGGTCCGTGAGGTCGGTCGCGGCCGTGATCCCCTGGATCTTCTTCGTCTTGACGCCCTCGGCGATCTTCTCGATCACCTTCTCCGGCCCGACGAGGTAGGGCAGCTCGGTGATGACGATGCCCTTGCGGCGCGGCGTGAGGCTCTCGACGCGTGCGGTCGCGCGCGTGCGGAACGTCCCGCGGCCCGTGCGGTAGGCGTCCCGGACGCCGTCGAGGCCGACGATCTTGCCGCCCGTCGGCAGGTCCGGGCCGGGCACGAACCGCATGAGCGCCTCGAGGTCGGCGTCCGGGTGCGCGACGAGGTGGCGTGCCGCGGCGACGACCTCGACGAGGTTGTGCGGCGCCATGTTGGTCGCCATGCCGACCGCGATGCCCGACGCGCCGTTGACCAGCAGGTTGGGGATCGCGGCGGGCAGGACCTCGGGCTGCTGGAGCTTGTTGTCGTAGTTCGGCACGAAGTCGACGACGTCCTCGTCGAGCCCCGCCGTCATCGCGAGCGACGGCGGCGCGAGACGGGCCTCGGTGTACCGGGAGGCCGCGGGGCCGTCGTCGAGCGTTCCGAAGTTGCCGTGCCCGTCGACCAGCGGCAGCCGGAGCGAGAAGTCCTGGGAGAGGCGCACCAGTGCGTCGTAGATCGCGGCGTCGCCGTGCGGGTGCAGCTTGCCCATGACCTCGCCGACGACGCGCGCCGACTTCACGTGGGCGCGGTCGGGGCGCAGCCCCATGTCGGCCATCATGTAGAGGATGCGGCGCTGGACGGGCTTGAGGCCGTCCCGCGCGTCGGGCAGGGCGCGCGAGTAGATGACGGAGTAGGCGTACTCGAGGAACGACGTCTCCATCTCCGCCTGGACGTCGACGTCGACGATCTTCTCGTTCACCTCGGCCGGGTCGATCGAGGGGGTCGAGGACTTGCGCGCCATGGGCCTGCGGGCTCCTGCCGTTCGGTGCGCCGCGGTGGCGCGGGGTCTGTGCCGTCGTGGCCGGTGCTGGGCCGGCCGGGGTGCTGCGGTTGCGTGCCGCACGCGAGGGTACGCCACGCGTCCGACACGCCGTGCCACGGCGCCTGCCGTGGCACGTGCCGGGACTGCCTGCCGGGACCATTGTCCTCCCGGCGCGGGCCGGGGTGGCGCAGGCGCACCGCGCGCGCGACCGCATAGCCTGGGGTCGTGGACGACGGCGCGCCGGGGCGGGACCCGGACCGGTACCCGGTGGAGTGGGAGGCCGACGTCGTGCTGCGCGACGGGACCACCACGCACGTGCGGCCCATCCGCCCCGAGGACGCCGACGCGCTCCAGCGCTTTCACGTCGGCCAGTCCGAGCGCTCCACCTACCTGCGGTTCTTCGCGCCCATGGAACGGCTGTCCGAGCGCGACCTCGAGCGCTTCACGCGCGTCGACCACGTGGACCGCGTCGCGCTCGTCGCGGTGCGCCCGCGCGACGGCGCCCCCGGGGACGGCGGCGAGGACATCATCGGGGTCGCACGATTCGACCGCACCGGCCCCGCCGAGGCGGAGGTCGCCTTCAACATCGCCGACTCCGCGCAGGGCCGGGGCCTGGGCTCCGTGCTGCTGGAGCACGTCGCCGCGGCGGCGCGCGAGCGCGGCGTGCGCCGCTTCACGGCCGAGGTGCTGCCCCAGAACGGCAAGATGCTCGCGGTGTTCCGCGAGGCGGGGTACGACGTGCGCCAGCAGATGGACGACGGCTTCGTCCAGGTCAGCGTCGACCTCGACCCCACGGAGCGGTCCCGGGCCGTCATGGCCGACCGCGAGCACCGCGCGGAGGCCCGGAGCATGCAGGGGCTGCTGGGCGCCACGAGCGTCGTGCTCGTCGGCCCCGACGCCCCGGCCGACGCGCGCGCGGAGCACGACGGCGAGGCCCTCGACCGCCTGCTCGCGCAGCGCGCGCTCGCCGCGCTCGAGCGCAGCGACGTGACGGTCCACGTCGTGGGGGCCGCGCGCGGCCCGGGGGAGGAGCGGTGGTCCGCGACCCTCGCCGACGTGCCCGGTCCCGTCGACCTCGCCGTCGTCGCGCTGCCCCCGCCCGCGGCGATCGACGCCGTCCGCCGGCTCGCGCGTCTCGAGGTGCGCGGCGTCGTCGTGCTGTCGGCCGGCTTCGCCGAGACGGGTCCGGACGGGCTCGCGCTGCAGCGCGAGCTCCTGCGCGTCGCGCACACGGCGGGCCTGCGCGTCGTCGGGCCTGCGAGCTACGGGCTGCTGCGCACGGGCGACGCGCCCGACCGCCCGGCGCTCGCCGCGACCCTCGCCCACGACCTGCCGGCCCCCGGCGTGGTGGGCCTGTTCAGCCAGTCCGCGCCCATGGCCGTGACGCTCCTCGCGACGACGGCGCGGCGCGGCCTGGGCGTGTCGTCGTTCCTGTCCGCCGGGCACCGCGCGGACGTCTCGGGCAACGACCTCATGCAGTACTGGCAGGACGACGCCGCGACGCAGGTCGTGTGCCTCTACCTCGAGTCCATCGGCAACCCGCGCAAGTTCTCGCGCATCGCGCGCCGCCTCGCGTCGGTCAAGCCCGTGGTCGTGGTGACGGCGGGGCGCTCGGGGCACGTCGTGCCGCCGGGGCACGCGGTCCGCTCGACGCGCGCGCCGCGGCGGACGCTCGAGGAGATGCTGCGGCAGTCCGGCGTCATCCGGGCCGAGAACACGCACCACATGATCGACATCGCCCAGCTGCTCGCGCACCAGCCGCTCCCGGCCGGGCGCCGCGTCGGCATCCTCGCGAGCTCCGCGTCGCTCGCCGCGCTCGTCGCCGAGGCGTCGTCCTCGGCGGGCCTCGTCGTCGCGCGCTCGGACTTCCTGCCCGAGGACGCGTCCGCCGACGAGCTCGCCGCCACGGTCGGCGCGCTCTACGCGCCCGACGCGTGCGACGTCGTCGTCGTGGTGCAGGTCCCGGTCGTCGGGCCCCGGCGCGCGGACGTCTCGCGCGCCGTCGCGGACGCGGCCGCCCGCACGGGCCGCACGACCGTGGCGAGCATGCTCGGCCTGCACGGCCTCACCGACGAGCTCTCGGCCCCGGCCCCGGGGGCGCAGAGCGGGGCGGCCCCCGTGCGCGTCCCCGCCTACTCGACGCCGGAGGACGCCGTCGCCGCGCTCGGCGCGGTCGTGCGCTACGCGCGCTGGCGCGAGGCCGACCACGGCACGCCCGTGCGCCCGGCCGGCGTCGACCCGGTGCGGGCGCGCGCGCTCGTCGAGGAGGCGCTCGCCGGTCAGGACGCCGTCGACCTCGACCCGACGACGACGGCGGAGCTGCTCGCGTGCTACGGCGTGCGGGTCTGGCCCGCGCGCCGGGTGCGGACCGCCGACGAGGCGGTCGAGGCGGCGCGCGAGGTCGGCTGGCCCGTGGTGCTCAAGAGCACCGCGGCAGGCCTGCGGCACCGGGCCGACCTCGGCGGCGTGCGGCTGGACATCGCGGACGAGACCGAGCTGCGCACGGACTTCGCGCAGATGCGCGAGGCGCTCGCGGCCGTGCTGCCGGGCGCCGCGGACGAGCCGTTCGAGGTCCAGGCGATGGCCGACGCCGGGGTCGCGTGCGTGGTCCGCTCGACCGAGGACCAGCTCTTCGGGCCCGTCGTCTCGTTCGGGCTCGCGGGCGACGCCGTCGACCTCCTCGGCGACGTCGCGTACGGCGTGCCGCCCCTGACCGACGTCGACGTCGCGGCGATGGTCCGCTCGGTGCGGGCCGCGCCGCGCCTGTTCGGCTACATGGGCACGCACGTGGTGGCCACCGCCGCGCTCGAGGACGTCCTGGCGCGCGTGTCCGTGCTCGCGGACGACCTGCCCGAGGTCCGCAGCCTCGAGCTGTACCCCGTCGTCGTCTCGGAGCACGGGGCCGCGGTCCTCAGCGCGCGCGTCACGCTCGCCGACGCCCAGCGGGCCGACGCGCTCCGGCGGGCCCTGCCGGGCTGACGGGCCGACCGCGACCCGCCCGGGCCCCCGACGGCGGGTGGCCCCGGCCCGGCGCCGGATGGGACAATGCGCGGGTGCCCTCTGCTACCTCCAACGCCTGGACCGACCTGACGACCCAGCTCCACCGCGCCGGCTACTACCCGGAGCTCGTCGCGGACGTCCTCGACCTCGCGGTCGCGGGGGAGGAGATCGTCTCGCACCTCGTGCTCCCGGAGACGACGTTCGACGCGACCGAGGTGCGCCGCCACCTCACGGTGCTCGTCCTCACGCCCACGCGGCTCGTCACGGCGCACGTCGACGACCACCCGGCGGACAGCGAGAACCCGTCGGCCTCGGCCGCCGCCACGACCGAGGCGGTGCCCCTGTCCGAGGTGCGGTCCGTCTCGCTCACCCACGTCGTGGCGGAGCCGCACGAGCACCGTGCGGGCGCCGCGCCGCTCGAGGTCACGCTCGCGCTCGGCTGGGGCGCGGTCTCGCGCGTCGACCTCGAGCCCGCCGGCTGCCCCGACCCCGCGTGCGACGCCGACCACGGGCTCACCGGCCAGATCACGCCCGACGACGTCGTCGTCCGCGTGAGCGCCGAGGCGGAGGGCCGCGACGCCGTCCGGGCCGCGGTGGACTTCGCGCGGGCCCTGTCGCGCTCGACCACCCGGCACAGCGCCCGGTGAGCGAGGCACCCGCGGGAGCGCCGGCCCCGGTCTTCGACCCGGCGCTCCCTCCGGGCCTGCTCGTGCCGGAGTACGGGACGCGCGGCCTCGCGGCCGTCCTGCCCGCCGCCGCGGGCGCGCTCGGCGTCGGCCTGACGACCGCCACGGGGCTCGCGAGCGAGACGGCGCGCGGCGCGCTCGACCTGCCGCGCTCCGAGCGCGTGTGCGTCGTGCTGGTCGACGGCCTCGGCCACGTCAACCTCGCCGAGCGCGCGGGGCACGCCCCGTTCCTGCGCTCGCTCCTGCCCGACGCGCGGCCCCTCACCTCGACGTTCCCCAGCACGACCGCCGCCGCGATCGGCGCGTTCGGCACGGGCACCGCGCCGGGCCGCACGGGCATGCTCGGGTACACGCAGCGCAACCCGGTGACGCGCGGCCTCGCCAACATGGTGTCGTGGGAGGGCGCGCCCGCGCCCGCCGAGCTCCAGCGCGAGGAGCCGGTGCTCGCGCGCCTGGCCGGGGCGGGCGTCGCGGTGACGTCCACCGGCCCCGCCCGGTTCGCCGGGTCGGGCATGACGGTCGCCGCGCTGCGGGGCGGCACGTACGCGGCCGCCGAGCCGCTGGCGGGGCGCGTCGACGCGGCCGTCCGCGCGCTGTCCCGGCCCGGTCTCGTCTACCTCTACTGGGGCGAGGTGGACAAGGCGGGCCACCACCACGGCAGCGCGTCGTGGCAGTGGGGCGACGAGCTCGAGGCGCTCGACCGCGAGCTCGCGCGCCTCGTGCGGTCGGTCCCGCGCGGCACGCTCGTGCTCGTCACCGCGGACCACGGCATGGTCGACGTCGACCCGGCGCTGCGCCGCGACGTCGCGACCGACCCCGCGCTCGCCCGTGGCGTCGAGCTCGTCGGCGGCGAGCCGCGCGCCGTCCACGTGTACACCGAGCCCGGCCAGACGGCGGCCGTCGCCGCGCGCTGGCGCGACGTCCTCGGCGACGACGCGCTCGTGCTGGAGCGGCACGAGGTGCTGGCCCGCGGCTTCCTCGGGCCCGACCCCCGGCCCGAGGCCGTCGCTTCCGCCGGCGACGTGATGGTCGCGCTGCGGGGGCGGGCGACCGTCGTCGACTCGCGCACCCAGACGCCCGCGTCGCTCACGCTCGTGGGCGTGCACGGCTCGCTCACCGAGCGCGAGATGCGCGTGCCGCTGCTCGTCGCGGCCACCTGACCCGACCGCGTCCCGTCGCGCCGGAGCCACCCGGCGCGGACGCACCGACCGACCTCGCGGAGGACCGCCGATGGCAGAGCTCGTCTTCTTCTCCGGGACCATGGACTGCGGCAAGTCCACCCTGGCGCTCCAGCTCGACCACAACCACGCCGCGCGCGGCCGGCGCGGGCTGATCTTCTCGCGCGACGACCGCGCCGGGTCCGACCGGCTCTCCTCGCGCCTCGGGCTCGAGGTCGTCGCGCGCGAGGTCCACGACGACACCGACTTCTGGTCGCTCGTCACCGCCGAGCCGGTGCCCGTGGACTACCTCGTGTGCGACGAGGCGCAGTTCTACTCCCCGGCGCAGGTCGAGCAGCTCGCGCGCCTCGTCGACGAGACGGAGATCGACGTCTTCGCGTTCGGCATCACGGCCGACTTCCGCACGCGCCTGTTCCCGGGCTCCGCACGCCTCATCGAGCTCGCGGACCGGGTCGAGGTCCTCCAGGTCGAGTCGCTGTGCTGGTGCGGGCGGCGCGCCACCCACAACGCGCGCACGGTGGACGGGCGCATGGTCGTCGAGGGCGACCAGGTCGTCGTCGGGGACGTCCGGGCCGGCTCGGGGGAGATCGGCTACGAGGTGCTCTGCCGGCGCCACCACATGCGACGCATGACGACGGCGGTCGCGCGCCGGCACGCGACGGAGGACGGCCTGCCGCTCGACCTGCCGCGCTGACGCGCCGCGCGCGTCACTCGGGGCGGGCCCCGAACACGATCTCGTCCCAGCTCGGGACCTTCGCGCGCGACCGGTTCTTGCCCTTGCGGGCCTCGCGCGCGGCCGAGGGCCGCACCGTGCTCGAGGCGCCGTCGGCGTCGGACGCCGACGGGGCGTCGTCGTCCGCGCCCGCCTCCCCCGACGGCGCGGTCTGCGGGCGCCCGGGCTCGTCGGGGCCGTCCTCGGACGCGTCGGCGAGGACCGGACCCTGCGGGGGCCGGATGGTCGGCAGGTGCACCACGGTCGCGCCCGCGGGCAGGCCGCCGGAGAACCCGCCCTCGTCCTCGTCCTGCTCACGGTTGCCCGGGGCGAGCGGACCGAAGCCCTCGAACGGCTCCTGCCCGACGGCGTCGCCCGCGGGCGCCGGGTCCTTGGCGCCCGCGGGCGCCGGGTCCTTGCGCGGGCGCACGCCGCGCCGCTGGCTCAGGTCGTCGAGCAGCTCGGCCGTCCCGTCGTCGGCGGGCGGTGCGGCCCGCAGGCCGCGGGCGCCGCGCGCGGTCGCGTCCACGTCGAACACCGCCACGGCCCCCGGCGCCGGGTCGCGCGGGGCGTCCGTCCCGGAGAGCCAGCGGGCCTCGTCGTCGAGCGCCTGCAGCGCGCGCGTCGCCGGCTCGTAGGTCCAGCGCGCCGTCCGCTCGCCGGTGCCGGCCTCGAACGTCGCCGTCACGACCCACGGGGAGCCGTGCGCGCGCGCCGCGGTCCACGCGACCGCCGCGGCGTCGACGTCGCGCGCGGCGAGCCGCTGCGCGACGAGCTCGCCCACCGTCGGGGAGTCCTCGTCGTGCCCCGGGCGCAGCCCGCGCACGCGCTCGACGACGTACTCCTGCTCGGCGACGACCGGGCCGGCGAACCGGCGCACGTGCTCGACCCCGAGCCCCGCGGCCTCGGCGACCGCCTCCACGGAGTCCCCGGCCCGCAGCCGGGCCTGAATCTCGCGCGGGGCGAGGTTGCGCTCGCCCTCCGCGCGCAGGTGCTCCAGGTGCGGGCGGTCGCGCCGTACGGCCGCGCGCAGCGCCTCGGTGATGGGCAGCACGAACTGCGCGCCACCCGTCGCGCGCAGGACGAGGTGCTCCCCGTCCTCGTGCAGTCTCACCAGCTCCAGCTCGTCCATGGACCCTCCCGTGTCGCCGCGCCCGGTGGCGCTCGCGGTGCCGCTCGTGTGCCGCTCGTGTGCCGCTCGTGGTGCCGCCCCGGTCGTCCGGCGCCCGGCCGCGTGCCGGACCGCCGTGCGCCGTGGACCGCGACGCCCGCGCCACCGCTCCCTCGAGGGTGCCATCGTCCCATCCCCGAGCGGCGCAGCACGCGCGGTGTGCCGCCCATTCGCACCGGCCCGGCCCGGCCCCGGCCCGGCCCCGGCCCCAGCGGGCCGTGGCTGGGATGATGCGGGGGTGATCCTCGACCTCGTGCCCGGCGACGCCCTCGAGCTCGGCGGCGTGTTCTTCGCGGCGCTGTCCGGCGGGCTCGCCGCGGTGCGCAAGCGGTTCGACCTCGTCGGCGTCCTCGTGCTCGCGTGGGCCGCGGGACTGGGCGGCGGGCTCCTGCGCGACGTCCTCATCGGGGCCATCCCGCCCGTCGGCATCTCCGACTGGCGGCTCGTGGCCGTCGCCGCCCTCGCGGGCGTCGTCACGTTCTTCTGGCACCCGCGGCTCGAGCGGCTGCGGCGCAGCATCATCGTGCTCGACGCCGGCGCCCTCGCGCTCTTCGTGCTGTCCGGGACCATGAAGGCCCTGGAGTACGGCGTCGGCCCGCTCGCCGCGGTCTTCGCGGGCGTGCTCACGGGCGTGGGGGGCGGCATCCTGCGCGACCTGCTGACCAACGAGGTGCCGCTGCTGTTCCAGGACAAGCAGCTCTACGCCATCCCGGCGCTCGCGGGGGCCGCGCTCACCGCGGCGCTCGCCGAGGCGGACCTGCTCGGGCCGTTCTCGCAGGCGGCGGTCCTCGCGCTCGTGTTCGGCTTCCGTCTCGTCTCGCTGCGCCTCGGCTGGTCCGCGCCCGGCCCGTGGGAGGGTCGCCGGGCAGGCCGCGGGTCGGGCAGGATGTGAGCCGTGCGCCTCTTCATCGACGACCCCCGGCAGCCCGACGACGTCACCGTGGCCGACCTGCGCGACCTGGCCGAGCGCCTCGCGCGCGAGGCCGGCGAGCTGGTTCGCTCCGGCCGTCCCGACCGGGTCGAGGTGGCCGCGACGAAGTCGACCGCGACCGACGTCGTGACGCGGATGGACGCCGACTCCGAGGCGCTGCTGCGCCGCGGCATCGCCGCCGCCCGCCCCGACGACGCGATCCTCGGCGAGGAGGAGGGCGCCTCGGCCGGGACGTCGGGCGTCACCTGGGTCATCGACCCGGTCGACGGCACGGTGAACTACCTCTACGGCGTCGCGTCGTACGCGGTATCGGTCGCCGCGGTGGTCGGCCCGCCCGACCCGCTGGAGTGGACGGTGCTCGCCGGGGCGGTGCACTCCGTCGTCGACGACCGCACGTGGACGGCGGGGCTGGGAGCGGGGGCGACCCTCGACGGCCGTCCCGTGCACGTCAACGCCGAGACCGACCTCGGCCAGTGCCTCGTGGGCACGGGCTTCGGGTACGACGCCGACCGTCGCCGCGCGCAGGCCCGCGTGCTGCTCGACGTGCTGCCGCAGGTGCGCGACATCCGCCGCCTCGGCTCGGCCGCGATCGACCTGTGCCTCGTCGCCACGGGCGAGCTCGACCTCTACTACGAGCGTGGTCTCAACCCGTGGGACATGGCCGCGGGAGCGCTCGTCGCGCACGAGGCCGGGGCGCTCGTGACGGGCCTGCGGGGTCGCGCCGCGGACCGCGAGATGACGGTCGCGGGACCGCCCGAGGCGGTCGCCCGGCTCGTCCGGATCCTCGAGGACGCGGGAGCGGACTCCGACTCCTGACGGGGTGCCGTGCACCCGTGACCAACGACACCCGGGCGGGTGCCCGGCCACAGGGTGCATCACTCAGGGAAATGGTGCAGAATCCGGGGGCCCACCGGGAACAATTCCGGTGCGCCGCGCATTGATGAGCGTGCAGTGCCACGAACCCCCTCGGGGCACGACACGTCAGGGGGTGCCCCCGCACCCCGCACCCGTGCCGCCCGGCACGACCGGCCGTCGCCGGTGGTCCGGACGCGCACAGTCGCGATCGACGATATTCCGGAGAGTGACCCCACAGATGGCAACAGACTACGACGCCCCCCGCAAGAGTGAAGAGGAGCTCAGCGAGGACTCGCTCCAGGAGCTCCAGGCTCGTCGCTCCGACAAGAGCTCGGGCGTCGTTGACGAGGACGAGACCGAGGCGGCCGAAGGCTTCGAGCTGCCCGGTGCCGACCTGTCCGGCGAGGAGCTCTCCGTCCGGGTCCTTCCCCGTCAGGCGGACGAGTTCACGTGCGCGAGCTGTTTCCTCGTGCACCACCGCAGCCAGCTCGCCTACGAGAAGAACGGCCAGCAGATCTGCTCGGAGTGCGCTGCCTGACCCTCCGCGCACCACGGCCGACGGCCGCCGCCCCCTCCCCGGGGTGGCGGCCGTCGTCGTCCGCGGGGCCTGTAGACCGAGCGGGGCGCGGACGCGCGGTCCAGCGGTCCAGCCGCGCCGCGTGCGAGCGCCCCCGCTCAGGCGGCGTGCGCGGCGCGGACCGCGTCCGCCAGGCGCTGCGGGTGCCGGGTCGAGACGAGCCAGTACGGCGTCGGGTCCTGCGGGTCCTCGAGCACGACGTGGACCCCGGTGCGCGCCCACGCGCGCAGGCACACGTAGGCGCGGGCGTCGAGGCGGGGGCCGAGCTGGACGCGCATCGCGTCGGCGTCGAGCGTCGTCACCTGGCCGAGCAGCGACGCCGGGACGTGGGCCCGCCCCGCGCGCAGCTCGCCGTCGGCGACCTCGACGACGGGCGACGTCCACCACAGCGCGACGACGCCCGCGACGGCGGCCAGGCCGCCGACCCCGAGGGCGACGGCGTGGCTCGCCGGCCACAGGGCGATCCCGAGGACGAGCGCGAAGCCGAGCGCCGCGGCCCAGCCGCCGACGCCCGGGACGAGGCGCTCGCGGTAGGAGGCCGTGCCCGCGGTGCCGGGCGTCCCGGCGGCTCCGCGGGTCGAGGACGGGGTGCTGCGGTCGGCGGCGTCGGTCATGGGTCCATCATCCCAGCCCCGCGCACCGCGGCCGACGTGCTCGCAGCGCGCCGCGCGCACTAGGCTCTGCGGGTGCCGAACCACCAGCAGCCCTCGACCGGCGACGTCGACGTCCTCATCACGCTCCTCGACGACGTCCCCCTGCCCGCCTACGCCCACCCGGGCGACGCGGGTGCGGACCTCGTGACGACCGTCGACGTCGAGCTGGCGCCGGGGGAGCGCGCCGTGGTCCCGACGGGCGTGTCGATCGCGCTGCCCGACGGCTACGCGGCGTTCGTGCACCCGCGCTCGGGTCTCGCGGCGAAGCACGGCCTCACGGTCGTCAACGCGCCGGGGACCGTGGACGCCGGGTACCGCGGCGAGATCAAGGTGACGCTGCTCAACACCGACGCGCGCGAGCCCGTCGTCCTGCGGCGCGGCGACCGGGTCGCGCAGCTCGTCGTCCAGAAGGTCGAGCGGGCGCGGTTCGTGCAGGCCGAGCGCCTGCCCGGCTCGCACCGCGGCGAGGGCGGGTTCGGGTCGAGCGGCGGCTGGACGCCCGCACCCTGACCGGCGCACCCGGGCCGCCGCTGCGCGGGCTAGTGTGGAATCAGTGCGGGGCGAGCGCCCCGTGAGGAGACCCGGCCGAGTGCCGGGCAGGTGAAGGAGTTCGTCCGTGGGTCTGTTCCGTCGCTCCAGGTCGTCCGAGCCGGCCGAGTCGCCCGAGCCGTCGGGCACGACGTCCGAGCAGGTCGGCGACGGCGCGCCCGCCCCGGAGGCGGCCGCCGAGGCCCCCGCGCGCGGCCCGTACGACTCCGCCCAGGTGCCCGAGCGCGGCCCGCGCCTCGACCTCGGCGCGGTGTGGCTCCCCGGCGTGCCGGGCATGGAGCTGCGCATGGAGGTCGACAAGAAGACCCAGCGCATCACGGGCGTGGCGTGCGCGGTCGGCGGCTCCGGGCTCCAGGTGCAGGCGTTCGCCGCGCCGCGCACCGAGGGCATCTGGGACGAGATCCGCGGCGAGATCGCGGCGTCCGTCACCAAGCAGGGCGGCACGGTCGACGACCTGCCGGGCCCGTTCGGGCGCGAGCTGCTCGCGCGCATCCCCGCGCAGACGCCGGACGGCCGCCCGGGCGTGCGGCCCGCGCGCTTCGTGGGCGTCGACGGCCCCCGCTGGTTCCTGCGCGGCGTGCTCACCGGCAAGGCCGCGGTCGACCCGGCCGAGGCGCGTCTGCTCGAGACCGTGTTCGCGAACATCGTCGTCGTGCGTGACCAGAACCCGCGCCCGCCGCGCGACCTGCTCACCCTGCACCTGCCGGGCAAGGGCCCGGAGGCCGCCCCGGCGTCGACCCCGGCCGGTGCCCCCGAGACGCCGTCGTTCGACCCGCTGACCCGTGGGCCGGAGATCACGGAGATCCGCTGACATGGTCCCCACCCTGCGTGACGCCTGGCGCACCGCGCTCGCCTCCCAGGAGGAGCTCGCGGCCGACGAGGAGCGCACCGAGGCGGCCCGGCAGAAGGGCTGCCGTGCCGTGGCAGAGCTGCCGAACCGCCGCCGCGCGAAGATCTCCGGCGTCCTGCGGTCCGTCGTGCTCCGCCCGCGCGAGGGCGTGCCGACCGTCGAGGTCGAGCTCTTCGACGGGTCCGGCGTCGTCGACCTCGTCTGGCTCGGGCGCCGCCGGATCGCAGGCATCGAGCCCGGGCGCCGCGCGCTCGTCGAGGGGCTCGTGTGCGACGTCGACGGCCGCCGCACCATCTTCAACCCGCGCTACGAGCTGCTGGCCAAGCCGGGGGAGTGAGCCCGGCGGCCGTCGTGGACGGCCGTGCCGTACGATCCTGCGCACCCGACCCGGCCGCACCGGCCCTCCCGCCGGCGCCGCCCACCCGAGCCCCGAGGACGCCACGACATGACGAGCAGCAGCGACGCGACCGGCGGCCCCGTGGGCGGGCGCCCCGACCCGGGCCGCGCGCCCGAGCCCGTCGCGCACGACGCCGAGGTGGTCGAGACGGTCGTCGACGACGTCGCGGCGCCCGAGGACGGCCGCGCCCGCGGCGTGCGCGCGCTCGCGGGCGAGGACTTCTCGGTGGCCGACGCGATCGGCGGCGTGCGCGGGCTCGTGGAGTCCGTCGCGCCCGGGCTCGTGTTCGTCGTCGTCTACGTCGCCACGACCAACCTGCGCTGGGCGCTCGTCACGTCCGTCGCGGCGGCCCTCGTGGCCGTCGCCGCGCGCCTCGTCCAGCGCACGCCCGTGACGCAGGCGTTCGGTGGCCTTCTGGGCGTCGGCATCGGCGTCCTGTGGGCGTGGCGCTCGGGGGAGGCGCAGGACTACTTCGCGTGGGGCCTGTGGACCAACGCCGCGTACCTCGTCGCGCTCCTGGTGTCCGTGGTGGTCCGCTGGCCGCTCGTCGGGCTCGTCGTGGAGGGCTTCCGCAGCGGCTTCGGCGTGGGGACGGCGTCCGGCGGCACGACGGCGGACGCGACCGACGGCGAGCCCCGCGAGGGCGCGGACGTTCCCGCGCCGCAGCCCGCCGAGCCGGCCGCCGGGAGCGCGGGAGAGCCCGGCGCGTTCGCCCGCTGGGCGCGGGCGTGGCGGTCGGACCGCGCGCTCGTGCGCCGCTACACCGCCGCGACGTGGCTGTGGATCGGGCTCTTCGGGGCGCGCCTCGCCGTCCAGGTGCCGCTGTACCTCGACGGCGACGTCGGCTGGCTCGGCACCGCGCGCCTCGTCATGGGGATCCCGTTGTGGGCCCTCGTGCTGTGGCTCACGTGGATCCTGGTGCGCCGCCCCGCGACCGCCGGACCGCGGCGCACGGCGTAGCCGCCCGTCGCGCGGGCCGCGCCGTCGCGCGGGCCGCGCCGTCAGAGCAGGTCGCCGCCGAGCTCGGGAGCCTCGACGGGCGCGTCCGGCGCCGTCGGGCCGTCCTCGCCCTCGCCGGCGAGCAGCCGCGCGAGCGCGCCCTCGTCCGCCTCGTTTCCCGTGACGAGCAAGAGCTCGTCCCCGACCTCGAGCGTGTCGTCCGCGCTCGGCGCGATGGGGCGCGTGCCGCGCACGATCGCCGCGAGCACGGTGTCCGCCGGCCAGCGCACCTCGCCCACGCGGCGACCGAGGAGCGGCGACGACGGCGGCAGCGTCACCTCGAGGATGTCCGCGCCGGACTGGTGGAACGTGAAGATGCGCACGAGGTCGCCCACGGCGACGGCCTCCTCGACCATCGCCGTCATGATGCGCGGCGTGGACACGGCGACGTCGACGCCCCACGACTCGTCGAACATCCACTCGTTCTTCGGGTTGTTGACGCGCGCGACCGTGCGCGGCACGCCGAACTCGGTCTTGGCGAGGAGCGACACGACCAGGTTCACCTTGTCGTCGCCCGTCGCGGCGACGATGACGTCGCACTCGTCGACCTTCGCCTCGGCGAGCGACGACAGCTCGCACGCGTCGGCGAGCAGCCAGTCGGCGTCCGCGACCTGCGCGACGCGCATCGCCGCGGGCTGCTTGTCGACGAGCATGACCTCGTGGTCGTGGCTGAGGAGCTCGCGGGCGATCGAGCGGCCGACGGAGCCCGCCCCGGCGATGACGACGCGCATCACTCGGCCTCGACCTTCGGTGCGTGGGTGAGCTTGCGTTCGACGACGGCGGCCCGCTCGTCGTCCATGAGCACGTGCAGCACGTCGTTCTCCTGCAGGACGGTGCGGTCGGTGACGAGGACGCCGTCGCCGAAGCGGCTGACGAACGCGACGCGCGCCTCGGTCGCGTCCTCGATGGCGCGCACGGTGCGGCCGATCCAGCCGGGGTGGAAGTCGACCTGGGCGAGCCGCACGCGCCCGGACGGGTCGCGGTACTCGTCGGTCGCGCCGAACGGGAGCATGCGGCGCAGCACCTGGTCGGAGGTCCAGCGCACGGTCGCCACGGTCGGGATGCCGAGCCGCTGGTAGATCTCGGCGCGCTGCGGGTCGTAGATGCGCGCGACGACCTTCTCGACGCCGAACGTCTCGCGGACGACGCGCGCGGACAGGATGTTCGAGTTGTCGCCGTCGGAGACGGCGGCGAACGCGTACGCGTCCTCGATCCCGGCCTGCACGAGCGTGTCGCGGTCGAAGCCGACGCCGGTCACCTTCTTGCCCGTGAACTCCGCGGGCAGGCGCCGGAACGCGTCGGGGTTCTGGTCGACGACGGCGACCGAGTGGCCGCTCGACTCGAGGGACTGGGCGAGCGTCGCACCGACGCGCCCGCAGCCCATGATCACGAAGTGCACGCACCGAACGCTACCGCCCGCCGGGCCCGCGGGCGCGCACCAGCGCGACCGGGCGCCGTCGGGCATAGCATGTGGCCTCGTGTCGGAGATCGCTGATGCCGCGAAGCGGCTGCTGCTCGGACGGCCTGTCCGTTCCGAGCACCTGGGGCACACGCTGCTCCCCAAGCGCGTCGCGCTGCCCGTGTTCGCGTCCGACGCGCTCTCGTCCGTCGCGTACGCCCCGGACGAGATCCTCCTGACGCTCGCGCTCGCGGGCCTCAGCGCGACGATGATCTCGCCGTGGGTCGGCCTCGCGGTCGTGGTCGTGCTGCTCACGGTCGTCGCGTCGTACCGCCAGAACGTGCGGGCGTACCCGTCGGGCGGTGGCGACTACGAGGTCGCGACGGTCAACCTCGGCCCGACGGCGGGCGTCGGCGTCGCCTCGGCCCTCATGGTCGACTACGTGCTCACGGTCGCGGTGTCGATCTCCTCGGGCGCGCAGTACGCCGCGAGCGCGATCCCCGCGCTGCGCGACCACGAGGCGGCGTTCGCGATCGGCCTCGTCGTGCTGCTCACGCTCGTCAACCTGCGCGGGGTGAAGGAGTCGGGCACCTTCTTCGCGATCCCCGTCTACCTCTTCATGCTCGCGATCGGCACGACGGCGGTCGTCGGCTTCTTCCAGTACGTCACCGGCACCCTCGGCCCGGCGGAGAGCGCGGAGTTCGAGCTCACGGCGGAGAGCGGGTTCGACCAGGGGCTCATGGGCATCGCGGGCGCGTTCCTCGTGGCGCGCGCGTTCGCGTCCGGGTGCGCCGCCCTCACGGGCGTCGAGGCCATCAGCAACGGCGTGCCCGCGTTCCGCAAGCCCAAGTCGCGCAACGCGGCCACGACGCTCGCCCTGCTGGGCGGCATCTCGGCGGCGATGATGCTCTCCATCCTCTTCCTCGCCCGGGCGACGGGCGTGCACTACGCGGAGGACCCGCACGCGCAGCTCTCGCTGAACGGCGAGCCGCTCCCGGTCGACTACGTGCAGCACCCGGTGATCGGGCAGCTCGCGGAGACGGTGTTCAGCGGCGCGCCGATCCTGTTCTACGTCGTGTCGGCCGTGACGGGGCTCATCCTCGTGCTCGCGGCGAACACCGCGTTCAACGGGTTCCCGGTGCTCGGCTCGATCCTCGCCAAGGACGGCTACCTCCCGCGCCAGCTCCACACGCGCGGCGACCGTCTCGCGTTCTCGAACGGGATCATCACGCTCGCGGTCGCGGCGATCGTGCTCATCTGGGCCTTCGACGCCGAGGTGACGCGCCTGATCCAGCTCTACATCGTGGGCGTGTTCGTGTCCTTCACGCTGTCCCAGCTGGGCATGGTGCGGCACTGGACGCGCGCGCTGCGCACCGAGCACCAGCCGCGCGAGCGGTCCCGCATGCGCCGCTCGCGCGTCGTGAACACCGTGGGCCTCGGCATGACGGGCACGGTGCTCGTGATCGTGCTCCTCACCAAGTTCACGCACGGCGCGTGGATCGCGATCCTCGCGATGGCGATCGTCTTCGTGCTCATGAAGTCGATCCGCAAGCACTACGACACGGTGCGCGACGAGCTCGCGCTCGGCGACGACGCCGCGGCCGCCCGCGCGCTGCCGAGCCGCGTGCACGCGATCGTGCTCGTCTCGAAGATCCACCGCCCGACGATGCGGGCGCTCGCGTACGCGCGGGCGTCGCGGCCGTCGGTGCTCGAGGCCGTCACCGTCGGCGTCGACGCCGAGGACGTCGAGGACCTCATGCGGCAGTGGGAGGCCCTCGACCTCCCGGTGCCGCTGCGCGTGCTGGACTCGCCGTTCCGCGAGATCACGCGCCCCGTGCTGTCGTACGTGCGGTCGGTCCGCCGCGAGTCCCCGCGCGACCTCGTGGTCGTCTACATCCCGGAGTACGTCGTCGGGCACTGGTGGGAGCAGCTGTTGCACAACCAGAGCGCGCTGCGCCTCAAGGGCCGGCTCCTCTTCACGCCGGGCGTCGTGGTGGCGTCGGTGCCGTGGCAGCTCTCGTCGACGGAGGGGCAGACCGGGCTCGAGGGCGAGGGCTTCCGCCAGCGCTTCACGGGGTACTGATCGCGCCGGCGCGACTCCCGGAGGAGGCCCGGTCCCGACGTCGGGGCCGGGCCTTCGCGCGTCCGCGGCGGGGGGCCGGCGGCAGCCCGGGGGAGAGTGCGGGGGGAGCGCGCGGGAGAGTCCGGGATACTGGGGGGCATGCCGTCCTCCTCGCGTGGTCCTGTCGTGCCCTCCGACCGACCGTCCGACCCCGGCGCGGGTCGTCCCGAGCGCGCGCCCCGCCGGTCCGGCCGCCGACCCGGCCGGCAGACCCGGCAGTCGCCGCGCGTGCTCCCTCGACCTGAGGTCGAGGTCGAGCTCGAGGTCGGCCCGGTGGCGCACGGCGGTCACTGCGTGGCACGGCACGAGGGCCGGGTCGTCTTCGTGCGGCACGCCTTGCCGGGCGAGCGCGTGCGCGCCCGTGTCACCGAGGGCGGCGACGCGGCGAAGTTCTGGCGCGCCGACGCGGTCGAGGTCCTCGAGGCCTCGCCCGACCGCGTGCCGTCCGCGTGGCCCGAGGCGGGACCGGGCGGCGTGGGCGGCGGGGAGCTCGCGCACGTCGCGCTCGGCGCGCAGCGGCGGTGGAAGCGCGACGTCTTGACCGAGCAGCTGCGCCGCCTCGCGCACGTCGACCTCGACGATCTTCACCCTCAGGTAGAGGTCGAGGGTCTGCCGGGGGACGACGAGCGCGGCGGCCTCGCCTATCGCACGCGCGTGGACCTCGTGGCCGACGGCGGCGGCCGCGCCGGCATGCACCGCTTCCGCTCGCACACCGTCCTCCCGCTCGACGCGATGCCGCTCGCGAGCGAGGACGTCGCCGACCTCGCGGCGCACGAGAAGGTCTTCACCCGCTCGTGGCGCCCGGGCACCCGGATCGAGCTCGTCGCGCCCGTCGGGTCCGCGCCGGTCCTGCTCGTCGACGGCGAGCCCTGGCGCGGGGGGTCTCTCGACCACCGGCCCAACGCGCGGCGCAGCGTCACCGAGCGCGTCGTGCTCGGCGACCGCGAGCACACGTTCCGGGTCGCCGCGGACGGGTTCTGGCAGGTCCACCGCGAGGCGCCCGCCGCCCTGACGCGCGCGGTGCTCGACGGCGTCGGTGACGTCGACGGCGCGCGCGTGCTCGACCTCTACTCGGGCGCCGGGCTGTTCACGTCGCCGCTCGCGGCCGCCGTCGGGGACGCGGGCACCGTGCTCGCGGTCGAGGGCGACGAGCGTGCCGTGCGCGACGCCCGGCGCAACGCGCACGGGCTCGACCGGGTCGAGCTGCGGCACGGGCCGGTCGAGCAGGTGCTCGCCCAGGACGGGAGCGGCGCGGACGTCGTCGTGCTCGACCCGCCCCGCGTCGGTGCCGGGCGCGCCGTCGTCGAGGCCGTCGTGGGACGCGAGCCGTCGCGCGTCGTCTACGTCGCGTGCGACCCGGCCGCGCTCGCGCGCGACGTGTCGTACCTCGCGGAGCACGGCTACGGGCTCACCTCGCTGCGTGCGTTCGACCTCTTCCCCATGACCCACCACCTGGAGGCGGTGGCGGTCCTCACACGCTGACCGCGTGGCGGCGCGGGCGCCCCGCCACGGGCGCATGATGAGGGGGAGGCCCCTACGAGCACGGACGGTGAGGCGCGCATGACGAGCACGGCGGCGACGAGGAGCCGGACGGTCGTCCGGGCGGCGAGCCAGGACGGGACCGGCGACGGTCCGGACGACGTCCGGGACGTCGTCGGCGTGGGGGTCCTGATGCCGAACGGGCGGCTCGTGGGCCGGAGCTTCGCGTCGCGCGCCGAGGCGGAGGCGTGGGCGCGGCCCGAGGAGGGGGAGCAGGTCGTCGAGCTCAACGTCCTGTGCGACTGCGACCTCTGAGCCGGCGCCGATCCCATATATCTTGACGTCAAGATATATGGGGTATGCTGGTCGCGGTGCAGGTCGCAGCGGGTCGTGGACGAGCCGCTGGCCACCGCCCCGCCCGTCCTCCGGGACGCGGCCGGAGCGGCGCACCGGCCCGGCGTAGTCTGGGCGAAGCCCCCTGAACCATGGCATCCGTGCCACCGTCTCGCCACGAAGGAGCTACGAGTGAGCAGCGTCGACACGTTCGGGTCGAAGGGAACGCTGGAGGTCGGTGAGAACTCGTACGAGATCTTCCGCCTCTCCGCCGTCGAGGGTGTCGAGCGCCTCCCGTACAGCCTGAAGATCCTCGCCGAGAACCTCCTGCGCACGGAGGACGGCGCCAACATCACCGCGGACCACGTGCGCGCGCTCGCGTCCTGGGACCCGGACGCGCAGCCGGACACCGAGATCCAGTTCACGCCGGCGCGCGTGATCATGCAGGACTTCACCGGTGTCCCGTGCGTCGTGGACCTCGCGACGATGCGCGAGGCCGTCGCGGAGCTCGGCGGCGACCCGTCGCGCATCAACCCGCTGGCGCCGGCCGAGATGGTCATCGACCACTCGGTCCAGATCGACGTCGCGGGCCGCTCGGACGCGTTCGAGCGCAACGTCGAGTTCGAGTACCAGCGCAACCACGAGCGCTACCAGTTCCTGCGCTGGGGCCAGACGGCCTTCGACGACTTCAAGGTCGTCCCCCCGGGCACCGGCATCGTGCACCAGGTCAACATCGAGTACCTCGCGCGCACCGTCATGACCCGTGAGGTCGGCGGCGTGCTCCGCGCCTACCCGGACACGTGCGTCGGCACCGACTCGCACACGACGATGGTCAACGGCCTCGGCGTGCTCGGCTGGGGCGTCGGCGGCATCGAGGCCGAGGCGGCCATGCTCGGCCAGCCCGTCTCGATGCTCATCCCGCGCGTCGTGGGCTTCAAGCTCAACGGCTCCATCCCGGCGGGCGTGACCGCGACGGACGTCGTGCTCACCATCACGCAGATGCTGCGCCAGCACGGCGTCGTCGGGAAGTTCGTCGAGTTCTACGGCGCGGGCGTGGCCCAGGTGCCGCTCGCGAACCGCGCGACCATCGGCAACATGAGCCCCGAGTTCGGCTCGACCGCCGCGATCTTCCCGATCGACGGCGTGACGATCGACTACCTGCGCCTCACGGGCCGCAGCGACGAGCAGCTCGCGCTCGTCGAGGCGTACGCCAAGGAGCAGGGCCTGTGGCTCGACCCCGAGGCCGACGGCTACGTCGAGCCCGTCTTCTCGGAGTACCTCGAGCTGGACCTCTCGACGGTCGTCCCGTCGATCGCCGGCCCGAAGCGCCCGCAGGACCGCATCGAGCTGGGCGAGGCGAAGGAGTCGTTCGCGTCCGCGATCCTCGACTATGTCGACGCCCAGGAGGCGGCGCCGTTCACGGGTCTCGACGAGTCCGTCGAGGAGACGTTCCCGGCGTCCGACCCGATCGCCGCCGCCGCGCACGACGACCCGTCCGACCAGCCGGTCGCGCCGGGCCACGCCGACAGCGCGAAGCGCCCGCACAAGGTCGTCCCGGTCACGCTCGAGGACGGCACGACGACCGAGCTCGACCACGGGCACGTCGTCATCGCGTCGATCACGTCGTGCACCAACACGTCGAACCCCTCGGTCATGCTCGCGGCGGCCCTGCTCGCGAAGAAGGCGGTCGACCGCGGTCTCGCGTCGAAGCCGTGGGTCAAGACGTCGATGGCGCCCGGCTCGCAGGTCGTGACGAACTACTACGAGAAGGCCGGCCTGTGGCCGTACCTCGAGAAGCTCGGCTTCCACCTGGTCGGCTACGGCTGCGCCACGTGCATCGGCAACTCGGGCCCGCTCGCCGACGAGATCTCGGCGACGGTCAACGAGCACGACCTCTCGGTCGTCTCGGTCCTCTCGGGCAACCGCAACTTCGAGGGCCGCATCAACCCCGACGTGAAGATGAACTACCTCGCGTCGCCGCCTCTCGTCATCGCCTACGCGCTGGCCGGCACGATGGACTTCGACTTCGACGGCGAGCCCCTGGGCACCGACCCGCACGGCGAGCCGGTCTTCCTCAAGGACATCTGGCCCTCCCCGGAGGAGGTCCAGGCGACGATCGACGCGTCGATCGACCGCGACATGTTCACGAAGGACTACGCGGACGTCTTCACGGGTGACGACCGCTGGCGCGCGCTGGAGACGCCCGAGGGCGACACGTTCGCGTGGGACACCGAGTCGACCTACGTGCGCAAGCCCCCGTACTTCGACGGCATGGGCATGGAGCCGTCGCCCGTCACGGACATCTCCGGCGCGCGCGTGCTCGCGAAGCTCGGCGACTCGGTGACGACCGACCACATCAGCCCCGCCGGTGCCATCAAGGTGGACTCGCCGGCCGGCAAGTACCTCGCGGAGCACGGCGTCGCGCGCCGCGACTTCAACTCCTACGGCTCGCGCCGCGGGAACCACGAGGTCATGATCCGCGGCACGTTCGCGAACATCCGCCTGCGCAACCAGCTCCTCGACAACGTCGAGGGCGGCTACACCTTCAACTTCGTGAAGGACGCGCAGGACACGATCTACGACGCCGCGCAGGACTACGCCGCGCAGGGCACCCCGCTCGTCATCCTGGGCGGCAAGGAGTACGGCTCCGGCTCGTCGCGCGACTGGGCGGCCAAGGGCACGGCGCTCCTGGGCGTCAAGGCCGTCATCACGGAGAGCTTCGAGCGCATCCACCGCTCGAACCTGATCGGCATGGGCGTCCTGCCGCTGCAGTTCCCGGCGGGGGAGAGCGCCGAGTCGCTCGGCCTCGCGGGCACGGAGACCTTCGACATCGAGGGCATCACCGCGCTCAACGACGGCACCACGCCGTCGACCGTCAAGGTCACGGCCACCAAGCCCGACGGCACGAGCGTCGAGTTCGACGCCGTCGTGCGCATCGACACCCCGGGCGAGGCGGACTACTACCGCAACGGCGGCATCCTGCAGTACGTGCTGCGCTCCCTCGTCGCCTGACACGCACGCGCGTCCCGACGGCGCGTCCACCCCGGCCGGGGCGGGCGCGCCGTCGCCGTTCTCCACCAGCCCCTGCGCGGGTGTCGGGAGTCCGGCGTAGCGTCGGTCGCATGACACAGCGGTCGTGGTCGGTCCTGGGCGTCCCGTCGAGCGCGGCCGCCCACGGCCCCGGTCTCGAGAAGGCGCCCGCGGCGCTGCGTGCGGCCGGGCTCGTGGACGCGCTCCGGGCGCGCGGGCTCGTGGTCACCGACCAGGGCGACGTCGAGCCGGCCCGCTGGCGCGCGCACCACGTACCTGGGCGCCTGAACGATGTCGAGCGTGTCGCCGTGGGCGTCGGTCGCGTCCGCGAGGCGGTGGGGCGCGAGCTCCGAGCGGGTCGTGTGCCGCTCGTGCTCGGCGGCGAGTGCACCGTGACGCTCGGGGTCGTCGCCGCGGCCGTGGACGTGCACGACGACTGCGGCCTGGTCTACGTCGACGGCGGGCAGGACCTCTTCACGGTCGCGTCGCACCCCGAGGAGCCCATCGCCGACGCGACGGGCGTCGCCCACCTCCTCGACCTCCCGGGCGCGAGCCCGGAGCTGAGCGCCGTGGGGGCGCGACGACCGCTCCTGGACGCGCGACGGCTCGCGTTCCTCGGCTTCTCCGACGCCGAGGAGGACGAGGACGGCCGCGTCGCCGCGACCCGGGTCCCCGCCGCCGAGGTCTCCGCAGGTCCGGAGGCGGCGGCCCGTCGTGCCGTGGACGGCGCGGGCAGCAGGCCGTTCGTGCTCCACGTGGACGTGGACGTCCTCGACTTCTTCGCGCTGCCCGCCGCCGACGTGCCCGTCTTCGGGCGCGGGCTCGTCCCCGCCGAGCTGGAGCGCGTCGTGCGCGAGGTCGTCTCCGACCCGGACCTCGTCGCGGTCACGCTGGTCGAGTTCAACCCGGACCACGGCGGGTCGGCGACGGCCCGCGCGCTGGTCGACCTGCTCGCCCGCGCGCTCGCGCCCGGCTGACGCGGGGTACGGGCACCGAGGGCCGGGCGGGCCGTCAGAGCGGGGCGTCGAGCGTGCGCGTCCGGTCCCACGGCTCGGTCCAGCCGAGCCGGTCGAACAGCGCGTCGAGGATGCCGCCGGTGAAGCCCCAGACGAGGTGCTCGCGCCCGTCGGCCTCCACGAGGAAGCCGGGGCTCTTGTGCACCCGGCGGTCGCGGCGGACCGTCACCGTGCGGCGCCGGCCGGGGTCGAGCAGGTCGGCCACGGGGACCCGGAACACGTGGGCCGACTCGGCGGCGTCGACGGCGCGGACCGGGGTGGGCCGGGCCCACCACCCGAGCACGGGCGTGACGACGTGGTTGCTCACCGGCACGGGCAGCCGACCGAGCGTGCCGAGCACCTCGACGCCGTCCGGGTCGAGGCCCGTCTCCTCCTCGGCCTCGCGCAGCGCGCCGCCCACGGGGCCGTCGTCGTCGGGCTCGAGCCGGCCGCCCGGGAACGCGACCTGGCCCGGGTGGTGGCCGAGCGTCGTCGCGCGCGCGAGCAGGAGCACGTCGAGGTCGGCGGGGACGGCCGCGGCCGGGTGCTCCGCGGGCACCCCGTCGAGGACGCCGAAGAGCAGCAGCACGGCGGCGTCGCGCGCGTCCGGGCGCAGCGTCCCGACGGCGTGGCGCCACGGCTCGGGCCAGGCGCCGCCGTCCCGGGCGAGGGTCGCGAGCTGCGCGCGCGCCGACGCGCGCGCAGCCTCGGGCGGGGTCGTCACCAGCTCACCGGGAGCGGGCGGCCCTCCTCGTAGCCCGCGGCCGACTGCACGCCCACGACGGCGCGGTCCGCGAACTCGGCGAGGCTCGACGCCCCGGCGTAGGTCGCGGAGCTGCGCAGCCCGGACGTGATCTGGTCGAGCAGGTCCTCGACGCCGGGCCGCTGCGGGTCGAGGAACATGCGGCTCGAGCTGATGCCCTCCTCGTACAGCGCCTTGCGGGCGCGGTCGAACGGCGAGCCGCCCGCGGTGCGGGCGGCGACGGCGCGCGCCGACGCCATGCCGAAGCTCTCCTTGTACAGGCGGCCCGTGCCGTCGTCGTGCAGGTCGCCCGGGGACTCGTAGGTGCCCGCGAACCACGAGCCGATCATCACCTGCGAGGCGCCCGCGGCGAGCGCGAGGGCGACGTCGCGCGGGTGGCGCACGCCGCCGTCGGCCCAGACGTGCTTGCCGAGCTCGCGCGCCGCGGCGGCGCACTCCAGCACCGCGGAGAACTGCGGGCGGCCGACGGCCGTCATCATGCGCGTGGTGCACATGGCGCCCGGCCCCACGCCCACCTTGACGATGTCCGCACCCGCCGCGACGAGGTCGCGCACGCCGTCGGCGGTGACGACGTTGCCCGCCACGACGGGGACGTCCGGGCCCACCGAGCGCACGGCGTCGAGCGCCTGGAGCATCTTGGCCTGGTGGCCGTGCGCCGTGTCCACGACGAGCACGTCCACCCCGGCCGCGAGGAGCTCCTTCGCCTTCGCCGCGACGTCGCCGTTGATCCCGACGGCGGCGCCGACCCGCAGGCGCCCGGCGTCGTCGAGCGCGGGCGCGTAGACCGACGAGCGCAGCGCGCCCTTGCGCGTGAGGACGCCGACGAGCGCGCCGTCGCGCGTCACGGGCGCGACCTTGAGGCGAGCGGTGTGGAGCTGCTCGTAGGCCGCCTCGAGCCCGGCACGACCGCCGTCGAGCACGGAGGCGTCGAGGACGAGGGGGTGGTCGGTCATCACCTGGTGGACCTGGGTGAAGCGGTCGACGTCGGCGCAGTCGGCCTCCGTGACCACGCCGACCGGTCGCCCGCCGTCCACGACGACCGCGGCGCCGTGCGCGCGCTTGCCGATGAGCGTGAGGGCGGTGTGGACGGTGTCGTGCGGGCCGACGACGACGGGCGTCTCGATGACGGGGTCCTTGGACTTCACGTCCGCGACGACGTCCGCCACGACGTCGGTCGGCACGTCCTGCGGGATGATCGCGATCCCGCCGCGGCGCGACACGGTCTCCGCCATGCGGCGCCCCGCGACGGCCGTCATGTTGGCGACGACGACGGGGATGGTCGTGCCCGTGCCGTCGGCGGAGGAGAGGTCGACGTCGAAGCGCGACGCGACCTCGGAGCGCGACGGGACGAGGAAGACGTCGCCGTAGGTGAGGTCGGTCGCGGGGGACTGTCCGGGCAGGAAGCGCATGGCTCCATCCTACGAGGTCGCATCCCGCCGTTGTCCGCACTGCGGAAGGAGAATTCCACGAACGTCGCGTCCGTGCGTCCGCGGCGCGAGTGTGCGTCAATGACGTGAAGGTCCCGTCGCCCGGCGCACCGCGGCGCAGGTCATCGGCCCGGACGGCCTAGAGTTGTCGGGCTGGTCGCACGGGAACGGAACGGAGCATCTGCATGAGCCTGCTTGGCACGATCACCTCGCCCGAGGACGTGCAACGGCTGACCCCGGGGCAGGCGCGCGAGCTCGCCGCGGAGATCCGGGCGTTCCTCGTCGACTCCGTCTCCCGCACGGGCGGCCACCTCGGCCCGAACCTCGGGGTCGTGGAGCTGACCATCGCGATGCACCGCGTGTTCTCCTCGCCCACGGACACCTTCGTGTTCGACACGGGCCACCAGTCCTACGTGCACAAGCTCCTCACGGGGCGCCAGGACTTCTCCGCGCTGCGCAAGCAGGGCGGGCTGTCCGGGTACCCGTCGCGCGCCGAGTCCGAGCACGACGTCGTCGAGAACTCGCACGCGTCCACCGCGCTCTCGTGGGGCGACGGCATCGCGAAGGCGAACGTCGTGCGCGGCCTCACCGACCGGCACGTCGTCGCGGTCATCGGCGACGGCGCGCTCACCGGCGGCATGGCCTGGGAGGCGCTCAACAACATCGCGGAGAGCCAGGACCGCCGGCTCGTGGTCGTCGTCAACGACAACGGGCGCTCGTACTCGCCCACGATCGGCGGCCTCGCGCACCACCTGTCGACGCTGCGCACCACGCACGGCTACGAGAGCTTCCTGCAGTGGGGCAAGCGCACCCTCAACCGGTCCGGGGCGCCCGGGCGGTTCGCGTACGAGTGGCTGCACGGCCTGAAGAAGGGCCTCAAGGACGTCGTCGCGCCCCAGGGCATGTTCGAGGACCTCGGCATCAAGTACGTCGGGCCGGTCGACGGCCACGACGTCGAGGCCATGGAGCACGCGCTGCGCCGCGCGAAGGCGTACGGCGCGCCCGTGATCGTGCACGCGCTCACCGAGAAGGGCCGCGGCTACACGCCGGCCGAGCAGGACGTCGCCGACCGCTTCCACGCCGTGGGCAAGATCCACCCGGAGACCGGGCTCCCGGTCGCGCCCTCGCGCTTCGGCTGGACGAGCGTCTTCGCCGACGAGATCGTCCAGATCGGGCGCCGGCGGTCCGACGTCGTCGCGATCACCGCGGCGATGCTCGAGCCGGTCGGTCTCAAGCCGTTCTCGCAGGCGTTCCCCGAGCGCACGTTCGACGTCGGGATCGCGGAGCAGCACGCCGCGACGTCCGCGGCCGGCATGGCGTTCGCCGGGCTGCACCCGGTGGTCGCGGTGTACGCGACGTTCCTCAACCGCGCGTTCGACCAGGTGCTCATGGACGTCGCGCTGCACAAGGCCGGCGTGACGTTCGTGCTCGACCGCGCGGGCATCACGGGCGACGACGGCGCGAGCCACAACGGCATGTGGGACATGGCGATGCTGCGCATCGTGCCGGGCCTGCGCCTGGCCGCGCCGCGCGACGAGGAGACCCTGCGGACCGCGCTGCGCGAGGCCGTGGACGTCGACGACGCCCCGACGGTCGTGCGGTACCCGAAGGGCGCGCTCTCGGACGCCCTGCCCGCCGTCGAGTCCGTCGACGGCGTGGACCTGCTCGCGGTGCCTGCGGGCGCGGGCGACGAGGCCGCTCCCGCCGCGGCGGCGCCGGGTGGTCCGCGCCGCGTCCTGCTCGTCGGCCTGGGCTCGATGGCCCGCGTCGCGCTCGACGCCGGGGAGTCGCTCACCGCGCACGGCGTCGACGTCACGGTCGCGTCGCCCACGTGGGTGCTCCCGATGCCGAGCGCGCTCGTCAAGCTCGCCGGGGAGCACGACCTCGTCGTGACGGTGGAGGACGGCGTCGCGGACGGCGGGGTCGGCGCGCTGCTGGCCCAGCGGGCGCTGGAGTCGGGCGTGCGCACGCCCGTGCACCCGATCGGCCTCCCGGCGCAGTTCCTCGACCACGCCACGCGCGATCAGGTCGTGTCCGCGTACCGCCTCACCGGGGCAGACGTCGCGCGCGACGTGCTGGACGCGCTCGCGGCGCTCGCACGCGGCTGACGACCCCTGCCGCGCACCCGGCTCCCGGGTGCGCGGCTCCGGACACGCGGACGGCCCGCGGCGCAGGTGCGCCGCGGGCCGTCGCGTCGGTCAGGAGTGGGTGACCTCGACCGCCTGCTCGACGACGGCGCGCAGGTCGCCGCCGGACGCCGCGTGCCACGCGCGCTGCCGGGCGGCGCCGTTGCCCCCGGACCACAGGCGCCCGAGCAGCTCGGTCACCGCGTCCAGGTCCCCGGCGTCGACGAGCGCGTCGCGCACGTGCGCGACGAGCTGGCCCACGACGTCGTGCGCGGGGGCCGGGCGCCAGGTGAGGGGCGAGACGAGGTCCTCCTCGAGGCCCGAGCGGCCGGCGCGCCAGGACGCGGTGCGCAGGATCTCGGGCCGCAGCTCGGGCGCGGGCGCGCCGTCGGCGGACTCGCGGGCCGCCGTCTCGACGAGGCCGCGGGCGAGCGCCGCGAGCAGCGTCGCGGTGTCCGGGTCGAGGCACACGTCCGCGACGCGGATCTCGACCGTGGGGTAGCGCGACGACAGGCGGGCGTCGAAGTAGACCATGTTCTCGTCGAGGATCGTCCCGGTCGCGACGAGGCCGTCGACCGCCGCGCGGTACGCCTCGGGCGAGCCGAACGCGCGTGTCGGGCCCGAGGTGGGCCAGCGCGACCAGACCTGCGACCGGAAGCTCGCGTACCCGCTGTCCTGGCCCTGCCAGAAGGGCGAGTTCGTGCTCAGCGCGAGGAGCGTCGCGAGCCACGGCCCGATCCGGTCGAGCACCGCGACGCCCTCGGTGTCGTCCGCGACGGCGACGTGCACGTGGCAGCCGCTCGTGAGCTGCTCGCGCGCGGTGAGGCCGAACGCGGCGCGCGCCTCGAGGTAGCGCAGGCGCGACACGGTCGTGCCCTCGAACGGCAGGGGAGACGTCGAGAGCGCGGCGACCCGGGCCCCGACGCGGTCCGCGGCCTCCTGGGCGCGACGCCGGCCCTCGCGGATCTCGGTCGCGAGCTCGTCGATCTCGCGGCGCGGGTGCGTCGCCGTCTCGAGCTGCTCCTCCATGAACTCCGACTCCAGCGAGCCGGTGCCTCCGCCCTTGTCGTCGGTGCCGGAGGCCTCGAGGGCCTCGGCCGCGCGGGCGACGGGCTGCCCGTCGTCGCCGACGAGCAGGAACTCTTCCTCGACCCCTACGGTGCGTTTCACCCGGGCAGTCTCACACGGATGCGCGCGGCACGTCCGGCGAGCGTGTGACGGGCGCCCGTGTCGTGCGTCACGACGGCGGCGCGGGGTCCCCGGCGGGAGGGGCCGGGGTCTTGTGAAGGTCATCACAAGACGTCCTCGACACGGGGCTTGAGGGGGCGAGGAACCGCGGGATCCCGCCATTCCTGCGGGGTCCCGCCCGCCTCGGGACCTAGGTCCCCGGGCGGTCCCGAACGCCTCCGCCGCGGGCTCCGGGAACCTAGCCTGGAGGTGGCGAAGGAGCCCGTCGGAACCTCGGCCGAGGGCCCCACCCGGGACCTCGCGAGGCCGGCGGGTCCGGCCGGCGCGCGGACCCGCGCGTCAGGCACGAGGGAGGTCCAGATGACCAGCGTTTCCGAGGCAACCGGCACGACGAGCGGCGGCCGCGCGACGGGGGCGGGCGCCGTCGACCCGCAGCGCGACACCGCGCACGTCCCTGCGTGGGAGGGCTTCACCGACGGCCCGTGGCGCGACACGGTCGACGTGCGCGACTTCATCCAGCGCAACTACCGCCCGTACACGGGCGACGCGTCGTTCCTCGCCGGCCCCACGGAGCGCACGACGGGCATCTGGAGCACGCTGTCCGCCATGTTCCCGGAGGAGCGGGAGATGGGGATCTACGACGTGGACACCCGCACGCCCGCCGGCATCACGGCGCACGCGCCGGGCTACATCGACAAGGCGCACGAGGTGATCGTCGGTCTGCAGACCGACGCCCCGCTCAAGCGCGCGATCATGCCGAACGGCGGCTGGCGCATGGTCGAGGGCGCGCTGGAGACGTACGGCTACGAGGTCGACGAGACCCTGCGGAAGGTCTTCACCGAGTACCGCAAGACGCACAACCAGGGCGTGTTCGACGTCTACCCGCCGAACGTGCGCGCGGCCCGCAGCTCGCACATCATCACGGGCCTGCCCGACGCCTACGGCCGCGGCCGGATCATCGGCGACTACCGCCGCGTCGCGCTCTACGGCGTCGACGCGCTGATCGCCGCGAAGAAGCTCGACAAGCTCGGTCTCGACACGCAGCCCTTCAGCGAGAAGGTCGTGCGCGAGCGCGAGGAGCACGCGGAGCAGATCCGCGCGCTGGGCGAGCTCAAGGAGATGGCGGCCTCGTACGGCTACGACATCTCCGGCCCGGCGACGACGGCCCGCGAGGCCGTGCAGTGGCTCTACTTCGCCTACCTCGCCGCCGTGAAGGAGCAGAACGGCGCCGCCATGTCGCTCGGCCGCACGTCGACGTTCCTCGACGTGTTCATCGACCGCGACCTCGAGGCCGGCCGCATCACGGAGTCCGAGGCGCAGGAGATCATCGATGACTTCGTCATCAAGCTGCGCATCGTGCGGTTCCTGCGCACGCCCGAGTACGACGCCCTGTTCTCCGGCGACCCGACGTGGGTCACCGAGACGATCGGCGGCATGGGCGAGGACGGGCGCCCGCTCGTCACGAAGAACTCGTTCCGGTTCCTCCAGACGCTCTACAACCTCGGCCCGGCCCCCGAGCCGAACATGACGGTCTTCTGGAGCCCGGAGCTGCCGCAGGGCTTCAAGGACTACTGCGCGCAGGTCTCGATCGACACCTCGGCCGTGCAGTACGAGTCGGACGAGCTCATCCGCCAGCACTGGGGCGACGACGCGGCGATCGCGTGCTGCGTGTCCCCGATGCGGGTCGGCAAGCAGATGCAGTTCTTCGGCGCTCGCGTGAACCTCGCCAAGACGCTGCTCTACGCGATCAACGGCGGCCGCGACGAGATCTCCGGCAAGCAGGTCTCGCCCGTGGCGGCGCCCGTCGAGGGCGACGTGCTCGACTTCGACGACGTCATGGCGAAGTTCGACGCGACGATGGACTGGCTGGCCGCGACGTACGTCGAGGCGCTCAACTGCATCCACTGGTCGCACGACAAGTACGCGTACGAGCGCATCGAGATGGCGCTGCACGACAAGGACGTGCTGCGGACCATGGCGTGCGGCATCGCGGGCCTGTCCGTCGCGGCGGACTCGCTGTCGGCGATCAAGCACGCGAAGGTCTCCGTCGTCCGCGACGAGCGCGGCCTCGTCGTCGACTACGTCACCGAGGGCGAGTACCCGACGTTCGGCAACGACGACGACCGGGCCGACGCGATCGCCGTCGACCTCGTCGAGCGGTTCATGGCGAAGGTCCGCACGCACCCGACGTACCGTGACGCGGTGCCCACGCAGTCGGTCCTGACGATCACGTCGAACGTCGTGTACGGGAAGGCGACGGGCAACACGCCTGACGGCCGCCGCGCCGGCGAGCCGTTCGCCCCGGGTGCCAACCCGATGAACGGGCGCGACACGCACGGCATGCTCGCCTCGGCGCTGTCGGTGGCCAAGCTGCCGTACGACGAGGCGCAGGACGGGATCTCGCTGACCAACACGGTCGTGCCGAGCGGCCTCGGGCGCACCAAGGAGGAGCAGGTCACCAACCTCGCCGGCCTTCTGGACGCCTACATCGGGTCCGAGGGGTACCACATGAACGTCAACGTGCTGAACCGCGAGACGCTCCTGGACGCCATGGACCACCCGGAGAACTACCCGCAGCTGACGATCCGCGTGTCCGGGTACGCGGTGAACTTCGTCCGCCTCACGCGCGAGCAGCAGCTGGACGTGCTCTCGCGCACCTTCCACGGCGCGCTCTGACGAGCGCTGAGGAGCCAGCCATGACCGTCACCCTTCCCGGCCCCGCCGTCCGCCCGTCGCGCGGGTGCGGCGTCGCCGGGGGCACCCTGCCCGACGACGCCACGCGCCTCGACGTCCCGGGCGTCTCGACCTCCGCGGCCGAGCCCGCGGCGTCGGGCACGCCCGTGGGCCACGCGCGCCGGGCCGGCGCGGGCCTGGACGGGCTGACGGTCGCGGACGTGGACCGGGCCGACAAGCTCGCGGCGATGCGCGCGGGCGAGCTCGGCTCGGTCCACTCCTGGGAGCTCGTCACCGCCGTGGACGGGCCGGGGACCCGGCTCACCGTGTTCCTCAACGGGTGCCCGCTGCGGTGCCTGTACTGCCACAACCCCGACACGTTCGCCATGAAGGACGGCAGGCCCGTCACGGCGGACGAGCTCCTCGGGCGCGTCCGGCGCTACCTGCCCGTCTTCCGGGCCACGCACGGGGGGCTCACGCTCTCGGGCGGCGAGGTGCTCATGCAGCCCGCGTTCGCGGCGCGCGTCCTGCGCGGTGCGAAGGCGATGGGCGTGCACACCGCGCTCGACACGTCCGGCTTCCTCGGCGCGAACGCGACCGACGCGATGCTCGACGACACCGACCTCGTGCTGCTCGACGTGAAGTCCGGCGACCCGGACACCTACACGAAGGTCACGAGCCGCGACCTCGAGCCGACCCTGCGGTTCGGGCGACGGATCGCCGAGCGCGGGCTCACCGGCCACGCGCCCGAGGTCTGGGTGCGCTTCGTGCTCGTCCCGGGCCTCACCGACGACCCGGACAACGTCGAGAAGGTCGCCGCGTACGCGGCGTCGCTCAACGCGATCCGCCCCGGCACGGTGACGCGCGTCGAGGTGCTGCCCTTCCACCAGATGGGCCGCGACAAGTGGGACGCGCTCGGGCGCACCTACGAGCTCGACGACACGCCCGCGCCGTCGGCCGAGCTCACCGAGCGCGTGCGCGACCAGTTCCGCGCCCACGGCCTGACGACGTACTGACCCGACCCGCCGACGAGCGCCCGCTCGCCGAGACGGGAGAAGTGGCCCCGGACCGCCGTGTTCCCGGGGCCACTTCTCACCTTTCGGCGGGTGCGCGCCCCCCGGGGCGGGGTCGGGTCGTATGGTGCGCGGGTGCCTGCAGCGACCGTCGACGCCCACGACCCCCGATGGACCGACGCCGGGAGGCGGTGGACGGAACGCGTCGCCGCCGCGCTCGCCGACCTCGCGAGCCCCGACGGCACGAGCCCGGTCGTGGTCGAGCACATCGGGTCGACGGCGGTCCCCGGGCTCGCGGCGAAGCCGATCATCGACCTCCAGGTGCGCGTCGCGCCGCTGCCCTCCGAGGCGGAGCTCAACGCCGCGCTCGGGCCGCTCGGGTTCTCGATCGAGCGCGGGGCGCGCCCCGACTCGCCCGGCGTGTACCGTGACGTCCCGCGTCCGGGCGCCGACCCCGCCCCCGAGCTCTACGCCAAGCGCCTGCTCACCCGCCCCGGCGACGAGGGCGAGCCGCCCGTGATCCTCCACGTCCGCCGCCTCGACTCGCCGTTCGCCGCGTACGTCGTCGCGTTCCGCGACTGGCTGCGCGCCGTCCCCGCCGAGGCCACGGCGTACGAGGCGACGAAGCGCGACCTCGCCGCGCGCCACGCGGACGCCGACGACTACGACGACTACACGCGCGACAAGACGGCGTTCCTCGACGCGGCGCAGTCCCGGATGGAGCGCTGGACGGCGGAGGCCGGCAGGTCGTCGTGAGGGCGCCGGAGCGTGCCTGCGGCCGGGAGCGATACTGTGGTGATACCACGTCGGGAGGTGCGGGATGAGCGGCAACCAGATGGTCGTGCGGTTCACCGAGGACGAGAAGCGAGTCCTCGAGGCGGCCGCGGAGCGCGAGGGGCGCTCGCAGAACGAGATCGTCCGTGAGGCCGTACGACGGTACGGCGCGGAGCGCGACGCCCTCCGTGATCGACTGATCGCGGACGCGATCCGCGAGTACGGACCCGTGCTCGACAAGCTCGCCTGAGGTGGTCGCGTCGCGAGAGGTCGAGTACCTCGAGGTCGGGGACCTGCTCGCGGCGGCGCGCGCGCTGCTCCGGGCGGAGCCGGTCGTCCGCGACTGGGGTGCGCTCGACTCGGCCGTGCATCGTCCTCGCGCCTCGATGTTCGGTGAGGAGGCGTACCCGTCGCTCGACCTGAAGGCGGCCGCGCTGATGCTCTCCGTCGTCCAGAACCACGCGCTCGTCGACGGCAACAAGCGGCTCGGTCTCGTCGCCGTCGTCGTGTTCTACGGCATGAACGGTGTCGCGCTGCGTGCCCCCCACGACGACGTGTACGAGCTGACGATGTCGATCGCCGACGGCTCGACGCACGACGTGACGTACGTCGCCGAGTGCCTCGCTCGTTGGCACGCGTGACCGCGCCGCGCGCGGCGCTGCCCGACGTCGCCACCGCGCGGGCGGTCGTCGCGGACGCGGACGCCCTCGCCGCGCTGCTCGCGACCCTCTCCGCCGCGCCCGGGACGGCGCGTGACCAGGTGCGCGCCGCGTTCGGCGACAGCCGCGAGGAGAAGGTCCTGGCGCGCCTCGACACCGTCGACGTCGCGTCGCTGCGCGACGTCACGCGCGAGCGCTTACGGCTCGGGGCGCTCGCGGACGCGGGCGTGCGGACGGTGGGCGAGGTCGCGCGGCTCGGGCGCGACGGGCTGGAGAAGCTGCCCGAGATCGGCCCGCAGACGGCGACGCACCTGCTCGCCGCCGCCGAGCAGGTGGCGCGCGCCGTGCGTGAGAGCCTGCGCTTCCGGATCGACCTCACGCCGACGGACCCGGTCGCGACCGCGCTCGTCCAGGCGCTGCACACGCTCGACCAGGCCGACGCCGCCGTCGCCCGCTACGGCGACCAGGTGCGGGCCGCGCTCGCGGAGCACGAGCGCGTGCGCGCCGACGCGCTGGTCGCCGCGAGCGGGCCGCGCCGCCTGCTCGCGTGGGGCGAGCGGCGGCGTCGGGCGTCCGCGGCGGTCACGGTGCTCGCTGCGGTCGCCGAGCGGGCGCGGGCCACCGGGCTCGCCGAGGAGGCGCGGCGCGTCGTCGGGCTGCTCGCCGAGCCCGCGCGCCCGTACGACGTCTGGGAGGACTTCCGGCGGCGGTCCGCGGCGTACTACGCGCTGCTCGACGGCGTCGCCCCCACGGGCCGCGACGTCGCCGCCGCGGCCGGGCACCTGCCCGCCGAGCTGGTGGACCGCGTGCAGACGCAGGCGCTCGACGAGTCGCTGCTGACCGTCTCGCTGCGCGGCTACCAGGCGTTCGGGGCCCGCTTCGCGCTCGCCCAGCGCCGCGTCGTCCTGGGCGACGAGATGGGTCTGGGCAAGACGGTGCAGGCCGTCGCCGTCGTCGCGCACCTGGTCGCCGGCGGTGCGACCCACGCGCTCGTCGTGTGCCCGGCGAGCGTGCTGGAGAACTGGGTGCGCGAGCTGCGCGCGCACGCGAGCCTCCCGGTGCACGCCGTCCATGGCGAGGACCGGGAGGAGGCAGCCGCCGCGTGGCGCGCTGCGGGCGGCGTCGCCGTCGTGACCTTCGCGGGCCTGCGGCGCGCGGGGACCGAGGCGTTCGCGGCGGCGGCGCCGGCCGTGCTCGTCGTGGACGAGGCGCACTACGTGAAGAACCCGCTCGCGAAGCGGTCCGTGGCCGTCGCGGCCCTCGCGCGGACGACCGAGCACGTGCTGCTGCTCACGGGCACGCCCATGGAGAACCGGGTCGAGGAGTTCCGCACCCTGCTGGGCTACCTCCAGCCCGAGCTCGCGGCACGCCTCGACGCCGCGCACGGCGCCGCGGGCCCCGACGCGTTCCGGCACGCTGTCGCGCCCGCGTACCTGCGCCGCAACGCCGAAGACGTGCTCGAGGAGCTGCCCGAGCTCGTGCAGGTCGACGAGTGGGAGCGGCTCGGCCCGGTCGACGGCGCCGCGTACCGGGAGGCGGTCGCGGCGGGGTCGTTCATGGCCATGCGGCGGGCGGCGTTCGCCGTCGAGCACCCCGAGGACTCGGCGAAGCTGCGCCGGCTCGTCGAGATCGCGCGCGAGGCGGCCGAGAACGGGCGCAAGGTCGTGGTGTTCTCGTACTTCCGGGACGTCGTGGACGTGGTCGTGCGCGCCCTCGGCGACCTCGCGCTCCCGCCCCTCACCGGCTCCGTGCCCGCCCGCACGCGACAGACGATCGTCGACGACTTCACCGCGGCCGAGGACCCGCGCGTGCTCGTCAGCCAGATCGACGTCGGGGGAGTGGGTCTCAACCTCCAGGCGGCGTCCGTCGTGGTCCTGTGCGAGCCGCAGACCAAGCCCACGACCGAGGCGCAGGCCGTCGCGCGCGCCCACCGCATGGGGCAGGTCGAGACCGTCCAGGTGCACCGCCTGCTCACCGTCGACAGCGTCGACGAGCACCTCGTGCGCCTTCTCGGGACCAAGGCCCGGCTGTTCGACGCCTATGCGCGCCGCAGCGCGCTCGCCGAGGAGGTCGCGGGCGCGGTCGACGTGTCCGAGGCGTCGCTCGCGCGCGCGGTGGTCGACGCCGAGCGCGCCCGGCTGTTCGTCGACCCGGCCGTGACGTCGGTCGAGGACGCGCCCGTCGAGGACGCGCCCGTCGAGGACGCGCCCGCCGACGGGGTCCCTCCCGCCGTGGCGCTCGGTCACGCGACCGAGGACGCGCCCGCCGAGCGCTGACGGGGCCCGGGCCTGCGCCGTCGTCGCGCTCGGCGCCGGGACGCGGCATAGCGTGGCGTCATGACCGAGACCGACACCTTGCCCCCACTCACCCCGCTGCGAGAGGACTGGTCGACGGCGCTCGCAGTCGTCGCGCACCCGGACGACATGGAGTTCGGCGCGGCCGCCGCCGTCGCGCGGTGGACCGCGCAGGGCAAGCGGGTCGTGTACTGCATGGTCACGAGCGGCGAGGCGGGGATCGACGGGATGGACCCGGACGAGGCGCGCCGCGTGCGGGAGGCGGAGGAGGTCGAGTCGGCACGGATCGTCGGCGTCGACGAGGTCGAGTTCCTCGGGCTGCCCGACGGCGTGCTCGAGTACGGCCTGCCGCTGCGGCGCGCGATCGCGGGGGCGATCCGGCGTCACCGGCCCGACGTCGTGATCACCGGGAACTACCGCGAGACGTTCCCGGGCGGGATGCTCAACCAGGCGGACCACGTCGCGACGGGGCGGGCCGTCGTGGACGCCGTGCGCGACGCGGGGAACCGGTGGGTGTTCCGCGAGCAGGTCGAGTCGGACGGGATCGAGCCGTGGGGCGGCGTGCGCCAGGTGTGGGTCGCCGCGTCGCCCGACGCCCGGCACGGCGTGGACGTCAGCGCGACCTTCGACGCGGGCGTGGCGTCCCTGCGCGCGCACGCCGCCTACCTCGACGGCCTCGGCTGGGAGGACTTCGACCCGGCGGCGTTCCTCGCGTCGATGAGCGCCCCGACGGGCGAGCGGATGGGCGTGGAGCACGCCGTGGCGTTCGAGCTCCTGCACATGGGTGGAGAGGACTGACTCAGGTCGGTCCTCGCTGGCCGCCGAGCAGGCGGTCGTGGCCCGTCCTGTACTCGGGACGGGCCACAACCACCTGCTCGGCGGAGGGGGAGGGGTTTCGTCAGACGCGCGATGTCGCCGGGACGTTGGCGACGCCGTCGGGCAGGAAGCGGCGGCCCAGGACCTTCTCGCTGTAGCCCGTGCGGTCGAGGTACGGCGTGATGCCGCCCAGGTGGAAGCCCCACCCCGCGCCGAGGATCATGCACAGGTCGATCTGCGACGGGCTCGCGACCACGCCCTCGTCGAGCATGAGCCCGATCTCCTGCGTGAGCGCCGTGAGCACGGAGTCGAGGACGCCCGCCTCGTCCAGTGCTCCGTCGCCGCCCGCCGCACCCGTGCCGAAGACCCGCTGGATCGCCGGGTCGACAGGCTTGGGCAGGCCCTTCGGCGCGTCGAGGACGACGGGGATCTGCTCGTCCACGATGCGCTGCAGGCCGGGGGACTCGGGGAACCGGTCGCCCAGGTCCTCGCGCAGCGACGTGAGGACGTGCAGGCCGACGGCCGGGCCGACGAGGTCGAACAGCGCGAACGGCGGCATCGGCAGGCCGAGCGGTGCGACGGCGCGGTCCGCGACCTCGACCGACGTGCCGTTCTCGACCGCCTCGACGATCTTGCCCATGAGCAGGATGAGCAGGCGGTTGACGACGAACCCGGGGCGGTCGGCGACGAGCACGGCCGTCTTGCGGAGCTTCTTCGTCATGGCGAACGCCGTCGCGAGGGCCGCGTCGTCGGTCTTCGCCGCCTGGATGATCTCGACGAGCGGCATCTGGGCGACGGGGTTGAAGAAGTGCATCCCGACGACGCGCTCGGGGTGCTGCAGGTCGGCCGCCATCTCGGTGATCGACAGCGCGGACGTGTTGGTCAGCAGCACGGCCTCGGGCGACAGGACGCCCTCGAGCTCGGCGAAGACCTTCTTCTTGAGCCCGAGGATCTCCGTGACTGCCTCGATCACGACGTCGCAGCCCGCGAAGTCGCCGAGCTCGGTCGTGCCGTGCACGGAGCCGACGATGCGCGCGCCGGTGTCCGCGGACATGCGGCCCGAGCGTACGAGCTTCTCGACGGTGGAGCGGACGTAGCCGAGGCCCTTGTCGACGCGCTCCTGGTCGAGGTCGCGCATGACGACCGGCACCTGGAGGCGCTGCGCGAACAGCAGCGCGATCTGCGCGGCCATGAGCCCCGCGCCCACGATCCCGACGCGGGTGACGGGGCGGGCGAGCTTCGCGTCGGGCGCGCCCTGGGGCCGCTTGCCCTTCGAGACGAGCTGGAACGCGTAGACGCTCGCGCGCATCTCGTCGCTCATGATGAGGTCCGCGAGGGCGTCGTCCTCGGCGGCGAACGCCTCCTCGCGCGACGCGGTGCGCGCGGCGGCGACGAGGTCGAGCGCGCGGTACGGGGCCGGGCGGGAGCCCGCGACCACGGCGTCGAGGCGCTGACGCGTCCCGGCGACGACGGCGTCCCACACGGGCTGCGGGTCGAGCTCGCGCCGCTCGACGACGATCTCGCCGCGCAGCACGGCCTCGGCCCAGCGCAGCGAGGACTCGAGGAAGTCCGGCGCCTCGAAGAGCGCGTCGACGAGCCCGATCTCGTACGCCTCCTTCGCCTTGAACGGCTTGTTCGCAGCCGGGCGGGCGAGGATGACGTCCATCGCCTTCTCGACGCCGAGCAGGCGCGGCACGAGGTAGGCGCCGCCCCAGCCGGGGACCAGGCCCAGGCCGACCTCGGGCAGCGCGAGCGCACCGGCGTCGGACGCGACGGTGCGGTACGTGCAGTTCAGCGCGACCTCGAGGCCGCCGCCGAGCGCGACGCCGTTGACGAACGCGAACGTCGGCACGCCCATGTCCTGGAGCAGCGTGTACGCGGCGTGCCCGGCGCGCCCGAGGGCGAGCGCGTCGTCGCGCACCTGGACGGCCGCGGCCTGCGTGAGGTCCGCGCCGGCGGCGAGGAAGTACGGCTTGCCCGTGATCGCGACGGCGACGATCTCGCCGTCCGCGGCCCGGCGCCGCAGCGTCTCGAGGGCCGCGTGCAGCTCCGCGAGGCCCTCGGGGCCGAGCGTCGTCGGCTTGGTGTGGTCGAGCCCGTTGTCGAGCGTGACGAGGGCGAGCGTGCCCGTCCCGCCGGGGAGCGCGACGTCGCGCACGAGCGAGTGCGTGACGCGCTCCCCGCGCGCGGCGTCCTTCGTCGCGTCCGCGGAGGTGGTGGGCGTGGTGTCGGTCGGTGCGCTCATCGTCAGTTCTCCGCGGTCTCGAAGGTGTGGCCGGAGTAGTCGGCGTGGTGCGGGTTCTCCCAGATGACGGTGCCGCCCATGCCGAGGCCGACGCACATGGTCGTCAGGCCGTAGCGCACCTCGGGGTGCTGCTCGAACTGGCGCGCGAGCTGCGTCATGAGGCGCACGCCCGACGACGCGAGCGGGTGGCCCATGGCGATGGCGCCGCCGTACTGGTTGACGCGCTCGTCGTCGTCCGCGATGCCGAAGTGGTCGAGGAACGCGAGCACCTGGACCGCGAACGCCTCGTTGATCTCGAACAGGCCGATGTCGTCGATCGTCAGGCCCGCGGACGCGAGCGCGCGCTCGGTCGCGGGGACCGGCCCGATGCCCATGACCTCCGGGTCGACGCCCGCGTACGCGAACGCGACGAGGCGCATGCGCGCCGGGAGCCCGAGCTCGTCGGCGACGTCGCCCGCGGCGAGCAGGCACGCCGTGGCGCCGTCGGTCAGCGGCGAGGCGTTGCCCGCGGTGACCTTCCCGCCGGGGCGGAACGGGGTCTTGAGGTCGCGGATCGAGTCGACCGTGGTGCCGGGGCGGGGGAGCTCGTCGGCCGTGGCCAGACCCCACCCGAGCTCGGTCGACCGGGTCGCGACCGGCACGAGGTCGGGGGAGATGTCACCGTTCGCGAGGGCCTTGGCGTACTTGGCCTGGCTCGCGACGGCGTACGCGTCGGCACGCTCCTTGGTGAGGTGCGGGTACCGGTCGTGCAGGTTCTCGGCCGTCGCGCCCATGACGAGCGCGGAGGAGTCGACGAGGCGCTCGGCGACGAACCGCGGGTTCGGGTCCGACCCCTCGCCCATGGGGTGGTGGCCCATGTGCTCGACGCCGCCCGCGACGACGACGTCCTGCGCGCCCACGGCGACGTTCGCCGCGGTGGTCGTGACCGCGGTCATCGCGCCCGCGCACATGCGGTCGATCGCGAAGCCGGGCACCGACTTGGGCAGCCCGGCCAGCACGGCGACGCTGCGGCCGAGGGTGAGGCCCTGGTCGCCGGTCTGCGTCGTCGCGGCGAGCGCGAGCTCGTCGATCCGCTCCACGGGCAGCTCGGGGCGGCGGCGCAGCAGCTCGCGGACCGTCTTCACGGCGAGGTCGTCCGCGCGGGTCTCGGCGTAGATCCCGTCGGGGCGAGCCTTGCCGAACGGGCTGCGGACGCCCTCGACGAAGACGACGTCGCGCACGGGGCGTCGGCGCGAGCGCTGGGTAGCCGCCTGGGTGGGTGCCGAGGTGGGAGAGGGGGCCTCGTTGGCCACGGTCATGGCATCTCCATCCGATGCAGATGGTCGGGACGGCGGTGTCCGGAGCGGCACCGCTCGGGGGTCGTACGTGCGATACACGCTACCGCGGGTATCGGGAAAGCACGAGACCGATGCTACGACATGAAGAGACCCGGTATCGCATCGCGCGATACCGGGTCTCTTCGAGGTTCGGGGTGGCCGGGAGTCCGCCTCAGCGGCTCCCGCGGAGCTTGCGCACGACCTTCTTCGCGGTCGGCAGGCCCTTGTTCCACGCGGAGTACCACATCGAGAACGGCACGTCGACGCTGTGCACGAGCTCGTCGTCGTGCTGGGCGAAGCTGCGCTTGAACTCGCTGATCCCGTCGTTGAGCAGACCGTTCATGTCGTACCGGACCAGACCGGCCTGCTGCGCGAGGGTGATCGCGTGCCACTTCACCGGCGCGTTCGCGCGGAGCTTGCGGCCCGCGTCGTTGATGCCGCCGTAGAGTTCGAACGACGTCGTCGCCGACGACACGCACCACACGAACGACACCGGGGCGCCCTCGGAGAACGCGGCGACGAGCACCGAGTGCTCGCCGAGCTCGCGGTGGATCGCGAGGTAGTACTCGTCGTCGTGCAGCGCGAAGCCCGCTCGCTCGGCGGTCTCGTGGTAGACGTCGAGCACCTGGCGCACCTCGGCCTCGTCCGTCACGCGCCGCACCTCGAGGCCGGTGCGCGCCGCCTTGCGGATGTCGTACCGCGTCGACTTGCCCATGGCCTTCGTCAGCTCGTCCTCGGACTTGGTGAGGTCGAGGATCAGCGTCACCGGGTAGAGGATCGGGTTCGCCGCGGGGCGGGCGTCGGGCAGCGCGAGGTGCGTCCCGACCGGCCAGTCGGGCTCGATCGTGACGCCGACGCCGCCCACCGTCGTCTTGCACCACGCGACGACCGCACGGGTCACGGCGTCGCGCGTCGCGTCGTCGCCCACGCCCGGGCCGGCGCCCCAGCCGTCTCCCGCCGGCGCGATCACGGGCCCACGGGGCACGTGGCACAGCGCCTTGAACTGCGCCGGGAGGGACCGCACGAGAACCTGCGCCAGGCCGCGGACGCGGCCGTCGCCGTCCACCGCCTCCACGCGGTGCGGGGTCCAGGCGCCCGTGGCCTTGACCTCGCCCCAGCCCCACAGCTGCAGGGGGTGGCCGCCGAGCTCGTTCACCCGGGCGTCCCAGGAGGCTCGGTCGGTGACTGTCCGGATCGTCAGGTTCGCGTCGTGCACGCGGACGACCCTACCCTCCCGCTACCGCTCGCCGGAGCGCTCGAACGCGTCCGCGAGCGGCTCCGCGACGAGCCCCACCTGCCACTCGCGCGCCCCGCGGCCGCGCAGGAACGCGGCGATCCCCGCCGCGTCGGCGGGCTCCGGCGGCGTCCAGCACAGGCGTCGCAGGGCGTCGGGCTGGAGCACGTTCTCGACGGGCAGTGCGTACCGCTCGGCGAGCTCCTGCACGACGCCGCGCGCCGCGTCGAGGCGTGCCGCGGCGCCCGGGTCGCGGTCCGCCCACGCGCGCGGCGGGGGCGGGGCGTCCGTGCGCGGCCCGCGCGTGGTCGGCAGCGCGCTCGCGGGCAGCGCGAGCGCGGCGTCGACGGCCCGCTGCCAGTACGCCGCCCGACGGCGCGTGCCCTTGCCGGCGAACGGCGGCAGCTCCACGAGCTGGCCGGCCGTGCGCGGCAGCGCCTCCGCCGCGGCGACGATCGCGCGGTCGGGCAGGACCCGGCCCGGGGCGATGTCGCGGGCCCGGGCCGTCGCGTCGCGGGCCTCCCACAGGCTGCGGACCACGGCCAGGCGCCGCGGGTCGCGCAGCGTGTGCGTGCCGGACGTCCGACGCCACGGCTCGGGCCGCGGGGCCGGCGGTCCCGCGGTACGGACGGCCTCGAACTCCTGCGCCGCCCAGTCCGACTTGCCCGCCTCGTCGAGCCGCTCCCCGAGCGCCCGGCGCAGCGGGACGAGCACCTCGACGTCGAGCGCCGCGTACCGCAGCCAGTCCTCGGGCAGGGGCCGCGTCGACCAGTCCACCGCCGAGTGCTCCTTGGCGAGGCCGAGCCCGAGCACCTCGGCGACCACCGCCGCGAGGCCGACGCGCTCCATCCCCAGCAGGCGGGCGGCGAGCTCGGTGTCGAAGACGCTCGCCGGGACGACCCCGTGCTCCGCGAGCCCCGGCAGGTCCTGGGACGCGGCGTGCAGGACCCACTCGGCGTCCCCGACCGCCTCGCGCAGCGGCGACAGGTCCGGCACGGCGACCGGGTCGACGAGCGCGGTGCCCGCGCCCTCGCGGCGCACCTGCACGAGGTAGGTGCGCTGGCCGTACCGGTAGCCGGACGCGCGCTCGGCGTCGGCGGCCACGGGGCCGCTCGCGGCGGCGAACGCCTCGACGACGCGCGCGAACGCGGCGGGCGTGTCGACGACGGGGCCGACGCCGTCGGACGGCTCCGTCAGCGGGGTGACGACGGTCGGGGCGCGCTCCGCCCCGGGTGCGGCGTCGAGCGGAGGGGGAGCGGGTGCTGCGGTCGAGCTCATGAGCCCACGGTATTGCGTCGCGCGGGGGGTCGAGCACCGAGGGGGGTCACGCCCTCGGGCAGCGGCGGCAGCCCGGCGGCCGTGCACAGGAGCTGCGCCCACGCCGCGAGGTGGTCCCCGAGGTCGGCCGTGCCCGGGCCCGGCGCGACGGGCGTCCACGACGCGCGCATCTCGAGCTCGACGTCGTTGTGCTTGCCGGACAGCGCCCCGAAGCTCTGCGACAGCACGCGCGTGACCGTGCCGCCCTCCGCGCGCACGACGGCGCCCGTGTCGTGCAAGGCGTCCTCGAGCCACGTCCACGCGACCTCGGCGAGCACGTCCTCCGCCGCCATCTCCGGCTCCAGCGTCGCGCGCACGAGCGTCACGACGCGGAACCGGCCCTCCCACGCCTCCTGGCCCGCCGGGTCGTAGAGGACGATGAAGCGCCCCGACGCGAGCTCGGGGTCGTCGGAGCGCGCCGCCTCGACCTCGCCCGTGAGCGCGACCGACCACGGCGCGATCCGGCGCGGGGCGGGGACTTCGCGCAGCGTCACCTCGGGTCGCAGCCGTCGCGCGCCGAGGGCGTCGAGGACGGCACGGAACTCCGGGGGAGCGTCGGTCCCGTGAGGGGTGGTCACCCCGGCACAGTACGAGCGGGAGGGGCGGGTCGGACGCACGCCGCGCGGGTGTCATCGAATCGTGACCCCGACTTCGTCACGATCCCTGCGGGTGACCGGATCGTGGCACCGCCGGGGCGCGACGGCGCCCGAGGACTAGGCTGGCAGCGTATCCATCCCCGGTGCACCCGGCCGCGCGCCCGCGCCCGGCCCGGTTCCGCGCCTTCCCGCGCGCAGCCGTCGTGCGCCGGGACCGACCCTCGAGGAGCAGGGAAGCAGATGTCAGCACGCGCACAGATCGGTGTGACCGGACTCGCCGTCATGGGTCGCAACCTGGCCCGCAACTTCGCCCGGCACGGCTACACGGTCGCGGTGCACAACCGCTCGTACGCCAAGACCGAGTCCCTGATCGCCGAGGCGGGCACCGAGGGCGACTTCGTGCCGTCGGAGTCGATGGCGGACTTCGTGGCCTCGCTCGAGCGCCCGCGCAAGGTCGTCGTCATGGTCAAGGCGGGCGCGGCGACCGACGCGGTCATCGACGAGCTCGTGCCGCTGCTGGAGGAGGGCGACATCGTCGTCGACGCCGGCAACGCGCACTTCCCCGACACGATCCGCCGGGAGAAGGCGCTCGCGGCGCTGGGCCTGCACTTCGTGGGCACCGGCGTCTCGGGCGGCGAGGAGGGCGCGCTCAACGGCCCGTCGATCATGCCGGGCGGCACGCGCGAGTCGTACCAGAGCCTCGGCCCGATCCTCGAGGACATCTCGGCGAAGGTCGACGGCGTGCCGTGCTGCACCTACGTCGGGCCCGACGGCGCCGGCCACTTCGTCAAGATGGTGCACAACGGCATCGAGTACGCCGACATGCAGCTCATCGCCGAGGCGTACGACCTGCTCAAGCAGGGGCTCGGCGCGTCCGCGCAGGAGATCGGCGAGATCTTCGCGCAGTGGAACACGGGCGACCTCGAGTCGTTCCTCATCGAGATCACCGCGGACGTGCTCCAGCACGTCGACGCGGAGACCGGCAAGGCGTTCGTCGACGTCGTGCTCGACCAGGCGGAGCAGAAGGGCACCGGCCGCTGGACGGTGCAGAACGGCCTCGACCTCGGCGTGCCGATCACGGGCATCGCCGAGGCGACGTTCGCGCGCGCGCTGTCCGGCTCGGTCCCGCAGCGCGAGGCCGGCCGCGCCGCGCTGCCCGCCGACGCCGCGGCGTGGGACGTGCAGGACCGCGACGCGTTCGTCGAGGACGTGCGCCTCGCGCTCTACGCGTCGAAGGTCGTCGCGTACTCCCAGGGCTTCGACCAGATCGCGGCCGCGTCGGCCGAGTACGGCTGGGACATCGACCGCGGCGCGATGGCCCGCATCTGGCGCGGCGGCTGCATCATCCGCGCGCGCTTCCTCAACCGCATCACCGAGGCGTACGAGCGCGACGCGCAGCTCCCGCTGCTCCTCGCCGACGAGTACTTCACCGGCGCGGTCGGCAACGGCCTCGCGGCGTGGCGTCGCGTGGTGGCGCAGGCCGCCCTCAACGGCGTGCCGACGCCCGCGTTCTCGTCGTCGCTCGCCTACTACGACGGCGTGCGGGCCGAGCGCCTGCCCGCCGCGCTGATCCAGGCGCAGCGCGACTTCTTCGGCGCGCACACCTACCGCCGCGTCGACAAGCCGGGTGTCTTCCACACCGAGTGGTCGGGCGACCGCACCGAGTCCGACGCCTGACGTTTTCCCCGACGTCCCGACGGCGGTCGTCGCGCTCCGGCGCGGCGGCCGCCGTCGCGCGTCCCGGCCCGCACGTCCTGTCGCCCGCACGTCCCGTCGCGCGGCCGGTCCCCGTGCGCGTGACGAGCGGCTCGGCCCGGGCGGCCCGCCGACGTGGCAGGCTAGGCGCGCGGGCCGCTGCGTCGGCCCCGACCCCTGACGCCGGACGACACGGAGAACGATGAGCCGCCACCCGCAGGACGCGACCGCGACGAGGATGCTCGCCGACCGGACGGGCACCGACCCGGCCGACTGGTTCCTCGTCTTCAAGGCCCGCTACGGGATGGAGGTCGTGTTCCGCGCGCTCGCCGAGGCCCGGGGCCCGGGCGACGTGGTCACGCAGGTGTTCACGTGCTCGACGGCGGTCGACCCGGTGCTCGTGGCCGGGCTGCGGCCGGTCTACGCCGAGGTGTCCCCGGCGACGGTCGCGATCGACCCCGACCGGCTCGCCGTCGGCCCGGACACGCGGGCGGTCGTGCTGCAGAACACGTTCGGCATCGTCGACGAGGCGGCGGCGCGGCGCCTGCGCGACGCCGCGCGCTCCGTCGGGGCGCTGCTCGTCGAGGACAGCGCGCACTGCGTGGGGCGCCTCGCGCGCGACGCCGACGGCACGCCCGTCGCCGACGTCTCGTTCCACTCGTTCGGCGTCGAGAAGCTGCTGCCCACGCGTTTCGGCGGGGCGGTGTGGGTGAGCCCCGCGCTCGACCCGGCGCTGCGCGCCGCGACGGTGGCGGCGCTCGACGCGCTGCCCGTCGTCGGGCCGCGGCTCGACCTCGCCGCGCGCAGCTTCCGCACCCAGGTGCGCGTGCTCAACCGCCTGCCCGGCGCGGCGGCGGGCAAGGTGCGCGGTGCGCTCACGGCCGTCGGGGCGTACGAGCCTGCGATCGCTCCCGTGGAGAACCGGGGCGGGCTCGCGCACCCGCCGCAGCGCCCGTCCGCGTGGGTGGTGGACCGCATGGTCGACGCGCTGCGGTCCAGCGGCGACACCGAGGCGCGCCGCGCCGACACGGTCGCGGAGTACGTGCGCGGGCTGTCGGGCGTCGTCGAGGTCCCGGCCGGGATCGGGGAGCGCGCGCCGCTCGTGCGGTTCCCGTTCTTCGCGCCCGACGCCGCGACCGCCGACCGTCTGGTCGCCGAGCTCACGGCCGCCGGGTTCTACGTCGGGAAGTGGTACCGGCCGGCGCTGTTCCCGGGCCCGGACGACCCCGCGGTCTACGGGTACACGCCGGGCGACCCCGCGCTCGCGACGACGGAGGACCTCGTCGCGCGCGTCGTGAACCTCCCGACCACGGTCGGCGTCGCGACGGCGCGCCGCCTCGTCGAGGCCGTCCGGTCCGCCCTGGGCGCCTGAGCCCCACGACCAGGCGGTCCACATCGGCCGACCAGGTGATCCCGGCGCGTCCGCGACACCGGACGGGCCAGGACCACCTGGTCGGCGCCGGACCCGGCCAGGGTTAGGCCGACGGGCGCGAGCGCGCGAACTTCACGTAGTCGAGCGTGTGGCGCAGGTCCACGCGCCACACGTCCAGGCGGCGGCGCAGGCTGCGGTCGGGCGCGTACCGCAGGGTGTGCCACACGCCGTGCTTGCGGGCCTTCTTCACGCGGTGGCGCAGCGACACCGGGACGAGCGCCCGGACGACGGGGTAGGGCACGTTGACCCACAGGCGCGCGTCCGACGTGACCTGCTCGGGCAGCTCGCGCCCGTACACGAGGTCCTCGACGTAGCAGCGCGCGAGGTTGCCGCCGGCGGCCATCGTGTAGAAGCTCGCCGCGCCCTGGCGCAGGTTGACCTCGAGGATCTTGCTCGTGCCGGTGCGGCGGTCGTACATGACGTCCAGGTTCGCGGCGCCGACGTAGCCGAGGCTGTCGAGCAGGTGCCGGACGGACTCCGTGAGCCGGTCGTCCTTCATCGTCACGACGGCGTTGTAGTTCCCGACGAGCTTCGGGTCGTACTCGCCGAGCACGATCTGGGCCGCGGACAGGAACCGCAGGCGGCCGTGGCGGTCGGAGTACGTGTTGACCACGCGCATGACCGACTCGTCGCCCGCGAGGTACTCCTGGACGATGAGGTCGTCCGTGTAGCCGGCGGCGTAGATGCGGCGGCCGACGTCGCGCAGCTCGGCCGCGTCCTGGACGAGGTACACCTTCTTCTTGCCCTCGAACCGCAGGCGCGGGTAGGTGTCGGTGTCGGCCGGCTTGAGGATGAGCGGGTACGGGAAAGGCAGGTCCTCGCCGAAGCCGGGGTCGTCGACGTCGGCCGCCGTGGCGATCACCGTCTCCGGGTGCGGCACGCCGAGCTCCGCGCACGTGCGCGCGAAGTCCGTCTTGTTCATGAGGCGCGCGGCCAGGTCCTCGCCGACGAGCGGGATGACGTAGAGGTGCTCGAGCTCGGCCCGGTGGGCGATGACGACGTTCGTGTAGAACTCGATGTTCGCGATGAGCAGGCGCTTGCGGCCCGGGAACTCCTCGGCGAGCTCCCGCAGGACGGCGACGATGCGCTCGGGGTCGTCGAAGTCGCGGTAGGTGCGCACGTCGACGATGCGGGAGTCCGCCGTCTCGCGCAGGGGGAAGCGGCCCAGGGCCAGCGTGCGGACGCCGTACGCCTCGTGCAACGACCTCGCGATGTTGTAGGTGTTGAGGTTGGTCCCCAGGACGATGGGGAGGAACTCGGCGTTGCCGTACGTCATCGCGGAGGGTCGTCCGTTTCTCTGTCGGGTCGGCGGGCGTCCGCCATCCTACGGTCCGCGCCGCCCGCTCCCCGGGACGCGGGCGCCGTAGGATCCACGGGTGACGTCGCGACCGGACCAGGACCACGCCCAGCCCCTCGTCGGAGTGCTCGGAGGTGTCGGGCCGCTCGCCACGGCCTACTTCCTGCAGCTCCTCGTCGCGCTCACGGAGGCCGAGCGCGACCAGGACCACGTGGACGCCGTCGTGCTCAACCACGCGACGATCCCCGACCGCACGGACTTCATCCTCGGGCGTTCGGACGCGGACCCGGGCCCGGTGCTCGCGCGTGACGCGGAGCGGCTCGAGCGCTTCGGCGCGGACTTCCTCGTCATGCCGTGCAACACCGCGCACTACTTCACGCAGCAGGTGCTCGACGCGATCAGCGTCCCGTTCGTGTCCATCATCGACACGACGGTCGACGCGGCGCGGGCGCGGGTCGACGACCTGCGGGCGGTGGGCCTGCTCGCGACGGCGGGGACCGCGGCGTCGGGCGTGTACCAGGACGCGTTCGCGCGCCACGGGGTCGAGGCGCTCGTGCCCGACGACGCCGACCAGGCGCTCGTGTCGCAGATCATCTACGAGCAGGTGAAGGCGGGGCGGCCGGTCGACATCGAGACGTTCCGCGCCGTCGCGGGGCGGCTCGTCGAGCGCGGGGCCCAGGTGATCGTGCTGGGCTGCACGGAGCTGTCCGTGGTCGCCGTCGACCACGACCTGCTCGCCGACCCGCTCTACCTCGACTCGACCGACCAGCTCGCCCGCGCGACGATCCGCCGCGCCGGGCACCGCGTCCGCGGGACGTGACCCCGCGGGTCCGCCGACCGCCGGGCCGGCCGGCGCGCTCGTCGGCCGGACGCGCGGAGGATCAGCCCAGCTCGCTCGTGCCCGAGTAGAGGTGCAGCACGGGGACGTGCAGCTCCTCGCGCGCGCGGGAGGCCCAGTCGGTGTGGAACGTGTCCTCGACCGCGTGCGGGTAGGTCACGACGACGATCTCGCGCGCCCCGCCGGACGCGACGGCCGTGCGCAGCGCCGGCAGCGGGTCGTCGTCGACGACGACGCCGTCCGCCTCGCGACCCGCCGCGCGGAGCTCGGCCACGCTGCGCTCGAGCTGCTCGCTCGCCTCCGCCTTCGCCGCCGTGGGCGAGGGCTCGCGGCCCAGGACCTCGTCCCACGCCTCCTTGAGCTCGCCCACGCTGAGGTGGTCGATGATCCCCGAGATGACGTTGCGCTCGGTGTCCGCCGGGACCAGCACCCGGTAGGCGAGCTGCTCGTCCTCGTGCAGCGACAGGATGTGCTGCACGTCGGCCGGGTTGAGCGTGTCTTCGGTCAGGACGAGGATCGTGTCGGTCACGCGGGTCAGCCTAGCGGGAGGAGCCAGCGCGCGGCGGTCGTACCGGCGGGCGACCCGGGCCGGTCCTCGGGGGCGTGCAGCAGGTGGGCGAGGCGTGCCCCGCGGGGGAGCGCCGTCGTCGTCCCGGGAGCCGCGGCGCCGCCGACGATCCGGCCCGGCCCGGGTCCTACGAGCGTCGGGGTGGTCGTCACGCACAGCTCGTCGACGAGGTCCGCGGCGAGGAGGTCCGCCAGCAGCGACGGGCCGCCCTCGGTGAGCACGCGCGTGAGGCCGCGACCGGCGAGCGCGGCGAGCCCCGCGGCGAGGTCGAGCGCGTCGTCCGCCGCGTCCTGCCCGACGACGAGCACCCGGTCAGCGGGCACGTCGCCCCGGGCGGTGGCGGCCCCGGCCGGGCCGGTCAGCACGAACGGCGGGCGGTCCGTCCCGGCGAGCGCCGGGGGCACGCGGCCGCTGCGGCTGACGACGGCGAGCTCGAGCGGGGCGTCGTGCAGGTGCCGCAGCCCGCGCGGCCGGCCGAGCGGGGTGTAGCCCTCGGCGCGCGCCGTGCCCGCCCCGACGAGCACCACGTCCGCCAGCGCCCGCAGGACGCGGAACACGCGCCAGTCCGCGTCGTCGTTGATCGACCCCGACCGCTCGTCGGGGCCCCACGCCGCCCCGTCGACGCTCGCGACCATGTTCGCGCGCACGACGCTCGCCCCGCGCACCGGCGTCCCGTAGGCGTAGAGCGCGGCGAGCCGGTCCTCGCGCGGGTCGGGCGGGAGGTGCTCCGCGGCGGGCAGGAGCACGTCGAGCGCGGGGAGGTCGGTGCGCCCGCCGGGCGCGGCCGGCCCGCCGGGCGGGGTGGTGGTCGAGGTCACAGCGGCCAGGCTAGCCGCAGGCGTAGGCTGGATCCTCGTGACTGCGCCCGCCTCCGGTGGTTCCTCGGCCCCGGCAGCCCTCCCCGGCACCGCCCGCGCGTCGGCCTCCTCGCCGACCCCCGGCGGGCCCGTCCGCGCCCTCGCCGACGTCCGGCCCTCGGTACCTCCCGCCCGGCTCCTCGCCGACCTCGTGCCGCCGCGGCACTTCGCCGACGCGCGGTTCTCGACGTACCGCGCCAACGCCGCCTACCCCAGCCAGGCGCGAACCGTCGCGCGGCTCGAGGAGGTCGCGACCGCCGTCGTGAAGCCCGCGCGCAAGGGGCTGTTCGGCGCCCGGAAGCAGACCGCGCCCGCGGTGTACATGGACGGCGGGTTCGGCGTCGGCAAGACCCACCTGCTCACGTCCCTCGCGCACGCCGTGGGCCTCGACGTCAGCGCGTACGGCACGTTCGTCGAGTACACGAACCTCGTCGGCGCGCTCGGCTTCCGGGCGACGGTGGACGCGCTCGCCACGAAGAAGCTCGTGTGCATCGACGAGTTCGAGCTCGACGACCCGGGCGACACCGTCCTCATGTCCCGGCTCCTGCGCGAGCTCGCGGACCGCGGCGTGGCGCTGGCCGCGACGTCGAACACGCTCCCCGAGGCGCTCGGCGAGGGCCGCTTCGCCGCCGAGGACTTCCTGCGCGAGATCCAGGCGCTCGCGGCCCGGTTCGAGGTGCTGCGCGTCGACGGCGAGGACTACCGGCACCGCGCGGTCGTCACGGACTCCGCGCCGCTGCCCGAGGCCGACGTGCGGGCGGCCGTCACCGGCCGGCCCGGCGCGACCCTCGACGTGTTCGACGACCTGCTCGCGCACCTGTCGCAGGTCCACCCCAGCCGGTACCGGGCGCTGCTCGACGGCGTCGAGGTCGTCGCGCTCACGGGCGTGCACCCCGTCACCGAGCAGTCCGCGGCGCTGCGCCTCGTCGTGCTCGTCGACCGCCTCTACGACCGCGACGTGCCCGTGCTCCTCGCCGGGACCGACGCGTACACGGGGGAGCGGAGCCTGTTCACCGAGGAGATGCTGCGCGGCGGGTACCGCAAGAAGTACTACCGCGCGCTCTCGCGCCTCGGCGCGCTCGCGGAGGACGGCCGCACGGTCGCGCGCGGCGCGGCCTGAGCGTCACGTCGCGGCGAGGCGCGCCTTCTCGACCGCGACGTCGAAGTCGGCCGGGGGCCACCCGAGGTCGAGGCCGCGCAGCGCGTCGAGCAGGAGCTCGCTCACCGCGAGGCGCGCGAACCACTTCCGGTCGGCCGGCACCACGTGCCACGGCGCGACGTCGGTGCTCGTCCGGTCGAGGACGGCCTGGTACGCCTCCTGGTACGCGGGCCACTTCTGGCGCGAGTCGACGTCGTTCGGGTTGTACTTCCAGAACTTGTCCGGGCGCTCGAGCCGCTCCATGAGCCGCGCGCGCTGCTCCTCGTAGGAGACGAGCAGGGCGACCTTGACGATCGTCGTCCCCGCCGCGGCGACCTCGGCCTCGAAGCGGTTGATCTCGTCGTAGCGCGACTCCCAGACCTCGGGCGGCACGAGCGCGTCGACGCGCGCGACGAGCACGTCCTCGTAGTGCGACCGGTCGAAGACGCCGATGTACCCCGGCTCGGGCAGCGCGCGGCGGATCCGCCACAGGTAGTCGTGCCGCCGCTCCTCGGGCGTGGGCACCCCGAACGACCGGTGCGCGACGCCCTGCGGGTCGACGAGCCCGACGACGTGCCGCACGATCCCGCCCTTGCCCGCGGTGTCCATGCCCTGCAGCACGAGGAGCACCGACCGCGACCCGCCCGAGCGGCCCTCCGCGAAGAGGCGCTCCTGCAGCTCGGACAGCTCGTCCGCGTGCTGCGCGACGAGGGCCTTCCCGGCGGCCTTGTCGCCCGTGAACCCCGGGGTCGACGCGCGGTCGAACGCCGCGAGGTCGAAGCCCTCCGGCACCCGCAGCGCCCGCTCCGGCGGGACCTCCCAGGCGCCCTCCGCGCCGCCGCCGTGCGTGGCCTTCGTCTTCGTCGTCGTCGCCATGGGCGCGAGCGTAGTCACCCGCGCGCCAGGACGGCGACCGAACGCGCGGGCAGGTCGACGTGGTGCCGGCCCGCCCGGGTCGCCGGGTCCCAGGCGGCGAGCACGCGCGGCGTGCCGCCGAGCGCGAGCCGCAGGCGCCGCGGGGCGTCCCCGAGGTTCACCGCGACCGCGACGGTGCGCCGGTCCACGACGAACGCGGGCCCGCCGTGCGGGGCGGCGCCCGTCGTCGGCTCCTCGCCCGACGCGTCGTCGTCCGGGCCGCCCGGGCCGTGGACGCGCACGAGCGAGAGGTCGCCCGAGCGCACGTCGGGCCGCGACCGCAGTGCCACCAGGTCCCGGTACCAGGCGAGCAGGCGCGCGTGCTCGCCGCGCTCCCGCTCGGACCAGTCGAGGACGCTCGCGTCCCGCGTCGAGCGGGCCTGCGGGTCGGGCACGGGGTCGCCGCCGCCCCACCCGTGGTCGGCGAACTCGGCCGCCCGGCCCGCGCGGACCGCCTCCGCGAGCTCCGGCTCCGCGTGGTCCGTGAAGAACTGCCACGGCGTGGACGCGCCCCACTCCTCGCCCATGAACAGCATCGGCGTGAACGGCGACACGAGCACGAGCGCCGCGGCCGTCGCGAGACCGCCGCCGTCGAGCGTCGCCGACGGCCGGTCGCCGTGCGCGCGGTTGCCCACCTGGTCGTGGTTCTGCGCGCTCACGACGAACGCGTGGCCGTCGGTCCCGGCGGGGACCGGGTGACCCCAGTCGCGCCCGCGGAACGTCGAGAACGTGCCGTCGTGCACGAACACGCCCGTGAGCGCCTTGCGCAGCACCGCGACCGAGCCGAAGTCGACGTAGTAGCCCTGGCGCTCCCCGGTGAGCAGCGCGTGCACGGCGTGGTGGACGTCGTCCGCCCACTGCGCGCGCATCCCGCGCCCGCCCTGCTCCACGCCCGTCACGGTCGCCGGGTCGTTCTCGTCCGACTCGGCGACGAGCGTCAAGGGCCGCCCGAGCTCCTGCTCCACGCGGTCCACGCGCCGCGCGAGCTCCGCGAGGAGGTGCGTGGGGGAGTCGTCGACGAGGGCGTGCACCGCGTCGAGCCGCAGCGCGTCCACGTGGAACTCGACGAACCACCGCTCGGCGTTGTCGATCACCCACTCGCGCACCTCCCGGCTGCCCGGGCGGTCGAGGTTCACGGCCGAGCCCCACGGGGTCGTGTGCGCGTCCGTGAAGTACGGGCCGAACTCCGGCAGGTAGTTCCCCGACGGGCCGAGGTGGTTGTAGACGACGTCGAGCACCACCGCGAGCCCCCGGGCGTGCGCGGCGTCCACGAACCGCTGGAGCGCGCGCGGGCCGCCGTACGGCTCGTGCACCGCGTACAGGTGCACGCCGTCGTAGCCCCAGCCCCGCTCGCCGCCGAACGCCGCGACCGGCAGGAGCTCGACCGCGCCGACGCCCAGCGCGACCAGGTGGTCCAGCCGGTCGATCGCTGCGTCGAGCGTGCCCTGCGGCGTGAACGTCCCGACGTGCAGCTCGTAGAGCACCTCGCCGCGCACGTCGCGGCCCGGCCACGCGGCGTCCGTCCAGGCGAACGCCGGGTCGAACGTGCGGCTCGGCCCGTGCACCCCGTACGGCTGCCACGGGCTGCGCGGGTCCGGCCGGCCCGGACCGCCGTCGACGGAGTACCCGTAGTCCGTGCCCCACGGCAGCTCGTGGTCGTACCCCCACCAGCCCGGCACGTGCGCGCCCACGAGGCGCAGCGGGAGGCGCTCGGCGCCCTCGAACGAGCCCGAGCCCTGCTCCGGAAGCAGGAGCTCGACGCTGCGCGCCGTCGGCGCCCACACCACGGGCCGCGGCCCCGGCACGGCGAGCAGGGGCGTGGCCTGGGGTGCGGGGACGCGCGGGGGCGGGGCCGGTGTGCCCGCCGTCATGGTGCGCCCTCGCCGGTCGCGGCGGCGACCTCGCCCGTCGCCGCGGCGCTCGCGGCGGAGCCCGGCGCGACGAGCAGCGCGACCGGCAGGTCGGCGAGCAGGTCCGCGACGCGGACGCTCCCGGCCGGGTGCTCGCGCCCGGTGAGCACGTCGACCCACGTGCCCGTGCCCGCGGGGAGCGCGACGACGTGGTCGCGCCATCCGCCGAGGCGGTCGACCGTCCCGGCGAGGCGGGTCGCCACCGTGACGACGTGCGCGTCGGCCGCGTCGTCCGGACTGTTGCCACCCGACGCGTCGGCGGTCGCGGGCGTCCCGACGGGGGCGGCGGCCGGGGCCGTGCGAGCGAACGCGAGCGCGCACGGCGTCGACGACGCGACGGGCGCGTACCCGGCCCCGTCGCCGACGAACGCGGCGGCGAGGGCGCGGCGCACGCGCAGGGCGCGCGCCGTGACGAGCAGCTTCTCGTCCGCGAGCGTGCGCGCGGGCGCCCCGCCGTCGAGCCGGGCGAGGCGCTCGGTGAGGTCGTCGACGTCCACGGGGCGGCGGTTGTCCGGGTCGACGAGCGTGGGCGCGTACGACTCGGCGCCCTGGTAGACGTCCGCGACGCCCGGGGCCGTGAGCCGCGTGAGCGTGATCCCGAGGCTCGCGGCGCGCAGCTCCTCGCGGTGCTCGCGCGCCCACCGGGCGAACGCCCCGGTCACGGCGGGGTCGGCGAGCGCGCGGCGGGCGAGCTCGGCCACGGCCTCCTCGTACGCCTCGTCCGGGCTCGTCCACGAGGTCGCGACCTTCGCCTCGCGCAGCGCCTTGCGCAGGTAGTCGACGAGCCGGTCGGGAGAGATCGCGGCCTCGGACGTGCCGTCGGGCGCGTCGTCCGGCGTGGTCGCGTCGGGGAGCCAGGTCCCGGCCACGGTCTGCCACAGCAGGTTCTCGGCGAGACCGTCGACGAGGACCCCGCGGTAGGGGGCGGTCGCCGCGCGCACCTCGTCGACGAGCCGCGACCACGCGCCCGCGTCCTCGGACAGCACGCCGAGGGCCGCGCGCGTGTCCTCGCCGCGCTTGGTGTCGTGCGTCGACCCGGCCGTGAGGGCGTGCGGGGTGAGCGCGGCGAACCGCTGCGCGAACGCGTGCCAGTCGTGCACGCCGAGGCTGAACCGGTCCGGCTCGCCCCCGACCTCGCACAGGCTCACGAGCTCGGTCCAGCGGTAGAACGCCGTGTCCTCGACGCCCTTCGCCGTCACGGCGCCGCACACCTGCTGGAAGCGCACGACGAGCTCGTCGCGGCGCGCCTCGCGCCGTCGTCCCGCGCTGCCGACCTCGCGGCCGAGCACGAGGTCCACGACGACGGCGAGCGTCTCCGCGCGCTGCGGGTCGAGGTGCGCGCGGGCGCGCTCGGCCGCCTCCTCGACGGCCCGGACCGCCTCGTGCCGCGGCGGGGTGCCCGGCACCACGTACGCCCGGTAGCGGTCGAACGCGACGAGCAGCTCGCGCAGGCACTGGTGCAGGCCGCGCCACGTGTGGTCGCGCAGGCGCGGGTCGTCGTGGCAGACGGCGGCCGCCAGGTCCGTGAGCCGGTGCACCTCCGCGTAGAGCGGCCCGGCGACGACCTCGCGCTTCGCCTCCTCGACGAGCGCGCCGAGGCCGCCGGGCGGCGCGCCCGTGAGGCGCGTCATCACCGCGTCCAAGCCCGACCGGCCGCCCGGGTCGACGAAGAGCTGCTGCAGGCGCCACGCGACGTCGTAGCCGGTCGTCCCGACCGTCGCCCAGTCGGGCGGCACCTGCTCCTCGCCCGCGAGGATCTTCTCGACGACGACCCACGCGCCGTCGGTGCGGTCGGCGAGGCGCTGGAGGTACTGTGCCGGGTCCGCGAGGCCGTCGGGGTGGTCGATGCGCAGGCCGTCGACGACCCCGGACGTGACGAGGTCGAGCACGAGCGCGTGCGTCGCGTCGAAGACCTCCTCGTCCTCGACCCGGACCGCGACGAGCGACCCGACGTCGAAGAACCGGCGGTAGTTGAGCTCCTCGTCGCCCACGCGCCAGTAGGCCAGCCGGTAGTGCTGGCGCTCGACGAGCTCCGCGAGCGGCAGGTCCTCCGTCCCGGCGCGCACGGGGAACACGTGGTCGTAGTAGCGCAGCACGCGCCGAGGCCCGGGCGTGCCCGGGACCTCGACCTCGTCCAGCACGAGCTCGCCCGCCGCGAGCACGTCCCCGAGGCGCGCGCCGAGGACGGGCATGAGGACCGCCCCCTCGCCCGCCGACCAGTCGACGTCGAACCACCGGGCGTACGGGGAGTCGGAGCCCTCCTCCAGGACCGACCACAGCGCACGGTTGTGCCACGCGGGCGTGGGGACCGCCATGTGGTTCGGGACGACGTCGAGCACCATGCCCAGGCCCGCGTCGCGGGCCGCGGCCGCGAGCCGGCCGAGGCCCTCGCGCCCGCCGAGCTCGTCGCTGATCCGCGTGTGGTCGACGACGTCGTACCCGTGGGTCGACCCGGGCGCTGCCTGGAGCACCGGCGAGAGGTAGAGGTGCGTGACGCCGAGGGTCGCGAGGTACGGCACCTGGCGCGCGGCGTCGTCGAACGTGAGGTCGGGACCGAGCTGGAGCCGGTACGTCGAGACCGGGACGCGGGGCGGCGCGCCCGGCGTGCCGACGGGGGAGACGGCGGTCATCGCAGCGGCGGGCGGGTCAGGACGATGACGCTGCGGCCCGTCACGGACACGGTCTCCCCGGGCTGCAGCACCTCGCCGACGTCGACCGTGCCGTCGGTGTCCAGCACGACGTCCCAGCTCTCCCCGTACGCCGCCGGCGGCACGGTGAAGTCCAGGTCCTCGGAGTGCGCGTTGAGCAGCAGCAGGAACGAGTCGTCGACGATCGGCTCGCCGCGCCGGTCCTGCTCGGGGATCGCGTCGCCGTTGAGGAACACCATGACGGTGCGCGCGTAGGCGTGGTCCCAGTCCTGCTGGTCCATGCGCGAGCCGGTGATGTCGAGCCACTCGATGTCCGGGAGGTCGTCCGGACCCTCGGGCGTGCCCGGCTCCGCGCCGTCCTGCCGGCCCACGAAGAAGCGCCGCCGGTGCAGCACGGGGTGGTCGCGGCGCAGCCAGACGACCCGGCGCGCGAAGTCGAGGAGCGCGGCCCGCTCGTCGTCGAGGCCCTCCTCGCCGCCCCAGTCCATCCAGGTGATCTCGTTGTCCTGGCAGTAGCCGTTGTTGTTGCCGCGCTGGGTGCGCGCGATCTCGTCGCCGTGCGCGAGCATGGGCACGCCCTGCGACAGCAGCAGCGTGGCGAAGAAGTTCCGGCGCTGGCGCGCGCGCAGCGACCGCACGTCGGGGTCGTCCGTCGGGCCCTCGGCCCCGCAGTTCCAGGACCGGTTGTGGCTCTCGCCGTCGTTGTTGTCCTCGCCGTTCGCCTCGTTGTGCTTCTCGTTGTAGGACACGAGGTCGTTGAGCGTGAAGCCGTCGTGCGCGGTGACGAAGTTGATCGAGGCGATGGGCTTGCGCCCGCCGTGCTCGTAGAGGTCGGACGAGCCCGTGAGGCGGCTCGCGAGCTCGGGCAGCGTCGAGGGCTCGCCGCGCCAGAAGTCGCGCACCGTGTCGCGGTAGCGCCCGTTCCACTCGGTCCACAGGGGCGGGAAGCCGCCCACCTGGTAGCCGCCGTCGCCGAGGTCCCACGGCTCGGCGATGAGCTTGACCTGGGAGATGACCGGGTCCTGCTGCACGATGTCGAAGAACGCCGAGAGGCGGTCGACCTCGTGGAACTGGCGCGCGAGCGTGGCCGCGAGGTCGAAGCGGAACCCGTCCACGTGCATCTCGGTCACCCAGTACCGCAGCGAGTCCATGATGAGCTGGAGCACGTGCGGCGAGCGCATGAGCAGCGAGTTGCCCGTGCCGGTCGTGTCGAAGTAGTGCGCCTCGTCGCCGTCCACGAGCCGGTAGTAGGCCTTGTTGTCGATGCCGCGGAAGCTCAGCGTCGGGCCGAGGTGGTTGCCCTCCGCGGTGTGGTTGTAGACCACGTCGAGGATGACCTCGATGCCGGCCTCGTGCAGCGCCTTGACCATGGTCTTGAACTCCATGACCTGCTGCCCGCGCGTCCCGTGGGCCGCGTAGCCGTTGTGGGGCGCGAAGAACCCGATGGTGTTGTAGCCCCAGTAGTTCGACAGCCCCTTCTCGACGAGCGTGGGGTCGTTGACGAACTGGTGCACGGGCATGAGCTCGACCGCCGTGACGCCCAGGGTCACGAGGTGCTCGACGACGGCCGGGTGCGCCATGCCCGCGTAGGTGCCGCGCAGCTCGTCGGGGACGTCCGGGTGGAGCATCGTCATGCCCTTGACGTGCGCCTCGTAGATGACGCTGTCGTGGTAGTCCCGGTTCGGCGGGCGGTCGTGGCCCCAGTCGAAGAACGGGTTGATGACGACCGACATCATCGTGTGCCCGGCCGAGTCGTCGTCGTTGAGCGGGGGAGCGGGCGGGGGCGCGTCGTCCTCCTCGCCCTCGGCGGGCTCGCCGGCCTGCGCGACCTCGTCCGCGTCGGCGAAGCGGTAGGAGAACAGCGACTCGTCGCCGTCGATCTGCCCCTCGATCGCCTTCGCGTACGGGTCGAGCAGGAGCTTCGCCGGGTTGCAGCGGTGGCCGTTCGCGGGGTCGTAGGGGCCGTGCACGCGGTAGCCGTAGCGCGTGCCGGGGCCCTTGCCCGGGAGGTAGACGTGCCAGACGTGCGCGTCGATCTCCTCGACGTCGACGCGGGTCTCGTTCCCGTCGTCGTCGAAGAGGCAGAGCTCGACGCGCTCGGCGATCTCGGAGAAGAGCGCGAAGTTGGTCCCCGTGCCGTCGTACGTGGCGCCGAGGGGGTAGGGGTGGCCTGGCCAGGTCTGCATGTCCCTGAGGATGTCACGGGGTCCTGTTCGCTGTCGTCGCAGGAGGCCCCTCGGTGACGCGATCGATCTCGACCGGGGTCTCCCCCGCGACCAGGACAGGAATAGTGTGCCAAGCGGCGATCGCCCTGATGGTCGCCCCGCCCGTGCGACGCACCGACCCGCCCGGAGGCGGACGGTCGTGCATCGCGGGGTCGGACCTGGTAGACCCGTGCCATGAGCACCCACGCACACCACCGCGACGACCTCAACCAGTCCGACATCGCGTCCGCCCGGCTGTCTCCGCGCCGCGAGGACGAGGGAGAGGGGTCCGGCGACGTGCTCACCGGGGGAGACGCGACGAAGGCCCCGCAGTCGCTCTCGGAGAACGAGCGCCGGCCCATCGACGGCGCGTCGTCGGGCACGTCCTGGGACGACCCGGACGAGCTGTAGGAACTTCGCGCCCGGCCCCTCAGTCGACGCGCGGCAGGCGGTCGGCGTCGACCGCGATGAGCCGCGGCATCCCCGCGGGGGCGACGGCGCTGAGGGCGAGGTAGCGCGCCTCGGCCCGGTGCAGGCGGATGTGCTCGTCGACGGTCCAGTCGGGACCGTTGGTGAGCGGCATGCCGCACGAGCAGTCGATGGTGACCCGCCCGGCGGCGTCCTCGCGGACCTGCCCGATCGTCACGTGCTCCGACCGCGCGTCCGCCTTGGCGCGGCGCATGGTCGCGCTCACGGGCTCGGGCCGGTCGGCCTGGGGCGGGGGCGAGGCGGGTGCGTCGTTCACGGGTTCCGAGCCTAGACGCCGACGGGACCTCGCCGCACCCGCCGTCGCGGCCCGTCTCAGTGGGTGTGCGCGATCCCGAGCGCGTGCGCCCGCTCGTGCTCGCGCTCGGCGGCCTCGCGGGCGGCGATGCGCGCCCGGACCTCCTCGCGCCGCAGGGGCGGGACCGTCGTCGGCGGGTTGCGGCGCTCGGGCAGCTCGTCGAGCAGGCGCGCGACGATCGCGGTCACCTCGTCGACCGCGCGCTCGAACGGCTCCTCGGTCGCGGCGCTCGTGCGCTGGATGCCCGTGACCTTCCGGACGAACTGGCGCGCGGCCGCCTCGATCTCCTCGTCGGTCGCGGGCGGTTCGAGGCCGCGCAGGGTCGTGATGTTCCGGCACATGCCTCGACGCTACGTGTGTGTGAGGAGCGCCACAAGAGACCGGGGTCAGGCGAGCCGGGCCGTCACCGCGAGGTGCTCGCCCGCCTCGACCCGCACGTCCGCCACCCGCACCCCCGGTGGCAGGTCGGCCGCGAGGTCGACGTGGCGCCCCTCGACCTTCGCCAGCTCGCCGCGGGCCACCACGAGCAGCGCCGCGACGACGGGGTTGCGGCTCGACAGCTCGAGGTCGCGGACGGTGAGCACCATGCGTGCGTCGACCTCGGCGGTGCCGGTCGCGCGCACGCTCGCCGAGAGCAGCCCCTTGCGCACGCGGGCGAACGCCTGGAGCGACACCGTGCGCGGCCCCGTCGCGACGAGGTCGACGTCGAGCGAGGCCAGCGTGAGACCGATGTTCTGCAGCTCGGTGGCGACGATCCTCCGGGCGGTGGCGAGGACCGCCTCGCGCGGGGCCGAGACGCGGACGTGCCCGCCGAGGGGCGCGGCGTCGTCGGGCTCGACGCCCTCGACGGCGAGCGACCCGTCGGCGCCCTCGACCCAGCGGAAGCGCAGTCCTTCGATCTCGGCCGTGACGTCCACGGGGACGTCGTCGACCAGGAGCGGGTGCGCGTCGACCCGGAGCCGGCGCACCACCGCGTCCTCGCGCGAGCGGACGTGCTCGACGTCGACCGTCGGGGAGGTGCTGCGCCCGGACGAGGAGGCGGGCCGGTCCGCCCCCACGCGGACCCGGACACCCGTGAGGTCGACGTCGAGGCGAGCGACGTCCGCGCCCTCGAGGTCGGCGTCGAGCCGGACGGCCGCCGTGCCCTCGACCTCGGGGCCCAGCGCGTCGAGGACGGCCGGCCGCAGGCGTGCGAGCAGCTCGGGGGCGGTCGTGGGACGCGGGGCCGCGCCGAGCGGCAGGACGTCGTGGGCGGGGCGCTGGTCGGGCATGCGCCGAGAGTAGACGACGAAGGCCGCCCCGGCGCCGGGACGGCCTTCGAGTGGTGGGCGATACTGGGATCGAACCAGTGACCTCTTCCGTGTCAGGGAAGCGCGCTACCGCTGCGCCAATCGCCCGGGTGCTGCATACGAGGTGGAGATGGGATTCGAACCCACGTATACGGCTTTGCAGGCCGCTGCCTCGCCTCTCGGCCACTCCACCTTGAGACGCGTCCTCTCATGCTCCCGGGGGAGCGGGCCAGAGAGTGGGCCTCCGAGCGGATGACGGGACTCGAACCCGCGACCCTCACCTTGGCAAGGTGATGCTCTACCAACTGAGCCACATCCGCGCGGCCGATCCGTCGAGGGCTCTCACGAGCCCCGTGGTGATCGGCGCGAAGCACATACTAGCCGACTTCCGCCCGGACCCGTGCATCCGGTCCAGGCGATGGTCGGCGCGAGAGAGGCCGCTCCGGACGGTGCCGGGGCGGCCTCTCACGTCGTGCTCGTGGGCGATACTGGGATCGAACCAGTGACCTCTTCCGTGTCAGGGAAGCGCGCTACCGCTGCGCCAATCGCCCCAGAGGGGTGGTGCTGTTTGCGAGGTGGAGATGGGATTCGAACCCACGTATACGGCTTTGCAGGCCGCTGCCTCGCCTCTCGGCCACTCCACCGCGACCTGCCCTCCGCCACCACGAGGGCGGCAGGAGGGTGGGCCTCCGAGCGGATGACGGGACTCGAACCCGCGACCCTCACCTTGGCAAGGTGATGCTCTACCAACTGAGCCACATCCGCGCGGCCGGACCCTGGAGCTTCGGGGAGCGTTTCCCCCGGCCCTCCGGCGTTCCGGCGCGTCCCAGACATTAGTCCACGTTCGCGTCCGGCGTCCAACCGGCCCCGCCGAGCCCGCGGTCGGTGCTCGGGGGCCGGGGTCCGGGCGGAGGGCGTGCCCTGGGTAGCGTGGTCCCGTGCCAGGACCTGGGAGAACACCCGCGCCGGGGTTCGCTCGCTTCGCCGGGCGCGCCGCGAGCGGCGTGCTCGAGTGCGTCGACCTCCGGCGCGAGCCGGAGCGGCTGGCCGACGACGGGCCGTGGTTCGTGGTCGCCGACTTCGACGACCACGCCCGCGGCGGCCGGGCGCGCGCGTGGCGGTTCGCCGAGCGGCTCGCCCCGTCGGACCTGGACGGGGCGACGCCCGCGGGAGCCCGGGCCGCCCCGTGGCGCGGGCCGGAACCGACCGCGTGGCGCAGCTCCCTGGACCGGGCCGGCTACGAGGCCGCCGTCGCGCACGTGCGCGACGAGGTCCGGGAGGGCGAGGTCTACCAGGCGAACGTCTGCCGCGTGCTGGCGGCCCCGCTCGTCGGGCCGGGCGACGGCGAGCCCGACGCCCGGGCCCTCGCGCGTCGTCTCGCCCGGGGCAACCCCGCTCCCTACGGGGGCGTCCTCCACGTGCCGGCGGGGTCCGGCGTCGACCCGGTGTGGGTCGTCAGCGCCTCGCCCGAGCTGTACCTCCGCGTCGCGGGCGGCGCGGTGACGTCCGGACCCATCAAGGGCACCGCGCCCACCCCCGCGGGGCTCACGGCCAAGGACCGGGCCGAGAACGTCATGATCACCGACCTCGTGCGCAACGACCTCCAGCGCGTGTGCGACCCGGGGACCGTCGAGGTCACGGACCTCCTCGCGGTCGAGCAGCACCCGGGTCTCGTGCACCTCGTGAGCACGGTGACAGGACGCCTGCGCGCCGGGCTCGCGGGGTCGGCCGCGCTGTGGCCCGCGCTGCTCGAGGCCACCTTCCCGCCGGCGTCGGTCTCCGGGGCGCCCAAGTCGTCCGCGCTGCGGATCATCGACGCGCTGGAGCCCGTGCCGCGCGGCCCCTACTGCGGCGCCGTCGGCTGGGTCGACGGCGACGAGGCCGTGCTCGCCGTCGGGATCCGCACCTTCTGGTGGTCCGACGGCGTCCTGCGCTTCGGCACGGGCGCCGGGATCACCTGGGGGAGCGACCCCGCGCGCGAGTGGGAGGAGACCGAGCTCAAGGCGCGCCGCCTCGTCGGCCTCGCCTCGGGCACACTGGAGCCATGAGCACCCCTGCCGCCACGACACCGACGTCCGCGAGCACGACCGAGAACCTCGTGATCTGGGCCGACGGGCGCCTCGTGGCGCCCGGCGAGGTCGCGCTCAGCGCGGTCGACCACGGCGTGACCGTCGGGGACGGCGTGTTCGAGACGTGCGCCGTGTTCGACGGCCGGGCCTTCGCACTCACGCGCCACCTGCGCCGGCTCGCGCGGTCCGCCGCCGGGCTCGGCCTCGACGCGCCGGACGAGCGCCGCGTGCTCGACGGCGTCGAGGCGGTGCTCGCCGAGGCGGACGCGCGCACGCGTGCCGGCGCCGGGCCGGTGGGCCGGCTGCGCATCACGGTGACGGCCGGCGTCGGGCCGCTCGGGTCCGGGCGCACCCCTGGCGAGCAGACCGTCGTCGTCGCGGTCGGCCCCGCGGTCATCCGTCCCGCCGGCCGCGCGGTGCGGTCGCCCTGGACCCGGAACGAGCGCTCCGCCGTCGCCGGGCTCAAGACGACGTCGTACGCGGAGAACGTCGTGGCGCTCGCCGACGCCGTGGGCAAGGGCGGCGACGAGGCGCTCCTCGCGAACACGACCGGCGACCTGTGCGAGGGCACCGGGGCAAACGTCTTCGTCGAGCGCGGGGGCGAGCTCGTCACCCCGCCCCTGTCCTCGGGCTGCCTCGCGGGCATCACGCGCGAGCTGCTGCTCGAGTGGGCCGCGGAGGACGGTCTGCCCGCGCGCGAGGCGCGTCCCGGCGAGCTCCCGTTCGCCGTGCTCGACGAGGTGACCGCGGGGGAGTCGGCGCTGCTGCTCACGGGCTCCGTGCGCAACGTCCAGCCGGTGACCTGGCTCGACGGCGCGGACGTGGCCGCGGGGGAGCTCTCCGTGGCGGCGCGAGACCTGTTCGAGCGGCGTCGTCGCGAGCGTCTCGACCCGTGAGGGCGGCCGGTTTTTCGATCCGGTCCGTTTCAGGCTAGTATCGACCACGCACTCGGGCGATTGGCGCAGTGGTAGCGCGCTTCGTTCACACCGAAGAGGTCACTGGTTCGAACCCAGTATCGCCCACCGAGCAGAGGCCGTCCCCGCACCCGCGGAGGCGGCCTCTTTCGTGTCCCGGGCCGTCGGCGGTCGTCAGGAGTCAGCCGGTCGTGGCGTCCGGCTCGCTCGGCGACCTGACCTCCAGCCCGACGCCGGCTCCCGCGGCCTGGTCGGCCAGGTGCTGCCACGCGGCGGCGTCCGGGACGGCGCCGGGCGGCGGGGCGACGGTGATCGCGCGGTCCGTGACCTCGACGTCGTCCACGCCGAGCTCGAACGCCCCGCGGATCAACGGTGCCAGGACCGCCATGTCCGCGTCGGGCGAGAGGTCTGCCACCAGAGGTCTCGTCGCCGAGGTGCCCGGGTCGCGGTCCTCGTCCCACCACCCCACGTAACGGAGCGGCAGCGCCGTGCCCTCGTCGTGGAGCGCGCGGAGCGCGTCGAGCAGGCGGGCGCGCTCGGCGGACGTCGTCACGACGACGAGCGCGCGGTCGGGGTCGTCGGGGGAGGGCGCCGCTCCCGCGGTGAACCCCGGCGAGGAGAAGTCGCCGTCGTACCCCGGCAGCAGACGACCCATCGCGGTGCTCGCGGCGGCGAACCCGGCCACCGTCTCCTCGGCGAGGCACGCGCTGTCGTACGGCGCCGCGTTCTGGAGGGTCACCGACCCGGCCTCGTCGGTGTCCGGTGCCGCGGTGGTGAGCGTGAGGCGCGTGAGGGGCGCGTCGCGCGCACAGCTCGTCTCGACGAGGCGGCGCACCTGCTCGGCGCCGAGGTCGTCCTCGAGCCGGACGATCGCCTCGTGGTCGTCGGGCCCGACGAGCTGGTTGTCGCGGAACTCGTACTCCACCGACGCGACTCCGTCGACCTGCTCCATCGTCTCCGCCCAGGTCTGCTGGGCGGGTGCGCACCCGGCGAGGACCGCGAGCGCGAGCCCCCCGAGGACCTGGGTGAGCAGCGCCTTCCGCTCGGTGCGTTCCGCTCCCGTCATGGGAAGACGGTAGTGAACCGTGGCGCACGTGACACCCGGGAGCCGGCGCACGTCGAGCGGGTGAAATCTGACGCCGCTCCGCACCGCCGAGCACCCCGGTGCAGGGGGGATCGTCCATGACGAAACGGGGCAAAGTGCTCCCCCGGATGCCCTCGTCCCGGGGGAGGCGGGCGGCGCGCGACAGATCCTGGACGAGCGCCCAGCCTGCACGGTGCCCCGCTGCCGGGCACAGTGCTCGCAGGACCGGTGAAGGCGGTCCGCGCCACCGGGCACACCCGCCGCAGCGTTGCCGTGACGGTCCCGGTGGTCGTCCTGCCGGTCCTCGAGGGGTCGTGCGGACGTCGCTCCTCCTCCGTGCGCAGGGGGCACGGAGGGGTCGCCGGTCGTCGTGGACGCCGCCCCGGGCGTCGTCGCCCCGGCGGTGTCGTCGCGAGCAATCCGCGTTCCGAGTCGTCCTTCATGGACACCTCGGGACCGTTGAGATTTCAACTGTGAGGCACGTTGCGCCCCCGTGCGTCTGTCTGTAGGTTGAGCCCGCCCGCCGAGGCCCGGCGCGGGGGCAAGCGCGCAGGGGGAGCTTGGCGTCGGGCCCGGCGGGCTCAGACGCCCGCGAGGACGCGGGCCGTCCCTTCCGTGCTCGTCCGGTCGCGCAGCGCGCGGCCCAGCCGACGCAGCGCGTCGTCGTCCGCGAGCAGGTCGGACCAGTCGTCCGGGTCGACGCTCGGGGCGTCACCCCGGGCCCGCCGCGCCGCCGCGAGCTGGAGCTGGTAGGCGAGGATCACCTCGCGCGGGCTGCCGGGGACGACGACGCGCACGTGGTCGACGTCGTCCCGACGTGAGTGCAGCGCGAGCGCGGCGAGGCCGTCGAAGATCTCGATGGTCCGGTGGTACTCGTCCACCGCCGCGCTGGACCCGGGGAGGCCCCCGCCGCCCACGGTCGCCGCGACGAAGGCGTGCAGGTGCCCGAGATCGCGACGGCGCTCGCGGGCGAACGCCGCCGACGACGCGAGCTGGCCCACGATCCCGACCGTCAGCAGGACGCTCGCCGCGAGCACGAGGTACCGGGTGCGCACGCCGAGGACGAGGTACGGCTCGGCGCTGCCGGGCTCGTGCAGCAGCGCGGCCACGAAGCTGAGGACGGCCCACACCATGGCGACGACCGCCCCGGCCGCCGCGACGTCCATGCCCCACCGCAGCCGCACGGGGCGGCGCGAGCGCGTGCGGACGCACGACACGGCGAACGTCGCGGTCGCCGCCACGAACGCGCCGTAGTACAGCGCGCGGTACACCCACATGAGCGGCCGGCCGGAGCTCTGGGCGTCGAGGTCGAGGGTCGTCCACGGCCCGCTCGCGACCGCGAGCGCGACCATCGCTCCGCCGACGAGACCGGCCGCGAGCGCCACGTGCCGCGTCCGTGGCGCGTGCCCGGTCGTCGTGCTGTACGCCCACACGCCGACGAAGAGGCACCCGGCGACGAGCGCGACGTGCTTGGCGACCTCGTGCGTGCCGCCGGGGGCGTGCGTCTTGAGGAGCTCGGCGACGGCCGGGACCCGCAGCGCTGACGCCACCGCGACGAACGCGAGGCCGAGCGGGAGAGCCGCGTCGGTGCCTGTGCGGGCGCGCAGCGCCGTCCATGTGGCGGCGGTGACGAACAGGGTCGTGGCGAGGAGGTCGAGCACGTGGCTCATCGGTAGAGCTCGAGGGACGTGAGGCGTGCGGCCGAGCTCCCGTGCGACGCGATGGAGATCATCAGCTCGCTCGCGAGGCGCTCGACGCGCTGCTCGGCGGGGTCGTCGTGCACGTCGCGGCACCCGGTGGGGACCGGGCCCGGAGCGGGGCCGGGGCGGATCGCGTCGAGCACGTGCACGAGCTCGTGCGCGACGACGTGGTCGCGGTGGGGTCCGGGGAGCGTCTGGCGGGCGTCGACGAGGACGAGGTCGCGCTCGGGGAACGCGAGCCACAGGCCGGTGACGCCGGGGCCGAGGTCGCCCTCGACGACCTCGAGCGGCTTGCCGCGGGCCGCGGCGACGAGGCGGCACGCCTCCTCGATGCTGCGGGCGCGGTCGAGCCCTGCGGCGCGCAGGAGGTCATCCATGGTCGGCCTCCGGGGCAGGAGGGTGCCCGTGGGGCGTGCCGGGCGGTGCCACGGGTGGGAGGTGCTCGAGGCTCCGTACGCGGTCGACGATCTCGATGATGGCGCGGACGTTCTCGGGGGACAGCCCCTGGGCGCGCAGCGCGAACTGCTCCACGCCCTCGTCGGCGAGCGCGGCGCGCAGGCGGTCGTCGGGGCTCTCCTCGGGGTCGACGAGGCTGCCCGTGCTCACGTTGAAGAAGGCGGCGATGCCCTCGACGACGCGCAGGCTGGGCGACGAGCGGTGCCCGCCGCGCAGGGCGCTGAGGTACGCCTCGTTGATGGAGTAGCCGCGCTCCGTCATCCAGTGGGCGGCCTCCCTGTTGGTCACGGGACGCCCGCCGCGGCCGCGCGCGAAGAGCTCGTTGAGCCGGTGCCGGAAGACGCGCGCGGTGCGCTCCCCGGGTGCCACGTCGTCGTCCATGGGCCGATTCTGGCAGGCCCGGACCGTGCGTGCGCCGGTCCGGGCCGGCGGGTCACGCGGGTCGTGGCCGCTGCCCGTGCCCCGTCGCGCGGCGTGGTGCCGCCGGGTAGCGTTTCGTGCGGGCGCGGGACGGCCGCCGCCCGGCGCGGGACGCGCGCACCACGACCCCCGAGGGAGCCGGTATGAGCGAGCAGACACCGAAGGACCGGGGCGGACTCGGCGACCTCCTCGGCAAGGCCAAGGAGTTCATGACCGAGGAGCGCATCGACAAGGCCAAGGAGTTCATGACCGACGAGCGCATCGACGAGGTCGCGGGAAAGATCAAGTCGGTCGCCCCGGACTCCGTCGACCGGCACGTCGACACCCTCGCCGAGAAGGCGAAGAAGGCCAACGACTGACCTGCGGGTCGGTACGATCGAGGGGCGCCGTCCACGACGGCGCCCTTCGTGCTGTCGGGGACGCCCCGGCGCCGGGGGACCTGACCGGGCGCCGCGCGCGCCTCCCGCCACAGAACGGAGCACGGACGTGTCTGACGTCGTCTCGTCACCACTCACCATCACCCTCGATGCGGAGGAGACCACGGTGACGACGGGCACGACGGGCACGGACCTGTTCGCGTCGCGTCGCGACGTCGTCGTGATCCGCGTGAACGGGGAGCTCAAGGACCTCGACACGCCCGTCGCGGACGGCGACGTGGTCGAGGGCGTGACGATCGACTCGCCCGACGGCCTCGCGGTGCTGCGGCACTCGGCCGCGCACGTGCTCGCGCAGGCCGTCCAGCAGGTCAACCCGGACGCGAAGCTGGGCATCGGCCCGCCGATCACGGACGGGTTCTACTACGACTTCGACGTCGAGACGCCGTTCACCCCCGAGGACCTCAAGGCGCTCGACAAGGCGATGTCGCGCATCATCAAGGAGGGCCAGACCTTCCGCCGCCGCGTGGTCACCGAGGACGAGGCGCGCGCCGAGCTCGCGCACGAGCCGTACAAGCTCGAGCTCATCGGGCTCAAGGGCTCCGGCACCGCGGACGACACCGAGGGCGCGAACGTCGAGGTCGGCGGCGGCGAGCTGACGATCTACGACAACGTGCGCGGCGCCGGGCGCGAAAGCGAGACGGTGGTCTGGAAGGACCTGTGCCGTGGCCCGCACCTGCCGAGCACGCGCCTGATCGGCAACGGCTACCAGCTCATGCGCTCGGCCGCGGCCTACTGGCGCGGCAGCGAGAAGAACCCGCAGCTCCAGCGCATCTACGGCACGGCGTGGCCGACGAAGGACGAGCTCAAGGCGTACCTCGAGCGGCTCGCGGAGGCGGAGCGGCGCGACCACCGTCGGCTCGGCAACGAGCTCGACCTGTTCTCCTTCCCGGAGGAGATCGGCTCGGGCCTGCCCGTGTTCCACCCCAACGGCGCGACGATCCGCATGGAGATGGAGGAGTACTCGCGCAAGCGGCACGTCGAGGCCGGCTACTCGTTCGTCAGCACGCCGCACATCACCAAGGCGAACCTGTTCCAGACGTCGCGCCACCTCGACTGGTACGCCGACGGCATGTACCCGCCGATGCACCTGGACGAGGAGCTCGACGACGACGGCAACGTCAAGCGGGCGGGCCAGGACTACTACCTCAAGCCGATGAACTGCCCGATGCACAACCTCGTGTACCGCTCGCGCGGGCGGTCGTACCGCGAGCTGCCGCTGCGGCTGTTCGAGTTCGGCACGGTGTACCGCTACGAGAAGTCGGGCGTCGTGCACGGGCTCACGCGGGCGCGCGGCTTCACGCAGGACGACGCGCACATCTACACCACGCGCGAGCAGATGCGCGACGAGCTGGGCTCGCTGCTCTCCTTCGTGCTGGACCTCCTGCGCGACTACGGGCTCGACGACTTCTACCTCGAGCTGTCGACGCGCGACCCCGAGAAGTCGGTGGGCGACGACGCCACGTGGGAGGAGGCGACCGAGGTCCTGCGCCAGGTCGCGACGGAGTCGGGCCTCGAGCTCGTCGCCGACCCGGGCGGCGCGGCGTTCTACGGCCCCAAGATCTCGGTCCAGGCGAAGGACGCGATCGGCCGCACGTGGCAGCTCTCGACGATCCAGCTCGACTTCTTCGAGCCGGAGCTGTTCGAGCTCGAGTACACGGCGTCCGACGGCACGCGCCAGCGTCCCGTGATGATCCACCGCGCGCTGTTCGGCTCGATCGAGCGGTTCTTCGGCATCCTCGTCGAGCACTACGCCGGCGCGTTCCCCGCGTGGCTCGCGCCCGTCCAGGTCGTGGCGGTCCCCGTCGCGGAGCCGTTCAACGACTACGTGGCCGACGTCGTCGCGCAGCTCAGGGCACAGGGGATCCGCGCGGAGGTCGACTACTCCGACGACCGGTTCGGCAAGAAGATCCGCAACGCGAGCACGCGCAAGGTCCCGTTCGTCCTCATCGCGGGCGGCGAGGACGCCGAGGCGGGCGCCGTGTCGTTCCGCTACCGCGACGGCCGCCAGGACAACGGCGTGCCCGTCGCCGAGGCCGTCGAGCGGATCGTCTCCGCCGTGCGCGACCGCGTCCAGGTCTGACGGCGCGTGAGCGACGAGCGCACGGGGGCGCCCGGCGCGGCCGACGAGGCCGCGCCGGGCGCCGCACCCGACCCCGCGACCGGTGCGACGGTCGAGACGCCGGACGCGCACCCACGGTTCGACGACGGCCTGGACCGGCTCTGGACGCCGCACCGCATGGTGTACATCGGCGGGCAGGACAAGCCCGCGGACGACTCGCGCGGCCAGTGCCCGTTCTGCCGCGTGCCGGACCGCACGGACGAGGACGGACTGATCGTCGCGCGCGGCCGGACCGCGTACGTCGTGCTCAACCTCTACCCGTACAACCCGGGCCACCTCATGGTCGTGCCGTACCGGCACGTGTCCGACTACACGGACCTCACGGAGGCCGAGACGGTCGAGGTCGCGCACCTCACGCAGACCGCCATGCGGGTCGTGCGCGCGGTGTCCGCGCCCGACGGCTTCAACCTCGGTATGAACCAGGGCGCGGTCGCGGGCGCGGGCATCGCCGCGCACCTGCACCAGCACGTCGTGCCGCGCTGGGCGGGGGACGCGAACTTCCTGCCGATCGTCGCGCAGACGAAGGCCGTGCCGGAGCTGCTCGCCGACACGCGGGCGCGGCTCGCGGCCGCCTGGCCGACGACCGGCGAGGGGGACGACGCCTGATGTTCGGTCGCCTGCGCGCGCTCACCACGCGCCTGTTCACGCCGCTCGCCGCGTTCCTCCTGCGCGTCGGGGTGAGCCCGGACGCGGTGACCGTCACGGGGACGCTCGGCGTCGTCGTCGGCGCGCTGTGGCTCTTCCCCACGGGCCACCTGTTCGCCGGGGTCATGGTCGTCATGGTCTGCGCCTTCGCCGACGTGCTCGACGGCGTCATGGCGCGCCGCGCCGGCCGGTCGGGCCCCTGGGGCGCGTTCCTCGACTCGACGCTCGACCGGCTCGCCGACGCCGCCGTGTTCGTCGGGCTCACGCTGTGGTTCGTCCGCGCCGACGACCCGCGGCTCACGCCCGACCTCGCCGCGTGGGGGACCGTCGTCGCGCTCGCGTGCCTCGCGCTCGGCGCCGTCGTGCCGTACGCACGGGCACGAGCCGAGAGCGTCGGCATGACCGCGCAGGTCGGGATCGCCGAGCGCGCCGACCGCCTCGTCGCGGCCCTCGTCGCCGCCGGGCTCGTCGGCCTGGGCCTGCCGCCCGTCGTGCTCGTCGTCGTGCTCGGCTTGCTCGCGCTCGCGAGCGCGGTGACGGTCGTGCAGCGCGTCGCGACGGTGCGCCGCCAGGCGCTCGCCCTCTCCGCGAGCGCCTCCCGGACCGACGACACGGAGGACGGTCGCTGATGGCCCTCGACGCCGGCAAGGCGTTCACGTTCGCCTGGCGCAACGCGCGCAAGGTGCCTGACCCGCTGCTGCGCGGGCTGTTCGACGCGATCGCCGACGTGACGTGGCTCGTGCACGGCGGGGGAGTGCGCCAGCTCGAGCGCAACCTCGCGCGCGTCCGGCCCGGGCTCTCGCCGCGCGCCCTGCGCCGGCTGTCGCGCGCGGGGATGCGGTCGTACATGCGGTACTACCGGGAGGCCTTCACGCTCCCGGCCTGGACGCCGGAGCAGGTCGAGGCGCGCGTGCGGCTCGTCGGGTACGAGAACCTGGCCGAGCACCTCGACGGCGACCGGAGCCCGGTGCTCGCGCTGTCCCACCAGGGCAACTGGGACCTCGCGGGCGCGTACGCGACCCCGCACATCGCGCCCGTGCTCACGGTCGCGGAGCGGCTGAAGCCCGACGAGCTGTTCGAGGAGTTCCTCGCGTTCCGCACCGGGCTCGGGCTCGAGATCCTCGCGCTCGGCGACGGCGACGTCTTCCGCGACCTCGTGCGCGGCGCGAGCCGGCCGGGGAAGATCATCCCGCTGCTCGCCGACCGCGACCTCACCCACCGCGGCATCGAGGTCGACCTCTTCGGCGAGCGGGCGCGGGTCGCGGCCGGGCCTGCGGCGCTCGCCGTGAGCACGGGCGCGCCGCTCGTGCCGGCCGGCATCTTCTACGAGCGCCTGCGCGGGGAGCGGCGCCGGGCCGCGGGCTCGCCCTGGGGCCTGGTCATCCGCTTCTTCCCGCGCGTCGAGATCGCCATGGACGTCCCGCGCGCCCAGCGGGTGGCCGCGGCGACCCAGTCCTGGGTCGACGCGCTGAGCGTCGCGATCCGCGAGCACCCGCAGGACTGGCACATGCTCCAGAAGGTGTTCGTCGACGACCTCGACCCCGAGCGCTACGCGCGCACGCGCGCCGCGGCGGGCGAGCCGGCCCCGGACGCGGAGCGTGCCGCATGAGCCTGCGCGTGGGCATCGTGTGCCCCTACTCGTTCGACGCCCCCGGCGGCGTGCAGTTCCACGTCCGCGACCTCGCCGAGGCGCTCATGGCGCGGGGCCACGAGGTCTCGGTGCTCGCCCCGGCCGACGACGACACGCCCGTCCCGGACTACCTCACCTCCGCCGGCGGCGCGGTGCCGGTGCGCTACAACGGCTCCGTCGCGCGGCTCACGTTCGGCCCGCGCACGGCGGGTCGCGTGCGCCGCTGGCTCGACGCCGGACGGTTCGACGTGCTGCACCTGCACGAGCCCGTCACGCCCTCGCTGAGCATGCTCGCGCTCTGGATCGCGCAGGGCCCGATCGTCGCGACGTTCCACACGTCGCTCGTACGCTCGCGCGCGCTCCAGGTCGCCTACCCGCTCGTGCGGCAGAGCCTGGAGAAGATCGACGCGCGCATCGCGGTCTCGGAGGACGCGCGGCGCACGCTGGTGGACCACCTGGGCGGCGACGCCGTCGTCATCCCCAACGGCGTGTACGTCGACACGTTCGCCGACGCCGTGCCGAGCCCGGCCTGGCAGGGCACGCCCGAGGCGCCGACGGTCGCGTTCCTCGGGCGCCTCGACGAGCCGCGCAAGGGCCTGCCCGTCCTGACGGCCGCGATCCCGCGGATCCTCGAGCAGCTCCCCGGCGCGCGGTTCCTCGTCGCCGGGCGCGGCGACGACGGCCGGGACGCCGCGATCGAGGCGCTCGGCGCGCACGCGTCGTCCGTCGAGTTCCTCGGGGGCGTGAGCGACGAGGACAAGGCGAGCCTGCTCGCGTCGGTGGACCTCTACATCGCCCCGCAGACCGGGGGCGAGAGCTTCGGGATCGTCCTCGTGGAGGCGATGAGCGCCGGGGCGTGCGTCGTCGCGAGCGACCTCGGCGCGTTCCGCCGGGTGCTCGACGACGGCGCCGCGGGCGTGCTGTTCCCCGTCGGCGACCCCGCGGCGCTGGCCCGCGCGGTGGTCGACGTCCTCGCGGACCCCGACGCCCGCGCGGCGCACCGGGCGCGCGCGGCCGAGTTCGTGCGGCGGTTCGACTGGTCCGCGGTGACCGACCAGGTCTCCGCGGTGTACGACATGGTGCTCGCGGCGTCCGAGGCGGTCATCCCCGTGCACGAGGACCCGCGCTCGCGTCGCGGCGGGCGGCTGCTGGGCCGCGTCCGCGAGGAGGAGGTGGGTCGCCCGTGACCTGGTCCGAGACCGCCGTCCTCGTCCTCGTCGTCGCGGCCCTGGCCGCGTGGCTGCTGTGGGTCGCCGCGTCGCGGCTCGACCGCCTCCACCGCAAGGTCATGGCGTCGCGGCTGGCGCTGGACGCCCAGCTCGTGCGCCGCGCGTCGGCCGCCGTGGACCTCGCGGCGTCCGGCGAGCTCGACCCCGCGAGCTCCGTCCTCGTCGCCGAGGCCGCGCACGCCGTCCTCGACGACGACGCCGACGCGCGCCGGCTCCGTGAGCAGGTGCCCGGCCTCGTGCCGCCGGACGGCCCCCGGCCCCGGCGTCTCCTGGGCGGCATGGCGGAGTCGCGCGCGCTCGCCGAGAGCGACCTCACCGCGACCCTGCGCTCCGCGCTGGAGGACGCCGACGACCTCGCCGAGGTGCGGTCGGTCCCGGCGGGCGACGAGCTGCTCGCGACGCTGTCCGCCGCGTGGTACCGCGCCCAGCTCGCGCGCCGCTTCCACAACGAGGCCGTCGCGCAGGCGCTGCGCGTGCGCAGCAAGTGGTGGGTGCGCCTGTTCCACCTGGCGGGCCACGCGCCGATGCCCGTCACGGTCGAGCTCGACGACGCCGCGCCGGACGTCCTCGTGCGGCCGGTCGCCTCCGCGGCCACGGCCGACTGAGGGTCGGCTCTCGCGTGCGGTACCGGGCTCGGCGGCCCCCTCCCGGCCGGTCCGGGCGCCGAGGCCGTGGACGTCCCGGCGATAGGATGGGAGCGCGTGGGAGCATGTGCCGTCGAGCCTGTTCGACGGCGTCCGCGCGCGAGCGCGCGACGTTCCCCTGACCTGAAGGTGTGAGGTACCGGTGACCAACGTGGCCGACCAGAACGTCCCTGCCGAGAGCGCCCCGGGCGCCGCGACCACGGAGGGTGCCGGCGCGGTCGGCACCGCGAAGGTCAAGCGGGGGATGGCGGAGATGCTCAAGGGCGGCGTCATCATGGACGTCGTCACGCCCGAGCAGGCGAAGATCGCCGAGGACGCCGGGGCGGTCGCGGTCATGGCCCTCGAGCGCGTGCCCGCCGACATCCGCGCCCAGGGCGGCGTCTCGCGCATGTCCGACCCGGACATGATCGACGGGATCATCGAGGCCGTCTCCATCCCCGTGATGGCCAAGGCGCGCATCGGCCACTTCGTCGAGGCGCAGGTGCTCCAGTCGCTCGGCGTGGACTACGTCGACGAGTCCGAGGTCCTCACGCCCGCGGACTACGCCAACCACATCGACAAGTGGCAGTTCACCGTCCCGTTCGTGTGCGGGGCGACCAACCTCGGCGAGGCGCTGCGCCGCATCACCGAGGGCGCCGCGATGATCCGCTCCAAGGGCGAGGCCGGCACGGGCGACGTCTCCAACGCGACCACGCACATGCGCACCATCCGCGGGGAGATCCGCCGCCTCACGTCGCTCCCCGAGGACGAGCTGTTCGTCGCCGCGAAGGAGCTCCAGGCGCCGTACGAGCTCGTCAAGGAGGTCGCCGCGACCGGCAAGCTCCCGGTCGTCATGTTCACGGCCGGCGGGATCGCGACCCCGGCCGACGCCGCGATGATGATGCAGCTCGGCGCCGAGGGCGTGTTCGTGGGATCGGGCATCTTCAAGTCCGGCAACCCCGCCCAGCGCGCGGCCGCCATCGTCAAGGCGACGACGTTCTACGACGACCCCGACGTGATCGCCAAGGTCTCGCGCGGTCTCGGCGAGGCGATGGTCGGCATCAACGTCGACGACATCCCCGTCCCGCACCGTCTGGCCGAGCGCGGCTGGTGACCGACCGCCGCGCGTCGCAGCCGTCCGTCGTCGTGCCGACGACGGACGGCTGAGCCGTCGTGGCCGAGGCCGCCGGAGCGCCGTCGTCCCTGGGCCCCGACTGGGTGCTCGGGGACGACGGCCTGTACTTCCGTCGCGGCGCGCGCGTGCTGCTCCTCGACGACGCCGATCGCATCCTCCTGGCGCGCGGGCACGACGTCGACCAGCCCGAGCGTTCGTGGTGGTTCACGATCGGCGGGGGAGTGGACCCGGGCGAGAGCGACGTCGACGCCGCGCTGCGCGAGGTCCACGAGGAGACGGGCCTGCGCCTCGACCCGGGCGCGCTCGTCGGCCCGGTGTACACGCGCAGCGCGATCTTCGACTTCTACCGGCAGCACTGCCGCCAGGACGAGGTGCTGTTCCTCGCGCGCGTCACCGGGGCGGACCGCGACGGCGGGCTCAGCCGCGCCGGGTGGACCGACGTCGAGCTCGACGTCGTCGACGAGATGCGCTGGTGGACGCTCGACGACCTGCGCGGCGTCCAGATCGAGGTGTTCCCCGAGGGGCTGCCCGACCTCGTCGCACCGCTGCTGCGCGGGTGGGACGGCGTGACGCGGCACCTCGGCACGGCGCGCGCGGACTGACCGGCGCTACGCCCGGCGGGCGATCACCCGCCACACGATCCCGCCGACGAGCAGCCCCGCGCCCAGCAGCCCGCCGCCGATCGCGACGAACCACAGCACGATCGTGCCGCCGAGCGTCGCGAAGAACGTGCCGAAGCGCCAGCCCTCGGTGACGACGAACGTCGTGCCCGCGGGCGCTGCGCCCTGCGCGACGGTCACCGTGCACGTCCCGGACGCCGGCGACGTCACCTCGGCCACCGTCGTCGCCTGGGAGGAGCCCAGGCCGGAGCTGCCGGACACCGACGGAGCGCTCACGGTGAGGTCGCCGTCGGCGCAGGTCACGGTCACGTCCTCGACGTCGAGGCCCGCGCCGGCCGAGGACCCCGCGCGGCCCACCGCCCAGATGCTGTACGGCTGGCCGCCCGTGACCTCGAGCTCCGCCTCGCCCGGCACGTCGCCCGACGCGAGCGCCGCCGACCCGGGCCGGCCCGCGCCGTCGATCACGCCGGTCGGCAGCGCCCGGACGAACGTCGTGACGCCGAGGACCCCCGCCACGAGCGCGAGCACGAGCACGACGGCGCCGACCACGATCATCGTCGTGGCGCCGCGCGTGCTGCGCGGGGGCCGCGGCGCCGCCCCGGGGTACGGCGCCGGACCGGGCGCGGGATAGGGCTGGCCAGGGGAGGGCGGGTAGGTCACGACGGCGAGGCTAGCAACCGTGGGCGCGGCCGGAGGCCCGCCGCGGGACGGGCGGCGGGGGCCGCCGACGTATCATTCCCCTTCGTGACGATCACGATCGGTGTCCTGGCCCTCCAGGGCGACGTGCGCGAGCACCGCGCCGCGCTCGAGGCCGCGGGCGCCCGCACGGTCGGCGTCCGCCGCCCCGAGGAGCTCGCCGGGGTCGACGGGCTCGTGCTCCCGGGCGGCGAGTCGACGACCATCGACAAGCTCCTGCGCATCTTCGAGCTCGACGAGCCGCTGCGCGCGCGCATCGCCGAGGGCCTGCCCGTCTACGGCTCGTGCGCCGGCATGATCCTGCTCGCCGACCGCATCCTGGGCGGCACCGCCGACCAGCGCACCATCGGCGGGCTCGACGTGACGGTCCGCCGCAACGCGTTCGGCCGCCAGGTCGACTCGTTCGAGACCGACCTCGCGTTCGCGGGTCTGGCGCCGGCGGACGACGGGCGCGACGGCGCACCGAGACCGGGCCAGGACGGGGACGCGGTGCACGCCGTGTTCATCCGGGCGCCCTGGGTCGAGGAGACCGGGCCCGGGGTCGAGGTGCTCGCCCGGATCCCCGAGCACGGCGCACCCGGCATCCCCGCGGCCGCCGCCGGTAGGATCGTCGCAGTCCAGCAGGGATCGCTGCTCGCCACCTCGTTCCACCCGGAGATCTCCGGGGACGCGCGCGTGCACGAGCTGTTCGTCAGAATCGCGAAGGGGTAGGAACGCATGTCAGGGCACTCCAAGTGGGCCACGACCAAGCACAAGAAGGCGGCCATCGACGCCAAGCGCGGCAAGCTCTTCGCGAAGCTCATCAAGAACATCGAGGTCGCGGCGCGCACGGGCGGCGGTGACCCCGCGGGCAACCCGACGCTGTTCGACGCCATCCAGAAGGCGAAGAAGTCGTCGGTCCCCAACGACAACATCGACCGCGCCGTCAAGCGCGGCTCGGGCACCGGCGCCGACGCCGTCGACTACCAGACGATCATGTACGAGGGCTACGGCCCCAACGGCATCGCCGTCCTGGTCGAGTGCCTCACCGACAACAAGAACCGTGCGGCCTCCGAGGTCCGCCTCGCGTTCAGCCGCAACGGCGGCAACCTCGCCGACCCGGGCTCCGTGTCCTACCTCTTCGCGCGCAAGGGCCTCGTCGTCGTGCCGAAGGCCGAGGGCGTGACCGAGGACGACGTCATGCTCGCCGCGCTCGAGGCGGGGGCCGAGGAGGTCACCGACTCCGGCGACGTCATCGAGGTGCTGTCCGAGGCGAGCGACCTCGTCGCCGTGCGCAGCGCGATCCAGGAGGCGGGGATCGAGTACGACTCCGCCGACTCGATCTGGCACCCGTCGATGGAGGTCGAGGTCGACGCCGAGGGCGCGCGCAAGATCCTGCGCCTCATCGACGCGCTCGAGGACAGCGACGACGTGCAGAACGTCTACGCCAACTTCGACGCGTCGGACGAGGTCATGGCGGAGCTCGATAACGACGACTGATCCGGCGGAGCTCGCGTCCTGATGGTCGGGTCGCGGCGCGGCCGGGAGGTCGGTGCGCGGTCTACCATCCGCGGCGCTCGTGCCTCGCGCCGCTCCCGCCAGGCCCGCCACGACCGCGCACCGACCTCCCGGCCCCACCGCTGGCTGGTCCGTCGCCGGACCGCGTGGCACGGCCGGTCCGTGCCGTTCACGTGAAAGGGTCGAGGGGTGCGCGTTCTCGGAGTGGATCCTGGGCTGACCCGGTGCGGTGTCGGGGTGGTGGACTCCGCGCGGGGGCGGCGGGCCGAGCTCGTCGCGGTCGGGGTGATCCGGACGGACCCGGAGCTGAGCGTGGACCTGCGGCTGCTGCGGATCGCGGAGCGGCTGGACGCGTGGTTCGACGAGCACGTGCCCGACGTCGTGGCGGTCGAGCGCGTGTTCGCGCAGCACAACGTCGGGACGGTCATGGGCACCGCGCAGGCCGCGGGCATCGCGATGGTCGGGGCGGCGAAGCGGGGCGTCCCCGTCGCGCTGCACACGCCGTCGGAGGTCAAGGCCGCGGTCACGGGGAGCGGACGCGCCGGCAAGGAGCAGGTCCAGCGCATGGTCGCGGGGATCCTCGGCCTCGCGGAGCCGCCGAAGCCCGCGGACGCGGCCGACGCGCTCGCGCTCGCGATCTGCCACCTCTGGCGCCCCGCGGGCGCCCTCCAGGGCGGCGAGCGGCACGAGCTCACCGCCGCGCAGCGCGCCTGGGCGGCCGCCGAGCACGCGGCGAAGGGACGGCGCGCGCCGCGCTAGCGGCGCCGGTTCCGCCGGTCGTGCCGGTGGGGGTGCCGGCGGTCCGTGTCGGTCGGTCGGCGGGTGGGCGGCCCTTGCTAGAGTGACCGCGGTCGTACGGGTGTTCGACGCGCCCCTCGGCGCGCGGCCCGACGGCGGTCCTCGGGGCCGGCGGACCATCGGACCAGGTCGGTGCTGCCGACCGGGAGAGGAGCCTGCGTGATCGCGTCCCTGAGCGGTGTCGTGGCGAGCGTCCAGCTCGACCGCGCCGTGCTCGAGGTCGGAGGAGTGGGCTACCTCGTCCACGCCACGCCCGCCACGCTCGCCGGCCTGCGCGTCGGGGAGACGGCGCGCCTCGCGACGAGCCTCGTCGTGCGCGAGGACTCGTTCACGCTCTACGGCTTCGCCGACGACGACGAGCGCGCCGTCTTCGAGACCGTCCAGACCGTGAGCGGCGTCGGTCCGCGCCTCGCGCTCGCGATGCTCGCCGTGCACACGCCCGACGGCCTGCGTCGTGCGGTCGCGGGTGCCGACATCGCCGCGCTCGTGCGCGTCCCGGGCATCGGCAACAAGGGCGCGCAGCGGATCGCGCTCGAGCTCGGCGACAAGCTCGGCCCGCCCACGGGCGCCGACGCCACCGAGGCGGGATCGATCGCCTCGGCGTCGGCGCCGCGTCCGGAGGACCGGCGCGACCAGGTGGTCGAGGCGCTCGTCGGGCTCGGCTGGAACCTCAAGGCCGCGGACGACGCGGTGTCCACCGTGCTCGCCGAGGCGGGCGTCGACGTCGTCGAGGCACCCGACGTGGCGGGCGCGCTGCGTGCCGCGCTGCGGGTGCTCGGCGGGCCGAGGAGCTGACGATGGCGACCTTCGACCAGGTGGGACTCGACGACCTCGGCGGGGACGGCACGTTCTCGTCGGAGCGCATCGTCGCTGCGGGTGCGGACGACCTCGAGCGTGCGGCCGAGGCCGCGCTCCGCCCGCGCCGGCTGGAGGAGTTCGTCGGCCAGGCCGTCGTGCGCGACCAGCTGTCGCTCGTGCTCCAGGCCGCGCTCGCGCGGGGGAGCGCACCCGACCACGTGCTCCTGTCGGGGCCGCCCGGGCTCGGCAAGACGACGCTCGCCATGATCATCGCCGCGGAGCTCGGCACGTCGCTGCGCGTGACGTCCGGGCCCGCGATCCAGCACGCCGGCGACCTCGCGGCGGTGCTGTCCTCGCTCGAGGAGGGCGAGGTCCTGTTCATCGACGAGATCCACCGGCTCGCGCGACCGGCCGAGGAGCTCCTCTACATGGCGATGGAGGACTTCCGCGTCGACGTCGTCGTGGGCAAGGGTGCCGGGGCGAGCGCCATCCCGCTCTCGCTGCCGCCGTTCACGGCGGTCGGCGCGACGACGCGCGCCGGGCTCCTGCCCGCGCCGCTGCGCGACCGGTTCGGCTTCACCGGGCACCTGGACTTCTACTCGGGCGACGAGCTCGAGCGCGTGCTGACGCGCTCGGCCGGTCTGCTGGGCGTCGCGCTCGACCCCCAGGCCGCCCGCGAGATCGCGGGGCGCTCGCGGGGGACGCCCCGCATCGCGAACCGCCTGCTGCGGCGCGTGCGCGACTGGGCGCAGGTGCGCGGCGACGGGACCATGGACCTCGCGGCCGCGCGCGCGGCCCTTGAGGTCTACGAGGTGGACCCGATCGGCCTCGACCGGCTCGACCGCGCGGTGCTCACCGCGCTGTGCACGCGCTTCAACGGCGGTCCCGTCGGCCTGACGACGCTCGCCGTGACGGTGGGCGAGGAGGCGGAGACGGTCGAGACCGTCGCCGAGCCGTACCTCGTGCGCGAGGGGCTGATCGGGCGGACGCCGCGGGGCCGCGTCGCGACCCCGGCCGCCTGGGCGCACCTCGGGCTCACCCCGCCGCGCGAGGGCGGCACGCTCTTCGACGCCTGAGGCGACGCCGGCGGTCATGGGCCCGGGAGGGCGTCCCGTGACGGCGGTCACAGGCGCTCCGCGGGTGGTCCTAGAATGGTCGGACCCGGGCGGGCGGAACTCCGCGGCGAGACGGCTCGTTGGTGAACCGTGCGCGCACGCCTAGACTGCGCGCAGATCCCGCACAGAACAGGACACGAGACTCCGTCATGGATATCAGCTTCATCCTCATCCTCGCCCTCGCGGCGGGTGCGATGTTCCTCATGACCAGCCGCACCCGCAAGCAGCAGCGCGAGGCCCAGAACTTCCGGGCGACCCTCGCCCCCGGGCAGGAGGTGATGACGGGCTCGGGCATGTTCGGCACGGTCGTCGACGTCGACGACGAGGCCGACGTCATCACCATCGAGTCGACGCCGGGCAACCAGTCCCGGTGGCTGCGCGCCGCGATCGCCAAGCTCGTCGAGCCCCCGGTCGAGGAGACCGAGGAGACGACGGCGGACGACGCGTCCGAGGGCGTGGCCGAGTACGGCAGCGCCGGTGCCGACGCCGGGACCACCACGAAGGGCGACGTCGACGACCTCGTCGTGCCCGACGACCTCTCCGGTCTGACCGACGACCGGTCGGAGAAGGACCGCGGACGCCGGGACGACGGCACCGACATCAAGTGACCCTATGCCGGTCGCTGCCGCGACCGGCCTGACGCGGTGGGCCGCGAGGCCCACCGCACACGCACGAGAAGAGACGGACAGTTGGCCACCAGCAGCACACGAGCGAGGCCCGTACGGACCCTCGTCACCCTGGGAATCCTCATCGTCGTCCTCTTCGGGTCCCTCTTCGCGGGCACGAAGCTCGACCCGAAGACCGAGGACAACCCGGGCGGGGCGAGCCTCACCCCGGGCCTCGCGCTCGATCTCGAGGGTGGCACGCAGATCATCCTGGAGCCCGTCACCACCGACGGCTCGCAGCCGACGGCCGAGGACATCAACCAGGCGATCAACGTCATCCGCCAGCGCATCGACGCGCAGGGTGTCTCCGAGGCCGAGATCACGAGCCAGGGCCGTAACAACATCGTCGTCGGCATCCCGGGGCAGCCGTCCCAGGAGACCATCGACCTCGTCAGCACCTCGGCCCAGATGCGCTTCCGCCCCGTGCTCTCCGTGGGCATGCCGACGGCGACGCCTGCCGACGACGAGTCCACCGACCCGGCCGCGGGCGACGACGCCGCGGCCGAGGACGCCCCGGACGCGACGGAGTCCGCGGACGCGGCCACCGACGGCGCGACGGACCCCGCGGCCGAGGACGGCACGGACCCGGCGGCCGACGCAGCGACGGACGCCCCGGCGGAGGACGCCACGACGGACCCGGCGCCGGAGACGACCCGCCCGGAGAACCCGAGCGACCTCGCGCAGATCACGCCGGAGCTGCAGGCGCAGTTCGACGCGCTCGACTGCACGCTCCCCGAGAACCTCGTGGGCGGCGACAGCGGCCCGACCGACAGCGCGTTCGTCTCGTGCGCCGACGACGGCACGGCCAAGTACATCCTCGGGCCGGTCGAGATCGAGGGCACCGACATCTCGAACGCGAGCTCCGGCCTGCGCGTCGGGCAGAACGGCGTCGTCACCAACGAGTGGGTCGTCAACATCGAGTTCGACTCCGAGGGCACCAAGGCCTTCCGTGACGTCACGACGCGTCTCACGACGCTCCCGTCGCCGCAGAACCAGTTCGCGATGGTCCTCGACGGCCTCGTCATCTCGGCGCCCGTCTCGCAGGTCGCGATCCCCGACGGCAAGGCCGAGATCTCGGGCAGCTTCACGCGCGACAGCGCGGCGACGCTGGCGAACCAGCTCAACTTCGGCTCGCTGCCCCTGACCTTCGAGGTGCAGAGCCAGGAGCAGATCTCCGCGACGCTCGGCTCCGAGCAGCTCGAGAAGGGTCTGCTCGCGGGCGCGATCGGCCTGCTGCTGGTCGTCATCTACTCGCTCTTCCAGTACCGCGTGCTCGGCCTGGTCACCGTCGCGTCGCTCGGCATCGCGGCCGTCGTGACGTTCGGCGTGATCTCGGTGCTCTCGTGGACGATCGGGTACCGCCTGTCGCTCGCCGGCGTCGCGGGGCTCATCGTCGCGATCGGTATCACCGCGGACTCGTTCATCGTGTACTTCGAACGCATCCGCGACGAGCTGCGCGACGGCCGGACGCTGAACTCCGCGGTGGAGAAGGGCTGGCAGCGTGCCCGCCGCACGATCCTCGCCTCGGACGCGGTGAACTTCGTCGCCGCGGTGGTCCTGTACTACCTGGCGGTCGGCGGCGTGCGCGGCTTCGCGTTCACGCTGGGCCTGACCACCCTGGTCGACCTGATCGTGGTGTTCCTCTTCACGCACCCGCTCATGCAGCTCCTCGCCCGGACCAAGTTCTTCGCGAACGGCCACCCGGCGTCGGGCCTCGACCCGCGGCGCCTCGGGGTGCGCGGCACGCGGTACGCAGGTCGCGGCCGCGTCGTCGGGGCGACCTCGACGGCACCCGCGGACGGCGGCGACGTCGTCGAGGACGCGCCGGTGCAGGACGCCCCGGCGCGCGAGCGCACGGCGCCCGTCCGGGAGACGGTCGGTGCCGGCGTCGGCCGGTCCGACGGCCCGCGCATGACCATCGCCGAGCGCCGTGCCGCCGAGCGGCGGGCCGCCGCCTCCGCGGACGGCGACGAGGGGTCCCCGGCCGCTGACGCGGCGGGCGACGAGAACGAGGAGAAGCACTGATGGCCAGCGGTTTCGCCCAGTGGGGCAACGACCTGTACACGGGCCGCCGGTCCTACGCCATCGTCGCCAAGCGGCGCGCCTACTTCGTGGTGGCGCTCGTCCTGGTCGTCCTGTCCCTCGGCATCATCGGGGTCCGGATCGCCGGTGACGGGCTCAACCTCGGCATCGAGTTCCGCGGCGGGTCGGAGTTCACCGTCTCGGGCGTCTCGGACACCTCGCAGCAGCCGGCGCTCGACGCCGTCGCGGCGGTCGCCCCCGAGGAGGTGCCGCGCGTCACCTCGGTGGGCTCCAGCACCGTGCGGGTGCAGACGGCGGAGCTCAGCAACGCGCAGGTCGAGCAGGTCGCCGTCGAGCTCGCGAGCGCGTACGACGTGTCCGAGGGGGAGGTGACGAGCTCGTACATCGGCCCCACCTGGGGCAAGGACGTCTCCCAGAAGGCGATCGTCGGCCTCGTCGTCTTCCTGCTCCTCGTGAGCCTGGTCATGACGATCTACTTCCGGAACTGGCGCATGGCGCTCGCCGCGGTCATCGCGCTGTTCCACGACCTCATCGTCACGGTGGGCATCTACGCGGCGATCGGCTGGGAGATCACGCCGGCGACGGTGATCGGCCTCCTGACGATCCTCGCGTACTCGATCTACGACACGGTCGTGGTCTTCGACAAGGTCCGCGAGAACACCGCGGGCGTCCTCGACCAGACGCGCAGCACGTACGCCGAGCGGGCCAACCTCGCGATCAACCAGACGCTCGTGCGCTCGATCAACACGTCCGTCGTCGCGCTGCTCCCCGTCGCGGGCATCCTCTTCATCGGGGCGTTCCTGCTGGGCGCGGGCACGCTGCGCGACATCGCGCTCGCGCTCTTCGTCGGCATGGCCGTCGGCGCGTACTCGTCGGTGTACCTCGCGACGCCGCTCGAGGTCGCGCTGCGCGAGCGGGAGAAGCCCATCCAGGAGCACACGGCCAAGGTCCTCGCGCTGCGCGCGGAGCGGGCCGAGGTCGCGGGCGACGAGGAGGACGCCGCGCTCGCGGCGGCCGGCGTCGGGGCGGGGCACCGCCAGCTCCAGCCGGGCGCGCACCAGGGCAACAAGGCGCAGCCGCGCCGCCGTCGTCCCCGATGACGGCACCCGGTCACGTGCCGGCCGGCGAGGCGGGCGGCCTGCGCGCCGTCCACCTCGCCGGGCTCGGCCCGGAGCGCGCCTCGCGCGTGCTCGAGCTCGTCCGTGCCGTCCCGGACTACCCGGGACCGGGGATCGTCTTCCGGGACATCACCGGCCTGCTGGCCGACGGCGACGCCTTCGGCCACGTGGTCGAGGCGCTCGGCGACGTCGCGCGCGCCGCGGGCGGGGTCGACCTCGTCGCGGGCATGGAGGCGCGGGGGTTCCTCATCGGGGCGCCGCTCGCCACGCACCTCGGCGTCGGGTTCGTGCCGCTGCGCAAGGCGGGCAAGCTCCCGCCGCCCACGGACACCGTCACGTACGACCTCGAGTACGGCACCGCGACCATCGAGCTCCGGTCGGGAACACTGCCCCCGGGTGCGCGTGTTCTCGTGGTGGACGACGTGCTCGCGACCGGGGGCACGGCGGCCGCGGGCGCCGAGCTCGTCGAGCGCGGGGGAGGCGTCGTGGTGGGCCTGGCGTTCCTCCTCGAGCTCGAGGGCCTGGGAGGCCGCGAGCGGCTCGCGGGCCGCGAGGTGGCCACGCTGGTCCACGTCGAGTCGTAGGATTGCCACTCCGGTCGTCTCGGCTGGTCGCCGGCATCGTGCCGGTGGCGGCCGCCCTGCGGAAGGAGGCGCGCATGAGCGAGAACACCCGGACGTCGCGCGCTCCTGAGCGCGCGGGCGCCCCGACCTCCGGCACCGGCGGCTCGGGCGGGCGCGGTGTGCGCTCGCGCCTCGTCCGCTTCGGCGCGCGCCCCAACGCGGGCAGCCCGGCGCTCGAGCCGGTGCTCCAGGCCGTCCGCACCAACCACCCGCGCACGGACCTGAGCGTCATCGAGCGCGCGTACGAGACCGCAGAGCGCGCCCACCGCGGCCAGCTGCGCAAGAGCGGCGACCCGTACATCACGCACCCCGTCGCGGTCGCGACGATCCTCGCCGAGCTCGGGTTCGACGGGTCGACGCTCGCCGCCGCGCTGCTGCACGACACGGTCGAGGACACCGACTACTCGCTCGCGCAGCTCACCGAGGAGTACGGCGAGGAGATCGCCATGCTCGTCGACGGCGTGACCAAGCTCGACAAGGTCACGTACGGCGACGCGGCGCAGGCCGAGACGGTGCGCAAGATGGTCGTCGCCATGGCACGGGACATCCGCGTGCTCGTCATCAAGCTCGCCGACCGCCTGCACAACGCGCGCACCTGGAAGTACGTGTCGTCGTCGTCGGCGGGTCGCAAGGCGCGCGAGACGCTCGAGATCTACGCGCCGCTCGCCCACCGCCTCGGCATGAACACGATCAAGTGGGAGCTCGAGGACCTGTCGTTCCAGGCCCTGTACCCCAAGGTGTACGACGAGATCGTCCACCTCGTCGCCGAGCGCGCGCCGGCGCGCGAGGAGTACCTGGCCGTCGTGCGCGAGCAGGTCACGGCCGACCTGCGCAGCGCGAAGATCAAGGCGACCGTCACCGGCCGGCCGAAGCACTACTACTCGATCTACCAGAAGATGATCGTGCGCGGCCACGACTTCGCGGAGATCTACGACCTCGTCGGCGCGCGCGTCCTGGTGGACAGCGTCCGGGACTGCTACGCCGCGCTCGGTGCGCTGCACGCGCGGTGGAACCCCGTGCCGGGGCGGTTCAAGGACTACATCGCGATGCCGAAGTTCAACATGTACCAGTCGTTGCACACGACGGTCATCGGGCCGGGCGGGAAGCCGGTCGAGATCCAGATCCGCACGCACGAGATGCACCGGCGCGCGGAGTACGGCGTCGCGGCGCACTGGAAGTACAAGGAGACCGCGAAGTCGGGCGGCAAGACGGCGAAGGACGACGCCGCGGCCAACGACATGCGGTGGCTGCGCCAGCTCGTGGACTGGCAGCGCGAGACGGCCGACCCGGCCGAGTTCCTCGACTCGCTGCGCTTCGAGATCGGCGGCGCGGAGGTCTACGTCTTCACGCCCAAGGGCGACGTCATGGCGCTGCCGGCGGGCTCGACGCCGGTCGACTTCGCCTACGCGGTGCACACCGAGGTCGGGCACCGGACCATGGGCGCGCGCGTCAACGGCCGGCTCGTCCCGCTCGACTCGACGCTCGAGAACGGCGACTCGGTCGACGTCCTCACCTCGAAGTCCGAGAACGCGGGTCCGAGCCGTGACTGGCTCGCCTTCGTCAAGAGCCCGCGGGCGCGCAACAAGATCCGGCAGTGGTTCTCCAAGGAGCGCCGCGAGGAGGCCGTCGAGCACGGCAAGGACGCGATCGCCAAGGCGATGCGCAAGCAGAACCTGCCGATCCAGCGCCTGCTGTCGCACGAGTCGCTCGTCGCGCTCGCCAACGAGCTCCGCTTCGCGGACGTCACCGCGCTGTACGCGGCGATCGGCGAGGGCCAGGTGTCGGCGGCGAACGTCGTCTCCAAGCTCGTCCAGGCGATGGGCGGCGAGGAGGGCACGGTTGAGGACGTCGCCGAGACCGCGCGCCCTGGGAACACCGCGCGCCGCGTGCGCACGGGCGACCCGGGCGTCATGGTCAAGGGCGTCGACGACATCTGGGTCAAGCTCGCGAAGTGCTGCACCCCGGTCCCGGGCGACGAGATCATCGGGTTCGTCACGCGCGGGCAGGGCGTGAGCGTGCACCGCGCGGACTGCGCGAACGTCGTCGGGCTGCGCAACCAGCCCGAGCGGATCGTCGACGTCTCGTGGACCACGGGCAGCAACGCCATGTTCCTCGTGCAGATCCAGGTCGAGGCGCTCGACCGCGCGCGCCTGCTCTCCGACGTGACGCGCGTCCTGTCGGACAACCACGTGAACATCCTCTCGGCGACCGTCTCGACCTCGAACGACCGCGTGGCGATGTCCCGCTTCGTCTTCGAGATGGCGGAGCCCGCGCACCTCGCGCAGGTCCTCAGCGCGGTCCGCAAGGTCGACGGCGTGTTCGACGTCTACCGCATCACGGGGACGAAGGCCGCCGAGACGGCGCAGCTCCCCGCCTGAGCCGGGGCCGGGAGGCGGCTCGGCGGCACCACGCCGCGCAGGGCGGCAGGCCCGGTGGCAGCATCGGCACATGGACCTGCCCGTCATGCCCCCCGTGCTGCCCATGCTCGCGAAGTCCGTGCCCGCCGTGCCCGAGCCCGACGCCGTCGACGGCGGGTACGTGTACGAGCCGAAGTGGGACGGCTTCCGCGCGATCGTGTACCGCGACGGCGACGAGGTGCGGCTCGACAGCAGGAACGCGCGGCCCATGGACCGCTACTTCCCCGAGGTCGTCGAGGCGGTGCGGGCCGCGCTCCCGCCCCGGTGCGTGGTCGACGGCGAGATCGTCGTCGCGCGCGACGGTCGCCTCGAGTTCGAGGTGCTCCAGCAGCGCATCCACCCGGCGGCGTCGCGCGTGCGCCTGCTCGCGGAGCAGACCCCCGCGGCCCTCGTCGTGTTCGACGTGCTCGCGCTCGGGGACGAGGACCTCACGCGCGCGCCGCTCGCGCGGCGGCAGGAGGTCCTCGACTCCCTGGGCCTCGACGGCCCGGCCGTGCACGCCACGCCTCGCACCCGCGACGTCGCCGTGGCGCGGGAGTGGTTCGACACGTTCGAGGGCGCGGGCCTGGACGGCGTCGTCGCCAAGCCGCTCGACGGCACGTACCAGCCGAACAAGCGCGCGATGCTCAAGATCAAGCACGGTCGCGAGGCGGACGTCGTGCTCGCGGGGTACCGCCTGCACAAGACGTCGACCTTCGCGAAGCCGCTGCTCGGCTCGCTCCTGCTCGGCCTGTACGACGACGCGGGCCAGCTCCAGTTCGTCGGCGTCGCCGCGTCGTTCCCGACGGCGCGGCGCGCCGCGCTGGTCGAGGAGCTCGCGCCGCTCGTCGTCGAGCCGGGCACGCCGGACGCGGACGCGCACCCGTGGTCCGGGTGGGAGAACCCGGCCGGGGAGCGGATGCCGGGTGCGGTGTCGCGCTGGAGCTCGGGCAAGGACCTGTCGTTCACGCCGCTGCGCCCGGAGCGCGTGCTCGAGGTCGCCTACGACCACATGGAGGGCTCCCGGTTCCGTCACACCGCGCAGTTCCGGCGCTGGCGCGACGACCGGGACCCGGAGTCGTGCACCTACGAGCAGCTCGAGGAGCCGGTGCGCTACGACCTCACGGGCATCCTCCCCGGGGCGCCCGGCGTCGACTGACGCCGCCCGCACCCGCGTGGTCGCGGCACGTCAGTCCCGGGCGCGGTCCCGGTCCTTGCTCGGCTGGACGCGCTTGGGCTCGCCGGGCATCTTCGGGTACTCGGGCGGGTAGGGGAGGTCCCCGAGCCCGTGCTCGGCCTCGTCGCGCCGGGACAGCTCCAGGGCGGGCTCGAGCGACGCGCCCGGGTCCTTCCGGTCGGCGCGCAGGGGTGCGAAGAGGTCGCCCACCGCGGCGAAGCGCGCGGGCATCGACAGCACGTCGAAGTCGTCCGGGTGGACGTCGCCGAGCTCCTCCCAGCGCAGGGGAGCGGACACCGTCGCGCGCTGGTTGGAACGGATCGAGTAGGCCGACGCGATCGTGCGGTCGCGCGCCATCTGGTTGTAGTCGACGAAGATCTTGGCGCCGCGCTCCTCCTTCCACCACTTCGTGGTCACCTGGTCCGGCAGGCGGCGTTCGAGCTCACGACCGATCGCGATCGTCGCGCGGCGCGCGGCCACGAAGTCCCACTCGGGCGCGACCGGGACGAACACGTGGATGCCGCGACCGCCCGACGTCTTGGGGTAGCCGGGGAGGCCGAGCTCGTCGAGGATCTCGCGCAGGTGCGGTGCGACGCGCACGGCGTCGTCGAAGTCGGTGCCCGGCTGCGGGTCGAGGTCGATGCGGAGCTGGTCCACCGCCTCGACGTCCCCGCCGCGCACGGGCCACGGGTGGAACGTCAGCGTGCCGAGGTTGGCCGCCCAGGCGACGACGGCGAGCTCCGTGGGGCACACCTCGTCGGCCGTGCGCCCGCTCGGGAACGCGATGCGCGCGGTCTGCACCCACTCGGGCGCGCCCTTCGGGATGCGCTTCTGGTAGAACGCGTCGCCGGTGTTGTCCGTGCGCGTGCTCATGCGCGCGCCCTCGAACACGCCCTTGGGCCAGCGCTCGAGCGTCGTCGGGCGGTCGACCAGGGCGCCGAGGATGCCGTCGCCCACGTCGAGGAAGTACTGCACGACGTCGAGCTTGGTGAGCCCGCGCGCGGGGAAGACGACGCGGTCCGGGCTCGTGACGCGCACGGTCCTTCCTCGGACGTCGAGCTCCACGGGGGGAGTCGTGGCTGCGGCCATGCCGACCAACCTAGACCGGGTCGTCGGTCCCGGCGAGCAGGAGCGCGAGGGTGCGTCGCGCCTGCGGCCGGCCGGCCCACCGGTGGCGCAGCTCGAGCGACCGTGCCGCCGCACGGGCGTCGAGCCCGCACACCGCGTCCAGCCGGCGCAGGGTGCTCAGCGCCTGCACCGGCTCGCACCGGGTGGCGACGTCGAGCGCGGTCCGCAGCACCGACGTGACGAGCACGCCCGCGACGAGGGTCGTCTCGTCGCGCAGCACGTGCGCCTGCCGCGCGGCCCGGCCCTGCCGCGGCGGCGGACGGTGACGCCCGGGCGGGTGGACGACGTCGAGCACGCGGGGCGGCGCGGAGCCGCACAGCACCCACGCGGCGGCCGCGCCAGCGAGCACCGTGCCGCGCGGCACCTGGTCGCGGACGGCGAGCGCGCGGAGCGTGGGGGTGACGGGCACGCTCGCCGGAGCGGCGACGTCGCCCCACAGCCGACGCAGGGCGCCCGCGCGGACGAGCTCCTGGAAGGCCGCCGGCCCGCCGACGTCCTCCGGGACGACGAGCAGGCCGACCTCCGGTCCCGGCGGAGCCAGCAGGTGCGCGAGCGCGGCAGCGGGGACGTGCCCCGTGGCGCGGGCGGATGCGGCGTGGTCGGGCGCGGTCGTGGCTGCGGGCACGCCCCTACCGTGCCGCACGGCCGTGGGGACGCGGAAGGGCCGGCACCCGTCTGTGGACGAGCGCCGGCCCTGCGACGAGCGGGACGTGCGTCAGCCGCGCGAGTCCTCCGCCGCGCGGACGACCTGCTCGAGCCAGGAGCGCCGCGCGGCGAGCGCCGTCTCGGCCTCCTTGACCGCGCGCGCGTCCCCGCGGCTCTGCGCGGCGGCGAGGTCGGCCTCGAGCGCCTCGATCGCGGCCTCGAGCTGCGCCGCCGCACCCTCCGCGCGGGCGCGCGTCTCGGGGTTGCTCCGCGTCCACTGCGCCTGCTCGGCGTCGCGGACCGCGTTCTCGACGGCACGCAGGCGGCCCTCGACGCGCTGCAGGTCGCCACGCGGCACGCGGCCGGCCTCCTCCCAGCGCTCCTGGAGGTCGCGCAGCGCCGCCTTGGCCGCGGCGAGGTCCTTGACGGGCACGAGCGCCTCCGCCTCGGTGAGCAGCGCCTCCTTGACCTCGAGGTTCGCCGCGTACTCGGCGTCGGTCGCGGAGTTCACCGCGTCGCGCGCCTGGAAGAACGTGTCCTGGGCGGCGCGGAAGCGGGCCCACAGCGCGTCGTCGTCCTTGCGGCTCGCCCGGCCCGCGGCCTTCCAGCGCGCCATGAGGTCGCGGTACGCGCCCGCCGTCGGGCCCCAGTCCGTGCTCGACGACAGCGCCTCGGCCTCCGCGACCAGCTTCTCCTTCGCGGCCTTCGCGGAGGCGTTGCGCTGCTCGAGCTCGGCGAAGTAGTGCCGGCGCTCGCGGTCGAACGCGGTGCGCGCGTGGCTGAACCGCTTCCACAGCGCCTCCTCGCTCGCGCGGTCGATGCGCGGGCCCGAGCGCTGGGCCTCCTTCCAGCGCTCCAGCAGCCCGCGCAGCTCCTCGCCCGCGGGCCGCCACTGCATGCGGCTCGGGTCGGTCGCGGCGATCTTCTCGGCGGCCTCGATGATCTCCGTGCGGGCCTCGAGAGCCGCGGCCTTCGCCGCGGCGCGCTCCGCCTCGAGCTGCGCGCGACGCTCGGCAGCGGCGCCGCGCAGCGACTCGACCTGCGCCCGGAGCCCGTCGAGGTCGCCGACCGCGGAGGGCTCCGCCGTCTCCTCGGTGAGCCGGGCGATCGTCTGGTCGATCTCCTTGACCGACAGGTCCGTGCTCGTCAGCCGCGCCTCGAACAGCGCGACCTTCGCCTGGAGGTCGAGGTAGCGGCGCACGTACAGCGTGAGCGCCTCGTCGGCGCCGACGCCCGGGAACTGCCCGACGGAGCGCTCGCCCGCGCTCTCGCGGACGTACACCGTGCCGTCCTCGTCGACCCGACCGAACGCGGCGGCGGCCTTGGCGGCGGCCGAGTCGTCGGCCAGCGCCGGGACGGCGGGCACCTCCGGCACGACGGCCGCTGCGGCGGGAGCGCCCGCGGCCGGGGCGGCCGGCTTGCGCGGCGGGTGCGGGAGCGCCGACGGCTTGGGCCGCGGCCCGGGACGCGGGGCGGCGGGCCGGGGCGCCGCCCCGGCGGGTGCCGTCGTCTCGGCGGCAGGAGCCTCGGCGGCGGGAGTGTCGTCGGCTGCCTCGGCTGCCTCAGCTGCGTCGGCGGCAGGCGCCTCCGGTGCCGCGTCAGCGGACGCGTCGGTCTCGGCCTCGGCGGCGGGAGCGTCGTCGGCCGCGGGGGCCTCGGTCTGCTCGGCCTCGGGGGCGGTCTCGGCCTCCGCTGCCGGTGCGTCGGTCGCCTCGGCCTCGGCGGCAGGCGTGGCCTCCACCTGCTCGGCCGGAGCGACTTCCTCGGCCGCGGCGGAGGTGGGACCCTCGTCGGTGGCCTCGGTGGCCTCGGTGGCCTCGGTGGCCTCGGTGGCCTCGGTGGCCTCGGTGGCCTCGGTGGCCTCGGTGGCCTCGGTGGCCTCGGTGGCCTCGGTGGCCTCGGTGGTCTCGGGCGTCGGCTCCACGTCTGTCGCGTCGACCCGTCCGGTCTCGCTCGCCTCCGCGGGCTCCGGTGCCGGTGCGCTCGCCTGGTTCTGGGCGGGATCGCTCACTGGGTCTCAACTCCTTCGATGGTGACCGGGGTGGCGGGGGACCCGTCGCCGGATCCGTCCTGCGTCCCCGCGTCAGCGACTGCCTGGACGACGTCCAGGCCGGACGTGATGGTGCCGAACACCGTGTAACCACCCGCTGCGTCGGACGGGATGGTCGAGTCCTCGTAGACGAGGAAGAACTGCGAGCCCATCGAGTCGGCGTCCCCGCCCTGGCGGGCCATGGCGACGGTCCCCGCGGGGTAGACGTCGTCGGTGGGGGCGTTCTCGACGGGGCCGAACTTGTAGCCCGGGTCGCCCGTGCCGGTGCCCGTCGGGTCGCCGCACTGGAGCACGTAGATGCCCGACGTCGTGAGGCGGTGGCACGACGTGCCGTCGAAGTACCCGGACTCGGCGAGGGACACGAAGCTCGCGACCGCCTGCGGGGCGGCCGCGCCGTCGAGCGTGAGCGTGAGGTCGCCCGCGCTCGTGGTGAGCGTGGTGGTCCAGTCACGGCCCTCGGCGGCGGACGCGGGCGGCAGGGTGTGCTCGCCCGAGGGCGCCGCGCCCGTGTCGCCGCCCGGGTCGGTGCCGGGATCCTGGGTGGCGGCGAGCGCCCACCAGACGGCGACGCCGATCACGACGAGCGCGACGACGACGCCCACGATCGACCACGTGCGCTGGCGCTTCGCCCGGAGCTGGGCCACGTGACGGTCCCACTTCTCCTCACGACGACGCGCCTGCTCGCGCTCGCGACTCTTCGTCGACACCCCAGCTCCTTCGTCCGGCGCCGCGACGGCGCGCACGGTCGACCCCGGTGCGGCCGTGGTCGGTACGGGACAGTCTAGGCACCGAGAACCCTGGTGGCGGGTGGATTTGCCGCGCGCAGGTCACGGTCCGGTATCGACGGCGCCGCCCGCAACCCGCGCTGCGCCCGCCCGGAGCCGCCCCGCCGCCCGTGCCGCGGGCTACCCTCGCCCTCGTGGACCGACCTCGTGGCACGACGCCGACGCCCCCGGCCGAGCACGGCCCGATCCCGCCCGGACCGGCCGTGCACGTGGTGGTGGCGCCCGTCTTCGGCACGAACTGCACGGTGGTGAGCGCTCCGGGCGGCGACTGCGTCGTGATCGACGCGGGGGCGGGGGTCGCGGACGCCGTCGTCGCGCACGTCCGCTCCGCGGGCCTCGTGCCCCGCGCGGTGCTCGCGACGCACGGCCACGTCGACCACACGTGGGACGCCGCCGCGCTCGTCGACCGCTTCGGGGTGCCCGTCGTGCTGCACGCGGCCGACGCGTACCGGCTCGCGGACCCGTTCGGGAGCCTGGAGCACGGCGGGCCCGCCGCGAGCCGGCCGGGCGCCGTCGTGTCCGGCCCGCTCGGCGCGGCGCTCGCGGCGGCCGGCGCCGGGCCGCAGGACTACCGCGAGCCGAGCCGCGTCGAGACGTTCGACGTGCCTGCGGGCGGCGAGCAGGAGCTGCGCTGGGGCGGCGTCGCGCTGCGCGCGGTGGGCGCGCCCGGGCACACCGAGGGCTCCACGCTCTACCTCGTGGGCGAGCCGGGAGCGGGTCTCGTGCTCAGCGGCGACGTCCTCTTCGCGGGCTCCGTCGGCCGCACCGACCTGCCGGGCGGGGACGACGCGACGATGGCCCGGACCCTGCGCGACGTCGTCGCGCACCTCGACCCGGCCTGGGACGTGCTCCCGGGGCACGGCCCCGCGACGACGGTCGCGCGCGAGCTGGCGACGAACCCCTTCCTCGCCCGCTGAGCGACGGGCCGGGGCCGGACGATGCGGTCGTCGGTCCCGGCGTCTGGGAAGATCTGACCCATGGCCAGGCCCACACCCCTCTCCGGTTTCCCCGAATGGCTCCCCGACGGTCGGATCGTCGAGCAGCACGTCCTCGACACCCTGCGCCGGGTGTTCGAGCTGCACGGGTTCGCCGGGATCGAGACGCGCGCGGTCGAGCCGCTCGACCAGCTCCTGCGCAAGGGGGAGACGTCGAAGGAGGTCTACGTCCTGCGCAGGCTCCAGGAAGAGACGCAGGACGACGCCGCGGCCGGGTCGGCCGCGAAGGGTGACAAGCAGCTCGGCCTGCACTTCGACCTCACCGTCCCGTTCGCGCGCTACGTGCTCGAGAACGCCGGGCACCTCGCGTTCCCCTTCAAGCGCTACCAGATCCAGAAGGTGTGGCGCGGCGAGCGCCCCCAGGACGGGCGCTTCCGCGAGTTCACCCAGGCCGACGTCGACGTCGTCGGCGCGGGCGAGCTGCCCTACCACTACGAGGTCGAGCTGCCGCTCGTCATGGCCGAGGCCCTCGGCGCGCTGCGCGACATCGGCGTGCCCGAGGTCCGCGTCCTCGTGAACAACCGCCGGGTCGCCGAGGGGTTCTACCGCGGGCTCGGCATCGACGCGGTCGACGACGTCCTGCGCCAGATCGACAAGCTCGACAAGGTCGGCCCCGGGACGGTCGCCGCGCTGCTCGAGTCCGAGGCCGGCACGACGCCCGAGCAGGCGCAGGCGTGCCTCGCGCTCGCGGGCATCAGCGGGAGCGACTCCGGCGTGGTCGACCGCGTGCGAGCGCTCGCCGCCGAGCACGGCGTGGAGAGCGAGCTGCTGGAGACCGGGCTGGGCGAGCTCGGCGCGCTGATCGAGGCCGCGAGCGTGCGCGCCCCGGGCGTCGTCGTCGCCGACCTCAAGATCGCGCGCGGCCTCGACTACTACACCGGGTCCGTCTACGAGACCGTGCTCGTGGGCCACGAGCAGCTCGGCTCGATCTGCTCGGGCGGGCGCTACGACACGCTCGCGTCCGACGGTGCGAACACCTACCCCGGCGTCGGTCTGTCGATCGGCGTGTCCCGGCTCGTGTCGCGCCTGCTGTCCGCGGGCCTGGTGCGCGCGACGCGGTCCGTGCCGAGCGCCGTCGTCGTGGCCGTCACGAGCGAGGAGACGCGCGACGCCTCCGACGCGGTCGCGCACGCGCTGCGCGCCCGCGGGGTCCCGGTCGAGGTCGCGCCCGCCGCCGCGAAGTTCGGCAAGCAGATCCGCTACGCCGACCGGCGCGGCATCCCGTTCGTCTGGTTCCCCGCGCGCGTCGAGGACGACGGCACGCGCTCGTCCGACCAGGTGAAGGACATCCGCTCGGGGGAGCAGGTCGACGCCGACGCGGCGACGTGGGAGCCGCCCGCCGAGGACCGCTTCCCGCGCGTCGTGCCCGCGGACGGCTGACCCGCCGCACGGGGGAGGGGAGGGCGACGTGACGCGACCCGTCGAGCTCGCCCTGCCCTTCCAGGGGACGTGGCTCGTCCGCAACAGCCCGGCGCGCCGCGTGCCGAGCCACGGCACCGACCTCTTCGCGACGACGTACGCGATCGACTTCGTCGCCGTCCGAGGGCGGCGCACCGCCGCCGTGCGCGACTGGCGCACCGCGCTGGGCACCGAGCCGCCCGAACGGTTCGTCGCCTTCGGGCGGCCCGTGCTCGCCCCGGCGGCGGGCACCGTCGTCGCGGTGCACGACGGCGAGCCCGACCACGAGGCCCGCCGGTCGCCCACCGCGCTGCTCGGCTACGCGCTCACGCAGGCGGCGCGGGCGCGCCGCGGTGCCGCGGCGCTCGCGGGCAACCACGTGGTGCTCGCCCTGGACCCGCCCGGCACGTACGTCGTCCTCGCGCACCTGCGCGCCGGGTCCGTGGCCGTCGAGCCGGGCCGACGCGTCGCGGCGGGCGACGAGCTGGGTCGGTGCGGGAGCTCGGGGAACTCGACGCAGCCGCACGTGCACGTGCAGGCCATGGACGCGCCGGACGCGCTCGCCGCCCGCGGGCTGCCGCTCGTCTTCCGGGGCTTCCGCGAGCGGTCCCGCGACGGCTCGTCGCGCGTCGTGGACCTCGGCGTCCCGGCGGAGGGCGCGGTCGTCGAGCCCGCGTGACCGCGGTCCGGCAAGCCTCACGCCGTGAGCGCGCCCAGCCCCGTGACCCACCCCCCGCGGACCCCGACGACGACCACCGCCGCGGCGACGGCCAGCACGACGACCACGGCGACGACGTCGGGCACGCCGAGCGGGACGGGCCGCGCCGTGGTGCGCGGACCGGAGCCCAGGCCGCGCGACTCGAGCGCCACGGTCAGGCGCTCGGACCGGCGCACGGCGCCGACGAGAAGGGCGAACGCGGCGCTGCCGAGCGCGCGGGGGGACCGGGGGAGCGTGCCGGGGCGCCGCCGCGGGTCGCGCACGGCCTGGGCACAGCGGATGGTGTGCCAGGCGTCGGGCAGCTCGACGAGCAGCCGGTGGGCCGCGAGCACCGCGTACGTCCACGTCAGGGGCAGCCGCCCGTGCTGGTGGAGGCTCGTCATGAGGCGCACCGGGTCGGTCGTCACCGCGACCGTGAGCGAGAGGGCGCCGACGAGCAGCGTGCGCACCGCGAGCCCGGCGCCGATCGTCAGGCCGTCGGAGCCGACGGTGACCGGGCCCAGGTCGACCGGGTCGCCGCCGGGCCGGGTGGCGACGTTGACGACCAGCAGGCTCGTCGCGAACACCAGGAAGGGCACGTGCGCCAGGGCGAGCGTGCGCACGGGGACGCGTCCTGCGATCAGCAGCGCCACGACCGTGAGCACCCACCCGATCGCGGGGGTGTACGGGTCGGTGACGAGCAGCGCACCCGTCGACACGACGAGGACGGTCGCCAGCTTGACCGTCGGGTTCCAGCGCCCGAGGGGCGTGCTGTGCGGCGCGCTCACGGGGCGACCTCCGCGAGGGCTGCGGGCGCGGTCTCTGGGGGTTCGGCCGCGACGGCGGTGCCCGAGGCTGCGTCGAGCGCCCGGACGAGCGCGCCCGGGTCCACGCCGTGGCGGCGGCCCGTGCGGGCCCACCACGCGAGCAGGGGAGGACGGCGCAGGCGGGCGCGCCGGCACAGCGCGTCGTCGGCCAGCACGGTCGCGGGCGGCCCGAGCGCCACGAGCCGGCCACCGACGACGACGGCGACGCGGTCGGCGAGGGCCGCGACGAGCGCGAGGTCGTGCGTGACGACGACCACCGCGCCGCCCGCGTCGGCGCGCTCGCGCAGCGCGTTGGCGACGCCGTCCGCCTGGGCGCGGTCGAGCCCCGACGTGGGCTCGTCGGCGAGGAGGACGGGCGGGTCGAGCACCGTCGCCGTCGCGAGGGACAGTCGCCGCTGCTCGCCGCCGGAGAGCCGGTACGGGTTCGCGTCGGCGACGTGCGTGAGGGCGAACGCGTCGAGGGTGCGCGCGACGCGTCCGTCGACGTCGTCGAGCCGCGCGAGCCGGGCCGACCAGGCGACCTCGTCGCGGACCGTGCGCGCGAGGAGCTGGTGCTCCGGGTCCTGGAACACCATCGCGACGGGCGCGCCGGGCGCCGTCGTGACCTCGCCCGTGGTCCGTTCGAGTCCCGCCAGCCCGCGCAGGAGGGTCGACTTGCCGCCGCCGTTCGGCCCCACCACTGCGAGCACCTCGCCCGCGCGCATGTCGAGGTCGACGTCGCGCACCACCGGCGTCTCGTCCCGCCCGCGCCGCCGGCGGCCTGTCGCGGCGCGGTGCACCGCGAGGCGACGGGCACGCAAGGCGACCGGGCCGGGCGCCGCCGGGCCGGCGTCCGCGTCACGGGGGTCCGCGTCACGGGGGTCCGCGTCACGGGGGTCGACGGTGCGGGGGGCGGTGCGCGCGAGGTCGACGAGCCAGTCGTCGGTCGCGGGCGCGCCGAGCGGGCCCGGGGCTCCTGCCTGCCGGAGCCGGACGTCGAGCGGCAGCCAGCACCCGAGCTCGGCGAGCGTGGCGGCGTGCGCGCGCAGGACGGCGGTCGTGGGGCCGTGCGCGACGACGCGGCCGGTGTCGTCGAGCACGAGCGTCGCGTCCGGGAGCGTCCCGACGTCGTCGAGGCGGTGCTCGACGAGCACGACCGACCGGCCGGGGGTGTCGGGCGCGTCCCGTCCGGGCGCCCGGACGAGCCCGCCCACGAGCGTCCCGACCTCGTGCGCCGCGGCCGGGTCGAGGAACGCCGTCGGCTCGTCGAGGACCACGAGCTCGGGGTCGGCGACGAGCGCCGCCGCGAGGGCGACGCGCTGCGCCTCGCCCCCCGACAGCGCGTGGGTCGGCCGGTCGTGCAGGTGGTCCGCACCGACGGCGGCGAGCGCGGTGGCGGCGCGGGCGTCCATCGTGCGCGGGTCCGCGGCCCGGTTCTCGAGCGCGAACCGCAGCTCGTCGTCGACGCGGGCGAGGCAGAGCTGGTCGCCCGGCCGCTGCTGGACGAGGCCGACGCGCGCGGCGAGCGCCGCCGGGGTCGTGTCGCGCGGGTCGACGCCCGTCACGCGCAGGTCCCCCGCGACGGAGCCCGGCAGCGTGTGGGGCACGACGCCGACGAGCGCACGCAGCAGCGTGGACTTCCCGCAGCCCGAGGGGCCGAGCACGAGCAGCCCGGTGCCCGCGGGGACGGTGAGGGTGAGGTCGTCGAGCACGCGCGTGCCGTCGTGGCCCACGGTGACGGTCAGGCCGGCGGCGGCGACGGCGTCGGGCAGGTCGCCGGGCACGGCGTCCGGCGTGACGTCCGGTGCGGCGGTCGGTGCCTCAGCCACGGCGGTCAGCCCCGATCGCGAAGGCGTCGAGCGCGCCGGTGCGGGCGAGGGCGTCGCCGAGGAGGCGCGCCGCGATCCCGCACAGCACGACGCACGAGACGACCTGCACGCCGAGCCGGAGCATCGCGTAGTCCTGCCCGAGCCAGCCGAAGCGGACCGCGTTGAACGCGTACGTGACGAGCGCCGCGCTGACGCCCGACGCGACGAAGACCCACCAGCCGTAGCGGCGGTACCGGGTGAGGGCGAAGGGGATCTCGGCACCCACGCCCTGGACGAGCCCCACGAGGACGAGCAGCGGGCCGGCGGGCGACGCGAGGAAGACCACCTCGACGAGCGCCGCGAGCGTCTCGGTGAGGATGCCGACGCCCGGCTTGCGCACGATGTACGTCGCGAGCGGGCCGACGACGATCCACGCGCCGGCGAGCACGTTGGCGGCGAGGTCCGCGAGCGGTCCCATCGCGAGCTGGAGCGGGGCCCAGAGCTGCACGAACGCCCAGTAGACGAACCCGAACACGACCCCCAGCACGGCGACGAGGACCGTCTCGTGGAGGGTGAGGCCGCGGCGTCGGGCACGGCTCGGGGGAGCGGCGACGGCGCGGTCCCGGGGGGCGGGCGTGGGACCCACGCCGTCGGGTCGGTCGTCGGGCGTGGCGGTGGGCGGGGTCGCCCGGGGCGGCGTGGTGCGGGGCTCGGTCATGCGGTTCCCTCCGTCGGGCCCCCGGGGCGAGGGGTGCACGACGGCGCGCCACCGCGCCCCGAGCGGACGGCACGCGCGGGGCGCGGGCACGAGCGCGCAGGGGACGGTGACGTCCGCCCTGCTCCCTTCGCTGGTACGAACCAGATCAGGTTCCACGGGTCTGCAGGGGGGACGGGTGTCCGGCCTGCACTCTCAGCGCTCATGCGCTCCCCGGGGGCGTTCGGCCCGACCCTAGGGCCTGGACGCCCGCCGGACAATCCCGGCGTCTCACCCACCGGGACGCCCGGCCGCCGTGAGAAGGTGACGGCGACGAGGAGCCCGCGCGGACCGGGGACGGGCTCCGACCACGAGGGACGAGGCAGCGCGCATGACCCGAGACAACGATTCCGCCGCGGTCGCAGAGCTGGACCGCCTCGACGAGGCCGTGCGGAGCGCGCCCGCGGGCGACACGTCGGCGCAGATCGCGCTGTGGCGGCAGACGGTGCGCCTCGGCACGTGGTTCTTCATCGCGCGGGGGTCCGAGGACCAGCCCCGTCCGTACGCCGTCGCTGCGGACCAGGGGCCCATGATCTGCCTCTACAGCAGCGCCGCGCGCGCGGACGAGGCGGCCCGGGCGCTCGGTCTGGCGGACGACGAGACAGGCTCCGTGCCGCTGCTCGGGGTACCTGTGCCGGCGGCGATCGACTACGTCGCGTCCTTCGGCGCGGCCGGGGTCGTCGGTGTCGCGCTGGACCACCCGCGCATCGGCCACCACATCCCCCTCGGGAACCTGGCGCTGCTCAAGGCGTGGTCCGCCGACGGCTGACCCGCTCTTGACAGCGCGTTCGAACGTTTGTTCGAATGGCGCGATGCGGTGGGACGGACAGGTGCTCGGCGCGGACGACGGCGCGCTCCCCGGGCTGGAGCGGGTCGGCCTCGTCCGCAGCGTGCGCACGCCCGAGTTCGCGGGCATCACGTTCCACGAGGTCACGGCCAAGAGCGCGCTGTCCAAGGTGCCGGCGATGTCGCGCATGCCGTTCCGGTGGACCGTCAACCCGTACCGCGGGTGCAGCCACGCGTGCTCCTACTGCCTCGCGCCCGCCACCCCGGTGCTGCTGGCCGACGGCGCGCAACGGCCGATCGGCGAGCTGCGTGTCGGCGACGAGATCGTCGGCACCGTCCCGCACGGCGCGTACCGGCGCTACGTGCGTACCCGCGTGCTCGACCGCTGGACCACCCGCAAGCGCGCCTACCGCGTGACCCTCGCCGACGGCACGCGCCTCGTCGCGAGCGGCGACCACCGGTTCCTCACCGAGCGCGGGTGGCGCCACGTCGTCGGCGGTGCCGGGCACCGTGCCCGCCTGGCGCTCGGCGACGTACTCGTCGGGCCGGGCGCCGCGGCGCTCGCGGAGGGGCGGCCCGTCCTCGACGGCCAGGACGTCACCGGCGGCGAGGCGCTGCGCGTCGACTCCCTGGAAGCGCTCGACGGGCCGGGGGAGACGACGGAGCTGGTCGACATCACGACCGGCACGCGCGACTTCGTCGCCGCGGGGGTCGTGAGCCACAACTGCTTCGCCCGCCCCACGCACCAGTACCTCGACCTCGACGCGGGGGAGGACTTCGACCGGGAGGTCGTGGTCAAGGTCAACGTCGACGACGTGCTGCGGGCCGAGCTCGCCCGCCCGTCCTGGGCGCGCGAGGCCGTCGCGCTCGGCACCAACACCGACCCGTACCAGCGCGCCGAGGGGCGCTACCGCCTCATGCCCGGCATCATCGACGCGCTCGCCGGGTCGGGCACGCCGCTGTCCGTGCTGACCAAGGGCACGCTCCTGCGCCGGGACCTGCCCCTGCTCGTCGACGCCGCCTCGCGCGTCGAGGTCGGGATCGGCGTGTCCCTCGCGCTCCTGGACCCCGAGCTCCAGGCGAGCGTCGAGCCGGGCACGCCCTCGCCGCGCGCGCGGCTCGACCTCGTCCGCACGGTCCGGGAGGCCGGTCTGCCGTGCGGCGTCATGGTCGCTCCCGTGCTGCCGTGGCTCACCGACTCGACCCGCGCGCTCACCGAGCTGCTCGACGCCGTCAAGGATGCGGGCGCGACGGGCGTCACGGTGCTGCCGCTGCACCTCAAGCCCGGCACACGCGAGTGGTACATGGGCTGGCTCGCGCGCGAGCACCCGCGCCTCGTCCCCGGGTACGAGCGCGTGTACGCCCGCGGCACGTACGCCTCGACGGCGTACCGGTCCTGGCTGTGGGACCGGGTGCGGCCGATGCTCGAGGCGCGCGGGTTCGGGGTCGCGGGGCACCGCGGCCCCGCGGGCGTCGAGGGCCGGTTCCGCCGCGGCGAGCCCGGCGACCGGCACCGCCGGTCAGGACCGCCGACGGACGGTGCCTACCCGGCCGGCAGCCTCGCCGTCGACCCGGCGCCGCAGGACGCGCGCGACGGCCACGGCGGGGCGCTCGCGGGCATGCCCGTGGACGGCGGCGGGCTCGACGTCGTCGGCGGGGGAGTGGAGCAGGTCCTGTTCTGACCTGTGTCAGGCGTCGGCGAGGCGCGCCGGGAAGCCGCCCGTCGCCACCGGTCCCCAGCGCGTGATCGTCAGCCGCACGAGCGACTTGCCCTGGGTGACCATGGCGGCGCGGTACTCGTCCCAGTCCGGGTGCTCGCCGCCGACGGCGCGGTAGTAGTCGACGAGCGGCTCGACCGACTCGGGCAGGTCGATCACCTCCGCCTCGCCGTCGACCTGCACCCACGGGTCGGAGAACCGCTCGCCCAGGGACAGCAGCGACGCGCGCGGGTCGCGGCGCACGTTGACCGCCTTGGCGCGCTCCGGGTACGTCGACACGACGACCCGACCCGCGTCGTCGACGCCGTACGTGACCGGGCTGAGCTGGGGGCGGCCGTCGGCGCGGGTGGTGACGAGGACGCCGTCGTGCCGGGAGCGCAGGAACTCCTCGAGCTCGTCGCGCTCGACGCGCCGGTTCGTCGCGATGGTGCGTGCCACGGGTCACCCTCCTTCGTGCGGGCGGCGGGCCGGACGGCCCTGCCGCGGCCGGTCGGCCCGTGCGCGCCCGCAGGCGCCGCGCCGGTCCCGGCGGTGCCGCCACGGGACGTCGCGGCGGCACCGCCACGGTATCCGGTCGCCCCCGCCGGTCGAGAGCGGACCGTCGGCCGCCTCCGGTCGGAGGTATCCGGTCGAGCCGCCCGCCCGCCCGCACTAGACTTCAGCGGACGCGCCCCCGCTCCGGGAGCGCGACCCCCCCACCGCCCACCTGGAAGGAACCCTCCGTGCTGCGCACCCGAACGGCCGGCTCACTGCGGGCCGAGCACACCGGTCAGACCGTCACCCTCACGGGCTGGGTCGACCGTCGGCGCGATCACGGCGGCGTCGCCTTCATCGACCTGCGCGACGCCTCCGGCATCGCCCAGGTCGTCATCCGCGACGAGGCCGTCGCGCACCCGCTGCGCAACGAGTTCGTCCTCCAGGTCACGGGCGAGGTCTCGCGCCGCCCCGACGGGAACGAGAACCCGTCCCTGCCCACGGGCGAGATCGAGGTCGTCGCGACCGACGTCGTCGTGCTCAACACCTCCGAGGCCCTGCCGTTCCAGGTCTCGACGGCGCTCGCGGACACCGAGACGATCGGCGAGGAGGCGCGCCTCAAGCACCGCTACCTCGACCTGCGCCGGCCCGCCCCCGCGCACGCCCTGCGCCTGCGCGCCAAGGCGAACCAGGCCGCACGCCGCGTGCTCGACGCCGAGGAGTTCGTCGAGATCGAGACGCCGACGCTCACCCGCTCGACGCCCGAGGGCGCGCGCGACTTCCTCGTGCCCGCGCGCCTCGCGCCCGGGTCCTGGTACGCGCTGCCGCAGTCGCCCCAGCTTTTCAAGCAGCTCCTCATGGTCGCGGGCATGGAGCGCTACTACCAGATCGCGCGCTGCTACCGCGACGAGGACTTCCGTGCGGACCGCCAGCCGGAGTTCACGCAGCTCGACGTCGAGATGAGCTTCGTCGAGCAGGACGACGTCATCGCGCTCGCCGAGAAGATCCTCGTCGCGCTGTGGGAGCTCATCGGGTACACGATCCCGACGCCCATCCCGCGCATGACCTTCCACGACGCCATGCGGCTGTACGGGTCCGACAAGCCCGACCTCCGGTTCGGCAACCCCCTCGTCGAGCTCACGGACTACTTCCAGGACACCCCGTTCCGCGTGTTCCAGGCCGAGTACGTCGGCGCCGTCGTCATGGCGGGCGGGGCCTCGCAGCCGCGCCGCCAGTTCGACGCGTGGCAGGAGTGGGCCAAGCAGCGCGGCGCTCGCGGCCTCGCGTACGTGACGTTCGGCGAGGACGGCACGCTCGGCGGCCCCGTCGCGAAGAACCTGTCCGACGCCGAGCGCGAGGGCCTGCGCGACGCGACCGGCGCGCAGCCGGGGGACGCCGTGTTCTTCGCCGCGGGCAAGACGTCGGACTCGCGTGCCCTGCTCGGCGCCGCGCGCCAGGAGATCGCGAAGCGGACGGGTCAGATCGACGACGACGCGTGGGCGTTCGTCTGGATAGTCGACGCGCCGCTGTTCAAGCCGACCGGCGAGGACGACGACGTCGATCTGGGCCACTCCGCCTGGACCGCCGTGCACCACGCGTTCACGTCGCCCACGCCGGACTGGGTCGACACGTTCGAGCAGAACCCGGGCGAGGCGCTCGCCTACGCCTACGACATCGTGTGCAACGGCAACGAGATCGGCGGCGGGTCCATCCGTATCCACCGTCGGGACGTGCAGGAGCGCGTCTTCGACGTCATGGGGATCGGGCCCGAGGAGGCGCAGGAGAAGTTCGGCTTCCTGCTCGACGCCTTCAAGTTCGGTGCGCCCCCGCACGGCGGGATCGCGTTCGGCTGGGACCGCATCGTCGCGCTGCTGACGAAGTCGGACTCCATCCGCGACGTCATCGCGTTCCCCAAGTCGGGCGGCGGGTACGACCCGCTGACGCAGGCACCCGCCCCGATCACGCCCGAGCAGCGCAAGGAGGCGGGCGTCGACGCGAAGCCCGCCGCCCCGTCGCGCGACGGCGGCAGCGAGGGCGGTGCTGAGGGCGGCGCAGCCGGCGAGAGCGGGCGCACGGACGCCTGACCCCAGCACGCTTGACGCCGAGGGCGCGCCACCCCGCCGGGTGGCGCGCCCTCCGCGCGTCCGGAAGCTGTTGATCCCGCTGCCGCGACCTCAGGATCTTGAGCAGATCCTGAGGTTTCGCTGCGCCGACGCGGCGGGTCCCTCGCGCCAGGGCGCGCAGGATCGATCCCGTCGGACACCACGAGAACGAGGCACTCATGACCGCCCTGCTCACCGACCGCGACGCGGTCGACGTCGTCGAGCCTGCGCCCCACGGCGCCCGGCTCGACCGTGATCGGTGCACGCCCGACGAGACCCGGGGCGTCCCGGGCCGCCACCACGGCCCCCGCACGTGAGGGAGGACCTGCGCCAGGCATGGACGACGCTCACGGACGACCTGGACGGCGACGTGCAGGCGGTCCGGCGCTTCTTCGTCGCGTACCGGGACCTCGTCGTCCCGCGGGTCGACGCGGCGGCGGTCGCGCTCGCCCGGGGCGACGACGAGGAGGCGCGCAGCACGCTGCTCACGGTGCGGTCGACGTCGCTCATGGTCGGGGCCGCGGAGGTCGGCGACGCCGCCTCCGCGGTGCTCGACCGGCACCGCGCCGGGCACCGCACGACCGCGGACGAGGCGCGCGCGCTCGCGACGCTGCGGGCCGCCGCGCGCAGCGCGTGCGACGAGGTGGCGCTGCTGCTCGGCGACCCGCCGCCCGCCGTCGGTCAGCCCGTGGGGTCGAACCGGTAGCCGACGCCGCGCACGGTGCGGATCCACCGGGGCGACGACGGACCGTCGCCGAGCTTGCGGCGCAGGTTCGCGATGTGCACCTCCACGCTGCGCCGGTCCGCGTCCGTGACGTACGTGCCGGCGTCGTACTCCTCGCCCCACAGGACGCGGACGAGCTCGTTGCGGCTGACGACGCGACCCGCCGCCTCGACGAGCGCTCCCAGGAGGTCGTACTCGCTGCGCGTGAGGTGGACGGCCTCGCCGTCGACCGTGGCGGTGCGGCGCGGGACGTCCAGCAGGAGCCCGTCCGACCCCACGAGGGTCGGCTCGTGGTCCGCCGGGGCGGGCCGTGCGGCGTCGGCGCCGTCCGACGGCAGGCCGCGTCGTGGGCGCCGCAGGAGGGCCTCGATCCGGGCGCGCAGCTCGCGCGGGCGGAACGGCTTCGTCTGGTAGTCGTCGGCACCGGCGTCCAGGCCCATGAGGGTGTCGATCTCGTCGGTGCGCGCGGTGAGCATCACGATGTAGGTGTCGGAGATCTGACGGATGCGCCGGCACACCTCGAACCCGTCGATGTCGGGCAGGCTCACGTCGAGGGTCGTCACGACCGGGTCGGTCCGCCGGACGAGCTCCACGCCCTCGACGCCGGTCGCGGCCGCCTCCGTGATGAAGCCTGCCTGACCGAGCACCGTCCGCAGGAGATCACGGATCTCCGCGTCGTCCTCGACGATGACTGCGGTGCGCGTGTTGTCCGCCATCCGTCTCCCCCCGTGCGACTGAGTCTGCCGCCTACCGTAGCCGCCCGCGGGAGTGCCCGCGCACGAACCGTCCCCGCCGGTCGGGGCGTCTCAGTGGGTGATCGCGAGCCGGCGGTGCACCCGGCGCAGCGGCCCGGGTGCCCACCAGTTGTACCGCCCGAGCAGCGTCATCGTCGCGGGGACCAGCAGGAGGCGCACGATCGTCGCGTCGATGAGGACGGCGACGGCGAGCGCGAACCCGACCTCCTTGATGACGAGCAGGTCGCCGAAGACGAAGCCTGCGAACACGACGACGATGATCGCCGCCGCCGACGTGATGATCCGCCCGGAGCGCTGCAGGCCGAGGCGGACCGCCTCGTCGTTGGAGAGCCCGGCGTCGTACAGCTCCTTGATGCGCGCGAGCAGGAACACCTCGTAGTCCATGGCGAGACCGAACGCGAACGCGACGACGAGCGCGACGACGTACGTCTCGATCCCGCCCACGGACGAGAAGTTCAGCAGCCCTTCGAGGTGGCCGTCCTGGAAGACCCACACGAGGACCCCGAGCGAGGCGGCGAGCGACAGCGCGTTCGTCAGGAGCGCCTTCACCGGCACCACGACGGAGCCGGTCATGAGGAACAGCAGCACGAGCGTCGCGCCGACGACGATCCCCACGGCCCACCACACGCGCTCGCCGAGCGCCTCGAGGAAGTCGACCTGCCCCGCCGCCTGACCGGTGACCCACACGTCGAAGCCCGGGTCCGTCGCACGGACCTCCCGCACGACCGACACGGCCTCCGGGCCGCCGGCGTCGTCCGCGTCGACGTGCACGCCCACGACGGCGTACGACCCCAGCGGCGCCGCCGGGTCGACGCTCTCGACCCCGTCGAGCGCCGCCACGTCGTCGGCCCACGCCTGGGCGTCCTCGACGCTCGCGTCCACGACGGCGACGACCTGGGCACCCGCGCTCGACGGGTACTGGGCGGCGAGCTCGTCCACGAACTCGCGCTGGGGAGAGCCCTGGGGGAGCAGCTCGATCCCGGAGTTCCGCAGCTGCAGCCCGAGCACCGGCAGCGCGAGGACCACGAGGAGGGCCGCCGTGGTGAGCAGCACCCACAGCGGGTGCCGCTGGACGCGCCCCGCGAGACGGGAGAACGCGCCCTCGTCCGACTGCACGTCCGCAGTCCGGGCGAGCACGCGGCGCAGGCCCGGGACCCGGCCGAGCAGCCCCGGGCGGGCGAGGCGACGGCCCGAGTACGCGAGCAGCGCCGGGACGAGGGTGAGCGCCGTCGCGACGGCCACGAGCACGACGCCGAGCCCGGCCGCGCCGACCGCGCGCAGGATGTCGGGGCGGAACACCATGAGCCCCGCGATGGAGATCGCGACCGTCAGCGCCGAGAACGCGACCGTGCGGCCCGCGGTCTCCATGGTGCGCACGAGCGCCGCGTGCACCACGCCGTCGCCGCGCCGCCGGCGCAGCGACGGGTCGTCGCCCGCCTCGATCAGCCGGTGCAGCTCCTCCCGGAACCGCGACACCACGAGCAGCCCGTAGTCGATGGACAGGCCCAGGCCGAGGAGGGTGACGACGTTGACGATGGAGGCGTCGACGTCGAGCACGTACGTCAGGCCCAGCAGCACCCCGAGACCGGCACCGATCGACGCGACGGCCCCGGCCATCGGCATGGCCGCGGCGAGGAAGCCGCCGAAGACGAGCACCATGATGAGCAGCGCCACGGGGAGGGCGACGGCCTCTCCCGTCGTGAGGTCCTCCTTCACCTGGCTCGTGATCGCCTCGACGATGAGCCCGTTCGACCCCACGAGGCCCGTCGCGTCGCCCGCCGCCTCCGGGGCGGCGTCCGCGAGCACGCCCGGCACGGCCTCGAGCTGCTCGACGACGCGGTCCGCGACCGCGTCGGTGCGCTCGGCGTCGAGGTCGGTGCGCAGGGTCACGACCGAGAGGAAGCCGCGCCCGTCCTGCGCGACGAGCGACTGCGCCGCCGGGTCCTCCACGCCGCCCGGGATCACGTACGGGTCGATGACCGTGTCCACGCCCTCGACGGCGACGAGGTCGGCATCGACCCCCGTCATCGCCTCCACGACCTGCGGGTCCGCCGGGTCGACGCCGGACACCAGGAGCGTGATCTCCGTCCCGCCCTCGTCGTTCTCCGCGAGGACCTGCGACGCCCGCTCGCTGTCCGAGCCCGGGATCGTCGGCGCGCCCGTCGTCACACGGTCGAACACGCTCTCCCCGTGGACGCCGAACAGCGCCAGCGCGAAGCCGAGCGCTGTCAGCAGGACCCACACGACGACGGTGAGACGCGGGTGGCGGGCGACACGACGACCGAGGCTCGAGAACACGAGCGCCAGCATCCCACCCGCCCGCGCCGCGTGTCAGATCCCCCGCGCCCCGGGGCCGGACGTTCACCCGACCTCCTCGACCCGGCACCGCCGCGTGGGCGGCGGTGCGTAGGCTCGAGCCATGTCCACCGGTGATCTCTTCGGCGGCGACCTCTTCGGTGCCGCCACGTCCGGCGCGCAGGGCACGCCGCGACCCGGACCGGGGGCCCCGCTCGCCGTGCGCATGCGCCCCGCCACCCTCGACGAGGTCGCGGGCCAGTCCCACCTCCTCGTGCCCGGCTCGCCCCTGCGGCGGCTCATCCGGTCCGGCAGCGAGAGCGACGCGTCCGGCGGCCGCGCCGCGCCCGGCTCCGTCATCCTCTGGGGCCCGCCCGGCACCGGGAAGACGACGCTCGCCTACCTCATCGCGACCGCCTCCGGCCGCCGCTTCGTCGAGCTCTCCGCCGTGACCGCGGGCGTCAAGGACGTGCGCACCGTCGTCGAGGACGCCCGGCGCCGCCTCGCCACCGGCGGCGAGGAGACCGTCCTCTTCATCGACGAGGTGCACCGCTTCTCCAAGTCCCAGCAGGACGCGCTCCTGCCCAGCGTCGAGAACCGCTGGGTCACGCTCGTCGCGGCGACCACGGAGAACCCGAGCCTCTCCGTGAACTCGCCCCTGCTCTCCCGCTCGCTCCTGCTCACGCTCCAGCCCCTCGGGGACGACGACGTCCGCGCCCTCGTGCGGCGCGCCGTCGCCGACGAGCGAGGGTTGGGCGGCCTCGTCGCGCTCACCGACGAGGCCGAGGACCACCTCGTACGCCTCGCTGGCGGCGACGCGCGCAAGGCGCTCACCGTGCTCGAGGCCGCCGCCGGCGCCGCGCTGTCCGACGCCCCGGTGCCCGTGCCCGCGACGGCCGTCCCGGCCGACGACGACGCCGCGCTCCCCGAGGGTGCGGGGAGCGGCACGCCCGACGCCGGCCCCCCGCCGGTGCCCGTCGACCTCGACGCGGTCGAGCGCGCCGTCGACGTCGCCGCCGTGCGGTACGACCGCGACGGCGACCAGCACTACGACGTCGTGTCCGCGTTCATCAAGTCGATGCGGGGCTCCGACGTCGACGCCTCGCTGCACTACCTCGCCCGCATGATCGCGGCGGGGGAGGACCCGCGCTTCATCGCCCGCCGCATCGTCATCGCCGCCGCGGAGGACGTCGGCATGGCCGACCCCTCGGCACTACAGACCGCCGTCGCCGCCGCCCAGGCCGTCCAGCTCATCGGCATGCCCGAGGGACGCATCGTCCTCGCCGAGGCCGTCGTGCACCTCGCGACCGCCCCCAAGTCGAACGCCGCCTACCTCGGGATCGACGCGGCGCTCGCGGACGTGCGGGCCGGGAGGGCGGGCTCCGTCCCGCCGCACCTGCGCGACGCGCACTACCCTGGTGCCAAGCAGCTGGGGCACGGCGCGGGCTACCGGTACGCGCACGACGCGCCGCACGGTGTCGCGGCGCAGCAGTACCTGCCGGACTCCCTCGTCGGATCGCGGTACTACACGCCCACGGACCGCGGGTACGAGCGGCAGGTCACGGAGCGCCTCGGGCGCATCCGCGACATCCTCGACCAGGACGGCCCCGCGCGCTGACGGGGGCGGGGACCACGGCGCCCCACGTGCGGTAGACTTCTCAGGTTGCCTTCGCGGCGACCACCTGGGACCTCGGCCCCGACCCCTCGCTCCTCCTCGCGGTGGAGCGCGCGGTCCATCGGCTGGTCCCGCACCCGGACCCGGTTCTCGGGACCAGGTGTGACGTCAGAACCCGAACGACAGGAATGAGATACCGCTGTGACGTCTGTCAAGCGCTCGCGCCGCCAGGTCCGCCTGAGCCGCGCCCTGGGCATCGCCCTCACCCCGAAGGCCGTCAAGCACTTCGAGAAGCGCCCGTACCCCCCGGGTGAGCACGGCCGCGCCCGCCGCCGCACCGAGTCGGACTACGCGGTCCGTCTCCGCGAGAAGCAGCGTCTGCGCGCCCAGTACATGCTCCGCGAGAAGCAGCTCGCGCGTGCGTACGAGGACGCCCGCAAGGACAAGGGCTTGACCGGTGAGGCGCTCGTCGAGAACCTCGAGATGCGTCTCGACGCCCTCGTGCTCCGCGCCGGCTTCGCCCGCACCATCCTGCAGGCGCGCCAGGCGGTCACGCACCGCCACATCCTCGTCGACGGCAAGATCGTGGACCGCCCGTCGTTCCGCGTGAAGCCCGGCCAGACCCTCCAGGTCAAGCCGAAGAGCCAGGCGACGACGCCGTTCCAGGTCGCGGCCGCGGGCGCGCACCGCGACGTGCTGCCGGCCGTCCCGGGCTACCTGGACGTCCAGCTCGAGAAGCTCAGCGCGGTGCTCACGCGTCGCCCGAAGCGCGCCGAGGTCCCCGTGCAGTGCGAGGTCCAGCTCGTCGTCGAGTACTACGCTCGCTGATTTCTGCCCCGGACGCCTCGCTCACCGCTTCGTCGGCGAGCGGGGCGTTCGTGCGTCCGGGCCGGTGCCTCGGCCCGCCCCCGCAAGGGCGCCGTCGTGCCGCGCCCGACGACGGTCCCCGCCCTGGTGCGGGTAGTGTTTCGCGGAGCCGTGGGTACGTCCGCGAGGAGCCCGCGGCGACGACCGTCCCGCGCGCACGGCGCGCGGGTGCCGCGCCCGCGGCACCGTGACTGGCACTGGAGGAAGAATGTCCCTGGGAGATGTGGCCGGCCTCATCGCAGCCGTCGCGTTCGTGCTGCTCGTCGGCCTGCTCGCGGTGCCGCTCCTCAAGCTCGGCCGCGTGCTCGACGAGGCGCGCGCGAGCATCAAGGAGGTCACCGACCACTCGGTGCCGATCCTCGACGAGGCCGCGACGACCGTCGCCACGACGAACAGCCAGCTCGTCAAGGTCGACACCATCACCACGTCGGCCGCCCAGGTGAGCGAGAACGTCTCCGCGCTCACGGGCCTGTACGCCGCCACGTTCGGTGCGCCGCTGGTCAAGGTCGCCGCGTTCACGTACGGCGTGCGCCAGGCTGCCGCGCGCTCGTTCGGCGGCCGACGGTCGTCGGGCAGCTCCGCGAGCCGCGCCGAGGGGTCGCGCTGATGCGCCGGGTCTTCTGGATCGGCGTCGGGGTCGCGATCACGGTCGTGGTCGTCGTGCGCGGCAAGAAGGTCCTCGCGCGCTACGCGCCGGCGTCGCTCGTGGACCAGGCGACGGAGCAGGTGAACGGCCTCGGCGAGAAGGTCGTCGAGATCGCCCGCGACTTCCGCACGGAGTTCGCGCTCGCGCGCGACGCCCGCGAGCAGGAGCTCATGGCGGCGCTGCTCGCCGAGGGCCAGGAGGACCCGGACGCCGTCCGCGCGCGTCGCGCGGCCGGACGCCACGCGCGCCCCGCCGGCGCCGACCGGCACGCCTTCGACGACACGGACGACGTCGAGGACCTGCTCGGTTACTCCTTCTAGGACGCCGAGCCCGCGGCGCCCACCGCACCACCCCGCACGACCACCGACCTCTTTCCGAAGGACATCATGCGCACCGCCGAGATCCGCAAGCGCTGGCTCGACTACTTCGCCGACCGCGACCACACCGTCGTGCCGTCGGCGTCGCTCGTCTCCCCGGACCCGTCCACGCTGTTCACCATCGCGGGCATGGTCCCGTTCATCCCGTACATGACGGGGGAGCAGACCCCGCCGTGGGACCGCGCGACGAGCGTCCAGAAGTGCGTGCGCACCCTCGACATCGACGAGGTCGGCAAGACGACGCGTCACGGCACGTTCTTCCAGATGAACGGCAACTTCTCGTTCGGGGACTACTTCAAGGAAGGCGCGATCACCTACGCCTGGGACCTCGTCACGGGCGCGCGCGAGGAGGGGAAGTACGGCTTCGACCCCGAGAGCGTGTGGGTCACCGTCTACCACGACGACGACGAGGCGCGGCAGCTCTGGAAGCGCATCGCCGGCCTGCCGGACGAGCGCATCCAGGCCCGCGGCAAGAAGGACAACTACTGGTCCACGGGCCAGCCCGGCCCCGCGGGCCCGTGCTCGGAGATCTACATCGACCGCGGTCCGGAGTTCGGCCAGGAGGGTGGCCCCGTCGTCGACGAGGACCGCTACCTGGAGATCTGGAACCTCGTCTTCATGCAGTACGCGATCGACGACGTGAAGTCCAAGGAGGAGTTCCGGATCGTCTCGGAGCTCGCGCGCAAGAACATCGACACGGGCATGGGCCTGGAGCGCGTCGCCTACCTGCTCCAGGGCAAGGACAACCTCTACGAGATCGACGAGGTGTTCCCCGTCATCACCGCGGCCGAGGCGCTCTCGGGCAAGCGCTACGGCGCGAACCACGAGGACGACGTCCGCATGCGCGTCGTGGCCGACCACGTCCGCTCGGCGCTCATGATCATGAGCGACGGCGTGCGCCCGTCCAACGAGGGCCGCGGCTACGTGCTGCGCCGTCTGCTGCGCCGCTCGGTGCGCGCGATGCGCCTGCTCGGCGTCGAGGACCGCGCCATGCCCGCGCTGCTCCCGGTGAGCCGCGACGCGATGGCGCCGTCGTACCCGGAGGTCGCGACGGACTTCGCGCGCATCTCCGACGTCGCCTACACCGAGGAGGACGCGTTCCGTCGCACGCTCACGGCCGGCACGACGATCCTCGACACCGCCGTGTCGCGGGCGAAGGCCGCGGCCGGCTCGGGCGGGACGCCGCTGCTCGGCGGCGACCAGGCGTTCGCGCTGCACGACACCTACGGCTTCCCGATCGACCTCACGCTCGAGATGGCCGCCGAGCAGGGCGTCCAGGTCGACGAGAAGGCGTTCCGCGCGCTCATGACCGAGCAGCGCCAGCGGGCGCGCGCCGACGCGCTCGCGAAGCGCTCCGGCGGCGTCGACACGGCCGCGTACGAGTCGCTCGCGTCCGAGCTCGCGGCGCCCGTGGAGTTCCTCGGGTACACCGAGTCGTCCGCGGCGGTGCGCGTCGCCGGCCTGCTGGTCGACGGCGTCCCCGCCCCGGCCGCGACGGCCCCGGCGGACGTCGAGGTCGTGCTCGACCGCACCCCGTTCTACGCGGAGGCCGGTGGCCAGCTCGCCGACCACGGCACGATCGTGCTCGACGGCGGCGCGACCATCGAGGTCGACGACGTGCAGCGCCCCATCAAGGGCCTGTCGGTGCACCGCGGCCGCCTGGTCGAGGGCACCGCGGCGCTCGGCGACCCCGGAACCGCGACGATCGACCGCGACCGCCGCAAGGCGATCAGCCGCGCCCACTCGGCGACGCACATGATCCACAAGGCGCTCCAGGAGTCGCTCGGCAAGGACGCGACGCAGGCCGGGTCGGAGAACGCGCCCAGCCGCATCCGCTTCGACTTCCGCCGCTCGTCCGCCGTGCCCTCGGGCGCGCTCTCGGAGATCGAGGAGCGGGTCAACACCCAGCTCCAGGAGAACCTCGAGGTCACCGACCAGCTCATGCCGATCACCGAGGCGCGCGCCCTGGGGGCGATGGCGCTGTTCGGCGAGAAGTACGGCGACACCGTGCGTGTCGTCTCCATCGGCGGCGACTGGTCGCGCGAGCTCTGCGCGGGCACGCACGTGCAGCGCACGGGCCAGCTCGGCCTCGTCACGCTGCTCGGCGAGTCGTCGATCGGCTCGGGCGTGCGGCGCGTCGACGCGCTCGTCGGGGACGGCGCGTACGGCTTCCAGGCGAAGGAGCACGCGCTCGTGGGCCAGCTCACGGGCCTGCTCAACGTGCGGACCGAGGAGCTGCCCGACCGCGTGAGCACGCTCGTGTCGCGCCTGCGCGACGCCGAGAAGGAGCTCGCCCAGCTCCGGCAGGCGCAGCTCCTCGCGGCGGCCGGCACGCTCGCCACCGGGGCGGAGCTCGTGGGCGGCACGCGCGTCGTCGTGCACGACGCCGGCGAGGTCGCGTCCGCGGACGACCTGCGCGCGCTCGCGCTCGACGTGCGCGGCCGGCTCGGCGAGGCGGAGCCTGCGGTCGTGGCCGTCGGCGGCGTCGCCAAGGGCCGCCCGCAGGTCGTCGTCGTGACGAACGCCTCCGCGCGCGCGGCCGGGCTGCGCGCCGGCGTGCTCGCCAAGGCCGCGGCCCAGACGCTCGGCGGCGGTGGCGGCGGCAAGGACGACATGGCCCAGGGCGGCGGCACGGACGTGTCCGCGCTGCCCGCCGCCCTCCGGGGCGTGCGCGACGGCGCCGCGGCCGGCGCGTGACCGGCCTGCCCGTGCAGCCCGCCGACGACGGGCGCGCCCCCCTCCCGCGGGGGGCGCGCCTCGGCGTCGACGTGGGCAGCGTCCGCGTCGGCCTGGCTGCGAGCGACCCCGACGGGCTCGTCGCGACCCCCGTCGAGACCCTCGCGCGCGACACCCGCGGCGGCGCGGCGGTCCCCGCCGACGTCGCCCGCATCGCGGCCGAGGTCGACGAGCGCAACGCCCAGGTCGTGTACGTGGGCCTGCCGCGGCACCTCTCGGGCGGGGAGGGCGCCGCCGCCCAGGGCGCGCGGGCGTACGCTGGTGCGGTGGCTCGCGTCGTCGCACCGGTGCCGGTGCACCTCGTCGACGAGCGGATGACGACCGTCAGCGCCCACCAGGCGCTGCACGCGTCGGGACGCGCCGGGCGCAAGCACCGGAGCGTCGTCGACCAGGCCGCCGCCGTTATCATTCTGCAATCCGCTCTCGAGGCCGAGCGGGGCGCGGGGGTGCGCGCCGGAGAACCTGTAGACCCGACAGGAGACCACCGACCGTGACCGACCTGTTCGAACGGCCCGCAGTCCAGGGCGAGCAGCAGCCCGCGCGCTCCTCGCGCGCCGAGCAGCGCGCGCGCCGGGCCGCGAAGAAGCGACGCCAGCGCCGGCGCCGCCGGGCCCTCGTGGTCCTGCTCGTCTCGCTCCTCGTGGTGGGCGGAGCGGGCTACCTCCTGCTCAACAACGCCTCCGACCTCTTCGGGTTCGCGAACCCGCTCGAGGCGAAGGACTTCGACGGCCCGGGGACCGAGCCCGTCGACGTCGTGATCGAGCCCGGGTCCACGGGCCGCGACATGGGGGCCGTGCTCACCGAGGCGGGCGTCGTCGCGAGCTCCGCGGCGTTCGCCAGCGCGTTCGAGGAGAACCCGAACGCCGGCAAGATCCAGCCGGGCACGCACACGCTGCTCCTCGGGATGTCCGCGAAGGACGCCGTCGCGCGTCTCGTGGCGAACGACTCGCGCGTCGAGACGAAGATCACGATCCCCGAGGGCTACACCGTCAAGCAGATCCTCGAGCGGTCGTCCTCCGTCACGGGAATCTCCGTCGCGGAGTTCGAGGCGGCCATGGCCGACACCGCCGCCACGGGGCTGCCCGCCGAGGCGAACGGCAACTACGAGGGCTGGCTCTACCCGACGACGTACGTCCTCGAGCCGGGCGACGTCACCGCCACGGGGATCATCCAGGGCATGGTGAGCCAGACCACGAGCGAGCTCGCCGAGCTCGGCGTCGCGCCCGAGCGCTTCCAAGAGGTGCTCACGATGGCGTCGATCGTCGAGTGGGAGGGCAAGAACGCGGAGCAGCGGCAGAAGGTCGCTCGAGTGATCTACAACCGCATCGAGGACGGCATGCCGCTCGGCATGGACGCGATCGACGTCTACGGGCTGGGCAAGCCGGCCGGCCAGATCACGACCGAGGAGTTCCAGAATCCCGACCTCCCGTACGCGTCGCGCGTCCACAAGGGGCTGCCCCCGACCCCGATCGGGAGCCCGAGCCGGGAGAGCGTCGAGGCCGTCCTCAACGCGCCGGAGGGTCCGTGGCTCTGGTACGTCACCGTGAACCTGGACACCGGAGAGACGAAGTTCACCGACAAGTACGCGGAGTTCGAGCAGTTCAAGCAGGAGTACCGGCAGTGGTTGGAGGAGAACGAGGGGTGAGCGCGACGCGCCCGCCGCGACGGGCGGCCGTCCTCGGTCACCCCGTCGCGCACTCGCTGTCCCCGGTGCTGCACCGTGCCGCGTACGACGCGCTCGGGCTGGACGGGTGGTCGTACGAGGCGATCGACACGACCGAGGAGCAGCTCCCGGCCTTCGTCAACGGCCTCGACGCCTCGTGGGCGGGTCTGAGCCTCACCATGCCGCTCAAGCACGCCGTGATCCCGCTGCTGGACCACGTCGACCCGCTCGCGAACGTCGTCGGGGCGGTCAACACGCTCGTGGTGCAGCCCACGGGCGGGACGCGACCGACGTTCGTCGGGACGAACACCGACGTGCACGGCCTCGTGGCGGCGCTGCGCGAAGGACTGGGGGAGCGGGAGGTGCGCTCCGCCGTCGTGCTGGGCGCCGGGGCGACCGCCGCCTCGACGCTCGCCGCGCTCGCGCAGCTGGGCTGCGCGGCGCCGACCGTCCTCGTGCGCTCGCTCGGGCGCACGGGCAGTCTCCAGCGCGCCGCGCACCGGATGGGCGTCGAGCCGCGGTTCGAGGTGCTGGACCCGGCGTCGCCCGCGCTCCTCGACCGCCTCGCCGGCACGGACGCCGTCGTTGCGACCCTGCCGTCGCGTGCCGCCGACCCGGTGGCGGACGCGCTGTCCCGGGCCGGGGCGACGCCCGGCGGGGTCCTCCTCGACGTCGTCTACGACCCCCGGCCCACCGCGCTGTCCGTCGCCTGGACCGCGGGCGGCGGCACCGTCGTCGGCGGCGAGCGCATGCTCCTGCACCAGGCGGCCGAGCAGGTGCGGCTCATGACGGGCAGGACGGCGCCGCTGGCGACGATGGACCGCGCGCTCGGCTCCGCGCTCGGCGCCCCGGTCTGAGCCCGCCGGGGCGCTCAGCCGCCGAGGACCGCGCCGGTCGTCGTCTGCCCCCAGCCGGCAGCGACGCCCGCGCCGAGCACCATGAAGGGGCCGAAGGCCACCGCGGTGTCGCGGCGAGCGCGCCGCGAGATCACCAGCCCGAGCGCCCACGCCCCGCCGAGCAGGAACGGCAGGAGGAGCCCGGCGACGAGCTCGGCCCACCCCAGCCACGCGAGCGGGGTGCCGAGCGTGCCGGCGAGCTTCACGTCGCCGAACCCCAGCCCGGGCGGGTGCGCGAGCCGCAGCGCGGCGTAGGCGCAGAAGCCCACGGCGCCCCCGGCGAGCGCGCGGACGAGCGGCTCCCCGTCGCCCGCCGCGAGCGACGCGACCGCGAGCAGCACGACGACCGCGACCCCCGTCGGGAGCACGATCACGTCCGGCAGGCGATAGGTGCGTGCGTCGACCACGGCGAGCAGCGCACCGGCCGCGGCAACGACCACGAGGGCGGGCGTCGCCCACGACGGGCCCGACCACCACGCCGCGGCCAGCGCCGCGAGCAGCGCGAGCGCTCCACCCGCCCGGCCCGCGACCCGGAGCTCGCGAGCGAGGTCGGCGCGACGGCGTCGTCCCCACGACCTCGGCGCACCCGCGGTGACCACGGCCTCCCGTGCCTCGTCCGGTTCGTCGTCACCCGACCCGCGGAGCGATGCCGCGGCGTGCCTCGTCCCGTCCCCCTGCTGGACCATGCGAGGCACCGTAGCGCGCGCGGCGACGTGGGACGTCGTCGTCCACAGACCGCCGCGTCGGCGGGCACGGCGCGGGCCGCGGCGTCAGCTCAGCAGCCCTCGACCGCCGTCGGTCCGTACTGCGGGCGCCCGCCGGGACGGGCGCGCCGACGTGGGAGGATGGCGATCATGCTGCGTTGGTTGACATCGGGTGAGTCGCACGGTGAGGCCCTGGTCGGGATCCTCGACGGGCTGCCCGCGGGCGTCGAGCTCACGACGGACGACGTGCGCGCCGCGCTCGCGCGCCGCCGCCTCGGGTACGGCCGCGGTTCGCGGCAGAAGTTCGAGCAGGACGAGCTGCGCGTCCTCGGCGGCCTGCGCCACGGCGTGACCCAGGGCGGGCCGCTGGCCATCGAGATCGCGAACTCCGAGTGGCCCAAGTGGGTCGACGTCATGTCGTCCGACCCGGTGCCGCCCGAGGCCCTGCTCGTCGACGCCGGGACGGGCGACGTCCGGGAGATCGCGCGCAACCGCCCGCTCACCCGGCCCCGCCCGGGGCACGCCGACCTCGTCGGCATGCGCAAGTACGGCTTCGAGGACGCGCGCCCCGTGCTCGAGCGCGCCTCGGCGCGCGAGACGGCGACGCGCGTCGCGCTCGGCACGGCCGCGGCGAAGTTCCTCGAGCAGGCGCTCGGCGTCCGGCTCGTGTCGCACGTCGTCGCGATCGGGCCGGTCGAGGTCCCCGAGGACGCGCCGGTGCCCGGCCCCGACGACGTCGCCGCGCTCGACGCCGACCCGGTGCGCTGCTTCGACCCGGACGCCGCCGCGGCCATGGTCGCGGAGATCGACGAGTGCCAGAAGGCGGGAGACACCCTCGGCGGCGTCGTCGAGGTGCTCGCGTACGGGGTCCCCTCCGGACTGGGCACCTACGCGCAGAGCGACCGTCGCCTCGACGCGCGCCTCGCCGCCGTCCTCATGGGGATCCAGGCGATCAAGGGCGTCGAGGTCGGCGACGGCTTCCGCACCGCGCGCCGCCGCGGGTCCGCCGCGCACGACGAGATCGAGCGCGGCGCCGACGGCCGCATCCACCGTCGCAGCAACCGCGCCGGCGGCGTCGAGGGCGGCATGTCGAACGGCGAGGTGGTGCGCGTGCGCGCCGCCATGAAGCCGATCTCGACGGTGCCGCGCGCGCTCGCGACGGTCGACGTCGTCACCGGCGACGTCGCCAAGGCCCAGCACCAGCGCTCCGACGTGTGCGCGGTCCCGCCCGCGGCGGTCGTCGCCGAGGCGATGGTCGCGCTCGTGCTCGCCGAGCAGGCGCTCGAGAAGTTCGGCGGCGACTCCGTCGCGGAGGTCCGCCGGAACGCCGAGGCGTACCTCGCCGCGATCCCCGAGCTGCAGCGCTGATGACGCCCGTCGCCCCGGGGACCCGCCCGGTCGTCGTGCTGGTCGGCCCGCCCGGCAGCGGGAAGTCGACCGTCGCGCGCCACCTGGCCGAGCTGCTCGGCCTCGCGCAGCGCGACACGGACGTCGACGTCGAGACCACGGCCGGGAAGCCGGTCGCGGACATCTTCGTCGACCACGGCGAGCCGCACTTCCGCGAGCTGGAGCGTGAGGCCGTGACGACCGCGCTCGCGACGCACGACGGCGTCCTCGCCCTGGGCGGCGGCGCGGTGCTCGACGAGCACACGCAGACCGCGCTCGCGGCGTACGTCGCCGCGGGCGGGACGGTCGTGTTCCTCGACGTGAGCCTCGCGCACGCCGCGCCGCGCGTCGGCCTCAACCAGGCGCGCCCGCTCCTGCTCGGCAACCCGCGGGCGCGCTGGGCCGCCCTCATGGAGGCGCGTCGCCCCGTCTACGAGCGCGTCTCGACGCTGCACGTCGTCACCGACGCGCGCACGCCCGCCCAGGTCGCGCGCGAGATCCGCGGGCACCTCGCGGGCGACGCCGTGCCCGGCACCCCGGGGCGCACGACGCCCGCACCCGCGCCGGCCGACCCCGCCGGCACCCCGGTCGAACAGGAGAACGCGTGACCCCCGACGCCACCACCCCCGCCCAGGACCCGGCCGCTGCCGCGCCGACGCGCGTGCGGGTCGCGGGCGAGCAGCCGTACGACGTCGTCGTGGGGCGCCACCTGCTCGGCGAGCTGCCCGCGATGCTCGGCGACTCGGTACGCCGGGTGCTCGTCGTGCACCCCGCGGCCCTCGCCGCGACGGCCGAGGTCGTCCACGAGGACCTCAAGGCGTCGGGCTACGAGGCATACGTCGCGGAGGTGCCGGACGCCGAGGAGGCCAAGACCGCTCAGGTGGCCGCATTCCTGTGGGGCGTGCTCGGGCAGCTGGACTTCACGCGCACGGACGCGGTCGTCACGGTCGGCGGCGGCGCGACGACGGACCTCGGCGGCTTCGTCGCCGCGACGTGGCTGCGCGGCATCCGCGTGGTGCACGTGCCGACGACGCTCCTCGCGATGGTCGACGCCGCGGTCGGGGGCAAGACCGGCATCAACACTGCCGAGGGCAAGAACCTCGTCGGCGCGTTCCACCCGCCGGCGGGCGTCCTGTGCGACCTCGCGGCCCTGGAGTCGCTCGGGCGCTGGGACTTCGTCGCGGGGCTCGCGGAGGTCGTCAAGACGGGGTTCATCGCGGACGAGCGCATCCTCGATCTCGTCGAGGCGCACGCCGACGCGCTCGCCGCATGGGGCACCCGGCCGACGGCAGACGAGACCTGGGCCGTCGTCGCCGAGCTCGTCGAGCGCTCGGTCGCGGTCAAGGCGCGCGTCGTGGGGGAGGACCTCAAGGAGGCCGGGCTGCGCGAGATCCTCAACTACGGCCACACGCTGGGCCACGCCGTCGAGCTCACCGAGCGCTACCAGTGGCGCCACGGCGCGGCCGTCTCCGTCGGCATGGTGTTCGCCGCCGAGCTCTCGCGCCTCGCCGGGAAGCTGGACGACGCGGTCGTCGATCGCCACCGCGCGATCCTCGGCTCGCTCGGGCTGCCCCTCACCTACCGGGGCGACCGGTGGGAGCAGCTGCTGTCCGCGATGCGCCGCGACAAGAAGTCGCGCGGCGACCTCCTGCGCTTCGTCGTGCTCGACGACGTCGCCCGCCCGACGCGCCTCGAGGGCCCGGACCCGACGCTCCTCGCCGCGGCCTACGCGGAGGTCGCGGCGGACGCGCCGGTGGGCCGGGGGCCGATCGCCCTCTGACGGATCCTCGGCGGGTCAGGCCCAGAGCCCCCGGCCGCGGAGCACGTCGCGCAGCACGTCCGAGCGGTCGGTGACGATCCCGTCGACCCCGAGGTCGAGCAGCCGGTGCATCGTCGGCGCGTCGTTGACCGTCCAGGCGTGCACCGCGACGCCGGCCCGGTGCGCGGCCCGCACGAACGCCGAGTCCACGACCCGGACCCAGCCCTCGCGCACCGGCACCTGGAGGCAGTCGACCGAGCGGGCCGCGAGGCGAGCGAGCGCGTCCGCCCGCGCGCGCCCCGCGAGCAGCATGCCCACGACCGCGCCTCGCGCGCCGGACACGGTCACGGGGCGCGAGAGCCGCGCCACGGTCGCCTCTCGCCGCGACGCGGCGAACGACGCGACGCACACGCGGTCGTGCGCGCGCGTGCGCTCGATCGCGCGCGCGACGGGCTCGGCCGCCGCGGCCGACTTGACGTCGACGTTCACGCGGAGGTCCGGCCACGTCCCGAGGACATCCTCCAGCGACGGTACCGGCTCGCGACCGCCGATCCGGGCGGTGCGCACCGTGCGCCACGGGAGGTCGGCGACCAGGCCGCGCGCGTCGGTCGTCCGGTCCAGCGAGGCGTCGTGGAGCGCCACGGCGACGCCGTCCGACGTCGCGTGGGCGTCCGTCTCGACGTACCGGAGCCCCAGCTCGCGGGCCGCCGCGAACGCCGCCATCGAGTTCTCCAGGCCGTCGCGCGAGAAGCCGCGGTGCGCGAGCGCCGCGAACGGGGCGTCGAGGTAGCGCGTCGCGCTCATGCTGCTGTCCGCGGACGCGCGCCGGACGGCGCGGGGACGGGCGCGGAGCGCAGGTGCGGGTGCCGTGCCGGAGGTCGGGGGCGGGCAGCGCTGAGGGTCACCCCGCCAGCCTGCCCGAGGCCGTGATCCGTCGCCCGTCGGGAGCGGCCCCGGACGTGTCGCCGTCGCTCGCTCCGGCACGGCTAGGCTCGGGCGCCATGGAACGCGTGCTCGTCCTCAACGGACCCAACCTCGGCCGGCTCGGCGTGCGCGAGCCGGAGATCTACGGCTCGGCCTCGATGGCGGACCTCCGCGAGTCGGCGACGACGTGGGGGAGCGCGCTCGACCTCGCCGTCGACGTGCGGCAGACCGACGGCGAGTCCGAGCTCGTCGGCTGGCTGCACGAGGCCGTCGACGCGCGGGCCCACGTCGTGCTCAACCCGGCCGCGTTCACGCACTACTCCTACGCGGTGCGCGACGCCGCCGCGCAGGTCACGACGTCCGGCCTGCTGCTGGTCGAGGTCCACCTCAGCAACCCGGCGGCGCGCGAGGCGTTCCGCAGCCACTCCGTCGTGGGGGCGGTCGCGACCGGCACGGTCGCGGGCTTCGGGTTCGACTCCTACCGGCTCGCGCTCGAGGCCGTCGCCGCGCGCCTGCGCGCGAGCCAGGCTTGATCTGCCCTGATCAAGCCTCAGGGCTTGATGGTCGACGAACAAGGGTCTAGCCTTGATGTCATGTACGTACTGACTGTCGACCAGCGGGGGAGCACAGGTCGTCCCGACCGCGTCCCCGAGGTGCTCGCGCGGCTCGACGAGATGCTGGCGGGCCGCGGCGTCGTCGTCCCGTTCGCCCGGACGGTCGGCGACGAGGTCCAGGGTGTCCTCGACGACCCGGAGGCCGTCGTCGAGGTCGTGCTCGACCTCCTGCGCGACGGCGGCTGGAGCGTCGGCCTCGGCGTCGGGCCGGTCGACGAGCCGCTGCCCGCGGTCTCGCGCGAGGCGTCGGGCACGGCGTTCGTGCGCGCCCGCGAGGCGGTCGAGCAGGCGAAGTCGCGCGCGGCCACGGCGCCCGTCGCCGTTCGCGGGGAGCCCGCGGCGCGCGCCGCGGAGGTCGAGGCGCTCCTGCGCCTCCTCGCGGCCGTCGTGGACCGGCGCACCGCGCCCGGGTGGGAGGCCGTCGACGCGCTGGCGCGTGTGGGTGGGACCCAGAAGGATGTGGCTCGCGCGCTCGGCGTGTCCGAGCAGGCGGTCAGCCAGCGGCTGCGCACCGCGCTGTGGCCCGAGGAGGCGGCGGCGCGGCCCGTGGTCGCGAGGCTGCTGGGCGAGCTCCACGAGGGGCCGCCGGCGGATCGGCAGGAGGAGAAGGCGTGACGGACCCGGTGACGGTCGTGCTCGTGGTGCTCGTCTGGGTGGTCGCGCTCGCCGCGAGCGTCCTCGGCGGCGGCCCCGTGACCCAGGGGGTCCTGCGCGCGGCGGCGCGTGCGGGCGGCTCCGCCGCCCCGGGCCGCGCCGGCCGGCCGCGGCGTGGTGCCCCGGCGGACCCGGCGGCCGTCCCGGTGCCCCCGCCGCCCCCTCCGACGACGGGGCCGATCGGGACGGAGGCCGTCAAGGCCCTGCGCGGCGGGACGTGGATCGGGATCCTCGAGCGGTTCGCGATCACCGGCTGCCTCCTCGCGGGCGAGCCGGGCGGCATCGCCTTCGTCGTCGCGATCAAGGGCCTGGGCCGCTACCCCGAGCTGCGTGAGCACCCCGTCGCGTCGGAGCGCTTCGTCATCGGGACGCTCGCCTCGATGTGCTGGGCGGCGACCCTGGGCGTCGTGGCGAACGCGGTCCTCGCCGCGCTCCGGTAAGATCGTCAAGGCCCATTTCCGCATCCCGCTCTCGTGGCCCCGTCGTGCCGTCCCGGCACGCGGCAGCGCGTCGACGGGACCGCTGACCCTCCGACAGGAAGACGAACGTGGCGACCACCAACGACATCAAGAACGGCACCGTGCTGCGACTCGACGGCCAGCTGTGGACCGTGATCGAGTTCCAGCACGTCAAGCCCGGCAAGGGTGGCGCGTTCGTCCGCACCAAGATCAAGAACGTCATGACGGGCAAGACGATCGACAAGACGTTCAACGCCGGCCTCAAGATCGAGACCGCCAACGTCGACCGCCGTGACTTCCAGTACCTGTACCAGGACGGCGCGGACTACGTGTTCATGGACACCTCGACGTACGACCAGATCACGGTCGGTGCCGAGATCGTGGGCGACGCCAAGGACTACATGCTCGAGAACCAGAACGTGCTCATCGCGTCGAACGACGGCCAGCCGCTCTACATCGAGCTGCCCGCCTCGGTCGTCCTCGAGATCACGTACACCGAGCCGGGCCTGCAGGGCGACCGCTCGACGGGCGGCACCAAGCCCGCGACGCTCGAGACGGGCGCGCAGATCCAGGTCCCGCTCTTCCTCGAGCAGGGCACCAAGGTCAAGGTCGACACGCGTGACGGGTCGTACCTCGGCCGCGTGAACGACTGACCGCCGGCACCGACGGACAGACGACGGACTGACATGGCCGCACGCACCAAGGCGCGCAAGCGCGCGCTCGACGTCCTCTTCGAGGCGGAGCAGCGTCACGTGGACCCGACGACCCTCCTCGCGGAGCGCGTCGCCGACCCCGGGACGGCGCAGACCGCGCTGCCGCAGTACGCGGTCGACATCGTCGAGGGCGTGCTCGCCCACCGCGAGCGCATCGACGAGCTGCTCGAGACGTACTCCCACGGGTGGACGCTCGAGCGCATGCCCGCCGTCGACCGGGCGCTGCTGCGCATCGGCGGCTGGGAGATCCTCTTCAACGACGACGTCCCGGACGTCGTCGCGATCGACGAGGCCGTCGACCTCGCGCGCTCCCTGTCGACCGACGACTCGCCGTCGTTCGTCAACGGGCTGCTCGCGCGCATCGTCGAGATGAAGCCGACGATCACGGCCTGACCGCGGCGCCCGGCCGCGGCCGGGCGCCGCCTCGCGCGGCGTCGGTCACGGGTGTGACCGACGCCGCGTCCCACCGGGCGGGACGCGCACCCGGCCGCCGGACCACCGGCGGTAGGGTGGGTGACCGTCAGACATCCTTTAAGGCCCGTCCTGTGAGGCGGGGAAGGAGGTCGCCGGACATGAGCTCTGGCGCTGCTGTGCCCACACCATCCGCACCCCGGCCGGGGTCCGACCCCGAGACGGGTCCGACCGCCGGGACCGTCGTCCTCACGGCGGCGGACATCTCCCGCGCGCTGACGCGCATCGCCCACGAGATCGTGGAGCGCAACAAGGGAGCCCACGACCTCGTCCTCCTCGGCATCCCGACGCGCGGCGTCCCGCTCGCGGCCCGGCTCGCCGAGCGTCTCGCCGCGATCGAGGCAGACGGCGCGCCCGACCCGCACGCGATCGTCGGCGAGCTCGACGTGACGATGTACCGCGACGACCTGCACCGTCACCCGACGCGCACGATCGGCGCGACGCGCCTGCCCGCGTCGGGGATCGACGGCAAGGTCGTGGTCCTCGTCGACGACGTCCTGTACTCCGGCCGCACGATCCGGGCCGCGCTCGACGCGATCAGCGACCTCGGCCGCCCGCGCGCGGTGCAGCTCGCGGCGCTCGTCGACCGCGGCCACCGGGAGCTGCCGATCCGCCCCGACTTCGTGGGCAAGAACCTGCCCACGTCGACGTCCGAGCGCGTGAGCGTGCGCCTCGCCGAGATCGACGGCGCTCCCGCGGCGGGCGACGCGTCCGCCGACGCGGTGGTCATCCGGCCCGCTGCTGCGCAGCCGGGCTCCTCCGAGGACGGGGAGGCCCGCGCATGAGGCACCTGCTCTCGACCCAGGACCTCGGGCGTGCCGACGCGATCCGCATCCTCGACACGTCCGCCCAGATGGCCGCGACGCAGTCCCGCGAGATCAAGAAGCTCCCGACGCTGCGCGGTCGCACGGTCGTCAATCTCTTCTACGAGGACTCCACGCGCACGCGCATCTCCTTCGAGACCGCCGCGAAGCGGCTGTCCGCGGACGTCATCAACTTCTCGGCCAAGGGGTCGAGCGTGTCCAAGGGCGAGTCGCTCAAGGACACCGCGCTGACGCTCCAGGCGATGGGTGCGGACGCGGTCGTCGTGCGGCACCAGGCGTCGGGCGCCCCGCACCTGCTCGCGCACGCGGGCTGGCTCGACGCGGCCGTGGTCAACGCGGGCGACGGCATGCACCAGCACCCGACGCAGGCGCTCCTCGACGCGTACACGCTGCGCCGCCACCTCACCGGGACGGGCCTGACGTCGCCGGGCGCGAGCGGTCCCGACGACGCCGCGGCGCGCGGCGCGGGCCTCGACGGGCGCCACGTCGCGATCGTCGGCGACGTGCTGCACTCGCGGGTCGCGCGCTCGAACGTCCACCTGCTGCACACGCTCGGGGCCCGCGTGACGCTCGTCGCGCCGCCCACGCTCCTGCCGGTCGGCGTCCAGACGTGGCCGTGCGAGGTCTCCTACGACCTGGACGCGGCCCTCGCGGGAGACACGGCGCACGGCGGCCCCGACGCCGTGATGATGCTGCGCGTGCAGCGCGAGCGCATGAGCGGCGCCGGCGCGGGGGGCGGGGCCTTCTTCCCGAACCCGCTCGAGTACAGCCGCAAGTACGGGCTCGACGCTCGGCGCCTCGGGCTCCTCGCCGAGCACGCCGTCGTCCTGCACCCCGGCCCCATGAACCGCGGCCTCGAGATCTCCGCGCAGGCGGCGGACTCGCCGCGCGCGGTGATCGTCGAGCAGGTCGCGAACGGCGTCGCCGTGCGCATGGCCGTGCTCTACCTCCTCCTCGCGGGCAGCGACGAGGCCGACGCCGCGGCGTCGGCCGCGCCCCTGCCCTCCGCCCAGCCCGTCCCCGCCGTCGAAAGGGTCTCCGCCTCGTGAGCAGCGCCGCAACCACCACGTACGTCCTGCGCGGCGCGCGCCCGCTGGGCGGCGACCCCGTCGACCTCGTCCTCGCGGACGGCGTGGTCGCCGAGCTCGCCCCGGTCGGCGCCGCGCGCGCCGCGGACGACGACGGCACCGTCGTCGTCGACGCGACGGGCCTCGTCGCCTTGCCCGGGCTGGTCGACCTGCACACCCACCTGCGCGAGCCGGGGCGCGAGGACGCCGAGACGATCGCGTCCGGCACCCGCGCCGCGGCGGCGGGCGGCTTCACGGCCGTGCACGCGATGGCGAACACGACCCCGGTCGCGGACACCGCGGGCGTCGTCGAGCAGGTGTGGCGTCTCGGGCGCGACGCGGGCTGGGTCGACGTGCACCCCGTGGGCGCCGTCTCCGTCGGGCTCGCGGGCGAGCAGCTCGCCGAGCTCGGCGCGATGGCCGACTCCGCGGCCCGCGTGCGGGTGTTCTCGGACGACGGGAAGTGCGTCGACGACCCGATCCTCATGCGCCGCGCCCTCGAGTACGTCAAGGCGTTCGACGGCGTCGTCGCCCAGCACGCGCAGGAGCCTCGCCTCACCGAGGGCGCCCAGATGAACGAGGGCGTCGTGTCGGCGGAGCTCGGCCTGGCGGGCTGGCCCGCGGTCGCCGAGGAGGCGATCATCGCGCGCGACGTGCTCCTCGCGGAGCACGTGGGCTCGCGCCTGCACGTGTGCCACCTCTCGACCGCCGGCTCGGTCGAGATCGTCCGCTGGGCCAAGGGCCGCGGGATCGACGTCACGGCCGAGGTCACGCCGCACCACCTCGTGCTCACGGACGACCTGGCGCGCGGCTACGACCCGACGTTCAAGGTCAACCCGCCGCTGCGCACGGCCGCGGACGTCGAGGCGGTGCGCGAGGGCCTCGCCGACGGCACGATCGACATCGTCGCGACCGACCACGCGCCGCACGCGCGCGAGGACAAGGACTGCGAGTGGGCCGCGGCCGCGTTCGGCATGACGGGCCTCGAGACGGCGCTGAGCGTCGTGCAGCAGACCATGGTCGACACGGGCCGCATGACGTGGGCCGACGTCGCTCGCGTGCTGTCGAGCGCGCCCGCGCGCATCGGCCGCATCGACACGGGGGAGCGCGCCCAGGGCCGCCCGCTCGAGGTCGGCGAGCCTGCCAACGTCACGCTCGTCGACCCGGCCGCGCGGCGCGTGGTCGACGGGGCCGGGCAGGCCACCGCGAGCACCAACACGCCCTTCCAGGGCCGCGAGCTGCCCGGTGCGGTCGTCGCGACGTTCCTGCGGGGCCGGGCCACCGTGCTCGACGGCGCGCCCGTCGAGGCGGTCGCGGCCGGTCGGGGGGTGGGGGCGTGAACCTGCCGCAGCCCGTCGCGGCCGGGATCTGGATCGTGCTCGGCGTCGTCCTGCTGACGCTCGTGCTCGTCGGCCGTCGCCGGCTCGTGCGCCGCTCCGCGGGCTTCGTCCCGACGCCGCCCGCCGTGCCGGCGGAGGCCGCGCGCGGCGGCGTCGTGCTCGGCCCGCTCGACGCGCTGTACGTGTCGAGCACGCTCGCGGGCGACTGGCTCGCGCGCGTCGGCGCCCACGGCCTCGGCGACCGGGCGCAGGCCCAGGTCACCGTGCACGACGCCGGCCTGCACGTCGCGCGCCGCGGCGCCGACGACGTGTGGGTCCCCGCCGCGGCCGTCGAGGACGTGGCGCTCACCCCGGGCATGGCGGGGAAGTTCGTCGGGAAGGAAGCCATCGTCGTGGTGACGTGGTCCGTCCCCGCCGAGCCGGTCCCGGCCGACGCCCTCGAGGCCCCGCCGCACCCCGAGGTGCGGCTCGACACCGGCCTCATGCCGCGCCACGACCACGACGTCCCGCGTCTCCTGGAGGCCGTGCGCGACCTCGCCGGCCGCCCCCGGGACGCGGGCGGCGACGGCACCCGCGAACGACGAACCGGGGCGCCGAGCAGCGCCACCGACGCACCCACCGACCAGGACGGCCCGGCGCCGACGCGCGAGAGCGCGGCACCCGGCACCGACGAGAACGACGAGGAAGCACCTTGACCGCCTCAGCGAACGCAGTGAGCTCACCGACCGCAGTCACCTCGGTGACCGGCGCACCCGCCCCCGACCGGGCCCTGATCGTCCTCGAGGACGGCACCGTGCAGCCCGGCCGCGCGTACGGCGCGCGCGGCACGACCGTCGGCGAGATCGTCTTCAACACCGGCATGACCGGCTACCAGGAGACCCTCACCGACCCCTCCTACCACCGGCAGATCGTCGTCATGACGGCCCCCCACATCGGGAACACGGGCGTCAACGACGAGGACCCGGAGTCCGGCAAGATCTGGGTCGCCGGGTACGTCGTGCGCGACGCGGCCCGTCGCGCGTCGAGCTGGCGCGCGCAGCGCACCCTCGACGAGGAGCTCGCGGCCCAGGGCGTCGTCGGCATCAGCGACGTCGACACGCGCGCCCTCACGCGCCACCTGCGCGAGCTCGGCGTGATGCGCGCGGGCATCTTTTCCGGCGACGCGCTCGTGCGCGACGGCTACCCGCGCACCGTGGAGGACCTCGTGGCCGAGGTGAAGGCGGCGCCCGCGATGGCCGGCGCCGACCTCGCCCGCGAGGTGAGCACCGACACGGCGTACGTCGTCGAGCCCTTCGAGGGCACGACGCCGGACGGCGAGCCCGTCGCTACCGTCGTCGCCGTGGACCTCGGCATCAAGTCGATGACGCCCCAGCGTCTCGCCCAGCGCGGCGTGCGCGTGCACGTGGTGCCCGCGGCCTCGACGATCGCGGACATCGAGGCGTACGCGCCCGACGGCGTCTTCTTCTCCAACGGCCCGGGCGACCCGAGCGCCGCGACCCACGAGGTCGAGCTGCTGCGCGACGTCCTGGACCGCGGCACGCCGTTCTTCGGCATCTGCTTCGGCAACCAGATCCTCGGGCGCGCGCTCGGCTACGGCACGTACAAGCTCGCCTACGGCCACCGCGGCATCAACCAGCCCGTCATGGACCGCCGCACCGGCAAGGTGGAGGTCACGGCGCACAACCACGGGTTCGCGGTCGACGCGCCGCTCGACGGCGAGTCCGTCGCCCCGCACGACGGCGGCCGCTACGGGCGCGTCGTCGTGTCCCACGTCGGGCTCAACGACCAGGTGGTCGAGGGGCTCGAGTGCCTCGACCTGCCCGCCTTCTCCGTCCAGTACCACCCCGAGGCCGCGGCCGGCCCCCACGACGCCGCGTACCTCTTCGACCGCTTCGTCGAGCTCATGACGTCGCGTCGCGCCGCCGGCGCGGCGGGCGCGGGCTCCGACGCCGTCGAGCAGACCACCAAGGAGAGCTGACCGTGCCTCGCAGAACCGACATCTCCAGCGTCCTGGTCATCGGGTCCGGCCCGATCGTCATCGGCCAGGCGTGCGAGTTCGACTACTCCGGCACCCAGGCGTGTCGCGTGCTCCAGGAGGAGGGCCTGCGGGTCGTCCTCGTGAACTCGAACCCGGCGACGATCATGACCGACCCCGAGTTCGCCGACGCGACCTACGTCGAGCCGATCACGACCGAGGTCCTCACGTCGATCATCGCCAAGGAACGCCCCGACGCGCTGCTGCCGACGCTCGGCGGTCAGACGGCGCTCAACGCGGCGATCGCGCTCGACGAGGCGGGCGTCCTCGCCGAGTACGGTGTCGAGCTCATCGGCGCGAACATCGCGGCGATCCAGAAGGGCGAGGACCGTCAGCAGTTCAAGGACGTCGTCGAGACGTGCGGCGGCGAGTCCGCGCGCTCGGTCATCGTCCACACGGTCGACGAGGCGATCGCGGCCGCGGGCGACCTCGGCTACCCGATGGTCGTGCGCCCGTCGTTCACGATGGGCGGCCTCGGCTCGGGCTTCGCGTACGACGAGGACGAGCTGCGCCGCATCGTCGGCCAGGGCCTGCACTACTCCCCGGTGACGGAGGTGCTCCTCGAGGAGTCGATCCTCGGCTGGAAGGAGTACGAGCTCGAGCTCATGCGCGACAAGAACGACAACGTCGTGGTCGTGTGCTCGATCGAGAACGTCGACCCCGTCGGCGTGCACACGGGCGACTCGATCACGGTCGCGCCCGCGCTCACGCTCACCGACCGCGAGTACCAGAAGCTGCGCGACATCGGCATCGCCGTCATCCGCGAGGTCGGCGTCGACACGGGCGGCTGCAACATCCAGTTCGCCGTCGACCCGGACACGGGCCGCGTCATCGTCATCGAGATGAACCCGCGCGTCTCGCGGTCGTCCGCGCTCGCGTCCAAGGCGACCGGGTTCCCCATCGCGAAGATCGCGGCGAAGCTCGCCGTCGGCTACACGCTCGACGAGATCCCCAACGACATCACGCAGGTCACGCCGGCCTCGTTCGAGCCGACGCTCGACTACGTGGTCGTCAAGGTGCCGCGGTTCGCGTTCGAGAAGTTCCCGGCCGCGGACCCGACGCTCACGACGACCATGAAGTCGGTCGGCGAGGCGATGGCGCTCGGGCGCAACTTCACCGAGGCGCTCGGCAAGGCGCTGCGCTCGATCGACAAGGGCGGCTCGGTCTTCCACTGGGACGGCGAGCCCGTCTCCGGCGCGGAGCTCGACGAGCTGCTCGTGCGCATCGCGCGCCCCACGGAGAACCGGATCATCGGCGTCCAGCAGGCGCTGCGCGCCGGGGCGAGCGTGGAGCAGGTGTTCGAGGCCACGAAGATCGACCCGTGGTACCTCGACCAGATCCAGCTGGTCAACGAGGTCGCGGCGGCCGTCGCCGACGCGCCCGCGCTCACGGAGGACGTGCTGCGCGAGGCGAAGAAGCACGGCCTGTCCGACGCGCAGGTCGCGCGCCTGCGCGGCATGGGCCCGGCGGGCGAGGCGACCGTGCGCGAGGTCCGCTACGCGCTCGGCGTCCGGCCCGTCTACAAGACGGTCGACACGTGCGCGGCCGAGTTCGCCGCCCGCACGCCGTACCACTACTCGTCGTACGACCTGGAGACCGAGGTCGCCCCGCGCGAGCGCGAGGCCGTGATCATTCTCGGCTCGGGCCCGAACCGCATCGGCCAGGGCATCGAGTTCGACTACTCGTGCGTGCACGCGGCCCTCACGCTGCGCGAGCGCTACGAGACGGTCATGGTCAACTGCAACCCGGAGACGGTCTCGACCGACTACGACACGTCCGACCGCCTCTACTTCGAGCCGCTGACGTTCGAGGACGTGCTCGAGGTCTACCAGGCGGAGCTCGCCGCGGGACCGGTCAAGGGCATCATCGTCCAGCTCGGCGGTCAGACGCCGCTCGCGCTCGCGCAGCGCCTCGCGGACGCCGGCCTGCCGATCCTCGGCACGAGCCCCGAGGCGATCGACGCCGCGGAGGACCGCGGCGAGTTCGGCCGCGTGCTCGTCGAGGCGGGCCTGCCCGCCCCGGCGTTCGGCACGGCGCGCTCGCTGGACGAGGCGAAGGACGTCGCCGCCGGCATCGGCTACCCGGTGCTCGTGCGCCCGTCCTACGTGCTCGGCGGGCGCGGCATGGAGATCGTGTACTCGGCCGAGCAACTCACGGGCTACGTCGAGCGCGCCCTCGTGGCGGCCGCGGCGGAGGACCGCACGGCCGGGACGCTGCCCGCGCCGCTGCTCATCGACCGGTTCCTCGACGACGCCATGGAGATCGACGTCGACGCGCTCTACGACGGCACCGAGCTCTTCCTCGGCGGCGTGATGGAGCACATCGAGGAGGCGGGCATCCACTCGGGCGACTCGGCGTGCGTCCTGCCGCCCGTGTCGCTCTCGGAGCAGGAGATCGAGCGCATCCGCCGCTCGACCGAGGCCATCGCGAAGGGCGTCGGCGTGCGCGGCCTGCTCAACGTGCAGTACGCGCTCGTCTCCGACGTGCTCTACGTCCTGGAGGCCAACCCCCGCGCGTCGCGCACGGTGCCGTTCGTCTCGAAGGCGACGGGCACGTCGCTCGCGAAGGCCGCGGCGCGCGTCATGGCGGGCGAGTCGATCGCGGAGCTGCGCGCCGCGGGCGTGCTGCCCGCCGAGGGCGACGGCGGCACGCTCCCGCTCGACGCGCCGATCGCGGTCAAGGAGGCGGTCCTGCCGTTCAAGCGCTTCCGCACCGCGGACGGCGTCGTGGTCGACACGGTGCTCGGCCCGGAGATGCGCTCGACGGGCGAGGTCATGGGCTTCGACCGCGACTTCCCGCACGCGTTCGCCAAGTCGCAGGCCGCCGCGTTCGGCGGGCTGCCGACGTCGGGCCGCGTGTTCGTCTCGGTCGCGGACCGCGACAAGCGCTCGATCGTCTTCCCGGTCAAGCGCCTCGCGGAGCTCGGCTTCGAGATCCTCGCGACGGACGGCACGTCGAGCGTGCTGCGCCGCAACGGCATCGCGTCGCGCGTGGTGCGCAAGTTCTCCGCGGGCCGCGGGGCGGACGGCGAGCCGACGATCGTCGACCTCATCACGGCCGGCGAGGTGGACATGGTCATCAACACGCCGTCCGGGCAGGGCGCGCGCGCCGACGGCTACGAGATCCGCGCGGCCACGACGGCGGCCGACAAGCCGATCGCGACGACGGTCGACCAGCTCGCCGCCGCGGTGCAGGGCATCGAGGCGGTCCTCGCGGGGCCGTTCGCGGTCGCGAGCCTCCAAGAGCACATGGCGGGCGAGGGCCTGACCGACGGCGTCGAGCTGCCCGCTCCCGCCGCGGAGCGGGTGGGTGCGTGAGCGCGGGCTTCGGCGCGCGCCTCGCGGCGGCGACGGCGGACCACGGGCCGCTGTGCGTGGGCATCGACCCGCACCCGGGCCTGCTCGCGGACTGGGGCCTGCCCGACGACGCCTCCGGGCTGCGCGAGTTCGGCCTGCGGGTCGTCGAGGCGGTCGGGGGCCGCGTGGCCGCGGTCAAGCCGCAGTCGGCGTTCTTCGAGCGCCACGGGTCGCGCGGCGTCGCGGCGCTCGAGGAGGTCCTCGCGGCGGCCCGTGCCGCCGGGACGCTGACGATCATGGACGCCAAGCGCGGCGACATCGGCTCGACCATGGCCGCGTACGCCGACGCGTACCTGCGCGACGGCTCGCCGCTCGCGGCGGACGCGCTGACCGTGTCGCCGTACCTGGGGTTCGGATCGCTGCAGCCCGCGGTGGACGCGGCGCTGGAGACGGGGCGCGGCCTGTTCGTGCTCTGCCTGACGTCGAACCCCGAGGGCGCCGAGGTGCAGCACGCGCGCCGGGGCGCCGGGGCGGGCGTGGAGTCCGTCGCGGCGCACGTCGCGCGCGAGGCGGCCCAGGTGAACGCCCCGGTCGTCGCCGCGGGCGACGCGCTCGGGCCGGTCGGGCTCGTGGTGGGCGCGACGATCGCGGACGCCGCGGCGCGCACCGGCACGGACCTCGCGGCCGTGCGCGGGCCGCTCCTGGCGCCCGGCGTGGGCGCGCAGGGCGCGGGCGCGGCCGAGCTCGCCGCGGTGTTCGGCGACGCGCGGCGCCAGGTGCTCGCGTCGTCGTCGCGCGGGGTGCTGCGCGCCGGGCCGGACGCGGACGCGCTGCGCGCGGCGGCCCGCGCCGCCACGGACGAGGCGGCGCAGGCCCTGCGCGGCTGAGCCCCGCACCTCCCGGGACCGGGCCGGCACCCTCGCGGGTGCCGGCCCGGTCGCCGTCGTGCCCCGCGGTCGCGTGCCAGACTGCGCCCATGACCTCCCGCGACGAGACGACCGACCCCGCCCCGACCGCTGCCGGCACGCCTCCGGAGCTGCCCCCGCCGGGAGCCGTGCCGGGTGCCCTGGACGTGCCGGGCACGTGGAACGCGCGCGACGTGGGCGGTCGGGCGGTGCCGGCCGGTCACGACGAGCCGCTGCGGACGGGCGTGCTGCTGCGCACGGCGAGCCTGTCCCGGCTCACCCCCGCGGGCCAGGCCGCGCTCGTCGACCTGGACGTGCGGACGGTCGTGGACCTGCGCGGCGGGGACGAGCTCGCGCGCGACGGCGCGGACGCCGTCCCGGGCGGCGTACGCGTGCTGCGCCGGGGCATGGACCCGACGCCGGGCCTGGTCGACGGGGGAGCGGGCGCGGGCGCCTCGGCGGACCCGGCGGCGCTCGTCGCGGGCCTGCTCGCGGCCGACGACCCGGCCGCGGTCGCGCGGCGCCTCATGCACGGCGTGTACGCGACGTTCGTCACGGACCCGGGCATCCGGGAGACGGTCGGCCACGTCCTGGCGGACGTCGCCGCGGCCGACGGCGCGAGCGTCGTGCACTGCTCGGCGGGCAAGGACCGCACGGGCTGGGTCGTGGCCCTCGTGCAGTACGTCGCGGGGGTCTCGGAGGAGGAGCGCATGGCCGAGTACCTCGCGAGCGCGGCGGCGGCCGAGGGGCTCGCCGCGCTCGTGCCCCCGCTACCGGGGCTGTCGCCCGAGGCGCTGGCGCCGGTCCTCACCGTCGAGCCCGCGTACCTGGAGGGCGCGTGGGAGCTCGCGGTGCGCGAGCACGGGAGCATCGACGACTACCTCGTGGCGTGCGGCGTGACGACGGCGGTGCGCGACGCGCTCGTGGCGCGCCTCGTGGCGTCCTGAGCCGCCCCCGATCCGCGTTCCGCCCTCGTTCCGCCGTCGTTCCGGGCCCGCCGCCGGGGCCGTTGCGGAGACCGTCCCGCGTACGGCCGCGGACGACGCGCCATGCCCAGTCGTTGCCCGATCGCCCGAGGCTCGCTACTTTCGAGGGGTCGGCTCCGTGCGTCGGCGCAGGTCGCCCGGGTGATCCACCCGGTCGGGGCTCCACCTGCGGGCACGCCGGGACGACTGAGTGGGCCCATCCGCCTGACGACGAGTAGGTGACTTGCGTGGCACTTCCACCCCTGACCCCAGAACAGCGCGCGGCGGCGCTCGAGAAGGCCGCGGAGGCACGACGCGTGCGCGCCGAGGTGAAGAACCGGCTCAAGTACTCCCAGGGCTCCCTGAAGGAGGTCATCGAGCGCGGCCAGACGGACGACATGATCGGCAAGCTCAAGGTCGTCTCGTTGCTGGAGTCCCTGCCCGGCGTGGGTAAGGTGAAGGCTCGGGCGATCATGGAGGAGATCGGGATCGCCGAGACACGTCGTGTCCGCGGCCTCGGCCCCCACCAGTCCGCGGCCCTCATCGAGAGGTTTGGCTGACATTTCCGCGCACCCGTCCGAGCCGACGCCGTCCGTCCCCGCCGGGGAGACCACGGGGCCGGCGTCGCCGCCCGTCGTCCCCGGCCCCGCCCGCCTGACCGTCCTGGCCGGCCCGACCGCCGTCGGGAAGGGCACGGTGTCGGCCGACATCCGGGCCCGCTACCCGGAGGTGTGGTTGTCCGTGTCGGCGACGACGCGCGACCCGCGGCCGGGCGAGGTGGACGGCGTGCACTACCTGTTCGTCGGCCCGGACGAGTTCGCGCGCATGGTCGCGGACCGTGAGCTGCTGGAGTGGGCCGTCGTGCACGGGCGCAACAGCTACGGCACGCCCCGGCGCGCGGTCGAGGAGAAGCTCGCCGCGGGCGTGCCGGCGCTCCTGGAGATCGACCTCCAGGGTGCGCGCCAGGTCCGCGCGTCGATGCCCGAGGCCCGGTTCGTGTTCCTGGCGCCGCCGAGCTGGGACGAGCTCGTGCGTCGCCTGGTCGGCCGCGGCACGGAGGACGCGGAGGAGCGGGAGCGCCGTCTGACGACGGCCCGGGTCGAGCTCGCGGCGGAGTCGGAGTTCGACCACGTCATCGTCAACGACGAGGTGCACCGCGCGACGGACGAGCTGGTGCGCGTCATGGGGCTCGAGCCCCGTCCCGTCCCGGCGGAGGGCTCGTCCCCGGCGTCGTCCCCCGTGCCGTCCGGGCACGGCGAGGGGCACAGCGAGTAGACTGTCCTGCGGTGCCCGTGCGCGGGCGTTCCCCCGTGGGCCCGAGGCCCGGTCGGCGGCCCGTCCTGCGACGTGGTGCCGCGGCCGCCCGGTCCCGGACGGGGGCGCCGTGCGCGCCGCCGCTATCGACCAGCTGCAGCGCCCGCTGCAGACCCTTGAACCCACGGAGCGAACTGTGTCCGGAACCGTCGCCGCCCCCGAGGGCATCACCGACCCGCCCATCGACGATCTGCTCGAGCACGTCGACTCGAAGTACGCGCTGGTCATCTACTCGGCCAAGCGCGCGCGCCAGATCAACGCGTACTACTCGCAGCTCAGCGAGGGCCTCCTGGAGAACGTCGGGCCGCTGCTCGAGACGCGCAACCAGGAGAAGCCGCTCTCGATCGCGATGCGCGAGATCAACGCGGGCCTGCTGACGATCGAGGCCGAGCCCGACGAGGCCCCCGAGGCCTGAGCCCGCACGCCGCGCACCTCCACCGGAGGGCGCGGCGTTCGTGCGTCCGCGCCCGGGTGCGCGGGCCCCTTCCCCGCCGCGGTCGGCGGCGGGTCTGAGCCGGACCTCCAGGAGGAACGACATGCGGATCGTGCTCGGTGTGAGCGGCGGGGTCGCGGCGTACAAGGCCGTGCTGCTGCTGCGGCTGCTGCGGGAGCAGGGCCATCGGGTGCGGGTGGTGCCGACGGCGTCGGCCCTGCGCTTCGTGGGCGCGCCCACGTGGGAGGCGCTGTCGGGCGAGCCGGCCACGGACCAGGTGTTCGAGGACGTCGAGCACGTGCCGCACGTCGCGCTGGGCCAGGGTGCCGACCTCGTGGTCGTGGCGCCTGCCACGGCGGACCTGCTGGCGCGCGCGGCGGCCGGGCGCGCGGACGACCTGCTGACCTCGACGCTGCTCACCGCGCGCTGCCCGGTGGTCATGGCGCCCGCGATGCACACGGAGATGTGGGAGCACCCGGCGACGGCCGCGAACGTGGCGACGCTGCGGGCGCGGGGCGTGCACGTGATCGATCCGGCGTCCGGCCGCCTCACGGGGGCGGACACCGGGCCGGGGCGCCTGCCCGAGCCGGACGAGATCGCGCGCGTCGCGCTCGCCGTCGTGGAGGACGCGTCCCGCGCGACCGCCGCCGACGCGGGCGCGGAGCCGGGCCACGGGCCGGACCACGGGCTCGCGCAGGATCTCGCGGGCCGGCGCGTCGTGGTGTCGGCGGGCGGGACGCGCGAGCCGATCGACCCGGTGCGGTTCATCGGCAACCGGTCGAGCGGGCGCCAGGGCGTCGAGCTCGCGCGGGCCGCGGCGGCGCGCGGCGCGCACGTCACGCTCGTGGCCGCGAACCTGTCCCCGGACGTGGCCGCGCTCGTGCGCGCGCCCGGGGGCGTGCCCGACGCCGTGGTGGAGGTCGAGACGACGGCGCAGCTGCGCGACGCGGTGCGGTCGGCGGCGGCCGGGGCGGACGTCGTCGTCATGGCGGCGGCCGTCGCGGACTTCCGCCCGGCCCACGCGCCCGACGCGAAGATCAAGAAGGTGCCGGGCCAGGGGCCCGAGCCGATCGCGCTCGTGGAGAACCCGGACGTGCTCGCCGAGCTCGCCCGCGACCGGCTGCGCCCCGGCCAGGTGGTGGTCGGCTTCGCGGCGGAGACCGGTGACGCGCACGGGTCCGTGCTCGACCACGGCCGGGCCAAGGCGCGGCGCAAGGGCGCGGACCTGCTCGTGGTCAACGCCGTGGGCGAGGGGCGCGGGTTCGCGGTCGACGCGAACGACGTGACCGTGGTCGACGGCGCGGGGGACGTCGTCGCGACGGCGAGCGGGTCGAAGGGCGAGGTCGCGGACGCGGTGTGGGACGTCGTCGTGCCGCGCGTGGCGCCGTCGGTCGAGCGGGCCGGGGCGGGCGAGTGACCCGCGTCTCGTCTCGCCTGCCGGATACGCTCGCCCACCTTTCGGGACAGTAGGCTGTGCGCCATGGCTGAGCTGCGTCTCTTCACGTCCGAGTCCGTCACCGAGGGGCACCCGGACAAGGTCTGCGACCAGATCTCCGACGCGATCCTCGACGCGCTCCTCGCGCAGGACCCGACGTCCCGCGTGGCGGTGGAGACGATGGTCACGACGGGCCTGGTGCACGTCGCCGGCGAGGTGACGACCGACGCGTACGTCGAGATCCCGCAGATCGTGCGCGACGTCGTGCGCCGGATCGGGTACACGTCGTCGGTGATCGGCTTCGACGCGGACTCGTGCGGCATCTCGGTGTCGATCGGCCAGCAGTCGCCGGACATCGCGCAGGGCGTCGACAAGAGCCTCGAGGAGCGCGACGACCAGGGCGACCACGACCCCCTCGACGCGCAGGGCGCGGGCGACCAGGGCCTGATGTTCGGGTACGCGAGCGACGACACGCCGAGCCTCATGCCCCTGCCGGTGTGGCTCGCGCACCGTCTCGCCGAGCGCCTGGCGGCGGTGCGCCGGGACGGCACGGTGCCGGGACTGCGCCCGGACGGCAAGACGCAGGTCACCGTCGGGTACGACGGCGACCGCGCGGTCAGCCTCGACACGGTGGTGCTCTCGACGCAGCACGACCCGGACGTCCGTCAGGACGAGCTGCACCGGCAGGTCGCGGCGCAGGTCGTGGCCCCCGTGCTGGACGCCGCGGGCCTCGACCTCGACGTGCGCGCGACGCGCCTGTTCGTCAACCCCACCGGCACGTTCGTCGTGGGCGGCCCGCAGGGTGACGCGGGCCTCACGGGCCGCAAGATCATCGTCGACACGTACGGCGGCATGGCCCGCCACGGCGGGGGCGCGTTCTCCGGCAAGGACCCGTCGAAGGTGGACCGCTCGGCCGCGTACGCGACGCGCTGGGTCGCGAAGAACGTCGTCGCGGCGGGTCTGGCGCGGCGCTGCGAGGTGCAGGTCGCGTACGCGATCGGCAAGGCGCACCCCGTCGGCCTGTACGTGGAGACGTTCGGCACGGAGAAGGTCCCGGTCGAGCGCATCACGGCCGCGATCCGCGAGGTGTTCGACCTGCGCCCGGCGGCGATCATCCGCGACCTGGACCTGCTGCGTCCCATCTACGCCCCGACGGCGGCCTACGGGCACTTCGGGCGCGAGCTCGAGCAGTTCACGTGGGAGCGCACGGACCGCGTCGCGGACCTGCAGTCCCAGGTGTGAGGAGCGTCGTCGCGCCGGTCGCGGGCGACGGCCTCGTACCCGGGCGGCCCGGCACCGCGGGTGCCGGGCGCACTGCCCGGTGCATCGTCGTGAGCGAGGTCGTGAGCGCGCCGGTCGTGACGGCGGCGCGTGGTTCGATGGCGTCGTGAGCGAGCCGGAGGACACGTCGCGGGCGGTGCAGGACACCCTGCTCACCGTCGCGCCCGCCGCGCCCCGCCGGGGGCCCGCGCCGCCGGCGTCGCACCAGATCGCCGCGCACCTGCCGGTGGCGCGCCTCGCGCTCGACCTCGCGCCCCCGCACCTGGACCGCCCCTTCGACTACCTCGTGCCCGCCACGATGTCCGACGACGCGCGCCCGGGGGTGCGGGTCAAGGTGCGGTTCGCGGGCCGGGACGTCGACGGGTACGTGCTGGAGCGCGTCGACCGCTCGGACCACGACGGGCGCCTGCTGCCGCTGCGGCGCGTCGTGTCGGCCGAGCCCGTGCTCGCACCCGCCGTCGCCCGGCTCGCGCGCACGGTCGCCGACCACTACGCGGGCACGCTCTCGGACGTGCTGCGCCTCGCCGTGCCGCCGCGGCACGCGCGCGCCGAGCAGTCCTTCGCGGCACGGTCCGCCCCCGGCGCGGTGCCCGCGCCGGGATCGTCCCCGGCCGGGGACGCCCCGGTCGCCTCGAGCGAGGGCGCCGTCGCCGCCGAGGCGGCTCCTGCGGGTCCTCCCGTCGACGAGCCCGTTCCCGCGCCTGCCGAGCCCGTTCCCGGGTCGCTGCCCGCCCCGGCGCGGGCGCCGCACCAGGAGTCCGTGTGGGCCCCGTACCGGGCCGGCGCCGCGTTCCTCGCGCACGTCGCGGGCGGCGGGGCGCCCCGGGCCGTGTGGACCGCGCTCCCCGGGCTCGCGCCCCCGGCGCCCGAGGCGGCGTCCGAGGGTCGGCGCGGCGCGGGCCGCTCGCGCAAGGAGCCCGACGCGCTGCCCGTCACGCACTGGGCGGCGGCGGTCGCCGAGGCGGTGCGCGCGGTCCGGTCGGGCGGGCGGGGCGCGCTCGTCGTCGTGCCGGACGCGCGCGACGTCGACCAGGTGTGCGCCGCGCTCGCGGCCGCCGGGCTGCCCGCGTGGGACGCGGCGACCGGGGGCGAGGTGGTGCGACTGACGGCCGACGAAGGGCCCGCGCCGCGCTACCGCGCGTTCCTCGCCGTCCTGCACGGTGACGCGCGCGTCGTCGTGGGGACCCGTGCGGCGGCGTTCGCACCCGTGGTCGACCTCGGGCTGGTGGTCTGCTGGAACGACGGCGAGGACACCCTCGCGGAGCCGCGCGCCCCGTACCCGCACGCGCGCGAGGTGCTCGCGCTGCGCAGCGACCAGGAGGGCGCGGCGTTCCTGCTGGGGTCGCACGGGCGCACGGTCGCGGCGCACGCGCTCGTCGTGCGGGGCTGGGCGCACGAGCTCGCGGCGCCGCGCGACGTCGTGCGGGCCCGGGCGCCGCGCGTGCGGGCGCTGACCTCGGTCGAGCTGGCGGCGGAGGGACCGGGCGCCGCGGCGCGCATCCCGACGGCCGCGTGGCGCGCGGCGCGTGCGGCGCTGGAGCAGGGGCCGGTGCTGGTGCAGGTGCCGCGGTCGGGGTACGTGCCCGTGGTGGCGTGCGCCCGGTGCCGCACGCCCGCGCGCTGCACGGTGTGCCACGGGCCGCTCGCGCTGTCCGGCCCGCAGGCGACGCCGCAGTGCGCGTGGTGCGGGGCGCTCGCGGGCGGGTGGTCGTGCGCGGAGTGCCACTGGACGGGGCTGCGGTCGGTGCGCGTGGGCTCCCAGCGCACCGCGGAGGAGCTGGGCCGTGCGTTCGCGGGGGTCCCGGTGCAGGTGTCGGGTGCCGCGGCGGCGGGCGGGGTGCTGGGGGCGGTGTCCGCGCGCCCCGCGCTCGTGGTCGCGACGCCGGGCGCCGAGCCGGTCGCCGAGGGCGGGTACGCGGCGGCGCTGCTGCTGGACGCGGCGGTGAGCACGGCGCACGTCGGGCTGGACGTCGCGCAGGACGCGCTCGCGCGCTGGCTCGCCGCGGCGGCGCTCGTGCGGCCCGCGACGGAGGGCGGGCAGGTGCTGCTCGTGGGCGACGCCGCGCCCGCGCCGACGAACGCGCTCGTGCGCTGGGACCCGGCGCTCCTTGCGGACCGCGAGCTGGACGAGCGGGTGGAGCTGTCGCTGCCGCCGGCGGTCCGGGTCGCGGCGGTGACGGGCGACCGTCCCGCGGTCGCGGCGGTGCTGGGCCGGGTGGCGCTCGCGGGCCCGGAGACGGTGCTGGGTCCGGTGGAGGTGGCGGCGTCGCCGCGCGGGCGTGGTGCCGACGGGGCGGACGGCGCGGCGCCCGGGCTGGTGGACGCCCCGCCCGTGCGGGCGGTGGTGCGCGTCCCGGTGCGCGACGGCCGCCGGCTGGCGCGCGAGCTCGGCGCGTCCGTCGCGGTCCGGTCCGCGCGCCGCGAGCCGGGTAGCGTGCGGGTGGAGCTCGACCCGAAGGAGATCCTGTGACGCACCGCCCTGTGACGCACCACCCCGTGCCCGCCGCCCCGACCGTCGCCCCCGTCACCGAGGCGTCCGCCGACGCGACCCCCGACCGGGATCCGGCACCCGCCGCCCGCGAGATCGACGCCGTGCTGTACGACTTCGGCAACGTCCTGGTGGGCTGGGACCCGTACGGCGCGTACGACGGCGTCGACCGGCGGGACGTGGACGCGTTCTTCGCCGACGTGGACTTCCGCGTGCTCAACCACGAGCGGGACGCGGGTGCGACGTGGCAGGACGCGCGCGACCGCGTGGCGGCGACCCACCCGCACCACGTCGCCCTCCTCGACCGGTACGTCGAGCGGTTCCCCGCGACGCTCACCGGCCCGGTCGAGGGCTCCGAGGTGCTCGTGCGCGAGCTGCGCGACCTGGGCCTGCGGCTGTACGGGCTGACGAACTGGTCCGCGGAGCTCTTTGCGCACGCCGCGCCGGCCGCTCCCGCCACGGCCCTCATGGAGGACGTGCTGGTCTCCGGGCGCGAGGGGCTGGCCAAGCCCGACCCGGCGATCTTCGCGCTCGCGGTCGAGCGGTTCGGTCTCGACCCGGCCCGGACGCTGTTCACCGACGACAGTCCCGCCAACGTCGACGCCGCGGCGCGTCTCGGGCTGCGCACCCACCTGTTCGAGGGCACGGCGGGGCTGCGCGCGGCGCTGCGCGACCTGGGCGTGCCGGTCGGCCCCGAGCGCGCCGGGTCGTGACGGGCGCCGGGTCGTGACGGGTGCCGGGGTGCCGCGCGCGCTCACGGCCCTCGAGCGCGACGTGCTCGTCTGGATGCTCCGCCACGGGTGCCGCGGTGAGGCGGTCGCGCCGGACCGGGACGCGGCCGACCGTCGGCGCTGGCTCGCCCAGGTCGAGGCGGTGCGCGTGCACGGCGCGTGCGCGTGCGGGTCCTGCCCGACGATCGACCTGGGCGACGACGACGGTCCCGTCCCCGCGCAGGGCCCGCGCGTCGTGCTGGAGGCGGGCACGGACCGCTTCCTCCTGCTGCTGTTCGTCGACGACGACCGGCTGAGCTGCCTCGAGCTCGCCCCGGTGGACGACGAGGCGTTCCCCACGTTCCCGCCGGTCGCCACGCTGGCGACCTGACCCCGGGCCCGACCGCGCGCCTGTGCGTGCCGGCGCATGACCCGTGCACCGGGCCGCTCCCGGGTCTGCCGCCCTGCCCGGCCACCTAGAATCGGGCCCATGCGCCTGCTGTTCGCGGGGACCCCGGATACCGCGGTCCCGTCCCTCGACGCCCTCCTCGACTCCCGCCACGAGGTGGTCGCCGTGCTCACGCGCGCCGACGCGCCGTCGGGCCGCGGACGGCGCCTGACCCCCAGCCCCGTCCGCGTGCGTGCCGAGGAGGCCGGGATCCCGGTCCTCACCGACCGGCCCCGCGGCGAGGACTTCCTCGCGCGCCTCGCCGCGCTCGACGTCGACGCGGCACCCGTCGTCGCGTACGGGGAGATCCTGCGCCCCGACGTGCTCGCCGTGCCCCGGCACGGGTGGGTCAACCTGCACTTCTCCGTCCTGCCCGCCTGGCGCGGCGCGGCGCCCGTGCAGCGCGCGATCATCGCGGGCGACGAGGTGACCGGGGCGACGACGTTCCTCATCGAGGAAGGGCTGGACTCCGGCCCCACGCTCGGCACCACGACCGAGACCATCCGCCCCCGGGACACCGCGGGCGACCTCCTGGGCCGCCTCGCCGTCTCCGGTGCCGGCCTCCTCGTCGCCACCCTCGACGCCCTCGAGGACGGCACCCTGCGCCCGCAGCCCCAGCCCGCCGACGGCGTCTCGCACGCCGCCAAGCTCACGACCGCCGACGCGGAGGTCCGCTGGGACCACCCGGCGCTCGCGGTCGACCGTCTCGTGCGCGGCTGCACCCCGGCACCCGGGGCGTGGACGACCCTGCCCGGCGCCGACGGCACGCCCGCGCGCCTGGGGCTCGGCCCGGTCACCCTGCGGCCCGACGTCGTCGACCTCGCCCCCGGGCGCGTGCGCGCCGGGAAGAAGGAGGTGCTCGTCGGGACCGCGACCCACGCCGTCCAGCTGGGGGAGGTGGCGCCCGTGGGCAAGAAGCACATGGCCGCCGCGGACTGGGCGCGCGGTGCCCGGCTCGACGACGCCGCGGTCCTCGGTGCGGAGGCCGCCCGATGAGCGCCGAGCGCCGCGACCGCGGCGGTTCGAACGCGCGTTCGAACAAGAACGGGCGACCGCAGGGCCAGGAGAGCGCCGCGTCGAACAAGCGTTCGAGCGGTGTCGGCCAGGGTAGGGGCAACAACTCGAACGCACGTTCGAATCCTGGAGCGGCGCCGGCCGGCGGGGGAGACGAGCGCCGCGACGCCCGGGGGCGCCAGCGCGGCGCCGCCCGCTCTCGCGGAGAGGTGCACCGCGGCTCCGCGGCACCCTCCCAGCGCCGCAAGGGCACCGACCCCGCACGGGCCGTCGCGTACGACGTCCTGCGCCAGGTCGACGGCTCCGACGCCTACGCCAACCTCGTCCTGCCGCCCCTGCTGCGCGAGCGCGGCATCCGCGGGCGCGACGCCGGCTTCGCGACCGAGCTCGCCTACGGCACGCTGCGCCTGCGCGGCCGCTACGACGCGATCCTCGCGCACTGCCTCGACCGTCCCCTCGACCGCCTCGATCCGCCCGTCCTCGACGTCCTGCGCCTCGGCACCCACCAGCTCCTCGCCATGCGCGTCCCGCAGCACGCCGCCGTCTCCGAGACCGTCGGCCTCGCCCGTGAACGCACCGGCGCCGGCAGCGCCCAGCTCGTCAACGCCGTCCTGCGCCGCGTCGCGCGCACCCCCCTCGACGACTGGCTCACGACCCTCGCCGACGACGCCCCCGACCCCCTCGCGGCGCTCGCGGCCACCCAGAGCCACCCCGTGTGGATCGCCCGCGCCCTGCGCGACGCCCTCGCCGGCAACGGACGCCCCGTGGACGAGCTCGACGCCCTCCTCGCCGCCGACAACGACGCCCCCCGCGTCACGCTCGTCGCGCGTCCCGGCCTCGCCGACCCCCACGAGCTCGCCGACGGCGACGGCCGCGTCACCCCCGCCCGCTGGGCGCCCACCGCGCTCACCCTCGACGGCGGCGACCCCGCCGCGTTCGGCGCCGTGCGCGACGGCCGCGCCGGCGTCCAGGACGAGGGCAGCCAGCTCGTCGCCCTCGCGCTCGCCGCCGCACCGCTCACCGGACCGCAGCCCGGCTCCACCGGCGACGACGCGCGCTGGCTCGACCTGTGCGCCGGCCCCGGCGGCAAGGCCGCGCTCCTCGCGGCGCTCGCGGCCGAGCGAGGGGCGCGCCTCGTCGCCAACGAGGTCCAGCCGCACCGCGCACGCCTCGTGGAGAAGGCGCTCGCCGCCGTGCCCGCGGACGCCGTGGAGGCCGTGCGCACGGGTGACGGGCGCGCCGCCGGGCAGGACGAGCCGGGCGCGTACGACCGCGTGCTCCTCGACGCCCCCTGCACGGGCCTCGGGGCCCTGCGCCGCCGGCCCGAGTCCCGGTGGCGCCGCACCCCGGCGGACCTCGCGACCCTCACCGGGCTCCAGCGCGAGCTCCTCGACTCCGCGCTCGACGCCGTCCGGCCCGGGGGAGTGGTCGGGTACGTCACCTGCTCGCCCCACCTCGCCGAGACCCAGGTCGTCGTCGCCGACGTGCTGCGCCGCCGCGACGACGTCGAGGTCCTCGACGCCCCGGCCGTCGTGCGCGACGTCGTGCGCCCCGAGGTGCGCGACACCGTCGAGCTCGGCGACCGTCAGGACGTCCAGCTCTGGCCGCACGTCCACGGCACCGACGCCATGCACCTCACGCTCCTGCGCCGCACGGTGTGAGCGCCGCGCCACGCGTCGCGATGTCGTCATATCTCGACAACGCTGGAGTGTCAGAGTAACCTGACAACGTCTCGTGTCAGGGAATCCCGACACGGCAGCACGTCAGCGCACCCCACGGCAGGAGAGCCAGCATGGCCGACACCTGGACCACCCCCCGCAGCCCCCGCGACCTCGGCGCCTACCTCAGCCGCGTCCGCCGGACCCGCGGACTCACCCAGGCCCAGGTCGCCGACGAGCTCGGCATCACCCGCCAGTACCTCTCCGAGCTCGAGAACGGCGTCGAGAACCTCTGGGTCCAACGCCTCTTCGAGCTCCTCGACACCCTCGACGTCGACCTCCGACTCCAGGAACGCCGATGACCACCCTCACCGCCTGGCTCTACGGCACCCCCGTCGCCACCCTCGCACCCACCGGCCTGCGCACCACCGACGGCACACCCCGCGTCACCCTCACCTGGACCACCGACGCCCTCGACCGCTGGGGGCACGACGCCCGCGTCCTGTCCCACCTGCTCCCCATCACCCCACCCGACGAACCCCCGCCCCACCCCGCGCGCGTCGCCGCCTGGCTCGACGGACTCCTCCCCGAGGGCCGCACCCGCGACGCCATGGCCATCGACGCCGGCATCGATCCCGACGACGCCCTCGCCTTCCTCGTCCACTACGGCCACGACACCGCCGGCGCCGTCCTCCTCGCACCCGAAGGACGACCCCTCCCCACCCCCGGCACCCCCGAACGCCTCGACGACGCCGCCGTCGCACGACTCCTGCGCGCCGCCGTCGCACGCAGCGGGGGAGAAGGCCGCAGCGACCACCTCACCAGCTCCCTGCCCGGCATGGAACCCAAGATCACCCTCCTCCACGACGAGCACGGCTGGGCCCGACCCCACGGCACCGCACCGACCACCCACATCCTCAAGGTCGCCCGCCCCTCCGACTCACCCACCGCCGACCTCGTCAACACCGAGGCCGCCGCCCTCGACCTCGCCCGCCGCATCGGCCTGACCACCGTCGACGCCCACGTCACCGAGTTCGACGGCGAACGCGCCATCGTCGTCACCCGCTACGACCGCGTCCCCGACCCCACCGACCCCACCGGCACCGCACGCCTCCACCAGGAGGACGCCGCCCAGGCCCTCGGCATCAACACCCGCGACCCCGAACGCAAGTTCCAGCACGGCCGCCGCTTCCCCTCCCTCGCCGCCATCGCCCGCACCCTGCGCGACGACGGCACCCGCCCCGACCCCCTCCTCGCCCTCACCACCCTCAACCTCGCTCTCGGCAACACCGACGCCCACGCCAAGAACATCTCCGTCCTGCGCCACGCCGACGGCACCGTCCGCCTCGCCCCCGCCTACGACATCGCCATGCACCTCCACCACGACCACGCCTCCCGCGTCTTCGCCATGGACGTCGCCGGCGAACGCGACATGGACCGCCTCACCGCCGACCACCTCGTCACCGAGGGCACCACCTGGGGACTGCCCCGCCGCCGCGCCCAGCGCGCCGTCGCCCAGACCCTCGACGGACTCCTCGCGGCGCTCGCGGACATCGACCGCGACGCCCACCCCGGCGTGAGCCGTCACGCCTGGCGCACGGTCGAGCGCCGCACCACCGACCTCCGCCGACCCCTGGTCGTCTAACGGCCCCCCTTCTCCCGCCGAGCAGGTGGTCGTGGCGGGTCCGGGTGCCCCCACCCACCAGGACCGCCTGCTCGACCGAGTGGGTCGGGGCGCACCAGGGTGCTCAGAGGGTGCGCTGGAGCAGGATCGTGTCGACCCAGCGGCCGTGCTTGAACCCGACGGCGGTGAGGCGGCCGGCCTCGACGAAGCCGAAGCGGCGGTGCAGCGGGAGCGACCCGGCGGCCTCGGGGACGTCGGCGACGACGGAGACGACCTGGCGGACCCCCGCGGCGGCCAGCGCCTCCAGGAGCGCGGCGAGCAGCGCGGTGCCCACCCCGCGCCCGGCGTGCTCCGGGTCGAGGTAGATCGTGTCCTCGGCGGTGTGCCGGTAGGCGGGCTTGGGGCGCCAGGCCGACGCGTACGCGTAGCCCGCGACGACGGCGCCGGTCGGGGAGCCCGGGGCGTCGACCTCGGCGACGAGGAACGGCAGGCCGCGCGCGACGACGTCGTCGAGCTTGCGGTGCCACGCCGGGACGTCCCAGACCTCCTCCTCGAACGTCACGCACGTGTCACGCACGAACGGGGCGGCGATCTCCGCGACCCGCGGCAGGTCGTGCACCGTGGCCGGGCGCACCGTCACGGCGGGCGCGGAGGCGCGCGGGTCCCCGGGGCGGTGCGGCGTGCCGGGAACGGAGGCAGGGGCCGGGCCGGGGGAGGGGGAGGAGAGGTCGCTCACGCGACGAGGGTACGAGCACCGGGCTCCGGCACGCGCCCCTAGGCTGGGCCCATGGCAGCCCTCATCGCACCGAGCATCCTGTCCGCCGACTTCGCGAACCTCGAGCGCGACCTGAACGCGATCGCCACGGCGGACTACGCGCACGTCGACGTCATGGACAACCACTTCGTGCCGAACCTCACGCTCGGGCTGCCGGTGTTCGAGCGCCTGGCGCAGGTGTCGCCCGTCCCGATCGACGCCCACCTCATGATCGAGGACCCTGACCGCTGGGCGCCGGCCTACGCGGAGGCGGGCGCGGCGTCGGTCACGTTCCACGCCGAGGCCGCTGCTGCCCCTGTGCGGCTCGCTCGCGAGCTCCGCCGCCTGGGAGCCCGCGCAGGCGTCGCGCTGCGCCCTGCGACGCCGGTGGAGCCCTTCCTGGACCTGCTGACCGAGGTGGACATGATCCTTGTCATGACGGTCGAGCCGGGCTTCGGCGGGCAGTCCTTCATCGAGGGGACGCTGCCGAAGATCCGGCGGGCGCGCGAGGCCGTGAGCGAGTCGGGTCTCGACGTGTGGATCCAGGTCGACGGGGGAGTGTCGCGGTCGACGATCGAGCGGGCCGCGGACGCGGGGGCGAACGTCTTCGTCGCCGGGTCGGCGGTCTACGGGGCGGAGAACGTGCCCGAGGAGATCCAGGCGCTGCGCGAGCTGGCGGAGGCGTCGGCGCACGCTCACTGACGCCAGGACGAGAAAGGGCCCTCTTCGGGCCCTTTCTTCGTTCCACATAAAATAGTGTGCCAAGCGCGTATCTTCCGTCTACGAGACCGCGAGAAGCTCACCACCGAGCAAGGAGGAGAGGGTGGAGCCAGCCGTCGGGCGGCGAAGCTCGACGGCTCAGGGGGAGGCGGTGCTCGCGAGCGGCGACCTCGACGGGGCGGGCGAGGCCGCGTCGGACCGCCGGTCGCACCCGTGCCGGTCGCACCCGCGCGGGGCGTACCCGGAGTAACATCGGCGGTTGCAGTACGCAGTACGCACGAACGTGCTCCGGGGTCGGTGCAATTCCGAGCCGGCGGTGACAGTCCGCGACCCGCGCCCACGCGCGGTTGACCTGGTGGAACTCCAGGACCGACGGTGAAAGTCCGGATGGGAGGAAGCACGTGCGGCGTGGCCACGCCTCGGCGCGTGGTGCTCCGGCGACCCGCCGGCGCACTCGTCCGGGACGGTGACGGCCTCGCCGTGGTGAGCGACGCCGTCGAGCCCTCGTGGCTCGACCCGACGCCCGCCCTCACCCCGGAGCACCCGTGCCCGGGAGGAGGACGATGGGCGAGCACCCCCGCACCCTGACGGTCGACGCCGCGATGACGCGCGCGCTCGAGCTGGCGGCCCGAGGGCCGGCACACGGGCCGAACCCGCGCGTCGGGTGCGTCCTGCTGGGCCCTCCGCCCGACGCACCCGTGCCCGACGGCGCGGCGCCGGACTCGCTCGACCCGCACCCGCGGCCCGTGCTCGCCGAGGGGTGGCACCGTGGCGCGGGGACGCCGCACGCCGAGGCGGCGGCCCTCGCGGACGCTCGGGCGCGCGGCGTCGACGTGGCCGGCGCGACGGCGGTCGTGACGCTCGAGCCGTGCGCCCACACCGGTCGCACCGGCCCGTGCGCCGACGCCCTCGTCGCCGCGGGCGTGGCGGAGGTCGTGCTCGCCGTCGACGATCCGAACCCCGTCGCCACGGGCGGCGCGCACCGGCTGCGGGCCGCGGGGGTCCGCGTCGTGCGCGGCCTGCGCGCCGCCGAGGGCGAGGAGCTCCTGCGGGTGTGGCTCACGGCCGTCCGGCGCGGCACGCCGTACGTGACGCTCAAGACGGCCACGACGCTCGACGGCTACGTCGCCGCGGAGGACGGGACGAGCCGGTGGATCACCGGGCCCGCGGCGCGCGAGCACGCGCACCGCGTGCGCGCGGAGGTGGACGCGATCGCCGTCGGCACGGGCACGCTCCTGGCCGACGACCCCGAGCTCACCGCGCGGGTGCCCGCCCGCGGCTCGTCCCACGAGGCCGCGAGCGCCGTGCGTCTGGCGGAGCACCAGCCGTTGCGCGTGGTCGTGGGTTTGCGGGGTGTCCCGCCGGCGGCGCGGGTCCGCGGGGAGGGTGGCGAGCTGGTGCACGTGCTGACGCGGGACGTCGGTGAGGTGCTGGAGCGGCTCGCGGAGCGCGAGGTGCGGCACGTGCTGGTGGAGGGCGGTCCGACGCTGGCGACGGCGTTCCTGGCCGCGGGCGCGGTGGACGAGCTGCACGCGTACGTGGCGCCGGTGCTGCTGGGGAGCGGGCGGCGAGCGGTGGACGGGTTGGGTGTGGCGACGATCACCGACGCGCACCGGTTCCGCACGGTGGAGGTGAGGCGTGTCGGGGACGACGCGCTGGTGGTGTCCAGGAGGAGCACGGAAGGACGGGTGGGTTGATGTTCACGGGGATCGTGGAGGAGATCGGCAGGGTCCGGGGGATCGGGTTCCCGGGCGGCGTGGGGGAGGACGCGGTGCTCACGGTCGAGGGGCCGCTCGCGGCGTCGGACGCGGGGCTCGGTGACTCGATCGCGGTGAACGGGGTGTGCCTGACGGTCACGAGCCTCGGGGGCGACGGGTCGTTCACGGCGGACGTGATGCCGGAGTCGTTGCGTCGGACTGCGCTGGGTGACCTCGTGGCGGGGTCGCCGGTGAACCTGGAGCGGGCCGTCCGGGCGGACGCGCGGCTGGGCGGTCATGTGGTGCAGGGCCACGTGGACGGCGTCGGGACGCTCGTGAGCCGCGCGCCGGGGGAGCGGTGGGACGACCTGGTGCTCTCCGCGCCTGGGGGGCTGACGCGCTACGTGGCGGAGAAGGGTTCGATCGCGGTGAGCGGGGTGTCGTTGACGGTGACGCACGTGGACGAGGAGACGTTCGGTGTCTCGCTGATCCCGACGACGCTCGAGGCGACGATCCTCGGTGCCCTGGTGCCGGGCGACCGGGTGAACCTCGAGGTGGACGTGCTCGCGAAGTACGTCGAACGCCTGCTGGTGTCCGGCGTGGTCCCCGGGAGCGCGTCGTGACGGGCGCGGGGTCCGCGAGCGCCGCGGTGCCGGAGGGGTCGGAGGGCGTGCGGCCGGGGTCGGTCGAGGAGGCGTTGGCGGCGATCCGGGCGGGGCGTCCGGTGCTGGTGGCGGACTCGCCGGACCGGGAAAATGAGGCGGACGTGGTGTTCGCGGCGCAGGGGGTGTCGGCGGAGTGGGTGGCGTGGACGATCCGGCACTCGTCGGGGTACCTGTGCGCGCCGATGCCGGCGGTGCGGGCGGACGCGTTGGAGCTGCCGTTGATGGTGCCGCACAGCCAGGACCCGCGGCGGACGGCGTACACGGTGACGGTGGACGCGGCGACGGGGGTGTCGACGGGGATCTCGGCGGAGGACCGGGCGCGGACGTTGCGGGTGCTGGCGGACCCGGGGTCGGGTGCGGGGGACCTGATCCGGCCGGGTCACGTGCTGCCGTTGCGGGCGGTGCCGGGGGGTGTGCTGCATCGTGCGGGGCACACGGAGGCCGCGGTGGACCTGGTGCGTCTGGCGGGGAGGGGTGAGGTAGGGGGTATCGCGGAGCTGGTACACGACGACGGGTCGATGATGCGTCTGGGGGACGCGGCGGCGTTGGCGGAGCGTGACGGGTTGGTGCTGATCACGATCGCGGACCTGGTGGCGTGGCGGCGGGTGCACGACCCTGCGCCTGCGGTGGCCACGGAGGTGCCGGGTCGGGAGGCTTTGGTGCGGCGGGTGCACCGCACGTCGTCGGCGGAGCTCCCGACGGTGCACGGCCGGTTCCGGGTGGTGGGGTACCGGGACCTGCGTACGGGGGCGGAGCACGTGGCCCTGGTCCCTGCGGTCCCCCCTGCTGGTGCCTCGGGTCGGGGCGAGGCCGGTGCGGAGGCCGCGAGCGCCGTCGGGACGGAGGTGGTGCCGGTGGTGCGGGTGCACTCGGAGTGCTTGACGGGGGACGCGTTCGGGTCGTTGCGGTGCGACTGCGGTCCGCAGCTGGAGGCGGCGTTGGGGCGGGTCGCGGCGGAGGGGGGTGCGGTGGTGTACCTGCGGGGGCACGAGGGTCGGGGGATCGGGCTGCTGGCGAAGATCGGGGCGTACGAGCTGCAGGACGCGGGTCTGGACACGGTGCAGGCGAACCTGGAGCTGGGGTGGCCGGTGGATCGTCGGGAGTACGGGGCGGCGGCGGCGATCCTGGCGGACCTGGGGTTGTCGCGGGTGCGGTTGCTGACGAACAACCCGGCGAAGGTGACGGGTCTGGTGGCGTCGGGCATCGACGTCGTGGGGACTGAGCGGATCGAGGTGGGTCACGGGGAGCACAACCGGGCGTACCTGGTGACGAAGAAGGTGGCGATGGGTCATCTGCTGGACACGGTGGCGGTCCCGGACGGGGTCGTGCTGGGAGGGCCGGGCGACGGGTCCGGTGCCGAGGAGACGAAGGAGGACGAGGGATGAGCGGGGCGGGTGCGCCGACGGTGCGCGTGGACGGGTCGGGGCTGCGGGTGACGGTGGTCGCGGCGAGCTGGCACACGGAGGTGATGGACGGGTTGCTGGCGGGCGCGCGGCGGGCGTTGGCGGCGGCGAACGTGTCGCACGTGAGCGTGGTGCGGGTGCCGGGGTCGTTCGAGCTGCCGGTGGCGGCGGCGCGTGCGGTGGAGCACGGTGCGGACGCGGTGGTGGCGCTGGGGGTGGTGATCCGTGGGGGGACGCCGCACTTCGAGTACGTGTGCCAGGCGGCGACGTCGGGCCTGACGGACGTGAGCGTGCGCACGGGGGTGCCGGTGGGGTTCGGTGTGCTGACGTGCGACGACGAGCAGCAGGCCCTGGACCGGGCGGGGCTGGAGGGGTCGCGCGAGGACAAGGGTGCGGAGGCCGCGGAGGCGGCGGTCGCGACGGTCGTGGCGCTGCGCGACCTGTGACGGGGGCGGTCGGGGCGTGCCCGCTGGGCGGACACGCCCCGGCCGGGTCCGGGTGGCGGATACCCTGGAGCCCGTGAAGACGTTCGAGTCCCTGTTCGCGGAGCTGTCCGAGAAGGCCATGACGCGACCTGCCGGTTCCGGCACGGTCGCGGAGCTGGACGCCGGCGTGCACGCGATCGGGAAGAAGGTGGTCGAGGAGGCCGCCGAGGTGTGGATGGCCGCCGAGTACGAGGGCGACGTGAAGACGGCGGAGGAGATCTCCCAGCTCCTCTACCACCTGCAGGTCCTCATGCTGGCGAAGGGTCTGAGCCTGCAGGACGTGTACGAGCATCTGTGAGCGGCCGCGCCGGTGAGCGTCCCCGCTCCCGGCCGCGAGCGCCGCTCGCCCCTCGCTCGTCCCTGCTGTTCCCCGCTCCCTGCCCGATCCCCTGAACGAAGGTCCTGTCATGCTGCGTATCGCCGTCCCCAACAAGGGGTCCCTGTCCGAGCCTGCCGTCGAGATGCTGCGCGAGGCGGGGTACCGCCAGCGTCGTGACCCGCGCGAGCTGGTGCTGGCGGACCCGGACAACGACGCCGAGTTCTTCTTCCTGCGCCCGCGCGACATCGCGGTGTACGTGGGGTCGGGCACGGTCGACGTCGGGGTGACGGGCCGGGACCTGCTGCTGGACTCGGGCGCGGACGCGGTGGAGCACATGCAGCTCGGGTTCGGGGGGTCGACGTTCCGGTACGCGGCGCCGGCGGGGACGATCACGTCGTTGGAGCAGGTGCAGGGGCTGCGGGTCGCGACGTCGTACGAGGTCCTCGTGGAGGGGCACCTGCGCGGGCACGGGGTGGACGCGACGGTGGTGCACCTGGACGGTGCGGTCGAGTCGGCGGTGCAGCTCGGGGTGGCGGACGTCGTCGCGGACGTGGTCTCGACGGGCACGACGCTGCGCGGCGCCGGCCTGGAGGTGTTCGGCGACCCGATCCTGGTGTCGGAGGCGGTGCTGATCCGGCCGCGCAAGGTTGCGGAGGCGGACGTCCCGGCGGGGGTGGAGGTGCTGTCCCGTCGCCTGCAGGGGGTGCTGACGGCGCACGAGTACGTCCTCATGGACTACGACGTGCCGGTGTCGCTCGTGGACCGTGCGGTCGCGATCACGCCGGGCCTGGAGTCGCCCACGGTGTCCCCGCTGCACGACCGGGACTGGGCGGCGGTGCGGGCGATGGTGCGCCGCGACCGCACGAACCAGGTCATGGACGCCCTGTACGACGTGGGTGCGCGCGCGATCCTCGTGACCCGGATCCACGCCTCGCGCCTCTGATCTCGTGCCGCCGGTGGGTGGTCGGCGGGTGTGAGACGGTGGCGGCATGAGCACCGACCCGTTCCCCGACCCCGGCCTGCCGGGCGACCGCGACGACGACCCGTACCGCACGTTCCGGCCCCGGTTCGGCCTGGTGTCGGCCTGGGCGACGGGCGTGGTCGTCGTCGGCGGGTGTGTCGTGGTGGGGCTGTCCGCGACGGGGCCGCTCGGCACGTCGTGGGTGAACCGGCTGTCCATCGCGGCGTTCGCGCTGTTCGCGGCGTGGCTGCTGTGGCGCCTGGGCGGCGTGCACGCCGTCCCGACGCGCGAGGGCCTGCGGGTGCGCAACGTCATCTACACGCGCCGCCTCGCCTGGCCCCAGATCGTGTCGGTCCGCTTCGGCTCCGGCGACGCGTGGGTGCGTCTCGACCTCGCGGACGGGTCCACCCTCGCCGTCATGGGCATCCAACGGGCCGACGGCGCGAGGGGCGAGGCGGAGGCGCGTCGCCTCGCCGCCCTGGTGAAGGCGCACGGCGAGGCCCACGAGTAAGGACCGCAGGCGCGGGGCTCCCGTGCCCGCGCCACGGGTCACCCCGTACCGACGACGACGGCCCCCGGATCGAGGAGATCCGGGGGCCGTCGTCGTGCGCCGGCAGGACTGCGCCGGCGGAGCCGTCAGAACGCGGCGCGGTGGCGCGGCTTGCGCTCGCCCCGGTCGTCGGCACGGTCGAAGCGGTCACGACGCTCGTCACGACGACCCGACGGGCCGTGCCCGGCACGCGGGCCCCGGGACGCGGGCGCGCCCTCGTCGAGACGGATGCGCAGCGCCTTGCCCGCGACCCGTGCCCGCGAGATGCGGTCCATCGTGTCCGCGTCGAGCGGGGCGGTGATGTCCACGAGCGAGAACGACGGGAAGATGTCGATCTTGCCGACGTCCGACCCGGCCAGACCCGCCTCGTTCGTCAGCGCGCCCACGATCCCGCCGGGCATCACGCCGTCCTTGTGGCCCACCGACAGGCGGTAGCGCGTCCCGACGGCGTCGCGGCGGATGCCGCGCGTACCGTCGCCCTCGCGCCGGCCCGACGCACGGTCGCCGCGCGACGGACGCTCGCCCGTACGCTCCGTGCGACGCGCCTTCGACTGTTCGCGCGCCGCGGCCCGCTCCGCCTCGAACCGCTCCTGCTCCTCACGGGCACGCGGCCCGTCGTCACCGACCGCGAGCGCCGCCATGGCCGCGGCGAGGTCGACCGGGTCGACGTCGTGCTCGGCGAGGAAGGTGCGCACCATGTCGGCGTACATCGACAGGCGGCCTGCCTCCTGGCGGGCGGGGACCTGCCCGAGCAGGGCCCGCACCTTGTGCGCGGACACGTCCGCGGGGGAGGGGATCTCGATCTCCTGCAGCGGGGTGCGAGTCGTGCGCTCGATCGCGCGCAGGCGCCCGCGCTCGTGCGGGGTGACGAAGCTCAGGGCCTCGCCGGTGCGGCCCGCGCGGCCGGTGCGGCCGATGCGGTGCACGTACGCCTCGGGCTCGCCCGGCAGGTCGAAGTTCACGACGAGACCGATGCGATCCACGTCGAGGCCGCGCGCGGCGACGTCGGTCGCGACGAGGACGTCGAGCGCACCGGAGCGCAGGCGCTCCACGATCCGCTCGCGCTCCTTCTGCGCGACGTCGCCCGAGATGGTCGCGGCCGAGATGCCGCGCTCGACGAGCGCGGACCCGACCTCCTCCGCGGCGCCGCGCGTGCGGGTGAACACGATCGCGGCCTCGGCGTCGGACGTGGCGAGGACGCGCACGAGGGAGCCGGTCTTGTGGCGGAACGGCACGACCGCGTACGTCTGGCGCACGCTCGTCACCGTGGAGGACTGGCGGGCGACGGCGATCTCGACCGGGTCGGTGAGGTGCTCGTTCGCGACGCGGCGGATCGGGGCGGGCATCGTCGCGGAGAACAGCGCGACCTGACGCTCGCGTGGCGCGCGGGAGAAGATCGTGTCGACGTCCTCCGCGAAGCCCATGCGCAGCATCTCGTCGGCCTCGTCGAGCACGAGGAAGCGCACGTCGTCGAGCACGAGGGTGCCGCGCTCGATGTGGTCGATGACGCGCCCGGGCGTGCCGACGACGACCTGCGCCCCGGCCGCGAGCGCCCGCTGCTGCGGCTGGTAGGGCGAGCCGCCGTACACGGCGACGACGTCGACCTTGGGCAGGTGCGCCGCGAACGACTCGACGGCGTCGGCGACCTGCATCGCGAGCTCGCGCGTCGGGGTGAGGACGACGGCCTGCACGCGCCGCAGCGTGGGGTCGATCGCGGCGAGCAGCGGGAGGCCGAACGCGGCGGTCTTGCCGGTGCCGGTCTGCGCGACGCCGGTGATGTCGCGGCCCGCGAGGAGCGCGGGGATAGCCTCGGCCTGGATCGCGGACGGGGTGACGAACCCGAGGTCGGCGACGGCGCGCTCGAGGGGCGCGGGCAGGCCGAGGTCGGAGAACACGGGGCCGGCGGGAGCGGTCTGCTCCGCGACGGCGGGGGAGGCGTCGGTGGAGTGGTCGAGGGCGTGCGAGGGCGCGACGACGTCAGCAGTCATGAAAGGGTGAGGACCGTTCGTTTCAGGGTGTGGAGTGGCGTGCGGTCACCGGGTCGGTTCTCGCAGGTCGCACTCCCGAACACACCAGGCCGGCCACCGCCACGATCGGGGAGATCAGGGGGGTCGGCCACTCTCACGGACACACGCGGGACGAGCGACGAACTCCAAAGGTCCACCCATCGTACCGGAGCGCGCGGGCGGGCCACGGGGCCGGGCCCGGTGACGTCCCTCACCCGCACCCGCCCCGCCGGCACCCGGCCCGCCCCGGACACCGGGCGAAGCGGGTGATTTCGGGCCCTGCGGGGCGCCGCGCCGCGAAATGAGGGCCCAGGTCACCGGGGCCGGTACGTAGGATGGTCGCGCGCGGCAGGTCGCCGCGACGGCGCGACGCGAGCACGGGGCGGTGGGTGTGACGGCAGGGCAGCAGGTCAGCTCGCGCGTCCTGACCGTCCCGAACGTCATCAGCCTCCTGCGGCTGCTCCTCGTACCCGTGTTCGCGGTCCTCATCGTGCGCGGCGACGACGTGTGGGCCCTGGTCGTCCTCGCCGTGTCCGGGGCGTCGGACTGGCTCGACGGCGTGCTCGCGCGCCGCCTGGACCAGGTGAGCCGCCTCGGGCAGATGCTCGACCCCGCCGCCGACCGACTCTTCATCCTCGTCACCCTCCTCGGGCTCGCGTGGCGCGACGTCGTGCCCGTGTGGCTCGTCGTCGCGATCGTCGCGCGCGACGTCCTGCTCGCGGGACTGCTGCCGCTGCTCGCCCGCCACGGCTACGGGCCGCTGCCCGTGAGCTTCGCGGGCAAGGCCGGCACGTTCGCCCTGCTGTACGCGTTCCCGCTGCTGCTCCTCGCGGAGATGCCCGGCTGGCTCGGCGACGTCGCCGCCGTCACCGGGTGGGCGTTCACCTGGTGGGGCGTGGGCCTGTACTGGCTCGCGGGCGCGCAGTACGTGCTGCAGACCCGGGCGCTCGTCCTGCGCGACCGCGCCGCCCGCACCGACCGGCCCGGGACCGCGACGAAGGAGACGCCGTGACCGACACGCGACCGGACCAGCCCGCCGCCGCGCGCCGCGCACCCGTCGACGCGTCCATGACCCTCCTCAACGAGGTCATGCACCGCCCCCTCGACCCCGGGTACGCCGCCGCGGCCGCGCGCCGCGCCGCCGGGCAGACCCCGCACCGCGGGCGCACCGGCACCGTCGCGCTCGTCGCCCTCGCCGTCGTCCTCGGCGTCGTCACCACCGCCGCCGCGGTGCAGCTGCGCGCCCCCCAGCCCGGCGTCATCGCCGCACGCGAGACCCTCGAGCAGGAGATCCTCGAACGCCAGGCCACCGCCGAGGAGCTCTCCGCGCGCGGCGCAGAGCTGTCCGGCGAGATCGAGCAGCTCCAGGGCGCGGCCCTGAGCGGCGCGAGCGCCGACGTGCTCGACAGCCTCCAGGAGGAGGGCGCGCTCACCGGGACGCAGCCCGTCGAGGGCCAGGGCGTCGTCGTCACCCTCGACGACACCGGCGGCGGCCTGTCCTCCGGGGCCACCGACGCGAGCTCGCTCGTGCACGACTCCGACCTGCAGCGCGTCGTCAACGCCCTGTGGGCCGGCGGCGCCGAGGCCGTCGCGATCAACGACCAGCGCCTGACCGGCCTGTCCGCGATCCGCAGCGCCGGCGACGCCGTGCTCGTCGACCTGCAGCCCCTCGTCGGCCCCTACCGCGTCGAGGCGATCGGCGACCCCGACGCGATGCGCACCTCGCTCCTGCGGTCCGGCACGTCCGACTTCCTCCAGCTCCTCGGCACCCAGTACGGCATCCGCTCCGGCGTGACGACGCAGAGCCGCCTCGACCTGCCCGGCCGGTCCGCGCCCACGCTGTTCTTCGCGCACGCCCCGGAGACGACCGTAGACTCCGACGCACCCGCCGAGGAGACCGGCCCCGCGCCGGGTACGACCGACGGGTCCGGGACCCCATCCGCACCGCACGAGACAGGGCAGGAGATCGTCGAATGATCGCAGTCGTCGGACTGGTGGTGGGCATCGTCGCGGGCCTCGTCCTGCAACCCACCGTGCCCGTGTCGCTGCAGCCCTACCTCCCCATCGCCGTCGTCGCCGCCCTCGACGCCCTGTTCGGCGGCCTGCGCGCCCGGCTCGACGGCCTGTTCGACGACAAGGTCTTCCTCGTGTCGTTCCTGTCGAACGTCGTCGTCGCCGCCCTCATCGTGTTCCTCGGCGACCAGCTCGGGGTCGGCAGCCAGCTCTCGACCGCCGTCGTCGTCGTCCTCGGCATCCGCATCTTCTCCAACGCCGCCGCGATCCGGCGCCACATCTTCAAGGCGTGAGCATGAGCCGCGACCCCCGCGACCAGGCTCCGGGCGACCGGCCCGAGCACCCCGCCACGCCCGCGGACGGTGACGACGCCGCCGTCGGCACCCCCGCCGTCCCCGGCACCGAGCCCGGGACCGACGACTCCCACGACGCCGAGGCCGCCCCGGCCCGCACCGACGACTCCGACGAGGACGCGGCCACCGCCGCCGAGACCGACCCGGGCCCGGGTGCGCCGTCGAGCACGCCCCACGACGACCCGGTCGACCCCGCAGCGGTCCCCGGCGACCCCACGACGCCGAGCGACGCACCGGCAGCCCGCGACGAGACCACGGTCACCGCCGACCACCCCGAGGATGACGGCACCACCGCGGCCCGCACGACCCCGACCGGCGCCGCGCCGACCGACACGCCCGCGCCGAGCGCCCCGGACACCAGCGACCCGGACACCAGCGACCCGGACACCAGCGACCCGGGCACCAGCGACCCGGACACCCCGGTGTCGAGCGACCCCACCGCCCTGGGCGACGCCGCAGCAGCGGGGGAGCGCCCCGCACCCGACGGCCGCGCCGACCGGCTCGACGACGCGCGTCCCGCCGCCACCACGCCGAACCTCCCGACGCCGGGCGCGACGACCGACGCCACGTCGGACGCGACGACCACCCCGGCAGCCGCGGCGCGCGAGCAGGACGCCGAGACCTCGCCCACCGCCGAGCCGGACCCGGTCACCGGCGCCACGGCCGCCGTCGGGCGCCACGGCACCCCCACCCAGCCCGAGCCGCGCGGGCTGCGCGGCCTCGGCCGGGCGATGCGACCGCGCGCGTCGCGCTCCCAGGTCATGGTCGGCGTCCTGTGCGCGCTCCTCGGCTTCGCGCTCGTCGTCCAGGTGAGCCAGACGCAGGAGGACCAGCTGTCCTCGCTGCGCCAGAGCGACCTCGTGCGCCTGCTCGACGACGTCACCCAGCGCTCCGGCGAGCTCGAGGACCAGGTGTCCTCGCTCGAGGCCACGCGCGACGAGCTGCAGTCCGGCTCCGGCCGCGAGCGCGCCGCGCTCGAGCTCGCCGAGCAGCAGGCCGAGACGCTCGGCATCCTCTCGGGCCGGCTCCCCGCCGAGGGCCCGGGCGTCGAGATCGAGGTCGTCGAGGGCGCCGAGCCGCTCAAGGCGTTCGGCCTGTTCAACGTGCTGGAGGAGCTGCGCAACGCGGGCGCCGAGGCCATGGAGGTCAACGGCGTCCGCCTCGTCGCGAGCAGCTACTTCGAGGACACCTCCGACGGCGTCGTCGTCGACGGGCAGGTGATCTCGTCCCCGTACCGGTGGACCGCGATCGGCGACCCCTCGACGCTCGAGACCGCGCTCGAGATCCCCGGCGGCGCCATGGCCTCCCTGCGCGCCGACGGCGCGCGCACCACCGTCACCCAGCAGGACCGGGCCGAGGTCACCGCGACCGTCGAGCCCCGCGCACCCCGGTACGCGACCCCCGTCCCCGCCGACGAGTGAACCGGCTTCCCGCAGGCCCACGGGCCGGGGTAGGTTGGGACGACCGAGGGTCGCACGCACCGCGTGACCTGCAGGTGTAGTAGTTTTCGAGCACCAGTTTCCCGCACCCCGGGGCTCGTCCCCCGGTGCGGTTTCCGAGCTCGAGCACGACGTGCGTGAGCCCCGAGGAGGCGTGATGAGTGTCCCAGGCGGTCCTGAGGTGCCGAACCGGGCGACCAGCGACACGACGGTCAGCTTCGGCCGGATCGAGGCCCCGATCGAGGAGGGCGTGCAGCCCGGGGGCCTGAGCCCCGAGGAGCACGCCGCCGTCGCCGCCCTGCCCCGCCACTCGGCCCTGCTCATCATGCAGCGCGGCCCCGGCCAGGGCTCGCGCTTCCTCCTCGACGCCGAGCGCACCGTCGCCGGGCGCTCCGAGCACGCCGACATCTTCCTCGACGACGTCACCGTGTCCCGCAAGCACGCCGAGTTCGTGCGCGAGGGCGAGCACTTCGTCGTGCGTGACGTCGGGTCCCTCAACGGCACTTACGTGAACCGCAGCCGGATCGACGCGGTTGCGCTCGGCACGGGCGACGAGGTCCAGATCGGCAAGTACCGGCTCACGTTCCACGCCAGCCCGCACGCGGCGGCGTCGGCGGGCGGCGCGGCCTCCCCGTCGTGAACATGTCGACCGGCGCCGCGCACGCCACGGCCCCGGAGCCCGCGGACGGGCCCGAACCGTGGCCCCAGGGGATCTCGCGCCGCGCGACCATGCGCATCTCCGACGTGCTGCGCGCGCTGCGGGCCGAGTTCCCCCACGTCAGCCACTCCAAGCTGCGCTTCCTCGAGGAGCAGGGCCTCATCGAGCCGGTGCGGACCGCGTCGGGCTACCGCCAGTACAGCCCCGCCGACGTCGAGCGCCTGCGCTTCGTGCTCGTCGAGCAGCGGGACCGCTACCTGCCGCTGAAGGTCATCAAGGACCGCCTCGCCGCGCTCGACGCCGGGACCGACGCCGAGACGCTCGCCCCCCGCCTCGCGACCACCGACGGCGAGCCCGGGTCGGCCGGCGTCCGCCAGCGCTACACCGTCGACGCGCTCGTCTCCGCCGCCGGGGTCGAGCGCGAGCTCGTCGAGGGCCTCATCGAGGCCGGCGTGCTCCGCCAGGCGCCGGGCGGGCAGCTCGACGCGCGCTCGCTCGACGTCGTCGTGCTCGCCGCCGGCCTCGCGGACTACGGCATCGAGCCCCGCCACCTGCGCTCCCTGCGCACCGCCGCCGACCGCCACGTGAGCCTCGTGCAGCAGGTCGTCTCGCCGTGGCGCGGCCAGCAGAGCCCGTCCGCGCGCGCCCACGCCGGCACCGTCGCGTCCGAGGTCGGCGAGCTGTGCGCGCAGCTGCACACCGTGTTCGTGCGCCAGGGCGTCGACGACCTCACCCGCTGACGCCCGCACCGGCCCCCACCGTGCCTCGCGCGACGGCCCGACGCCCGTCGCGCACACTCGGTGCGCACCCCCTGCCGGATGCCGGGCGGAGTCGTACGGTGGTGGAGTGAGCGACGACGTCCCGATGGTCCCGGTGGAGGTGCTGGGGGTCCGTCAGCAGCAGCGCGACCAGGAGATCGTAGTGCTGCTGCTCGACGACGCGTCCGAGCTCGTGGTGCCGATCGTCATCGGCCCGCGGGAGGCGAGCGCGATCGCCATGGCGCAGGCAGGGCTGCCCACGCCGCGGCCCATGACGCACGACCTGCTGCGGGACCTGCTCGACGCGGTGGGCGTGCGGCTCGAGCGGGCGGAGATCGTCGCCCTCGACGGCGGCATCTTCTTCGCCGAGCTCGTGCTCAGCAACGGCGTGCGGCTCGACTCGCGCGCGTCGGACGCGATCGCCGTCGCGGTGCGCACCGGGAGCCCGGTGCTGTGCTCCGCGGAGGTCGTGGCGACGGCGGGCGTCGAGGTCGTCGACGTCGCGCAGCAGGAGGAGGTCGAGAAGTTCCGCGACTTCCTCGACCACGTCCAGCCCGAGGACTTCTCGGTGGACGAGTAGGAGCGGTCCCGGTGCGTGGCGACCCCGACCCTCGGGTCGCGGTCGAGGCTTCAGGACACACCGGACAAGACAGACCTTCGACCTCAGGTCGAGGGTTCAGCGGTCGACGCGACGACGTGGCGGGCGCGACACGCCCGCACGCCCGAGGCGTCGGTCGTTGACGGCCCCCGACGGCGCCCATAGTTTGGTCGTGACATCACCCCAGGAGGCGACAGTGAACAGCAGCGGTGAGGCGAGCGTCGGTGTCGGCGCGGCAGTTCCGCAGGGCGCGCAGGGCCTCCTCTTCGGGGAGGACATCACCGAGCAGGACACCACGACCGGCTACCGCGGCCCGACGGCGTGCCGCGCGGCAGGCATCACGTACCGCCAGCTCGACTACTGGGCCCGCACCGGTCTGGTCGAGCCCACCGTCCGCCCGGCGTCCGGGTCGGGCTCGCACCGTCTGTACAGCTTCCGCGACATCCTCGTGCTCAAGGTCGTCAAGCGCCTGCTCGACACCGGGGTGTCGCTCCAGCAGATCCGCACGGCCGTCGAGCACCTGCGCGAGCGCGGCGTGGACGACCTGGCGCAGATCACCCTCATGAGCGACGGCGCGAGCGTCTACGAGTGCACCTCGCCCGACGAGGTCGTGGACCTCGTCCAGGGCGGCCAGGGCGTGTTCGGGATCGCCGTCGGGCGCGTGTGGCGCGAGGTCGAGGGCACGCTCGCCGAGCTGCCGACCGAGTCCCTCGAGGACGAGGACGGCACCGCGACGAGCCCGCAGGACGAGCTCGCCCAGCGCCGTCAGGCCCGCACCGCGGGCTGACCCCTCGCCCGGCCCGACCGCGGGCGGACCGTCCGCGAGCGCCGGGGCACCCCCGCGAGGCGTGTGGACCTCGTCACAGCGGGTGCGGTGACCCGTCCGGCGACGCCGTGGGAGGATCGCCCGGTACGCGGTGCGTGGCGCCCTCCCCGGCCCGACGACGCCGCCACGCTCGACGGATGGAGTGCCGGTGTTCTCGAAGGTCCTGGTCGCCAACCGCGCGGAGATCGCCGTCAGGGCGTTCCGCGCCGCCTACGAGCTGGGGGCCCGCACCGTCGCGGTGTTCCCGCAGGAGGACCGCAACTCCGAGCACCGGCTCAAGGCGGACGAGGCGTACCTCATCGGGGAGCCCGGTCACCCGGTGCGGGCGTACCTGGACATCGAGGAGATCGTGCGCGTGGCCCGGGAGGCGGGCGCGGACGCCGTCTACCCGGGGTACGGGTTCCTCTCGGAGAACCCCGACCTGGCGCGGGCGTGCGCGGAGGCGGGGCTGACGTTCGTCGGGCCGCCGCCGGAGGTGCTCGAGCTCGCGGGCAACAAGGTGCGGGCGCTCAAGGCGGCGCGCGAGGCGGGCCTGCCGGTGCTCGCGTCGAGCGAGCCGTCGGCGGACGTCGACGAGCTCGTCGCGGCCGCGGACGAGATCGGGTTCCCGGTGTTCGTCAAGGCGGTCGCGGGTGGTGGCGGTCGCGGGATGCGGCGCGTCGACGTGCGCGAGGACCTGCCCGAGGCGCTGGCGGCGGCGATGCGCGAGGCGGACGGCGCGTTCGGCGACCCGACGGTGTTCCTGGAGCAGGCGGTGCTGCGGCCGCGGCACATCGAGGTGCAGATCCTGGCGGACGGCGCGGGGAACGTCGTGCACCTGTACGAGCGGGACTGCTCGTTGCAGCGTCGTCACCAGAAGGTCATCGAGATCGCGCCGGCGCCGAACCTCGACCCGGCGGTCCGGGACGCGCTGTGCGCGGACGCGGTGCGGTTCGCGCGGCACATCGGGTACCAGAACGCGGGCACGGTCGAGTTCCTCGTCGACACGGTGGGCGAGCGTGCGGGGCAGCACGTGTTCATCGAGATGAACCCGCGCATCCAGGTGGAGCACACGGTGACCGAGGAGGTCACGGACGTCGACCTGGTGTCCGCGCAGATGCGGATCGCGGCGGGCGAGACGCTGGGGGACCTGGGCATCCGGCAGGAGGACGTGCGCGTCAACGGCGCGGCCCTGCAGACCCGGATCACGACGGAGGACCCGGCGAACGGGTTCCGTCCCGACACGGGCCGGATCATCGCCTACCGGTCCCCGGGCGGGGCGGGCGTCCGGCTCGACGGGGCGACGGCGACGGCGGGGTCGGTCGTGTCGGGCCACTTCGACTCGATGCTGGTGAAGCTCACGTGCCGGGGGCGGGACTTCCCGACGGCGGTGCGGCGCGCGCGTCGCGCGCTGGCGGAGTTCCGCATCCGCGGCATCCGGACGAACATCCCGTTCCTGCAGGCGGTCCTCGCCGACCCGGAGTTCGTCGCGGGCAACGTGGCGACGTCGTTCATCGACGAGCGGCCCGAGCTGCTCGCCGCGCGCGAGAGCGCGGACCGGGGCACGCGCCTGCTCGCGTACGTGGGGGACACCACCGTCAACCGGCCGCACGGGGAGCCGCGGGTCACGAGCGACCCGGCGGCGAAGCTGCCGCCGTTCGACCTGACGGTCGAGCCCCCGCCCGGGTCGCGCCAGCAGCTCCTCGAGCTCGGCCCGGAGGGGTTCGCGCGGGCGCTGCGGGGCGAGCAGCTGCTGCGCGTCACGGACACGACGTTCCGCGACGCGCACCAGTCGCTGCTCGCGACGCGCGTGCGCACGCACGACCTGGCGGCCGTCGCTCCGTACGTGGCGCGGGCGACGCCGCAGCTGTGGTCGGTCGAGGCGTGGGGCGGGGCGACGTACGACGTCGCGCTGCGCTTCCTCGGGGAGGACCCGTGGGAGCGGCTCGCGACCCTGCGTGCCGCGATGCCGAACCTCGCGATCCAGATGCTCCTGCGCGGGCGCAACACGGTTGGGTACACGCCGTACCCGACGCGCGTCACGGAGGCGTTCGTCGAGGAGGCCGCGGCGACGGGCATCGACGTGTTCCGCATCTTCGACGCGCTCAACGACGTCGACCAGATGCGTCCGGCGATCGAGGCCGTGCGCGCGACCGGCACGACGGTCGCGGAGGTCGCGCTGTGCTACACGGGCAACCTGCTCGACCCGGCCGAGGACCTGTACACGCTCGACTACTACCTGCGCCTCGCGGACCGCATCGTCGACGCCGGTGCGCACGTCCTCGCGATCAAGGACATGGCCGGGCTGCTGCGCCCCGCCGCCGCGAGCCGGCTCGTGACCGCGCTGCGCGAACGGTTCGACCTGCCGGTGCACCTGCACACCCACGACACGTCCGGCGGTCAGATGGCCACGCTGCTCGCCGCCGCCGCGGCGGGCGTCGACGCGGTCGACGCCGCGAGCGCCGCGATGGCGGGGACGACGAGCCAGCCGCCGCTGTCGGCGCTGGTCGCCGCGCTGGAGCACACCGAGCGCGACACCGGGCTGTCGCTGCCGGCGGTCGCGGACCTCGAGCCGTACTGGGAGGCGGTGCGCCGCGTGTACGCGCCGTTCGAGTCGGGTCTGCCCGGGCCGACGGGGCGCGTGTACGAGCACGAGATCCCGGGCGGTCAGCTGTCGAACCTGCGTCAGCAGGCGATCGCGCTGGGTCTGGGGGACCGGTTCGAGCAGATCGAGGCGATGTACGCGGCCGCGGACCGGATCCTGGGGCGGCTGGTGAAGGTGACGCCGTCGTCGAAGGTCGTGGGCGACCTCGCGCTGCACCTCGTGGCGGCGGGCGCGGACCCGGCGGAGTTCGCGGCGGACCCGCAGTCGTTCGACATCCCGGACTCCGTGGTCGGGTTCCTGGGCGGCGAGCTGGGCGACCCGCCCGGTGGCTGGCCGGAGCCGTTCCGGTCGCGCGCGCTCGCCGGCCGTGCGGCGCGCGCGGGGGTCACGCCGCTCTCGGCCGAGGACGAGGCGGAGCTCGCGCAGGAGGGCGAGGTGCGCCGTCGTCGGCTCAACCACCTGCTCTTCGCGGGGCCGACGAAGGAGTTCGAGCAGGTGCGCCAGGCGTACGGGGACGTGTCGGTGCTCGACACCCCCACGTACCTGTACGGGCTGGAGCCGGGCCAGGAGGTCGCGGTCGCGCTCGGCAAGGGCGTGCGCCTGCTCGTGGGCCTCGAGGCGATCGGCACGCCCGACGAGCGCGGGATGCGCACGGTGATGTTCACCCTCAACGGCCAGCTGCGCCCGATCCAGGTGCGCGACCGCGCGGTGGACGTGGACGCGCGCACCGCGGAGAAGGCGGACCCGACCCAGCCGGGCCAGGTCGCGGCGCCGTTCGCGGGTGCGGTGACGCCGGTCGTCGTCGTGGGCGACGTCGTCGAGGCGGGGCAGACGGTCGCGACCGTCGAGGCGATGAAGATGGAGGCGGCGATCACGACGCCCGTCGCGGGCACGGTCCAGCGGGTCGCGATCGGCGCGGTGCAGCAGCTGGAGGGCGGCGACCTCGTCCTCGTGGTGGGCTGAGGGGCCGGGCCCCGCACGGGCGGGGCGGGCAAGGACGACTCGAGGAGGTTCCATGCAGGTCACGTTCCACGGGCACGCGTGCGTCACGGTGCGCCACGGCGGTCAGGTCGTCGCCATCGACCCGGGCACGTTCAGCGACGCCGCGGCCGCGCTGGCGGACGCCGGCACGGTGCTCCTCACCCACCAGCACCCCGACCACGTGGACACCGGCGCCCTCGGCGACGCCCTCGCGGCCCGGCTGGAGCTCACGGTGTGGGCGCCCGAGGAGGTGGCCGCCGCGGTGCGTCCCGCGCTGCCCGACGGCGCGGCGTCGCGCGTGCACGTCGTCGCGCCGGGGGACGGCCTGGACCTCGGCGGCCTGGAGGTCGTGGTGGGCGGCGGCCGGCACGCGGTGATCCACCCGGACGTCCCGCGGATCGCGAACGTCACGTACCTCGTGCGCGGGGACGGGGCGACGCTCCTGCACCCGGGCGACTCGTTCGACGCCCCGGACGCGGGCGTGCTGGGCGGACGGCGGCTCGACGTGCTGCTCGCGCCCGTCTCGGCGCCGTGGCTCAAGCTCGCCGAGACGATCGACTTCGTGCGCGCCCTCGACCCGCGGGTCGTGGTGCCGGTGCACGACGCGCTGCTGTCGGACGTCGGGCACGGCCTCGTGAACCGGCTCCTGGGCGAGCAGCGCACCGGCGGCACGTACGAGTACCGGCCGTTGACGACCGGGGAGTCGATCGACGTCGCCGCGGGCGCCCTGGACGGCGCGGCGGACGCCGTCGCGCGCGAGCTGCGCGACGAGCATCCTGAGTTCGAGGAGGTTGCGCTGCTCGAGACCGACGAGACCGTGCCGCCGCGGCCGGAGGAGGAGGCGGCCGACGTGCTGCGCTCCGACCCGGCCCGCTGAGCCGCGGACCCCGCCCGCCGTCGTCGTCGCCCGAAGGACGGCGACGACGGTGGCGCTGCTAGAGCAGCGGGCGCAGGGGAGTGAGGACGATCTCGCTGAGCTTCGCCGCCACCGAGCGCGAGTCCCACTCGTCGAGGGTCAGCTCGCGCGAGTTCGACAGGTCGACCTCGAAGACCTTCTCCATCTGCTCGGCCACCCCCGGGTCCGTGATCTCGAGGTTCACCTCGTAGTTCCCCGTGAGGGACAGCCGGTCGATGTTCGCCGTGCCGATCGTGGTCCACGCGCCGTCGATGGTCGCGGTCTTCGCGTGCACCATGGCGTTGCGGTACAGGTGGATGCGGACCCCGCCCTTGAGCAGCGCCGTGTACAGGCCGCGCGACAGCCAGTCCGCGAGCACGTGGTTCGAGCGCTCGGGCACGAGGACCCGCACGTCGACGCCGCGCGCCGCGGCCGCGAGCAGCGCGGCAAGGATCTCCCGGTCGGGGATGAAGTACGCCTGCGTGATGTAGACGTGCGAGCTCGCGCGGTCGATCGCGTCGAGGTAGATCCCGCGGATCGGGAACACGAGGTGCGCCGGCGCGTTGCGGGCCGCGCGCAGCCGCGGCTCCCAGTGCACCGACCCCGGGTCGGCGAGCAGCGGCTGGTCCGACGCGCGGTTCGCGTTCCAGAAGTCGACGAACGCGTTGCGCAGCTCCCACGCGCTCGGCCCCACGAGGCGCACGTGCGTGTCGCGCCACTGCGTCGCGTACAGGGCGCCGATGTTGTACCCGCCCACGAAGGCGATCTCGTCGTCGACGACGAGGATCTTGCGGTGGTCGCGGCCGGACTTGCGCACGTTGAGCATGAGCACGCCCGGGCGGAACACCGGGTACCGGATGACGTGGATCGGCTCGGGCAGGTCGAAGAACGCCTGCGGGACGACGAGGTTCGCGAAGCCGTCGTACACGACGAACACCTCGACGCCGCGCTCGCTCGCCTCGACGAGCGCCTGCTTGAACTCCTCACCGAGCGCGTCGGCCTTCCAGATGTACGTCTCGAGCAGGATGCGGCGCCGCGCACCGCGGATCGCGCCGAGCATCTCCCGGTACACGTCCTCGCCGTACGTGAAGACGGTCGTCGTGGTGCCCGCGACCTCGACGTCGGCGGGGGCCGAGCGCGGGAACGACGCCTCGGTGGCGTTGCGGCGCTTGCGGATCGCGTCCGCGGTGACGAGCACGCCCGCGACCGTCACGGGCGCCGCGACGGCGACCACGAGCGCACGGGAGAGCAGACGGCGGGCGGTGCGCAGGGCGGAGTCGGCGGACAGGTGCACGCACTCACCGTAGCGGGCGGCACCCCGGGCGCGACCGGAAGACGGTCGCGCCGCGGGTGAGATCCCGCACGGGCCGTCCCCGGCGCGTCCCCGGGCTGTCCTCGGTGCGTCCCTGGGCTGTCCGCGGTGCGTCCCTGGGCTGTCCTCGGTGCGTCCTCAGTGCGAGCGCAGCGCGCGGACCAGCTCCGCCTTGCGCATGGAGGACCGCCCCTCGATGCCGATCTCCGCGGCGCGCTTGCGCAGCTTCTCGACGGTCCAGTCCTCGTAGTCGCCGGCCTTGCCGCCCTTACGGCCCACGCTCGTGCGCGACGAGCCCGCCGCGGCGTTCGCGATGCGGGCCGCCTTCTCCTTCGAGTCGCCCTCGTCCCGCAGCTTCTCGTACAGGTCGGGGTCCTTCACGCTCGGACCCGGGTCACGCTTCGGCACGACGGCCTCCTTCACCTCGGTCCGGCGGCCCGGACGGCTGCGCCGGTCTCCCGACAGGTTCTCGCCCTCGGCGCCCTCTCGCACGCGGACGCCTCCGACCGCGCGGACGTCGCTCCAGCACGACGACGCGCGACGACCCTGCGTCCACGTGCCCCACGTGCCCCGCCAGGGCGGTGAACCCCGACGGGTCGCCGTCGCCGACGACGTCCCAGCGCACGTCCCCGTCCTCGAGGGAGAGGGCGACCGTCCGCGAGCGCCGCGACGAGCCGTCGGAGACGACCAGGGCGAGCGTGGCGCCGTCGGTGAACGCGGCCGCGACGCCCCGGGTGAGATCGACCCGGACGCCCGTGGTGCCCGGGCCGTCGTCCGCCGTCGTGGTGGTGCTCCCGGGCGCCGTGACGACGCCCGGCGCGGCAGGGCGACCGGCGGGGGAGCTGCGCGGCCACGACCACACGGGCTCGCCCGAGCGCGCGTCCAGGGCGACGACGCGCTCACCGGTGACGACGACAGCGCGGTCGGCGGCGAGCGCGACGACCTGGGCGACGGGCTGTGCGAGGCGCCACCGCTCGCGCAGCCCGTCGCCGGTGCCGTCCGCGGCCGCGAGGGCGCGCACGCCGTCGGCGGTGGCGACCAGCCACGGGGCCGCGTCGTCCTCGGGGCCGACGAGCTGCCGCAGGAGCCGACCGTCGACGGCGGCGAGCACCGCCGCGTCCGGGGCGACGCGCTCGGTCGTCGCCTCCCGCCCCGGCGGCAGCACGCGGGTGCGCAGGAACGTCCCGTCGGGCAACGGGACGACGTCGGTCGTGACGGCCGGGCCTGGCGCGTCGAGGCGGGTACCCCCAGCGGTGAGGACGGCGCTGACGCGACATCCCCGCAGGACGAGCAGGCCGTCCTCGACGGTGGCGGCGGCCTGCCCGGCGACCTGGGGCCGGCACATCGGGGTGCGTTCCGCGTCGTCGGGCGGGACGTCGTGCCGCCAGCGCACGCGAGCCGTGCGGGCGTCCTGGAGCGCGAGGTGCACGACCCCACCGGTGCGGGCCCACCGCAGCACGGTCCCGTCGGGCGCGGGGACCGCGCGGCCGAGCGTGTCGCCCAGCGGCACCGGTCCGGTGACCGGGCCGTCCGGGCCGACGACGTGCGCGACCGGGGCGAGCGCGGGTCCCGTGAGGCACACGAGCACGTCGGTCACCGGGCCTGCCGACTCGTCGGCGGCCGGTCCGCACGTGGCGGTGGCGTCGAGAGCGAGCCAGCGCCGGGCGCCCGAGGCGGCGTCGCGCCCCTCGACCCCGGCGGCGGTGACCGTGACGACCACGTCGTCGACGACGGCGACGCGCGGGGTGGCGGCGTCCGCGGACCAGGCGGGGGTCGGGGCCACGGCGAGCGAGCGGACGGCGCCGGGACGGGCGAGGCGGGCCTGCTCCGCCGTCGACGAGCGCCACGAGGCGACCGCGCCGAGCGCGACCGCGAGCGCTAGCAGAGGCGCCCCGACGCGCGCGAGGAGGGTGCGTCGTCGGGCAGGGGCCGCGCGCCCGGGTGCCCCCTCCGCGGGTGTGCCGCGCCCGCCCGGCGCGGGCTCGTCGTCGGGGACGAGCTCCACCCGGTGGAGCGGGGCCATGCCTGCGACGCTACGCTCCGCCGGGCCGGGTGTCAGCGCCCTTCAGGTCACCCCCCGCGTGGTGGGCTGGTCAGGCCTCGCTGGGTTCGAGCGCCGCGGAGAGCGGGTGGGCCCGGATCGCGGCCGCGAGCTCGCCCTCGATGCGGTCGAGGTAGACGCCGGTGGTCGCGATGGACGCGTGCCCGAGGAGCTCCGCGACGACCTTGACGTCCCAGCCCTCCGCGGCGAGGAGTGTCGCGGTCGTGTGGCGCAGCGCGTGCGGCGTCGCCTCGCGACGGTACTGCGCGGGCATGCGTTCGACGCAGCGCCGCAGCAGCCCGCGCACGGCCTGGGCGTCGATCCGGCGGCCTCGCCACGACAGCAGGAGGGCGCGCTGGGCGTCCGGGTCGTCGGGCCGGCGGGCGAGGAGCGTCGGGCGCAGGCGCGCGAGGTACTCCTCGAGCGCGTCTGCGAGCGGGGGAGAGAGCGTGACGGTGCGGACGCGGCCGCCCTTGCCCTGGATGCGCCACCGCGTCTGGTCCGGTTCGCGGGAGAAGTCGTCGAGGTTCGCCCGCTCGAGCTCGGACACGCGCGGGCCAAGGACGAGGAGGAGCGCGACGACGAGGCGGTCACGGAGCTGGAGGTCCTGGTCGCGGCGCGAGACGGCGGGCTCCCCGGGTGCGCGGGCGGCGGACACCTCGAGCAGCGACGCCGCCGAGCCCGCGGACAGCGCGGTGCGGGCGACGCGCAGACCGTCGCGCAGGCGGGCCGGGGGAGCGGCCCACTGCATCGGGTCGGCCTGCACCCAGCCCTCGCGCGTGGCGTGCCCGAAGAAGCGCGTCACCGACTGCCGGAACCGGTTCACCGTCGCTGCCGAGCGGCCCGTGCTGCCGGGCTTGCGCGACGCGTCGGCGTACCGGCCGTCGGGCGTGGTCTGGTAGCGCAGGAGCACGTCGTCGACGTCCTCGCCCGTGACGTCGTCCAGGATGCGGGCGGGTCCCGCGAGGCGCGCGAACTCCGCGACGTCCCGCTCGTAGCTGCGGCGCGTCGTGGGGGACAGGATGCCGCGCAGGGTCTGCGCGGCGACGGACGCGAGGTAGCGGTCGGCTGCCTCGGCGACGGTGATCCGCTCGAGGCGGGGCGGGGCGACCATGATGCGGGCCTCCTGGGGGACGGGTCGCCGTCAGCCTAGGACGCGCCACCCACAGCGCTGACCTGCACCGACGCGCTCGTCGTCGTCAGCCTCGCGTGCTCGTGCCCGCGGCGAGGTGCGCGACGTCGCCCAGGGCGACGACGGCGCGGTTGTGGAAGTAGCCGTCCTCGCGCAGCGTCGTGATGCTGCCCGAGGGCACCGGGAACGCGACGTGCCCCGCGGCGTCGACGGGCATGCCGATCCAGGCCGCGACGACGAACGTGGCGGCGAAGCCGTGCGTCACGACGACCTGGTGGTCCACGTCCCGCCGCAGGAGGTCCGTCGTCGCCGCGTACACGCGCAGCGCGACGTCGAGGCGGGTCTCGGCGCCGGCGACACCGACGTCGTGCCGCAGGCGGTCGCCCGTCGCGGGCGGCGGGACGAACCGTGCGTCGAGCCACGTCTGGGGGCGACCGCCGGCCTCGCCGTAGGACGCCTCGCGCAGCCGCGGGTCGAGGCGCGCCGCCGCGCCGAGCGCGTCGGCGACCGCGGTCGCGGTGCGGCGCGTGCGCAGGAGGTCGGACGTGACGACGTCCGTGCTCGCACCGGCCGGGACACGTGCCCGCAGCGCCGCCGCGACGAGGTGCGCCTGCCGCAGCCCGGCGGGGGTGAGGTCGGAGTCGTGCTGGCCGCCGACGAGTCCGTCGACGTGGTGCGTCGCCTCCGGGTGGGTCACGACGTGCACGGTGCGCTCGCGCACACCGACGAGGTCGGGCAGCGGGGGAGGGAGGAGTGGTCGGGGAGCGTCGGGCACCGGGACAGGGTGGCACACACTCCGGGAGGACGGCGGTGGCGAGGGGAGCGTCGTGGTGGAGGGTGTGCACCGCGGCGCACGGGGAGCCTCGCCTGGAGCGGGGACCGATGGCTCCCGGCGCACCCGACAGCGGGAGAGCGACCCGAGAAGCGGCGGACGACCTGATGCGCGGTCACCGCGGGCACTCGTGCGTCACCATGGTGTTGACCTGAACACAATGGTTTGGGCCTTATGTCCGATTCTATGCATCGTAGCCGATGGTGCGGTCCCGAACCACCCGTCGGCTGCGGGGCGCTACGACGGGTCGCGGCGAGCTCGCGGACAACGGTCGGTCGGCTCGCTCGTCGGCATGGTCCGTGGGCCGGGCCTGCACGGGGGACACCGTGCGCCAGGTCCACATGCCGGCCGCCGCGAGGCCGCCGATGGCGCCGACCAGGAGGAACACCAGGACGGTGAGCACGAGCGCCGGCAGCCAGACGAGCGTCGCGCACGTCGTCAGGACGCGTCCAGACCGACGGGCGTCCGGCGCGGGGGCCGCGAACACCGACGTCGCCGAGCCGAAAGCCGCCGAGACGGAACCCGAGGACGCTGGTGCGATCGTCGTGTCGATGCCGGTCCGTGACGCACGCCGCAGGGATCGCGCCGCGCGGTCAGTCGCTCGGGGATCGGCGCCGCGGCTGGCGGGGGCGAGACGCTGCGGTGCGTACGTCGTCGTGCTCATGTCGAAGGGGAGTCCACCAGGGCGCCTCGTGATGCGCTGGAGGGCGCTTCGTTCCGGCGAAATGACATAATATACATTATCGGCGCGCCTCGCAACGAGGTGTATCCGTAGGAGTCCGCGCGTGGACGCGATCCACATCCCGGCCACCCAGCACAACGCATCCCCGGTGTCCTGGGTCTGCCGTTGCCGTGCGACTCTGCCATCTCGTCGCAGGATCCCTTGGAGGTCGATCTCGAGCGCCATCTCCCTGGACCGGGATCTCGCGCAACGCTGACGCCGGCTTCTGGCTACGGACGTGGTGAACCTGGACCTTGCCTGACGCGCCGTACCCGGCTGCGGCCATCAGGAGTTCGACACCACGAGGTCAGACCCGATTCCTCGGAGGTTGATCTCGAGCACCACGCCCCTGGACCGAGATTCTCCACAACGCTGACGCCGCCGCACGCCGCGAGGCCCAGTCCCCTGTGAGTGCCAACTTGCTGAGCGCTGACCTTGCCTGGCGGCACCGCATCTCGCCAAGAGCTTCCGCAGCGAAAACACCGACGCTCCGGTCTCCGAGCAGCTTCAGCAGAACCTCAGGCACTCCTTCGTCACGCAGCTTTGACAGGTTGCGGATGATCTCGAACCGAGAGCCTCCGAGTTCGTGGTCGCCCGCGAGGTCGAGGAACACGTCGGTCCAGTTCGGTGTGACCAGCCGACCTAGAGCCGAGCCGACATCATCGCGGATTCGCTCCTGCCACGTCGGGCCGTCCTCCTGCACCATCTCGGCCTCGACGGGATCACGGTAGTCGGCAGGAACACTGCGAATGAAGAAGGCGAACTGTGGAACGGCATGGTTCGCAGCCTGCGGCACGGCAACCTTGTCGATCAGCACCTGGACGAGTGGCGGATATCGAGCAGAAAAGATGTGCGCGAGGAGCAACGGCGCTAGCGCCTCGACGTTCTCCTTGTCGACGAGGACGTCGTCGATGGTCGCGACCGTGATCTCCCGAGATTCCAGTTCGCCGAGCAGTTCCATGGCTGCCTCGTTGAACAGGCGCTGCGACTCCAAGGCACTGCCGAGAACTCGCCGCCCACTGCTGCCGCCGCCGTCCATGCGCCTGAACGTACCGTCCACCGGTGACTCCGCGACCGATCTGGAACCAGTCACGGAGTTCGGGCCTGCTCCTCCGAGCAGCACGTCGACCTGCTTTCCAGGACGCGCGTGCTGCCTGGTGGAGCGCTGCACGACGACACGCCCCTCCGTCGCCCGGGTCTCTCCTCCACCTCCGCTCAGAGACCCCCAGCGACCTCTCCCCCGCCGACCGCGGCCTGTTCGTCCCGAGGCCTGTCTGCCAGCATGTCGACTGGTGCATGGAACCCTGTCGCGTCGTACTGCCCGCGCGGGTCTTCGGGTGTGTACTGGCCGCATGGGATCCGTCGGCCTGGAACCGTCCACCCGCTGCGCGATCGACGCGGTCACCGCGCTGCGTCTCGTGCTCGACGACGTGACCCTCGGTGCGCGCCGCCCGCTCGTCGGGCCGTCCGTCCTGCGCAGCCACGCGCTGTCGATGCTGTACCAGGAGGTGCGGCGCGGCGCCCTCGACGAGAAGACAGCGCGCGAGCGTCTCGAAGGTCTCGCCTCGCTGCGGATCCGTCTGCTCGGCGATCGGGTCTCGCGCGCGACGGCGTTCCGCATCGCGCGCGAGCTCCACGCCGACGACACGGCGGTCGCCGAGTACGTCGCGGTCGCGACGCTCCAGGCCGACGTCCTCGTGGCCGGTGACGAGCAGGTCGCCGCCGCGGCGGACGGCCGAATCCCCCTCGTCGCGTACGAGGACCTCCTGGGCTGAGGTGCTCGGGCGCTCGTGTCCCGCGCCCTTCTGGTCGCCCCGTCCGAGCCGGGCCCGGGGTCAGTCGTCGAACACGTGCCAGCAGATCGCGCTGCGACGCCGCTGGTCGTCGAGCACGAGCTCGCGCAGCTCGGCCGGGATGCGCCCGCGCTGCCGGTCCCGTTCCGCGAGGCGCGCCGCCTCGGCGTCCTCCCCCCGTGCTGCGGCGTCCGCGGCAGCCGCGCGGATCGCGTACGCCGCCGCGCCCAGCCCGTGAGCGGCGACGTGCGCCACGGCGACGGCCTGACCGGCCGCGAGCGCCGCGTACTTGACGGGTGCGGCCTGGTCGCGGCCGGCGGCGTTGGCGACGAAGGCGGTGGTGTGGGCGGTCTTCATGGGGACGTCGCCGCGGATCCAGGCGCGGGCGACGTCGAGGGCGTCCCGGGGTCGGGTGTCGTCGGGTCGTGCGCGTTCGAAGATCGGCAGGACGTGCTCGGCGCAGTCGACGGCCCACCGGGCGATCTGGTGGTGGTGCTCGTCGGTGAGGGTGCCTCCGCGTCGGATGGTGACGAGGCGAGGGTCTCGGTCGGTGGGCAGGATCGGCATGGTGCGATGCTCCCCCGGCCCGGTGTCGGGGCACCAGCCCTGGGAGCGCGCGGGGCTGGCGGCTGGGGGTGCTCTAGTGGGGCGAGGGCCGGGCGGCGTACGGTGCGAACGTCCCCGTTCGTCGTCCGTCCGGGAGGTGCTGGCGCCTCTCACCCGGGCTGGGACCCTCGTGCCGTGTCGTCGGCGCGACGGGTCCTCTCCCCCGGGTCTGGCGTGTCCTGTCGGGCGGGCCGTTCTCGAGGAGGCGCTCATGGTCCGGTTCACCCGTTCTGACGATCTGCGCGGTGCGACGTTCGAGGGTGTGGATCTGCGGGGTGCGCGGTTCGTGGAGCCGGACCTGTCCGGGGTCGTGGTGCGGGGTGCGCAGGTGGAGGGTCTGGACGTCGATGCGCCCTGGTTGTCGGACGGCGATGCTCCGGTGCTGGTGAACGGGGTGGACGTGCGGGGGTTCGTGGAGGCGGAGCTGGACCGGCGGTTCCCGGGCCGGGAGCTGCGGCGGGCGGCGGATCCGGAGGGTCTGCGGGTGGCGTGGGCGGCGCTGGAGTCCACGTGGGCGGCGACGCTTGAGCGGGTGGCGGCGTTGCCCGCGAGCGCCGTGGACGTGTCGGTGGGCGGTGAGTGGTCGTTCGCGCAGACGGTGCGGCACCTGGTGCTGGCGACGGACGCGTGGCTGGGGCGTGCGGTGCTGGGGGTGGAGCAGCCGTTCCATCCTCTGGGGCAGCCGGGCCCGCAGGCGGCGGAGGACGGGTTGGACCTGTCGCTGTTCGCTGTGGGGACTCCGTCGTTCGGGGAGGTGCTGGAGGCGCGGGCGGGCCGGGTGGCGATGGTGCGGGAGTTCCTGGCGGGGGTGACGCCGGAGTCGTTGCGGGTGGTGCGTCGCAACCCGTGGTCGCCGGAGTATCCGGAGACGACGTTGTCGTGCGTGCACGTGATCCTGGAGGAGGAGTGGGAGCACCACCGGTTCGCGGTGCGGGACCTGGCTGTGGTCGAGGCGTCGCTGGCGGGGTGAGCGCGGGCGTTCCTGCTGTGGTGCGTGGGGTCAGGTGGTGCGTGTCACCTGGGCGGCGAGGTTGGGGGTGAGCCGGGTGAGGTCGGGGTCGGTGGGGAGCCCGTCGGGGACGAGGGTGGCGGTGACGAGGGTCTGGGCGTCTCCGTACTCCACGCGGAGGTGGCCGTCGTCGAGGTCGGTGACGAGGCCGCAGGTGGAGGCTCCGGCGTCGTCGCCCGGGGTGTCGCCGTGGACGAGGGTGATGAGGCAGACGACGTCCTGCCCGTCGCGGGTGCCCGACCCGGCGTAGAAGGTGGCGCCGTCGAGCTCGCCGAGGCGTCGTGCGGTGCCGGGGTCCATCTCGTCGGGCGTCATCGTGTCGGCGAGGTCGTCGTCGGGGGTGGCTGGGTCGGCGAGGCGGGTGACGAGGTCCTGGGGTGTCACGGGCCCGGAGCAGGCGGTGAGGACGAGGAGCGCGGCGCCGACGAGGAGGACGGGTCGGGTCCGGCGGCGGGACAGGTCCATCGAGGATGGATATCACGTCGCGGGGGCTGGTCGGGGTGGGCGCCGGTACACGGACACGTGGGAGGGCGACTCTGCAGTGAACGGCTCCCCCGCCCATCCGGCGTGGCGGGTCTCGAGCTCGAGGCCGGCGAGGCGGGCCATGAGGTCGAGCTCGGGGGGCCAGACGTACCGGTGGGGTGTGCGGCCCACGGTGGCGTGGCCGTCGTCGTCGAACCGGACGTGGTGGGACACGACGCGCTGGTGCAGGACGTCGTAGGTGTCGACGCCGAGGTGGCCTGGCTCGGCGCGCCAGACGGTCGCGGTGCGCCCCGGCGGCAGGGCGCGCAGCTCGGGGACCCAGAGCTCGACGACGAACCGACCTCCTGGGACGAGATGACGTGCGGCGTTGCGGAAGCACTCGACCTGGGCGTCCTGGGTGAGCAGGTTGGAGATCGTGTTGTAGACGAGGTAGACGAGCGTGTGCTCCCCCGGCACCCTCGCGGTGGCCATGTCGCCGACGACGACGGGGAGGGTCCTCTCGTCGGCCTTCTCGCGCAGCCGGGCGACCATGTGCCGGGAGATCTCGATGCCGGTCACGGGCACGCCGCGCGCGGCGAGCGGGATCGCGACCCGGCCCGTGCCGACCGCGAGCTCGACCGCGCTCCCCCGGCCCGCGAGCGCCGCGAGCCGGTCGACGGCGGGGTCGAGGGTGTCGGGGGCGAACATGCCCTCGCCGGGGGTGTCGTACCGCGCGGCGGCGTCGGCGTCCCAGAGGCGTTCCTGGTCGGTGCCGGCGTGGTCGGTGCGGGAGTCCGTCATCGTGCGACGGTGTCAGGCGCTGTGCCCGGCGGTCCAGCGATTTCGTGTCGTGGAGTCTTCGGTGTCCTCGGTGTCTGCTCGGGCGGCACCGGGCGCTACGGTGGCGGCATGGATCGTGCGGCGTTCGTCGGCTTCGTCCGTTCCCAGGGGTGGGGGGTCGTGGCGTCCCTCGGCGACGACGGCGGCCCGCAGGCGGCGTTCCTCGCGGTGGCGGCGACGGAGGCGGGTGAGCTGGTGTTCGACGCGCGCGCGTCGTCGCGCAAGGTGGCGAACGTGGCCCGGGACCCGCGCGTCGCCGTGACGGTCGGCGGGACGGACGGGACGACCGTGCAGTGCGAGGGCGTCGCGGACGTCCCGACGGGTGCGGACCGGCGGCGCTGCGCCGCGGCGTACGCGGCGGCGTTCCCGCAGTTCGCGGGGTCGTTGCGGGACGACGGCATCGTGCTGCTGCGGGTGACCCTGGCGTGGGCGCGGTACGGGGACTTCCGTGACGGCCGGTCGGTGATGACGGAGGTCGACGTGACCGGGTGGGGCCCGGCCGGGGACTGACGCACTCCGTCGGGTCGGTCCCCTCAGTCGAGCAGGGCCTGCTTGGCGCGGGCGTACTCGGTGTCGGTGAGGTCTCCGGCGCGGTGGAGGGCGGCGAGGCGTTCGAGCCGGGTGACGAGGTCAGCTCCCCTGCCGGTGGGTGCCGGGTCGGTGGTGGCGCGCCCGACGACGCGCCACAGGGCACGGGTGAACACGCCGGGTCGGCGGGTGGTCCCGGCGTGGTCGGGGCGCAGGTGCGGGACGCGGGCGGAGGGCACGGTGCGGTCGTCGAGCTCGATGGCGCCGGGGCGGGTGGCGGCGAGGGAGCGGGCGAAGCGCGCGAACCGTGCGGAGGAGCCTTCGAGCAGGACGGCGCGCGTGGCGCGGGCGGTGGGGTGCTGGTCGTCGCGCCAGGTGACGGCGACGGTGGGGCCGTCGCCGGTGACGGTGACGACGGGTCGCCCGGCGGGTTGCAGGACGGTGTCGTCGCCGCGCACGAGGCGCAGGCGGGTGCCGTCCCACACGAGGCGGCCTCCGGCGACGTGGAACATGGCGGGGTACCGGGGTGCGGCGGTGAAGCGGGCGGCGTCGGGGGCGGGCTGCGGTGCCCGGACGATGCCGACGGGTCGGCGCCGGGGCGGGGCCGCGACGTCCTGGTCGGGGCGGGGCGCGTGGTCGGCGAGGGCTTCGACGACGGGGACGGCGAGGGTCTGCGGGGCGGCGGGCCGCGCGGCCGGTTCCGGGTCGCCGGGTCGTGCGGCCTGGTCCTCGGTGGTGCTGCGGCTCATGGTGCTCCCCCGTCGTCGTCGGTCCCCCGATCCTGCCGCGACGGGCCTGCCGGGGGCAAGGCGGGTCGCGGTGCGGGCGGGGTGTCGTCGCAGGTCGGGCAGGGGTGCGCGCCCCGGCCGGAGCACCGGTGGCCGGGGCGCGCGGTCAGGGGGTCACAGGCCGCCGAGCAGGGCGGTGAAGTCGGGCGTGCCGGCGAACGGGTCGGCCGGGCCGGTGTTCTTGCGCAGCGCGACCTTCTCCGCGAGCTCGCGGCCCGCGCGGGCGATGCGGGCGGGCAGGCCGCCCCCGGAGTCGCCCTCGGCGGCCGCCCAGTCGTCGGTGGCGGCGAACACGGAGGTCGTGGCGACGTCGGCCCGCAGGTAGGTGAACAGGGGGCGCAGCGAGTACTCGAGCGCGAGCGAGTGGCGGGCGGTGCCGCCGGTCGCGCCGAGCAGGACGGGCGTGCCGGTGAGCGAGTCCTTGTCGAGGACGTCGACGAACGACTTGAGCAGCCCGGAGTACGTGGTGGTGAACAGCGGGGTGGTCACGACGATCCCGTCGGCGGCGGTGAGGCGCTCGAGCACGCCCGCGAGGTCGCCGGTCGGGAAGCCGGTGAGCATGGCGTCGACGACGGCGTGCGCGTGGTCGCGCAGCTCGACGGTCTCGATCTCGGCGCTCACGCCGAGGCCCTGCAGCTCGCGCAGCGTGGCCTCGCCGAGCCGGTCGGCGAGCAGGCGCGTGGAGGACGGCTTGGACAGCCCGGCGGACACCACGACGAGGCGGCGGTCCGGGGCGGGGGTGCTGGCGGTCATGCGGTGCTCCTGAGGTGCTGACGTGCGGTGCGGGGTGCGGCCCGTCGCGGGCCGGGTGCTGCCGTGCCCGACGGCGGCCGGTCGCGGGTGCGGGGCACTCCTCGACCGTACGCCGTCGGGCGGGTGGTCACGGCGCGGGTGTCGCCGGTGTCACAGGCCGAACGCGGCACCGGCGGTGGCGGTGCGGGTGTCGTCCTCGGCGGTGCGCCCGGTCCAGAGGTCCTCGGTGCCGCCGACGTGCGCGGCGCCCTCGGTCCCGGCGGCGCGGGCGGCCGCGACGCGCTCGGCGTGGCTCGGCGGGTTCGCCGGCACGTGCGCGGGGCGGACGGCCTCCATCTCCTTGCGCAGCACGGGCACGACCTCGCCCGCGAGGAGGTCGATCTGCTCGAGCACGGTCTTGAGCGGCAGGCCCGCGTGGTCGACGAGGAACAGCTGGCGCTGGTAGTCGCCCACGTGGTCGCGCATCGCGGCGTACCGGTCGATGACCTGCTGCGGCGAGCCGACGGTGAGCGGCGTCTCGCGCGTGAAGTCCTCCATGGAGGGCCCGTGCCCGTAGACGGGCGCGTTGTCGAAGTAGGGGCGGAACTCGTCCCACGCCTTCTGGGAGTCCTTGCGCATGAACACCTGACCGCCGAGCCCGACGATCGCGGTGTCCGCGGGTCCGTGGCCGTGGTGCTCCCACCGCTGACGGTAGAACTGCACCATCTGCTTGGTGTGGCTCATGGGCCAGAAGATGTTGTTGTGGAAGAACCCGTCGCCGTAGTAGGCGGCCTGCTCGGCGATCTCGGGGCTGCGGATCGACCCGTGCCACACGAACGGCGGGACGCCGTCCAGCGGCCGCGGCGTCGAGGTGAAGCCCTGCAGCGGGGTGCGGAACTTGCCCTCCCAGTCCACGACGTCCTCGGTCCACAGCCGGCGCAGCAGCGCGTAGTTCTCGATCGCGAGCGGGATGCCCTGCCGGATGTCCTGCCCGAACCACGGGTACACCGGGCCGGTGTTGCCGCGGCCCATCATGAGGTCCATGCGGCCGTCCGAGATGACCTGGAGCATCGCGTACTCCTCCGCGAGGCGCACCGGGTCGTTCGTCGTGATGAGCGTGGTCGAGGTCGACAGGACGATGTTCTTCGTCACGCCCGTCAGGTAGCCGAGCATGGTCGTCGGCGAGGACGGGACGAACGGCGGGTTGTGGTGCTCCCCCGTGGCGAAGACGTCCAGCCCCGCCTCGTCCGCGTGCTTCGCGATCGTCAGCATGGACCGCACGCGCTCGGTGTCGTCGGGGGTCCGGCCCGTCGTGGGGTCCGTCGTGACGTCGCCGACGGTGAAGATGCCGAACTGCATGGTGTGCTCCCGCTGAGTCCTAGGTCGATGCGTTTGCATGTACATGCCGCTCAACCGGGCTCCCCCCGGGTTTGTTCCCGCACCCCGGGCCGCGAGGTGTGAGCGTGCACACGTCCGGGGCCGGGCGGGGGCCGCGGAGTTGCGCGGGGCATCGAAACCCGGGAGCCTGGGACGGCGCGCCGAGGCGGGCCGGCACGACGCACCGCGGGGGCCACCAGGTCGTGAGGCCCCGCGACGTTCACCGGACCTTCACGGCGTGTCGGAACACCGACCGCACGTGAGGCGTTGCCTCTCGTAGACCGGGCCGCTGCCCGCACCCCCACCGGGCGCGCCCACCCACCCCCGAAGACCCCTCAGGAGGACACCATGGCCGACCGTTCGCTGCGCGGGATGAGCATCGGTGCGAAGAGCATGGAGTCGGACGAGGGCGTCGACTTCGCCCCCCGCTTCCAGGCGCACTACGACTGCCCCAACGGGCACACCATCATCCTGCCGTTCTCGACCGACGCCGAGGTCCCCCCGGTGTGGGAGTGCCGCTGCGGCGCCGAGGCGCTGCTGCGCGACGCGGAGCGCCCCGAGCCCAAGGCCGGCAAGCCCGCCCGCACCCACTGGGACATGCTGCTCGAGCGCCGCACCATCTCCGAGCTCGAGGAGCTCCTCGACGAGCGCCTCGGCCTGCTGCGCGCCGGCAAGCTGCGCCGCAGCGCCTGACGCCTCGCCGCACCCGGCACGAGAGGCCCGGACCCCCGCGCGGGGGTCCGGGCCTCTCTGCGTCGCGGCCAGCACCGCGGGGACGCCTCAGCGCGTGCCGCGCCGCCCCGCGACCGACCGCGCGAGGCTCGCGAGCTGGGCCGCGCGCCGTCGGGCACCCCAGACCGTGACCTTCCACAGCGCCTCGGTGACGATCGCGCGGCTCATCTTCGACCGCCCCGCCGTGCGCTCGACGAATGTGATCGGCACCTCCGTCGCGCGGCCACCGGTCCGCACGACCCGCCACGCCATGTCGACCTGGAAGCAGTACCCGTGCGACTCCACGCTCGCGAGGTCGACGGCGCGCAGCGCGGACGCGCGGTAGGCGCGGTAGCCCGCCGTCGCGTCGCCCAGGTGCAGCCCCAGCGCGAGGCGCACGTACGCGTTGCCCGCTCGTGAGAGCACCTCGCGGTGCCGCGGCCAGTTCTCCACGCGCCCGCCCGGGACCCAGCGTGACCCGATGACGAGGTCCGCGCCGTCGTGCGCGCCGTCCGCCGTGGCGGGGCCGAGGGCGGCGAGCAGGGACGGCAGCTGCTCCGGCTGGTGGGAGCCGTCGGCGTCCATCTCCACGAGCACGTCGTACCCGGCGTCCAGGCCCCACCCGAACCCCGCGACGTACGCGGCGCCCAGGCCCTCCTTCCCGGCCCGGTGCAGCACGTGCACGCCCGGGTCGACGGCGGCCGCGGCGTCGGCGAGGTCACCCGTCCCGTCCGGGCTCGCGTCGTCCACGACGAGCACGTCCGCGTCCGGGACCGCGGCGCGCAGGCGCGCGAGCGTGCCCGGCAGTGTCAGCGCCTCGTCGTACGTGGGCACGACGACGAGCACGCGCCCGCCCGGGACGCCCTCCCCCGCGCGCCCGCTCACGGCGCCTCGTCCCCGGCCGGCGCCGCGGCGGTCCGGGTGCGGCGCTCGCGGACGGCGCTGACGACGCCCGCGGCGAGGAGGCCGAGGGCGAGGAGCTCGACGAAGCGGCCCGGCCAGTCCCCGGCCCGCACGGCGGGCGTGAGGCTGGTGCGCAGCGGCAGGTCGGCGACCATCTGGTCGGCGGTGAACAGGCCCGTGCTCTGCAGGAGCGTGCCGTCGGGGGCGATGACGCCGCTCACGCCGACGGTCGAGACCTGCACGGTCGCGCGGCCCGTCGACACGGCGCGCAGCCGCGACATCGCGAGCTGCTGCGTCGACTCGGCGGTGTACCCGAACGAGGCGTTGTTGGTCGGCACGACGAGCAGCTCGGCGCCCGCGTCGACCGCGTCGTTCACGAGGCCGTCGTAGGCGACCTCGAAGCAGATGACGACGCCGAGCGGCACCGTGCGCCCCAGGCGGGGCGCGTCGAGGTCGACGACGCCGGTCTCGGTGCCCGCGATCATGTCGATGCTCACGCGGTCGACCTGGTCGGAGAACACGCGCAGCAGGGAGCGCAGCGGGATGTACTCGCCGAACGGCGCCGGGTGCTGCTTGGCGTAGCGGTCGACGACACCGGTGCCCGGCTCCCACAGGAGCGACACGTTGTACCGCCCGCCGGTCTCGGGGTACTCCTGCGCGCCGACGAGGATCGGCGCGCCGACCTCCTGCGCGACGTCGTCGATGGCGCGCGCCACCTCGGGCGTGGTCTGCGGGTCGAGATCGGACCCGTTCTCGGGCCACAGCACGACGTCGAGGTCGCCCGGCTCCACGTCGTCGAGGAGCGCGAGCGTGCCCTGCAGGTGGTTGTTCAGCACCTCGGCCCGGTTCGCGAACGACCCGAGGCCGGGCTCGCCCACGTTGCCCTGCACGGCCCCGACGGCGAGCGTGCCCGCCTCGGCGCGCGCGTCGAGCGGCACGAGCAGCGGTGCGACCACGAGCGCGGCCCCGACGGCCACGGGGACGACGGCGCCGGTCACGACGGCGCGGCGGCGCACCACGGCGAGCACCGCGACCGCGAGCAGCGCCCCGGCGAGCGCGACGAGCAGCGACACGAGGACCTCTCCCCCGAGCCACGCCGCGCGACCCAGCGGGGAGTCCGCCTGGGAGAACGCGAGCCGGCCCCAGGGGAACCCGCCGAACGGCACCTCGGTGCGCGCCTGCTCGGCCCCGACGAACAGCACCGCGAACGCGACGGCCTGCCGCCCGGGGTGCCCCGCGAGCCACGACCAGCGGCGCGCCCAGACCCACGCGGCACCGAGCAGCCCGACGAAGCACGCCTCCATGACGGACAGCGCGAGCCACGGCACGGTCTCGGTCGCGTAGTTCGCCCACCACAGGTGCGGCAGGAAGAACGCCAAGCCCCACACCAGGCCCACGAGGAAGCCCCAGCGCGCGCCGTCGCGGCGCAGCGCCCAGAACAGGGCGGCCACGCCGACGAACGCGAGCGGCCACCACCCGCGGTCGGGGAACGCGGTGTCGGTGAGCAGGCCGCCCGCCAGGGCGAGCAGGAGCGTCAGGGGCCGCGACGGGACGGCGGGCGACGAACCCGCGGGGACCTCGCGCTCGGATCGGCCGTCGGGCCGTGCGTTCGGTCCGGCGTCCGGCCCAGCGTCGGGCTGCCGGTCGTGAGGCGTGCCGGTCTCGGGCGCACGGGCGGCCGTGCCTGCGGGGCGGGATCGCCCGGCGGGAGCGGCCGGGGGCTCGGGGGCGTGCACGGGTGCACCCTACGCCACGGACCTGCACGAAGACCTGGCGGGCCGCCGCCGTCCGCGGAGGGTCGGCGGGGGCGGGAAAGGAGTGTGTGCGGGCTCGCGCGCCCTTCGGCCCGTACGACGCCGCCACCGGCGGAGCACGTTTTCTACTGAGCGCGCGAGCCCGGCCAGGTACCCGGCGCGGCACGCCGAGGGGTCGTCGTCGGTGGCTGATCCCCCTGCGGCCACGGGGGCCGGAACACCCTGTCGAAACTACTCCGGCTCACCGCCCTGTCAAGCGGGAGCGATCAGACGAAGGTGTCGAACAGGGGCACTCCGGCCCGCACGGTCTGCAGGCACCGCGGTCGCGGCACGTCCGGCCCGAGCTCGGGCAGCAGCGGCTGCCCCGCGCGCGCGTCCGTGCTCCACGACGACGTCGTGCGGCCCAGCGCGCCCTGCACCACGAGGTGCTCCCCGCGCCACACCGCGAGGTGCGCGGGCGCCCCCACGCGCAGCTGCCCGGCGCCGGTGTGGTCGAGCCCGGCGATGCGCCACCCGCCGCGCGTGTGCGCACGGAACGCGGCACGGGCCGAGATCTGCTGGTCCGGGTCGACGTGCGACATCGCGGCGAGCACGCCCGCCCACGGGTCGATCCGCGTCACCGGCGCGTCCGACCCGAACGCGAGCGGCACGCCCGCACCCGCGAGGTCCGCGAAGGGGCTCAGGCCCTGCGCCCGCATCGCCCCCACGCGCGCCGCGTACATGCCGTCCGGGCCGCCCCACGCGGCGTCGAACGCGGGCTGGATGCTCAGGCTCACCCCGTACAGCAGGAGCGTGGCGAGCGCGGTCGCGTCGACGAACAGCGCGTGCTCGACCCGGTGCCGCGCCGCGCGCACCGCGCCCTGCCCGTGCGCCTCGGCCGCGAGGCCGAGCCCGAGGACGAGCTCGTCCATCGCACGGTCCCCGATGACGTGGAACCCGCCCTGCGTGCCGGCCGCCGCGACCGCGGACAGGTGGGCCGCGATCTGCTCCGCCGTGAGGTACAGGTTCCCGCGGTCGCCGCGGTCCGGCCCGTCCTGGTAGGGCAGCCGCATCGCCGCCGTGCGGGACCCGATCGACCCGTCGACGTTGAGGTCGCCCGCGATGCCCGCGAGGCCGGGCACGTCCGCGAGGAGCGCGCGGGCGTCGTCGGCCGTGGCGCACAGCTCGCCCCGGTACCCCACGACGTGCGGCAGGCCCGACGACGCGTCCGCCGTGAGGGCGAGGATCTCCCGCAGCCCGGCGCGCGTGTCGATGTGCGGGGCGCTCATCTCGTGCACCGACACCACGCCCTGCTCGGCCGCGGCCCGCAGCGCCGTGCGGTACAGGTCCGTGCGCCGCGCCGGGGACACCGCCCGGGCGACGTCGCGCGCGACGTGGTGCGCCTCCCCCGCGACCCAGCCCGACTCGTCCCACCCGGGCCGCGTCTCGAGCGCGCAGCGGCGCGCGAGCGTCGTGGACACCACCGCGGAGTGCACGTCGACCCGCGCCGCGTACACCGCGCGGCCGCCCGCCGCGGCGTCGAGCTCCTCGCGCGTCGGGGGCCGCCCCTCGGGCCAGGACCGCTCGTCCCACCCGAAGGCGAGCACGACGTCGTCCGCGTGCGCGCCGGCCGCCGCCTTCGCGACGGCGTCGAGCGCGGCCGCGAGCGACGTCACGCCGGCGCTCGCGGACAGGTCGACGCCGGCCAGGGCGAGCCCGACCTCGAACAGGTGGACGTGGGCGTCGACGAACCCGGGGGCGACGAGCGCCCCGTCGAGGTCGATGACGCGGTCGGCGCGGGCGGCGAGCCCGTCGGCCGTGTCGTCGGCGCCGATCCAGGCGATGACGCCGTCGTCGACGAGGAGCGCTTCCGCGAACGGGTCGGCCGGGGAGTGGATCACGCCGCCGCGGTACAGGGTTGAGGCCACAGTCCTTCACGATACCGCCACAACCCGCCGTGCTTCACCGCCCGGTGGCGGCGTCGGTGCAGGTCCGGGCGCGTGTCGTGCACGTCACGCCGGCCGGTCCCTGCGCCGGCCCTCCGAGCCGGCCTCGCGAGGCTGGCGGACGGGGGCGCCGCCGGGGCGGGGTGCGCTCAGACGCTGGAGTAGGCGACGACGCCGCGGCGCAGGCGGTCGATCGCCTGGCGTGCGGTGCGGCGCACCTCGGGGGTGGGTGCGGCGCCCGCGACCTGGTCGAGGACGTCGATGACCTGCTTGCACCAGCGCACGAAGTCGCCGGCCGCGATCTCGGAGCCGCGCAGCACGGCGTCGAGGCTGCGCCCGACGGCCCAGCGGTGCACGGCGGTGACGAGGCCCTCGTCGAGCGGCCCGGTCGCGTCGATGTCGTGCTCGTCCTCGAGGTCGTCGACCTCGGACCACACGCGCGTGGTGGCCTCGAGCGCGCGCGCCAGCCTGCCGTGGGGGCCGCCGGGGACGTCGGGCTCGCCGTGGTCCTCGCGGCGCCCGGCGTACACGCACGTGGACACGACGGCGGCCAGGGCGGGGGCGTCGAGGTCCTCCCACACGCCGCGGCGCAGGCACTCGGCCAGGAGCAGGTCGTTCTCGGCGTAGAGGCGCCGCAGCCACTGCCCGTCGGGCGTGACCTGCAGCCCGGTGCGCGCGGCCTCGCGGGCGGCGCGACCGGTGGGCGGGCCGCCAGGGGTCTCGGCCTCTTCCTCGTCGAGGGCGTCCTCGAGCGGTGCGGCCGGGTCCTGCGCGGGCTCGGCGGGCGCGAGGTAGCCGAGCGTGACGAGGACGTCGCAGATGCGGTCGAAGACGCGCGCGATGGAGCCGGTGCGGCCCTCGACGCGTCGTACGAGCTGGTCGTGCTCCTTCTTCAGCCGCGCCCACCGCTCCGCCCAGCGGGCGTGGTCCTCCCGGTCGGGGCAGTCGTGGCACGGGTGGGCGCGCAGCTGGGCGCGCAGGCGCGCGAGCTGGGCGTCGTCGGCCGCGCCGGACCGGGCACGGGTGGTGCGGCCGGGGCGCGTGCCCGGCTCGTCGAGCGCGCCGAGCGCGTTGCGCAGGGTGGAGGCGAGGTCGCGCCGCTGGGCGGGCACGCGCGCGTTGAACGTCTTGGGGATGCGCACGCGCGCGACGGTGCGGATCCCGCCGGGCGCGTCGGCGACGGTGAGCTTCTTCACCTGGCGGTCCTGCGTGAGGACGGTGGGGCGCGGCCCGACGAACCCGGCGCCCTCCCCCGGGTCGAGCACGACGACGTAGCCCGCGCGCCGCCCGGACGGCACCTCGACGACGTCCCCGGGCCGCAGCCGCTCGAACGCGGCGACGACCTCGGCGCGGCGCGACCGGCTCGCGGCGCGCGACAGGTCGCCCTCGCGCGCGGTGATGCGCCGCCGCAGCGCCGCGTACTCGGCGAAGTCGCCGCGGTCGCACGTCATCGCCTGCGCGTACCCGTCGAGGGCCTCGGCGTGCGCCTGCGCCTGCTTGGCCAGGCCGACGACGCCCCGGTCGGCCTGGAACTGCGCGAACGACGTCTCCAGGACCTCGCGCGCCCGGTCGCGCCCGACCTGCGCGACGAGGTTGACCGCCATGTTGTACGTGGGCCGGAAGCTCGAGCGCAGCGGGTACAGGCGCTTGGACGCCAGGCCCGCGAGGTGCACCGGGTCCAGGCCGGCGTGGTCGACGACGACGGCGTGCCCCTCGACGTCGATGCCGCGCCGCCCGGCGCGCCCGGTGAGCTGGGTGTACTCCCCCGGGGTGACGTCGACGTGCGCGGTGCCGTCCCACTTGACGAGCTTCTCCAGCGCGACGGACCGGGCGGGCATGTTGATGCCGAGCGCGAGCGTCTCGGTGGCGAACACGACCTTGATGAGGCCGCGGCTGAACATCTCCTCGACCGTCTCCTTGAACACGGGCAGCAGGCCCGCGTGGTGGGCCGCGATGCCGCGCGCGAGGGACTCCGTCCACGTCCAGTACCCGAGGACCTCCAGGTCCTCGGTGGGGATGGTCGCGGTGCGTTCCTCCGCGACGCGCCGGATCTCGGCCTCCTCCGCGGGCGACGTCAGACGCAGGCCTGCGGTGAGGCACTGCTGCACGGCGCCCTCGCACCCGGCGCGGGAGAAGATGAAGTAGATCGCGGGCAGCAGCCCGTCCGCGTCGAGCGCGTCCACGACGGCGAACCGGGCGGGGGTGCGCCGCCCGACGACGGACCGGTCCGGTCCCGGGCGGCGCCCGCCGCGGCCCCGGTACCCGCGGTCGCCAGACCCGCGCCGTCCGCCCGTCCCGGGGCCGCCGGTGCGGGGCGCGGTGCGGAACGCGGCGAGCAGGTCGGGGTTGATGGGCGGGTTCACGCCCGGGTCGGTGGGGTCCACCGTCCCGGCGTACAGGTCGAGCAGGTCCGCGCCGGGCGCGCGCCCGCCGCCCGCGTGCGCGACCCCGGCCGCGGGGTTCGCGGACGCGACGAGGACGTGCTGCCACAGCGGCACGGGCCGGCGCTCGCTGACGACGACGGTCGTGTCGCCGCGCACCATCTCCAGCCAGTCGCCGAACTCCTCCGCGTTGGACACGGTCGCGGACAGGGACACGAGCTGCACGTCGTCGGGCAGGTGGATGATCACCTCTTCCCACACGGGCCCGCGGAACCGGTCGGCGAGGTAGTGCACCTCGTCCATGACGACGTACGCGAGCCCGTCCAGGGTGCGTGACCCCGCGTAGAGCATGTTGCGCAGCACCTCGGTCGTCATGACGACGACGGGCGCCTCCCCGTTGATCGTCGTGTCACCGGTGAGCAGGCCCACGGAGTCGGCGCCGTGGCGGCGCACGAGGTCGGCGTACTTCTGGTTGGACAGCGCCTTGATGGGGGTGGTGTAGAACGCCTTGCGCCCGCTCGCGAGGGCGAGGTGGACCGCGAACTCGCCCACGACCGTCTTCCCGGCGCCCGTGGGCGCGGCGACGAGCACGCCGCGGCCCTCCTCGAGCGCCTCGCACGCGCGCACCTGGAAGTCGTCGAGGGGGAAGTCGAGCACCTGCCGGAAGTCCGCGAGCCGCGTGCGGGACGCCGCCTGGCGGGCCCGGGACGCGGCGTAGCGGGCGGCGGGCGATTCGTCGGCCGTCATGCCGTCAGCCTACGGTCCGCCGCCCACCTCGCCGGTCGGGAGCCCCCTGCTCAGCGGGTAGGGGCGGCGGCGTCGAGCACGCGCAGCGCCCCGGGGACGACGTCGACGCGCAGCGGCAGCGGCCCGAGGTGCTCCCCGTCGGCGAACGCGTGCGGCGGTGCGGCGCCCGCGGCGGTCGGCTCCACCGTGACCGACGTCGCGCGCACGGTCCCGACCGCGCGGTGGGCGAGGTGGCGCCCCGCGTACATGCCGGGGAAGACGCGCGCGGCGCCCCACCGCCCGAGCGGGCCCGCGACGACGACGTCCAGCAGGCCGTCGTCGGGCGCGGCGTCGGGCGCGACGCGGACCCCGCCGCCGAAGCGGGGGCTGTTCGCGACGGCGACGAGCGCGCCCGGCGACTCCCACACGAACGCCCGCCCGTCCGGGCCGCCGGCCGCGTCGGGGTGCTGCGCGGCGTCGGGCGCGGGCAGCAGGGGCGCCCCGGCGAGGACGTCCGGCACGTCGTCGCCCGCGGGCACGCCGCGCACCGTGACGCGGTACCCGTAGGGCCGGTAGCGGGTGATCTCCGTCAGGGCGGAGCGCGCGTACCGGGACCGTCCGCGCGGCCAGGTCGCGGCGTTGGCGTGCGCGTTCACCGCGGCGTCGATCCCGGCGGACAGCACGCCCGCGTACCAGCGCGCGGCGGGCACGTGCTCGCCCGCGACCCGGGCGGCGTCGACCACGCGCACGCGCGCCCCGGCGCTCGCGGCGGGCCCGAGCGCGCCCAGGAGGGCGTCGACGCAGCGGTCGGGGCGGCCGGTGGGCAGGTCGAGGGCGTGCGCGAAGTCGTTGCCGGTCCCCACGGCGACGATGCCGAGCGGCACGCCGGTGCCCGCGGTGGCGTTGACGCCGAGGTGCACCATGCCGTCGCCGCCGACGACGACGAGCGCGTCCACGCCCGGTGTCGCGCCGGTGCCGCGGACGGCGGCGTCGGCGGACTCCTGGGCGAGGGGCAGGCTGGGGGCGCTGAGGTCGAGGACGTCGTGCCCGGCCGCGGTGAGCGCCTCGGCGGTGCGTGCGCCTGCGGTGCGGCCCCGCCCGCGCCCGGCCGTCGGGTTGACGACGAGCGCGACCGTGCTCACGCGCGGCCCCCGCGCCCGGTGGGGCGCGGTCGGGGCGGGGTGCTCACAGGGCGAGCCGTGCGGCGTCGCGCTGGTCGACGCGCCGGTCGTGCAGGACGGAGATCCCGTAGGCGAGGAAGTACAGGGCGCAGATGGGCAGCGCGACGCAGAACATGGTGAGCACGTCGGGCGTGGGCGTCATGATCGCGGCGAACAGGAACGAGATGAGCACGGCCCAGCGCCACCCGGCGAGCCACGTCGCGGCGCGCACCACGCCCATCGTGTTGAGCGCGACCATGATCACGGGCACGAGGAACGCGATGCCGAACGCGAGCATGAGGCGCATGACGAACCCGAGGTACATCTGGGCGTTGATGAGGTTCGCGCTGCCGTCGGGCACGAACTCGTTGAGGAGCGCGACCGCGCGCGGCAGCATGACCCACGCGAGCGCGACGCCGGCGAGGAACAGCGGGACGGCGGCGCCGATGAACCCGAACGCGTACCGCTTCTCCTTGGACGTCAGGCCGGGCGTGATGAACGCGAAGAGCTGGTACAGCCACCACGGGCTCGACAGCAGGACGCCGAGGAACAGGGAGACCTTGACCTTCATGTCGATGGCCGTGGCGACGCCCTCGAAGTTCAGGCCCGTCAGGACGTTACGGCGCTCGGCGGCGTCGACGAGCGGCTGCTGCAGGGCCTGCAGCACCGGCTCGTACACGATCCACCCGACGACGGCGCCGAGGACGATGCCGATCGCGGCGAGGAAGAGGCGCTTGCGGATCTCGACGAGATGCTCGCGCAGGGGCATGCGCCCCTCGGGGTCGCGGGGAGTGCGGGACACCGACTACGCCTTGGGGGTGTCTTCCTGCGTGGACGACGCCGTGCCCCCCGTCACGCTCGTCGCACCCGTGCCCGTCGCGCCGGTGGTGGTGCCGGTGCTCGTCGTCGCGGTGGTGCCCGACGGCGTCGTGGTCGTCGTCGTGTCGTCGTCCTCGCGCAGGTCCTTGACCTCCTTCTTGAAGATCTTCAGCGACTGGCCGACGGAGCGCGCCATGTCGGGGAGCCGCTTCGACCCGAAGAGCAGCAGGACCAGGAGGATGAGGACGACGATCGTCGCGGGGTGACGAAGGATGTTCACGGCGGGAACCTACTACCTACTCGTGGGCGGCCAGGGGCGACGTTGCTCTTCGCGCCATCATAGGTCACGGTCCTTGCGCCCCGAGGCGTCGCCCGAGCGCCGCGCACGGTCGCGACGGGTGCCCGTCAGGCGTTGAACCGCCGCCAGCGCGACCACACCTGCTCGTCGCGGCGGCGCCGCAGCACGCGCCGCTCCTCGCGGTCCGCGCGCAGCACGTCCACCCGGGCGCGCAGCTCGACCGGGTCGTCGAACAGCGTCGGCGCGGTGGAGGGCTGCGCCTCCTGCTGGGCGCGCGCCAGCTCGTCCGCCCGCGCACCGAGGTCCGCCGCGACCTGCGACGCGCGCGACAGCTCGCGCCCCAGGCCCTTGACGGAGCGCCACAGGCGCCGCGCGAGGAAGAACGCGCCCACCAGGGTGCCCACCACGAGCACCGTCCACACCCAGAACCACATGCCGCCCACCCTAGCCAGCGGGCCGCTCGCCCGAGCGCCCGCTCCCCTCGTGCGGTGCCTCACCCGGGGCGTCGCCGGGCAGGTGGGCGTACGCGGCCAGGGCGGCGCTCGCGGCCTCGCGCACGTCCTGCGCGACGGCGGCCGGCTCGACGGCCAGGACGTGGCGGGCGCGCTCGGTGAGGAGCTGGCGCAGCCACACCGGGTTGGTGACGCGCAGCCGCACCTCGAACGCGCCGCCCGGCAGGTTGCGCACCGACTCCACGGGGACCTGCTCGGCCACGGCGCGCGCGGGGCTGGCGAACGTGATGGTCGCGAGGGGCGCGTCCCCGGTGGGCGTGAAGTCCACGTCGGGGTCGACGTCGTGCCCCTCGACGGGCTGGTCGAGCTCGGTCGCGGCCAGGATGCGGTCGACGCGGAACGTGCGCCGCCCGCGGGCCCGGTGGCACCACGCGAGCAGGTAGGCGTGCTCGTCCTGGGTGTGCAGGGACACGGGGTCGACCTCGCGCTCGGACTCCTCGTCCGCGGCGGTGACGTACCGGATGCGCAGCCGGTGGCCCGCGACGAGCGCGCTCGTGATGGCCGCGACCACGCGCGGGTCGCCCTCGGGTGCGAGCTGCACGTCGAGCGCCGCCGCGGCCTCCCCGGTCGCGTCGGTCAGCTTGCGCAGCACCGACTCCACGACGCCCGCACGCTCCGGGTCGGCCTGCACCGCCGCCGTCTCGCGCATCGCGCGCAGGGCCGCGATGAGCGCGACCGCCTCGCGCGTGCCGAGGCGCAGCGGACGGGTCATGCCGCGGGCCTCGGTGAGGCGCACGACGCCGCGCTCGATCGAGTCCGCGTCGAAGTCGATGAGGTCGTCGGGCCAGTACCCGGGCGTGCCCGACACCCACAGGGCGTCGACGTCGTCCAGGACCTGGCGCTCGCTGACGCCGAAGTGCCGCGCGAGCTCGCCCACCGGCACCGGGCCCGCCCCGTCGAGGTACGCCACGATGCCCAGCAGGCGCACCAGCCGGTCGTCCGCGCGCTCAGCCACGCTCCACCTCCGCCTGTCCGGCGCCGTCGGCCGGGCCCGTCGCCAACGCCGCCGCGTCGCGCAGCCGCCGCACGACCGCCTCGCGCAGGTCCGGCGGGCCCAGCACCAGCACCGCGTCCCCGTACCCCACGACCTCGTCCGCCATCGCGTACCGCACGTCGTACGCCACCTCGATCACGTCGCGGCCCGCGCCGTCGCCCGCGCGCGCGTCCGGCACCGAGCCCACGACCGTGCCGCGCGCCCGCAGCGCCCCCGCGCGCTCGGGCACCACCGCGAGGCGCGCCAGCCCGCCCGCGTCGCGCGTGCCCAGCGCCGCGTCCACGTCCACGTGCGCCGGCACCTCGAACGCGTCCCGCGGCCCCGACGCCCGCACCCGCCCCTCCACCCGGCTCAACCGGTAGGACCGCGGCGCGCCCCGGTCCAGGTCCAGGCCCACCAGGTACCAGCCGCCGCGCCGCGCTGCGATGCGCCACGGCTGCACCCGGCGCGGCCGCACCTCGCCCGTGCTCGCCGCCCGGTACGTGAACGACACCACGCGCCGCGCCGAGATCGCGTCCATGAGCGTCGCGTACGCGTCCCCCACCGCCCGCACCCGCGGCGCCAGACCTGCCACGACGTCCATCGCGGTCTCCCCCGCGCCGGCCGCCCGCAGCTTCGTCAACGCCCGGGAGATGTCCGTCCGCAGCGTCTTGTCCTGCCAGAACTGCGCCGCCAGCGCCAGCACCCCGAGCTCCGCCGGCGTGAGGTCCACCGCCGGCAGCGCGTACGCGTCCTGGTCGATCCGGTACCCCACCTCGTCCGCGTGCCCGCCCGCGTCCACCGTGACGATCGGGATACCGAGGTCGCGCAACGTGTCCTTGTCCCGCTCGAACATCCGTTCGAACGCGTCGGGCGAGGGGGCGTCCCCGTACCCCGCCACGCTCGACCGGATCTGCTGCTTCGTCATCGACGCGTTCGTGTTCACCAACGCGATCACCAGGTTCAGCAGACGCGCCGCAGGGTTCGTCGACGAACCCCCCGACGACGACGCGACGGAGGGCGCGGAGGCAGCAGTGGGCTCGGACATCGGCACCACGCTAGTCGGTCGATAGGGTGTGCCGCGTGATCACGTGGCGGACCGCGACCGTGGTGTCGCACGCGAAGGCCTGGACCGGAGCCCAAGAGCTCGACGTCAAGCTCCACATACCCCTGCCCGGACGGCCCGACGACCCCCACGCCACCGTGCGCGCCCTCGCCTACACCCAGCTCGTCGGCACCCCCCACCCCGGCGACCACGTCCTCCTCAACGTCTCCGCCCTCGCCCGCGGCCTCGGCACCGGCGGCTACGCCCTCGTCGTCGGCCCCGCCCAGCCCGCCACCCCCCTCCCGCCCGACCCCACCCCCGGCCCCGGCCACCTCGTCAAGGCCCGCTACACCCCCCTGCAAGCCCTCGTCCTCGGCGTCGACGAGCAGGAGTCCCCCCACCACGACACCCTGCGCGACGCCGACGACCTCGCCCACACCCCCGTCGTCGTCGCCGACCTCCACTCCGCCCTGCCCGCCGTCGTCGCCGGCGCCCGCCACGCCGCGGCGCTCGCAGGCCGCCCCACCCCCCGCATCGCCTACGTCATGACCGACGGCGGCGCCCTGCCCGCCGCGTTCTCCCGCACCATCGCCACCCTGCGCGACACCGGCTGGATCGACACCTGCATCACCGTCGGCCAAGCCTTCGGCGGCGACCTCGAAGCCGTCACCGTCCACACCGGCCTCCTCGCCGCCCACCACGTCACCGGCGCCGACCTCGTCGTCGTCGCCCAAGGACCCGGCAACCTCGGCACCGGCACCCGCTGGGGCTTCTCCGGCGTCGCCGCCGGAGAAGCCCTCAACGCCGTCGCCACCCTCCGCGGCCGACCCGTCGCCTCCCTGCGCGTCTCCGGCGCCGACCCCCGCGACCGCCACCTCGGCATCTCCCACCACTCCCTCACCGCCTACGGCCGCGTCGCCCTCGCCCCCAGCGACCTCCCCCTGCCCGTCCCCACCCCCGACATCGAGAACCTCCCCGGCTGGGGCCCCGACCTCACCGCCCGCATCACCCACCAGGCCCACGCGCTCGCCGCCCCCACCGGCCGCCACCACACCGTCCACGTCCCCGCCGGACCCGACCTCCTCCACGCCCTGCACGACGCCCCCGTCCGCCTGTCCACCATGGGCCGCGGACTCGACACCGACCCCGCCGCCTTCCTCACCGCCGCCGTCGCCGGCGCCCACGCCGAGTCCCTCAGACCCGCATGACCACCACGCAGGGGGACCACGACCACCGCCGGCCCGGCCCGCTTCACCGCCGTCACCGCCCTGGCGCTCGCGGCCGTCCTCGCTGCCGCGACCAGCGCCCCCTGGAGCTGGGACGCACCCGCCTGGCTCAGCAGCCTCGCCCGCGACCCCACCGGCCCGCCGCCCGAGAACGTGCCCCAGGAAGCCGCCGCCGCACCGCAACGGATCGAGATCCCCGTCGACGCGACCGGCATGTCCTTCGACACCTACCTCCTGTGGTTCCTCGGCGCCGTCGTCCTCGTGGTCCTCGTCGTCCTCGCACGCCGCCACCTCCCACGGCTCCTCGTCCGACGACGCCACCGCGACCTCCTCCTCGCCCCACCCGGCGACACCGCACACCTCGCGCAGGACCAGGTCGTCCCCGAGCTCCGCGACGCCGTCGACCGCGTCCGCGCCCACCTGAGCACCCCCGACGCCGACCCCCACGACGCCGTCGTCGCCGCCTGGGTCGCCCTCGAGCACGCCGCCGCCCGCGCCGGCACCCGACGCGACCCCGCCCAGACCCCCACCGAGTTCACCACCGCCGTCCTCGCCAGCACACCCGCCGACCCCCACGCCGTCGCCACCCTGCGCCGCCTCTACCACCGCGCACGCTTCGGCGAGAACCCCCTCGGCACCACCGACCTCGACGCCGCCCGCCACGCCCTCACCCGGATCGCGACCGACCTCGGCGCCCCACCCGACACCGCCGCCCGCACCGACCACCGAGCACGACCGTGAACCCCCGCGCCCGCTAGGCCCGCCTCCGCCCCACCGACCGGACCACCCTGCGCACCGCCGCCACCGTCGTCGGGCTCGGCATCCTCCTCACCACCCTCGGCGCCTCCCCCGCCCACACCCTCACCCTCACCGCCCTCGGCATCGCCGCCACCCTGCTCCGACACCGCACCGGTTATGCCGGCGACACCGTCTGGCCCCACCTCCCCACCCTCCGACGCGACGGCAACCGACGCGACGTCTCCGACCTCGGCTGGTCCGTCCTCGGACGCGACGGACGCGTCACCCCCTCCGCAGCACGCCGCATGCGCCACCTCACCGACCAGACCCTCCACCGCCACGGCACCGGACCCCTCCACGACCCCACGGCAGCACCCGACATCGCCCGCCTCCTCGGCCCCGCGTCGCCCGCACCACCCACGACCTCACCACCACCGGACGCCTCCCCACCCCCGCCGAGCTGCGCGCCTGGCTCACCGCCCTCGACCGCCTCCCCACCACCCCGGACCGCCCCGACGAAGGGACACCCCGATGACCCCCCACCGCGACACCACGCCGCCCGCGACCCTCGACGTCCCCACCGTCGCCGCGCACGGCCACGCCGTCCTCCACGAGGTCGCCACCGCCGTCGTCGGAGCCCGCGAACCCCTCACCCTGGCGCTCGCGGCCGTCCTCGCCGGGGGCCACGTCCTGTTCGAGGACGTGCCGGGGCTCGGCAAGACCCTCGCCGCACGCAGCCTCGCGCGCGCCCTCGGTCTCGACTTCACGCGCCTGCAGTGCACGCCCGACCTGCTGCCCTCGGACGTCACCGGCTCCTCCGTGTACGACCCCGGGACCCGGACCTTCGAGTTCCGGCCCGGGCCCGTGTTCACCGGGCTCCTGCTCGCCGACGAGATCAACCGCACCGCGCCCAAGACCCAGTCCGCGCTGCTCGAGTCCATGGCCGAGCGCCAGGTCACCGTCGAGGGCACCACCTACCCGCTGCCCCGGCCCTTCCACGTCGTCGCGACGTCGAACCCCGTCGAGCACGAGGGCACCTACCCGCTCCCGGAGGCCCAGCTCGACCGCTTCATGGTCCGGCTGTCCGTCGGGTACCCGGGCCGCGACGAGGAGCGCGAGGTCCTCGCCCGCCGCATCGCACGCCGGCACGACGACCCCGTCGTGCGCCAGGTCGTCGACCGCGACACCGTCCTCGCCATGCAGGCCGCCGTCGAGCAGGTCGACGTCCACCCCGACGTCCTCGCCTACTGCGTCGACCTCGCCGCCGCGACCCGCACCCACCGCGACCTCGAGGTCGGCGCGTCGCCCCGCGGCTCCCAGAACCTCGCGCTCCTCGCGCGCGGCGTCGCCGTGCTCGACGGGCGCGACGTCGTGCTCCCCGAGGACGTCAAGCGCGTCGCCGTCCCCGTCCTCGCGCACCGCCTCACCCTCACGCCCGGTGCCTGGGCCGCCGACCTGCGCCCCGAGGCGCTCGTCGACGACCTCCTGCGCACCGTCCCCGGACCCGCCACCGTCGGCCGGGCCGCATGACCGGCCCCGGGACGCCGGACCCCGACGCGCCGCCGCCGTGGCGCACCACCGTCCACCTCGGGGCCGGCGTCCTCCTCGGCACCACGCTCCTCGCGCTCGGCGTCCTCGTGCGCCGACCCGACGTGGCGCTCCTCGGCGTCGCGCCCCTCCTCGCCGCGGTCTGGGTCTGGACCCACCGGCCGCGACGGCCCGTCACGCTCCGCGTCGCCCTCGACCCCGCCGCTGCTCCCGGCACCGTCACCGCGCGCACGCACGCTCACGTCCCTCCGGGCGTCGAGCTGCTGCGCCTGCGCGGCGTCGCCCCCGGCGGCCTCGTCACCGAACGCCTCGTCGACGTCACGCGTGGCTCGCGCGACCTCGCCTGGCACGCCCCGTCGGTCCGCACCGGCCCGACCGACACCCTGCGCGTCGACCTCGCCGCCTACGGGCCCGACGGCGTCGAGGAGCAGCCTCCGCACGTCGCCGCCGGGCCGCGGCGCCTCGTGCTGCCCCGCGCCACGCCGCTCGGCCGCACGCCCCTGTCCTCCCGCCTGCGCGGGCTCTCCGGTCCCCGCACCTCCCGCCGGCCCGGAGACGGCACCGAGCTCCGCGACGTCGACGCGTACCGCCCCGGTGACCGTCTGCGCCGCATCGACTGGCGCGCCACGGCCCGTCGCGCACCCGACCTCGACACCCTGCACGTCCGCCGCACCTACGGCACCGCCGAGGCCACCGTCGTCCTCGTCGTCGACTCCCGGGACGACGTCGCCCCCGACCTCGCCACCTGGAACGGTGTCGGCGAGCAGCGCCCCGACGAGCCCACGTCCCTCGACCTGGCGCGGCACGCCGCCGCGTCCGTCGCGCACGCCGTCCTCGCCGACGGCGACCGCGTCGCCCTGGACGACCTCGGTCGCCTCGCCCGGCCCGTCCGCCCCGGCGGCGGACGGCGCCACCTGCGCCGCATCCTCCACGGGCTCGCCCTGGCCCGGCCCGTCGGCGACCCCACCGCGCGCCACCGACCGCCCCAGGTCCCGGCCGGCGCCGCCGTCTACCTCTTCTCCACCCTCCTCGACGACGAGGCGCCCCGCCTCGCCCACCAGTGGCACGACACGGGCCACGTGGTCGTCGTCGTCGACGTCCTCCCGCCCGTCAGCGTCGCCGACGTCGACGAGCACGTCGCCGTCGCCTGGCGCATCACCCACCACGAGCGCGAGGCCCGCATCCACGAGCTGCGCCGCCGGGGCGTCACCGTCGTCCGCTGGTACGACGGCACCCCCGACGCCGACGGCGCCCGCGGCGCGCTCGAGCTCGCCGCACGACGCCTCGACCGGCACCCCGCGGGCGCGACCCCGGGCGGTCGGCCATGAGGATGCCCGCACGCCGCGAGACCGTCACCGCCGGGCCGCCGCCCCGGCTCGTCGTCGAGACGGGCCCCACATTCCCCGCGTGGACGGCGCGCGCCGCCCTGCTCCTCCTCGCGACCGGGTTCGGGGCCGCCGCCCTCCAGACGACCGGGCTCGCCCCGTCCTTCGTGTGGGGCGTCGCCGTCGGCCTCGGCATCGTCACCGCGTACCTCCCTGCCCCGCCCGTGCCCCACCTCCTCGTCCTCGTCGGCGGCGTCGTGCTCCTCGTGGACGGCACCGCGCCCTTCGACCCCGCCGTCCTCGCCCTCCTCCCGCTCGGGCACCTCGTGCTCCGCGCCGCATGGTGGAGCGATCACGTGCCGCCCGGAGCGCGCGCCGAGCTGCGCGCCCTCGCACCCGACCTGCGCCGCGTCGTCGTGCTCCAGGCCGCGCTGCTCGTCGTCGCGCTCGCCGTGCGGTCGGTCGCGCTGGCCGACGTCTCGTCCGCGGTCGCGGCGGCGCTCGGTGGCCTCGCCGTGCTCGGCGTCGTCCTGCTCGTGCGGCCGCGGGACTGAGCACTCGTCCTGCGAGGACCGCGCCCCGGCACCACGATGGACGCAGACGGCACCCGCGCCGTCGTCCCGCCGCCGTCCCGGCGCGCGTCACCGACCCCGAGGAGGCAACCCATGGCTGCTCGTTCCGACCTGCCGAAGTACACGGTCCCGTCGCTCACCCCTGAGGAAGGGGCCCAGGTCGCCGGGATCCTCCAGGAGCGGCTGCACGCGCTCAACGACCTGCAGCTCACGCTCAAGCACATCCACTGGAACGTCGTCGGCCCGCACTTCATCGCGGTCCACGAGATGATCGACCCCCAGGTCGACGCCGTCCGCGCGATGGTCGACGCGACCGCCGAGCGCATCGCGACCCTCGGCGTCTCCCCGCAGGGCACGCCCGGCGCGCTCGTCGCCGCCCGCACCTGGGAGGACTACTCCCTGGGTCGCGCCTCGACGATCGCGCACCTCGGCGCCCTCGACGAGGTGTACGTCGGCGTCATCACGGACCACCGCGAGGCAGCGGCCGCGACCGAGGAGCTCGACGACGTCACCAACGACCTGCTCATCGGGCACCTGCACGACCTCGAGCTCTTCCACTGGTTCGTCCGCGCGCACCTCGAGTCGACGGGCGGCGACCTCTCCACCGAGGGTGCGCGCACCGAGGCCGGCGCCGCGCGCAAGGCCGAGGAGGCGGCGGCCGGTCAGCCCTGACCCCGCTCCCTCTCCACCGCCGTCGTCCCGACGGCGACCGGGCCCCGCCACGCGAGTCGTGGCGGGGTCCTCGCTTTTCGGGGCTGGTTGGTGAGCTGTTCGCTCGGGGTGCTGGTGGTGTTGATGCGCTTGGCACACTATTTATTTTGAGAGGAGCGTAAGGTCGCGGCATGACCGATCCGCACGCCGCACCGCCGCCCGTCCGCCAGCTCCGGCTCGTCGTCGAGGCGGAGGACTACGACGCCGCCCTCGCGTTCTACCGCGACGTCCTGGGCCTCCCCCAGCAGATCGCCTACGCGGACGGCGAGGACGACCGGGTGGCGATCCTCGACGTCGGGCGCGCGACGCTCGAGATCGCCTCCCCCGGGCACGTGCGGGCGATCGACGACCTGGAGGTCGGGCGTCGCGTCGCGGGGCACCTCCGGGTCGCGCTCGAGGTGGACGACGCCGGGGGCGCGACCGACCGGGCCGTCGCCGCCGGGGCGTCGCTCGTCGCCCCGCCGACGCGCACGCCCTGGGGGTCGCTCAACTCACGCCTCGACGCCCCCGCCGGCCTCCACCTCACGCTGTTCCAGGAGCTCGGCGGCGAGGAGGGCGTCCCGCCCGGCGTCGTCGCCGAGACCGGGCCCGGCGACGATCCCGCTCCCCGCCGGGGCTGACGCCTCGACCCACGCCCGCCGGACCTGCTCGAAGCGCGTCGGGAGCGGCGCCCGCACGGCCCCGTAGCGCGCGTTCGTGCGGTGCACGAACCGCCGCCACGACAGCACGAGGCCCTGCTTCGTGATGGGCAGGCCGCTGGACACCGTGACGCCGTTGTCGTGCGTGTGGTGGACCGTGAGCAGCAGCGCGCGCGGCACCGACCCCTCGAGGTCCGCCGCGAGCACCTCCCGCACCGCCATCCAGCGACGCAGCACGACGACGACGCTCGCGCTCAGCACGTGCTCGCGCACCGTGCGGTGCTTGCCGTGCGTGAGCACGACCCTCCCCTCCCCCGCGCGCTCCGTCGCCGGGCCGAGGTCGATCGCGTCGACGGTGCAGCGCAGCAGGTCGCCGTAGCGCGCGCCCGTGGCGCGCGTGAGGCCGGCGATCACCGCGAGGCGCACGGTCTCCGGCTTCGCGGCCTCGACCATCGCCTCCGTCGCCAGCAGGCGCCACACCCACTCGGCCTCGTCGAGCGTGACGGTGGGGCGCGGGTAGCGGGACGCGGCGCCGGTGCTGGTACCGGTGCCGGCGGTCGTGCCGCCCGCCGCGTCCGGGCCGGTGGGTGACGTAGCGTCGTCGGGCATGGGTGGACCCTACCGCTTGGCACACTTTTTGTGTCGAGAGCGACTGGCGGGCGTGTCGCCGCCAGGCCCGCCGCGGCTCCCTGACCACCGAATTGAATACGTATGCAGAATGCTGCATACTCGTGCCCATGTCCAAGGTTCTCACCTCCCTGCCCGTGGGAGAGCGCGTCGGGATCGCGTTCTCCGGGGGCCTCGACACGTCCGTCGCCGTCGCGTGGATGCGCGACAAGGGCGCGGTGCCGTGCACCTACACCGCCGACATCGGCCAGTACGACGAGCCCGACATCGGCTCCGTGCCCGGTCGCGCGACCGCCTACGGCGCCGAGATCGCGCGCCTCGTGGACTGCCGCGCCGCGCTCGTCGAGGAGGGTCTGGCCGCGCTCGCGTGCGGCGCGTTCCACATCCGCTCCGGCGGACGCGCGTACTTCAACACCACTCCCCTGGGCCGCGCGGTCACGGGCACGCTCCTCGTCCGCGCGATGCAGGAGGACGACGTCCAGATCTGGGGCGACGGGTCGACCTTCAAGGGCAACGACATCGAGCGGTTCTACCGCTACGGGCTGCTCGCCAACCCGCACCTGCGCATCTACAAGCCGTGGCTCGACGCGGACTTCGTGGCGGAGCTCGGCGGGCGCAAGGAGATGTCGGAGTGGCTGCTGGCCCACGACCTGCCGTACCGGGACAGCACCGAGAAGGCGTACTCCACGGACGCGAACATCTGGGGCGCGACGCACGAGGCGAAGACGCTCGAGCACCTCGACACGGGCATCGAGACCGTCGACCCGATCATGGGCGTGCGGTTCTGGGACCCCGCGGTCGAGATCGCGACCGAGGACGTGACGATCGGCTTCGTCCAGGGCCGTCCGGTGACGATCAACGGGGAGGAGTTCGAGTCGGCCGTCGCGCTGGTCCAGGAGGCCAACGCGATCGGCGGCCGCCACGGGCTCGGCATGTCCGACCAGATCGAGAACCGCATCATCGAGGCCAAGAGCCGCGGCATCTACGAGGCCCCCGGCATGGCGCTCCTGCACGCCGCGTACGAGCGCCTGGTCAACGCGATCCACAACGAGGACACCCTCGCGCAGTACCACACCGAGGGCCGCCGCCTCGGCCGCCTCATGTACGAAGGCCGGTGGCTCGACCCGCAGGCGCTCATGATCCGCGAGTCGCTGCAGCGCTGGGTGAGCACCGCCGTCACCGGCGAGGTCACGCTGCGCCTGCGCCGCGGCGAGGACTACTCGATCCTCGACACCACCGGGCCCGCGTTCAGCTACCACCCGGACAAGCTGTCGATGGAGCGCACCGAGGACTCCGCGTTCGGCCCGATGGACCGGATCGGCCAGCTCACCATGCGCAACCTCGACATCGCCGACTCGCGGGCCAAGCTCGAGCAGTACGCCGGCATCGGGATCGTCGGCACCACGCACGCGGCGCTCATCGGCGCCGTGCAGGCGTCCACCGAGCTCATCGGCGCGATGCCCGAGGGCGGCGCCGAGGTCATCGCGTCGCGCGGCATGGCCGAGGGCGACGACGCGCTCCTCGACCGCGCCGCGATGGAGTCCGGCACGGACTGACCGCCACGACGCCCACCGACGGCGCCCGGGGCGGCGACCGACCCGGGCGCCGTCGCGGCTAGGCTCGCAGGGTGAGCGCGGGCACCGGGGAGCTGTGGGGGACGATCGCCGGACCCGTCGACCACGAGCTGGTCGTCAAGAAGTCCCGCTTCCTCGCGCACCTCTCCCCCGTCCCGTCCGTCGCCGCGGCCGACGCCGTCGTCGCGCGCGTGCGCAAGGAGCACTGGGACGCGCGCCACCACTGCGTCGCGCTCGTCGTCGGCCCGCACGCCGACCAGCAGCGCTCCACCGACGACGGCGAGCCCTCCGGCACCGCCGGCATCCCCATGCTCGAGGTGCTGCGGCACCGCCACGTGACCGACGTCGTCGCCGTCGTCACGCGATACTTCGGCGGCGTCCTGCTCGGAGCCGGCGGCCTCGTGCGCGCCTACTCGAGCGCGGTGAGCGAGGCGCTCGACCTCGCGCGACCCGTGCGCCGCGCCGTGCTCACCGCGGTGCACGTCGACGCCCCGCACGCCGACGCCGGGCGCCTCCACGGCGTCCTGCGCGACTGGTGCGACCACCACCACGGCACGCTCGAGGGCGTCGACTACGGCACGACGGCCGCGTTCACCGTCCTCGTCCCCCCGGCCGAGCTCGACCGGTTCGACGCCGACCTCGCCGCCGCGTCGTCCGGCGCCCTCGTCGCGCGCCGGGGCGACAGCCGCGTCGTCGACGTCCCCGCCTGAGCGCGCCCGCGCAGGAACCCCGCACACCGCGAGGTAGAGCCGTGGTCGGCCGAGGTAGAGCCGTAGTCCAGGGAGATAGAGCCGTAGTCGCGCGAGGTAGAGGCCCGGTCACGCGAAGAAGAGCCGTCGTCGCGCGAAACCGATCTGCCCGCAGACCGACGATTGCTCGCTCGACCCGTCGGCGCAGGCGACCACGACAAGCCGGGGCGCCACCGCCGTCGGGCCGAGAGCCGAGGCGAGCCGAGGCGAGCCGAGGCGAGCCGAGGCGAGCCGAGGGCAGCGCACCCGCCCGGCGCGTGCAGCGCCCGACCGACCACGCCTCTACCCCGGCCGACCGGGCCTCTACCTCGGCCGACCACGCCTCTACCCCGGCCGACCTAGCCTCTATCCCGGCCGACCACGCCTCTACCTCGGCCGACCCAGGCTCTCCCCCGGCGTCAGGCGCTGACGCCGTCCGGGCCGACGACGGCGCCGTCGGGGACGCGGGCGGAGCCGCCCGGGTCGGCGAGCTCGGCCTCGCCGGTGACCGTCACGCCGGAGCCGAAGGTCCAGTCCCCGCGCACCGTGAGCGAGCGGGCCGCGCGCAGGGACGGGGTGCCGTCGTCGAACCGGGCGTCGAACGCGGCGATGGTCTTGTAGTGGGCCGGGTCGAGGTCCACGAACGGCGCGTCGGTGCGCGCGACGAACCGGTACGCGTCGTCGAGGTCGTAGACGTCCGAGCGGAGCACGAGGAGGTCGTTCGTCGTCTTCACCGGCAGGAACCGGTCGCGGCCGACCTCGATCGCGACGGCGCCGTCGAACACCTCGACCGCGGCCCCCATGGCGGACTCGATCTGCACGACCTCGGGCGACGACGGGTCGGTCGGGTCGACGGTCTTGGTGTTCTTGATGAGCGGGAGCTCGAGCACCCCGCCGGTGCGGTCGAGCTCGGCCGACAGCGCCTCGAGGTCGAACCACAGGTTGTTGGTGTTGAAGTACCGGTGCCGGCTGATGTCGGCGGCGGCGTCCTGGTCCTCGGCCGGGGTCTGCGCCGTCTCGCGCAGGACGAGGCGCCCGTCGCTGCGGCGCACGACGAGGTGGCCGCCCTTGCGGTCCGCGGGCGTGCGGCGCGCGACCTCGGCGGCGAACGGCGCCCCGCTCGCGGCGAACCAGCCGGCCATCGCGGCGTCGGGCGCGGCGCCGAGGTTGTCGGAGTTCGAGACGCTCGCGTAGCGGTACCCGGCGTCGAGCAGGGCGCGCAGCGCGCCGGACGCGTAGAGGGCGGTGTACAGGTCGCCGTGGCCGGGCGGGCACCACTCCAGCTCCGGGTCGGCGGGCCAGTCGACGGGCGTGAGGTCGCTCGCGAGGATCTTGGGCTCGCGGTTCTGCAGGAAGTCGAGCGGGAGGTCGCCGACGGCGAGGTCGTCGTGCGGGGCGAGCGCGGCGAGCGTGTCGGCCTGCGTGCGGAACGAGTTCATGAGCAGCAGCGGCAGCGGCGCCCCGGTCGCGCGCCGCGCGGCGCGCACCTGCGCGACGATGACGTCGAGGAAGGTCAGCGGCCCGCCGTCGGGGTGCTGGGGGTCGGCGTCGCGCACCGTGAGGAGCGACTTGGCGCGGTCCATGCCCATCGACGTGCCGAGCCCGCCGTTGAGCTTGATGACCGCCGTGCGGCGCAGCGCCTCGCGGGCGGCGTCCTCGGGCACCTCGAGCTCGTCGCGGTGCGTGACGTCGGTGAGCGGCTCGACGTCGGCCTCCGGGATCATGCCGGTCGCGCCGGACTCGAGGAGCCGGTAGAAGCGGGCGAAGACGTCGATGGCGGCGGGCGCGACGCCCGCGTCGCGCATGCGGTCGGTGGACTGGCTCAGGCCCTGGCTGCTCATGCCCCGATGGTAGGGGCGCGACGCGGTCGTGGCCCGGCGCGGGGACGGCCGGACCGCGGGTGAGACAGGGCTCACAGCCCTACCGTGGGCAGATGGCGGACGTCCTGCCCGACGACGTGGCGACCTGGCTCGGGTCGTGGTTCTGGGCGCCCGGCTACGACGTCGCGCGCGAGGTGCTGCAGCGCGGCACGGCGGCGATCCTCGTCGTCGCGTTCCTCGTCGTCGTGCGGCAGTGGCGCCCGCTGCTGGGCGAGCGTGGGCTGCTGCCCGCCGCGACGTTCGTGGCGCGCACGACGTGGCGCGACGCCCCGAGCGTGCTCCGGTGGCGGTGCTCGGACCGGTTCGTCATCGCGCTCGCGTGGGGCGCGGCAGGACTGGCGGCGCTCCTCGTCGTGGGGGTCCCGCAGCGCGGGCCGTGGTGGCTGACGACGCTCGCCTTCCTCGTGCTGTGGGCCGTCTACCTGTCGGTGGTGAACGTCGGGCAGCGGTTCTACGGGTTCGGCTGGGAGTCGCTGCTGTGCGAGGTGACGTTCCTCGTGGGGTGGCTGGGCTCGTCCGGCGAGGGCGCCCCTCCCCCGCTGCTCGTGCTGCTCCTCGCCCGCTGGTGCCTGTTCCGGGTCGAGCTCGGCGCGGGACTCATCAAGCTCCGCGGGGACCGCGCGTGGCGGGACCTCACGGCCCTGGAATACCACCACGAGACGCAGCCCCTCCCCGGCCCGTTCTCGTGGCACGCGCACCACCTGCCGCGGTGGTGGCACCGCGTCGAGGTGGCGGGCAACCACGTGACGCAGCTCGTCGTGCCCTTCGCGCTCTTCGCGCCGCAGCCGGTCGCGAGCGTCGCGGGCGGGGTCGTGGTGCTCACGCAGGCGTGGCTGCTCGTGACGGGGAACTTCGCGTGGCTGAACTGGCTGACGATCGTGCTCGGGCTCGGCGTCGTGAGCGACGGCGCGTGGGCCGCCGTCGGGTCGTGGCTCGTGCCCGCGCTCGGCCGCGGCGAGGATCCGGTGCCCGACGGCGCCGCCGCCCTGGGCGGCCCGGTCACCCTCGTCGTGGCCGTGCTCGCGGTGTCGGCGCTCCTGCTCGTCCTCGGCGTGCGCCCGGCGCGGAACCTCGTCGCGCGCCGGCAGCTCATGAACGCGAGCTTCGAGCCGTTCCGCCTCGTCAACGCGTACGGCGCGTTCGGCTCGGTCTCGCGGCGCCGCGACGAGGTCGTCGTGGAGGGGACGACGGCCCGCTCCCCCGGTCCCGACGACTGGGTCGAGTACGCGTTCCGCGGCAAGCCGGGCGACGTGGGGCGCCGCCCGCCGCAGGTCGCGCCGTACCACCTGCGGCTGGACTGGCAGATGTGGTTCCTCGCGCTCGGGTCGCCCGGCACGCGGTGGTTCGAGGTGCTGCTGCTCCGGCTCCTGGAGGCCGACCGCCCGACCCTGCGCCTGCTCGCGGCGGACCCGTTCGCCGACGACCCCGACGGCCCCGCCCCGCGGTGGGTGCGGGCCCGCGTCTTCCGTTACCGCTACACGACGCGCGCCGAGCGGCGACGCACGGGCGACTGGTGGGTGCGCGAGGAGCGCGGGGCGCTCGTCGACCCGGTCGACCGCGAGCGTCTGCGGCTGCTCCTGGGCCCGCGGGCGTGAGCAACTGGTGGCGCGGCCGGACCCCGCGCGCGTCGCCCGTGGACGCCCGGCAGGGTCCTACTCGAAGCGGGACGGGTCGCCCGCGCCGACGCGCACGACCTCGGGGGCGCCGTCGGAGAAGTCGACGACCGTCGTCGGCTCGCTGCCCCGCTCGCCGCCGTCCACGACAGCGTCGACGACGTGGTCGAGCTCCTCCTTGATCGCCCAGCCGTCGGTGAGCGCCTCGGTCGAGCCCGGGAGGATGAGCGAGCTCGACAGGATCGGCTCCCCGAGCGCGGCGACGATGGCCTGGGCCACGGTGTCCTCCGGGATGCGGACGCCCACGGTCTTCTTCTTCGGGTGCGCGAGGCGGCGCGGGACCTCGGACGTCGCGCGCAGGATGAACGTGTACGGGCCCGGGGTGGCGGCCTTGATCGACCGGAACGCCGCGTTGTCGACCATGACGAAGTGGCCGAGCTGGGCGAAGTCGGCGCACACGAGCGTGAAGTGGTGCCGGTCGTCGAGGTGGCGGATGCGGCGGATGCGGTCGGCGCCCTCGCGGTCGTCCATGCGGCAGCCGAGCGCGTAGCCGGAGTCGGTCGGGTAGGCCACGAGGCCGCCGTCCTCGAGGAGGGCGACGACCTGCGCGATCGCGCGCGGCTGCGGGTTGTCGGGGTGCACGTCGAGGTAGCGGGCCATGGGGCGAGCCTAGGCCCGGGGCCGCGGTCCGGCCGCCGGGGCCGCCGTCGTCGCGCGCTCCGGCTCCGAGGCGGCTACCGGGGCAGGTGCGCGGAGACGCGGCGCAGCTCCGCCGGGCTCGCGTTCCCGCCCGAGCAGACGACGCCGACGCGGCGCCCGGCGAACCGGTCGGGGTCGGCGAGGACGGCGGCGAGAGCGGCGGCGCCGGCCCCCTCGGCGACGGTCCGGGCCGCGGTGAGGTAGAGCGCGGCGGCGCGGTCGATCGTGTCGTCGTCGACGAGCACGAAGTCGTCGAGGTGCTCGCGCAGGACGGCCTGGGTGAGCGCGAAGCCGGTGCCGGTGGCGAGGCCCTCGGCGCGCGAGGTGTTGGGCCGGGCGACGAGGTCGCGCGCGCGCCACGAGTCGTGCGCGGCGGGCGAGGCGGCCGACTGGACGGCGACCACCTCGAGCCCGGGGGCGAGCGCCTGGGCGACGAGGCACGCCGCGGCCGCGCCGCTCCCCCCGCCCACGGGGACCACGAGCACGTCGAGGTCCGGCGCGTCGGCGAGGAGCTCGAGGTACGCCGTCGCGACCCCGGCGACGAGAAGAGGCTCGTTCGCCGCGCTGACGAGCCGGGACCTGTCCTCGGCCGCGAGCACCGTGGCGTGCTCGCGGGCGTCGTCGAAGGTGGTGCCGGTGAGGACGAGGCGGGCGCCGAGGTCGCGGACGGCGTCGGCCTTGGTGGGGTTGGGGTGGGTGGGCATGACGATGGTGCAGGGGGTGGCGGTGGTGCGGGCGGCGTGGGCGACGGCCTGGGCGTGGTTGCCGGTGGAGAAGGCGGTGACGCCGTGGGCGCGCTCGTCGGGGGTGAGGCGCAGGAGCAGGTTGAGGGCGCCGCGGACCTTGAAGGCTCCGGTGGGCTGGTGGTTCTCGTGCTTGACGACGACGTGGGCGCCGGTGGCGCGGTCGAGCGCGGGGTAGGTGCGGGCGGGGGTGGGCTGGAGGTGGGTGGCGAGGAGGCGGCGGGCGTCGAGGACGTCGCGCAGGGTGGGCGGGGCGAGGTCTGCGGGGGGCATGGGTCCACGGTCCCGCGGGCCGTCTCATCGGTCCAATGCCTGTTCTGTGGGGACCGATCGACGGGATCTATGCTTCGCGCATGAGGGTGTGGACATGGACCTGACGCGGTTGCGGGTGCTGGCGGCGGTGGCGCGCGAGGGCTCGGTCACGGGGGCGGCGCGTGCGCTGCACTACGCGCAGCCGTCGGTGAGCCATCATCTGGCGCGCCTGGAGGCGGAGGTGGGGGTGCCGCTGACGGAGCGGCACGGCCGGGGTGTGCGGCTGACGGCGGCGGGTCGGCTGCTCGCGGCGCGGGCGGACGAGATCGTGGGGCGCGTGGGCGCGGCGCGCGAGGAGCTGGACGCCCTGGTGTCGTTGTCGGCGGGTCGGGTGCGGCTGGCGGCCTTCCCGTCGGCGTTGGCGACGCTGGTGCCCGACGTCGTGGGTCGCCTCGCGCGCGAGCACCCGGGGCTGGGCGTGGGGCTGGTGGAGGCGGAGCCGCCGGAGGCGCTGGACGGGTTGCGGCGCGGTGCGGTGGACGTGGCGCTGGTGTTCGAGCACGACCGGTCGCCGGTGGACGTGGAGGGGCTGCGCGCGGTGCCGGTGCTCGCGGAGGAGCTGTTCCTCGTGCAGGCGGGGGCCGGCCCGCACCCAGGCCCGCACCCGGGGACGCACCCCGGCACGCGCTCCGCCACGGACGGGGCCGCGGCGTCGTCCGAGGAGGGGGCGGTGGACCTCGCGCCGCTCGCGGACGCGGCGTGGATCGCGGGCTGCGAGCGGTGCCGGGCGGACCTGGTGGGGCGGTGCGAGCGGGCGGGGTTCACGCCGCGCGTCGCGTTCGAGACGGACGACTACGTCGCGGTGCAGGCGCTCGTGGCGTCGGGCGTGGGGGTGTCCCTGCTGCCTGCGCTGGCGCTGCGGGCGCACCGGGACCCGCGGGTGACGGTGCGGGCGCTGCCGGGGGCGGCGCGGCGCGTGCTCGCGGTCACGTACGGGGAGCGTCCGTCCCCGGGTGCGGCGGCCGTGGTCGAGGGTCTGGTGCGCGCGGCCGGCTGACCGTCATGCCGGCTGACCGTCAGCCGGGCACGACGACGGCGGGCGCCGCGAGGACGAGCAGCACGACGCACACGCCCGCGACGGCCATGGAGAGCGCGAACGGGGCGCGGCTGCGCGGGCGCACGACCCCGACGGCGCCGGCGGCGAGGGCGAGCACGACGGCGACGGCGCCCAGGGCCCACGTCACGGGGCCGGGGGGCGTGGGCGGTGCGAGCACGACGAGCGCGGACGCCGCGGCGAGCAGCACGGGCGCGAGCACGGAGCTCGCGCGGCGCCCGAGCCGGTGCGGCAGGCCGCGCACGCCCGTGGCGGCGTCGTCCTCGAGGTCGGGCAGCGTGTTCGCGACGTGCGCGCCGACGCCGAGCAGCGCGGCGGCCGCGACGGCCCACGGGGCGGGGCGGCCCGCTCCGGGGGCGGCCAGCACGACGAACACGGCGAGCAGCCCGAAGGAGACGGCGTACGGGGCCCAGGACCACCACGTGGCCTTGAGCAGCGCGTTGTACGACCACGCGACCCCGACGGCGACGACGTGCACCGCCCCGGGCAGCAGCCCGGTCGCGAGGGACAGCACGACGCACGCGCCGAGCGCCACGAGCGCCGCGGCACGCAGGGTGGCCGCCGTGACGAGGCCCGTGACCACGGGCTTGTCGGCGCGACCGACGGCGACGTCGCGGCGCGCGTCGAGCCAGTCGTTGGACCAGCCGACGGAGAGCTGGCCGGTGAGGACGGCGAGCGCGACGAGCGTCGTCGTGCGGGCGCCGGCGCCGATGCCCGCGGAGAGCGCGAGGGCGAACGCGGTGACCATCACGGTGGGCGGGAGGTGGCTCGCGACCACGAGGCCGCGCACGAGCCCTCGCGAGCGACCGGTCACCATGGCGGCAACCTAGCCCGCCGCCGGGTCGCGCGCCCGGCGCCCGGGCTCGTCGCCGCGGCGCACCCCTCCCCCCGCGCGGGCGGACCGGGCCGGTGGGACGATGCGGGCATGTCGCGCGTCGTCGCCGTCGGGACCTCGCTTCCCGCGCATGCGTACCGCCAGGACGAGATCTCCCGGGTCACGAGCGAGCTGCTCACCGACGACCCGGTGCGCCGTGCGCTCACGCGCCGGCTGCACGCCCACGCGGGCGTCGAGACCCGTCATCTCGCGCTGCCCCTGGAGGACTACGGCGGACTGTCGTTCGGCTCGGCCAACGACGCCTTCCTCGCGCTCGGGACCGACCTCGCGGAGCAGGCGTGCCGCGCGGCGCTCGACGACGCGGGCCTGCGCCCGGACGAGGTCGACCACGTGGTCCTCACCACCGTCACGGGCGTGGGCGCGCCGACGCTCGACGTGCTCGTCGCGGCCCGGCTCGGCCTGCGACCGGACGTGCGCCGCACGCCGTCGTTCGGGTGGGGCTGCGCCGGGGGCGCGGCGGGCCTGGCGCGGGCGGACGACCTGCTGCGGGGACGCCCGCGGGACGTCGCGCTCCTCGTCGCCGTCGAGCTGTGCTCCCTGACGCTCCAGCGCACCGACCCGTCGACGGCGAACATCGTGGCGTCGGGCCTGTTCGGCGACGGCGCGGGGGCGGCCGTCCTCGTCGGGGACGAGCACCGCCTCGCCCGACGCCCGGGCCCGTACGGGCGGGCGGGCGCGGGCGGGCGCGCCCGGGGCGTGCGCGTCGTCGACTCGCGCTCGCACCTGCACGCGGGCACGACGGGCGACCTGGGGTGGCGCGTCGGCGACACGGGGTTCGAGATCGTGCTGTCGGCGCGTCTGCCCGAGCTCATCGGGGCGCACCTGCTGGGCGACGTCAAGGCCCTGCTCGCCGAGCACGACCTCGAGCCGGGCGACGTCGGGGCGTGGGTCGTGCACGCGGGCGGCCCCCGCGTCCTGGACGCGGTGCGCGACACCCTGGGACTCGCCGAGGAGGAGCTCGCGCTCAGCCGGGCGTCCCTGCGCGACGTGGGGAACCTGTCGTCGGCGTCGGTGCTGCACGTGCTCGGCGCGACCCTGGCCCGCACGGACGTGCCGCCCGGCGCGCCGGCCGTCCTCATGGCGTTCGGTCCCGGGGTGAGCACCGAGCTCGTCCTGCTGCGGCTCGACGGCCGCGGCCCGCGCCGGGCGCACGGGCCCGGTCACGCGGGCGAGCACGCGGTCGCGCGAGCCGAGGGGGTCCAGGGATGAGCCTCGCCTGGTACGTGGTGCTCGTCGGCGCCACCGCCGTCGAACGCCTCGCCGAGCTCGTCGTCTCGGCCCGCAACGCCCGCTGGTCGTTCGCCCGGGGCGGCGTCGAGTCGGGCCGCGGCCACTTCCCCGCGATGGTCGCCCTGCACACGGGTCTGCTGCTCGCGTGCGTGGCCGAGGCGTGGCTCGCCGACCGCCCGTTCCTGCCGTGGCTCGGCTGGCCCATGCTCGTCCTCGTGCTCGCGAGCCAGGGCCTGCGCTGGTGGTGCATCGCGACCCTCGGGCCGCGGTGGAACACGCGCGTCATCGTCGTGCCGGGCCTGCCGCTCGTCGCACGCGGCCCCTACCGGTGGCTGCGCCACCCCAACTACGTCGCGGTCGTGGTCGAGGGCGTCGCGCTGCCGCTCGTGCACTCGTGCTGGATCACGGCCGTCGCGTTCACGCTGCTCAACGCCGTGCTGCTCGCCCGCTTCCGCATCCCCGCCGAGGAGCGCGCCCTGGCCCGCGCGACCCAGGCCGGCGCCGCCGCGCACCCGGCCGTGCCGTGACCCCTCCCCGGTCGACCGACCTCCGCACGACCGACCGCGAGGTCGACGTGCTGGTCGTCGGCGGCGGGCCCGTCGGGCTCGCCGCCGCCCTGCACGCCCGCCGCGCCGGGCACGACGTCCTCGTGGTCGACCGCCGCGCGGGCGTCATCGACAAGGCGTGCGGCGAGGGCCTGCTCCCCGGCGCGCTCGCCGCGGTCCTCGCCCTCGGCGTCGACCCGCCGGGCCACCCGCTCGCCGGCATCAGCTACCGCGACGCCACCCGCCACGCCGACCACCCGTTCGCCGCCGGCCCGGGCCGCGGCGTGCGCCGCACCGCGCTGCACGCCGCCCTGCGCGAGCGCGCGCTCGCCGAGGGCGTCACGATCGAGCACGCCACGCTCCGGGCGCTGCGCCAGGACGCCCGCGGGGTCGACGTCGTGCTCGGTGCGGCGCGAGCACCCGCCGGGGAGGCACCCGGGCCGGACGGCGGCGCGGACGAGGTCGTGCGGGCCGCCCGCGTGCTCGGCTGCGACGGGCTGCACTCCACCGTGCGCCGTCTGACCGGCCTCGACGCCCCGCCGCACGGGCGCGCCCGGTTCGGCCTGCGCACCCACTACCGGCTGGCCCCGTGGAGCGACCTCGTCGAGGTGCACTGGGCACCGCACGCCGAGGCGTACGTCACCCCGGTCGCGCCCGACGTCGTCGGCGTCGCCGTCCTCGCCCACCGCGACGGCGCCCGCGGCACACCGCAGGACGCGCACCACGGGCTCGACGCGTTCGGCGAGCTCGCGGACCGCGTGCGCGACGCCCCCGTGCTCGGGCGCGTCCGCGGCGCGGGGCCGCTGCGCCAGCGTGCCCGACGCCGCACCGCCGGGCACGTGCGCCTCGTGGGCGACGCGTCCGGGTACGTCGACGCGCTCACCGGCGAGGGCGTGCGCGTCGGGCTCGCCCAGGCCGAGGCCGCCGTGCGCCACCTCGACGACCCGGCCGGGTACGAGCGCGCCTGGTCCCGCGCCACGCGCGACTATCGCGTCCTCACCTCCGGGCTGCTCGCCTGGGCGGGCAGCCCCGCCCGCCGCGCGATCGTGCCCGCCGCGAGCGCCGCGCCGTGGCTGTACGGGGCGGTCGTGGAGCGCCTGGCCCGCTGACGGGCGGCTCCGTGCCGGTCGCGGTACCCGCCCGCTGCCCTCGTCCGGCGAGCGGCCCGTCGTCTCGCCGCGCCCCGGTGTGGGCGCCCACCGCTACCGTGCGGCCATGACCTCGTTCGACCTGCACGTCGTCCCCGACCGCTTCCTGCTCGGCCACGTCCCGGGCGCCACCTTCCCCGAGGACGACGAGTGGGTCGCGCTCGTGCGCGCCCCCGAAGGGCTCACGGTCGTGCGGCACGCCTCGCCGTTCGACGACGCCGAGCGGTGGGCGGGCTTCTACGGCTCGGCCCACGGGCTGGAGACGTCGGGCGTGCTCGCGTCCGTCGTCGGGCCGCTGGGCGAGGCGGGCGTGCCGGTGTTCGTCGCGTCCACGTTCCACGCGGACCTCGTGCTGGTCCCGGAGGTGCGGCTCGAGCAGGCCACCCGGGTGCTGCGCGACGCCGGTCACGCGGTCGCCGCTCCTCGGTGACCCCCGGGTCGCCGTCCGTCGTCGTACGCGGTCCCCGCACCGGTAGCATGCGCGGATGCGAGCGCGAGGGTGGGTGGCGGCAGCGGCCGTGGTGCTGAGCACGGCGGTCCTGGTCGGGTGCGGGTCCGGCGGTGCCGGCCCGGCGGACGGGACCGAGGAACCGGAGGCGGCGAGCAGCGCTGCGCCGTCGCCCGCCACGGACGCCCCGGCGCAGGACGGCGCCCCGGACGACGCCGCGACCTGCGTCGCCTTCAGCGATGTCATGACGATCGTGGAGAACGCCGACCTCGGCCTCGCTGACGGCCGCATGGCGGAGCAGGAGCGGGATGGCTGGTACGAGCTCGCCACCCGCGTGCTCGGCCGCCTGCCGTCCGGCGGGGACAGCGCCGTGCAGACGGCGGTCGGCGACCTCCAGGCGGCCGCGCCGGCCGTCGCGGTCGGGACGTTCGCAGAGTCGACCGGGGTGGGGTCCCCGGAGTGGTCGCAGGCCCAGGCTGACCTCGGCGACGCGTGCGAGGCGCTCGGGACTCCGCTGACGACCGCCCCCTTCACCGGCGGCTGACCCGACGCCCGGCCGCCGCGCCACCGCGCGCGGGGACCGCGGCACCGCGCTCGGCGGCGCAGCCGGTCACTCCAGCGCCGCTGCCCTCTCCGCCTGGTCGAGCAGGTCGCGCGCGCGGTCGCGCGACAGGAACGCGAGGAGCGCGTCCTTCTCCCCCACGCGCACCCGCTCGGCCACCTGAAAGCCGAGGGCCCGCATCCGGGCGTGCGCCCGCTCGTTCGCCGCGTCCGGCTCGACGACGATCCGGTCCACCCGCGGGTCGGCGAGGCAGAACGCGACGACCAGCGGGCCGACGGCGGCCCACAGGTCCGCCCCGCGCGGGCCGCGCCCGCCGAGCAGGAAGTGCAGCCCGACGTCGCCCGGCGCCACCGCGTACGCCTCCCCGACGGGGTCGTGCTCCGGCTCGTAGGTCTGCAGGAGCGCGACCGGGGCGTCGTCCCACCGCACGAGGAACGCGTGGTGCGTCGGCAGCGAGCCGACGTAGGCGTACAGGTCGCGCAGCTCCGTCCGGGACAGGTCCCCGAGTCCCCAGAACCGTGCCCACGGCCGGGTCACCCAGGCGTGCAGCACGTCGAGGTCCGCGTCCGGGTCGAGGACGCGCAGCGTCAGGCGGCCGCCGCCCGGCGCGTGGTGCGTGAGGAGCAGCTCCCCGGGCGCGCCGGTGGGCAGGCGGCCGGGGGCGGGCAGGTCGGTCGCGGTCATCGGGTCTCCTCGTGGCGCAGCAGGGCCCAGTCGGTCACGACGGGCACGGTCTCGGCGTCGGCCCAGGCGGCGAGCCGGTCGGTGAAGTGGGGCGAGCGCGGGTCTCCGCTCGCGCCGAACGGCACGCCCCAGCGGCTCGCGTCCCGGTCGGCGAGGTCCCACACCCAGCGCGCGACCGACCCGCGCACGCACACGTCGCTGACCCCCGGCACGCTCGCGGTGCAGCGCACGGTGTCCGTGTCGCCCCCGAGCGGCACGTCCGGCACGCGCGGGACCGGCGCGCCCGGCACGTCGAGGAGCACGTGCAGCCCGAGCACGCGGTGGGTGTCGCCCCACACCGGGACCGGGCCCGACGCGTCGTCCCGCGCCCGCACGACGTCGGCGAGCGCGGCCCACGCGAGCGCGGCGCCGTCGATCCCGAGCCACGCGGCGCCGAGGAGCGCGGGCAGCGCGTCGGCGACCCGCGCGGTGACGGACAGCCACGGCGCGAAGACCGGGTCGAGGCCGTGGGGCGCGTGCAGCGGCGCGAGCGCGGGGTGCGCCGCGACCCGGCCGACCAGCGCGCCGCGCCAGGCCGCGAAGAGCGCCGCGTCGGCGCTGTCCGCGTCCATGCGGCGGTCCCACGCGCGCAGCCGCGCCGCCGCGTGGACCGTCGCGGGGTCGGGACGCGTGGTCGTGCCGTCGTCGGCCCCGGCCTCGTCGCCCGAGGCGTAGGCGTCGCGGTCGAGCCACCCGAGCAGGTCGTCCGCGCCGCCGAGCAGCGTGTCCGCGTGGACGCGCGACTGGTCCGCCGCGGTCGCGTCGTCGCCCGCCGCCGCGAGGAGCGCCCGGATCCGGCGGGCGCGGTGCGGCGGGGCGTACGTGCGGCCCAGGTCGAGGTCGGGCCGCGCGGGCCGCTCGTTCGCGTCGACCGCGACGTCGTCGACGACCACGGGCGGGGGCGGCACGACCCACGGGCGGGCGCGCCCGGCGTCGGCCCACCCCGGCAGGGGCAGCGCGCGCTCGGCCGGGTCACGGCGGGGCACGCGCCCCGCCGTCACCGACAGCACGGTCGCGCGGTCCGCCGCCAGCACGCGGTCCACCGGGTCGACCCACGTCGCGAACGCGTCCGTCACGTCGCGCGCCGACCCGGCCCGCAGGAGCCGTCGCCACGCGGCGACCCCGAGGTCGGCGTCCACGCGAGCGGGCAGACGCACCGCGAACGTCCGGCCCGGGTCGTCGGGCCCACCCGTGACGACGACGCCGCGCACCGTCTCGATCGTCTCCACGCGGTGCTCGACCGGGCCGCCGACCGCGCGCACGCGGACCGTGGCGTGGACGACGTCCGCCGGCTCCGGACCGTCCGGCCCTTCCGCGACGACGCCGCCGTCCGCGGTGCGGTGCAGCCGCTCCGCCACGACGTCCACGTGGTGCGCCATCGCGTTCGTCACGCCCCACGCCGCCGCGCCCGCGTGCCCGAAGTGCGGGACCCCCGGGACACCGGGGAAGGCGAGGCCGACGACGTCGTACGCGTCGCACGCCAGGCGCACCTGCTGGTAGACGCCCGGCAGCTCCAGGAGGCGGTGCGGGTCGCCCGCGAGCAGCGGCGCCCCGCCGCGCGTGCGGGCACCCGCGAGCGCCCACGCGTTCGACCCCGAGCCGGGGCCGCCGTCGACGGCGAGCAGGTCGAGCACCGCGGTGAGGGGAACGTCGGGCCGGGAGCGTGCGACGGCGGACCCGAGCGTGCGTGCGACGTGGTCGCGCCACAGCACGTGCGGGAAGCCGGAGAACAGGACGTGCGCGACGAGGAAGACGCCGAGGGGCGCCCACGCGGGCCACGGCTCGTGCGGCGGCAGGTCGCCCCCTCCGGGCCAGGCCGCGTCGGCGAGGGCGTGCATCTCGGGCACGTCGCGCCCGCGCTCGAGACCGTCGTTCACGCCCGCGGTGTACGCGTCGACCCAGGCGCGGTCGTCGTCCGCGAGCGCCGCGTAGGCGCGACGCGCGGTGTCGGCGAGACGGACGCGGTGGGCGAACCGGTCCCACGCGAGGCCCGGCTCGCCCAGGCGCTCGGCGAGCTGTCCCTCGGCGCGCCACCGGTCGACCTCGATCTGCCAGCCGCGGTCGAGCGCGGTGACGTACCCCTGGCCGCGCGCGAGCGCGAGCTCGTCGGCGGCCCGCACGTGCGGGACGCCCCACGCGTCGCGGTGCACCGAGAACCCGCCGGGGTTCGCCGTCACGTCAGCCCTCCCGCGCGGCAGGGTTGGCGAGGGTGCCCGCGTACAGCAGGGACGCGGACTGGTCGGCGAGGTCGACCATCTGGAGCGTGTTGCGCAGCTGGAGGCGGTTGAGGCACGAGTGCGCGAACCGCGGCGCGCGCAGGTCGACGCCGCCGCGCAGGTCCGGGTGGTCGGCGCGGTGGGCGTCGAGACACTCGGCGACGAGTCGCCAGAACCGGTCCTCGGGCAGCACGCCGTCCCCGGCGAGGATCGCGGCGAGGTGGCGCAGGACGCCGTCGAACACGTCGGTGAAGATCGCGAGCGCCTTCTCCTCGTCGTCGACGACGGCGCGCACGCGCTCGACGCCGGGCGGGAGCGGCGCGTCACCGAGGACGGCGATCTCCTCGCCGACGTCCTTCATGACCGCACGGACCACGACGTGGTCGCGGAGCACGAGGATGAGGTTCTCGCCGTGCGGCATGAACGCGAGGTCGTGCGCGAGGAACGCGTGGGCGAGCGGGCGCAGGTAGGCGTCGAGGTAGGCGCGTACCCAGTCGGCGGGGTCGAGCCCGGAGGCGCGCACGAGCGCGGTCGCGTGCGCGGCGCCGTCGGGGTCGCGGTGCAGGAGCGCGGCCATGGTGGCGAGGCGCTCCCCGGGCGCGGTGCGCGGCACGGGGCTCTCGCGCCACAGGGCGGCGAGCATCTTGCGGTGCGGGGACGGCGTGGCGGTGCGGTGGTAGACGTCGCCGGTGTACCCGATCGAGGCGAGCTCGCGCAGCACGGTGAACCCGCGGCCGCCGAGCTCCGGGTCGGCGGCGACGAGGTGCGCGACCCAGTCGTTGATCGCGGGGGTGTCGCGCATGTACGCGGGCGACAGCCCGCGCAGGAACCCCATGTTCTGGATCGCGAGCGCCACCTTGACGTAGTGGCGGCCGGGCCGCGTGAGGTTGAACAGGGTGCGGATCGACTGCTGCGGCTGGTACTCGTCGGCGCCCGGCCCGAGCGGGACGAGGTCGCCGCGCGCGACGTCGGCCGCGAACGTGATGGGCACGCGGTGCTCCCACTGCCACGGGTGCACGGGCAGGTAGAGGTAGTCGGCCGGGTCGAGGCCGCGCGCGGCGAGCCGCTCGGCGAACGCGGCGCGCTCGTCGGGCGTGAGCTCGGCCCCGTAGTGCGTCTCCTCGTCGAGCCCGGCGCCGAGCGCGAGGTGGGTGTGCTCGCGCCGCGCGGCGAGCCACAGCAGCCGCACGCGGCCCCCGTTCTCGGGCGCGTACGCGCGGTACTCCGCGAGGCCGAACCCGATGCGCCCGTTGTTCGCGACGAACCCCGGGTGCCCCTCCGTCATGGCCGCCTCGACCTCCGGGAACGACGCGCCGAGGAGGTCGGTGGCGCTCGGCCCGCCGGTGCGCTCGTACCGCTCGAGCTTCGCCGTCGCGCTCGCGAGCGTGGACGACACCTCCTCGAGGTAGGTGGCGAGCAGGTCGTCCGGGATGCGCAGGTCGGGCTGGAGCTCGACGACGAGGTCGAGCGCGTCGACCGGCAGCTCACGCCGCGCGTCCGTGCCGTCCGCACCCGCGGGGTCGCCCGCGTCGCCCGGCCGGCCCGCCGTGCCGTGCCCGGCCGTCGCGGTGCGCCGGATCGACGCCTCGTCGAGCACCCAGTGCTCGAGCGCGTACCGCCGCGCGACGAACCGGTACTCCACCGAGCCGTCCGCGACGGGCAGCACGTACCGCCCCGGCCCGTCCGCCTCGACCGGCCAGGCCTCGGCGCGCGGCGCGAGCAGCCGTTCGTGGGTGAGCTCGGCGATCGTCTTTGCGACGAGGTGGCGGTGCGCGCGCTCGGCGAGGTCGGGGCGCAGGTGCGGGGCGTGGTCGACGCCGTCGCCCAGCGGGCTCGCGTCGAGGTCGGCGCGCGTCGCGACGGCGAGGTGCGCCGTCTTGCCGGGGAGCTCCACCTCGCGCAGCACGCGGAACCCGGCCGCGGCGTTCTTCGCCGCGATCGCGGCGTTGCGCACGTCCGGCTCGACGACGACGCGGCGGGCGCCCCGGCCCGCGGGGTCGAGGCAGAACCGCACGACGGCGCCCATCACCGCCGAGGTGAACCCGCCGCGCGCGGGCCCGGCCGGGGGCGCGACGAGCAGGTGCATCCCGACGTCACCCGGCTCCAGGAGCGCGACGGCCGCGGGGACGTCGGCGAGCGTGACGCGCGCCGGGTCGTACGTCTCGACGAGGAACGCGGGCACGCCGTCGACCCGACCGAGCCACGCGTCCTGGTGCGGGTCGGCGCGGAACCCGGCGAGGTAGTCCCGCACGCCGTCGACGTCGAGGTGGCCCAGCTGCCAGAACGCCGAGCGGGGGTGCGCGAACCAGCCCTGCACGAGCGCGGCGTCGCGCACCGGGTCGGCGGGCTCGAACGAGACGTCCGCGCGGCCGTCGCCGAGCCGGACCCGCACCGCGAAGGCGGCGCTCGGGCCCGAGCTCGACGCCGCGTCGTCCGACGCCGCGTCGACCGACGCCGTCGGGCCCGGCGACGGCACGGCCGACGCCGCCGTCGCCGTGGTGGTGGCGCTCATCGAGCCTCACCTCCCGTGCGCTCGCCCGCCGCGACGCGCGCCGCGGCGTCCGACGTGGCGGGGGTCGTCGCGGGAGTGGTGGCCGGGGACGGGGAACCCGAAGGAGCCTCGTCGTCGGGCAGGCCGAACGTCTGGAACGCGATGCGCTCCTCCACCGGGTACACCTCGCGGCCCGTGACGGTGCGCAGCACGACGGCGTTGCGCCACGCGGCGAACCCGAGGTCCGGGGCGGTGATGCCGTGCGTGTGCTCCTCGCCGTTGAGCACGTGGACGCGGCGCGCGTCGTCGACCGTGTAGTCGCGCGCGACGTCGAACCGCCCGAGCTCGTCGAACCGGAGCAGGTGGCGCACCGGGTCGAGGAACGCCGGGACGGAGGCGGCGTAGCCGGTCGCGACGACGAGCGCGCGCGTGCGACGCTCGACCTCCCGCCCGAGCTGCGCGTGCCGCAGCCGCAGCACGTACTCCCCGGCCGGGCCTGCCGCGTCGGGCTGCCCGGCGGCGCCCGTGTCGTCGCGCCCGCGGACGGCCGGCTCGTACCGCGCGGCGACGACCTCGGTGTCGGTGAGCAGCGTCGTCGGCACCGGGCGGTCCAGGCTCAGGCGGTACAGCGCGTCGTAGATCTCGTCCACGAGGTCGCCGCTGATCCCCTTGTACAGGCCCCGCTGCTCGCGGCCGAGGAGCTGGCGCAGCTCGAGCGGCAGCGCGTGGAAGTGGTCGGTGTACTCCGGCGACGTCATCTCGAGCGTGAGCTTCGTGTACTCCATGGGGAAGAAGCGCGGCGAGCGCGTCACCCAGTCGAGCCGGTAGCCGGGGCGCCGCGCGTCGCCGTGCACGCCGTCGAGCAGGTCGCGGTAGACCTCGGCGGCCGACTGGCCGCTGCCCACGACCGTGACCGAGCCCGCGGCCGCGAGCGCGTCGCGGTGCGGCAGGTACTGCGCGCTGTGCACGAGCGGCCCGGCACCCGGGTGCTCGCCGCGCGCGATTTCGTCCGCGAGCGCCCGCAGCGCGGGCGGCAGCACCGGTGACGTGCCGACGCCGAGCACGAGGTGGCGACCCCGGTGCTCCTCGGTACCGGTCACGCTCCCGTCGGGGGCGAGCGTCTCGGCGCGCACGACGAACGCGTCGGCGGCCGGGTCGTGCTCGACGGCGACGACGCGCCGCGACCAGCGCAGCGAGCCCAGGCGGGCCGCGACCCAGCGGCAGTACGCGTCGTACTCGGCGCGCAGCGGGTAGAACGACTCCCGGATGTAGAACGGGTAGAGCCGGCCCGTGGCCTTGAGGAACGCGAGGAACGAGTACGGCGAGGTCGGGTCCGCCATGGTGACGAGGTCGGCGAGGAACGGGACCTGGATCGTCGCGCCCTCGATCATCATGCCGGGGTGCCAGCGGAACTCGGGCGCGGCGTCGAGGAACACGGCGTCGACGTCGTCGAGGGGCGCGGACAGCGCGGCGAGGCCGAGGTTGAACGGCCCGATCCCCACGCCGACGACGTCGCGCACGCGCGCCGGGTCGTGGGGCGCCGGGTCGTGGGGCGCTCGGGCGGGGCCGCTCGTCGTGCGAGCAGTCGTGGTCATCGGGTCACCGCCCCGGCGGTCGCGAGGGACGCCACGAGGTCCGCGGCGTGCGTCGCGACGTCGTCGTCGTGCAGCAGCTCGTCGCGCTCGACGAGCGCCTGGGCGGTCGTGCGCACGAGGTCGAGCACGTGGCGCACGTCCGCGAGCGTCACGGTCGGGTTGAGCAGCGTGAGCTTGAGGCACGGGACGCCGTCGAGCACGGTCTTGGCGACCACCGCGCGACCGGACTCGAACAGCACGCGCCGCACGAGCGGCACGAGGCGGTCCGCGTGCGCCGCGGACAGCTCCGGCGGCTCGTAGCGGAACAGGACCGTGGACAGGTCCGTGCGGCCGAGCACGCGCAGCTCGGGGTCGTCCGCGAGGTCGGCGTGCACCTGCGCGCCGAGCTCGCACACGGCGTCGACCATCGCGCCGACCCCGCCGGGGCCGAGCGCGCGCAGCGTGGTCCAGAGCTTGAGCGCGTCGAAGCGGCGCGTCGTCTGGAGCGACACGTCGACCTGGTTCGGTTCGGCGTTCTCGCGCGGGTTGAGGTAGTCCGCGTGGTGCGCGACGCGCTCCAGGTCGGCGCGCTCGCGCACGAGCAGCGCGCTCGCGGACACGGGCTGGAAGAACGCCTTGTGGTAGTCGACGGTCACCGACCGCGAACGCTCGATGCCGTCGAGCAGGTGCCGGCGCGTCGGGGACACGAGGAGGCCGCACCCGTAGGCGGCGTCGACGTGCAGCCACACGTCGGCCGCGTCGCACACGTCTGCGACCGCGGCGAGCGGGTCGACACAGCCGCGGTCGGTCGTGCCGGCGGTCGCGACGACCGCCATGACCACATCGCCCGCGGCGCGCACCGCGGCGACGGCGGCCGCGAGCGCCGCGGGCACGACACGCCCGTCGGCGTCGGCCTCGACCCGCACGACCGCGTCGTCGGCGAGGCCGAGCAGCAGGGCCGAGCGCGCGACGCTGAAGTGGCTGGATCCCGCGGCCAGGACGCGCAGGCGCGGCAGGACGGCCGAGCGTCCGAGCCCGTCGCGGGCCGCGCGCTCGACGGCGCGCTCGCGGGCGAGGAAGAGCGCGTGGAGGTTGGACTGGGTGCCGCCCGACGTGAGGACGCCGTCGCCGGCGGCGTAGCCGACGCGGCCCGCGGTCCAGGCGACGAGGCGGCGCTCCATGAGGGTCGCGACGGTCGACTGGTCGTAGGTGTCGACGGACGTGTTGATCGCGGCGAGCAGGGCCTCGGCCCCGACGGCGGGCAGCGCGACCGGACAGTTGAGGTGCGCGGCGTAGGCGGGGTGGTGGAACCACACGGCGTGGGTCGCGTAGAGGTCGGCGGCCTCGCGCAGCGCCGCGTCGGTCCCGACGCCGGGGCCGTCGAGGTCGGCGGCGTCGACGAGCGCGGCCAGGTGCGTGCGGCTCGCGCCGGACCAGGGCTGGTCGACGGCGGCCACGCGCGCGGCGACGTCGTCCACCACGGCGTGCAGGGTGCTCACGTAGGCGCCCGCGGTCGCGCCGGTGAGCAGCGCGGGGGCGGTCGGGGTACCGTGCGCGGGCGCGCCGGATCGTGCTGAGAGCATGCGAGGCTCCAGGACGGGGAGAGGACCGCCACGGATCGCGACGGGGCAACCTGAGGTTTGCCTTGCCTAACCTAGCGCAGCGCGGTCTCGCGTCAAGAGTGACCTGCGCCACGTCCGCCGTGGACGCGCGGCCACGGCGGGGAGAGGATGGCAGTCGCCCGTCCTGGTGCCCGAGGAGGCCGTGTGGAACCCACCGTCGCGACGACCCGCCCCGCCCTCGTCACCGTGGACGACGACCCCGGGGTCTCGCGCGCGGTCGCGCGCGACCTGCGCCGCCGCTACGGCGACCGGTACCGGATCGTGCGTGCCGAGTCCGGTGCGGAGACGCTCGCGGCGCTGCGCGAGCTCGCGCTGCGCGGCGAGGACGTGGCCGTCGTCCTCGCCGACCACCGCATGCCCGGCATGACGGGCGTCGAGCTGCTCGAGCAGGCGATGGACCTCTTCCCCGCGGCGCGGCGCGTCCTGCTCACCGCCTACGCGGACACCGAGGCCGCGATCGAGGCGATCAACGTCGTCGACCTCGACTACTACCTGCTCAAGCCGTGGGACCCGCCCGAGGAGAAGCTCTACCCCGTCGTGGACGCCCAGCTCGAGGCGTGGTCCGCGACCGACCGCCGCCGGCCCGCCGAGACCGTCGTCGTCGGGCACCGGTGGTCGGCGCGCTCGTCGCAGGTGCGCGAGTTCCTCGCGCGCAACCGCGTCCCCTACCGGTGGTACCCGTCCGAGTCCGCCGAGGGGGCGCGCCTGCTCACGGCCGCGCAGGCCGACGGCGAGACCCTCCCCCTCGTCGTCACGCCCGAGGGCGAGCCCCTCGTCGCGCCCGACGACGCGACGCTCGCCGAGCGCGTCGGGCTCGCCACGCGCCCCGCGGCCGACTTCTACGACCTCGTCGTCGTGGGCGGCGGGCCCGCGGGGCTCAGCGCGGCGCTGTACGGGGCGTCGGAGGGGCTGCGCACGGTGCTCGTCGAGCGCACCGCGACCGGCGGCCAGGCCGGCCAGAGCTCGCGCATCGACAACTATCTCGGCTTCCCCGACGGGATCTCGGGCGCCCAGCTCGCCGAGCGCGCGCGCCGCCAGGCCGTGCGGTTCGGTGCCGAGATCGTCACGACGCGCGACGCCGTCGAGCTCGACGTCGACGGCCCGGCGCGCTCGGTGCGGTTCCCCGACGGCACGTCGATCGACGCGCACACCGTCATCCTCGCGTCCGGCGTCTCCTACCGGCTGCTCGACGGCCCGGGCCTCGCCGACCTCGTGGGCCGCGGCGTCTTCTACGGCTCGGCGCTCACCGAGGCGTCCGCGTGCCAGGACCAGGAGGTGTACGTCGTCGGGGGCGCGAACTCCGCCGGGCAGGCGGCGCTCTACCTCGCGCGCGAGGCCAAGCAGGTGACGCTCGTCGTGCGCGGCGACTCGCTCGCCCGGTCCATGTCGTCCTACCTCGTCGAGCAGGTCGAGGCCCACCCGCGCGTGCGGGTCCTCACCCGCACGGAGGTCGTCGCGGCGTCGGGCGACGACCACCTGGAGCACCTCGAGCTGCGCGACCTCGACGCCGGCGCGACGTCGCGCGTCGAGTGCGGGTGGGCGTTCGTGTTCATCGGCGCCGCGCCCCGCACCGACTGGCTCGACGGCGTCGTCGCGCGCGACCCCCGCGGGTTCGTGCTCGCGGGACCCGACCTCCTGCACGACGGCGCCCCGCCCGCCGGGTGGACGCTCGACCGTCCGCCCTACCACCTGGAGACGTCCGTGCCCGGCGTGTTCGCCGCCGGGGACGTGCGCGCGGAGTCGGCCAAGCGCGTCGCGTCCGCCGTCGGGGAGGGGGCCATGGCCGTCATGCTCGTCCACCGCTACCTCGAACAGCTCTGACCCCGTCCCGCCACGCTCCCGCTACCCAGCCCCGACGACACAGCCCCGACCGACCCGGAGGCGACACCGTGACCAGCACCGAGGACCCCACCACGACCCCGCCCCCCGCGGGCGCCAGCACCGCGCCCGGCACCGCCGCGGCCGCCGCCGCGCGCGGCTGGCTGCCGTGCGACGTCGACGAGCTGCGCGCCACGTTCCTGTTCGAGCACCTCACCGACGACCAGCTCGCCTGGCTGTGCGCGACCGGCCATGTCGAGCGGCACGACGCGGGCTGGCTGCTGCACGAGGGCGCGCCCGCCGAGGCGTTCTACGTCCTGCTCGACGGCGGCGTCGCGCTCTACCGCCGCGTCGGCGAGGACGAGGTCGAGGTCTCGCGCACCCGTCAGGTCGGGGTCTACCTCGGCGCCTGGAACGCCTACCTCGGCGACCGGCTGCCCCAGACCTACCTGCACTCGGCGCGCGCGCTCGAGCCCTCGCGCTTCTTCGTGCTCGCGGCCCACGACTTCGCCAAGCTCATGACCGAGTGGTTCCCCATGGCGGTGCACCTGCTCGAGGGAGTGTTCTGGGGCACGCGCGACGCGCAGCAGCTCGTCGGGCAGCGCGAGCGGCTGCTCGCGCTCGGGTCCCTGTCCGCGGGCCTCACCCACGAGCTCAACAACCCGGCCGCCGCCGCCGTGCGCGCCACCGGGACCCTGCGCGAGCGCGTCGCGGCCATGCGGCACAAGCTCGCGCTCATCGCCGACGGCCCCTACGACCGCGCCACGCTCGCCGAGCTGATCCGGCTCCAGGAGGAGGCGCTCGAGCGGTACGCGGACACGCGCACCGCGGACGCGGTGGGCGCCCTGGAGACCTCCGACCTCGAGGACCGCCTCACCGACTGGCTCGACGACCACGGCCTGCCCGAGGGGTGGCGGGTCTCCCCCGCGCTCGTCCAGGCCGGCATCGACGAGCCGTGGCTCGAGCGCGTCGCCGGACGGGTCGACGCCGGCGCGCTCACCGGCGCGGTGAGCTGGCTCGCGTACACCATCGAGACCGAGCAGCTCATGGCCGAGATCGAGGACGCCACCGTGCGCATCTCCTCCCTCGTCGGGGCCGCCCGCCAGTACTCCCAGCTCGACCGGGCGCCCTTCCGGCCCGTGGACCTGCGCGAGCTGCTCGACTCCACCCTGACGATGCTCGACCACACCCTCGACGGCATCGACATCGTGCGTCGCTACGGCCCCGACCTGCCCCCCGTGCCCGTGTACGCCGCCGAGCTCAACCAGGTGTGGACCAACCTCGTCGAGAACGCCGCGCAGGCGATGGCCGGCACCGGCACCCTCACCGTGACCACCCGGCGCGTCGACGACCACGCCGAGGTCGAGGTCGCCGACACCGGCCCCGGGATCCCCGACGCCGTGCGCCCGCGCATCTTCGAGCCGTTCTTCACGACGAAGCCCGTCGGGCAGGGCACCGGGCTCGGTCTCGACATCTCGTGGCGCATCGTCGTCAACAAGCACCACGGCGACCTCGCCGTGACGTCCGTGCCGGGCGACACGCGGTTCGTCGTGCGGCTCCCGCTCGAACCCGCGCCCGTCCCCACCTCGCCCACCTCGCCCGACGCGCCCGACGGCCGCCCGTGACGGCCGCCCCCGCGGCGGGGACCTCGCCCGTCGGCGAGGAGCGCCACGCCTCCTGGCTCGAGCTGTTCTTCGACCTCGTCGTCGTCGCGGGCATCGGCATGCTCGCCCACCTCCTCCAGGAGGACCACGACGGCGGCGGGCTCGCGCTGTACGTCGTGGCGTACACGGCCTTCTGGCTCGTGTGGGCGTGCTTCACGACGTACGGCAACGTCGCGGGAGAGGGCGCGCGGTCCCTGCCGATCCTCGCCGGGATGGCCGCGCTCGCCGTGATGATCGCCGCCGTCCCCGGCATCCACGACGAGCACGCCCGGGCGTTCGCCGTCGCCTACGTCGTGGGCCGCCTCGTGGCCGCACGCCCGTGGCGGCGCACGACCGTCGTCGTGGACCTGCCCGTCGTGCAGGCGCTCGCCGGCGTCGTGCCGTGGGTCGTGTCGTGGTGGGCCGACGGCCAGACCCGGTACGTGCTGTGGGGCGTCGGCCTCGCGATCGACCTGCTGCTGCTCCTCACGCTCTCGGGCGAGCGGCTCGTGCGGCGCGCGCAGGAACGCCTCGACGAGGTCCGCGAGCGCCGGGGCCGGGGTCGTGCGCTCGGCGGCCGTCGTGCACGACCGGGCGCGCCGGACCGCGGGCGGCGGCGCGACCTGGAGGTCCCGACGACGGTCGACGCCGCCGCGAGCGACGTGCCCCACCTCGGCGAGCGGCTCGGGCTGTTCGTCATCATCGTGCTCGGCGAGGGCCTCATCCAGGCGATCGACGCCGCGAGCGAGGCCGAGTGGGACCGCACCCTGCTCGTGGCGGGCGCGGGGGCGTTCACCCTGCTGGTCGGGCTGTGGGCGCTCACGGTGCGCTCCGGGTACGCGGGCGTGGCGCTCCTGCGCCCGGCCGGCGTGCCGCCCCGGGTCGCGTGGTTCCTGCACCTCGTGACGACGGGGGCCCTCGCCACGCTCGCGGGCGCGCTCGGCGGCGTGCTGGACCGCCCGGCGCGCGCGCTCGAGCCGGCCGAGCTCGCGCTGCTCGTCGGGGCGTTCGCCGTCCACGGCCTGGCGTCCGCGGGCGTGCACGCGGTGCTGCGCGACGTCCGCACCGCGCTGGTCCTCGCCGTGCCCGTCGTGGCCGCGGGGACGGTCGCCGCGCTCGCGGGCGGGTCGGCCTCGGCCGCCGGGCTCGTGTGGGTCCTGTCGGGCGCGCTGCTCGTCCAGCTCTCGGGTGCGGTGCGCGCACGCCGCGTGGCGCCGACGGCGCCGTCGGGCCCGACGGCGGCCGGGACGGCGGCGGAGGCGGACGCGCGGGACGACGCCTGACGCCCCCGGCGCAAAACCGTGGACGTCGCGCGCTCGCGGGCATAGCCTCGTGGCGTCCGGTCGACACCCGCCCGGACGCTCGACCATGACGACCGGTGAAGGGCAGGTGGACCCGCGTGACGCACGAGTGGTCCGTCGACCCGTCCCGAAGGGCGCTCCTCAGGTAGACGACGTGCGTCGTCCACCTGCAGAGCCGTCCTGGGGCACCGTCCTGGGGCGGCTCTCGTCGTCCCGGGGCACGGCACGCGAACGCACGACAGGAGGAGCGACGATGAGCGAGGTGGTCATCTACAACCTCGGCGGCAGCCAGGTGCTCGGCCGCGTGTCGTTGCGCCACGCGATCCGCATGCTGCACCGGCAGGTCGCCGAGGTGCTGGAGGCCGTCGAGGGCGAGACGTTCGGGCCCTATCAGCGGCCCCGGTCGGTCGCGCTCGTGCGGTACGTGCACGCGCGCTGGGTGTACGAGCGCCAGGGCCGCGTGCCGTACTCGCGCGCCGCGCTCCTGCGCCGCGACCGCTACCGGTGCGCGTACTGCGGCGGCACCGCGACGACGATGGACCACGTCGTCCCGCGGTGCCAGGGCGGCACGACGACGTGGCTCAACGCCGTCGCCGCGTGCGAGCCGTGCAACGCGGCCAAGGGCGGGCGCACGCCCGAGCAGGCGGGTCTGTCGCTCCTGTCCAGACCGTTCGAGCCCGCGTTCCGTGACATCTACCCGTCGGCGCCCGCCCCGCGCAGACGCTGACGGGTTCCGGCCAGGCGTTCCCGGCCGGTCACGGGCGGCCCGGCCGGTGGCGGTGACACCGGCCGGGCCGGCCGCGTGGTGCGGTCCTGCGACCGCGACCGCGACCGTGACCGTGACCGCGACCGCGCCCGCGGCGGCGTCCGGGACACCGGCCGCGCCCCTCCCTCCAGGTGGAGCCGGTCCGCGCCGCGCACCCATCTCGGGTCCCGGGCCGCGCGAGGGAGCCCACGATGGCGACGGTCCGGATCGGGACGTTCAACGTCGAGAACCTGTTCGAGCGGCCGCGCGCGATGGCGGGCCCGCTGACCGCGGGGAACGCGGCCCTGGCGGCGCACGCCCGGGTCAACGCCCTGATCGCCGAGGAGCGGTACGGCCCCGACGTCCGCGCCGAGATCCTGGAGCACCTGGAGACGCTCGGCCTGCTGCGCGCCGACGCCGCCGCGCTCGCGGTGCTGCGCCAGGTGCGGGGGCGGTTCGTGCGCCGCACCGGGTCGCAGGCCGCCGGGACGGCCCGCACGGAGGTGGTCGCGACCGGGCGGGGCGACTGGGTCGGCTGGGTCGACCTCGTCAAGGACCGGGTCGACGAGCTCGCGATGGCCCACACGGCGCGCGTCGTGGCCGACGTCGGTGCCGACGTCCTCGCGGTCGTCGAGGCGGAGAGCCGCGTCGCGCTCAAGCGGTTCACCGACGCGGGCGTCACCCGCTCCGGGCGCGCGCTCTACCCGCACGTCATGGTCATCGACGGCAACGACGACCGCGGGATCGACGTCGGGCTGCTCACGCGGCGACCGTACGAGATCGGGACGGTGCGCTCCCACGTCGACGACCGGGACTCGCGCGGACGCCTCGTCTTCGGTCGTGACTGCCCCGAGTACGTCGTCGCGCTGCCGGGCGGCGGCACGCTCACCGTGCTCGTCAACCACTTCAAGTCCAAGGGGTACGGGACGCAGGCCGAGTCGGACGCGACCCGGCGCCGCCAGGCGACCCGCACCGCGGCGATCTACGCCGGCCTGCGCGCCCGCGGCGAGGAGCACGTCGTGGTCGTCGGCGACCTCAACGACACACCGGGGTCGGTGCCGCTGCGCCCGCTCCTCGAGGGGACCGACCTGCGGGACGTGAGCGTGCACCCGGACTTCCGGGGCGACGGGCGTCCCGGGACGTACGGCAACGGGACCGCGAGCCAGAAGATCGACTACGTCCTGCTCTCCCCCGCGCTGTTCGAGCGCACCGTCGGCGGGTCGGTCTTCCGCCGCGGTGTGTGGGGCGGGAAGGACGGGACCCTGTTCCCGCACTACGACACGATGACCTCGCCCGTGCACGCGGCGTCCGACCACGCCGCCCTGTGGGCCGACGTCGACCTCGCGTGACGGGCCCGGCCGGGCGCCCGGGGCGGTGGGCGCCCGGCCGGGGCGTCAGTCCGCGCGGGCGAGGGCGATCGTCGTGGAGCCGCGCTGGCCGGCCTCGTAGAACATGTGCAGGCGGCCGTCGACCTCCACGAACGACGGCGCCGCGGCGCGCCCGTGGTCCGGTGCGGCGGACCCCGAGTCGTACAGGACCCCGAGGTGGTCCTCGCGGTCGAAGCCCGTCCCCACGCGCGCGACGTGGATGTTGCCCGAGCCCGCGTGGTAGACGACGTGGCCCCCGCCGTTGCGCGACCAGTAGTGCGCCCCGGAGACCTGGCCGCCCTCCCCCGCGGCAGGCGTGATGAGCGGCTCCGGCTTGACCTGCCAGCCGGACGTCAGCGACTGCGACCAGCCGACGTAGATCTTGCGCGTCCCGCCGTGGTTGCCCATGAGCAGCATGACGTAGACCCCCGACTGCGTCGGGTGCGGGAAGACGCGCGCGTACGACGTCTCGCTCACGCCCGGGAGCATGTACGTCCCCACGACCCGGTTGTGGTACGTGAAGCTGCGGCCGTCGGCCGAGCTCGCGACCCGGGTCGTGTGGTTCTCGCCGTGGAAGAACAGGTAGATCCGGCGGTCCGCCGGGTTCCATAACGCGTCGGGGCTCGACACGTGGCTCACGTCGAAGCCCGCCCAGGTGCGCGGGATGATCGGGTTGGCGGGGTGCTCGCGCCACGGGCCGGTGACGGAGTCGGCGTAGGCCAGGCAGATGCCGCCCGGGGCGTCGTGCGGGGCGTAGTACATGTACCAGCGGCCGAGCGGGTCCTCGACGCGCCCGGCGACGTACCGGACCGAGGGGAAGATCAGCTCGTTCGTCGGGTTGTACCGCAACGCGCTCCGGTCGAGCGGTTGCCCGAGGTAGCGGAAGGTCGGGAAACCGGGCACCGCCGCGTGCGCGGGCGCCGGGGCGGCGATGCCGCCCACGGTGCCGGCGAGCGCGCCGGTCGCGGTCGCCGCGCCGAGCACGACGGCACCGCGCAGGAGCGCGCGACGGGTCAGGGGACGAGGGACGGGTGGGCGAGGGTCGTCCGGCATGCTGCCTCCACGGTGAGAGAGCGGGTGGGACGGCAGCCACTCTCACGACGGCCCGTGACCAGGGTCAACACGATAATGAGAACTGCCGAACGGCCCGACGGCGGGCGTCGTCCGGGAGCGGGCCGACCCGGAGGCCGCCCGCCGACCGATGAGTCCGCGCGCCGCCCCGGGTCTCCCCCTCGACCACGCAACAGGGACGAGGAGGATCCATGGCCAAGGTGATCGCCGGGGCGACGGTGTCGCTCGACGGGTTCGTGCAGGACGCCGCCGGGAGCAGCGCCGCGCTCTACGCGGACTTCGACACGCTCGTGGGCAGCGACTACATGCGCCGGCTCCAGGACGAGACCGGCGCCGTGCTCATGGGGCGACGTACGTTCGACGGCGCCGAGGACCCCGACAGCTACGCGGAGGACTACGAGTTCCAGGCACCGATCTTCGTCGTGACGCACCGCCCGCTGCCCGCCGCGCCGCGCCGCAACGAGCGGCTGTGGATCGAGTTCGTCACCGACGGCGTCGAGGAGGCGGTGCGCCGCGCCGTCGAGGCCGCCGGCGACCGCGACGTGACGTTCGTGGGCGGCGCGGACCTCTTCCGCCAGCTCCTCGCGGCGGACCTCGTCGACGAGCTCGCCGTCGACGTCATGCCGGTGCTGCTCGGCGGCGGCGTCCGGCTGTTCGACGGCGGCGTCCCCGCCACCCTGGAGAAGGTGAGCGTCGACGAGGTGGGCGTCCGCACCGCGCTGCGCTACCGGGTCGTGCGCGACCGCTGATCCGGCTCAGGCGCTCAGGCGCTCAGACGCTCGTCGGCGCGAGCCGCCCGGGCACCGGGTCCCGCGTCCCGTGGCGCGCGGTCGAGGACCGCCAGGGGGTCCCGCGCGAGGTCGGCGACCGGCTGCCCGGTCTCCCGGCTGAGGGCACGCAGCAGGCCGGCGCGCGTCGCGTAGCCGGCGGCGCGCGCCGCCGCGTCGAGCTGCGAGCCGCCGCGCAGGCGCGCGATCGCGACGTTGAGGTGGGCGCGCGTGCGCCAGCGCCCGAACGGGAGCCCCGTCTCCTCGACGAAGAGCCGCTGGACGTGGCGCGCGCTCGCGTGCCGTCGGTCGGCGAGCTCGTCGAGCGTCGCACCGCCGCGCCGGGCGTCCTCGGCCACGGCGCGCGCGACCGGGTGCGACGGGAGCGTCAGCACGAAGTGGTCGCCCGTGACCCCGCGGAGCACCTCCTCGAGGGCTGCGCGGAACGGCGCGACCTGTTCCGGGGTCGCCGGGCCCGCGCAGAGCACAGCGGTCAGGACGTCCGTGACGGCCGGCACGACGCCGAGCCGGTGCACCCGGACGGGGGGCTCGACGCCCGGCGAGAGCACCGGCCCGAGGGCCATCGCCCCGCCCGGCAGGCGCACGGAGTGCGGCACGCCGGGGGCGAGCCACACGCTCTCGTGCGTGCGCAGGGTCAGGGGCGCGCCGTCGGCCACGAGCTCCGCGGTGCCCGCGACGACGTGGACCAGGTGCGGCTCGTCGTGCGCGTGGGTGTCGTGGCCGAGGAAGCGGACGGCGTTCTCCGGGACGACGGCGCCCAGCGCGGTCGGGGTCATGCGGCGCTCCTCTCCTCGGCCGGGCCCTCCGGTCCGAACCTCCTGCGGGACGACCTCGGACGTGTCCCGGGGCACACGGTGCGACGTCGCGCGCCCGGTCGTGTCGTGTCCGGGCGCGTCCGTGTCATGTCCGGGCGCGGCACGACACGCAGGTGTGGTTAGCCTAACCTCGCGAGGTGCGCCCCGGTCACGCCGTGCGGCCCCCGCGTCCCTGCTCCCGAGTGCGAGGTCCCATGCTGCCGTCCCGCCGTCCCACCCGCCGCCCCCTCACCGCGCTGGCCGCGCTCGTCGCCGCCGCGACGCTCGCACTCTCCGCGTGCTCGGGCGGCACCACCACGTCCGACGCCGGGCCCGAGGGTTCCGATGCGCCCACCGGCTCGTCCTCGGCCGAGCGCGTCGTCGCCACGGACCAGGGCGACGTCACCGTCCCGACGGACCCGCAGCGCGTCGTCGTGCTCAACCACGCGCTCGCCGGGTACCTCTACGCGCTCGACGTCCCGGTCCTCGCCACCGTGCCCGAGGTGACCGACGACCCCGAGCCGGCCTTCTCCCCCCTCTGGGCGCAGGAGGCCGAGGCCGACGGCACGGAGCTCCTGGAGTGGAGCGCCGACGGCTTCAACCTCGAGGCGATCCTCGCGCTCGAGCCCGACCTCATCGTCGGTGGCGGGTGGGGCTTCCCGCTCAAGCAGGCGACGGACGTCTACGACGGCCTGAGCCAGATCGCCCCGACCGTCCTCGTGAGCGGCACGTACACGACGTGGCAGGAGCAGCTCGCATTCCTCGCCGAGGACGTGTTCGACGACGCGGAGACCTCCGAGGAGCTCGCCGCCGGGTACGAGGACCGGCTCACGGAGGTGCGCGACGCGATCACCGTGCCCGCGGGCGAGACGGCGTTCCTCGCCCGCACGGCGGAGGGCACCACGTACGCCCTCCAGGAGGGCGAGGGGCTGCCCGCGATCTTCGAGCGGCTCGGGTTCGCGGTCCAGCCGATCCAGGAGCAGACCGGAGCCGAGCCGTACACGCCGGGCGGTGACATGTTCGAGGTGTCGGCCGAGCAGGTGACGTCGGTCGTCACGGCGCCGAACGTGTTCGTCATCGGCTTCAACGGCGCGGAGGTCGACCTCGACGCGCTCGCCGCCGACCCGGTGTTCGCCGCGCTGCCGTCGTTCGCCGCCGGCACCGCGCACGAGCTGCCCACGTGGACGATCCGCAGCGACTACCACGAGGCGATGGCCCTGCTCGACGTCGTCGAGGAGCAGTTCTCCTGATGGCCCAGCACCGCCTGCGCACCCACCCTCTCGTCCTGCGGCGCGTCGAGGTCGCTCGTGTCGTCGACGTGACGCCCCGCATGCGCCGCGTGACGCTCGTCGGGCCGGAGCTGGGCGCGTTCGAGCGCGACGGCATGCCGATGCCGGCGTTCGACGCCCCGGGGTTCGACGACCACGTGAAGCTCGTCCTCGCGTCCGACGGCGACGTCGCGTCCGCGCTGCCCGTGCAGCGCGCGCACGGCATCGACTGGCCGCCCGCGCCGAACCGGCAGGGTCGCGACTACACGCCGCGCCGCTGGGACCCGGTGGCGGGCGAGCTCGACCTCGACCTCGTGCTGCACGGCGACGGGCCCGCCGCCGCGTGGGCCGGGGCGGCGCGCCCCGGTGACGCCCTGTGGTTCGTCGGCCCCAAGGCCTCGACCGTGTGGCCCGACGACGTCGACTGGGCCCTGCTCGCGGGCGACGAGACGGCGCTGCCCGCGATCGGCCGCTTCCTCGACGAGCGTCCTGTCGACGTGCCCGTGCAGGTCGTCGTGACGGTCGTCGACGCGTCCGCGCGCCAGGACCTCGCGCTGCGCGACGGCGACACCGTCCGCTGGGTCGTCGCGCCCGAGGGCGACCGCGTCGCGCTCGGCGAGGCGGTGCGCGCGATCACGTGGTGGCCCGGGCGCGTCTACGCGTGGGCCGCGAGCGAGAGCCGGGCCCTGCTGCCGGTGCGCCGCCACCTCACGCGCGAGCGCGGCGTGCCCCGCACGCACGTCGATGTCACCGGATACTGGCACGCACAGCCGGCGCCCTCGGGCGCGAGGCCGGGCGACACCGCGGGCAGCACCGTCGGCGACACCGCGGGCGGCGTCCCGGGCATCACCGCGAGCGACGCGCCCGGCAGCACCGCGACCGGCACCGTCCCCACGGCGCAGCCCGCGGGCGTGCCGTCCCCCGTGCCGTGGTTCGCGACGCGCGCCGCACTCCAGCTCGGGCTGCTCGACGCGCTCGGCGACGGCCCGCGCGACGTCGCGGCGCTCGCCGAGGCGGCCCGCGTCGCTCCCGCGGCGGTCCGGGTCCTCGTGGGCGTCCTCGCGGCGTCGGGGGTCGTGACCTCCGACGGTGACAAGGTGGCCCTGGCCGACGCCGGCGAGGACCTCCTCGACGACGAGCACGCGCGCGAGGAGTACGAAGGCCTGGAGGCCGACGCGGTCCTCGCGCTCGCCGCGCTCGCCCCGGCGCTGCGCGAGGACGCCCCGGCGTGGGCGCGCTCGCGCGGCCGGACCCTGCGCGCAGAGGTCGAGGCCGACGCCGACCTCGCCGCGGAGGTCGTCGAGGGCGCCGACGTCCTGCCCTACGTGCTCACCGGCCTCCCGACGTGGCCCGTGTGGTCGGGCGCGCAATCCGTGGCCGTCGGGGGGCCGGGGGCCCTCGTCGTGGCCGACCTGCTCGCGGACGTGCCCGGTGACCGCACGACGACGCTCGTCGAGGACCCCGTGCCGCTCGCCGTCCTGCGCGCGCAGGCCGGCACGGGCTCGTCCCACGCCACGTCCGGCTCCTGGCCCGGCGCCGACCTGGCCGTGTGCGCGCTCGGGACCGGGCACCGCACCGACGACGAGGTGGTCGCGCTCCTCGCCGCGATGGGGGCGGCCGCGCGTCGGGCCGTGCTCGTCGAGGACCTCACGCCCGACGGCCTGAGCCCGCACGCGCACGAGCACGCGCTGCTGTCCCTCGCGACGACGGGGTCCGGACCGCGAACGCCCGACGACGTGGCGCGGCTCGCGGCGCGCGCCGGGTGGCGCGTCGTCGGGCACGACGCTCTCGGCTGGGGCGTCGCGCGGGTCGAGCTCGCCCGCTGACCCACGGCACGGCGGGGCGGACCGCGGTCCGCCCCGCCCGCTCAGGACCGGCGTGCCAGGCCCGGCGCGGCCGCCGCGACGAGCAGCGCGGTGGCCGCCGCGAACACGACGACCATGAGGCGCAGCGGCTCGACCGTGAGCGAGAGCCCCAGGAGCAGCACGGGGACGGCGAGCCCCAGGTATGCGACGAGGAAGACCCCCGCGAGGACCTCGCCCCGGCGGCCGGGCTCCGCCAGGGCCCCCGCCGTCGCGAGCGCGCCCCGGAAGAGGATGCCCACGCCCGCGCCCGCGACGACGGCGCTCGCGACGAACCCGGGCAGGCTCGCGGTGCCGACGGAGACGGCGAGCACGGCGAGCCCGGTGAGCGTCAGCGTGACGGCGAGAGCGACCTGGCGCCGGCGGGCGAGCCGGCCCGTGGCGAGCTGCGCGACGGCGGCCGCGGCGAAGACCGCGGCCGAGACGAGCCCGGCGACGAGGCGCGACTCCTCGTGCATCACGGTCGCGAGCACGCTCGGGGTGAGGGACGTGAAGAGGCCGAAGACCGCGAAGCCCGCGAACGCGGCGGCCGCCGCGGCGACGAAGGTGCCGCGCCCGCCGCGCGGCACGGCGACGCGCTGCGGGCGGTAGCGGTACGGGGCGGCGGCGGGCGGCACGGTCTCGGGCACGAGCGCGGCGGCGAGGACCGCCGCGGCGAGCAGGACGGCGAAGCCGACGTACGGCGTCGTGAGCGGCGCGGGCGCGGCCTGGGCGAGCAGCCCGCCGACGAGCGGTCCGAGCGCGAGGCCGCCGATGTTCGCCAGGCCCGCGACGGCGCTCGTGTCCGTCGGGCCGCCGGGGCGGGCGGCCGCGCGGAGCTCGGCGAGGTGGGCGGTCGCCGTCGCGGTGACGGCCCCGATCCCCACGCCCGAGACGAGCCGCGCGACGACGAGGCCGCCCAGACCGTCCAGCAGCAGGAACAGCACGGCCGCGACGAGCTCGGCCACGAGGCCGAGGACCAGCACGCGGCGGCGCCCGAACCGGTCGCTGAGGTGCCCGACGAGGTAGAGGCTCGCGGCGACCCCGACGGCGTACGCGGCGAAGACGACGGTCACGGCGACGGTGGGCAGGCCGTCACGCGCCTGGTACAGCGGGTAGAGCGGCGTCGGGACCGTCGAGAACGCCATGGCCGTGGCGAACGCGAGCGCCACCACGAGGAACCCGGACCCGTGCGAGACGAGCGGCCGCGCGCGCCGCGCACGCGGCGGCCGGGAGGGCCGCTGCGCGTCGTCCGGTCGCGCGGGTGCGGGGCGGGTCGGAGGTGCCGAGGTCGTCGTCATGCGTCCACCGTGCGCCTGCGCGCTTGATCGTGTCCAACGACTTGTACCGATCCGTCTGATCGATGTCAGCGATGAGACGTCGTAGGGTGAGCGGCATGGAGACGCGCCAGCTCGAGTACTTCGTCGCCGTGGCCGAGGAGCTGAGCTTCACGCGCGCCGCCGCGCGCGTCTTCGCCGTCCAGTCGAGCGTCTCGGCGGGCGTGCGCGCGCTGGAGGCGGAGCTCGGCGCTCGTCTGTTCGAGCGCACGCGGCGCTCGGTCGCGCTCACGTCGCAGGGCGAGGCGCTGCTCCCCCGGGCCCGGGCGGTGCTCGACGCCGTCGACCAGGCCCGTGCCGCCGTCGCCCCCGGGCCGCACCACGTGCGCGGCACCGTGCGGCTCGGGGTGTTCACGAACCTCGGGTACCTCGGGCTGCCGCGCACCCTCGCCGCGTTCCGGGACCGCCACCCCGGCGTGGTGCTGCGCCTCACCCCGTCGCCCGCCGGGTCCACGGGGCTGGGAGAGGACGTGCGGCGCGGCGTCGTGGACGTCGCGTTCACCGGGCTCGGGCCCGAGGACCACCCCGGCCTGCGCTACACGCGGCTCACGTCGTCGACGTTCGTCGCGGTGCTGCCCGCGGGCCACGCGCTCGCCGGGGCGCGGTCGGTGGCGCCCGGCGACCTGGCCGACGAGCACGTCGTGACGACGCCGCGCGGGTTCGGCAACCGGGTGGTCGCCGAGCGCGCGTTCGCGCACGCGGGCGTCGCGCCGCGCGCGGACACGGAGGTGGCCGACGTCGGCGACCTGCCCGCGTTCGTCGCCGCCGGGTTCGGCGTGGCGGTGGTCCCCGCGGACATGTACGAGCCCGCGCCGGGCGCGGTCGCGGTGCCGCTCGACGCGCCGGAGGCGTGGTCCCTCGGGCTCGTGACGCGACCGCACCCGGGCGCGGCCGCCGCGGCGCTCGTCGCCTCGCTCGTCGCCTCGCTCGTCACAGGCCGGGAGCAGGCTCCGGCGGGGTGAGGGGACCCGCGCCCGCGGACCCTGCGCCCGCGGACCCCGCCGGGCCGCGCTGCTAGCATCGGCACGTGCTCATCGAGGTCGACAGACTCTAGCCGCCGAGCCGTCGGCGGCCCGCCCCAGCGCACCCTCGCCCCCGCCCCGCCCCGTCGGAGCCCTCGTCGGCGACCCCTGCCCGGCTCGTGCCGCGGCCTCGGCGTGCCTGGACGACGCCCCACCGCTCCCGCCACCGGCGGCCCGTCCGCGCGCCCGCGCGACGACGTCCCGCCCGACCTTCCCGGCACGACCACGCCCGCGGCACCGCGGGCCGAGGAGCACACCCATGTCCACCCTGCACCGGTCCGCGGTGACGCTGACCGACCTCACGTTCGAGTGGCCCGACGGCACCGTCGCGCTCTCCCACCTCTCCGGCACGTTCGGCGCCGGCCGCACGGGCCTCGTCGGCGACAACGGCGCCGGCAAGTCGACGCTCCTGCGCCTCGTCGCCGGCCTGCTGACGCCCACGTCCGGGCGCGTGACCACCACCGGCGACGTCGCCTACCTCCCCCAGACGCTCACGCTCGGCCGCGACGCGAGCGTCGCGCGCCTGCTCGGCATCGACACCACGCTCGACGCCCTGCGCGCGATCGAGTCCGGCGACGTCGACGAGCGGCACTTCGACGCCGTCGGCGACGACTGGGACGTCGAGGCGCGCGCCGCCCAGGCGCTCGCCGAGATCGGGCTCGACGGCGTCGGCCTCGACCGGCGCGTCGGCGAGCTGTCCGGCGGCGAGGCGATGCTCGTCGCGATCAGCGGCCTGCGCGTGCGGCGCAGCGCGATCACGCTGCTCGACGAGCCGACGAACAACCTCGACCGCGCCACCCGGGCCCGGCTCGCGGCGCTCGTCGACGACTGGCCCGGGACGCTCGTCGTCGTGAGCCACGACCTGGAGCTGCTCGAGCACGTCGACGAGACCGCCGAGCTGCACGCGGGCACGCTGACCACGTTCGGCGGCCCGTACTGCGCGTGGCGCGCGCAGCTGGAGGTCGACCAGGCCGCGGCGGCGCAGGCCGCGCGGAGCGCCGAGCAGACCCTGCGCGCCGAGAAGCGCCAGCGCGTCGAGGCCGAGACGAAGCTCGCGCGCCGCGAGCGGACGGCGCGGACCGCCCAGGCGAACCGCACCGGGTCGCGCATCTCCATGGGGCTGCGCGCGTCCGCGGCCCAGGTCTCGGCGGGCTCGATGCGCCAGGGCCTGGACGCCAAGGTCCAGGCCGCGCAGCAGGCGCTCGACGCGGCGGCGGCCCGGGTGCGCGACGACGAGCACGTGCACCTCGTGCTGCCGGACCCGGACGTCCCGCGCGGCCGTCGGCTCGCCGAGCTGCACGGGACGAACCGCACGGTCGTCGTCCAGGGGCCCGAGCGGGTCGCGCTCGTGGGGGCCAACGGCACCGGCAAGACGACGCTCCTGGAGAACCTGCTCGCCGGGCGCGCACCCGAGCCGGGACGCGCCGGCGGGACGCTCCTCACGGACCGGGTCGGCTACCTCCCGCAGCGGCGCGACGGCCTCGACGACGCGCGCAGCGCGCTCGACACCGTCCGCGACGGCGCCCCGGGCGTCGCGCCGGGCACGGTCCGCAACCACCTCGCGCGCCTGCTCCTGCGCGGGTCGGCCGTCGACCGCCCGGTGGGCACCCTGTCGGGCGGCGAGCGGTTCCGCGTCGCGCTCGCGCGGCTCCTGCTCGCCGACCCGCCCGCCCAGCTCCTCGTGCTCGACGAGCCGACGAACGACCTCGACGTGCGCAGCGTCGAGCGGCTCGTCGAGGCGCTGTCGGGCTACGCGGGCGCGCTGCTCGTGGTGAGCCACGACGACGGGTTCCTCGCCCGCCTCGGGGTCGACGTGCGGCTCGAGCTCGACCGGGACGGCGCGCTCCACGAGGTGGCGCCGGGCGCGGAGCACGCGGCCCGCTGAGCGCCGGTCCGGGGCGGCCGGGCCGTCAGGGCAGGTCGGGTGCGGCCCGCACGACGGCGGCCATCGCGGCGGTCGCCGCGGCGTCGGCGTCGGCGTGCCGCCAGCCCGGGCTCACGACCCGCGCGTGGTCGTTGAGCGCGGCGAGCACGTCGAGCACCGCGACGCCCAGGGCCCGCGCGTGAGGCGTGAGGCCGCCGCGGATCTTCAGCTGGCCGAGCACGATCGCGATCTGCGCGCGGGCCTCGGCCGCGAGCGCCGCCTCGTCGACGTCGCCGCCCCGGAGCCGGTCCGCCGCACCCTGCCGCCCGGACGCCCAGACGTCCTCGGGGACCCCGAGGTCCCACGCCGCCAGGAGGCCGTCGACGAAGGCGGGCAGCGCGTCGTCGCGCCCGTCGGCGGCGTACCACTCCTCGAGGTCGCGCAGCGCGTCGTGCCCGGCGTCGTTGCCGAACGGCGCGAGGTCCTCGCCCTCGTCGTAGAACGGCTCCGGGGCGAGGGACACGAAGGCGGGGTGGCTCGTCGCGGGCGACAGACCCTCGTCGGGGTCGTCGAGGAACAGCGTCATGGGGGCGACCCTAGACCGGCGCGGGGCGTGCCGTCGTACGCGCCCGTCGTCGGGACCGCGGCGCGGGCCGACGGTCCGGCGCCGCGGGAATCCCCTCGATGCGCAGGCCACGCACGTGCCAGGGTGGGCGCATGACCGACGCCACCGACGTGCGCCCCGACGCCCTGGAGCGGGTCGCGTGGCCCGTGCGGACCGCTCGCCTGACGCTGCGCCGCGCCCGGCCGGACGACGCCGACGCGTTGTTCGCCTACCGCGGCCTGCCCGAGGTGGACCGGTGGCTCACGCAGCGGTTCACCGCGGTCGAGGAGTGGCGCGAGCACCACGTCGAGCCGGGGCGGCTCGCGACGACCCTCGTCGTGGAGCGCGAGGGTGCCGTGGTCGGGGACCTCTACCTCGCGGTGCGCGACGGGTGGGCGCAGCGCGACGTCGTCGACCGCCCGCACGACGACGAGGCGGAGATCGGCTGGGTGCTCGACCCGGCGCACCAGGGGCAGGGCTACGCGACGGAGGCCGTGCGCGCGCTGCTGCGGGTGTGCTTCGAGGACCTCGGGCTGCGGCGCGTCGTGGCGAGCGCGTTCCTCGCGAACGAGCCGTCGTGGCGGCTCATGGAGCGCGTGGGGATGCGGCGCGAGGGCGTGGGGGTGCGCGACTCCCTCCACCGGGACCTCGGCTGGGTCGACGGCGTCGTGTACGCGCTCCTGGCCGACGAGGCGCGCGCGGGCACTTGACCCTGACGCGACGTCAGGGCGCAGGCTGCCCGCATGACCGACACGTTCCCCGCCTTCGACCTCTCCCCCGTCCCCGCCCCGGGGCCCGACGCCGTCGCTCCGGAGCCGTTCCGCGGCATCTACGGGATGCCGCAGTTCGTGACCGTCCCGACGGACGACCTCGCGGCGTCCGTCGAGCTCTGGACGCACGGGCTCGGGTTCTTCGACCTGTTCTCCGTGCCGGGCGGCATGGTGCACCTGCGCCGCTGGGCGTTCCAGGACGTGCTCCTCGTCCCGGGCACCCCCGCGCCCGACCTGCCGGCCCTGACGGTGAGCTTCTCGTGCGTGCTGTCGCAGGTCGACGCGATCGTCACCGCGTGCGAGGCCGTGACGCCCGGCTGCACGACGGGCCCGCGCGAGATGCCGTGGGGGTCCGTCGAGGTCGAGGTCCGCACGCCGGAGAACGCGCGCGTCGTCATGACGGCGGCGCGCCCGTTCGTCGCCGGGAGCGACCCCGCCCGGTTCCTGGAGGGCATCGGGATCGAGGCGCCCGCCCCGTGAGCACCGCGGCTCCGCGGTGGACACTGGGTCACGTGACCACCGACCCGACGCCCGGCCGCGGCGCCGACCCGCTGACGGTCGGCGACGCGGCCGCGGCGGCGGGCGTCACCGTCCGCACGCTGCACCACTGGGACGCGGTCGGGCTCGTGCGCCCCTCGGCACGGACGCCGGCGGGCTACCGGCTCTACGCGGCGGCCGACGTCGCACGGCTGCGGCGGGTGGTGGCGTACCGGGAGCTGGGCGTGGCGCTCGAGGACGTCCCGGCGCTCCTCGACGCGACCGGCGCCGAGGCGCTGGACGCGCTGCGCAGGCACCGGGCGCTGCTCGGGGAGCGGATCGCCCGGATGGAGCGCACCGCACGCGCGCTGGACCGCCTCGTCGCGGCGCGCGAGCGCGGGCTCCTGCTCACGCCCACCGAGCAGGTCGCGCTGTTCGGGGAGGGCTGGGACCCGGCGTGGCCCGGGCAGGCGCGCGAGCTCTGGGGCGACACCGCGCAGTGGGCGCAGTACGCCGAGCGGTCGGCGGAGCGCACGCCCGAGGACTGGCAGCGCCTGGCCGACGACGTCGCAGCCCTGGAGACCGACCTCGCGGCGGCGTGCCGCGCGGGCGTCGACCCCGCGTCGCCGCGGGCGGCCGCCCTCGCCGAGCGGCACCGTGCCTCGATGGGCGCGCACTTCGACTGCCCGCCGGCGCGGCACGTGTGCCTCGCGCGGCGGTTCGTCGACGACGCCGGGTTCCGTGCCCACTACGACGGCCTCGCCCCGGGCCTGGCCGCGTGGCTGCGCGCCGCGGCCGAGGCGAACGCGCGCTCGCACGGCGTGGACCCGGCGACCGCGACCTGGGACTGACCCCCTGCGCCGTGCCGCAGGGGCACGGCGGACGGACGCGCGCGACGGCCACGTCGGGGGGCGCGACGACGAGCGCGACGAGCGCGGCGGGAGGCGCGACCACGAGCGCTCCCGGCGGACGGGCGTGCGAGCGCGACGCCGGGGTGTGAGGCTGTGATCCCCGCCGCCGCACCACCCTCCCAGGAGCACCGCATGGCCGCCACCCCCGCCCCCACGGCGGGCTCCCTCGCCGCCCCGGCACGCGGCGCGATCCTCGCGGGCGACGCGGTCCGGGCCGGTGCCGCGCTCAGCGTCGTCGTGGCCGGCGCGACGCTCGACGGCGTCGGCGTCGCGCTGTTCCTGCTCGTGCTCGGCGGGACGATGGTGCCGCGCGCCCTCGGGGTCACCGGCGTGCTCGACGTCGGCTACGGGGCCGCGCTGCTCGCCTCCGCGTGGGCCGCCCAGCTCGAGTGGTACCGCGCGGTGCCGTGGCTCGACCTGCCCGTGCACGCCGTGTGCACCGGGCTCGTCGCGGCGCTCGCGACGGTGACGCTCGTCCGGGTCGGGGCGCTGCCCTCCCCGCACGCCGACGACCGACCGTGGTGCACGGGCGTCGCCGTGGTGACCACGGGTCTCGGGGCGGTCCTCGCGATCCTGTGGGAGCTCGGCGAGTGGGCCGGGCACACGTTCCTCGACGACCGGATCGGCGTCGGCTACGGCGACACCGTCACCGACCTCGCGACCGGGCTCCTCGGCTCGGTCGTCGCCGGCGTCCTCCTCGCGCGCGGCACCGCCGCCCGGGAGCACCGGCCGTGACGCCCCGCACCGCCCCGACCGTGTCGGTCGTCGTCCCGGTCCGCGACGACGCCGCCGCGCTCGACCGCTGCCTGGCGCGCATCGCGCGGCAGACCGTCGCGCCGCTCGAGGTCGTGGTCGTCGACAACGCGTCGCGCGACGACTCCGCGCTCGTCGCGCGCCGCTGGGGCGCCGTCGTCGTGCGCGAGGACCGCGTCGGCATCCCGGCCGCCGCCGCGACCGGGTACGACGCCGCGCGCGGCGACGTCATCGCGCGGCTCGACGCCGACTCCCTCCCCGATCCGGGGTGGGTGCAGCGCGTCGCGGACCGCATGGCCGCCGACCCGACGCTCGACGCGATGACCGGCACGGGCACGTTCGACGACCTGCCGCGCGGCGCGCGCGCCGCCGTCGCGATCGCCTACCTCGGCGCGTACTACGTGCTGTGCCACCTCGCGCTCGGCCACACCGCGCTCTGGGGCTCGTGCATGGCCCTGCGCCGCTCGGCGTGGACCGCGGTGCGCGACGCCGTCGTGCGCGACGACCCGGAGGTGCACGACGACCTCGACCTGTCGTTCCGCCTCGGCCCGGGCCGGCGCACGGTGCTCGACCGGTCGTGGCGCGTCGGGGTGTCGGCGCGCTCGCTGCGCGGGCGGCGCCAGCGCCGTCGCCGCATGGACCGCGCGTGGCGCACGCTGCGCCTCAACTGGACGGTCGCGCCACCGTGGGAGCGGTGGCGCGACCGCTGGCGCTGACGCGCACGGACACCGCCCCGCCTGCGACCGGCCGGCGACGGCCCGACGACGGGCCGGCGACGGGCCGGCGACAGGCCAGAGCTCAGTCCGCGCTGCCGCGCCAGGTGCGCCGCCGCGTCGCGCCCGGTGCCTCCTCGCGGTCGAGACGGGCCAGCAGCGCCGCGAGCGCCGCGGCGATCGGCTGCCCGGTCGCGTACTCGACGAACAGCCACTGCCCGGCCGGGTTGATCTCGAGGAACACGTAGTCGCCCTCGGGCGTGCGGCGCAGGTCGACCGCGCCGTACCAGAGGCCGAGCACCTCCATGAGCCGCAGGAGCGCGGTGGCGACGTGCTCGGGGAGGTCGTGCACGGACGTCGGGCAGTGGTGGGTGTCGACGCGGAAGTCGTACGCGTACGCCGACTCCTCCGTGCGCAGCTCGGCCGCGAACAGCTCCGTGCCCACGATCGTCACGCGCACGTCCGACCCCGCGACGGCTTCCTGGAAGATGACCGGCGCGTACCGCACGCTCTCGATGAGCGCGAGGTCCGAGTCCCGCACGGGGCGGGTCTCGCGCCAGGTCGCGGGCGTGCCGCTGAACGGCTTGAAGATCACCCGTCCCGGTTCCCGGTGCAGGAACTCGCGGGCGCGGGCCGGGTCGTTCGTCATGCACGTGCGCGGCACGCGCAGCCCGAGCCCTGCGGCGACCTGGAGCTGCCACATCTTGCGGGAGCCGGCCTCGTCGCGGTCCGGGTCGTTGACCCAGGTCGCAGGCAGGCACGACCACAGCCCGGAGACCGCCGCGGCGACCTCCCCCTGGGCGAAGCCGCGGTCCTGGGCGGAGCGCAGGTCGTCGTGCAGCGCGAACGGCTGCGGGCGGCGCCACCACACGGCGCGCAGCGTGGTGGTGTCCACCGCGCTCACGCCCTCGGCGCTCGTGTCGACCCAGTCGGCGCGCCACCCGGCGGCGTCCTGGGTCGAGGTCAGCGCCACGTCGCGGGGCGCGTGCCCCGTGTCGAGGAGCGCGTGGGGCGCGCCGAGCGCGTCCAGGTGGCGGACGACCTCCGTGGTGTGGAGGTCGTCCGCGTGCGACACGATGCCGATCATCGCGGGCTCCCGGTCCGGTCCGTGGGCGAGGTCGCCCGGGTCACTGCCCGGCCTGGAGCGCGGCGAGGGTCGCCTCGACGGCCTCGAGGGTCGCGCGCGCCTCGGCGACGGCCTCGACGAGGGCGCCGACGACGTCGACCGCCTCGCCCGGACCGTCCTCGTCCACGAGCGACTCCGCGCCCTGGACGAACGGCCGCGCCCCGGCGAGCGCGCCCGCCTGCACGAGCCGCCCGATCGCGGGGTTGACCACGGGGTCGAAGAGGTCGCCGGGGTCGACGATCCCCTCCTGGAGCGTGTCGCCGGGCCCGGAGCCGATGTCGCCCGCGAGCCCTGTGCCGACGGGGTTGTCCGCGGCGAAGCGGGTGTCGCCCTGGAAGACGGAGTCGAGGGCGCGCGGCGTGCCGCCCTGGTCCCGGAGGAACGACGTCCCGATCTGGTCGGCGACCGTGTGCGAGTCGGCCTGCCGGATCGTCAGCACGTCGACGGCGCGCGCGGTGTCGGCGCCCAGGAGCGTGCCGACCTGGTCGGCGGCCTTCACGGTCGCGATGACGTCCTGCGCGAGGGACGTGAAGCCGTCGTCGGCGGTCGCGGTGCGCGCCCCGTGGGGCAGGGCCTGGAGCGTCGGCGACACCGCGCGGATGCCCGCGATCGCCGTGCCGAAGTTCGACCCGGTCCCGGCCGCGTTGCAGCCACCGTTCGTGTGGACGCCGACGAGCTCGCCCGCGGGCCCGAGGATCCCGGATCCAGAGTTGCCGCCGAGCGTGTCGATGTCGTCGTAGCGGATCTGGTTCGTCGTGACGACCGTCGCCGGGCCGGCCTCGACGCGCTTGGGCATCCCGGCGGGGTGGCCGATGATCGCGAGCATGTCGCCGACGGCCGGGTTGGCCGTGGCGACAGCGGTGAACCCGTAGGTGCTGCCCGGGTTGCCGCCCACGCGCACGACGGCCATGTCGAGGCCGCCGAGCCGGTACTCGACGAGCGCGACGATCGGGAAGCTCTGCTCGGTGCGCAGGACACCGGACGGGTCCACCTGGAAGAGCACGTTGATGTGCATGCTCGTCGCGATCTGCTGCGGCGTGAGGACCTGCATCGACCCGTTCTGCCGGGGCAGGACCCAGCCGTCGGCGCTCTGGTCGAACAGGTGACCGCACGTGAGGACGAGGTCGGGCGCGATCAGGGTGCCGCTCCCCCAGCGCACGCCGTCGACGTTTCCGGGGTTGGTGAAGACGCCGCCGAGCCCCGCGTTCCACTGGACCTGCACGGCCTGCTTCTGGTGGGCGTCCACGTACGCGCGCGTGACGCCGAGCGTGCCGTCGTACTGCTCGACGGGCTGGGAGTCGTCGGTCGCGCCGCAGATGGACTCGAGCATCTCCGCGTACGTGGGCTCGTCGCCCGCGATGGACTCGAGCGTCAACGGGATGCGTTCGGGCAGCGGCGGGTACAGCGCGTCGACAGTGTCGGGCGTCTGCGGCACCTCGCGCCGGCTCGGCTTCCGCGGTGCCGACTTCTTGCTTCCGGGCATGGGTTCCCCCTCGGTTCGGTCCCCCTGCACCTGGAGGGAGGCCCCTGTGCCTCGGCACGTACACCGCGCCCCTCTCGCGCCCGAGCACGGGACCGGCGACCGGATCCGGGGAGATCCGGTCGCCCGTCCCGTGCTCGCCGGTGGACGTTGCCGGCCGGTGGCCGGTGGCCCAGGGTCAGCGGGGCGCTGCGACGTCCAGGACCCAGGTCACGCCGAAGCGGTCGGTGAGCATGCCGTACGCGGGCGCCCAGTCGGACGACGCCAGCGGCGCGACGACGGTCGAGCCGTCGACGAGCGCGTCCCAGTAGCCGCGGACCTCCTCGACGTCGTCGCCGCGCACGGACACGAAGAACGGCGCCTCGCCCGGGCTCCACGGCCGGTCGGAGGGGACGTCGTAGGCCATGACGCGGAACCCGCTCGGGGCGCTGACCTGGCCCCAGACGACGAGGTCGGCGGCCGCCGGGTCGGCGGCCTGGCCGAGGTCGCCGTACGTGGTGACGACGAGCTCGCCCCCGAACACGGACCGGTAGAGCTCGAGCGCGGCACGGGCGTCGCCGCGGAAGTTGAGGTGCGGGGTGGTCTGGACGGACATGGGCTCTCCTCGGGAGGCTCGTGGCCCGCGACGGTCGCCGGGGGCCGTGCGCCGGGCCGACGACCCGTGCGCACCCCACGACTCTCGCGCTCCATCAGGACGGATGGTGTCCGCATTCTGCGCGAGCATGGAGCCATGACCGAGACGTCGCGCCGCACCCTCCTGCTCCTCGCGCTGCTCCAGGCGCGCCCGGACCGCACGGGGCCCGAGCTCGCCGCCCGCCTCGGCGTCGACGCCCGCACGGTGCGGCGCGACGTCGACCGGCTGCGCGAGCTCGGCTACCACGTCGTCGCGACGCGGGGACGCGTGGGCGGCTACCGTCTCGACGCGGGCGCCGAGCTCCCGCCGTTGCTGCTCGACGACGAGCAGGTCGTGGCCCTCACGGTCGCGCTGCGCACGATCACCGCGAGCGGCGTCGGCGACGACCTCGCGGAGGCCGCCGTCCGCGCGCTCACGACCGTGCGGCAGGTGCTCCCCGCACGGCTCCGGCACCGCGTCGACGCGGTGGACGTCACGACCGTCGCCGCGGCACCCGGGCACCCCGCCGCGCAGGTCGACCTCGACGTCCTGCTCGCCGTGAGCGCGGCGGCCCGCCGCCGGGAGGTGCTGCGCTTCGACTACGCGCCCGCGGCGCCGGGAACGCCGCCCGACGCCCCACCCGGCACCGCGCTCCCCGACGACCCGCGCACCGCCCTGCCGCCGCGCCGCGCGGAGGTGCACCACGTCGTCGTGCGGGGCGGCCGCTGGTACGCGGTCGCGTGGGACCTCGACCGCGACGACTGGCGGACCTTCCGGCTCGACCGGATGACGTCGCGCACCCCGACGGGACCGCGGTTCGCGGCACGCGAGGTGCCGGGCGGGGACGTCGCCGCGTTCGTCGCCGCGCGCTTCGTCGGCGCCCTCCCGAGCACCGACCCGGGCGCGGGTCCGCAGACCCTCCGGGACGCCGGCAGCACGGCGCCCCGCGGCTCGGGCGCGACGCGGGCCCCGGGGACCCCGGCTCCCGGGTGGCCGTGCGAGGGCTGGGTCGAGCTCGCCGCCCCGGCGCGCGCGGTCGCGCCGTTCGTCGAGGACGGCGCGGTCGAGGCGGCGGGCCCGGAGCGCTGCCGGGTCCGGCTCGGGTCGTGGTCGTGGGTGGCGCTCGCGGCGCGCGTCGCGGCCTTCGACGCCGACGTGCTCGCCGCGGGCCCGGCCGAGCTCGTCGCCGCGTGCGACGCCGTCGCCCGACGCCTCGGCGCGGTCGCCGCGTCGTGACGGTCAGTCGGGCACCGCGCCACCGGTGAGGTTGACGATCGTCCCCGTCATCGCCGCGGCGCGGTCGGACGCGAGGAAGGCGGCGGCGTCGGCCACCTCCTGGACGGTCGGGAGCCGTCCCCGCAGCGTCCCCGCGGCGAGGGGGCCGTCGTCGAGCAGCTCCTGGACGGTCTGCCCGGCCGCGGCCGCGGCGGGCGCGAACAGCTCGCGCGCGTACGAGCCGTGGGCCGGCCCGTCGACGACCGCGTGGGGCCGCAGCCCGACGACGCGCACGCCGGCCGGGGCGAGCTCCGCCGCGAGGAGCCGGGTGAGCGTCTCCTTGCCCGCGGCGCTCACGCCGTGCCCGAGGATGCCCGGCACGACGAGCCGCGCGCCCGGCTCGGACAGCGTGAGGAGCACGCCGGGCCGGTCGCGCGCGAGGTAGGGCGCCACCGCCCGGCTCGTGAGGAACAGGCCGCGCAGGAACCCCTCGACCGGGCGCCAGAACTCCTCGAACGAGAGGTCCCCGAGCAGGGTGCCCTGGTCGTGGGGGACGCTCACCGCGTCGAGCACGACGTCGATCCCGCCCGCCGCCGCGGCGACGGCCGCGGCGTGGGCCCCGACCGCCCGCTCGTCGAGCACGTCCAGTCGAGCCGTCTCGGCGCGGCCGCCCGCCGCGGCGATGTCGCGCGCGACGGCGTCGAGACGATCCTGCGTGCGGCCCGCGAGGAAGACGCGCGCGCCCTCCCGCGCGAAGGTCCGGGCCACGGCCCCGCCGATCGCGCCTCCGCCGCCGTAGACCACGGCGACCCTGTCCTCCAGCAGTCCGGTCATGTCGCCCTCCCGGTGCGTCCCGTCGAACGGGTCTCGGTCCCGCCGGCGCGACCCGCGACCGGCGCTCGTGATGCAATCTCATGGTTGCACGTCATCCAGACCATGTGCAACCCCCTGGTTGCATCGGGTTGGCAGGGCGTGCGGGCTGACCCCGCCGTAGCGTGGAGCGACCCGCCCCCGGCAGATCGGACCCGCCATGAACGCACCGGCACGCCACGACGTGCTCGTCCTCGGCGGCGGCAACGCCGGGCTCTCGCTCGCCGGGCGCCTGCGCCGCGACGGCTGCCCCGACGTCGCCGTCGTCGACCCGCGGACCACGCACCAGTACCGGCCGCTGCTCTCCTACGTCGCGTCGGGCATGGCGACGCTCGACGACCTCACCCGGCCGCAGGAGGACGTCGTGCCCGACGGCGTGCGCGTCTACCCCGACCGCGTCGTCGGCGTCGACCCCGAGCGCTCGCTCGTGCACCTCGCGGGCGGGCGCACCCTCGGCTACGGGGACCTCGCGGTCTGCCCGGGGTCGGAGGTCGACTGGGACGCCGTGCCCGGCGCCGAGCAGGCGATGGGCACGCCGTTCGCCGCGACGAGCTACCTGCCCGACCTTGCGCCGAAGACGTGGGAGCTGCTGTCGTCGCTCACCTCCGGCACGGTGGTGTTCGCGATCTCGGCAAGGCACGTGCCGTGCTTCCCCGTCGGCCTCAAGCCGCTGTTCGTCGCCGCCGACCACTGGCGCCGCACCGGCGTCCTCGATGCGATCCAGGTCGAGCTCGCGGTCGAGTCGCCGCGCCTCGTCGACGACCCGCGCGCGGAGCCCGCGCTGCGCGCCGCCGCGCGGCGCTACGGCGTGCGGGTGCGCACCGCGACGTCGCTCGTGTCCGTCGACGCGACCCACCGCACCGTCCGGCTCCGCGGGCCGCACGGGACCGACGAGGTCTCCTACGACGCGCTCTACGTCGCGCCGCCGCACCGCGCCCCGGCGTGGGTCGCCGCGAGCGGGCTCGCGACCCCCGAGAGCGACGGGTTCGTCGCGGTCGACCCCGAGACCCTCCAGCACGTCGCGCACCCGCGCGTCTGGGGGCTCGGCGACGCCGCGTCGGTCGACGCGATGCCGTCGGGCGGCGCCCTGCGCCGGCAGGTGCCCGTCGTGGCGCGCAACATCCAGGCCCGACGGCGCGGCACCCCGATGCAGCGCTACGACGGCTACTCGGTCGCGCCCGTCACGACGTCGCGCGACCGCCTCCTCCTCGCGGAGTTCGACCGGGACCGTCGGCCCGACCCGGGGTTCGGCGTCGTCGACCTCGCGCGCCCGCGCCGCAGCCTGCTGCTGTTCGACCGCTACCTACAGCCCACGATCTACTGGCGGCGGCTGCTCCAGGGCAATGTGTCCTGACCCGCGGCACGCCGCAGCACGAAGAAGAACGGGCGGCCCATGCCGCGCGCCTCCATGCACCCGACGAGCGTGTCGTCGTCGACGGCGCGCAGCGCGTCCTCGACCGGGAGCGCGTCGTAGGTCATCGCCGCGGTCACCACGCCCCGGTGCACGACGGCGCGCACCCGCGCCCGGGGCGCACGCGTCCGGGTGAGCGGCAGGAGCGCCCGCGCGATCCGGGCGACCGGCGGTCGGCGCAGCGCCGGCGCCGCCCGCAGCACGAGCGGGAGCGGGACGAGCGCGGGGTTGACGTCCACGAGGCCGCCGCCCGCGCCGTCGAACAGGAGGGGGTGCGCGTCGCCGCCGGGCTCGAACCGCTTGCCCGCCCAGCCGAGCGCCTCGAGCGCGCCGTCGAGCACGTGCCCCGTCGGCAGCCCGGATCCCCACCAGAACCCCGGGAGCGCCTCGCCGTCGACGGGCGCGAGCGTGTCGAAGAACGCGAGCGCCCCTGCCGTCGTCGTGCCGCGCGCGAGGTCGTCGAGCGTGCCGGCTCCCCGCGGGCCGTCGGGGTGGGTCATGTCTCCTCCTCCTGCGGGCGGACGGCGACGCGCACGTCCCGCTCCGATCCTGGCGCGGCGGCGCGGGCCCCGCCCGCCGATTGCCGGTGCGGCGGCCCCGCCGCACCCTGGGACGATGACCGAGACCCGACCGACCACGATGCGCCGCGGCACCCTGACGTTCGACGTGCACGACGACGGTCCGGCCGACGGAGCGCCCGTCGTGCTCCTGCACGGGTTCCCCGAGGACTCGTCGACGTGGTCCCGCGTGGCGCCGCTCCTGCACGACCGAGGGCTGCGCACGGTCGCGCTGGACCAGCGCGGCTACTCCCCCGGCGCGCGCCCGCAGGCTCGGGCGGCGTACCGGCTGCCCTTCCTCGTCGCGGACGTCCTCGCCCTCCTGGAGCGCACCGGGCCGGCGCACGTCGTCGGGCACGACTGGGGCGCCGGCGTCGCGTGGGCGCTCGGGGCGTGGGCGCCCGAGCGCGTGCGCAGCCTGACCGTGCTCTCGACGCCCCACCCGCGCGCGATGGCACGCGGGCTCGTGCGGTCGGACCAGGCGCTGCGGTCGCTCTACGTCGCCCTGTTCCAGCTCCCCGCGCTGCCCGAGGCGTTCCTGCGGCCGCGGTTGCCCGCGCTGCTGCGTCGCTCCGGCCTGCCCGCCGAGCAGGCGGAGCGGTGCGGGGCGCTCATGCGCGAGCCCGGCGCCCTGACCGCAGCCCTGGACTGGTACCGCGCGCTGCCCCTGGGCGCGCGTCCCGTCGGAGCCGTCCGGGTCCCGACGACGTACCTGTGGGGCGCGGCGGACCCGGCGCTCGGGCGGTGGGCCGCCGGGGACACCGAGCGGCACGTCGAGGCGCCGTACCGCTTCGTCGAGCTCGACACCGGGCACTGGCTGCCGGCGCACGCCGCGCTTGAGGTGGCGTCGGCGGTCGCCGACCGGGTCGCGGCCTCCACCGCGGACGTCGCGACCTGAGCCCGCCCCGCGCCCGCCGTCAGGACGACGACGCCGGCGCGCCGTCGACGGTCTCGTGCCGCTTCTGGCGCGCGAACCGCGCGGGCAGGTCGGGACCGTCCCAGACCTGGATCGCGCGCCAGATGGACGCCGCGATGGGCACGGCGAGCACGGCGCCGGTGAGGCCCGCGAGCACGGTGCCCGCGGTGAGGGCGATGAGGATGACGAGCGGGTGCAGGCGCAGCGTGCGGCCCATGACGACGGGCTGGAGCAGGTCGCCCTCGAGCTGGTTCACCGCGATGACGATCGCGACGACGATGAGCGCCTCGACCGGCCCGACGGCGACGAGCGCGACGAGCGCGCACAGGACGCCCGCGAGCGTGGCCCCCACGAGCGGGATGAACGCGAGCAGGAACACGAGCACGGACAGCGGGAGGACGAGCGGCACCCCGACGATCGCGAGGCCGATGCCGATCGCGACGGCGTCGACCGCGGCGACGATCGCCGTCCCGCGCACGTAGCCGCCGAGCGTGCGGACCGTCGTCTCGCCGATGCGCTGCCCGCGCGCGTACCGGACGCCCTCGAACGGACGCAGCAGGAACTCCCAGATCGCCGGGCCGTCCTTGAGGAAGAAGAACAGCACGACGATCATCACGAAGAACCCGGCGACGAAGTCGACCGTCTGGGAGGCGCCCGCGAGCGCCCCGGCGCCGACCGCGTCGGACTGGAGCAGGCCGACGAGCGAGTCCCGCACCGACGCGATCTGCTCCTCGGTGATGTCGAACGGCAGGTTCTGCACGTAGGTCTGGAGCTCGTCGAAGCCCTCGACGGCCTGGTCGCGCAGCTCCGGCCACTGCTTGACGACCGCCGCCGCGACGAGCCACACCACCACGCCGAGCACGACGACGAGCGCGAGCAGCGCGACGACCGTCGCGAGGAACGACGGCACGCCCTTGCGCCGGAGCAGCCCGACGAGCGGCGAGATCGCCGCGGCGAGCACGAGCGCGATGAGGACCGGGATGACGATGAGCGTCAGCCGCGTCACCGCGAACACCGCGACGGCGACGAGCGCGACCAGGGCGAGCACCTGCACCGAGCGCGTGCCCGCGCGACCGAGGCCGTCCGACCAGAGCGCGGACGCTCCCGCCGGGCGCGCGGGCTCGACGGCGTCGGCCCGGTCCGCAGCGGTGTCGGTCTCCCCGGTAGGGGCACGCTCCGCGACGGCGACGCGCTCCGCGGCGGGAGCCTCCTCGGTGCGCTCGTCCGCCCGCTTGCCCGACCGCCGTCTGCCCAGACCCATCCCGCTCCCTCTCTCGCCGCACGTGTGACGGCCAGGGTGCCACGATCGGGCGTCACCCGCCGGGTGCCGGGACCGGGCGCCCCGTAGGCTGCGAGGCATGGCGTCCCGCATCAGCGAGCTGGTCCTCGACTGCACCGACCCGGAGCTGCTCGCCCGGTTCTGGTGCGACGTGCTCGGCTACGTCGAGCTCGACCGCGAGGAGGACGGCTCGATCGAGATCGGCCCGCCCGACGTCGGGTTCGGCGGCCCGCAGCCGACCCTCATCCTCAGCCCGAGCACCGACCCGCGCTCCGGCAAGCTCCCGCTGCACCTCGACGTCAACCCCACCGACCGCGACCAGGACGCCGAGCTCGAGCGGCTCCTCGCCCTCGGCGCGCGGCCCGCCGACGTCGGCCAGACGGGCGACGAGCCGTGGCACGTCCTCGCCGACCCCGAGGGGAACGTGTTCTGCCTGCTGCGCCGGCGCCTCGACCCCTGAGGCGTCAGGAGGGCTGCGGGCCGGACGACGGCACCGCGAGGTCCTGCGTGCCCACGACCCCGAGCAGGCGGATCCTGTCCGCCGCCTCCGTGCCCGGCGCCGCCGTGAGCACGAGGAGCACCTGGAGCTGGTCCTCCGTGGTGAGCGCCTGGCAGTCCACCTCGATCTCCCCGACCACGGGGTGCACGAGCGTCTTGTGGTCCACGAACCGGCGCGCCACCTCCTGCCGGTCCCACAGCGCGACGAACTCCGGGCTCGTGCGCGACAGCACCCGCACCAGCTCGCCCGCGCGCGACGACGCGCCCAGCACCGCCACGGCCGAGCGCAGGCTCGCGACGAGCGCGCGGCCCTGCCGGTCCCGGTCGTCCGCCGGGTAGATCGCCCGCGCCGTCGCCGGGTGGGCGAACCACCGGTAGATCTCGCTGCGGTCCCACCCCGCGTACGCCGACGCGTCGCCGTAGAGCGCGCGCGCCAGGTCGTTCTGCGCGAGCGTCTGCGCGAGCGGGTCGAGGATCAGCGCCGGGGTGTCGTCCAGGCGGTCGAGCACGCGCTGCAGCGCGGGAGCCACGTGCCCGGGATCGGTCGCCCGGTCGGGCACCCCGTGCCCGGCGACCCGGTAGAGGTAGTCGCGCTCGTCGTCGGACAGGCGCAGGGCCCGCGTGATCGACGCGAGCATCTGCGTGCTCGGCTGCGGCCCGCGCTGCTGCTCGAGGCGCGTGTAGTAGTCCGTCGACATGAGCGCGAGCTGCGCCACCTCCTCGCGGCGCAGGCCCGGTGCCCGACGGCGCAGCCCGGCCGGGAGCCCCACGTCGCTCGGCTGCAGCGCCTCCCGGCGACGGCGGAGGAAGTCGGCGAGCGCGGCGCGGTCCATGCGCCCATCGTCCGGGGTGCGCGACGCCCGTGCCAGGGATCGCCGGTCCCCCGTCCACCGGACTCTGCCGCGCCGCGCGCACGACGTTCAGGATCGAGGCATGGACATCACGAGCAGCACCGTCTTCATCCCCGGCGCGACGAGCGGCATCGGGTTGGCGCTCGCGGTCGCGCTGCACGAGCAGGGCAGCACCGTCGTCGTCGGCGGGCGCCGCACCGACCTCCTGGAGCGGATCGCCGTCGAGCACCCCGGTCTCGACACCGTGCGCATCGACACCACCGACCCCGAGAGCATCGCCACGGCCGCGAAGGAGGTCCTCGACCGCCACCCCGACCTCGACACGCTCGTCACCATGGCCGGCATCATGCGCACCGAGGACTGGCACCACCCCGAGGGCTTCCTCGACACCGCGGAGCAGATCGTCACGACCAACGTGCTCGGCCCGATCCGGCTCGTCGGCGCGTTCGTCGAGCACCTGCAGACCCGGCCGCGCGCGACGATCGTCACCGTGTCGTCCGGGCTGGCGTTCGCGCCGCTCGCGGCCACGCCGACGTACGACGCCTCGAAGGCCGCGATCCACATGCTCAGCGAGGCGCTGCGGCTCCAGCTCGCCGACACGCGCGTCGACGTCGTCGAGCTCGTCCCGCCGTCGGTGGCGACGGACCTCATGCCTGGTCAGCGCGACAGCGCGATCGCCATGCCGCTGGACGAGTTCGTCACCGAGGTCGTCGAGCTGCTGCGCACGCAGCCCGACGCGCACGAGATCCTCGTCGAGCGCGTGAAGTTCCTGCGGTTCGGCGAGGCGCGCGGCGACTACGACGACGTCGTGCGCACCCTGAACGCGTCCGACCCCCACGGGCGCTGAGCGGGCTGGTCCGTGACGGCGCAGGACGGGCGGCGCGGGAGCCTGGTCAGGAGCGCGTGCCAGCAGGCCGGGACGCGAAGAGGTCGAGCCCGAGAGCGCGCGACAGGAGGGCGCCCGCGCGGCGGCCGCGCACGGAGTTCCCCGCGTCGTCGAGCCGCGGGGAGAACGCCGCCACCGCGCCCTTCCCCGGCGACATCATGACGATGCCCCCGGAGATGCCGCTCTTGGCCGGCACCCCGACCTCGAAGAGCCACTCGCCCGACCTCTCGTACATGCCCGTCGAGGCCACCACGCTGAGCGCGTCGCGGGCCATGCCCGCCTCGACCACGCGCTCGCCGGTCGACGGGTTGACGCCGCCGTTGGCGAGCGTGGCGCCCATGACGGCGAGGTCGTGGACGTCGACGCGCAGCGCGCACTGCCGGGTGTAGAGATCGACGACGGCCCCGGGGTCACCGTGCAGACGCCCGTGGCTCGCGAGCAGCGAGGCGAGCCCCTCGTTGTGCCGGCTCGTCCGGGACTCGGACCGGTAGACCTCCTCGTCGACGTCGAGGGCGCGCCCGGCGAACCGCGACAGACCGTGCACGAGGAAGTCCCACCGGGCGTCGTCCGTGTCGCCGGGGACCAGACCCGTCGTCGCGAGCGCGCCCGCGTTGACCATCGGGTTCATCGGGTGCCCCTCGCCGTGCTCGATGGCCAGGACCGAGTCGAACGGCACGCCCGTGTTGTCGACGCCGACCCGCTCCAGCACGGCGTCGTGCCCGATCTCCTGGCAGACGAGCGCGTACACGAACGCCTTCGATATCGACTGGATCGAGAACCGGTGGTGCACGTCGCCGCGCGCGTGCTCCGCACCCGCCGTGTCGGTGAAGACCACACCGAACAGGTCCGGCTCCGCACCCGCGAGCGCCGGGACGTCCTCGATGACAGTGCCCTCGTCGAGGTCGCGGAAGCGCTCGTACGCGTCGTCGAGAGCGGCCTCGACGACGTCGCGCCCGGGCAGGGTACCGGTGGAGACCCACGGGTCGGGAAGATGGCTCATCCGTCGTGACGCTACCCGGGGCGCGTGCCGCTCGCCCGGGAGGTCAGAACAGCGGCCACGGGACGGCGGGCATGTCGCCCTCCGGTGCGGGGAACCGTGCCGTGCGCAGCAGCCGGTCGCAGCGCTCCGCGAGGGCGGCCACCTCGTCGGGTGCGAGGAGACCGCGCAGGCGGTGGGCGAGGTCGCCGTCGAGGCCCGCGCGCACGCGCTCGACGCCCGCGAGCTCGACGTCGGCGAGGGGCTCGCCGAGCCAGCCCCAGAGCACCGTGCGGAGCTTGGGCTCGACGTGGAAGGTGACGCCGTGGTCGACGCCGAGGCGCCGCCCGTCCGCCAGCGGCAGCACGTGCCCGCCCTTGCGGTCGGCGTTGTTCACGACGGCGTCGAGCACCGCCATCCGCCGCAGCGCCGGCGAGTCCTCGTGCACGACGCTCACCGGGCGGTCGTCCTCGTCGACGCCCTCCAGCACCGTCCGCACGCCGTCGCGCGGCACCTCGTCGGTGGGCACGACGTCGACCGGGGACTGCGCCGCGTCGACGTCCTGCCAGAGCTGCACCATGCCCACACCGAGCGGCCCGTCGCGCAGCCACGTGCGCGGCACGACTCCCCCGCCGAACACCTCCGAGACGAGGTACGCGGCGACCTCGCGGCCCGCGAGCGTGCCGTCCGGGAAGTCCCACAACGGCTTCTCGCCCGCGACCGGCTTGTACACGACCGAGACGTCGCCCAGCCGGGCGAGGAACGTCGCGTTGGACGCGACGCGGATCCGCCCGACGACGTCGAGCGGCGCCTCGGTCAGGGCGGCGTCGAGCGGGGTGCCGGCAGGGTCAAGACCGGACGGCGGGACGGCAGAGCCGAGGCCGGGCGGCGAGACAGCGGGGTCGACGTCGGACGGCGCGGCGGCGTCGTCGTGCGGGGTCGTCACGCCTCGCCGGGCAGCGCGCACTCGTGGCCGTCGGGGTCGACCGGCCGGCCGCACAGCGGGCACAGGGGGCGGCCCGCGCTCACGACGGCGCGCGTGCGCTGCGCGAACGCGCGCGCCGTCCCCACGGGCATCTTGACGAGGAGCGACTCGGCGGGCTCCGGCTCGTCCGCCTCGGGGTCGAGGTCGTCGTCGTCCACGAGCGGGAACGCCTCGACGATGACCTGCGCCGTGCGCGGGTCCCAGGTCAGGCGCATCGCGCCCGTGCGGAACTCCTCCTCGACCGGGAGGTCCAGCGGGTCGTCGTCGACGAGCTCGGCCGGGACATCGGCGGGGACGCTGTACCGGTTGTCGGGCTCCTCCATGAGCTCGTCCAGCAGGCGCTGGATCGTGTCCGCCAGGACGGCGGACTGCTCCTTCTCGAGCGCGACGCTCGTCGTCCGCGTGCCTTCGCGCGCCTGCAGGTAGAACGTGCGGGAGCCGGGCGACCCGACGGTCCCCACGACGACGCGGTCCGGCCAGTCGTACTCGTGGACGAGAGTGGGCATGACCTCACTCTACGAGCGCACGGCCCGTCCGCACGGGACGGCCACGGGTCGGACGTCGGCTCGGCTACCGCGCGGCGTCGGCCTGGCCCGGCCCGGCGCCGCCGCCCACCGGCGCGTCGCCCGCGGGCGCCGCGCTGCGCAGCCAGGAGAGGTCGCCCGCGTCGGTGTTCACCGCCACGACCTCCGGGCGGTGCGGCCCGTACCGGACGACGGAGATCGATGCCGGGCCGACGACGATGCGCTGGAAGAGGTCCAGGTGCACCCCCAGCGCGTCGGCGAGCACGGACTTGATGACGTCGCCGTGCGAGACCGCCGCCCACACCGCGTCCGCGCCGTGGCGGGCGGCGACCTCCGCGTCGTGCCGCCGGACCGCCTCGACGCCCCGGGCCTGCATCGCGGCCAGCGACTCGCCGCCCGGGAAGACGGCCGCCGACGGCTGCGCCTGCACGACCGACCACAGCGGCTCCTGGGCGAGGTCCTTCAGCGCACGCCCCTGCCACTGCCCGTAGTCGCACTCGGTGATCCCGTGCTCGGTCAACGACTCCAGGTCGTCCGCCTGGTGGTCGAGCACGGCTTGCGCGGTCTGCCGGCACCGCTCCAACGGGCTGGTGACGACCCGCGCGAGCGGCACGCCCGCGACGCGCTCGGCCGCCCGGGCCGCCTGGTCACGCCCGACGGCGTCCAGCGCGACGCCGTCGGCCCGCCCGGCGAGGATGCCGCTCGCGTTCGCGGTGGTGCGGCCATGACGGACGAGCAGGACGGTCGGCATGCCCCGAGCGTAGGTGACCGACGCTCAGCCCGCGGCGGCGGCGTCCGGGGGCGGTGGTACCTCGGCCTGGGTCGAGATCACCCGCGGGGCCAGCTGGTCGGGCAGGGGCGCCAGGCCCGGCCCGCCCGCGCGGATCCAGGAGTGCAGGGCGGCGGTGAGCTCGTCGCCCGCCAGCTGCTCGAACCAGGCGGGGCCGGCGGCGCGCGCGGAGGGCACCGGCCGCACCACGACGACGTCCCCGCGCTCGCACGCGTCGAGGCAGTCGACGACCGTCAGGCGCGCGTCCCCGCTCTCGGCGATCCGGCGCAGACGCTCGAGCTGTCCGCCGGGACGGGTGTCGGTCGCGGCCAGCGTCTCCCCCGCGCACAACCCGCACGCCGTGATGCCGGGCACGGTGCGCGCGGTGCGCGGACGACGTGCCCGCTCGTCGGTCGGGATCGTCGCCGTCACGCGCCAATACCCCGGTCACGAACCGTCGTCGCGCCGTGCCCGCTGCGATGTGCTCGGGACATGCTGGCTGCCCTACTTCCTGTCGTACCGGCGGAACCCGCGGACCACCGCCGCATATACCCGGTAAGGGTATATCGCCTGAGCGGAGGGCCCGCTCGCTCGACCGGCCCGACGCCGCCCGGGATCGGCTTGCCCTGGGTTCAATCCCCCGGAACAGGGTCCGATGAGCAGTGAAGGGTCGCCGCGCACGACCTGGCCGCCGTGCATGTTCGGCGCGCTGCTCGACCCTCTGGCATGGGCCGCGGGGCGCGCGCACGTCGGTGCGCACGCCCCGCGGGGCGGGATCAGCTCGAGGCGAGCAGGTCTTCCATGGTGGAGATCTCGGCCTGCTGGGTCTCGACGATCTCCTGCGCCATCGCGACCGCGTCCGCGTTCTCGCCCTCGTCGACCTGGGTCTGCGCCATCTCGACGGCACCCTCGTGGTGGACGATCATCTGCTCGAGGAACAGCTGCCCCGCCTCCGCGCCCTGCGCGGCGTCCAGGGCCTGCATGTCCTCCTCGCTCATCATCCCGTCCATCGACCCGTGGCCCATGGCCTCGTGGTCCATGCCGCCGGACTCCTCCATCGGGGAGCCCCACTCCTCCAGCCACGTGGTCAGCTGCTCGATCTCCGGGCCCTGGGCGTCCTTGATCTGGTTCGCCAGATCCGTGACCTCAGGGTCGACACCGTCCTTGGCCAGGATGACGTCGGACATCTCGATCGCCTGCTCGTGGTGCGGGATCATCATCTGGGCGAACATCACGTCCTGGTCGTTGAACGTGCCGCCCTCCGCCGTGCCGTCCTGCTCCTCGGCCCCGGTCGTGGCGGACGACGGCGCCGCCCCGCTCCCGGGCTCGTCGTCGGTCGAGCACGCCGCCAGGCTCGCGACGGTCACCAGCGCGATCGCCGGCACCAGCACACTCTTGAACTTCATGGGACAGACCTCTCGTCTCGGTACTCAGGAACCACACGCGCCCCGGTGCGGGGCGTATCGGTCGACGCAGGGTGCGTCGACGGCGTGCGGCTCCTACGTCCGAGAGATTCCGAGAAGGTGCAGCGACGGCGCGAGGCCGACGAAGGGCTGAGCGCGCCCCGGTTCGACGAGGCGGGACCAGACGGGGGTGAGGCGTGCCAGGAGGCCGCGCCCGGGGCGCACGAGGGCGAGCAGCACGACCAGCACCATGAGGCACATCGCCGACGCCATCTCGTGCCCGCCGCAGTCGAGGCAGCCACCCTGCTCGTGGTGCCCGGGGCCGTCGTCGGCCACCGGTGCACCCGCGGGGTGGCTCGTCTCCGCGATGACCGCCGCAGGCCCGACGTGGGCCGTCGACGACCCGCTCATCGCGTGCATCGTCACGACGCCGAGAAGCAGCGCAGCGATCAGCAGGGCACCCGAAAGGCCTCGCCGGCGCCCGGCGAGCAGCGAACGGAGTGCGGCCATGAGCTGCATGTCGCCGCCACCCTAGCAAGCGGCCACCCGGTCCGGTCACGGCACGACGAGAAGAGGGACCGACAGGTGCCGGTCCCTCTTCGTGTGTCGGGCTGACAGGATTTGAACCTGCGACCCCTTGACCCCCAGTCAAGTGCGCTACCAAGCTGCGCCACAGCCCGTGGCTGGATCACCTGGCCCTCCCACGCAACACAACACCGCATGTTCGGACCCCGTGAAGCCTCGGATACTCTACCCCATCCGTAACGCCTCCAGAGCACCGTTTGCCCCGGTCGGGGATGTGCGGTCGGTCTCGCCGGAGGTCGCCACGGCGTCCCGCTCCCCCGTCGGCAGGTGCGCGCGCCACGCGCTCGCGACAATCACCAGGCAGACCGCGGCGATGACCAGGCCGCCGAGGAACATCTGCGCGTACGTCCACCGCACGGACAGCGCCGCGAGCGCCACGGGCACGCAGAACCCGATGTACGTGAGCGAGTAGTAGACGGCCGTCAGGCCGGCGAGGTCGTCGGGCGTCGCGATGCGCTGGACCTCGCTGAGCCCGGCGACGAGCGCGAGCCCGTAGCCGGCCCCGAGGACCATGGCGGCGACGAGCGCCGTCGGGAGGTCGAGCCGCGCCGAGGCGTAGGCGCCGAAGCCCATGCCGACGACGACGATGGACATCGCCACGACGGACGCCCGCGCGCTGTGCCGGGTGTCGATGAGGCGGCCGAGCACCTGGATGCCGACCCCGCAGCCGAGGCCGAGCACGGTCATGAGCCCGGAGAACGCGATGGGCGCGCTGCCCGCGCTGGCGGACACGAGGCCCGGCAGCACGGCGTAGGCGCTGCCGGCGCACCCGAACACCCAGGGGGCCACGGGCACGACGACGCGCAGGAACCGCCGGTGCGCGACCGCCGGCACGCGCAGGTCGTCGCGCAGCCGGCCCCGGGCTCCGCCGTCGGGCACGACGCGCGTCTCCGGCACGCCCAGCAGCCAGACGCCGGTCGCGACGGCGAGCGCCGCGTGCAGCAGGTAGGCGGTGTGCGTGGGCCAGGGCGCCCACTGGGCGAGCACCGCTGCGACGCCGGCGCCGACGAGGAAGCCCAGCGTGAGGGCGAGGCCCGCGCGGCGGGCGCCGGAGCCGCCGTCGGGCACGCCGGACGCGTGGGCGGCCACATCGCTGAGCTCCTTGACCCAGGTGGTGCCGACGGCCATGACGAGGCCCAGCGCGACGCCGCACAGGACGCGCCCTGTCGCGAGCAGCGCGGCGGACGACTCCCCCGCCGCGAGCACGAGCGACCCGGCCAGCGCGATCGGCGCGGCGGGCAGGAGCAGCGGGCGGCGCCCGTACCGGTCGGAGAGCGGTCCGCCGAGCAGGAGCGCGGGGACGATCCCGAGCACGTACGCGGCGAGCAGCGCGTCGACAGTCACCGCGGAGAAGTGCCCGACCTCCCGGTACATGACGAGCAGGGGCGTGAACTCGTTGCCGCCCCACGCGACGGCGAACATCACCGCCGCGACGGCGAGCCACGCCCGCGGCCCGACGGCGGCGCTCACCCCCGGCGCGGAGGCCTCGGTCGTGGGGTCCGAGGCAGCCGCGCTCACAGGCCGACCCTCGCGTCCTCGAGGTGGCGCTGGACGCGGCGCTTGTAGGTGCGGGTGTCGCGCACCTCGAGCGCGTCGACGAGCGCGCGGTGCCCGGCAACGAACGTCGTCGCCCGGCCCGGGTCCCACCGGACGCTGTGCGCGACCATCCGCTGCTGGCGCTCGCGCAGGCTCACGAAGAACGTGGTGAGCAGCGCGTTGCCCCCGGCCGCGACGATCTCCTGGTGGAACCGCGCGTCGAGCGTCGCGTACTCCGCGACGTCGCCGTCGGCGACGGCGGCCTCCTGGGCGGTGACGAGGTCGCGCAGGAGCGCGACGAGGGTGGCGAGCTCGGTGTCGGGCAGGCGGACGACGAACTGGGCGGCGTGCGTCTCGACGAGCAGGCGCGCGTCGAGGACGTCGTCGGCCTCGCCGGCCGCGACCGGCACGACGAGCGCGCCGCGCTTCGGGTAGAGCCGGAGCAGGCCCTCGGCCTCCAGGCGCAGGAACGCCTCCCGGACCGGCGTGCGGCTCACGCCGAGCTGTTCGGCGATCTCGCCCTCGCTCGTCATGGACCCGCCGGGCAGGCTCCCGTCGAGGACGCGGGACTTCACGTGCCGGTACGCCTGCTCCGTGGCAGAAGCGCTGGTGGTGCGTGGCATAGATACATGATGCATCTATCGTGTGCACGACATCGACCGCAAACGCTCTCCGAGGCCGTGCGGTTCGACACACCGAGCGCGGAACCCTCGAGTGATAGTTGACGCCGCCCGTTACTTACAGTTTCGCCGAAACTGTAAGTAACGTGACGCCATGGAAGCAGTTCAAGCGCTCGCTGTCCCAGCGGTAGCTCACGTGAGCCACTACTGGACAGCAGAGAACGACGGCCTCTCGACGCGTGCGCAGGTGGCGGCTGGCTCGGGACCTTACGAGTCCACCATCCCGACCGCCATCGCGGACTACTCCCCCGTACTGACGCCGCAGCAGTCCGCCGACGCCGAGGAAGCAGCCGCCGCTCTCGCACGCTTCGACTCGTACGCCAGCGCAACGCTCGGGCCGGACAACCCCGCCCTGGGTCCGATGTCCTCGATCCTGCTGCGCACCGAGTCCGCTTCCTCGTCGCAGATCGAGAACCTGACGGTCGGCGCCAAGCAGCTCGCGCTCGCCGAGATCGACCTGACGGCGAGCACCAACGCACGCACCGTCGTCGCGAACGTCCGGGCCATGCAAGCCGCGATCGACCTCGCCGACCGGCTCGACGAGGCCTCGATCCTCACGATGCACCGCGAGCTCCTCGCCGGGCAGCCCGGTTGGGAGGACCACGCGGGGCGCTACCGAGGCACTCTGGTCTGGGTCGGCTCGTCGAGCATCAGCCCGAGAGGCGCGACCCACGTCGGGCCCCAGCCAGAGCTCGTCCCTGGAGCGATGGCGGACCTGATGGCCTTCGTCCGCCGGGAGGACCTTCCCGTCCTCGTCCAGACCGCCGTCGCGCACGCGCAGCTCGAGACGATCCACCCGTTCACGGACGGCAACGGCCGCACCGGCCGGGCCCTCGTGCACGCCATGCTGCGCTCGAAGGGCCTCACGCGGAACACCATCGCCCCGGTCTCCGCGGGCCTCCTCATCGACACCGAGGCCTACTTCGACGCGCTCACCGCGTTCCGCGCCGGTGACGCCTGGCCGATCGTCGAGCAGCTCTCCCGCGCGAGCCGGTTCGCCGCGACGGCCGGAGCGCGGCTCGTCGACGACCTCGCGGGACAGGTCGCCACAGCGCGGGAACAGCTTTCCGGGCTACGGCCCCAGGCCTCCGCCTGGAGCGTCGTGCCGCACCTCGTGGCCCATCCGGTGATCAACGCGGCGTTCCTCCGCGACCACCTCGGGTTCAGTGACGTCACCGCCCAGCGAGCGCTGAGCCAGCTCGCCGATGCGGGTGTCCTCCGCGAGCGCAGCGGCCTCCGGCGCAACCGGGTCTGGCAGCACGAGGGGATCCTCGCCGTCCTGGACCTGTTCGCCCAGCGGATCCGGCGCAGCTGACGACGCCTGGAGGTCCCGGCGGGTGCCGACTACGTCCGCTCGTCAGTCACGAGGCCCTCCGAGCCCCGTGCCGTCCCGCAGCGCCGCGTCGAGCCGTCGGACCAGCTCGCCGACACGACCGCCGCCGCCCGGCGCGGGCGGGTAGCGACGCAGCACCGCGACGACCTCGGGCGTCGCGAGCGCCCGCGCGGTGTCGAGCCACCTGCTCGCGACGCTCTCGCCGGACCCGTCCCCGCCCGCGGCGAGCGCGGCGGCGTGCGCAGCGTGGGCGGCGGAGCCGAGGACGTGCTTGACCTGGTGGGCGTCGGCGATCGGGTGCAGGTACGCGGCGCCGGCTGCCGCCATCGCGGCCCGGGCGGCTTCGGCGGCAGCGGGGTCGCCCGCCTCCTTCGCCGCGCGCAGTGCCGCCCAAGCCGTGTCGCGCAGCGCCTTGCCGCGCGCGCCGCCGTCGGCGAACGCGCGGGCCGCGTCGACCGCCTCGCGGGGGCGTGCGTCGTCGGGCCGGACCGCCTCGACGAGCTCCAGCGCCGGCTCCGCGCACCGGGCCGCGTATTCCGTGACCGCCCGCAGGTCCTCGATGCTCAGCTCGACCGCAGCCGCCGTCGTCGTCACCGCTCGCTCCTCGCTCTCGCGCGCTCCCGTCCGTGCCAGGACGCGGAACGCCCTGCGAGCACCGTACCGAGCCGGGCACCCTCACGTCCCGACCCACGACCCGGCCCGCGGCGCACACGACGGCTCACACGACCGGCCCTGCGCCGCGCGCGACCTGGAGCACCCGCGCGACGCCGGGCTCGTCGGGGTCGTCGGTGATGTCGCGCCCGTCGAGCCAGCACCCGACGACGTGCGCCAGCTCGCCGGGTTGGCTGAAGTTCATCGCGTGCGGAGCGCCCTCGATCGCCGCGACGGTCACGTGCGGGGGCGCGAGCGCCCCGACCTCCCGCACGCGCCACGGCGGCGGCATGAGCGGGTCGCGCGTGCCGAGGACGGCGAGCGTCGGCACGGGGACGCGCAGCACGCGTTCGAGCGAGGGGAACCGGGCGAGCTCGGCGAAGAGCTGGAGCGCGTTGACCGGCCCGAACCGCACGTAGTCGGGCACGGCAACGCGCGCCATGCGCGGGCTCTCGCGCACGGCGTCGCGCGCGAGCTGGGTGAGGGCGCGCCCGAACGGCTGGTTGTGCACGCCCCCGGCCGGCGAGGCGAGCACCACGCCGGCGACCCGGTCGGGGGCGGCGTGCGCGACCTCGAGGCTGACGGGCCCGCCCATGGAGTTGCCGAGCAGGACGACCCGGTCGAGCCCGAGGGCGTCGAGCGTCGACAGGAGCGCCCACGCGAGGGCGGGGATGCCGAGCGGGTGGCCCCACTCCTCGCTGCGCCCGTACCCGGGCAGGTCCGGCACGACGGCGGTCGCGCGGTGGGCGAGACGCTCGGCCGTCGGGAGGAGGTAGGTGCCGGAGATGGCGAAGCCGTGCACGTGCACGATCGGCACGGCGCCCGCGACCTCGGGTCCGGAGCGCACGAAGACCTCGCGGCCCTCGACGGTGACGTGGCGCGACGTCCACCCCTCTGCGGCCATACCGCGATCCTCCCAGTCCCCCGCGCCGACCTCGGCGGCGCGGGCGGCGGAGCACCCGCGACGGGTGAGGCGCCGGGACGACCCGGGCGGCGAGCATGGACCCCGGACGGGGGTCGACGTGGAGCAGAGCACGGGTCGCACCGCGGGTCGGCCGACGGCGGCCGACCGGCGCCTCGCGCTGCTCCTGGCCGCCGCGATGTTCGTGCTCGTGGTGGACACGTCGTTCATGAACGTGTCGATCTCGGCCGTCGTGCGCGACCTCGGCACGACCGTGAGCGGCGTCCAGACGGCGATCGCGCTCGAGGCGCTCGTGTCGGCGTCGTTCATCCTCGTGGGCAGCAAGGTCGGCGACCTCGTGGGCCGGCGGCGCGCGTACGTCGTCGGGCTGCTCGCGTACGGGGCGGGCGCCGTGGCGATGACGCTCGCCCAGAGCCTCGTGGCGGTCGTGGTCTTCTGGTCGGTCATCGGCGGGCTCGGAGCCGCGCTGCTGCTGCCGGCGATGCAGTCGCTCGTGCACGGCAACTTCGAGGGCACCGCGCGCAAGGCGGCGTACGCGCTCGTGGGCGCGGCGGCGTCGATCGCGGCGGCGGTCGGGCCGCTGCTCGGCGGCGTCATCACGACGACGCTGTCGTGGCGCGTGGCGTTCGGGCTCGAGGCCGTGGTGATCGTCGTCGTCCTCGTGGGCGTGCGGCTCGTGCGCGACGTCCCGTACACGGGCGACCGCGCGGTGGACGTGGTCGGGACGGTCCTGTCCGTCGTCGGGATGGGCGGCGTCGTGCTGGGCGTGCTGGTGTGGCAGGAGGGCGGCGAGGCGGTCGGGGCGCTCGTCCTCGTCGGTGCGCTGGGCTTGGTGGGCCTCGCGTGGTGGCTCGTGCGCCGCGCGCGGGCGGGGCGGACGACGCTCGTCGACCCGGGGCTGTTCCGCTCGCCCGCGTTCCGGATCGGGGTGTCGCAGCAGCTCCTGCAGCAGGTCGCGCTGGGCGGGGCGATGATCGCGCTGCCGATCTTCCTGCAGATGGCGCTCGGGTACGACGCGCTGCTCGCGGGCCTCTCGCTCGCCCCGCTGTCGCTGACGATGTTCGCCGCCGCCCTCGTCGCGGGCAAGCGCCCCGGCCGACGGCGGCCGGCCTCCCGCGTGCTCGCGGGCTTCCTCCTGCTCGTCGTGGGCGTGGTGGCGCTCGTCGCGGTGGTGCCGAGGGCGTCGTCGGGCTGGTGGCTCGCGCTGCCGCTCGTCGTGGCGGGCGCCGGGCTGGGGCTCCTGGTCTCCCAGCTCAACGCGTACACGCTCTCCCCCGTGCCGGAGGAGCGCGCGAGCGAGGCCGCGGGCGTGAGCTCGGCTGCCGGGTCGTTCGGCCTCTCGCTCGGCCTCGCCGTCGCGGGCGCGGTCATGCTGGCGTCGCTCGCGGCGGGGTTCACGGCGCGGGCGGAGGCGAGCGACGTGCTGCCCCCGGACGACAAGGAGCAGGTCGCCCGGGTGCTCGAGGACGACGCCGAGATCATGAGCGACGCCCAGCTCGTCGAGCTCCTCGCCGACGAGCCACCTGCGGTGCGGGCGGAGGTCGTGGCCATCAACGACGACGTGCGGGCGCGGGCGCTGCAGGTCGCGCTCCTCGTGCCGCTCGTCGCGGGGCTCCTCGGCGTCGTCGCGGCGCTGCGCATGCGCCGCCTGCCGGACCCCGAGGTGCGCGAGGGCGAGCCGCCGGTCCTCGGCTGACCCGCGTCGTCGGGATCGTGACCGGACCGAGACCCTGTTCGTTGCTCGTGCTAACCGTCGCGAAACGCCCGGGAAACAGCGACTTGTGAGCATCGCTGACGGCAGGGGGCCCCACCACACGACCGCCGGTCGCGCCGTACCTCCGCGCGCCCGGAGGAAGGACCGCTCGCCCATGACCCGTCCCGTCCCCCGCAGACGGCTCCGCGTCCGCGCCGCCCTCGTCGGCGGTCTCGCGTGCGCCGCGGCGGCCCTCGCCGCCCCCGCGCACGCCGCACCGTCCGTCGCCCAGGTCTCCCTCTCGGCGCCCGCGTCGGTCGAGGTCGGCGCGGAGATCACCGTCACGGTCGCCGCGTCCGGTGCCGTCGACCTCTACGCCTACGACCTCGCCGTCGCCTACGACCCCGACCTCGTCGAGCTCGTGGACGACTCCGTCGTGACCCCGGACGGCGGGTTCGCCGACGCGACCGACGACGCAGCCGGGACGGTCGTCGTCACGCACACGCGGCTCGGCACCTCGCCCGGCCTCGAGGGCGACGTCACCCTCGCGACCCTGACGTTCACCGCCGTGTCCGACGGCGCGGCGGCCTTCGCCGTCCCGACCGCCACGCTCGTGGGCGCCGACGCCGGGACGGCGACGCTCACCGACGCCGCGAGCGCCACGACGACCGTCACCGCGGCCGACGTCCCGCCCACGGCGGAGCCGACGGACGGGACCGCCACGCCGCCCGTCGACGACGGCGGCACCACACCCCCCGGGGACGACGGCGCGTCCGACTCGTCGTCGTCCCCGTCCGGGGAGGCCTCGGGCGGCGCGCTCGCGTCGACCGGGGTGAGCGTCGCGTGGTTCGTCGGCGCCGCGCTCCTCGCGGTCGCCGTCGGCACGGGCATCCTGCTCGCGCGGCGTCGGGCGGCCACGCGATGACCGGCCCGCTGCCCCGCCCCGACCTCTCGCCCGCGCACCGCGCGCCCGTCCCCTCGAAGGAGCCGTCCGTGACCACGACCCACCGGCGCGCCGCCACCGGCGGGCTCGCCGCCCTGACGATCGGCGGCCTCGTCCTCGGCGTCACGACGGCGCCCGCCGCGACCGGTGCTCCCAGCGCCGAGCCCGCGCCGCTCCTCGCCCCCTACTGGACCGCGCTCGACCTCACGGGCGACCAGCAGGTCACGACCGACGACCTCGCGGTCGTCGCCGCCGCGCTCGGCGCGACGTCGGCCGACGCGGTGTGGGACGACGTCGCGCCCGCCGACACGGACGGGGACGGCACGATCACGGTGACCGACCTCGCCGCCGTCTCGCAGCGCATCGTGTACGACGACGGCCCGTTCGAGCTCGTCGAGGCGTCCGTGCTCGACATGCAGGCCGCGATGAACGCGGGCACGACGACGTCGGTCGCGATCACCCAGGAGTACCTCGACCGGATCGAGGCGTACGACACGACGCTCGTCGACACGGGCGCCGGCGGGCGGCCGCTGCACTCGATCATCAGCACGAGCGACGTCGCGCTGGAGGCCGCCGCGCGCGCCGACGCGGTCCGCGCGACGGACGGCATGACGAGCCTGCTGCTCGGCGTGCCCGTCGCGGTGAAGGACAACTACGACACGAAGGACATGCCCACCACGGGCGGCTGCGGCTGCTGGGACGAAAACCGGACGACGACCGACGCGACGATGGTCGAGGGCCTGCGCGCCGACGGCGCGGTGATCCTCGCGAAGGCCAGCCTGGACGAGTTCGCGTTCGGGTTCGCGTCGGAATTCTCCTCGTTCCAGGACGCGGGCACGAGCACGCTCGTCGCGAGCCCGTACGTCACGAGCCGCACGGCCGGCGGGTCCAGCGGCGGCACGGGCGCGGCCGTCGCGGCGAACCTCGCCGGTCTCGGCCTCGGCACGGACACGGGCGGGTCGATCCGCGTCCCGTCGTCGTACAACCAGCTCGTCGGCGTGCGCCCGACGGTCGGCCTCGCGAGCCGCGACGGCATCGTCCCGCTCGCGCTGAGCCAGGACACGGGCGGGCCGATGGCCCGGAGCGTCCTCGACGCGGCCGTCGCGCTCGACGCCGTCGCCGGGGTCGACGCCGCCGACCCGGTGACGTCGCGCCAGGAGGGCGAGGTCCCGGCGTCGTACACGCAGTACCTCGACGAGGGCGCGCTCGACGGCACCCGCATCGGCTACGTGCCGTCCATGCTCGGCAGCAACGCGGCGACGCTCCGCCTGTGGGCGCAGACCCGCGCGACGCTCGAGTCGCTCGGCGCGACCGTCGTCGAGGTCACGCCGCCCACCACGTGGTCGCCGGTCCTGCCGAACGGCTTCGCGAGCGTCCTCTCCGAGGGGTCGGGCTCGACGAACGAGTTCAAGCACGACCTCGACGCGTACGTCGCGACCCACCTCGCCCCGCAGGTCGAGGCCCGCACGCTCCAGGGGATCGTCGACTCGGGTCGCTACGTGCCGTCCCGCCGCAGCACGTATGTCTCGCGCGACGCGGTCACGGAGGAGACGTACCAGGCGTGGGCGGGCCCCGAGGGGTCGCACACGAAGGTCCTCGCCGAGGGGAAGGTGCTCGTCACCTCGATGCTCGACGACGCCGACCTCGACGCGCTCGTCTACCCGAGCGCCAACCCGTACGGGACGATCGGCACGAACTTGCGGCTCAGCCCGAACACCGGGCTGCCCGCGGTGACCGTCCCGGTCGGCCAGGCGGTCGCGACCGACGGCACCGTCACCGGCGGCGGCGTCAACCTCGAGCTGCTCGGCCGCGACTTCGACGAGGGCCCGCTGCTCGGCCTCGCGTACGCGCTCGAGCAGGCCACGCAGGCCCGCACCTCCCCCGCAATGTACGGCCCGCTCGGCTGAGCGGCCCACCACCAGCGCCGACGGCGGCCGTCCCCTCGCGGGGGCGGCCGCCGTCGTCGGTCAGGAGAGGTCGCCCACCGCGGCGACGACGCGTCAGCGGCGCGGTGTCCGACGGCGCTCGTCGTCGCCACCGAGGGCGGCGCCGAGCGCCGCGAGCACGAGCAGGTCCACCACGAGCCCGGCGACGCCGACCCACTGCAGCGCGCGGAACACGAGGAGCTGCGTGAGCAGGAGCGAGACGAGCACGCCGCGCCGGACCCACACGGCGCCCGCCCGGCGGTCCTCGGGCCGCCCCCGGCGGGACACCACGACGCCCACGACGACGCACGCGACCGTCGCGGCGACGCCCGCGGCGATGCCGGCCCCGACCCAGGGGGGCACGTCGACGTCGCCGACCAGCACGCGCAGCCCCGCGAGCAGCGAGCCCAGCGCCGTCCCGAGCACGAGCACGACCACCACGACGGCGGCCCAGCGGCGCTGGAGCGTCTGCGCGAACCAGGCCGACGAGCGCCGCACGAGGGCGCGCACCGGGTCGGGCACGTCGACGTCGTCGCGCGGCACCGCCTCGACGAGCGCCGCGACCTCGTCGGCCGCCGGCTCGCCGCGACCCAGCGCGACGAGCGCGCGGGCCTCCTCGCGCGCGTCGTCGGTGAACCCGCCGGCGACGCCCGCGACGGCGCGGTCGGTCGCGACCGCGAGGTACTCGGCCGGGTGGTGGCGCCGCCACCCGTGCAGCGCCTCGACGACGAGGACGAGCACGACGACCGTCGCGTAGATGAGCGCCGCCGTCGGCTCGTAGAAGTAGTCGTTGTCCGCGGTGACGAACTTGCCGATCTCGTCGACGAACAGCCCGAACCCGATCCCGCCCACGAACGCGCCGAGCGAGCGCAGGGCCGGGCCGACGAAGGAGAGCAGCAGCACGAGGGCGAGCGCCATGCCGAGCCCGCCCCACAGCACGTGCGCGACGTGCAGGTCTCCCCCGCCGACCTGCGGGTACCCCGACGCCGCGAGGAAGAACCGCGTCACGAGCACCGTCGCGACGGCGACCACGAGGAACGTCACGACGTGCCGCACGGCCGCGGTGTCCCGGGCCGCGCCCAGGCGCAGGGCGCGGCTCCGCCGGGAGGCCCCGGCGGAGGCGCGCCCCGTGCCCGTGCTCACCGCTTGCGCTTCTCCCGCACGCGGACGCTGATCTCGATGGGCGAGCCCTCGAACCCGAACGTCTCGCGCAGGCGGCGCTCGATGAAGCGGCGGTAGCCCGCCTCGAGGAACCCGGTCGCGAACACGACGAACCGCGGCGGGCGCGTGGAGGCCTGCGTCGCGAAGAGGATGCGGGGCTGCTTGCCGCCGCGCAGCGGGTGCGGGTGGGCGGCCACGAGCTCGCCGAGGAACGCGTTGAGGCGGCCCGTGGGGATGCGCGTGTCCCAGGAGTCGAGCGCGCGCTCCATCGCCGGGGCGAGGCGGTCGGTGTGCCAGCCGGTGCGGGCCGACACGTTCACGCGCGGCGCCCACTGCACCTGGACGAGGTCCTTCTCGATCTCGCGCTCGAGGTACGGGCGACGGTCGTCGTCCATGAGGTCCCACTTGTTGTACGCGATGACGAGCGCGCGGCCCGCGTCCACGACCTGGGAGATGACGCGCGTGTCCTGCTCGGTGAGCGGCACCGACGCGTCCACGAGCACGACGGCGAGCTCCGCCTTCTCGATCGCGGCCTGCGTGCGCAGTGACGCGTAGAAGTCGGCGCCCTTCGTCTGGTGCACCCGGCGACGGATGCCGGCGGTGTCGACGAGGACGTACGGGACGTTCTTGATCGTCACGAGCTCGTCGACCGGGTCGCGCGTCGTGCCGGCGATCTCGTCGACGACAACGCGGTCGGCGCCCGCGAGCTTGTTCAGCAGCGAGGACTTGCCGACGTTCGGGCGCCCGACGAGCGCGACGCGACGCGGTCCGGTCGGCCGCACCTCGCCGTGCTCGGACTCCGTGGGCAGCGCCGCCATCGCGGCGTCGAGCAGGTCGCCCGTCCCGCGGCCGTGCAGCGCGGACACGGGGTGCGGCTCGCCGAGGCCGAGGCTCCACAGGTACGCGGCGTCCGCCTCGCCCGACTGCCCGTCGACCTTGTTGGCGCACAGCACGACGGGCTTGCCCGACTCGCGCAGGAGGCGCACGACGCGCTCGTCCGTCGCGGTCGCGCCGACGGTCGCGTCGACGACGAAGAGCACCGCGTCGGCGAGGGAGATCGCGACCTCGGCCTGCTCGGCGACCTTGGACTCGATGCCCGCGACGTCGACCTCCCAGCCGCCGGTGTCGACGAGCGTGAAGCGGCGTCCGGCCCAGTCGGCCGGGTAGCTCACGCGGTCGCGCGTGACGCCCGGCTTGTCCTCGACGACGGCCTCGCGGCGGCCGAGGATGCGGTTGACGAGCGTCGACTTGCCGACGTTCGGGCGCCCGACCACGGCGAGCACGGGCAGGGGCGCCTCGGGCGCCGCGCCGTCGAGCGCGTCCTCGTCGGCGTCGAGCAGCGCGAGGTCGGCGTCCTCGAGCTCGTAGTCGTCGAGTCCGGCGCGCAGCGCGCGCTCGCGCGCCTCGTCGTCCGCGGCGTCCGCGGGCGCCAGGGGCTCCTCGGCCTGACCGACGGCGTCGGTCTGTCCGGGCGTGCCGGGCTGGGCGGGGTCGGGTGTGGTCATGAAGTCCATTCTCCCAGGCCGCGGGCCAGGCTCCGAACCGGGCCGCGGGCGCGTCGTGCGGGCGCCCGTCCGGCGGGCCCGGCGTCAGCCCGCGGCACCGTCCCGGCGGGCGGCGAGCCGCGCGACGACGGCCCGCACGACGTCGTCGGGCACGGGCTCCGCCAGCGGGAACCGCAGCGTGCCCTTGCCGTCCTGGTAGCGCGCGATGCGGCGCGCGAGCGCGTCGTCGACCTCGGGCACGGGGTAGAGCGAGACGTGGTGGGCCCAGCCCGCGAGGTAGACGACGTACCGGCCGTCGCGCGTGAACGTCGGGATGCCGTAGCTGATGCGCTCGCCCAGGCCGGGCACCGTGTCGTGCACCACGGCGCGCAGGTGCGCGACGACCTCGCGCGCGTCCGGGGCGAGCGTCGCGAGGTACTCGTCGACGGTCGTGGGCTTGCCGGGCGGCTCGGCCATGCGTGCTCCCTCCCCCGCGGGCGGCGCCTGCCCGGCCCTGCGACGGGGCGTCGGCGCCTGAGCGCGAACCTACCGCGCGACGGGCGTGCCCGCGAGACGCACGAGCACGACCCCGGCGACGACGAGCACGCCGCCCGTGGCCTGCACGAGGCTCGGCACCTCGCCGAGCAGGAGCCACGCGATGGCGACGGCGAACAGCACCTCGGACAGCCCGACGAACGACGCGAGGCGCTCGCCCATGCGCACGGTCGCGGCGACGCCGGAGACGTAGGCGAACGCCGTCGCGACGAGCACGACGACCGCGAGCGGGACGTACCAGGGCGCCGACGAGCCGAGGAGCGTGACGTCGACGAGCGGGGCGGCGAAGGGCAGCACGCCCGCGAGCGCCGCCGCGCCGAGCGCGAGCGCCCCGACGCCGAGCCCGCTCGCGGCGAGCGCGACGGGCGGCAGGCGCGTCGGGCGCGCGGACAGCACGAAGTAGGCGCCCAGCCCGACCGCCGCGCCGAGCGCGAGGAGGACGCCGAGGAGGTCGGGGCGGGCGCCGCCCGGGTCGACGACGAGCACGAGCCCGAGGACCGCGACGGCGCAGCCGGCGAGCGTGAGCCGGGGCGGCACGTGGCGCGTGCGGGCCCAGGCGAGGCCGACGAGGAGCACGGGCGCGAGGTACTCGACGAGCAGCGCGATGCCGACGGGCATGCGCGCGACGGCCGCGAAGTAGCACAGCTGGGTCCCCGCGACGGCGACGAGGCCGAACCCGAGGACGAGCCGCCACTCCTCGCGCAGGAGGCGGTGGCTGCCGCGCAGGGCGACGGCCGCGACCGGGGCGAGGACGAGCGCCGAGCACAGGGCGCGCGCGAGGACGGCGGCGCCCGGCGTCCAGCCCGCCTCGAGGAGCGGCTTGACGAACGGTCCGCTCGCGCCGAACGCGAGGGCCGACGCGAGCCCGACGAGCAGACCGGTGCCCGGGCGGTCGCCCACCACGTGCGCCACCGGGCGGTCCGTCCTCACGACGTCGGCCGGTCCCCGCGCGGGTCGTCCAGCGGCAGCGCCACGCCGGTCAGCGCGACGGTGTCGGCGACCAGCTCGGCGAGCGCGGTGCGGATGCGCTCGTTCGCGTCCTCGAGCGCCTGCTTGCCGCTCACCCCGGGCGCGCGCTCGACGGTGAGCGGCTCGCCGAAGCGGACGACGAGCCGACGGCGCAGCCCGGGGATCCGGTTGACGCCCTCGCCCGCGCGGCGCGTGCCGAGCACGGCGACGGGCACCACGCGGGCGTGACCGTTGAGCGCGAGCCACGCGGCCCCGGCACGCGCAGAGGTGGCGTCGCCGCGCCCGCGGGCGCCCTCGGGGAAGACGCCGACCGCGCCGCCGCGCCGCAGCACGCCGAGCCCGGCCGCGAGCGCGGGGCGCCCGCCGGTGCGGTCCACGGGGATCTGCCCGGCGGCGCGCAGCACCCAGCCGACCGGCCCGGTGAACATCTCCTCCTTGACGAGGACGTGCAGCGGGCGCGGCGCGACCCCGAGGACGAGCGGCCCGTCGACGACGCCGGTGTGGTTCGCGGCGAGCACGACCGGACCCTCGGCCGGGACGTGCTCCGCGCCGACGACCTCCGTCGCCCACACGACGCGCGCGAGGAAGCGGCCCACCCAGCGCGACCACGCCGGCCCGGCGGGCGACGGGACGCCGTCTCCCGTGCCGCGGCTCACGAGCCCTGGCGCGGGCCGACCACCCGCCCGGTGACCTGCTCGACCACGGAGAGCACCGCGTCGATCGTCTGCTCCAGGTCGAGGTCCGACGAGTCGACGGTCACGACGCCGTCGGCCGCGACCTGGAACTGCGAGACCGTCGCGTCGTCGCGGTCGCGCCGCAGCACCTGGTCCTTCGTCGCCTCGACGGCGGCCGCGTCGGCCGTCCCGTGCACGTCGAGCGAGCGGCGCGCGAGGCGGGCCTCCTCGCTCGCGGTGAGGAGCACGCGCACGTCGGCGTCGGGGGCGACGACCGTCGTGATGTCCCGGCCCTCCGCCACGACGCCGCGGCCGCCCGCGAAGCCCGCGGGCGTGCGCTCGGCCTCGATGGCCGCGCGCTGGAGGCGCCGCAGCTCCGCGCGCACCGCGAGGTTGGTCGCGACGGCGCTCACGGCCGTCGAGATCTCGGTCGAGCGGATCGCCTCGCCGACGTCCGTCCCGTCCACGTGGACGGTCGGACCGGACGGGTCGAGGCCCATGACGAGCGGCATGACGCGCACGGCGTGCGCGACGGCGTCCTGGTCGGCGAGGTCCTCGCCGCGGTGCAGGCACCACCAGGTGGCGGCGCGGTACATCGCGCCCGTGTCGAGGTAGGCGAGGCCGAGGCGGCGCGCGACGCCCTTCGACACGCTCGACTTGCCGGACCCCGACGGCCCGTCGATCGCGACCGTCAGCGCGCCGTCGGCGCGACCCTTCCCCGCGCCCGGCGTCCCCGCGCTCACTGGGCGAGGTCCTTGCGCAGCGCCGTCGCCCCGTGCAGGTAGACGTGCTGGACCGCCGCGCGGTCGACGTCGAGCTCCGCGTGCGCCATGAGGCGCACCACGCGCGGCAGCGCGCCGGGCACCGCGATCTCCGTCGCGCACATGAGCGGCACGTCGCCGAGACCCATCTCGCGCGCCGCGGCGGCCGGGAAGTCGGCCACCAGGTCGGGGGTGCACGTGAAGAGGATCGAGATGAGCGCGTCGGTGTCGACGGCGTTCGCGTCGAGCACCTCCTGGACGAGCTCGCGCGTGCGCGCGAACAGGTGCTCGCGCTCGTCGGCGTCGAGCTGGGTCGCGCCCCGGATCGCCCGGACCGGCATGGATGGTGCTCCTTCGTGCGGGACGGCCCGCCTCGCGGCGGTCCGTCGGGGTGGTGTGCGGGACGCGCGGGCCTAGAGCCCGACGCCCGCCATGAGCGTGCCGAGCTCGGTGCGTCCGAGCACGCGCGTCGTGCCCGGGCGCAGGTTGCCGAGCGCGATCGGCCCGATGCGCGTGCGCACGAGGCGCGTCACGGGGTAGCCGACCTCCTCGAACATGCGCCGCACGACCCGGTTGCGGCCGGAGTGGAGCACGACCTCGATCATCGTCTGGTCCGCGACCTGGTCGACGACGCGGTACGCGTCCGCCTGCACGACCCCGTCCTCGAGCTCGATCCCGTGCAGGAACTTGTTCGCGACGTTGCCCGCGACCTTGCCGCGCACCGTGACGAGGTAGGTCTTGGCGACCTCGTGCGAGGGGTGCGCGAGGTGGTTCGCGAGCTCGCCGTCGTTCGTGAGCAGCAGCAGGCCCTCGCTGTCCGCGTCGAGGCGGCCCACGTGGAACAGTCGCTCGGGACGGTCGGCGACGAGCTCGGCGATCGACGGGCGGCCGTCCGGGTCGTGCATCGTCGACACGACGCCGCGCGGCTTGTTGAGGGCGAGCGTCACGCGCGAGGAGTCGAGCTGCAGGCGCATCCCGTCCACGTGCACGACGGCGCGCGCCGGGTCGACCCGCACGCCCAGCTCGGTGACCCGCACGCCGTCCACCTCGACGCGGCCCTGCGCGATGAGGTCCTCGCACGCGCGGCGCGACCCGAGCCCGGCCGACGCGAGCACCTTCTGCAGGCGCACGCCGTCCTCGACGTGGACGTCGCGCTGGGGCTCGCTGGGCTGCCCGCGCACGGGACGGCGCGGCCGGCCCGCCGCCTGACCGGCGCGAGGCGCCGACGTGCCGCGACCGGCGGCAGGGCGACCCCGACCGGCGGCCGCGCCGCGGCCCGCACCGGTCGCCCGACCGGCACCCTGGCCACGACCGGCGCCCTGCTCCCGGCCCTCGCCCGCGCCGCGGCCCGCGGACGAGCCCTGCGCGGACGAGCCGCCGCGCCGGGGCGCGCCGCCCGCGCGTGCGCCGTCGCCGCCCCGCGGGCCGCCACGACGCGCGTCGCCGTTCCCGCCGCGGCGTGCGTCGCCCGCCCCGTCGCGGGGCGTGCGCCCGCGCCCTCCGTCGCCGGAGCGGCGTCCGTCCTTCGAGCTCATGCGTGTCCTTCGTCCGTCGGTCCGTGCGTGACGTCGTGCGTCACGCCGGGTGTCGTGGCGGTCGGCGCCGGTGCGCCGTCCGAGTCGTCAGCCGCGACGTCGGGAGCGTCCGGCGGCCGCGCGGGAGCGCGCAGGTCGGCGAGCCCGTCGAGGCCCTCGAGGTCGTCCATGTCCGGCAGGTGCGGCGCGAGCGGGGGGAGCTCGTCGAGCGACGTGAAACCCATGCGCTCGAGGAAGTACCCCGTGGTGCCGAAGAGGCCGGCGCCGGTGTGCGGGTCCTGGCCGACCTCGGCCACGAGCCCGCGCGCCACGAGCGTGCGCACCACGCCGTCCACGTTGACCCCTCGCACCGCCGACACCTGGCCGCGGCTGACCGGTTGACGGTACGCGATCACGGCCAGAGTCTCCAACGCCGCCTGCGTGAGCCGGGCCGTCTGGCCGCCCTGCACGAACCTCCCCACGACCTCGGCGTGCGCGGGCGCGGAGTACACGCGCCACCCGCCGCCCGCCGCGCGCAGCTCGAACCCGCGGGGCCGACCGCCGTCGTCGCCGCGGTACTCGGCCGCGAGCTCGTGCAGCGCGTCCAGCACCTCGTCGACCGGGACCGCGAGCGCCGCCGCGAGCTCGACCGGCGGGATCGGCTCGTCCGCGACCATGAGCACGGCCTCGAGCGCGGACGGCAGACCGCCCGGGAGGTCGTGCACGGCGGGCGGGCGGGCGTCGTCCGGGGCCGGGCCGTCGTGGGGCTGCGTCACGCGGGGACCTCCTGGTCGGTGGCGGCGAGGATGGCCGCCGGGTCGGGCTCGTCGCCCTCGTCGAACTCGCTGCCGACGTCGGCGAGCGGCGGCTCGGCCGCGTCGTCGTCGCCCGACCACCGCACGGTGAGCTCGCCGAGCGGCGTCACCTGGTCGAACGCGACGAGCGCCTGGCGGAACAGCTCGAGCAGCGCGAGGAACCGCGCGACGACCACGGCGGTCTCCCCCGCGTCGGCGACGAGGGCGCGGAACGTGGTCGTGCCGTGGCTGCGCACGCGGTCGACGACGATCCCCGCCTGCTCGCGCACGCTCACGGCCGGGGCGTGCAGGTGGTCGAGCGAGACGCCGGGCGGCGGCGCCTTGGGGGCGAGCGCGCGGGCCGCGAGCACGGCGAGCTGGTCCGGCCCCATGGTCCACACGAGCTCGGGCAGCAGCGCGGCGAGGTGCGGCTCGAGCTGCACGACGCGCGGGAACCGGCGCCCGGCGCTCTCGAACCGCTCGGCGAGCAGGCCCGACACGTCCTTGTACGCGCGGTACTGCAGCAGCCGGGCGAAGAGCAGGTCGCGGGCCTCCAGCAGCGCCAGGTCCTCGTCGTCCTCGACGCTGCCCGTCGGCAGCAGCCGGGCGGCCTTGAGGTCGAGCAGCGTCGCGGCGACGACGAGGAACTCGCTCGCGGTGCCGAGGTCCCAGCCGGGGTGGTCCTCCCCCGCGGCCCGCGCGACGGCGGCGGCGCGCTCGGCCGCGCGGATGTACGCGATGAAGTCGTCCGTCACGCGCGCGAGCGCCACCTCGGTGATGTCGAGCTTGTGCTTCGTGATGAGCGACAGCAGCAGGTCGAAGGGCCCGCTGAAGTTGTCGAGCCGGACCTCGAACCCGGCCCGCGCGGGCGGCTCCGTCGGTGGTGGCGGCTCAGGCGGCGTCGCCACGGGCGACCAGCTCCCGGGCGAGCTGCCGGTACGCGACGGCGCCCGGGTGGTTCGGCGCGTACACGGTGATGGGCTCGGCCGCGACGGACGCGTCCGGGAACTTCACGGTGCGCCCGATCACGGTGTGGAGCAGCTTGTCGCCGAACGCCTCGTGCACGCGCGCCACGACCTCGCGCGAGTGCAGCGTCCGCGAGTCGAACATCGTGGCGAGGATGCCGTCGACGTCGAGGCGCGGGTTGAGCCGGTCGCGCACCTTCTCGATCGTCTCGACGAGCAGCGCGACGCCGCGCAGCGCGAAGAACTCGCACTCGAGCGGGATGAGCACGCCGTGCGCGGCGGTGAGCGCGTTCACGGTGAGCAGGCCGAGCGAGGGCTGGCAGTCGACGAGGATCACGTCGTAGTCGTCCACGACCGGGCGCAGCACGCGCGACAGGACGGACTCACGCGCGACCTCGCCCACGAGCTGCACCTCGGCGGCCGAGAGGTCGATGTTCGCGGGCAGCAGGTCGAGGTTCTCGACGTCGGTGCTCACGAGCACGTCGTGGATGTCCGCGCCGCGCTCCATGAGCAGGTTGTAGACCGTGCGATCCAGCTCGTGCGGGTTGACGCCGAGGCCGACGGACGCGGCGCCCTGCGGGTCGAAGTCGACGAGCAGGACCTTGCGCCCGTACTCGGCGAGCGCGGCACCGAGGTTGATGGTGGTCGTCGTCTTGCCGACGCCGCCCTTCTGGTTGCACATGGCGATGATGCGGCCCGGGCCGTGCGCGGCGAGCGAGGCCGGGACGGGGAACTCCGGCAGGGTGCGGCCGACGACGTCGACGCGCGGCTCGGCGGCCGCGGCACGGTCCGCGGGCTGCTCGACGGGGAGGTCGGCGGGAGGCGCCGCGTCCCCCTCGGCGGACGTCTGCGGGACGACCGGACGGACGGCGTCGCCGTGCGAGCCGTGCGCGCCGCGCGTCTCGGGCTGGGTCTCGGCCTGGCTGCTCACGTCCGCCACGGTATCGCAGGACCTCGCCCGGGCCGGTGCGTACGCGCCCGCGCGCCGCGTTCCGGGAGGACGTGGCGCGGCGGTACTCGCGGCGGTGCTGCGGCGGTGCTGGGGGCCGCCATGGCCCCGTCGCGGCGCGGGATCAGCCCAGCGCGCGGGGGTGCGCGGCCGCGTAGACCTCGCGCAGCGTGTCGGGCGTCACGAGCGTGTAGATCTGGGTCGTGGTGACCGATGCGTGGCCCAACAGCTCCTGCACGACGCGCACGTCCGCACCGCCGGCGAGCAGGTGGGTGGCGAACGAGTGCCGCAGCGTGTGGGGCGAGATCCGTTCGGGGTGCTCGATCCCGGCGCGCTCGGCCGCGGTGCGCAGCACGGCCCACGCGCTCTGCCGGGACAGGCGCGCGCCGCGCGTGTTGAGGAACACCGCGGGCGTCCCCCGGCCGTTCGCGGCGAGCGCGGCGCGCCCGCGCACGAGGTAGGCGTCGAGGGCGCGGCGCGCGAACGACCCGACGGGCACCACGCGCTCCTTGCCGCCCTTGCCCAGGAGGCGCACGGCGCCGCTGTCGAGGTCCAGGTCGTCGACGTCGAGGCTCACCGCCTCGGTGATGCGCGCGCCGGTCGAGTACACGAGCTCCAGGAGCGCGCGGTCGCGCAGGGGGCCGGGCCCGTCCCCGGCGCCGGACGCCTCGAGGATGCGCGCGACCTCGTCGGTCGAGATGGCCTTCGGCAGCCGCCTGCCCTGGGCGGGCGGGCGGACGTCGGCCGACGCGTCGGCGTCGGCCAGGCCCTCGGCCGCGCAGAAGCGGTGCCAGCCGCGCACGGCCGCCACCGACCGGGCGGTCGACGACGGCGACAGGGGCGCGCCGCCGTCGGCCCCGGTGCGCAGCGCGGTGACGTAGTCGGCGACGTCGTCCGCCTCGACGTCGCGCACGGCGTGGTTCCCGCGCGACGCGAGGAACGCGACGTAGCGCGCGAGGTCGCGGCGGTAGGCCGCGACCGTGTTGGCGGACAGCCCGCGCTCGACGGCGAGGTGCGCCAGGTACTCGCGCGCGGCGCGGTCCAGCGCCTCGGGCACGTGGGCCTCGCCGGGGCTCATGGCGTCACTGCCCGCCCGGGACGACCGGGCTCACAGCGGCAGGAAGACGTCGACCGCCACCGCGACGAAGAGCAGGGTCAGGTACGTGATGGACGCGTGGAAGACCTTCATCTCCCCCACCTTGCCGCCCTTGCCGTCGGCCTTGTCTCGCGCCCGGCGCAGCATCGTCACGCACGACGACAGGAACCACGCGCCCAGGGCCGTGGCGACGACGCCGTAGACCCAGGTCATGCCGGCGAGCGGCCACAGCGCGAGCGACGAGGCGACCATCGCGACGCCGTAGAGGATCATCTCGCGCGCGACCCGGCTGTCGTCCGCGACGACGGGGAGCATCGGGACGCCCGCGTTCGCGTAGTCGCGCTTGAACTTCATCGACAGCGGCCAGTAGTGCGGCGGGGTCCAGAAGAAGATGACGAGGAACAGCGCGAGCGCCGCCCAGCTCAGCGAGCCCGTGACCGCCGACCAGCCGATGAGCACCGGCATGCAGCCCGCGATGCCGCCCCACACGATGTTCTGCGGGGTGCGGCGCTTGAGGATCATCGTGTAGCCGACGACGTAGATCGCGATCGCCCCGAACGTCAGCCACGCGGAGACGACGTTGACGAGCAGCGCGAACCAGACCAGCGACACCACGCCGAGGACGGTCGCGAACACGAGCGCCGCGCGGGGGGTGATCTCGCCCGTGACGAGCGGGCGCCGCTTGGTGCGGTTCATGACCTCGTCGATGTCGCGGTCGAGGTAGCAGTTGTAGACGTTCGCGGAGGCCGCGGCGAGCGTGCCGCCGACGAGCGTCGCGAGGATGAGGCCCAGCCCGGGCAGCCCGCCCTGCGCCAGGAACATCGTCGGGACCGTCGTGACGAGGAGGAGCTCGATGATGCGCGGCTTGGTGAGGGCGACGTAGGCGCCGACCCGCTCGCGCAGCGCGCGGGTCGCGCCGGCGACCTCGGCCGTCGGGGCGACGGAGGTCGCGGGGGCCGTCGGAGAGGACGGCTGCTGGGTCGACGCGGCGCTCGACGGGCTTCCGGTCCCGTCGATCGGTGCCTGGCTCGTGGTGTGCACGCGCTTCGGTGTTCCGTTCTGAGGTGGGGGGCGAGCTGGGACGGACCGCCGGTCGTCCTCGCTCATCGTACGTCCCCGCCTGCGCGGGGGCCGACCGGACGGGCCGGGCGATTGTGTGACATCCGACCGAAATCCAGCACGTGGGCACCGCCCGGCCGGGAACGGCGCACGCGTATAGGCTGGTGCCCGCGACCGTCCCGCGTCGGACCGCCCGCCACGGACGTGGCCTCCGGGCCGCGCGACGGGCACCGGGCCGCCCCGCCCCCTGAGGCGCGAGGCCGGGAAATGTTCAACGGTTGCTTCGAGTTGTCGCGAGGATCCGGGGCGCGCGCTCCGGACGGGAATGAGGTTCGGTGAACGCGTTGTCCCCTGCTCACACGCCCCTGGACTGGACGGACCTGGACGACCGGGCCGTCAAGACGATCAAGGCGCTCGCCGCCGACGCCGTGGAGAAGGTGGGCAACGGCCACCCGGGCACCGCGATCTCGCTGGCCCCCGCCGCGTACCTGCTGTTCCAGAAGGTCATGCGCCACGACCCGTCCGACGACCACTGGGTCGGTCGTGACCGGTTCGTGCTCTCCGCGGGCCACTCGTCGCTGACGATCTACCTCCAGCTCTTCCTCGCCGGGTACGGCCTGGAGATGGAGGACATCGAGGCGCTGCGCACGTGGGGCTCCAAGACCCCGGGCCACCCCGAGTACAAGCACACCCGCGGCGTCGAGATCACGACCGGCCCGCTCGGCCAGGGCCTCGCGTCGTCGGTCGGCATGGCGTTCGCGGCGCGCCGCGAGCGCGGCCTGCTCGACCCGTCGACCACGCCGGGCGAGTCGCCGTTCGACCACCACGTGTACGTCATCGCCTCCGACGGCGACCTGCAGGAGGGCGTGACGAGCGAGGCCTCCTCGCTCGCGGGCCACCAGCAGCTCGGCAACCTCGTCGTGATCTGGGACGACAACAAGATCTCGATCGAGGACGACACGGACATCGCGTTCACCGAGGACGTCCTCGCGCGCTACGCGGCGTACGGCTGGCACACCCAGCGCGTCGACTGGACCAACGGCGGCACGGGCTACGCGGAGGACGTCGACGCGCTGCACGCCGCGATCGAGGCCGCCAAGGCCGAGACGGGCAAGCCGTCGATCATCGCGCTGCGCACGATCATCGGGTACCCGTCGCCCACGAAGCAGAACACCGGCGGCATCCACGGCTCCGCCATGGGCGCCGACGAGATCAAGGGCCTCAAGGTCGAGCTCGGCCTCGACCCCGAGGCGAGCTTCGCGATCGACGACGAGGTGCTCGCGTACACGCGCGCCGTCGGCGAGCGCCAGGCCGACGCCCGCGCCGCCTGGGACCGGGCGTTCGAGGCGTGGAAGACGGCGAACCCGTCCGGCGCGGAGCTGCTCGACCGCCTCTCGCGCCGCGAGCTCCCGGCCGGCTGGGAGGACGCGCTGCCCACGTTCGAGGCGGGCAAGGCCGTCGCGACGCGCTCCGCGTCCGGCAAGGTCCTCACCGCGCTCAAGGACGTGCTGCCCGAGCTCTGGGGCGGCTCCGCCGACCTCGCGGGCTCGAACAACACGACGATGGACGGCGAGCCGTCGTTCGTGCCGGCCGAGCACGCGACGAAGAAGTTCCCGGGCCACGAGTACGGACGCACGCTGCACTTCGGCATCCGCGAGCACGCCATGGGCGCGATCCTCAACGGCATCGTCCTGCACGGCGGCACGCGCGCCTACGGCGGCACGTTCCTCCAGTTCAGCGACTACATGCGTCCCGCCGTCCGGCTCGCCGCCCTCATGGAGATCCCGACGACGTTCGTGTGGACGCACGACTCGATCGGTCTCGGCGAGGACGGCCCGACGCACCAGCCCGTCGAGCACCTCGCGGCGCTGCGCGCGATCCCGGGCCTCGACGTCGTGCGCCCGGCCGACGCGAACGAGACCGCGTGGGCGTGGCGCACCGTGCTCGAGAACACCGAGCGCCCGGCGGGCCTCATCCTCACGCGCCAGAACGTGCCGACGTTCCCGCGCGGGACCGACGGCTACGCCGACGCGTCCGGCACAGCGCGCGGCGGGTACGTGCTGCTCGACACCGAGGGCACGCCGGACGTCATCCTCATCGGCACCGGCTCCGAGGTGCAGCTCGCCGTCGAGGCGCGCGAGATCCTCGCGGCCGAGGGCGTGCAGGCGCGCGTCGTGTCGCTGCCGAGCCGCGAGTGGTTCGACGGCCAGGACGACGCCTACCGCGAGTCGGTCCTGCCGTCCGCCGTCCGCGCGCGCGTCTCGGTCGAGGCGGGCGTCGCGCAGGGCTGGCGCGAGCTCGTCGGCGACGCCGGCCGCTCCGTGAGCCTCGAGCACTACGGCGCGTCCGCGGACTACCAGGTGCTGTACCGCGAGTTCGGCATCACGTCCGAGGCCGTCGCGACGGCGGCGCGCGAGTCGATCGCCGCGGCGCGCGGCGGCGACGCCCCGGGCGCCGAGCCCACCCCCTCGGAGGGCGGCACTGGCGACCTGCGCTGACCCTTCGTAGATTCCGAGGTGGGGCCGTGCACGCGGCCCCACCTCGGGACACCCCGGACGACCGCCACGAGCGGCGACCCGGGCGCACGTCCGCAGCGAGAGCACCACGAGAGGAAGTCCGATGACGCAGCCCACCACCGTCCCCGGCCCCATCGAGCAGCTCACGGGAGCGGGCGTGTCGATCTGGCTCGACGACCTCTCCCGAGAACGGCTGCGCACCGGCAACCTCGCCGAGCTGGTGGCGACGCGCGGCGTCGTCGGCGTGACCACGAACCCCACGATCTTCGCGTCGGCGCTCGCGAAGGGCGACGCCTACGACGCCCAGCTCGCCGACCTCGCGGCCGCGGGCACCGACGACGCGGCCGTGGAGGCCGCCGTCGAGCGCATCACGACGGACGACGTGCGCGCCGCCGCCGACCTCCTGCGCCCCGTCTACGACGCCACAGACGGCGTCGACGGGCGCGTCTCGATCGAGGTCGACCCGCGCCTCGCCCACGACGCCGACGCGACGGTCGTCACGGCGGAGCGCCTGTGGCGCACGATCGACCGCCCGAACGTCTACATCAAGATCCCGGCGACCGTCGCGGGCCTCGACGCGATCACGCGCACGCTCGCGCAGGGCATCAGCGTCAACGTGACCCTCATCTTCTCCCTCGCGCGCTACCGCGCCGTCATGGAGGCGTTCGCGATCGGGCTGGAGCAGGCGCGCGCCGACGGCGTGGACCTCGCGCCCGTGGGCTCCGTCGCCTCGTTCTTCGTCTCGCGCGTCGACACCGCGGTGGACGCCGCGCTCGAGAAGGTCGGGACGCCCGAGGCGCTCGACCTGCGCGGGCAGACCGCCGTGGCGAACGCGCGCCTCGCGTTCGAGGCCTACGAGGAGTTCCGCCAGACGGACCGCTGGCGCTCGCTCGTCGCGTCCGGCGCGCAGCCCCAGCGCCCCCTGTGGGCCTCGACGGGCGTGAAGAACCCCGAGTACCGCGACACGATGTACGTCGACGAGCTCGTCACGGACGGCGTCGTGAACACCATGCCCGAGGCGACGCTCCAGGCGTTCGCGGACCACGGCGTCGTGACGGGCGACACGATCACCGGCACGGCGACCGCGTCGCGGCGCACGATCGAGACCGTCGAGTCGTTCGGCGTCTCCCTCGTCGAGGTCACCGACCAGCTCGAGACCGAGGGCGTGCGCAAGTTCGAGGACAGCTGGACCGAGCTGCTCGCCACGACGCGCGACAACCTGCGCCGCCTCGCCTCCTCCTGACCCCGGCGCGCGGCCGGCGTCCCGGCCGCGCGTCCGACCTGCGGGAACGGCGGCGCACCCCGTTGCGACGCCCCTATGATCCGCAGACGCCCCAGTCCTTCTGCAGTCCTCCGACCCCTCCCCGAACGGAACGGTGCCACCAGGTGAGACCGGCCAAGATCACGCCAGAGCACAACCCTCTGCGCGACCCCCTCGACCTGCGCCTGCCCCGGATCGCGGGCCCGTGCGGGCTCGTCATCTTCGGCGTCACGGGCGACCTCGCCCGCAAGAAGCTCATGCCCGCGGTCTACGACCTCGCCAACCGCGGCCTGCTGCCGCCGGGCTTCGCGCTCACGGGCTTCGCGCGCCGCGACTGGGAGGACCAGGACTTCGCGCAGGTCGTGCACGACGCCGTCAAGGAGCACGCGCGCACGCCGTTCCGCGAGGCGACGTGGCGCCAGCTCTCCGAAGGCATCCGGTTCGTCCAGGGCTCGTTCGACGACGACGAGGCGTTCGAGCGCCTCCGCGAGACGGTCGAGACGCTCGACGCCGAGCGCGGCACGGGCGGCAACCACGCGTTCTACCTGTCGGTCCCGCCGAGCGCGTTCCCCGTCGTGTGCCGCCAGCTCGCCGAGTCGGGGCTGTCCCGCTCGGCGGAGGACGCGTGGCGCCGCGTGGTCATCGAGAAGCCGTTCGGCCACGACCTCGCGAGCGCGCGCGAGCTCGACGCCGTCGTGTCGGAGGTCTTCCCGCCCGACTCGGTCTTCCGCATCGACCACTACCTCGGCAAGGAGACGGTCCAGAACCTCCTCGCCCTGCGCTTCGCCAACCAGATGTTCGAGCCCATCTGGAACGCGAACTACGTCGACCACGTGCAGATCACGATGGCCGAGGACATCGGCATCGGCGGCCGTGCCGGTTACTACGACGGCATCGGCGCGGCGCGCGACGTCATCCAGAACCACCTGCTCCAGCTCCTCGCGCTCGTCGCGATGGAGGAGCCCGTGTCGTTCGACGCGCCCTCCCTGCGGGCCGAGAAGATCAAGGCGCTCTCCGCCGTGCGGCTGCCGCGCGAGCTGTCCCGGCACACCGCCCGCGGGCAGTACGCCGCCGGCTGGCAGGGCGGCGAGGAGGTCATCGGCTTCCTCGAGGAGGACGGCATCCCCGACACCTCCACGACGGAGACGTACGCGGCGGTCCGCGTCGACATCGACAACCGCCGCTGGGCGGGCGTCCCGTTCTACCTGCGCACGGGCAAGCGCCTCGGGCGTCGCGTGACCGAGGTCGCCGTCGTGTTCAAGAAGGCCCCGCACCTGCCGTTCGAGAGCTCGCAGGCGTCGGACCTCGGGAACAACGCGCTCGTGATCCGCGTCCAGCCGGACGAGGGCGTGACGATGCGCTTCGGCGCCAAGGTCCCGGGCACCGCGATGGAGGTCCGCGACGTGACGATGGACTTCGGCTACGGGCACGCGTTCACGGAGTCGTCGCCGGAGGCGTACGAGCGCCTCATCCTCGACGTCCTGCTCGGCGACCCGCCGCTGTTCCCCACCCGCGAGGAGGTCGAGCTCTCCTGGAAGATCCTCGACCCGATCACCGCGCACTGGGCCGCGAAGGGCAAGCCCGAGCCGTACCGGTCGGGCACGTGGGGGCCGGAGTCCGCCGACGCGATGCTCGCGCGCGACGGCCGCGCCTGGCGTCGCCCGTGACCGCGCCGGCGCCCGCCGAGCGGGCCGCGCGCACCCGAGAGACCCCCCGACCCCGTCGTGCGCCGGTACGCGGCACGACCCTCCGACCGGCGAGGACCCCGCGATGATCATCGACCTGCCCGACACGACGACGAACGCGGTGAACAAGCGCCTCGTGCGCCTGCGCGACGAGGGCGGCGCGATCGCGCTGGGCCGCGTCCTCACGCTCGTCGTCATCGCGCGCGAGTCCGACGTCGAGACGTCGATCGAGGCCGCGAACGACGCGAGCCGCGAGCACCCGTGCCGCGTCATCGTCGTCGCGCCGTCCGGGCGCAGCACGACGCCGCACCTCGACGCGCAGATCCGCGTCGGCGGCGACGCCGGCGCGTCCGAGGTGGTCGTGCTCCGCACCGCCGGGCCGCTGCTCGAGCACGCGGACACGCTCGTCATGCCGCTCCTGCTGCCCGACGCGCCCATCGTCGTGTGGTGGCCGGGCCAGCCGCCCGCGTCCCCCGACGACGACCCGGTCGGCGCCATGGCCCAGCGGCGCATCACCGACTCGATCACGGCGAAGGACCCCGAGGCGACGCTCGCACAGCTCGCGCAGACGTACGGACCGGGCGACTCCGACCTCGCGTGGGCCCGCGTGACGCTGTGGCGCGGCCTCATCGCCGCGGCGCTCGACCAGCCGCCCTACGAGCCGGTGACGAGCGTCGTCGTCGAGGGCCAGGCCAAGCACACGTCGCTCGACCTGCTCGCCGCGTGGCTGGGCTCGCGACTGCGCTGCCCGGCGCAGGTGGTGCGACGGCGCGGTGCCGAGGCGATCACGCGCGTGACCCTCGAGCGCAAGAGCGGGCCGATCGTCCTCGACCGCCCCGACGGCCGCACGGTGACGATCAGCCAGCCGGGCAAGCCCGACCGCCGCGTCGCGCTGCCCATCCGGACGCTCAGCGAGGCCCTCATCGAGGAGCTGCGCCGTCTGGATCCCGACGAGATCTACGGCGAGGTGCTCACCAAGGGCCTGCAGAAGGTGGGCGCGTGACCGCCGCGGGGCCGGGCACCCCGGCGCGCCTGGTCGTCGTGCACCCCGACGCCGGCGTGCTCGCCGAGGCGGTGGCGTCGCGGCTCGTGACCCGCCTGCTCGACGTGCAGTCGGTCCGCCGCCCCGTGCACGTCGTGCTGACGGGCGGGACCGTCGGGATCGCGAGCCTGGCCGCGCTCGCGCGCCATCCCGCGCGCGACGCCGTCGACTGGTCCGGCGTGCACGTGTGGTGGGGCGACGAGCGCTTCCTCGCGTGCGGCGACGGCGAGCGCAACGAGACGCAGGCGCGCGCGGCGCTGCTCGACCACCTGCCGCACCTCCCGCCCGAGAACGTGCACCCGATGCCGGCCGCGGACGCGGCCGCGACCCCCGAGGAGTCGGCGACCGCGTACGCGGCGACGCTCGCGGAGCACGCGCCGGACGGCGAGCGGGTCCCGGCCTTCGACGTCCTGCTGCTCGGCATGGGCCCCGACGGCCACGTCGCGTCGCTCTTCCCGGACCACCCCGGGCTCGACGTCACGGGCACCCCGACGGCGGGCGTCCACGGCTCCCCCAAGCCGCCGCCCGAGCGCGTCACGCTGACCTTCGAGGCGATCGCGCGGGCCCGTCAGGTGTGGGTCGTCGCGGCGGGTGCCGAGAAGGCGCCCGCGGTCGCGTCGGCGCTCGCCGGCGCGCCAGCGCACGAGACCCCGGCCGCCGCGGTCGCGGGGACGGAGGCCACGCTGTGGCTCGTCGACGTCGCCGCGGCCGGCACCGGGAACCCGACCGAGACGGACGAGGGTCGCGCGTGACGACCGGCGGCGAGCACCCGGCCGACCCCGCGGCCACGTGGGAGGCCGTCGACGCGTACTTCGCGCCCCTGGTGGCCGAGGACGACGTGCTCGCCGCCGCGTCGGCGCGCGCCCGGGACGCCGGGCTCCCGGAGATCCAGGTCTCCCCCGCCCAGGGTCGGCTGCTGCAGCTCCTCGCGCTCGCGTCGGGCGCGCGGCGCATCCTCGAGGTCGGCACCCTGGGCGGCTACTCGACGATCTGGCTCGCCCGGGCCCTGCCCGCCGACGGCACGCTCGTCACGTGCGAGATCGACACGGCCCACGCCGCCGTCGCGCGCGAGTCCCTGGCCGCGGCCGGGCTCTCCGGGACGGTCGACGTCGTCGTCGGACCGGCCGCGGACACGCTGCGAGGGCTCGTCGCGGACGGCGCCGAGCCGTTCGACCTCGTGTTCGTCGACGCGGACAAGCCCTCGAACCCGGTCTACCTCGACCTCGCGCTGCGGCTCTCGCGCCCCGGGACGCTCCTCGTCGTGGACAACACCGTCCGCGGCGGGGCCGTCGCGGACGCGGCGAGCACCGACCCGAACGTGCTCGGCGTGCGGGAGATGGCGGATCGCGTCGTCGCGGACCCGCGCCTCGACGCCACGGCCGTGCAGACCGTCGGGTCCAAGGGCTACGACGGCTTCGTGCTCGCGCGCGTGCGCGGCTGAGCCGCTACCCGGACCGTCCCGGCCGGGTTCAGCGGCCGCGGCGGGCGCGCAGCGCGGCGAGCGCCTCGTCGAGGATCGCGACGCCGTCCTCGTCGCTGCGCCGCTCCTTCACGTACGCGAGGTGCGTCTTGTAGGGCTCGTTGCGCGACGGCGTCGGCGGGTGCTCCTGGTCCTGACCGGCCGGGAACCCGCACCGCGGGCAGTCCCAGGTCTCCGGCGCCTCGATGCCCGCCTCCGACGAGAAGCTGGGTCGCGTCTCGTGGCCGTTGGCGCACCAGTACGACACCCAGAAGCGCGGCGCGATCTCGCCGCGCTCGGACTCCCCGAGCGGTCCCGCCCCGACGCGCGACCCTCGGATCGCGTTACCACCTGCCACGTGCTCTCTCCCCCGTCCGTGCCGCCGTCGGCACTCGTTCCTGCCCGGACCGCGCGACCGTGCGCGGCTTGCCCCCTGCCGACTGCGGACTCTCCTGCCGTCCCGACGACGCCCCGGTGGGCGCGTGCGGTCAGACGACCTTCTGGAGGAGACCCAGGAGCACGATGACGACGGCCCAGACGAGGGCGAACGCCACGGTGATGCGGTTGAGGTTGCGCTCGGCGACGCCGGAGCTGCCCACGGAGCTCGAGATCCCGCCGCCGAACATGTCGGAGAGGCCGCCACCCTTCCCCTTGTGCATGAGCACGAGCAGGGTGAGGAAGGCGCTGGTCAGCACCAGCAGGATCTGGAGGATGATGCGCAGCACGTCCACGAGTACGTCCTTGAGGCTCAGGGCCGGCCCGACCGATGTCGGGACCGACCGCACGGTTGTCGTGCACGGGCGTGACCCGCGGCACAGGGGACAAGAGTAGGCGACGTGGGGCCGCCGCGGCCAACCCCGTCCGCCGCCGTCCCCGGACGGCGGCCGACGGCCCCGGGACGCGGTCCCGGGGCCGTCGGTGCGGGGTGCGAGGCGGAGGTCAGGCGCCGGTCGCGTGCGACTGGTAGCGCGCGATCTTCGCGAACTCCTCGGGGTCGAGGCTCGCGCCGCCGACGAGCGCGCCGTCGACGTCCGGCTGGGCCATGATCGCGGCCACGTTCGACGACTTCACCGAGCCGCCGTACAGGACGCGCGTCGCGTTCGCGAGGTCCGCGTCGTACAGGTCGCCGAGGGCTCCGCGGATCGCACCGCAGACCTCCTGGGCGTCCTCGGGCGTCGCGACCTCGCCCGTGCCGATGGCCCACACGGGCTCGTACGCGATGACGAGCGTCGCGAGCTGGGGGGCGGGGATGCCCGCGAGGGCGCCCTCGACCTGGGCGAGCGTGTAGGGGATCTGCTCGCCAGCCTTGCGCACGTCCAGGCCCTCGCCCACGCACAGGATCGGGGCGATGCCCTGACCCACGGCGGCGACGATCTTCTCGTTCACCAGGGCGTCGGTCTCGCCGTGGTACTGGCGGCGCTCTGAGTGCCCGATGGCGACGTAGCTCACGCCGAGCTTGGCCAGCATCGACGCCGAGATCTCGCCCGTGTACGCGCCCTCGGCGTGCGCCGAAACGTCCTGCGCGCCGTACTTGAGCTCGAGCTTGTCCGCGTCCACGAGCGTCTGCACCGACCGGAGGTCGGTGAACGGCGGCAGCACGGCGACCTCGACGGCCGCGTAGTCGTGCTTCGCGTCCTTGAGGGTCCACGCGAGCTTCTGCACGGTGTGGGTCGCCTGGTGGTGGTCCAGGTTCATCTTCCAGTTGCCCGCCATGAGCGGGGTGCGGGTGTTCGCCACGGGTCCTTCTTCTCTCTGTGGGGCCCGCGCCGCCCGCGGGAGCGGGCGGCGCGGAGGGGTACGGGGGGCGGTCAGCCCTCGAGGACGGAGATCCCCGGCAGGTCCTTGCCCTCGAGGAACTCGAGGCTCGCGCCGCCACCGGTCGAGATGTGGCTGAAGCCCGCCTCGTCGAAGCCGAGGATGCGGACCGCGGCGGCCGAGTCGCCGCCGCCGACGATGGTGAACGCGCCGTTCGCCGTCGCGTCGACCAGGGCCTGGGCCACGGCGCGCGTCCCGCCCGAGAACGCCTCGAACTCGAACACGCCGGCGGGGCCGTTCCAGACGACGGTCTTCGCGTCGACGATCTTGCTCGCGAAGAGCTTGGCCGACTCGGGGCCGATGTCGAGGCCGATCTTGTCGGCCGGGATCGCGTCCGCGGCGACGACCTCGTGCGGCGAGTCCGCGGCGAACGCGTCGGCCACCACGATGTCCGTCGGCAGGACGATCTCGACGCCGTTCTTCTCCGCGTCCGCGAGGTAGCCCTTGACCGTGTCGATCTGGTCCTCCTCGAGGAGGGACTTCCCGACGCCGTAGCCCTTCGCCGCGAGGAACGTGAACACCATGCCGCCGCCGATGAGCAGGCGGTCCGCCTTGGTGAGCAGGTTCGCGATGACGCCCAGCTTGTCGGAGACCTTCGAGCCGCCGAGCACGACCGCGTAGGGGCGCTGCGGGTCCTCCGTCGCCTTGCGCAGCGAGTCGACCTCCTTGAGGACGAGCTCGCCCACCGCGGACGGGAGCACCTGCGCGACGTCGTAGACCGACGCCTGCTTGCGGTGCACGACGCCGAAGCCGTCGGAGACGAAGACGTCCGCGAGCTGCGCGAGGTCGCGGGCGAGCGCCTGGCGCTCCGCGTCGTCCTTCGACGTCTCGCGCGGGTCGAACCGGATGTTCTCCAGCAGCGCGACCTCGCCGTCGCCGAGCGCGGCGACCGTCTCGCGCGCCGAGTCGCCGACGACGTCCTGCGCCAGGTGCACCGGCACGCCGAGCAGCTCGCCCAGGCGGGCCGCGACGGGCGCGAGGGAGTACTTCGGGTCCGGCTCGCCCTTGGGGCGGCCGAGGTGCGCGGTGACGATCACCTTCGCGCCCGCGTCCGTCAGCTTCTTCAGCGTCGGGAGCGCGGCGCGGATGCGCCCGTCGTCCGTGATGGTCGTCCCGTCGAGCGGGACGTTGAAGTCGGAGCGGACGAGGACGCGCTTGCCGCGCAGGTCGCCCAGGGAGTCGATGGTCTTCATGCGGTCTCCTACGGTTCTGTCGCCGTCGTGCGGGACGCCGACCGGCAGCCGGCCCGGCCCGCACATGAGGACGTCCGCGTGCGCGTCACCGGGCGGTGCCGGGACGCGCACGCGGACGCATGGTGCTACGCAGGGATGTGCTGCGTCAGCAGGTGGCTCAGAGCTTCTCGCCGACCAGGGCGGTCAGCGCGACGAGGCTGTTCGAGTAGCCCCACTCGTTGTCGTACCAGGAGACGACCTTGACCTGGTCGCCGATCACCTTCGTGAGCTTCGAGTCGAAGATGCTCTGGTGCGGGTTGGTGACGATGTCGCTCGACACGATCTCGTCGTCGACGTACTCGAGGATGCCCTTGAGCGGGCCCTCGGCCGCCGCCTTGAGCGCGGCGTTGACCTCGTCCACCGTGACCTCGCGCGAGGCGGTGAAGGTGAGGTCGGTCGCCGAGCCCGTGATGACCGGGACGCGCAGCGCGTAGCCGTCCAGCTTGCCCTTGAGCTCGGGCAGGACGAGCGACACGGCCTTGGCCGCACCCGTCGAGGTCGGGACGATGTTCTGCGCGGCGGCGCGGGCACGACGCAGGTCGCGGTGCGGGCCGTCCTGGAGGTTCTGGTCACCCGTGTAGGCGTGGATCGTGGTCATGAGACCACGCTCGATGCCGATCGAGTCGTTGAGCGCCTTGGCCAGCGGGGCGAGGCAGTTCGTGGTGCACGACGCGTTCGAGATGATGTGGTGCGCGGCCGGGTCGTACTGGTCCGAGTTCACGCCCATGACGAACGTGGCGTCCTCGTTCTTGGCCGGGGCCGAGATGATGACCTTCTTGGCGCCGGCGTCGATGTGCGCCTTCGCCTTGGTCGCGTCGGTGAAGAAGCCGGTCGACTCGATGACGATGTCGGCGCCGAGCTCGCCCCAGGGGAGGTTCGCCGGATCGCGCTCCGCGAGCGCACGGATCTTCTTGCCGTCGACGACGATGTTGTCGTCGTCGAAGTCCACGCTCAGCGGGAAACGGCCGAGGACCGTGTCGTACTTGAGCAGGTGCGCGAGCGTCTTGTTGTCCGTGAGGTCGTTCACGCCGACGATCTCGATGTCGGCGCCCGACTCGACGATGGCGCGGTAGAAGTTCCGTCCGATACGACCGAAGCCGTTGATACCGACGCGGATGGTCACAATGCCCTCCTCAGGGCGCGCCGGTTGTCCCGACGCACACGGTTGATGCCGAACGATCACGTACGCCGTCGTACGCAGGTGGTGATCGCGCCCGTGCCCCGCTGCCCGGATCCCGGCACAGCACCCTCCGTGCTCGTGGACCGTCACGGCGACAGCCGGGACCACCCACGCCCACGAGGGGTGTCAGCGAAGGAGCACGTCGTTGTCACCTGACACTGACGAGCCTATACCAACACCACTCCGTCATGTGACCTGAATCCCATGCTTCGGGACCATCGTCCCGCCGGTGCGTGACGTCCAGTGGACGGGCGCCGCGGCGTCGGGCGCGCGGCGCGACGGTCGCGGGCGGAGGGCCGCGCTCCTCAGAGGTCGAGCAGCTCCGGGCTCAGCCCCGCCTCGGTGTCCGGGATGCCGAGCTCGGCGGCGCGCTTGTCCGCCGTCGAGAGCAGGCGCCGGATGCGCCCCGCGACGGCGTCCTTGGTGAGCGGCGGGTCGGCGAGCTGACCGAGCTCCTCGAGCGACGCCTGCTTGTGCGCGAGGCGCAGCTCGCCGGCCTCGCGGAGGTGCTCGGGCAGGTCGGGCCCCAGGATCTCGAACGCCCGCTCGACCCGGGCGCCCGCCGCGACGGCGGCGCGCGCCGAGCGGCGCAGGTTGGCGTCGTCGAAGTTGGCGAGCCGGTTCGCCGTGCCGCGCACCTCACGACGCGCGCGCCGCTCCTCCCAGACGAGGACCGCCTCGTGCGCGCCGAGGCGCGTGAGGAGCGCGCTGATCGCGTCGCCGTCGCGGATCACCACGCGGTCGATCCCGCGGACCTCGCGCGACTTGGCGGACACCCCCAGGCGCCGGGCCGCGCCGACGAGCGCGAGGGCGGCCTCCGGGCCGGGGCACGTGATCTCGAGGGCCGACGAGCGCCCGGGCTCCGTGAGGGACCCGTGGGCGAGGAAGGCGCCGCGCCACGCGGCCTCGGCCTCCTCCACCCCGCCGGAGACGACCTGCGGGGGCAGCCCGCGCACGGGCCGGCCGCGCTGGTCGAGGAGGCCCGTCTGGCGGGCCAGGGACTCGCCGTCGCGCACGACCCGCACGACGTACCGGCTGCTCTTGCGCAGCCCCCCGGCGGACACCACGATCAGCTCGCTCGTGTGGCCGTAGACGTCGGCGATGGTCTCGCGCAGGCGCCGCGCGGCGATGGCCGTGTCGAGCTCGGCCTCGATGACCACACGACCGGAGATGAGGTGCAGGCCGCCCGAGAAGCGGAGCATCGCGGACACCTCCGCCTTGCGGCACGAGGTCTTGTCCACCCGCAGTCGTGCCAGCTCGTCCTTCACCTGTGCCGTGAGCGCCATGCGGGACATCCTGCCACCGATGGGAGCGTGTCGCGGCGGCGTCCGGGAGCGCGCGGGCGGCCGTCGCGATGTCCGGTGCGCACCCGGGCCCGGGCCCCTCGCGCGCCGGTCCACGACGGGCGCCGGAGGCGGCGAGGGCTCAGCGGGCGGGCGAGCCGACGTCCCCGAGGACGTCGTCGAACACGTCGCGGTAGGCGGCCGCGAGCCGCAGCGCGTCGTGCCGCGGCGTGCCGTCGCCCCGACGGACCTGGCGCAGCAGGAGCCGGGCGCCCATGCGCGCCGCGGCCTCCGCGAGCTGCTCGGTGTCCTCGACGGCGGACGGGTCGGCCACGACGGCGTCGATCCGCAGCTCCGGCGCGTGCTTGTGCAGCACCTCCAGGTGCTCCGTCGCGGTGAGCCCGAACGTCTCCCCCGTCTCGCTCGACAGGTTGAGCGTGACGCACCGGCGCGCCGACGTCTCGTGCAGCGCGCGTGCGAGCTCGGGGACGAGCAGGTGCGGCATCACCGACGAGAACCACGATCCCGGACCGAGCACGACCCAGTCCGCCTCCTCCACGGCCCGCACCGCCTCCGGGCACGCGGGCGGGTCGGCGGGCACGAGCCGGAGCTGCTCGATGCGGTCGTGGGTGACCGCGACGCGGCTCTGCCCGACGACCGTCTCGAGCCGGCCCTGCGTCCAGACGTCTGCCTCGATCCGCAGCGGTACGGCCGCCATGGGGAGCACCCGGCCCCGCGCCCCGAGGAGCTTGCCCACCCAGTCGAGACCGGCCACCGGGTCGTCGAGCAGCTCCCACAGCGCGACGATGAGCAGGTTGCCCACCGCGTGGTTGTCGAGGTCGCCCTCCGACGTGAACCGGTGCTGCAGGAGCGCGCTCCACGTGCGGCCCCACTCCGAGTCGTCGCACAGGGCCGCGAGCGCCATGCGCAGGTCCCCCGGCGGCAGGACGCCGAGCTCCTCGCGCAGGCGCCCCGAGGAGCCGCCGTCGTCGGCGACGGTGACGACCGCCGTGAGACGGTCGGACATGAGCCGCAGCGCCGACAGGCTCGCGGAGAGCCCGTGGCCGCCGCCCAGGGCGACGACGGCGGGGTTGCGCAGGCTGACCACGGCGCCGGTCACTCCTTGCCGAGGTCGCGGGCCGTGACGATGACGCGCTGCCCCTGGGCGCGCAGGCGTGCGGCGATCGCCTCGCTGATCGCGACGGACCGGTGCTTGCCGCCCGTGCAGCCGACGGCGATGGTCACGTACCGCTTCTCCTCGCCCAGATACCCGGCCAGCACCGGCTCGAGCGCGTTCACGTACCGGTCGACGAACTCGAGCGCGCCGGGGCGCCCGAGCACGTAGTCGCGCACGGGCGCGTCGCGGCCGGTGAGGTGGCGCAGCTCGGTGATCCAGTAGGGGTTGGCGAGGAACCGCACGTCGACCACGTGGTCCGCGTCGAGCGGCAGCCCGTACTTGAACCCGAACGAGACGACGTTGATGCGCAGCGTCTCGGGGGTGCCGTCGGCGACGGCGGCGCGCACCTCGCGCGCGAGGTCGTGCACGGTGAGCTCGGACGTGTCGATGACGACGTCGGACCGCTCCTCCAGGCTCGCGAGCAGACGGCGCTCCTCGGCGAGACCGTCGAGGATGCGCCCCTCCCCCTGCAGCGGGTGCGGGCGCCGGACCTGCTCGTAGCGCCGCACGAGCACCTCGTCGGACGCGTCGAGGAACAGGATGCGGTAGAACACGCCGCTCTGGCGCAGGTGGTCGAGCACCTCGACGAGGTCGGTGAAGAACTCGCGCCCGCGCACGTCGACGACGGCCGCGATGCGCTCGAGCGTCGAGCCGGACCGCGTCATGAGGTCCACGAGCGGGACGATCATGCGCGGCGGCAGGTTGTCGACGACGTACCAGTCGAGGTCCTCCAGCACGGCGGCGGCCCGGGTGCGGCCGGCACCCGACATGCCCGTGATGATGAGCACCTCGGCCTCGCTCGGCTCGGGGGCGTGGGTCGCGGCCTCGATCGCGGGGATGCCGCTGGGGACGGTGGTCGGGGAGGGCTCCGGCACGCGGGCAGGCTGGCCCTGCGGGCTGAGGTCCGGGGTCGGCTCCGAGGTCATGCCCCCAGCATGCCAGCCGTCACGCGCGGGCCGCGGCCTCGTCCTGCGCCGGAGTGTCCTGCGAGGGCCGGTCGTCCGTGGTCCCGCCGCCGAGCGCCGCGACGACGGCCTGCGCCGTCCGCTCGCCCATGCCGCGGACGCTCGCGATCTCCTCGACGCTCGCGGCGCGCAGCCGCTTGAGGGAGCCGAAGTGCTTGAGGAGCGCGGTGCGCCGCGCCGGGCCGAGGCCGGGGACGTCGTCGAGCGCCGAGGCCGTCATGCCCTTGCTGCGCTGCCTGCGGTGCTGGGCGATCGCGAAGCGGTGCGCCTCGTCGCGGACGCGCTGGAGCAGGTACAGGCCCTCGGAGGAACGCTGGAGGATGACGGGGTACTCCTCCCCCGGCAGCCAGACCTCCTCGAGCCGCTTGGCGAGGCCGCACAGCGCGACGTCGTCGATGCCGAGGTCGGCCAGGGCGCGCGCCGCAGCGGCGACCTGCGGCGGGCCGCCGTCGACGACGACGAGGTTCGGCGGGTACGCGAAGCGCGCGCGCCGGTCCACGGGCGCGTCGGGGTCGACCTCGCCGCTGCGCGGCACGTAGCCCGCCGCCTCCGCGGCACGCTCCGCCCGGCGCGCCGCGGCGTCGGACCCGTCGGCGACGTCGTCGGCCTCGAGGTCCAGCTCGACCTCGCCCGAGCGCGAGCGGTCGGACAGGTAGCGCTTGAAGCGGCGCGAGATCACCTCGTACATCGCCGCCGTGTCGTCGGCCGCGCCGTCGCCATCCGGGCCGCGGACCGTGAAGTGCCGGTACTCGCTCTTGCGCGCGAGCCCGTCCTCGAAGACCACCATCGAGGCGACCTGGTACGTGCCCTGGTTGTGCGAGACGTCGTAGCACTCGATGCGCAGCGGCGCCGTCTCGAGCTCGAGCGCCTCCTGGATCTCGCGCAGCGCCTGGCTGCGGGTCGTGAGATCGCCCGCGCGCCGCGTGCGGTGCAGCGCGAGCGCGTGCTCCGCGTTGGCGCGGACCGTCGCAGCGAGCTCCTTCTTGTCGCCGCGCTGCGGCACCCGGACGTCGACCCGCGCGCCCCGCAGCCCGGAGAGCCACGTGGTGACCTGGTCGGTGTCCGGCGGCAGGACGGGCACGAGGACCTCGCGCGGCACGGCGTCGCGCGCGAGGTCGCGCCCGGCGCGCGTCCCGGCGTCCGCCGCCACGGCCTCCTCCGCCGCGCCGTACACCTGCTGGAGCAGGTGCTCGACGAGCTCGGCGTCCGTGACGTCCTCGACCTTCTCGACGATCCAGCCACGCTGACCCCGGATGCGACCGCCGCGCACGTGGAACACCTGGACGGCCGCCTCGAGCTCGTCGCCCACGAGCGCGAACACGTCCGCGTCGGTGCCGTCGCCGAGCACGACCGCGTTCTTCTCCGTCGCGCGCTGGAGCGCGGCGATGTCGTCGCGCAGCCGTGCCGCGGCCTCGTACTCCATCGCGGCGGCGGCCTCGTTCATCTTGCGCTCGAGCCGGCGCACGAACCGCTGCGTGTCGCCCGCCATGAAGTCGCAGAAGTCCTCGGCGAGCGCCTTGTGGTCCTCGGGGGTGATTCGCCCGACGCACGGCGCCGAGCACTTGTCGATGTAGCCGAGCAGGCACGGGCGGCCCGTCTGGTGGGCGCGCTTGAAGACCCCCGCCGAGCACGTGCGCACGGGGAACACCCGCAGCAGGAGGTCGAGCGTCTCGCGGATCGCCCACGCGTGGCCGTAGGGCCCGAAGTACCGCGTGCCGGGCCGCTTCGCGCCGCGCATCACCTGGGCGCGCGGGAACTCCTCGCCCATCGTCACCGCGAGGTACGGGTACGACTTGTCGTCGCGGTACTTGACGTTGAACCGCGGGTCGAACTCCTTGATCCACGTGTACTCGAGCGCGAGGGCCTCGACCTCGGTGCCGACGACCGTCCACTCGACCGACGCGGCCGTCGTGACCATCGTCTGGGTGCGGTGGTGCAGGTTCGCGACGTCCTGGAAGTAGTTCGACAGGCGCGCGCGCAGGTTCTTGGCCTTGCCGACGTAGATCACACGGCCGTGCTCGTCGCGGAACCGGTAGACGCCCGGCGAGGTGGGGATCTCCCCCGGCGCAGGGCGGTACGTCGCGGGATCTGCCATGTTCTCCAGCCTAGGTCAGGCCACCGACGCCGGTGGCTCGGGTGTGGGGCGACGCGGGGACGCGGGAAGACGGACGCGGTGGCGCGGGGACGGCGCCGTGTGACGCGCGTCACCGGCGGTTAGGGTGGCGGCCATGAGCGCACAGCACGGCTACGCCGCGACGACCCGCTGGACCGGCGCGGGCGACCGCGGCACCGCGTCCTACACCGCCTACAGCCGCGACCACGAGGTGCTCCTCGACGGGAGGCCGCCGCTGCCCGGCTCCGCGGACCCGGCGTTCCGCGGCGACCCGACCCGGTACAGCCCCGAGGAGCTGTTCCTCGCGAGCCTGTCGCAGTGCCACATGCTGTGGTTCCTCCACCTCGCGGCCGCGGCGGGCGTCGTCGTGCGCGAGTACGTCGACGACGCGACCGGCACCATGCGGGTCGAGTCCGGGGGCGAGGGCCAGTTCACGGACGTCACGCTGCACCCGCGCGTGGTGGTCGACGACGGACCCGGCACGGACGAGGCGGCGCTGGCCACCCTCCACCAGCGCGCGCACGACCACTGCTTCATCGCGCGCTCGGTGAACTTCCGCGTGCTCGTCGAGCCGGCGCCCGCCCGGCGCGCCGCCGCCTGACGCCGGGCACGGCGAGCACGCGGCCCCGACGCGGCGAGCACCGAGCACGCCGCGCGGGTGCGGGCCCGCGCGGGTACGGGCCTGTTCGAGCCCGCACCCGCGCCGCACCGTCGTTACGCCGCGGACGCCTTGCGGCGCCCCGTCTTCGGCTTCTCGTCGGTCGCTCGACGCGCCGCCGCGGACCGGCCCTTCGTCGACCTGCCGGCCTTCGCCGCAGGCGCCGACGCCCCGGAGGACGCCGACGGCGCGGGCCCGACGGGCACGGGGTCGTGCCCCTCGAGGATCTCCGCGAGGAAGCGCCCGGTGTGGCTCGCCTCCACGCGCGCGACCTGCTCGGGCGTCCCCTGCGCGACGACCTTGCCGCCGCCGGAGCCGCCCTCGGGGCCCATGTCGACGACCCAGTCCGCGCTCTTGATGACGTCGAGGTTGTGCTCGATGACGAGGACGCTGTTGCCCTTGTCGACCAGCGACTGGAGCACGCCCAGCAGCTTGCGGATGTCCTCGAAGTGCAGGCCCGTCGTCGGCTCGTCGAGCACGTAGATCGTGCGGCCCGTCGAGCGCTTCTGCAGCTCGCTCGCGAGCTTGACGCGCTGCGCCTCGCCGCCCGAGAGCGTCGGGGCCGGCTGCCCGAGCCGGACGTAGCCCAGCCCGACCTCGACGAGCGTCTTGAGGTGCCGCGAGATCGCGGGCACGGCCGCGAAGAACTCGGACGCCTCCTCGATCGGCATGTCGAGCACGTCCGCGACGGTCTTGCCCTTGAAGTGCACCTCGAGCGTCTCGCGGTTGTAGCGCGCGCCGTGGCACACCTCGCACGGCACGTAGACGTCCGGGAGGAAGTTCATCTCGATCTTCAGCGTGCCGTCGCCCGAGCACGCCTCGCAGCGGCCGCCCTTGACGTTGAACGAGAACCGGCCCGGCGTGTAGCCGCGCACCTTGGCCTCGGTCGTCTCCGCGAACAGCTTGCGCACGTGGTCCCACACGCCGGTGTACGTCGCGGGGTTCGACCGCGGCGTGCGCCCGATCGGGCCCTGGTCCACGTGCACGACCTTGTCGAGGTGCTCGAGGCCGGTGACGCGCGTGTGGCGGCCCGCGACCTGCCGGGCCCCGTTGAGCTCGTTGGCGAGCACGGTGTAGAGGATCGAGTTCACGAGCGTGGACTTGCCGGAGCCGGAGACGCCCGTGACCGCGGTGAACGTGCCGAGCGGGAAGCTCACGTCGATGCCCGTGAGGTTGTGCTCGCGCGCGCCGACGACCTTGATCTGACGGCCCGGGTCCGTCGGGCGCCGCTGCGCCGGCAGCGGGATGCTGCGCCGCCCCGACAGGTACGCGCCCGTGACGGACTCCGGCGCCTCGAGCAGGCCCGCGTAGTCGCCCGAGTGCACGACGCGCCCCCCGTGCTCCCCCGCCCCCGGGCCGATGTCGACGACCCAGTCCGCGGTGCGGATGGTGTCCTCGTCGTGCTCGACGACGATGAGCGTGTTCCCGAGGTCGCGCAGGCGCGTGAGCGTCTCGATGAGCCGGCGGTTGTCGCGCTGGTGCAGGCCGATGCTCGGCTCGTCCAGCACGTAGAGCACGCCGACCAGGCCCGATCCGATCTGCGTCGCGAGCCGGATGCGCTGCGCCTCGCCGCCGGAGAGCGTCGCGGCCGGTCGCTCGAGCGAGAGGTAGTCGAGGCCGACGTCGAGCAGGAACCCGAGGCGCGCGTCGATCTCCTTGAGGACCTCGGTCGCGATGGCGCGCTCGCGCGCTCCCAGCTCGAGCGACCCGAGGAACGCCGCGGCCTCGCGCAGGGGCAGGCGGCACACGTCCCAGATGGACCTGCCGCCGACCTTGACCGCGAGCACCTCCGGCTTGAGGCGCGCCCCCTGGCACACGGGGCACGGGACCTCGCGCATGAAGGCCTCGTACTTCTCCTTCGACCAGTCCGACTCGGTCTCGGTGTGCCGGCGCTCGAGGAAGGTGATGACGCCCTCGAACCCGGTCGAGTACTGCCGCTCACGGCCCCAGCGGTTCTTGTACCGCACGTGCACCTGGTGGTTCTGGCCGTGGAGAACGGCCTTCTTCGCCCGCTCGGGCAGCGCGCGCCACGGCGTGTCCATGGAGAAGCCCAGGTCGTCCGCGAGCGCCGTGAGGACGCGCTCGAAGTACTCCGACGAGATCTGCGCCCACGGCGCGACCGCGCCCTCGCGCAGAGACTTCTCGTCGTCCGGCACCACGAGGTCCGGGTCCACCTCGAGTCGGAACCCGATGCCCGTGCACTCCGGGCACGCGCCGTACGGCGCGTTGAAGGAGAACGTGCGCGGCTCGATCTCGTCGAGCGCGAGCTCGTGGTCGTTCGGGCACGCGCGCTTCTCCGAGAAACGGCGCTCCCGGGCCGGGTCGTCCGCGTCCGCGTCGACGAGCTCGACGACGACGAGCCCGCCCGCGAGCCCGAGGGCCGTCTCGACGGAGTCGGTGAGCCGGCGCTGGACGCCCTCGCGCGCGACGAGTCGGTCGACGACCACCTCGATGTCGTGCTTGAGCTTCTTCTCGAGCGCCGGGACGTCCGTGAGGGTGCGCACCTCGCCGTCGACGCGGGCGCGGGCGAAGCCCTTGGTCTGGAGCTCCTTGAAGAGCTCGGAGTACTCGCCCTTGCGGCCGCGCACGACCGGGGCGAGGACCTGGTAGCGCGTGCCCTCGGGGAGCTCGAGGAGACGGTCGACGATCTGCTGCGGGGTCTGCGCGGTGACGCGCTCGCCGCACACCGGGCAGTGCTGCGTCCCGGCGCGCGAGAACAGCAGGCGCAGGTAGTCGTAGACCTCGGTGATGGTGCCGACGGTCGAGCGCGGGTTGCGGTTCGTGGACTTCTGGTCGATCGAGACCGCGGGCGACAGGCCCTCGATGAAGTCGACGTCCGGCTTGTCCATCTGGCCGAGGAACTGGCGCGCGTACGCGGACAGCGACTCGACGTACCGGCGCTGCCCCTCCGCGAAGATGGTGTCGAAGGCGAGCGACGACTTGCCCGAGCCGGAGAGCCCCGTGAAGACGATGAGCTTGTCGCGCGGGAGGTCGAGGTCGACGTTGCGCAGGTTGTGCTCGCGGGCACCGGAGATGACGAGGCGATTGCTCACCGCAGCATCGTACGGCCGACCACCCACACTCGCACAGGTGTTCGACGTCACCTCCGCACGGCAGCCGGCGAACGCACACGATCGCCCCACGTCCGGGCTCTCCGCCGTGACCCGGGTCACCGCGGCCGGGGTCGCGGCGCGCTGCCCGCCGCGAGCGGACGGCACACTGGGCGCATGACGTACACCGGACAGGTCGCCGTGGGCGGCCCGCACGACCTGCGACGGCTCGACGAGGTCGAGATCCGCAAGCTCGCCGTCGGGCCGCTCGCGAACGACGTCTACCTCCTCACGTGCCGGCGCACCGGTGCCCAGCTCCTCGTCGACGCCGCCGACGCGCCCGACGACGTGCTCGACCTCGTGCGGGCGGGCTCGCCGTCAGGACGGCTCGACGGCGTCGTCACGACGCACCGGCACGCCGACCATCTCCGGGCGCTCGCGCCGGTCGTCGCCGCGACGGGCGCGTCGTCGGCCGCCGGCGAGCCCGACGCGGACGCGGTCGCCGCGGCGTCCGGCGTGCCCGTCGGCCGCCGCCTGCGGCACGGGGACGTGCTGCGGGTGGGCGCGCTCGACTTCGAGGTCGTGGCGCTGCGCGGGCACACGCCGGGATCCGTCGCGCTCGCCTACCGCGAGCCGGACGACGTCGCCGAGCCCGAGGCCGTTCCTGGCCGGGTGCACCTGTTCACCGGGGACTCGCTCTTCCCCGGCGGGGTCGGGAACACCGACCGCGACCCGGCGCGGTTCGCGAGCCTGCTGTCCGACGTCGTCGGGCGGGTCTTCGACCGGTTCGACGACGCCACGTGGGTCTATCCCGGTCACGGCGCCGACACGACGCTCGGTGCCGAGCGGCCGCACCTCGCCGAGTGGCGCGAGCGGGGCTGGTAGCGCGGGTCTGGTAGCGGGCGGCCGGTGGCGTGCGGCCGGTAGCGGGCGGCAGGCAGCACCGGGCGCAGCCGAGGCGCGGACCCGGCCGCGCGCCGTCGGGCCGGCCTGGTTCACTGGCTCCATGCCGATCCACGCCGTCACCTACGTCTACGCCGACCGCAGCGCCGAGCTCGACGCCCTGCGACCCGAGCACCGCGCGTTCCTCGCCGCCCTCCACACCCGGGGCACGCTCCTCGCCTCCGGTCCGCTTCCCGCCCACGAGGGCGCGCCTGCCGGAGCGCTGCTGGTCCTCGACGGGGAGACGCCCGACGCCGTCGCCGCGGTCCTCGACGAGGACCCGTTCGCGCGCGCCGGGCTGGTCGCGCAGCGCGCGGTCCGCCCGTGGTCGCCGGTGATCGGCGACTGGGCGGACCGCGTCTGAGCCGGGCCGCGCGCTAGCGCCCGGCACCCCCACGGGGGACCCCGCCGCCCTGCGGCGGGGTCTCCCCGGCGGCGGGCGCCTCGTCGGTCACGGTCTCCGTGGCGTCCTCCGTGACGTCTTCCGTGGACGACGGCGCGGTCCCGGGCTCCTCGCCGTCCGCCGGCTCGCTCCGTGCGTGCAGCGCGCGGGTGCGCAGCAGGCTCGCGACGGTGGTGACCGCGAGCGCCCCGACGATCACCACGAGCGAGAGCCAGATGGGGACCGTCGGCACCGCCTCGAGGTGCTCGCCCCCGTTGATGAACGGCAGCGTGTTCTCGTGCAGCGCCTCGAGGATGAGCTTGACGCCGATGAACCCGAGGATGACGGCCAGGCCGATCGGCAGGTAGACCAGCCGCTCGAGCAGACCGCCCAGCAGGAAGTAGAGCTGGCGCAGCCCCATGAGGGCGAAGACGTTCGTCGTGAAGACGATGAACGGGTCCTGCGTGAGCCCGAAGATGGCCGGGATCGAGTCGAACGCGAACAGCAGGTCGGTGCTGCCGATCGCGAGGAACACGACGACGAGCGGCGTGAAGACCCGCTTGCCGTCCTCGACCGTGCGCAGCCGGCCGCCGTCGTACCGGGTGCCGAGCGGCAGGACCCGGCGCAGCGCCCGGACGGCGCGGTTCTCGTGGTACTCCTCGGGCTCGTCGCCGCCCGCCACGAGCTTGATCGCCGTGTACACGAGGAACGCGCCGAACAGGTAGAACACCCAGACGAACTGCGAGATGATCGCCGCGCCCGCCAGGATGAACGCTCCCCGCAGGACGAGCGCGACGATGATCCCGACCATGAGGACGCGCTGCTGCTGCTCCCGCGGGACCGCGAAGCGCGCCATGATGATGACGAACACGAACAGGTTGTCCACCGAGAGGCTGTACTCGGTGAGCCACCCGGCGTAGAACTCCCCGGCCGGTGCCGCGCCCCCCACCGCTCCGACGACCGCCCCGAAGACGAGCGCGAGCGCGACGTAGAACCCGACCCACAGCGCGCTCTCGCGCATGGACGGGACGTGCGGCCGGCGCCCGACGACGAACAGGTCGACGAGGAGCAGGACGGCGAGCGCCGAGAGCGACGCCCACTCGAACCAGACGGGAAGTTCGTGAACCATCGGTGGCTAGCCCTCCGAGATCTCGGCCTCGCGTCGACGGTCGGCGCGGTCCTTGGCGAGGCTCGCGACCGTGGTGATCGTGAGCACGACGACGATGAACCCGAGGGACAGGGCGGTCGGGATCTCCGGGATGACGGTGATGTGCTCACCGCCGTTGATGAACGGCACCTCGTTCTTGTGCAGCGCGTGGATGAGCAGCTTCACGCCGATGAAGCCGAGGATCGCGGCGAGGCCGTAGGCGAGGTAGACGAGGCGGTCCAGCAGGCCGTCGATGAGGAAGTAGAGCTGGCGCAGGCCGAGCAGCGAGAACGCGTTCGCCGCGAACACGAGGTACGTCTCCTGCGTGAGGCCGAAGATCGCGGGGATCGAGTCGACGGCAAACAGCAGGTCGGCGCTGCCGATCGCGATCATGACGATGAGCATCGGGGTGATGAAGCGCTTCCCGTCGATCTTGGTCGTCATCTTGTCCTCGACGTACGTCTCCGTCGTCGGGAACAGGCGGCGGGTCAGCCTGAGCGCGCCGTTCTCGTGGAACTCCTCGTCGTGACCGGAGCCCGCCTTCACCTGCGTCCACGCGGTGTACAGCAGGAACGCGCCGAAGACGTAGAAGATCCAGCTGAAGTTCTCGATGAGCGCGGCGCCCAGGAGGATGAAGATCGTCCGCAGGACGAGCGCGATCGTGATGCCGATCAGCAGGACCTTCTGCTGGTACAGCCGCGGGACGCGGAAGCTCGTCATGATGAGCACGAAGACGAAGAGGTTGTCGACCGACAGGCTCTTCTCGGTGATGTAGCCGGCGAAGTACTCGCCGCCGTACGTCGACCCCCAGACGGCCCAGACGATGCCGCCGAACAGCACCGCGACGGCGACGTAGCCCGCGGACCACCAGCTGGCCTCGCGCAGGCTCGGGGCGTGCGGCGTGCGCACGTGGCCGACGTAGTCGACGGCGAGCATCGCGAGGATCACGCCGATGGTGACGAGCCAGGCCCAGACGGGGACGTCCATGCAGAAACCTCCGGTACGTAGCACTGAGTACCGAAGGTCTCTTCCGCCACGCACCGCCATGCGCGCGCGTCCGAGACGCGGGCTGGTGGTTGCGGGACCGGTGACACCGGGCCGACGACTGCGCCGACCGTGATGACGACATCACCGCGGAGGAATACTCCCCTTCAACGAGGAGCCAGCATAGGCCATCGCTCCTGCTCGTGTGACAACACCACGCCACCGTGGACTGTTCCGCGGGCACGCCCGCGGCGACGCCCGGCCGGTCCCCCAGGACCGGTCAGGCCGTCGCGGCGTGCATCTGGCGCAGCTCCTTCTTGAGCCCCGAGATCTCGTCGCGCAGCCGGGCCGCGAGCTCGAACTGGAGCTCGCCCGCGGCCGCGTGCATCTGGTCGCTCAGCTCCTGGATGAGCTCCGCGAGGTCGCTCGCCGCCGCGCCCGCGAGCCGGTTCCCCGACGACGCACCCTCCTTCGGGCCGCCCGGCACCGGGGCCTTGCCCTTCGCGCCCTTGCCCGGCTGGCGGTAGCCACCGGCCAGGAGCTCGGCGGTGTCCACGTCCTCGCGCGCGAGCATGTCGGTCACGTCGGAGATGCGCTTGCGCAGCGGCGTCGGGTCGACGCCGTGCTCGGTGTTGTACGCGATCTGCTTCTCGCGGCGACGCTCGGTCTCCTCGATCGCCGCGGCCATCGCCGGCGTGATCCGGTCCGCGTACATGTGCACCTGGCCGGACACGTTGCGGGCCGCGCGCCCGATCGTCTGGATGAGCGACTTGGGCGAGCGCAGGAAGCCCTCCTTGTCGGCGTCGAGGATCGCGACGAGCGAGACCTCGGGCAGGTCGAGGCCCTCGCGCAGCAGGTTGATGCCGACGAGGACGTCGTACTCGCCGAGGCGCAGCTCGCGCAGCAGCTCGACGCGGCGCAGCGTGTCGACCTCCGAGTGGAGGTAGCGGACCCGCACGTCCTTCTCGAGCAGGTAGTCCGTGAGGTCCTCGGCCATCTTCTTGGTGAGCGTCGTGACCAGCACGCGCTCGTCGCGGTCGACCCGCTCGCGGATCTCGTGCAGGAGGTCGTCGATCTGGCCGGTGGTCGGCTTGACGATCACCTCGGGGTCCACGAGGCCCGTGGGGCGGATGATCTGCTCGACCACGCCGTCCGCCATCGAGAGCTCGTAGTCGCCCGGCGTGGCCGACAGGTACACGGTCTGGCCGATGCGCTCGACGAACTCCTCCCACCGCAGCGGGCGGTTGTCCATCGCGCTCGGCAGGCGGAACCCGTGGTCCACCAGGCTGCGCTTGCGCGACATGTCACCCTCGAACATCGCGCCGATCTGCGGCACGGTCACGTGCGACTCGTCGATGACGAGGAGGAAGTCCTCCGGGAAGTAGTCGAGCAGGGTGTTCGGGGGCGACCCCGCCTCGCGGCCGTCGATGTGCCGGGAGTAGTTCTCGATCCCGGAGCACGTGCCGATCTGGCGCATCATCTCGATGTCGTAGGTGGTGCGCATGCGCAGGCGCTGCGCCTCGAGCAGCTTGTTCTGCCGCTCGAGCTCGTCGAGCCGCTCCGTGAGCTCGGCCTCGATCGAGGAGATCGCGCGCTCCATGCGCTCCGGCCCGGCGACGTAGTGCGTCGCGGGGAACACGTGGATGCTCGGCTCGGAGCGGATGACCTCGCCCGTGAGCGGGTGCAGCGTCTGGATGCTCTCGATCTCGTCGCCGAAGAACTCGATGCGGACCGCGAGCTCCTCGTAGACCGGGATGATCTCGACCGTGTCGCCGCGCACGCGAAACGTGCCGCGCGTGAACGCCATGTCGTTGCGCGTGTACTGCATCGTGACGAACTGCCGCAGCAGGTCGTCGCGCTCCACCTGCATCCCGACGTCGAGGCGCACCATCCGGTCGACGTACTCCTGCGGGGTGCCGAGGCCGTAGATGCACGACACGGACGCCACGACGACGACGTCCCGGCGCGTGAGCAGCGAGCTCGTCGCGGAGTGGCGCAGCCGCTCCACCTCGTCGTTGATGGACGAGTCCTTCTCGATGTAGGTGTCCGTCTGCGCGATGTACGCCTCGGGCTGGTAGTAGTCGTAGTACGAGACGAAGTACTCGACCGCGTTGTTCGGCAGCAGCTCGCGGAACTCCGTGGCGAGCTGCGCGGCGAGCGTCTTGTTGGGGGCCATGACGAGCGTCGGGCGCTGCAGCTCCTCGATCAGCCAGGCCGTCGTCGCGGACTTCCCGGTACCGGTGGCACCGAGCAGCACGACGTCCTTCTCGCCCGCGCGGACGCGCTGCGAGAGGTCCGCGATGGCCGTGGGCTGGTCGCCCGACGGCTGGTACTCGGAGATGACCTCGAACGGAGCGGTGGCACGCTGGAGATCGGTCACGGGACGCATGTGTCCACGGTACGTCCAGCCACCCACATCGTTCGCGGGAGCACCTCGACGGGCCGCGCACCCTATACACCCGACTTCACCCGCGCGCAATTTGGAAGGCGTGGTGCCGAACCCCTAGGGTTCCCTCGACCTGCCCGCTCCCCGATGCCCGTGGAGCTCCGGCGACCGGCCGGCCACGGGCGTGGAGGCCCGCGCGCAGCTCTCGTCAGCACGGCCAACGACCCCTCGACCTGGAGCCCTCATGCGCCTGCACCCCGCGCGCCCCCGCGGAATCCCCCTGATCGCCCTCACCACCCTGGCCCTGTCGGCCGGCTTCGTCGCGCCCGCGAGCGCGACGCCCGCCGTCGACGCCGACGACGTCTGCTCCGCGGACGCCACGACCCGTCCCGTCGGCGTCTACGAGCTCACCGCGGTGGAGGACGCGGGCGTCGGCATCTGGGCCGGCGGCGGGCTCACCGTCACGACCGCGACCGAGCTCGAGGGCCGCGTCGTGGTCGGCGGGGACGCCGACCTCGCGGGGGCCGGCTCCCTCAACGTCGGGACCGCGGGCGGCGGCGGGTCAGGGATCACCCCTGCGGGCGGGACCGACATGCTCGTCGTCGGCGGCGACCTCGCCACCGCCCGGAACACGCAGGTCGGATTCCACGCGTCGCGCGGCGGCAACGTCGTCGTCGGAGGCACGATCACGGGCTCGGCCCCGAGCACCGAGAGCGCGAACGCGCTCGGCACGCACGGGTCCGTGCGCCAGGGCGTCGGCCGGGACGCGGCGCTCGCGCCCTACGACGAGCTCCCCGCGCTCGTCGCCGGCATCGCCGCCGACGCCACCGACGGCGCCGAGCAGGTCGCCCCCGAGAACGGCGCCCTGACCGTCGAGGCGGGCGCGCGGTACGCGCTCACGGCGGAGGGTGCCGCGTCGCTCCGCGAGCTGCACGTCACCGGCACCGGGCCGGTGCTGCTCAGCGTCACCGGGTCGACGGTGCGCATCCCGTCCCTTCAGTACGTCGCGTACGGCGGCGTGCGCCTCTACCAGGCGACGCAGTACCTGTCGTCCCACTTCCTCTGGGCGTTCCCGGACGCGACGCAGGTCGCGCTCGGCACGAACGACCAGTTCCCCGGCACGATCGTCGTCCCGCGCGCCGACGCGACGCTCACGGTGTCCACGTCGACGAACGGGCGCGTCCTCGCGAACGGCGCGGTCGCGTACACCGGCGGGGCCGGCATCGAGCACCACAACTACCCGTTCGCGGGCCCGTGCGAGCCCGTCCCGGTCGCCGCGGAGCCGGAGCCGGAGCCGACGCCCGAGGCCCCGACCCCGGGTGGCACCGAGACGACGACGCCTCCGACGACCACCGAGACCCCCGGCGCCGAGGTGCCGGGCGAGCCCGCCGCGGAGAGCACGCCCGCTCCGCAGGCGACGCCCGTCGCGAGCACGGACCCGACGCCGTCGGCGGCCCCCAGCAGCGAGCCGACGCCGGGGGGCGGGCTGGCCTCGACCGGTTCGTCCGTCGTCGTGCTCGCCGTGGTGGCGGCGCTCCTGCTCGCCGGGGGCGCGACGCTGCTCGTGGTCGTCGCCCGCCGCCGCGCGGCGGGCTGACGGTCCGTGGCGCCGGGGCCGGCGGGGCGACCTGCCGGCCCCCGGCGCCCGCTCAGCTCTCGCTGCCCGCGGCGACCCGTGGCTCGGGGGCGCCACGGAGCGCCTCCCGCACGACGGCCGCGACGGCGGTCACCTGGTCCTCGACGGGCACCGCGCCGGCGTCGGGCACGTGCACGAAGCCCGCACGGCGGCCCGGCACGGAGCCCCAGTGGTGCATGAGGGCGTAGAACACGTCGTTGCACACGTACGTGCCGGCCGTCCCGGACACCTCCACGGGGACACCGGCCTCCCGGACGGCGACGAGCGACGCCTTGAGCGGGAGCGTGGACCAGTGGCCGACGGGCGCCCCCGGCACGACGGGCACGTCGACCGGCTGCGCCCCGGCGTTGTCGGGGATCCGGGCGTCGCGCACGTTGACGGCCACGCGCTCGAGGCGCACGCGCCCGGCGCCGCCCGCGAGCCCCAGCGCCACGACGACCTCCGGGTCGTGCTCCCGGACGACGGCGTCGAGCGCGGGCCACGCCCCGGCGAACGTCACGGGGAGCCGGACGGCGACCACGCGGTCCCCCACGAGCTCCTCGCCGCGCTCCGCGAGGAGCTGGGCGGTCTCCCACGAGGGGTTCGTCGCGTCGCCGCCGAAGGGCTCGAAGCCGCTCACCACGACCGTCACGCCTCGCGCTCCTCGAGCTCCGCGAGCGCCTCCGCGTTGACCTCCGCGCGCACGCGCGCCCAGAGCGCGTCGACCTGCGCGCGCAGCGCGTCGGGCTCGCCCGAGCCGTCGAGGGTGACGTCCGCGGCCGCGAGGCGCGCCGTGTCGTCGGCCTGCGCGGCGATCCGCGCGCGCGCCTCGTCCTCGCTCAGCCCCCGCGAGGTCACGAGGCGGTCCACCCGGACGTCCTCGGGCGTGTGCACGACCACGACGCAGTGGAACCGCGCCGGGTCGCCCGTCTCGACGAGGAGCGGGATGTCGTGCACGACGACGGCCCGCGGGTCGGCCGCACCGGCCGCGGCCTCGCGCTCGGCGGCGAGGCGGCGCACCTCGGGGTGGACGATCGCGTTGAGCCGCTCGCGCGCGGCGTCGTCCCCGAACACCACGCGCCCGAGCGCGGGCCGGTCGAGCGCGCCGTCCTCCCCGAGCACCCCGGGGCCGAAGGCCTCGACGACCTCGTCCAGGCCGACGGTGCCGGGCGCGACGGCGTCGCGCGCGAGGGCGTCGTAGTCGACGACCACCGCGCCCAGCTCGGCGAAGCGGGCGAGGGCGACGGACTTCCCCGCCGCTATTCCTCCGGTCAGGCCGATGCGAAACATGCGTCCCATCCTGCCAGCCGGCGCACCGCCCCGCGTCGGGGCGTGAGGTGGCCCCACGTCCGGCCACCGCTCAGCGGGAGGACCCCGCCCCCGGGGCGCCCTCGGCCGCTTCGCCGTCGTCGGGCCGCTCGCCCGCGACCGCGCGCAGCAGTCGGAGCAGCTCGGCGCGCTCGTGCGCGTCCAGGCGGGCCAGCAGGGTGCCCGCGCTCGACGACCTCTCCGCCCCGACCTGCTCGACGACCTCGCGCCCGCGCGGCGTCAGCTCGACGAGCGTGGCGCGACGGTCCTGCGGGTCGGGGGTGCGGCGCACGAGACCGGCCTGCTCGGCGTCGTCGACCTTCGAGGTGACCGAGCGCGGTGCGACGTCGAGCGCCGACGCCACCGCGCCGAGCCGGCACGGGCCGTCGCAGCGGGAGAGGAAGCGCAGCATCCGGAACTGGCCGGGCGTCGTGCCCGCGGGCTCGAGCCGCTCGCTCGCCTCGCGGCGCACGCTGCGCAGCGCGGCGTGCAGGAGCGCGAGGAACTCCCCCGCCTCGTCGGTGGAGGTGGCTCGGCCGCCCGGGGCTGCGCCCGGCGTGGCAGGCTGGCTCGCGTCGGTCGTCACGAGGCTGAGCGTACCGGGACCGGGCCCACTTGTGGTATCGGCTCATTGTGAGTTAGACTCACTATCGTGGTCGCGCGAGCGATCCCCGGACCGCGCCCGCCGGACGGCCACCGCCGCCGCGGACGACGCGCCCCTCCCCCACCCAGGAGGCCCCATGTCCTTCCCCTCATCCCTCCCCGGCGCCGGCGGCGGGCGCGGCATGCGCTCCTTCCGCCAGGACGCCTCCGTCACCTCCCGGCGGCTGCACCGCGGCACGATCCGCCGGGTGCTCACGTTCGCCCGGCCCTACCGGCGCCAGCTCGCCGCGTTCCTCGTGCTCATCTCCGTCGACGCCGCCGCCGGTGCCGTCACCCCGCTCCTGTTCCAGCGCATCATCGACGACGGCATCACCGCGGGCGACGTCGGCCTCGTCGTCGCGCTCTCGGCGGTCGCCGCCGGCCTCGCCGTGCTCTCCGGCGCGCTCGGCGTCGCGCAGCGCTGGTTCTCCTCCCGCATCGGCGAGGGGCTCATCGTCGACCTGCGCACCGCGGTCTTCGACCACGTCCAGCGCATGCCGCTCGCCTTCTTCAGCCGGACGCGCACCGGTGCGCTCGTCCAGCGCCTCAACGGCGACGTCCTCGGCGCCCAGCAGGCGTTCACGTCGACCCTGTCGAACGTGTTCTCCAACCTGCTCACCGTCGTGTTCGTGCTCGCCGCGATGCTCTCGATGTCGTGGCAGCTCACCCTCCTCGCGCTCACCCTCCTGCCCGCGTTCGTCCTGCCCGCCCGCTGGGTCGGCAAGCGCCTCGCCGCGATCACCCGGGAGAGCTACGAGCTCAACGCCGAGGCGGCGCAGACGATGAACGAGCGCTTCAACGTGGCGGGCGCCCATCTCGTCAAGGTGTTCGGCGACCCGGACCGCGAGTCGTCACGGTTCGCCGCCCAGGCGCGCCGGGTCCGTGACATCGGGGTCCGCCAGGCCATGTACGGGACGGTCTTCCGCGTCGGTCTCACGGTCGTCGCGTCCGTCGCCGTCGCGATCGTCTACGGTCTCGGTGGCGTCATGGCCATCTCGGGCTCGCTGACCGTCGGCACGGTCGTCGCGCTCACCGCCTACCTGGGCCGTCTCTACGGCCCGCTGACGGCGATGTCGAACGTCCAGGTCGACGTCATGACGGCCCTCGTCAGCTTCGAGCGCGTGCTCGAGGTGCTCGACCTCGAGCCCACCGTCACGGACGCCCCCGACGCCCACGACCTCGCCGCGGACGTCGCGCGCGAGGGCGCGAGCCTCGAGCTCGACGGCGTGACCTTCCGCTACCCGAGCGCGGCCGAGGTCTCCCTCGCGTCGCTCGAGTCCGTGGCCGTCGAGGGCACGGACCCGACCACCGACACGCTCCACGACGTCTCGTTCTCCGTGCCCGCGGGCGCGATGGTCGCGCTCGTCGGGTCGTCCGGCGCGGGCAAGACCACCGTGTCGCAGCTCGTGACGCGCATGTACGACCCGAGCGCCGGCCACGTCCGGATCGCCGGTCGCGACCTGCGCGACGTCACGCAGGAGAGCCTGCACGACGCCGTCGGCGTGGTCACGCAGGAGGCGCACCTGTTCCACGACTCGATCGCGGAGAACCTGCGGTACGCCAAGCCCGACGCGACCGACGCCGAGCTCGAGTCCGCGCTGCGGCGCGCGCACGTGTGGGACGTCGTCGCCGCCCTGCCGTCCGGCATGGACACCGTCGTGGGCGACCGCGGCTACCGGATGTCCGGCGGCGAGCGGCAGCGCCTCGCGATCGCCCGGGTGTTCCTCAAGGCCCCTCAGCTCGTCGTCCTCGACGAGGCGACGGCGCACCTCGACTCGGACTCCGAGGCGGCGGTCCAGGCCGCGCTCGCCGAGGCGCTGCGCGGCCGGACCTCGCTCGTCATCGCGCACCGCCTCTCCACCGTCCGCGAGGCCGACCTCATCGTCGTGCTCGACGCCGGCCGGGTCGTCGAGACGGGCACGCACACCGAGCTCCTGGCTCGTGGCGGGCGCTACGCCACGCTCTACCGGACGCAGTTCGCCGACTCGCCCGCGCCGTCGGGCACCGACCCGGCCACCGTCCCGGCCGCTGCCACGGCCCCCGAGCCCGCGCCCGCGACCGCCTGACGTCCGACCGCCGAGCAGGCGGTCCCGGGGCGTCGACCAGGTGGTCCTGGCTCGTCCGGGGCCGTTGACGGACCAGGACCACCTGGTCGGCGCCGTGAGTGCCCGGGCACGTGCCGGACATGGCGAAGGCCCGCCACCCCGAGGGGTGGCGGGCCTTCGTCTGCTCAGCGTGGCGTCCCGCGCGGGGCCGCCGGCCGGGTCAGTTGCCCGTGAGCTTCTCGCGGAGCGCGGCGAGCGCCTCGTCCGACGCGAGCGTGCCCGTCGCCTCGGCGGCCGGGGCCGACGAGTAGGACGTGCTGGAGGACGACGAGCTCGAGGAGCTCGTGGTCTCGCCCGACGCGGCGTCGTAGTCGGCCTTGACGGCCTCGGCGACCTGCTTGCGGTGCGCCTCCCAGCGCTCGTGCGCCTTGGCGTACTCCGCCTCCCACGCCTCGCGCTGCGCCTCGAAGCCCTCGAGCCACTCGTTGGTCTCCGGGTCGAAGCCCTCGGGGTACTTGTAGTTCCCCTGCTCGTCGTACTCGGCGGCCATGCCGTAGAGCGCGGGGTCGAAGTCGTCCGACTCCGGGTCCACGCCCTCGTTGGCCTGCTTGAGCGACAGCGAGATGCGGCGGCGCTCGAGGTCGATGTCGATGACCTTGACGAAGACCTCGTCACCGACGTTGACGACCTGCTCCGGCAGCTCGACGTGGCGCACGGCCAGCTCCGAGATGTGCACGAGGCCCTCGATGCCGTCCTCGACGCGCACGAACGCACCGAACGGGACGAGCTTGGTGACCTTGCCCGGGACGACCTGACCGATCGCGTGGGTCCGGGCGAACGTCTGCCACGGGTCCTCCTGCGTCGCCTTCAGCGACAGCGAGACGCGCTCGCGGTCGAAGTCGACGTCCAGGACCTCGACCGTGACCTCCTGGCCGACCTCGACGACCTCGGACGGGTGGTCGATGTGCTTCCAGGACAGCTCGGAGACGTGCACGAGGCCGTCGACGCCGCCGAGGTCCACGAACGCACCGAAGTTGACGATCGAGGAGACGACACCGGGGCGCACCTGGCCCTTCTGCAGGGTCTGCAGGAAGGTGGAGCGGACCTCGGACTGCGTCTGCTCGAGCCAGGCACGGCGCGAGAGGACGACGTTGTTGCGGTTCTTGTCGAGCTCGATGATCTTCGCCTCGATCTCCTTGCCGACGTACGGCTGGAGGTCGCGGACGCGACGCATCTCCACCAGGGAGGCCGGGAGGAAGCCACGGAGGCCGATGTCGAGGATGAGACCACCCTTGACGACCTCGATGACGGTGCCGGTGACGACGCCGTCCTCCTCCTTGATCTTCTCGATCGTGCCCCAGGCGCGCTCGTACTGGGCGCGCTTCTTGGACAGGATCAGACGGCCTTCCTTGTCCTCCTTCTGGAGGACGAGGGCCTCGACCGCGTCGCCGACGTTGACGACCTCACCGGGGTCCACGTCGTGCTTGATGGACAGCTCGCGGGAGGGGATGACGCCCTCGGTCTTGTAGCCGATGTCGAGGAGGACCTCGTCGCGGTCCACCTTGACGATCGTGCCTTCGACGATGTCGCCGTCGTTGAAGTACTTGATGGTCGCGTCAACGGCGGCGAGGAAGTCCTCCTCGGTGCCGATGTCGTTGACGGCAACCTGGGGTGCGGACTTCGCGGGGGTAGAGATGGTCATTGAGTTCGATGCTCCGATGCGGACAGGTGTAGTCGAGCGGGTAGGGTTTTCGGCGCGTCTCCCGCCGACGCCCCCGGACGCTCCGGCGTCGTGGTCGACGTCGTGGCTCGGGATGTAGGCAGGCGCAGCGCACCGCCGTCCACCTTATCCGGGTGTCACCCCGGCGGTCAACGCGTCTTGCGCGCCCAGCCGGGGCGTCCCGACTACCGGTTCCGCGTCACGCGAGCACGCGGGCGACCCGCAGCAGCTCCTCCGGGACCCGCTTCGGCCGGCCCGCGACCTCCGCGAGCGGCACGAGCTCGACCCGCTCGCCCCGCAGCGCCGTCATGACGCCCGACGTCCCCGCGCTCACGGCGTCCACGGCCGCGACGCCGAAGCGGCTGCCGAGGATCCGGTCGGTCGGCGTGGGCTCGCCCCCGCGCTGCACGTGGCCGAGCACCGTGAGCCGGGTGTCGAACCCGGTGCGCTCCGCGATCTCGGCGCTCACCCGCTCCCCGATCGAGCCGGCGACGATCTCCCCGAACCGGCCGAGCTGCTGCGTGAACTCCATCGACGACCCCTCGCGCGGCACGGCGCCCTCGGCCACGACGACGATCGAGAAGTTCGCGTGCGCGCGGTGCCGGTGGCGGAGGAACTTCACGACCTGGTCGATGTCGAACGGCTGCTCCGGCGCGAGCACGACCTCGGCGCCGCCGGCGATGCCCGCGTTGACCGCGATCCAGCCGGCGTGGCGGCCCATGACCTCGACCACCATGACGCGGTTGTGGCTCTCCGCCGTCGTGTGCACGCGGTCGAGCGCCTCCGTCGCGATGTTCACGGCGGTGTGGAACCCGATCGACAGGTCCGTCCCCTCGACGTCGTTGTCGATCGTCTTGGGGATGGCGACGATCTTCACGCCCGCCTCCGCGACACGGCTCGCCGCGTGCAGCGTGCCGTCGCCGCCGATGCAGATCAGCGCGTCGAGGTGCTCGGCCTCGACCGTCGCGAGCACGGCGTCCATGCTGCCGTCCTCCTCGCGCGGGTGGAACCGCGCCGTGCCGAGCAGCGTGCCGCCCACGGGCAGGACGTTCCGGATGTCCTGACGGCCGAGCGGGTGCACGTCGCCGTCGACGACGCCGCGCCAGCCGTTGCGGAAGCCGATGATGGTGTGCCCGTACTCCCCCGTCCCCTGCTTGACCACGGCCCGGATCGCCGCGTTCAGCCCGGGGCAGTCGCCCCCGCCGGTGAGAAGTCCGATGCGCACCTGTTCCTCCGTCTCGTCGTCGCGTCGCGCGGCCTCGCGCGCATGCCGGGCGTCGACGGAGGTGCCGACCTCCGCGGCACCGCGTCGCCCTCAACCCTAGCCACCCCCGCGCGACGGGTCATCGCCCGTCCCGGTCCGCGGGCACGCCGACGACCAAGGTCCCGACCGGACGGGCCGTGCGGCGGGACCGGGAGAATGGGGGCATGAGCGCGTCCTCCTCGCCCGAGCCGCCCGTCGTCGCGCCCTCGGGCGCGACCCCCGGTCCGACCGCCGACGCCGGCTACCGCGACGTGCCCGCGACCGAGGGCGGCCGCGCCGGCCGCGGCTGGTGGGACGCCAACGCGCAGGAGTACCTCCACGAGCACGGGGCCTTCCTCGGCGCGGCGGACTTCTGCTGGTGCCCGGAGGGCCTGCGCGAGCGGGACGCGCGGCTGCTCGGCGACGTCGCGGGGCGCCGGGTGCTCGAGGTCGGCGCGGGCGCGGCGCAGTGCTCGCGCTGGCTCGTCACGCAGGGGGCGGAGGTCGTCGCGACGGACGTGTCCGGCGGCATGCTCGCCGCGGGGGCGGCGCTGGACCGGGCGACGGGCGTGCGCGTCCCGGCCGTCCAGGCCGACGCGCGCCGGCTCCCGTTCGCCGACGCCACGTTCGACGTCGCGTTCACCTCGTTCGGCGCGATCCCGTTCGTGCCCGACGCGGCGGCCGTCCACCGCGAGGTCGCGCGCGTGCTGCGGCCCGGCGGCACGTGGACGTTCTCGGTGACGCACCCGACCCGGTGGGCGTTCCCCGACGACCCGAGCGAGCACGGGCTGACCGCGAACCGGTCCTACTTCGACCGCCGGCCCTACGTCGAGACCGACGCGGCCGGCCGTGTCGTCTACGCCGAATACCACCGCACCCTGGGCGACCACGTGCGCGAGGTGGTCGCCGCCGGGCTGGAGCTGCGCGACGTCGTCGAGCCCGAGTGGCCCGCCGACAACGCCGAGGTGTGGGGCGGATGGGGACCGGTGCGCGGCGCCTACCTGCCCGGGACGGCGATCTTCCGCACGCGCCTCCCGGGCTGACACGCGCGGGTCAGTGACCCGCCTCGTGCCACGTGGCGCCGACGCCGACCGAGACGTCGAGCGGCACGTCGAGGTCCGCTGCGGCACCCATCTGCGTGCGCAGCACCTCCTCGACGGCGTCGCGCTCTCCCGGGGCCACCTCGACCACGAGCTCGTCGTGCACCTGGAGGAGCAGCCGTGAGCGCAGCCCGCGCTCGTCGATCGCGCGCTGCACGTTGAGCATCGCGACCTTGATGATGTCGGCCGCGCTGCCCTGGATCGGCGCGTTGAGGGCCATGCGCTCCGCCATCTGGCGGCGCTGCCGGTTGTCGCTCGTGAGGTCCGGCAGGTACCGGCGGCGCCCGAGGATGGTGGCCGTGTAGCCCGTGGCCCGCGCCTCGTCGACGACGCCCGTGAGGTAGTCGCGCACGCCGCCGAAGCGCTCGAAGTAGTCGTCCATGAGCTTCTGGGCCTCGCCCACCTCGATGGTGAGCTGCTGCGAGAGCCCGAACGCCGACAGCCCGTACGCGAGGCCGTACGACATCGCCTTGATCTTCGAGCGCATCGCGGGCGTGACCTCGGCCGCCGGGACCTCGAACACGCGCGACCCGACGTAGGAGTGCAGGTCCTCCCCGGACCGGAACGCCTCGATGAGACCCTCGTCGCCCGAGAGGTGCGCCATGATGCGCATCTCGATCTGGCTGTAGTCGGCCGTCATGAGCGTCTCGTAGCCCTCGCCGACGACGAACGCGCGCCGGATGCGCCGGCCCGCCTCGGTGCGGATCGGGATGTTCTGGAGGTTCGGCTCGGTCGAGCTGAGCCGGCCCGTCGCCGCGATCGTCTGCTGGAACGTCGTGTGGATGCGGCCGTCGTCGGCGACGGACTTCAGCAGCCCCTCGACCGTCTGGCGCAGCCGCGACGCGTCGCGGTGGGCGAGCAGGTGCTCGAGGAACGGGTGCTGCGTCTTGACGAAGAGGTCCGCGAGCGCCGACGCGTCGGTCGTGTAGCCCGTCTTGATCTTCTTCGTCTTGGGCATCCCGAGCTGGTCGAACAGCACCTCCTGGAGCTGCTTCGGGGAGCCCAGGTTCACCTCGCGCCCGATGACGGCGTAGGCCTCCGACGCGGCGGTCGCGACGAGGTCGCCGAAGTGCTGCTCGAGCTCGCGCAGGTACGTGACGTCCGCCGCGATGCCGCGCTGCTCCATGCGCGCGAGCACCTGGGACAGCGGCAGCTCGAGGTCGGCGAGGAGCGTGGTGGCCCCCCGGTCCTCGAGCTCGCCCGCGAGGACCTCGCCGAGCTGGGCGACGGCGAGCGCGCGCACCGCGTCGCGCTCCTGCTCGCCGCTGCCGTCGAGCGAGAGGTCGAGCGCGCCCTGCGCGTCGTTGCCCGCCTCCGTGTCCGGGCGCAGCTCGCGGTGCAGGTGCCGCACGACGAGGTCGCCCAGGTCGTACCCCCGCTGGTCGGGGTGGCACAGGTACGCGGCGAGCTCGGTGTCGAACGTGACGCCCGCGAGGTCGTAGCCGCGCGCCGCGAGCTCGTGCCAGGCCGACTTCACGCCGTGCACGACCTTGGGTCGCTCCGGGTCGGCGAGCCACGCGGCGAGCGCCTCGTCGTCGGCGCCTGCGACGTCGGCGAGCTCGAGCGCGACGGCCGCCCCGGCGTCGTCGGACACCGCGAGGCCCCACGCGTCCCCGCCGCCCGGCACGACCTTGCCGGCCACCTCGACGCCCAGCGGGCGCGTGCCGTGCTCGGCCAGCCAGGCGCCCAGGCCCCCCGGCAGGACGTCGGCGAGCGCGACGTCGAACCCCGCCTCGGCCGCGACCTCGCCCTCGGGGGCGATCGCGAAGAGCCGGTCGCGCAGGGCGCGGAACTCCAGGGCGTCGAGCACGCGGTGGGCGGCCTCGCGGTCCCAGGGACGGGTCGCGAGGTCGTCGGGGCCGACGGGCAGCTCGAGGTCGCGCAGGAGCGCGTTGAGCTGCCGGTTGAGGCGGACCTGGTCGAGGTGCGCCCGCAGGTTCTCCCCCGCCTTGCCCTTGATCTCGTCCGCGTGGTCCAGCAGGCCGTCCAGGTCGCCGTACGCCGTGATCCACTTGGCGGCCGTCTTGGGACCGACGCCGGGGATGCCCGGCAGGTTGTCGGACGTCTCGCCGACGAGGGCGGCGAGGTCCGGGTAGCGCTCGGGCGGCACGCCGTACTTCTCGACGACGGCGGCGCTGTCCATGCGCGCGAGCTCGGAGACGCCCTTCTTCGGGTAGAGCACCGTGACGTCGGGGCCGACGAGCTGGAACGAGTCCCGGTCCCCCGAGCAGACGAGCACCTCCATCCCGGCCGCGGCCCCCTGCGTCGCGAGGGTCGCGAAGATGTCGTCCGCCTCGTAGCCCTCGCGCTCGAGCGTCGGGATGTGCAGCGTCTCCAGGATCTCCTTGATGAGCGGCACCTGGCCCCGGAACGGTTCGGGGGTGGACTCCCGCGTGCCCTTGTAGCTGGGCAGGATCTCGGTGCGGAAGGACTGGCGCCCGGCGTCGAACGCGACGGCGACGTGCGTGGGCTCCTCGTCCCGCAGGAGGTTGATGAGCATCGAGGTGAACCCGTAGACCGCGTTCGTGTGCTGCCCCGTGGTCGTCGAGAAGTTCTCCGCCGGGAGCGCGAAGAACGCGCGGTAGGCCATGGAGTGTCCGTCGATGAGCAGGAGGCGAGGTCGCGCGGAGGTCGTCACGGGTGCCAACCTATCGCCCATGACCCACACGCACGGTTCCGACCAGAACGCCGCCCCGACCGGGACGCCGACCCCCGCCACCCCGTCGACACCCGACGTCCCGCGTCACGCCTACGAGGCGATGGGCCTGCGCACCGAGGGGACGCTCATTGAGCGCATGGGCATCGAGCTGGGCGAGGTGGGGGCCGACCGCGTCACCGCACGCATGCCCGTGGCGGGCAACACGCAGCCCGCGGGGCTGCTGCACGGGGGCGCGTCCGTCGTCCTCGCCGAGACGCTGGGGTCCATCGCCGCGCAGCTGCACGGCGGGCCCGGGCGCGCGGCCGTCGGCATCGAGGTGAACGCGACGCACCACCGGGGCGTGCGCGACGGCTGGGTGCACGGCGAGGCGGTGGCGGTGCACCGCGGGCGCACGACGGCGAGCTACGAGATCGTCGTGTCCGACGACGAGGGTCGCCGCGTGTGCACGGCGCGCCTCACGTGCATGATCCTCGCGCAGGGCTGACCGGGCGACGCCGGTCGCAGGGCGCGGGAGCCCGGCTCAGCCGGGCAGGGTCTCGCGGGTGTCGGCCTGCGTCACCACGCCCGCGCGGCTGTTGTACTCGGCCTGGAACTCGCGCAGGTCGACCGGCCCCGACATCGTCTCGGTGCGGGCGCGCCGACGGCGCGCGATGAGGTCCTCGAGAGAGCGGGTGCCCCGGCGGGCCGGGGTGAGGTCGGCCGCGAGCCGGCGCTGCAGGACCGCCGTCGAGACGACGCGGTGCCCGGCCACGGGGCCGAAGCCCAGTCGCGCGAGGAAGCGCTGCACGCCGCGGGAACCGGGGATGGGCACGGAGTAGACGTGCGTCGCGCCGGACGACGCGGCGAGCTCGGCCGTCGCGCTGAGGAGCGCGTGGCCCACGCCGCGGCGCCGGGCGTCCTCCCCCACGTACACCGCCTCGACGTACAGGCTCGGCTCGTCCGCGAACAGGTGCGGGTCGAGCACGCGAGCCAGGACGAACCCGACGGGGCGGCCGTCGTGCAGGGCGACGAGCACGTTGCCGCCGGGCAGGGTGAGCAGCACCGACAGGTGCCGGACCAGGCGGTCCTCGTCGGGCGCGCAGATCTGCGCCACGGACGCCGACTCGCGGCGTGCCTCCGAGCACAGCACAGCGATCCCCGGCAGGTCGTCACCGACCGCGGGCCTGACCTCCACTGCTGGGCGCACTGCGCTCCTCCTCGTTCGCACCGTGGGACCGGCGGCGGCACCGAGGGACGTGGGGCGTGAGAAGGTCCACGTCGCTCGGACAGCACCGTCGGCCGTCGACATGAGCACTACGTGGCGACCGTGTTCACCGCCCCGGAACTGCTGGACGCCAGTCCAAGACGATAGCCCGCCCGGAGCCCCGTGACAAAGGTCCTGATCAGGACCCCCGCGCGGCGCACCGGGCGCGGCGGGCGGCTCAGGCGCCGCCGACCTGCTCGATGACGGCGTCCGCGACCTCGCGCATCGTGAGGCGGCGATCCATCGACGTCTTCTGGATCCAGCGGAACGACTCCGGCTCGGACAGGCCCATCTTCGTCATGAGCAGGCCCTTCGCGCGGTCGACGCGCTTGCGCGTCTCGAAGCGCTCCGCGAGGTCGGCCACCTCGGACTCGAGGGCCGAGATCTGCGAGTAGCGCGAGATCGCGATCTCGACCGCGGGCAGCAGGTCCGCCGGGGTGAACGGCTTGACGACGTACGCCATGGCGCCGGCGTCGCGCGCCCGCTCGACGAGCTCCGCCTGCGAGAACGCCGTGAGCAGGACGACCGGGGCGGCGTGCGCCTTGCCGATCTGCTCCGCCGCGGAGATGCCGTCAAGCTCGGGCATCTTCACGTCCATGACCACGACGTCGGGCTTGAGCTCGAGCGCCAGCTTCACCGCCGTCGCGCCGTCGCCGGCCTCACCCACGACGTCGAACCCGGCGTCCCGCAGCGTCTCGACGACGTCGAGACGGATCAGGGCCTCGTCCTCCGCGACGACGGCGCGGCGCGCGGCGCGACCCGACGGGGCGGGGGTGGCGGCGGGCTCGGGCTCGATCATCGGGGGCAGGTCGAGCGGCTGCTTGTCCTCGGGCTGCGCTGTCTGGTCACTCACGGGACTCATCGTAGTGCGCCGCACCGGGTGCCGCCCCCGCGTTTCACCCTCCGAGGAGTGTGATTCTCGTGAAGGCGCGCGCGTGTGGTTCGATGGTGCCCGCGCGGCGGAGCCCGGCTGGACACCTCCGCGCGCGGCCCCGGTAGCCCAACCGGCAGAGGCGTTCGGCTCAAACCCGATCCAGTGTGGGTTCGAATCCCACCCGGGGCACCCCTCATCTCGGCAGGCGTACGGTGCTCGACGTCACGGCTCCTCGCGGTCGAGGAAGTCCCGCGTCGTCGTGACGAAGGACTCCACGCTGGAGTACGGCAGCCCGTGCGGAGCCCCCGGGACCGTGACGAGCCGCCCGTCGGGCAGCGCGTCGACGAGTCGGCGGGCCCACGTCCCCGAGACGAGCGGGTCGCGGTCCCCGACGACCACGAGGACGGGCTGCGTGATGCTCTGCACCAGGTGGCTGACCTCGGCGCGGCGCGCCTGCTTCAGGGCCCGCACCGCCGCGACCGGACCGGCACGCAGGTAGTCCACGACGGCGATCGGCAGCAGCGACCACCTCTCGCGCGGGCCGTCGAGGAGCAGGCGCCACGCGCTCTGCCACCACCGGGGGTGCTCCGGGTCCCGGGAAGGGCCGACGAGGACGACCCGCCGGACCAGGTCGGGCCGCTCCGCGGCGAGATGACTGACGATCTGGCAGCCCAACGAGTGCCCGACGACGTCCGCGCCCGTCATGTCGAGCCCGTCCATCCAGCGGGCCACGACGTCCGCCATCTCGGCCATCGACGGCAGGTGCGGCGGGCGGCCGCTGCGCCCGACGCCCGGCAGGTCCAGTGCGGCGGTGCGGCGGTCCGTCCCGAGCCGGCGGACGCCCGGCTCCAGGTACCGGGTCGACAGCGCGAGCCCGTGCACGAGGACCACGTCCGCGGGTACGGCGCGACCCTCCGGGCAGTCCGTCCGGTCCGGCTCCGCCACGACGGAGTACACCCGCACCCCGTCGATCAGGTCGTACCGCTCCTGGAGGGCCGGAAGGACCGCGCTCCCCGAGGAGCGCCCGCGCCGGTGCGCTCGGGGCACGACGGACCTCGCTCTCCCACCGTCGACCGGTGGCTGGATGGTCAGCACCGAGCGGTCGCCGAGCGCTGGGCCACCAGGGTAGAGGGCGAGGACGAGCGGCGCCGCGGGACTCGGGACTCGGGACTGGGGACGGCACGGACGGACGACGGGCGCCGCGCGCACGAACCGGTGGTGTCTAGAGCTCGGGCCGCGCCGCGTCCAGCACGACCGCCTCGCGCGCGGCCTCCCGGGCGGCGGCGCTCGCGTCGCGCGCCGCCTGCCGGGCGATCGCCTCGTCGCCGAGGAGAGCGGCGGAGTGCGCGACGGTCGCGGACGTCAGCGCGTCCTGCGCGCTGCGTGCGGCGGCCTCCGCCACCTGCTGGACCTGCTCGCACACGGTGGCGGCCGCCTCCGCGGTCTCGCGCGCGTCGCGGCGCGCGACGAGCGCACGGAAGGTCGCCTCGCGCGAGGCGGCCGCCGCGCCGTCGGCGTCGGGGTCGCTCGCCGCCGCGTACAGGTCCTGGTCGACGTCCTCGATCTGGTCGCTGGTCACCCACGTGAGGGTAGGGCCGACCCGCCGCGCTCGCTCGAGCGAGGCGCGCGCCCGTCGGTCACCGCCACTCCCCCGACGCGGCGCCCGGCGCGCCCGCAGCCGTCGTCGACCGCGACCCCGCCGGGCCGTGCCGCGCGACCGCCGACCGGAAGAACTCCCCCGCCACCGAGCGAGCGGTCAGGGCCCCGGCCCCCGCCACCGTCACGGCCGCCGTGGCGGCGGCGAGCTCGTCGTCGACGAACCGGCGGAGCACGGCCGGGACGGGGCCCGCGCCCATCTCGCGCGAGACCGCCTTGAGCGCGACGAGCCCGGACGCCTCCTGCACCACCGCGCTCGGTGCCTCGCCCTCGTCGAGCAGCGTCGCGAGGCGCATGGGCGGGACGGCGTCCGGCCGCACGCGCAGCCAGCGCAGCGTCGCGGCCGGGCGCAGGACGTAGAAGAGCTTCTTGAGCGGCACGTCGTCCGCCGTCCACCAGCGCTCCCGCTGGCCGAGCGCGACGTGCAGGTAGTGGCGCCGCACGGTGTCGCGGTCGACGACCCGCTCGGCGAGCGCGAGCAGGTCCGCGCGGAACGCGGGGTCGCCGCGGTAGACGATCGGCGAGCGCAGCCACTCCAGCAGCGTCGCGTTCCCGCGCACGAGCAGCCGCACGGCCTTGACGAGGTCCCACCCGTTGACGTCCAGCACCGCGTCGAGCGGCGTCTCGACGACGTCGCGCCGCGGCCAGGGGTCGAGGTAGTCGGCCCCCGGGCGCACGTACACGAAGCGGCAGTCGTAGTCCGAGTCCGGCGACGGGAACCCCCACGCGCGGCTGCCGCTCTCCACCGCGAGCGGGACCGCGACGCCCTCGTCGCGCACGACGGCGTCCAGCCGCGCGTCGACCCGACGCACGACCGCGGGGTCCAGGGACGCAGGCACGGCTCGCATCCCGCGAGGGTAGGGGCGCGCCGGGGGCCGTGTCGCGGGCTTTCCCGCACCCGTAGGACGACCGACGGCGGCGCCCCCGCGCAGGGGGCGCCGCCGTCGGGCAGCACGAGCGCCCGTGGCGGGCGCGCGGCGTCAGCTCCGGTGAGAGCTCCGGACGTCAGTTCCGGGTGTCGGAGTGGTCGCCGATCTTGTGCACGAGGATCGAGTTCGTCGTGCCCGGCTGGCCCACGGGGGCGCCGGAGACGACGACCACGAGGTCGCCGACCTCGGCGAGGCCGTTGGCCTGCAGGGTCGTGTCGACCTGGCCGACCATCGCGTCGGTGTTCTCCACCTCGGGCACCTGGTACGTCTGGGTGCCCCACGTGAGCGACAGGACGTTGCGCACGTGCTCGCGCGGCGTGAACGCGAGCAGCGGGATGGACGAGCGCAGGCGCGACATGCGGCGCGCCGAGTCGCCCGACTGCGTGAACGTCGCGAGGTACTTCGCACCGAGGATCTCGCCGATCTCGGCCGCCGCGCGCGTGATGGCGCCACCGCGGGTGTGCGGCGTCGAGCCGAGCGGCGCGATGCGCTCGCGGCCCGCCTCCTCCGTCGCCTCGATGATCCGGGCCATCGTCTGGACCGTGAGGATCGGGTACTCGCCCACGCTCGTCTCGCCCGAGAGCATGACCGCGTCGGCGCCGTCGAGGACGGCGTTGGCGCAGTCGGACGCCTCGGCGCGCGTCGGGCGCGGCGAGTTCGTCATGGACTCGAGCACCTGCGTGGCGACGATGACGGGCTTCGCGTTGCGACGCGCGAGCTCGACGATGCGCTTCTGGACGAGCGGCACCTGCTCCAGCGGGAGCTCGACCGCGAGGTCGCCGCGGGCGACCATGACGCCGTCGAACGCGTCGACGATCTCGGCGAGGTTCTCGACGGCCTGCGGCTTCTCGATCTTCGCGACGACGGGGACCGTGCGGCCCTCCTCGTCCATGATCCGCTTGACGTCCTCGAAGTCCTTCGCGGACCGCACGAACGACAGCGCGATGATGTCCGCGCCGAGCGCGAGGGCCCAGCGCAGGTCGTCCTGGTCCTTCTCGGAGAGCGCCGGCACGGAGACCGCGACACCCGGGAGGTTCAGGCCCTTGTTGTTCGACACCGGGCCGGCGACCTCGACGCGCGTGACGACGCGCGGGCCCTCGACGGCGGTGACGCGGACGAGCACCTTGCCGTCGTCGATGAGGATCGGGTCGCCGACGCGGGCGTCGCCCGGCAGGCCCTTGTGCGTCGTGGAGACGAGCTCCTTGGTCCCGACGACGTCCTCGGTCGTGATCGTGAAGGTGTCACCCTCCTCGAGCCAGTGCTTCTCGTCGCCCGCGAAGCGGCCCAGACGGATCTTCGGCCCCTGGAGGTCGACGAGGACGGCCACGGAGCGCCCCGACTCGGCGGCGGCCTCGCGCACGCCGTGGTAGACGGCCGCGTGCTCCTCGGCGCTGCCGTGGCTGCGGTTGATCCGCGCCACGTCCATGCCCGCGTCGACGAGCGCGCGGAGCTGCTCCTTCGACTCGGTCGCGGGTCCGATGGTGCAGACGATCTTTGCTCTGCGCATATCTCCAGCCTCTAGTCTTCCGACCGGCCAGGAGCCGGTCGTCGCGGGGTGCCCCTCCCTAGGATGCCCCGCTCATCGTCCCGGCGCCGGACATCCGACGTCGGGGTGCACGTCAAGCGCGCAAGGACACGGTGTTCGCGCGCACGGGCGCGGGCAGCTCGGTCCCTCCCTGAAGGTAGGCGTCGACGGATGCCGCCGCCGCCCGCCCCTCGGCGATCGCCCACACGATCAACGACTGCCCACGACCGGCGTCGCCGGCCACGAAGACCCCGGGCAGCGACGACGCGAAGTCGTCGCCGCGCGCCACGAGGCCGCGCCCCGTGAGGTCCGCGCCGGTCTGGGTCGTGAGGGCAGCCGTCTCCGGTCCGGTGAAGCCCATCGCGACGAGCACGAGGTCCGCGGGGATCTCGCGCTCGGTGCCCTCCTTGGGCACGCGACGGCCGTCGGGCAGGTACTCGGTCTCCGCGACGCGCAGCGCGCGCACGGCCCCGTTCTCGTCGCCGAGGAACGCGACGGTCGACGCGAGGAACTCGCGCTCGCCGCCCTCCTCGTGGGACGAGGACACCTCGAACACGATCGGGTCGGTCGGCCACGGCTGGGTCGCGGACCGCTCGAGCGGCGGCTGCTTGCCGATCGCGAGCGTCGTGACGCTCGCGGCGCCCTGGCGCAGCGAGGTGCCGAGGCAGTCCGAGCCCGTGTCGCCGCCACCGATGACGATGACGTGCTTGCCGGTGGCCGTGATCTGGTCGGGCACCTCGTGCCCCGCCACGACCGCGTTCGCCTGGTGCAGGAAGTCCATCGCGAAGTGGATGCCGCCGAGCTCGCGCCCGGGCACCGACAGGTCGCGCGGCACCGTCGCACCGGTCGCGACCACGACGGCGTCGTAGCGCGCCCGCAGGTCGTCCCACGTGATGTCGACGCCGATCTCGACGCCGGGGCGGAACCGCGTGCCCTCGGCCTCCATCTGCGCGACGCGGCGGTCGATGTGGTGCTTCTCGAGCTTGAAGTCGGGGATGCCGTAGCGCAGCAGGCCCCCGACGGCGTCGTCGCGCTCGTACACCGCGACGGTGTGCCCGGCGCGCGTGAGCTGCTGCGCGGCGGCGAGCCCGGCAGGACCGGACCCGACGACCGCGACCGTGAAGCCCGTGAGCCGCTGCGGCACCTGGGGCGTGACGTACCCGCGCTCGAACGCCTCGTCGATGATCGAGACCTCGACGTTCTTGATCGTCACGGGCGGCTGGTTGATGCCGAGCACGCAGCTCGACTCGCACGGCGCCGGGCACACGCGACCGGTGAACTCCGGGAAGTTGTTCGTCTCGTGGAGGCGGTCGATCGCGTCGGCCCACTGCTCGCGGTAGACGAGGTCGTTCCACTCGGGGATGAGGTTCCCGAGCGGGCAGCCCTGGTGGCAGAACGGGATGCCGCAGTCCATGCAGCGGCCCGCCTGCTCCTTGAGGAACGGCTGACCCTCCTCGAGGTGCGCGTGCACGTCCTTCCAGTCCCGCAGGCGCACGGCCACCGGGCGGTTCGGCGGGAGCTCGCGCTCCCGCACCTTCAGGAATCCGCGGGGGTCAGCCACGGGCCACCTCCAAGATCTGGTCCCACACGCCGGGCGCGGCCGGGTCGAGACCGGCCGACTCGGCCTTCTCGAGCGCCGAGCGCATGCGGGCGAAGTCGGTCGGCAGGACGCGCGTGAAGCGCTGCACCGCCGTGGCGAAGTCCTCGAGCAGCTCGGCCGCGAGCGGCGATCCGGTCTCCTCGTGGTGACGGCGGACGAGCCGCTCGACGAGCGCGACCTCGGCGTCCTCGAGCGGGCTCAGCCCGAGCTCGCCGGTCGCGAGCGCGCTCGTGTTCACGGCGCTCTCGCGCAGGTCGAGCACGTACGCGGTGCCGCCGGACATGCCGGCGCCGAAGTTGCGCCCGGTCGGGCCCAGCACGACGACCGTGCCGCCCGTCATGTACTCGCACCCGTGGTCGCCCACACCCTCGACGACGAGCGTCGCGCCCGAGTTGCGGACGCCGAAGCGCTCCCCGACGCGGCCGCGCAGGAAGATCTCGCCCGACGTCGCGCCGTAGCCGATGACGTTCCCGGCGACGACGTTGCTCGACCCGGTGAGGACCGCGTTGCGGTCCGGCCGCACGACGATCCGCCCGCCCGACAGGCCCTTGCCGACGTAGTCGTTCGCGTCCCCGAACAGGCGCAGCGTGACGCCGCGCGGGAGGAAGGCCCCGAGCGACTGGCCGGCGGACCCCGTGAGGGTCACGTCGATCGTGTCGTCCGGCAGGCCCTCGCCGCGGAAGCGCTTGGTCACCTCGTGGCCGAGCATCGTGCCGACCGTGCGGTTGACGTTGCGGACCGGCAGCGAGATCCGCACCGGCTCACGCCGCTCCAGCGCGTCCTCGGCCAGCGCGACGAGCTGGTTGTCGAGCGCCTTCTCGAGGCCGTGGTCCTGCGTCGTCGTGTTCCGCAGCGACGCGCCCTCGACGGGGACGGGCTTCTCGAGGATGGGCGCGAGGTCGAGACCCTGCGCCTTCCAGTGGTCGATCGCCTGGCGCGTGTCGAGGTACTCGACGTGGCCGATCGCCTCCTCGATGCTCCGGAACCCGAGGCGCGCCAGGTACTCGCGCACCTCCTCCGCGATGAACTCGAAGAAGTTCACGACGAACTCCGGCTTGCCCGTGAAGCGGGCCCGCAGCTCCGGGTTCTGCGTCGCGACGCCCACCGGGCACGTGTCCAGGTGGCACACGCGCATCATGACGCAGCCCGAGACGACCATCGGCGCGGTCGCGAAGCCGAACTCCTCGGCCCCGAGCAGCGCGGCCACGACGACGTCGCGCCCGGTCTTCATCTGCCCGTCGACCTGCACGACGATGCGGTCGCGCAGGTTGTTCAGCACGAGGGTCTGCTGCGTCTCGGCGAGGCCGATCTCCCACGGCGTGCCCGCGTGCTTGAGCGACGTCAGCGGGCTCGCGCCCGTGCCGCCGTCGTGGCCCGAGATGAGGACGACGTCCGCGTGCGCCTTGGACACGCCCGTCGCGACCGTGCCGACGCCGAACTCGGAGACGAGCTTGACGTGGACGCGCGCCGCCGGGTTCGCGTTCTTCGCGTCGTGGATGAGCTGCGCGAGGTCCTCGATCGAGTAGATGTCGTGGTGCGGCGGCGGCGAGATGAGGCCGACGCCCGGCGTGGAGTGCCGGGTCTTCGCGACCCACGGGTACACCTTGTGGCCCGGCAGCTGACCGCCCTCGCCGGGCTTGGCGCCCTGGGCGAGCTTGATCTGGATGTCGTCGGCGTTCGTCAGGTACTCGCTCGTGACGCCGAAGCGGCCCGACGCGATCTGCTTGACCTTCGAGCGACGCTCCGGGTCGTACAGGCGCTCGGGGTCCTCGCCGCCCTCGCCCGTGTTCGACCGACCACCGAGGCGGTTCATCGCGATCGCGAGGGTCTCGTGGGCCTCGGCCGAGATGGAGCCGTACGACATCGCGCCGGTGTTGAAGCGCTTGACGATCTCGCTCACGGGCTCGACCTCGTCGAGCGGCACCGCGGGGCGCTCGCCCTCGCGCAGCTCGAGGAGGCCGCGCAGCGTCATGAGCCGCGAGGACTGCTCGTCCACGCGGTGCGTGTACTCGCGGAAGATGTCGAACCGGCGCTCGCGCGTCGAGTGCTGGAGGCGGAACACCGTCTCCGGGTCGAACAGGTGCTCCTCGCTGTCGCGGCGCCACTGGTACTCGCCGCCCGTGGTCAGACGGACGTGCGGGCGGTGGTTGCCGGAGCGCGGGTACGCGTCCACGTGGCGCGCCGCGACCTCGGCCGCGACGACGTCGAGCCCGATGCCGCTGAGGCGCGACGTCGTGCCCGTGAAGAACGCCTGCACGAGGTCGTGCGAGAGACCCACGGCCTCGAAGACCTGGGCGCCGCGGTAGGAGGAGATGGTCGAGATGCCCATCTTGCTCATGACCTTGAGGACACCCTTGCCGAGGCCCTTGATGAGGTTCGCGACGGCCTTGGCCGGGTCGACCGCGAGGTAGCCGCGGCGCGCGAGGTCCTCGACGGTCTCCATCGCGAGGTAGGGGTTCACCGCGGCGGCGCCGTAGCCGATGAGGAGCGCGACGTGGTGCACCTCGCGCACGTCCCCCGCCTCGACGACGAGCGACACCTGCGTGCGCGTGTGGCGCCGCAGGAGGTGGTGGTGCACCGCGCTCGACAGCAGCAGCGACGGGATCGGCGCGTGCTCGGCGTCCGAGTCGCGGTCCGACAGCACGATGAAGCTCGCGCCGGCCGCGACGTGCGCGTCGACCTCGGCGAAGATCTCCTCGAGCCGCGCGAGCAACGACTCGCCGCCGCCCGCGACGCGGTACAGGCCCTTGATCGTCACGGCGCGGAAGACGCCCGCGAGGTTCGGGTCCTTGTCGACGCGGATGATCTTCGCGAGCTGGTCGTTGTCGAGCACCGGGAACGGCAGCATGAGCTTGCGCGCGTGCTCCGGGGTGTCGACGAGCAGGTTCGGCTCGGGGCCGATCGCCCCGCCGATCGACGTGACGAGCTCCTCGCGGATCGCGTCCAGCGGCGGGTTCGTGACCTGCGCGAACATCTGCGTGAAGTAGTCGAAGAGCAGGCGCGGGCGCTTCGCGAGGACGGCGATGGGCGTGTCCGTGCCCATGGCGCCGAGGGGCTCGGCGCCCGTGTTGGCCATCGGGGTGAGGATGACCTTGAGCTCCTCCTGCGTGTACCCGAAGGCACGCTGGCGGCGCTCGACCGACGCGGGGCTGTGCGCGACGTGCTCGCGCTCGGGGAGCTGGTCGAGGTAGACCGCGTTCTCCGCGACCCACCGCGCGTACGGGCGCTGCGCCGCGAGCTGCGACTTGATCTCCTCGTCCTCGATGATCCGGCCCTGGCCGGTGTCGACGAGGAACATGCGGCCCGGCTCGAGACGGCCCTTGCGGACGATCGTCGCGGGGTCGAGGTCGAGCACGCCCGCCTCGCTCGCGAGCACGACGAGGCCGTCCTCCGTGACCCAGTAGCGCCCGGGGCGCAGGCCGTTGCGGTCGAGGACCGCGCCGATGAGGGTGCCGTCGGTGAAGTTGAGGCACGCGGGGCCGTCCCACGGCTCCATGAGCGTCGAGTGGTACTCGTAGAACGCGCGCAGGTCCGGGTCCATCTCGGCGTGGTTCTCCCACGCCTCCGGGACCATCATGAGCACGGCGTGCGGCAGCGAGCGGCCCGACAGGTGCAGCAGCTCCAGCACCTCGTCGAAGCTCGCCGAGTCGCTCGAGCCGTCGGAGCAGACCGGGAGCAGCGGCGCGAGGTCGCCGAGGGCGTCGCTCGCGAGCGTGCCCTCGCGCGCGGCCATCCAGTTCCGGTTGCCGCGCACCGTGTTGATCTCGCCGTTGTGCGCGATCATCCGGAACGGCTGCGCGAGCGGCCAGGACGGGAACGTGTTCGTCGAGAACCGCGAGTGCACGAGCGCGATCTCGCTCGCGTACCGCGGGTCGGACAGGTCCGGGAAGAACGGCTCGAGCTGCGCCGTCGTGAGCATGCCCTTGTAGGTGAGCGTGCGGGCCGACAGCGACGCGAAGAAGAGGCCGAGCTCGTTCTCCGCGCGCTTGCGCAGGCGGTACGTCCGGCGGTCGAGGTCGACGCCGGCCAGCTCGCGCGACGGGTCGGCCACGACGACCTGACGGAACAGCGGCATCGAGGCGCGCGCGCTCGGGCCCACGAGGTCGGCCGTCACGGGGACGTCGCGCCAGGCGAGGACCTCGAGCTTCTCCTCGGCGGCGATCGCCTCGACCGCGCGGGCCGTGGTCGCGGCCGCCTCGGGGTCCTGCGGGAGGAACGCCATGCCGATGGCGTAGTGCCCGGCGGGCGGGAGCTCGGCGTCGACCACGTCGCGCACGAAGGCGTCGGGGATCTGCGTGAGGATCCCCGCGCCGTCGCCGCTGTTCTCCTCGGCGCCCACCGCGCCGCGGTGGTCCAGGTTGAGCAGGGCCGTGAGCCCCGCGTCCACGATGTCGCGTCCGGGCGTGCCGCGGAGCGTCGCCACGAAGGCGACGCCGCACGCGTCGTGCTCGGCGGCGGGGTCGTACAGACCGGATGCCGTGGGAGGGGCGGACAGGGCGGGTGCCCGGTGCGCGTCCCGATACTGCGGCGTGGTCATCAACACCGTCCTCACAGGCGCCCGACCGAGACGGCCGGGCTGGTTCCAGCTGGGGGGGTTCGGGACGTCGTCGGCCCTGGTGGACATGACGGAACCACCGGGCGGTCGCCCGGCGGATTCGCCGTTAAGTGACGGAGGCTCAGCGACCGGGGTCTGGTCGCGCGGCATCTGCCTGCTCGGACTCCTCCGAGTCGTCGGAGTCCGCGGTCTTCTCGGGGTCCGCGGCGTCGGTCGACTCCTCGACCGGCTCCGTGGGCTCCGTGGCGGGCGCCTCGCCCGGCGCGTCGAGGGACACCGTCTCCTCGCGCCCGGGGTGGCGACGCCCGACAACGATAAACGCTACCAACGCACCGACACCGACCAGGATCGAGGTCCAGACGTTCAGCCGGAGACCGAGGACGAGCTCGGCCTCGTCGATGCGCAGCATCTCGATCCACACCCGACCGAGCGTGTAGACGAAGACGTAGAGCCAGAATACCCGACCATGACCGAGCCGGAACCGACGGTCCAGGTAGATCAGGAGCAGGGCAGCGGCGATGTTCCAGACCATCTCGTAGAGGAACGTCGGGTGGAACAGCGTGCCCGGCGGGTAGCCGGCCGCGGCGGCGACCGAGTCGTCGACCCGCAGGCCCCACGGCAGCGTCGTGGGCGAGCCGAACAGCTCCTGGTTGAACCAGTTGCCGAGGCGGCCGACGGCCTGCGCGAGGAGCAGCCCCGGGGCGAGCGCGTCGGCGAACGCCGGGAAGCTCACGCGCTGGCGACGGCACCCGATGTACGCGCCGACCGCGCCGAGCGCGACCGCGCCCCAGATGCCGAGGCCGCCCTCCCACACGTACAGCGCGCGGACGGGGTCCCCGTTCGGGCCCCAGTACGGGTCGGGCGTCGAGAAGACGTGGTAGAGCCGCCCGCCGACGATCCCGAACGGGACCGCCCAGAACGCGATCTCCAGGACGTCGTCGGCCTCTCCCCCGCGCTCCACCCAGCGACGCCGCGTGAGCCACAGGGCGACGCCGATCCCGGCGAGGATCGCGAGCGCGTAGGCGCGGATCGGGAACGGCCCGAGGTACCAGGTGTGCTGGGGCGGGCTCGGGATCGCCGCGGGCAGGACGCCCGCGGCCTCCACGAGCTGCCCGACGGCGAGCGCGGCGCTCATGCGACCACCCCGCCGGGCGCCGTCGTGCCGGGCTGCTCCTGACGGGCGGACCGCACCCCGGCCGCCAGCGAGGCGGCGACCGTACGGAGCGCGGCGAGTCGCTCGTCCCACGGGGCGTCGCCCAGCAGGGGCCGGACGAACGCCGAGCCGACGATGACGCCGTCGGCGTAGCGCGCGACCTCCGCGGCCTGCTCGGCCGTGGAGACGCCGAGGCCGACGCAGACGAGCTCGGCGCCCGCCGCGCGCGTGTCGGCGACGAGCCGCGCGGCCTGGGGCCCGACGGCGGCGCGCACGCCCGTGACGCCCATCGTCGAGGCGGCGTAGACGAAGCCGCGCGACGCGCGCGCGGTGAGCCGGAGGCGCTCCGGCGTCGAGCTCGGCGCGACGAGGAACACGCGGTCGAGACCGTGCGCCTCGGCGGCGTCCAGCCACGCGCGCCCCTCGTCGGGGACGAGGTCGGCCGTGATGAGCCCGGCTCCCCCGGCCGCAGCGAGGTCGCGCGCGAACGCGTCGACGCCGTAGCGCAGCACGGGGTTCCAGTACGTCATGACGAGCACCGGCACGCGCCCGCCCGTGCGCTCCGTGACGGCCGCGACGACGCGGAAGACGTCCGCGACGCGCGCGCCGCCGTCGAGCGCCGCCTGGGCCGCGGCCTGGATCACCGGGCCGTCCATGACGGGGTCCGTGTACGGGATGCCGAGCTCGAGCACGTCCACGCCCGAGTCCACGAGCGCGAGCGCCGCCTCGACGGAGCGCTCGACGGTCGGGAAGCCGACGGGCAGGTAGCCGACGAGCCCCGCGCGGCCCTCCGCGCGCAGCTCGAGCAGGCGGCTGGCGGTGGCCGACGCCGTCCCCGGCGTCGACGCCCCGGGTGCGTCCTGGGTCTGGGCGGCGCTCACAGCTGTCCCTCCGTGCCCGTCGCCGTCTCGGCGATCGCGTCGTCGTCCACGAGGTCGAACCACCGGGCGGCGGTCGCCACGTCCTTGTCCCCGCGCCCCGAGAGGTTCACGAGGATCACGTGGTCGGTGCGGCCCGCGGCCGCGGCCTCGCGCCCGATCCGCAGCGCGCCCGCGAGGGCGTGGGCCGACTCGATCGCGGGGATGATCCCCTCGGTGCGGCACAGCAGCCGGAACGCGTCCATCGCCTCGGCGTCGGTCACGGGCAGGTACGTCGCGCGGCCGAGGTCGTGGAGCCACGAGTGGGCCGGCCCGACGCTCGGGTAGTCGAGACCCGCCGACACCGAGTGGCTCGGCAGGGTCTGGCCGTCCTCGTCCTGGAGGAGGTACGAGCGCGCGCCGTGCAGGACGCCCGGCGCGCCGCCGCTGAAGCGGGCCGCGTGGCGGCCCGTCTCGATGCCCTCGCCCCCGGCCTCGAAGCCGAAGAGCTCGACGCCCTCGTCGTCGAGGAAGGCGTTGAAGAGCCCGAGCGCGTTCGAGCCGCCGCCCACGCACGCGGCGAGCGCGTCGGGCAGACGCCCGATGCGGTCGAGGATCTGCGTGCGCGCCTCCTCGCCGATGACGCGGTGGAACTCGCGCACCATCTCGGGGAACGGGTGGGGCCCGGTCACGGTGCCGAGCAGGTAGTGCGTCGTGTCGACGTTGGCGACCCAGTCGCGCAGCGCCTCGTTGATCGCGTCCTTGAGGGTGCGCTGGCCGATCGTCACGGGGACGACCTCGGCGCCGAGGAGGCGCATGCGCGCGACGTTCAGCGCCTGGCGCCGCGTGTCCTCCTCGCCCATGTAGACGACGCACTCGAGGTCGAGCAGGGCCGCGGCCGTCGCCGTCGCGACGCCGTGCTGGCCGGCGCCCGTCTCGGCGATCACGCGCTTCTTGCCCATGCGCTTGACGAGCAGCGCCTGGCCCAGGACGTTGTTGATCTTGTGCGAGCCGGTGTGGTTGAGGTCCTCGCGCTTGAGGAACACGCGCGAGGCGCCGGCGTGCTCCGCGAAGCGGGGCACCTCGGTGAGCGGGCTCGGGCGGCCGGTGTACTCGCGCTGCAGGCGCGCGAGCTCGGTGACGAACGCCGGGTCGTCGAGCGCCTTGCGGTACTCGGTCTCGAGCTCGTCGAGGGCGGCGACGAGCGCCTCGGGCACGTAGCGCCCGCCGAACTCGCCGAAGTAGGGACCCTCCTGGGTCGCGAGGGAGCGCGTCAGGTCGGCGCGGACGGAGTGCGCGCCGCTCGGAGGGGTGGTCGATGGTGTCGAGTCGGGCACGGGGCCGGTCCTCCTGCGTGGTGGGGTGTGCTGGGCCGGGGCGCGGCGCCTGCGACGTGACGGACGGTGCCGTCGTGCCTCAGGGCCGCACGGACCACAGCGACGGGTGCGACCCGGCCGCGACGAGGTCGGCGACGGACGAGCGCGGCGCGTCGTCGGTCACGAGCGCCTCGCCGACCAGCACGGCGTGCGCGCCGGAGCGGGCGTAGTCCATGACGTCGTGCGGCCCGCGCACGCCGGACTCGGCCACGCGGACGACCTCGTCGGGGATCGCGGGCGCGAGGCGCGCGAAGGTCGTGCGGTCGACGTCGAGCGTCTTGAGGTCGCGCGAGTTCACGCCGACGACCCGCGCCCCGGCGTCGAGCGCGCGCGTCACCTCGTCGAGCGTGTGGACCTCGACGAGCGCGGTCATGCCGAGCGAGTGCACGCGCTCGACGAGCGACGTGAGCACCGTCTGCTCGAGCGCGGCGACGATGAGGAGCACGATGTCCGCGCCGTGCGCGCGCGCCTCCCACACCTGGTACGGCGTCACGACGAAGTCCTTGCGGAGCACCGGGACGTCGACCCGCGCCCGGACGGCGTCGAGGTCGGCGAGGCTCCCGTTGAACCGCCGCTGCTCGGTGAGCACCGAGATCGCGGCCGCGCCGCCCTTCTCGTACTCCCCCGCGAGCTCGGCCGGGTCGGAGATGGACGCGAGCGCACCCTTGCTGGGGCTCGACCGCTTCACCTCGGCGATGACGGCCACGGCGTCGTCCGCCTTGAGGCGGCTCACGCACTCGAGCGCACCGGGGACGCGGGCGGCTCGTTCCTTGAGCTCGTCGAGCGAGGTCGTCGCCTGGCGTGCCGCGAGGTCCTCGCGCACACCCGCGACGATGTCGTCCAGCACCGTCATCGTCCCACCACTCCCCGTGTCGTCCCGCCCCCTGCCGGGCCGGTCGGCCGGCGTGCACCCACAGGTTCGGGCCGACCCGTTGACAGGGAGGTACCTGCCATCGTAGAGCCGCCCCCGAGTGACGATGACCACGGCCCAGCCCCCGAGACGCGCGCGGCGCGGCCGGTCGCGGTCACGGCCGCCGGCTCAGGCAGCCACCGGGCCGAGCCACGGGACCAGGGCGGGCACGTTGCGCAGCACCCCGAAGAGCACGAGCACGGCGAGCGACGTCCACGCCACCCCCGCGGGCACGCGCGGCGCGGGACGGCCGCGCCAGGCACGGACGAGCCACAGGCCCCACAGCACGACGAGCAGCGGCGCGACGACGACCCACAGCGGGTTCATGGACCAGGCCGCGGCGAGGTCGAGGTGCACGAGGTCGTGCGTGGCCCGCAGGCCGCCGCACCCGGGGCACGCCAGGCCCGTCAGGGCGAGCAGCGGGCACGTGACGTAGTGGCCCGGGCGGTTCGGGTCGACGGCGCCCACGTACGCCGTCGCGGCGGCGACGAGCGCACCGACGGCGAGGGGCGCCACGGCCTCGCGCGGCACCCGCCGTCGGCGCACCGCCTCGGACGTCACGTGACCGCCCCGTCAGTACTGGTCGGGGATCGTGCCGACCCAGGCGAGGACGGCGGGGAAGAACACCAGCAGGAGCAGCAGACCGATCGCGGACAGGCCGATCGCGACCCAGCCGAGGATGATCCCCGCCGTCGCCATGCCGTCGTTGTCCGCCTGGCCCTCCGCGACGGCACGCTTCGCCGCGTTGCCCACGATGACCGCGGGGATGCCCGTGAAGAAGCCGCAGCTGAGCACGAACGCGGCGATGCCCAGGACGAGCGACCAGATCGCGAGGTTGTTCTTCGGGTAGTACGGCGGCGGCGCGTACGCGCCGGCCGGGTACTGCAGACCGGGGTACTGCTGGCCCGGGTACGCCTGCGCCGGGTGCTGCTGCTGGCCCGGGTACGGCTGGCCGGGCTGCTGCTGGCCCGGGTACGGCTGGCCGGGCTGCTGCTGACCGGGGTAGCCCTGGTCAGGACCCTGCGGGCCGGGGTGCTGCGCGCCGCCGGGCACCGACGAGCCGTACGGCGCCTGCGACCCGTCCTGCGGGGGCGTGGCGTCGTGCGGGCCCGGTTCCGGCGGCTGCGTCACCGCGCGTCCTGCTTCTTCTGCCCGTAGCCCATGTTGCGGAGCACGAGGCCGCCGACGAGCGCCACGGCCACGACGCCCATGCCGACCCAGAACAGCCAGACGGCGGCGACCACGACACCGATCGCGGCCACGAGGGCGCCGACCATGATGCCGATCATGGTGAACCACGCGGCGACGGTGTGGCCGTGGTTCGTGGGCGGTGCCGCGGGCGGCAGGTAGGCGATCTCGGTGGTCTGCTGGTTCTCGGCCATGAGGGTCGTGCCTTTCGTCAAGATGTGGTCAGAGCCTATCGGACCGGGCCGGGGCCCGTCCCGTCGCGGGACGTCGGCGGACGTCGCGTGGGACACGTCCGCGCTGCTCAGCGGTCCGTGGGGTCCTCGCCGCGGGACAGCGCGTCCCACGCGTCGTGGTCGGAGACGTCCGCGGCGTCGGCGGGGCCCGCCGCGCCCGCGACCTCAGGCGTCCCGTCCGCGGGCGTGCCGGCTGCCGTCGCGGGGACCGCCCCGGCCCGCTCGTGCCGCGTCGAGGCGCTCGCCCACGACCGCGCGCCGAGCGCCACCCACACCACCACGAGCACGGTGAGCACGCCGAGCACGGCCGCCACCCAGGGCGCCGCGGTGAGCTCGACCGGTGCGGTCAGCTCCGTCACGCCCGTCGCCTCGGCCACCGCCGACCGGGCGGTCGGCTCCGGGTCGATCGCGACGCTCAGCGCCGACACCGTCGCGACGACGCCGCTCGCCGCCGCGACCGCCAGGACGACCCACCGGCCGACACGTCCGACGAGGCCGAGCGCGAGCGCGGCCGCGACGAGCACGAGCGCGGCCGCGCTCACGCCGGGTGCGGCCGACGTGCCGGCCACCGCGACGTCGACCTGCGGGTCGAGCGCGGTGGCCCCCGTCGTGCGCAGCCACGTGGGCACGGCCGCCGCGAGGGTCGCGCCCCCGAGGAGCAGCAGGACCCAGATGGCCGTGCGGCGGGCCGGGCCGCCCGGTCGGCTCATGCGAGCCCCCGCAGCCGCGCCGCGACCTGCACGGCGCGGACCGCCGCGGCCGCCTTGTTGCGCGACTCCGCGTACTCGAGCGCCGGCACGGAGTCGGCGACGATCCCGCCCCCGGCCTGGACGCTCGCGCGCCCGTCGCGGATCAGCGCCGTGCGGATGGCGATCGCCATGTCCATGTTCCCGTCGAAGTCGAAGTACCCGGCCGTCCCACCGTAAATCCCGCGCGAGGCGGGCTCGAGCTCGTCGATGAGGGCGATCGCGCGCGGCTTGGGCGCGCCCGAGAGCGTCCCCGCGGGGAACGTGGCCCGGAAGGCGTCGAGCGCCGTCGCGCCGTCGCGCAGCGTGCCGACGACCGTCGAGCACAGGTGCATGATGTGGCTGAACCGCTTGGTCGCCATGAACTCCACGACCTCGACCGACGTCGGCTCGCAGACCTTGACGAGGTCGTTGCGCGAGAGGTCGACGAGCATGATGTGCTCCGCGAGCTCCTTGGGGTCCTCGCGCAGCTCCTCCCCGAGCGCGACGTCCTCCTCGGGCGTCGCGCCGCGCGGCCGCGAGCCCGCGATGGGGAACGTCGTGACCCGCCCGTCCTCGACCTTGACCAGCGTCTCCGGGCTCGACCCGACGACCGCGAAGTCGCGCCCGTCCGCGTCCGTGAGCTGGAAGTAGTACATGTACGGGCTCGGGTTGATCGTGCGCAGCGCCCGGTAGACGTCCAGCGGGTCCGCCGGGCAGTCGAGGTCCAGGCGCTGCGAGAGGACGACCTGGAAGACCTCGCCCTCGCGGATCGCGTCCTTGCCCGCCACGACGGACGCCTCGAACTCGTCGCGCGTCGAGCGGAACTCGAGCTCCGGCTCGACGGCGTCCGCGGCCACGACGGACACGACGTGCGCACCGCCCGCGACGAGGCGTGCCTGCATCGCGTCCAGGCGCCGCACGGCGTCGGCGTACGCCTCGTCGACCCGCTCGTCCGTGTCGTCGAAGTTGATCGCGTTCGCCACGAGCCACACGCTGCCCTCCGCGTGGTCGACGACCGCGAGGTCCGTCGCGAGGCACAGCGTGAGCTCCGGGACGCCCAGCTCGTCGGGCGCGTGCGCCGGCAGCGTCGGCTCCCAGTGCCGGATGACGTCCCACCCGATCGCCCCGGCGAGCCCGCCCGTGAGCGGCGGGAGGCCGTCGACCGCGGGCGTGCGCAGCACGTCGAGCGTCGCCTCCAGCACGTCGACCACGTCGCCCTCGCGCGGGACGCCCGCGGGCACGTCGCCCGACCAGACCGCCCGGCCGTCGCGCGCCGTGAGGGTCGCGCGGGACGCGACGCCGACGAACGAGTACCGGGCCCAGCGCCCGTCCGACTCCGCGGACTCCAGCACGAAGGTGCCGGGCCGACCCTGCGCGAGGGTGCGGTAGAGCCCGACGGGCGTGACGTCGTCGGCCAGGAGGCGCCGCACGACCGGGACGACCCGGCGGGAGCGGGCGAGCGCGCGGAAGCCGTCGAGCACGGGCCACGTCGTGCCCCACGCGGGACCGCCCGCAGGGACGGTGGTGGTGCCGGCCGGGTCGACGGTCGTGCTCACTGGTTCTCCTCCTCGGGGTCCGGTCCGACGGCGGGCGCGGCCCCGGCGTCCGGGGCACCGGGCGCGGACGGCAGCTCGCCGACGACGGCGCCCAGGTCTCCCCCGGCCTCGAAGCACGTGCGCGTGCCCGTGTGGCACGCGGCGCCGACCTGGTGCACGCGCACGAGGAGCGCGTCGCCGTCGCAGTCGAGCGCAACCGAGCGCACCACCTGGACGTGGCCCGACGTGTCGCCCTTGCGCCAGTACTCCTGGCGCGACCGGCTCCAGAACGTCACCCGGCCGGTCGTCAGGGTGCGGTGGAGCGCCTCGTCGTCCATCCAGCCGAGCATGAGCACCTCACCGGTGTCGTGCTGCTGGACGATCGCGGCGACCAGTCCGGCGTCGTCGCGCTTGAGCCGCGCGGCGACCTCGGGGTCGAGCGCGGACGGGGCCGTGGTCTGCGGGCCGGTCGTGGAGTCGGGCACCCGAGAATCCTGCCAGACGCCGGGCCGCCGCCGGTCCCCCGTCTCGCCCAACCCGGCGTGACGTCGGTCGCCCGACCGGGCAGGTCAGCGGGTCTGGGAGACCCAGGCGTCGTGCATGCGGGCGTAGACGCCGCCCGCGCGGGCGAGGTCGTCGTGGTGGCCCACCTCCACGACGTGCCCGGCGTCGACGACGACGACGAGGTCGGCCGCCTCGGCCGTGGAGAGGCGGTGCGCGATCGTCAGCGTCGACCGGCCCGCGGTGAGCGACGCGAGCGCCCGCGCGATCCGGACCTCGGTCGCCGGGTCGACGGCGGACGTCGCCTCGTCCAGGACGAGCAGGTCCGCCTCCGCGAGGTACGCCCGGACGAGCGCGACGAGCTGTCGCTCGCCCGCGGAGAGGGACTCGCCCCGCTGGCCGACCGAGGAGTCGAGCCCGTCCGGCAGGTCCGCGACCCAGTCGTTGAGGCCGAGCCGCTCGACCGCCGCCTCGATCCGAGCACGACGCGCGGCGGCCGGCTCCTCCTCGGCGGCGCCCCGGAGCCCGTAGGCGACGTTGTCGGCGAGCGTCCCGTCGAACAGGAAGCCCTCCTGGGGCACGAGCACGACCCGCTCGCGCAGGGACGCCACGGACAGGTCGCGCAGGTCCGTGCCGTCCAGGAGCACGCGCCCGCCCGTCGGGTCCATGAGCCGCGTGACGAGCTTCGCGATCGTCGTCTTGCCCGAGCCGGTCGCGCCGACGACGGCGACCGAGGCACGCGCCGGGAGGTCGAGGTCGACGCCGTGGAGCACCTCGGGCCCGTCGGGGTAGGCGAACCGGACGCCCTCGAGGCGAACGTGGGCCGGGCCGCGCGGGCTGCGCACGCCGTCGGGGCCCTTGTCGACGACCTCGACCGGCGTCTCCAGGACCGCGAGGACGCGGCGCCAGCCCGCCACGGCGTTCTGCAGCTCGTTGAGGATCTCCGTCGCCATCTGGACGGGGCCGGTGAAGAGCTGGACGAGGAAGAGGAAGGCGAGGAGCTGGCCCACCGAGATGTCGCCCGCCACGCCGAGCAGCGACCCGACGACCACGACGACCGCGAGCACCAGGTTCGCCACGAGCACGCCGCTCGAGAACACGACGGCGACGAGCTTCTGCGCCCGGACCATCGCGCGCCGCGTCGCGTCGACCGCGGCGTCGATGCGGCGGGCCGTCCGGGCCCCGGCGCCGTACGCGCGGATGGTCTCCGCGCCGACGACGGACTCCGAGATCGCGCCGAGCATCGCGCCGACCCGCGCGCGGACCTGGGTGTACGCGTCGTTGACCCGCGACTGCGCGGGCCGCAGGACGAGGAACAGCGGCACGAAGCACGCCCACACCACGAGCGTGAGCTGCCACGAGTACACCGCCATGAGCGCCGTCGCGACGCCGATCTGCAGCACCGAGACGAGCAGCATGATCCCGCCCCACTGCACGAACAGCGAGATCGTGTCGACGTCGCTCGTGACGCGCGAGACGAGCGACCCGCGCCGCTCGGAGTTCTGGGTGAGCACCGACAGGTCGTGCACGTGCCGGAAGGCGCGCACGCGCAGCGCGGCGAGGCCCGCCTCGGTCGACCGGAACAGGCGCACGTTGACGAGGGCCGAGCACAGCCCGGCGAGGACGAGGACCCCGGCGGCGACGCCCACGAGCACCGCGACGCGCGTCGTGTCCGGACCGCCGTCGGCGAGCACGCCCGTGTCGATGGTCTGCTGCACGGTCACGGGCACGACGACCCGGCCGAGCGCGGCGGCGACGGCGAGGCCGAGCGTGACCCAGATGCCGGCCAGGATCTGCGGCGAGACCTGCACGCCGCGACGCAGCGTCGCGAGGACGCCCAGGGAGCTCGCCGAGGCGATCCGCGCGTCGCCGGTGCGGCCGTCGGCGGCACCGCCGTCGACGGCGAGGCCCGTGCCCCGGCGGGTCGACCGCCCGGGTCGTTCGGTCGTGGTCCGGGTCATTCCTCCAGCGCCCCCGTCTCGACGTGCCGCACGACGTCGTCCTCCTCCGTCTCCTCCTGGCGCGCGAGGTCGTCGTCCCGGCGACCGTCGCGGACCTGGTCGTCCTCGCCCGCCTCGCGCACGGAGTCGTCCGTCGCGTCGGCGCGCTCGTTCTCCCGGCGCTCCGCCTCGCGCGCGTACGCGGTCGCGAGCTCGCGGTACCCGGGATCGCGGGCGAGCAGCTCGTCGTGCGTCCCGACGTCCACCACCCGCCCCGACTCCACGTGCACGACGACGTCCGCGAGCGCGACGCTCGACATGCGGTAGGCGACCATGACGACCGTCGGGCGGTCGTCGCCGCCCCGCGCGACGCCCGCGAGGATCTCCTGCTCGACCCGTGGGTCGACGGCCGAGGTCGCGTCGTCGAGGACGAGCAGGCGCGGACGCCGGACGAGCGCGCGCGCGATCGCGAGACGCTGGCGCTGGCCGCCGGACAGGTTGGCCCCCCGCTCCCCGAGCGGGGCGTCGAGGCCCTCCGGGAGCCGCTCGACGACGTCGTCCACGCGCGCGAGCCGCAGGGCCGCCCAGACCTCCGCGTCGTCCGGGCCGGGATCGCCGTCGTCGACGAGCGTGACGTTCGCGCGCACGGTGTCCTCGAACACGAACGCCTGCTGCGCGACGAGGGCGACCTGCGTCGTGAGGTCCGCCTCGCGCACGTCGCGCACGTCGGTGCCGTCGAGGAGCACGCGCCCGCGCGTCGGGTCCGAGAGCCGCGCGAGGAGCGAGACGAGCGTCGTCTTGCCGGCGCCCGTCGGGCCCACGACGGCGACCGTCGTCCCCGGCGCCACGGTGAGGTCCACGCCGTCGAGCAGCGTGAGCTCGCGGCCGCCCGCCCGGACGTCGACACCGACGCCCTCGAGCCGCACGCCCACCCCGGCACCGGACCCGGTCAGGGCCGTGGTCCCGGGACGCAGCACGCCGCCCGCGTCGACGACGCGGCTGATGCGCTCGTACCCGACGAGCGCGCGCGGGAGCTCGCCGAGGACCCAGCCGAACGCGCGGACCGGCACGGCCATCACGGTCAGGAGGTACGCGGCGGTGATGATGTCGCCGGGCGCGACGTCGCCCGCGGTGAGGCGCACGGTCCCGACGCCCAGCACGAGGAGCGTGCCGAGCGACGGCAGGAGCTCGATGACGGGGTCGAAGAACGCGCGCACGACGCCGACCCGCACGTTCGCGGCGCGCAGCTCGTCGGTGCGCTCGGCGAAGCGGCGCTCCTCGCGGTCCGCGGTGCCGAGCGACGTGACGAGGAGCGCGGCCTCGAAGCTCTCGTGCGCGACGTCGGACACCTCGGCGCGCAGCTGCTGCGCCCGCGTGATGGCGGGCGACATGTAGCGCTGGAACACGATGTTCACGGCGACGGCGACCGGGATGACCACGAGCGCCGCGCACGCGAGCCAGACGTCCACCCGGAAGAGCATCACGGCGGCGACGCCGATCATGACGACGACGCCCAGCGCGAACGGCAGCGGGTTGAAGACGCCCGTCGCGGCCTCGACGTCGGAGTTCGCGTTCGACAGGAGCTGCCCGGCCGGGTGCGAGCGGTGCCACGACATCGGCAGGCGCAGGTACTGGCGGGTCACCGCGGTGCGGTGGCGCGCCTGCAGCGCGGCGTACCCGTTGCCCGCGAAGATGCGCCGCGCGGCGACGCTCACCGCGAGCGAGAGCGCGATCCCGGCGAGCACGAGGCCCGCGACCCAGATGCGGCCGCGCGCGGCCTCGTCGCCCGCGAGCGCGGGCACCACGACCTCGTCGGTGACCCGGCCGACCGCGCCGCTCACGGCGACGGTCAGCGCGCCGAAGAGCGCGGAGGACCCGATCGCCAGCACGTACGTGCGGGGCTCGTCGCGGATGCCGCGCCCCATGAGCGCGAGCGAGCGGCGGACGCGGGAACCGGTGAGCGCGTGCGGTCGCCGGACCGACGGCTCGGCAGGGAGCCGGTCGCGGGGGCGGTCGTGCCGGGCGGCGGTGGCCGGCGGGTCGGTCGGGGCGGGCGGGGCGTCGGCGCCGGTGGGGCGCGTCCTGCTGCCGGGCACGGGACGGTCCTCGTCTTTCGTTCAGGGGGTGGCCCGATCCTCTCACGGGCTCCCGACACCGCCGCCGGGCGTCCGCGCCGGTCAGCGCACCTGCACGCCCTCGGCCCGCATCGCGTCCTTCACCTGACCGACGGTGAGGGCGCCGAAGTGAAAGACGCTCGCGGCGAGCACCGCGTCAGCCCCGGCGCGCGCCGCCGCCACGAAGTGCTCGGGCGTCCCCGCCCCGCCGCTCGCGATCAGCGGCACGCGCACCTCGGAGCGCACCGCGGCGAGCATCTCGAGGTCGAACCCGGCCGTCGTGCCGTCCGCGTCCATCGAGTTGAGCAGGATCTCGCCCGCGCCCAGCCCCGCGGCGCGCGACGCCCACTCCACGGCGTCGATCCCCGTGCCGCGACGCCCGCCGTGGGTCGTCACCTCGTAGCCGGACTCCGTCCGCACGTCGCCGGTCGTGCGGCGGGCGTCCACCGAGAGCACGAGCACCTGGCTGCCGAAGCGGTCCGCGATCTCCGCGATGAGCTCCGGGCGGGCGATCGCCGCCGTGTTCACGCCGACCTTGTCCGCGCCCGCGCGCAGGAGACGGTCCACGTCGTCCGCCGAGCGGACCCCGCCGCCGACCGTGAGCGGGACGAAGACCTGCTCGGCGGTCCGCCGCACGACGTCGTACGTCGTCTCCCGGTTGCCGGAGGACGCGGAGACGTCGAGGAACGTCAGCTCGTCGGCGCCCTCGGTGTCGTAGCGCGCGGCGAGCTCGACGGGGTCGCCCGCGTCGCGCAGGTTCTCGAAGTTCACGCCCTTGACGACGCGTCCCGCGTCGACGTCGAGGCACGGGATCACGCGGATCGCGACGGTCATGGGGAGTCTCCTCGGTCGGCCGGCGCTCCGCCGGTCGTGTCGGTGCCGGTCGTGCCGGTCGTGTCGGTGCCGGTATCGGTGCCGGCTGTGTCGTCGGCCGTGCCGGTGTCGCCCGCGCTCTCCTCGGTCACGGGGAACTGGGCGTCGAGGATGTCGACGACGTAGACGAGCGTCTCGCCGGCCAGCGGGTTGGCGGTGGCGCCGTAGGCCAGGTCGGGCGGCACGACGAGGAGCACCTGGCTCCCCACCGACTGCTCGAGGAGCCCTTGCTCCCACCCCTCGATGACCTCGCCGATACCGATCATCACCGACAGGGGCGCCGCGCCGTCCGTCCACGTCGAGTCGAAGACCTCGCCGTCGGACCAGCGCACGCCCGAGTACCGGACGGTGACCACCTGACCGACCTCGACCTGGCGCCCGTCGCCGCGGACGAGCGGCTGCACCACGAGGCCCGCGGGCGCCGCGGCCTCCGACGGGACGGTCACGCTCGGTGCGCCCTGCTCGTCGAGCGTCACCGTGGGCAGGCCCTCGACCGGCTCGACCGGCTCCCCGGACGCGCGCGTCGGCAGGACGTCGACGACGAGGGCGACGGGGACGCCGTCGTCCACCTCGAGGCGCAGCAGGCGCGCTCCCACGCGCTGCCCGCGCAGGAGGTCGCGCAGCTCGCGGCCGACGGACTCGTCGGTCAGCGTGCGCCAGCGCGGCGCGTCCGTGTACGTGTTCTGCAGGACGGTGCCGTCGCGCAGGTCCTCCGCGTAGAGGTTGAGCAGCAGCGGGCCGCCGTCGACGAGCTCCGCCCCGGCGCCCGGCCACACGACCTCCGACCGCGCGTCCGGCACGTCGAGCGGCGCGCGGTACTCCAGCGCGGGCGGGGCGCCGGACGAGCCGGCGACCGTGAGGTCGGTGTTGAGCGGCGTCTCCGTCGCGTCCTCCGGCTCCGTGCACGCACCGAGCACGAGCGCCGCGAGGAGCGCCACGAGCAGCACGAGCGCGGCCCGGGACGCGGGCGCACGACGAGCGCGCCGGACGCCCCGAGGGCGCCCGGCCGCGAGGGCCAGGTTCGTCACATCACGTCCTGCATCACATCGACTCGATGAGGCGCTCCACGCGCTCGTCGACGTTCCGGAACGGGTCCTTGCACAGCACGGTGCGCTGCGCCTGGTCGTTGAGCTTGAGGTGCACCCAGTCCACCGTGTAGTCGCGGCGGGCCTCCTGCGCGGCGCGCACGAAGTCGCCGCGCAGCTTGGCGCGCGTGGTCTGCGGCGGCACGGCCGTCGACTCGAACACCTCGAGGTCGGTGGTGACGCGCTCGACCATGCCGCGCGCCGCGAGCAGGTTGTACAGCCCCTCGGTGCGCGAGATGTCGTGGTAGGCGAGGTCGAGGCGCGCGATCCGCGGGTCGTCGAGCTCGAGACCGTGCTTCGCCTGGTAACGCTGGATCAGGCGGTACTTGATGACCCAGTCCAGCTCGCGGTCGACGAGCGAGAGGTCGCCCGTCTCGAGGGCGCGCAGCCCGCGCTCCCACAGGTCGAGCACCTGCTTGACGACGGGCGTCGGCGCGACGTCCTGCTCGACGAACTCGCGCACGCGCTGGAGGTACTCGCCCTGGAGGTCGATCGCGGTGACCGTCCGGCCGCTCGCGAGCTGGACGGGCTGCTTGCCCGTCATGTCGTGGCTGATCTCGCGGATCGACCGGATGGGGTTCTCGAGCGCCAGGTCCCGCATGGGGACCCCCGCCTCGACCATGCGCAGGATGAGGTCGGTCGAGCCGACCTTGAGCATGGTCGTCGTCTCCGCCATCGAGGAGTCGCCGACGATGACGTGCAGGCGCCGATAGCTCTCGGCGTCGGCGTGCGGCTCGTCGCGCGTGTTGATGATCGGGCGCGACCTGGTCGTCGCGCTCGACACCGCCTCCCAGATGTGGTCGGCGCGCTGGGACAGGCAGTACACGGCGCCGCGCGGCGTCGCGAGGACCTTGCCGGCGCCCGTGAGCACCTGGCGCGTGATGAGGAACGGCACGAGGACGTCCGAGAGGCGCGCGAAGTCGCCCTGGCGTCGCACGAGGTAGTTCTCGTGGCAGCCGTACGAGTTGCCCGCCGAGTCGGTGTTGTTCTTGAACAGGTGGATCCGGCCGGGCAGTCCCTCGTGCTCGAGCCGCTGCTGCGCGTCCGCCACGAGGCCCTCGAGGATCCGCTCGCCGCCACGGTCGTACGCGACGAGCTGACGGACGTCGTCGCACTCCGCCGTCGCGTACTCGGGGTGCGAGCCGACGTCCAGGTACAGCCGCGAGCCGTTGCGCAGGAACACGTTCGACGACCGGCCCCAGGCGACCACCTTGCGGAACAGGTACCGCGCGACCTCGTCCGCCGAGAGCCCGCGCCCGTCGTCGGACGCGCACGTCACGCCGTACTCGGTCTCCAGCCCGAAGATCCTGCGGTCCATGCGGCGCTACCCCTCGTCCGTCGGGCCGGCGCCCGTCGTGTCGTCGGGCGCGCCCTCGGCGGTCCCGTCGGTGGTGGACGCCGCGTCGTCGTCCGCGAGGAGGCCCTCGAGGACGGAGCCCGTGAGACGGCGGAACGCGCGCCGGGGCCGGGTGCGGTCCAGGACGGCCACCTCGAGCTGCGCGGCCGGGATGGTGCGGGCGTCGTCCCCCTCGCCGCCGGACGCGAGCGCGTGCACCGCCAGGCGCAGCACCTCGGCGAGCCCGAGACCGGGCCGCCACGCGTCCTGGAGCACGCGACCGAGCTGGTCGGCCTGGCCGCCCATGACGACCACGCCCTGCTCGTCGGCGACGGAGCCGTCGTAGGAGATGCGGTAGAGCTGGTCCTGCTCCGCCGTGCGACCGACCTCCGCGACGACGAGCTCGACCTCGAGCGGCTTCGACTCCGTGGTGAACACCGTGCCGAGCGTCTGGGCGTACGCGTTCGCGAGACCGCGCGCGTTGACGTCCGTGCGGTCGTAGGAGTAGCCGCGCAGGTCCGCGTACCGCACCCCGGCGACGCGCAGGTTCTCGAACTCGTTGTACTTGCCCACCGCGGCGAACGCGATGCGGTCGTAGATCTCCGAGATCTTGTGCAGCGCGCGCGACGGGTTCTCCGTCGCGAACGCGATGCCGTCCTCGTAGGCGAGGACCACGACCGACCGGCCGCGCGCGATGCCCTTGCGCGCGAAGTCCGCCCGGTCCTTCATCAGCTGCTCGGGCGAGACGTAGAAAGGCATGTTCACGCGTCGTCACCTCCGGTCGGGCCGTCCTGCGGGCGGTCGTGCGGGACGGCCTCGGCGTTCGTCACCGGGGGACGGCCACGCTCCACGCCCGCCCCGGAGCGCTCCGCCACGATCTGCTCGACGACCGCCGCGAGCTCGTCGTCCGGCACGCGCTCGTAGCCGTCGGCCGTGACGACCGCGACCACCGGCCAGATGCGGCGGACCGGGTCCGGGCCGCCGGTGGCCGAGTCGTCGTCCGCCGCGTCGTAGAGCGCCTCGACCGCGACGCGCACGGAGGCCGTCCGGTCGAGACCGGTGCGCCACAGCTTCTTCAGGGAGCCGCGCGCGAAGACCGAGCCCGACCCCACCGAGTGGTACGCCCGCTCCTCGTACCGCCCGCCCGTGACGTCGTACGAGAAGATCCGGCCGGCACCGCGGTCGAGGTCGAACCCGGCGAAGAGCGGCACGACCGCGAGGCCCTGCATGGCGAGGCCGAGGTTCTGCCGGATCATCGTCGACAGGCGGTTCGCCTTGCCGTCGAGCGAGAGCAGCGCGCCCTCGATCTTCTCGTAGTGCTCGAGCTCGAGCTGGAACAGGCGCACGAGCTCGACGGCGATCCCCGCCGTCCCGGCGATGCCCACGGCCGAGTACTCGTCGGCCGGGAAGACCTTCTCGATCTCCCGGTTCGCGATCATCGAGCCCATCGTCGCCCGGCGGTCCCCCGCCATCACGACGCCCGCGCCCACGCCCTCGGCGCCGAACGTCAGCGCCACGATCGTCGTGGCGTGCGGAGCGTCGGGCACCGTGCCGGACGCCGCGTGCCCGGCCGCGCGGTGCGACGGCAGCAGGTCGGGGGCGTGCCCGGAGAGGAAGTCCAGGAAGGACGACGACCCGGGGGTCGTGAACGCGTCGGGCAGGCGCCCGGGCTGGTCCGTGCTCATCGGGTTGCCGTCACCCTTCCTACTCGCCGCCCTTCTGCACGAAGCCCCGGACGAAGGACTCCGCGTTCGTCTCCAGGACCTCGTCGATCTCCTCGAGGAGCGCGTCCACCTCGGCGTCGCGCGACTGCGCCTGCGGCGCGACCGGGGTCGCCGGGGCCTCGGGCTCGTCGTCGGGACGCCGGTCCTCGTGCGACGCGTGCGTGCGTTCGGTACCCGCCATGGCTGCCTCCTCGTCCGTCGGCCGGCCTCGCGCCGACGCTCTGTCCGTTCCAACCCCGTCCGGGCTCGCGCCCTTCCCGGCCCTGCTCGCACGCGGCGCCCCTCCCACGGAGGGCGGGCGCCGTCGTGCGTCCAGCCTAGTCGCCGCCGGTCACGACGGGCCTGCCAGACCCGCCAGCAGCGCGGCGGCGTCCGGGCTCGCGTCGAGCAGCGCCCCGATGTGGGCGCGCGTCCCGCGCAGCGGGTCCATCATCGGGACGCGCTGGAGCGACGGCGCGCCCGGCACGTCGAAGATCACCGAGTCCCAGCTCGCCGCGGAGACCTCGTCGCCGTAGCGCGCCATGACCTCGCCGCGGAAGAACGCGCGCGTGTCCTCGGGCGCGTGGTGCACCGCCGCGCCGACCTCGCGCTCGGTGACCACGCGGTCCACGGCGTCGGCGGCGAGGAGGCGGTGGTAGATGCCGCGCTCGGGCCGCACGTCGGACCACTGGAGGTCCATCGCCGCGAGGCGCGAGTGGCCCCAGTCGAGGCCGTCGCGCTCGCGCAGGCGGTCGAGGAGCCGGAGCTTCGCGACCCACTCGACGTCGCGCCCGCACGCGTCGCGGTCGGTCGCCAGGCGGTCGAGCACCGAGCGCCACCGCGCGAGCACGTCGCGCGTCGGGGCGTCGACCCCGTCCGGTCCCGCGAGGCGCTCCGCCGCGTCGGCGGCGACCTCCAGGTACTCGCGCTGGACCTCGAGCGCCGTCAGCTCGCGCCCGTCGGCGAGGGCGAGGCGACGCGTCAGCTCGAGGTCACGGCTCACGCGCTGGACGTCCGCGACCGGGTCCGCGAGGCGCAGCTCGGCCAGGCGGGCGCGCACGTCCGGGCCGAGCTTCTCCAGGTGCTCGACGACGAAGAGCACGAGCGACGTCGTGCCCGTCTTGAGGTAGGTCGCGGTCTCGAACATGTTCGCGTCGCCGATGATGAGGTGCAGCCGGCGCCAGCGCTGCCGGTCCGCGTGCGGCTCGTCGCGCGTGTTGACGATGGGGCGGCGCAGCGTCGTCTCCAGCCCGACCTCCGCCTCGACGTAGTCGGCGCGCTGGGAGATCTGGAACCCGTGCTCCTCCCCCGCCGGGCCGAGCCCCACGCGCCCCGAGCCGGCGAACACCTGCCGGGTCACGAGGAACGGCGTGAGCATCTCCACGAGGACGCCGAACGGCACCTCGCGGTCGACGAGGAAGTTCTCGTGGGTGCCGTAGCTCGCGCCCTTGCCGTCGACGTTGTTCTTGTAGAGCACGACGCCGCCGCCCGGCACCTGGGCCAGCTCGCGCGACGCGGCGAGCATGACCCGCTCCCCCGCGACGTCCCAGCACACGACGTCGTGCGGCACCGTGACCTCGGGCGAGGAGTACTCGGGGTGCGCGTGGTCGACGTAGAGCCGGGCGCCGTTGGTGAGGATGACGTTCGCCGCGCTCGGGTCGTCGTACTCCTCCGTCGTCGGCCGCGCGACCTCCTGGAGGGAGGCCCCGGCGGCGCCGCCCTCCGCCGTCCGGTCGACCGGCCCCGACGGCGCGGGGCGCGACGGGTCGTCCGTGAGGAGGGACGGGTGCGCCGACGCGCGCGGCACGTGGAACCCCCGCGCGTCCTGCAGCGGGTCCTCGTCGTCGTAGTCCCAGCGCGCCCGGCCCCGGGCGCCGTCGCTGCGCGCGGCGAGCGCCCGGTACGTGGTGACGACCTGGCTCGACATGAGCATCGGGTTCGCCATCGGCTTCCCCGGCTGCAGGACGCCGTACTCCGTCTCGATCCCCATGACCCGTCGTACGCTCACGCGCTCACCCTATGTCCGCCCTCCGACGCCGCGCCGCGCCGTCCACGGGGCGGCGCGACCGCGCCCCGCTACAGGTACTGGCCGGTGTTGGTGACCGTGTCGATGGTGCGCGGCGAGCCGCCCTCGCCCTTCTTCTGGACGATCGTGCGGATGAAGACGATGCGCTCGCCCTTCTTCCCGCTGATGCGCGCCCAGTCGTCGGGGTTGGTGGTGTTCGGCAGGTCCTCGTTCTCCTTGAACTCGTCGACGCACGCGGCGAGCAGGTGGTCGACGCGGATGCCGCGCTGTCCCGTGGCGAGGAGGTCCTTGATCGCCGACTTCTTCGCCCGGTCCACGACGTTCTGGATCATCGCGCCCGAGTTGAAGTCCTTGAAGTACAGGATCTCCTTGTCGCCGCTGGCGTAGGTGACCTCGAGGAACTGGTTCTCCTCCTCCTCGGAGTACATGCGCTCCACGACCGAGCGGATCATCGCGTCGAGGGCCTCGCGCTGGTTGCCGCCGTGCTCGGCGAGGTCGGCCGCGTGGATCGGCAGGTCCTCCGTGAGGTACTTGGCGAAGATCTCCTTGGCGCCCTCGGCGTCGGGCCGCTCGATCTTGATCTTCACGTCGAGGCGCCCGGGCCGCAGGATGGCAGGGTCGATCATGTCCTCGCGGTTCGACGCCCCGATGACGATGACGTTGTCCAGCCGCTCGACGCCGTCGATCTCGGCGAGGAGCTGGGGCACGATCGTCGTCTCGACGTCCGACGACAGGCCCGTCCCGCGGGTGCGGAACAGCGACTCCATCTCGTCGAAGAACACGACGACGGGCGTCCCCTGCGACGCCTTCTCCCGAGCGCGGGCGAAGATCAGCCGGATGTGCCGCTCGGTCTCGCCCACGTACTTGTTGAGCAGCTCGGGGCCCTTGACGTTAAGGAAGTAGCTGCGCGCCGCGCCCGAGCCGTCCTCCACCTGCTCGCCGCGCGCCCGCGCCACGGTGTGCGCGAGCGAGTTGGCGACGGCCTTGGCGATGAGCGTCTTGCCGCACCCGGGCGGCCCGTACAGCAGGACGCCCTTAGGCGGGTGCAGACCGTGCTCGCGGAAAAGGTCGGGGTGCGTGAACGGCAGCTCGACGGCGTCGCGGATCTGCTCGATCTGGGGCCCGAGACCGCCGATGTCCTCGTACTCGATGTCCGGCACCTCTTCGAGGACGAGCTCCTCGACCTCGGACTTCGGGATGACCTCGAACACGAAGCCGCTGCGCGTGTCGATGGTGAGCGAGTCGCCGACGCGGAGCGTCGTGCGCGCCACCGACCCGGCGAGCCGCACGACCCGCTCCTCGTCGGCCCGGCCGACGACGAGCACGCGGTCGGCGTCGAGGATCTCCTTGACCGTGACGATCTCGCCCGTGCGCTCGTAGCCGCCCGCGGCGACGACGGTCATCGCCTCGTTGAGCTTGACCTCCTGCCCCGGGCGCAGGCGCTGGACGTCGAGGGTGGGGCTCGCGCCGACGTGCATCTTGCGCCCGGCGGCGGACACGTCGACCGACCCGTCCGGGTGCGCGGCGAGGAACACCGCGTACGTCCCCGGGGGCTTGGCGAGGTCGTCGATCTGCCGCTTGAGGTCGAGGATCTGGTCCCGGGCCGCGCGCAGCGCCTCGGCGAGCCTCTCGTTCTTCGCGGACAGCAGCGCGAGCTCGCGCGCGCCGTCCTGCGGGGCCTGGTCGCTACGGCCGAATGTCTCGCTCATCGGGTGTCCCTCTCGCCGCCGGCTCGCCCGACCACGGGTGGACGGCGGACGACGGGCCTCGCGAGGCGCCCGTGCCGACCATCGTCCGGCGGTCGGGTGTAGACCTTAGGCACAAGTCTCGCCCGTGCACACGGACGACACCCAGGGTGAGACGGCGGCGCCCCGATCGTTACCGGACCGTCACGCGCCCGACACGTCGGGCGCCCCGTCGGCGTCTTCCGCGCCCTTCTGCACGCCGTGCTCCGCGCCCGGACCGGTCGTCTGCTCGGGGCCCTGGCCGACGTCGCGCCGCACGCGCCGGATCTTCTTCTCGGAGACCGGGCGCTCGCCCAGCTCCTCGGGCGACCACTGCTCGGCGTCGGTCGGGTACGCGCCCTTGGCCGGGCGGCGCTTGCGCTCGGGCGGCGCGACGCCGTCCGCGAGGCGCCGTGCGGTGAGCAGGAACCCGGTGTGCCCGATCATGCGGTGCTGCGGCCGCACCGCGAGACCCTCCAGGTGCCAGCCCCGCACCATCGACTCCCACGCGACGGGCTCCGCGTAGCGGCCGTCGGCCCGCAGGTCCTCCGCGAGGCGTGAGAGCTGGGTCGTCGTGGCGACGTAGCACACGAGGACGCCGCCGGGCACGAGCGCGCGCGCGACGACGTCGAGGTTCTCCCAGGGCGCGAGCATGTCGAGCACGACGCGGTCGACCGTGCCGTCCTCGGCGACGGTCGGGAGCACGTCGGCGAGGTCGCCCACGGAGAGCGTCCAGGCCGGGTGCTCGCCACCGAAGAACGTCTCGACGTTGCCGCGCGCGATCGCGGCGAAGTCCTCGCGCCGCTCGATCGAGTGGAGCTCGCCCGCGTCGCCGACGGCGCGCAGCAGCGACATCGTCAGCGCGCCCGACCCGACGCCCGCCTCGACGACGCGCGCGCCCGGGAAGATGTCCGCCATCGCGACGATCTGGCCGGCGTCCTTCGGGTAGACGACCGCCGCGCCGCGGGGCATCGAGAGCACATAGTCCGCGAGGAGCGGGCGCATCGCGAGGTACTCGATCTCGGCGGTGTTGCGCACGACGCTGCCCTCGGGGCGGCCGATGAGGTCGTCGTGCCGCAGGTAGCCCTTGTGCGTGTGGAACGTCGCGCCCGGCGCGAGCGTGATGGTGTGCAGGCGACCGCGCGGGTCCGTGAGCTGGACCTTGTCCCCCACGCGGAGCGGGCCGCGGCGCTCGTCCGCGCCCGTCGCACCGGGGCGGTCGGACGCGCCGTGCGCGGGGGCGGCTGCGCCGTCCCCACCGGGCTGCGGGGTCGGGTGGCCGGGCGTGGTGGCGGGCTCGGAGGTCACGGGCGACCATCCTACGGGCCGCCCGCCCCACGCCCGACGCCGGTCGGTCGTGCGCGCGGACGACGCGCCGGTCACCGCCCGCGCCGGGCGTCCCGCAGCGCCGCGACGACCCGGGCGACCTCGAGCGCGCCGACGACGCGGCCGCCGTCGGTCACGACGACGACCGCCGCGTCCCGCCCGACGCGCGAGAGCTCGGCGAGCATGTCCTGCCCCGCGCTGTGGGCGTCGATCGTCGCGGCCCCGGGCAGGGGCACGGCGACCGCGCCGACCGGGGTCGTCTCGGCGGCGTCGGGCGGCACGGCCGCGGCCGCGGCGGGGTCCACGTACCCGAGGGGCCTGCCTGCGCCGTCCACCAGGACGGCCACCACGTGCGGACCGCCCGCGAGCGCCACCGAGCGCCCGACCGCGCCGACCGTCGCCGTGGACGGCACGGCGACCGCGGGGCGCGCGAGGCTGCGGACGGTGAGCCCGGACACCGCCTCGCGGGTGCGCCCGACGGTGATGGCCTGCCCCGCGCCGCTCCACAGGAACGCCCCGATGAGCGCCGCCCAGGCGACGGTCCACAGGTCCGGCCGTCCGCCGTAGGTCAGCGGCCACACGAGCGCCCACGCGACGACCCCGACGGCGACCGCGCGCCCGACCCAGCCGGCCGCGACCGTGCCCTTCGTCCGCGACCCGGTCGCGGCCCACACGGCGGACTCGAGGATCTGGCCGCCGTCGAGCGGGAGGCCGGGCAGGAGGTTGAAGAACCCGACGAACGCGTTGGAGAACGCGGCCGCGTACAGCAGGAGGGCGGGCACGGAGAAGGTCGGCTGCGCCTGGAACGTCACCCAGAACACGACCGCGAGCGCCAGGTTGGTCAGCGGGCCGACGACCGAGATGAGGAAGCCGTCGAGCGGGCGCGCCGACGTGCCGGAGTACGCCGTGTGGCCGCCCCACAGCGTCACCGCAAGCTCGGTCACGTGCTGGCCCCGGGCGCGCGCGACGAGCGCGTGCGCGACCTCGTGCAGGAAGACGGACGCGAACAGCAGCAGCACGAACGCGAACGACACGAGGTAGATCTCGGGGCCGAGGTGCGGGGCGAGCCGCTGCACCGTCGGCGCGAAGAGGACCGTGAGGATCGCCGCGGCGAGGAACCAGGACGGCGTGAGGATCACCGGTGCGCCGACGACGCGGCCGATCACCCAGCCCTTCGTGCGCGGGCCTGCCGGTGCGGGCGTGCGGGGTGCTCGAGGTTGGGGTCCGTCCACCCTGAGAGCCTATGCGCTCGGCGGGTCCGTCCCGACGGCCCGCGCACCGTCGGGCAGGCCGTCCGGGCGGCGCCTCAGGCCGCGTCGTCCTCCATGAGGTCGACGACGTCGCCCGCGACGAGACGCGACAGGAGCGCGACGTCGACGAGCTCGAGCGACGGCGTGCGGCTCAGGCCCGGCGCCGGGAGCACCGGGACCACGGCCTCGACACCCAGCGTCGCGGCCCCCGCGGCGCGGGCCGAGGCGATCCCCGCGGGCGAGTCCTCGATCGCGACGCAGCGCGTGACGTCGACGCCGAGGCGCTGCGCGGCGAGGAGGTAGGGCTCCGGGTCGGGCTTGCCGCGCTCGACCTCGTCGCCGCAGACCAGCACCTGGAACGCGTCCGGCGGCGCCATCTCGGCGACGGGCTGGGCGAGCTCGCGGTAGGACATCGTGACGAGCGCGCACGGCACGCCCGCCTCGCGCAGCGCCGTGAGGAGCTCGCGCGCGCCGGGCTGCCACGGCACCTCGACGCGCACCTGCTCGATCACGCGCCCGATGAGGAACGCGACGATCTCGTCCACCGGCAGGTCGACGCCGCCGCGCTCGCGCAGGATGCGCGCCGACTCGCGCAGCGGGTTCCCGACGAGCGACATCGCGTCCTCGTGCGTCCACGTGCCGCCGTGCGCGCCGACGAGCTCGTGCTCCGCCGCGATCCAGTAGGGCTCGGTGTCGACGAGCGTCCCGTCCATGTCCCACAGGACCGCCTCGGGCAACGCGGGGGCGTCGGGACGCTCGGCAGAGCGCTGACCTGCGGACGTGCTGTCAGGACGAGAAGGCAAAGCGGTCTCCATCAACGGTCGTACGACGAACCCCTGCACCCTCGACCCTAACCGGACGCCACCGCCGCGGGCGCGCCGCCGTTTCTGGGCGTGCGGTCGCGCGCGACGGCTTCTGGCGATCCTGCTCCCGAACTCGCGCGCCGGTCGACAGAAGCGTGCGGCTTCCCTAGGCTGCTGAGCGCCCGCCACCGCCGTCGGGCCCGACGAAGGAGTCGCCATGTCCGCACCCCCCGTCCGCCGCCCGCTCGCGCTCGCCCTCGCCGGGGTGCTCGTGCTCGCCGGGACCACGCTCCCCGCGAACGCCGCCGTCCCCGATCCCGTGGTGACCGGCCCCGTGCCCACGACGACGGCGCCCGGCGACCCTGCCCACGGGTATCCCTTCCTCGCGACGGACTACGACCTGGCCGCGCGCGGCTACGTCGAGGAGGAGTTCTTCGTCGAGGGCGAGGCGACCCGCTACCAGGCGGACGGCGTGACGGACGCGACGGTCCTCAGCACCGGTCACGCGTTCCGCACGCGCGTCGTGGTGCGCCGGCCCGTCGACCCCGCGACGTTCAACGGCACGGTGATCGCCGAGTGGTACAACGTCTCGAACCAGTGGGACCAGGAGGTCGACTGGTTCCAGACGCACGAGCACCTGGTGCGCGAGGGCTACGCGTGGGTCGGGGTGTCGGCGCAGCGGGCGGGCGTGCACTCCCCCACCGGCCTGCGGGCCTGGAGCCCCGAGCGCTACGGCACGCTCGACCTCACCGACGGCGGCGCCGTGACCGACGACACCCTCTCGTGGGACGTCTTCAGCCAGGCCGTGGCCGCGGTGCGCGACCCCGCGGGCACGGCGCCGCTCGGTCCGCTCGAGGCGGAGCGCGTCGTCGCGACCGGGCACTCGCAGTCGGCGGGGCGGCTGTGGTCGTACGTGAACTCGGTGGACCCGCTCGCGGGGGTCGTCGACGCCGTCGTGCTGCACGGCGGGGGCGGGCTGCTGCGCGACGACCTCGTGACGCCGGTGTTCAAGGTCAACAGCGAGACCGACGTCGCGATCGACCTCCTCGGGGCGGCGCAGCGCCAGCCCGACACCGACGTGCGGCGCACGTGGGAGGTCGCGGGCGCGTCGCACGGCGACTGGAAGCTCATCACCGACTACGGTCGGCTGCGGATCCGCGACGTCGGCTCCGCGCCCGGCGGCTACCCCGGGACGCCGCAGACGTGCGAGGAGCCGTCCGGCTCCCGCGTGCCCCAGCACCTGGTCCAGGCGTCGGTGTACGACCACGTGGCCGCGTGGGTCGCGGACGGGACGACCCCGCCGTCGGCAGCCCCCATCACGCTGTCCGACCAGGCGCCGCGCCAGGTGGTGCGCGACGAGCGCGGCCTGGGCCTGGGCGGCGTCCGGCTCGCGCAGCAGGACGTCCCGACGCGGATCAACTCCGGCGCCAACGCCGGGCCCGGGTTCTGCTTCCTCGACGGCGGCTCGCGCCCGGTGGACGACGCCACGCTCGCGGCCTGGTACCCGGACGCCGAGGACTACCGCGACGCCGTCGTCGCGTCGACCCGTGCCGCGGTGGAGGCGGGCTTCGTGGGAGCCGACGTCGCGGCCGACCCCTCCTGGTACACCGACGTCGTCGACCTCGTCGACGAGCGCGTCGCCGCGGGCACGGTCGAGCCGGAGGCCGGGGCGCGGGTCCAGGACCGGATGCGGCGCGCGCTCGAGGCCGCGGACCGGCGTGACTGGGACGCGGCGCAGACCCTGGTCCAGGAGGCGCTCGCTCTCGGCTCCACGGCGATCGAGGACGCCGGCGCGTCGGCGAGCGTCGTGCGGTCGACCACCGCCGTGCTCGGCGTCCTCGCGCTGTCCGCCGCCCTCGACGGCCCCGACGTCTCCGCGACCGCCGTCCCGCGGTGCCTGGCCGGGCGGGCGTACGTCGCGGTCCGCGCGACGAACGACGGCGCGGTGCCCGCGGACGTCACGCTGAGCACGCCGTTCGGCGAGCGCACCGTGGCGGGCGTCGCGCCCGGCGCGTCCGCGTACCAGTCGTTCTCGGCGCGCTCGGACACGCTCGACGCGGGCAGCGCGCGGGTGACGGCCACGGGAGACGGGCGGTCGTCGTCGGCCGACGTCGCCTACCCGGCGCTCGACTGCGGCTGAGGCGGCTACGCCGGCCGCGAACCCGCCCCGACGCCGTCGGGCCCGGCCGCATAGGCTGGGGTGATGACCGAGAACGCGACCGAGGGCACCCGCCAGACCGTGATGATCGCGGCGTTCGAGGGCTGGAACGACGCCGGGAGCGCCGCCACGGCCGCCCTCCAGCACCTGCACGAGGTGTGGGGCGCCGAGGACGTCGACGAGCTGGACCCTGAGGAGTACCACGACTTCCAGGTGAACCGCCCGGTCGTCACGACCGACGACGACGGCCGCCGCGAGATCACGTGGCCCACGACGACGATCGCGTCGGCGGTCCTCTCGCCGACGGGTCGCCGCGTGGTGCTCGTGCACGGCATCGAGCCGTCCATGCGCTGGCGCCGGTACTGCCGCGAGCTGCTCGACGTCGCGGAGGAGCACGGCGTGCGCACGGTCGTCACGCTCGGCGCGCTGCTCGCGGACGTGCCGCACACGCGGCCGATCCCCATGACGGCGACGTCGGAGAGCGTGGGCCTGCAGGCCGTGCTCGACGTCGAGCCGAGCACGTACGAGGGACCGACGGGCATCGTCGGCGTCCTCCAGCACGCCGCGGCCGAGCGCGGGATGCAGTCGGTGTCGCTCTGGGCGGCCGTGCCGCACTACGTGGCGCACCCGCCGTCGCCCAAGGCGACGCTCGCGATCCTCGCGCGCATCGAGGAGCTGCTGTCCGAGCCGATCCCGCTGGGCGACCTGCCCGAGGACGCCGAGGCGTGGCAGCACGGCGTCGACGAGCTCGCCGCGGAGGACGCGGAGATCGCGGAGTACGTCCAGCAGCTCGAGGAGGCGAAGGACACGGCCGAGCTCCCCGAGGCGAGCGGCGAGGCCATCGCGCGCGAGTTCGAGCGCTACCTGCGCCGCCGCGACCGCGGCAACCCGGGCAAGGGCCCGACCGTCTGACGCACGGCCCGCGTCGCGGGCGGCGGTGTCAGCGCGGGGCTGCTCGTCAGAGCCGGACGCCCAGCAGGGCGTTCACCGCGCGCGCGACGACGCCCGGGGCGCCCTCCTCGTCGTGCGACGTGTCACGACCGGGGCGCAGCGACTCCGCGGCCCAGGCGTCCACGGCGGCGAGGGCCGTTGGGGCGTCGAGGTCGTCGGCGAGCGCGGCGCGCACGGCCGCGAGCGTCGCGGTCGCGTCCGGGCCACCGTTGCCGGACACGGCGTCGCGCCACGTCTCGAGACGTCGCACCCCCGCGGGCAGGTCGTCGTCGGTCCACTCCCACTCGCCGCGGTAGTGGTGCGCGAGCAGCGCGAGGCGGATCGCCATCGGGTCGACGCCCGTGGCCCGCAGGTTCGACACGAGCACGAGGTTGCCGCGCGACTTGCTCATCTTCTCGCCCTCGTACGCGACGAGTCCGGCGTGCACGTGCGCGCGGGGCGCACCGCCGCCCGCGAGCATGCGGTCGTGCGAGGACGACATCTCGTGGTGGGGGAACAGCAGGTCCGCTCCCCCGCCCTGCACGTCGAACGGCAGGCCGAGCCCGTCGCGCGAGATGACCGCGCACTCCACGTGCCAGCCGGGGCGGCCGGTGCCGAGCGCGCCGCCGTCCCACGCGGGCTCGCCCGGGCGCTCGCGGCGCCACAGCAGCGGGTCGAGCGCGTCCTTCTTGCCCTCGCGGTCGGGGTCGCCGCCGCGCTCGGCGAAGAGGTGCTCCATGACGTCGCGCGCGAGGCGTGAGACCGAGCCGAACGCGCGGTCGGCCGAGAGGTCGGCGTAGACGTCGCCCAGCCCGGGGTCCGTGCCCCCGGCGCCGGGCTCGACCGGGACGCGGTACGCGAGACCCGCGTCGAGGAGCTGGGTCACCGCGTCCACGACGGCGGGGATCGTCTCCACCGCACCCTCGTAGACGTGGGGCGGGACGACGCCGAGCGCCGTCATGTCCTCGGCGAACAGCGCGGTCTGCTCGACGGCGAGCGCGCGCCAGTCGACGCCGGTCGCGGCGGCACGCTCCAGCAGCGGGTCGTCGACGTCGGTGACGTTCGACGCGTAGCGCACGCGGTGCCCGGCGTCCGTCCACGCGCGCACGAGCAGGTCGAACGCGACGTAGGTGGCCGCGTGGCCGATGTGCGTCGCGTCGTAGGGCGTGATGCCGCACACGTACAGCGTGGCGTCCTCGCCCGCGGCGGCGACGACGAGCTCACGGGTCGACGAGTCGTGCACCCGGACCGGGAGGCCTCGTCCGGGGAGCTCGGGGATCTGCGGGGCGGGCCAGCTGTGCACGCGTCAACCTTAGCCGCCGGGGCGCCGCCGTCGGACCGCCGTCCGGCACGCGGGCGACGCGCGGCGCCGCGCCCGGCGGCGACCGGGCAGGTCCGTGCGGGGCGCGGGACAATGCGGACGTGACGAACCCCACCGAGCCGCGGACGGGCACCCCGCCCGACGGCGCACCCGCCCCCGCGCCCCGACGACCGACCGTGCGCGCCGTCGCGGCGTGGACGGTCGAGCCCGGCGCCGACGGCGTGCACCCGGCCGATCCCGGCACCCTGGACACGCCCGGCGACCGGCGCGCCGCCCGCGCCACGGTGACCTGGGCGCGCCTGGAGGACCTCGACGCCGTGCTCGACGCCGCAGCCCAGGTCACGACCGGGGTGGGCCCGACCCGACAGGACCTCGCGCGGCACAACCGCCACCCCCTGGCGCACGTGCGCCGGGTCGCAGCGGACTGGCTCCTCCTGGTGACGCCGACGGCATGGTTCACCGAGTCGGACCGCCAGGTGCACACGGGCCAGTTCGCCGCGCTGCTCGGCGCGGGGCTCGTCCTCACCGCCGAGGAGGGCGACGCGGACGTGCACGCGATCATGCTCGACAAGGTCGCCGCGCCCGGCGACCCCCACGGCTCGCCCGTCCAGCGGATCGTCTCCGCCGCGGTCCTCGCCATCGTCGGCGGCGCCTCGCAGGTCGAGCTGGGCCTGGGCGACGCCGTCGCCGACACCGAGCGCGTGGTGTTCGACCAGCAGCGCGAGGACCCGGTCGAGCGCATCTACGACCTCAAGCGCGAGATCACCGAGGCGCGGCGCGCCCTCATGCCCGTCACGGCGGAGCTGCCCGAGCTGCTCGACCCGGACGTCCCCGACCACCTCGGGGTGAACCGGCGCATGCTCGAGCGTGTCGTGACGACGGTCGAACGGATCGACCGGCACCTCGACGCGCACGACGACCTGCTCTCGGACATGCTCCAGGTCCACATGACCCAGGTCTCGGTGCGGCAGAACGAGGACATGCGCAAGATCTCGGCGTGGGCGGCGATCCTCGTGTACCCGACGATCGTCGCGGGCGTGTACGGGATGAACTTCCGCAACATGCCGGAGCTGCACTGGGCGTTCGGCTACCCCTTCGCGCTCGCCCTCATGGCGGGCGGCTGCGTCGTGCTCTACCGCGTCTTCAAGCGCGTCGGCTGGCTCTGACCGCGGCCCGAGAGGGTCACGGCGTCGAGACGGCCGTCCCGCCCGGCTCCAGCACGCCCACGAGCAGGAGCAGCACGACGAGCGCCGCGAGCACGAGGCGGTAGACCACGAACGGCGTGTAGCTGAAGGTCGAGACGATCTTGAGGAACGCGATGATGACGAAGTACCCGACGACGAACGCGACGAGCGTCGCGATGAGGGTCGCCCCGGCGCCGGGGGCCCCGGGGGCCGGCTCGTCCGCGGACTTGAAGAGCTGGTAGAAGCCCGAGCCCATGACGGCCGGGATCGCGAGGAGGAACGAGTAGCGCGCCGCCGCCTCGCGCGTGAAGCCCATGAGCAGGCCGGCGGTGATCGTGCCGCCCGAGCGCGAGACGCCGGGGACGAGCGCGAGCGCCTGCGCGAAGCCGAACGCGACCGCCTGCCCGGCCGAGAGCTCGCGCAGGGTGCGCCGCTTGGCGCCGATGCGGTCGGCCCAGCCGAGCAGGAGCGCGAACACCGCGAGCATGAGCGCCGTGACGTAGAGGTTGCGGAACGTGTTCTCGATCGCGTCCTGGAACAGCAGGCCGAGCAGCACGATGGGCACCGAGCCGAGCGCGATGTACCAGGCCATCGCGGCGTCGTGGTCGTGCCGGCCGAGCCGCGCCCGCCAGTCCGTGCCGTGGTCGCCGCGCACCGAGCGCCACCACGCGGCGCAGATGCGCGCGATGTCCCGCCGGAAGTACAGCAGCACCGCCGTCTCGGTCCCGATCTGCGTGATCGCCGTGAAGGCGGCACCCGGGTCCTGCGACCCGATCAGCTCGCCGACGATGCGCAGGTGGGCGCTCGACGAGATCGGGAGGAACTCGGTCAGGCCCTGGACGAGGCCGAGGAGGACGGCTTCCCACGCGTTCACGAGCGGTCACGATACCCGCTCGGGGGCGCGGTGGCCGCGCACCTGCAGGCCCGAGGCCGAGCGGGTGAACCTGGGCCGACCAGGTCCCCTACCGCGCGCCCCGACGGTCGCCCGCGGGCCCCCGCCGGTACCCTCGGCAACCATGGAGAACCGCCACCTCGGCAGCACCGGCCTGCGCGTGTCCGAGCTCGGACTCGGCACCATGACGTGGGCCCGGGACACGGACGAGCTCGACGCGGCCGAGCAGCTGCGGGACTTCGTGGACGCCGGCGGCACCCTCGTGGACACGGCCGCCTCCTACGCCGACGGCGACGCCGAGTCGCTCCTCGGGTCGCTGCTCGGGGCGAAGGTCGACCGGCGCGACGTCCTGCTGTGCACCAAGGCGGGGGTGCGCCACACGCCGTCGGGCCCCGTGGTCGACGCGTCCCGCGGTGCGCTCCTCGACTCGCTCGACGACTCGCTCGCGCGCCTGGGCACCGACCACGTCGACCTGTTCCTCGTGCACGCGCCCGACCCGCGCACGCCGTTCACCGAGACGCTGTCGGCGCTGCGCCACGCGGTGACGTCCGGGCGCGCGCGCTACGTCGGGCTGTCCAACCACCCGGGGTGGGCGACGGCGCGGGCCGCGACCCTGCTCGGCGGGACCGACGACGTCGGCCTCGCCGCCGTCCAGCTCGAGTACTCGCTGCTCCAGCGCGGTGCCGAGCGCGAGGTCGTCCCCGCCGCCGAGTCGCTGGGCCTGGGCCTGCTCGCGTGGTCCCCGCTCGGGCGGGGCGTCCTCACCGGCAAGTACCGGCGCTCGCTCCCCGCCGACTCGCGGGGCGCGTCCCCGCACCTCGCCGCGTTCGTCGAGCCGTACCTCGACCACGCGTCGTCGGGGATCGTCGAGGCCGTCGTGACCGCCGCGGAGGGCCTGGGCCGCGCGCCGCTCGACGTCGCGCTGTCCTGGCTCCTGGGGCGCCCCGCCGTCGCGAGCGCGGTCGTCGGTGCGCGCACCCCCGCGCAGCTGCGCACGTCGCTCGCCGCGACCGACCTCGTGCTGCCCGACGCCGTGCGCGCAGCGCTCGACGACGTGAGCACGCTCGACGTCGGCTACCCCGAGCGGTGGTGACCCCGCCCCTCCCTCGGCGACCTCGGGCGGCTCAGCGCGCGCCGTCGGTCTCGAGCTCGCCGGAGAGGACGTCGTCGTCGAGCGTGTCGTCGAGGTCGTCGTCCTCCTCCGCGTCGTCGTCCTCGTCGTCCTCGTCGTCGTCCTCCTCCGCGAGGTAGAACGGCGTCGCCTCCCCGTGCACCTGTCCCAGCGCCTCGTCGTACACCTCGAAGGCGTCCCCGAGGACGTAGTAGGCGTCGTCGACCGCGGGGTCGTCCTCCCCGCGACGTGCGGCGACGGCGTTGTAGTGGGCTTCGAGCGCGGCGATGAACCGGTCGAGCGCGGCACGCGGGTCAGCGGTCATACCCTGACGGTAGCGCCGAGAGGGGCACAATGGCACTCGTTGGCCGGGTCGGTCCCACCACCCGGCCCGCGACCGAGACAGGCGAGAGAGGACGGTGGCACGTGGAGGAGAGGCCGACGTCACGCCGGAGGTCCGGATGGGCCGCGCACGGCGGGCAGTACGAGTACCGCGTCCTGACGATCGACCGCTCCACGAGCCGGTCGGACGCGAGCAGGCTCCTCACCGACGAGGCGGAGTACGGGCGCTGGGAGCTGGCCCGCACCCGGCTGTACGTCGGGGGCGAGCGCCGGGTCTGGCTGCGGCGCAAGATCATCCGGGTCAGCTCGACGCTGTGAGCACGACCCGGTGAGCGCGGCGCCATGAGAGCGGCCCGGTGAGCGGCGAGCACGAGACGGCGCCTGCCGTCTTCACGAAGTCGCGCGCCGCGGCCCCGGCAGGGTTCTTCCGCTGCGAGGCTGCCGGGCTGGCGTGGCTCGCCGTCCCCGGCGGGCCACGCGTCGCCCGCGTGCTCGACGTCGGCCCCGACCACCTCGACCTGGAGCGTGTGCCGACGACCGCGCCGACCCGCGAGGCGGCCCGCGCGTTCGGGCGGGCGCTCGCCGTCGTGCACGACGCCGGGGCGCCGGCCTGGGGTGCGGCCCCGCCGGGGTGGTCCGGTGAGGCGTTCTTCGGCCCGCTCGACGACCCGCTGCCGCTGCCCACGGGTGCGTGGCCGGACTGGCCGACCTTCTACGCCGAGGCGCGCCTCCTGCCGGTCGCGCGGCAGGGCCGCGACCGGGGCGCGCTCGACGCCGAGGACGCGCGGCTCCTCGACCGCCTCGCCGCGCGCCTGCCCGACCTCGCCCGCCCGGCGCTCGACGATGCGCCGGCGCGCGTGCACGGCGACCTCTGGTCGGGCAACGTGCTGTGGGCGCCAGGCCGGGGCGGCGGGCCGGACGACCGCACGGGCGGCTCGGCGGGCGCGGTCGAGGCGGTGCTCATCGACCCGGCCGCCCACGGCGGGCACCGCGAGGCCGACCTCGCGATGCTCGCGCTGTTCGGCGCGCCGTTCCTCGACGACATCCTCGCCGCGTACGACGCCGCGCACCCGCTCGCGCGCGGGTGGCGCCACCGCGTCGCGCTGCACCAGGTGTACCCGGTCGCGGTGCACGCGGTGCTGTTCGGCGGCGGGTACCGCGCGCAGCTGCGCTCCTCCGTCCGGGCGCTGCTCGGCGAGACCTGACCGCGCGACGCCCGTCGGTCAGCAGGTGCGCAGGAGCCGGTCCAGGACGCGCACACCGAACCGCAGCGAGTCGACGGGCACGCGCTCGTCCACGCCGTGGAACATGCCGGAGAAGTCGAGGTCGGCGGGCAGGCGCAGCGGCGCGAAGCCGTAGCCCGTGATCCCGAGGCGGGCGAGCGACTTGTTGTCCGTGCCGCCCGACAGCGTGTACGGCAGCACCGTCGCCTCCGGGTCCTCCGCGAGCAGCGAGTCCACCATGGCGTCCACCAGGTCGCCCTCGAACGGCACCTCGAGCGCGATGTCGCGGTGGATCTCCTCGACCCGCACGTGCTCGCCCGCGAGCGCGCGGAGCGTCGCGAACCCGTCCTCCTCGTGGCCCGGGAGGAGGCGCGCGTCGATCGCCGCCTCGGCGCGGCCGGGGATGACGTTCGCCTTGTAGCCCGCGGAGAGCTGCGTCGGGTTCGACGTGTGCCGCACCGTGGCCCCGACGAACCGCGACGCCGGGCCCAGCGCGGCCACGAGGGCCTCGATCGACCGGGAGTCCTCGGGGTCGTACCGCAGCCCCGTGAGGTCCGCGACGCCGCGCAGCAGCTTGTCGACCGTCGGCGTGAGCGTGTTCGGCCAGTGGTGCGTCCCGATGCGCGCCACCGCCTCGGCGAGCCGCGTCACCGCGTTGTCGTCGTTCACCTGCGACCCGTGCCCGGCGCGGCCCTCCGCGACGAGGCGCAGCCAGGCGATGCCCTTCTCCGCCGTCTGGAGCAGGTAGGCCCGCCGCCCCCCGACCTCGACCGAGAACCCGCCGACCTCGCTGATCGCCTCGGTCGCACCCTCGAACAGCTCGGGCCGGTGGTCGACGGCGTAGCGCGCCCCGTAGGCACCGCCCGCCTCCTCGTCCGCGAAGAACGCGACGACGACGTCGCGCGCGGGCTTGCGGCCCTCGCGCACCATCTGGCGCACGACCGCGAGGATCATCGCGTCCATGTCCTTCATGTCGACGGCGCCGCGCCCCCACAGCAGGCCGTCGATCTCCTCGCCCGCGAACGGGTCCACCGACCAGTCCTGCGCCTGCGCGGGGACGACGTCGAGGTGGCCGTGGAGCACGAGCGCCGGTCGCGTCGGGTCCGCTCCCTCGAGCCGCACGACCACGCTCGCCCGGCCGGGCTCCGACTCGAACAGCTCCGGCTCGAGCCCGACCTCGTGCAGCAGCCCCATGACGTACTCCGCGGCGGCCCGCTCCCCCGGGCCCGACCCGTCGCCGAAGTTCGACGTGTCGATCCGCAGCAGCTCGCGGCAGATCCGCACGACCTCGTCCTCGGCGCGCGGCACCGCGCCGGGGGTCGCGTCGGTCGCCGCGGGGGCGCTGGCCAGGGAGTCCGGGTGCGGAGCGGTCATGAGCGACACGCTACCCGTCGCCGTCGGGCGTGCGGACCGCCCCGCCCGACCGCCCGTATGCCGGACACGCCGAGCGAGGACCCCGGTGGGCTGAGGTAGAGCCCTGGTCACGCGAGATAGAGCCGTGGTCACGCGAGGTAGAGCCCTGGTCACGCGAAGTAGAGCCGTGGTCCACCGAAGCAGAACGCTGCCCGGTCGGGTAGAGCCGTGGTCGTGTCCGACGGCGGCCGGTCGCCCGTCGCGGTCGGGGCCACCATTGCGGCTGGGTCACCATCCGAGGTGGTCGGCCCCGCCGAGGGCCGTCGGGTCGCCCGGGCTGAACCCGGGCGGTGAGCGGCGCGGATCGGGCAAGCACCCGAACGCACCAGACGCACGAGACGCACGAGACGCACGAGACGCACGAGACGCGTCAAGATCACCTGCGCGCCGCCAGGGCGCGGCACCACGGTGCAGCCGTGAGCGCCGCTGTGCGACGCGAGAGAAGTGGACCGCGAAGCGCAAGTCGCGAGATCGACGGTCCCGCGGGCAGCCACCCGGGGCGAGCACAGACCGAGGCAAGACGACGCCGGGCGGGGTGGGTGGTGGTGCCGCGTCGTGGCGGGCTTGGCGGGAGCCGCGAGGAAAGAACGGCGGATGGTAGACGCGGCACCACCACCCACCACGACCACCCAGGGCGACCACACGCCGTCGGGCAGGGTGACCACGGCTCTACCTCGCACAACCACGGCTCTACCTCGACGGGTCAGTGGTCAGGGTCGTGCTTCCCGTCCCGTGCGAGGGTGTGGCGGGGGCCGGTGCCGTCGCCCGGGAGCGCGTCGGCGTCGTGCTCCTGATGGGTGCCGCCGTCGGGGACGTCGATACGGGACGGCGCCTGCTCGCCCGGGGCGACGACGACGAGCTGGCCCATCATGCCGCGGTCCTCGTGCGTGAGGAGGTGGCAGTGGAACATGTACGGGGTGGTCGGATCGGTCGTGCCCTCGGCGGCGTCGAACCGGACGAGCAGGCGCGTCACGTGCCCCGGCTGGACGTAGACCGTGTCCTGCCACCCGGCGAGGTCCGGCCCGGGCCGCTGTCCTGCGACGTCGAGGACGCGGAACCGGACGTCGTGCACGTGGAAGTTGTGCGGGGTGTCGTCGAGCCCGGTGACCTCCCACACCTCGGTCTCGCCGACCGTGACGACCTCGTCGATCCGCGCCATGTCCATGGAGCGCCCGTTGATCGCGGTACCGGCGAGCTGGAAGCGGCGGGTGCGCACGGCGTCGGACTCGTCGAGCGCGTCCGCGGGGTCGGCGGCGCCGAGCGTGCCCGGGATGTCGGGGCTCGGCTCGAGCGTGCCGGCCGCGCGGAGCTCGAGGAGGTCGAGGGTGTCCTCGCCGCCCGAGAAGCGCTCGAACATCGGGTTGACGCCCAGCTCGGGCGGGAAGCTGCGCAGGACCGCGCGCTGCCCCGGGGTCATGGTCACGACGACCTCCGCCCGATCGCCCGGGGAGAGGCGCACGCGCTCGACCAACTGCGGAGCGGGGAGCAGCCCACCGTCGGTCCCGATGAGCTGGACCGTGCCGCCGTCGGCGAGGCCGACGTCGTAGACGCGTGAGTCGGAGCCGTTGAGCAGGCGCAGACGGACGCGCTCGGTCGCGACGTCGAGGTAGGGCCCCGGGGTGCCGTTGACGAGCACCGTGCCACCGAGCGGGCCGACCGGCGAGAAGAAGGAGACGGCGTCGTCGAGCCGCCCGTCGGCGTGGAAGCTCTTGTCCTGGAGGATGACGGGGACATCGTCGACGCCGTACTCGTGCGGCAGGTCGGCGGCCAGGCCGTCGGCGGCGGCAGGGTCGTCGAGGAGGAACATCCCCGCTAGCCCGCGGTACACCTGGCTCGCGGTCTGCCCGTGCAGGTGCGGGTGGTACCAGAGCGTCGCGGCGGGCTGGTCGATCGTCCACGTGGGCGACCACGTTTCGCCCGGCTCGACCATCTGGTGGGGGCCGCCGTCCATCGCGGGCGGCAGGTGCATGCCGTGCCAGTGGAGCGTCGTCGTCTCGTCGAGAGCGTTAGTCACGTCGACGCGCACGCGCTCCCCGCGCGCGGCCCGCAAGGTGGGCCCCAGGTAGTCGCCGTTCAGCCCGATCGTCGGAGTGGGGGCGGACGCGCCGAGGTCGGCGACGCCCTCGCGCGCCTCGAGCTCGAAGACGCGCACGCCGTCCTCCACGCGCGACTCCGCGAGCGGCGGGACGGCGAGCGGCCGCGTGAACTCCACGGCTCCCGCCGTGCTCGTCGCGGCGCGCGCCCACGCGACGCCCACGACCACTGCGACGGCCCCGACGAGCAGGACGACGACGAGCCCGAGCACGAGGAGGACGCGGACGAGCGGGCCACGCCGCCGTCGTGGGCGACGTCCGGGCGGTCCGCCGGGTGCCCCGGAGGTCGGGGGGACGGCGGGCAGCGGGGTGGTGTGCGTGGTCGTCATCGGGTCTTCTCCAGGGTGGACGACGGCGGGCGGCGGGTGCGGTTCGACGGCGGCCCGGCGGTGCGGGCGACGCTGTCGACGCTAGGTACCGGGCGGTGCCGGGCGCGTCCGCTCGGCAGCGTACGCATGCCCGGAGCCGACCCCGAGCGCGCGCGGCCGCGGCTCGGGGTGGTGCCAGGGACGGGGCGGTCTCGGAGTCGGGGAAGCGGGGTGGCGCGGCGAGACGTCGGCTGGTGGGGCCTCAACGACGTCGGGCCGCGAGGAGACCGAGCGCCATGGCTCCCGCGAACGCGCCCCAGGCCGCGTTGGTGAGCAGCATCGGAACGATCGCGACGGGGTGCGCGACGGGGCCCTGGAGCTCGCCGGTGAGAATCGGCGACAGCAGGGCGCTGAGGATCAGCGCGAGGACACCGTAGGCGAGCCCGACGGCCACGCCGGTCGCGAGCGGGTGCGCCGGGCGGGCGATGACGATCGCGCCGACCCACACGATCGTGAGCACGAGGGTCGCGAGCAGGGGCGCCGCGGGCCGTCCGATCGCGTCGTCGAGGCCGGTGACGCTCAGGAGCGGTCGGACGAGCGCGAGCGCGCCGAGCCCGAGGACGAGCGGCCAGCTCAGCGAGCGGACCGTCTCGCCGAGCGTGGGGCGCGGCGGGCCGGGCGGGACCGGGCGGTGGGGTGCGGGTCCGGGAGTCGGGTTCATGACGTCGACGCTAGGGAGCGGCGGTGCGGCGCCGCGTCCGCCCCGGCGCGTGACGCGATGCGTCGTCCCGCGCCCCGCGCGTACGCGTCTCGACGTAGCCGACCCCTGACCTGGACCCGCCCCACGACGGACGCGCGTCAGGGTGTGTCTTCCTAGACTCGGTGGTCGTGACGTCTCGCGATCTCCCGCACGACCGGCCCGCCGGGTCGCCTCCCGCGACCCGGCCGTCGCGCTCGTCGCCCCCGCCGTGGCTCGTCGACGTTCTGCTGGGGTTCGCGGTGTTCGACGTCGTCGCGTTCGCCATCGCCGCCGACGTCGGGGGCACGCGGGCCGACCCGTGGGTCGCGTACCCGATCGCCCTTGTGCTGGGGCTGCTCGTGCTCGGCCGGCGCCGCTTCCCCGTCGGGGTCCTCGTCGCGACCGCGCTCGTCATCTGCGCCTACTACACGCTGGACCTGCCCGCGATCGGCCTCGCCCTGCCCGTCTCGGTCGCCCTGTACTCGGCGGCCGTCGCGGGCCGGCTCGGCTGGGCCGTCGGGGTCGCGGCGGCGCTCGTCGTCACCTCGACGTACTTCCGGCTCGCCGAGGGCGACGACGTCCGGTACGTCATCGGCTACGAGCTGGCGACGACCGTGGCGCTCATGGCCGCGGCGATCGCCCTCGGGCACGGGTCGTTCACCCGCCGGCAGCGCGACGAGCAGCGGCGCCACGCGGACGCGCTGCGCGAGCAGACGCTCCAGCTCGAGGCCGCCGACCGGCTCGCGCACGACCGGGAGGCCGTCGCCCGCGACCTGCACGACGTCGTCGGGCACCACCTCGCCGTCGTCTCGCTGCACGCGAACGTCGCCCGCGAGGCACTCGACGACGTGGACGCCGTCGGTGCCGCACAGTCGGACGCGCTCGCGACCGCGCGGGCCGAGCTCGAGCTCGTCCGGACGGCCACGACGACCGCCTTGGCGGACCTGCGCGCCACGGTGCGCGCGCTGCGCGGGACGGCCGCGCCCGCGGGGCTCGCGGAACAGGCGCGCATCGACCGGCTCGACGACCTCGCGCTCACGGCCCGGGCGGCCGGGCTCGACGTCACCCTCGACGTCGACCTGCCCTCGGGGACCGCGGAGGGTACCGCCGCGGGCGCGGCGGCGTACCGGGTCGTCCAGGAGGGCCTGACCAACGTGCTGCGGCACGCCGGAGCGCACGCCGCCGTCGTCCGCGTGGCGTTGGAGCGTGCGCCTGGTGCACCGGGCGACGTGCTCGCGGTCGAGGTGCGCGACGACGGCCCCGGGGCACGGGGCGGGGGTGACGCCACGGACCGTGGCGGGCTCGGGCTGCGCGGGCTGCGCGAGCGCGTCGCGGTCCTGGGCGGCACGGTCGAGACCGACGCACCCGACGGCGGCGGGTTCCGGCTGCGGGCGCGCGTGCCGGTCACGCCCGGCGCCGCGGTGCGCGGGACGGCCGCCGTGCGGGGCCCGCACTCCTCAGGCGGGGGTGCCCCGTGATCCGCGTCGTGCTGGTCGACGATCAGCCCCTCGTGCGGACGGGCATCCGCGCGCTGCTCGAGCGCGCGGACGACGTCGAGGTCGTCGGCGAGGCGGCCGACGGTCGCGAGGGCGTCGCGCTCGCGCGCCGCGTGCGCCCCGACGTCGTTCTCATGGACCTCCAGATGCCCGTGCTCGACGGGATCGCGGCCACGCGGCAGATTGTCGACGACGCGGCCCCCGGCTCGGGGCTACCGGACGGCGCGACGGGCGCGGACGGGGCGGCGGCCGGACCGCGCGTCGTGGTCCTCACGACGTTCGACGACGACACGAACCTCTTCGCGGCGCTACGGGCGGGGGCGTCGGGCTTCCTGCTCAAGGACGCGAGCCCGGACGAGCTGCGCGGCGCGGTGCGCACTGCCGCGGCGGGCGACGCGCTGCTCTCCCCCGCGGTGACGGCGCGCGTGGTCGCGCAGGCGGTGGACGCCGGGCGACGGGACGAGGCGCTTGTCGCCGCGGTCGCCGACCGGCTCACGGACCGCGAGCGCGAGGTGCTCGCGCACGTCGGCCGCGGCCTGACGAACGACGAGATCGGCGCGGCCCTGTTCATGAGCCCGGCGACGGCCCGCACGCACGTGGGCCGTATCCTCGCCAAGCTGGGGGTGCGGGACCGGGCCGGCCTCGTCGTCGTCGCCTACGAGACCGGCCTGGTCCGCCCGGGCACCCCGCCCAGGTAGAGCCGAGGTCCGCGAGGTAGAGGCGTGGTCATGACCAGGCCTCTACCTCGCGCTACCACGGCTCTACCTCGCGACGGGAGGGGCCCACACCTCAGGCGTCGAGGCCGCGGCGCGCGAGGAGCGGCGCGATGTCGGCGTCGCGGCCGCGGAGCTCACGGAACGACTGCAGCGGGTCCTGCGAGCCGCCGCGCGCGAGCAGCACGCGGCGGAAGCGCTCGCCGTTCTCGCGCGACAGGCCGCCGTTCTCGCGGTACCACTCGACCGTGTCGGCGTCGAGGACCTCGGACCAGATGTACGAGTAGTACCCGGCCGCGTACCCGCCCCCGAACACGTGGTTGTAGTACGTCGTGCGGTAGCGCGGCGGGACGGGCGCGAACGCGACGCCCGCCGACTCGAGCGCGGCGGCCTCGAACGGCACGACGTCCGCCTCCGACGCGGGGACGCCGTCGGGCCCGACCTGGTGCCAGGCCTGGTCGAGCAGCGCAGCGGCGAGGTACTCGGTCGTGCCGAAGCCCTCGTTGAACTGGCGCGAGGCGAGCATGGTGTCGACCCACTCGGCGGGCATCGGCTCGCCCGTGACGTGGTGCACCGCGTAGGAGCGCAGGACCGACGGCTCCCACGCCCACATCTCGTTGACCTGCGAGGGGTACTCGACGAAGTCGCGCGGCACCTCGGTGCCGGACTGCGACGGGTAGCGCACGTCGGAGAACAGGCCGTGCAGCGCGTGCCCGAACTCGTGGAAGAGCGTGATGACCTCGTCCCACACGAGCAGCGTGGGCTGGCCGGCCGGCGGCTTGACGATGTTGAGGTTGTTGACGACGACCGGCTTCTGCCCGAGCAGGTGGTTCTGGTCGACGAGGTTGTTCATCCAGGCGCCGCCGCGCTTGGACTCGCGCGTGTACCAGTCGGCGAGGAAGAGGCCCAGGCCCTGGCCCGGCTCCCCCGGCGTCTCGGCGTCGAACACCTCGAAGACGCGCACGTCCGGGTGGTACCCGACGAGGTCGTGGCGCTCGGCGAAGGAGATGCCGAACAGGCGGTTCGCGGCCAGGAACACGCCGTCGTGCACGACGCGCTCGAGCTCGAGGTACGGGCGCAGCAGCGCGTCGTCGAGCGCGTAGCGGTCCTTGCGCACGCGCTCGGCGTAGAACGACCAGTCGGACGCGCGCAGCGTCGCGCCCGGCTCGTCGGCCCGCAGCGCCGTCTCGAGGTCGGCCGCCTCGCGGCGCGCGTTCGCGACGGCGGCGGGAGCGAGCCGCCCGAGCATCGCGTTCACGGCCTCGGTCGTCTTGGCGGTCGCGTCCTCCGCGACGTACGCGGCGTGGTGCTCGTAGCCGAGCAGGCGCGCGCGCTCGGCGCGCAGGCGCACGGTCTCCAGCACGATCTCGCGCGTGTCGTGGTCGTCGCCGGTCGCACCGCGCGACTCCGACGCCTGCCGCACGCGCTCGCGCACGTCGCGGCGCGCGAGCGAGGCGAGGACGCCCTGCTGGGTGGGGAGCTGCATCTCCAGCAGCCACGCGCCCTCGTGCCCGCGCGCGGCGGCGGCCGCCGCCGCGCCCGCGACGGCGTCCTCGGCCAGGCCCTCGAGCTCCGTACGGTCGGTGACGAGCACGCTCGCGGCGTTCGCGCCCGCGAGCAGCTTGCGGCCGAACGCGGCCTCGAGCGTGGTCAGGCGGCCGTTGAGCGCGCGCAGGCGCTCCTGCTGGTCCGCGTCGAGCTCCACGCCCGAGCGGCGGAACCGGACGAGCAGCGTGCGGAGCAGCCACGCGGCGTCAGGCTCGAGGGTCTGCTCGCCGGCGTCCACCGCGTCCTGGAGCGCGCGGGCGCGGGCGTAGAGGCGCGCGTCCATGTAGATCGCGTCGTGGTGCGCGGCGAGCTCGGGCGCGAACTCCTCCTCGATCTGCTCCAGGCCCGGCGTCGCGTCGGCCGAGAGCTGGTTGTAGAACGCGTTGAGCACGCGCGCGAGGTCGCGGCCCGACCGCTCGAGCGCCTCGAGCACGCTCGCGGCGGTGGGCGGCGCGTCGTCGGTCGCGATCGCCTCGATCGCCGCACGCTGCGCGGCCGTCGCGGCCCGCAGCGCCGGGAGGTAGTGCTCCTCGCGGATCGCGTCGTAGTCGGGCAGCTCGTACGGCAGCACGGACGGCGCCGCGAACGGGTTGGCGGGGTCGAGGTCGAGGAGGGCCGGCGCGGTGGTGGGCGCGGGCGCGTCAACGCGAGTCGTGGGCTCGGAGGTCATGGTGCCCATCTTGACCCCGCGGGCAGGCGCCACGGAAACGGACACCCCGCCGCCCGGGAGCACGGTGGCGGTACGGCGTCAGGCCGCGCGGCCCGACGGCGGCGCGTCCGCCGGCCACGGCTCCGCGGGCTCGCGCGGGTCGTCGGGCAGGAGCGTGCCGAGCCACGCGTCGCGTCGCTCGCCGCGCTGCAGCGCGAAGCCGCGCACCGTGCCCTCGACCCGGAAGCCGAGGCGCCACGCGGTCCGGCGCGAGGGCCAGTTGCCGACGTACGCCTGCCAGAAGAGCCGCGCGAGACCCGCCCCCTCGGGGTCGAACGCCCAGTCGACGACGAGACGGCCCGCAGCCGTCATGAGGCCCCGCCCCCGGGCACCGGGTGCGGTCCAGTAGCCGATCTCGGCCGACCGCCGGCCCTCGGGCGCGTCGTCGAGGCTGAGGCCGATCATGCCGAGGAGCGGGCTCACGCCGTCGGGGCCGGGGATGCCCGAGCGGCCCGCGCTCTCGCGCACGCCCCACGTGAGGACGTCCCCGCGCTCCCACCCGGGACCGACGTACTCCTGGACGAACTGCACCGCGTCCGCGCGCGTGTACGGCGACGGCACGACCGTCCACGCGGCGACGTCCGGGTCCTGGCACGCGGCCGTGATCGCGTCGACGTCGTCGAGGGTCGGGGTGGACAGGTGGACGCGGCCGTCGTCGAGGGCGAAGGGGTGCACCCGCCCGAGCCTGGCACGCCGGCCGCGCGGCGTCACCCGGATTCCCGGCCCGGGAGCCCGGAGCGACGGCCGCTCTCGACCGCGTCCGGCCCCGGGTGGGTCATCGGCGCAGGGCGTCCACCACGGGCGTCCACGGCAGGTCGTGCGCGGCGGCCACGGCCGCGTTGAGGAGCGTGCCGCGGTGGGTGGACGCCCCCGACCGCAGGAGCGGGTCCTCCCGCACCGCGTCGACCCCGCCGTCCGCGAGCGCCGCGAGGTACGGGAGCGTCGCGCTGGTCAGCGCGAGCGTGCTCGTCACGGGGACCGCGCCGGGCATGTTGGCGACGCAGTAGAACGTGGTGCCGTGGACGGCGAACGTCGGGTCGTCGTGGGTGGTGGGCCGCGACCCCTCGAAGCACCCGCCCTGGTCCACGGCGACGTCCACGAGCACGGCTCCGGGCCGCATCCGCGCGACGAGGTCGTCGGTGACGAGGCGCGGGGCGCGCGCCCCCGCGACGAGCACGGCGCCGACGACGAGGTCGGCCTCCAGCACCTCGCGCTCGATCGCGTACGCGCTCGACACGACGGTGCGCACGTGCCCGGAGAACTCCTGGTCGACGGCGCGCAGCACGGGCAGCGCGAGGTCGACGACCGTGACCTCGGCGCGCATGCCCACGGCGATCTCGGCGGCGTGGCGCCCCGCGGTGCCGCCCCCGAGCACGACGACCCGGCCGGGTCGCGTCCCGGGCACGCCGCCGAGCAGGACGCCGCGGCCGCCTGCCGCGCGCTGGAGGAACCACGCGCCGACCTGGGTCGCCATGCGTCCGGCGACCTCGCTCATGGGCGCCAGGAGCGGGAGGGTGCCGTCCGGGGCCTGGGCGGTCTCGTAGGCGACCGCGGTGGTGCCGGCGTCGAGCAGGGCGCGCGTGCACGCCGCGTCGGCGGCGAGGTGGAGGTAGGCGAAGAGCAGGAGGTCGTCGCGCAGGAAGCGGTGCTCGCTCGCGACCGGCTCCTTGACCTTGCAGACGAGCTCCGCCTCGCCCCAGACCTCCTCGGCGGTCGGCACGATGCGCGCGCCCGCGCTCTCGAACTCCGCGTCGGGCAGGTGGGAGCCGGTCCCGGCCCCGGACTGGACGAGCACGTCGTGCCCGGCCCGCACGAGGTGGTGCGCGCCGGCGGGGGTGAGCGCGACGCGGTCCTCGTGGTTCTTGACCTCGGTGGGTATCCCGATCCTCATGGTCCAGTGTGGCCGCAGGCGGCCGTCGTACGCAGGGTGGCAGGATCTTGTCCCTGCGTGTCCTGACTGCCACTCGTGCGGTCCCGCCCTCGTTGCCAGGGTGGGCGGGTGGACCCGACGATCTCCCGCCCGACGACCCGCCCCACCCCGACGGGCGGCCCGCTCTCCCCCTCCGGACGGGATCTGCCCACCAGCCCGCTCGACTCCGCCCCGGCCCCGGCGGGCACGCTGGGCCTCGCGCGCGGCAGCGCGCTGTACGTCGCGAGCGTCCTCGGGACCGGCGTCCTCGCGCTGCCGGGCCTCGCGACGCGCGTCGCCGGGCCTGCGTCCGTGCTCGCCGTCGCGCCCGTCCTCGTGGCGAGCGTGCCGCTCGCGGGGACGTTCGCCGCGCTCGCCGCACGGCACCCCGACCGGGGCGGGGTCGCGAGCGCCGTGCGTGCGGCGCTCGGCCCGACGGCGGCCCGCGCCACCGGGTACTGGTTCTTCCTCGGCGTGTGCGCGGGCGTCCCCGTCGTCGCGGTGCTCGGGGCCGAGTACGTCGTCGCCGTCGTCGGGGCGGACCGCGCCGTCGTCCCGGTCGTGGCGGTCGCGCTGGTCGTCGTGCCGGCGCTCGCCGTCGCGCTCGGCGTGCGCGTGGCCGGCGCCGTCCAGCTCGGCCTGACGACGCTCCTGCTCGCGGCCGTCGTCGTGGTCGTCGCAGCGGCCGCGCCGGCGGCGAGCGCCGAGCGCTTCACGCCGTTCCTCAGCAAGGGGTGGTCCGGCGTGGGCTCCGCCGTGAGCCTGTTCGTGTGGGCGTTCGCGGGGTGGGAGGTCGGCACGCACGTCTCGGCCGACTTCCGCGACCCGCGGCGCACGATCCCCGCCGCGACGGGCGTGGCGCTCGTCGTGGTCGGCGTCGCGTACCTGGCGCTCCAGGTCACGACGGTCGGGGTGCTCGGCACGGACGCGGGGACGGGGACGGTCGCGCTCCTCGACCTCGCGCGCGTCGGTGCCCCCGGTGTAGGCCCGGTGCTCGTGGGCGTCGTCGCCGCGCTCGTGACGTCCGGGGTGCTCACCGCCTACCTCGCCGCGTTCGCGAACCTCGGGCAGGCGCTCGCCCGGGACGGCGACCTCCCGCGCCCCCCCCGCCGCGCTCTCGGGCCGTGCGGGCGTCCCGCGCCGCGCGCTGGCCGTCACGCTCGCGCTCGCGACGGGCTACCTCGCGGTGCTCGTCGCCACGGGGCTCGACCTCGAGCCGTTCGTCCGCGTCCACACGAGCAGCATGGTGGCCGTCTACGCGCTGGGCATGGTGGCGGCGCTGCGACTGCTCCCCCGACGCTCTCCCGGCTGGTGGCTCGCCGCGGTCGCGACGGCCCTGACGGCGGTGCTGCTGGTCCTCGCGGGGGCGTCGCTCGTCGCACCGGCGCTGCTCGCCGCGGCCGCGGTCGTGGTGACGCTCGTCCGCCGCGGCGCCGGTCGCGCGCGGGCCGACGGCCGGTCGGCCGGGCCCGAGGCGGGCTGACCGGGCCGCGCGGAAATCGCCCGGGCGGCCCGTTCCCCGCGTCCGCGCTCTCCGCTACGGTCGACGCCATGCCCACGTGGACGGACCCCGGCCCGGTGGAGTTCGACGCCGTGGTGGTCGCCGCCGGGACACGGTCGGGAGCGTTCGTCACGCTCCCCGTCGACGTCCTCGACCTGTTCGGGACGCGCGGCCGGGTCCCCGTGCTCGCGGCGGTCGACGACGTCGCGTACCACGCGTCCCTCGTCGCCTACGGCGGCCCGCACCTGCTCGCCGTGCTGCGGTCCGTGCGAGCCGCGACGGGCAAGGACGTCGGGGACACCGTGCACGTCTCGGTCCGGCTCGACGCGGGGGTCTCCGCCGTCCCGCGGTGATCCCGCTCCCGGCTCCGTGGCGCGGCAGCGCACGGGTCGATGCGTCCCGGCCGGGCGCCGCCCGGGCGGGGAGGCGCGGCGATCAGCTCGTCGCGCCCTCCGGGGGCGGCGTCACGCCCGGGCCGACGTCCCCGAGGGCGATCTCCTTCGCCGTCGGCAGCTCGTCCTCCATCGGTGGGTCCTTGTGCCGCAGGTGCGAGAACACCGACCACGCGACCGCGACGAGCGGCACCGACACGACCGCGCCGAGGATCCCGGCCAGCAGCGTGCCCGCCGTCACCGCGATCGCGACCACCACCGGGTGGAGCGACACCTGCTTGCCCATGACGAGCGGCTGCAGCACGTGGCCCTCGAACTGCCCGATGAGCGCGATGCCGATCGTCACGATCAGCGCGATGAGGAAGCCCTTGGCCGCGAGCGCGACGATCGCGGCGATGATCATCGCGAGCGGGGCGCCGATGATCGGGATGAACGCCCCGATGAACACGAGGACGGCGAGCGGGGCCGCGAGCGGGACGCCGAGGATCGCGAGGAAGATCCCCGCGAGGATGCCGTCGACGAGCGCGATGATCACCGTGCCGCGCGCGTAGCCGGAGAAGGTGTACCAGCCGGCGCCGCCCGCGATCTTCCAGCTGTCGCGCGAGCGCGACGGGAGCTGGTTGAGGAACCACGTCCACATGTCCTTGCCGCGGGCGAGGAAGAACACCGTGCAGAAGATCGCGAGCGCGATCGCCGCGAAGGCCTCGAAGACCGAGCCCGCGCTCGCCGCGGCCTGGCTCGCGATGTCGCCGCCGTGCTCCGTGAGCCACTGGCGCCCGTTGTCGATCCAGCCGTTGACGTCGTCCGCGGTGATCGTGACCGGCAGCGGGCCGTTCTCGAGGAAGTCGAAGATCTGCTCGATGCCCTGGTCGAACTGCTCCGCGAGGCTCTGCCACTGGCCCGCGACCGACGTGATGACGTACGTCAGCAGGCCCGCGAAGAAGAGCAGGGCCGTGAGGATCGCGAGCCCCGTGGCCAGGCCGCGCGGCATGATCCTGCTGTAGAAGTCGGTCACCGGTCGCAGCACGGACGTGATGACGAGCGCGAGGAAGACCGCCACGAACACGAGCTGCACCTGCGCGGTCGCGAAGAAGACGAGCGCGACGGCCGCGACGATCATGAGCAGGCGCCACGACCAGCCGGCCGTCGTGCGCAGCCAGGCGGGGACCGTCTCGTCGTACCCCACCACCGACGGGTTGCGACGCGCCCCGGCGACCTTGCGCGCCGCGCTCGACGCCCCGGCGAGGTGCTTGACCGACGCCGCCGAGCGGTCGGAGCCGGAGCCCGGCCGAGGTGTCGGTGCCGGGCCTGCCGCGGGTCGCTGCTCGTCCGTCACGCGTGCCTCCGTCGCGTCGTGGCCACCATCCGCCCAGTCTGCCCCAGGTCGTCCCCGCACGCCGGGCGCCGCGCACGGCCTCGCCCGAGGTCACGTCGAGGTCGCGGTCGAGGTAGCGGTCGAGGTCGCGGCCCTGGTCCGGGCCGTGACGGCGATGTGAGGACCACCCCCGAACCGTGCTATGTTTTTCCCCGCACCCGAACGGCGGAAACGCCGGGAAGGTCCACTCGTCCGGGTGGCGGAATGGCAGACGCGCTAGCTTGAGGTGCTAGTGCCCTTTATCGGGCGTGGGGGTTCAAGTCCCCCTCCGGACACCATGATCGAGGCCCCTGGCCTGCGGAGACGCAGACCAGGGGCCTTCGTCGTCCCCGCGGCACACACCAGTCCCCTGGCGCGCACGTGGTGTCAGCGCCCCGGCGGGAGGACGACGTCGTCGCCCGAGGTGAGGATCGTCACGGCCTCGTCCGCGGGCAGGCCGGGCACGACGACGACGCTCGTCGACGGCGCGGTGTCGAGCGTGCAGGGGCGCTCGTCGGTGCCCGCCCGGCGACCGAGGCGGAAGCTCAGCGCGCGCTCCTCGGCGTCCCACGTGTAGTCGACCGGGACGAGCGGGCACGAGCTCGACCCGAACGTCACGACGTTCACGGTCTGCGGCTCGCCGCCGCGCGCGTAGCCGACGGCCGGGGTCTCGGCGTCGGACCACGGGTGCACCTCGCCGCCCTCGGCGGGCAGCCCGAGATACGTGCGATCCGCGACGGACGGGTCGATAGGGTCGGTGGCTGCCGCGCACGCGACGAGGGCGACCGCCGCGCCGATGCTCAGCACCGAGGTGCCGACGAGACGGGCCGTGCGGACGAGGACGGGCAGCTGCGGGTCGATGGCGGGCATGGTGCTCACGCTCGTCCTGAGGCGCCCCGTCCCGGATCGGTCGAACGCGCCGTCCCGACCCGCCCCGGGGCCTCAGCGCGCGCCGCACCTCCTCAGCCCCGGGTGCTCCGAGCCTGAGGTGCCTGAGCACCGGAGGGGCCGCGCCCCACGCGTCGGCTCACGCCGTGACGTTGGCGCTGTCGCCGCCGGTGACCGCGAGGCTCGTGCCGCTGATCATGGACGCCTCCGGCGAGGCGAGGAAGACGACGGCCGGGGCGACGTCCTCCGGCGCGAGCCACGGCACCCCGAGGGGGAGCTTGCTCGCCAGCCCGGCGGCGGCTGCCTGCTCGTCGCGGGCGACGTCGCCGGTGGGCGCCTTCCCCGACGACTCCAGGGCCTGGGCGTACCGCTCCTCGTGGCGCGTCAGGGCGGTGTCGATCAGGCCGGGGATCACGGCGTTGACGGTGATGCCGTGGGGGCGGAGGTCCAGCGCCGCGGACTTCATGAGCCCGATGAGCCCCCACTTGGAGGCCGAGTACGCGCTGCCCTCGAGGGTGCCGTGCTGACCCTGGGTCGACGAGGTGAGGATGATCCGCCCGCCGCCGCGCTCGACGAGCAGCGGCGCCGCGGCGCGCAGCACGTTCGCGGTGCCGGTGAGGTTGACGTCGATCGTGTCGTGCCAGAGCTCGTCGCTCATGTCGAGGACCGAGGCGAAGCCCTGGATCCCGGCGTTGGCGAACACGACGTCGAGGCCACCGAACCGCTCGACGACCTCCCCGAGCGCCGCGCGCACGGCAGCGAGGTCGCGCTGGTCGGCGACCAGCGGCAGCCACGACGCCCCGGCCTCCTCCACGAGCTCGCCGGTCCGCGCGAGATCGGCCGGGCTCGCGGGCTCGTACTCGAGCGCGCGGCTCGCGACGGCCGCGATGTCGAGGCCGGCGACCCGATAGCCCGCCCGCGCGAACGCAACCGCCGTCGCGCGCCCGATCCCGCGCGCCGCGCCGGTGACCACGACCACTCGTCCCTGGCTCATCCCGCTCTCCCTCCGAGGGTGCCGTCCCGCGAGGCTAGCCGCGGGACCGAGGGCTGGCAGCCGGAGCGCGGCTGAGGCGCCCGGCGAGCCCGTCGGGCGCGTCAGCGCGGCGCCACGGCGTCGTGGCGGCGGGCCAGGGCGAGCGTCGTCGAGCCGACCGCGACGAGGACGCCCGCCAGCAGCAGGCCGGCCGCACCGGACCACGACCGCACGACGACGGCGCCGACGGCCGCGCCCGTGCCCATCGCGAGCACGGCCCCCGCGCGTCGGGCCGCGCCCTCTCCGGAACCGCCCGCGAGCGGGCTGCTGAGGGCGAGGTTCACGAGCGTCGTGGTGACGACGACGGTCGAGACGTCCTGGACGTGGGCGCCCCGCGCGGCGACCGCCTGGGCGCCCATCACGAGCGCGAGGGCGGCGGTGAGGGCCAGGACCGCGGGCGTGGGCGGGCGCCCGACGGCGAGCCACAGCGCGCCGCCCGCGACCACGAGCACCGCTCCCCCGGCGAGCACGCCGAGCGCGCGCCGCGGCATCCGCGCGTCGTCGGCGCGCCCCCGGAGCAGCACCCCGCACAGGGCGGCGCCGAGGACGAAGGCGACGAGCGCGACGACGTTGTTGAGCAACGGGATCCCGCCCGCACCGGCGGCGGCGAACCCGACGAAGAGCACGTTGCCCGTCATGTTGCCGGTGAACACCTGGTCGAGCGCGAGGTAGCTCACCGCGTCGACGACGCCCGTCGCCACGGTCAGGACGAGCAGCCCGGCCACGTACGGCCGGTCGCGCGGGTCGGTCATCGTCCGACCGTACGGGCCGGGACCTGCCGCGGCGCGGCGGCCGGGCGCCGCCCCGAGCCCGCGCGCGGCGTCACGCGCCGGCCGCGCGGTCCTCCACGTCGTCCGCCGGGCGGTCGGCGACCACGACGGCGTCGTCGACGAAGCGGGGTCGGCAGGCGAACCAGCCGGCCACGACCCCGGGGACGGCGGTCGCGGCGAGCACGACGAGCGGGACGGACCACGAGCCGGTCGCCTCGCGCAGCAGGCCGAGCCCGAGGGGCCCGAAGCAGGCGATCCCGTACCCGATGCCCTGGACGAAGCCGGACACGGCCGACGCCGCCTGGGCCGTCCGCGTGCGCCGGTTGATGAGCGTCATGCACAGGGGGAAGGTGCTCACCCCGATGCCGAGGGCGCACACCCACACCACCGTGCCGTCGAGCGGGGAGAGCAGGAGGCCCAGGTACCCGGCGACGAGCACCACCGAGCACGCGACCACGACGACGAACGGGTTGGTCATCCGGGTGGCGACCTGGGGCACCACCAGCGCCGCGAGCACGCCCCACGCCGAGTACAGCGCGACCATGGAACCACCGAGCGCCGCGCTGCCCCCTGCGTCGGTGAGGACGGCCGGCACCCACGTGATGATCGCGTAGTTCGACAACGACATCATGGCGAAGAGGCCGACGAGGCCCCACGCGGTGGACGACCGGCCCACCCGGAGGCGCGTGCCGGCCGCCGCGACGGGTGCGGGCGCGTGGTGGGCGGCGGGCAGCCGGAGCGCGAGCAGGAGCCAGACGACGGCGGCCACGGCGGCGGGCCCGGCCCAGAGCCCCACGGACACGCGCCAGCTGCTCGCCTCGGCGACCGGGACCGCGAGCAGCGGGGCGACGAACTGCCCCGTCTGCATGAGGAGGAGGTAGAGCGAGGTCCACAGCGCGAGCCGGTCGGAGAACCACGCCTTCACCAGCGGCACGATGACGACGTTGGCCGCCCCGATGCCCGCGAGCGCGAGCACCGTCGACAGGACGAGCACGGTCGTCGTCGGGGAGGCCGCGCGCAGCACGAGGGACAGCGCGGTGAGCCCCAGCGCCACGGTGGCCGTGCGCTCGAGCCCGAACCGCCGCGTGACCGCGGGCGCGAGGAAGCCGAACACGGCGAACGACGCCGCGGGGACCGTGCCGAGCAGGCCCGCGACGGCGACCCCGAACCCGAGGTCGGTGCCCACCGTCTCCAGCAGCGGGGTGAACCCGGTCACCGCCGTCCGGAGGTTGAGGGCCGTCAGCGCGACGGCGAGACCCGCCCAGAGAGTGAGGCGTCCGGGGCGCACGCGGGGTCGGGAGGGAGAGAGGGTCGTCACGCTACACTCCACACTGAGGTCGACGGATGATGGGATCATGGGATGAATCTGGAGCAGTCTGGCACAGGCGGACCGATGCGTCGAGTAGGCCTCATCGACCAGGCCGCGGCGCGCTTCCGGGACGAGGTCGTCTCGGGTCGCTGGGCGGTCGGCGAACGGATCCCCACGGAGGCCGCGCTCGTGGCGGAGTTCGGCGTCGGGCGCAACACGGTGCGCGAGGCGCTGCAGTCGCTCGTGCACGCCGGGCTGCTGCGCCGCGAGCAGGGCCGCGGCACGTTCGTCATCTCGAGCTCCGAGCTGACCGGCACCCTGGAGCGCCAGCTCGCGGGCGGCAGCCGCCGCCACTACCTCGAGCTCCGCCTCGCCCTCGACAGCACCGCCGCCTCGCTCGCCGCGGCGAGCCGCTCGGACGACGACGTCGAGCACCTGCGCGAGCTCCGCGACCGGCGGGAGGCGGCCTGGGAGGCCGACGACCGCGACGCCCGCGCGCGCGCCGACCTCGACCTGCACCGCGCGATCGTCGCCGCGACGCACAACCCGCTCTACGTCACGCTCTACTCGAGCATGCTCGACGTCTTCACCGTGCACATGCGCGACGAGGAGAACGAGGACGACGAGGCGGCGCACCGCCACCACCACGAGCTGGTCGAGGCCGTCGCGCGGCAGGACGCCGCCGGGGCCGCCGCAGCGGTCGCCGCCATCTTCGGCCCGTTCCTGCCGGGAGCGGACGCCGGGCCCTCCCCTGTCCGGTGAGGCACGGCACCCGGCCGGGCGGCAGGACACGCCGGGACAGCGAGAGGCCCCGTCGTGTGGAGCGACGGGGCCTCTCGATCCGCTGTCTCATTCGGATCCCGCCGGCGCTCTCACGCCGGAAGCATGCCCCCGAGCCTACCGCTCCCGCGCGGACCCGGGTGCCGTAGCGTCGGGGCGTGACCGCGACCACGCCCGGCGACGACCGGGCGGAGCTCCTCTGGCTGCCCGTCGGGGCGGGGGGCCACGTCGTCCGCCGCACGAGCGCCGCGTGGGAGCGCGCCGCCGCGCTGCTCGCGCGGCGGCGTCCCCGCCCGCTGTTCCACGCGGCGCTGGGACTCCGCTGCGACGGGGTGCCGTACGTCGTCGAGATGACCCCCGCGTGGGGCGGCCCGGCGTGCGACCGGGGCGTCGTCGTGACCGGCCCCGTGGGCCTGCGGCCGCTGGGCCGCTCCCGCTGGTTCCGGTACGAGGTCCGCTGCTGGGCGCACGGCGCCATCCCCGACCGGGAGCACGCCGTCGGGCCACCCGTCGTCCTCACGCGCGACGCCGCCGCTGTCGCCCGGATCCTGCGGGCCGTGCACGGCGTCCCGCCGCTCACGTGGGGTCGGCGGCCGCCCGGCGAGGGCGAGATGTGGAACTCGAACTCGCTCGTCGCGTGGTCCCTCGCCCGGGCAGGGCTCGCGACCGACCACGTCCCCCCGGGCGGCGGTCGCGCACCGGGATGGGACGCGGGCGTCCGGGTGGCCGCGAGGACCGCCACCGCCTGACCGTCGTCGTCCCCGCAGGGGCCGCACCCCGTCCCGCCCGGCCGCACCGTCCCACCCGGGCACGACCTCCTCCTCCCCGAGGAGGAGGCGGGAGTGTCGCGGATCTCGGCCGACCGCCCGAGCCGGTGCCCCCGCGGGTCTTCGTAGCGTCGACGACGGCGGTGCCCGACGACCGGGCCCGCGGACGACGGGAGGACCGATGATCCAGGTGGAGGCGCTGACGAAGCGCTACGGACCCACGACGGCGGTGGACGGGCTGACGTTCACGGCGCGGCCCGGGACCGTGACGGGCTTCCTCGGCCCGAACGGCGCCGGGAAGTCGACGACGATGCGCGTCGTCGTCGGGCTGGAGCGGCCGACCTCGGGCGCGGCGACCGTCGACGGCCGGCGGTACGCGGACCTGCCGGCGCCGCTGCGCGCCGTCGGGGTCATGCTCGACGCCCGCTCCGTGCACCCCGGTCGCACGGCGTTCCGCCACCTGACGGCGCTCGCCCGCACGCACGGAATCGGGCGGGCACGCGTGGACGAGGTGATCGGGATGACGGGCCTCGAGAGCGTCGCGGGGCGGCGTGCGGGCACGTTCTCGCTCGGGATGGGCCAGCGTCTCGGCATCGCGGGCGCGCTCCTCGGCGACCCGGGGACGCTCATCCTCGACGAGCCCGTCAACGGCCTGGACCCCGACGGCGTGCTGTGGGTGCGCGGTCTCGTGCGCGGCCTCGCGGCCGAGGGACGCACGGTGCTGCTGTCGTCCCACCTCATGCACGAGCTCGCGCTGTGCGCCGACCGCGTCGTCGTCATCGGCCAGGGCCGGCTGCTCGCCGACGCGCCGGTGTCGGAGCTCGCGGGCGAGGCGGGCTCGCTCGAGGACGCGTACCTGCGGCTCACCGCCGACGCCGTCCAGTACCGCGGCCGTGCCGCGGGCGAGACCGGCCTGGCGTCGGCCGGAGGTGCCCGATGACCGCACCTACCGCCCGGACCGCACCGACCGCGTCGTCGCGGCGTGCGCACCCGGCAGGACCCCGGCCCGCGATCGCCGGTGGCCCCACGCTCCCCCGCGCCGTCGCCGCGGAGTGGACGAGGCTGACGAGCCTGCGCTCGTCGTGGTGGGCGGCCACGCTCACCGTCGCCGTCTCGGCGGTGCTGACGTACCTCTCGGCGCAGGCGTCGTCCGTGGACCCGGGGTTCGACCCGCTCGGCTCCCTCACGTCGGGCCTGCTGCTGGCCCAGGTGCCGCCGCTCGTCCTGGGCGTCCTCGTCGGGACGGGCGAGTACAGCACCGGCACGTTCCGCACGACGTTCGTCGCGGAGCCGCGGCGCTGGCCCGTGCTCGTGGGGCAGACGGCGGCGACCGCCGCGTTCGCGCTGCTCACCGCGGTGATGGCGGTCGCGGCGGCGGTGCTCGCGCTGCTGCCGTCGGCGCGCTCGCGCGACCTCGCCCTCGACCTCGGCGGCGACGGCACGCCGCAGGTGCTCGTCGGCATGACGCTCCTGCTCGCCGGCATGGCCCTGCTCGGCCTCGCGATCGGCGCGCTGGTGCGGCGACCCGTGCCCGCCGTCACCGCCGCGGTGCTCGTCGTGCTCGTCCTGCCCGTCGCGCTCGTCCTCGCGGCCGATCTGTCGGGCGACCCGCTCGCCGCGCCCGCGGGGGTCTCGTCCGCGCAGGCCGCGGTGAACACGGTGGTCACGTTCCTGCCCACCGGGGCGGCGTCGCTGCTTACGGGCGAGGGTGCCGTCGAGGGCGCGCCCGACCTGGGCGCCGTCGGCGGCGGGCTCGTCCTGGCGGCGTGGGTCGTCGTGCCGCTCGCGCTGGCCGCCGTCCGCCTGCGCACGCGGGACGTGGTCTGACGTGGCGGCGACGATCCCCCCGCCGGACCCCGCGCCGACCCGCACCGCGCGCGCGCCGGACCGTCCGCAGGTGACCCTGCTCCGGGTGCTCGCGGCGGAGCGGGACAAGCTGACGAGCCTGCGCTCGACGGCCTGGCTCGCGCTCGCGACCGTCGCCGCGGCGGCGGGGACGGCGTGGGCGCTGGGCGCGTTCGCCCGGCCCGACGCCGGGTCGTCGGGCGCACCGCTCGCCGTCGCGGGGTTCGTGCTCGCCCAGCTCGGCTTCCTCGTGCTCGGCGCGGGCGTCGGCGCCGGGGAGTTCCGGACCGGCACCGCGCGCGTGACGTTCGTCGCGGTCCCTCGCCGCCTGCCCGTGCTCGCGGCGCAGGCGCTCGTGACGGCGGCGGCCGCGCTCGCCGTCGCGGTCCTCGCGCTGGGCGCGGCGCTCGCCGCGACAGCCGGGCAGCGCGCCGACGTCGCGCTCGTGCTCGACCTCGCGGACCGGGAGACGCTGCGCGTCCTCGCAGGCTTCGTGCTCTACCTGACCGGGGTCGCCCTCGTGGGCCTGGGCCTGGGGTCGCTCGTGCGGCGACCGGACGGGGCGCTCGTGGGTGGGGTCGTGCTGCTCGTCGTGCTCGACCACGTGCTCGCGACGAACCCGGGCCGGGTCGCGGACACGGCACGCGCGCTCCTGCCCGGGGCAGGGGCGCGCCTGCTGCAGGACGACGCCCGGCTCGCCGCGCTCGACGCGACGACCCTGGGCCCGCACCTCGGCACGTGGGGCGGGGGTCTCGTCCTCGCGGCGTGGGTCGCCGCGCTGCTCGCGGCGGCGGCGTACCGGCTGCGGCGCCATGACGTCGTCTGACGCGCCGCGCGACGGCCGATGGGAGAGTAGGCCCGTGCCCTCGTCGCCCCTCGCCCTCCCCTCCGCGCCCGGGGCGCACGACGGCGGACCGCGCGCGGAGCCCGACGTCCGGCGGCGCGGCGCCGTCGGCCGCGTGCTCGCGCGGCACCCCTGGGCGACCGACCTCGCGCTCGCGGGCGCGGTCGCGCTGCTCGGGCTCGTCACCGCGGCGGACGCGCTCATGACCGTCGAGGGCTCCACCGGGCTGGGGCTGTTCCACGCCGACGCGCCCGTGGCGCAGGTGGTCGTCACGGCCTGGCTCGTCGGCGCCGCCCTCGGGGCGGCGCTGCTCCTGCTCCGGCGGTCGCGCCCGCTGACCGTCACGGCGATCCTCACCGTCCTGGCCGTCGTGTCGCTCGCGACGGCGGGGGTGCTCGGCGTGCTCGGCGTGTGCCTCGCGTGCGCGGTGCACGCCGTCGCCGCCGAGCGCCCGCCCCGCACGGCATGGGTCGTGTGCGGTGCGGTGCTGTGCGTCGTCGTGGCCGCGCTGTGGTGGAGCCAGGACATAGGGGTCGCCGAGATGCTCCTGTGGAGCGACCCCATCGTCCTGCCGGACGGCGACCCGGTGCGCGACCTCGCGCAACCGCCCTTCTCCCCCGGCAGGCGCTCCGCGTCGGTCTTCCTCCTCGTCGCGCTCCTGCTGCTGGGGATGGCCACCGGCTCGGGGGTGCGGGCGCGCCGGCTGCACGACGAGGACCTCGTCGCGCGCTACCGCGCCCTGGCGCGCGACCGCGACCAGAGCGCGGCGCTCGCCCGGGCCGCCGAGCGGGCGCGGATCGCGCGCGAGATGCACGACGTCGTCGCGCACAGCGTGTCCGTGATGGTCGCGCTGTCCGACGGCGCGGGCGCGGCGCTCGACCGGGCGCCGGACCGCTCGCGCGAGGCCCTGCACGAGCTCTCCCGCACGGGACGGGACGCGCTGGCCGACATGCAGCGCGTCCTCGGCGCGCTCGACCCCGAGGAGGGCAGCGACGGGGCGGGCACCCCGGTCGAGCCGACCGGGACGGACCTCGCGGCCGTCGTCGCACGGTTCCGCGCGGCGGGCGTGCCCGTCGCCGCGAGCGGCCTCGACGTCGCGCTGCCTGCGGACACGTCGCTGCGGCTCGGGGCCGTGCGCATCGTGCAGGAGGCCCTGACCAACGTGCTGCGGCACGCGCCCGGGACGCCGGCGGCCGAGGTCGTCGTGCGTCGCACCGAGCGCGCGGTCGAGATCGACATCCACGACGACGGCGGCACGCGCCCGGGGACCGAGGGCGGGAGCGGGCGCGGCATCGTGGGCATGCGCGAGCGCGCCGCGCTGCTCGGCGGCAGCGTCGAGGCCGGCCCGCGGCCGGGCGGCGGCTGGGCGGTGCACGTCGTCCTGCCCTGCGACCCGGCCGAGGGCGGAGCCCGGAGCGCCCCCGCCCAGGAGCACCCGCACCGTGACGTGCACGACGACGAGGGAGGACGACCGTGACGACCGTGCTGCTCGTCGACGACCAGGCGCTGCTGCGGATGGGCTTCCGGCTCGTCATCGAGTCCGAGCCCGACCTCGAGGTGGTGGGCGAGGCCTCCGACGGACGCGTCGCGCTCGACCAGGTCGCGGCCCTCGCCCCCGACGTCGTCGTCATGGACGTCCGGATGCCCGGCATGGACGGCATCGAGGCGACCCGGCGCGTCGTCGCCGAGCACCCCGGGACGCTCGTGCTCGTGCTCACGACGTTCGACGTGGACGAGTACGCGTTCGCGGCGCTGCGCGCCGGGGCGAGCGGGTTCCTGCTGAAGAACGCGCGCCCGCACGAGCTCGTCGAAGCGATCCGCACCGTCGCGGCAGGGAGCTCGGTCGTCGCGCCCCGCGTGCTGCGCCGCATGCTCGACCTCTTCGCGCCGCACCTGCCCGCGGGCGAGCAGCCGGCCGTCGACGACGGCCTCGACCCCCGGCTGCGCTCCCTCACGCCGCGCGAGCTCGACGTCCTGCGGTGCGTGGCCGAGGGTATGTCGAACGCCGAGATCGCCGACCGCCTCGTACTGTCCGCGACGACCGTGAAGACGCACGTCGGCAACCTCCTGGCCAAGCTGGGCGTGCGCGACCGGGTGCAGGCCGTGATCGTCGCGTACGAGAGCGGGCTCGTGGGGTCGCGCGGCTGAGGCCCGGGCGGCACGCGCGTCGAGCGCGGGCGTCGGCGGCACGTCGCGCACCGGTGCCGCGCCGCCGCGGGGCGTTCACCCCCGCCGGGTGAGGACCCCGCCCGAGCCCGCTGCGACGGTGGGACGAGCGCCCGAGAGGAGCCGAGGATGACGGCTGCACCGATCCCCCGACAGCAGGCACCGGCCCCCACGGGCCCCTGGCACACGGCACCGCCCGAGGCGGTGTGCGCGGCGCTCGACGTCGACCCGGCCGTCGGGCTGACGTCCGCGCAGGTCGCCGAGCGGCGCGCGCGCTACGGGCCGAACGCGCTCGCGCAGGAGCGCAAGGAACGGCCGTGGCAGGCGTTCCTGCGCCAGTACCGCGACCTCATGCAGCTCGTCCTCGTCGGCGCGGCCGTCGTGAGCATCATCGCGCTCGGGGACGTGACGACCGGCGTCGTCGTGCTCGCCCTCACCGTCCTCAACGCGCTCATGGGCCTGCACCAGGAGGGCAAGGCGGCCCAGAGCGTCGCCGCGCTCCAGCAGATGCTCGTCATGACGGCCACCGTGCGCCGCGACGGGCGCCAGGAGCAGGTTCCCGCCGAGGAGCTCGTGCCGGGCGACGTCGTCGGGTTCGAGGCGGGCGGCAAGATCCCCGCGGACGGGCGGCTGCTCGTCGCCGCCTCGCTCGAGATCGAGGAGGCCGGGCTCACCGGCGAGAGCACGCCCGTCGCGAAGGGCGTCGCGGCGGTCACGGCCGACGACGCCCCGCTCGGCGACCGCACCGACATGGCGTACATGAACTCCCAGGTCACGCGCGGGCGCGGCGAGATGGTCGTCACCGCCACGGGCATGACGACCGAGGTGGGCCGCATCTCCGGGATGCTCAGCGGGGTCGAGCAGGACAGGTCGCCGCTCACGCGCCAGCTCGACCGCATCACCGTGATCATCACGGTCATGGCGGCGGTCGCCCTCGTCGTGGTCGTCGTGCTGGGGCTCGTGCGCGGCGAGGACTTCGACAGCCTCTTCGTGGTCGGGATCAGCCTGGCGATCGCCGCGATCCCGACGGGGCTGCCTGCCGTCGTGACGATGCTCCTGTCGCTCGGCACGCGCCGGCTCGCCGACGAGGGCGCGATCGTCAAGCGCCTCAAGTCCGTCGAGACGCTCGGGTCGACGTCGGCGATCTGCTCCGACAAGACCGGGACGCTCACGCTCAACCAGATGACCGCGCGCCGGCTCGTGCTCGCCGGACGCCGGTTCTCCGTCGACGGCGAGGGCTACTCCACGACCGGCCGCATCCTCGCGGCGGCCGGGTCGACCGACGTCCCGCTCGAACCGGTCGCGCTCCCGCTGGCGCTCGCGAGCGACGCCGTCGTGCGCGACGGCGATTGCATCGGCGACCCCACGGAGGGCGCGGTCGTCGTCCTCGCGGCGAAGGCCGGGCTCGACGTCGAGCAGACGCGCGCCGAGCACCCGCGCGTCGCTGAGGTCCCGTTCGACGCCGCGTACAAGCTCATGGCGACGTTCCACGAGATCGACGGCGAGCTCGTGTGCTTCGTCAAGGGCGCCCCGGACGTGCTGCTCGCCCGCTCGGCCCGGTACCTCACGGCCGACGGCGGGTCGGCGCCGCTCGACGACGCGGGCCGCGCGCGCGTCCTCGCGGAGAACGACGCGCTCGCGGGCGAGGGCATGCGGGTGCTGGCCGTCGCGCGGCGCACCGTCGCGCGCGACGAGCTCGGGGGCGACCTGCTCGACGCGGTGCGCGACCTCGAGCTCCTCGCGCTCGTCGGGATCGTGGATCCCCCGCGTCGCGAGGCGCGCGACGCGATCGCCGAGTGCCGCGACGCCGGCATCCGGGTGCGGATGATCACGGGCGACCACGTCACCACGGCCGCGGCGATCGCCGGGCAGCTCGGGATCGAAGGTCGCGCGCTCACGGGCGCCGAGTTCGCCGCGATGTCCGACGCACAGCTCGAGGCGGAGGTCGGCGAGATCGGCGTGGTCGCGCGCGTGGCGCCGGAGGACAAGGTGCGGCTCGTCGACGTGCTCAAGCGCAAGGGCGACGTGGTCGCGATGACGGGCGACGGCGTCAACGACGCCCCCGCCCTGACGCGCGCGGACATCGGCGTCGCGATGGGGATCACGGGCACCGAGGTGACGAAGGACGCCGCCGAGATGATCCTCACCGACGACAACTTCGCCACGATCGTGGCGGCGGTCGAGGGCGGCCGCGGCCTCTACGACAACCTCATGAAGTACATCCGCTTCCAGATGGTCGTCCTCGTCGGGTTCATCCTCACGTTCGTCGGCGCGGGCATCTTCACCGTCGCCGGGGGCACCCCGCTCACGCCGCTGCAGATCCTGTGGGTCAACTTCGCGATCGACGTGCTGCTCGCCGTCGGCCTCGGCTTCGACGCCGCGACGCCCGGCCTCATGCGGCGTCGCCCCCGCCCGCCCACCGAGCCGGTCATCGGGCGCGCGCTCGGCGTGCGGCTCGCCGTCGGGGGCGTGCTCATCGCCGTCGGCACGCTCGTCGCCGTCGCGTGGGGCGAGGCCGACGCCGACCTCGCGGTCGCGACGACGATGGGCCTCACCGCGATGTCGCTCCTGCACGTCGTCGCCGCGCTCGAGTGGCGCGACCCGCGGGCGAGCATCCTGTCGTCCGAGACGCTCGCGAACGGCCGCTTCGTCGTGCTCCTGCTCGCGTCGCTCGGGCTCACGTTCCTCGTCACGACGCTCGACGGGCTGCAGCGGATCTTCGGCACCGTCGACCTCGACGGCGGCCAGTGGGGCGTGTGCGCGCTCGTCGCGCTCGCCTTCCTCGTCCTCGTCGAGCTCGGGAAGCTCGTGCTGCGCACGGTGGACCGGCGCCGCGCCTGAGCGCGTCTCCTCGGAAGACCCGTCAGGGCACGACGCCGAGCTCGCGGCCGCGCCGCACCGCCTCGCGCCGCGAGCCGACGCCGAGCTTGCGGTAGACCGACTTCAGGTGCGCCTTGACGGTGTTGACCGACACGAAGAGGTCGGCGGCCACCTCGGCGTTGCTCGCCATCGACGGCAGGACGGCGAGGACCGCGAGCTCGCGCTCGGTGAGCGGCTCGACGAGCGGGACCGGCTCCGGTGCCCGGCCCGGCGCGTCCAGGTGGGTGCGCAGCAGCGCGGCGAGCGCGTCGTCGCGGCGCGCGACCGTGCGCGCGAGCGGCTCGTCGAGCTCGGTGCCCCGGACGGCGAGGAACGGCCGGACGACCCGCTCGGCGGCGGCCAGGTCGAGAGCCCGCCCGAGCGGGGCGTCGACGCGGCGCGTGCCCGCCCGGGCGAGCGCGGACGCCTCGACGAGCGCCGCCTCCACCCGCACGACGACGTCCCCCTCCTCCCCCGGCGCGTCCCCGAGGCCCGCCACGGCGCGCTCCGCCGCCCCGGTGCGGCCCGCCGCCAAAAGCTCGCGCGCACCGCAGACCGCGACGACCGCGGCGCTCCCGAGGCGTTCGCGCGCGAGGCGCGCCCCGAGCGCCGGGCCCGTGCCGTCGTCGACCAGACGCGCGGCCGCCGTGGCGCGCACCCACAGGTCCGCGAGCACAGGGGGCGTCGCGGACCGCCCCAGGGCGCGGTCCGCGGCGACGAGCGCCTGCCGCGCGGCGCGCGCGTGCCCGCGGTCCGCGGCGACGAGCGCCTGCAGCAGCCGGACGGCCGCCTCGGACGCAGGCTCGCGCCCGCCGGCGTCCGCCGCGAGGGCGTGCGCGAGGTGCCGGTCGAGCCCGTCGTCCGACGCCCGGAGGTACCGCACCCACGCGCGCGCCGCGTGCGCGGGCCGCACGTGCGCGTACCCGTCCCAGCCGCGGCGCTCCGCCTCGACGAGCACCTCACTCGCTGCCGCGTCCCCCTTGTCGAGCCGACCGGCGACCACGGCGAGGAGCGCCGCGGCGGCGCGCGCCCCGAGGACGTAGAGCTGCGGGGCGCGCCACGACCGGCCACCGGGGGCGGCGAGCGTCCCCGACGTCGTCTCCCCCGCCGGCTCGGGGCCGACCGCGCACCATGCGAGGCCCGCCGCGCGGTGCGCCCGCGCGAGGCCCCGGTACGTCTCGAGGGCGGGGAACGGGTACGGCACCGCGTCCGCCGCGGCGAGCGCCGCGCCCGCGGCCGTCGCGAGGGCCCGCACGTCGCCGGTCGACCGCGCGGCGGACGCGGCGAGCAGCTCGAGGAGCACCGCGGCGGCGGGATCGGCCACCGGGTCCGCGGCCGGGGCGAGGAGGTCGCGCGCCCGCGCGACGTGGAGCCGCACGGCGTCGAACCGCTCGTCGACGGACGCGAGCGCCCCCGCGCACAGGTGCAGGCGGGCGTCGGGCCGCAGGGTCGCGTACGGCACGCGCCGCAGGACCTGGGCGACGGTCTCGCGGTGCGGCCCCGCGAGCTCCGCCGCCGCGCCCTCGACGAACACCTCGCCGAGCAGCGGCCAGTCCTCCGCCGCCGCCGCGTGCTCCAGGGCGCGCAGCGCCTGCCCGTCCTGCGCGAACCAGCGCGCCGCGGCCTGGTGCGCCTCGCGCAGGCCCGCCGGGTCCTCGGTCCGCAGCTGGTGCAGGAGCATCTCGCGCAGGAGCGGGTGGTAGCGGTACCAGGTGCGCCGGCCGCCCGACGTCATGACGAAACCGTCCGCCGCGGCGAGTCCGGGGAGCAGCCGGTCCGTCGGCGCCCCCGGGTCGAGGACGGCCGCGAGGTCGGGGCACACCGCCGACGCCACGCTCGTGCGCAGGAGGAAGCGTCGGGCCTCGGGCCCCTGGCTGTCGAGGACCTCGGCGAGGAGGAACTCCGCCGCCGAGCGGGCGGCGCGCGCCCGGCTCGTCGCGTCGTGCTCCTCGACGCGCAGCCGCACCCCGACGGCCCAGCCGCCGGTCTCGCCGACGACGCGGCCGGCGTCGCCCGCGGCGAGGTCGCGTCCCTGCGCCGTCGCCAGCGCCGCGACCGCGGGGGCGTCGAACGCGAGCTCGGCGGCGCCGACCTCCGTCATCTCGCCCTGCGCGCGCAGGCGCTGCAGGCGCAGGAGCGGGTCGACGCGGGTGAGGACCACGAGGTGCAGGGGCAGCCGGTAGCGCAGGAGGTCGTCCACCGTCGCCGCGACCTCGGCGCACGCGGCGTGGTGGAAGTCGTCGAGCACGAGGACCACGGGCTCGGGCAGCGCCTCGATCGCCGCGAGCACGCGGCGCAGGAGGGCGGGCGTGAGGCGCGGCGGCACGACGAGGGTCTCGAGCGGGTGCCCCGCGGGCACCGCCCCGGCCGCCCGCAGCGCCGCGAGCACGTCGGCCCAGAAGGCCGCCGGCTTGTCGTCGAACGGCTCGAGCGTCAGCCACGCGACCCGCGGGCCGGTGCCGCCGCGCGCCCACCGCGCCGCGACGGTCGTCTTCCCCCAGCCCGGGCCCGCCGACACGAGGGTGAGGCGGCGCGTGGCCGCCGCCGCGACGAGCGCTTCGACCTCCGGGCGGCCCACCGTGGACGGGGGCAGCTCGGGGACGGTGGTGCGGGCGCGCGAGGTCCCGGAGGCGTCCGTGACGTGCGTCACGTCCTCCGGCTCGGCACGGGGCTCGACCGAGGCCATGGGGGCAGGGTATTCCCGGGGCCCCCGGACCGCAGGGCGAGCGGAGCGCGGGCTCGCCACGCGCCTCAGGCCGGCCCGGGACCGGGCGGCGGGGCGACGACGGCGGGCGGGCGGGCGAGGACCTCGACGACGACGAGCACGAGGCCCGCGACGAGCGCGACCCCGACGACGAGGCCGGGCGTCGGCGTGCCCGCGAGCAGCAGGACGAGCGCGGCGGCCGCCACGACGACGACGCGCACGAACGCCTTGTGCCGGCCGAGCCAGTCGCCGACGGGACCCGTCGAGACGCCCCGGCCCTCGCCCCAGCCGCGCACGGCGGCGCCCGCGCGCCCGAGCCCCGCGCGCAGGCTGCGGGCCGACGCGCTCGGCCCGCCCACGTACGCCGCCAGCGCGACCACGAGACCCAGCACGCCGACGGTGCGCAGCGTGAGGCGCAGGTAGCCGACGGCCTGGTCGAACACGACCTCCGCGGCGTCGAGCCGCAGCACCTGGCCCGAGAGCGCGCCGAGGTACAGGCCGCGCGCGACGGCGAGCCCGACGCCCAGCGCGACCATCGCCCCCGTGAGGGCGAGCCCGGCCACGACGAGCGCGCGCGAGCGGTGGTTCGCGACGAGGACGCCCGCGGCGAGCAGACCGAGCACGACCCACGGCAGCCACGTCGTGAGCGTCACGACCTGGGCGTACCGGTTCTGGAGCATGACGAGCTCGGCGGACTGCGCGACGGTGAACGTCGCGTCGACCGACGGGATGCGGGCCGCGACGTCCAGGCCGCGGTCCACGAGGCGTTCCTTGAGCAGGTCGATCAGGCCGGAGAGCTGGATCGACAGGCGGCCGTCGTCGCTCACCTGCAGGACGTCGCCGTCCTCGCCGCGCATCACGGCGACGAGCTGCTCGTGCGCCACGCGGTTCGCCTGGAGCCAGGCGCCCTCGAACGCGTCGCTCTCCACGAGCCGCGTCGCCGTCTCGTGCACGAGCGACTCGACGCCGCTCGTGAGCGGCGCCTCCAGCGCGGCGAGCGCGCGGGTCGCGCGCGGCGGGACGTCGCGCTCCTCCAGCCCGCCGACGAGGTCGTCGACGAGCGCGGCCACGTCGATGCGCGACATCACGACCTCGGTGAGCCGCCCGGCCACCGCGGACTGCACGACGGGGTCGCCCGCGAGCGGTCCGACCGTCGCGACGTAGCGGTCGGTGTCCGTGAGCTCGCGCTGCGCCCACGCCGAGACCGCGCCGAGCGGCGCGAGGAGCGCCCCGAGCGTGATGAGGACCGCGCACGCGGCGGCGCGCAGCCCGCGCCGGGGCCGCCGCGCCGCCTCCGGCGGGGTCGCGTCGCCGTCCGGGCCCGCGGGCGCCGCGGCGGCCGGCCGCTCCTCGAGCCGTCGGCGCAGCTCCGCGTTCTCGCGCTCCAGCGCGGCGAGGCGCGCGGCGACGGCGGACGCCTCGTGCCCCGGCGCGGTCTCGTCGGCCATCGCGCGTCCTCAGGCGAGCGCTCGGGCCTTGAGCCGGGCGAACTCGTCGGCGTCGATCGTGCCGGCGTCGTACAGCGCCTTGGCGTCCGCGATCTCGCTCGCCGGCGACCTGCCGGTGCCGGCGGTGGCCCGCACGTAGTCGTCCATGACCTGCCGACGCGCCTGCTGCTCCTCCGCGTGCCGCTCCGCCATGCCCCGCCCGCGCGCGATGACGTAGATCAGCGCGGACAGGTAGGGGACGAAGATCAGCGCGACGATCCACAGCGCCTTCCACCAGCCGCTGAGCGTCTTGTCACGGAACAGGTCCGCGACGATCTGGAACAGCACGACGAGGTAGGCGATGAAGAAGAACCACCACACCATGAGCCAGAACCAGTCCCAGAATCCGTCCATCGGGCACCCCTCGTGTCGGGTCACGGCGGGCCCGTGACGCTCCCACTGTGGAGCGGCCCCGGCGTCCGCGTGCTCACCCGTCGGGGGTAGTCGGCCGCCCGGCGCCGCGGGCCACCCCCGCCGGGTGATCCCGCCCGGGTCCGTGCCCGCGCATCCTGGACCGACGTGGGCGAGCCGGGAGAAGGACGCATGGACCGCACGACGCTGGTCGAGGTGACGGTGCTGGGGCCGGTGGTGCTGCCCGAGCCCGACCTCGCCGAGCTCGGCGTGCGCCGGTCCGTGGAGTGCACGCGGCTCGAGGCCCGGGTCCGCGACCAGGCCGCGCTGTACGGCCTCCTCCAGCGGCTCGCGGCGCTGGGGCTCGACCTCGTCGAGCTGCGCACCGCGGCGCCCGACGACCGGCCCGACGTCGAGCTCGTCGTCCGCGGCCCCGTGGGCGCGCTCGTGCAGCAGATGCTGGACGACGTCGGGCGTGCTCACCCGGCGTCGAGCACGACGTACCGAGTGCAGGACACCGACCTCGTCGGCGTGCTCGGCGCCGTGACCGGGCTGCCCGACGACGACCGGTCCGGCGCGCACGTCGGGCCGCACGGCGGGGCGCACGGCGGGGCGCACGACCCCGGGCACGGCGGGACGGCCGCCGGGGGCGCGTCCGCGATGGACGTGCGCATCGCGCAGCTGCGCGACCTCGCCGCGCTGCGGGACCGGGGCGTCCTCACCGACGCCGAGCTCGCGGAGCAGAAGGCGCGCGTCCTCGAGCCCTGAGGACGGCAGGCCGGGCGGGCGGGCCGCGCACGGTCGGCCGATGCCCCGTTCGGGGTTCTTTCGCGTTACGTCGTCCCACTGGGCGAGACGATGGGGGCCACGCTGGGGCCAACTGATGCACTAGCGCATAGTGGCAAGCACATCACGGCGCGCTTGCTCGTGTGTCAGACCCCAGGAGGACTCATGGCCATCTCACGCCGCTCGTCGGTCACCATCTCGCTCGTCGCGGCGGCAGGGATCCTGGCGGGCTGCGCGGGCGGGAGCGACCCGTCCGGCGGCGGGGACGACGCCGCGCCGCAGATCTCGTTCCTCTACTCCCCCTACGCGGACTACGCGCCGTTCTTCCTCGCGGAGGACAAGGGGTACTTCGAGGAGGCGGGCGTCGACGTCGAGCTCCTCGCCAAGGGCGGGACGTCGGGCGAGACCTACCAGCTCGTCAGCACGAACAACGTCACGGCCGGTGGCGCGACGTGGGGCGCGGGCCTGTTCAACGCGACCGAGGCCGGCGCGTCGCTCTCGGTCATCGCGAGCGTCTCGCGCGTGCCGGAGAGCGGGCCGAACCCGGCCCCGTTCGTCGTCGCGGCCGACTCCGGCATCACGTCGATCGAGCAGGTCGCCGGCAGCCGCGTCGGCATCCCCGGCGACGGCGGCTTCGGCATCTACTCGGTGGCCAAGGCGCTGGAGGCCGGCGGCCTCACGCTCGACGACGTCGAGCTCGTCAACGTCGGCCCGCCCGAGACGGGCCCCGCGCTCGTGGGCGGCTCGGTCGACGCCGCCTGGTCGATCGAGCCCATCTCGTCGTCGCTCGAGAGCGAGGGCATCGCGTCCGAGATCCTCCCGATCGACTACCACGCGGGCACCGAGCTCGGCGCCCTGGTGTTCAGCACCGAGTACGTCGACGAGCACCCCGACGCGGTCGTCGCGTTCACGGCCGCGTACCTGCGCGCCGCCGCGGAGCTCGAGGCGGGCGGCTGGGACGACCCGGCGAACCAGGAGATCATCGCGCGGTACACCGAGCTGCCGGTCGAGACGCTCACGTCGCTCGCGCTCACGGAGCAGGACCCGACGGGCGAGATCGACTGGGAGGACGTGCACGCCCAGGAGCAGTTCTTCCGCGACCGCGGCACGCTCGAGTACGAGGGCGAGGCGGACGTCGAGAGCATCTTCCGCGCCGACCTTCTCGAGCAGGCGCGCGAGCGGGCCGCGGAGCTCGGCTCGTGACTGCCGTCTCCGTCGAGGGCCTCTGGAAGGGGTTCCACGACCGTCGCCGCGACGACGTGCTCGTCGCGCTCCAGGACGTGTCGCTCACCATCGAGGACAACGAGTTCGTCTGCGTGCTCGGACCCTCCGGGTGCGGCAAGAGCACCCTCCTGCGCATCCTCGCGGGCCTGGAGGATGCCGACCGCGGCACGGTGACGATGGCGGCGCGCCCGTCCGTCGTCTTCCAGGACCACGGCGTGCTGCCGTGGCTCACGGTCGAGCAGAACGTCGAGTACCCCCTGCGCCTGCGCGGCGTGCGGCGCTCGGCCCGGCGCGAGCGCGTCGCCCCGCTGCTGGACATGGTGGGTCTCACGGAGTTCCGCGGCTTCTACCCGCACCAGCTCTCGGGCGGCATGCGGCAGCGCACGTCGGTCGCCCGGGCGCTGGCCGACGACGGCGCGACCCTCCTCATGGACGAGCCGTTCGGCGCGCTCGACGAGCAGACGCGCGTCGTGCTGCAGCAGGAGCTGCTGAAGATCTGGTCGCAGACCTCGCGGTCGGTGCTCTTCATCACGCACAGCGTCGACGAGGCGCTCGTGCTCGCGGACCGCGTCGTCGTCATGTCCGCGCGGCCCGGGCGCATCCTCGCCGACGTGCGGGTCCCCTTCGACCGCCCGCGCGACATCCTCGAGCTGCGCCGCGACCCGCGCCACGGCGAGATCACCTACGAGCTGTGGCGGCTCCTGCGGGACGCCGAGGCACAGGACGCTGCGGCGCAGGACGGGGCGGGAGCGGACGAGCGCTCCGCCGCGGGCGTCCGGGAGGCGGTCGCATGACGACCCCCACGGACGAGCGCGCCCCCGTCCGCCCGGGCGGCCACGCCGCGCCGGGCGGCGCCCCGGACGCGCCCCACGACGCCGACGACCGCACGGCCGAGATCACGCGCGAGCTGACCGAGGAGCTGCGCCGCCGGCGGACGGGTCGCCTCGTGCGGGTCGTCGGGCCCTTCACGCCGCTCCTGCTCCTCGCGGTGTGGGAGCTCGCGAGCCGGACGAACGTGCTCGACGCGCGGTTCTTCCCGCCGCCGTCGTCGATCGCCGAGACGTTCGCGCAGCTCGTCGGGAGCGGCGAGCTCTTCGAGCACGCGGGCATCACGCTCACGCGCATCGCGATCGGGTTCGTGCTCGGCGCCGTGCCCGGGCTGGTCCTCGGGATCGCGCTCGGGTCGGTCACGACGCTGCGCACGCTCCTCGGGCCGATCTTCGCGAGCCTGCTGCCCGTGCCCAAGGTCGCGATCTTCCCGCTGCTGCTCCTCGTGTTCGGCCTCGGCGAGGCGAGCAAGTACGTGATCGTCGCGATCGGCGTGTTCTTCTACGTCTTCTACAACGCGATGGGCGGCGTGCTCCAGACGCCGCAGATCTACTTCGACGTGGCGACCGCCAACGGCGCGGGCCGGCTCCAGCGCTGGCGCACGGTCGCGCTGCCCGCCGCGCTGCCGAGCATCTTCACCGGGCTCAAGCTCGCGGTGGGCGGCGCGTTCGTCATCATCGCGGCCTCGGAGTTCGTCGGGTCGCGCAACGGCCTGGGCTACCTCATCTGGAGCTCGTGGACGACGTTCGCCGTCGCGAAGATGTACGTGGGCATCGTCACCATCTCCGTGCTGGGCTACCTCTCCACGACCCTGGTCACGGTGCTCGAACGACGTCTCGTGCCCTGGTCCCGTCAGTAGGAGGCAGCATGAACCCACCCCACCACGACCCGTCCCGCGTGCCCGGGGCCGGCGCATGAGCGTCGTCCCGGCCGCGGACCGGATTTACCACGAGCTGCGGCGCCGGATCATCTTCACCGAGCTGCGCCCCGGTGAGGAGATCGACGTCACGGAGACGGCGTCCGAGTTCGGGACGTCGCGCACGCCGGTGCGCGACGCGCTGCACCGCCTCGACCACGACGGCCTCGTGGACGTGCGCCCGCGCGCGCTGTGCCGCGTCGCCCCGGTCACCCTCAAGACGCTCGTCGACGTGCTCGACGTGCGCGAGGCGACGGGACCGATGGCGACGCGCCTCGCGGCCGCCCATGCGAGCCCGGCCGAGGTCGACGAGCTCGCGGCGATCGCCGAGGGCACGTACCCGCAGGCGCAGGACGTGCAGTCGATCCTGTCGGCGTCGCACCTGTTCCACTGCCGGGTCGCGAAGTACTCGCGCAACCCCCGGCTGCACGCGATCACCGAGCTCGCGCTCGAGGACCTGGAGCGGGCGTTCCGGCTCTGCGGGCGCCAGCCGCTGGAGCCCGGGCCGCCGCTCGACGACCACCGGCTCCTCATCGAGGCGCTCCGCGCGGGCGACGGCGAGCGCGCGGCCCGCCTCGAGCTCGAGCACATCCGTCGCGGTCGCAGCGTCGTCATGGGCCTCGCGATCGACTCCGGGGCGTTCTTCGGCGACGACTGAGCGTCCCCGCGCGACGACCCGCGCGTCCCGCCCCACCCGCACGACCCGACCCACCGCCACCACCCGAGAGGACCGCCGTGCCCGCCACCCCCACCGTGCGCGTCGACGCCGCGGCCGCCCGTGCCCGGGCCCGCGCGGCGCTCGCCGCCCACGACCCCGCCGACGCCGACCTCGCGGCCCGCGCCGTCGTCGCGGGGGACGCGTCGGGGTGGCCGGAGTTCGGCCTCGCGCTCCTCGTCCGCGAGCTGCGGGACGCGCGCGAGCGGACGACGACGGGGCGCGCCGGGACCGGGGCGCCGTCCGCCGTCGTGACCGGGGCGACCGCGACGCTGGACGCGCACGACCTCCCCGGGCCGGTCGCGCTCGCCGCGGCGGTCCGCCGGGCGGCGGGGCTCGCCCGCGGCCTCGGCGTCGGCGTGGTCGCCGTGCGCCACGCGGGCGGGACGGGGCGCGTCGGCGCGTACGTCCGCGCGCTCGCCGAGGACGGGCTGGTCGGGGTCGCGCTCGCCCAGTCCCCCGCGACCGTCGCCCCGTACGGCGGGACCGCGCCCGTGGTCGGCACGAACCCGCTCGCCGTGGCGGTGCCGCGGGCCGGGCAGGGTCGTGCGCTCGTCGTGGACGCCGCGACGAGCGCCGTCACGCTCGCCGACGCGCGGCGCCGCGCCCGGGAGGGCACGCCCCTGCCCGACGGCGCGGCGCTCGGCCCCGACGGCGAGACCACCCGGGACGCGGCTGCCGTCGGCGCGCTGCTCCCCGCGGGGCTGCTCGGGTCCCTCCTCGGTCTCACGGTGGAGGCGCTCGCCGGGCTGCTGACCGGGGCGCGCGGCGACGCCGTGGGCCGCGGTCTCTGGGTGCTCGCGCTGGACCCCCGCGCGTTCGGCGCCGAGGACCTCGCCGACCGGGCCGACCGCCTCGGCGACGACTGGACGCGCGCCGGAGGGCGCGTCCCGGGCGACCGGCCGGACGCGGAGACGTTCGACGTCGACCGCGACGTCTGGGACGCGCTGGACCCGGCGACGGGAGGCACGCCGTGACGCTCCGGCTCACCGTCAGCCCCGCCGACGACCTGCTCGACGTCCCCCGCCGCATCGAGGTGACCGGCGCCGCCCCGGGCGCGCTCGTCACGGTCCGCGCGACGACGGACCGCTCCGGGACCGCGTGGTCCGCCCGCGCGACCTACCGCGCGGACCGGTCAGGCACCGTCCTGCTCGACCGCGACCCGCCGATGTCCGGCGACTACGGGCGCGTCGACGGGATGGCGCTCCTCACGTCGCAGCGGCTCGACCCGACGCCCGGCACAGCGGCCGGCCGGCCGGCCGCGACCGACGTCTCGCGCCCGCTGCGCACGCGCCTCGAGGCGTGGGACGAGTCCGACGCCACGCAGCGCGCGACGGCCGACCTCGTGCAGCGCTGGACCGGGCCCGGGGTGCGACGGCGCGAGGTCCGCGAGGACGGGCTCGTCGGCACGCTCTTCGTGCCGCAAGGCGACGGTCCGCACCCGACGATCGTCGTGCTCAACGGCTCCGGCGGGGGGATCAACGAGCAGCGCGGCGCGCTCTACGCGTCGCGCGGCGTGCAGGCGCTCGCGCTCGGCTACTTCGGCGTTCCCGGGCTGCCCGACCACATCACCCGCACGCCGTTGGAGTACTTCGAGACCGCGCTGCACCACGTGCACCGCGAGCTCGCGCCGCGCGGCGGCGTCGTCGTGGTGAGCGGCCAATCGCGGGGCGGCGAGCTCGCGCTCCTGCTGGGCGCCACCTACCCCGGCCTGGTGGGCGCCGTCGTCGCCTACGTGCCCGGGGCCCACGTGCACGGCTCCCAGGGCGCCGCGGACCCCGCGCAGGGGTGGGACTCCCCCACGTGGACGCTCGACGGCGAGCCGCTCCCGCACCTGTGGCAGGACAACCCCGGCGTGACGTGGCAGCCGTGGACGGGCGGGCCGCCCCCGGACCGGTACCGCGACGTCTACGTCGACGGCCTGCGCGACCGCGAGTTCGCCAGCGCGTCGCGCATCCCCGTCGAGCGCGTCGCGGGCCCCGTCGCGTGCGTCTCCGGCATGGCCGACGGCCTGTGGCCCTCGAGCATGTACGCCCGCCAGGTCGTCGAGACGCTGCGCGCCGCGGGCCACGCCCACGAGACGCTGCTGCTCGACTACCCCGATGCGGGCCACTCGATCGCCCTGCCGCACCTCCCCGTCGCGCAGGGCCCGACGCGCCACCCCGTGTCCGGCATCGAGCTGTCGGCCGGCGGGACCCCCGCGGGCAACGCGTTCGCCGACGCCGACTCGTTCGCGCAGGTGTGCGCGTTCGTGGAGCGCGCGACGCGCGTGCCCTGACCTGCGCCCCGACCCTGTCCCGACCTGTGACCCGACCTGTGACGCGACCCGTGACCCGAAACCCCGACGAGAGGACCGACATGTCCGCAGTGAGCGCCGAGTACCGCCAGGAGTGGGAGCGGTGGCACCGCGCCCGGATCGACGAGCTGACGAGCCCCTACGGGTGGATGTCCATGGTCAGCCAGGACTGGCTGACGAGCGACGAGCCGCTGCAGGTCGAGGGCGTGCCCGGCACCTGGTCGGTCCAGGACGACGAGGTCGTGTACACGCCCGACGGCAGCGGGGAGACGGTCACGCTCGACGGCGCCCCCGTGACCTCGCCGACGCCCGTGTCGACCGGCCACAAGTACTCCCTCGTGCCCGCGTTCTACGGCGACCTGCGCGTCGAGACCATCCGCCGCACCGACGCGACCGGCCGCCAGATCTTCGGCGTGCGCGTCCGCGACCCGCGCGAGGCGGCCCGCAAGCGTCTCGACGACATCGAGACGTTCCCGCTCGACGAGCGGTGGGTCCTCCCGGCGCGGTTCACGCGGACGGCCGAGCAGGCGTCGGACTACCCGACGGTCGAGCGCGGCGTGTTCGAGGAGCAGCGCGTGATCGGCACCGTGACGTTCACCCTGGACGGGACGGAGCACACGCTCCTCGTCGCCGGGCGCCCGGACGACGACACGGGCATCGAGCGCGGCAACGCGCACTTCACGGACACCACGAGCGGCAAGGAGACCTACGGCAACGGCCGGCTCGTGCGCGTCCCCGACACCGAGCGGGACGGCGACACCGTGGTCGACCTCAACCGCGCCTTCTCCTTCCCGTGCGCGTTCACGAACTTCGTCACGTGCCCGCTCGCCCCGGCGCAGAACCGGCTGCCGGTCGCGGTGACCGCGGGCGAGAAGAAGCCGCCGCTCCAGATCGACCGCATCCAGACCTTCGCGCAGGCCTCCTGACCCGTCCGCGCGACGCCCCCGACGGCGGGCGACCGGCGCGTCCGGTCGCCCGCCGTCGTCGTCCCGGCGGCCTCCCCGGCGTCAGCCGGCCGTCAGCACCGCCACGCCGCGCCGCAGGGCGAGCACGACCGCGCCCGCGACGAAGTAGTCCTGGTCGTCCTCGCGGCGCGCCGCCCGGACGCCGTCGTGCAGCTCCTGCGTCCGCGCCGAGAGCTCGCGCAGCGCGTCCGCGTCGGCGGGCTCCGTGCCGACGGACCGCAGCGCACCGGCGTAGGCGTCCAGGGCGCGGGCCGCGAGCGGCCGCAGGCGGGCGCCGAGCGCGGGGTCGTCGCGGTCCTCGCGCTCCCACTCGACGAGCAGCCGGACGAGCGACTCGACGACGTCGGCCGACCCCTCGAGCTCCTGCGCGCGCCGCACCTGCGACGCGGCCCAGTCGCGGTGGCGACGCAGCCGGATGTTGGCGCGCGCGGCCTCCCGGGTCCGCGCGACGGCGTCGCGCGCGCGGGTGAGCGTCGGCTCCACCTCGCGCCGCCGCTCCTCCCACTCCTCCGCCGACGGCGGGCGCTCGCCCGCGAGACCGTCGCCGAGCGCCTCGACCTGGTCGACGAGCGTGTCGCGCAGCCCGTCGAGGGCTTCCTCGGTCGGGGTGAGGGGCAGCGGGGGCACGAGCAGGTTGATGACGACGCCGATTCCCGCACCCACGACCACGAGACCGGCGTACGCGCCGACGAACTCGACCTTCGCGTCGTTGCCGATGATGAGCACGAACAGGGCCGACGTGACCGCCCACGTGCCCATCTCGCCGAACCGCCGCCACCCCGCGCACAGGAGCGCGAGGCCCACGACGACCGCCACGGACAGCGCGCTCGGGGCGAGGACGACGTCGACGCCGCGGGCGATCGCCGCGCCGACGAGGATCGCGAGGATCGCCTGGGTCGACTCGCGGACGGAGCGCGCGAGCGTGCTCGTCGTCGCGACGACCGCGCCGAGCGGGGCGTAGTAGGGGTACTCGGAGAACGGGGCCGGGGCAAGGACCCCGACGTACCACGCGACGGCCGCGGCGAGCGCCCCCTTGACGGCCAACGACCACCGGGGGTGGCGCACCCACTGCCGCTGCGCGGCCGTGACCGCGCGGCGCGCCCGTGTCCCTGCCTCCACCACCCGGGGTGCCCGGGCCGCGGGCGGGGTCGGTCCCGTCCTGCTCTCGTCTCGTGCCACGGGACGAGGGTGCCCCGCCCGGCGGGAGCCCGCACGCGCGCCCCGCCGTCCACGCGCCGGGCGCCGGGCCCGAGCAGCGGTTCGAGGTGTGAGCGGGCAGAGCCGGTGCTTCACTGGCGGCGTCGGTGCAGAGAAACGCCGACGCCGTCGAGAACACGGTGGCGTCGCGCACCCCTGCCGTCCGCCCCGTGGCTCCCACGAGGAGGCAGATGATGGTCCGCCGACGCGGCGCGGCAGCCGCAGGAACGAGCATGGTGGTCGCGGCCCTGGCCCTGACGGGCTGTGCGCAGGGCACCGGTGACGACGGCTCGGACGTCGACTTCACGGCCGACGGGTCGCCGTCGGGCGAGCTCTCGGTCATGGGTTTCGGGACCGGCGACGAGATCGGCGAGGTCCGCTACGACCGCGCCGTCGAGGGCCTCGACGACGTCGACGTGCGCCTCTCGGAGGGCGAGCTCGACATCCAGGCCTTCCTCTCGGCGGTCGCGTCGGGCAACCCGCCGGACGTGGTGTACGCGAACCGCGACCAGATCGGCACGTTCGCGTCGCGCGACGCGATCCTCCCGCTCGACGAGTGCGTCGCGGCCGAGGAGATCGACATGGACGCGTTCGTGGACACCGCCGTCGACCAGGTGACGTTCGACGGCAGCGTGTACGGGATCCCCGAGTTCAACCAGGTCCAGGTGACGATGGCGAACGCCGACCTGCTCTCCGCGGCCGGGCTCACCGTCGAGGACGTCAACGGCTCGGACCGCGAGGCCGTCACGGCGGCGAACGAGGCGCTCCTGCGCATCGACGGCGGGACGCTGAGCGTCATCGGGTTCGACTCGAAGCTGCCCGAATTCCTCCCGCTGTGGTCGAAGGCGGTCGGCGCCGACCTGCTCTCCGAGGACGGCCGCACCGCGCAGCTCGACGCCCCCGAGGTCGTCGAGTCGCTCGAGTGGGCGGTGGGGATCTACGACGCCCAGGGCGGCTTCCCGGCGGTCAAGACGTTCCGCGACTCCGCCGACTTCTTCGGCGCCGGGAACCAGTTCGCGACCGACGCGCTCGGCGCGATGCCGATGGAGCAGTGGTACATCAACGTGCTCAACGAGTCGTCGCCGGACGCCCCCATGGCGTTCGACGCCGTGCGCACGCCCGACGGCGACGCGATCGCGTTCGCGTCCGGCTCCGCCTGGGCGGTCCCGCGCGGGAGCGAGAACCCCGCGGCGGCGTGCCGGTTCGCGCGCCTCATGACGGAGACGGACGCCTGGGTCGAGGCGGCGCAGGCGCGCGCCGACGCGCGTGCGCAGGACGGCCTGGTCTTCACGGGCGTCCTCACCGGCAACGAGGAGGCGGACCAGCAGATCCGTGACGACCTCGTGCCCGACGACGCGCCCCAGCCGTGGCAGGACGCGATCGACGCGATGTACGAGGCGAACGACGCGACCTTCGCGCTCCCGGCGAACCCCGCGGACAACGAGTTCGAGACCGCGTGGCAAGACGCGGTGAACCGCGTGCTCAACGGCCAGCAGGAGCCGGCCGAGGCGCTCGCGCAGGCCCAGGACGAGGCGCAGAAGGCGCTCGACGACGCCTGGGCGCAGTGGGACGAGGAGGACTGAGGTGGCGGCAGCCGACGTCGCGCCGACCCTGCCGACCCCTCCCCCGGCGTCGGACGGCCACCGCACGGCGCCGGGCGGTCGCCGCCCGCGCCTGAGCGCGTCCGCGCGGCGGGAGCGCAACGCGGCGCTGCGCTTCATCAGCCCGTGGATCGTCGGGTTCCTCGTGTTCACGGCGTGGCCGATCCTCTACAGCGCCTACCTGTCGCTCACGGACTACGACGTCATCAACGACCCGACGTTCGTCGGTCTCGACAACTACCGGGAGATGGCGCAGGACCCGAAGGTCGCGCTGTCGCTGTGGAACACGCTCGTCTACACGGTGGTCCAGGTGCCCCTCTACACGGTCGTGGCGCTCGCGCTCGCTCTGCTCCTCAACCAGGCGGGCCGGTCGGCCGGCTTCTTCCGCACCGCGTTCTTCATCCCCAAGATGACGCCGCCGGTCGCCGTCGGCGTGCTGCTCCTGCTGCTGTTCAACGGCCAGTACGGCGTCGTCAACCAGGTGCTGTCCTGGTTCGGCGTCCAGGGGCCGTCGTGGACGACCGACCAGGCCTGGATCAAGCCAGGGCTCGTGCTCATCAGCCTCTGGACCGTCGGGTCGGCCGTGATCATCCTGCTCGCGGCCCTGCGCAACGTGCCGAACGACCTGTACGACGCCGCGCGCGTCGACGGGGCGGGGTTCTGGCGCCGGACGCGCGCCGTCACGGTGCCGATGATCAGCGGCGCGCTGTTCTTCGTCGTCGTCATCAACACGATCGCCGGGTTCCAGATGTTCACCGAGGCGTACTCGGCCTACTTCGGCGCCGGCAACTCCACCTACCGCAACGACGCCGCGCTGTTCTACGTGATCTACCTCTTCCAGGAGGGGTTCCAGGAGCTCCACATGGGGTACGCGTCGGCGCTCGCCTGGCTGCTGTTCGTCGTCATCATGCTCGTCACGCTCGTCCAGCTCGTCGTGTCCCGACGGCTCGTCTACTACGAGGGGGAGCAGCGATGACCACCGCACCCTCGTTCCCCCGCCCCGCCGTGAGCGGCCCGGGCGCCGCGCCGGACCCGGCCACCGGCGCGCCCGAGGCGCAAGGGCCGCCGCCCCCCGCCCGGACGCGCGGCGCCGGGCGCGGGCCGCGCCGCCGGTGGCTGCGCGCCGTCGTGCTCGCCGCGCTCGTGCTCGCCACGGTCGCGTTCGTGTACCCGCTGCTGTGGCTGCTCTCCGCGTCGTTCAAGCCTCGCGCCGAGGTGTTCGACAACCGGCTCGTGCCGCGCACGTTCACGCTCGACAACTACGTGACCGTCTGGCAGGAGGCGCCGCTCGCGCTGTGGCTCGGGAACACCGTCGTCGTCACCGTGCTCGCGGCGGGCCTCGTCACGGTGTCGAGCGCGCTGGTCGCGTGGGGCTTCGCGTTCTTCCGCTTCCGCGGCCGGGGCGCCCTGTTCGCGCTCGTGCTCGCGACCATGATGCTGCCGGGCGCCGTGACGATGATCCCCACGTTCCTCATCTGGAACCAGCTCGGGCTCGTGGGGACGAACGTGCCGCTGTGGGCGGGGAACCTGTTCGCGAGCGCGTTCTACGTGTTCCTGCTGCGGCAGTTCTTCCTCGGCCTGCCGCGCGAGCCGTTCGAGGCCGCGCGCCTCGACGGCGCGAACAACTGGCAGATGTTCTGGCGCATCGCGGTGCCGCTGTGCCGGCCCGCCCTCGTCCTGACGCTCCTCTTCGAGGCCCAGGCAGCCTGGACGGACCTCATGCGCCCGCTCATCTACCTGCAGGACTCGTCGACGTTCACCATCCCGCGCGGCCTCAAGGCGCTCATCGACCAGTTCGGCCCCGGCGGCGAGTCGCAGTGGGAGGTCGTCGTCACGGCCTCCGTCATCACGACCCTCCCGATGATCCTCCTCTTCTTCCTCGGCCAGCGGCACTTCGTCGAGGGGGTGGCGACGACGGGGAGCAAGGGCTGAGCCCGCCGTCCCCACCACGCACGCGCACCACGCACCACGCACACGCACCACCCACGGAAGGACGGCAGCACCATGCGAGCACTGACCTGGCAGGGACGCGAGAAGGTGAGCGTCGAGGACGTGCCCGACCCCCGGATCGAGCAGCCCACGGACGCGATCGTGCGCGTCACGTCGACCGCGATCTGCGGCTCCGACCTGCACCTGTACGGGGTGCTCGGGATGTTCCTCGACTCCGGCGACGTCCTGGGCCACGAGGCCATGGGCGTCGTCGAGGAGGTCGGGCCCGAGGCGGGGAACCTCCGGGTCGGCGACCGCGTCGTCGTCCCGTTCAACATCGCGTGCGGGCACTGCTGGATGTGCGAGCGCGGGCTGCAGACCCAGTGCGAGACGACGCAGGTCCGGTCGCAGGACAAGGGCGCCGCGCTCTTCGGGTACACCAAGCTCTACGGCCAGGTGCCCGGCGGGCAGGCCCAGTACCTGCGCGTGCCGCAGGCCCAGTACGGGCCGGTCGTCGTGCCCGACGACGGCTCCCCGGACGAGCGCTACCTCTACCTCTCCGACGTCGTGCCCACCGCGTGGCAGGCCGTCGAGTACGCCGACGTGCCGCCCGGCGGCACGGTCGTGGTGCTGGGGCTCGGCCCGATCGGGCAGATGTCCGCCCGGATCGCGCTGCACCGCGGCGCGTCCCGCGTCGTCGGGATCGAGCGCGTGCCGGAGCGGCGCGCGATGGCCGAGCGTCACGGCGTCGAGACCCTCGACCCGTCGGCGGTCGACGACCTCGTCGGCGCGGTGCGCGACCTCACGTCGGGCCGCGGTGCGGACTCCGTCATCGACGCCGTCGGGATGGAGGCGCACGGCTCCCCCGTCGCCGAGGCCACCCAGAAGGTCGTCGGCGTCCTGCCCGACGCGCTCGCCGCGCCCCTCACCGAGCGCGCCGCGACCGACCGCCTCGCGGCCCTCTACACCGCGATCGACCTCGTCCGCCGCGGCGGCACGATCTCGATCTCCGGCGTCTACGGCGGGGCGAAGGACCCGCTGCCCATGATGCAGCTCTTCGACAAGCAGGTGACCCTGCGCATGGGCCAGGCGAACGTGCGCCGCTGGACCGACGACGTCCTCCCCCTCGCCGCCGACGTCTCCGACCCGCTCGGCGTGCTGGATTTGCGCACGCACCGGCTGCCGCTCGAGTCGGCGCCCGACGCGTACCGCACGTTCCAGCGCAAGGAGGACGGCTGCATCAAGGTCGTGCTCGACCCGTGGGCCTGACCACCGTCGACGCCGTCGTGGTCGGGGCGGGGCCCAACGGCCTCGTCGCCGCGAACGCGCTCGCCGACGCCGGGTGGGACGTGCTCGTCCTCGAGGCGCAGGAGACGTACGGCGGCGCGGTCCGCTCCGCCGAGGTCGCGGCGCCGGGGTACGAGACGGACCTCTTCAGCGCGTTCTACCCGCTCGCCGCGGGGTCGCCCGTGATCCGGGGACTGCACCTCGAGGAGCACGGCCTCACGTGGTCCCGCGCCCCGGACGTCCTCGCGCACGCCCTCGACGACGGCGGTGCCGCCGTCCTGCGCGCCCGCGCCGAGGACACGGCCGCCGGGCTCGACGAGGTCGCACCCGGCGACGGCGACGCGTGGCTCGAGCTCGTGGCGGGCTGGGACCGCGTGCGCGACCCGCTCCTCGACGCGCTGTTCAGCCCGCTCCCGGCGGCCGGGCCGGTGCTGCGCGTGCTGCGCCGGCTCGGCGCGGCGGGCACGCTCGACCTGGCCCGGCTCGCCGTCCTGCCCGTGCGCCGCCTGGCCGACGAGACGTTCCGCGGCGAGGGGGGCGGCCTGCTGCTCACCGGCAACGCCATGCACGCCGACGTCCCGCCCGACGCCGCGGGCAGCGGCGTGTTCGGCTGGCTGCTCGCCATGCTCGGCCAGGACGTGGGCTTCCCCGTACCGACCGGGGGTGCCGGCCGGCTCCCCGACGCGCTCGTCTCCCGGCTGCGCGCCCGCGGGGGCGACGTCGTCACCGGCGCGCGGGTCGAGCGCGTGCACGTGGTGCGCGGTCGCGCGGTCGGCGTGAGCACGGCCGACGGGCGGCACGTGCGCGCCCGCCACGCCGTGCTCGCCGACGTCAGCGCGCCCGCGCTCTACCTCGACCTCGTCGGCGCCGACCGGCTCCCGGCGCGGCTCGTGCGCGACCTCGGCCGGTTCCAGTGGGACCACCCGACCGTGAAGGTGAGCTGGGCGCTCGACCGGCCCGTGCCGTGGACCGCGCCCGGGGCGCGCGGTGCGGGCACGGTGCACCTCGGCGTCGACCGGGCGGGGTTCGTCGACGTCGCGGCCTCGCTCTCGCGCGGCCACGTCCCCGAGCGGCCGTTCCTCGTCCTCGGGCAGATGACGACGTCGGACCCCACGCGGTCGCCCGCGGGCACGGAGTCGGCGTGGGCCTACACGCACGTGCCGCACGGCGTCCCGTGGACGCGCGAGCGCGTCACGGACGAGGTGCGCCGCGTGGAGGACGCGGTCGAGCGGGTCGCGCCCGGCTTCTCCGACACGGTCGTGGGTCGCTTCGTGCAGACCCCGGCCGACCTGGAGGCGGCCGACGCGAACCTCGCGGGCGGGGCGATCAACGGCGGCACGTCGGCCGTCCACCAGGAGCTCTTCCTGCGCCCGACGCCCGGCCTCGGCCGCCCCGAGACGCCCGTCGCGTCGCTCTACCTCGCGAGCGCGTCCGCCCATCCCGGCGGCGGGGTCCACGGGGCGTGCGGGTGGAACGCGGCGCGGGCCGCTCTCGCCGCCGCCGGACCGCGCGGGTCGCTGCGCCGCGCGCTCGTGCGCACCGCGTGGGCACGGCTGCTGCGCGACCCCTGACGCGGGGGCGCCCCGGGCACGGTGCTCCCGCGCTACGGGGTCCGGCGCTCCGCGAGGTACGCGAGCCGGCGCAGGGCCTCGACGTTCCGGGGGCCGATCACCGCGCTCCGCACCGGCCGGGGCACGAGCGTGCCCGGACCCTTCTCGGCGTCCTCCGTGATCCGCACGGTGCAGCCCTGCTCCGTCGGTCGCACCTCGATCCGCACGCGCGCCTCGCCCGCGGGCCAGCCGCGCGCCTGGAGGTCGATCCCCCGGTCCGGGTCCCAGGCGCGCACGACCGTCTCGTCGTCGAGCAACGCGGGCCACAGCCCGACCGAGTGCAGGATCCGCGACCCGGGCGCGGGCCACGTGTCGTCGACGGCACGGATGCGTGCCGTCCCGACGACCCACGTCGAGTACGACCAGCCGTCCGCGAGGACGCCGAGCACCGCGTCGGAGGGGCATCGCACGGCCCGAGTGACGGTCACCATGAGGCGACGCTAGTCGCGCGCCCCGCACCGGCAACCGCTCGCGCACCCCGGCGCGAGTGCGCGCGAGCGGGAGGCACCCGCCGTAGCGTGAGGACCTGCCCGCGTGGGCGCGGGCGCCGACCTCCAGGAGGGCACGATGGGCATCGCCAGCTTCCCGCAGGAGCTCGCGGACCGGGCCGCGACGATCCTCGGCCACGGCCTCGAGGTCAGCGTGACGATGCGCCAGGCCGGCGTGAGCGTGCGCGCGGGCAGCAGCACCGACGCCGCGGCGCGCTGCGACCAGGCCGAGGCGCTCGACGACGCCGGCCCCTGCATCGACGCGATGGACGACGGCGGCTCCCGGCTCGTGCCGTCCGTCGAGGAGTCGGTCGGCTGGGAGCTCTGGGCACGACAGTGCGCCGAGGAGGGCTTCGTCTCCTCGGTCGCCGTCCCCGCGATCGTCACCGCGGACGTCGCCGTCGCGCTCAACCTGTACTCGCGCGCACCCGACCCGTGGACGCCGGAGCTCCTGACCGCCGCCGACGCGTACGCCCAGCTCGTGGCGTCCGCGGTCGGGCTGCGGCTCGAGCTGGCGGTGCTCGAGGACTCGACCGCGGGCTTCTACCGGGACATGTCCGACGCCGTCGCCACGGAGCGCGCCGTCGGCGCGATCATGCAGACGAACCAGTGCTCCGCCGACGTGGCCCGCCGCATCATCGACTCGGCGTCCCGGCACCGGAACGTGAGCCCGCGCGAGGTCGCCGAGTCCCTCCTTCGCGCGCTCGTCGTCGAGGACGCCCCGGACCCCGCCGACGACGACCCGGGCCGCTCGTGAACGGCCCGGCCGACGCGGCGCGCGCGCACGACCGCCGGACCGTCCTGTCGGTCGTCCTGTTCGGTGCCGGGATCGCGGCGTCGATCATCGACCTGTTCGTGTTCCACCTGGGCCTGCAGTGGCACCACTTCTACGACCTGTCGACGACACAGGTCGCGCTCGCCGCGGACGGCGTCTTCCACGCGGTGGGCTGGTTCGTCACCGTCTGGGGGCTGTTCCTGCTCGCCGACGTGCGCCGCCGCACGGAGGTGTCGTGGTCGCGCTGGGTCGGGGCCGTGGTCGTCGGCGTCGGGGGCTTCCAGCTCCTGGACGGCGTCCTCAACCACAAGATCCTCGGGATCCACCAGATCCGGTACGGCGTCGACCTCCTGGCGTACGACGTCGTGTGGATCGGGACGGCGGTCGTCGCGCTCGTCGTCGGGCTGGTCGTCCTGCGCCGCGCGCGGCCCGCTCGTGCCGGCGCCGCCGGGACCGCGTGATGCCCCCGCACCATCACGTCGCGACCGGCGGGCCCGCCGTGCTGACGGTCGTCGCGGTCGTCGCGCTCGCCCTGGGCGCCGCCGCCTACGCCGCCGGGCTGCGGGCGGCCCGGTCGCGCAGCCCCTGGCCCGTGCGGCGCACGCTGTCCTGGTACGCGGGGCTCGCGTGCGCGGGCGTCGCGACCGTCGGGCCGCTCGCGGAGGCGTCGCGGTCGGGCTTCACGGCCCACATGGCCGGGCACGTCCTGCTGGGCATGCTGGCGCCGCTGCTCCTCGTGCTCGCCGCGCCCGTCTCGCTGCTCCTGCGCGCGCTGCCGCCCGCCCGGGCGCGTCGCGTCAGCGCGGTGCTGCGCTCCCCCGTGCCGCGCGTCGTCGGCCACCCCGTGGTGGCCGGGCTGCTCGACGCGGGCGGGCTCTGGCTCCTGTACACGACAGGGCTCTTCCACCTCACCCACTCCTCCGCGGTCGTGGGCGTGGTGGTGCACGCGCACGTCCTGCTCGCGGGCTGGTTGTTCACCGCGTCGCTCGTCGGACCGGACCCGCACCCGTCCCGCGCGTCCTTCCGGGTGCGCGCGGGGGTGCTCGTCGCCTTCGTCGCCGCGCACTCCGTGCTCGCGAAGTGGCTCTACGCCCACCCGCCGGCGGGCGTCTCCCCCGCCGACGCGCGCACGGGCGCGCAGCTCATGTACTACGCGGGCGACGTCGTGGACGTCACGCTCATGGTGCTCCTCGTGGCCGGGTGGTACGCGGCGACGCGGCCCCGGGAGATCCCGGCCACGCGCGTGCGCACGCGACCCGGGCTCGCGTGACGGCGCCGCTCCTCACGTGCCGTCGTCGCCCGCGTCGAACGCCTCCCGGTAGAGCCGGCCCGCCTCCTCGACGACCCGCGGGTCGAGCGACGCGGCCGGCACGACGTCCACGAGGAGCGGCTCGCTGTCCGGGCCGCGCCCGGCGACCTCGCCCGTGAGGAGCCACGGGAAGCGCTCCGGCGTCATGAGGTGCGCGTACTGGCAGAGCTGGCGTGCCACCCAGTGCTCCACCGGGCGGTCCCACCACGGCTCGGGCGTCAGCGGGTTGACGCTGAGACCGGGCAGCAGGCACCCGCTCTCGTGGTCGCGGCTCACGCTCTCGGCATCCTGCTCCGGACCGCCGCTGAACCGCAAGTAGAGGGGGCGCACCACCTCCACGAGCCCGGCGACCTCCGCGAGGCTCCGCAGGCGGGGCAGCGTGTCGAGCATGCTGGGCGCGTCGGGCATCGGGACCTCCTGGACTGGCGTCGCTGCGTGCCGGCGGGGCCCCTTCTCGACTCTCCGTGACGGACGGGACCTGCCGGTCACGCCCGCCGCCCCCAGGCTACGAGCGGGTCCGCGGCCAGGCATCCCCAGCCCTGCGAGCGCCGGGAGGTCGTGCGACGGTGGCAGGACGCGCCGCCCGTCCGGGGCGCGAGACCAGCACGAGAGCCCGACCGAGGAGGCCGACATGAGCGAGAACGACGAGCGCGGCTACGACCCCGCCGAGGACCCGGACGCCGACCCGCGGTCGCTCAACCCCCGCGAGGGGCGGCAGGCGAGCGGCTCGGGGTCGGAGGACACGGACCCGGACGCCGAGCCGGGGAACGTCAACCCGCGCACCGGCGGGGAGGCGTCCGGCGACGCCTGACGCACGGCAGCACGAGGGCCCGGGTGCGGCGCACCCGGGCCCTCGTGCTGTCCGGGCGGTGCCTAGGCGGCCGCGCTCGTGGCGAGCCCGCCCTCCCGGCGGGCCGTCTCGCCGCGCAGCCCGAACCGCAGGCCGAGGTGGTCCATCGTCGGCGGGAGCGGGTCCCGGGCGAGGTAGCGGCGGCGCGCGACGGCCAGGTCGAGGCGCGCGACGCGCGCGAGCGTGTGCGACGCCAGGAGCAGCACGACGTTGCGGCCGGGGCACGACACGGGACCGCCGCTGAACGGGACGAGGCCCCAGTCGGCGTCGGCCCGGCCGTCGAGCCACGCCTCGGGCGTGAACGCGTCGGCGAACGGCAGGCGGTCCGCGTCCCGGTGGAAGAACGCGCTGAGCACGACGAACCCGGTGCCCGCCGGGAAGGTGCGCGCGCCCCAGCGCACGGGGGCCGTCGCGTCGCGCAGGATCGCGAGCGTCGTCGGCCACAGCCGGACGGACTCGAGCACGCACCCGCGGGCGTACGGGAGGACGGCCGGACCGTCCCCGGCGGTCGCCGGCTCTGCGAGCAGCCGGTCGCGCACGGCGGGCCGCGCCGCGGCGACCGCGAGCGCGCGGAACGTCGCGGCGCCTGCCGCGTCGAACGCGAAGAGCCAGTGCGGGATCTGCCGACGCACGGCGTCCGCCCCGCCGGTGTCGCGGCCGCGCGCCGCGAGGGTCCCCGGCTCGGCGACGGCGACGTGCTCGGCGATCCGCCGTTCCAGGGCGGCGCGGAGCCAGGGTCGGCGCGGCCGGAACCACGACCAGTTCCCGTCGCGCCGCAGCGCGTCGAGGATCGCGACGAGTCGCTCGTCGTCGCGCGCCGCCCGGCCGAGGACGACCGTCCGCACGGTGCGCCACCACGACGCGGCGAACGTGTCCCAGTCCAGCCGGCCCGACGCCTCGACGGTCGCGACGAGCGCGCGGGTCTCGCGCTCGACCGCGGCGACGAACGCGTCCCCGTCGCGGTGCACGGGCTCGGACATGTCGAGCACCGCCTCGTTGTACGGGCGGCGCACCAGCCGCTCCGGGAGCGGCGAGATCAGCACGCCGTCCGGCTGGAAGTGGGCGAGCGCGCCCCGCTTCTCCCAGGACGCCGGCGTGAAGGGCTCGGGCGACCCCGCCAGGATGCGCTCGACGTGCTCGGGCCGCGTGGCGAGCACGAGCCGCCGGCCCCCGAGGCGCACGACGAGCGGGGCGCCGTCGTACCGGGCACGCAGCCGCTCGAGGACCCGGCGCGACGTGCGGTCGACCTGGCGTCGCTCCGCCCAGGCGGTCGCGCGGGGACGCCGCACGATGGCGCCCTGGGCGACGAGCGGACCGAGCACGTCCCGCAGGACGCGCCCGGTCTCGCTCGCCGTCAGGTCGACCGGGGTGTCCGTCACGCGGCCGTCCTCGTGGTGGGCGTCGCGGGACCGGTCTCCCGGCGCGCCGGCCACAGCGCGATGGCGAGGCCCGCGGCCGCGCTCACCGCGTGCAGGACGTTGTCCGCACCGTTGATGTTGAGGACGTTCGCCTCCGGGTCGTTCACGACGACCAGCCCGTAGACGAACGCGGCCCCGTAGCCGATCGCGAGGATCCAGCCGTACGTCCGGGCGCTCGACGACCGGCTCCACAGCAGCACGCCGAGGAGGCCGATGACGAGGTGGACGACGTTGTGCAGCGGGTTGATCGCGAAGACCAGCAGGGTCTGCGAGTGGTCGTGCACGGTCCACCCGTCGAACCCCGTGACGGCGAACCCGACGACGCCCACCAGCAGGTAGACGATCCCGATGACGAGCGCCAGGTACTGGTGCACGCCCCGCGCCGGGCGGTCGGCCCGCGCGGCGTCCCGTGGTGCGGATGCGGCGGTCATGACGGTCGCCCCCTCTCAGTCCTTGTGCAGGGCGTCCTTGACGGCGCCCTTCGCCTTCTCGAGCGTCGAGGGCTTCCCGGTCGTGCCGTGGAAGCGCTCGTCCGGCGTCGTGGGCGGCGGCATCGGGACGCCCGCGGGCGGCTCGGCGACGTACGTGAACTCGCCCTTGCCGTCGGGGGTCGGGCCGCTCGCCCAGCGCCCCTCGGACGCGTGCTCGCCGTCGGAGAAGTTGATGTACTGGTAGGACACGTCGCGGTCCTCCTTCGACAGCGGGAACGTGCTGGGCACCGGCAGCTCCTCGACGCCCTCGTCACGCAGCTCCTGCGCCGCCGCGAGCCACTGGTTCTGGTGCATCGTGTCGCGCGCGAGCAGGAACGCCAGCAGGTCCTTCACCCCCGCGTCGTCGGTCATGTGGTAGAGCCGCGCCACCTGCACGCGGCCCTGCATCTCGGCGTTGGCGTTGGCCGTGAAGTCGGCGAGCAGGTTCCCGCTCGCGGTCACGTACCCGGCCGACCAGGGGTTGCCGTTCGAGTCGACGGGCCGTGCACCGGCCCCCGCGACGATCGCGTGCTGCGGGTCCGTGCCGCCGATGACCGCCGCCACGGTCGGGTCGTTCTGGACCGCTCCCTCGACGGCGCCGACGGGCGCCTTCTCGAGGAGCTGCGCGATCATCGTCGCGAGCATCTCGACGTGCCCGAACTCCTCGGCACCGATGCCGTAGAGCAGGTCGCGGTACTTGCCGGGGATGTGGGCGTTCCAGGACTGGAAGCCGTACTGCATGGCCACGGTGATCTCGCCGTACTGCCCGCCCAGCACCTCCTGGAGCTTGCGGGCGTAGACGGCGTCCGGGCGGTCCGGCGTGGCCTGGTGCTGGAGCTCTTGACGGTGGAAGAACATGTTCTCTCCCTCGGGAGGTCGCCTCCCCGCACGAGCGTGCGCGGAGGACCACGGCACGCGCCCCGTTCTCGACGCGTCGAGCGTCCTCCCACCCTGTGGCCGTCCGCCGCCGGTCGCATCTGGGGGCCGCCGAGACGCGACACGCCGGATTTCACCCCCGGCGGGGAACGCCGCCGCGGGAGCCGAGCCCCTAGCGTGGTGCCCGTCGCGGGGCAGCCGGTGAAGAAGACCGCCGCACGCCTGCCCCGCGGCGAACCGCCCTCGTCCGGGCCCGCCGGGACGAGGGCGACGTGCGTCCGGGCCCACGCGCGCGAGCGCACGCGAACGTGCCTACGGTCGACGCAGCTTCGAGAACGGGAGCTCGACGAGACCTGAGGAGCCACCATGCCCGACGCCCCCGGCACCGCCGTCCACGACGACTCCCCCGTCCTCCTGCGCCTCGCCCGGCGGCTCGAGGACTCCCCCGCGCTCGACGGGCTCTCCGGCACCGTGCGCGGCGTCGCGCTCGCCCTCGTCCCCTCGCACGGGCGGCTGCGCGAGGAGCTGCACGGCCGCTCGCTCGGCCACGCCCTGCACGCGACCCTCACCGACGTGCCCGTCGGTCTCTGGACGAGCGCCGCCGTGCTCGACCTCGTCGGGGGCGAGCGCAGCGCGCCCGCGGCGCAGCGTCTCGTCGGGCTCGGCGTGCTCGCGGTCGCGCCGACCGCGCTCACGGGCCTCGCCGACTACCTCGACGTCGACCGCCGCGCGCGCCGCGTCGGCGCGGTCCATGCCGCGCTCAACTCCGGCGTCTCGCTGCTCTACGGCGCGTCGTGGCTGCTGCGCCGCGGCGGCCGGCGCCGGTCGGGCGTCGCGGTGTCGCTCGTCGCCTACGGGCTCGCCGGGGCGAGCGCGTTCCTCGGCGGCCACCTGGCCCAGGCGCTGCGCGAGCCGCCCGCCGAGGTCGCGCTCGGCGACGACGACGTCCCGGACCTCCCGTGACGCCGCGTCCCCCGGCGGTCGTGCGGGACCGCGCGAACGCGCTCGTGACGGGTGCGACGAGCGGCATCGGCCGCGCGCTCGCGCACGAGCTCGCCCGGCGGGGCCACGACGTCCTGGTCGTGGCCGACCGCGACGTCGACGTCACCGTGGGCGAGCTGGCCGCGCACGGCGGGACGCACGAGGGCCTCACGGTCGACCTCACGACGCCGCGCGGCGTCGAGGCCACCGCCCGGCGGGCGCGCGAGCTCGGCGTCTCGACCGTCGTCCTCAACGCGGGCGTCGGGGTGCACGGCGCGTACGCCCGCACCCCGCTCGAGGCGCAGCTGCGGCTCGTGGACCTCAACGTGCGCTCGGTCGCGCACCTGACGCACCTGCTGCTGCCCGACCTCCTCGCCGAGGGGCACGGGCGGCTGCTCGTCACGGCGTCCGTCGCCGGCGAGATGCCGGCGCCGCACTTCGCGACCTACGCGGCGTCGAAGGCGTTCCTGCGGTCGTTCGCGTGGTCGTTGCGCGGCGAGCTCGCCGGCACGGGCGTGACGGTCACCGCGCTCCTGCCCGGGCCCACCCGGACGCCGTTCTTCCGGGAGGCCGGCATGGAGCGCACGCACGTGGGGCGCCTGCCGAAGCCGAGCGCCGCCGCCGTGGCACGGCAGGCCGTGGACGCGCTCGTCCACGGCCGGCCCGAGGTCGTCCACGGTCTCCAGGGCAAGGCCATGCTGGCGGTCGCCCGCGTCCTGCCCCAGCCGGCGCGCGCCGCGTTCCACGGCTGGTTCTACGCGCCCGTCCCGCCGTCGCTGGCGGTCCCGCGCGCCCCGTCGTCGGGCTCGCCGCTGCGGTAGCCGTTCACCTTGTGCGTCCCGTCGCACCACGGGGGGATGGCCGTGCCGCCGCAGCGGCACAGGGCGACCGTCGCGCGGTGCCGCTCGATCTCACGACCCTGCTGGTCGACGAGCCGCGCGGGACCGCGCACGAGGAGCGGCCCGTCCGGGCACGCCGTGACGGTGACCTCCTCCGCCCGCGACCCCGCCCGGGACTCCTCGCGCGACGCACCCCCGGCGCCCGTCATGCGGCCACCGCCCGCGTCGTCGCGCCGCGCAGCGCGGCCGTCGGGTGCGCGGCCCGGCGGATCCGCGTGCCGGCGTACGGCACGCCGCCGTGCGCACGGCAGGCGACCGCGACCCACACGCACACCGCCCGCTCGACCAACCACGCGGGGGCCCACAGCGCCGACGACGCGGGCCACGCCGCGGTGCCCCCAGCACGCCGTCGTCCCGCCTCGGCGAGCGCGACGGCGCCCGCGAGCAGCGCCACCAGCGTCCCCAGCCACGCCGCGCGCACCGCCCCGCGGCGCCGCACCACGCCGACGACGCACGCGGCGAGGAGCGGGGCGAGCGCGAGCTCCGCGACGAGCCGCACGGGCTGGGCGAACGAGTCGTACGCCTGGCGCACGCGCTGCTCGACGAACTTCCGCGTCGACGGCGGGCGCCGGGCCACGAGGAGGTCGGGACGGTGCGCGACCGTCCCGCCGCGGGCGCGCACGGTGCGCTCCAGCTCGAGGTTCTCGAACAGCACGCGGGCGTCGTACCCGGCGGGGCCGAGCGCGTCGCGCCGCAGCACCACCGTGCCGGCCCAGTCGTGACCGAGCGCGCGGTTCACGAGCGAGCGCGCGGTGTCCCAGCGCGCGTGCCGCGGCAGCGGGTCGAACACGTTCTGCGGCACGACGGCGTCGGCGTCGTCGAGCGCCGCGAGCGCCCGGTCGAGCGTCGCGGCGTCCCAGCGCACGTCGTCGTCCGCCACCACGACGCGCGGTGCGGTCGTCGCGGCCAGGGCGGCGAGGACGCCGACCACCTTCCCGTTGCAGCCCGGGGGCGGCGGGCCGACGGCGACGGTGCGCGCCGCGCCGCCCCACGCGGCGGCGTGGCGCTCGCGGACGGGACCGGGCGACCCGTCCGCCACGACGACCTCGACGTGGCGCGCGAGGTCGTGCAGGTACGCGGACAGCTCGGCCGTCGCCGGCTCGTCGGGCTGCTCGCGGCGCAGCGGCAGCACGTAGGTCACGTCAGCCACGCGGCGCGTCGCCCTCCTGCGCCGCGGCGGGGCCGGTGCCCGGCTGCGGCTCGACGGCGGGTGCGAGCGGCTCGCGCAGCGCCGACGCGCCCTGCTGCCAGCGCTCGAGCGCGTGGGCGGCCACGTCGCCCTCCACGGCCAGGCACGCGGCCGCGCCGAGCAGGACGTCGTCGCGCAGCGCGGGCTCCTGCTCGACGAGGCGCCCCGCGAGGTCGCGCGCCGCGATCTGCTCGTGCACCGCGTCCGCCTCGACGTGCTCGTCGAAGTACCAGGTGGTGTCCGCGTCGTGCCCGAGGCGGCGGAAGCCGTTGCCGTACAGGCGGCTCGGCACCGACGACGTCATCTCGAACGCGGCGAGGTGGCCGACGATCGCGCCCCGCAGGCGCCGGTGCAGGCCGAAGAGCGACATCGTGTTCAGGGCCGCGAGCACGACCGCGGGCACGGCGTCGACGTAGCGGCCGTACGTGTCGTCGAGCCCGACGCCGCGCATCGCCTGCGCGAACAGCTCGGCGTGCATGCGGCCGGGCCGACCGCCGCCGTACTCGTCCGCCTGGATCTCCACGAGCGCCGCCTTCGGCACGCCCGCGAGCCGCGGGACCGCCCACGTGTGCGGGTCGGCCTCCTTGAGCTGGTAGAGGGACTTCAGCGCGAGGAGCTCGCGCGCCTGCCCGGCGTCGGCGCGCTTGGCGACGTACCGCGACAGGCTCGGGCCGTCGTCGGCCGCCGCGAGCTCGAACAGCCGTCGCGCGACGCCCGCCGCGTCGGTCGCGTCGCACGCCGGCTGACCCGCGCGCTCGCGCACCGCGGCCTCGAACGGGGCCTCCAGACGTGCCCGCACAGCGAGCAGCGCCGGGTCCCACTCCCAGTCGTCGTCGACGCCCTCGACCCCGCGGTAGTGGAGCTCGTAGAGCAGGGTGAGCGTGAGCTGGACGTCCTCGTCGCGCAGGATCGTCCCGGCCGCGGCGTCGAGCGCCGGCCCGACCGCGTCCTCGACCGGGCGCAGGCGGTCGGCCGCACCGGGGGGCTCGACGAGCGCGGCGAGGAGCGCGGCGCTCAGCGGGCCCCGCGGACGGGGAAGCGGCAGGCGGCCCGACCCCGGTGCCGGCGAGGCTCCGGGCGCGGGCTCGTCCGCCGGACCGGTCGTAATCGCCGACCCGGCGGTGGGGACGTGGGCGGGGAGGGCGGTGGAGGTCATCACGGGTTCCTGACGCTCGCGCGGACGGCGCCCCTGCTCGACGCCACCGCCATGCTCCCCACGGACCGCCCGGCTCGCGAGCCGAACCGGCTCCCGAGCGGGCGGCCGACGGTGCATCAGCCCTGCTGGGAGCCCTGCGGGGACGTCGCGGACGTGCCGTCCTGGGTCACGTCGGCGAGGAAGCGGTGGCACTGCTGGGCCCGCTCGGAGTCCTCCGCCATCACCTTCTCGAAGAACGCGGCGATCTCCTCCTTGCCCGCGTTCCGGGCGTCGCGCACGTACTGGCCGTAGTCGTGCCCGGCCTTGAGCGAGTGGTACTGCACCGAGATGAGGTCGAACGTGACGTCGTCGAACCCGGTCTCTCCTGTGGCCATGGTCGAAACCTCCTGCGCCCGGGGGCGCGGTCGTGCTGCCGGGCCCGGCCCGGCGGGGGCGGCCGGCTGCTGGACCTCCTCCCACGGTCGCAAGGCCCCGCCCGCTCGCAACCTGCGGGCGACCCCTCGTTCCAGTTGTGTGCGCGCGGCCCGCGCCTAGCGTGGGAGGTGGTCCAGGAGGTGGCCGTACCGGCGGAGCGAGAGCCCGGCACGGCTACCGCTCCGTCTTCAGTCACGCCGCACGAGCGGCGACGACGACGGGAGTCCGACCATGAGCGAGACGAACGTGCCGTACGGCTCGGGACCCGGTTCGCCGGGTGTCGGGACGGCGCAGGGCACCGGGGACGGCGGCGGCGCCGCGTCCGGGGTGAAGCAGCGCGCGAGCGAGGCCGCGTCCCACGCGGGCGACGCCGGCCGCGAGGTCGCGCAGGACGCGAAGGAGAAGGCGCGCGACGTCGCGCACGAGGCCACGGACCGCGCCCGCGGCCTGGTCGACCAGACGAGGACGGAGCTCAGCGACCAGGCGCGCACGCAGCAGGAGCGCCTCGCGGGCGGGCTGCGGTCCCTCGGTGACGAGCTCCGCCAGATGGCGGACGGCACCGAGGACCCGGGCTACGCGACCGACCTCGTGCGGCGCGCCGGGGACGCCACCGGGCAGGTGGCGCAGTGGTTCGAGGACCGCGAGCCCGCGTCGGTGCTGCACGAGGTCGAGGACTTCGCGCGGCGCCGTCCGGGGACGTTCCTCCTCCTCGCCGCCGGCGCCGGCCTGCTGGTCGGGCGCCTCGTGCGCGGGATGAAGGACGCGCCGGACACCGGCTCCGACCGCGCGCAGAGCGGCGGTACCGGGTCGACGTCGTCCGCGACGCGCGGTGCGCACGCCGCACCGCTCGGCACCACCACGGGCACGGGCACGACCACCGGCTCGACGACCGGGAGCACCGGGACGGTCGGCGGGACCGGCACGCCCGGGACCACCGGCGTGCCGGGCACGACCGGCGGCACGGGCACGACGGGCGCGCCGGACATCGGCACGGCGGGCGCGTACCCGGGCCTCGCGAACGACCGCCTGGCGCACGACCCCGACGTCGCGACGTCGGCCGAGGGCGCTCCCCCGGCGCCGTCGTACCCGCCCACGACGCCCGGCTCGGGCGCCCGGCCGGGAGGTGGCCCCGATGTCGTACACCCCTGACCCGTTCGCCGCGGCGGGCACCGGCCGACACACGACGGGCAGCGGCCCCGACCCGGGTCTCGCGGCCACGCCGCAGCCCGTGCCGACGTCGGCGGACCAGCAGGCCGAGCAGCAGAGCCTCGGCGAGCTCGTCGCCGAGGTGAGCCGCGACCTGTCGACCCTCATGCGCCAGGAGGTCGAGCTCGCCAAGGCGGAGGCCAAGCAGTCCGCGCAGCGCGCCGGGAAGGGCGCCGGGATGCTCGCCGGCGCCGGGGTGGCGGGCCACATGGTCCTGCTGTTCCTCTCCGTGGCGCTGTGGTGGGCGCTCGGCGCCGTCATGGGCCGGGGCTGGTCGGCCGTCGTCGTCGCGGTGCTCTGGGCGATCGTCGCCGCGGTGCTCGCGGCGCGCGGACGCAAGGAGCTGCGCACGGTCGAGGGCATGCCCGAGACCACGGACACCCTCAAGAAGATCCCGAACGCCGTCCGAGGACACGAGGAGAAGAACTCATGAGCACCAGCGATCCGGAGGAGATCCGGGCGGACATCGAGCGCACGCGGACCGAGCTGAGCCGCGACGTCGACGCCCTCGGGGAGAAGGTCAAGCCCGGCAACGTGGCGCGCCGCCAGGTGGACCGCGTGCGGTCGGGCGTGACGAGCGTCAAGGACCGCGTCATGGGCAGCGCGCACGACACGGTCGGCTCGGCCCGGGACACGTCGCACGGCGTCGCCGAGCGCGGGCGCGAGGCGGCCTCGTCGGTCGCCGACTCGGCGCGCAGCACGGCGTCCTCGGTCGCCGACACCGTGGGCTCCGCCCCGCGGGCGGTGCGCGAGCAGACGCAGGGCAACCCGCTCGCCGTCGGCCTCGTGGCCTTCGGCGTGGGCCTCGTCGTCGCCTCCCTCCTCCCGTCGAGCCGCGCCGAGCAGCGCGCCGCCGTCGGGGTCAAGGAGAAGGCGGCCCCGCTCGTCGAGGACGTGAAGTCCACGGCGCAGGAGGTCGTGCAGGACCTCAAGGAGCCCGCGAAGGAGGGCGCCGAGGCCGTCCGCGACGCCGCGAAGGACGCCGCGCAGTCCGTGGGGCAGCACGGCAAAGAGGCCGCGGCGGACGTCCGCGACCAGGTGAAGGAGGGCTGACAGGCCCGCACGACGGCGGCCCGGGTGACGCGAGCGTCACCCGGGCCGCCGTGCGTCCGGAGCGGGTCGGTGCCCGGACGCGCGAGCGCCGGGTGAGGCGGCGTCGGACGTCCGCCTCACCCGGCGCTCCTGCGCGTCAGGCCGGTGTCAGCCGCACGACAGCGCGTCGTGCTCGGCCGTGACCGTGGCCGTCCTCCCCTCGGCGTCGGTGGCGGTGACCGTGACGGAGCCGGCCTCGACCTCGCCGGAGCGGACCGCGAACGACTGGTAGGCGTTCGCGCCCGGGGCGACGTTCTCGACCGTCTTCGTGCCGTACGGCGTCTCGAGTGTCACCGTGAGCGGCACGTCGTCCTCGTTGAGGGCACGGACCGCGACGTAGGTCTTGCCCGCGAGGCAGCGCGCCTGCGCGGTCGCCGTGACGTCGGGCCCGGCCTCGCCCGCGGGGACGCCGGTGAGGTACTCGAAGCCGTGGGCCGCGAAGTCCTCGCCGTCGGGCGCCTGGTCCCACTCGAGGACGTAGTACGCGACGCCGGCCTCCTGCGCCGCCGTGAGGATCTCCTGGAGCGGCACCTCGCCCTCGCCCAGGTTGGTGAACGACGGGCGGCCGCCCGCGTTCAGACCCGTGGCGTCCTTGACGTGGAGCAGCTCGATCCGGTCGCCGTACTGCTCGATGAGCGCCGGGACGTCGACGCCCGCGTGGGCGGCCCACGCGACGTCGAGCTGGAACGTCACGTACTCGGGGTTCGTCTCGCGGACCAGGATCTCCCAGGCCGAGAGCGTCTCCCCCTCGTGCTCGTACGTCGTGCGGAACTCGCCGTCGTGGTTGTGGCCGAAGAACTTCGTGAAGCCGGCGTCGACCGCCCGCTCCCCGAGCCGGTTCATGGCCTCGGCCGTCGCGAGCGTGTTCTCGTAGGTACCGATCCCCGGTGCGGGCCAGCCGCCCGAGCCGACGTACTCCTGGCCGAGCGTCCCCACGTAGTCCAGGGTCGCGTCGAACGTGGCCTCGTCGACGTTGTAGTGCGACGACTTCACGCTCAGGCCGTAGGAGTCGGCCAGCGCACGGAACTCCTCGGCGGTGTAGCCGGAGAAGTTGCCGCCGAAGGGCTCGATGTTCTTGAAGCCGATCTCCGACAGGCGCTCGAGGACGGCCGGGAGGCCCGCCTCGTTGACCCACGGGATGAGCGAGAACATCTGGATGGACACCTGCTCGGCCGGCACGACGACCGGCTCGGTGCTGCCCTCGCCCACGGCGAACGTCACCGCGTCGACGTCCACGCCGCCGGTGGTCGTCACGACGACCGAGCCGGTGCCCTCGGGCACGCTGCTCAGCGTCTGCGTGACGTCCTGCCAGCCCTCGCCCGTGAAGGCGAAGTCGGCCAGCGGCTCGGAGGACTCGGCCCCCGCACCCTGCCAGCTCAGCGTGACGGTGCCCTCGCCGCTGCCGCGGACGGTGACCTCGTCGACGGCCTCGCCCGTCGGGGCGTGGACGAGCGCGAGCGGCCGGTAGGTGAACGAGTCGCCCTCGTCGAACGAGGTGACGTAGCGGCCGGCGTTCGCCGCCGGGTCCTCGACGACCTCGACGCCCTCGGCCGCGTCGTACCACTCGGCCTGCTGCGCCTGCGGCTTGAGGATGTGCGTGGCCTCGCCGGTGATGGCGGGGACGTCACCCTGGGCCTTGTCCGTGTACGTCACGACGAGCGTGCCGAAGATCTTCTCGCCCTCGCCGTGCTCGACGGCGTCGGGGCTCGTCTGGATCGTGAAGCCGCAGCCGTCCTCGGTGACCGCGGCGCGCCCGCTCACCTCGGGGTGGGCGTGCTCGTTGTGGCCGAGACCGAACGTGTACTGGATGTTGGTGCACACCGGCTCGTCGCCGTCCTCGGCGTCGTGCACCGAGACGGTGTACGGGACGGCGTCGCCCCAGTCGAAGACCGCGCCGTCCGGCTGGCTCAGCGTGATCTCCGGGGCGGTGTTGCCGACGGTGACCTGCTGGATCGCGAGGCCGAAGTTGCCCTCCGGGTCCGTGACGCGCAGCTGCACGGCGAACCGGCCGCGCTCGGTGAACGTGTGCGTCACCGTCTCGCCCTGGGCGTCGTACTCGCCGTCGGCGTCGAAGTCCCAGTCGAAGGTCAGGCCCTCGTTCGGGGTCTCGGCGTCCGTCGTCGCCGAGGCGTCGAACGTCACCTCGAGCGGCGCGTCGCTGCCCGACACCGGGGTGGCCGAGATCGCCGCGCGCGGGGTCTTGTTCTCCGACCCGTAGGTGATGCGGTACAGCCCGGCGTCCGGGTTCTGGCGGAAGAAGCCGTCCCCGTACTCCAGGACGTACATGGACCCGTCCGGACCGAACTCCATGTCCATGACGTTGTCCCAGATCGGCTGGTTCACCGTCTCCAGGTGCGCGTTGGGCAGGAAGTCCTCGACCGCGGTGACCTCACCGGCCGACGAGAGCTCGTCGAGCGTGAACGCGACGACGTAGTCCTGGGAGAACTCCGCCATGAACGGCTTGCCGTCCCAGTACGCGGGGAACTTGCCCGGCGCGTCGGGGTAGTCGGCGGAGCGGAAGATCGGGCCGCCCATGGGCGCCTGGCCGCCGCCGCCCAGCTCGACCAGCGGGTCGAGCAGCTCCGGCTGGTCGCCGGGGCGGTCGCCGTAGTAGACCTGCGGCGCCGTGGCCGGCGGGACGACGTCCAGACCGGTGTTCCACGTGGAGTTGTTCTTCGCGCCGGCCTCGCAGTCGAACCACTCGCCGGGCGTGCCCGTCGCGAAGTCCCACTCGTTGTAGTTCGCGTTGGGGCCGTGGCAGTAGGGCCAGCCACCGTTCATCGGCTCGGTCGTGAGCTGCCACTCGACGTAGCCCATGGGGCCGCGGTCGGGGTTGGCGTTCGCCGCGTCGGGGCCGTAGTCGCCCCAGACGAGCGCGCCGGACTCGAGGTCGTAGTCGATCCGGAAGGGGTTGCGCACCCCCATCACGTAGATCTCCTCGCGCACCAGGTCCTCGGAGCCCTCGTACTGCGGGTCGTCGAAGAGGTTGCCCTCGGGGATCGTGTACGTGGTGCCCGGTCCGACCTCGGTGCCGGGGGCGATGTCCTCGATCGGGTTGATCCGCAGGATCGCGCCGCGCAGGTCGTTCGTGTTGCCCGCGCTGCGGCGGTCGTCGAACCCGGGGTTCATGCCGGGCGCGTTGTTGTTCGGGGCGTACCCGTCGGCGCCGGGGGCACCGGCCGGGGTGTTGTCGCCCGTGGACAGGAAGAGGTTGCCCTCCGCGTCCCACGCCATGTCGGCGCCGACGTGGCAGCACTGGCCGCGCTGCGCGTCGACCTTGAGGATCGCGCGCTCGCTGTCCAGGTCGAGCGTGCTGCTCTCGGCGTCCCACGTGAACCGCGAGAGCTGGTTGTAGCCCAGCCACCGGTCCCAGTAGCTCTCGTCCTCGCCCGCGGGGAGCGAGTTCGGCGCGCTGCCCTGCGGCGTCGTCTCGGGGTACTCGACCCCGGTGGGCGAGGTGCCCTCCATGACGCGGGGCGCGTACACGAGGTAGACGAACCCGTTCTCCTCGAAGTCCGGGTCCAGGGAGATGCCCTGCAGCCCGTCCTCGGAGTTGGCGTAGACGTCGAGCTTCGCGATCTGCGTCGTCCGCCCGGTCGCGGTGTCGGTGAGACGGACGACGCCGTCGCGCGCGGTGTGCAGGACCCGCGAGTCGGGCAGCACGGCGAGGTCGATCGGCTCACCGGTGTCCTTGCTCAGCAGGACCTTCTCGTAGTTGTTCCAGTCGAGTGCCGCGTCGTCCTGCGCGGCTTCGGCGGCGGTCTCGCTCTCGTCTCCGCCGTGGCCGGGGTGCGCGCTCGCCCCGCTCATCGCGAGCGGGACGAGCAACGCGGCGGACAGCGCCGCCGCGGCACCTCGGGCGAGCCTGCGTCGGCTCGTGGATGGTCTGTGCACAACGTCCTCCTTGACGTGGATCGAGGAGCCCGTGGTCCCCGACCAGCAGCGCGGCACCTGTGCTCGGTGCCGCTGCTCGACGATCGCCGCTGATCGGTCGACCCGGATGGGTGGACGGCCCCGGGGACCGGGGCCTGCGCGGCGCCGTCCTGGCCCCGCGCTGCGTTCGACCCTAAGCGCGACTTTCGCTGATGCCAAGTCAGAAGTTGAAATACTGAGACGAAAAGTTGGGCCGGACCCCTCACGAAAACCGACCACAAGGTCGATGTTCCTGGCGGGTCGCCGGGCGGGCCCCCACGGTGGGCATCCGCCCGTCAGTCGACCCGCAGGTCGACCGTCGCGCCCCGCGCCACGGGCCGGATCTCGACCCCGGGCAGCTCCGGCGACCGCGCGAGGAAGTCGCGCAGCGGGCTGCGGAACACGCCGTAGTCGTCGTGGTGGATCGGGACGACGAGCGGCACGCCGACGCGCCGCACGAGGTCCGCCCCCTGCACGTCGTCCATGGTCACGGTCCGGCCGAGGATGCGCGTCCCGCCCAGGTGCGCGACCACCGAGTCGAGGTGCGGGAACGCGTCCGCGACGACGTCCACGTGGTCGCCCGTGAGCGTGTCGCCCGTGACGTAGACCTGGGTCTGGCGGTCGCCCTCCACGCGGTGCGTGTAGACGGTGCCCATGACCTCCGGCAACAACGAGCGCATGACGCCGCGCGCGTGGATCGCCGGGACCGACTCCACGTCGAGCGTCTCCTTCCCCGAGCGGAACGTCTCGATCGTGCCGGTCGGCATGCCGACCGTCGCGAAGTGGTACCGCGCCAGGCGCCGCGCCGCGGACGGCGTGGTGAGGAGCGGCACCTGCCGCGTCAGGCCGCGCCGCGCGACCCGGTCGAAGTGGTCCCCGTGCAGGTGGGACAGGACGATCGCGTCGAGCGGCGGGAGGCCCGTCGGCCCGAGCGCGGGCTGGGTGCGGCGCCGCGACGCGAGGCCCTTGCCGAGGTAGGCCCACTGGCCGCGGTGCAGGAAGTTCGGGTCGGTGAGCACGGTGAAGCGCCCGAACCGCAGGAGCGCCGTCGCCGTCCCGCCGAACGTGAGCGTCGCGCTCGCGCGGCGGCTCACGGCTCCCCCAGCGCTTCGAGGTGGACGGCCTTGCGCACGGTCATCTCGTCGAGCAGGTCCGGCCCGTACCCGGCCCCGCCGCCGCTGCCGCGCCGCGGGTCGGCGGAGCCGCCCGGCGCGCCCCCGAACACCGCGTTCACCTTGACCGTGCCGACGTCGAGCACGTCCGCCGCGCGCAGCGCGTGGGCGAGCGACGGCGTGAGCACGGTCGCCGCGAGCCCGTACGCCGACGCGGACGCACGGCGCAGTCCCTCGTCGAAGTCGGCGACGCGCACGACCGGCGCCACGGGGCCGAACGTCTCCGTCGTGAGCAGGTCCACGTCGTCCGGGCACCGGTCGAGCACGGTGGGCGCGTAGTACGACCCGGCCCGGTCGAGCCGCCGGCCGCCCGTCACGACCTCGGCCCCCGCCGCGAGCGCCCCCTGCACGTGCTCCTCGACGACGGCGAGCTGCGCGTCGTCGACGAGCGGTCCCATGGTCGTCGCGTCGTCGGCCGGGTCGCCCACCACGACCGCGTCCGCGAGACGCGCGAGCTCGGCGACGACCGCGTCCGCGACCTCCTCGACCACGTACGCCCGCTCGACGGCGGTGCACAGCTGGCCGCCGTTGGTGAACGCGCCGGTCGCGATCTGTCGCGCGGCGAGCACCGGGTCGACGCCCGCGTCCACGACGAGCGGGTCCTTGCCGCCGTTCTCGAGCAGCACCTTCGCCCCGCGCGCGCCCGCGGCGGCGGCGATGCGCCGGCCCGCGGCCGTGGAGCCGACGTGCGCGACCAGGGCGACGTCGTCGTGCGCGACGACGGCCGCGCCCGTCCCGCCGTCGCCGCTGACGACGCGCAGGACGTCCGGCGGGAGCGCGCCCGCCACGATCTCGGCGAGGCGCACGCCGGGTGCGTCGCTGCGCTCGGACGGCTTGTGCACCACGGTGTTGCCGGTCACGAGCGCCGCGGCGAGCAGCCCGGCGGCCGCCGGGTAGGGGTCGTTCCACGGCGTGATCACCGCGACGACGCCGCGCGGCTCCCGCCGCACGACGTCCAGCGCGGCGGGGTCGCCCGCGAGCACCCTGCCCGCCCGGCCGAGGCCTGCCACGGCGGCCTCGTCGAGCAGGTCGGCGGCGACCTCGGCCGACCCGCGCGCCTCGGCCCGCAGCCGTCCGGTCGTCGTGCACAGGAGGTCGCCGAGCTCGTCGACGGCGGCGCGCACGGCGCGGGCGGCGGCGCGCAGGGCACCGGCCCGCTCCCCCGGCGGGGTCGCGCGCCACGCGGGCCAGGCGGCCGCGGCGGCGCGCACGGCGGCGTCGACCTCGTCGGCGCCCGCGCAGCGGACCGGGGCGGCGGGCCGACCCGTGGCCGGGTCGGTCCGGTCGAGTCGGCGCTCGCCCGCGGCCGGCGCGGCCGGGTCGGGGTGGGTGGTGGGTGCGGTGGTCGTGGTCATGCAGGCCTCCCGGGAATCACACGAAGAGAACTACCCATAGGTGCGACGTCGGCGTGCGAGAACCGCTTCTCCGGGTCAGGGTGAAGTCGGGTTGCAGCAGAGCCGACCCGCACGCGTCAGGTGGAGTGCCCCCGGTTTCTCGAGGCGCACCACGAGCCTGACCCGAACGAGGAAGGCTCGCAGCCCATGCGCGTCCTCGGAGTCAACGCCCTGTTCCACGACCCGTCCGCCGCCCTCGTCGTCGACGGCCGGGTGGTCGCCGCCGCGGAGGAGGAGCGCTTCTCGCGGCGCAAGCACGGCAAGCGACCGCTGCCGTTCGCGGCGTGGGAGCTCCCCGAGAAGGCGATGGCCTGGTGCCTCGAGGAGGGCGGGCTGCGCCCCCAGGACCTGGACGCCGTCGCGTACTCGTTCGACCCGGCGCTGGCTAAGCCCGCCGAGGAGATGGGCCTACCGGACCCGTGGGACTGGCTGCGCGTGCAGTACGCCGAGCGCGCGCCGCAGTTCCTCGCCACCGCCCTGCCGGGCCTGTCCCCCTCGACGGTGCGGTTCGTGCCGCACGAGGTGGCGCATGCGGCGTCGGCCGCGCTGGCGTCGCCGTTCCCGGTCGCGAGCGTCCTGTCGCTCGACGGCCGCGGGGAGCGCTCGTCGCACCTCGCGGGCCGGTACGACCACGGCCGCCTCGAGGTGCTCGCGAGCCAGGAGCTGCCGCACTCGCTGGGGCTGGTCTACGAGTCGCTCACCGAGCACCTGGGCTTCCTGCGGTCGAGCGACGAGTACAAGGTCATGGCGCTCGCGTCGTACGGCGAGCCGCGCTTCCTCGACGACCTGCGCGAGGTGCTCTACGCGACGGGCGACGGCGGCTTCGTCGCCGAGGTGCCCGACTGGGAGCGCTGGGCGCCGCGCCGCACGGACGACGGCACGTGGGGCACCGCGCACGGCGGCCGGGCCGAGCACGCCGACCTCGCGGCGTCGGTGCAGGCGCGGCTCGAGGAGGTGCTCGTCGACCTCGCCACGTGGCTCCACGGGCAGACGGGCGACCGCGTGCTGACCATGGCGGGCGGCACGGCGCTGAACTGCGTCGCGAACTCGCGGGTCTGGCGCGAGTCGCCGTTCGAGGAGGTGTGGGTCCAGCCCGCGGCGGGCGACTCCGGCACGGCGCTGGGCGCCGCCCTCCAGCTCGCCGCGGAGGCGGGCGACACCGTCGAGCCGATGGGCTCGGCGGCGCTCGGCCGGGCCTGGGGCGACGAGGCGCTCGCCCGGTGGCTGCGCACCGCGCAGGTGCCGTTCACGACGCCCGACGACCTGCCCGCCGAGGTCGGGCGCATCCTCGCCGACAACGGCGTCGTGGCGTGGTTCGACGGCCGCGCCGAGCTCGGACCGCGCGCGCTGGGGCACCGCTCCCTGCTCGCGCACCCGGGACCGGTGGAGAACCTGGAGCGCCTCAACGACGTCAAGGGCCGCGAGCAGTTCCGGCCCGTCGCGCCCATGGTCCTGCTCGAGGACGCCGCGGAGATCTTCTCCGGCGGCCCCGTTCCGAGCCCGTACATGCTCTTCGTGCACGAGGTGGCGCCCGCGTGGCGCGACCGGATCGCCGCCGTCGTGCACGTGGACGGCACCGCGCGCATCCAGACCGTCGACGACTCGACCCCGCGCCTGCAGGCCACGATCCGGGCGTTCAAGGAGCTGACCGGGCTCCCGGTCGTCGTCAACACGAGCCTCAACACCGCGGGGCGTCCGATGGTCGACGACCCGCGCGACGCGCTCGAGCTCTTCGGGTCCGCCCCCGTGGACGCGCTCGTGCTCGGCCCGCACCTCGTGCGCAGGCCCGACGTGTTCGCCGCTCCGTCCGGGGCGACGGCGTGAGCGCGCCCGCGGGCCGTCCCGCACCCCCGGTGCCGTACGCCGTCGTCGTGCCCTCCATCGGCCGCCCGTCGCTCGACCGGCTCCTGGAGACCCTCGTCGCCCAGGCCGACGGCCCGGACTCCCCCGGGCCGGCCGAGGTCGTCGTCGCGGACGACCGCCGGCTGCCGCCACTCGGCACGACCGACCCGGTGCCCGACCCGCTCGACCTCGGGGACGCCGGCCGTGCGCTCGGCGCGCGCGTCGTGCGCACCGGGGGTCGGGGCCCGGCCGCCGCGCGCAACGCCGGGTGGCGCTCGACGACCGCGCCGTGGGTCGTGCTCCTCGACGACGACGTCGAGCTCCCCGCCGGGTGGGCGCGCCTCCTCGCGCACGACCTCGCGGCGGCGACGCCCCGCACCGGCGGCGTGCAGGGCCGCCTGCACGTGCCGCTGCCCGCGCACCGCCGTCCGACGGACTGGGAGCGCGGGACCGCCGGGCTCGAGCGCGCGGCCTGGGCGACCGCCGACATGGCCTACCGGCGCGCCGCGCTCGAGCAGGTCGGCGGGTTCGACGAGCGCTTCCCCCGCGCCTACCGCGAGGACGCCGACCTCGCGCTGCGCGTGCGCGAGGCGGGCTGGGAGCTCGTGCGCGGCACGCGCACGACGACGCACCCCGTGCGCCCCGCGGACGACGCGGTGAGCCTGCGCGTGCAGGCCGGGACCCGCGACGACGCGACGTTCCGCGCCCTGCACGGGCCGGGGTGGCGCGAGCGGGCCGAGACGGGCCGCGGCCGTCTGGCGTGGCACGTCGCGACCGTCGCGGCCGCCGCGGTCGGCGTCGGCGGGCTGGTCGCGCGGCGCCCGCGCGTCGCGGCGCTCGGCGTGATCGGGTGGGCGGCCCTCACCGCGCAGTTCCTCGGGCGCCGCCTCGCGCCGGGGCCGCGGCCGGGCGACGACGCGTTCGGGCCCGAGCTGCGGCGCATGGCGTGGACGAGCGCCGCCATCCCGTTCGCCGCGGTACGGCACCGCGTCGCGGGCACGCTCGCCGCCCGGCGCGGGCTCGAGCCGTGGCCGCCGCCGCTCGCGGCCGTGCTCCTCGACCGCGACGGCACGCTCGTGCACGACGTCCCGTACAACGGCGACCCGGCGGCGGTGCGTCCCGTCGAGGGCGCCCGCGCCGTGCTCGACGACCTGCGCGCCCGCGGGGTCCGGCTCGGCGTGGTGTCCAACCAGTCCGGCGTCGGGCGCGGGCTCCTCACGCGCGCGCAGGTCGACGCCGTGAACGCGCGCGTCGAGGAGCTGCTCGGCCTGTTCGACACGTGGCAGGTGTGCCCGCACGCGCCGGACGACGCGTGCGCGTGCCGCAAGCCCGGTCCCGGCCTCGTGCTCGCCGCGGCGGCCGACCTCGGCGTCGAGCCGTGGCGGTGCGCCGTCGTGGGCGACATCGGCGCCGACGTGGGCGCCGCGCTCGCCGCGGGCGCAACCCCGGTCCTCGTCCCGACGCCCGTGACGCGCGCCGAGGAGGTCGCCGCCGCCCCGCGCGTCGTGCCGGACCTCGCCGCGGCGGTCCGCGCGCTCGACGACCGCCTCCCCGGCCCGCCCCGGGAGCACGACGCCGCGCCCTCCCCCGGCGCGTCGGTTCCCGGCACGTCCGCGGCGGCACCGGGCGAGGAGCGTGCGGCATGAGCGCCGACGTGCTCGCCGTGCGCCTCGACAGCGACGGCGACGTCCTGCTCACGGGCCCCGCGGTGCGGGCGATGGCGCACGCGGCCGCGCGCGACGGCGGCCGCGTGGACGTCCTGGCGGCCCCGGCCGGGCGCGCGGCGGCAGAGCTGCTGCCGGACGTGCGCGACGTGCTCGTCTTCGACGCACCCTGGTCCGGCTACCGGCCCCCGCCCGTCGACCGCGCGAGCGTGCTCGACCTCGTCGCGACCCTCGCCGAGAGGCGCTACGCCGCCGCGGTCGTCTTCACCTCGTTCCACCAGAGCCCGCTGCCCGCGGCGATGCTGCTCAAGGTCGCGGGCGTCGGGCGCGTCGCCGCGGTGAGCGAGGACTACCCGGGCTCGCTCCTCGACGTGCGGCACGCCCGCGCGGACGGCCTGCACGAGGTCGAGGCCGCGCTCGACCTCGCCCGCGCCGCAGGGTTCGGCGCGCCGCCCGACGGCGACCGGCTGCGCGTGCGCGGGCCGCTGCCCGACGTGTCGTCGCTCGTGCCCGCGGGGCCCTACGTCGTCGTGCACCCCGGCGCGTCCGTCCCCGCCCGGGCCCCGGCGCCCGACCACGCGCGCGACCTCGTCGCGGCGCTGGTGCGCGCGGGCCACGAGGTGGTCGTCACGGGCGGCCCCGGCGAGACGGACCTCGCGGCGCACGCCGCCGCCGGGCGCGCGCGGGACCTGTCGGGGCGCACGGACCTCGCGGGCCTGGCCGCGGTGCTCGCGGGCGCCCGGTGCGTCGTCGTCGGCAACACGGGGCCCGCGCACCTGGCCGCCGCGGTGGGCACGCCCGTCGTGTCGCTCTTCGCCCCCGTGGTCCCCGCGGAGCGCTGGGCGCCGTGGGGCGTGCCGACCGTCCTGCTCGGCGACCAGGAGGCCGCGTGCCGCGGCACGCGCGCCCGGGTGTGCCCGGTGCCCGGCCACCCGTGCCTCGGCGTCGACCCGGACGACGTCGTCGCGGCCGTCGACCGGCTCGTCGTCCCGCACGTCGTGGGGACGCCCGCGCCCCGCGCGACACCGCTCCGGACCGTGGGGGTGACCCGATGAGGATCCTCGTGTGGCACGTGCACGGGTCGTGGGCGACGTCGTTCGTCGCCGGCGGCCACGAGTACCTGGTCCCGGTCGTCCCCGACCGCGGGCCCGACGGCCGCGGCCGCGCGCGCACCTGGGACTGGCCGCCCGGGGCGCGCGAGGTCGCGCCGGACGAGCTCGCCGACCTCGCGGCGGACCGCGCGATCGACGTCGTGGTGCTCCAGCGCCCCGAGGAGGTCGAGCTGCTGCGGCGCTGGACCGGGCTCGTGCCCGGCCGCGACGTGCCCGCCGTCTACGTCGAGCACAACGCCCCGACCGGCCACGCGGCCGCGACCCGGCACCCGCTCGCCGACCTCGACGTCGTCGAGGAGGGCCTCGTGCCGATCGTGCACGTCACGGCGTTCAACGCGCTCATGTGGGACACCGGCGACGCGCGCACGCTCGTCGCCGACCACGGCATCCCCGACCCCGGCCCGCTGTACACCGGGGAGCGGGCGAGCGTCGGCGCCGTCGTCAACGAGCCCGTGCGGCGCTGGCGCGTCGCCGGGACCGACGTGCTCGTCGCGCTGGGGCGGCACGTGCCGCTCGACGTCTACGGCATGGGCGTCGGCAAGCTCGCCGAGCACCTCGCGGCGCCCGGCGCCGCGTCGCACGACCTGCCGCACGACCTCCCGCACGGCCTGCACGACGACGTCCCCCAGGCCGCGATGCACGCGCGGCTCGCGACGTCGCGCGCCTACCTGCACCCCTACCGCTGGACGAGCCTCGGGCTCTCCCTGCTCGAGGCGATGGCGCTCGGGATGCCCGTCCTCGCGCTGCCGACCACCGAGGCGCCGGTCGCGGTGCCCGCGTCCGCGGGGCTCCTCAGCGCCCGTCCCGACGAGCTCGCCGCGACCGCGCGGCGCTGGCTCGCCGACCCCGACGACGCCCGCGAGCACGGCCGGGCGGCCCGCGCCCACGTGCTCGAGCACTACTCCCACGTCGCGTTCCTGCGGCGCTGGGACACGGTCCTGACGGAGGTGACCTCATGAAGATCGCGATGATCTCGGAGCACGCCAGCCCCCTCGCCGCCCTGGGCGGCGTCGACGCCGGCGGGCAGAACGTGCACGTCGCGTCGCTCGCCACGCGGCTCGGCGCGCAGGGCCACCGCGTGGAGGTGTTCACGCGCCGCGACGACGCGTCCCTCCCGGAGCGCGTCCCGCTCTCCCGCGGTGTCGAGGTCGTGCACGTGGACGCCGGTCCGCCCGTGCCCGTCCCCAAGGACGACCTCCTGCCCCACATGGACGCGTTCGGCGCCGACCTCCTGCGGCGGTGGATCGAGCCCGGGCCCCGGCCCGACGTCGTCCACGCCCACTTCTGGATGTCCGGGATCGCGGGCCTGCTGTCCGCGCCCCCGCTCGGGGTCCCGCTCGTGCAGACCTTCCACGCGCTCGGCTCCGTCAAGCGCCGCCACCAGGGCGCGCACGACACGAGCCCCGCCGAGCGGGTGGCCCGCGAGCGCCTGCTGTGCCGCGCGGTCGACCGGATCGTCGCGACGTGCGCCGACGAGGTCGCCGAGCTCGTCGCGCTCGGCGCCGACCCCGACCGCATCGACGTCGTGCCGTGCGGCGTGGACCTCGGCCGCTTCCTGCCCGACCCGGACCGCACCGAGCACCTGCACCGCGAGCCCGGCCGCCTGCGCCTGCTCTCGGTGGGCCGGCTCGTCGAGCGCAAGGGCGTCGACACCGTCATCGAGGCGCTCGCCGAGCTGCCGGGCGCGGAGCTCGTCGTCGCGGGCGGCCCCGCGCCGGGCGCGCTCGACGAGGACCCGGAGGTCCTGCGGCTGCGCGCGGTCGCGGTGGCCTCCGGCGTCGCGGACCGCGTGCGGTTCGTGGGCAGCGTGACGCAGGACGACGTGCGCGACCTCATGCACGCCGCCGACGCCGTCGTGTGCGACCCCTGGTACGAACCCTTCGGGATCGTCCCGCTGGAGGCCGCCGCGTGCGGGCGTCCCGTCGTGGGCGCGGCCGTGGGCGGGCTGCTCGACTCGGTCGTCGACGGGCGCACGGGCCTGCTCGTCCCGCCGCGCGACCCCGGGGCGCTCGCCGTCGCGCTGCGCCGGCTCGCCGACGACCCGGCGTTCGCGGAACGCCTCGGTTCGGCCGCGCGGCTGCGCGCCGAGCACCTGTACGGCTGGGTCACGGTCGCCGAGCGCACCGCCGAGTCGTACGAGCGCGTCACCACGGCCCGCCGGGCCGAGCGCGGCCGAGCCCGGCCGGTGGCGGCCGGGCGCACCGCGCTGCGGGCGGTGAGCGCACCGTGACCGCGCCCCGGACGCCCTACGGCGACACGCCCGGTGACGGGTCCGGCGACGGCCCGCACGGCGCCGCGCGCCGCTGGCTGCGCGCGCACGCCGACGACCTGCACGACGGCCTGGACCTGCTCACCGCCGAGGCGGGCCGGATCGACGCGTGGGGTGCGCGGCTCGCCGACACGGTGCTCGCGGGCGGGCGGCTGCTCGTCGCGGGCAACGGGGGCAGCGCCGCCGAGGCGCAGCACCTCACCGCCGAGCTCGTGGGCCGCTTCGACGGCGAGCGCACCCCGCTGTCCGCGATCAGCCTGCACGCGGAGACGTCGAGCCTCACGGCGATCGTCAACGACTACGGCATCGCCGAGATGTACGCGCGCCAGGTCGCGGCGCACGGTCGCCCCGGCGACGTGCTCGTGCTCCTGTCGACCTCCGGCGAGAGCGAGAACGTCGTCGCCGCGGCCCGCCGGGCCCGCGAGCTCGGCCTCACCACGTGGGCGCTCACGGGCCCACGGGACTGCGCGCTCGCGGCCGCGTGCGACGACGTGCTCGCCCTGCGCGGCGCGTCGACCTCGTCCGTCCAGGAGCTGCACCTCGTCGTCGTGCACGCGCTGTGCGCCGCGCTCGACGCGCACGTGCGCCACCGCGAGGCGCGCGCCGCGGCCGGCCTCCCGGGCGCCGGGTCGGCCGACGACCGACCGGCCCCGGCGCCCGCACCGGCCTCCGCGACGGCGACCGGACCGCAGGTCGTCGTCGTCGGGGACGTGCTCCTCGACCGCGACGTCGACGGCCAGGTGACCCGCTTCTCCCCCGACGGCCCCGTGCCCGTCGTCGACACGCTCGGCGTCCGGCGCAGCCCGGGCGGCGCGGGGCTCACCGCGCTCCTCGCGGCCGACGGCGCGAGCGTGCGCCTCGTCGCGCCGTTCGGGGACGACGACGCGGGCTCCGAGCTGCGGGCCCTGCTGCGCCCGCACCTCGACGTCGTCGCGCTGCCGCAGGTCGGCACGACGCGGCGCAAGACCCGCGTGCGCTCCGGCGGCCAGACGGTCGTGCGCGTCGACGACGGCGGCCCCGCCCGGCCCGGCGACCTGCCGGAGCGCGCGGCGCGGGCGGCGCTCGCGGGCGCCGACGTCGTGCTCGTGTCCGACTACGGCGCGGGGACGACCCACGCCGGGCCGGTCCGCGACGCGCTCGCGCACGCGGCCCGCACCGGGACGCTCGTGTGGGACCCGCACCCGCGCGGCGGCGCCCCGGTCCCCGGGACGGCGCTCGTCACGCCCAACCTCGCGGAGGCGCTCGACGCCGCGGAAGCGCTCGGCCTGGACGCGACGCCCGACGACCCCGGGGGCCTCGCGCGGTCGCTCGCGGCCGCGTGGGACGTGGGGGCGGTGTGCGTCACGGCGGGCGACCGCGGGGCGTTCGTCGCGCGCGCGGACGGCGAGCCCGCGTACGTGCCCGCGACCGTGGCGCACGGCGACCCGTGCGGCGCGGGCGACCGCTTCGCCTCGACGGTCGCGGTCGCGCTCGCCCGGGGCGAGGGCCTCGTCCCGGCGGTCGTCGCCGCCGTCGCCTCGGCCTCGGCCTGGGTCGCGGCGGGCGGCGCGGAGGGCTACCGGCGCCGGGCCGACTCCCCCGCCGACCGCACGCCGGGCGCGGCACGGGAGCACACGCCGGACCGCGCGTCCGGCGCGCCGACCCCCTCCGGCGCGACGCAGGACGTCCCGCCGTCGGACCCCGACGGGCCCGAGGCCGTGGCCGCCCGGCTGCGTGCCGCGGGCGGCACCGTCGTCGCCACGGGCGGCTGCTTCGACATCCTGCACGCCGGGCACGTCGCGACGCTCGAGGCGGCCGCGCGCCTGGGCGACCACCTCGTCGTCCTGCTCAACGGCGACGCGTCGGTGCGGCGGCTCAAGGGGCCGCAGCGCCCCGTCGTCGGGCAGGCCGACCGCGCCCGGGTCCTCGCCGCGCTCGACTGCGTGGCCGCCGTCGTCGTGTTCGACGAGGACGACCCGCGGGCCGCGCTCGACCGCCTGCGCCCCGACGTCTGGGCGAAGGGCGGCGACTACACGGAGGAGACGCTCCCCGAGGCGGAGACGGTCCGGCGCCACGGCGGCCGGGTCGTCGTCCTGCCCTACGTCGACGGCCGCTCCACGACCTCGATCCTCGAACGCTCCGGGCGGTTCGCGCCCGGGGTCCCCACCCTGACGGAGGAGACCACCGCATGACCACCACCACGTCCGCCCAGCGGACCGACGTCCCCGTGCCCCGCGAGCTCGGCACCGTCTACGTCACCGGGGGCGCGAGCGGCCTGGGGGCCGCGCTCGTCGAGGCGGTGACGGCGGCGGGCGGCAAGCCGGTCGTCCTGGACCGGGTCGCGCCCGCCGACGGCGTGCCGCACGCGGTCGTCGACCTGTCCGACTCCGCCGCCGCGGCCGCCGCGGTCGAGCGGCTCGCGCTCGAGGTCGGGCCGCCCGACGCCGTCGTCACGGCCGCCGGCACCGACGCGTGCGGGCGCCTCGACGAGATCGACGTCGAGACGTGGGAGCGCGTCGTGCGTGTCAACCTCTTCGGCACGGTCGCCGTCGTGCGCGCCGCGCTGCCGTTCCTCGAGGAGCGCCGCGGCACGGTCGTCACGGTGGCGTCGACGCTCGGCCTCAAGGGCGTCTCGGACGCGACCGCCTACTGCGCGTCGAAGTTCGCGGTGCGCGGGTTCTCCCAGGCGCTCGCCGCGGAGCTCGCGGGCCGCGTCGGCGTCACGTGCCTCGTGCCCGGCGGGATGCGCACCGCGTTCTTCGACGGCCGCACCGAGCAGTACAAGCCGGGGCCGGACGCCGACCTCAACGACCCGCGCGCGACCGCGGCCGCCGTCGTGACGGCGCTGCGCCAGCCGGTGGGCTGCGAGATCCGCGAGATGCTCGTCATGGCGTCCGGCGAGACGTCGTGGCCGTGACGGCGGGCGCGACGGAGCTGGCGCCCGACCTGCCGGGGCTCGCGGGGCAGGACGAGGGGACCATCCTCGTGCTGCGCGCGCTCGGGCTCGGGGACGCGCTGACGGCCGTGCCCGCGCTGCGGGGCGTGCGGCGCGCGTGGCCCGGCCGGCGCGTGCTCCTCGCCGCACCCGCCGAGGTCGGCGGCTGGCTGCGCGACCTCGGCCTGGTCGACGGCGTCGTACCGACCCGCGGCCTCGAGCCGCTCGTCTGGGCGCAGGAGGCGCGGACGCTCACCGGTGCGGACCCCGGGCACGTGGCGGTGAATCTGCACGGCAGCGGCCCCGAGAGCCACCGGGTGCTGCTCGACACCGGCCCGGAGCGGGTCGTCGCGTTCGCGTCGGGCGACGCGGGGGTCGACGGGCCGGACTGGGACCCGGACGAGCACGAGGTCGACCGCTGGTGCCGGCTCGTCACCGCGGCGGGCGGCGCGTGCTCGCGCGAGGACCTGCGGCTCGACCCGCCGGGGTCGCGCGGGCGCCACGTCGTCGTGCACCCCGGCGCGGCGTCCGGCGCGCGCCGCTGGCCCGCGGACCGCTTCGCCGCGGTCGCGCGCGACCTCGCGGCCGCCGGTCACGACGTCGTCGTCACGGGCGGCCCCGACGAGCGCGACCTGTGCGCGCGGGTCGTGGCCGACGCGGACGCCGCCCTCGGCGGCCCCGCGGGGGCGCCGGACGGGACCGGCAGCGTGACCGACACGGCCGGGACGCTCGACCTGCCCGCGCTCGCCGACGTCGTCGCGACGGCCCGGCTCGTCGTCTGCGGGGACACGGGCGTGGCCCACCTGGCGACCGCGTACGGCACCCCGTCGGTGGTGCTGTTCGGCCCGACACCGCCCGCCACGTGGGGTCCCGCCGTGGACCCGGAGCGGCACGCGGTGCTCTGGCACGGCGACACGGAGCAGGGGCCGGCGCACGCGCCCGACGACGCGGCGCGCGGCTACCGGGGTGACCCGCACGCCGCCGACCTCGACCCGGCGCTCGGCCGCATCGCCGTCGCCGAGGTCGTCGCGGCCGCGTGCGTGACGAGCAGGCCGTGGGGAGCGCCCTCGACCTCGACGTACTCGGCGTCCGGCACGAGCTGGCGGAAGCGGCGTCCGGCCGCGCGGTCGCTCCTCGTGGGGCCGCAGGACCCTGCCGAGATGCGTGCGGGCGACGAGGTCCGGAGGGTCGAGTCATGACCTCTCCCGATCTCGACCCCCGCACCGCCCGGTCCGCGGCCCCCGCGGGCGAGGGAGCGCACGAGCGCCCCGTCGCCCTCGTCACGGGCTCGGAGTCCGGCATCGGACGCGCCACCGCCGTCGCCCTGGCGGCCGACGGTTTCGACCTCGGCCTGTGCTGGTACGCAGACGAGGAGGAGGCGCAGGAGACCGCGCGCCAGGTCCGCGAGCGCGGCGCGACGGCCGTGACGCGCCGCGTCGACGTCTCCGACCTCGACGCGCTGGCTCCCGCCGTGGACGCGCTGGCGGCCGAGCTCGGGCGGGTCGACGCGCTCGTCAACGTCGCCGGGACGGGCACCGCGACGCCGTTCCTCGACCTCGACCTCGGGACGTGGCGCGAGGTGCTGACGACCGACCTCGACGGCCCGTTCGTGCTCACCCAGGCCGCCGCGCGGCACATGGTCGCGGGCGGGCGCGGGGGCCGCGTGGTGAACGTGACCAGCGTGCACGAGCACGCGCCGCGCGTCGGGGCCGCCCCGTACTGCGCGGCGAAGGGCGGGCTCGGGCTGCTGACCCAGGTCGCCGCGCTCGAGCTCGCGGAGCACGGCATCACCGTGAACGCCGTCGCCCCTGGCGAGATCGCGACGGCGATGACCGGCCAGGAGGACGAGGACCCGCACCCGACGGCTCGCCCGGGCGTCCCGCTCGGGCGGCCTGGCGACGCACGCGAGGTCGCCGCCGTCGTCGCGTTCCTGTGCGGCCCGGCCGCGACGTACGTCACCGGGGCGTCCTGGCCGGTCGACGGCGGCATGCTCCGCATGGGGCCGATGGCCGGCTCGCACCTCACCTCGGACGACTGGCGCCGCCCGTGACGCGCCAGCCCCTGACGACCGCACCCGCAGCGACCTCGCACCACCGCACCGACGGAAGGACCGCACCATGACCGGACCCGCCTCCCCCGACCCCGACCCGCTGGACGCCTCGCACCGCTCGTCCGCGGCCGACTTCTCGGCGAGCGGCGACGTGCAGCCCGGCGAGACCCCGCCCGCGGAGGACCAGGTGAGCGCGCCGCAGGGCCACGAGGAGCACGGCCCGCACCGGGCCGTGCCGTGGGTCTGGATCGGGGTCGTCGGCGTGGTCGCCGTCGTGACGGCCCTGTTCTTCGTGGGCTACGCCGTGGGGCTGCTCGACTGAGGTCGTGCCGCGCGCGGCGCGGCGACGCCGAGCGAGCGCACGTCCCACCCGGCGGCACGCCACCGCGCGCCGTCGACGGCGTTGCGCGCGTCCACGAGGCGCGGTGACCGCACCACGTCGGCCAGGGTGTCGGGGTCGAGGTCGCGGTACTCGTCCCACTCGGTCGCGAGGACCACGACGTCGGCGCCGGTCGCCGCCTCGCGCGCGTCCGTGGCGTACCCGAGCTCGGGGGCGGCCGCCTGCGCGAGCGCGAGCGCCTGCGGGTCGGTGACGACGACGTCGGCCCCCTCGGCGGCGAGCGCCCGGGCCAGCGCGAGGGCGGGCGAGCTGCGCACGTCGTCGCTGTCCGGCTTGAACGCGGCGCCGAGCACCGCCACGCGTCGCCCAGCGAGCGAGCCGCCGCACGCGGTGCGCGCGAGCACGACTGCGCGCTCCCGGCAGCGGTCGTTGATGGCGTCGACCTCGTCGAGGAACGACACCGCCGGGCCGACGCCGAGCTCGCGCGCCCGGGCCGCGAACGCGCGGATGTCCTTGGGCAGGCAGCCGCCCCCGAACCCCAGGCCCACGCCCAGGTACTCGCCGCCGATCCGGCGGTCGAGCGCCATGGTGCCGACGAGCGCGACCGCGTCGCCGCCCGCGGCCTCGCACACCTCCGCGACCGCGTTGGCGAACGAGATCTTCGTCGCGAGGAACGCGTTGGCGGCCACCTTCGCGAGCTCCGCCGTCGCGAGGTCGGTCACGAGGCGGGGCACGCCGTCGTCGAGCAGCCGCGCGTAGACGGCATCGAGGCGCTCGACGAGCGCGTCGCCGTCGTCGGGCACGCCGTAGACGAGCCGGTCCGGGTGCAGCGTGTCCGCGACCGCGTGCCCCTCGCGCAGGAACTCGGGGTTCCAGGCGAGCCGGACGCCGTCGGGCAGGTCCGTCGCGAGCCTGGCGGCCGTGCCGACGGGGACGGTCGACTTGCCGACCACCACCGACCCCGGGCGCAGGTGGGGGCGCAGCCCCGCGAGCGCGGCCTCGAGCTGCTGCAGGTCCGCGACGCCGCTGCCCGCCGACTGCGGCGTGCCGACGCACAGGAAGTGGACGTCGGCGACGCCCGCGTGCGCGACGTCGGTCGAGAACGTGAGCGTCCCCGCGCCGCCCGGGTCGGCGAGCAGCGCGGCGAGACCCGGCTCGAAGAACGGGGCGCGGCCCTCGGCGAGCGCCGCGACGCGGGCCGGGTCGACGTCGATGCCGACGACCTCGTGCCCCAGGCGCGCGAGGGCCGCCGCGTGGACCGCCCCGAGGTAGCCGCAGCCGTGCACGGAGACCCTCATGCCGGCTCACCCGCCTCGCCGGCGGCGCCGCCGCGCGCCGCACCGACCGCGACGGGCGTCTCGCCGCCGCCGTCGGCGCGGAACCAGTCGACCGTCCGGGCGAGGCCCTCGGCCCACCGCGTGCGGGCCCGCCAGCCGAGCGTGCGCTCGGCGAGGCTCGTGTCCGGCCGACGGCGGCGCGGGTCGTCCTCGGGCAGGTCGACGTGCACGATCCCGGCGTCGCTCCCCGTCGCCGCGAGCACGTCCCGCGCGACGCGCTCCACCGTGAGCTCCGTCGGGTCGCCGAGGTTCACCGGGCCCGGGTGGTCGGTGCGCGCGAACGCGAGGATGCCCTCGACGAGGTCGTCCACGAAGCACACCGACCGGGTCTGCGACCCGTCGCCCGCGACGGTCAGCGGCTCGCCCGCGAGCGCCTGCCGCACGAACGTCGGGACCATGCGGCCGTCGTGCCCGCGCATCCGCGGCCCGTACGTGTTGAAGATCCGCACGATCCCCGTGTCCACGCCGCGGCTGCGGCGGTACGCGGCGGTGGTCGCCTCCGCGAACCGCTTGGACTCGTCGTAGACGCTGCGCGGCCCGACGGGGTTCACGTGGCCCCAGTAGTCCTCGCGCTGCGGGTGCACCTCCGGGTCGCCGTACACCTCGGACGTCGAGGCGAGCACGAACCGCGCCCCCGCGCGCTCGGCCAGCTCGAGGCCGTGGCGGGTCCCCGCCGACCCTACGAGCAGGGTCTCGAGCGGGAGCCGGAGGTAGTCCACGGGCGAGGCGGGCGACGCGAGGTGCAGCACGAGGTCGACCCGTTCCGGGTCGGGCACGTCGATCCCGGCACTGACGTCTCCCTCGACGAAGCGGAACCGCGGCTCGTCACGCAGCGCGTCGAGGTTGCGGACCCGCCCGGTCGACAGGTCGTCGACGCACACGACCTCGACGCCCTGTCCCACCAGCGCCTCGCACACGTGGCTGCCCACGAACCCGGCACCGCCCAGCACGACGGCGCGGCGCACGGTGCGGGCAGCGCTCGAGGTCTCCGGGGTGTCGCTCATGCTCGTCTCCTCGCGACGGAGCGCGACGCAGGCACGCGGGGACGATCTCCGTCCCGCCGGTCGCGCTCGTGCGGACGGGCTCGTGGCTGGACCCGGGGCTCCCACGCTCACACGCCTCCTGTCGGCTCGCACGGCGGCTCACACGCCTCCTGTCGGCTCGCACGGCGGCTCGCACGCCGTGCCCGCGCGGGTTCGTCCGGGCGCACGGGACGGGCGCACGTGGCGGGCGCACGGTCCGGCACCGGGCGCGAGCGATCCGGGGCCGTGGCACGGTGACGCGATGAGCGCACCGACCGCAACCCAGCAGCAGGCCGCCGACCCGGACACCAAGCTGTCCCGTTCGGTCGGGGGACGGCTCCTGTACCTCTTCATCCTCGGCGACGTGCTCGGCGCGGGCGTCTACGCGCTCGTCGGCGAGATGGCCGGCGAGGTGGGCGGCGCCGTCTGGCTGCCGCTCCTCGTCGCCCTCGGCCTCGCCCTGCTGACCGCCGGGTCGTACGCCGAGCTCGTGACCAAGTACCCGCAGGCCGGCGGCGCGGCCGTGTTCGCGGACCGCGCGTTCCGCAGCCCGCTCGTCTCGTTCCTCGTCGGGTTCTCCATGCTCGCGGCGGGCGTGACGAGCGCCGCGGGCCTCTCCCTGGCCTTCGCCGGCGACTACTTCGCGACGTTCGTCGACGCTCCCGACCGCCTCGTGGCCGTGCTGTTCCTCGCCGTCGTGGCGGCGCTCAACGCGCGCGGCATCAAGGAGTCGCTGCGCGCGAACGTCGCGATGACCGCGATCGAGCTGTCCGGGCTCGTGCTCGTCGTCGTGCTCGCCGCCGTCGTGCTGGGGCGCGGCGAGGGGTCGCCGGGCCGCGTCACGCAGTTCGCGGAGGGCACGACGCCGGCGCTCGCCGTCCTCGCGGCCGCCATCCTCGCCTACTACTCGTTCGTCGGGTTCGAGACGTCGGCGAACCTCGCCGAGGAGGTCCGCGACGTGCGCCGCACCTACCCGCGTGCGCTGTTCGGCGCGCTCGTCACCGCGGGCGTCGTGTACGTCGCGGTGGGCGTCGCCGCGGTCGCGGTCGTCGACCCCGAGACGCTCGCCGGGTCGACCGGGCCCCTGCTCGAGGTCGTCGACGCGGAGGGGTCGGTGCCCGCCTGGGTGTTCTCCCTCGTGGCGCTGATCGCCGTCGCGAACGGGGCGCTGCTCACGATGATCATGGCGAGCCGGCTCGCGTACGGCATGGCCGAGCAGGGCCTGCTCCCGGCCACGCTCGGGCGCGTGCTCCCACGGCGCCGCACGCCGTGGGTCGCGATCGTCGTGACGACCGTGGTCGCGATGGGGCTCGTGTTCACGGGCGACGTCGCGGGCCTCGCCGAGACCGTCGTGCTGCTCCTGCTGCTCGTGTTCGCCTCGACGAACGTCGCGGTCCTCGTGCTGCGCCGCGACCCGGTCGACGCGCCGCACTTCCGCGTCGCGACGGTCGTGCCGGTGCTGGGCGTGGCGTCGTGCGTCCTGCTCCTGACGCAGCAGGACGCCGTGACGTGGCTGCGCGCGGGCATCCTGCTCGCCATCGGCGCGGCGCTGTACGCCGTGATGCGCTGGACCCGCCGGGCCGCGGACGCGCGCGCGGCGTAGGGACCGCTCGCGACCGCCGGTGCGCGAGCCGCCGCGCTACGCGTCCGCGGGCCGGGCGACCGAGCCGCGGACGACGAGGTGCAGCGGCAGCACGGTGCGTGCGGGCGGGACCGCGGGCGGGGTGCCGGTCATCGAGCGCTCGATCGCGTCCATGGCGGCGAGCGCGAGCGCCGCGACGGGCTGCTCGAGCGTCGTGAGCTTGGGGCGCAGCCACTGGCCGACACGGATGCCGTCGCACCCGACGACCGAGAGGTCCTCGGGGATGGAGATGCCGTGCAGCTCGGCGGCGCCCAGCATCCCGACGGCCACGATGTCGCTGCCGACGAACACGGCCGTCGGCGCGTTCCCGGGCCGCGTGAGGTAGGGGAACGTCGAGGCGCCGAACTGCTCGGTGTACGGGCCGTGGCGCACGAGGTCCGGGTCGACGTCGAGGCCGGCGTCGTGCATCGCGTCGACGTAGCCGCGCAGGCGGTCCTGGGTCGTGGACAGCTCCGCGGGCCCGGCGACGTGGGCGATGCGCCGGTGCCCCTGCTGCACGAGGTAGCTCGTGGCCTGGTAGGCGCCGCCGTAGTTGTCGACGGTGATCGTCTCGACGGGCAGGTCGAGGTCGACCTCCTCGTCGATGACGACGACGGGCAGCCCGTCTGCGACGGCGCGCGCGAGCCGGTCGTCGGTGCGCGACATCCCCACGTAGACGACGCCGCCGAGCGAGCCGTCGCTCGCGAGGAGCTGGCCCAGGCCGGACTCGGCGTCGCCGTGCCGCGTCGACAGCGCGACGACGAGCGGGACGCGGCGGTCGCCCGCGAGGCGCGCGACCTCCTCGGCGAGGGCGGTGAAGAACGGGTTGACGAAGTCGGGCACGACGAGCGCGACCACCCCGGTGCGACGCTCGTCTTCGCGCGCGGCGGGACCGGGCGCGGGGACGACGTACCCCACCTCGCGCACCGCGGCGTCGATCCGCGCCGCCGTCTCCGGCTGGACGTTGAGCTGCCCGCGCAGGTAGCGCGACGCCGTCGAGGCCGACACGCCGGCACGTTGCGCAACACGCGTGAGCGTCATGGCTCCCCTTCCTCGGGGCGGTCCCCCAGATCCCCTGCACTCTACCGGGAGCGTCGGGCCGCGCACGGTGTTGACAGCCGCGCCGCTCGCCCCCTACGGTCTTGCGCAACGCTACACAACGTTGCGCAACGTCGTCGAGGACGTCGCCGCGCGACCTGATCGCAAGGAGGCCGGGATGAGCCGGGTTCTGCTCGCCGGGGAGTCGTGGATCAACGCGACCACCGACTACAAGGGGTACGACGCGTTCCCCCACGCCCAGCTCGAGATCGGGTGCGCGCGCCTGCTCGAGGCGCTGGCCGCCGAGGGCCACGAGGTCACGCACCTGCCCTCGCACCTCGTCGCCGAGGACTTCCCCTCCACGCTCGACGAGCTCGACGCCTACGACGTCGTGATCCTGTCGGACATCGGCGCCAACTCGCTCCTGCTCCCGCCGGTCGTGTTCTCCCAGGGGCGCCCGTTCCCGAACCGGCTCAAGCTCCTCGCCGAGTGGGTCCGCCGCGGCGGCGGCCTCATGATGGCCGGCGGCTACCTCAGCTTCCAGGGCTTCCAGGCCAAGGCCAACTACCACGGCACCGCCGTCGAGGCCGTCCTGCCCGTCGACATCCTCCCGTACGACGACCGCGAGGAGACCCCCGAGGGCATCGGCGGCACCCTGACCGACGTCGAGCACCCCGTCACCGCCGGCCTCGACCGCGAGTGGCCGATCCTCCTCGGCTACCAGCGCCTCACCGCCAAGGCCGACGCGACCGTCCTCGCCACCATCGAGGGCCGCCCGCTCGTCGCCGTCCGCAGCGAGGGCGAGGGGCGCACGCTCGCGTTCGCCTCCGACATCTCCCCGCACTGGGCCCCGCGCGAGTTCATGGACTGGGCCGGCTACGGCCCGCTGTTCGGCCAGGCCGTCACCTGGCTCGCGGGCTGATGACGCCCGAGGTGGTGGTCGTCGGCAGCCTGAACATGGACCTCAGGCTGACCGTCGACCGCCTGCCCCGCTCGGGCGAGACCGTCTCCGCGACGGGCCTCGTCCGCTCCCCCGGCGGCAAGGGCGCCAACCAGGCGGTCGCCGCCGCCCGGCTCGGCCGTCGCGTCGCCATGGTCGGCGCCGTCGGCGACGACGACGACGGCCGCGCGATCCGCCGCCGTCTCGCCGTCGAGGGCCTCGTCCTCGACGGCCTCGCGACGGCGGACCGCCCCACCGGCGTCGCCGTCGTGCTGTGGGAGCAGCCCGAGTCGACGATCGTCATCGAGCCCGGCGCGAACGCCGTCGTCGACGAGGCGTTCGTCACGGAGCGCGCCGACCTCGTCCGCGACGCGGCCGCCGTCCTGTGCCAGTGCGAGACGCCGCTCGGCGCCCTGCGCGCCGTCGCCGCCACCGCGACGGGCACCACGGTGCTCAACCCGGCGCCCGCCGTCCCGCTGCCCGCCCCCGTGCGTGCCGCGTTCCGCGTGCTCGTGCCCAACCGGTTCGAGCTCGCGACCCTCGTCGGCGCGAGCGACGAGCCCGTCGGCACCGACGCCGTGCTCGCCATGGTCCGCGCGCTCGACCACCCCGGGGACGTCGTCGTCACCCTCGGGGCCGACGGCGCGCTCGTCGTCCCCGCGGGAGGCGCACCCGTCACCGTCCCGGCGGAGCGCGTCGACGCCGTCGACACGACCGCCGCCGGCGACTCGTTCTGCGCGGCGCTCGCGGACGGCCTCCTCCACGGCGGCGACCTCGTCGAGTCCGCCCGCTGGGCAGCGCACGTCGCCGCCTCCACCACCACCCGCCACGGCGCCGTCGACTCCCTGCCGCGCGCCACCGACCTGGCCCCCGAGGGCACCAGGATTCCGCTCCACAGCTAAGTCCGACGTACCGTCGGAGGAAGGCACGGTCACGCAATGAAGCACACCACGCCGGCGACCACCGGTTCCCCGTCCGGCACTCAGGGAGGTGCTGTGAGCCCGTCAGCCCGCCGCAGCAGGGTCAAGGACACCGCGACCGCCCTGCTCGTCGTCGCGACCGTCCTCGCGGGGGCCCTCGGCCCCATGCAGGCGGCCGTCAACGGCCAGCTGGGCAAGACGATCGGCGACGGGCACGCCGCCGCCCTCATCTCGTTCGGGACCGGCCTGGTCCTCATGTTCGTCGTCGTGTTCGCGCGCCCCGCGACCCGACGCGAGGCGCTCGCGATCCCCGGCCTGATCCGCTCGCGAACCATCCCGTGGTGGAACTACCTCGCGGGCCTGTGCGGGGCCGTCATCGTCCTGTCCGAGGGCGTCACCGTCGGCGTCCTCGGCGTCGCGACGTTCCAGATCTCGCTCATCTCCGGTCTCGTCATCTCGGGCGTCATCTGCGACCGCCTCGGCGTCACGGCGTCCGTCAAGCAGCCGCTCACCACCACGCGCCTGCTCGGCGCGGCGCTCGCCATCGCGGCGACCGTCGTCGTCATCTCGCCGAGCTTCTCCGTGCCGCACACGATCGTCCTCGCGATCATGCCGTTCGTGGGCGGTCTGCTCGCCGGCTGGCAGCCTGCCGGCAACGCGGCCGTCGCCGACGTCACCGGGTCGATGCTCGTCTCGATCGGCTGGAACTTCCTCGTGGGCTTCACCGCCCTGCTGATCGCCTACCTCGTGCGCGCGGCCGTGGGCGGCGTCGACTTCCAGCTCCCGAGCGAGTGGTGGATGTACCTGGGCGGACCGCTCGGCCTGCTGTCCATCGCGCTCATGGCGCTGCTCGTGCGCGGCCTCGGCCTCCTCCTGCTCGGCCTCGCCTCGGTCGCGGGCCAGCTCGTCGGCTCGCTCGTCCTCGACGCCGCGATCCCCGCGCTCGGCCACACCGTGCACGTCGCGACCGTCATCGGCACGGTCATCGCGCTCGTCGCCGCCGGGATCGGCATGATCCCGTCCGGCAAGGCCGCGCACGCCGACGGCCCGGACGCCCCCGGCGGCCCGGACGGACCCGACGCGGGCGTCGCGGCGGCCGTCGCGGGTGGCGAGGCCGGCGAGACGAGCGCGCGATGAGCGTCACGCCCGCCGGCCACGTCCAGACGGTCACCGGCCGCGCCGCGGCCGCGGACCTCGGCCTCACGCTCCCCCACGAGCACCTCTTCAACGACCTGTCCGGGGTGCTCGACCCGCCGAGCTACCGCTTCTCCGAGGCGGTCGTCGAGGCCCCGGTCTCTGCGTCGGTCGCGTGGGCGCTGCGCCAGGACCCGTACTGCTGCGCGGACAACATCGCCGACAAGCCGGTCGCCGCGGTCGCGGCGGAGCTCGAGAGCTTCGCCGCGCTGGGCGGGCGCACGATCGTCGACGCGACGTCGAGCGCCGCGATCGGGCGCAACCCCGAGCGCCTCGCGGAGGTCGCGCGCCGCACGGGCCTGCACGTGGTCGCGGGCTGCGGCGCGTACCTCGAGAAGTTCGAGGGCGACCGCATCGCCGCCGCGGCCGTGGACGCCCAGGCGTCCGCGATCGTCGCGGAGCTCGCCGACGGGATCGGCGGGACCGGCGTGCGGCCCGGCATCATCGGCGAGATCGGCGTCTCGCCGTCGTTCACGCCGGGCGAGGCCGCGTCCCTGCGCGCCGCAGCCCTCGCGCAGCGCGAGCACCCGCACGTCGCGCTGCAGGTGCACCTGCCCGGCTGGCAGCGCCGCGCGCACGAGGTGCTCGACCTCGTGCTCGACGAGGTGGGCGTGCGCCCGGAGAAGGTCGTGCTGTGCCACATGGACCCGTCCGCCGACGACCCGGGCTACCAGCGGTCCGTGGCCGAGCGCGGCGTCTGGCTCGAGTTCGACATGGTCGGCATGGACATCACCTTCCCGAAGGAGGGCGTGTCCCCCGACCCGCACACGACCGCGGCCGCGGTGCAGCGCCTCGTGGAGGCCGGTCACGCGGGCCAGGTGCTGCTCAGCCACGACGTGTTCCTCAAGCAGATGTGGGTGCAGCACGGCGGCAACGGGTTCGCCTACGTCCCGACGGTGTTCACCGAGATGCTCGCCGCGCGCGGGGTGCCGCGCGACGTGCTCGCGCGCCTCACGCACGACAACCCGGTGGCGATGCTCACCGCGTGACGCGACGCCGTCCGCCACCCGCACGGCCGGGGCCCGCCAGGGTCCCGGCCGTCGGCGCGCCCGGGACCTCCGGCCCTGGTCACGGCGTCGCGCTCTGAGAGGATCGGCGCATGAGACGACGTGCCCTCCCGACCCTCGTGGCCGCCGTGGCCGCCACCGCCCTCGTGCTCGCCGGCTGCTCCGGCGGGTCCCCGGAGCCCTCCGCGCTGGACGCCCTGCTCGACCGCCACGACCTCGCCGGGCTCAGCGGCCAGGAGGTCGTCGACCGCCTGGAAGGGCTCGAGGCCGCCGATCGACCGACCGACCTCGTGGCCTCCGTCCGCGCGGCGGAGCTCGTGCTCGCCGACGAGTCGTACGAGACCACGGTCCCGCTGCCCGAGGACACGTTCTACCTCTCCGTCGCGCCCTTCGTGGACGAGACGCACGAGTGCTTCTACCACTCGCTCACCACGTGCCAGGGCGAGCTCGCGGGCGAGCCGGTCTCGGTGACCGTGGTCGACGCGGCCACCGGCGACGCGCTCGTCGAGGAGGACACGACGCTCGGCGCCAACGGCTTCGTGGGCTACTGGCTCCCGCGCGACGTCGACGCGGAGCTGCGCGTCGAGCACGACGGCCGGGTCGGCACCACGACCGTCTCGACGCGCGACGACGACCCCACCTGCCTCACGACCCTCCAGCTCGTCTGACGCGCGACGGGCGCGCCCGGCGGCGTCCCGTCCCGCGCACGACGACGCCCGCCGCACCGGGGTGCGACGGGCGTCGTGCCTGCTGGGCCGGGGAGGCGTCAGGCGGTGCCGCCGAAGTCGACCACGAGCTCCTCGGTGACCGTCTCGCCGTCGCGCTCGGCGGTGGCGGTGACCGTCACCTGCCCCGCGGGTACCTCGACGAGGCGCGTCGCGAAGGCCTGGTAGGCGTTCTTGGTCGGCGCGACGGCCGCGAACTCCTTGGTCCCGTACGGCGTGGCGACCGTGAGGTCCACGGCCGTGTCGTCCTGGTTGACCACCCGGACCGCGAGGTACTGCTTGCCGCCCATGGTGCGCAGCTCGGCCTCGGCCGAGAGGTCGAGCGCGGGGCCGTCGTCGACGAGCGCCGACTGCCAGTCGACGAGGTCGTCGATCTTCGTGCCGAGCAGCGCGCGGTCGCCCGCCGCCGCCGACAGGTGGTCGACGAGCGACCGCGCGCCGCCGAGCACCTGGACGGCCGTCGCGGGGTCGTCCGCGTCGGCCGCGCTGCGCGCGCTGCCGAGCAGCGACGAGATCGCGCCGGCGATGACGCCGTCGCCCACCGCGGAGGTGTTCAGGCCCGCCACGAGCTCGTCGACCTCGCCGAAGGTGACGCAGTTGCCACCGCCCTCGACGACGCCCGCGGTCCACTCGACGCCCTTGAGGACGTGCTCGAGGAACAGCGGGTCGGTCCACGAGGCGTCGGTGTGCCCGGCGCCCTCGTACCAGGAGCGACCGCCCTCGAAGTTCTGGCACCACGCGATCGGGTGGTCCTCGTCCATCGCGTTGTTGCCCGGGTTGTACGTCGACTCGTCGAGCGTGATGAGGACGTGGACGTCCTCGCGCGGGTTGGTCGTGTAGTTGTACCACTCGTCGAACCGCTCCCAGACGGCGGGCAGGTGCGCCGTCGAGGGGTGGCCCGGGCTCTCGACGCGCATCGTCGCCGTCTGCTGCTGCGGGTGGCTGACGAACCGCGCGCCGCCGCCCGTGAGCTGGCTGTACCAGGGCACGGTGTGCATCGTGTCCGTCGCCGCGTGCAGGCCCACGAACCCGCCGCCGCCCCGGATGTAGCCCTGGAACGCGGCGAGCTCGGCGTCGTCCAGGAGGCGCGGCGTGGCCGGGTTGAGGGAGTTGGTGTTGTCGACCGGCGACGCGAAGACGATGGTCGCGTACTGCGCGAGGTCCTCGGCGCTCGTGAAGGGCGAGGAGTCCATCGTCAGGTCCGGCTGACCGGGCGAGCCGCTGCCCCACCACCCCGCCGAGCTGTTCGGCGGGTCCCACACGTCGACCGTGAAGCCGTTGTCGGCGCCGAGCTCGATGAGCGCGCGCGTGGTGTCGTCGATGTGCGAGTGGCGGAAGCCGAGCGTCTCACCGACGACGAGGATCTTGTAGTCCTCCTCGTCGGCGGCCGCCGGGCCCGCGGTCATGAGCGTGGCACCGCCCACGAGCGGCAGCGCGGCGGCCGCAGCCACCGCCCGCCGGAACGTCATGCCGCTGAACAAATCCATGCGTGCTTCTCCCTCGTCGTCGAGAGCGCGAGCCGGAGGGTCGCCGACGGCGACCCCACGGGGCGACGCGCGCACTCCTGCGTGCGTGGACGTCGGCTGCTGCCGATGCAGCGAGTTTTGACGGCAGGCGCACAAAAGTCAAGGTTTCAACGACTCGCGACTGCGGTTTCTCACCCCGGCTCGCGGCGCGCGTCGGGCGGGGACCGGGCCGGCCGCGGGGCACAGCGAGCGCACAGGGTCACCACAGGCACGCCTCCGCGTCCCGCGCGACCCTGGGAGCATGACCGCAGCCCCCGCCCCCGTCGGCCGCCCGGACCAGCCGCGCCTCACGCGCCCGGACGGCTCCCCCGTCCGCGTCCTCGTGGTCGACGACGAGCCGAACCTCGCCGAGCTGCTCACCTCGGCGCTGCGGTACGAGGGCTGGGACGTCTCCACCGCGCTCGACGGGCACACCGCGATCCGCACCGCGCGGGAGACCGGGCCGGACGTCGTCGTGCTCGACGTCATGCTCCCCGACATGGACGGGCTCACCGTCCTGCGCCGCCTGCGCGAGCGCGACGCCGACGTGCCCGTGCTGTTCCTCACCGCGCGCGACGCCGTCGAGGACCGCGTCGCCGGGCTCACCGCGGGCGGCGACGACTACGTGACCAAGCCGTTCAGCCTGGAAGAGGTCGTCGCCCGGCTGCGCGGGCTGCTGCGCCGCGGCGGTGCGACCGCCCAGCGCGAGGACTCGGTGCTCGTCGTCGGCGACCTCGAGCTCGACGAGGACGCGCACGAGGTGCGGCGCGGGGGCGAGGAGATCCGGCTCACCGCGACCGAGTTCGAGCTCCTGCGGTACTTCATGCGCAACCCGCGCCGCGTGCTGTCCAAGGCGCAGATCCTCGACCGCGTCTGGAACTACGACTTCGGCGGCCAGGCCAACATCGTCGAGCTCTACGTCTCCTACCTGCGCCGCAAGATCGACAAGGGCCGCGCGCCCATGATCCACACGCTGCGCGGGGTCGGGTACGTGCTCAAGCCCGCCGCCGACGCGGAGAGCGCCCGTGCCTGACCTCGGCACGACCCGCCCGACGGCCACCGGCAGGGACCGGCGGCCCACCGCGCTACGTCGGCGCCTCGTGCTCGTGCTCGCGGCCGTCGTGCTGCTCGTCACCGTCGGGCTCGCCGTCGCGTCCGCCGTCGTGCTGCGCACCCAGCTCGTCGCCCAGGTCGACCACGAGCTGCGCCAGGCGAGCGACCGGCTCGCCCGCGGCAACGGCCCCGCGCAGCCCCCGGACGGCACCGGCGACGCGTCCGGGCCGGAGCCCGACGGCCCCGACGACCCGTCGCGCTTCCCCGCGGGCACCGGCCCCGGCAGCGCCGTGCTGCGGTACGACGGCGGCGAGCTCGTCCTCGCGGAGTACGTCACCCCGGACCTCCAGCGCGTGACGCTCGACGACGCCCAGGTCGCGACGCTCGAGGACGTCCCCGCCGACGGCGCCGCGCACGACGTCGACCTCCCCGACCTGGGGTCGTTCCGCGCCGTGCACCGCACCACCGCGGACGGGCAGCCCGTCGTCGTCGCGTCGAGCACCGCCCAGGTCGATGCGACCGTCGAGAGGTACGTGCTCGTCGAGGCCGCGCTCGGCGCGGCCGGAGTCCTCGCGGCCGTGCTCCTCGGCACCTGGCTCGTGCGGCGCTCGCTGCGCCCGCTCGACGACGTCGCCGCCGCCGCGGGCCGCGTCTCCGAGCTCGAGCTCGCGCAGGGCGAGATCGACGCCATCCCGCGCGTCCCGGACGACCTCACCGACGAGCGCACGGAGGTCGGCCAGGTGGGCGCCGCGCTCAACCGGATGCTCGAGAACGTCGAGACCTCGCTCCAGGCGCGCCACGACTCCGAGACCCAGGTGCGGCGGTTCGTCGCCGACGCGAGCCACGAGCTGCGCACGCCGCTCGCCTCCATCCGCGGGTACGCCGAGCTCGTGCGCCGCTCCCCCGACGACGTGCCGCCCGCGACCGCGCGCTCGCTCGACCGCATCGAGGCCGAGGCCGTGCGCATGACCGGCCTCGTCGAGGACCTGCTGCTCCTCGCCCGGCTCGACGCCGGCCGCCCGCTCGACCGCGCGCCCGTCGACCTCGCCGTGCTCGCCGTGGACGCCGTCACGGACGCGCACGCCGCGGGACCCGACCACGACTGGGCGCTCGACCTGCCCGGCGCGGACGACCTCGACGTCGACCCGGCGTCCGGCGCCCCGGACCCGGACGACCTGCCGGACGACGCCGTCGACCTCGAGGTGACCGGCGACGAGGCCAGCCTGCGCCAGGTGCTGGCCAACCTCCTCGCCAACGCCCGCACGCACACCCCGCCCGGCACGCACGTGGACGTCCGGCTCTCCGCGGACGCCGACGCCGTCGTGCTCGCCGTCGCCGACGACGGGCCCGGCATCCCCGCGCCCCTGCGGCCGACGCTCCTGCGCCGCTTCACCCGCGGCGACGACGCCCGCAACCGCACCGGCGGCTCCACGGGCCTCGGGCTCGCGATCGTCGACGCGATCGTCACCGCCCACGGCGGCACGATCACCGTGACGTCCGCGACGGCGGACGAGCCCGGCCCCACCGGCACCACCGTCGCGGTCCGCCTCCCCCGAAACCACCCCTGACCGTCCCTCCGGGGCCGAGCAGGTGGTCCTGGCTCGTCCGAACCTCCGGACGCACCAGGACCACCTGCTCGCCGCGCCGGGACCGCCTGGTCAGCCCTTGACGCAGAGGAGCGTCGTGAGGCGGGCGACGACCTCGACGAGGTCGGACTGGGCACGGATGACCTCGTCGAGGTCCTTGTAGGCGGCCGGGATCTCGTCGAGCACCCCGGCGTCCTTGCGGCACTCCACGCCGGCCGTCTGGGCGGCGAGGTCGTCGAGCGTGAAGGTCTTCTTCGCCGTCGTGCGCGACATGCGACGGCCCGCGCCGTGCGACGCCGACCAGTACGACTCCGGGTTCCCGAGCCCGCGCACGATGTACGAGCCGGTGCCCATGGACCCCGGGATGAGCCCGAGGTCGCCCTTCCCGGCCCGGATCGCGCCCTTGCGGGTCACGACGAGCTCCTGGCCGTCGACGCGCTCGACCGCGACGTAGTTGTGGTGGACGTTCACGGCCTCGTCGAACGCGATCTCGCGGCCGGGGAACGACGCACGCACGGCGTCGACGACGAGCGTCATCATGACCGCGCGCGAGCGCGCCGCGTACTCCTGCGCCCACCACAGGTCGGCGAGGTATGCGTCCATCTCCGGCGTGCCGCCGAGGAACACGGCGAGCTCGCGGTCGACGAGCCCCTGGTTGTGCTCCAGGCGCTTCGCGACCGCGACGTGCTGCTCCGCGAGCGTCTTGCCGATGTTGCGCGACCCCGAGTGCAGCTGGAGCCAGACCTGCCCGTCGGTGTCCGTGCACAGCTCGACGAAGTGGTTTCCCCCGCCCAGCGTCCCGAGCTGACGGCGCGCGCGGCCCTCGATGTCCGAGACGCGCCCGTGCAGCCCGGAGAACCGCGACCAGAACGCGTCCGCGCCGCGCGCGATCTCGGCCGGGCCGCGACCGGAGATCGAGCGCAGCCGGTGCGGGTCGACCGGCTCGTCGTGCGCGTGGAAGCCGACGGGGATCGCGGCCTCGATGCGCGCGCGGACCGGCCCGAGGTCGTCGGGCAGGTCCTCCGCCGTGAGGGACGTGCGGACGCCGATCATCCCGCACCCGATGTCGACGCCGACGGCGTTGGGCGACACGGCGTCGCGCATCGCGATGACCGAGCCGACGGTCGCACCCTTGCCCAGGTGGACGTCGGGCATGACACGCACGCCCTCGACCCACGGCAGCGCGGCGATGTTGCGCAGCTGCTGCAGCGCGGCCGGCTCGACGGCGTGCTCGTGCGCCCACATGAGAGTGGGTGCCTTCGCGCCCGACAGCGGGACGGGGAACGTGTGGGCCTCGGTGCTCACGATGCTGACCTCCTCGGGTCGTCCTGACGATCATGACGCCGCCCCGGCTGGGGCGGCGAGGTGCGCACGGGAGGACTCGAACCCCCGACGCCCGGCTCCGGAAGCCGGCGCTCTGTCCGCTGAGCTACGCGCGCTGGTGCTCCTTAACGTCGAGCAGACGGGACGCGAGGCGTCCAGGTGCCCTCGGAGGGAGTCGAACCCCCGTCTCCGCTTCCGTAGAGCGGCGTCGTGTCCGTTGGACCACGAAGGCAGTGCTTTTCACCGCAGGCGCACGACAAATGCGCACCGACGGCGGAGAGAACAGGAAGGCAGCACGAGAAATGCACCCCGACCGGGTGCATTCCCGCACACGAAAAAGGCCGCCCCGGCGATGTCCGGGACGGCCTGTCGTGACGACGCTGTGGTCAGACGACAGGACCGCCGGGGTCGCCGGCGAGGAACGAGGACACGCTGAGATACGCCACGGGCAGCACGACGCGCGGCTGCTCGCAGGGCAGGACGGGACGTCGCCGGTCCTGCTGGACGGGTTCGCGCACGGCACTGCTCCTCTCGGTCATGTCGGGTGGTCCACGCACCGGAATGTCGTCGACCGAGGTAGACCGTACGCGCCTTTCCTGAACCGCACAACCCCATTTCTCGAATTCGTCGGAGAATCTTCGACCGCGGCCCGCGCACCACCCGGATATCCCGCCTGCCGGCCTTTCCTCACCGCAGACGAGCTCGCCCTCCCCCCCCGCCACCCCCGGCTCCCCGCGCGCCCTCCGCGCAGGACACGGCCTTCGTCTCCCCGTCAGGGCTCGGCCGGTCGGGCTCCGGCGACCGGCCCGGCTGGTACTCGGCCGCTTGGCACACTTTTCTCGTCGTCGGCGCGCAGGTCGTCGGCCTTCCGGGCGGTCGACCGGGACTGTCGGCGGCACCGGGTAGGGTTCCGGACGTTCCGGACAGACCTCCCGACGCCGACGAACCGCGCGCGGGCCCGACGACAGGAGATGCGCCGCCATGATGGGTGCCAACCACGCCGCGACGGGTGCGGCGGCGTGGATCGCCGTGACGTCGACGGCCCCGTTCGCCCTCGGCTGGCACCCCGTGTCGTCGGTCGGGGTCATGACGGGTGCGGTCGTGTGCGCCGGGGCCGCGCTCCTCCCCGACGCCGACCACCACAACGGCACGTTCGCGCACTCGCTGCCGCCCGTGAGCGAGTGGGTGTCCGACGCCGTGGAGACGGTCGCGGGCGGGCACCGCCAGGGCACGCACTCGTTCCTCGGCATCGCGGTGTTCACCACGCTCGCCTGGCTCGCGGGCCTCGTCACGGTCGAGACGGCCAGCTTCGGCACGGTCTACGTCGGCGGCGGGCTGCTCGCCGTGCTGCTCGTCGCGCTCGCGCTCAAGGCGCTCAAGCTCACGCGGCGCGGCAAGCTCGTGCCATGGGTGACGTCGCTCACCGTCGCCGTGCTCGTCGCCCTGTTCTCCCCGGAGGAGTGGAACTGGCTCCCCGTCGCGGTCGGGCTCGGCGTCGCGATCCACATCCTCGGCGACGTGCTCACGACCAACGGCGCCCCCCTGCTGTGGCCGGTGAAGATCCGCTCGCCGCGCTGGGTGCGGCGCTCGCTCGTCGTCGACGACGTGTGGCGCCCGAGCGGGAGCTTCGCCCTCCCCCTGCTCGGCTCCACAGGGTCGGTGCGCGAGTGGATCCTCGCGACGGCCGTCGGGATGTACGCGACGGTCGGGTTCGTGTGGTCGGCGCTCGACCAGATGGGCTTCGACACCCTGGGCACGTACGAGCGCGTGGTGGCGGCGATCCAGGTCCTCGCGTCCGGGGCGGCCTGAGCCCGTCCTCAGCCGACGGCGCGGGCGCGGGGGACGCGCGCCATCGACCACCGCAGCGCCTCGGTGAGGAGGATCGCGAGCGCGCCGCACGCCAGGCCGACGCCGAGCGTCGCGGGGTCGGAGACGTCGAGCGACAGGAGCTCCCTCGCCGCGGGGACGCTGAAGAGCGCCACGTAGAACACCGCGCAGGAGCCGACCAGGACGACCTTCCACGCCGTGTACGGACGCGCCACGACGGCGAGCACCCACAGGGCGCCGACGAGCAGGGTGACGAGCGCAGCGGTGGACGCGCGGACCTCCTCCGGGGCGAGCGTGTCCGTCGGGCCGCCCAGCGACGCCCCGCCCGCGCCCGGGTCCACCACGAGGTAGCACAGGAACGTCATGACGCCGATCGAGACGCCCGCGGGCACCGCGAGCCGGAGCACCCTCGGCACGAAGCCCGGGCGCGCCCGCTCGTCGTTGGGCGCCAGGGACATGACGAACGCGGGGACCCCGATGGTGAACCACGCCGCGACGGTCACGTGGATCGGCAGGAACGGGTAGGAGACGGGCGCAGCCCCGAGGAGCCAGGCGCCGACCCCGGCGAGGCCGACGAGGACGGCGAGCACCACCGCGTACACGGTCTTGGTGAGGAAGAGGTGCGCGACCCGTTCGATGTTCCCGATCACCCGGCGCCCTTCCCCGACGACGGACGGCAGCGTCGCGAAGCGGTCGTCCAGCAGGACGATCTGCGCCACGGACCGCGCGGCCGGGCTCCCCGACCCCATGGCCACGCCGATGTCCGCGTCCTTGAGGGCCAGCACGTCGTTCACGCCGTCCCCCGTCATGGCGACGGTGTGCCCGCGCGCCTGCAGCGCCCCGACGACGGCCCGCTTCTGGTCCGGTCGCACCCGGCCGAACGTCGTGGCCCCCTCCACGACCGTCGCGAGCTCCTCGCGGTCGGCGGGCAGGGTCCGGGCGTCGACCGACGTCTCGGGACCGCCCAGGCCGAGGGACCGCGCGACCGCGGCGACGGACACCGGGTTGTCGCCCGAGACGACCTTCACCGTGACGCCCTGGGCGTCGAAGTAGTCCAGCGTCTGCCGGGCGTCCGCGCGCACCCGCTGCTCGAGCGCGACGAGCGCCCGCGGGACGAGGTGCCCCGGGGCGCCTCCGTCCGGGGTGGCGGCGTCGACCGGGGCGTCGGTCGACGCGACGAGAAGCACCCGCAGGCCGTCGGCGCCGAGCGCCGTCGCCCGGCGCGCCACGTCGGACCGGGGGTCCAGCAGCACGTCCGCCGCGCCGAGCACCCAGCTCCCCTGCGGGCCGTCGGCGTCCACGAACGACATGCCGGACCACTTCGCGGCCGACGAGAACGGGACGACGGCGGTCGCCCGCCAGGCCGGTGCGTCCGGGAACGCCTCCGCGACCGCGGCGACGGACGCGTTGGGCCGCGGGTCGAGGGCGGCGAGCGCCGCCAGGGCGCGTTCCACCTCGTCCCGGGGGCCGTCGAGCACGTCCACCCGGGCGAGGCGCATCCCGTTCTCCGTGAGCGTGCCTGTCTTGTCCGCGCACACCACGTCGACGCGCGCCAGCCCCTCGATGGCCGGCAGCTCCTGCACGAGGCACCGCCGTCGGCCGAGCCGGACCACCCCGATCGCGAAGGCGACGGAGGTCAGGAGCACCAGGCCCTCGGGGACCATGGGCACGAGGGCCGCGACCATGCCGAGCACGGACTGCCGGAAACCCTGCCGCGAGATGACGAGCTGGTTCACCACCGTGAGGACGCCCGCGGGCACCAGCAGCCACGTGATGACCCGCAGGATCGAGTCGATGCCGGACCGCAGCTCCGAGCGCACGAGCGTGAACGCGCTCGCCTCGTGCGCGATCCGCGCGGCGTACGCGGCCGGGCCGACGTCCGTCGCCCGGTAGGCGCCCGAGCCGGCCACCACGAAGCTCCCGGACAGGAGGCGGTCCCCGGGCCTCTTCACGACGGGGTCGGCCTCGCCCGTGAGGAGGGACTCGTCGACCTCGAGCGAGGCGGACTCGACCACCGGACCGTCGACCACGACCTGGTCCCCGGCGCCGAGCTCGACGACGTCGTCGACGACGACGTCCGCCTGGTCGACCTCCGTCACCGCCCCGTCGCGGCGCACGCGCACGGGCGCCCGCCCCACGATCGCCAGCGCGTCCAGGGTGCGCTTCGCGCGCAGCTCCTGGACGATCCCGATGCCGGCGTTGGCGAGGATCGCGAGACCGAAGAGGCTGTTGATGAGCGAGCCCGTGCTCAGCGCCAGGACGAGGAGCACCCCGAGCAGGGCGTTGATCCGCGTCGCGGTGTTGGCCCGGACGATGTCCCAGGTCGTGCGCCCCGAACGGGGCGGCAACCGGTTGACCCTGCCGTCGGCGACGCGTTCTTCGACGTCTCGTGACGTCAGTCCCGCAGCCCTCGTCGACGGCGCCGTCATGGGCGCGATCGTATCCGCCGTAATTCCGTTGCGCCGGGCCGCGCGGCGATGAGACGGTCGCAGCACGTCGCCCGCGTCGTCGGGCACCGGAGGAGAGGAGGAACGCCATGAGCTGGACGACCCCCGCTCGCGTGTCCACCACCCCCGGGAGCACCCACCGCCGCTGACCGGTCCACGACCGCTCGCGACGACCGTCCCCGACCGCCGCCCGGCGGCCGCGGCGACGCGCGCTCCCCTCCTCCGAGGAGCCCCCCGTGCCCGAGCACGACCTGCCGTACCCCGACCTCTCCCTCCCGCCCGCCCTGGCGCGCGACCCCCGCACTCCCCCGCCGCGCCGCCTGCGGCGCCTCGCCGACCTGGCCGACGCCGAGGCCGAGGCCGGCGTCCTCGACGCGGCGCTCGGCGACGACCAGCGCTGGTCCACGTGGTCCGCCGTCGAGAAGGGACAGCGCGGGCCGGAGCCGCGCCCGGACTGGGTGGTGACGGCCGACGCGGCCCTCGACACCGAGCTCGGCCTGCTCAAGACCGGCAAGGAGGCGGACGTCTTCCTCCTGGAGCGGGCCGTCCCCGGCGACCCCGCGCGCCGCAGCCTGCTCGCCGCGAAGCGCTACCGCGACCTCGACCACCGCTCGTTCCGGCGCGACACCGTCTACACCGAGGACCGCCGCGTGCGCCGGACGCGCGACCGTCGCGCCCTCGACCGCAAGTCGCGCTACGGCCGCCAGGTCGCGGCCGGGCAGTGGGCCGCGGCGGAGTTCGCCGCGCTGTGCGAGCTGTGGTCGGCCGGTGTGCCCGTCCCGTACCCCGTCCAGATCGACGGCGACGAGATCCTCATGGAGTTCGTCGGCACGTCCGACGGCGTCTCGCACGAGGCCGCGCCCCGGCTCGCGCGCACGCGGCCCGACCGCGACCTCCTCGCGTCGTGGTGGGACCAGGTCCGCGACGCCATGGCCGTGCTCGCCCGGCTCGGCTACGCGCACGGCGACCTGTCGCCGTACAACGTCCTGGCGGACGGCGAGCGGATCGTCGTCATCGACCTGCCGCAGGTCGTGGACCTCGTGGCGAACCCGTTCGGCACCGAGCTCCTGCTGCGCGACTGCCGCACGATGTCCGCGTGGTTCGCCGGGCGCGGGCTCGAGACGGACGCCGACGAGCTCTTCGCGGTGCTGCTCGCCCAGGCGTGGTGAGGACCGGGCGGCTCGGCCGTCCGTGCGACGATCGACCGCGTGCTGCGCCTCGCCCTCGTCGGTCTCGACTCGTCCCACGCCGACCACTACGTGCGGCTCGTGGCCGCCGAGCGGCGCTGGCCCGGCGTCCGGCTCGTGGCGCTCGTCGACGGGGAGCCCGGCCGCCGGGCGGAGCTCGCCGCGGCCGGCGGGCTGCTCCTGGACGCGGGCGACGCCACCGTGCCCGACGTCGTCGGGCACGTCGACGCCGCGATCGTCGCCCACCGCGCGGGGCGGCGGCACGGCACCGCGGCGCGCGCGCTCCTCGCGGCGGGCGTCCCGGTGCTCGTGGACAAGCCGTTCGCCGCGTCGGTGGCCGACGCGCGGGCGACGCTCGACGTGGCGCGCGCGCACGGCACGGCCGTGACGACGGCGTCCGCGCTGCGGTTCGCGCCCGAGGTCGCGGCGGCGCGCGCCGCCCTCGCGACCGCCGACGGAGGTTCCGTCGCGCCGCGCGTCGCCGCGGCACCGTCGTCGCCACCCAAGCCAGCGGCGTCGCCGCCCGGGCCCGCCGTCGAGGTGTCCGGCCCGGCGGACCCGCACGACGAGCGCGACGGGCTGTTCTTCCTCGGCATCCACGTCGTCGAGGCGGCGCGCGCCGTCGTCGGTGCGCCGCCCGGGGCGGCGTGGTCGCCGCCCGCCGTGACGCGCTCGGCGGACGGCATCGTCGCCACGACGCGGCTGGGCGGTGTCGACGTCCGGCTGCTCCTCCTGGACCCGGGCGCCCACCCCACCGCGGGGTTCGCGGTCGCGGTGCGCACGCCCCGCGGCGTCGAGCGCACCGAGGTGGTGCTCGACGCCGACTACCTCGTCCCGGTGGTCGAGCACGGGCTCGCGGTCCTCGCGCCCGGGACCACCACGACGGCGCCTACCGCGGCGCGCACGACGGCGGACCCCGCCGACGACGCGGGCCGGGTCGCCGCCGAGCACGCGACGATCCTCGCCGACCTCGCGCTCCTCGAGCAGGTCGGCGCGGCCCTGCGGCCCTGACCCCGGGCCCCGGAGCTCCCGCCGCCCGCGCCGGGGCGCGGCGGACGGGGTAGAACGGGACCATGGAGCCCTCCACCGAGTCCTTCGACGCCGACGACGTCCGCACGTTCCTCACGACCTACGGCGTCGCGCTCTCGACGGGCGACCTCGACACGATCGGCGAGAGCTACGCCTTCCCGGCGCTCGTCGTCGGCACGACCGGTTCGGTGCTCCTCGGCGACCCCGAGGACGTGCGCGCGTCGACGGCCGAGCTCGCCCGGGGGTTCCGCGAGCGCGGGCTCGTCGGCGTGGTCGCGCACCTCGTCGGGGTCGAGGAGGTCGGCGACGCGCTCGTCTGGGCGCACGCGCGCTGGAGCTACCGCGACGAGTACGCGAACGAGCAGGAGGCGCAGGAGGTGCGGTACCTGCTGCGCCGCGCACGGGACACGTTCGAGGTGTGCGTCGCGGTGCCGGTCGGCCCGTAGGCCGCGCCGACCCGCGAGCGCCCCGGGTCAGGACAGCCGGTTGTCCCGGTCCTCCCACGGCGACGCGGCGGACGACCGCCCGGGGGAGGCGACGTCGTCGGGCTGGAGCGCCCGCACGACGAACGACCCCGCGGCGAGCACGACGCCCCCGGTGAACGCGACCTGCAGCACGGTGAGCAGCACGCCCACGAACCAGGTACCGACGAACGCGTAGGTGACGTTCATGAGCCCGATGTTCTGGACGAGCGCGCTCCCGACGGTCAGGCCGAGCCCGGTCCAGAGCATCGTGCGGGCGGTGAGACGGGGCGGCATCACGGGTTCCTCTCGTCGGCGAGACGGTCCGGGCCCGGACGTCGGCGGACGCGCGGCACCCGGTCCGTTCCTACCACGCCGCCCGCGGCGCCGCGGTCCCGCCTCCCGCGTCAACGGAAGTCGCGCGAGGTCGTGCCGACCTGGAGCGAGAGCGGCGCGAGGTGCTCCGCGACGAGGTTCGTGGCGCCGTCGGCCCGCTCGAGCCGCCCGCGCACGACGAGCGCCGCGGACCCGCGCGCGACCTTCCGGAACCGCTGCCACAGCCCGGGCGAGCACACGACGTTGAGGATGCCCGTCTCGTCCTCGAGCGACAGGAACGTCACGCCTCCGGCGGTCCCGGGCCGTTGCCGGTGCGTGACGACGCCGCCCACGGCGACGCGCGACGGCGGGTGCGGGCGCGTGCCCGGCACCTCGCCCGCCGCGCGCTCCGCCGCGTCGACCTCCTCGATCTCGCGCGACACCGCCACGGCACCGACGACGGTGAGCACCCCGGCCGCGGCGAGGCCGTCGCGGACGTACTGCGTCGGGTAGGAGTCGGTCGACACGCCCGTGGCCCAGACGTCGGCGACGGCGGTCTCGACGTCGGTCATGCCGGGCAGCGCCGGCGCCTCGACGCCGACGCTCACGCCCGGCAGCGTCCCCGGACCCTCCTGCGCGAGCGCGCCGGCCGCCCACAGCGCCTCGCGTCGCGTCACGCCAAGGCCGTCGGTCGCGCCGGCGGTCGCGAGCCCCTCGAGCTGGGCGGTCGTGAGGTCGACGCGCCGCACGAGGTCGCGCAGGTCGCTGAAGGCCCGCCCCTCCCCCGGTGCCCCGCGCGCCGCGACGACGCGCTCGGCCGCGTCCTTCCCGAGCCCGCGCACGCTCGCGAGCCCGAGCCGCACCGCGAGCCCGAGGTCGGGCTCCGGCCCGTAGCGGGTATCGACCCCTACCTTCCCGCCGAGCATGCGGCTGCCGCCCGTCCGGGCGCCAGGACGGTCCGTACCCGCATGCTCGGCGGGCGCAGCCGCATGGTCGGCGGGCAGCCGCTCGACCGTCGCCTCGACGTCGGACGCGTTGACGTCGGGGCGCAGCACGGTGACGCCGTGGCGGCGCGCGTCCGCCACGAGAGACTGCGGCGAGTAGAACCCCATAGGCTGCGCCGCGAGCAGCCCCGCGTAGAACGCGGCGGGGTGGTGCACCTTGAGCCACGAGCTCGCGTAGACGAGGAACGCGAACGAGTACGCGTGCGACTCGGGGAACCCGAAGTCGGCGAACGCCTTGAGCTTGTCGTAGATCTCCTCGCGCACGGCCGGGTCGGTGACGCCCTTCTCCCGCATCCCGTCCATGAGCCGCCCCCGCAGCTCCTCCATGCGCTCGACCGACCGCTTGGACCCCATCGCGCGCCGGAGCTGGTCGGACTCCTTCGGGGAGAAGCCCGCGACGTCGATCGCCATCTGCATGAGCTGCTCCTGGAACAGCGGCACGCCGAGCGTCTTGCCGAGCGACTTCTCCAGCAGCGGGTGCAGGAACGTCACCTCCTCCCGGCCTCGCGCCCGGTTGATGTACGGGTGCACGGAGCCGCCCTGGATGGGACCCGGGCGGATGAGCGCGACCTCGATGACGATGTCGTAGAACGTCCGGGGTCGCAGGCGCGGGAGCGTCGCCATCTGCGCGCGCGACTCGACCTGGAACACGCCGACGGTGTCGGCCGCGCACAGCAGGTCGTACACCGCCGGGTCGTCCTCGGGCAGCGTGTGCAGCGCGAGGCGCGGCCCGCCCTCGTGCCGTTCCACGAGGTCGAACCCGATGCGCAGCGCCGTGAGCATCCCGAGGCCGAGGAGGTCGAACTTCACGAGCCCCGCGTCCGCGCAGTCCTCCTTGTCCCACTGCAGGACGGTGCGGCCCTCCATGCGCGCCCACTCGACGGGGCACACCTCGATGACGGGGCGGTCGCACATGACCATGCCGCCCGAGTGGATGCCCAGGTGCCGCGGGAGGCGCAGCATCCGGTCGGCGAGGTCGAGCACCGCGTCCGGGATCTCGCCCTCCTGCGCGGCCGACGGCGGCCGGTGCGCGGGCACGACGTCGTGCGTGTCGTCCGCGCGCAGGACGTCGCCCTCGTCCACGGCGAGCGGGTCGACGACGCGCGCGCCCCGGCCGGTGAGGTCGGGCGACCAGTCCCGGCTCCCCCACAGGCGCGACGTCGCGGCGTCCTTCCGGGCGGTGCGCGTCGTGACCCGCGGCGCGGCCGGGCCGGCGGAACCCGGGGTCTTCGCCGCGATCGCCCGTTCCTTCGCCGCCCGGTCGGCCGCGGGCGACGACGGGTCGGGACCGCGCAGCGACCCCCACCGCTCGATCGACTTGCTCCACGCGTCGGCCTGCCCGACGTCGTACCCCAGCGCCCGGGCCGCGTCGCGCACCGCCGACTTCGGCCGGTAGGAGATGACGTTCGCGACCTGCGCGGCGTGCGTGCGCCCGAACGTCTCGTAGACGTGCTGGATGACCTCCTCGCGCCGCGCCGACTCGATGTCGATGTCGATGTCCGGCGGGCCGTCGCGCTCGGGCGCGAGGAAGCGCTCGAACAGCAGGCCGTGCTTCACCGCGTCGACGGCCGTGATGCCGAGCGCGTAGCAGACCGCGGAGTTCGCGGCCGAGCCGCGCCCCTGGGCGAGGATCCCGTTCCTGCGGCAGAACTCGACGAGGTCGTAGACCACGAGGAAGTACCCCGGGAAGTGCAGGTCCTCGATGACGCGCAGCTCGTGGTCGATCTGCGCCCACGCGCCCGTGATCTTCTCCTGGCCGCGCGGCCCGTACCGGTCCTCGCCGCCGCGCCGCACGAGCTCGCGCAGCCAGGTCGCCTCGGTGTGCCCGTCCGGCACCGGGTAGGGCGGCAGGTCGGGTGCGACGAGGTGCAGGTCGAACGCGCACTCGTCCCCCAGCGCGGCCGCGGTCGCGACGGCCTGCGGGTGCCGGGGGTGGCGCGCGAGCATCTCCGCCGCGGAGCGCAGGTGGGTCGTCGGGGCACCGGGCAGCCAGCCGTCGAGGTCGTCGAGCGACGAGCGCGCGCGCACGGCCGCGAGCGCCCCCGCGAGGTCGGCGTCGCGCGGGTGGGCGTAGTGCGCGGCGGTCGTCGCGACGAGCGGCAGGCGGGCGTCGGCGGCGAGGTCGGCGAGCGCCGCGTGCAGGTCGGCGTCGCGCGGGTCGTCGGTCGTGGTGATCTCGACGGCCACGTTGTCGGCGCCGAAGAGGGCGACGAGACGGTCGAGCTCGCGGCGGGCCGCGGCGCGCCCGGACGTGACGAGCGCGCGCCGCACCGCGCCCTTGCGGCACCCGGTGAGCACGAGCCACTGCCCGGCGGCCTCCGCCGCGAGCTGCTCGAGGCGGTAGTCGGCGGCGCCCTTGGTGCCCGTCGCGAGGTGCGCGGTCGCGATCGCGCGCGACAGGTTGCGGTAGCCCTGCGTGCCGCGCGCGAGCACGAGCAGGTGGGTCGAGCGCGGGTCGGGGACGCCGGTGGGCGGGTCGAGCACGGGCGCGCCGGTCGTGGTCGGCGCGGGCAGGTGCAGCTCGGACCCGAAGACGGTGGGGAGACCGACCTTGCGCGCGGCCTCGGCGAAGCGCACGACGCCGTACAGGCCGTCGTGATCGGTGACGGCGAGCGCCGACAGCCCGAGCCGTGCGCCCTCGGCGGCGAGCTCCTCGGGGTGGGACGCGCCGTCGAGGAAGCTGAACGCGGAGTGCGCGTGGAGCTCGGCGTAGCGCGGGCCGGTGGTCCGGTCAGTCATACAGGCCCTCCACGGTCCACCGCCCGCGCGCGCTCGCGAGGAGCAGGCCGCGGCCGTCGTCGAGCAGGACCTGCACGTGCACGCGGCGCCGGGGCGCGGGCGTCCACCAGCGCTCGGCGAGCGGCCACGGCCCGGCCCAGTCCACGACGGCGCGCGACGACCCGGGCCCGGGCAGCGCCGTCTCGTCCCGGCGTGCCGCCGCACGGCGCGGGCCCTCCTCCGGCGCGGGGGCCGGCCACCGCACGGTCGCGGGCTCGCCGCTCATCGCGAGGCGGGCGTCGACGACGACGGGCCGCCCGGCGTCGTCGAGCACGACGACGTCCTGCGGCTCGACGGGCACGAGCGCGGGGGCGGGGCTCGGCAGCGCGCCGGGCCACGGCAGGGCCGGGTCGCGCGGGCGCGCGACGTCCTCCCCGAACGGCACGAGGTGCACGCGGTCGGTCGCGTCGCGGCCGCCCTGGACCTGGACGCGCAGGACGGCGTCGCCCCCGAGGATGCCCTGCACGCGCCCGAGCGCGCGGTGGGCCCGCGCGTCCTCGCCGCTCGACGCGCCCCACAGGCGCGGCTGCTCCGCCCCCGCGGGCACGACCTCCTCGGCCGTGAGGGACAGGCGGGCCAGCGGCGCGACGCCCGGGACGACGTCGGCCCCGCCGGGCGAGCCGCCCCGCTCTCCTCCGCGACCGGCCCGGGCCGCGCGCCCGGCGCGGACGGACGTGGTGGTGAGCCAGCCCTCGAGCTGCCACCGGACCTTGTCCGTGAGGCGCGCCGGGCTCATCGCGCCCGGCCCGTCGAGCCGCCAGGTGCGCTCGAGGTCGTCGCCCTCGACGGTCCGCGCCGTGATGCGCAGGCGCCCGGCGACGAGCGAGCGCGCGACGAGCTGGTCGTGCAGGTCCTCGGAGAGCCGGCGCGCGGCGAAGGTCGCGACGTCGACGCGCTCGGCGGGCGGGTCGAGCTCGACGCTCACCGCGACGTCGGGCTCGACGCGGCGCCGCGCGGGCGGGCGCAGGTCCTCGCCGCGCGCGAGCCGGTGCGCCCACGCGCCGAGGTCGCCGAAGCGCCCCTCGACGGTCGCGGGCGGCAGGGCCGCGAGCGCCCCGAGGGTGCGCACGCCGAGCCGGCCCAGGAGGTCCACGAGCTCGTCGACCGCGACGGCGGCGTCCGGCCGGGCGGTGACGTGCACGAGGTCGCGCGCGGGCCGGGGCGCGAGGAACGCGGCGGAGCGGCCGGGCGGGACGACGGCGGCGTCCCGCGCGGCGAGCACGGCGGCGAGGATGCCGTCGGCGACGCCCACCTGGCTCTCGTGGCCGGTGCGCTCGGCGACGCGCGCGACGAGCGCCTCCTCGAGCGCGGCGTCGGACCCGTGGTACCGGCTCGCCCCGGCGGCGGGCAGGAGCAGCAGGCCGGGCCGGGTGATCTCCAGCCCCGCGACGACGGTCTCGGCCGCGAGCGCGACGGGCTCGAACTCGCGGGCGTCGCGCGCGTCGTCCACGTCGAGCAGCTCGAGCTCGGGGCAGCACTCGCGGGCCCGACGGCGGCGCATGCCCCGGCGCACGCCGTGGGCGCGCGCGGTCGCGGAGACGGCGACGACGCGGCGGCCGTCGTGCGTCGCGGCGGGGACGTGCGCGGGGACGTCGCGCACCGCCATCGCCGCGAGCACCGGCCAGTCCGGCACCCACAGGGCCGCCGTGCGGGTCGGGCTCGTGGTCATCCGACGAGCCGGAGCCGGGAGGGCCGGTCGGGGTCGTCGGCCCGGGCGGCCTCGTGGGCGGTCACGGCGGCCCCGGCCACGGTGGCGCCGGTCCCGGCCGCGGGCCGGGTGCCCCGGGCGTCCTCGGCGAGGAACGCGGGCCAGTCCTCGTGGACGAGCGGGAGCTCGACCTCGAGGCGCGTGGGGCGCGCGGCTCCCCCGCGGCCCGCGCGCTCGACGACGAGGGTGCGACGGCGCAGCCAGCCCGCGCCGCGGTCCGCCCCGGACCAGCCGCCGCCCGTCACGGTGAGCGCGACGTGCGCGCCCGGCCACGTCCCCGCGGCGACGAGCAGCGCCCCGCGCTCGCGCGCCCGCGCGGCCAGGCGCCGTCGGTCGGGGTCGGTGAGGGCGGCGTCGGGCCCGACGACCACGACGTCCAGGCCGTCGACGAGCGCCGAGATCGCGAGCGCCGCGTCCGGGCCGGGCCGCGGGACGAGCACGACGCGGTCGAGGTCGGCGCCGGCGTCGGCGGCCGCGAGCAGCCCGACGGCGGGGAACCCGACGGCGGCGGTCCACGCCCCGGCCCGTGACGGCCGCGCGACGAGCGCGAGCAGGAGGCTCGTCGAGCCGCGCACCGCCAGCACGGTGCCGCGCTGCAGGGCGCCGAGCGGGAGGAACGGCGCGAGCGCGTCGTGCACCGGCCATACCCGCTCGTCCGTGCCCGCGTCCCGGCTCGCGCCCGAGGTCCGGACGTGGCGGGTGCGGGCGCGCGCCGGAGGGTCGGGCGGCGCGGGGGCGGGCCGCACGACCGGCGAGGCGGCGGCGTCCGCGAGCGGGGCGACCTCGGCGAGGAGTGCGGTGCCGGCGCGCGGGACGGTGCCGGCACGCGGGGCGGTCTCGGTGCGTGGGACGACGGCCGGTGCCGCCGGGGCGGTGAGCGGTTCCGGGGCCGCGGGGGCGACGACGGGACGGTGTCGGCGGACGCCCGTACGCTCCTCCGCACGGCGCAGGACGGCACGGGCGCGCTCGGCCTTGTCGACGGCCGCACCCGTCGGGCCTGGTGCCCCCGCCCGCTCGGCGGGGTCGGCGAGAAGGGTCATCTCGCCTCCCGGGATGCTGCTCGGACGGGACGCGCACCGCGCGTCGACTGCTGCGGGCGGTGTGCTGCACCCGCTGAATGTTCGAACAAACGTTCGAGTACTTCCAGTGAACGACCGCCGCTCCGAGGTGTCAACTCCGCAGGTCGGAGGCGCCTGCTTCGTCCGAGATGCCCACCCCAACCTTCGACCCCCACTGGAGACTTGCCCGAAACCCTCGACCTCTACCTGACCCTCCTCCCCCGCCGACCATGCGGCTGTCGCCCGTCCGGCGGGCGGCACGGGCTGCGACCGCATGCACGGCGGGCTCGAGGGGCTCCGGGGGTGTGTTCGGCATCCGGCCTCTCCCGCGCGGCGGCCCGCCGGGGTGGCAGGCTGACGCCATGGACGCCCGCACGACCCTGCCCACGCTCGGCTCGCTCACCTGGGAGCCGGCGCTCGACCACCTCGACCTCGTCGCCCCTGTGACCGCCGACGCGCTGCGTCGGTGGGCCGACGTCGACCCGGACGTCGCGACGCTCGTCGCCGTGACGGAGATCGACCCCGACCTCGCGGACACCGCGACGCTCAACGCCGCGTTCGACCTGCCCGTCGAGGCGTCGGCGAACTGCGTCGTCGTGGGCGGCACGCGGGCGGGCGACGAGCGGATCGCCGCCGCCGTCGTGCGGGCGCACACGCGCGCCGACGTCAACACGCGCGTCCGCAAGCTGCTCGACGTGCGCAAGGCGTCGTTCCTGCCGACCGACCGCGCGACGGCCGAGTCCGGGATGGAGTACGGCGGCATCACGCCCGTCGGGCTGCCCGAGGGGTGGCGCGTGCTCGTCGACTCCCGCGTCGTGACCGACGGCGCGCTCGCGCTGATCGGCAGCGGCGTGCGGCGCTCGAAGCTGCTGCTCCCCGGCGACCTGCTGGGCCGCCTGCCCGGTGTCGAGGTCGTCGAGGACCTGGCCGTCCCGGTCGCCTGACCCGTCCCACCCTGCCGAGCACGACCTGGCGGTCGCCGCGGGCGGCCTGACGACCGCCAGGTCGTGCTCGACGCCCGGTGCTCAGCGATCCAGGACGACGAGCCGCTGCGTCGCGCGCGTCATCGCGACGTAGCGGTCGACCGCGCCCTCGACGCCGTCGCCGAACGCTTGCGGCTCGACGAGCACCACGAGGTCGAACTCGAGGCCCTTCGCCGTCTCGGGCGTGAGCCACCGCACCCGCGCGGACCCCTCGCCCTCGCCACCGACGTCACCGACCCTGCCGTCCGACTCCTCGCCGGACGTCCCGGACGGCTCGGACTGCTCGGACTGCTCGGACTGCTCGGTGGCACCGATGACGCACGCCGTGCCGTCCGCGTGCTCGGCGAGCCACGCGCCGAGGACCGCGTCGAGGTCCGCGACCGCCCCGTGGGCGACGGGCACGCCCGTGCTGCGCACCGACGTCGGGACGTTCGCGTCCGGGATCGCGGCCCGGACGACGGGCTCCGCCTCGGCCATGATCTCCCGCGGCGTGCGGTAGTTGATGCTCAGCGACGCCTCCTCGACGCGGGCGAAGCCCACGCGCGCGAGCCGCTCGCGCCAGCCCTCGGGGAAGCCGTGGCGGGCCTGGGCCCGGTCCCCGACGACCGTGACGCTGCGCGACGGGCAGCGGCTGAGGACCATCTGCCACTCGGCGTCGGTGAGCTCCTGCGCCTCGTCGACGACGACGTGCGCGAAGGGCCCCGCGAGGCGGTCCGGCGTCGCGACGACGAGCGCGCCGTCGTCCACCAGCGCGTCGCGCAGGTCCTCGCCGCGGAGCATCTGCATGACCCCGAGCTCGCTGTCGTCGGTCGCCACGAGGTGGTCGACGACGTCGTCCATGCGCGCGCGCTCCGCCGCCACGGCGGCCTCGTTGCGGCGGCGTCGGCGCGACGCCTCCGGGTCGCCGAGCCGACGGCGCGCGGCGTCGAGCAGCGGGAGGTCCGCCGTCGTCCACGCGTACGCGTCCGGGCGCTGGAGCGCGCGCACCTGCTCGGGGGTGAGCGACGGCGCGCACAGGCGCAGGTAGGCCGGTACGGACCACAGGTCGGCCACGAGGTCCGTCGGCTCGACGAGCGGCCAGGCGCGGTCGAACGCGGCACCGAGCCCGCGGTGGCCGCGCAGGGCGCGGCGCACGTCGTCGGCCTCGACGTCGACGCCGTCCTCCGCGGCTCCCCCGCAGGCCTTGTCCACGAGGATCTCGACGAGCGCGGCCCAGACGTCGTCGCGCGCCTCGTTGTGCGGGGTGCCCGGGTCGACGGACTCGAACGCCTCCGCCCAGTCGGCGGTGGAGAGCCAGACGCCGGCCCACGGCGTCTCGACCTCCATGCCCTCGGCGGGCGGACGTTCGGAGAACTGCACGGCGGGCTCGATCGCGGCGACGAGCTCGGCGGACGCCTTGAGCCGGGCCACCTCGGGGTCGGCCTCCGCGCGCGCCGTCGCGCCCTCGGGGACGAGGTCGCGCAGCGTGCAGGTCTGCACGCCCTCCTCGCCGAGGCCGGGCAGCACGTCGGCCACGTACGCGAGGTAGGGACGGCTGGGCCCGACGACGAGCACGCCGCCGTGCCCACCACCGCGCCCGCCAGCCTGCCCACCCCCGTGCCCGCCGCCCACGTGCGGGTCGGCGTACAGCAGGTAGGCCGCGCGGTGCAGCGCCACGACCGTCTTGCCCGTGCCGGGGCCGCCGTCGACGACGAGCGCGCCGCGCGAGCCCGCGCGCACGATCGCGTCCTGGTCGGCCTGGATCGTGCCGAGCACGTCGCGCATCCGCCGCGACCTGCTCGCGCCGAGGCTCGCGACGAACGCCGACTGGTCGTCGAGCGCCGCGCTCGACCCGGCGCCGTCGGGCACGAGCTCCTCGTCCCAGTAGTCGGTGACGCGCCCGCGCGCCCACCGGTACCGGCGCCGCGCCGCGAGGCCGAGCGGCTGCGCGGGCGTGGCCGCGAAGTACGGCTCGGCGGCGGGCGAGCGCCAGTCGACGAGCAGGCGCTCCCCCGCCGGGTCGGTGAGGCCCACGCGGCCCACGTACACCGGGGCGGAGCCGTCGGCGAAGGTCATGCGGCCCAGGCACAGGTCGACGCCGTAGCGCTGGAGCAGCCGCAACCTGCTGCTGAGGCGGTGGATCTCCTGGTCGCGCTCGAGCGCCTCGGTGCCGCTCCCGCCCGGCGCGCGCCGGGCCGCGTCGAGACGCTGCGCGAGGTCGGCCACGGAGTGCTCGAGGCTCGCGGCGATCGCCGCGAAGTGGCGCGCGTCGGGGTTGACGAGCACCGGGTCTGCCTTCGCGGCCAGCCGCGCGGGCAGGTCGAAGAACGGCGCGGGCCGCGGGTCCTGGTCCGCGGTCGGGCGGGTCGACGGGCGGCGGGACGGGTCGGTGGTGGCGGTCACGGGGGCGTCGGGCAACGTCATCAGCTCCGGTCCGGGTCCTGCGGAGGGATGCACGGGCCACGACGACCCGCGCACGAGCGGAGATTCTGCGCCCCTGAGGGGGCCTTGCCGCAAGACCCCCGGTGCGCTATACGTTGGAGAGGGAGGCCGGTCGGGCCTCCCTCTCTCGTTGCCCGACGTCGTGCCGGTGCGCTCGGTGCCGACGCTCTGGGTGCCGACGTCGACCGCCCAGCGTCTGTGCGGCGCCGCACAGCCGAGATGCGAGAAGTGGCCCCCTACCGTGCTCGGTGGGGGCCGCTTCTCGTGTCTCGGCGGGACCCTCGACAGGATCCCGGGAACGCGTCAGCTCTCGGCGCGACCCTCGCGCCAGTAGCCCATGAACGCGACGGCGCGGCGGTCGACGCCGAGGTCGGCGACGAGGTGGCGGCGCAGCGTCTTGATGGCGCTCGCCTCGCCCGCGAGCCACGCGTAGAGGACGGTCTCCTCGTCGAGGAGCCCCGGGACCTCCCAGAGGATCGACGCGTCGACGTCGACGTCCTCGAGGTCCTCCGCGGTGCGGCACTGGACGGGCGGGTCCGTCCCGAGGACGCCCGCACCGAGCATGCGCGCGGCGGCCTCCTTGACGACCGGCACGAGGCGCGCGCCGTGGGCGTCGTGCGGCCCGCCGGGGACGTCGTCGCGCGCGAGAAACGTCACGCGCACCCCGGGCGGGGTCACGAGGTCGCGCGCGTCGCCCACGTGCGGGACCTCGACGTAGACCTCGCCCCACGCGTCGGCGGGCAGGTCCTCGCAGATCGCCGCGATGGCGGGCAGCGCGGTCTCGTCGCCCGCGAGCAGGAGCGCGTGCGGGCGGGTGGGCGGGCGGAACTCGATGCCGCCGGCCGGGCCGTCGAACGTGGCGTCCGGGCCGAGCAGGACGAGCGGCGTGCCGACCTCGGCGGCGAGAGCCCAGCGCGACGCGGGGCCGGCGTCGCCGTGCAGCACGACGTCGACGTCGACCTCGCGCGCCTCGGGGCGCACCGCGACGGTCGTGTAGGTGCGCAGCGGGTTGCGGCGCTCCTCGGGCTGGTCGCGCCACGCGGCGTACCAGGACTCGGCGTCGCGCACGAGGTGCTCGTAGCCGCCGTCGGGCGCGGGGAGCACGAACTTGATCCGGACGTCGAGCCCCGGGTCGCCGAAGAGGTCGAGCTCCGGGCCGGTGAAGGTGAAGCGGCGGAAGCTCGGCGAGAGCTGCTCGACCCGCGCCACCTCGACGTCGAAGAAGCGCCAGGGGGCGGTCGCACGGGCGACGGGACGACGAGCGCGGGTGCGGGGTGCGACGACGGTCTGGCTCACACAGGTGAGGCTAACCTACGCGCCCACGGCGGGGTCAACCCGTCCGGGACGCGGACCTGCGCCCGGAGGGGTGAGACACGTCACGCTCCGCGGCCGCGGCTGCGCCAGAGCAGGTAGACGAAGTACGGCGCGCCCAGCAGCGCGGTGCCGAGACCCGCCGGGATCTGCCCGGGCGCGATGACGACGCGGCCCAGCGTGTCCGCGACGGACACGAGGAGGGCCCCGAGCAGCATCGCGACGGGCACGACCCGGGAGTGCCGCGACCCGACGAGCGCGCGGGCGGCGTGCGGCGCGACGAGGCCCACGAACGCGAGCGCCCCGATGGCGCACACGGCCGCGGCGGTGAGCAGCGCGGCGACGCCGAGCAGGAGCAGCCGCGTGCGGTCGAGCGCGACGCCGAGGACGCGCGGCGTGTCGTCGTCGAGCGCCACGACGTCGAGGTCGCGCCGGAACACCGCGGTGAGCGGGGTGAGCACGAGCAGCGCGAGCGCGACAGGGATCAGCTGCTCGAGCGTGCGCCCGTACGTGGAGCCCGACAGCCACGTGAGCGCGAGGTTCACGTCCCACGGCGCGACGACGACGACGAGCAGCGTGATGATCGCCATCACCCCGGCCTGGGCGCCGATGCCGATGAGCACGAGCCGGTCGGAGCTCAGCCCGCCGCGGTAGGAGAGCCCGTAGACGAGCCCGAACACGGCGAAGGCCCCGATCGCGGCGGCGGCGGACATCGGCCAGATCCCGACGCCGGGCACGAGCAGGATCATCGTCACGGCACCGAGGCCGGCGCCCGACGTCACGCCGAGCAGGCTCGGCTCCGCGAGCGGGTTGCGGCACACGGCCTGCACGATCGTGCCGGCGAGCGCGAGCGCGGCGCCCGCGAGGAGGGCCGCGAGCACGCGCGGGACGCGCTGGTCGAGCACGAACGTCACGTGCCGGCCGGCGACGCCGGCCCACCAGTTCGCGACGTCGCCCAGCAGCACGACCCGGTCGCCGAGCAGGAGGCCCGCGACGGCGGCCGCGGCGACGGCGAGCGACAGGACGACCACGACCACGACGACCGCGCGCCGCGAGCGCGGCCGGCTCAGCGCACCGTGCCCGCCGCGCGACGACGCGGGCCCCGAGTCGCGCAGGCGGCGCGCGAGCCACACGAGCAGGATCGCGCCGAGGACGGTCGTGACGATGCCGGTCGGCACCGCGATCGAGAGCGTCCCGGGCAGCAGGAGGCGGAGCAGGACGTCGGCGCCGAGCACGACGACCACGCCGACGAGGGCCGCGAAGGGCAGGAGGAGGACGTGCCGCCCGAGCCCGGGCACGCGACGTGCGACGAGGCGGGCCACGACGGGCGCCGCGAGACCGACGAACCCGACCGGCCCGGCGACGGTCACGGCGATCGAGGCGAGCAGGACGGCGACGAGCACCGAGGCGACGCGCGTGCGGCGCACGTCGACGCCGAGGACGGTCGCGGCGTCGTCCCCGAGGCCGAGGAGGTCGAGCCGGCGCGCGAGGACGAGCGCGGCGAGGACGCCGACCACGACGACGGGCGTGGCCATCGTGACCGTGCGCGTGCCCGACTGGACGATCGAGCCGCTCCCCCACGCGAACAGGCCCATCGTCTCCTGCTCGAACAGCACGAGGAGGACCGTCGTCAGCGAGTGGAGCGCGAGCATGATGGCCGAGCCGGCGAGCACGAGCCGGGTCGGCCCGTCGGCGCCGCCGCGCGCCAGGACGAGCACGAGCCCGGCCGCGGCGAGCCCGCCGAGGAACGCGAGGCCGCCCTGGAGGTAGAACGGGACGGAGAGGCCGAACGCGGCGACCACGACGACCGTGAGGTAGGCGCCCGCGTTGACCGCGAGCGTGTCGGGCGACGCGAGCGGGTTGCGGGCGACCGACTGGAGCACCGCGCCGGCGACGCCGAGCGCGACCCCCAGCAGCAGGCCGGCGAGGAGCCGCGGCACGCGCGACGCGACGAGGACGGCGACCGTCTGGTCGACCCCGTCTCCCCCGGTCGCGAGGCGCAGCAGGTCGAGCGGGCCGACGTCGGCCGTGCCCTGCGTGAGGTGCACGGCGGCGAGCGCGAGCGCGACGACGACCGCCGCGAGGAACGCGCCCGCGACCCCGAGGCGCGACGTCCGCGCGCGGGGGGCGGTCGCCGTCGGGCCCGGGGCGGTTCCGGCACCCGGGGGGACGCCGCCCTCCGTGCCGTCCGCGCCGGGGACGACGGCCGGAGCCGGGTCCTCCAGGAGGAGGGTGTCCGGCTCCGGCGCGGTGCGCTGCTCTCGCCTGCTCACAGTGGGTCTCGTCAGCCTTCTCGTCGTCCTGGCGGGGGTGCGCGCCCGAGGGTCTGCGCGTCAGGCCGTCAGGGCCTCGACGACCGCGCCGGCGTAGGCCGCGGCGGACAGCGGGCCGCCGAACATCCAGATGCCGTCGGGCAGACGGTGCACGTCGCCGGCCGTGACGAACGGGAGCTGCTCCCACACGGCGTTGCCGGCGAGGCCCTCCTCGAACGGGTTCGCCTCGGAGTCGCTCGCGACGTAGAGGAACTGCACGTCGCCGAGCTGGGTGAGGCCCTCGACGTCGGTCTGCGCGAGGCCGTAGTCGGGGTCGCCGCCCTCGGTCCAGGCGTTGACGAGACCGATCTCCTCGCCGATGGCGCCGAAGAACGAGCCCGGCGTGTACATGCGGATCGAGACCGCGCCGTTCGTCACCCAACCGTCGGCCATCGTGAACTCGGCCCCGGCGAGGCCCGCCTCGTCGAGCGCGGTGGTGGCCTCGGCGATCTTCGCGTCGTACTCCTCGAGCGCGGCGGCCGCCTCGTCCTCGCGACCCGTCAGGGTGCCGAGCGTCTCGACCGTGGAGCGCATGTAGCCGATGGGGTCCTCACCGTCGGAGCCGCGCAGCGCGAGCACCGGCGCGACCTCCTCGATCTGCGCGATGACGTTCTCCGGCAGGTCGGTGGTCGTCACGACGAGGTCCGGCTCGAGCGCCGAGATCGCGTCGAGGCTCGGCTCGCCGCGCGTGCCGACGTCGGGCGTGCTCGCGTCGATGGGCGCGACGGTGTCCCACGTGTTGTAGCCCTCGACGTCCGCCTGGCCGACGGGCTCGACGCCCAGCGCCACGAGGTTCTCCGTGAGGCCCCACTCGAGCGAGACGATGTCGGTGGCCGGGGCGTCGAGGGTGACCTCGCCGCGCTCGTCGGTGACGGTGACCGGGCCGGACGCGGCGTCGGTCGTCGCGCCGTCGGACGAGCCGCCGGTCGCGGGCTCCTCGGTCGTGCCGCACGCGGTGAGCGCGAGCGCGGTCGCGAGCGCGACGGCGCCCACGGCGAGGGAACGGGTGGTCGAGCGCATGGGTGTCCTTCGGGTTCGGTGCGGAGACGGTGCGGAGGAGTACGAAGAGGCGCGGAGAGTCGCGGCCCGGCGGCCGGACGCCGCGGTCAGACGAGGACGGCCGCGTCCAGCCGGGCGGCGTGCCGACCGAGCGGCTCGCAGCACGTGCGCCCCGTGAGGGGGTGCGTGTAGACGTCGACGTGGATGCCGTAGACCTCGGTGAGGAGCTCGGTCGTGAGCACGTCCTCGGCCCGGCCCGTGGCGCGCACGACGCCGCCGTGGAGCAGGACGACGTGGTCGGCCACCGCGGCGGCCTGGTTGAGGTCGTGCAGGACGACGCCCACGGCCACGCCGTGCTCGCTCGCCAGGTCGCGGACCAGGTCGAGCAGCTCGACCTGGTAGCGCAGGTCGAGGTACGTCGTCGGCTCGTCGAGCAGGAGCACCTTCGTGTCCTGCGCGAGGCACGTCGCGAGCCACACGCGCTGCAGCTCGCCGCCGGAGAGCTCGTCGACGCCGCGGTCGGCCATCGCGGTGATGCCCGTGACGTCCATGGCGTGCGCGATCGCGCGCGGGCCGTCGGGGTCGTTCGAGCGGAACCGGCCGCGGTAGGGGTGGCGCCCGTAGGCGACGACGTCGCGCACGCTCACGCCCGACGGCGTGGGCCGGCTCTGCGACAGGAGCGTCACGCGCCGCGCGAAGTCCTTGGCGTGGAGCGCGAGCGCGTCGGGCTCGTCGTCCAGGGCGACGGTCCCGGCGTCAGGCCGGTGCAGGCGCGCGAGCGAGCGCAGGAGGGTCGACTTGCCCGAGCCGTTGGGCCCGATGAGGGCCGTGACGGCCCCCGGGGCGAGCTCGAGCGCGGCGCCGTGGACCACGGTGCGGGCGTCGTAGGACAGCCGCAGGTCGTGACCCGCGAGCGCCGGGGCGCCGGGCAGGCCCGGCGCGACCGAGGCAGCTGAGGTTCCACTCACAAAGGTGAGGCTAATCTATGTCGCCCGCCCGGAACCAGCCCCTCACGTCCGTGTGACGGGGCTCACGAACGGCCTCGCGGTCAGCCCTCGGCGGCCCGGCCGGCCCGCCGTCGCGGCTCTCCCGCGCCCGCGGTGGGCGGCGCGTGGTCCTCGTCCGCCGCGTGCGCGCGGGTCGGGGACGCGTGCCGCTCCCCGCCGAGCGCGACGGGCACGACGAGCGCCCGGTGGTCCGACAGCCCCGTGTCGACCGCGACGGCGGGCGCCGTCGCCCGGACCGGGCCGTGGGCGAGCACGTGGTCGAGCTGGCGCGCGGGCTCGCCGACGGGGAACGTCGGCGCGGAGGCGAGCGGACGCCACCCGCTGGTGCGCGCCGCCTGGGGCGCCTCGATGTTGAGGTCGCCGAGCAGGACGACGGGCTCGCCGTCGGGCACGTCGGCGGCGAGCTCCCGGGTGAGCCGCACGAGCTGCGTGAGGTTGCGCCCGGGCACGAAGGTGAGGTGCGTGCACACGACCGTCACCGGCCCGCCCGGCGCCTCGACGCGCGCGACGAGGGCCGCGCGCGGCTCGTCGCGCACGAGCGTCGGCAGCCGGCGCCCGGGGAAGCGCACGGGCACGCGCGTGCGGGGCGCGGGCAGCAGGACGGTGCGCCACGCCGTGACGGGGTACCGGCTCACGACGGCGATCCCGTACGCCGCCCGGCCGGGCTGGTGCTCGCCCGTCGGGGCGGTCCACACGCCCGGCTCGCCGACGAGCGTCGCGACGAACCGGTGGTCGACGGCGCCCGCCGCCTCGGCCGCGACCGCGGTGAGGTCGGCGCGGTGCGAGCGGGGCTGGTCCCGGTCCACCTCCTGGAGCGCGAGGACGTCCGCGTCGAGGGCCCGGACGGCACCGGCGAAGCGGTCGACGTCGACGCGGTCGTCGACGAGCGACCGCCCGTGCAGGATGTTGAACGTCGCGAGGCGCACCCTCCCGATTGTGGGGACCACGGCCCGACGCCGCACGCGCTCGGCAGGGCGGCCGCTCCCCCGTGGCGACGTGCCAGCACCCCCGGGGTGGTGTAGACCCTGGGCATGGTGGACGACAGGGACGCACTGCACGACGGCCTCCGGATGACCGCCGCGGCGCTGGCCGAGGCCGAGATCCCGCACGCGCTCGTCGGCGGCTACGCGGCGTGGGCGCGCGGGGCGCCGGAGCCGAGCCACGACGCCGACTTCGCGATCCGCGAGGTGGACGTGGACCGCGCACGCGAGGTGCTGCGCGAGGCGGGGCTCGAGATCACGGAGCCGACGGAGAACTGGCTCTTCAAGGCCTACCACGGGGGCGAGCTCATCGACGTCCTGTACCGGATGGTCGGCGAGCCGATCGACGACGACCTGCTCGCGCGTACCGACGAGCTCGAGGTCCTCGCGGTCCGCATGCCCGTGCTGTCCGCGACCGAGATCATGGCGTCGAAGCTGCGCGTCCTCGGCGAGCACTACTGCGACTTCTCGCGGCTCCTGCCGGTCGCGCGGGCGATGCGCGAGCAGATCGACTGGTCCGACGTCCGGGAGCGCGTGGACGACAACCCGTACGCCCGCGCGTTCCTGTTCCTCCTCGACGAGCTCGCCGTCGTGGACGCGCAGGACATGGGCGACGACTCCCTCGGCTCGCGCACCGACGCGGCCGAGCCGGCGTCCGGAGACCCGTCGAGCGCGCTGGAGTGAGCCCGACCCCCGTTCGCCGCGCGAGCGGGACGTACCCCGGGAAGGGTGTGGTCGTACCGCCCGCCAACCACAGGAGGTATCACCGATGAGCACGGTCACCCAGTCGATCGACGTCGACGTCCCCGTCCGCACGGCCTACGACCAGTGGACCCAGTTCGAGGAGTTCCCCCGCTTCATGGAGGGCGTCGAGGAGATCCGTCAGCTCGACGCGACGCACACGCACTGGAAGACGAAGATCGGCGGCGTCGAGCGCGAGTTCGACGCGGAGATCACCGAGCAGCACCCCGACGAGCGGGTGGCGTGGAACAGCACGTCGGGCCCCGACCACGCGGGCGTCGTGACCTTCCACCGGCTGAACGACACGCAGACCCGCGTCACGGTCCAGCTCGACTGGACGCCGGAGGGGGTCGTGGAGAAGGTCGGCGACGTCCTCCAGCTCGACGAGCGCCGCGTCAAGGGCGACCTCGCCCGGTTCAAGGAGTTCATCGAGTCCCGCGGGGCCGAGACGGGCGCGTGGCGAGGAGACGTCAGCTGACGACCCGGAGCACGTCGCCGGCCACGGCCGACGACACCCAGCACGTCACGGAGCGGGTCCGGTTCGCCCGGGCCCGCTCCGGCGCGTCGTCCGGGACGTCGACTGCGTCGGCGGCGTCGGCGTCGGGCACAGCCGAAGTGCACTGCTCGGTCGGCGACCTCGCCGCCGTCGTGCACGTGTCCGGGGCGGACGCGCCCGACGTCGTCGTCGTGCTCGTGCACGGCGTCGGGACGTCGGCGCGCGCGTTCGACCCGGTGCGGCGCGCGCTCCTGCGGCCGGGCGCGCTCCCCCGGGTCGCCGTGCACGCGATCGACCTGCCCGGCTTCGGCGCGGCGCCCCGCGCGTCGCGCGACGTGTCGATCGAGGAGCACGCGGCGGTCGTCGCGGAGCACGTGCGCCGCCGACTGCTCGACCTGCCCGACGGCGCCCCGCGCCCCGTCGTCGTGCTCGTCGGCCACTCGATGGGCGGGCAGGTCGTCGCCCAGGCGATGGCCGACCACCCCCGCGAGGCGCCCGCGGGGGTGCTCGTCGGGCCGACGGCGGACCGCCACGCCCGCAGCGCGCCGCGCCAGGCGCTGCGGCTCGCGCGCGACGCGGTGGGCGAGCGGCCGCGCGCGCTCGCGACGCTCGCCGTCGACTACGTGCTGCGCTGCTCGCTGCCGCACTACGCGCGCCAGGTCCGGCACATGCTGGCGCACCGGCTCGAGGACGTCGTGCCGCACGTGCCGGGGCGTCTCGTCGTGGTGCGGGGCGCGCACGACCCGATCGCGCCGCGCCGGTGGTGCCGCGAGCTCGCGCTCGCCGCGCCGCGCGGCACGTTCCGCGAGGTCCGGGGACGCCACCACGCGATGGACGCCGACCCGGAGGGGATCGTCGCCGCCGTGCGTGATGCCGGTGGACTGCCGCGCGGACTGCCGCGAGACCTGCCCCAAGGCCTGCCGTGAGGGCGCCCCGCTGGCCCCGCTCGCTGCGGCTGCGCGACCGCGCGGTGGACTACGCGTACGTCGCCGCGCGCCAGGTCCAGGGCGCCCTGCGCGCGCGCCGACCCGTCCCGACCGGCCCCGGCGGCGCGAGCCCCGTCGTGCTCCTGCCCGGCGTCTACGAGACGTGGCAGCTCCTCGGGCCGGTCGCGACGGCCCTCGCCCGGGCCGGGCACCCCGTGCACGCCGTGCCCGGCCTCTGCTACAACCGGCGCCCGTTCGCCGAGGCGGCCGACCGCACGGCGGCATTCCTCGAGCGGTCCGACCTGCGCGACGTCGTCCTCGTCGCCCACAGCAAGGGCGGCCTCGTCGGCAAGCGCGTCATGCTGTCGGCCGCCGGGCCGCGCGTCGCCGGCATGGTCGCCGTGGCGACGCCGTTCCGCGGCTCGCGCTACGCGCAATACCTCCTCGGGCGCACGCTGCGCGCGTTCTCGCCGCGCGACGCCGCGCTGGTCGCGCTCGCCGCCGAGCGCGGGGTCGACGCGCGCATCACGGCCGTCTACCCGCGCTTCGACCCCCACATCCCCGAGACCGGCCGCCTCGAGGGCGGACGGAACGTCGAGCTGCCGCTCGCCGGGCACTTCCTCCCGCTCGGCGACCCGGCGCTCGTCGAGGTCGTGGTGCGGGAGGTCGACCGGTTCGCCCGGGCGGCGCCCCCGGACTGAGCGCGGCCCTCAGGCCGAGCCGACGGGCTCGCTCACCGCGACGCGCACGAGCTCCTGCGTGCACCGGGTCATCGCCACGTACAGCCCGTTCCACCCGCGCGGCTCGGCGGCGACGCCGTCGGGGTCCACGACGACGACCGCGTCCCACTCGAGGCCCTTCGCCTCCGACGTCCCGAGGACGGGCACGCCCTGGACCGCCGCGCGCAGCGTCGCGAGGCGCGCGAGCGGCGCCACGACGCCCACGGTCCCGCCGTCGTACCGGGCCGCGAGGCGTGCGACCTCGGCGGCGACCGTCTCACCCAGTCGTCCTGGCGCGCCGCCCGGCACGACGACGTCCCGCGGCTCGACCCCCGCGTCCCGCACCGCGCGCGGCGGGTCGTTCCGGCTGTCCGCGGCGCGCAGCACCGGCCCGACGAGCGCCATGACCTCGCGCGGGGTGCGGTAGCAGATGGTGAGGTCCGCACGCCGCCAGCGGTTCCCGAGGACCGGCCCGACGGCGTCCGCCCAGTCCGTGTGGCGGTGCGGCGCCTCGGTCTGGTCGACGTCCCCGACGGCCGTCACGGACCGCGTCGGGCAGCGGCGCAGCACCATGTTCCAGTGCATGGGCGAAAGTTCCTGCGCCTCGTCGACCACGACGTGCCCGTAGACCCAGTCGCGGCGCGCGGCCGCGCGCTGCGCGAGGAACTCGCCCTGCTCGCCGGGCGCGTCGGGAGCCCCCAGCGCGTCGGCGAGCGCGTCGAGCAGCGGCACGTCGCTCGGTGCGAGCGCGGGCGGCTCGCTCGTGACGCGGCGCGCCTCTGCCGCCGTCAGGTCGGGCGCGTGGCGCGCGAGGAGCGCGGCGTCGCCCAGCAGGTCCGCGAGCGCGGTGCGGACGCCCGTGACGGGCCACCAGGCGTCGACGGCGGCCGCGAACCCGGCGTCGCGCGCGAGGTCCTCCCGGAGCCGGTCGAGGTCCTCCTCGGTGAGCTCGCCGTCGACGTCGCCGCCGCGCGCGCCGGTCGTGGGGGCGCGGTCGTCGCGCGCGGCGAGCCCGGCGTCGAGCTTCCCGAGCACGTCCTCGAACCCCTCCTCGACCCGTTCGAGCAGCTCGGCGTGGCGTGCCGCGGCCTCGTCCACGAGAGCGTCGAGCAGCAGGTCCACGGCCCGGCCCCGCGCGGCCAGCACGCTGCGACCTCCCGCGCGAGAGGCACGGAGGACCTGGGCGACGCGGGCCGCGTCGAGCGTGAGCGGCTCGCCGTCGAGGCGGACCGTCAGTTCTCGCGCATCCGGGACGAGGGAGTCCGCGTACCGGGCGACGACGTCCTGCCACAGCGCGCGCCCCTTGATCTCCGCGACGTCGCGCGCCTCGTCACGCTCCGGCGCGACGCCGGGCACGAGCGTGTCGCACGTCGCCGAGACGACCGCCGTCTCCCCGAGCGCGGGCAGCACCTGCGCCACGTACTCGAGGAAGCGCGACGACGGCCCGAGCAGGAGGACGCCCCGCTCCGCGAGGTGCGGGTGGGTGAACAGCAGGTACGCGACGCGGTGCAGCGCGACGACGGTCTTGCCCGTCCCCGGGCCGCCCTGCACGACGAGCACCTGGTCCGCCGGGGCGCGCACGATCGCGTCCTGCTCCGTCTGGAGGGTCGCGACGGCGGTGCCCATGCGCCCGGTACGGCGCTCCGACAGCGCCGCGAGCAGCGCGCCCTCGCCGACGAGGCCGCCCTCCTGCTCCGCCCCGGTCGCCGAGCCGTCGAGCGGCTCGTCGTCCACGCCGGTGACCCGGTCCCCCGCGGTCCGCACGTGCCGACGCCGCGCGAGACCCTGCGGTTCGCGCGCTGTCGCGGTGTAGAAGGCGCGCGCACCGTCAGCACGCCAGTCGAGCACGAGCGGGTCCGCGTCGTCCTCGGGCGCAGTGATCCCGACGCGCCCGACGTGGCGCGTGACCCCGTCGACGGTGTCGACGCGGCCGAAGACGAGCCCGCTCTCCGCGCGCTCGAGCTCCGTGCGACGGCGGCGCAGCCCGGCGCGCCGCGCGCGCTCGACGACGGCCTCGGCCCCGGGCGGGCCCGCGGCCGGGACCCGGTCGGCGACGTCGTCGGCAGGGGCGGCGAGCTGCGCGTCGAGCTCCGCGAGGAGCTCCGCGCGGCGGGCGAGCGCGGCGTCGAGGTGCTGCTGCTCCTCGGCGACGGCATGCGCCGCGGCGTCGCGCAGGCGGTCGGGACGGGTGGTGGCACGCAGGGACGGGGAGGGCTGGACCGGCACGGGACCTCTTCTCGTACGACGTACGGACACGGGCCCAACGCGTCGGGGAGCACCGTTGTTCCCGTCGCTCCCGCCGCGACCGACGAGTCAGGGAACGCGCGTCGCCCAGAACGCGACAGCCGACGCCGCGGCGACGTTGAGCGAGTCCACTCCCCCCGCCATGGGGATCGTCACGACCCGGTCCGCCGCCTCGATCGCGCCGCGCGACAGACCGTCGCCCTCCGTGCCGAGCACGAGCGCGAGCCGCTCGGGCGGGTCGGCCACGACGTCGTCGAGGCTCACCGCGTCGTCGGCGAGGGCGAGCGCCGCGACCGTGAACCCCTCGTCGCGCAGCAGGTCCAGCCCGCCCGGCCACGTCTCGAACCGCGTCCACGGCACCTGGAACACCGTGCCCATGCTCACGCGCACGGAGCGGCGGTAGAGCGGGTCCGCACAGCGCGGCGAGACCAGCACCGCGTCCACGCCGAGCGCGGCTGCCGAGCGGAAGATCGCCCCGACGTTCGTGTGGTCCACGATGTCCTCCAGCACCGCGACCCGCCGCGCGCCCGTGCCGCCGCGCGCCGCGGAGAGCAGGTCGCGCACGGGGACCAGCGGCGGGCGGTGCATCGCCGCGAGCGCCCCGCGGTGCAGGTGGAACCCGGTGATCGCCTCGAGCACGTCGGGCGCCCCGACGTACACCGGGACCTGCTCGCCCGTGCCGCCCGGGGCGTCGTCGACCGGCAGCGCGGCGATGTCGTCGGCGAGGTCGTCGAGCCAGCGCTCGGCCATGAGGAACGACCGGGGCCGGTGCCCGGCGGCGAGCGCCCGCCGGATCACCGTCGAGCTCTCGGCGATGTACAGCCCCTTCTCCGGCTCGTGCTTGGACCGCAGCGCGACGTCGGTCAGGCGGTTGTAGTCCGCGAGGCGGCCGTCGGCGGGGTCGGTGACGTGCACGACCCGCAGGCCGGCTCGGGTGCTGGTCTCGCTCACGTCGTCGATTCTCCCAGGCATGCCACGCGCCTTGATCCCCGGCTCCGTCCTGTCTAGTCTGTCCAGACAGGACGAGGAGCGGGGGTCCCATGAGCTGGCAGGTGCAGGACGCGAAGCAACGCCTGAGCGAGGTCTTGCGAGAGGCCGAGAACGGTCCACAGGTCATCACCCGGCACGGCAAGGAGATCGCCGTCGTCGTCGGGATCGACCTCTACCACGAGCTCGCCGGGGTCCGGGTGGAGCTCGCCGACTACCTCCTTCAGGCACCCACGGCGGACGACCTCGACCTCACCCGTGACCGGACTCCGTTGCGCGAGCTCGATCTCGGGGTCGACGCGTGAGGTACCTGCTCGACACGAACGTCGTGTCCGAGCTCGTGCGAACCCGACCGGACGAGCAGGTCGTCGCATGGCTCCGCGGGCTGCGGACGCCTCAGATCTACCTCTCGGTGCTGACCGTCGGCGAGATCCGCACCGGGGTCCAGCGCCTCGTGCCCCGCGACGCCGCACGGGCGACCGCGCTCGAGACGTGGGTCCACGGTCTCGAGGAGACGTACGGGGACCGCATCCTGCCCGTCACGCTCGAGATCGCGCAGCGATGGCCGGCCGTGCACGCGGCGCACCCGCTGCCCGTCGTCGACTCCCTGCTCGCGGCGACCGCGCTCGCCCACGGGCTCACGGTGGCGACACGGAACACCCGGGACTTCGTCGACAGCGGCGTCCCGGTCGTGAACCCGTTCTCCTCACCCTGACCGCCGGCCGCTGACCACTGACCGCTGGCGTGTCGCGGGTCACGGTCCTTCGCCCCTCGCGCGATCCGGGCATCGGGGGTCGAATAGGGGCATGGGATCCGCGCCGGACGCTGCACCGACCCCCGCCACGGCGGTCTCCTCGACCTCGGCGAGCACGACCGAGCGCTCGCTCGACGCGCCGTGGTCGCGCCCGCCCGACGCCGTCCTCGCCGAGCTCGGCACGGACGCGGGCGGCCTCTCCACCGCCGACGCCGCGACGCGGCTCGCGGAGGTGGGGCCCAACCGGCTGCCGCCGCCGCAGCGCGACCCCTTGTGGAAGCGGATCCTCGTCCACTTCGACGACATCCTCATCTACATCCTGCTCGTCTCGGCGGTGCTCAAGGCGATCCTCGGCGACTGGGTCGACTTCACGGTGATCCTCGCGGTCGCGGTGATCAACGCGGCGATCGGGTTCATCCAGGAGGGGCGCGCGGAGAGCGCGCTCGAAGGCATCCGGAACATGCTGTCCGTCAACGCCGAGGTGCGGCGCGACGGCGCGTGGGCCCGCGTGGACGCCGACGACGTCGTGCCCGGCGACGTCGTGCGCGTGCGCTCGGGCGACCGCGTGCCCGCGGACGTCCGGCTGATCCAGGCGACGAACCTGCGCGTCGAGGAGTCGGCGCTCACGGGCGAGTCGGTCGCGGCGGCAAAGTCGGTGGCCCCGGTCGGGGCGGACGCGGGCGTGGGCGACCGGTCGAGCATGCTGTTCTCGAGCACGCTCGTGGCCGCGGGCCAGGGCGTGGGCGTCGTCACCGCGACCGGGACGGCGACCGAGATCGGCCGGATCCAGACGATGATCTCCGAGGTCCGCAGCCTCGCGACGCCGCTGACGCGCCAGCTCGACCGGTTCGGCAAGCTGCTCGCGGTGCTCATCCTCGCGATGGCCGTCGTCATGGTGATCATCGGCCGGGTCGTGCACGACTTCTCGGTGCCCGACCTCATCTCGGCGTCCATCGGCTTCGCCGTCGCCGCGGTGCCGGAGGGCCTGCCCGCGCTCGTAACGATCACCCTCGCGCTCGGGGTGCAGCAGATGGCCCGGCGCCGCGCTATCACGCGCAAGCTCCCCGCGGTCGAGACGCTCGGCTCGGTGACCACGATCTGCTCGGACAAGACCGGCACGCTCACCAAGAACGAGATGACGGCACGCACGGTCCGCACGAGCGGGCGCACGTTCGCGGTCGCGGGCGCGGGGTACGCGCCCGTGGGAGACGTGACCGTGCCCGACGACGCGCCCCGCCCCGGGTCGACCGGCGCACCCGACGAGGTGGACGGCGCGGGCGAGGGACCGGCGTCGGGCACCCGGCACGCGGACCTCGCCGACGACCGCGACCTCGCGGCCCTCGCGACGGTCATGATGCTGTGCAACGACGCGCGGATCGTGCCCGACGGCGAGGACACCGACGGCTGGCGGCTCGTCGGCGAGCCGACGGAGGGCGCGCTGCGCACGCTCGGCATGAAGGCCGGCGTCGACCCGACGGGGTGGCGGCGCGTCGCCGTCGTGCCGTTCGAGTCCGAGAACAAGTTCATGGCGACGCTCGACGCAGACCCCGACGGCGGCCTGCACGTGCACGTCAAGGGCGCGCCCGACCGCGTCCTCGACCGCTGCGCGACCCAGGTCGGCCCGGACGGCGGCAGCGAGCCGCTCGACCGCGCGTTCTGGGACGCGCAGATCGACGTGCTCGGCGGGCAGGGTCTGCGCGTGCTGGCAGCCGCGCGACGCCCGGCCGCCGACGGCACGGCGGACCTCGACGTCGCCGACGTCGCGGACGGCCTGGAGCTGTGCGGGCTCGTCGGCATCGTGGACCCGCCACGCCCCGAAGCGATCGAGGCCATCGCCGAGTGCCGCGACGCGGGCATCCGCGTGAAGATGATCACCGGCGACCACGCGGGCACCGCGCTCGCGATCGGCCGCGAGATGGGCATCGTCGACGCCCACGACGGCTCGTCCGCGCCGGCCGTGCTCACCGGCCCCGAGCTCGAGGAGATGAGCACGGAGAAGCTGCGCCAGGTGGTGCGCGACGTCGACGTGTACGCGCGCACGAGCCCCGAGCACAAGATCCGCATCGTGTCCGCGCTCCAGTCGCACGGCGAGGTCGTCGCGATGACGGGCGACGGCGTCAACGACGCCCCCGCGCTCACCCAGGCGGACGTCGGCGTCGCGATGGGCATCAAGGGCACCGAGGCGACCAAGGAGGCCGCCGAGGTCGTGCTCGCCGACGACAACTTCGCGACCATCGAGCGGGCCGTGAAGGAGGGGCGGCGGATCTACGACAACATCCGCAAGTCCGTCCTGTTCCTGCTCCCGACCAACGGCGCGCAGTCGCTCGTCATCCTCGTCGCGGTCCTGTTCGGCCTCACCCTGCCGCTCCAGCCGGTCCAGGTGCTGTGGATCAACATGATCACCGCGGTCACGCTGTCGCTCGCGCTCGCGTACGAGAAGGCGGAGCCCGACGTCATGCGCCGCGCCCCGCGCGACCCGAAGGCGTCGATCCTCGACGGCGCGTACGTGCGCCGCATCCTGCTCGTGTCGCTCCTCATCGGCGGCGCGACCATCCTGCTGTTCTACGTCGAGCGGGCGCAGGGCGTCCCGCTCGCCGAGGCCCAGACGACGGCGGTCACGATGCTCGCGCTCGGCCAGCTCGCCTACCTGTTCAACTGCCGGTTCCTCGACCGGTCGAGCCTCACGCTCGACGTGCTGCGCGGCAACCGGGTGGTCTGGGTCTCGGCGGCGACGCTGCTCGCGCTGCAGGCCGTCTTCGTCTACGCACCGTTCATGCACTCGTGGTTCGACTCGGCGCCCATCGCGCTCGCGGAGTGGGGCAAGACGCTCGGGCTCGCGCTCGTCGTCTTCCTGCTCGTCGAGGTCATCAAGTGGGTCGGCCGGCGCTGGACGGCGCGCGATCACGTGCCCGCCCTCGTCGAGCGGCACGACGGTCAGCACTGAGAGGCGCGAACACCACGCGCCGCTGCACCTCGTAGCTCGTCGCGACGAGCACGGCGTCGGTGCCGACCTTGGCCGCGAGGAGCGGCAGGCCGATCCCGGTCAGCAGCGCGAGCAGCCCGTAGCTCGCCGCGAGCAGCACGACCGCGAGCGCCACGTACCGGGCCGCCGCGACGCGTAGCGGGAGATCGCGCCCGCCCGGGAACACCAGGCGGCGGTTCACGGCGAAGTTCACGCCCGCGCTGAGCAGGCGCGCGCCCACCACGGCCGCCAGGAGCGACCCGGTGAGCGCGTGCAGCGCGAGCAGCGCGACGACGTCGACCGCGGCCGACCCGAGCGACGACGCCGCGAACCGCAGCAGCGGCGCCCACACGCGCAGCGAGTCGGCGACGGGCCGGAAGTGCGAGGACGCGTTGTCGTCGAGGTACACCGTCGCGACGTCCACCTCGACGATCCGGCGGCCCGCGCGGGTCGCCTCGAGGAGCGCGCGCAGCTCGTACTCGTACCGGTCCCCGCGCACGGCGAGGAGATCGTCGAGCAGGCCCGGCCCGTAGGCGCGCAGCCCGGTCTGGGTGTCCCGGACACGCGTGCCGGTCGTCGCGGCGAACGCCCAGCGGGTCGCGGCGTTGCCGACGCGGCTGCGCACCGGCACGTCGCCCGCGAAGCGGCGCGCGCCGAGCACGACGGCCTCGGGCTCGGCCTGCGAGCGCGCGGCGACCCGCAGCACGTCGACGACGGTGTGCTGCCCGTCCGCGTCGGCGCACACCACGCCGTGGCCGGGCAGCCGGTCGCGCACCCACCGGATCCCGGTCCGCAGCGCGTGGCCCTTCCCACGGTTTACCGGAACGGTGAGCACCACGGCGCCCAGCGCCCGCACCGTGCGTAACACTCCCCCGCACCGCCGGTCGCTGCCGTCGTCGACCACCACGACCGGGGACCCGGGGACGGCCGCCCGCAGCGCGTCGACGAGCGCGACGAGCCGCGCGTCGGGCTGGTACGCGGGCACCACGACGGCGGTCCGCGCGACGCTCGTCGCCGGGTCCGCGGGCTGCTCGCGCGTGGTCGCGGCGGTCATCAGGCACCGTCCGCGACGTAGAGGACGTCGGACGTGCCACGCTCACGGCCCTGTGACGGGCTGTTGACGACCTCGCCGTCGAACCAGAGGGTCGAGGACCCGCCGCCGTCGATGTTGTAGGCGGTCGTCGCGCCGAGGTCCTGCAGGATCTCGGCGAGCTCGGTCGTCGTCGCGCCGCGCGAGTAGCCCTCCTGACGGCCGTCCACGACGACGAGGACGAGGTGGTTCTCGTCGACGACCCCGATCGCCGTGCGCGGCTGCTCGCCCTGGATCGAGTGGTTCCCGACGTTCGTGTCGACCTCGACGTCGTCGATCCCGGCCACGACCTCGCCGTCCTCGACGAGCGCGGGCCCGAACGACAGCGTGTTCCACACCCCGGCGTCGACGAGGCTCTGCGCGTCCGTCGTCGTCTCGTCGTAGACCTCGACATGGCCGTCGCGGTAGAGCGCGAGGCCCTCGCGCGCACCCTCGTCCCGGTACACGACGCCGTTGCGGACGACGATGCCGGTGTCACGGAACCCGTAGTAGTCGCCGTTGACCGCGAGGACGGCGCCGTTGTCGGCAGCGATGTCCGACGTCGTCTCCGTGATGTTCGTGCCGAACGCGTCCTGCGCGAACGCGGAGCGCAGGTCCGTCATGTCGGAGAGCACGACGTCGGCCACGTAGTACGTCAGGGTGTCGTCCCCCGACCCGGTGGTCACCCGGGAGACCGTGATGCTCGTGCTGTCGGACGTGTACGTGTCGCCGTCGACCGTCCCGGTGCCCGCGGAGGTGCCCGCCGAGGTCCCGGTCGAGGCGCCCGCGCCGTCGTCCGCGGTCGCCCCCTGGCCCGACGCCCCGCTCGCGTCGAGACCCTGCGAGGCCTCGTACGCCGACACGTCGGCGATCTCGACGTGCTCGACGACGAACCGGTCCAGCGCCCACGCCGTGGCGCCACCCAGCGGGAGCAGCACGGCAAGGGCCGTGACGATCGCGGCACGCCACCGTCGTCGGCGTCGGGACACGGGCGGCGGGGACGAGGCGGGAGGGGCGGGGTGCGGGGCAGGGGTGCTCATGGGCCGTGTCTACGGAGCGGGCGTGTGCTGTCCGGATGCCACGGCTGTTCGTCCGCTGTGAGCGGCCGCGCGGCGCCCGGGGCGTCCCGTGACCGACTTCTCAGCCCGTCGGCTTGCGTCGACCGATACCCCGGGGGGTATCGTCAGAGCATGATCCCCTCGACCCCCGGCTCGACGACCCACCCGTCCGACCCCGACGGCGCCCGCCGCATCGTCGTCGTCGGCGGCGTCGCGGGCGGCATGAGCGCCGCCGCGCGCGCCCGCCGTCTCGACGAGAGCGCGTCGATCATCGTGCTCGAGCAGTCCGACCACGTCTCGTTCGCGGGCTGCGGCCTGCCGTACCAGGTGGCGGGCGAGATCGCCGAGCGTGACGCCCTCCTGCTGCACACGCCCGCCTCGCTCCGCGCGAGCCTCGACCTCGACGTGCGGACGCGTCACCGCGTCACCGCGGTCGACCGCGCGGCGCGCACGGTCACCGTCGCCGCCGAGGACGGCACGTACGAGCTCGGCTACGACGCGCTCCTCCTCGCGCCCGGCGCGACCACCGTGCTCCCGCCCGTCGCGGGCCTCGACCACCCGGCCGTGCACACGCTGCGGACCATGGCGGACCTCGACGCCCTGTCGGCCCGGCTCGCGCAGCTCGAGGCGGAGGTCGCCGCGGGCCGCACGGCCCCGCTGCGGGCCGTCGTCGTCGGCGCGGGCTTCATCGGGCTCGAGGCCGTGGAGGCCCTCGTCGGCCGTGGTCTCACGGTCGACGTCGTCGAGCGCGCCGACCAGGTGCTCCCGCCGCTGGAGCCCGACCTCGCGCCGCTGCTCGCGGCCGAGCTCCGCGACCACGGCGTCGGGCTCCACCTCGGGAGCTCCGCGAGCGCCGTCGTGCCGCAGCCCGAGGGCGCGGACCACGCCGTCGCGCTCGAGCTCACGGACGGCACCGCCCTCGACGCCGACGTGGTGCTCGTGAGCGTCGGGGTGCGGCCCGCGAGCGATCTCGCGGCGGCTGCCGGGCTCGCGCTCGGCGAGCGCGGAGCGATCCGCGTCGACGCCGACCAGCGCACGTCCGACCCGCACGTGTGGGCCGTCGGCGACGCCGTCGAGGTCGTGCACGCGGTCACCGGAGCGACGGGCCCCGTCCCGCTCGCCGGCCCCGCCAACCGCCAGGGCCGGCGCGCCGCGGACTCGATGCTGGGCCACCGGACGACACCGCAGGCGCCCGTGCTGGGCACCGCGATCGTGCGCGTGTTCGGCCTCACCGCCGCCGTGACCGGGCCGAGCCACGCGACCCTGGCGGCGGCCGACGTCGTGCACGAGCAGGTGCGCGTCCACGCGGCCCACCACGCGGGCTGGTTCCCCGGCGCCGAGCCGGTCCACGTGACGGCGAGCTTCGCGCCCGACGGCCGCATGCTCGGCGCGCAGGCCGTGGGCCGCGCGGGGGTGGACAAGCGCATCGACGTGCTCGCGACCGCGCTGCGCGCCGGGCTCACGGCCGACGACCTCGCGGAGCTCGAGCTCGCGTACGCCCCGCCCTACGGCGCCGCCAAGGACGTCGTCAACATGCTGGGGTTCGTCGCGCAGAACGTGCTCGACGGCACCATGCCGCAGTGGCACGCGGCCGACCTCGACGAGGTCGTCGCGACGTCGCTCGTGCTCGACGTCCGGTCGCGCGCCGAGCACGCCGGCGGCCACCTCGACGGCGCCCTCAACGTGCCGCACACCGAGCTGCGCGAGCGGCTCGACGAGGTGCGCGCCGCCGCGGCGGGGCGCCCCGTCGCCGTGCACTGCGCGAGCGGCGTGCGGTCGTACCTCGCCACCCGTGTCCTGCTCGCCGCCGGGCTCGACGCGCGCAACCTCTCCGGCGGCTGGCTCACCCTGACCACCACGCCGCGCGCCGCGCGCACCCTCGAAGGAGTCCCCGCATGATCGTCCGTCTCCGCCGTCTGTTCTCCCGCTCGTCCGACGACGGGGGCGTGCGCCCGACCGTCGACGCCGCCACCGCGGTGCAGCTCGTCCGTGACGGCGCGACGCTCCTCGACGTGCGCGAGCGCGACGAGTGGCGCGCCGGGCACGCGCCCCAGGCCGTGCACGTGCCGCTCGCCGACGTCCCGTCGGCCGCGCCGCGGCGCCTGCAGGACGGCGCGACCGTCGTCGTCGTGTGCGCGTCGGGGATGCGCTCGCGCACCGCGGCGCGCCAGCTCCGCTCGCTCGGCTACGCCGCGACGAGCCTGTCCGGCGGGCTCGGCGCGTGGCAGGCCGCGGGCGGAGCCGTGCGACGCTGATCCTGCGCCACCACGCACGGGCCGCACCCGGCCCCGCCGAGCCCCGACCCCCGCACCCCCGATCGACCCCCACACCCGAGGAGACCCACCATGTGCAGTCCCGCCCTGTGCCGCACCTGCGGCAAGACCACCTGGACCGGCTGCGGCATGCACGCCGACGAGGTCATGGCCGAGGTGCCGCCCGAGCAGCGCTGCACCTGCGCCTGACCAGGCGCGCCACGACGAGAACCGACAAGAACACCGACGAACGCAGGAGGACGACCGTGGAGCTCGACCCCACCGACATGGGCAAGGTCGCCAACCGGCTCAAGCGCGCCCAGGGCCAGCTCGCGGCCGTCGTGCGCATGCTCGACGAAGGGCGGGACTGCGAGGACGTCGTCACGCAGCTCTCCGCCGTCTCGCGCGCCCTGGACCGGGCCGGGTTCGCGATCATCGCGTCCGGCATGCGCCAGTGCCTCACCGAGCCGACCGAGGACGGCGAGGACCCGACGCTCGACGTGGCGAAGCTCGAGAAGCTCTTCCTCTCGCTCGCCTGAGCGCGACGGCCGGTACGCACGCGGCCCGCACCTCGCCGCACCCCTCGGGGTGGGCGCGGTGCGGGCCGCGGCGTGTCAGCGTCCCGCGGGACCGCCCGCGGGAGCGCCCACGCCCTCCGGGTCCTCCGCCTCGGCGCCGAGCGGCGCCGCGAACTGGCTCTCGTACAGTCGGGCGTACGCGCCGCCGGCCGCGAGCAGCTCGTCGTGCGACCCCTGCTCGACGATCGAGCCGTGCTCCATGACGAGGATCGTGTCCGCGTCGCGGATCGTCGACAGGCGGTGCGCGATGACGAACGACGTGCGGCCCTCGCGCAGCGCGTTCATCGCCTGCTGCACGAGCACCTCCGTGCGCGTGTCGACGGAGCTCGTCGCCTCGTCGAGCACGAGGATCGCCGGGTCGGCGAGGAAGGCACGCGCGATCGTGAGGAGCTGCTTCTCCCCCGCGCTCACGCTCGAGCCCTCGTCGTCGATCACCGTGGCGTACCCGTCGGGCAGCGTGCGCACGAACGGGTCGACGTGCGTCGCACGCGTCGCGGCGAGGAACGCCTCGTCGTCCACGGTGCGGCCGTCGCGGACGCCGTAGCGCAGGTTCTCCTCGATCGTGCCCTTGAAGAGCCACGTGTCCTGCAGGACCATCCCGATGTCGGAGCGCAGGTCGTCGCGCGTCATGTCCCGCGTGTCCACGCCGTCGAGCGTGATCCGGCCCCCGTCCACGTCGTAGAACCGCATGAGCAGGTTGACGAGCGTCGTCTTGCCCGCGCCCGTCGGCCCGACGATCGCGATCGTCTGCCCCGGTTCCACCACGAGGTCGAGGTGCTCGATGAGCGGGACGTCCGGGTCGTAGGAGAACGAGACGTCCTCGAACGCGACGCGGCCACGCACCGGGTCGACCGTCCTCGCGGGCGACGGGTCCGGCGTCTGCTCCTGCGCGTCGAGCAGGTCGTAGACCCGCTCCGCCGACGCGACGCCCGACTGGAGCAGGTTCATCATCGACGCGATCTGGGTGATCGGCTGCGTGAACTGCCGCGAGTACTGGATGAACGCCTGCACGTCACCGAGGGTCATCGTGCCCGACGCGACCCGCAGGCCGCCCACGACCGCGACGATCACGTAGTTGAGGTTCGCGAGGAAGCCCATCGCGGGCTGGATGGTGCCCGAGATGAACTGCGCGCGGAAGCTCGCGTCGTAGAGCGCCGCGTTCTCGCGCTCGAAGTCGTCGATCGCGGCCTGCTGGTGGCCGTACACCTTGACGAGCGTGTGGCCGGTGTACATCTCCTCGATGTGCGCGTTGAGGCGGCCCGTCGCGGCCCACTGCCGGATGAACTGCGGCTGGGACCGCTTCGCGATCTGCGCCGTGACCAGCACGGACAGCGGCACCGTGACGAGCGCGACGACCGCGAGCAGCGGCGAGATCCAGAACATCACGCCGAGCACGCCGACCACCGTGAGCACGGACGTCACGAGCTGGGACAGCGTCTGCGTGAGCGTCTGGGAGATGTTGTCGATGTCGTTCGTCACGCGCGAGAGGATCTCGCCGCGCGCGTTGCGGTCGAAGTACGACAGCGGCAGGCGCGCCAGCTTGGCCTGCACCTCGCCCCGCAGCCGGTAGACCGTGCGCTGCACGACGATCGCCGTGATGCGCCCCTGGAGCCAGCCGAAGAGGAACGAGCCGACGTACACGGCGAGCACCCACGCGAGCACGGTCGCGAGCGCGGTGAAATCGATGCCCTCGCCGGGGACGAGCCCCGGCACGCCGGAGACGAGGTCGGCGACCTGGTCCTGGCCCTGCGCCCGCAGCGCCTCGACGGCCTGCTGCTGGGTGACGCCGGCCGGGAGCTGCGAGCCGACCACGCCCGCGAAGATGATGTTCGTCGCGTTGCCGAGGAGCTTCGGCCCGGCGACCGCCAGCGCCACGGACACCACGCCGAGGATCACGACGGCGACGATCGGCACGCGCTCGGGGCGCAGCGAGCCCACGAACCGGCGCAGGGAGCCCTTGAAGTCGAGCGCCTTCTCCCCGGGGACGCCCATGCCGCCCATGGGGCCGTGCCCGCCGCCACCGCGGGGTCGGCCCGCGAGCCGGGTCCCGGCGACGTCGCGCCCGCCGGCCGCCGCGGGTGCGCCGGTCTCGGGAGCGCCGTCGCCCGACGTCGCGGGCGTGCGCGAGGCGTCCTGCTCGCCGCTCATGCTGCCTCCTCGATCGAGAGCTGGGAGTAGACGATCTCCTGGTACGTCTCGTTGGACTCGAGGAGCTCGGCGTGCGTGCCGCGACCGACGATGCGGCCGTGGTCGAGCACGAGGATCTGGTCGGCGCCCCGGATCGTCGCGACGCGCTGCGCCACGACGATCACGGTCGAGCGCCGCGTGCGGGGCGCGAGCGCCGCGCGCAGGCGGGCGTCCGTCGCGTAGTCGAGCGCGGAGAACGAGTCGTCGAACAGGTAGACCGCCGGGTCGCGCACGACCGCGCGGGCGATCGCGAGTCGCTGACGCTGCCCGCCCGAGAAGTTCGTGCCGCCCTGCGCGACCGGTGCGTCGAGGCCGCCGTCGAGCGCCTCGACGAAGTCGCGCGCCTGCGCCACCTCGAGGGCCTCCCACATCTGCTCCTCGGTGGCGTCGGGCCGGCCGTAGCGGAGGTTGTCGGCGACCGTCCCGGAGAACAGGTAGGCCTTCTGCGGCACGAGGCCGAGGAGGGAGCCGAGGTCCGCGCCGGTGAGGTCGCGCACGTCGGTCCCGTCGATCCGCACGGAGCCGCCCGTCACGTCGAACAGCCGCGGCACGAGGTTGAGGAGCGTCGTCTTGCCGGAGCCGGTCGAGCCGATGATCGCCGTGGTCCGCCCGGGCTCCGCGACGAACGACACGTCGTGGAGCACCGGCTCCTCGGCCCCGGGGTAGCGGAACTCGACGCCGTCGAGCTCGACGCGGCCCGTCCGCGTGGTGAGGGCGACCGGCCGCTCGGGCTCGACGACCGTCGCGCGGGTCTGCATGACGTCGGTGATGCGCTCCGCGGAGACGGCCGCGCGCGGCACCATCATGAACATCATCGTCGACATCATCACGGCCATGAGGATGTACATGAGGTACGACAGGAACGCGGTGAGCGCCCCGACCTCCATGTCGCCGGCGTCGATCTGGCGCCCGCCGAACCACAGCACCGCGATGCTCGACGCGTTCATGACGAGCATGACGGTCGGGAACATGAGCGCCATGAGCTTGCCCGCCTTGAGCGAGACGTCGAACAGGGCGTCGTTCGCGACGTCGAACCGCTCGGCCTCGCGACGCTCCCGCACGAACGCGCGGATCACGCGGATGCCGGTGATCTGCTCGCGCAGCACGGCGTTGATGCCGTCGATCTTCTTCTGCATCTGCCGGAAGTAGGGCACCATCCGCCAGATGATGAGCCCGACGCTCACCCCGAGGACCGGCACGATGACGAGCAGCAGGCCGGAGAGCTCGACGTTCTCCTGCAGCGCCATGACGACGCCGCCGACCAGCATGATGGGCGCCATGACCATGATGGTCAGCGAGAGCAGCACGAGCATCTGCACCTGCTGCACGTCGTTCGTCGTGCGGGTGATGAGGGACGGCGCCCCGAACTGGCCCATCTCCTGGGCGGAGAAGCGCTGCACGTTGGTGAACAGCCCGGCGCGCACGTCGCGGCCGAACGACATGGCGACCCTGGCGCCGAAGTAGACGGCCGCGACCGCGCACACGACCTGGCCGAGGCTCACGAGGAGCATGAGGCCGCCGGTGCGCATGATGTACGCGGTGTCGCCCTGCGTGACGCCCTGGTCGATGATGTCGGCGTTGAGGCTCGGCAGGTAGAGCGACGCGAGCGTCGCGAGGAGCTGGAGCACGAGGAGGACGACGATCGGCGTCCGGTAGGGACGCAGTCGCGTCCGCAAGAGGCTGACGAGCATGGGCTTCCTGTCCGGGAGGGGGCTGCGGGACGAGGGCGCGAGCCGCGGGTCGCGGGTGCGCGGGGCGGGCGGCACCGGGCGAGGGTGCGCGCGCGTCGTGGACGGGCCGCCGGTCAGGGCGACGGGTCGGTCGTGACGTCCGCCCCGATGCCGCCGAGGATGAGGTCGGCGAGCTGCACGGCGTCGAGCCTGTCACCGCCCGAGAGGTGCGGCAAGGCGTTTCCGAAGACGAGCGAGAACAGCGCCCGGGCGGCCAGCCCGGGGTCCACGCGCAGCTGAGCCCGGTGCGCCGCGAGCTTGCTCTCGATCGCCGCGACGATCTCGCGCGCCGAGCGCTCCCGGGCGTCGAACCCGGCGCGGCGGGCGTCCCGGCCGTCCCCGGCTCGCATCCGGCGCACGGCCTCGGCGCGGTCCGCCGTCGCGCGGTGCGGGTCGAGCACCTGGTGCGCCGCGGCGAAGATGCGCATGCCGACGCGCTGCGCCTCGAGCAGGAACTCGACGATGCTCACGACGAGCGGGCGCAGCCCGTCGTCGTCCGGGAGCGTGCCGATCGCGGCGACGGCGGGCGCCGGGTCGAGCGAGCGCACGACCGCGGCGTGGAGGATCTCGTCCTTGTCCGCGAACGCGCGGAACAGCGTGCCCTCCGCGACGCCCGCGGCGTCGGCGATCTGGCGCGTCGTCACGGCGGCGCCGTGCTGGACGAGCAGCGGGATCGTCGCGGCGGCGATCGCGTCGCGGCGCTCCTCGCGCGAGAGCGGCCGTGCGCGCGTGCGCTCCGGGGTGGACGCCTCGGACCGCGCGCCCGAGGGCGCGTCGAGAGGAGCGTCGGGCGGGGCGTCGGAGGGCACGGAGACGGGGACCACGTCACGACGGTAACTGAGTGAGCACTCACTCTCAAGCCGTCCGCTCCCGGCGAACCTCCGGCGGGCGGCGCGACGGCGCCCCCGCACCCGGGTGGGTGCAGGGGCGTCGTCGTGCGTGGCCGGGTGCCACCGCGGCCGCTGGGGCCGCGCGGTGGCGCCCCGTCAGTGCCGCGGCGAGAAGGACGGCGGCCCGCCGGCGGGCGGCTCGTCGCGCGGGGGCTCGTCCGTGGTCGGCGCGTCCTCGACGATCGGCTGCGGAGGCGGCGGCGCGTACTGCGACGGCCCGCCCAGCGGACGCGGCGTGGCGGTCCCGGGCTCCGGCGCGGCCGCGTGGTGCTCGCCGGGGCCGCCCGGGTGCTGGCCCCGCTCGGTCTGCGGGTCGAACGGCAGGCCCGACCGCGTGCCCGAGCTCGTCGCGTCCGCCGTCGCGGCCTCCGCCTGACGCCGCGCCTCGGCCAGGGCCTCGGCAGGGTCGGTCAGCGACGGGACGCCGAACTTCACACGGTCACGGTCGCGCTCGCGACGCGCCTCGGCGCTCGCCTCGGCCGCCTCCGCGTCCTCGGCAGGGCCCCCGCTCGGCACTCCCCCGCCGTCGATCCCCGGCACGCCGCCGAACCCCTTGGCGATCGAGCCGAGCGCCGCCGTGAACTCCGTCGGCACGACCCACAGCTTGCTCGCCGTGCCGTTCGCGATCTGCGGGAGCATCTGGAGGTACTGGTAGGCGAGCAGCTTCGGGTCCGCGTCGCCCTCGTGGATGGCGTCGAAGACCTGGAGGATCGCGCGCGCCTCGCCCTCGGCCCGGAGGATCTGGGACTGCGCGTCACCCTCGGCCCGGAGGATCGCCGCCTGCTTCTCACCCTCGGCCGTGAGGATCTGCGACTGCTTGACGCCCTCCGCGGTGAGGATCGCGGCGCGGCGGTCACGCTCGGCGCGCATCTGCTGCTCCATGGAGCCCTGCACGCTGGGCGGCGGGTCGATCGACTTGAGCTCGACGCGGTTCACGCGGATGCCCCAGCGCCCGGTCGCCTCGTCGAGGACGCCGCGGAGCTGGCCGTTGATCTGGTCGCGGCTCGTGAGCGTCTGCTCGAGGTCCATCGAGCCGATGACGTTGCGCAGGGTCGTGACGGTCAGCTGCTCGATCGCGGTGATGTAGTTCGCGATCTCGTAGACCGCGGACTTCGGCTCGGTGACCTGGAAGTAGATCACCGTGTCGATGCTCACCACGAGGTTGTCGGACGTGATGACCGGCTGCGGCGGGAACGACACGACCTGCTCGCGCAGGTCGACCGAGGCACGGACGCGGTCGATGAACGGCACCAGGAGGTGCAGGCCCGGCTCGAGCGTGCGCGAGTACCGGCCCAGGCGCTCGACGATGATCGCGACCGCCTGCGGCACGATGCGCACCGCCTTGACGAGCGCGACGATGACGAAGATCAGGATCAGCGCGAGGACGACGTACGCGAGGATCGTTCCGGGACTGGGGTCGTTCATCGACTGCCTCCTGGTCGTCGGTCGCGCGACCGGTCGCCCGGCGGCGCGGTGCGGGTGTGCCGGCTGGTCACGACCCGGTGGGGTGCTGGGCGGGCAGCGGCGCGACGACGGCCGTCGCGCCGTCGATCCGGACGACGCGCACCTCCGTGCCCACGGGGATCTGCGGCGCGTCGGGCTCGGTCCGCGCGGTCCAGACCTCCCCGACGAGCTTCACGCGGCCGCCGAACTCGCTGACGCGGTCCACGGCGAGCGCCGTGCGGCCGACGTGCGCCGCGACGTTCGTCTCCGTGAGCGGGACGCGCGAGCGCAGGTGCCGCAGGAGCCACGGGCGCAGCGTGAGGAGCAGGATGACGCTCACGACCGCGAACGCGACGATCTGGAGCCAGAGCGGCCCGCCGGCGGCGTTGACGCCGGCGGCGGCGAGCGATCCCCCGGCGAGCATGATGAGCACGAGGTCGAGCGAGATGATCTCCACGAGACCGAGGAGCAGTGCCGCTCCGACCCACCACAGCCAGTCCATCTCGACCCCCGATCCCACGTGCGCGCTTTACGTGTACTTTACCGAATTTCCGCCCGCGGTGCACGCCCCGGGCGCGTGCCGCGCGCGGAGGTCACGCCCGCGCGGCGCGCGCCATCCACCGGCCGCCGCCGTGCGCGACGAGCAGCGGCACGCCGAACGCGTCGCTGAGGTTCTCCGCGGTGAGCACGTCGCGGATCGGGCCCGCGGTGTGTACGACGCCGTCCTTGAGCAGCAGGACGTGCGTGAAGCCCGGCGGGATCTCCTCGACGTGGTGCGTGACGAGCACGAGGACCGGCGACGCCGGGTCTCCGGCGAGCTCCGCGAGCGCGCCCACGAGCTCCTCGCGGCCCCCGAGGTCGAGGCCCGCGGCGGGCTCGTCGAGCAGCAGGAGCTCCGGGTCCGTCATGAGGGCGCGCGCGATCTGCGTGCGCTTGCGCTCCCCCTCGGACAGCGTGCCGAAGGTGCGGTCCGCGAGGTGGTCGACGCCGAACGCGGCGAGCAGGTCGTCCGCGCGCTGCGCGTCGAACTCCTCGTACTCCTCGCGCCACCGCCCCGTGACGCCGTAGGCGGCGGTGAGCACGACGTCGCGCACGGTCTCGTCGCCGGGGATGCGGTCGGCCAGGGCCGCGGACGCGAGCCCGACGCGCGGGCGCAGCTCGAACACGTCGACGCGGCCGAGCCGCTCGCCGAGGACGTCGGCCGTGCCGGCCGTGGGGTGCATGCGTGCGGACGCGATCTGCAGGAGCGTCGTCTTGCCGGCGCCGTTGCGGCCCAGCACGACCCACCGCTCGCCCTCGTTCACCTGCCAGTCCACCGCGTCGAGGATGGTCTTGGGGTGGCGTCGGACGGTGACGCCCTTCAGGTCGAGAACCGCGCTCATGGTCACCGACCCTATAGGTTGGCCGTCGTGGTCTCACACTCGTCCGGGGGTCCGCACGACGCCCCGCAGCCCGCCCCGGGCCCCGGCTCCGCGTCGAGCGCGGGCGCCCTCCCTCGCAGCGCCCTGCTCGCGCTGTGGCTGCGCGCCGCGCGCCTCGGCGACGACGACGGGACGGCCCGCCTCGTGCGCGCCGTGGAGCGCGACGACGAGCCGCACGTGGTGTCCGGGGCGCTCGGCGACGTCCGGCTCGCGGACCTCGCGGGCGCGTGGGCCGGCGACGCGCGCGAGGTCGTCGCGCTCGCGCCGGTCCCCGGCGACGTGTCGGGCGTCCCGCCCGAGGTCTCCGCGAGCGCGACGGACGCGGGCGAGAGCGTCGTGGTCACGACGTCGTCCGGGTCGTGGGCGCTCGTGCCCGAGGTCACCGAGTTCGGCAGCGACCTGGAGCCGGGCCACCTCGTCACGTGGCACGTCACGCAGGTCGGGCCGTGGAGCGCCCGCGTGCTCGGCGCGGTCGGGTCGCTCCCCGAGGCGGAGCGCGACCTGCGCACGGCGCTCCTGCTGGCCACGCGCGCCCTCGACGAGCTCGACGTCGCCCGCTGGCGCGACGACGCCGCGGGCGCCATCGCCGACCTGCGCGCGGGCGGCGCCCCGACCTGGCAGCTCCCGCCCGGCGTCCCGCCGCGCGCCGTCCAGGTCCTCGTGCAGGCCGTGCGCCTGCGCGCGATCGTCGACCTCGCGACCGCCGACGACGGCGGCGCCGTCAACCTCTGGCAGGCCGACCAGCGCTCGACGGCGCTGCGCGAGGTCGACCGCGCGTCCCGCCACGCCGTGGGCGCCGCCACGTTCTGGGCCGCCACCGCCTGACCCGGACCGCTGACCGCCACCGCCCGGCCCGGTCCGCGCGGCGTCGGCCGTCAGGCGCGCGACGTCACGTAGGCGTCGAGGTGGGCGAGCGAGGAGGCCATCCCGGCGGCGTGGTCCGCCGGGGAGATGCCCGGCGGCACGCCCGTCGCACGGACCGTGACGCGCGCGCCGTCCCCGACCGGCTCGACGGTCCACGTCATCGTCATGGTCCCGGCGAACGCCGAATCGTCCGCGGCGAAGACGACCTGCTGCACGACGCTCCGGCCCGGGACGAGGTCGACGACCGCGACGTCGACGACGTCGGTCCCCTCGCCCGTCTTCCCGGGGTCGGCCTGCGGGTCGTCGTAGGCGAGGACCATGCGGTAGCCGCCGCCGGGGCGCAGGTCGAAGCGCTCGAAGCTCCCCGTCATGCCGTCGGGCGGCAGCCAGGCCGCGAGCGCGTCCTGGTCGACGAGCGCGCGGTACACGGCGCGGGGCGCGGCGGCGACGAGGCGCGACGCCTCGTCGACCCGGTCGCTCCCCGCGGTGGTCACGACTGCCCCAGCACCGTCCGGTAGACCTCGAGCGTGCGCTCGCCGATCGCGTCCCACGCGAAGTGGTCCTCGACGCGCTGCCGGGCCGCGCGGCCCATCGCGGCGGCCCGCTCGGGGTCGCTCACGACCTGCGTGAGCGCGGCGGCGAGGTCGGCGACGAAGCGGTCGGGGTCGAGCGGCGTGCCCGTGCCGTCGTCCGCCTGGTCGATCGGCACGAGGAGGCCGGTGACGCCGTCGTCCACGACCTCGGGGATGCCGCCCGTGGCGGTCCCGACGACGGGCAGCCCGACGGCCATCGCCTCGAGGTTGACGATGCCGAGCGGCTCGTACACGGACGGGCAGACGAAGACGGTCGACGCGGCGAGCACCGCGACGAGCTCGGCGCGCGGCAGCATCTGCTCGATCCAGACGACCCCGCTGCGCTCGGCCTGCAGCTCGGCGACGGCGCCGCTCACCTCCGCGGCGATCTCCGGGGTGTCCGGGGCGCCCGCGCACAGGACGAGCTGGACGTCGTCGGGCAGCGAGCGCGCGGCCCGCAGCAGGTACGGCAGCCCCTTCTGGCGCGTGATCCGCCCGACGAACACCACGGCGGGCCGCCCGGGGTCGATCCCCAGGTCGCGCACGACGCGGTCGGCGACGTCCTGCTGCACGCCCGGCTCGGGACGGCGCCAGCCGTCGAGGTCGATCCCGTTGTGCACGACGTGCACCTTCGCCGGGTCGACCTGCGGGTAGACACGCAGGATGTCGTCGCGCATCCCGCCGGAGACCGCGACGATCCCCGCGGCACCCTCGTACGCGGTGCGCTCCGCCCACGACGACAGCGCGTACCCGCCGCCGAGCTGCTCCGCCTTCCACGGCCGCAGCGGCTCGAGCGAGTGCGCGGACAGCACGTGCGGGACGCCGTGCAGCAGCCCCGCGAGGTGGCCCCCGAGGTTCGCGTACCAGGTGTGCGAGTGCACGAGGTCGGCGCCCGCGACGTCGTCCGCCATCTGCAGGTCGACGCCGAACGTGCCGAGCGCGGCGTTCGCCCCGGACAGGACGCCGGGCACGGAGTACCCGGTCACGCCGTCGTCGCCGCGCGGGCCGTCGAAGCAGCGCACGCGCACGTCGACGTGGCGCCGCAGCACCGCGGACAGCTCGGCGACGTGCACGCCGGCCCCGCCGTAGACGTGCGGCGGGTACTCACGGGTCAGGAGGTCGACTCTCACGCGCCACACCGTAGCCGAGTCGCCCGCCGCGGACCCCCGGTGGGCGGGGCCGACGCGACCCGCGCCCAGGATGCGGGTCCTGCTGCGTGGTCCCGCCCCGAGGGGCTACCGTCTGGGCATGGCCGCCGCACCCCGAGTCCTCGCCATCGTCCTCGCCGGGGGCGAGGGCAAGCGCCTCATGCCGCTCACCGCCTCGCGGGCCAAGCCCGCGGTGCCGTTCGGGGGCATCTACCGCCTGGTCGACTTCGCGCTGTCCAACCTCGTGAACTCGCACTACCTGCACATCATCGTGCTCACGCAGTACAAGTCGCACAGCCTCGACCGGCACATCACGAAGACGTGGCGCATGTCGTCGCTGCTCGGCAACTACGTCGCTCCGGTGCCCGCGCAGCAGCGCGTCGGCAAGCACTGGTACCTCGGCAGCGCGGACGCGATCTACCAGTGCCTCAACATCATCGACGACGAGCGTCCGGACATCGTCGTCGTCGTGGGCGCGGACCACGTGTACCGCATGGACTTCTCCCAGATGGTCGACGCGCACGTCGAGTCCGGCGCGCAGCTCACCGTCGCGGGCATCCGCCAGCCGATCTCGATGGCGGACCAGTTCGGCGTCATCGAGACCGACCCGAAGGACCCGACGAAGATCGCCGCGTTCCGCGAGAAGCCGTCGGACCCGGTGGGCCTCGCCGACTCCCCGGACGAGGTGCTCGCCTCGATGGGCAACTACGTCATCGACACCGACGCGCTGGTCGAGGCCGTCACGTCCGACGCCGCGAACGCGGACTCCCGCCACGACATGGGCGGCGACATCGTGCCCGCCTTCGTCGAGAAGGGCACCGCGGCGGTCTACGACTTCATCCGCAACGACGTGCCGGGCTCGACGGACCGCGACCGCGACTACTGGCGCGACGTGGGGACGATCGACTCGTACTACGACGCGAACAAGGACCTCATCGCCGTCACGCCGGTCTTCAACCTCTACAACGAGGAGTGGCCGCTGCACACCGGCTACACCGGTCTGCCGCCCGCGAAGTTCGTGCACGCCGGGCGCGGCCGCCTGGGCCACGCCGCGGACTCGATCGTCTCCCCCGGCGTGATCATCTCGGGCGCGACGGCGGTCGGCTCCGTCCTGTCGCCCGGCACCTACCTGCACTCGTGGTCGTCCGTCTCGGACTCCGTGCTCATGGACGGCGTGCAGGTGCACCGCCACGCGCAGGTGCACCGCGCGATCATCGACAAGAACGTCGTCGTCGGGGAGCAGGCCCGCATCGGCCTCGACCCGGAGCAGGACCGCGCGCGCGGCTTCACGGTCACCGAGTCCGGGATCACGGTCGTCCCCAAGGGGACGGTCGTCGAGTGACGCCTTCCCCGACCGGCGTCGTGCACGTGCCCGACGCCGCGCCGAGCCCTGCCCCGCCCGCGACCGCCAGCCCGAGGAGCCCTCGCGTGACCCCCGACCCGCCGAGCGCCCCCGTGCGGCTCCTCGTCATGGACGTCGACTCGACGCTCATCGAGCAGGAGGTCATCGAGCTCCTCGCCGACCACGCCGGCACGCGCACCGAGGTCGCCGCGGTGACCGAGCGCGCGATGCGCGGCGAGATCGACTTCGGCGCCTCGCTGCGCGAGCGCGTCGCGACCCTCGCGGGCGTGCCCGTCGAGGCGTTCGACGACGTCCGCGAGCGCGCGACCTTCACCCCCGGCGTCCGTGAGCTCGTGGCCGAGGCCCGACGCCGCGGCTGGGAGGTCGCGCTCGTCTCGGGCGGCTTCGAGGAGGTCGTGGCGGGTCTCGCGGCCGAGCTCGGCATCACGCGCTTCCGCGCGAACCGGCTCGAGGTCTCCGGCGGGAGGCTCACGGGCCGCACGACCGGGCCGGTGGTCGACCGTGCGGCGAAGGAGGCCGCGCTGCGCGAGTTCGCGGCCGAGCTCGACCTGCCGATGAGCGCGACGATCGCCGTGGGCGACGGCGCGAACGACCTCGACATGATCGGCGCCGCGGGCGTCGGCATCGCCTTCGCGGCCAAGCCCGTCGTGCGCGAGCAGGCGCCCTACGGCGTCGACGGACCGCGTCTCGACGCGGTGCTCGCGGTCGTCGACCAGGTCGACGCCGCGCGCTGACCCCGGACGCACGAGAGCCCTGGCACCGTGGGGTGCCAGGGCTCCGTCGTGCGGGTGCGCCGGGACCGGGTCAGGACGGGCGGCCCACGTAGGTCAGCAGGGCGGCCTGCGGCTCCCACGCGCCCCACGACGCCCCGGACTCCAGCACCGAGTACGTCGCGGTCGGCACGCCGACGCGCACCTGGGCGAGCGCGCCGCCGTCGGACGCCGGGTCCGCCAGGTACGACGCGGTGGCCGCCATCGTGGGCTCGTGCCCGACGACGAGCAGCGTGCGGACGCGCGGGTCCGTGGTGCGCAGGAGGTCCAGGACGTCGGCGACGTCGGCCGCGTAGAGGCCGTCGCTCACGAGCACGTCGGGCGCGACGTCGCCCAGGTGCGCCGACAGGAGCTCCCACGTCTGACGCGTGCGCAGCGCGGAGGAGCACAGCACGCGCTCGGGGACGAGCCCCGTCTCGCGCAGCGCCGCGCCGACGCGCACCGCCTGCCGGCGGCCGTTCAGCGCGAGGGGGCGCAGCACGTCGTCGACGCTCCCGCCGCCGGGCTCGGCCTTCGCGTGGCGCAGCAGGACGAGGCGGCGCGTGCCGCCGTCGGGGGTCTGCGCGCCGTTGCGCTCCTCCGCGGTCACTGCCCCATGGCGTGCACGCCGCCGTCGACGTGCACGATCTCGCCGGTCGTCGCCGGGAACCAGTCGGACAGGAGCGCGACGACCGCGCGCGCGGCGGGCTCCGCCGTCGTCTGGTCCCAGCCGAGGGGCGCCCGGTTCGGCCAGGCGTCCTCCATCTGCGCGAAGCCCGGGATGGACTTCGCCGCCGTGGTGCGGATCGGGCCCGCGGAGACCAGGTTGGCCCGGATGCCGTCGGGGCCGAGGTCGCGCGCGAGGTAGCGGTTCGCGGACTCGAGGCCCGCCTTCGCGACGCCCATCCAGTCGTAGACCGGCCAGGCGAACTGCGCGTCGAACGTGAGGCCGACGACGGCGCCGCCGTCGGTCATGAGCGGCTTCGCCGCGACCGCGAGCGACTTGTAGGAGAAGGTCGAGACCTGGAGCGCGGTCGCCACGTCCTCCCAGGTGCCGGAGAGGAAGTTGCCACCCATGACGCTCTGCGGCGCGAAGCCGATGGAGTGCACGACGCCGTCGAGGCGGTCCGTGTGCTCGCGCACCGCGTCCGCGAGGCCGGCGAGGTCGTCGTCGTTCGTGACGTCGAGCTGCACGACGGGCGCCTCGACCGGCAGGCGCTTCGCGAAGGCCTGCGTGAGCTTCATCTGGCGGCCGAACGAGGAGAGCACGACCTCGGCACCCTCCTCCTGCGCGAGCCGCGCCGCGTGGAACGCGATCGAGGAGTCGGTGAGCACTCCCGTGACGAGGAGCTTCTTGCCGTCGAGCAGACCCATCGGTTTCCTTCCGTCGTGCGCCCGCTGTGGGCGCGCTGAGGCGAGCGTACTGAAAGAGAGGTGGGGCGGGCGCGTCAGTGACGGCGCCGCGGAGCCGGCGCCGGTGGCGCCGCGGGGTGCGTTCAGTGGCCCATGCCGAGGCCGCCGTCGACGGGGATCACGGCCCCCGAGACGTACGCCGCGTCGTCGGACGCGAGGAACTGCACGACCCCGGCGACCTCGTCCGCCTGGGCGAACCGGCCCGCGGGGATGGCGGACTTGTACGCGGCCTGGCGCTCCTCGGGGAGCTCGGCGGTCATCGCGGTGTCGATGAACCCGGGCGCCACGACGTTCGCCGTGATGTTGCGCGACCCGAGCTCGCGCGTGATCGAGCGCGCCATGCCCACGAGCGCGGCCTTCGAGGCGGCGTAGTTGACCTGGCCCGCGCCGCCGTAGAGGCCGATCACGGACGACACGAGCACGATGCGCCCGCGGCGCAGCCGGATCATGCCCTTCGTCACCCGGCGCACGCAGCGGAACGTGCCGGTGAGGTTGACGTCGATCACGGACTCGAAGTCCTCGTCGGTCATTCGCAGCAGGAGCTGGTCGTGCGTGACGCCCGCGTTCGCGACGAGCACCTCGACCGGGCCGAGCTCCTTCTCGATCTCGGAGAACGCGGCGTCGACGGCGGCGGTGTCGGTGATGTCCGCCACGGCGCCGAAGACGCCCGCGGGCAGGTCACCGCCACGGTAGACGGTCGCGACGCGGTCGCCGTTCGCGACGAAGCGCTCGGCGATGGCACGGCCGATGCCCCGGTTCGCGCCGGTGACGACGACGGTGCGCGGGGCGGGGGCGGTGGCTTCGGACACGTGCGGCTCCTCGGGACGGTCGGGTGGGTCGGCGGCCGGGGACGGGTCCCGCACGGCCGGTGCCGGGTGGGCCCTGCCGGGCCCGGCGCGACGGCGCCGCACCGACCGTACCGTGCGCGGGCCCCGCGGTGCGCGGTGCGCCCAGGTCACACCGTTCCCCCACACTTTGTGGGGTCCCGACAAACGTAGACTGGACGGGTGACCACACGACGCGCCGCCCGGAGGTCGGCCGAGGCGGTCCCGAGCATCACCGCCGCACCGGAACCGCTCGCCGCGGACCAGGCGCGCCGGGAGCGCAAGTACCTGATCCAGATGGGCATCCGGCTCGTGTGCATCTTCGGCGCCATCCTGGCGCAGGGCAGCTGGGTGACGTGGGTCCTCGCCGTCGGCGCGGTCGTGCTGCCGTACAGCGCGGTGCTCGTCGCCAACGCGGGCCGCGACCAGGCGCACTACGACACCTCCCCCATGGAGCACCGCGCGCTGCCCACGGCGGGTGCGCCCGGGAGCCACGGCATCGGGGGCGCCGAGCCCCACGAGCCGCACGACGACGAGGAGGACCGCCGGTGACCGACGCCCTGGGCCTCGCCGACCCTGTCGGCGAGGACGAGCTGGTGTGCAGCGCCAAGGGCTGCCAGGAGGCCGCCGCGTGGGGCCTGCTGTGGAACAACCCCAAGATCCACACGCCCGAGCGGCGCAAGGTGTGGCTCGCGTGCGACGCGCACCGGGAGTACCTGGAGACGTTCCTCGGCGCCCGCTCGTTCTGGCGCTCGACGGTGCCGGTCGACGAGCTCGAGCGCCGGGCGGCCCCGTGACGCAGGCCCCACCACCGCAGGTCCCCGCGGGCCCGACGCCGCAGCGCGCGACCGCGGACGCCCACCACCCGCGCACCCCGCGCCAGTGGGCGACGCTCGCGGTCGGGGTCCTCGTCCTCGTCGCGCTGTGCCTCGTGGCGGGCCGCTGGCAGTGGAACCGCTACGTCTCGCGCGACGCCGAGATCGAGCGCATCGAGGCGAACTACACGTCGGACCCGGTCCCGGTGGAGGACGTGCTGCCCGCCCCGGGTGCCGAGCTCGACGAGGCCGACCTCTGGCGGCCGGTGACCCTCGAGGGGCGCTACGAGACGGACGCCACGGTCCTGCTGCGCAACCGCCCGGTGGGCGGCAGCCCCGGCTTCCACGTGCTCGTCCCGTTCGTGACGAACCCCACGCTGTCCGCCCCGGACGGGCTCGTCGTCGTGGTGGACCGCGGGTTCGTGCCGCTGGGGACCGACGCCGTCACGCCCGGGGACGTGCCTCCGCCCCCCGCGGGCGACGTCGAGGCGACCGTGACGCTGCGCGGCGACGAGCCGCCGTCGGGCCGGGACGCGCCCGCGGGCCAGGTGCAGGCCATCGCGACCGACCAGGTCCTCGCCGCCGGCCCGGACGGCGGCGGCTGGGCCGAGGGCCGCACGGTCGGCGCCTACGGGCAGCTGCGCACCGAGGTGCCGCCCGCGGCGCAGACCCTGGAGGCGCTCCCGAAGCCGGACACCGACCCCGGCTCGCACCTGTCGTACGCGTTCCAGTGGGCGGTGTTCGCCCTCGGCGCGGTCGCCGGCTTCTGGCTCCTCGTGCGCCGCGACCGGCGCGACGCGCGCGGGGAGGAGACCACGCTCACCGCCGGCGACCTCCTCGCGGCCCAGGACCCGGACGCCGCGCGGGCCCGGCGGGAGCCGCGCTCACGCCGTCCGAGCGCCGAGGACGAGGAGGACGCGCTCATCGACGCGCAGCTCGACGCCCGGCAGGGGCCCGCCCCGCGGTAGCCCCGGTCCCGGCGACGAGCGGCCCGGTCAGGCCAGCGAGACGAGCTCCGCGTACTCGTCGCTCCACAGGTCCTCGTCGCCGTCGGGCAGCAGGAGGACGCGCTCGGGCTCGAGCGCCTCGACCGCGCCGTCGTCGTGCGTGACCATGACGACCGCGCCCTCGTACGTCTTGAGCGCCCCCAGGATCTCGGCGCGCGACGCGGGGTCGAGGTTGTTCGTCGGCTCGTCGAGGAGCAGCACGTTCGCCGCCGAGACGACGAGCGTCGCGAGCGCGAGGCGCGTCTTCTCCCCGCCGGACAGCACGTTCGTCGGCTTGTCCGCGTCGTCGCCGGAGAACAGGAACGACCCGAGCACCGAGCGCACCTGCGTGTCCGTGAGGTCGGGCGCCGCGTGGCGCAGGTTCTCGACGACGGTCGCGTCCATGTCGAGCGTGTCGTGCTCCTGGGCGTAGTAGCCGATCTTCAGGCCGTGGCCCGGGTGCACCTCGCCCGTGTCCGGCTGCTCGACGCCGCCGAGGATGCGCAGGAGCGTCGTCTTGCCGGCGCCGTTGAGGCCGAGCACGACGACGCGGCTGCCGCGGTCGATCGCGAGGTCGACGCCCGCGAAGACCTCCTGCGAGCCGTAGGCCTTGGACAGCCCGCTCGCGGTGAGCGGCGTGCGGCCGCACGGTGCGGGCTTCGGGAAGCGCAGCTTCGCGACCTTGTCGCTCTGGCGCTCGCCCTCGATGCCGGCGAGCATCTTCTCGGCGCGGCGCATCATCTGCTGCGCGGCGACGGCCTTGGTGGCCTTGGCGCGCATCTTCTCGCCCTGGGCGAGGAGCGCGCCCGCCTTCTTCTCGGCGTTCTGCCGCTCGCGACGACGACGGCGCTCGTCGGACTCGCGCTGCGCGAGGTAGGCGTCCCAGCCGAGGTTGTACTGGTCGAGCTCGCCGCGGTTGGCGTCCAGGTGGAACACCTTGTTCACCGTCGCGCGCAGCAGCTCGACGTCGTGCGAGATCACGACGAAGCCGCCGCTGTACGACTTGAGGTAGTCGCGCAGCCAGACGATCGAGTCGGCGTCGAGGTGGTTCGTCGGCTCGTCGAGGAGCAGCGTCTCGACGCCGGAGAAAAGGATGCGCGCGAGCTCGATGCGGCGGCGCTGCCCGCCGGACAGCGTGCTCAGCGGCTGGCCGAGCACGCGGTCGTCGAGACCGAGGTTGCTCGTGATGCGGTGCGCCTCGCTCTCGGCCGCGTACCCGCCGGCCGCGAGGAACCGCGCCTCGAGCTTGGGGTAGCGCTCCATCGCGGCCTCGTGCGTCTCCGCGTCCGCGCTCGCCATCGCGCCCTCGGTCTCGCGCATCTGGCGCACGATCCTGTCGAGGTTGCGTGCCGAGAGGACCCGGTCGAGCGCGATGACCTCGAGGTCGCCCGTGCGCGGGTCCTGGGGCAGGTAGCCGATGTCGTTGCCGCGCGTGATCTTCCCCGCCGTGGGCTGGGTCTCGCCCGCGAGGGTCTTGGTCAGGGTCGTCTTGCCGGCGCCGTTGCGGCCGACGAGGCCGATCCGGTCGCCCGCGGCGATCTGGAACGTCGCCTCGTGCAGCAGGACGCGGGCGCCGACGCGCAGCTCGACGCCGTGGGCGGTGATCACGTGCAGGTCCTCTCCGAAGGGTGACCCCGGTGGATCCAGCCTGGTGGGGCGATCCGATCGACGGGGCCCGACGATTCTACGGGCCGCGCGCCCGCTCCCGCGCGGTCTTTCTCTCGACGCCCCCCGGACCGCCCCACGGCGGTCCCACACACAGGGAACAGAACGGGACAATCAGCCCATCGTGCTAGCCTCCGGACGTCCCGGACCGCCGAGGAGATGGCGGGGGGACCCGAGCAAGGAGAGCACGTTGAGCAACGCCGAAGCAGCACTGAGCAAGGTCCTCGAGCTGGACGGGGCGATCGCGATCGCGGTCGTCGACTACAGCAGCGGCCTGGCCCTGGTCCAGAAGCAGGCCGCCCCGTTCGACCTCGAGCTCGCCGCGGCGGCGAACACCGAGGTCATCCGCGCGAAGCTCCGGGCGATCGAGCAGCTCGGGCTCGAGGACGGCATCGAGGACATCCTCATCACGCTCGGCCGCCAGTACCACCTCATCCGCCTGTCGCAGCGCGAGAGCCTGCGGGGCACCTTCTCCTACCTCGTGCTCGAGCGCGGACGGGCGAACCTCGCGCTCGCGCGCCGCGGCCTGGCCCAGCTCGACGAGTCGCTGTCGCTCTGACGCCCGTGGTCGCGGACGCCCTCGACCAGCGCGGGCGGGTCGCCCCCCGCAGCGTGGTGGACGTGCTGCGGGGCATCGACGACGCCCTCGACCACGAGGCGCACGTGCTCGCGCTCGGTCCCGGTGGCCGGGTCCTCGGCAGCGCGGGCCCCTCCCCCGGCCCGGTCGTCGAGGTGGCGCGGGCCGTCGCCGCAGCCCTCACCCAGGGCCCGGCCGTCCCGGGCAGCTCGGCGCGCTGCATCCTCAACACCGCCGAGGCGTGCGTCTTCGTCTACCTGCTGGGGCAGGACCTGTCGGTCATCCTCGTGGGCCCGACGGACTGGAACATCGCCCTCACGGGCCGCCGCGTCGAGCGGTTCCTCGTCGACTTCGTCGACACCTACCTGGCCGAGACCGTTGCCGAGGCACCCGGCGACGACCCCGGCACGCTGCCGCGTCGCGAGCCGCCGGCGCCCGTCGTCGGGCCCGTCGAGCGGCACGAGCACCGCGGCGACCACGACCTGCTCGCGCGGGTGCTGCGCGCGCTGGTCCGCTTCTGAGGCCTGCGACCGCGCCCGGGGGTAGCGTTCCCCTGTGACATTCCAGGAGGGCGGATCGTTCGAGGGCGGACGCGTCCGCAAGGGTGGCGGCCGCGGGCGCGGCCCTATGATCGCGGGCGGCGGGATCGGCGCGGTGCTCGTCGCGCTGCTCATCGCGTTCGTCGGCAACCAGACGGGCGTCGACCTCAGCGCGCTGACCGGCGGCGACGGGTCGGACTCCGGCGCGTACGGCGACGGCCAGCAGGAGTACATCGACACGTGCACCGCCGAGCAGGCGAACACGACGCGCGAGTGCCGGCTCAACGGCACCGTCCAGTCGCTCGACGCCTACTGGACCGAGGCCCTCCCCCAGCAGGCCGGCGTCGAGTACGCGCTGCCGGAGGTCGTGAGCTTCACCGGGCAGGTCTCGACGGGGTGCGGCGCGGCGACGAGCGCCGTCGGGCCGTTCTACTGCCCGCCCGACCAGACGGTGTACATCGACCTCGGCTTCTACGACGACCTGACGAACCGCTTCGGTGCGAACGACGGCGGCCTCGCGGAGATGTACGTCGTCGCGCACGAGTTCGGGCACCACATCGAGCAGCTGACCGGCGCCATGGACTCGGCGGACCGGCAGGGCACGGGCCCTGAGTCCGACTCCGTGCGCATCGAGCTCATGGCCGACTGCCTCGCCGGCATGTGGGCGGGCCACGCGGCGACCACCGTCGACCCGGACACCGGCGTGACGTTCCTCGCACCGATCACCAAGCAGCAGCTGGACGACGCGCTGTCCGCGGCGTCCGCCGTCGGCGACGACCGCATCCAGGAGGCCGCGACCGGCCAGGTGAACCCCGAGGGCTGGACCCACGGGTCGAGCGAGCAGCGCCAGCGCTGGTTCACGACCGGCTACGAGGGCGGCACGCTCCAGGACTGCGACGCGCTCTCCGCCTCGACGCTGTGACCGGTAGCGCAGCGGACGACGCCCTCGTCGCCGCGACCGCACGCGTCGCGCAGGTCTTCCGCGACGCTTCGGTCGCGATCGACGAGGGCGACTGTGGGCGCTGCTTCTCCGAGGCCGAGCTGCTGCTGCTCCGCACGCCCGGCGTCGCGGTGCCGCGAGAGCTCGCGGTCCGGGTCGCCGGGAAGGAGCCGCTCCACTGGGACGACCAGCCGGCGATGATCCGCCGGGTGCTCCCCGCCGCCGTCCGCGCCCTCGCCGAGGGGGAGACCGAGCCGTACCTGACAGCACGCGGTCTCGCGGCCGCTGGGTGGTCGACCTGGCCGGTCCCGCAGTCGTCGTCGATCAGGGAGTTTCTCGATGCGTGGTGGATGGCGACGCTGCGCCGGGAGGCGGGCCCGGTCCGCGCGGCGGAAGTCTTCGAGGCCTGCGTCGTCGCGACCGGGAAGGTCCCGCCCTGGCTCGACGTCCTGGACCGCGAGGCTCGAACGAACCACCACGCCTCCCGCCACCGTGCCGCGTGCCGGGACGAGTGGCGGTACGAGCTCACGGGCTCCTTCATGCTCTCCGCCTGGTGGCAGTGCTCGTCCGAGGACGAGGAGGCCGCCGTCGCGGACCTCGAACGCTGGTGCGCGACGGCGCTCTGACGAGTCTTCTTCAGGGCTCCGGCGCTGCCTCGTGGCTCCGCGAGCTCCGGTGCGGGTTCGCTCAGAGCTCGATCGAGTACATGCGCGAGCCGGTGACCTTCTCGTAGCCGAGGCTCGCGTAGAGGCCGTGCGCACCGGACGGGTTCTCCGTGTCGACGTCGAGCGCGGCGTACTGCATGCCGTCCGCCGCGAACGCGCGCATCGCGGCCGCGAGCGCCGCGACGGCGACGCGGCGCCCCCGGTACGCGCGCCGGACGCCGAGGAGCTCGGTGTACCCGAACGTGTACCCCCGCACGGAGAAGTCCTCGTCGTACCGGCCCGCCATCTCGTAGCCGACGACGAGCGGCTCGCCGGCGCGCAGCGCGGCGGCGGTCTCGGGGTCGGTGGCCGGGTCGGCGAGGAGCGCGTCGGCGTCGGGCGCGTCGTCGACCACGAGGAACGACCACTGCGGCGCGAACTCGCTGCGCCCGTGCGTCCACGCCTCGGCGGTGCGGGGCTCGCTCCCCCAGTGGTCGCGGAAGGCGTCGTTGTGCGCGAGGCGCGTCGCCTCGTCGAGCTCGGCGGACCACGGGACGACGTGCAGGGAACCGTCGAGCGGGACGTCGGGCACGGGGGCCGCGACGTCGCGACGCAGGTCGGAGTAGAAGCGGCGGGCGACGAACCCGAACCGCGCGTAGAGCCGCGCCTTCTCGGGCGGGTCGGTGTCCTCCCCGAAGACGGCGAGCCGCGCGGGCAGCTCCTTGCCGCTCGCGGCGAGCACCTGCCGGGCACGGGCCACCTGCCAGGCGAGCACCTCGCGCCCGATCCCGCGCCCCCGGTGGGTCGGGTGGACGCCGCCGCCGAGGAAGGCCCGCACGGTGCGCGCGTCCCCCGGGTTGGTGTCGACCATCCCGTAGGCGCGCAGCGTCCCGTCGGTGTCGACGCCGACGATCGAGTCGGCCGCGACGTCGCGCCACGGCGCGGTGAAGATCTCCTCGATCTCCGCGAGCGTCTCGCGGTACGGCTCGTCGTCCGCCTCCGCGATGTCGTTGCGCAGCGTGAGCAGGGCCGGCGCGTCGGCAGGCGTGGCGGAGCGCCACGTGAGTCCGCCCGCGGTCACCGGCGGCAGGGTCGAGGGGGCGGCGGCGCGCTCGGCGATCGGAGCGAGCGTCGGGGGCGCCGCCTCGGCGCGGTCGGTCGTCGAGGGAGAGGACATGGCGACCACGGTAGGGGGACCCACGCCGTCGGGCACGTGCTTTTCCCGTGCCGTCCGGGCGCGGCGCGTCGGCCCGCTGAGACGGCTCCCCGTGCCGCGCCGCACGCGATCTACGCTGCGAGCATGCCGACCGTCGTTCCTCAGGACCTCGCCGACGCCCGCTCCCGGGCCCTCGCGGAGGCGCTGCGCACGCGCGTCGTCGTCGCGGACGGCGCGATGGGCACGATGATCCAGGAGCAGGACCCGACGCTCGAGGACTACCAGGGGCTCGAGGGCTGCAACGAGATCCTCAACGTCTCGCGGCCCGACATCATCGCCGCGGTGCACGACGCGTACCTCGAGGTCGGGGTGGACGCGATCGAGACGAACACGTTCGGCGCCAACTGGTCCAACCTGTCGGACTACGACATCGACGACCGGATCCGCGAGCTCGCCGCGGCCGGGGCGCGGATCGCGCGCGAGCGGGCGGACGCCCACGCGACCGCCGACCACCCGCGCTGGGTGCTCGGTTCGATGGGTCCCGGGACCAAGCTGCCGAGCCTCGGGCACACGACGTACGCGCACCTGCGCGACACGTTCGCCGAGCAGGCCGCAGGCCTCCTGGAGGGCGGGGCCGACGCGATCCTCGTCGAGACGAGCCAGGACCTGCTCCAGGCGAAGGCCGCGGTGACGGGCTCGCGGAACGCGATGCGCGACGTCGGGCGCGAGGTGCCCGTGATCGTCCAGGTGACGGTCGAGACCACGGGCACGATGCTCATGGGTTCCGAGATCGGGGCCGCGCTGACCACGCTCCAGGCGCTCGGCGTCGACGCGATCGGGCTCAACTGCGCGACCGGCCCGGCCGAGATGAGCGAGCACCTGCGGCACCTGTCGCGGCACGCGGAGATCCCCGTGACGTGCATGCCCAACGCCGGGCTGCCGGTGCTCGGCCCGAACGGGGCGACGTACCCGCTGACGCCCGACGAGCTCGCCGCGGCGCACACCCAGTTCGTCACCGAGTTCGGCCTGGGCCTCGTGGGCGGCTGCTGCGGCACGACGCCCGAGCACCTGCGCCGCGTCGTCGAGGCGGTGCGCGCGCGGCCGGTCGTCGAGCGCCACCCGGAGCGCGAGAACGGCGTCGCGAGCCTGTACTCGCACACGGACCTGCACCAGGACGCGTCGTTCCTCGCGATCGGCGAGCGCACGAACGCCAACGGGTCGAAGGCGTTCCGCGAGGCGATGCTCGCGGAGAACTGGGACGAGTGCGTCGAGATCGCGCGCGCCCAGACGCGCGACGGCGCGCACCTGCTCGACGTGTGCATCGACTACGTGGGGCGCGACGGCGTCGCGGACGTGAAGCAGGTCGTCTCGCGCCTCGCGAGCGCGTCGACGCTCCCGCTCGTCATCGACTCGACGGAGCCCGAGGTCATCGCGGCGGGCCTCGAGCTCGTGGGCGGGCGCGCCGTCGTGAACTCGGTGAACTTCGAGGACGGCGACGGGCCGACGTCGCGGTTCGCGCGGATCATGCCGCACGTCGTCGAGCACGGGGCGGCCGTCGTCGCGCTGACGATCGACGAGGAGGGCCAGGCGCGCACCGCGTCGGGCAAGGTGGAGATCGCCACGCGGCTCGTCGAGACGCTCACGCGTGACTGGGGCCTGCGGGTCGACGACATCATCGTCGACGCCCTGACGTTCCCCATCGCCACGGGCCAGGAGGAGACGCGGCGCGACGCGATCGAGACGATCGAGGCGATCCGCGAGATCACGCGTCGCTACCCCGGCATCCACACGACGCTCGGGGTGTCGAACGTGTCGTTCGGCCTCAACCCCGCCGCGCGCACCGTGCTCAACTCGGTCTTCCTCCACGAGGCGGTCGAGGCGGGGCTGGACTCCGCGATCGTGCACGCCGCGAAGATCCTCCCCCTCGCGCAGATCCCCGCCGAGCAGCGCGAGGCCGCGCTCGACCTCGTGTGGGACCGGCGGCGGTACGACGACGAGGGGAACCTCGTGCACGACCCGCTCGCCCGGCTGCTCGAGCTGTTCGACGGCGTGGACTCGGCGGCGCTCAAGGACCAGCGCGCGGCGGAGCTCGCGGCGCTGCCCGTCGGCGAGCGGCTGGAGCGGCGGATCGTCGACGGCGCGCGCAAGGGTCTCGAGGAGGACCTCGACGCGGCGATGGCGTCCGGGATCAAGGCGCTCGAGATCGTCAACGACCACCTGCTCGAGGGCATGAAGGTCGTGGGCGACCTGTTCGGCCGCGGCGAGATGCAGCTCCCGTTCGTGCTGCAGTCCGCCGAGGTCATGAAGACCGCGGTCGCCTACCTCGAGCCGCACATGGAGAAGATCGAGGGCTCGAGCGGGTCCAAGGGCACGATCGTGCTCGCGACCGTGCGCGGCGACGTGCACGATATCGGCAAGAACCTCGTCGACATCATCCTCACCAACAACGGCTACACGGTCGTGAACATCGGTATCAAGCAGCCGATCTCCGCGATGATCGAGGCAGCCGAGGAGCACGACGCCGACGTCATCGGCATGTCCGGGCTGCTCGTGAAGTCCACCGTCGTGATGAAGGAGAACCTCGCGGAGCTCACGTCGCGCGGGCTCGCCGGCCGCTGGCCGATCCTGCTCGGTGGCGCGGCGCTCACCCGCACGTACGTCGAGGACGACCTCGCGGGCCAGTTCCCCGGCGTCGTCCGGTACGCGCGCGACGCGTTCGAGGGCCTGCGCCTCATGGAGCCGCTCGTGCGCGTCGCGCGCGGCGAGTCGCCCGACGCCGTCGGGCTGCCCGCGCTGAAGAAGCGGCGGCACGCCGTGGTCACCGTGACCGAGACACCCGTCGAGGACCTGCCCGCGCGGTCCGACGTCGCGGCCGACAACCCAGTGCCCGCTCCCCCGTTCTGGGGCACGCGTCTCGTCAAGGGCGTCCAGCTTGCGGAGTACGCGGCGTTCCTCGACGAGCGCGCGACGTTCATGGGCCAGTGGGGGCTCAAGCCCGGCCGGGGTGACGACGGAGCGTCGTACGAAGAGCTTGTCGAGACCGAGGGTCGCCCGCGCCTCAACGCCTGGTACGAGCGGATCCGCACCGAGGGCGTCGTCGACCCGTCGGTCGTGTACGGGTACTTCCCGGTGTGGTCGGAGGGCGACGACGTCGTCGTCGCACACCACGGTCCCGGGCTCGCGGGCATCGGCGCGCCCGACGGCGGGTCGGGCGGCGAGCCCGGGACCGAGCGGCTGCGCTTCACGTTCCCGCGCCAGCGCCGCGACCGGCACCTGTGCCTCGCCGACTTCGTCAAGCCGCGGTCGTGGGTCGAAGAGACGGGCCGGTACGACGTGCTGCCCGTCCAGCTCGTCACCATGGGCGCGAGCGTCGACCAGCACACCGCGAAGCTGTTCGCCGGGAACCACTACCGCGAGTACATGGAGCTCCACGGTCTGTCGGTGCAGCTCACCGAGGCGCTGGCCGAGATGTGGCACTCGCGCGTGCGCGCCGAGCTCGGGTTCGCCGACGAGGATCCCACCGAGGTCGAAGGCATGTTCAAGCTCGAGTACCGCGGCGCCCGCTTCTCGCTCGGCTACCCGGCCTGCCCGGACATGGAGGATCGCACCAAGGTCGTCGAGCTCCTGCGCCCCGAGCGGGTGGGTGTCGAGCTCTCCGCGGAGCTCCAGCTCCACCCGGAGCAGTCGACAGATTGTTTTGTGTTTCATCACCCCGAGGCCAAGTACTTCAGCGTCTGACGATCGCCAGCCGCGGGGCGTCCTTCCGGGGCGACCGGGGGGGCAGCGTCAGGACCACGTCCACGTGCCCGTGACCTGCTCGATGAGCTCGTCGCCGTTGTCGTAGGGGGTGACGATCGCGATCACGAAGAACTGGACCTCGTCCGCGCCCGACGCGAACCGCTCAGGTGCGAAGGCGGTGATGAAGGCCTTCGTCCGCGTCTCCTCGAACGTCCCCTCGACCCGGGTGATGTTCGCCGGAACGCCGTCGAGGGTGGTCGCCTCGTGCAGGTTGAGGATGCTGCCGTTCTCCGCGAAGTACGAGTCCGCGAGGAGGTCGACCGCTCCCCCGAGATCGGTCCCGACCCCCCACGCCTCGGACGTCGCGACCCGCACCGGTTCGACCGATACCTGCCCGTAGACCGCCCCGACGCCCGTGGGCACCACCGTCCCGTCGACGACCTCGCCCCAGAGCTCGAGGGCACCGTGGCAGTGTTCCTCCTGGTCCGAGGAGATGTTGTTCACGAACGCCTCCGGGCCCTCGTAGGACCAGCAGGGCGTCCGCACCGGCTGGCCCGAGACGATCGCGTACTCGGCCCCGGAGAGGGTCGCCGGCTCGCCCTCGCTCTGGGGCGTCACCGCCGCCGCAGGGGTCGCGCCGTCGTCGGTCTCGACGACGGGCAGCGCGCAGCCGGGGACGACCGTGAGGACGACGGCGACCCCGAGTCCCGAGAGCACGCGACCGACGGCGGCTCTCCGACGGGTGGCGAGGCGAGCACGGGGAAGGCGCCCCGTGTGAGGGACAGCTGTCGTTCGCTCGTGCTGGCACGTGCGCTCGTGCTGGTCGCGCATGACGATCCTCCTGGTCGTGGGCTCCTGGACCGGACGGTAGACGCCGCGACGGCGAGGGCACCCGTTATCCACAGGCCAGGATCCGCAGGATCTTGGGACGCCACGCTGTGACTCGGCTGATCGACCGCTCCGCGGACGAGAGAGCACCCGGGGCCGACGCCGCCGGCGGACGGGTACAGCGGATACCGCCCGGCCGCGCGCTTCCCCCTTCGCGCAACGGGTCGTGCCTCGGTCATTGACAGGGCCGTCTCATCTATCGACAATCGATAGATGAGACCTCCCCTCGTCGCGTGCACACGAGCGCTCCTCGTCCTCGTGGTCCTCGGCACCGCGCTGTCGATGTTCCTCGCCCCCCTCCTCGCGGCCGAGGTCGGGGCGCAGTACCCGGAGGTCCGCAGCCTCGTGGTCCCGTACTCCGTGCTGGCCGTGCTGGCGCTGCTCGCGGTCGAGGTCGCCCTCGTGGCGGTGTGGCGCCTGCTCGGCCTCGCCGCCCGCGACGAGGTGTTCGACCCGCGCGCGCTGCGCTCGGTCACCGTGGTGATCGGGTGCGTGGTCACGGTCGCGATCCTCGCCGCGACGGTGTTCGGTCACCTGACGTTCGGGGCGCAGCTCGGCGGGCCGCTCGTGCTCCTCGGCCTCCTCGGCTCGCTCGTGGGCGGGGGCGCGCTGGCCCTGCTCGTCGTGGTGCTGCGCGCGCTGCTCCGCGCCGCGACCGCCGACCGCCGCGAGCTGGCCGCGGTGATCTAGGTGCCGATCATCATCGACCTCGACGTCCTCCTGGCGCGGAGGCAGATGTCCGTCGGCGACTTCGCCGCCGCGGTCGGCATCACGCCGGCGAACGTCGCCGTCCTGAAGAACGGGCGCGCGAAGGCCGTGCGCTTCTCGACGCTGGACGCCGTCTGCCGCGTCCTCGGGTGCCAGCCCGGAGACGTCCTGCGGTGGGTCCCGGACGAGCCCGACGACGCAGGACCGCCCGCCACCTGACCCGCCCGGCCGCCGCGTCGATGAGTTCGGCGACCGGACGACGTCTTACCCGTGACCGAGACCACGACGCCGCGGGAGCCGAGCCATGGGAAGCATCGAGATCGAGCTGTTCACGACCCTCGACCTCGTCGGGCAGGCGCCCGGCGGGCCGGAGGAGGACTCGGAGGGCGGGTTCGCGTTCGGCGGGTGGCAGGCGCCGCTGCTCGACGACGTCGCGGGCGAGCAGATCGCTGCGGCGTACGAGGGCACGGACGCGCTGCTGCTCGGGCGCCGCACGTACGACATCTTCGCGGCGTACTGGCCGTTCCAGGAGGGCGGGCAGGACGACGACTTCGCGGCTCTGTTCAACCGCATCCCCAAGTACGTGGCGTCGCGCGGCACGCCGGACCTGCCGTGGGCCGGGTCGACGCTGCTCGGCCCGGACCTGCCCGCCGCGGTGCGCGAGGTGCGCGACCGGCACGAGCACGTCAAGGTCGTGGGCAGCCTCGACCTGGTGCAGACGCTGCTGACCGAGAGGCTGTTCGACCGCCTCGACCTGTGGGTGCACCCCATCGTGCTCGGCGCGGGCAAGACCGTGTTCGACGGCGGCGCCGTCCCCACCAACCTCACCCTCCTCGAGCCTCCCGCACCGAGCCCGACGGGCACGGTCCTGCTGCGCTACGGCCTCGCGGACGGCACGCCGGGCACGGGCGACATGAGCGAGCCGGGGCGCGGCGTCGGGCAGGACGCCTGACGCCCTGCTCGGCGCCGGACCTCACCGGCACCCCGGACGACCCACCGAGCCCCAACACCTCAGGAGGCACCCGTGGCGATCCAGCGCCTCGACAACGTGGCCGTCGTCGTCGACGACCTCGACGCGGCCATCGCGTTCTTCGCCGAGCTCGGGATGGAGCTCGAGAACCGGATGACGATCGAGGGGCGGTGGGCGGAGCGCGTCGTCGGGCTCGACGACCTCCGCTCGGAGATCGCGATGATGCGCGTCCCCGGCGGCCCCGGGCGGCTGGAGCTCACGCGGTACCACGCGCCGGCGCCGCTCGACCTGGGGCTCGGCACCGCCCCGCCGAACGTGCTCGGCCTGCACCGGGTGATGTTCGCCGTGGACGACCTCGACGACACGGTCGAGCGCCTCGCCCGCCACGGCGGGGCGGTGCTGCGTGAGGTCGTACGCTTCGAGGACGCGTACCGCCTCTGCTACCTGCGGGGGCCCGGCGGCATCATCGTCGGGCTCGCGGAAGAGCTCGGGTGAGCCGCGGGCGCCGCTAGGAGGCGGTGGCCGCCTCGCCGCGCAGGATCGACGACATCTTCTTGCCGCGCGCGACCTCGTCGACGAGCTTGTCGAGGTAGCGCACCTTCTGCATGAGCGGGTCCTCGATGTCCTCGACGCGGACGCCGCAGATCACCCCGGTGATGAGCGAGGCGTTCGGGTTCCACGCAGGCGCCCGGTCGAAGAACTCCTCGAGCGTGATCTCGTCGGCGATCGCCTGCGCGAGGCCGGCGTCGTCGTAGCCGGTGAGCCAGCCGACGACCTGGTCGAGCTCGTCCTTCGTGCGCCCCTTGCGCTCCACCTTGGTCACGTAGAGCGGGTAGAGGCTCGCGAAGCTCATGCCGAAGATCCGGTGTCCCACCATGGGTGTCCTCCTCCTGCCCCGGCCGAGCCCGTCGCGGGCTCAGCCCGTGCGGCGCCCGGTACCAACCACGCTACCGCGCGGCGGGGACGGCGCGGGCGCCGACCATCCCGTGCGACGCCTCGAGCCGGTCCACGAGCAGCGTCCCGGCCGCGACCAGCGGCACGAGCACGAGGTTGCCGAGCAGCATGGTGCGCAGGAACGGCAGACCCGCGACGTAGCTCGCGACGAGCCCGTCCGCTCCCGCCGGGTACCAGCCGCCGCGGCCCTGCAGCCAGACGCCGAAGTTCGTCCACGCGAAGAACCACAGCGAGCCCGCGACGCCGAACGCCGCGCCCGCGCCGACGCGGCGCCACCCGGTCGTGTTCCGCGCGAGCAGCGAGCCCAGCCCGACGACGAGCCACGCGCTCCACGTGAACAGCGCGATCGCCGTGTTGCCGAGCACGACGTCGGACACGACCGTCACCGCGAGCGGCACGACGAACGCCCACCGCGAGCGCAGCAGGATCGTCGCCGCGAACGTCGCCGCGGTGACGAGCTCGAGGTTCGGGGGTGCGCCGAGGTCGGCGCGCACGAGCCGCCACACGACGGCGAGCGCCGCGAGCGTGACGACGAGCGCCGGCCGCCACCAGCGCAGCGCCGTGCTCTCCGAGCGCGTCACGAGGTGAACGTCTCGAGCTTCCACGTGATCTCGTCCCCGTCCTTCGTCTCGAGCGAGCCTGCACCCACGGTAGCCATCTCGCCGTTCACGTACAGGGCCCAGAACTCGCTGTCCGGGTCGGCGGCGACGCCGTCGATCGCCGTGACGAACGCGTTCTCGCCCTCACCGGTCACCTGGGCGGACGGGTCCGCCTCGAGGAGCAGGTCGAGGGCCGTCGCGCCCTCGCGCCCCTCGTAGGAGAGCTCGGGCGCGTCCTCGTCGTCGCCGGACTCGTCGCCGGGCGCCTCGTCCGTCGCGTCGTCGGCCGGGGCGCTCGACTCCTCGCCCGCGGTCGCCGTGGAGGTCGACGTGGTGTCGGCGGCGGGCTCGTCGGCGGACGAGCACCCGGCCAGCAGGCCCGCGGTGAGCAGGACGGCGGTCAGGGCGGTGAGCGGGCGCGCGGACGTGGCGCGGAGCGTTCGGAGGGTCACGTCGCCAGCGTACGGAGCGCCGCCCGGCTCGCGCCGGGTCGCCCGCCTGTCGGACGACGGCCCCTCACCCGATCTCCTCGCCCGCGACGGCCCTGGCCGCCAGCCGCTCCTCCTCGCTGACCTCCCACACCTCGTACGCGGAGTGGCCCGCGAGGAGGATGATCCCGCACCCCAGCACGAGGTCCGGCCAGCCGGACCCGGTCCACGCGGTCACGAGCCCCATCGCGATGACGGCGACGTTGACGAGCACGTCGTTGCGGGCCGACAGGAACGCGGCCCGGCTCAGCGACCCGCCGTGATGGCGGACGCGGACGAGGAGCCACGCGCACACCCCGTTGACCACGACCGCGCCGAGCGAGGCGAGGACGATCGGCAGCACCTCGGGTGCGGGCGGGTCGCCGAACCGGCGCACGACCTCCCACGCCGCGAACAGCGCGGGGACGAGGATGAGCAGCGCCAGCGCCTTGCCCAGGACCGCGCGCCGCGCGAGCGGGAAACCCAGCGCGACGGCGATGAGCAGGTTGATCGCGGTGTCCTCGAGGAAGTCCACGCTGTCGGCGAGCAGCGACACCGAACCCGCCGCGAGCGCGACGGTGAGCTCGACGACGAAGTACGCGAGGTTGAGCCCCGCGACCAGCAGGACGGTGCGCCGCAGCAGCCGGACCAGGTCGGGGTCGCCCGCCCGTCGCGCGTCCTGCCCGGCGGACATCGTCAGACGTCGATGCGGGCGTGGTCCAGCTCGGCCGCGCCGGCGACGATGAACTCCTTGCGCGGCGCGACGTCGCTGCCCATGAGCAGCTCGAACACGCGCTCCGCCGCCTCGGCGTGCTCGGCCGTGACGCGACGCAGGGTGCGGTGGCGCGGGTCCATCGTCGTCTCGGCGAGCTGGTCGGCGTCCATCTCCCCCAGGCCCTTGTACCGCTGGATGTCGTCCTTGTAGCGGCGGCCGGCCTTGTCGAGCTTCTTGAGCGTCGCGGCGAGCTCGGCCTCGGAGTACGTGTAGATGTACTCGTTCTTGCGGCGCCCGGCGCCGATGACCTCGATGCGGTGCAGCGGCGGCACGGCAGCGAAGACGCGGCCCGCCTCGACGAGCGGCTTCATGTACCGGTAGAAGAGCGTGAGCAGCAGGGTGCGGATGTGGGCGCCGTCGACGTCGGCGTCCGTCATGAGCACGATCTTGCCGTAGCGCGCGGCCTCGAGGTCGAACGACCGCCCCGACCCGGCGCCGAGCACCTGGATGATCGCGGTGCACTCGGCGTTGCGCAGCATGTCGCTCACGGACGCCTTCTGCACGTTGAGGATCTTGCCGCGGATGGGCAGCAGCGCCTGGAAGTCGGAACTGCGCGCGAGGCGCGCGGTGCCGAGCGCGCTGTCGCCCTCGACGATGAACAGCTCGCTGCGCTCGACGTCGTCGCTGCGGCAGTCGACGAGCTTGGCCGGCAGGGACGACGTCTCGAGCGCGTTCTTGCGCCGCGAGATCTCCTTCTGCTTGCGCGCGGTGATGCGCGCGCGCATCTCGGCGACGACCTTGTCGAGCAGCAGCGCGGCCTGCGTCTTCTCGTCGCGCTTGGTGGAGGTGAGGAGGGCGTTCAGCTCCTTCTCGACGACGCGCGCCACGATGCCGCGCACCGGCGCCGTGCCGAGGACCTCCTTCGTCTGGCCCTCGAACTGCGGCTCGGCGAGGCGCACGGTGACGACGGCCGTCAGGCCGGCGAGCACGTCGTCCTTCTCGATGCGCTCGGACGCGTCCTTCGTCGACACCTTGAGGCGGCGCGCGTTCGTCTCGACCGCCTTGCGCAGCACCTTGAGCAGACCCTGCTCGAAGCCGCCGAGATGGGAACCGCCCTTGGGCGTGGCGATGATGTTGACGAAGCTGCGGACCTCGGTCTCGTAGCCGGTGCCCCAGCGCAGCGCGACGTCGACCTCGCAGTCGCGCTGCACCGCCTGCGGGGTCATGTGACCCCGGTCGTCGAGCACCGGGACGGTCTCCGTGAACGAGCCCGAGCCCGTGAGGCGCCACGTCGCGGTGACGGGGGTGTCCGGCGCGAGGAAGTCGACGAAGTCGACCGACCCGCCCGTGTGCACGAACGTCTCCTCGTGCGGCCCGGACTCCCCCGGCGTCCCCGGCACGCCGCGCTCGTCGCGCACCGTGATCTCGAGACCGGGGACGAGGAACGTCGTCTGGCGCACGCGCGTGACGAGCTCGTCGTAGGAGAAGACGGCCGTCTTGAGGAAGATCTGGCGGTCCGCCCAGTAGCGGACGCGCGTGCCGGTGACGCCGCGCTTCGTCTTCCCGACGACCGCGAGCTCGGACCCGGACACGAACGGCTCGAACGGGGCGTCCGGCGTCGGGCCCGTCTTCGGGTCGCTGAACACGCCGGGCTCGCCGCGGTGGAAGGTCATGCGGTGCGTCTTGCCGCCGCGGTCGACCTCGACGTCGAGACGCGAGGACAGCGCGTTGACGACGGACGCGCCGACACCGTGCAGGCCGCCCGACGCCGTGTACGACCCGCCGCCGAACTTGCCGCCCGCGTGGAGCTTGGTGAAGACGACCTCGACGCCGGACAGGCCCGTCTTCGGCTCGATGTCGACGGGGATGCCGCGGCCGTCGTCCTCGACCGTCACGGAGCTGTCGGCGTGCAGCACGACCCGGATCTTCGAGCAGTTGCCCGCGAGCGCCTCGTCGACCGAGTTGTCGATGATCTCCCAGAGGCAGTGCATGAGACCGCGCGAGTCGGTCGTGCCGATGTACATGCCCGGGCGCTTGCGCACGGCCTCGAGGCCCTCGAGCACGGACAGGTGCCGAGCGGTGTAGCTGGACTCAGCGGAGGTGGTCGTCACGACGGCAAGCCTAGACGAGGGCGCCCACAGCGCGGTGCTGCCCCGCCGCGCTGCCGCGGACGCCGCGCGATCCGGCGGGATCCGGCGGGATGTCGACGGGAGGCGACGGCGCGGGAGAGCGCGCTTCGCGGGTAGCGAACCCGGCGCTCCCCCGGGACGAAACCTCAGGAGGGGATGGTTTGATGTTCATGTGACTGCTACGACGACCACCACCGAACCGCTGACCGCGGCCGACCGCTGCGACCGCTGCGGGGCCCAGGCGTACGTCCGTGTGGTCCTGCCGAGCGGCGAGCTGCTGTTCTGCGGCCACCACGCGCGGGCGCACGCGGATGCCTACACCGACCTCGCGACGTCCATCCAGGACGAGACCGACAAGCTGCTCGCGGAGCACGGCGCGCGCTGACGCGCCGGTCCGCCGAGCACCGTCCCGCACCAGGAGCGCACGACCGCGGGGGCCGGCTCCACCGCCCGGTCCCCGCGCCACGACCTCAGACACGACGAGGGCCCCGAGGAGATCTCCTCGGGGCCTTCGTCGTGCGACGACGACGGGCGGCCGGCGGCGTGCACCGGCCGCGCGCCGCGACGTGTCGGTCGAGGTGGTCGCGCACTCTAGGTGGGCGCTGCGCACAACCGTTGATTCACAGCGATTCCAGCCCTCCGCGTGAAGCGCACGAGGAACAGCGGTGTCGACCAGTTCGTCATGCGAGCACGCAACGGAAACTCCCGACGTCACTACTGCCCACAGGCCGACGACGTTGTACGCGATCGGCCCGGCCCAGAGCCGCCAGCGTCCCAGGGCGCTCCGAGGCTCGTCACCGCGACGGACTACAGCAGAACAGGCGTCCGGACGCGCCGGAGGACGCGCACACGAGTTCTGAGGCGTCATCCGCTGGAGCGAGCGATCCCCGCCGGTCCTACCGTGAGCGAATGACCACGCCCACCGGCAACACTCGCAGAATCGCACTGCTGCTGATAGTCGCCATGGCCTGCACGCTCACCGGGGTGGTCGTCGGCGCAATCTCGGACGGGTGGGACCCGCTCCGCGTCGGTATCGGGACCCTCGCCGTTCTCGTCGTCATCGGCGTGGTCATCGAGTCGATCCGGCAACGACACACGGGGCGACGACGCAAGAGCTAGCCGCGGGTTTGACCCCCAGCAGACCCGCCTACCGTGTCGATCGCGGGATTCGTCCGTTCCGGGACGGGCTCGACGCATAACCCGAACGCAAACGGCACGTTCTAAGCGCGCCCGACGCCTACCCGTGATGACGTTTGAGCGCGTCCGCGACCTCACGCCACGTCGCGCCGTAGACGCCGCGGACGAGACGAACGCGAGCACGCCGCGTTGACGCTTGCTCGTGGTGCCGTCCGCATCTTCGGTGCGAGCAGAGCGCCCGCAGATCAAGGGCGGCACCCGGTGATGTGCTCACGCGTCGCGACACTAGCGCGGATATCTGTACGAGCAACGCTGCACGACGAAGCCGCAGGCCCGGGATGCGTGCTAAACGCGCCCCAACCTGCGGCTTCGTCGAGAACTGACCTACCGACTCAGTCGAGGTAGTCGCGCAGCACCTGCGAGCGGCTCGGGTGGCGCAGCTTCGACATGGTCTTCGACTCGATCTGACGGATGCGCTCACGCGTCACGCCGTAGACCTTGCCGATCTCGTCGAGCGTCTTGGGCTGGCCGTCCGAGAGGCCGAACCGCATGGAGACGACGCCCGCCTCGCGCTCGCTCAGCGTGTCGAGCACCTGGTGCAGCTGCTCCTGCAGGAGCGTGAAGCTCACCGCGTCCGCCGGGACGATGGCCTCGGAGTCCTCGATGAGGTCGCCGAACTCGGAGTCGCCGTCCTCGCCGAGCGGCGTGTGCAGCGAGATGGGCTCGCGGCCGTACTTCTGGACCTCGACGACCTTCTCCGGGGTCATGTCGAGCTCCTTGGCGAGCTCCTCGGGCGTGGGCTCCCGGCCCAGGTCCTGCAGCATCTGACGCTGCACGCGCGCGAGCTTGTTGATGACCTCGACCATGTGCACCGGGATACGGATGGTGCGCGCCTGGTCCGCCATCGCTCGCGTGATCGCCTGCCGGATCCACCACGTCGCGTACGTCGAGAACTTGTAGCCCTTGGTGTAGTCGAACTTCTCGACCGCACGGATCAGACCGAGGTTGCCCTCCTGGATCAGGTCCAGGAACAGCATGCCGCGACCCGTGTACCGCTTGGCCAGCGACACCACCAGACGCAGGTTCGCCTCCAGCAGGTGGTTCTTCGCCCGCTTGCCGTCGTGCGCGATCCACTGCAGCTCACGCTTGAGCTTGCGGTCCAGGTCGTCGCCCTCGGCCGCGAGCTTCTCCTCCGCGAACAGACCGGCCTCGATCCGCTTCGCGAGCTCGACCTCCTGCTCCGCGTTCAGCAGCGCGACCTTGCCGATCTGCTTGAGGTAGTCCTTGACCGGGTCGGCCGTCGCACCCGCGGTCACGACCTGCTGGACCGGGGCGTCGTCCTCGTCCGCGTCGGAGACGACGAAGCCGGTCTCCTCGGGCTCGTCGCTCGGCGCGGCGACGGCAGCCTTCTTGGCGCCCGGCTCCGCAGCCTCCTCGTCCTCGGTCACGTCGATCTCGAGGTCCTCGATCTCGACCTCGGCGTCGTCCTCGTCGTCGTCCTTCTTCTTGGCGCGCGCGGGCGTCGCCTTGGACTTGGCGGGGGCCTTGGCCGCGGTCTTGCGGGCGGCGGGCTTGGCGGGGCCGGTCGACGGGGTCTCCGCACCCTCGGCGTCGGCCGCCGGGGCGGCCTTCGTCGTGGTCGTGCGCTTGGTCGCCGACGCGGACTTCGTCGCGGCGGGCTTGGTGCGCGCCGTCGTCGTGCTGCGCGGGGAAGCCGCCGCGGCCACCTTCGTCGTGGTCGGGATGTCGACCTCGACGCCGGCGCCCGCGAGCGCGCGGAAGACCGCCTTCAGCCGCTTGGCGTCGTTGACGGCAGCCTGCTCGCACGCGGTGCGGAAGCTCTCGGCGTCGACGCGACCGTTCGCGCTGCCGCGCCGCAGGAGCTCCTGCAGGGCGGGGTGCTCGAACTCTCGCGGGAGTGCGGAAATCGGGGTTGAGGGCGCCACAAACCGACCTTTCGGCAATCATGGGGGGCGGTAGGGCCGCCGGAGCGGGGACGTGAACCGTGAAGTGCGGGCTGCTCTGGACTCTCACGGTGAGTCGTCGGGCTCTGGCGGACTACCTATATTGTACCGGCGATCCGTGCGCCGGACGCCGCGACACGGGGTGATGTCGGACCTGACCGCCTCCCGACGGCCCGGCGCACCACGTCGTCACGACGTTCGTCACCCGGTTCGTGACGTGTACAACGGGTCGGGACCCTGGAAGATTCCCCCGCCCACCCTGCCCCTCACCCGGCGCCCACCGCGCGCCGGACCGCAGGGATCCACGTCCGCGCGCCGACGCGCGGCGGCTCAGACGCCGGCGGGCCGCTCGGGCTTGACGGCCAGCACGGGGCAGGGCGCGTCGAGCAGGATGCGCTGGGCGTTCGAGCCGAGGATGAGCTTGCCCACGGGGCTGCGCCGACGCAGCCCGATGACGATGAGGTCCGCCGACGACCGCTCCGCGGCGCCCACGAGGTCGTCCGCGAGGTCCGACGAGCCCTGCTCGCGGCGCAGCGTCGTGCCCGTCCCCTCGAGGCGTGCCTCCACGCGTCGCAGGTCGTCCTCGTGCGCGGCGACGAGCTCGGGAGTCGCCATGGAGGCCTCGGTCACGACGACGACGAGGTCGGTGCCGCGCCGGACGGCCTCGGTGGCCGCGCTGTCGAGAGCCTCGCGACCCTCGGGCGTGCTCAGGTGCGCGACGACGACGCTCATGTGTCCTCCGGAGACGGCTCGTGGGTGCGGCCGGCCGCGGGGGCGACCGCAGGTCGTGTTGCGTCGAACCTACCCGACGTCGTGCGTGTCGGCGCACGCGTCCGCGCGGACCCAGCCCGGCGGGACCCCGGCGTCGAGCGCGCTCGCGAGCAGCAGCGCGAGCCGGTACGTCGGGTCCTCCGCGAGCGCCTCGGCCAGCCGCCGACGGGCCCGGCCGCCGTCGCCGTGCCACCAGGCCACGAGCGCCAGGAGCGTCAGCGCGGGCGCGGTGCTCCCGCGCGGCGCGTGGGCGACCACGCCCTCCAGCACGGCCCTCGCCGGTCCGGTGACCGCCGGGTCGGGCGCGAGGCCCGCGCCTGGGTCCACGACGGCCGCGATGGCGCGGCCCGTCCCGGCGTCCACGTCCCCGCCCCGCACGGTGCGGTCCGGCAGGTCGTCGGTCCCCGGCACGAGAGACAGGAGCACGGCGTCGCGCACAGGGACCGACTCCAGGCCCGCCGCCAGGCGCCCGAGGACCGTCGCGGCGGGCACCGCGGCACCGGCGCCGTCGCCGACCGGTCCGCCGTCGGCCCGCCCGCCGTCCCTCGCCCGGTCGCGCGCGACGACCTGCGCGACCGCGGTCCGCCACAGCGCGAGGGCGGACACCCGGGCCGCGACCCGGGACGCGACGTCGTCGCCGGCCGCCACGGACCGGGCACGGTCGCGCACCCGCCGTGCCGCGCGCGCGGCACGGCGCCGCGCGTCCGCGCCCGCGGGCGGGATCCGCAGCGCCTCCTCGCGCGAGTCCGCGAGCGCCGCCCCGGACAGCACCATGTGCGCGCCGACCTCGCTCGACTCGAGCTCGCGCAGCGACCTTCCCTCCGGCGGGCAGCAGTCGTCCTCGGGGCAGTCGAGCGCGTACCAGCCCGTCGACGACACGACCCACGCCTCGACGGGCCCGTGGTGCGGCTCGGCGGCCTCGCGGCAGTGCTCGACGGCGGCCCGCACCCGCGCGGCCGCGACGCCCGCCGCGCGCAGCGGCGCGTCGGAGTAGACGACGAGCACGACGCGGCGTGCGCCGTCGGCCGCGAGGTGCCCCACGACGGACCGCGCGAGCTGCGGCCCGTGCTCGACGTCCGCCGCGTCGGCGACGTCGACGCGCACGACGAGACCGATGCGGCCGCGCGGTGGCCGCAGCCCCACGAGGACGACGCTGTCCTGCGGTCGGTAGCCGAGCCGGAAGGGGACGTAGGCGAGGAGCTCGCGCGGGCCCTGGGCCCGGATGAGGGTCGTCATGCGCCCATCCCAGTCGGTCGGGGCGGCGTGCGGGGCGCCCGCCGCCCGGCTGTGGACGACGCGGGGCGGGCACCCGGGGCTGTGGTCGGCCCCCGACCTCGGTGGTGGCTCGCGCACGCGCGGGTGACTACGGTGTGCGCGTGCCACCACGAACCCGCGCCGCCGCGCACCCGGCGCTCTCCCCCGCCGGCCGGGCCGCCGTCGTCCTCGTCGCGGCCGTGCTGGGCTCGACGCTCGCGGGGTGCCAGGCGGACCTGGGCGACGTGCAGGGCGCCGCGGCACCCCGGGAGGAGCAACCGGCGCCGGACGCCGACTCCGGCGCGCCGGGCACGCCGCTGCCCGACTACGACGCCGCCTCGGCGGTCGGGGACCTGGTGGAGGGGTTTCCCGCCGCGCTCGTCCCGGTGGCGCCGGGCGCCGAGGTGCTCGCGAGCTCGGCGCGGCCGTCGCAGGACGGCGCGCTCGTGGACGTCACGCTGAACCTGCGCTCCACGGACACGGTCGAGGCGCTCACCGCCTACTACACCGACACGCTGGGCGTGGCCGGTTTCGCGGTGTCGCCGTCGACCGTGCCGAGCGCGCTCACCTCGCTCACCACGTTCGTCCGCACGACGGCGCCCGAGGCCCCGACCGAGTCGGTCGCCGTCGGCGTCTTCGACGACGAGACGGAACGCCTCGTGACGATCAGCGGCCAGGTCGCCCCCGGCTGAGGTGCCGCGCCGCCCGACCGCCACGAGACCGGGCGGGCAGGGTGGCGCCCGCTCCGCATAGGCTGCCCCCGTGCCGAACCCGTCGCTGCCGACCTCGCCCTCCGTCCCTCCCCAGGCGTCCGAGGACCTCACCGATCCGAGCCCCGCCGCGCTCGTCGACCGCGAGGGGGTGCGCGCCGGCGTCGACGACGCCCTGCACGCCTCGACCGCGGCGCTGCGCGCCGAGCTCGCCGGGACCCACCCGGACACGGACCTGCTCGCCGACGCGACGCAGGAGCTGCTCGCGGGCGGCAAGCGCCTGCGCGCCGCGTTCTGCTACTGGTCGTGGCGCGCGCACGGCGGTGACGCCGCGGGCCCGCACCGGTCGACGGTGCTGCGCGCCGGCGCGGCGCTCGAGCTGTTCCAGGCGGCGGCGCTCTTCCACGACGACGTCATGGACTCCTCCGACACCCGGCGCGGCCGCCCGACGGCGCACCGCGCCTTCGCGGCGCGCCACCGCGACCTCGGCTGGTCCGGCGACGGCGCGCGGTACGGCGAGAACGCCGCGATCCTGCTCGGCGACCTCGCGCTCATCGCGAGCCACCGGGAGCTCGGCGACGCGCTCGACGACCTCGCGCCCGCGGTCGCCAGGCGGTCGCGACGCGTGTTCGGCCGCATGCAGACGGAGGTCACGGCCGGCCAGTACCTCGACGTGCACGCGCAGGTCCTGCCGTGGGGCGAGGACCCGGCGGCCGACGAGGAGCGGGCCCGGGCCGTCATCCGCTCGAAGTCCGCGCGCTACAGCGTGGAGCACCCCATCGCGCTCGGCGCGGCGCTCGCGGGGGCTGACGACGACGCGGTCGCCGCGACGAGCGCGTTCGGCCTGCCCGTGGGCGAGGCGTTCCAGCTCCGCGACGACGTGCTCGGCGTCTTCGGCGACGCGCAGGTCACCGGCAAGCCGGCCGGCGACGACCTGCGCGAGGGCAAGCGCACGGTGCTCGTCGTGCGCGCGCTGGCCGCGGCGACGCCCGCGCAGCGCGAGCTGCTGCTCACGCACCTGGGCGACCCGGACCTCGACCCGGCCACGGTGGAGGACCTGCGCGCCGTCCTCGTCGAGACGGGCGCGCGCGACGCCGTCGAGTCGCTCATCGCGGAGCTCACCGAGCGCGCCGCGGCCGCCCTCGACGGGGCCGGGCTCGCGGAGCCGGGCGCGACGATGCTCGCGCTGCTCGCGCGCGCCGCCGTCGAGCGCACGGCCTGACCGCACTGCCGCCCGTCGGCCCGGCACAGGCCCGGCACAGGCCCGGACGATCGGGGCGGCGGGCGGAACGCGTCAGAGCTCGGACTGCGCCACGCGGCGCACGCGCGCCTTGTGCCCGCTGAGGAGCGTGTCGAACGGGGCCTCGCCGAGCTCGTCGTGCGGCGTGAAGAGCCACTCGAGGATCTCGGCGTCGTCGAAGCCGGCGTCGGTGAGGACGACGATCGTGCCCTGCAGGCTCGACAGGACTCCCACGCGGCCGCTCTCGTCCGGGCGGCCGGCGTTCGCCGGGTCGACCAGGTGCAGCGGCACGAGGAAGCGCGCCGGGACCTGGAACGTCGTGCGCTCGCCGCGCTTCACGCCCACGACGCGCCGCTCCTGCACGAGACGGCGCACCTTGCCGACGTCGGTGCCGAGCGCCTCGGCGACGTCGGGGAGGGTCAGCCACTCGCCGACGAGGTCGTCGAGCGTGGGGCGGGGGCTGGTGTCGCGATCGGTCACCGGGCAAGCCTACGGCGTGCCTCCGCACGACACCCACGCCGTGCGCGCCGCGCTCACCGGATCGTGACACCTGGCCACCTAGACTCTCCCCGTGGCCACCGTGACGACCGATCCCCTCGTCGGCCGCCTGGTCGACGGGCGGTACGAGGTCGTCTCGCGCATCGCGCGAGGCGGCATGGCAACGGTGTACCTCGCGATCGACCGTCGGCTCGAGCGCGAGGTCGCGCTCAAGGTCATGCACCCCCACCTCGCCGAGGGCGCGTCCGGCGCCGACTTCGTCTCCCGCTTCCGCCGTGAGGCGCGCGCCGCGGCCCGCCTCACCCACCCGGGCCTCGTCGCCGTGTACGACCAGGGCCTCGACGGCGACACGAGCTACCTGACGATGGAGTACGTGGCGGGGTCGAACCTGCGCCGCACCATGCTCACCGAGCGCACCTTGACGCTGGGTCGCACGCTCGACGTGCTCGACCACGTGCTCGACGCGCTCGCCGCCGCCCACCGCGCGGGGCTCGTGCACCGCGACATCAAGCCCGAGAACGTCCTGCTCGACACCGAGGGCCGGCTCAAGGTCACCGACTTCGGTCTCGCGCGCGCCGTGAACGAGGTGACCGCGACGACGACGGGCACGATCCTCGGGACCGTCGCCTACCTCTCCCCCGAGCTCATCGCGACCGGCACGTGCGACGCCCGCACCGACGTCTACGCCGCGGGCATCCTCGCGTACGAGATGCTGCTCGGCACCGTCCCGCACACCGGCACGACGCCGATCCAGGTCGCGTTCCAGCACGTGAACAACGACGTGCCGCCGCCGTCGGACGTCGCCCCGTGGATCCCGCCCGAGGTCGACGACCTGCTGTGCGCGCTCGCCGCGCGCGACCCCGCCGACCGCCCGGCCGACGCCGGCGCCGCGCTCGCGCTGGTGCGCTCGACCCGGGCCGCGCTCGACCCGGCCGACCTCGAGCGGCGCGTCGACCCGCCCGCCGGGGGGTCCGCCGTCGTGCCGCCCCCGCCGGGACCGGGCCCGCGGACCGAGCCCGACGACCCGTCCGCCGCCGTGACCGCGTCCCTCGCGGCGCTCAGCCTGCGCGACCGCGAGGCCGCGGGCCTCACCGAGCCGCTCGCCGTCGGGCACGTCGTCGCGCCGACCACGCGGCCCGCCCCGCCGCCCCCTGCTGCCCCGGCCCCGGCGCGGCGACGTGGCCACGGCCGCGTGGTCGTCTGGTCGCTCGTCGTCCTCCTCGTCCTCGCGGGCGTCGGCGGCGGCGCCGCGTGGTGGTTCTCGTCCGGGCCCGGCGCCTACACCCAGGTCCCGGACGGCCTCGTGGAGGCGTCGCGCCCGGAGGCCGTCGCGATCCTCGACGACGCGGGCCTCTCCCACACGGTCGAGGAGCGCTACGACGACGCCGTGCCCGAGGGCGCCGTCGTGGCGACCGACCCGGCGTCCGGCGAGGACGTGCGCAAGGACGGCAGCGTGCAGCTCGTCGTGTCGAAGGGCGTGCGGATGCTCACGGTGCCGACCGGCCTCGTGGGCGCGACGCAGGAGGAGGCGACCGCCGCGATCGAGGGCGCCGACCTGACGCTCGGCGACCCCGTCGCCACGCCGCACGACGAGGTGCCGTCGGGCCAGGTCATGGCCGTGAAGGACCCCGACGGCAACGTCATCGAGGAGGGCGCCACGATCCGGCACGACGTGCCGGTGGTGCTCACCGTCTCGTCCGGGCCCGCGCCCGTCGTCGTGCCGCAGGTCACGGGATCCGCGAAGGACGCCGCGGTCGCCGCGCTCGAGGAGCAGGGTCTCAACCCCGCGGTCACCGAGGAGTACTCCGAGACCGTCGGCGCAGGGCTCGTGATCCGCCAGGACCCCGAGCAGGGCTCCGACGCCCACCGGAAGGACACCGTGAACCTCGTGGTGTCGCTCGGGCCCCCGCTCGTCGAGGTTCCGAACGTCAGCACGCGCAACGTCGCCGACGCCGAGAAGGCCCTGAAGGACGCGGGCTTCCAGGTGGAGGTCCGCTACCCGCAGGGCATCCACCCGCTCAACATCGTCTACGCCCAGGACCCCCCGGGCGGTGACGGGCGCACTGCGCCCAAGGGCTCGACGATCGTCCTCAACGTCTTCTGACCTCGCGCGCCGCGCAGACGGCCGTGGCCCGCCCCGACCACGGGACGGGCCACAGCCCTGCGCTCGACGGGAGACGGCCGTCTCCCCACGCCCTCAGCCGCGCAGCATCTCCGCGACCTGGAAGGCCATCTCCAGCGACTGCTGGTGGTTGAGGCGCGGGTCGACGAGGGTCTCGTAGCGCAGGGCGAGCCCCGCGTCGTCGATCTCCTCGCTCCCGCCCAGCACCTCGGTCACGTCGTCGCCCGTGAGCTCGACGTGCAGCCCGCCCGGCACGGTCCCCGCGGCGCGGTGCACCTCGAAGAAGCCGCGCACCTCGTCGAGGACGTCGTCGAACCGGCGCGTCTTGTAGCCGCTCGCGGACGTGATGGTGTTGCCGTGCATGGGGTCCGTGACCCACGTGACGGGCACGCCCGCGCGCGCGACGGCCTCGACGAGCGGCGGGAGCGCGTCGCGCACGTTGCCCGCGCCCATGCGCGTGACGAAGGTCAGGCGGCCCTCGACGTCGTCGGGGTTGAGACGGCGGGCGAGCTCGAGCGCGACGTCGGGCGTCGTCGTCGGGCCGAGCTTGACCCCGATCGGGTTCGCGACGCGCGAGAGGAAGTCGACGTGCGCGCCGTCGAGCTGGCGCGTGCGCTCCCCGATCCACAGGAAGTGGGCGGAGGTGTCGTACGCGTCCCCCGTGCGCGCGTCGCGGCGCGTGAGCGCGCGCTCGTAGTCCAGCACGAGCGCCTCGTGGCTGACGAAGAACTCGACGGTGCGCAGCGCGTCGAAGTCCGCGCCGCACGCGTCCATGAAGCGGATCGCGCGGTCGATCTCGGAGGCCGTGCGCTCGTACCGCGCGTAGGCGGGGTTGCGCATGAAGCCGCGGTTCCACTCGTGGACCTGGCGCAGGTCGGCGAAGCCACCGGTCGTGAACGCGCGCACGACGTTCCACGTCGCCGCGGAGATCTGGTACGCCTGGACGAGGCGCTCCGGGTCGGGGATGCGCGCCTCGGGCGTGAAGGCGTGCCCGTTGATCATGTCGCCGCGGTACGCGGGCAGGGTCACGCCGTCGCGCGTCTCCGAGTCGGAGCTGCGCGGCTTGGCGTACTGCCCCGCCATGCGGCCCATCTTGACGACGGGCATGCTCGCGCTGTGCGTGAGGATGACCGCCATCTGGAGGATGGTGCGGATCTTGTTGCGGATCCGGTCGGCGTTCGCCTCCGCGAACGTCTCGGCGCAGTCGCCCCCCTGCAGGAGGAACGCCTCGCCCCGCCCGGCCGCGGCCAGGCGGGAGCGCAGTGTGTCGGCAGCCGCCGGCACCACGAGCGGCGCGGAGGCCGCCAGCCGGTCACGGACGGCGTCGAGCGCCGCCTCGTCCGGCCACGTCGGCTGCTGGAGCGCGACGAGCGTGCGGAAGTGGTCGAGCCCGGAGTCGGTGCCCGGCTCGCTCGTGGTGGTCATACGGCGTCCCCTGACGAGGTTCCTGGTGCGGTGGTGCCGGTCAGTGGGCCGCGGGCGCCGCGGGCACGAGCGGCTGGCCGATGCCCTCGAGGAGCTCGCCGAACCACTGCTGCGACACGTCGAACGCCTTGCCGCCGGCGATGCGCGGGAACTCGATGGCGCGCAGGCGGTCGCCGTTCTCCTCGTCGTGGCCGATGACGCCCGACTCGCCGCGCAGCGCGCACTCGACCGCGAGGTCGGTCATCGACTTGATGAGGCGCAGGTCCTCGGCGTTCGCGGCGGCCGCGCGCGAGAAGTAGCCGGACTTCTGGACCATGACCTTCTCGGCGCCCAGCTTCTCGGCGAACTGCTTGGCGAACCACTGGCCGGGGTTGACCGTGTCGAGCTTGACGTGGCCGAACGGGTCGCGCTGGACCTCCTCGCCCGCCGCCTCGAGCTGCGCCACGATCTCGTGCATGCCGGCGCCCTCGGACAGGAAGATGTTGACGTTGCCCTGCTCGTCCATGATCGCCTTGAGGCGCTCGGCCTCGGCGTCGATGTCGAGCGCGAGCTCCGGCAGGAAGACCGCGTGGACGTCCCAGCGCTCGCGCGTCAGACCGAGGGCCGGAGCCCACTCCTGGGCGTCGAGCCACTTGCGGTACTCGGCGGCGGAGGCCGCGGTGAGCCAGCCGCAGTGCCGGCCCATGACCTCGTGCACGATGAGCATGCGCGGGCCCGAGCGGTGCTCGCCGATGACGTTGGCGGCGAAGCCCGCGGCCTCCTCGGCGGCGGTCCACGCGCCGAGCGACTGACGGATCGGGATCACGTCGTTGTCGATCGTCTTCGGCAGGCCCACGACCGTGAGCTCGTAGCCGTTCTCGTGGAGGTACGCGGCGAGGTCGGCCGCGGTCGTGTTCGTGTCGTCGCCGCCGATCGTGTGCAGCACGTCGACGCCGTCCGCCTTGAGCTGCTCCGCGGCGACCTGCAGCGGGTCCTGGCCCTCCTGGACGAGGCCGCGCTTGACGCAGTCGGCCGCGTTGGTGAGCTTGACGCGCGAGTTGCCGATCGGCGAGCCGCCGAAGCGGTGCAGGATCCCCGCCTGCTTGCGCCCCTCGGAGTCCACGACGATCTTCGTGCCGGTCAGCAGGCCGTGGTAGCCGTACTGGTAGGCGATGATCTCGATCTCCGGGTCGAGCTCCGTGTACCGCTCGATGAGACCCCCGACCGCGGAGGACAGGCACGGGGCGAAACCGCCCGCGGTGAGGAGGGCGACGCGACGAACCGACATGTGAACTCAGAACCTCTCGTAGGACGGATCCTGGCCGGACGGACGCGGTCCGGCGGGGTGGCGGCGACGGGGCTCGGGCCCTGCACGGGCCCGGCGCGACCGGCCGTCGCTCAGTCTACTGACGCCGCGCCGGGCTCCGGCGGCGGTTCCGGGACCTGGACGTCCGGGGCGGGACGCCCGCCGGGGGCTCCGCCCGCCACCTCGGACTCGGTGTGGCCCGCCGCGAGACGCGCCTTGGCCGTGGCCGCGTAGATGTCGACGTACTCCTGCCCGGACAGCCGCATGATCGCGTACTGGATCTCGTCGGCGACGGCGCGCAGGATGAAGCGGTCGTTCTCCATGCCGCGGTAGCGCGAGAAGTCGAGCGGCTCGCCGATGACGACCCCGATGCGCATCGGCGTGGGGATGACCTTGCCGATCGGCTGCGCGATGTTCGTCCCGACCATCGCGACCGGGACCACGGGGGCGCCCGACTCGAGCGCGAGGCGCGCGACGCCCGTCTTGCCGCGGTACAGCCGCCCGTCCGGGCTGCGCGTGCCCTCGGGATAGATGCCGAACAGGTCCCCCTCGCGCAGGACGCGCAGGCCCGTCTCGAGCGCGGCCTCGCTGGCCTTGCCGCCCGCGCGGTCCACGGGGATCGTCCCGACGCCGCGCATGAAGCCCGCGGTCAGGCGGCCTTTGACGCCCGTGCCCGTGAAGTAATCGGACTTGCCGAGGAACTGGACCTTGCGGTCGAGGACGAGCGGCAGGATGAACGAGTCGATCACCGCGAGGTGGTTGCTCGCGAGGATGGCACCGCCCTCGTCCGGCACGTGCTCGACGCCCCGCGTCCAGGGACGGTACAGGAGCCGCAGGATCGGGCCGACCATCACCTGCTTCATGAACCAGTAGAACAACGTTCCTCCTCGCGGGGTCCCGGCGCGGGACGTGCATCCGACTCTAGAGTGATTCCCATGGCCGCACCGAACGCCCAGCCGGACTCCCCGCAGCCCGACGACGTCCCCGACCCCACGCCCGACGACGCGGCGCCGGGTGCGGACCACCCTGCCGCCGACGACGGGGAGGCGACGGCGCCGCGCGACGAGTCGCCCGAGCCCGCGCTCGACGTCGACGCCCGGTGGGCCGGCATCGTGGCCGAGCTCGCGGACCTGTCCGAGCTCGACCGGTCCGAGCCGGGCGCCCGGCCAGGCGACGACCCCCGGGCCGCGCAGGACCCGACGGCCGGAGCGCCTGAGGGCTCCCCGCGCAGCGGCCGCGACGTGCTCGGGTCCGTGCCCGTGGCGCCCTGGGTGCGCCCGACGGGGCCGCGGGACTGGCCCACGACGCCCGAGGTCGAGGACCTCGAGGAGGCCGAGAGCCACTTCGTGCCGCCGGACCCGCCGCTCGTCCTCGGGCGCGACCCGCTCCTGACGATGGCGTGGGCGCTCGTCGTCGGCGTGCCGATCCTGCTGCTCGTCGTGCTGGTCGTGGCACGCCCGTACCCCGTGCTCGTCGCGCAGGTGGGCGGCGGCGCCTTCCTCGTGGGGCTCGCGATCCTGCTCTGGCGCATGCCGCACCGGCGGGACGACGACGACCGGGGGCCGGGCGCCGTCGTCTGACGCCCGCGCCTCCCCCGCACCGCGCCCGCGCCGCCCGTCAGCGGCGCGCGAGGTCCGCGGCGCCGACGATGCCCGCCTCGTTGCCGTGCTCGGCGAGCTCGATCCGCGCCTCCGGGCGGTGCCCGCGCGCGGAGAGCTGGTCGGCGAACGCGCGCCGCACCGGCTGGAGCAGGAGGTCGCCCGCCGCACCGACGCCGCCGCCGATGACGATGAGCTCCGGGTCGAGCAGCGCCGTGACCGACGCCGCGCCCTCGCCGATCCAGCGGCCGAGGTTCGCGAGCAGCTCGACCGCGAGGTCGTCGCCCTCCTGCGCGGCCTGGGTGATCTGGGGACCGTTGAGCTTGTCCGGGTCGCCGCCGCAGATCTCGAGCAGGCGCGTCGCGCGGTCCGGCTGGGCGATGAGGGCGTTCTGCCCGTCGCGCACGAGGGCGCGCCCGGACGCGTACTGCTCCCAGCAGCCCTCGTGGCCGCAGCCGCAGTAGTGCCCGCCGGGGACGACGCGCATGTGGCCGACCTCCGCCGCGACGCCCCACTTGCCGCGCACGAGCTCGCGGTCGACGACGATCGCGCCCCCGAGCCCCGTGCCGACCGTGAGCATGAGCATGTCGGTCGCGTCGCGCGCGACGCCGAACTGGAACTCCGCCCAGCCGGCCGCGTTCGCGTCGTTCTCCACGACGATCGGGACGTCGACGTCGCCGATGAGCTCGCGCACGTTGCGCGCCAGCGGGTACTCGCGCCACGCGATGTTCGGCGCGAAGAGCACCGAGGTGCGGTCCGGGCTGACGAAGCCGGCCGCCGCGAGGCCCATCGCGCCGACCTCGTGGTCGGCGGTGAGCTCGGCATAGACGTCGGCGATGGCGCGGTCGATGCTCGCGACGTCGTCGGGCTCGGTGTCGCGGCGCGTCTGGACGAGGATCTCGCCCTTCTCGTCGACGACCCCGGCCGCGATCTTCGTCCCGCCGATGTCCACCCCGATGGCGTGCATGTCCCGTCCTCTACTCGCTCGGTTCCGCTGACTGCAAGGTCTCGCTGCGGGTGCTCGCCCGCTCACGGACCACGCACGACGACGGGGCCTCGACCCCGCGCCACGGGTCGGGCCACCGGAACTCCGCGCCCGCGCGAAACGTTGCGCAAGCAGCGCACAGCACCTGAAGCCTACCGACAACGGCAGGTCTCGGGCACACGCCGCCACTGGGTAGGGTTCTCCCACCGTCGACTACTGCCACTGGAGCCAGAATGGACGAGATCAGCGCCCCACGGATCGTCGAAGTCGATCCCTCGAAGAACCTCAACGACCTCCTCGCGAGCCGCGTCGCGGCCGACCCGGCCGCGCCGATGGTCGAGCGCCGCACGGGTGCCGACGGTGCGTGGCAGGCGCTCAGCGCGCGCGAGTTCGACGCCGAGGTCGTCGCCGTCGCGAAGGGGCTCGTCGCCCGCGGCATCCAGCCGGGCGACCACGTGGGCATCATGTCGCGCACGCGCTACGAGTGGACCCTGCTCGACTGGGCGACGTGGGCGGCGGGCGCCGTGCCCGTGCCGCTCTACGAGACGTCGAGCCCGGAGCAGGTGCAGTGGATCCTCTCGGACGCGGACGTGCGCCTGCTCGTCGTGGAGACCGAGGCGCACGCGGCGACGGTCGAGGAGGTGCGCGACCAGGCCCCGGCCCTGCAGGACGTGCTGGCGATCGACACGGGCGCGATCGCCACGCTCACGGCCGACGGCGCCGGCGTGGACGACGCCGAGATCGTGCGCCGACGCGGCCTGGCCGACCTCGCGGACGTCGCGACGATCATCTACACGTCCGGCACGACCGGCCGCCCCAAGGGCGCGGAGCTCACGCACCAGAACTTCTACTCCCTCACGGTCAACGCCGTGGCCGCCGTGCCCGAGGTCTTCGGGGAGCCGGGCGGCCGCACGCTGCTGTTCATGCCGCTCGCCCACGTGTTCGCGCGGTTCATCGGCGTGCTCGTGGTGGCCGGCGGCACGGTGCTGGGCCACACGCCGGACACCAAGACGCTGCTCGAGGACCTCGGCACGTTCAAGCCGACGTACATCCTCTCGGTGCCGCGCGTCTTCGAGAAGGTCTACAACTCCTCGGAGCAGAAGGCGGCCGCGGGCGGCAAGCTGAAGATCTTCCACTGGGCCGCCGCGACCGCGATCGCGTACTCGCGCGCGCTCGACGAGCCGTCGGGGCCGGGCATCGGGCTGCGCCTGCAGCACAAGGTCGCGGACGCGCTCGTCTTCAAGAAGCTCCGGCACGCGCTCGGCGGGCGCGCGAAGTACGCGGTCTCCGGCGGCGCGCCGCTCGGCGAGCGCCTCGGCCACTTCTACCGCGGCATCGGCGTGCGGATCCTCGAGGGCTACGGCCTCACCGAGTCGACGGCGCCGACGAGCGTCAACCGCCCCGGGAACACGAAGATCGGGACCGTCGGCGAGCAGCTCCCCGGCTGCGGCGCCCGGATCGCCGAGGACGGCGAGATCCTCCTGCGCGGGGACCACATCTTCCGCGGCTACCACAACAACGAGCAGGCGACCGCGGACGCGTTCGTCGACGGCTGGTTCCGCACCGGCGACCTCGGCTCGCTCGACGAGGACGGCTTCCTGCGCATCACCGGGCGCAAGAAGGAGATCATCGTCACCGCGGGCGGCAAGAACGTCGCGCCCGCCGTCCTCGAGGACCGGATCCGCGCGCACGCGCTCGTCTCGCAGTGCGTCGTCGTGGGCGACCAGAAGCCGTTCATCGGCGCCCTGGTGACGCTCGACCCGGAGGGCCTGCCCGGCTGGGCGAGCATGCACGGCAAGGAGCCGCTGACCGTCGAGCAGGCGGCCAAGGACCCGGACGTCCTCGCCGCCCTCGACGCCGCGGTCACGCGCGCGAACCAGGCGGTCTCCCGCGCCGAGTCGATCCGCAAGTTCACGGTCCTCACGACGGACTTCACGGTCGAAAACGGCTACCTCACGCCGTCGCTCAAGGTGAAGCGCAGCGAGGTGCTCAAGGACTTCGCGGCCGACGTCGAGGCGATCTACGTGGACGGGCCGGCGCCCGTCCGCTGACACGGCCCGGGGCCCTCGTCCCCCGCGCACCACGGCCCTCCCCGGCAGCACGCCGGGGAGGGCCGCGTCGTCAGCGGCGGGCGAGCCGCGCCAGGAGCGCGTGGGCCGGGACGCACGCCGCGCCCATCGCCTGCACGTCGTCGGCGACGGCGCGGTCGCTCGTCACGACGACGACCGGGCGCCCGGGCGGCTCGGCGGCGACCAGGCGCCGGATGAGGTCGTCCGCGATCTCCCCCGACGAGAACAGCACGCGCACGCCGCGCGGGGCGTGCACCGGCCGGGGGCCGCCGTCGGCGCCGTCGAAGCACACGGTGACCTCCGTGCCGGCGGCGGCCACGCGGAGCAGGCCGGAGAGGAGGCGGTCGCGCTGGTCCGCGAGCGACAGCTCGCCGTAGCCCGTCTTCGTCACGTTGTAGCCGTCGACGACCAGGTGCGTCCGCGGGACCGACAGCAGGTCGTCGACGAGCGCCGGGTCGTCCGCCGCGCGGCCGCGCGACCCCGGCCGGGGACGCGCCGCGTCCGGCAGCCCGGCGGCGACGTCGTCGGCGGGCGTCGTCGTCGACGGGCCGAGCGCGAGCTCGTGCCGGAGCCCCGCCGCCGCGTCGACCACCGTGTCCAGCAGGAGCCGCGCGCGGGCCGTCGCGAGGTCGGCCGACGACGTCCGCGCCCGGCGTGCCTCGTCCCGCTCCGCGCGCGCCCGGGCCAGCTCGACGGCGGCCGCGCGACGTTCCTCGCGCGCGTCCCGCAGTGCGACCTCGGCGGCGTCCCGCTCCCCCTGCGCCGCCCGCTCGGCGGCCCGCGCCTCGGCCCGCGCCCGGTCCGCGTCCGCGCGCAGCCGCCGCTCGGTCCGGCGTACCGCGGCGAGCTCGGCCGTCGCGGCCTCGGCGCGCGCGTCGGCGTCGCGGGCACGCGCCCGGAGCTCCTCGACCTGGCGGGCGAGCCGGTCGCGCTCGACGCGGAGGCGGGCCGCGTCGTCCCGGGCCGACCGGTCCGCCCGGAGGGTGTCGTCGAGCGAGCGAGCGCGCTCCACCTCCGTCTGCCAGCCGTCGGGCCGCAGGAGGAAGGCACCCGCCGCCCGCTCGCGCACCTGCGCCGGGGACAGGCCGTCCGGGGGCGCGGCGTCGGGCTCCGGCTCGCTGTCGTGCTCGCGGGACCAGGCCGCGGCGACCGCGTGCCGGAACCCGGCGTCGTCGACCAGGGCCCGCCACAGGGGCGCCGCACCGGCCGACGCCCGCCGCCGGGGCGCGAAGCCCCGCACCCGCTGGAGCGCGACCGGGACCAGTGCCGTGTCGAGCGCGCCGAGCGCGTCCGCCGCGGCGGCCACGAGGAGGCTGCGGACCGACGGCGGCACGTCCGGCTCCGCGGGCAGGGCGTCCTCCGGTCCGTCGGCCACCATGCGCCGCGCCTCCTCCGCACCTCGTCCGCGGGTCACCACGGGCGCTTCGTCCATGATCGTCCTGATTCTCTCGGTCCCACCCTATGCCGCCCGGGGACGCGCGCCGCGGCTCCCGGCCTTCGTGTCGGCGGGCGACCGACGGACCTCGCGGCGGCGGTGTCGGTGGCCCTCGCTAGCCTCGCCGCCATGTCGTCCGGACCCGCCCTCGCCGCACCCCGCGCCGGGTCCGCACCGCAGGGCGTCCCCGTCCAGCCCACGCTCGAGGACCTCGGCACGCCGCTGCACGAGGTGACGTTCGTCGTCGTCGACCTCGAGACGACCGGCGGCTCCCCCGCGGGCGCCGGGATCACGGAGATCGGCGCGGTGAAGGTGCGCGGCGGCGAGGTGCTCGGCGAGTTCCAGACGCTCGTCGACCCCGGGGTGCCCGTCCCCGCCTTCGTCGCCCGGCTCACCGGCATCACGTCGTCCATGGTCGCCACCGCGCCCCGCATCGAGGCCGTGCTGCCCAGCTTCCTCGAGTTCGCGCGCGGCGCCGTGCTCGTCGCGCACAACGCCCCGTTCGACATCTCGTTCCTCAAGGCCGCGTGCCGCTCCGCGGGCTACGACTGGCCCGGGAACCAGGTGCTCGACACCGTGCCCCTCGCACGGCGGGTCGTCACGCGCGACGAGGCGCCGAACCACAAGCTCGCGACGCTCGCGGCCCTCTTCCGCGCCACGGTCACGCCGGACCACCGCGCGCTCGCCGACGCACGCGCCACCGTCGACGTGCTGCACGCGCTCCTCGGCCGCCTCGGCCCGCTCGGCGTGACGCACCTGGAGGACCTCGCCGGGGCGACGGACCCCGTGCCGCAGGACGTGCGCCGCAAGCGCCACCTCGCCGACGGCCTGCCGGACGCGCCCGGCGTCTACCTCTTCCGCGGCCCCGGCGACGAGGTGCTGTACGTCGGCACGTCGACGTCGATCCGGCGCCGCGTGCGGTCGTACTTCACGCGCTCGGAGAAGCGCGGGCGCATCACCGAGATGGTGCGCATCGCGCACGCCGTCACGCCCGTCGTGTGCGCGACGCCGCTCGAGGCGCAGGTCCGCGAGCTGCGCCTCATCGCCGAGCACGCTCCGCGGTACAACCGCCGGTCGCGGCACCCGGAGCGCATGACGTGGGTCCGGCTCACCGACGAGGCGTACCCGCGCCTCTCGCTGGTCCGCGACGTCCGCGCACCGGCGGCGCACATCGGCCCGTTCGCCTCGCGGCACCAGGCCCAGGCCGCCGTGGACGCCCTGCACGACGCCTTCGCGCTCCGCCAGTGCACCCGGCGCCTCCCCGTCGTCGCCTCGCCCGGCGCGACGGCGTGCGTGCTCGCCGAGATGGGCCGCTGCTCCGCCCCGTGCACGGCGACCGAGCGCGACGCGGGCTACGGCGACGTCGCGGCGGGCGCGCGCGAGGCCTTCGAGGGCGACCCGTCGCGCGTGGTCGCCGAGCTCGGGCGCCGCATCGTGGCGCTCTCGCGCGACGAGCGCTTCGAGCAGGCCGGCGAGCTCACCCAGCGCCTGCGCGCCTTCCTCACGGGTGCGGCGCGTGCGCAGCGGCTCGCCCCGCTCGCCGCGTGCGCCGAGCTCGTCGCCGCGCGCCCGACGGACGCCGGCGGGTGGGAGGTCGTCGTCGTGCGGCACGCGCGGCTCGCCGCGACCGGCGTCAGCGCCCCGGGCACCGACCCGTGGCCGCTCGTGCACGCGCTCGTCGCGACGGGCGAAACGGTGGCACCACCCGTGCCGCCGGCCCCCGCGAGCCATCCGCACGAGGCCGAGATCCTGCTGTCGTGGCTCCAGGAACCAGGCGTGCGGATCGTCGACGTCACGGGCCCCTGGGCGTGCCCGGTCCGCTCGGCCGGGTCGCACGTGGACCTCGCGGCCACGGCCCGCCACGTCGCGCGCCACGCGGACGCCGACGGCGCCGACCTGGCCCACGCGTCGGCCGGGCCGACCGTAGAGTGGTCGCCTGACGACGACCCGTCCCCGGAGGAACCATGCTCACCGCCATCGTCCTGATCGACACCGACCCCGCACGCATCCCCGAGGTGGCGTCGGAGGTCGCGGACCTGCGCGGCGTCAGCGAGGTCTACTCGGTGACGGGCAAGGCGGACCTCGTCGCGATGGTGCGGGTCCAGGAGCACGACCAGCTCGCCGACGTCATCGCGGACCGCATCAGCAAGGTCCAGGGCGTCGTGCGCACCGAGACGTTCATCGCGTTCCGCGCCTACTCGAACGTCGACCTCGAGCAGGCGTTCGCCCTCGGCCTCGACGACTGACCGGCGGTCAGTCGCGCGCCGCGGCCTCCGCCCAGCGGGCGAGCGCCGCGCGCGCGGCGCCGGAGTCGACGCTGCGGGCCGCGACGTCGTAGGCCGCGCGCAGCCGCTCGACGAGCGAACCCTCCGCGGTACCGGGCAGCGTGCCGTCGGCGACGAGGCCCGCGGCCGCGTTGAGCAGCACGGTCTCGCGCACCGCGCCCGGCTCGCCCGCGAGGAACCGGCGCGCGACGTCGGCGTTGTGCGCCGCGTTCCCGCCCCGCAGGTCCTCGACGGTGACGGGCGTCAGCGCGAGGTCGGCGACGGGGTCGAGGCGGTGCTCCGTCACGGCGCCGTCGCGCACCTCCCACACCGTGGCGCCGCCGGTCGCCGCCAGCTCGTCGAGGCCGTCGTCGCCGCGGAACACGAGCGCCGACGTGCCGCGCCCGGCGAGCACGCCGGCGATGAGCGGCGCCATCCGGGCGTCGGCCACGCCGATCGCGGCCGCGCGCGGCTGCGCGGGGTTCGTCAGGGGGCCGAGCACGTTGAACGCCGTCGGGATGCCGAGCTCCTTGCGCGCGACGCCCGCGTGCCGCATCGACGGGTGGAACACCATGGCGAAGCAGAAGGTGATCCCCGCCTCCTGCACGATGCGCGCCACGCGGTCGGGACCGTGGTCGAGCCGGATCCCGAGCTCCTCGAGCACGTCCGCGGCCCCCGACGACGACGTCGCGGCGCGGTTGCCGTGCTTGACGACGCGCACGCCCGCGCCCGCGATGACGAGCGACGCCATCGTCGAGATGTTCACGGTGTGGGCGCGGTCGCCGCCCGTGCCGACGATGTCCACGGCGGGCCCGTCCACGGAGAAGCGGCTCGCGTGCGCGAGCATCGCGTCGGCGAGACCGGTGAGCTCGGCGACCGTCTCGCCCTTCGCGCGCAGCGCGACGAGGAAGCTCGCGAGCCTCACGGGCGAGACCTCGCCCGACATGACCTGGTCCATGGCCCACGCGGTGCGCTCGGCGTCGAGGTCGTTCCCCACGACGAGCTCGGTGAGCAGACCGGGCCAGGTGAGCCCCGCACCCGTCGAGTCGCTCGTGGTCGAGGCGGCAGGGTGCGGGGTGGCGGTCACGGGTGGCCCTTCGGCTGGTCGGTCTCCTGGTCGGCTACCGCGTGCCGGAGGCGCGCAGCAGGTCGGCGACGGCGCGCTGGAGGGCGACCGCGTCGAACGGCCGGGGCACCGCGTCGTCGGCGAGCGACCACGATGCTAGCCAACCGTCCTGCGGCCTGCCGGTGAGGACCAGGACCGGCGGGCAGGCGTAGATCTCGTTCTTGAGCTGGCGGCACAGACCCATGCCCCCGGCCTTGTCCGCCTCGCCGTCCAGGACCAGCAGGTCCCACCCGCCGGCGTCCGCCGACGCCACGACCGCCGCCGGGGTGGCCACCTCGTGCCACTCGATCTCCGGCTGCCCCGCACCCAGCCGTCGCCCGACGGCGAGCAGCACCTGCTCGCGCACGGTCACGTCGTCGCTGTAGAGCAGGATGCGCGGCGCGCGCGGGGTCACGTCCGTGTCCCCGTGCGTCGTCGTCACGGTCGTCGTCATCGTCGTCACCGTCGCCTTCGTCGTTCCCTCGGGTGGGCCCGGGAGCGCGCGGCGCCGCGGGTGGCGGACGCACGTCCCGACTGGCATCTTGGCACGTCGGAGCGCTCCGCAGCACCCCTGCGGCGGGTCGCGCGCCGACCGGCGGCGGACCGGGGACCAAGGGCCCTGGCCCGCGCCCCGGACGCCCGGGTTTCATGGCACTCGGACGGTTTCCGTCACCAAGTGCAGGTCTCCGTGGGAAGTTCTGGAGACATTGTGAGATTCACCGCCTCCGGGCTGCCGTCTGCGTGCCGCGAAGCTGAGGTTCGTCGGCCATAATGGCTCCTGTGTCGACCGCAACGGCTGCCCCCCACGCCCATCAGCACGTGAGCGTCAACCGACCGAACCCCGTCTCGGTCGGGACGATCGTGTGGCTGGCCAGCGAGCTCATGTTCTTCGCCGGCCTCTTCGCCATGTACTTCACGGTCCGCGCCGTGATGCCCGCCGACGAGTGGGCCCTCGAGGCGGACAAGCTCAACCTGACCTTCGCGGCGATCAACACGACCGTCCTGGTGCTGTCGTCGGTGACGTGCCAGATGGGCGTGTGGGCCGCCGAGCGCTTCCAGCCCGTCCGCACCGGCTCGATCCTCCAGGTGAACCGCTGGGGGATGAACGAGTGGATGACGCTGACGTTCCTCATGGGCGCGTTCTTCATCGGTGGTCAGATCTTCGAGTACGCCGAGCTCGTCGAGCACGGCGTGTCGATCTCCTCCACGCCCTACGGCTCCGTCTTCTACATCACGACCGGGTTCCACGGCCTCCACGTCGTCGGCGGCCTGATCGCCTTCCTGTTCCTTCTCGGCCGCTCGTTCTCGGCCAAGAACTTCGGGCACCACGAGGCCACGACGGCCATCGTGACGTCCTACTACTGGCACTTCGTCGACGTCGTGTGGATCGCGCTCTTCTTCGTGATCTACATCTTGCGCTGACGTCGCGCCCGGGGTCCGCCCCGGACCGCCCACCCGCCCCCTGCTCCCCCACCTGCGAGACGAGGATCATTTCGTGAAGGCACTCGCCGCCCGCAGACACCACCGCTTCGCGCCGGTCGTGCTGCTGCTGCTGGCGCTGCTGGTCACCGGTGGCGTCTACGCCGCCTTTGCCCCGACTTCGGCCAACGCCGAGACCGCCAGCACCGAGGACATCGAGACCGGCCAGAAGCTGTTCCAGGCCAACTGCGCCACGTGCCACGGGCCGAACGCCGAGGGCACGGCCACCGCGCCCTCGCTCGTCGGTGTCGGCGCCGCGTCGGTCGACTTCCAGGTGTCCACCGGCCGCATGCCCATGCAGATGGACGGTCCGCAGGCCATCCAGAAGCCGCGCCAGTTCGACGAGGAGCAGACGGCGCAGCTCGCCGCCTACGTCGCGTCGCTCGGCGCCGGCCCCGCGATCCCCACGGACGAGCAGGTCGACGCAGCGCTGGGCGACCCGGCCAACGGTGCCGCGGTCTTCCGCACCAACTGCGCGATGTGCCACAACGCGATCGGTGCGGGCGGTGCCCTCTCCGAGGGCAAGTTCGCTCCCCCGCTGTGGGACACCTCGGAGCGCAACATCTACCAGGCGATGCTCACCGGCCCGCAGTCGATGCCGGTCTTCAACGACGCCACCGTGACGCCCGAGGAGAAGCGGGACGTCATCGCGTTCCTCGCCGAGCAGCGCGACGGTTCCGCCGGCGGCCTGTCGCTCGGGTCGCTCGGTCCGGTCAGCGAGGGCCTGTGGGCCTGGATCGTCGGAATGGGCCTCCTCATCGGGGCCGCAGTGTGGATCGGAGCGAAGTCCTCGTGAGCGACTACCAGAGCCCCCGCTCGTCCGAGTCCTCGCATCGCGAGGTCGGGCACCGCGAGGAGCACGGCACCCTCGACACGTTCCCGGACCCCGGTCTGCCGGAGCACAAGAGCCGCATGGCCGACCGCGACCCGAAGGCGTCGAAGCGCGGCGAGCGTCAGGTCGCCGCCCTCTTCGGGATCTCGGTCATCGGCACCATCGCGGCCCTCGTCGTCTACTTCGTGATCCCGCCGGACGGGACCACCGCGGGCGTCCGCCTCTCGACGGTGACGCTCGGCGTCGCCATCGCGTTCGCCCTGCTCGGCATCGGCTTCGGCGCGGTGCACTGGGCCAAGGTCCTCATGTCCGACCACGAGAAGGTGGACGAGCGCCACCCCATCGCGAGCGACCCCGAGACGCGCACCGCCGCGCTCGCCGAGCTCGACGCGGGCGTCAAGGACTCGGGCATCGCCCGCCGCGGCGTCCTCAAGGGCGCGGTCATCTCCGCCCTCGCGCTCTTCCCGCTCACCATCGCGGTCCCGCTCGTCGGGAGCGTCGGTGGCGACTGGAACGTCTCCAAGTTCAAGCACACCCTCTGGCAGCGGGGCACGCGCCTCGCGATCGACCCCTCGGGCCGGCCCATCAAGGCCGCCGACGTCACCATCGGCTCGGTGGTCCACGTCATCCCCGAGGCCTCGCAGGAGGAGATGCAGTCCCACGAGTGGATCACGGAGAAGGCCAAGGCCGTCGTCCTCCTGGTCCGTCTCGACCCGCGCGACATCGTGTCCGAGCAATCCCCCGCCGGGGAGAGCTGGTCGTACGACGGCATCGTCGCGTTCTCCAAGATCTGCACGCACGTCGGCTGCCCCGTCGCTCTCTACGAGCAGCAGACGCACCACCTGCTGTGCCCGTGCCACCAGTCGACGTTCGACGTGGCCGACAGCGCCAAGGTGGTCTTCGGCCCCGCGAAGCGGCCCCTGCCGCAGCTGCCGATCACCGTTGATGACGAGGGCTACCTGGTTGCGCAGAGCGACTTCCACGAGCCCATCGGCCCGAGCTTCTGGGAGCGTCTGAAGTGACCACCAGCACCGGAACCGCCGCACCTCGGGCGGCCGCACCGAAGTCAGCCGCGCCGACGACCCCTGCCGGGAAGGCCGCGGACTACCTCGACCAGCGCACCGGCATCGGTGTCGCCGTCAAGGAGTTCGCGCGCAAGGTCTTCCCCGACCACTGGTCGTTCCTCCTGGGCGAGATCGCGCTCTACTCGTTCGTCGTCCTGATCCTCACCGGCATCTTCCTGACGATGTTCTTCGTCCCGAGCATGTCCCTGGTGACGTACCACGGCGAGCCCGCCTCCATGGACGGCGTGCTCATGTCCGACGCGTTCGCGTCGACGCTGCACATGTCGTTCGAGGTCCGCGGCGGTCTGCTCATGCGGCAGATCCACCACTGGGCCGCGCTGATCTTCATGGCGTCGATCGTCACGCACATGATGCGCGTGTTCTTCACGGGCGCGTTCCGCAAGCCCCGCGAGGTCAACTGGCTCGTCGGCATGCTGCTCATGATCATGGGCCTCGCCGCCGGCTTCTCCGGCTACTCGCTGCCCGACGACGTCCTGTCCGGCAACGGCCTGCGCATCACCGATGGTGTCGTCAAGGCGATCCCGCTCATCGGCTCGTACATGTCGTACTTCATCTTCGGCGGCGAGTTCCCGGGCGAGCACATCATCCCGAGACTCTTCACGGTCCACATCCTCCTGGTGCCGGGTCTGATCCTCGCGCTGGTCGCGCTCCACCTGTTCTTCGTCGTGCTCCACAAGCACACGCAGTACCCGGGTGGCGGCCGCACGGACACCAACGTGGTCGGCTTCCCGCTGTTCCCCGTGTACGTCGCGAAGGCCGGTGGCTTCTTCTTCGTCGTGTTCGGCATCCTCGCCCTCATGGGCGGCACGATGGCGATCAACAACGTCTGGAACTACGGCCCCTACGACCCGTCACCGGTCTCCGCGGGAGCACAACCAGACTGGTACATGCTGTTCCTCGAGGGGTCCTTGCGACTCATGCCGGGGCAGACGGAGTTCGTGATCGGCGGGTACACGCTGTCGCTGAACGTCCTCATCCCCGCGGTCGTCGTGCCGGGCCTGCTGTTCACGTTCCTCTTCGTCTACCCGTTCCTCGAGTCCGCGGTGACGAAGGACAAGCGCGAGCACCACGTCCTCGACCGCCCGCGCAACGTGCCGGTTCGTACCGGCCTGGGCGTCGCGTTCCTCACGGCGTTCATCATCCTGGCGCTCGCCGGGTCGAACGACCTCATCGCGACGCACTTCCACATGTCGATCAACACGATCACCTGGGCCTTCCGGATCCTGATCTTCGTGGGCCCCTGGTTCGCGTTCTGGGTGACCAAGCGCATCTGCCTCGGGCTGCAGCGCAAGGACCGCGAGCTCGTGCTGCACGGCCACGAGACCGGGCGGATCGTCCGGTTCGCGCACGGCGAGTACATCGAGGTCCACCGCCCGCTCGACGAGCAGGAGCGCTGGCTGCGGGTCAACTACTCCGCCCACGCCCCGCTCGAGATCGAGCCGGCGACGGACTCCCGCGGCGTGCGTCGCAAGGGCTACAAGAAGGACAAGCGTCTCCAGCGCCTGTCGCGTTTCTTCTACGAGGACCGCATCGAGCCCGTGACGCCGGCCGAGCTCGCCGCCGCGCACTCGCACGGTGAGCACGACGCCCTCGAGAGCACGAGCCACGAGCAGATCGAGGCCGGGACCGCCCCCGTCGGCGGCGGTCGGGACCTCGTGGAGCCGGAGAAGGGCGCCGACGAGCGCTGACCTCCGGGTTCCTGCACAGTAGGACGATGACCCGCGACCAGCCCCCTCTTCCAGGTGGGCAGGTCGCGGGTCATCGTCGTCTCTGCCCCGGGGGCGCGACAGCGCCCGCGTGAGGCGGCAGGGACACCGTCAGTTCACTGCCCAGGGACCGTCGGACGACCTCCGGCGGTCCGTACCAGGAGGTACATCCGGATGCCCGCTTACACCCTGCCCGAGCTGTCCTACGACTACGGTGCGCTCGAGCCGCACATCTCCGGGCGGATCATGGAGCTGCACCACTCCAAGCACCACCAGGCCTACGTCACCGGCGCGAACACCGCCCTGGAGAAGCTCGCCGAGGCCCGCGAGTCCGGCGACTTCGCCGCGATCAACCTCCACGAGAAGAACCTCGCGTTCAACCTCGGCGGCCACGTCAACCACTCCGCCTTCTGGACCAACCTCTCCCCCGAGGGCGGCGGCGAGCCCACCGGCGAGATCGGCGCCGCGATCGACGAGCACTTCGGCTCCTTCGACGCCTTCAAGAAGCAGTTCGCCGCCGTCGCTGCCGGCGTCCAGGGCTCCGGCTGGGCCATCCTCGCCTGGGACTCCATCGGCCAGAAGCTCATCACCGTCCAGCTCTACGACCAGCAGGGCAACCTCACCCTCGGCCTGACCCCCATCGTCCTGCTCGACGTCTGGGAGCACGCCTACTACCTCGACTACCAGAACGTGCGCGCCGACTACGTCACCGCCTGGTGGAACCTCGTCAACTGGTCCGACGCCGAGGCCCGCCTCCAGCGCGCCAAGACCCAGACCGCCGGGCTCATCGTCCCCTGACGACCCCGCCGCACGACACCCGGTCGGCGAGCACGACCCTGCTCCCCCACCACAACGAGGTTGGTCCCGCTATCCACCGGATAGCGGGACCAACCTCGTTCTCGGCGGCCGCCCAGGGCCACGACCCGGTCAGTCCGCGGTCGCCGACAGGTGGCGCGTCATGTCGCTGGGCGCAGAGCGTCACCGACGCCGTCCCAGGCCGTCACGATGCTCCGGCGCGCTCCAGCGGCTGCCCGACCCCGCCCACCACGCACCACGCACCACGCACCGTCCCGCGCTGAATGTCTGGACGAACATGCCCCAGCCACGCGGAGAGCGACCCGGTCCGTGCCCGGAGCGCCGTCGTGACGGCTTCCCACCTGCGCCCGGCGGGAGGCCACCCTGGCGCGAGGCCACCCCGGCACGGGCGCTCCCGCACCGGCGTAGTCGCTCCCGCCCTGCGTGGGCGCTCCCGCCCCGGCGTGGACGCTCCCGCCCCGGCGTGGACGCTCCCGCCCCGACGTGCACGCTGCCAGCCTGACTTGGGTGCTTCTGCGCCGCCCTGCGCGGCTCCAGCCCAGGCGTGGGTGCTCCTGCGCCGCCCTGCGCCGCTCCAGCCCCGGCGTGGGCACCAGCCCGGCGTAGAACGCCACCACGCTGCCGGAGCGCGCCACAAGGAACGGCTCCGGCACTCACACACACGTGCCTTCGACCCCATGGGCGCGCCCCACGACCCTCCGCAGACAGCAGGACGGCCCGACCCCCGCGAGGGGATCGGGCCGTCCGGAAGAGGTGCGTCAGTGCGCGTGCTGGCCGCGGGAGAACTCGAAGACCCAGCCGACGAGGGCGACCGCGCTCATCGCGATCCCCACGTAGACCAGCCACCAGCCGACCGCGAGGCCCAGGAAGACGATCGCAGCCGACGCCGCGATCGCGAGCGGCCACCAGCTCCACGGGGCGTACACGCCCTGGTCGCCGGCACCCTGCTCGATGAGGCCGTCCGGGTCGTCCTCGGGCCGCGCGTCGATCCGCTTGGCGGTGAGCGCCAGGTAGGCGCCGATCATGCCCGACAGACCTGCGGTCAGGAGGAGCGCGGCGCTGCCGACGGGCTCCCAGCCGCTCCAGAGCCCGTACACCACGCCGATGAGCGCGAAGAAGGGGGTCAGGAAGATGAACAGCTTGTACTCGACCTTCACTTGCCGGCCTCCTCGTCCGTGTCACCCGTGCGCGGCTCGTCGATGATGATCGTCGACGTCGAGTCGCTGCCTGCCTGCTTGTCGCCGAGGCGGTCGAGCGCGACGCTCTTCTCACCGCGGCGGTCGGCCTCCCCGTAGACCTTCTCCAGGACGTTGGGGTTCGGCTCCGCGTGGTCCATCGCCGCGACCTCGGGGTGGTGCAGGTCGAACGCGGGCGACTCGGAGCGGATGCGCGGCAGCGACGTGAAGTTGTGCCGCGGCGGCGGGCAGGACGTGGCCCACTCGAGCGAGCGGCCGTAGCCCCACGGGTCGTCGACCTGGACCTTGGGCGCGTTGCGCCAGGTCGTGTAGACGTTCCAGAGGAACGGCAGCGTCGACGCGGCGAGGATGAACGCCCCGACCGTCGAGACCTGGTTCTCCCACGTGAAGCCGTCGGACGGCGCGTAGTCCGCGTAGCGGCGCGGCATGCCTTCGACGCCCAGCCAGTGCTGGATGAGGAACGTCATGTGGAAGCCGATGAAGAGCAGCCAGAAGTGGACCTTGCCGAGGCGCTCGTTGAGCATGCGCCCGGTGAACTTGGGCCACCAGAAGTAGAAGCCGGCGAACATCGCGAACACCACGGTGCCGAACACGACGTAGTGGAAGTGCGCCACCACGAAGTACGAGTCGGACAGGTGGAAGTCGAGCGCCGGGCTGGACAGGATGACGCCCGTGAGACCGCCGAAGAGGAAGGTCACGAGGAACCCGATCGACCACAGCATCGGTGTCTCGAACGTCAGCTTCCCTCGCCAGAGGGTCCCGATCCAGTTGAAGAACTTCACGCCGGTCGGCACGGCGATGAGCATCGTCATGAAGGCGAAGAACGGCAGGAGGACCGCGCCGGTCACGTACATGTGGTGGGCCCACACGGTGACGGACAGCGCCGCGATCGCGATCGTCGCGTAGACGAGGCCCTTGTAGCCGAAGATCGGCTTGCGGGCGAAGACCGGGAAGATCTCGGACACGATGCCGAAGAACGGCAGCGCGATGATGTAGACCTCCGGGTGCCCGAAGAACCAGAACAGGTGCTGCCACAGGATGGCGCCCCCGTTCTCGGGGTTGAAGATCTGGGCGCCGAGGCGCCGGTCGGCACCGAGTGCGAAGAGCGCGGCGGCCAGGGGCGGGAACGCCATGAGCACGAGGAGGCTCGTGATGAGCGTGTTCCACGTGAAGATCGGCATGCGGAACATCGTCATGCCGGGCGCGCGCATCGTGATGATCGTCGTGATGAAGTTGACCGCACCGAGGATCGTGCCGAAGCCGGCGAGCGCGAGCCCGAACACCCAGAGGTCTCCCCCGAGCCCTGGACTGAACGTCGTGTTCGACAACGGCGCGTACGCGAACCAACCGAACGAGGCGGCGCCCTGCGGCGTGAAGAAGCCGGCCGAGGCGATGAGACCGCCGAAGAGGTAGAGCCAGTACGCGAACATGTTCAGTCGCGGGAACGCGACGTCCGGCGCACCGATCTGCAGCGGCATGATCACGTTCGCGAACCCGGCGAAGAGCGGGGTCGCGAACAGCAGCAGCATGATCGTGCCGTGCATCGTGAAGAGCTGGTTGTACTGCTCCTTGCTCTGCACGATCTGGATGCCGGGCTCGAAGAGCTCCGCACGGATCACGAGGGCCATGAGGCCGCCGATGCAGAAGAAGATGAACGACGTGATCAGGTACATGTACCCGATCGTCTTGTGGTCGGTGGACGTGACCCACTTGATCACGGTCCGCCCGAGGGTCTGACGCCGCGGCGCGAGACCGGGGATGACTTCGGCCTGCGCGACCATCAGTTCTCACCCTCCGTGGTAGCGGTGACAGGGTTCGGGTCCTGGAGACGGCTGAAGCCCTCCACCGGGATCTGACCCTCCTGGCCCTTCTCGCGGAGCGCCTCCATCTGCGCGTCGTACTCCGCGCGGTCGACGACCTCGACGTTGAACAGCATGCCGGAGTGGTGCTCGCCGCAGAGCTCGGCGCACTTGCCGGCGTAGACGCCCTCGCGCTCCGGGGTGACCACGAACTCGTTCGTCCGGTGCGGGATCATGTCGAGCTTGTAGAGGAACGCGGGGATCCAGAAGGAGTGGATGACGTCGCGCGACTGCAGCTCGAACCGCACCGACTCACCGACGGGCAGGTAGAGCGTCGGCAGCGCCGCCGCCGTGCCCGGGGCTCCGTCGATCGTCGCGTCGTCGGTCATGGTGTCGCCGACGTCCGCCAGGTGCTGGCCCGTCTCGTAGACGTCGTCGTCCACGTAGTTGAAGTCCCAGCTCCACTGCTTGCCGATGACCTGGACCGTGAGGTCGGACTCGACGTCCTTGTCCACGATCGCGCTCATGTCGCGGTCCGTGTAGAAGAAGAGGACGAGGACCATGAGGATCGGCACGGCCGTGTACATGATCTCGAGCGGCAGGTGGTAGCGCGTCTGCACGGGGAGCTGGTGGTCGTCCTTGCGCTTGCGGTACGCGGCGACGCACCACAGCATCAGGCCCCACGTGATCACGCCGACGATGAGGGCCGCGATCCAGGAGCCGGTCCACAGCGACGTGATCCGGGCGGTCTGGTTGGTCACCTCCCCGTCCTCGTAACCGGGCAGGAACCCGCGCTGGACGGTGTCGGTGGCGCAGCCGGACGCCACCGCGGCGACGGCGACGGCGAGGGCCGTCGCCCGCAGGATGGTGCGCCGTGTGCGGCTAGGGGGTTGCGAGTGCAAGGGGGGCCTTTCACGTCACGTCCTGCCCGTGCCCGTCTTTACGAGCCCAGCACAGGACCTTCGTCCTCGACACACGAAGCCTAGCGCGGGATTCCGCCCTTCGTGGCCCGGAACGCGCTGCGGACGGGCGAGATGCGGCACACGTCGTGGCCGGTCAGGGGTGGGTTCGCCACACCCGTCCCGAGTCTGTCAGATCCTTGCCACACCGTCGGCCCACCGAGTAGCACGGTAGCGTGCCGGTAAGACCTTCGGACTCCCGGAGGCACCTCGTCGCGGGGCGCGCGAGCGCAACGATCCGACGCCGTGCGCCGGACCCCGACCGGCGCCCCGCGCCCGCTCGGGCCGTCTCAGCCCGGCCGTCCTTCGCTCCACGACGGCCCCGCCCGCGCCCTGGAGGCCATGTGACACACACCACCCCCGATCGCCGGGTCCTGCTCGACAACGGGGGGCACGCCCCCTGGCACCCGCTCGCGCGCGAGGCCTTCGACCGCGCGCTCGACGACGGCTGGGCCGACCCCCGACGTCTGCACGCGGAGGGCAGGCGTGCCGCGGCCCTGCTCGACGGCGCCCGCGAGGCCGTCGCCGCCGCGCTCGGCGCGCGCACGGAGGAGGTCGTCTTCACCGCCAACCACACCGCGTCCCTCCACACGGCCGTCGCCGCGCTCGCCGGCGCGCGTCACCGCGCGGGGCGACGGGTCGTCGTCGGCGCCGTCGAGCGTGCCGCCGTCCTGCACGCCGCCGAGCACGGTGGCCTGGAGCGGGAAGTCGTCGGGGTGGACGGGTCCGGCCGCGTCGACGCCGCGGAGATGACCGACGCCGTCGGTCGCCCGGGCGTGGCGCTCGCCGCGCTCCAGGCCGCCAACGGCGAGGTGGGGACGCGTCAGCCGGTCGCAGCCGTGCACGAGGCGGCGCGGCGGGCGGGGGTCCCGCTGCTCGTGGACGCGGGGGCCGCGCTCGGGCACGACGTCGTCCCCGAGACCTGGGACGCGCTCGCCGCCGACCCGGCGGACTGGGGCGGCGGTCCGGGCATCGGTGTCCTCGCGGTGCGTTCCCGCGTCCGACGGCGCAGCCCGTTCCCCGAGGACGCGGACCCGTGGGCACCCGGCGGGGTGTCCGTCCCGGCGGCGTTCGCCGCGGCCGTGTCGCTGCAGGCGGTGCTGGCCGACCGGGACGCGGAGGACGCGCGGCGTCGGGCGCTCGTCCACCGCGTGCGGGCACGGGTCGCGCAGATCCCCGACGTCGAGGTGGTCGGCGACCCGGTCGACCGGCTCCCCCACGTCGCGACCTTCTCGTTCCTCTACGTGGACGGCGAGGCGCTGCTCACGGACCTGGACCGCGAGGGCGTCGCCGTCGGGTCCGGGTCGGCGTGCACGTCGAGCTCGCTCGAGCCCTCGCACGTCCTCGCGGCGATGGGCGTGCTCACGCACGGCAACGTGCGCGTCGCCCTGGACCGCTCGACGACGGAGGACGACGTCGAGCGGCTGCTCGCCGCCCTGCCGGACGCCGTCGCCCGCGTGCGCGCGGCGCTGGGGGTGCAGGGCCTGTGACCGGCGCTCCCCCGCCCGGGGCGTCGTCAGGCACGTCCGGCGACGCGGTCGACGCGCGCGGGCTGCGCTGCCCGCTCCCCGTGATCCGGCTCGCCGCGGCGGCGCGCGACCTCGCACCGGGCGCTCGGCTCACCGTGTGGTCGACCGACCCGGCCGCCCGCCTCGACGTCCCCGCGTGGGCGCGGATGCGCGGGCACACGGTCGTGGGCGAGGAGCAGCTCAGCGGGCAGGAGGACGCGGAGGCCTGGGCGATCACCGTCGAGATCGGCGGCTGACCCCGCCCGAGCTGGGCGGCCCGACCCGCGGACGACGCGAGCCCGGCCACCCGCGGACGGGTGACCGGGCTCGTGCGGTCCGGTGGCGTGCGCGCGGCACGCCGGACGGCTCAGCTGAAGGAGCCGCCGCAGGCGCAGGCGCTGCCCGCGTTGGGGTTGTCGATCGTGAAGCCCTGCTTCTCGATCGTGTCGGCGAAGTCGATCGTCGCACCCTCGAGGTACGGGACGCTCATCTTGTCGACCACGACCTCGACGCCGTCGTAGTCGCGCAGCGCGTCGCCGTCGAGCACGCGCTCGTCGAAGTAGAGCTGGTAGATCAGGCCGGAGCAGCCGCCGGGCTGCACCGCGACCCGCAGGCGCAGGTCGTCGCGACCCTCCTGCTCGAGGAGCGTGCGGACCTTGTCCGCGGCCTCGTCGGTCAGGTTGACGCCGTGCGTGGCAATGTCGGTGGTCTCGCTCATCTCGTCTCCGCGCTGTCGGGGGCAGTGCTGCCCCGGTGGTGGCCGGCTTCTCGGATCTCTCGAGAGAGATCCCGTCAGGTCCTCAACACCACACGTGCCGGTGGTGTTCCCGAGTCTACGACCCCGCGCGGGACTAGGGTCGAACGGGCCTCGCCGCACGGGGCGCGAGGGTGACGACGGAGGACCCATGGACCAGGCGGTGCACTTCGTGACGGTCGCGACGCGAGACCTCGGCGCGGCCCGACGCTTCTACGGCGCGCTCGGCTGGGAGCCTCGGCTCGACGTGCCGGGCGAGATCGTGTTCTACCGGTCCGCGGCCGGCCAGCTCCTCGGCTTCTTCGACGCGGCGAGCTTCGCGCGCGACGCCGGTTCGGTCGGGGCGCCGGCCGCGACCACGGGTGTGACCCTGTCGCACAACGTCGGGTCGCGCGACGCCGTCGTCGAGCTGGTGGACGCGATGGTCGCCGCGGGCGGGACCGTCCGCAAGGAGCCGCAGGAGGGTGAGTTCGGGGGCGTCTTCCACGCCCACGTCGCCGACCCGAACGACCTCGTGTGGGAGATCGCGCACAACCCCGCGTGGTCCGTGCGCGCGGACGGCGACGTGGAGCTCGGCTGACTCAGCCGCGCGACCACGTGCGCGCGACGCGCTCCACGAGGTCGCGCGGGTCGCCGTCACCCCACGCGTACGCGCCGCTGAGCCCTGCGGCCGCCTGCTCGCGGCGGCCCGCGACGACCGCGCGCGCGACGACCACCACCGGGAGCGCGTGCCGCGCCGCCCGGCCGGACACCTCGCGGACGGTCCCCTCGCCGAGCTCGTGCGCGCCGAGCTCGTCCGCGAGCACGACGACGACGTCCGCGGCCGCGAGCCGCGCGTCGAGCCCGACGTCGTCCGCCACGACCCGCAGCGCGGGCACGAGCCTGCCGCCCAGCGCCGCGACGGCGAAACCCAGCCCTCCCCCGCTGCCCGCTCCTGGCAGCCCGGCGAGGCGGCGGCCCGCCGTCGCGCCCGCGAGCAGGTCGCGCCCGACGATCCCGTGCTCCCCCGGCCCGGCCGCGTCCGCGCGGTCGACGGCGGCGGCGACGTCGTGCGCGACCGCGCCGAGCGCGCGCTCGAGGTGCTGGGCCACCAGCGGGTCGACACCGCGCGCGTCGAGGGTCGCGCTCGCGCCGTGCAGACCGAGGAGCGGGACGTCGGACGCGACGGCCGCCACGAGGTGCGAGCCGCCCAGCGCGGCGCGCGCGGCGCGCACGACGTCGACCAGCCCGGCGGGCGTGACGTCCGGCGCGCCCCCGGACGCCGGCGGCTCGCCCGCGAGCGCGAGGAGCGCCCCGAGGCCCCCGTCGTGGCTCGTGCTGCCCCCGGTCGCGAGCACGACCCGGCCGGGATCCGTCCCCGCCCGAGCGGCGTCGACCGCGAGCGCGAGCAGGTGCCCGACGGCGGTCGACGAGCGGGCGGGCACCGTCGTCGGCGTCCCGTCGGCATCGACGACGACGGCCTCCCCGGTGGCCGGGACCTGGGACACGTCGACGACGACGGTCCGGGCCTGCGCGCCCTCGCGCGAGGAGGACGCGCGCCGTCGGACGGCGACCGGGACCTCCGCGCCGCCCGGGCCCGGCACGACGCCCGCGAGGACCTCGGGCGCGACGGGAGCGAGGGCGTCGAGGAGCGCGGGCCCCGACGCGGCGAGGGGCACGGTGTCCACGGCGCCGTGCGCGGACCACCACGAGGCGACGTCGGCGAGGCTCGGTCCGGCGGCAGTCGGCACGACGTCGCGGCCCGGCCACGCGCCGTCGGGCGGGGGCGGGACGGCGGACCCGGTGAGCAGCACGCGCATGCCCGGATTGTGCCAGCCCGGGCGCGGTCCGGCGGGTCGCGCTCGGCGCGCCGATCCGCGGTGGGAGGACCCTCTCCGTCTCCGCGTCGCTGTGCGACGATGGTCCCGTGAGCACCGGGAGCACCTTGTTGTCGTCCGTGGGCGGTCCGAGCACCGCACGCCCGGGCGGTTTCGTCGAGCCCAGCCCGTCCGCCCTGCTCCTGCTGGGGCAGGGCCGCGACCTCGCGTCCGAGCGGGGCGTCGAGTGCGTGGGCGACCTGCCCGCGCCGAGCGACCCCGACCTGGTCGAGCGCGCCCGCGCGGCGCGCGCCGCGCTGGGCGAGCGGGCGTTCGTCCTGGGCCACCACTACCAGCGCGACGAGGTCATCGACTTCGCCGACGTCACGGGCGACTCCTTCAAGCTCGCGCGCGAGGCGGCCGCCCGCCCCGAGGCGGAGTTCATCCTGTTCTGCGGCGTGCACTTCATGGCCGAGAGCGCGGACATCCTCACCTCCGACGCGCAGCAGGTCGTGCTGCCGGACCTCGCGGCGGGCTGCTCGATGGCGGACATGGCCGCCATCGACCAGGTCGAGGACGCGTGGGACGTGCTGCAGGAGGTCGGCATCGCCGACTCGACGATCCCCGTGACCTACATGAACTCCTCAGCCGCGATCAAGGCCTTCACGGGGCGCCACGGCGGCACGGTGTGCACGTCGTCGAACGCGGAGGTCGCGCTGCGCTGGGCGTTCGACCAGGTGGGCGGCGTGGACGGCACGGGCAAGGTCCTGTTCCTCCCCGACCAGCACCTGGGGCGCAACACCGCGGTGCTGAAGCTGGCGATGTCGCTCGACGACTGCGTCGTGTTCGACCCGCGCAAGCCGAACGGCGGCCTCACCGACGCCGAGCTGCGCGACGCGCGCATGATCCTGTGGCGCGGGCACTGCTCGGTCCACGGGCGGTTCTCGGCGAAGAACGTCGACGACGTCCGCGCGGCCGTCCCGGACGTCAACGTGCTCGTGCACCCCGAGTGCAAGCACGAGGTCGTCACGGCGGCGGACTTCGTCGGGTCGACGGAGTACATCATCAAGATGCTCGACGCCGCCGAGCCGGGCTCGGCATGGGCGATCGGGACCGAGCTCAACCTCGTGCGCCGCGTCGCGCGGGCGCACCCGGACAAGCAGGTGCACTACCTCGACTCGACGGTGTGCTTCTGCTCGACGATGAACCGGATCGACCTGCCGCACCTCGTGTGGGCGATGGAGTCGCTCGTCGCCGGTCGCGTGGTGAACCGGATCGTCGTGGACGCCGACGACGCGCACTGGGCGCGCGTCGCGCTCGACCAGATGCTCGCCCTGCCCGGCCTCTAGGCGCGCGGGCAGGAGCGGTCGAGGCCCTCGGGACGCGGGGGCGCGCGGAGGTGGCCATGGGAACGGGTAACGGGACGAACGTCGGGATCTTCGTCTTCGACGAGGCCGAGGAGCTCGACGTCGCCGGGCCGTTCGAGGTGCTGTCGGCATGGGCCGAGCACTCCGCGCTCAAGCCCCAGGTGTCGACGTTCTCGTGGGACGGCGGCGGCGTGCGGCTGGCGAAGGGCCTCCGGCTGCTCCCCGACCGCTCGGCGGACGACGTCGGCCCCCTCCACCTGCTCGTGTACCCGGGCGGTCGCGGGACGCGCCCGCTGCTCGCCGACCGCGTGCACCTCGAGTGGCTGCGCGCGATGCGGTCGCGCACCCCGGTGATCGCGAGCGTCTGCACGGGTTCGCTCGTCCTCGCTGCGGCGGGGCTCCTCGCGGGCCGGCCCGCGACGACGCACTGGGCGCACTACGACGAGCTCGCGCGGATCGACCCGAGCGTCGTGGTCGACACGGAGGCGCGCTACGTCGACGACGGCGACGTCGTCACGTCCGCCGGCGTGTCCGCGGGGATCGACATGGCGCTGCACCTCGTCGCGCGCCTGGAGAGCGCCGACGTCGCACGCGCCGTGCGGCGCGGGATCCAGTACGACCCCGACCCGCCGGTTTGAGCGGTCAGCCGGTCTGGGGTCAGCCGACCCGAGCGGTCAGCGGCGCGCGTAGCGGCCGGTGCGGTGCGCCCGGATGTCGAAGAGGACGGTGCAGAACGGCGGGACGGTCGCGGCGAGCGCGAGGAAGGTCGTCCAGAGCGACCAGCGGACGCGCACGGCGACGAGCACGGCGAGCGCGACGTACGCGAGCACGAGCGCCCCGTGGACGGGCCCGAAGATCTCCACGCCGCGCTCGGTCGTCCCCGCGACCCACTTGAGGTACATGCCGACGAGCAGGCCGGCCCAGGAGAACGCCTCGGCGATCGCGACCGCGCGGAACGCGCGGACCTGCCACGGGTGCGGGGCGGGCGACCCGGTGTCGGCGGTGGCGGTGGGGCGAGGGGCGGGGCTCGTCGTCGTCACGGCGCGCATCCTCGCACACCGACCTGGAGGGGCGTCCCCCGCCGTCGGTGCCGGATACCCGATACCGCTGGTGCGGGGTAGTAGCCTGCCCCGGTGACCCGCCAGATCCAGCTCCTCGTCGCCAGCACGATGCCGCGCAAGGCCGTGCCGGGCCGCGGCGTCCTCGAGCCGTCCGTCACCCGCATGCGCGTGCGCCCGGGCGACCTCGACTTCTACCTGCACGTGAACAACGGCGTGTACCTGCAGATGATGGACGTCGCGCGCAGCAACTTCATCGCCGACCTCGGCGGGTTCCCCCTGCTCAAGGACAAGGGCTGGTACCCCGTCGTCGCGGCGTCGACCATGAAGTACCGCCGCTCCCTGCAGCTCGGGGACCGCTTCGAGATCACGACGCGCGTGCTCGGGTGGGACGAGCGCGTCGTGTACCTCGAGCAGGTGTTCACGCGCCGCGGTGACCTCTGCGCGCGCGGGCTCGTCGCCGGGCGCTTCCTCGCGCGCGGGTCCGGCGACCGGATCGCCGCGCCCGACGTCGTCGGGCTCCTGGGCGGCGACGTCACCTCCCCCGAGCTCCCGGACGACGTCGCGCGGTGGGCCCGGGCGGTCGACGTCGCGCACCGTGCCTGACGCCTGACGCCGCACGGCGGCGCTCCCCGGCCGACCGGGGAGCGCCGCCGCGTGCGGTCCGGCGGGCGCGGGTCAGGCGACCGCGCCGCCGAGCCGGGCGAGCAGGAGCGCCTCGGCGAGCACGACCTTCTCCAGCTCGCCGAGGTGGACCGACTCGTTCGCGCCGTGCGCGCGCGAGTCCGGGTCCTCGACGCCCGTGACGAGGATCGCCGCGTCCGGGAAGACCTCGAGCAGGTCGGCGATGAACGGGATCGACCCGCCGATGCCGATGTCGACGGGGTCCGTGCCCCACGACGTCGCAAACGCCCACCGTGCGGCCCGCATCGCGTCGGAGTCGCCGGGGGCGAGGAACGGCTTGCCCTGCTCGCCGTCGCGCACGGTCACGCGCGCGCCGAACGGCGCGTGCGACTCGAGGTGCGTGCGCAGCGCCGCCATCGCGGCCGCCGGGTCCTGGCCGGGCGCGAGCCGCACCGAGAGCTTCGCGGTCGCGCGGGGCGTGAGGGTGTTCGACGCGTGCGCGACGCTCGGCGCGTCGAGCCCGATCACGGCGATCGCCGGCTTGGTCCACAGCCGCCCGGCGATGCTGCCCTCGCCCGCGAGGACCGTGCCGTCGAGGAGCGAGGAGTCGGCGCGGAAGTCGGCCTCGGCGTAGTCCACGGTCGGCTCGTCCGCGGTGGCGAGCCCGGGCACGGCGACGTTGCCCGCGTCGTCGTGCAGCGTCGTGATCAGCCGCGCGAGCAGCGTCACGGCGTCGAGCACGGGGCCGCCGAACATGCCCGAGTGCACCGCGTGGTCGAGCACCGCGACCTCGACCTCGCAGTCCACGAGCCCGCGCAGCGACGTCGTGAGCGCAGGCACGCCGATCTTCCAGTTCGAGGAGTCGGCGACGACGATGACGTCGGCCGCGAGCAGGTCGCGGTGCTGCGTGAGGAACGGCAGGAACGTCGGCGAGCCGATCTCCTCCTCGCCCTCGACGAACACCGTCACCCCGACGGGGAGGTCGCCGATCTCCAGGAGGGCGCGCAGCGCGCCGAGGTGGGCCACGACGCCCGCCTTGTCGTCGGCCGCGCCGCGGCCGTAGAGACGGCCGTCGCGCTCGGTCGGCTCGAACGGGTCGGTCTCCCACGTGCCGGCGTCGCCCGGGGGCTGGACGTCGTGGTGCGCGTAGAGCAGCACGGTCGGGGCGCCGTCGGGCGCCGGGCGGCGCGCGACGACGGCGGGCGCGCCCTCGGTGCCGTCCTCGGCCCGGGCGCGCAGCACCTGGACCTCGGGCAGGCCGGCGTCGCGCAGGAGCGCGGCCACGGCGTCGGCGCTGGCGGCGACGTGCGCCTGGTCGAACGCGGCGTTCGAGACGCTCGGCACGCGCACGAGCGACTCCAGGTCGGCGCGCAGCGCCGGGAAGAGCCGGGCGACGGTCTCGCGGAGCGTGGTCGCGAGGGCGGTGCCGGGCGCGGGGGCGGTGGGTTCGGGTGAGTTCGTCACGACCAGCACGGTACGACACCGTGCGGCCCCGGACCCGCGTCCGGGCACCCCGTCGGCTCGACTACCCTGGAGGGGTGTTCTCCCGCAACAAGGCCGCCGCGACCCCCGCCGCCCCCGACCCCGTCGAGGAGGCGGCCGAGATCGAGCGCGCCGGCAAGGGCCGCCCGACCCCCAAGCGCAAGGTCTCCGAGGCCGCGAACAAGCGTCCCCTCGTGCCGAACGACCGCCGCGCCGCCGCGAAGTCCGCACGGGAGAAGCAGCGCGAGATGCGCGACCGCCAGTACCAGGCCATGCAGACCGGCGACGAGCGCTACCTGCCGCCGCGCGACAAGGGCCCGGTCAAGCGCTACGTGCGCGAGTACGTCGACGCCCGTTGGAACCTCGGTGAGTTCTTCCTGCCCGTCGCCCTCGTCTTCATCGTGTTCTCGTTCCTCACGGCGCGGAACCAGGAGCTCGCGTTCCTCACGGTCATGACGCTGTACGTCATCGTCCTGCTCACCGTCGTCGACGGCTTCATCATGTGGCGGCGCCTGCGCAAGCGCCTCCTCGCGAAGTTCGGCGACATCCCCAAGGGCACGGTCATGTACGCGGTCATGCGGGCGTTCCAGCTCCGCCGCGCGCGGCTGCCCAAGCCGACGCACAAGAAGCACGGCGTCTACCCCGAGTGACGACGGCGCCCGGCCCCGCGAGCGGCCGGGCCCGCGGCTAGGTTGGGTCCATGCCCACCTACCGCTACCTCGGCAACTCTGGTCTCAAGATCTCCGAGATCACCTACGGCAACTGGCTCACCCACGGCTCCCAGGTCGAGAACGACGTCGCGACGGCGTGCGTGCACGCTGCCCTCGACGCCGGCATCTCGACGTTCGACACCGCGGACGTCTACGCCAACACGAAGGCCGAGCAGGTGCTCGGCGACGCCCTCAAGGGCCAGCGGCGCGAGTCGCTCGAGATCTTCACGAAGGTCTACTGGCCGACCGGCCCCGGCGGCCCCAACGACACCGGCCTGTCGCGCAAGCACGTCATGGAGTCGATCAACGGCTCCCTGAAGCGGCTCGGCACCGACTACGTCGACCTCTACCAGGCGCACCGGTACGACACCGAGACGCCGCTCGAGGAGACGATGCAGGCGTTCGCCGACATCGTGCGCCAGGGCAAGGCCCTGTACATCGGCGTCTCCGAGTGGACGGCGGACCAGATCCGCGCGGGCCACGCGCTCGCGCAGGACCTCGGGTTCCAGCTCATCTCCTCCCAGCCGCAGTACTCGATGCTGTGGCGCGTCATCGAGGACGAGGTCGTGCCGACGTCGCGCGAGCTCGGGCTCTCGCAGATCGTCTGGTCGCCCATGGCGCAGGGCGTGCTGTCCGGCAAGTACCTCCCCGGGCAGCCGCTGCCGGCGGGGTCGCGTGCGACCGACGACAAGGGCGGCGCGCGCATGATCCAGCGCTTCCTCACCGACGACGTGCTCACGCGCGTGCAGAACCTCCGGCCCGTCGCGGACGAGCTGGGCCTGAGCATGGCGCAGCTCGCGATCGCGTGGGTGCTGCAGAACGACAACGTCGCCGCGGCGCTCGTCGGGGCGTCGCGCCCCGAGCAGGTCGCGGAGAACGTCAAGGCGTCAGGCGTGACGATCCCGGCCGAGCTCATGGCCCGGATCGACGAGATCCTCGGGGGCGCCGTCGAGCGCGACCCGGGCAAGACGGCGGAGAACGCCCCGCAGGGCCGCGTCGCCTGACGGACGCCACCGCACGCGACGACGGCCCCGGCAGCACGCCGGGGCCGTCGTCGTCTCCTCACCGGCCGGACGCGGGCATGCCTCCCTCGTCCGGCCGGGGGCCTGCGGTCGCGGGGACGGGCTCCCGTGACGCGGTCTCGATGTCCGACGCGGGCTCGCCGTCCGACGCCCCCTCGACGTCCGCCGCCGCCTCGGAGGCCGCGGCGGCGACGAGCCCGCGCGGCGCGAACCACCGCGCCGTGAGCTGGACGATCGGCCCGACGGCGAGCGCGTAGGCGACCGTCGCCCAGCCGAGCGTGCCGCCGAGCGCCCAGCCCAGCGTCACGACGACGACCTCGAGGAGGGTCCGCACGAGCCGCACCGACCAGCCCGTGCGCGCCACCAGGCCGGTCATGAGCCCGTCGCGCGGTCCCGGGCCGAGCCGCACGCCCAGGTAGGCCGCCGTCGCGAGGCCGTTGAGCACGATGCCCCCGACGGCCAGGGCCACGCTCGCGGCGACGCCCGGGTCGGGGACGAGGCGCGTGACGAGAGCGATGACCGGGTCGATCGTCAGCGTGATGACGACGACGTTCGCGACCGTGCCGATCCCGGGCCGCTGCCGGAGCGGGATCCAGGCGAGCAGGGCCAGCACGCTGAGCGACCCGACGACGACGCCGAACGGCAGCCCCGTGCGGCGGACGACGCCCTGGTGCAGCACGTCCCACGGCATCCCGCCCTGGCCCGCGTGGATCAGCATCGCCATGGACAGCGCGTAGCCGAGCAGGCCGAGGAGGAGCTGGGCGGTGCGACGGGTGGGACTCATGGGTGTCATCCTGACCGCCGAGTGGCATCGACATCCATAGCCAATCGCGAGAGAGTGGCCCCATGAGCCTCGCCCCGGCCGGGACGGTCGACGTCCACCGCCACCTGCCCCCCGCTGCCGCCGCCCGGCTGCTCGGCCGGTGGCACGCGGGCGGCCCCGCGTACACCGCCCTCGCCGACGCGCTGCGGGCCGCCGTCCTCGCGGGAACCCTCGCGCCCCACACGCGCCTGCCGTCCGAGCGCGACCTCGCCGTCGCGCTCGGCGTCTCGCGCACCACGACCGCCGCCGCGTACGGGCGGCTGCGCGAGCTCGGGTTCGCACGCTCGCGCACCGGCTCGGGGACCGTCGTCGTGCTTCCCCGCCCGAGCGCGCGCCGGCCCGCGGACCGCGCGGCCGGCGGCGACGCCCCGCCCGGGCCCGCGCCGCGCACCGCGCCGATCGACCTCGCCGACCTGTCGCAGGCGACCTCCGCCGCCCCGAGCGGCCTGCACGCCGCCTACTCGCGCGCGCTGGAGCGGCTGCCCGAGTACCTGTCCGGCGGCGGCTACGAGCCGTACGGCCTCGGCGTGCTCCGCGAGGCCCTCGCCGACCACCACACGCGCCGCGGCACGCCCACCACGCCCGACGAGGTGCTCGTCACCACGGGTGCCCAGCACGCCATCACCACGCTCGCCGACACCCTCCTCGGGGCGGGTGACCGCGCCGTCGTGCAGTCGCCCACGTACTACCACGCGATGGAGTCGCTGCGACGGGCGGGCGCGCGGCTGGTGCCCGTCCCCGTGGGCCGGGGCGACAGCGGGGCGCGGGGCGGCCACGACCACGACGCGCCGGGGTTCGACGTCGACCTGTTCGACTCGACGCTGCGCCAGGTCGCGCCGCGCCTCGTCTACCTCGTGCCCGACTTTCACAACCCGACCGCCTACACCCTCACGCCCGAGGAGCGGGCGGGCGTGCGCGACGCCGCGGCGCGCCACCGCGTGACCGTGGTCGGCGACGAGACGCTCACCGACCTCGACCTCGACGGCGACCCGGACGCCACCGGTCCGGTCGTGGAGCCGCTCGCGGGCGACGGCACCTCGCCGTACGTCGTCACGGTCGGCTCGGCGTCCAAGTCGTTCTGGGGCGGGCTGCGGGTCGGCTGGGTCCGCGCCCACCCGGACCTCGTCGCGCGTCTCGCGCGCACGCGCCAGTCGGCGGACATCGCCACCGCGGTGCTGGAGCAGCTCACCGTCGTCGAGCTGCTCGACGACGCCCCCGCGGTGCTCGCCGAGCGCCGTCGGACGCTCCGCGCGCAGCGCGACCTCCTGTGCGGGCTGCTCGCCCGGGCGCTGCCGCAGTGGCGCGTGGACGTGCCCGAGGGCGGTCTCTCGCTGTGGGTCGACCTGGGCGCCCCGGTCGCGCAGGCCCTCGCCGCCGCCGCGGCGGCCGAGGGCGTGCTCGTCAACGCCGGCCCGACCTTCACGCCCGACGGCAGCGCGGCCGACCGGCTACGCCTGACGTTCTCCCGACCGCCCGAGCAGCTCGAGCACGCCGTGGCACGGCTCGCCGCCGCGTGGGCCCGGGTCGCGGGCTGACGGTCCCCCCGGGACGACGGCGCGCGACAGGCTCGCGCGCCCGCGTCGCCCGCGTCGCCAGGGGCGGACCCGCCGGCCGTGCGTCCGGGTCAGGAGGCGGGCGACCCGGTCAGGGGACGCGCAGCTCCACCGTCGCCGTCGCCTGGCTGCCGTCGTGCAGGAGCCGGGCGGCGGCAGCGCCCTCCGCGGCGAGGCTCCGCCAGGTCTCGCCGAGCCACTGCTCGGCGTCGTACTGCGTCGTGAAGACGGGGCTCACCGGCGAGGCGAGCGCGCGCCCCTCGGCGTCGTCGAGCTCCCAGACCCACTGCGGCCGGATCATCGTGCCTCCTTCGCGTCGGCGCCCCGCACGTGCGCGCCGGGCTCGGGGTGCCGCGCGAGCGAGCGGTTGATCCGCGCCGCCCACAGCGGTCCCTGGTAGAGGAACCCGGTGTACCCCTGCACGAGGTCCGCGCCCGCGTGCAGGTAGTCGCGCGCGTCGTGCGCGGTGGTGATCCCCCCGACGCCGATGATCGCGCGCTGCGGCCCGATCCGCTCGCGCAGGCGCGCGACGACGGCCAGGCCCCGCGCGCGGACGGGCGGGCCCGAGAGGCCGCCTGGCCCGCGGTCGTGCCCGATCGTCGTGTTCACGGCGACGACGCCGTCGAGGTCGAGCTCGTCCACGAGGTCGGCGACGGCGTCGACGTCCTCGTCCGCGAGGTCCGGGGCGATCTTGACGAGCAGCGGCACCCGGCCGACGCCCGCGTCCGCCGTGGCCGCGTCGGCCGCCTCGCGCACGGCCACGAGGATCGGCCGCAGCGACTCGACCTCCTGGAGGTCGCGCAGGCCCGGGGTGTTCGGGGACGACACGTTCACCACGAGGTAGTCCGCGTACGGCGCGAGCAGGCCCGCGCTCGTCGCGTAGTCCGCGGCCGCCTCCTCGGCGGGCGTGACCTTCGTCTTGCCGATGTTCGCCCCGACGAGCACGGCACGCCCGCCCCGCGTCGAGCGCAGGGCCGCGAGCCGGCGCGCGGCCGCCGCGGCGCCCTCGTTGTTGAACCCCATGCGGTTGCGCACGCCCTGGACGTCGAGCTCGCGCCACAGGCGCGGCCGCTCGTTGCCGGGCTGGGCGTGCGCCGTCACGGTGCCGATCTCGACGAACGCGAAGCCGAGCATCGTCAGCCCGCGCACCGCCCGGGCGTCCTTGTCGAAGCCGCCCGCGAGCCCGAACGGCGCCGGGAAGACCTTGCCGAGCACCTCGACGCTCCCCCGGCCCCCCGCCGCGCGGCCCAGGTAGGGCGCGAGCGCCCCCTGGACGACGTCGCGCAGCACGGGCACGCGCCCGGCGAACCCGATGAGGTCGAACGCCACGTGGTGCGCCCGCTCGGGGTCCATCCGGCGGAACACGGTGTCGAAGAGGAGGCCGTAGAGGAGCGGTCGGCGGCGGGTCATGCGGCGTCCTCCGGGGCGTCGGTGGCGGGGGTGGTGGGGGGCGGGGTGGTCGCGCCGGGCGCGGCGGGCCGGGTGCGCCAGAGCCACCAGAGCCCGACGAACGGCAGCACGAGCGGGACGTAGCCGTAGCCCTGGCCGAAGCCCGACCAGACGGTCGCGCGCGGGAAGGCCTCGGGGTCGGCGAGCGAGAACGCGCCGACGGTCAGGACGCCGACGAGCTCGACGCCCACGGCGAGCCACGCGACGCGGCGCGCGACGCGGCCGCCCCGCGCGAGGGCGATCGTCGCGACGACGTAGACCGCCGCCGCGAGCGCCGACAGCGCGTAGGCGAGCGGCGCCTCGTGCCAGTCGCGCAGGAGCTGCACCCCGGCGCGGGCCGTCGCGGCGAGCGCGAAGATCCCGTAGACGGCGACGAGCACCCGGCCGAAGCCGCCGTTGGTGCGGGGCTGCCCCGACCGCGGGTCCGGGCGACCGCCCGCTGCGGGCGTCGCCGCCGGGTCCGCCCCGTCGGGGGCGGCAGGTGCGCTCATGGCGAGGGCCTCCAGGTCAGGCGTTCCAGATCTGCCACAGCCGCCACTCGAGGAAAGCGACCGTGAGCGCGGCGACCGCGAGCACGACGGAGCTCCAGCGCGAGCGCTCAGCGAACGCCCACAGCGCGGCGACGGGCAGGATGACGAGTGCGGTCACGAGGTAGCCCCACAGCAGGACCGGGTCGGTGGGCGCCGTCCCGGTCGCGCCGAGCACGCCGAGCACGACCGCCTGCACGAGGATCAGCCCCTCGATCACCGCGGCGCCCCACAGCTGGCGCAGGATCACCGCGCGGTCGCGTGCGACGAACACGACCGCCCAGGCGGCGAGCGCGACGCACGCCGCGACCACGAGGAGCAGGAGGGGGAGGACCACGCCGCCGAGCGTACCGGGGGCGGTGGGCGCCGCGGGAATCGTCCACAGGCCCGGCGGACCCCGCGGGCGGCCGGGGATAGCATCGCGGGGTGGCTGAACTGACCGTCTCCAGCAAGAATCCCGCCGGTGCCAAGGTCGACGCGCTCGTCGTCGGCACCCACACGACGTCCGACGGCGTCGCGATCGTCGGGGGCGACCTGCCCCGTCAGGTGGTCGCCGCCCTCGAGGACCTCGCACCCGCGCTCGGCATCACGGGCGCCGCCGACGAGGTCCGCAAGGTCCCCGCCGGTCCCGACCTCAAGGCGGGCGTGCTCGTGCTCGTGGGCCTCGGCGCCCGCCGGGCCGACGGCACGTTCGGCGCCGAGGCGCTGCGCCGTGCGGCGGGGGCCGCGCTGCGCGCGCTCGCCGGCACCGCGTCGGTCGCCGTCGCGCTGCCCGTCGAGGACGACGCGCAGCTCGCCGCCGTCGCCGAGGGCGCGCTCCTGGGCACCTACACGTTCGCGCGCTACCGCACGGGCGAGGCCGCGACGTCGGCCGGGAGCCGTCCGCCCGCGACCGTCGAGATCCTCGCGGCGAACGCGCGCAGCGCCGCCGCGAAGGCCGCCGTCGAGCGCGCGACGGTCGTCGCCGCCGCGGTCAACGCGACGCGCGACCTCGTGAACGCGGCGCCGAACGACCTGTACCCGGCCGCGTTCGCCGACGTCGCGAAGCAGGCCGTCAAGGAGTCCGGTGCCAAGGGCCTCAAGGTCACCGTGCTCGACGACAAGGCGCTCGCCGCGGGCGGGTACGGCGGCCTGGTCGGCGTGGGCCAGGGCTCGGCGCGCGGGCCGCGCCTGGTCAAGGTCGCCTACACGCCGTCGCGCCCTGCGGCGAAGGTCGCGCTCGTCGGCAAGGGCATCACGTTCGACTCGGGCGGCATCTCCATCAAGCCCGCGAAGGGCATGGAGGCGATGAAGTCCGACATGGCCGGCGCCGCCGCGGTGCTCCAGACCGTCGTCGCCGCCGCGCGCCTGGGCCTGCCCGTGGCGGTCACGGGCTGGCTGTGCCTGGCGGAGAACATGCCGTCCGGCACCGCGCAGCGCCCGTCCGACGTCATCACGATCCGGGGCGGCAAGACGGTCGAGGTGCTCAACACCGACGCCGAGGGCCGCCTCGTCATGGCCGACGGCCTCGTCGCCGCGGTCGAGGAGAAGCCCGACGTCGTGCTCGACGTCGCGACGCTCACCGGCGCCCAGATGGTCGCGCTCGGCAACCGCGTCTCGGCGGTCATGGGCGCCGACGACGTACGCGCGGAGGTCGTCGCGGCGGCCGACGCCGCGGGCGAGCAGTTCTGGCCGATGCCGCTGCCCGAGGAGCTGGGCGCGTCGCTGAAGTCGAAGGTCGCGGACCTCGCCAACATCGGCGACCGGTTCGGCGGGATGCTCGTCGCCGGGCTGTTCCTCCAGGAGTTCGTCGGCGAGACGCCGTGGGCCCACCTCGACATCGCCGGCCCCGCGTTCAACGAGGGCTCCGCGCACGGGTACACGCCGGTCGGCGGCACGGGCGTCGCCGTCCGCACCCTGCTGGGCCTGGTCGAAGGCCGCGCCCGCCGCTGACCCGACCCCGCCGAGCAGGTGGTCCTGGTCCGTCCGGTCGCCCCGACGGACCAGGACCGCCTGCTCGCCCGGCGGGCGGCCCGGTCAGGAGCTCTTGCGCTGGCGCGAGTTCCAGTCCCGCATGCGCTGCGGGTAGCCGGTGAAGCGGACGTTGTAGACGGGCACGCCCAGCGAGCCGGCGACGTCGAACGCCGTCTTCTCGTCAGGCACGCGGCGCCGTGTCCACTCCCCCGTCGTCGCGATGAGCAGGAGCGTCGCGCCCGTGTCCGGCGTGGGCGGCTCGACGTACGCCTCGACGCCGACGCGCGTACGCACGAACTCCTGCAGGTGTGCGAGCGTCGCGCGGCGGGCGTCCGACGGCGCGGCCGCGGCGCCGCCCGGCGACGAGGTCGTCGCGGGACGGCGGGAGAACAGGCTGGACAGCTTGGGCAGCCGGGGCACAGCGGCAGGGTACAGCGTGACCCTGGTCATACGGTGGGCACGCTGTCTCCATCGTCACAGCCGTACGGCCCAGGTTTCGATTGGGGAGCCCGTCCCCGAGGTGCCAAGATGGCTCCCGGAGAACGTTCACGCACCGTGGGTCAGCGGTTCCCGTCCGGCCCGCCGTCGTGCCGTGGACGCCCGCTCTCGCTCTCCCCTCGCTGAAGGAGTCGCACGTGGCCGAACCCGGCACACCATTCGACGTCGTCGTCCTGGGCGGAGGCAGCGCCGGCTACGCCACCGCGCTGCGTGCCGCCCAGCTCGGTCTCGACGTCGCGCTCGTCGAGTCGGGCCGGCTCGGCGGCACCTGCCTGCACAACGGGTGCATCCCCACCAAGGCGCTGCTCCACGCGGCCGAGCTCGCCGACGGCGCCCGCGAGGGCGCGAAGTTCGGCGTGCGCAGCACGCTCGAGGGCATCGACATGGCGGGGGTCAACGCGTACAAGGACGGCGTCGTCGCCGGTCTGTACAAGGGTCTCCAGGGACTCGTCTCCTCGCGCGGCATCACGTACGTCGAGGGCCACGGTCGCCTCGTGTCGCAGGACACGGTCGAGGTCGACGGCACCCGCTACACCGGCCGCCACGTCGTGCTCGCCACCGGCTCGTACGCCCGGTCGCTGCCCGGTCTCGAGATCGGGGGCCGGGTCGTCACGTCCGACCAGGCGCTGCGGCTCGACCGCGTGCCGAAGTCGGTCGTCGTGCTCGGCGGCGGCGTCATCGGCGTCGAGTTCGCGAGCGTGTGGAAGTCGTTCGGCGCCGACGTCCAGATCGTCGAGGCGCTGCCCCACCTCGTGCCGAACGAGGACGTGGCCCTGTCGAAGGCGCTCGAGCGCGCGTTCCGCAAGCGGGGCATCGCGTTCTCGCTCGGCGACCGGTTCGCCGGCGTCAAGGAGACCGACTCCGGGGTCACCGTGACCCTCGAGTCCGGCAAGACGTTCGAGGCCGAGCTGCTGCTCGTCGCCGTCGGGCGCGGCCCGCGCACCGCGGACCTCGGGTTCGAGGAGCAGGGCCTCACGCTCGACCGCGGCTTCGTGATCGTCGACGAGCGCCTGCACACGGGCGTCGGCAACATCTGGGCCGCGGGCGACATCGTCCCCGGCCTCCAGCTCGCCCACCGCGGCTTCGCGCAGGGCATCTTCCTCGCGGAGCAGATCGCGGGCCTCGACCCGACGCCGATCGTCGAGTCGTCCATCCCCCGGGTCACGTACTGCGAGCCCGAGGTCGCGTCCGTCGGCGTCACCGAGGCCGACGCCGCCGAGACGTGGGGGGCCGACCAGGTCGAGTCCCTCGAGTACAACCTCGCCGGCAACGGCAAGAGCAAGATCCTCGGGACGAGCGGCTTCGTCAAGCTCGTGCGCCGCAAGGACGGTCCCGTCGTCGGCGTGCACATGATCGGCGCCCGCGTCGGCGAGCTCGTCGGCGAGGGCCAGCTGATCGTGGGCTGGGAGGCGTACCCCGAGGACGTCGCCGCCCTGGTCCATGCCCACCCCACCCAGAACGAGGCACTCGGAGAGGCGCACCTGGCCCTGGCCGGCAAGCCTCTGCACGCCCACAACTGACCCCAACGATCGAAGGAGACCAGGCAGGTCATGTCTGAGAACGTGCAGATGCCGGCCCTCGGCGAGTCCGTCACCGAAGGCACCGTCACCCGTTGGCTCAAGTCGGTCGGCGACACCGTCGCCGTCGACGAGCCGCTGCTCGAGGTCTCGACCGACAAGGTCGACACCGAGATCCCGTCGCCCGTCGCGGGCACGCTCGAGCAGATCCTCGTCCAGGAGGACGAGACCGTCGAGGTCGGCGCGAACCTCGCCGTGATCGGCGACGGCTCGGGCGGTGGCGGCTCCGCGCCGGCCCCCGCCGAGGCCGAGACCGAGGCTCCGGCCCCGCAGGCCGCGCCGGAGCCGGAGCAGCCGTCCGCCCAGGAGGCGCCCGCCGCCCCCGCGCCCGCCGAGCAGCCCGCGCCGTCCGGCGACTCCGCCGGTGGCGGCGAGGAGATCAAGCTCCCGGCGCTCGGCGAGTCCGTCACCGAGGGCACCGTCACGCGGTGGCTCAAGTCGGTCGGCGACACCGTCGAGGTCGACGAGCCGCTGCTCGAGGTCTCGACCGACAAGGTCGACACCGAGGTCCCGTCGCCCGTCGCAGGCACCGTCCAGCAGATCCTCGTCCAGGAGGACGAGACGGTCGAGGTCGGCGCCGTGCTCGCGATCGTCGGCTCCGGTGCCGCCCCGGCCGCGGCCCCCGCCGCTCCGGCCGAGCAGCCCGCGCAGGAGGCGCCGAAGCAGGAGGCGCCGAAGCAGGAGGAGGCGCCGACCGAGGCGCGCACCCCGGCGAGCGAGGCGGACGTCCCCGCGCAGGCCGCGCAGGAGGAGACGCCCGCCCCCGCGACGAGCGCCCCCGCTCCCGCCGCGGAGAAGCCGGCCGCGCCGTCGGCTCCTGGCGCGACCCCGGCCCCGGCCGCCAAGGCCGGCGGCACGTACCTCACGCCGCTCGTGCGCAAGCTCGCCGCGGACAAGGGCGTCGACCTCTCGTCCCTCACGGGCACGGGCGTCGGCGGCCGCATCCGCAAGGAGGACGTGCTCGAGGCAGCCCGCAAGGCCGAGGAGGCCAAGGCGGCGCCCACCGCTGCCGCACCGGCGGCTCCCGCGGCCGGTGGCGCCCCGAAGAAGGCGTCGGTCCCGGCGGTCTCCCCGCTGCGCGGCACGACCGAGAAGACGAGCCGCCTGCGCAAGCTCGTCGCGAGCCGCATGGTCGAGGCGCTGAGCACGCAGGCCCAGCTCACGACGGCGGTCGAGGTCGACGTCACGCGCGTCGCTGCTCTGCGCAACCGCGCCAAGGCGGACTTCAAGGCACGCGAGGGCGCGAACCTCACGTTCCTGCCGTTCTTCACGCTCGCCGCGGTCGAGGCGCTCAAGGCCTACCCGAAGATCAACGCGACCTTCGCCGAGGACGAGATCACCTACCACGGCCAGGAGAACGTGGGCATCGCGGTCGACACCGAGCGCGGCCTCGTGGTCCCCGTCATCAAGGACGCGGGCGACCTCAACCTCGCCGGCATCGCGCGCAAGATCGCCGACCTCGGCGCGCGCACGCGTGCCAACAAGGTCGGTCCGGACGAGCTCGCGGGCGCGACGTTCACGATCACGAACACCGGCTCGGGCGGCGCCGTCTTCGACACGCCGATCGTCCCGGTCGGTCAGGTCGCGATCCTCGGCACGGGCACGATCACGAAGCGCCCCGTCGTCGTGACGGACGTGGACGGGAACGACACGATCGGCATCCGCTCGACGTGCTTCATCTTCCTGTCCTACGACCACCGCCTGGTCGACGGTGCGGACGCCGCGCGCTTCCTCACCACCATCAAGAACCGCATCGAGGAGGGCGCGTTCGAGGCCGAGGTCGGCCTCTGACGGACCCGCTCCGCGGCACCCGCCGCGGACCGCGCCGGCCTGCTCCGGCGCGACGCTGACGAGGGCCCCGACCGCACGCCGGTCGGGGCCCTCGCTCGTCCCTCCGTCCCGGCCGCGGATCCGTCCCGCGGACCGTGCCGAGTCCGCCGCAGACCCGTAGCGTGTCCCCATGGACATCGTCGTGGCGGGCTCGCACGGGCTCATCGGCACCGAGCTGCTCGAACGTCTCCGCGCGGACGGTCATCACGTGCGCCGCCTCGTGCGCCGCGCACCGCAGACCTCGGACGAGCACGAGTGGGACCCTGACTCCGGCCGGCTGGACCCGGGCGTGCTCGCGGGGGCGGACGCCGTCGTCAACCTCGCCGGAGCGGGCATCGGCGACCACCGTTGGACGACGGCGTACAAGCGGACGCTCGTCACGTCCCGCACGCGTACCACCGGGTTGCTCGCCCGGACGATCGCCGGCCTCGACTCGCCGCCGCCGGTCTGGCTCCAGGGCTCCGCCATCGGGTACTACGGCGACCGGGGCTCCCAGGTGCTCACGGAGACGTCCGCGTCGGGAGACGGCTTCCTCGCGCGGCTGGTCCGCGAGTGGGAGGCCGCGACCGCTCCCGCCGAGCAGGCAGGGGTCCGCGTCGTGCACGCCCGCACCGGCATCGTCCTCTCCCCCGACGGCGGCGCGCTCGGCCGGCTGCTGCCCCTCCTGCGGCTCGGCGTGGGCGGGCGCCTCGGCCCCGGGACGCAGTACTGGAGCTGGATCACGCTGCGCGACGAGGTCGCCGCGCTGCAGCACCTCCTCACCGCGCCCGTGCACGGCCCCGTCAACCTGTCCGCCCCGCACCCGGCGACCAACGCCGAGATCACCCGGGCGCTCGCGCGGGCGCTGCACCGTCCTGCCGTGCTCGCGGTGCCGTCGTTCGCCCTGCACGTCGCGCTCGGCGAGCTCGCGTCCGACATCCTCGGCTCCCAGCGCGCCCTGCCCACCGTGCTCGAGGCGAGCGGGTTCACGTGGTCCGACCCCGTCCTGGAGGACGCCGCGCGCGAGGTCGTCGAGAGCCGCTGACCGGCGGTCCTCACAGCCGGGCCTCCCCGCGGACGGCACCCGGCGCGCTTGACGACGGCTCGCCCTGCGGCACGGGCGAGGTCATCGCGCCTCGGCGACGCGCCACCCCGCGTCGGTCCACCGCAGCACCAGGACGGCCGTGGTCCGCGGCGTGGCGGGCACCGCCACCTCGCCCGCGGCCGTGCGCTGGTGGTGGGCCGACACCGTGTAGTCCACGGCCACCGTCGCGACCTCGTCCCCGTGCCCCTCGTCGGCATCCGGCCGCCGGGGCTCGACGTGCCGGGCGTCGAAGACCTCGGCCCGTGCCCCGACCACGTCGACGCCGTCGAGCGCGGCGAGCAGCTCGGCGTCGCGGGCCTCCGCGGCCGAATCGGCGACCACCACCGCGGACAGCTCCCCCGCACCGTCCGCGAGCAGCTCCAGCCGCCGCGCCGTGAGGGTGCGCGCCGCACCGAGCGGGTCGGCCCGGTCGAGCGTGGGGTCGGTCGCCGGATCCGCGGCCGACGCCGTGCGGGTGGTCGCGGGACCGTCGTCGCGCACGGGCGAGGACCACGGCGTGCCGACCGCGAGCGCGACGACCACCGCCACGACGAGCACCGCGCCGCCGAGGAGGGCCGTCGTCGTGCGGCCGGACCACGGGAGTCGCCGCCGGTCCGGCCGGCGGGCGTGCGCACCGGCCCTCGCCCCGCGCCCGAGGCCGGACAGCGGCGCCCCGCGCCGCGGGCGCTCCGGGATCGCGCGCACCCCACGACGGCCGGGCGCCGCGGCCACGTCGTCGCGGGCCGCTCGCCGCCCCGGCACCGCCGGGCGGGGAGCTCGCCGACCCGCCAGGGCGCCGGCGACGAGCCGCGCGGGGTCCGGCATGACGATCGGCTGCGGCTCGACCGCGTCGTAGCAGCGCGCGGCGAACGTCCCGACGGCGGGACGGGCGGCCGGGTCGTCGCGGAGCGCGACGGCGAGCTCCGCGTGCAGCGCGGCGAGGGCCCGCGCCTCGTCGGGGTCGGGCGGCGCCGCGTGCGCGGGGTGGCTCGACGCGGGCGGAGGGACGAGACCGAGGACCGTGCGGGCGAGGTCGCGGACGTCGTCGGCGCTCGACGCCGTCGTGGGCGCCAGCGGCGGGCGCAGCACCGTCCGGCCGTCCGGGGCGACGACGACCGACGCGGCGTCCAGGACGCCGTGGCTGCGACCCTCGCGGTGGAGCGCCGTCAGCGCCTGGGCGACCGGGACGAGGACCGTCACCGCCTCCCCCGCGCGGAGCGGCTCGCGCGCGGCGGCGAGCTCGTCGAGGCGCAGCCCGCCGACGTGGTCGACGAGGACGGCGAGCGACGAACCGTCCGCCGCCACGACGCCGCGCACCGCCGCGAGGTGCTCGTGCTCCCCGCCGAGCCCGCGCAGGTGCTCGACGAGCGCGGCCCGCGCCCCCGGGTCCGCGGGCGCCGCGAGCAGCGCGACCTCGCACACCGTCCCGGCGGCGTCGCGGGCGACCACCCCGCCGACCGCGCCCGGCTCCCGCCGCAGCGACCACCCCGCCGCGGCGAGCGCCGGCCCGAGGTCGGCGACGGACGGCCCGGGCGGGCGCGGGCGGCGGGACGACGACGGCATGCCCCCATCCCACCGCACGACACGCCCGCGCGAGCCGTCGTCCACAGGACGAGTCTGCCCCGGGCCAGTTCCGGGGACGCGCGCCGTCACACGTCGAGCAGGCGACCCTCCCGCGCGCTGCGGCGCGCGGCGTCGAGCACCTCGGCCGTGCGGACGGCGTCGCACGGGTCGACCGGCACGGGGCCGTCGTCGAGCAGCCATGCGGCGACCGCGCGGTAGAAGTCCGCGTGCCCGCCGGGGGCCTGCGGCACGGGCTCGCGCTCGCGACCGCGCGTGACCCAGCCGAGGGTGCCCGCGGGCGCGGCGTCGTCGAACACCTCGAAGGGCGACGCGTCGTTCTCGAACGTCGTGACGACGTACGCCCCGCCCGTGCCGAGCACGCGCGTGCGCGGGCCGGGCGCACCGACGACGGACCCCGCCCACAGGCGGCTCACGACGGCGTTCCCGTCGGCGTCCGGGGCGTGGTGGAGCACGAGGAACACGTCGTCCTCGGTGGGGGTCGTGTGCGAGCGGAGCTCGGCCCACACCCCGGTGACGGGGCCGAAGAGCTGGGTGGCGGAGTCGACGAGGTGCGGGCCGAGGTCGAGGAGCAGGCCGCCTCCGACGAGGTCGTTCTCCTTCCAGCGCTGCTGCGGCACGGGACGCCAGCGCTCCCAGCGGCGCTCGAACGTGTGGACCCGGCCGAGGTCGCCGCGGCCGAGCACGGACCGCAGCGTCAGCTGCTCCGGGTCCCACCGGCGGTTCTGGAAGACGGTGAGCGGGGTCCCCGCCTCCTCCGCGGCGTCGACGACGGCGCGCGACGCCGTGGCGCCCAGGGCGAGCGGCTTGTCCACCACGACGGGGACGCCCGCGCGCACGAGCGCCGTCGCGTGGTCCGCGTGGAGCGCGGACGGGCTGGCCACGACGACGACGTCGTAGGCCGCGCGGTCGGCGAGGAGGGCCTCGACGTCGTCGTGCAGGTGCACGCCGGGCCAGTCCTCAGTGGCGGCGGCGCGTCGCACCGGCGAGCGCACGACGACGGCCGCGACGGTGTGCCCGGCCTCGCGCACGAGACGTGCGTGGATGCCGCGGCCGGCCCCTCCGTACCCGACGATCCCGACCCTGAGCGTGCGTGCGGCGGTGTCCATGCCGACCAATCTAGCGGCGTCGTGGCCGGACGCCCGGGGGTGCACGGGGCACGTCGGCGCGGGCCGGAGCACTCCGGGCGACCTGGCAGAATGTGCGCGTTGGTCCGATATGGAGCGCTGCGTACCGTCTCGCGGGGGTCGGGCCGAGATTCGGTTTCGGGAAGGTCGACCCTTGAGCACCACGAGCCGCCAGGTCCCTCGTCGGAGCGTCCTGCGCTACGTCCTCATCGCCCTGGCGATCGCGATCGTCGTCGCGAACGTCATCAACCAGCGGTCCGTCGCGGCGGACACCGACCCGGAGCCGGTCGCCGGGAGCGCGCTCGAGGCCCTCGCCGGCCTCGAGGTCAAGGGCCCCGGTCCGGACACCGGCTACGAGCGCGCGCTGTTCGGCGCGGCGTGGGCCGACGTCGACGGCAACGGGTGCGACACCCGCAACGACATCCTCGCGCGCGACCTCACGGACCTGACCTTCTCGACGCGCGGCGACGTCTGCGAGGTCCGCACCGGGACCTTCGACGACCCGTACACGGGCGAGACGATCGACTTCCGCCGCGGCAACGCGACGAGCGCGGCGGTCCAGATCGACCACGTCGTGCCGCTGCTCGACGCGTGGCGCAAGGGCGCTCGCGCCTGGGACGACGAGACGCGTCGGCAGTTCGCGAACGACCCCCTCAACCTGCTCGCGTCCGACGGCCCGGCGAACCAGTCGAAGGGCGCGCGCGACGCGTCGGCGTGGCTGCCCCCGAACCACGCGTTCCGGTGCCCGTACGTCGCCCGGCAGATCGCCGTGAAGGCGGCCTACGAGCTCTCGGTCACGCCGTCGGAGTCGGAGGCGATGGCGCGCGTGCTGTCGGACTGCCCCGCCGAGCCGCTCCCGGCGGGCTGAGCAGGCTCCCCCGGACCGCGGTCCAGACGCCCGAGGGCGCTCGGCCACCAGGCGCGACGCCCGACGTCGTGCACGAGGGCGGGCACGAGGAGCGACCGCACCACGAGGGTGTCGACGAGGACGCCGAACGCGACGATGAACGCGAGCTGGGCGAGGAAGAGCAGCGGGATGATCCCGAGCGCGGCGAACGTGGCCGCGAGCACCACGCCCGCGGACGTGATGACCGACCCCGTGACCGCGAGCCCGCGCAGCACGCCGCGCCGCGTCCCGACGCGCAGGCTCTCCTCGCGCACCCGCGTCATGAGGAAGATCGAGTAGTCCACGCCCAGCGCGACGAGGAAGCAGAACGCGTAGAGCGGGACGGCCGGGTCCGCGCCGGGGAAGTCGAGCACGTGGTTGAAGACGATCGCGGCGACGCCGAGCGCGGCCCCGAACGACAGCACGTTCGCGAGCATGAGCAGCACGGGCGCGAGCACGGACCGCAGCAGCAGGATGAGGATCAGCAGGATCACGACCAGCACGACGGGCACGATGACCCGCAGGTCGCGCTGCCCCGCGAGCTGGGTGTCCAGGCGCTCGGCCGCGGCACCGCCGACGACGGCCTCGGGCGAGACCTCGTGCACAGCGTCGCGCAGCGCCGAGACCGTCTCCACGGCCTCCTGGCTGTCGGACGGCGCCTCGGTCGTGACGTCGACGCGCACCTGCCCGTCGACGACGAGCGGGTCGCCCTGCGCGGGGGCCCCGGGGGCGACGGCGGGCTGGTCGGTGACGGGCGTCGCCGCGGCGACGCCGTCCGTGCTCTCGGCCGCCGTGACGACGGCGTCGAGGTCCGCCTCGGGGGCGATGACGGTCGCCGGCTGCGCGGACACGCCCTCGAAGTGCGCGGTGAGCGCCTCCTCGCCCGCGACGGAGTCGACGTCCGCCAGGAACACCTCCGAGTCGCCGGTCCCCTCGGCGTCGAGCGTCGGCACGAACGCGGCGCACGCGGCCAGGACGAGCGCCGTGACGATCCACACGCGCCGGTCGTGGCGGCCGACGAAGCTCGCGACGCGCGACCACACGCCGTGCCCCTCGATGCTCACGCTGTTCTCGTTCTCGGGCGACGCCTGGGCGACGGCGGCCTCGTGGGCCGCGTGGTCGGCGTCGTACCGCGGCATGCGCGGCCAGAACAGCGCGCGGGACCGCTGCCCCGCGACGAGCAGGAGCGCCGGCAGGAGCGTGAGCGCGGCGACGAACGCCGCGGCGATGCCGATCGCCGCGACGGGGCCGAGGCTGCGGTTGGACGACAGGTCGGACAGGAGCAGGCAGAGCAGACCCGCGATGACGGTGCCGGCGCTCGCCGCGATCGGCTCGACCGAGGCCCGCACGGCACGGCGCAGCGCCGTCGCCGTCGACCGGACGAGGCGCAGCTCCTCGCGGTAGCGGGCCACCACGAGCAACGAGTAGTCGACCGCGGCCCCGACGACGAGGATCGAGAGGATGCCCTGGGACTGCCCGTTGAGCGTCAGGACGTCCGCCGCCGCGAGCTCGTAGACGACGAGACCTGCGAGCGTCAGGGCGAGCACGGCCGTGAGGATGACGATGAACGGCAGGATCGGCGAGCGGTAGACGACCGCGAGGATGACGAGCACCGCACCGAGCGCGACGAGCAGCAGCACGGTGTCGATCCCGCCGAAGGCCGTGACGAGGTCGGCGACGAACCCGGCGGGGCCGGTGACCCACACGTCGAGCGACGTGCCGGCGAGGCCGCCGTCGGCCGCGTCCGCGGCGGCGAGGTCGCGCAGCGCGCCGACGGCGAGCTCGCTCACGCTGCTCTCGTCCGCCCCGACGCGGTCCGACGCGACGGACGCGTCGAGCGAGACGACGACGAGCGCGGCCTCCCCGTCCTCGGACGGCACGAGGACCGGGTCGGCGATCGAGACGTCGCCCACGGTCGCGGGCTCGTCGCCCGAGGTCCCCTCGAGCGGCGCGGCGGGGACGGCCTGCGCGTAGGCGTCGAGCGCCGCGAGGTCGTCGGGAGTGAGCGCGCTCCCCTCACCGGTCGTCGCGACGACGAGGGCGGGCAGCGTCTCGGAGTCGGTGAACTCCTGCGCGACCTCGGCGGCGCGCGTCGACTCCGCGCTCGCCGGCAGGAACGCCGCGGCGTCGTTGGTCTGCACGCTGCTCAGGCGACCCTGCGCCTGACCGCCCAGTGCGCCGATGGCCATCCAGAGACCGATGACTGCGACAATGACCAGTCCGCGGAGGAACCCGCCCGTCCGATTGCTCAGCATGCTGAGTAATGGTGCCATGGTGGAGGGAGGAAAGCACGTTGGAGCTTGCACCGAGGGACCGCACCGGGCCGCACGTCGACCCGGACGTCGGCGACCCCGCCCCCAGCGACCCCCAGGAGTGGGCCACCGGCCGGCTGCTCTTCGCCGTCGCGCGCCGGATCGAGCGGGAGTGGAACGCCCACCTCGGGCAGTGGGACCTCAACCACGCCGGCTTCCCCGTGCTCATGCACCTGCTGTCCGGACCGCGGTCCCAGCGCGTCCTCGCGGACGAGTCGGGCGTCACCGAGCAGACGATGAGCCGGATCGTCGCGCGGCTGGAACGGGCCGGTTACGTGACCCGCACCGACGACCCGGCCGACCGCCGCCGTCGGGCCGTGGCCATCACCGACGCCGGGCGCGCGGCCGGGCTCGCGGCGGCGCGCCGCCGCCCCGCGGAGGACCTCGCGACCCGCGGCCTCGACGACGAGCAGATCGCCGCCATGCGCGCGGCGCTCCTCACCCTCCTCGAGACCCTCCCCCGCACACCGGGCGACGAGCGTTAGCCTGACCCGATGGACCTGCTCGCGCTGCCGGGGATCACGGACTACCACGAGGCCTGGGACCTCCAGCGCGCGGTGCACGACGACGTCGTCGCGGGCACCCGGCCGGACACCCTCATCCTCGTCGAGCACCCCGACGTCTACACGGCCGGGCGGCGCACGAACCGCTCCGACCGGCCCGACGACGGCACCCCCGTCGTGGACGTCGACCGCGGCGGGAAGATCACCTGGCACGGCCCCGGCCAGCAGGTCGTCTACCCGATCGTCCGGCTCGCCGAGCCGGTGGACGTCGTCGCGTACGTCCGGGCGCTCGAGGAGGCCGTCATGGCGGTCTGCAGCCGCCTCGGGCTCGCGACGATGCGCGTCGAGGGCCGCAGCGGGGTCTGGGTCGCGGCCGACGAGACGCGCCGCGAGCGCAAGGTCTGCGCGATCGGAGTGCGGGTCGCGCGCGGCGTGACGATGCACGGCCTCGCGCTGAACTGCGTGCCCGACCTGTCGAGGTTCGAGCGGATCGTCCCGTGCGGCATCGAGGACGCCGACGTGACGTCGCTCACGGCCGAGCTCGGCCGCGAGGTCACGCTCGCCGAGGTCTCGCCGCTCCTCGTCGACGCGCTCGGGACGGCGCTCGGCCCGCTGCTCGCGGCCGACGCTCCGGACGCCCCGCCGGCCGCGCTCGCGGGATAGGCTGGAGGCTCCAGGGAATCCTCGCGCGCCGGAGTACGGGTGGGTCGGCGCGCGGCTGGACGACCCCGAGGACCTGGACCGCATGACCACCACCCCCGCGCGCGCGACGTCGCGCCCCCGCACCCCCGCACCTCCCCCGCCCGGCGGCGCTCCCGTCCGCACGGGCTACGCCCGGCTCCCCCAGCTCGCGGGCCGCGCGTTCCTCCCCGTCGCGTTCCTCGCGCGCCTGCCGTTCTCCATGCTGACGATCGGGACGCTCCTGCTCGTGTCGTCGACGACGTCGTCGGTCGCGCTCGGCGGCCTCGCCTCCGCGGCGACGGCGCTCGGGACGGCGCTCGGCGGCCCGACCCAGGGCGCGCTCGCCGACCGCGTCGGCCAGCGCCGGGTCCTGCTCGTGTGCGTGCCGGTCGCGACGGTCGCCGTGCTGGCGCTCGTCCTCTCGGCGTCCGCGCCCGGCGCCACGGCCGCGGTGCTGCTCGCCGCGGCGGCGACCGGCGCGAGCGCTCCCCAGGTCGGTCCGCTGGCCCGCGTGCGCTGGCTGCGTCTCGCGGCCGACGAGCCGCGCACCGTCGAGGCCGCGATGAGCTACGAGAGCACGGCCGACGAGGTGAGCTTCGTCCTGGGGCCCGCCCTCGTGGGCGTCCTCGCGTCGGCGGGCTCGCCCCAGGTCGCGGTGCTCGCCGCGGCCGGTGGCATCGCCGTGTTCGGCGCCGCGTTCGCGCTCCACCCCACGGCGCGCGCGACCACGCCGCACGGCCACGGCCCGCACGCCGCGACGGCCGGTGCGGCGGACGGCGGGACGGCCGCGCTCGTGCGTCGCGAGGCGGTCGTCCTCGTCGGGATGCTCGCCATGGGGCTGCTGTTCGGCGGGACCCAGGCCGCGCTCACCGCCCTCACGCGCGACGCGGGCGTGCCCGGCAGCGCGGGGCTCGTGTACGCCGTCATGGGCGTCGGCTCCGCGATCACCGCGCTCTCCGTGGTCGCCCTCCCCCGCCGCTGGGGGCTGCGCAGCCGCTGGATCACGTTCGCGGCCGGGCTCCTGGTCGGCACGGCCGGTCTCGTGCTCGCGGCCGCGGGCGGCTCGCTGACCGCCGTCGTCGTCGCCGTCGCAGCGACCGGCCTGTTCGTCGGGCCCGTCATGGTCACCGTGTTCACCGTCGCGGGCGAGCGCGCGCCGGCCGGGCGGACGGCGTCGGCCATGACGCTCGTGGCCAGCGCGAACGTCGTCGGCGTCGCGATCGGTGCGTCCGGGGGCGGCGCGCTCGCCGACACCGTCTCGACGACGAGCGCGTTCGCGCTGCCGGTCGTCGCGGCGGTCCTGCTCGTCGTGACCGGGGTGTCGTTGATGTCACGTCCACAGGGTGAGCGACGCGCGGGAGACGACGAGCGCGAGCGCGTAGTCTGACCGGAGTCCGGCGTCGTACCAGGGCGCGCACCCGAACGGTGCGCCGCCCGCCCGTTTGCTCGGCGCGACGTCGGCGCTCACTCGCCACGACGACCGGGAGACACCCGTGACGATCGCACCTGAAGGACGGCGCATGCTGCGGGTCGAGGCCCGCAACGCCGCGACGCCGATCGAGAAGAAGCCCGAGTGGATCAAGACCCGCGCGACCATGGGCCCGGAGTACTCCGAGCTCAAGGGGCTCGTGAAGCGCGAGGGTCTGCACACGGTCTGCGAGGAGGCGGGCTGTCCCAACATCTTCGAGTGCTGGGAGGACCGCGAGGCGACCTTCCTCATCGGCGGTGACCAGTGCACGCGCCGGTGCGACTTCTGCCAGATCGACACGGGCAAGCCGGCCGACTTCGACGCGGACGAGCCGCGCCGCGTCGCGGAGTCCGTCCAGGCGATGGGCCTGCGCTACTCGACCATCACGGGCGTCGCGCGCGACGACCTGCCCGACGGCGGTGCCTGGCTCTACGCGGAGACCGTCCGCCAGATCCACGCGCTCAACCCCGGCACCGGCGTCGAGCTGCTCATCCCGGACTTCAACGCGATCCCCGAGCTGCTCGACGAGGTGAACGACTCGCGGCCGGAGGTGCTCGCGCACAACCTCGAGACGGTCCCGCGCATCTTCAAGCAGATCCGTCCCGGCTTCCGGTACGAGCGCTCGCTGTCCGTGCTCACGCGCGCGCGCGAGGCGGGGCTCGTCACCAAGTCGAACATCATCCTCGGCATGGGCGAGACGATCGACGAGGCGAAGGAGGCGCTGCAGGACCTGCACGACGCCGGCTGCGACCTCGTGACGATCACGCAGTACCTGCGCCCGTCGCTGCGGCACCACCCGGTGGACCGCTGGGTCAAGCCCGAGGAGTTCGTCGAGCTGTCGGACGCCGCGGAGGAGATCGGCTTCCTCGGCGTCATGTCCGGCCCGCTCGTGCGGTCGTCGTACCGCGCCGGGCGGCTCTGGGGCCAGGCTATGACGCGCCGCGGCATGGAGATCCCCGCCGCGCTCGCGCACCTCGCCGAGCCGACGACGTCCCGCCAGGAGGCCGCGAGCCTGCTGGCCCGCTCGCCCCACTAGACTGACCGGCATGGCCCGCAAGAACTCGGACAGCACCGGCGCGCCCGCCGCCGGCGAGCAGGTCGCGAAGCAGAAGAAGCCCAAGAAGCAGCGCTGGTACCACCAGGTGTGGGCCGCCTACCAGATGACCCGCAAGCAGGACCCGGCGGTCACGTGGGTCATGCTCGGCGTGTTCGTCGGCATCCTCGCCGTCGCGCTGGGCATCGGCCTGTGGTGGGGCCAGTGGGTCTACACGCTCATCGTCGGCATCCCGTTCGCGGCGCTGGGCGCGATGTTCGTCCTCACGCGCCGCGCCGAGCGCGCCGCCTACCAGCAGATCGAGGGTCAGCCCGGCGCCGCGCGCGCCGCGCTCGGCACGATCCGCCGCGGGTGGACGTTCGACGAGGAGCCCGTCGCGATCGACCCCCGCACGCAGGACCTCGTGTTCCGCGGCGTCGGGCGCGCGGGCGTCGTGCTCGTGAGCGAGGGCCCGCCCCACCGCGCCAAGCGGCTGCTCGACGCCGAGCGCAAGCGCGTCGCGCGCGTGCTGCCGAACGTGCCGGTCACCACGATCCAGGTCGGTGACGGCGAGGACCAGGTGGCGCTGCCCAAGCTCCCCCGCGCGGTCCAGAAGCTCAAGCCGACCCTCACGAAGCCCGAGACGGCGGAGGTCTCCAAGCGCCTGCGCGCGCTCGGCGTCTCTCGCCTGCCGATCCCGAAGGGGATCGACCCGACCCGGGCCCGCCCCGACCGCAAGGGCCTCAAGGGGCGCTGACACACCCTGCACCACGACCGACGCCCGGTCGGCGAGGATCTTCCCTCTGCCGGCCGGGCGTCGTCGTGCGAAGGGGTGGGGATCCGGCCGCCCCGGCCGCCGGGGTCAGGAGCGGACGAGCACGGTGCCCGCGGCGCGGTCGTGCAGGCCGCGACCGTCGGCGTCCCACACGACCGCCGGGATGACGAGGCACAGCAGGACCGTGCGCAGCACGCCGCGACCGAGACCCACCATGCGGGCCGGCTCGGCGAGTCGCCGGACCCGGATCCCCATGACGCGGTGACCGACGGTGAACCCGAGCGTGCTCACGAGCAGCACGTTCTCGATCGCGAAGACCAGCGGCTGCGACCAGACGGGCAGCGCCGAGATGCCCTCGAAGAACCCCGGCGCGGCGGGCCGGAAGAAGAGGAACGCGACCAGGGTCGCGAGGACCCAGTCGATGACCAGCGCGACGACGCGCCGACCGAGCGTCGCGAGGGAGCCGGGGCCGTCCGGCGGGAGTCCGAGCCGCGCACCGCGACCGCTGTTCTGGCCGCCCGGGGCGCCCTCGAGCCACGAACCCATGTCCTCGCGTGAAACCACGGGACCAGCGTACGTGCCACGCGGTGGACGGGACCGCCCGCCGGCGGCCGGACGGCGGTATCGTGCCGAACGGCACACCGACCCCACGTCGGCTGCCGCGCGCCCTCGTGTCGCACGATCGTCACACGGGGACGCGGGACGTAACACGACCGAAACAAGGGGTACACCGCAGGGAAACCGCCCCGGCCTAGGTTCGTGGGCGCCACGTCAGCGGCTCGTCCGCCGCGCAGCCCGACGGCACCACCCGATCAAGGAGCAACGGATGTTCAACAACGCGGAGGAGGCAATCGCCTTCACGCGGAACGAAGGCGTCGAGTTCGTCGACGTCCGGTTCTGCGACCTGCCCGGCATCATGCAGCACTTCAACATCCCCGTCTCGCAGTTCGACGAGTCGGCGTTCGAGGACGGCCTGATGTTCGACGGGTCGTCGATCCGCGGCTTCCAGGCGATCCACGAGTCGGACATGAAGCTCGTGCCGGACGTCAAGACCGCGTTCGTGGACCCGTACCGCAAGCGCAAGACGCTCGTCGTGAACTTCTCCATCGTCGACCCGTTCACGGGCGAGCCGTACTCGCGCGACCCCCGCAACATCGCGGCCAAGGCCGAGGCGTACCTGCGCTCCACCGGCATCGCCGACACGGCGTTCTTCGCGCCCGAGGCCGAGTTCTACCTCTTCGACGAGGCGCGCTTCGCGACGAACCAGCACTCGAGCTTCTACTACCTCGACTCCGTCGAGGCCGCGTGGAACACGGGCCGCGAGGAGGAGGGCGGCAACCTCGCGTACAAGACGCGCTACAAGGGCGGCTACTTCCCCGTCTCCCCGTCCGACCGCTTCGCGGACCTGCGCGACGAGATGTGCGCGACGCTGGAGAAGGTCGGCCTCGAGGTCGAGCGCGCGCACCACGAGGTGGGCACCGCCGGCCAGCAGGAGATCAACTACCGCTTCAACACGCTGCTGCACGCGGCCGACGACCTGATGAAGTTCAAGTACGTCATCCGCAACGAGGCGTTCGAGGCCGGCAAGTCGGTCACGTTCATGCCGAAGCCGATCTTCGGCGACAACGGCTCGGGCATGCACTCCCACCAGTCCCTGTGGAAGGACGGCAAGCCGCTGTTCTTCGACGAGAAGGGCTACGGCGGTCTCTCCGACCTCGCGCGCTGGTACATCGGCGGCCTGCTCAAGCACGCGCCGTCGCTGCTCGCGTTCACCAACCCGTCGGTGAACTCCTACCACCGCCTGGTCCCGGGCTACGAGGCCCCGGTCAACCTGGTCTACTCGGCCCGCAACCGCTCCGCGTGCATCCGCATCCCGGTGACCGGCTCGTCCGCCGCCGCGAAGCGCGTCGAGTTCCGCGTGCCGGACCCGTCGGCCAACCCGTACCTCGCGTTCGCCGCGCAGCTCCTCGCCGGCATCGACGGCATCAAGAACCGCATCGAGCCGCCGGAGCCGATCGACAAGGACCTGTACGAGCTGCCGCCCGAGGAGCACGCGCAGATCCAGCAGGTCCCCGGCTCGCTCGCCGAGGCGCTGGACAACCTCGAGGCCGACCACGAGTTCCTCACGCAGGGCGACGTGTTCACGCCGGACCTCATCCAGACGTGGATCGACTACAAGCGCACCCACGAGATCGACCCGATCCGCCTGCGCCCGCACCCGCACGAGTTCGAGCTCTACTACGACATCTGATCGGAGGGCCTCACGGCCCTGCCCAGGATGACAGCGAACGGCGTCCGTCCTGCACCTCTCCGGTGCAGGCCGGGCGCCGTTCCGCGTGGTGCGACGAGCATGCCCTTGTCGCCGGAGCACCCCTCGCGCTAGGTTTGCGAGCGGCGGTAACGATGCCGCCCGCAACAGCAGGGGGATTCATGAGCACTCGCTTCCGGCGCGCCCTCACCACCGTCGTCTCCGTCCTCACCTCGGCGGTCCTCGCCGTGTCCGTCACGGCCCCGGCGGGCGCGGGAACGGGCCTCTCCCCCGCGAGCGCCGACCAGCCCGCGAGCGCCGCCGCGTGCGCCGCGACGTGGTCGCCGACGACCTCGTACTCGGGCGGGAAGACGGCGTCGCACCACGGGCGGAACTGGACGGCGCGGTGGTGGACCCAGCGCGAGACGCCGGGGTCGACGAGCGTCTGGGTGGACGCGGGCCGGTGCACGGGCGGCGGGGACGACTTCGTGGTGAGCCGCGCGGAGTTCGACGCGATCTTCCCGAAGCGGCACCCGTTCTACACGTACGACGGGTTCGTCGACGCGCTCGGTGCGTACCCGGCGTTCGCCAGCACGGGGACGCCGGAGACCCGGACGCGCGAGGCCGCGGCGTTCCTCACGCACGCGGACTTCGAGTCGGTCGGGCTCCGGTACGTGAAGGAGATCAACGAGGCGAACTACTGGATCAAGTGCGACGACGAGCAGCCGTTCGGCTGCCCGGCGGGCCAGACGGCCTACTACGGGCGCGGGCCGATCATGTTCAGCTGGAACTTCAACTACAAGGCTGCCGGCGACGCCCTGGGCCTCGACCTGCTCAACGACCCGTGGCTCGTCGAGGAGGACCCGTCCGTCGCGTGGCAGACCGCGCTCTGGTACTGGAACACCCAGAACGGACCCGGCGTGATGACGTCGCACCAGGCGATGGTGTCCGGCGCGGGCTTCGGCCAGACGATCAACTCGCTCAACGGGGCGCTCGAGTGCGGCGGTGGCAACCCGGCGTCGGTGCAGTCCCGCGTGGACCGCTACGTGCGGATCACCGAGGTGCTGGGCGTCGCCCCGGGCTCGGGACTGACCTGCTGAGCGGTCCGGACCGCGGCGTGGGCGGCCGGTCGGCCGCAGCACGTCCGGCGGCGTGAGCGGCGGGTGCGGTGCACGCAGGGGGCGCACCGCACCCGCCGGTCAGCCGCCGAGCCCGCCGGTCAGCCGCCGACCCCGGCGGCCACCGGCGCCTCCTCGGTCCCGGATGCCGAGCCGGCGTCGGGCGCAGTCTCCGGGTCATCCTCAGGCCGCACGACGTGGGAGGACGGCAGCCCCGTGCCGGGGCGGAACCCGGCGTAGTGCTCGGCCGCGGCGCGGGCGCACTCGTCCTGGTAGACGTGCCCGCCACCGAGGTACACCGCGATCTCCTCGCGCTTGCCCGGCACGTTGCCGCCGACGAACCAGGCGCCCGCCTTCCTGCCCTCCTCGTACATGACGGTCGCGCGGGCCGCGCGGTCCGTCTCGGCGCGCCACCACTCCTCCGCCTCGGGCGTGGCCTCGAGCTGGTCGACGCCGTGCTCGCGCGCGTACGCGAGCGCGCGCTGGAGCCACTGCGCGCCGCGCTGGACGGGCACCGTGAGGTTGGACAGCGGCGTCTGCGGCCCGAGCGACATGAAGAAGTTCGGGAAGCCGTGGACGGAGATGCCGAGGTAGGTGCGCAGACCGTCGCGCTCCCAGCGCTCGCGCAGGGTGACACCGTCCCGCCCGACGACGTCGAACGCCGTGAGCGCCCCGGTCATGGCGTCGAAGCCGGTGGCGAGCACGAGCACGTCGAGCGCGTGCTCGACCTCCCCCACGACGACCCCGCGCGGCGTCACGCGCGTGATCGGCGTGCTCAGCACGTCGACGAGCTCGACGTTCTCGCGGTTGTACGCCGCGTAGTAGCCGTGGCCCGTCGGGGGCCGCTTGCCCATGAAGCGGTACGTCGTCGGGGTGAGCAGACGGGCCGTTCGCGGGTCCTCGACGACCTCGCGGATCTTGCCGCGCAGGAACTCGGACGCGAGCTCGCTCGCCGCGGGGCTGGACACGAGGTCCGTGAAGCACTCGTTGGCGAACCGGAACCCGCCCGCCTCCCAGCGGGACTCGAACACCCGGCGGCGCTCCTCGGCGTCGACCTCGAGCGCGGACCGCGTGGGGATCTCCATGGGGACACCGAAGGGGTGGCGCGCGGCGCGCTCGAAGACCTCGTCGTAGCGGGCGCGAAGGGCGGCGAGCTCGTCGGCCGTCACGGCGGGGCTCGTCGTCTCCAGCACGTAGTTGGGGGTGCGCTGGAAGACGGTGACGTGCTCCGCCACGGCCGCGAGCTCGGGCAGCATCTGGATCCCCGAGGCACCGACCCCGAGCAGGCCCACGCGCTTGCCCGCCGGGTCGACGCCGTCGTGCGGCCAGCGGGCCGAGTGGTGGACCGGCCCCGCGAACGTGTCGAGCCCGGGGAGGTCCGGGTACAGGGGTCGGGAGAGCAGGCCGGTCGCGGAGACGACGTACGTCGCACGCAGCCGGGAGCCGTCCGCGAGGGTGAGGGTCCAGAGGTTCGTCGCGTCGGAGTGCTCGGCCCGCTCGACGGCGACGCCGAGCCGGATGTCCCGGCGCAGGTCGAGCCGGTCGGCGACGAACTCGAGGTAGGCGCGGATCTCCTCGCCGCGCGGGTAGCGCTCGGACCAGTCCCACTCGTCGCGCACCTCGCGCGAGAACGAGTACGCGTACGCGAGGTACTCGGAGTCGGTGCGCACGCCCGGGTAGCGGTTGGCCCACCAGGTGCCGCCGATCCCGTCGGCGGCGTCGACGACGAGCACGGACAGACCGATCTCGCGTAGATGGTGCAGCATCGCCAGGCCCGAGTAGCCCGCCCCGATGACGACCGCGTCGTAGGACGTGCCGTTCGTGGTCTCCGCCATGGACGACTCCCCCGTGTCAGGTACGTCGGCACGGGCCCGGTGCCCGCGCGACGCGGTATACCGTGCCACGACCTGCGACGTCGTGCCACGGTGACCGCAGGACGGTCACGGGCTCGCGGCTCAGAACGGCCAGACGAGCGGCACGTAGAGGACCGCTGCCGCGAGGAAGACGAGGGCGAGCGGCAGGCCGAGGCGCCAGTAGTCGCCGAACCGGTACCCGCCGGGCTGCAGGACCATGAGGTTGACGGGGGTGGCGATCGGGGTGAGGAACGCGGCCGCGCCCACGACCGTGAGCGCCATCATGAACGGCAGCACGCTCACGTCGAGCGTCTGCGCGAACGACACCGCGACGGGAGCCATGACGAGCACCGTCGCGACGTTCGAGATGAACTGCCCGAGCACGAGCGTGAGCACGCACACCACGAGCAGCGCGAGGCGCGGCGACCCGTCGCCCGTGAGCCGGAGCACGAGCCCGGCGATCGCCTCCGCCGCCCCGGACGAGACGAACGCCGCGGACAGCGGGATGAGCGCCGCGATGAGCACGACGGTGTCCCACGAGATCGCACGGAACGCCTGCGGCACGGTGACCACCCCGCCGACCACCAGGGCACCCGCGGCGAGCAGACCGGCGATGACGGGCGGCACGACGCCGGTCGCGAGCAGCACGATGGTCACGACGAGCACGGCGAGGCAGCGGCGCCAGCCGCGGCTCAGCGGGACGCCGCGCTGCAGGCTGCGCGCCGAGTCGACCGCGAGCACGTCGGGCGACTGCGTGTACCGGTGGAGCGCGTCCCACGGGCCGCGCACGAGCACGGCGTCGCCCGGCTGGAGGGTCAGCGTCCCGGAGGCCCGCTCGGCGTCGGACGCCGACGCGTGCGCCTCGCCCCGCCGGAGGGCGACCACGACGAGCCCTTCGTCGCGCGTCGTCATGCCCGGGCTGACGGTGCGCCCGACGAGGGTCGATCGGGGTGCGATGACCACCTCCACGACCCCGGTGCCGCCGGTGAACAGGCGGCCCGTGTCGAGGTCGGGCGTGTAGCTCTCGCGCCACGAGCGCACGCGCTCGCGCGGGTCGGTCGCGGTGTCGGCGAGGTGCTCGGGGACGCGCTCGGGCAGCAGCCGGTCACCGAGGGTCACGACGAGCACCGCGGTGGCGAGGACGAGCGGGACGCCGACGAGCGCGAACTCGAAGTAGCCGAACTCGCGGCCGCCGGCCTCGGCCGCCGCCTCGGAGACGATGATGTTCACGGGCGTGCCCGTGAGGGTGAGCAGCGACCCCGCGCCGGCGGCGAACGCGAGCGGGACGAGCATGCGCGACGGCACGATCCCGGCGCGCGCCGCCGCGACCACCGCGACGGGGAGCAGCGCCGCGACGGCGCCGTTGATGCTGATGACCGCGGCGAGCAGCGCGGCGACGCCCACCATGAGCGTGAGCAGGCCCGCGCGCCCGAGCGACGCGCGCCGCTCGAGCCACTGCCCGATCCACGCCGTGACGCCGGTGGAGTCCAGCGCGTCGCTGAGCACGAAGAGCGACGCGATGAAGAGCACGATCGGGTCGCTGAAGCCGCCCAGCGCCTCGTCGAGCGGGAGCACCCCCGTCGCCCACAGCGCGACGGGCACGAAGAGCGCGACGACGACGAGCGGCAGGCGGTTCGTCATGAAGCCCACGACGGCGAGGGCCAGGATCGCTAACGTGGCGACCAGCGGGTCGATCATGGGCCCCCCTCTCGGACGTCAGGATGCCACACGGTCCGGACGGCGAGCCGTGCGGAATAGTGACGCCGCGGACGCGTTGTCGATGACCATGACGACTCTCGGGATCATCGGCGCAGGCAACATCGGTTCCCAGGTGGCGCGGGCCGCCGTCGGGCAGGGGTACGACGTGGTCATCGCGAACTCGCGCGACCCCCGCACGCTCGACGACCTCGTCGCCGAGCTCGGTCCGCGGGCGCGCGCGGCGACCGCGGAGGAGGCGGCGCGGGCCGCCGACGTGGCCGTCGTGGCGGTGCCGTTCCACGCGTACCGCGACGTCCCGGTCGAGCCGCTCGCGGGGAAGATCGTGCTCGACACGAACAACTACTACTGGGAGCGCGACGGCCACGTCGACGCGCTCGACCGCGGCGAGGCGACGTCGTCGGGCCTGCTCCAGGAGCACCTGCCGTCGTCCAAGGTCGCGAAGGCGTTCAACCACGTCCAGTCGGCGCACATCACGACCGACGGCACGCCCGCCGGGACGCCGGGGCGCCGCGCGCTGGCGACGTCGAGCGACTTCCCCGAGGCCGCCGCGTGGGTCGAGCGGTTCTACGACGAGCTCGGCTTCGACACCGTCGACACGAGCCCGCTCGCGGAGTCGTGGCGCGTCGAGCGCGACCGCCCGGCGTACGTGGCGCGGCAGGACGCCGACGAGCTGCGGGCCAACCTCGCGCGCGCCCCGCGCACGATCTGACCGCCCCGCGCGGCCCGCGGTCAGTCCTCGCCGTAGAAGACGCGCTCCATGACGGTGCGGGCCCGGCGGGCCGTGCGGAGGTAGTGCTCCTCCAGCTCGGCGCCCGTGTCCACGCCCGGCAGGTCGAGCACGCGCGCGAGGCCGTTGAGCGCGAAGCGGTCGTGCGGCAGCACGTCCACCGTCGTGCCGGTCGTGCGCCCGGACCACAGCACGAGCGCGCTGCGCAGCCGCGACGCGAGGTGCCACGCCTCGCCGAGGGTCGCGGCGTCGTCGGGGTCGACGAGCCCGACGTCGACCGCGGCGTCGAGCGCGTCCACCGTGGACGTGGTCCGCAGCGCGGGGACCTCGTGGGCGTGCTGGAGCTGGAGGAGCTGGACGGTCCACTCGACGTCGGACACTCCCCCGCGCCCGAGCTTGAGGTGCCGCGACGCCTCGACCCCGCGCGGGAGCCGTTCCGCCTCGACCCGGGCCTTGATGCGCCGCACCTCGCGCACGTGGGCGAGGTCGAGGCCCCCGGCCGGGTAGCGCCGCGCGTCGACGACCCGCATGAACGCCTCGCCGAGCCCGGCGACGTCGCCCGCGACGGGCCGCGCGCGCAGGAGCGCCTGCGCCTCCCACACGCTCGACCAGCGCTCGTAGTACTCGGCGTACGACGCGAGCGAGCGCACGAGCGGGCCGTTGCGCCCCTCGGGCCGCAGGTCGGCGTCCACGGGCAGCGCGGGCTCCGGCCCGACGGCGGACAGCAGCTGCCGCAGCCGCGTCGCCGCGGCGAGCGCGTACGCCTGGGCGGCGTCGCCGGCCGCACCGGGCGCCGGGTCGTGCACGAACATGACGTCGGCGTCCGAGCCGTAGCCCATCTCCCGGCCGCCCAGGCGCCCCATCGCGACGACGAGCAGGCGCGCCGGCGCGGACGACGGGTCCGGCGCGTCGTACCCGAGCTCGTCGCGCGCCACGAACTCCGCGACCCGGAGCGCGCCCGCGAGCACGACGTCCGCCGCGTCGGAGATGCTGCGCGCGGCGTCGACCGGGTCGACGACCCCGAGCAGCTCGGCGGCGCCCGTGCGGGCCAGCTCGCGCCGCCGCACGGCGCGCAGGCTCACCGTGGCCGGCTCCACCTCGTCGGCGCGCGTGAGGATCGCGTCGGTCTCCGCCGCGAGGCGCTCGATGCCGCGCGGGACGAGGTCCGCGTCGCCCGCGAGCCAGCGCACGGACTCGGGCGACCGGCCGAGCGCGTCGGCCATGTAGCGCGAGTTCGCCAGGAGGTGCGCGAGCCGCTGGGCCGCGGACCCGGAGTCGCGCAGGAGCTGGAGGTACCAGTGCGTCGTGCCGAGCGTCTCGGAGAGCGTGCGGAACGCGAGCAGCCCGGCGTCCGGGTCCGCGCCCTCGGCGAACCAGCCGAGCATCACGGGCAGGAGCTGGCGCTGGATGGCGGCGCGACGGCTCACGCCCTCGATGAGCGCGGTGACGTGCCGCATGGCGCCCGCTGGGTCGCGGTAGCCGATGGCGGCGAAGCGGGCCTTCGCGGCCTCCGGCGCCAGGCTCACCTCGTCCGGCGAGAGCTGCGCGACGACCGGCAGGAGCGGCCGGTAGAAGATCTCCTCGTGCAGGCCGCGCACCTCGCGCCGCGTCGCGCGCCACCGCTCGGTGAGGCCCGCCGCGCCCTCGGTCCGCATGCCGAGCGACCGGGCGAGACGACGCAGCTCGTCGTCGGCCGTCGGGAGCAGGTGCGTGCGCCGGAGCCGGAAGAGCTGGATGCGGTGCTCGAGCGAGCGCAGGAACCGGTAGCAGACGCCGAGCCGCGCCGCGTGCTCGCGCCCCACGTACCCGGCGGCAGCCAGCTCGGCGAGCGCGGTGAGGGTGCTGCGGCTGCGGATCGAGTCGTCGGACCGCCCGTGCACGAGCTGGAGCAGCTGCACGGTGAACTCGACGTCGCGCAGGCCGCCCTTGCCGAGCTTGAGCTGGCGGTCGGCCTCCGCCGCGGGCACGTGCGCCTCGACGCGGCGGCGCATCGCCTGCGAGTCCTCGACGAAGTTCTCGCGCCCCGCGGCCGACCACACGAACGGGGCGATCGCCTCCTCGTACGCGCGCCCGAGCTCGCGGTCGCCCGCGACGGTGCGCGCCTTGAGCAGCGCCTGGAACTCCCACGTCTTGGCCCAGCGCTCGTAGTACGCGACGTGGCTCGCGAGCGTGCGCACGAGCGGGCCCTGCTTGCCCTCGGGGCGCAGCGCGGCGTCGACCTGCCACAGGGCGGGCTCGCCGGACGTGCCGGAGCACACGCGCGCGAGGCTCGTCGCGAGGCGCGCGCCCACCGTCGTGGCGTGCTCCTCGTCGAAGCCGTCGGCGGGCTCGACGACGTAGATCACGTCGACGTCGGAGACGTAGTTGAGCTCGTGCGCCCCGCACTTGCCCATGCCGATGACCGCGAGTCGCACCCCCGCACCGTGGTCGTCGAGCTCCGCGCGCGCGACGGCGAGCGCGCCCTCGAGCGCGGCGGCGGCGAGGTCGGCCAGGGCCGCACCGACCGCGGGCATGCGCGTCAGGGGGTCGGTGACGGTGAGGTCGGTCGCCGCGATGCGCAGGATCCGCTCGCGGTAGGCGCGGCGCAGCGCGTCGACCCGCTCGGGCCCCGGCTCGGCCGCGACCGGGACGGCGGCGTCCGGGTCGGCGCCCACGGCGCGCAGCAGCTCGGCCCGCACGTCGCCCGCGGCCACCCCGGTGCCCGGCGCCGGGTCCGCGACGACCTCGAGCAGCGCGGGGCGCCGCACGACGTCGTCGCCGAGCGCGACCGACGCCCCGAGCACCGCGAGGAGCCTGTCGCGCGCCGGGCCGGGCCGCAGGGTGCCGCGCGCGAGGTCCGCGAGCGCACCGCGCGCCTCGACGTCGGGGCGCAGCGCGCCCGCGAGCCGCACGACCTGCAGGAGCGCGAGGTCCGGGTCGGCGGCCTGGCCGAACGCGGCGAGCAGCTCGTCGTCGACGACGCCCGCCGGGTCGGCGGCGCCGGCCTCGGGACCGTCGACGGACCGAGCACCCGGGTCGAGCAGCAGCGCCAGGTCCGGGTCCGCGAGCAGGCCGGCCGAACGCGTGATGTCGGCGAAGCCGAACCGCGCGAGCCGACCCGTGAGCGTGGGCCGGCGGGACCCGCCGGACCGACCGGACGTCGTCGTGGACCCGCTCACAGGACCTGGAGGAACCGCTTCAGCTCGAACGGCGTGACCTGCGCGCGGTACGCGTCCCACTCCTGGCGCTTGTTGCGCAGCACGAAGTCGAACACGTGCTCGCCCAGGGTCTCGGCGACGAGCTCGGAGCCCTCCATGATGCGGATCGCCTCGTCGAGCGACTGCGGGAGCGGCTTGATGCCGAGCGCACGACGCTCCGCGTCGGTGAGCTCCCAGACGTCGTCCTCGGTCTCCTCGGGGAGCTCGTAGCCCTCCTCGATGCCCTTGAGCCCTGCGGCCAGCATGACGGCGAACGCCAGGTACGGGTTGGTGGCCGAGTCCAGCGCGCGGTACTCCACGCGGCTCGAGTTGCCCTTGCCCGGCTTGTACATGGGGACGCGCACGAGCGCGGAGCGGTTGTTGTGGCCCCAGCACACGTAGCTGGGGGCCTCGGCCCCGCCCCACAGGCGCTTGTACGAGTTCACGTACTGGTTCGTGATCGCGGTGATCTCCGCCGCGTGGACGAGCAGGCCCGCGATGAACTGGCGCGCCGTCTTGGACAGCTCGAACTGGGCGCCGGGCTCGTGGAACGCGTTGCGGTCGCCCTCGAAGAGCGACAGGTGCGTGTGCATCCCCGAGCCGGGGTGGTCGGCCATCGGCTTGGGCATGAACGACGCGAACACGCCCTGCTCGAGCGCGACCTCCTTGACGACCGTGCGGAACGTCATGAGGTTGTCGGCCGTCGTCAGCGCGTCGGCGTAGCGCAGGTCGATCTCGTTCTGCCCCGGCCCCGCCTCGTGGTGGGAGAACTCGACCGAGATGCCCATGGACTCGAGCATCGTGATCGCGGCGCGCCGGAAGTCGTGCGTGCTCCCGCGCGCGAGGTGGTCGAAGTACCCGCCCTGGTCGACGGGGACGAGCGGCGACCCGGCGTCGGCCGGCTGGTTGAATAGGTAGAACTCGACCTCGGGGTGCGTGTAGAACGTGAACCCCTTGTCGCTCGCCCGGGCGAGCGCACGCTTGAGGACGTTGCGGCTGTCCGCGAGGGACGGCTCGCCGTCTGGCGTGAGGATGTCGCAGAACATGCGGGCGGTACCGTGCCGCTCGCCGCGCCACGGCAGCACCTGGAACGTGGTCGGGTCCGGCTTGGCGATCATGTCGGCCTCGTACACGCGCGTGAGGCCCTCGATCGAGCTGCCGTCGAACCCGATCCCCTCGGCGAACGCCGACTCGAGCTCCGCCGGCGCGATCGCCACCGACTTGAGCATGCCGAGCACGTCGGTGAACCAGAGCCGGATGAAGCGGATGTCGCGCTCCTCGACCGTGCGGAGCACGAACTCCTGCTGCCTGTCCATGCGGTACATCCTGCCTGATCCGTGTGACGAACGGGTGACACGGTCGTGTCCTGGACGTCGTGCCGCGCGGCGGCCCCCCGGACGAGCCGTCCGCCCTGCTCGTCTAGGGTGGACGCATGGCTGATCTGCGCGTCGCGCTGGCACAGGTCGACACGTGCGTGGGGGACCTCGACGGCAACGCCGCCCTGGTCCTCGAGCGCACCCGGGAGGCCGCGGCCGCGGGCGCGCAGCTCGTCGCCTTCCCGGAGATGACCCTCACCGGCTACCCGATCGAGGACCTCGCGCTGCGGGCGTCGTTCCGGCGCGCGGCGTGGGACGCCGCCGCGGACATCGCGGCGCGCCTCGACGCCGAGGGGCTGGGCGCGGTCACCGTCGTGCTCGGCACCGTGGGCACCTCGGGCGCACCCCGCGGTGCGGGCGCCGCGGAGCGCGAGGCCTCGGGCTCCCCCGCCGACCTTCCGACCAACCGCGCCGTCGTGCTGCGCGACGGCGCCGTGCAGGCCGCGTACGACAAGCACCACCTGCCCAACTACGGCGTGTTCGACGAGTTCCGCATCTTCGCGCCCGGCGAGACGACGACGGTCGTCGAGGTCGAGGGGCGCCGCGTCGGCATCGCGATCTGCGAGGACATCTGGCAGGATGGCGGCCCCGTCGCGGAGATGGCGACGCTCGACGAGGCGGGGAACGGGCTCGACCTGCTGCTCGTGCTCAACGGCTCGCCGTACGAGGTGGGCAAGGGGCACGTCCGCACGGACCTCGCCGCGCGCCGCGCGCGCGAGGTGAGCGCCCCGGTCGCGTACGTGAACCTCGTGGGCGGCCAGGACGACCTCGTGTTCGACGGCGGCTCGTTCGTCACCGACGCCGCGGGCACGGTGGTCGCCTCGTCGCCGCAGTTCGTGGAGGACCTGCTCGTCTGGGAGCTCCCCGCCGACGGCGTCCCGCGCGGGCCGCGCGCCCCCGAGCTGCACCCGGACGAGGAGGTGTACCGGGCGTGCGTGACGGGCCTCGCGGGCTACGTGCGCAAGAACGGCTTCCGCTCGGTCGTCCTCGGCGTCTCGGGCGGCATCGACTCGGCGCTCACCGCCGCCGTCGCCGCGGACGCGATCGGGGGCGAGAACGTCGTCGGCGTCTCGATGCCGTCGCGGTACTCGTCGGACCACAGCAAGGACGACGCGGCCGACCTCGCGAAGCGGCTCGGCGCGGACTACCGCGTCCAGCCCATCGCGCCCATGGTCGAGGCGTTCCAGGGCGAGCTCGAGCTCGAGGGCGTCGCGGAGGAGAACCTCCAGGCGCGCGTGCGCGGCGTGATCCTCATGGCGATCTCCAACCGCGAGGGCCACCTCGTCATCGCGCCGGGCAACAAGTCCGAGCTCGCGACCGGGTACGCCACGATCTACGACGCGGGCAGCATCGGCGGGTTCGCCCCGCTCAAGGACGTCGACAAGTCGCGCGTGTGGCAGCTCGCGCGCTGGCGCAACAACGCCGCGCTCGACCGCGGCGAGATCCCGCCCATCCCGGAGTCGTCGATCACCAAGCCGCCGTCGGCGGAGCTGCGCCCCGGCCAGACCGACCAGGACTCGCTGCCGCCCTACGACCTGCTCGACGAGGTCCTCGACGCCTACATCGAGCACGCCGAGGGACGCGCCGAGCTCCTCGCCCGCGGGTTCGACCCCGAGGTCGTCGACAAGGTCGTCACGCTCGTCGACCGCGCCGAGTGGAAGCGCCGCCAGTACCCGCCGGGACCGAAGGTCACGGCGCTCGCGTTCGGCCGCGACCGCCGTCTGCCGATCACGAACCGCTGGCGCGAGCCGCTCGCCTGACGACGCCGGCACCCCGCGCGCCGTCCGCCCCCTCCCGCACCCAGGAAAGGCCGTCATGTCTGCTCACACCGCCCCCGAGCCCGCCGCGACCGGCGGCACGGGACCGCGCCGCGTCCGCGTGCACCACCTCGCCGAGGCCAAGACGCGCGGCGAGAAGATCACCATGCTCACCGCCTACGACGCGGTGACCGCTCGCATCTTCGACGACGCGGGGATCGACATGCTGCTCGTCGGCGACTCGATCGGCAACACGATGCACGGGCACGCGTCGACCCTGCCCGTCACGGTCGACGACCTCATCCCCCCGGCCCGCGCCGTCGCGCGCGCCGCGCGCCGCGCGTTCACCGTCGTGGACCTGCCGTTCGGCTCGTACGAGGCGGGCCCGGAGCAGGCGCTCGCCACCGGCGTCCGGTTCCTCAAGGAGACGGGCGTGAGCGCGGTCAAGCTCGAGGGCGGCCGCCGCGTCGCGGCGCAGATCCAGGCGCTCACGGACGCGGGCATCCCCGTCGTCGGGCACCTCGGCTTCACGCCGCAGTCCGAGAACCTGCTCGGCGGCCCGCGCGTCCAGGGACGGGGCGACGACGCCGCGGAGCGCCTCAGCGAGGACGCGCTCGCCGTGGCCGAGGCGGGCGCCGTCGCGGTCGTGCTCGAGATGGTGCCGGTCGAGGTGGCCGCGCGCGTCACCGAGATCCTGCGCATCCCCACCATCGGCATCGGCGCGGGCGCCGCGTGCGACGGCCAGGTGCTCGTCTGGACCGACATGGCCGGGATGACGGACTGGTCGCCCCGGTTCGCCAAGCGCTACGCCGAGATCGGCGCCGCGCTCGGCCAGGCGGCGGCCGACTACGCCGCCGACGTGCGCGGCGGGACCTTCCCCGACGACGCGCACAGCTTCGCCCGATAGCGAAGCAGCGGCTCTCTCGCCAACTACCCCCCGTTCTTCTATCCCACAGTCATCCCAAGTAGCACTGGCACGCGAGCGATGTTCACAGCATGACCTCTAACTGGGAACTTCTAAGGGAATCGCCTGGTCCAACAACACCGATTGCGCAATGAACCTCATCAAGTCAACATCGGGCCCCAATGCCGCGGCTTCGCCGCTCGACGGAAGCAGGAGTTCAATTCCCGAGTCGCCACCGCTCTGTTTTGTGTGAACAATGCGACAACGAATTGCATAGAGCCTTTCAGCCACCCCTTCGGTCAGCGACTCGTCAATCTTTAATGGCGAAGCCCCGCGAATCTTCTGCTTTCGCTGTGTGAAGTAATCGAGTTCTGGATGCCTACGAAGGAAATCCCTCAATCGTGGCACAGAGGTTGCCGTTTTGACGGCTGACTTCATCTGCTCTTTTTCGCTCGCGAATCCGGAAGCCGATTTAGCGATCCTGAGAAGTCTCGCAATCTGCTCGTCGTCGCGAGGATTGAATCTTGGGTCGGCGACTTCGTTTCTCACAGTCCGCAAGGCAGCACCATCTGCATAGACAGGGAAAAAGTACTCCACTGATTGGTAGAAAGCAAGGAACTGCAGGAGAGGAAGGCCATCCGCCGACTGCCCGTAACGGTACAGCTCGAGCGGCTCCCGAAGATACTGGTGCCTAGGGTAACTCAGCACAACTTCGCTGCGTTCATTGCGCTTGGCGACGAGAGGGCGGCTGCGACTGGAAAAATCGATAGCTATTCCATGCAGAAGATCGACGTCGAATAGGATGGCGTGCCCAAGAGACTCAAGAAGCATAAGACTGGAATCGTGGGTCGCCGACCCATCAACGGGGATTTTCATGGAGAGCCGGTCTTTGAACGGCCGCGCGGGATTCAATAGAGTTGCCAACTGTTCGGAAATCTGCGAAATGCGAACAGGGTGCCTCGGGTGCTTCAAAAGGATCTGCCAGGTCTTGACGTTGTCCACATCAACACCAACGTCGGCCGATACCGGAGCTACCGACGACGTTCGCGCAAGTCGTCTGTGCAAGTAGATCGCGCTCGCGACGCCTCTAGATGCCGACCGGAGGGCGGCCTCGATCGTTCCCGACTCTGTGTCGAGTACGGCGTCGTAGTCGCCAAGGAAAACGATGCTGCCCAGCGGTATTTCCGAAACAGATTCCAAGCATGACTCGTCTACCACGACGGACCGAGAGTTTCTGCCGTTTCGCATCTCGACCGCGAGCGCGAATCCATTTCGTCGGTATTCGAAACCTAGATTCTCCCGCTCTAGCAATTCCCTGAGTTTATCGACTCGAGCCTTTGCTTCTGACACTCGCTCCTCAGCTGACGCGCGACTCACCTTCTCGGCCATGCGCTCGATCCTATATGCGTCCCATGTGGACACACATGTTCGAGCGAGAACACGACGCCCATCCGAGTGTCGTGCTGAACCCATCCCCCAACAGTTCGATGCTCGAACTTGTTCACACCCGTCGTACGATCTCCCGAGTCGCTCAGAGGGGTGTCACTGCGACTTGGCCCATGCAATGATCCCTAACTCGAGGGCGTCCGCGTAGCGCTGGCGCCCCTCCTCCGACTCCATGACCGCGGCCTCGTCGGGGTTGCGCATCTCCCCCAGCTCGAGCATCACGGCCGGCCGCTCGGCGTGGTTGAGCGTCGCCAGGTCGGCGCGCCGCTGGACGGGGCCGTCGTCGGCCGCGACCGACGACGACGGCGCGAACCCGGCCGCCGTCAGCGCGGCCACGAGCTCGTGCGCGAGCGCGACGCTCGGCTCCCCCTGGGCCTCGTCCACGGGCGGGTCGGACACGATCGCGAAGAACCCGTGCGCGCGGCGGTCCTCCGTGCCGTTGGCGTGGAGCGAGACGAGCACGTCCGCGTCGTTCTCCTGCGGGAACCGGCCGCGCGCGTCGACGCACGGGCCCACGCCCGCGTCGTCCGGGCGCGTGAGCACGACGACTGCGCCCAGCTCGGTCAGGCGTGCCGCGAGCCGTCCCGCCACGTCCCACGTGAACGCGTGCTCCTGGTAGCCGGAGTCCGTGGACGTCCCCACCGTGTTGCAGGCCTTCGTGTCGCCCCGGCCGTCGGGGACGGGCGCGTTCACGACGAGCGGGTTCGCCCCGTTACCGCCGTTGTGCCCCGGGTCGACGGCGACCGTCACGCCCGCGAGCGGGGGCGCCGGCCCGGTCTCCGTGGCGGTCGGGTCGGGCGACGCCGTCGACGGCGCGGGCTCGGGCGCGGCCGGCACGGCACCGCCCGAGGGGGTGACCGTCGTCGGGCCGGCCCCCGACACGGCGCGGACCTGCAGCGCGACGAGGAACGTCAGCGCGCCCACCGCCAGCCCGGCGAGGAGCAGGCCGAGACGGCCCGACCACACCCGGCGCGGGCCGGGCGGCGGGGCGTGGGTCACTCCTCGCGCTCGCGGCGGTCTTCCTCGTCCCAGGCGTCCGTCCGCTCGCGCGCCGTCTCCAGGGCCTTCTCAGCGGCCTCGCGCGTCGGGTACGGCCCCATGCGGTGCGACCACGACGCGCTCGGGCCGCGGTGCACCTCGCCGGTGCGCGTGTCGTAGTAGTACCCGTCCGTGGCCGCAGGCTCGCCGTCGTCGCTGAAGCGTGATCCGGTGCTCATGCCTCGATCCTCCCCCATCCCGGCCCGGCCGGCCGCCCACGTCGCCCGCGCGTTCGTAGACTGGCGACCATGAGCACCGCCCCCGTCCCGCCCGACGCCGCCGCTCCCCCACGCCCCGGGCGCCGTGGCCCCCTGACGCCGGGCGTCGTGGGGCCGCAGCGGCAGGTCCCGACGACGATCGAGCGCCCCGAGTACGTGGGCCGGCCGGGACCGCGGCCCTTCCAGGGCAGTGAGGTCAACGACCCCGCGACCGTCGAGCGCATCCGGGTGGCCTCGCGCGTCGCGGCGCAGGCGCTCGTCGAGGTCGGGCGCCACGTCGCCCCCGGCGTCACGACGGACGAGCTCGACCGCGTGGGCCACGAGTTCCTCCTCGACCACGGCGCCTACCCGTCGACGCTCGGCTACCGCGGGTTCCCCAAGTCGCTGTGCACCTCCCTCAACGAGGTCGTGTGCCACGGCATCCCGGACTCCACCGAGCTCGTCGAGGGCGACATCGTCAACGTCGACATCACCGCCTACGTGGGCGGCGTGCACGGCGACACGAACGCCACCTTCACGGTCGGCGAGGTGGACCCGGAGTCGACGCTGCTCGTCGAGCGCACGCGCGAGGCGCTCGCGCGCGGCATCAAGGCCGTCGCGCCGGGCCGCCAGATCAACGTCGTCGGACGCGTCATCGAGCGCTACGCCGCCCGCTTCGGGTACGGGGTCGTGCGCGAGTACACGGGCCACGGCGTGGGGCGCGCGTTCCACTCGGGGCTCGTCGTGCCGCACTACGACGCGGCGCCCGACCACACGACCGTGATCGAGCCCGGGATGGTCTTCACCATCGAGCCCATGCTCACCCTCGGCACGTCCGAGTGGCGGATGTGGGACGACGGGTGGACGGTAGTCACCGCGGACGCCTCGCGGACCGCGCAGTTCGAGCACACGCTGCTGGTGACCGACGACGGAGCGGAGATCCTCACACTGCCATGAACGCCCACCAGGACTCGCACGCCGCACCCCCCACGGACCGCCCGCGCCCCCGCACCGCCTTCGGCATCGACGTCGGCGGCAGCGGCATCAAGGGCGCCCCGGTCGACCTCGCCACGGGCGAGTTCGCGCAGGAGCGGCACCGCATCCCCACCCCCCAGCCGTCGACGCCGCAGGCCGTCGCGGAGGTGATCGCCGAGCTCGTGGGCGCCTACGACCTCCCGCAGGACGTGCCGATCGGCGTCGCGTTCCCCGCCCCGCTCCAGCACGGCGTCGTGCGGTTCATCGCGAACCTCGACAAGTCGTGGACGGGCGTCGACCTCCCGGCGCTCGTCGCGCGCGAGACGGGACGGCACGTCGTCGCCGTCAACGACGCCGACGCCGCGGGCGTGGGCGAGGTGCGCTACGGCGCCGCGCGCGACGCGGACGGCGTCGTGCTCGTCGCGACGCTCGGCACCGGCATCGGCAGCGCGATCCTCGTCGAGGGCCACCTGCTCCCCAACACGGAGCTCGGCCACCTGGAGATCGACGGGTACGACGCCGAGACCCGGGCCTCCGACGCCGCGCGTGACCGCGAGGACCTCGACTGGGCCCAGTGGGCCGAGCGGCTGCAGCGCTACTTCGGGGTCGTCGAGGACCTGTTCTCGCCCGACCTCATCGTCGTGGGCGGCGGCGTGAGCAAGAAGCACGAGCACTTCCTGCCGCTGCTGCACCTGCGGGCGCCGATCGTGCCCGCCCAGCTGCGCAACGCGGCCGGGATCGTGGGTGCCGCGTCGCTCGCGGCCGACGCCGTCTGACGATCGTGCCCACGGCGCGAGCCCGGTCCGGAGGGGCCGGGCTCGCCGGTGCCGTCAGGCCGGGCTGACCTCGTGGTGCTCGGTGCCGAAGATCTCGATGACGCCGAGCATCTCGAGGACGTCCGTGACGACCGTCGGCGGGTTGCGCAGCGTCACGGACAGCCCCTCCTCGGAGCCGATCGTGTAGAACTGCACGAGGAAAGCGATGCCCGTCGAGTCCATGAACGTCACCTTGGACGTGTCGATGACCACGGGTACGTCGCGTTCGAGAGCGTTGGCGAGCGCGGCGCTCGCCTCGCTGCGCAGGGCGACGTCGATCTCGCCCCACATGTCCACGACGCTCGCGTCGCGTTCCTCGAGCAGCCGGATGCCGCCCGTCCCTGCCCCGGTGTCGCTGCGTTCGAGCTCCTGTACCAACACTGCCCCGCCCTTCGTCCCGCCTTGCCTCGCCCACCCCGACGAGTGCCGCGCCTCCTGCCCGACGCCCCGACCTGTCGGCCCCCTGCTCTCGTACGTCGTCGGGCGACAGCAGGACTCCGGCGTGGTCGGTCGTCGCCAGAGTACCCCACGGATAGCGTCGGCTGGTAGGCCTCTGGCGAAGACTTTACCCAGGCCCCCGTGGACGGCCGTTCACCGGGGCGATGGTTGAGGATTCATTCAACAACTGGACGGCTGTCCAGACGACGACGGCCGCCACGGACCCGGTCTCGGGTCGACGTGACGGCCGTCGTGGCGGGCGCCGGACCTCAGCCGGTGTTCTGCAGGCCGGCCGCGACCCCGTTGACGGTGAGCAGCAGCAGGTGCTGGAGCTCGTCCTTCACGGGGCCCTCCGCGCCGGAGCGCAGGCCGCGCAGCGCGCGGACCTGGAGCAGCGAGAGCGCGTCGACGTACGGGCTGCGGAGCTGGACCGCGCGGCCCAGCACGCGCCGGCCCGCGAGCGGCCACGCGTTCTCCGTCACCGCGAGGACCTGCTCGCGCGTGAGGCGCAGCTCGTCGAGGATCGCTTGCGCGAGGTCGTCGCGGTCCCCGAGCGCGAGGTACCGCTCGGCGATGCGCTCGTCCGTCTTGGCGAGCGACATCTCGACATTGTCCAGCAGCGTCGCGAAGAGCGGCCACTCGCGGTGCGCCTCGCGCAGCAGCTCGAGGTCGCCGAACTCGCGCAGCGCCGTGCCGAGCCCGTACCAGCCCGCGAGGTTGATGCGCGCCTGCGACCAGGAGAACACCCACGGGATCGCGCGCAGGTCGTCGAGCGACGAGACCGACAGGCCGCGACGTGCCGGGCGGGAGCCGATCGGCAGGAGGCCGACCTCCTCGAGCGGGGTCACCTGCGAGAACCACTGCGGGAACCCGTCCGCGCGCACCAGCTCGTGGAACCGGCGGCGCGACGACTCGTCGAGCGCGGCCGCGAGGTCGCGGTAGCGCTCGGTCGCCTCGGCGTTGCGCTTCTCCGTCGACGGCGCCGACGCGAGCAGCGTCGCCGCGGCGACCTGCTCGATGTGGCGCGACGCGATCGTCGGGTCGCCGTAGCGCGCGAGGATGACCTCGCCCTGCTCGGTGAGCTTGAAGCGGCCGTCGACCGAGCCCGGGGGCTGGGCGAGCACGGCACGGTTCGCCGGGCCGCCGCCGCGGCCGAGGGCTCCGCCGCGGCCGTGGAACAGCGTGAGCGTGATGTCGTGGCGCTCGGCCCACTGCGCGATGCGGCTCTGCGCGTCGTGCAGGGCGAGGGTCGCGGACACCGGGCCGACGTCCTTCGACGAGTCCGAGTAGCCGAGCATGACCTCGACGCGGCGCCCGTTCTCGGCGAGGCGGCGCTGCACCTGCGGCAGCGTGAGCATGGACTCGAGGATGTCGACGCTCGCCCGGAGGTCGGCGAAGGTCTCGAACAGCGGGATCGCGTCGACCACGGGCGCCTCGTCGGAGCCCTCGAACGCGAGCTCCGCGAGCTCGTACACCGCGGCCAGGTGCTCCGGCTTCTGCGTGAACGACACGATGTAGCGGCGTGCGGCACGGATCCCGTAGCGCTGCTGGACCGCGCCGAGCGCGCGGAACGTGTCGAGCACCTCGCGCGTGCGGTCGGAGAGGTCGCCGTGCAGGCCCTTCTCCGCGATCTCGGCGAGCGCCCCCTCGTGGACCTGGGAGTGCTGACGCACCTCGAGCTCCGCGAGGTGGAACCCGAACGTCTCGACCTGCCACACGAGCTGCTGCAGGTCCCCGTACGCCGCACGGGGCGCGCCCGCCGCCACGAGCGACTCCTGGACGACGCGCAGGTCGGACTCGAGCTGCTCGGCGTTCGGGTAGGCGAGGTCGGCGTTGCGGGCCCGCGTCGCGGCGATGCGGTCCGCGACGACGAGCAGGACCGCACGGTGCGGCTCGCGCGGCGACGCCTCCGACGCGGCGACGGTGACCGCCTCCGAGAGCCGGCGCTGACGCTCCCACAGGGCGCGCAGGCCGTCCGACGGCGGCGTGCCGTCCTGGTCGAGCGTGAGCTTGCGCCCGACGGCGCGCGCCTGCTGCTCGAGCGCCGCGAGCGCGTGGTCGGCGGCGATCGCAGCGGCCTGGCGCGTGACGTCGGCCGTGACGTTCGGGTTGCCGTCGCGGTCGCCGCCGATCCACGTACCCAGGCTGACGAACGGCCGCACGAGCGGCTCCTCGCGCCCCGCCTCGTCGCCCAGCAGCCAGTCGTCCAGGCGGCGGTAGACGGTGGGGAACGTGTCGAACATCGTCGCGTCGAACACGCCGAGCGCCGTCTTCACCTCGTCGAGGACCGACGGCTTGTGCTCGCGGATGGGGGCGGTGCGCCACATCGTGTCGATCTCGGCGAGGAGACGACGCTCGTTCTCCGCGAGCGACGTGCCGCCGAGGCGCTGCGCGTCCCGCTCGTCGAGGAGCGTCGCGATGCGCCGCACCGCGCCGGAGACCGCACGACGGCGCGCCTCCGTGGGGTGCGCGGTGAGCACGGGGCGGAACTCGAGGCGACGCAGCCGGCGCAGCGCCTCCTCGCGCCCGACCTCGCCGACGAGCTGCTCGAACGCCTCGGGCAGCGAGTCGTCGGGCGTCGTGGCGCGGGTCGCGAACTCCGCCTCGCGCTCGCGCAGGACGCGCACGCGGTGGTACTCCTCCGCGAGGTTCGCGAGGTGGAAGTAGCACGTGAAGGCCCGGGCGACCTGCTCGGCGCGCGCCATGGACAGGCCCTCGACGAGCGCCTCGGCCTCGGCGAGCACCGCGCCCGACCGGTCGTCGTACGCGCGGATCGAGAGCTCGCGGAGCCGCTCGACGTCGTCGAGCAGGTCCTGGCCGCCCGTCTCGCGCAGCACGGTGCCCAGCAGGCCGCCGAGGAGGCGGACGTCGTCGCGCAGCGGGCCCGGGACGTCGTGGCGCGCGAGGCCGCGCCCGGCGTGCCCGGTGTCGTCGGGGAGGTCGGAGACGTCGGCGGAGACCCGGTCGGGGCCGTCGGCAGCACCCGGGGACGGGGACAGTTCCGAAGGGGAGAGGTCGTTCACGGTGACGAGAGTATTCCTTGACCGTCAGGGGACGTCGAGACGTCCGAGGGGTGATCGCTGGTCGAGCACGGGTCGGCCCGGGGTCGTGAGGCCGCGGCCCGGGCACGCCGCAGGAGGTCAGCGGCGCGCGCCGACCCGTACCGCGTCGAACGGCGCGTTCGACGCCACGCGGTCCTCGATGGAGGCGGTGACGACGTCCTTGGCGACGCGCGCGGCGTCGAGCACCGAGGCGCCCTTCGCAAGCTCCGCGGTGATCGCGGCGGCGAACGTGCAGCCGGCCCCGCTCACGCGCTCCTCGCCGATCTTCGGGGTGCGCAGCACGTGCACCTCGTCGCCGTCGACCAGGACGTCGACCGCGTCGGGGCCGGGCAGCTCGACGCCCCCCTTCGCGACGACGGCGCGCGGGCCGAGCGCCTGGACCTTGCGCGCCGCCTCGACGAGCTCCTCGACGGTCTCGATCGACTCGACGCCCGCGAGCGTGCGCGTCTCGAAGAGGTTGGGCGTGACGACGGTCGCGAGCGGGAGGACCTGCGCGCGCAGCGCCGTGTCGGTGTCGAGGGCGGCACCGGGCTCCTGGCCCTTGCAGATGAGGACCGGGTCGAGCACGACGTGCTCCCACGTGCGCGAGCGCAGCGACTCGGCGACGACGTCGATCGTCGCGGGCGTGCCGAGCATGCCGATCTTCACGACCGAGGGCTCGTGCGTGACCGTCGCCGCCTCGAACTGGTCGGCGATCACCTGCGGGTCCACGGGGACGAAGCGGTGGCCCCAGTCGTTCTTCGGGTCGAACGAGACGATGCACGTGAGCGTGCCGACGCCGTAGGCGCCGAGCTCCTGGAACGTCTTCAGGTCGGCCTGGATGCCGGCGCCGCCGGTGGCCTCGGAACCGGCGATGACGTAGGCGAGCGGAGGCGTGTGCGAGTCGTGGTGCGACATGGTGCTCCTCGGCACGAGTAGGACGGGGCCCGTCCTCCCGGTGGTGCCGGGAGAGGCGGGCGGACGCGCCGGCGGACCGGCGTCTCCGCGGCGGGTGCGGCACGACAGCCTAACGCCGTACCGCGGCGCTCACGCCGTCCCGCCGCCTCGCGGCCGCCGCGGCCCGAGCCCGCCCGGGCCGCGCGCGGCCCTCCCGTGCCCGCGCACGAGCAGCGTCCCGAGGCCGAGCAGGAGGGCGGCGAGCGCAGCCAGGCCGGCGGTCGTGGCGAGGGCGTACGAGGGCCCCGCGGACGGCCCCGGGGCGGCCGGGTGCGAGCCCGGCACCGCACCGGCGGGCGCCTCCCCCGGGCCCGACGGCGGGAGGCCGGGACCGGGGCCGGGGCCGGGGCCGGGAGGAGGCGTCGCTCCGAGCAGCAGACGGACCGTCGCGGCCGCGACGTCGTTCTCCGGGACGGTGTCCGGGGCGTCGTGCGCGACCCGCGCCGTGACGACGAGGTCCGTGCCCGGCGCCCCGGTGGCGGTGCCCGTGAGGCGGTACGTCACCGCGGCGCCGGGCGGCAGGTCGCCGACGACGCACGTGAGGACCGTCGCCGCCACGACGGCGAGCGCGGCGGTGGCCGCCGGCGTGCAGCGCACCTCGGCGGTCGTGCCCGCCGGGCCGCCGTTGCGCACGACGGCGTCGAGCTGCACGCGCTCGCCCGGTCTCGCCTGGCCCGACGGCGGGGAGAGCATCACGGACACGTCCGTCGACGGCGGCGCGGTCGCGGTCCCGCACGCCCGGTCGTCGTTGTCGTCCGCGACCGGCAACCAGGGCACCATCTACCCTGCGTTTTCATGACCACCCGAACCGTCGAGCAGTTCGCCCTCCAGTCGGCCTCCGACGGCAACGACGTGCGCGTCACCACCGACGGAGCGCAGATCCACCGCTGGGACGACAGGCAGTACGCCCCGCCGATCGTCCTGGACGTCGACGACGAGGACCTGAACCGCTTCCTCGACGCGGTCGCCGACGACGTCGAGGTGCTCTGGCCCGGACGAGAGCCTCGTTGGGCGGGCTTCGCTCTCCTGATGACTCACATCGACGAACTGCTCCGCATGCGCGAGACACCACCCGCCCGGCTGGGGTTCGACGAAGCAGGGCAGCTCAGAGCGCACTAGCCGTCCAGAGGCGGCTGACGACCCTCGACACGACGCGGTCGGGGACGCGTGTAGGTGCCCGGCTCGCGCCGTCTCTGATGCGAGGCGGCCGTAACTCTGTCGCAGAGCCCGGCGTGGACGGAGTGGAGGCGTCCGCGCTGGGCTCACCCCAGTCCGGGGACGGTCAGCGCCAGGGGGGCAGGGCACAACCCGACGCCATTGAAGTCGTCATCGCCGTCGTCGATGTCAGCGTCGATCGTCACGGCACCAGAGGAGGCGCCGCTGTCTCAGGTCGGGCGGTGCGATGCGGACGAGCCGGTCTGTACGCCGGGTTCTGTTCCCGCGCGAGGTCGCCCTCGCGCGGGCGACGGTCATCCATCTAGGCCCTGCGTCGCCGCAGGGCTCGAGCGGTCTACCCGACTGTGCTTCTCCGTGGAGAATCGGGCGGGCAGCCCTCAGACACAGTCTGTCTGACCTTGCTCCAGGTGGGGTTTACCGAGCCGGACCGGTCACCCGGTCCGCTGGTGGTCTCTTACACCACCGTTTCACCCTTACCGCACCGGTCGGGGCCGGAGCCCTTCCCGACGCGGCGGTCTGTTCTCTGTGGCACTGTCCCGCGGGTCACCCCGGGTGGGCGTTACCCACCACCTTGCCCTTCGGAGCCCGGACGTTCCTCGGCGGGAGGCACGAGGCCTCCCGACGCGACCGTCCGACCGACTCGTCCGCGCCAGCAAGGCTACCGCTCCCGGGCGGCTCGGCGGACCAGCGACCGGTCCCGGCGGCGGGTCGTGCCCCGTAGGATGGCCCGCCCCCTCGAAGCCCGCTCCCGGAGGTCTGTCGTGCCCGCCACCGCCGAACCGTCCGCCCCCGACGCCCCGAGCGCGGCACCCGCCACCGACACGTCGGCCGAGCTCGCCCGGGAGCAGGAGTTCCTCGCCGACGCCCGCAGGCAGCTCGCCCGCATGCGCGAGCGGGCCGGGTCGCTCGACGCGCTCGCGGGAGACCGGGTCAGCGCCGAGTACCTCGAGGCGGCGCTCGCCCGCAGGCTCGCCCAGCTCGCCGACGACCCCGAGGTCCCGCTCTTCTTCGGGCGCATCGACCTCGACGGCACCGGCCACGAGCCCGCCGAGGTCTTCCACATCGGGCGCCGTCACGTCTCCGACCCCGAGGGCGACCCGCTCGTCGTCGACTGGCGCGCCCCGGTGAGCACGCCCTTCTACCGCGCCACGCGCACCGAGCCGATGGGGGTCGCCGTCCGCCGCCGCTACGGCTTCCAGCGCGGCGCCCTCACGGGCTTCGAGGACGAGACGCTCAACGCCCCGGGTCCTGGTGCGGAGTCCTCGGCGATCCTCGAGGCCGAGATCGAGCGACCCCGTACCGGGCCGATGCGCGACATCGTGGCCACCATCCAGCCCGAGCAGGACGTCATCGTGCGCAGCGGGATCGACCGGACCGTCGTCGTGCAGGGTGCGCCCGGCACCGGCAAGACCGCCGTCGGGCTGCACCGCGCCGCGTACCTGCTGTACTCCCACCGGGAGCGGGTGAGCCGCGCCGGGATGACCGTCGTCGGGCCCAACGCGAGCTTCCTGCGGTACATCCGCGACGTGCTGCCCGCCCTCGGCGAGGTCGACGCGACCCAGACCACCGTCGAGCAGATCGTCACGGCGCACGGCCGCCTGCGCGGCACGGAGCCCGCGGACGTCGCGCGGCTCAAGGGCGACGTGCGCATGGTCGAGGTCCTCCGCCGCGCGGTGTGGTCGCACCTCGTCGAGCCGTCCGAGGCGCTCGTGCTGCCCCGCGGTGCGCGCCGCTGGCGCGTCGCCGCGCACGAGGCCCGCGAGTGCGTGGCGCAGGTGGTCGGCCGGGAGCCGCGCTTCGACGCCGGTCGCGACCACCTGCGGCACGCGCTCGCACACCGGATCCTCGTGCAGATCGAGGAGTCGGGCGAGGCGCTCGACGAGCGGGCGTGGGACGCGCTCGCGCGCACCCGCCCGGTCCGGGACTACACCGCCGCGGTGTGGCCGAAGGTCACGCCGACGGCGCTGCTGCACCGGCTCCTCGTCGACCCCGCGTTCCTCGCCGCGAGCGCCGACGGCGTCCTCACCCCGGCCGAGCAGGAGCTGCTGCGCCCGGCCCGACCGTCCCGGACACCGGGCACGGCCCGCTGGACGCTGGCCGACCTCGTCCTGCTCGACGAGGTCGCGGACCTGCTGGCCCGCGGCGCGTCGGTCGCGCACGTCGTGGTGGACGAGGCGCAGGACCTGTCGCCGATGATGCTGCGCGCTCTCGGGCGCCGGGCGCGTACCGGCTCGCTGACGGTGCTGGGCGACCTGGCCCAGGCGACGACGCCGTGGGGGGTCTCCTCGTGGACCGACGCGCTGACGCACCTCGGCAAGCCCGACGGCCACGTGGAGCAGCTCACCGCCGGCTTCCGCGTCCCCGGCGACGTCATCGAGTACGCGGCCCGCCTGCTCCCCTCGATCGCGCCGGACCTCGACCCGCCGGTCGCCGTCCGCCGGGCGCGGGGCGAGCTCGTCCTCACCACCGGGCCGCTCGTGGACCTGGTCCGCACGGCGCTCGCCCGAGAGGGGTCGGTCGGGCTGATCGTGCCCGACGCCGGCACGGACGCCGCGCGCGCGGCGCTCGCCGCGGCGGGCCTCGCCTTCGCGGTCGTCGGCGAGGCGTCGGACGACGACGGCGCGGTCGAGTTCGACGCGCGCCTCGACCTCGTGCCCGCGTCGCTCGCGAAGGGGCTGGAGTTCGACCACGTCGTGCTGGACGACCCGGAGGGCGTCGTCCGGGGCGAGCCCGACCGGGTCACGGGGCTGCGACGGCTGTACGTCTGCCTGACCCGCGCGGTGACGTCGCTCGCCGTCCGCCACCGGGACGACCTGCCCGCGGAGCTCCGCCGCCCGTGACGGGCGCCCCGGCGGTGGGGCGGACGCGCCGGGACCGTCGTGTCGGAACTCCTCGGTAGGGTGCCCGGGTGGCCACAGCGACTGCGACCGACCCCGCGCTCGACGTGCTCCGGCGAGTCTTCGGGTACGACGCGTTCCGGGGTGAGCAGGCGGCCGTCATCGACACCGTCGTCAACGGCGGCGACGCCCTGGTGCTCATGCCGACCGGCGGGGGCAAGTCGCTGTGCTACCAGATCCCCGCCCTGGTCCGTCCAGGGACCGGCGTCGTGGTCTCCCCGCTCATCGCCCTCATGCAGGACCAGGTGGACGCCCTCGCGGCGCTCGGCGTCCGCGCCGCGTTCCTCAACTCCACGCTGTCCTCGGAGGACCGCCGCGCCGTGGAGCGCGCGCTCGTGGCGGGTGAGCTCGACCTGCTCTACGTGGCGCCGGAGGGGCTCCGCAGCCGCGCCACCCTCGACCTGCTCGACAGGACGCCGATCGCGCTGTTCGCGATCGACGAGGCGCACTGCGTCTCCCAGTGGGGCCACGACTTCCGGCCGGACTACCTCGAGCTGTCGGTGCTGCACCAGCGCTGGCCGTCCGTCCCGCGCATCGCGCTGACCGCGACGGCGACGGCCGCGACGCGCGCCGAGATCGCCCTGCGCCTCGACCTGGAGGGCGCGCGGCACTTCGTCTCCAGCTTCGACCGCCCCAACATCACCTACCGGATCGTGCCCAAGGACCGGCCCGAGAAGCAGCTGCTCGACCTGCTGCGCACCGAGCACGCCGGGGAGGCCGGGATCGTCTACTGCCTCTCGCGCGCGTCGGTCGAGAGGACCGCCGCGACGCTCGTCGAGAACGGGATCCAGGCGCTGCCCTACCACGCGGGGCTCCCCGCGTCGGTGCGCGCCGCGAACCAGTCCCGGTTCCTGCGCGAGGACGGCGTGGTCATGGTCGCGACGATCGCCTTCGGCATGGGCATCGACAAGCCCGACGTCCGGTTCGTCGCCCACCTCGACCTGCCCAAGTCCGTCGAGGGGTACTACCAGGAGACGGGACGCGCGGGGCGCGACGGGCTGCCGTCCACCGCCTGGCTGGCCTACGGCCTCGCCGACGTCGTGCAGCAGCGCAAGCTCATCGAGACGTCCGACGGCGACGCCGCGCACCGGCGCAACCTGGGCCGGCACCTGGACGCGATGCTCGCCCTCTGCGAGACCGTGGAGTGCCGCCGCGCCCAGCTCCTCGCCTACTTCGGCCAGGAGCACCCGGGGGCCTGCGGGTCGTGCGACACGTGCCTCGCCCCGCCCGAGGCCTGGGACGGGACGGTCGCCGCGCAGAAGGTGCTCTCGACGGTGTTCCGCCTGGACCGCGAGCGCGGGCAGCGCTTCGGCGTCGGGCAGGTCGTCGACATCCTCCTCGGCCGGGACACGGAGAAGGTCCGGCGGTTCCGGCACCAGGAGCTGTCGGTGTTCGGGGTCGGGGACGACCTGTCCGAGAACGAGTGGCGGGCCGTGGTGCGCCAGCTCCTCGCCCAGGGACTGCTCACCGTCGAGGGCGCGCACGGGACGCTCGTGCTCACCGCGGCGAGCGGGGAGGTCCTGGCCCGGCGCCGCGAGGTCCGGATGCGGCACGAGCCGGCGCGTCCGGTGCGCGCGGCGAAGGGACGGAAGGCGTCGGCCGCCGCCGAGCTGGCCGAGGCCGACGTCCCGCTCTTCGAGGCGCTGCGCGCCTGGCGGGCGGGCGAGGCGAAGACCCAGGGCGTGCCCGCGTACATCGTGTTCGGGGATGCGACGCTCCGCGGGATCGCGACCGCCCGGCCCGGCTCGCTCGAGCGGCTCGCGCTGGTGAGCGGCGTCGGCGAGAACAAGCTCGCCCGGTACGGCGACGCGGTGCTGGCCGTCGTCGCCGAGGCAGGCTGAGCGGCCCCGCACGGGGCTCGGACCGCCCCCCGCCGCCCGAGGCAGGGGACGCGCGAGTCAGACGTCGACGCGGTACGACAGCGCGAGCTCGTCGCCGCTGACCCCGCGGATGCCCCAGTTCTCGCGCGGGCTCTCGAGGATCACGAGCTCCACGTCGTCCACCGTCAGGCCGAGGGCTGGCACGACGTCGTCGTACAGCGCCGCGACCAGCGCGCGCTTGGCCTCGCGCGTGCGGCCCGTGAAGCAGACGACCTCGACGACCAGGTACGCGTCCGAGCGCGGGGCGACCAGGTCGTCGTCGTCCAGGAGCAGGAAGCGGTGGAACCGCTTGTCCGGCGGGAGCTGCCACGCGCGCACGAGCGCGTCGTGCAGCGCGTCGGACACCTCCGTCCGCCGCGCGCCCCACACGCTGCGCCGTCCGTAGATCTTCACCTGGGCCATCGGGCGAGCGTAGCCGTGACGCACCCCACGCCGTCGGCCCCGGTCACCCGCGGCGGCGACGTCGCGCGCGCTCGTAGAGTGACCCGGTGCTCGTGCTGCTCCCCCCGTCCGAGGGCAAGACCCCCGCGCCCGACGGCGCCCCGCCCGTCGACCTCGACACCCTGACCTCCCCCGCGCTCACCGCGCACCGCGTGACGGTCCTCGACGCGCTCGCCGCCGCGAGCGCCCGGCCGGACGCCCACGAGGTCCTGGGCACGACGCCGGGGCTCGCCGAGGAGGTGCGACGCAACACCGTGCTGCGCTCGGCCCCGGCCGGTCCGGCAGCCGACGTGTACACGGGCGTGCTGTACGGCGCCGCGGACCTCGCGGGGGTGCTCGCCGCGGGCGGGGAGCCCGCGCGTCGGGCCCGCGAGGACGTGCGCGTCGTGTCGGGGTTGTGGGGCGCGCTCTCCCCCGCCGACCGGGTCCCGGCGTACCGGCTCTCCATGGCGGTGGACCTGCCGGGCGTCGGGAAGCTCGCCACGGCGTGGCGGCCCCACCTCGCCCCCGTGCTCGACGAGCGGGCCGCGGGCGACGTCGTCGTGGACTGCCGGTCCGCGACGTACGTGGGCGCGTGGAAGCCGCGGACATCGGGCCCGCGGGCGGCCGAGTGGGTCGCGGTGCGGGTCGTGCGCGAGCACGCCGGGAAGCGGACCGTCGTCTCGCACAACGCCAAGCACACGCGCGGCGTGCTCGCCGGGCACCTCGTGCGCCGGGAGGCGGCGTCGCCGTCGTCCGCGGCCGGGCTGCTGGACGCCGCGCGCGAGCTCGTCGGCACGGTGATCGGGACCGAGGTCGGCTCGGGCCTCACCTACCGGCTGATCGAGGCGACCCTGCACGACGCCACGACGCGCAGCGGCCCGCGGACGCTCGAGCTCGTCATCTCCTGAGCGGTCCGGCCGAGCGGTCCGGGCGAGCGATCCGGCGCGGTGGTCGGCCCGGGCCGGCGCCGCGTGCCACTGCGCCGGGACGGGCAGGGGTCCACAGTGGACCCATGGCCGTCAGCCAGGACCTCGCCGACCGCGTCCGCGCGGTGCTGGCGCCCCGCGCCCCGTTCGAGGAGCGGACGATGTTCGGCGGCCTCGCGTTCCTCGTCGACGGGCGCATGGCGGTCGCGATCTCCGGGGACGCCCTCATGGTGCGGGTCGGCACGGGCGGACGCACCGCCGCCCTGGAGCGCGGCGCCCGGCCGATGACGATGGGCACCCGCACGATGGCGGGGTGGGTCGTCGTCGACGGTCCACGCCTGGCGGACACGCGCGAGCTCGACGCCTGGGTGGAGACCGGTCTCCAGGTCGCCCGCACCGCGCGTCCGAGGCCGCCGAGGTAGAGCCGTGGTCACGACCATGCCTCTACCTCGCGCTACCAGGCCTCTACCTCGGCCGGGTCAGAGGTCGCTCGGGACGCCCTGGGCCGTGAGCTCGCTCGTGCCGTCGGCCCACAGCCGCAGGATGCTCACCGACGCCGGAGGGACGCGGATGCGCGACCACTGCTCGGGCGGCGCGTCCACGGCCGTCCCGATCGCGGCCCGCACCTGGACGGCGTGGCCCACGACGACGACGGTGCGGCCCGCGGGCCCGGCACCCGGCAGCACGGTGTCGACGAGGTCGCGCAGCCCCTGCCGGACGCGCACGCCGACGTCGGCGGCGGACTCGCCCCCGGGGGCCCGCGTCGTCCCGGTCGTGTACCAGGCGGGCAGGAGGCCGGGCCACCCGGCGTCCACCTCCGCGGCCGTGAGCCCCTCCCACGCGCCGAAGTCGACCTCAGCGAACCGGTCGTCCGTCGTCACGGGCACCCCGAGGCGGCGGCCGACGGCGCGCGCGGTCTCCTGGGCCCGGACCATGGGCGAGGCGACGACGGCCGACGGGCGCGGCAGGTCGGGCCACGCCTGACGACCGATCCGGAACACCAGGTCCGCGGCCTGCGCGGCCTGGGTTCGGCCGCGCGCGGTGAGCGACGGTCCCGGCACCGACGAGCCGCTGAACGCGCCCGCGACGGTGAGCGGCGTCTGCCCGTGACGCACGAGGACGACCGTGAGCGCGGGCGCGTCGTCGAACCGGACGGTGGCGCCCGACGGCCGGGCGGGCGTGTCGACCGCCGCGCCCTCGGGGACGGCGGGGAGGGTCGTCCCGTCCACGGGGACGGGTGCGGTCTCGGTCGCGGGGTCGGCCGCGGCGTCGGACGGCACCTCCGACGTGTCCGCGGGCTCGTGGTCGCGCACGGCGGTCCCGCGGGTGTCCATCGCCTCGTTGGCCAGGGCGTCGGCTGCCGCGTTCTGCGCGCGCGGCACCCACTCGTAGGTGACCTGCGCGGCGGGGAGCACCGCCGCGGCCTCGGCCGCCAGGCGGCGCATGTCGTCGTGCTTGATCTGCCACCGCCCCGACATCTGCTCGACGACGAGCCGCGAGTCCATCCGGACGGTCACGCGCGCGTCCGGGTCGATCTCCGCGGCGGCGCGCAGCCCGGCGACGAGACCCGAGTACTCGGCGACGTTGTTCGTCGTCGTGCCGAGGTACGCGGCCCGCTCGGCGAGCACCTGGCCGGTCTCGGCGTCGCGCACGAGCGCCCCGAAGCCCGCGGGCCCCGGGTTGCCGCGCGAGCCGCCGTCGGCCTCGACGACGAGCTGCCGACCGCTGGTGCCGCTCACGCGCCGGCGCCCTCCGGCCGCACCACGATGTGGCCGTAGTCCTCGAGCCGCACCACCTGGTCGGGCGCGGCCGACGTGATCGCCGCGAGCTCGGCCGGGCTCAGCGAGACGTTGAGCCCGTCGACGTGCTGGCCGCGCAGCGCGACGACGCCGCGGCCGCCGTTCTGGTCGCGGACGCGCTCGTAGAGCGCGAGCAGGCCCGCGTCGAGACCGGCGACGGCGTCCGTGCGCCGCCCCGCGACCTGCGCGGCCTCCGCGTCGAGCTCGGCGTACCGGGCGTCGCGCGCGGCCACGACCTCGGCCTTGGCGGACTCGAGCTCGGCGTGCGCCGACTCGAGCTTCGCGAGGGCCTCCTCGTGCGCCTCGAGCCGCTCCATGACGTCGAGCTCGACCTCCTCGAGGACGCCCTGCCGGCGGGCGAGCGACTCGAGCTCCGCGACGAGCGCCTGCGCGTCCTTCGCCCCGACCTGCCCGGAGTCCAGGCGCGACTGGTCGCGGGCGGCGCGCGTGCGCACCTGCTCGACGTCGCCCTCGGCCTTGGTCAGCTCGCGCCGGAGGTCGCTCACCGCGGTCCGCGACTCCACGAGCTTGCCGCGCAGGTCCTCGAGCTGGGCGTCGAGCTCGGCGATGCGCGCGTGCTCCGGCAGGTTCTTGCGCTGGTGCGCGAGCTGCTGGGCACGCGTGTCGAGCTCCTGGACGTCGAGCAGGCGGAGCTGGTCGGCGGGCGGTGCAGTGGCCACGGGTGGTTCCTTTCGTGGGCCCCGGACGGGGCCGGCGTGCGGGTCGGTGGGGACGGGTGCGGGTCGACGCGCGGCGGGCGTCAGGCCTGCGCGGTGTCGCGGGGCGGTCCGGCGTCGGCTGCGGGGTCGGCGGGTGCGGACGGGAACCGCGCCGTCCACGGGTCGGTGACGAGCGTGCTGACCCGCGTCTCCACGGCCGCGCCGGAGCGCGCGAGGACGCGCACGAGGTCCTCGGCAGCGTAGCGGAGCCACGGCCACTCCGAGGCGTAGTGCGGCACGTCGACGAGGAACGGCGTCCCCGCCTCGCCGCCGTCGAGCCGCGCGCGCTCGCGCAGCTCGGACACGGGGTGGTGGCGCAGGTCGGAGGTGAGGTAGACGTCGGCCCCGCTCGCGCGCACGGCGTCGAACAGCGAGTCGCCGGACCCGCCCACGACCGCCACCGACTCGACGCGCGCGTCGAGGTCGCCCGCCACGCGCACGCCCTGCACCGTCGGGGGCAGCACCTGCGCGACGCGCTCCGCGAAGGCGCGCAACGTCGTCGGCTCCGCGAGCCGGCCCACGCGGCCGGTGCCGGTGCGCGCCGCCTCGTGCGGCGACGGCGCGGGGTGCGGCACGAGGGGGACGCGGTGCAGGAGGTCGAGCGCGTCGGCGAGGGCGTCCGCGACCCCGCGCTGCGCGGCGTCGGCGTTGGTGTGCGCGACGTACAGCGCGCAGCCGCCCCGGATGAGGCGGTGCACGAGCGAGCCCTTGAAGGTCGTCGCGGCGACGGAGTGCACGGGCCGCAGGAACAGGGGGTGGTGCGTCACGAGGACGTCGGCACCCCAGGCCAGCGCCTCGTCCGCGACCTCCTCGACGGGGTCGACGGCGAGCAGCACCTTGCGCACGGGCGCGTCCGGGTCCCCGGCGACCAGGCCGACGGCGTCCCAGTCCTCCGCCGTCGACGGCGGGTACAGCTCGTCCAGCGTCCGCACGACGCGGCCGAGCGTCGGGTGCCCCGCGCCCTCGGCCGCCGGGTCCGCAGGAGGCGTGTCGGTGCTCGGGTCGGGCGCGGCGGTCATGGCGGCAGGCTATCCCGGGCGGGCCGCCGGACGCCGCTCGCCATGGTTTGATGGATTGCGCAAGCCATCATCCCATTGCCCGGAGGACCCGTGCCCCGCCCACCCCGCACCGACGACGGCGCCCCCGGCACCGACGAGACCGCTCCCCTCTACCGCATCAAGGCCGAGCTCTTCCGGTGCCTCGCGCACCCCACGCGGATCCAGGTGCTCGAGGTCCTCGCCGCCGACGCCGCCCACACCGCGCCCGTCTCCGTGCTGCTCGACGTCACCGGGTGCGAGGCGTCCCAGCTCTCCCAGCACCTCGCGGTGCTGCGCCGGGCAGGCGTCGTCACCTCGACGCGCAGCGGGAACGCCGTCGAGTACCGCCTCGCCGAGCCGCTCGTCGCCGAGCTGCTCGTCGTCGCGCGGGCGTTCCTCCTGTCGAACCTCGCCGGCGCGTCCGACCAGCTCGAGGCCGCGCGGCGGCTCCCGGCCCTGCCCGGCGCGACCGCGCGCGCGGTGCTCGACGCGACCACGGCGTCGTCCCCCTCGGCATGAACCGCCTCGCCGCCGTCCGCGACCTGCTGCCCCGCCGCTCCGACTACGACCTGCGCCCCCGGACCCTGCGCGCCGACCTCCTCGCCGGCGTCACCGTGGGCGTCGTCGCGCTCCCGCTCGCGCTCGCGTTCGGCGTCAGCTCCGGCGTCGGGGCCGCCGCCGGGCTCGTCACCGCCGTCGTCGCCGGCGTCGTCGCGGCGGTCCTCGGCGGGTCGAACCACCAGGTGTCCGGACCGACCGGGGCGATGGCGGTCGTGCTCGCGCCGGTCGTCGTCACGCACGGCCCAGGCTCCGTGGCGCTCGTCACCGTCCTCGCCGGGCTCGTGGTCCTCGTCGCCGGGCTCGCCCGGCTCGGCCGGGTCGTCACGTACATCCCGTGGCCGGTCGTCGAGGGGTTCACGCTCGGGATCGCGTGCATCATCTTCCTCCAGCAGGTCCCGGCCGCGGTCGGCGTCGAGGTCGCGCCCGGCCACAACACCCTCGTGTCCGCCGTGGAGGCCGTGCGCGCCGCCGTCACCGACGTCCCCGCCGCCCCGGTGCTGTGGACGCTCGGCTGCGTCGCGCTCGTCGCCGCGACCATGGTGCTGCTCCCCCGGCTCCACGCGGGGATCCCCGCGTCGCTCGTCGCGGTCGTGCTCGCCACCGTCCTCGTCGAGGTGCTCGGCGCGCCCGTCCCGCGCATCGGTGCGCTGCCGTCGTCGCTGCCCGCGCCCGTCCTGCCGTCGGTCACGCCCGGCGCGCTGCGCGACCTCGGCGGCGCCGCGCTCGCCATCGCCGCGCTCGCCGCGATCGAGTCCCTGCTGTCCGCGCGCGTCGCAGCGACCATGGTCCAGTCCGGGCCGGGCGGCGGTTCCGTCTACCAGCCCGACCGGGAGCTCGTCGGCCAGGGCGCCGCCTCCGTCGCCAGCGGCCTCTTCGGCGGCATGCCCGCCACGGGGGCCATCGCCCGCACCGCGGTCAACGTGCGCTCCGGCGCCCGGACGCGGCTCTCCGCCGTCGTGCACGCGGTCGTGATCCTCGCGGTCATGTACCTCGCCACCGGCCCGGTCTCGCGGATCCCGCTCGCCGCGCTCGCCGGCGTCCTCATGGTGACGAGCTTCCGGATGATCGGCGGGCGCACGATCCGCTCCGTCGTCGGGGCCGGGCGCTCCAGCGCGGCGACCTTCGCCGTGACTGCCGTCGTCACCGTCGCGTTCGACCTCGTGCAGGCCGTCGAGATCGGCATCCTCGTCGCCGCGTTCTTCGCGCTGCGGACCGTCGCCCGCGCCTCCGGGGTCCACCGCGAGCCGCTGCCCGGCCCCGCCGAGCCGGGCGACGAGCACGTCGCGCTCTTCCGGCTCGAGGGGTCCATGTTCTTCGGTGCCGCCGACCGCGTGCTCGCCGAGGTGACCGACGCCTCGGCGCACGAGGACGTCGCCGTGGTCGTCCTGCGGCTCTCCCAGCTCCGCATGGTCGACGCGACCGGGGCGAAGGCGCTCGGCGGGCTCATCGAGGGTCTCGAGGCGCGCGGCGTCACCGTCCTCGTCAAGGGCGTCCAGGACCGGCACCGCGCGCTGCTCACGAACGTCGGCGCGCTCGCCGAGCTCCGGCACGAGAACCATCTGTTCGACACGCTCGACGACGCCGTCGAGCACGCGCGCTCCCACGTGCGCCGCGCGGCGAGCGGCACCGACGTCCCGCAGGTGCGCGGTCTGCGACCCGCGACGTGAGTGCCTAGCCTGGAGGCGTGCACGAGTACGTGCGAGCCCTGCCGCCGGCGCTGCCGCCCGGCGTCGTGTCGATGGTCGGCTACCGCCTGCGGACCGCGACGACGGACGGGACACCGTCCGTCCACCGCGGCCTGCCGTCGCCGTGGCTCACGCTCGTCGTGAGCACGGCGGGCGCCGTGCCGACGGCGGTCGGGCCGGACGACGCCCCGGTGGGCTACGCCTCGCTCGTCGGCGGTCTGCACACGCGGCCCGCCTACATCCACCAGCCGCCCGAGCAGGCGGGCGTGCAGCTCGCCCTCGACCCCCTCGCGTGCCGCGAGCTGCTCGGTGTCCGGGCCGGCGACCTCGGGCTCGTCGAGGACGCGGACGCGGTGCTCGGGCCCGTCGCCGAGCGGTTGCGCGAGCAGGTGGCCGAGGCGGGCTCGTGGCCCGCGGCGTTCGACGTCGTGCGGGCGGCGCTCACGCAGCCCGGGGCCGTCGCGCCGGGTGGCTCCGTCGCCCGGCGCGACGGCGTGCGGCCCGACGTCGCGGAGGCGTGGCGGGTGCTGGTGCGCACGCACGGGCGCGCCCGGGTCCGGGACGCGGCCCGCCACGTAGCGCTGGGCGAACGCCGCCTGGAGACGCTGTTCCGGGCGGAGCTCGGGGTCTCGCCGCGCGCGGCGCGCGGGCTCGCGCGGTTCGACGCCGCCCGTCGTGCGGTGCAGCGCCTCGCCCTCGGCCGCGGGCCCCGCACGCTCGCGGACGTCGCCGCGAGCGCCGGGTACGCCGACCACTCCCACCTCGTGCGCGAGTTCCGGCGGTTCGCCGGCACGACGCCCACCGGGTGGGTCCAGGAGGAGGTCGGGAACATCCAAGCCGGGGGCCACACCGACGGCCCAGCCTGGGACCATGAGCATCCACGAGAGCACCCGGGACACCGCTGACCACACCCCCGCTGCCGACGCGGCCGGGACTCCGACCGGGGCACCGAGCCCCCAGGTCTGGCCCACCCTCCAGGCGCGCGACGCCCGCGCGCTCGTCGCGTTCCTCACCGACGTCGTCGGGTTCGTCGCGACGGCCGTCATGGCGGGCCACGACCGCGACGTCGCGCACGCCCAGCTCGACTGGCCGCACGGCGGCGGGATCATGCTCGGCAGCCACTCCCCCGAGCGCGAGTGGTCGCGCGAGCCGGGGACGTGCGGCGCGTACGCCGTCGTGCCCGACGACGCCGCGATCGAGGCGCTCGACGCCCGGCTGCGCGAGCGCGTGCCGGGTACCGGCGGTCGCGTCGTCGTGCCGCTGCGGGACACGGACTACGGGAGCCGCGAGCTCGTGCTCCAGGACCCCGAGGGGAACCTCTGGTCCTTCGGCACGTACCGCGGGGAGCCGCGGCGGTGACGGCGCCGGGCGTCCTGCCCGCCGCGCCTCACTTCGCCTCGGCGTAGTGGTCGACGACCGAGACGGTGAGCGGGAAGTCGACCGGGAAGTCGCCGAACAGCAGGCGTCCGGCCTCGGCCGCCGCGGCGCGGACCTCGTGCGCGACCGTCTCGGCGAGCTCGGCCGGCGCGTGCACGACGACCTCGTCGTGCAGGAAGAAGACGAGGTGCGCTCGGTCGGCGAACGGGGCGGGCGCCGCCCCGGGGGTCGCGGCGAGGGGCAGGTCCCACAGCCGCCGCCGGATCGACGCGAGCCAGCACAGCGCCCACTCGGCGGCGGTGCCCTGCACGACGAAGTTGCGCGTGAACCGGCCCCAGGCCCGCGTGTACGACCGGGCCCGCGCCTGCGCGTCGGCCCCGGACGCGGCGTCCTCCGTGGCACCGGCGTCCTCGACCGCGTACGCCCCGTCCTGCGCGGCGTGCCACGACTCGCCGGGCCGCGGGGAGCTGCGGCCGAGGAGCGTCGAGACGACCTCCCCGCGCTCGCCGGCCTGGGCGGCGCGCTCCACGAGGCCGATGGCGTCGGGGAACGCCTTCGCGAGCCGCGGGAGCACGAGCGCGCTGTCGCCCGTCGTGCCGCCGTACATCGCGCCGAGCATCCCTACCTTCGCGTGGTCGCGGGTCGCGACGGCGCCCGACGCGACGATCCCCGCGTACATGTCGCCCCCACGGCCCGCGGCGGCCATGCGCTCGTCGTGCGCGAGCCCGGCGAGCACGCGGGGCTCGAGCTGCGCGGCGTCGGCCACGACGAGCCGCCAGCCCGGGTCCGCGACGACGGCGCGCCGCACCTGCTTCGGGAGCTGCAGCGCTCCCCCGCCGCTCGACGCCCACCGGCCGGTGACGACCCCGCCCACGACGTACTCGGTACGGAACCGGCCGTCGTGCACCCAGGTGTCGAGCCACGCCCAGCCGTTCGCCGTGAGGAGCCGTGCGAGCTTCTTGTACTCCAGCAGCGGCTCGACGACGGGGTGGTCCGTGCGCTCGAGCTCTCCCTTGCGCAGGGACCGCACGCCGACGCCCGCGTACTGCAGCGCCTTGAGCAGGTCGGGGTGGGAGTCGGGGTTGAGCGTGGGCGGCGCGTCGAGCGCGGCGCGGATGCGTGCGACGAGCTCCTCCATGCGCGCGGGCCGCTCGCCCGGCCGGGGCCGTGGTCCGAGCTCGCCGCTGAGGATCGCGTCGTGCACGTCGGCGCGCCACGGCACGCCCGCGTGGTGCATCTCGGCGGCGACGAGTGCGCCCGCGGACTCGGCGGCCAGCAGGAGCCGCAGCCGCCCCGCGGCGTCCGGCCCGTCCGCGGCGGCGGCGGTCGCGAGCTGGTCGCGAAGCTCGGCGACGGGGTCCAGCCGCACGCTCGGGCCGTCCTGCGCACCGAGCTCGAAGAGCCCGACGGGCTGCCGCGGCGCGGACGGGTCGCGCCCGGCCGGCACCGCGGCGAGCGCGTCCCACGGCCCGGGGTCGCGCCGCGCGAACGGCGTACCCGCGACGAGCCGCGAGCGTCGTAGCAGCACGTGGGACAGGCGCAGGTCGTGCGACCGCTCCACGCGCCGCCCGGCCGCGAGCAGGGGCGGGTACCACCGGTTCGTGTCGTCCCAGGTCTCGCGGACCGGGTCCGGCGGACCGTCCGCGACGTGCTCGACCCGGGCCCGTCCGGGCGAGCCGACGTGGACGGCGTAGGTGCTCACGCGCTCCCCTCCCGTGCTCGGGGCCCAGGGTCGGGCGCGGCGGCCACGGCGCGCGCGAGCGCCCGGCCCCGGGACGCGACAAAGCCGGCCCGCAGGAGCCGGGCCGCGTCGGGCTCGTGCGCGACGAGGCCGACCGCGGCGGCGAGCGTCGTCGCCCCGAGGTCGTCGGCGGTGCGCGCGGCGCGCGCGAGCGCGCTCGCCTGGTGGGGCGTGAGGTGCCGGCGCCCCGTGGCGGCGAGCGCCACGACCGTGTCGAGCAGCGTGTCGCACACCTCCTCGACGGGCGTGGGCACGACCACCTCCCGCGCGTGCGTGCCGGCACGCCCGCGCAGCGACCGCACCCGGGCGCGGAGCCGGGTCCACGGGGTCGACCACGCCCGGTGGTCGTACGCCGGCGTCAGCGTCGGGACGACGACGTCGAGGCCCTCGCCCGGGCGGTCGACGAACAGCCCGACGGCCTCGTCGCGCCGCGACGCGAGGTCGCGCTCGACGGTGACGGCGACCACGCGCCGGTTCCCCGCCGCGACCCCGAGCAGGGTGTCGCACGCGGCCTCGTCCGCAGCGTCGACGCGCACGACCGTCTCCGCGCCGTCCGCCGCGACCAGCGTCCACGTGAGCTCCTGGGCGACCTCGTCGAGGCCGATCGCCCCTGCCTCGCGCACCATGACGACCCGCACGGCGGCGGGTGTCCGGCCGAACCCGGCCTCGGCCCGCGGCGGGGTCGTCGCGGTGCGGGCCGCGACGTCGCGGAGCTCGTCGGCGTCGAGCGCCCCGAGCGGCCCGACGTCGGGCCCCTCGCCCGCGCGCAGCCCCGTGTCCGCCCGCTCGGTCGCGCCGCGGAGCGCGAACGGGCCGCGGCACAGCGCCTCGACCGAGCGGCCCCAGACGAGCGGGAGGTCCCACGAGCGCCGGAAGGTCGGGTCGGCGCCCGGCGGGCGGCCGGTGGTGACCGACCGCACGCGCCCGGCGTCCGCGTCCCACAGGTGCACGGTCACCCCGCGCGCGCCCGACGCCGCGACCCACCACCGCGCACCGAGCGGCACGACCCGCGCCAGGTCGGTCGGGCGCTCGTCGGGCGTGCCGGCGTCGGGCGGCGGCTCCGCCTGCACGTACGCCCACAGCTCGGCCAGGGCCAGGAGGCAGTCCGTCTCGTCGACCGCGTCGCGGCGGTCCGCGAGCGCCTCGAGCCGCCCGACCGCGGACGTCACGAGGCGCTGGACCGCGGGCCGCCGGCCGAGCCGCGCCACCACACCCGCACCGCGCAACTCCTCCAGGTCGTCGCGGCCGACGTGCGCGAGCCCGACGTCGAGCAGCCGCTCGACCGCGCGCACGACCTCGTCGGCCACCGCCCGGGCGTCGGGGACGCCCGTGGCACGCGGCGTCGCGGCGGCCCGCTCGGGCCAGGGCCACGGACGACCGTGCGCACGCCACACCTGCACGAGCGCCTCCAGCCGCCACCGGCGCTCGTCGGCGTCGCTCCACGTCGCCCCCTCGCGGGCCACGAGCATCCCCGGGAACCCCGCCCCCGCGACGTACGTGACGCGCGGCGCGCCGGGCCACGAGACCTCCGCGCGCGGGCCGTCGACCGCCACCTCCACGGGCGGCCCCCCGACCGCCCCCTCCACGGGGAGACCGTCGGCCGACGCCTGCGCGGGACGAGCGGGCACCGTCTCGGCGACCGCCCGCACGACGGCGGCGCCCGCGGCACGGTGCACGACGCGCGGGTCGAGCGCGAGGATCTCCGCCACCGGGTCCGGGGCGGGAGGGGACGGCGTCGCGCCGTCACCTGCCACGGCGGGAGGCGGCGCGGGTGCGGCACCCGTCCCCCGCGCCCACAGGCTCGCGGCCACGACGTGCTGGCACGTGCCCGGCGTCGGGCACGCGCACCGCGCCCCCGCGGGACCGCGCGCGTCGAGCTCGACCCGCACCCCGGCCACGGACACGACGACGCCGTCGGGGCGCGCCTCGACCGGCTCGACCCGCCCGGCGGCGACGTCCTTGCGGGCGCGCCGCACGAGGCCCGGGCTCGCGAGCGTGGCGAGGGCGTCGTCGTCGTACCCCGCGTACACCGCAGCCCACGCACCGGGCCCGGCGCCGACCCCGTTCACGGGAGCACCTCGCCCAGCCACTCGGCGAACCGCTCCGGCGTGAGCGCCGCGATCTCCATGCCCTGCTCCGCGAGCCGGCGCGCGACGCCGCGGTCGTACGCGGGGTTCGCCTGCCCGTCGAGGGCCGCGAGCCCGAGCAGCCGGACGCCCGACGCGTGCAGGCGCCCCACCGCGGACACCAGCTGCGACACCGAGCCGCCCTCCTCGAAGTCGCTGACGAGCGCGACGACCGTGCGCCGCGGGTCGCGCACGTGCTGCTCCGCGTACCGCACGGCGCGCGCGATGTCGGTCCCGCCGCCGAGCTGCGCGGTGAGCAGCACCGTCACCGGGTCGTGCGCGAGGTGCGACATGTCGACGACCGCCGTGTCGAACAGGACGAGGCGGACCGTGATCCCCGGCAGCCCCGCGAGGATGCCCGCGCTCACCGCGCTGTAGAGCACCGAGGCCGCCATGGACCCCGACTGGTCGACGAGCAGCACGACGTCGTACGACAGCGCCCTGCGCCGCCGCGCCGAGAAGCGCAGGTCCGTGACGAGCAGGCGCCCGCGCTCCGGGTCCCAGCGGCCGAGGTTCGCGCGGACCGTCGCGGCGGCGTCGAACGTGCGGCTCGACCGCACGAACGAGCGACGGGTCCGGTCCCGGCGCCCGTCGACGGCCGTCACGAAGCGGGGGCGCAGGCGGCGCACCACGTCCTCGACGACGCGCGCGACGATCCGTCGCAGCCCGTCCTGCACCTGCGGCCCGAGCCTGCCCCGCACGCGCAGGAGCGCCGACGCCAGCTCCGTGCTCGGCTCGACGGCCTCGACCGCCTGCGGGTCCGCGAGCAGCTCCGTCATGCCGTACCGGCCGACCGCCTCGACCTGCATGCGCTCGAACGTCTCGCGCGGGAACAGCTCGCGCGCCGACCCCAGCCAGTCGAGCCCCTCGACGACCGACCCGCCGCGGCCGCCTCCGCGGCCCCTGCCCCCGTCGCCGTCGGGGTCTCCCCCGGTGCCGTGCCGGTGGCCGCGCGCGGTGTACTCGCGGTCGTAGAGGTGCCCGAGCGTGCGGTCCAGCGCCTGGTCCGGCGGCGCCACGGGCAACGCGTCGCCCGCGTACCGGCCCAGCACGAGCCGCCAGCGCCGCGCGGCCTCCTGGTCGTCCGCCCGCCCGACCACGCCCAGACCGCCGCCCGCCGTCACGAGGCGCTCCCGCGAGCCCACGCGCCCAGCCCGTCCCGCTCGAGGACGGCGACGAGCTCGCGCTCCACCACCAGCGCGGCCCGCAGGTCGTCCTCCGAGACGTGCACGCGCCGGTCCAGCGCGTCCGCGCGCGTCCCGGTGCGGGCGGCGACGCGCTCGGCGAGCCGGTGCGTCTCGGTCGGCCGCAACCACGTGAACGCGCGCCGCAGGTCCGGCAGGACCGCGCGGAACGCGTCCTCGTCGAGACCACGCAGGCCCTCGTCGACGGCGTCAAACATCTCCGGCGTGTGGAGCAGGAGGTCCGGGGCCGCGCGCAGGACCCCGCCGAGGAACGCCGTCGCCGCCACGGGGTCCGCGCCGGGTGCGAGCTGGGCCCGCACCCGCTCGACGAGCCCGCGGTCGCCGGGCTCGCCGCCGAGCTCGTCGTCGAGCTCGTCGTCGAGCTCGTCGTCGACGGCGGCGAACGCGGTGAGCGCGCCGCGCACCGCCGGGGACGCGTCGGCGTCCTCGCGCACGAGCGCGAGCGCCTGCCCCACCGTCGCGGCCGCCGAGCCCGGTCCGTCCCGGCCCGCGCCGCGCACGTCACGCACGAGGGACCGCAGCGCGACGAGGCTCGCCAGGGCGTCGTCCTGCGTCGTCGCGTCGGCCGCCGCGAGGTCCGGGACCAGGTACGCGGCCGTGGCCAGCCCCTGCTCCGCGAGGTCGAGCAGGGCCTGCGCGTGGTCGCCCAGCTCCAGCTCGACGCGCGCCCGCCACAGCGCGACGAGCCGTCGCATGCCCGCGACGACGGACGCGAGCGACGGGTCCACGTCGAGCGTGGAGCGCACGAGCGCGACGAGCGGGGGCAGCCGCTCCGGGAGCCCGACGACGACGCACTGCGCGACGAGGCGCGCGACGGCGTCGCTCGAGCGCTCCTCGCGCGCCCGCTCGCGGGCGTCGTCGAGCAGCGCGACCGCGACCGCCTCGAGCGTCGCCCCGCGGTGGGAGAGCTCGACGAGGCGCGCCTCGACGAGCGGCGTCCACGCGTACGTCCACTCCTCCAGCACGAGGCCCAGCCCGCGGCCCGCGACGTGGTCGGGGCCGGAGACCCGGCGGGCGAAGCCCAGCTCGAGGAACGCGCACAGCGCGAGGAACCGGCGCCGGTCGCGGTGCGCGGCACGACGGCGGGCGTCGAGCCGCACGGTGCGCGGCACGGCGTCGGACACGTCGAGGCGCAGCGCTCGGGCGCGGGCCCGCGCCTCCTCGACGAGCGGCGGGGCCGCACCGCCTGGGGCGACGTCGCCGAGCGCGCGCCCGGCGAAGACCTCGGCGACCGCGAGACCGAGCGGGCGGTCTCCCGCGGCGTCCAGGTCGTCCCGGTCCTTCACGTAGCACGAGGTGATCGCGTCGAGCAGGTCGGTGCGGCACGGCCAGGGCCGTTCCCGCAGGGCCGCGAGCCGGTGCGCGTGCTCGACGGCGGCCTGGGACTGGGCCACGCTCACGAGGGCCCCGCGCTCCGACGCCCCGCGCCCGACGTCGACCAGCACCCCGGCCGCGGCGGCAGCGGGCCCGGCCGGGTCGTGGTGCGCGGCCCAGACCCGGTCGTAGTAGCCCGGCGCGGGCATGCCCGCGCCGTACCCCCGCAGGGCGTCGAGCCGCTCGTCGTCGTAGCGGACGAGCCACGCGGGGGCGTCGGCGAGGTCGCCGTACCCGTCCGCGGGGCGCCGCGCCACGACCGCCGCGCCGTGCTCGCTCCCTTCGAGCGCCTCGACGAGGGCGAGCGTGTGGAACGCGCCCGTGACGACGACGACCGGCCCGTCCGCACGCGCGGCGTGCTCCGCGACGCGCGCGGACATGCGCGCCTCGCGGTCGAGCGAGCCGTCGGCGGCGAGCGCCTCGTCCTCGTAGTCGAGCCGCGCGAGCGCGGCCCACGCGAACACGTCGTCGACGAGCTCGCGCCAGTCGTGCAGGCGCGCCGTCTCGCGCGCCTCGAAGAGGTGGTCCCACAGCTCGTCGTGGTCGCGGCACCCGAGCCGCTCCGCGAGCCGGGCGACCGTGCGCGAGTGCGCGAGGTGGCGCTCCGCGAGGACGGTCCGCGCGGCCGCTCCCCGCTCGTCGTCCTCCTCGGCCGTCCGTTCCCCCCACGGGGAGTCGACGAACGCGAGCTCCGCGCCCGCCGCGTGCCCCGCGCGCAGGGCGACCCACTCGGGCGAGTACCGCGCGAGCGGGTAGAAGCCCGCGGCGCGCACGCCGCCTCCCGCGGCGTCCGCGAGGTCGCCGGCGAGGCTGAGGACCGCGACGGGCGGGACCGTCCGCTCGTCGAGCAGCGCGGGCAGGAGGCGCGTGTACTCCTCGGGCCCCTCGACGAGCACGACGGACGGCCGGACCTCGGCGACCAGCGCGGCCACCGCGACCGCGCAGGCGGGACTGTGGTGGCGCACCCCGACGAGGTGCACGCCGTCCCGCTCGCGCAGCAGCGCGAAGTCGTGGGCCGCCTGGCGCAGCCGCGGCGGCGCGGCGCCCCACGCGGCGCGCAGGGCTACTGCCACAGGTCGCCCGCCGCCGTGAGGAAGTCCTTCCAGCGTGCGTCCGACCGCGCGCGCTCCCGCACGACGTTGTCCACGTAGTGCCGCAGCCGCCGCGCGTCCTCCTCGTCGCCCTTGAGCGCGACGCCGCCCACCTGGCGCGCGACCTGCCCGGCCGTGACCGTGCCGTCGCCGAGGTAGCGCGCCTCGAGCGACGCCGCGATCGCGACGTTCACCGCCTCCGCCGTCGACATCACGGTCTCGGGGCGCTTGACCGGTGCGCCGCTCGCCGTCGTGCCGGTGCGCAGGTCCTGGAACACGGTGACGAGCACCTCGAGCACGTCACGGTCGAGCACGGGACGGTCCGCGGCCGGCCCCAGTTCCGCCGTGAGGCGCGTCTCGACGAGCTCGATCTCGAACGCGCGGTCGCGGATCGGCGCGACCGTCTCGAAGTTGAAGCGCCGCTTGAGCGCGGCCGACATCTCGTGGACCCCGCGGTCGCGCAGGTTCGCCGTGGCGAGCACGTTGAATCCGGGCCGCGCCGCGACACGGGCGTCGGCGCCGAGCTCGGGGACCATGAGCTGCTTCTCGGACAGCACGGAGACGAGCGTGTCCTGGATCTCCGGGGCGCAGCGCGTGATCTCCTCGAACCGCGCGACGCGCCCGCTCTCCATCGCGCGGTAGACGGGCGACGGGACGAGCGAGCGCTCGCTCGGCCCCTCCGCGATGAGGAGCGCGTAGTTCCACGAGTACCGCACGTGGTCCTCGCTCGTGCCCGCGGTGCCCTGCACCGTGAGGGTCGACGTGCCGCTCGCGGCCGCGGCGAGCAGCTCGGACAGCAGGGACTTGGCCGTGCCGGGCTCACCGACGAGCATGAGGCCCTGCCTGCCGAGCAGCGACACGACCGCGCGGTCGACGAGCGGGTCGTCACCGAAGAACTTGCGGCTCACGCCCAGCTCCCGGTCGCCCACGACGAACGCCCGCACGGCGCGCGGGCTCAGGCGCCAGCCCGGCGGGACGTCGGCCCCGCGTCGGGCGTCGGTCTCGGCGAGCACCGCGAGCTCGTCGGCGTACCGGACCTCCGCCGGCGGTCGCAGCTCGGCGAGCGCCGGGGGCGCCTGCTCGTCACCGGTCGTCGTGCTCGTCACCCGGGCTCCTCCTTGGTCCGGTCGCGGGCACCGTGCCCGTGGTCCTGCGGGTCAGCGTAGGAGCCGCGTCCCACACGGCCGGCGCCGGTGCCGCGGGAGCGGTCGTCGACGGGTTCGGCGGCCGTGCGCGTCACGGGGCGCTCTCCCCACCGGTCCAGGCTGCGCCCGTGGCGCGTCCCGCCGGGACCACGCGGTGCGGGTCGGCCTCCGCGTTCACGACGCCGCCCACGAGCACGACGATGCTCGTGAGCCAGCCCCAGAGGACCCCGGCGAGGACGAGGCCGAGCATCTGCCCGGCCGCCTGGACGACCGCCGTCGTCCCCGCCTCGGAGCCCGGCGCCGCCGGTCCCGCGAGCCGGACGTAGAGCCCGAACCCCCAGGACACGAGGAGGACGCCGCCGGTCCCGACGGCCGCGCCCGGCAGGCACCGCCGCCACGTCGTGTCGACGTTCGGTGCGTAGCGGTAGAGCAGCGTGAGGTACGCGCCGCAGACGAGCACGACGGTCGGCCAGCGCAGCACGTCCCACGTCTGCCGGAAGGCCGCGTCGAGACCGAGCCGCTCGGCCAGGTCGGCGCCGTCGCCCAGGAGCGGGCCGACGACGACGAGCGCGACGACGGACACCGCCGTGACGATCGCGCCGAGGGCGAGCGCGACCCCCAGGACGTACTGCGCCACGACCCCGCGGCGTCGCTCGACGCCGTACGCGTCGTCCAGGGCGCGGACCGCGGCGCGGAAGACGCGGCTCGCGAGCCAGAGCGCGACGAGGAACGACCCGACGGCGAACCCGGTGCGCTGCTCGTCGAGCAGGCTGTCGACGAGCGGCGCGACGACGGAGGTCGACACGTGCTCGGCGAACACCGTGGTGAGCCCGCCGACGATCGACGAACGGATCGAGTCGACGGTGTCGTCGCCGAGGAGCGGGCGCAGGAAGCCGAGGCTCGACCCGATCGCGGTCGTCAGCGGGATGAGCGAGATGAGGCCGTAGTACGACATCTCGGCGGCGAGGCCTGTGACGCGGACACCGGCGACGCGGAACGCCGAACGGGCGGCGACGTCGGCGACGCGCACGCCTCGCACCCGCGGCCCGGTGCGCGCCGCGGCGGCGAGCACGCGGTCCTGCCACGCGACCCGGCCCGCCGCGCGCTCGCGCCGCCGCGCCGTCCACGGGCGGACCACCGCTCGCGCGCACCACGTCCCGGCGGCGACCGCGCCGGCCGCGGCGGGCACGCTCGCGAGGGCGCCGAGCGCCCGGGTCCCGCCGTCGTCCGCGGCGACGGCCACCACGACGACGACCGCCCCGACGCCCGCGAGGGCGAGCAGCGTCGACGTCGCCGTGCTCACGGCGGACCGGACTGCCGTCGACCGGCGCGCGAGCACGGCGACGAGCAGCCAGGCGAGCGTCGCGACGACGATCACGGGGCGGCGCCGCCGCTCACGGGAGCGTCCGGCGGGTCACCACTGGCTCTTCCGCTCCCAGTCGGGGTCGAACGACCCCGCCTCGGCCACCGCCACATAGTCCCGGTAGGCCTCCGCGACGAGGACGGGCGGCAGGTCCGCGATCCGCGCGGTCCCCCGTCCGGAGCCGCGGCCCGTCCGCTCGAACGTCAGCGCCGTCACCGCGGCCGGGATGTTCTCCTCCGGGACGAACGACCCCGTGAACTCGATCTGCACGACGATCCCCGCGCTCGTGAACGCCTTGGTGTACGCACTGAACCACCCGGCGTCCTCGGCCTGCGAGCGGGAGTAGCCCCGCTTCGTGGCGCGCCCGCGGATCGAGAAGCTGTCGGAGAACCAGCCCTTGTGGTCGTCGATCGCGGTCGCGCCCGCGGGGACGTCGGGCGTCGCGACGTCGAGCTGCGCGAAGAGCGGGGTGACCTCGTAGTCCGCCAGGTGCGCCGTCCAGGCCGCCGTCGCCTCCGGGCCGAGCAGGACGGCGTGCGCGAGCCCGACCGTGGACTCCGCCCCGAGCTCCACGTCCTCGTCGTCGACGTCGACGAGCGCGCCGCCGTCGGGCCGGAACGGGCGGGCACCCTCCGTCCCGGGGTTCTCGACCCAGACGAGCCGCTCGACGAGGCGCGACATCACGGGGTGACCGAGGAGGTACTCCTGCCACTCCGACGCCGTCCACGTGCGGCCCACGCACATCGCCTCGTAGAGCCGCTGGGTCTGCAGGGCGACCACGGCCTTGAGCTCCTTGCGGCTCGCGGTGAGCTGCTTCTTGGCGGCCGCGACGAGCTCGGGGTCGTCCTGCGCCCGGGGCGCCGGGAGCGCCTTGACCACCTTCCCGGCGTCGCTCGTGAGCTCGAGCGTGAAGGCGGGGGTGATGCGCCCGACGTACTCCCGGGAACCGAGGTCGAGGTGGAGCAGGCCGTCGTCCTCGAAGCCCGCGGTCTGGACGGTGCGGTCGGCGAGCTGGTCCGCCGTCCAGCCGCGCCGTTCCGCGAGCTCGGCCGCCAGGCGCTGCGCGGTCTCCTGGACCGTGGCCTGACGGAACCGCCGCGAGACGGCGAGGAGCTCCTGGATCGCGGCCGGCTGCCCGTTCGCCGCGAGCGCGTGCACGAGCGCCTCGGTCTGCGCGCGGCGCCCGACGTGCGCCTTCGCGTAGCGCTGGAACGTCGCGGCGAGCTCCGCGCCCGGCATCGCGACGGTCAGCGCGAGCAGACCCTTGTCCTTGACCGCCGAGCCGACGTACGTGGCCTGGTGCTCGCGGTACAGGTCGCGGTGGTGGTCCTCGAGCGTCTTGGTCGCCTCGACCGAGTAGTGCTCGGGCGAACGCTTGGCCCATGCCTGGTACTGGTCGTACCGCAGCTGGGCACCGGCCGTCGCGTACGCGTCGCTCTCCTGCGGCGAGGGGTTGCGCGTGTCCTGCGCGACCCAGGCCGCGAGCACGTGGCTGCCGAGCCGTGCGCGGTCCTCCTCCTGGAGCAGCGACAGGTACCGCTCCAGCAGCCCGGCACCGCTCGGGTCCTTGAGCTTGACCGCGAGCACGACCCACCAGCGCAGGACCGTCGGGTCCACCGGCGAGCCGTCCGCCGCCCAGCGGGCCGCGGGCAGCGCGTCGAGGTCGAACCACGCCATGCTGACCGGCTTCTTCACGCGCAGGCCCTTGGTCGCCTCCGCGAGCAGCGCCTCGGGCGCGAGGTCGGCCGAGATGTCCTCGCCCAGCGCCTCGAGCGCCGTGAGGAGCGCGGCGCGCACGACCTCGCTGCGCTCCTTGCCCAGCGCGGCGCGCAGCGCCGGCACCGCCTCGACGTCGCCGAGCCGGGCGAGCCACTCCGCCGCGCTGCGGCGCACCTCGGACCGGCCGTTGCCCAGGCCCTGCTCGGCCAGCCCGCGGACCCCGGGGTGCGTGCTCAGGGCCGCCTGCGCCGTCGCGCGATAGGTGCGGCCCTCGCCCAGCGCGAGCTCGGTGAGGCGCGGCAGGAACCGGCGCGGGACCTGCGGCAGCTGTGCGAGCACCGCGAGCGCCCGGGCCGGCTTGGCGCTGCCGTACGTGCGCTCACGGTCGTCGAGCGCGGCGGCGAGCCGGTCGAGGTGCCCCGCGTAGTAGGGCCACGCGTGCTCGGGCGTCACCGTGTCGGTCGCCCACCAGGTCGAGAAGTACAGCTCGTCGACCAGCGCCCCGGCGTCGTCGCGTCCGATGCGCCGCAGCGCCTCGTCGAGGACGCGCAGGTCGACGTCGAGCAGGTCGCCCTCGTGGAGCCGGTACCAGCCGAACCGCTCGCTGCGCCCGCGTCCCTCGTTCCCCTGCAGCCGCAGCCGGTGCAGGAGCGTGATGCCGGGGAGGCGCGAGAAGACGCCCGGCGCGGACAGCCGGCGCATGACGACGCCGCCGGGGCGCCGGGTGCTCGTCCCGGACAGGAACGCCGCGAAGACCCGGAGGTCCTCGTCGGTGATGCCGGGCAGCTCCTTGAGGTCCTGCTCGACGGTCAGACGGCGCCACCGCGGCCACCCGTCGTCGTCCTTCTTCCCTGCGTGCGCCGCCTGGTCGGCGCGGGCGCGCTCGAGGGCGGTGTCGATCGCGGCCCGCGCGGCGCGCACGAACTCGTCGCCGAGCACCGTCTCCGGCAGCGGCGCGAAGGGCGGCACGTCGATCTCGGGCTCGTCCTCCTGCGCGGCGTCGAGCACACGCGCTCGCTCGACGGTGTCGCGCAGCAGCGTCGCCCGGGCGCCCGTCGACCGCTCGGCCGCCTCCTCCAGGGCGGCCAGACCGCCGTCGACCTGGGCGAGCCGCGTCACCACGGCGCCGACGCGCGAGGCCGGGAGCGACGTGAGCAGAGGGGCGAGGAGCTCGCGCTGCCGCGCCGCGGGGAGCGGGACGAGCGCGGCGACCGCCGCCTCGCGCACCGCCTTGCTCGTGTCCGCGGCGAGCACGGCGAGCAGCGGGGCGAGCGTCTCGGTCGCCGCCGGGTCCGCCGCGACGAGCGCCACGAGCTCACCACGCCCCGCGGCGCTCACCCCCGGCAGCACCCGCGTCGCGACGTCCAGGTGCGCGACGACGAACTCCCGCGCCGGGTCGCCCAGCAGCGCCGGGCCCAGGTGCCGCGACGCCCAGCCTGCCGACGCCGGCCGCTCGAACAGCTCGCGCAGCACCACCGCCGGCGCGTCCGCCTCCGGCACGCCGCCCTCGACCGCGAGGGCCACGAGCAGGTCCGGCGTCCAGCGGTCGGGCGCGCCCTTGCCCTTCTGGCCGTGCCGGCGTTCGTTCGCGCGCCGCGACATGTCGTTGACGAGCGTGGTGAGCCAGCGCGGGTCCGACGCCCGCTCGCGGTCCACCTCGGACGAGACCGCGCTGAGGACGCGGCCGAGGCGCACGAGCTCCGGGACGGTGACGGAGTCCGAGAGCGTGTAGAGGTTGGAGCGCGCGGTGACCGCCTTCGCCGACGTCCACCCCGGCACGGCGGCCTTCAGCCGGTCGTCCTGGGCAGGGGTCGTCCACGAGTACACCCCGGACTGACCGGGACGGCCGAGGAGCGCCTCGACGTCGCCACCCCGCAGCGCCTCCAGCTCGAGCAGCACCTCCGGTCCCTCGCCCCGGTGCACGTACGCGACCGCACGGTCCGCGAGCTCCGGCGACGCGACCGCGAGCACCTTCAGGGCGTCGACGAGCCGAGCGCTCGGGCGGTCGCCTCCCGTCTGCCCCTCGTCACGCCGGAACAGACCCTTGACCTTCTCGAGCACCCTCTACCTCACCGTCACGTCGTCGCTGCTGGTGGGCCCGATGCTAGGGGCGGCCGCCGACACGGCGCGCTGCGCTCGCACGGGCGACGGGTACCACGTCGCAGCACGGCACGACCGTGACCGGCGGGGAGGGAGGGGTGGGTGGGCCCGGAGGGACTCGAACCCCCGACATCCACGGTGGAGACACGGAAAGTGCGTATGACCTGCATGTTTGCGATCGGAGCGTGGACCGCGGGCCTCTGGCGGGGCTGAGCTGCGCGGTCGTCGGTCATGACGTCCAGGATGCCACTGGCAGTCCGCGGGTGGCCGAGTAGGCCACTTGGCGCCATCCTGGCGCAGTATCGATCTTCGGCTCGGGCGCCGACTCACGAGCTGTCCGCAAAATCCGCCCCGTAAGGCACGTTTGACCGTGATCGGGTCCCGAGGCACCCAGATGCAGTACCGTCGAAACACATTCTCCCGGAGCCATACATGCCTACGCAGCGTCTCACGATCTTCCTCCTCCACGAGGTCACCGAGCCCGATGATGCCCTCGCCGAGGATGGCGCAACTAGTCTCGTTCGCAGCGAGCTAACGGCGGATTCGGGGCTCGCCGGCCGGTTCTACGGGAAAAAGAACCTCCCGACCACACCGACGTGGGCGACGTACGTCGAGCCGGTTGTCGAGGGAGGGCTCCAGGGCGTCCAGTCAGCCTCCGCGTCGGGCCTACTCGTCCTAAGGGTTGATGACCATATGTTCGCTCTGACGTTCGGCTACGGCCGGAGCTTCCTGAACCAGGCGAAGATCGAGCGACGGTTCGGACTGAAGGTTGCACTCAACCTGATCGACGAGCGTCAGATTCGCAGCCTGGATACAAAGAAATTCGACGAGATGGTCGTGTCGACTAACACGCAGACGAGTCGAACTACGGAACTCCCGACGTTCGGAGTTGATGTCCTGCGGGACATCCTTCGAGCGGTCACCGGGATCGCCCCTAGCGGCAGCCAGTACAAGTCCGTCAGCGGTGCGGACGCGCTTGTGCTCGGAGTTGGCACGAAAGTCACCGATCTACCCGCGCTACTTCGTGACCTGTATAAGCACTACACCGCAACCAAGTACCAGGATTCCTTCGGCTGGGTCGATCAACTTGCAGAGGTGAAGAATCCGGCACTCATTGATTCACTCGACGAGCTAATGGTCGACCAACTCCGGGTTGGCGAAACCTCCTCGACGCACATGGCGATGCCCGAGAACCTCGAGTGGGAGGACATCGAGCACTTCGTCATTGCGCCCACAAAGCGCCAGACACAGTTCGACGAACTCGACCTCGACGCCTACCTTGCCGAGCCCGCGACGAAGGCAAGCGGGCTCACGATTGACTTGCTCAAGAACCGGAAGGTCTCCGTCAAGTTCATCCGTGGTGACGAGCCCGTCACCAAGTGGAGCGTCTACCAATGTCTCGTCACTGAGCAGAGGGTGGAGGGGAAGTTGTACGCGCTCGTCGAGGGGCGGTGGTTCGAAGTTGCCGACTCGCTGGTCAACCAGGTGGACGCTGCCGTGGCTGCGCTGCCATCGGCCACGGTAGAGCTCCCACCAGGACACCCCGGCGAGTCCGAAGGGGACTACAACGCCAGGGCCGCCGCGGCTTCTCCCGACCTCACGCTGCTCGATAAGAAGCTCGTCGCGCCGGACGGGGCGACATCCAAGATCGAGTTCTGCGACCTACTGAGCAAAGACGGCTCACTCATTCACGTCAAGCGCAAGTCCCGTTCATCGACACTAAGCCACCTCTTCGCCCAGGGACATGTCTCCGCGGAGTCGCTCGTCGACGGACCGCTGCGTGACCAGGTCCGCGCGGCGATCAAGCAGGCGGCTGGGAGCACAAATCCGTCTGCGTGGCTCGAGTTCGTTCCCCCGAACGGCACAGAACCAGCGCGGGAAAAGGTGATGATCACCTATGTGGTGATCGCAAATTCCCGAGCGTCCGGGGTCGAGTGGTTGCCGTTCTTCAGCCGACTCACACTAATGCAGACAGTTCGCGATCTCAATCGACTCGGCTTCACGCACATCGCACTCGCACGAGTCCCGGTCGAAGCTCCTCCGGCGTCATGACCTCGGTTCTGCAATGGCGCGCAGCCTGTCGTCATCTGGCACTGCGGACGAAGGGAGGGTCGTGAGCAGGAGTTCTTTCGCCGCTCCACGACCGGTTCGGGACGAAGCTGAGTAGTTCAGTCCGACGACGCGCTTCGAGATTCGCCATGTCTTCACGCCGTCGTTGGCGCGCACGTTGTCCGACGGATGCATCGCCTTTGCCGCGTACAGCGCAGGGTCGTCGAGGAGGACATCGTCGTAGTCGTACGACAGGATCCAGCGGAAACGAGCCTCCGTGCGCAAGTACTGAGCGAGACGGTGGTGCTGAAGGCCAGCCGTCCACTCGGCCTCGACGCCTAGCCGGGACGCCTCGACGTCGAATGACTGCCGGTAGAGCTTCCACGACTTGGAGATGTAGGGCGGGTCGAGGTAGGCGACAACCCGGTTCGGGACGAGCTTCTTGTAGTAGGTGACGACGCGGTTGAGCGTTTCCTTCCAATCGGCGCACCACACGTCAGCGATCCGGCCGATCTCGTACAGGTGGCCGACGTACTCCAGCCGCTCAGTCAACGCGGCCACGTTGAAGCGACAACCGATCGTGTACTTCGACACCTGCTTCCGGCCCCCAATCGGACCGGCGCGGCCGTGGAGGATCCCGGAGAACGTGGTGCGATTCAGGAACAGGCACTTGGTTGCGAGCTCGAGTTCCTCTGTAGCTTGGCTCATTCCAGCGGCTGGTGCCCAGGCGCGCCAGTAGTCCCACCGCGCAAGGGCGCGGTCGCCCCCGCCATTGACAAACTCCTCGTGCTCGGAGCTGATGCGCTCGACAAGCTCGGACGTCCGCGCGGCCGCCACCTTCCACAGGCTCGCAACCAGTGGGTCGGCGTCCGCGAGTACGGCCCTCTCCACGGTTCCCTCACCAAGGAGGCGCAATGACGTCGAGGCGCCGCCAGCAAACGGTTCGACAAGGAGGTCGATCCGATCCATGGCCGACGAAGCCTGTGCTGACTTGAGCAGATCTCCGATCACCCGGGCCAAGCCGCTCTTGGCCCCTGGATAGCGCAGCGGACTCTGGTAGCGACCCAATGCCAACGGGTGCTCGATCGCTCCCAGAGCCTGCCAGATGGGCCGCGGAGCAGCTGCGGGAACGGGAGCGACGACGTCCGCTTTCTCCTGTTCACGCACGTCGACAGCCACGGTGGCAACCATACCGGAGCCTGGCGGATGCGACCGTTCGACCTGCGCTGTTACCTCACCACGAGCCATAGAACATCGGTCCTCGCGCCTCACGCGCCCCGCGCTAGTGTGCGCCCGGGAAGGGCCCGGCCTGGCGAATCTGGCTGCGGCTGGGCAGTCCCAACGACTGCTGCACCAGTGCGCGAAGGACGGACTGTCCAACGCCGAGGGGCAGAGACGCCGCCGAGTGGGCGAGCGCTACTGGGATGACCGCGTTCTCGTAAAGACGGGTCTGCACATGGTCGAGCACCTCGCACACCGGCCGAAGGGTCGGGTAACTCGACCAGGCCTCACCTTCCGGAATCCCGTACGGACTCTCGACACCCGGCTTTGGCGGGATTGAGAAGACGACAATACTGCCACTCTTTGTGCGGTAGACGAAGCGTCGACCATAGAACTCATCCGAGCCGTACGGATTATTCGCCGGCCGCCCGGTAATCCGGTTAATGTACTCCGTGGTCAGGAACATGACCTGGCCCGGTGCGATCAAATGAGAGATAAGGTGTGCATGCTCAACAAACGCGCCGGTCTTCTCGACCCCGACGACGAGCGGCGCGGCGGGGGCACCACTGGACGCGCATTGCCTGCCGAACTCAGCAATATAGTTCTGGAAACGCCTCTTGAGCGGCGCGACCGTGCCGTGCAAGGCAAGCGGACCATCGGTGATGAAGATAGTCCGAGCGAGAACTTCGAAGTTGTGCTCGTCCTCGAAGAGCAACTGCATGTATCCGAGGGTCGTGAGACGCTCCGCCACGAGCATCATGCGCGTAAGTGAACTCCGATTCGAGCCCTCCGGCATGTACTCCTCTTCCGTCCGGAGAACATCGCCCAGGTAGATCTTCCGCGCACACACTGGGCACGCCGTCCCTTCCTTGGGAACGTAGATCCGCCCCCCAGGAAGCCTCTCACTCTTTGCCCCGCACGATGGGCAGCGGCGCAATGGAACCACAGACGCAGGATCGCCCGGTGTTCCATGGAGCGCAAGAAGCATGTCCGCAAGAGTCTGGTCCGAAGCCTGGTCGAACTTGGTCTCGCAGAGGAACCGATCGAGCTCACTCCGCCACGTGTCAACGCCTGTCTCACCGGGGATCACGAGCCCCGATCCAGGCAGCGCCCGGTCGAACGCAGCATGCTGATGCGCCTCGCGTAGGAGGTGCGGGTTCACAAACTCGCCGGCCCCCGCCCTGTGCAGTTTCTCGAAATCGATAAATGACGCCGCGACACGGACGTACCCCACCTTGATCGTCGGGTGCTCCCGCGTTGCTTCGACCTCGGCGTCGGAGCCGTCGACGGTGATCGCGAACCGGACGGCGTCCGCAACCCCAGCATGTTCAAGCTCATCGACAGGCCGGCACAACGATTTCACTCGGTTCTCGTCATCCGGCGTTGCTTGCGCGACCCCCCACCGACAGAACGCATCACGTACAGCTTCGCTGTTGACGACGGGGACGTGGCCTAGCCGGGAAGCACGCTCAGACGGGTACGGCATGCTACTTCGCTTCCACGGGGTTCAGGCCAGCGGCCTCACGTGCCTGGTTGATCATTGCGTGGTCAAACTTCGCCACCTGCACCGGGACGATGAACTTTCCGGAGTAGGTCTTCATCCGCACGAAGCCCTGATCCTCGACGCGCCGGAGGCTCTCGGCCCAGGTCTTGAAGTCGTAGTAGTGCGAGAGCTCGCGAGTCTCGTTGTCGGAGTTCAGGTGTGCGACGAGCCAGTTCGACGTGTTCGACAGGATCCGCTCGTCGACACTCGACACCTCCTGCGTGGCGTAGACGAGCCCGATCTGGTACTTCGCCGCCTCCTTCGACAGGCGAACCCAAGGATTGCCAGCGACATCCTTGGCGCCACGTTCAAACAGGTTGTGCGCCTCCTCAACGACGATCTGGAAGGGCACGGCCTCCTGACCCGACCGGAAACGCTCGTTGGCCCGCGATAGCAGGTAGTTCACGACGCTTTCTGAGATGGTCTTCGAAACCTCGCCAGTTCCGTGCGCGAGGTCGACGATCGAAAGACGGCCGGCCTGCATGTCCTCCCAGACCCGGTCCTCCACCCTGTGGGTAGAGGACACAGAGTGGAACTCCCGCAACTGCCGGATGGCGGCCTTGCCGCTCGCACGGTTGTTGAAGTCGGCGATGAACTTGAACGCCGTGTCGCCACCACCGCTATTGGCAGAGCGCTGGTTCCACGCACCATCGTTCGCCATGTGGAGCATGACCCGTCGGGCGGCCTCTGGAGTGCGTACCCGGTAGGTCGAACCCGACTTCACGACCAGTCCGGAGTTTGCCTGGTCGAATGTCTGGAAGAGCGCGTCCGTCCACCCGAATTCCACGCCACCGTTGGGGAAGGGCGCGCCGGCGATGCCGCATTCGACAAGGAGTCCGTAGAAGCCGACGACGGCCCTGGACCACGTGATCCAGTCGCCGCGATCCGTGTTCTTGTCCGGCTCAGTCCAATTGATCGCGGTGAACGACTTGACGTAGGCATACGTGCCGAACTGATCGCTCACGACTGAGTTCACGAAGTCAACGACGGCGTCGAAGTTGGCCGGGTCGAAGAAGTTCATAGCGAGCGGAAGAACCTGCGGGTCCGAATCGTCAGTTCCGAGACGATAGATGCGAACCCGGTTCTCATCGCCGAGCAGGCGTAGCCCGGTCTGGTCCTGCTCGTTGACGTTCGCATACTCGCCCTGCGGATCGAAGATCAACTGCCCGACGGAAGTCCCCGAACGGGCAGCCTGGGTCGCAATGGCGGTCACCAGTGTCTTGATGGTGTTGGACTTGCCAGTACGGGTCATACCAAAGACTGCAGTCTTGCGGGAAACGAAGTCCCCGATGTGAACGTGGACCGCAGCCTTGTCGGTGCCGGACTCACGCGCGCGACGCCGGGTCGATGCGAACCTGACGACGCCGATTGTGAGGACGTCGTCAACCGAGGGCTCCGGGTACGACGCGATCCAGGAAAGGACGCTCTGCGAGGGCAGGAACACCTGATAGCGCGCCGACGAGACGACGTTGTCGATGTCGGAGCCAAACTGCATCTGCCTCGAGTCGGAGTCCAGGTAGAACGTCCCAATGACCTCGCAGTCGAAGGCAGACTGCTGGAGCTCGTTACGCGTGAGCTCGTCCGTGACATCGTCGAACCCCTTTCCCGAGTCGCCGGCGTCACGAACGACCGCGAGCCGGGTCTGCACGAGATCAAGCTCGTTGGGGAGCGGAGCGGTCCCACTCACACGGAGGAGGATCAGTTCCTCATCGTCGAGGACGAACCCTTCGCTGGTCTGCGTACCCGCTGCCGCGAGCAGGAAGGCGCCGTGCGGCACGCCGCCAGCCTGCGACTTGCGCCAGTCGTCGGTGAGAACCACGGCCCGGGAGTAGTCCAGCCGGAAGACTCCGCCAACGGCCTTGCAGCCAGAGTTGACGAGCGTTGCCAGCGGAGTTGAAGCCCGGGAACTTGCCAGGACTGCCGTACTGATACTCATGCCACCTTCACTTTCCTCTGGTGTCCGTGACCTGCGGGGAAGTCTGCCACGACCCGCCGACAACGGCTCAATTCAGGTGAGGGTGTAGCGATCGCTGGCTGAGCCGCGCTGGAGACAGGGCGCGGCCCTGAAGATCCCTCATTTGAGCGTCACCCCTCCTCCAGTTCCGACGGCACGACCGGGAATCAGGTCAGGTCGGTGGGCCGCCCGGCGCATTCTGCTGTTCTCGCGGCGCGCCACTGATCTATGCGCCTCGATGAGGGCACGACGCTCTGCGAGCGCGACGGCGGCGTCTTCAGGCGACGGACCACGTGCAGCGGGCATGCGTCCGGCGATGAGGTCGGGTGTGATGCCTCGGAGGGGACGGGCGTCCGCCCGGGTGAGCCGGGAGACCAGGACTGCGGCGACGTCGTCGGCGTTGTGCAGGCTACGCCGGGCGACGAGCCGCGGCATCAGGGGTGTCGACGTCGTACCCGTAGGCGTCGGCGCGCCGGAGGCGTGCCGCGAGGACACCGAACGCCTCGGACTGCACTTCCCGCTCCGCCACGTCGACGGCGAGTCCCCCGGGGTCGAAGAGCGAGGCACACACCAACCAGGTCCAGCGGTCGCGTTGCGCCGCGGTAGCGATGGCCTCGTACTCGGCTGCGAGCTGGCGGATGCTGGCCCACCGGGCGCGCGCGTTCGTGGCCACCTGGTGCGCGGACTGTTCCACGCCCGTGCGCGCAAGCCCGATCAGCACGCCGCGCGCTGTCACGTGCGGGTCAGCGGGGACGGCGTGCAGCGGGTCGGGCCGGCCCAGCGCCACGTAGGCGGTGTTGGCATGTCGTCCCCGGGTCATCGACACGTAGAGGTTCTCGCGGGTGCTCGACGCGGCGACAACCACGTGCGCCGGGTCGACGGTCATCCCCTGGGCGCGGTATGCCGTGACGGCATAGCCGAGGTCGACGTGCTCGGCCACGTACGCCGCGGGCAGCACGGCGCTCCCCCGCCATCTCCCCCCGGGACGGAGTTCGAGACCGCCGTCCCGACGCACCCGCTCGACAGTCCACCGATCGCCGTTGCGCACCCACCCGTTCACACCGGAACGAAGGCGCCGGTCGTTGCGCCGGGTGATGACGACGTCGCCTGCGGACGCCGGGAGTCGTCGTGCAGGACGACCTCACGCTGCGCCGACACCTAGCCCGCCCGGAGGCGTTCGGCGCGGGCGCGGTCGTTGAGCCGCCGGACGGTGTCCGCCGACTCGGTGACCAGGTTGCTCGCCCGGCCGGCGCCGAGGTCGCGCCGCCATGCCGCGTACGCTGCGTCGACCATCTCGTCGGTGGCGCCCTCGCGGATCCGGTCGCGCGCCTCGTACTGCTCGACGACGGCCGGGTCACCGTCGCGCAGAGCCAGCGACGCGTCCCGCTCCCACGGATGCACGAACCGGTGCACCTCCGTCAGCCGGGGAGTGTCCTCGCCGCGGGCGGCGACGAGCATGGCGAACGCGCCACCGGCGTCGACGGGCTGCAGCTGGCCCGGATCCCCGACAAGCACGACCTTCGCGCCCACCTGCGCCGAGAGCTTGCCCCGAAGCTCGACGAGTAGCGCCGGTCGTCGGGCCCCCAGTAGCGGGCGCGCCAGCTGATGATCCGATTGTCGGTCTTGCTCCGTCGGGGCTGGATGTCACCAAACGACCGATTCGCTCCCACGCCGATCACCGCCTTCCGGCGGCAAGGTGTGCGGCTCGAACCGCGGGGCCCGCGGGCCTGTGGCGGGCCTCTGGCGGGCCCGCGAGGGTCCATTTCGGACATCCTGAGTCGGCTCGTGTCCAAGAACCCGACCGACGAACATGCAGGTCAGGGGCACTAAATACCCTGATGGTGGGCCCGGAGGGACTCGAACCCCCGACATCCACGGTGTAAGCGTGGCGCTCTAACCAGCTGAGCTACAGGCCCTGGAACGGCGGAGCACAGCCTACCGGGTCGGCACCCCGCCACCGGCCACGACCGCCGGGCGCTCGGGGCTCAGAACTGTTCGAGCGCCCGTCGGTAACCGTCGAGGTCACGACGCTGCCCGCGCGGGTTGACGACCGACCACCGCACGATCCCGTCGGCGTCGAGCAGGAACGACCCGCGCAGCGCGAGGCCGTTGTCCTCGTCGAGGACGCCGTAGGCCCGTGCGACGTCCCCGTGCGGCCAGAAGTCGGAGAGCAGGTCGAACTCGAAGCCCTCCTGCGCCGTCCACGCCTTCTGCGCGAACACCGAGTCGCACGAGATCCCGAGCAGCGTGACGCCGGCCGCCTCGAACTCCTCGAGGTTGTCGCGCAGCTCGCACAGCTCGCCCGTGCAGATCCCCGAGAACGCGAAGGGGTAGAACACGAGGAGCACCGGCCCGCCCCGCAGGTCCGCGAGGTGGACGGGCGTGCCGTGGGTGTCCGGCAGCGTGAAGTCGGGCGCCGGGTCGCCCGGACCGGGCGGCGTCGGGCGCCCGGTCGTCGCGGCGTCGTCAGCGACCGCGGCCACGGGTCCCGAGCTTCGTCGCGGACCAGTCGGGCGCGATGGCGAACGTGCTCGTCGCGTGCAGCCCGGCCGTGGTCGCGGCCTCCTGGATGTCGTTGTGGCCGACGTGGCCGGGCCGGCCGGGCTTCGGGGTGAGCACCCAGATGAGGCCGCCGTCGTCGAGCACGGTCTGGACGTCCACGAGCAGGTCGGTGAGGTCGCCGTCGTCCTGGCGGAACCACACGACCACGCCGTCCGTGACGTCGTCGTAGTCCTCGTCGACGAGCTCGCCGCCGACGAGCTCCTCGAGCTCCCCGCGCAGGTCGTCGTCGACGTCGTCCGCCCAGCCGAACTCCTGGACCACGTTGCCGGGCGCGAACCCCAGTCGGTCCGCCCCGCTGGGCCCTACGGTGTCGGTCACTGTCGTGTCGTTCCTTTCCTCGTCCTGTCCGTGCGGTGGGCCGTCGCGCGCGCCCGGGCGGGCGCCCGCGCGCACGACGACCTGCCGTGTCTGGCAAAGGTAGCCCACCGCAGGGTGCGGTGCTTGGCAAGGCACCGCCCACGGACGGCCGTCGCGCGGGTCGTCGGCCGTGGCCGGGCACGGCCGGGCGGCCGCACGACGGCGGCGCGCACGCCGTCCGGCCCGTGTCGCCGAAATCACGCCCTCTTGACCACCCGATGGTGTGACTTACGCGCGCGTTGTGAACACAATGGGTAGACCACCCTGGTCTCGTGAAGAGGCGCGGTCGCCACCAGCGGCCGCGGCCGCGTGCCCGGAGTGGGCCCGAGACGGGTGTCGGCCGTGTACCGCGCGGCCGAGCGCCCGGCATCCGACGAGATATGAGGTTGCTGGTGGCTTCGTACGACGAGACCGGACCGCTGATCAACGGTCTGCTCAGCCAGGTTCCGGACTTCGACCCCGCCGAGACCGGCGAGTGGGTCGAGGCCCTCGACGGCCTGATCGACGACCGCGGGGGCCCGCGCGCCCGCTACGTCCTGCTGAACCTGCTCAAGAGGGCCCGGGAGCGCAACGTCGCCGTCCCGACCTCCCTGACCACCCCCTACGTGAACACCATCGGTGTGCACGAGGAGCCCTACTTCCCCGGCGACGAGGCGCTGGAGCGCCGCTACCGCTCGTGGATCCGCTGGAACGCCGCCGTCATGGTGACGCGGGCGCAGCGGCCCGGCATCGGCGTCGGCGGCCACATCTCCTCCTACGCCTCGGTGGCGACGCTGTACGAGGTGGGCCTGAACCACTTCTTCCGCGGCAAGGACCACCCCGGCGGCGGCGACCAGGTCTACTTCCAGGGCCACGCCTCCCCCGGCGTGTACGCGCGCGCCTTCCTGGAGGGCCGCCTCTCCGCGGACCAGCTCGACGGTTTCCGCCAGGAGAAGTCGCACCCGGGCGGCGGCCTGCCGTCGTACCCGCACCCGCGGCTCATGCCCGACTTCTGGGAGTACCCGACCGTCTCCATGGGTCTCGGCCCGGCGAGCGCGATCTACCAGGCGTGGACGGACAAGTACCTGCACAACCGCGGCATCCGCGACACGGAGCAGCAGGACGTGTGGGCGTTCCTCGGCGACGGCGAGATGGACGAGCCCGAGTCGCGCGGCATGCTCCAGCTCGCGGCGCAGCAGCAGCTCGACAACCTGACGTTCGTCGTGAACTGCAACCTGCAGCGCCTCGACGGCCCGGTGCGCGGCAACGGCAAGATCATCCAGGAGCTCGAGGCCCAGTTCCGCGGTGCGGGCTGGAACGTCATCAAGGTCATCTGGGGCCGCGAGTGGGACGTCCTGCTCAACGCGGACAAGGACCGCGCCCTGGTCAACCTCATGAACGTCACGCCCGACGGCGACTACCAGACGTACCGTGCGGAGTCCGGCGCGTTCATCCGCGAGCACTTCTTCGGCCGCGACCCGCGGACGAAGGCGCTCGTCGAGAACATGACCGACGACGACATCTGGAACCTCAAGCGCGGCGGCCACGACTACCGCAAGATCTACGCGGCCTACGCGGCGGCGCGCGCCCACACGGGCCAGCCGACCGTGATCCTCGCGCACACGGTCAAGGGCTACGCGCTCGGGCCGTCGTTCGCGGGCCGCAACGCGACGCACCAGATGAAGAAGGTCGGCCTGGCCGACCTCAAGGCGCTGCGCGACTCCCTGCGGATCCCGATCACGGACGAGGAGCTCGACGCCAACCCGTACGAGCCCCCGTACTTCCACCCGGGCCCCGACGCGCCGGAGATCCAGTACCTGCTGAACCGGCGCCAGCAGCTGGGCGGGTTCGTGCCCGAGCGCCGCTCGTCGCCGAAGCCGATCACGCTGCCCGGCGACAAGTCCTACGAGATCCTCAAGAAGGGCTCGGGCCAGCAGGAGATCGCCACGACGATGGCGTTCGTCCGCCTGCTCAAGGACCTCATCAAGGACAAGGAGTTCGGCAAGCGCGTCGTGCCGATCATCCCCGACGAGGCCCGCACGTTCGGCCTGGACTCGATCTTCCCGTCGGCGAAGATCTTCAACACCCAGGGCCAGCACTACCTCGCCGTGGACCGCGAGCTCATGCTGAGCTACAAGGAGTCCGAGGCCGGGCAGATCATGCACACCGGCATCAACGAGGCGGGCTCCGCGGCCGCCTTCCAGTCGGTCGGCACGTCCTACGCCACGCAGGGCGAGATCATGGTGCCGTTCTACATCTTCTACTCGATGTTCGGCTTCCAGCGCACCGGCGACCAGTTCTGGGCCGCGGGCGACCAGCTCACGCGCGGCTTCATCATCGGTGCGACCGCGGGCCGCACCACGCTCACGGGCGAGGGCCTGCAGCACGCCGACGGCCACTCGCCGCTCCTCGCGGGCACGAACACCGCGATCGTCCAGTACGACCCGGCGTTCGGCTACGAGATCCGGCACATCGTGCGCGACGGCATCGAGCGCATGTTCGGCCCGGGCGAGCACGGCGTGGGCGCGGACGGCCGCGACCAGAACGTCATGTACTACCTCACGGTGTACAACGAGCCGATGGTCCAGCCGGCCGAGCCGGAGGACGTGGACGTCGAGGGCATCCTCAAGGGCATCCACCGCATCGCCGTGGGCGAGGGCGACGGGCCGCGCGCCCAGATCCTCGCGTCGGGCGTCGGCGTGCCGTGGGCGCTCGAGGCGCAGCAGCTCCTGCGGGAGGACTGGGGCGTCGCGGCGGACGTGTGGAGCGTGACGAGCTGGAACGAGCTGCGACGCGACGCGCTCGCCGCCGACCAGGCCGCGTTCCTCGACCCTGCCGCGCCCGCGCGCGTCCCGTTCGTCACGGAGAAGCTGTCCGGCGCCGAGGGGCCGTTCGTCGCGACGAGCGACTACGACCACCTGGTCCCCGACCAGATCCGCAAGTGGGTCCCGGGCGACTACGAGGTGCTCGGCGCCGACGGCTTCGGGTTCTCGGACACGCGCGCGGCGGCCCGCCGGCACTTCAAGATCGACGGCCCGTCCGTCGTCGTGCGCACGCTCCAGGCGCTCGCCAAGCAGGGCAAGGTCCCCGCGGACGCGTCGGCCCGGGCGATCGAGAAGTACCGCCTGATGGACGTCACCGCCGGCACGTCCGGCAACGCGGGCGGCGAGGCCTGACGGCCACCGCCTGAGACGACGACGGCCGGTCACCCCGCGGGGTGACCGGCCGTCGTCGTCTCCGGAAGGTGCCGGGCGCCGCGGGTCAGGTCCCGGCGCGGTGCTGCTCGGCCTGCGCGACGGCGCGCTCGAGGTCCGCGCGCAGCGGCGCGACGCCCCGGGGGTCGCCGTACTCGACGAGCGACTCGAGGTGGTGGCGGGCGTCGAGGGGACGGTCGGCCTCGATGGCCGCGAGGACGAGCTGGCGCCCGACCTCGGCCTCGTGCTCGCGGGCGCGCCAGTGGCCGACGCCGAGGCCCAGCGCCTCGACCGGCAGGCCCGCCGTGCGCAGCACCTCCATGGACTGCGCGAGCGCGTGCCCCGAGGGGTCGCGCTCCGCGGCCGTCGCGAAGCGGCGCAGGGCCGCCTCCGGGTCGTCGTCGAGGGAGAGGCGGCCGAGCTCCACGAGCGGGTACCACCCGCGGGGGTGCCCGGCGAGCTCCTCGGCGAGCGCCCAGACCGCGAGGTCGGCGGCGCGCTGCTTCTCCGTCTCGTCCGCCGGGGCAGCGAGCGGGTCGTCCGTGGTCGGTCCCTCCGCGGCGCGACGGCGGACCAGCTCCGCGAGCGCGCGGAAGGCCCGCTCGTCGTTCGGGTCGTCGACGAGCATCGCCCGCAGCGCGTCCTCGTGGACCGTGTCGCCACGCTTCTCCCCGGACCGTGGGCGGCGCGTGCCGACGGTCGACGCGGACGTCGGCCGACGCATGAGCTGTCGAAGTCGGGGCATGAGTGCCATTCCCCGACCCTAGCGGGTCGTCCGGGTGCTCACCCAGCGACCCGGTCCCCCGGCGACCCGGCGCCCGCCGTGGCACGCGCTTTGTGGACTGTCCACAACCCCGGCCGTATGCTCGGCGCGTGACGGCCACCCCCAGGACCCCGGCGACCGCGCCGACCCCGACGAGCCCGGCCGGCAACGCGGACAACCTCCAGCGCCTGCGCGACGGCAGCGGCCTGCTCATGTCCGCCGCGCTGCGCCGGCTCGACGACGAGATCCGCTGGTACCGCGAGCTCCCGGCCGAGGACCGCTCCTACGTGGGTCTCGTCGCGCAGTCCGGCATCACGGCGTTCGTCACGTGGTACGCGGACCCGCAGGCCCCGCCGCACGGCGTGAGCGACATCTTCGCCGCGGCCCCGCCCGAGCTCACGCGCTCGATCTCGCTCCAGAACACGCTCCAGCTCGTCCGCATCGTCGTCGAGGTCGTCGAGGCGTACTCGGACCAGCTCGCGGCGCCGGGCGGCGAGCGCGACCTGCGCGAGGCCGTGCTGCGCTACTCCCGGGAGGTGGCGTTCTCCGCGGCCGAGGTCTACGCCCGCGCCGCGGAGGTCCGCGGCGCGTGGGACGCGCGCCTGGAGGCCCTCGTCGTGGACGCGCTCATCCGCGGCGACGGCGACGACTCGCTGCGGTCGCGCGTCTCGGCGCTCGGCTGGAGCGGCCACGGCTCGACGCTCGTCATGGCGGGCACGATCGCCGCGACGCTCGACGAGGTCCGGACGGCGGAGCTGCGCCGGGCGACGCGCCGCGCGGCGGGCGACGCGCTCGTGGGCATCCACGGCGACCGGCTCGTCCTCGTGCTCGGCGGCGAGGGCGACCTCCAGGCCGCCGCGGCGTCGCTCCTGCCCCGCTTCGGCCCCGGCCCGGTCGTCATCGGGCCGACGGTCCCCGGGCTGGAGGAGGCCGCGCGCTCGGCGCAGGCCGCGCTCGCGGGGCTGCGGGCCGCGCCCGCCTGGCCGCAGGCCCCGCGCCCGGTGCTCGCCGACGACCTGCTCCCGGAGCGCGTCCTCACCGGTGACACCACGGCGCGACGCACGCTCGTCGCCCAGGCGTACCGCCCGCTCGCCGAGGCGACGGGCTCGGTGCTCGAGACGCTGTCCGCCTACCTCGGCACGGGCCGGTCGCTCGAGGCGGCGGCCCGGTCCCTGTACGTGCACCCCAACACCGTGCGCTACCGCCTGCGCAAGGTCTCGGAGATCACCGGGTGGGACCCGCTCGACGCCCGCGAGTCGTTCGTGCTGCAGGTCGCGCTCGCGCTCGGGCAGCTCTCGACGGTCCGCTGAGGAGCCGGGCGCGCCCGACACCCCCGGGCACCTCCCCGATCGGTGTCTTGTAGGTTCGGCACAACCACCCTCCGCAAGGTTGGTGCGCGTCGTGACGTGGCGCACGGCCCTCGCGTTGGCACAGTTGACGGGTGCTCGCCGTCTTGTGCCCTGGACAGGGCTCCCAGTCCCCCGGAATGCTCGCCCCCTGGCTCGAGCTGCCCGGCGTCGCCGACCAGGTCTCCGCGTTCGGCGAGGCCGCGGGCCTCGACCTGCGCGCGCACGGGACGGAGTCGGACGCCGACACGATCCGTGACACCGCCGTCGCGCAGCCGCTCATCGTCGCGTCGTCGCTCGTCGCGCTCCGCGTGATCCTCGACGGGCGCGACACCGCCGACGTCGTCGACGTGACCGCCGGGCACTCGGTCGGCGAGCTCGCCGCCGCGGCCGTCGCGGGGGCGCTGACGGACACCGGCGCCGTTGGGCTGGTCGCGCACCGCGCGCGCGCCATGGCCGCGGCCGCCGCCGCGACGCCCACCGGCATGAGCGCCGTCGTCGGGGGCGACCCGGAGGAGGTCCTCGCCGCGATCGAGGCGGCCCACCTGTGGCCCGCGAACGTCAACGGCGGCGGGCAGGTCGTCGCCGCCGGCGCCCTCGACCACCTCGCCGCCCTCGCGGAGAACCCGCCCGCGAAGGCGCGCGTCATCCCGCTCCAGGTCGCGGGCGCCTTCCACACGCCCTTCATGCAGCCGGCGCTCGAGGAGTTCGAGCCGGTCGCCGCGTCGTGGGACGTCGCCGACCCGCGCCTGCCGCTCCTGTCCAACGCCGACGGCGAGTCCTACGGGACCATCGACATCGAGGGCAGCACGTACGGCAAGGCGCGCGACGTCGTCCGCCGCCTCACCGCGCAGATCGCGGCGCCCGTGCGCTGGGACCTGTGCCAGGAGACCCTCGCGGAGCTCGGCGTCACGGCGCTGCTCGAGCTCGCGCCCGGAGGCGTCCTCACGGGTCTCGCCCGCCGGTCGCTCAAGGGCGTCGAGGCCGTGGCCGTGAAGTCGCCCGACGACGTCGAGGCCGCTCGCGACCTCGTCGCCCGACACTCGGTGGCGGCCGGCGCGGCCACGGGCGTCGACGCGTGAGCGGCGCGACCCTGCGCCAGGCCACCGGGCCGGCGCACTCGCGCATCCTCGCGATCGGCGGGGTGCGCGGCGAGAACGTCGTGACGAACGACGACATCGCCGGCCCGATCGACTCCTCCGACGAGTGGATCCGGCAGCGCACCGGGATCGTCACGCGGCGTCGTGCGGGCGCCGACGTCGACGTCCTCGACCTGTCCGAGGCCGCGGCGCGCGACGCGCTCGCCCGGGCGGGCCTCCAGGGCGCCGACGTCGATGCGGTGATCGTCTCCACGGTCACGTACTTCCACCAGACCCCCGCCGCCGCGGCGGTGCTCGCGGAGCGCCTCGGCGCGACGCCCGCCGCCGCGTTCGACGTCTCCGCCGCGTGCGCGGGCTACGCCTACGCCATCGCGCAGGCCGACGCCCTCGTGCGTGCCGGCATCGCGACGCACGTGCTCGTGGTCGGCGCGGAGAAGATGAGCGACTTCATCGACCCGACCGACCGCTCGATCTCGTTCCTCCTGGGCGACGGCGCCGGCGCCGCGATCGTCGGGCCGTCCGACACCCCGGGCATCGGCCCGACGGTGTGGGGCTCCGACGGCGGCAAGGCGCAGGCGATCCGCCAGACGCACGCGTGGTCGGACCTGCGCGAGGACCCCTCGCTCGGGTGGCCCACGCTGCGCCAGGACGGTCAGAGCGTGTTCAAGTGGGCCGCGTTCCAGATGGCCCCCGTCGCCGCCAAGGCGATGGCCGAGGCCGGGGTCGCCCCGGCCGACATCGGCGCGTTCGTGCCGCACCAGGCGAACATGCGGATCATCGACCAGATGATCAAGCAGCTCGAGCTCCCCGCGTCCGTCGCGGTCGCCCGGGACATCGCGGAGACCGGCAACACGTCGGCCGCCTCGATCCCCCTCGCGACCCGGCGCCTGCTCGACGAGGGGCAGGTCCGCTCCGGCGACCTAGCCCTCCAGATCGGGTTCGGCGCCGGGCTCGTCTACGCGGCGCAGGTGGTCGTGCTGCCGTAGGGGAGAATCACCCTGGACGGACGGCCGCCCTCCCCGCGGGGAGGACCCACGCCGTCGGCGGACCCGTCCGTCGCGAGCACCGTCTGACGAAGTACCGCCCGGCACACCCACCGGGCACCGCCACCGGGACCGGTCGCCGCCGGCCCCACGACAAGGAGAAACCATGGCCTACACCGAGCAGGAAGTCCTCGCCGGCCTCGCGGAGATCGTCGCCGAGGAGACGGGTCTGCCGACCGACGCCGTCGCGCTCGAGAAGTCCTTCACCGACGACCTCGACATCGACTCGCTGTCGATGATGACGATCGTCACCCACGCCGAGGACAAGTTCGGGGTCCGCATTCCGGACGACGAGGTCAAGAACCTCACGACGGTCGGCGACGCCGTGTCCTTCATCACGGGCGCCCAGGCCTGAGCACGCCCCGCCTGCCTCGCAGGCCTGCGGGCGGGCCGGCGTCACCCACGCCGGCCCGCCCGTCCTCCCGCCCCCGCCGCAACCCCCGAGGAGCACCATGTCTGCCGCTACTGAAGTCGTCGTCACCGGCCTCGGCGCCACCACGCCGCTCGGCGGCGACGTGCCCTCCACCTGGGCCGCGGCACTGGCCGGCGAGTCCGGCGCGCGCACGCTCGAGAACGACTGGGCGGAGCGCTACGAGATCCCGGTGACGTTCGCCGCGACGATCAAGGTCGACCCGGCCGAGGTCCTCGCGCGCCCCGAGATCAAGCGCATGGACCCCTCCACGCAGTACGCGATCATCGCCGCGCGCGAGGCGTGGGCGGACGCGGGCAGCCCCGAGGTCGACGGCGACCGGCTCGGCACGGTCGTGTCGTCGGGCATCGGCGGCATCTGGACCACGCTCGACGGCTGGGACACGCTGCGGGAGCGCGGCGCGCGCCGCATGCTGCCCATGACCGTGCCCATGCTCATGCCGAACTCCCCCACCGCGTACGTCTCGCTCGAGCTCGGCGCCCGGGCGGGCGCCCACGCTCTCGTCTCCGCGTGCGCGTCCGGTGCCGAGGCGATCGGCTACGGCGTCGACATGATCCGCGCGGGCCGCGCGGACGTCGTCGTCGCCGGCGGCACCGAGGCCACGATCCACCCCATGCCGATGGCGGCCTTCGCCGCCTCGCGCACGCTCTCGCTGCGCAACGACGACCCCCAGGGCGCGTCGCGCCCGTACGACGTCGACCGCGACGGCTTCGTCATCGGCGAGGGCTCGGGCGTCGTCGTCCTCGAGAGCGCCGAGCACGCCGCGGCCCGCGGCGCCCGCGTCTACGCGCGCCTCGCCGGCGTCGGGCTGTCCTCCGACGCCTACCACATCACCTCTCCCGACCCGGAGGGGCGGGGCCAGGTCGCGGCGATGCGCCGTGCGCTCGAGGAGGCCGGGGTCACGGGGCGGGACGTCGTGCACGTCAACGCGCACGCGACCTCGACCAAGGTGGGCGACCTCACCGAGACCCGCTCCATCCGCTCGCTCCTGGGCGACGACGCCGACCACGTGCTGCTCTCGGCCACCAAGTCGATGACCGGGCACCTCCTCGGCGGTGCCGGCGCGCTCGAGTCGATCTTCACGATCAAGGCCGTCGCGGAGCGCCTCGCTCCCCCGACGATCAACGTGGCGAACCCCGACCCGGAGCTCCAGGTGCCGCTCGTGCGCGACACGCCCGCGCCGCTGCCGAGCGGCGACGTCGTCGCGATCAACAACTCGTTCGGCTTCGGGGGCCACAACGTCGCCCTCGCCGTGGCCAGCGTCTGACCGGACGCCACGACGACGCGAAGGGCGCCTCCCCCGATCTCCGGGAGGCGCCCTTCGCCGTCCCTGCGGACGGGCGTTCGTGGGTAGTCGCTGCCGACAGGCGTGCGCGAGCGTCAGCCGACGCGGTGCAGCCAGCGCACCGGCGCGCCCGCGCCGGCGTAGCGGAACGGCTCGAGCTCGTCGTCCCAGGCCTTGCCGAGCGCGAGGTGGAGGGCGTCGCGCATGGCCCAGGGCTCGCTCACCTGCTCGAGCGCGGCCCGGATCCGGTCCTCGGGCACGACGATGTTCCCGTGCACGTCCGTCTGGGCGTAGAAGATGCCGAGGTCGGGCGTGTGGGACCAGCGACCGCCGTCGACGCCGTGGCTGGGCTCCTCGGTCACCTCGTACCGCAGGTGGGACCATCCGCGCAGCGCGGAAGCCAGCCTGGCGCCCGTCCCCTGCGGCCCCTGCCACGAGTACTCGGCCCGGTAGAGGCCGCGCGCAGCGGGCTGCTCGGTCCAGTCGAGCGACACGCGCACGCCGAGGACGTTGCCCGCGGCCCACTCCATGTGCGGGCACAGAGCACGCGGTGCTGAGTGCACGTAAAGAACACCGCGGGTGATGGCACCGGCCATGTCTGCCTCCCTAGGTCGAGGTTTCGTCTTCCCCAACGTCCTCACCCAGGGCGGGTCCACAGCGCTCGCACCGATGTCGCGGCGTGTCTCGTGCTCATCTTGCACGACATCGCGCGTGCGCGCGAGAGATCGGGCGGGCGTGCCCGGGACCGACCGGGCACACCCGTGTCAGAGGTGCTCGCGCAGCTCGCGCATCGCCTTCTTGCGCACGGAGCGGTCGAGCCGGTCCAGGTAGAGCATGCCGTCGAGGTGGTCGCACTCGTGCTGGAGGCACCGGGCCATGAGCTCGGTCCCCTCGACCACGACCTCGTTGCCGTCGAGGTCGGTGCCGACCACGCGCGCGTACCAGGCGCGGCGCGTCGGGTACCAGAGGTCGGGGACGGAGAGGCAGCCCTCGTCGCCGTCCTGGTAGTCGTCGGACAGCTCGACGATGCGCGGGTTGAGCACGTACCCGATCTCGTCGTCGATGTTCCACGAGAACGCCCGGAGGTTGACGCCGATCTGGTTGGCGGCGAGCCCCGCGCGCCCCTCGTGGTCGACCGTCTCGACGAGGTCGGCGACGAGAGAGCGCACCCGGTCGTCGATGGTGGTGATCTCGTCGCAGGGGGTGCGGAGCACGGGGTCCGGGATGGTCCGGATCTCTCTCATCGCCATGGTCACCATTCTTCCATGCGCACGACGACGTCCGGCCGTCGTCCCCGGCCTCGCACCGGGGCGCGCGTCACATCCGCGCGTACCGCGCCCGCGCGAACGAGTAGAGCCCGTAGGCCGCGAAGCCCAGACCGACGGCGACGAGGAGCGCGACCCCGAACGGCTGCGCCGCGAGCGTGGCGAACGCGCTGTCGAGGCCGCCCGCCTGCTGCGGGTCGTGCTGGACCGCAGCCACGACGAACAGCACGCCCAGCACGCCGAGCGCGATGCCCTTGGCGATGTACCCGACGCGCCCGAGCGTCACCACGGCACGGCCCAGGTGCCCGCTGGTCCCGCCCTGGAGGTCCTCGAGGAACTTCTTCCGCCACCCCTTGACGACGTGGTAGACGCCACCGGCGACGATGCCCACCCCGACCGCGCCGACGAGCAGCACGCCGCCGGGCTTCTCCATGAGGGTCGCGGTCATGCTCTCCTCCTGGCCGGAGCCGCCGGCGGACCCGGTCACGACCTGGAGGGCGATCACCCCGAGCGCCAGGTAGAGGACGGCCTTGCCCGCGGCCTTGAGCCGGTCGGACGTCTCGGCCGCGCCGCTCAGCGCGACCGTGACCTGCCACAGGGCGAGCGCCGCGAACGCCACGACGGCGAACCAGAGCAGCGCGGTGCCGCCCGGCGTCTGCGCGATCGCGGTGAGCGCACCGGTCTGGTCGGCCTGCTCGCTCGAGGCCGAGCCCGTCGCCACCTGCACGGCGAGGACGCCGACGACGAGGTGGAGCAGGCCGCTCACCGCGTAGCCCCCGCGGGCCAGGAGCTCCAGGGTCTTGCTGCCGCGTGCGCCGCGTGCTGCCGCCTTGCCGGTCGAGCTCATGCTCGGTGCCACAGGACCTCCTCGGTCGTCGGGACGCCGCCCCCACCGCGCCGCCGGGTTCTCCGGCCCGCACACGGTGCCAGAACTGCGCACTCCGCGCACGCCGGACGGCGTTGCCAGGCGGCGTTGATCACGATTCGGTAACGTGCCGCGGATGCCCCCGCAGAACCCTCGCCTCGCCGTGCTCGACGGACTCCGGTTCGCGGCAGCAGCTGCGGTGCTCGTCTACCACTTCGTCGCCGTCAACCACCACGCGTGGGGCGCGCGCACGAGCGCCTCGCTCCCCGACGCCCAGGCCGTCACCGCCTACGGGTCCTTCGGGGTCCAGCTCTTCTTCGTCGTCAGCGGCTTCGTCATCCTCATGACGGCGTGGGGCCGCGACGTGCGCGGCTTCGTCGCGTCGCGCGCCGGGCGGCTCTTCCCCGCGTACTGGGCCTCGGTGCTGCTCACGGTGGTCCTGCTGGTGCTCGTCGTCCCCGGCCGGCGCGACGTCGACCTGCCGCAGGCGGCGGCCAACCTCACCATGGTCCAGCGCGCGTTCGGGATCCCCGACCTCGAGGCCGTCTACTGGACGCTCTGGTCCGAGCTGCGGTTCTACGTCCTCGTCGGCGTGCTCGTCGCCGTCGGCCTCACGCGGGCGCGGGTCCTCGCGTTCGTCGTGCTGTGGCCCGTCGCCGGCGCGATCGCGACCCAGACCGGCTCCGAGCTGGCCGCGACGGTGCTCGTCGCCCCCGACGCCCCGCTCTTCGCGGGCGGCATGGTGCTCTACCTGCTGACCCGCGAGCGCCGCTCCCCCGTCCTCTGGCTCGCGCTCGCGCTGAACGTGCTCCTCGGGGCGGCGCTCTCCGGGCGGATCCAGTCCGGCCGCATCGAGAACAGCACCGACGTCGTCGTCTCCCCCACCGCGTGGTGGGTCGCGATCGTCGTGTGCTTCGCGCTCGTCGCCGTGGCGACGCTCACCCCGCTCGCCCGCGTCTCCTCGGGCTGGCTCACCGCGCTCGGCGCCCTCACCTACCCGCTCTACCTCGTGCACTCGTCCTGGGGACGATGGGTCATCGAGTCCGTGCACCCGTACCTCTCGCGCGCCGCGACCCTCGCGGTGGCGGTCGCGGTGTGCCTCGCCCTCGCCTGGGTGATCCACCGCGCCGTCGAACGGCCGCTCGGGCCCCGGCTGCGCCGCGCCCTCGACCGCGACCTGCGCCGCGACCTCGACCGCCCGACCCGGGCCGCCGCGTCCCGGGGCGCTCAGGACGAGGCGCTCGCCGCGAGGTAGTCGCGCAGCACCACCGCCTGGTTGTGCTGCTCGTCCCTCGCCCCGTACACCAGCGTCACCACGGGGTGCTGCCCGACGACGTCCCGCAGCTCCGCGACCGCGTCGCCGCGGGCGTCGAGCTCGGCGCGGTACCGCTCGGCGAACTCGTCGAACAGCCGCTCCTCGTGGTGGAACCAGCGCCGCAGGTCCGTCGACGGCGCGACGTCCCGGAGCCACAGGTCGACGTGCGCCGCCTCCTTGCTCACGCCGCGCGGCCACAGGCGGTCGACGAGCACGCGGAACCCGTCCTGCTCCTCGGCCGGCTCGTACACGCGCTTGGTCCGCACCGTCATGAGGCCATGACACCGCGCGGACGCTCGCGCCGCACGCGCGACGCGGAAGGGTGCCCCGTGCAGGACTTGAACCCGCGACCGAGAGATTATGAGTCTCCTGCTCTGACCAGCTGAGCTAACGGGGCGCGCGGGCGAGCATACCGCCCGTGCGGCAGGCGGTCGGAGAGCCGCTACGGTGGGGACGTGTCCTGGTTCCGCCGTCCCGCGCTGCCCGACCCTGTCCGCCGTGCGCTCGACCTCCCGGCCACCGATCGTGTCCTCGCGTCGGCGGAGCTCGCCGACGGGTCGTGGGCCGTCGCGACGCGGGCCGGGCTCCTCACGAGCGACGCCGGCGGGACGACCGTCGTCCGGCGCCTCTGGTCGGACGTCGACCGGGCGGGGTACGACCCGGAGAGCGCGACGATCACCGTCTCGTGGGTCGACGGCGCCCCTCCCCTGGCCCTGCGCCTCGCCGACCCGCGCCGCACGTCGCTCGCGCAGACGCTGCGCGAGCGCGTGCAGTCGTCGGTCGTGCTCTCCGAGACCGTGACGTTCGCCGCAGGCCTCACCGCGCGCGTCGCCGTGCGGCGAGACGCGGACGGCGAGCTCTTCTCGCAGGTCGTCGCCGACCCCGGGCTGGACCTGACGGACCCGGAGGTCGAGGCCCGGGTCGACGCGGCCGAGGGTCGGGTCCGGTCGGCGTCCGGACTACCCCTCTGAGCCTGCTAGAGTTTTCCCCGGTCGCTGCGGTGCACACCGCAACGGCCATGGTCGATCCCGCGTAGCTCAGCTGGCAGAGCATCCGACTGTTAATCGGACGGTCGTAGGTTCAAGTCCTACCGCGGGAGCCATCGCCCCCATCCGGATCCCCGGGTGGGGGTTTTCTTTTCCTCGAGCGACCCAGACGCACTCATCGCACCCGTCCGCATGCTCGTGTCCGTGCCTCCGGAGGTCGGGTCGCTGTCCGGTCGGCGGACCGGAGGCGGCGAACCTTCGCGGTGGTGGCCGGTTGAGGATCGTTACGCTCACGTCCATGCATCTGCCGTCAGCGCTCGACTCGCTCCGCGCCGGGCTCGAGTCCAGGGCCGTGGAAGCGCGTGGTGCCGCGAGGAGCCGCTGGCGGCGCCTGCAGGGGCGCCACGGTGCGTTCGCGCACGGAGAGGTCAGTGCGCGGGCGACGCGCCTCACCGAGCTCTGGGAGCGCAGGTGGCCCGGTGTCGAGCCGCTCGGGCACGTGCTGCGAGTCGAGTACCCCGACCGGTGGGTCCGGTTCCACAGTCTCCCCGAGTCGAAGCGATGCGCCGAGAACGCGGCCGACGACGAGGAGATCGTGCGGCGGCACCGCGCGGTCCTGCACGAGCTGCTCGGCTCTGCCGACTCCCGCGCCTTCCACGGCGTGTACGTCGTCGGTGTCGACTGGGACTGGCGGGACCTGGCTGCGGGCTGGACGAAGCGCCGTCTGCCCGGAGCGTGGCCCTGGCGGAGCAGCACCCCGGACGGCGACGACGCCCCTCACTACTTCTGGGCGGTGTCGGATCGGTCCCCGCAGGAGATCGACGCGCTCCTGCTCGGGGCAGCGGACGACCAGTGCCACATCGTCATCGGCGCGCACGACCTCTCGTGGCTCTACTGCCCGTACGACGGGGGCGCCGACGTCCTGCTCCCGACCGAGGCCGAACGCGACGCCCTGCGGGAGCGCCATACCGACTGGCTCTCGCCGCACCCGGGCGGGCTCTGAGCCGCACCCGGCATCGGCGGCGCCGCGGCCCTCGGAGGTCGAGCGGTGGGCGTTAGGCGATCTCGCCCTCGCGCAGCGTGCGGCGCTCGGCCTCGACGGCGAGGAGCGCGGCGAACGCCTCCTGGTACGCGGCGAGGTCGACCGACGGGTCGAGCCGCTGGAGCCGGCTCTTCGCGTCGGCGACGCGACGCGTGAGGCCCAGGTCGACGAGGCCGCGCACGACGCCCGCGACGTAGCCGCCGACGACGTTCTCCCGGTCCTCGGGCAGGGGCGCGACGGCGAGCTCGGTCACGAGGCCGCGCACGGGCTCGGCTGCCTGCTCGACGACCGCCTCGACCCAGTGCCCGGCGCCGAGCGACCTGCCCTCGCGCACGCCGCCCGCGGCGCGGATCGCGGCGTGGACGGCGCGCCACGCGGGGACGGCGAACGCGTCCTCGCCGAGGTCGTCGAACATCGGCGGCACGTGCTGGGGGTACTGGAGGACGGCGGCGAGCGCGAGTCGCTCCCGGCGCGCGACGGGGTCGCGCGGGTCGGGCAGGGGCAGCGCGGGGACCTCGGGCTCAGGCGGCCGGGCCTCGGCGCCGGGGCGGGCGTCGTCGGGCCGGGAGGTCCGCACGGGCCCGGGTGCGCTGCCGCGCTTGGCGGCCGCGGCGACCTCGCGCCGGACGCGCTCCGCGTCGGTGCCGATCCAGCCGGCGAGCATGCGCGCGTACTCGGGCCGCAGCGCGGTGTCGCGGATGCCGGCGACGACGGGGGCGGCCGCGCGCAGGGCGCCGACGCGCCCCTCGGCCGTGTCGAGGTCGAACGAGGCGAGCGTCGTGCGGATGACGAACTCGAAGAGCGGCTGGCGGCCGTCGACGAGCGCGCGCACCGCGTCCGGCCCGCGCGCCATGCGCAGCTCGCAGGGGTCCATGCCGCTCGGCTCGACGGCCACGAACGTCTGGGCGTAGAAGCGTTGGTCCTCGCCGAACGCCCGCACGGCGGCCTTCTGGCCCGCGGCGTCGCCGTCGAACGTGAAGACGACCTCTCCCCCGACGGACGCGCCCGACGCGAGCTGCATGCCGCCGCCCGCGGTCGTGTCGCCGAGGAGGCGCCGCACGATGCGCGCGTGGTCCGAGCCGAACGCGGTGCCGCACGTCGCGACGGCCGTCGTCACGCCGGACAGGTGCGCAGCCATGACGTCCGTGTACCCCTCGACGACGACGACGCGCTTCTGCTTCGCGATCTCGCGCTTGGCGAGGTCGATGCCGTAGAGCACGTGCGACTTCTTGTAGAGCGTGGTCTCGGGCGTGTTGAGGTACTTGGGGCCCTGGTCCTCGTCGTAGAGGCGGCGCGCGCCGAACCCGATGATCTCGCCGGTCACGTCGCGGATGGGCCACATGAGCCGGCCGCGGAACCGGTCGTAGATGCCGCGCTGCCCCTGGCTCATGAGGCCGGAGGCGACGAGCTCCGCCTGCGTGAAGCCCCGGCCCTGGAGGTGGCGCTGGAGGTTGTCCCAGCCGGTCGGCGCGTACCCGACGCCGAAGTGCTCGGCGTCGGCCCGCTCGAAGCTGCGCTCGGCGAGGAACGCGCGCGCGGCCTGGGCGCCCGGGGCGAAGAGCTGCTCGGAGAAGTACTGGGCCGCGACGCGGTGCGCCTCGAGCAGGCGCTGGCGGCGGCCGGGCTCCTCGCGCGGGCGCTGCGGGCCGCCGGAGTCCTCATAGCGGAGCTGGATGCCGATGCGGTCCGCGAGGTACTCGACGGCCTCGACGAACGTCAGGCCGTCGATCTTCTGCACGAACGAGATGACGTCGCCGCCCTCGCCGCAGCCGAAGCAGTGCCAGCGCCCGACGCCGGGACGCACGTGGAACGACGGCGAGCGCTCGTCGTGGAACGGGCACAGGCCCTTGAGCGAGCCGACGCCTGCGGTCTTGAGCGTGACGTGCGCGGAGACGATCTCGTCGATCCGCGCGCGGTCGCGGACGGCTTCCACGTCCTCGCGTCGAATCAGGCCTGCCACGAGGCGAGTCTATGCGCCCCGGGCCGGCCCGGCGGGTGCCCCGGTGGCGGCGTCCGTCACCCCGGCGCCGGTCCCCGCCGCCGCCCCCACGAGGGCCGCGCGCGACGCCGCGCAGCGGCGCGCGTACGCGCCCGGGGTGACGCCCGTCGCGCGCGCGAAGTCCGCCCCGAGATGGGCCTGGTCGTAGTAGCCGACGGCGGTAGCGAGCCCCGCGAGGTCCTGGCCCGGGTCCGCCGCCAGGAGGTCCGCGGCGAGGTGCACGCGGTGCCGCTGGAGCACCCACTTGGGGCTCACGCCGACGGACGCGGCGAACAGCCGCTGCAGCGAGCGCGCGGACGTGCCGACGACGTCCGCGAGGTCCCCCACGCCCGCCCCCGGCCCGAGCTCGCCGCCGACGAGCGCCGCGAACGCCCGCGCGACCCGGTCGAGGTCGCGCCTCGCGCGTGCGGTGCGGACCCGCTCGGCCCGGGCGCGCAGCAGGGGCTCGACCGTCCGCGCGGCCTCCTCGTCGCGGCCGGTGACCGCCAGGGCGAGCGCGGCGGCGCCGGCGCGCTCCGCCGTCGGGCCGAGCAGCGCCGCGGCCGAGACCTGCACGCCCGGACGCACGGCGTCCGGGTGGCCGAGCAGCACCCGGAAGGCGCCCGGCCGGAGCTTGGTGCCGACGACGGCGCCCGACCCGGTCAGGGTGCGCTCGAACAGCCCCGGAGGGATCCCGTGCGCGACGTACCCCGACTCCTCGGCCACGACGTTCGCCACCGGGTGGGGCACGAGGACCTGGGTGAACGCCGTGCCGGGCGGCAGGTCCCACCGCACGACCCAGTGCCGCTCCACGAGGTCCGCGAGGTCGGGGGCGGGCTCGACGCGCACCAGCTCGAAGCCGCGCCGCGCGGCCGCGGGGTCGACCAGGCCGCGTACCGACGTCGTCGGGCGCCGGGGCCCCGCGGGGGCGCCGGCACCGGCGGGTTCGAACACCTGTCGCATTCCTCCAAGACTGGCACGGCCCGCCGACACGAGCATGGGGGGACGGCCCGCCCCGGGTCGGTGGGGAACCACGAGGAGGAGGACACCATGGAGATGTCGGCACTGCACCCCAACGTCACGGTGAGCGGCGCGCGCGAGGCCATCGCGTTCTACGAGGCCGCGCTCGGCGCCGAGGTGGTCGACACGATCACGGCGGGCGACGCCGTCATCCACTCCGACCTGTGGCTCGTCTCCCCGGCGGGGACCAGCACGTTCACCGTCGCGGAGGCGTTCCCGCCGGACTCGGTCGCGCCGGAGCCCGGCGCCCCGACGCACGCGTCGTTCACCGTCCCGGTCGAGGACGCCGACGCCGCGTACGCGCGGGCGCTCGCGGCCGGCGCGTCGAGCCTCGCGGAGCCGGCGGACTGGTTCGAGGGGTTCCGCCAGGCGGCGGTGCGCGACCCGTTCGGGCACCGCTGGTACTTTGCGACCGTCGCCGAGTCGGTGACGGCCGAGGACGTGCAGCGCGCGAGCGACGCGTGGGTCGCCGAGCGCGGCTGACCCGGCCCGTGCGCCCGCCGGTCAGGCGGGCGGGCGCACGAGGCGCGCGTGGAGCTGCATCGCGGAGACGTCGGTGAGCGACGCGACCTGGTCGATCACCACGCGCAGGCGGGCCGCGTCGTCGGGCGCCGCCTCCCAGTCCGCCGCGAACGACGGCTCGAGCGCGACGGGCGCGCGGTCGCCCAGGACGTGCACCAGGTCGGCGATCACCTCGCGCTGGCGCTGGTAGAGCGGCTCCTGCTCGCGCGGCGCCATGACGTACGCGACCGCGACCCCCTTGAGCACGAGGATCTCGGCGACCGTCTCGTCCGGCACGACGAGCCGCGCCGCGTAGCGCGTGAGCGGGCCGTCCCCGAACAGCGCGCGCGTCGCGTCCTGGGCCGCTCCCGTGAACCGGCCGATGAGCTGGCTCGTGGCGTCCTTGAGCGCGGCGAGCGCGCGGCGCGACCCGTCGAACCCGGTGACCAGGTGCCCGGTGCCCTGGAGCCGGGTGATCGCCGCGTCGAGCGCCGCCTCGTCGTACGCGGTGCCGTACCAGGAGTGGACGGCACGCACGACGCGCGCGCGCTCGTCGGGGTCGTCGAGGACGGCGAGCTCGATGCGCCCGCCGACGACGGCGTCCTCGACGTCGTGCACGGAGTACGACACGTCGTCCGCCAGGTCCATGACCTGCGCCTCGAGGCACTTCACCTGCGCGGGCGCCCCGGCGCGGAGCCAGTCGAACACCGGGCGGTCGTCCTCGTAGACGCCGAACTTGTGCGTGGGCCGACCGTCCGCGCGCAGCGGGGCCTCCCCCGCGCCCCACGGGTACTTGACGCTCGCGTCGAGGCTCGCGCGCGTGAGGTTGAGCCCGTACGACCGGCCGTCCTCCACGACCTTGGGCTCGAGCCGCGTGAGGAGGCGCAGCGTCTGCGCGTTGCCCTCGAACCCGCCGACGTCGACCGCGAGGTCCGCGAGCGCCCGCTCGCCGTTGTGCCCGAACGGCGGGTGCCCGAGGTCGTGCGCGAGGCACGCGGTGTCGACGATGTCCGGGTCGCAGCCGAGCGCCTTGCCGATCTCGCGGCCCACCTGCGCGACCTCGAGCGTGTGCGTGAGCCGGGTGCGGACGAAGTCGTCGCTGCCCGGCCCGAGCACCTGCGTTTTGGCGCCGAGACGGCGCAGCGCCGACGAGTGCACGATGCGCGCGCGGTCACGCTCGAACGGCGTGCGGGCCCGGGACTTCGCGGACTCGACGAACCACCGCTCGGTGTCGGCGTCGGAGTACGACGCCGTGCCCTCCTCGCCGCGCGCCGGGCGCGGGCCGGTCCCCACGACCGCGGGGTCGAACGCCTGCTGCTCGAACGTCTGCACGGGCCCCAGCGTAACGACGCCGGTCGGCACCCGGCGGACGGCGGGCGGGCCGCCGTGGGCGTACCCTCCGGCGTATGGGTGCAGCGCGTGCGCTCGAGCTGCGGGCCGTCACCGTCGACGGCCTGGTCGAGGTCGTCCCGTACGTGGACGGCCGGTCGCTCGTGGACGTCGTCGGACGGTTCGAGTCGGCGCGCGGGTACTCCCCCGCGGGCGCGTACGGCGGGCTGGTCCCCGCGTTTTTCCGCTACGGCGACGCCGCGCACCAGTGGTACGGGCGGGGTCGCGTGCCCGCGGGCGGGCGGGCGTGGGTGCTCGCGTGCGACTGCCACGAGGCGGGGTGCTGGCCGTTCGAGGTGGCGGTCGACGCCGACGCGACGACCGTCACGTGGCGCGACCTCACGCAGCCGTTCCGTCCCGAGTGGGACTACTCCGCGCTCGGGGCGTTCACGTTCGACCGTGCGCAGTACGACGACGCGGTGCGCGCGGTCGCGCACCTGTTCGGCTAGGGCAGGCGCCACACCCCGACGGCCGGGCCGTCGCCCGCGAGCCGGGCGCCGCCGTCGTGCGGGGCGAGGGTCAGCGCGCCGTGCAGCCGCTCGGGCTCCCCGCGCCCCGCGAGCGCGGGGTGCAACGTGACGCCGCCCCACGGCGCGCGCGCGAGCGCGACGAGGACACGCTCCTCGGGCGTCTCCCGGAGGTAGACGAGCGCGTCGTCGGCGACGTGCACCCAGCGCAGGCCGCCGTGGCGCAGCGCGTCCGAGCCGCGGCGCACCGCGATGAGCGCCCGGTACAGGTCGAACGTCGCGCCGTCCCAGCGCCCGTGGCCCGAGCCCGCGTCGTCCCACGGCATGGTCGCGCGCGCGTGCTCGCCGTTGAGGCCCGTGAGCCCGACCTCGTCGCCCGCGAAGACGACGGGCGTGCCCGGGTAGGTGAGCAGGAGCGTCGCCGCGACCTCGACCATCTCGCGCGAGCCGACGATCGAGCGCAGCCGCGGGGTGTCGTGCGAGCCGAGCATGTTCCACTGCGACGCGGTCACGCGCCACGGCAGCACGGCGTCGAACTCGCGCATCGTCTCGACGACCGCCGGCCCGGCCCGGCGCGGCGTGCGCACCGGCAGCCCGAGGTAGGGCACGGGCGAGTGCGCGGGAGACAGCCAGGTCCACGCCGGGCGCGTGAACGCCGAGTAGTTCATGTTCGCGTGCCAGCCGTCGCCCGCGAGGTCACCCGAGGCGTCGTGGAAGTGCTCGGCGACGAGGGCGGCCTCCGGGCTCACGCCCCGCATCGTCGTGCGCAGGCGCCGCGCGACGTCGAGCGTGCGGTCCTCGGCGCCGAAGCGCCCCGTCATGTTGGCGACGTCGATGCGCCACCCGTCGAGACCGAACGGCTCGCGCAGGTAGCGCCCGACGACGGACCCGGGCCCGTCGATCATGCGCGCCCCGAGCTCGGCCGACCCGTAGGACAACTTCGGCAGCGACGCGTGCTCGAGCCAGCCCACGTACCCGGGCTCGCCGTCGGTCCAGTAGTAGAAGTCGCGCTCCGGCGCGCCGGGGTCGGCGAGCGCCCGCGCGAACCACTCGTGCCCGGCGCCCGTGTGGTTCGTCGTGAGGTCGCCCATGACGCGCAGCCCGCGCGCGTGCGCGGCGCGGATCAGCGACGCGTACGCCGCGTCGCCGCCGAGCAGCGGGTCGACGTGGTCGAACGTGCTCGCGTCGTAGCGGTGGTTGGAGCGCCCCGGGAAGACGGGCGTCGTGTAGAGCGTCGTGACGCCGAGCGCCACGAGGTGGTCGAGCCGCTCCTCGACCCCGGCGAGGTCGCCCCCGTAGTACTGCGTGCCGACGTCGGGCCCCGCGCCGTGCGGCTCGTCGTCCCAGGCCGCGGGGACGGCCCACTCCGGCAGCGGACGCCCGTCGGCCCCGGCCGAGCGCGCGAACCGGTCGGGGAAGACCTGGTACACGACGCCGTCGCGCATCCACGCGGGCGCGCCCTCGTGGACGGTGAGGCGGAAGTCCGCGGCGTCGGGCACGTCGCGGTCCCACACCCCCCGGCCGTTGAGCCAGCGGTAGCCGCGCTCGCCCTCGTCGAGGAAGAACCGGTAGCCGGTCACCGGGTTGTGCACGAGGACCTCGGCGACGTACCAGTCCTCGTGCTCGTCCGAGCGGTCGAGGCGCGCCGGGGCGAGGCGCGGCTCGCCGTCGCGCACGGTGCGCAGCCACACGTCGCGCACGCCGGCCGACCGGGGCACGCGCACGCGGACGGGGACCGTGTCCCCGAGGGCGGGGACGCCCTCGGGGACGTACAGCGCCGAGCCGTCGTGGTGCGGGACGGGGGTGGCGACGTCGTGCACGCGGTCAGCCCTTCACGGAGCCGGCCGTGAGGCCGCCCACGATGTACTTCTGCAGGTAGAGGAACAGGGCGAGCACGGGCAGCGCCGAGATGACGGCACCGGCCGTGAAGAGGCCCCAGTTGGCCTCCTTGAGCGACGACACCCACCCGTACAGCCCGACGGCGAGGGTCCAGTTGCTCTCGGACGACAGGACGATGCGCGCGATGATGAACTCGCCGAACGTGCTGATGAACGACAGCAGCGCTACCACGGCGAGGATCGGCGCGACGAGGCGCAGGATGATCGTCCAGTAGATCTGCGTGTGGGTCGCGCCGTCGATCTTCGCGGCCTCGTCGAGCTCGCGCGGCACGGTGTTGAAGAACCCGTACATGAGGAACGTGTTCACGCCCAGGGCCCCGCCGAGGTACACCGCGACGAGCGCGATCTTGCTGTTGAGCCCGAGGACCGGCACGACGTTCCCCAGCCCGATGAGCAGCAGGAAGATCGCGACGAACGCGAGCATCTGCGGGAACATCTGGATGATCAGCAGGGACGTGAGGCCGGCGCGCCGGCCGCTGAAGCGGAACCGGGAGAACGCGTACGCCGCCGCCGCGCCCATGAGCACGGTGCCGACCGACGTCGCGACCGCGATGACGAGCGTGTTGCCCATCCACGTCCAGAACATCGTGGTGCCGAGCTGGGCGTAGTTCGCGGTGCTCACGTCGGAGAACAGCGAGTTGGAGCCGGTGAGCGTCCCGTTCTCCGACAGCGACGCCGACAGGACGTACACGAGCGGGAACGCGGCGTAGACGACGGCGATCACGCCGACGACGTGCCGCCAGCCCAGCTCGGAGAACCAGCGCCCCGGGCGCATGCGGTTCCGGGACGCCGGGACGGCGGTGCCGCCGACGACGGGGGGTGCCTGGGTGGTCGCCATGTCAGCTGATCTCCTCGAACTTGCGCGTGCTGCGGAAGGCGATGGCCGAGATCGTCCCCACGATGACGAAGATGACGATCGACAGGGCGCTCGCGAGCCCGAAGTCCTTCTGCGCCGAGCCGTCGACGCCGGAGATCGAGTACACCATCGAGATGAGGATGTCCGTGTGGCCGAGCGGCACGGACGCGTCGGCGAAGCGTGGCCCGCCCCCGGTGAGCATGTAGATCAGGGTGAAGTTGTTGAAGTTGAAGGCGAACGACGAGATGAGCAGCGGCGCGGTCGAGATGAGCAGCAGCGGCAGCGTGATCGCGCGCCACGTGGTCCAGCGGCCCGCGCCGTCGATCTTCGCGGCCTCCATGACGTCGGACGGCAGGGACTGCAGCGCGCCCGTGCAGATGAGGAACATGTAGGGGAAGCCCAGCCACAGGTTCACGCCCAGCACGGACAGCTTGGCCAGCCAGGGGTCGGTGAGCCACGGGATGTGCGCGCCGCCCAGGATCACCTCGTTGATGAACCCGAACCGCGTGTTGAGCAGCCCGGACCACAGCAGCGCCGCGAGGAAGCCCGGGATCGCGTACGGCAGGATCATGAGCGTCCGGTAGACCTTGCGACCGCGCATCCGGGTGTCGTTGAAGACGATCGCGAGGAACAGGCCGAGCAGGAACGTCGTGGCGACCGAGCCGATCGCGAACACGAACGTCCACACCAGGATCTTGACGAACGGCTGCGCGTAGCGGGCGTCCGAGAACGCGGTGACGAAGTTGTCGAACCCGACCGGGACGCGCCACCCGACCGCGAGGGTCGAGCCGTCGGGCGCCTGGAACTGGCCCTCGTCGTTCGGCGTGTAGACCGTGCCCGTCGTGGTGTCGGTCATCGTGTCCGCCGCCGCGTCCCACTCGAGGGCGGACGTGTACACGTAGCCGGTGCGGGCGTCGGTGGTGCGGATCGAGCCGTCCTCGGGGTCGTCCGAGACCGGGACGCGCAGCTCGGTCACCTCGGCCTGGCGCTGCAGCACCTGGTCGCGCGGCAGGACCGTGTACCCGGGGACCTCGGTCGCGCGGCCGTTCTCGACGGTCGCGCCGTCGACGACCGACAGCGGCCGCTCGGCGGTGCCGGCCTCGACCTCGCCGTCGTCGGTGACGACCGCGAACCCGAGCGCGTCGCCGTCCTCGACGACGGTCAGCGCGGACGACGCCGAGCCCTCGACCCGGCGCTCGTTCTGGATGAGCAGCGCGGAGACCGCCTGCTCCTTCGTCGAGTTGTGGCCCGTGCCGTAGTTGGTGAACGCCACGTAGCCCGTGTACCCGACGACGAAGATCTGGTAGACGAGCAGGAAGATCAGGCCGGGCAGGATGTACTTGAGCGGCAGGGACCGCTTCGAGAAGTACACCCAGTTGGCCGCGAGGAGCATCGCGAGCGTCGCGGCGAGGATGCCGTATGAGCCCGCCGTCCACGCCGACCAGACCACGTACACGCCGAGCGCGTCCACGACCGCCATGAGGGCGAGCTTGACGAAGAACCCGGGCCCGTAGTCGCGCGCGTGCGAGGCGTCGCGCGGCCGCAGGCGGCGCTCGCCGCGCGGCGGCGGGCCGTCGGCTCCGGAGGTGCCGACGCGCTCGTCGCCGGCCGTGGTCTGAGGGGCGGACATCGTGGTGCCTCCGAGGTCGTCGGACGCGCGGGGTGCTGCGTCTTCTGGAGTGTCGTCGTGCTGCGTCGCGGCCCGTTCCGGGCCGGAGGTCGGGACGCGCCGTCGCGGTGCGCAGGAGCCCTGCGCACCGCGACGGCGGGCTGCACCCGGATCAGGAGTCGATCGCGCCCTGGATGTCGGCGATCATCTTGTCCCAGCTCGAGACCGGGTCGGCACCGGCGACGATCGCCGCCTCGGTGACGCCCCAGAAGCTCCACACGGAAGCCATCTCGGGGATCGACGGCATCGGCACGGCCTCGGCACCCACGGCGCGGAAGCCCGCGACGATCGGGTCGTCCGCGGCGGCGGTGTCGGCGGCGGCGGTCAGCGCCGGCGGACGGTTGCCCGCCTCGTACAGCGCGAGCTGAGCGTCCTCGGTGGACAGGAAGTTCACGAGGAAGTCGTTCGCGACGATCGCGTTGTCGCTCTCCGCGCTCAGGTAGAAGCCCTGGACGCCGACGAACGGCTGCGCGGGCTGGCCGCCCGCGGTGGGGATCGGGTCGATCGACAGGTCGAGGCCCTCGAACGAGTCGATCATCCACGGACCGCCGACGATGAACGGCGACTGGCCGTTCTTGAACGCCTCGACGGCGATGTCGTAGGTCGTGTCCTGGCTGAGCACGCCGGCCGCACCCTGGGCGCCGAGCCACTGCGCGAACGCCTGGCCCTCGGGGCCGCCCATCGCGAGCTCGGACGAGTAGCTGCCGTCCTCGTTCTGCGCGAAGACGGGGGCGCCGAACGACGTCTGGAACGGGTAGTGGGTGTACGGGTCACCCTTGTCGCCGTCCGACTGGACCAGGATCGGGAACTGCGTCCCGGCGGCCTGGCCCGCGGCCACGGCCTCGTCCCACGTGGCGGGGGCGGTCGGCGCGAGCGCGGTGTTGCGGATGAGGGCGATGTTCTCGATCGCGTAGGGCAGGCCGTAGACCTGGCCGTCCTGCGTGAACGCCTCGATGGAGACGTCCTCGAACTCGGCCGCCTTGTCCCCGAGCTCGAGCGGCGCGACGACGCCGTTCGTCGTGAGCTCGCCCAGCCAGTCGTGGGCGCCGACGGTGATGTCGGGGCCCTCGCCCGTCGGGACCTGCGCGAGGAAGTCCGCCCGGATGTCCTCGAAGTTCTTGAGCACGACGTCGACCGTCGTGCCCGTCTCGGTCTCGAACGACTCGGCCGCCGCGGTCACGGCGTCCTGACGGGTCTCGTCGACCCAGACGGTCAGCGAGCCACCGGCGGACGAACCCTCGGCGCTCGGCTCGTCGGTGGTCTCGTCGCCCGAGCCGCCGGACGAGCAGGCGGTCAGCGCCAGCGTCGTGGTCAGCGCGGCGGCAAGAAGGATGCTCCGTCGCATCAGTGGTCACTCCAAGCGTGTCGTGATGGGCGGCCCGCTCCGGCGTTGGCACCGGCGCCGGACCCTGATGAGCACGACGGTAGAGCGGGAGGTGGCACAGGTGCAAGTCGTTGCGGTAACTTTCATGCAACGCTTTGCAGGGCGTCGACCGGCGCCCACCCGCCTCCTCCGGTCGACGGGTCCGCGCGCCTCCGCACAGGGGATCGCGGCTCGCCGACCGGACGACCAGGACGAGGAGGTCCGGTGTCCCCTACGCTGCCCCATGTGCGTACCCGTCTCAGTGATCTCGCCGCCCAGGCAGGCGTCTCCACGGCGACGGTCTCGCGCGTCCTCAACGGGAAGCCCGGCGTCGCGAGCGAGACCCGCCAGGCGGTGCTCGCCGCGCTCGACGTGCTGGGCTACGAGCGACCGTCGACGCTGCGCACCCGCTCCGCCGGCCTCGTCGGCCTCGTCGTCCCGGAGCTGACGAACCCCGTCTTCCCCGCGTTCGCCCAGACGATCGAGTCGCTCCTGTCCGAGCACGGGTACACGCCGCTGCTGTGCACGCAGTCGCCGGGCGGGACCACGGAGGACGACTACGTCGACATGCTCATGGACCACGCGGTCGACGGCATCGTCTTCGTCTCGGGCCTGCACGCGGACACCCAGGCGAGCCACGAGCGCTACGAGCGGCTGCGCAGCCGGGGCATCCCGATCGTCCTGGTCAACGGCTTCGCCGAGGGCATCGACGCCCCGTTCGTCTCGCCCGACGACGTCGCGAGCGTCGAGCTCTCGGTGCGCCACCTCGTCTCGCTCGGGCACCGCAGCGTCGGCCTCGCGATCGGCCCCGACCGCTTCGTCCCCGCGCAGCGCAAGCTCGCGAGCTTCGCCGAGTCGCTCGTGCGGCACGGCCTCGTCGGCGACGAGACGGAAGCGGCCCAGCACGTCGTCGTGACGCTCTACACCGTCGAGGGCGGCCAGGCCGCAGGCGGCGAGCTCATCGACTCGGGCCACACCGCGATCGTCTGCGGCTCCGACCTCATGGCGCTCGGCGCCATCCGTGCGGCGCGCTCGCGCGGGCTGCGCGTGCCGCAGGACGTCTCGGTGCTCGGCTACGACGACTCGCCCCTCATCGCCTTCACCGACCCGCCGCTCACCACCGTGCGCCAGCCCGTGAGCGCCATGGCGCACGCCGCCGTGAGCGCGCTGCTCACGGAGATCGCGGGCGAGCGGGCACCGCGGACCGAGCTCCTCTTCCAGCCGGAGCTCATCGTCCGCGACTCGACCGGGGCCGCCCCGGCCTCGCCGACCGCCTGAGACCGGCGCCCGGAAGTCCACGCACCTCGCTGCGGGCGTCCGCCGACCCCTCGTCGGCACCGCACCGCAAGCGCTTACACTCGACGGAGGGTCGGCGACACCCCGCTCCGCCAGCCGAGTGACCACCACCGGAAGATCCCCTGAAAACCCCAGCACCACGTACGTGAGGACCGACAGCTCGATGACTCGTATCGATTCGACGCCGACCGCCACCGCGCCCAGCACCGGACTGGCCACGGCCACCGCCCCGGCACCCTTCAGCACGGGCGCGCTCGTGCACACCGGGCCGGGCGAGGCCCCCGAGTGGTGGCGCGACGCCGTCATCTACCAGGTCTACCCGCGCTCCTTCGCGGACGGCGACGGCGACGGCGTCGGCGACCTGCCCGGCATCACCTCGAAGCTCGACCACCTCGCCGAGCTCGGGGTCGACGCCGTCTGGCTGAGCCCGTTCTACCGCTCGCCCCAGAAGGACGCGGGCTACGACGTCGCCGACTACCGCGACGTCGACCCCCTGTTCGGCACGCTCGCCGACTTCGACGAGCTCCTCGCCCAGGCGCACGCGCGCGGCATCCGCATCATCGTCGACCTCGTCCCGAACCACACGTCGGACCAGCACGCCTGGTTCCAGGCGGCGCTCGCGTCGCCCGAGGGCTCCCCCGAGCGCGCGCGCTACATCTTCCGCGAGGGCGAGGGCGAGCACGGCGAGCTGCCCCCGAACAACTGGCAGTCGATCTTCGGCGGCCCCGCGTGGACCCGCGTGACGGCCGGCGCGAACGCACGCCCCGTGACCGGCGCCGAGGGCGAGACGCCCGGGCAGTGGTACCTGCACCTCTTCGACTCGACCCAGCCGGACCTCGCGTGGGACAACCCCGAGGTGCGCGAGGAGTTCGAGCAGGTCCTGCGCTTCTGGCTCGACAAGGGCGTGGACGGGTTCCGCGTCGACGTCGCGCACGGCATGATCAAGGCCGACGGCCTGCCCGACTGGGACGGCACCGTCTCGATGGTCGAGGGCACCGAGGCCGGCGAGGAGGGCACCGACCCGGGCGCCCCCGAGGACGGCTCGACGGGCGCCGGGAACTCCGGCCCGATGTTCGACCAGGACGGCGTCCACGAGATCTACCGCGCGTGGCACCGCGTGCTCGCCGAGTACGACGGCGACCGCGCCCTCGTCGCCGAGGCCTGGGTCGAGCCGCTCTCGCGCCTCGCCCGCTACGTCCGCCCGGACGAGATGCACCAGGCGTTCAACTTCTCGTTCCTCACCACCGGGTGGGCGGCCGCGCCGCTGCGCACCGTGATCGCGGCGTCGCTGCACGCGAACGACGAGGTCGGCGCCCCCACGACGTGGGTCCTGTCGAACCACGACGTCGTGCGCCACGCGTCGCGCCTCGGCCTGGCCGACCCGGGCCTGCGCCCCAACGGCATCTTCGCCCACGACCCGCAGCCCGAGGAGGAGCTCGGCCTGCGCCGCGCACGCGCCGCGTCGCTGCTCATGCTCGGCCTGCCCGGGTCGTCGTACCTCTACCAGGGCGAGGAGCTCGGACTCCCCGAGCACACCGCCCTGCCCGACGACGTCCGCGAGGACCCCGCGTTCTTCCGCACCCAGGGCGCCGAGGCGGGCCGCGACGGCTGCCGCATCCCCCTCCCCTGGCGCGCCGACGCCGAGGGCTTCGGGTTCGGGCCGTCCGGCAAGACCTGGCTCCCCCAGCCGCAGTCGTACGGCCGCTACGCCGCGGACGTCCAGCGCGGCGTCGAGGGCTCGACCTACGAGACGTACCGCATGGCCCTCGCCACGCGTCGCGCGGAGCGTCTGGGCGCGGGCACGCTCGCGTGGGTCGAGGAGTTCGCCGGCTCGGCGGACGTCGTCGCCTTCCGCAACCGCGACGTCGTCGTGCTCGCCAACCTGGGCGCCGAGCCCGTGGTGCTGCCGCACGGCGCGGAGGTCCTCGTGGCCTCCGGCCCGGTCCTGACCGACCGCTCCGCGGACCCGCAGGTCCGCGTCCCGTCGGACACGACCGTCTGGCTGCGCGCGCACTGACCGACGCCGCCGCGTCGTGCACGACGGCCGGGACCCCCCGGGGGTCCCGGCCGTCGTGCTTCTCGTCCCGTCGGCGCAGGGCTGCGCTGGGGCGGTCGGCGAGGAGGCGGCGCTCAGCCGCCGGAGACGCTCAGCTCGGCCTCGCGCAGGCGCTCCTCGTGCTCGGCGTCGAGCTCGCGCGAGTCGAGCCAGCCGTACGGCAGGTGCGGCGTCTTGGGCGACCCGGCCCGGCCGCGCTGACCCTCGGCGGCCTCGCCGGGGTAGGGCGCGTCCTGGTCGAGGTCGTCGAGCAGCGCGCGCAGCTCGGCGAGCGTCGAGACCATCGCGAGCGCGCGGCGCGCGTCGCCGCCCACCGCGTAGCCCTTGAGGTACCAGGCCATGTGCTTGCGCAGGTCGCGCATGCCCTTGCCCTCGTCGCCGTCGAAGTACTCGATCATGAGCTCGCCGTGGCGGTAGATCGTGCCCGCCACCTCGCGCAGCCCGGGGCGCACGCGCTCCGGGCGGCCCGCGAACGCCGCGGCGAGGTCGGCGAACAGCCACGGCCGGCCCTGGCACCCGCGCCCGACGACGACGCCGTCGCACCCGGTCTCGCGCACCATGCGCACGGCGTCCTCGGCCGACCAGATGTCGCCGTTGCCGAGCACCGGCACGCTCGTCACGGCCTCCTTGAGACGCGCGATCGCGGACCAGTCGGCCGTGCCGGAGTAGTGCTCGGCGGCGGTGCGCGCGTGCAACGCGACGGCGGCGACGCCCAGGCCCTCCGCGATGCGGCCCGCCTCGAGGTACGTGAGGTGGTCGTCGTCGATGCCCTTGCGCATCTTCACGGTCACGGGGACCCCGTACGGGCGGGCGGCCTCGACCGCGCCCTGCACGATCGCGGTGAACAGGTCGCGCTTCCAGGGCAGCGCCGCTCCCCCGCCCTTGCGCGTGACCTTGGGCACCGGGCAGCCGAAGTTCAGGTCGACGTGGTCGGCGCGGTCCTCGGCGACGATGATGCGCACGGCCTCGCGGACGGTCGCGGGGTCCACGCCGTACACCTGCGCGGACCGCGGCGTCTCGTCGGCGCCGAACGTCACGATGCGCAGCGCCTCGGGGTTGCGCTCGACGAGCGCGCGGCTGGTGACCATCTCGGCGACGTACAGGCCGGGGTCGTCGCCGCCGGACGCGCCGGCCTCGCGGCACAGCGTGCGGAACGCGCGGTTCGTGACGCCGGCCATCGGGGCGAGGACCACCGGCGTCCGGACGACGATCGGGCCGATCCGCAGCGGCGCCACGAGCGGACCGGTCCCCGGGTCGGGGCGGTCGGTCGTCGTGCTGAGGGCAGGAGCGGGTGCAGTCACGCGCTCCATTGTCCCACCCGGCTCCCGCTGCACGACGAGCCCCGTTTCGACGAGCGAGCAGCGGAGGGTCGTGGCAGTGTTGAGGAGGTCCGGCAATCCAGGCCGGACACGGACGAAAGGGACGACATGCCTCTCTGGCTCATCCTGGTCATCGTCGGCGCCGTGCTCCTCATCCTCGGCGTCGCCATCGAGGCCGCGAAGATCCTCATCTGGATCGGCATCATCGTGCTCGTCGTGAGCCTGGTGATCGGCCTGCTCAACAGGGCTAAGGGGGCGGCCCGCTAGCGCGAGGCCGCTGGGGGCGACGCGTCCCGACGAGACGCGACAGGAGGGGCGGGACCGTACGGTCCCGCCCCTCCTGCGTTGCCCGGCGCCGGTGCGCCGGGCCGGTGACGCGTCAGGCGCCGAGCAGGTGCCCGGCGAGGTACTCGGTGACCTTGTCGAGCGCGACGCGCTCCTGGCTCATCGAGTCGCGGTGGCGGATCGTCACGGCCTGGTCGTCGAGCGTGTCGAAGTCGACCGTGATGCAGAACGGCGTGCCGATCTCGTCCTGGCGGCGGTACCGGCGGCCGATGGCGCCGGCGTCGTCGAAGTCGACGTTCCAGTACTTGCGGAGCTCGGTCGCGAGGTCCTTCGCCTTGGGCGAGAGCTGCTCGTTGCGGCTCAGCGGGAGCACGGCGGCCTTGACCGGCGCGAGGCGGTGGTCGAGGCGCAGGACCGTGCGCGTGTCCACGCCGCCCTTCGCGTTCGGCGCCTCGTCCTCGGTGTACGCCTCGACGAGGAACGCCATGAGCGAACGCGTGAGACCCGCGGCCGGCTCGATGACGTAGGGCACCCAGCGCTCGTTCTTCGTTTGGTCGAAGTACGACAGGTCCTTGCCGGAGTGCTCCGCGTGCGTCTTGAGGTCGAAGTCGGTGCGGTTCGCGATGCCCTCGAGCTCGCCCCACTCCGAGCCGGAGAAGCCGAAGCGGTACTCGATGTCGACCGTGCGGGTCGAGTAGTGCGAGAGCTTCTCCTGCGGGTGCTCGTACAGGCGCAAGTTGTCGCGCGCGATACCGAGGTCCACGTACCAGTCGGTGCGCGTGTCGATCCAGTACTGGTGCCACTCGGCGTCCGTGCCGGGCTCGACGAAGAACTCCATCTCCATCTGCTCGAACTCGCGCGTGCGGAAGATGAAGTTGCCCGGCGTGATCTCGTTGCGGAACGACTTGCCGATCTGGCCGATGCCGAACGGCGGCTTCTTCCGGCTCGCGCCCATGACGTTGGCGAAGTTCACGAAGATGCCCTGCGCCGTCTCGGGGCGCAGGTAGTGCAGGCCCGACTCGTCCTCGACGGGGCCGAGGTGCGTCTTGAGCATCATGTTGAAGTCGCGCGGCTCGGTCCACTGCCCGCGCGTGCCGCAGTTCGGGCAGACGATCTCGGCGAGGCCGCCCTCGGGCGCGCGGCCCTTCTTCTCCTCGAACTCCTCGATCATCTGGTCCTCGCGGAACCGCTTGTGGCAGTGCAGGCACTCCGTCAGCGGGTCGGTGAAGACGCCCACGTGGCCCGACGCGACCCACACCTGGCGCGGCAGGATCACGGACGAGTCGAGACCCACGACGTCGTCGCGGCTCGTGACCATCGCGCGCCACCACTGCTTCTTGATGTTCTCCTTGAGCTCGGTGCCCAGGGGCCCGTAGTCCCACGCGGAGCGGGTGCCGCCGTAGATCTCGCCCGAGGGGAAGACGAACCCGCGCCGCTTGGCGAGGGAGACGACGGCGTCGAGACGGGCGGTGGGTGAGGGCGCTGCGGCCACGGACATCACTCCTGGTGCTCACGGCCCCGCACGTGGCTCGTGGGGGCTGGACGGGTGGGCGACGCCCGCACGGGCGCCGACCGACCAGCGTACCCGGCCGTGACCCGGCTCACCGGGAACGGTTTTGACATTCATTCTCAAGAAGGCGGACACTGGTGGTCATGCACCGCTCCCCCGCCCGGCGCCGTCGCGCCCTCGCCACCACCGCCGCCCTCGCCACGGCCGCGCTCGTCGCGTCCTGCTCCCCCGGCGACTCCCCCGGGGACGGCGGCTCGGGAGGAGGCGGCGGCGACGACGGTCGGCTCCAGGTGCTCGCGTCGTTCTACCCGCTCCAGTACGTCGTCGAGCAGGTCGGCGGGGAGCACGTCGACGTCGCGAACCTCACGCCGCCCGCGGCCGAGCCGCACGACCTCGAGCTCGCACCCGCGCAGGTCCGTTCGATCGGCGACGCCGACCTCGTCGTCTACCTCTCGGGGTTCCAGCCCGCGGTCGACGAGGGCATCGAGCAGCGCGCCCCCGAGCACGTGGTCGACGCCGCGGCGTCGGCCGGGCTCGAGGAGCACCCCGGCGGCGAGGGCGAGCACGCCGACGAGACCGCGGAGGAGCACGCCGAGCACGCGGACGAGTCCGGCGACGGCCACGACCACGGCCCCACGGACCCGCACTTCTGGCTCGACCCGACCCGTCTGGCCTCGGTGGGCGACGCCGTCGCCGACGAGCTCTCCGAGCTCGACCCCGACCACGCCGACGACTACGCGGCCGGTGCCGCCGCCCTCACCGCGGACCTCGACGACCTGGACGCCGAGTTCGCCGAGGCGCTCGCCCCGTGCGCGGGTGCGACGCTCGTCACCTCCCACGAGGCCTTCGGCTACCTCGCCGAGCGCTACGACCTGCACCAGGTCGGGATCTCCGGGATCGACCCGGAGGCGGAGCCCTCCCCCGCGCGCCTGCGCGAGGTGGGCGAGGTCGTCCGGGAGAACGGCGTGACCACGCTCTTCTTCGAGACGCTCGTCAGCCCCAAGGTGACCCAGACGCTCGCCGACGACCTCGGCGTCCGGACCGCGCTGCTCGACCCGCTCGAGAGCCTCGCGGAGGGCGCGACGGACTACCGTGAGGTCATGGAGTCCAACCTCGAGGCGCTCACGTCCGGCCTCGCGTGCGCATGACGGACGCACCGGAGCTGATCGCCGCGCGCGACGTCCACGTGACCCTCGGCGGGAGCGAGATCCTGCGCGGCATCGACCTCTCGGTCCGCGCGGGCGAGGTCGTCTCGCTCCTCGGCGCGAACGGCTCGGGCAAGTCGACGCTGGTCCGCGCGCTCGTCGGGATCGTGCCGCTCTCCCGCGGCTCCGTCGACCTGTTCGGCGCCCCGCTCGGCCCGCGGCTGCCGTGGCGGCGGCTCGGCTACGTGCCGCAACGCGTGAGCGCGCCCTCGGGCATGCCGTCCACCGCGTCGGAGGTCGTCGCGTCCGGGCTCCTCGGCGGGGGCCGCCTCCGGCTCCCGCGCGGGTGGCGCGACCGCACGGTCGAGGCGCTCGAGCTCGTGGGCCTCGCGGACCGCGCCGACGACTCGACGGCCGAGCTCTCGGGCGGGCAGCAGCAGCGCGTGCTCATCGCGCGCGCCCTCGTGCGCCGGCCCGACCTGCTCGTGCTCGACGAGCCCGTCGCGGGCGTCGACAAACCGAGCCAGGAGGCGTTCGCCGCGACGATGACGCGGCTCGTGGGCGACGGCCTCACGGTCCTCGTGGTGCTCCACGAGCTCGGGGCGCTCGCCCCGCTCGTCGAGCGCGCGGTCGTCCTGCGCCACGGGCGCGTCGTGCACGACGGCGCCCCGCCCCGCGCGTCGTCCACGCACGCGGGCGCGACGCACCAGCACCTGCACCCGCACGAGCCCGTGGACGGCGACAACCGCCCCGCGGGCCCGGAGACGGGCCTCACCGACACCCTGAACCCCGACCTCTCCGCAGGCCACGCACCCAGGACGGCCTCATGACCACCCTGTTCTCCGAGATCTCCCTGCTGCTCACCGACCCGCTCATGCAGCGCGCCCTCCTCGCGGCGCTGCTCGTCGGCGTCAGCGCCCCCGTCGTGGGCACGTACCTCGTGCAGCGCAAGCTCTCGCTGCTCGGCGACGGCATCGGGCACGTCGCGCTCACCGGCGTCGCGCTCGGGTGGCTCGTCGGCGCGGCGATGGGCGTCGTGCCGAACGACGCGCTCGCGATCCCCGGCGCGGTCGTCGCGGCGGTCCTCGGCGCGGTCGCGATCGAGGTCGTCCGCGAGCGCGGCCGCACGAGCGGTGACCTCGCGCTCGCGCTCCTGTTCTACGGCGGCATCGCGGGTGGCGTCCTGCTCATCGGCCTCGCGGGCGGCTCTTCCGGCAGCCTCATGCAGTACCTGTTCGGCTCGATCTCGACGGTGACGTCGTCGGACCTCGTCCTCACGGTCGTCCTCAGCGCGGTGATCCTGCTCGTCGGCGTCGGCCTGCGGGCCGCGCTGTTCTCGGTGAGCCACGACGAGGAGTTCGCGCGCGCGTCCGGCCTGCCCGTGCGCACGCTGAACATCGCGGTCGCCGTCGTCGCCGCGCTCACCGTGACCGTGTCGATGCGGGTCGTCGGGCTGCTCCTCGTCAGCGCCCTCATGATCGTGCCCGTCGCGGTCGCCCAGCTCGTCACGCGCTCCTTCCGCCGCACGATGGTCGTCGCGTCGGTCGTCGGGGTGGTCGTGTGCGTCGTCGGGCTGTCCTTCACGTACTGGAACAACGTCTCGCCGGGTGCGACGATCGTGGTTCTCGCGATCGCGACGTACCTCGTCGTCGCCGCGCTGCGACCCCTGTGGGTCCGCCGGCGGCCGCGCGTCGCGCGGGACCCGCACCCGGACATCCCCGACGACGTCGAGCTCGACCTCGTACCCTCGGGGTCGACCCACCGCACCACCGGAGGTGACCCGTGCAGCGCATGACCCGCCAGCGCGCCGCCGTCTCGGACGCGCTGGAGGACCTGGAGGACTTCCGCAGCGCCCAGCAGCTCCACGAGATCCTGCGCACACGCGGCGACAACGTGGGGCTCGCGACCGTCTACCGCACGCTGCAGAGCCTCGCGGACGGCGGCGACGTGGACGTGCTGCGCACCGAGGAGGGCGAGAACCTCTACCGCCGGTGCGAGCGCCGCGAGCACCACCACCACCTCGTGTGCCGGGCGTGCGGCCGGACCGTCGAGATCGACGGCCCGACGGTCGAGGCCTGGGCCAACCAGGTCGGCACCTCGCACGGGTTCGTCGACATCCAGCACACCATCGAGCTGTTCGGCACGTGCGCGGGCTGCGCGCGGGCCACCGCCGTCCAGGACTGAGCGGTGCCCGACGCGCTGGACGGCGCCCCGTTCGCCGCGCTCTTCGCCTTCTTCTTCGCGATCGCGTTCGTGCGGACGCAGGCGACCTACTGGATCGCGCGCCTCGTCACGACGTGGACGCTCGACCGCACGCGCCCCGTCAAGCCGTGGGTCGCGCGCGTCCACGCCTGGCTGTCCGGGCGGTCGGCCGCACGCGGGATCGAGACCGTGCGGCGGTGGGGCGTGCTCGCGGTACCCGCGTCGTTCCTCGCGACCGGGACGAAGACCGTGATCAACGCCGCCGCGGGCGTCGTGCGCATGCCGTTCGGGCGCTACCTCGCGGCCATGATCCTCGGGTGCGCGGTGCACGCGACGATCTACGCGACCGTCGGGTGGGCGGTGTGGACCGCCGCGTTCGCCGCCGCGACGGGCTCGCCGACGGGCGTCGCGGTGCTCGTCGCGATCGTCGTCCTGGTCGTCGTGGCGGTGGTCCTCATGGTCCGCCGTCGGGCCGCCCGGGCGGGCGCCGACGCCGCGGTCGTGCCGACCGGCGCGCCCGCCGGCGACGTCCCTGCGCTGGACGGGCAGGCGACGCTCCCCCGCGACGAGGACGCGCCGCGCACCGACCGATGAGATGACGGGTCCCGGACCGTCCGAACCCCCATGACGACGTTCCTCCTGCTGCCCGGCGCCGGCGGCGACCCCGCGTACTGGGACCTGCTCGTCCCGGAGCTCGACCGGCTCGGCCACCGGCCGGTCGCCGTCGACCTCCCCCAGCACGACGAGGGCCACGGCTGGGCGGACCTCACCGACGTCGCGGTCACGGCGCTGCACCGGGCGACGGCCCCCGCCGAACGGGACGACCTCGTGGTGGTCGCCCAGTCCATGGGCGCGTACGTCGGGCCGCTCGTGTGCGAGCGCGAGGCGGTCCGCCTGCTCGTGCTGCTCAACCCGATGATCCCGCGACCGGGCGAGAGCGGGGGCGACTGGTGGCGCGCGACGGACCACGCCGCGCGTCGTGCCGCCACGGGCCTGGGCCCGTTCGACCCCGTGGACGACTTCTTCCACGACGTGCCGGAGCCGGTCGCGACCGTCGTGCAGCGCAGCGACCGGCAGCCGTCCGAGCGGTCCTTCGCCGACCCGTGGCCGGCCCGCGCGTGGCCCGCCGTGCCCACCGTCGTGCTGCAGGGCGACGACGACCGGCTCTTCCCGCCGCCCTTCCAGCGCGCCGTCGCGCGCGAGCGGCTCGGCGCGGAGGTCGAGACGATGCCGGGCGGCCACCTCGTGGCGCTCAGCCGCCCGGCCGAGCTCGCCGCCCGGCTCGACGCGCTGGCCCGCTGACGGGCCGCCCTGACGGGACGACCACGCCTCAGCCGACGCTCGTCGGCTCCTCGGGCGCGCCCACGCAGAACTGGTTGCCCTGCGGGTCGGCCAGCACCGCCCAGCGGTACCCGGGGATGGTGTGCTCGCCGACGAGCGTCGCGCCGTCCGCCACGAGCGCCGCGACGTCCGCCTCGCGGTCGGAGGTGCCGAGGTCCAGGTGCAGCCGGTTCTTGCCGGGCGTCGGGTCCTCGACGCGCTGGAACCCGAGGACCGGAGCCGTCACCCCCTCGGCAGGCACGACCTCGAGGAACCACCCGTCCGCCTCGTCGACGAGCCGCCCGCCAAGGTGGCGCGCCCACCACTGGGCGAGCGGCCGCGGGTCGGTGGAGTCGACGGTCACCATGCCGATGCTCAGAGTCATGCCGCGCACGCTACCGGCCGCCTCCCACGACGTCCCGGCGACAGGGCGCGCGCCGCCCCGCGCACGACGTCAGGCCGTGCCGCCCGCCGTCCCGCCCACCGCGTCGACCGCGCCGCCGTAGCGGCGGTCGCGGCGCGCGTACTCCTCGACGGCGCGCCACAGCGAGCGGCGGTCCACGTCGGGCCAGGGCTCCGGGAGGAACACGAGCTCCGCGTACGCGGCCTGCCACAGCATGAAGTTCGACGTGCGCTGCTCGCCCGAGCTGCGCAGGAACAGGTCGACGTCCGGCAGGTCGGGCTCGTCGAGGTGCTGCTGGACGGTCCGCTCCGTGACCTTGCGCGGGTCGAGCCGCCCGGCGGCGACCTCGCGCGCGATGGCGGCCGCGGCGTCGGCGATCTCGGCGCGACCCCCGTAGTTGACGCACATCGTCAGCGTGCAGACGTCGTTCTGCTTCGTCTGCTCCTCCGCGACCTCGAGCTCCTTGATCACGGACGCCCAGAGCCGCGGACGACGCCCCGCCCACCGCACACGCACGCCCCACGAGTCCATCTCGTCGCGGCGACGCCGGATCACGTCGCGGTTGAAGCCCATGAGGAAGCGGACCTCGTCGGGCGAGCGCTTCCAGTTCTCGGTCGAGAACGCGTACGCCGACACGTGCTTGACGCCGATCTCGATGGCGCCCGCGACGACGTCGAGCAGGGCAGCCTCGCCGGCCTCGTGGCCCGCGGTGCGCGGCAGCCCGCGCGCGTTGGCCCAGCGGCCGTTGCCGTCCATGACGACGGCCACGTGGTTCGGCACGAACTGCGCCGGGATCGCCGGGGGCCGCGCACCGCTGGGGTGCGGGAACGGCGGCTGGTACGTGCGCCGCGCCATCAGGCGTCCGCCCCGGCGCCGGCGCGCGGGTCCGCGGAGGCGGCGGCCTCGTCGGCGTGCGGGACGGCGGGGACGTGCGGGGCGGGGGCGTCCCGCTCCACCATGCGCAGTGATCGCAACGTTCTCTCCAGGTGGTATTGGCTGTACGCGGCCACGAGGCCGCTCGCTTCCTTGCGGTGCCGGACGTCCGACGCGTCGGCCGCGTCCCACTCCCCCGCGAGCAGCGCGGCGAGCAGGGCGAAGGTCTGGGGGGCGGGCGCCGTCGAGCCCGGCGGGCGGCAGCGCGAGCACACAGCCCCGCCCTGCGCGACGGCGAACGCGTGGTGCGGGCCCGGCTCGCCGCACCGCGCGCAGTCGACGAACGACGGCGCCCAGCCCGCGACGGCGAGCGCGCGCAGGAGGTAGGAGTCGAGCACGAGCCCCGGCGCGTGCGCGTGCTCCGAGAGCGCCCGCAGCGCGCCCGCGAGCAGCCAGTACTGCTGCACGGCGGGCTCGCGCTCGTCGGCGACGAGGCGCTCCGCGGTCTCGAGCATCGCGGCGCCCGCCGTGTACAGGCCGTAGTCCTCGCAGATCCGGCGCGCGTACGGGCCGATCGTCTCCGCCTGCGTCACCGTGTCCAGCGACCGGCCCGCGTAGAGCTGGACGTCCACCAGCATGAACGGCTCGAGCCGCGCGCCGAACCGGGACGACGTGCGGCGCACGCCCTTGCCGACGGCGCGCACCTTCCCGTGCTCGCGCGTCAGGAGGGTGACGATGCGGTCCGCCTCGCCCAGCTTCTGGGCGCGCAGCACGATCGCGTCGTCTCGGTACAGCACCACGCCCCTATTGTCCGTCACGCCGCCGACACGGCGCGCACCACCCGCCGACGGCGGTCACGCGGGCGCGAGGCAGCCGAGGACCGCGCGGACCCGGGCCAGCGTCGTGCGCGCGTCCTCGCCGGCCTCGACCTGGCGGGCCGCGGCGAGGACCACGGCGTTGACGAGCTCCGCGGAGCGCGCGGCGTCCGGGACGCCGAGCTGCTCCAGGGCCTCGACGAGCGGCACGAGGATCGTCGCGTGCATCGCGGCGCTCTGCTGGGCGAGCGCCTCGCGGCCCGCCTCGGCGCGCAGCGCGGCGACGACGGCGTGCTCGCCCTCGGCCACGAGGAGCAGGTTCTCGCGCGCGTAGGCGACGATCGCGTCCTCCGGCGACGCCGCGGTGGCCACCGCGGCGGTGATGCGCGCGGACCACCGCGGCACGACGTCGGCGACGACCGCGTCGAGCAGCTCCTCCCGCGACCGGAAGTACTGGTAGACGCTCGACCGGGCGAGCCCGGCCCGCGCCGCGACCGCCGCGAGCGTGAGCCCGCTGCCGTCCTCGCGGATGAGGTCGCGGGCGGCGTCGAGCAGGGTCCGGAGCTGCGCCGCGCGGTGCTCGGCCACCGTCGGGGCGGCGATCTTGGGCACGAGGGTCCTCCTTCCCGGAGCGCTCTGCGGAGCGCTCCCCCGGGAGCGCGACGGCCCCCGGCCGGACCATCATGCCCGACCGGGGGCGGTGGAGCGGCCCTCCGGGGCCGCCCGCCGACGTCAGCCGGCCACCGCGGGCAGCCCGAGCCGCCCGTCGACCATCTCGACGACCCGGTGGCAGTGCTCGAGCACGTCGTGGTCGTGCGTGACCATGAGCGCCGCCGCGCCGTAGGCCTCGACCTCCCGGGCCAGCAGGCTCACGACCTCGTGGCTGCGTGCCCGGTCGAGCGCCGCCGTCGGCTCGTCGACGAGGAGCAGCGCGGGGCTCGCGACGAGCGCGCGGGCGATCCCCACGCGCTGCCGCTCGCCGCCGGAGAGCTGGTCCGGACGGCGGTCGGCGCGGTGGCTCATGGACACCGAGCCCAGCAGCTCGCGGGGGTCGCGGGCGCGGGGGTCGCGCTCGTCGATCCCGGCGATCCGCAGCGCGAGCCGGAGCTGGTCGACGCTCGTGAGCGCCGGGAGGAGGTTGCCCGACTGGAAGACGAAGCCGATGCGCTCTCGCCGCAGCCGGGCCCGCTCGCGGTCGCTCGTCGCGCCGAGGTCGACCCCTTCGAGGCGGACGGACCCGGACTCCGGCGCCGTGAGCGCGCCGGCGACGGCGAGCAGGCTCGACTTGCCGGAGCCCGAGGGCCCGACGACACCGACGAGCTCGCCCGCGGCGACGCTCAGGCTGACCTCGTCGAGCGCGACGACCGTGGTGTCGCCGTCGCCGTGGCGGACGGTGACCCGGTCGATCTCGAGCACGGGCGTGACGGGGGTGGTGGTGCTCATCGCTGCCCTCCCAGGGCGGTCAGGGGGTCGACGGAGGTGATGCGCGCGACGGCGACGGCCGCTCCGACCATGCCGAGGACGAAGAGCAGGACGCCGGCCAGCACGAGGTCGGGCGCCTGGAGCGCGAACGGCATCGGCGACGCGCCGAGGCCCGCGCCCGCCGCGACGCCGAGGGCGAAGCCCACGCCGATCGAGGCGAGCAGGAGCACGGCGGCCTGGCCGAGGGAGTCGGCGAGCAGGAAGCGGCGTCGTGCCCCCATGGCGCGCATCACGGCGATCTCGTGCCGGCGCTGGATGACCCACACGGTGAAGAACGCCCCGACGACGAGCGCCGAGATGGCGTAGAGGAACACCTGGATGAGCAGGAGGGTCGCGGTCTCGGCCGTGTACCCGGGCGAGGCGTCGAAGGACTCGGTGAGCGTGCGCGTCACCGTGCCCGACGCCGCGTCGGCGGCCTCGCGGTCGAACGACCCGGGGTCGGTGCGCAGCGCGACGGCGGTCGCGACGTCCGGCACGTCGGCTCCCGGCTGCTCGGCCCCGGCGAGGAGCTCCTGCCACGTGCCGAGCGGGAGGTAGGCGATGTCGACGTGGCCGAACGTGTGCTGGTCCTCGAGGACGCCCACGACGGTGAGCGTGCGCTCCGGGCGGGCGAGGGCCACGGTGTCGCCGACGGCGAGGCCGTCCTCGGCGGCGGTCGCCGAGACGACGATGCCGTCCGCCGCCCCGACGGCGTCGCCCTCCGCGATCGCGGCCGGGGCCACGAACGAGCCGGGCTCGACGCCCACGAGGGTGAGGTCGACGGGCGAGCCGTCCTCCTGGTGCGCGTTCGCCAGCAGCAGGCCGTACGGGGCGGCCTCGAGCACGCCGGGCTGCTCGGCCATGGTGCCGACCTGGTCCGTCTCGATGACGGAGCGCGTGAACGCGGCGTCCGTCCCGGTGCCCTCGGCGAAGGCGAAGTCGGTGACGGGCGTGCGCTCGAGGCCGGAGACGCCGTCGTTGACGAGGCCGGCGGACAGCCCGGAGAGGAGGACGACGAGGACCGCGACCAGCGCGACGACACCGCCCATGAGCAGGAAGCGGGTGCGCGCGAAGACGAGCTCGCGCAACGCGAGGAACATGAGGAGCCTTCCAATGTTGTCGACAGTGCGTCGGTATCTTACCAACATGGTGTCGACAAAACGCCGACGGCCCGGACGACGAGGTCGTCCGGGCCGTCGGTGAGATCGGCGGGAGGGCGGTCAGCCCTGGGCACGCTCCGCGCGGTTCACGGCGGACACGATGGCCTTGAGCGAGGCGGTCGTGATCGACGGGTCGATCCCCACGCCCCACAGGACGTCGTCGCCCACCTGGCACTCCACGTACGCGGCGGCCGTGGCGTCCCCGCCCTCCGAGAGCGCGTGCTCCGCGTAGTCCAGGACGCGGACGTCGACCCCCACCTGCGCGATCGCGTCGACGAACGCCGCGACCGGGCCGTTGCCCGTGCCCTCGAGCGTCAGCTCCTCGCCGCGGTCGAGGACGTCGACGCTCAGGGTGTCGGGCCCGTCCTCGCTCGACGACGCGCGCGTGGAGCGCAGCTTGAGCCGGCCCCAGGGCTCCAGGCCGGAGCCGGGCTCGACGGGCAGGTACTCGTCCGAGAAGAGGCGCCAGATGTCCTCGCCCGTGACCTCCGTGCCGTGCGCGTCGGTGTGCTGCTGCACGGACTGCGAGAACTCGATCTGCAGACGGCGCGGCAGGTCGAGGTGGCGCTCCGACTTCAGCAGGTAGGAGATGCCGCCCTTGCCGGACTGCGAGTTGACGCGGATCACGGCCTCGTACGAGCGGCCGACGTCCTTGGGGTCGATCGGCAGGTACGGGACCGCCCACGTGATGTCGTCCACCGTGGCGCCCTCCGCCTCCGCACGGACGGCCATCGCGTCGAAGCCCTTCTTGATGGCGTCCTGGTGCGAGCCGGAGAACGCCGTGAAGACCAGGTCGCCGGCGTAGGGGTGCCGCTCGGGGACGCCGAGCTGGTTGCAGTACTCCACCGTGCGGCGCACGTGGTCGATGTCGGAGAAGTCGATCTGCGGGTCCACGCCCTGGCTGAACAGGTTCATGCCCAGGGTGACGAGGCAGACGTTGCCGGTGCGCTCGCCGTTGCCGAACAGGCAGCCCTCGATGCGGTCCGCGCCCGCCTGGTAGCCGAGCTCGGCGGCCGCGACCGCCGTGCCGCGGTCGTTGTGCGGGTGCAGCGACAGCACGACGTTCTCGCGGTGGTGCAGGTGCCGGTTCATCCACTCGATCGAGTCGGCGTAGACGTTCGGCGTGGCCATCTCGACCGTGGCGGGCAGGTTGATGATGACCTTGCGGTCGGGGCGGGGCTCGAAGACCTCCAGCACCTCGTTGCAGATGCGGGCTGCGAACTCGAGCTCCGTGCCGGTGTACGACTCGGGCGAGTACTCGTAGTAGACCGTCGTCTCCGGGACGGTCTCCTCGAACTTCTTGCACAGCCGCGCGCCGTCGACGGCGATCGCGATGATGCCGTCCTCGTCCGAGCGGAACACGACCTCGCGCTGCAGGACGGACGTCGAGTTGTAGAGGTGCACGATCGCCTGCTTCGCGCCCTTGATCGCCTCGTACGTGCGGGCGATGAGGTGCTCGCGGGACTGCGTGAGGACCTGGATGACGACGTCGTCCGGGATGCGGTCCTCCTCGATGAGCATCCGCACGAAGTCGAAGTCGGTCTGCGAGGCCGAGGGGAAGCCGACCTCGATCTCCTTGTAGCCCATCGCGACGAGCAGCTCGAACATGCGCAGCTTGCGCTCCGCGTTCATGGGCTCGATGAGGGCCTGGTTCCCGTCGCGCAGGTCGACGGCGCACCAGCGGGGCGCGGTCTCGATGCGCTTGTCCGGCCACGTGCGGTCGGGCAGGGAGACGTCGATCTGCCGGTGGAACGGCAGGTACTTGTGGATCGGCATGCCCGACGGCTGCTGCGGGTTCGGGTCCGCGGCGGTGGGCGTCGAGGTGGGGGCGGAGGCGTTCATCGTCGGTCCTTCGGGGTCGTCCTGATCGGTGTCAGCCGGCACACCAACCACCGCGACGAGGAACCGGCTACAGGGCCTCGCCGCGGCAACGAAGGAGGAGCTGCCGCATCAGGTGCACGACGCCACTGTACTCCTCCGCCGTCCGCGCGCCCGGGACGTCCGCTCCTCGGGCACGGCGTGGGTGCGCCCGGCCGGCCCTCGCGCGGAGGGCCGGCCGGGCGCCGGGGTGCGTCAGCCGCGCCGCGAGCGCAGCGCCGCGTCGACCGCGGGGTCGCCGAGGTTGCCGAGCCACTCGAGCAGCGCGGGGTACGTCGACGGGTTCGCCGCGACCTGGGGCCGCAGGTGCGGGGCGTCCTGGACGATCTGCGCCAGGACCTCGAGCGGCGTGCCCGGGTCGAGCGCCTGGGCCGCGGTGAAGCCCGCCGGCTGGGCCGGCGGGGCGTACGACGGCTGCTGCGCCGCGGGCTGCTGGGCGTACCCCTGCTGGCCGTAGCCCTGCTGGTCGTACCCCTGCGGCGCGTAGCCCTGCTGCCCCGGCCCGGAGGACGCGTAGCCCTGCTGCTGGCCGTAGCCCTGCTGGGGGTACCCCTGGCCGGGCTGCTGGGCGGTCGGCTGCGGGCCGGTGCCCGGCTGCTCCTCCTGGTAGGCGGGCAGGACCGCCGTCGACGGGCCCTCGTCGGGCGTGAGGCCGGGACGCGCGGCGTACCCGCTGCGCTCCGGCTCCGCCGGCTGGACCGGGAGCACCTCGGTCGCGTCGGACCCGGCGGCGAACCGCCGGTCCGGCGCCTGCTGCGTCGGGACGGGCCCCGTGTGCCCGGCCGGCGGGTAGGTGCCCGTCGGTCCGGTGGCCGGGTAGGCACCCGAGCCCGGGTAGGCACCCGTGTGCCCGGCCGTCGGGTGCGCGCCGGCCGGCGGGCCCGCCGGGGCGGGCGCGGGCCGGGCCGGCTTGGGCTGCTTCGGCGCGGGCGGCTGCCACACGTACGCGCGTGCCGCCTCCGCCCCGGTGGCCGCGGGCACGGGGCGGTGCTCGGCGAAATAGGCGCGCACCTCGCGCGGCACGGTGAGCGCCCCGACGACGAGCAGCGGGAGGCCGAAGGCGAGCAGCACGTGCTCCACGCCGCCGCCGAGCACGACGCGGTTCGAGGTCACGACGAGCAGCACGATGCCGAGCAGCGCCACGACGCCGGCGCCGCCGAGCGCGAGCGGACGCCCGGTCGCGGCGTCGCGAGCGAGCGAGCGGCGCGCGACGAACGCGACGGCGGCCGCGAGGACGCCGACGACCACCGCGAGGACGACCGGGACGCCGCGTGCGCCGTCGGCCAGGGTGAGCACGGCGCTCACGGCGACGTAGCCCGCGACGACGAGCACGAGGTCGAGGGCGTTGACGGCCACGCGCACCCAGGTGGTCACCGGGTCCGCGGCGGCCATCGCGCGGTGCACCGCGGGCGCCGCGGCGACGGCCGCGAGCGCCGGGACGAGCACGAGCCCGAACCGGCCGCCGTGCGTGCTCTCGATCGTCACGAGCCCGTTGTTGCCCGAGCCGAGGACGAACCCGACGGCGAGCATGACGCCCAGCCCGACGAGCGTGAGGCGCGCGGCCTCGGACCGGCGCCACGTGCCGTACGTCGGCAGCCCGGCGAGCGCGAGGACGAACACCGCGGCCACGATCACCAGCAGCACGAACAGGGCGCCGCCGAGGCGCGTGCCGGTGGCGGTGAGGATCACCGTGAGCAGGACGGTGAGGGCGAGGAGCGCCGCGAGCGCGAGGAGCGCCTGGAGCCACCGGTCGGTGACCGCGCGGTCCTGGTCCTGCGGCCCGAGCTCGCTCTCGCGCGGCTGCGCCGCGAGGAGCGCGCCCGCGAGGCCGAGCGCGGCGGCGGAGCCGACCCCGCCCCACCCGTCGGCGAGGTCGCCGCCGCCCACGACGTCGACCACGAGGTAGACGAGCACGAGCAGCACGTACGGCGCGTTGGCCAGCAGACGGACCTTGCGCGTGGTGTGCACGGTCCAGGTCGTCGGGAGCACGCCCGTGCGCGCGAGGTACGGCAGCGCGAGCGTCAGCAGCGAGAGGATCGTCAGCAGGACGACCTCGATCTTGTCCGACGCGCGGCTCGACACGTCCCACGGCAGCGCGAGGGAGACGAGGAGCAGCAGCGCGGCGACGCCGTCGCGCACGTAGTCGCTCACCGGGATCCCGGCGAAGGGCGACGCGGTGGCGGTCGTCGTCGCGGTCCCGCCGGTCTCGCGGGCGGAGCCCGTGTCCTTCTCCGTGCCCGTGTCCGCGGCTCCCGCCGCGTCCGGGTCCGACCCTGCCGAGCCCGTCGCACCGTCCGGTGCGCGCTCGGCCGTGGAGTCCCCGTCACCCGCCGTGACGCCCTGGGGCGCCGGGGTCGGCCCGGTGCCCGCAGCACCGGGCTGCGGGTCCTCGGCCGGCTCTGTCTGGTTGGTCATCGTGCACTCCCTACGCTGTCGCGCGGTGCCGGTCGCACGCACGCCGGGCCGAGGGGCCCCGACCGTTTCTACCGGTTCATCACGTGCGGCTCAAGCGCCCACGCGGCCCGGGGCCACCATCCGGACGGTGCCGGCGGCGACACCGGAGGGCGTCGCGCGCGCCCGGCACCTCACGAGACCGCCGTCAGCCCGCCGGTCCCGAGGAGGAAGAGCCGGCCCTCGACCGCGAGCACGTCGTAGGTGCCCTCCGGCAGCGTCCAGCGCCACTCGACCGCCCCGTCGTCGAGCGCGATCGACACGAGCCCCGGCTGGCGGCGCTGCCGCTCGGTGACGAACAGCGACCGGCCGTCGGTGAGCACCGGCCCGGGGCCGCCGTCCTCGAGCGTGACGGCCCACGCCTCCTCGCCCGTGCGGGCGTCGACGCTGCGATAGGCGGAGTCCGTCTGGACGACGACGCGGCCGTCGACGCGCGCGACGGCGCGCATGCCCGTGCCCGGCAACGACCACAGCTCCGAGCCGGTCGCGGCGTCCACGCCCACGATGCTGCCGAAGGTGTTCGTGACGATGACGCCCGGCGCGGACCCGTCCGACAGGGGCGCCTCGAGCACGCGGCCGGAGATCCGGAACGCGGGCTCGCCCGCGGCGGTGAACACCGTGGCGGTGCCGCGGCCGTACTCGTTGCCGACGTAGCGCCCGTCCTGGAGCCGGACGATGGTCCACACGTCGTCCTCGACGAGCGACAGGCCGTCCTCCGTGAGCGCCGCCGCGACGCCCGGCGCGAGGACGTCGACGACGCCGCGGCGCACGTCGAGCACGACGTCGCCACCGCTCCCGAGGCCGTCGTGCGCGAGCGTGCGCTCCCACCGCACCTCGCCGGTCGCGGCGTCCTCGCGCACCACCGCGACCTCGTCGCCGCGCCACCACGCCCGCACGACGTCCGTCGCGCCGACCGGCACGACGGACAGCCGCCCCGCCGTCGCGGCCGTGCGCTCCCCCACGACCTCCCCGGTCGTCGCGCGCACGGTGGTGAGCCGGGCCGCCTGCTCGCGCCACCCCGTCGGCACCGCGCACACCACCACCTCGCGCGCGGGCTCGCCCGAGGCCGGCAGGCACGTGGCACGGTCGCCGAGACGCTCGGACCGCCAGAGGACCGAGCCGTCCGCGACGGAGTACGCCGTGAGCGACCCGTCGACGGTCACGACGGCGCCGACCGCGGGGACGACCTCGGTGCCGGGCTCGACGGGGACCGACCAGCGCGGCTCGGGCGGGTCCTCGAGCGGCCGCAGCCCGCCGGCGAGCGCGGTGACGTCGACGGGCCGCGCGTCCTCCATCGACGCGGTGAAGGCGACGGAGCCGGCGAACGCGACGGCGACCGCGAGCGCCACCCACGGGACGGGGTGCAGGAACCAGCGGCGCCCGGCCGCACGCACCTGCGGGGACTCGCCACCCCCGGCGGACCGGGACGGCCGGGGCGCGCCGGACCGCGCGAGGCCGGGTATGTCGTGGTCCGTGGGCGGGCGCTCGTCCTGCGGGCGCGACAGGGGCAGCACGTCGCGGGCCGCCCGGTCGTGGTGCCCGCCCCGGACGGCGGGCGGGCCGTCCTCGTCCCGGGGTCGCGGCCCGTCGGGCGGACGCCGGGTGGGCACCTCGCTGGAGCCCGCGAGCGCGGCGTCGAGGGCGGCGTCGAACCGGTCGTCGGACCGCAGCTCGGGCGGCAGGAGCTCGAGGCCGCCGACCGCCGTCCCGGCACCGTCCGTCGTCGGCTCGTGGGTGACGTGCCCGGCACGAGCCGCCCGGTCCTGCGCGAGCCGACGGCGCCTCACCCGTCCACGATACGCACGCCCGTCGGGCCGCGCCGGGCGAGCGGCGGGACCGCCGCGCCCGGACGACGGCGCACCGGCAGGGTCAGATGCCGAGCTGGTAGACGCCCCAGTACGCGAGGATGACGAGCAGGACGGTGGACCCCGCGATCACGCACCACAGCATGACGCGGGGGGTCACGCCCCGCGCGACCTGCAGCACGCTCCCGCCCTCGTCCGCGGCGACCGCCTCGTCGGTGCCCAGGCGCTCGTCGTGCGCACGGCGCGCGGAGCGGACCTCGGCGGCCCGGTTGACCAGCAGGGCGCCCGCGACGAGCGTCGCGAGCCCGACGAGCCGCACCCCGATCCAGCCGCCCTGCACGACCCACGCGTCCTTCTCGTAGTCGAGCGCGAGCCGCGCGGTGGCCACGAGGTAGACGACGAGCGCGACCGTCGTCGCGAACGCGCCGACCCCGAGCCCCACCAGCGGCACGCGGAAGCCGGGCGCGAGACCGGCGGGCGCTCCGGGCCGGCCCGCGACCCGCCGCAGCCGGCGCACGAGGCCCCCGACGAGGCCGACGAGCGGGCCGAGCACGAGCAGCCCGACGGCGGCGAGGACGAGGGCGACGAACAGGTCGCCGTTGCCCAGCCAGCGCGGCGACGGGACCGGCCCGGCGAGGTACTGCTGCGTGGGCTCGGCGCCCGCGACCTGCGGCAGCGCGGTCGCGCTCGCGGGCAGGGACGTCACCCACGAGCTCACGTCGCGCGGGAAGTCGGGCACGAGCACGTCGTCGATCTTGATCCCGTGGTTCGCGTCCGCGTAGTACCGCACGGTGACGTCGGCCCCGCCCGGCACCTGCGACGACGGCCCCGTGGCGTCGAGGATCTGCCGCGCGCCCTGCTCGACGGGCATCGACGGGTCCGCGGTGCCGTACACGACGAGCACCGGCTGGGTGAGCCGCTCGAGGAACGGCTCCACGTCGAAGTCGGCGTACTCGAAGCCGCCGCCGGGGATCGCCATCCCGACGGCGCGCGGGATGGCCCGGAACACCCCGTGGGGCACGTCGGTGTTGCGCAGGTAGCTGTCGACCGCGAACGCGGCCTGCTGGCGCGGCGGCACGACCGGCGCGGACACGAGGACGGTGAAGGCGATCGTCGGGTCGTCGGCCGCCATCACGGGCACGATCCACGTGCCCTCGGACTCCCCGTACAGCCCCACGCGCTCCGGGTCGACGCCGGGACGCGCGCGCAGAAGGTCCACGGAGTGCGCGTAGTCGCGCGCCATCGCCTCGTAGTCGCGGTGCCGCGTCGTGTAGGTGTCGAGGCGCTTGTCCGGGACGAGGGTCACGACGCCCGCGCTCGCGAGGTCGGTCGCGACGTCCACGAACGCCTCGGACGCCAGGCCGGTCCCCGCACCGTGCACGAACACCGTGCCCGGGAGCTCGTCGCCCGCGTCGACGGGCTCGCGCAGCACGCCCCCGACGGTCGCGCCGTCGAGCCGGACCGTCACGTCGGTCTCGCGCACGTCGTAGGTGCCGACCGGGGCGGCCCCGCCGGGCGGCTGCCCGCCGACGGTCGTGTCGGGCGTCTCGGGGACGAGGTGCTCGGTCACGGGCACCGGGTCCCACTGCGGCCCGGTGACCGCACCGACGATCGCGAGGACGATCGCGAGGGCTGCCGTCGTCGCGGCGGTCCGGAAGATCACCGAGGAATCGTACGCCGCGGGCCGCCGGCCGGTCCCTGGTGCCCTCCCGACGGCGGCACGGGGGACGTCCCCCCGGGTCAGAACCCGAGCCGGTGGAGCTGCTTGGGGTCGCGCTGCCAGTCCTTGGCGACCTTCACGTGGAGGTCGAGGTAGACGCGCGCGCCGAGCAGCGCCTCGATGCCGTGCCGCGCGCGCGTCCCCACCTCACGCAGGCGCGAGCCGCCGCGGCCGATGACGATCGCCTTCTGCGAGTCGCGCTCGACGAAGAGGTTGACGCGCACGTCGAGCAGCGGCGGCCGGCCCGTGGCCTCGTCGCCGCTGCCCTCGCGGGGCACGATCTCCTCGACCTGGACCGCGAGCGAGTGCGGGAGCTCGTCGCGCACGCCCTCCAGCGCCGCCTCGCGCACGAGCTCGGCGACCATGACGGCCTCCGGCTCGTCCGTGAGCTCGCCGCCGGGGTACAGCTCGGGGCCCTCGGGCAGGTGGGAGACGAGGACGTCGGTGAGCACGTCGACCTGGTAGCCGTCCTGGGCCGAGACGGGCACGATGTCGGCCCAGCCGCCCGCCGTCTCCCCCAGCCGGTCGACCGCGAGCAGGTGCGCGGCGAGGGTGCCGCGGTCCACGAGGTCGGCCTTCGTGACGACGGCGACCACGGGCGTGCCGCGGCGCCCGCGCATGAGCTCCGCGAGCTCGTTCGCGATGAAGCGGTCGCCCGGGCCGATCTTCTGGTCGGCGGGCAGGCAGAACGCGATGACGTCGACCTCGGTGAGGGTCTCGCGCACGAGGTCGTTGAGACGCTCGCCGAGCAGCGTGCGGGGGCGGTGCAGCCCCGGGGTGTCGACGAGGACGAGCTGCGCGTCGGGGCGGTGCACGATCCCGCGGATCGTGTGGCGCGTCGTCTGGGGGCGCCCGGAGGTGATCGCCACCTTCTGGCCGACCAGCGCGTTCGTCAGGGTCGACTTGCCCGCGTTGGGCCGCCCGACGAGGCAGGCGAAGCCGGAGCGGTGCTCGGGGGTGGTCGTGCTCACGGGGTGTCCTTCACGGTGGGGAGGGGCTGACGGGTGTCGGCCGCGGGGTCGGGCTCGTCCGGCGCGGGGACCGGAGCGTCGGGCGAGGTCGCCGTGGAGACGAGGACGGTCGCGAGCTGCTTGCGGCGGCCCTGGACGCGGTCGGCCTCGAGGCGCAGCCCGTGGACCTCCGCCACGGAGCCGGGCAGCGGGACCTTGCCGAGCGCCTTGGCGAGCAGGCCGCCCACGGTGTCCACGTCGTCGTCGTCCAGGCCGAGGCCGAAGAGCTCGCCGAGCTCGTCGACGCCGAGGCGGGCGGGCACGCGCAGGACGCCCTCGCCCAGGTCCTCGACCTCGGGCTCCGGCCGGTCGTGCTCGTCCGTGAGCTCGCCCACGATCTCCTCGAGCGCGTCCTCGATCGTCACCAGCCCCGCGACGCCGCCGTACTCGTCGACGACCATCGCGATGTGCGAGGACGACGCCTGCATCTCGCGCAGCAGGTCGTCCACGGGCTTGGACTCGGGCACGAAGATCGCGGGGCGCGCGACCTCGCCCACGGGCCGCGCGTCGGTCCCGGGACCGCCCTGCAGGACGCGCACGACGTCCTTGAAGTAGGCGACGCCCACGAGGTCGTCCGCGGACGTGCCCGTGACCGGGATGCGGGAGAAGCCGGAGCGCAGGAAGAGCGAGAGGGTCTTGCGCAGGGGCGTGTCGCGCGACGTCGTCACCATGTCGGTGCGGGGCACCATGACCTCGCGCGTGAGGGTGCTCCCGAGCTCGAAGACGGAGCGGATGAGCTCGCGCTCCTCCTCCTCGATGACCTCGGACTCGTTGACGCGGTCCACCATGTCCTGGAGCTCGCGCTGGTGGGCTCCCTCGTCGGGCGCCGGGGCGAGCCGCGTGAGCCAGCGCGTGGCCCCGACGACGACCGTGAGCAGGCGCGACAGGCTCAGCAGGACGCGCACCGCGTGGCGGCGGCCGAGGGACCGCGGGCTCACGCGCACCACGAGGAGCCCGACGACGACGCTCACCGCGAGCGCGACGAGCAGGACCTGCCACCACGGCTCCAGCCACGCCGCGACGAGCAGCGTGAGGCACGTGACCGCCGCGACCTCTGCGACGACGCGCACGAAGCCGACGGAGCGCACGGTCGCCGCCGGGTCCGCGAGCAGCGCCAGCGCCCGACGCCCCTCCGGGCGGGCGGGCACGGCCGGGTCGTCGCCCAGGGCGGCCTCCGTGACGGCCGCCCGCGTCACGCGCAGCACCGCCGCCTCGCCCGCGCTCAGCGCGGCCGCGAGCACGACCGTCAGGACGGTCAGGGCCGCCAGGAGCGCGACGGGTTCGCCGCTCACCGGCCTGCGAGGAAGGTCAGGAGCAGCTTGCGCTGCAGCGCGAACATCTCCTTCTCCTCCTCCGGCTCGGCGTGGTCGTAGCCGAGCAGGTGCAGGATGCCGTGCGTCGTGAGCAGCAGCATCTCCTCCGCCGTCGAGTGGCCCGCCGTCACCGCCTGCTGGGCGGCGACCTCCGGGCACAGCACGACGTCGCCGAGCTGGCCGGGGCCGGCGACCTCGCCGTCGCGCCCGGGCCGCAGCTCGTCCATGGGGAACGACAGCACGTCCGTCGGGCCGGGCTCGTCCATCCAGCGCACGTGCAGCTCGCTCATCACGTCCGTGTCGACGAAGAGGATCGACAGCTCGCTCTGCGGGTGCACGCGCATCGCGTCGAGCACGTACCGTGCCAGCGCCGCGAACTCGGCCTCGTCGACCTCGGCCTCGGTCTCGTTGTTGACCTCGATGCTCACGCGTCGTCCCTCGTCCGTCGTTCTCGTGCCGCGGGGCGTCCGCGGCGGTCGTCGTCGCGGCGGCGCGACCCGGAGCTCCCCGAGCCCCCGCCGCTCGCCAGGTCCCACCGCGCGTACGCGTCGATGATGTCGCTCACCAGCCGGTGCCGCACCACGTCGGACGACGTGAGCCGGCAGAACTCGACGTCGTCCACGCCGGTGAGGACGTCCTCGATGACGCGCAGGCCGGACTGCGTGCCGCCCGGCAGGTCGACCTGCGTCGCGTCGCCCGTGATGACCATGCGCGACCCGAAGCCCAGGCGCGTGAGGAACATCTTCATCTGCTCGGTGGTCGTGTTCTGCGCCTCGTCGAGGATGATGAACGAGTCGTTGAGGCTGCGCCCGCGCATGAACGCGAGCGGCGCGACCTCGATCGTGCCGGCCTCGATGAGCTTGGGGATCGAGTCCGGGTCGATCATGTCGTGCAGCGCGTCGTACAGCGGGCGCAGGTACGGGTCGATCTTCTCCGTCAGCGAGCCGGGCAGGAACCCGAGCCGCTCCCCCGCCTCGACGGCGGGGCGCGTGAGGATGATGCGGTTGACCTGCTTCGACTGCAGCGCCTGCACGGCCTTCGCCATCGCGAGGTACGTCTTGCCCGTGCCCGCGGGGCCGATCCCGAACGTGATCGTGTTCGCGTCGATGGCCTCGACGTAGCGCTTCTGCCCCACGGTCTTGGGCCGGATCGTGCGGCCGCGGCTCGACAGGATGTTGAGCGTCAGCACCTCGGCCGGGCGCGACGCCGTCGCGGCGGTGAGCATCGCGATGGACCGCGTCACGACGTCGGCCGTGAGCTGGGTGCCGGCCTCGACGACCTCGACGAGCTCGTCGAGCAGGCGCGCGGCGAGCGCGACCTCCCCCGGAGGGCCGGCGACCGCGATCTCGTTGCCCCGCACGTGCACGTCGACGGCGGGGAACCCCTCCTCGACGGCCCGGAGCACGGAGTCGCGGCTACCGAGGAGCGCCACCATCGGCACGTGGTTCGGGATGACGATGCGGTGCTCGACCCGGTGCGACGAGGGGTCGGGTTCTCGGGACAGAGAGGTCATGAGCCGGCTTGCGCCGCTGCGCTCCTTCGGTCGGGCAGTGGGTCCGGGACGGCCACCGCCCCGCAGATCGCTTCCATCGTACCGAGCGCGGCCGGGCGTCACACGCGCTTTCGCGCAGGGCTCAGGCGGGCGACCAGCCGAGCTCGGCGCCCGCGATGACGTGGCCGTGCACGTGGAACACGCTCTGGCCGGCGCGCGGCCCCGAGTTGAAGATGAGCCGGAACTGGCCGTCGGCCAGGTCGCCCGCCACCTCGTCCGCCAGCGCGACGACGTCGCCGAGCAGCTCCGGGTCCGCCGCCGCGAGCTGGGCGATGTCGCCGTGGTGGTCGCGCGGCACCACGAGCACGTGCACGGGCGCCTGCGGGTCGATGTCGCGGAACGCGATCGAGCGCTCGCTGGTCGCCACGACGTCGGCCGGCACCTCCCCCGCGACGATGCGGCAGAAGAGGCAGTCCGGGTCTGTGCGCAGGTCGGTGCTCGTCATGACCCCGAGGCTAGACCACGCGTCCCGGCCACGCCCCAGCGGCCGAGCCGCTCGGCGAGCAGCGCCACGGCCACCGGTCCGGCGGTCGACGTGCGCAGCACGTGGGGCCCCAGCCGCGCCGCGACCGCGCCGGCCTCCGTGAGGTCGGCGAGCTCGCGGTCGGAGATCCCGCCCTCCGGGCCGACGACGACGAGCACCTCGGGCGCGGGCGCGCCGTCCGTGGCCGGACCGGCGGGCAGCCCGACGTCGGCGAGCGGCGTCGTCGCCTCCTCGTGCAGGACGATCGCCCGACCGCCCGCCGCGACGACGTCGACGACCCGCGCCGCGAGGCCGCGCGAGTCGAGCGCGACCTCGACGCGAGGCAGGCGCGCGCGCCGGGCCTGCTTGGTCGCCGTGCGGACCGTCGCGAGCCACCGCGCGCGGGACTTCGCCGCGCGCTCGCCGCGCCACACGACGACGGAGCGCTCCGCCTGCCACGGCACGACCGCGTCGACGCCGATCTCCGTCGCCGCCTCGATCGCCATCTCGTCGCGGTCACCCTTGGCGAGCGCCTGGACGAGCGTCACGACGACGTCCGGCGCCGGCTCGCGGTCCACCTCCTGCACGAGGAGCGTCACGCGGCCCGACTCGGCGTGCTCGACGACGCAGCGCAGCCGGAGCCCGTCGCCGTCGACGACGTCGACGCGCTCGCCCGCGCCGCGGCGCTGCACGACGCCCGCGTGCCGGCCCTCCGCGCCGTCGAGCACGTACCGGTCGCCGGGCGCGACGCCGTCGGTCCCCGTCTCGGCGAGGAACACCGGAGCACTCATGCGCGCGCCCCGCTCAGCGGCCGGACAGCTTGTCGCGCAGGCGCGAGAACACGCCCGGGTGCGCGGCGGCGAGCCGGGGCTCGGGCCGCTCCTCGCCGCGCAGCGCGGCGAGCGAGCGCAGGAGCTGCTCCTGCTCGGGGTCGAGGGCAGTGGGCACCTGGACCTCGATGTGGACGTTGAGGTCGCCGCGCCCGCTGCCGTGCAGGTGCCCGACGCCGAGGTTCTTCAGCGTGACGATCTGGTTCGGCTGCGTGCCGGGGCGCAGGTCGATCTCCTGGAGCCCGTCGAGCGTCTCCAGCTCGAGCACGGTGCCGAGGGCGGCCGCCGTCATCGGCACCTGGAGGGTGCAGTGCAGGTCGTCGCCGCGGCGCACGAACGTGTCGTGGTTGCGCTCGCGGATCTCGACGTACAGGTCGCCCGCGGGGCCGCCGGCCGGGCCGACCTCGCCCTGCGCGGTGAGCTTGATGCGCGTGCCCGTGTCGACGCCCGCCGGGACGTTGACCGTGATGCTGCGGCGGCTGCGCACGCGGCCCTCGCCCGAGCACTCCGCGCACGGCTCGGGGATGACGGTGCCGAAGCCCTGGCACGCGGCGCACGGCGCGCTCGTCATGACCTGGCCGAGGAACGAGCGCGCGACGCGCTGGACCGTGCCGCGCCCGTGGCACACCTCGCATGTGCGGGGCGAGGTGCCCGGGCGGCAGCAGGTGCCGCCGCACGTGCCGCACACGACCGCCGTGTCGACCTGGAGCTCGCGCTGCGCGCCGAACGTCGCCTCGGAGAGGTCGATGTCGAGCCGCACGAGCGCGTCCTGGCCGCGGCGGGCGCGCGGGATCGGGCCCTGCTGCGCCTGGGCGCCGCCGAAGAACGTCTCGAAGATGTCCTGGAAGCCGAACCCGCCGCCCATGGGGCCGCCGCCCCCGCCGCCGGGGGCGCTGGGGTCGACGCCGAGGTCGTACTGCTGGCGCTTCTCCGGGTTGGACAGCACCTCGTAGGCGCGCGCGACGTCCTTGAAGCGGTCGCCCGCCTCCTCGCCCGCGACGTCCGGGTGCAGCTCGCGCGCGAGCTTGCGGTACGCCTTCTTGATCTGGTCCTGGTTGGCGTCACGGGCCACGCCGAGGATCTCGTAGTAGTCGCTCACACGTCACTCTCTGCTGGTGCGGGTCGTGAGGCCGGCGCGGGGCCGGTCGGGAGGGGTCGGGGGTGGTCGTCGAGCGGGCCCGCCGCGGGCGGGGAGACCGCGGGGCTCACGTGCCGAGCACCCGTGACAGGTAGCGCGCGACCGCGCGCACCGCCGCGATGGTGCCGGGGTAGTCCATGCGGGTCGGCCCGATCGAGCCGACGAGCGCGACCGTGTCACCGTCGTTACCGTAACCGGTCGTCACGACGGAGGTCTCCGCGAGGCCCTCGAGCTGGGTCTCGCGACCGATCCGGACGCTCACGCCCGACTCGGCGGCCATCTCGGTGAGCAGCCCGAGCAGGACGACCTGCTCCTCGAGCGCCTCGAGGACGGGGCGCAGCGCGTGCTCGAACCGCATGCCCGCGCGCGCGAGGTTCGCCGTGCCCGCGAGGACGAGGCGCTCCTCGCTCTCCTCCGCGAGCGTCTGGGCGACGAGGTCGCCCACCGCGCGGACGAGCGGGGCGTCGTCGGGGTGGAAGCTCTCGGTCACGGCGGCGAGACCGGGCGCGAGGTCCGTGAGGCGCTTGCCCGCGGCCGCGGCGTTGAGCCGCGCGCGCACCTCGACGAGCGTGCCCTCGTCCGGCAGGCTCGCGACCTCGAGCGTGCGCTGCTCGACGCGACCGGTGTCCGTGATGATGACGACGAGGAGCCGCGACTCGCCGACGGGCACCAGCTCGAGGTGGCGCAGGCCCGACCGGCTCAGCGACGGGTACTGCACGACGGCGACCTGGCCGGTGAGCTGGGCGAGCAGGCGCCCGGCGCGCGCGATGACGTCGTCGAGGTCCACGCCCTCGGACAGGAAGGTCTCGATGGCGCGCTTCTCCGGCGCGGACAGCGGCTTGACGCCCGAGAGGCGGTCCACGAAGAGCCGGTAGCCCTTGTCCGTCGGGATCCGGCCCGCGGACGTGTGCGGCTGCGCGATGTACCCGGCGTCCTCGAGAGCCGCCATGTCGTTGCGGATCGTGGCGGGCGAGACGCCGAGGCTGTGGCGCTCGGTGAGCACGCGCGACCCCACGGGCTCGCGCGTGAGGACGTAGTCCTCGACGATGGCCCGCAGCACCTCGAGCCGGCGCTCCTCGCTCACGTCCACCTCCCGCGTGCCGCACCGTCGCCGCCCGGGCGGGCGTGCGGGCGTCGGCACTCTCGACCTCCGAGTGCCAATCCTACGCGTCCGCGCGGCCCGTCCGGCGGTCCTCCGCTCGTCGCGAACGCAGGTCAAGGAGGCCGACGACGAGCGCGACCGCGACGAGGCCGATCGTCACCAGGAGCGCCCGCCCGGTCGCGTCCGCGGCCGAGTCGCCGCTCGCGAGCCCGCCGTAGTAGACGGACAGGACCACGGAGATCCCGACGGCCGACCCGATGCGCTGACCGAGCTGCAGCATGCTGCCCGCCACCCCGGCCCGGCTCACCGGCACCTCGGACAGCGTGAGCGTCTGGTTCGGCGCGATGACCGTCCCGCTGCCCGCGCCCGCGACGAGCAGAGCGACCGCGAGCGCCGGGCCGACGGCGCCCGGGTCGTCCCCGAGCGTGCGCACGACGACCTCCGCCGCGACCACCCCCACGAGCACGAGCACGACGCCGCCGACGACGAGCTCGCGGCCCCAGCGCGCGACCCAGCGGCCCGAGAACCACGCCGACACGCCCGACGCGACCGCGAACGGCGTGCCGACGAGCCCTGCCTGGAGCGGCGTGTACCCCAGCTCGTCCTGGAGGTAGAGCGTGACGACGAGGAAGATGCCCGTGAACCCGGCGAAGTACGCGAGGCCGAGCAGCGCGCCGTTGCGGAAGGACCCGAGCCCCACGACCTGCGGGTCGAGCACGGCCTCGCCCGTGCGCCGCTGGTAGCGCCGCTCCCACCCGACGGCGGCCACCACGGCGGCCGCTGCCGGCACGAGCCACCACCAGCGCGACGCGTCGTCGCCGCGGCCGGTCGTCGTGACGAACGGCATCATCACGCCGAGGGTCGCGGCGCCGAGCAGGCCCAGCCCGACGAGGTCCAGCCGGCGCGGCCCGCGCGCCGCGCCCGAGCCGGTGCGCGGCGGCCCGGGCACGAGGCGCCACGCGAAGGGCAGGAGCACGGCGACGACGGGGATGTTCACGAGGAACACCCACCGCCACCCCGTCTCCGGGCCCGCCGCGGCGATGATGAGCCCGCCCAGCAGGGGCCCGAGCGCCGTCGAGACGCCGATGGTCGCGCCGAACATGCCGAACGCGCGCCCGCGCTCGTACCCGCGGAACTGCTGCTGGATGAGACCGACGACCTGCGGGTTGAGGACGCCCGCGCTCACGCCCTGGAGCAGGCGCGCGACGCCGAGCCACGTGTCGGTCGGCGCGAGCCCGGACGCGAGGCTCATGAGCGCGAAGCCCACGAGGCCCGCGATGAAGAGCGGTCGTCGTGCGCCCGCGTCGCCCAGGCGCCCGGCGGGCACCAGCGCGAGCCCGAACGCGAGCGTGTAGCCGGCGACGACGAGCTGGAGCTGGGTCGGGCCCGCGTCGAGCGACGACTCGATCGACGGCAGGGCCACGTTGACGATCGACACGTCGAGCGTCGTGATGAAGCCCACCGCGAGGCAGACCGGCAGCACGCGCCAGCGGTTCGGGTCCGGCTCCGCGCGCTGCTGGCTCATCGGTCCGTGGTACCACCCCGCCCCGGGGGCGCGCGCGCCGGGAGCCGCCGTGCGCGGCCGGTCCGGGCGCCCGGGACCTTCCCGCGGGCGGCCGATCCGGCGACGCACGGGGCGATCTCGGTGGTGAGCGGCGGACGCTGGCCTAGGGTGACGCCGTGTCCTTCGACCGCTACGGCTCCGACGTCCTCGGCGGCACGCCCGCCCCCACCCACCACCGCGCGCGGCCCGTGTCGCGCCCGCAGCCCGCGGAGCGCGGCCTCGTCGTCGAGGAGGTGCAGACCGGGTGGGTCGGGGCCGTCGTCCGGGTCGAGAAGTCGGGCGGGATGCACGTCGTCGTGCTCGAGGACCGCGCGGGCCGGACCCGCACGTTCCCGCTCGGGCCGGGCTTCTGGGTCGACGGCGCGCCCGTCGAGCTCACCCCGCCCGTCACCTCCCGCGCCCCCGCCGCGCCGACGCGCACGGCCTCGGGCTCGCGGGCCGTCGTCGGGCAGCGGGCGCGCGTCGCGCGCGGGAGCCGCATCTGGGTCGAGGGCAAGCACGACGCCGAGCTCGTCGAGAAGGTGTGGGGCGACGACCTGCGCGTGGAGGGGGTCGTCGTCGAGCCGCTGCACGGCGTCGACGACCTCGCGGCGGCGCTCGCCGACTTCGGCCCGACGCCGCAGCGGCGCGTGGGCGTGCTCGTGGACCACCTCGTGCCCGGCAGCAAGGAGCGGCGGATCGCCGACGAGGCGCTGCGGCGGTCGCCCGCGGGCACGGTGCTCGTGCTCGGGCACCCGTACGTCGACGTCTGGCAGGCGGTGAAGCCGGCCCGGATCGGCCTCGAGCGGTGGCCCGTGATCGAGCGCGGCACCGAGTGGAAGCGTGGGATCCTGCGCGAGCTCGGCTGGCCGGCGGAGAGCGCGGAGGACGTCGGCCGCGCGTGGCAGCGCATCCTCGGCACGGTCCGCACCTACGCCGACCTGGAGCCGTCGCTGCTCGGGCGCGTCGAGGAGCTCATCGACTTCGTCACCGCGCCCTGACCGGTCGCGGGCGCGCGGGACGCACCCCGCGCGTGAGGTACCGCGCTCGAGACGCACCGCGCCCCGGTACCGACGGACGGTACCGGGGCACGGCGACAGCGTCGGCCGGGTCTCAGGCGGCCGGCACCCCGCCCGTGAGACGGCGGTAGGCGTAGCCGACGGCGACGTAGCTCAGCGGGATCGTCACGAAGAGCCCGAGACCGCACGGGATCGCGCCGAGGATGTTGATCCCGACGAGGGCGAGCAGGAGCAGGAACACCTGCCCGAAGTTCTTCGCGACGAGCGAGAAGCTCGTGCGGATCGCCGTGATCGCGTCGACGCCCTGGTCGAGCGCGACGTAGTACACGAACGCCGAGAACAGCAGCATCGCGAGCCCGGGCAGGACGCACAGGACGAGCCCGATGCCGGACAGGACGCCGACGATGAGCGCCGCGAGCAGCACGTTGAGCACGTTCCCGATGCGGAAGAACGCGGCGACGTCGGGTCGACGCCCGTCCACCTCGTCGAGCGCGCCGCGCGTGAAGAACGCGGTGATGAGGTAGCCGATGGCGGTGCCGACGATCCCGAGCAGCACGCTCGTGAAGGTGAGGCCGCCGAGGGCCGCGAAGTTCGTGTCGGAGTAGTCGAACTGGTCCTGGAACTGGTCGAACCCGCCCGTGATCCAGCTCCACGCGATGTTGACGGCGAGGAAGATCAGCGCGACGAGGATCCACGGCCCCAGGTTCGACGTGACGCGACGCCACCCGTAGGAGATCGCGTCGCCGACGCCGAACGCCGGGCCCGCGTAGCCGGGCTGGCCCCCGTACCCTCCGGCGGCACCCGGGTACGACCCGGGCGGCGGCGGGTACCCCCCGGCGGGGGGCGGGTATCCGCCGGCGGGCGGCGGGTACGCACCGGACGGGGGCGGGTACGCGCCCGGCGGGGGCGTACCCGGTCCCCCGGCCGCGCCGTCCGGCGCACCGGTCGGCGCGCCGTAGGCACCCGGTGCGCCGTACGCGGGCGGGCCCGACGGCGGTGCGGCCGGGTCGTGCGGCGCTCCCCCGCCCGGGCCGTACGGCGAGGCGGGCGGGACGTCGCCCCCGGACGGGGCGGCGTCGGGCCGGCCGGGTCCGGGACCGGCCGGTGGCGTGGCGTCCGGTCGCGGGCCGCCCGCGCCGTCGGCGGGGGTGTGCTCGTCGTCGCGGGGCGGCTCGCCGCCCGGGTTCGTAGGGTCGGTCATCGTGCACCTCGTTCCTCGTCGTCACGTGCTGCGGGCTGCACGCTCCGTCGACGTGCTGGGTCCACCTTGGCGGTTCACGGCCCGGACCGCGCGGCGAGCACCGCGACCGTCGCGCGGCGGCGGGCAGGGTGGTGCCGCCGAGGGCCTCGTCCTCGCGGGGCGCGCCCGGGTCGCGGTGGACCCGGGCCGACGTCACTCGTCCGTGATCGTCCGGACCACCGTGTCCGCGAGCAGCCGCCCCCGCAGGGTGAGCACGGCACGACCGGCGACCGCTGCGCGGCCGTCGAGCAGCCCGTTCGCGACGAGCCCGGCGACGGCGTGGCGTCCCGCCGGGGAGAGGACCGCGAGGTCGAGTCCCTCGCGCAGCCGCACGCCGAGCATCGTCTGCTCGAGCCGGCCCTCCGTGCGCGTGAGGAGCTCGCGCCCCGCCGCGGGGCTCGTGCCCGCCTCGAGCAGCGCCGCGTACCGGCGGGGGTGCTTGACGTTCCACCACCGCACGCCGACGCGGGCGTCCTCGGGCGACGCCCCCGCAGGTTCGGTACCGGCCGCCGCGACGTAGGAGTGCGCGCCGGGCCCGACCCCCCACCAGTCGTCGCCGCGCCAGTACGCGAGGTTGTGGCGGCAGCGGTCCGCGTCGGTGCGCGCCCAGTTGCTCACCTCGTACCAGGTGAGGCCCGCCGCCGTGAGCAGCTCGTCGGCGAGCTCGTACTTCGTGGCCTGGTCGTCCTCGCTCGGGAGCGCGACCTCCCCGCGCCGCACCTGGGCGGCCATCTTCGTCCCCGCCTCCACGACGAGCGCGTACGCGGACACGTGGTCGACGCCGGTCGCGAGCGCGGCCTCGAGGCTCGCCCGCCAGTCGTCGAGACTCTCCCCCGGCGTGCCGTAGATGAGGTCGAGCGAGACCTGGAGGCCGGCGTCGCGCGCCCAGCGCACGACGTCCGGGACGCGGCGCGGGTCGTGCGTGCGCTCGAGCGTCGCGAGCACGTGCGGCACGGCGGACTGCATGCCGAACGACACGCGCGTGAACCCGGCGGCCGCGAGCTCGGCGAGCGACTCGGGCGTCACCGAGTCCGGGTTCGCCTCCGTCGTCACCTCGGCGTCGGGGGCGAGCCCCCACGCGTCGCGCACGCCGCCGAGCAGGCGGACGAGGTCCCCGGCAGGCAGGAGCGTGGGCGTGCCCCCGCCGACGAAGACGGTCGAGACGGGCCGCTCGGGCAGCCCGGCGTCGTGCAGCACGCGCGCGGCGAGGTCGATCTCGCGCATCGCTGTGCTCGCGTACGAGGCCTGGCTCGCACCCCCGCCGAGCTCGGACGCCGTGTAGGTGTTGAAGTCGCAGTACCCGCACCGCACCGAGCAGAACGGGACGTGCAGGTAGACCCCGAACCCGCGGGTCGCGGGCACGGTGCCGCCCGCGCCTCCCGCGACCCAGGAGGGCAGCGAGCCGTCGGGCGGGACCGCCTCGCCCTCGGGCAGCGCCGGGCTCACTTCTTCGACTTGTCCTTGGCGTCCTTGCCGCCCGCGGCGTCGGAGGAGAGCGCGGCGATGAAGGCGTCCTTCGGGACCTCGACGGACCCGATGTTCTTCATGCGCTTCTTGCCCTCCTTCTGCTTCTCGAGCAGCTTGCGCTTGCGGCTGATGTCACCGCCGTAGCACTTCGCGAGGACGTCCTTGCGCATGGCGCGCACCGTCTCGCGGGCGATGACGCGCGCGCCGACGGCCGCCTGGATCGGCACCTCGAACTGCTGGCGCGGGATGATCTCCTTGAGCTTCGCCGTCATCATGACGCCGTAGTCGTACGCCTTGTCCTTGTGCACGATCGCGCTGAACGCGTCCACCTGCTCGCCCTGGAGCAGGATGTCGACCTTGACGAGGTCGGCGACCTGGTCGCCCGACGGCTCGTAGTCGAGCGAGGCGTAGCCGCGCGTGCGGGACTTGAGCTGGTCGAAGAAGTCGAACACGATCTCGGCGAGCGGGAGCGTGAAGCGCAGCTCGACCCGGTCCTCGGACAGGTAGTCCATGCCGAGCATCTGGCCGCGACGGTCGTTGCACAGCCCCATCACGGTGCCCACGAACTCGCTCGGCGCGAGGATCGTCGCGCGCACGACCGGCTCGCTGACCTGCTTGATCTTGCCGCCGGGGAACTCCGACGGGTTCGTCACGTTGACGAGCGTCCCGTCCTCGAGCGTCACGTCGTAGACGACGTTCGGCGCGGTCGAGATGAGGTCGAGGTCGAACTCGCGCTCGAGGCGCTCGCGCACGATCTCCAGGTGCAGCAGGCCGAGGAACCCGACGCGGAAGCCGAAGCCGAGCGCGACCGACGTCTCCGGCTCGTAGTTGAGCGCGGCGTCGTTGAGCTTGAGCTTGTCGAGCGCGTCGCGCAGGACCGGGTAGTCGGTCCCGTCGATCGGGTACAGGCCCGAGAAGACCATGGGCTTCGGGTCGGAGTAGCCGCCGAGCGCGTCGGCGGCGGGCTTCGCCGCGTTCGTCACGGTGTCGCCGACCTTCGACTGGCGCACGTCCTTGACGCCCGTGATGAGGTAGCCGACCTCCCCGACGCCGAGGCCCTTCGTGACGATCGGCTCCGGCGAGATGACGCCGATCTCGAGCAGCTCGTGCGTCGCTCGGGTCGACATCATGACGATGCGCTCGCGCGGGTTGAGGTTGCCGTCGACGACGCGCACGTACGTCACGACGCCGCGGTAGGTGTCGTAGACCGAGTCGAAGATCATGGCGCGCGCGGGGGCGTCGGCGTCGCCGACCGGCGCGGGCACGCGCTCGACGATGCGGTCGAGCAGCGCCTCGACGCCGGCGCCCGTCTTGCCGGAGACCTTGAGCACGTCGTCCGGGTCGCCGCCCACGAGGTTCGCGAGCTCCTCCGCGTACTTCTCGGGCTGGGCCGCCGGGAGGTCGATCTTGTTGAGCACGGGGATGATCTCGAGCTCGTTCTCCATCGCGAGGTACAGGTTCGCGAGGGTCTGCGCCTCGATGCCCTGCGCCGCGTCGACGAGCAGCACCGCGCCCTCGCACGCCGCGAGCGACCGCGAGACCTCGTACGTGAAGTCGACGTGCCCCGGGGTGTCGATCATGTTGAGCGCGTGCGGCGTCTCCACGCCGTCCGCCACGACGGCCCACGGCATGCGGACCGCCTGCGACTTGATCGTGATGCCGCGCTCGCGCTCGATGTCCATGCGGTCGAGGTACTGCGCACGCATGGCGCGCGGCTCGACGACACCGGTGAGCTGCAGCATGCGGTCGGCCAGGGTCGACTTGCCGTGGTCGATGTGCGCGATGATGCAGAAGTTCCGGATCAGCTCGGGCGGCGTGGCCGCGGGCTGGATGCGGGTGCTCAGCTGGGCGCTGGGGATCGGGGACAACGCGGGTGCGCTCCTGGGAGTGGCGTGCGGGTCGGGGCCGCGCGCTCGGGGGCGGCGCGCCGACGGTCGCTCTCGGGCGGGCGGGAACGACCATTGTCCCACGTCCGGCGTCGGGCACCCGCCCGCCCTGCGGGGCACCGCGAGCCGACCTAGCGTGGAGGACCGGCCGGCCGCACCGGGCCGACCGGCGACGAGAGGAGCGCTCATGGCCCAGGACACCGAGCACCGCACCTCCGGCGGCCCCGAGGGGCGCCGCGTGCTGGCGATCGTGACCAACTACGGCGTCGAGCAGGACGAGCTCGTGGTCCCGCTCGAGCACCTGCGCGGCGAGGGGGTGCAGGTCGACGTCGCGGCCACGTCCGCGGACGACGTGCAGACCCTCGTGGGCGACAAGGACCCCGGCCGCACCGTCACCCCGAACCTCACGCACGGCGACGCCGACCCCGCCGAGTACGACCTGCTGCTCGTGCCGGGCGGGACGATCAACGCCGACGCGCTGCGCCTCCAGGACGACGCCGTGAGCCTCGTGCGCGCGTTCACCGCCGCCGGGAAGCCGGTCGCGGCGATCTGCCACGGTCCGTGGGCGCTCGTCGAGGCGGCCGCCGTCGAGGGCAAGACGCTCACGAGCTACGCCTCGCTCGAGACGGACGTGCTCAACGCGGGCGGCGCCTGGGTCGACCGGTCCGTCGTGCGCGACGACGAGGGGTACACGCTCGTCACGTCGCGCGACCCCGGCGACCTCGACGACTTCCTGCGCGAGGTGGACGCCGTCCTGGCCGGGTGACGTGCACCGTCCGGGCGGACACACGTCCGCCCGGTAGGGTGCGCGCGTGGCACGCAACCGATGGCTGGGACTTCTGACCGACGCGGCGCGCGCCGTGGTCTCCGGGCTTACGCGCTCGCAGGGCGCGGGGCAGGGCGGCGCGCGCCAGGGCACCGCGGCGACGCGGGCCCCGGGGCGGGAGCGGACGCCGTCGGGCCGCGGCCCCGCCGACCGCACGCCGTCGCCGCGGCCCGGCCCACGCCCCGGTGCTGCAGGTCCTCGACCCCGCCCCGCGGCGGGCGGGCGACCGGGCCCGGCCGGGACGACCGGCGGTCGAGGTGCTGCCACGGGCGCGTACCCGGGCGACTTCGAGGGCGCGGTGCGTGCGCGGTACGCGCCGCGGCCGGACGGCGACCCGGACCCCGGCGAGATCGTGTGGACGTGGGTCCCGTTCGAGGAGGACCACTCGCAGGGCAAGGACCGGCCCGTGCTGCTCGTCGGGTCGGACGGCGCGTGGCTCCTCGGCGTGATGCTCACGAGCAAGGACCACTCGCGCGACGTCCGGGACGAGGCGCGCTGGGGCCGGTACTGGCTCGACATCGGGTCGGGCCCGTGGGACGCGAAGGGGCGCGACAGCGAGGTCCGGCTGGACCGCGTGGTGCGCGTCGACCCGGCCGCTGTGCGCCGCGAGGGTGCCGTCGTCGGGCGCGACGTCTTCGACCGCGTGGTAGAGGGGATCTCGCGGCACCGCTGAGGCGGTGGTCCCGGCTCTCGCGCGAGCCTCGGGGCCGCGCGAGGCGCCGCTCCGGCGTCCGCACGAGCGATTAGGGTCACGGCCGGACCGCTGGTAGTCTTGATGGCTGCGTGTCCGCCCAGGTCGGCGGGCACAGCTCCAGCACCTCTCCACGGGTTCCCCACCCCAGTCCCGGAGCTGGAGTCGCCCTCTACGACCTATCCGCTCGCTCCGGCGAACAGAACCAGAAAGTCCACACGTGGCCAACATCAAGTCCCAGATCAAGCGCATCCGCACGAACGAGAAGGCTCGTCTGCGCAACAAGGCAGTCAAGTCCGAGCTCAAGACGTACGTGCGCCGCGTGCGCGAGGCCGTCGCCGCGGGCGACAAGGACGCGGCGACCACCGCGCTCCAGGCGGCGTCCCGCAAGCTCGACAAGGCCGTCTCGAAGGGCGTCATCCACGCGAACCAGGCCGCGAACCGCAAGTCGGCCATCGCGAAGTCCGTCAACGCTCTCTGAGCGCACGGTTCGCCCGCGGTGTCGTGACACGCTGATCGTCGCGACGCTCGCACAGGTTTCCCACGAGGGGCGCCGACCCGCACGGGTCGGCGCCCCTCGTGCGTCCGGTGTCGCGCGCCTCGTCCTGGCCGTCGACACCGCGCGGGACCGGGTCCCGGTCGGAGCCCGCCACCGACGCCGCCGTGCCGAGCCGGGACCCCGAGCCCGGGACCTGAGCGGGCGGCTGCCTGGTCAGCGGCCGTGGGCCCGCGCGATCGTCAGCACGGCCCGCTCGACGGCGAACACCGGGTCACGCCCCGCGCCCTTGACCTCGGCGTCGGCCTGCGCGACGGCGCTGATCGCGGTCGCGAGCCCTTCCGGAGTCCAGCCCGCGAGCTCGCGGCGCGCGCGGTCGACCTGCCAGGGCGCGAGCCCCAGGTCCTTGGCCGCCACCCCGCCACGGCCACGCATCGCGCCGACCTTCGCGAGGGCGCGGAGCTTCATCGCCAGGGCCGCGACGAGCGGCACCGGGTCCGCGCCCGTCGCGAGCGCGTGCCGCAGGAGCGCCACGGCCTCCCCCGCGTTCCCCGCGATCGCGGCGTCCGCGACCCGGAACCCGGTCGCCTCGACCCGGCCGCCGTAGTACCGGTCCACCACGGCCTCGCTCACGGTGCCGTCGGTGTCCGTGACGAGCTGGCTGCAGGCGGCCGCCAGCTCCCGCAGGTCGTTGCCGAGTGCCTCGACGAGAGCCCGCACGCCCGACGCGTCGATGCGTCGACGGGCCCTGCGGAACTCGGCGTTGACGAACGCCACCTTGTCGGAGTCCTTCTTGATCGCCTCCACCGCGACGACGGGCGCGCCGCTCCCCTTGATCGCGTCGAGCATGCGCTTGCCCCGCACGCCGCCCCCGTGCACGACGACGACCGTCGTCGCCGGGTCGGCGACCGGCACGTAGTCCACGACGTCCGCGACGAGCGCGTCCGTCGCCGACTCGGCGGCCTCGACGACGACCACCTTCGCCTCGCCGAACAGCGACGGGCTCGCCGCCACCGTGAGCATCCCGGCCTGGTACGTCGCGGCCTCGATCGTCACCTTCTCGACCTCGGGGTCGCGCTCGCGCGCCAGGTCGACGATCGCGTCGACGGCACGCTCCGCGAGGAGCGACTCGGGCCCCTGGACGAGCACCACGGGCGCGAGCCGGACGTCGTCCCACGCGAGGGACGGGCCGGCGGACGGACGGGCGGTGCGGGTCGGCGCGGGCATGGCCCAAGCCTGCCACGAGCCGCCCACCGGCGGTGCCGGCCGACGCGCCCCGAGGCTGCGGTCCGCGACTCTCGCAGGAGTTCCGGCGACGCCGCACCGACGACGCCCGGGCGTCGCGGGCGCCCTGGCACCGGGGCACAGGATGGTCGGCCGCCCGGGTGCCCGGGTGCCCGGGTGCCCGGGCGGGGGCACGCTCGGGCGCGGTCACCCGCATCCCGCGGCGGAGAGGACCTCGTCGCGCACGACGAGCGCGACGGTGCCGCACACGTCGGTCCGCAGCACGGTAGCCCCGACCCCGCGGTAGAGGTCGAGCGCCCGGTCGGTGGGGTGGCCGTAGGTGTTCTCGCCCGAGCTGACGAGCGCGACGGTCGGTGCCAGGACCTGCGCGAGCCGGTCGGACTGGGTGGCCGAGCCGTGGTGCGCGACCTTGACGACGTCGACCGGTCCCGTGCCCCGCTCGCCCAGGGTCCGCGCGAGCGCCGCCTGCCCCGCGTCCTCCAGGTCGCCCAGCGCGACGACGTCCAGTCCCGCCACCCGGACGAGGAGCGCCACGCTCGCGTCGTTCGCGTCGCCCGGTCCGGCCTGCAGCACCTCCCACGAGGCGCCGTCGTCGACGCTCTCGCCGGATCCGCCGGCACCCGCAGCGCCGACTGAGCCCGCCGGGCCCGTCGCGCCCGTCTCCCCGGGCCGCGCGACCTGTGCCGGGACGCCCGCGTCCGCGAGGTCCCCGAGCACGCGCTCGGCCTGCGCCGCGGGCTCCGCCGTCGGGCTCACGAGCGCGCGCTCGACCTCCCGGTCGCGGAGCACCGCCTCCAGGCCGCCGACGTGGTCCGCGTGGAAGTGGCTGAGGACGAGCAGGTCGACCCGCTCGACCCCGAGGTCGTCCAGGCACGACCCCGCTGCGGCGCCCGCGGGCCCGACGTCCACGACCACCGCGGCGCGCGAGCCCGAGCGCACGACGAGCGCGTCGCCCTGCCCGACGTCGCACGCCACGACCGCCCAGTCCGCGGGGACCGGCCCCCCGGTCACACCGAGCGGCCGGAGCACCACGACGAGCAGGACGGGCACCGCGACGACTGCGACGACCGCGGCCGCGAGGCGCGCACGGGGCCGGGCTCTCGCCCGCGGAGCGAGGGCGGGGTGCGCGCCGTCGGCCCGTCCGAACGGCCCGGCGTCGGGGCGTGACGACCGGGTGACGCGACGCCACTCCCCGGCGAGGCGCGCCCGCAGGGACGGCGACGTCGCGCGACGCAGCGTGCGGCGCTCCCCCGCGTCCTGGAGGGCTCGCGAGCGGAGGACCACGGCGAGCGCGACGGCAGTCAGCGCGGCGAGCAGCGCGGCTCCTCCGAGGCCTCCGGGCCAGGGCGCCCGCGCACCGGGCGCGGCGGCGAAGACCTGGGCGACGCCCGCGATCCAGCCCGTGAAGAACCCCGCGGTCCAGGCGAGCGCGGTCGCGGCACCGGGCCACCACGGCGCGACGAGCGTCGCGAGGACGCCGAGCACCGTCGCCGGACCGAGCGCCGGTGCGGCCAGGAGGTTCGCCGGGACGGACCACGTGCTCACGCTCGGGTCGAGCAGGACGACGATCGGGGCGCACGCCGCCTGCGCTGCCACCGGGACGGCGAGGACGTGCGCGGCGGTCCGTCCGCACCACGGTGCCAGACGGCGGGCGATCGGCGCCGTGAGCAGGGCCAGCCCGGCGGTCGCGGCGACGGAGAGGACGAAGCCGTACGACCGCGCCAGCCACGGGTCGACGACCAGGAGCACGACCACGGCGGCCCCGAGCGCCGCCACCGCGCGCGACGGGCGCCCGAGCGCGATGCCGAGGACGCCGACCACCCCCATCGCCGCCGCTCTCAGCACGCTCGGTTCCGGGTGGACCAGCGCGACGAAACCCACCATCGCCGCACCCGTGACGACGACGCGGACGGCTCGCGGCGCGCGCAGCAGGACGCACAGCGCCGCGACGCACGCGACGACGATGACGAAGTGGCCGCCGGACACGGCCGTGACGTGCGTCAGCGACGTGGTGCGCATCGCCTCGTCGAGCTCCGGGTCCAGCCGCGAGGTGTCCCCCACGGCCACCCCCGGCACGAGCCCGCGCGCCTGCGGGCTGAGCCCGTCCGTCGCGTCGAGCAGGCTCTGCCGCATGGCCTGCACGCCCTGGAGGAACCGCCCGGGGTCGTCGACGACGCGTGGCGCGTCGTCCGTGCGCAGGAAGGTCCGGTCCCCCTGCACGTCGAGCCGGCCGGTGACCACGACGGCCGCCCCGTACGCGAGGTCGGTCCATCCCTCCCCGCTCCCCGACACGACGACGGGCCCCGCCGCCGGGACGGTCGCGCCGCGTGCGGTGACCTGGTCGACCGCCACCCGCACCTCGTGCCGGTCGGCCGACCCCGACCACGGGTCGGTCAGCGGCTCGACGGCGGAGCGCACCGTCCCGGCGAGGGTCGCCGTCGCGCGCTCGTCGGCCAGCGAGGCGAGCGGAGCCCGCGCGGCGAGCTGGGCCCCGCCCGAGAGGAGGACGGCGGCGACGCACGCGAGGACGAGCGCCACCTGCCCGAGCACGCGCACGCCGACCGATGACCCGGTCCTCGGCCCGACCTGCCGACCGTCCCGTGGCCGGGCGGGTACACCGAGCCGCGGGCCGTCCGACCGGCGGCGGCCCGCACCGGTCGCCGGGACGGAGGGCACGGTGACGACGCCCCCGCCGAGACCCGCGTCGGACGCCCCGCGGAAGGTCGCGCCGCGACGCAGGGCGACGAGGCCGGCGACGAGCACGCAGCACAGCACGACGGCCGTGGCACGCGCCCCGTGCAACGCGTCCACTGCCGAGGCCCCGACGGCGACGAACGCGGTGGCCCACGCCGCGAGCGCCGCGGGGACGAGCCGGAGGTCGGTCACACGCGCACGAGGTCGCGCACGTCCTCGAGCACGGCGGGGCCGATGCCGCTGACCTCCCCCAGCTCGTCGACGGCGGTGAACGGCCCGTTCTCGTCGCGCCACGCGACGATGCGCTCGGCGAGCACCGGACCGATGCCGGGCAGCGTGTCGAGGGCGGCGGCGTCGGCGGCGTTGAGGTCGACGACCGCGCCACCCGCACCCCCGCCACCGGTGGCGGCCGCCCCCGGTGAGGCGGGCGGTGGTGCGGCGACCGCCTCGCCGGGGCGGGGGACGTGGATCTGCTCGCCGTCGGTCACGGCGCGCGCGAGGTTGAGCGCGGCGAGGTCGGCCTCGGGGGTCGCTCCCCCGGCCGCGTCGAGCGCGTCGGCGACGCGAGCGTCCGTCGCGACGGTCACCAGGCCCGGCGCCGCCACCTGCCCGACGACGTGCACGACGACCCCGCCCGACGTCCCCGCCGCTGCTGCGTCCGGATCGGGAGCGGCCTCCCCCGCGCCGTCGGCGGCGGCACCACCCGCCGCGGCGGGCGACGCGTCCGAACCAGCCGGGGCGCCGTCACCGGCCGCAGCGGCCGCGGCGGGGGCGTCCACGCGCGCCACAGGCTCGACGCCTCCGGCCGGCGCCCGCAGCACGGCGACGCCGACCGCGACGAGCAGCACCACGACGAGCGCGGTGACCGCGGTCCGCGGCCGCAGCGCCCACCGCCTGCCGCCCTCCTCGGCGAGGTCGCCGAACCCGGAGTGCGCCGTCGGGTGCCCGTGCGCGGCCGTGTACGCGCTCGCGGCCGTCTGCGCCGCGCGCCGCCGCAGGCGAGCCACCTCTCCGTCCGCCTCGACGTCCTCGTCTCCGTCCACGGTGGCGGCGGGCACCTCGTCGTCGGACCGCGCCGTCCCCCCGAGGGTGGCGGGACCGACGGCCTCGTCAGCCTCCGGCACCAGGGACGGCAGGGACGGCACGGACGGCACGGACGGCGCACGCTCCTCCGGCTCCGGCCGCGACGGCAGCCACCCGTCGGCGCCGGACGACCCGGAGTCGCCCGGCGCTCCAGGACGCCGGTGCCAGGACGGGACGGCGTCCGACGCAGGGACGCCCACCGCCTCCGGCGGCTCCCACGACCACCGCTCGCCTCGCACCGGGCTCGTCTCCGGCGGGTCGACCCGGGGCAGCGCGGCGGTCGCCGGGTGCCACGCGAGGGCAGGGCGCCCGGACCCGGCGACCGCCCGCAGGCGTTGCCGGACGACGGCGCCGTCCCTCCCGGGGTCGCGGCCGGGGCGGGCGTGCTGGCGGGGCTCGTGCCGAGGTGTGCTCACGCCGTGGACGGTAGGGCGCGACCGGTGCGCCGTGCCGACGCCGCTGCCCGGCCTGTGGAGGAGGCGACGAGGTGCGCGGCTGTGCACGGCCACGCACCGGAGGTCTCCGGCGTCGGGACCTCAGATCGTCGCCGAGAGGTCTCCCACCCCGGAGCCGCGGTCGGCGAGGTCCGCCACCACGACGGCGAGCACCCCCGGGCCGACGTGCGCCCCGAGCACCGCGCTCACCGGCGTCACGACGACGTCCAGGCCGGTGCGCTCGGTGAGCGTCACCGCCAGACGGTCGGCGCCGTCGTCGTCCCCCACGTGGTGGACCGCGAGCGCGGGCCGCCCGCGGCGGGCCGCGGACTCCACGGCGACCGCCGTGAGCCGCTCGACGGCGGCGGACCGGGTCCGGACCTTCTGCACGACGTCGATCCTGCCGTCACGTACCGTCAGCAGCGGACGGACGCCGAGCACCGTCCCGAGCGCGGCCGAGGCCGCGCTGAGCCGGCCGCCCCGGCGCAGGTGGTCGAGCGAGTCGACGAGGAAGACGGCGCGGCTCGCGTCGGCCACCTCGATCGCCCGCCGCGCGACCACGTCCGTCCCGGCCCCGGCTGCCGCTGCCGCCGCGGCCTCGCGCGCGGCGAAGCCGAGCCCCATCGCGACGGTCCGCGAGTCCACGACCCGCACGGGGACCGGCGCGTCGGCGGCTGCGAGCGCCGCCGCGTGCACCGTGCCCGACAGCTCGCCCGAGAGGTGGACGGAGACGATCTCGCGTGCACCCGCGGCCGCTGCCGCGGCGTACGCCTCGCCGAACGCCCGCGGCGTCGGCTGCGAGGTGGTCACCCGGTGACCGGCCTGGAGGTGCGCCGCGACGTCCTCGGCGGTGAGGCCGACGCCCTCCAGGTACGACTCGTCGTCGACGACGACGTGCAGGGGGACGGCACGCAGCCGCTCGTCGGATCCTGCGGGCAGGGAGGCCGTGGAGTCGGTGACGACGTGCACGCGGTGGTCGGTCATGGCCGCGCCACCTTACGGCGACCACGCGTCGTCGCGCACCCCGGCCACGCGAGGACGCGACCGGCCCGCGACGCCGGAGCGGCGCCGCGGGCCGGTGGCCGGTGCGTCAGGCCGAGGTGGCCGCGACGCCCGCGGGCACGGCCTGCTCCGCAGGACGCGGCGCAGGCCGCTCCGCGGCGAGCCGACGGTAGGACGCGTGGTCGACGTACAGCTCGTCGCGCAGCGGGTTGCGACGCCGCGAGACGATCACGTACGCCTGGTAGACCGCGACGGCGACGTTCGCGAGGAGCGAGACGAGGCTCACCACGAAGAGCGCCGTCGGGTCGTGGGAGGACTGCACCGCGAACGGCGAGTCGGAGACGAACGCCGGGACGGCCATGGTGAACATCATCCAGAACGCGAGGGTGTGGGCACGGTGCTGGAGCCAGGCACCCTTGCGCAGGAAGAAGGCGGGGATGGTGCACGAGATCAGCAGGGCGGCACCGGCGTAGAACGCGTGGTCACCGACGCAGTTGTAGACGTAGGCGAAGTTCCAGAGGTCGTAGGCGATGATCCAGAACCACATCATGTCGGGCCAGATCATGTCCTGGAACCGGTCGCGGGTCACGAAGATCCCGACCCACCCGCAGATGGTGACGAGGTTGAGGATGCCGGCGACCCCGTTCATGACGTTCCACGGGCCGCCCACCATGACGACGCCGTCGACCACGCCGTCCATCCCCGTGACCTGGAAGTCCCGGATGACGGCCTCGAGGATGTTGAGCCCGAGGATCGCGGGCGGGAACAGCAGGGCGTACCGCATGGCGCGCAGCCGAGGGCTGTAGCGCAGGAGCATGAAGCCGATGCAGCCCGCGAGGGCCGAGTAGACCTTGACCCAGTGGAACCACGTGCCGGTCGAGGAGCCGGCGCCTGCCGTCTGCGGCCAGACGAAGATCGTCAGCACCACGGGCAGGACCACGAAGATCCCGACGGCGGCGGTCTTCGACCAGCGCACGAGCTCGTTGAGCGCGATGAGCGCGGCCAGCACGACGAACCACATGACGGCCGCCTGCCACGGGATCGAGTCGAACAAGAACATGTCGTCTTCTCCTGGGGGACGACCGGGCGGTCCCACGCCGCCCGGGGACGGTGCGCGCTCGGAGGGCTTCCGGGTCCCGGCGCGCCGGAGGACCCGGGATTACCCGTCCGAGGAGCTCTCCTCGTCCAGGTGCAGCGTCTGGCGCACGATCGTCGCGAGGACCGCGTCGTCCACGTCCGGGGAGTTCCGGACGAGCCCGACGAGCCCGTAGACGAGCACGTAGAACGTCTCCGCGACGTGCGTGATCCGGACGTGGTGCCGTGCCGCGTAGGCCTCGACCGTGGTGGCCTCGAGGCTCGCGACGACCGCGCGGACGGCGCGGTCGAGGAACCGGTCGTAGAGCCCGCCGTTCTCGGGGCGCCGGAGGTCGTCGCGCAGCGGGTCGATCGCGCGCAGGTAGGTGCGGAACATCGCCACGCAGTCGACGAGCGCGGTGTCGATGTCGCCCGTCTCGCGAGCGGCGTCCCAGGCGCGGACGGCCGCGGTGAACTCCTCCACGTACTCGTCGAGCACGGCGTCGACGAGCGCGTCCTTGTCCGCGAAGTAGTAGTAGACGAGCCCGCGCGCCACGCCGGCGCGCTCCGCCACGTCCGTGGTGGACGTCTTCGCGATGCCTCGCTCGACGAAGAGCTCACGGGCGGCGCGGACGATCTCCTCGGCCCGCACCTCGGGTGCGGACCGGCGTCGCCGCGTCGGTGTCGTCGCGCTCATGGACGCTCCTTCATCAGGGGGACGTCTTCACGCTAGGGTCGCTATTGACAGACCGTCAATAAAGCCGAGCGCCGCGGGGACGAAGGTCCCCGAAGGTCGTGACGACCGTCCGGGCGCGGCCGGGCGGCCGCCCGCGCCGCGCCCTAGGATCCGAGGCATGGGCGACGACGCACCGACCGACCCGGAGATCCTGGCGCTGCGCGCGGCCGCCGCGCAGGCCGCCGCGGAGGCGGCCGAGGCACGCGCCGCCGCGGCGCGGGCGGCGCTCGAGGCCGCCGAGGCGGCGGCGCGCGGCGACGCCCCCGAGCCGGACGCCCCCGCTCCCCCGGCCTCCGCTCCCTCGACCGACGCGACCCCTGCCGACGCGCCGCCCGGGGACGCTCCCGCGGCCGAGCCGTCCCCGACGGACGCACCACCGGAGCCGGCGCCGACCGGCCCCGCCCGGGACGCACCGTCGCCCCCCGGCGACGGGTACGCCGCGCAGGTGGCGGCGGGCTACGCGTACGCCGGCGGCACGCTCCCGCTCGGTGCGCTGCTGGAGGGTACGGAGGGCGGCGACCCGTCCCCCCGCGCCGACGTCCAGGTCGGGTTCGCGCTCTCGATGCTCAACCGGCACGGGCTCGTGGCGGGCGCGACGGGCACCGGCAAGACGAAGACGCTCCAGGGCATGGCGGAGGGCCTGTCGGCGGCGGGCGTCCCCGTGTTCCTCGCCGACGTCAAGGGCGACCTGTCGGGGCTCGCCGTGCCGGGCACGTCGTCCGCGAAGATCGTGGAGCGCGCGGCGTCGATAGGCCAGGACTGGAGCCCGACGGCGTACCCCGTCGAGGTGTACTCGCTCGGCGGCCTCGGCACCGGGGTGCCGATCCGGACGACGGTCGCGGACTTCGGTCCGCTCCTGCTCGCCAAGGTGCTCGGCCTCAACGAGACGCAGGAGTCGAGCCTCGGGCTCATCTTCCACTGGGCCGACGCCCAGGGCCTCGCGCTGCTGGACCTCAAGGACCTCCAGGCCACCATCGCGTACCTGACGTCCGACGAGGGCAAGGCCGAGCTCCGGGGCATCGGCGGCGTGTCGGGCGCGACGGCCGGCGTGATCCTGCGCGAGATCGTCGCGCTCCAGGCGCAGGGTGCGGACGTGTTCTTCGGCGAGCCGGCGTTCGCGACGTCGGAGCTGCTGCGCACGACGCCCGATGGGCGGGGCGTCGTCTCCGCGCTCGAGCTCCCCGCGGTGCAGGACCGCCCGGCGCTGTTCTCCACCTTCCTCATGTGGCTGCTCGCCGACCTCTTCCAGGAGCTGCCCGAGGTGGGCGACGTCGAGAAGCCGCGGCTCGTGTTCTTCTTCGACGAGGCGCACCTGCTGTTCACGGGCGCGTCGAAGGAGTTCCTCCAGCAGGTGGTGCAGACGGTGCGCCTCGTGCGGTCCAAGGGCGTCGGCGTGTTCTTCGTGACGCAGAGCCCGAAGGACGTCCCCGTCGACGTGCTCGCGCAGCTCGGGAACCGCGTCCAGCACGCGCTGCGCGCCTTCACGCCCGACGACGCCGCGGCCCTGCGAGCGGCGGTGCGCACCTACCCCACGTCGCCGTACGACCTCGAACGGCTGCTGCAGTCGCTGGGGACGGGCGAGGCCGTCGTCACGGTGCTCACGGAGAAGGGCGCGCCCGCCCCGGTGGCGTGGACACGGGTCCGTGCGCCGCAGTCGTCGATGGACCCCGCGCCGGCGTCCGTGCTCGACGGCATCGTGGCGGCGTCGCCTGCGACGGCGCGCTACGGCACCGCCGTCGACGCCGAGTCCGCGTTCGAGCTCCTCCAGGTGCGCGTCCAGGAGCAGGCGGCGGCGCGCGCCGCCGCCGAGGCCGCCGAGGCCGAGGCGGCCGCGCAGGAGAAGGCGGCGAAAAGGGCCGCCCAGGAGGCCGAGCGCGCGGCGAAGAAGGAGCAGGCCGAGCTGGAGAAGATGCGGGCGAAGCTCGAGCGCGAGGCCGCGACGGGGCGCTCGCGCTCGTCCGGGTCCTCCCGGTCGCGGTCGTCGAGCCCGCTCGACTCGTTCCTCCGCTCGGCGGGCACCCAGCTCGGCCGCGAGCTCACCCGCACCATCTTCGGCACCCGCCGCCGCTGACCCGCACCCTGTGGGTGCGGGAGACCGTCGCGCCGGGACCGGTCCAGCGCGGCTGTCTCGACCCGAGAGTGCCGGAGATCGTCGCGTCCGGCTGCCCGCGACGCGACGATCTCCTGCACTCAGCGAACGAGGTCAGACGACGATGTTGACCAGCTTCGGGGCGCGGACGATCACCTTGCGGACCTCGGCGCCGTCGATCGCGCGCACGACGTTCGGCTCGGCGAGCGCGGCGGCCGTGAGGTCCTCCTCCGAGATCGACGGCGGCACCTCGATCCGCCCGCGGACCTTGCCCTTGACCTGCACGATGCACGTCACGGTGTCCTCGACGAGGTAGCGCTCGTCCGCCGTCGGGAAGGGCTCGTGCGCGAGCGAGCGCTCGTGGCCCAGGCGCTCCCACAGCTCCTCCGCGATGTGCGGCGCGACGGGCGCGGTCATGAGCACGAGCGGCTCGACGGCCTCGCGCGGCACGCGGTCGAGCGACGTGAGGTGGTTGTTCAGCGTGATGAGCTTCGCGATGGCCGTGTTGGGGCGCATGTGCTCCATCTCGACGCGGACGTCCGCGATCGCGCGGTGCACGGCGCGCAGCGTCTCGGGCGACGCCGGCTCGTCGACGACCGTCACCTCGCCCGTCTCCTCGGAGACGACGTTGCGCCACAGGCGCTGCAGGAACCGCTGCGACCCGACGACGGCGCGCGTCTCCCACGGGCGCGACAGGTCCAGCGGGCCCATCGACATCTCGTACACGCGGAACGTGTCGGCGCCGTACTCGGCGTACATCTCGTCGGGCGTGACGACGTTCTTGAGCGACTTGCCCATCTTCCCGTACTCGCGCTGCACGACCTCGCCGTTCCAGCGGTACACGACCTCGCCCGAGCCGTCGGGCGCGGGCTCCTCCGTGACCTCGGTGGCGGGCACGTACTGGCCGCGCGCGTCGGTGAAGGCGTACGCCTGGACGTAGCCCTGGTTGAACAGCTTGTGGAACGGCTCGACGCTCGACACGTGGCCCAGGTCGTAGAGGACCTTGTGCCAGAACCGCGCGTAGAGCAGGTGCAGCACGGCGTGCTCGACACCCCCGACGTACAGGTCCACGCCCCCGGCGCGGCCCGCGCTCGGGTTGTGCTCCGGGCCCATCCAGTAGCGCTCGAGCTCGGGGTCGACCACCGTGTCCTGGGCGCCGCCGTCCCACTGCGGGTCGAGGTAGCGCAGGTAGTACCAGCACGACCCGGCCCAGTTGGGCATCGTGTTCGTGTCGCGGCGGTACTGCTTCGGCCCGTCGCCGAGGTCGAGCGTGACGTTGACCCACTCGTCGTTGCGGCCCAGCGGCGCCTCGGGCGACGAGTCGGCGTCGTCCGCGTCGAACGTGCGCGGCGCGTAGTCGGGGACGTCCGGCAGGTCGACGGGAAGCAGCGCGTCCGGGATCGCGACGGGCTGGTCGTTCTCGTCCCACACGATGGGGAACGGCTCGCCCCAGTAGCGCTGGCGGCTGAACAGCCAGTCGCGCAGGCGGTACGTCGTCGTGCCCTCGCCGATGCCCTTGCCCACGAGCCACTCGGTGATGCGGCGCTTCGCCTCCGGCACGTCGAGCCCGTCGAGCGAGATCTCGTCGTTGGCCGAGCCGACGACCACGCCGTCGCCCGTGTACGGGCCCGTGAAGTCCTCCGGCAGCCCGTCCGCGGGCTCGACCGTGCGCACGACCGGCAGCCCGAACGCCTCGGCGAACGCGAAGTCGCGCTCGTCGCCGCCGGGGACGGCCATGATCGCGCCCGTGCCGTAGCCCATGAGCACGTAGTCGGCGGTGAAGACCGGGATCGCCTGGCCGTTCACGGGGTTCACCGCGAGGTGCCCCGTGAACACGCCCGTCTTCTTGCCGGCGTCGGCCTGGCGCTCGACGGCGGTCTTCGCGGCGGCCTCGCGGCGGTACGCCGCGACGGCCTCGACCGGCGAGCGGTGCCCGCCCGTCCACGCGCTCGACGTTCCGTCCGGCCAGTGCGCCGGGACCTCGTCGAGCAGCGGGTGCTCGGGCGAGACGACCATGAACGTCGCGCCGAACAGCGTGTCGGGGCGCGTCGTGAAGACCTCGACCTCCGCGCCGGACTCCGTCGCGGCGTCGTTCGCCCCGTCAGGCGTGCCGAGCACGGCGAACCGCACGAGCGCGCCCTCGCTGCGACCGATCCAGTTGCGCTGCATCGCCGTGACCTTCTCGGGCCAGTCGATGAGGTCCAGGTCGTCCGCGAGACGGTCGGCGTACGCGGTGATGCGCATCTTCCACTGGCGCAGGCTGCGCTGGAACACGGGGAAGTTCCCGCGCTCCGAGCGGCCGTCGGCGGTGACCTCCTCGTTCGCCAGGACCGTGCCCAGGCCGGGGGCCCAGTTCACGGGAGACTCGTCCACGTACGCGAGGCGCTGCGAGTCGACGACGGCGCGGCGCTGCTGGGGCGTGAGGCTCGCCCAGCCGGCCCCCGCCTCGACGCCCTCGACGCCGCCCGGCACCGGGCGCGCGCCCGACGCGAGCTCGGCCTCGAGCTCGGCGATGCGGCGCGCGCGGCCACGACCGCCGTCGGGACGCAGCGCCTCGGGGTCGTACCAGGAGTCGAAGATCTGCAGGAAGATCCACTGCGTCCAGCGCACGTACTCGGGGTCGATCGTCGCGAACGTGCGGCGCGAGTCGTGCGCGAGCCCGAGGCGGCGCAGCTGCCGGCGCATGTTGGCGATGTTCGCCTCGGTGGTCACGCGCGGGTGCTGCCCCGTCTGCACCGCGTACTGCTCGGCGGGCAGGCCGAACGCGTCGTAGCCGAGGGCGTGCAGCACGTTCTCGCCGCGCATGCGCCGGAACCGGCCCACGACGTCCGTCGCGATGTACCCGAGGGGGTGCCCCACGTGCAGGCCCGCGCCCGACGGGTACGGGAACATGTCCATGATGAAGTACGGGCTCGCGCCCTCGGGGCCGTCGCCCTCGCCGTCCGTCAGGTCGCCCGTGGGGTTCGCGGCCCAGAACGTGCCGCGCTGCTCCCAGAGCTCCTGCCACTTGAGCTCGATCTGCTCCGCGAGCGCCGGCGTGTAGCGGTGGGCGGGGCCGCCCGCGGCGGGGGCGTCCGGGGCGTGCGGGATCGAGGTCGTGTCAGGCGTGGTCACCCGGCCGAGTTTACCGGCCGTCGCACGGCCCGACGGCGGCCGTCCGCCCCGTGCGAGGATGTGCGGCGTGATCATCGTGACGACCAACGACGTGCCCGGCTACCGCATCGACGCGGTGCTCGGCGAGGTCATGGGCATGACCGTGCGCAGCGCCAACCTCGGGGCGAACTTCGTCGCGTCCTTCCGCTCGATCGGGGGCGGGGAGGTCAAGGAGTACACGCAGCTCGTCTACGAGTCGCGCCAGGAGGTCATGCACCGCATGGTGCAGGAGGCGCAGCGCCGCGGGGCCAACGCCGTCGTCGGGATGCGCTTCGACACCGGCGAGATCGCGGCGTCGTTCTCGGAGGTGTGCGCGTACGGCACGGCCGTCGTCGTCAGCCCGCTCGCCGCGGGCCAGCCCGGCGCGACGGCGCAGTCCGCCCACCAGGCCCAGGGTGCGCCGTCCGCTCCCCCGCAGCCGGGCGGCCACGGCTACCCGCAGGACGCCGCGCCGGACCAGCCCGCCTGGCGCTGACGCGGCGCCACCGGCGCCGCGGCGCCGGTCAGAACAGCGAGATGATGATCGGGCCCTTGACGAGCACGATCCACGCGACGAGCGCGACGTAGCCGATCGCCAGGATCAGGTGCCGGTTGCCGACGAGCGTGCGGCGCACGCCCTCGCCCGCGGGCAGGTAGCCCTCCTGCACCGCGTGGACCACCTGGTACCAGAACAGCGGGAGCATGGCGAACCACACGACCATGCAGTAGGGGCACATCGCGGAGATCGCGTACATCGTCGTCCACATGAGGAAGACGATCAGGCCCATGCCGAGCGTCGTCCCGCCGAGGAGCGCGAGCCAGTACCAGCGCGGCAGGCGGGCGCCCGCGAGCAGGACGACGCCCGTGGTGATCACCACGGGGAACGCCGCGATCCCGAGCAGCGGGTTGGGGAAGCCCAGGAGCGCCCCCTGCCACGAGTCCATCGCGTCGCCGCAGTCGAGCAGGGCGTTGACGCTGCACGAGGCGACGTGGCCGGGGTCGGCGAGCTTGAGGTACTTCTCGATCGCGAGCGCCGCCGAGCCGGCGAGGCCGATCGCGCCCAGCACGACGAGCAGCCAGCCCATCGTGCGCGGCCTGATCGGGCGGGGGCCGGACGCGGGCAGCAGCTCGTCGTCAGGCTCGGCGGACACGTTCGCACCGGCGGTGGCGCTCTTGCTCACGGGGACGCTCCTCGTGGGTCACCGGCTCCCGCCGGACGTGACGGCGCGCACGGCGGTGCGCGCACGGCACAACCTACCGCGCCCCGCTGGGACCTGGCTGGGAGACACCGGACCACCGCACGCGCGCCACCTCGGCCGGTCAGCGGGCTACCGCGGCGGCGGGGCGGCCGCGGACGGCGCGTGCGCGTCGTCGGGCAGCGGGGCGACCACGACGCCCGCGGGGCGGCGACCGACGACGAGGATGATGGCGAGCCCCGCCACGGTGAGCGCGACGCCCGTCCAGGCGGGCGCGAGGTAGCCCCAGCCGGCGGCGATGACGAGCCCGCCGAGGAACGCCCCGTTGGCGTTGCCGACGTTGAGCGCGGAGTGGCACAGCGCCGCACCGAGCGACGGCGCCGACGGCGACAGGTCCATGAGCCGCGTCTGGAGCGACAGGCCGAGGATCTGCGACGTGACGCCGAGGAGGAACAGCGACAGCACGGCCGGGACGGGGTGCTGCCCGGTGAGCGCGAAGAGCGCCAGCATCGCCCCGGTCGACACGAACCCGAGGTACACGGTGCGCATCACCGAGCGGTCGGCGAGCCGGCCGCCGAGCACCGTCCCGACGGTCATGCCGACGCCGAAGATCGCGAGCACGAGCGGCACCGCGCCGGACGCGAGCCCGGTGACGCGCGTGACGGTCGGCTCGACGTAGGAGTACACGGCGAACATGCCGCCGAACCCGATCGCGGCGCCGACGAAACCCGTCCACAGCGGGCCGTTGCGCAGGGCGCCGAGCTCGCGCCGCACGCTCGTGTCCTCGTTGCCCGCCCCGGCGGGGATCAGCCGCCACAGCGCCAGGAGCGTCACGAGCCCGAGCGCCCCGACCACGACGAACGCGGCCCGCCAGCCGAGCTGCTGCCCGGCGAACGTGGAGAGGGGGACGCCCACGACGTTGGCGATCGTCAGGCCGGCCATCATCGTCGCGACGGCGCGGCCCCGACGGCCGGGACCGGCGACGGCCGCGCCCACCGCCGCCCCGACGCCGAAGAACGCGCCGTGCGGCAGCCCGGCGAGGAAGCGCCCGGCGACGAGGGTCTCGATGCTCCCCGCCGTGGCGGAGAAGAGGTTCCCGAGCGTGTAGAACGCCATGAGCGCGACGAGGAGCGTCTTGCGCGGCACGCGTGCCGCGGCGACGGTGAGCAGCGGCGCGCCGACGACGACCCCGACGGCGTAGGCCGTGATCGCGTGGCCGGCGGTCGGGATGGACGTGCCGAGGTCGGTCGCGATGTCGGACAGGAGCCCCATGGTCGCGAACTCGGTCGTCCCGATGGTGAAGCCGCCCATCGCGAGCGCGAGCAGCGCGGGTCCGGCGCCGCGCAGGCGGCCGGCGTCGCGCGGCTCAGGGGCGTCCGACGGCGGTGCGGTCGGGGTGGCGTCGGTCATTGGGTGTCCTCGTGCGTCGGTCGGGCGGGTCGGGCGAGCGGCTCGGACCGAGGTGTCGAATCGATTCGAGCCCGGTCGGCGACATCGGCGACGAGAAGAAGGGGCCAGCGACCAGTCTAGGCGGAGACGGGCTCGGCGCGCACGACCCACACGTGGTCCGCCGCGCGCAGGCCGAGCTGGGCGGGCGGCGCCGGGCGTCGCTCCGGCGCCGGCTCGACGCCCTCGGTCGGCGGCGACCAGACGACCGAGAGGATGCCCGCGTACTCGCGGCGCTCGCGGACCTCGACGCCCGTGTCGAGGCCGACGCCGATCTCGGCGAGGTAGCGCAGCACGTCGGGGTCGGCGTCGGAGATCCGCACCACCGTGCCGCGGTCCCCCACCACGAGCTCCGCGAGCGGGACCGCGGGCGGGCGGACGACGGTCCCGTCGGCACCGGGGATCGGGTCGCCGTGCGGGTCGCGCGTGGGGTGCCCGAGGCGCGCGTCGATGCGCTCGATGAGCAGGTCGGAGACCGCGTGCTCGAGCACCTCCGCCTCGTCGTGGACCTCGTCCCACCCGTAGCCGAGCTCCGACACGAGGTACGTCTCGAGGAGCCGGTGGCGGCGCACCATCGCGAGCGCGAGGCTGCGGCCGCGCTCGGTGAGCGTGATCGCGCCGTACGGCGCGTGCTCGAGCAGACCCTGGGCGCTGAGCCGCCGGACCGTCTCGGAGACGGTGGAGGCCCCGACGCCGATGCGCTCGGCGAGGAGCTTCGTCGTCACGCGCTCGTCCGCCCACTCCTGAGCGGCCCAGACGACCTTGAGGTAGTCCTGGGCAACGGGCGTCAGGTCGGTCGGGTGGTCCACCCGACCACCCTAGGTCACGGTGTCCGGCGCGAGCTCAGGGGGTCGCGGACCGGACGAGCTCGAGCCGCACCTCGACCGTCCCCTCGTCGCGCACCTGCACGGGCGCGTCGGGCGGCACCGCGATGCCGAAGTCGGAGAAGCGCACGCCGGTCGCCCCGGTCGCGAGCACCCCCTGGCCCGACCGCTGCACGTCGAGCGCGACCGTCACGGCCTGGGTCTCGTCGCGGATCGTCAGCGCCCCCGCGGCCTGGAGCCGGACCGGCTCTTCGGTGGCCGCGAGCTCGCTCACGTCGAGCGGCGAGGTGAGCGAGAAGAGCGTCGTCGGGTACAGGTCCGTCTCGAGCGCCTGCTGGAGCTGGCGGTCCGCCACGGACGACCCCGTCCGGAGCGCGGTCGTGGCGACGGTCACCGTCGCGGTCTGCAGCTCGCCGTCCGCGACGCGCAGCGTGCCGGTGACGTCCGGCGTGGTGCCGAGCAGCACCGCCTCGTCCGCCGGGACGTCGAGGACGTCCGCGCGGAAGCCCGCCTCGGAGCCCGGCGCGACGACCCACTCGCCGTCCACGTCGAAGGGCCCGGGCGCGGCCGGGGCCGCGGACGCCGTCTCCTCCCCCGGCGACTGCAGACCCAGCGGGGGCGGGGTGCGGCCCTCCTGCACCTCCGAGTACACGAACGGGGCGAGGAGCACCACGACGAGCGCGAGGACCACCGACACGACGATCCAGCGCGTCGACCTGCTCATGCGCCCCATCCTGCCGTGCCGCGCAGCGCGCGGCGAGCACCGACGCGCAGCGGCTCAGCCCTCGCCCGCGGGTTCACCCCCGGCCGGGGTGTCGGCGGGCGCGTCGCCGTCGGGCACGTCGCCCTCGGTGCCGGCCTCGGTGCCGTCCTCGTCGGGCTCCTCGACGACCGGCTCGCCGGACGGCGTGGGCCATGCGATCCGCGGCCAGACCTTCGCGGACTCGTCCGTCCCGATCTGCACGAGCTGCCAGTCGACGATGCGCCGCCGCTCGGGGTCGAAGCGCAGCACCGTCATCTCGGCGGTGCCCTTGAGCGGTCCGATGCGGAGCTGGTCCTTGACCGCGCCCGCGGTGCTCCCGCTCACGTACCGGACGCCCCCGCCCGTCCGCTCCGGACCGGACCGGGTGTGCATGTGCCCGGAGACCTGGTTCGGGACGCATCCGGAGTCGAGCGCCTCGTTCCCCATGCGGGGCGTGTGGATGAGGAGGAGGTCGATCGGGTCGCCGTCCTCCTGCTCGGCGCACGCGACCTCGGTCAGCCGGGCCGCGTACTCCTCCGGCGTCTCCTCGCGGGGCGGCTGGCTGCCGAGCCCGAGCCGCGTCTCGAGCGGGTCGCGGTCGCCGAGGATGCGGATCCCCTCGACCTCGACGACCTTGCCGTCCAGGACGGTCTGGCCGTTCGCGCGCTCCTGCGCCGAGGTCTCGACGCTGTCGTGGTTGCCGTCGGCGACGACCATCGTCACGCCCTTCGGCACCGCGGAGGCGAACGAGTCGACGCAGAACGACTCGACGGCCGTGCCGTTCATCGTGGTGTCGCCGGCGTTGAGGACGACCGACGCCCCCGACCGCTCCACCGCGGTCCGGATGAGCGGGGCCATGCCGGTGTTGCAGTGCAGGTCGCTCACCACGAGGAGCGTGACGAGGTCCTCCTCCGCCGCCGGGGCGGGCCGCGGCGTCGGCTCGTCGCCCGCCTCGGTGTCGGTCTCGCTGTCGGAGCCGTCGTCGGGCGCGCCGGGCTCGTCGGCTCCCGCGTCGGTCCCGTCGCCCGTGCCCGACGTCGTCCCCTCCGTCGCCTCCGGGGCGTCGCCCGTCGCGTCGGAGGCGTCGGAGGACGCGTCGTCGGACGGCTCGTCGGAGGCCCGGTCGTCGGACGGGCCCGCCGCGGCGGGTCGCGGCGCGGTGAGGCGCTGGATCCGGTCGCGCCGGTCCCAGGCCGCGACGAGGTTGGCGTCCGCGCGCGCGTAGAAGTCCTCGTTCTCGCGGTAGAGGTCGATGAGCATCGCGCCGTAGGTGTCGACGACGCCCGCGAGCCGTCCGGTGATGCGCGCGCCCTCGAGCGGGGTCCCGTCGAACACCGCGGACGCGCGCTGGGACGGCCCGGACGTCGTCCCCGGGTCGCTCGCGACGAGCGACGCACCGACGAGCGAGACGAGCACGACGCCCGCGGTGATCTCGTACGTCCGCGGCGCGACCCGCTCGCTGAGCTCGCGTCGGCGCGGCGGGCCGAGCAGGAGGGAGACACCGGCACCGACGGCCGCGACGACGAGGACCGCGAACCCCGTGCGGCGCAGCGCGTCGACGACGAGGGCGCGCGCGACGGAGCCGATCGTCTCCTGCGGGCCGCCGAAGAAGCGGAGGTAGTCCTCGAGGTCCTGGGACAGGCCCTCCAGCGTGTCCGCCTGCCCGACGGCCGTGAGGTCGGCAGGGATCTCCTCGACCGTGACGTCGGCGCCCAGGCCGAGCGGCAGCGGCGAGTCGATCTGGATCGTCCCGAGCGGGCCGAGGTCGACGGTGACGAGGCCGTTCGTCGTGACCTCGTACAGCGCCTCGTGCGGGCCGAGGCTGCGCTCGGCCGTCGCCGTCGTGACCCCCCACACGACGCACGGCACGAGGGCGAGCAGGATGCCGAGGGTCCAGCGGACCCAGCGGGGCGGGGTGCGGTGCGGACGGCTCATCACCGCCCAGCCTCCCGGATCGCGGCTCTCGTCGCCAACCGCGAGCGCCGCGCGCCCCGCCGCGAGGGTGCGGCGGGGCGCGCGAGGCGGCGCGCCGTCAGGACTTCGCGCCCCGCAGCGTGACGAGCGCCACGCCCGCGGCGACGAGCATGAGCACCACGCCGATGAGCGACGTCGTGCCGACGCCGCTGCCGAACGCGGCGTGCGCGGAGTCGAGCAGCGCCTGCGCCTGCCCGGCGGGCAGGGTCGAGGCGACCTGGGTCGCGCCGCCGAGCGTCTCGGCCGCGGCGACGGCGTCGGCCGCGGGGACGCCCTGCGGGACGACGACGTTCGCGTGGTACGACGCCGTGAGGATGCTCCCCAGGACCGCCGTGCCGAGCACGGCGCCCACCTCGTACGCGGTCTCGGAGATCGCGGACGCGGCACCCGCCTTCGCGGCGGGGACGGACGACACGATGAGGTCGTTCGACACGGTCTCGGCCGCGCCCACGCCGAGCGAGAGCACGACGAACGCCACCATGAGCAGCGCGAGCGTGCTCTGCCCGGCGCCCGCGGCGACGATCGCGTAGCCCGTCGCGGAGAACAGCAGCGCGACGGCGACGACGTGCGCCGGGCGCACGCGCCGCACCACCCGGACGACGCCGAGCCCGGCGACGATCATGACGACCAGCCCCGGCAGGAGCGCGACGCCCGCCTGCATCGGGCCGAGCCCGAGCACGAGCTGGACGTCCTGCGACACGAAGAACAGGAAGCCGACGAGCGAGAACACGGACAGCAGGTTGACGAGCACCGCGCCGCTGAAGGCACCGCGCGTGAAGAGGCGCACGTCGATCATGGGGTCGGACCGGTGGAGCTGACGGCGCACGAACAGCACGCCCGCGGCGAGCCCGACGGCGACGCTCACGAGCGCGACCACGCTCGGGCCGGACTTCGCGAAGGTCTTGATGCCGTAGACGACCGGCGTCATGGTCGCCATGACGAGCACGATCGACAGGACGTCGATCCGGCCCGGCGCGGGGTCGCGCGACTCGGGCACGAAGAACGGCGCGAGCGCGAGCAGCAGCACGAGCACCGGGACGGCGAGGAGGAAGACCGAGCCCCACCAGAAGTGCTCGAGGAGGAAGCCGCCGACGATCGGCCCGAGCGCGGACCCGGCCGCGAACCCGGCGGCCCAGACGGCGATGGCGAGCCGGCGCTCCTCGCGGTCGGTGAAGACGTTGCGCAGGATCGAGAGCGTCGACGGCATGAGCATGGCGCCGAAGAAGCCGAGCGCGGCGCGCGACGCGACGAGCGCGCCGGCGCTGGGCGCGTAGGCCGCGACCACGGAGACGGCGGCGAAGCCCACCGCGCCGGTGAGGAGCAGCCGACGGCGGCCGACACGGTCGGCGAACGAGCCCATCGGCACGAGCAGGCCGGCGAGCACGAGGGGGTAGATGTCGATGATCCACAGCAGCTGCGTCCCGGTGGGGCGCAGCGACTCGGAGATCTGGGGCAGCGCGAAGCTGAGCACGGTGTTGTCGACCGACACGAGCAGCACCGGGAGCATGAGCACGGCGAGCGCGAACCAGCGGCCGGCGGCGCCGCGCGCGGGTCCGCGCGTCGCGGGCTCGTGCTGGGCGGCGGTCCCGGTCGGGGTCGTCGTCACGGGGGTCGTCACGGCGAGGGGTCCTTCCACGTCTTCCGGGCGGCCGGGGCGACGCGGTAGCGTCGAACTTCCAGACCGTCCAGACGGTATAGTAACGATGAGACAGGCCACCGTCATCCCGCCCGCGACTGTGACGCTCCGCACCGCGCCGTCTCCCCCGACCGGCGCCCCCGTACCGGCCGCGGGCTCGCGACTCACCGGCCTGCGGGTCCGCACGGGCCGACTACCCTCGGTGCCATGCCGCCGCCCCCCGCTGCTCGCGCCAAGGTCCTGCGGGCGTTCGCGTCCCTGCTCGTCGAGCAGGGCGAGCGCGCCGCCACGCTCGAGGCGGTCGCCGAGCGCGCCGGGGTGTCCAAGGGCGGGCTGCTCTACCACTTCGGCTCCAAGGACGCGCTCGCCGACGGCCTCACCGAGCACCTCCGGGAGCTCACCGCCGCCGACGTGGAGGCCATGCGCGCCGCCCCCGCGGGGGCCGTCGACTACCTCATCCGCACCTCGACGCTCGTCGACACGGAGTTCGAGCTCGTCTACCTCGCCGTGTCCCGGCTCGCGCAGGGGTCGTACCCGCGCGCCCGTGCCGCGCTCGACGGCGCGCACGACGCGTGGACCCGCGCCGTGCTCGACGAGGTCGGCGACCCCGTCGTCGCGCACGCGATCGTCCTGCTCAGCGACGGCCTCTACGCGCACGCGGCGCTGAGCAGCGACGTGCTCGGCCGCGTCACGGGCGGCGACGAGGGGGGCGACGGCGACGGCACCCCCGGCGAGGACCTCGCCTTCCGCGGCCCCCGCCCCGGCGACGACGTGGACGACCTCCTCGGCCTCATCGGCGAGCTCGTCGCGCTCCGCCGGACGGCCACCGCCTGAGGCGCCGCCCGGAGGCACGAGAGAGGCCCGGCGGGGCGCCGCAGGGCGCCCCGCCGGGCCTCTCCTCGTAGACCGTCGCGAGTCGGGACTGCTAGCCCCCGAACGAGAACGGCACGGACCGCTCGCGCGTCACCGGCCCGCCGTCGACGTCGGCCGTGAACGAGACGTCCACCTGACCGTCGACCGGTTCCGACGTCCGCACCGCGAACGCCTGGTACGCGCTCGCCCCGGCCGCGACGCGCGGGAAGTGCTTGCGTCCGAACGGCGTCACGACGCTCACGTCCGCGGCACCGTCGCCCTCGTTCAGGACGCGCACGCCGAGGTAGAGCTTGCCGGCGAGCCAGCGCGGGGTCACGTCGACCGAGAAGTGCGGCCCGGGGTCGTCGGCGCACGGATCGGCCGTCGGCGCGTCCTCCACCGTGGCGCTGTGGAACACGGTGTACGCGCCGCCGTCCGCCGCGACGGTCGCGGAGAGCCGGAGGTCGACGTCGTCCAGCCGCCACGTGGGGTCGTACGTCGGCGACACGGTCCCGTCGTCGTGGGTGACGAACCCCGGCCACGGCTGGCGCGTCGTCCACGGGTGCCCGAACCCGGCGTCGCCGTAGACGACCTCGTACGGCCCTCCCGGGCCCTCCCACTCGATGAAGAAGGTCGAGTTGTCGTCGGTCGCACCGGCCGGCGGGGTCACGGAGATGTCGACGAGAGGCACGCCGGCGTCGCACGTCGGCACGACCGACAGGACCTCGAGCTCGCAGCGCGGTCGGACGGCCGATCCCCAGTGCAGGATGACCTGGCTCTCGCCGTAGAAGCTCCACTGGTCGCTGGCCAGGCTGTCGAACCGGTAGCCGGGCGCCGCCGTCGCGACGATCCCCTCCGCGGTCCGCTCGTACGTGATCTCGGCCGTGTCGTCCGGCAGGACGACGTCGTCCGGCGTCGCGTCGCAGTCCGTCGGCACCACGGGCATGACCGGTTCGACGACCGTCGGCTCGACCCAGCAGGGCTCGGTGCTCCCGGTCTCGGTCCGGTCCAGCGCGTCGTCCGCGGCGTCGAGGGCGACCTCCCACTCCTGGGTGCGCGAGCCGTCGATGGTCCACTCGCCCGAGAAGAACCCGCTCTCGTCGACGACCCCGTCGCCGAGGGCCTCCCCGTCGAGCCGGACGGCGACGGCCGTGCCCGCCGGGTATCCCGCGACGTCCACCCACAGCACCTCGCAGTAGGCGCTGACGTCGACGCGCAGGCTCGGGTCGAAGCGGCACGGCTCCGTCGTCCCGGACCAGCTCCGATCGAGCGCGTCCCCGGGCGCGTCGAGCGTGACCGACCAGTCGTGCGGGGTCCGCCAGTCCAGCGGCCAGCCGGTCCAGAAGGAACCGGTGAAGGTCTCGTCGCCGACCACGGCACCGTCGACGCTCACGACGACGCGCGAGCGCTCCGGGTAACCGCCCACGTTGGTCGACAGCTCACCGCACGAGGCCCAGGCGTCGGCCCAGACGTTCGGGTCGGTGTCGCACGGGACGGTGCTGCCGCTGTCGGAGAAGTCCCCGTCCGCTCCGTCCGGTGCGTCCACGACGACGCTCCAGTCGTGCGGGACGGAGAAGTCGAGATCGCGCCAGAAGGAGTAGGACGTGTCGAACGTCGTGCTCTCGACGGTCTCGCCGTCGAGGGTCACGACGACGGACGTGCCCTGCGGGTAGTCGTCGAGGCTGACGTAGAGGGAGTTGCAGGAGGGCTGGACGGAAGGGGTGGCGGCGGCTGCGGGGGTCGCGGTGGCGACGCCCAGCCCGCCGAGGGCCAGCACCGTCCCCACGGTGCCGGCAAGGAGCTTCTTCACTCGGTTCGTGATCCTTCACGAGAGGACGGCGCGCGCCGTCGCGGATGTCGAGCGCATTCAACCAGACCTGGGGGCTGCCTGGGCATCCCCGAGGAGCCGCCCGTCCTCCGGGATCACGCTCGGCGGCGCCCGGCTCAGCCCTCGTAGGCGGCGCGCAACGGCACCAGGTCGAGCTTGGACTGCGTCATCATCACGTCCACGACGCGCTGCACGCGCGCCGGGTCGGGATCCTGCAGCATCGCGAGGAACTCAAGCGGCACGACCTGCCACGACAGCCCGAACCGGTCCTTGAGCCAGCCGCACTGCGACTCCTGGCCACCGTCGGTGAGCGCCGCCCAGTACTCGTCGACCTCGTCCTGGGACTCGCACTCGACGACGAACGACACCGCCTCGGTGAAGGGGAACTGCGGCCCGCCGTTGATGGCGTCGAACCGCTGGCCGGCGAGCTCGAAGTCCGCCGACACGGCGGTGCCGTCGGGCTGGCGGAACACGTCGCCCACCTTCGCGTCGGGGAAGACGCTCGAGTAGAACGTGATGGCCTCCTCGAGGTTGCCGTCGAACCACAGGCTCGGCACGATCGCGCGCATCGTCGTCTCCTTCGCAGGGCCTCGCGGGCGGCCGGTCGACCGCCCACCCGTTCCGACGGGTGCCGGGCGCGGAACTCATCGCACCCGCCCGGGATCGCGCGGTGCGCGCCCGCCCGCCGCCCGGTGCTAGGCGGACGCCTTCTTCCGGGTCGTCTTCGAGGTGGTCGACTTCTCCTTCGTGGAGGCGGCGCGGCTCGTGCTCTTCTTCGCGGCCGGCTTCGACGCCGCCTTCTCCTTCGTGCCCGAGCTCTTGCTCGCGCTCGTCGACCGGGAACCGCTCGACCCCTTGCCCGACGACGAGCCCGCGCGGCCGGAGCCCGACTTCGCGGTCGACCCGGAGCCCGACCCGGACTTTGAACCTGAGCCTGAACCTGAGGCCTTCCCCCCGCTCGCGCGCGAGCTCTTCGACGACGCGACCGACTTGCGCAGCGCCTCCATGAGGTCGATGACCTCCGCGCCCTCGCCCTCCTCCGGCTGCTCGCCGAAGGTCTCGGCGGTGTCCAGCGCGTCGCCCTGCTCGAGCTTGGCCTCGATGAGCTGGCGGAGCTGCGCCTGGTAGTCGTCCTCGTACTCCTCCGGCGTGAAGTCCGCCTCGAAGCTCGCGACGAGCTGCGCCGACATGGCGAGCTCCTTGTCGGTCACCTTCGCCTCGTCGTCGAGCGAGGGGAACGCGGCCTCGCGCACCTCGTCGGCCCACAGCAGCGTCTGGAGGACGAGCACGTCGTCCCGCACGCGCAGCGCCGCGAGCCGCGTGCGCTGCCGGAGCGCGAACTTCACGATCGCCGTCCGGTCGGTCTCCTCGAGCGTGCGCCGCATGAGCACGTACGCCTTGTTGGACTTCGAGTCGGGCTCCAGGTAGTAGCTGCGGTCGAGCAGGAGCGGGTCGATCTGCTCGCTCGGCACGAACTCCACGACCTCGATCTCACGGCTGCGCTCGGCGGGGAGCGCGGCGAAGTCCTCGCTCGTCAGCACGACGGTGCGCTCGCCGTCGTCGTACGCCTTGTCGATGTGCTCGTACGGCACGACCTCGCCGTCGATCTCGCACACGCGCCGGTAGCGGATGCGGCCGCCGTCCTTGTCGTGGACCTGGTGCAGCGGCACGTCGTGGTCCTCCGTCGCGGAGTACACCTTGACCGGCACGTTGACGAGGCCGAACGTGATGGCGCCCTTCCAGATGGCCCTCATCCGTCCATGGTGGCGTCACCGGCGCCCGCCCGCGAGGGATACGGCGCGACGTCGGCACCCGCGTGTGGGTGGTCCGCGGCACCATGGACGGGTGGCGGGGACGAGGTTCGAGTTCGAGGCTGAGCTGTGGCGGTGGGAGGCGCGCACCGACAGCTGGGTGTTCGCCGCGCTCCCGGAGGACGTGAGCGACGAGATCGCGGAGCTGCCGCTGCCGCCCGCGGGGTTCGGCTCGGTCAAGGTCGAGGTGACGCTCGGGGCGCAGCGCTGGTCCACGTCGGTGTTCCCCGACGCGCAGCGCAAGACGTTCGTCGTGCCGATCAAGGCCGCGGTCCGCCGCGCCGAGGGCGTCGACGTCGGCGACCGGGTGCGGATCGGCGTCGAGACGCTGGTCTGAGCGGCCCGACGTCGTCGCGCGGCCCGTGCGGGCGCGTCGCCTCAGCCGTCGTGGCGGCGTTCGTGGAACGCCTCGTCGGCCACCTGCGCCGTCCGCATGAAGCTCTCCATCACCTCGCGCGGCGTGGCGAGCTCGTCGGTGTTCTCGACCGGCTCCGGTACGCCGTCGAGGCTGCGCACCTCGTCGTGGATGCGCTCCATCGTCGTGTCGAGGGTCGCGGCGACGTCCGCCGCGAGCTTGAGCGCGTCCGTCAGGTGCTGAGGGACGTCCCGCTGGTACTTGTAGTAGATCTTGTGCTCCAGGCTCGCCCAGAAGTCCATGGCGATCGTGCGGAGCTGGATCTCGACGACGACGTCCTCGACGCGGTCGGAGAGGAACACCGGCACCTTCACGATGAGGTGCAGGCTCTTGTAGCCGTTGCCCTTCGGGTGCGCGATGTAGTCGCGCTCCTCCAGGACCGTGAGGTCGCGCTGGCCCACGAGCAGGTCGCGCACGCGGTAGATGTCGGAGACGAACGCGCACGTGACGCGGACGCCCGCGACGTCGAACATGTTCTCCCGCACGCCCTCCGGCGTGAGCGGGATCCCCTTGCGCCGCGCCTTCGCGACGATCGACTCGAGCGACTTCAGGCGCGAGCCCAGGTGCTCGATCGGGTTGTCGTCGTGCATGTGCCGGAACTCGTCGCGGAGCACGGTGATCTTCGTCATCACCTCGTCGATGCCGAACTTGTAGTTCATCATCAGGCGACGGAACTCGCGGACGCGGGGACCGATCTCCGCGGGGAGCGGTACGTCGTCGGTCGTCAGGTGCGTCACGGTGATCCTCTCGGTCCGGCATCGACCCCGGGCGGGCTCCCCGGCCGGTCGGACAGCCCCACCCAGTGTCCACGGTCGAGGACGCCGAGAAGTTCCCGCCACGGCGGGCGACGCCGTCGGGCCCGCGCCACGATGGGCCCATGGCCACCACATCCAGCCGGGCGGGCGAGACGGTGAACGTCGGTGGTCACCGCCTGCGCCTCACCAACCTGGACAAGGTCCTCTACCCCGCCACCGGCACGACGAAGGCCGACGTCCTCGCGTACCTCGCGGCCGTCGCCGACGTCATGCTCCCCCACTGCGCCAACCGGCCCGCGACGCGCAAGCGGTGGCCCGACGGCGTCGACGGCCAGGTGTTCTTCCAGAAGAACGCGGGCCAGGGCGTCCCGTCCTGGGTGCGCACGCGACGCATCCAGCACAAGAGCAGCGCCAACGACTACGTGCTGGTCAACGACCTCGCGACCCTCACGTGGCTCGGCCAGACGGCGTCGCTCGAGCTCCACGTGCCGCAGTGGCAGTTCGGTCGCACCGGGGCGCACCTCGACCCCGACCGACTCGTCCTCGACCTCGACCCGGGCCCGGGGGCCGGGCTGGCCGAGTGCGCGGAGGTCGCGCGCCAGGCGCGGCAGATCCTCCAGGGCATGGGCCTCGAGCCCCTGCCCGTGACGAGCGGGTCGAAGGGCATCCACCTGTACGCCGCGCTCGACGGCAAGCAGGACGCGGCGGCCGTCTCCGCCGTCGCGCACGAGCTCGCCCGCTACCTCGAGGCCGAGCACCCCGACCTCGTCGTGAGCGACATGAAGAAGTCGCTGCGCGGCGGCAAGGTGCTCGTGGACTGGAGCCAGAACAACGGCAACAAGACGACGATCGCCCCCTACTCGCTGCGCGGGCGCGAGCACCCCACCGTCGCCGCGCCCCGCACCTGGGAGGAGCTCGACGACCCGGACCTGCGCCACCTCGACCTCGACGAGGTCGTCGAGCGCGTGCGCACCCTGGGCGACCCGCTCGCCGCGCTCACGCAGGGGCACCTCTCCGCGCTCGAGCCCACGCCCGCGCGCATGGCGACGTTCGAGCGCAAGGGGGGTGCGGCGTCGGGCGGCGACGCCGCGGACGGCGGGACGGACGACGAGCGGCCCGACCGCCTGCACCGGTACCGCTCCATGCGCGACGCCGGGCGCACGCCCGAGCCCGTCCCGGACGAGGCGCCGCCGCCGAGCGCGGGCAACAGCTTCGTCATCCAGGAGCACCACGCCCGCCGCCTGCACTGGGACTTCCGGCTGGAGCACGACGGCGTGCTCGTGAGCTGGGCGCTCCCGCGCGGCGAGCCGACCGACCCGAAGAAGAACCACCTCGCCGTCCAGACCGAGGACCACCCGCTCGCGTACGGCTCGTTCGAGGGCACGATCCCGAAGGGCGAGTACGGCGCCGGCGAGGTGACCATCTGGGACGCCGGCACGTACGAGCTCGAGAAGTGGCGCGACGGCGAGGAGGTCATCGTCACGCTCCACGGCGAGCAGCACGGCACCCGCCGCCTCGCGCTCATCCACACGGGCGGCCGCGACGGCCGCGACGAGGACAACTGGCTGATCCACCTCATGGCGCCGAGGCCGAGCCGTTCGGGCGAGAGCGCGCGGGGTCGGGGCGCCGGGGGTGGGGAGGAGGCGCCGGGTCTACCATCCGCGGCTCGTCCCTCGCCGCTCCCGCCAGACCCGCCACGACCCGGCACCTCCTCCCCACCCCCGGCTTCGCGGTCGGCTCGCGGCGCGCCCTCGCCCGACGACCACGCCGCTCCAGAGCCACGGCCCGCGCGGACGGACTGGCGACCGATGCTCGCGTCGCCCGCGTCGGCGGGCGACCTGCACGACGGCGACGCGTGGGCGTTCGAGATGAAGTGGGACGGGTTCCGGACGCTCGCGCACGTGTCCGAGGGGCGCGTGCGGCTCGTGAGCCGCTCGGGCAAGGACATGTCGGTGACGTACCCGGAGCTGCAGGCGCTCGCGGAGCAGGTCCCGGCCGAGGCGCTGCCGGTGGTGCTGGACGGGGAGATCGTCGCGCTCGACGCGCGGGGGCGGCCGAGCTTCCGGCGCCTCCAGCAGCGCGCGAACATCGCCAAGCCGGGGGACGTCGCCGCGGCGCGACGGCGGGTCACGGTCGACCTCATGGTGTTCGACGTCCTGGAGACCGGCGGGCGGTCGCTCGCGAAGCGCCCGTACGACGAGCGGCGCGAGGTGCTGGAGGACGTGCTGCGCGACGCCGTCGCCCCGGTGCACGTGCCGCCGGTCTTCGACGGGGACCTGGAGGCCGCGATGGAGACGTCGAGGCGGCTGGGGCTCGAGGGCGTGGTCGCGAAGCGGCGCGACGGGACGTACTCGTCGGGCCGCCGCTCGGCGCTGTGGCTGAAGCTCAAGCACGCGCAGTCGCAGGAGGTCGTCGTGGTCGGGTGGCGGCCGGGCCACGGCGAGCGGACGCACCTCGTCGGGTCCCTGCTGCTCGCCGTGCCCGACGACGGCCGCCTCGTCTACGTGGGCCGGGTCGGGTCGGGCTTCACGGACGCCGAGCGACGCGACCTGGTCGCCGAGCTCGACCGGATCGGGCGCACGACGCCGCCCGCGGTGGGCGTGCCGCGCGAGGACGCGCGTGACGCGCACTGGGTGTCGCCGCGGCGGGTCGCGGAGGTCGTCTACGCGGAGTGGACGGGCGCCGGGGAGGGCGACGGCGACGACGTCCCGTTCGGCAAGCTGCGCCATCCCGTGTGGAAGGGGTGGCGCCGGGACAAGTCGCCGGAAGACGTCGTGCTGGAGGCGCCCGCGACGCTCGAGGGCTGACCCGGCCGCGGTCCTCGGTCGGTCGCCGCATCACGCCCGCGGAGCGCTCGCGCGATTGGTATACTATTTGGCCATGGCTGCCCCTCCCCTCCCGTGCCGCACCGACCGGTCCGGGGACCGTCGGCCGCGCCGCGCGGCGGTGTGGGCCGCGGCGCTCGGCGTCGCCGTCCTCGCCGCGTGCACGCCCGGCGGGGCGGGCGACGACGCCACGCCCGACGCACCGCCGAGCCCGGCCGCCACCCCGCAGGCTCCGGCGACGACGCCCGCGGACGGGCCGACGACCCCCGCGCCCGACGCCGTCCCCGCCGTCGAGACCCCGCGGTTCCTGCTCGCGACCGAGGCGGAGTCCGACGGGCTCGCGGTCGTCGACCCGACGATCCGGGAGGGCAGCGCCGTCGTCGACCGCATCGAGGTGGGGGCCGCGCCGTGGGGCGTCGCCGTGCACGCCCCGACGATGCGCGCCTACGTGTCGACCGCCCAGGGCGTCGCCGTCGTGGACCTCGCGACGCGCGAGCGGGTCGACCTCCTCCCCTACCGGGACGCGCCCGCGCGCGTCGCGTTCGGCGAGTACCGCCGCGGCGGCATGGGCATCGCCGTCTCGCCCGACGGCGCCCGCGTCCACGTCGCCGTCCACCGCGGCGACTCGTCGACGCTCGAGACGATCGACGTCGCGTCGCGCGAGGTCGTCGCGAGCACGCCCGTGGGGCTGCGACCGTTCGACGTGCTCGTCGCCGCCGACGGCAGAGAGGTCTACACCGTCGACCACGACGCGTTCTCCGTGCACGTCGTCGACACCACGACGTTCGAGGCCCGGCGGATCGAGGTCGCGCCGTTCGGCACGGACGGCGGGCTCGCGTCGTTCGAGAAGCCGCACTACGCGGTGCTCGACGACGACGGCTCGCTCCTGCTGCCCTACCAGGGCCGCGTGCTGGTCCGCCTCGACCCGGCCACCGGCACGACGACGACCGTCGCCTCGGCGGCCGACAGCCACCAGCACGGCGTCGCCCGCGCGCCCGACGGCCGCGTCGTCGTCGTGGGCAACGGCCCGTTCGGCAACGCCACGGGCGGGCCGAACGTGACGGTGCTCGAACCGGCGACCGGCGCGGAGCAGGTCGCTCCGCTCACGCGCCGCCACGAGACCGTGACGACGTGGACCGACCCCGCGACGGGCCGCCCGAGCGCCGTGCTCGCCGGCGGGTACACGCAGGCCGAGGCGTGGGACGGCGCGACCGTCGTCGACCTCGGCACGCTCGACACGTACGAGATCCAGATCCCCGGACGGCCCCAGGTCGTCGTCCCGCTGCCGGAAGGACCCGCCGCATGACCACCGCCCGCACCCCCGAGACCGTCACCGTCCTGCGCGACGTCCGCCCCTGGGGCGGCGAGCCGGTCGACCTGCACGTCGCGGACGGCCGCATCGCCGCGGTGACGCCGCACGACCCGGCGGCGGGCATGGCGCCGGAGGCCGGCGTTGTCGACGGCCGCGGCCTGCTCGCGCTCCCGGGCCTCGTCAACGCCCACGCGCACGTCGACAAGAGCTGGTGGGGCCGGCCCTGGGTGAGCTACGGCGGCGAGGCGACGACGCAGGGCCGCATCGCGCACGAGCGCGCGCACCGCGACGAGCTCGGCATCCCGGGCGTCGACGTGACGCTCACGGTGCTGCGCGAGTTCGTGCGGCACGGCACGACGGCGATCCGCACCCACGTCGACGTCGACCTCGGCCTGGGGCTGCGCGGCATCGAGGTCGTGCGCGAGGCGCTCGCCGCGCTGGACGGCGCCGTGCACGCCGAGATCGTCGCGTTCCCGCAGGACGGCGTGCTGCGCCGGCCCGGGGTGCTCGACCTGCTCGACGCGGCCGCCGCCGCGGGCGCGAAGCACGTCGGCGGCCTCGACCCGGCGTCGATCGACCGCGACCCCGTCGGCCAGCTCGACGGGCTGTTCGCGATCGCCGAGCGGCGTGGCGTCGGGATCGACGTCCACCTCCACGACGGCGGGGACCTCGGCGCGTTCCAGGTCGAGCTCATGATCGACCGCACCCTGCGCGCCGGCCTCCAGGGGAAGGTCAACGTGGCGCACGGCTTCGCGGTGGGCGACGTCCCGGCGTCGCGCCAGGCGGACCTCGTCGCCGCGATGGGCGAGGCCGGCATCACCATGACCACGGTCGCGCCGATCGGTGCCGCTCCCCTGCCCGTGCACGCGCTGCGCGCGGCGGGCGTCGCCGTCGGGCTCGGCACGGACGGCATCCGCGACCTGTGGTCCCCCTACGGGACCGGCGACCTCCTCGCGCTGACGACCCAGCTCGCCCGCCTCTCGCGCTTCCGGTACGACGAGGAGCTCGTCACCGCCGCGCGCGTCGCGACGTCCGACGCCGCGCGCTTCGTCGGCCGCGACGTCCACGACCTCGTCGTCGGCGCACCCGCGGACGTGGTGCTCGTCGACGCGGAGAACGTGCCCGACGCCGTCGTGCGCGCCCCGCGCCGCGCGCTCGTCGTCGCCGGCGGCCGGGTCGTGGCCCGCGACGGCGACGTGCTCGTCTGACGTCGCGCCGAGGCAGGGCGGCGCCCGGTCGCGCCACCGCGCGGCCGGGCGATGAGTTCCCGGGCGGGCCGTCGTCTACCCCGACGACACCCGCACCGGGCGACCCGCCCGCCACACCGGAGGACCGCATGAGCACCCAGATCTTCGTCAACCTGCCCGTCCAGGACCTCGACGCCGCCAAGGCGTTCTACACCGCGCTGGGGTACACCGTGAACGAGCAGTTCACGGACGAGAACGCGTCCTCGATCGTCCTCAGCGACACGATCTACGTGATGCTCCTCACCGCGGAGTTCGCGCAGCGGTTCACGAACAAGGCGATCGCCGACGCGACCGCCACGACCGAGGTGATCAACGCCCTGAGCGTCGGCTCCCGCGCCGAGGTCGACCGGCTCGTCGACGCCGCGTTCGCCGCCGGCGCGACGGCGGTCAAGGACCCCCAGGAGGAGGGCGGTTTCATGTACTCGCGGAGCTTCGCCGACCTCGACGGGCACCAGTGGGAGGTCCTCCACATGGACCCCACCGCGTTCGAGGGCTGACCGCGCCGCGGGAATCCGTCGGGCGTCCGCGGGGTTGCCGCCCGTATGCGAGCCATCACCTACTCCCGCTACGGCGGCCCCGACGTCCTCGAGACGACCGACCTCCCGACCCCCAAGGTCGGCCCCGACTCCGTCCTCGTGCGCGTGCGCGCCGCGAGCGTGAACCCGGTGGACTGGAAGGTCCGGGAGGGGTACCTCGACCAGGTCATGGACGCCGTCTTCCCCGTCGTGCCCGGCTGGGACGTGGCGGGCGTCGTCGAGCGCGTGGGCCTGGACACCCCCGAGCTCCAGGTCGGCGACGAGGTGTACGGGTACGTGCGCAAGGACGTCGTGGGCGGCGAGGTCTCGGGCGGCACGTTCGCCGAGCTCGTCGCGGCGCCCGTCCGGACGCTCGCGCGCAAGCCGGCGGCGTGGTCGTTCGAGGAGGCGGCGGCCGTGCCCCTCGCCGGGCTGACGGCGTACCAGACCATCCGGCGCACCGGCCTCGCCGCGGGCCAGACGGTGCTCGTGCACGCCGCCGCCGGCGGCGTCGGGTCGTTCGCCGTCCAGATCGCGAAGGCGCTCGGGGCGCGCGTCCTCGGGACGGCGTCGGAGCGCAACCACGACTTCCTGCGGTCGCTCGGCGCGGAGCCGGTGACGTACGGCGACGGGCTCGCGGAGCGGGTCCGGGCGCTCGCGCCCGAGGGCGTGGACGTGGTCCTCGACTACGTGGGCGGCGACGCGCTCGACTCGGTCCCGCAGGTGCTGCGCGACGGCGGTACGGTCGCCTCGATCACGGACGCACGGGCCCGCGACGAGCTGGGCGGGCACTACGTGTGGGTGCGCCCCGACGCAGCCGACCTCACCGAGCTCGCGCGGCTCGGCGACGAGGGCCTGCTGCGCCCGGAGGTCGCCGAGGTCTTCGACCTCGCCGACGCCGCCGACGCGCACCGCGCGAGCCAGTCCGGGCACGTGCGCGGCAAGGTCGTCGTGCGGGTCTGACCCTCCGAGACCGGCCCGGGCGGCGCCCGATCGACCCGCGGCGGGCCGGTCCGGCACGTCCGGGCCGGTCGGGCTCCGACCGTCAGGCGGTCGGCGGTTCGCCCGGCAGCTCCCGCAGCGGCGACGTCAGGTCGCCGCCCGCGTCGCCCGTGTTGACCGTCCCCTGCCGCTCGACGAGCACCGCGGAGGTCTCGACGGCGGCACGCGGCCGGTGCTCGACGCCCCGCGGCACCACGAACAGGTCGTGCGGGCCCAGCACGATCGCCCGCTCGGCGCCGCCGTCGCGCAGGTCGATCGTCAGCTCGCCGTCGAGCACGAGGAACAGCTCGTCGGTCTCGGGGTGGGTGTGCCAGACGAACTCGCCCAGCACCTTCACCACCTTGACGTCGGCGTCGTTGAGGCTCGCCACGCGGTGCGGCTGCCAGTGCCCGTCGAACGTGTCGAGGGCGGCGAGGAGGTTGCGCACGTCGGTCATGCGAGCAGCCTGCCACTCCCGGACCCGGCCCGGCCGCCCGAGCGGACCCGCGGAGGACCGACGTCGGGCCGCTCGGGTCGATCTCCGCGGCGAGCGGTGCCACGCTGGGCTCATGTCGAGCACCGATGCCGCACGTCCGGGGGCCGCGTTCGGTCCCGAGGTCTACGCCGCGCGTCGCGAGCGCGCCGCCGCGCACGCGCGCGAGGCCGGCCTCACGGGGCTGCTCGTCTCGCCCGGCCCCGACCTCGCGTACTTCACCGGGTACACGCCGCCGGAGACGGAGCGGCTGACGCTGCTCGCGATCCCCGCCGAGGGGACCGGGACGACCGGCGGGGCGTCCGTCGTCGTGCCGCTGCTGGAGCGGGGCGACCTGGCCTCCGCCCCGGGCGCGGAGGGCCTCGACGTCGTGACGTGGCGCGACGGCGACGACGAGCACGACGCCGCGGCGCGACTCCTCGCCGCGGACGGCAACTACGCCGTCTCGGACGCCACGTGGGCGCTGCACGTGCTCGGGCTCCAGCGCGCGCTGCCCGGCGCCCGCCTCACCGCGTTCTCCGACGCCGTCCCGACGCTGCGGGCCGTCAAGGACGCCGCGGAGGTGGAGCGCCTCGCCGCGGCGGGCGCGGCCGCCGACGCCGCGTTCGCGGACGTCCTGGGCGTCGCGTTCGCGGGCCGGCGCGAGCGGGACGTCGCGGCCGACCTCGACCGGTTCCTGCGCGAGCACGGGCACGAGCAGGTCGACTTCACGCTCGTGTGCTCCGGCCCGAACGGCGCCGACCCCCACCACGACGCGAGCGACCGCGTCATCGAGCCCGGCGACCTCGTCGTGCTCGACTTCGGCGGGCTGCGCGACGGGTACGGGTCGGACACCTCACGGACGGTGCTCGTCGCGGGCGGCACGGACGACGCCCTCGCGGACCAGCAGCGCGAGGTCTACGACGTCGTCCGGCGCGCGCAGCAGGCCGGGGTCGACGCGGTGCGCCCGGGCGCGACGTGCCAGGACGTCGACCGCGCCGCGCGCGCCGTCATCGTCGACGCGGGCTACGGCGAGCAGTTCGTGCACCGCACCGGCCACGGCATCGGCACGACGACGCACGAGCCGCCGTACATGGTGGAGGGCGAGGACCGCCCGATCGAGCCCGGCATGTGCTTCTCCGTCGAGCCGGGCGTGTACCTGCCCGGCCGCTTCGGCGTCCGGATCGAGGACATCGTCGTCGCGTTCCCGCCGGACGTGCCCGACGGCGCACGCCGCCTCAACTCCTCGACCCACGACCTGCAGACGGTGCGCTAGCTGCGCGGCACGACGGGCTCGGACCGGCCCCCGACTCAGCCGCTCTCGGCCTGTCCGGCGACGGCGGCGCGCACACGGTCGTTGCGGATGCCGACCCAGCTGAGCACGCCGCCGAGGACGAGCAGACCCGCCGTGACGAGGAGCGAGCGGTGGAAGCCGTCGAGGTCGAGCACGCCGCCGACGATCACCCCCGCGAACGCGATGACGACCAGCCCCGCGACGCGCGACACCGCGTTGTTCACCGCGGAGCCGATGCCGGCGTCGGCCGCGGGGATCGAGCCGAGGATCGCCGACGTCAGCGGCGCGACCGTCATCGCGAGGCCCAGGCCGAAGAGCACGAGACCCGGCAGGACCTGGGTGACGTAGACGGCGTCGTCGGTCGTGGTGAGCAGGAGCAGGTAGCCGGCCCCGCCGACGATCGGGCCGAGCGTCATGAACAGGCGCGGGCCGTAGCGGCCCGCGAGCGCCCCGAACCGCGTCGACAGGGCGAGGAGCACGAGCGTGACGGGGAGCTGGGCGAGCCCGGCGGCGGTCGCGCTGTACCCGCCGACCTGCTGGAGGAAGAGCGTGACGACGAACCCGCCGAAGTACAGCGCGCCGTAGATCGCCGCGGTCGCGAGGTTGCCCCACGCGAAGTTGCGCACCCGGAACAGGCGCGGCGGCAGCATCGGGTCCGGGGCGCGGCGCTCCCACCCCACGAACGCGGCGAGGCACACGACCCCCACGGCGAACGGCCCCCACACCACGGGGCTCGCCCACCCGAAGCGGCCCTGCTCGATGAGCGCGAACACCGTGCCCGCGAGCCCGACGGCGGCGAGCGTCGCCCCGAGCGTGTCGATGCGCCGTCGCCCACCCGGGCCCGCCGCGGCGCCCGGCTCCTCCGCCGCGGACCGGGGCACGCCGCGCAGCAGCCACAGCGTGACGGCGACGGGGAGCACGTTGATCCAGAAGACCCAGCGCCACGAGATCGCGTCGATGAGGATGCCGCCGAGCAGCGGCCCGACGAGCGACGCGGTGCTGGTCCACGCGGTCCAGGAGCCGATCGCGCGGGCCTGCCGCTCGCCGTCGAACGTGGAGATGATCATGGCGAGCGAGCTGGGCACGAGCAGGGCGCCCGCGACGCCCTGGAGGCCGCGCGCGACGACGAGGACGAGGCCGTCGGGCGCGAGCGCGCACGCGACCGACGTCACGGCGAACCCGACGAGCCCGATCGCCATGATGCGGCGGCGCCCGTGGACGTCCGACAGCGACCCGGCCAGGAGGATGAGCGCGCCGAGCGTGATCATGTACGCGTCGACGACCCACTGCTGCAGCGCGAGACCGGTGACCGGCCCGGTGGTGAGCTCGGCGGAGATCGCGGGCAGCGCGACGTTGACCACCGAGCCGTCCAGGAACGACACGAACGACGCGAGGACCGCGACCACCAGCACCCGCTGCTGCACCGTCACGCCCTCACGCTACGACGGTCGCGGCGATCAGGCGTTGGGAGCGACGTCCGTCCCCGCCCCGCGGCGGCGCGGCACGACGCGCGACGGCGCCGTCCGCCCGGCGGGTCCGGGCACCTCCTCGACCTCGAGGCCGGCGTCCGCGATCATCGCGAGGTCCGCGGCGGCGTCCTGCCCCTCCGCCGTGAGGTAGTCGCCAAGGAACAGCGAGCTGGCGAGGTGCAGGGCGAGCGGCTGGAGGGCTCGCAGGTGGAGCTCCCGCCCGGCGCCCAGGCGCAGCTCGGCCCGGGGCAGCGCGAACCGCGCGGCGGCGAGGATCCGCAGGCACCGTTGCGGCGTGAGCTCGTGCCGGCCGGCGAGCGGCGTCCCCTCGAAGGGCACGAGGAAGCTGATCGGGACGGAGTCCGGGTCGAGCGCCCGCAGCTCCAGGAGCACGTCGACCAGCTGCTCGGGGGTCTCCCCCGCCCCCGCGATGAGCCCCGAGCAGGCCGACAGCCCGGCGCCCTGGACGCGCCGGACGGTCGCGACGCGGTCCGCGTGCTCGTGGGTCGTGCAGATCTCGGGGTAGGCGTCCTCCGACGCGTTGAGGTTGTGGTTGTAGGCGGAGGCGCCCGCGTCGCGCAGGCGCTCGGCCTGGCCGTCGGACAGCAGCCCGAGGCACGCGCAGACCTCGACGCCGGGGTGCTCCTCGACGATCCGGGAGACGACCCCGCAGACGCGGGTCACGTCGCGCTCCGTGGGGCCGCGCCCGCTCGCCACGAGGCACACGCGCGACGCCCCGGCGTCGATGCCCGCGCGCGCCGCACCGAGCGCCTCGGGCGCCCGGAGCCACGTGTACCGCAGGATCTCCGCCGCGGACCCGAGGCGTTGGGAGCAGTACGTGCAGTCCTCGGGGCACAGCCCGGACTTGAGGTTGACGAGGTAGGCGAGCTTCACGCGCCGGCCGAACCACCGGCGTCGGACCCGGGCGGCGGCCGCGACGACGTCCAGGAGGTCGTCGTCGTCGGTCGCGAGGACGGCGAGGAGGCTGTCCGCAGAGGGCACCTCCTCGCGCGTCGTGGCGGTGACGAGGTCGTCGAGCAGCGCGGCGAGGTCCTGGTCCATGGGTCGATCGTGGCGACGCGCGCCGCACAGGCCCGTGCACGATCTCTCCAGCGTCCGGCCGCACGGACGGGAGAGCCCGACGACGCGTTGGTGACGGTCCACAAGGCGGGTGCGGCCCGACCGTCGCGATCCTGCAGGCGCGGGACGTGCCGCCCGGACCGTGGGGCGGACGACAGACCATACCTAGCGGTAGGTATGATCGCCCGCTAGGCTCGGACCATGCCGTCCGACACGCGACCCGAGCCACGCGCGGAGGCGCCCGGCTCGAACCGGGACCGCCTCGTCGCCGCCGCGCAGGAACTGTTCTGGGCCCAGGGCGTCGGCGCGACGAGCCCACGCCAGGTCCTCGCCGCGAGCGGCGTCGGGCAGGGCAGCCTCTACCACCACTTCCCCACCAAGCACGACCTCGCCGCCGCGGCCGTGCACGCCACGACGACCGCGGGCCTCGACGCCGCACGCCGCGACCTCGGCGCGCAGGGCTCCGCCGTCGAGCGCCTCGTCCGCTATCTCGAACGCCCGCGGCCCGCGCTCGCCGGCTGCAAGGTCGGGCGCCTCGTGAGCGACCAGGCCGTCATGGACGACGCCGCGCTCGCCGCGGAGGTGCGCGCCTACTTCCGCGGGCTCGTCGACCTGGCCGCCGCCGTCCTCGTCGAGGGCGGGCTGCCCGACGACGCGGCGCGCGACCGCGCGCACGCCGCCGTCGCCGTCGTGCAGGGCGGGTACGTCCTCGCGCGCGCCCTCGACGACCCGGACGCGATGTCTGCCGCCGCGCGCGGCTTCGTCGCCCTGCTCGACCCGCTCCCGACCACCTCGGAGGACGCATGACCGACGCCGACCGCCCGTCCCTGCGCGAGCGCCTGCGCGCCCTGCCCGTCTTCGGCCCCGACCTCCCCGGTCTCGACGTCGACGCCGCACCCGACGACCCGGGCACGCTCTTCGTCCGCTGGCTCGACGACGCGATCGACGCCGGGCTGCCCGCACCGCACGCCGCCACCCTCTCGACCGCCGACGCGAGCGGCCGCGTGGACGCGCGGACGCTCATCCTCAAGGACGTCGACGGCGACGGGTGGGTCTTCGCGACGCGCGCCGACTCCCCCAAGGGCGTCGCGCTCGCGCAGAACCCGAACGCCGCCCTGACGTTCTTCTGGCGCGAGCACGGTCGGCAGGTCCGCGTGCGGGGGCCCGTCGTGCCGCTGGACGCCGAGACGTCCGCCGCCGACTTCCTGGACCGGTCCGACTTCTCCCGCGCGACCGCCCTCGCCGGGTCGCAGAGCGCCCCGCTCGCGTCCCGCGCCGCCTACCGCGAGGCGTGGGACGCCGCCCTCGACCGCGTACGGGCGGAGCCCGGGCTCGTCCTCGACGCCTGGACCGCGTACGCGCTCGAGCCGACGAGCGTGGAGTTCTGGGCGTCGTCGGGCGCGGGCCAGACCCGCCTGCGCTACACCGCGGCGTCCGGCGCGCCGACCACCTGGACGAAGGAGCTGCTGTGGCCCTGACCGACGCCCCCGCCCTCACCCCGCCCGACGTCGAGGAGGTCCGGCGCGACGCGCGCGCCGCCCTCGACGCGGTGACCGACGCGGCGCGCGGGCTCGACGCCGCCAGGCTCGACGCGCCGTCGGCACTGCCCGGGTGGTCGCGCAGCCACGTGCTCGCGCACGTCACCGCCATCGGCGAGGCCATGGCGCGCCAGGCCGAGTTCGCCGCGCGCGGCGAGCTCGTCGAGGTGTACGACGGCGGCGCGGCCGGGCGCGAGGACGGCATCCGGACGGGCGCGCTGCGCTCGGTCGCGCAGCACGTCGCGGCGCTCCACGCGCTGGCCGACCGCCTCGACGCCGCGTGGCCCGCCGCCGGGTCCGCCGGGTGGTCCGCGCCGGTGACGTACCGCGACGGCACGGTCGCGGACGCGCTCGTGGCCTGGTGGCGCGAGGTGCGGATCCACGCGGTCGACCTCGACGCGGGCGTCGGCCTCGACTCCTGGCCTCCCGCGCTCGGGCTGCACCTCCTCGACTTCCTCGGGGTCCGGCTCGCGGACGACGTCGTGGTCGAGCTCGACGGGGAACCAGGAGACCTCGTCGTGGGCGCCGGCGGCGTCCACGTCGGGCGGGGCGTTCTCCGCGTCGGACCGGGCGCCCTTCGCGTCGGACCGGGCGGCCTCCGCGTCGGACCGGGCGGCCTCCGCGTGGCTGCCGGACCTGAGCCCGCGGCCGAAGCCGAACCCACGCCCGGGGCCGCAGCCACGCCCGGCCGGGGTGCCGTCGTCGTCCACGGCCGCCTCACCGACGTCGCCGCCTGGCTCGCGGGCCGCACCCCCGGCGCCGAGCCCACCGCCCGCCTCGCGGGTGAGCCCGTGAGCCTTCCCGAGATCGGCCCGTGGCCGTCCCCGTACTCCCCGCCGCGGGAGAACTCCACCCCCGCGAGGTAGAGCCCCGGTCGGCCCAGGTAGAGGCATGGTCGGCTCGTGCACGCAGACCACGGCTCTACCTCGCGAGACCACGGCTCTACCTCGCGAGACCACGGCTCTACCTCGCAGGAGGACGGCTCGGGACCCGTGCTCTCCCTCGCGAGATCGTGGTGCGACCCGGGCGAACGCGGCCGGATCGCGCGGTACGCGACGTCCGACCTGCCCGGCTCGGGACCGAGGTCCCGCGAAAGTGTGACGCACGCCCGTGACGCACCGCACAGTTAGTGCACTCTTTCACAAGCGTAGGATCGACATGTGTCGAGTCGAGCGAGCAACCCCGCAAGCAGCGCAGACCAGATCGACGTAGCCCTCATCGGCGGTGGCATCATGAGCGCCACGCTCGGGGCACTCCTGAAGGTCTTGGAGCCCACCTGGACGGTGCGCATCTACGAGCGCCTGGACGCCGTGGCGCAGGAGTCGTCGAACCCGTGGAACAACGCCGGGACGGGTCATGCCGCCCTGTGCGAGCTGAACTACACGCCGGAGAAGCCGGACGGCTCGATCGACATCACCAAGGCGGTGAAGATCAACGAGCAGTTCGAGGTGTCGCGCGAGTTCTGGCACCACCTGCTCACGACGGGCGCGCTGCCGCAGCCCGCGAGCTTCATCTCCCGCACCCCCCACATGACCTTCGTGCGCGGCGCGGAGAACGTCGACTACCTGCGTCGCCGCTTCGAGACGCTGCGCCGCCACCCGCTGTTCAGCGAGCTCGAGTTCACGGACGACCCGGCGGTCATCGCCGAGTGGGCCCCGCTCCTGGTCGCCGAGCGCGACGGTGACGAGCCGGTCGCGGCGACGCGCGCGACGAGCGGGACGGACGTCGACTTCGGCGCCCTCACCGAGCAGCTCGTCGACTACCTCGTCTCGGAGGGCACGCAGCTCTACCTCGAGCACGAGGTGAAGAACCTCAAGAAGACGAAGGACGGCCGCTGGCGCCTGACGGTCAAGGACCGCTCGTGGAACGCCCCGAAGCGCCGCTCGACGGTCGAGGCCCGGTTCGTGTTCGTCGGCGCCGGCGGCGGCGCGCTGCCGCTCCTCCAGGCGGCCGGCGTCCCGGAGGCGAAGGGCTACGGCGGCTTCCCGATCAGCGGCGAGTTCCTCCGCACGGACGACCCGGCGCTCGTGGCCCAGCACCAGGCGAAGGTCTACGGCAAGGCCGACGTCGGTTCGCCGCCCATGTCGGTCCCGCACCTGGACACGCGCGTCGTCGACGGCAAGACGTACCTGATGTTCGGCCCCTACGCCGGGTTCAGCCCCAAGTACCTCAAGAAGGGCAAGTACCTCGGGCTGTTCACGTCGCTGCGCCTGCACAACCTCGGCTCGATGGTCGGCGCGGGCCTGAAGAACCTCGACCTCACCCAGTACCTGGTCGGCCAGCTCCTCGCGAGCCCGGAGACCAAGTTCACCGCGCTCCAGGGCTTCATGCCGACGGCGCACCCCAAGCACTGGGAGACGATCACGGCGGGCCAGCGCGTCCAGGTGATCAAGAAGGACAAGGACGGCAAGGGCGTCCTCGAGTTCGGCACCGAGGTCATCGCGGCGGCCGACGGCTCGATCGCCGGCCTGCTCGGCGCCTCGCCGGGCGCCTCGACGGCCGTCCCGGCGATGATCGACCTGCTCGAGCGCTGCTTCCCCGCCCGCTTCACCAAGTGGCGCCCGGAGCTCGCGACGATGATCCCGAGCCTCGGCCACGCCCCGTGGGAGGCGCACGAGCTCGAGGGCCTCGACCAGCTCACGGGCGACGCGGACGTCGACGCGGTCGGCTCGCGCGCCTGACGCGAGCGACACCGCTCCCCCGCGAACGGCCCGGACCTCCACGAGGTCCGGGCCGTTCGTGCGTCCGAGGACGCCGCGCGCGTCGAGCAGCACGCGACGGCTCGGCACGAGGCTCAGGACGCGGCAGCTCAGCGTGCGGGGGCTCAGCGTGCGGGGGCTCAGCGCGCGAGCGGCGTGCCCCGGGTCCCCGGCCGCCGCGGCGCGACGGGCACGTTCGCCCCGGGGCGCCCGCCCGGCACGGCAGGAGCGGCGCGCACGCCGTCGCGCACGGCCGGGTTCGGCACGACGCGCCGCAGCACGAGCTCGGCCGCGACCTCGTGCGGGTCGACGACGGCGGCCGGCTCGGCCGGGCGCGACGCCGCGGCGCGCAGGTCGGCGTCCAGCCGCTGCGCGTCGCGGTCCCAGCGCTCGCCGTGCACCGACCGGTCCCCGCGCGCGTCCCACGCGGCGCCGTCGGGCCACGCGCCGTCGGACCCGGCGGGGAACCACGGACGGGCCGGGTCCTCGCGGCGGACCGCGAGGGCCGCGACCGTCGGGCCGACGACGAGGAGAAGAGCCACCACACCCCAGAAGATGTCCATGGCTCCACCCTCGCGGCGCACGAGCCGCGCCACGAGTGGCAGCACTGACACCTCTCGACAAGATCCTGCCAGCGGCGTAGCGTGCCGAGCATGGTGCGATCCGTCGCGGCCGTCGTGTGCGACGGCCTGGCCCCGTTCGAGTTCGGCGTCGTGTGCGAGGTCTTCGGCCTCGACCGCAGCGACGACGGCGTCCCGTCGTTCGACTTCCGCGTGTGCGGCCCGGTCGCGGGCCGTCCTGTCCGCACGTCGGTGGGCGCGCACGTCGTGCCCGACCACGACCTCTCCGCGACGGACGACGCGGACCTGGTCGTCGTGCCGGCGATCCGCATCGGGACCGACTACCCGCCCGAGGTGCTCGACGCCGTCCGCCGCGCGTCCGACCGCGGCGCCCTGCTGCTCAGCGTGTGCTCGGGCGTGTTCGTGCTCGCGGCCGCGGGCGTCATCGAGGGACGGCGGGTGACGACGCACTGGATGCACGCCGACGAGCTGCGCCGTCGTTACCCGAGCCTCGACATCGACCCCGACGTGCTCTTCGTCGACGACGGCAACCTCATCACGAGCGCCGGCACGGCGGCGGGGATCGACGCGTGCCTGCACCTCGTGCGCCGCGAGCTCGGGGCGCGGGTGGCGAACACGATCGCCCGGCGCATGGTCGTGCCGCCCCAGCGCGACGGCGGGCAGCGCCAGTTCATCGAGCGCCCGGTGCCCGAGTGCGAGGAGGACTCGTTCGGGGAGCTGCTGGAGTGGATGACCGACCACCTCGACGAGCCGCTCACCGTGCGCGACCTCGCCCGCCGGGCCCACACCTCCGAGCGCACCTTCGCGCGCGCGTTCGTCGCGCAGACCGGCACGACCCCGCTCGCGTGGCTGACGTCGCAACGCGTCGCGCACGCGCAGTCGCTGCTCGAGGAGTCCTCGCTGGACCTGGAGGAGGTCGCGCGCCGCAGCGGTTTCGGGTCGGCCGCGCTCCTGCGCCACCACTTCCGGCGGGCGGTCGGGATCACGCCGACGGAGTACCGCCAGACCTTCCGGTTCGCCGCCTGACCCCTCCGGAGGAGGTGTCGCTCCTTCGCGACTCCTTCACCCGGCCCCCTCGCGCGCGCAACCTACGGTCCCGTAGGGTGGGGTCATCTGCACGACGAGCACCTGCTCACCTCCGCGGCTGGGAAGTCGACACCGACACCCCTGCGAGGACACATGACCTCTGCCGCAGTGCGCCCGGGCTTCCGGGCCACCCGCCCTCGGACCGACGAGCCCGGTGCCGTCACCAGCACCTACAGCGCGCTGTCGCGCACGGTGCGCGACGCGGGCCTGCTCCACCGCACGCACGCCTACTACCTGTGGACCCTCGGGGTCCTCACGCTCGCGCTCGGCGGCGCTGTCGCCGGGTTCGTCCTCCTGGGCGACTCGTGGTTCCAGCTCCTCGTCGCCGGGGCGCTCGGCCTGATCCTCACCCAGTTCGCGTTCGTCGCGCACGAGGCGTCGCACCGGCAGGTCTTCGCGTCCGGCCCGGCGAACGACCGCCTCGGGAAGGTGCTGGCCAACGGCGTCGTCGGCATCAGCCACTCGTGGTGGATGAACAAGCACACGCGCCACCACGCGAACCCGAACCGCCGCGGCAAGGACCCGGACATCGCGCCCGACGTCGTCGTGTTCCTCGAGGAGGACGCGGAGGTCGCGAAGGGCTTCCGGGCGGTCATCAACCGCTACCAGGGCTGGCTGTTCTTCCCGCTCCTCACGCTCGAGGGCGTGAACCTGCACGTGCAGGCGTTCCGCTCGCTCCTCGCCGGCGGCCGCGCGCGCGGCGACGTCCGCACGCGCGTCATCGAGATCGTCACCATCACGCTGCGCCTGTCGCTCTACGTCGGGGCGGTCGTCTGGTTCCTGCCGCTCGGCCTCGCGGCCGCCTTCCTGGGCGTCCAGCTCGCCGTCTTCGGCGTCTACATGGGGGCGTCGTTCGCCCCCAACCACAAGGGCATGGCGATCATCCCCGCCGACAGCAAGATCGACTTCCTGTCCAAGCAGGTCCTCACCTCGCGGAACATCCGCGGCGGCTGGTGGATGAACATCCTCATGGGCGGGCTCAACTTCCAGATCGAGCACCACCTGTTCCCGAGCATGCCGCGGCCGCACCTCGCGCGGGCCCGCGAGATCGTGCGCGAGCACTGCGCGCACCTCGGCCTGCCGTACACGGAGACGAGCCTCGTGCAGTCCTACGCGATCGTCGTCCGGTACCTCAACCGCGTCGGGCTCTCGGCGCGCGACCCGTTCGACTGCCCGATGTTCCGCCAGCTCCGCCGGGTCTGACCGACCCTCCCCCTGCTGCACGACGACCCGCCGCACGACGCCCCGCGCCCGACGACGCGCGCGGGGCGCGTCAGGCGGACGCCGCGTGCCCGTGGCGCCAGTACCCGACGAAGTCGACGTGCGCCTTCGGCACGCCCCGGTCGTTGACCAGGTGGCGACGCACGCCCGTGGCGAGCGCCGACTCCCCGACCGCGTACGCGTAGCCGGGGCCGGCAGGCAGGTCGGCCGACCGTACGGCGTCGAGCGCGAGACGACCCGGCAGCAGGTCGTGGTCGCCGCCGCCCGCGGGCCGTGCGCCGTCGCGCGCCAGCCAGCGCAGCTCGACGCCCGCGGGCACGCGGAACTCCTGGGCGTCCGCCGCCTCGGGGACCTCGACCACCGCGAGGCCGCGCGCGTCGTCGGGCAGGGACTCGCAGATCCCCGCGACCGCGGGCAGCCCGGTCTCGTCGGCGACGAGGAGCGTCCAGTCGTGCGGGACGCGCGGGTGGTAGCCGATCCCCTGGTCGAGCAGGCCCACGCGGTCCCCCGGCTCGGCGGACAGCGCGAACGAGGACGCGGGCCCCGCGTCGCCGTGCACGACGAAGTCCACGTCCAGCTCGCGCAGGTCCGGGCGCACGGCCCGCACGGTGTAGTTCCGCACCCACGGCCGGCGCGCCTTGGGCGTGGCGAGGTACTGGACGTACCAGAGGCCCGACGCGCGGGTCGGCAGCCGCAGCGCGTCCTGGTCCTCCCGCGGGAGGAAGAGCCGGAACCACTGGTCGAACCCCAGCGGGGTGAAGAGGTCCAGCTCGTCTCCCCCGAGCGTGACCCGCACGACGTTCGGACTGACCCGCTCGCGCCCGACGACGCTCAGCGTGACGACGTGCGCGTCCTGGGGCTTGACGGTCTTGACGGACACCGGCTGCTCCTCGTGCGACGCCCGGCTCCCCGGGCGGAACGGCGGCCCCGCGAGCGCGTCGACCACGAGAGAGGTTAGCCTCACCTCACGCCCGCGTCGATGTGCTGGATCCCACACCCTGCCCGCGGCCGCCCCGCCCGAGGCGCCCGACGCCTCCTGGCATGCTCGGGACGTGGAGATCCCCGTCGTCTGGTCCGTGGTCCTGCTCGTCACGGCTGCCTGGAACCTGCTCATCTGGCCGCGCTTCCTCCAGCGCATCGCCAAGGACCCCCGCTCGCGCGACGCCGACGGCCGCGCGACGCGCTTCCTCACCGTGCACGTCGTGCTCATCGCCGTCTCGCTCGTGCTCGCCCTCGCCGTCGGGGTGCTGGGCGTCCTCACGCTCGTCTGAGCCGGGCCGGCGCGCGGCCCGGCCCGACGCCCCACCCCGCACCCGAGCGCGGCCCGGACTAGCGACGTCGGACGAGGTTCGCGAGCGGTGAGTGCCGCGGCACCCACCGCGCGAGCGCGGCCGCCGAGCCGGCGCCGAGCGCCGCCGTCGCCCAGACGCCCGCGGCGAGCGACCCCAGCGCCGCACCGGCCGACAGCACGAGCGGGCCGAGTGCGTCGCCGGTGTCCTGGAACAGGCGCCACACGCTGAGGAAGGTCGGGCGCACGTCCGCGGGCGCGACGTCGGCACCGAGCGTCATGACGATGCCCGAGCCCATGCCGTTCCCGACCCCGAGCACCGCCGCGACGACCGCGAGCGCGGGGGCGGTGTGCGCGAGCGGCAGCACCGCGAGACCGACGGCCATCGTGAGCATGGACGGCACGGCGACCCACAGGCGCCCGAACCGGTCCATGACCTTGCCCGCCGGGTAGAAGAGCAGCATGTCGAGCGCGCCGGAGACGCCGAAGATCAGCGACGTCACCTCGGCGTCCAGCCCCAGGTGCTCGCCCCACAGGGGGATGACGGTCTGCCGGGCCCCGCGGACGGCGCTGACCAGGAGGATCGCCACGCCGAGCGTCGCGAACAGGTGGCGGTGGTCGCGCGCCACGCGGGCGATGCCGACCCGCGGCACGGCCCGCGCGCCGCGCAGCCGCGCACGCCCGGCCTCCGCGGGGTCCGGCCGCACGACGGCGAGCACCACCACCGCGGTGAGGGCGGCGCCCGTCCCGAGCCAGTAGGCGCCGCGCACGTCGGTCGCGGCGATGACCGCCGCGCCCGCGAACGGGCCGAGGAACAGCCCGATCCGGTGCACGCCCGCGAGCGTCGACAGGACGCGCGCCCGGCGCAGCGGGGGCGTGATCTCGGTGAGGTACGCCTGGCGGGCGAGGTTGAAGACGGCGGTCGACGCACCGAGCGCGAGGACCCCCGCCGCGAGGCCCCACAGACTGGGGGTGAGCGCGATCGTCGCGAAGGCGACCGCCGCGACGCCCCCGGCGAGCAGCATGGCCGCACGGTCGCCGAGGCGCTGGGCGAGCGCCCCGGCGGGCAGGTCGAAGAGGATCTTGCCGATCGGCACGAGCGCGGCGACGAGCCCGGCGACCGTGAGGCTCGCGCCCCGGCCCGTGGCCGTGACGGCGACGACCGGCAGCATGGCCCCCACGCCGATCTCGAGGACGAGCGTGGGCAGGAACGCGCCGAGGACGACGCTGCGCAGCGGGAAGAGCGGTGCGTCGGTGCCCGCGCGGGCGGTCACCGGGCCTCAGCCACGGCCTCGACGGCAGGGCTCGGCACCTCGACGGCAGGGCTCGGCGCTTCGACGCCCGCGCGCAGCGCGGCCGCGTCGGGCCGGGAGACGTCGACGCCGCGGCACGCGGGGGCGTCCGCGAGGAGCTCCAGGAGCTGCGGCGCGGCCGAGGCGCCGCGGTCCCAGCGCCCCGTGACGACGGAGACGACCCAGCTCGGCGCACCGCCCTCCGGCAGCGCGAGCGTGACGAGGCGCTCGGCCTCCGGCTTGCCCGCGACGTGGCGCGGCACGAGCGCGATGCCGAGCCCCCGGTCGACGAGCTCGAGGAGCGTGTGCACGTCGTTGACCGAGCACCGCACGCGCCGGTGGACGCCGTGCGCGGCGCACGTCGCGTCGTTGACCGGCCGCGCGCCCCACGAGGGGTCGAAGTCGACGAACTCCTGGCCCGAGAGGTCGGACCACTCGACCCGGCCCCTCCCGGCGAGCGGGTGCTCGGGCGCGCACACGAGCACGAGCGGCTCGCTGCCCAGGACCGTCTGGGACAGCGGCCCCAGGTGCTCGGTGGTCGCGACGAACGCGACGTCGAGGTCGCCCTCGCGGACGCGCGCGAGGAGGTCGTGCGAGCCCGCCTGCGCGAAGTGGATCTCCACCTGCGGGTAGCGGCGGTGGAAGCGCTCGAGCAGGGCGGTCACGTCGAGGACGCCGAGGCACTGCTCCGAGCCGACGCGCAGCGAGCCGGACAGCGCGCGCGTGGCCCGGACGACCGCGTCGCGGGCGGCGGCAGCCTGCGCGAGCATGGAGCGTGCGTACGGGAGCAGCGCGAGACCGGCCTCGGTGGGCTCGACGCGCCGCGTCGTGCGCGTGAACAGGCTCGCGCCGAGCTCCTCCTCCAGGCTGCGGACCGCGGCGGAGAGCCCCGACTGCGAGACTCCGACGAGCTGGGCGGCGCGGGTGAACTGGCGTTCGTCCGCGAGCGCGACGAGGTACTCCATCTGACGAAGATCCATTGACCACTCACAGTTCTCTATTTGACAAACACTAGTTGTTGGACTTCTAGGTTATCGCTTCCTAGGCTCGAGCCGTCGCTGCCGACCGGCCTCGCTCGGGTCGTCCGGCACCCCGCCCGCGGGCGGACGACGCCCTTCCTACCCCCGACCCGTGGGAACGACCCCTCTGCAGCGGCGCACTCTCGGATCCCGGACACCGAGGTCGTGCACCCGACCCGCCACCCCACGAAGGAGCTCCACCGATGAAGACCTTCACCCTGACCGGCACCGACATCGTCGTCCCGGACGTCGTGCTCGGCCTCATGCGCATCCAGGACAAGACCGACGACGTAGTCCGTACCCTCGTGCGCACCGCACGGGACGCCGGCATCACGTTCCTCGACCACGCCGACGTGTACGGCTCCGAGCTCCACGGCTGCGAGCGCCGCTTCGCCGAGGCGCTCGACCTCTCCCCCGCCGAGCGCGCGGAGTGGGTCATCCAGTCCAAGGCCGGCATCGTGCCCGAGGGCCCGTACTTCGACTTCTCGTACGAGCACCTCGTCGCGTCCGTCGAGGGCTCGCTCGAGGCCCTGCGCACCGACTACCTCGACATCCTGCTGCTGCACCGCCCCGACGCCCTCGTCGAGCCCGAGGAGGTCGCGCGCGCGTTCTCCGACCTGCACGCCGCGGGCAAGGTGCGGGCGTTCGGGGTCTCGAACCACACGCCGGGCCAGATCGAGCTGCTGCGCCGGTACGTCGAGCAGCCGATCGTCGCGAACCAGCTCCAGCTCTCCGTCACGCACGCCCCGCTCGTCGCGCAGGGCGTCGCCGCGAACATGCAGGCCCTCGACCAGTCGATCAGTCGCGACGAGGGCATCCTGGACTACTGCCGTCTCCACGACATCACGATCCAGGCCTGGTCCCCGTTCCAGGCAGGGTTCTTCACGGGCGTGTTCCTGGGGTCCGAGAAGTACCCCGAGCTCAACGCCGTGATCGACCGCCTCGCCGCCCGGTACGACGTGCCGCCCATCGCGATCGCGACCGCGTGGATCACGCGCCACCCGGCGCGGACGCAGGTCGTGCTCGGCACGACGAGCCCCGACCGGGTCGCCGGCGCCGCGCTCGGTTCGGAGGTCCCGCTCACCCGTGCCGAGTGGTACGAGATGTTCCGCGCCGCGGGGTACACCGTGCCCTGATCCACGGGCGTCCAGGGCCCGGCACGAGCGCGTGCGGAAGGTCACGCGCTCGTCGTCCGAGGGGTCCCGCGGGGCGGTCTAGGCTCGTGCCGTGGCAACCTTCTCGGCAGTGACCCGGCAGCACATCCTCCAGGCCCTCGCGGACTGGGACGACCGGGGCCGGGACGCGTTCCTCGGGGTCTACGGGTTCACCGCGTCCCCCGGCACCCCGCTCGTCCACGAGGACCGCGTCTACGACGCGCAGGCGATCCTCGGCGTCGCGCACCGGTACGCGACCGGCCGCGTCGCGACCGCCGAGGAGTTCCGCAGCAGCCCCGTCGGCGTCGCGGACCTGCTGCGCAAGCGCGGGTTCGACGTGCCCGGTGCCGCCCCCGCGGCGCCCGCACCCGCGCGTCGGGCCACGGCGAAGGCCGCGCCCGCGACGCGCACACCGCGCCGCACGACCGCCCGCTCCGCGGAGCCCGAGAAGCCGCCGGCCGTGTGCCCCACGTGCTTCACGGTCCTGCCCGCGACGGGCATCTGCGACGAGTGCGGCTGACCCGCCTCTCCACCAGCGCACGACGAGGGGCGCCGTCCGACTGGACGGCGCCCCTCGTCGTGCGTGCTGCCTCGCGGGAGGCCGCGGGCGACCGGGTCAGTTGACCTCGGACGGGTGGGCGCTCACGCGACCCGAGCCGTCACCCGTGTCGAGGGCGTCGATCGCGGCGACCTCGTCGGCGGTGAGCTCGAACCCGAAGAGGTCGAAGTTCTCCACCATGCGCTCCTTGCGGGACGACTTCGGGAAGACGATGAAGCCGCGCTGCAGGTGCCAGCGCAGCACCGCCTGGGCGGGCGTCACGCCGTGGGCGGCCGCGGCGTCGACGACGGCCTGCTTCTCGAAGAGCGGGTACTTGCCCTGCCCGAGCGGACCCCAGGCCTCGATCTTCGTGCCGTTCGCGTCGGCCCAGGCGAGCACGTCGCGCTGCTGGTAGGCCGGGTGCAGCTCGATCTGGTCGACGGCGGGGACGACACCCGTGTCCGCGACGATCCGGTCGAGGTGCTCGGGCAGGTGGTTGGAGACGCCGATCGAGCGCGCGAGGCCCGCGTCGCGGATCTCGATGAGCTTCGCCCACGCGTTCGTGTACTGGTCCTGCTCGGGCGCGGGCCAGTGCGTGAGGTACAGGTCGACGTGGTCGAGGCCGAGCTTGTCGAGGCTCTCACGGATCGCGTCGTGCGGCTGCTCGCCCGACTGGCGGTCGTTCCAGAGCTTCGTCGTGACGAAGAGCTCGTCGCGGGGAATCCCGCTCTTTGCGATGGCGGCGCCGACACCCTCCTCGTTGCGGTAGATCGCCGCGGTGTCGATGTGGCGGTAGCCGACCTCGAGGGCCTCGCTGACGGCCTTCTCGGCCTCGTCCGGCGGCACGAGGAAGACGCCGAAGCCGAGCTGCGGGATGGTGTGACCGGAGTTGAGCGTCACGGTCGGTACAGGGGGAACGGTCATGCTTCCAGCGTAGGAACCCGCCTCCCGCCCGTCCAACGACTGCGGCGCATACGACTCAGCGCTGCCGCTCATGAGTCGAACGGGAGCGCTGCACGGAATGTCCGACTGGACTTCTCAGATCACGGTTTGGTTACATTGGCGCGTCCTACCCACGAAGAACCGGAGCGCACCATGTCCCGAGGCCGCCACAGCGCAGCCCCCGCCACCGCGCGCTCCTTCCGGCTCCCCGCCCTGCCGACGCTGCCGGTCCGGTCGCTCAAGCTCCCCGCGCTGGCGCTCGTGACGCTGCTGGGCGCCGGCGCCGTGGGTGCGGGCCCCCAGCCTGCCGAGGGCAACCCCGACCTCGCGCCGCTGAGCGTCGAGCCCACCGCCGGCGCGAGCGTGGAACGCGGCACGGGAGCCGCCAGCCGCTCGTCCGAGCGCGTCGCGCCGCCCACGGCGCCCCAAGAGCCCCCGGTCGTCGAGACCGCGGCGGAGATCGCCGTCGTCCCGGCCGCCCAGGCCGCCCCGACGCCCCCGCCCCTGCCGCCCGTGACCGGTCAGCTCTGGACCACCGAGGCCGTCAACGTGCGCTCCGCGCCGTCCCCGGACGCCGAGCGCGTCGCGACGACCGAGTTCGCCGCCGCCGTCGACGTCACGGGCGTCACCGAGGGCGACTGGAGCCAGATCGTCTGGGACGGGGCGGCCGCGTGGATCAAGTCGAGCTTCCTCGCACAGTCACAGCCCGAGGCGCCCCAGGTCGCCGCCGCCGCGGCCGGGGGGTCGAGCGCCGGCGGCGTCTCGGACGCCGCGTGCTCCGTGAGCACCGGGATCGAGTCGTCGCTGCGCGCCAACGCGCGCGCCGTCTACCGCTCCGTGTGCGCGAACTTCCCCCAGGTCACCACGTTCGGCGGCATCCGCCCCGGCGACGACGGCGACCACGGCACGGGCCGCGCCGTCGACATCATGATCAGCGGCGAGACCGGCTGGGACATCGCGCGCTACCTGCAGGCCAACGCGGGCTCGCTCGGCATCACGTACCTCATCTACCAGCAGAAGATCTGGATGGCCGGCGACCCGGCGAGCGCGTGGTCCGGCATGGAGGACCGCGGCGGCGCGACCGCCAACCACTTCGACCACGTGCACGTCAGCACGTCGTAGTCCCCGCTCCTCCCGCACGAGCGCCCGGCCGGCACCTGCCGCGCCGGGCGTCGTCGTCCCGGCTCACGGCACGGCCGTCACGGGCCGGTACCGCACCGCGACGGCGCCCGAGCGCAGCTCCTGCCGGTCCACCAGCTCGAGCGTGATGCGCTCGCGCAACCCCGACAGCAGCGTCGGCCCGTGCCCCGCCAGGACCGGCTGCACGAGGAACGCGTACTCGTCGATCAGCCCGAGATTCGCGAGCGCGAGCGGCAGCGTCACGCCACCGACGAACAGCGACCCGCCCGGCTGCTCCTTGAGCCGCCGCACCGCGTCACCCAGGTCGCCCTCGACGAGCTCGGCGTTCCAGTCGACCTCGCGCAGCGTGCTCGACACCACGTGCTTCCTCGCCCCGTCGATCGCCTCCGCGAACGGGACGTCCCGCTCCCCCATCCAGTCCGGCCACGCGCCCGACGCCGGACGGCGCCACGCCGCCTCCATCATCTGGTAGGTGACCCGCCCGAACAGCAGCGCGTCCGCGCGCTCCGTCTCCTCGGTCCAGAACCGCATCGACTCCTCGTCGGGCGGCAGTCCCGCCTCGTGGTGGCAGCAGCCGTCGAGCGTGACGTTGATCGCGTAGCGCAGTGGCCTCATCGCGTGCCCTCCCCCGGGTACCCGCGCGACGGGCGGAGCGCCGTCGCACCGCACCAGCGTGGCAGGCGCGGCTGGCCGCGCCAAGACCCGCGGCCTCCACCGGCGAGCACCGGGCGGCGCGCAGGACGCAGAAAAGCCGGACGGGAGCCCGCCCATCGCTCGATGATGCGTGCTCCCGTCCGGCTCTACGGGTGGAGCTGAGGGGACTCGAACCCCTGACCCCCTGCATGCCATGCAGGTGCGCTACCAGCTGCGCCACAGCCCCGTGGATCCGTGAAGATCCAGGTCATGCACTCCTCCGGCCGGTTTCCCGTCCTGCGGAGCGTCGCTAGTCTACGCAGAAACTGGCTCCAGATTCCAATCCGGTCCCGCGTTCCACTCGTCGAGCGGGAACCCGGCCCCGACGTTGTGCGCCACGAGGCGCCACGCGGGCGTCGCGGCGGGCGCCGAGCGGTGCAGGTGGGACCAGTGGACGTTGTGCAGCCCGGAGATCCCGCGCCAGCCCTCCGGGTCCAGGCCGAGCAGCGCGGTGACCGCGAGCGTGATCGCGGCGCCGTGCGAGACGACGACGAGCGTGTCGTCCCGCTCCAGGGACTCCACGTGCTCGGTCAAGGACGCGACGAGGCGCGCCGCGACGTCGGCCTTGGACTCCGCGCCCGCGCGCACGGGCTCCTCGCCCTGGCGCCACGCCGCGTACTCCTCGGGCCAGCGCTCGGCGATCTCCGGGCCCGTGAGGCCCTCCCACTCCCCGAAGCCGCGCTCGCGCAGCCGGGGGTCGTACGTGACGTCCGCGCCGATCGCCGCCGCGTACGCGCGCGCGGTGTCGGCGGCGCGCACGAGGTCGGACGCGACGACGCGCGTCGCGCGGTGCGCGCTCGCGAGGGCCTTCGCGCCCTGCTCCGCCTGCCACCGCCCGACGGCGTCGAGCGGGATGTCGACCTGCCCCTGCAGGCGCATCGTCGCGTTGTACGCGGTGCGACCGTGGCGCAGGAGGACGAGCGTGCCGGCGGTCACGCCAGGGGCTCCCCCGAGAGGCGGATGGCGCCGTCGCCGCGCGTGGTGTCGTCGGTGTCGTCGGCCGTGCCGTCGCCGCCGCGCGCGTCCTCCGGCAGCTCGACGACCGGGCAGTCCTTCCACAGCCGCTCGAGCGCGTAGTACACGCGGTCCTCGGCGTGCTGCACGTGCACGACGACGTCCCCGAAGTCGAGCAGGACCCAGCGGGCCTCCTGCTTGCCCTCGCGGCGGATCGGCTTGGACCCGGCCTTGTGCATGGCCTCCTCGACGGCGTCGACGATCGCCGAGACCTGGCGCTCGCTCGACCCCGAGGCGATGAGGAACACGTCGGTCAGGACGAGCTGCTCGCTCACGTCGAGCGCGATGATCTCCTCGGCCTTGCGGTCGGACGCCGCCCGGGCGGCGATGACGGCGAGCTCGAGGGCTCGGTCGGTGGCGGTCACGTGTCTCCGTTCGTGGTGCGGCCGGTCAGCGGCCGGTGTCGAGGGTGCCGGGGTCGTCCCACGTCCGCACGGCGGCGGCCGAGGCGCTCGCGTCCTCCACGGCCAGGCCCGGGTCGTCGCGGGACACGAGCGTCCAGACGAGCAGACCGAGGACGAACGCGACGGCGACGAGGATCAGGTAGTGCAGCCACGTGTACGACGGGCCTCGCCGCTCGTCCTCGAGGTGGTCGTCGTCCGACTCCTCGGGCTCGGCGGCACGACCGGGCACGCGGGGGAAGAGCTCGTCCGACCCGCCGGCGGGAGCGGGTGCGTGCTCCCGCACGCCGCCGAAGGGCGACGTCTGCTCGCGCTCCGCGCCCGCGGGCTCGGGCGCGGAGCCTGCCGTGATCGCGGACCACGGCAGGGCCGCGCCGCCTGCCTCGGCGGGCGGTGCCGGGGCGGGCGCGCGCTCGGGAGCGGGCGCGCGCGTCCCCGCCCAGGGGGAGGTCGCCGGTGCCGGCGCGGGCGTGCCGGGCGGGGCAGTGCTGGTGGGCGGGGCCGCGAACGCCGAGAGGCGCGGCGGCTGCGTCGCCTCGGGACGCGCGGGGCCCGAGCCCGCGGCGAGACCGCCGACCGGAGCCGACGGCGTCGCGGGCCGCACGGGGCCGGACGCGCCGGGCACCGGGGGGCGCTGGGCCGCAGCGGGGGGACGCGAGGACGTGCGCGTGGGCACGACGGGCGTCGGGGCCGGCGGGCGGATCGCGACGCGCTCGGCCGTCTCCTGGACCGGCGTGAGGCGCCCGGTCTCGTCCAGGCCACGCATGCCGCCCGAGGCGGCCGGGGGTCGCACGACCGACGGCTGTGCCGGGTGCTCCGCCGGGCCGGTCGTCTCGCGCAGGGTGCGGCGCGACGGCGGCGGGCCGGACGGCGCGGCCGGGCGCGCCGGCTGCTGCCAGCCGCCCGCACCCGGTGCCGGGGCAGGCGGGGGCGCAGCGCTCTGCGCGGACCGCTCGGCGGCGGCCGCCTGCTCGCGCTCGCGCATCTCGCGCCGGGTGAGCGGGCGGACGGGCTGCATGTTGCTGCCGTTGTCACTCATCGTGCTGACCTCGATACAAACCGTGCTTGGCGATGTACTGGACCACGCCGTCCGGAACCAGGTACCACACCGGCTGCCCGGCCTCCGCGCGCCGACGGCAGTCCGTCGACGAGATCGCGAGGGCGGGGACCTCGAGCGTCGTGACCACGCCCGGAGGCAGGCCCTCGACGCTCAGCTGGTGACCCGGGCGGGAGACAGCCACGAAGTGTGCCATCTTCCAGAGCTCGTCGGCATCCTTCCAGGTGAGGATCTGCTCGACGGCGTCCGCACCTGTGATGAAGAACAGCTCGGCGTCCGGTCGCGCGGCCCGCAGGTCGCGCAGCGTGTCGACCGTGTAGGTCAGCCCGGGCCGGTCCACGTCCACACGGCTCACCGTGAACCGCGGGTTCGACGCGGTCGCGATGACGGTCATGAGGTAGCGGTGCTCGGCCGGGCTGACGGTCTGGTGCTGCTTGAACGACGGCTTGCCCGTGGGGACGAAGACGACCTCGTCGAGGTCGAACCGCGCTGCGGCCTCGCTCGCGGCGACCAGGTGGCCGTGGTGGATGGGGTCGAACGTGCCACCCATCACCCCCAGGCGGGGCCGACGCGGGCTCATCGACGCGTCATCGGTCGTGGGCGCTTTCGTCGTCCGGGGCGGGTCAGTGCCGCGTGCCGACGCTGCGGAACGCGTAGGTCACGAGCAGCAGGGCCACGAGCCCGCCGAACCCGAGCAGCCCGTACGCGAGCGGCGGGATGGGCAGGTGCGACGCGGCCTCGGCGCCTTCCTCGGCGGCCAGCACGACGGCAGAGATCACGACGTCCTCCTCGAAGGTCGTCCCCGGGCCGGACGGGCACGTGCCGCGGGCCGGGGTGGTGCGATGGAACGGTACGCCCGCCGGGACCGGCCCGACGGCGGACCGGACGGGCGCCGGTCGCCGACCAGTCTCTCACGACCGTCCGGGGACCTCGTCCGGCGGGTATCAGGTACCCGCCGGGGGCCGTGCGTCAGGGGCGGACGTGGCCGTCCCCGTGCACGACCCACTTCGTCGTCGTGAGCTCCGCGAGGCCCATGGGGCCGCGCGCGTGGAGCTTCTGGGTCGAGATGCCGATCTCCGCCCCGAGGCCGAACTGGCCGCCGTCGGTGAAGCGGGTCGAGGCGTTGACCATGATGGCGGCCGAGTCGAGCTCGGCGACGAAGCGCTCGGACGCCGCGAGGTCGCGCGTGACGATGGCCTCGGTGTGGCCCGACGTCCAGGTCCGCACGTGCTCGATGGCGGCGTCGAGGTCGTCGACGACGCGCACGGCGATCTCGGGCGCGAGGTACTCGGTCGCCCAGTCCTCGTCCGTCGCTGCGAGCACGTCGGTGCCCGCGGGCGCGAGGCCGGCCGTGCGGTCGTCGCCGTGCACGACGACGCCCGCCTCGGTGAGCGCGGCGAGCGCGGCGGGGAGGAACTCGGGGGCGGCCTCCGCGTGGACGAGGAGCGTCTCCGCGGCGTTGCAGACGCCCACGCGCTGCGTCTTGGCGTTGAGGAGGATCTCGAGCGCCATGGCCCGGTCCGCGCTCGCGTCGACGTACACGTGGACGTTGCCGACCCCGGTCTCGATGACGGGGACGGTCGACTCGCGCACGACGGTGCGGATGAGGTCCGCCCCGCCGCGCGGGACGAGCACGTCGACGAGACCCCGCGCGTGCATGAGCGCGACGGCCCCGGGGCGCCCGTACCGGTCGATCGACTGCACGAGGTCGCCGGGCAGCCCCTGCGCCTCGAGCGCACGGGCCAGCACGCCGACGATCACCTCGTTGGAGCTCGCCGCCGCGGACCCGCCGCGCAGGATCACCGCGTTGCCGCTCTTGAGCGCGAGGCCCGCGGCGTCGACCGTCACGTTGGGGCGCGCCTCGTAGATCATGCCGACGACGCCCATGGGCACGCGCAGCTGGCGCAGGCGCAGGCCGTTCGGCAGGGTCGAGCCGCGCACGACCTCCCCCACCGGGTCCGGCAGGCCCGCGAGCGCGCGCAGCGCGTCGGCGATCGCGGCGACGCGCGGCGCGTCGAGCGCGAGCCGGTCGAGCAGCCCCTCGCTCATGCCGTTCGCGCGCTCACGCTCCAGGTCGACGGCGTTCGCGGCCACGATCTCGTCGGTCGCCGCGACGAGCGCGTCGGCGAGCGCGAGGAGCGCGGCGTCCTTCGTGGCGCGGGTCGCGGTCGCGAGGGTGCGCGACGCGACCTTGGCGCGGCGCGCGACGCTCTCGACGGCCGCCGCGACGTCGGTCGGAGCGTCGGTCGCGGCTGCGGCGGGACCGGCGGTCCCGGGCTCGGCGGCGCCCGCGACGACGGGCGCGTCCTCGGTGGTGGTCATGGTCCGAGCCTACGTCGGCGGCCGTCGCGCCGGGAGCGTCGTCCGGCCCGCGGTCAGCGCGCGCGCCGCCGCACGAGGACGAGGTCGTCGCGGTGCACGACCTCGCGGTCGTAGCCCTCGCCGAGCTCGGCCCGCAGCTCCGTGGTCGACCGGCCGAGGAGGTCCGGGATGTCGCGTGACTCGAACGCGACCAGACCCCGGGCGACCACGCGCCCGTCGGACGCCACGAGCTCGACCGGGTCGCCGGCGTCGAACTCGCCCTCGACCGCAGTGACCCCGGCGGGCAGCAGCGAGGCGCGCCCGCCCTGCACGGCCCGCACCGCGCCGTCGTCGAGCACGAGGCGGCCGCGCGTGCGCGCCGCGTGCGCGAGCCAGAGCCGACGGCGCGTCGTCCGCCTGCCCGTCGCGGCGAACCAGGTCCCGACCGGCTCGCCGGCGAGCGCCGCGGCGGCGTGCTGCGCCTTGGTGAGCACCACGGGGATGCCCGTGCCGGTCGCGATGGAGACCGACTCGAGCTTGGTGAGCATGCCGCCCGTGCCGACCGCGCTCCCCCGTCCCGTCACCTCGACGCCCTCGATGTCGGCCGGCGAGCGCACCTCGGCGATCCTGCGCGCGCCCGGGCGCGACGGCGGGCCGTCGTACAGGCCGTCGACGTCCGTGAGCAGGACCATGGCGTCGGCCCGCACGAGGTGGGAGACGAGCGCGGCGAGCCGGTCGTTGTCGCCGAAGCGGATCTCGTCGGTCGCGACGGCGTCGTTCTCGTTGACGACGGGCACGACGCCGAGGTCGAGCAGGCGCTCGAGCGAGCGCTGGGCGTTGCGGTAGTGCCCGCGACGCACCGTGTCCTCCGCGGTGAGCAGCACCTGCCCGACGCGCAGCCCGTGCGCCGCGAACGCCTCGGCGTACCGGGCGACGAGCATGCCCTGCCCGACCGACGCCGCGGCCTGCGCCGTCGCGAGGTCGCGCGGTCGGGTCGCGAGACCGAGAGGGCCGATCCCGGCGGCGATGGCGCCCGACGTGACCAGCACGACCTGGCCGCCGTCCGCGCGTCGGGCCGCGAGGACGTCGACGAGCGCCCGCAGGGCCGCGAGGTCGAGGTGGCCGTCGGCGCCCGTGAGCGACGACGAGCCGATCTTCACGACCACGCGGCGGGCGGAGGCGATCTCGGAGCGGGAGGACAGCGCGTTCACGCGCCCATCATCGCCGCCGGAGGGCCGCGGCCGCGCACGATTTCACGGACCAGGACGCCTGCGCCCGGGACCGGCCCGCTCCCGGGCCGCGCCGAGGACGTCCCGGGCACGGCCGAGGGCCCGGTCCCCACGGGAGCCGGGCCCTCGTCGGCTCGGACGACGCCGGGGTCAGTCGGACTCGGGGTCCGTCCAGGTGCCGGCCTGGCGCTCGGTCCACAGCTCGCGCCGCGCCTCCGCCTTGGCATCCATGCGCTCGTGGTGCTCGCGCCGCTTCTCGGAGCGCGTCGGGCGCAGGCTCTCGTCGAGGCGGTTGTCGGAGCCGCGCGGGCCGCCGAGCAGCTCGGAGCCCGACATGAGCGTCGGCTCCCAGTCGAAGACGACCGCGTTGACGTCGCTGCCGATGCGCACCTCGTCGCCCGCGACGGCGCCCGCCTCGAACAGCTTCTCCTCGACGCCCAGGCGCGCGAGACGGTCCGCGAGGTAGCCCACGGCCTCGTCGTTGGAGAAGTCCGTCTGGCGCACCCAGCGCTCCGGCTTGGCGCCGCGCACCTCGAACCAGTAGTCGGTCGCCCCGCCCTTGCGCTTGACCGTGAACCCGGCCTCGTCGACCGCGCGCGGCCGCAGCACGACGCGCGTCGGCTCGGGGGCGGGCGCCTCGGCGCGCGCCTTCTCCACGAGCTCGGCGAGCGCGTACGTCAGCGGGCGCAGGCCCTCGTGGCTCGCGGTCGAGATCTCGAACACCCGCAGGCCGCGCGCCTCGAGGTCCGGCTTGACGAGCTCGGCCAGGTCGCGCGCCTCGGGGACGTCGATCTTGTTGAGGACGACGAGGCGCGGACGCTCGGTGAGCGGCACCCGCCCGCCCTCGATCTCGAGGTCCTGCGCGTAGGCGGCGAGCTCGGCCTCGATGACGTCGAGGTCGCTGATCGGGTCCCGGCCGGGCTCGAGCGTCGCGCAGTCGAGCACGTGCACGATCACCGCGGTGCGCTCGATGTGGCGCAGGAACTCCAGGCCGAGGCCCTTGCCCTCGCTCGCGCCCGGGATGAGGCCCGGGACGTCCGCGACGGTGAAGCGCGCCGAGCCGGCCTGCACGACGCCCAGGTTGGGCACGAGCGTCGTGAACGGGTAGTCGGCGATCTTGGGCCGCGCCGCGGAGATGGCGGCGACGAGCGACGACTTGCCCGCGCTCGGGTACCCGACGAGCGCGACGTCCGCGATGGTCTTCAGCTCGAGGACGACGTCCCGCTCCTCGCCCGGCTCGCCGAGCAGGGCGAAGCCCGGCGCCTTGCGGCGCGGGGACGAGAGCGCCGCGTTGCCGAGACCGCCGCGGCCCCCCTCGGCCACGACGTACTCGGCGCCCTCGCCGACGAGGTCGGCGAGCACCGTGCCGTCGGGCGACTTGACGACCGTGCCGTCCGGGACGCGCAGGACGAGGTCCTCGCCGTTGGCGCCGTCGCGGTCGTCACCCATGCCCTGGGTGCCCGACGTCGCGTGGCGGTGCGGCGAGTGGTGGTACTCGAGGAGCGTCGTGGTCTGGGAGTCGACGACGAGGCGGACGGTGCCGCCGTCACCGCCGTTGCCGCCGTCGGGGCCGGCGAGCGGCTTGAACTTCTCGCGCCGGACCGAGGCGCACCCGTTCCCCCCGTCGCCGCCGGAGACGTGCAGGACGACACGGTCGACGAAGCTGGCCATGGAGGGATCCTCTCAGAGGTGGGTCGTGCGGTGCCGCGGTCGCGGCGGGTGGTGCGGCCCGCAGGGACGGGCGCCGGAAACGGCAGGAGGGGCGCACCGCGTCGGTGCGCCCCTCCTGCTCGAAGCCTTTGTGGCTGTCGCTCAGCCCTCGGCGGAGACGATGTCGACGACCTTGCGGCCGCGACGGGTGCCGAACTGGACCGCGCCGGCGGCCAGGGCGAACAGCGTGTCGTCCTTGCCGCGGCCGACGTTCTCACCGGGGTGGAAGTGGGTGCCGCGCTGGCGGACGATGATCTCGCCCGACTTGACGACCTGCCCGCCGAAGCGCTTCACGCCGAGGCGCTGGGCGTTCGAGTCGCGACCGTTGCGCGAGGAGCTCGCGCCCTTCTTGTGTGCCATGACGAACCTGCTTTCGTGCTGGTCTGCTGAGGGAGGGTGCCGACGGCGCGGCGCGGCTCCGGGCCGCTAGCTCGCGCCGGGCGAGATCACTTGATGCCGGTGACCTTGAGGCGGGTCAGCTGCTGACGGTGACCCTGACGACGGCGGTAACCGGTCTTGTTCTTGTACCGCAGGATCGTGATCTTCGGACCCTTCTCGTCCCGCACGACCTCGGCGGTGACCTTGACCTTCGCGAGCTTCGCCGCGTCGGTGGTCACCTTCTCCCCGTCCACCAGCAGGAGAGCGGGCAGCTCGAGGGACTCACCGGCCTTGGCGGACACCCGGTCCACCACGACGATGTCGCCGACGGAAACCTTCTCCTGACGGCCACCGGCCTTGACGATCGCGTACACCACGTTGCTGCTCATCTCTCCTAGTCTTGGCGTGCTCGTCACGGCGAGTTCGTCTTGGAGACTCCGACCACGCCGCGGCGTGCGAGTGCGAGTCGTCCGTGGGCACACGGGACCGGCGCGCCTGGGCGCGCCGACGTCCAAGATTACGGACCGCAGGGCGTCCTGGTCAAATGGCGCGCACGGACCCCGGCGCGGGCGACCGCTCCGGGGCGCGTAGCAGGCGTCGCACCGAGGACCGCGGACGGCGGCGCCTCCGTGCGACGAGGCCGCCGGCCGACCCTACTCGAGGACGAACGTGACCTCCAGCACGACCTGCCAGGCCGTGATGCGGCCGTCGGCCACGTCGACCTTCTGCTCCTTGACCCACGCGCCCGAGACGTTGCGCAGCGTGCTCGCGGCGCGCTCGACGCCGATCCGCACGGCGTCCTCGAAGCTCGTGTCCGACCGCGCGCTGATGTGCGTGATCCGTGCCACCGTTCCGCTCATGCCGGCTCCCCGGTCCAGGGCGGGCGCACCGATGCGCCCGCGCACCCGTCGAGCATCCCGCCGTCCCCGCGGCCGCGCCACCGGGGCGCCTCCCGCTCGGCACCGTGCCCCGGCCCACCCGGACGCGCGGGTCCGCCGTCGTGCCTACGCTGGCCGTGGAGGTGGTCGCATGCGCCCCGCGGTCCCGCCCGACGCCGCGCGCCGGGACGACGCCGTCGTCGCGGCGATGCGCACGGTCGACCGGCGCGACTTCCTCCCTCGCGCGCAGCGGCGCTGGGCCGCGCAGGACCGACCGCTCGCCATCGGCCACGGCCAGACCAGCTCGCAGCCGTCGACGGTCGCCGCGATGCTGCGCCTGCTCGACGTCGTCCCGGGCGCCCGGGTGCTCGACGTCGGCGCCGGGTCGGGCTGGACGACCGCGCTGCTCGCACGGCTCGTCGGACCGACGGGACGCGTGCTGGGCGTCGAGCGCCACGCCGATCTCGCCGAGTGGGGCGCGGCCAACCTCGCCGCGGTGCGCGCGCCGTGGGCACGCCTCGTCCTCGCGACGCCCGGCGTCCTCGGCACGCCGGGCGAGCAGTACGACCGGGTGCTCGTCTCGGCCGCCGCCGACGCCCTCCCCCGCGCCCTCGTCGACCAGCTCGTGCCCGGCGGGCGCCTGGTCGTCCCCGTGCGGCACACGATGCTCGTCATCGTGCGCGACCCCGACGCCCCGGACGGGGTGCGGGTGAGCGAGCACGGGTCCTACTCGTTCGTCCCGCTCGTCGAGGACCCGGCGGGACCGGCCCCGCCGCCGTCCTGACGGCGCCACGGGGCTCCTGGCAGGTGCACCCGGCAGCGCGCCTCGTAGCTCTCGGCGCCGCCCACGTGCGCGGCGACCGGCGCGAGCGGGTCGCCCGCCCCGCCGCCGTCGGGCTCCGGCTCCCGGACGGCGCGCACGTGGAACGCGGCGTCCTCGCCGCACACCGCGCACACCGCCGTGAGCTTGTCGACGCGCTCGGCGAGCGCCGCGAGCGTGGGCAGGGGTTCGAAGGGCCGCGCGTCGAACGTGACGTCGAGCCCGGCGACGACCACGACGAGCCCGTCGTCGGCGAGCCGCTGGACGACGTCGACGAGCTCCGGCCCGAAGAAGTGCGCCTCGTCGACGGCGACGAGGTCGAGCGCCCCGGCGCCGCGAACGATCCGCTCGAGGTCGTGCGCGTCGCGGGCGGTGCGCGAGGGGATCGCGAGGCCCGAGTGCGAGCTCACCGTCCCGGTACCGCGGCGGGTGTCGAGGACGTGCCCGACGACCTCGACGCGGCGACCGGCGACCTCCGCGCGCCGGACCCGGCGCAGGAGCTCCTCCGTCTTGCCGGCGAACATCGGGCCGCACACGACCTCGACGCGCCCGCCGGGGCGGGCCGTCGGGAGCCCTGCGTCAGCGCCCCCGGGAACGATCCCGGGGACGCCCGGGCGTGCCGCGTCGCTCATGCGAGCAGTGAACCACCGGCTCAGTGGTGGCGCGCGCCGCCGTTCGACGACGGCCGGACGGGCAGCGGCTTCGGCTCCCCGGCGGGGCCGAGGACGGAGACGCGGTCGGGGGCGCCAGGCCGCGCGTCCCGGCGGCTGAGGAGCGTCGTGCCGGACGGGGCGGGGGTACCCGCGTCGGTCGGTGCGTCGACCTGCTCGTCGCCGGACGCCGCCGGGGACGCGGCGTCGGCCCGGGCGTCGGGAGCGGGTGCCGTCCTCTCCCCCTCGGGCGCGGGCGTCGGCTCGGCCGTCGACACCCCCGCCGCGATCCCGGCGAGCCCGGGCCCGCCGATCCCCGGGACGGACCGGACGAGCGGGAGCTCGCGCGTCCCGGTGCCCGACGCACGGCCGCCCTCCGCGGTGCGCTCGCCCGCCGGGTCGGGCGTCGGCCGCTCCCCCGCCGGGTCGTGGGCCGGCCGCTCGTCGTCCGCGTCGCGCTCCGCCGACGCGCCGGGCGCGGGCGGGGTGGCTGCCTCCCGGCGACCGGGTGCGGGCGGCGCGACGTCGGCCGCACGCGTCGGCCGCGCGTCGAGGGCCGGGTCGGCCGGCAGGACGCCGCGGTTCAGCTCGCCGTACGGCACGTGGACCGACGGCGCGACCCGGCGCGCCGCCTCGACCACGGCACGCTGGTCGTCGAAGAAGATGTGCGGCCGCAGCACCTCGAGCACGCCACCCTTGTCCACGCCCCCGAGGAAGAACGCGTCGTCGACCGTCACGCCCCACGAGGAGAGCGTCGCGACCGCGCGCTCGTGCGCCGGGGCCGAGCGGGCCGTGACGAGCGAGACGTGCACGCGCGGCCGGTAGGACGGGTCGGTCGCGTGCCGCTCGCGCTCGACGACCTGCACGCGGTGGATGCCGACGAGGAGCTCGCGCAGCGGCCCCCGGCCGAGCGGCACGTCGGCGTTGAGCACCTCGTGCTCGCGGAACGACGCGAGCCCGCCGTCCTGGTAGCGGCGCTCCGAGGAGTCGTCGGCGAGGACGCCGTCGAAGTCGAACGCGATGCGCAGCTCGTCGCCCTCCTCGTCGGCGAACGTCGGGTCGAGCACGTACCCCGCGGGCAGGCCCAGGTCGACGGCGTCGCGCACGGAGCGCTCGTCGGCCGAGAGGAAGAGGTCCACGTGCAGGGGACGGATGAACTCGTGCGGGCTGCGCCCCTGGCGGAAGACGGCGCGCGTGATGTCGAGGTCGTGGTGCCGCACCGAGCGCATGACGCGCAGGCCGGTCTCCGGGGAGTTGCGGGACATGACGATGACCTCGACGAGCGGGTCGTCGGCGGAGGGCGCGAGGTCGTTGAGCGCGAGCAGGCGGCGCACGAACCCGAAGGCGACGCCGGGGGCCAGCGCGTCGTCGCGGTGGCGCTCCTGGAAGTCGCGGTACGCCGCCTCCCCCTGCGTGCGGAACACGCGGTCGGACTCGGTGAGGTCGAACAGTGCGGACGAGGCGACGCCGACGACGAGGCGGCCCGAGAGGTCGTAACCCATGCGCGCATGATGCCAGGTGCGGGTGACGTGCACGAAGACCGCCCGGGGACGCGGCAGGGGCGAGGGTCCGCAGACCCCCGCCCCTCCCGCACCGCTCAGCTCTCGGTGGGCTCCGACACGCTGTCGTCGCCCGCCGTCGGCGCAGAGCCGTCCGCCGGCGCTTCGGCGCCGTCGTGCTCGTGGGCGTGCGCCGCGGCCGCCGCGATCGTCGCGAGCGTGGCCTTGACCGCGGCCCGCGCCTCCGACGTGACCTCCGGCAGGACCGGGACGGCGGGCTGCGGGAGGGTGATCCCGGTGTCCTTCGGCGCCGAGGCGCCCGAGCCGGAACCGCGCTTGCGGCGCGACCGCGAGCGGCCGCCCTCGGCGGGCTCGTCGGCGGCGGCGCCGCCCCCGTTGCCCCCGGCGTTCCCGTTGCCGTGGTTGCCGTGGTCGTGGCCGCCGCGGTTGCCGCCCGACTTCTCGATCGGGTCGGTGTGCACGATGAACCCGCGCCCGTGGCAGTGCTCGCACGTCTCGCTGAACGCCTCGACGAGGCCCTGGCCCACGCGCTTGCGCGTCATCTGGACGAGGCCCAGCGACGTGACCTCCGCGACCTGGTGCTTGGTCCGGTCCCGGCCCAGGCACTCGACGAGGCGGCGCAGCACGAGGTCGCGGTTCGACTCGAGCACCATGTCGATGAAGTCGATGACGATGATGCCGCCGATGTCGCGCAGCCGGAGCTGGCGGACGATCTCCTCGGCCGCCTCGAGGTTGTTGCGCGTCACCGTCTCCTCGAGCGTGCCGCCCGAGCCGGTGAACTTGCCGGTGTTGACGTCGACGACGGTCATCGCCTCGGTGCGGTCGATGACGAGCGACCCGCCCGAGGGCAGCCAGACCTTGCGGTCCATGCCCTTGGCGAGCTGCTCGTCGACGCGGTGCACCGTGAAGACGTCCTGCGTGCCCGTCCACTTCGAGACGCGCTCGCGCAGGTCGGGCGCGAGCTCCTCGACGTACGTCGAGATCTCCGACCACGCCCCGTCGCCCTCGACGACGAGCGAGCTGAAGTCGTCGTTGAAGATGTCGCGGACGACGCGGATCGCGAGGTCCGGCTCGCCCTGGAGCAGGGCGGGTGCCGACGCGCTCTTCGACTTCTTCTCGATGGCCTCCCACTGGCCGCGCAGGCGCTCGACGTCGGCGCGCAGCTCCTCCTCGCTCGCGCCCTCGGCGGCGGTGCGCACGATGACGCCCGCGCCGTCGGGCACGACCTCCTTGAGGATCTTCTTCAGGCGGTTGCGCTCGGTGTCGGGGAGCTTGCGGCTGATGCCGGTCATGCCGCCGCCGGGGACGAACACGAGGTAGCGGCCCGCGAGCGTGATCTGCGACGTGAGGCGTGCGCCCTTGTGCCCGATCGGGTCCTTGGTGACCTGCACGAGCACGGAGTCGCCCGACTTGAGCGCCTGCTCGATGCGGCGCGGCTGGCCCTCGAGCCCGGCCGCGTCCCAGTTCACCTCGCCCGCGTACAGGACGGCGTTGCGGCCCTTGCCGACGTCGATGAACGCGGCCTCCATGCTGGGCAGCACGTTCTGGACACGGCCCAGGTACACGTTGCCCGCCATCGACGCCTGCGACTGCTGCGAGACGTAGTGCTCGACGAGCACGCCGTCCTCGAGCACGGCGATCTGCGTGCGGCCGCCGCGCTCGCGCACGACCATCGACCGCTCGACCGACTCGCGGCGCGCGAGGAACTCCGCCTCGGTGATGATCTGGCGACGACGACCCGCGTCGCGGCCCTCGCGGCGGCGCTGGCGTTTCGCCTCGAGCCGCGTGGAGCCCTTGAGCGCGGTGACCTCGTCGGCCAGGCTGCGCTCGCGCGGGCGGGAGCGCGTCGTGGTCGTCTCGCCCTCGCCCCGGCTCCCGCGGCGACGACGGCGACGGCGGCGGCTGCTGCCCGCCTCGTCCTCGCCCTGCTCGTCCCCGGGCTCGTGGTCGGTCTCCTCGGCGTCGGCCGGCGCCGCCGCGTCGGCCGGCTCGTCGTCCTGCGCCGACGGCGTGGCGTCGTCCTCGTCCTGGTCGCGCTCCTGCTCGCGGTCCTGGTCACGTCCCCCGTCCGGACGACCACGACGCCCGCGGCCACCACGACGGCGGCGGCGGCGCGGGCCGGAGTCGGAGTCGGAGTCGGCGTCGGCGTCGGCCTCGTCGGTCGCAGGCTGCTCGTCGGGCTCCTCCGCCTCGTCGAGCTCGACGAAGTCCTCCGGCCCGAACGCGTCCTCGGGCACCTCGACGCCCTCGGCGACGAGCTCGGACTCGATGGCCTCGATCTCCTCGACCGCGGCCGCGTCCTCGCCCGTGAGGACGAGCTCGGTGGCGGCGGGCTCCTCGACGGGGGTCGACGGCTCAGCCGGCTGCGACTCGGGCGTGCGCGGCTCGGCCGCGCGGGACGCGGGCCCGGACGCCCTCCGGCCGCGACGGCTGCGGGTCCCGGTGGCGGGCTCGGGCGTCGCCGTCGGCTCCGTCGTCGCGACCGGCTCCGTCGTGGCGACCGGCTCCGTCGTCGCGGGTGCCGGGGCGGCCGGCTCGACGTGGCGGGGCGGCCCGGCCGGGCTCTGCGCACGACGCGGACGGCGTGGCGCGGCAGCCGGGTCGGGCGCCTGGAAGAGCAGGGCGGTCGTCGCGAGGCGCGGGGTGCTGGTCCCCGCTCCCGTCGCGGCGGGCGACGCCGGGCCGCCGGCCGGGGCCGACGACGCGGCAGCGGCCGGGGCCCCGGGCGCGGCCGTGCTGTCGGCCGCGGCGGTCGCCTCCGGTGCCGCCTCGGCGGGCTTCGAGGTGGCGCGGCGCGAGCGGCGCGCCGGCTTCTTCGCGGGCTCCGCGGACGCCTGCGCCTCTGCCTCGGCGGGAGTCGGCTCGGCGGCGGACGGCGCGTCGGCCGCGGCCGGTGCCGCAGCCTCGGTGGCCGGGGCTGCGGACTCGGCGGTCGGGGCCGTTGCCGCGGAGGTCGCGCGGCGCGACCGGCGCGCGGGCTTCTTCGCGGCGGGTGCCTCGACGGGCTCGGCCGTCGTCGGCGTGCCTGACGGCGCGGCGTCTGCGGCCGGGGCGTCCGGCTCGGCGACCGGCGCGGCCTCGACGGCCGGAGCCTGCGCGGTCGTGCGCGTCGCCCGGGTGCGCTTCGCGCGGCGCGGGGCGTCGGCGGCTCCCAGCAGGGCGTCGGCGTCGGGCGCCACCGTGGCGGCCGGGGCCTGCTCGGCGGCGGGCGGTGCGCTGAGGCCGAACTCGGAGAGGACGTCGAGCGGCGCGTCGCCGGCCGGGGCCTTCGCCTTCTTGCCGCCACCCTGGGCGCGGCGCGGCGCGCGGGCGCGCGGGGCGGGCTCTGCCGCCGGCGGCTCCGCCGCGGCGTCGGCGGCCGCGGGGCTCGCGTCCGCCGGGACGTCGGCCGGGGCGGACGCAGCGGGAGCCGCGTCGGCCGCCGGAGCGGCGACGGACGGCGTGGTGCGGGTCGCGCGACGCGAGCGGCGCGCGGGCGGGGGCGTGGCCTCGGGTGCGGTCACGGGCGCCTCGGGCGCCGGGGTCGCGTCCGCGGTGGCCGCCGCAGACGCGGCGACGTCGGAGGCAGCCGTCACCGCGGGCGGCGTCTGCGGCGGTGCCGCGCTGCGCGTCGCGCGGCGGCGGGCGGGCTTGCGCGCCGGGGTCGTCGGGCTCTCGGCCCGGTCCGCGGCGGCGTCCGCCGTCGACTCTGAGGGGGTGCTGTCGGAGGTGCTGTCGAGCGTCACGCGTCGTGCTCCTGCTGCCACAGGGACCGCCCCGCACCGTGCGGCCCGTCGGGCGGTCGGTCGTCGCTCGGGACGAGCGCACCGGAGCGCGTCGTCCGGCGACGGAAGTCGTCGGTCACGGCCGCGGTCCGCGTGCGCGGCGCGGGCGCCTGCCACCGGGCCCTTCGCCCCGGTCGGCGCGCCGACTGCCGCGGTCCGCTGGTGCCGCGATCTCGTGCTCGCCGGGTGAGCGATGCGGAGCCCGCCCGGCTCCGCCCAGTATCGCACAGGGGTGCGGACGAACCCGGGCGACACGCACCGCGCCCCGGGCCGCCGGTCCCGGGGGGTCGGGACCAACGTCCCGGGACCTTGTGAACATAGTCACAAGCGGCGTGTTTTCAGTACTCCTCGTCATTTCCGGCCCTGCTGATGCGGCAGATTGGAACTACCGTCGGAGGAGGCGACCGGTCGTCCGGCCGCCGGCTCCGGCAACACTCCCCTACGCCGTTGTCCCTTCCCCGACCCGGTCGGGCCCCCCGAGGAGCGCACGTGGATGCCCTAGCCCTGGCGCGGTGGCAGTTCGCCATCACGACCGTCTACCACTTCATCTTCGTCCCGCTGACGATCGGCCTGTCGCCGCTCGTCGCGATCATGCAGACGGCGTGGGTCCGCACCGGCAACGAGCGCTGGCTGCGCCTGACGAAGTTCTTCGGCAAGCTGTTGCTCATCAACTTCGCGCTCGGCGTCGTCACCGGCATCGTGCAGGAGTTCCAGTTCGGCATGAACTGGAGCGAGTACTCGCGCTTCGTCGGCGACGTGTTCGGCGCGCCGCTCGCCATGGAGGCGCTCGCCGCGTTCTTCATCGAGTCGACGTTCCTCGGCCTGTGGATCTTCGGGTGGGACCGCCTCAACAAGAAGGTGCACCTCGCGTGCATCTGGGCCGTCGCGATCGCGACCAACCTCTCCGCGTTCTTCATCCTCGCCGCGAACTCGTGGATGCAGCACCCGGTCGGCGCGATCTTCAACCCGGAGACCGGGCGCGCCGAGATGAACGACATCGGCGCCGTCCTCACGAACAACACCCTCTGGGCCGCGTTCCCGCACCAGATCACGGCGACCTTCCTCACCGCGGGCACGTTCGTCACGGGCATCGCGGCCTGGTGGATGGTCCGTCTCGTGCGCACCCGCAAGGCGGAGAACGTCGAGCTCGCGCGCGACGTCTACCGCCCGGCCGTCACGCTCGGCGTCATCGCCATGCTCGTCGGCGGGCTCGGCGTCGCCGTCTCCGGCGACATCCAGGGCAAGATCATGTACGAGCAGCAGCCCGGCAAGATGTCGTCGGCCGAGGCGCTCTGCCAGGGCTCGGAGGGCGCCGCGTTCTCCATCCTCACGATCGGCGACCTGTCGAACTCGTGCGAGAACGTCCGGCACCTCATCGAGATCCCCGGTCTCGCGTCCTACCTCGGCACGGGCCACTTCTCCGGGCCGGAGAGCTACCTGCCCGGCGTCGAGGACGTCCAGGAGCAGATGACCGAGCGCTACGGGGACGTCACCGCCTCCGGCGACCCCGTCACGTACACGCCGAACCTCGCGATGACCTACTGGTCCTTCCGGCTCATGATCGGCATGGCCGCCGGCTCCGTGCTCCTCGCGCTCATGGCGCTGTGGCTCACCCGCAAGGGCCGGGTCACGGACAACAAGTGGTTCGCGCGCGTCGGCCTCATCGCCATCCCCATGCCGTTCCTCGCGAACTCGTTCGGCTGGATCTTCACGGAGATGGGCCGCCAGCCCTGGGTCGTCGCGCCGAACCCGACGGGCATCGACCAGATCCGGCTGCTCACCGAGCGCGGCGTGTCCACCGTGGTGAGCCCCGGCGTGGTGCTGACCTCGATGATCGTCTTCACACTCGTCTACGGGGCGCTGGCCGCGGTCTGGTTCACGCTCATGCGGCGCTACGCGATCGAGGGCGTCCCGCTCACGGTCCGCGACGAGTCCCCGGAGGCGCAGGAGCCGCCGGACGAGGACTCCGAGTCCGCCGACCGTCCGCTGTCCTTCGCGTACTGACACGACGCGCCTGAACCCGCCCAGAAAACTCAGGAGACACCGTGGATCTCGCCGTCGTCTGGTTCGTGCTCATCGCGGTCCTGTGGACCGGCTACCTCGTGCTCGAGGGCTTCGACTTCGGGGTCGGCATGCTGCTGTCGATCCTCCCGCGCGGTGACAAGGAGCACCGCGAGAAGGAGCGCCGCGTCCTCATCAACACCATCGGCCCCGTCTGGGACGGGAACGAGGTGTGGCTGCTCACCGCGGGCGGCGCGACGTTCGCCGCCTTCCCCGAGTGGTACGCCACGCTCTTCTCCGGCTTCTACCTGCCGCTCCTGCTCATCCTCGTCGCTCTCATCGTGCGCGGCGTCGCGTTCGAGTACCGCGGCAAGATCCGCGACGAGGGCTGGGCGCGCCGCTGCGACGTCGCGATCCAGGTCGGGTCGTGGGTCCCCGCCGTGCTGTGGGGCGTCGCGTTCGCCAACCTCGTGCGCGGCGTGCAGCTCGACGCCGACCACCAGTTCGTCGGCGGCTTCTTCTCGCTCCTGTCGCCGTTCGCGCTCCTCGGCGGTCTCGTCACGCTGAGCCTGTTCCTGCTGCACGGCTCGGTCTTCGTCGCGCTCAAGACCGACGGCGAGATCCGCGCCCGCGCCCGTCAGCACGCCTCGGTCTTCGGCGTGGCCGCGCTCGTGCTCGCCGGCGGCTGGGCAGTCTGGGCCCAGGTCGCGTACTCGGTGCCCTGGACGTGGGCCGCCGTCGTGCTCGCCGCGGCCGGGCTCGTGACGACGCTCCTCGCGAACCGCAAGGGCTCCGAGGGACGCGCGTTCACGGCGTCGGCCCTGACGATCGTCGCCGCCGTCGTGCTGATCTTCGGCTCGATGTACCCCGACGTGATGCCCGCCGTCGACCCGGCGAACTCGCTGACGGTGCACAACGCGTCGTCGACCGACTACACGCTCACCGTGATGACGTGGGTCGCCGTGATCCTCACGCCGCTCGTCATCGCCTACCAGTCGTGGACGTACTGGGTGTTCCGCCGCCGCCTGTCGACGAAGGACATCCCCGCGCCCGCCGGCCTGTCGCTCAAGAAGGTCCGCGAGGCGGCGTTCGGCGGGGCGTCCTCGGGCGGCTCGACCGGCCGCGGCCTGACCGACGGCGGGGGCTCCGGCTCGTGAAGCCGCTCGACCCGCGGCTCCTGCGCCACGCGCGGGCCGCGCGAGGGTACGTCGTCCTGACGGCGGTGCTCGGGTTCGCCACGGCGGCCCTGGTCGTCGCCCAGGCCCTCGTCCTCGCGTCGGTCCTCGCGCCGGCCGTCCAGGGGACGGCCGACCTGGCCGACCTCGGGCCGCGGGTCGGGCTGCTCGCCGCCGTCGTCGCCGCGCGCGCGGGCACCTCGTGGGCGCAGGAGCGCTTCGCGCTGCGTGCCGCGACGCGGACCGTCGCCGAGCTGCGCGAGCAGGTCGTCACGCACGCCGTGGCGCTCGGCCCGCGGTGGCTGGCCTCGGGGCGCGGCCCCGAGGTCGCGACGCTCGCGACGCGCGGGCTCGACCAGCTCGAGCCCTACATGGTGCGGTACCTGCCCCAGCTCCTGCTCGCCGCCACCGTCACGCCCGCGACGCTCGCCGTCGTGCTGGGCCTGGACTGGGTCTCGGCCGTGATCATCGCCGTGACCATCCCCCTCGTCCCGATCTTCATGACGCTCGTCGGGCGCCTCACCGCGGGCACGTCGGAGCGGCGCCTCGTCGTCATGCAGCGGCTCGGCGCGCAGGTGCTCGACCTGCTCGCCGGTCTGCCGACGCTCCTCGCGTTCGGTCGCGAGCGCGGCCCCGAGCGGCGCGTGCGCGCGCTGGGCGAGGCCAACCGCCGCGCCACCATGGGCACGCTGCGCGTCGCGTTCCTCTCCGGCATGGTGCTCGAGCTCCTCACGACCCTGTCCGTGGCCGTCGTTGCGGTGGGCGTGGGCCTGCGCCTCGTGCACGGTGGCATGGAGCTCGAGCCGGCGCTCGCCGTCCTCGTGCTCGCCCCCGAGGTCTACCTCCCGCTGCGCCAGGTCGGCCTGCACTTCCACGCCTCGACCGACGGCATCGCCGCGGCCGAGCAGGCGTTCGCCGTCCTCGACGAGGACGCGCCCGCGCCGGGCACCGCACCCGCGCCCGCGCTCGCCGGGACGACGCTCGCCCTGCGCGGCGTGAGCGTGCGGGCCGGGGAGCGCGACGTGCTCGCGCCCGCCGACCTCGACCTCGAGCTCCGGCTCGGGACGTCGAGCGGCCGCGTCGTGGCCCTCACCGGGCCGAGCGGCGCGGGCAAGACGACGACGGCGATGGTCCTGCTCGGCCTCGTACGGCCCGACCGCGGCACCGCGACACTCACCGGGCCCGACGGCGACCGTCTCGACCTGGCCGACGTCGACCCCCAGACGTACTGGCCCCAGGTCGCGTGGCTCCCCCAGCGCCCCGTGCTCGCGCCGGGGCGGCTGCGCGACGTCGTCGCCGGCGGCCTGGACGTCACCGACGCCGACCTCGACCGCGCGGCGCGCACCGCCGGCCTCGACACGGTGCTCGCCACGCTGCCCGCGGGCTGGGACACCGAGGTCGGGCGCGGCGGCGTCGGGCTGAGCGTCGGCCAGCGCCAGCGCGTCGCGCTCGCCGCGGCGCTGCTCGGCGACCCGGCGCGCGTCCCGCTCGTCGTGCTCGACGAGCCGACCGCCCACCTGGACGCGCGCGGCGAGCAGGTCGTGCTCGACGCCGTGCGCGCATTCCGCGACCAGGGGCGCACCGTCGTCGTGGTCGCGCACCGCGCCTCGCTCGTGCGCGCGGCGGACGACGTGGTCGAGGTCCGCTCCGCACGGCTCGACCCGTCCCCGGCGAGCCCGGACGCCGACCCGGCCGACCCCCAGGGCACTGCCCTGGCGGTCGGCGCCGCCACCTCCACGACCCCCGAGGGGAGCGTCCCGTGACCGGACCTCGTGCCCGCCTCGCCGCCGACCCTCTGTGGCGCGCGGTCGGGCTGCTCGACGTGCGCTGGCGCCGCGTCGTGTGGGCGGTCGTGCTCGGCACGCTCTCGCTCGGGAGCGCCGTCGGCCTCGCGGCCGCCGCGGCGTGGCTCATCGCGCGCGCCTCGCAGATGCCGCCGGTCCTCACGCTGTCCGTCGCGGTCGTCGGCGTGCGCGCGTTCGGCATCTCGCGCGGCGTCTTCCGGTACCTGGAGCGGCTCGCGTCGCACGACGTCGCGCTGCGCGGCATGGCGTCCCTGCGCGCCAACCTCTACACCGCGCTCGCGCAGGGCTCGCCCGCCGCGCTCGTCGGGCTGCGACGCGGCGACCTGCTCGCGCGCGTCGGCGCGGACGTCGACGCGGTCGGCGACGTGGTCGTGCGCGCGTTCGTGCCCGCCGGGGTCGCGCTCGCCGTGTCGGTGGGGTCCGTCGTGCTCGTGGGCGCCTTCCTGCCCGCGGCCGGGGTCGCGCTCGGACTGTGCCTCCTGCTCGCCGCCGTCGTCGCGCCGTGGCTCTCCGCCCGGTCGGCGCGCGAGGTCGAGGCGCGCGGCGCCACGACGCGCGCGGCGATGACCGCCACGACGCTGGAGATCCTCGAGGAGTCCGGGCCGCTCGCCGTGTCCGGGCGCCTCGGCACGCGCCTCGACGACCTGCGCGCGACCGACCGGGCACTCGCCCGCGTGACCGACGACGGCGCCCGCCCCGCCGGGGTCGCGGCCGGGATCGCCGCGCTCGCCGTCGGCCTCGCGGTGCTCGCGTCGCTCCTGCTCGGCATCCCGGCCGTCACCGCCGGCACGCTCGCGCCCGTCGAGCTGTCCGTCATCGTCCTCACGCCCCTCGCGGTGTTCGAGGCGGCGAACACGCTGCCCGCCGCCGCCGTCCAGCTCCACCGCTCGCGGCAGGCCGCCGCGCGCGTGGTCGGGCTCCTCGACGGGCCGGCGCCCGCGGCAGGCCGCGGCCCGACCCCTGCCCCCGGCGAGGCGGGCCGCGCCCCGGACCCGCGCACGTCCCTCATGCTCGACGACGTCGCGGCCGGCTGGCCGGGCACCGGACGCACCGTCGTCGAGGGCGTGGACCTCGCGCTCGCGCCGGGCCGTGCGGTCGCCGTCGTCGGACCGTCGGGCGTCGGCAAGACGACGCTGCTCGCGACCGCCGCCGGGCTCGTCCCGGAGGTCGCTGGGCGGGTGCTCCTCGACGGCGTCCCGACGGCCGACCTCGCGCGCGAGGACGTGGCGCACCACGTCGTGCTCGTCGCGGAGGACGGGCACGTGTTCGACACGACCGTGCTGGAGAACCTGCGCGTCGCGCGCGGCGACGTCACGACCGAGGAGGCCGAGGCCGCCCTACGCGCCGTCGGTCTCGACCCGTGGCTCGCCGCGCTGCCCGACGGCCTGGAGACGCTGCTCGGCCCCGACGCCACCACGGTCTCGGGCGGCGAGCGCCGCCGTCTGCTCGTGGCCCGCGCGCTCCTGTCCCCCGCCCCGCTGCTGCTGCTCGACGAGCCCGCGGAGCATCTCGACGCCGCCGGCGCCGACGCGCTCGTGCGGCACCTCGTCGCGACGACGCGCGCCGCGCAGGACCGGCGCGGCGTCGTCCTCGCGACGCACCGGCTGAGCGCGCTGGAGGCGGTCGACGAGGTGCTGCTCCTCGGGGTCCCCGACGACGCGCCGGACGGCGCCGCCGCACGCGTCGTCGCGCGCGGGCCGCACGCCGAGCTGCTCGCGCTCCCCGCCTACCGCTGGGCGCTCGACCAGGAGGCCCCCGCGGTGCGATGAGCCCGCAGGGTCAGCCCTCGCCGAGGCGCGCGAGGAACAGCGCCTCGCCGACCGCCAGGTTCTCGATCTCGCTGGGCGCGACCGACTCGTTCGGCGCGTGGATGAGGCACGCGGGCTCCTCGACGCCGAGGAGCACGATCTCCGCGTCCGGGTACTGGCCCGCGAGCACGTTGCACAGCGGGATCGAGCCGCCCTGGCCCGCGGTGACCGTCTCGCGCCCGTAGGCGTCCGCGAGCGCCCCCGTGAGCGTGTCGAACACGTGCCCGCTCGTGCGGGCCGCGAACGGCTGCCCGACGGCGTCGCGCTCGACCCGCACGCGCACCCCCCAGGGTGCGTGGGCCTCGAGGTGCGCGACGAGCTTGTCCTGGAGGTCCTGGGCGTCCGCGCCGGGCGGCACGCGCAGGTTGAGCCGGGCGGACGCGCGCGGCTGGATCGCGGCCGCCGAGCCGACGACGCTCGGCGCGTCGATCCCGAGGATCGTCACGACGGGCCGCGCCCACAGCCGGTCGGCGACGCTGCCGGTCCCGACGAGCCCGACGCCGTCGAGCACGCCCGCGTCGCGGCGGAACTGGTCCTCGTCGTACGCGACCCCGTCCCACGTGCCGTGCGCGACGGCGGCCGGCACGCCGTCGATGGTCGTGTCGCCGTGCTCGTCCCGCAGGCTCGCGAGGATCGCGACGAGGGCCGCGAGCGCGTCGGGCGCGGCGCCGCCGAACATGCCGGAGTGGATCTCGCCCTCGAGCGCCTCGACGTGCACGACGACGTTCGCCGCGCCGCGCAGGGTCACGGTGAGCGTCGGGAGGCCGAGCTCGGCGTTGCCGGTGTCCTGGACGAGCATCGCGTCGGCCGCGAGCGCCCCGGGGTTCGCCTCGACCCACCGGTCGAGGCCGCCCGTCCCCTGCTCCTCGGAGCCCTCGACGACGAGCCGGACCCCGACGGGGAGGTCGTCGCCACCCAGGGCGCGCAGGGCCCGCAGCGCGGTGAGGTGCGTGACGATGTTCCCCTTGCAGTCCGCGGCACCGCGCCCGTAGAGGCGACCGTCGCGCTCGGTGAGCTCGAAGGGCGGGCTGGTCCACGCGGCGTCGTCGAGGGGCGGCTGGACGTCGTAGTGCGCGTAGAGCAGGACGGTGGGCGCGCCGTCGGGCCCGGGACGGTGGCCCAGGACGACCTGCGACCCGTCGGGCGTGACCTCCAGGCGCGTGTCGATCCCCTCCGCGCGGAACGCGTCGGCCACCCAGCGCGCGGCGCGCTCGCACTCGGCGCGGGGGTAGAGGCGCTCGTCGGCGACGGACGGGATGGCGACGAGCGTGCGCAGGTCGTCGAGCGCGCGCGGCAGGAGGCCCTGCACGGCGGCGCGCACCTCCTCGACGTGCCCGGTGGCGTCGGGTCGTGCTCCGGTGCTCGGCTGGCTCACGCGTCCTCCTCGGTCGTGGTTCCGGTGGTGGCGTCGGTGCCCTCGCCGCCCTGCTCGGTGGTGCGGCCGGGGTCGAGGTCGAGCGAGTCCACGTACGCGTCGAACGCGGCGAGCTGGTCGGGGCAGTAGACCTCGATGACGAGCCGGTCGCCGGCGAGGCGGCGCTCGTCGAGCACCGAGGGCCGCAGGCCCGGGCCGGCGGCCCCGTTCGCCGCGCCGAGGTCGGCCGTCGCCTCGACGAGGGCGGCCGGGTCGGCGCAGAAGCCGCCGCCGTCGTCGCCGAGGACGTCGGCGATCGTCTCCTCGCTGAAGGCGGTGATCCCGATCGCGGCGAACTGCTCGTGCAGCTCGGCCGCCTTCTGCTCGGCCTCGCGCGCGTCGCGGTTGGACCGCACGTTGTCGAACACGATCAGCATGACGGCGCCGAGCGCGACCAGGAGCAGCGCGGCGGCGGTGTACGTGACCCACCGCTTCGACGAGACCGGCTCGGGCTCGTGCTCGGGGACGTGGGAGGGACGGGTCGTGGTCATGCCGCGTCCCCCTCCCCCGCCTCGTCCGCCGCCGCGAGCGCCGCGGCCTCGGGGTCCTTCCAGGACGGCTTGCGCAGCAGGTAGAAGAGCGCCGGGACGAGGATGCCGATGATCCCGAGGCCGCCACCGACGATCAGCACGTAGACGCCCACGTTCCCGCTGGAGAACTGCGCGGGCGGCACGAACCCGATGATCATCGCGGCCACCGAGGCGCAGAACCCGACGACGCACAGGAGCGTCAGCGCGGGCGCGCGGTACCCGCGCGGGTGGTCGGGTGCCCGACGGCGCAGCCGTACCGCCGCGACGAACAGCAGCAGGTACATGACGAGGTACACCTGCGTCGTGATGACGGACAGGATCCAGTAGGCGCTCGAGACGTCGGGGATGAAGGCGTACAGGAGCGCGATGCCGGTCGTGATGACGCCCTGCGTGACGAGGATGTTCTGCTGCACGCCGTGCTTGTTGAGCCGCTGCAGGAACGGCGGCAGGTAGCCCTCCTCGCGCGCGACGGTGAGCAGGCCCTTGGACGGTCCGGCGAGCCAGGTGAGCATGCCGCCGAGCGACGCCGCGATGAGCATGAGGCCGAGGATCGGCGTCAGCCAGCTCACGCCGAAGTTGGCGAAGAACGCGTCGAACGCCTGCATCACCCCGGCGGTCAGGCTGAGCTGGTCGGCGGGGATCACCCAGCTGATCGCGACGGCCGGGAGGATGAAGATCACGAGGACGAGCCCGATCGCGAGGAACATCGACCGCGGGAACTCCGTGGCCGGCCTGCGCAGGCTCGTCACGTGCACCGCGTTCATCTCCATGCCCGCGTACGACAGGAAGTTGTTGACGATGAGCACCAGCGACGCGAGCCCGGTCCAGGCGGGCAGCAGGTGCTGCGCGTCCATCGGCGCGGCCGACGGGTTGCCCTGGGCCAGGAAGACGATGCCGAGCACGACGAGGATCGCGGCCGGGACGAGCGTCCCGATGACGAGGCCCCAGCTCGACAGCCCCGCGACCGTCTTGGTGCCCTGGGAGGAGAGCCACACGCCCGTCCAGAAGAGCACGACGATGACGATCGCGACGTAGAGCCCGTTGCTCGCGAGGCTCGGGTTGATGACGTAGGCGAACGTGCTCGCGACGTACCCGAGCAGGCTCGGGTAGTAGAAGATCGTCATCGCGAACTGGCACCAGATCGCGAGGAACCCGAGCGGCTTCGACACGCCGTCCGCGACCCAGCGGTACACACCGCCGGACCACCCCGACGCGAGCTCGGCCGACACGAGCGACGTCGGGAGCAGGAACACGAGCGCCGGGACCACGTAGAGGAACACGGCCGCGAGGCCGTAGACCGCCATGGTCGGCGCGGCGCGCAGGCTCGCGACCGACGACGTGATCATGAACGCGAGCGTGAGCCACGTGATGTAGTTCTTCGGTGTCCGTGCCGTGATCGCCGCGCGCACCTCAGCGTGCGTCGGCGCGCCCGTGGACGAGCCCATCCCCCACCCCCGAAGCCGTGACCCCGCCGGGGCCGACCGGGACGGCGCGCGGACGGCGCGTCGTCGGAACACCGCGAACATATCGCCGCGACGCAGGTCGCGCCTGGGGAGTCGTCCGGGGCTCGGCCGGGGGCGCGGACCGGGCGCCGCACCCGCGCGGGTCGGCGCCGGGCCTGCTCAGAGGTGGCGCGAGGGCGGCTCGGTGCCGGCTCGGTGGCGGCTCGGACGCGGTGATACGTTCGCGAGGCGGCCCGTCCCGCGCAGCGCGAGGGCCGTGACGACACCACGGACGACCTCAAGGAGCAGCGGTGAAGATCCTCGTGCCCGGCACCATCGCCCTCGACGTGCACGCGGGCCCGGACGACGAGGTCGTCGTGTACGACGCCGCGGCCCCGTTCCGTCCCGAGGACGCCGACGCCGAGGTGCTCGTGGTGTGGGGCGGCTCCGCGGAGAACCTCGCCGACGCCGCGGCGCGGCTCCCCCGCCTGCGCTGGGTCCAGACGCTCGCCGCGGGCCCCGACGCCGTGCTCGCGGCCGGGTTCGGGCCGGACGTGACGATCACCTCGGGCCGGTCCCTGCACGACGGCCCCGTCGCCGAGCACGCGCTCGCGCTGGTCCTCGCCGTCGTGCGCCGGCTCGACGTGCTCGGGGCGGCGCAGCGCGAGCACCGGTGGGACACCGCGGTGAACCAGGCGCAGGCGGACCCGGCGACGGCAGCGCGCTACACGCTCGACGGCGCACGCGTGACCGTGTGGGGCTTCGGCTCGATCGCCGCCCGGCTCGCGCCGCTGCTCGCGGCGCTCGGCGCCGACGTGACGGGCGTCGCGAGCCGCCGCGGCGAGCGGCACGGCTTCCCCGTCGTGACCGACGACGACCTCCCCGACGTGCTCGCCTCGACCGACGTGCTCGTCTCGCTCCTGCCCGCCCTCGACACGACGCGGCACGCGTTCGACGCCGCGCGGATCGACCAGCTCCCCGACCACGCGGTCTTCGTCAACGTCGGCCGCGGCGCCACGGTCGACGAGGACGCGCTCGTCGCCGCGCTGCACGACGGGCGCCTCGGCGGCGCCGCGCTCGACGTCACCGGGTCCGAGCCCCTGCCCGCGGAGTCACCCCTGTGGGACGCGCCGCGCCTGGTCCTCACGCCGCACGTCGCGGGCAACCGGCCCCAGCGCGCGTCCGAGCTCGTCAACGCCAACCTCGACGCGCTCCGCGCGGGCCGCGAGCTCCGCAACGTCGTCCCCCGCTGAGGGGCGCTTCCGGGGTCTACCAGCGGCCGTTGCGGGGGCGCGGCTGGCACCGCGGGCACGTGTACGACGAGCGGTTCATGAACTCGTCGCGCCGGACGGGCGTGCCGCACCGGGGGCACGGCTCGCCCTCCTGCCCGTACACGGCGAGCGACCGCGAGAAGTAGCCGGACTGGCCGTTCACGTTGACGTACAGCGCGTCGAAGCTCGTGCCGCCCTGCGCGAGGGCCTCCGTCATGACCTCGGCCGCCGCGTCGAGCAGACGGTGCGCCTCGGGACGGCGCAGCGTGTCCGTCGCGCGGGCGTAGTGCAGCCGGGCGCGCCACAGCGCCTCGTCCGCGTAGATGTTGCCGACGCCGGACACGACGGTCTGGTCGAGCAGCGCGCGCTTGACGCCCGTCCGACGACGCCGGATCGCGTCCACCACGTCGTCGCGCCGCAGCGACGGGTCGAGCAGGTCCCGGCCGATGTGCGCGACCGGCGCCGGGACCGCGGCGAGGTCGGAGCCGAGGCCGCCGGGGGCGCCGTCGGGCGTCGGGACGAGGTCCTGGACGGACAGGTGCCCGAACGTGCGCTGGTCGACGAAGTCGAGCGCCTGCGCACCGTACGCGGTGCGGTCGTCGTGCTCGAGCACCACGCGCACCCGCAGGTGCGGCGAGCGGTCGGCGAGCGCGACGCCGGAGCGGACGAGGAGCTGGCCCGACATCCCGAGGTGGGCCAGCAGGGCGGCGGCGGGGCCGTCGTCGGACCCGGCGGCGGGCTCGAGCGGGAGCCAGAGGAACTTGCCGCGGCGCACCGCGGCGCCGAGCCGCTGACCGAGCAGCTCGTCGCGGAAGCCCGCCGGCCCGCCCTCGTGGCGCCGCACGCTGTAGTCGCGCAGCACCTCCACGTCGACGACGCGGGCGCCCACGACGTGGCGGGCGAGACCGTCGCGGACGGTCTCGACCTCGGGCAGCTCAGGCACCGGCGTCCTCGGCCGCGACCGGCGAGGCCGCGGACGCCGCCTCGCGCTCGGCCTGCTCCGCCGCGAGCGCGCGGTACGCACGCTCCGCGGCCTCCTGCTCGGCGTACTTCTTCGCCGTCCCGCTGCCCGTGCCGTAGAGGCGGCCGTCGAGGTGCACGTACGACGTGAAGACCCGCGCGTGGTCCGGCCCGACGGCGTCGCTCGAGTACGACGGCGCGCTCAGCCCGGCCGCGGCCGCGGCCTCCTGGAGCGACGTCTTCCAGTCGAGCCCGGCGCCCAGACCGGCCGCCGCCGACAGCGTCGGCTCGACGAGCCCGAGCACGAGCCCGCGGGCCGGCTCCAGGCCGTGGCTCAGGTAGACCGCGCCGATGATCGCCTCGACCGTGTCGGAGAGGATCGAGTCCTTGTCGTTGCCGCGCGTGCGGATCTCGCCCTTGCCGAGCAGCACGTACTGCCCCAGGCCGAGCCGGCGCGCGATCGCGGCGAGCGACTTCTGCGAGACGGTCGCGGCCCGCATCTTGGCGAGCTCGCCCTCGGACAGGTCGGGGTGGCGGCGGTAGAGGGTCTCCGTGACGACGAGGCCCAGGACGGTGTCACCGAGGAACTCGAGACGCTCGTTCGTGGGGATGCCGCCGTTCTCGTGCGCGAACGACCGGTGCGTGAGCGCAAGCACGAGAAGCTCGGGGTCCAGATGGACCCCGAGCTTCTCGAGAAGACCGGATGCCGGTGCAGCCGGTGCCACGCGCCTCAGCCTGCGTGCTCGGTGCGCAGCGCCTCGGCGTACTGGCGGCCCTTGTAGGTACCGCACGTCGGGCACGCCGCGTGCGACAGCTTGTCGCCCTTGCACTGCGGGCAGGTGGTGAGGTTCGCGGCGGTCGTCTTCCACTGCGAACGACGCGCACGGGTGTTGCTGCGCGACATCTTGCGCTTCGGAACAGCCACGGCTAGCTCTCTTTCGTCTCGTCGGACACGTTCGAGGTGTCGAACATGCTCTCCAGCGCCGACCAGCGAGGGTCGACAAGTTCGTGGGTGTGGCCCGGGTCGTCCGCCAGGCGCGCACCGCACTCGGAGCACAGCCCCGGGCAGTCCGCTCGGCACACCGGACTGAATGGTAGTGCAGTGACGACCGAATCCCGTAGCGCGGGCTCGATGTCTGCGAGGTCGCCGTCCAGCTCGTAGACGTCCTCGGCGTCCTCCAGGTCGTCGCCCGACTCCTCGGCGGCCTTCGCGCGCTCCGGGTAGGCGAACAGCTCGCCGAGCTCGACCGAGACGTCCTCGTGCACCGTGTCGAGGCAGCGCACGCACTCCCCGACCGCGCGTCCCGTCACCGTCCCGGAGACGAGCACACCTTCCATGACGGCCTCGAGACGCAGGTCGAGCTCGAGCTCGCTGCCCTCGGGGATGCCGATGACGGCGGTCCCGAGGTCGGCCGGCGCGGGGACGGTCCGGCGGACCGTCAGCATGCTCCCGGGTCGCCGACCGAGCTCGTGCGTGTCGAGCACGAGCGGCGACGTCTTCTCGGCGGTGATGGTGCGCTCCAGGATCGGAGCCCGCAGGCGTGGGCGCCCGCGGACGGTGGTCAACGATGGTCGGGGGCCGGCGACCGCTCGACGGCGGCTGCCAGGCACGGGTCGACGCGTGACGCGACGAGCCAAACATCGATCTTACGTCACCGGACGCCGTGGTCGCCACCTTCGCGGTGGCGACCGCGACGGTCGTCGGGTCCGGCGACCGGCACGCCCGTCAGCGGGCCGCGCGCTCCCCGCCGCGCTCGCGCATCGTCGCCGGGAACGGCGACTCGTCGGCGTCGCCGAAGCGGTCGCCGAGCCGGTCCGCGAGCTTCGCCCGGCCGGCCTGGACCTGCGCGAGGAGCTTGCCGAGGTCCACCTCGAAGTCCGCGAGCCGCCGGTCGCAGTAGTCGTCGGCGTCGCGCTGCAGCACGGCAGCCGCCTCCTGCGCCTCGTCGACGATGTCGCGGGCGCGCGCCTCCGCCTGGACCACCACCTGCTCCGTCTGCACGAGCTCGATCGCCCGGGCGCGCGCCGTCGTGAGGATCTCCTCCGCCTGCCGGTGCGCGTCCTCGAGCACGGCGTCCGCCTGCGCGAGCACCTCGTCCGCGTGCGCGAGCTGCTCCGGCAGCGCGCCCCGCAGCTCGTCCAGGAGCGCGAGGGCGTCGCCCTTGTGCACCAGCACCGACGCGGACATCGGCATCGTGCGCGCCGACTCGACGAGGTGCGTGAGGTCGTCGAGGATCGCGTTCAACCCGACCTGCGCCTCCTCGCCCGCGCGGTCCTCGTGCGTCGGCCGTCGGTCCTGCTGCTCGCTCACGTACCCGGTCCTTCCCGTCGTGCTCACCTGCTGGTCCCCTGCGTCCGTGCCAGCGCCGCCCGGACGGCGTCGCCCACCCCGGGCGGGACGAGGTCGTCCACCGGTCCCCCGTACCGCGCGATGTCCTTCACGAGCGACGACGCGACGTGCAGGAGCGCGGCGTCGCCCGCGACGAACACCGTCTCGACCCCCGCGAGGTGCCGGTTCATGAGCGCCATCGGCAGCTCCGCGTCGAAGTCGGCACCGCCGCGCAGGCCCTTGACCACCGCCGTCGCACCGACGTCGCGGCAGAAGTCGACGAGCAGCCCCGGCACGACCTCGACCCGGACGCCGTCCAGCCCCGCGTCCCGCACCGCGGACCGCGCGAGGTCCACGCGCTCGTCGACGCTCAGGAGCGCCGACTTCGACGCGTTCCGCGCGACGCCGACGACGACCTCGTCGAAGAGGGCGCGCGCACGGCGGACGATGTCGAGGTGGCCCAGGGTGATCGGGTCGAACGACCCGGGACAGACGGCTGTGGTCACCTCGTCACGGTAGTACACGGGGGCCGCCGGACCCGGGCGGCGCGGCCGGGCGCGCGCCGACCGGCGTCGGGCGCGACGATGGTCGACGTGACCACCCCCGCCGTCGTCCCGCTCACCGACCCCGCGCTGCTGCGCTCGCTGCACCGCGACGTCCTCGTGCCGTCGTTCCCGCCCGCCGAGCTCGTCGACGAGCAGGAGCTGCTCGACGCCCACGCGAGCGGGCGGCTGCGCAGCCTCGGCGTCGTCGAGGAGGACCGCGTCGTCGCCGGCGTCGTCGGCGAGTGGTTCGCCGACGCGCGCGTCCTCCTCGTGCTCTACCTCGCGATCGCCCCCGGACGCCGGGGCGGCGGCGTGGGCCGCCGTCTCGTCACCACCGCGCTCGACGACTGGCGCGCGCTCGACCCGCTCGTCGTCGTGGGCGAGGTCGAGCACCCCGCGCACCACACCGGCAGCGAGGCCCACGGCGACCCGGTCGCGCGGCTCCGGTTCTACGCGCGCCTCGGCGCGCGCGTCCTGGCGCTCCCCTACTTCCAGCCCGGCGACGGTCCGGGCGGCGAGCGCGTGCCCGCGCTCCTCCTCGTGTCGTTCCCCCGCGGTCCGCACGCCGCCGAGGACGACGTCCCGGCCGCGCCGCTGCGCGCCTTCCTCGCGGAGAACCTCCGCGAGAGCGAGGGCACGCTCGCCGACGACGCCGCGACCCGCCGCCTGCTCGACGCCGCGGGCGGGGACAGCGTCCGCCTCGTCGACCCGGACGACCCCGCCGCCCTCGCGACCGTGCCCGTCGGCGCCCTCGCCCCGGCCGAGACCCGAGCCCCGACGGCCTGACCCCCGGTCCCGCGGACGCCCCCACCGACCAGGCAGTCCCGGCAGGCCGAGCAGGCGGTCCGGGTGCGTCAACCGACCCGGACGAACCAGAACCACCTGGTCGACGGGCTATGCGTCGTCGGGGAGCTCCGGGCCGACGAAGAACACCGCGGTCTCGCCGTAGTCCTTGTGCGCGACGAGCTCCCAGCCGGCGGGCCACGTCGGCTCGGGCGTGCGCGTCGAGCGCTCGACGACGACGACGGCGGCCGGGTCCAGCACGCCGGGCACCGCGAGGTGCGCCAGGACGCGCTCGAGCGCCTCGGCCGTCACGTCGTAGGGCGGGTCCACGAGCACGAGGTGGAAGGGCCCGTGGCCCGCACGCCCCGGGGACGACGCCCCGGCCGCTCCGGCCGCGTCCCCGGCCGCCGACCGCTGCGCCGCGGCCGCCGCCACGCCCGCGACGAACGCCTCGGCCGGCTGCGCGACGACGTGCACGTTCGACAGGCCGAGGGCGGCGACGTTGCGTCGTGCGACGTCGGCCGCGACCCGCGCGGAGTCGACGAGCGTGACGTCGGCCGCGCCGCGGCTCGCCGCCTCGAGGCCGAGCGCGCCGGAGCCCGCGTAGAGGTCGAGGACGTGCGCGTCGTCGACGACGCCGAGGTGCTCGAGCCGGGAGAAGATCGCCTCCCGCACGCGCTCGCTCGTCGGTCGCGTGCCGCGGGGTGGGACCTGCAGCGTGCGCCCACCGACTGTTCCCGCCACGATCCTCGTCACGCGCCCACCCTACGCAGGCGCCGCGGCGCCCCGTCACGCACGCTCGAGGAACTCCTCGCGCTCGGGGTCGAGCTGCTCGCGGATCGCGGCGGCGAGCGCCGGGTGGTCCGCGAGGTCCGGGTCCTGCGCGACGACCTCCGCCGCGTCCGCCCGCGCGGTCTCGATGACGTCCGCGTCCTTGACGACGCGCAGGAGCCGCAGGGAGCTCGCACGCCCCGACTGGGCGGCGCCCAGGACGTCGCCCTCGCTGCGCAGCTCGAGGTCGACGGTGGCGAGCTCGAACCCGTCCGTCGTGCGCGCGAGCGTCTCGACGCGCGTCGCGGCGGGCGTGCCCGGCTGCGCGGTCGAGACCAGCAGGCACAGCCCGGCGGCCGACCCGCGCCCGACGCGCCCGCGGAGCTGGTGGAGCTGGGAGATGCCGAACCGGTCCGCGTCGAGCACGACCATCGCCGTGGCCTCCGGGACGTCGACGCCGACCTCGACGACCGTCGTGGAGACGAGCACCTGGACCGCTCCCGATGCGAAGTCGGCCATCACGGCGTCCTTCTCGGCCGGCGGCATCTGGCCGTGCAGCACGCCGACCGTCAGCCCGGCGAGCCGCGGGTGCGCGCGCAGCTCCTCCGCGACCTCCAGCACGGCGCGCAGCGGCGCCCGCTCGACGGCGTCGGGCGCGTCGGGATCGAGCAGGAAGTCCGGGACGTCGTCGAAGTCGTCGCCCCCCGTCCCGCCCGCGTCGGCGTCCGGCTCGTCCGGGTGGATGCGGGCGCACACCACGTACGCGCGGTGCCCGGCGTCGACCTCCTCGCGCACGCGCGCCCACGTCCGCTCCATCCAGGTCGGGTTCCCGGCGGGCACGACGTGCGTCGTGATGCCCGACCGCCCGGCGGGGATCTCCGTGAGCGACGACGTCTCGAGGTCGCCGAACACGGTCATCGCGACGGTGCGCGGGATCGGCGTCGCCGTCATGACCAGCAGGTGCGGGGAGGTGCGGGCCTTCGCCCGCAGGGCGTCACGCTGCTCGACGCCGAACCGGTGCTGCTCGTCGACGACCACGAGCCCGAGGTCGGCGAACTGCACGTGCTCGGAGAGCAGCGCGTGGGTGCCCACGACGATCCCCGCCGCGCCGCTCGCGGCGTCGAGCAGGGCCTCCTTGCGCGCCGCGGCGCCGAGCGAGCCGGTGAGGAGCGCGACGCGCGTCCCGTGGTCGGCGCCCCCGAGGAACCCGCCCTCGGCGAGCGGCCCGAGGAGCGCCCGCAGGGTTCGCGCGTGCTGCGCGGCGAGCACCTCGGTGGGCGCGAGGAGCGCCGCCTGGCCGTCGGCGTCGATCACCTGGAGCATCGCGCGCAGCGCGACGACGGTCTTGCCGGAGCCGACCTCGCCCTGGAGGAGCCGTTGCATGGGGCGCGCGAGCGCGAGGTCGTCGGCGATCTCCCGGCCCACCTCGCGCTGTCCCTGCGTGAGCGTGAACGGCAGCGCCGCGTCGAAGTCCGCGAGGATGCCCGGCTCGCCCTCCGGCCGGGGCGGGCGTGCGGTCGCGGGCTCGGCGGCGGCCCGGGCACGCCGCTGCGCGAGCGCGGCCTGGAGGACGAACGCCTCCTCGTACCGCAGCCGGTCGCGACCGCGCCGCCACTGCTTCTCGTCGTACGGCTCGTGGACGTCGCGCAGCGCCTCGAGCCGGGTGCCGAGCCCGCGCCGCTCGCGGACGGCGTCGGGCAGCGGGTCGGGGACGTCCTCCTCGCGCAGCGGGTCGAGGACCGTCCGCACGGCCGGCTGGATCTTCCAGCTCGGGATGCTTCCGCTCGCGGGGTAGATGGGGATCGGCCTGCTCGCCTCGAGGACGGCGCTCTCGGCGTCCTCGGCGTCGTCGTCCATGCCGATGATCTTGTAGTCGGGGTGCGTGAGCTGGCGCGTGCCCCGGTAGAGGCCGACGACGCCCGTGAACAGGCCGTGCCGCCCCGGCGCGAGCCGCTGCTCGTGGTAGCGCAGCACGTTGGGGCTCTTCGCGAAGAACGTGAGCGAGAGCTGCTGCGGACCGTCCGTCACGACGGCCTCGAGGATGGCGCCCGCGCGGTTGCGCATGCGCCGGACGGTCGCGCTGCGGACCTGGGCGACGATCGTCACGTGCTCGCCGAGGGCGAGCCCGCCGAGGTCCGTGAGACGGCCGGGGTCGCCGTAGCGGCGCGGGTAGTGGCGCAGCAGGTCGCCCACGGTCTCGAGGCCGAGCTTCGCGAGCGGTCCCGCGCTGCGCGTCCCGACGGCGCGGGTCAGCGGCTCGGCCAGCCGGTCCGTCATGCGCCCACCGCCTCGTCCGTGCCGTGGTGGACGACGGCGCCCTCCGCGGCGAGCGCGACCGTGCCGCCGACCCGGCCCGAGCGCAGGAGCACGAGCTCGGCCCCGGCGCGGGCGGCCGCGGGGGCGAGCGCGTCGAGCGCCGGGAGGGGGACGTCGTCGTCCGCGAGGACCGTGACGACCTCGGCGGGACGCTCGAGCAGGCCCTCCAGGAGCCCGACGAGCCGGCGCGCGGCCTCGGGGTCGTCCGTCCCGGCCGCCGACGCCCGGGACGTGCGCACCGTGGCGAGAGCGGACCGCACGGCGTCCACGCGACCGGGGCCGTCGACCAGCTGGGCGGCGGCGAGCGCGACCGTCACGTGCAGGTCCGTCGGGGCCGGGAGCACCTCGAGCGACTCGACGCCGTCCTCGCGCAGGGCCGCGCGGAGCGTCGCGACGTCCCGCTCGGGGAGGTCGCCGCCGGGCAGCACCACGACGTGCGCCGCGCGCGCGTCGACGGCGACGCGGTGCAGCGCCGCGAGGTCGGGCGCACCGGGCTCGTCGCGCAGGAGCACGACGGCGCCCGCGCGCGCGAGGTCCGCGACGAGCCCCGGTGAGCTGGTCACCGCGACGAGCCCCGGCTCGTCCGACGGGCCGCCGTCCGCCGTGATGCCCGCCGCTTCCGGAAGGTGGCCGTGCCCGTGCGTGCCCGGCAGGTGGCGCACGCGGACCTGCCGCAGCGCGACGAGCGCCCCCGCTCCCTCCCGCGACGCGCGGCCCTGGGCGTCGGCGAGCACCGCCCGTCCGGCCACGACCGCCGCCATCGGGTCGTCGGTGTGGACGTGCGCCTGCCACAGCCCCGACCCGTCGTCGCCCGCGCCGCCGACGACCACGACGGAGTCCCCGATCCGGGACAGGTCGGACCGCAGCCGCTCCCCCGGTGCCGCGGACGCGCCCACGGCGCCCGCGAGCGCACCGCCCGGCAGGTCGACCACGTACATCACCTCGAACTCGCCCCCCTCGTGCGCGGCCTCGGTCCCCGACGCCGTCCCCACGGACGACCCGGTGACCGGCGTCATGCCGGACATCATGCCCAGCACCTCCGACACGACCGGCGCGGGGGCCCCCGGTGCCGCGCCGGGCTCGTCGAGGCGCGCGTCGACGAGCCCGTGGCCCGGCTCGTCGGTCCGCGTGCGGTCCGCTCCGCCGGTCCGCTCGTCGAGCGCCGCGACGAGCGCGCCGAGCACGAGCACGAGGCCGAGGGCACCGGCGTCGAGCACCTGCGCCCGTGCCAGCGCGTCGAGCTCGTCGGTGCTGCGCAGCGCCGCCGCGCGGGCGCCGTCCCGCGCCGCCGCGGCGACGGCACCGGGCGAGGGGTCGCCGTCCGTGACCACGTCCGCAGCCGCGCGGGCCGCCGCGTCCGCCGCGGTGAGGATCGTGCCCGGCGCCGGGCGCGCGACGGCACCCCGCGCCGTCCGCGCGGCGCGGTCCAGGCCGACGGCGAGCGCCGCGCCCGAGACCGTCCGGTGCTCGGCGAGCTCGAGCGCGAGCCCGCGCAGGTACTCGCTGAGGATGACGCCGGAGTTGCCGCGCGCCCCGACGAGCGCCCCGCGCGCGAGACGCACGAGGACGTCGCCCGCGCCACCCGCTGCGCCCGTGGCGTCCGCCGTGCCCGCTGGCAGCGCCCGCACGGCGTCGAGCAGCGTGAGGTACATGTTCGTGCCGGTGTCCGCGTCGGCCACGGGGAAGACGTTCACGCGGTCGAGCGACGCGCGCGCCTGGGCGAGGGCGTGGACACCACCACGACCCCACGCGACGACGACGGCGACGTCGACCACGTCGGCTCCGGGGCTCACGTCGGGACGGCTCCTCGTACGCTGGGGGACGGCCCGGCCGCGCGCGGCGGGTCGGACGACCCGGCGGTCGTCGGGACCACGGTAGTCAACGCGGCCCCCGGTCGTGGGGCGAGCCGCCCCGGCTCCGGCGTGATCCGTGTGACGCGGACCCGGTTTGAGCTGAGGGCCTCGGATCGGCTACCCTGACGAGGTTGCCCGGGTGCTTCGCGCGCCCTCGACGTCGTCGAGGAGCCGCCGAGGGACACCGGGCCGGACACCCTACAGACCATTCAGGACGTCGCCGCTGCGTGCGCGACGTGCACGACGATCAGGAGAAACCGTGGCTGCCAACTGCGACGTCTGCGGCAAGGGCCCGGGCTTCGGGCACAGCATCTCGCACTCCCACATCCGCACGAAGCGCCGCTGGAACCCGAACATCCAGCGCGTGCGCGCCGTGGTCGCGGGGACGCCCAAGCGCCTCAACGTGTGCACCTCGTGCCTCAAGGCCGGCAAGGTCACCCGCCCCGCCTGAGTCGCGCGACTCCTCCACGAGAGCGCCCGCCGGTCCCCGGCGGGCGCTCTCGTCGTCCGTGGCCCCGGTCGCCGGACGTCCGAGCTCCGAAGATCTCCTGAGGATCCGGACAAACGGGCTTGGTGTATCCCCGCCCGGGTGGCAGTCTTTGTCCATGGTGACGGAACTGAGCGAGGTAACGATCCGCCCGGCCGGCCCCGCGGACGCGCGCGCCATCGCGGCCGTGCACATCGCGTCGTGGCGCGGCGCGTACGCCGGCATCGTGCCGGACGAGTACCTCGCCTCGCTCGACCACGACCAGCGTGAGAAGCACTGGGTCCAGAGCCTCGGCACCGCGGGCGCGCGCACCTGGCTCGCCGACGCCGACGGCCGCACCATCGGCTTCGCCACCCTCGGCCCCGGTCGCGACGAGGACGCCGAGCCCGGGGACCTGGAGATCTACGCCATCTACCTCGACCCCGAGTCCTGGGGCCGCGGCGTCGCACGCGACCTCATGCGCACCATGCTCGGTGAGGTGGGCCCCGGCACCACCGTCACGCTCTGGGTCCTCGAGGACGCCGAGCGCGCGCGCCGGTTCTACCGTCGGCACGGGTTCAGCCCGGACGGGGTCGAGCGCCGCGACGACATCGGCGGCAAGGACCTCACCGCCGTCCGCTACCGCCGGAGCTGACGCCCGCGCTCACGCGCGGAAGTGGTCCCACCCCGACGACGGGCGCGGCACCGCGCCGTCCAGGCGCACGCCCGGGCCGTCGTCGCCCGCGGGGCGCACCGTGCCGAGCGGCCGGAACCCGGCCGGGAGCGACGCCGCCGCGGGGAACGTGGCGAGCAGGCCGTGGTCCTCTCCCCCGGACAGGACCCACCCGTCGACGAGCTCCGTCCCGTCGCCCGCGAGCGCGGCGCCCGCGTCCCGCAGCCGGGCACGGTCGGCGTCGAGCGCAGCCGGGTCCAGGTCGACGACGACGCCGCTCGCCCGCGCGACCCGCCCCGCGTCCCGCAGCAGGCCGTCCGAGACGTCCATCATCGCCGTGGCCCCGGCGTCGGCCGCGACCGGGCCCGCGGCGAGCGGCGGGTCGGGACGCAGGTAGGCGGCGACGAGCGCGTCGTCGACGTCCGCGCGACCGGCGTCGAGCAGCGCGAGACCCGCGGCGGACCGACCGAGCGTCCCCGCGAGCGCGACGACGTCGCCCGCCCGGGCCCCGCCCCGCAGCACCGGCTCGCGACCCTCCAGGTCCCCGTGGACGGTCACGGCGACCACGACCTGGTCCCCTCCGGACAGGTCGCCGCCCACGACCGCGGCACCGAGCGGGGTGCACGCGTCGGCCAGCCCGCGCGCGAACCCGGTGACCCAGTCGACCGGCAGGTCGCCCGGCATGACGAGCGACACGACGAGCGCCACGGGGCGCGCGCCCATGGACACGACGTCGGCGAGGTTCTGCACGGCGGCGCGGCGGCCGACGTCGTAACCCGTCGACCAGCGCCGGCGGAAGTGCCGGTCCTCGACGAGGACGTCGGTGGACACGACGTAGCGGCCGTCGGGCGCGGCGACGACCGCGCAGTCGTCACCCGGCCCGACCAGCGTCGAGGGGGCCGTGGGCAGCAGGGGGAAGATCCGGGCGAGGAGCGCCTCCTCAGGCACGTCGCGGACCAGCAGGGGCGTCTCGCTCACGCGGCCACCCTAGTCGCCGCCCGGGCGGTCACGGGCACCCGTCGCGGGCCGCTACGGTGGTCGCGTGCTCGACGTCGTCCCTCCCCGCTCCCCCTCCCCCCGCCCGGGGTCGTCCCGGCCGTCCCGGCGCCGGCTCGTCCGCGCCCTGGCCGTCCCCGCGCTCCTGGGCGTCGTGGCCGCGACCGCCGCGTGCGCGCCGCGCATCGGCGTCCCCGTGGCGGACGACGCCCAGAACCCGCTGTGCGCGGACGTCGTGCTCGCGCTGCCCGACTCGCTGGGCGAGGACCTGCCGAAGGTCGGCACGACGAGCCAGGCCACGGCCGCCTGGGGCGAGCCGGGCGCAGCGGTGACGCTGCGGTGCGGCGTCGAGGTGCCCGGTCCCACGACGACGGCGTGCCAGAGCGTCGTGTCCGAGGGGGGCAGCGTCGACTGGCTCGTCGTCGAGGACGAGGGCACGTGGACGTTCACCACCTACGGGCGCGACCCCGCGGTGCAGGTCGTCGTCCCGCCCGCCGTGACGGAGGGGCACTCGACGTCGTTCATCGCGGACCTGGGCCGCGCGGTCATGGAGGTCCCGCAGACGCGCGCGTGCGTCGGGGTGGGCGACGTCGGCTGAGCCGGTGCCCGTCCCGGGGCCGCCGCCGGCCCGTCGCCCGCGCGGTCAGCGCAGGCCGGTGGGCCGCTCGAGCGCGAGCGCGACGAGCTCGTCGATGAGGTCGGGGTAGCTGAGCCCCGACTTCTCCCACATGCGGGGGTACATCGAGAACGGCGTGAAGCCCGGCATGGTGTTGATCTCGTTGACGACGACCTGCTCGTCGGGCGTGACGAACACGTCGACGCGCGAGAGGCCCTCCGCGCCGACCGCCTCGAACGTGCGCACCGCGATCTCGCGCACGCGCTCGACGAGGTGCTCCGGGAGGTCGGCCGGGCACGACAGCTCGACCCCGGCCTCGTCGAGGTACTTGGCCTCGAAGTCGTAGAAGTCGTGCTGCTCGCCCGTGACGACGATCTCCCCCGGCAGGGACGCGCGCGGCCGCGCTCCCCCGCGTCCGCCGAGGACGGCGCACTCGATCTCGCGACCGACGACGCCCGCCTCGACGACGACCTTCGGGTCGTGCTCCTGCGCCGCCGCGATCGCCGCGGGCAGGTCGGCGAGGTCGTCGACCTTGGAGATGCCGAGGCTCGACCCGGCGCGCGCGGGCTTGACGAAGACGGGCAGGCCGAGCGCGGCCACCGCCTGCGTCACCGTCTCCGGGTCGCGCTCGAACGCCCCCGGCTTGACGACGGTGTACGGCGCGATCGGCAGGCCCTCGCCCGCGAGCACGAGCTTCATGAAGTGCTTGTCCATGCCGACCGCCGAGGCGAGGACGCCCGCGCCCACGTAGCGCACGTCGGCGAGCTCGAGCATGCCCTGGAGGGTGCCGTCCTCGCCGTAGGGGCCGTGCAGGAGCGGGAAGACGACGTCCACCTCGCCGAGCACGCGCGGCACCTCGCCGGGCGCGAGCACCCGCAGGTCCCGGCGCCCGGTCGACAGCGGGAGGATGACCTCCTCGCCCGTCGGCTCGACCTGAGGCAGCCGGCCCGCCGTAATCTCCCAGCGCGACGGCTCGTCGGCCGCGAGGACCCACTCGCCCGACGGCGTGATCCCGACCGGGACGACGTCGTAGCGCGTCCGGTCGATGGCGCGCAGGACGCCCGCGGCGGTCGCGGCGGAGATGGCGTGCTCGCCCGAGCGCCCGCCGAACAGCACGAGGACGCGGGGCTTGCGGGGGGCGCCGGTGGGGTGCTCGTCGGTGGACGGCACGGACCGGTCGGGGCTCTGGCTGGACATCGCGGACGACCCTACCGGACGCCTGCTCGCGCGCGGACGCGCGCCGGTGCGAGATCCCGGCGAGCATCCCCGCGAGATCCCGGGAACGATCCGGGAGGCTCCGGCGTTGGGAGTGCCGTGGAAGACACGACTCTCGAGGCCCCCGCGGCCGACGACCCCGACCATAGTCCCGGCCGCACCGGCCCCGGCAGCGAGCGGACGCACCCACGCGTCCCCGTCGACCGCAGGGCGGTGCGGGCACGATGACGACCTTCCTCTCCCTCCTCCTCGGGCTCCTCGTGGTCCTCGCGATCACGGCGGCGACGGCCTACTTCGTCGCGCAGGAGTTCGCCTACATGACCGTCGACCGCTCCCGGCTGGGGGCCAAGGCGGAGGCCGGCGACGAGTCGGCCCGGCGCGCGCTCGCCGTGACCCGGCGCACCTCCTTCGTCCTGTCCGGCGCGCAGCTCGGCATCACGGTGACGGGCCTGCTCGTCGGCTACGTGGCCGAGCCCCTCATCGGGCAGTCGCTCGGCACCATGCTCGGCGGCGTCGGCGTCCCGACGGGTGTCGGCGTCGCGGTGGGCACCGTCCTGGCGCTCGTGCTGTCGACGATCATCCAGATGCTCTTCGGCGAGCTGTTCCCCAAGAACCTCGCCATCGCGCGGCCCGAGCCGCTCGCGAAGGGTCTGGCACGCTCGACGTCGGCGTACCTCACGGTGTTCGGCTGGCTCATCGCGGTGTTCGACAAGGCGTCCAACGCGCTGCTGCGGATGCTCAGGATCGAGCCCGTCCACGACGTCGACAACACCGCGACCGCGCGCGACCTCGAGCACATCGTGGCCGACTCGCGCGAGAGCGGGAACCTGACCGACGAGCTGTCCGTGCTCCTCGACCGCGTGCTGGACTTCCCGCAGCGCGACGTCGAGCACGCGATGATCCCGCGCTCGCGCGTGGGAACCGTGCGGCCCGAGGCGACCGTCGCCGAGGTGCGCGAGCTCATGGCCCGCGCCCACACGCGCTACCCGGTGGTCGACGACACGGACCAGCCGCTCGGCGTCGTCCAGCTCGCCGACGTCCTCGCGACCGACCTGCCCGCGGACGCCCCCGTCACGGCGCTCATGCGCCAGGCCGTGGTGCTGCCGACGGCCATGACGCTCCCGGACGCCCTCGCGCAGCTCAACTCCACGCGCAACCAGCTCGCGTGCGTCATCGACGAGTACGGCGGCTTCACCGGCGTGCTGACCGTCGAGGACCTCGCCGAGGAGCTCGTCGGCGAGATCACCGACGAGCACGACCCCGAGCAGCCCGCCACGGTCACGGCCGAGGAGGACGGCGTGTGGGTCATGGGCGGCGACGTCCACGTCGACGAGGCGGAGCGCGCCCTCGGGCACGACCTGCCCCGCGGCGACCACGAGACGGTCTCCGGGCTCCTCATCGCCCAGCACGGCGCCCTGCCGCGCGCGGGCGACCAGATCGAGGTGCCGCTGCCGGACGACCCGGCCGACCTCGTGCACGACGAGCCGGTGCACCGCGCCCTCCTCGTCGACGTCCTGTCGGTCGAGCGGCACGTGCCGCGTCTCGTGCGCGTCCGGCTCGTCGAGCGGCGGGGCGACGTCCCCGTCGACGTCGTCGTGCACCCGACCGCGCGCGAGGTTGCGCACCCGACCGACGCCGCGGAGGAGACCCGATGAGCAACCCCTGGGTCGTCGTCACGGCGACCGTCGCGATCATCGCGCTCAGCGCGTTCTTCGTCGCCGTGGAGTTCGCGCTCCTCGGCGCCAAGAGGCACCGCCTCGAGGACGCCGCCCCCACGAGCCGCGCCGCGCGCGCCGCGCTGCGCAGCTCGAACGAGCTCACGCTCCTCATGGCCGGCGCCCAGCTCGGCATCACCGCGTGCACGCTCGCGCTCGGTGCCATCACCAAGCCCGCCGTCCACCACTGGCTCACGCCCGTCTTCGAGACGTGGGGCGCGCCCCTGTGGGCCGCCGACGTCGCGGGCTTCGTGCTCGCGCTGATCGTCGTGACGTTCCTGCACCTCGTCGTCGGCGAGATGGCACCGAAGTCGTGGGCCATCGCCCACCCCGAGCGGTCTGCCACGCTCCTCGCGCTGCCGATGCGCGGGTTCATGTGGGCGTTCCGCCCGCTCCTGCGCTGGCTCAACGAGCTCGCGAACCGCTGCGTGCGGGCCGTGGGCGTCGAGCCGGTGGAGAACGTCGAGGGTGGCGGGCAGGACGCCGCGACCCTGCGGCACCTGGTCGAGCACTCGGCGAACGTCGGCGCGCTCGAGGCGTCGTACCGGGCGCAGATCTCGGGCGTGATCGAGCTCGAGACCCTCACGGTCGACGCGCTCGTGCCGGCCGGGAGCCGGCCCACGTCGGTCCCCGCCGACGCGACCGCGGCCGACGTGCGACGCGCGTCGGCCCGCTCGGGCCACCTGCGCATCCTCGTCCAGAACGGGAGCGTGGTCCCGAAGGTCGTGCACGTGCGCGACACGCTCCTCGAGCCGGACGACCGGCTCGCCAAGGAGCTCGCGCGCCCCGGGTTCGTCCTGGAGTCCGGCACCACGGTGCACGCCGCGCTCGCGCGCATGCGCGAGTCGAGCGAGCAGCTCGCGGTCGTCATGGACGGCGAGCGGTTCGTCGGCGTCGTGACGCTCGCGGACGTCCTGCGCCGCATCCTCCCCCACCCGGAGGACCCGGTGCCCGTCCTCGTGGGCTGACGGCCGGCCACCGGCCGCCGTACGGTGGAGGGGCCCCGGCGACGCACGTCGCCGGGGCCCCTCCCCGTCCACCCCTCCACCGTCCGTCCCGAGACCGAAGGCAGGCCATGCCCACGCCCGTCCCGTCACCCGCCCCGTTCCCCACGCCGCGCACGCTGCTCTCCGACGAGCTGCTGGAGCAGATCCGCGGCCGGGCCGCGGGCTACGACCGCGACAACGCGTTCTTCACCGAGGACCTCGCGGCGCTCACCGAGGCCGGGTACCTGCGCGCGCTCGTGCCGGAGTCGTTCGGCGGCGCGGGCCTCACCCTGCGCGAGGTCGCGCACGAGCAGGCGCGGCTCGCGGGTGCCGCCCCCGCGACGGCGCTCGCCGTGAACATGCACCACGTGTGGACGGGCGTCGCGCGCTACCTCCACCTGCGCGGCGACGCGTCGCTCGACTGGCTGCTCGAGGACGCCGTCCGCGGGGGCGTCTTCGGGTTCGGGTACTCCGAGGGCGGCAACGACCTCGTGCTGCTGGGCTCGCGCACCGAGGCCCGCCCGGACGAGCGGGGCGGGTACACGTTCCACGGCCGCAAGATCTTCACGTCGAACTCGCCCGCGTGGACGCGGCTCGGCGTGCTGGGGCTCGACACCCAGTCGCGCGACGCCCCGCGCCTCGTGCACGCGTTCGTGTCGCGCGACGCCGGGGTCCAGGTGCTCGACGACTGGGACACGATGGGCATGCGCGCGTCGCAGTCGCGCTCCACGGTGCTCGACGGCGCGTTCGCCCCCGTCGAGCACGTCGTCCGGCGGCTGCCGCCAGGCCCGACGCTGGACCCCCTCGTCGTCGGGATCTTCACGACGTTCGAGACGCTGCTCGCGTCGGTGTACACGGGCATCGCGGACCGTGCGCTCGAGCTCGGCGTCGCCGCGGCCCGCCGTCGGACGTCGATGAAGAACGACGGCGCGCCGCTCTCCGAGGACCCGGACGTCCGCTGGCGCCTCGCCGACGCCGCGCTCGCGCTCGACGCCGTCTGGCCGCAGATCGACACCGTCGCGGCCGAGCTCGACGCCCTCGTCGACCGCGGCGCGGGCTGGTTCCGCGCGACCGCAGGGCTCAAGGTGCGCGCGACGGAGACGGCCAAGACCGTCGTCGACCAGATGGTGCGGGTCGCGGGCGGCTCGAGCTACTTCGCCGGCAACGAGCTCGGCCGTCTCTACCGCGACGTCCTCGCCGGGATCTTCCACCCGTCCGACGACGAGTCCGCCCACTCGACCGTCGCGCAGTCGCTCCTCGGCCCCCTTTCCTGACGCGGACCACCGGCCGCCGAGCAGGTGGTTCTGGCTCGTCCCGGCCGCGGGACGAGCCACGACGGCCTGCTCGGCCGACCGTGATCGCCTGGTCGCCCGGTCAGGGGGTGGTCGCCCGGGGCACTCGTCGCGCGGCCGGGCGTACGCTGCCGCCATGAGCGACCCGCACGTCCCCGACGCCCTGTCCCCCGCGACCGTCGCCGTCGCCGCGGGACGCCCCGAGCGGTCGCAGGGCGCGCCCGTGAACCCCCCGATCGTGCTGTCCTCGACGTACGTGTCGCAGGGCGTCCAGCAGCCGGGCGAGCTGCTGTACACCCGGATGGACACCGAGACGTGGCACCCCTTCGAGGAGGCGCTCGCCGCGCTCGAGGGCGCGGAGCACCCCGGCGTGGCGTTCGGCTCCGGGATGGCGGCGATCGCCGCGGTGTTCTCGGCCGTGCCCGCGGGCGGGAAGGTCGTGCTGCCGCGCCACGCCTACCAGGTGTCGCTCGGCTTCGCGGACGACCTCGCGGCACGGGCCGGCGTCGAGGTCGTGCGCGTCGACGTCGCCGACACCGACCAGGTCGTCGCGGCCCTCGACGGCGCGTCGCTCCTCCTCGTCGAGTCCCCGACGAACCCCATGCTCGAGGTCGCCGACCTGCCCGCCCTGCTCGCGGCGGCGCGCGAGCGCGGGGTCCTGTCCGCGGTCGACAACACGTTCGCGACGCCGCTCGGCCAGCAGCCCCTCGCGCACGGCGCGGACGTCGTCGTGCACTCGGTGACGAAGTACCTCGCCGGGCACTCCGACGTCGTGCTGGGGGCGGCCGTCGCGCGCACGCCGGAGCTCACAGCCGCGCTGCGTGCCTACCGCACGCTCCACGGCTCGATCCCCGGGCCGTTCGAGGTGTGGCTCGCGCTGCGCGGCCTGCGCACGCTCGCCCTGCGCGTCGAGCGCTCCCAGCAGAACGCGGCGGAGCTCGCGCGCCGGCTCGCCGAGCACCCCGACGTCGTCGAGGTGCGGCACCCGAGCCTGCCCGACGACCCGGGTCACGAGCGCGCGACGCGGCTCATGACCGGGTACGGCTCGATCCTCGGCGTGCGCCCGCGGGGTGGTGCGGCGGGCGCGGACGCCGTCGTCGCGGCGGTCCGTCTGTGGGTGCCCGCGACGAGCCTCGGCGGCGTCGAGTCGAGCCTCGAGCGCCGACGCCGGTTCGCGACCGAGTCGCGCACGGTCCCGGAGGACCTGCTGCGGCTCTCGGTGGGCGTCGAGGACGTCGAGGACCTCTGGCGCGACCTGGACCGGGCGCTGCGCAGCGCTCTCGGCTGACGCCGACACGCGCCGCGGGCGCACGGCCGCACGGCATCCCGGCGGCGCGGCGCGACGCGACGGCGCGGCGGCGGGTGCGTCGATCCGGCTCCACACCGCCACGCTCGGATCCTCCTTCAGAGCAGGTCGTTCTCCGCCTCTTCGAGAGGACCGCTCCACCAGAAGTCCGGCCCGGTCGCGGCGCGGTCGATGGCCCGCAGCCTCGTGCGGAGCGTCCGCAGCCGTGCGCGGTGCGAGGGAGCCTTGCGCCCGGACGGACGGGACGGCGGACGAACCTCCCCCGCCCGGAAGGCGCGGAGACGCTCCGCGGCCTGCTCGGCCGTCATCGTCGTCGGTCCGGGGGCGGGCTGCCCGGAGCTCAGGTACTCCGCGAACGCTTCCAGGAACCCCTCGGTCGCCGCCCGGTCGCGGTTGAGGGGGGACGAGTCGCCCGTCGCGACGTCCCGCACCCATGTCGACCCGTCCCCGTGCTCCATGACCAGAAGCTCTCCGTCGTGGACGACGCCGATCTCGCGGGCCCCGGGGTCGAGGTCGGTCCTCGCTGCCACCGGGTGCAGGCGGATACCGAACGGATGCTCGTCACGCACGCCCTGGATCCTCTCCGCGCAGGCCGCCACGGCCCGCGCACCACCACCTGTGGGTCACCGCACCCTAGCCCGCGTCGGGCTCGGGCGCCGGGGAGCCGCGGCGGGACTGCTCCCGAGGGACGTAGAAGACCCCGCCGTCCAGGTCGACGTCGAACGGCCGGCCCTCCGCCGGACGCTGCACGATGTCGAGCCGCTGACGTTCCTTCTCCTCGGTGAGGTGCGTCCGGCTCGGCTGGAAGATCTCGACGATCTCGCCGAACATGCCGGACGACGCGCTCTCGCCCGCGCCCTCGGAGCGCCGGGCCCGCGCCTCCGCACCGGAGGTGAAGCGGACGATCCCCACGACGACCAGTCCCGTGAGCGCGACCGCGAAGAACGCACCACCGATCCCCTGCACCATCCCCCGAGGGTAGCGGCAGCCATCTCGTCAGGACAGGGTGCGTGCAGCCGAGACCGGGCCGTGACACGACCGTCGCCGGACCGTGGCCCGCCCGCCGCGCGCGCGTGACCTGGGGTTTCTAGGATCGACCGCATGACGACACGACGAGCGGTGCGGACGCGGCGGGCACGACCAACGGACGGTGCGGCGCCCGGGCGGCGGCCGGCGGCCGTCGCCGGCGCGGTCCTCGTCCTCGCCCTCGCGGCGTGCAGCCCGGGCGGGTCGGACGACTCACCCTCGCCGTCGAGCACCGCGACGAGCGCATCGCCCAGCCCGACCGACTCCCCGAGCACCACCCCGGAGCCCGGCGCCGAGCCGACCGACGGCGCGTCCACGCCGTCGGACGACGCGACCGAGGCACCGCTGCCGTTCCCCGCGAACACCGAGCCGGACACGCAGGACCCGTCCGCGGACGCCGCGCTCACGGTGACGGACGTCCGGGTCGGGCACCACGACGGGTTCGACCGGGTCGTCTTCGAGCTCGGCGGCACCGGCACGCCCGGGTGGCGGGTCGAGTACGTCGACCAGCCGGTCGACGACGCCAGCGGCAACGTGGCGACGGTCGACGGCGACGCCTACCTGCAGGTCATGCTCTCCGGCTCGGGGTACCCCACGGACACCGGCGTCGACCTGTACGCGGGCGCCAACCCCGTCCGGGCCGGGGACGACGGCGTGGTCGAGGAGGTCCTGCTGCGCGGCGTGTTCGAGGGGTACACGCAGGCGTTCGTCGGGGTCGACGACGAGCAGCGCCCGTTCCGGGTGTTCTCGCTCGAGGACCCGACCCGCGTCGTCGTCGACGTCCGCGACGACGGCTGACGGCCCGCAGGCCGAGGCCTCAGCGCTCCGCCGAGACGCCCTCGGCCTTCTGGGGCCGGGACAGCAGGCCGCGCGCCATCTCGTCGACGGGCATGCCCTCGTGGAGCACCGCGACGACGCCCGCCGTGATGGGCATCTCCACGCCGACCTTGCGCGCGAGCTCGAGCACCGAGCGGCACGACTTCACGCCCTCCGCCGTGCCGCCGGTCGCGGCGATCGCGTCGTCGAGGCTCAGCCCCTGGCCGATGTGCTTGCCGAGCGTGTGGTTGCGCGAGAGCGGCGACGAGCACGTCGCGACGAGGTCGCCCATGCCCGCGAGCCCGGGGAACGTCTCGGCGTCCGCCCCGAGCGCGAGCCCGAGGCGCGTGATCTCGACCAGACCACGGGTGATGACGGTGGCGGTCGTGTTGTAGCCGAACCCGCGGCCCTGGGCGATGCCCACGGCGAGCGCGATGACGTTCTTCACCGCGCCGCACAGCTCGACGCCGACCACGTCCCGGTTGGTGTACGGGCGGAAGTACGACGACGAGCACGCGCGCGCCACGTAGCGGGCCACGTCGTCGTCGGCGCACGACACGACGGTCGCCGTCGGCTGCCGGTGCGCGATCTCGCGCGCGAGGTTCGGCCCCGAGACCACGGCGACGCGCTCGGGAGCCAGGCCGAGCGACTCCGCGACGACCTCGCTCATGCGCCGGTCGGTGCTCAGCTCGACGCCCTTCATGAGGGACACCGCGACGGCGTCGGGCGCCACGTGCGGGCGGAGCTCGGTGAGCGTCTCGCGCGCGACCTGGGAGGGCACCGCGACGACGACGAGCCCGGCGCCCGCGAGCGCCTCGGCCGCGTCGGTCGTGGCGCGGATCCCGTCGGGGAGGTCGATGCCCGGCAGCCGCTTCTCGTTGCGGCGCGAGGTGTTCACCTGCTCGGCGACCTCGGCGTCGCGGCCCCAGAGGCGCACCTCGCACCCGGCGTCGGCCAGGACGGCGGCGAACGTGGTGCCCCAGCTGCCCGACCCGAGGACGGCGGCGGCGATGCGCTCGGCGCTCACGCGCGGTCCTCCGTCCCGGGCCGACGGCGCAGGTCGAACCGCTCGGCGGGCGCCTGCTCGCCGCGGATCTCCTCGAGCTGGCTCGTGATCGCGGCCATGATGCGCTCGGTCGCCTCGCGCAGCGTCGCGGTGTCCTGCGGGCGGTCGTAGAGGTCGGAGAGGTCGACGGGTGGCCCGGCGTGGACCGCGACCTGCTTGGGCGGGATCGGCTTGAACACCTTGCCGTACGGCGCGAGGAGCCGGTGCGCGCCCCACTGGGCGATGGGGACGACGGGCGCCCGGCTCGTAAGCGCGAGGCGCGCGACGCCCGTCTTGCCCACCATGGGCCAGCCGTCCGGGTCGCGCGTGAGCGTGCCCTCGGGGAAGAACACGACGCACTCGCCCTCGTCGAGCCGCGCGGTGGAGTCCACGAGCGACTGCGCGGCGCCCGCGGTGCCGCGGTGCACGGGGATCATCCCGGTGCGGGTGAGGAGGCCGCCGAGCACGGGCACCTTCCAGAGCGACGCCTTCGCCGTGATCTTGGGGGCGCGGCCCTGGTCGTAGAGGAAGTGGGCGAGCGTCACCGGGTCGACCTCGGTGACGTGGTTCGCGGCGGCGATGAACCCGCCGTCGGGCAGGTTCTCGGCGCCCCGCCAGTCGCGTCGGGTGATCGCGAACAGGATCGGGCGCAGCAGGAACGCCAGGGTCTTGTACGCGCGCGGGGTCTGGGGCTGGCTCGGCACGGTCACCGAGCCTACCGGGCGGAGCCCGCCCTCAGATCCAGCCGTGCCGCCGCGCGGCGTGCGCGGCCTCGTGCCGGTTCGCGGCACCCAGCTTGGCCGCCGCGGACGAGAGGTAGTTGCGCACGGTGCCGGGCGCGAGGTGGGCGCGCGTCGCGATCTCCTCGACGGGGGCGCCGTCGGCCGCGAGCTCGAGCACGTCGGCCTCGCGCGGCGTGAGCGGGCTCGCGCCCGCGGCGATCGCCTCCGCGGCGAGCTCCGGGTCCACGTAGCGGCCGCCGTCGCGCACCTGGCGCACGACGTCCGCGAGGACGCGCGCCGAGACGGTCTTCGGCAGGAAGCCCCGCGCGCCGGCCTCGAGCGCGCGCTTGAGGTAGCCCGGGCGGCCGTGGCTCGTGACGATGACGACGCCGCACGACGGCAGCTCGCCGGCGAGCCGCTGCGCGACCTCGACGCCGTCGAGGCCCGGCATCTGGAGGTCGAGCACGGCGACGTCGGGCCGGAGCTTGAGCGCGGCCGCGACGGCCTCGGGGCCGGACGCCGCCTGCGCCACGACCTCGAGGTCGTCCTCGAGCGCGAGGAGCGACGCGACGGCGTCGCGGATGAGGTTCTCGTCGTCGGCGAGGAGGATGCGGATCACGCCGGGGTGGTCCTCTCGGGGAGCGGGGACGGGGACGTGCGGTGGGGGCGGGCGGCGTCGGGCACGCGGGCCACGAGCCCGAACCGCCCGTCGTCGACCCACGTCTCGAGGCGACCGCCGGCGCCCTCCAGGCGTTCGCGGAGCCCGACGAGGCCCGACCCGCCGCCGGTGCGCGGCGCCGTCGGGACGCCGTCGTTGACGACCTCCACGACGCTCGACGCCCCGTCGCGGTGGACCGTGATGGTGCAGGTGCGCGCGGTCGAGTGCCGCACGACGTTCGTCACGGCCTCCCGGACCGCCCATGCGAGCGCCTCCTGCGCGTCCTCGCCCACGGGGGTCTCGTCGCCGTGCACGGTCGTCTCGATACCGGCGGACCGCAGGACGGACCGCGCCCCGGCCAGCTCGGCGCCGAGGTCGGCCGTGCGGTAGCCCGCGACGACGGCGCGCACCTCGCGCAGCGCGTCCTGCGCGATGCGGCGGACCTCGAGCATCTGCTCCTCGGCGCCGGGGCGGCCGCGGGCCGCGAGCTCCGCCGCGAGCTCGCTCTTCACGGCGACCACGGACAGCGTGCGGCCGAAGACGTCGTGCAGGTCGCGCGAGAACCGCAGCCGCTCCTCGGCGACGGCGAGGCGGGCGTGGAGCACGCGCGTGCGCTCCTGCTCCCACACGACGCCGAGCATCCAGACCGAGGCGCGGTACGAGCCGAAGACGCCGAGCAGCATGACCAGGACCGAGAGGCCGAGGCCCACCGCTACGCCCGCCGTCCTCGGCGTCACGGGCCCGGTGCCCATCCACACGGAGCACCCGGTGACGACGGCGAGGACCAGCGCGACGAGGGCGACCCGCCGGAACGTGAGCAGGGGGACGAGCGCCAGCACCCCGTAGCCGAGGCCCAGGAGCAGCCCGTAGTAGCGACTGCTCGCGGCGACGTCGTCGACCCCGTCCACGGGGAAGGTGCCGACGGCGAGCGCGGCGACCGCGAGCGAGAGGACCCCGACGAGGACGAGCAGCACCGGGTGGACGCGGCGTCCGCCGAGGAAGTGCCCGATCCCGGCGCGCAGCGCGAGGATGCAGACGACCGTGTGCACGAGGACGAGCGCCAGCCAGAACCGCGCCACCGACGGGTCGAACGTCGGGTCGCTCCCGATGAGGGCGAGCGCGATGAGGGGCTCGGTCCCCGAGAGGAAGTAGAGCGACCATCGGGTGTAGGAGTCGAACCGTTCGGGGCCGGTCCGCCGGCTCCACACGTCGAGGAACGTGCGCGGTCGGGTGATCACGACGCCCAGCCTCGCACGCGGACCGCGTGCGAGGCCGTGACAGTCGTCATGAGGTGGGTACCCCGGGCACCCGTGGACGGCTCAGTCCCGGCGGACGTCCGCGCCGAGCGCGACCAGCTTGTCCTGGAAGTTCTCGTAGCCGCGGTCGATGAGGCTGATGCCGCGCACGGTCGACGTACCCTTCGCGGCGAGCGCGGCGATGAGGTGGGAGAAGCCGCCGCGCAGGTCGGGCACCTCGATGTCGGCCGCGGTGAGCGGCGTCGGGCCCGAGATGACCGCGGAGTGGTGGAAGTTGCGCTGCCCGAACCGGCAGTCGCGCCCGCCCAGGCACTCCTTGTAGACCTGGATGGTCGCGCCCATGCCGCGCAGCGCGTCCGTGAAGCCGAAGCGGTTCTCGTAGACCGTCTCGTGCACGATCGACAGGCCCTTGGCCTGGGTGAGGGCCACGACGAGCGGCTGCTGCCAGTCCGTCATGAAGCCCGGGTGCACGTCCGTCTCGAGCACGATCGGCGACAGGTCGCCGCCCGGGTGCCAGAACCGGATGCCGTCGTCCTGGACGTCGAACCGGCCGCCGACCTTGCGGAAGGTGTTGAGGAACATCATCATCTCGGGCTGCGTCGCGCCCTTGACCGTGATGTCGCCGCCCGTCGCGAGCGCGGCCGACGCCCACGAGGCCGCCTCGATGCGGTCGCCGAGCGCGGTGTGCGTGTAGCCGTCGAGGCGGTCGACGCCCTCGATGCGGATCACGCGGTCGGTGTCGACCGAGATGATCGCGCCCATCTTCTGGAGCACCGCGATGAGGTCCATGATCTCGGGCTCGATCGCGGCGTTCGCGAGCTCCGTGATGCCCTCGGCGCGCACCGCGGTCAGCAGGAGCTGCTCGGTCGCGCCCACCGACGGGTACGGCAGCGCGATCTTCGTGCCTTGGAGGCGGCGCGGGGCACGGATGTGGATACCGTTCTCCCGCTTGTCCACCACCGCACCGAACTGGCGCAGGATGTCCAGGTGGTAGTTGATCGGCCGGTCGCCGATCCGGCAGCCGCCCAGGTCCGGGATGAACGCCTCACCGAGACGGTGCAGCAGCGGGCCGCAGAACAGGATGGGGATGCGGCTCGAGCCCGCGTGCGCGTCGATGTCCGCGACGTGCGCCGACTCGACGTTCGACGGGTCCAGGTCGAGGATCCCCGCGTCCGGGTCGGACTTCACGGTGACGCCGTGCAGCTCCAGCAGCCCCGTCACGACACCGACGTCGCGGATCTGCGGCACGTTGCGCAGCACGCTCGGCGACTCCCCCAGCAACGACGCCACCATCGCCTTGGACACGAAGTTCTTCGCGCCGCGCACGGTGATCGTCCCGTCCAGCGGGGTCCCGCCGTCGACGTACAGCACATCCTTCATGAGCTCTGGTCGCCCTCTCGCCAAGCCGGTGGTCGTGGTGCCCCTGCGGGCAGGGCCCGCCTGCGGGGCCGCGGACGGCCATTCCGCGCGCGCGGGTCCCGTGCGTGCCAACGTGCGGCACCCGGAGATTATTCACCCCCTGCGGGGGTGCTCGCCGCCGAACGGACGGCGGCGGCCGTCCCCGACACGTTACTCCCCGGTACGTCGGTGCGGGACGAGCGCCCAGAACCGCGAGACAGAGCCTCGGCCGCCCGAGGTAGAGCCCCGGTCCCGCGAGGTAGAGGCGTGGTCGTGACCACGCCTCTACCTCGGCGGACCAAGGCTCTACCTCGGCGGGGTGGGGGGCCGGGTCAGACGGCGTTCGCGTCGAACGCCGCGACGTACCGGTCGATCTCGGCGAGGTAGGCCGCACGCTGCGAGTCGCCGAGCCACGACGCCTCGAACGAGTTCCTCGCGAGCTGCACGACCTCCTGCGTCGTGAGGCCCGCCGCCTCCGCGAGCGCGACGTAGTTCTCCGCGACGTAGCCGCCGAAGTACGCCGGGTCGTCGGAGTTCACGGTGACGCGCACGCCCGAGCGCAGCAGGCCGGCGATCTCGGTCGCCTTCATGTCGTCGGTGACGAACGAGTTCGAGATCGGGCACGTCGTGAGGCCCAGCCCGCGCTCGCGCACGACGTCGACGAGCGCCGGGTCCTCCACGACGTTCGTGCCGTGGTCCACCCGGTCCACGCCGATCTCGTCGAGCACGGTCCGGATGTTGTCGATGCTGCCGACCTGGTCGATGTCGCAGTGCATCGTCAGCCGGTACCCGAGCTCGCGGGCGCGCGCGAACACGTCCGCGAACTTCTGCGGCGGGTTGTCGCGCTCGTCGGAGTCGAGCCCGACGCCCAGGATCTTGTCGCGGAACGGCACCGACGCCTCGAGCGTCTCGGCCGCGCTCTGCGCGGAGTGGTCGCGCAGGAAGCACAGGATGAGGTGCGCGTCGATGCCGTGCTTGCTCGGCGCCTCGGCCGCGGCGCGGTGGTACCCGGTCACGACCGCCTCGAACGGCACGCCGCGCGACGTGTGCGCCTGCGGGTCGAAGAACATCTCGGCGTGCTTCACGCCGTCCGCCGCCGCGCGGGCGAGGTAGGTGTCGGCGAGCTCGTAGAAGTCGTCCGCGGTCTGCAGCACCTCCATCGCCGGGTAGTACACGGCGAGGAAGCTCGTCAGGGAGTCGAACGCGTACGTCGCGCGCACCTCCTCGACCGTCGACTGGCCGATGTCGATGCCGTTGCGCTGCGCGAGGCGCAGCTTGAGGTCGGGCTCGAGCGTGCCCTCCAGGTGCAGGTGCAGCTCGGCCTTCGGCAGGCCGGTGACGAACTCGCGGGTGGGCGTCGTGGGCGCGGGCATGGGTCTCCTTCTCGGTCGGTGTCCCCCGGGACCATCTTCTCCCGCGCACGACGACGGCGGCGCACCCGGGTGGGGTGGCCGCCGCCTGGTCGCGCCGGGGACGGGAGAACCCGTCAGAGCAGCCGACCGCCGGTCACGCCGATGCGGTCACCGGTGATGTAGCTCGACTCCTGCGAGGCGAAGAACACGTACGCCGGCGCGAGCTCGGCCGGCTGCCCGGCGCGGCCGAGCGGCGTGTCGGCACCGAACTGCTCGACCTTCTCCTCGGGCATCGTGGCCGGGATGAGCGGCGTCCAGATCGGCCCGGGCGCCACGGCGTTGACGCGGATGCCCTCGGGCGCGAGCTGCTGCGCCAGCCCCTTGGTGAAGTTGAGGATCGCCGCCTTGGTGCTGGCGTAGTCGAGCAGCGGAGGGCTCGGGTCGAACGCCTGGACGGAGGTCGTGTTGATGATCGCGCCGCCGCTGGGCAGGTGGTCGAGCGCCGCCTGCGTGATCCAGAACAGCGCGTAGACGTTCGTCTTGAGGACCCGGTCGAGCTGCTCGGTCGTGATCCCCCGCAGCCCGTCGTCCTGCGCCATCTGGTACGCGGCGTTGTTCACCAGCACGTCGAGCCCACCGAGGCCCGCGACGGCGTCCGCGACGAGCTGCCGGCAGAACTCCTCGTCGCGGATGTCGCCCGGCAGCAGCACGGCCGTGCGGCCCGCGTCCTCGATCCACCGGGCCGTCGTGCGGGCGTCCTCCTCCTCTTCCGGGAGGTACGAGATCGCGACGTCCGCGCCCTCGCGCGCGAACGCGATCGCGACCGCCCGGCCGATGCCCGAGTCGCCGCCGGTGATCAGCGCCCGCTTCCCGTCGAGCCGGCCGGACCCCCGGTAGGTGGTCTCCCCGTGGTCCGGCTCCTGCGACATGTCGCCCGTGCGTCCCGGCGGCTGGAGCTGGTCCGCGGGCTGCTCCGGCTGCGGCTGCTGCGTCGTGGGGTCCTGCGGCGTGGTCTGGTCGGACATGAGCAACTCCCCTGTCGTCGTTCGGCGGAACGTCCAGCATGGGGGCGTCCGCGCGCGCTCGCAGCGCGCCCGCCCCGTGCGCCGACGACGCGCACCCTAGTCCGCCGCCACCAGACCCAGCGTCAGGGCACGCACTACCTCACCCACGGAGCCCGCTAAGGTACTTCGCATGCGAAACGAAAGCCCGGCGACGGTGGGCTCCGACGAGCTGCGGATCCAGATCCCGGCGGGCGGCTGGGTCGTCGGCACGGTGCGCGGGCCCGCCAAGGAGTCGCCCCGCGGTGTCGTGGTGATCCACCCCGCGACGGCGGTCCCCGAGCGCCTGTACACGGGGTTCGCGGAGTTCCTCGCCACTCATGGGTATGTCGCCGTCACCTACGACTACCGCGGCACGGGCCGGTCCGGCAGCCCCCGCGACCACCGCGGCCTGCGCATGCGCGACTGGATGGCCGACGACGTCCCCGCGGTCGCCGCGTGGGCCCGCCCGCGGTTCGGCGACGTGCCCCAGCTCGCCGTCGGGCACAGCATCGGCGGGCACGCGCTCGCGCTCGGCAAGGGCTCACGGGGCCTGGCCGGGTTCGTCACGGTCGCGTCCCACGTCGCCGCGACGTCCGCGATCCCCGACCGCGCCGAGCGAGCGCGCGTCCGACTGATCCTGCGGGCGCTCGGCCCCGCGACGGCCCGGGTGCTCGGCCACATCCCCGGCCGTCGTCTGAGCCTCGGGGAGGACATGCCCGCCGCCGCGATGCTCGAGTGGAGTCGCTGGTCGACCATGCCGGGCTACTTCTTCGACGACCCGACCATGCGCGCCGCCGCGGACGCGGCACGCGTCACGGGCGACGTCCTCGCCGTCGGGTTCACCGACGACCCGTGGGCCACCCCCGCGCAGATCGACGCGATCACCGACCGCCTCACGGCCGCCCACGTCGAGCGCCGCACCTGGAGCCCCGCCGACGGCGGCGTGGAGGCGATCGGCCACCTGGGCTTCTTCCGCCGCGGCCTGCGCGACACGCTCTGGCCCGACCTCCTCGCCTGGCTCGACGCCCGCGCCGCGGCCGCCCCGTCGCAGCAGGACGGAAACGTCCACTTCCCCGCCAGGAAGCCGCGACGATGACGGGCCGCCCGCCGCGGCTGGTGTTCCTCACCACCGCGGCGGAGCGCCAGATGCGGCGCTGGATCGCGCGCCGCGGCAGCGCGCGCACGACCGGGGACGGCGGCCCGGGGCTCGGGGCCGCCGCCGCCGGCGTGCTGCTGCACCTCGCCACCCACCCCGGCGCGACGATCGGCGAGGTGACGGCCGCGTTGCAGGCCTCCCCCGCCGGCACCAGCGGCCTGCTCGCCCGCATGGAGCGCGCGGACCTCGTGCGCCGTCGCCCCGACCCCGACGACCGCCGCACCGTCCGCCTGGACCTCACGCCCACCGGCACCGCGGCGCTCGACGAGGTGCGCGCCGCGCTCGCCGAGCTGAACGACCGCCTCACCGAGGGCTTCACCCCCGACGAGCTGGTCACCGTCGCCCGCTGGCTCGAGCACGTGACGCGGACGCTCGCCTAGCGGCACCGGCGGGTCGCCCGGCGGACCGTCCGCCTCCCCGGCGAGGGCGCGCGGGGGCACGTTCGTCCCCAGGCGCACGCACGCCCGCCGGACAGCACGAGGCCCGGACCTGAGACAAGCAGGTCCGGGCCTCGGCTCGGGTGGTCGCCCGCGCGGGCGACCGCGTCTGACGGGTCAGAAGTTGATCATGTGCCCCGCGAGGCCGTGGATCGACTCCTGGACGGCCTCGGACAGCGTCGGGTGGGTGTGCACGTTGCGCGCCACCTCGTTGACCGTGAGGTCCCACTTCTGCGCGAGCGTGAGCTCGGGCAGCATCTCGGAGACGTCGGGGCCGATGAGGTGGCCGCCGAGGAGCTCGCCGTAGGTCTCGTCGGAGATGAGCTTGACGAAGCCGACCGGGTCGCCGAGGCCGTGCGCCTTGCCGTTCGCCATGAACGGGAAGGTCGCGACCTTGACCTGGTAGCCCTCGTCGCGCGCCTGCTGCTCGGTGAGGCCGAAGCTCGCGACCTGCGGCTGGCAGAACGTCGCGCGCGGCATCATGCGGTAGTCGCCGAGCGTGAGCGTCTCGGCGCCGCCGATGGTCTCCGCCGCGACGACACCCTGCGCCTCCGCGACGTGCGCGAGCATGAGCTTCGCGGTGACGTCGCCGATCGCGTAGATGTGCTCGACGTTGGTGCGCATGACGTCGTCGATCGCGATGGCGCCGCGCTCGGTGAGCTGGACGCCGGTGTTCTCCAGGCCGAAGCCCTCGACGTTGGGCGCGAAGCCGACGGCCATGAGGACCTTGTCGACGACGAGCTCGCCCGGCTTGTCGTCCTTGACGCCCTTGTAGCTGACGGTGACGCCGTCGGCGCCGTTGTCCTTGACCGTCTGGACGGCGGTCGAGGTGAGCAGGTTGACACCGAGCTTCTTGTACTGCTTGGCGATCTCCTTCGACACGTCGGCGTCCTCGTTGGGCAGCGCGCGGTCGAGGAACTCGATGATCGTCACGTCCACGCCGTAGTTCTTGAGGACGTAGGCGAACTCCATGCCGATCGCGCCCGCGCCGACGATGGCGATGGAGCGGGGCAGGTCGCGCGTGAGGATCTGCTTCTCGTACGTGACGACGTTCTCGGACAGCTCGACGCCCGGGAGCAGGCGCACCTTCGAGCCGGTCGCGATGATGACGTTGTCGAACGTCACCTGGTCGGTCGAGCCGTCGGCGAGCTTCACGTCGAGCGTGTGCGCGTCGCGGAACGTGCCGCGGCCGTCGTACTCGGTGATCTTGTTCTTCTTCATGAGGAAGTGCACGCCCTTGACGCGCCCCTCCGCGACGGTGCGCGAGCGGTCGAACGCCGCGCCGAAGTCGAAGCTGACCTCTCCGGAGATGCCGAAGGTCTTCGCGTCGTGCTGGAAGATGTGCGCGAGCTCGGCGTTGCGCAGGAGCGCCTTGGACGGGATGCAGCCCACGTTGAGGCACACCCCACCCCAGTACTTCTCCTCCACGACCGCGACCGACAGACCCAGCTGGGCTGCACGGATCGCGGCCACGTAACCACCGGGACCTGCACCGAGGACGACGACGTCGTAGTGGGATGCCATGGCCTCAAGCCTACTGGCGCAGCATCGGCCGTGGCGCGCCCGCGTGCGCGACGTCCGCCACACCCGGCCCCGCCCCGGTCCTGGGCCGTCCCGGTGTTGACCGCGCGTCGGCGCCCGGGCGACGATGGCCGGGATGCGACACCTGCGGCTCCTCCTTCGTCGGCCGCGCTGAGCCCGCCGGGCGGGCACGCTCAGCGCGGCGGTGCCTGCGCGTCCCCGAGGGGCCGCACGGCGAGTGCCCGACGACGAGCCCACCTCTCGAGGAGCCCTCCCGATGCACGCCGCACCCCCACCCCACCCTTCTGTCCCCACTGTCCCGATCGTCCCCGCCGACCATGCGGGTGTCGACCATGTCGAGCCGAGCTCGGGCGACAGCCGCATGCTCGGCGCGTCGTCGCGAGAGATCGAGGACCGCTGGCAGCAGTACTGGGCCGAGCACGGCACGTTCCGCGCGCGCGACGACGGCTCGCGCCCCCGCAGGTACCTGCTGACGATGTTTCCCTACCCTTCGGGCGACCTGCACATGGGTCATGCCGAGGTGTTCGCGCTGGAGGACGTCGTCGCGCGGTACTGGCGCCTGCGCGGGTACGACGTCCTCAACCCGATCGGCTGGGACTCGTTCGGGCTGCCCGCCGAGAACGCGGCGATCCGCCGCGGCGAGAACCCCGCCGTCTTCACCGAGACGAACATCGCGACGCAGGCCGCCACCGCGCGCCGGTACGGGGTGTCGTTCGACTGGTCGCGCCGCCTGGAGACCCACCGACCGGAGTACTACCGATGGACGCAGTGGCTGTTCCTGCGGCTGCTGGAGCGCGGCCTCGCCTACCGCGCGACGGCGTCGGTGAACTGGTGCCCGGTCGACCGGACCGTGCTCGCGAACGAGCAGGTCGTGGGCGGTCGGTGCGAGCGGTGCGGGGCCGCCGTCGTGCACCGCGAACTCACGCAGTGGTTCGTGCGCGTCACCGCGTACGCCGACCGCCTGCTCGACGACATGGAGGCGCTCGAGGACGCGTGGCCCGCACGCGTGCTGACGATGCAGCGGAACTGGATCGGGCGCAGCGCCGGGGCGCGCGTGCGCTTCCCCGTCGTGCCCGACGACGCCCCCCACGCCCCCGCGAGCGCCGCGCCCGGGGCCGCCTCGCGGCCCGAGCACGTCGAGGTCTTCACGACGCGTCCCGACACCCTGCCCGGCGCGACGTTCGTCGCGGTCGCGCCGGACGGGCCGCTCGCTGCGGCACTGTGCGCACCGGAGCGCGCGGAGGCGCTCGCCCGGCACCGGGAGACCGCGCTGGCGTCCGGGGAGATCGAGCGGACGAGCGCGCAGCGCCCGAGCGCCGGGACGTTCCTGGGCGCCTGGGTCCGCCGCCCCGGCAGCGACGAGCGGCTGCCGGTCTGGGCCGCCGACCACGTGCTGCCCCACTACGGGACGGGAGCGGTCATGGGCGTGCCCGCGCACGACGACCGCGACGCGCGCTTCGCCGCCGCCCACGGCCTGCCGACGGGGTCGGGCGAGACGTGGCCGGGCGTGGAGGAGGCGATCGCCCGCCTGGAGGACGACGGCACGGGCGAGCGTGCGACGTCGTACCGGCTGCGCGACTGGCTGGTCTCGCGGCAGCGCTACTGGGGCGCACCCGTCCCGGTCGTGCACTGCCCGGGGTGCGGCGTCGTGCCCGTCCCGGACGACGACCTGCCCGTCCGGCTCCCCGACCTGGCCGGCGACGACCTCCTCCCTCGGGGCCGCTCGCCGCTGGCCGCCCCCGCCGCCGAGGCGTGGCGGCGCGTGCCGTGCCCCCGGTGCGGCGCCGACGCCGAGCGCGACCCGGACACGCTCGACACGTTCGTCGACTCGTCGTGGTACTTCCTGCGGTACTGCTCGCCGGGCGACGACAGCCCGCCCGACGACGTCCCGTTCCGCCCCGAGGACGCGCGTCGGTGGATGCCCGCGGCGCAGTACGTGGGCGGCGTCGAGCACGCGATCCTGCACCTGCTGTACAGCCGGTTCGTCACGAAGTTCCTGCACGACGAGGGCTGGGTGGACGTCGTCGAGCCCTTCGCGACCCTGCTCAACCAGGGTCAGGTGCGCAACGGCGGGCGGGCCATGAGCAAGTCGCTCGGGAACGGCGTCGACCTCGGCGAGCAGCTCGACCGGCACGGTGCCGACGCGGTCCGCCTCGCCCTGGTGTTCGCGGGGCCGCCGGAGGACGACGTCGACTGGGCCGACGTCGACGCGAGCGCGATGCGGCGGTTCTGCGCGCGCGTGCTGCGGCTCGCGGACGCCGTCGGACCGGCCGCCGGGCCGCGGGCGACCGGCCCCGAGGTGCTGGGCGCCGTCGTGCCCGGGTCGCGGGCTCACGCGCTGCGCCGGGCCACGCACCGGACCGTGCACGAGGCGGAGGACCTGCTCGACCGGAGCCGGTTCAACGTCGTCGTCGCGCGCGTCATGGAGCTCGCGAGCGCCGCGCGGCGCGCCACCGACACCGGGCCGGCGTCCGACGAAAAGGCCGGCGCGCACGCCGCCGCCGTGCGCGAGGCCGTCGAGGCCGCCGTCGTGCTGCTGAGCCTGGTCGCGCCGCACACGGCGGAGGAGGCGTGGCACCGCCTCGGGCGCGAGCCGTCGGTGACCGAGGCCGACTGGCCGACCGTCGACCCGGCGCTGCTCGTCGTCGACGAGGTCGTGGCGGCCGTCCAGGTCGACGGGAAGGTGCGCGACCGGGTGCGGGTGGCCGCGGACGTCGACGAGCGGACGCTGCACGACCTCGCGCTCGCGACCGCGGGTGCCGCCCGGGCGACGGCCGGGCGGCACGTCGTGCGCGTCGTCGTCCGCCCGCCGCACCTGGTGAACGTGGTGACCCGCCCCTCCACGGACGACCCGGCAGTCACGTGAGCCGCCGCCGAGCACGGGGTGGGCGACCGGAATCGCCTCGATCCGGTCGCCGGTCCCGTGCTCGGCGCCCCGGTGCCGGCGGCTGCGGTCCTGCGACGCGTGGTGGGGGCGGAGTCGCTACGATGCTGCGGCCGCGTCCACTCGACCAGCGGGCCCGTGCGCGGCGACACGGGCCGGCGCACGGAGCACCCACCCATGGCCTTCGGACTCGCTGCCCTCCTGGACGACATCGCGGCGTTCGCCAAGCTCGCGGCCGCCTCGATCGACGACGTCGGCGCGGCCGCCGGGCGCGCGAGCGCGAAGGCGACGGGCGTCGTCATCGACGACACCGCCGTCACGCCCCGCTACGTCGAGGGTCTGGCAGCCAAGCGCGAGCTGCCGGTCATCAAGCGCATCGCGACGGGGTCGCTGCGCAACAAGCTGCTCTTCATCCTCCCGGCGATCCTGCTGCTGAGCCAGTTCCTGCCCTTCCTGCTCACGCCGCTGCTCATGCTCGGCGGCACGTACCTCGCGTTCGAGGGCGCGGAGAAGCTGTGGGAGCTCGTCTCCGGGCGGCACCACGCCGAGGTCGAGACGAAGACCGAGAAGAAGGCGGTCGACGAGGACTCGGTGGTGTCGAGCGCGGTCCGCACCGACTTCATCCTCAGCGCGGAGATCATGGTCATCGCGCTCAACGAGGTCGCCTCCGAGAACTTCTGGTCGCGTCTGATCATCCTCGTGATCGTCGCGATCCTCATCACGGTCCTCGTCTACGGGGTCGTGGCGCTCATCGTGAAGATGGACGACATCGGCCTGCACCTCGCGAAGCGCGACACGCCCTGGGTCCAGTCGTTCGGGCGCGGGCTCGTGAGCGCGATGCCGAAGGTCATGTCCGTCATCTCGATCGTCGGGATCGTCGCGATGCTCTGGGTGGGCGGCCACATCCTGCTGCAGGGCACGTACGACCTCGGCTGGCACGGCCCGTACGACGTCGTGCACCACCTCGAGCACGCCGTGACCGGCGTCGCGGGCGTGGGCGGGTTCCTCGGCTGGCTCGTCAACACGGCGTGCTCCGCCGTCGTCGGGATCGTGGTCGGCGGCGTCGTGGTCCTCGTGGCGCACCTGATCCCGCGCCGCAAGCACGGCGAGCCCGCCGCGACCGAGCCGACGACGCCGGACGGCCCCGCCCCGACCGCCGGCTGAGCCCACGCCGGGCCGAGTGGCCTGGTTGGATGAGGCATGGACTCCGGCACCTGGACCAACATCGGCCTCGTCCTGCTCTTCATCCTCGTCGGCGGCGTCTTCGCCGGGACCGAGATCGCGCTCGTCTCGCTGCGCGAGAGCCAGGTCGCCCGCATCGAGAAGCAGTCGGCGCGCGGCGCCCGGGTCGCGGCGGTCGCGCGCGACCCCAACCGCTTCCTCGCCGCGGTGCAGATCGGCGTCACCGTGGCGGGCTTCTTCTCGGCCGCGTACGGCGCGTCGACGCTCGCACCGGACCTCGCGCCCGCGCTCGAGGACCTGGGGCTGTCGAGCGGGCTCGCGGACACCGTCGCGCTCGTGGGGCTCACCCTCGTCATCGCCTACCTCTCCCTGGTGCTCGGCGAGCTCGTGCCCAAGCGCATCGCGCTGCAGCGCTCGGCGGGCGTCGCGCTCGTCGTCGCCCCTCCCCTGGACCGGTTCGCGACCCTCATGCGGCCCGTCATCTGGCTGCTGTCGCGCTCGACCGACGGCGTCGTGCGGCTGCTCGGCGGCGACCCCTCGGCGCGCAGCGAGGAGATGAGCGAGGAGGAGCTGCGCGAGATCGTGCTCGCGCACGAGTCGCTGCCCGAGGACGAGCGCCGCATCCTCGACGACGTGTTCGCGGCGGGCGACCGCTCGCTCGCCGAGGCGATGACGCCGCGCGGCGAGGTCGCGTTCCTCGCGGCCGACACCCCCCTCGCGGACGCCGCCGAGACGGTCGCGGCGGGCCCGTACTCGCGCTACCCGGTGACGGGCGACGACTTCGACGACGTCGTCGGGTTCCTCCACGTGCGCGACCTCCTCGGCCGGGACTGCCCCGACCACCCGCCGACGGACCCGACGACGGGGCGCGCCCTCACCGTGCGCGACGTCGCGCGGCCCATCCTCGCGCTGCCCGCGACGAACACCGTGCTGCCCGCGATGTCGCAGATGCGGCGCGAGGGCGTGCACATCGCCGTCGTCGTCGACGAGTACGGCGGCACCGACGGGATCGTCACGCTCGAGGACCTCGTCGAGGAGCTCGTGGGCGACATCCGCGACGAGTACGACGCCGACGAGCCGTCGCCCGCGCGCGAGCACGGCGCGACGACGAGCGTGGACGCCGGACAGACGATCGAGGAGTTCGCACGCCGCACGGGCGTCGAGCTCCCCGACGGCCCGTACGAGACCGTCGCCGGCTTCGTCCTGGCGCAGCTCGGGCGCCTCGCCGTCGTGGGCGACCACGTCGACGCGGACGGCTACCGGCTCACGGTGACCGACGTCGCGCGGCGGCGCATCGTGCGCGTGGACGTCGTCCCGCTCCCCTGACCGCTGAGCGCAGGGAACGGTCGCGTCACGGCTCCTCGGACGCGGCTGTCTCCCGCGCTCAGCGGTGTGGGTGGGGCCGCGTAGCGTCGGGTGGATGAGCGCAGCGACGACGGGGACAGGGTCGGGGATCAAGGTCGGGGTGGTCGGGAGCTTCGGCTCCGCCGCCCAGGTGCTGGAGATGGCGGTCGGGGCGGAGGACGCCGGCTGGGACGGGTTCTTCTCGTGGGACGGGCTGAGTCTGCTGACCATGCCGGTCGACACGTTCGACCCGTGGGCCGTGCTCGCCGCGGCGGGGGTCCGGACCGAGCGGATCACGCTGGGCGCGATGGTCTTCGCACTCCCCCGCCGCAAGCCGTGGGAGGTCGTGCGCCAGGCGCTGACCGTCGACCACCTGTCGGGCGGTCGCCTCGTGCTGCCGGTCGGCGTCGGCGTGCTCGACGACGGCGGCTTCTCCGCCGTACCGGGTCAGCCGCAGTCGCTGCGCGAGCGCGCCGAGCTGCTCGACGACGCGCTCGCCTACCTCGACCGCGCGTGGACCGGCGAGCGGTTCACGTTCGAGGGGACGCACGTGCGGACCGGGGAGATGCAGTTCCTGCCGCGACCGGTCGAGCGCGCCGTCGTCGGCCACCACGTGCCGGTCTGGCCGGTCGGCGTGTGGGACGCCGAGCGCCCGCCGGTGCGCTCGCTCGACCGCACCCTGCGCGCCGACGGGATCGTGCTCCAGCTCCGCGGCGACCGCGGCTTCGACGTGCCCACGCCCGACGACGTCTCCGCCCTCGTCGGCTGGCTCACCCCGCGTCGCGCCGAGCTGGGCCTCGACGCGGACCGGCCGTTCGACGTCGTCGTCCAGGGCGAGCTCCCGGCGGACCGCTCCGCGGCGGCCGACCAGCTCGCCGGCCTCGCCGACGCCGGAGCGACCTGGTGGGTCGAGTCCCGCTGGAATCCCGAGACCGCGACCCCGGACTCGCTCCTGGCCGCGATCCACGCGGGCCCGCCGCGACACTGACGCCCTGATCCAGGAACGGACCCGGACGACGTGTCGGCGACACGATCACGGGCGGGCTCTGGGGTGGTGACGGCGGGTCGTGGCGGGCCTGGCGGGAGCAGGGCGAGGGACGAGCCCTGCGGATGGTAGACCCGTCGTCACCACCCCAGAGCCCGCCCCCGGCCCCGCGTCGCAGAACCGTTAGCCGACGGGCCGCGCCGCCTCGATCTCGACCTTGGGCAGCGTCTTCGCCGGCAGCGTCTTCGGGCGCCACGACGCGCGCGTCGCCTCGAACGCGGAGATCTCGTCCTCGTGCTGGAGCGTGAGGCCGATGTCGTCGAGGCCCTCCATGAGGCGCCAGCGCGTGTAGTCGTCGATCTGGAACGGCACGGTGACGTCGAGCGCCGACGCGGTGCGGGCGACGAGGTCGACCGTCACCTCGGTGCCCGGGTTGGTCTCGAGGATCTTCCAGAGCAGCTCGACGTCCTCCTGCGCGACGATGCCTGCGACGAGGCCCTGCTTGCCGGAGTTGCCGCGGAAGATGTCGGCGAAGCGCGACGCGAGGACGACGCGGAAGCCGTAGTCCTTGAGCGCCCAGACGGCGTGCTCGCGCGACGAGCCGGTGCCGAAGTCGGGCCCGGCGACGAGCACGGAGCCCGCACGGTAGGCGTCCTGGTTGAGGACGAACGTGGGGTCGCCGCGCCAGGCGGCGAACAGCGCGTCCTCGAACCCGGTGCGCGTCACGCGCTTGAGGTAGACGGCGGGGATGATCTGGTCGGTGTCGACGTTGCTGCGGCGCAGCGGGACGCCGACGCCGGTGTGGGTCGTGAACTTCTCCATGGCAGGAACCTCTTCGGGTCTTCGGGGCGACGAGTGGGGCAGCGCGGCGCGGTTGGCTCAGACCTGCACGAGGACGCGCGGGTCGAGCGGCGCGAGCGGCGTGCCGTCGAAGGACGTGATGTCGGTGCCCTCGGGCAGGTCGAGGTCGCTCAGCGAGGAGAGCGTCCCGCGCAGCGCGGTGGCGGCGGCGACGAGCGGCGACACGAGGTGCGTGCGCCCGCCCTTGCCCTGGCGGCCCTCGAAGTTGCGGTTCGACGTCGAGGCGGCGCGCTCGCCCGGCTGGAGCTGGTCGGGGTTCATGCCCAGGCACATCGAGCAGCCGGCGTTGCGCCACTCCGCGCCGAAGTCGAGGAAGATCTGGTCGAGGCCCTCGGCCTCGGCCTGGAGGCGCACGCGCGCGGACGCCGGGACGACGAGGACGCGGACGCCGTCGGCCTTCTTCTTGCCCTGCACGACCTTCGCGACCGAGCGCAGGTCCTCGATGCGGCCGTTGGTGCACGACCCGATGAACACGGTGTCGACGGGGATCTCGCGCAGCGGCTGACCGGGCGTGAGGCCCATGTACTCGATCGCACGCTCGGCGGCGACGCGCTCGTTCTCGTCCGCGATCTGCTCGGGGACGGGCACGGTCGCGGAGATGGGCAGGCCCTGGCCGGGGTTGGTGCCCCACGTGACGAAGGGCTCGAGGTCGGACGCGCGGAGCGTGACCTCGGTGTCGAACACGGCGTCGTCGTCGGAGCGCAGCGTGCGCCAGTACTCGACGGCCGCGTCCCAGTCCGCGCCCTCGGGCGCGTGCGGGCGGCCCTTGAGGTACTCGAACGTCGTGTCGTCCGGGGCGATCATGCCGGCGCGTGCGCCCGCCTCGATCGACATGTTGCAGATCGTCATCCGCGCCTCCATGGAGAGCTTGCGGATGGCCTCGCCGCGGTACTCCAGGACGTAGCCCTGGCCGCCGCCGGTCCCGATCTTGGCGATGATCGCGAGGATGATGTCCTTGCTCGTGGCGCCGGGCGGCAGCTCGCCGTCGACGTTGATCGCCATGGTCTTGAACGGGGCGAGCGGGAGCGTCTGCGTGGCGAGCACGTGCTCGACCTCGGACGTGCCGATGCCGAACGCGAGCGCACCGAACGCGCCGTGCGTCGAGGTGTGCGAGTCGCCGCACACGACCGTCAGGCCGGGCATGGTGAGCCCGAGCTGCGGCCCGACCTGGTGCACGATGCCCTGGTCGGCGTCGCCGAGCGAGTGGATGCGGACGCCGAACTCCCGCGCGTTGTTGCGCAGCGTGTCGATCTGCGTGCGGCTCGTGAGGTCCGCGATCGGCAGGTCGATGTCGAGCGTCGGGGTGTTGTGGTCCTCGGTCGCGATGGTGAGGTCGGGGCGGCGGACCGGGCGGCCCGCGAGGCGCAGCCCCTCGAACGCCTGGGGGCTGGTGACCTCGTGCACGAGGTGGAGGTCGATGTAGAGGAGGTCGGGCGACCCGTCGGTGCCTCGTCGCACCAGGTGCGCGTCCCAGACCTTCTCCGCCAGCGTGCCGGCCATGTAGCTCATCTCCTCGTCGTCTGTCACGGTCCTCCTGGGGGGTACGGAGAGCCGCCTGGGTCGATGGTCCGCCGTCCGGCATCCTGCCGGGGAAGACGTCCAGCGGGTGGAACATCAGTGCCGGACTTGCATCTCAGTGCGTGAGACGTCAATATCGACCTATGGACAATACTAGCGGAGTCGGAGTGCTGGACAAGGCGGCCTCCGTCCTGGGCGCCCTGGAGTCCGGACCTGCCACCCTCGCCCAGCTCGTCACGGCCACGGGCCTGGCCCGCCCGACGGCGCACCGCCTCGCCGTCGCCCTCGAGCACCACCGCATGGTCGCGCGCGACATGCAGGGCCGGTTCGTCCTCGGCCCCCGGCTCAACGAGCTCGCGACCGCGGCCGGCGAGGACCGCCTGCTCGCCGCCGCGAACCCCGTGCTGACGGCGCTGCGCGACCACACCGGGGAGAGCGCCCAGCTCTACCGCCGCCAGGGCGACCACCGCATCTGCGTCGCGGCCGCCGAGCGCCCCGTCGGCCTGCGCGACTCGATCCCCGTCGGCGCGACGCTCACCATGAACGCGGGCTCCGCCGCCCAGGTCCTCCTCGCGTGGGAGGAGCCGGACCGGCTGCACCGCGGGCTGCGCGAGGCCGTCTTCACCGCCACGATCCTCTCCGGCGTCCGACGCCGCGGGTGGGCCCAGTCCGTCTCCGAGCGCGAGCTCGGCGTCGCGTCGGTCTCCGCGCCCGTGCGCGGCCCGTCCGGCCGGGTCGTGGCCGCCGTCTCCATCTCGGGCCCGGTCGAGCGCCTGAGCCGCCAGCCCGGGCGGCTGCACTCCGGCTCGGTCGTCGCCGCCGCGAACCGCCTCACCGAGGTCCTCCGCCGCGCCGGCGAGTGAGCCGACCGACGCCGGCCCGCACCGGGCCGGCGTCGGCGTGCCGCGGGCCGCAAACGGGACGCGCCCTGTCAAAATGTCCCCGGCTGCTGCCATGCTGTGCGTGCCCGACGCCCGGACAGCGCAGCGGTCGCGGGGGCGACCGCTGACCGTCCGATCCCGAGACACGAGGAGTTCCGATGCACCCGAAGCTGAAGGCCGCCCTGATCTGGGTCCTCGTGATCTTCGCCGTGTACGCGATCGTCACGAGCCCGGACCGCGCGGCCGACATCGTCGAGGGCATCTGGGACGTGATCGTCGGGGCGTTCCGCTCGATCGGCCAGTTCTTCAGCTCGCTCCTGGACTGACCGTGGCCCGCGGCGGACCTCGCAGCAGGATCCTGGACCGCTACGTGCTCAACGGCGAGCGGGTCGTCATCGCGACGCGCCACCACTGGGGGATGCTCGTCGAGCCCGTCGCGACGACGGTCGCGGGCGCGGTCGTGATCGCCTGGCTCGTCGTGCAGGCCGGCCCCGCGGTCGGCGACGGCGTGCTGGTGCTGTGGTGGCTGTGGCTGATCCTCGCCGCCCGCCTGGTGTGGAAGGTCTTCGAGTGGCGCAACGAGTGGTTCGTCGCCACGGACAAGCGCCTGCTCCTGCTCTACGGCCTCATCACGCACAAGGTGGCGATGATGCCGCTGACCAAGGTGACGGACATGAACTACGGGCGCTCGCTCGTCGGGCGCGTGCTGGGCTACGGCCAGTTCCTGCTCGAGTCCGCCGGGCAGGACCAGGCGCTGCGCCAGATCGACTGGGTCGCGCACCCGGACCGGACCTACCGCCTGCTGTGCGACACGCTCTTCATCCCGGGCGTCCGACCAGGCGGAGCGCCGGTCGGCCCGGGCGGGCCCGCCGCGACGACGGGGGGTGCGCTGCCCGCGACCGTACCGCCGCCCGCGCCGCGCCCGCCGCAGCCTGCCGAGCCGCCTCCGGTCGAGCCCGCGCCCGCGTGGGACGGGCGCAGCCCGGCCGCCACGCCCTCGCCGCCCCCGGCACCGCTGCCGACGGACCCGCGGGTCGTCGTCGTGCCCGGCCGGTCCGCCGGCGTGTCGAGCGGGCCCACCCAGCCGATCCCCGTGACCGGCGACGCTCACGCGGCGCGGGACACGGTGCGTCCCGACGGCCGGCAGGCGGGCCCTGGCGAGGACGAGCAGGGCTGGACGGTCTCCGGCGAGCACCGCGCGACGTACGTGCCGGTCACGCCCCCACGGCCGTCGTCGACGCCCATCCCGAAGCCGTACGAGCCCGGACCCGGGCGCGACGGCGCTCCCTGACCCGGCCGCGCCACCCGACAGCAAAGACTCCGACGCCGACCCCCGCGGGGTCTCGCGCGCCACGCGACGTGCGTCACACCGGGCATCGGCCACGGCCCGTCGTCGATCGACGCGCGGGCATCGGGCGTCGGGCATCAAGAAGAAACGACGAAGGCCCGGTCACCGTGATGGTGACCGGGCCTTCTTCTGTACCCCCAACGGGATTTGAACCCGTGTTACCGCCGTGAGAGGGCGACGTCCTAGGCCGCTAGACGATGGGGGCCTGTGGAGCTTCGTACCGTTTCCGGTCCGTTTCTCCGGTGAGAACTCTACCTCATGTTTCTCGCGGTCTTGACCGCGAGCTCCAGAGCCGGAGCTCTTCGCTGGGGTACCAGGACTCGAACCTAGACTAAGTGAACCAGAATCACTCGTGCTGCCAATTACACCATACCCCAAGGGGGTAACCGATCCGCGTCGGGAAGCCGTGACGACGAGTCATAGACCCGCCCCCTGGCTCCCTCCCGTGGAGGTCCCACCGGCCGAGAACATTACCGGACATGCCGACGCGGACCAAATGCGCTCCGCGCGCCCGAGCGGCCCGGCGACGCGCGCGTCCTGCGGTCGACGGGCACGGCCGCCGTCTGGCACCGTCGGGGCATGAGCCCTGGAGACTCCCTCGACCCCGGCTCGCGCGCCGACCGGGCCGCGTCGTTCGAGCACGGTGCCGCGCAGTACGCCTCCACCCGGCCGTCCTACCCGGACGCGGCCGTCGACTGGCTCGTGCCCGACGGCGCCCACCGCGTCCTCGACCTCGCCGCCGGCACCGGGAAGCTCACGGAGCGGCTCGTGGCGCGCGGCCTCGACGTCGTCGCCGTGGAGCCGTCGGACGCGATGCGGGACCGTCTCGCGGAGACCGTCCCCGAGGCCGAGGCGCTCCCCGGATCGGCGGAGGCCGTCCCGCTGCCGGACGCGAGCGTCGACGCCGTGCTGGTCGCCCAGGCGTGGCACTGGTTCTCCCCCGCGGCCCAGCCGGAGATCGCGCGCGTGCTGCGGCCCGGCGGCCGGCTCGGCATCGTGTGGAACGTCCGGGACAGCTCGGTGGACTGGGTGGGCCGGTTCACCGAGATCATCCACCGGGGTGACACGCTCGAGCACAGCTACCGGGAGCCCGCGCTCTCCGAGCGCCTCTTCACGACGCCCGAGCACCGCACGGTGCCGTGGGCCGACCGGGTCACCACGTCCTCGCTGCGCTCGCTCGCCGCGTCGCGCAGCTACCTCCTGACCCTCCCGCCGGCGCGGCGCGAGGAACTGCTGGACGAGATCGACCGGCTCGTCGCGACCCACCCCGACCTCGCCGGCCGCACCGAGGTGGACCTCCCCTACCTCGCCCAGTGCTGGCGCGCGGACGTGCGCCCCGACGCACCGGGCGCAGCATGAGCGGCACGGGCGCACGCGGCACGATCACGGGCGACGACGTCCGGGTGGCCGTCCGATGGCTCGCCGACCGCCTCGTGGACCAGCCCGTGTCGGCGTTCGACGCGCAGGCCGGTCCGGTCCGCTGGTCGTGCTGGACGACGACGGAGCACGTCGTGGACGACCTCCTCGCCTACGCGCTCCAGCTCGCGGCGCTCCCCGCGCTCGCGTACGTGCCGCTCGTCGGGCCCCGGGGGGAGGGCGAGATCGCGCACGTCGACCGCGCGGCCGGGACGGCGGGACTCGTCGAGGCGCTCGTCGGCGGCGGGGAGCTGCTCGCGACGCTCGCCGAGACGCGGCCCGCGGACGCGCGCGCCTTCCACCCGTACGGGGTCTCGGACGCCGACGGCTTCGCGGCGATGGGGGTCGTCGAGGTCCTCGTGCACGGCCACGACGTCCTGCTCGGGCTCACGCACGCACCCACCCCGTTCCCCCCGGGGCTGGCGGCCCGCGCCCTGACGCGCCTGTTCCCCGACGTCGAGACGAGTCCGGACGAGGACCCCGACGCCGTGCTCCTCTGGGCGACCGGCCGGGGCGAGCTCCCGGGTCGGCCGCGGCGCACGCGCTGGCGCTGGGACGCGAGCGTGCGCGCGGACGCGCCGGGCTGAGCCGGCCCGTCAGGCCGACGACGCGGCCGCGGCCGCCGCGATGCGGCGCGCGGCCGAGGAGAGCGCCGTGCCGTCCTTCCAGACCATCCGCAGCCGGCGGTCCAGCTCGAGCCCCGGCACCGCGACCCGCACGAGGGCGCCCCGTGCGACGTCGTCGGCGACGGCGAGGCTCGACAGCACGGCGACCGCCCCGCCGTGCTGCACGGCCGTCTTCAGCGCCGCGGTGGAGCCGAGGTAGGGCAGGTGGTCCGGCAGGCGCTCGCCGAGCGTCGCGAGGCCGCGCTCGAGCGTCTCGCGCGTGCCCGAGCCGCGCTCGCGCACGACGAGCCCCCCGGACAGCAGCTCGTCGACGCGCACGGCGCTGCGACGCGCCCAGGGGTGCGCCGGGCCGACGACGACGACGAGCCGGTCGTGCGCGACCGTGCGGCTGCGCAGCCCGCGCCGCAGCGTCGCGCTCTCGACGAACCCGAGCTCCACCCCGCCGTCGAGGACGAGGTCGGTCACCTCGCGCGAGTTGCGGACGACGAGCTCGACGTCGGGAGCCCCGCCGCCCGGCGCCCCCTGGAGCGCGAGCCGCGCGAGCCAGCGCGGCGCCAGGTACTCCGCGACGGTGAGGCTCGCCGCGACCCGCACCCGGGCGGCCGGGGCGTCGCGCAGCGCCGCGACGGAGGTCTCGAAGCGGTCGGAGGCCTCGATCACCTCGCGCGCCCACGCCGCCGTCGCGCGGCCGGTCTCCGTGAGCCGGGACCCGCGCGTCGTGCGCTCGAGGAGGTCGAGGCCGAGGCGGCGCTCGAGCGCGCGCAGGCCCGCCGACGCCGTGGGCTGGGCGACGCCGAGCGCGCGGGCGGCGGCGCTGATCGACCCGTGCGAGTCGGTCGCGACGAGCAGCTCGAGCGCGGAGAGGGACGTCCTGTCGCGGGCGGTCGGGGCCATAGGCCCACTCTATGCCTCGCGAGGGAAGTTGCTCTTCTGCCGCCGCACCGGCCGCAGCACGCTGGAAGCATGACCCAGCCTGCACCTCCCTCGGCCCGCACGGAGGCCCTCGCGACCCGAGGCGTCCCGGCGGTCACGGCCGCTCCCCCGGCGCCCGCACCCGAACGGCGCCCCGACGCACCGCGCGGGCCGCGCGCGCTCGTCCCCGGGCTCGTCCTCGTCGGCGCGGCGACGCTCCTCGTGCTCGCGGGCGCGCGCCTGGTCCCGACGGTGTCCCCACTCGTCGTCGCGCTCGTCCTGGGCGCGCTCGTCGCCCCGGTGCTCGGCCGGCTCGCGACGACGCGTCGGGGCGCGGCGACGGTCGCCGCGACGCGTCCCGGCGTCGCGTGGACGTCGCGCGTCGTGCTCCGGGTGGGCGTCGTGCTGCTCGGCTTCCAGCTCTCCCTCCCGGAGGTGCTGGGGCTGGGCTGGCGCGGGCTCGTCGTCGTCACGACGACGCTCGCCGTCACCTTCGCGGGGACGCTCGCGCTCGGCCGCGTGCTGCGCGTGCCGCGCGTGACGGCGCTACTCGTCGCGACCGGCTTCTCCGTGTGCGGGGCCGCCGCGATCTCCGCGATGCAGGGCGTCGTGGACCGGCCGGGTCGCACGCCCGACGAGGTGCGCGAGGACGACGACGGCGTCGCCACCGCGCTCGCGCTCGTCACCGTCTACGGCACCCTCGCGATCGTCGTGCTGCCCTGGCTCGCAGGACTGCTCGGGCTCACCGACGACCGTGCCGGGCTCTGGATCGGCGCGAGCGTCCAGGAGGTCGCGCAGGTCGTCACCGCGGCCGGGACGATCTCCGCGCCGGCGCTCGCCACCGCGACGGTCGCGAAGCTCGCGCGCGTGGCCCTGCTCGCGCCGCTCGTCGCCGTCGCCGGGGTCGTCGTGGCCCGCGGGGCCCGACGCGCGGCGTCGGCGCTCGCGACCACGAGCGCGCCCGGGGCGCCGGGCGCCACGCCGTCGACCGGTGCGGACGACGGCGAGCCCCGCGGCGTGGGTGCCGGTGCGGAGGCCAAGAAGCGACGCGTCGCCCCGGTGCCGTGGTTCGTCGTGGGGTTCGTGGCGGCGGTCGCGCTCCGCAGCCTCGGGGTGGTGCCCGCGCCGGTGCTCGCCGTCCTCGTCACGGCCTCGACGCTCGCGTTCGTCGCGGCGATGTTCGCCCTCGGGCTCGGCGTGGACGTGCCCACGCTCGTGCGCACCGGACGGCGGTCGCTCGTGCTGGGCGCCCTCTCCGCGGTGCTCGTCACCGCGACGGCCCTCGTGGGCGTCCTGCTCCTCGCCTGACCGCCCCGCGAGGAAGCGGCCCGGTCCCCCGAGGTAGAGGCCCGGTAGGCCGAGGTAGAGACCCGGTAGGCCGAGGTAGAGACCCGGTAGGCCGAGGTAGAGACCCGGTAGGCCGAGGTAGAGACCCGGTAGGCCGAGGTAGAGCCCTGGTCATGACCAGGGCTCTACCTCGCGGGACCAGGGCTCTACCTCGCGGGACCAGGGCTCTACCTGGCGGGACCAGGGCTCTACCTCGCGGGACCGGGGCTCTACCTCGCGGAGCGGGGGCTGTGCCTCGCAGGGCCGGGCGTTACCTCGGCGCGGGGGTCTGCGCCGCCGCGACGCCGAGCGTCGCGGGCAGGTCGTCGAGGCCGTGGACGACGTGCACGCCCGACGCGCGGGCCGACGTCGGGTCCTCCGGGTGCGGGCCGCCGCGGCGGGTGCCGGGGCGGTCGAGCCACACCCCGACGAGGCCCGCGGCGAGCGCGCCGCGCGCGTCGACGTCGAGCTCGTCGCCCACGTACGCGGTGCGGGCCGGGTCGGTGCCGAGACGACGGCACGCCTCGGCGAACACGCGCGGGTCGGGCTTGCCGAAGCCGAGCGTGTCCACCCCGACGAGCAGCGGCACGTCCGCAAGGCCCGCGGCCGCGAGCTTGCGGGTCTGGAGCTCGACGCGCGCGTTCGTCAGCGACCCGACGCGCACCCCGGCCCCCGCGAGCGCGTCGACGACCCCGCGGGAGTCGGCGAACGCCGTCCACGACGCCTCGAACGTGCCCCAGAAGAGGTCCTTCCAGTCGACGTACGCCGCGTCGTCGAGCAACTCGCCGCCGAACGCCGCCTGGAGCTCGTTGGCGCGCGCCATGCGCTGGGCGTCGAAGTCGACCTCGCCGCGCGTGTACGCGCGGTAGTGCCCGTTGGGGTCGGCGCGCCACAGGGCGAGGACCTCGTCGTAGCGCTCCTCGGGCAGGTGCGGCAGCCACACGCGCGACGCGGCGGCGATGGCCTGCGTGAACGCGGCGCGCGTGTCGACGAGCGTGTCGTCGACGTCGAACAGGACGCCCTCGAGCGGCGCGCCCGCCGAGGCCGCGGCGTCGGTCACAGCGCGTCCCGCAGGCGCACGAGGCGCTCCAGCGTCGAGCCCTTGCCGAGCAGCTCCATCGACTCGAACAGCGGCGGGGAGACGCGGCGGCCCGTGAGCGCGACGCGCAGCGGCGTGAACGCGAACCGCGGCTTGACGCCCATGCCCTCGACGATCGCGTCGCGCAGACGCTCCTCGATGGCCGCGGTGACGAACTCGTCGTCCTGCAGCACGTCGAGCGCGGCGATCGCCGCCGCGAGGATGTCCTTCGCGTCGTCGCGCAGGGCGCCGCGCGCGTCCTCCTCGACCGTGAGCGCGTCGTCGGCCGTGAAGAGGAAGCCCAGCATCCCGACCGACTCGCCCAGCAGCACCATGCGCTCCTGGACGAGCGGCGCGGCCGCCGTGAGGATCTCCTGGTTGCGGGGCGACAGGTCGGCGAACGAGTCCGCCGGGACGAGCCCGCCGGCGTGGAGGTACGGCACGAGGCGGTCGCGGAAGTCCTCCGGCGCGAGCATCCGCACGTGCGTCGCGTTGATCGCCTCGGCCTTCTTGAGGTCGAAGCGCGCCGGGTTCGGCAGCACGTCGTGCACGTCGAACGCCTCGACCATCTCGGTGACCGTGAAGATGTCGTGGTCCGGCGAGATCGACCAGCCGAGCAGCGCGAGGTAGTTGAGCAGGCCCTCGGGCGTGAACCCGCGCTCACGGTGCAGGAACAGGTTCGACTCGGGGTCGCGCTTGGAGAGCTTCTTGTTGCCCTCCCCCATGACGTACGGGAGGTGCCCGAACTCCGGCATCACGTGCGCGACGCCGATCTCCAGCAGCGCCCGGTAGAGCGCGATCTGGCGCGGCGTCGAGGAGAGCAGGTCCTCGCCGCGCAGCACGTGCGTGATGCCCATGAGCGCGTCGTCCACCGGGTTCACGAGCGTGTAGAGCGGCTGCCCGTTCGCGCGCACGAGCGCGTAGTCCGGGACCGAGCCCGCCTTGAACGTGATCTCCCCGCGCACGACGTCGGTGAACGTGATGTCCTCGTCCGGCATCCGCAGGCGCAGCACCGGCTCGCGGCCCTCGGCGCGGAAGGCGGCCTTCTGCTCGTCCGTGAGGGTGCGGTCGAAGTTGTCGTAGCCCTTCGTCTTGAGCCCCGCGGCGGCGTTGCGCGCGTCGGACTCCTCCGGGGTCGAGAACGACTCGTACACGTACCCGCCCTCGACGAGCCGCGCGATGACGTCCTGGTAGATGTCCGCGCGCTGCGACTGCCGGTACGGCTCGTGCGGGCCGCCCACCTCGACGCCCTCGTCCCAGTCGAGCCCGAGCCAGCGCAGCGCGTCGAGGAGCTGCTGGTAGCTCTCCTCGCTGTCGCGCGCGGCGTCGGTGTCCTCGATGCGGAACACGAACGTGCCGCCCGTGTGCCGCGCGTAGGCCCAGTTGAACAGCGCGGTGCGGATGAGCCCGACGTGCGGCGTCCCGGTCGGGGACGGGCAGAAGCGGACGCGGACAGGCGAGGAACCAGGTGCGGGGATCACGGCTCCCAGCCTAGTTGCCCGACGCCGTCCGCCGCCCGGGCGTCCGGAGTCGGGCCCGTCCTCGTCTCAGTCCGGGACGGTCCCCGCCGCGCCTCCCGCGCGTCCGGCCCGCCACGACCGCGTCGCCACGACCGCCGCCCCGAGGGCGGCGCCCGCGAGCGCGCACCCCGGGACCAGGATGATCGCCAGGACGACGGCGTACGCCAGCACCTCGCCCGGGGGCACGTTCCCGGAAGCGACCGCGAGGACCGCGAGCACGACCACGACGACGCACGGGACGACGGCGCCCCAGCCCGCCCACCGCGCGACGACGCGGCCCGGACCGCGCCCCACGGTCAGCCGCGCCGGACGACCGGGTTGCTCAGGACGCCCAGCCCCTCGACCTCGCACTCGACGCGGTCGCCGACGTCGATCAGCCCGACGCCCGCGGGGGTGCCGGTGAGGATGACGTCGCCGGGCAGCAGGGTCATCGCCTCGGAGACGTACGACACGAGGAACGGGATGTCGAAGATCATGTCGCTCGTGCGGCCGTCCTGCTTGACCTCACCGTTGACGCGGCTGCGGACGCCGACGTCCTCCGGGTTCAGGTCGGTGTCGATCCACGGCCCGAGGGGGCACGCGGAGTCGAAGCCCTTGGCGCGCGCCCACTGGCCGTCGGTGCGCTGCGCGTCGCGCGCGGTGACGTCGTTCGCGACGGTGTACCCGAGCACGTACGCCGGCGCGGCCTCGGGCGACACGTCCTTCGCGAGGCGCCCGATGACGACCGCGAGCTCGGCCTCGTACGAGACCTCCTGCGAGAAGTCGGGCAGGACGATCGGGTCGTCCGGGCCGACGACCGACGTGTTCGGCTTGAGGAAGAGCAGCGGGCTCGTCGGGACGTCGTTGCCCATCTCCTTCGCGTGGTCCGCGTAGTTGCGGCCCACGGCGACCACCTTGGAGCGCGGGATCACCGGCGCGAGGAGCCGGACGCCGTCGCCCAGCTCGACGCGCTCGCCCGTCGGCGTGACGGGCATGTAGAGCGGGTCGCCCGTGAGGACCGCGAGGTAGGTGCGGTCCCCCTCCTGCTGGACGAGGGCGTAGCGGGGGTCGTCTCCGGTGGTGAATCTCGCGATGCGCACGGGCCCAGGCTATCCGGCCGTGCCCGGTCGATCACGCGCGGGCGAGGACCTCGCCGTTGAGGACGGCGAACCAGCCCGCGGGCTCCTCGGCCCAGCGCAGCCAGTCCTGCGCGAGCTGCTCGAGCGCGACGTCGTCCGCGAGTGCCGACTCCTTCGCCTGGACGGCGAAGTTCGACGCGACGCACCGCTCGGCCCACAGGCCGCCCCACCACGTGCGGTCGGCGGGGGTGGCGTAGCACCAGGTGCTCGCGCTGGGCTCGATCCCGTCGAGCGGGAACCCGGCGTCCTGCACCCAGGAGAAGAGGCGACGGCCGGCGTCGGCCTCGTACCCGTAGGCGTGGGTGACCTCGTGGTAGAGCGTGTTCCACTCGGTGAGCCCCGGTGACTCGGGGTACCAGGTCATGGCGGCGTAGTCGGCGTCGCGCACGGCGACGAGGCCGCCCGGCTTCGTGACGCGCCGCATCTCGCGCAGCGCGCCGATCGGGTCGGACAGGTGCTGCAGGAGCTGGTGCGCGTAGACGACGTCGAACGTGCCGTCGGCGAACGGCAGCTCGTAGGCGTTCGCGTGCTGGAACGAGATGTTCGCGGTGCCGCGCTGGGCGGCGAGCTCGCGCGCGCTGTCGAGGACGGCCTCGGACGCGTCGACGCCGACGACCCGCCCGTCGCCGACGCGGTCGGCGAGGTCGACGGTGACCGTGGCCGGGCCGCAGCCGACGTCGAGGAGGCTCATGCCGGGGCGCAGGTGCGGCAGGAGGAAGCCGGCCGAGTTCTCGGCCGTGCGCCAGCGGTGCGAGCGCAGCACGGACTCGTGGTGGCCGTGGGTGTACGACTCGGACTCCTGCGCGGGGTCGCTGCCTGCCCCGGTGGGGGCGTCGGCGTGGTGCTCGGCGGCCTCGTCGGCGCCGTGGGGGGTGTGCGTCATACCCGCACCGTAGGCCGCGGGTGCGGCGTTCTCGACCCCGTTCTCACACTCTGGGCGCCGGTCGCCGCGCGGCTCCTCCCCGGCGTGGCGGCGGGGTGGGAGCGCGCCCGCGCACGGACAATCCCCCCATGACGGCCGCGACCGGCACGACCTCCGCCCCCGGCGACCCCGCTCGCCCCTCAGCCGGCTTCGCGCGGCGCCACGCCGCGTTCCTGCTCGGCGGGCCGGGCCGCGTCACGGGGCTCGACGTCGCGCGCGGGGTCGCGGTCCTCGGGATGTTCGCGGCGCACGTGGGCTTCACGACGGACGACTTCGGCGAGGTCTCCGGCTGGCTCTCGCTGTCGCACGGCCGCTCGTCGGTCCTCTTCGCGCTCGTGGCCGGGGTGTCGCTCGCCCTCGTCTCGGGCGGACGCACCCCGCTCGACGGGCTGCCCGCGCTCCAGAACCGCACCCGGGTCCTCGTGCGCGCGGTGCTCCTGCTCGCCCTGGCCGGGCTGCTGGACCTGCTCGGCACGCGCGTGCTGCTCATCCTCGGCTTCTACGCCGCCTACTTCGTGCTCGCGCTGCCGTTCCTGCGCTGGCGGCGCCGGGACCTCCTGGTCCTCGCGGGCGTAGTAGCCGTCGTCGGCCCGGTGCTCGCCCTGTGGCTCCCGGAGGTGCTCGCGCGCGGCGGGCTCCACCTGCCCGACGACGGGTCGGGCGCGCTCACGGACTTCCTCGTCTCGGGGCACTACCCGGCGGTGGTGTGGATGGCGTACGTGCTCGTCGGGATCGCGATCGGGCGGTCCGACCTCGGCGCGAGGACGACGCGCGTCGCGCTGGTCGCTGGCGGGCTGCTGGCGGCCGGGCTCGGGTACGGCGTCTCGGCGGCGCTCACGGGTCCGCTCGGCGGGGCGCAGGCCGTGGAGGACGCGGCCGCGGTGTGGTCGAGCGCGTACCGGCCGGAGCCGCTCGGGTGGGAGGACCCGTGGCCGACGAGCGCGTACCTCTGGCTCGCGGGCCCGCACACGGACACGCTCCTCGAGGTCGTGGGGTCGGGCGGGTTCGCCGTCGCGGTGCTCGGGCTGTGCCTGTTCGCAGGCCGGGTCGGACGCTGGATGCTCGCCCCCGTCGCCGCGGTCGGCGCCATGGCGCTCACGGTCTACTCGGCCCAGATCGTCACGCTCTGGGCGTGGGGCGACGCGGCGTACGAGCAGACGACGAACGGACCGCTCCTCGCGCTCGTGCTCGCGACGCTCGTGGTGGCGACCCTGTGGCGCTGGGCGATCGGCCGCGGCCCGCTGGAACGGCTCGTCGCGTCCGTCGCGGCGCGCGCCTCCGCCGTCACGTCGTCGCGCGGGCCGACGTAGGGTCGGCCGCATGACCACCACGAGCGACGACACCGCCCCCCGCCCCGCCCTGCGCCGTCTCGGCCGGTCCGGCCTGGCGGTGTCCGCCGTCGGGCTGGGGTGCAACAACTTCGGGCGCCCCACGACGGCGACGGAGACCCTGGAAGGCACGCGCGCCGTCGTCGACGCCGCGCTCGACGCGGGCGTGACCTTCTTCGACACGGCCGACACGTACGGCGGCCGTCCGGGTCTGAGCGAGGAGCTCCTCGGCCAGGCGCTCGGGTCGCGGCGCGACGACGTCGTGGTGGCGACGAAGTTCGGCCTGTCGATGCGCGGGGCCGCGGGGGCGGACTTCGACGCGCGCGGCTCGCGCCGCTACGTCGTGCGGGCGGTCGAGGGCTCGCTGCGCCGCCTCGGCACCGACCGCATCGACCTCTACCAGTTCCACACCCCCGACCCGCAGACGCCGATCGACGAGACGCTCGCGGCGCTCGACGACCTCGTGCGCGCGGGCAAGGTGCTCTACGTGGGTCACTCCAACCGGGCCGGGTGGCAGATCGCGGAGGCAGAGCTCGTCGCGCGCGCGGCGGGCACCGTGCGGTTCGTGTCCGCGCAGAACCAGTACAACCTCGTCGACCGCGCGGCCGAGCTCGAGGTGCTGCCCGCCGCGGCGGCGTACGGGCTCGGCGTCCTGCCGTACTTCCCGCTCGCGAACGGCCTGCTCACCGGCAAGTACGCGCACGGCGCGCGGCCCGACGACGGCCGGCTCGTGCGCACCAAGCCGCACCTGCTCGAGTCCGCGCCCTGGGAGGCGCTCGCGCGGCTCGGCGCGTTCTGCCAGGTGCGCGGCATCACCGAGGTGCAGGTCGCGTTCGGGTGGTTGCTCTCCCGGCCCCAGGTGTCGAGCGTGATCGCGGGTGCGACGAAGCCCGAGCAGGTGCGGCAGAACGCCGCCGCCGGCGCGTGGCGGCCCACGGACGAGGACCTCGCCGAGCTCGACGAGATCTTCCCTCCGCTCGGGAAGGTCGCGCCCTTCTGACCCGCCGCGTCGAGCCGGGCGGCGGCCGTGTGGCCCGCCCGCGACCGGGTGCCTACCGTGGAGGCATGGCCTCGTGGGAGGACGTCGGACGGGTCGTGGCGGTGCTGCCGGGTACGGACCTCAAGGACGCGCGCCGGTGGACGGTGCACGGCAAGCTCTTCGTGTGGGAGCGTCCCCTGCGCCGCCGCGACCTCGAGGAGCTGGGCGACGCGGCCCCGGCGGAGCCGCCCGTCGCGCTCCGCGTCGCGGACGAGGGCGAGAAGGCCGCGCTGGTCCAGGACGACCCCGGCACGTTCTTCACGACGAGCCACTTCGACGGGTACCCGATCGTGCTCGCGCGGCTCGACCGGGTCCCTGTGCCGGAGCTCGAGGAGCTCGTCCAGGACGCGTGGCTCGCCCGCGCCCCGCACCGGCTCGCGCAGGAGTACCTGCGGCGCACGGAGTGACGCCCGCGCTCTCTCAGAAGTGTCGTCACCAGGAGAAGACCGCCACCGCGTAGTTCGCCCACGTCGGCTCTAGCGCCACCGTGACGTCCTCCGGGTCGTGGACGGCGTACACGAGATCCCACTCGCCGCTCGACCCCCGCGCCACGAGGTCGGGACGCTCGAGCAGGACGTCCGGCGCGTAGTCGTACACCCGGCGGGCCACGAGGCCGCCCGACACCGGCTGCACGTCGATGCTCCCGGGGTCGACGGCGCGGCCCGTGCCGTTCGTCAGGCGCACCCGGACACGCACGGAGTCCGGCGGGTCGCCGTCGCGCACCGCCGCGTGCTCGCTCGGCGTGTACGCCTGCGGGGCCGAGACCGAGACGACGAGGCCGTCGGCGTACCGGACCGAGTCGCCGAACCAGACGCGGTCGGACACGGCCGTGATCTCCGGGCCGTCGTCGGACCCGCCGCCGAGCGGGTACCCGCGCAGCGAGCTCCCCACGCCGTAGCCGGGACCGGCCGCGGGCACGACGTCGACCGCGACCCAGGTCGTGACGACGACCGTCCCCGCGAGCAGCGCGACGAGCGCGCGCGTCGCCCCCGGCACGCCGCGCGTGCCCCGACGCCAGGCGACGGCGCCGACCGTCAGCACGACGGCTCCGGCGACGGGGTAGAGCCAGCCCACGTGCGCCCAGCCCCAGCGCGCCGTCATGGCCTCGGTGACGAGGACGGCCCCGACGAGCAGGACGCCGAGGCACGCCGTGACGAGCACGCCCGTCCCCGGCCGTCGGACCCGCGCGGGCTGCGCCGTCGGTGCGGGCTCGGGGTCGCCGGGGGCCGGGCGTTCGCCGCCGTCCGCGGGCGGCGAGGGCTCCGCAGGGCCGGGTGCCGACGGCGCGGGCTCGCGCTCCCCCGCCGCGCCGGGCGCCGTGCCCCAGGCGGGTGCGGGCGCCGCGTCGTCGGGCGGGGTCCTGGGGTCGCTCGTGCTCACCGGTCCGTCCCTCGGTCCCGTGCGTCGGTCAGTACGCGCTCACGCGCGTGACCTCGAAGGTCGCCGTCTTCATGGCCTCCAGGTTCTCGGAGTCGATGAAGTCGAAGGCCTCGACGGTCGTCGACTCGCCCGGGGCGAGCTGGTCGGTGTAGACGAAGTCGGACTCGACGACCGTGCCGTCGGCCGCGACGGCGTCGACGTCGAGGTCGAACGTCAGCGGCTCGTCGGAGGTGTTGGTCAGCGTGAGCGGCAGGGCCGACTCGACCCAGCCGAACTCGTCGGCGGTGCCCTCGAACGTGCCGACCTCGACACCGAGGTCGTTCGCGAGGATCTCGTCCGTCGACTCGCCGAGCGCGCGGTCGGAGTCCTCCTGGATCTCCGAGAGCGTCTGCTCGTACTGCGACGAGGCCTCGTTCGCCGCGACGACGAAGAGGACCCACACGAGGATGGTCACGAGCACCGAGACCACACCGAGCACGATCGCCGCGATGGAGAAGCCCTTGCCCGACCGGCCCTGCTTCGCCTGCGACAGCCCGACGAAGCCGAGCACCACGCCGGCGATGCCCATGACCGCGGCGAAGATGTTGACGAACGGGATCCAGCTGCCGAGGAAGCCGAGGATCGCCAGCACGAAGCCGACGATCGCCATCGTGCCCGTCGACGGCGCTGGCGCCGTGTACGCGGCGTAGCCGTTCCCGTACGGGCTCCCGTAGGGCTGCTGCGCGGCGCCGTAGGGCTGCTGGGCAGGGTCGCCGTAGGGCTGGCCGTACGGCTGCTGCGCGCCGGCGTCGGGGTAGGGCTGCGCGTACCCCTGCGCCGGGGACCCGGCAGGCTGGCCGTAGCCCTGCTGCCCGTACGCGGCCTGAGGATCGGCACCGTAGGGCGGGTTGCCGGGGTCTCCGTAGGGCGCCTGCTCCGGCGTGCTGCCGTAGCCGGGCGCGCCGTACGCGGCGTCGGGCGAGCCGTACGGCTGGGGCTGCGGCTCTCCCTGCGGCGCCCACGCGTCCTGCCCCTGTCCGTGCCCCTCCTGCGCCGGGTCGGAGCCCTGCGGCCGGTAGGGGTCGAACTGGTACGGGTCCTGCGGTGCCGTGGGCGGCTGCGACATGGTGCTCCTCCGCGGCCTCGCCGCGAGATCGGTCGTTCGGGTCGGGGTGGCCGGCCGACGCGCGGTCGGCCGGCCGGACGCGCCGGGTCTTCACAGCACGTTCACGGCCATTCTTCCCGGTCGCGCCCACATCGGGAAAACCGCGCGGCGGGTGAAAGTCCGCCGCGCCGACGCCCCATAGCCAGGCCGCCGAGATCTCCTCCAGCTCCGACCGCGACGACGGTAGTCCCCCGCGAGCTCACGCAGCTCGCCCCCGACCCAGCCGCGGCCTCCGCGCCCAGACATACCGCCCCCGACCCGGAGCCGGCTCCCGGCCGCGAGCGCCGCGGGGGTGGCTCGACAGCCCCCGCACCCTCGAAGCGAGGGCCCCGACCGGGGCCCCACGACCCGAGAGGACGACCATGCCCGAGCACCACAGCCCCCGACGACGCGCCCGCCACCAAGGACGCCCCTGGTGGCACCGAGAAGCCGCGACCACCGCCCTACGCCTCGCCCTGATCGCCCTCGCCCACCACTGGCCCTGGTAGCCCACGCCCGTGACCCCACGCCCGACGTCGACGAGCACCCCCTCGACGACCAGCCCACCGAGATCCCCACACCCCCGAGCTCACGCAGCTCACGCAGCTCACGCCCGACGGTATGTCCCACCAGCTCCCCGTCGACGAGCAGCTCGAGCCCGACCAGCAGCTCGACGACCGCGGCCACCCCCCCCAGACATACCGCCCGGGCCCCGGCCCGACGAGCCCCCACCCCGACGGCCGCCCGCGAGCGCCCCACCAGCCGCGAGCGCCGACGTCGACGAGCGACCGCCGCGGCCGCGAGCGCCCCACCAGCCCGCGCACGACGACCGCGACGAGACCCGGAGCACGACGACGTCGCCCCCACCGAAGCCCCGCGTCGACGCGGGCCCCCAGCAGCAGCCCGACAACCCGGGCGCGCGCTCGAGCTCGAGGAGAGCTCGAGCCAGACCAGCGCGACGGTATGTCTCCCCCTAGCTCGACGAGCTCGCCGCCCAGCTCGACGACCACGAGCCCCCGGACATACCACCGCCGGCTCAGCTCGAGGAGATCCCACGGCGGTATGTCTGCCTGGGGGCTAGCTCGACGAGCAGCTCACCCGGGGACCGCGCGGGCCAGGGCCAGAGCCAGGACATACCGTCCCCCAGACCCCAGCCGGCGAAGCTCCGACGCCCGACCCCGCGGGACGGCCGGGTCACCCCAACGCAGCGACCGTCGCCACGAGCCCGCCGACCGTCACGACGACCCCCACGACGTCGACGACGAGCTGGAGCACCGCGAGCGCCCGGCTGTCTCCCCCGTCTTGGACCTGCGACCCGCCGCGGACGGTCTGCGAGCGAGGGCCGCCGCCGCGGTCGACCTCGACCGCGATCACGGCGCCTTCCTCGACGACCTGCTCGAACTCGTCCCCCGCGGCCGTGCGCGTCCAGGTCCACGAGCGCCGCGGGCCCCGCGCGCTCACCCGCACGCGCTCCGCGTCAGGAGGCCCCCAACCGGGCCACCAAGGATCAGTGCCCCCAGGCTCCTCCCACGAGGGCTCCCACGGCTCCCACGTCTCCCACGGGCCCTCTGAGGCCCCTCCCGGGCCGCGAGCGCCACCCAGGCCGTGATCCTCCGGAACGCGGCCACGCGCGCGCTCCCCTACCTGCTGAACCTGATCTGCGATCACCATGGCGCGCATGGTGGAGCACGTCGGACCGTAGCGTCGCGCCCTGCTCCAGATTCACCCGTACTGCGGGCCCTTTCGGGGCTACCTTCGGGACATGCCGGATGGAGCCGAGGTCGTCGCTGCTACTGCTGCCTGCGTCGCAGCAGCAATCGTCGCTTGGCAGTCGTGGGAGACGCGGAAGAGTGCGAATGCCTCGCGCGAGGCGGCCCAGGCAGCAGCAGCAGGTCTAGAAACCGCGAACGACGCGCTCGAGATCGCGCGGCAGGAGGAAGGCCATAGCAGGGCACTCGTCGTAGAGGCTCATCGAGCTCGCATCGACGCGACACTTCCAGCTATCTCGGTCATCCCTCAGCAGACGATCTTCTGGCCACCGACGCTCTCGCCGAATCCCTACCAGGCCAACTCCTGGGAACGCTGCCCACTGGACGCGTCTTTCACGCTCCCCGCCGACGCACGCAAGGCGCTCGGTGTCCAGGGCCGCATTGGGATCTACAACGGCAGCCAGAGAGTCGTCCAACTGCGAGTCGACTACCTGCCGATGGACGGTGGAGAGAGGGTCTACGACCGGGTCGTCACGCTGGCCCCAGGTGCAGATCACTCGATTGAGTTTCTCGCCTGGACCTGGATCGAACACTGGGTGACCCAAGAGGATGCCGCAACGCGGTCATTGGAGGGGCAGCCACCTGGAGTCTCCTACTCTGATCAGCTCGACAGTGGGGGGAGCATCAGCTGGTCGTTTGCGATCAGCCATGCCCCGATCTACCAAACGCACGATTCAGAGCCCGGGCGCTACCGCCTCATTTCGGCCGAACCTTCGCCCGGCCGAAGCAGTCCCGGCTCACCGAGCCTCATCGTTCAACGGGAGTACCGAACGTACTGGCTCTCACGACCGGATGGCATAGAACTTCCATCCCCTGAAGTGGCCGAGTAAAAATCTACGGTTCCGGACTCTCCTCTGGCGCATCGTTGGGAGAGGTACGTGGCAGGTCTTCGGGGCGAATGTGGTCGCCGAGCCCATGTACCATCCATTGCCCGAACTCAGGCCTCCAGACAAGCGTCACCACCGCTGCTGCGAGGACCACCTGCTCCTCTGTTACCTCGTACGATTGTTCGATGTTGGAGAGAATCTTGACGTACGCAACGTCCGAGGCATCGTGAGCCCTGTTTGCCCTGCTTCCAAAGCCCGGGTTCTGAATAGCCTCGAGGCCTTTCGCGGCCTCTGAAAAATCTCCCCAGGCGTCGAGCGACTCCGGAGTGACAAGATTGTGGAGCGCATTCGAGTACTGCACCGGGTCTCGCAGCGCTTTGAGGAACAAGATGCCCACGGCGACTGGGTCGTCGAGACTCGGTTCAGGCAATGCCGCGGCGGCTTCTTCGTCGCTAGCGAACCGTCGACCCTCGTAGTCAGGGTCACGCGGGTCCTCCGGTTGGTTGCTCATGCTTGACCATAACCAGCCCCCGCCCGAGGGCTCAACGCCGGACGACGCCAGCGCGCAGGAAATCACCCGAGTCTCTGCCTGAGGGCCACTTGCGAAGCGCTGGGACGGGGCCAGCACCGTTCTGGTGCGTCCATGGGCGCCGATGCCCGATCATGGGGCGCATGGTGCAGCAGAAGCGCGTGATCGTGACCGACGACTTGGACGGCACGGAGGGTGCGAAGCCCTACCGGTTCGCGTGGCAGAACACCGTCTACGAGATCGACCTCAACGACGAGCACCGCGACGAGCTCCTGCGCGCGCTCCAGCCCTTCATCGACGCCGGACGACGCGCTGGACGGCGCACCGTGCCCGCCGCCAGTGGCGACGACCGGGCAGCGATCCGTCAGTGGGCGCGCGAGAACGGGCACGAGGTGTCTGACCGCGGCCGCATCTCGGCCGCCGTCGTCGAGGCGTACAACAACCGCTGACCCGGGGCCGCGAGCGCCGAGCGGCGAGGCCCTACCCGACGAGGCGCAGCCGCGTGCGGCGCGTCGACGCTGCCGGGCGCGCTTGGCCGTCGACGGCGTCGACGAGCGGGCTTCCCGGCATGGGCAGGGTGAGTGTCCAGCGGTCCGTCATGCCGCGTGCCGTGCGAGCGACGTCGAGTTCGCAACGACGCAGGTAGCCGGCCCCACGGTCCGGCCCCGCCCAGCGGCGCTCGACGACGTCGAGACGCACCGCGGCCTGATCCCACGGTGAGACACTCACCAGCCCCGAGCCGCGTTCTCGCGCGCGGGCGAGCAAGCGGCGTCGCTCGGATGGGCTGAGGTGGGCGTCGGGGCCTACTACGACGTAGGTCATACCGTCCAGGAGGGCCGCGACGACCCAGGAGGGCCGCGACGACGCCCGCAGGGTCCTCCCCTACCTTGGGGACCAGGGCGACGCGGTCGAGCGCCACGCCCGCGTCGTTGGCCGCGAGCATCCCGACGTCGGGCGCGCCGACGACGGCGAGCCAGTCCGAGGTGCCCTGGGAGGTCGCGAGTAGCGCGAGCAGGAGCGACGTCGAGCCCGTCACGACGCTCGCTGTGCCACGCGGCAGGCGCCCGTCGTCGAGAATCGCGCCGAGCGGCCGCGGGCCGTCGTCGAGGTCGACGACGCCCGGCGTCGACGCGCGCACGCCCGTGCGTAGCTCGGCGCGACGCAAGGTCGCGCGAGCCACCTCGAGCGGGTCGAGCGCGGTCGTCGTCACCCGTCCAGGCTACGCCGCTGTTCGAACACGTATTCCCCTGAGCGAGACGCGAGAGATCGTTGGGAATGCTGGCTTTCTGCATCGTGGACGGTGTCTGTCACGCGGCAGGCAGTGCGAGGGCGCGGGCCCGTGTCTGCGGGCCCGCGCCGGACACTATCGGGGTAGCGGCGTTACCTCGATCCCGATCCACTTGTAGCCGTCTTGGTCGGGGGTCGGCTCGTAGGTGAGGTGCACTCGCTTACCGACGTAGAGCTGGTCGGTGCGCAATCCGCCGCGGAGCATCGGGAAGAAGATCCAGACCTCATGGCGATCGGTGTCGGTCGTGGCGACCCCATGGGACTCCTCGGGGAGCCAGGTCGTGATGGTGGCGAGGTCCGCGGCAGGGGGCTTGTCGCTGGCGCTCATGCGGTCAGCCTGACGGTCTTGCAGACGTAGAGCGAGGCAGGCAGGGTCTTGCCTCCCGAGCGGATGGTGAACGTGAACTGGTCATCGAACTTGAATGTCGCAGGCACGCTGTTCATCGAGAACCCGCCGTGGAACCAGTAGGTCTTGCCCACGTTGGCGTGGCGGGCGTTCATGCCGAGGGAGATCCCGTTACGCCAGCCCTTGGCACCACGCTCAGTGACGGTTGAGTTGATGATGCTCTTCAAGCCGTCGCTCAGACGCAGCCCCCAGTGGACCTTCTTGACGGGGCAGTTGTTCTGGATGCTGAGCCGATTGTTGGCGTCGACGAACTCGCGGTCAGCCTTGCACTTGATCGAGACTGTCGCCGCGGTCTTCATCGCGGTGACGACACCCCCGCCGCCCTGGGGTGCGCCCGCCTCGCGCAGCGCCGCCCCGACTGTTGTGTCGAGCGCGAGCTGGCTCTCAGCCTCACCGGCGGGCAGCACCTGTGCGGTGGCGTCAGCGTCGAGCATGATCTCAAGGTCGCTCGCCACCTCGTGCTGCTCACGTTCGGTCAGGTCGTTGACGTCGACGACAAGGGTGCTCAGGTCTCCGGGCCCCTCACCGACGTCGATCACTAGGACCTCGGCCTGAGGATCGAGGCCATCAAGCACGGCCACGTCCGTGGTCGGGTCTTGTGTGGCGGTGCTCGATTCCTGCGCGGCAGCCGTGGGAATGGATGCGGCGCAGAGCGCCATCACGGTGACGAGTGCTGTGGTCGAGCGCCTCATCTGCTGCTTCATGCCTGGCGGTCTCCTTCGACTGAAGCGTCTGGCCCCCTGCGGGCCGACGCGCCCCACCGTGGCAGTCACCTCGGCCAGGTGCTCGCCCAGACACAAGATCGAGGACCTTTGTCACCCGTTCGGGGCTGAATGGCCTTCGGGCCGTCTTCCGGCCTCGTACCCCCGCTACGCGCCGCTGGCCGCGGGCTCCTCTCCTCCTCGTCAGGCCCGCGTCGACAACAACACCCTGGAGAACATCCGGGTGCGACGAGATGTGCGGGCTCAGCAGTTGCGTCGCCTACGTCGACGACGCCTTGGCGAGAACCCAATAGAACTGGTGTTCGAGTACGATTGTGTCGTGGGTACTCGTCGACGTCCGCCTCCGGGCGGCTGACCGTCCGGCATCGAGACGGTCCCGATGCGCGACCACGCCGATGAAGCGCCCGAGCTCGCGCGGCGCGGCGAGCGGATCGTGCGACCGGCCGAGGGCATCCCGGTGCGCGCGTGGGTCACGCAGCGCCAGAGCGGCGAGGCCCGCGTCGACGGCGAGGCCGTCGCATGGGCGGGCCGCCAGGTCCACGTGCGCTACCTGTTAACCGGCTATCGGATCTGTTTGTGCAGGTCAGGTAGTTGAGTGGAGCCTCGAGTTGCCCGTAGCGACTGCTGCAGAGCCGGGCGGGCCGAGGTATCCCGAGACAAGGAACACGTTCGGGCGTACCGTCCCAGGCACCAGCAGGGGGCTGCAGGAGTTCGCGCACGCTCCCGACGAGAGAGGAGCGTGGAAATGAACGAATCGATCGCTTTGCGTACACGCAAGGGGTTGATCCCCCTTGCCGTGCTGGCAACGATCCTGGTTGCCCTACTTGTCGGCGCTCGCCCGGCAGCCGCAGCAGCGGCGTGCGCAGCTGCTGAGAACGCCCAGGCCGAGGTTGCCCAGCTTCACGTCGCCAGCGAGCTCCAGGGCATCGATGAGCGGGGCGCTGTCGACACTGATGACGGCGGGGTCATCGTCACGCCGCAGGTCATCACCTGGACGCCCTACGACGGTTTCCACATCACGTCGTCTGCGAACTGTCAGTCTCGTATGGCGTACCTGAAGAAGGTGGCACCGGACTTCAAGTCATGGAAGTGCCAGCGGTTCTACGTGCCGGGCTGCCCGACCGGGTACTACTACTGGATGGTCATGGTGGGGACGAACTACTGAGCGCCATCACCGTGATCGAAGGGCTGCAGCCGGGGTCACGAGTGGTGGCCGCCGGACTCCCCATTGTGGTCGAGGGCGAGACAGGCCTCGCCCTCGACCCGGAACATGCGCAGACTGCCCCTTACGACTCGCCATGGACGGTAAGGACCACGTGGCCCGATCCACCCGAGCCCACCCTTCGACCTGACGAGCTGCTGAAGGTGCACGGGATCTGGGACGGCTCCGGCATCGCCGTCTCCCGCGTGACCGTCACGCGCGAGGAACCCAAGCCCCTCCAGCAGAGAGCCTCTGCCGGCAGACCGATCGAGCCATCGCGCTACGCCATCCTGAGAAAGGCGCTCGACGCGCTCACGGCCGCAGACCTGCTCGCCGCAGCGCACACCACGCCAGGGAGCGACCTCGTCGGCGACTTGTGCGTGTTCGACGCCCCCACCGCCCAACGCGTGCTGCGCGCGGAGGGCATACCAATCACCCAGTTCCGGATCGTCCGGTGCCAATGGACCCGAACCGAGCTGGGGACGGCCCGAGGCCTGTACGCGCACGTCCCCGACGAACTGCTCAGCGCCTTCGGCGAAGCGGTAACAGAGCAGGTGCAGCCGCAGGTCCTCCTCGAGGTGAAACTCGTGACACCAGACCTTGCGCGAGCGGTCTCTGATCTTCCAACGGGCCTTGTCAAGGTGACGCCGTACATCCGACCTGATGCCTGAGGGCACGGGCGTGGCACCGACGCATGAGCCCGACGAGGACCGAATAGCCGGGGAATACGTCTCGCGCGAGGGAAGCGAGGGCTGGGCGTGGCTCTGGGCAGACGCCGTCGAGCGCCGCTGAGCCCAGACGCGACGAGCCCCGACCAGCTCAGGGGGTAGCCGGTAGGGGCGTCGTCGTGCGGGAGCGTATCGGCCCCCACCGACAGCGAGCGCCGAGGGCGTAGCGTGTGCGCGTGCGAACCCAGTTCAGCCACCACTACGAGCGGCCCGACGACGACGAGGTCAACACCGCCCTGCGTGAGGCGACGGTCGTGCTCGACACCAACGTGCTGCTCGGCCTCTACCGCGTCTCCCCTGACCTGCGCGCCACGCGACTCAAGGTACTGAAGGCGATCGGCCCCCGGCTCTTCCTCCCCCACCAGGTGGGCATCGAGTTCCACCGCAACCGTCGCGAGGTCGCGGCCGGGATCGGCACCGCCTACGAGACGGTCCGCGCGGCGGCGGACGCGCTCCAGAAGTCCGTGAAGACCTTCGGCGGCGGCGAAGGCCGCTACGACGAGACGACCACCCGCGTGAAGGAGCTCATCAACCCGCTGGTCAAGGCGATCGTCGACGGACTCGATGAGCTCGAGAAGGACGACCCGCACCGCATCGACCAGAGCGACGACCCTGTCCTCGCCGAGCTCGAAACACTGCTCGACGACGACCAGGTCGGCCGAGCCCCTCGGGCGAAGAAGGTCGCGAAGCGTGCCCGCGACTTCGAGACGGTCCGCGTCCCCTTGCGCCTACCCCCGGGGTTCGACGACGCGCACAAGATCACTGGCCGCGGCGTGTCCGCGGCGGCGGGTGACTACCTGCTGTGGTGCGAGGTGCTCGCCCACGCCAGGAAGAACGGGACCGACGTCGTCCTCATCACCGACGACGCCAAGACGGATTGGTGGCAGAAGGTCCCGGGCGGGCGCGACGTGCCGCACCCGCTCCTGGTGTCGGAGTTCCAGCGCGAGACGGGACAGAGGTACTACCAGCTCTCCACGCGCGAGCTCTTGAGGAAGGCTGACGACGCCCTCGCCATCTCCGTCACGTCCCAGAACCTGGAGGAGGAGGACGAGCTCGCGGCGGCGGTCGAGGCCGAGCGGGCCCTGGAACGGATCACCGACTTCCGGGGCCGTCTCACCGTATCCGCGGCAGCGTCCGCCGTCGAGAACGATCTTCTCCGGACCTATGGCCCCAGTTGGAACCTCTCTGACAGCGACCGGGAGCGTCTGATCGCGGCAGCGAGCCGTGGGTTGAGCTCGCAGATCCACGAGGTGGGTCACCTCTTCGGCAGCCACTACAAGGTGCCGTTGACGCCCGAGATGGCGGAGGCACTCCGGGCGCTGCGCCAACAGCTCACGCACGCAGACTTCATCCGACACGAACGCTCAGAGCAAGAACCACCGCCCGAAGAACCGGATGACGAGGGCACAAGCTGAGCGAGATTCAGCAGCCCTCCAGTACACGCTCGATGGCGTCGGCCTCGGCCGCGGTGACCCACAGGCCGTACGCGCTCTTCACCGCGACCTGCGCAGCGACGTACTCACATCGGTAGCCCTTGGCCGGGGGGAGCCACGTGGCGGCGTCGCCCGCTCCCTTCTGCTGGTTCGTCGGTCCGTCGACCGCACGCAGGTTCAACGGGTCGTTGGCGAACTGCTCGCGGGTCTCAGCACTCCACTTCTGGGCGCCCTTCTGCCATGCGTCGGCGAGGGCGACAACGTGGTCGATCTGGACGGCCGAGGACGTGTCCTGCCCGCGCTCGAAGTTGATCGACTGCCCGGTGTAGGGGTCCTGGAGCGTCCCGCTCAGGACGACGCAGCCGTTCGTGCCCTGCTTGAAGGTGACGGCAGTGAGGTCGCGGCGCAGCACGTCGTTGCGGGTGTCGCATCCGTTGCGGTCGGTGTCGGCCCAGGCAGGCCCGAAGAGGTCTCGGTCGTAGCCGGCCTTGGGCGCGCGGCCCTTGACCTCGAGCTCATCGAGTAGCGCCCGAACCTCCTCGACGTCGACGGAGGGGTCGGGTGATGCGGTGGCGTCCGGCAGTTGCGCGGAGCTGCCCGCCGTCTCGCGGAGTTCGTCGAGCAGGGCTGGGAAGTCGTCGCGCGCCGTGGCGATGCCTGCGCACGCGAGCGCGGCGACGACGAGGGTCGAGATGGTGACGGTTCGTTTCCGTGGCACGCGTCCTCCTAGGGCTTCCCCGTGGGCTCTCGTACCCTGGGTGCGTGCCTGCGACCGCCACCGCGACCCACCGGACGACGCCCGTCGTCCGCCCCGTCGTGCTGCCTGTCGCGGAGTGGGCGGAGCTCGACCGCGCCCACGCCGAGCGCGCGGACGCGCTCACGGCCGGGTGGCGGCACCGCAAGCCGCTCGGGCAGAAGCACGCGATCGAGGACTTCCTCTTCACCTACTACCCCACGCGTCCGGCCCAGCTCCGGCGCTGGCACCCGGGGCCGGGCGTCGTGCTGGCTCCCCCGACCGCCGCGAGCGGTGCGGTACCGGGCACCGACGCGGCGCCCGACCCTTACGCCGACCGCGCCGGATGGCGCTGGTACCGGCGCACGCCCGACGGCCTCGCGCTCGACACCGACGCGTTCCTCGCCGACCGCGGCGACACCGTGCGGTACCTGCGCGCCCTGCTCGACGCCACCGCGTCGCGCCCGGGCCGGTTCGGCTGCTTCGGGCTCCACGAGTGGGCCATGGTCTACCGCGACAAGGCGGCCGGGCGCGACCACCGGCACCCGCTCCCCCTGCGGCTCGGGCACGAGGGGACGGACCGGGTCGTCGAGGACCACCCCGTGCAGTGCTCCCACTTCGACGCGTTCCGCTTCTTCACGCCCGAGGCCGGTCCGCTCAACCGCCTGCGGCCGACGCGCGAGACGCAGCCGGCCCTGGAGCAGCCGGGGTGCCTGCACGCGACGATGGACCTCTACAAGTGGGCGCTCAAGCTCACGCCGGCCGTCCCCGGGGACGTCGTGCTCGACGCCTTCGAGCTCGCGCGCGACGTCCGCGTCGTCGACATGCAGGCGTCGCCCTACGACGTGTCGTCGTACGGGCTGGAGCCGGTGGCGATCGAGACGCCCGAGGGCAAGGCCGAGTACGTGCGGCACCAGCGCGCGTTCGCCGCCCGCGGGGCGGCGCTGCGCGAGCGGCTCGTCGCCGCGTGCGACGCGCTGCTCCCGCCGGACGGCGTGGCCGCCCGCTCTCCCCGCTGACGCGCCGACGCGCCGACGCGCAGACGAGACCGGCGTCGCGCCGGCGACGGCTGTGACCGGCGACCGGCCCGCGTGCGAGGATCGCCCGCGTGAGCCGCGCCGAGACCATCGCCGAGATCCCCACGGGCCCCGTGGCCGTCCCCGCCGTCGTCCGCGCGCTCGCGGGGGACGACGCCGTCACCCCGGTCTGGCGCAACACCGTCGGCGGGCTGACGTTCCGTCTCGACCCGCGCGGCGGCGAGGCCGCGCGAACGGTCCGGTACGCGAAGTGGGTCCCGGCGGGCGTCCCGGAGATCGACCTGGCGGGAGAGGCCGAGCGGCTCGCGTGGGTCGGCGACCGGACCCCCGTGCCGCGCGTCCTCGACCGGGGCGCGGACGACGACGGCTCGTGGCTCGTGACGCAGGCCGTCGCGGGGCGGTCGGCGGTCGAGGCGCGCTGGACAGGCGACCCGGCGGTCGCGGCGGTCGCGATCGGCCGCGGGCTGCGCGCGCTGCACGAGGCGCTCCCGGTGGCCTCGTGCCCCTTCACCTGGTCCGTCGCGCAGCGTGTCGCGAACGCCGACGACCGGCTCGCACGGGGGCACGGGCCCGACGAGTGGTTCCCCGAGCACCGCGCTCTGGCCGTCGCCGAGGCGCGCGCCCGGCTCGACGACGCTCCCCCGGTCGACCGCCTCGTCGTGTGCCACGGGGACGCGTGCGTGCCGAACACGCTCCTGCACGACGACGGCACCTTCGCCGCGCACGTCGACCTCGGCTCGCTCGGGGTCGCGGACCGCTGGGCTGACCTCGCCGTCGCGGCGTGGAGCACGGAGTGGAACTACGGCCCCGGGTACGACGGCCACGTCTACGCGGGCTACGGCGTCGACCCCGACCCGGAGCGCATCGCGTACTACCGGCTGCTCTGGGACCTGTCGTGACGGCGGGGTGCGGCGCACCGCCGTGCGCCGTCAGCGCCGCGGCTGGTGGGCGGCGACGCCCTGCGCCGCGAGCTCGGCGGTCTCCGCGATCCGGCGGGCCCGGGTCTCCGGACGCTTCGCCTCGACTATCCAGCCGAGGATCGAGCGCCGCACGCCCGGCGTGAAGGCGTCGAAGCGGGCCCGCGCGTCGGGCCGCTCGCCGAGCGCCGCGGCGAGGTCGTCCGGGACGACGAGCGCCTCCGCGTCGTCGTGCCGGGTCCAGGACCCGTCCGCCCGGGCCGCCTCCACGACGGCGCGCCCCGCGTCCGTCAGGCGTCCGTCCGCCTCGACGCGCGCGACCCGCTCCTTGCTGAGGCGCGTCCACCGGGAGCCGGGGCGGCGGCGCGTGAACCACAGCGCGTGCCGGTCCTGGTCGACGGTCGCGGCCTGCCCGTCGATCCAGCCGTAGGACAGCGCCTCCTCGATCCACGGCTCGTACCCGAACGTCGGCCGGCCGCTCTCGCGGCGCCACGTGAGGAGCCAGACCCCGGGCTCGGGGTCGTCGTGGTGCGCGGCGAGCCACGCCCGCCACTCCGCGGGGGTCTGCGCGTGGAACGCGGGCCGGCCCTGGTACTCCTCGGTCACGGTGGCGCCTCCGTCGTCGGTCGGGGCTCCAGCGTGCCCGGTCCGCCGCGGAGGCGCCAGGGTGCCGACCCGGAAGGCGCCCCGTCGGCGCCTCCCGGGTCGGTGGTGCGTCCTGCGGTCAGGAGCAGGACGGGACGGTGACGACCTGCTCGACCGTCTGGGTGCCGTCCGCCCCCGTCGCCGTGACGGTGACGTCCAGGTCGCCCGTCGCGGACCGCGCGGCGAACGACTGGTACGCGCTCGCGCCCGGCGCGACGCCGGTGAACGACCTCGTCCCGAGCGACGACGCGAGCTCGACGTCGACGGCCGCGTCGGAGACGTTCACCGCGCGGACCGCGACGTAGGGCTTGCCGGCGAGGCAGCGCGGGCTGACCTCGACCTCGACGAGCACGACGTCGGCCGGCTCCTCCAGGGCGTCGACGGCGCCCTGGAGCGCGAGCCGCGCGTCGTGCAGCGCCGCGTCTGACGCCGCGGCGTCGTCGAGCGTCCCGGTCGCCGCGGCGAGCGCCGTGCGGAAGGCCTGCCAGGACTCAGGGCTGTACCCCTCGTCGGTCAGGGTCTCCGCGCTCGCCACGAGGTTCTCGAGCCGACGGCGCTCGGCGGGAACGAGCTGGTCGGTGGCCAGGCCGAGGCGCCGGGCCCGCTCGTCGGCCTGCGCCTGGGTGGCGCCGGCGTCGGCGAGCACGGACCGTGCCGCCGCGAGCTCGCGCGTGAAGACGCGCGCGTCGATCCGGCCGTACCGCGCGATCTCCGCCTCGGGCGTCCCGGCCGCGTCGACCACCGCCGCGAGCGCCGCGGTGTCGGTCGGCGGGACCTCGACGTCGTACGCGTCCGTGAAGAAGCGCATGCTGTCGAGGTTGGCGACGTACGGGTGGTCGGCGTACGCCTCGGTCGACAGGCGCACCCACACCTGGTGCTTGCCGCGCACCGTGCTCGGGAGGTCGACGACGGCGGTCCCGTCCGTGGTCCAGCTCGACCCGGTGCTCGGCAGCGGCACCGTGACGAACGGCTCGCCCGGGTTGGCCGGGTCGAACGCGTCGAGGTACACCGACAGGGCCGAGTTCTTCCCGGACCGGTTCGCGTTGTGCACGTAGCGCACGGAGAGCTGGTCGAGCGCGGCGGACCCGAGGTCGATCTCACCGTAGGCGAGCCAGTCGCCGTCCGCGGTGCCGCCGACGTTCGTCACCGGCCCGCTCGTCCAGGTCGAGGACTCGTTCTTGAGCCCCCGGCCCGAGTGCGACGTCCACGCCTCGGACTCGACGACGACCGACGTCGGGCCGCCCGGCGAGAACGTCAGGCTGTCGAGGTTCGCGACGTACGGGTGGTCGGCGTACGGCTCGGTCGACAGGCGCACGAACACCTCGTGCGTCCCCTGCACCGTCTCGGGAAGGACGACGGTCGCGGTCCCGTCCGCGGTCCAGCTCGACCCGGTCGTCGGCAGCGGCACGGTGACGAACGGCTCCCCCGGGTTCTCCGGGTCGAACGCGTCGAGGTACACCGACAGCGCGGAGTTGTTCCCGGACCGGTTGGCGTTGTGCACGTAGTGGACCGACAGCTCGCCGAGCGGGAGCTCACCGAGGTCGACCTCGCCGTAGGCGATCCAGTCGCCGTCCGCGGTGCCGCCGACGTTCGTCACCGGACCGCTCGTCCAGGTCGAGGACTCCTTCTTGAGCCCGCGACCGGAGCTCGCGGTCCAGTCCTCGGCCTCGATCGTCACCGTCGGCGACTCGCCCGGCTGGCCCGGGGTCGCCGGGTCCTCGGCGCTGAACCGGAACCAGTCGAAGTTGCCGACCCAGCTCCGCCCCGACGGCGCGAGGAGCTCGAACGTCACGACCTGCGCGTCGACGAGCGCCTGCACGTCGCCCAGCTCCGCCGTCACCTCGGCGTACCTGCCCCAGCCGCTCGTGCCCTTGAGGTCGACGGTCGCGACCACGGGGCCGCTCACGTCGCCCGCGTGCACGCGCACGGTGCTCGGCGTGTCCGTCGGGGCGAAGCTCGTGTCGTACCGGACCGTGAGGAAGCGCGGCGAGGTGTCCCCGGCCGCGGTCTCGAAGGTCATGTCGCGGTACTGCACCCACGACCCGGAACGCACGCCGCCGAGGTTGCCGGACGAGCTGTTCGCCTCGTTCTTCAGCTCCCCGCCCGACCACGCCTCGGACTGCTCGGCCTCGAGCGTGCGGTACCCGCCGCCCGTGAGGTCGAGCGCGTCTGCCGCCGCACCGAGCCGGTCGGCCGCGAACCGCAGCGCGATGCTCGTCGCGGCCTCGTCACCGAGGGCCTCCTGCGCCTTCGTCAGCGCGGTGGAGAACCGGTCGAACGTCACCGAGGAGTAGTTCCCGTGCCGCACGAGCACGGCGTCGTCGACGAGCGCGGCGAGCGCGTCGCGCTCGGCGGAAGCCACGGACAGCCGCAGGGGCGAGCGCACCGAGACGCCCTGTCCCTGGAGCGTCGCCGCGGCGACGCCGTCGGCGAGCGCGGCGTCGCGCAGGTGCACGAAGAAGCGCGCGTCGGCGGACGCCGTCCCCGTCAGGGAGACGGTCAGCGCGGTCGGCGACGCGACCGTCACCGCCGCCGTGACGCCGTCGGGCAGCCCGACGACGCTCGCCGCCCCGCTCGTGACGAGGTCCGTACCGGCGGGCGCGGCGAGGCGGGCGCCGTCGAGCGTGAGCGTCACGGTCGCGTCGAGCGCGCCGCCGTCGCCGGTCTGCACGGTGGTCGGTTCGGCGCTGACGCGCGGTCCCTCGGCCGGCTCGTCGGTCGCGGTGCTCATCGAGAACGCGGGCGCGGTGTCCGTGCCCCAGTCGCTCGGCTGCTCGCCCATGCGGAACGCGAGGTCCGCGCCCCCGACCACGGTCGCGTAGTCGACCCACGTGTTGCCGAACGTCGCGCCGTCGAGCGTCGCGGACTGGACGTAGAACGCGTCCTCCGAGACGCCGTCGGCCGTGACCGTGAAGGCGCTGCCGTCGTCGTAGGTGATGGTCGTCGAATCGAAGAACGGTGACCCGACCTGGAACTGGGACGAGCCCGCGGTCACCGGGAACAGCCCGACGGCCGCGGCGACGAACATCGTCGACATCGTGCCCGCGTCGTTGTCCATCGTGGGGAGCATCCCGCGCGGGTCGAGCCGGTAGACCTTCGTCCTCACGGGCGGCGTGAACTCGCCGCCGCCGCTCGGGACGGCGCTCGAGGAGCCCGTCGCGATGTACCGGTTCCAGGTCTCCTTCGTGTAGATCGCGCGCGCCCACTTCTGCGTGAGGCTCGGCTCACCCGTGTAGTTGAACAGGTACGGCGCCTGCAGGTCGATCTCGTTGGCGTTCGAGTGGAGCATGGCCTTGCCGTCGTCCGGTGCGTGCTCCCCGAACATGTGACGCATCGCGAGGCGGGCCGCCTCGGGGCCGCCCATCGCCTCGACGAGCGCGTCCATGTCGTACGCGTCGTACCAGTGGTACTGCCAGAGCGTGCCCTGGTAGAGGCTCGCGGCCTCGAAGCGCTCGTGGTCCGCGCTCTGCCACGAGCCGTCGGCAGCACGCGGGGTGAGGAGGCCGACCGGGGTGCCGTCGGCCGCGGTCCACGCGCCCGGCTTCGTGAGCTTCTCGATCGGCCACGACGCCTGCTCGCGCAGCGTCTCGGCCTCGTCGGTCAGCCCGAGCGCGTCCGCGATCACGGAGAGGCCGTACTGGTCGTAGCCCCGCTGCACCGACGCGCCGGGGTTGCCCGCCACGTAGCCGCGCCGGAGCTCGTCCGCGCTGTACTGCCCCACGAGGCGCTGGAGCGCGGGGTACGCCTCGTCGAGGCGGTCGAACCCGTCGAAGCCCTTGGCGATCGCGTCCGCGACCACGACCGACGACCGCTCCCAGCGCACCGTCGGGACGGAGTGCACGAACCCGCCGAGCCCGCCGCCGGTCCCCGTCGCCTCGGCGTCCGCGAACAGGTAGATCAGCGACTGCACCATGTCCCGGTACAGCGCCGGGTCGATGTACGCGATGACGGAGAACTTGCGGAAGTCGTCCCACGTGGCCCACGAGTCGTAGTACGTGAAGCCCTGCGCGGCGTGCACCGCGCCGTCGACGCCGCGGTACGTGCCCGAGGTGCTCGTCGCGTTCATCGGCATCGCGAACATGCGGTAGAGGTGCGTGTAGAAGAGCTGCTGGAGCTCGCCCGTCGGGTCCGTCGCCGTCGAGGCGTCGATGGCGACCCGCCCCAGCGTCGCGTTCCACTCCGCGCGCGTGCGATCACGGATCGCGTCGAACGACAGGTCGCCGAGCTCGACCCGCTGGTCGATCCGCGCCTGCTCGACGCTCACCGGCGACAGGGTGACCTGGAGCCCGACCTCCCCGGCGTCGGCCGGGTCGAACGTGAGGATCGCGCCGGTGTCGACGCCGTCCTGGGCGGTCGCGTCGACGAGCCGGTCGTCGTCGCCCCAGGTCTGCACCGTCGCGGGCTGGAGCGTGCGCGCGGTGTAGTACAGCGTGTAGGCCGCGTTGTAGAAGTAGCCCGTGACCTGCCCGGACAGCTCCACGGTGCCGTCCGCGCGCGTCTCGACCTGCACCGACGACGACCGGCGGCTCGTGTTGTTCGTCTCGAGGTCCACCACGAGGCTCGGCGTCGAGCCGGCGGGGAACGCGTAGCGGTGCACGCCCGAGCGGGTGGTGGCCGCGACCTCGGCCTCGATCGTGCCCGGTGCACCGGTGATGGCACCGTCCTTGCCGGCGATGTTGCCGAGCCCGACGGAGTAGAAGCCCGGTCCGGCGTCCTCGTCGTCGTGCGAGAACGGGTGCGCGTACGTGCCCGTGCCGGGGCGCGCCGTGTACGACCCGGACGTCGGCACCACGAGGAGGTCACCACCGCCGCCGGAGCCCCCGACCCCGTCGAGGTTGGTGTGCGTGAAGCCCGAGATCTTCGACTGCGCGTAGTCGTACCCGGTGTTGTTGCGGCCCGGGGTCGTGCGTGGGTTGACCTTCGCGAGGCCGTTCGGCGCCTGCGCGGCCGGCATGTCGTTGCCGTAGTCACCCTCGGTGCCGACGAAGACGTCGACCAGGGACGCGTAGTCGGCCGACGGCGGCTCGGGGGCGGCGCTCGCGGCGGTCGCGGGCGCGAGGCCGACGACGGCGAGCGCCACAGCGAGCGCGCCCGCGACCAGCCGCGGGGCGGGCCGGCGCGGGCGGTCCGGGATCGTGGTCCCGGGGGTCACGGATCTGGGGTGCAGGGATCGGGGGGTCGGCAGGCTGGGAGCCATGGTGTCCTCGGGCAGGGGCCGACGGCGGGGGGGCGCCGGGGCGGCCAGGTCGGTCGGGGGTGAGGTGGCGTGGGGTGGCGGGGGCGGGCCCGCGCCACCCTGTCAGGGGCAGGTGACGAGCGGGTGATCTGCGGGTGACCGCACGGGGTGCTCCCTCCGTCCCACGGCGGCGTGGGCTCGGTGGTCGTCGGTGACGCGGAGGCCGGACGCGCGTCCCGTGCACGTCCGGGGCTACCCTCGCACACGTTGACAGCGCTATCAACCCCCGTCTCACTCCTCGCCGATCGCCCCGGGCTGCGGTCCGGCGACCCGCCTGCGCGACACCTGACAGACTCGTCCCGTGACCACCACGACCGGCCGCACCCCGGCTCTCCTCGCGCACGTGCCCGCCCCGACGGGCAAGGCCCCCGACCCGGACGCGCTCTACGAGGGGTTCACCACCTGGGCGACGGAGCAGGGTCTCGAGCTCTACCCCCACCAGAGCGAGGCGCTCATCGAGCTGGTCACCGGCTCGCACGTCATCCTCTCGACGCCCACCGGGTCGGGGAAGTCGCTCGTCGCGATGGGCGCCCAGTTCGCGGCGCTCGCCGCGCACCGCTCGGGCCGCGGCGGCCGCACCTACTACACCGCGCCGCTCAAGGCGCTCGTCAGCGAGAAGTTCTTCGCGCTCGTCGCGGCGTTCGGCTCCAAGAACGTGGGCATGACGACGGGCGACTCCGCCGTGAACCCCGACGCGCCGATCATCTGCTGCACGGCCGAGATCCTCGCGAACATCGCGCTGCGCCGCGGCGGCGAGAACGCCGGTGCGGACGACGAGGACGCGATCTCGCAGGTCGTCATGGACGAGTTCCACTTCTACGCCGACCCGCAGCGCGGCTGGGCGTGGCAGGTGCCGCTGCTCGAGCTGCCGAACACCCAGTTCCTGCTCATGTCCGCGACGCTCGGCGACACGACCCGGTTCGTCGAGGAGCTCGAGGAGCGCACCGGCCGGCCCGTCGCCGAGGTGACCACCGCGCAGCGGCCGGTCCCCCTGCACTTCAGCTACGTCGTCGAGCCGCTCACCGAGGTCATCGAGGAGCTCGTCAGCACGCGCCGCGCGCCCGTGTACGTCGTGCACTTCACACAGAAGGACGCGGTCGAGCGCGCGCAGTCCCTGCTGTCGATGAACGTCGCGACGAAGTCCGAGAAGGAGGCCATCGCCGCCGAGCTCGGCGACTTCCGCTTCGGCACCGGGTTCGGCAAGACGCTCAGCAAGTTCCTGCGCCACGGCGTCGGCGTGCACCACGCGGGCATGCTGCCCAAGTACCGGCGCGTCGTCGAGCGCCTCACGCAGGCGGGCCTGCTCAAGGTCGTGTGCGGCACGGACACGCTCGGCGTCGGCATCAACGTACCGATCCGCACCGTGCTGCTCACGAGCCTCGTGAAGTTCGACGGCGAGCGCATGCGCCACCTCACGGCACGCGAGTTCCACCAGATCGCGGGGCGCGCAGGCCGCGCCGGGTACGACACCGTGGGCGAGGTGCTCGTCATGGCACCCGAGCACGTCATCGAGAACCGCAAGATGCTCGCCAAGGCGGGCGACGACCCGAAGAAGCTCAAGAAGATCGTCCGCAAGAAGGCGCCGCAGGGCTCGGTCAACTGGACCGACGCGACGTTCGAGCGCCTGCGCGACGCCGAGCCCGAGCCGCTGACGAGCCACTTCACCGTCACGCACGCCATGGTGCTCAACGTCCTCGCGCGCACCGCGCAGCACGGTCGCGGCGGCCAGGCCGACGCGAGCGACCCGCGCCGCGACCCGGTCGAGGCCATGCGCCACCTCCTCCTCGCGAACCACGACACCGAGTCGCAGCGCCGCGAGCACGTGCGCCAGACGTTCCGCATCTACCGCTCGCTGCGCGTCGCGGGGATCGTCGAGCGCGTGCGCGTCCCCGACCCGTCGCGCCCCGCGGGCTACCGCCCGAGCGTGCGCCTCGTCGGCGACCTGCCGCGCGAGTTCGCGCTCAACCAGCCGCTGTCGCCGTTCGCGCTCGCGGCCCTGGACCTGCTCGACGTCGAGGGCGCGACCCACGCGCTCGACGTCGTCTCCGTCATCGAGGCGACGCTCGACGACCCGCGCCAGGTCCTCTACGCCCAGCAGAACGCCGCCAAGGGCGAGGCCGTCGCCGCGATGAAGGCCGAGGGGTACGAGTACGAGGAGCGCATGGCGCTGCTCGAGGAGATCACGTGGCCCAAGCCGCTCGAGGAGCTGCTCGCGCCCGCGTTCGCGATGTACAAGCGGTCCAACCCGTGGGTCGCGGACGCCGAGCTCTCCCCCAAGTCCGTGGTCCGCGACATGGTCGAGCGCGCCATGACGTTCGCGGAGTTCGTGTCCGTCTACGGGCTCGAGCGCACGGAGGGCGTGGTGCTGCGCTACCTCGCGGACGCCTACCGCGCGCTGCGCCAGGTCGTCCCCGAGGAGCACCGCACCGAGGAGGTGCAGGAGATCGTCGAGTGGCTCGGCGAGCTGGTGCGCGGCGTCGACTCGTCGCTCCTCGACGAGTGGGAGCGCCTGGCGCACCCGGTCGACGACGACGCGGACACCGAGGTGGGCGACGGCCCGCTCTCCGGGGCGGGGGCCGAGGCGCCGACGCGTCCCGTCACAGGCAACCCGCGCGCGTTCCGCCGCCTCGTGCGCAACGCGCTGTTCAAGCGCGTGGAGCTCGCGGCGCGTGAGGACTACCGCGCGCTCGGCGCGCTCGACGGCGGCGCGGGCTGGGACGCGGACGCGTGGGGCGACGCGCTCGACCCGCTCTTCGAGGACCAGGGCGACGACGCGATCGGCATCGGGCCCGGGGCCCGCTCCGCGGCGCTGTTCCGCGTCGTCGAGGCGGGCGCCGAGCTGCCCGCGGGCCACGAGGGCCCGACTGCGGAGCACGCCCCCGGCGGCGTCGTGCCCGCGGGCACGTGGCTCGTGCGGCAGGTGCTCGACGACCCGGCGGGCGACCACGACTGGGCGATCACGGCGAGCGTCGACCTCGCGGCGAGCGACGAGGCGGGCGAGCCCGTGGTGACGGTGCTCGCCGTCGGGCCGCTGTAGGCCGGGCGAGACCGGAGGGGCGCGCCGGCCCCCGCCCTCACTCGACCGGCAGGAGCCCGCGCCGCCCGAAGACCTCCTTCGCGACCGCGGTCGCGTTGAGAGCGCGCGGGAAGCCGCAGTACACCGCCGACTGCAGGAGCGCCTCGACGATCTCCCGGGGCGTCAGCCCGACGTCGAGCGCGGTCCCCACGTGGATGTCGAGCTGGGCCTCGCACCCGCCGAGCGCGGCGAGCATCCCGAGCGTGACGAGCTGGCGGTCCCGCGGTTCCAGGTGCGGGCGCGCGTACATCTCGCCGTACGCCCACGCCGAGATCTGGTGCTCGAGCTCGGGCGAGACGTCGGCGAGCGCCTCGGCGATGGCGGCGGGCGCCGCCTCGTTGACCGCGCCGAACACCGCCCGCCCGTGCTCGTAGCGCTCCGCGCGCGTCGTCGGCCGTTCGTCCGTGGAGTTCCCCTGCGTCACGCGGAGCAGGGTAGAGGACGCGCGGCGGTCGGGGTCGACGGTCTCGCGCCCCGGGTCGCGCCGCGCCGGTCGCGTCTTACGGTGAACCCATGAGCGACGCACCGCGCACCGGTCGGCACCCCGGCGAGCCCCACCACCCGGAGAGCACGGGCTCGCGGCTCAACCGGCTCCGGGCGGGTGTGCTCGGCGCGAACGACGGCATCGTCTCGACGGCGGGCGTCGTCGTGGGCGTCGCGGCGACGAGCACGTCGATCCCCGTCATCGCGACCGCGGGCGGCGCGGCGCTGCTCGCGGGCGCGCTGTCCATGGCCGCGGGCGAGTACGTCTCGGTGAGCACGCAGCGCGACACCGAGAAGGCGCTGCTGGCGACCGAGCGGCGCGAGCTCGCGGAGATGCCGGACGCGGAGCTCGACGAGCTCGCCGGCCTCTACGAGGCGAAGGGCCTGACGCCCGACCTCGCACGCCAGGTCGCCGTCCAGCTCACCGAGCGCGACCCGCTCGCCGCGCACGCGGACGCGGAGCTGCACATCGACCCCGACGAGCTCACGAGCCCGTGGGAGGCCGCGGTCGCGTCGATCGTGTCGTTCACCGTCGGCGGGCTGCTGCCGCTCGCGGCGATCCTCCTCGCCCCGGCGACCATCCGCATCCCGCTCACCTTCGTCGCCGTCGTGCTCGCGCTCGTCCTCACCGGCTGGGGGTCGGCACGCCTGGGCAACGCGCCGACGCGCCGCGCGACGGTCCGGACCGTCGTCGGCGGCGCGGTCGCGATGGGCGTGACGTACGCGATCGGCTCGCTGCTCGACGTGAACGTCTAGCTCGCCGCTGCGGCAGAATCGGGCCGTGGCCAAGAAGTCGAAATCCTCCGCGCACGCCGGCACGCCCGCGGTCGCCCTCCTCGAGCGCGAAGGGGTCGCGCACACGCTCCACCCGTACGAGCACGACCCGTCGAGCGAGCTGTCCTTCGGGCTCGAGGCAGCCGCGGCCATCGGGGTGCCCGCGGGGCAGGTGTTCAAGACGCTGCTCGCCGTGGTCGACGGCGGCCCGCTCGTGGTGGGGATCGTGCCGGTCGACCGACAGCTCGACCTCAAGGCGCTCGCCAAGGCCGCAGGCGGCAAGAAGGCGAGCATGGCCGAGCCCGCCGCGGCCGAGCGCGCGACGGGCTACGTCGTCGGCGGGATCTCGCCGCTGGGCCAGAAGCAGCCCCACCGCACGTTCCTCGACGACAGCGCGCTCGCGTTCGACGCCGTCTACGTCTCGGGCGGGCGCCGCGGGCTCGACCTGGGCCTGGCGCCCGCGGACCTGCTGCGCCTCACCGCGGGCACGGCCGCCCCGATCGCGAGGTAGTACAGCACTCCTGCGGCTCACCGCGCGTGTCGGGGGCGATGGCTACTCTCCCGACCAACACATGTGCCGATGGTCGGCCGTTCAGGAGCAGCAGGGGTGCACCGTGGAGTCTTCATCCAACGTGTCAGCGGGCTCGCGCGCGGTCGGGTATCAACGAGTCAGTCAGAGGCGTCAGGCAGCTCGCTTCGGCCTCGTTCGCCAGGAGAACGCAGTCCGTGCCTACGCGGACGACAGTTCCTGGCGCTACCTTCGATCCTTCGTCGACCTCGGTGTCTCACGACTCTCCGCGCCCTCCCGACGGCCTGGGTTCTCGGCGCTCGTGACCGCTGCCGAGCGACACGACTTCGAGGTCGTGGTGATCGACAGCATCGACCGGCTCGGTTCAGGACGAGACATCTGGGACACCGTGGACGCGTTGGCCGCCGCTGGGGTCGCGCTCGCCGTGTCGTCGCTGAGGGTCGACGATCTGTGCCGGTTGGGGCGCGCGGTGGTGGAGGTCCTCGCTGCACGCGCTGCTGCCGAGGTGGATGACATCCGCCGTCGGACGCAAGGTGGACTTCAGGCAAAGGCGCAATCGACCGGCGCCCCTCACATCGGCGGAAGACCGCCTTTCGGGTACCGCGTCGCCAGAGACCAGCTCTCGTCACCGCACCTCGAGATCGACCAGTCGGAGGCTCGGACGATCACCGAGACGGTCGACCTCGTTCTCCGCGACGGCGTGTCGTTCGCCGCGGCGGCAGCCAGGCTCAACATCGAGGGTCGACCAACCCGTTCGGGACGCCCCTGGACCGAGGGCAACCTGCGGAGCAGGGTCCTCTCCACCGCGACCATCGACGCCGTCATCCACTTCCGGGGGCGGCATGCTCTCCGTGGACGGGACGGCGAGCCGCTCTGGGGCGAGAGCGTCAGGATCTCTCTACCGAGAATCGTCAGCGAGAGCGACGCGGACGCGCTCGTAGCACGCTTTCGTCGAACAACCCCGTCGCGAAGGCGCTCGGCGTACCCACTCTCCGGGAGGATGACCTCTCCGTGCGGCAGGACGTACACGGGCGCCGACTCGAGCACACTCTCCTGGGGCTACCGTGGATATCGCTGCAGGGGCCGCTACCAGGCCGACGTTCCTCCGTGCGCATGCGCGTCACTCGATGCCGACCTCGTGGAAGACCACGTCTGGCTCTCAGTCTGCGACATGGTGGAAGCTCGTGGTGCCGACGACCTTGTTGAGCACGTGTCGAGTCTTGCAGCTGACGACGGGACGCTCGGGTCCTTGCGCGCGGTCAAGCGGCCCGAGCTCCGCCACGTCGCGTTGAACGTACTGGACGCCACCGTGGCGGTCCTCGAGGACCGCGAAGCCCGTCGCGGAGGAGCCCCGTGTGCCGCCGAGGTGTGGCACAGAGAGCACGGAATCGGCGTATTGCCCCGGGATCTGTCGGATGAGGAGTGGGGGGCCATCGCTCCTCTGTTCTCCCGAGGGCGAGGAGACCGCGCCCGCAGGAGCGTTGACGCGATCTTTGCCAAGGTCCGCACGGGCGCCTCCTGGCCGACGCTGCGCGCCGCCTACGGCTCGACGAGCACCGCGTCCCACCACTTCGCCGACTGGACGCGGGACGGGACATGGGAGAACGTCTGCCATGCACTCGGCGGAGCGCTGTGTGCGGACGTAGCGGCCTCTCGACAGCTACCCATACTCACCATCTCTCTCGGCGCGTGGAGGGAGGAGGGCTCGATCCAGTCGCTTGGCGATGCACGAGGAGTGACTACCTAGACTGGCCGCATGCCCCTCCCCGAGCCGTCGTCCGTGCTGCCCGCGCAGATCGCGCAGAACCTCGCCCGGGTGCGGACCCGGGTGGACGACGCCGCGCGCGCGGCCGGGCGTGCGGCGTCGGACGTGCGGCTGCTCGTGGCGACGAAGACCCAGCCTGCCGACGCGGTCCGCGCGGTGGTCGAGGCGGGCGCGGACCTCATCGGCGAGAACCGCGTGCAGGAGCTCGTCGCGAAGGCGCCCGACCTCGCCGACCTCGTCGCCGCGGGGCGGGTCGAGGTCCACATGATCGGCCATCTCCAGCGCAACAAGGTGAACCAGGTCCTCGCTACCGCGACCGGGGTCGAGAGCGTGGACTCGCTCGCGCTCGCCGAGGCGCTCGCGGCGCGCTGCGCGCGCGACGGCCGCGTGCTCGACGTCCTGGTGCAGGTCAACGTCTCGGGCGAGGAGTCGAAGTCGGGCGTGCGGCCCGACGACGCGCCCGCCCTCGCGACGACGGTCGCCGCGCTCGACGGGCTGCGGCTCGCGGGCTTCATGACGATCGGCGCGAACTCGCCCGACGAGGCCGTGGTGCGCGCGGGCTTCGCGCGCCTGCGCGCGGTGCGCGACGCCGTCGTGGGGTCGGGCGCGCCCGGGACCGCGGACGCCCGCGCGCTGTCCATGGGCATGAGCGGCGACCTGGAGCTCGCGGTCGCCGAGGGCGCGACGATCGTCCGCGTCGGCACCGCCGTCTTCGGCCCCCGCCCCACCCCGCCGAGGGAGAGCCCCGGCACGCCGAGGTAGAGGCCAGGTAGACCGAGGTAGAGGCCTGGTCGCGACCACGGCTCTACCTCGCGGTACCCGGCCTCTCCCTCGGCAGGGTGGTCATCGCGCGGGGAGTGCGCCCAGCCGGGCGAGCGCGCCGCGGACGCCGGCCACGCCGTCGCCGGCCAGCGCCTCGCGCGCGGCGTCGGCCTCGACGCCCGCGAGGAGCATCACGAGCGCGACGTGCACCTCGCCGTCGGCCGCGCGCAGCACGTCCTCGCACTCCGCCGAGCCCAGCCCGGTCGCCTGCACGAGCATCCGGACGATGCGTGCGCGCAGCTTCTGGTTGGTCGGGCGCACGTCGATCATGAGGTTCGAGTACGTCTTGCCGAGGCGGATCATCGTCGCGGTCGAGAACGTGTTGAGCACGAGCTTCTGGGCCGTCGCCGCCTTCATGCGCGTGGAGCCCGTGACGACCTCGGGGCCCGTGTCGACGAGGATCGCGACGTCCACCCCGGCCGCGAGCGGCGCGTCGGGGTTGGCCGAGACGAGCACCGTGCGCGCCCCGCGCTCGCGCGCGACGTCGAGTGCCCCGCGCACGTACGGGGTGCGGCCGCTCGCCGCGAGCCCGACGACGACGTCGCGCGGGCCGACCGCGTCGACGTCGGCGCGCCCGAGCGCCACGTCGTCCTCCGCCCCCTCGACGGCCAGCATCATCGCGCCCACGCCGCCGGCGAGGTGCGCGACGAACCACTCCTCGCCCACGCCGTACGTCGGCAGGAGCTCGACGGCGTCGAGCACGCCGAGGCGGCCCGACGTGCCCGACCCCACGTAGTGCACGCGGCCGCCGGAGCGCAGCGCCTCCACGGCGAGGTCGACGGCCTGCGCGATGCGGCCGCGCTGGGCCCGCACCGCGTCCGCGACGACGGCGTCCTCCTCGGTGATGAGCCGGACGACGTCCGCCGTCGGGAGCAGGTCGACGTCGGTCGTGCGCGGGTTGCGCTCCTCGGTCGGCGAGGCGAGGCGCACCAGCTCCTGCCACTCGTCGGGGCTCGAGGTGGTGCTCGCAGCCCCGCTCGGAGTGCCGCTCGTGGCGACGGTCGGGTCGGTCATCGGGAGGTTCCCTTCGTCGGGTCCGGCAGCGGACCCTGGGTGCGCGGGCCCGGGTGCAGGCCGTGCGGGGTGTTGGCGAGCGCCAGACGGCGCACCGGGCCGCTCGCGGCGGGCCACGGCAGCGGCGTGGGCGGGGTGAGCGAGCCGAGGACGACCGCGCGGCGGGCCCCCGTCGCCCGACGGCGGTGCTCGCCGGCGGCGGTGCCCGGCAGTCCGTGGGCCGACAGGAAGCCGAGGAGCGCGAAGAGGTACGCCTCCTTCGCGTCGACCGGCAGGCCGAGCGCCTCGGACGTCACGACCTCGCACGCGTGCGGCACGCGCTCGGCGAGCGCCGCGCGCAGCCGGTCGAGGAGCACGGGGTTGCGTGCTCCCCCGCCGGACGCGACGACGCGGCGCACGTCGCGGCCCGCGAGCGCGTCGGCGACACTGACCGCGGTGAGCTCGGTGAGCGTCGCGACGAGGTCGGGGCCGGTGAGCCCCGGGCGCACGGACGCGAGCCGGCGGGCCGTGTACGTCGTGTCGAAGAGCTCGCGGCCCGTCGACTTCGGGGCCGGCGCGGCGAAGTACGGGTCGTCGAGCAGGGCGGCGAGCGCCACCGGGTCGACCGTGCCCTGCGCGGCGAGCTCGCCGTCCTTGTCGTACGCGAGACGGCCGTCGGTGAGCGCCGCGGCCGCGACGTCGAGCAGGCAGTTGCCGGGGCCCGTGTCCCAGCCGGTGACCGGGTCGTCGACGCGCCCCACGAGGGACACGTTCGCGATCCCCCCGATGTTGAGGGCTGCGGTGAGCCCGGCGTCCGCGGCCGCGTCGGCGCCCGCGTCCTCGCGCCCGAGCCAGAGCGCGTCGAGCACGCTGACGAGCGGCGCGCCGTGGCCGCCGGCCGCGACGTCGGCCACGCGGAAGTCGCTGATGACCGGGCGCTTGACGTGCTCGGCGACCCACGCGGCGTTGCCGAGCTGGAGCGTGCCGCGGGCCCGCGCCCCGACGACCCAGTGGTAGATCGTCTGGCCGTGGGACGCGACGAGGTCGACGTCGCCGCCGGCGACGTCGTCGATCGCGCGCCGACCGGCGCGGCCGAGCTCCTGCCCGATGAGGGTGTCGAGCTGGGCCACCTCGGCGACGTCGACGGCGGCGGGCGGCAGCGCCTTGAGGATGCGCTCGCGCAGGGCGCGCGGCCACGCGTACTCCGTGTGGCCGAGGGGCCGCATGCGCAGCACGCCGTCGTCGCCGAGCGTGAGGTCGGCCGCGGCCGCGTCGATCGCGTCGACCGACGTGCCGGAGGACAGTCCGAGGACGATCATCGCTCTCCCTCCCCCGCCGCGCCGACGGTCAGGTCGGCGCCACGCGTCTCCGGGTCCGGGCTCGTGCGCGGGCCCGCGGCCCCCTGCAGGAGCGCGACGGCGGCGCGCGCGTTGGCGCGCCCCGTCCCGCACGCGACCACGACCGTGCGGTCCGCACCGAACCACGCCCCGACGGCACCGGGGAACCCGGTGTGCACGACGGCGGCGTCGGGCCGCGCGGCGAGCAGCTCCGTGAGCCGTGCGTGCTCGCCCGAGCCGGGCACCGGCTCGCGCGTGAGGACGACGAGCGGGCGGTCGGCCGCGCGCACGGCGTCGAGCGTGCGCGCCCACGCCTCGGCGTCGGCCGGGCGCAGGTGCCGCACGTCGGGGCCGAACGCGTCGTCGAGCGCGCGCTGGACGTGCTGCGCGGTGCGGCCCGCGGCGTGGTCGAACCGCAGGCGCAGGTCGACGACGTCGGGCGCCGCAGTCACGGACGCCTGCTGCGGTGCGGGGCCGGCGAACCGGACGGCGCGCGCCGCGACGCGGGCGCCCACCTGGTCGAGGGCGTCGAGCGCGGCGCGCGCGGACTCCGGCGAGGGGACGACCCCGCTCGCGGCCTGGCGCGCGCGCACCGCGGCGAGGGTGCGCGCCGTGCGCGCGGCGGACGCGCGCAGGCGCTCGACCGTGACCCGGCCGGACACGACGGCGTCCACGAGCGCGCGCTGCGCCTGGCGGAACAGGACCTCGTCGTCGCGCCCGACGGTCGTGCCCAGGCACAGCAGGTCGGCGCCGGCTTCCACCGCGCGGACCGCGACCTCGCCGATGCCGTGCGGCGCGGCGTCGTCGGCACGGGACGAGGAGCCCGCGTCGTCCGCCGCGAACGTCGCGACCGCGCCCATGTCGAGCGCGTCGGTGACGATCGGGCCGTCGAACCCGAGCTCGCGCACGAGCGCGCCGACGGCGGGCTCGAGCGTCGCGGGCAGCGCGCCGAGCGCGGGGACGACGACGTGCGCCGTCATCACGGCGTCGAGCAGCGCGTCGTCGGACCCGTCGTCCGGGGCGATGGTCGCGACGAACGGCGGCAGGTCGCGCGCGCGGAGCTCGTCGAGGCTCGCGTCCACGACCGGGAGGGCGAGGTGCGAGTCGACGTTCGTCGCGCCGTGCCCCGGGAAGTGCTTGCCGCACGCACCCGCGCCGCCCGCGTGCAGGCCGCGGACGAACGCCGCGCCGTGGCGGGCGACGAGCGCCGGGTCCGCGCCGAACGAGCGCACGCCGATCACGGGGTTGTCGGGGTCGGAGTTCACGTCGAGGTCGGGCGCGAGGTCGAGGTCGACGCCCGTCGCGGTGAGCAGACGACCGAGCGCGGCGCCGACCTCCTCGGTGACCGCGACGTCGTCGACCAGCCCGAGGGCCGCGTTGCCGGGCAGGCTCGAGCCGGTCGCCGCCTCGAGCCGGGACACGTCCCCGCCCTCCTCGTCGACCGCGACGAGGAGGTCGGGCGACGCGCCGCGCAGGCGCGCGGTGAGCCGCGCGGTGGTCGCGACGTCGGGCGTGTTGTGCCCGAACAGCACGACCCCGGCCAGGCCGTCGCGCGCCGCGTCGACGAGCCACGCCGGCAGGTCGTCCGTGCCGGTGAACCCGGGCAGGAGCACGCCGTTCACGGCGCGCACCACGTCGGTCGCACGCTGCGCCCCGGTCGGGGGCGTCGCGCCGCTCATCCCTTCACCGACCCGGCGGTGAGGCCCGAGGACAGGTTGCGCTGCACGAGGACGAAGAACACGAGCACGGGCAGCGTGATGATCGTCGACGCGGCCATGACGGCGCCCCAGTCGGTCGTGTTCTCGCCGAAGAACTTCTGCAGCCCGATCGGCACGGTGTACTTGCTCGACTGCTGGAGGAACGTCAGCGCGAAGATGAACTCGTTCCACGCGGTGATGAAGGAGAAGACGCTCGTCGCGACGACCCCGGGCGCGACGAGCGGCACCAGGACCTTCCAGAACATGCGCCCCCACGACGCGCCGTCGAGGAACGCCGCCTCCTCGAGCTCGACCGGGACCGCGGCGACGAAGCCGCGCAGCGTCCAGATCGCGAAGGGCAGCGCGAACGCGAGGTACACGACCGCCAGGCCCAGGAGCGAGTTGAGCATGTTGAGGTTGCGCATCTGGATGAACAGCGGGATGACGAGCGCCTCGAGCGGCACCATCTGCACCATGAGGATGAGCACGAGCATCGACTTGCGGAACCGGAAGCGGAACCGGCTCACCGCGACGGCGGCGAGCAGCGCCACGACCGACGACGCGAGCACCGTGCCGAGCGCGACGAGCACCGAGTTGCGCAGGTAGTGGCCGAACCCGCCGTCGTCGATCACGGTGACGAAGTTGTCCCACGTGACGCCGGCGGGAAGGAGCCGGGCGCCGCGCGTCGCGGCCTCCGGGTCGATCGCCGAGGAGAACATCCAGTAGGCGGGGAAGAGCGAGAAGACGAGGAGGGCGACGATCCCCAGGGTCTTGGCCGCCGCGACGCCAGGTCGGCGGCGGCGGGCGCGCAGCACCTGCTCGGTGCGGGCGCCGGGCCCGGGGGTGGCGCGGGTGTCGACGACGGCGGCGCTCACAGCTCCTCCTCCTTGAACAGGGTGCGCATGTACACGAGCGTGATGCCGAGCAGGATGAGCGTGAGCAGGACCGCGATCGCCGCGCCCATGCCGTACTTGCCCTGCGCGAACGACTGGATGTACGACCACACGCCGAGGTTGAAGACGTCCTTGTTCCCGCCGTTGCCGCCGGGCATGAGGTAGATCTGCGTGAAGACCTTGAAGTCCCAGATGGTCGACAGGATCGTCACGACCGCGAACACGGGGCGCAGGATGGGCGCGGTGATGGCCCAGAACCGGCGCCACGCCGTCGCGCCGTCGACCTTGGCGGCCTCGTGCAGCTCGTGCGGGATCGTCATGAGCCCCGCGAGCACGGTGATCGCGACGAACGGGAACCCGTGGTGCACCACGTTGAGCGTCGCGATGGCGTAGAACGACAGGCGCTCCGTGAACCAGTTGACCGTGCCGGGCTCGATCGCGCCCACGCCCTCGAGCACCGAGGCGACGAGGCCGTTCAGCGGGTCGAAGATCCACACCCACACGTACGTGCCCGTGATCGCCGGGACCGCCCAGGCGACCATGATCGCCGTCGCGCCGACGCCCCGCCAGAACCCGCCGAGCGTGTTGAGGAACAGCGCGACCGCCGTCCCGAGCGCGACCGTGAGCACGACGCACGCGAGCGCGAACAGCACGGTGTTGGGCAGGACCGTGGTCCACAGGTAGCTGTCGCCGAGCAGGTCGGCGTAGTTCTGGAGCCCGATCCAGTTCGACTCGCCGCTCGCGATCTGCCGCAGGCCGTAGTCCTGCAGCGAGAGCAGCACGACGCGCACGAGCGGCCACAGGAGCAGGACGCCGAGGACGACGAGTCCCGGGGCCAGCAGCAGCCAGGGGCGCAGCGGGGAACGGTGGCCGAGGCCCGTGCGGCGCCGTCGTGCGGCGGTCGGCACGGTGCTCGACGGCGGCCGGTCGGCCGGGGCGGCCGGGGCCGGCGAGGCGCCGGGCGCGGCTCGAAGGTCTGCCATGGGAGAGGTCCTGTCGCGGGGTGCGGGGCGTGGTGCGGGCGCCGGCGGTCGGGTGCCGGCGGAGGCGGCGTCCGGCCGCGGGCGGGCTGCCCGCGGCCGGACGCGTCAGGTCAGGAGCCGAACGTCTCGTCCATGTCGGCGGCCGCGGTGTCGGCGGCCTCCTGGACGGTCGCGCTGCCCGACAGGACGGACTGGAGCATCGTCTCCAGCGTCTTCTTGCCCTGGATCTGGCCGTAGAGCGGCGTGACCGGGACCGAGCGGCCGGCCTCGACCATCTGCTGGGCGAACGGCGCGACGATCGGGTCGTCCTCCTCGATGACCTTCTCGAGGAGCGACGTCTGGCCCGGGAAGTAGCCGGACTGCTCGCCCCACGCCTGCGCGAACTCGCCGGTCGTCATCATCTCGACGAACTTCCACGCGAGGTCCTGCTTCTCGCTGGCCTCGAAGACGCCGAGGTGCGAGCCGCCGAGGAACGAGTCGGACAGGCCCTCGGTCTGGCCGGGGATCGGGAAGGCGCCGATCTTGCCCTCCATGTCCGGGACGTCGGCGAGGATCTTGCCCGGCGTCCAGCTGCCGGAGATCATCATGCCGACCTGGCCCTGCTCGAACGCGGCGAGGAGGTCCGTCTCCTTCCACGTCGTCGCGGCGGCGGTCGAGAAGCCGTGCTCGGTCGCGAGGCCGGTGTAGAACTCGAGGCCCTCGACCGACTCCGGCGAGCTGATCTCCGACGTCCAGGTGTCGCCGTCCTTCACCGCGAGGTCACCGCCCGCGCCCCAGACGAACGGCATGGCGCCGTACTGGCTGTCGCCCGCGACGGGGAACGGGATGATCTCCGGGTTCGCCGCCTTGAGCGCGTCCGCCGCGGCGACGAGCTCGTCCCACGACGTCGGGGTCTCGATGCCCGCGGCCTCGAAGAGGTCGGCGCGGTAGACGACCGAGCGCACGCCCGCGTACCACGGCATGCCGTAGACGCCGCCGTCGAGGGTCGCGGACTCGACGAGCCCGGGGACGAGGTCGTCCTCGAGGCCGGCGTCCGCGATGCGGTCGGAGAGGTCGGCGAGCGCGCCGACGTCCGCGAACTCGCCCGTCCAGGTGGTGCCCACCTCGGCGACGTCCGGCGTCGTGCCGCCGGCGATGGCGGTCGTGAACTTGTCGTGGGCGCTGGCCCACGGCTGGAACTCGATCTGGAGGTCGGCGCCGGTCTCGTCCTTGAACGCGGTCGTCACCTCGTCGAAGAACGCGTCCGCGTCGGGGTTGGTGCCCTCCATGATCCAGACGGTGAGGGTCTCGCCCGAGAAGTCGGTCGCGTCGTCGCCACCGGTCCCCTCGGAGCCGGACCCGCCGCCGGAGCTGCACGCGGCCAGGCCGAGCGCGAGGACGAGGGTGCCCGTGACGGCCACCGTGCTGCGTCGCTGCATGCCGTGACACTTCCTTTCTGGTCGGCCGTCGGGGGAACGGCCGGGTCGTGTGTCCTGACGGTCCCGCGCGGCCGGTCGGCTCCCGCGGTGTGAAACTTACTTCCATCAGTGGACGTATGTGTGGAGATTACTGCCACGCGTGCGCGAACGGAAGCCACGGCGGCAGATGTTGCACGTTCTTAACAATCGCCGGGCGTCGCCCGGCTCTGGCGACCGCTCAGGCCGCGGGGCCCTGCCCGCGGGCGGGCGTCACACTCCCGCGCCGGCCGCGCACGTCCCCGCGCAGCACCCCGCGCGTCACGGGACGCGCGCGGTCCACTCCGGCGTGGAGAACTTCGTCCGCGCGAGCTCCTGCGCGCGCTCGCGCTCCTCGGGGGTGACCGCACCCTCGACCGTGCGGTACCGCGAGCGGAAGTGGTCCTTGAACGCCTCGATGACGTCCTCGCGCGCCATGCCCGTCTGCGAGCGCACCGGGTCGACGCGCTTGTTGGCGCTCGTGGTGCCCTTGTCCGAGAGCTTCTCGCGCCCGATGCGCAGCACCTCGGTCATCTTGTCGGCGTCGATGTCGTACGCCATGGTCACGTGGTGGAGCACCGCTCCCCCGCGCAGCCGCTTCTGCGCCGCGCCCGCGATCTTGCCGGCCGGCGACGCGATGTCGTTGAGCGGCTTGTACGTCGCCTCCACGCCCAGGTCGGCGAGGGCGCCCAGCACCCAGTCGTCGAGGAACGCGTACGAGCGCTCGAAGCTGAGCCCTTCGACGAGCGACCCCGGCACGTACAGCGAGTAGGTGATGGTGTTCCCGGGCTCGACGAACATCGCGCCCCCGCCCGAGATGCGCCGCACGACCGTCACCCCGTGCCGCTCCGCACCCTCCGGGTCGACCTCGTTGCGCAGCGACTGGAACGAGCCGATGATCACCGCGGGCGACGCCCACTCCCAGATCCGCAGCGTAGGGCCGCGCCGGCCCTCGTCGAGCTCCTCCGTGAGCACCTGGTCGAGCGCGAGGTGCATCGCCGGCTCCTCCGGGCCCTCGTGCACGACCTCGAACGTGTGGTCGCCCCAGCCCGTCGCGCGGCCGAGCGCCCGCCGCACCGCGATCGCGACCGCCTCGGGCGAGAACCCGACCATCGTCACGTCGGGGCCGAGCGCGGCCTGGACGGCGCTCGCGAGCTGCGCGACCGTCGCCGTCTCCGGCATGCCCGTCAGGGCGCCGTCGATGTCCTCGAGCGCGTCGTCCGGCTCGAGGAAGAAGTCGCCGCTGACCGCGACCCGGGCGAGCCGCCCGGCCTCCACCTCGACGTCGACCGCCACGAGCTTGCCACCGGGGACCTTGTACTCACCACGCACGCGTCCACCCTAAGCCCGACGCGCGCACCTCCGGCTCAGCGCGGCTCGACGCCCGCGTGGACCAGCCCGTAGATCGCCGAGTCGGTGAGCGCCTCCCAGGCCGCCTCGATGAGGTTGGGCCCGACGCCGACCGTCGACCACGACGTCGAGCCGTCGGTCGTCTCGATGAGCACGCGCGTGACGGCGTCCGTGCCCTGCTCGGTGTCGAGGATGCGCACCTTGAAGTCGATGAGCTCGAACACCTCGATCTCCGGGTAGACGCGCCCGAGCGCGAGCCGCAGCGCGTGGTCGAGCGCGTTGACGGGACCGTTTCCCTCGCCCGTGGAGACGATGCGCTCACCCCCGGCGTGGAGCTTGACGGTCGCCTCCGCCGTCGCCTCGGTGCCGCGCGACCCGGCGCGCTCGACGATCGTGCGCCAGCTCTCGACCCGGAAGTACGGCGGGCGCTCCCCCGCGATCTCCTCGCGCAGCAGCAGCTCGAACGACGCGTCGGCGGCCTCGTACGTGTAGCCGCGCGCCTCGTCGTCCTTGACGCGGTTCGTCACGCGGGTGAGGAGGTCACCCTGGCCCGACAGGTCGAACCCGAGCTCGCGGCCCTTGAGCTCGATCGACGCCCGGCCCGCCATGTCGGAGACGAGCATGCGGATGTCGTTGCCCACCGCCGTCGGGTCGATGTGCTGGTACAGGTCCGGGTCGACCTTGATGGCGCTCGCGTGCAGGCCCGCCTTGTGCGCGAACGCGCTCGCCCCCACGTACGGCTGGCGCGCGTACGGGGAGATGTTCGTGATCTCGCTGATCGCGTGCGAGATGCGCGTCGCCTCCTCCAGGCCCTCGCCCGTGAGCGTGCGCACCCCGTGCTTGAGCTCGAGGTTCGCCACGACCGTGAGCAGGTCGACGTTGCCCGTGCGCTCCCCGTACCCGTTCACCGTGCCCTGCACGTGCGCGGCGCCCGCCTCGACGGCGGCGAGCGTGTTCGCGACGGCGCAGCCCGAGTCGTTGTGCGCGTGCATCCCGAGCAGCGCGTCCCCCGGCAGCGCGTCGCGCCCGTGCGGGAGCCCGACGGCGTCGCGCAGCTCCGCGACGGTATCGGCGACCCACGTGGGGAGCATGCCGCCGTTCGTGTCGCACAGCGCGACGACCTCGGCGCCCGCCTCGAACGCGGCCTGCACGGCCGCGCGCGTGAACGCGGCGTCGTACCGGTAGCCGTCGAAGAAGTGCTCGGCGTCGACGACGACCCGGCGCCCCTCGCCCACGAGGAACGCCACCGTGTCGGTGATCATCGCGAGGCCCTCGTCGGGCGTCGTGCGCAGCGCGCGCTCGACGTGCCGCACGTCGGACTTCGCGACCAGCGTGACCACCGGCGCCTCGGAGTCGACGAGCGCCCGCACCTGCGGGTCGTCCCACGCGCGCAGCCCGGCCTTGCGCGTCGCGCCGAACGCCGCGAGCACCGCCCGCCGCAGGTCGAGCTCCTTCGCCGCGCGACGGAAGAACTCGGTGTCCTTGGGCACGGCGCCCGGCCAGCCGCCCTCGATGAAGCCGACGCCGAGCTCGTCGAGCAGCGGGGCGATGGCGAGCTTGTCGGCGACGGAGAGGTTCATGCCCTCCTGCTGCGCGCCGTCGCGCAGGGTCGTGTCGTAGACGTGGAAGACCCGGGGCTCGTGGGGGCCGGTCACGGGGGTCGTCGCCGAGGTCATGGTGCCTCTTCCTGCCGTTCGTCGTGTCGCGGGCGTCGCTGCGCCCGCCCCTGCGGTGCGTCTCCCGACGCCGGGCGGGGGCCCTCGTGAGGCGGTGGGCCCGGCGTCCGTGCCGCCGGGCGGAGGTGGTGCCCAGCAACAAAAAAACCCCCCGAGGGTGCGGGAGGTCTGCGCGTCCGGTGGGTGCTACCGGGCGCGCTACTCGATAATGAGCTGGGAGACGAGGTGTGTCACAGGGCACATGGTGCCACAGGTTCCGCCAGGATGGACCAGAGCGTCCATCCACTGAGCCGCCCGCCGCCCGTCGGCGCGACGGCGACCGAGCGAGGAGTGACGATGAGCGACCCGACCCCGGGCGGTTACGACCCGCAGAACCCTCCGACGCGGCGCTACGGCCAGCCGCCGGTCCCCCCGCAGTCCCCTCCCCCGGCGATCCGCCCGACGGACCCGCAGGCCCAGTTCCCCGAGCCCCGCACCCCGGTGAGCCCGGCGGACCCGCGCCTCACGGTCGAGGCCGGCCGGTTCTGGGCGGGCGCCGCCGCGACCGCGCTCGTCGCCGCCCTCATCGGGCTGCTCGGCGTGATCATCTTCGAGCGCATCTTCGCGATCACCCTCGTCCCGCCGCCCGACCTCTTCGCCACGGGGTCGCGCCAGGCGGCGTGGGCGATCGACGGCGCGATCCTCGCGCTGCTCGCCGCCGGGGTGCTGCACCTGCTCATCCTCAGCACGCCCCGGCCGCGCGCGTTCTTCGGCTGGATCATGGCGCTCGTCGTGGTGGCGATCGCCGTCCTGCCGTTCGCGTGGTCGAGCGACGTCACCGCGGCGGCGCTGTCCGGGCTCATCAACCTGCTCATCGGCGTCGCGGTATGGTCGCTGCTCGCGGGCGTCGCGGGGCGGACGATCGTCGCGCGGCCCGCGCCCGTCGTCTGACCTGGATCACCCGGGCGCACCAGCCGCGCCGCACGCCGGACGACGACGGGGCGCCCCTCCCGCGGGAGGGGCGCCCCGTGTCGTGCCGGCCGGCTCGGGCGAGCCGACGCTCAGGCGAGCCGGCGCAGCCAGCCGTGGCGGTCGGCGGCGCGACCGGTCTGGATGTCCGTGAGCTCGGTGCGGATCGTCATGGTCAGCGAGCCCGCCTCGCCGGTGCCGATCGTGTGGTCGAAGTCCGAGCCGGCGAGCCGGCCGATCGGCGTGATCACGGCGGCCGTGCCGCACGCGAAGACCTCCGTCACGGAGCCGTCCCGGATCCCGGCGAGGACGTCGGTCAGCGGGATGCGGCGCTCGACGACCTCGTGCCCGCGGTCGGTGAGGAGGCGGATGATCGACGAGCGCGTCACGCCCTCGAGGATCGAGCCGCTGAGCTCCGGCGTCTCGACCGAGCCGTCCGCCTTGACGACGAACACGTTCATGCCGCCGAGCTCCTCGAGGAACGTGCGCGTCGCGGAGTCGAGGAAGCACACCTGCTCGCACCCGTGCTGCTGCGCGACCACCTGCGGGAGCAGGCTCGAGGCGTAGTTGCCGCCGCACTTCGCGTCGCCGGTGCCGCCCGCGCCGGCGCGGCTGTACTCGCGGTCCACCCAGATGGACACGGGCTTCACGCCGCCCGAGAAGTACGGGCCGACGGGCGACGCGATGACGAGGTACTCCGCCTCGAGCGACGGGCGCACGCCGAGGAACGCCTCCGAGGCGTACATGAACGGGCGCAGGTAGAGGCTCGCCTCCTCGCCCGACGGGACCCAGTCCACGTCCGTGCGCACGAGCGCGGTGATCGAGCCGACGAAGTCGTCCACCGACAGCGCGGGCAGCGCGAGGCGGTGCGCCGAGCGGGCGAAGCGCGCGGCGTTGGCCTCGGGCCGGAACGTCCACACCGACCCGTCGGCGTGGCGGTACGCCTTCATGCCCTCGAAGATCTCCTGCGCGTAGTGCAGGACGGCGGTCGCCGGGTCCAGGAGGAGCGGGCCGTACCTCTCGACGCGGCGGTCGACCCACCCGTCGGTCGAGTTCCAGCTGATCCGCGCCATGTGGTCCGTGAAGACGGTGCCGAACTTCGGGGCCGCGATGGCGGCCTCGCGCTCGGCGGGCGGCGTCGGGGAGTCCGTGGGGCGGACGTCGAACAGGGCGACGAGGTCCTCCGCCGAGGAGGACGGCTGGTGCTGCGCTGCGAGGGTGCTCATCATGAGGCCTTTCACCTGGCGACCCGGGTGGTCTCCGCCTAGTTTTCCACGCCGGTGCGGCTCGTGCGGGGATCCGCGCGAGGGCACGACGACGCGGGGCGCCACCGGGTCAGAACGGGAGGGATCCGGTCCTGGGGCGATGACGACCGAGGTGCGGGGACTGCGGCGAACCGGTGCCCGGGCCTGCGAGGGGCCCGTGACGGCGTGTCAGCCGGCGACGCGAGCGGCGAGCTCGCGGCCCACCTCGGCCGTCGAGCGTACTCGGCTCCCCCGCTCGGCGAGGTCGGCGGCGACGGCCGCCTCGACGCGCTGCGCCTCGTCGCCGAGGCCCAGGTGGTCGAGGAGCAGCGCGACCGACAGCACCGTGGCGGTCGGGTCGGCCTTGCCCTGCCCGGCGATGTCCGGTGCCGAGCCGTGCACGGGCTCGAACATCGACGGCGCGGTGCGGTCGGGGTTGATGTTCGCGGACGCGGCGAGGCCGATCCCGCCCGTGATCGCGGCGGCCTGGTCGGTGAGGATGTCGCCGAACAGGTTGTCGGTGACGATCACGTCGAAGCGCGAGGGCTTCGTCGTGAGGAAGATCGTCGCGGCGTCGACGTGCAGGTAGTCGGTCGTGACGTCGGGGAACTCCGCGTTGACGGCCTCCACCGTGCGGCGCCACAGGTGACCCGCGTGCACGAGGACGTTGTGCTTGTGCACGAGCGTGAGGTGCTTGCGCGGACGCGCCTGGGCGCGGGCGAACGCGTCGCGCACGACCCGCTCGACGCCGAACGCCGTGTTGAGGGAGACCTCGGTCGCGATCTCGTGCGGCGTGCCGGTGCGCAGCGAGCCGCCGTTGCCGACGTACGGGCCCTCGGTGCCCTCGCGCACGACGACGAAGTCGATCTCGCCAGGGTCGGCGAGCGGCGACGTGACGCCCGGGTACAGCTTGCCCGGGCGGAGGTTGACGTAGTGGTCGAGCGCGAAGCGCAGCTTGAGCAGCAGGCCGCGCTCGAGGACGCCGGACGGGACGCTCGGGTCGCCGATCGCGCCCAGGAGGATCGCGTCGTGCCCGCGGATCGCGTCGAGGTCCGCGTCGGTGAGCGTCTCCCCCGTGGCGTGCCAGCGGCGCGCACCCAGGTCGAACGGCGTCGTGGAGACCTTCACGTCCGAGCCGGCCACGGCGGCCTCGAGCACGGCGAGCCCCTGCTCGACGACCTCGGTCCCGATGCCGTCGCCGGCCACGACTGCCAGATCAATGGTGCGCGTCATGTCGGCGAGCCTACGCCGCGCCGCCACCCTTCGGGACGGTGGTCTCACGTCTCGGACGGGCGTCGAGTTGCGTTCCGCGCTCAGGCGGTCCACTATTAGTAAACTTTCCTAAAGCCCGTCGAAGGACCGACCATGACCGCGCCCGCCACGTCGAGGGTCCCCGGTACCCCGGGGCTCCTGCGCACCATCAACGACCGCGCGGCCCTGGAGCTCCTCCTCGACGTCGGGCCGCTGACCCGGTCCCAGATCGGTGACCGCACCGGCGTCTCGCGACCGACCGCCTCGCAGATCGTCGCACGGCTCGAGCAGTCGGGGCTCATCGAGCCCACGGGCTCCGTGCAGGGGGCGCGCGGCCCCCAGGCCACGCAGTACGCCGCCCGGACGGACGTCGTCGTGGGACTCGCGCTCGACGTCGTGCCCGGCGGGGTGCGCGCCAGCGTCGTCGACGCGCTCGGCCGCACGCTCGGCGAGACGACCGTCGCCGCCGGTCCCGAGCGCTCGGCGGCCGCCGATGTCCTCGCCGCGCGCGACGAGGCCTGCGCCGACGCCGGCATCCCCGTCTCCCGTGTCGCGACCGCGGTCGTCGGCGTGCAGGCCGCCGTCGCGCCGCGCACCGGCGACATCGCCCTCGTCGGAGAGCTCCCCGGCTGGCCGCGTCGCGGGCTGCGCGCACACCTCGAGGACGCGCTCGGCATCGACGTCCACGTCGAGAACGACGTCAACCTCGCCGCGATCGCCGAGCGCGACGCCGGCCGCGACGAGGAGAGCTTCGCGCTGCTGTGGCTGGGCGAGGGCATCGGCATGGGCGCGTGGCTCGAGGGCCGCGTGCACCACGGCACCGCGGGTGGCGCCGGTGAGATCGGCTACCTCCCCGTGCCCGCCGCCGGCATCGACGACTCGGTCAACGTGCAGGACCTCGTCGGCGGTCTCCGCCTCGTCGAGCTCTGCGCCCGCGCGGGGGTCCCCGGCATCACCGAGGAGGGCTCCTCCTACGGCGACGCCGTCGCCGCCCTCGCCGCGCACCGCGACAGCACCGCGGTGCACGACCTCGTGCAGGACCTCGCGCTCCGCGTCGCGATCGTCCTCCAGCCCGTCGTCGCCATCCTCGAGCCCGACGCCGTCGTGCTCGGCGGGCCCACGGGCGTCGCGTGCGGCGCGCCGCTCGCCGAGGCGACCGCCGCCGTCCTGCGCGGCACCGACCAGCGGACGGGAGCGGTCGTCGCGAGCGCCGTCCCCGAGCTCGCCGTCCTGCGCGGCGCGCGCTCCGTCGTCGCCGAGGACGTGCGCACCCTCCTGCTCGCCGCCGCGGGACGACCGGACCACCCGGTCGTCGCGCCCTCCGTCCCGGGGTAGTCCTCTTCACCTACCTCGCGAGCGGTGGCCGGCCGACCGTGGCACGGCCGACCACCGCTCATCCTCGCCGCGCTCAGCGCGGGTAGCGCAGCTCGAACCGCTCGCACACCAGCGGCATGTCCCGCGCGAACTCGCGCGACAGGACGCGACGGAAGTACTTCTCGTGCTCGACGCGCCACGACTCCAGCGACCGGTCGTCCTCACCCTCCGCGTGCGCGAAGTCCGCGTCGACGTCCTCGAACGCGACCACCTCGACCGACGTCGTGCGGATCAGCGCGCGCGGGTGGCCCGCGCCGTCGAGCAGGATCGACAGCTCACCGACGCGCGGCACCGCCTCGCCCGTCTCCTCGTACTCCCACAGGGCCGACGACGTCGCCGTCTTCTCCCCCGTGAGCACCGCCATGAGCAGGTCGTCCGCCAGCGCCGGGTTGTCCCCGAACGACCACGCGGGAGGCGGCACGCTCTCGGACACCGTGGTGCCCGTGACGACGCCGAGCCGCGCCATGCCCGCGCTGGGCCGCGCCAGCTCCCAGAACGCCAGGATCTCCGCCGCCCGCTCGTCCACCGTCACGTCGTCCGTCACCGGGTCTCCCTCGTCCGCCTGTCGGGTCATGCCCCCCATCCTGGCGCACGGGGCCGCGCACCACCCGCACCGCTCACCGGCCGGTCGCGACGGCGACCGGTGGGACGACGAAGGGGTGGGCGACCCCTCGCACGGAACGCGCGAGTCGGTCACCCACCCCCGGTGGAGCGGAGTGGTCAGCGCGCGGCGCTGCCCTCGGTGTAGTCGGCGTCCTGCTGCTTCCACGCGAACAGCGACCGCAGCTCCTTGCCGACCTTCTCGATCGGGTGCTGCGCGGCCTTCTCGCGGAGTGCCGTGAACTCCGGCGCGCCGGCGTCCTGGTCGTCGATGAAGCGCTTGGCGAACGCGCCCGACTGGATGTCGGCGAGGACGCCCTGCATGTTCTCCTTGACGCGGGCGTCGATGACGCGCGGGCCGGAGACGTAGTCGCCGTACTCGGCGGTGTCGGAGACGGACCAGCGCTGCTTGGCGATGCCGCCCTCCCACATGAGGTCGACGATGAGCTTGAGCTCGTGCAGCACCTCGAAGTACGCGATCTCCGGCTGGTAGCCGGCCTCGGTCAGCGTCTCGAAGCCGTACTGGACGAGCTGCGACACACCGCCGCAGAGCACGGCCTGCTCGCCGAACAGGTCGGTCTCGGTCTCCTCGGTGAACGTCGTCTTGATGACGCCCGCGCGGGTGCCGCCGATCGCCTTCGCGTACGACAGCGCGACGTCCCAGGCCTGGCCCGACGCGTCCTTCTCGACGGCGATGATGTCCGGGATGCCACGGCCCGCGACGAACTCGCGGCGCACCGTGTGGCCCGGCGCCTTCGGGGCGACGAGGATGACGTCGACGCCCTCGGGGGCCTCGATGTAGCCGAAGCGGATGTTGAACCCGTGCGCGAACGCGAGCGTCTTGCCCGTGGCGAGGTTCGGCTTGATCTCGTCGTTGTAGATCGAGCGCTGGTGCTGGTCCGGCGCGAGGATCATGATCAGGTCGGCCCACGCGGCGGCGTCCGCCACGGACTTGACCTCGAAGCCCTCGTCCTGGGCCTTCGCGACGGACTTGGAGCCCTCGCGCAGGGCGACGACGACCTCGACGCCCGAGTCGCGCAGGTTCTGGGCGTGCGCGTGGCCCTGGCTCCCGTAGCCGACGATCGCGACCTTCTTGCTCTGGATGATGGACAGGTCGGCGTCGTCGTCGTAGAACAGCTCAGCCACGATGGATCTCCTCGGTTCTTCGTTGCGGTGCAGGGGTCTGTTGCGGTGTCGCGCGGAACGGCGACCGGTGCGCGCCGACGCCCACGGGGGTCTCGGTGCGAGGGTAGGCGATGGTCAGGCGGAGCGGACGACTCGTTCCAGCGCACGGTCCGTGATGGAGCGGGAACCGCGCCCGACGGCGACGGTCCCCGACTTCACGATCTCGCGCACGCCGTAGGGCTCGAGGGCCCCGAGCAGCGCGTCGAGCTTCTCCCCCGTGCCCGTCGCCTCGATGGTCACGGCGTCGGGGACGACGTCGACCACCTTCGCGCGGAACAGGTTGACGACCTCGAGGACGCCGGTGCGGTGGGCGCCGTCGGCACGCACCTTGACGAGCAGGAGCTCGCGCTGCACCGACGCGGACGAGTCGAGCTCGACGATCTTGATGACGTTGACCAGCTTGTTGAGCTGCTTCGTCACCTGCTCGAGCGGGCGCTCCTCCACCTCGACGACCACGGTGATGCGCGAGATCTCCTCGTGCTCGGTGGGGCCGACGGCGAGGGAGTGGATGTTGAAGGCACGGCGGGCGAACAGGCCCGCGACGCGCGTCAGCACGCCGGGCTTGTTCTCGACGAGCACGGAGAGGGTGTGGCGGGACATCGGTCAGTCCTCCAGGGACAGGGGTCGGATCGAGGCTGCATTGCGCTGCAGCCGAGTGCCTTGCTTCGCTGCGGCCCTCAACCTCCGCTGCATTTCGCTCAGTCCTCCCGGTCCCAGGCGGGCGAGATGCCCCGCGCGTACTGGATGTCGTCGTTGCTCACGCCGGCGGCGACCATCGGCCACACCATCGCGTCGCGCGAGACGTTGAAGTCGATGACGACCGGGCGGTCGTCGATCTCCATCGCGCGCTTGATCGCGGCGTCCACCTCGCCCATCGACTCGACGCGGATGCCCTCGCACCCGTACGCGTCGGCGAGCTTGACGAAGTCGGGCACGCGCGCCGTGCCGTGGCCGGTGTGCAGGTCCGTGTTCGAGTAGCGCTGGTCGTAGAACAGCGTCTGCCACTGGCGCACCATGCCGAGCGAGCTGTTGTTGATCAGCGCGACCTTGATGGGGATCTCGTTGATCGTGCAGGTGGCGAGCTCCTGGTTGGTCATCTGGAAGCAGCCGTCGCCGTCGATCGCCCACACCGTGGCGTCGGGGCGGCCGACCTTCGCGCCCATGGCCGCCGGGATCGAGAAGCCCATGGTGCCGAGGCCGCCGGAGTTGAGCCACGTCCGCGGGTGCTCGTAGCGGATGAACTGGGCCGCCCACATCTGGTGCTGCCCGACGCCCGCGACGTAGATCGACTCGGGGCCCGAGATCTCGCCCAGGCGGGAGATGACGTGCTGCGGGGCGAGGTGGCCGTCGTCGGGCTCCGTGTAGCCGAGCGGGTACGTCTCGCGCCAGTCGTCGATCTGGCGCCACCAGGCCTCGACGTCCGGCTTGCCCTTGGCCTCGTGCTCACGCTCGAGCTCCGGCAGCAGGTCGGTGATGACCTCCTTGAGGTCGCCGACGATCGGCACGTCCACGTCACGGTTCTTGCCGATCTCCGCGGGGTCGATGTCGGCGTGCACCACCTGCGCGTGCGGGGCGAAGCTCGACAGCGCGCCGGTGACGCGATCGTCGAAGCGGGCGCCGAGCGACACGACGAGGTCGGCCTTCTGCAGCGCCGCCACGGCCGGGACGGTGCCGTGCATGCCGGGCATACCGAGGTTCTGGGGGTGCGTGTCGGGCACCGCGCCGCGGGCCATGAGCGTCGTCACGACGGGCGCGCCCGACAGGTCGACGAGGCGGCGCAGCTCGGCCGACGCGTTCGCGCGGATCACGCCGCCGCCCACGTACAGGACCGGGCGCCGGGCCGTCGCGAGCAGGCGCGCGGCCTCCTTGATCTGCTTGCTGTGCGGCTTCGTCACCGGGTGGTAGCCCGGGAGCTGCACGTCCTGCGGCCAGGAGAACGTGGTGCGGGACTGCATCGCCGACTTCGCGATGTCGACGAGCACCGGGCCCGGGCGGCCGGTCGAGGCGATGTGGAACGCCTCGGCGATGGTGCGCGGGATGTCGTCCGGGTCGGTGACCAGGTAGGAGTGCTTGGTGATCGGCATCGTGATGCCGACGATGTCCGCCTCCTGGAAGCCGTCGGTGCCGATCATCGACTCGGCGACCTGGCCGGTGATCGCGACGAGCGGGATCGAGTCCATGTTCGCGTCGGCGATCGGGGTGACGAGGTTCGTCGCGCCCGGGCCCGACGTCGCCATGGTGACGCCGACGCGGCCGGTCGCGTGGGCGTAGCCCTGCGCCGCGTGGCCGCCGCCCTGCTCGTGGCGCACGAGGATGTGGCGCAGGCGCTGGGAGTCCATGAGCGGGTCGTACGTCGGGAGGATCGCACCACCCGGGATGCCGAAGACGACCTCGGCACCGGCCTCCTCGAGCGAGCGGACGATCGACTGCGCGCCCGTCATCTCCTCGCCCGTCGGGGCGCCGTTCGAGGCGCCGGCCGGGCGAGCCGTGGCTGCGCGCCGGACGTCGCCGCGCGGGGCGACCGACGCGGGTGTCGGGGCGGGCTTCGGCGCCGCGGCGGCGGGCGCCGGGGCGCCCTGTCGCGGAGGTGCCGGGGTGGGACCCTGGGCCATGGTGTCTCCTGCGTGTCGTGGCCTCGGCCCGGCGGGCGCCCCGTGGGGCGCTCCGCCGGGAGCCGGAGCCGACCGTGGTGGTGCGGTCGTGCTGGTCGCGGTGTGCGGGTGCCGGTCCTCGCGGGTCTCGCGGGTGCGGCGCTCGCGGTGGCCGGGTAGGCCTGCCGCGGTCTGTCTGCCGTGCTGATGGCGTTGTGGTGGCAACAAAAAACCCCTCGGACCCGGGATGCCGGGCTGGACGAGGGGTGAGCGCGCTGACGAAGCCTGGTGGCGTGGCCTCAGCCGGCGCGCTCAGGAAGTACTACAAGGAGGATCGTCTGCACGTCTGGGACTGTACGCCCATGTCCCGGTGATGTCACGTGTCGAGGCGGCCGTCTCACGCACTGGGACGTGCGGGGCGCGGCCCGGTGCGCCGGAGCACCCGTCCCTCCCACGGCTCCAGGTGCCCGACGGCGCCCGGCCGGGTGCCGTCGTCGGCCCGCCCGGGGTGCGTGGTCACGAGGACCGACGCCTCCTCCCAGCCCGTGAGCGTCCCGGCCGGGACGTCCTGCGGCACGCCACCGACGTTGACGAGCACGAGCAGCTCGTCCCGGACGGTCGTGCCGTCGGGCCCGGGCGCGTCGAGGGCGCGCGTGAACGCGTAGACCGCCTCGTGGTCGGGCAGCAGCATGCGGAAGTCGCCGAGCGCGACGACCGGCTCCTCCCGGCGCAGCGCGACGAGCCGCCGGTAGAAGTGCAGCACGGAGTCCTCGTCGGCCCAGGCGGCCTCCGCGTTGATCGTCGTGTGGTTCGGGTTGACCTCGAGCCACGGCGTCCCCGTCGTGAAGCCGGCGTTCGCGCTCGCGTCCCACTGCACGGGCGTGCGGGCGTGGTCGCGGCTCGCGTGCGCGAGCACGGCGAGCATCTCCCCGTCGGTCCGCAGGCGCGGGGCGCCCGTGCGACCGGTGAGTTCGCGGAAGTACCCGAGCGACTCGACGTCCTGGTACTGCTCGATCCGCGTGAACGGCGCGTTCGTCATGGCGAGCTCCTCGCCCTGGTAGACGTAGGGCGTGCCGCGGTGCAGGTGCAGCAGGAGGGCGAGCGCCTTCGCCGAGGCGACGCGGTGCTCCGGGGAGTCGTCGCCGAACCGCGAGACGACGCGCGGCTGGTCGTGGTTGTCCCAGTAGAGGGCGTTCCAGCCCCGGTGGGCGAGGCCCGCCTGCCACCGGCCGAGGGTCGCCTTGAGGTCGGCGAGGTCCCACCGGACCGGGTCGTAGCGGGTCGCGCCGTGGTCGATGCCCATGTGCTCGAACTGGAACACCATGTCGACCTCGCGACGGTCCGGGTCGGTGTACCGCACGCCGTGCTCGACCGTCACGCCCGGCGTCTCCCCCACCGTGAGGATCTCCCGGCCCCGGGCGAGGTAGGGCGCGAACACCTCGCGGTGCATCTCGGCGAGGAACTCGTGCACGCGCGGGCCGTCCGTGTAGTGCGGGCTCCCGTCCCCGTACGTGCCCCAGTGCACCTCGCCGTCGGGCAGCGAGCCGTCGGGCGCGACGTCCTTGGAGATGAGGTTGATGACGTCCATGCGGAAGCCGTCGACCCCGCGGTCGAGCCACCGCCGCATCATCGCGTAGACCGCCTCGCGGACGTCGGGGTTCTCCCAGTTGAGGTCCGGCTGCTTGGTGTCGAACAGGTGCAGGTAGTACTCGCCCGAGGCCTCGTCGAACCGCCACGCGCTGCCCCCGAAGAACGAGCGCCAGTTCGTCGGCTCGGCGCCCGGGGCGCCGGGCTCCATGCCCTCGCGCGCGGGCCGCCACCAGTACCAGTCGCGCCGCGGGCTCTGCGCCGACGAGCGCGACTCGACGAACCACGGGTGCTCGTCGCTCGTGTGGTTGACGACGAGGTCCATGACGAGCTTCATCCCGCGCGCGTGCAGCCCCTCGATCAGGGCGTCGAGGTCCGCGAGCGACCCGAACAGCGGGTCGACGTCCTCGTAGTCGCTGATGTCGTAGCCGTTGTCCGCCTGCGGCGACCGGTACACCGGGGACAGCCACACGACGTCGACGCCCAGGCGCTCCAGGTGGTCGAGGCGTCGCGTGATCCCCGGGAGGTCCCCGATGCCGTCGCCGTCGGTGTCCTGGAACGAGCGCGGGTACACCTGGTAGACGACCGAGCGCGTCCACCAGGGGGCGTCACCGGGCGTCTCGGCGCCGGGCCACCCGCCGCGGGGCAGGGGGTCCGGGGTGGGTGCGGACGAGGTCATCGCACGGCTTCCTCTCAGGTCAGGGGGTCCTGGTCCCAGCCTGCCCGACGCCGCGCGCCGCGGCGACGCGACGGGCGGGGTCCGTGAGGACGTCGACGTCGTCGACCCACTGCTCGACGGTCCCGACGCCCGGTGGCAGCGCCTGCACCACCGGGTCCTGGATCGCGGACGTCACCACGTCGGCCACCGGCCCGAGCCCCCGGAAGGGCCGGTCGAAGAACGGGACGACGACGTCGGTCACGGTCGGGAGGCCCACCTCGCCCTGGAGGTCGTGCAGGGTCTCCAGCCCTCGGCACAGCGCCGCCTCGCGCGCCCGCCAGTCGTCGGCCGCGAGCGCCTCCGCGAGGTCGGGCGCGGCGGCGGCGGCACGCGGGAGCGCGGCGAACGTCGTCCCGAACCACTTCGCGTACGGCGTCCAGTGCCGCTCGAGCAGGAAGCCGAGGTGCATCGCTGCGCGCACGAGCCGGGCGGCGACGACGCGCGACCCGAGGTCGTCGCCGCGCTCCGCCGTCCGGCCGACGAACGGCAGCTCCTGCCCGATCCGCGCCCAGTCGACGGCGACCGCGTACCGCCACAGGTCGTCGGGATACCAGGCGAGGCGCTCGCGCGCCGCGGTGACCTGGCCGCCGGTGTCCACGAACACCGGCCCGGCCGTCACCTCGAGGACCGCCTGACCGGTGAGCGTGAGCCAGTCGTCGACGGCGAGCGGTCACGTCGCGTCGACGCCGAGGCGCGACGTGACGAAGCCCGACGGCGACGCGACCTCGACCTGGTGCGGACCGTGCGGGCTCCACGTGGTCGGGAACCGGGTCGGGTGCCCGGCGAACGTGTCGGGCAGCGCCGCGCCGAGCAGCGCGTCGACCTCGTCGACCATCGGCTCGTCGACCAGCAACGTCAGGCGCAGACCCCAGTCGTGGTCGCGCGACGTCGCGTCGTCGAGCCCGAGGACGTCGGACCCGCTCCCGAGGCGTCCCGCCGCGTGCGGCAGCCCGGGCCAGCGGCCGAGCAGGATCGGCCCGACGACCTCGTCGTAGTAGCGCCGCGCGAGGTCGGTCCCGGTCTCCACCCGGGCAACCTAGCGGGTCGGCGTCACGATACCCAGGGCTTTCGCCGCTACCACCGCTCGGCCCCGACGAAGCTCGTGAGAGCCGGGTCGACGCCCAGCACGTCGCGCAGGACCGCGAGGTCGTAGGTGCGTTCCATCGCGAGGTGGCTCAGCGCGTACCGGGTCAGGCGTGGCGGCTCGGGGCGGCGCAGCCGCCGGGCGACCGTCTCGACCGCGCCCGCGAGCGCCCAGGCGGGGCGCACCGGGACGGCGACGACCCGCACGGCGGTACCGCGGCGGCGCAGCGCGTCGACGAGCGCGTCGCGCAGCACCACCGGCTCGGCGTCGGCGACGTTCGCGACGAGCCACCCCGGGGAGGGCCCTCCCCCGCCGCATTGCGCCCGGACCGTCTCGTCGGGCAGCACGACGGCGGCGCGCACCGCGGCGAGCAGCGTGTCCACGTGGGTCAGGGACTGGAGCACGCGCCCGCCGCCCGGCAGGACGAGGCGTCCGCGCCGTACGGCGGCCTCGACGCGCGGCAGGAGCGTCGTGTCGCCCGGCCCGTAGACGGCGTGCGGGCGCAGCACGACGACAGCGCCTCGGTCGGGGTGGCGCGCGACGTCGCGGGCCAGCGCGCGCTCGGCCTCCGCCTTCGTCGAGCCGTAGGCGTCGAGGTACCGGGCGACCGGCGCCTCGTGCTCGCGGGCGCGGACGCTCGGGCGGTACGGGTCGTACACGCTGCCGGACGAGACGTGCACGAACCGCGCGCCGGGGAACGTGTCGCGGACCGCGAGCGTCCCGGCGACGTTCGTGGCGCGCGCGACGTCGAGCGCGCACCAGTCGGACACGGCGGCGCCCGCGTGCACGACGGCGTCCACCGGGGGCGGGTCGGCGAGCGGACCGGTGGTGAGGTCCCAGGGGAGGTGCCGGGCGCCGTCGACCGCCGGGTCGCGGCGGGAGGACGTCCAGACCTCATGGCCGTCGGCGACCAGCCCGCGCGCGACCGCTCCCCCGACGAACCCCGACGCCCCGGTGACGACAACCCTCACGCGCGGGTGCCGGGGGTGTCTCGGCCGACGGCGGTCGACGCGGCGGCTACCACCGGCTCGACGGGTCCGGCCGGAGCGGCGGGCACGGTCGGCGCGGCGCTCCCGAGCGGCGCGGCGGCCACCAACTGCGCGGCGGCGCGCGAGAGCGCGGCCCGGTCGGGCTTGCGCGAGCGACCGGCGAGCGGCACGCGGTCGGCGTGCAGCACGACGTCGGGCAGCGCGTCGTGGTCGAGAACGCTCGGCAGCGCGGCGCGCACCCGGTCCACGAGCGGGTGGTGCGGGTCCAGATGCACCGCCGCACCGGCGTCGGGCCGAGGATCGGTCCCGGCGCCCGCGTCCGGCCGAGAGTCTTCCGACGCCGAGGTGACGACGAGCGCGACCCGCTCGTCGCCGTCCACCTGGGGCACCCCCACGAGCAGCGCCTCGCCGACGCCGTCGAGCGCCGCGACGCGCGGCTCGTAGAGGCCGGGGTAGATGTTCGTCGTGCCGCGGATGATCATGTCCCGCGTGCGGCCGACGAGGACGAGCCGCCCCGCGTCGTCGAGGCGCGCGAGGTCGCCGGTGCGGTGCTCCGCGGCCCGTTCGCCTGCGCCCCGGGCGGGGGCGTCGAGGTCGTGCAGGTAGCCCGCCATGAGCGACGGCCCGGACAGCACGAGCTCCCCGACGACGTCGTCGCGGCCGTCCTCGGGTTCCTCGTCCTCGACCGGGTCGAGCCGCGCGACCGTGCCGGGCAGCGGGACGCCGACGAGGTCGCCGTCGCCCCCGTACGCGAGCTTCTCGCGGGCCTCGACCACCGCGACCGGCAGGATCTCCGTCATCCCGTACACCGCGACCCACCGCGTGCCGGGCAGCACGCGCGTCGCGCGCTCCAGGAGCGCGCGGGTCACGGGAGCGCCGCCGACGAGCGCGACGCGCGGCCCGTGCGCGGGCACCGCCCCGGCCTCGATCGCGTCGAGCAGCGCCGTGACGTCCGCGGGCACGAGGTACGTGCCTGCGGCGCCGTCGAGCTGGCGCGCGAAGGTCGTGATGTCGCGGCTCGGCGGGTCGGCCGGCACGGACCAGGTGGCACCCGCGAGCAGCGCCGGGACGCCGAGCAGCATCTGGTCGGTGTGCACGACGTCGCCCGGGGAGAGCTCGAACACGTCGCGCAGAAGGTCGCATCCGGCGAGCAGCGACCCGGCCGTGTGCACGACGGCCTTCGGCTGCGCCGTCGTGCCGGACGTGAAGACGGTGAGCGCCTCACGGTCCGGGTCGAGCGGCGGCAGCGACGCGCGGTCGACCGGGCTCGCGGCGAGGCGGCGGGCGGCGCGCGAGCCCCGCGGCACCCCGGGGAGCCACGGGCCGGCGTGCACGTGCCGCAGCGGGAGGCTCGCGTAGTCGGGCAGGAGCAGGCCCCGCGACCGGGCCAGACGGCGCAGCGGCCCGCGCGAGACGGCGTAGAGGAGCGACTCGGTCGTCGCTAGCGACGGCCCGGCCGCACCCACGCGCGCGGCGAAGAGCTCCGGCGTCGAGCCGGGGTCGACGAAGACGACGGTCCCGCCCGCCCGGACCACCCCGAACGCGAGCACGACGCCCTCCGGCCGGGGCCGCACCGAGAACAGGGCGCGGTCGCCCGGCGCGAGGCCGTCGGCCGCGAGCGCCGTCGCGGTCGCCTCGACGCGCCGCGCGAGGTCGGCGTACGTGACCTCCTCGCGCACGCGCGCACCGCGGCGGCCCGGCCGCGTCCAGCGCCGGAGCGCGACCGCGTCGGCGGACGCGTGCCCGGCGGCCCCGCGGGCGAGGATCGGGGCGAGCAGGTGGCGGGGGACGGCGTCGGGCACGGTCACGCCGCCTCCCCCGCCGACGACGCGGCCGACTCGGCGACCGGACCCGGCGCGCGCACCTCGCCGCCGACCGCCCGCACGACGAGCGAGCGGTACGCCGGGATGAGCACCCCGCGGGCGACGGCGCGGTCGGTGACCTGGAGGCTCCGACCCGCTGCGGCGACCGGGCGCAGGGCGTCCAGGACGGCATCGACCTGGGCCGTTGCGAGCGGCATCCCGAGGCAGAAGTGCGGTCCGGCGCCGAACCACAGGTGCCGCACCGCCGGGTCGACGGGGGCGTCCGGGTCGAAGGGGCCGGCGTCCTTGCAGCAGGAGATCGTCGCGATCACGACCCGGTCGCCCGCGCGGACGCGGACGTCGCCCACGGTCGCGTCGGCGCGCACCGAGCGCAGCATCGCGGGGGTCGGTGCCGTGACGCGCAGCGCCTCCTCGACGACGCGGCCGCGCAGCGCGGCGGCCTCCGGCCCGGCGCCGGGGTCGGCCGCGAGGAGCTGGTCGAGCCAGCCGGTGTCGGCGGCGAGCGCGACGAGGCGCGGCACGAACGACTGGATGGTCTCGGTGCCCGTGAGGACGAACGCGCCGACGGCGCCCAATGCCTCGTCCTCCGAGAGCCCGAGCTCGCGCATGCGCCCGGGGACGGTCGCGGGGTCCCCCGCGCGGTACGCGTCGCGCGCCGGTGCGGACAGCCGTGCGAGGACGGCGCGCGCGTGCCGCACCTGGCCGGCGGTGAGGCTGCGCCGGTGCAGGCGCACGAGCCCGACCACGGACTGCGCGGCCGTCATCGCCTCGCGGACGGCGGCGTCCGTCGGGGGCAGCCCGGTCATCGCGCAGACGACCGTCCCGGCCATGGTCGCCGTCTCCGCCACGAGGTCGACTCGTTCGCCCGCGAGCAGCCGCGGAGCGAGGCCCGCGAGGACGTCGGGCACGCTCACCGCGACGAGGTCGCGCACCGCTCGGGGCGTGAAGAGACCCGACAGCGCCCGGCGCAGGCGCGCGTGGTCGGCCCCCTCCATGTTGAGGAGCACGGACGGGCCGAGCACGGGCGTCCACAGGTCCGACGGCGACCCCGGGCCCACCTTGGAGAAGTGCTCGCTGTCGAGCAGCACGGCGCGCGCCGTCGCGGCGTCGGACACGACCACCCCGATCCCGGGGACGCGCACGACCGGGCCGCGGTGCCGCAGGGCCCGGATCGCCGGGTAGACGAGCGGGTGCGCCCCGCGCTGGACCCTCTCCTCCCAACGCATCGCCGCGGCGAGCCCGGCGGGCGCGGCCAGCGCCGTGCCGGTCATCGGATGTCCACGAGCTCGGGCCGGTAGCGGTGGTCGGCATACCAGCCGAGTGTGCGGACGAGGCCCCACGCGTGCGCCCGGCGCGTGGAGGCCCGCACGACGACGTCGCGGTGCGCGCCGTACCGCCGCGTGTGACGGCGCACCGCGTTGACGAGCGCCCGGTCCTCGTGGACGTCCTCGATCGCGGTGCGCGGGAACCCGCCCGCCGCCTCGTACAGCGCCGCGGTGATCGCCATGTTGCAGCCCGGCGCCATGACGTAGGGCCCGAGGTAGGACGGGTCCTGGTTGCCGGGGCGGAAGCGCCCGAACGTGCTCGCGACGCTCACCGCCGCGGAGAGCACGCCCTGCTGGACGCGCGAGACCGGGCGGTCGTCGGTACGCGGCACGAGCCGTCCCGCGACGAGGTCGTGCCCGCTCGCGAACGCAGCCCGCACGCGTCGGGTCCAGTCGGGCAGCGGCAGGCAGTCGGCGTCGGTGCGGGCGAGGTGGGTCGCGCCCTGCGCGATCGCCGCCCGCATCCCCGTGTCGGCCGCCGCGCCCGTGCCCTTCTGCGGCTCGTCGACGACGCGCCACCGCGTCATGCCCCACGCCGCCGCGGTCGCGCGCACCAGGTCGCCCGTGCCGTCCGACGACCCGTTGTCCACGACGACGAGGTCGAAGTCCGTGTCCTGCTGGTCGCGCAGCGCCTCCAGCGTCGCGACGATCCCGTGCGCCTCGTCGCGCGCGGGCACCACGACGGCGAGCCGCTGCGTGCTCGCCACTCCTCGCGTGAACCGCCGGGTGCTCACGAGTCACCCCCGTCGAGCGCGCGCAACCGTCCCAGCTCCGTCGCCAGCTGACGACGCAACTCGTCGTGCTGCGGGCCCAGTGCCGTGTCCGGGTCGTCCCACCGTGCCGACGGGTGGTCCCAGACCGGGCGGACGACCACCTCGGCCGGCTCCCACGCGTACCGCGGCCACACGTGCGCATGGAGGAAGGCGTCCCTGTTGCCCAGGATCTCGATGTTGACGCGGAGGAACGCGGTGTCGCGCCCGGCGCACACGATCTCGACGGCCTCGGCGAGCAGCTCGGTGTCCGCGAGGAACCGCCGACGGCGGGGACGCGGCAGGTCGCTCAACCTGTCGACACCGGGGGTGTCCGTGAGGGCGACGCAGTACCCGGGAAGGAACTGGACGTCGCCGACGACGGCGAAGGCCGCGTCGAGCCGGGCGAGGAGGGTCGGGTTGGTCCCGTCGAGCGCGCTCCGTACGCGATCCGTGCGCCAGCGCGCCTCGGCCGGACCCTGCGCGCGCGTCACAGCCGCACCACCGTCGCGCCGATGCTGATGCCGCCCGCGAGGCCGACGAGCACGACGACGTCGCCCGGCTCGACCCGACCCGTCTCAAGCGCGGTCGCGAGCTGGAGCGGGAGCGTCGCGGAGGCGACGTTGCCGTGGTCGGCGACGGTGACGAGCGTGCGGCCGGTCGGCAGGCCGAGCGCGGCGTGCACGTCGTCGAGGTAGGCGACGGCGACCTGGTGCACGGCGACGAGCGCGACGTCGTCCCACGTGAGCCCCGCACGGCCGAGCGCGTCGAGGACGACCCCCGGCCCGAGCGCGAGGAACGCGTCCCGGAGCCGCGACCCGTCGATCTCGAAGTAGGTGCGCTCGAGGTCGCGGGGGTGCGCGGTGCCGCCCCCGGGGAGCATGCCGACGTCCCAGTGCGTCGACTCGGCGCCGAACGCGCTCGCGAGGATCCCGCGTGGCGCGGGGGCGCCGGAGCCGTCGCGCGCGTCGGCCTCCGCCGCGGTGGCGCGGCGCACGAGGACGGCGGCCCCGGCGTCGGACATGGTGTAGCCCGGGGCGGAGAGCAGGTAGGTCGCGCGGTCGGGGACGTCCCAGCGCACGGCGCGCGACGGCGCCTCCCCGCACGCGACGAGCACGGTGCCGTACCGGCCCGTCGCGACGAGCGCCTCGGCGACCTCGATGGCGTTGAGCACGGAGTTGCACGCGTTCTTGACGTCCATGACGGGCGCCCGGACCCCGAGCTTCGCGGCGACGATGTGGCTCGTCGCGGGCTCGACCATGTCCTGGCTCGCCGACGCGAAGAGCAGCAGGTCGACGTCGTCGGGCGCGAGGCCCTGGGTCGCCAGCAGCTTCTCCGCGGCCGCGACGGCGAGGTCGGAGGCGTCCCAGTCGTCGGGGAGCACGTGGACCTGCCGCACGCCCGTGAGGCGCGAGACCATCGGCACGCGCGGCGCCGCGCCCGGGTTGCGCGCCGCGAGCGCGCGCTCCGCCTCGCGCACGTCGACCACGCGCTCGGGCAGGTGGACCCCGACGGCGGCGATCACCGCCGCGGGACGCACGGGAGCGGACCCGGGGGCGACCGGGCGGGGTGGGTTCTCTGGCACGCGCGACACAGTAGCCAAGCAGACCCCCTCGGACGGCGGTCGTCCACAGGTTCCGATGGGGTGAAGTGCCCATCCCCGGACGGCGGCGCGGCCGCCCCGTGGCCTCCCCGGTGCGCCACACTGACCCCGTGACTGCGACCACGACCGGCCCCGTGCCCGCCCGCGAACGACGTCGCGCCCTGCCCACGACCCGGCACGAGCTGCAGGTCCTCACCGCCGCGCGCCCCGCGATGGCCGGCGTGCTGCTCGTGGGCGGCGCGCTCACCGGGCCGCGTCCGGGCGGAGGGCTGCGCCGGGTCCCGGGCCTCGGGTGGGTGACGGCCGACCCGACCGTGGGTCGCCGCATCCTCACCGACCACCGGCACTTCACGATCGTCGGCGAGGGCGGGGTCGGGCACCTGTGGGCCCAGATCCTCGGCGACTGGGTCCTCGACCTGTTCGACGGGCCCGGCCACCACGACCTGCGCACCCGCTCGCGCGAGCTCTTCACCGAGGCGAGCGCCGCGGCGCTGGTCGACGGCGCGTGGTCGCTCGCGCTCGACGACGCGCGCCGCACGCTCGCCGCGGGCGGGTCGGTCGACGTCGGCCGGCTCGCGCGCGTGCTCGTCGGCCGGATGATGATCTCGCTGCTCGGCATCCCGTCCCCGGCGGCCACCGGGGCGGGCTCAGGACGGGGCTCAGCGGCGGGCTCAGCGGCGGGCGCCGGCACCGGCGTGACGCCGGAGGCCGTCCCGACGGACGACGACGCGCTCGCGGCCTTCGCGACGGGCGAGCGGCTCGCGTCGATCGCGCTCGGCAGCGCCGGCTCGACGTACCTCGCGCCGGGCCAGGTCGCCGCGGCGCGGGAGATCGTCGCCGAGCTGACCCAGGGCGTCCCGGACGGGTGGCGGCACGCGCCGGCCGACCGCCTGCTCGGCCGGTGCCGCGAGCTCGGCCTCGGGCTGGAGGAGACGACGGGGCTCGCGAGCCTGCTCATGGTCGCGGGCACCGAGACGTCGGCGTCCGCGATGGCCCGCACCACGGCGCTCCTGATCGACACGGGCGAGCAGCACCGCCTGCTCCGGCTCCTGGCCGACGAGCGCGCCCACCCCGTCGAGCGGGCCGCCGGGGAGCCGGACGCCGTCGAGAACGCCGTGCGCGAGGGTCTGCGCGTGACGAGCCCGGCGTCGGTGATCGGCCGGGGCGTGTCGGCCGACGTCGAGGTCGCGAGCCGCACCCTGCGGGCCGAGGAGCGCGTCATGATCCTCACGTGGGCGGCGAACGCGGCGGCCGGCCCGTTCCGCGCCGACCGCCCGTACGTGCGCGAGACGCGCCAGCTCTGGTTCGGCGCGGGGCGCCACCTGTGCCTCGGCGCCGCGCTCGCCCGCGCCGAGATCGCCGCGCTCCTGCACGCGCTGTTCGACGACGGCGCACCCCTGCGCGTCGTCTCGCGCCGCGCCAAGCGGCGGGTCCTGGTGCCCGGCTACGACGAGCTGGTCGTCGCGCGCGCCTGACCTCCGGCCGGGGGCCACGCCGCCGTCGGGCCGGGAGCGACGGCTCGCGTCAGTCGCGCGCCTGCCAGGTGCACACGCACGCCTCGTTGCCCTCGGCGTCGGCCAGGACCCAGAACGCGGGCGCGCGACGGTCGGACACGAGGTGCCCGCCCGCGGCGATGGCGGCGGTGACGCGCGCCTCCGCGACGTCGTGCGGGACCGTCACGTCCACGTGGATGCGGTTGCGCTGCTCGCGCGGCGCATCCATCTGCTGGAACCAGAACGCCGGGGCGCGCCCGCTCGGGTCGCGGAGCTCGGGCGCGGGCAGCTCCGGGGCGCCCTCGTCGAACCCGAGAACCGCGCGCCAGAACGGCTGCACCGCCGTCCCGACGAGGGTGTCGACCGCGATCTCGAGGTCCTGCACCGCCGTCGGGTCCGCGACGAGGTCGAGCTCGCGTGCCGCCGCGGAGATCTGCCGGGCGAGGGCCACGTCGCGCTCGCTGACGCCCCCGACGTCGTGCGAGGTCAGCCGGACCGTCACCGACCCGTACCGCAGGTCGACGTCGGGGTGGTGGTTCGCCGCCTCGGCGAGCTCGCCGATCGCGTCGACCAGCTCCACCCCCGCGGTGAACGACCCCGTGCGGAACAGCGTCTGCACGGTCCTCAGGATGAACCGCCAGTCCTCGACGCCGTCGCTGTCGTGGAACTGGCGCGCGGTGATGCGGTCGTCCGCCGTCTGGGTCATGGCCGTCCTCCGGGGTGCGTCGCTGCGGCGAGGTGCGACACCACGCTAGTGCGCGCCTCCGACGCCCGCGCGCTCCGCGGTCACTCGAGGATCGCGCCGCGCGACGCCGACTGGACGAGCTTGGCGTACTTCGCGAGCACCCCGCGCGTGAACGTCGGGGGCAGCGGCGCCCACCCGTCGCGGCGCGCGGCGAGCGTGTCGGCGTCGACGAGCAGGTCGAGCGTCTTGTTCGCGACGTCGAGCCGGATCGGGTCGCCGTCGCGCACGAACGCGATGGGGCCCCCGTCGACCGCCTCGGGCGCGACGTGCCCCACGCACAGGCCGGTCGTCCCGCCGGAGAAGCGGCCGTCCGTGAGCAGCAGGACCGTCTTGCCGAGCCCCGCGCCCTTGATCGCGCCTGTGATGGCGAGCATCTCGCGCATCCCCGGGCCGCCCTTCGGCCCCTCGTACCGGATGACGACGACGTCCCCGTCGGTGATCGTGCCGTCCTCCAGGGCGTCGAGCGCCGCGCGCTCGCGCTCGAAGACGCGCGCGGTGCCCTCGAACACGTCCTCGTCGAACCCGGCGGACTTCACGACGGCGCCCTCGGGTGCGAGCGACCCGTGCAGGATCGTGATGCCCCCGGTGTGGTGGATCGGGTCGTCGAGCGCGCGCAGGATCTTGCCGTCCGGGTCTGGCGGGTCGATCTCGGCGAGGTTCTCCGCGACCGTGCGGCCCGTCACGGTGAGCGCGTCGCCGTGCAGCAGGCCGGCGTCGAGCAGGGCCTTCATGACGACGGGCACGCCGCCGATGCGGTCGACGTCGTTCATCACGTAGCGCCCGAACGGCTTGAGGTCTCCGAGGTGCGGCACGCGGCTCGCGACGCGGTCGAAGTCGGCGAGCGTGAGGTCGACCTCGGCCTCGTGCGCGATGGCGAGCAGGTGCAGCACCGCGTTGGTGGACCCGCCGAACGCCATGACGACGGCGATCGCGTTCTCGAACGCCTCCTTCGTCATGATGTCGCGCGCCGTGATGCCGAGCCGCAGCAGGTTGACGACGGCCTCGCCCGAGCGGTGCGCGAACGCGTCCCGGCGTCGGTCCGCCGACGGCGGCGCCGCCGAGCCGGGCAGCGACATGCCCATCGCCTCCGCGACCGACGCCATCGTGTTGGCCGTGTACATGCCGCCGCACGCGCCCTCGCCGGGGCAGATGGCGCGCTCGATGCGGTCCACGTCCTCGCGGCTCATGAGCCCGCGCGCGCACGCGCCGACCGCCTCGAACGCGTCGATGAGCGTGACGTCCTTCTCCGTGCCGTCGGAGAGCTTGACCCAGCCGGGCATGATCGAGCCCGCGTACAGGAACACGCTCGCCAGGTCCAGCCGCGCGGCCGCCATGAGCATCCCCGGCAGGGACTTGTCGCACCCGGCGAGGAGGACCGTCCCGTCGAGGCGCTCCGCCTGGACGACCGTCTCGACCGAGTCCGCGATGATGTCGCGGCTCACGAGCGAGAAGTGCATCCCCTCGTGGCCCATGGAGATGCCGTCGGAGACGGAGATCGTCCCGAACTGCAGCGGGTACCCGCCGCCCGCGTGCACGCCCTCCTTCGCGCCCTGCGCGAGCCGGTCGAGCGACAGGTTGCACGGCGTGATCTCGTTCCACGAGCTCGCGATGCCGATCTGCGGCTTGGCGAAGTCCTCGTCGCCCATGCCGACGGCGCGCAGCATGCCGCGCGACGCCGTCGCCTCCAGGCCGTCGGTGACCTGGCGGGAGCGCGGCTTGAGGTCGGGTCCGGCGTCGGACCCCGAGGTGTGCCCAGTCATGACCCCACTCTAGGAACGGCACCGGCGCGGGGCGCGGCGGGACGCGCCGGACGCGCCGCGGCACGGACGCCCGCCCGGCCGGGCAGGCCCGAGACGGGCCGACCGCGGTGCGAGGCGCACGGCATCATGGGGCCGTGCACACACGCCCCGGAGCCGTCCGAGCCCTCCTGCCCGTCCTCGCCCTGGCCGCGACCGCCGCGTGCGCGGCTCCCGCGCCGTCGGGCACGAGCCCCGGCTCCCCCACCTCCGCGACGTCCGCCCCCGCACCGGACGCGACGACCGGGACGCCCGACGACGCCGCGACCGCGACGGAGACCGCGAGCGCCGAGGAGGCTCCCCAGGGGCAGGTCGAGACGCCCGAGGAGTCGTTCCGCGCGTGGCTGGCCGCGAGCCGCGCGCCCGACGTCGAGGTCGCGTGCGGCTACCTCGCACCGGAGCTCGTCGACCGGATGGTCGCCGAGATGACGGCACAGGGGTGGCCGGGCATCACGGACTGCGCGTCGATGACCACGACCACCGCCGGTCTCTACGCGGCCGTGGGCGACGTGCCGGAGGTCGAGGTCGGCGTCCGCGAGGAGCGCGCCGACGCGACGGTGCTGTCCGTCGTCTACGACGGCGGCGACTGCGGGACCGCCGTCATGGTGCCGCAGGGCACGCGGTGGGTCGTCACCGAGCAGTCCGAGGAGGAGTGCTGACCCTCGCCGCGTGGGGCTCCGCGCCCGCGCACGACGACGGGCCCGCACCTCGGGAGGTGCGGGCCCGTCGTCGTCGGGTCAGCGGCGCTTGATGAGCGACACGTCGCGGACGGCGCCGCGGTCGGCGGACGTCGCCATGGCGGCATAGGCCTGGAGGGCGGGCGAGACGTAGCGGTCGCGGTCGACCGGCTGCCACGGGTTCTCGCGCGCCTCCATCTTGGCGCGGCGCTCGGCGAGCACGTCGTCGGGCACGTTGAGGCGGATGAGGCGCGTGTCGACGTCGATCTCGATCTCGTCGCCGTCCTCGACGAGGCCGATGACGCCGCCCGCGGCGGCCTCGGGCGAGACGTGGCCGACGGAGATGCCCGACGACCCGCCGGAGAAGCGGCCGTCGGTGATGAGCGCGGTGACCTTGCCGAGGCCGCGGCCCTTGATGAACGACGTCGGGTACAGCATCTCCTGCATGCCGGGGCCGCCCGCGGGGCCCTCGTAGCGCACGACGACGACGTGCCCGGGCTGGACCTGCTTGGTGAGGATCTTCTCGACGGCCTCGTCCTGCGACTCGCAGACGAGCGCCGTGCCGACGAAGTGGAAGACGTCCGGGTCGACGCCGGCGGTCTTGAACACGGCGCCGTCCTCGGCGAGGTTGCCGCGCAGCACGGCGAGCCCGCCCTCGACGGTGTACGCGTGCTCGAGGTCGCGGATGCAGCCCTCGGCCGCGTCGGTGTCGAGCGACTCCCAGCGGTTCGACGTCGAGAACGCCTGCGTGGTGCGCACTCCCCCGGGCGCCGCGTGGAACAGCTCGACGGCCCGCTCGGTCGCCTTGCCGCCCCGGACGTCCCAGTCGTCGAGCCACTCGCGCAGCGTCGGCGTGTGGACGCTCGTGACGTCGTGGTCGAGCAGGCCCGCGCGGTCGAGCTCGCCCAGGAGGGCGGGGATGCCGCCGGCGCGGTGCACGTCCTCCATGTGGAAGTTCGGGTGGTTCGGCGCGACCTTGGACAGGCACGGCACCTGGCGGCTGATGCGCTCGATGTCGGTGAGGTCGAAGTCGACGCCCCCCTCCTGCGCGGCGGCGAGGATGTGCAGCACGGTGTTCGTCGAGCCGCCCATCGCGACGTCGAGCGCCATGGCGTTCGAGAACGCGGCCTTGGTCGCGATCGAGCGGGGCGCGACGGAGTCGTCCTCGTCCTCGTAGTAGCGCTTCGCGAGCCCGACGATCGTGCGGCCGGCCTCGAGGAAGAGCTCCTTGCGCGCGGCGTGCGTCGCGAGGGTCGAGCCGTTGCCGGGGAGCGACAGGCCGAGCGCCTCGGTGAGGCAGTTCATCGAGTTCGCGGTGAACATGCCGGAGCACGACCCGCACGTGGGGCACGCGTTCTCCTCGACCTGGGCGAGCGCGGCGTCGGACACCGCGTCGTCGGCCGAGTAGTTGATCGCGTTGACGAGGTTGAGCGGGGTCTTCGCGACGCCGTCGGCGACGACCGCCTTGCCGGCCTCCATGGGCCCGCCGGACACGAAGATCACCGGGATGTTGAGCCGCAGCGCGGCGTTGAGCATGCCGGGCGTGATCTTGTCGCAGTTAGAGATGCACACGAGGGCGTCGGCGCAGTGCGCGTTGACCATGTACTCGACCGAGTCGGCGATGAGGTCACGGCTCGGGAGCGAGTAGAGCATGCCGCCGTGGCCCATGGCGATGCCGTCGTCCACGGCGATCGTGTTGAACTCCTTGGAGACGCCGCCGGCCTCGCGGATCGCGGACGCGACGAGGTCGCCCATGTCCTTGAGGTGTACGTGGCCGGGGACGAACTGCGTGTACGAGTTGGCGATCGCGATGATCGGCTTGCCGAAGTCCTCCGCGCCCATGCCGGTCGCGCGCCAGAGGGCGCGGGCGCCGGCCATGTTGCGGCCGTGGGTGGACGTCCGAGAGCGCAGGGGGCGGCTCATTCCGGGTCAGCTCCTTCGACGGGGTGCTGCGACCGATCCTCCGGCCGCCGGGTCACATTACGCCTCGTCGGGGCGGTCCGGCCGAGGCGTCCGTCTCGTGGTCGTGCGGCCTACGTACGTAGCCCCGAGGGACCTACGGGATGTCCACGCGATCCGGACGTAAGGGTTGAACCGCCTCCCGTACCCCTGCCACCGTGGGCGAGCACGTCACGGCCGGACGACCACCGCGACGCCTCGACGGGGAGCGGCACACCGCTCGGGTCGGGGTGGGTCCTCGCCGGCCCCGACCCGACCACTTCTCCCCGAGGGGGCACCTCCATGTCCACGTCCACCACGTCCGCGCCGCCCGGCGCCACCCCGGGGGCCGCAGCGCGCACCACCGGCCCCGTCACCCAGGACGACGTCGTCACGCGCTCGTCGGCCCGCCACGCCCTCGCGCTCACGCGGATCGGCACGGCCGTCGTCTTCCTGTGGCCGTTCACCGACAAGCTCGTCGGCCTCGGGTACGCGACCCCGCGCGAGCGCGCGTGGCTCGCGGGGGGCGCACCCACGCAGGGCTACCTCGAGAACGGCGCCCAGGGCCCGCTCGCGAGCACGTTCGCCGCGATGGCGAGCCCCGTCACCGACTGGCTCTTCATGCTCGGGCTGCTGGGCGTCGGCCTCGCGCTCCTGCTGGGGATCGGCCTGCGGGTCGCCGCGGTGAGCGGCACGGTCCTGTTCGCGATGCTGTGGCTCTCGCAGTGGCCGCTCGCGGCCGGTTCGAACAACCCGGTCGTCGACGACCACGTCCTCGTGATCCTGCTACTCGCCGTCCTCGCGACGACGCTCGCGGGCGACACGTGGGGCCTCGGCCGACGCTGGGCGGCCCTCCCCCTCGTGCGCCGGGCGGCCTGGCTGCGCTGACGCGCCGCGGGACTGGCACCACCACGGGTGCAGGACCGGAGCGGGGCCGCGACGTCGCGGCCCCGCTCCGTCGTCCGACGCCGCCCTCAGGCCCCGGCGGTGTGCGCGCCCTCGAGCTCGTCGGCGTGGCGGATGTGCCGCGTGACCCACGGCGCGAGCGCGAACAGCGCGAGCGCGAACACGAGGGTGATGGCGCCGATGCCGCCGAAGTACGCGGTGTCGGAGGCACCCTCGGTGACCTGCACGACCTGCGCGGTGATGGCCTGCCCGGCGGCGGGCGCGAGGAACCACAGGGCCATCGCCTGGGACCGGAACGCCTTCGGCGCGAGCAGGGTCGTCGCGGCGAGGCCGACCGGCGACAGGCACAGCTCGCCGAGCGTCTGGATCACGTAGACGAGCACGAGCACCCACGACGGCGCCTTGCCGTCGCCGACGACGGCCGACGCGGCCGCGAGGAAGAGGAACGACACCGACGCGAGGGTGAGGCCGATCGCGAACTTGTTGGCCGTCGTCGGGCGGTCGCCCGTCTTAAGCCAGATCCACGCGAACACGGGCGCGAGGACGATGATCGACAGCGGGTTCACCGACTGGAAGAACTCGGGGCTGATGCCCACGCCGAAGAACGTCAGGTCGGTGCGGTCCTTCGCGAACGCCGAGAGCGTCGTGGCCGCCTGCTCGAAGATCATCCAGAAGAGCATCGCCGCGACGAACAGCGGGATGTACGCGATGACGCGCGGCCGCTCGGCGTCCGTCACGCGCGGCGAGCGGTACATGACGATGAAGTAGGCGATCGGCGCGAGGAACGCCAGGTAGGACATCGTGTCGATGAAGGTCGAGATCTCGAACCCGCCGGCGACGAGGACGGCGACCAGACCGACGAGCACCACGCCGCCCGCGATGAGGAGGAAGATCCGCGCGATCTTCGCGCGCTCCTCGGGGCGGACGGGGTTGGGCACGTGCGCCCCCGCCTCGCCGAGGTAGCGCCGGCCCGCGACGAAGAACACGAGCGCGACCGCCATGCCCACCGCCGCGACGGCGAAGCCCGCGTGGTACCCGCCCCAGGCGCGCGCGGCGCCCACGAGGAACGGCGCGACGAACGAGCCGAGGTTGATGCCCATGTAGAAGATCGAGAAGCCCGAGTCGCGGCGCGGGTCGTCGCGCGCGTACAGCTCGCCGACCATCGACGACACGTTCGGCTTGAGCAGGCCGGTGCCGAGCGCGACGAGCGCGATGCCCACCATCGAGAAGCCCGCGCCGGGGACCGTGAGGCTCACGTGCCCGGCCGCGATGATGATGCCGCCGTACAGGACGGAGCGCCGGGACCCGATCACGCGGTCCGCGAGCCAGCCGCCCACGACGGACAGCAGGTACACGCTGGTGCCGTAGATCGACACGAGCGCGAGGCCCGTCGTCTCCCCGATGCCCAGGCCGCCGTTCGCCACGGTGTCCGTGAGGTAGAACAGCAGGATCGCGCGCATCCCGTAGTAGCTGAACCGCTCCCACAGCTCGGTGGTGAAGAGCGTCAGCAGCCCGCGCGGGTGCCCGAAGAACGCGTGGTCCCCGACGATGGCCCCCGCCGCGGGGCCCTCGGCGGCCCCTACACCGGCCGCGGTACCCGGCCCGAGGGGCGGCGCCCCGGCCTCCGGCTCGGTGCGCGCCTCGCGTTCGAGGGCGCGGCGTCGCGCGTCGTCCTGCTCTCGTCGGTCGTCACCACCCATCCTGCGATGCTCCCACCGGCGTGCACCGCCTGCGACCGTTAGCGTGGCCGGATGCCGACGCTCTGGTGGTGCCGCCGCGACCTCCGCCTCGCCGACAACCCGGCCCTCGTCGCGGCGGTGCAGGCCGCCCGGGACGCGGACGACGAGGTCGTCGCGCTCTACGTGCTCGATCCCCGCCTGTGGGGCGCCGCGGGCGACCCGCGCCGCGCCTACCTCGCGCGCAGCCTCGCCGCGCTCGACGAGGCGACGGGCGGCCGGCTCGTCGTCCGGCACGGCGACCCGCGCGCCGTCGTGCCCGCCGTCGCGCGCGAGGTCGAGGCGCGCGAGGTGCACGTCGCGGCGTCGTTCGAGCCCTACGGCGTCGCCCGCGACGTCGCGGTCGAGGAGGCGCTGCCCGACGCCGACGCGCACCTCGTGCGCACCGGCTCGCCCTACGCCGTCGCGCCGGGGCGCCTGCGCACGCGCACCGGGACCCCGTTCCAGGTCTTCACGCCGTTCCGCGACGCGTGGGTCGAGCACGGCTGGCGCGACCCGGCGCCGAGGCCGCGCGACGTGCCGTGGGCCACGCTCCGGTCGGACGGCGTCCCCGCCGACCCCGGTACCGACGCCCGGCTCCCCGCAGCGGGCGAGGCCGCGGCGCGACGGCGCTGGCGCGACTTCCTCGCGGACCACCTCGCGGGCTACGCGACCGAGCGCGACCGCCCGGACCGGCCCGCGACGTCGGGCATGTCGGTGCCGCTGAAGTGGGGCGAGCTGCACCCGCGCACGCTCCTCGCCGACGTGCGGAGCGCCCTGCACGACGGCTCCGCGCCGTCCGACGACGCGCTCGCCTACCGCTCCGAGCTCGCCTGGCGCGAGTTCCACGCGGACGTCCTGTTCCACCACCCGGGGGCCGCGCAGCGGTCGCTCCGGGACGTCGTGCCCGAGGACGCGTGGGCGGAGGGTGCCGCCGAGGACGCGTACCTCGCCGCGTGGGCCGAGGGCCGCACGGGCTACCCGCTCGTCGACGCCGGGATGCGCCAGCTCCTCGGCGAGGGGTGGATGCACAACCGCGTGCGGATGGTCGTGGCGTCGTTCCTCGTCAAGGACCTGCACGTGCGGTGGCAGCGCGGCGCGGAGCACTTCATGGCGCACCTCGCGGACGGCGACGTCTCGCAGAACCAGCTGAACTGGCAGTGGGTCGCCGGGACGGGCCGCGACGCCGCGCCGTACTTCCGCATTTTCAACCCCGTCACCCAGGCGAAGAAGTTCGACCCCGACGGCTCGTACGTGCGCCGGTGGGTGCCGGAGCTGCGGGAGGTCGAGGGCCGGGCGGTCCACGAGCCGTGGACGCTGCGCGAGCTGCCGGCCGGGTACCCCGAGCGGATCGTCGACCACGCCGTCGAGCGGAAGGTCTCGCTCGACGACTTCGAGCGGGCCCGGCGCGTCTGACGCCTCTTTCTCAACCAAAGGGTTGACGACTCTCCGAGTGCGGCGTAGCGTCGTTGTCAACCGATGAGTTGATGACCGGACGCCGCACCCCGGCGCCCCACGAGGAGGTCCCGTGACGGCCGACCCGCTCTCCCGCGTGTTCTCGGCGCTCGCCGACCCCACGCGCCGCGACATGGTGGCCCGGCTCGCGTCGGGAGACGCCAGCGTCGGCGAGCTCGCCCGGCCGTACGACATGTCCGTCCAGGCGGTGTCCAAGCACCTGCGCGTGCTCGAGGACTCCGGCCTGGTGACCCGCACGACGGACGCCCGGCGCGCCCCCGTGCACCTCGAGGCGGAGGTGCTGGACCTCATGACGAAGTGGATCGAGCGCTACCGGCGCGAGGCCGAGGACCGCTACCGGCGCCTCGACGACGTCCTGCGCGACCTGCCCGACCGACCCGGCACCACCGAGAACGACCCGACGACAGGAGCAGCACCATGACCACCACCGGCACCCACGAGACCGAGATCGTCGTCCCCACGGACCTCCCGATCGTCCGCATCGTGCGCGAGTTCGACGCGCCCGCGGCGAAGGTCTTCCGCGCCCACCTCGACCCGGAGCTCTTCGCGCGCTGGAACGGCCCGCGCTACCTCACCCAGCGCAACGAGCTCTGGGACGTGCGCACGGGCGGCGCGTACCGGTACGTCCAGGTCGACCCGGACGGCAGCGAGTACGCGTTCTTCGGCAGCGTCCACGAGGTGCGCCCGGACGAGCTCATCGTCCAGACGTTCACGTTCGAGGGCTTCCCCGACGGCGTCTCGCTCGACCGCCTCGTGTTCGAGGACCTGCCCGACGGCCGCAGCCGGCTCACCGCGACGTCGCTCGTCGACTCGTTCGAGGGCCGCGACGGCTTCGTCGCGAGCGGCATGGAGGTCGGCGTGCGCGAGGGCTATGAGCAGCTCGACGAGCTCCTCGCGCAGTCCTGACCCCACGCCCTCCACCCCGCCGAGGTAGAGCCCTGGTCCGCCGAGGTAGAGCCCTGGTCCGCCGAGGTAGAGCCCTGGTCCGCCGAGGTAGAGCCCTGGTCCGCCGGGGTAGAGCCGTGGTCACGACCACGGCTCTACCCCGGGCGACCACGGCTCTACCTCGGCTGACCCGGGCTCTACCTCGCGCGCGACGAGGGGCGGCACCCACCAGCGGTGCCGCCCCTCGTCGTGCGCGGGTCAGGTGGTTCCCCGTGCCCGGCCCCCGCGGCCGGGCACGGGAGTCTCAGCCCCTCACGCGTCGCCGCGCGAGAGCAGGCGGCCCGTGGGGCGGTCGAGGGTGATCTCCTCGCCCCGCAGGTACGTCGCGACGACGGCGCCCGAGAGCGCGCGGTCGGCGTACGGCGTGATGGGGTTCTTGTGGTGCAGGGCCTTCGGGTCGACGACGAACGCCGTGTCCGGCTCGACCACCGCGAGGTCCGCGTCGAAGCCGAGCGCGATCGAGCCCTTGCGCCGCAGGCCCGCGACGGCCGCCGGGCGAGCCGACATCCACTCGACGACGCGCGCGAACGGCACGCCGCGCGTCCGCGCCTCGGTCCACACGATCGCGAGCCCGAGCTGGAGCGACGACACGCCGCCCCACGCCGTCCCGAAGTCGCCCGTGTCGAGCTCCTTGAGGTCGGGCGTGCTCGGCGAGTGGTCCGAGACGATGCAGTCGATCGTGCCGTCGAGCAGCCCCTCCCAGAGCAGCTCGCGGTTGTCGATCTCCCGGATGGGCGGGCAGCACTTGAACTGCGTCGCGCCGTCGGGGATCTCCTCGGCCGCGAGCGCCAAGTAGTGCGGGCACGTCTCGACCGTGAGGCGCACGCCCTCGCGCTTCGCGCTCCGGATCATCGGCAGCGCGTCCGAGCTCGACAGGTGCAGCACGTGCGCGCGCGCCCCGGTCCAGCGCGCCGCCTCGATCACCGCCGCGATCGCGACGTTCTCCGCACCGCGCGGGCGGGACGCGAGGAACGTGTCGTAGTGGTCACCGTGCGGGGTGGGTGCCCGCTCGATCGCGCGCGAGTCCTCGGCGTGCACGAGCATGAGCCCGTCGAAGTCGGCGAGCAGGCGCAGGTCGGCCTCCAGCTCGTCGGGCTCGAGATACCCGAACTCCTCGACCCCCGAGTGCAGCAGGAAGCACTTGAACCCGAACACGCCCGCGTCCCACAGGGGCCGCAGCTCGTCCGCGTTGCCGGGCACGGCGCCGCCCCAGAACCCGACGTCGACGAACGCCTGGTCGCGCGCGACCTTCTGCTTGGTCTCGAGCGCCTCGACGTCGACCGTCGGCGGGATCGAGTTGAGCGGCATGTCGACGATCGTCGTCACCCCGCCCGCGGCGGCGGCCCGCGTCGCGGACGCGAACCCCTCCCACTCGGTGCGCCCCGGCTCGTTCACGTGCACGTGCGTGTCGACGAGCCCGGGCACCAGCACCTGGTGCGGCCCCAGCTCGACGACGCGCTCGCCGTCGAGCCCGGCGCCGAGCGGCTCGATCGCGCGGACCACTCCCCCGACGACGCCCACCTCGCGCGGGTGCTCCCCGCCGGCGACGAGCACGCGCTCGCCGCGCACGACGAGGTCGTACTCGTGCTCGCGACCGCTCACCTCACCCGTGCCCATCGCGCCCTCCGTCATGTCTCCTGCTTCCTGGGTGCGGCGCGCTCAGTCGAGCAGCGCGGTGGCGGTGGGGGCGTCCTCGGCCGAGATCGCGAGGTCCTCGAACTCGTTGACGCCCGTGATCTCGACGCCCATGGCGATGTTCGTGACGCGCTCGAGGATGACCTCGACCACGACCGGCACGCGGAACTCCGCCGCCATGGCCTGCGCCTTCGCGAACGCCTCGCCGAGCCCCTCGGGGTCGGTCACGCGGATCGCCTTGCAGCCCAGGCCCTCGGCCACCTTGACGTGGTCGACGCCGTAGCCGCCCAGCTCGGGCGAGTTGACGTTCTCGAACGAGAGCTGGACGTGGTAGTCCATGTCGAAGGCCCGCTGCGCCTGGCGGATCAGGCCCAGGTAGGAGTTGTTCACGACGACGTGCACGTACGGCAGGTTGAACTGCGCGCCGACCGCGAGCTCCTCGATCATGAACTGGAAGTCGTAGTCGCCCGAGAGCGCGACGACCGGCTCGTCCGGCACGGCCTTCGCGACGCCGAGCGCCGCCGGCCCCGTCCAGCCGAGGGGCCCGGCCTGGCCCGCGTTGATCCAGTGCCGCGGCTTGTACACGTGGAGGAACTGCGCACCGGCGATCTGCGAGAGCCCGATGGTCGTGACGTAGCGCGTCTCCGGGCCGAAGGCCTTGTTCATCTCCTCGTACACGCGCTGCGGCTTGATCGGGATCTCGGTGAAGTGCGTCTTGCGCTGCAGCGTCCGCTTGCGCTCGGCGCACTCGGCCGCCCAGCCCGCGTAGTCGCGTGCACGGCCGGCGTCGCGGCGCTCGCGGGCGACCTCGACGAACAGCTCGAGGGCCGCCTTCGCGTCCGACACGATGCCGTAGTCGGGCGCGAACACGCGACCGATCTGCGTCGGCTCGATGTCGACGTGGACGAACGTGCGGCCCGCGCGGTACGTGTCGAGGCCGCCCGTGTGGCGGTTGGCCCAGCGGTTGCCGATGCCGAGCACGAAGTCGGACGCGAGCAGGTTCGCGTTGCCGTAGCGGTGCGACGTCTGGAGACCGGCCATGCCGGCCATGAGCGCGTGGTCGTCCGGGATGACGCCCCAGCCCATGAGCGTCGGGATCACGGGGACGCCGAGCGTCTCGGCGAGCTCGACGAGCAGGTCCTCGCCGCCCGCGTTGACGATGCCGCCGCCCGCGACCAGCAGGGGACGCTCCGCCGCGAGCAGCAGGTCGATCGCCTTCTCGGCCTGGGCGCGCGTCGCCGTCGGGCGGTGCACGGGCAGCGGCTCGTAGGTCGCCGGGTCGAACTCGATCTCCGTGAGCTGCACGTCGATCGGCAGGTCGACGAGCACCGGGCCCGGGCGGCCCGAGCGCATGAGGTGGAACGCCTGCTGGAAGACCTGCGGCACCTGCCCGGCCTCGAGGACGGTCTTGGCCATCTTCGTCACCGGAGCGGCGATGCTCGCGATGTCGACGGCCTGGAAGTCCTCCTTGTCGAGCTTGGCGACCGGCGCCTGGCCCGTGATGCAGAGCATCGGGATCGAGTCGGCCCACGCGGCGTAGAGGCCGGTGATCATGTCGGTGCCCGCGGGGCCCGACGTGCCGATGCAGATGCCGATGTTCCCCGGCTTCGCGCGGGAGTAGCCGTCGGCCATGTGCGACGCGCCCTCGACGTGGCGGGCGAGCACGTGGTCGATGCCGCCGTGCGCGCGCATCGCGGAGTAGAAGGGGTTGATGGCGGCGCCGGGCAGGCCGAAGGCCTGGGTCGCGCCCTCGATCTCGAGGATCGCCACTGCGGCGTCCACCGCACGCATACGAGGCATGGTTTCTCTCCTTGCTGGAGGTGACGTCGTCGTCAGGGGGAAGGTCAGGAGCCGTCGCGGCCGGACAGGCGCTCGACGCCGCGGAACAGGCCGGAGTGGTCGAGACCGCCGTCGCCGTTCGCGCGGGCGGAGGCCATGAGCTGGGCGACGAGGCCGCCGAGCGGCGCGACGACGCCCGCCTCGCGGGCCGCGGCGGTGACGATGCCGAGGTCCTTGTGGTGGAGCTCGATCCGGAAGCCGGGGCCGAAGTCGCGGTCGAGCATCTTGCGCGCCTTCTGGTTCAGCACCGCCGAGCCCGCGAGGCCGCCGCCCAGGACCTCGATCGCGGCATCGGTGTCGACGCCGTAGGCCTCGAGGAAGACGACCGCCTCGGCGAGAGCCTGGATGTTCGCGGCGACGATGAGCTGGTTCGCGGCCTTGACCGTCTGGCCGGAGCCGTTCGGGCCCACGTGCACGACCGTCTTGCCGACGACGTCGAGGAACGGCTTGGCTGCCTCGAAGTCCTCGGGCGTGCCGCCGACCATGATCGACAGCGCGGCGTTGATCGCGCCCGGCTCGCCGCCCGAGACGGGGGCGTCGACGATCCGCAGGCCCGCGTCCTTCGCCTGCTGCGCGAGCGCGACCGTGACGTCCGGGCGGATCGAGGAGAAGTCGACGACGAGCGCGCCGGGCTTCGCGTTCGCGAGGACGCCGTCGTCGCCGGTGAGCACCGCCTCCACGTCGGGCGAGTCCGGGACCATGATCGCGACGACGTCGGCGCCCGAGACCGCGTCGGCGACCGACCCGGCCGCGCGACCGCCCGCCTCGACGAGCGGCGCGGTCTTCTCGGGGCTCCGGTTGTAGCCCGCGACGTCGTGCCCGGCGTTCTGCAGGTGGACGGCCATGGGGCTGCCCATGATGCCGAGTCCGATGAAGGCGATGGAGGCCATGGTGTGCTCCTCTGGGTGGTTCAGGTCGGGGGTCGGGGCGGCCGGCGGACGGCCGGGGGTCGCGTCAGCGCTCGGCGGCGGGAAGCCACGCGAACGGGTCGGCGGCCGCGGTCTTGTACTCGAGGCCGATCCAGCCGTCGTAGCCGCCGGCGCGCAGGTCCTTGGTCCAGCGCTCGATCGGCAGGTCGCCCGTGCCGGGCTCGCCACGACCGGGCGCGTCCGCGACCTGCACGTGCGCGATGCGGCCGCGGTAGGTCGACAGGGCCGCGTCGACGTCGTCGCCGTTGACGGCCAGGTGGTAGACGTCGAAAAGGAGACCCAGGTTCGTCTCGCCGTGGTCGGCGGCGACCCGGTCGATGACGCGCACCGCGTCGGCCGCGGTCTTCAGCGGGTAGGCCGGCGCGCCGCTCACGGGCTCGACGAGCACCGTGCCGCCGATGCGCCCGACGGCCCGCGCCGCGAGCGCGAGGTTCTCGGCGCCGAGCTCGTCCTGCGCCTCGGGCGTCTCACCCTCCTGGCGGTTGCCGTAGAGCGCGTTGAACGCGCGGCAGCCGGTGCGCTCCCCGATCGCGGTGACGACGTCGAGGTTCGCGCGCAGGTCGGCGGAGCGCGCGGGCCACGACACGAGGCCGCGGTCGCCGCCGGGCATGTTCCCGGCGTCGAAGTTCAGGCCCGTGAGCTGCACGCCCGCCGTCTCGATCGCGCCGACGAACGCGTCCACCTCGTCGCGGGCGGGCGTGGGCGACGCGAACGGCCACCAGAACTCGACGCCCCGGAACCCCGCCGCCGCGGCGGCGGCCGGCCGCTCGAGCAGCGGCAGGTCCGTGAGCAGGATCGAGCAGTTGACGGTGTACGTCGGTGCGGGGCTCATCGTCGTCTCCCTGGGTCCGTCCGCGTCTCGCGACCTTGCGATTCCATTCTCCGGAACTTTTCTTCTGCTGTATGGAAGTGTAGGCATGCCCGTCACCGGGCGTCAACAGCGCCACCGCCGTCGGCCCGGAGCGCACGGACGACGAAGGGCCCGGCCCCTCCAGGGGGACCGGGCCCTTCGCGGGTCATCGCCGACGAGCGACCGACGGCCGTCAGCGGCGACGGTCGAGCTTGACCTGCCGGTTCACGTCCTTGTAGAGCAGGTAGCGGAACGGCTTGGGGCCGCCCGCGTAGCAGGCCTGCGGGCAGAACGCCCGGAGCCACATGAAGTCGCCCTCCTGGACCTCGACCCAGTCGCCGTTGAGGCGGTAGACCGCCTTGCCCTCGAGCACGTAGAGGCCGTGCTCCATGATGTGCGTCTCCGCGAACGGGATGGACCCGCCGGGCTGGAACGTCACGATGTTGACGTGCATGTCGTGCGCGAGGTCGTCGGGGTCGACGAACCGCGTCGTCACCCACACGCCGTCCGTGTCCGGCATCGCACGCGGCTCGACGTCCTGCTCGCGCGTGACGAACGACGTCGCGGTGTGGCCCGGGATCGGCTCGTACACCTTGCGGATCCACTGGAACGCGGCCTTGGCGTCCGAGCGGTTGTGCAGCGCCCACCGCTCCCCCGCCGCCAGGTACGCGTACCCGCCGGGGTCGAGCACGTGCTCGACCCCGGCGAGCGTGAGCACGAGCGTGCCCTCGGTGACGAAGACGACGGACTGCACGGTCTCCTCGTCCTCGCCCTGGTCCGACCCGCCGCCGGGCGAGACCTCCATGACGTACTGCGCGAACGTCGTCGCGAAGCCCTCGATCGGCCGGGCGAGCACCCACAGCCGGGTCTTGTCCCAGCCGGGCAGGTTGCTCGTGACGATGTCGCGCAGCACGCCGCGCGGGATCACCGTGTACGCCTCGGTGACGATCGCGCGGTCGGTGAGCAGCTCGGTCTGGCCGGGCAGGCCACCCTGCGGGGTGTAGTAGGGGGTGGTCTGGGTCATGGGGTCACTCCTCGAAGGTCGTGGCCGTGCCGGTGGCGGTGCCACGGCGGCCGGCGGGAAGGATGGGAGGGCGGGCGCTCAGCCCGCGACGGGCTGCGGCGCGCGCCCGGAGACGCGGACCGCGTCGAGCCCGGGGCGGTCGAGGCCGGTCGCGGTGCGGACCTCGGTCTCGGTGAGCGCGCCGCAGTCGACGCCGCGTCCGAGGAACCAGGCCATCGCCTTGGCCGTCGCCGGCTCGTCGAGGACGCCCCCGGCGTCGGGCACGAACCCGACGTACGCCGCGAGGCGCGCGAGCGCCGACGCCGCGCCCTCGCGGTAGAACGCGTACGTCGCGGCGAACCGGCTCGGGAGCTGCGCGGGGTGCAGGTCCCAGCCCTGGTAGTACCCGCGCTCGAGCGAGCGGCGCACGAGCCGCCCGTGCAGCCGCCACGCCGCGTCGACGGGCTGGGGGTCGCCGACGGGCAGGACGTTCGTCGACCCGTCCGACAGGCGCACGCCCGTGCCCGCGACGGCGAGCTGCATGACCGACTTCGCGTGGTCGGCCGCGGGGTGCTCCATCGACTGGTACGCAGCGGCGATGCCGAGCGACGCCGAGTAGTCGTACGTGCCGTAGTGCAGCGCCGTGACACGACCCGGCGCGGCGTGCACGAGGCGGGCGACCGTCGCCGTGCCGTCGGCCGCGAGCAGCGCCTGCGGCGTCTCGACCTGGACCTCGAACCGCAGGGTGCCCGGCTCGAGGCCGTTCGCGTCCTCGACGTGCTCGCACGCGCGCGCCATCGCCTCGACCTGCTGCGGCGCGGTGACCTTGGCGAGCGTCACGACGAACCCGTCCGGCAGGCCGCGGGCCTCGCCGGCCGCGGCGCGACCCGCGACGAGCTCCGCGACGAACAGCGCGAGGGTGCGCACGCCGCGTCGGCGCGTCGCCTCCTCGAGGCACTTGATGCGGATGCCCGCGAACGGCGTCGCGGTGCCCTGCGCCTCGGCCCGGACGAGCTCGCGCGCCGCCGCGATCACCGCGGCGTCCTCCGCCGCGTCGCCGCGGTCGCCGAACCCGTCCTCGAAGTCGATCCGGAGGTCCTCGATCGCCTCGACCGCGAGCTTCGCGCTCACGCGCTCCGCGACGGCGTCCGCGAGGTCGCCCCCGGCTCCCTCCCCGACGCCCAGCAGGTCCACGAGGCGACGGACGCCGCCCGCGCCGTCGACCGCCTCGCGCGCCTGGGCCGCCCACTCCGGCGCGAGGCCCGCCGCGTACCGGTCGCCCGGCACGTAGACGGTGTGCACGGGCTGGCGCGAGCCGTCGTCGCCCGGGTAGCGGGCCGCGAGCTCCGCGTCCCAGGGCGCGAGCAGCCCGTCGAGCGACGCGTGCAGCGCCGCGACGCCCTCCTCGCTGAAGCCGCGGACCGAGCCCGCCTCGGGACCGGCCGGCATCAGGACGCGTCCTGCTCGTGCGCGACGACGTCCTCGTACGCGGGCAGCGTGAGGAAGTCGACGTAGTGCTCGTTGAGCGCGATGTCCTCGACGAGCGCCGCCGCCCGGTCGTACGGCCCGGCGTCGTAGGCCTCGTGCCCGACGTCGTCCCGCAGCCGCGCGGTCTCCTCGCGCAGGAGCGTGCGGACCAGGTCCGCGGTGACGGTCGTGCCCGCGCTCTCGCCCGCGGTGAACGACGCGCCCGAGCGCACCCACTGCCACACCTGCGAGCGCGAGATCTCCGCGGTCGCGGCGTCCTCCATGAGGTTGTGGATCGCGACCGCGCCGTTGCCCGCGAGCCACGCCGCGACGTACGCGACGGACACGTAGAGGTTGTTGCGCAGCCCCGCCTCGGTGACGTCCCCCTGCGCGGACGCCACGTCGAGGAGCTGGTCGGCCGTGACGTGGACGTCGGGGCGCTGCCGGTCGAGCTGGTTGGGTCGCTCGCCGAGCACCCCGTCGAACACCTCGCGGCACACCGGCACGAGGTCCGGGTGCGCGACCCACGACCCGTCGAAGCCGTCGCCGGCCTCGCGCTGCTTGTCGGCACGCACCTTCTCGAACGCCTGGGCGGTGACCTCGGGCTCGCGGCGGTTCGGGATGACGGCCGCCATGCCGCCCATCGCGAACGCGCCGCGCCGGTGGCACGTCTGCACCAGGAGCTCGGTGTACGCGCGCATGAACGGCGCGGTCATCGTGATGGACCCGCGGTCGGGCAGCGTGAACGACGGCCCGGAGTCGCGGAAGTACTTGATCACGGAGAACAGGTAGTCCCAGCGGCCCGCGTTGAGCCCGGACGCGTGGTCGCGCAGCTCGTAGAGGATCTCGTCCATCTCGAACGCGGCCGGGATCGTCTCGATGAGGACCGTCGCCCGGATCGTCCCGTGCGGGATTCCCAGCGCCTGCTCCGCGTGCGTGAAGACCTCGTCCCACAGGCGCGCCTCGAGGTGGGACTCCATCTTCGGCAGGTAGTAGTACGGCCCGGACCCGCGCGCGACGAGCTCCGCGGCGTTGTGGAAGAAGTGCAGCCCGAAGTCCACGAGCGCGCCGACGGCGGGCGCCCCGTCCACGGTGAGGTGCACCTCGTCGAAGTGCCAGCCGCGGGGCCGCACGACCATGACGGCGAGCGGGTCGCCGTCGGTCTCGGGGCGCAGCGCGTACTGCTTGCCCTCGGGCGACGTGAACGCGAGCGTGCGGCGCGTCGCGTCGTGCAGGGCGGCCTGGCTGCCGACGACGTTGCTCCAGTGCGGCGTCGACGCGTCCTCGAGGTCGGCGAGCCAGACCTTCGCGCCCGAGTTGAGGGCGTTGATCGCCATCTTGGGCGTCGGGGGCCCGGTGATCTCGACGCGGCGGTCCTGGAGGTCGACGGGCGCGCCGGCGACCGTCCAGTCCCCCGCGCGCACGTCGGCGGTCTCGGGCAGGAAGTCGAGGCGACCCGTGCGGGCGACCTGCTCGCGCCGCGCGGCCCGGGCGGCGAGCAGCTCGTCGCGGCGGGCGCCGAACCGGCGCTGCAGGTCGGCGACGAAGTCGAGCGCGTCCGGCGTGAGGATCTCGTCGGACCGCTCGACGGCGGGTCCGTGGACGGCGACGGCCGTGGTGGTGGTCATGGTGGTGTCCTTTCTGCGGGGCGGGCCGGGCTGACGAGGGTGCGTCAGGACCGGGCTGCCGACCCGACGTGGTGGCCCGACGTGCTGCTCTCCTGAGCCTGGCCCGCGCGGTCGCGCTCCGCGACCTCGGCGACGGCGCGCGCGACGGCCGTGGAGACGGCCGGCTCGAAGACGCTCGGGACGATGTAGCTCGCGCTGAGCTCCTCGGGCGCGACGGCGTCGGCGATCGCGACGGCCGCGGCGCGCAGCATCTCGTCGGTGATCTCGCTCGCGCCGACGTCCAGCAGGCCGCGGAAGAGGCCCGGGAAGGCGAGCACGTTGTTGATCTGGTTCGGGTAGTCGCTCCGGCCCGTGGCGACGACCGTCGCGTGCTGCGCCGCGGCGATCGGGTCGACCTCCGGCGTGGGGTTCGCCAGCGCGAAGACGATCGCGTCGTCGGCCATGGTGGCCATGTCGTCGCCCGTGAGGATGTTCGGCCCGGAGACGCCGATGAAGACGTCGGCCCCGGCCAGGCCCTCGCGCAGCGTGCCCGTGAAGCCGTCGGGGTTGGTCGTCTCCGCCAGGCGGCGGCGGTGCTCGTCGGTGAGGCTCGCGCCGGGGTGGATCGCGCCCTGGCGGTCGAACGCGACGATGTTGCCCGCGCCCTGGCCCTGGAGCAGCGCGATGATCGCGTTGCCCGCCGCGCCGACGCCGGAGACGACGATGCGCACGTCCTCGATGGCCTTGCCCACCACGCGCAGCGCATTCGTCAGCGCCGCGAGCACGACGATCGCCGTGCCGTGCTGGTCGTCGTGGAACACGGGGATGTCGAGCTCCTCGCGCAGGCGGCGCTCGATCTCGAAGCAGCGCGGCGCGGAGATGTCCTCGAGGTTGATGCCGCCGTACACGGGCGCGATGGCCTTCACCGTGCGGATGATCTCCTCGGTGTCGGTCGTGTCGAGGCACACCGGCCACGCGTCGACGCCCGCGAACTGCTTGAACAGCGCGGCCTTGCCCTCCATGACGGGGAGGGCCGCGGCGGGACCGATGTCGCCCAGCCCGAGGACGGCGGTGCCGTCGGTCACGACCGCGACCGTGTTGCGCTTGACCGTCAGACGGCGCGCGTCCTCGGGCCGCTCCGCGATGGCGAGGCACACGCGCGCCACGCCTGGCGTGTAGGCGCGGGCCAGGTCGGCGCGGTGGCGCAGCGGCACCTTGGGGTTGACCTCGAGCTTGCCGCCGAGGTGCATGAGGAACGTCGCGTCGCTCACGTGGCGCACGGTGAGGCCGTCGAGCGCGCTCAGCGCGTCCCGGATCTGCTCCACGTGCGCGGCGTCGACGGTGTCGGCCGTGATGTCGACGACGAGGCGGTCGGCGCCCGACTCCGAGACGTCGACGCCCGTGATCGCGGCACCCGTCGCGCTCACGGCCGCGACGAGGTCGCTCGCGGTGCGGTGACCGCTGGGGGCCTCGACGCGCAGCGTGATGGAGTAGCTCGGGCTGGTCGCGGCGTTCTTCGCCGTCGCGGCCTGCGTCTCCGGGGCCTTCGTCTCGGACGTCATGTTCGTTCCTTCTTCTCGTATGCTGATGCGTGTCTTCCGTGATGCGGAAGGGAGCGCGGGAGGTTCCCGCACTGCTCAGGCGAGGTGCGCCCGCCGTCGGGCGGCACCTGGTGGACAGGAGATGGTGAGATGGCCGAGACCTCGGCGGCGACGGAGCCGACGGAGAGCGCCCCGGGCACGCGGCCGGCGAAGCCGGCCGGGGGCGTGCAGTCTGTGGACCGCGCGATCGAGCTGCTCGAGCTGCTCGCCGACTTCGGCGGCGAGTCCGGCCTGAGCGAGCTCGCGCAGCACGCGGGGCTCCCCCTGCCCACGATCCACCGCCTGCTGCGCACGCTGCTCGCCCAGGGCTACGTGCGCCAGACGCCGTCGCGGCGGTACACCCTCGGCCCGCGCCTCATCCGGCTCGGCGAGTCGGCGGGCCGCCAGCTCGGCGCCGGCGCGCGCCCCTACCTGGAGCGCCTCGCCCACGACCTCGGCGAGTCGGCGAACCTCGCGATGATCGACCGCGACATGGCGGTCTACGTCGCCCAGGCGTCGTCGAGCCACTCGATGCGCATGTTCACCGAGGTCGGACGGCGCGTCTACACGCACTGCACGGGCGTCGGCAAGGCGGTCCTCGCCCAGCTCCCCGACCAGACGGTGCGCGAGATCATGGGCCGCGTCGGCATGCCGCCCGCGACGGACCAGTCGATCACCGACGTCGACGCGCTCCTCGCGGAGCTCGCCGCGACCCGCGAGCGCGGGTACGCGATCGACGACGGCGAGCAGGAGCTCGGCGTGCGCTGCTTCGCCGTCGCGGTGCCCGACGCCCCGACCCCCACCGCGCTGTCCGTCTCCGGGCCCGCGGCCCGCGTGACGTACGAGTTCGGCGAGCACGCGGTCCCGGTGCTGCACCGCGTCGCGAGCGAGCTCACGCGCGAGCTCATCACCGCGGCGCCCTGAGATGGGCGCACCCTGCCCGGCCGCGGGTACTCCGCGGCCCGGCAGGGCGCGTCCGTCCGTCATGTCGGCTCAGCAGAACCCGGTGACGGTCGCCCAGGCGCGCGGCTCGGCCGGGACGTCCTCACGCAGGACGGTCGCCTCGATGAGGCCGTACGGGCGGTCGGCCGCGTAGAAGACCTCGTTCGGGTTGTCGAGGCCGAACGGCGCCAGGTCCACGAGGAAGTGGTGCTTGTTCGGCATCGAGAACTTGATCTCCGCGATCTCCGGGACGGCCTCCAGGACGGCCTTGCCCATCGCGAAGAGTGTCTGCTGGAGCGCGAGCGAGTGCGTCGTCGCGAACGCCTCGAGCTGGATCGCGCGGACCTTCGCGTACACCGCGTCGAAGTCGACGTCGGTGGTCGTGTAGCGCCAGCGCGAGGTGACCGACGTCGCGAGGATGCGGTCGTCCGTCTCGACGAGCGTCGTGTAGCGGTCGCGCGGGAACCCGTGGAACTCCGAGCCCGTCGACTTGAGGACGACGAGGTCCGTGAGGCCCGAGACGACGAAGACCTCGTCGCCGTCGCGCTGCACGACCGTGGTGCGCGTCTCCTGGTTGTTGCGGACGAACGCGTGGTCGTGCTCGCCGGCCGAGGTCTCGATGCGGTTCCAGGAGTACTGCTCGATCTCCCAGCGCCCGCCCTCGATCCACTCGAAGTCCTCGACGAAGTGCTGCCCGAGGCGGATGGCGAAGTCCTCGATCGCGCCGACGCCGTCACGGGCGAACGCGTAGATCGTGTTCTTCTGCGTGTCCGTCGCGACGCACCGGGAGTTGTCCCCCTCGCGGTGCGTGGCCTCCTGCCCGCCCCTCAGCTGTGAGGAGACGTTGACGTCCGTGATCTCGTGCCGGGGCGTGGAGCGGTCGACGCGCACGAGGCGCACCTCCGCCTTGCCCCACTGGTTGTCGCCCAGGACGATGGCCCCGCTGCTCTGCGTGGCCGCCGACTGCTCGGCAGTCGTGGTGGTGCTCATGTCAGCTCCCTCGATAGGTCGAGTAGGCGAACGGGCTGAGCAGGACGGGGACGTGGTAGTGCTGCTCAGCGCTCGCCACCCGGAAGACGATGACGACCTCCGGGTAGAAGGACACGGTGTCTCGCCGGTCGAAGTACTCGGCCGTGTCGAACACGAGCCGGTACGTACCGGGGACGAGGGTCTCGGGCCCGAGCTGGGGCACGCGACCGTCGTCGTTCGTGCGGGAGGACGCCACCAGGGACCAGCCCTGCCCCGTCGTCCCCTCCGCGATCTCCGGAGCCGCCTCCAGGCGGACGGTGATCCCCTCGGCGGGCCTACCGCTGGCCGCGTCGAGTACGTGCGTGGTGATGTGGCTGGCGTGGGTGCTCATGCCGTCAGCATTCCCTTCAGCCGCAGCGCGGCGATCTCGCGCAGGTTGCGGGCGGCGTTCGCCCGCTCGGTCTCGGCGTCGTTGCCCAGCCGCTCGGTGAGCTGCTCGAGGATCTCCTCGGCGCTGCGCCCGGCGGCCCGGACGAGGAACACGTGGCCGAACCGCTGCTCGTACGCGCGGTTCCCCTCGGCGAGCCGGCGCGTCACGTCGTCGTCGGAGGTGTCGACCCCGGCCTGCTCGGAGCGCGACATGCTCGCGTCCGCGGCCTCCCCCTCGGCACGCTCGCCGATCCGGGGGTGGCGCGCCAGCGCGGAGTCGACCTCGTCGTCCGTCCACGGGTCGGCGGTGGTGAGCGCCGCCTCGACGGCGTCCTCCACGGTCGCGTACGGGCGACCGGCCGCGACCTCCTCGGCCCAGCGGTCCACGTGGGCGCACGCGAGGAGCGCGTCCCGCGCCTCGTCCGGCGACCACCGGTTGAACTCGTCCAGCGTCATCGCTGCGTTCCCTCTCGACGACCGGGCCGGGCGGCTCGACCGCCCAACCTTCGGAGTGGATTCCACATCTCGGAAGTTTGTTTCCGTCTTATGAATGTACGTCGTGGGTCGGGTGATGTCAACCACGGTGCGGTCCGGCCGCGCGTCGGTAGTCCTGTCGTCCGCCGCGAGCCGGAGCCGCTACGTTCCTGCCCCATGATCGACGACCTCTGGACCGGCCGGCGCTGGGAGCGGCGGCTGCGCACCGCCGGCGTGCACGCGCTCGTCGTCGTGCACGCGGGGACCACCGAGCGCACGTGGTTCCGCCGCCACGACGGAGCGGACCGCCTCGCCAAGCTGAACTCGGTGACGAAGAGCGTCACCGGCATCCTCGCGGGCTTCGTCGACGTCGACCTGTCGTCCTCGGCGCTGGCGCACCTGCCGCACGTGCCGGTCGACGACGAGCGCAAGCGCGCCATCACCGTCGAGCACCTGCTGGGGATGACGTCGGGGCTCGAGTGGCCGGAGTTCGGCGTCTGGCGCGGCTCGGCCCCGCCGCTCACCGCGAGCAAGGACCTGCTGCGCGCCGTCGTGGAGCGGCCGCTGGTCGACGAGCCCGGACGCACGATGTGGTACTCCACGGGGTCCTCGCACCTGCTCGGTGCGGTGCTCCACCGGCGCACGGGTCGCAGCGTCGAGCAGCTGGCGGAGGAGCACCTCTTCCGCCCGTCGGGCATCCGCCGCTGGCGCTTCTACGCGGACCGGAACGGCTACAGCCACGCGGGCAACGGGCTGTGCCTCCTCCCGACCGACCTCGCGCGCCTCGGGACCGCCGTGCTGCGCGAGGAGGTCGCGCCGCTCGACTGGCTGCGCGAGTGCTGGCGCCCCCGCACCCGGACCTACCCCTGGATCGGCGCGTACGGCTGGCACTGGTGGGCCGACCCGGACCTCGGCATGGTCTTCGCCCTCGGCCTGGGCGGCCAGCTCCTGGCGCTCTTCCCCGACCAGAAGCTCGTGGTCGTCATGACCGGTGGCACGTCCTTCGAGGGCACGCTGGACGGCGTGGAGCTGCTGCGCCAGGCGTACCGCGCCTGACGGGCACGTCCGCGCGGCGAGGAGCTGGTGCAGGACGGGACGACGAAGGGCCCGGCAGCGGATGCTGCCGGGCCCTTCGTGCGGTCGTGCCCGCGGACGGCTCAGGACGCGCCGAGGCCCGCCCGGAACTCGTCCTCGAGGATGCTCATGACCGTCGCGTCCGCCCACCCGTCGCCGTCGCGGTAGACGTCGCGCAGTCGCCCCTCCTCGCGGAAGCCCAACGACTCGTAGAGCATCCGGGCGCGGGGGTTGATGCTCAGCACGTCGAGGCTCACGCGGTGCAGGCGCGGTCCCTCGTGCCGGACGCCGTCCACGTCCGTCGACCCGTCGAACGCGAACCGCAGCACCTCGAAGATGGCCTCGCGACCGTAGCCGCGCCCGCGGTAGTTCGGGAGCAGCGCGAGCCGCAGGTTCGCCGAGCGCGCGTGCTCGTCGAGGTCGTTGAGCACGATCTCGCCGATCAGCTCGTCGCTCACCGGCTGCCCGTCACGCACCGCGCCCGGCGTGATGGCCCAGTCGTACCGGCCGTCCCGGTCGCTGACGGTCGCCACCCACTCGTCGATCTGCTCGCGCGTGAAGGTCGCCGTCGTCCCCGTGAGCCGGTTGGCCTCCGGGTCCTGCAACGACTCCCACATGCGGTCCGCGTCCCGCGCCTCGATCGGGCGCAGACGCACCATCTCTCCCAGGACGACCGGTCCGCGCGTCACGGCGGTCAGCCGATCCGCTCGAGGACGAGCTCGCGCACGCGGCCCGCGTCCGCCTGGCCGCGGGTCGCCTTCATCACGGCACCGATGATCGCCCCGACGGGCCCGAGGTTCCCGCCCCGGACCTTCTCCACGATGTCCGGCTGCGCGGCGAGCGCCTCGTCGATCGCGGCGAGCAGCGCACCGTCGTCGGAGACGACCTCGAGGCCCCGGGCGGTGACGACCGCCTCCGGGTCCCCCTCGCCGGCGAGCACGCCGTCGAGCACCTGGCGCGCGAGCTTGTCGTTGATCCGGCCCGCGTCGACGAGACCCTGCAGGGCGGCGATCTGCGCGGGCGTGACGGGCAGCGCCTCGAGCGCCACCTCGTCCTGCTTGGCGCGGCGCGCGAGCTCGCCCATCCACCACTTGCGCGCACCGGCCGGGCTGGTGCCCGCCGCGACGGTGGCCTCGATGAGGTCGAGCGCGCCCGCGTTGACGACGTCGCGCATCTCGGCGTCGGCGTAGCCCCACTCGCCCTGGAGCCGACGGCGGCGCGCGACCGGGAGCTCGGGGAGCCCGGCACGGATCTCCTCGATCCACTCGCGCGGCGGCGCGATCGGGACGAGGTCGGGCTCCGGGAAGTACCGGTAGTCCTCGGCGTCCGACTTCACGCGGCCCGACGTCGTGATGCCCGTGTCCTCGTGCCAGTGCCGGGTCTCCTGGACCACAGTGCCGCCCGCGTCGAGCACGGCGGCCTGGCGCGAGACCTCGTAGCGCACGGCCCGCTCGACGGAGCGGAACGAGTTGACGTTCTTCGTCTCGGTGCGCGTGCCGAGCGGCGACTCGGCTGTCGGGCGCAGCGAGAGGTTCACGTCGGCGCGGACGTTGCCGCGCTCCATGCGCGCCTCGGACACGTCGAGCGCCCGGAAGATGTCGCGCAGCGTCTGCACGTACGCGCGCGCGACCTCGGGGGCGCGGTCGCCCGCGCCCGTGATCGGCCGCGTGACGATCTCGACGAGCGGGATGCCGGCGCGGTTGTAGTCGACGAGCGAGTACTCGGCACCGTGGATGCGACCGGTCGCCCCACCCACGTGGGTGTTCTTGCCGGCGTCCTCCTCCATGTGCGCGCGCTCGATCTCGACGCGGAACACGGTCCCGTCCTCGAGCTCGACGTCGATCCACCCGTCGTAGGCGATGGGCTCGTCGTACTGGGACGTCTGGAAGTTCTTCGGGACGTCCGGGTAGAAGTAGTTCTTGCGCGCGAACCGGCACGTCTCGGCGATCTGGCAGTTGAGCGCGAGCCCGATGCGGATCGCGTACTCGACGGCCTTGCCGTTGACGACCGGCAGGGCGCCCGGGAGCCCGAGCGAGACCGGGGTCACCTGGGTGTTCGGCTCGGCGCCGAAGCTCACCTCGGCCGGGCAGAACATCTTGGTCAGCGTGCCGAGCTCGACGTGCACCTCGATCCCGATGACGGGGTCGTAGCGGCGCGTGGCGTCGGCGTAGTCGACGAGGTCGACGGTCGTGGCGGTCATCCGACCTGGCCCTCCTGTGCGTTCGTGGCCGTGGGCAGCGCGGGCGCGCGGTCGAGCAGCGGTCCGCCCCACGAGCCGACCAGGGCGGCCTCGAGCGCGGCGCCCACCCGGTACATGCGGTCGTCGGCCTTGGCCGGCGCGAGGATCTGGAAGCCGACGGGCAGGCCGTCGTCCGACAGGCCCGACGGCACCGACATCCCGGGGACCCCCGCGAGGTTCGCGGGGATCGTCGCGACGTCGTTGAGGTACATGGCGAGCGGGTCGTCGAGCTTCTCGCCGAACCGGAACGCCGTGGTCGGCGCCGTCGGCGAGACGAGGACGTCCGCCTGCTCGAAGGCGGCGGCGAAGTCCCGCTGGATGAGCGTGCGGACCTTCTGCGCGCTGCCGTAGTAGGCGTCGTAGTAGCCGGCCGAGAGCGCGTAGGTGCCGAGGATGATGCGGCGCTTCACCTCGTCGCCGAAGCCCGCGCCGCGCGTGGCGGCCATGACGCGCTCCGCGGTCACGGGGCCCTCCTCGGGCTCCACGCGCAGGCCGAAGCGCATGCCGTCGAACTTCGCGAGGTTGCTCGACGCCTCCGACGGCATGATCAGGTAGTACGCGCCGAGCGCGTACTCGAAGTGCGGGCAGGAGACCTCGACGATCTCGGCGCCGAGCCCGCGCAGGAGGTCGAGCGACTGCGCGAAGCGCGCGCTCACGCCCTCCTGGTAGCCCTCGCCCGTGAGCTCCTTGACCACGCCGACGCGCAGGCCCGAGAGGTCGCCCGTGGCGCCCTGGACCGCGGCGTCGACGAGCGCCGGCCCGCGGCCCGGGATCGACGTGGAGTCGCGCGGGTCGTAGCCACCGATGAGCTCGTGCAGCAGCGCGGCGTCGAGCACCGTGCGCGTGACGGGGCCCGCCTGGTCGAGCGAGGACGCCATCGCGATGAGCCCGTACCGGGAGACGCCGCCGTACGTCGGCTTGACGCCGACGGTGCCGGTGACGGCCCCGGGCTGACGGATCGAGCCGCCCGTGTCCGTGCCGATCGCGAGGGGGGCCTCGAACGCCGCGACCGCCGCGGCGGAGCCGCCGCCCGACCCGCCGGGGATTCGGTCGAGGTCCCACGGGTTGCGGGTGTTGCCGAACGCGGAGTGCTCGGTCGACGAGCCCATGGCGAACTCGTCCATGTTCGTCTTGCCGAGGATCGGCAGCCCGGCGGCGCGGATCTTCTCGACGAGCGTCGCGTCGTACGGCGGCACCCAGCCCTCGAGGATCTTGGAGCCGGCCGTCGTCGGCATGCCCTTGGTCACGACGACGTCCTTGACCGCGATCGGCACACCGGCGAGCCGGTGCACCGGCTCGCCCGCGACGCGGCGGTCGTCGACGGAGCGCGCCGTCGCCAGCGCCTCTTCGGTGTTGACGTGGAGGAACGCGTTGATCGCGCCCTCGACCGCGCCGATCCGGTCGAGGTGCGCCTGGGTGGCCTCGACGCTCGAGAAGTCGCGCGCCTCGAGCCCTTCGGCGAGCTCGGCCGCGGAGAGCCGTGTCAGGTCCGTCATCTCACTCCTCCCCGAGGATCTGCGGTACGGAGAACCGGCCGTCCTCCGCCGCGGGCGCGCCCGCGAGGACGTCCTCGACGGGCAGCGGCGGCTCGGGGATGTCGTCACGGAAGACGTTCGACATCGGGATCGGGTGGCTCGTCGCGGGGACGTCGGGCGTCGCGACCTCGCTGACCTTGGCGATGGCGTCGACGATCACGTCGAGCTCGCCGGAGAGCCGGTCCAGCTCCTCGGGTCGCAGATCGATGCGGGCCAGCGCGGCGACGCGCGCGACCTCGTCACGGGAGATGGTGGACATGACAGCCATTCTAGTGGGGACCGACGTCGTGCCCACCGCGTCGCCGACCTCTCGTCACACGGATGTGGCCGAGACCGTCCGGCCGAAGAGCGAGCCTGGCCGCGCGAGCTGGACGCCCTGAGGACGGGCCGACCAGGCGCTGCTGACAGGACGAACAGGCAACCATGGCTCGTCTGGCTCCCCAGATGAGCCGAAACCGCCTGCTCGGCATGACGTCACGACCGCGAGGGCGGTCACGAAGGCGACCAGGACGGCGAGCCCCCAACCTGTGTCGCAGCAGTGCGGAAGGTGGTGGGCAACATCGCGCGGCGACCGGACGTGGCAGCCGGGCTTCGCTCGCGAAGCCGACACCACGAGGCACCCGGGTGAGCGGTGGTCAGGCGACGCGTAGCCAGCCGCGCGGTCCGGAGCAAGACGGGACCGCGCCCGCAACAGACGACACCGCGCGCGGACGCCGGGCGAGCCACGACAAGGTGAGACAAGCCGGGCGGGGTGGGTGCTGGTACCGCCTCGTGGCGGGCCTGGTGGGATCCGCGAGGAACGAGCGGCGGATGGTAGACGCGGCACCACCAACCACCTCGACGGTCCAGGCCGGCCGCACGCCGTCGAGCACGAGAACCACGGCCCTACCTCGCCCGGCAGCCGTTCCACCTCTCGACCACGGTTCTACTTCTCGCGACCGCGGTCCTGTCTGGCGAACCGCAGGTCTGTCTCGGCCGGCCGAGAGCTCAGCAATAGGGGTGCGGATATGCCGAAGGCCCACCCCGTGTGGGGTGGGCCTTCGGTGAAGGGTTGTCCGGCGGCGTCCTACTCTCCCACCCCGTCTCCAGGGCAGTACCATCGGCGCTGAAGGGCTTAGCTTCCGGGTTCGGTATGGGACCGGGCGTTTCCCCTTCGCTGTGACCGCCGTAACTCTGTTGAACCTCCTCGACACCGGGGCACCCCGTGTGGGGTGTGGTGTTGGTGGTTCGGGAACCGCACAGTGGACGCGTAGCAAAGTGTTTGGTGTTGAAGTTGTCGGCTGATTAGTACCGGTCAGCTGCACGGGTCTTTCGTCCCCGCTTCCACGTCCGGCCTATCGACCCAGTGTTCTGCTGGGTGCCTCTCACCCCGTAGGGTATGGAAACCTCATCTTGAAGCAGGCTTCCCGCTTAGATGCTTTCAGCGGTTATCCCTTCCGAACGTAGCCAACCAGCGGTGCTCCTGGCGGAACAACTGGCACACCAGAGGTTCGTCCGTCCCGGTCCTCTCGTACTAGGGACAGCCCTTCTCAAGTTTCCTGCGCGCGCAGCGGATAGGGACCGAACTGTCTCACGACGTTCTAAACCCAGCTCGCGTACCGCTTTAATGGGCGAACAGCCCAACCCTTGGGACCTACTCCAGCCCCAGGATGCGACGAGCCGACATCGAGGTGCCAAACCATGCCGTCGATATGGACTCTTGGGCAAGATCAGCCTGTTATCCCCGGGGTACCTTTTATCCGTTGAGCGACGGCGCTTCCACAAGCCACCGCCGGATCACTAGTTCCGACTTTCGTCCCTGCTCGACCTGTCAGTCTCACAGTCAAGCTCCCTTGTGCACTTGCACTCGACACCTGATTGCCAACCAGGCTGAGGGAACCTTTGAGCGCCTCCGTTACATTTTAGGAGGCAACCGCCCCAGTTAAACTACCCACCAGGCACTGTCCCTGGTCCGGATCACGGACCGAGGTTAGACATCCGAAGCGGCCAGAGTGGTATTTCAACGTTGACTCCACCCGCACTGGCGTACGGGCTTCACAGTCTCCCACCTATCCTACACAAGCCGCACCGAACACCAATACCAAGCTATAGTAAAGGTCCCGGGGTCTTTCCGTCCTGCTGCGCGTAACGAGCATCTTTACTCGTAGTGCAATTTCGCCGAGTTCGCGGTTGAGACAGCGGAGAAGTCGTTACGCCATTCGTGCAGGTCGGAACTTACCCGACAAGGAATTTCGCTACCTTAGGATGGTTATAGTTACCACCGCCGTTTACTGGGGCTTAAATTCTGAGCTTCACCCCGAAGGGTTGACCCGTCCTCTTAACCTTCCAGCACCGGGCAGGCGTCAGTCCGTATACATCGTCTTGCGACTTCGCACGGACCTGTGTTTTTAGTAAACAGTCGCTTCTCCCTGGTCTCTGCGGCCGTCCACGCTCCCACCGCGAGGGTGTTCACGCTTCGGGCCCCCCTTCTCCCGAAGTTACGGGGGCATTTTGCCGAGTTCCTTAACCACGATTCTCTCGATCGCCTTAGTATTCTCTACCTGACCACCTGAGTCGGTTTGGGGTACGGGCGGCTAGAACCTCGCGCCGAGGCTTTTCTTGGCAGCATAGGATCACCCAGTTCGCGCTTGTGCGCTCACCGTCAGCTCTCAACCTTCATGTCGGGCGGATTTGCCTACCCGACGGCCTACAGCCTTGGACGTGGTCTACCATCGCCACGCCGGGCTACCTTCCTGCGTCACCCCTGTTAATACGCTTACCTACTACCGGATTGGGTCCCGCGCGCCCCTGCCCGGTGACCCCGAAGGGTCGATGGGCAGGTTTGGGCGGTCAGCATCACCGGGCTCGGTATGGGCGGTTCTTCGCCGGTAGGAGAATATCAACTCCTTGTCCATCGACTACGCCTGTCGGCCTCGCCTTAGGTCCCGACTTACCCAGGGCGGATTAACCTGGCCCTGGAACCCTTGGTCATTCGGCGGACGGGTTTCTCACCCGTCTTTCGCTACTCATGCCTGCATTCTCACTCGTGTGGGCTCCACCGCTGGGTTCCCCCGCGGCTTCACCGCCCACACGACGCTCCCCTACCCACCTGCGCCTCTGGACCACGAAGGCCTGAGTTGAGCGCAGATGCCACGGCTTCGGCGGTGTACTTGAGCCCCGCTACATTGTCGGCGCGGAATCACTTGACCAGTGAGCTATTACGCACTCTTTCAAGGGTGGCTGCTTCTAAGCCAACCTCCTGGTTGTCTGTGCAACTCCACATCCTTTCCCACTTAGCACACGCTTAGGGGCCTTAGCCGGTGGTCTGGGCTGTTTCCCTCTCGACTACGGAGCTTATCCCCCGCAGTCTCACTGCCACGCTTTCACTTACCGGCATTCGGAGTTTGGCTGACGTCAGTAACCTTGTAGGGCCCATCGGCCATCCAGTAGCTCTACCTCCGGCAAGAAACACGTGACGCTGCACCTAAATGCATTTCGGGGAGAACCAGCTATCACGAAGTTTGATTGGCCTTTCACCCCTAACCACAGGTCATCCCCCAGGTTTTCAACCCTGGTGGGTTCGGTCCTCCACGCGGTCTTACCCGCGCTTCAACCTGCCCATGGCTAGATCACTTCGCTTCGGGTCTAGACCCAGCGACTATGGGCGCCCTGTTCGGACTCGCTTTCGCTACGGCTTCCCCACACGGGTTAACCTCGCCACTGAGCACTAACTCGCAGGCTCATTCTTCAAAAGGCACGCTGTCACCCCAGCCAAGGAGGCTCCAACGGATTGTAGGCACACGGTTTCAGGTACTATTTCACTCCCCTCCCGGGGTACTTTTCACCTTTCCCTCACGGTACTGGTCCGCTATCGGTCACTAGGTAGTATTTAGGCTTAGCAAGTGGTCTTGCCAGATTCACACGAGATTTCTCGGGCCCCGTGCTACTTGGGATCCCCTTCGGGAGGCCGCACCATTTCGTCTACCGGACTCGCACCGTCTGTGGTCCGCCTTTCAATGCGGTTCGACTATGACACGGCTTTCTTACTCCCCGGTGGACTGTCAGATCCACCAGAAGGGTCCCACAACCCCGAACACGCAACGCCTGACAGCTTGAACACGCGCCCGGTTTGGCCTCATCCGCTTTCGCTCGCCACTACTCACGGAATATCTCTTCCTGTCGGTACTGAGATGTTTCACTTCCCGACGTTCCCTCCACACACCCTATATATTCAGGTGCGGGTCACACGACATGACTCGTGCGGGGTTCCCCCATTCGGAAACCCTCGGATCACAGCTCGTTTGCCAGCTCCCCGAGGCTTATCGCAGGCTACCACGTCCTTCTTCGGCTCCTAGTGCCAAGGCATCCACCCTGTGCCCTTAAAAACTTCAACAAAAACAACAAAACTGCAGAGAACCAAGAACCACACCCCCGAAAGGGTGCGTCTTGATCTTTACAAAGATGCTCGCGTCCACTGTGCAGTTCTCAAACAACCAACGACCCCGACCCCACCAGACCCGCCTACCCCACCCACACCCTCATACAAGAGCGCAGACGAAGCGGTTCGTGGTCCAAGGACCGGCCCGTACCAGGCACCCCACCAACCGGTGGCCGGTGACCTGAGGACCCAACAGTGTGCTCGACAAGCCCCCCAGTCTCACCCGTGATGTTCCACCACCACCCACACGAACCCCGAAGAGACACGTGCGAGCCGGCAGGTACTGACACCAGCAAGACCAAGAAAGCTCTTTCGTCAATGTTCCACCCATGAGCAACCACCCACCACACGGACGGCGATGGCGTGGCACCTGAACCACCCACCCACCAGCAAACACCGGCAAGGCGAGGGTTGGTAGCTCCTTAGAAAGGAGGTGATCCAGCCGCACCTTCCGGTACGGCTACCTTGTTACGACTTAGTCCCAATCGCCAGTCCCACCTTCGACCACTCCCCCCGCGAACGGTTGGGCCATGGGCTTCGGGTGTTACCGACTTTCGTGACTTGACGGGCGGTGTGTACAAGGCCCGGGAACGTATTCACCGCAGCGTTGCTGATCTGCGATTACTAGCGACTCCGACTTCATGGGGTCGAGTTGCAGACCCCAATCCGAACTGAGACCGGCTTTTTGGGATTCGCTCCACCTTACGGTATCGCAGCCCTTTGTACCGGCCATTGTAGCATGCGTGAAGCCCAAGACATAAGGGGCATGATGATTTGACGTCATCCCCACCTTCCTCCGAGTTGACCCCGGCAGTCTCCCATGAGTCCCCGGCATAACCCGCTGGCAACATGGGACGAGGGTTGCGCTCGTTGCGGGACTTAACCCAACATCTCACGACACGAGCTGACGACAACCATGCACCACCTGTGCACGAGTGTCCAAAGAGACCACCATCTCTGGTGGCTTCTCGTGCATGTCAAGCCTTGGTAAGGTTCTTCGCGTTGCATCGAATTAATCCGCATGCTCCGCCGCTTGTGCGGGCCCCCGTCAATTCCTTTGAGTTTTAGCCTTGCGGCCGTACTCCCCAGGCGGGGCACTTAATGCGTTTGCTGCGGCACGGAACTCGTGGAATGAGCCCCACACCTAGTGCCCAACGTTTACGGCATGGACTACCAGGGTATCTAATCCTGTTCGCTCCCCATGCTTTCGCTCCTCAGCGTCAGTTGCGGCCCAGAGACCTGCCTTCGCCATCGGTGTTCCTCCTGATATCTGCGCATTCCACCGCTACACCAGGAATTCCAGTCTCCCCTACCGCACTCTAGTCTGCCCGTACCCGATGCAAGCTCGAGGTTGAGCCTCGAGTTTTCACACCAGACGCGACAAACCGCCTACGAGCTCTTTACGCCCAATAATTCCGGACAACGCTTGCGCCCTACGTATTACCGCGGCTGCTGGCACGTAGTTAGCCGGCGCTTCTTCTGCAGGTACCGTCACTTGCGCTTCTTCCCTGCTGAAAGAGGTTTACAACCCGAAGGCCTTCATCCCTCACGCGGCGTCGCTGCATCAGGCTTTCGCCCATTGTGCAATATTCCCCACTGCTGCCTCCCGTAGGAGTCTGGGCCGTGTCTCAGTCCCAGTGTGGCCGGTCGCCCTCTCAGGCCGGCTACCCGTCGTCGCCTTGGTAGGCCATCACCCCACCAACAAGCTGATAGGCCGCGAGCCCATCCCTGACCGAAAAACTTTCCAACCACCCCCATGCGAGGACGGCTCATATCCGGTATTAGCCCCGGTTTCCCGGGGTTATCCCGAAGTCAAGGGCAGGTTACTCACGTGTTACTCACCCGTTCGCCACTAATCCGCCCAGCAAGCTGGGCATCATCGTTCGACTTGCATGTGTTAAGCACGCCGCCAGCGTTCGTCCTGAGCCAGGATCAAACTCTCCGTAAATGAACAACGCCCACCACCAGGACAAAACCCGGCAGTGAACAATCCATACGAAGCGAACCCCAACAGGGTTCACAAAACTGGCATCAACACGAAAGATGACATCATCTTCCGAAATCAACCAAAGGAATCCCAGACACAACCAACCCAACCACCCGACGGGCAACCAGGCCAGCCATGCCACAGGGACAAAAAATTTGGCATTGACTAACAAGCACACTGTTGAGTTCTCAAACAACCGACACACACCAACTCAGCACCACCCGACCGGGCAGAACCTCGCTTGGGGCAACCCCTCAACCTTACCAGGTCTTCCCCGGCTCCTCAACCCCGGCTGTTCGCCGTGGTCCAGTCGCCGTGGTCTTCCTCGTCGCGGGCAGAGAACACTCTACGCCATGCGGTGGAAGGGTTTCGACCCCGGGACCAGCCACCCTCGATCGTTCGAGGCGGTGTCTGTTCCTCCCTGTCGGGCCGACATCCAGAACATTACGCGGCCTCGCGCGACATGGTCAAGCCGCTCCCCGGTGACCCGGCCCACAGGGACGCTGCCGCTCGCCGCACGGCACGACGTGCGGCCGTCCGCCCCGCCCTCCCACGCTCCCCCGGCGCCGCGCTCAGACCGTCGTCGCGAGCCGCAGGATCACGCGGTCCCCCGGTCGGAGCTGGGCCGCACGGTCGACGTCCCGCTCGCGGAGCACCCCGATGACGGGGTATCCCCCGGTGACCGGGCGGTCCGCGAGGAAGACGACGGGACGCCCGTCGGGCGGGACCTGGACCGCGCCGCGGACGAGCCCCTCGGACGCCAGCTCCCCCGGCCTGCGGGGCACGGCCTGGCCGTCGAGCCGCAGGGCGACGCGGTCGCTGTCCGGCGACACGGTCCGCAGCGCGCGCAGCGCGTGCCCCGCACCGGGGAGGAACCAGTCGGACCGCGGCCCGGGCAGCACCTCGAGCACCGCGCCCGCCCGCTCGCCCGGACGCGGCTCGCCGGGCGGGAACCGCACCGGTGCGACGTCGGGCCACGGCCACCTGCCCGACGGCGCGGCCCCCACCGCGACGACGTCGCCCGGCTGCAGGGGTTCCGGACCGAGCCGGGCCAGCACGTCCCGCGCGCGCGACCCGAGGACCGCGGGCGGCCGGAGCCCGCCACGCACCGCGAGGTAGGTGCGCAGACCGCGCGCCGCCAGGCCGAGGCGGAGGGTACCGCCGTCGGGCACCCGGAGGGCCGCGTGCATGCCGACCGGGCTCCCGTCCACGCTCGCGGGGACCGCCGCCCCCGCCAGCGCGACGACCGCCCCGCCGGCGAACCGCACGGCGAGACCGCCGAGGGTGACCTCGATCGCCGCCGCACCGTCCGGGTTGCCCACGAGCCGGTTCGCGAGCGCGTGCGACGCGCGGTCGGCCGCTCCCGACGGCCCGACGCCGACAGCGGCGAGCCCCGGGCGCCCCGCGTCCTCGACGAGCGCGAGGGGACCCGTCGCGAGCACCTCCAGGGCGCGCGCGGCCGGCAGCGAGGGGGTGGTGGCCCCGTCCTGTGCGGGCTGCACGCGCGGCGCCCCCGCGCTCCCGTCCTGCTGCGCCCTCCCCGACGGCACGAGCGGGCCGCCGCCCGCGGTCACGGCCGCGCGGACCGGCACGAACCGCACGCGCGCGCCGGGCGCGACGAGCGAGGGCGGGTCCCGGTCGACGTCGAACATCTGCACGTCCGTGCGGCCGAGGAGGCGCCACCCGCCCGGGGACTCCCCCGGGTAGACGGCGGTGAGCCCGCCCGCGAGCGCCACGGAGCCGGCGGGGACGCGGGTGCGCGGGGTGGCCAGGCGCGGGGCGGCGATCGCGGGATCGACCCCGGAGAGGTACGTGAAGCCCGGCGCGAACCCGCCGAACGCGGCCTCGTACTCGCGGCCGTGGTGCCGCGCGACGACCTCCTCGACGCTCAGGCCCGCCCAGCGGGCGACGTCGTCCAGGTCGGGGCCGTCGTAGCGCACGGGGATCTCGACGAGCTCCCCGACGTGGGTGGTGGGGCCGGTCGTCGACGCGCGCCGCACCGCCGCGCGCAGCCACGCCCGGGCGGCGGGGACGTCCGAAGGCGCCGCGCAGCGCACGAGCACCGTGCGGGCGGCCGGGACGACGTCGACCACGCCGGGCGGCGCGTCGCCCAGGGCGCGGTGCAGCGCGCGCACGGCGGCGAGGTCGGGAAGGTCGACGAGCAGCGCGGCCTCGCCGAACGCGTGCACCGTCACCTCGCCGTCGGGGACGTCGGCCGCGTCGCGGACCGGCGACCCGGGAGCGGGGGAACCTCCGGCTGTCACGGCACGGCGTCCGCGCCCGCCGACCCGCCGTGCGGGGCGTCGACGAAGGGCCGCACGACGACCCCGGCCTCCTGGAGCGCGGTCCGCAGCGCCCCGAGCAGCCCGACCGCCCCGGGGGTGTCCGAGTGCACGCACACCGAGTCCGCCTCGACGCGCAGCGACGTGCCGTCCGTGGCCTCGACCGTGCCGGTCGTCACGAGCCGGACGACGCGCCGGGCGACCTCGTCGCCGTCGTGCACGACGGCGCCCGGCCGCCCGCGCGGGACGAGCTCGCCCGACGGGAGGTAGCCGCGGTCCGCGAAGGCCTCGCGGACGGTGGGCTGTCCCGCCGCGTCCGCGAGCCGCAGCACGGCCGAGCCGGGCAGCCCGACGACGGGCAGCGTGGGGTCGTAGGCGCGCACCGCGTCGACGACGGCCCGGGCCTGCGCCTCGTGGTGGACGATCGCGTTGTAGAGCGCGCCGTGCGGCTTGACGTACCGCACGCGGTCCCCCGCGAGCCGGGCGAACCCGTCGAGAGCGGCGAGCTGGTAGAGCACCTCGTCGGCGAGCTCGCCGGGGTCCACGTCCATGAACCGCCGCCCGAAGCCCGCCCGGTCCCGGTAGCTCACGTGCGCGCCCACCCGCACCCCGCGCGCGGCGGCGTCCCGCGTCACGGTCCGCATGGTCGTCGCGTCGCCCGCGTGGAACCCGCACGCGACGTTCGCGCTGGTCACGAGGCCGAGCAGGGCCTGGTCGTCGCCGAGGGTCCAGCGGCCGAAGCCCTCGCCGAGGTCGGCGTTGAGGTCGATGCGCGTCACGCGTCCATCATGCCCGGGACGCGCGCTCGGCGGGCCCCGCCGCGGACCCCACCGGTGCGCCACCGCTGCGCCACCGCGGTGCCCACCGTGCCGTGGGCGGAGACCGCGGGCGTAGATTTCCTGGCATGCCGGACGACACCACCACCGCCACGACGGCCGTGCGCCGCGCGACGACGGCCGACGCCGCCGCGCTCGCGGACCTGGCCGCGCTCACGTTCCCGCTCGCGTGCCCGCCCGGCACGTCGCCCGACGCGATCGCCGAGCACGTCGCGACGCAGCTCTCGCCCGACCGGTTCCGCGCGTGGGCCGCGAGCGCCGCGCACGCGCTGCTGCTCGTCGAGACGGCGGCGTCGTCGCCCGGGACCTCGACCGGCACCTCGACCGCCACGGCGGTCACTGCGAGCGACGCCGGGTCGCCCGAGGCCGCGAGCGGCCCCCTCGGGTACGCGCTGCTGGCACGAGGCCTCCCCGACGACCCGGACGTGGCGGCCGCGGTCGGGCCGGGCGAGGCGGTGGAGCTGTCGAAGATCTACGTGCACCCCGCCGCGCAGGGCACGGGCGTCGCGAGCGTGCTCATGACCGCGACGACGGGGGCCGCGGCGCTGCTCGGGCCCGGGCTCCCCCTCTGGCTCGGCACGAACGGGCACAACGCGCGCGCCCAGGCCTTCTACCGCAAGCACGGGTTCGCCGTGGTCGGGAGCCGGACGTACGTCGTCGGCGGGGAGACCCATGCGGACGTCGTCATGGCCCTGCCCCGCCGCTGACGGACGGGAGTTCCCGGTCGGGCTCGGCCTGCACCCCGGAGGGCGCCCGACCGGGAGGTCGGTGGGCGGCCCGTGCGGGCCGCGGTCGTCCGATGGACGGTGGTCGGTCGGCTCAATGGTCGTGCGCGTCCTCGCCGTCGGCGCCCTCGTGGCCGCCCTCATCACCGCCCGTGTGGCCGAGGCCGAGGCCCCCGTCGAGCGAGTCGTCGGGGTGGACGGGCAGGAAGACGTGGACGTGGCCCTGGCCGCCGGCCGTCGAGCGCAGGTCGAGCTGGACGGCGGCGAGACCCCACGTCTCGACGGCGCGCGTGCGCAGGTCGCCCGCGAGGGCGTACAGGTCCGGGGCCGCGGCGGGGTCGGCGCTCGCGGCGAGCCCGACGGCGTCGAGCGCGTCCCCGACGAGCTCGAGCGACGTGAGCATCCCGTTGCGGACGATGTTGTGCTCGGAGGAGCCGCTCGCGAGCGCCTCGGTCTCGGCGACGAGGCCGTCGACGGTCGCGTGCCACGCCGCGACGTCCGCCGGGTCCGCCGGGACGGCGCTCGACCCGTCGACGGGGAGCACCGCGTGGAGGCCGTGCAGGACGGGGACGAGCTCGGTCTGGAGATACCGGGCGTGGTCGATCGACGCGACCAGGTTCTCGGCGTCGCGCTCCTGCTCGGCCGCCTCGAGCTCCGCGACGCGCGCCGGGTCGACGGCGAAGCCGCCGTCGTCAGCGGCCGCGCCGCCGCGCGTGAGCCCCACGACGGCCGCGACGGCGACCGCCACGAGCGCGAGCGCGCCGACGACGAGCAGGACGCGGCGCCACGGGTCGAGGCCCACGAACCACCGGCGCGCGCGGACGCGCACCGGTGGCCGGGGTTCGGGGCGGCCGGCACCGCCCCGGTCGGCAGGACGGGAGCGTGCGGGCGTCGTCGGGCCGCCGGTGCGGCCGGTGCCCTTCCGGGCTCCTCCCGCCGGGGTCCGGGTCGTCGTCCGTGCCGAGGTGCGCTGTGCCACCTGTCGCTCCTGTCCTGTGGTCGTCCCGCCGGGTCCGCCGGCCCGGCCCGTGGGCCGGGCCGGCGAGGCGGCCGGTGACGGGGGCGGGTCTCCCGTCACCGGCCCGCCGTCAGCCGCAGCTCACGGCGTCGTACGGCACCTCGATCTCGGTCGTGACGTCGCCGAGCGTCGCCGTGACCGTCGCCGTGCCCGCCTCGAACGCCGTCGCGCGCGACGCGAACGACTGGTAGGCGTTGGCACCCACCTCGACCGCGCCGAACTCCTTGGAGCCGAACGGCGTGGTGAGGGTGATCGCGACGGGCGCCTCGTCGGCGTTCGTCGCGCGCAGGGCGAGGTACGCCTTGCCCGCGAGGCAGCGGGCCGAGGCGGTGACCTCGACGTCGACCGTGGGCTTGGGCTCGGACTCCGTCGTGAGACGGAACCAGTCGAACGCCACCGTGACCGGCGTCTCCTGCTCCGGACCGATCGCCATGAGGCCGACCTTGGTCAGCGCGGCGTCGTTCGTGACCGGGTCGCCCAGCGGCGTCCAATTCACCCCGCCGTCGCTGACCCAGCCCTGGTACGTGCTGCCCACCTTCTCGAGCCGCAGGTACCAGTAGCCCGACTCGGTCGAGTCGGCGAGCTCGAGCTGGCGGTTGCCGCCGTTGCCGAACTGGCCGCCCTTCTCCGAGACGAGCTCGGCGCCGAGGTTCAGCGCCGCGCCCGGGGCGTTCTTCGCGAGCACGTCGGCCTTGACGTAGTTGTCGTCGTCGCCGTACGCGATGAGGCCCGCGAGCTGCCACCGGTGCACGAGCGGCGCCTTGAACCGCGTCTCGACGACCCAGTCGCCCTCCGGTGCCGTCTGGAGGACGAAGTTGCGCGGGTCGCCGTTGTTGCCGGCGTTGATGTCGCCCGGCTGGGTCGTGATGCGCAGCTCGCCGTCGGCGACGGCGACCTTCGACCCGTCGTAGCGCACGATCGCGTCCCAGCGGCAGCCGTCGAGGGCGTCGCCCTCGAACTCGTCGCTCGGCTCGCGCTCGCCGTCGTCCGACCCGTCGCCCGTGACGCGCACGTGGTCGACCCTGGCGACCGAGTCGGGGGCCGCGGTGTCGCCGCCGGCCATCACGCCGAACGTCGCGCCCGGCTTCACGGGCGCCGAGCCCGCGAGCGCCGTCCACGTCTGGCCGTCCGCCGAGTACGCGGCCGTGATGGCGGAGCCGTCCGAGACGAGGCGCAGGTGGATCGACGTCGGGAAGTCCCCCGCGACGTTCGTCTGGCCGTGCCACGTGCGGGCGCCGCCGGTCTCGGTCTGGAACTCGAGGAACCGGTTGCCGTTCTGGTTCTTCGTGAACGCGAGCTTCGTGTACTCGTCGTCGGTCACGTGGACCAGGAGTCCGGCGTGCTGCCAGTGCCGGGCGAGCGGGACGTCGAGCTTCGTCTCGAGCGTCCAGGCGCCGGCGGGTGCGGGCTGACCGAGGTAGCTGATCGGCCCGGTCTGCGCCTCGTTGATGTCGCCCTGCACGACCGGCAGGACGGCGTGGCCGTCGGCGACGGTGATCGGCTTGCCGTCGGCCTGGCGGACGACCGTCCACCGCGGGTCGAGGGTGTCGCCGTCGAACTCGTCCGACGCCTGCGCGAGGCACTGCGGCGGGGTCTCCTCACCGGGTCCCCCGGTCTGCGGGTCGTCGTCGAACGCGAAGTCCTGGAACTCGACGGCGCTCGTGGCCGACGTGCTGTGCGCGGTGACGAAGAGCCCCACGTCCTGCACGGACGCCGCACCCGGGAGGGCCTGGGGCTCCCCGATCTGCGTGAAGTTCTCGCCGTCCTTGCTCCAGGAGGCCGTGTACAGGTCGCCGTCGCGCACGATCCGCACCCACGCGGGGTAGCTCGTCGAGCTCGCGGCGGACGACGTGACGAGCTGGCCGGCCGCGTTGCCGCGGAGCCACTCGAAGCCGCCGCTCGGGCGCATGCCCAGGGCGGCGTAGCCCGGCGAGCTCCCGACCTGCGTGACGTCGTTGCGGACGATGATCCCGGCCTTGGCAGACCCGTTCGAGTTGCCCTGGCTGTTGATCTTCACCGTCGCCGACCAGTTCTCGTCGGCGCCCTGCTCGCGGTAGATGGTCGAGTACTCGTCGGTGCCCTGCCACATGTTCGCGCCGCCCGACGTGATGAGGTACTTGCCCTCGGCGAGCTGCTCGAACGTCCCGTTCGCGTTGGTGAAGGTCTTCATGCCCCCGAAGAGGTCGCCGACCTGCGCCACGACGACGCGGGACCGCGTGTAGAGGCCCTTGTCGTTGGTCGCGACCGCGGTCAGCTCGTAGTTGTTGTCCGCCGTCACCTCCCACGTGGCCTCGTACGGCGCCTCGGTGTCGGTCCCGATCGACTCGCCGTCGACGAAGAACTCGACCTCGGTGACCGTGTTCTCCGTGTCGTCGGCCTCGGCCGTGACCGTGATCTCGCCCTGCTCCAGGCGCACGCCCGCCTCGGGCGCGGTGATGCGCACCTTCGGCCGCGTCGTGGCGGAGACGCCCTTGCCGTCGGCCTCGACGAAGTTCAGGCGACGCTCGCCCGCGCCGGGGAACACGACGTAGAGCGTGAACGGCTCCCGGGGGTCGGTGACGTCCACGGTCACGTCGGTGAACGTGCCGAGACCCGTCTGCGGGATCTGGGCCGTACCGAGGAGCTCGCCGTCCGCGGCGTCGCGCCGCAGCTCGATCGTGCCCTCGGCCGCCGCGGCGACGCGCAGCGTGAGCGCCTGCACGCCGTACAGGCTCACCGGGTCGTACGACGCCCAGGCCCCGTTCGACCCGGTGATGACCGAGCCGCCGCCCTCGACGTCCCGGCTCGGGATCGTCGTGGTGCCGTCGGAGTCGGCGTGGAACTCCGCCTCGCGCTTCTTCGGGAAGATGAGCGTGGTGTCCGAGCCGGTGAGGGCCGGGACGTCGTCCACGCCGCCGCGGTCGGTGTAGCGCGCGTCGATCACGTAGAAGACGTTCATGTCCTCGCCGTGGCCGCCGCCGAGGCTCGTCGCGACCGTGCCCGTCCGGCCGTGCAGCGGCTCGGAGGGGTGCGCGTGCGCGTCGTGGCCGAGCGCGGGCTGGATGATGACCTGCTCGTCGTCGATGGTCTCGCCGTCCGGCGAGTCCTCGGCGTCCGTCACGGCCACGTCCCACGTGATGTCGTCGCCGAAGGTGAAGAACGAGCCGGTGGGCGGCAGGCCGAAGTCGACCTCGGGCCGCGTGTTGCCGACCGTGATCGGCACGGTCGCCGTGCCCACCTTCCCGGCCGGGTCGGTCACCGTGAGGCGGGCGTCGTAGACGCCGTTCTCCGTGTAGGTGTGGCTCGGGGCGGCGGACGTCGAGTCCGTCGTGCCGTCACCGTCGAAGTCCCACGCGTACGTGAGCGCCTCGCCCTCGGGGTCGGTGCTCCCGGTCCCGTCGAACGACACCTCGAGCGGCGCGATGCCGGAGTCGGGCGTCGCGACCGGCTTCGACACCGGCGAGCGAGAGCCCGACAGGTAGTCGATGCGGTGCAGGCCCGAGTTGGGGTTGTCGCGGCCGAAGCCGCCGCCCCAGTCGAGCACGTACATCGCGCCGTCGGGCCCGAACTTCGAGTCGATCGGCGCCAGGAACTGCTCCTGCGGGAGGAACGGGTTGACCTTCTCGACGTCGGTCACGCCGGGAGCGGCCTCGGGGTCCTTGAGGTCGATCGTGTACATCTTGTTCCGGGCCCACTCGTAGAAGAAGGCCTTGCCGTCGTAGGACGACGGGAACTTCGTGTCGGAGTCGAGCTCCGGGTCGTACTCGTAGAACGGGCCGCCCATGGGCGCGAGGCCGCCGCCGGCGTTGATGACGCCGGGCACCGACGAGCGCTGGTAGCCGTACCAGAGGTCCGCCGGCTGCGCGGCGGGGAGCTCGGTGAGGCCGGTGTTCTTCACCGAGTCGTTGACCGGGGCGTCGCAGTCGAAGAAGTCACCGACCGTGACCGGGCTCGTGCGGTAGTCGACGTCGCGGAACGGCTCGTTGTTCCCCATGCACAGGGGCCAGCCGAAGAAGCCGGGCTCCTTGATGAGGTTCCACTCGGCGATGCCGGCCGGGCCGCGGTTCGCCGGGTTGTCCGACCCGTTGTCGGGTGAGTAGTCGGCGACGCCGAGGTTGCCCGTCTTCGGGTCGATGGTGAACCGGAACGGGTTGCGGAAGCCCATCGCGTAGATCTCGGGCAGCGTCTTCTCGGTGCCCGGCGCGAAGAGGTTGCCCTCGGGGATCGAGTACGTGCCGTCGTCCTCGGGGTGGACCCGCAGCACCTTGCCGCGCAGGTCGTTCGTGTTCGCCGACGTCGCGCGCGCGTCGTGGAACGTGCCGTCGCGCTCGGAGATCGGCGCATAGCCGCCCGACGGCTCGGAGTGCGGGTTCACGTCGTCGCCCACGCCGATGTACAGGTCACCGGTCTCGTGGTCGACGAGCAGGCCGCCGCCCGTGTGGCCCGGCTCGTCGGGCAGGCGCCCGGCCGGGATCTCCAGGAGGACCTTCTCCGACGCCGGGTCGATTACGGTCGCGCCCGGGCCGTCCGACGACACCGTGAACCGCGAGACGCGGTTGAAGAAGTTCGCCGGGTCGGAGTCGTTCGCGCTCGCGGGCGAGTAGTACTGGTACAGGTACCCGTTCTCCGCGAAGTCCTTGTCGAGCGCGATCCCGAGCAGGCCGTCCTCGCCGCCCGAGTACACGGGGAGCGTGAGCGCCGTCGTCGTGTTCTGCGTCCGCGGGTCGTAGACGCGGACCTGGCCGCGCACGAGCTCGGTGTAGAACACGCGGCCGTCGGGCGCGACGTCCATGCCGAAGGGGGCGCTTGTGTTGGAGTCGAGCGCGACCTTCTCGAACGAGCCCCAGTCGGTGCCGCCGCAGTCGCCCTCGACGAGGCCCGCGGCCCACTGCACGCCGCCGACGACGTGCTGCACGAAGTCGGGCTCCTGCGTGTAGTGCGCCCCGAAGTGGCCCATGCCCGTCATCCAGGCACGACCGCCGTCGTACGGCTTGCACCAGGAGATCGGGTGGTCGTAGCCCATCTTGTTGCCGCCGGCGTCGTACGTCGTCTCGTCCATCGTGGCGAGGACGTGCGCGCTGCCGCGGACGTTGGCCGAGAAGTTGTACCACTCGTCCGCGCGCGTCCAGCGCTGGGACAGGTGCTCGGTCGACGGGTGCGTGCGGTCCTCGACGCGGACCGTGCCGGGCAGGCCGGGGCTGTTGCCCGTGGCGGCGTGACCGGGCATGAGCGCGCCGATCATGTCGTCCCACCACTGGTAGCTGCCGCGCATGTCGGTCGCGTTGTGGATCGCGACGATGCCGCCGCCCGCCTGCTGGTAGCGCTCGAGCGCGGCCTTCTCGTCCGCGTTCCACGGGTCGCCCGACGTCTGGAACATGACCAGGGCGTCGTACTGCGCGAGGTTCTCGTCGGTGAACACCGAGGAGTCCTCGGTGTGGTCGGACTCGATGCCGACCTCGGCGAACGCGGCCTCGAGCACGGGCGTGCCCTGCGTGATCGCCTCGGTGTGCCGGAACTGGGTCGTCTTGGTGAAGATGAGCACCTTGTGCTCTTCGTCCGCAGGGACGGGGTCGTCCGCGGCAGCGGCCATCGTGACGGGCGCAAGCGTGAACGCGAGCGCCCCGACGGTCAGTGCGGCGACCGATCTCGCCCTGCGTGGGCGTCGTGCAGTCATCGTGGTGCCTCCAGGGGCATGACGTGCGGGCCCGGACGTCGTCGTCCGGGCAGGGTGGTCGTCATCCCGCGGCGTGCCGGCGCCGGCGGTCGTCTGCGACTACGGCTACGTGCTCTCCGGCTCGGGCATCAGTCCCTTCAGGTAGGCGAGGCCATCGACGGCGATGGCGTCCTGGGTCGGCGCCAGCGGGCGCCAGATCGAGGCGGCCGTGGCGATCGTCGCGTTCTCGGCGGTGAAGGACTCGATGACGAGCGGTCCGTCGTAGCCGGTCGCGTCGAGCGCGGCGAGCAGGCCGCGCCAGTCGAGGTGGTCGGTGCCCGGTGCGCCGCGGTCGTTGCCGCACACCTGGACGTGCGCGATGCGCTCGCCCGCGCGCGCCACCGCGGCGGGCAGGTCCGTCTCCTCGATGTTCATGTGGTAGACGTCGAGCATGAGGCCGATGCCGGCCGCGGGCAGGCGCCGCACGACCTCCAGCCCCTGGTCGACGGTGTTGACGAGGCTCGTCTCGTAGCGGTTGAGCGGCTCGAGCCCGACGACGACGCCCGCCGCCACGGCGTGCTCGACGACCGGGGCGAGGTGCTCGGCGAGCTCCTCGTAGGCGGCCTCGCGCTCGGCCGGGCCGAGCCGCCACGTGCGCCCGACCGACGCGTACGCCGGGCCGCCGATCACCGGGGCGCCGACGGTCCGCGCGACGTCGACGACGTGACGCAGGTAGTCCTGGGTGGCGCGCACCGTCGCGGCGTCCGTGGCGACGAGCTCGCGGCCCTCGCCCATGACGAGCGAGACGCTCGCGGCGAGGCCGTGGTCGGCGAGCACGGCGGCCGCCGTCGCCGGGTCCCAGTCCCCCGGGTTCTCGACGGGCAGCTCGAGCACGTCGAAGCCCCACCCCGCGACGCGCGGGGCGATGCCGCGCAGCGCGTCGTCGGTCAGGGGCGACGTCCACACCCACGTGTTGACGCCGAGCGCGCGCCGGCGCACCGGGGCGGGCGCGCCGTCGGGCGCGAGCAGGTCGGTCGCGCGGTGCGCGGGGGTCGGGCCGGGAAGAGCCACGTCGCTCTCTCTCGTCGGGTCCGAGCACTCGGCCGTCCCGCCCGCGTGCCCGACGCCGCGGCGCGCCCCCGTGCGGGAGGTGCGCCGCGCCGTCGGGCGGGCGGGCGGGGCGCCCGGCCGGTCGGACGGCGGCCGGGCGGCCCCAGGTGGTCCGGCCGCGCGGCCGGACCCGGGTGGTGCTGGCGTCAGCGGTCGGTCCACGCCTCCGGGAACCCGGGCAGGTCCTCGCCGCCGAACTTCGCGTAGTGCAGGGACGGCATGTCCTTGTTCGCCTCGAGGTAGGCGTCGAGGTCCTCGGCGACGACCGGCGACTGCGGCAGGACCCACTCGGACGGCACCTGCTCGCCGGCCCAGATCATCTGCGCCGCGAGGATCGGCGTGCGCCACTGGAAGTTGGAGTACACGGCGCCGATGGCGGTCATGTCCGTGTCCTTCCACTTGCGCAGGAAGCTCATCTCGTCCTCGCCCATGAAGACCGGGTACGGCTTGCCCGCGTCCTCGAACGCCTCGACGGCCGCGACGGCGCCGTCGCCGGCGTCCATCCAGATGCCGTCCACGTCCCCGCGCTGGAGGTACTGCGTGACGATGTCCTTGATCTTCGCGCCGTCACCGCCGGTGAACTCGGCGCCCACGACCTCGAGCTCCGACTCGGAGAAGATCTTGTCGGCCGCGGCCCAGCGGTTCTCGAGCACGTCGACGCCGGGCAGGATGCGCAGCGCGAGGACCTTCGAGCCGGGCTCGAGGTTCTCGACGAGGAACTCGGCGCCGTCGGCGCCGTACGCGTAGCCGCCGATCGGGTGGATGAACGTCACCATGCAGTCGGTGTTGACGCCGCGGTCGAACACGATGACGGGCTTGCCCGACTCGCACGCCGCCTCGACGGCGGGCGTGAGGGTCGCGGTGGTCGACGGCGAGATGACGATCGCGTCGCAGTCGCCGGCCGCGACGAACGCCTGGATGTCGGAGATCTGCTTGTTGTCGTCGTCGGCGGCGTCGGAGACGCGGAACTCGCCGATCACGCCCGCCTCGGTGAGGACGTCGACCTGCTGCTGCATGGTGATGAACCCGGTGACGCGCCACGGGTTGGACACCGACGCGTTCGAGAAGCACAGCGTGTTGCCGCCCTCGGCGCTCGCGAACTCGGCCGTGTCCACGTACTCGGGCTCGATGGCCTGGAGCCACGGCTGGTCGGCCGGGCCCTCGGGCACGACCTCGCGCTGGGCGAGCTGGCGGTCGTAGTCCGCCTGGACGAACCACTCGGAGTCGGCGCCGCCGGACTCCTCGCCCGCGGGGCTCTCCTCGGCCGAGGTCTCCCCGCCCGTGTCGGTGGGGGTGTCGGTCGTGCAGGCGGCCGCGAGGAACAGCGTGGCCACCGCCGTGCCGGCCAGGAGTGCTCGTGTACGTCGCATGTCCTTCTTCTCCTTGGTGAGACGTCGTCGTCCCGCAACGTGCGGGGAAGGGGGTACAGCTCGGGTGCTGCCGCACGGCCGTGCGCGGGGGTCCGGCAGGGGTCGTGCGCGGGGAGGGGCGCGGGCGTCGTCGCCGGGCGCGCGGGGCTCAGGCGTTCGCGGGGGCGGGCTCCTTCGGTGCGGGGGTCGGGCCCGCCGCCGGCGGGGCGTCGGGGGTGGACGCGCGGCGCCGCGACCGGCGCGGCAGCGCGGCGTAGGCGACGGCCGTGATGATGATCACGCCCTGCACGGCGGGGCGGATCGTCGACGGCAGGCTCAGCTGGTTGAAGAGGGTGAACAGCGCCTCGAGCGTGAGCGCGCCCGCCATCGCGGCGATCACGGTCCCCCGCCCGCCGCCGAGGACGACGCCCCCGAGCACGACGGCGGTGATCGCCATGAACTCCAGGCCCTGCCCGACCTGGGCGGTGACGCCGGCGTACCCGCCGATGAGGATCGCCGCAACGGTCGCCAGGAAGCCCGAGAGGAGGAAGGCGCGCGTGCGCACCCACCACACCGAGCCGCCCGCGTAGCCCGCCGCGACGTCGTTGTCGCCCGTGGCGACGAGCGTGCGGCCGAAGGGGCGGCGCATGAGCAGGGCCGCGGCCACGCCGAGCACGACGACGACGAGCAGCGCGTACGGCACCTGGAACTGGCCCGGGGTGTCGGGGATGCCCCCGCGTCCCCACTGCCGGAACCCGTCGGTGAGGGCGCCCGTGGGGGCGCCGCCCGTCCAGAGCCGGATCGCGCCGTAGAGCACGAGCATCATGCCGAGCGTCGTGATGAACGACGGCACCTTGAGCAGCGTCGTCACGAGGCCGTTGACCAGCCCGACCGCGAGGCCGAAGACGATCATGAGGGCCATGACGGGCCAGGTCATGGAGTCCTCGCCGTCCATGAGCTTCGCGGCGATGACGACCTGGGCGCCCACGAGCGAGCCGACCGACAGGTCGAACTCGCCCGAGACGATGACGAAGTACTGCCCGATCGCGAGGATGACCAGCGGCGCGGCCTTCTTGACGAACGCCATGAGCGACATGGGCTCGCCGAACGACGGGTTCATCACGAGGATGACCGCGAAGACGAGCACGAGCAGCGCGAACACGGTCCAGCTGCCGCCCGCGGTGAGGCGCTCGAGCCAGCCGGCCCGCGGCGCGCGCGCCGGGATGGTCCGGCGCGTGGTGTCGGTGGTCATGCGGACGCACCTCCGGTGCGGGTCGGGCGGAAGCGGGCCCGGCTGCTCGCCGGGTCGATCTGGCGCCGGGCGTACAGGGCGACGGCGGCGATGATGATGACGCCGCGCAGCACGTCCTTGAAGAACGGGTCGACGTCGAGCACGTTGAACACCGTGTCGAGCACGGCGAGGATGAGCACGCCCCCCACCGTCCCGACGACCGAGCCGCGCCCGCCCATGAGGAGCGTCCCGCCGAGCACGACGGCGGCGATCGAGTCGAGGTCGAGACCGTAGGAGTAGACGAGCGCGTTGCCGGTGCCGAAGCGCGCGGCGATGAGCAGGCCGGCGACGCCCGCGCAGACCGAGCACAGCACGTGCGCGAGGACCAGCGTCCGGTCCGTCCGGATGCCCGAGAGCCGCGCGACGTCGGTGTTCCCCCCGACGGCGAACATGTGGTACCCGGGGCGGGTGCGCGTCAGGAGCACGACGCCCACGGCCGCGACGAGCAGCATGACGACCGTCGAGACCGGCACCGGGCCGACGCGCGTGTACCCGAACATCTGGAACGAGGCGGGCACCTCCCCCGCCGGGCCCTTGAACTGCGTGTCGAGGTAGCCCTTGATGATGAGCCCGACGCCGAGCGTCGCGATGAACGCGTTGACGCGCAGCTTCGCGATGACGAGCCCGTTGACGAGGCCGACGACCGCCGCGACGCCCACCGCCGCGAGGACGCCGAGCCAGACGCGCGACGGGTCGCCCGCCATCGTCGTCGCGCCGACGATCGAGCTGAGCGCGACGACGTAGCCGACGGACAGGTCGAGCGACTTGCACAGGACGGCGAACGTCTGCCCGATCGCGACGAAGCCGAGCAGGCTCGTCTGCGTGAGCATGTACGCCGTGTTCGCCGTGCTGAACAGGTTGCCGCCGCCCACGGCCACGAGGACGCCGGCGATCACGAGGATCCCGACGAGGGCGAGGTAGACGATCTCCGTCGAACCCAGCCGGCGACGGCGCGCGGGTGCGCGGCTCGCGGTGGGGGCGGCGGTCGCGACCGCGGTGCTCATCGGTGCTCCTTCGGGCCGTCGGGGGCGTGCGGGGCGCTGCGGGGCGTGGTGCCGGGGTCGGCGCCCGGGAGGTCGTCGGCGTCGGCGAGGGCGCCGAGGTCCACCTGGACGTGCTCGCCGGAGGTGTCCGCGCCCGCGCCCGTGGCGAGCGCCATGACGGTCTCCTCGTCGCTGCCCGCGGGGAGCTCGCCCGCGAGGCGGCCGTCGCGCATGACGAGCACGCGGTCGGCCATGGCGACCACCTCGGGGAGCTCGGACGAGATGAACAGCACGGCGACGCCGTTCGCCGTGAGCTCGCGCATGAGGTCGTAGACCGCGCGCTTGGCGCCCACGTCGATGCCGCGCGTCGGCTCGTCGAGCACGATGACCTGCGGGTCCGTGACGAGCCACTTCGCGAGGACGACCTTCTGCTGGTTGCCGCCCGACAGGTACTGGACCTCGGCCTCCTGCGAGCTCGCGACGAGCTCGAGCGAGGACAGGATGCCCGGGATGCGCTTGGCGCGCCGGTCGGCCTGGCCGGGCACGACGGCGTCGAGCACGAGGCGCGCGTTGGCGAGGATCGACTGGCCCAGCGCGAGCCCCTCGGCCTTGCGGTCCTCGGTGACGAGCGCGAGGCCGGCGCGGACCGCCTGGCGCGGCGAGCGCACGTCGACCGGCTTCCCGCCGACGAGGACGCGGCCGCGCGTGAAGCCCGCGATGCCGAAGACGCCGTGCGCGATCTCCGTGCGCCCCGAGCCCTGCAGCCCGGCGAGCGCGACGATCTCGCCCGCACGGACCTCCAGCGACACGTCGTCGACCTGCGTGTTGCCGACGCCCTCGAGCGCGAGCCGCACCTCGCCCGGGACGATCGCGGGGTCCTTGTCCGGGAAGTACCCCGCGAAGTCGCGGCCGACCATCGTGCGCACGAGCCGGTCCGCGTCGATGTCCGCCGTCGGCGTCGTCAGCACGTGGTTGCCGTCCTTGAGCACCGTGATGGTGTCGCAGAGGTCGAAGATCTCCTTGAGGCGGTGCGAGACGTAGAGGATCGCGACGCCGCGCTCCTTGAGCCGGTGCACGAGCTCGTAGAGGAGCTCGACCTCCTGGTCGGCGAGCGCCGCCGTCGGCTCGTCCATGGAGATGATCCGCGCGTCGTAGGAGACGGCCTTGACGATCTCGACGATCTGCTGCTGCGCCACGGACAGCGAGCCGACGCGCGTCCACGACGCGAGCCCCGTCAGGCCGAGCTCGGTGAGCAGGGCGGTCGTGTCCGCGTGCATGCGCCGCCGGTCGACGAGGCCCGCGCGGCGCGGCTCGCGGCCGAGGTAGACGTTCTCGGCGACGGACCGCTCGGGCAGGAGGTTGAACTCCTGGAACACCGTCGACACGCCCGCGTGCTGCGCGGCGAGCGGCGAGGCGAACGTCGTCGTCACGCCGTCGAGCTCGAGCGTGCCCGCGTCGGGGCGGTGCACGCCGGCGATGATCTTCATGAGCGTGGACTTGCCGGCGCCGTTCTCGCCGACGAGCGCGTGGACCTCGCCGGGCCGCACGTCGAGGTCGATCCCGCGCAGCACGGAGTTCCCGAAGAACTCCTTGCCGATGCCGCGCAGGCGCAGGAGCGGCCGGTCGTCGCCCTCCCCCGCGGCGGGACGCGGCTCGCGCGTCGTCGTCGCGGTCACGACGCGACCTCGACCCAGCCGCCCGTGCGCACGGACGTGGCCACGGCGTCGGCGAGCCGCGCGGCGCGCAGGCCGTCGTCGAACGTGGGCAGGCCGTCCGGGACGGCGCCCCCGATGGCCGCGGCGGTGTCGGCGACGAGCGCGTCGAAGCAGTCCTGGTAGCCCTGCGCGTGCCCGGCGGGGAGGCGCGAGTACCGGGCCGCCGCCGGGGAGAGCGTCTCGGGGTCGCGCACGAGGAGGCGCGACGTCGTGCGCCGGCCCTCCCAGAGCGTCTCGGGCTGCTCCTGGTCGAACGCGAGGGTGGACTCCGAGCCGGAGATCTCCAGGTAGAGCCGGTTCTTGCGGCCGGCCGACACCTGCGAGATCACGGCCGAGCCGAGCGCGCCGCCGTCCGTCGCGTACTGGAGCGTCACGGCGTCCTCGGTCGCGACCTCGTGCACGACGCCGTCGGCGCCGCGGCGGTGCGGGTTCACCGTGGCCGACTGCGCGACGAGGCGCGCGATGCGCTGGCCCGTCGTGAACTCCAGCAGGTCGCAGAAGTGGGAGCCGATGTCGCCGAACGCGCGGCTCGCGCCGCCCAGCGCGGGGTCGACGCGCCAGTTGTCGTCGGAGTCGCGCAGCAGCCAGTCCTGCAGGTACGAGCCGTGCACGAGCGAGACGGTGCCCACCTCGCCGCGGCGCACGCGCTCGCGCGCCTCGCGGACCATGGCGTGGAAGCGGTAGGTGAACGGCACGACGGCGACGCGACCGTCCCGCTCGCGCGCCGCGGCCGCGAGGCCGGCGAGCTCGACCGCGCCCGCGACGTCGGTCGCGAGCGGCTTCTCGCACACCACGTGCTTGCCGGCGGCGAGCGCCGCGCGCGCCAGGGGGACGTGCAGGTGGTTGGGCGTGCACACGTGCACCACGTCGACCTCGGGGTCGATGAGCAGCTCCTCGACCGTCGCGACGGCGCGTTCGGCGCCGAGGCCCGGCGCGGCGGCGCGCGCGATGTCGAGGTCGGCGGCGGCGACGCTCACGACGCGGCCTCCGCCCGTGCGCACGGCCCGGGCGTGGACCCCGCCCATGAACCCGGTGCCGAGGATCCCGGCGCGGTACCCGGCGGCGGGCAGCCCGAGCTCGTCGGGGCTGCTGGCGGGGAAGGTGCTTCGGGCGGTCGAGGCCCCTGGCGTGGTCGCTCCCGGGAGGGGCGTCCCCGGCTCCAGCACCGGGGTACGCACGTCCTGCGCGACGTCGTCGGCTCGCATGGATGACAACGTAGGGGCACTTATGTCGAGGGTCAAGCAAAAGCCGAACATTGACCGTCACGGTTAGATAACCCTGGCCGCAAAACAAATGTGAAGGCTCACACGACCATCCCCCGGACGCGCGCACGCCACCGCCCCCGGCCGTCGGGACGACCGGGGGCGGTGGCGTGTCGGACTGCCCCCACCCGCCGGCCGGCGACGCCGGCCGGCGGGGAGACTGCGGTGCTGCGTGGTGCTACTTGGTCGAGAACGCGGCGTCGAAGGCCGCGTCGGGCGCGTCGAACGCGTACTTCTTGACGAACTCCAGGGCCTCGGGCGCGCCGACGAGACGGTCCATGCCCGCGTCCTCCCACTCGACCGAGATCGGGCCCTCGTAGCCGATCGTGTTGAGCATGCGGAACGCGTCCTCCCACGGCACGTCGCCGTGGCCCGTGGAGATGAAGTCCCAGCCGCGGCGCGGGTCCGCCCAGGCCAGGTGCGAGCCCATCCGGCCGTTGCGGCCGTTGTGCATCCGCTTCTTCGTGTCCTTGCAGTCCACGTGGTAGATGCGGTCCTTGAAGTCCCACAGGAAGCTCACCGGGTCGAGGTCCTGCCACACCATGTGGCTCGGGTCCCAGTTGAGCCCGAACGCCTCGCGGTGCCCGATCGCCTCGAGCGTGCGGACCGTCGTCCAGTAGTCGTACGCGATCTCGCTCGGGTGCACCTCGTGCGCGAACCGGACCCCGACCTCGTCGAACACGTCGAGGATCGGGTTCCAGCGGTCCGCGAAGTCCTGGTACCCGGCGTCGATCGCCTCCTGGGAGACCGGCGGAAACATCGCGACGTACTTCCAGATCGCCGAGCCCGTGAAGCCCACGACGGTCTTCACACCCAGCTTCGCCGCGAGGCGCGCGGTGTGCTTCATCTCCTCCGCGGCGCGCTGGCGCACGCCCTCGGGGTCGCCGTCGCCCCACACGACGTCCGGCAGGATGTCGCGGTGGCGCTGGTCGATCGGGTCGTCGCACACCGCCTGGCCCTTGAGGTGGTTCGAGATCGCGTAGACCTTGAGGTCGTACTTGGCCAGCAGGTCGAGCTTGCCCTGGACGTACTCGTCGTCGTCCCAGCGCCAGGGGTCGAGGTGGTCGCCCCAGCACGCGATCTCCAGGCCGTCGTAGCCCCAGCCGGACGCGAGGCGTGCCACCTCCTCGAACGGCAGGTCGGCCCACTGCCCGGTGAAGAGGGTGATCGGTCGTGCCATGGTCGTGTCTCCTTCGGTCGTTCTCGGTTCGTGCCCGGGGTCACCGGGCGGACGTCTTGGTCAGGGGGCGGGGCGTGTCCCCCGCGGCCTCGTCGGTGCCCGACGCGCGCGCGCGGCGCCGCACGACGACGTAGCCCGCGGCGAGCAGCAGCGCGGCGACCACGGCGACGGCGACCCACACGAGCGCGCTCGTCGACCCGTCGTCCGTGGCGGTGCCGTCGCCCGCGGCGCCCTCTCCGGCGGCGTCGTCGCCTGCGGCGGCGTCGTCGCCGGCCGCGTCGGCGCCCGCCGCGTCACCCTCCGCGCCGGCGGCCTCGCCGCCCTCCTGCGCCGCCGCGTCGTCGCCCTCGCGCGGGGCGGGCTCCGGCAACGGCACGACGTCGACCTGCGCCGTCGCGGTGGCCTCGGCGGGGTGGGTGATCGTGGCGGTGAGCGTCCAGTTGCCGTCGGCGAGGACGCCGGGGTCGGACGTGTACCAGCCGACGCCCTCGGACGCCGACCGCAGCGTGAGGGGGCCGACGGTCTCGCCGGCCGCGGACTCCCCCGTCACCGAGACGTCGGCCGCCTCCTCCACGGGGTGGCCGTCGACCTTCCAGGTGAGGTTCGCGGACACGCCGCCCTGGCCGTCCGTGCCGAGCGAGATGACGACGTCGCCGCCGTGGGCGCCGGCCGGGGCCGCGCCGACGAGCGCGAGCACGCCGCCGAGCAGGAGGCCCAGCGCCGCGGTGAGGAGCGCGCGGGCACGGAGCCGCGTGGGGGCGGCCGTCCGGCGGAGCGGCGCGCGCCGCGTCACGCCCGGAGGTCGGGGGCTGGTGCGCTGGCGGGGCGTACGGGACATCGGGTCATCACCTCGTCGTGGGTCCGTGTGCGGTGGGGGGCGGCGGTCGTCGCCGGTCCCCCGGGGTGCCCCGGCGCCGGGCCGGAGCGCCCGTTCCCGGGCGCCGGGGCCGGAGACCCGGAGGTCCCCGTCGTGCTCGTCGTGCGGGCAGCGTACGGTCGGCCCGGCCGATGGGCCGCCCGGACGCCCGAGCGCCCGCGCGCCGAGCGCGGTGCCCGGCGGGCCGGTGCTCAGCGCACCGACCCGCCGGAGCTCGTCAGGAGCAGGACCGGGCCGCGTAGTCCGCCGTCCCGGAGAACGTCCTCCCCTCGGCGTCCGTGGCGGTCACGGTCACGGTGCCCGCGTCGACCGCGACGGCGCGCGACGCGAACGACTGGTACGCGTTCGCACCGGGCGCGACGTCCGCGACCTGCTTCGACCCGTACGGGGTCTCGAGCGTGATCGCGAGCGGGACCGTGTCGTCGTTCGCCGCGCGGACCGCGACGAACACCTTGCCGGCCATGCAGCGCGTCTCCGCGGTGATGGTGACGGCGATCGGCTCGGCCTCGTCCTCGACCACCCGGAAGTGGCCGAAGGACGCCGGAGCACCGGTGTCGGCCGACGCCCCGAGGGCGAAGAGACCGACCTTGGCGTCCGCGGCGGGCGCGTTGGTCACGCTCTCGTCGAACGTGGTCCACGTCTCGCCGTCCGCGCTGTACGCGCCGGTGAACGTGTCACCGGAGCGCGTGAGGCGCAGGTGCCACACCGACTCGGCGAGGCTCCCCGTCTGCGGCTGCGGGTTCTGCACCACGCCGCCGACCTCGCTGCGCAGCTCGATCCGGGCGTTGCGCGCCTGGCCGGCCTGGTTGTCGACCACGTAGTCGAGCTTCACGTAGTCGTCGTCGCCGCCGTAGACGATCAGACCGCCCTGCTGGTACTGACGGTCGAACGCGGAGCCGTCGACGACGGTCTCGATCGTCCACTCGTCACCCGGCTGGTCCTGCAGCACGATGTTCGGCACCGGGCGGTTGTCCGTCCCGTAGATGTCCGTGGGCGTCGTGTCGATCTGCAGGGAGCCGTCCGCCACGCGGTAGCCGGTCGGGTCCTCGCGGACGATCGACCAGCGGCACGTGTCGAGGGCGTCGCCGTCGAACTCGTCGTCCGGCCCGGGGGCCGCCGCCGTGTCGTCGGGCGTGATGTGGAACCAGTCGAACTCGGCGTCGACGACCGGGGTGGTCGTGTTGTTGCCCTTGAGGGCCACGAGCCCGATCTTCGCGTTCTCCAGGTCGGCGATCGACTTGGTCTGCGGCATCGTCGTGAAGTCGATGCCGTCGGCCGAGTACGCCGCCTGCAGGCTCGCGCCGTCGCTGACGAACCGCACGTAGACCGTGTCGGGGTAGTCGGCACCGAGCGCGGCCGAGTTGGACTCGTTGACCTCGTTCGGCTGGGCGTTCTCCTCACGGATGAACTGGAAGATCCGCGTCGCCGGGTCCGCAGCGGCCGACCGGCCCTGGAGCACCATCTTCGCGTAGTTGTCCTGGTCCTCCCAGATCAGCAGACCGGCCTGCTGGTACTGCTGGCGGGCCGGCAGGGTCACCTTCGCGGTGGCCGTGAACGGTCCGTCCGGGAGGTCCTGGAGCACCAGGTTCGGCACGGCCGTGTTGTCCGTGCCGTAGAAGTCCCGCGTCGCCGTGGGGACCACCAGGCGCCCGTCGCGCACGACGAGGTTCTGGTCGCGGTTCGTCACGGTCCAGCGGTCCTCGTCCAGGTCGGTGCCGAGGAAGTCGTCCGAGCGGCCGGAGAAGCAGAGCCCCGGACCGGTCTCGGGCGCCTTGACGGTCACCGTCGTGTACTCGACCGAGTACGCGCCGCGCTCGTCGGTGGCCCGCACCTGGAGCCGGTAGGTGCCCGGCTGGTCGTACGTGACCGCGAACGAGTCGGTGCCGTCGACGAACCCGTCGCCGAGGCCCGCGTCCCACGCGAACGTGACGGCCTCGTCCTCGGGGTCGGTCGCCGTGACCGACGCCGTGACCTCGAGCGGCGCGGTGCCCTCCGTCGGGGTGACCTCGAACGTGTCGATGGTCGGGCGCACGTTGTCCGTGACGCCGCGGCCGTCGAACTCGAGCCAGTTGACGTTCATCTGGCCCGCCACGTTGACGAAGTAGAGCGTCCCCGTGCCCTCGGGCACGTCGGTGATCGCCGTCGTCGCCATCGTGTACGCCTGCCAGTCACCGGTGTTCGGCACGGTCACCCGGCCGATCTCCGGACCGTCGGGCGCGTCCCAGCGCACGGACACCGTGCCGCCCGAGGGCGACGCGACGCGCATGCCGAGACCCTCGACGTTGTAGAGCGACATGGGCTCGTAGGCCCACCAGTCGTCGACCTCGATGTAGCCGAGGTTCTGGCCGCCGCCCGCGCTGTCGCCGGTCTGCTCCGTCTGGACGCCCGGGTCACCGGTGCTCGCCGAGCCGGGGAGCCGGCCCGTCGAGGTGTAGTACTCGGCCTGGAGCAGCTTCGGCTGCAGGATCTGGAGCGAGTTCGTCGTGAGCGGGACGCCCACCTCGCCGCCGTCGTCGGTGTAGAACGCCTCGAGCACCCAGAAGATGTTGGCCTCGAGCCCGTGGCCCTCGTCGCGGGCCGTCTGCATGACACCCTCGCAGCCGGTCAGCTCCTCCATCGGGTGCGCGTGGGCGTCGTGCCCGAGCGCGGTCATCATCTGGAGGTTGGAGCAGTCCACCTCGCCGTCGAGGTCCTCGACCTCGACGACGTAGCGCACCTGGTCGCCCCACTCGAACACGCCACCGTTGTCCGGGAACGTGATCGTCACGCTCGGCGCCTGGTTCCCGACGACGATGCTGACGTTCGCGAAGCCCGTCTGGCCGTTCGCGTCGGTCGCCACGAGCTGCGCGGTGTAGCTGCCGTTCTCGGTGTAGGTGTGCACCGGGTTCGCCTCGGTCGACGGGTCGGACCCGTCGCCGAACGTCCACTGCAGCGAGATCGGGTCGCCCGCCGGGTGGCGGGTGCCCTCCGAGGAGAACTGCACCGTGAGGGGCGCGGCGCCGCTGGTCACGTCCGCGCTGGCGCGGGCGATCGGCGTCGGGTCACCCTGCACGTAGTTGACCTTGTAGATGCCCGACGTCGTGTTGTTGCCGCCGAAGCCCTGGCCCCAGTCGATGACGTAGAGCGAGCCGTCCGGACCGAAGTCGAAGTCCATCGCGCGGTAGAAGCCCGCCGCGGGGTCGAAGTGCTTCGGCAGGATCCGGTTGATGTCGACGAGCTCGTCGCGGTTCTCCCCGTCGAGCTGGAACGAGTACATCTTGCCCTGGTTCCACTCGCCGAAGATCGCCTTGCCGTCCCAGTACTCGGGCCACTTGACGTCCGAGTCGAGCTCCGGGTCGTAGTCGTAGACGGGGCCGCCCATGGGCGCGCCACCGCCGCCGATCTCCGGGAAGAGCGGGTTGCCGGCGTAGTTGTACCAGACGTCGGCCGCGACGGCCGGCGGGAGCTGGGTCAGGCCGGTGTTGTTCGGCGAGTCGTTCACGGGGCCGTTGGCGCAGTCGAACGCCTGGCCCGACTGGCCGGTCGCGAAGTTGTAGTCGATGTACGCCGCGTTGTCACCGGTGCAGTACGGCCACCCGTAGAAGCCCGGCTCCGCGACGATGTTCCACTCGACCGTGTTCCCCGGGCCGCGGCTCGGGTTGGCGTTCTGCGCGTCGGGGCCGTAGTCGCCGACGAGCACGTTGCCCGTCTTCTGGTCCACGCCGATGCGGAACGGGTTGCGGAAGCCCATCGCGAAGATCTCGGGCTTCGTCTTGTCCGTGCCCGGGGCGAACATGTTCCCCTCGGGGATCGTGTACGTGCCGTCGTCCTCCGGGTGGATGCGCAGCACCTTGCCGCGGAGGTCGTTCGTGTTCGCCGACGTGCGCTGCGCGTCGTACGACGTGCGGCCCGCGCGCTCGTCGAGCGGCGCGTAGCCGGCCGACTCGAACGGGTTGGTGTTGTCGCCCGTCACGATCACGAGGTTGTCGTCGCCGTCGAAGACCATGTCACCGCCCGCGTGGCAGCACGTCTCGCGCTGCGTCGGGATGACGAGGACCTTCTCCTCGCTCGCGGCCGAGATCGTCCGGGTCGCCTCGTCGTACGTGAAGCGCGAGACGCGGTTGTGCGGCCCGTCCGTCCCGACGTCCTGCGGCGACCAGAAGAGGTAGACCCAGCCGTTCTCCCCGAAGTCCGGGTCCAGGACGACGCCCGTGAGCCCGTCCTCGTTGGCCTGCGTGACCGCGAGGGTCATCGCCGTCGTGGTCTGGTTGCTCTCCGGGTCGATGAGGCGGACGCGCCCGTCGCGCTCGACGTAGAAGACCGTCCCGTCCGGGGCGACGTCGAGCATCATCGGGTTGGAGGTCTCCTCGTCGAGCGAGACGACCTCGTAGCTGTCCGACTGCGACGCGGCGCAGTCCGACGGCACGACGCCCGCGGCGGTCTGGATGCCGCCGAGCAGGTGCTGCAGGAACTCCGGCTCCGCGTAGGACTCGTTCGTGTGCCCGCCGCCGGTGTACCACGAGCGGCCGCCGTCGTACGCCTGGCACCAGGCGATCGGGTGGTCGGCGCCCATCGCGCCCGACCCCGCGGTGTAGGACGTCTCGTCCAGGCTCGCGAGCACGTGCACGGTGTCACGCGGGTTGGTGCGGTAGTTGTACCACTCGTCGTAGCGGTCCCAGCGCGACGGCAGGTGCGCCGTCGACTCGTGGGCGTGGTCCTCGACCTTGACGGTCGCGTCCTGGTTCTGCGGGTGGCTGCTGAAGTACGCGCCGACCAGCTCGCCGTACCACGGCCAGTCGTACTCGGTGTCGGACGCCGCGTGGATGCCCGCGTACCCGCCGCCGTTCTGGATGTAGCGCTCGAACGCAGCCTGCTGGTCGTCGTTGAGGACGTCGCCCGTCGTGGACAGCCACACGACGGCGTCGTACTGCGCGAGGTTCTCGTCCGTGAACGCTCCCGCGTCCTCGGTCGAGGTCACCTCGAAGTCGTTCTCCTCGCCGAGCTGCTGGATCGCCGCGATGCCCGCGGGGATCGACCCGTGCCGGAACCCGGCGGTCTTGCTGAAGACGAGCACGTCGAACGGTGCGGTGTCGGCGGCGGCAGCAACCGGAGCCGCCGGAGCGACGCTCCCGGCGGCGGGGGCCGCCGTGGCCGACACCGCCGTCGCGATGGTCAGGGGGAGAGCGATCGCCGCCGCGGCTGCTGCCGCGACCGTGCGCCTCATGGCGAGCGATCCTCCAAGCACGTTTCTCACAAGGTCTCCTCGTCGAGATGGGGAACTGTGCTGCGCTCCGCCGGGTCGGCGCCATCGGCCTGCCGTCCGTCCCGGGCTCGTCGGCGGACTGTCTCGGTGCTCCGCCGGGCACCTTCCTCGCCGCCAGCGCGGCGGTGGTACCTCCTCTCGTCGTCCGGTCGTCGGCCGCGCACCTGCGCGCGGCCGACGACCGGTCTGCCGTCCGTGCGGCCGGTCGAGACCTAGGGCTCGACCCAGCCGCCCGACGCCGCGCTGCGCTCGACCGCGTCGAGCACGCGCTGGACCACCAGGCCGTCCGCGAAGGTCGGCGCCGGGTGCGTCCCCGCGGCGATGCCCTCGACCAGGTCGACGACCTGGTGCGTGAAGGCGTGCTCGTAGCCGAGGCCGTGGCCCGCGGGCCACCAGTGCCCGACGTACGCGTGCTGCGGCTCCGTCACGACGATGCGGCGGAAGCCCGCGACGGCCGGGTCGTCGGCGGCGTCGAAGTAGTGCAGGACGTTCATGTCCTCGAAGTCGAACGCGACCGAGCCCTTCGACCCGTTGATCTCCAGCCGGATCGCGTTCTTGCGGCCGTAGGCGAACCGGGTCGCCTCGAACGTGCCGATCGCGCCGCCGGACATCCGGGCGAGGAAGATCGCGGCGTCGTCCACGGTGACGGGGCCGCGCTCGGTGCCGCCCTGTCCCGAGAGACCGGCGAACTCCGTCGCGACGGGACGCTCCTTGACGAACGTCTCGAGCAGGCCGGAGACGCTCGTGATCCGCTCGCCGGTGATGAACTGGGCGAGGTCGATCACGTGCGCGCCGATGTCGCCGAGCGCGCCGCTGCCGGCCTTGGTCTTGTCCAGACGCCACGACAGGGGCGCGTCCTCGTCCGCGATCCAGTCCTGGAGGTACTGCGCGCGCACGTGCCGCACCGTGCCGATGCGGCCGTCGGCCACGAGCTGGCGCGCGAGCTGGATCGCCGGCACGCGGCGGTAGGTGAAGCCCACCATCGCGACCTGCCCGCGCCGCGCGGCGGCCTCGGCGGCCGCGACCATCTTCTCGGCCTCGGCGACCGTGTTCGCGAGCGGCTTCTCGCAGAGCACGTGCTTGCCGGCCTCGAGCGCGGCGATCGCGATCTCGGCGTGGGTGTCGCCGGGCGTGCACACGTCGACGAGGTCGACGTCGTCCCGGCCGACGAGCGCCTGCCAGCTCGTCTCCGTGGACTCCCAGCCGAGCCGCTGCGCGGCGGCGGCGACCGCCTCCGGGTTGCGGCCGCCGAGGACCCGCATCCGCGGGTCGAGGGGGAGGTCGAAGAACCGGGGGGCGGTCCGCCAGGCCTGCGAGTGCGCTGCCCCCATGAACGAGTACCCGACCATGCCGACGCCGAGCTGCGCGCCGTCGTTTCCTGCCATGACGTTCCTTCCGTGCTTCTCACGGCGCACGCCCACGGTCCGGCCGGGCGGTACCCGGGCGGACCGTGGGCGTGGTCCGCGTGCTTCCTGCTGCGTGCTGACGGGTGTCAGCGGGTCCGTCAGGACTGGAACGCGGTGGGCAGGTACTGGTCGACGTTGTCCTTCGTCACGACGGGCGCGAAGAGCTGGACCGTGCGCGGCACGTCGGACGACGCGAGGTCGCTGAGGTTCTTCTCGTGCGCCACGAGGCGGGCGAGCTTGATGCCGTCCGCGGCCTGCGTCGACGGGTAGACGACCGTCGCCTGGAGGACGGAGTCACCGGCCTGGATGTGCTCCATGACCTGCTTCGAGCCGGCGCCGCCGACCATGAAGAACTCGTCGCGGCCGGCGTTCTCGATCGCGGAGAGCACGCCGACGCCCTGGTCGTCGTCGTGGTTCCAGATGGCGTCGATCTGCGGCGCGGCCTGGAGGAGGTTGGCCGTCGCGGCCTCGCCACCCTGGACCGTGAAGTCCGCGGCGACGCGGTTGTCGACGTCGAGGCCGCAGTCGGACAGCGCGTCCTCGAAGCCCTGGCTGCGGTCCTGCGTGAGCGGCAGCGAGTCGATGCCGGCGATCTCGGCGACCACGGCGTCCGGGTTGTCGCCCAGCTGCTCGCAGATGTACTGGCCGGCGCTCACGCCCATGCCGTAGTTGTCGCCGAGAACGGTGGTCCGCGCCGCGAACGGGCTGGAGAACTCACGGTCGACGTTGATGACGGGGATCCCGGCGTCCATCGCCTTGGTCGCGACCTCGGTGAGCGCGGCGCCGTCGAACGGCAGCAGCACGATCGCGTCGACGCCGTCGTTGATGAAGCCCTCGATCTGGCTGATCTGGACGTTCACGTCGTTCGTGCCGTCGGCGACACGGAGCTCGACGTCCTCGTACTCCGCGGCCTCCGCCTCGGCGGCGGTCGTGATGGCGCCCATCCAGCCGTGGTCGGCGGCGGGGGCCGAGAAGCCGATGACGATCGGGTCGCCCGGGGCGTCGTTGTCGGAGACGGCCTGGTTGGCGCTGCCCCCGCCGTCGCCCTCGGCCGTGCCCTCGTCCTGCGGCGTGTTGGAGGTGCACGCCGTCGCGATCAGCGCGATCGAGGCGGCCGAGACCGTCGCGAGCGTGATGCGGCGGCGGAGGGTGGTGCGTGCGGACATGGGATCTCCTTCGATGCTGTCCTGCGGGTGGAACCTCAGGGGAACTGGCGGGGTGTGGGTGGTGCGGGGCTCGTCCGGCTGCGGCGTGGTGCGGGGGCGCCGCGGGGCTCGGGGTCGCTAGGTGGTGCGCCGGGAGAGGCGCTGCTGGAGCAGGACCGCGCCGACGATGATCGCGCCCTTGGCGATCTGCTGCACCGAGCTGTCGATGTTGTTGATGATGAAGACGTTCGTGAGCGTCGTGAAGATCAGGACACCGAGGACGGTGCCGACGATCGTGCCCCGGCCGCCCGCGAGGAGCGTGCCGCCGACGACGACCGCCGCGATGGTGTCGAGCTCCATGAGCAGGCCGTTGGTCGAGGACCCGGCGCTCGTGCGGGCGAGGATCATGACGCCGGCGATGCCCGCGGTCAGGCCGGACAGCGCGTACACGTACAGGAGGTGGCGCTTGACCTTGATGCCTGCGAGGCGAGCGGCCTCGGCGTTGCCGCCGACGGCGACCGTCCGGCGGCCGAACGTCGTGCGGTTGAAGAGGAACCAGCCGAGCACGGCGACGACCGCGAAGATCCACACGATCTTCGGCACCCCGAGGAGGTTGCCGCGGAAGACGTCGTTGAACGCGTCGACCTGGACGATCTGCGTGCGCTTCTGCGCGATGAGCTCGGCGAGGCCGCGGGCGGCGACGAGCATCGCGAGCGTCGCGATGAACGCCACGACCTTCCCGTAGGCGACGATCAGGCCGTTGAGGAGGCCGGCGCCGATGCCCACCGCGAGCGCGCAGATCACCATGACGACCCAGCCGTACGACTGCGTCGCGAGCGTCGTCGCCCAGACGGACGCCAGGCCGAGCACCGAGCCGACGGAGAGGTCGATGCCGCCCGTCGTGATGACGAAGGTCATCCCGATGGCCACGACGCCCACGACCGACCCGAGGCTGAGGATGGTCATGAGGTTGCTGACGCTCAGGAACCGCTCGCCGCCCGTCGCGAAGCCCACGACGCACAGGAGGAGCAGAGCGACGACGAGGCCGATGTTCCGCCCCGCGGCGCCGGACATGAACCCGCTCTTGCGGCGTTCGCCCGCGGCCTTCTCGACCCGGGCCGACTCGTCGGCCTCCGGCTTCTTCGTCGGCATCGACGCCGACACCTGCTGCTCGCTCACGCGACACTTCCTTCCATGACCATGTCGAGCACCTGGTGCTCGTCGATGGAGCTCGAGGGCCCCTCGTGGACGACGCGACCCTCGGAGACGACGAGGACGCGGTCGGCGAGGCCGAGGACTTCGGGGATCTCGCTGGACACGACGACGACGGCGGCACCCTCGTCGGCGAGCCTGCGGATGAGGGCGTAGATCTCGGCGCGCGCGCCGACGTCGACGCCGCGCGTGGGCTCGTCGAGGAGCAGCACGCGGCAGCCGTGGACGAGCCAGCGGGCGAGCATCGCCTTCTGCTGGTTGCCGCCCGACAGCGTGCGGATGGCCCGGTCGACGCCGGTGGGGCGCAGCTCGAGCGAGTCGGCCTGCTCCTTGGCCGCCTTGCGCTCGGCGCTCTCGTCGAGGAGACCGAAGCGCGCGAAGCGCGAGAACGTCGAGAGCGTGACGTTGCGGTAGACGGGCTCGTCGAGGAGCAGGCCCTGGCTCTTGCGCTCCTCGGGCGCGAGCCCGATCCCGGCACCGACGGCGGAGGCCACGGACCCGAACCGCAGCCGCGTGGAGTCGACGGTCACGGTGCCCGCGGTCGCCTTGCGCGCCCCGTAGACCGTCTCGATGATCTCCGAGCGGCCCGCGCCCACGAGCCCGGCGAGACCGACGATCTCCCCGGCGCGCACCTGGAACGACACGTCCGCGAACACGCCGCGCAGGCTCAGCCCCGCGACGTCGAGCACCACGGGAGCGGCGTCCACCGGGCCGTCGGAGTCCGGGAAGACGTACTCGACCGAGCGCCCGGTCATGAGCGTGATGAGCTTCGCCGTCGGGGTCTCGGACACCGGGAGGTTCTGCGCGACGGTCCGGCCGTCCTTGAGGACGGTGATGCGGTCGCCGATCTCGCGGATCTCCTCGAGACGGTGGGAGATGTAGACGACGGCGACCCCCGCCTTGGTCAGCTCCTTGACGACACGGAAGAGGTTGCCCACCTCCTCGGAGTCGAGCACCGCCGAGGGCTCGTCCATGATGATGACGCGCGCGTCGTGGGACAGCGCCCGGGCCATGGAGACGATCTGCTTGCCGGCGGCCGACAGCCGTCCGACCTCCGTGGTCGGCGAGACCTCCGAGTGCCCGAGCCGCTGGAGCAGCTCGCGCGTCTTGCGCACCGCCTCGCGGCGCTGGGAGAACCCCATGGTGGCGAGCTCGTGCCCGAGGTAGACGTTCTCCGCGACGGTCAGGCCGTCGACGACGTCGAGCTCCTGGTACATCGTCGCGACGCCGTGCTTCAGCGCTGCCACGGGGTCGGAGATGGTGATGGGCTCGCCGTCGAGGAGGATCCTGCCCTCGGTGGGCTGGTGGGCACCGGCGAGCACCTTGATGAGCGTGGACTTGCCGGCCCCGTTCTGGCCGAGGAGACAGTGGACCTCGCCCGGGAGGATCTCGAGATCGACGCCGTCGAGCGCACGAGCCCCGGGGAAGACCTTGACGATGCCCTGCATCTGCAGGAGCGGCTGGGGAGGGTCTGCGGTGACCATGCGGTGAACCTAGCGAACCTTTTGACGAGCGTCAATCATAAGGTTGTCGTCTTTTGCCACTGTTACCACTCCGTGACCGACAAAAGTGTGCGCGCCCTGATCGCCGGATGGGAACGCTCCCGCCGCTCCCGGGGTGCCCCGGGGTACTGCGGAGGCGATAGTGTCCGGCAAGCCCTGTACGAGCAGGGATGCCGACGATGCGACGTGCGATCGGGGACCAGGGGGAGCTCGTGGGGCGGTCGTCGCCCGGACCGGAGGCCCGCCGTCGGACCTCCACACCTTTCGACGACGTCCATGTCGCCTTGGGAGGGGACAGTAGGGTACCTTTTGGCGATCGTCAAGCAAAAGCCGATGACTCGTCCGCCTGGTACGGACGACCGACGAGAGGCTCCGTGATTCACTGTGCCCATGGAGGAACTGCTGAAGTTCGCGCCGCGCCCGACCGGTGCCGGCGACATGTTCCAGCTGCTCCGGGACGGTCAGCCGCGCACCCGTGCGGACCTCGCAGCGATCACGGGGCAGGCGCGGTCGACCATCGCCGCCCGGATCGACCTCCTCATGACGGCCGGCCTCATCGCCCCCGCGGGCGAGGCCAGCTCGACCGGCGGGCGCCCGCCCGTGACCTTCGCCTTCAGCCCTGAGGCGCGCATCGTGCTCGCTGTGGACCTCGGCGCGACCCACGCCCGGCTCGCCGTCACGGACCTCGCGTCCAACGTGCTCGCCGAGACCGACGCGGCCCTCGCGATCGCGGACGGTCCCGACGTCGTCCTGTCGTGGGTCGCGGACACGGGCGAGAAGCTCGTCGCGACCACGGGGCGCAGCATCGACGACCTGGTCAGCGTCGGCGTCGGCCTCCCCGGCCCCGTCGAGCACTCCTCCGGGCGGCCCATCAACCCGCCGATCATGCCCGCGTGGGACGACGTCGACGTCCCCGGGATCCTGCAGAAGCGGTTCGACGCCTCCGTGCTCGTCGACAACGACGTGAACATCATGGCGCTGGGCGAGCACCGCACCGCGTGGCCCGCGGTCACCGACATGCTCTTCGTCAAGGTCGCGACGGGCATCGGCTCGGGCATCATCGCCGACGGCGAGCTCCGGCGCGGCGCGCAGGGCGCCGCGGGCGACATCGGGCACGTCGCCGTCCCGAGCGCCGCCGACGTCCCGTGCCGCTGCGGGAACGTGGGCTGCCTCGAGGCCGTCGCGAGCGGCCAGGCCGTCGCCGCGGCCCTCGCCGCCGCGGGCCTCGACGCGACCACCAGCTCCGACGTCGTCGCGCTCGTGCGCGGCGGCGACCTCGCCGCGAGCCAGGCCGTGCGCCAGGCCGGGCGCGACATCGGCTCCGTGCTCGCGGCGTGCGTCAGCCTGCTCAACCCCTCGCTCATCGTCATCGGCGGCATCGTCGCCGAGGCGGGCGAGCACCTCATCGCGGGCATCCGCGAGATCGTCTACCAGCGCTCGCTGCCCCTCGCGACGCAGCACCTGCGCATCGTCACCTCGCAGGCACGAGGTCAGGCCGGCGTGCTCGGTGCGAGCGCCATGGCCGTCGATCACGTACTCTCGCCCGCAGCGATCGACGCGCTCATCGCCTGAGCGCGGTCGACGGGGGCCGCTGCCCGCGCGCGCGGGCGCGACGAGTGTGACGAAGCACGAGGAGGAGTCATGACCGAGCGGAACCGTCGAGCGCTCGTGGTCCGGGGCGGGTGGCCCGGGCACGCACCCGAGGAGGCCGCCGAGCTGTTCATCCCGTTCCTCGAGGCGTCCGGCTACGACGTGACGCTCGAGGGATCGCTCGAGGCGTACGCCGACGAGGAGTTCATGACGAGCCTCGACCTCGTCGTGCAGTGCTGGACGATGGGCGAGATCCTCCCGGACGAGATGCGCGGCCTGCGCACGGCCATCGCGAACGGCACCGGGTTCGCGGGCTGGCACGGCGGCATCGTCGACTCGTTCCGGCTCGCCACCGACTACCTGCAGATGGTGGGCGGGCAGTTCGCCGCCCACGCGCACGACCTCGTGGACCACACGATCGAGATCGTGCCCGAGCGCGGGGACCACCCGATCGTCGCGGGGATCGACTCGATCGCGCTGCACTCGGAGCAGTACTGGGTGCTCGCCGACTCGTACAACGACGTCCTCGCGACCACGACGATCCTCCCGCGCGACGGCGACCCGTGGCACGAGCCCGTCGTCTCCCCCGCCGTGTGGACGCGACGCTGGGGCGCCGGACGCATCTTCGTGTGTGCGGCGGGGCACCAGCTCGCCGACCTCGAGGTGCCTCCGATCCGCACGATCGTCGAGCGCGGCATCCTCTGGGCGAGCCGCTGAGCCCGCGCGCATGACCGCCTTCCGCGGCCTGCTCGCCTACCCGATCACCCCGCTCACCGACGACGACGCCCCCGACCTCGAGGCTCTCGGCCGGCTGGTCCGGGACGCCGTCGGGGCCGGGGTCGACGGCGTCGTGGTGCTCGCGTCGTCGGGCGCCGGGGTCACGTTCGACCCGGACGAGCGCGACGCCGTCGTGCGGGCGGCCGTGGCGGCGGGGTCGACGGGCGCCACGGCCGTGCCCGTCCACGTCGCCGTCAGCGGCGCGTCGACGCGCGACGTCCTCGCACGGGCCCGTGCCGCGCGCGACGCGAGCGCCGACGGGCTCGTCCTCGCGCCGTTCTCCTACCTCCCGCTCGACGAGGCGGAGGTCGTGGCGCTGTTCGAGGCGGTCGCGGCGGCCGTCGACCTGCCGGTGTGCTTCTACAACCGCAGCGTCCAGACCGCGTACGACCTCACGCCGGGCGCCCTGGCGCACCTCGCCCGCACGACGAACGTCGTCGCGGTCAAGGACGCGGCGTCCACGCCTGCGCGACCCGGAGGGCGGGTCGCGGAGCTGCGGGCCGCGACCGACGGCCTCGGGGTGAGCGTCGGGCTGAGCGGCGACGTCCCCCTCGTGCGCGGCGCCGAGCCGGCCGACGCCTGGCACACCGGGCTCGCCGCGCTCGTCCCCGCGGAGTACGTCGCGCTCCGTCGCGCCCGCACCGCGGGCACGGTGCCCGACGCGCGGGTCGCCCGCTGGCTGCACGACCTGACCGCCGTGCTCGCCGACCTGCGCCCGTTGAGCGGGTTCCACGCCCTCGCCACCCTGCTCGGCGTGCCGACCGCTCCCCCGCGCGGGCCGTCGCTCCCCGTCCCGCCCGACGGCGTCGCGCGGCTGCGCGAGGTCGTCGCCCGGCGGCCCCGGGGCTGAGCCGTCAGACCGCCGCGAGCACCGCGGCGTGCAGGTCGAGCAGGCCGGTGGTGCGCTCGCTCGGGCCGCGGCCGAAGCCGCACTCCGTCCCGACGCCGACCGGGCGGTCGCCGAGCACCGACGCCGCCGCGGCGAGGCGGCGGCGTGCGCCCTCGACACCGTCCTCGTGGTGCAGGAGCCCGAGGTAGAGCTCGGTCGCCGGGTCCAGGCGCAGGTCCGCCAGCGGCGCGACGTACGCGACGTCGTCGCGCGCTATCGGGACGGGCAGGTGGACCCACTGGACCGGCCGGTCGAGGTGCTCCACGAGGGCGTTCGCGACGTGGACGAGGTTCGCGGTGTCCGTCGGCTCGACGAAGTGCTTCTCCGCGACGTCGCCGTAGCAGAGGTGGAACCCCAGCTCGGCCCCGGCGGGCACGTGCCGCGCGAACGCCGCGGCCCGGCGCGCGCACCCCGCGACGACGTCCTCGTCTCCCCCAGCCTCGGCGTCGAACCACGCGCGCGCGGCCCCGCCGCCGAGGTTCGCGCCCTCGACGAACGCGAACTCGGTCGCGAGGTCGACCTGGACCGCGAGGTCCTCCGCGGGGATCGCGGCGGTGATCGCCTCGAGCTCGCGGACGAGCGCGGCCTCGTACGCCGGGTGCACCGCTGCGCGGTCCTGGGGCGCGACGAACGCCGTCACCGGCGCGAGCGGCGAGGGCAGGCACACCTGGAAGCGGGCCCCGGCCGGGAGGGCGCCCTCCTCGCGCAGCGCGACGAAGTCGGCGTACGAGGCGAGGGCCGCGTCGGCGTAGCCGAGCGGGCCGAACCGCAGGTCCGCCGCGTCGACGGAGCCGTCGAGGACGTGCGGGCGCACGTCGAACCCCGCGACGACGACCGGGTCCACCGGGACGCGCGCGAGGCCGTCGACGGCGGAGAACCGCTCACCCTGGAAGAGGATCCAGTGGAACCGCTCGCCGACCTCCCCGTCGGGGACGCGGCGCACGTGGTCGCCGAGGTGCTCCCCCACCGCACGGAAGGTCTCGCGCGCGGTCGGCAGGTTCACGGAGCCCACGAGGTGGGCGCCGCGCAGGGTCGGGAGGGTACGGGACGGGGCGGTGGTGGCGTCGAGCACCGGAGCATCGTAGGCGCCCGGCCCGACGCGCGGCTCAGCCGTCCGCGCCGGGCTCTGCCCCGCCGTCCGTGGCCGGGGCATCGCCCGCGTCGTCCGACGCCGGGCCCGCACCGAGGCGGTCGGCCACGGCGTCGGGCCCTCCGGCGAGGAGCGCGACGAAGCCCTCCTCGTCGAGGATCGGCAGCCCGAGGTCGCGCGCCTTGGTCTCCTTGGAGCCGGCGCTCGCCCCGACGACGACGTAGTCCGTCTTCTTCGAGACCGACCCGGACGCCTTGCCGCCCGCCGCGATGACGGCCTCCTTGGCGCCGTCGCGGCTGAACCCCTCGAGCGACCCCGTCACGACGACCGTCAGCCCGGCGAGCGGACCGGTCGGCTCCTGGCGCGCGCCGGGGCCGGGGTGGTCGGGGATCTCGAAGCGCACCCCGGCCGCCCGCCAGCGGTCGACGATCTCGACGTGCCAGCCGACGGTGAACCACTCGACGACCTGGTCGGCGATCACGGGCCCGACGCCCTCGACCGCGGCGAGCTCGTCGCGCGTCGCGGCCCGGATCGCGTCGAGCGAGCCGAACCAGTCCGCGAGGGCACGCGCCGCGACCGGGCCCACGTGCCGGATGTTCAGGCTGACGAGGATGCGCCAGAGGTCCTTCGTCTTCGCGAGCTCGAGCTCCTCCACGAGCTTCGTCGCGTTGGTCGACGCCTCGAAGAGCGGCTCCCCCGCCTCGATCGCCTCACGCTCCGCGGCCTTCGACAGCTTGCGCTTCTTCCGGAACGGCCACACGGACTTGACGGTCGCGGTCGAGCCGTCGGGCATGGTGATCTCGGCCGGCTCGCCCGTGCCGTCGTACTCGCGCGGCAGCCCGGTCTCGGAGTCGCGCACGACGACCCGGATCGGGACGAGCTGCTCGACGCTCAGCTCGAACAGCCCGGCCTCCGTGCGCAGCGGCGGCTCGGCCGGCTCGAGCGGCTGCGTGAGCGCGGCCGCCGTCACCTCGCCGAGCACCTCGACGTCGAGCCCCCCGCGCGAACCGATGTGCTCGACGCGGCCGCGCACCTGGGCGGGGCACGACTCGGCGTTGGGGCAGCGCAGGTCGACGTCGCCCTCCTTCATGGGCCGCAGCGGGGTGCCGCACTCCGGGCAGTCCGCGGGCATGACGAAGTCCTCGCGCGGGTAGCCGTCGTCCGCGAGCGCCGCGACCGGGCCCAGGATCTCGGGGATGACGTCGCCCGCCTTGCGCAGCACGACCATGTCGCCGATGCGCACGCCCTTCGCGCGGACGACGTCCTGGTTGTGCAGGGTCGCCTGGCGCACCGTGCTGCCCGCGACCTTGACCGGCTCCATGACGGCGTACGGGGTCGCGCGGCCCGTGCGGCCGACACCGACCTGGATCGCGAGGAGGCGCGTGTTGACCTCCTCGGGCGGGTACTTGTAGGCGATGGCCCACCGGGGCGCGCGGCTCGTGGCGCCGAGCCGCCTCTGGAGCGCGAGCTCGTCGACCTTGACGACGATCCCGTCGAGCTCGTGCTCGATGTCGTGCCGGTGCTCGCCGAAGTAGGCGATGCGCTCCATGACCTCGTCGAGGCCGTGCACGACCCGGTTGTGCGGCGACACCGGCACGCCCCACTGCTCGAACAGGGCGTAGGCGTCGGACTGCCGCGCGAGCTCGGCGTGCTCGCCGGCCTCCCACTGGAGCGCGCCGACGCCGTGCGCGTACATGCGCAGGTTGCGGCTCGCGGTGACGGCCGGGTCCTTCTGGCGCAGCGACCCGGCCGCGGTGTTGCGCGGGTTCGCGTACGGCGCCTGGCCCGCGGCGACGAGCTTCTCGTTGAGCGCGGCGAAGTCCGCGACACCCATGAACACCTCGCCGCGGATCTCGATGACGTCGGGGTGCGTCGCGGGGTCGCCGGCGAGGCGCTGCGGGATGCTCGGGATCGTCCGCACGTTGGCGGACACGTCCTCGCCCGTGCGCCCGTCGCCGCGCGTGGCGGCCCGCACCAGACGGCCCTTCTCGTAGAGCAGCGCGATCGCGAGGCCGTCGATCTTGACCTCGCACAGGTAGTCCACCTCGGCGTCCGCGGCCACGCCCAGGTCGCGGTGCACGCGTGCAGCCCACGCGGCGAGGTCCTCGGCGCTGAAGGCGTTGTCGAGCGAGAGCATGGGCTCGAGGTGCTGGACGGTCGCGAAGCCGGCCGCGGCCCGGCCGCCCACGCGCTGCGTCGGTGACTCGGGCGTCTGGAGGGCGGGGTGCGCGGCCTCGAGCGCCTGCAGCTCGTGCATCCGCGCGTCGTACTCCGCGTCGGACGAGACCGGCTGGTCCTCCTCGTAGTAGGCCCGCTGGTCGGCCTCGACCTGGGCGACGAGCTCGGCCCAGCGCCGCTGCGCCGCGGCTTCGTCGAGCTCGGCGGCGGACGACGCCGCGGGCACGTCCTCGTCCGTCGGGGTCGGGGGGGTCGGCGCTGACGTCGCGGGGGTGCTCTCGCTCACCCGCACATCATCGCGCGGACCGCCCACATCCGCCGCCCCCGGACCGCACCCCGGCGGGCCCTCACCCCCAGCCGTGCGAGGCGTCCTCGTGCATCGGCGGGCACGTCCCGCCCGGCTCCGTCGCGGCCTCGAAGTGCCACATCTCGTTCGCGTACGTGCGGCACAGGCCGAACCGGGGGCCGTGCTCGCCGAGCCACAGCGCGCCGTCCGTCGGCCCGACGTCGATCGCGAGGCCCGCGACGTGCTCGGAGGTCTCGGGCGGGAGCACCCACCGGTGGGCCTCCTCGGGCGACCCGTAGCGCTCGAGCGCCGCCTCGACGAGCTGCTCCTGCTCCGCCGCGGTGCGCCACCCCGAGGTGAGCGTCAGCTCGACCCCCTCGGCGTCTGCGGCGGCCCGCGCCTCGTCGAAGCGCCGCTCGAGCTCGGGGTCCAGCCCGGTCGCGGTCTGGGGGCGCAACGTGGGCGACGGGTCGGCGACGGCGTCGCCGTCGTGCGTCGTCACGGTGAGGTACGTGAGCGCGCCTGCCACGCCGAGCGCGCCGACGGCGAGGACGCCGAGCACGGTCCGGGCGACGCGCCGCGGGCCGCGAGGGCCCGGGACGTGGCGGGCGGGCGGGGTGGGGCGCAGGGGTGTCGTGGTCATGGGACGAGGCTCGCCCGCGGGGACCTCGCGCCACATCGACCCGACGGCGACTCCTCGACCCCGCCGTGCGGTGCACCCGGGCGGGGAGCGTCCGCCCCCGGCCCGACGTCGTTCCGCCCTGGGGCGGAGGCCGCACGGGCCGGGTTCCCACCCGGGGCGGTGCCGCGCACGACCCGCCCCGGCTACCGTGGACGCGTGCCCCCGACGACCCGCCTGCCCGTGTGGGCGCAGGACCTCGCGACCGCGCTCGTCGCGGGCGCCGTGTGGTTCACCGTGGTCATGGTCATGGAGCGCGGCGACTACTGGTACCCGCGCTTCCCCGACTCGTACCGGGTCGCCGGGCTGGGGATCGTGCTCGCGCTCGCGCTGCGGCGCGTCGCGCCCGGCCCGCTGTTCTGGGGCACCGTCACGCTCTACCCGCTCGCGATCCCCTGGATCATGCAGACCCCGTTCGAGCTCGTGCCGCTCATGATCGCGGCCTTCGCGGCGACCCGGTCCGGGGCGGTGCCGCCGGTCCTGGCGACCGTCGGCGCCGGCCTCGCGGCGTTCGCGCTGCAGCTCGCGGGGCGCCCGGGCCTCGTCCTGCCGCCCCGGCCCTTCTTCGTCGAGGAGCTCTGGGTCGCGAACTCCCCCTCCGACGTCGTCCTCGCGCTCGCCCTCGTGCTGGTCGCGGTCGCCGCCGGGTACTTCTTTCGCCGCCTCGCCCTCACGTCCGAGAGCCTGCGCGAGCGCAACGCGGAGCTCCAGGCGCTCCAGGCCGAGCTCGCGGAGCGCGCCGTGCTCGCCGAGCGCACGCGGATCGCGCGCGAGCTGCACGACGTCGTCGCGCACCACATGTCGGCGATCGTCGTGCGCGCCCAGGCGGCGGACCGCGTCGCGGCGAACCGCCCGGACGCGCCGGCCGAGGCCGTGCGGTGGATCGCCGACGAGGGCAAGCAGGCGCTCACCGCGATGCGGTCCGTCGTGCAGGTGCTGCGCCGCGGCACCGAGGCCGACGGCGGCACCGCGGCCCTCGCCCCGACGCCCGACGGCGACCGGGCTGCGGACGAGCTGCGCGCGGCCGCCCGCCGCCTGCGCGACGCCGGGCGCGCCGTCGACCTCACGCTCCCCGACCCGTGGCCCGCGACGAGCGCCGAGTCCGGCCTCGCCGTCGTCCGCATCGCCCAGGAGGCCCTGACCAACGTGCTGCTGCACTCCCTCGCCCACGACGTGACCGTGACGCTGACCGACCGTGCGGGCGACCTGCGCCTGCGCGTCCACGACGCCGGACCGCCGCTGCCGAGCACCGACGGGCGGCAGGGCCACGGCCTGACCTCCATGCGCGAGCGGGCGCTCGCGGCCGGGGGCGCGCTGTCCGCCGGGCCGGACGGGCGCGGGGGTTGGACGGTCGAGGCGCGAGTCCCGCGGGCCGCGGCGTGAGCGCCCCCGGCACGGGCACGACGCCGGTCCGCGTCGTCGTCGTGGACGACCAGGCGACCATCCGGCTGGGCCTGCGCATGATCCTCGACAACGAGCCGGACGTGACGGTCGTCGGCGAGGCCGGGGACGGGGAGACGGCGGTCGCCATGGCGCGCGCCCTGCGCCCCGACGTCCTGCTCATGGACGTGCGCATGCCCCGGCTGAACGGCATCGAGGCGACCGCGCGCATCGTGGCCGACCCCGAGCTCGCGGCGGTGCGTACGCTCGTCCTCACGACGTTCGACGACGACGAGTACGTCTACGGCGCGCTGCGCGCGGGCGCCGCCGGGTTCCTCCTCAAGGACGCGGACCCGCAGTCGCTCGTCGACGCCGTGCACCGCGTCCACGCAGGCGACTCCCTGCTCGACCCGGCGGTCACGGGCCGCATCATCTCGACCTACGTCGAGCTCGCCCGGCAGGCGCCGCTCGCGGCATCCGACGCCGTCGAGACCGGGTCCGCGGTCACCGGGCTCGACGCGGCGACCCCGCGCGAGCGCGAGGTGCTCCTCGCGGTCGCGCGCGGCCTGTCGAACCGCGAGATCGGGGCGGAGCTGCACCTCACCGAGGCGACCGTGAAGAGCCACGTGCGGTCGCTGCTCACCAAGGTCGGGCTGACGAACCGGGTGCAGCTGGTGATCCTCGCGTACGAGGCCGGGTTCGTGCGGCCGGGCGGCACGGCCTGAGCCGGCTCACGCCTCCGGGGGCAGGCCCTCGACCGCGTGCCCGAACGCCTCGACGATGCGCCACATGTCGCCGAGCAGCACCTCGAGACGCTGCTCGAACCCGTCGCCCACGTAGACCCACGTGTCGTGCGACCCGTCCCTGCGGTGGAGCGACACCACGAGCTCCGACGCCGACCGCTCGTCCCGGTGCACGCCGTCCGGCGACGCGTGCGCCGCGAGGGTCGTGGCGGGCACCGTGAGCTCCGGGCCGAGGTGCTTGCGGTCGTGCGGGTGGTCGCCCTCCTCGTGGACGGCCACGCACCACGGCGGGCAGTCGTCCACCTGCCAGGACGGCCTCCCGAGCGGCGAAGCCCACACTGCTGATCCCCCTGTCGTGCTGTCGAGCACGTCGGTCATGCCGATCACCTCCCCGGCGACGGGACCATGATGCCGGGGGCGTCCGACACGCCGGACCGCGCCGTTACGAAGGCGGTGGACGGAGGAGCGAGACGGGGTCGACGTCGAGCCGCTCGGCGAGCTTCTCGACCGAGCGGAGGGTCAGGTTGCGCTCCCCGCGCTCGACCCCGCCCATGTAGGTCCGGTGGACGCCGAGGAACTCGGCGAAGTCCTCCTGGCTCATCCCGCGGCCGACCCGGAGGGTCCGCAGGTTCTCACCCAGCGCGCGCTGCAGATCTCCTTGCACGCGTGCAACCGTCACCCAGCGCTACTCCTCGGTCTACAGACTTATCGGTATCACCCCGTTCTCGAACGACCCCCTCCCCCCGCTCCGCGAGGGGCGCCCGCGCCACGCGTGCTACTCATAGATAGCACATCGCGGGCCCTCCCGTCACACGACGGAGCCCGACGGCGGAAGGGGACTCGCGCCGTCGGGCTCCGGGTTTCGTGGGGCCGGGAAGGGTCAGCCGGCCGCCACGCTCCCGGCAGGCGGGGTCGCCGCCTGCCCGTCCTCGGTGCTCGCGCCCTCGTGGGCCGCGAGACGCTCTGCCCGCACGACCTCGCGGCTGCTGCCGCGGTAGGCCGCGACGAGGATGTCGCGCATGTCCTCCAGGACCGGCATCCGCGGGTTCGCCGGGGCGCACTGGTCCTCGAACGACCGGAGCGCGAGGTCGTCCAGGCGGCTCATGAACGCCCGCTCGTCGACGCCCTGCGCGGCGAACGTGGCCTCGATGCCCACCTTGGCGCGCAGCTCCTCGACCGCCCTCGCGTACGACTCGACGCCCTCCTCCGGGGTGGAGGCCGGCAGCCCGAGGTGCTTCGCGATCTCCTGGAACCGCTCCGGGGCCACGTAGCGCTCGTACTTGGGCCAGCTCGTGAGCTTCGTGGGCACCTGGCCGTTGTAGCGGATCACGTGCGGCAGGAGCACCGCGTTGGTGCGCCCGTGCACGAGGTGGAAGGTCGAGCCCACGGTGTGCGCCATGGCGTGCACGATGCCGAGCATCGCCGAGCCGAACGCCATGCCCGCGATGGTCGCCGCGTTGTGCATCTTCTCGCGGGCCTTCGGGGCCGCCGCGCCCTGCGTGACCGAGTCCTCGATGTGCTCGAAGACCATCTTGATCGCCTGCAGGCACAGCCCGTCGGTGAAGTCGTTCGCGTAGACGGAGACGAACGCCTCGGTCGCGTGCGTGAGGGCGTCGAAGCCCGAGTCGGCGGCGAGCTTCGCCGGCATGGTGTCCGTGAGCACGGGGTCGACGATGGCGACGGTCGGGGTGAGCGCGTAGTCCGCGAGCGGGTACTTGAAGCCCGTCTCCGGGTCGGTGATGACCGCGAACGGCGTCACCTCCGCGCCGGTGCCCGACGACGTCGGGATGCACACGAGCTTCGCCCGGCCCCCGAGCTCCGGGAACTTGTACGCGCGCTTGCGCACGTCGAAGAACTTCTCCCGCATGTCGGAGAACTCGATCTCCGGATGCTCGTACCGCAGCCACATGACCTTGGCGGCGTCCATCGGCGACCCGCCGCCGATCGCGATGATCGTGTCGGGCTCGAAGTCGCGCATCGACTCGGCGCCGCGGTTCACGGTGCCGACGCTCGGCTCCGGCTCGACCGCGTCGATGATCTGGATCGCGACCTTCTCCTCGCGGCGGGCGAGGACGTCGAGCACGCGGTCGACGACGCCGATGCGGCTCATGACCTTGTCGGTGACGATCGTGACGCGGTGCACGTCGCGCATCTGCGCGAGGTACTGGATCGAGTTCGGCTCGAAGTACGTCTTGGCGGGCACCTTGAACCACTGCATGTTGTTGTTGCGCCGCCCGATCCGCTTGACGTTGATGAGGTTGACCGCCGACACGTTGTTCGACACCGAGTTCGCGCCGTAGCTGCCGCAGCCCAGCGTGAGCGACGGGAGCAGCGCGTTGTAGATGTCGCCGATGCCGCCGAGCGACGTCGGGCTGTTCCACAGCACGCGCACGGCCTTCACGCGCGACCCGTACCGCTCGACGAGCGCCTCGTCGGACGTGTGGATCGCGGCCGAGTGGCCCAGGCCGTCGAGCTCGACCATGCGCTCCGCGAGGCGGACGCCGTGCTCGGTGTCGCGCGCCCGCAGGACGGCCAGGACGGGCGTGAGCTTCTCGCGGCTCAGCGGCTCGCCGGGGCCGACGTCGTCGATCTCCGCGAGGATGATCGACGTGTCGTCGGGGACCTCGAACCCGGCCTCGCGCGCGATCCACACCGGCGACTTGCCCACGACCTTCGGGTTGAGCTTCGCCCCGGCGCAGTTCGTGCCGTTCGCCTCGACCCCGAAGATGAGGCGCTCGAGCATCGCCTTCTCGGCGGGCGTCACCCGGTAGGCGTGCAGGCGGGCGAGCTCGCGCATCGCGTCGTCGTAGATCGCGTCGTCGAGGATGAGCGCCTGCTCCGAGGCGCACACCATGCCGTTGTCGAACGCCTTCGACATGACCACGTCGTTGATCGCGCGGCCGAGGTCGGCGCTCTTCTCGACGTAGGCCGGGACGTTCCCCGCGCCGACGCCGAGGGCGGGCTTGCCGGCCGAGTAGGCCGCGCGGACCATGCCGTTGCCGCCCGTCGCGAGGATGAGCGCGACACCCGGGTGGTGCATGAGCGTGCTGGTCGCCTCGATCGACGGGTGCTCGACCCACTGGATGCAGTCGTCGGGCGCGCCGGCCGCGACCGCGGCGTCGCGCACGATGCGGGCCGCCTCGACCGACGAGCGCTGCGCGCTCGGGTGGAACGCGAACACCACGGGGTTGCGCGTCTTGAGCGCGATGAGCGACTTGAAGATCGTGGTCGACGTCGGGTTCGTCACCGGCGTCACGGCGCACACGACGCCGACGGGCTCGGCGATCTCGACGACGCCCGTGAGCTCGTCGCGGCCGATGACCCCGACCGTCTTGAGGTTCGCCATCGAGTTGGGCACGTGCTCGCACGCGAAGATGTTCTTCGTCGCCTTGTCCTCGAAGACGCCGCGCCCGGTCTCGGCGACGGCCATCTGCGCGAGGTGGCCGTGCTGGTGCAGGCCGGCGACGGACGCCTTGAGGACGATCCGGTCGACGTCCTCCTGCGTGAGGCTCATGTACTGGTCGAGCGCCTTGCGGGCCCGCTCGACGAGGACGTCGATCTCGTGCGTCGTGCGGGTGTCCTCGGTGCGGTTCTCGACCTTCGTGCTGGCGCTCTTCGCGCTCATGCGTCCCCTCCGGTGCCCGACCTCGCCGGGCGTCGGCCGCGGGTGTGCCGGGGCCGGGATGCCCCGGCTCCTTCGGCGGTCTCTCTACTTGTGAAGGTTTTCACAAGCCGCGCGTCCCCACAAGGGTCCGGCCCCGATGCGGGCCGAAGGTCCCCGCCTCCTCGTGACCTCCGCACCACGGCCCGCGCGCCGTAGGGTGGGTGACCATGACCGCCGAGCAGACGACGAGCCCCTCGCCCGCGACCGAGAGCCGCGCCGCGACCGACCGACCGGACGGCACCCCCCACGACCCGTACCTCTGGCTCGAGGACGTCGAGGGCGACGAGGCGCTGGCCTGGGTCCGCGCCCGCAACGCCGAGGTCGCCGACACGCTCGAGACCGCCGACGAGTTCGCCGCGACCGAGCGTGCGATCCGCGAGGTGCTCGACTCCGACGCGAAGATCCCCGAGGTCTCGAAGATCGGCGACCGGTACTACAACTTCTGGCGCGACGCGCAGCACGAGCGCGGCGTCTGGCGGCGCACGACGCTCGAGTCCTACCGCACCGACGACCCGGAGTGGGAGACCGTCCTCGACCTCGACGCGCTCGCCGCGGCCGAGGGCGAGTCGTGGGTCTGGCACGGCGCGAGCGTCCTGCGCCCGACGCCGGAGCAGCTCGCCGCGGGCGAGCCCTGGCGGCACGCGCTCGTCGAGCTCTCCCCCGGCGGCTCCGACGCCGACGTCACGCGCGAGTTCGACCTCGTGGAGAAGCTGTTCGTCGCGCCGCAGGACGGCGGCTTCCACCGCGCCGAGGCCAAGGGCTCGCTCGGCTGGATCGACGCCGACACCGTGTACGTCTTCACCGACTTCGGCGAGGGCACGCTCACGCCGTCCGGGTACCCGCGCGTGGTCAAGCGCTGGACGCGCGGCACCCCGCTCGACGCCGCGGTGACCGTCTACGAGGGCACCGACGAGGACATGTACATCTCCGCCTGGCGCTCGCACACGCCCGGGTTCGAGCGCGACTTCGTGCACCGCTCCAAGGCGTTCTACTCCGACGAGCTCTACCTCGCCGAGCGCACCGGCACGCCCGAGCAGCGCCTGACGAAGATCGACGTGCCCGACTCCGCCGAGGTCGGCGTGCGGCGCGAGTGGCTGCTCGTCGAGCTGCGCGACGACTGGACGGTCGGCGGCGCGACGTACCGCGCCGGGTCGCTCCTCGCGGCCCGGTTCGACGACTTCCTCGCGGGCGACCGCGGCTTCACCGTGCTCTTCGAGCCGACGGCGACGACGTCGCTCGCCGGCGCCACGTGGACGCGCCACCACCTCGTCGTCAACGTGCTCGACGACGTGAAGAACCGGCTCCACGTGCTGACGCCGCCGGACGCCGCCGCGCCCGGGGGCGCCGTCGGGCAGGAGGCCGCGGACGCGCCGTGGGTGCGCTCGGAGATCCCGGGCCTGCCCGCGCTGGGCACGGTCGCCGTCGGGGCGGTCGACCCCGTCGACACCGACGACCTCTGGCTCGTCACGACCGACTACCTCACGCCGACGACGCTCTCGCTCCTGTCGCTCGGCGAGCACCCGGGCGACGCGGGCGCGCCCGAGGTCGTCAAGTCCAACCCCGCGTTCTTCGACGCCGACGGCATGACGGTCGCGCAGCACTTCGCCACGTCCGACGACGGCACCCGCGTGCCGTACTTCGTCGTGGGCCGCGCGGACCTCGTCGCGGGGGCGGGCGAGGGCGGCAGCGGAACCGGTACCGCGCCCACGCTCCTGTACGGGTACGGCGGCTTCGAGATCTCGCTCACGCCCGCCTACTCCGGCGCGCTCGGCCGCGCGTGGCTGTCGCAGGGCGGCGTCTACGTCGTCGCGAACATCCGCGGCGGCGGCGAGTACGGGCCCGCGTGGCACCAGGCCGCGCTCAAGGCGAACCGCCACCGCGCCTACGAGGACTTCGCCGCCGTCGCGCGCGACCTCGTCGCCCGCGGGATCACCACGCCCGAGCACCTGGGGATGGAGGGCCGCTCCAACGGCGGCCTGCTCGCCGGCAACATGCTCACGCAGTACCCCGAGCTGTTCGGCGCCGTCATCGTCGGCGTGCCGCTGCTCGACATGCGCCGCTACACGAAGCTCCTCGCGGGGGCGTCGTGGGCCGCGGAGTACGGCGACCCGGACGACCCCGAGCAGTGGGAGTTCATCCGCACGTTCTCGCCGTACCACCTGTTCGACGCCGAGCGCGAGTACCCGCCCGTGCTGTTCACGACGTCGACGAAGGACGACCGCGTCCACCCGGGCCACGCGCGCAAGCTCGCCGCGAAGATGCTCGGCGAGGGCAAGGACGTCACGTACTACGAGAACATCGAGGGCGGCCACGGCGGCGCCGCGAACAACGCCCAGGCCGCGCACATGGCCGCGGTGCACTACCGCTTCCTCGCCGAGCGCCTCGGCTGACCGGGCGCTCCCGCCGGGCCGAGCAGGTGGTCCTGGCGCGTCCGCGAGACCGGACGCGCCAGGACCACCTGGTCGGCGAGGTGCGGGCGGGCCTCAGGAGTGCGGCACCGTCGCGGTGATGAGGGTGCCGTCCTCGCGGCGGTTGCCGGAGAGGGCGCGCAGGCTCGGGCGGCCCGGCCTGACCGGGCCCTGGCCGTCGAGCGCGACGCGCGCGACCTCGCCCGGGACGACCTTCACCTGCTCGCCCCGCACGACGACCTGCGCGCCGTCGCCGGTCTCGGCGTCGAGCTCGATCGCGTCGGGCAGCACGGTGACGCGCAGCCGCGAGCCGCGCCACTGCACGCGGAACGTGAGCGACTCCCACTCCTGGGGCAGGCGCGGGTCGAACGTGAGGTCGCCCTCCGAGTCGCGCATGCCGCCGAACCCGTACGCGAGCGCGGACCACGTGCCGCCCGCGGACGCGACGTGCACGCCGTCGGACGCGTTGGCGTGCAGGTTCGCGAGGTCGACGAAGATCGACGACACGAAGTACTCGAGCGCGAGCTCGTGGTACCCCACCTCGGCCGCGACGATGGACTGCACGACGCCCGAGAGCGTCGAGTCGCCCGTGGTCAACGGGTCGTAGTACTCGAAGTCGGCGAGCTTCTCCTCGGCGCTGAAGTGCTGCCCCTGGAGGAACAGCGCGAGCACGACGTCGGCCTGCTTGAGCACCTGGTAGCGGTAGATGACGAGCGGGTGGTAGTGCAGCAGGAGGGGCCGCTTGTCCTCGGGCGTGTGCGCGAGGTCCCAGATCTCGCGCTCGAGGAAGTGCGAGTCCTGCGGGTGGATGCCGATGCTCTCGGCGTACGGGATCGACATGTGGTCGGCCGCGCGGACCCACTCCGCGGCCTCGTACGCGCCGAGCGAGAGCCGGTCCACGAGACGCGCGTAGTCCTCGGGGTGGTCGGCCTTCATGCGCTCGACGACGTACGCCGCGGCGCGCAGGTTGAAGCGTGCCATGACGTTCGTGAAGAGGTTGTCGTTGACGACGGTCGTGTACTCGTCCGGCCCGGTGACGCCGTGGATGTGGAAGTTGTCGTCGCCGTTGGCACGCCAGAAGCCGAGGTCCTCCCACATGCGCGCCGTCTCGACGAGGATGTCCGCGGCCTCGCGGCGCAGGAAGTCCTCGTCGCCGGTCGCGCGCACGTACTGCACGAGCGCGTAGCTCACGTCGGCGTCGATGTGGTACTGCGCCGTCCCGGCCGCGTAGTAGGCGGACGCCTCCTCGCCGTTGATCGTGCGCCAGGGGAAGAGCGCGCCCTTCTGCGACAGCTCCGCGGCGCGGCGCCGGGCGGCGTCGAGCATCTGGTAGCGGAAGCGCAGCGCGTTGCGCGCGTACCGCGGGCTCGTGTACGTGAGGAACGGCAGGACGTAGATCTCGGTGTCCCAGAAGTAGTGCCCGCTGTACCCGGAGCCGGTGAGGCCCTTCGCGGGGACGCCGTTGCCCTCGGCACGGGCCGTGGCCTGCGCGAGCTGGAACAGGTTCCAGCGCACGGCCTGCTGGACGCCCGGCTGGCCGGGGATCTCGACGTCGGAGCGGGCCCAGAAGTCGTCGAGCCACTCGCGGTGGAGCGCGAGCTGGGCCTCGACGCCGGTCTCGCGCGCCCGGTCGAGCGTGCGCCGGCAGCGGTCGACGAGCTCGCGCGACGGCACGCCGCGCGACGTGTGGTACGCGACGAGCTTGGTGAGCCGGATCGGCCGCCCGGGCTCGGCGTGCACGCGGAACACGTGCTTCGCGAGGTCGTCCTCGGCGAGCGTGCGCACGTCCCACTCGTTCTCGGTCTCGAGCAGGTCGTCGGCCGCGACGGCGAGCGTCATGCCGGAGTTGGTGCAGCGGTAGGACAGCACGAGGCGCTCGTCGTCGCCGAACTGCGTCTGCGGCTGCAGCACGCGCCCGGTGAACTGGTTCGTCTTGCGCGGGTCGAAGCCCTCCCCCAGCGACGCGGACCGCACGTGGTACTCGTCCTGGCCGTCCTGGCGGTTGAGGATCTGGGACGAGATCGCGACGGGCGCGGCCGCGTCGAGGAGCGTGACCTCGAACGTCATGACCGCGAGGTGGCGCTCGACGAACGACACCATGCGCTGCGAGCGGATCTGCACGCGCTTGCCCGACGGCGTGCGCCACAGCAGCTCGCGCCGCAGGACGCCGTCCTGGAGGTCGAGCGAGCGCTCGTAGTCGATGAGGTCCGCGACGGGCAGCAGGAGGGGCTCGTCGTCCACGTAGAGGCGGATGACCTTGGCGTCCGGGACGTTGACGATCGTCTGCCCGACGCGCGCGAAGCCGTACGCCTCCTCCGCGTGCCGGATGGGCCAGGTCTCGTGGAAGCCGTTGACGAACGTGCCGTGCGAGTGGGACTCGCGGCCCTCCTCGACGTTGCCGCGCATGCCGAGGTAGCCGTTCGCGACGGCGAACAGCGTCTCGGTGACGCCCAGGTCCTCCGCGGAGAACTGCGACTCGACGAGCCGCCACGGGTCGGCCGGGAAGCGCAGGCGGTCGACGGTGCCGCGCTCGTCGGCGGTCCGGCGGATCACGCGCCCGCCTCCTCGTCGGCGGGGCCGGTGACGGCGGGACGGGCGACGTCGGCGGTCGCCGCGCGCGGACGGTCGAGGACCGTCGCGTCGAGCTCGCCGAGGTCGGCCACGACGACGTCGGCCCCGTGCGCGAGCAGCGCGTCCGCGCCCACCCCGCGGTCGACGCCGAGCACCAGACCGAACCCGCCGGCCGCGCCGGCCTGCACGCCCGACAGCGCGTCCTCGACCACGACGGCCTCCGCGGCGGGGACGTCCAGCAGCTGCGCCGCGTACAGGTACGTGTCCGGTGCGGGCTTGCCGGCGACGTGCTCGCGCGCCGCGACGTTCCCGTCCACGACGACCGCGAACCGGTGCGTGAGCCCGGCCGCCGCGAGGACGGCGGGCGTGTTGCGCGACGACGACACGACGGCGACCGCCGCGCCCGCCGCGGTCACGGCGTCGAGGAACCGGACCGAGCCCGGGTACGGCGCGATGCCCTCCTCGGCGAACATGCGGTTGACGATCTCGTCCTTGCGGTTGCCGAGCGCGCACACGGTGGACTCCCCCGGCGCGTCCGTGACCTCGCCGCGCGGCAGCGTGACGCCCCGCGACGCGAGGAACGTCGCGACGCCGTCGTACCGGGGCTTCCCGTCGATCGACGCGAAGTAGTCCGCGGCGGTGTACGGGGCGAGGCCGTGCGCGGCGCAGTAGGGCGCGAACAGCCGTTCCCAGGCGCGCATGTGGAGCTCGGCGGTCGGCGTGAGGACGCCGTCGAGGTCGAACAGCACGGCTCGCAGGACGGGCATGGAGATCCTTCGCGGTGGGGGGACGAGGGTCTGCGCCCGGCCGTTCCCGCGCCGTCCGGAGGCCGCGGGACGGCCGTCCGCACGTCGCCGTCGTGACCGTCGCGCGAGGTCAAGCGTACGCACCCGGAGCCGTGCGCGGAAAGCGTTCAGGGCGTGTCCGGGCGACGCTCAGGCGTGCGCCCGCTCGGCCAGCACGTCGGCGACGCGGCCGAGGTTCGCGAGCAGCGCACGGTGCTCGTCGGGCGTGCCGGCGACCCCGCGACCGGGGCCGCCGCCGACGCCGGACCGCGGCGCGCCGAGGAGCGTCACGTCGTCGAGCGCGGGCAGCCCGAGCCCGATGCGCCGCCACGGCACGCTGACGAGGTCGGCGAGCTCGCCCAGCGCCGGCCCCGCGCACTGCGAGACCTTCGCGGGCGGCAGCGCGGCCCAGAGGCGCACGCCGCGCTCGACCGCGCGCGCGACCGTCTCCCAGGACCGCTCGTCCCACGCGCCGAGCGTCAGGCCGACCGCGTCGGCGCCCGCGAGGACGACCGGCGCGACGCCCACCCAGGCGGGGCCCACGTGGACGACCGTCGACGCGGACGCGGCGCGCGCGGCGTCGAGCACCGGGCGCAGCCCGTCCACGAGGTCCGGGCCGGGGACGGCGCGCAGGCGCGAGTAGCCCGAGAACGTGGGCAGCACGCCCGCGCCCACCTGCGCGAGCAGCGGCTCGTCCACCTGCACGACGACGTCCGCCCCCGGGACCTGACGGCGCACCTGCGCGACGTGCTCGGTCGCGCCCGCGGCGAGCGCCTCGACGACCTCGCGCACCGCGCCGCGGTCGGACAACACGCGGTCGCCGCGCGCGAGGTACACCTCGGCGGCGAGCGTCCACGGCCCGGTGACCGTGACGGCGAGCGGCCCCGCGTACCCGGCGCCCGCGATGGTGAGCGCCTCCACGTCCTCGCGCAGGTACGCCTCCGCGCGGCGCAGGTCCGCGCCGCCGTGGTCCGCGAGCTTCCAGCCGTGGGGGCCGAGCTCGACGGGCAGCCCGGGCAGCAGCGCCGCCGTCCGCCCCGTCGCGTCGGCGCCGGGCCCGCGGCCCGGGAGCTGGACGAGGAACGGCACTCCCCGCACGCCCGTCGGCACGGCGGCGAGGTCGCCGAGCACCGTGAGCTGCGCCTCGAGGACGTCCGCGCCCTCTCCGCCGGGCCACGGCCCGAGCCCGCTCACCGCGGTCATGCCGCACCCCCGGGGGCCGCCTCGCGCGGGAGACCGCGCACCTCGTCACGAACCACGTGCCGTCCACCTCTCTCCAGGAGCACACCGGAACACCGAGCCGTGCCGCGACCCCGCCGGGGTCCGGGGGCCGCACGGCCGTCCCGCGGAAGGACCCCGCCATGGGCACGCACGAGAACAAGGCCGCCGCCGTCGCCGTGCACACGCACGCGATCCCGGGCAACCACGCCGACGCCGTCGCGGCGCTGCTCGCGCCGGGCTTCCGCAACCACGACGCGGCACCGGGCGGCGACGGCGGCGACGAGGGCCTCGTCGCGACCATGCACTGGTACGCGGACGCGTTCGAGGACCAGCACGTCGAGGTGCTGCACGCGGTCGCGGAGGGCGACCTCGTGGCGCTGCACGTCGAGCTCAGCGCGCGGCACACCGGCTACTTCCGCGGCGTCGCGCCGACGGGCCGCCGGTTCCGCGTCCGCGAGATGCACGTGCTCCGCTTCGCCGAGGGACGCGCGGCCGAGCACTGGTGCGTGCGCGACGAGTCGGCGCTCGTGCGGGCGCTCGCTCACCCGGCGGCCGTCGGCGTCGGCTGAGCCTCCGGCTCGCGCGGGGCGCCGGAGCCTCGCCCGGCCCGGTACGCCCGGTCGACCGTGCCCTGCCCGAGCACGCGCGTGCCGGCGTAGACGACGAGCGACTGACCGGCCGCGACGCCCCGGAGCGGCGTGCCGGTGAGCTCGACCTCGATCGACCCGTCGGGGACGGCGCGCACGCGCGCGGGGACGGGCGCACCGTGCGCACGCACCTGCACCTCGACGTCGGCCGCCTCGCCCGCGGGCGGGCGCGCGTCGTCGAACCAGACGGCGGACCCCGCCTCGATCCGGTCGACGCTCAGCAGCTCGGCCGGGCCGACGACCACCCGGTTGCTCGCGGGCTGGACGTCGAGCACGTAGCGCGGGCGGCCGTCGGGCGCGGGGCGGTCGATCCCGAGCCCCTTGCGCTGCCCGACCGTGTACGCGTAGGCGCCCTCGTGCTCGCCGAGCACCGTGCCCTCCGCGTCGACGATCTCGCCCGGCCGCGCGCCGAGGCGCGCGCGCAGGAAGCCCTGGGTGTCGCCGTCGGCGACGAAGCAGATGTCGTAGGAGTCGGGCTTCGCGGAGACCGACAGGCCGCGCCGCGCGGCCTCGGCGCGGACCTCGTCCTTGGACGCGAAGCCGCCGAGCGGGAAGACCGCCCGCGCGAGCCGCTCGGGACCCATGACCGCGAGGACGTACGACTGGTCCTTCGCCGCGTTCGGGGAGCGGTGCAGCTCGCGCACCGTGCGCACCCCGTCCGGCGCGGACGCGTCGGGGACCTCGCGCGTCTCGACGCGCGCGTAGTGGCCCGTCGCGACGGCGTCGAACCCGAGCGCCGTCGCCTTGTCCAGCAGCGCCTCGAACTTGATGTGCTCGTTGCAGCGCACGCACGGGTTGGGCGTGCGCCCGGCCTCGTACTCCGCGAGGAAGTCGGCGACCACCGTGTCCTCGAACCGCTCGGAGAGGTCCCACACGTAGTACGGGATGCCGAGCACGTCGGCCGCGCGGCGCGCGTCCCCCGCGTCCTCGATCGAGCAGCACCCGCGCGAGCCGGTGCGGAACTGGTCGCGGTCGCGCGAGAGCGCCATGTGCACGCCGACCACCTCGTGCCCGGCCTCGACCGCGAGCGCCGCGGCGACGGCCGAGTCGACGCCGCCCGACATGGCGGCCAGGACCCTCACGCGGCACCCCCCGTGCGGCTCGTGACGCGCGTGCGCGCCGGGCTCGACGCGAGGCCCGCGGCCCGGGCGCGCTCGACGGCTCGGGGCAGGGCGTCGAGGAGGCGCGCGACGTCGTCGCGCGTCGACGTCACGCCGAGCGAGAAGCGGAGGGCACCCCGCGCGTCCGCCTCGGGGACGCCCATGGCGAGCAGGACGTGCGACGGCTGCGGCACGCCGGCCTGGCACGCCGAGCCGGTCGAGGCCTGCACGCCCGCGGAGTCGAGCAGGTAGAGCAGGGAGTCGCCCTCGGCGCCGGGGAACGTGAAGTGGGCGTTGCCGGGCAGGCGGTCGACGCCGTCGTGCGCGCCGGGCTCGGGCCCGCTGAGGACGGCGTCCGGGACGCGCTCGCGCACGCCCGCGACGAGCTCGTCGCGCAGCGCGGCGAGGTGCGCGGCCCGCTCGGCCCGGCGCCCGACCGCCTCGGTGACCGCGACGCCGAACGCGCGGATCGCGGGGGCGTCGAGCGTCCCCGAGCGCACGCCGCGCTCCTGGCCGCCGCCGTGCAGCACGGGCGTGAGCGGGGCGTCGCGCCGGGCGACGAGCGCGCCGACGCCGACCGGGCCGCCGAGCTTGTGCCCGGAGACGGTCATCGCGTCGAGGCCGCTCGCGGCGAAGTCGACCGGCACCTGCCCGACGGCCTGCACGGCGTCGGAGTGCACCGGGATGCCGTGCGGCCGCACGAGCTGCACGACCTCCGGCACGGGCTGCAGCGTCCCCACCTCGTTGTTGGCCCACATGACGGAGATGAGGGCGATCTCGTCCGCGTGCTCGGCGATCTCGGCGCGCAGGGCGGCGAGGTCCACGCGCCCCTCGGCGTCCACGGGCAGCAGGACGATCTCGGCGCCCGCGTGCTCCGCCATCCAGAACGCGGGGTCGAGCACCGCGTGGTGCTCGACGGCGGACACGACGATGCGCCGCCGGCGCGGGTCGGTGGTGCGCCGGCCCCAGAACAGGCCCTTGACCGCGAGGTTGTCGGCCTCCGTGCCGCCCGCCGTGAAGACGACCTCGCTCGGTCGCGCGCCGAGCGCGGCGGCGACCGACTCGCGCGCCTCCTCGACCGTGCGCCGCGCGGCGCGCCCCGCGGCGTGCAGCGACGACGGGTTGCCCGTGCGGGTGAGCTCGTCGACGAACGCGTCGCGCGCCGCCGGGGACAGCGGCGTCGTGGCGGCGTGGTCGAGGTAGGCCGTCACGGGGACGGGGGTCGGCCCGCCGTGCGCGCCGGGGCGGGCGCCGGTCGCGGGGCCGGGAGCAAGGGTCACGGTCACCCAGTCTACGAACCGCAGGGCCGCGCTCGTGGTCCGAGGGGTGGGCGGCGCTGGACATCCCGGCGGAAAGCGCTAGGTTGTGGGACATCTACGCCCGGCCGTCGCCGGGCGCTCGCCCGATCGCAGGACCGCCGTCGCGCGCCACACGTCGCCGCGGGACGGGAACGTGCCGCGGGCGGGACCGTCCAGCCACCGACAGGGGAAGTGGCCTCTCGATGCCCGACGACGTCGCGCCGCCCGCCGTCGAGGCCGCCGGGGACGTCCCGGTCGCCTCGGGCGGCCGGCGCCTGCTCTGGGCCGACCTGCCGCTCGCGCTGCGCGACGAGCTGGAGGCGGTCGCCGGGGGCAGGGTCGTGCACGAGCGGTCGGTCCCGGCGGGGTTCAGCCCGGGGCTCGCGTCCGTCCTCACGCTCGACGACGGCAGCCGCCTCTTCGTCAAGGCCGCACGGACCGCCGACGAGCCCGTGGCCGCCGACCTGCACCGCGCCGAGGCGAAGGTCGCGACGCGGCTGCCCCGCGCGGTCCCGGCGCCGCGCTTCGCCTGGGGCCACGGCGACGGCGACTGGGTCGCGCTCGCGTACGAGGCGGTCGACGGGCGCTCGCCCGGCACGCCGTGGGACCCGCACGAGCTCGACCGCGTGCTCGCGGCGCTCGTCCGCGTCGCGTCCGTGCCCGGCGCCCGGGCGATGCGCCTGCCGCCGACCGGCCCCGACTTCGCCGACATGGCGACCGGCTGGCGGGCCCTGCGCGCGCACCCCGACCCCGGCCTCGCCACGCTCGTGCCCTGGGCCGCGGCGCACCTCGACGCGCTCGCGGAGGCCGAGCGCGGGGCGCTCGTCGCGTGCGAGGGCGAGTCCTTCGTGCACGGCGACCTGCGCGCCGACAACGTGCTGCTGACCCCGGAGAAGGTGTACCTCGTCGACTGGCCGTACGCGTCGCGCGGCGCCGCGTGGCTCGACCTCGCGATGCTCCTGCCGAGCGTCGTCATGCAGGGCGTCCGGGAGGTGTGCGAGCCCGTCACCGTGAGCGCCGACCCGGCGCGACGCGCGCGCGGGGGCGCCTGGGCGGCTGCGACGTTCGCCGCGCACCCGCTCGGCCAGGACGTGCACCCCACGGACCTGCGCGCCGTCGTCGCGGGGATCGCCGGGTACTTCCTGCACTCCGCGCGGCAGCCCGCGATCCCGACCATCCCTCGCCTGCGACCGTTCCAGCGCGCCCAGGGCGTCGCGGCCGTCGCGTGGCTGGAGCAGCTCGGGCTCTGAGCGCGTGACGGCCCCGGCGCCGTCGTAGCGCCGGGGCCGTCGTGGCGTCGGGGCCGGGCGTCAGTCCTGCCAGACCTGCACGACCGCGGGCCGCGGCCCGGCGAAGGCTCCCGGCGGCACCGGGGCGCCCGGCGTGAGGTAGTCCGGGAAGTGCGACACCTGCGCGTCGAACGTCCCGTCCTCGCCGGGGTGCTGCACCGCGACGTAGACCATGCGGTCCGCCGAGTCCACGACGGGCCCGCACGTCTCGGCGCCGCGCGGCACCGAGAGGAACTGCTCGACGCGCCCGCGCTCGCGGCCGTCGAGCGTGACCTTGAACAGCCCGTCGCACTTCTGGATCGTGCTCGGCTGGCCGTCGGTCGAGATCCACAGGTTGCCCTCGGCGTCGAACGCGAGGTTGTCCGGGCAGGAGATCGGGGAGACCTTCTCCTTCGGGTAGCCCGAGAAGTAGGTGGAGGTGTTCGTCGCGGGGTCGCCCGCGACGAGCAGCAGGTTCCAGCGGAACGTCAGCGACGCGGCGTCGTCTCGGTCCTCGACGATCTCCACGACGTGCCCGTCGCGGTTGGTGTTGCGCGGGTTCGGCTCGGTCGCGGCCTCGGCCGCCGCCGGCCCGCGCGCGGTGTTGTTGGTGCACGCGACGTAGACGCGACCCGTGACCGGGTTGGGCTCGACGTCCTCGGGGCGGTCCATCTTCGTCGCCCCGACCTTGTCGGCCGCGACGCGCGTGTAGACGAGCACCTCCTCGACGGTCATGCCCTCGACCTCGCTGCGCCCGTCGACGACGAGCGGGACCCACTCGCCCCGGCCGTCGAACGCGCCGTCGGACGGCACCGCGCCCGAGCCGTCGATCTCGGACGCCGGCGAGTCGCCGCGGAACCGCGCGACGTACAGCGAGCCCTCGGTGAGCAGCGTCTTGTTGTGGCGACGCGCGCCCTCGCTGTTCCCCGGGCGCATCGTGCGCGACGAGACGAACTTGTACACGTAGTCGAAGCGCTCGTCGTCGCCCATGTACGCGACCGCGTTCCCCCGGCGCGAGAGGATCACGTTGGCGCCCTCGTGCTTGAACCGGCCGAGCGCGGTGTGCTTCACCGGCGGCTCGTCGGGCGCGTACGGGTCGATCTCGACGATCCAGCCGAACCGGTTCGGCTCGTTCTCGTACCCGGGGTTGCGGGCGTCGAACCGCGGGTCGTCGAGCTCCCACCCGTACCCGGTCGCGGCGTCGCGCAGGCCGTAGCGCGCGTCGTGACCCGTGCCCGACGTGCGGAAGTAGCCGTTGTAGTTCTCCTCGCCCGAGAGCACGGTGCCCCACGGGGTCGTGCCGCCCGCGCAGTTGTTGAGCGTGCCGAGCACGCGCGTGCCCGACGGGTCGGCGACCGTCCTGACGAGGTCCGACCCCGCGACGGGCCCGGTGAGGCGGAACTCGGTCGTCAGGTGCACGCGGCGGTTGTACCGGCTGTCGGCCACGTAGTCCCACGGCGTCCCGGTCCGACGACGGCGCACCTCGACGACGGACATGCCGTGCGCCGCGCGCTCGATCGCGCGGCGGGTCGGGGCGTCGTACGAGGCGTCGAACATGATCGCCGGGTTCGTGTACTCGTGGTTCGCGACGAGCAGCCCGCGCGTCCCCCGGCCCGGCCCCTTGCCCGCGCCACGGCCGCCGGCGAGGGCGTGCTGGCGCTCGAACGGCAGGATGTCGAGGTAGTCGTTGTTGTAGCCGAACTGCCGCGCCTGCTGCTCCGGGGTCTGGCGCGAGACGTCGAACGGCGCACCGCCACGCAGGATCGGGTCGCCCCAGCGGATCACCGGGCGCCACCGGTAACCCTCGGGGACGACGAGCGCGTCGCGCGTCGCGGGCTGGGGCGAGATCGCGCCGAACGCGAGGCCCTTCTGCGGGCGGCCCCCGCCGTGGCCGCCGTGCGCCACGACGCCCTGGGCGGCGGCGGACGGCGCGGCGACGGTCTGCGCGCCGAGCACGACGGCCGCGGCTCCCACCGCGAGCCCGCCGAGCAGCGCGCGGCGCGACAGCGCGCCCGCGACCACGTCGCGGAACGTCTCGTTCGCGCTCTCGTTGGGGACCGGGTGCGAGCACGCGTCCGCGCACTTCAGCCGGCAGGTGACGGGGCTGCGCTTGCCGCGCGCGTGCGGCGCGACGGAGAGCAGGGGGCGATGCTCAGGGGCAGGCGTGATCGTCATCGGTCGTCTCCACGGGTCGGGGGGCCTCCCCGTCACCGAGGAGTCGGCCCGACGCTAGGAACGATCGATGACCGGCCGGCCACCGCCCGGAGGACACCGGGTGAACTCTCGGCGCCGGCCGGGTGCTCAGCCCTGCGACGCCCGGTGCTCGCGCAGCACCTCGGCCGCCTGCGGCAGCACGTCCGCGAGGTCGCCCACGACCGCGAAGTCCGAGATCTCGAACAGCGGGCACTCCGGGTCGTTGTTCACCGCGACGATCACCTGCGAGGCCTGCATGCCGCCGCGGTGGTGCGGAGCGCCCGAGATGCCCGCGCCGATGTACAGGCGGGGCGCCACGGTGACGCCCGTCTGCCCGACGAACTGGTCGTGCCAGCCCTCGTAGACGGCGTCGCGCGTCGCGCCCACGGCGGCGCCGAGCGCGTCGGCGAGCTCGACCACGGGGCCGAAGTCGCCGTTCGTGCCACGGCCCCCGGCCACGACGATCGCGGCCTCCCCGAGCGCGGGGCGCCCCGCGCCCGCGGACGCGTCGACCGTGCGGGACACGACGCGCGCCGCGGTCGCCGCCGGCGTCAGCTCGACGCGCAGCGCCTCGACCTCGGTCGCGACGGCGGCGTCCGCCGGCTGCGGCACGACCGAGTTCGCGCGGAGCGTCAGCACCGCCGGGTCGGTGAGGATCTCGCTGCGCACGTCCCACGAGCCCGCGAAGACGCGCTTGTCGGCCACGAGGTGGGTGCCGTCGTCGTGCAGCGCTGAGGCGTCGACGACGAGGCCGGCGCCCGTGAGGAACGCGAGGCGCGCCGCGGCCTCCTTGTTCGGGAACGACGACGTCAGCAGGACGGCGTCGGCGTGCGACGCGCGCGTGGCGGCGGCGAGGACCTCGGCGACGACGGGCGTCAGGTGCAGCGCGTCGCCGGTGACGACCTCCCCGCCCGACGACGGCTCGGCCTGGCGCACGAGCGCGACGCCGTGCGCGCCGAGCTGGGCGAGGACGCCGACGCTCGGCGCCTCGAGCGCGACGGCCTCCACGCGCCCGAGCGCGCGGCCGAGGGTGATCAGCTCCAGCACGGGCGTCCGCAGCTCGGTGGCCGCGGAGTCGAGGAGGACGAGGACGGTACGGGCCCCGGGGGTGCTCATGTGCGGACGCCTCTCAGACCAGGTCGTTGCGGATGAGGAACTCGGCGAGGGCGCGGCCGCCCTCGCCCTTGTCGACGACGATCTCGGCGTCGGGGCGCGGCGGCCGCGGCGACGCGTCGAGCACGCGCGTGCGGGCTCCGGCGTCGCCGACGAGCGCGGCGTCGACGCCGAGGTCGGCGAGGCTCCACGCCTCCACGGGGCGCGTGCGCGCCGCCATGATGAGCTTGAAGTTGGGCATGCGCGGGTCGTTCGCGTGGTCGGTGACCGACACGACGGCGGGCAGCGGCGCCTCGAGGACCTCCTCGACGCCGTCGAGCTCGCGCGTGACGCGCGCGGTGCGCGCGCCCGGCTCGCCCTCGACCTCGAGCTTCCCGGCCAGCGTGAGCTGCGGCAGGCCGAGCTCGGCCGACAGGAGCGCCGGGACGACGGAGCCCAGGCCGTCGAGCGCGGCCATGCCCGTCACGACGACGTCCACCGGGGCCTCGTCCGCGAGGCGGCGCACCGCGGCGGCGAGCACGCGCGCGGTGCCGAAGTAGTCGGAGCCCGCGATCGCGTCGTCGCTCACGCGCACGCCGCGGTCCGCGCCGAGCTGGAACGAGCGGCGCACGGCGCCGTCGGCGTCCGGCCCCGCGACGGTGAGCACGACCACCTCGCTGGTCTCGCGCTCCGCCTCCGGCAGCGCCTCCTTGAGGCGCAGCGCGGCCTCGACCGCGTTCTCGTCGAGCTCGTTGAGCGTGCCCTCGTCGGCCCGGCGCACCACGCGGCCGTCCTCGAAGCCCCGGTCGGCGTGGATGTCCGGGACGTACTTCACGGCGACGACGATCCGCATCGGCTGCTCTCCCTGTGCGCTGGGCGGTCGGCCGGAGAGGTACCCGGCCCGCTCCGCCGAAGCCTACCGGCGGGCGACCGGAGGAGCCGGTGACACCCGCCACAATGGACGGGTGCACGAGCCGTCGCCCGACCCGAGACCCGCCCCGCCGACCGCGCCCGGGAGCGTCGACCGGCACGCCCTCGTCCCGCCGCTCGGGGTGCGCCCCGCCGGGGACGGCGTCGACGTCGCCGTGCTCGCGTCGCACGCGACCGCCGTCGAGCTGTGCCTCGTGGACGTCGTCGACCCGGCGCTGCCCGCGCACGACCCGGCGCGCTACCGCGAGCGCCGGGTCCCGCTCGCCGGGCCGGCCTACGGCGTCTGGCACGCGCACGTCCCGGGCGTCGGCCCCGGCCAGCGCTACGGCTTCCGCGTCCACGGCCCGTGGGAGCCCGCGGCCGGGCTGCGCCACAACCCCGCGAAGCTGCTCGTCGACCCGTACGCGCGGGGCCTCGTGGGCGAGCTCGTCGACGACCCGGCGATCCGCGGCCAGGTCGGCGACGACCCGTACGGCCCGCCCGACCCGCGCGACTCGCTGCCGTTCGTCCCGCACTCGGTCGTGGTCGCCGAGCCGACCGGGACGCTCGCTGCCCGCCCCCGCGTCCCGTGGCGCGACACGGTGGTCTACGAGGCGCACGTGCGCGGCCTCACGCAGCGCCTGGAGGCGCTGCCCGAGCACCTGCGCGGCACGTACGCGGGCGTCGCGCACCCGGTGACGATCGAGCACCTGCGGAGCCTCGGCGTGACCACCGTCGAACTGCTCCCCGTGCACGCGAACGTGCCGGAGCCGCACCTGCTCGCGAGCGGCCGCACGAACTACTGGGGCTACTCGACGCTCGGGTTCTTCGCGCCCCACGCCGCGTACGCGACGCGCGCCGCGCAGGACGCCGGGCCGGCCGCCGTGCTCGACGAGGTGCGCGGCATGGTGCACCTGCTGCACGAGGCGGGGATCGAGGTCCTGCTCGACGTCGTGCACAACCACACGTGCGAGGGCGGGGCCGACGGGTACCACCTGTCGTGGCGCGGCCTCGACAACGCCGGGTACTACCTGCACGACGGCGGCACGCCCGCGCGCCTCGCGGACGTCACCGGGACGGGCAACTCGCTCGACTTCCGCCGCCCCGCGGTCGTGCGGGCCGCGCTCGACTCGCTGCGGTACTGGGCCGAGGTCGTCGGGGTCGACGGCTTCCGGTTCGACCTCGCCGTGACGCTGGGCCGCGGCGCGACCGGGTTCGACCCGGACCACCCGTTCCTCGTCGCGCTCCAGACCGACCCGGTGCTGTGCGGGCTCAAGCTCGTCGCCGAGCCGTGGGACGTGGGCCCCGGCGGCTGGCGCACCGGCCAGTTCCCGCCGCCGCTCGCGGAGTGGAACGACCGGTTCCGCGACGCGGCGCGCCAGTTCTGGCTCGCGGACGCGCGCGAGGCGTCGCACGGGCGCCCGGGGCACGGCGTGCGCGACCTCGCGACGCGCCTCGCGGGGTCGGCCGACCTGTTCGGCCACTCGGACCCGCCGCTCGTGCGCGGGCCGGTCGCGTCGGTGAGCTACGTGACCGCGCACGACGGCTTCACGCTCGCCGACCTCGTGGCCTACGACCACAAGCACAACCTCGCGAACGGCGAGAACAACCGGGACGGCACGGACGACAACCGGTCCTGGAACCACGGGCTCGAGGGCCCGGTCACCCCGGACGCCACCGCGGGCGGCGTGCTCGACGGGCTCGGCGTCGAGATCGCCCCGCTGCGGCGCCGTTCGATCCGCAACCTCCTCGCGACGCTCGTGCTCGCCGCGGGCACCCCGATGATCACCGCGGGCGACGAGATGGGCCGCACCCAGCGCGGCAACAACAACGCCTACGTGCAGGACGACGAGACGTCCTGGGTGTCGTGGGACCTGTCCCCGTGGCGCAAGGACCTGCTCGCCACCGCGCGCCACCTCCTCGCGCTGCGGCGCGAGCACGCCGCGCTGCGCCCCGACGCGTTCTTCACCGGCCGCCCGCGCCCGGCGGCGCCGGACGGCCCCGGCGGCGCGGCGTCCGGTGCGAGGGCTGGTGCGGCAGCCGGCACGGGGACCGGTGGGGAAGGCGGCACCGGGGCGGGTGCGGCAGCCGGCACGGCGGCCGGTGGAGAGGGCGGCACCGGGGCGGGCACGGCGGCCGGCAGCGGCCAGGGCCCCCGCCCGACGGCGGTGCCCGACCTGGCGTGGTTCGGCGCCGACGGCGGACCGCTGGACCACGGGGCGTGGCACGACCCGGGCGTCCGGACGCTCCAGATGCTGCGCACCGCCCCGGAGCCCTGCGACGCCGACGTGCTCGTCGTGCTCACCGGGGCGCTCGACCCGGTCGACGTGACGCTCCCCGGGCTGCGGGCCGCCGCGGGCGGCGAGCCCGAGCGCTGGGAGCTCGTGTGGGACTCCGACTGGGAGCACCCGGACGACCCGGACCGCGCCCCGGGCGAGAGCGCCGCCCGCCCGGGCGACGTCGTCGGGCTCGAGGCGCTGAGCCTGCGCGTGTACGTGTCCCCCACCCCGCAGAGGGAGAGCCCAGGTCTCCCGAGGTAGAGCCGTGGTCTCGCGAGGTAGAGCCGTGGTCGCCCCTGCCCGCCGAGGTCTGGACACGTGCTCTACTCTTCCCGCATGAGTGACAGCGCGGTCGACTCCTCCCCCACCTCTCCCACGATCGAGGACCCCGAGGTCGTCGTCGTGGGGGCCGGGCTCTCCGGTCTCGTCGCGGCGACCGAGCTCACGGCCGCGGGTCGCCGGGTGGTCCTGCTCGACCAGGAACCGGCGGCGAGCCTGGGCGGCCAGGCGTGGTGGTCGTTCGGCGGGCTCTTCCTCGTCGGCTCTCCCGAGCAGCGGCGCATGGGCGTTACGGACTCCGCCGAGCTCGCGTTCGACGACTGGCTCGGGTCCGCGCAGTTCGCGCCCGGCGCGGACCGCGGCGAGGGGCCCGACCGCCACGGCTACGCGTGGGCGCAGGGCTTCGTCGACTTCGCCGCCGGGGAGATGCGCGGCTGGCTGCACGACAAGGGCGTGCGGTGGTTCCCGCTCGTGCAGTGGGCGGAGCGCGGCGGGTACCCGGTGCGCTCGGGCGCCGACGGGTCCGCCGCCGGCGCGCACGGCAACTCCGTGCCCCGCTTCCACGTCACGTGGGGCACCGGCCCCGGCATCCTCGAGCCGTTCGTCCGCGCCGCCCTGGACGCGCGCGCCGCGGGCCTGCTCGACGTCCGGTTCCGGCACCGGGTCACGTCGCTCGTCGTGACCGACGGCGCGGTGACGGGCGTGCGCGCGCAGGTGCTCGCGCCGTCGGACGCCGGGCGCGGGGTGCCGTCCTCGCGCGACGTCGTCGGGGAGGTCGAGATCGCGGCGAGCGCCGTCGTCGTGACCTCGGGCGGCATCGGCGCGAACCACGAGCTCGTGCGCTCGCGCTGGCCGCAGACGGCGGGCCGGCTCCCCGCACGCATGCTCTCCGGAGTGCCCGACTCGACCGACGGGCTCATGATCGGCGTCGCCGCCGACGCGGGCGCGGCCCTCGTGCACGAGGACCGCATGTGGCACTACCCGGAGGGGATCGCGAACCACTCGCCGGTCTGGACGGACCACGGGATCCGCATCCTGCCGGGACCGAGCTCGCTGTGGCTCGACGCCGACGGCAACCGGCTGCCCGCCCCGCTGTTCCCCGGCTTCGACGCCCTCGGCGCGCTCCAGCACGTCACCGAGCGCGGCGACGACCACTCCTGGTTCGTGCTCAACAAGGCGATCATGGAGTCGGAGTTCGCGCTGTCCGGCTCGGAGCAGAACCCCGACCTCACGGGCAAGGACGTGCGGCTCCTCGCCCAGCGGGTGCTGCCCGGCGCCGTCGGACCGGTCGCACGGTTCGCCGAGCAGTCGCCGGAGTTCGTATGGGCCGACACCCCCGAGGAGCTCGCCGCCCGGATGAACGCGCTCGTCGAGGCCACGCCGGGCTCGCGCGGGCACGTCGACCCGGCGGCCCTGGCGCGCGTCGTCCGCCTGCGCGACGAGCAGGTCCGCACGGGGCTGGGCAAGGACCCGCAGGTCGTCGCGACGGCGATGGCGCGCCGCTACCGCGTCGACCGCCTCATCCGCGTGTCGCCGCCACGGCCCCTGACGACGCCGAAGGACGGGCCGCTGCTCGCCGTCCGCCTCTCCGTGCTGACGCGCAAGACGCTCGGCGGCCTGTGGACGGACACCTCCGCGCGGGTGCTGCGCGCGGACGGGTCCGTGCTGCCCGGGCTCTGGGCCGCGGGCGAGGCGGCCGGGTTCGGCGGGGGCGGCGTGCACGGCCACCGCGCGCTCGAGGGGACGTTCCTCGGCGGGTGCCTCTACTCCGGCCGTGTCGCGGGCCGCGCGGTCGCCGCCGACCTGGGCTGACCCGGGTAGGGTCGGCGACCATGACCGTGCCCGACGACGCGTCCCCGGCCCCCGCGCCCGGCGCCCCCGCGGCGGTCGACCACCTCGACACCGCCGCGTGCGAGCGCCTGTTCCGCCGCAACGGTCTGCCGCTGCTCGTCGAGGGGCACTCGCTCGACCGCGACGTGTTCGGGCGGTCGGCGCCGTTCCTGCTCGTCGTGCTGCTCGCCGAGCTCTCCGGGGCGGTGCGCTCGGGCTGGCCCGCGTGGGCGAACGCGCTCGCGCTCCTCGGCGCAGCGGCCCTCGTCGCGGGCGCGTACGCAGGGCTCAACGTGGTACGCGGCCGGCCGTGGTCCACGCTCCCCCAGTCCGTCGGCGTCCCCGAGCTCGCGTTCTTCGTGCTCGTGCCCGCCCTCCTGCCGGTCGTGTTCGGCGGGCAGTGGGGCGACGCCCTGCTCACCGTCGTCGGCAACCTCGTGCTGCTCGGGATCGTGCGCGTCGTCGTGGGGTACGGCGTGCTGTCGTCGCTGTGGTGGGGGCTCGCGCGCGTCACCGACGAGCTCGGCGCCGCCCTGCTGCGGCTCGTGCGCCTGCTGCCGCTGCTGCTCGTGTTTTCCCTCGTGCTCTTCTACAACGCCGAGGTGTGGCAGGTGTTCGACCGCACGCACGGCGTCGCCGACCTCGTGCTCGGCGCGTTCTTCGCGCTGCTCGTCGTGCTGTTCGTCGGGCTGCGCTCGCCCGCGGAGGCGCGCGAGGCGCTCGCGGAGACCGCCGCCCGCCACCCCGGGCACGAGCGTGCGGCGCGCTTCAGCCGCGGCCAGACGGCGAACCTCGCGACGATGATCGCGACGAGCCAGCTCCTCCAGGTCCTCGTCGTGAGCCTCGGCATGGGCGTGTTCTTCATGGCGCTCGGGACGCTCACGGTGACCCCCGAGGTCATGGCCCTGTGGGACGTCGACGGCGGCACCTGGCAGCGCACGCTCTCGCTCGTCGGCGGGGGCGGCGTCGGCGGCGCGGACCTCGTCGTGACGCAGACGCTGCTGCGCGTCTCCGTCGCGATCGCGACCTTCACCGGCCTCTACTACGCGATCTCCGTGCAGGTCGACGCCGTGTACCGCGAGGAGTTCGTGGACGGCATCGAGACCCAGCTCGCCGACGTGCTGCGCGCGCGCTCGCGCTACCTCGACCTCCTCGCCCCACCCCCGTCCGCGAGATAGAGGCCAGGTAGGCCGAGGTAGAGGCCAGGTACGCCGGAGTAGAGGCCAGGTTCACGACCACGCCTCTACCTCGACGGACCAGGGCTCTACCTCGGCGAGGAAGGTCGCGAGCTGTCTGCGCAGCGTCGGAGCGCGAGGCGACGCGACTCCGCGAGACGACAGCCGACCGCCACCGGGTCGCCCAGGTCCTCCCAGGTAAAGCGCACGACCGTCCAGCCCGCTGCCACGAGCGCCGCCTCGCGGACGTCCTGTGCGCGCCGGACCTCTGCCGGGTCCCCGTACTCCCCGCCGGAGTACTTCACCGCCCCGTCGAACTCGATCACCAGCCGGGCGTCGAGCCAGGCCAGGTCGACGACGTACGTCCCGCGCGACGTCAGGACCGGTACCTGCGGGCGAGGCGCAGGCAGACCGCCGAGCACGGCCGCGAGCCGCACGAGCGTCTCGCCCGGGGACTCCGACCTCGGGTCCGCGAGCTCGAGAGCGCGCCGCGCCCGCACGACGCCGCGCTTTGCCGCGCGACTCCTCGACGATCGAGTCGACCACGTCCCGGTCCGCACCCAGGCGCAACGCAGAGTCCACCACGACGAGGCTGCGCTCGAGCGGCAGCGACCGCGCACAGTCGACCAAGGTGCGCTCGAGGCTGGTGACAGGGACGCCGTCGAGGACCGCGCGGTCACGGACCGGTAGATCGGTCCAGTGCCGACGCACGGCTGCGTCCCGCTCTCTCGTCACGTTCGGGTGGCCGAGCTGGGTCAGGTGCACGAACGGCGGGAGCCGCCAGGTCCAGCAGCCACAGAGCAGAGCCGCGGTGTCGTGGCTCACCCAGAACGGCGTCACGAGCCGGTCGACCAGTCCGCGCACCTCGCCGAGCAGCCACTCCTCGCGCTCCGACGGCGCGGAGTGCGCCGAGGGGAGGTAGACACCGCGCCGTACCCGCACGAGCTCACCGGCGCGCGCACGCGCCGCCAGCTCCGCGCGGCGTCGACGTACGTAGGGCACAGCAGACGGAACCCTCCGAGGGCCGTTGCTGTCCGCGGTGTAGCGACCGGAGGGGCGGGTCGGGACCGGATCGGCCCCGAGCCTGCGCCGTGCTGTCGGGTCGTGGCCGGCCCGGGAGCTGCCCGTCGTCTCGTCCATCAACCCAGCGTGCCGGTCGCCACCCCGTCGCGGGGCGAGTACGGCAGATCTGTGGATGACGAAGTCGCCGCCCCTGCACGACGGTCCGCCGCCGTCGACCTCCGTCCATGGACGGACGAGCCGAGAGGGCCTGGCCGACGACGGCCAGGCCCTCTCGCACTCGCATGACGCATCCGCCTCACGCGACCACGCCTCTACCTCACGCGACCACGCCTCTACCTCGCGTGACCGCACCTCTACCTCGTGCGACCTCGGCTCTACCTCGCGCGACCTGGGTTCTACCTCGCGACCGGAGGCTCTACCTCGTCGGCGGGGGGTCAGGCGTTGGTGACGAGGCCCAGCTCGGCGACGCTCGGGAGGCCGTCGTGGGTCGGGACGACGCGGACGGTGTAGCCGAACGGTCCGGACGCGTCGAGCACGACCTCGCCCGCGAACGCGTAGCGGCCGGCCTCGTACGTCTCGGCCAGCGCGAGCGGCTCGGCCGTGAACTCCTCGATGACGTCGGCCTCGCTGACGCGACCGTGCACGACCTGGACCTGGACGTCCTCGGGACGCAGGTCGCCGAGCGACACGTACGCGCGGACCGTGAGGCGGTCGCCGACCTGCGGCACCTCGCCGATGCCGGCCGAGTCGACGTGGTCGACGCGCACGCGCGACCAGCCGTCGCGCACGGCATGCTTCCACTGCGCGAGCTCCCGGGCGGGCGCGAGCCCGTCGGCGGCCAGCGCGCGCCCGGCCGCGGCGGCGGGGGCGTACAGGCGCGTGACGTACTCGCCGACCATGCGCGTCGCCTGGACCTTGGGGCCGAGCGTCGCGAGCGTGTGCCGCACCATCTCGAGCCACCGGCCGGGCACGCCGTCGGCGTCGCGGTCGTAGAAGCGGGGCGCGACCTGCTGCTCGACGAGGTCGTAGAGCGCGGCAGCCTCGAGGTCGTCGCGACGGTCCGCGTCCTCGACGCCGTCGGCGGTCGGGATGGCCCAGCCGTTCTCGCCGTCGTACCACTCGTCCCACCACCCGTCGAGAATCGACAGGTTGAGGCCACCGTTGAGGGCCGACTTCATGCCCGACGTCCCGGACGCCTCGAGCGGGCGCAGCGGGTTGTTGAGCCAGACGTCGCAGCCCGGGTAGAGCGACTGCGCCATGGCGATGTCGTAGTTGGGCAGGAAGACGATGCGGTGCCGCACCTCGGGGTCGTCCGTGAAGCGCACGAGCTGCTGGATGAGCCGCTTGCCCTGGTCGTCGGCGGGGTGCGACTTGCCCGCGACGACGAGCTGGACCGGGCGCTCGGGGTGCAGCAGCAGCGCCTTGAGGCGCTCCGGGTCGCGGAGCATGAGCGTGAGCCGCTTGTACGTGGGGACGCGGCGCGCGAACCCGATGGTGAGGACGTCGGGCGAGAGCACGTCGTCGACCCAGCCGAGCTCCGCCGGGGTCGCGCCGCGCTCGCGCCAGGACTTGCGCACGCGGCGGCGCGCCTCGTCGACGAGCCGGCCGCGCATCTCGCGGCGGATCGCCCAGAGCTCGCCGTCGCCGACGGCGCCCTCCCCGTCGCCGCGCAGCCAGCGCGACGACGCGTGCTCGGCCGTGAGCTCGTCGAGCCCGAGCCGCTCGGCCTCGAGTGCCGCGAGCGCCGGGTCGACCCACGTGGGCGAGTGGACGCCGTTCGTCACCGAGGTGATCGGGACCTCGCGGGCGTCGAAGCCCGGCCACAGGCCCTCGAACATGCCGCGCGACACCTCGCCGTGCAGGAGGGAGACGCCGTTCGCCCGCCCGCCGAGGCGCAGGCCCATGACGGCCATGTTGAACACGGTCGGGTCGCCGCCGTCGTAGTCCTCGGCCCCGAGGGCGAGGACGCGTTCGACGGGCAGGCCGTCGACGGCCATGTCGCCGCCGAAGTACTGCGTGACGAGGTCGCGGCCGAACCGGTCGATGCCGGCGGGCACGGGCGTGTGCGTCGTGAAGACCGTCGCGGCGCGGACGGCCTCGAGCGCCGCGTCGAACGTGAGGCCCTGCTCGACGAGCTCGCGGATGCGCTCGACGCCGAGGAACCCCGCGTGGCCCTCGTTGGTGTGGTAGACCTCGGGCTCCGGCGCGCCGGTGAGGCGCGACCACAGGCGCAGCGCGCGCACGCCGCCCACGCCGAGCAGCAGCTCCTGCTGGAGGCGGTGCTCGCCGCCGCCGCCGTAGAGGCGGTCGGTCACCTTGCGCGCGGCCTCGTCGTTGCCGGGCACGTTCGAGTCGAGCAGGAGCAGCGGCACGCGGCCGACGGCCGCGACCCACACGTGCGCGTGGAGCGTGCGACCCCCGGGCAGGGCGAGCGAGACGCGCGCGGGCGTGCCGTCGTCGTCGCGCAGGAGGGTGAGCGGCAGGCCGTCCGGGTCGAGGAGCGGGTACGTCTCGACCTGCCAGCCGTCGCGCGTGAGCGACTGCTTGAAGTAGCCGGCGCCGTAGAGGAGCCCGACGCCGACGATCGGCACGCCGAGGTCGCTCGCGCTCTTGAGGTGGTCGCCGGCGAGGATGCCGAGGCCGCCGGAGTACTGGGGCAGCACGGACGTGATGCCGAACTCGGGCGAGAAGTACGCGATCGCGGCCGGCAGGGAGCCACCGCCCTCCGACGCCTCCGCGGCACGCTGCTGGTACCACAGGGCGTCGTCGAGGTAGTGGCGCAGGTCGGCCGCCGCCGCCCGCACGCGCTCGACGAAGGCGCCGTCGGCGGCGAGCTCCGCCAGGCGCTCGGGACCGAGCGCACCGAGCAGCGCGACGGGGTCGCCGTGGACCGCCGCCCACGTCTCGGGGTCGATACCGGCGAACAGGTCGCGCGTGGGCGCGTGCCAGGACCAGCGCAGGTTGTGCGCGAGCTCGTCCAGGTCGCGCAGCTCGGCGGGCAGCAGGGTGCGGACGGTGAACCGTCGGATGGCTCTCACGGGGACGAGACTACGCAGCCTGACGCCGGTGCACACCCCCGCGCCGCAACCTGTGTGTAACGCTTGCATGAAATTTCACCCAGGTATCGTGCGCGACCCGTCCGCGACGCGCCGACCCCTTCCCCAGGTGCCTGGCCCCCGTGCCCCTCGATACGTTGTGCGTGTGACGTCGACCCCTCCGGCCCTCGCGCCGCACCGCCCCCGCGCCACCGGTGCCCCTCGCCCCCGAGGCGGCGCCCCCGCCCCCGCCCCCGCCGCACCCGTCGGACGCATCCCCGTGCTCGAGGTGTCGCCCGTCGTCGAGGGCGGCCGGTGGCCCGCCAAGGCCGTCGTCGGCGAGATGGTGCCGATCGAGGCGACCGTCTTCCGGGAGGGCCACGACGCCGTCGCCGCGACCGCCGTCCTCGTCGCGCCCGACGGCACCGAGCGCACGGCACCCATGGTCGACGTCGCCCCCGGGCTCGACCGGTTCCGCGCCACGCTCCACCCGGACGCGGTCGGCGACTGGTCGCTGCGCGTCGAGGCGTGGAGCGACCCCTACGGCACGTGGGCGCACGACGCGACGGTCAAGGTCGCGGCGGGCGTCGACGTCGAGCTCATGCTCGCCGAGGGCGTGCGGCTCTTCGAGCGCGTCCTCGCCGACGCCGTCCCCCTCCCCGGGCGCGACGGCACGCCCGGCCGCCGGACCCCCGCGGACGAGCGCACGCTCGCCGACGCGCTCGCCGCGCTCGCCGACGCGACCCGCCCCGCCGAGGCCCGGCTCGTCGCCGCGACGTCGCCCGAGGTGCGCGACGTCCTGGAGCGTGCCCCGCTGCGCGACCACGTCACGGCGTCGGCCACGTACCCCCTGCGCGTCGAGCGCCCGCTCGCGCTCGCAGGAGCGTGGTACGAGATGTTCCCGCGCTCCGAGGGCGCCCGGCGGCTCAAGGACGGGCGCTGGCGCTCGGGCACGTTCACCGCGGCCGCGCGCCGTCTGCCCGCGATCGCGGAGATGGGCTTCGACGTCGTCTACCTGACCCCCGTCCACCCCATCGGCACGACGCACCGCAAGGGCCGCAACAACTCCCTCACCGCGCTCCCCGGCGACCCGGGCAGCCCGTACGCCATCGGGTCGAAGGACGGCGGCCACGACGCGATCCACCCCGAGCTCGGCAGCGAGCGCACCTTCCGCGCGTTCGTCAAGGAGGCCCGGCGGCACGGGCTGGAGGTCGCGATCGACCTCGCGCTGCAGTGCTCGCCCGACCACCCGTGGGTCACCGAGCACCCCGAGTGGTTCACGACGCGCGCCGACGGCTCCATCGCCTACGCGGAGAACCCGCCGAAGAAGTACCAGGACATCTACCCGCTCAACTTCGACAACGACCCCGAGGGCATCTACGCCGAGGTGCTGCGCGTCGTGCGCGTGTGGATCGACCGCGGCGTCACCGCGTTCCGCGTCGACAACCCCCACACCAAGCCGCTCGACTTCTGGGAGTGGCTGCTCGCCGAGGTGCGCGCGACGAACCCCGAGGTCGTGTTCCTCTCCGAGGCGTTCACCAAGCCCGCGATGATGCACACCCTCGCGCGCATCGGGTTCCACCAGTCGTACACGTACTTCACGTGGCGCAACACGCGCGACGAGCTCGCGGAGTACCTCACCGAGGTCTCGGGCGAGGCCGGCGCCTACATGCGCCCGAGCTTCTGGCCCACGACCCACGACATCCTCCCGCCGTACCTCCAGCACGGCGGCGTGGCGGGCTTCGCCGTGCGCGCGGTGCTCGCCGCCCTCGGTGCCCCCACCTGGGGGATCTACTCCGGGTACGAGCTCGTCGAGAACGTGCCGCGCCCGGGCGTCGAGGAGCAGATCGACAACGAGAAGTACGAGTACAAGCCGCGCGACTGGGCGCTCGCCGACGAGATCGGGATCTCGACGCTGCTCGCGCGGCTCAACGAGATCCGTCGGGACCACCCCGCGCTGCGCCAGCTCCGGAACCTCACGGTGCACCCGACGACGAACGACCAGGTGCTCGCGTTCTCGCGCCACCTGCCGGCCGAGCACTCGCCGACCGGCGAGGCGGACACGGTCGTCGTCGTGGTGAACCTCGACCCCCACTCCCCGCAGGAGTCGAACGTGCACCTGGACCTCGCGGCCCTCGGCCTCCCCCCGCTCGCGGACGGCCAGGACCCCTGGGCGCCGTCGTTCGTCGCGCACGACGAGCTGACCGGCGAGAGCTACGGCTGGGGGCAGGACGTGTACGTGCGGCTCGAGCCGCTGCGCCAGGTCGCGCACGTCATCCACGTGAGGGCCTCGTGACGCTCCCCCGGGACGCGGCCCCGGTCCCCGTGCGGGGACCCGCCGCCGGTCCCGCTCCCGTGCCCCCGCTCACCGCGCCCGTCCCCGTCGCGGCCCTCCCTCCGCGCCGCCAGCCGGCACCGCCCGTCGAGACGCGCCCTGGGCTGTCCGACGACCCGGACTGGTACCGCACGGCGGTGTTCTACGAGGTGATCGTCCGCGCGTTCTCCGACTCCGACGGCAGCGGGACGGGCGACCTGCGCGGGCTCATCGACCGCCTCGACTACCTCCACTGGCTCGGCATCGACGCGCTGTGGCTGCCGCCGTTCTACCCGTCGCCCTTGCGCGACGGCGGCTACGACGTGTCCGACTACACCGCGATCGCGCCGCAGTACGGCTCGACGTCGGACTTCGCCGAGCTCGTGAGCGAGGCGCACGCGCGCGGGATGCGCGTCGTCATCGACCTCGTCATGAACCACACGAGCGACCAGCACCCGTGGTTCCAGGCGTCGCGCGCCGACCCGGAGGGCCCGTACGGCGACTTCTACGTGTGGAGCGACGACGACACGCGCTACCAGGACGCGCGCATCATCTTCGTCGACACGGAGACGTCCAACTGGACGTTCGACCCGGTGCGGCGCCAGTTCTTCTGGCACCGCTTCTTCTCCCACCAGCCCGACCTCAACTTCGAGAACCCGCGCGTCGCCGACGCGATGCTCGACGTCGCGCGGTTCTGGCTGCAGATGGGGGTCGACGGGTTCCGCCTCGACGCGGTGCCGTACCTCTACGAGGCCGAGGGCACCAACTGCGAGAACCTCCCGCAGACGCACGAGTTCCTGCGCCGCGTGCGGCGCATGGTGGACACCGAGTTCCCGGGCCGCATCCTCCTCGCCGAGGCGAACCAGTGGCCGCGCGACGTCGTGGACTACTTCGGCACCGAGGAGGAGCCGGAGTGCCACATGTGCTTCCACTTCCCCGTCATGCCGCGCATCTTCTACGCGATCCGCGACCAGCGCGCGAACCAGGTGCTGGAGATCCTTGCCGACACGCCCGACATCCCCGCGGGCGCGCAGTGGAGCACGTTCCTGCGCAACCACGACGAGCTCACGCTCGAGATGGTCTCGACGGAGGAGCGCGCGTCCATGTACGGGTGGTACGCGCCCGACCCGCGCATGCGCGCCAACGTCGGGATCCGCCGTCGGCTGGCGCCCTTGCTCGACAACTCGCGCAAGGAGGTCGAGCTCGCGCACGCGCTCCTGCTCTCGCTCCCGGGCAGCCCGTGCCTGTACTACGGCGACGAGATCGGCATGGGCGACAACATCTGGCTGCCCGACCGCGACGCCGTGCGCACGCCCATGCAGTGGACGCCCGACCGCAACGCCGGGTTCTCCACCGCGGACCCGGGCAAGGTGTACCTGCCGCTCGTGCAGTCGCTCGTGCACCACTACGGCTACGTCAACGTCGAGGCGCAGCTCGAGCAGTCGACGTCGCTGCTGCACTGGGTGCACGGCATGCTCAAGGTCCGGCGCCGCCACAAGGCGTTCGGCACCGGCGACTTCGTGGCGCTCGAGTGCGACAACGAGTCGATCCTCGCGTTCCTGCGGCGCACGCCCACGGAGACGATCCTGTGCGTCGCGAACCTCTCGGCGACCGCCCGGTCCGCGGCGGTGCACCTGCCGGGGCACGCGGGCGCGCCGCTCACCGACGTGTTCGGCGGCGCGCACTTCCCGGCGGTCGGGGACGACGGGCGCGTCGTCATGACCTGGGGCTCGCGCGACTTCTACTGGCTCGTCGTCGGGGGTCCCGAGGGCACGACCCCCTGACGCCCGGCGAGATCGGGCGCGTCGTGGTCGGATGGAGGCTGCCGCCGTCGTGACCCGACGGCGGGGCCCCCGGGGCACCCCCGGGCCACGACCTGCCGACGACCCGACGACCCAGCCACAGGGAGGCGCGCATGACGCTCCGACGGACGGACCTTCCCTCCTCGGAGCTCATGACGCTCCTCGACGCGTGGCTGCCGGAGCGCCGGTGGTACCCCGTCAAGGGCGTCGCGGTGCGGCACGTGCCGTGGCTGTCGTTCGCGCTCGACGTCCCGGCGACGGCTGGGCAGGACCCGGCGCGGGCCCCGCGCGTCGTCCTCCACCTGCTGCGGCTGCTCGGGGACGGCGTCGACCTCGTCGTGCAGGTGCCGCTCGTCCTCGAGCCAATCGACGCGTCGCCCGCGGCCCCGGGCGACGTGCGCACCCCGGGCGGCGCGACCCCGTCCGCCGGTCCGGGGCGCGCGCCCGCCGCGCCGCTCGGGACGGTGCGCGACGCCGGGGGCGGCGCGACCGCCGGGACGGCCTGGGTCGTGCACGACGGCGCCGCGCACCCCGCGTGCTGGGCGGCGCTCCTGGCCGTCGCCGACTGGGAGACGACCCCCGCGGCCGGGGGCGCGGGCACCGATCCGCTCGACCTCGCGGGCGGACGCGCTCTGAGCGTCGAGCAGTCGAACAGCTCGGTGCTGCTGCCCGGCGTCGCCGGCGGCACGATGCTCAAGGTCCTGCGGGCCATCGCGATCGGCCCGAACCCGGACGTGACGATCCCGCGCGCGCTCGCCGCCCAGGGGTGGGCGGGCGTGCCGCGACCGCTCGCCTGGCTCGAGGTGGGCTGGGACGCGACCGACGACCCGGCCGCTCCCGGGCACGCGCCCGACCCGGCGTCGCCCCGGTCGGCGCACCTCGCGATCCTCAGCGAGTTCGTCGACGGCGCGCGCGACGGCTTCGACCTGGCGTGCGCCTACGCCGGGCAGGGTTCCTCGTTCGCCGACCTCGCCGCCGACCTCGGCCGGGTCCTCGCCGACCTCCACGCCGCGCTCCGGCGCGCGTTCGACGTGGGCTCCCCCGTCGACGCGCGCTGGCTCGTCGCCGACCTGCGGCGCCGTTCGGACGAGGCCGTCGCGTCGTCGAGCGCGCTCGGCCGGCGCGCGACCGAGATCGCCGCGTTCTGGGACCGCACGGCAGTACGGCTCGCGTCCGTCACGCGCGTCCCCGACGCCCTCCCGCGGCTCCAGACCGTCCACGGCGACCTGCACCTCGGGCAGGTGCTGCACGCCCGCCGGTTCGGCTGGAAGGTGCTCGACTTCGAGGGCGAGCCGCTGCGGCCGGTCGCGGAGCGCACCCGCCCCGACCTCGCCCTGCGCGACGTCGCCGGGATCGTGCGCTCGTTCGACTACGCGGCCGCCGTGGGGCGCGCCCCCGACGCCGCGTGGGCCGTCCAGGCGCGCGCCGCGTTCCTCGACGCGTACGAGCGCGCGGACACCGCGGGCGTCGACCACGCGACGTCGGAGGCGCTCGTCCGGGCGCTCACGCTCGACAAGGCGCTCTACGAGGTGGTCTACGAGTCGCGCAACCGTCCCGACTGGGAGCCCATCCCCCTCGCCGCCGTGGACCGCCTCCTCGCCGGGAACACCTGACCCGTCCGCGAGGAAGGCACGGCGCCGCGAGGTCGGCGACAGGTAGGGCACGGTGGAGGCGCGGCCGTGACCACGCCTCCACCTCGCCGCCCCGGTTCCTAGCTCGCCGAGCAGTCGACGACCGGTGCCAGCACCGGAGCGTCACCACGGCCGGAGAATCCGTACGTGATGGTCCCGCCGGCCGGCACGCGCGCGTTCCACGACTCGGCGGTAACCGTCGCGGTCCCAGCGTCCACGGAGAGCGCACCGTGCCAGGTCTGCACGAGCTCGCTGCCCGCGGGCACGCGCCACGAGGTGGACCACGTCGAGACGGGCTCGCCGTCGAACTCCACCTGCACCTGGCCCTGGTACCCACCCGGCCACCGGTACTGGATCTCCAGCTCGGCCGAGCATCCGTCCGCGCGGCTCGCGAAGACCGAGGCCTCGTGCGACGTCTCGGCGATGCCGTCCCGGCCGGAGATCAGACGCTCGCCCCAAGGGGACCGAGAGACCGGGTCGAAGCCCTGGACGAGGTCCAGGTCCTCCACGCCGCCGCTGTTACCGCTCCAGGACCACCCGAACCACCCGAGGCCGAGGCGCCGCGTCTCCGCGAGGATGGTGTCCTCGTCGACGTCGTTGCCGTAGTGCGCCGGGCCGAACTCGCCGACGATCAGCGGCAGTCCCGCGTCGACGAAGTGCTCCAGGTAGTCCGTGACCACCGCGCCGTCGCCGTACACCTCGTACATGTGGACGGAGAACACGACGTTCGCGTCGGGGTCGGCGTCAAAGACCTGCTGCGCCTGGGAGTACATCGTCCGCGACCAGTCCTGGCCCCAGTTCGGGGCGTCGACGACGATCGTGTGCCCGTACCCGATGTCGCGCAGTCGCTGGACCGCGGCCGAGGTCTGCGCCGCCCACTCGTCCGCGATCGGACCGTTGCCGATCGGCTCGTTGCCGATGTTGACGAGGATCCTGTCCTCCGTCCCGGCGAGAGTCGGGTACAGGTCCTCCCAGTAGTCGACCGCGCGGTCGAGCGACACCGCCGCAGGCGCGTACTCGTCCCCGTAGCCCGTCGTGTCGTGCACCTCGAGGGCGCACACCAACCGGTTCACGTCGCACTCGCGGACGACGCGCGCGACGTCCGCGGGGTCGTTGCGGGTCCACTGGTCCCCGCTCGACAGGACGACGCGCACCGCGTTGGCACCTGTGCCCTTGATGTCCTCGAACGACTGGAACTCGTGGGTGTACCAGGTGTGGGCGTGGTTGATCCCGCGGAGGACGAGGTCGCTCCCGTCCGCCTCGACGAGCCGACCGTCGACGACGTGCAGACCATCTGTGGTCGCTTCGTCGGCGGCTGCCGGAGCGGCCAGCGCGAGCGCTCCCGGCCCGGCGAGGGCGAGCGCAGCGACGTACGCCGCGACCGACGTCGCACGGGTACGGACCTGGAGCTGTCGTGTGCTGTTGTTACTCATCGAACTCCTTCGTTCTGCGCTCACGCACGAGCGCGCTCGCAATCCGACATCGGATGGACCCTAGGATGAACCGCTTCATGCGCGTGACACGCTGCGGCGGACCGTTCAGCGGTCGGCGGACGAGCCGCGCACGACGCACGACGCGCTGTTCTCCCAGCCCCACCCGTCCCCCTCCGGGTCCGACGATGCGCTCGCGCAGTACGGGTACCCGTTGGGCGCCGTGCTCCCGCTCCCGGAGCCTCCACCGGAACCCGTGTCCGCGGAGGAGCCGCGCACGACGCACGAGGTGTTGCTCTCCCAGCCCCATCCGTCTCTGTCGGGGTCCGACGACGCGCTCGCGCAGTACGGGTACCCGTTGGGGGCCGTGCCGACTCCGCCGTCGCCACCGCCCCCGTACACGGAGGCCACGGGCGCGTTGCGGGCCTTGAGCCCGTCGGCGCCGTTGATGAACCGCTGGCCCCACGGGGTGAGCGAGCTCGCGGAGAACCCGTTCACCATGTCCAGGTACTCGACGCCGCTCCCGTTGCCGGACCACGACCAGCCGAGCATCCCGATCCCCTGGGACCGCGTGTAGCTCATGATCGTGGCCTCGTCCGGGTTCCCGTCCGAGTGGTTGTCGCCGAACTCCCCGACCATGATCGCCAGGCGTCGGCTCGTGAAGGAGTCGAGGTAGGCGCGTACCTCGGCTGCGGTGTCGAAGACGCCGTACATGTGGATCGAGAAGACCACGTTGCTGTCCGCCGCCGCGACCGTCGGGGCGTTGTCGCGCATGGTGAAGGACCAGTCCTGGCCCCAGTTCGGGGCGTCGACGACGAGCGTGTGGTCGAGTCCGGCCCCGCGCAGGGTCTGGATCGCCGCGACGGTGTCCCTGGTCCAGTTCTGGTAGCCGGAGTTGCCGAAGGGCTCGTTGCCGATGTTGATCATCACGTACCGCTCCTGGCCCCGCAGGGCCGAGGCGATGCTTGTCCAGTATCGAGCCGCGTTCGCGAGGGACCGAGCGCTGCCGTCCTCGCCGTACCCCGTGGTGTCGTGGTTCTCGAGGATGCACACGAGCTGGTTCCGCTTGCAGCGCTCGATGACGGCACTCACGTCGGAGGCCGAGCTCGTCCCGTACCGGCCGCCCGAGAGCACGACGCGCACGGTGTTCGCGCCGGCGGCGCGGATGTCTGCGAAGGACTGCGTCTGCGACGGGTACCAGGCGTGGGCGTGGTTGGCGCCGACCGGCACGAACTGGTTGCCGTTCGCGTCGTAGATGTTCCCGCCCCGGACGGAGAACCCGTCGTTCGCGGCGCTCGCCCCTTGCGCGAGCGCCGGCACGGCGAGCAGGGCGAGCACCGCGCTCAGGGCGATGGCGAACAGTCGTCTCATCGATCTTCCTCCCGATCCGAGCGTCGTCGCCCGGTCTGCTTGGTGGACGTCGTCGTCGGGCTCTTCCGCGAGCCCTCAACCGGCCCGTCGTGGCCGAATGACACCTGCGCACTTAAACGCTTCATATCGAAGGTAGCGCACTCTCGAGGTAAATTCCAGGCGTCTTTCGTCCGTTTCGGCGCCCCTCCGCGACGTGGTTGCCACGGCCGCAGGTACGGCGGGAGCGGGGCGGGGCGTCGGAAGACGCCCCGCCCCGCTCCCCTACCGGAGCCGGAGCTCAGTCCCGCGAGCGCGCCCGCAGCTCCTCGTAGGCGTGCCGGACGACGTCCGCGCCCGGCTTGCCGTACATGCAGTAGTCGTCGTTCGCTGCCGCCTCGGCCTCGGTGTAGAGCGGAGTCGGCCAGTCCCACAGGAAGTAGCCGGAGACCCAGGGTCGTCGGCCGCACGCGTCGAACATCTCCGCGAGCCAGGCCGCCTGAGCCTCGCCCGACGGCGGCCCGGCGAGAGTCCAGTCGTTCGGTCTCTCCGGTGAGCCCTCGCGGCTGGGGCATCCGGCCTCGAGGAAGACGAACGGCTTGTCCTCGCGCGCGACGACGGCCTCGATCCGGTCCAGGTGGCGCTCCCACGTCCCTGCCGGGTAATAACCCGAGCTGCCGATCACGTCGACCGCGTCCCACCAGGTGACGCGGTCCTCCTGGTACTTGTCGCAGTTGTACGTGACGAGGCCGTCGTAGACCTCGCGCACGGCTGCGACAAGGGCCCGCCACTGTGCGTCGTGCCCGTCGGCGCGAACCATCTCGCACCCGACGCAGAGCATCTCCACGCCCTCCTCGGCCGCAATCCGCGCGTGGTGCACGATGAACTGCGTGTACGACGCGAACCACTCGTCCCACGAGGGCTCGCCCGGGACGTCTTCGTCGAAGAAGCCGATGAACGCGCGCCAGGTTCCGTCGGCGGAGTCGACGACCGGTTTGAGGCACACCTTCCAGCCGCGCGCCTTGGCCGCGCGGATCGCGGCGCGCACCTCGTCGTCGGTCACCGTCGGCTCGTCGCCGTAGCGGACCGTGGTCGACTGGGGCGTGTCCTGCTTCGCGGAGAACGTCACGGCGACCCAGTCCACGCCGAGCCCGCGCAGCTGGTCCATGGAGCGCTCGGCCCCCGGACCGGTCCAGGTTCCGCGCACGCCGGTCCAGCCCCAGGTCATGCCCGTGACGGGTGCCCCGGCGAACGGCGTGGGCCGTACCGGCCCTTCGGCCGCGTGGAGCTCGGCCCGGGTCGGCGGGTTCGCCCCCGCGCGCGATACCGTGACCGACGCGGCGACCGCTGCGGACCGTGCCGCGGTCCGCACCGCCGCGTCCGACAGCCGGCGCAGAACGTCCGCGCCTCTCGGGCCGCGCACCCCGCGAGCCGCGAGCGCGTCGAGCAGCGCCCCGGTGAACGTGTCGCCCGCGCCGACGGTGTCGACGACGTCGACCGCACGGCCCGGGACCTCGACGAGGCGGCCGTCGTGCCGCACGAGGGTCGCGCCGTCGCCTCCGCGTGTCACGACGACGAGGGCTACGCCCCATGCCGACCAGCGGCGGGCGACGTCGAGCGGGTCGGTCGCGGGGGCGAACCATGCGAGGTCCTCGTCGCTCACCTTGACGACGTCGGCGAGCGCGGCGAGCTCCTCAACGCGGGTCCGGACCGCCGCGGGGTCGTCGACGAGAGCGGGGCGCACGTTGGGGTCGTACGAGACGACGGCGGAGGAGCGCGCCCGGCGCACGACGTCCCGGACCACTTCGGCGCCTGGAGAGAGCACCGCCGCAACGGAGCCGACGTGGACGACCTCCGCGTCGCCGAGCTCGACCTCCCCGAGCTCCCACGCGAGGTCGAAGGTGTACGTCGCCTGCCCCTGGGCGTCCAGGGAGACGGTCGCGGCCGACGTCCGGCCTGTCGAGGGCACGTGCGCGTTCACGTCCACGTCGCTCGCGACGAGCCAGTCGCGGACCAGGGCGCCGCGCTCGTCGGGGGCGAGAGCCGTGGTGAGTGACACCTCCCGCCCAAGCCTGCCGAGCGTGAGCGCGACGTTGGCGGGGCTGCCGCCGGGCAGCTCGTGCGTCACGCCGTCGCGGCCCGGGACGACGTCGACGAGTGCCTCGCCGACCACGAGGATGCGCGTCACGAGGCCACCTGCCCGTCGTGGACAGCGCGCGCGATCGAGCGGCCGAGCGGAAGCCGCGGTAAGAGCGTTGCCTGGACCGCGTGGTAGAGGTCGGGCTTGCCGGGCCACGTTCCCCGCGCGGGGTGGTTCGAGCGGTCGAGCTCGTGGTGCCAGGATCCCCTGTCGTGGTCGACCACGAACGTCACCGCGTAGTCCCACCAGGTCGCGTACAGGTCGGCGTAGCGGGCGTCACCCGTCCGTCGGTGCAGGGCGTCCGCGGCGGCGATCGCCTCGGCGACGACCCAGTGCATGCGCTCGCGCACGACGGGCACACCGGACCAGTCGGTCGTGTAGACGAACCCCTCGGCGCCGTCCACGGCCCAGCCGTCAGCCATGGCGCGGTCGAACAGCACTGTCGCCGTCGCGCGCAGGTCGGACGGCGCGACCGTGCCCAGGGCGCCCTCGAGGTGCAGGAGGAGCCGGGACCACTCGAGCCCGTGCCCGACGGTCGCCCCGTAGGGCTTGAACGGGTCGGCGGGCCGGTCGGCGTTGAGCTCCAGGTGCGGCGTCCACGTGTCGTCGAAGTGCTCGGGCAGACGGCCGTCGTGCTCCTCGGCAAGCCGCACGACGAGCCGGGCCACGCGCGCGGCGCGGTCGCGCCACGCGACGTCTTCGGTGGCGTCGGCGACGGCGAGCATCGCCTCCACCGCGTGCATATTGGCGTTGAGGCCCCGGTAAGCGTCGAGGACGGTGAACGATGCGTCCCAGGTGTCGACGACGAGGCCGGTCGCGTCGTCCCAGAAATGCTCGAGGAACACGGAGCACGCGTCCGTGAGCAGGGCCCGCGCGCCCGGCACGCCGGCCAGGGTCGCGCTCGACGCGGCAAGCAGGACGAACGCGTGGTCGTACGCGGACTTGCCTGCGCCAAGGTCCGGTGCGCCTTGCGCGTCGAGGGCGTGGAACCACCCTCCGTGCTCAGCGTCGTGCAGCGGTCCCAGCAGGCCGTCGAGGGCCCCGCGCGCGACCGGTTCGCACCCGGGCACGCCCAGCATGGCACCGAGCGCGTAGACATGGACGGTCCGGCACGTGATCCACGTCTGGACGCCTGCCGCCGGGTCGGGGGCCCCGGTCTCGTCGAGGTAGGCCGCCCCTCCCCCCGGCGCGACGACGCGACGCCCGAACCCGAGCAGCGACCGCGTGTGGGCATCGAGCCAGGCGACGTGCGTCTCGCGCTCGGTCCAGGCGAGCTCGTCGCGCACCCCGCCGCGCGGCCGGAGGTCGATCGTCGGCGCCGTCATGCTGACATCACGGGCCGGCGCGACATGAGCTGGTTGACGCTGCGCAGGACCCGCGGGTCGGCGAGCGCGGACCTGTCCAGCGCTTCGGGGGCCGCCACGTGGAAGGTCACGCTCTCGCCGGCAAGGAGGTCCACCAGCATGTCGTCCACGACGGCGTCGGGGTGCACCTTGTCTGCGAGCAGCGACAGACCCCGCACGAGGGTGTTGGTCGTGACCCGGACGCGCGCCCCGTCGTCGGTCGAGGTGACCTCGACGTGCAGCGCCGGGCTGCGCAGGGCGCTGTCGCGCGGTTCGGTGTAGAACCACGTTGCGCGCTCGTGTCCGAGCGACGCGACGAGCAGCTCGCCGGCGGCATCACCCGGGACGGCGAGGTCGGTCGGCAGCTGGACCGTGTCCGTCGCACGTGCCGCGACGTCGACAGGGATCTTCGTCGCCTCGACCTCGACGCCGTCGTAGCGGATCCGCCGGACGACGAGGTCGCCGCGCCACTGCTCGGCGGAGTCGTTGACGACCGCCACGACGAGCTGCCCGTCCTCCCCACGCGGCTGGACGGTGAGCAGACGGTCGGCGAATGCGTGGCGCAGCGCGAACAGGAGCGGCTTCTGGCGTCCGTCGCCGTCGACAGCGGCCCAGGACGTCACGGGCCAGCAGTCGTTGAGCTGCCAGACGACCGCGCCCATGCAGCGCGGGCTCCAGGAGCGGTAGTGCTCGAGCGCCGTGCGCACGGCGGTTGCCTGGTTCCAGGACATGGCCCAGTGCCAGTCCTCCATCGCGTCGGGCAGCGGGACGTGGGCGACGAGCCCGTCCGTCAGCTTGTCGTTGCCCTGCATCGCCTTCTGGTGGACGAGCATCCCGGGCGACTCGGGCGTCAGGGGGTCGTCGCTGATCGCGCGCGTGAGGGTGGACCAGGTGGGAGGCCCCTGCCAGCCGAACTCGGCCATGAACCGCGGCACGGTGTCGCGGTAGTGCGGCCAGTCCTGGCGGTTCCACAGCTCCCACTCGTGCATCGAGCCGTGCCGCGGGTCGTTCGGGTGCACGTCGAGGCTGCCCGACCACGGGCTCGACGGTGTGTACGCGCAGTCGGGGTCGAGCTCCGCGACGACGCGCGGAAACAGCTCCGTGTAGTAGCCGAGACCCCAGGTGCGGCCGTCGAGGCGCTTGTCCCAGCTCCAGTCGTGGAATCCCCAGATGTTCTCGTTGCTGCCGTTCCAGAGCACGAGCGACGCGTGATGACCGAGGCGGGCGACGTTGTCGCGGACCTCCGCCTCGACCTCGGAGCGCAGCGGCTCCTCCTCCGCGTAGGCCGCGCAGGCGAAGAGCAAGTCCTGCCAGGTGAGCAGGCCCCGCTCGTCGCACAGGTCGTAGAAGTCGTCCGACTCGTAGATCCCGCCGCCCCATACGCGCAGGAGGTTGAGGTTCGCGGAGACCGCCTGGTCGATGCGCGCGGCGTACCGCTCGCGCGTGACGCGGTGCGGGAACGCGTCGTCCGGGATCCAGTTCGCCCCGCGTACCCAGACCGGCACGCCGTTCACGACGAACCGGAAGGACGTGCCGTCCTCGTCGGGCTCCATCTCGAGCGTCGCGGTGCGGAAGCCGACGCGACGGGCGGAGGTATCGAGGGGCTCCCCCGCGCCCAGCAGCTCGACGGCGACGTCGTAGAGCGGCTGGTCACCGTGCGTGCGCGGCCACCAGAGATCGACCTGCGGCACGACGACGTCGACCTCGGCCGAGCCGCCGTCGGCCGGCACCTGGACCCGCACCCCGGCGACGGACGCCGCGAGGGTGAGCGGCGCGAGACCGCGACCTGTGCCGGAGCGCTCGACCTCCACGACCACGCGCACCCGGCCCGCCGTCGGTGCCGTGGACTCGCCGGGCTCGCCCGCGACCGCCGCGTGGACGCGCACCTGGGCGAGTCTCGCCACCGACCAGGACTCGAGACGCACGGGGCGCCAGATCCCGGACGTCGCCGTGTCGGGACCCCAGTCCCAGCCGAAGCTGCATGCCATCTTGCGCATGGCGTTGAACGGGTGCTGGTTGACCTGCGGCCGGTAGCCCAGGAGGAGGCTCTGCCGGTCGGCGTACGGGACGGGGGCGGAGAACCGGACCACGAGTTCGTTCTCGCCCGCGACGAGCAGCGGACCGACGTCGAACCGGTAGGTGCGGTGCATGTTCGCCGTCGTGCCCACCACCGTCCCGTTGAGCCGGACCTCCGCGACGGTGTCGAGGCCGTCGAAGACGAGGTCGTGCCGCTCGTGCCCGTCCGGGGCCCACGCGAAGCGCGTGGTGTATGCCCAGTCGGTGCGACCGATCCACGCCTGGAGACGCTCGTGGTCGTCGAGGTAGGGGTCGTCGATCACGCCTGCGGCGAGGAGGTCCGTGTGCACGCTCCCCGGGACCGTTGCCGGGACGTCGGAGACGGTCGTCCCCACGGGAATCGCTCCCCCGACGGCGCTCACCGTCCAGCCCTCGTGCAGCTCGCGGCGGGTCGCCCTGAGGGCGGATTTCTCGGTGAAGGTCACTTCGTGGCTCCTGCGGTCAGGCCGTTGTAGATGTGTCGCTGGAGGAGGAGGAAGGCGATCAGCGTCGGGACGATCACGAGGATCGTGCCGGCGGCGATGACCTCCCACTCCGACCCCGTCGGTCCCTTGAACCGGAAGAGGGTCGTCGAGATGACGCCGAGCTTGCTCGACGGCATGTAGAGGAACGGGATGTAGAACTCGTTGTAGATCGCGATGCCCTTGATGATGACGACGGTGGCGATCGCCGGCTTGAGCAGCGGGAAGACGATCCGTGCGTAGATCGTCAGGCGGTTCGCCCCGTCCAGCATCGCGGCCTCGTCGAGCGAGCGCGGTATGGAGCGCATGAACTGCAAGAAGATGTAGATCGCGATGATGTCCGTGCCCATGAAGAGCACGATCGCGGCCCAGCGGGTGTTGAAGAGCCCGAGGCCGTTGATGATCTGGAACGTCGCGACCTGCGTGGTGACCGCGGGGACGAGCGTCGCCAGCAGGAACCCGGCCATGACGACCTTCTTGCCGCGGAAGTCGAACCGGTCCACCGCGTACGCGGTCATCGTCCCGATGAGAATCGTCCCGGCGAGCGCGACGACGAGGATGATCATGGTGTTCACGAAGCCCGCGAGCATGTCGCTGTCCGTGAAGGCCCGCGTGAAGTTCGCGAAGTTGAACCAGTTCCGGGGGAGATCGAGCGGACCGGTCGTCACGTACTCCTCGCGGGACTTGAAGGCCGCGAAGAAGATCGTGAGGATCGGGACGACGGCGGCCGCGCACGCGATGACGAGGCTGATGTACTTCGCCGTCGTGGCCAACGGCCCGGCGACGGGTGCGACGCCCCTCGAGAACCGGGCGGCGGCCCGGCGGAGCTTGTCCGCTGCGGTGATCCGGTTCGGCGCGGGTGCGGTGGGGGCGCTCATACCAGGTCTCCCTTCTCGTCCGGGAAGAACTTGCGTTGGATCGCGCTGATCACGAGGACGATGATCAGCAGCACGACGGCCATCGCGGACGCGAGGCCGACCTTGGAGTACCGGAACGCCGTGTCGACGGTCTGGATGACGAAAGTCTCGGAACCGTTCGCGCCCTTCGTCATGATGAAGGGGATCTCGAAGACCGAGAGCGCGCCCGAGACGGCGAGGATCAGGGACAGACCGACGATCTGCTTGATGCCCGGGAAGATGATGTAGCGGAACTTCTGCCACGACGTCGCGCCGTCGAGGTCCGCGGCCTCGTACAGGTCACCCGGGATCGCTTGGATCGCACCGAGGAACAGCACGAAGTTCAGGCCCATGTAGCGCCACACGGAGGTGCCGGCGAGCGAGTAGTTGACGATCGACGGGTCTCCGAGCCAGTGCGGAGTCTCCTGCACGCCGACGATCGCCAGCAGGGCGTCCAACGTCCCGTCCGGGCGGAAGAAGTAGAGGAAGACGAGGCCGATCGCCACGCCGTTCAGGAGGTACGGGAAGAAGATGACGCCCTTGAAGAAGTTCCGGAACCGCGTGCTGAAGCTGAGGATCGTCGCGAAGTAGAGCGCCAGCGCGAGCTGGACGAGCGCCCCGACGAGGTAGTAGAGGCTGACGAAGAAGACCCGGAACAGCTCGGGCCGCGTGAAGATGTCGACGTAGTTCTTGAACCCGACGCCTTCCTTCACAGCGTCGAGACCGTCCCAGGACGTGAAGCTGTACCAGATCATGTTCGCCACCGGCAGGTACGTGAACACGAGCAGCAACCCGAGCGGGACGACGAGGAACAGCCAAGGGGTGAGCGACCCGGGACGTCGCTTGGGCGGTCGGGACGTAGCACTCCGTCTGTGTGGCTGGGTCGATGCGGCCACGGTCGGACTGGTGACAGCCATGTCATGCTCTTTTCGGTCGATAGGGCGTGAGACCCCCGGCGGGGCGGGCCGGGGGCCTCACGCGAACCAGGACTCCTGCGTCAGCCGACGACGTTCGCGCGCGCGGCCGCCCAGCGGGAGTTGAGGTCGGCGAAGAAGGACTCCTTGTCGCCGTCCGCGGCGCCGCGGGCGACGTCGACCAGCTGCTTGCGGTACTTGTCACCCCAGAGGTCGATCTCCGCCTCGTTGCTGATGTCGTTGTCCCACGTCTCCTCGCCGGCCGGGGCCGGGGAGAGCTCGACCTGGTTGACGCCCAGGGCCTCGAACGTGGCCAGGTTGTCCGGGGCCGCCGCGCCGACGACCGGTGAGATACCGCCCTGCTCCGATGCGAAGGTCGACTCGTTCAGGAACCAGTCGACCCACGCCCGCGCGGCGTCCTTGTTCTTGGAGTGCTTCGAGATCGCGAGCTTGTAGTCGCCCGAGACGGTCGAGGAGAACGCGCCCTCGTTCTGCCAGGGCATCGGCCAGAAGTCGATGTCGTCCGCGGACCCGCCGGCTGCCTCGGCCGCGTCCTGCATCTGCGGGACCGCCCAGGAGCCGAGCACCATCGCACCGACCTTGCCGGTGCCGAGGAGGGTCTTGGACTCCTCCCAGTTGGTCGTCGTGGGGTCCTCCTCGGTGACGCCCGCGGCGACGATGTCGTACAGCAGGCCGTCGATCGCGTACTGCTCGTTGCCCTCGGCCCACGGGTCGTCCTGCGAGGTCCGGATGCTCACGGCGTCCGTCCCGGCGATCGTTCCCTGGTTGTTCTGCCACTGGGTGAGCGGCCAGCCGTCCGTGTAGTTGGTGTAGTACGGGACCGCGTCGGTCTTCTCACCGATCTGCTCGAGCGCGTCGACGAACGCCTCGGGCGTCGCGGGCGGCTCGGTGATGCCGGCCTGCTCCCAGACCTTCGTGTTCACGACGTAGCCCATCGCGGTGCCGAAGGTCGCAATGCCGTAGACGTCGCCGTCGTAGGCCTGCTCGTTGATGAAACGGTATTCCTGCCCGAGCTCGTCCACCGTGCCGAGGGGCTCGAAGAACTGCGGGAGCTGGTCCTTGCTCACCGAGTTGGGGACGAGGAGGACGTCCCCGTAGTCCTGTGTGTTGAGTCGGATCGAGACGTCGCCCTCGTAGTCGGTGATCGCCTCGAACTCGACCGTCACACCGGGGTTCTCGGTCTGGAACTGGTCCGCGTAGTCCTGGAGCGTGGTGTCGACGATGTCCGTGCGGTTGGTCAGGACCGTGATGGTGCCCGAAAGCTCGCCGGCCTTTCCGCCCCCACCCTCGCCCGAGCCGCTCGAGCATGCACCGAGCGCCAGCGTCAGCGCTGTCACGGTGAGCACGGCGGCGGTCTGCTTCCTTGCCATGTCGTTCCACTCCTTGGTCGTCGTTGACGTCGCGCGCGACGGGCTCCGCTTGCGCGGACGTCGCTGGCGACACGACTAGTGAAGCGTTTAAGTTTGCGTAAGTCCAACCCTCGAAGGTAACAAACCGATATCAAGGCGGCTTCGGCCTACGCGACGATGAAGCGCATCAGGACACGGGGCGTCCAGTCGTCCCCCGCGGGCGCAGCGTCGGGGTCGAGTCGAGGAAGCTCCCCCCGACCTGACCCGCGATCCGGTCGAACAGACGGCGAGCGACGTGCGCGCCGTAGCGCGTGACGTCGTGGCTCAGCGCCGAGAGGCGAGGGAACGTCGCCTCGCACAGGGGCGAGTCGTCCCACGCGATCATCGACACCTCCTGTGGCACCCGGACACCGATCTCGCTCGCGACTCCCAGCCCCGCGACCGCCATGACGTCGTTGTCGTAGATGATCCCCGTCGGCCGGTCGGTGCTCGTGAGGAGCGTCCGCGTCACCGCCGCCCCCTGGACGGCTGAGTAGTCCGTGCGCACGACCGTTCCCTCCGCGCCGAGCGCCGCGATCTCGTCGCGGAACGCCGCGTCGCGGATCCCCGTGTGCCCGAACCCCTCCAGGCCCGCGACCCGGGCGATCCTGCGGTGCCCGACGGCGTGCAGGTAGCGCACCGACTCGCGCATCGCGGCAGCGTCGTCCGTCCACACGCTCGGCAGACCGCCTGCGAGCGCCGGGTCTCCCACCACCACGGCCGGGAGCGCCTCGGGCTCGGAGAACATCGAGATCCGGGGGTCGTCGATGCTCGGGTCGACGAGGATCACCCCGTCGACCCGACGTGCCGCGCGCCATGCACGGTACGCCCGCAGCTCGGTCTCCTGGTCCGGAACGACCTGGAGGAGCAGCGCGTACGACCGCTTCGACAGCTCGGACTCGATGCCCGCGAGGAACTGCATGTAGAACGACTCGACCCCGAGCATCCCAGGGTCGCGCGCGAGCACCAGGCCGACCGTCTCCGTCCGGGCCCCCGAGAGGGAGCGCGCCGCGGAGCTGGGGGCCCACCCCAGGTCTGACGCGATCGAGAGGATCCGCGCACGCGTCGCCTCCGACACCCCCGGCCGGTTGTTGAGCGCGTACGACACCGCACCCGTCGAGACCCCGGCCTCGCGCGCGATGTCCGCGATGGTGATCCTTGCCACGACGCTCCTTCCTCCAGGTCGCGAGCCTACTGTGACTGTCCGGCGAGCCCGTCCTGTGAGGGTGCGCGGGACGTGGAAAGGTTGCCCCATGACCGGGCCCGCCGCTTCCCCCACCCCGCCCCCCGTCGTCGTGCCGCAGGACGCGCTCGCCGCGGCCGCGGGCGGGCGCACGTTCGACCCGCACGCCGTGCTCGGCCCGCACCTCGCGGACGACGCCGCGGACGCGCGGGCCGTCGTCCGCGTCCTGCGCCCGCTCGCGGACGAGGTCGTCGTCGTCGCCGCCGACGGCGAGCACCCGGCGGTGCACGAGCAGGACGGGGTGTGGGCCGCCGTCGTGCCGGTGCACCAGGACGCCGACGGCACCCGGCACGCCCCCGACTACCGCGTCCGCGCCCGCTACGGGCACGAGTCCACGACCGTGGACGACCCCTACCGGTTCCTGCCCACGCTCGGCGACGTCGACCTGCACCTGATCCGCGAGGGCCGGCACGAGGAGCTGTGGCGCGCGCTCGGCGCGAACGTCCGCACCTACCCGAGCGCGCTCGGCGACACGACCGGCACGGCGTTCGCCGTCTGGGCGCCCAACGCGCGCGCGGTCCGCGTCATCGGCGACTTCAACGGCTGGGGCCCCACGCACCCGATGCGCTCGCTCGGGTCCACCGGGGTGTGGGAGCTCTTCGTCCCCGGCGTCGTCGCGGGCGCGCGCTACAAGTACGAGATCCTCGGGCCCGACGGCTCGTGGCGCCAGAAGGCCGACCCGCTCGCCAAGGCGGCCGAGGTGCCCCCGGCAACGGCGAGCGTCGTCGTCGAGTCCCGGTACGAGTGGTCCGACGACGCGTGGCTCGCCGAGCGCGCGGCGCACGACCCCCACACGCAGCCGCTCAGCATCTACGAGGTGCACCTCGGCTCGTGGCGCCAGGGCCTGTCCTACCGCGACCTCGCGGAGCAGCTCACGGCGTACGTCGTCGAGCAGGGGTTCACGCACGTCGAGCTCCTGCCCGTCGCCGAGCACCCGTTCGGCGGGTCGTGGGGCTACCAGGTCACGGGCTACTACGCCCCGACGTCCCGGTTCGGCCACCCCGACGACTTCCGCTACCTCGTCGACCGCCTGCACGCCGCGGGGATCGGCGTCGTCGTCGACTGGGTCCCCGCGCACTTCCCGCGCGACGAGTGGGCCCTCGCCCGCTTCGACGGCACGCCCTGCTACGAGCACGCCGACCCGCTGCGCGGCGAGCAGCCCGACTGGGGCACGTACGTCTTCGACTTTGGCCGCAACGAGGTCCGCAACTTCCTCGTCGCCAACGCGACGTACTGGCTCGAGGAGTTCCACGTCGACGCGCTGCGCGTCGACGCCGTCGCGTCCATGCTCTACCTCGACTACTCGCGCGGCCCCGGCCAGTGGCACCCCAACGTGCACGGGGGCCGCGAGAACCTCGAGGCCATCGCGTTCCTCCAGGAGGCCAACGCCACCGCGTACCGGCGCACGCCCGGCGTCATGATGATCGCCGAGGAGTCGACCGCGTGGCCGGGCGTCACCCGGCCCACCTCCGCGGGGGGCCTCGGGTTCGGGCTCAAGTGGAACATGGGCTGGATGAACGACTCCCTGCGCTACGTCGCCGAGGAGCCGATCAACCGCCGGTACCACCACCACGAGATCACGTTCTCCATGGTCTACGCGTACTCCGAGCAGTTCGTGCTCCCCATCAGCCACGACGAGGTCGTGCACGGCAAGGGCTCGCTCTACGGGAAGATGCCGGGCGACGACTGGCAGAAGCGCGCCGGCGTGCGCGCGTTCCTCGCCTACCAGTGGTCGCACCCCGGCAAGCAGCTCCTCTTCATGGGCAGCGAGATCGGCCAGCACTCCGAGTGGAACGAGGGTCGGTCGCTCGACTGGGACGGCCTCGCCGCCGACCCGGGCCGGCAGGGCGTGCAGCGTGTCGTGCGTGACCTCAACGCCCTGTACCGCGCGACCCCTGCTCTGTGGGAGCTCGACCACGACCCCGCGGGGTTCGAGTGGCTCGACGCCGACGACGCCGACCACAACGTCCTCGCCTACGTACGCCGCGGGCGCGACGGCAGCGAGGTCGCCGTCGTCGTGAACTTCGCCGGGACGCCGCACGAGGGCTACCGCGTCGCCCTGCCGTCGGGCGGCGCGTGGCGCGAGGTCCTCAACACCGACGCCGAGGTCTACGGCGGCTCCGGTGTCGGCAACCTCGGTGAGGTCGGGGCGGAGCCCGTCCCGTGGAAGGGGCGCGCGTACTCCGCGGTCCTGCGCGTCCCGCCGCTCGGCGCGCTGTACCTCGTCCCGTCGCCGAGGTAGAGGCCCGGTCCGCCGAGGTAGAGGCCTCGTCGCCGAGGTAGAGGCCTGGTCCCGCCGACGGCGAGTTGTCGTCACCCTGGGTGGTGGGTGGGGTGGTGGCGCCGGGTCTACCATCCGCCGCTCGTTCCTCGCGGCTCCCGCCAGGCCCGCCACGACCCGGCGCCACCACCCCACCCACCGGCTTCGCCTCACCCCCGGCGCTGCCTCCTCAGCGCGACGGCAGCCGGTCACCTCGCGGTGACCTCCAGGCACGACGGCAGCAGCCGGTCACCTCGCGGTGACCTCCAGGCACGACGGCGGCCGGTCACCTCACGGTGACCGGCCGCCGTCGTGCGTGACGCGGGTGCGTCGGTGGAGCGCGGGTGCGTCAGTACAGGCTGATCGCGAGGCGCTGGCGGGCCTTGCCGACGCGGGGGTCGGTGGGGCCCACGACCTCGAAGTAGTCGAGGAGGCGCACGCGGAGCTTCTCCTTGCCGTCCGCGTCGGCGCCGGGCAGCAGGTCGAGGAGCCGGTCGAGGGCGTCGTCCACGTGCCCGCCGAGCAGGTCGAGGTCGGCGATGGCGAGCTGGGCGTCGACGTCCTGCGGTGCGGCGGCACCCGCGGCGCGGACCGTCGCGAGGTCGGCGTCGCGGGTGCGCTGGAGGAGGCGGACCTGCGCGAGCCCCGCGACGGCGAGCGCGTCGCGCGGGTCCTGCTTGATCGCCTTCTCGTAGGCCGCGACCGCGGCGTCGAGGTCGTCGCGCTCGATCGCGTCGTACGCCTCCTGGTGCAGCGGCGGGAGCTCGGGCTCCGGCTCGGCGGCGGGCTCCGCGGGGCGCTCGGGCTCGCCGTCGGCGCCCTGGGCGGGCGCACGACCGGTCACGCCGTTCGCCTCGGCCGCCTGGAGCACCTGGTCGAGCACGGCGCGCACCTGCTCGACGGGCGCGGCGCCCTGGAACAGCGGCACGGGCTGACCCTGCAGGATCGCGACGACGGTCGGCACGCCCTGGACCTGGAACGCGGCCGTGATCTGCGGGTACGCCTGGGCGTCGACGCGGGCCAGGAGGAAGCGGCCGGCGTACTCGTCGGCCAGCGCGCCGAGGTCGGTGCCGAGCTGCGCGTTCGCCTGGTCCGTCGGGATCCACAGGAGCACGACGACGGGGTACTGCGCCGAGTCCTGGACGAGCTGGCCGAACGTCTCGTCCGTGACGTCGACGACGTACCCGCCCGCGGCGGGCGCGCCGCCCTCCTCGCCGGGCGGGGGTGACTGCGGCCTGGTCAGCGCGGACAGGTCGACCGCGCCGCGCACGTCGAACGTGGGCTGGGTGGGTTCGCTCATGGTCGCAATCCTACGGAGCGTCAGGCGTTCGCGACCGACGTCGCGACGTGCTCGTTGCCCACCACGCGGATCTTCTCCTCCGAGCCCGCGGGCGGCACGTAGAGCGCGACGACGTCGACGTAGCCGACCTTGAGCACGTTCGTCGGAGTCTTGTCCCCGTACAGCGCCTTGATCGACTCCGTGTCGGGCGGCACCTGCGCGCCCTCCTCGGCCGTCATCGACTCCTGCGAGGTCATCGCACCGACCACGAGCGCGCCGCCGTCCGCGGTGCGGACCGCGCGCACGGGCTCGTCCGGGTTGGGCGTGAACGTCAGGGCGTAGGCGCCCGCGGCGGGCTGGAGCGCCGTCGTCCAGTCCTGCGCGCGCTTGGCGAGCAGGGTGCGGAACGAGTCCTCCTCGAAGGACCCCGCGAACCCGGAGCCCGTGCCGAGGTTGAGCACGTCGGCGTACTGCGCGACGGCGTCCGTCGGCGTGACGAGCAGGCTCGAGTCGTCGGGAGCGACGTCCTCGCTGCCGATGCTCGGGTCCGCGAAGCTCGGCATGGTGACGCCCGGCAGGAGGCGGACCCAGGCCCAGAGCTGGTAGTCGCCGCGCGCGGTGTCCTGCTCCAGGACGGACAGGCGCGGCGTCTGCAGGTTCTCGGGCTGCACGCTCACGGCGAACGACGTGCGCGGCCAGGTCTGCGTCGTCGGGATGACGACCTGCTGCGCCTCCGTCGGGAGCTCGGTCACGAGGTCGGCGTTGCCGCGCGCGGCGGCGACGGCGAGCTGGCTCGTGCGAATCGCGAGGGCCGGGCCCGTGACGCGGCCCTCGAGCTGGGCCGCGTCGTTGGTCTCGCTCGCCGCCGCGAGCGCGGCGGCGACCGCGTCGAGGACGGCGGTCTCCTGCGCCTCGGTGAGGACGGGCGCGGGCGGGTCCTGCGTGGGGTCGGGCTCGGGCGTCGGGAGGGGTGCGGAGCAGGCGGCGAGCAGGAGCGCGCCGACCAGTCCCCCGGCCACCCCGCCGAGGTGACGACGGGCGCGGCGGGCGCGGGCCGTGTCGCGGGCGGTGCTGGTCATCGGGTGCTGTCCTTCGTCTCGTCCGGGTCGCTCTCGGGTGCAGGCGCCGGGGCGCTCTCGTCGCTGCCGGGCGTGAAGCCCCACGCCCGGCGCCAGGCGTCTGCGCGCGTGCTCGCGCTGTCCTCCGTGGTCGGGTGCGCGCTCGCGTCGACGGTCGGCTGGGCCGCGGTGCGCGGGCGGCGCTCGCCGCGCGCGACGATCGGGATCTGGCCGGTGAGCCACGCGCGGCGCGGCTTCTGGGCGCGGGCCTGCTGCTGCGCGAGGCGGTCGGCCTCCTCGCGCTCGCGCAGCTCACGCCGCGTGAGCATGCGCACCTGGGCCGTGTCGGTCGGCACCTCGCCGTCGGGCGCGTCGGCGTCGTCCGACGACGTCCCCGCCGTCGTGCCGGCCGGCGCGACCGCCGGGGTCGCGGAGGTCGTGGTGCCGCCCGAGGGCCCGCGGCGGCGCGGGCGCAGGCTCGCCGCCCCGATGCCGAGACCGAGGAGGATGAGCACGGCACCGCCGATGACGCCGGGCCACAGGAACGGCGTCTCGACCTGGCGCGGCCACGAGAGCTCGACGGTCGGGGCGACGGCGTCCTCGCCCACGCCGGCGGCGAGGAGCTGCCAGCGGCCGGGCTGGTCGGACCAGCGCAGGCTCGCCGAGCCGGCGCCCGTCGCCTCCTCCAGCCACATGTCGGAGCCGGCGGGGTCGACGCCGACGACGGGGGCCTCCGCGGCCGCGTCGCCCTCCGCGGGCGTCTCGCCCTCGGCGGGCGTCTCGCCCTCGGCCGGGCTCTCGGCGTCGGCGGGTGCCTCGGCGTCGGCCGGGCTCTCGCCCTCCGCGGGCGACTCCCCGTCCGCGGGCGTCTCGCCCTCCGCGGGCTCGTCCTCCGCGGCCGGCGCGTCGACGGCGCGCGTCGCGAGCGCGTCCCAGTCGGACAGGCCGGTGACCAGACCGTGCGGGTCCTCGCCGACCCACCCGGTCACGTCGGCCTCGCGGCCGATCGCGAGGGTGACCTGCTGCTCACCGGGTGCTGTCGCGCGGATCGTCACGTCCTCGGCGACGAGGTCGAGGACCCCGGGCGCGGTGACGAGCACCGTGCCGTCGCCGGTGTACGCCGTGGTCGCCACGACCGTGTCGCTGTCCCGCCAGACGGTGGCGGACGCGACACCGAGGCCGACGGCGACCAGCCCTCCCACGAGCAGGAGGGCGGCGATGATTCGTTGCAGCACCGAGGTTCCCTTCGTCGATCGACGTTCAAGGATAGGTGCGAAACCCCTCGTGGATCGACCGAGACGCCTCGCCTGTGGATCCTCACGAACCGTTCACGCGCCCCTCCCGGGACGGTCTCACCGCTCCCAGGGAACGTCGTGCCCGGCGGCCGAGAGGGCCGCCGTTCCCGCGAGGGAAGACCGTGCGCGCAGCACTGCGACCATCGTCTCACCCCCACCAATCCGGGTATTCAGGACAGCGTGATCCCCGTATCCTGGTCGGAGCACGGCGGGGCCGTGGCACGACCGCCGCGCCCTCCCTCCCCGGGAGGGGACGCCGACCGGCGGCGGAAGCCGCGACGACTCAGCACCGGAGGTCATCGACGTGTCCGACGAGCGCACGCTCTTCCCCATCACGATGCGCGGGTACGACCGCGTCCAGGTCGAGGCCCAGCTCGCGAGGCTGGAGAAGGCCGTGGAGGACGCGCGGGCGCGCGTCGAGGCGGCGGACGCCCGCGCCATGCAGCTCACGAGCGAGCTCAACGACGCCCAGCGCCAGCTCCGCGAGGCGGACCGGCCGTCGTACGCGGGGCTCGGCTCCCGCATCGAGCAGCTCCTGCGCTCGGCGGAGGAGCAGTCGGCGGACATCCTGTCGCAGGCCAACGCCCAGGCGGCCGACATCATGGCCCGCGCGAAGCTCTCGGCGGGCCAGGTCCGGTCCCGCGCCGAGAACGAGGTCGCCGAGCTGCTCAACAGCGCACGCCTGGAGTCGGAGGAGATCCGCTCCACGAGCGCGTCCGAGGCCGAGGGCACGCTGCTCAGCGCCCAGCGCCGCGCGGAGGAGCTGGTCGGCTCCGCGGAGCGCGAGGCCGCGCGCATCCACAGCGCGCTCGCCACGGAGGAGAGCGAGCGCCGCGCGTCGCTCGAGCGCGAGCTCGGCACGCTGCGTGCGACGGCGGAGCGCGAGACCACGGAGCTGCGCGTCACGACCGAGCGCGAGGCCGCGGAGCTCCGCGCGCGCGTCGCGGCGGAGACGGCGGCGCAGCGCGAGGCCGCGGAGCGCGAGTCGGCCGAGCTGCTGGAGAACGCGCGTCGCGAGGCGCAGCGCCAGGTGGACGAGGCGCAGCGCAAGGCGACCGAGGCGGCGAACGCCGTCACGTCCGAGATGGAGACGCTGCGCGACCAGGCCCGCACCGCCCTCGCGGACGCCGAGCTCGAGGTCGTGCGACGCCGCGAGGAGGCGGAGCGCGAGAACGCCGAGCGCCACGCCGCCGCCAAGGCGGAGACGGAGAAGCTCGTCGCGACGGCCGAGGAGCACGCCGCCGAGGCGGAGAAGCGTGTCGCCCACGCGCTCCAGCAGGCGGAGAAGGTCCGCAGCGAGTCCGACGCGTACGTGAAGGACCTCCTGTCGACGGCGCGCCGGAACGCCGACCAGGTCGTCGCCGAGGCCCGGGCGTTCGCCGACCAGACGGTGAGCGACGCGAAGGCCGAGGCCGAGCAGCAGCGCAACGTCGCCCAGCGCCAGCTCGAGGACCTCACGCGCCAGCACGACTCGATCAACACCTACCTCGACGAGCTCCGTGGTCTCCTCGGTAGCGAGAACGAGGCCACCAAGGCCCCCGCGAAGAAGGCGGTGCCTGCGGGGACGCCCGCCCAGCAGGCGCGCGCCGCGACGCTCATGACGGCCGAGTTCCCGGTCGTCCCGGAGGAGTCCGGGCAGCGGGTCGGGACGGTCGAGGCACCGGCGGAGCGTGGCTCCGCGGCGTCCGCCGACGCCCGGCCGAGCGAGACGAAGCCGACCGGCACGAAGCCGACCGGCGCGAAGTCGGGCGGCACGAAGACGGCCGACGCGAAGCCCGACGCCCCCGCCTCGGCCTGACGCCGTGCCGGCCACCGCGGGCCCGTCGGGTCCCTCGGGGTCCGCTGCCGACGACTGGCGTCGGCAGCGGACCGAGGCCGCCGCGCACCAGCAGCGCGAGCTCGACCGGCAGCGCGCCCGCGAGAGCGACGCGGCCCGGGCCCTGCTCGCCGACTTCGTCGCGCGGGCGCGCGCACGGGGTCTCGCTCCCGAGCCGCTCCGCGCCCGCGCGTTCGACGGCACCGCGACGTACCGCACCCCGCTCCGCGGGTGGTACCTGCGCCGCAACCACAGCGTCGCCGTCGGCGAGGACGGCGAGTTCTACGTGCTCTCGGTGCCCGGCGGCGTGCGCGCGCGCCTGCGGGGGGTCGCGGTCGAACCGTCCGACCCGCCGCTCGTGCTGGGCAAGGGCGGCCGGGACGGCGAGTCGATCGACCTCGCCGACGCGCTCGCGCTCGTGCTCGACGGGCGCTGACGAGCGGTCAGCGGCTCAGACGGTCGCCCGCGCCAGGAGGTCCGCGAGCGCGTCGGCCACCGCGGCGGGGTCCTCGACCGCGCTCATGTGGCCCGCGCCCGTCACCTGCACGAGCTGCGCGGTCGGCGCCGCGGCGACCATGTGCTCCGCCTCCGCCACCGGCGTGACCTGGTCCTCCTCGCCCACGACCACCGCGACCGGCCCCGCGAAGCCCGCGAGGACGGACGTGCGGTCGGGGCGGGCCGCCATCGCCCGCTGCGACCACGCGACGCCGTCGGGCCGCTGCGCACGGATCCACTCCTCGAGCCGCGCGGTCAGGTGCGGGCGCGCGGCCTTGCTCGTCTCGCCGAGGAGCACCCCCGGCATGCCGAGGACCGGCTCGACGGTCTGCGTGCTCTCCGCCTCGTCGGCGATGCGCAGCCGGTTCGCGCGCGCGTCGTCGGAGTCCGCGGTGGACTTGGTGTCCACCAGCCCGAGCCCCGCGACCAGCTCCGGCCGGCGCTCTGCGAGCGCGAGGGCCACGTAGCCGCCCATCGACAGGCCCGCGACGACCGCGCGCGTGATCCCCGCCGCGGCGAGGGCGTCCGCGGTCGCGTCGGCCGCCGCCTCGATCGACGGCGGCTCGCCCCCCAGCGGGCTCGCGCCCAGCCCGGGGAGGTCGACCGCGACGACGGTGGGCTCGCCCGGCAGCGCCTCCGCGACGTCTGCCCACATCCGGTGGTCGAGCGGGAAGCCGTGCAGCAGCACGAGCGGTGTCCCGTACCCCTCGCGCAGCGTGAAGGTCTCGAGCGGTGCCGTCGTCACGTGGTCCTCCTCGGGTCGGTCGGGTGCGCGCGGCGCCTCGCGCCGCGGCGGGGGTCAGTCGACGACGCCGTCGGACCGGCTCGCGTCGTAGCTCGCCTGGTCCGAGTCGGCCGTGTCGCGGTCAGCCGTGCCGCTCGCGTCGCCGTCCCACGTGGTCGGCAGCGGGAGCGGGAAACCGGGACGCACGTGCCCCACGATCTCGTCGAGCACGCGCCGCACCGACGACTCCCCCACCCACAGGTGCTTGGCGCCCTCGACGCCGATCACCTCGGCGTTCCGCACGCGCGCGAAGCGTCGTCGCGCCTCGTCGGGGCGCAGGTAGTCGTCGAGCTCGGGCACGAGGACCACGAGCGGCTTGCCGAACGCGTCCCAGCGGTCGAGGTCGTCGTCCGTCGCGCGGTGCAGCGGGGGCGAGAGGAGGATCGCGCCCTCCACCGCCGGGTCCGTGCCGTGCTTGAGCGCGAGCTCCGTGCCGAACGACCACCCCACGAGCCACCGGTTCGGGAGGTCGTGGAACTCGGCGAACTCGATCGCCGCCGCGACGTCGAAGCGCTCGGCCTCGCCGCCGTCGAACGCGCCCTCGCTCGTCCCGCGCGGGGACGACGTGCCGCGCGTGTTGAACCGCAGCACGGCGAGGTCCGCGAGCGCCGGCAGACGCCACGCCGCCTTCCGGTAGACGTGGGAGTCCATGTACCCGCCGTGCGTCGGCAGGGGGTGCAGCGTGACGAGGGTCGCGACCGGGTCGCGGTCCGCGGGGAGCGCCAGCTCGCCGACGAGCGTGAGGCCGTCCGCGGTGTGCAGCTCGACGTCCTCGCGCCGCGCGGGCAGGACGCTGAGCGACCGGATGGGGGTCGGCTCCGTCGAGGCTCGGGCGGGATCGGGCGCGGTCTCGGGTGCGGTGCTCATCGTCCCGAGCCTAGTGCGTCTACCGCGGCCGACGGCGGTCGCGCGCCTCCCAGCACGACCTGTGCCAGTGGCGACGGTGGTCGAGCGCCGTCTCGGCCCCGAAGAAGGAGTCCTCCTGCCACGCCACGACGTGCCCGGTGCCGGGCGGGATCTCCTGCTGGCAGCCCGGGCAGAGGTAGGTTTTCGCGCCGCCGCGCACCGTGCGGACCTGCCACTCGCCGTCGGCTCCCGACTCCCGGCGCGCACCGCCGAGGGCGCGGTCCAGGTCGAGGGGCGCGGGCTCCGCGCCCCAGGGTCGCTTGCGGGACGGTCGACGGGACGGCATAGGCCCATTCTCCCCCGCGGCACCGCCGGGGACCTCCTCGCGGGGCGCTCGCCGGATCACGGAGCGTCGGACGGCACTGGCCCGCGGAGCGGCAGAGCACCGGGCCCACGACTCCCAGCGGGCGTCCAGCCGCGACCGCTAGAGTGTCCGGGCCGGTGCTGCACCCGGCGTCCGACCGCGAGGTGGCCCGTTCCCGGGCGCCGACGACCGCCGTCGTGCGGGTGCGGCCCAGACCCGACGGCCCCGCCGTCCCCCCGACCGAAGGACCCTCCTCGTGAAGCACCGCACCCTGCGCGGCGTCGCCGCGCTCACCCTGGGCGCCGCCCTCGTCCTCTCCGGCTGCTCGTCGGAGGGCGGCGGCGACGAGACGTCGTCGAGCCCGTCCGCCTCCGACGGCGCGAGCGACGCCCCGACGGCGTCGCCCGAGGACGTCGCGGCGCTCGAGGCCGTGACGGTCACGGGTGACGCGGGCGCCGAACCGACGCTGGAGTTCGAGGCACCGCTCGAGGTCTCGGCCGCGGTCACGCGCATCACCGACGAGGGCACGGGCGACGAGCTCACGGACGGCATGCAGGTCACGATGCACTACGTCGCCTACGACGGTGCCACGGGCGAGCGTCAGGGCTCCACCTGGGAGGGCGACACGCCGCAGTCGTTCGTGCTCGGCGACCCGCAGTTCGACCTGCTCACCGAGCCGCTGAGCGGTCAGAAGGTCGGCACGCGCCTCCTGTTCGCCGGCCCTGACGGGAACGGCGGCACCGTGCTCAACCTCATCGAGGTCGTGAACGCCCAGACGATCCCGGACCGCGCCGAGGGCGAGGCCGTGACCCCGGCGGAGGGCCTGCCGGTCGTCACGCTCGACGACACGGGCAAGCCGAGCATCGACATCCCCGAGGGCTACGAGGCGCCGACGGAGCTCGTCGTGCAGCCGCTCATCAAGGGTTCGGGCGCCGAGGTCACCTCCGACCAGACCGTCATCGCCCACTACACGGGCTGGAAGCTCGACGGTGAGCAGTTCGACTCGTCCTGGGACCGCGGAGAGCCGACGTCGTTCCCGCTGACCGGCGTCATCCCGGGGTGGACGGAGGGCCTCAGCGGCCAGACCGTGGGCAGCCAGGTGCTGCTCGTCATCCCGGCCGCGCAGGCGTACGGCGAGAAGAGCGACGCGAACACGAGCGAGCTCGCGGGCGAGACGCTGGTCTTCGTCGTGGACATCCTCGGCGCCTCCTGACGGACGCGCGCGCACGGAGGGCCGCACCCCGCTCGGGGTGCGGCCCTCCGCGCGTCCGGGGCGTGTCGGGCGGGGCGTGGGCGGGTCGTAGGCTCGACGCATGACGGACGCCTCCACGACCTCGGTCCCACCCGTGCCCGACGACGCCCCCACGCCCCCCGCGGCCGCCCCGCCCGAGCGCGAGGTGCTCACGTGGGAGACCTTCGGCGTCGCCGCGCGCGAGCTCGCCGAGCAGGTCGTCGCGAGCGGGTTCCGACCCGAGGTCGTCGTCGCGGTCGCCCGCGGCGGTCTCCTGCCCGGCGGCGCGGTCGCGTACGCGCTCGGGACCAAGGGCGTCGGGACGCTCAACGTCGAGTTCTACACCGACATCGGCCAGACCCTCACCGACCCGCGGGTGCTGCCGCCCCTCATGGACACGTCCGACCTGCCGGGCGCGCACGTGCTCGTGGTCGACGACGTCGCCGACTCCGGCCGGACGCTCGCCCTGGTCATGGACATGCTCAGCACCCACGGTGCCGAGGCCCGCTCCGCGGTGCTCTACACGAAGCCGCGCACGATCATCCAGCCGGACTACTCGTGGAAGGACACCGACCTCTGGATCACGTTCCCGTGGTCGGCTGACCCTCCCGTCGAGGGTGCGCAGTCCCGGCCGAACGACTGACCCGGCTCGACGACGACGGGCGGCCGTCCCCGTGGGGGACGCCCGCCCGTCGTGGTCGGTCAGGGTCGTGCGGGCATCAGAAGTCCCAGTCGTCGTCCTCGGTGTTCACGGCCTTGCCGATGACGTACGACGAACCGGACCCGGAGAAGAAGTCGTGGTTCTCGTCGGCGTTCGGCGACAGCGCCGAGAGGATCGCCGGGTTGACGTCGGTCTCGTCCTTGGGGAAGAGCGCCTCGTAACCGAGGTTCATGAGCGCCTTGTTGGCGTTGTACCGCAGGAACTTCTTGACGTCCTCGGTCAGCCCGACGCCGTCGTAGAGGTCCTCCGTGTACTGCACCTCGTTCTCGTACAGCTCGAAGAGCAGCTCGAACGTGTACGCCTTGAGCTCGTCGCGCTCCTCCGGGGAGAGCTTCTCGAGACCCTTCTGGAACTTGTAGCCGATGTAGTACCCGTGCACGGCCTCGTCGCGGATGATGAGGCGGATGAGGTCGGCCGTGTTCGTCAGCTTGGCGCGCGACGACCAGTACATCGGCAGGTAGAAGCCGGAGTAGAAGAGGAACGACTCGAGCAGCGTGCTCGCGACCTTGCGCTTGAGCGGCGAGTCGCCCTTGTAGTAGTCCATGACGATCTCGGCCTTGCGCTGGAGGTTCGGGTTCTCCTCCGACCAGCGGAACGCGTCGTCGATCTCACGCGTGGAGCACAGCGTCGAGAAGATCGACGAGTAGCTCTTGGCGTGCACCGACTCCATGAACGCGATGTTGGTGTACACCGCCTCCTCGTGCGGCGTGATCGCGTCGGGGATGAGCGACACCGCGCCGACCGTGCCCTGGATCGTGTCCAGCAGCGTCAGGCCGGTGAACACGCGCATCGTGAGCTCCTGCTCCTGCGCGGTGAGCGTGTTCCACGACTGGATGTCGTTCGACACCGGCACCTTCTCGGGCAGCCAGAAGTTCCCGACGAGGCGGTCCCACACCTCGAGGTCCTTCTCGTCCTCGAGACGGTTCCAGTTGATCGCGCTCACGCGATCGATGAGCTTGAGCTTCCCGGTGGGACTCATGCCGGATTCTCTCCTTCGGGTAGACGCGAGGACTGCTGCTCCGCGTCAGCGATACAGAACTTGCACGTCGGGCTGGTGCGGCCCTTGTTCGTGTGATGACGGGTGTGAGCACTTCGCGCGCTCGACGGCTTGGGCACACCCTTCTGGGCGGCCGATCGCTTGGCACGAGTCTCCTCGCTCGCCGTCCTACCGTAGTTCGGGTTCAGCTCACCGCGCCGCATGGCCGAGAGCGCAGCGCGAGCCTCGGGCGACATCGTGTGCCCGTAGCTCGGGTGCTCCGGCCCGAACTTCCCGTAGTTGGGGTTCTCCGGCCCGACGAACGTCCCCTTGCGCTGCTCCGACCAGAGTGCACGCTGCTCGTCCGAGTGCTTGTGACCGAAGAACGGGTTGAGCTCACCCGGGCGGCTGACCCCCTTGCGTCCTGTCGACCTGACCCGAGCCGCCTCGCGCTGCTCCGCGGTCCAGACGACTCCGGTCGGACCGAGCCCGCCGTCTGACACGTTCAGCAGCCGATGCCCGGTGGCGCGCAAGAACTCGATCCACTCAATCTCAGACTCACCGAGTGACTCCAGGTCTCCGAGAGCCGTCTCCAGGACATCGACCACGATGTCATGCTCGCCATGCTTGCGCAGCCAGTCGCAGAACGGCGTCCTCTGACCATCGCGCGCGTTCCGCAAGTGCTGGCGAAGCCGACGCGACGCAGCCTTCGTCGTGAGCCCGACGTAGCGGTACTCGTCGGACTCGCGCAGGCGGATGCCATACACGAGTCCGACGGGGACTCTGACCGCGAGGATCTCGTCGATCACGGTTCGTCGCTCACAGCATGCAGGAGACGCAGTTTTCCACTTCGGTCCCTTCGAGGGCCATCTGGCGGAGGCGGATGTAGTAGAGCGTCTTGATGCCCTTGCGCCACGCGTAGATCTGCGCGCGGTTGACGTCGCGCGTCGTGACCGTGTCCTTGAAGAACAGCGTGAGGCTCAGACCCTGGTCGACGTGCTGCGTCGCGGCGGCGTACGTGTCGATGATCTTCTCGTAGCCGATCTCGTACGCGTCCTCGTAGTACTCGAGGTTGTCGTTCGTCAGGTAGGGCGCCGGGTAGTAGACGCGCCCGATCTTGCCCTCCTTGCGGATCTCGATCTTCGACGGCACCGGGTGGATCGAGGACGTCGAGTTGTTGATGTAGGAGATCGAGCCCGTCGGCGGGACGGCCTGGAGGTTCTGGTTGTAGATCCCGTGCTCCATGACCGAGGCCTTGAGCGCCGCCCAGTCGTCCTGGGTCGGGATGTGCACGCCTGCGTCGGCGAAGAGCCGGCGCACGCGCTCGGTCGCGGGCTCCCACACGCGGTCGGTGTACTTGTCGAAGTACTCCCCCGTCGCGTACTTCGAGTCCTCGAAGCCGCCGAACGCACGCCCGCGCTCGATCGCGAGGCGGTTCGACGCCGCGATCGCGTGGTAGGCGACCGTGTAGAAGTAGATGTTCGTGAAGTCGATGCCCTCCTCGGACCCGTAGTGGATCCGCTCGCGCGCGAGGTAGCCGTGGAGGTTCATCTGGCCGAGGCCGATCGCGTGGCCGGCCTCGTTGGCCCGCTTGACCGACGGCACCGACTCGATGCTCGTCTGGTCGGAGACCGCGGTGAGCGCGCGGATCGCGGTGTCGATCGTCTTCGCGAAGTCGGGCGAGTCCATCGTCTTGGCGATGTTCAGCGAGCCGAGGTTGCAGGAGATGTCGCGGCCGACGTGGTCGTACGAGAGGTCCTCGTTGAACGTCGACGGCGTCGAGACCTGGAGGATCTCCGAGCACAGGTTCGAGTGGGTGATGCGGCCCTTGATCGGGTTCGCCTTGTTCACCGTGTCCTCGAACATGATGTACGGGTAGCCGGACTCGAACTGGAGCTCGGCGATCGTCTGGAAGAAGTCGCGGGCCTTGATCTTCGTCTTGCGGATGCGCGAGTCGTCGACCATCTCGTCGTACTTCTCGGTGATCGAGATGTCGGCGAACGGCTTGCCGTAGACGCGCTCGACGTCGTACGGCGAGAAGAGGTACATGTCCTCGTTCTTCTTCGCCAGCTCGAACGTGATGTCCGGGATCACGACGCCGAGCGACAGCGTCTTGATGCGGATCTTCTCGTCCGCGTTCTCGCGCTTGGTGTCGAGGAACCGCATGATGTCGGGGTGGTGCGCGTGCAGGTACACGGCGCCGGCGCCCTGGCGCGCGCCGAGCTGGTTCGCGTAGGAGAACGAGTCCTCGAGCAGCTTCATCACGGGGATGACGCCGGACGACTGGTTCTCGATGTGCTTGATGGGCGCGCCGTGCTCGCGGATGTTCGACAGGAGCAGCGCGACGCCGCCGCCGCGCTTGGAGAGCTGCAGCGCGGAGTTGATGCCGCGCGCGATGGACTCCATGTTGTCCTCGATGCGCAGCAGGAAGCAGGACACGGGCTCGCCGCGCTGCGCCTTGCCGACGTTGAGGAACGTGGGTGTCGCGGGCTGGAAGCGGCCCGAGATGACCTCCTCGACGATGTCCAGCGCGGCCTGCTCGTTGCCGTCGGCGAGGCCGAGCGCGACCATGCAGACGCGGTCCTCGAAGCGCTCGAGGTAGCGCTTCCCGTCGAACGTCTTGAGCGTGTACGACGTGTAGTACTTGAAGGCGCCGAGGAACGTCTCGAAGCGGAACTTCTTCGCGTAGGCGAACTCGAACAGCGACTTCACGAACTCGCGGTCGTACTTCGCGAGGACGGCCGGGTCGTAGTACTTGTTCTCGACGAGGTAGTCCAGCTTCTCCGCGAGGTCGTGGAAGAAGACGGTGTTCTGGTTGACGTGCTGCAGGAAGTACTGTCGCGCGGCCTCACGGTCCTTGTCGAACTGGATCTCGCCGTTCGGGCCGTAGAGGTTGAGCATCGCGTTGAGCGCGTGGAAGTCGAGCTGGGTGCTCGCGAGCGGCACCTCGGTGACCGTGCCACCACCTGCCACGCTCACGCCGGAATCCGTGACTGTCGTTGCCAAAATCGTCCCAATCCGTCGCGGACGCGCGCGGCGTCCTCGGTTGTTCCCAGGAGTTCGAAGGCGTACAGGTAGGGCACCTGGCACTTCGCGGAGATGATGTCGCCGGCGATGCAGTAGGCCTCGCCGAAGTTGGTGTTGCCGGCGGCGATGACGCCGCGGATCAACGACCGGTTGTGCACGTCGTTGAGGAACTTCACGACCTGGCGCGGGACGGCACCGCCCTCGTTGCCGCCCCCGTAGGTCGGGACCATGAGCACGTACGGTTCCTCGACGCGCAGGAAGCCCTCGGTCGGACGCAGCGGGATGCGCTGGACGTCCATGCCGAGGGCCGGCAGGTCGAGCCGCTGGACGAACCGGTGCGTGTTCTCGCTGACGCTGGAGAAGTACACGAGCGACCCCACGGGGACGCACCTCCGTCCTGCCCTGCTCCGCCTGTTTCCGTACGGGTTTCCGGGCGCCTCGCGGCGCTCCGGGGAGGCCGGTCAGGCGACGACCGGCGAGACCTTCTGCGCGAGGGCGGTGATCTGGTCGGGGCGGAACCCGGACCAGTGCTCGTCCCCGGCGACGACCACGGGAGCCTGCAGGTAGCCGAGCCCGCGCACGAGCTCGAGCGCCTCGGCGTCCTGGGTGATGTCCACGACGGAGTACTCGATGCCCTTCTTGTCGAGAGCGCGGTACGTCGCGTCGCACTGGACGCAGGCCGGCTTGCTGTAGACCGTGACGCTCATGGGGGTGGCTCCTCGTCTCGCGCTCTCGTCCGGGACGGTCCTCGGGGAGGGAGAAACATCTCTGACCTCGAAGGACACCGGTGGAACTACGTCTGTGTGATTCGCCAGGAGGCCTCCGGCCCCCTGGGTGTGCAACCACTATACCTAGTGGTCGAGACCGTGCCACTGCACTAGATGTCGTGGTGGAACTTCACCCCGGCGGGTGTGCTAGGCGCCATGGATCCATGGTCCCAGCCCCCTCTGACACTCCCCCGCAGCGCTCGTCCACAGCCCGTCGTCCACCGATCCGACCGGCCCGGAACGGCGTCTTCCCGCGGACGGCGAGACGCCGTCCACAGGGTGGGGACGACGTCGGTCCACACCCTGTGCGGAGCCGTCGAGGCCCGTCCACCGGCCTGTACCCGCGCTCCTGAGGATGCGCCACCGCCCGCGCGAATCAGCCCAATCCGGACACGACGATCGGTGAACTCGTCGGCGTGTCGTGCTTCTTCGGCGTGTCGCACCACGCGCCGCGCCCGTGCGACAAAGGTCACCCCTCGGTGACGGACCGCCTGCCGCCCGCGCGGACCGGAGCCATGCTCAGGGACGAGCGCACGAAGGCCCGCCCGGAACGACCGGGCGGGCCTGTCGGGGCGAGACGGCTCAGGCGGTCTCGTCGACCGTGGGGAGCGCGTTCGACGTCGCGAGCCGGCGGTACCAGTGCGCGGAGTCCTTCCACGTGCGCTCGAGCGTGTCGTAGTCGACGCGGATGATCCCGAAGCGGCGCTCGTACCCGTAGCCCCACTCGAAGTTGTCGAGCAGGGACCACGCGAAGTACCCGCGCACGTCGGCGCCCGCGTCGATCGCGGCGCCCACGGCGTCGACGTGGTCGTGCAGGTAGGCGACGCGGCGGTCGTCGTGCACCCGAGGGGTCCCGTCGGCGACCGTGACCTCGTCGGCGAACGCGGCGCCGTTCTCGGTGACCATCATCGGCTGGTGCGGGTACGTCGTCGCCACGGACACGAGCAGCTCGGTCATGCCGGCGGGCTCGATGTTCCAGCCCATCGCGGTGTACGGGCCGGGCTGCTGGACGAACTCCACGTCGTCGACGCCGATCCACGGGCTGTGGCTCGACGCGCCGTGGCCGTCGTTCTCGGACCGCTCGCCCTCGCCGGAGAAGTGGCGCACGCGCACGGTCGAGTAGTAGTTGACGCCGAGGATCGACAGCGGCTGGCGCACCGTCTCGAGGTCGCCCTCCTGCACGAACGACCAGTCGCTCACGTGCGCGGTGTCGGCGAGCAGGTCGGCGGGGTACTCGCCGTCGAGCATGGGCGCGAGGAACGCGCGGTTGGCGAGCGCGTCGATCTTGCGCACCGCGTCGAGGTCCGCGGCCGACGACGGGTCGTCGGGCCGGATGACGTGCAGGTTGAGCGTGACGGACGTCTTCGCGTCCTCGCCGAGCTCGTCGCGGATCGCCTGGACGGCGAGGCCGTGCGCGAGGTTGAGGTGGTGCACGGCCGCGAGCGCCGCGGCGGGCTCGGTGCGGCCGGGCGCGTGCACGCCGGAGCCGTAGCCGAGGTAGGCGGAGCACCACGGCTCGTTGAGCGTCGTCCAGGTGTCGACCCGGTCGCCGAGCTCGCGCGCCATGTGACGGGCGTACTCGGCGAACGCGTACGCGGTGTCCCGGTTCGCCCAGCCCCCGGCGTCCTCGAGCTCCTGCGGGAGGTCCCAGTGGTAGAGCGTGACGACGGGCTTGACGCCCTTCTCGAGCAGCGCGTCGACGAGGCGCGAGTAGAACGCGACGCCCTCGGGGTTGAGCGGGCCGGTGCCGCCCGGCTGCACGCGCGACCACGAGATGGAGAACCGGTACGCGCCGAGGCCGAGGTCGGCGATGTGCTGCACGTCCTCCTGCCACCGGTGGTAGTGGTCGTCCGCGACGTCGCCCGTGTCGCCGTTGAGCGTGCGGCCCGGGGTGTGGGAGTACGTGTCCCAGATGGACGGCGTGCGGCCGCCCTCGGCGGCGGCGCCCTCGATCTGGTAGGCGGCGGTCGCGGAGCCCCAGAGGAAGTCGGTCGGGAACGTGCGGCGGCCCGACGACGCGGGCGCGGCCTGCGCGTCGACGGCGACGGGGGCGGTGGTGTCGGTGGTCACGAGGGTCCTCGCTGGTCGGTCGTCGGACGACGTGGTCCGCGACGGTGGTCGGGTCGGTGGCCGGCGCGACGACGCCGGGCGGACGCGCCATGGGAGCGCTTCCATGGCGCGTCCGCCCAGGATACGTCCTCAGCCGAGGTCGAGAGTCACGCTCGTCGCGCCGTGCGCCTCGGCCGCCGCCGCGCCGGCCCGCACGGACCAGGCCGCGGGGGCGTCGTCGGACGAGACCGTGAGGGTCGCGCCCGACCGGCGCACGCGGAACGTGGCCCCGGCCGCGCCGTCCGACGGCGGGACGACCACGAGCTCGTCGTACCCGTCGGGCAGCTCGAACGCGTGCAGCGTGACGCCGTCGGCCCAGGCGTAGTCCGGCCGGTCGGTGCGGGCGCCGACCGGCAGGACGGTGCCCGGGCGCACGAGCACCGGGAGCGAGTCGAACCCGTGGGTCTCGGTGACCCAGCGCGGGCCGGTCACGGTCTCGCTCAGGGCGGGGCCGTCGTCGGGCTGGACGAGACGCGTCCACGTGCCCTCCGGCACGTAGTACTCCACGCGGCCGTCCGCGCGGAACACCGGCGCGACGAGGAGCGCGTCGCCCAGCAGGTACTGCGTGTCCGCGGTGTACCCGGCGCGGTCGTGCGGGAGCTCGAGCACGAGCGGCCGCATCATCGGCACGCCGTCGGTGTGCGCCTCCTCGGCCACCCGCCCCAGGTACGGCATGAGCGAGAGCTTGAGGTGCGTGAACTTGCGCGTCACGTCGACGGCCTCGTCGTCGAACGCCCACGGGACCCGGACCGAGCCCGAGCCGTGCAGGCGCGAGTGCGACGACACCAGCCCGAACGCCGTCCAGCGCTTGAACACGCCCGGGTCCGGCGTGCCCTCGAAGCCGCCCATGTCGTGGCTCCAGTAGCCGAAGCCCGACATCGACATCGACAGGCCGCCGCGCAGCGACTCGGCCATCGACGCGTACGTCGAGTCGCAGTCGCCGCCCCAGTGCACGGGGAACTGCTGGCCGCCCGCCGTCGCGGACCGCGCGAACAGGACCGCCTCGCCCTCGCCGCGCTTGCGCTCGAGCAGCCGGAAGACCGCCTCGTTGTAGAGCTGGGCGTAGTAGTTGTGCATCTTGCGCGGGTCGGAGCCGTCGTGCCACGCGATGCCGTCGACGGGGATCCGCTCGCCGAAGTCGGTCTTGAAGCAGTCGACGCCCTGGTCGAGCAGGCCCTCGAGCTTGCCCACGTACCACGCGGTCGCGTCGGGGTTGGTGAAGTCCACCAGCCCCATGCCCGCCTGCCACAGGTCCCACTGCCACACGGACCCGTCCTCGCGCTGCACGAGGAAGCCCTGCTCCGCGGCCTCCGCGAAGAGGGGCGAGCGCTGCGCGACGTACGGGTTGATCCACACGCACACCTTGAGCCCGCGGTCGTGCAGACGCCGGAGCATGCCCTCGGGGTCGGGGAACGTGCGCGGGTCCCACTCGAAGTCGACCCACTGGTACTCGCGCATCCAGAAGCAGTCGAAGTGGAACACCGACAGCGGCAGGTCGCGCTTGGCCATGCCGTCGATGAAGCCGTTCACGGTCTGCTCGTCGTAGCTCGTCGTGAACGACGTCGTGAGCCACAGGCCGAACGACCACGCCGGCACGCGCGCGGGGCGGCCCGTCAGCGCCGTGTACCGGCGCAGCACGTCCTTGGGCGTCGGGCCCTGGATGACCAGGTACTCGAGCGACTGCCCCTCGACGGAGAACTGGACGCGCGTGTTCACCTCGGACGCGACCTCGAACGAGACCTTCTCCGGGTGCTCGACGAACACCCCGTAGCCCTTGGTCGTGAGGTAGAGCGGCACGGACTTGTACGCCTGCTCGCTCGACGTCCCGCCGTCCTCGTTCCAGATGTCCACGACCTGGCCGTTCTTGACGAACGGGCCGAACCGCTCCCCCAGGCCGTAGACGAGCTCGCCCGGCTCGAGCGCGAGCTGCTCGTGGGTCCACGCGCCGCCGTCGTCCGACGTGACGTGCCCGACCGACTTCGGCAGCGAGGAGGTCAGCACCTCGCCGTCCGCCTCGAAGTCCACGCGCCAGCGGTCGCCCCGGTGCACGCGCACCGCGAGGTCCTTGGACCGCAGGACGGCGACGTCGTCGTGCACCTCGACCTCGGGCCGGAACCCGGGCTCGCCGGTCACCTGGAACGCCGGGCCCCGGCGCACCGCGCCCTGGTGGTGCTCGACGCGCACCCGGATCACGCCGGGTGCGGGCGAGGAGTACGTCGTCGTGAGCATCGGGCGGTTGAGCGTGTCGCCCCGGCCGCGGATCTTCGCCGTCGGCGCGTACACGGTGAGCGTGCCGGCCGCCTCGTCCGCGCGGACGTCGTCGACCTCGACCGCGTACAGCGGGTGCATGCCGGGTCGGACCTGCCAGTACCCGTCGGTGAACTTCATGGGTGGTGCTTCCTTCGTCGGTGCGTATCGGTGTCTCGGGGCGTCAGGCCGGGGGCCTCACTTGACGGCGCCGGCCGTCACGCCGCGGGTGAGGGTGCGCTGGAAGATGAGGAAGAAGATCAGCGCGGGGATCAGCGAGACGAGCGCGCCCGCGTTGGTCGTCGGGGCGTCCATCATCCGGTCGCCCTGGAGCGACGCGAGCGCGATGGGGATCGTCTGGGTGTCGTTGGTCGTCAGCATGACCAGCGGGATGAAGAACTCGTTCCACGTCCAGATGAAGAAGAAGATCATGAGGACGCCGAGCGTCGGCCGCACGATCGGGTACACGACCTGCCACAGGATGCGCCAGCGGCCGGCGCCGTCGAGCTGCGCCGCCTCGAGGAGCGCGGGCGGGAACGTCCCGAGCACGGACGAGAGCAGGTACGTGCCGAACGCCGCCTGGATGACCGTGAAGATGATGATGATCGACCACTGCGAGTTCGACAGGCCGACCTTCTGCGCCATGTCGAACAGCGGGTAGATGAGCGCCTCCTGCGGCAGCATGTTCGCCACGAGGAACAGCGTGACGATCCACAGCCGGCCCTTGATGCGGCCGACGCCGATCGCGTACGCGCTGAGGAGCGACAGGAGCGTGCCGAACACGGCGACGAGCGCCGAGATGAAGACGGAGTTCCAGAGCTTCTGCGGGAAGTTCGTGCGCGTCCAGAAGTTCTGCACGCCGTCGAGGTAGAGCTCGCTCGGGAGGCTCAGCGGCCCGTCCTGGGAGTACTCGGCCGGGGACTTGAACGCGTTGAGCACCATGATGACGAACGGCGACAGCATGAGGAGCGCGACGAGCACCGCCGCGGCGAGCACGAACCAGCGGCCGATCCCGCGGCGGTAGCGCTCGTCCTGCCGCGTGGCGCGCAGGGCGCGGCGGGGGCGGGACGCGCGGGCGCCCGGCGCCACGGCGTCCGCGGGGGTGGTGGTGACGGTGGACATCAGCGGCCCTCCTGCTCACGACGCTCGGCGCGGCTCTGCAGCGCGAGGATCACGACGGCGACGACGATGATGACAAGGGTGAGCACGGTCGCCACCGCGGCGCCGTAGCCGACCTTCGACTTGTCGAAGAAGTTCAGGTACGAGTAGTAGCTCGGGACGAGCGTGGAGCTCTCGGGGCCGCCGCGCGTGAGCACGTAGATGGGCCCGAAGACCTTGAGCGCCGCGACGGTGCAGGTGAGCGTGACGACGAACGTCTCGGGACGGATCTGCGGGATCGTGATGGCCCCGAAGCGCCGCCACCAGCCGGCGCCGTCGAGCTCGGCGGCCTCGTAGAGCTCGGGGTCCACGCGCTGGAGCGCGGACATGAAGATGACGACCGGGTAGCCGATCTGCACCCAGATGAGCACGAGCATGACGCTCGGCAGCGCGGTCGAGGTGTCGCCCAGCCAGTTCGGCGGGTTCTCGACCCCGATCCCCCGCAGCATGACGTTGAGCGCGCCGGTCTGGGCGTTGAGGATCCAGTTCCACAGCACGCCGGCCACGGCGACCGGGAGGATCTGGGGCAGGTAGTACGTCGCGCGCAGGAACGCCGCGACACGGGGCCCGAACCGGCGGCCGAGGTAGTCGAACAGCACGGCGGCGAGCACGAGGCCGACGAGGGTCGGCACGACGACCATCGCGAGGATCATCGCGATGGAGTTCTGGAACGAGGTCCAGAACGCCGAGTCGTGCATCAGGTCGGCGTAGTTCCCCAGCCCGTACCAGCGCATCGGCGCCATGCCGCCGCGCCACTTGAACAGGCTGTAGTAGACGTTCATCGCGAACGGGTAGCCGATCACGACGACGAACGCCACCGCGCCGGGCAGGAGGTAGGGCAGGTACGGGAGCCAGGCGGGCCGGCGACGACGGCGGCGTGCCGTGCTCGCGCGCGACGCCTCGGGCGCGGGTCCGGGCCCGGCCTCGGGCACGGTGTCGGTGCGGGTGGTCATGACGGTCTCTTTCGCGGGAGGTCCTCGGGTGGTGCTCGGGTGGTGCCCGGGCGGCCGGCCGACGCAGGTGCCGGCCGGCCGCCCGGGACGGGCGGTTCCGCTCAGCTGTCGAGCAGGTCCGCCTTGCCGTCCACGTAGGCGGACTCGAGGCCGTCGAGCACCTCGGTCGGCGACTTCGACTGGTTGATGAGCGACTGGAGCTCGCTGACGATCACGTCGTAGTAGCCGGGCACGGGCCAGTCGGGGTAGAACGCGAGGCCGTCGTCGTCGAGGATCGCCTGGAAGTTCTCGGTGAGCTGCTGCGTGCGCTCGTCCGTGATGACGGACGCGTCACCGGCGACGGGCAGGCCGCCCTTCTCCGCGAGGATGTTCTGCACCTCGGGGCGCAGCGTGACGTCGATGAACTCCTCGGCGAGGTCGGGCGAGTCCGCGTTCGCGGGGACGACCCACAGGTTGCCGGACGAGCCGACCTGGAGCGTGTTGCCGGGGAAGTTGAACTGGCCCCAGTCGGCGTCCATCTCCTCGACGATGCGGCCGAACCACCACGAGCCGGAGACCATCATCGGGTAGGTGCCGTTGATGAACGAGACGCCCATGTCCTCGGCGGTGAGCGCCGCGGAGTCGGACGCGACGTAGCCGTCCTTGATCCAGGAGTCGAGCTTCTCGGTCGCCTGCGTCATCTCGGGACCGTGGAAGTCGGGGTCGCCGTCGAAGAGCTGGTACTGGTCGATGAAGTCCCGGTCCGAGTTCGCGAGCACGAGCTCGTACCAGAGCTGGCCCATCGGGTACTCGGCACCGGCCTCGGCGAGCGGCGTCACGCCCTGGGCCTTGAAGGCCTGCATGACGGCCTCGAGCTCCTCGAGCGTCGTCGGCACCTCGAGCCCGTACTGGGCGAACATGTCCTTGTTGTAGTAGACCTGCACGAACTCGCCGTAGTTCGGGACGCCGTACCACTCGCCCGAGCCCATGAGGCCCTGGTCGTCGTAGGTCGCGGTCGTCTGGAGCGAGCCGCTGAGCTTCTCGTCCCAGCCGCGCTCGGTCGCCGCGTCGGTGAGCGGGGTCAGCAGGCCCTGCGCGGCGAGCTGGCCGGCGGTCGCGTTGCCCTTGTTGTACTCCATGACGTCCGGCACGTCGTCGCCGGTGAGGACGATCTTGGCGTTCTTCTGGATCTGCTCGAACGTCTGCTTCTCGACGACGACGTCGACGTCCGGGTTCTCCTCCTCGAAGATCTCGATCGCCTTGGCCCAGGCCTGGCCCATGGCCGAGTCCTCGTTCTCGTAGTGCCAGATCGTCAGGGTCTGGTCGTCGGACCCGCCGCTGCCGCCGGAGCTCCCGCACGCCCCGAGGGCGAGTGGGAGCGCTGCCACGGCAGCGACGAGCGAGATCTTCCGGGATCGCAGCATGTGCGTGTCCTCCTCATCGAGTTCCGGCGGGGGCCGGAGGGCGGCCGGGCGTCGCCCGGCCGGTCGGTGTTCAGCGAGCCGCGGGCTCGGGGTCGTCGTCCGGTGCCCGGCCGGCCGCGGGGGCGACGCTGCTGCCGGGCTCGAGGACGCACGGGATGAGCACGTTCGGTGTGCTCGGACGGGAGCCGTCCACGAGGGACAGCAGCTTGTGCACGCCCAGGCGGCCGAGCTCGGCCCCGGGGGCGTGCATGGTGGTGAGCGGCGGGTTGCTCATCTCCCCGACGCCGGGCGACGTGACGATCGACAGGATCGACATGTCGCCGGGGATCGCGACGCCGCGCTGCTGGAGCTCGGCTACGACGCCGAACGTCGCGATCTCGTTCATGGTGACGAACGCCGTGAGGCGGGGCTCACGCGCAAGCAGCGTCGCGACGGCGTCGCGGCCGGCGCTCGGCGACTCGTCGACGCGCAGCGCGACCGGCTCGAGCCCGCGACGGCGCATCGCCGCCTCGAAGCCCTCCTCGGCACGGAACGTCGGCGCGTAGCCGTCGTCCGCCGTCGCCTGCGAGTGGTTGACGAGCGCCACGTGGCGGTGCCCGAGGTCGACGAGGTGCTGGACCGCGTCGTCCGTCGTGCGCTCGAAGTCGATGTCGACCGACGGCCGGTCGGAGACGTCCCGCGTCCGGCCGATCATCGTGTACGGGACGCCGGCCTCGTGCAGCACGTCGACCCGCGCGTCGTCGAGCGCGACCTCCATGAGCAGGACGCCGTCCGCCATCCCCTGGCGCACGAGGTCGCGGACCTCCGGCGCCTGGGTCGTGCGGAAGGGCCACAGGACCAGGTGGTAGCCGTTCTCGCGCGCGGTCTCCGCCGCCGACGAGACGAACTCCGCGACCGTGCCGCCGAGGCCCTTCTCCATCGCGGGGTAGATGAGGGCGAGCACGTGGCTGCGGCGGGACGCGAGGCCGCGGGCCATCGCGTTGGGCTGGTAGCCGAGCTCGGCCATGGCGTCCTCGATGCGCCGACGCGTGGCGTCGGAGACCGGACGCGTGCCGGACAGCGCGTACGAGACCGTGCTCAGCGAGACCTGCGCGCGTCGCGCCACGTCCTGCATCGTCGCCATCCTCACCACTCCCCTGTGGTCCGGTCCCGCACCTCGGCCGTCGAAGCGCTTCGTCGAAACGCGTCGTCGAAGCGCTTCGATGTTACGAGTATTGGTTGAACAAATGGGTGGAGTCAAGTCCGTCGTGCGAGAGCACGCTCTCTCGTTTCCGCGGGCGCGCCGACCTGCGAGGACGTCCGGACACGCACGAGCCGCCGGGCGGCAGCACCGCCCGGCGGCTCGATCGGTCCCCGGTGGGTCCGGGGTCAGGCGGAGAGGTCGACGCCCTCCCCGCCGCGCAGCACCTCGCGCACGCGCAGGTCGCCGTCCGTCACGACGACGTCGGCACGCAGCCCCGCGACCAGCCCGCCGCGGTCGTCGAGGCCGAGCACCCCGGCCGGGGTCCACGACGCCGCGCGGACCGCGTCGACGAGCGGCACCCCCGCCTCGACCGTCTCGCGCACGACGTCGAGCAGGTGGTACGTGCCACCGGCGATGGCCCCGCCGTCGGTGAGACGCGCGACGCCGTGCGCGACCGTGACGCGCATCGGGCCGAGCTCGTACGCGCCGTCGGCCATGCCCGCCGCGGCCATCGCGTCCGTGACGAGCGCGACGGCATCCGGCCCGGCGACCGCGCCGTCCGCCCCCACGTGCGGGCCGACGAGCTCGACGACGCTGCGGATCGTGCCGTGCGCGAGGTGGGTGCCGTCGGCGACGAGCTCGACGACCATCTCGCCGCGCGCGGCCGCCGCGAGGCACGCGGCCACGGGCCCCGGCTCGCGGTGGTGCAGCGGGCGCATCCCGTTGAACAGGTGCGTCGCGGTCAGCCGCGCGGCCGGCCGACCCGCGGCGGCGAACGCCGCGACGCCCGCGGCGATCGCCGCCTCGGTCTGCTCGGTGGTCGCGTCCGTGTGCCCGATCGAGGGCACGGCGCCGACCTCGACGAGCGTCTCGATCACTCCCCCGGGCCCGACGACGCCCGGCACCTCGGGCGCGACCGTCATGGTGCGCAGGTGCCCGCGTGCCGCGGCGGCGATCGCCCGGACGAGCTCCGGGTCGCCGTCGAGCATGTCGTGCGGGTTCTGCGCGCCGCACCGCACCTCCGAGAGGAACGGGCCCTCGAGGTGGATGCCGACGATCTCGCCCGCCTCCGCGAGGTCGGCGAGCGTCGCCGCGCGGGCGAGCAGGACGTCGCGCGGCGCGGTCACGAGCGACGCGACGAGGCTCGTGGTGCCGTGCCGCAGGTGCTCGCGCGCCCCGCCGAGCGCCTCGGCCGCGCTCGTCGCGTCGGGGAAGCTCGACCCGCCGCCGCCGTGGTCGTGCACGTCCACGAGGCCCGGGAGCAGGGTCGCCCCGTCCCCGGCGGGCACGTCGGGGAACCCGGCGGCCGCCGCCTCCGCGCGCGGGCCGACCCACGCGACCCGCCCGTCGCGGACGGCCACGACGCCGTCGTCGAGCACCCCGTCCGGGGTGACGACGCGACCCGCGAGGACGCGCGCGGTGCCGGGCTGCTGGTCGGGACGAGGGCTGCGGACGGCGTCGGTCATGGGGCCATTCTGGCGCACTTCGTACACCCGGCGTGCAAACCTCTCGGGTCAGCCGTCCGACGCCTCGAGGAGCCGTCGCGCGCCCCGCCCGAGGTGCAGGGCGAACAGCCGCTGGAACGTCGGCACGGCGAACGAGAACGGCCGCACCCACCACAGCACGGGGCGGCTGAAGACGTCGATGCGCCACCACAGGTCGCCGGCATCGTCGCGCTCGACGGCGAACCGCTCCTCCCCGACGAACGCGTGGCCCGGGAGCGTCCCGTAGGCGAAACCCACGCGTCGCTCGGTGCGCTCGACCCACACGACCTCGCACGGCTCGTACAGCCGCAGGCGCCCGACGCCGAGCAAGGTCGTGACCCGCACCCCCGGGGCTGCCTCCGCGGCGTCCGTCTCGAGCCGCACGCGTGCCGCGGCGTGCACCTGCCACGTGAGGAGCTGCTCGCCCAGCCGGGCGAGGTCCTCGGGCGGGCGGGCGCGGTCGGTGAGGCGGCGCCGCACGTGCAGGTGCCGGTACCCCGCGGGCCAGCGGTCCGTGCGCGTCGCCCCGACCTCGGGGTAGGTGAACGTCATGCCGTGCTCCTCTCGGCCCCCGGGCGGGGGCTCGTCGGGTCCGGGTCCCCTGCCGGGGACGGGGTCGTGCCGTCGCGGGCGAGCAGCCGGACGCCGAGCAGCGCGCAGACCACGAAGCCGAGCGCGTTCCCGACCCCGTGCGTCGCGGCCATGACGTCGAGGCTCGGGTGCGCGAACCCGAAGGCCTCGCCCCCCGCCCACCACAGCGCGAGCACCATCGACGCGCTCACGACGACGGCCGCCGTGCCGAGCAGCGCCCGGGCCGCGGCCGGCCGTCCGCCGGGGCGCGCGAGCGACCGCACGACGGCGGCCGCCGTCGCCCACAGCGCGAGCGTGAGGACGACCGCCCCGACGAGCTCGCCGACGTCGCCCACGAAGTACCCGACGAGGACAAGCGCCGTCCCGGCCGGGACGCCCCAGGCGCCCGCGGTCGCGAGCCGGTCGCCCGGGGTGAGCCGCGCGACCGCGCCGGCGACGAGCGCCGCCCCGAAGCCCGCGTAGAGCATGTGCGGCACCGTGAGGGCGAGGTACGTGCCCGAGAACCCGAGCAGACCCCACTCCGCGCGCTCGGCGACGAGCGCGCTCGCCCCGACCGCGGGCAGCACGAGCGCGGTCACGGTCGCGGTCCGGCTCGCGAGGTCGACGCGCGGCGGCACGTCGCCCAGGTCGGCACCAGGCCCGACGGCGTGCGCGCGCCCCGGGCGGGCGGGAGGCGTCACGTCGCGCAGCGTGCGCACGGCGAGGCGGACGCCGGCCCCGAGCAGGACGGCGGACGCGAGCACGAAGGGCAGCGTCAGCACGACGGCCAGCCTGCTGTGCGGCAGCAGGAGGCTCACGACGGCGGCGGCGCCGGCGAGCGGCCACGCGGCGCTGCGCGGCGCCGGGACGACCTGCGGCCCGAGGAGCCGGAGGCCGAGCGGGAGCACGACCACCGCGCCGAGCGCCACGAGCAGCCCGACGACCGCCTCCCCCGTCGGGCTCACGACGACACCCCCCGGGTCGGGGCCGGCGCCGAGACGTCCTGGACGAGGCGCAGGGCGTCGTCGACCACCCCGCGGGCGACCGGGAGGCGTGCCAGCCGGACGAGGCTGCCGACGAGCGTCGCGCCGCCGTCGACGAGGCGGCGCGTGCGCGCGAACCCCGGCGAGGAGTCGTAGACCCAGAAGAGCGTGATGCCGAGCTGCGCCAGCCAGAGCAGCTCCGGCAGGCGCGCCCGGAGGTGCGCCGGGACGCGCGACGACGTCCCCGCCACGACCTCCTCGAAGAGGTTGCGCGAGAGGTCGCGCGCGTCGGTCGACGCGGCCGAGAACGGGCTCGCGTCGGAACCCGGACGGATCGCGACCGAGACGAACTCCGCGCCGAACGCGTGGAAGGGGGCGAACGCGTCGATCGCCGCGCCCCACACGCCGCGCAGCCGGTCGGCGAGCGACCCGCCCGCCGCGAGGACCGGGGCGGCGAGCGCGGCGTGCTCGCGCTGCACGTCGAGGTAGAGCTCCTGGACGAGCGCGTCCTTGGACGGGAAGTGGTAGTACGCGTTCCCCGTGCTCACGCCCGCCTCCGCCGCGACGGCGCGCATTGTCGTGCGCTCGTAGCCGACGTCGCGCAGCATCCGGATCGCGACGTCGCGCAGGTGCGCGCGGGTCCGCTCGGACTTCGGCGTCGCGCTCATGCGTCGGGGCTCTTTTTGAACATGTTCAAAAACTACCACGGCACGGTCGCGTCCCGTGCGGCGCGGGAGCGGCGCGCGGTGCGGTGACGGCGCGCGCCGAGTGGCCAGTTTGCCGCTGTCAGCCGCCGAGCAGGCGGTCCCGGCGGGCCGAACAGGCGATGGTGGCTCGTCCGGGGGTCAGGACGGACCACGACCGCCTGCTCGGCGATGGGACGGGCGTCAGAAGAGACGCGAGTCGACGTCGTCGACGCCGCGCATCGCGTCGTAGTCGAGCACGAGGCAGCCGATGCCGCGGTCCGTCGCGAGCACGCGCGCCTGCGGCTTGATCTCCTGCGCGGCGAACACGCCGCGCACGGGCGCGAGCAGCGGGTCGCGGTTGAGCAGCTCGAGGTAGCGCGTGAGCTGCTCGACGCCGTCGATGTCGCCTCGGCGCTTGATCTCGACCGCGACCGTCGCGCCGAGCGGGTCCTTGGCGAGGATGTCGACGGGACCGATCGCCGTCGGGTACTCGCGGCGCACGAGTGTGTGGCCCGAGCCGAGCAGCTCGATCTGCGCGGCCAGCATCTCCTGGAGGTGCGCCTCGACGCCGTCCTTGACGAGCCCCGGGTCGACGCCGAGCTCGTGCGAGCTGTCGTGCTGCACCTCGTGCAGCTCGATCTCCAGCCGGTCGTCGCTCTTCGCGTGCTGGACGGCCCAGACCTCCGTGACGCCGCGCTCGCGCGCCTCGTCGGAGGGCGCGCGCACCGCGAGCGAGCACGGCGGGCTCATCCAGTTCAGCGGCTTGTACGACCCGCCGTCCGAGTGCAGCAGCACGCTCCCGTCGGCCTTGACGATGAGCACGCGCGTCGCGAGCGGCAGGTGGGCGGACAGGCGGCCCGTGTAGCGGGCGGAGCAGCGGGCGACGACGAGGCGCATGAGGCGGGTCCTCCGGGTCGGTGGTGGGCGGTCCGGTCACGGCGTCTGCCCCCGGGGCGACGCCTCAGACGACGACGTCGCGCCGCCCCGGAGGCGCGGCCTCCAGCCAGGAGGCGAGGCCCTCGTAGGCGGCCCGCGACATCGTGAGCTCGAAGTCCTGGCCGCGGTAGCGGCAGCGGACGAGGTAGGTGTCGGACGCCTCGCCGGCGAGCGGCTCACGGCCCGCGATGACGAGGTCGTAGCGCGACCAGGTGCGGGCGGGCCGCAGCGACACGGACCACAGCCGCCACCAGTCGATGCGGCCGACGCCGTAGTGCGCGATGCCCGCGACCCACGGGGCCCCGGGGGCGCCCGCGCGCCGCGCGCCGCACTCGAACGAGCCGACGCGGTGCGACAGGGCGCGCAGACGCCACACCCCCAGCCCGATCGCGACAAGGACGAGGACGAGCAGTCCGAGCGCGATCCAGGCCAGGGGCGTCATGGTCGGGCGGAGGTCAGCGGGCCGGTACGGACTCGACGGAGTCCGCCACGATCGTGACCTGGTTCGAGTCGACGGAGAGGAACCCGCCGGAGACGCGGACCTCGAGGGACTCCCCCTCGCCCGCGATGCGTACCGAGCCCTCCTGCAGCACGGAGAGCAGCGGCGAGTGGTCCGCGAGGATGCCGATCTCGCCGTCCGCCGCGGGGGCCGTGACCCGCTGCGCGCGGCCCGACCAGATCTTGCGGTCCGCCGCCACGAGGTCGACGTTCAGCTGTGCCACGGGAACTCCTTCATGGGCGGTTCATGCCCGGTGTGCTGTCCGGGACGACGCCCGGTCCGCGTGCGGCGGACCGGGTCGGGAGCGACGCCCACGGGGCCGGACCGTACGGCCCGGCCCCGTGCGAGCGTCGGGTCAGGCGCCGTACTCCTTCTGGATGCGGGCCCAGTTGCGCTCGAGGTCCTCGAGGCCACCGATGTTGTAGAAGGCCTGCTCGGAGATGTGGTCGAACTCGCCGTCGGCGATCTTCTTGAACGCCTCGATGGTCTCGCTCAGCGGGACCGTCGAGCCCACGACGCCGGTGAACTTCTCCGCCATGTAGGTGTTCTGGGAGAGGAACTGCTGGATGCGGCGCGCACGCGCGACGACCGTCTTGTCCTCCTCCGAGAGCTCGTCCACACCGAGGATCGCGATGATGTCCTGGAGCTCCTTGTTGCGCTGCAGGATCGACTTCACGCGCGTGGCGACGTCGTAGTGCTCCTGGCCCACGTAGCGCGGGTCGAGGATGCGGCTCGTCGAGGCGAGCGGGTCCACCGCGGGGTACAGACCGCGCGAGGCGATCTCACGGGAGAGCTCGGTCGTCGCGTCGAGGTGCGCGAACGTCGTCGCCGGCGCCGGGTCGGTGTAGTCGTCCGCCGGGACGTAGATCGCCTGGAGCGACGTGATCGAGTGACCACGCGTCGAGGTGATGCGCTCCTGGAGCAGACCCATCTCGTCGGCGAGGTTCGGCTGGTAGCCGACCGCGGACGGCATGCGCCCGAGCAGCGTCGACACCTCGGAACCCGCCTGCGTGAAGCGGAAGATGTTGTCGATGAACAGGAGGACGTCCTGCTTCTTCACGTCACGGAAGTACTCCGCCATGGTCAGCGCGGAGAGCGCGACGCGAAGACGCGTGCCCGGGGGCTCGTCCATCTGGCCGAAGACGAGGGCGGTCTTGTCGAAGACGCCCGCGTCCTCCATCTCGTGGATGAGGTCGTTGCCCTCACGCGTGCGCTCGCCGACGCCGGCGAACACCGAGACACCGCCGTGGTCCTGCGCGACGCGCTGGATCATCTCCTGGATGAGGACCGTCTTGCCGACGCCCGCACCACCGAAGAGGCCGATCTTCCCACCCTGCACGTACGGGGTGAGGAGGTCGATGACCTTGATGCCCGTCTCGAACATCGTGGTCTTCGACTCGAGCTGGTCGAACGCCGGGGGCTTGCGGTGGATCGGCCAGCGCTCGGTGATCTCGATCGTCTCGCCGGGCTCGGCGTTGAGGACGTCGCCCGTGACGTTGAAGACCTTGCCCTTGGTGACGTCGCCGACGGGGACGCTGATCGGGGCGCCCGTGTCGGTGACCTGCGCGCCACGGACGAGGCCGTCCGTCGGCTTGAGGGCGATCGCACGGATGAGCGAGTCGCCGAGGTGCTGCGCGACCTCGAGCGTGAGCGTGAACGACTTCTCGCCCTCGCCCTGCGACGACAGGTCGATGTCGACGGTCAGCGCGTTGTAGATGTCGGGGATGGCGTCCGCCGGGAACTCGATGTCCACGACGGGGCCGATCACACGAGCGACTCGGCCCACGCCGGGACCGCTGGAGTGCTCGACCTGTGCTTCCACGGTGGTGGCGGTCATTGCTGGCCTCGCTTCGCAGTGCCGGAGTGGTCCCCGGCGGGTTCGGTCAGGATGTCGGTGATGGTGCTGGCCGCGCGGGCCTCGCGGCCCGTCATGACGCCGCCAGGGCGTCGGCACCCGAGACGATCTCGCTGATCTCCTGGGTGATGTCCGCCTGGCGCGCCTGGTTCGCGAGCCGCGTGTAGTTGCGGATGAGGTCCTCCGCGTTGTCCGTCGCGGTGTGCATCGCCCGCTGACGCGCCGCGAGCTCGGACGCCGCCGCCTCGAGGAGGCAGCTGAAGATCCGGCTGCGGACGTAGCGCGGGAGCAGCGCGTCGAGCACCGCCTCCGGCGAGGGCTCGAAGTCGTACAGCGGGAGCACGTCGTGCTTGCCGGCGGGGGCGACGCCCTCGACGACCTCGAGCGGGAGCATCCGCACGACGCGGGGGCGCTGCGTGACCATGTTGACGAACTGCGTATAGACGATGTGCAGCTCGCTCACGCCGCCTTCGGCGGCCGGTGCGAGGAACGCACCGAGCAGGGTCTCGGCGATCTCGCCCGCGACCTCCGCGTTCGGGGCGTCCGACCCGTACGACCACGTGCCCGCGAGCTCGCGCCCGCGGAACGTGTAGTACTGGATCGCCCGACGGCCGGCCGCGTAGAGCGCGACCTCCTTGCCCTCGGCGGCGAGCCGCTCCACGAGGCGCTCCGTCTCGCGGATGATCGACGCCGAGTAGGCGCCGGCCATGCCGCGGTCGGACGCGACGACGAGCACCGCGACACGGTTGGTGTCCGTGCGCTCGCTCGTCAGCGGGTGCTGCGTCGTCGTGTGCGTCGCGACGGCCGACACCGCCCGGGTGATCGCCCGAGCGTACGGCGCCGCGGCCGCGGTGCGGTCGCGGGCCTTGCCGATGCGCGACGCGGCGATGAGCTCCTGCGCGCGGAACATCTTCTTGAGCGACTGCGTCGACTTGATCCGCTGCTTGTAGACGCGCTGGGATCCGGCCATGCTCAGGCCCTCTTCTGCCGGACGATCTGCTCCTGCTCGATCTCCGTCTCGGTCTCGTCCTCGGTGTCGCCGCCGACGAGCGGCGTGCCGTCACCCTTGAGGAAGCCGGCACGGAAGGCGTCGACCGCCTCCGAGAGCTGCGCCTCGGTCGCGTCCTCGAGCTTGCCCGTCTCGACGATCGTCGAGAAGACGTCCGTGTTGCGGCGCAGGTGGTCGAGCATCTCGGACTCGAAGCGGCGCACGTCCTCGACGGGGACGTCGTCGAGCTTGCCCTTGGTGCCGGCCCAGATCGACGCGACCTGCTCCTCGACCGGGAACGGCGAGTACTGGCCCTGCTTGAGCAGCTCCATGAGGACCGCACCACGCTGGAGCTGGCCGCGCGACGCCGCGTCGAGGTCGGACGCGAACATCGCGAACGCCTCGAGCGAGCGGTACTGCGCGAGCTCGAGCTTCAGCGTGCCCGAGACCTTCTTCATCGCCTTGACCTGGGCGTCACCACCGACGCGCGACACCGAGATGCCGACGTCGACGGCCGGACGCTGGTCCGCGTTGAAGAGGTCGGACTGGAGGAAGATCTGCCCGTCCGTGATGGAGATGACGTTCGTCGGGATGTACGCCGAGACGTCGTTCGCCTTGGTCTCGATGACCGGCAGACCCGTCATCGAGCCCGCGCCCAGCTCGTCCGAGAGCTTCGCGCAACGCTCGAGGAGGCGCGAGTGCAGGTAGAAGACGTCACCGGGGTACGCCTCGCGGCCCGGCGGGCGGCGCAGCAGCAGCGACACGGCGCGGTACGCCTCGGCCTGCTTCGACAGGTCGTCGAACACGATGAGGACGTGCTTGCCGCCGTACATCCAGTGCTGGCCGATGGCCGAGCCGGTGTAGGGGGCGAGGTACTTGAAGCCCGCCGGGTCGGACGCCGGGGCCGCGACGATCGTCGTGTACTCGAGCGCGCCGGCCTCCTCGAGGGCGCCGCGGACCGACGCGATCGTCGAGCCCTTCTGGCCGATGGCGACGTAGATGCAGCGGACCTGCTTGGTCGGGTCGCCCGACTCCCAGTTCGCCTTCTGGTTGATGATCGTGTCGATCGCGATCGCCGTCTTGCCCGTCTGGCGGTCGCCGATGATCAGCTGACGCTGACCGCGGCCGATCGGGATCATCGAGTCGATCGCCTTGAGGCCCGTCTGGAGGGGCTCGTGGACCGACTTGCGCGCCATGACGCCGGGCGCCTGGAGCTCGAGGGCGCGGCGGCCCTCCGTCGCGACCTCGCCGAGGCCGTCGATCGGGTTGCCCAGCGGGTCGACGACGCGACCGAGGTAGCCGTCACCGACCGGGACGGAGAGGACCTCGCCCGTGCGACGGACCTCCTGCCCCTCCTCGATGCCGGTGAACTCGCCGAGCACGACGACACCGATCTCGCGGACGTCGAGGTTGAGGGCGAGACCGAGGGTCCCGTCCTCGAAGCGCAGCAGCTCGTTGGCCATCGCGCCCGGGAGACCCTCGACCTGGGCGATGCCGTCGGCGGCCAGGGTGACCCGGCCCACCTCCTCGGACACGGCGCCCTCGGGCTCGTAGGACTTCACGAAGCTGTCCAGAGCGGCCCGGATCTCCTCCGGCCGGATCGTCAGCTCAGCCATTGCTCTTCTCCTGTCGTGGCCGCACCTCGTGGTTCGGGTGCGGTCGAACGTTTGTCGGTTGTGCGGCCGGTGGCCGGCAGGACGGTCGTCGGTCGGAAGGGTGGGCCGGTCAGCTCACGAGACGTCGGCGCGCGTCGGCCAGCCGGGCCAGCACCGTGGAGTCCACGACGTCGGCACCGACCTGGACGCGCATCCCGCCGAGGACGGCGGGGTCGACCGTGACGTTGAGCTGCACGGCACGCCCGTAGGCCCGCTCGAGCAGCGCCGAGAGGCGGTCGAGCTGTGCCTGCGTGAGCACCGTCGCCGACGTCACGGAGGCGACGAGCCGCTGCCGACGCTCGGCCGCGACCTCACCGATCCAACCCAGCGTCGGGACGAACCGGCGCCCGCGCAGCGCGCGCGTCGCGTGGACCGCGAGCACCTCGGTCGCACGGTCGGCCTTCCCGCCGAGCAGCGCGTGCACGAAGGCGGCGCGACGCTCGGGGTCGATCGTGTCGTCGGAGAGGATCTGCCGTGCCTCGCGCTGCCCGACGAGCGCGCGCGACGTCCGGAAGAGCTCGTCCTCGACCTGCTCGAGCGCACCACGGGACTGGGCGGACGCGAGGACCGCCTCCAGACCGAGGCGCTCGGTCGCGTCCGCGAGGTCGCTCTCGCGCGACCACCGCGACCGGACGAGGCCGGCCATGAGGTCGACGACGCGCTCGTCGAAGCCCGACGCGAGGACGGCCGTGACCAGCGCCGCCTTGTCCGCACCGGAGCGGGACGGGTCGGCGAGCGAGCGCCGCAGCGGCGCCGACTCGTCGAGCGCCGCCGTGACCGCGAAGAGCTGCTCGCCGAGCGCGAGCGCGCTCTCGCCCGCCGAGCGCAGGACCGGCTCGAACCGGTCCCGCGCCTGCGTCAGGGACTCGCCGCTCGTTCCGCGCATCAGCGCTCCTCGGTGCCGGGACCGGTGCCCGCCGCGCTCGCCGCCGCGGGACCCGCGGCCTCGAGCTCGTCGAGGAAGCGGTCGACGACGCGGCTCTGGCGTGCCGAGTCGGCGAGCGACTCGCCCACGATCTTGGAGGCGAGCTCCGTCGCGAGCAGACCGACGTCGTTGCGCAGCGAGACCGCGGCCTGCTGGCGCTCGGCCTCGATCTGGCGGTGCGCCGTCTCGACAATGCGCGCGGCGTCGTCGGACGCCTTGGCCCGCAGGTCGGAGACGATCGCCGAGCCCTCGGCGCGCGCCTCCTCACGGATCTTCGCCGCCTCGGTGCGAGCCTCCTGGAGCTGCTGGTGGTACTCCGCCAGCGCCGCCGCGGCCTCGGCCTGGGCGGACTCCGCCTTGGCCAGACCGCCCTCGATCTTCGCGGTGCGCTCGTCCAGGACCGCCTGGAACTTCGGCAGGACCGCCTTGTAGAAGACGACCGCGATGATGACGAGGACGACGGCCGACCACAGGATGTCGTAGCCGGCGGGGAGGAACAGGTCGATGCCTGCCGGCTCCTCGCCGGTCTCCGCCGCGAGGGTCAGCGCGGCGTCAGCCAGCGCCGTCATCACTGGAAGAGGAAGCCGGCGACGAGCCCGAGCAGCGCGAGCAGCTCGACGAACGCGACACCGAGGAACATGGTGGCGCGGAGCTGGCCGGCGACCTCAGGCTGGCGGGCCATGCCCTCGACGGTCTTGCCGATGAGGATGCCGAGGCCGATGCCCGGGCCGATCGCGGCGATGCCGTAACCGATCGTGTTGATGCTGCCGGAGACCTCGGCGAGGGTGGTGACGTCCACGTGTGCTCGTTCCTTCCGTTGGGCGCCCGACCGGTCGGCCGGGCGTCACATTGAGTGGTGCGTGGTGGGAGAGGGTCGGTCGGGGCGCGCGGTGCGGCCTCGGGTCAGTGCTCCTCTTCGAGCGCGATGTTCAGGTACACCGACGCGAGGAGCGCGAAGATGTAGGCCTGCAGGGCCGCGACGAGGAGCTCGAAGAGCGTGAAGATCAGCCCGCCGGCGAGCGTCAGGACGCCGAAGGCCTTCATCGCGGGGACCGCCTCGAAGACGAAGTACTGCGTCGCGGCGAAGCACAGGACCAGCATGATGTGGCCGGCGACCATGTTGGCGACGAGACGGATCGCGAGCGAGGCCGGCCGGATGATGAGGATCTGGAGCAGCTCGATCGGGGTGACGATCAGGTAGATCGGCGCCGGGATCCCCGGGGGGAAGAGGCTGTTCTTGAGGTAGCCGCCGAGGCCGTGCGCCTTGATGCCCACGGCCCAGTAGGTGACGAGCACCCACAGCGCGAGCAGGAAGGGCAGGCCCATGCGGGCGGTACCGGCCATGTTGAGGCCGGGGATGATGCCCGTGAGGTTGAAGGCGAGGACCGCGAAGAAGATCGTCGTGATCATGGGGACGAAGCGCTTGGCGTGCTCCTTGCCCATGATCTCCTCGACGATCTGGACCCGGACGAAGTCCAGCATCATCTCGATCGCGTTCTGGAAGCGCCCGGGGACCAGGCGCGCCCGACGCGCGGCGACGACGAAGATCGCGAGGAGGACGATCGTGGCCACGATCCGGACGATCCAGATCCGGTCGATCTGGAAGATGGTGCCCTCGAAGAGGATCGCCGGCGGGAAGAAGTCGGCGATGGACGGCGCGTGGAAGCCACCTTCGCTCTCGGATGCAGCGAGGAGCACGGGGGTCGCAAGCGTGGACAGGGTGGACTCCCAATGGTCGTGTGGTCCGGGCAGCCGTCACCCGTGGGTGGGCACGCCGTCGGACCTGGCCGTCATGGATTCGCCAGTAGCCTAACGTATGGATCCGCGTGCTCTCGCCGTTCCCGGCCGCTTGTGACATTTTGCTCATGCTGCGGGACGAGGGTCCCTCCCCCCGCGCGGCGGCCCCGTGGTACGTCGGCGGCGCGCCGGTGGTACGTCAGCGCGCCGCGGGGTCGACGTACGGGATCCGTCCCCTGCTCACGGCCCGGTAGTCGAGCGCGGCGGAGCCGATCACACCGACGAGCAGCACCCCGGCGAACACCCACCGGTCGTAGAAGTCCATGCCGCGCAGCACGACGAGGACGGCGATCAGCACCACCATCTTGCCGAGCCAGCTCGCCATGACGATCGCGGCCGTCGTCGTCGGGCTGGAGTCGACGGTGCGCAGCATCGTCCAGACCGTGGTCGCGGAGAAGATCAGGGCGACGCCCACGCCCAGGAGCGCGCCCCAGACGCCCGGCAGCCCCGCGACGAGCGCACCGACCGCGACGCCGAGCACGGTCAGCGCGCCGAGCAGCACCAGCACGTCGCGCAGGGCGGTGCGGAACACCGCACGCACGGCGCGGCCGTGCGCGCCGATCGTCTGCTCGACGGGGCCCTCGGTCGCCGTGCTGCCCGACCTGCCGTCCACCGTGCCGTCCGGCCTGCCCTCCGGCCTGGCGTCCGGTCGGTCGTCCGGGCGGGCGGGCTCGGGCTGGCTCGTCGTCATCTCAGGGCTTCCTTCGGCGGGGTGGGGACGGCGGACGACGCGGCCGGGTCGCTGGACCCAGGCGCGGAGGAGGTGGGGGGCGCGAGGGCCGGCGGGACGTCGACCGCCGCGGCGGCGTCGTCGTCGAGGAACCGCCCGCGCGTGCGCAGCGGTCCGAGCGTGAGGAGCGCCGCGGCGACGACGGCCCCGGCGAGCCCTGCGGCCACGCCGTGCCAGTGCCACTGGACCAGCGCGACGGCGGCGAACGCGAACACGGCCGTCCACACGTAGAGGATGAGCACGGCGCGCCGGTGCGAGTGCCCGATCGCGAGCATCCGGTGGTGCAGGTGCATGCGGTCCGGGTGGAACGGGGACTTGCCGCGCGCGACGCGGCGCACGACCGCCATGGCCATGTCGAGCAGCGGCAGGAGGATCACCGCGAGCGGCAGGAGGAGCGGGATGAACGCCGGGATCTGCTGCGCCCCGGAGAGCGTGGTCGTGTCGACCCGGCCCGTCACGACGATCGCCGCGGCGGAGAACACGAGGCCGAGGACCATCGAGCCCGAGTCCCCCATGAAGATCCGGGCGGGATGAAAGTTGTGCGGCAGGAACCCGACGCAGATGCCGACGAGGGCCGCGATGACGAGGGTCGCGAGGCTCGAGTAGTCGTCGGCGCTCGCCTTCTGCGTGAGCACGTACGAGTAGAGGAAGAACGCGGCGCCCCCGATCGCGACGAGGCCGGCCGCGAGGCCGTCGAGGCCGTCCACGAAGTTCACGGCGTTCATGGCCACCACGACCACGAGGATCGTGGCGACGAGCTGGAGGCGCGAGGACCAGATGAGCTGCTGCTCCCCGATGGGGATGGGCAGCGTGAACAGCACGACGCCCTGGCTCGCCATGAGCCCGGCCGCGAGCACCTGGCCCGCGAGCTTGGTCATCCAGTCGAGGTCCCAGATGTCGTCGGCGATGCCGAGCAGGCAGACGATCGCCGCGGCGCCGACGATCCCCCAGATCCGGGCGTCGGCGACCATCTGCCCCGCGACCTCGCCGACGAAGACGCTCTCGAGGAAGGGCATCTGCGACGCGAAGACGACCGCCACCACCAGCCCCAGCAGCATCGCGAGACCGCCGAGCCGGGGGGTCGGGATCGTGTGGACGTCGCGGTCGCGCACCGCCGTGATGGCGCCCGTGCGCAGCGCGACCCAGCGCGCGAAGGGTGTCGCGAGGAACGTCACCGCGGCGGCGACGAGCATCACGAGCAGGTAGACCCTCACCCGCCGTTCGCCTCCGGCTCCCCGGCGTCGCCGGAGCCTCGGGTCTCGGCGGGCGCGTCGGGGACGGCAGCCTCGGCGGGCACCGTCTCCGGCGGCTCCGGGGCGGCGTCCGCGGCCGGCTCGTCGTCGGGGCCGAGGACGGGCGCGACCTCGCGCAGCTGCTCGAGCGTCACGGCCCCCTGCCGCACGACGCGCAGCGCGCCGGACGTCGCGTCGACGATCGTGGACGCCACCCCCCCGGGCGCCGTCCCGCCGTCGAGGTAGACGCCGACGGCCCTGCCGAGCTGCTCGCGCGCGTCGTCGACGTGCAGCGCCGCGGGGCGGCCCGTCGCGTTCGCGGACGACACGGCGAGGGGCCCGGTGCGGCGCAGGAGCGCGAGCGCGGCCGGGTGGTCGGGCATGCGCAGCGCGACCGTGCCGTGCGTCTCGCCGAGGTCCCACGCGAGCGACGGCTGGGCCTGCAGGATGATCGTGAACCCGCCGGGCCAGAACGCCTCGACGAGACGGCGGGCGTCGTCGGGCACGTCGGTGGCGAGGCCGTCGAGCGTGCGCGCGTCGGGGACGAGGACCGGGGGCGGCATGTGCCGGCCGCGGCCCTTCGCGGCGAGCAGCGCGGACACCGCCTCGGCGTCGAACGCGTCGGCGCCGATGCCGTAGACGGTGTCGGTGGGCAGCACGACGAGGCCACCGCGAGCGATCGCGTTGACCGCCTCGTCGATGCCGGCGCCCCAGGTGTTCGGGTCGGTCACGGGGTGGACGGAGCTCACGGGTCCATCCTTCCACGCCCGTGCGGCGACCCCGGGTCACCGGCCGCACCGGCTCGTCGTGCCACGACCATGCGGTCGCGGCCCGTGAGGTCCGTCAGGGTGCGCACCTCGACGAACGCGTCCGCGGCGCGGGCGGCCGCGCGCACGTCGGCGGCCTGCACCTCCGCGTGCTCCATGACGAACAGGCCGCCGGGCCGCAGCAGGCGCACGGCGGCGCGCACGACGGCGCGCGGCACCTCCAGCCCGTCGGCGCCGCGCCCGTAGAGCGCGAGGTCGGGGTCGTGGTCGCGGACCTCGGGGTCGACCGGCACCGCGTCCGGCGGGATGTACGGCGGGTTCGACACGACGACGTCGACCGTCCCGTCGAGCTCGGCGAGCAGGGCCGGGTCGCCCACGTCGCCGACGAGCGTGCGCTGGGTGCCCGACCCCACGCGCGCGGCGTTCGCCGTCGTCGCGCGGACGGCGTCGGGCGAGAGGTCGACCGCGACGACGCGCGAGCCCGGCACCTCGACGTCGACGCTGATCCCGATGACGCCCGACCCGCAGCACAGGTCCACGACGAGCGGCGGCCGGTCCGCGCGGCCCGGGTCGCCGAGGAGCCGTGCCGCCTCGTCGATCGCGACCTGCGCGACCGTCTCCGTCTCCGGGCGGGGCACGAAGACGTCGTCGAGCACCTCGACCGTGACCTGCCGGAACACGGTGTGCCCGACGATGCGCTGGAGCGGCTCGCGCCCTCGTCGGCGCTCCACCGCGTCCGCGTAGTCGGCGAGGAAGCGGTCGGTCGCGCCCGTCGGGAGCGCGGGGGCGAGCGGGGCGTCGCCCGCGGGGAGCCGGTACCACTCGAGGCGCGGCAGGCCGAGGCTCCAGGCCGCGAGGGCCTCGGCGTCGTGGCGCGCGGACGGGACGCCGGCCTCCACGAGGATCCCCTCGGCGGCCCGCACCGCGCGCCGCAGGTCGTCCACGGTGAGCGCGGCGGGCACGGACCGCTCGGTGCGCGCGTCGCCCATCTCAGGCCTCGCCCGCGGCGGCGAGCCGGGCCGCCTCATCCGCCTCCACGGCCGAGCGCACGACGGGGTCGAGGTCGCCGTCGAGCACCTGGTCGAGGTTGTACGCCTTGTACCCGGTGCGGTGGTCCGCGATGCGGTTCTCCGGGAAGTTGTACGTGCGGATGCGCTCGGAACGGTCGACCGTCCGCACCTGGGAGCGCCGCAGGTCCGCCGCCTCCGCGGCGGCCGCCTCCTGCTGCGCGGCGAGCAGGCGCGCGCGCAGCACGCGCATCGCCTGCTCCCGGTTCTGGAGCTGCGACTTCTCGTTCTGCATCGACACGACGATCCCCGTCGGCAGGTGCGTGATGCGCACCGCGGAGTCGGTCGTGTTGACCGACTGCCCGCCCGGGCCCGACGAGCGGTAGACGTCGATGCGCAGGTCGTTCGGGTCGATCTCGACCTCGCCCGCGTCCTCGACCTCGGGGAACACGAGCACCCCGGCGGCAGACGTGTGGATGCGGCCCTGCGACTCCGTCACGGGCACGCGCTGGACGCGGTGCACGCCGCCCTCGTACTTGAGGTTGGCCCAGACGCCCTCGGCCGGGTCGGCCGGCGTGCTGCGCGCCTTCACCGCGACCTGGACGTCCTTGTAGCCGCCGAGGTCGGAGTCGGTCGACTCCAGGACCTCCGTCTTCCAGCCGCGGCGCTCGGCGTACCGCAGGTACATGCGCAGCAGGTCGCCGGCGAACAGGGCCGACTCCTCGCCGCCCTCCCCCGCCTTGATCTCGAGGATGACGTCGCGGCCGTCGTCGGGGTCGCGCGGGACGAGCACGCGGCGCAGGCGCTCGCGCGCCTCCTCCTCGGTGGCGCGCAGGCCCGGGAGCTCGTCGGCGAACGCGTCGCCGTCGTCGCCGCCCAGCGCGGCGAGCTCGGCCGCGGCCTCGGCGTCGTCGCTCGCCTCGCGCCACGCCCGGTACGCGCCCACGACCTGGTTCAGCTCGGCGTAGCGCCGCCCGAGCGTGCGGGCGCGGCCCGCGTCGGCGTGGACGGCCGGGTCGGCGAGCTGCGCCTCGATCTCGGCGTGCTCGGCCAGCAGCGGCACGACGGCGGCGAACGACTCGGTCACGGACGGCTCCTCGGGCGGTACGGCGGTGCGGGACGGCGGTCGCGGCGCGGCGCGCGGGCACCGGGCGTGCGGTCGCACGCGGGCGCGTCACCGGGTCCGGCGCTCCGGCCGACCCCCGACAACGCGACAGCGCCGGTGGTCCGAGCGCACCGACTGCCCCTGGAGAGGTTGTCGGGCTCGGACCACCGGCGCTGCGGTGCTGCTACTTGTCGGCGTCCTTCTTGCCGTAGCGCGCCTGGAAGCGGGCCACGCGGCCACCGGTGTCGAGGATCTTCTGCTTGCCCGTGTAGAACGGGTGGCAGGCGCTGCACACGTCGGAGCTGATCTTGCCCGACGCCTCGGTGCTGCGCGTCACGAACGTGTTCCCGCAGGTGCACGTCACCTCGGTGACGACGTACTCGGGGTGGATACCAGACTTCACGGTTTTCTCCTTGGGGTGACGTCTCCGGGTCAGGTGCGGCTACCGCACCTGTGAACCGGCGACAGGCGGCCTGACGAGCGCAGGCCGACGAACCATTGTGCCAGAACGCGCGGGGGCCCCGAGAACTTCCCGGGGCCACCAGCCGTCGGTGACCGGGCGACGCGTCAGATCGTGCGGCCGACGTTGTCGTCGTCGGCCAGCCCGCCGGGCGTCGTCTTCTGGACGTGCAGCAGGAACTCGACGTTCGTCTGCGTCTTCTTGAGCTGGCCGAGCAGCAGCTCGATCGCCTGCTGCTGGTCGAGGGCGCCCATGACGCGGCGGAGCTTGTAGATGATCTTCAGCTCGTCCTGCGACATGAGGATCTCCTCGCGGCGCGTGCCGGACGCGTTGACGTCCACGGCCGGGAAGATGCGCTTGTCCGCGAGGTTGCGGGACAGGCGGAGCTCCATGTTCCCCGTGCCCTTGAACTCCTCGAAGATGACCTCGTCCATCTTCGAGCCCGTCTCCACGAGCGCCGAGGCGAGGATCGTCAGGGAGCCGCCGTTCTCGATGTTGCGCGCCGCGCCGAAGAACCGCTTCGGCGGGTAGAGCGCGGACGCGTCCACACCACCGGACAGGATGCGGCCCGAGGCCGGCGCCGCGAGGTTGTACGCGCGCGACAGGCGGGTGAGCGAGTCGAGGAGCACCACGACGTCCTGACCGAGCTCGACCAGGCGCTTCGCGCGCTCGATCGCGAGCTCGGCGACGATCGTGTGGTCCGACGCGGGGCGGTCGAACGTCGAGGCGATGACCTCGCCGCGGACCGTCCGCTCCATGTCGGTGACCTCTTCGGGCCGCTCGTCCACGAGCACCACCATGAGGTGGACCTCGGGGTTGTTCGCGGCGATCGCGTTGGCGATCTGCTGCATGATGATCGTCTTGCCGGCCTTGGGCGGCGCGACGATGAGACCGCGCTGGCCCTTGCCGATCGGCGCGACGATGTCGATGACGCGCGGCGTGAGGCGCGTGGCCTCGGAGTTCTCGAGGCGCAGGCGCTCCTGCGGGTACAGCGGCGTGAGCCGGTTGAACTCCGGACGCTCGCGCGCCTCCTCGGGCGACATGCCGTTGACCGTGTCGAGGCGGACGAGCGCGTTGAACTTCTGGCGCGCGGTGTTGCCCTGGTTCTCGCCCTCGCGCGGCTGGCGCACGGCGCCCGTCACGGCGTCGCCGCGGCGCAGCCCGGCCTTCTTCACCTGGCCGAGCGACACGTAGACGTCGTTGTTGCCCGGCAGGTAGCCGCTGGTGCGGACGAACGCGTAGTTGTCGAGGATGTCGAGGATGCCCGCGACGGGGAGCAGGACGTCGTCCTCGTTGACCTCGATGTCGTCGAGGCCCGAGAGGTCCGGTCCCTGGCGGTTGCGGCCACGCTTGCGGTCGCGGTCGCGACCGCGGTCGCGGCCCCGACGGCGGCGCCCGCCGCGCTCGTCGTCCAGGAGCTGGCGGTCGTCACGACGGTCGCCCTGACGCTCGCCCCGGCCCTGCTGGCCGGACTGCTGGCCGGACTGCTTCTCCGGCTGCTGCTCGCGCTGGCGCTCGCCGCCCTGCCCGTCACGCTGGCGGTCGGCGCGCGGTGCGTCGCCGTCGCCCTCGCCCGTGCGCGGGGCACCGGCACCGCGGCCCGCACGACGCGAGCCGCGCTCGCCCGTGACCAGGCCGACGGCGGCCGCGGCGCGCGCAGCACGCTCGTCGGGCGACTCGTTCGCGGTGTCGCGCGTGCGCACGCCCTCGCCGAGGGCCTCGGCGACCGCGGCCGCGGCCTCCGAGCGCGCGTCGCGGCGGCCGTCGCGGCGCTCGCCGCGCTGCTCCGTGCGCTGCTCGTCGGCGCGCACCGGGAGGTCGAGCACGGGAGCGGCGGTGCGCTCCTCGCGGCTCGCGGCCGACGGCGCGTCCTGACGCGTCGCCGGGGAGTCGCTGCCGGCCGCGGGGCTCGCCGCAGGCCGCTCGGCGCGGCGGCTGCGGCCGCGCCCCGAGGCGACGGGCGCCTCGTTCGTCTCACGCGACGCGGCGGGCGCCGCGTCCGTGTCGCGCCGGGACGCGGCGGGGCGCTCGGAAGCACCCTGCTCGCCCGTGCGGGCGCGGATGACGTCCACGAGATCGCCCTTGCGCATCTTGGACGTGCCCTTGACCCCGAGCTGCGACGCGAGCGCCTGCAGCTCCGGGAGGCGCAGGGTGGAGAGCGCGCCGTTCCGGGCGGTACCGCCGGCAGCGGTCGCGCTGCTCGTGGCGGTGTCGATGGTGTCTGTCACGAAGGACCCTTCCCCCTCGTTTGCGTCCGTCTCTCAGAGGGCGGACCGCGGGTGGTCGACGCCCGGCCGTGACGGCCGGTGCGCAGGTGTCACCACGCGTCAGTGGTACGACGACGTCATCTGACGCGGGCTGGATTGCCTTCTCTCGGACGGGCTCTGTCGCGGCACTTCCGCGCTGGAGAACGCTCGACTGCTGATGCGAGAGCGTGACCGAAGGCTGAAACCATCCTAGCACCGGCAGGACAGCGGTCAGAGCCGTTCGGCGACGACCCCGCGCGTGTCGACGTCGAGGCGGCGGACCGACCAGTCCGCGCTCCCCCCGACGAGCTCGTCCGCGACGCCCGCGACCTCGTCGAGGCGCTCCGCGGCGGACAGGACGAGGACCGTGGGGCCCGCACCCGACACCGTCGCCGCGAGCCCCCGCGCGCGCAGCGCGCGGACGAGCTCCGACGTGGTCGGCATGACGCCGGCGCGGTACCCCTGGTGGAGCCGGTCGTCGGTCGCGTCGAGCAGCAGGTCGGGGCGTCGCGTGAGCGCCTCGACGAGCAGGGCCGACCGCCCCGCGTTGAACGCCGCGTCGGCGTGCGGCACCTGCGCCGGGAGCACCCCGCGCGCGCGGCTCGTCGCGAGCCGTGCCGAGGGGACCAGCACCGTCGCCCGCAGGTCGGGGTGCACGTCGAGCCGGACGGCACGCGCCCCTGCCCCGGGCGTCCCGCTCTCCCACGCGACGGTCGCGCCGCCGAGCAGCGCGGGCGCCGCGTTGTCCGGGTGGCCCTCGATCGCGGTCGCGAGGCCGAGCGCGACGTCGTCGTCGAGGACCGACGGGTCGGCGACGAGCGCGCGCGCCGCCACGATGCCCGCGACGACGGCCGCGGCGGACGAGCCGAGGCCCCGCCCGTGCGGGACGCGGTTGACGCACGTCAGGTGCAGACCCGTCTGCGGCGCGCCCGCCACGTCGAGCGCGGCCCGCAGGGCCCGCACCACCAGGTGGGACTCGTCGCCGGGCACCTCACCGGCCCCCTCGCCCTCGACGTCGACCACGACGTCGTCGCTCGCGAGCGCTCGCACGTCGAGCACGTCGTGGAGCGCGAGCGCGAGGCCCAGCGCGTCGAAGCCGGGGCCGAGGTTCGCGCTCGTCGCCGGGACGCGCACCCGCACGTGGTCCGCGCCGAGCTGCATCAGTCGAGCCCGAGGGCGTCGGCGATGGACACCACGTCGGCGGTCACGCGCGTCGGCTCGACCTCGGTGCCGTCGAGCGTGCGCAGCGCCCACTGCGGGTCCTTGAGCCCGTGGCCCGTGACCGTGACGACGATGCGCGCGCCCGCGGGCACGAGCCCGCGCTCGGCGCGCGCGAGGATCCCGGCGACGCCGGCCGCCGACGCGGGCTCGACGAACACGCCGACCTCGCTCGACAGGACCCGGTGCGCCGCGAGGATCTGCTCGTCGGAGACGGCCTCGATGACGCCGCCCGACTCGTCGCGCGCGGCCTCGGCGAGCTCCCACGACGCGGGGTTGCCGATGCGGATGGCGGTCGCGACGGTCTCGGGCTCCGTGATCGGGTGGCCCGCGACGATCGGCGCGGCGCCCGCCGCCTGGAAGCCCCACATCTGCGGCGTGCGCGTCGCGACGGCCGGCAGGCCCTCCCCCGCGTGCCCCGCGGCGCCCTGGCCCGCGTACTCGCGGAAGCCCTTCCAGTACGCCGTGATGTTCCCCGCGTTGCCGACGGGCAGAGCGTGGATGTCCGGGGCGTCGCCGAGCGCGTCGACGATCTCGAACGCGCCCGTCTTCTGGCCCTCGATGCGGTCGGGGTTGACCGAATTCACGAGCTCGACCGGGTAGGCCTCGGCGAGCTTGCGCGCCGCGACGAGGCAGTCGTCGAAGTTGCCGTCGACCTGGAGCAGCCGCGCGCCGTGCGCGATCGCCTGGCTCAGCTTGCCCATCGCGATCTTGCCGTCCGGGACGAGCACCGCGCACGTCATCCCCGCGCGCACCGCGTAGGCGGCCGCCGACGCCGACGTGTTGCCCGTGGACGCGCACACGACCGCCTGCGCACCGCGTCCCGCGGCCGCGGAGATCGCCGCCGTCATGCCGCGGTCCTTGAACGACCCCGTGGGGTTCATGCCCTCGACCTTGACGAAGACCTGGGCCCCCGTGCGCGCCGACAGGGCCGGTGCCTCGACGAGCGGCGTGCCGCCCTCGCCGAGCGTGACGATCCGCTCGGACACGTGCGCGGGCAGGCGGTCACGGTACTCGGCGATGATGCCTTGCCACTGGTGGGCCATCAGGCTCCCTCGACTCTCAGGACGGACGTGATCGTGCGGACGGGCTCGAGCTCGGCGACCGCCGCGACGGTGGCCGACAGCGCCGACTCGGGCGCCGCGTGCGTGGTGATGAGGAGCTCCGCGACGCCGGGCTCGGCGACGTCGGCCGCGCCGCGCGCCGTCGGCTGGCGGACCGCCTCGATGGACACGCCGTGCTCGGCGAGCGCGTGCGCGACCTGCGCGAGCACGCCGGGGCGGTCCTCGACGTCGAGCCGCACCTGGTAGCGCGTGACCGCGGCGCTCGGCGGGAGGATCGGGAGCTCGGCGTACGTGGACTCCTGCGGACCCTTGCCCCCGAGCACGCGGTGGCGGGCGGCGGAGACGACGTCGCCGAGCACGGCCGACGCCGTCGGGGCCCCGCCCGCGCCGCGCCCGTAGAACATCAGCTCGCCCGCGGACTCGGCCTCGACGAACACGGCGTTGAACGAGCCGCGCACGTTCGCGAGCGGGTGCGAGGTCGGCACGAGCGCCGGGTGCACGCGCACGGACACGCCCGCCTCGCCGGTCGCCCCGCCGTCGCGCCGCTCGGCGATGGCGAGCAGCTTGATGACGTGGCCCGTCTGCGCGGCCCACGCGACGTCGTCGGCCGTGACGGCGAGGATGCCCTCGCGCGCGACGTCGTCGAGGGACACGCGCGTGTGGAACGCGAGGCTCGCGAGGATCGCCGCCTTGGCCGCGGCGTCGTACCCCTCGACGTCGGCCGTCGGGTCGGCCTCCGCGTAGCCGAGGTCCTGCGCCTCGCGGACGGCCTCGTCGAGGCCCCGGCCCGTCGTGGCCATCTGGTCGAGCACGTAGTTGGTCGTCCCGTTGACGATGCCGAGCACGCGGCGCACGCGGTCGCCCGCGAGCGACTCGCGCACCGGGCGCACGATCGGGATGGCGCCCGCGACGGCGGCCTCGAAGTAGATGTCCACCCCGGCGGCGTCGGCCGCCTTGTAGAGCGTGGGGCCGTCCTCGGCGAGGAGGGCCTTGTTCGCCGTCACGACGGCGGCGCCCGCCTCGATCGCGCGCAGCAGCAGCGACCGCGCGGGCTCGGTGCCGCCCATCACCTCGACGACGATGTCGGCGCGCTCGACGAGGCTCGCCGCGTCCTCCGTGAGCAGCGACCGGTCCACGGCGGCGTCGCGCGGGGCGGACGCGTCGCGGACCGCGATCCCGACGAGCTCCAGGGGCGCACCGACCCGGGACGCGAGGTCGTCGGCCTGCTCCGTGAGCAGCCGCGCGACCTGGGTGCCGACGACGCCGCACCCCAGCAGGGCGACGCGCAGGGGCGGGTGGGACTCGGCGGCAGACGGCACGACGGACCTTCCTCGGGTGGTCAGGACGGGTGCGGCGCCGGGCGCGGCCCGGGTCGTGCCCGGGTGGCTCGGGAGCCGCAGGCACAGGATACGGCGACGCGCGTGCCCGCCCGGGGCGTGCCCACAGGTCGGATGCCGACCTGTGGGCGCGCCGGCGGGTCAGCCCTCGTCGAGCGCGAGCAGGTCCTCGACGGTCTCGCGCCGCACGAGCACGCGGCTCGCGCCGTCGTGCACGGCGACCACGGGAGGACGCGTCAGCAGGTTGTAGTTCGACGCCATCGAGCGGCCGTAGGCCCCCGTGGCGGGCACCGCGAGCAGGTCGCCCGCGCGCACATCCCCGGGGAGCTGCACCTCGTGGACGACGATGTCGCCGCTCTCGCAGTGCTTGCCCACGACGCGCGCGAGCACGGGCCCGGCCTCGGACGCCCGGCCGACGACCTCCGCGTGGTACTGCGCCGCGTAGAGCGCGGGGCGGATGTTGTCGCTCATGCCGCCGTCCACCGACACGTACGTGCGCACGCGCCCGTCGTCGAGGGTCACGGGCTTCACCGTGCCGACCGTGTAGAGCGTGAGGCCGGCCGGCCCGACGATCGCGCGCCCCGGCTCGATCGAGAACCGCGGCAGCGGCGTGCCGAGCTCCGCGGCCACCGCCTCGACCGCGCGCGCGACGTCCTTCGCGACGCGCTCCGGGTCGAGCGCGACGTCGCCCGGGAGGTACGCGATGCCGTAGCCGCCGCCGATGTCGACCTCGTCGACGAGCACGCCCGAGCGGGCCGCGAGCCGCGCCCGCAGCTCCAGCACGGCGCGCGCCGCGACCTCGAAGCCCGAGGGGTCGAGGATCTGGGAGCCGATGTGCGAGTGGATCCCGAGCAGGCGCAGCTCGGGGCGCGCGACGACGTCGAGCAGCGCCGTCATCGCCGGGGAGTCGTCGGCCACGCCGCCGTCCGCGGGGCGCGGCGCCGCGATCGACAGCCCGAACTTCTGGTCCTCGTGCGCGGTCGAGATGTACTCGTGCCCGCCCGCGTGGACGCCCGTCGTCACGCGGACCATGACGGGCGCGACCACGCCGCGCTCGCCCGCGAGCCGCGCGACGCGCTCGACCTCGACGAGCGAGTCGACGATGATCCGGCCCACGCCCTCGTCGAGCGCCCGGCCGATCTCGGCGTCGGACTTGTTGTTGCCGTGCAGGCCGATCTCCGGGCCGGGGACGCCGGCGCGCAGCGCGACCGCGAGCTCTCCCCCGCTCGCGGTGTCGACGCGCAGGCCCTCCTCGCGCGCCCAGCGCGCGACGGCCACGGTGAGCAGCGCCTTGCCCGCGTAGTACACGTCGACGTCCGACCCGACGGCGCGGAACGCCGTCTCGAACGCCGTCCGGTACGCGCGCGCCCGGGCGCGGAAGTCCGCCTCGTCGAGCACGTACGCGGGCGTCCCGTGCTCGGCCGCGAGGTCGTGGACGTCGACGCCCGCGACCTCGACCACGCCGTCGTCCCGGCGCCGCACGCCGCGCGACCACGGCTCGCCGGGGTGTCCCGGCAGGCCCGTGCTCACATGCGCTCCGGCGCGCTCACGCCGAGCAGCCCCAGGCCGTTGGCGAGGACCTGGCGCACCGCGTCGTTGAGCCACAGGCGCGTGCGGTGCGTGTCCGTGACCTCCTCGTCCGGGTACGGCAGGACACGCTGCGACTTCTGCTGGTACCACGTGTGGTAGTCCCCGGCCAGGGCCTCGAGGTAGCGCGCGACGCGGTGCGGCTCGCGCAGCTCGGCCGCCTGGGCGACGATGCGCGGGAACTCGGTGAGACGCCCGACGAGCGCCGCCTCGCTCGGGTGGTCGAGCAGCGCGGGCTCGAACCCGTCGGCCCGCGCGACGCCGCGGTCGGCCGCGTTGCGGTCCACCGCCGCGGTGCGCGAGTGCGCGTACTGCACGTAGTAGACGGGGTTCTCGTTCGTCGCCCGCGCGAGCAGGTCGAGGTCGAGGTCGATGTTCTGGTCCGCGGACGAGCGCGCGAGCGAGTAGCGCGCGGCGTCGACCCCGACGGCGTCCACCAGGTCCTCCAGCGTCACGACCGTCCCGGCGCGCTTCGACATGCGCACGGGCTGGCCGTCCTTGACGAGGTTGACCATCTGCCCGATGAGGAGCTGCAGGTTCTTCCCCGGGGTGTCGCCGAAGGCCGCGCAGACCGCCATCATGCGGCCGACGTACCCGTGGTGGTCGGCGCCGAGCATGATGATGACCTCGTCGAAGCCGCGCTCGCGCTTGTCGAGGTAGTAGGCGATGTCGCCCGCGATGTAGGCCGCCTCGCCGTCGGACTTGATGACGACGCGGTCCTTGTCGTCGCCGAAGTCGGTCGTGCGCAGCCAGGTCGCGCCGTCCTTCTCGAACATGTGACCGGACGCGCGCAGGCGCTCGACGGCGCGCTCGACGGCGCCCGACTCGTGCAGCGAGTCCTCGTGGAAGTAGACGTCGAAGTCGACGCCGAAGTCGTGGAGCGACTCCTTGATCTCGCCGAACATGCGCTCGACGCCGCGCGCGCGGAACACCTCCTGCGCCTCGGCGTCCGGGAGCGTGCGCGGGTCGGGGTCGCCCGCGGCGAGGGCGTCGGCGACGACCGCGTCGGCGATCTCGGTGATGTACTCGCCGCCGTACCCGTCCTCCGGCGCCTCCTGGCCGCGCGAGCGCGCGAGGAGCGAGCGCGCGAAGCGGTCGATCTGGGCGCCGTGGTCGTTGAAGTAGTACTCCCGCGTCACGTCCGCGCCGCTCGCCTCGAGCACGCGCGCGAGCGAGTCGCCGACGGCGGCCCAGCGGACGCCACCGATGTGGATGGGCCCGGTCGGGTTCGCGGAGACGAACTCGAGGTTGACCTTCTTGCCCGCCGCGGAGTCGCCGCGCCCGTACGCCGGGCCGGCCTCGACGATGGTGCGCGCGAGCTCGCCCGCGGCGGCCGCGTCGAGCGTGATGTTGAGGAAGCCGGGGCCGGCGACGTCCACGGCCCGGATGCCCGGGTGCGCGGCGAGGCGGCGCGCGAGGTCCTCGGCGAGCGCGCGCGGCGTCGTGCCCGCCTTCTTCGCGAGCTGCAGCGCGACGTTCGTGGCCCAGTCGCCGTGCTCGCGCTGGCGGGGTCGCTCCACGTGGACGCGCTCGGGGACCGCGGTCGGGTCCAGGGCGAGGGTGCCGTCGGCGACGGCGGCGGCCAGGGCAGCGCTCAGCGCTTCGGAGAGCTCGTCGGGGGTCACCGGGCGATTCTACCGAGGCGCGGGGGCCGTCCGTCGCGCCATTTCACCGCCGCCCGTCCCGCCGCGCCGGGGCCCCGTCCCGCCGCGCCGGGGGCCGGGCCCGCTCCCCCGCGTCTCCGCGCCGGGCCGGAGCACCGGGGCGGCGCACCCGGTCGGCAGCCGGCCGCGCCGGGTCCGCGCACCCCCTGCGGGCTGGTAGTCTCGTGCATCGCGTCGGCGGTCACCGTCGGCGCTCGCCCTCGTAGCTCAGTGGATAGAGCGTCTGCCTCCGGAGCAGAAGGTCGTAGGTTCGAATCCTATCGAGGGCACCCGCACCGCTCCCACGAGCCCGGCCCGCCTCGCGCGGCCGGGCTCGCGCCGTCTCCGGGCCCGCTGCGCGAGGTCCCGCCACGACCCGCGCGCTCCCGCTACGGTGGGCCCATGACCGACGGCGGCTACGGGGACTTCGAGTTCGAGCGCCGGTTCCTCGTGCGCGAGCTGCCCGAGGACCTGCGCGACGCGCCCGCGCTCATCGTGCAGAGCTACTACCTGGCCGACGAGGGGTACGCGCTGCGGCTGCGCGCGAAGGTGCCCACGGTCGACGCGACGATGGACGCGACGACCGACCCGGTCCGACTCCTCGACCGCTACGCCCCCGCCGTCGACCTGTGCACGCTCACCGTCAAGGGCCCGATGGCCGGCGGCACGCGCTACGAGGCGGAGCGCGAGGTCGACGTGGCGGTGGGCGTCCAGATGATCCGCCGCGGCGGTGCGCGCGTCGTCAAGACCCGCTACTCCGTGTGGGTCGGGGCCGACGGCTGGGTCGTCGACGTGTTCGGCGGGGCGAACCACCCGCTCGTCGTCGCGGAGTGCGAGCGCACCGGTCCCGTCACGGACCTGCAGATCCCCGCCTTCTGCGTCACCGAGCTCACGGACGATCCCCGGTTCTCCAACGACGCGCTCGCGGGCCGCCCCTACGGCGCGTGGCGCGAGGAGTTCGAGGCCGAGCTCGCCGCGTCCGGCCCGCGGTTCCTCCAGGACTTCGGCCGCAACGAGCGGCTCTCCGGCCCGTAGGCACCGCACGGGCACGCGCCCGGACGCCCGGTCCTCGGGTCAGCGCAGCGCGTCCGCAGCCGCGCACACCGCGGCGACGTCGAACCGGACCGTGCGCCCGTCGACCGGCACCCACCCGGGCTCGTGCCCGAACAGGACCGCCCACGGCAGCGCGCCGGGCGACACGTGCTCGCGCGGCCGGTCGTGCGCGCGCGCCTCCGCGACCTCGCGCTCGACGGCGTCCTCCAGCGCGACGAGGTCGGCCCGCACCGCGTCGCCCTTCTCCGTGAGCCGGCGTGACCGTCCCGCCTCCAGGTAGCCGTCGTGGCGGGCGCTGCGCACGACCTGGCGCGCGGCGTCGTGCACCCGGCGGCGCAGGGCGTCGTCGGCCGGGTCGAGCGCGACGCGCGCCCCCTCGCCCGCCGTCCCGCCGAAGAGGGTCGACAGCGCGAGGTGCTCGCGCTCGGAGGCACGCGACGCGTCGAGGAGGACGAGGACCGGAGGCTCGCCGGGCGCCGTCGGCTCCACGCGGACGAGGCCGCCCACGGCGAGGCTCAGCACCTGCGCGGCGAGCGCGTGCTCGGGACGGCGCAGGACGACCGCGGCGAGGAGCAGGTCGGCCACGGTCCGACGATACGGCGCGGGGCGGCCGGGCGCGGGGCGGCCGGCCGGGGGCGCGTCAGGAGTTCTGGATCTCCTCGACGCCCTGGACGAACTCGAAGTGCCAGGGCTCGTAGGCGCCGCTGCCGCCGCGCTTGGCCCACGCCGGGTTGGCCCAGCCGTACGTGGCGCCGTTCTGGTTGATCCACGCGTAGACCTCGCGCGAGCCGGTCTCCACGGAGCAGAGGTCGATCGCGAGCCCCCACCCGTGCATGGACCAGCCGGGGGGCGCCGCGAAGGCGCCGCGGGAGGACTTGAGCGAGACCTGCGTCGAGAGCGTGCGGTACGACGACACGAGGCAGAGGTCCCGGCCGAAGGTGGCCCGGAACGCCTCGTTCATCGCGGAGAGCGCGACGGCCGCGTCGGGTCGCAGGTGCTCGTCCGCCTGCCACAGCTCGCACAGGGCGTGCTCGTCGAGCTTGCCGTTCGTGCCCTCGGGCCGGACGGTCGGGTCGCAGCCCGGCAGCGGGTCGCGCGCGGCGGAGCGGGAGGCCGCCTCGCGGCGCACCTCGACGCGGGGCGCGGCGGCGACGCTCGGGGAGACGGCGGGTGCGGTCGCGGCGGCGGTCGCGAGGTCGAGCGCGCTCGGGCCGACGGGGCGGGTCTCCGGCTCGAAGGGCGACCCGCTGCCGAGCGCGTCGTCGGCGCCCGCGGAGAGCGGCATCGCGATGGTCGCGGCGGCGAGCGTCCCGAGGACGGCGACGCGCGGCACCCAGCGGTGCTGGCTGGAGACCTGTGCCTGGGGGCGGCGACGCCGGGAGCCCTGCTCCGCCTCGCGCCGGGCCCGTCGTGAGTCGAGGGCGGGTGCGCCGTGCTGCGACTCCACCCGCCACCTGCCTCTCACGTCGTCGGGGTGGCTCCGAGCCACCGATGACCGATCAATCACGGAACAGTAACGAAGGGCTCCGGCGATGCCAAGTCCCCTGCTCAGAGCCTCGGCGGAGCGCCCTCGGGCACCCTCGCGCCGGCCGGGACGCCGGCCTAGTGCCGGCGCTGCATCGCGTCGCGCACCTCGCCGACGAGCTCCTCGAGGATGTCCTCGAGGAAGACCACCCCGAGCGCGCCCCCGCCCTCGGGACCGTCGACGCGCGCCAGGTGCGCCCCCGAGCGCTGCATGGCGCGCAGCGCGTCCTCCACCTCGTCGTCGGGCGCGGCGGCCGCGAGCGCCCGCACGCGCCACGACGGGACCGGGGCCTCGCGCGTCGTCTCGTCCGCGTAGAGCACGTCCTTGACGTGCAGGTAGCCCACGAGGTCGCCCGTGACGTCCGCGACGGCGAACCGGGAGAAGCCGGTCTTGGCGACCAGGCGTTCGACCTCATCGGGCGTGCACCCCTCGGTGACGGTGACGAGGTCCGCGACGGGGACCATGACGTCCTGCGCGGTGCGCTCGGAGAACTCGATGGCCCCGGACAGCAGCCCCTGCTCGTCGCGCAGCACGCCCTCGGCCTGGGAGTGCTCGACGATGGACTGCACCTCCTCGGCGGTGAACGCCGACGCCACCTCGTCCTTCGGCTCGACGCCCGTGGCGCGCACCGCGTGGTTCGCGAGCCAGTTGAGCGCGACGATGACGGGGCGCAGCACGCGCCCGATCCACACGAGCGGCGGGCCGAACCACATCACGGCCGTCTCCGGCCCGGAGACCGCGAGGTTCTTCGGGACCATCTCGCCGAGCACCACGTGCAGGTAGACGACGATCGCGAGCGCCACGACGAACGCGATCGGGTGCGCGAGCGCGGTGCTCACGCCGAGCGCGTGCAGCGGGTCCTCGATGAGGTGCGCGATGGCCGGCTCCGCGACGACGCCCAGTCCCGTGGAGCAGACGGTCACGCCGAGCTGGGCGCACGCGAGCATGAGCGACACGTGCTCCATCGCCCACAGGACCGTCTGGGCGCGGCGGTTGCCCTGCGCGGCGAGCGGCTCGATCGCCGAGCGGCGCGCGGAGATCACCGCGAACTCGGCGCCGACGAAGAACGCGTTGCCGGCGAGCAGGAGGAGCGCGACGAGGAGCGCGGTGGTCGAGCTCATGCGTCCCCCTCCGTCGGTGTCGCGCGGACCGAGAGCCGCTCGACGCGCCGCCCCTCCATCGCCTCCACGCGCAGCACCACGCGGTGCCGGCCCTCGCCCGCGGCGATCTCGTCGCCGGGCTCGGGGACGCGGCCGAGGCGGGCCATGACGAGGCCGCCGAGCGTCTCGTAGGCGCCGTCCTCGGGGACGCGCAGCCCGGTGACCTCGGTGAGCTCGTCGGGCCGCATGACGCCGGGCACGAGCCACGAGCCGTCCGCGCGGCGGGCCGCGCCGGAGCGCCGGGGGTCGTGCTCGTCCGCGACGTCGCCCACGAGCTCCTCGACGACGTCCTCGAGCGTGACGACGCCCGAGGTGCCGCCGTACTCGTCGACCACGACCGCCATCTGGAGGCCGAAGCCGCGGAGCTCGACGAGGAGCGGGCCGAGCCGCACCGTCTCGGGCACCCGCGGGGCGTCGGCCATGAGGGCCGCCGCGGGGACCTCGTGGCGCCGCTCGTAGGGGACGGCGACGGCGCGGCGCAGGTGGACGAGGCCGACGACGTCGTCGCGGTCCTCGCCGATGACGGGGAACCGCGAGTGCCCGGTGCGCCGGGCGGCGTCGACGACGTCCGCGGCGGTCGCGTCCCGGTCCACGACGACCATGCGCATGCGGTCGGTCATGACGTCGACGGCGCTCAGCTCGTCGAGCTCGATCGAGTTGGTGAGGAGGGTCGCGACGGAGACGTCGAGCGTGCCCTCCTGGGCGGAGCGGCGCACGAGGGCGGCGAGCTCGGACGCCGAGCGGGCGCCCGACAGCTCCTCGCGCGGCTCGACCCCGACGCGGCGCAGGATCGCGTTCGCCGAGCCGTTGAGCACGGCGATGACCGGCCGGAACAGCTTGGTGAACTGCCGCTGCACGGGCACGACCTGCCGCGCGGTGGCGTAGGGCGCGCTGAGCGCGAAGTTCTTGGGGATGAGCTCGCCGAAGAGCATCGAGACGAAGTTCACGACGAGCAGCGCGAGCACGCCCGCGAGGACCGCGGAGGCCGCGTGGCCGAGCGGCGTCGAGCTCAGGGCGTCCCCGAAGAGCGCGAGGAGCGCGGGCTGCGCGGTGTACCCGAGGAGGATCGTGGTGAGGGTGATGCCGACCTGCGCCGAGGAGAGCTCGGTCGACAGGTGCTTGAGCCCGGCCCGGACGCTGCGGTCGCGGCGGTCGGGGCCGCCCGGCCCGCCCGACGGCGGGGAGCCGCGTCTGTCGCCCTCCTGGTCGGCGTCGTCCCCGGCGGGGAGGACGGCGGGGTCGAGGGTGACCAGGGAGAACTCGCTGGCCACGAAGACGGCGGTACCTGCGGTGAGGAGCACCCCGAGCGCGACCATGACCCAGTCGCCTACCACGAGGTGCTCCACCGATATCGGGAGGTGCTCTTCATCGTGCCGACGATGTTAGCGCTCGCCCGTCGCGCGGCGCCCGGGAGGGACGGCCCGGCGGCCCCCGGGCGGCACCGCACGAGCGCGCGACCTGGTCCCCCGACGACGACGAAATCCGGCCGACCTGGGCCGACGTGTGCCACGCTGTATCCCATGGCAGATCCGAGGGCAGCGAGCGCAGCACCGACCGGCGCGGGGGCCGGTCCCGTCCCCGGCCGCGGGCCCGTGCCCACGACCGCCCCGGTGGCCGGCGGCGGCACCCCGCAGCAGGCGGCCACGGTCCTCGTCGTCGAGGACGAGCCCGCGATCGCGACCGCCATCGCGCAGCGGCTGAGCGCGGAGGGCTGGCGCGTCGAGGTCGCGCGCGACGGCCTGTCCGCCGTCGACGCCGCGGCGCGCCTGCGCCCGGACGCGATCGTCCTCGACGTCATGCTCCCCGGCATCGACGGCCTCGAGGTCACGCGCCGCATCCAGGCGGAGCAGCCCGTCCCGATCCTCATGCTCACCGCGCGCGACGACGAGACCGACATGCTCATCGGGCTCGGCGTCGGCGCGGACGACTACATGACGAAGCCGTTCTCCATGCGCGAGCTCGTCGCGCGCATCAAGGCGCTGCTGCGCCGCGTCGACCGCGCCACGCAGGCCGCGAGCTCCGCCCCGAGCGACCCGCCCATGACGGTGGGCGACGTGACGATCGACAAGGCCCAGCGCCGCGTCTACCGCGCGGGGGAGGAGGTCCACCTCACGCCCACCGAGTTCGAGCTGCTCGTCATGCTCGCGAGCTCGCCGAAGACGGTCCTCACGCGCGAGCGCCTGCTCGCCGAGGTGTGGGACTGGGCCGACGCCAGCGGGACGCGCACCGTCGACTCCCACATCAAGGCGCTGCGCCGCAAGCTCGGTGCGGACCTCATCCGCACGGTCCACGGCGTCGGCTACGCGTTCGAGCCGCCCGCCGGATGACCTCCTCCCCCGCCGACCCCGCCGGCGGCACGGACCCGGGCCAGGCGCAGGCTCCCGGCCCGGCGCGGCCGGGACCGCACCGGGCCCACACGATCCGCCCGCACCTCCCCGACGTCCGGCCGCTCGACTCGTTCCGCTCGCTGAAGATCAAGCTCGGCGTGCTGGTCGCCGCGACGGTGACGCTCGCCGTCCTCATCACGTGGATCGGGCTGCAGAACCAGCTCGGGCCGTCACGCACGTTCCCGCTCGCGATCGTGCTGTCGCTGCTGCTCACGCAGCTCCTCGCGCGCGGTATGACGTCCCCCCTGCGGGAGATGACCGCCGCCGCCCGGGCGATGGCCGACGGCGACTACACGCGGCGCGTGCGCGCCACGAGCCGCGACGAGGTGGGCCAGCTCGCGGTCGCGTTCAACGTCATGGCGGAGGACCTCGCGACGAGCGACCAGGTGCGCCGCGAGCTCATCGCGAACGTCTCGCACGAGCTGCGCACCCCGATCGCGGCGCTCCAGGCCCAGCTCGAGAACGTCGTGGACGGGGTGACGCCCCCGACGCCCGCGACGATGGAGATGTCGCTCGCGCAGACCGAGCGCCTCACGCGGCTCGTCGCGTACCTCCTGGACCTGTCGCGCATCGAGGCGGGCGCGGCGGCGCTCAACATCACCCAGATCGACGTCGGCGACTTCCTCGAGGAGAACGCCGAGGCCGTGTCGATGGTCGAGGCGGGCAAGCAGCTGCGCTACGTCGTCGACGTCACGCCCCCGGACCTCGTGCTCGAGGCGGACCGCGAGCGGCTGCACCAGGTCGTGACCAACCTCCTGCAGAACGCGATCCGGCACTCGCCGCAGGGCGGGGAGATCCGGCTCGAGGCGTACCCGGTGGACGACGACGTCGTGCTGGAGGTCGTCGACGAGGGCCCGGGGATCGCCAAGGAGGACCGCGAGCGGATCTTCGAGCGGTTCGCCCGGGCCAGCGCGACGGGCGCGCACACGACGACGGGCGGCTCGACGGGCGGCACGGGGATCGGGCTCGCGATCGTGCGCTGGGCGGTGGACCTGCACGGCGGCCGGATCGAGGTCGCGGACTCGCGCCGGGGAGCGACGATGCGCGTCACGCTGCCCGCGCACGCGGGCTCCGCGCCGTTCCCGCCCGAGGACGGGGACGCGTCGTACACGGCGCACCCCGACGTGCGGTGACTCCGTCCTGACAGCGCGCGCACCCGCCCGCGCTCGTGCGTGAGATGCGTCACACCGCCGCGCGGAGATACCTCGGGATGGCGTGGAATTCCGCGATCTTGCCCTCCGACGAGGTGCGCGTGGGGTCACGTTTGCCTGGCCCAGACACGGCGTGAAGAACCCGCGAACAGGCCGCGCCGGAACGCTCGGCCCAACGCCCGAGGCCGACGACGAGGGCCTAGGCTGGAGTGGTCCGGAACCCGGACGAGCCCGTGCCGACGTCGGGGGCGCCGCAGCAGCGGTGCGCCGTCGTGCCACGGTCGCGGGCTGTGACCGACAGCGACCTGTGTGTGAAAGTGGGCGATCCTCGCGTGTCCCCGAAGGCTGAGTCAGAGGCGATCAGCGACGCAAGCTCCGTGTTCGGAGCGAACGAGTGGCTCGTCGACGAGCTGTACGAGCAGTACCTCCAGGACAAGAACGCGGTAGACCCCGCGTGGTGGGACTTCTTCGAGGACTACCGCCCTGCGGAGCGCTCGGACGCCGACACCACGAGCGACGCCCCGGCGGCGCCCTCGAACGGGTCCGTCCCGGCCGCGGCACCCGCGAACGGGTCCCGCCCGGCCGCGGCGAACGGCTCGCCCGCTCCGGCGGCGCCCACCGCGCCGGCACCCGCGGCGCCGACCGCCGTGACGGACGGCTCGGCCGCCGCCGAGGCCGCGCAGCGCGTCAAGCCGCCGAAGCTCCCGGCCGACCCGGCGGTCAACGCCGCGGTCGAGGCCGTGCACGCGTCGCGCCCCGTCGCGACCGCCCAGCCCGCGACGGCGCCGTACGCCCAGGTGCCCGCGCGCAAGGTCGCCGGCGCCCCCGCGCCCGAGGACCAGGCCACGGACGACGTGCAGAAGCTCCGCGGCCCGGCCGCGCGCGTCGTGACGAACATGGAGGCCAGCATCCAGGTGCCGACGGCGACGTCGGTGCGCGCGGTGCCGGCCAAGCTCATGGTCGACAACCGCATCGTCATCAACAACCACCTCGCGCGCGGTCGCGGCGGCAAGATCTCGTTCACGCACCTCATCGGCTTCGCGCTCGTCGAGGCGCTGGCCGACATGCCGGTGATGAACGCGAGCTACACGCAGATCGAGGGCAAGCCCGCGATCAACCAGCCCGCGCACGTGAACTTCGGGCTCGCGATCGACCTGGCGAAGCCCGACGGCTCGCGCCAGCTCCTCGTGCCGAGCATCAAGAAGGCCGAGACGATGGACTTCGCCCAGTTCTGGGCGGCCTACGAGGACCTCGTGCGCCGTGCGCGCGGCGGCAAGCTCGGCGTCGACGACTTCGCGGGCACCACGATCTCGCTCACCAACCCGGGCGGCATCGGCACCGTGCACTCCGTGCCCCGCCTCATGCAGGGCCAGGGCACGATCATCGGCGTCGGCGCGATGGACTACCCCGCGGAGTTCGCGGGCGCCTCGACCGAGCGGCTCGCCCGCCTGGGCATCTCGAAGGTCCTGACGATCACGTCGACCTACGACCACCGCATCATCCAGGGCGCGCAGTCGGGCGAGTTCCTGCGCATCCTGTCGCAGAAGCTCCTCGGCGAGGACGGCTTCTACGACCGCGTGTTCGCCGCGCTGCGCATCCCCTACGAGCCGGTGCGCTGGGTCCGCGACAACACGACGGACGCCGAGATCGAGGCGGCCAAGCCCGCCAAGATCGCCGAGCTGGTGCACTCCTACCGCTCGCGCGGCCACCTCATGGCCGACACCGACCCGCTCGCGTACCGCCAGCGCAAGCACGGCGACCTCGACATCCAGAACCACGGCATGACGCTGTGGGACCTCGACCGCACGTTCCCCACGGGCGGGTTCGGCGGCCGCACCAAGTCGACGCTGCGCGACATCCTCGGCCTGCTGCGCGACTCCTACTGCCGCACCGTCGGCGTGGAGTACATGCACCTGGCGGACCGCACCCAGCGCAAGTGGCTCCAGGAGCGCCTCGAGTCCGGGTACGCGCGTACGCCGCGCGAGGACCAGCTCCGCATCCTGCGCCGCCTCAACTCCGCCGAGGCGTTCGAGACGTTCCTGCAGACGAAGTTCGTCGGGCAGAAGCGCTTCTCGCTCGAGGGCGGCGAGGCGCTCATCCCGCTGCTCGACGCGATCCTGTCGAAGGCCGCCGAGAACGGCCTCGACGAGGTCGGCATCGGCATGGCGCACCGCGGGCGGCTCAACGTGCTCGCCAACATCGCGGGCAAGAGCTACGCGCAGATCTTCGCGGAGTTCGAGGGCAACCTCGACCCGAAGAGCGTCCAGGGCTCGGGCGACGTGAAGTACCACCTCGGCACCGAGGGCGTCTTCACGGCCGAGACCGGTGCGACGACGAAGGTCTACCTCGCGGCGAACCCCTCGCACCTCGAGGCGGTCGACCCGGTGCTCGAGGGCATCGTGCGCGCCAAGCAGGACCGCATCGACCTGGGCGGCGACGGCTTCTCCGTGCTGCCGATCCTCATCCACGGCGACGCGGCCTTCGCGGGCCAGGGCGTCGTGCCCGAGGTGCTCAACCTCGCGCAGCTGCGCGGGTACCGCACCGGCGGCACCGTGCACGTCATCATCAACAACCAGGTCGGCTTCACCACGGGCCCGTCGTCGTCGCGCTCGACGACGTACGCGACCGACGTCGCCAAGGGCTACCAGGTCCCGATCTTCCACGTGAACGGCGACGACCCCGAGGCGTGCGTGCGCGTCGCCGAGCTCGCCTTCGCGTTCCGCGAGCAGTTCGACCGCGACGTGATCATCGACATGATCTGCTACCGCCGCCGCGGTCACAACGAGGGCGACGACCCCTCGATGACGCAGCCGCTCATGTACAACCTCATCGAGGCGAAGCGCTCGGTGCGCAAGCTGTACACCGAGAACCTCGTCGCGCGCGGGGACATCACGCTCGAGGAGGCCGAGCACGTCCTCCAGGACTACCAGGCCCAGCTCGAGCGCGTCTTCACCGAGACCAAGGAGGGCGGCTTCACGCCCGCCGCGGACCGCGAGCCGGTCGCCGGTCTCGAGCGCCCGGAGTCCCAGCTCGAGGACGCCGGGACCATGGTCGGCTGGAAGACGGCGATCGACCGCTCGGTCCTCGAGCGCGTCGGCCAGGTGCACGTCGCGCCGCCGGAGGGCTTCACCGTCCACCCGAAGCTCGCGCAGCTCCTCGAGAAGCGCCGGCAGATGTCCGTCGAGGGCAACATCGACTGGGGCTTCGGCGAGCTCGCCGCGTTCGGCTCGCTCCTCGTCGAGGGCACCCCGGTGCGCCTCGCCGGCCAGGACTCGCGCCGTGGCACGTTCGTGCAGCGTCACGCCGTCCTGCACGACCGCGAGACGGGCGCCGAGTGGACGCCGCTGCTGTACCTGTCGGCGGACCAAGCGAAGTTCTGGGTCTACGACTCCTCGCTCTCGGAGTACGCAGCACTCGGGTTCGAGTACGGCTACTCGGTCGAGCGCCCCGACGCGCTCGTGCTGTGGGAGGCGCAGTTCGGCGACTTCGTCAACGGCGCCCAGACGGTGATCGACGAGTTCATCTCGTCCGCCGAGCAGAAGTGGGGCCAGTACTCCTCGGTCGTCATGCTCCTCCCCCACGGCTACGAGGGCCAGGGACCGGACCACTCGTCCGCGCGCATCGAGCGCTTCCTCCAGCTCGCGGCCGAGGACAACATGACGGTCGCGCAGCCGTCCACGCCGGCGTCGTACTTCCACCTGCTCCGCCGGCAGGCGTACGCCCGCCCGCGTCGTCCGCTCATCGTCTTCACGCCGAAGCAGCTGTTGCGCCTCAAGGCGGCCGCGTCGAGCGTCGAGGACTTCACGACCGGCACGTTCCGCCCGGTGATCCCGGACGCGTCGGCCGACCCGGCGAAGGTCGACCGCGTGCTCCTGTGCACGGGCCGCGTCTACTACGACCTGCTCGCCGAGCGCACCAAGCGCGGCGACGAGGGCGTGGCGCTGGTCCGCCTCGAGCAGCTGTACCCGCTCGACGTCGACGGCATCCGGGCCGAGCTCGCGAAGTACCCGGGCGCCGAGGTCGTCTGGGTCCAGGACGAGCCCGAGAACCAGGGTGCCTGGTCGTTCGTGCACATCAACCTGCCCGAGGACCTGCCGCGCGTGAGCGTCGTCTCCCGCCCGGCGTCGGCCTCCACGGCCGCCGGCACGGCGAAGAAGCACCAGGCGCAGCAGGCCGTGCTGCTGGAGCAGGCGTTCGCCCGCTGACCGGCTCGCACGACCCGCGCACGACGAAGGCCCCCTCCGCGCGGAGGGGGCCTTCGTCGTCGGTGCGCCGTCGCCGTCGGACCGGGGGCCGGTCCTGCCGACCTACCAGCGGTCGTGGATCTTCTCGCGCAGGTAGCGGTCGTAGATCTCGCGCACGCCCGAGGTGAAGAGCGGGCCGAGGACGTCCGCGTCGCCCGCGGCGGCGTTCGACCGCGCCTGCTCGACGTTGCGCGCGCCGGGGATGACGGTCGACACGCCCGGCTGCTGCCAGACCCACGCGATGGCCACCTGGGCCGGGGTGAGGTCCTGCCCGACGACGTCGTGCACGAGCGTGGTGAACTCGGCCGCCGCCTGCACGCCGGTCTCGAAGTCGACGCCCGAGAACGTCTCGCCGACGTCGAACGCGCTGCCGTCGCGGTTGTACGTGCGGTGGTCGTCCGCGGCGAACGTCGTGTCCTTCGTGTACTTCCCGGACAGCAGCCCGGACGCGAGCGGGACGCGCGCGATGACGCCGACGCCGGCGTCGGACGCCGCGGGCAGCACCGCGTCGAGCGGCTTGAGCCGGAACGCGTTGAGGATGATCTGCACCGTGGCGACGTGGGGGCGCGCGATGGCCGTGAGGGCCTCGTCCACGGTCTCGACGCTCACGCCGTAGCTCGCGATCGCACCCTCGGCGACGAGCGTGTCGAGGCCGTCGTAGACCTCGTCGCGCGAGTAGACGGCGGTCGGCGGGCAGTGCAGCTGCACGAGGTCCAGCCGGTCGGTCCGCAGGTTGCGGCGCGAGCGGTCGACCCACTCGCGGAACTTGGCGAGCGTGTAGTTGTCGGCGTCCTGCGGCTCCCGGCGGCCCATCTTCGTGGCGACCGTGATCCCGTGGCCGGGGTTGTCGGCGAGGTAGGAGCCGATGATCTGCTCGCTGCGCCCGTCGCCGTAGACGTCCGCGGTGTCGAAGAACGTCACGCCGGCCTGCGCGGAGGCGTCGAGGACGGCGCGCGCGTCGTCCTCGCTCACGTCGCCCCAGTCGGCGCCGAGCTGCCAGGTTCCCAGTCCGACGACCGAGACGAGCCGTCCCGTCCGCCCGAGCACCTGTCGTTCCATCGTTCCTCCTCGTGCTGCGTCGGGTGCGCCGGAAGACACACCCGGGCACCGAGTCTGACGGGCGTGGGCGCATCGCGCACCCGCGCACGCCGAGTACCGTATGTGAGCGTGAACACCCATGCCCCCTCAGGAGCCCAGGTCCGCATCGCCCACGGCGACCACGCAGCGACGATCACCGAGGTCGGAGCGGCCGTCCGCGAGTACGCGGTGGGGGGCCGGCCGGTCTTCACGCCCTTCGGCGAGGACGAGGTGTCGCCCGCGTTCAACGGCGCCGTCCTGCTCCCCTGGCCCAACCGGCTGCGCGACGGGCAGTACACGGTCGACGGCACGACGTACCAGGTCCCGATCTCGGAGCCGGACCGCGGGACCGCGCTGCACGGCCTCGCGTGCTGGCAGCGCTGGACGGTCGTCGAGCACGAGGCCGCGCGCGCGACGCTCGAGCTGCACCTGCCGCCGTCGCCGGGCTACCCGTTCGACCTCGTCGCCCGCGTGACGTACTCGCTCGACGACGCGGGGCTGCGCGTCCACGTCCGCACGACGAACGTCGGCACGGCGACCGCCCCGTACGGCGTCGGCTTCCACCCGTGGCTCTCGGCGGACGGCGCGGACCTCGACGCGTGCACGCTGCGCCTGGACGCCGCGACGCGTGTCACGACCGACGAGCGGCTCCTGCCGACCGGCACCGAGCCCGCCACCGGCACGTTCGACCTGCGCGAGCCGCGCCTGCTCGCGGGCGTCGACCTCGACGACGCGTACGTCGACGTGCTGCGCGACGAGGACGGGCTGTCCTGGATCCGCCTCACCGCGCCCGACGGCCGCACGGCCGCCGTGTGGATGGACGGCTCGATGGACACGTGGCAGGTCTGCACGGGCGACCACGTCGGCGACGTCGCGTTCCGCCGCACCGGCGTCGCCGCCGAGCCGATGAGCTGCGTCGCGGACGCGTTCCGCACGGGCGAGCGCCTCGTCCGGCTCGAGCCCGGGGCGTCCCACGAGGTGACCTGGGGAGCGACGCTGGCCTGAGGCGTCCGGGCGCCGCGGCGACCCCCGCGCGGGTCGACACGCCGTCCGCACCGGCTCGGATCGACCCGCGCGGCCCGCGTCGGGGAGAATGGCGCTCGTGGAAGACGCGGTGAGTCGTGAGGTACGGATCTGCGTCGTCGGCGACGAGCTGAGCGCCGGCGTCGGCGACGCGAAGGCCCTGGGGTGGGCGGGGCGCGTCGTCGCGCGCACGCGCTTCCCCCAGCCGGCGTACGTGTTCCCGCTCGCCATCCCCGGCGAGACGACGACGGCGCTCAGCCAGCGCTGGGAGGCGGAGACCGCGCGCCGGTTCTCCCCCGAGCCGGACGTCGACAACCGCCTCGTCATCGGCCTCGGCCGCCACGACCTCGACGCGGGGCTGTCGGTCGCGCGCTCACGCCTCAACCTCGCGAACGTGCTCGACGTCGCGGAGTCCCACCGCCTGCCCACGTTCGTCGTCGGGCCGCCGCCGGGCCACGCGCAGGACGCGGAGCGCCTCGCGGAGCTGTCCCACGCGTTCTCTGACGTCGCGAACCGGCGCCGCGTCCCCTACGTCGACACGTTCAGCCCGCTCGTCACGCACGAGCAGTGGCTCGCCGACCTCGCGCAGAGCGGCAACGGCTTCCCCGGCCAGGCGGGCTACGGGCTCATGGCGTGGCTCGTGCTGCACACCGGCTGGCACGCGTGGCTCGGCCTGCCCGACGACACCGTCTGAGCCCGCCCCGACGCACGAGGGCGAGGCGTGGTCACGGACCACGCCTCGCCCTCGCCGTCGGGGCGGTACCGCTCAGCCGCGCGAGACCGTGAGGTCGCCCGAGACGGTGCTCGCCGACACGTAGGCGCCGCCCGCGCCGTGCTGGTCGACGTGGTCGACGGACGTGGTGCGCTGCGCGCTGGAGTCGAGCCGCACGCCGTCGAGCACGGCCTTGCCGGTGACGCTGCGGGCCTTGAGGTTCACGGCCGAGCCGGCGCCGAGGCGCACGGCCACGTCGCCCGAGACCGTGCGCGCGTCGACGAGCGGGGTGCTCTCGCGCGCGACGACCTCGACGCCGCTCGTGACGGTGTTGACCGACACGCGCCCGAGCGTGCCGCCGAGCGTGACGGTGCCGGACGCGGTGGTCACGTGAACGTCGCCGACGTGCTCGCCGACGTCGACGGAGCCGGTGGCCGTGCGGACCGACGCCGTGCCCGAGACGCCCTGGACGCGGACGGCGCCGGTCCCGGTCGTGACGGACACGTCCGCCCGCGTCCCGACGACGGTCGCCGCGGCGCGCGCGGTCGTCACCTTGAGCGGGACGCTCGCGGGCACGGTGACCCGCACGACGGCGCGGTCCTTGTCGCGCAGGCCCTTCGCGCGGTCGACGAGGCCCTCGATGCCGGCGAAGTCGTACCCGACGCGCAGCTCGCCGTCGTGCACGCTCACCTGCAGCGGGCGCTCGGACACCTCACTCACGTCGAGGTGCGCCCCGCTCTCGCGGCCGGGGTCGGCGACGACGTCGACCGACCCGTCCGTGAGCTGGACGACGACGCGCCGGACGTCCGCGACGTCGACGCTCCGGGGGGCGTTGATGACCCAGGACTCGGTGCTCATGCGCTTCTCCTCGTTCGGTTCTCTGGTGCGTGGTCGGTGGTCTCGGGACGTCAGGGCAGGGTGGACCGCACGGCGCGGCGCGCGCTGTCGAGCACGGTGCGCAGCGTGTCGACCGTCAGCTCGGGCACCCCGCCGGTCGCGTCCGCCCGGCGCAGGTCCGCGCGGAGCTCGTCGCGGAAGCGCTGGAGCACGGCCTCCGCCTCGGCACGGCGCGCGGTCGACTCGCGACGGCGGGTGTCGTGCTCGCCGTCGCGCGGGCGGGCGCGCGCCGTCTGGGCGGCGGCGGCGAGCTCGGCGCGCAGCCCGCGCAGCGAGCCCTGCACGTCGGCGCGCAGCGCCTCGGCGCGCTGGCGCACCGTCTCGGCGATGCCGTGCTCGAGCGCCGCGACGTCCGCGCGCCGCGCCTCGATCTCGGCGCGCCCCGCGGGGGTCAGCTCGTACGTCGTCTTGCGCCCGTCGGCGCTGCGGTGGACCAGGCCCTCGTCCTCGAGCCGCGCGAGGCGCGGGTAGATCGTCCCGGCGCTCGGGCGGTACGTGCCCCCGAACCGCTCGGAGAGCTCGGTGATGAGCTCGTACCCGTGCTTGGGGCCGGACGCGAGGAGCGCCAGCAGGTAGAGCCGGAGCTGGCCGTGGGCGAAGACGGTGGCCATCAGCGGTCCACCGGGCCGCTCGTGGAGGCCGGTCGCCCGGCGGGCGCACCGGGGCTGCCCCACGCCGGGGCGTCCGGGGCCGCGTCCTGCACCGGGGGCGCGTCGGCCGGGGCGGACGACGTCCCGGCCGTCCCCCGCAGCACGGTGACGTCGCCCGAGACGGCCGAGACGCGGACGGGCGCGCCCGCGCCGAGCCGCGCCGCGCGGTGGAAGGAGCGCGCGGACCCGCGCTGCTCCTCGCCGTCGACGACGAGCCGGCCGCTGAGGCAGCGCACGGCGTAGTCCATCGCGTCCGGGTCGGGCAGGCGCACGAGCACGTCGGCGGAGACGGCGCTCACCGTGATCTCGTCCGGCGTCGTGCGCGTGTCCACGGTCACGGAGCCGGAGACCGAGTCGAGCCGCAGCGAGCGCAGGGCACCCGTCGCGGTGAGGCCGCCGGAGACGGACTCCATCCGGACCGGGCCGTCGTGCTCGCTCGCGGCGACCTCGCCGGAGACGGTGTCGACGCGCAGCGGGCCGCGGGTCCGGCTCGTCATGACGGCGCCGGACACGGTCGCGAGCCGCACGCCCTCGCGGGCGCCCGCGACGAGCGCCTCGCCCTGCACGGTCGCGACCTCGACCTGCGCGCCCGCCGGGACGGCGACGTGGACCTCCGCGGCGTCCTTGCCGGTGTACGTGCGGAAGCGCTCGAGGAAGCCCTTCCAGCCCGCCTCGAACGGGCCGTAGCCCACCCGCAGCGTCGTCCCGTCGAGCCGCACCTCGAGCGCGCGCCCGCTCACCGAGTGCACCTCGACGCGCGCGTCGGTCCGTGCCGGGTCCTCGTGCGCGACGACGTCGATGCGCCCGCCGATCATCGTCGCGTCGAGCCGGCGCACGAGCGCGAGGTCGATGGCCTGCGGACCGGTGAGGGTCCAGAGCTCCTGCGTCATCCCGCGCTCCGTCCTGGTCGCCGCGCGCGCCGGGTCGACCAGGACGGCCGGAGGCACTCGCGATATATCTCGTTCCGCCAGACACGATATATCGCGTGCTCGACCGTGACAAGGGGTCGCGTGTGGGACCATGGGAGACGGACTGGACACGCCGAGACCGGTCGTTCCACGTCGACACCCGTCGAGAACCGCCGAGACCGGCAGCACTCCCCGACCGTCAGGAGAACACCATGAGCAAGCGCGGACGCAAGCGTCGCAGCCGCAAGGGCAACGCCGCGAACCACGGCAAGCGCCCCAACGCCTGAGACGGCGCAGCCCCCACGAGGGGGAGCACGGAAGAGGGCCCGGACCGACGTCGTCGGTCCGGGCCCTCTCTCGTCCGCGCGGGCCCCGGGGGCTGGCCCCCGGCCCGGGTCAGCGGGTCTCGACGACCGTCGTCGTCGAGACCATCACGGTGAGCTGCGTGTGGATGCGCTCCCGCAGCCCTGCCGGCGCCTTCTCGTGGCACGAGCGGCGCACGAGCTGCTTGACGAGCTCCTCGACGCTCAGCTCGGCCAGGCACGGCGAGCAGTGCGCGACGTGCTGGCGCATGCGCAGCTCGTCGTCGGGCGTCATCTCGGAGTCCAGGTACTCGTACAGGTGCGTGAGCGCGTGCTCGCACTCGGACTCGCCCGCGGTCGAGTGCGGGATCGGGGTCACCGGCTCCTCGACCGGACCCCGTCCGGGCTCACGGGTCTCTGACGTGCTCACGACTCACCTCCGGGGCTCTTCGCGCCCACCAGTCCTCGCCTCGCGGCGTAGTCGGCCAGCAGCTCGCGCAGCTGGCGCCTGCCTCGGTGCAGGCGGGACATGACCGTGCCGATCGGTGTCCCCATGATCTCCGCGATCTCCTTGTACGGGAAGCCCTCGACGTCGGCGTAGTACACGACCATGCGCCGGTCCTCCGGGAGCTCCTGGAGCGCGCGCTTGACGTCCGAGTCCGGCAGGCGGTCGAGCGCCTCCGCCTCGGCCGAGCGCAGGCCCTGCGACGTGTGCGACGCCGCGCGCGCGATCTGCCAGTCCTCGACGTCGTCCGTCTGCGCCTGCTGCGGCTCGCGCTGCTTCTTGCGGTACGTGTTGATGAACGTGTTCGTGAGGATCCGGTACAGCCACGCCTTGAGGTTCGTGCCCGGGCGGTACTGGTGGAACGCCGCGAACGCCTTCGCGAACGTCTCCTGCACCAGGTCCTCGGCGTCCGAGGGGTTGCGCGTCATCCGCAGCGCGGCGGAGTACAGCTGGTCGAGGTACTGCAGGGCGTCCCGCTCGAACCGGGCGGCGCGCGCGGCGTCGCTCTCGGCCTCCGGGGCGCGGTTCGTGTCCTCGGCGTCCGTCGCGTCGGCGGGCGGCGTCGTACCGGCGGGCGCACCGTCGTCCGGCGTCGTTCCCGACGTCGTCGCAGGGCTGCCGGAGACGTCGCTGCCGGAGATTCGCTCTGTCATCAACAACGAGCCTAGTCCCCCGTTCGTCTGGGTGTTCGATGAGGCGTCCCGCGCACGGCTCGGCACCGACCACGCGGCGGCGAACGCGGCGTCCGGCGCCGGGGTCGTCGACGCGACCCGGGCGGCGGGTGCGGGAGTCTGGAGCAGGGCGGTCACGAGGGGTGCAACCCGCGAGCGCCCCCAGGCATTCCCGGCCCGGGCACCGCCGCGGGTGGCGCCGTCCCGGGGGGCGCGGCAGGCTGGGACCCACCGGAGGACGCCCGCCCAGGGCACCGGCGAGTCACCAGCGATGAGGAGAGAACCGATGCTGCTGCGTCACCTCGCGAGGCCCATGCTGGCCTCGTGGTTCGTCTACGACGGGGTCCAGGCCGCGCTCAAGCCGGCGGAGCACGTGCGGGCCGCGCGCGCGGGCGTCGAGCTCGTCGAGAAGCGCGTCGGCATCGAGGCCCCGCTCAGCGAGCGGCAGGTGACGACGCTCGTCCGCGCCCACGGCGCGGCGACGGCGGTCGCTGGCCTGTGCCTCGCCGTCGGCAAGGCGCCCCGGACCGCCGCGCTCGCGCTCGCCGCGCTCACGGTCCCGCTCGCCGTCGTCAACCAGCCGTTCACGGGCGGCGAGGCCACGCGCACCGAGCGGACGCGGAAGTTCGTCGCGAACGTCGGGGCGATCGGGGCCGCGCTCATCGCGGGCGCCGACTACGAGGGCCGCCCGGGCGTCCAGTGGCGTCTCGAGCGGGCGCGGCACGACCTCGCGCTCGCCAAGCAGGCGAAGCAGGAGGCCGTCGTCGCGGGGGCGAAGAGCACCGCGAAGGACGTGTCACGCTCGGCTCGCCGCGCCGCGAAGGCCGCCCAGGACGCCGCGCAGCACGCCGCGAGCAGCACCGCGGGCGCCGTGCACGACGCCGGGGCCGCCGTCCGCGCCAAGGTCGCCTGACGCGTCGCACCGCGCGGCCGCGCCCGTCCGCGGGGCGGGACCGGCCGCCGTCGGGCGGCGACGCTCCACTAGCCTGGACGCCATGACGACGCAGCCCCCCGCGCCCACCGACGCACCGTCCCCCGCCCCGGCCGACGCCTGGGTCGCGCCCACGGCGGGCGGGCCGCTCGACGCGACGGTCGAGGTCCCGGGGTCGAAGTCGCTGACGAACCGGCTGCTCGTGCTCGCGGCGCTCGCCGACGGCCCCGGGACGCTGCGCGGCGCGCTGCGCAGCCGCGACGCCGACCTCATGATCGCGGCGCTGCGCGCGCTGGGCGTGGGGATCGAGGAGGGCGCGTCGCCGACCGAGCTGCACGTGACACCCGGCACCCTGCGCGGACCGGTCGACGTCGACTGCGGGCTCGCCGGGACGGTCATGCGCTTCCTCCCGCCGGTCGCGGCGCTGGCGGACGGCGCGGTGCGGTTCGACGGCGACGAGGGTGCGCGGGTGCGGCCCATGGGCCCGGTGGTGGCGGCGCTCAGCGCGCTGGACGTCCCGGTCGCGGGCGACGACGGCGGCAGCCTGCCCACGACGCTCCCGTTCACCGTGGGCGGGCGCGGCCGGGTCCGCGGCGGGTCCGTCGACATCGACGCGTCGGCGTCGAGCCAGTTCGTCTCCGGGCTGCTCCTCGCGGCGGCGCGCTACGACCAGGGCCTCACGGTCCGGCACGTCGGGCACACGCTGCCGAGCATGCCCCACATCGAGATGACGGTGGAGGTCCTGCGGGAGGTCGGGGTCGTCGTCGACGACTCGCGCCCGGCGATCTGGCGCGTCGAGCCGGGGGCGATCGCGGCGCGTGACGTGCAGGTCGAGCCCGACCTGTCGAACGCCGCGCCGTTCCTCGCGGCCGCGCTCGTCGCCGGGGGCACCGTGCGCGTCACGGGCTGGCCGACGGCGACCACGCAGCCCGGCGCGATGGTCCCCGAGCTGCTCGAGGCCATGGGCGCCACGTCGTCCCTGGACGGCGACGTGCTCACCGTGACGGGCACGGGCGAGGTGCGCGGCGTCGACGTGGACCTCCACGCCGCCGGCGAGCTCGCCCCCACGATCGCCGCGCTCGCGGCCCTCGCCGACGGGCCCAGCCGCCTGCGCGGCATCGCGCACCTGCGCGGGCACGAGACCGACCGCCTGGCCGCGCTCGCGGCCGAGATCACGCGCCTCGGCGGGCAGGCCGAGGAGACGCGCGACGGGCTCGTCATCACGCCGCGCCCCCTGCACGGCGCCGTCTTCCGCACCTACCACGACCACCGCATGGCGACCTCGGCCGCCGTGATCGGGCTGCGCGTGCCGGGCGTCGGCGTCGAGAACGTCGCGACGACGGCCAAGACGCTCCCCGGCTTCGCGGGCATGTGGGAGCGGATGCTCGGCGGCTCGGGAGCGGCGGCCCGCTGATGGCCCGCGTCCCGGACGAGTCCGACTTCCGCTCGCGCCCCGGCAAGCGCGGCAGCCGCCCGCGCACCAAGCAGCGCCCCGAGCACGCGGACGCGGTGACCGGGTTCGTCACGGGCGTGGACCGGGGCCGGTACACGCTGCTCGTGGGCGGGACCGACGACGGGACGGTCGTCGGCGCCGAGGACGAGCGCACCGTCCTCGCGATGAAGGCGCGCGAGCTCGGGCGCACGCGGATCGTGTGCGGGGACCGCGTCGACCTCGTCGGCGACGTCACCGGGGACGACGGCTCGCTCGCGCGCATCGTCCGCATCCAGGAGCGGTCGGCGGTGCTGCGCCGCACCGCCGACGACACCGACCCGTACGAGCGCGTCATCGTCGCGAACGCGGACCAGCTCGTCGTCGTCACCGCCCTCGCCGAGCCCGAGCCGCGCACGCGCATGATCGACCGGTGCGTCGTCGCCGCGTACGACGCCGGCATGGACGTCCTGCTGTGCCTCACCAAGGCGGACCTCGCCGACCCGGCGCCGCTGCGCGCGCTGTACGAGCCGCTCGGCGTCTCCGTCGTCGTCACGCGGCGCGCGCCCGACGGCCTCGCGCCGGACGGCTGGGCCATCGAGCCGCTCGACGCGGTCCGCGAGGCGCTGGCCGGGCGCACGTCGGTGTTCGTCGGGCACTCGGGTGTGGGGAAGTCGACGCTCGTCAACGCGCTCGTGCCCGACGCCCGGCGCGCGACGGGGCACGTCAACGACGTCACGGGGCGCGGCCGGCACACGTCGACGTCGGCGGTCGCGCTGCGCCTGCCGGGCGGCGGGTGGGTCATCGACACCCCGGGCGTGCGGTCGTTCGGGCTCGCGCACGTGCAGGTCGACCACCTGCTGCGCGCGTTCGAGGACCTCGACGCCGTCGCCGCCGCGTGCCCGCGCGGGTGCACCCACCTCGACGACGCGCCGGACTGCGCGCTCGACGACTGGGTGGCCGACTCCCCCGACGACGTCACCCGCGACGCCCGCGCGGCGCGGCTCGAGTCGTTCCGGCGCGTGCTCGCCTCGCGCACCGGCGCCGCCTGAGCCCGCACCCCGCGCGGCGCCTCCCCCGGCCCGTGCGCGCACCGCTACGGTGTGAGCCATGACGCCCCCCTCGACGCGCGGCTACGACGACGACCTGCGCCTCGCCCACGTGATCGCCGACCAGGTCGACGCCCACACCCTGTCGCGCTTCAAGGCGCTCGACCTGCACGTCGAGTCCAAGCCCGACTCGACGCCCGTGAGCGACGCCGACCGGACGGCCGAGGAGATCATCCGCGGCCAGCTCGGCCGGGCCCGCGGCCGCGACGCGATCGTGGGCGAGGAGTACGGCGAGACGGGCCACGGCGCCCGCCGCTGGATCGTCGACCCGATCGACGGGACGAAGAACTTCGTGCGCGGCGTCCCCGTGTGGGCCACGCTCATCGCGCTCGCCGACGGCGACGAGGTCGTCGTCGGGCTGGTGTCCGCGCCCGCGCTCGGCCGGCGCTGGTGGGCGGCGAAGGGCACCGGCGCGTGGACGGGCAAGTCGCTCGCCGCCGCGTCGCGCCTGCACGTCTCGGGCGTCTCGTCGTGGTCCGACGCGTCGCTCGCCTACGCGTCGCTCGACGGCTGGGAGGAGCGTGGGAAGCTCGAGCCGTTCCTCGACCTCATGCGCGGCGCGTGGCGCACGCGCGGCTACGGCGACTTCTGGTCGTACATGCTCGTCGCCGAGGGCGCGGTCGACGCGGCCGCCGAGCCCGAGCTCGAGCTCTACGACATGGCCGCGCTCGTGCCGATCGTCACCGAGGCGGGCGGGCGGTTCACGTCGCTCGACGGCGCCGACGGCCCGTGGGGCGGGAACGCCGTCGCGACGAACGGCCTGCTGCACGACGAGGTGCTGGGCCGCCTGGGCTGACGGGGCCCGTCACCCCTGCGGCGTCCCAGGTTCGGTCCGCCCCGGGTTCGCCCCGGTCTCAGCCGCGCGGCACGTCCTTGAGCTCGGACCAGTCGTACCAGAGCAGGTCGCGCTCGCCCACGCGCTCGATGGCCGCGTCGAGCGCCGCGTCCACGTCGGGACCGTCGTCGTCCGCCGCGGCGAGCACGGCCTCGACGTCCGCGACCGCCTCCGGCTCGTCGACGTGCACGCACACGATCGCGACGTCGGGCACCGTGCGCAGCACCTCGACGGCGCTCGGGGCGGGCGCGTCCTCGTCGTCGGAGTCCTCGGCCCCCACGACCTGGACCGCGCCGTCGGGCACCTCGAGCGTGACGACGAGCCGCTGCCGCGGCGCGTCCGGGCGCGACGCGACGAGCGCGAGCGAGTCGTCCGCCGCCTCGAGCGCCGCCGCGTACTCGAGGCCCTCCTCGTCCTCGTCGGGCAGCGCACGTGTCAGCGCGGCGGTCACGGCGTGGGCGCCGCGCGGGGCGACGGTCCAGCGGGCGGCGTCGGCGGTCACGGTGACGGCGTCGAGCTCGTCGAGCGTCGCGGGGAGATAGATGCGCATGGGTTCAGTGTGCCGCCTCGAGCACCGGACCGGGCGCCGCACCACGCCCGGACGGGGCGGCCTCCCGCACTGCCTCCGCGAGCCGAGCCAGGGCGCGGCGGGCAGGGCTCGCCGGGGCGGTCTCACCGAGCGTCCTCCCCTCCCGGAGCGCCACGTCGACGGCGGCGTCCTCCGGGACGACGTGCAGGTCCTCGACGCCGGCGTACCGCGCCATCGCGTCGCGCACCGCGCGCTCGGGCCGTGGCCCGACGACGCTCGCCCGCACCCGGTTCACGGCGACGACCCGGGCCGCGGCGGCCGCCGCCCCGGACTCTCCCAGCTCGTCGAGCGCGCGGACGAGGCGCTGCAGCCCGACCGGGTCCCCGCCGCCCACGACCACGACCACGTCCGCGGCGCCCAACGCGCTGAGCGTCGCGTCGTGGCGCTGCGGGGCGCGGGTGTCGTAGCTGAGCAGCTCGTCCTGCTCGATGCCGAAGCCGCAGTCGACGACGGTCCAGTCCGCGACCGACCGCGCCACCTGCCACACCACGTCGAGCGACGGGCCCGGCAGCTCGGGCCAGCGCGCCGCCCGGGCGAGGCCCGTGAGGACCCGGACGCGGGGCACGAGCACCGGGGCCAGCGCGCGGAGGCCCGCGGCGTCGAGCACACCCTGACCGGCGCTGCGGGCCGCGGCGGCGAGCCCCGGGGACTCGTCGAGCAGCCCGAGGCGCTGCGCGACCGTCCCGCCGTACGTGTCCGCGTCGACGAGCAGCACCTCGGCCGGAGGCCCGACGGCGGCCGTGGGAGCCGCGTCGACCTCTCGCGCGCGGCGTGCGGCGCGGCGCCGACGGGGCCGCCCCGCGGGTGCCGGGCCCGCGAGCTCGACCGCGAGGTTCGTCGCGACGGTCGTGCGGCCCGGCGCCCCGGTCGGGCCCCAGACGACGACGGTCCGGCCGTCGCGCCGGTCGCCCTCGCCGTCGGCCGGCACGGGCGCCGGGACGCGGGCGGGCGCGCCGGGCGGGCCCGCGTGCGCGGTGCGCGCCGGCACGACCGCCCGGACGGCGTCGCACAGGGTGCCCGGAGACCGGTCCACGTCGACCACGGTGTCCACCCCGTGAGCCCGCAGCCGGTCCTCCTCCCACGTGCCCCCGGGGGCGAGCGCGACGACCCGGACGTCGTGCGCGTGCAGGTCGGCCACGGCCTGCCGGTCCAGCGCCGGGAGGTCGTGCGAGACGACGGCGACCCGCCCGGCCCCCGCGGCCGCCGCGGCGAGCAGCTCGACGACGTCCGCGCAGCGCCGCGTCACCCGCAGCCCGGACGCGTCGAGCGTCGTGACGACCTCCGCCTCGCGCGCCCCGCGGACCGCGCACAGGACCGTCGTGACCGTGGTCGCGCCGCTCACCCCGCACCGCCGACCGGGACCAGCGCGAGGGTCCCCTCTCCCGCGACGGCGGCGAGCACGGCGGGGAGGTGGTCGACCTCGACGAGCAGGTGCACCGTCGTCGGCCCGCCGACCACGAGCGTGCCCTCGCCCTCGTCGACCTGGGCGACCGTGACGCCGCCGACGAGCATCTCCGGCACGGCGCCCGGGCCGTCCGGGACGTCCTGCGCAGCGTCCGGGGACGGTGCGGCGGCGGCCTCCGGGACGTGCCAGAGGTCGACGTCGGCGCCGGCCACGATCCGCTCGGAGAGGCCCGACGTCACGGGCACCGCGACCGCCCGCACCGCGAGGTCGGTGGCGGCACCGAGCGCCGTCGCGGGGACGAGCTCGCCCGCGGCCACCGTCCGCAGGACGACCGCCTCGTCCGGGAGCCCGTCCTCGACGAGCAGGTAGCGGTCGGTCTGCGCGCCGAGCCGCACCTCGACCGTGCGCAGCTCGGCCGCACCGACGGTGGTGCCGGGCGTCAGCGGCGTGCCGGCCGCGTACACCGCGACCGTCCGGCTCGCGCTGCTCACGGCCCAGGACCCCAGCGCGACGGACAGCGCCACCACGACGACCCCCACGAGCAGCCGCGGGTCCTTCCAGCCCGGCCGCCGCAGCCGCGCGGCGGGCGGGGGCGTCGCGGCCCCCGGGACGGGTCGTTCCACGGTCGTCGTCATCCATCTCCCCCTCGGTGGTCGGCACGTCGCCCGTGCCGCGGCTTCATGATCCCCGGTCGGCGGGGCGCGTGGCAGGGCCTGTGGACGAGCACCGCGGTGGGGCGTGCGCGTGCCAGACTGACGCCATGCCCCAGCGGTTCCTCACCCTCGCCGACGTCACGGACGAGCTCAACATCTCGGCGGCGCAGGCGTACGCGCTCGTCCGGTCGGGAGAGCTGCCCGCGATCCAGGTGGGCGGACGCGGCCAGTGGCGGGTCGAGGTGAGCGAGCTCGAGGCGTACATCCAGCGCATGTACGCGCAGACGCGCCAGCGCATCGAGGCGGGCGACTTCGACGGCTGACGGCGCGCCGTCGCGCCTCCGCGGCCCTGTACCGCGTCCCCACGCCGTAGCACGACGACGTCTCCGCTCCCTCGGCTCCCCCTGCCGCGCGCTCACCTCGGTACGTACCCCGTCTCCGCCTCGCTGACGCACACCAGGGCCGACCAGGGGACCACCCGCGCGCCGTGTGCGCTGCCGGGCGACGGCTCGAGGTCGAGATGGTCCTTCCCCACCCTGGCGACCCACCCGGACCAGGACCCGGCGGTCGTCCGCACCTGGACCGGTCTCCGGTCCCGCTGGAGCGCCCGCAGCACGTGCCCGAGGCCGAGCGTCGCCGACCGGGACGAGCGCGGCGGGTCGGCGTGCCGCCCGAGACCTCGCACCGCGACCACGGCGTCCAGCGGGACGAGGTGCTGCCGGCGGCCGTCGACGACCAGCGCCCACTCCTGCGCGACCTCCCGCACCTCGCCGGTCACCGCCGACGCGTCGCGGAGCTCGAGCGTCACGGGCCCCGGCGCGGCGCGCAGCCGCTCGGTGAGGAGCACCGTCGCGTGCTCCGCCCGGGTCAGGTCGGCGACCGCGGCGACGCGGTCCTGCGACTCCGCCGCGGCGAGCTGCGCCGCGAGGTCGTCGAACAGGGCGTCCCATCGCATCGGCACACCGTAGCGGGGTGCCACCGCACCCGACCCTCCGTCGTCCACATCACGGGACGGGCCTGGACAGGCGTCGATCCTGCGCGCTTAGATCGATGTGTCGTCATCAAACGACACCAAACGACATCAAAAGCCGTCGAGTGCGCGACGGCAGGCAGGGGGCAACGATGGACCGGGGTACTGCTGCATCCCGACGAGCCGGGGGTCTGCTCGCCCTCCTTGCGCTCGTCCTCGCCCTGGGCGGCGCGACGACCGTCCTGTCGCTCCGGGCGCTGCACCTCGTCACCGCGCTCCCGACGCACCGCGTCGAGTCCTGGGTGGAGCTCGCCGCGGTGTCGGTGGGCGCGCTGGCCGCTCTCTGGGTCGCGCTCAGCGCGCTCGTCGCGCTGGCCTGCGTGGCTGCCGGTGCCGCCGGGCGGTCCTGGACGACGGGAGAACGACTCCTGCGCCGTGCGGCGCCGGCCGTCGTCCGGCACGCGGCGCGCGCCGCCGTCGGCGCCACCGTCGGCGCGGGTCTGCTCGTCGCCGGCGGGGCGGCGCACGCGGCCGCCCCGGCAGACGACCCGGGCGTCGTCGCCGTCGATCTTGGGTGGCGACCCAGCGGTGCCGTCGCCGGGGACGAGGGTACGGCTTCGGGGAACGGCGCGTCGGAGAGGGCAGCTTCGACGTCCCGGGCGACCCCCGGCGGCTCGTCCGCCACGGCGGACGGCTCCACGGCGGCGTCCGACGGTCCGTCGGGCACCGCGGCGGACGCCGCGCCAGGCCAGCCCGCGCCGGTCACCTCGGTGCCGCCGTCTTCGGTGCCGGCATCGTCCGTGCCGGCGCCTTCGGTGCCGCCCTCCGGGGTGCCGGGGGACGCCGGCACGTCGAAGGACCCCCACCGCTCGCACGGTGCCACCTCCGCAGCGACCGACGCGCCGCCGTCGACCAGCACCGAGAGTGCTGGTGCGGGAGACGCCGCGGGCTCCGGAGGGAAGCACGCCGCCGGGGCGGGCGTCGTCGGCCAGGGGGCAGAGGCCTCCGGCGCCGCGGGACCGACGGTCGCCGCGGAGGGGACCTCGTCGGACGCCGCCCGCCAGCGCGACGCGGCGCTGGCCGTGACGCGCGATGTGCCCGGCCCGGAGACCGCGCCGGAGGTGGTCGTCGTGCGCGGCGACTCGCTGTGGTCGATCGCCGCCCGGCACCTGCCCGCAGGGTCCACCGACGCGCAGGTCGCGGAGGCGGTGGAGCGCTGGCACGCGGCGAACGCCCACGTCGTGGGCGCGGACCCCGACCTCGTCCGGCCGGGCCAGGTCCTCGTCGCACCGTCCGCCTGACCACCGCCGACCTCGAAGGAGCCCCACCATGACCGCTCCCCTGCTGGCCGGCGCGCACGCCCCGGTCACCACCGTGACACCTGCGGCCGCACCGACGGCCCCTCCCACGAGCGGGGCCACGGTCCGCCCGCTCCGCTCGACGAGCGTCCCGTCCGCCCCGCCGGCGCGGCTGCTCCGCTGCCTCGGCGACCCGACCGTCGCCACGGTCGACGTGACCGACCCGACGGCGGCCCGCGTGCCGCAGCACGTCGTCCGGGGTCGTCCCCTCGGGCGCCCGACGACGCCCGTGCCCCTGCCGGACCCGACCGCGCTGTGCTGCGCCGTGGTCCGGGCGGCGGTCGAGGTCGTCCGGGGCGAGCGCACGGTGGGACAGCTCGCACGGTGGGTGTCGCCGGAGATCTACGAGGCGCTCGCCCGGCGCGCCCGGCTCGTGGCCGACGGTCCGGGCGAGACCCCGGCCCGCCCGGTCGCCGTCCGCCGCGCACGGGTCCTGCGGATCGGCGACGGCGTCGCCGAGGGGACGGTCGTCGTCCAGGACGGGGACCGGGTCCGCGCCGCCGCGGCGCGGCTGGAGGCGCGCCGCGGAGCCTGGCGCGTGGTCGCGCTCGAGATCGGCTGAGCCCTTCCCGCACCGGGCACGACGACGCCCTTCCCGGACCGGGCACGACGACGCCCTTCCCGGACCCGACATCCCCGGCGGCCTTCCTGGCTGGGCACGACGACGGCGAGGCGCCCACCCGCAGGTGGACGCCTCGCCGTCGTCGTCAGGGTGCCCGGCGGACGGGCATCCGGTCAGGCCTCGTTCTGGCCGTGGCAGACCTTGTACTTCTTGCCGGAGCCGCACGGGCACTGCGCGTTGCGGGGCGTGCCCGGGAAGGTCCGGCCGTCGCTCTCGACCGCCGTCGCCTCGCCGTGCAGCGCGCGGCGCGAGCGTCGGCCCGCGTCGCCCGACACCACGGCCTGGCCCGTGCCGTCCTCGCTCGGGGCGGTGTACGACAGCGGGACCTGGCGGTCGGGGCCGTCGAGGCCCTTCGCGATGAGCGTGCCGGGGCGGTCGCCGCCCGGGCCCTCGGCCGCGGCACGTGCCGCCACCGGCTCCGGCGCGACCGGCGCGTCCTCGACGGGCGCGTCCTCCACGGAGGCGTCCTCGACCGGCTCGTCCGCGACGGGCGCGCCGTCGACGGGCGAGTCCTGCGTCGGCGCCGCGTCGCGCTGCGCCGCCGCCGCGAGACCCGCCGCCGCACCCGCCGACGCGGCACCCGCCGCGCCGCCGAGCGCCTGGCCCGCAGCCGACTGCGCGGCCTGCGCCGCACCCGCGACGGAGATCGCCGGCGCCTGGCCCGTGGCCGCACCCGGCTCGGCGACCTTGACCTCGAGGTTGAAGAGGTACCCGACCGTCTCCTCCTTGATGGCCTCGGTCATCGCCTGGAAGAGCTGGAAACCCTCGCGCTGGTACTCGACCAGCGGGTCGCGCTGCGCCATCGCGCGCAGCCCGATGCCCTCCTTGAGGTAGTCCATCTCGTAGAGGTGCTCGCGCCACTTGCGGTCGAGCACCGAGAGCGTCACGCGGCGCTCGAGCTGGCGCATGTTCGCCGCGCCGAGCTGCTCCTCGCGGTTCTGGTAGGCGATGCGGGCGTCCGAGAGGATCTCCTCGAGCAGCATCTCGCTCGTGAGGCGCGTCTCGCCGCCGGCCTGCTCCACGACCTCGTCCACCGTGATGGAGATGGGGAACACCGCCTTGAGCGCGGTCCACAGCCCCTCGAGGTCCCAGCTCTCCGGGTTCCCCTCGGCCGTTGCGCCCTCGACGTACGCGGTGACCACGTCGGTGAGGAAGTGCTGCACCTGCTCCTGCAGGTCCTCGCCCTCGAGCACGCGGCGGCGCTCGTCGTAGATGACGGTGCGCTGGCGCGACAGGACGTCGTCGTACTTGAGGACGTTCTTGCGGATCTCGAAGTTGCGCGACTCGACCTGGCCCTGCGCGCTCGCGATGCCGCGCGTCACCATCTTCGACTCGAGCGGCACGTCGTCGGGGAACCCGGCGCGGTTCATCATCGACTCGGCGAGGGTCGAGTTGAACAGGCGCATGAGGTCGTCCTGCATGGACAGGTAGAACCGGGACTCGCCCGGGTCGCCCTGACGGCCGGAACGACCACGGAGCTGGTTGTCGATGCGGCGCGACTCGTGCCGCTCCGTGCCGAGGACGTAGAGACCGCCGAGCTCGCGGACCTCGTCGTGCTCCGCGGCGACCGCGGCCTTCGCCTTCTCCAGGGCGTCGGGCCAGGCGGCCTCGTACTCCTCCGGGTTCTCCGCCGCGTCCAGGCCGCGCGCCGCGAGGTCCGCGACCGCCATGAACTCGGCGTTGCCGCCGAGCATGATGTCCGTACCGCGGCCGGCCATGTTCGTCGCGACCGTCACGGCGCCCTTGCGGCCCGCGAGCGCGACGATCGCCGCCTCACGCTCGTGCTGCTTCGCGTTGAGGACCTCGTGCGGCACGCCCTGCTTCTTCAGCTTGGACGACAGGAGCTCCGACTTCTCGACGCTCGTCGTGCCGACGAGCACCGGCTGGCCCTGGGCGTGGCGCTCGACGATGTCCGCGACGACGGCGTCGAACTTGCCCTCCTCGTTCTTGTAGACGAGGTCGGGCTGGTCGACGCGCTGCATCGGGCGGTTCGTCGGGATCGGCACGACGCCGAGCTTGTAGGTGCCCTGGAACTCGGCCGCCTCGGTGTCGGCGGTACCGGTCATGCCCGCGAGCTTGGAGTACAGGCGGAAGTAGTTCTGGAGCGTGATCGTGGCGAGCGTCTGGTTCTCCGCCTTGATCTGCACGCCCTCCTTGGCCTCGATGGCCTGGTGCATGCCCTCGTTGTACCGGCGGCCGGGCAGGATGCGGCCCGTGTGCTCGTCGACGATCATGACCTCGCCGTTGAGCACGACGTAGTCCTTGTCGCGCTTGAAGAGCTCCTTCGCCTTGATGGCGTTGTTGAGGAACCCGATGAGCGGCGTGTTGAGCGACTCGTACAGGTTGTCGATGCCGAGGTAGTCCTCGACCTTCTCGATGCCGGGCTCGAGCACGCCGACCGTGCGCTTCTTCTCGTCGACCTCGTAGTCCGTCCCGGGGTTCAGACGGCGCACGACCTTGGCGAACTCGCCGAACCAGCGGTTCGTGTCGCCCGAGGCCGGGCCCGAGATGATGAGCGGCGTGCGCGCCTCGTCGATGAGGATCGAGTCGACCTCGTCGACGATCGCGAAGTTGTGGCCGCGCTGCACGAGGTCGTCCGTGGACCACGCCATGTTGTCGCGCAGGTAGTCGAAGCCGAACTCGTTGTTCGTCCCGTACGTGATGTCGGCGGCGTACTGCTCGCGCCGCTGCGCCGGCGTCTGGCCGGACAGGATGACGCCGGTCGACAGGCCCAGGAAGCGGTACACGCGGCCCATGAGCTCGGACTGGTACTTCGCCAGGTAGTCGTTCACCGTGACGACGTGGACGCCCTTGCCCTCGAGCGCGTTGAGGTACGCGGCCGTCGTCGCGACGAGGGTCTTGCCCTCACCGGTCTTCATCTCGGCGATGTTGCCGAGGTGCAGCGCCGCGCCGCCCATGAGCTGGACGTCGAAGTGCCGCTGGCCGAGCGTGCGCCGCGACGCCTCGCGCACCGCGGCGAACGCCTCGGGGAGCAGGTCGTCGAGGGTCTCGCCCGCCTCGAGGCGCGCCTTGAAGCGGTCGGTCTCCTCCCGCAGCTCCTCGTCGGTGAGATCCTCGAAGCCGGGCTCGAGCTTGTTCACCTGGTCGGCGATGCCGGACAGCTTCTTGAGGATCCGGCCCTCGCCGATGCGAAGGACCTTGTCGAGGATCGAAGGCACGCAGGACTCCCGTATCGATCGGTGCCCGGGCCGGGTGGTCCGGGAGCAGAGCCGACGCTCTGCCGCGCGGGCGCGCACGGCAGCGGACGTCGGCAACGTCACACAACATCGTAGGGGAGTCGGGGCCGCGCCGGTCCCGTCCGGGTTTCGCCGACGACGAACCTCTCCCCCGCGACGTCGTCCGCCAGCCTACGGCGAGGGCCACCCGGGCCGGGCGCCTCGTCCACCGCCGACGCGAGGGTCGGGACGACCGCGACGGCGACGGCAGCGACGGGAACGGCCGCGACGACGTCAGTGCGCCGCGACCTCGGCGGCGAGCGCGGGCGCCAGGTCCCCCACCGGGGCGACGTCGACCTCCGGCACCCCCAGCCATCGGCCCAGCACGTGCAGCTCGGCGGCGAGGCGCGCCGCCGTCTGCGGCCCGGCCGCCTGCTCGCGGTGCGCCGACTGCACGCGCAGCACCCCGGCCCGACGGTCGGCCTTGAGGTCGACGCGCGCGGTGAGCGCCTCTCCCTCGAGGAAGGGCAGGACGTAGTAGCCGTGGACCCGCTTCGCCGCGGGCACGTAGATCTCGATCCGGTAGTGGACGTCGAACAGCCGCTCGAGGCGGGTCCGCTCGAACACGAGCGGGTCGAACGGGTTGAGCAGCGTCGTCCCCGTCGCGCGCCGCGGGAGCGCCGCGTCCGCGTGCAGGTAGGTCGGCTCGTCCCACCCCCGCACGGTCACCGGGCGGAGGGTGCCCGCCTCGACGAGCTCGTCGAGCGCCGTCTGCACCGCGGGCCCCTTGAGCCGGAAGTAGTCGCGGAAGCAGCGCAGCGTCCCGACGCCGTGCGCGCGGGCGCCGATCTCGAGCAGCGCCCGGACGGCGTCGGCGTCCGCGACCGGCGGCGCCGCGACGACCTCCGGCGGGAGCACGCGCTCCGTGAGGTCGTAGCAGCGCTCGAACGCGCCGTTGCGCCGCGCGGACGTGATCTCCCCCGTGAAGAAGAGGAACTCGAGCGCGCGCTTCGCGACCGTCCAGTTCCACCCCCACTGCGAGCGGTCGCGCGGGTGCGCCCGCCCCTCGGCCTCGAGGATCTCGTGCACCTCGCTCGCGGTGATCGGGCCGCGCTCCGTGACGAGCCGCCGCACGTCCTGGACCGCCTCGGAGTGGCTCATCTCGACCGCGCTGATCGTGCCCCACGCCTCCGTGCGGTACCGCCGTCGGCGCCACTCGAGCAGCGGCCACGTGCTGGGCGGCACGTAGGACGCGACGTGCGCCCACGTCTCCACGAGCCGACGCGGCGCACGGCCCGCCGCGCGGTCGAGCAGCGCCGTGTCGTACGGGCCGAGCCGCGCGTACAGCGGCATGAGGTGCGCCCGCGCGAGCACGTTGACCGAGTCGATCTGGAGGAGCCCCAGGCGGTCGATGACCCCCTGGACCTGCCGCATCGTCGGGGCGCGGCCGCCGGACCCGGCACGCGCGGCGACGTCCGGGCGCTCCCGGTGCAGCCCTTGCGCGGCGAGCGCGACACGGCGCGCCTGGGACAGGGACATCGACTCGGACCTCGACGGCGTGGCGACCACCCTCCGATCCTGCCCGCCCCCACCCACACGCCCACCCGCCGCCCACCCGGCGCCCCCCGCCCCCGCCGAGCAGGCGGTCCTGGCGCGTCCCGGCGGCCGGACCCGCCACGACCACCTGCTCGGCCGACCGGGATCGCCTGGTCGGCGGCGGTCGGCGGGCGGCGGTCGGCGGTCGGCGGGCGGCGGACGGTGGGCAGCGGGCAGCGGGCAGCGGGGGCGGGTCAGCGGGCGACGGGTCCGGACAGCACGACGCGCCCGGACCCTCGAGGGTCCGGGCGCGTCGGGTGCGGTCAGGCGCTCTTCTCGACCGTGGAGTCGGCGCAGTCGCAGGACGTGTCGAGCGCGACGACGCCGTACGTCCAGCCGCGGCGGCGGTAGGCGACGGACGGGCGCGACGTCTCGATGTCGACGAAGAGGAAGAAGTCGTGGCCGACCATCTCCATCTCGTACAGCGCGTCGTCCACCGTCATGGGCTCCGCGGTGTGCAGCTTCTGCCGGATGACGACGGGCGAGTCGCCGAGCGTCGTCTCGACGGCCTCCCCGGGCGCGGTCGGCGCGGTCGGCGCCGGCGGCGGGGGTGCCTCGTGCGTGGCCGGGTCGTAGGGACGCACGTCGACGGGCGGCACGACGGTGTGGTTGCGGTGGTCCTTGCGACGGTCGCGGGCGCGGCGCAGCCGTTCCGCGAGCTTGTCCATCGCGAGGTCGAGGGCGCCGAACCGGTCGTCGGCCGCGGCCTCGGCGCGGACGACGGGTCCCTTGGCCCGCACGGTGAGCTCGACGCGTTCGCGGACCCCCGAGAGCCTCGGGTTGTTCTCGTGGGTGACCTCGACGTCCACGCGCTGCGCCGTGGGCGCGAGCTGCTGGACCTTGGCGAGCTTGTCCTCCACGTGCCGGCGGAAGCGGTCTGCCACTTCCGTGTGCCTGCCGACGACGACGATCTCCATGTGAGCCTCCGCGAGGATCTAGTGCGACGCCCGGCCCGGTGCGTCCGGGCGCCTCGTTCGGATTCGGTAGGAGCACCCGCTGCCGGGTGCGGTGGGCTACCACCTCCTTGCGGCGCAGGGCCGCGCGCTCGGTACGCTCGCGCGGCGGCGCACGTGTCCTGCACGTCCGTCGTCCGCGGCGACTGGCCCTCAGCCTAACCCCGGGTCCGGGGTGTCGGCAGCACCAACGGGAGGTGAACGAGGGGACCTTCGACCCCCGCCGCGCGGACCTCACGGAGGCTGCCCGGCGGACCGCCGTCGTTCGCCCGGCGACGGGGTCGCGGCGAGCGCGACGGCGCCCAGCACGAGAGCGCCCGCGCTGGTCAGAGCCCTCTCGCACGCGGCGAGGGTCGCTCCCGTGGTGACGACGTCGTCGACGAGGAGGCACGCCACGACCGGTGCCGGTGCACCGGTCGACGGGCGCCGCCCGGGCCGTCCTCGACGCGCTGCGACGGACGGTCCGACGAGCGGTCGGACGAGCCCTCCGGCACCGGCCCCGAGGAGCTTCCCGGGGGCGACGGCGACCGTGCCGAGCCGGGCCCCGCGCGCCCGCGAGCCGAGCCCGACCTGGTCTCGGGCGCGCCCGCGGTGCACGAGGAGCGCGGCGCTCCGGGCGGGGGTTCCCGAGGTGTCCAGGCCGGCGGCGACCGCACGCGCGAGCAGAGCGACGGGGTCGCGCCCGCGGGCGCGACGCGCGGCCCGCGTCGTCGGTGCCGGGACGACGAGCACCGGGCACCCCCGGGACCCCTCCCCCAGGACCGCCCCGACCCCAGACCCGAGCGCGGGACCGTGCGCGGGACCGCGCCCCGGCCCGAGCACGGCTCCGAGCACCGGCCCCAGCGCGGTGCCCGCGCGCCACGCGGCGTCCGCGAGCGGCCGGTCGAGGTCCGCCCTACCGCGGTCCTTCCAGGCGACGACGACGCCGCGCACGGGCCCCGTGTACGCCGCCGGCGCCCACACCGGCAGGGGCGCGACGCCGTCGAGCCGGTCGAGGCGGGGCGCGCCACGTTCGCGCCGCCGGAGCGGGGCGCGCAGCGGCGCGAGGCAGGGCTCGCACCACCGGACGTCGGACGCGTTGCAGCCGGGGCACGCGACGGGTAGGACGAGGCGGGCGACGTCGACGAGGGCGGCGAGGAGCACCGGGCCAGCGTGCCCGGTGGCGCGAGCGTCCGGCACCGGCGGACCGGCCACCTGTGGACGACGCGCGCACCGCGGGCTCCCGACCCGCGCCGTCCGGGAGCCTGTGGTCGCCCGGCGCGCCGCGCGCCGCCGGGCGCGCGGCGTCTCAGCCGGGGTATGTGGGCAGCCGGACCTCGGTGGCGATCTTGGTCCAGAGGCTCGACGTGCCCGCGGCGTACAGGCTGCTGTCGCTCGTCCCGACGAGCGTCGTCCCGACGCCCGTGGCCGACGCGAGCGAGACGGCGCCCTCGACGGGCGAGGCGGCGACCGTCGGCCCCCCGACGGGCACCCGCTGGACGACGACCTCGGACTCGCCGGACGCCCGGCCGAGCACCCCGAGGAGCGCGCGGTCGACCCACGTCACCTGTGTCGCGGCGGCGATCGGCTGCCCGACCCGGACCGGTGCGGAGAGCTGGGTCGGCCGGCCGGTCTCGTCGCGGACGATGCCCGCGACGTGGACCTGCGCCCCGGACCCCGAGTCGCTGACGACGGCCACCCGGGCGCCGTCGGGCGCGACCCGCAGCGACATCACGGTGCGCCCGTCGAGCCACGGCGCGGCCACCTCGGAGACCGCCGCGTCGCTGCCGGCCTCCCGCAGGTCCACGACCTGCAGCGACCCTGCCTGCACCTGCGGGCCGCTCCAGACGTACTGGAACCGGTCGATCGACGGCGCGACGAGGCTCGTCCCGGTGAGGAGCGTGACGGGCCCGGCCTCCGCCGTCGGCGCCGTGACGAGCCGCGCGGCGCCGTCCCGCACGACGTACGTGGCGTCGTCGGCCCGGCCGCGGAAGGCGAGCGCGGTGGGCTGGAGCCCGGCGAGCGGGGCGGCCGACGTCACCGCGCGCGTCGTGCGCCCCTCCAGGCTCATGACCTGGTCGCCCGAGAGCACGACCGGCTCGTCGGGCGTGGTGGCGACGCCGATGGTCGGGACGTCGTCGGCCGAGAGCTCCGAGCCGCCGACGCCCACCGTGATGTCGACGGGCACGCCGAGCGAGGCCTGGAGCTGCGCGATGAGCATCGCGCGGTCGGCCGGCGACGCCGCGGTCACCGGGTCGGTGAGGGGCACCGCGACCCTGCCCTCCCCCGGGGGCACGGAGTCGATGCTCAGCGAGGTGCCCTCGGGCGCGACCGTCGCGACGGACCCTGCGAGCCAGTCCGCCGGTCCGCGCAGCGTCTCGCGGACCGCGAGCGCCTGCCAGTTCCGGCTCGGGAACCAGCGGGCGTCGGGCACGAGGTAGGCCCGGTCGAGGGTCGGGAAGTAGAGGTTGGCCTGCTTGAAGGTGCGGGCGAAGTTCGTGGCCGTGATCGTCAGCCCGTCGTCGACCACGTCGATGCGCCACTGGTCGTCGGCGTCGCGGACGAGGCCGTAGGAGACCTCGGTGGTCCGGCCGGGCGCCTGCTCCGTGTAGACGCCGCGCTCGTCCACGGTGCCCACGACGTCGGCGGTGGCGCGGACCGTCGTCGTGCCGCCCTCGATCGCGGCCTCGTCGACGTCGAGCTGCGGCACGTCCTCGAGGATCGCGACCTGCGAGACGGGCGACCAGTCGTCCTGCGCGTCGCGCGTGAGGAACTCGGACGCGACGTCGAACGAGCCGCGCGCGCCCTGGGCCTGGGCGGCCAGGAAGCCGCGGACGATCTGGTCCGGCGAGGCGTCGCGGCGGGGCGAGGCGGCGCTGACGAACGGCTGGCCCGGGTCCTCCGGCGTCGCCTCGCCCTCGACCACGGGCCCGGACGTGGGGATCGAGGCGCACGCTGCGAGCGCGGCGACCCCCACGGCCGCGAGCCCGGCCGCGAGCGCGCGCCCGACCCGGTGCCGCAGGTCCGCCTGCCCGGCGGTCGGACGCCGCACGGTCCCCGTCGTGGTCATCGCCCCTCCTGGACGTCGTCGGGGCCGGCGGCCGGACCGCCGCCGGAGCCGGGCACTGTCGCCCGGCCGGGCTGGGGCGCGTGGTCGCGCGGGATGACGACGGGGATGCCGCCCGTGACCGACGGCAGGTCGGCGGGGCCCGCCGTGCCCTCGACGTCCTCGACGACCGGCGTCCGCACGCTCCACTCCGCGGGCAGCCCGCGGCCGGTGGCCGCCTCGGAGACGAGCGGCAGGGGGGACGACTGGAGCCGGATCCCGGCGCGCCGCGGGAGCGTGAGCCGGAAGCTCGCGCCCCGGCCCGGGCGGCCCCACGCCTCGAGCCACCCGCCGTGCAGGTGCGCGTCCTCCAGGGAGATCGCGAGCCCGAGGCCCGTGCCGCCGGTCGTGCGGGCGCGAGCGGGGTCCGCACGCCAGAAGCGGTCGAACACGTGCTGGACCTCGTCGGTCGTCATCCCGACCCCGTGGTCGCGGACCGTCACCGCGACGGCGTGCCCGTCGCCGTCGACCGTGATCTCGACCGGCCGCTCCTCGGCGTGCTCGATCGCGTTGACGACGAGGTTGCGCACGATGCGCTCGACGCGCCGCGGGTCGATGTCGGCCGTGACGGGCTCGTCGCCGAGGTGGACCGACAGCCACACGCCCTTGCGCTCGGCGAGCGGGGCGGCGTGGTCGACGGCGGCGTTCACCACGTCGCGCAGGTCGCGCCGCTCGGCGTCGAGGACCGCGGCGCCGGCGTCGAACCGGCTGATCTCGAGCAGGTCGGCGAGCAGGTCCTCGAACCGGTCGAGCTGGGCCTGCAGGAGCTCGGTCGAGCGTCGCGAGACCGGGTCGAAGTCCTCGCGCGACGCGTGCAGCACCTCGGAGGCCATGCGGATCGTGGTGAGCGGCGTGCGCAGCTCGTGGGACACGTCCGAGACGAACCGGCGCTGGAGCATCGACAGCTCCTCCATGCGCCCGATCTGCTCCTGGAGGCTCTGCGCCATCTCGTTGAACGAGTGCGCGAGGGACGCCATCTCGTCGTGGCCCTTGACCGGGAGCCGCTCGTCGAGGCGGCCGTCCGCGAGCCGTTCCGCGACGCTCGCGGCCTGGCGCACCGGGAGCACCGCCTGGCGCGTGACGAGCGCCGTGATCCCGACGAGCAGGGCGAGCAGCACGAGCGCCCCGACGAGCAGGACCGACTGGAGGAAGCGCAGCGTCTCCTGGTCGGCCTCGAGGTCGTAGAGGTAGTAGAGCTCGTACGTGCCCGCGACCGGCACCTCGACGGTCGAGCCCACGACGATGCCGGGCACCACCCCCGACGACTCCGGGTGGGCCGGGTCGACCGGGATCGCCACGGACTGGAGGTACTGCTCGCCGTCCGCCGCGACGGTCGCCGCGCGCATCTCGGGCGACACGAGGCCGTCGAGCTGCTGGTCGGTCGACTGGTCGAGGAAGCCGACCGTGCCCGACCCGCCGGACTGCCAGAGGAAGACGTCGCGCGACGACCCGGTGGTCTGGAGCATGGAGAAGAGGTCGAAGAGGAGCGACTGGGCCTCGGTCGGCGTCGACGCGGGCGACGCGTCGAGCGTGCGGCGCGCCTGCTGCGTGGACTGGGCGCTCTCCTGGTCGAGCTCGGCGGCACGCCGCTCGTAGAGGCCGTCGCGCATGGCGTCGGTGAGGTAGGCGCCGAGCGCCCCGACGGTCAGCACGCCGACGACGAGCGCCGACGTGACGACACGGAGCTGCATCGACGAGCGCCAGCGCCACACCACGCGGCGGACGGTCGCGCGCGCCCGGCGCCGGACGCGGCGCCAGAGCCCTCGCCCGCGCCCGTCGGCGGAGCCGGCCGTCGTGCTCACGTGCGGGTCGCGCCCGCCTTGTAGCCGACGCCGCGCACCGTGAGGACGATCTCCGGGTTCTCCGGGTCGTGCTCGATCTTCGAGCGCAGGCGCTGCACGTGGACGTTGACGAGCCGCGTGTCCGCCGCGTGCCGGTAGCCCCAGACCTTCTCGAGGAGCACCTCGCGCGTGAAGACCTGCCACGGCTTGCGCGCGAGCGCGACGAGGAGGTCGAACTCGAGCGGGGTCAGGGACACCTGCTCGCCGCCGCGCGACACGCGGTGCCCCGTGACGTCGATCTCGACGTCGCCGATGGACAGGTGCTCGGGGGCGGGCTCCTCCGTGCGGCGCAGGCGCGCCCGGATGCGGGCGACGAGCTCCTTGGGCTTGAACGGCTTGGAGATGTAGTCGTCGGCACCCGACTCCAGGCCGAGCACGACGTCGACCGTGTCGCTCTTCGCGGTGAGCATGATGATCGGGACGCCCGACTCCGCCCGGATGAGGCGGCACACCTCCGTGCCGTCCTTGCCCGGGAGCATGAGGTCGAGCAGGACCAGGTCCGGCTGCGTGGTGCGGAACGTCTCGAGCGCGAGGTCGCCGTCCGCGCAGAACACCGGTTCGAAGCCCTCGGAGCGCAGGACGATGCCGATCATCTCGGCCAGGGCGGTGTCGTCGTCCACCACGAGCACACGAACCTTCATGCGGACATCTTGCCATCGACGGGCCCGACGTCGGGGCGGCCGGGCCCCGCGGCGAGGGTGAACCCGCGGGCGGGGCGCACCCGGCGGCGCGAGCCGGTCGGCCGCCGCGCAGGGCCGCGTACTAGGGTGGCCTCGCCGCCGTTGCCGATCCTCGCCCGGCGGCCTGGACCGACGCCCGAGCCGATCGCGGGGGACCACGAGCACATGAGCACACCCGACACCTCCGGCACGCCGGACGGTGCCACGCCCGACCCGACGGCGGCCCCCGGCCCCACGCCGCCCGCCGCGCCCGGTCCGGGCGGCGACGCGAGCGGCTGGGGCGCGCCCTCGTACGGCGCCCCCGGCTACGGTGCGCCCGGCTCGTCGGCGCCCCAGCCGCGGTACGGCCAGTACGCGCCCGGCCAGGAGCCCGGTCAGCACCCGCCGACGGACCAGCCGCCCGCACCCGGCGCGTGGGGTGCGCCCGGCGCCGCTCCGGGACAGCCGGGGTACGGCCAGCCGGGCTACGGCCAGCAGCCGGGGTACGGCCAGCAGCAGCCGGGGTACGGCCAGCCCGGCTACGGCCAGCAGCCGGGGTACGGCCAGCCCGGATACGGCCAGCAGCCCGGTTACGGCCAGCAGCAGTTCGGGCAGGGCCAGTACGGGCAGCAGCAGTACGGCGCGCCGGGCTACGGCCCGCCGCCCGGCCTCGCGGGCGCGCCCTACGCGCCGGCCGCGGCGAAGCCCGGCATCATCCCGCTGCGCCCGCTGTCGCTCGGCGAGATCTTCGACGGCGCGTTCGGCGCGATCCGCCACAACCCCCGGGTCGTGCTCGGCATGAGCGCGCTCGTCGTCGTGGTGGCGACGCTGCTCGGCACCTTCCTCGGCTGGGCGTTCTCCGGCTACGTCGCCCAGTACTTCGACGTCGTGCTGGACGAGGCCACCTTCCCCGGCTTCGACGAGAGCTTCGCCACGACGCTCGCGAGCTCCCTCGGCATCCAGGTGACCACGTTCTTCGCCGCGCCGATCATCGCGGGTCTCCTCACGGTCTCCGTCGGCCAGTCCGCGATCGGGCGCAAGGCCGGCGTCGGCGAGGTCTGGTCCCAGGTCGGACGGCGCACGTGGTTCCTCATCGCGTTCCCCCTGCTGACCGGCCTGGCCGCGTCCGTGGCGCTCGGCCTGGCCACGCTCCTCGTCGTCGCGGGCTTCGCGGTCTCCGAGGGGCTCGGCGCGTTCCTCATCGTCGTCGCCCTGCTCGCCTGGCCCGTGCTCCTCGTCTGGGTCGGGACGCGGACCGGCCTCGTGCCTCCCGCCCTGGCGCTGGAGGGGCAGCCGTTCTGGCAAACCGTCAAGCGGGCGTGGCTCCTCACCCGCGGCAGCTTCTGGCGGCTGTTCGGCATCTACCTGCTCGCCCTCGTGGCGATGAGCTTCGTCTCCGGCATCGTCGCGTACCCCGCGAGCCTCGCCGCGTCGTTCCTGCTCATGGCGGGCCAGACCTTCCTGTACCACCTCGTGCAGGCGATCGGCGTCGCGCTCTCGATGATCCTCACCTCGGTCTTCCTGGGCTGCATCGTCGCCCTGCTCTACATCGACGTGCGCATGCGCCGCGAGGGCCTGGACGTCGAGCTCGCCGCGGCGGCGAGCGAGCAGCCGCCCGCATGACCGTGCGGTCGCTCGCGGCCGACGTGCCCGTGCAGCCCGGCGCCGACGAGGCCCGGCGGTGGCTCGTCGGCGAGCTCGCCGGGCCGGAGTACCGCACGGACCCGTCGCTCCTGCAGCGGTTCCTCGAGTGGCTCCAGGGACTGTTCGACGGCGCGCCCACGCTCGACCTCGGCGGCCCGCTGACGGCGGTGGTCGTCGTCGTGGCGGTCGCCCTGGTCGCGGCGGTGGCCTACTGGGTCGCCGGTCCGGTGCGCCTGTCGCGCCGGGCGAAGGCCTCGGTGGTCGTGCTCGACGACGACGCGCGCACCGCGGCCGAGATGCGCGCCGCGGCCGACGCCGCCGCGGCGCGCGCCGACTGGGCGACCGCCGCGCTCGAACGCTTCCGCGGCGTCGTGCGCTCGCTGGAGGAGCGCGCGGTCCTCGACCCGCGTCCCGGACGGACCGCGTGGGAGGCCGCGCGGACGGCGGGCGAGCGCCTGCCCGACGTCGCCGACGGGCTCGAGCGCGGCGCGCACCTGTTCGACGACGTCGCGTACGGCGCCGTGACCGTCGGCCCGGAGGCGGACGCCTTCCTGCGCGCGCTCGACGAGCGGACGCTCGCGACGCGCCCCGCGCTCCGTGCGGAGCTCGCCGCGTCCGCGCCCGGTGACGGCGCATGAGCGCCCCGACGACGTCCTCCGTACCGCCCGGCGCGGCGCCCTCCGCGGGCGCGTCGGGCGACCCGCGGGCCGTGACGACCGCCTACGTGCCCGTCGTCGGCGACGGCACGACCGCCCGCTCGCGGGCCCGCAGCCGCTGGCGCCGGGCGCGCTGGCCCGTCGCCGTCGTCGGCGCGCTGCTGCTGCTCGCCGGGCTGACGGCGCTCGCGCGCCCCGCGACGTCGGCCACGCCGCTCGCACCCGACAACCCGGGCCCCGCCGGGGCGCGCGCGGTCGCGCAGGTGCTGGGCGACCAGGGCGTCGAGGTCACCTACGTGCGCACGGTCGCCGACGCGGTGCGCGCCGCCGAGGAGGGCGGCACGCTCCTCGTCGCGCAGGGCGACTACCTGCTCGACGAGCAGGTGGACGCGCTCGTCGGGACCCCCACGGACCTCGTGCTCGTCGCGCCGCCCGACCACCTGCTCGCCGCCGCGACCGACGGCGGCGCGGAGCTCGCGTACGACTGGGGCTCCGGCGGGTCGGCACGACCGGCGCGCTGCGCGGACCCGGCCGCGCAGGCCGCGGGCTCGATCCGCTCCGACGGCGTCGGCTTCGTCGCGCTCGACGACGCGACCGTCCTCTGCTTCCCCTCCCCCGACGACCCGTCCCTGGGCGCCTACCTCGTGCACGAGGCCGACGGGCGCACGGTGCGCGCGGTGGACACGCCCGCCGTCCTGCGCAACGACTCGGTCACCGAGGACGGCAACGCCGCGCTCGCGCTCTGGACGCTCGGCGCGCACGACCGTCTCGTGTGGCTCGTGCCCGACCCGTTCGACACGTCGCTCGCCGACGACGGGAGCACGACCCCCGGGCTGTCCCTGCCGCCGTGGTTCGGCGTCGTCGCCCTCCAGGCGCTCGTCGTGCTGCTCGTGGTCGTGCTGTGGCGCGGCCGCCGGCTGGGCCCCCTCGTCACGGAGGACCTGCCGGTGATCGTGCGCGCCGCCGAGACGACGCGCGGCCGCGGCCGCCTCTACCGACGCGCCGGGGCGCGCGGCCACGCCGCCGCAGGGCTGCGCGCGAGCGCCGCCGACCGTCTCGCGCACCGCCTCGGCCTGCCCCGCTCGGCCGACGCCCCCACCGTCGTCGACGCCGTCGCCCGCGCGACGGGTCGGCCGGGCGACCAGGTCGCCCAGCTCCTGTACGGACCACCACCCGCCGACGACGCGGCGCTGCTCGAGCTCGCGCGTCACCTTGACCGGATCGAGAGCGAGGTCTACCACTCGTGACGCACCACCCCGACGGCTCCGTGCCGCAGCCCGACCGCTACGCGCCGCCCGCCCAGGACCAGGGCGTCGCCGACCGCGTGAGCGCGGCCGCCGGCCAGCCCGCGCACCGGCCCGGACCGCAGGCACCCGCCCCGCAGTCGCCGTACGGCCAGAACCACGCGCCCGCCGCGCCGACCCCGACCGCGACCCCCGCACCGGTGCACGACGCCCCGCCCGCGCCGTCGCCCGAGCTGCGGCAGGCGCTCGCCGCCGTCCGCAGCGAGGTCGGCAAGGCCGTCGTCGGGCAGGACGGCGCCGTGACGAGCCTGCTCATCGCGCTGCTCTGCAAGGGCCACGTGCTGCTCGAGGGCGTGCCCGGCGTCGCCAAGACGCTGCTCGTGCGCACGCTCGCCGCGTCGCTCGACCTCGGCACGAAGCGCGTGCAGTTCACGCCCGACCTCATGCCCGGCGACGTCACGGGCTCGCTCGTGTACGACGCGCGGACCGCCGAGTTCTCGTTCCGCGAGGGGCCGGTCTTCACGAACCTGCTGCTCGCCGACGAGATCAACCGCACGCCCCCCAAGACCCAGGCGTCGCTCCTGGAGGCCATGGAGGAGCGGCAGGTCTCGGTCGACGGGACGCCGCGCCCGCTGCCCGACCCCTTCCTCGTCATCGCGACGCAGAACCCCGTGGAGTACGAGGGCACGTACCCGCTGCCCGAGGCGCAGCTCGACCGCTTCCTGCTCAAGGTCGTGCTGCCGCTGCCGGAGCGCGAGCAGGAGGTCGAGGTGCTCGCACGGCACGCCGCCGGCTTCAACCCGCGCGACCTCGCGGGCGCCGGGGTGCGCGCCGTCGCCGGGCGCGACGTGCTCGACCGCGCCCGCGCGGAGGTCGCACGCGTCCAGGTCGCGCGCGAGGTGCTCGGCTACGCCGTCGACGTGTGCCGCGCGACGCGCCACTCCCCCTCGCTGTCCCTCGGCGTGTCTCCGCGCGGCGCGACGGCGCTGCTCGCCACGTCGCGAGCGTGGGCGTGGCTCTCGGGCCGCTCCTACGTGACGCCGGACGACGTCAAGGCCCTCGCGCACCCCACGCTGCGCCACCGCGTGCAGCTGCGGCCCGAGGCCGAGCTGGAGGGCGTGACGGCCGAGAGCGTGCTCGACACCGTGCTCGCGTCCGTCCCCGTCCCCCGCTGAGGCGTCGCTCGTGGCCCTGACGTGGCGCGCCGTCGTGCTGGCGGCGCTCGGGATCGTCCCCGTGCTGCTCGTCCCCGTGCCGGGGACGGTGCTCGTGTGGACGCTGCTCGTCGTCGCGCTGTGCGCGCTCGACGCGGCCCTCGCGGCGTCCCCGCGGCGTGTCGCGATCGAGCGGCGCGTCGCGGGCTCCGTGCGGCTCACCGACGCGACGGCGTCCCGGCTCACGCTGACGAACCTCGCCCCGCGGCGGCTGCGCGCGCTCGTGCGCGACGCGTGGCCGCCGTCCGCGGGGACCCAGGTCAACCGGCACGACGTCGATCTGCCGCCCGGCGAGGCGACGCGCGTGACGACCGTGCTCGTCCCGACGCGCCGCGGCGAGCGCGTCGCGGACCGCGTGACGATCCGCTCGTTCGGCCCGCTGCGGCTCGCCGCGCGCCAGGCGTCGATCCCCGTGCCCGGGCGGCTGCGCGTGCTCCCCGAGTTCGCGTCGCGACGCCACCTCCCGAGCCGCCTCGCGCGCCTGCGCGAGATGGACGGGCGCGCCGCGGTGCAGGTGCGCGGCGAGGGCACCGAGTTCGACTCGCTGCGCGAGTACGTGCTCGGCGACGACGTCCGCTCGATCGACTGGCGCGCGTCGGCGCGCGGCCGGGACATGGTCGTGCGCACGTGGCGGCCCGAGCGCGACCGCCGCGTGCTCATCGTCGTCGACACGTCCCGCACGTCCGCGGCGCGCGTCGGGGACGCGCCGCGCCTCGACGCGAGCATCGAGGCGGCGCTCCTGCTCGCCGCGCTCGCGGGGCGCGCCGGGGACCGCGTCGAGCTCGTCGCCTACGACCGCACCGTGCGCTCGCGCGTCGCGGGGGCCGCCGGGCCGCGCCTCATGCCCGCCATGGCGGACGCCCTCGCGCCGCTCGAGCCCGCGCTCCTCGAGACCGACTGGCCCGGCCTCGTCGGCACCGTCCACGAGCGCCTGTCGCAGCGCGCGCTCGTCGTGCTCCTGTCCACGCTCGACGCCGCCGCCGTCGAGTCCGGCCTGCTGCCCGTCGTCGGGCAGCTCACGGCCAAGCACCAGGTCGTCCTCGCCGCGGCGGGCGACCCCGAGGTCGCCGCCCTGCGCGACGACCGCACCGGGACCGCCGAGGTGTACGACGCCGCGGCCGCCGCGCGCGGCGAGATCGAGCGCGCCGCCGTGACGACGGTCCTGCGCCAGCGCGGCGTCGAGGTCGTCGACGCCCTCCCCGACGACCTCGCCCCCCGCCTCGCCGACACCTACCTCGCGCTCAAGGCGGCCGGCCGCCTCTGAGCCCCGCGCCCGCCCACCGCGCCCGAGACGGTCGCCGCGCGAGGTAGAGGCCCGGTCCCACGAGGTAGAGCCGTGGTCCCACGAGGTAGAGCCGAGGCCGCGCGAGGTAGAGGCCCGGTCCCACGAGGTAGAGCCGAGGCCGCGCGAGGTAGAGGCCCGGTCCCACGAGATGAGGGCGCCCGGGATCGCCGAGCAGGGATCCCGGCTCCGTCTGCGGCGCCGGGCCACCAGAGGCGCCCGGTCGGGGGCGCCACGACCATCCGGTGGGCGCGCAACCCGTCTGAGGTGGCCCGACGTCGTCGTCCCCTCGAGCGTGGGCAGGCCCACCCTGGGCGACCACGCCTCCACCTGGCGGAACCACGGCTCTACCTCGCGCAACCACGGCTCTACCTCGCGGAACCACGGCTCTACCTCGGGAGACCAGGCCTCTACCTCGCGGGAGGTGGTGCAGGGGCCCTCTCCCCCGACCGTCAGGGGCGGGAGGTAGGGTCGTCCAGCACGTCCATCCCGACCTCAGGAGGCTCCCGTGGCCTGGCAGCCGACCGATCCCCGGCAGCGCGTCCGGCGCAACCGTCGCGTCGCGATCATCGTCGTGGTGGCGCTGCTCGCGACGTTCCTCGTCCCGGCGCTCGCGATCGTCCTGTCCTGACGGGCCGATGGCCGACGAGCGGTTCGGGCCGCGGCTGAGCCACGACGACCTCAACCGGGCGCTGCTCGCGCGCCAGCACCTCGCGGACCCGCGCGACGCGACCGTGCTGGACGAGGTGCGGCACCTCGTCGGCCTGCAGTCGCAGGTCCCGTCGTCGCCGTACCCGGCGCTCTGGTCGCGCCTGGCGGGCTTCGCGCCGGACGACCTGGGCGACCGCCTGCTCGACCGCCAGGTGGTGCGCGTCGCGACGCTGCGCGGCACGGTGCACCTCGTCGCGGCCGACGACGCGCTCGAGCTGACGGCGCTCGCCCGCCCCGGCCTGGCGACCTACCTGCGGTCGCAAAACCAGCACGGGACCGCGCTCGCGCACGTCGACCTCGACGACCTCGAGCGCGCGGCGCGCGACCTGCTCGCGGAGCCGCTGACGTCGGTCGAGCTGGGGCGGCGACTCGCGGAGCGGTGGCCCGACGTCGACCCGAAGCACCTCGCGTACGCGGCGCGCTGCCTGCTCCCGCTCGTGCAGGTCCCGCCCCGCGGCCTGTGGGGCGCGAGCGGCGCGGGCACGACGACCACCTGGACGACGGCGCAGGCCTGGCTCGGGCGGTCCGACGACGCCCTCGACGCCGTCGCGCACGCCACGGACCCGGACGCGACGCTCGCGGCGCGCGTGCGGCTCGTGCGCCGGTACCTCGCGGCGTTCGGCCCGGCGTCGGTGGCCGACGCGCAGCGCTGGGCGGGCCTGACCCGGCTGCGCGCCGCGGTCGACGTGCTGCGGCCCGAGCTCGTGACGTTCACCGGCCCGGCCGGCACCGAGCTCCTCGACCTGCCCGACGCGCCGCGCCCGCCGGGCGACGAGCCCGTGCCCGTGGTCCTCGCGGGCGACTTCGACAACCTGCTCCTGTCCCACGACGACCGCACGCGCGTCCTCGGGGACCTGCCGGTCACGAGCGTCGTGAGCGTCAACGGTCAGGTCGCGGCGGCGGTCCTCGTCGACGGCCGCGTCGCGGGCGCCTGGACGGCCCGCCCGGCGGCACCGGCGGCACCGGCGGCGCGCAGCGCCCGAGCAGCGGACCCAGGCACCCCCAGCGCCCGAGCAGCGGCCGCGCGCGGCGCCCGAGCGGCGGACCCGGCCGACGGGACGCGCCCGGCCGACGGGACGGACGTCGCCGTGCACGTCGAGGTGCGGCCGCTGCGCGCACGGAGCGGCCCCGGCGCGCCCGGCGGCGAGGCGCCGAGCCTCGCCGACCGCCTGCGCGACCCCGCGGTGCGCGACGAGGTCGTCGCGCGCGCCGAGGACTGGGTGCGGTGCGGGTGGCCGGACGCGCGGGCGCGTGTCGTCGTCGACGGCTGAGGCGTCGCGGGTCAGGCCGCGGCGGGCGCGGTGTCGCCCGCGTGGTCGGCCGTGAGGTCGCCCGTCTCCCCGGCCCGGACCGCGCGGCGGCCGAGCACGATCGTGTAGACCCAGAACGCCGCGAGCGCGACCGCCCCGATCACGATCTTGAGCCACCACGGCAGCTCCGACCCGGTGACGAAGCCCTCGATGACGCCGGAGACCGCAAGCGCGATCGCGAGGCCGATCGCGACGGTGACGAGCGCCCGGCCCTCCTGCGCGAGGGCGCGCGAGCGGGGCAGGGGGCCGGGGTCGATCCACGCCCAGAAGATCCGCAGCCCGGCGGCGCCGGCGACGAAGATCGACATGAGCTCGAGCAGCCCGTGGGGCGCGATGAGCTGGAGGAAGAGCGCGAGCTCGCCGTGCGCGGCCATCATGCCGCCGATCGAGCCGATGCCGACCGCGTTCTGGAACAGGACCCATGCGGGGAACACCCCCGTGATCCCGAGGCCCACGCAGAAGGCCGCGATCCGCGCGTTGTTCGTCCACACGACGGCGGCGAAGTCGACGCCCGGGTCGTAGTAGGACGCGAACGCGTCGTTCACGTACTCCTCCTGGACGCTGGGCGGGCCCATGGAGGCGAGGCCCTCGGGCGTGGTCGCGACCCAGACGCCCGCGACGAGCGCGACGAGGAGGCACGCGGCGGTCACGCCGACCGACCACCACCGGATCCGGTAGAGAGCGGCCGGGAGGGACACCGTGAGGAACCGCACGACGTCGCGCCACGCGGGCTCGTGCGCCCCCGCGATGCGCGTGCGGGCGCGCCCGAGGAGCACGGACAGGCGCGAGATGAGCACCGGGTCCGGCGCGACGGAGCGCACGGTCGACAGGTGCGTCGCGACGGCCTGGTAGAGCCGGACGAGCTCGTCGGCCTCCGCGCCGTCGAGCGTGCGGCGGCGGACGAGCGCGTCGAGGCGGTCCCACTCCGCGCCGTGCACGTCGGTGAAGGCGTCGAGGTCCACGACCGATACCCTGCCACACGGGGCGTGCCGACGGTGCGCCGACCGACGGGCGGGCAGGACCCGCGACGGCGAGGACGGGAGCGGGCGTGCGCGAGGGCATCGTGATCGGCGAGGGCGTGGTCCTGGACGCGCGACCGGCGTCGTTCGTGACGCGCGGGCTGGCGCTCGCGCTCGACCTGCTCGTCGTGCTCGTGTTCTTCGTCGCGACGCTCTTCGTGCTCGGCGCCTCGCTGGGCACGCTCGAGCTCGACATGGTCACCGCGATCCTCATCGCCTTCTCGGTCCTCGTCATGGTCGTCATCCCGACGACGGTCGAGACGCTCTCGCGCGGCCGCTCCCTCGGCAAGCTCGCGCTGGGCATCCGGGTCGTGCGCGACGACGGCGGCCCGGTCCGGTTCCGGCACGCGTTCCTGCGGGCGCTCGTCGGGGTCGGCGAGATCTGGCTCACGTTCGGCTCGGTCGCGCTCGTCGCGTCGCTGACGAACGACAAGGGCAAGCGGCTCGGCGACATGGCGGCCGGCACGTACGCGATCCGGGTGCGGGGCGGGCGACCGACGCTCGCCCCGCTCGCGATGCCGCCCTACCTCGCCGCGTGGGCCGCGCACGCGGACATGCGCCGGCTGCCGGACGGCCTCGCGCTGGCCGCCCGGCAGTTCCTCGGGCGCGCCGACCACCTGCACCCGGCGTCGCGCGCGCGGCTGGGCCAGGAGCTCGCGGGCCAGGTCGAGCGGTACGTCGCTCCGGGCCCGCCGCCCGGCACCCACCCCGAGACGTTCCTGCTCGCCGTGCTCACCGAGCGCCGCGACCGGGACCGCGCGACGGCCCACCGTGCGCAGGCCGCCGCGCGGGAGCAGGCCGAGCTGCTCCACCGGCTCCCCTACTCGGTGCCCGACCCGACGCGCTGACGCGCGCGGCGGCCCGTCGGAGCGTCCTCGAAGCGCCCGACGACGCGCGCGATCCCGACGAGCACGAGGGCGAACGCGCCGAACCAGACAGGCCGGCTCGCCCACCAGTCGGCGCCGCCCACGGCCGGGAGCTCCTGCCCGAGCACCACGAGGACGACCCCGACCACGACCACCATCGCGGTGAGGTGCCACAGGTACACGGTCATCGAGCGCCGCGCGAGACCGCGCACGACGGACCGCCCCCGGCCGTCGGCCCAGCGCACGAGCGGTCCCCGCGCGGCGAGCGCGAGCGCGACGAGCGCGACGGCGTGCAGCACGACGGGCGCGGTCGGCGGCCCGAGGTTGGACATCGCGTCGCCCGGCATGCCGATGAGCGAGACCGGGTAGGGCCCGACGGCGACGAGCAGGGCGGCGAGGGCCGCCGCGGCGAGCCCGGCGGCCACGAGCACGCGGGACCGCGGCACGACGGCGACGGGGACGACGCGGCCCCGGCGCACGACCCGCAGGCCCGAGCGGGCGTCGGCGTAGAGGAGCCCGACCGCGTAGGGCACGGCCCACACGAGCACCACGTTCACGAGCGCGAGCCGCTCGAGCCCGGCGCCGAACCGCAGGGCCTCGACCACGAGCGGGGCCGCCGCGAGCCCGGCGACGGCCCACCAGCCGGCGGCGTGCAGCGCCCGACGCAGGAGCGGCGTGAGCACGACGAGACCGAGGTAGACCGCGAGGAACCACAGGAGCTGCGGCGCCAGCGTCGCGAGCGAGCGGACGGCGTCGGTCGGGAGCCCGACGGCCAGCAGGACGCCGACGGCGACCACCCACGCCCCGACGAAGACGGCCACCGGCCGCAGCAGGCGCGGTAGCCGGGCGCCCGCGAGGCGGACGCCGTCGGCCAGGTCGGCGACGGCGCTCGGGCGGGTCACGACCCGGCCCCGGGCCGCGGTCCCGCCAGGGCCGCCGGCACGCCGCAGCCCGTACGCCGCCGAGGCGCCCGCAGCGAAGAACAGCAGGGCGAGCACCTGGAGCACCCACGTCACGGCCCACCCGGCGCCGTGCGCGAGGGCGTTCCCGATCCGGAGCTGCTCGCCGTCCCACGTCGCGTCCGCCATGAGCCAGTGCACCGTGAGGACGCTCAGGGTAGCGACGGCGCGCACGGCATCGACGAACACGTCGCGCGACGGGCGACGCGGTCCCTCGCCCGCCGCGGCCGCCGCGCCGGGCCGGTCCGGGCGCGGGGCGGGCGGGCCTCCGTCCCCGGTCCGGCGCGCGGCCGGGAGGACGGGCGACGACGCGCGGGGTCGGGCGGGGGGTGGCGACAGGACGGCCACGGGATGCTCCTCGGTCGGCGGGTCCGGGAGGTCTCCCGGTGCTCACCAGTCTCGAAACATCCCCTTCGTCCCGGTACGGGACGGTCCCCCGACCGCGTCGCGGTCGTCCACCCAGGTTCCGGGGGGTTGTCCCCCGCCGCTCGGACCTGGAGCCGCTGAGACCCGGAGGCGCTGAGAGCCGGAGGCGCTGAGAGCCGCTCAGACCTTGAGGTAGCGCAGCACCGCGAGGACGCGGCGGTGGTCGCCGGCGTCCTGCGGCAGCCCGAGCTTGCCGAAGATCGAGGTGACGTTCTTCTCGACCGCGCCGTAGGAGAGGAACAGGGCCTCCGCGATGGCGGAGTTCGACCGGCCCTGCGCCATGAGCTCGAGCACCTCGGTCTCGCGCGGCGTGAGGCGCGCGAGACCGTCGTCGGACCGCGACGCGCCCATGAGCTGGCTCACGACCTCCGGGTCGAGGACGGTCTGGCCCGCGGCGATGCGCGTGAGCGCGTCGACGAACTCGCCGACGTCCGCGACCCGGTCCTTGAGGAGGTAGCCGACGCCGCGCGCCCCGCCCGTGAGCAGCTCGCTCGCGAACCGCGTCTCGACGTACTGGGAGAAGAGCAGCACCCCGAGGTCGGGGTGCGCCGCGCGCAGCGCGAGGGCGGCGCGCAGCCCCTCGTCCGTGAACGTCGGGGGCATCCGGATGTCGACGACGGCGACGTCCGGCAGCGCGTCCTGCGCCGCGAGCCGCGCGACCTGCGCGACGAGCTCGTCGCCGTCCGCGACCGCCGCCGCGACCTCGTGGCCGCGACGGGTGACGAGCGCGACGAGACCGTCGCGCAGGATGGCGGAGTCCTCGGCGATGACGAGCCGCATGGTGTCCTTCCGGTCGGGCGGGCCGGGCGGCCCGGGCGGGCGCGGTGCCCCGGGGACATCCTGCCCGACGCCGCCCCGCCGCCCGGGCAGGACCGTCCCGTTCGCGCGCAGCACGTCAGACCCGGACGGGCAGGAGGACCGTGACCACCGTGGGCCCGCCGACGGGGCTCGTGAGCTCGAGCGAGCCGTCCACGGAGCGCACGCGCTCCGCGAGGCCCGCGAGCCCCGAGCGGTGACCGTCGGAGCCCGGCTGCACGACGCGCGCGCCGCCCTGGCCGTCGTCGCGCACCCGCAGGCGCAGGCGGGCCGCCCGGCCGCCGCCCTGGCGCTCCACGAGCACGTACACGCCCGACGCGCGCGCGTGCTTGACCGCGTTCGTCACGAGCTCGGCGACGCAGAAGTACGCGATCGACTCGACCGCGGGGGCGAGCCGGCCGGACGCCTCGACGGCCGGGTCGACGTCGACCGTCACCGGCAGCGGCGAGCGCGCCGCGAGGGTCTCGAGCGCGACCACGAGACCGTTGTCGAGCGCCGGCGGGTGGATGCCGCGCGCGAGCTCGCGCAGCTCGACCAGCGCCTCCTTGGTCGACGAGTGCGCGAGGTCGACGAGCTCGAGCGCGTCGCCCGCGTCGCCGCCCGCCGCGAGCTGCTCCTTGGCCTCGCCGAGCTGCATCGCGACGGCGACGAGGCGCGCCTGGGTGCCGTCGTGCAGGTCCCGCTCGATGCGGCGCAGCTTCGCGTCGGCGTCCTCGACCGTGCGGCCGCGCGACTCCTCGAGGTCGGCGACGCGCAGGCTGGACAGCGTGGGGCCGAGCAGCGCCACGGTGAGCACGCGGAAGAGGTGCGCGAACGCGCGCGTGACCTGCGGCCACACCCAGAGGAAGAGCGCCCCCACGAGCACGAGGCCGAGCTGGCGCGCCGGGGTGTCGACGTACCAGTCGACGCCGATCTGTGCCCCACGGTGCCACGTCCCGTCGGCGGCCTGCTGCAGCGGGAGCCAGCGCGACCAGATCCAGTGCGTCATGCCGCCCAGCCCGACGGCGAGGAGCACCGTGCTCACGACGAAGGACAGGATGGCGAGCGGGAACGTCACGAGGAGGAACAGCACGGCCCGCCACCCCGTGCCGTCGCCGATCCCGCTCCACAGCGTGCTCCAGAAGCCGCGGCGGCGCGTGTACGGGGCGGGGGCGGCGACGTCGACCCCGAGCAGGGACCGCGCGAGCGACCGGTACATCGAGCCCCAGCCGCGCCCGCCGACCACGACCCACCCCGCGACGACGAGGCCCAGGACGGGCACGATCATCGCAACGAGGAAGACCACGGAGAACAGCCCGTAGGAGAACGCGAAGGGCGCCAGCAGGAGCGCGAGCGAGAGGTACCCGTACTCGCGCCACGTGCGCCCCGCGAACGGCGCGCGCGCGAAGCCGACCCGCTCGCGGTGGTCCACGTACCGCGGGTCGGGCTGCGAGCCCGCGAACGCGCCCGGGACCCCGGGCGCGGCGGCCACGGCGGACGCCGAGGGGTCCGACGGCGCGGCGGGCGACGACGGCACCGCGGAGGGGTGCGGCGTCGGCACGACCGCGTCGGGCACGCCCGGCGAGGGATCGCCCGCGGGCACGACGCTCGGCTGGTCAGGGGTCACGGCAGTCATGGTGCCAGTCTGGGCGCGCGCGCGCGGCGACGACAGGGTGGCGTCCGCCGCACCCGGGTGGGGACAACCCCCGTGCCTGCCGTCAGTGCAGCAGGTACTTGACCGCGATGACCACGCCGCCGAACGCCGCGGCGAGCAGCGTCTCCCCCACCAGCAGGCCTCCGCGCGCCCCCGCGCGGTACGCGGCGAGGAACCCCACCACGCCGAGCAGGACGACGGTGAACCACACCGCGACGAGGGCGGCGCCCTCGGCGTCGAGCCCGGCCGCGAGCGCCACGAGGTACACGACGATCCCGGGGAGCGCGCCGAGGAGCACCCCGACGTTGGACCTCAGCGCGACGACCGTGCGGCCCCACAGCGAGTGCCCGGTGTCGTGGAAGCGTCCGCTCACCGCGTCCACGTAGCAGTGCGCGAGCCAGTAGCCCACCGCCACGAGGGTCGTCGCGAGCACGACGCGGTCGCCCGTCGGCGCGTGCACGCTGGAGACCGCCATGACGAACCCCGCGACGATCGCGCCGTACAGGAGGTCGTGCGGGGGCTCGCGCTCCCAGCGGTCGCCCACGCGGTGCCACAGCGGCCGCACCCGGCCGGGCGGCGGCTCGTCGCGCACCTCGTCGGCCGGCCCCGTCGTGCCCTCGCCCGCGGGGGGCGAGGGCACGACCGGCGTGCGCTCGTCGGACGACGGGTCCATGCGACCTCCTCAGCGCGTGCCGGACGACTCGGGGCAGTGCTCAGTAGCGGTAGTGCTCCGGCTTGTACGGCCCCTCGACGGGGACGCCCAGGTAGTCCGCCTGGGACGGCGAGAGCTCGGTGAGCCGGACGCCGAGCGCGTCGAGGTGCAGGCGCGCGACCTTCTCGTCGAGCACCTTGGGCAGACGGTAGACCTGGCGTGCGTAGGCGCGCTCGCGCCCCTCGCGCGCGGCGGCCGTCGCGTCCTCGTAGAGCTCGATCTGGCCGATCACCTGGTTCGAGAACGAGTTGCTCATGACGAACGACGGGTGGCCCGTGGCGTTCCCGAGGTTGAGCAGGCGGCCCTCGGAGAGCACGACGACCGAGCGGCCCGCGGGCTGGCCGTCGGGGCCCGGCTCCGCGAACGTCCACTCGTGGACCTGGGGCTTGATCTCGGTGCGCGACACCCCGGGCACCTCGGCGAGGCCGGCCATGTCGATCTCGTTGTCGAAGTGGCCGATGTTGCCGACGACGGCCTTGTCCTTCATCGCGACGAGGTGCTCGGCGCGGATGACGTCCTTGTTGCCCGTGGTCGTGATGAAGAAGTCGGCCTCGCCGAGCACGTCCTCGATCCGGGCGACCTGGTAGCCGTCCATCGCGGCCTGGAGCGCGCAGATCGGGTCGACCTCGGACACGATGACGCGCGCGCCCTGGCCGCGGAACGCCTCGGCCGCGCCCTTGCCGACGTCGCCGTAGCCCGCGACGAACGCGACCTTGCCGCCCATGAGGACGTCGGTCGCGCGGTTGATGCCGTCGGGCAGCGAGTGGCGGATGCCGTACTTGTTGTCGAACTTCGACTTGGTGACCGAGTCGTTGACGTTGATCGCCGGGAAGAGCAGCTCGCCCGACTCGGCGAGCTGGTAGAGGCGGTGCACGCCCGTCGTCGTCTCCTCGGTGACGCCCTGGATCTCCTGCGCGATCGTCGTCCAGCGCAGCGGGTCGGCCTCGAGCGCGCGGCGCAGCACCCCGCGCACGACGTTCATCTCGTGGGTGTGGTCGGGCTCGCCCGGGAGCGTGTCCGGCGGGACGACGCCCGCGCGCTCGTACTGCAGGCCCAGGTGGACGAGCATCGTGGCGTCGCCGCCGTCGTCGAGGATGAGGTTGGGCGACTCGTCCCCCGGCCACACGAGGATCTGCTCGGTGCAGTCCCAGTACTCCTCGAGGCTCTCGCCCTTCCACGCGAACACCGGGACGCCCTGCGGGTCCTCGGGCGTCCCGTGCGGCCCGACGACGACGGCGGCCGCCGCCTCGTCCTGCGTCGAGAAGATGTTGCAGCTCGCCCAGCGCACCTGCGCGCCGAGCGCGACGAGCGTCTCGATGAGGACGGCCGTCTGCACGGTCATGTGCAGGGAGCCGGCGATGCGGGCGCCCGCGAGCGGCTGCGACTCCCCGTACTCGGCGCGCAGCGCCATGAGGCCGGGCATCTCGTGCTCGGCGAGGCGGAGCTGGTGGCGGCCCGCCTCGGCCAGGGACAGGTCGCGGACCTTGTACCGGCCGGGGATCTCGTCGAAGCCGGGGGTGGCGCCGGAGGTCGGGGCCTGCGCTGTGGTGGACATGGTTCTCCTGTGCGTTCTCGGTGCCGGCGGAGCCGGTGGTGCCGGCTCGGCGGTGGCTGCCGATGACTGGTCGGTTGCTGCGCTGGGGGCTCCCGTCCGCGCGGGACGGGACCGCGGCCCGCCCGGCACCAGCCTACCGAGGACGACGCCGTCCGGCCGGGGCGCGGACCGCCCGGGCCCGCAGCACCACCGTTCGTCCGGCGCGCGCGCCCGGGCGCGCGCGTAACACGAACGCTTGACCATCTCAAGATCACGAAGGGATAACGATCCCGGTTCCGCCGTCATCCGCGCCATTCCAACGATGCTCGGTCAAGAATCGTCCTGGAATCGCCCCCGGTGCGGGGGTCCTGGGTAGAAGTTGAACCTCGAATCAGGCAGGGTGGGCGCGAACCGATTGACATCGGATCAGCGTGAGGCCCTGTGTGCGCCGGCCCCTGCGGGGGCAACCGGCCGGACGCGCCACCCCAGGGAGGACGTCCTCGCACCCGGGGCCTCCTGCCGTGCCCTCTCGTCGAGCGCCCGCACCCGGGTGCTCCGGAGGGGCGTGACGCTGGTCCACGACCGGAAGGTGGCGACACCCACCGCATGACAGCTCTCAGCACACCCGTGCCGACCGACCCGGCCGCGCACGCCGGCGCCGCGACCGTCGGCACCGACGAGCGCGCGACCGCGCTCTCGGTCCGCGACGTCTACAAGGTCTTCGGGCGCCGCCCCGTCGAGGCGATCCGCCGCCTCGAGCAGGGCGCGAGCCGCGACGACGTCAAGCCGCTCGGCACCGCCGCGGTCATCGACGCGTCGTTCGACGTGAAGCAGGGCGAGATCTTCGTCGTCATGGGCCTCTCGGGCTCCGGCAAGTCGACGCTCATCCGCATGCTCAACGGGCTGTGGAAGCCGACGTCCGGGCACGTGCTGCTCGGCGGCACCGACCTCGCCCAGGCCGACGCCAAGCAGATGCGCGCGCTGCGCCGCAAGCACGTGTCGATGGTCTTCCAGCACTTCGCGCTCCTGCCCCACCGCACCGTGCTCGACAACGCCGCCTACCCCCTGGAGATCCAGGGCGTCGGCAAGGCGGAGCGCCGCGAGAAGGCCCGCACCGCGCTCGGCCTCGTCGGGCTCGGCGGCTGGGAGGACTCCCTGCCCTCGCAGCTCTCCGGCGGCATGCGCCAGCGCGTCGGGCTCGCCCGCGCGCTCGCCGCCGACACCGACGTCCTGCTCATGGACGAGGCGTTCTCCGCGCTCGACCCGCTCATCCGGCGCGAGATGCAGGAGCAGCTCCTCGAGCTCCAGCAGACGCTCGGCAAGACGATCGTCTTCATCACGCACGACCTCAACGAGGCGATGCACCTCGGGGACCGGATCGCCGTCATGCGCGACGGCCGGATCGTGCAGATCGGCACCGCCGAGCAGATCCTGTCCGACCCCGCGAACGACTACGTCGCCCAGTTCGTCGCCGACGTGGACCGCACGCGCGTCCTCACGGCGTCGTCCGTCATGGTGCGCCCCGCCGTCGTCGTCCCGCTCTCCGGCGGTCCCCGCCAGGCGAGCCGCACGATGCGCGAGGCGCAGGTCTCGGCAGCGTACGTCGTCGACCGCCAGCGCCGCCTCCAGGGCGTCGTGCGCGACGAGGACGCGGTCGCCGCCCTGAAGAAGGGCCAGGACAGCCTCGACGGCCTCGTGCGCCAGGGCGTCGCGCCCGTCTCCCCCGACACCCCGCTCGCGGAGGTCTTCGCCCCCGCCGCGGAGTCGCCGCTGCCCGTCGCGGTCACGGACGAGCAGGGCCGCCTCGTCGGCGTCGTCCCCCGCGTCACGCTCCTCGAGGCCATGGTCCCCGGCGACCAGCCGAAGACCGGCGAGATCGACCTCGGGCAGACGCCCGTCGTCCAGGACGCGCCGGCGGAGGGCTCCGCCCCGCTCGCGGCCGCCCCGACGGAAGGCGGTGCCGCGTGAACGACACCCTCGTCCCCCGCATCCCGCTCGGCGAGTGGGTCGACGCCTTCGTCGGCTGGGTCACCACCACGTTCCGCCCGCTCTTCCGGTTCATCAAGGACGTCCTCGTGGGCGTCTACGACGGGCTCGACGCCGTGCTCTCCGGCCCGCCGTTCTGGGTCGTCGCGATCGCCCTTGCCGCGCTGGCGTTCGTCGTCAAGGGCTGGCGGCTCGCGGTCGGCACGCTCGTCGGCTTCGTCCTCATCGCGGGCGTGAACCAGTGGGACAACGCGATGGACACCCTCGCGCTCGTCCTGCTGTCCGCCGTCCTCGCGATCGCCATCGCGATCCCGCTCGGCATCTGGGCCGCGCGCAACGACCGCGTCTCCGCCGTCGTGCGGCCCGTGCTCGACTTCATGCAGACCATGCCGGCGTTCGTCTACCTCATCCCGACCGTCGTCATCTTCCTCACCGGGCCCGTGCCCGGGATCATCGCGACGATCGTCTTCGCCATGGCCCCCGGCGTCCGGTTCACCGAGCTGGGCATCCGGCAGGTCGACAAGGAGGTGGTCGAGGCCGGCCAGGCGTTCGGTTCGACCCCCGGCCGCATCCTGCGCCAGATCCAGCTCCCGCTCGCCCTGCCGACGATCATGGCGGGCGTCAACCAGGTCATCATGCTCTCGCTCTCCATGGTCGTCATCGCCGGCATGGTCGGCGCCGGCGGCCTGGGCGAGGACGTCGTCGCGGCGCTCCAGCGCGTCGACGTGGCGCTCGGGTTCGAGGCAGGCCTCGCCGTCGTCATCCTCGCGATGTTCCTCGACCGCGTGACCTCCGCGCTCGGCGACCGCGCCCCCGTGGCGCGCGCCCTCGCCGCGGCGCGCATCTGACCGCGCCACCCACCGTCCCCGGCCGCACGCCGGGACCCCGCCCCACGCACCCGCCGTCGGGCACCCCGACCGGGCCCCCCGGCCCACGGAAGGAACGCATGACCCCCGCACGCAAGCGCACCACCCGCACCGCCGCCGTCGCCGCGACCGCCGTCCTCGGCCTCGCGCTCACCGGCTGCGCGTCCGACTCCGGCTCGGGCGGCTCCGGCGACGGCGCCTCCTCCACCGGCGAGGACGAGACGTCGGTCTCCATCGGCATCCCGTCCGGCTGGGACGAGGGCATCGCCGTCTCCCACCTGTGGACCACCATCCTCGAGGACGAGGGCTACGACGTGTCGACGCAGACCGCCGACGTCGGCGTCGTCTACACCGGCCTCGTCGGCGGGGACTTCGACCTCACGCTCGACGTCTGGCTGCCCTACACGCACGCGTCGTACGAGAAGAAGTACGGCGGCGAGATCACCGACCTCGGCTACTGGTACGACGACGCCAAGCTCACCATCGCGGTGAACGAGGACTCCCCCGCGCAGTCCCTCGAGGACCTCGCGGCCATGTCCGACGAGTACGGCAACAAGCTCGTCGGCATCGAGGCGGGCGCCGGCCTGACCGAGATCACCCAGGACCAGGTCATCCCCACCTACGGCCTCGAGGACATGGACTACTCCATCTCCTCCACCCCCGCGATGCTCGCCGAGCTCAAGGGCGCGACCGACAGCGGCGAGAACATCGCGGTCACGCTGTGGCGCCCGCACTGGGCCTACGACGAGTTCCCCGTCCGCGACCTCGAGGACCCCGAGGGCGCGCTCGGCGAGGCGGAGAAGATCCACATGTGGGGCTCGTCCGACTTCGAGGAGCGCTACCCGACGCTGACGAAGATGCTCGGCGCGTTCTCCCTCGACGACGAGCAGCTGTTCTCGCTCGAGAACATGATGTTCAACTCCGACGAGTACGCCGACGAGCAGGCCGCCGTCGAGGCGTGGCTCGAGGAGAACCCGACGTTCGTCGACGACCTCAAGGAGGCCGCGGGCGTCTGACGCCCCTGCCCTCCCGGGCGGCGCCCTGCTCCGACAGGAGCCGGGCGCCGCTTCTCTATCATCGTGCGGTGACCATCGTGCGGTGACCTCCACCACGGGCGACCTCCGCGCGCGCGGACCTCGCCACGCCTCACCGCACCGCGCCTCCCCGGGTCCGGGCACACCCCAGCAGGCCGGAACTCGGATCCTCGTGGGCGCGCGTGGCTCAAGTCGGGGTCCACGCCGTCGTCCTCGGCGGCCCGATGGAGGTCGACAGGCGGAAACGACGACGTGCGCCGGCAGCGATCAGCTCGACAACCGGTTCGCACGGGCTCGCCCCGAGATCGCCGCGCAGGCCGGGCTGGACGACTGACGGCCGCGGGGCGGCGCGCGCCGTCCCGCGGCCGACGGCTGTCAGCGCTCCTTGACGTACTGCGCCAGGACGTCGTCCAGCGGGCCGTCGGCCTGGAGCTCGCCGCCGCGCAGGTACAGGCCCCGCTCGCAGAAGCGCCTCAGGTCGTCGTTGTTGTGCGAGACGAGGAACAGGGTCCGACCGGCGCTGAGGAGCTCGTCGATCCGCTTGTAGCACTTGTCACGGAAGGCCTTGTCACCGACGGCCAGGACCTCGTCCACGAGGAGGATCGGCCCGTCGAGCTGGGAGACGACGGAGAAGGCGAGCCGGACCTGCATGCCCGAGGAGTAGTGCCGGTACGGCGAGTCGAGGAACTTGTGGATCTCCGCGAAGTCCACGATCTCGTCGAAGCGCGCGTCGATCTCCTTGCGCGACATCCCGTGCAGCCCGGCCGCCAGGTAGATGTTCTCCCGGCCCGTGAGGTCGGGGACGAACCCCCCGGTGATCTCGATGAGCGGCGAGACGTCCGCGCGCACGGTCGCCCGGCCCTCGTCCGGCAGCAGCACACCCGTGACCACCTTGAGGAGCGTCGACTTGCCCTGGCCGTTGCGCCCGATCACCCCGATCGCCTCCCCCGGGGAGACGTCGAAGGAGATGTTGCGGAGCGCCCAGAACGAGTCGCGGGCAGGTCCGCGGTCGCGGCGCAGGATCATCTGGCGCAGCCCGGCGCTCCGGCGGCCGCGGTCGAACTGCACACCGACGTCCCGCACCGAGATGATCGGGTCCGGCAGCTCGGCAAAGCCCGCGGTCATCACAGCTCCTTCAGCATGGCGCGCTCGCTGCGCGCGAAGACGAACCACCCGAACACCAGCGTGAACACCGAGAGCCCGCCGGCGATGGCGATGGCGTCCCAGTGCACCGCCTCGGGGAAGAAGCCCGCGCGGTAGGCCGTGATGATCCCGCTCATGGGGTTCAGGAGGTACAGGGTCTTGAGCGCCTCGGGGATGCTCGCGTCGTACACGTCCTGGATCCCGTAGAGCACGGGCGAGGCGTAGAAGAGCACACGCATCGCGACGCGGATCAGGGGGTCGATGTCTCGCAGGAGCACCTCGAGCGGTGCGAGGAGCAGCCCCAGCCCCGCGAGCAGGACGAGCTGCATGAGGATCGCCAGCGGGAACAACCAGATGTGGCTGTTGAGGTGGGGGTGGTAGATGAGCAGGAACACGGCGAGCACCGGGAGCGAGAAGCCGAACTCCACCGTCTTGGACAGCACCACGCGCAGCGGCCACACCTCGCGAGGGAGGCGGGTCGAGCGCACGAGGCGGGAGTCCTGCTGCAGCGACTTCGCGCTGTCGCCGACGCAGTTCTGGAACCACGTCCACGGCAGGAGCGCTGCGAGCAGGAAGATGATGTACGGCTCCTCACCGACCGACCTGGGGAAGATCTTGGTGAAGACGAACCAGTAGACCGCCGCCATGAGCAGCGGGTCGAGGATCGACCAGAAGTAGCCGAGCAACGAGTCGGCGTACCGCACCTTCAGGTCTCGACGGACCAGGAGGCCCAGGACGGACCGGGCCCTCCACAGCGCCATCGGCCTGTTCACGGCCGCGACGACGCCAGAATCACTCACTTGTGCCTCCACGTGCTCGACGCCCCGCGCACGAGGCCGCCGCACACCTTATCCCTGCCGGGCTCCCCGGCAGCACGTTCAGTCATCGCCGTGGTCGATCCCGATGGTCGCGCTCCAGGCGGAGGGCGCGACGAGCGACGCGGCACGCTCACGGTAGACGGCCTGCAGCTCGGGCCACCGGCGCTTCAGCTCGCGATGGAGACGGATCGACTCCCACCAGAGGGTCACGAACGCACGGCGGTCCCGCACGTACCAGCTGCCCGTCCGGTCCTCGCCCGCGAGCACGAGCACGCTGTCGTGCCGCGGCAGCTCCCACCAGACGCCCTGACCCCGCTCGAGCTGCGCATCGGGACGACGGCGCTTCTCGGCCGGGACGGGCAGCGCGAGCTGGCGGAGGACGGCCCGGAGCGTGAACACGGCGAGCGCCGCGCCGCGCGGGCCGCGCTCGCGCGACGACGGCTCGGTCTCCGGCCGCGCGGCCGGCGGGGCAGGGTTCTCCGGCGTGTAGGTGCGAGCCTCGCCGAACTCCTGGGCCATCGCGCGCAGCTCACCGAGGCGCGTGCGCATCGTCGCGTGGAGCTGTCCGGGCCCCTCCAGGACGTCCCGGAGGGCGGCGTTGCGCAGCGACGTGGCGTAGTACTGCATCGACAGCAGGTGCTTGAGGTTGAGCCTGCTGCTGTCCGCGAGCAGGGCGCCACCGTGCGGTCGCTCCGAGTGGAGGAGCCCCGAGACGATCCTGTTCCGCGCGTGGAAGTAGGCCTGCCAGTCGATCGCGTCGTCCTTGTCCTGCCAGGTGATGTGCCAGAGCGCGACGCCGGGCAGCGACACCGTCGGGACCCCCGCGGCCTTGGCCCGCAGCCCGTACTCGGCGTCGTCCCACTTGATGAAGTACGGCATCGACAGGCCGATCTCGCGGACGACCGCCGTCGGGACGAGGCACATCCACCAGCCGTTGTAGTCCGCCCGCGGGCGCCGGTGCAGCCAGCGCGTCGTGCGCAGCGACTCGTCCGAGAAGTCGACGAGGCGGTGGTCCGGGTCCGCGGGGCCCCACATGAAGTTCGACTGCTGCACGATCTCGCTCACGGCGTGCAGGTTCGTCGGCCGGTACATGTCGAACATGTGGCCCCCGACGATGGTGGGGCGCGTGCACGCGTCCGCGAACCGGACCGCGCGGAAGACGCTCTCCGGCTCGACGGCCACGTCGTCGTCGAGGAGCAGCACGTGCGTCGAGCCCGCCCGGGAGGCCTCGATCATCCCCCGCGAGAAACCGCCGGACCCCCCGAGGTTGGGCTGCTCCACCATGGTGAGGCGCCCGCCGAGGGCGTCGCGCGCCTCGCCGAAGCCGGGCTCGTCGGCGACCTTCCGCGTCCCCTGGTCGACGACGACGACCTGGTCCACGACCTCGAGCACGTCGTCGTCGGAGGCGATCGCCCCCAGCGTGCGCACGCAGTAGTCGGGCTTGTTGAAGGTGGTCACCGCGACGGTCACCGATCCCGCGGCGAGGTCCTCGTCGACCTCCCAGTGCGCGGAGGTCAGCTCGACGTCGGTCGACGCGGTGATCTCGAACCAGCACCACCCGCCGTCGGCCGCGCCGGTGGTCGGCACCGTGAGACGCACCTGCTCCGCGCCGTCGAACCGCACCGCCTCCAGCCGCGACGCGCGGCCGCGGGCGTCGCTCCGGACGAGACGCACCTGCCCGCGCCCCGAGAGCTCGAGCACAGCGGTCACGGCGCGCATCGAGGTGTTGGCGGCCCAGTGCATCAGCGGGAAGGCGTTGAAGTAGGACGCGAAGGAGGCGTCGCTGCCCGCGACGAGGCGGGCCGACCTCCTCGACACCACGTCCACCGACGACGTCGCGTCACGAGGGCTCTCGACGTAGAGCGGCAGCTTGTCCAGGTCGAGGGGGAAGACGACGTGCTGGACGATGATCACGGGGGTTCCTCGCAGGATGGGGACCAAGGAGCTCTGACGACGACGAGCGCCGCCCTCGAGAAGGGCGGACCGGCTCGATCGCACAGGTTACCCGCAACGCTGCTCCGGGCCGCCGCGACGGCCGAGGTTCACAGGATGTGCAGACCGCGTTCACGAACGCGTCGCCGGGCTTCCCTCGCAGGTCGTCTGACGTAAACTCGGGCAGGCCGCGCGCGGGCCCACCCGTTCCGCGGACCCCGTCACCGAGCCGAGAGGCACGTATGTCCCGTCGAACCCGCGTCGACCCGCGCGGGCTCCTGGTCAGCCAGGAGCGCATCCGTTTCCCGGCACGCGTCCCTGCCGAGGTCGCCTCCGTCGACATCCGTCTGAACGGCAACCGTGCGTGGTCGATCGACCTCGTCTCGGACACCTCGGCGCGTGACGCGCGCGAGCACGCGTGGCCCCTGCCGCTCCGTCCGTTCCTGGAGGGGACGGCGCGCGTCGAGGTCGTCGACTCGAGCTCGGGGCGGCACCTGTGGTCGACGGACGTCCGCTTCGGACGGAGCGACGAGCCGGTCGCGGTCGTCGACGCCCTCGGCCGCCACGTCGCGCTCAACAAGTGGGGGCGGCTCGGCAAGACCTTCGACGGTGCCGACGAAGGCCTCCAGGAACGTCTGCTCGACCGCACCGACGCGCTGGTCGACCTGTTGACCGACCTCGGGCACAAGCCCTTCGTCGTGGGTGGCACGCTGCTCGGCGCGGTCCGCTCGGGGCGGATCCTGCCGCACGACGACGACGCCGACCTGGCGTACCTCTCCGACCTCCAGCACCCTGCCGACCTGGCCGTCGAGAACGCCCGGATCGCCCACGAGCTGACGGCGCGCGGGTACGAGATCGTCCGGCACAGCAACGCGCACCTGCAGATCACGTTCCGCCGCGAGGACGGTCTGGTCGACGGCTACGTCGACATCTTCACCGCGTTCTTCACCCCGGACGGCCAGATCAACCAGCCGTTCCACGTGCGCGGACCGATGCGGCGGGAGTCGATGGTGCCGTTCTCGACCGTGACGCTCGAGGGCAGGACGTACCCGGCACCCGCCGTGCCGGAGGACTGGCTGGTCGTCAACTACGACGAGAACTGGCGCACCCCGCTCCCGGGCTACAAGCTGCGCACGCCCCGCGCCACGGCGCGGCGGTTCCGCAACTGGTTCGGCTCCTACAACTTCCAGCGGGACTTCTGGGAGGAGCGGTACCTGTACGACCCGACGAGCGACCGGGAGACGGACCTGCGGGGCGCCGACGCGATGCTGGAACGCACCGCGCCCGGAGACCTGGTGGTCGACCTGGGGTGCGGGACGGGCGTCGTGGCCCGGCACCTGGCGGCCCACGGACGCCGCGTGGTCGGCGTCGACTACGCGGAGAGCGCCCTCGTGCGCGCTCGCGGGCTCACCGACGACGCGCTCGGCGAACGCATCACGTGGCTCCGCCGCAACCTCATCGACACCCGCGAGACCGCGGACCTCATCGCGCTCCTCGCGCAGGAGGAGCGTCCCGTGCACCTCCTCGCCAACCACGTGCTCGAGCGCCTGGGCCATCACGGCCGCGCGACGGCGTGGCGCGTGGTCCGGCAGTTCGTGCGCGCCGGCGGCGAGGTGCTCGTGCTCGTCGACACCGAGCACGCGCCCGACGTCTCGTTCCGCGACCCGACGACCTGGCACCTGTCGCTCGAGGAGGTCTCCGAGGAGATCGGGCCGCTGGGTCTGCGGCTGGAGGCGCCGCGGACGCTGACCGGCGACCCGCGCGACGCCGTCCGTCGCCCGGTCCTGGCCTCCGTGAAAGACGACGCACCCGAGACGAGGACGACATCATGAAGCAGCAGATCATCCGGCTGGGCGACAAGCTCGCCCCCTCCGTCATGCAGAGGATCCGCACGCCCCGCAACGCAGACGTCCTCGAAGAGCTGGCGCGCCTGCGCGACGAGGTCCGCGAGCTGCGGGCCGAGATCGACGAGTGCCGCCGCGACAACGTCCGCATCGCGGAGCTGACCGACATCGTCGAGTCGCGCCTCGCCGGCCGGCCGATGTCGAGCTGAGACGACCACCGACCCCTCGACGAACAGCGAGCCTCCAGTGACCCAGACCCCGTACGTCGCGGCAGTCGTCGTGACCTACAACCGCCTCGAGAAGCTCAAGAAGGGCATCGCCGCGATCCGCGCCTCGAGCGTGCCCCCGCAGACGATCGTGCTCGTCGACAACGACTCCACCGACGGCACGGGCGACTACCTGCGCTCCATCGCGGACGACGAGGACGTCCACGTCCTGTCCCTGCCCAAGAACGTCGGAGGTGCGGGAGGCTTCGCCGCCGGCCTCGAGCGGGCGTACGAGCTCGGTGCGGACTTCTCCTGGATCATGGACGACGACTGCTACCCCGAGCCCGACGCGCTGGAGCGCCTGCTCGACGAGCACCGCGCCGTCGAGGAGCACGTGCACGACCGCGTGCCGTTCGCGTGCTCGGTGGTCAAGTTCGTCGACGGGCAGCTGTGCGAGATGAACGAGGCCGTCACCACCTGGGACTGGCCCCGCTACCTCGTCCAGGGCTTGAGCTCGGTCAAGGTGCGCGAGTGCACGTTCGTCTCGGTGCTGCTCCCCCGCTGGACGGTCGAGGAGCACGGCCTGCCGCTCGCCGAGTACTTCATCTGGTACGACGACAAGGAGTACACGAAGCGGCTCTCGGGCCGCACGCGTCCCGGCATCCAGGTCCTGGACAGCTACGTCGTGCACGACATGGGCGACAACAAGGGCGTCAACTACGGCCAGATCACGGCCCAGAACGTCTGGAAGTTCAAGTACGGCGCCCGCAACCAGTCCTCGTACCGCTGGCACTACGAGGGCAAGCTCTCGTGGATCACCTACGTCAAGAACGTGGTCGGCAAGATGCGGCAGGGCGGCGTCTCCCGCCGTCTCCAGCTCCAGATGGTGCGGCAACTCCTCGAGGGCATCCGCTTCAACCCGCAGCCGCGCTTCCCGCGTCCGGCGGCGAAGGCGCCCGCAGCGCGCTGACCCCGGGACGACGACGGGCCGGTCTCCTCGGGGAGACCGGCCCGTCGTGCTCGCGGAGGACGAACCCTCAGAGGAACTCGTTCGCCCGCTCGAGGTCCTCGGCGAAGTCCACCTCGACGGCGTACAGGTCGGAGACGTCGACCGGCACGACCTGGAGCCCGTCCTTCTCGATCGCGACCTCGATGCCGCGCTCGAAGTAGTCCTGGTCGCCGACCTCGTCGAGCCGGGCGACGAGCGCGGCCTTGTCCGCCGGCGCCACGAAGTTGATGCCGACCGCCTCGCCGAGCGCGTCCTCGACCGTCTTGGACAGCGCGTCGATCCGCCCCTCGGCGTCGACGGTGTACTTGACCTCTTCCTCGCCCACGGCCGCGGTGTTGACGCTGACGAACGAGCGCCCGGACTCGATCAGCGGCTTGAGCCGCTCGAGCACGCGCGGGTCGAACACGACGTCCCCGTTCATCCACAGGACCCCGCGGTCCCCGGTCGCGCGCAGGGCCTTGAGCAGGCTCTTGGACGTGTTCGTCTGGTCGTAGATCTCGTTGTAGGCGAACGTCACGTCGGGGGCAGCCTCGAGGATCTGCTCGAGCTTGAACCCCACGACGACGAGCACCTGCACGTCCGGGCCGAACGCCTGCCGCACGTTGCCCAGCTGCTGGGCAAGGATCGTGCGCCCGTCCTTCAGCTCGGTCAGCGGCTTCGGGAACGGCCGCCCGAGGCGGGTCCCCATCCCTGCGGCCAGGATGACGACCTGGGGCGCGTTGCTCACGGTGTGTCCTCTCGTCTCTCGCTCCGGCTCGCCGACGAGCGGAGCACCGGACCGACTCTACCGACTGCGACGCCGGGTTCCGGGCGTGTCACAGCTCGCGCGCGTCGTCCTCGAGCAGCACCGGGATGCCGTCGCGCACGGGGTACGCGAGCGGACGCCCCGGCTCGGTCGAGTGCAGCTCCGGCTCGCCGGAGGGGCTCGTCCCGTCCACGAGGCGGGCGCCCGTCACCGGGCACCGCAGCGCCTCGCGCACCCAGGGGTCGATCTGCAGGCTCATGCTCGCTCCTCGTCGTCGTCCGTGCGCACGAGCGACAGGACGTCGTCGCGCACCTTCTCCATGATGTCCTCGTCAGCGGCCTCGACGTTGAGCCGCAGGAGCGGCTCCGTGTTGGACGCCCGCAGGTTGAACCACCACTGCGGGTGGGAGCCCCAGTGGGAGACCGTCAGGCCGTCGAGCTCGTCGACCTCGACCGGGCCGGCCCCCTGCTGGGTCACGTACGCCTCGACGACGCGCGCACGCGCCGCCGGGACGTCCGCCACGGTCGAGTTGATCTCCCCCGAGGCGACGTAGGGCTCGTACATCTCCGCGAGGTCGGACAGCGCGTGCGGCTGCGACCCGAGCGCGGCCAGGACGTGCATCGCCGCCAGCATCCCGGTGTCCGCGAAGAAGAAGTCGCGGAAGTAGTAGTGGGCGCTGTGCTCGCCCCCGAACACGGCGTCGTGCTCCGCCATCTGCGCCTTGATGAACGAGTGGCCCACCCGCGTGCGGACCGTGCGCGCGCCGGCCGCCCCGAGGAAGTCGGGGACGGCGCGCGAGGTGATGAGGTTGTGGATCACCGTGGGGGTGCGCCCGGCCTCGAGCTCCTTCGCGACCTCCCGCAGGCCGACCAGCGCCGTGACGGCGGACGGGGAGACCGGCTCGCCGCGCTCGTCCACGACGAAGCAGCGGTCGGCGTCGCCGTCGAACGCGAGCCCGAGGTCCGCCCCGTGCTCCACCACGGCCGCCTGCAGGTCCACGAGGTTCTTCGGGTCCAGCGGGTTCGCCTCGTGGTTCGGGAACGTGCCGTCGAGCTCGAAATAGAGCGGGACGACGTCGAGCGGCAGGGCGGGCAGGCCCGCGCCCGTGCCCAGCACGGCGGGGACGGTGTGCCCACCCATCCCGTTGCCCGCGTCGACGACGACCTTGAGCGGACGGATGCCCGACAGGTCGACGAGGCCGCGCAGGAACGCCGCGTACTCCGCGAGCATGTCGCGGTCCGTGACGGTGCCGGGCTCCTCGGCGGCGGGCGGGAGACCGTCGTCCAGGTACCCCTCCGCGAGGGTCCGTACGTCGATCAGGCCCGTGTCCTGGCCGACCGGTCGCGCGCCCGCGCGGCACAGCTTGATGCCGTTGTAGACGGCGGGGTTGTGGCTCGCGGTGAACATGGCCCCGGGGACGCCCAGCACCCCGGACGCGTGGTACAGACCGTCCGTCGAGCACAGCCCGATGCGCGTCACGTCCACCCCCGCGGCCGTGAGCCCCGCGGCGAACGCGTCGACGAGCTCCGGGCCCGAGTCGCGCATGTCGTGCCCCAGCACGGCGCTGGCCCGCGTGCCGGCCGGGGCCTCCGGCAGCACCACGGCCTGCGCGAACGCCGCGCCGACCGCCCGCGCCACCTCCGGGTTGAGCTGGTCCGGGACGGTGCCGCGGACGTCGTAGGCCTTGATGAGGGGGGAGAGGTCGGTGCTCACGCGGCCCACCCTACCGACGCGCGGCGGCCCGGGCGTGACGGCTCAGTCGGCCTCGGCGCGCAGGACCCGGAGGTGCCCACGCCGCCCGACCTCGGTGACGTCCGGCGGCTCCGGCTCGGTGCGGACCTTGCCCGCCTCGCGGACGGCGTCGGCGAGCGCGGAGAGGTCGTCGTCGCTGGGTCCGGTCTCGACGAACTGCGGCGACAGGCGCACGACCTCCCAGCCGCGCGGCGCGGTGAGCCGCTCCGCGTGCTCGGCGCACAGGTCGTAGCTGTGCGGCTCGGCGAGGTGCGCGAGCGGGCCCAGGACCGCCGTGGAGTCGGCGTAGACGTAGGTGAGGGTCGCGACGGCGGCACGGACGCACGCCGTGCGCGAGCACTGCCTGACGGATCTCACGGCCTGACCTTACGCCTTCCGGAGGGGTCCTGGAGACGGCACACGCCGTCCGCCCCCGCTCCGGGCCGTGGCTGGTCGCGGCCGGGTTCGTACCGGAGCCCGACGAGCCCCGGTGCGTCGGGCGGCGGCCGACTAGAGTCGGGGTGTGCGTGGCAACTCATCGTCCCCCGGCTCGCGCCCCGACCCGGCCGGCGCCGGGCGCCGGGCCCGCGACCGCTGGTCGCGTCGCAGCGCCGTCACCCCTCCCCCGGTCTCGTTCGACGAGCTCGTCATCCCGCCGCGCGCCCCCGGGCCGGGCGGCCACGGCCCGGTGCCCCGACGGCGCGACCGCCGGGGACGCGGCATCCGGGGTCCTCTCCTGCCGCCGACCGCGCCCGCGAGCCGCACGCGCGCGGAGAAGTTCGACGACGTCGTGCTCGACGTCGTGGAGCGCGTGCAGCGCTCGTGGGCGAAGCAGCTGCGCGGGACGGAGTTCGCGGTGGAGGACGTGCCGCCGTCGGACCCGGCGCCGTGGGAGGACGGCGGCGTGCCGCTCGGCCGGTGCTTCCCCGCCGAGTCGGGCCAGCCTGCCCGCATCGTGGTCTACCGCCGGCCCGTCGAGGCGCGCGCGTTCGACGCCGAGGACCTCGAGGACCTCGTCCGCGACGTGCTCGTCGAGCAGGTCGCGCACCTGCTGGCGCGCACCCCCGAGGAGATCGACCCGCGCTACACGGGCGACCGCTGACCGTCGCCTAGCGTCCGAGCCCGGCCGTGTCCGACGCGCGGACCGCGACCTCGTGCGCGGCGGGCGCCTCCGTGACCGGCAGGAGCACCGACACGAGGCTCGGCGCGCCGTCGCCCTCGTCGCCGCTCGGCGTGCCCGCGCTCGCCGTGAGCGACCAGACGGGGAGCAGGCCGTCGTCCTCCCCGACGACGTCGACCGTCACCGCCGCGGGGACGGCCTCGGACCCCTCCGCCGGCACCGTCGCCGGGTCGAGCGTCTGCGTCGTGCCCGCGCGGAGGGTCAGGGTCGTCGTGCCCGCCTCCGCGCCGCTCTCGTCGTAGACGCGCACGAGGAGCTCGAGCGAGCCCGTCGGCTCGTCCTCGTCGGCACGCGCCGCAGGCACGGCGGCGAGCGTCAGCGCGGAGGACGTGCCCGGGACGAGCGCCACCTGACCGGCGGGCGACGCGTCGTCGGCGGGCCCGGCGCTCTCGTCGGCGCTCGCCGCGTCCGCCACGGGCGGCAGCGGTCGCGCCGCGACCCAGGCGCGGTCGTACTGCCGCTCCTCGTGGAGCAGGTCGGGGTCCGGCTCGCCGCGGCGGTCGACGGACGCACCGCCGACGACGGGGACGTCGGCGTGCACGGAGACGGCGTACGCGCCCGCGGGCAGGCCGCCGAGCGACACGTCCGTGACGACGCCGGGCGTGAGCGCGACCTCCTCGGCCCCGCGCAGGGGCACGGCGCCGTCCTCGCCGTAGACCGTGACGCGCGCGGTCCCGGCCTCCTCGCCCGGGGCGAGCAGGCGCAGCTGCGGCGCGTGCGGGTCGTCGACCGCCTCCCCGACGCTCGTGACGCCCGCCAGCGCAAGGTCCGTCGTCGGCTCCGCGCCCGGGACCACGTGGTCGACGCCGAGCGGCACGAGCCCGTCGAGCGTCGAGTGCTGCAGGTAGGCCGACACCAGGCCGCCCGACGCGGCGACGTGAACGACGAGGCGGCGCTGCTCGGGGGCCGCGGCCTCGACCAGCGTCACGACCTCCTGCCCCGGCCCGACGAGCTGCTGGCCGCCGCCGGAGAGCACGACCTCGCCCCCCTGTCCCCAGACCTGGACCTGGACGACGGCGGGCGTGAGACCGGGGTTCTGGAGCACGAGCTGCGAGCTGCTCCCGATCTCGGTGCTCCCGCCGACGAGCCACTGGCTGATGCCCGGCCGCGAGCAGCTCGCCGCGGCGAGACCGCGCAGGTCTCCCTCCGTCGTCACGGAGCCGACGGACGCGGCCACGCGGGGGGACGCGTCCTGGGCGGGGCGCACCGTCAGGACGCTGCCGTGCTCCGGGTCCTCGACGTCGCCCACGGTGACCTCGGCGCCCGGCCCGGGCGCGAGCTCCTGCTCCTCGGGGTCGCCGCCGTCGAGCACGCCGAGCCCAGCGGTCCCGTCGCCCTCGACGACGGCCCGCAGCCTGCTGGACGTACCGACCGGGGCGGGACCGAACTGCGCGTCACCGACCGTCTCGGGGTCGGTGAGCCGCGCCGGGCCCGGGCAGACCGAGACCTCCTGGGCGGGCTCGACCGTGACCTCCTCGACCGCGTCCGCCGGGGCCGGGGCCGCGGGCAGGAGCGCCGCGCCCGTGCTCCCGAGCACGACGACCGCGCCCACCGCCAGGACGCCGACCAGCCCGGCGCCCGTCGTCGTGACACGGCGCACCACCGCCCGGGCGCGGCCAGGGCGCGCGTCCGTCTCCCGAGCCTCGTCGGGGCTCGTCCCGTTCGTCGTCGACACCGTTCCTACCTCGTTCCCGCGCGACGGCGCCGGACCGGCACCGCGAGCAGCACGTACACGACCAGGGTCACGCCCGCCGCCGCCATCCAGCCGGACCGGTGGTCCGCGGCGTGGTACACCTCGAGCCGCCCGGCGTCGGTCCCGAGGGCGAAGGCCTGCAGCCCGCCGGTCGTCGCCGGGTCGACCGCCTCCAGCGGGCGGCCGTCGAGCGTCGCGCGCCACCCGGACGACGCGTCCTCCGCGAGGACGACCTGCCGGTCCTCAGCCCCCTCGGGCACGGTCGTGACGACCGGGCGCAGCGCGTCGCGGTCCGCGGCCAGCGGCTCGACGCCCGCGCCGGACTCGACGCGCGCCCACGACGGCTCGCCTCCCTCGGGCACGACGCGCCAGAGCAGCGCCGAGCGGCCCTCCGTCATGCGCTCGAGCCCCGGCACCATGTCGAGCCGGGCGACGAGCTCGGCCCGCGCCTGGTCCTCCGGCGCGGACGCGGGCAGGAGCACGGCCCCGACGCCCAGACGGCCCAGGCCGTCGGCGACGTCCGCCGAGGTCCCGGAGACGAGCTCCGCGACGAGCCGGGGCAGCTCGCCCTCGGTCACCGCGGGGTCGGCCGCCTGCCACGCGTGCACGACGACCGACGAGTCGACCGCCTGCGGACCGTCCGAGCGCAGCGCCGCGTACTCGACGACGCCACCCGGACCGTGCTCCAGGGTGAGCACGCGCGCCTGGCGCGGCGAGGACTGCATCTGGCGGCCGACCGGCGGCACCACCGGCTCGGTCGTGGCCACGACCGAGCCGACCCGGGCGTCGTCGCGGTCGAGCACGCCCACGGTCCACGACGCGGCGGTCCCCAGGGGCAGCAGGGTGACGACCAGGGCGAGCGCGACGACGGCGCCTGCCCGCCAGCCCGGGGCGCCGGCACCGGGCCATCGCGGGACACCGAGGAGCGCAGCGCCGAGCAGGGCGAGCAGCGCGAGCGACAGCCCGGCGCCGGGCCACCCCGTGACCGGGGCGTCGGGCGACGCCCCGGCGGCCACGACGGTCGACCCGGCGAGGACGGCGGCGGCCAGCCCGAGCGCCGCGACGAACCACGCGCCCACGGCCAGACGGCGGCCGCGCAGCACGGCGAGCACGGCGAGCAGGACCACGACCGCGCCGGCGGCGAACGGAGCCCAGCGCGCGAGGAGCTCGCCTGCGCCGCTCCCGTCGAGCCCGAACCACGCCTCGGGCGCGGTCGGCAGCCCCAGGAGCTGCTGCCACGGCGCGGCGGGCGTCGCCGCGACCGGCGCGCCCGGGTCGGCGAGCAGCAGCCGCCACCCGCCGTCGCCCGCGGTGCGGGCCACGTGCACGAGGAACGGGGCGAAGAGCACGAGGGCCGGCACGGGGACGAGAGCGAGGTAGCGGCGGTGCGCCCGGACCCCGAGCGCCACGACGACGAGCACGACCACCCCGACGGGCAGAAGCACGGGCGCCCCGGCGACGGCGACCGCGAACAGCAGGCCCGCGGTGGCGGCAGCCGCGAGCGACCCGGGCTCGCGGCGCGCAGCCCGGCGGACGACGTCCTTCGTCGGGGGCGCGACGACGTCGAGCCGCTGGAGCCCGAGCGCGCGGACGACCGCGAGCGCGAGCCACGGGAGCGTCGCGTGCACGAGGACCGCGCCGACCCGGCCGGCTCCCACGGCGGTGAGGAGCGCGGGAGCGGCGACCCAGACGAGCGTCGCCCAGGCCCGGAGCGGCACGGAGCGCGTGACCGCGCCCGCGGCGAACCACGCGCCCAGGCCGGCCGCGAGGAAGCACGCGGGGACGAGCAGGTTCACGGCGGTCTGCGTGGCGCCGCCGGCGAGCAGGGACGCCGGGACCAGCGCGGACACGAACGGGTCCGCCGGCGCGGGCGCGCCGAGCCCCGTGGTGACCCAGCCCGTCGTCGCCGCGCGCCACACGTCCCCGAGCGTCCCCGTGGCCGGCAGCAGCGACCCGCCGACGAGCCGTCCGCCCGCGAGCAGAGCCCCTGCCAGCGGCCCGAACACGACGGCGGTGAACCCCGCCAGCACGACGGCGGCCCCGGCGAGCCCGGCCCGACGCCGCACCGCGAGGGCGCGCAGCTCGCGCCGCTCGATGTCGGTCGGCGCCCACGCGGTGCGCCGCTGCTCGGCACGCGCGAGGCGGCGGTCGCGCCGCTCGACGAGCACCTCCCGCCACGTCCCGCGCAGCGGGCGCAGCGCTCGGCGCGGGAGCGTCCGGGTCCGGCGCGCCACGCGGCGCGCCCGCACGACGGGCCCGACCCGCACGAGCGCCCACAGCGGCGCGAGCAGCTCGTCCCGGGCCTGCCCCGGCTGCTTGACGAGCAGCCGGAACGCGGCGTGGAAGGGTGCGCCGACGACCATGGCGAGCGCGACGAACGGGAGCCACGGTGCCGCGACGCCGACGAGCCGCGCGTGGAGCTGGGAGTGCCGGCGCGCCGCCGACGACGCGTCGGGGTCCGGGGCGGGGAGCGCCGTCGTCCCGCGCCGACGCTCGCGCAGGGCGAGCAGGGAGGCCTGCGCGTGCCGCACCACGGCCGACGGCACGACGACGACCCGGTGACCCGCGAGGCGCGCCCGCCGGCACAGGTCCAGGCCGTCGCCGAACGGGCCGAGCTCGGGGTCGGTCCCGCCGAGCTCCTGCCACACCGACCGCCGCACGAGCGCCCCGGCGAGCCCGACGGCGAGCACGTCCTCGCGCGCGTCGTGCTGCCCCTGGTCGACCTCGTCCTCGTCGATGCCGGTCAGGCGGCGGCCGAGCGGCGTCGTGGTCACACCCACCTCGACGAGGCGGCTGACCGTGCCCGGCTCGAACGGCGCCGCGGGCTGCGCGTCGGTGCCGGGCACCCAGCGCTCCTGCTTGGGGCCGGCCACCGCGACCGCGCTCGAGTGCTCGACGGCGCGCAGCAGCTCGGCGAGCGCGTCGGGCGCAGGGGCCGAGTCGTCGTGCAGGAGCCAGAGCCACGTGCCCGGCTCGACGTTCGCGAGGGCCGTGTCGACCGCGTCGCCGAACGAGCGGGCGCGCGGCGCCGCGACGAAGCGCGCGTCCCCGAGCTGGAGGCCCTGGTGCTCGCTGCTCGCGTCGCCGGTCGCGGCGTCGACGACGACGACCTCGTGCGGGCTCGTCGTCTGGGCGCGCAGCGCCGCCAGCGTGTGGGCGAGGAACGGGGTGCGGCCGCGCGTCACGACGACCGCCGTGACCGTGGTCACGACGGGCAGCGCGCCCGTCACGGCGGCGACGATCCCGGGTGCCGCGACGACGCCCGGCACGGCGGCGGCGCGCGCGGCGGCCCCCGGCGTGACGTCGCCGGGACGGGCGCTGCGCGCGGACGTGGTGAGGTCGGAGGAAGTCATGTCCCGTCGATCATGCGACGGACACGGCTCCAGGCGCGGCATTTGCGCGCCCCGGTGTGGCGGGTGTCGGCCACCCGTCACGACGGCACCCGTCGGCGACGCCGACGAGCCCTCCGGGCCGAGGCCCGGTCGTCAGACGACGCGGCGCTTGAGCTTGCGGCGCTCCCGCTCGGAGAGCCCGCCCCAGATGCCGAAGCGCTCGTCGTGCTCGAGCGCGTACTCCAGGCACTCGGCCCGGACCTCGCAGCCCGTGCAGACCTTCTTCGCCTCGCGCGTGGACCCGCCCTTCTCCGGGAAGAAGGCCTCCGGGTCCGTCTGGGCGCACAGCGCGCGCTCCTGCCACCCCATGAGCGAGTCGTCGACCGGCTCACCGAAGAGCGGCAGCACCGGTGCCACGCGCTCCACCTCTCGCTCAGCGTCGGAGGGGAAGACCCCGCCCGTCCCGTCCAGCATGTTCCACATTGCTCGCCCCTTCATGCCGTTCGCCGGGCCTCGAGCGAGAACCAGGCAGGAAACTGCATTGAAGAAATTACACGCGTGTCATCCGCGGGCGTCAAGCCGAAATGTGATAGCCCCGCGGAGGGCCCGGGTGAAACCACCACATCTCGGGTGTCGATATCAGCGCCCTAGGGTGGTGTCCATGGTGACCGCTCCCCACTCCCCCGCCCCGCGCGACGGCCGTCCTGCCCACGTCTCTGACCTGCTCCGACTCGTCACGCGCGACCCGGGTCGGCCCCGTCTCACGTGGTACGGGGACGACGGCGAGCGCGTCGAGCTCTCCGGCGCGGTGCTCGAGAACTGGGTCAACAAGACGACGAACCTGCTCGTCGAGGAATTCGACGCCGGCCCCGGAACGCGGGTCGTTCTCGATCTTCCCGTGCATTGGCGCACCGTCGTCTGGGCGTTGGCTGCATGGCGCGTGGGAGCCACCGTGGTCCTGGTCGACGAGAATGCCACCGCCCCGGGCACCACGCACGCCGACCTGGTCGTCACCCACCGTCCTGACGTGTGGACGAGTTCCGGCGCGGAGCTCGTCGCCGTGGCTCTCCCTGCCCTGGCACGCCGGTTCGACGGCGCGCTGCCCCCCGGGGCGATCGACGCCGCGTCGGCGGTGATGAGCTACGGGGACCAGATCGGCTGGGCACCGGAACCCGACGGGGACCTCGAGGCGCTCGTCGCGGACGAGCCACGGACCCGGCTCGCGCACGCTGACCTGCTCGCTCCGGCAGGCGGAGCCCGCGCCCGCCGGCTCCTGGACGCGCGACGCGGGGCCGCCGCCGTCCTGCGGGCGCTCCTCGACACGTACGGCACGGACGGCTCCGTCGTCCTGCTCTCGGCCGCGACCGCAGCACAGCTCGACCGCGACGACCCGAGGCGTGCCCGGATCGTGCGGGACGAGCGCGTCGACGACGACACGTCGGGCAGGGGCGCACGACCGCTGCCCTGATGGCGACGTCCGGTCGCTGCTGCGGCATGATGGGTGCCCATGCGCGGCATCATCCTGGCCGGTGGATCCGGCACCCGACTGCACCCCATCACTCTCGGCGTGAGCAAGCAGCTCGTCCCGGTGTACGACAAGCCGATGATCTACTACCCGCTGTCGACCCTCATCCTCGCGGGCATCCGGGACATCCTGGTCATCACGACCCCGCACGACGCGGAGCAGTTCCGCCGGCTCCTCGGTGACGGCTCCCAGTTCGGCGTCTCGATCTCCTACACCGTCCAGGCCGAGCCGAACGGGCTGGCGCAGGCGTTCGTGCTGGGCGCGGACTTCGTCGGGGACGACTCCGTGGCCCTCGTCCTGGGGGACAACATCTTCTACGGTCCGGGACTGGGCTCCCAGCTCACCCGTTTCGACTCCCTGGACGGCGGCGCGGTCTTCGCCTACCGCGTCTCGGACCCGACGGCCTACGGCGTGGTGGAGTTCGACGCCGAGGGCCGTGCGCTCTCCCTGGAGGAGAAGCCGCAGAAGCCGCGGTCGAGCTATGCGGTGCCCGGCCTCTACTTCTACGACAACGACGTCGTCTCGATCGCGCGGGACCTCGAGCCGTCGGCACGCGGCGAGTACGAGATCACCGACGTCAACCGCGAGTACCTGCGGCAGGGACGGCTCCAGGTCGAGGTGCTCCCGCGCGGGACCGCGTGGTTGGACACGGGGACGTTCGACTCGCTGCTCGAGGCCTCGGACTTCGTCCGCACCATCGAGAACCGCCAGGGCCTGAAGATCGGTTCCCCGGAGGAGGTCGCCTGGCGGCGCGGGTTCCTCAGCGACGACGACCTGCGCGAGCGCGCGGAGCGGCTCGTGAAGTCGGGGTACGGGAGCTACCTGCTCGGCCTGCTCGACTCCTGACGCCCACGAACCCCGGAACGGCCCGAGGCCCGCACCCCGCACGCGCGGGGTGCGGGCCTCGGCCGACCACGACCGGTCACACCGAGGCGAGAACCTCCGCCTGAGCCTGCGCCCAACGCTGCTCCCAGTCACCGATCGGCTCGACCCCGACCGCGCGCAGCGCCTCGTGACCGAGCACCGAGTACGCCGGTCGCGGCGCCGGACGCACGAACGCGTCCGACGTCGTGGGGACGAGGTGCGTGGTCGAGCCGATGCCGTCGAGGACGGCTCGGGTGAAGCCGAACCAGGAGACGCTGCCCGCAGCCGTACCGTGATAGGTGCCGCTGGGCGCTCCCGCCGTCACGAGACGCACCACGAGGTCCGCCAGGTCGACGGTCCAGGTGGGTTGGCCGACCTGGTCGTCGACCACGCTCAGCTCGGGCCGCTCCGCGGCGAGCCGAGCCATCGTCTTGGGGAAGCACGGGCCTGCCGCGCCGTAGAGCCACGCGGTCCGCACGATCAGGTGGTCGGGCGACTCGGCCCGCACGGCCCACTCCCCCGCCGCCTTCGTCCGCCCGTAGGCGGACCGCGGCGCCACCGGTGCGTCCTCCGCGTACGGGGACGTCGCGGTGCCGTCGAACACGTAGTCCGTCGAGACGTGCACGAGCCTCGCCCCGACCTCGCGCGCCGCCCGGCCCAGGTTCGCCGGCCCGACCGCGTTCACGGCGAACGCGTCCGCCTCGCGCGTCTCGGCGTCGTCGACCGCGGTCCACGCGGCAGCGTTCACGACGACGTCGGCACCCTCCACGGCGGACCGGCACGCGTCGGCGTCCAGGATGTCGAGGTCGGTCCGGGCCAGCACCCGGACGTCGGCACCCGCCCTGTCGAGCACCCTCGCCATGTCGGTCGCGAACATCCCGCCGCCACCGGTCAGCACCCATCGCATGGCCGTGGTCCTCCTGCCGTCCCTGTCGGTGAGCGCCCCGGACGGGGCGCCGGGTCAGCCTATGCCAGCGCCCGGCACGTGCGGGGCGGCCCCGGGCTCGGGGCCTGCGCACGGGCGCACGGTATCGTGATCGCGGCCCGACGGCGCCCGCCGTCACGTCCACCAAGCCCAGGAGGATCAGTGCAGGTTCGGGAACTCTCGATCGCCGGCGCGTGGGAGATCACCCCGCGCCAGTTCGGCGACGACCGAGGCGTCTTCCTCGAGTGGTTCAAGGACGGCGTCTTCCAGGAGGCGACCGGACGCTCGCTCGACCTCCAGCAGGCAAACCTCTCCGTCTCTGCCGCCGGTGTGCTCCGGGGGGTCCACTTCGCCGACGTCCCCCCGAGCCAGGCGAAGTACGTCACCTGTCCGCGCGGCGCGGTGCTCGACGTCGTGGTGGACATCCGGACCGGGTCGCCGACGTTCGGGCAGTGGGACTCCGTCCTCCTGGACGACGTCGACCGCCGCGCCATCTTCCTCTCGGAGGGGCTGGGCCACGCCTTCTGCTCCCTCGAGGACGGTTCCGTGGTCACGTACCTGTGCTCGGCCCCCTACGCTCCCGGCCGCGAGCACGGCATCAACCCGCTCGATCCCGCGCTCGGGATCGAGTGGCCCACCACCGGACGCGACGGCACACCGCTGACCTACGAGCTGTCCCCCAAGGACACCGACGCCCCGACCCTCGCCGACGCCGCCGCCTCGGGCCTGCTGCCCACCTTCGAGCAGGCCCGCGCCTACCTTCCCCGGGCCTGAGCCCTCCCCTTCCCGACCTCCACGGAGCAGACGTGCGAATCCTCATCACCGGTGGTGCCGGCTTCATCGGCGCCAACTTCGTCCACCAGACCGTCGCGGAGCGCCCCGACGCCCAGGTCACGGTCCTCGACGCCCTCACCTACGCGGGCAACGCCGACTCCCTCAGCTCGCTCGGCGACAAGATCACCCTCGTCCAGGGGGACGTCGCGGACGCGGAGCTCGTCGACCGCCTCGTCGCCGACAGCGACCTCGTGGTGCACTTCGCGGCCGAGTCGCACAACGACAACTCCCTGAGCGACCCCTCCCCCTTCGTGCGGACCAACCTCGTCGGGACGTTCGCGCTGCTCGAGGCGGTCCGCAAGCACGACGTGCGCTACCACCACATCTCCACCGACGAGGTGTACGGGGACCTCGAGCTCGACGACCCCGAGCGGTTCACGGAGTCCACCCCCTACAACCCCTCCTCGCCGTACTCGTCGACGAAGGCCGGGTCGGACCTGCTCGTGCGCGCCTGGGTGCGCTCGTTCGGGGTCCGCGCCACCATCTCGAACTGCTCGAACAACTACGGGCCCTACCAGCACATCGAGAAGTTCATCCCGCGCCAGATCACGAACATCCTCTCGGGCGTCCGCCCCAAGCTCTACGGCCAGGGCCAGAACGTCCGCGACTGGATCCACGTCGCCGACCACAACTCCGCCGTCTGGAGGATCATCGACTCCGGCCGCATCGGTGAGACGTACCTCATCGGCGCCGACGGCGAGCAGAACAACAAGGACGTCGTCGAGCTCCTGCTCGAGATCATGGGCCAGCCCTCCGACGCCTACGACCTCGTGACGGACCGCCCCGGCCACGACCTGCGGTACGCGATCGACTCCACCAAGCTCCGCACGGAGCTCGGGTGGGAGCCCCGCTACCGCGACTTCCGCGAGGGCCTCGCCGCGACCGTCGACTGGTACCGCGAGAACCGCGGCTGGTGGGAGCCCGCCAAGGCCGCCGTCGAGGCGAAGTACGCCAAGACCGGCCAGTGATCGCGCGCCCCTGCGACGCGAGGGAGCTGGACCTGTGAGCGCGCTGACGGTGAGGCTCGCCGGATTCTTCGGCGTTCCCCTGCTCAGCGCTCTCGCGCCCTTTCTCATCCTTCCCGTCATCTCGCGGATCTCGGGCGCGGCTGGTTGGGGTAGCTTCAACGCCGCGCAACAGATCGGCGTACTGGCCGCGGTAGCAGTCACCTTCGGGTGGGGCATCTACGGGCCACCCGCGGTGAGCCAGACGACGAACGAGTCCGAACGACGCGGGTACTATCGGAACAGCCTGATTGCCCGACTAGCGGTGTTCGCCTTCGCCGCACCCGCCGCGTCGCTGGTCACCGTGGCCGTCGTCAACCACGACTTCCTCCTCGACTCGATCCTCATGACCGTCGCGATGGCCGCCGCGGGCTTGCTGCCCTCGTGGTACTGCATCGGCATCGGGAAGCCCGGGTTGCTGGCCAGGTACGACGTCCTACCCCGGCTCGGGGCGACACTGCTCGCCGTGCCGATCCTCTTGGCGACCGGCGCGATCTGGGTGTATCCCGCGCTCACCCTCCTCGCCGTGGCGATCGCAACGGCCGCTTTCACCCGCCGGATGCTGCGAGGAACGGAACGCGCGCCCGCGCGGCCGCCACTTCGGACGATCATGCGTCAGACGTTGTCGACCGCTGCCATCGACACGACCGGCAACGCCTATGGTTCGACACCGGTCCCGATCGCCACCGCGTCCCTGCTGGACGCAGACTCGGCGGCTTTCGGCTCGGCTGACAGGGCCTACCGAATCGGGCTCTCGGTGGTCGTCGTCGCTCTCGGGAACGCGTTCCAAGGGTGGACGCTCGACCCTGACGCGACAGACGCGCGCAGCCGACACCTCTTGGCGATCGGTGCGCACACGGCCACGGGCCTCGTCGGCGGTCTGGCCCTCGCTCTTCTCGGCCCGTGGGCGACGAGCGTGTTCTTCGGCGCTGACGTCGCCGCCACGCCCACACTGTGCCTGTGGTTCGGGGTGAGCTTCTTCTTCATCTCCCTGTCCACCCCGCTGATCCGCAACCTTCTAATCCCTCACGGCCGGAGCCGATACGTGCTCCTCGCGACCGGGATCTCCTCGATCGTCGGGCTGACGACGATGGCCGCCGGCGCGATCGGGAGAAGCGGTGAGACGATCGCGTTCGGGCTCGCGCTCTCGGAACTGGTCATAGCAGGATTTCTGCTCGGACCAGCCCTACGCCTGCTGCCTGCACGCGTGGTCAGTCCCGCGAGGACCTGAGCTCCTCGCCTCGCCAGCTCACACGTCGCGCAAGAGCCTCCACGTCGGCTGGGATGCGACCCATGCGGCCTCCGCGACCGTCAGCGAGGCCCCGGCGAATGACCCGGAGGATGTCGCGTCGAGGCCTCGCGAGAAGGAGCACCAGAATCAAGTGGCGCAGTTCCATGAGTGTGTCGCGCCGGGTGTATGCCGTGAACTGAGAGGCGTACGCGCGATTCAGGACCACCCGGTTCCGCGCACGGTAGTAGTAGCGGAACGGTGTGCTCAGGCTGGTCGTCAGGGGGCCGCTGGGCGTCCGCAGGGTGAGACCGAAGACGCGGACGACGTACGTGCGGCCCAGTTCGTGAGGCAGGTCGACTCCGACGACTGCGAGCGCGTCCAACCCGTGGTTGCGGATGCGCAGGAAGTACTCGGTGTCGACGAGGTCGATGAACAGATCGTCTCGGAAGGCCCCCACGGCGCTGAGGGACGCGCCAGAGTAGAGGGTTCCCGACTGGATAGGCTCACGCGCTCGCACGATGCCCGGCAACACCTGCTCGCCCTCAGTCTGCGGCAGTCCGGCAAACCTTGCGGGCGCCACCAAGCCCATCCGAAGTCCAGCGGCGGTGCCCCGGTCCCAGGCGTCTACAAGCGCAGCGACAAAGCCAGGCGGGATCGCGCTGTCTTGGTCGAAGGTGAGGAGGAGGTCGTCGGACCCCGGGTCGACGGCTGCAACACCGGCGTTAAGCGCTCCTGCGATGCCACGGTTGTGCTCGCGCCGAACGACCTGGACCCCGGAGCGCCGCAGCTCGTCAAGGACCGCGTCAGCCGTGTCGCCGCTGCCATCGTCCACCACGACGATCTCGTCCACCTGCGCCGCCAGCCGACGGACGTTGTCGAGCAGCGACCTCTCCGGTCTGAACGCAGTTATGACGGCGGAAATCCGCCGGGACCCGGACGACGCTTCTGTCGCCGCCTTGCCGGAGTCCGCCACGCCCGTACCTCCGTTGTCTTGAGTCTTCGCGTTGGAGCACCTGGAGAGATGCCCGGAAAGGATATCGCCGCCACGACCGAGCCCTAGCCACCTACACTACGGAGGCGGCCGACCACGCCTGCGACCGCGACATCGCTTCCGTACTGCACGCATCGAGAGCAGGATTGTCATGACCACCCCCTCCAACTCGACTCCCTCGACCACCTTGCTCGTCGAGAAATGACCACAGGGCCGGAAGACGCCACCACGCCGCAGGTCAGCGTCTGCATGGCGACGTACAACGGCGAGGAGTTCGTCCAGGAACAGCTGCGCTCGATCCTCGAGCAGCTCGGCCCGCACGACGAGGTGGTCGTCGTCGACGACGCGTCGACGGACGGGACTGCCCAGCGCGTCGAGGAGATCGGTGACGCGCGCGTCCGCCTGACGCGGGCGCCGCGCAACCGGGGCTACGTCCGCACCTTCGAGCACGCGCTGTCCTCGGCGCGGGGTCGGTTCGTCTTCCTGGCCGACCAGGACGACGTCTGGCGACCAGGGCGGGTCGAGGCCATGGTCGAAGCGCTGGGCGGCGCGGACGTCGTCGCCACGAACCTTGCCACGCTGGGGGGCGGCGAGTCCCTCCGGGGACCCTTCGGTCAGCCCGACTGGACGCTGCGCGCGGCCGACTCCACCCGGCACGTGCGCAACGTCCTCGGCGTCCTCGCCGGGAACCGCCCGTACTACGGGTGCGCCATGGCGGTGCGTCGCGAGCACCTCGACGTCGTCCTGCCCTTCCCGGCCTATCTCGTGGAGTCGCACGACCTCTGGATCGCGCTCAGCGGCAACCTCGCCCGGAGCATCGCGCACCTCGACGTCCGCTCTCTCGAGCGTCGGCTCCACGGGGACAACCAGACTCCGGCGCGCCCGCGCGGCGTGCGGGCGGTCTTCGCCTCGCGCTGGCGCCTGCTGCGCTCCTTGCTGGTCCTCCGTCGCCGTCTTCGCGGACGCTCTAGCACTACCCTGGACGCCGGGGCGACCTCCGGCCCCCTCCCGCTCGACCGGACGGAGCACGACGCGTGACCTCGACGACGGCAACCATGGACTCGAGGAACAACAGCCTCAATCTCGTCCGTCTGGTCCTCGCCACCCTGGTCCTGGTGTCCCACGCGTTCCCGATCGCCGGAGCCGGGGATGGTCCGGGCATCGCGGGCGAGAACCTCGGTGGGTGGGCGGTCATTGGCTTCTTCGCGATCAGCGGCTACCTCATCACCGGCAGCCGTCTCCGGACGAGCTTCGGGGTCTACCTCAGCCATCGCGTCGCACGGATCTTCCCGGCGTTCCTCGGCTGCCTCGTCGTCGTGGGTTTCGGCTTCGCGCCTCTCGGCTACCTCAGCCAGAACGGGACGCTCGCCGGCTTCCTCACCACGCCGAACACGCCTGCGAACTACGTGTTCGCGAATGCAGGACTCCGGATGTCGGACTACTCGGTGGCCGGCACCCTCGCGGACGTACCCCACCCCGGTGCCTGGAACGGCTCGCTCTGGACCCTGTACTACGAGTTCCTGTGCTACCTCGTCGTCGGAGTCGCGGCGAGCTTCGCCGTGACGCGGAGGTCCCCCTGGGTCCTCGCCACGCTGTTCGTGGTCAGTGTGGCGGGTCGGGCGAACAACGACCTGCTCCTGCGGCTCTTCGGTGGCAACACGGACATCCAATGGCTCTTCAAACTCTTGCCGTACTTCTTGGGGGGTGCGCTCGTGTGGATGCTGCGCGAGCACATCCCGTTGCGCTGGTACGTCGCTGCCGGGTCGGCAGCGCTCGTGGTGCTCGCGGTCTGGGTCGCGCCCTCGTGGGGAGGGCAGCTCGCAGCGCCCTTCTTCGCCGTGGTGATGCTCTGGATCGGACGGACGGTGCCCTCGCCGTCCTGGTTCCAGCGCAACGACATCTCCTACGGGCTGTACGTCTACGCGTTCCCCGTCCAGCAGCTCGCCACCCTGCTCGGTGTGGCCGCGCTGGGTGTCACCGTGCACATCCTCGTGACCCTGCCGGTCGCGCTGCTACTCGCAGCGGCGAGCTGGTTCTGGCTCGAGCGCCCCGTCATGCGCGCGGCGAAGAGCCGGCCGAGCATCGTCCGTGGCGACGACCGAGGCTTCGTCGCTCCCGCGCCGACCACGCTCCCGGAGGAGTCCTCTCGTCCGGCGGTCGGCGCGGGCTGACCCTGCGCCGACCGCCGGACGGCCCAGGCGTCTACTCGACCCCAGGCTGGTCGTCGATCCAGGCGGCGAGCCGCTCCACGCCCTCGCGCAGCAGGAACCGCGGCTCCCACCCGAGCCGCTCGCGCGCATCCGTCACGTCAGCCCAGGCGTGCCGCACGTCCCCGTCGCGGAACTGCCCCGTCACGTGAGGCTCGGGCGCCCCATAGCGTTCGGCGATCAGCTCTGCCGCCGTGCGGATGGTCTGGGTCTCCCCCGATCCGATGTCGATCGGGTCGGGGCCCACAGAGTCCGCGACCGCTGCGCGGACGACCGCAGCGGCGACGTCGTCGATCAGCACGAAGTCACGACGGACCTCGCCGTCCTCGTAGAGGGGGATCGACTCTCCACGCCGAGCCATCCGGCAGAACAAGGACATGATGCCCGTGTACGGGTTCGACAACGACTGCCCGGGACCGTAGACGTTCTGCAGCCGCAGGACGCGCGCGTCGACGCCGTACGCGTCGGCCCAGGGGCGCAGGATGTGCTCCTGGGCCAGCTTGGTCGCGGCGTAGACGCTCGCAGGCTGCGGCGCGACGCTGCTCGCGCGCATCGCCGTCGGCTGCGCGGAGTCGAAGTCCCAGCGGCCCGCGGCCAGCATCTCGTGGGTCCGCTGCCCAGGATAGAACTGCTCACCGCCAGGTACGCGACGCCATGCGCCCTCCCCGTAGACGGCACGGCTGCTGGTGAGCACCATCCGGCGCGGGATCGCGTCGTGCCGCCGCAGGGCATCGAGCATCTGCGTCGTGCCGACCACGTTGACGGACCCGTGCCGGGTCGACTCGGTGAGCGACTGCCCCGTACCCGTCTCCGCCGCGAGGTGCACGACGACGTCGGGCTTCGTGGACTCCAGGAGGGCGTCCCACGCGTCGGCGTCCGTCACATCGCCTACATGGAGCTCGACCTCCGGGTGCAAGCCGCGAGGCCGCTCGGGCGTCGCATGCACTTGCGGGTGCATGTTGTCGATCGCAACCACGCGATCGAACGCAGAGAGCAGGGGTGTCGAGATCGCCGAGCCGATGAAGCCGGCGCCTCCGGTCACCAGGGCGGTATTCACACGAATCACCTTTCGTTACGCACGTGTCGGGTCCAGTGCCGCGGGCTCAGGAGCGCCAACCCCCGAGAGCGTGGCGCAGCATAGGCTTCGGCGAGGCCTCAGGGCTCTTGACCGCCTTGGGCAGGAGCGCGAGCGCGTGCAACCGCGACGTGATGTGCAGCTGTGCGGCGAACCGCGCGCGCTTCCACCCGATCGCCCCCACCTGCTGCGCGGCGAGCCGGAAGTACTCCTGCTCCCCCGCGAAGCGCTTGCCGTTGAGGAGCGTCGCGGACGACGCGCTCGCCTGGTGCCGGCGGTAGGAGAAGCACACCGTCGGCTCGAGGAGCATGACAGCCCCCTGCGTCACCATGTCGATGACGACCGCGAGGTCCTGGATGAGCGGGAACCCGTCCCGGAACGGCGTCGCGGCGAGCCTCTCCCGGCGGAAGACGAGCGACGGCCAGTACATCCAGTCCGCACGCAGGAGGCTCGCCGCGAGCTGTTCGCCGGAGACCAGCCGCGGGCCGGACGACCGGAGCATCGTCACGGACCTCTTCACCGTGTCCACCAGAGTGGAGACCTCGCGCCCGTCCTCGTCGATGACGGCGACGCCCGGCTGGACGATGTCCGCCGAGGGAAAGGCCCCCACCGCGCGGAGCACGACCTCGACGAACTCGGGGTGCAGCAGGTCGTCACACCCGAGGAGCATCATGTACTCCTCGGTCGCGAGGTCGACGCACGTCCGGTAGTTCGCCGTGATGCCCTCGTTCTGCTCCTTGCGCACGTAGCGCACCCGCGGGTCGTCGATCGCGGCGAAGTACGCGGGAACGCCCTCGTCGGGGTACGCGTCGTCGACGACGGTCAGACGCCAGTCGTCGCTCGTCTGCGCCAAGACGCTGTCGACCGTCGCGCGGAGAAGGGCCGGGTCGCCCCAGTACGGCAGCATGATGTCCAGGGGCACGTCGTGGGCCTTCCCAAGGTGTCGTCGTCGCTTCGCCAGACCGGTGGCGGCGGCACCCGATGCTAACGCAACTGCCGTTCGGGCCGCGTGCCCCTAGGCCGAGCGCGGACAGCGATCCACACACCCTGTCCGTGGATAGGATCGTCACCATGCCCGCGCCCTCGCCACGCCTCCTGGTGATCATTCCCTCGTGGAACGAGGAGGTCACCCTCCCGCAGGTCATCGAGGAGACACGCGCGACAGTCCCCTGGGCTGACATCCTCGTCGTCAACGACGGGTCGACGGACCGCACGTCCGAGGTCGCCCGCGCCGCGAAGGCGGAGGTCCTCGACCTTCCCCTCAACCTGGGCGTCGGCGGCGCGATGCGTGCCGGGTACAAGTACGCCCGCCACCACCGGTACTCGTACGCGGTCCAGCTCGACGCCGACGGCCAGCACGACCCTCGCGACATCCCCCGCCTGCTCGAGGCGTGCGAGTCCGGACCGTACGACGTCGTGATCGGAGCCCGGTTCGCCGGCCGGGGGACGTACGTCGTCCGCGGACCGCGGCGCTGGTCCATGCGGATGCTCTCGGTCGTGCTGTCACGTGTCACGGGGGCTCGCCTGACCGACACGACCTCCGGGTTCAAGCTCAGCAACACCAGAGCCATCCGGGTCTTTGCGTCGAACTACCCGGCCGAGTACCTCGGCGACACCGTCGAGGCGCTCGTGATCGCGGCACGCGCCGGCCTGCGTGTCGACCAGGTGGGGGTCGAGATGCGCCCGCGGGCAGGGGGCACCCCGTCGCACAGCCCGCTCAAGGCTGCGATCTTCCTCGGTCGGGCGCTTCTCGCGCTCGTCGTCGCCATCTCACGTCCGAGCGAGAACTTGATGGAGGTCACCCCGTGAGCGGCTACCTGTTCTCCGTCGCGCTCTGCCTCGTTCTCATCGCTTTCCTCGTGCAGCTCCTGCGCAAGCGCCGGATCAGGGAGAAGTATGCCGGGCTGTGGATCGCGGTCGCGATCGGTGTGACGATCCTGGGTGCCTTCCCGACCGTCGCCCAGCGCATCGCCCAGGTCGTCGGGGTGACCTTGCCCGTCAACCTGGTGTTCGCCGTCGCGATCCTCATCCTGCTCATCGTGTGCGTCCAGCTGAGCGTCGGCGTCTCCGGTCTCGACGAGAAGGTGCGGACCCTCACCGAGGAGGTGGCGCTCCTTCGGCTCCAGCTCGAGCAGGGTGAGTTGCGCGCCCACGAGATCGTGCCTCCGCAGCCCTCCGGGACGGACGCCGGGGGCGCCTCGGACAACGACCGTCGGACATCACCGCCCCACCAAGACTGACGAGGAGACACACGGAGCTCCCATCGAGCGATTCGTGGGTCGACCACCTAGTCTCGGTCCGGGAGGTTTCGACGTGGCACGGTACAAAGCAGCACGGTGGATGCCGATCAGCCAGAACTACGGGGCTGATCGCGCTCGCACCCGCGCGGTCGTGCTCCATGTCGACGCGGGGGGTGCTGACTCTCTGTACGGGTGGTTCAACAATCCCGCGGCGCTCGCCTCGAGCCACTTCTACGTCAAGTACAACGGAGTCGTCGAGCAGTACCTCGACACCAGCGTCACCGCATGGACGCAACGGAGCGGGAATGCGAGCTGTATCGGGATCGAGACGCAGGGAAAGGGCGACGGCACGTGGACGGAGGCCCAGCTCTCCGCTCTGGCGCCGTTGCTCAAATGGCTGTGCCAGTACTACAGCCTGCCTGTCTCGGACATGCGCAACTCGCTGCCGAACTCCACCGGGATCGGCCTCCACCGTTACGGGATCGACCCGTGGCGTGTCTCTGGCGGCGAGGTCTGGGGCGCGAACGGAAAGGTCTGCCCCGGCGACGGGCGGGTCGCGCAGCTTCCCGGCCTGCTCCAGCGTGTCCGTAACCTGCCGCCGCCCCTCAGAGAATGGAACCCAGACGAGATGCCCATCATCTACCGCGCCGGGGGCGAGCGAACGCCCTACGGGATCTTCGGTCACAACGGAGGCTGGGTCGAGCTCCAGACCAAGGCTGAGTACGACAACCTGCGCAACGCCGGTGTGCCGGTGGTGTGGGTGGAGAGAAGGACGCTCGACAACCTGGTCCGCGACGCGCGGGCGAATTGATCCCTGGTCGACCCTCCGCCCGGACGGGCGTCAGCCGACGACGCGAGCGAGTTCCGCCGCGGCCGAGCCGCTCTCGATAGCGCTGTCGAATACGGGCGCTACGAGAGCTTCCTGACCCTCGCGCGAGAAGATCCGCGCCACCATCTGGTCGGCGCGCGCCGTCGTCGCCGGAGCCTCGTCACGGAGTTCGTCCGGGGTGTCGACGACGGGGTTTCCGGACGCGAGCGAGGTGACCTCGATGCCCTCCTGCGTCGCGGTGGATCCTTCATACCGCACGTCGGCAAGAGCCTGGAGCACCTTCACCGCTCGCTCGGGCAAGGTGGACGAGGAGGCGACGCCGAGCACCCAGGTGGGCAAAGCGAGCCCGATGTTCCCAGCAGGACCCGCCGGGAGTGATGTCGACCCGATCACGCCGTCTGGGTCTAGCGTCTTGAGGATCGGCAGGAGGCCGTCACCTGCGACGAGCAGCCGCGCCTGGCCGGAGCTGAAGCGCTCCACCGCCTCGACGAGCCCGCGAGCAGGCTCCTGTCCAGCGGAGCAGTCGACGACCATCTGGCGGAGGAACCCGTAAGCGCGGGAGCTCTCGATCCCCGCCAGGCCGATCATGCCGTCCTCGGCGACGAACCCGCCGAAGGCGTACACCATGGGCAGGACCGTGGCGGCGTCGTCCACGAGGACGACGCCCGCGACCCCGGCTGAGTCGTCGGTCAGCTGGTAGGCGGCAGCGATCAGGTCGTCCAGCGACTCTGGCTCCCGACCACCGAGCGCCGTCAGCATGTCGTCCCGGTGATAGACGACAGTCTCGTCGCTCACGAACGGGATACCCGGGAGCGCACCGCCCGCGTCCGCCGTCGCGAGGGCCTGTTCCAGGCCGGTACGTCCGCGGAGGTCGAGCCGCCCCGTGCTCACCAGCGACCCGACGTCCTGTACCCGGCCCGCGGCGAGCGCGTCCTCGGCCTCAGCACCCACGTGCAGCAGAGCGAGGTCCGTCCCTGCCCAGTCAGCGTCCTGCATGGTGGGACCGTCGATCCTGCGGACCGCGACCGAGAGACCGGTCCGACCCGTGATCTGATCCAACGAGGCCTCGACAGTGTCGAGCCAGTCGTGCCGCGGTCCCGTGATCACCACCTGTGGCTCTGCTGCCGTCCCCGCGGCCGCTGCGCGTCGTGTCAGGGTCTGCCCGCCGAGAGATGCCACCGCAATCCCCCCGGCGACGAGCCGGCTGAAGTCTCGCCGTGTGATGTGCACCAAATCCTCCTCACGTCGGTCCGATGCTACGCGGGGCCGCCCCGCCGCACCCGGCAGGGCTCACCGGACGTCACCGGCGAGGCGCCGGCGATCAGCGATCAGCGATCAGCGATCAGCGAGGAACCGTCAGTCGCTGCACCCGACGATCTCGAACAGACGCGCGTCGCCCTCGGCGTCCACCAGGCGAAGGTGCTCACCCTCGCGCAAGTTCTCCAGGCCGGAGTAGTCGATGGACATGTTCCGTCCGTCGTTCACGAACCGATCGCCGAAGTCCAACACGTGCGTGACCCCCGAGGTCACGACGGCCGCGCACACCTCCGGGTCGTCGTCGATGTTCACCAGGTCAGCGTCGAGGACGAGGACATCCTCCGGGACCTGCGTCAGGATGTGCTTCTCCGTGACCTCACGATCCGCAAGGGCGTACGCGAGCGCCGCACCGGTCCACGGGTTACCTGCGATCACCGCGTCTGGCGGAGTCAGCGCGTCGAGCCTGCCGAGCAGCGCCGCTTCGTCGTCGTCCACGAGCGGCGAGTCGGCGGCCTGCTGGTAGCGCTCTGCTCCCTGTCGCGCGACCTCGCGGACGTTCTCGCCCTGCGAACCCCACAGCAGGAGCAGCGAACCGAGCACTGCGAGGCCGGTCGAGATCGTCCGTCGCGCCGTCACACCGAGAGACAGCGCGTCCCCCGCCTTGTCGGCGAGGAAGCTCACAGCGGCCACGATGCCGACGGTGCCCAGGACGGCCACGACGAGAGACCCTGTCGGCATGATCGCGGCGATGCGGTTCGAGTCGTTGTACCAGACCCCGGTCACCCAGTATCGGAACGGGCTGTAGGGAGTTCCCGAGATCACCACGAAGAGGAAGGCCGACACGAAGAAGGGCCCGCATAGCCAGAGCCTGCGTGGGTCCCTCACAGCGGTCACGAGTCCTGCCACGATCAGCACAGCGACCAGCCACGACACCGGGCGGTCGAGGTGCGCTCCGGAGAGCGACTCACCGATGGCCTGTGCCTGGCTCTGCGGAGGTGGCCACTGGGAGGCCGCGTACGGCGGCCTGATGTTGCGCCACAGCACCATGGTCGCCAGGACGACGACGAGACCCGCCACAGCCACCACGGCGAGGGACCGACGGCGCGAGCCCGCTCCGCCTCCCCACGCCGCGCGAAGGTGACGCCAGCCGCACCAGGCGAGCAGCGGGATTGAGAGCGCGATCCATGACATGGCGCCGTTGGGGTGCGAGAGCGCGACACCAGCGAGACCGACGAGCACGAGCAGCGCGTCCCGTACGAACCGGAGGACACCACCGGGTTCAGCGCCGTCCGGGAGCCCGAGCAGCGCAGCGGTCGCACCGAGCAGCGCGGGCAGGAGCGCTACCGCCAGGAAGTTCGGATACAGGACTCCGAAGTTGATCAGGAGCAGGGGGAACGATCCGAAGGCGGTGCTCAGCACGCCCGCGACGGGAAGCGTCCAGACCCGCCCCGGAAAGAGGACCGAGACCAGGTAGATGCAGCCTGCGGGCCAGACCAGCGTGGCGATCACCAGGTTCGTCGCGCTGATCGCGGCGGGAATCGAGGTACCCGTCGTGGCGACGACGAGCGAGACGACGTCATGCCACGCACCCGGGTAGAACGCGATGGACGTGACTCCGCCGAGGTCGAGCGACGAACCTGAGCCTGTCTCGAGGATGTACCGGATCGCGTTCAGGTGGAACACGTTGTCGAAGGTCTGGGAGAAGTTCTCCGGGCTCCCGACGACGAAGACGAATCGTCGTGCGATCAGCACCGCCGCGACGGCAAGCCCCAGCCCGGCCGCCCACCAGCCCGCAGACGGGCCGGGGGCCCTGTTCGTTGCCCGTCGTCGCGCGGCCAAGAACCGCAGCAGCCCGAAAGGCAGGGCTACAAGAGCAGACGTCGCGAACGGGACCCAGAGGGACCAGCCGATGCCCGCGAGCCCTGCCGCGACCGCACTCACCGCGACGACCCCCACGGACACGACGGGACCGAGCCCCACGGTCCGCAGCGAGAGAGGTGCCGCCGCGGCGAGCACGATCATCCCCGGGACGAAAAGCACGGCCAGCGCGACGCAGACCTCCGGGAGGAGGTCCCACCAGCTCATGTCAGAGCTCCGAGCGGCGACGACACGGCGTCAGGGCTGGCCGTGACGCACCTCATGCGTCGACGCCCCCGCTCTCCAGTCGCGTCCCCCGGGCGAAGTGGGGGGCGAGCTTGTTGTCCACCATCGACAACGCCGAACCGATGGCCATGTGCATGTCGAGGTACTTGTACGTGCCCAGCCGACCACCGAAGAGGACGTCGCTCTCCCCCGCCGCGAGGTCGCGGTAGGCGAGCAGGCGCGCGCGGTCCGCGGCGGTGTTCACGGGGTAGTACGGCTCGTCGGCCTTCTCCGCGAAGCGGGAGAACTCCCGCATGATCACGGTCTTGTCCGTCGGGTAGTCGCGCTCGGGGTGGAAGTGCCGGAACTCGTGGATGCGCGTGTACGGGACGTCGGCGTCCGCGTAGTTCATCACCGGGGTGCCCTGGAAGTCGCCGACCGGGAGCACCTCCTCCTCGAAGTCGAGCGTGCGCCACGAGAGGTCGCCCTCGGCGTAGTCGAAGTAGCGGTCGACCGGACCCGTGTAGACCACCGGCACGTTGCCGACCACGTTGCCCTTGCTCACGGGCTGCGACTCGTCGAAGAAGTCGACGCCGAGCCGGACCTCGATGTTCTTGTGGTCGGCCATGCGCTCGATCCAGGCCGTGTAGCCGTCGACCGGGAGCCCCTCGTGCGTGTCGTTGAAGTAGCGGTTGTCGTACGTGTACCGCACGGGGAGCCGCGAGATGATCGACGCCGGGAGGTCGCGCGGGTCCGTCTGCCACTGCTTCGCGGTGTACTCGCGGATGAACGCCTCGTAGAGAGGGCGGCCGATGAGGGAGACGCCCTGCTCGTCGAGGTTCTCCGGCTTCTTGTCCCCGAGCTCGGCCGAGAGCTCCTTGACCAGCGCGCGGGCCGCGTCGGGGCCGTGCGCCGAGCGGAAGAACTGGTTGATGGTGCCGAGGTTGATCGGCATCGGGAAGACCTCGCCCTTGTGCGTGGTGTACACGCGGTGGACGTAGCTCGTGAACGCCGTGAAGCGGTTCACGTACTCCCAGACCCGCTCGTTCGAGGTGTGGAAGAGGTGCGCCCCGTAGCGGTGGACCTCGATGCCGGTCGTCTTCTCGGCCTCGCTGTAGGCGTTGCCGCCGATGTGGGTGCGACGGTCGATCACGAGGACCTTCCGGCCGTACTCCTCGGCGATGCGCTCAGCGACGGTCAGGCCGAAGAAGCCCGACCCCACGACGACAAGATCCGCGTCCACTCAAACTCCTCGTTAGGGATGACAACCGGAACAGACTAGCCGCACGGCCGCGGGTGGATCTCCCCTGCTGCCCCGTGCGTCACTTCGCCACGCGATGTTCACCGGGGCGCCTCCTCCGGCCCGCCCGGCGGGAGGTCGGCCCGGCCTCCGCGTCAGCCGGACCGGCGCAACCGCACCCACGCCCGGTACAGCGACCGACGTGCCGTCTCGGGGACCAGCCGGTAGCCACCACGGACGGCGACGTTCCGCGCGGCCTGGCCCACGGACGTGAAGCCCTCCCGACGCAGGCGCCGCTGCAGCTCGAGCTCCGACCGCAGCAGCTGCGTGCCGCCGCGGCGGGCGTAGGCCCCCGCGCCCACCCGGTAGCGCACGAGCGGCTCGGCGACGTTCGCCATCCGCGCCCCGTGCCCGACCAGCCGCGCGAAGAGCCAGTAGTCCTCCATCAACGGCAGGTCCTCGTACCCGCCGACGGCGGCGACGACCGAACGACGGTAGACGACGGTCGGGTGGTTGAACGGCGAGGCGAAGCGGGAGGTCTCCGCGATCTCCTCGGACGTCAGCGGGGGCACCCGCACGAGGCCGGCCTGCGCCTCGTCGTCGCCCTCGAACTCCTCGATCGCCGAGCCCACCACGTCCAGCCCTCCCTCGACGAGGGGGACCTGCACCGCGAACCGGCGAGGCCGGCTCACGTCGTCCGCGTCCTGCCGGGCGACGATCTCGTACGAGCACGCGGCCAGCCCGGCTTCGAGGGCGAGCGCGAGGCCGACGTTGTCGTCGAGGTCCACGGTCACCACCGGGACCGCGCTCCGCTCCCCGATCTCCGCGAGCACCGCGGAGAGGTCAGGACCCACGGGTCCGTCCCGGACGATCACCACCTCGGACGGGCGGAGCTCCTGGTCGTCGACGACGGACCGGAAGGAGCGCCGCAGGTAGTCAGGTCGGTCGCCCCGGTAGACGGGCAGGAGCACCGAGAACGGTGGCGTCACGCCGCCTTCCCGCCTCGGCCGCCGTCCAGCCGGAGGATCGGCCCGACGTCCGTCCCCGCGCCGCTCAGGACCTCGGCGTTGGTGCGCGGGGCCCGGAGCAGGCCGTCTCGCAGGCCCTTCGCCCCGCTGCGCACCAGGACGTCGCGCCGGTCCGACCGTCGCAGCGTCCGGGCCCACCGCCGCAGGCTCGCTCCGCCGTACAGCAGGCGCTCGGCGGGGGCGAGGGACGACGACCTCGTGAGCATCCAGGTCTTGTTCCGCACCTCGAAGTAGAAGCGCTCGCCCGGGTCGGCGTCGGTCGCCCCGAAGGTCTTGGTGCGGTGCTCGACAACGCTCGTGGGGACAGCGAGGCCTGTCCCTCGGCGCAGGAGCCGCGCGGAGTACTCGAAGTCGTCGTTCCAGATGAAGTAGTCGGCCACGGGCAGCCCGTGGTAGCGCACGGCCCGCGCGTCGACGAGCATCGAGACGAACGACGAGGACCGCACGGGCGTGGCCCCGGCCGCCCGCGCCGCGGCGAGCTCCCCCGGCGAGGCGCCGGGCCGCGTCCGCGGCGTGTTCATCGGGTGGTCCCGCCCGTCGTGCCAGACCACCCTGCTGCCGAGGACGGCGACCGGGCCGTCGTACCTCTCGCGTGCGCGCAGGAGCTCGGAGAGCGCGGCCGGCGTGGGGATCGTGTCGTCGTCCATGAGCCAGACGAGGTCGGCGGAGAGCGCATCGACGGCGTGGGCGATGCCGGTGGCGAAGCCTCCCGCGCCACCGGTGTTCTGCTCGAGCGGGATCACGGTGGCGCGGACCGGGTGCGCCGCGGCGACGTCCTTCGACCCGTCGTCCGAGGCGTTGTCGACGACGACGACCGCGTCGAGGGGTCGGTCCTGCGCAGCCAGGGCGTCGAGCGCCTGGGTCAGCAGGTCACGACGGTTGTAGGCGACGACGACCGCGACGACACGCGGTGCCGGGGCGGGAGCTGGGGACGATCCGGACACGTCGAGCAGGCTACCGTGCGTCCTGGCCGCTCGGGGCCGACGACAGCCCACGGACGGCTGCGATCTCGTCCCGCAGGACCCGCAGGATCCGCTCCGCGGCGCCGGGCGCGCCGAGGAGCTCCTGGACGTTGCGGCGCTGCACCGACGCCAGGTCGTCACCGTCCGTGCGCACCTTCTCCACCACCCGCCGGGCGCTCGCGACGTCGTCGACCACGTGGGTCCCTGCCACGACGCGATCACCCACCTCGGTGAACGGCCGGTGCCCCGCCCGCTCCAGGAAGACCACCGGGGTGGTCAGGACCTGGGGCTCGACAAGCATGCTGAGCCCGTCGGTGATCACGACGTCCGTCGCGGCGAGCACCGGCGCGTACCGCTCGCTCTCCACCACGGCCGTGTTGCCCAGCGCGTCCCAGCGCGTCCTCCAGTCGGCGTAGCGCTCGACCGGGCAGGGCGACTCGGGTCGCTCGAGGTACGGCCGGAGCGCGGGGTGGGGCATCCAGACGATCTCGACGTCGCCTTCCCGTGCCCATGCCAGCATGTCCTCGGCGACCTCGGGGAACAGCCCGAAACGTGTCCAGCCCTGGCCGATCGAGTGGTGCGAGGACCAGACCACCCGCGGGCGACGCCCACCTGACGGCCCGGCCGTCGCGACGGGCCAGCTCGGCTCCGCCGCCCGGAGCACGTCAGCCTTCGGGTGCCCGACCACGCGGAACTGGCGCCCCGCGGTCACGCCGTCGCGCACCGCGGCCCGGCGTGACTCCTCGTTCGCGCAGAACACGAGCCAGGCGGCGCGGTGGAGCTCGGAGTCCACGGCGGTGTTCGTCGTGCCGGACCGGGGCTCGGGGACGTTGACCACGAGGTTCATCGTCTCGTAGGGCACCAGGCACAACCGCGCGAACGAGAGGAGCTCGACGGCGAGCCCCTCGTCGACGTCGCGGTCCCACTGCGACTGGCGCACGACGAGGTCGGGCTCGAGCAGCTTCACGAAGCGCAGCACGTCGGGGACCCGGTCGCCGGCGGCACGCAGGTGCGGCACGCCCCGCTCCGCGAGACCCGCGTGCACGACGTCCTCGTCGCGCAGCGGCCCCACCCCGCCGAACCGGCGCGGCAACGAGACCACGACCGGGTCGAAGTCCGGCGCGGCCGCCATCGCGGCGAAGAGCTCGTCGAGGCTGTCCCAGGCCTCGATGTGGTGCACCAGGAAGACGACGCGTGCGACGGGCCGGGCGAAGGCGCCTCGCCGGGTCGCGAGGTTGACGGTGTCGTTCAGGACCCGCAGGGACCGCGAGTGGGCGTCGCCCCGGCCGGCTACGGCCCGCTCCAGCTCGTCCGTCCGACGGGCCAGCTCGGCGTTCTGCTCGCGGAGCGCGCCGACCCTCCGGACGAGGCCGTCCAGCACGCTCTCGAGCCGCTGGGTCCGCTCGTCGACACCCACGATCCGGTGCGCGAGCGAGCGGAGCGTGGACCACGACTGGCGGACCGATCGCACGAGCACCTCGGGTCTTCGTCGAGCCGGAGGAGCCCCCTCACTCCCTGTCAGGCGAAGGATAGTGCACGCGACGAGGGCGCCCGGCGACGCCCGCGCCGCGGGCCGACACAACTCCTCCACCCCCTGCCCGCCGCCCGCTCGCCGCCGCGCCGCACGCCGCGCCTATGCTCGACTCCCGTGACGTCACGTTCCCGCGCCCAGGGCCGCTCCGCGGCGGCGACCCCGCCGTCCCGCGGCCCCGCGCACGCCCGGACGCTGCGCACGCACCGGGTCGCGCGATCGGTCGGCCTCGTCGCCACGGCGGTGCTCGCGCTCGGGGCGGTCGGCGGCGCCTCCGCGCTGTCGAACATCCAGGGCAACATCACGTCGTCGAGCGCGCTCGACCTGCTCGACGACCGTCCCGCGCAGACCACCCCGGACCCGAGCGACCCGAACGCCGGGAAGCCCCTCAACATCCTCGTGATGGGGTCCGACGCGCGCGGCGGGGAGAACGGCCACGACGTCGAGGGCGTCGAGGGCATGCGCTCGGACACGACGATCCTCGTGCACGTGTCCGCCGACCGCTCGCGCGTGGAGATGATCTCGATCCCGCGCGACTCGCGCGTCGACGTCCCGGCGTGCACCACGACGAACGGGAAGACGACCGCGCCGGCGAACACGCGCTTCAACGCCGCTTTCGCCAACGGGGCGACGGTCGGCGGGGACGTCGACTCCGCGGCGGCGTGCACGGTGCGGACCGTCGAGAGCCTCACCGACGTCTTCGTCGACGGCTTCGTCGTCGTCGACTTCGCGGGCTTCCAGAACATGGTGTCGGCGATCGGCGGGGTGCGCATGTGCATCCCCGAGGCGATCGACTCCCCCAAGGCGGACCTGCAGCTCGCCGCGGGGTGGCAGACGCTCGACGGCGCCCAGGCGCTCGGCTTCGCGCGCGCCCGGTACGGGGTGGGCGACGGGTCGGACCTCAGCCGCATCGGCCGGCAGCAGCAGCTCCTCGCCGCGACGGTGAACCAGGTGCTGTCGAAGAACGTGCTCTCGGACCTCGGCCAGATCTACGGCTTCGTCGACGCGGGCACCAGGTCGCTGACGATGAGCGACAACCTCTCGTCGATCCCAAGCCTCGCCGGGCTCGCCTTCAGCCTCCGGGGCACGTCGAGTGGCAACATCACCTTCATGACCGTTCCCCACGCGCCGGACCCGCGGGCTCCCGACGCGAAGGTCGTCTGGACGCCGGAGGCCGACGAGCTGTGGGCGAAGGTGCGCGCGGACGAGCCGATCGTCGCGCCCGCACCCGCGGCCGACCAGCCGGCCGACGACGCCGCGACCGACGCGCCACCGGCGAGCGAGGGCGACGACGCCCCGGCGCCCGGCACCGCCGCGGACGAGCCCGCGCCGGTGCAGACGAAGGAAGCCGGCAAGGAGGCGTTCTCCGCCGCCGACGAGACCGCGCAGTGCGGGTGATCCCATGACCGACTCCCGCGACCCCCGCTCGCTGCCCCCGAGCTTCACGCCCCAGGGCGGCCGCTCGCCCCGGCCCACCTCGGCCGACGACGCGATCGCCGTCGGGAACAGCGGTCGCTCCCGCCCGCCGGCCCGGCCCGTGCCCGACGACGCCGTCCGGGCCGAGCCGCGCATCCGGCGCCAGTCGTCGCGCGAGATCCCCGTGACCCCGGCCCGCCAGGGCACGCCGCCGCCGGCGCCGCCCGCAGGGCGCACGCGCCCCCGGAACGAGCCCGCGGCCTCGGCGCTGCCCCCGTCCGTCGCCCCGACGCGGTCGCCCGAGCGCTCGGCTCCCGCCCGCGTCTCGTCGTCCCCGCACGCGAGCGCGCGCGCCGCGACCGCGAGCCCGGGACGGGGCCCCGCACCGGTGTCCCGTCCGCGCCCGGGCGGTCCCGGCCGCCCCGGCGACGGCCGCCCGCCGTCGACCGCCGGCGCGTCCCGTCCGGGCGGCGGCTTCCGCGTCCGCAAGGGCCGCATCGTCGGGCTCGTCGCCGGTGTCGTCATCGTCGCGCTCCTCGCCTGGCCCGTCGGCCTCCTCATCTGGGCCAACGGCAAGATCCAGCACGTGGAGGCGCTCTCCGGCGCTCCCGGCACCGCGGGCAACACCTACCTGCTCGCCGGGTCGGACGCGCGGGGGGACGGCATCAGCGAGGACGGCACCGAGGGCGCCCGAACCGACACGATCATGGTCCTCCACGCGCCGCCGAGCGGGCCGGTCGCGCTCATCAGCCTGCCGCGCGACACGTACGCGGAGATCCCGGGCAACGGGTCGAGCAAGCTCAACTCGGCGTACTCCTGGGGCGGTCCGGCGCTGCTCGTGCAGACCGTCGAGCAGCTCACCGGCCTCACGGTCGACCACTACGTCGAGGTCGGGTTCGGCGGTGTCGAGGGGATCGTGGACGCCGTCGGCGGCGTCGAGCTGTGCCTCGACTACGACGTGGACGACCCGAAGAGCGAGCTCGTCTGGACGGCGGGCTGCCACGTGGCCGACGGGCACACCGCGCTCGCGTTCTCGCGCATGCGGTACTCGGACCCGCAGGGCGACATCGGACGGGCCGAGCGTCAGCGCCAGGTCATCGGCGCGATCAGCTCGCAGGCCGCCGACCCCGGCATCCTCTTCCGCCCGGGCGACCAGGTCTCGCTGCTCGACTCCGGGCTGGGGGCCCTCACCGTCGACGAGAAGACCGGCATCGTGGACCTCGGCAAGCTCGCGCTCGCCTTCCGCAAGGCCAACGGGCCCGACGGCATCACCGGCACCCCGCCGATCTCGAACCCGGACTTCCGCCCCGGCGGCAACCTGGGGTCGACCGTGCAGCTCGACCCCGAGACGGTCGGCCAGTTCTGGGTCGACATCCGGGACGGCAACCTCGCGCCCGGTCAGGTGGGCGGCCTCCCCCGGCCGTGAGGCACGCCGGCCGACCTCTCAGGGCTCGAGAGCGAGGCCGTCCCGCCACGGTGCCAGGCGCTCCTCGAGGAACGGGGCGAGCGTGCGCGCGTAGTCCCACGTCAGGTGGTTGTCGTCGAGGAAGACGTGCACGTTGCCCACGACGGGTGAGCAGACCCCGCCGGGGCACGTCTCGGCAGACAGGTCCACGAGCACGGACGTGTCGGTGAGGTCCAGGTCCGACGCGGGGTCGCTCTGCGCGCTCACCGTCGCGAGCGCGCGTCGGCACTCCCCGGCGTCGGGCCCGTGAGCCTCCGCGCACGCGAACATGTCGAACGAGAACCGCGGGTTGTCCCGCACGCCGATCAGGTCGATGCCCGACGCGGCGAGCGCGTCGATCGCCTCCTGCTGTCCGGTCACCAACCCTTCTCCGGGACCGTCGGGCTCGGCCGCCGTCACGACGGTGAGCACGGCGTCGGGCCGCAGACCGACGACGAAGCGCAACGCCTCCTCGTTCCACGCCGCGCAGGGGTGCTCCCCGAGGCCGAGGGAGCACCCGCCCTTCAGCAACGAGACGAGGTGCCACCCCTCGCGCTCGGCGATCGGCAGCAGCGCCCCCATGAACTGCTCGCTGTGCGAGTCGCCCAGGACGACGACCGTGGGCGCCGGGGCCGACGTCGGCGTCAGCTCGTGGCACCGCTCGGCGACCTCCGCCGTCGCTCCGGCCACCAGCTCGTCGGCGCAGGGCTCGGGGAGCACCACCCACTGCTCGTCGAGCGCGGTGGCGAGGGGCCGGGCCGGAGCGCGGGGATCTCCCTCCGCCCGGTACCCGGCCAGCAGGACGGCGGCGCCCGGGTTGTCCACCGGCGTGTCCGCCGTGAGCTCCGCCGCCCGCTCTCGCTCCACGCCCTGCCACCCTGCGAGCGGGACGGCCACGAGCACGAGCGCGACGGCGACCACGACGGTCCTCCGCACGGTGCTCCGACCCGCCCCGGTCGCCTCGCGGAGCGGGCGCTCCACCGCGGCGGTGAGGACCCGGGCCAGCACGAGCGACACCACGACGACCACCGTCCCGGCGACGAACGACGGCTGCCGCCCTTCGTCGAGCAGCCGCCACGTCACGAGGAGCGGCCAGTGGACCAGGTACAGCGCGTAGGCGTCGCCGCCGAGCCGGACGAGGGCGGGGTGCGAGAGCAGCCGGGCGGCGCCGACGCCGGGCCCGGCAGAACCGGCGAGGATGACGGCGGCAGCGCCCACCGTGGGCCAGAGCGCGAGGTAGCCGGGGAAGCCGCCGCGGACGTCGAGGACCAGCCCGCACGCGGCGATCGCCGCCAGGCCGACCCAGCCCAGGATGCCGGCCGCCCGGTGCGGGAGCCGCACGCGGGGCAGGACGACGGCGACGACCGACCCCAGCGCGAACTCCCACAGCCTCGCCCGGGTGTCGAAGTACGCCACGTCCTGCTCCGTCGACGTCTCGACCACCGAGAACGCGAGCGACGCCACGAGCACGGCGCCGAAGACGACGAGCAGCACCGTCTCCGCGCGCAGGCCGAGGCGCCGGACCGCCGTCGCGCACCCGGCCAGGAGGAGGGGCCACAGGACGAACACCTGACCCTGGACCGACAGGGACCAGTAGTGCTGCAGCGGGCTCAGGGTCGCGGCGTCCCGGGCGTAGTAGTCGACGGCCTCGCGGGCGAGCTGCCAGTTCTGGACGGAGAAGAGCGACGCCCAGCTCTGGGACCAGATGCCGGGCCACCGAGACGCGGGGTACACCGCGTGCGCCGTGACGAGGACCGCGAGGAGCACCACGGCCGACGTCGGGACGAGACGCGCGAACGTCCGCGCCCAGTAGGCCCCCAGCGCGAGAGGCCGACCTCGCGTCATGGTGCGCAGGAACGAACCCGTGAGGAAGAAGGCGGAGAGCATCAGGAAGACGTCCACACCGCCGGAGACGCGGTCGGCCCAGACGTGGTAGACGACGACCAGGAGGACGGCCACCGCGCGCAGACCGTCGAGGTCCGTCCGGCGCCCGTCTCCCTGCCGGGGCCGCACGTGGCGCGCAGGCGTCCGTCCGGTGGTCGCCCGGCGCACCAGTTCGTCGTCCCGCGACTCGACAAGCACCACCGTGGCGTCCGGCTCCTGTGGATGGGGAAGAGGCGGTCCGGGACCGGACCTGCCGACGGGTCGTGACGCTACGAGCCACGACGATCCGCGCGGTGACCTCCGGATGAAATCGCGGCGACGCCTGGTCGACGCGACGGGGACGGTGTCCTCGCCGACGGCCTGGCGCGGTGGTACGCGCCACACGAGGTCGCCGAGCGGCACGCCGAGCCCTCACCTAGGCTCGGGGCGACAAGTGCAAGACGACGGGGGCCCCGCCTCCGAGCTGGGGGTGCGTGTGGTGCACGGAACGGTGCTGCGACGAGGTCGTCGGGCGGTGGTGCTGCTCGCGATCCTGGCGTCGGCCACGGCGTGCGCGCAGCCGGGTACGACGGCGGACGACCCGACGGAGAGCACCGCGACGCTCGCGTCCGCTGCGCCCGTGGTCGTCTACGCGGGGCTCGACGACACCGGCCAGGCGGTCCGCGTCGACGCGTACGTCGCCGAGATCGTCGAGGGCGACGGGACGTGCGTCGTCGAGATGACCAACGGGGACGAGCGTGTCGAGGCGGAGTCGGTCGCCGTGCCTGACGCGACCACCACCTGGTGCGAAGAGGCCACCTTCGCGGTGGCGGATCTCTCGCCCGGCAGCTGGCAGGTGGTCGTGGGCTACAGCTCGCCGACCTCCGAGGGACGGTCGGAGAGCGTCGAGGTGCAGGTCCCGTGACCCGTCGCACGGTGACGGCGACGCTGGCCGCCGTCCTGACGCTCGTCCTCGCCTGGATGCCCGCGGAGGGGACGGCGCAGCCTCGCACGGCGGAGGTCCCGACGGCGCCCGTCGCCACCACGGCGGTGCCCGCCGCGGTGTCGGGATCGGAGTTCCGACCCGGGAACATCGTCTCCGACGCCGTCTTCTACCACTCGGGCTCGATGTCCGTCGCGGCGATCCAGACCTTCCTGAACCAGCGCGGGGCGTCCTGCGTGGCAGGCGAGGCGCCCTGCCTGAAGAACTTCCGTGAGACCACGCGGAACTGGCCCGTGGAGCCCAACGTGTGCCGGGGCTACACCGGCAGGGCGAACGAGAGCGCGGCGCAGATCATCGCCGGCGTCTCCGCCGCGTGCGGGATCAACCCGCGGGTGCTCCTCGTGCTGCTCGAGAAGGAACAGAGCCTCGTCACCCGCACCCGGCCGACGAAGCGGGCCTACCAGACGGCGACGGGCTTCGGCTGTCCCGACACCGCACCGTGCAACGCGGAGTACTACGGCTTCTTCAACCAGGTCTACCGCGCCGCCCGTCAGTACCAGGTGTACCGCGCCAACCCCACCCGGTACGGGTATCAGGCCGGACGGGTCAACTACGTGCGGTACAACCCGAACCAGGCGTGCGGCGGGTCGAACGTCTACATCGAGAACCAGGCCACCGCCGGCCTGTACATCTACACGCCCTACCAGCCCAACGCTGCCGCCCTGGCCCGGCTGTACGGCACGGGCGACTCGTGCTCCGCCTACGGCAACCGCAACTTCTGGCGGCTCTTCACCGACTGGTTCGGGTCGACGTCCTACAGCGTCTTCGGCGCGATCGCGACGGCGTGGTCGAGCAACGGCGGGAGGGACGGCTACTTCGGCGCTCCGACGAGCAACGAGCAGTGCCGCGCCGACGGCGCGTGCGCCCAGCGCTTCGAACGCGGCACCATCACCTACCGCCCGGGGACGGGTATCACGCTCGTGATCGGCGGGCTGCACTCGTCCTGGCAGAAGGAAGGCGGGCAGACCGGTTACTTCGGCTTCCCCCTGGGCCCCGAGCAGTGCCGCACCGATGGCGCGTGCGCCCAGCGCTTCGAACGCGGCACCCTCACCTACCGCCCCGGCGCCCCCACGGTCTACGTCATCGGCGGCCTCCACTCCGCCTGGCAGAAGGAAGGCGGGCAGACCGGCTACTTCGGCTTCCCCCTCGGCCCCGAGCAGTGCCGCACCGACGGCGCGTGCGCCCAGCGCTTCGAACGCGGCACCCTCACCTACCGCCCCGGCGCCCCCACGGTCTACGTCATCGGCGGCCTCCACTCCGCCTGGCAGAAGGAAGGCGGGCAGACCGGCTACTTCGGCTTCCCCCTCGGCCCCGAGCAGTGCCGCACCGACGGCGCGTGCGCCCAGCGCTTCGAACGCGGCACCCTCACCTACCGCCCCGGCGCCCCCACGGTCTACGTCATCGGCGGCCTCCACTCCGCCTGGCAGAAGGAAGGCGGGCAGACCGGCTACTTCGGCTTCCCCCTCGGCCCCGAGCAGTGCCGCACCGACGGCGCGTGCGCCCAGCGCTTCGAACGCGGCACCCTCACCTACCGCCCCGGCGCCCCCACGGTCTACGTCATCGGCGGCCTCCACTCCGCCTGGCAGAAGGAAGGCGGGCAGACCGGCTACTTCGGCTTCCCCCTCGGCCCCGAGCAGTGCCGCACCGACGGCGCGTGCGCCCAGCGCTTCGAACGCGGCACCCTCACCTACCGCCCCGGCACCCCCACGATCTACGTCATCGGTGCGCTGCACACGGCGTGGCAGAAGGAGGGTGCGGAGTCCGGCGCCTTCGGGTTCCCGACGGGGGCGGAGCGCCGGTCCGGCTCCCACACCCTCCAGGACTTCGAGCGCGGAGTGCTGGTGTTCACGCCGCAGGCGACCGTGCTGCGGCTCAGGACCGAGATCGCGCAGGCCTGGCGGACCAACCAGGCCCGCCTCGGGTTCCCTCTCGCGGACGAGGTGCGCGTCGGGACGGACCGCAGCCAGCGCTTCGAGCGAGGGTCCGTGGTGGTCCGCGCGAACGGATCGGTCGTGATCAGCGCCCCGTGAGGCGCGACCGTGCCGGTGGCTCAGGCGCCGAAGCCGGTGCGCCGCTCGCCGGCACGCGACGCGCGCAGCCGTGCGCCCTTGGCCCGCGCCTGGTCCCCCAGGTCCGTCTGGAAGGCGACCATGCGCTCACGCAGCCGCGCGGCGTCGTCGTCGGTGCCCGCGGCGAGGATGCGCGCGGCGAGCAGGCCCGCGTTGCGCGCGCCGCCGACGGACACCGTCGCGACGGGGACGCCCGCGGGCATCTGCACGATCGACAGGAGCGAGTCCATGCCGTCGAGGTGGCGCAGCGGCACGGGGACGCCGATGACGGGCAGGGGCGTGACGGCGGCGAGCATGCCCGGCAGGTGGGCCGCTCCCCCGGCGCCCGCGACGATCACGCGCAGGCCGCGCTCCGCGGCGGTGCGGCCGTAGTCGATCATCTCGACGGGCATGCGGTGGGCGGAGACGACGTCGACCTCGACGGGCACGTCGAACTCGGCCAGCGCGTCGGCGGCGGCCTCCATGACGGGCCAGTCGGAGTCCGACCCCATGACGATGCCGACGACAGGGTTCTGGCTCATGCGCGCTCCTCGTTCGGGTCGGTCGCGGGGTGCTCGCCCCGCAGGGTCGCGGCGGCGGCCAGGGCCCGACGCCGGACGTCGTCCAGGTCGTCGCCGCTCACGTTGACGTGGCCGAGCTTGCGCCCGGGGCGGACGCCCTTGCCGTAGAGGTTGACCCGGGCGTCGGGGAACGCGGCGAGGACGTCGGGCAGCGCGTCGGTGAGCTCGTCGAGGGTCGAGCCGAGGACGTTCGCCATCACGGTCCAGCGCGCGGTCGCCGCGGTGTCGCCGAGCGGGAGGTCGAGCACGGCGCGCAGGTGCTGCTCGAACTGGCTCGTCACCGCGCCGTCGATCGTCCAGTGGCCGGAGTTGTGGGGGCGCATCGCGAGCTCGTTCACCAGCACGCGCGGGCCCTCCTCCCCCGCGACCTCGAACATCTCGACCGCGAGCACCCCCGTGACGCCGAGCCCCTCGGCGATCCGCACGGCGGCGTCGCGTGCGCGCTCCGCCTCGGCGTCGGTGAGGCCGGGCGCGGGCGCGATCACCTCGGCGCACACGCCGTCGCGCTGGATCGACTCCACGACGGGCCAGGTGCGCACCTCGCCCCGCCCGTCCGCGCCGCCGCTCGGGCGCCGGGCGACGAGCACGGCGAGCTCGCGCGTGAACGGGACCTTCTCCTCGACGAGGAGCTCGGGGCCGTCCGTCGCGGCGGCCTCGATCCACTCCGCCACCTGCGCGGGGCCACCCTCCGCGGCCGAGACCACGCGGACGCCCTTGCCGTCGTACCCGCCGCGCGCCGTCTTCACGACGGCCTCGCCCCCGACCTCGGCGAGGAAGTCGGTGAGCGCGGCCCGGGCGGCGGCCGGGTCCGTGGGGAGCGCGGCCCAGCGCGGGCACGGCACGCCGAGCTCGGTGAGCCGGCGGCGCATGACGATCTTGTCCTGGGCGTGAACGAGCGCGTCCGGGCCCGGGCGCACGGGCGTGCCGTGCTCGAGCAGGTCGGTGAGCAGCGCGTTCGGGACGTGCTCGTGCTCGAACGTCAGGACGTCCGCCGGGGCGGCGCCCGCGGGGGCGATGAGGGAGCGGACCGCGGCCTCGTCGGACGCGACGCCGACGGGCGCGTCCACGACGACCTGGGCCGCGGACGAGTCCGCGGCCTCCACGAGCACGCGCAGGTGCACGCCGAGCTCTCCGGCCGCGGGGGCCATCATGCGTGCGAGCTGTCCTCCGCCGACCACGGCGATCACTGGGGCTGCCACGTGCACCCACCCTAGTGCCTGGCCGCGGGGCGGCCCTCCCCCGACCGCCCGTCGGACGGACGGCGGACGGCACCCGGGCGGGGCCCAGGACCGGCCGGTAGCCTCGAGGGGTGGTGAACGACCTGGACCGGCGAGCGGAGACGTCCGCGACGTCCGGGTCGCGCCGCGAGCGCGTGCTGGCGCGGGTCCGCGAGCTCGCGAAGTTCGGGTCGGTCGGCGCGCTCGCGTACGTCGTCGACCTGGGCCTGTTCAACCTGCTCAGCTTCGGCCCGGGCGAGCTGCTCGGGCACAAGCCGCTCACCGCGAAGATCGTCTCCGTCGCCGTCGCGACGCTCGTGGCGTGGGTCGGCAACCGGTACTGGACGTTCTCGGACCGGCGCACGCAGTCGCGCGGGCGCGAGCTCGCGGCGTTCGTCGTCGTCAACGTGGGCGGCATGCTCATCGCGGTGGGGTGCCTCGCGATCTCGACGTACGCGCTCGGGCTGACGTCGCCGCTCGCCAAGAACGTCTCGGCGAACGTCGTGGGGCTCGCCCTGGGCACGGCGTTCCGCTACGTCGCGTACCGCCACCTCGTGTTCACGGGAGACCGCCCCGACGTGGAGCCCCCCACGGGAGCCACGGACGGCGCGACCCGCCCCACCACGGACGTGCGGGCCGACTGAGCCGCGCGCGTCCCGGACGTGTCAGCCGCGACGGCGCCTGCGCCGGCCGCCAGCCGCGACCGCCGTCCCGGTCGGCAGCACGACGCGCGGGTCGAGGCGTCGCGGCACCCCCGCGAGGAAGAGCGCGAAGACCGCGGGCCGACGCTGCGCGAGCTCCAGGCGACCGCCGTCGGACGCCGCGAGGTCCCGGGCGAGCGCGAGGCCGAGACCGGTCCCCGCGCCCGAGGTGACCTCGCGCTCGAAGATGCGCGGCGCGAGGTCGTCGGGGACGCCCGCGCCCTCGTCGGACACCTCGGTGACGATGGCGCCGCTCGTGCCGGACGGGCGCGCACGGACCGTCGTCGTGCCGCCGCCGTGCTTGAGGGAGTTCTCGATGAGCGTGGCCAGGACCTGCGCGAGCGCGCCGGGCGTCGCGAGCACCTGGTACTCGGGGGGCACGTCGACGACGAGCCGGCGCCCCGCCTTCGCGAACGTCGGCACCCACTCCTCCTCCTGCTGGTGCACGACGTCGAGCAGGCTCACCGCCTCCGTCGTCCCGCCCTGCGCGCGCCGGGACGACGCGAGGAGGTCGTCGACGACCCCGACCAGCCGCTCGACCTGCTCGAGGGAGATCCGCGCCTCCTCCTGGACGGCCGGGTCGTCGGACGCGAGGGAGATCTCCTCGAGCCGCATGCTCAGGGCCGTGAGGGGCGTGCGGAGCTGGTGCGACGCGTCGGCCGCGAACTGGCGCTCCGCGGCGAGCCGGCCCGCGAGCCGGTCGGAGCTGCGCGCGAGCTCGGCCGCGACGAGGTCGATCTCCTCGACGCCCGAGGGTTCGAGCCGTGGGCGCACCTGCCCCGAGCCGAGCTGCTCCGCCGACGCCGCGAGGTACACGAGCGGCGCGGCGATGCGGTTCGCCTGCCACACGGCCATCCCGATGCCCGCGGCGAACGCGACGATCGCCGCGGCCACGACGAGCAGCACGACCTGCGCGGCCCGGAGGTAGGCGTCCCAGTAGGAGACGGTGAGGGTCACGAGCGCGCCGGAGTCGGAGTGCAGGGGCTGCTCGATCTCGCGGCCCGTGACCTCGTCGCCCGCCGTGAGCACCGTGCCGTCGGGCAGCGCGACGTAGACGTGCGCCGGAGGGTCGCTCGCGCGGGGCTGGACCGCGTCCTCGATGACGTGGTCCGGGATCTCGTCACCCGTCGCGAGGCGCGCGTCGATGGACCGGGAGAGGCGCTCGACGCGCGAGGAGAGGTCGTCGACCTCGCCCTGGAGCACGAACCGGGCGCCGTAGAAGGCGAGGGGGAACCCGAGGAGGATCACGGCGACGGCCACGGCCGCCACCGTCGCCTGCAGCATCCGACGCCGCACGCTGCTCCTCGCTCCCCGTGTCCCTCGTCCCGTCAGGGGACGGTCAGCTCTCGCCGGTCTCGAAGCGGAAGCCGAGGCCCCGGACGGTCGAGATGTAGCGCGGCGCGTTGGCGTCGTCACCGAGCTTGCGGCGCAGCCACGACACGTGCATGTCGAGCGTCTTCGTCGAGCCGACGGGCTCCGAGCCCCACACGTCGCGCATCAGGGCGTCGCGGACGACGACCGAGCCCGCGCTCGCGACGAGCACGCGCAGCAGCTCGAACTCCTTGGTGGTCAGGTGGAGCTCGCGCTCGCCCTGGAACGCCCGGTGCGCGGAGACGTCGATGCGGACGTCCTGCGCCGCGAGCTCCTCCTCGTCGACCTGCTCGCCGTGCGAGCGCCGCAGGAGCGCCCGGACCCGGGCGAGGAGCTCCGCGAGGCGGAACGGCTTGGTGACGTAGTCGTCGGCGCCCGCGTCGAGCCCTACGACGAGGTCGACCTCGTCGGCGCGCGCGGTGAGCACGAGCACGGGCGTGGTCAGGCCCTTGTGACGGATCTCGCGTGCGACGTCGAGGCCGTCCATGTCCGGAAGGCCCAGATCGAGCACCACGATGTCCGCACCGCTGGCCGAGTCGATCGCCCCTTGACCAGTTCCTTGGACGACGACGTTGTAACCCTCACGTGTCAGTGCGCGCGCCAAAGGTTCGGCAATCGCCGGGTCGTCCTCCGCTAGCAGTACGTGGGTCATTCGCTCATGCTAGGGCATCAGTACGACTTCGGTCCCATCGTGCCCGGTGAACTCTGCGACCCTGGTCGGACGCCGCGCGACCGCCCCCTGCCTAGGCTGGACGCATGGGTTGGTACGAGCGCCTCGGGCAGTGGTCCGACGAGCACCGCTTCGGTGTGGACCTCACCGTCACGCTCGTCCTCGCGGTGGTGTTCGTGCCCGCGTCGGCGGCGTTCTCCGCGTCGGGTGCGAGCGGCGTCGGCACGAGCGGCGGCTGGGCCGCGTTCTGGGCCGTGCTGCTCCTCGCGCCGCTCCCCTGGCGACGCTCGCACCCGCTCGCGTCGGCGGTCACGGTGTACTCGGTCGCGCTCGTGCACCTGCTCGCGGGCTACCTCCTCATCTTCCCCGCCGACTTCGCCGTGCTCGTCGCGCTCTACTCGGTCACGGTCTACGGGCCGCGCTGGGCGCACCGCACCGCGATCGTCGCCTCGCTCGTCGGCGCGGTGGTCCTGGGCGTCGCGCTCGGGCTGCTGTCGGGCCGGCTCGCCGACCTCGCGCTCATGGTCTTCCTGACGTCCGCGTTCGGCGGGATGACGTTCCTCGCCGTCTGGGCGTTCGGCCTCGTGCGGCGGTCCCGGCGCGAGACGATCGCCGCGCTCGTCGACCGCGCCGAGCGGCTCGAGGTCGAGCGCGACCAGCAGGCCCAGATCGCGACCGCCGCCGAGCGGGCGCGCATCGCCCGCGAGATGCACGACATCGTCGCCCACTCGCTGTCCGTCATCATCGCCCAGGCCGACGGCGGCCGGTACGCCGCCGCCAACGACCCCGACGCCGCGGCCCGCGCGCTCGCGACCGTCTCGGAGACGGGACGCACCGCCCTGGCCGACATGCGCCGTCTGCTCGGCGTGCTGCGGTCCGAGCCGCCGCGCCCGCCCGCGCCGGGGGCCGCCGTCGGGCCCGCGGGCACCCTGGCGCTGCCCGCGGGGCGCGGCGGCGTCCCCGGCCCGGGCTCGCCGTCCGGACCCGGTGCGGCCACGCAGCAGCTCCCGGGGAACCCGCCGCCGGCCGCGCTCGAGCGCGCGCCGCAGCCCGACGCCGCCGACCTCGAGAGCCTCGTCGCCCAGGTGCGCGACAGCGGGATGCGCGTGTCGTTCGTGCGCGTGGGCGAGGCACGCACCCTGCCGCCCGGGGCCGGGCTCACGGTCTACCGCGTCTGCCAGGAGGCGCTCACCAACGTCCTCAAGCACGCGGGCCCGGACCCGGAGGTCACGGTCGTCGTGCGCTGGGGCGCCACGACCCTCGACCTCGAGGTCGAGGACGACGGCCGGGGCGCCTCCAGCGCGGCGGAGGCCCGGCAGGACGCCCGCTCCGGCGGCTACGGCGTGCTCGGGATGCGCGAGCGGGCCGCGCTCTTCGGCGGGTCCGTCCAGGTGGGGCCGCGCGCGGGCGGCGGGTTCCGCGTGCACCTGCGCCTGCCCGTGCCGCCGGTCGCCGGTCGCGCGCCCGCGCCGCCCGGCCCCGCGCCGTCGGGACCCGCGCCGTCGGGACCTGTGCCGCCGGGCCCCGCGCCGTCTGGCCACGTGCCGTCGGGGCCCGCGCTGCCGGGCAGGTCGGGACCGTCGGGCAGGATGGGACCGGGCAGGACGGCCACCGGACCGGCGCCGGGCCTGTTCGCCCCGCCCCCGCCGCCCCCCTGACCCGCGCGCGAGCCCTCCGACCGGACCGACCGACAGGACACCATGACCGACGCCCTCCCCGTGCCCGGCGACGCGTACGCCACCGAGCCGCACGCCCCCGTGCGCATCGCGCTCGTCGACGACCAGCAGCTCGTGCGCGCGGGCTTCCGCATGGTGATCGACTCCCAGCCCGACCTCACGGTCGCCGTCGAGGCGGGCGACGGGCTCCAGGCGCTGCGCCTGCTCGCGGACCACCCGGTCGACGTCGTGCTCATGGACGTGCGCATGCCGCACCTCGACGGGCTCCAGACGACGGCCCGCCTCACCGCGGCGGCGGCCGACGGCGCGCACGCCCCCAAGGTCATCGTCCTCACGACGTTCGACCTCGACGAGTACGTGCTCGAGGCCATCCGCTCGGGCGCGAGCGGCTTCCTGCTCAAGGACGCGCCGCCCGAGGAGATGCTGGCCGCGATCCGCACGGTGCACCGTGGCGACGCGGTCATCGCGCCGTCGTCCACACGGCGCCTGCTCGAGCACCTCGTGACGGCGCTGCCCGCCGAGCAGGTCCAGGACTCGCCCGCGCACGCGGCCGTCGAGGGCCTCACCGAGCGCGAGCGCGAGGTGCTCGTGCTCATGGCGCGCGGCCGCTCCAACACCGAGATCGCGAGCGACCTGTTCGTCGCCGAGGCGACGGTCAAGACGCACGTCGGGCGCATCCTCGCCAAGCTCGGCGCGCGCGACCGCGTGCAGGCCGTCGTGACGGCCTACGAGACGGGGCTCGTGCGCCCCGGCGCCTGACCCGCTCCGCCCGCGCCCCACCGGTCCCCGACCGGTGGGGCGTCGTCGTGTCCACCCTGGGCGGGGCACTCCTACGACCAGAGGATGACCCGGCCCGCGGCCATGACCCGACCGTCGCCGGACGCGGCGGGCCGGGCCCTCTCCGTAGCGTCGTCCACGATCCCGACGCACGCCCGTGACCACCGGTCCGCGTGCGGCACGACGAACCAGGAGACGACGTGGACACGACCGTGTACCGACCCACCGACCCGGCCCCCGCCGGCCCGCCCGCGGTGCGGGCCCGCACGTTGCGCAAGACCTACGGCACGGGCGAGGCGGCGGTGCACGCGCTCGACGGCGTCGACGTGGACTTCGAGCGCGGGCACTTCACGGCCATCATGGGGCCGTCGGGCTCGGGCAAGTCGACGCTCATGCACCTGCTCGCGGGCCTCGACACCGCGACGAGCGGGCACGCCTTCATCGGGGACACCGAAGTCACGGGGCTCAACGACAACGCGCTCACGCAGCTGCGCCGCGACCGCGTGGGCTTCGTGTTCCAGTCGTTCAACCTCCTGCCGATGTTTACGGCGGAGCAGAACATCACGCTCCCCGTCGAGCTCGCGGGCGGCAAGGTCGACCGTGCGTGGTTCGAGACGCTCGTGCGCACGCTCGGCCTCGAGGCGCGCCTGAGCCACCGTCCGAGCGAGCTGTCCGGCGGGCAGCAGCAGCGCGTCGCCATCGCCCGCGCCCTCATCGCCGGCCCGGAGGTCGTGTTCGCCGACGAGCCGACGGGCAACCTCGACTCGCGCTCGGGCGCGGAGGTGCTGAGCTTCCTGCGCCGCTCGGTGCGCGAGCTCGGCCGCACGATCATCATGGTCACGCACGACCCGACGGCCGCGGCCTACGCGGACCGCGTCGTGCTCATCGCCGACGGGCGCATCGCGGGCGACATCACGGACCCGACGCCCGAGTCGGTGCTCGCGGGGCTCGACGCGCTCCGCACGCTCGACGCCGGCACCGACGGTCCCGCCCCGACGGCGTCGCAGGCGGTGCGCGCCTGATGTTCCGGCTCACCCTGGCGCAGATGCGCCGCAGCATCGGCCGCCTCGTCGCGGCCGGCGTCGCGATCGTCATCGGGACGGCCTTCGTCACGGCGACGCTCATCGCGGGCAACGTCATCACCCAGACCACGAACGACTCGATCGCCGCGCAGTACGCGGACGCCGACCTCGTCGTGTCCGCCCCGGACGACCTCACGGCGCCCGACGTCGAGGCCCTGCGCTCCGTGCCCGGCGTCGAGGCCGTCGACGCCACGGCGTTCACCTACCTCGACCTCTCGCACGGCGCGAAGCGCGTGTTCCAGCTCGGCGTCCCGGCGCCGTCCGACCCGCGCTTCGAGGCGCTCGAGGTGGTCGAGGGCTCGATGCCCACCGCGTCGGGCCAGGTCTCGCTGCCCACCGCCGTGGCCGAGCGCCTCGGCGTCGGGATCGGCGACACCGTCACGAGCTCGCGCAACGTGTGGGACGAGACCGCGCCCGACGGCGGCGACTACACGGAGGTCCGCGACGAGCTGACCGTCGTCGGGACGACCGACGACCCGTACGGCGCGTACGCCCAGATGGGCGGCGCCGTCGTCGTCCCGGCCGAGGACGTCGCCGCCTGGGAGGCCGCACAGGCCACGCCCGACGACCCGGCCCGCACCTACTCGTCGGCGATGGTGGCCCTCGCGCCCGGCACGGACCTCGAGACGGCGCGCGCCGAGCTCGTCGCCGCCTCGCCGGACGGGGCGAAGGCCGTCACGCCGGACGAGCACGCGCAGGAGCAGGCGCGCAAGATGACCGGCGACCAGGACGTCTTCACGTACGTCATCCTCTCGTTCGCCGCCGTCGCGCTGCTCGTCGCCGCGCTCGTCATCGCGAACACGTTCCAGGTCCTCGTCGCGCAGCGCACGCGCACCCTCGCGCTCCTGCGGGCGGTCGGCGCGAACAAGTCGCAGCTCGCCCGGTCCGTCCTCACCGAGGCGACGATCCTCGGCGTCGTGTCGTCGCTCGCCGGCATCGTCCTGGGCGCCCTGCTCACGCAGATCGCGCTCCTCGTGGCGCGCGGCGCCGACCTGGGCGTCCCGGTCCCCGCGACCATCACGGTCACGCCCGTGGTGGTGCTCGTGCCGCTCGTGGTCGGCACGCTCGTGACGGTCGTCGCGTCGCTCGCCCCCGCTCGCGCCGCGACCCGCGTCGCCCCGCTTGAGGCGCTGCGCCCGGCCGACGCGCCGAGCATCCTGCGCGGCGGCGGCCGCGTGCGGCTCGTCATCGCGTCCCTGCTCACGCTGGGCGGCGTCGCCGTCCTCGCGGGCGGGATCTGGCTCGGGCTCACCGACAAGCCCGAGATCGGGCTCCTCGCCGGGGTCGCCGGCGGCGCGCTGTCGTTCGTGGGCGTCCTCGTCGGAGCGGTCTACTGGCTGCCCGCCGTCGTGTCGTTCGTCGGCCGCCTGCTCGCGGGCACCGGGTCGACGGCGCGCCTCGCCACCGCGAACACGCTGCGCAACCCGCGCCGCACCACCGCGACGAGCACCGCGCTGCTCATCGGCGTCACGCTCGTCGCGATGATGTCGACCGGCGCCGCGAGCGCCCGCACCTCGCTCGACGCCGCGCTCGACGACCAGTACCCCGTCGACGTCATGCTCGCGACGGACGCGTACGGGTCGACCGGTGAGCCGGTGCCGTCGGACGTCGTGCGCGCCGTGTCCGGCACCGAGGGCGTGTCCCGCGTCGTCGAGCTGTACGCCGCGACGGTGACCATGCCGGACGGCACCGAGACGTCGTTCCACGGGGTCGACCCCGACGCCGCGCGCTCCGTGGTGCGGACGCCGGACGACCTCGCGGCCTTCGGTCCGGGGACGTTCCTCCTCTCGGAGGGCGAGGCGGAGAACTACGGTCTCGCGGACGGCGAGACCGCCGAGCTCACGGGCCCGACGGGCGAGACGCTCGACGTGGTCGTCCGCACCGGGGGGATCGGCTCCGGCGGGCTGCTCACCGTCGACGACGCGCGCGCCGTCGACCCGACGAGCCTCATGTCCCGGCTGTGGGTCGGCCTCGACGACACCGGCACCGCCGCGCAGGTGGTGCCCGCGATCCAGGACGCCGTCGTGGAGTCGGACACGCCCGTGGAGGTCGCCGGGATCGCCGTCGAGCGCGCGGCGATGCAGAGCGTCATCGACACGATCCTCGGGGTCATCGTCGGGCTGCTCGCGGTCGCGGTCGTCATCGCGCTCATCGGCGTGGCGAACACGCTCTCGCTCTCGGTCATCGAGCGGCGGCGCGAGTCGGCGACGCTCCGGGCGATCGGCCTCAGCCGCTCCCAGCTGCGCTGGATGCTCGCGATCGAGGGCATGCTCATCGCGGGCGTCGGGGCGGTCCTCGGGATCGTCCTGGGCGTCCTCTACGGGTGGGCCGGAGCGGCCACGGCGCTGAGCGTCATGGGTGACGTGTCGCTCGCCGTACCGTGGCGCGACATCGCGCTCGTGCTCGTGGTCGCGCTCGTCGCGGGGCTCGTCGCCTCCGTCGTCCCCGGCCGCACCGCGGCCCGGACGTCGCCCGTCGCGGCGCTCGCCGTGGACTGAGCGACACGCCCCACCGGCCGTCGGCCGACGCGCGCCCCTGTGGACGGACCCCCGTCCACAGGGGCGCGGTCGTGCGCGGCCCGCGCGGACCGCCGTCGGGCACGATCGCCGGGTGCTCTCCCCCGCCCCGCCCCTCGCTCCCGGCGCACCGCCGGGCGGCACGCCCGCGCCCGGGACCGACGGCGGGGCGTGGGTGCGCGTGACGGTCCACCCGGGCACGGACGTCCTGCTCGCCGCGGGCACGCGCCTCGGCGACGCGCGACCCGCTCTCGCCGACCTCGGGTGCCGTCCCGAGCTGCGCACGGCACCGCTCGCCGTGGACGGCGTCCCCGTCGACGACGACCAGCGCTGCGGCACGCGCCCGCTGCTGCCCGGGGCGACGGTCACGGTCGTGCGGGCGGGGTCGGACCCCCGGGGCCGCGACGACGGGCCGGTGCCGGAGGGGGTGCTCGCGGCGCCCCGGCACGTCGCGGTCCTGGGCGGCCCGGACGCCGGGCGGCTCGTCGCCGTCGGGCACGGCGACCGGGGACGCACCCGCGTCGACCGGCTCGACGTCCGCTGGCGCACCACGCGGCGCGGCCCCCGGGTACGGGTGCGCGTGCCGCGCGGCACGCGCCGGGTGCCCGACGACGCGGCCCTCCTCCGTGCGCGACCGGCCCGGGCCGGTCGGCGGGTGGGCTCGTGGCGCGCGGTGCGCTGGCGCGACGGTCGCGCCCTGGTGACGCCCGACGGCGCGTACGCCCTGCGCGCGCGGCCCGCGCTCGTGCACGGTCCGCGGTCCGGACCGGCCGTGGGTCCGGACCGTCCCGTCGAGGCCGGCCGCCTCGGGACGGCGCAGCTCGCGACCGCGCTCGTGCCAGCCGTCGCGTCGATCGGGCTCGCGGTGGCGCTGCGCCAGCCGCTCCTCGCGCTGCTCGCGCTCGTGGGGCCGCTCGCGGTCCTCGGTCCCGCGCTCGCCGAGGTACGCCGTCGCCGCGCCGCGCAGCGCGCCGCGCCGTCCGGGGCCCCGCCGGACGTCGGGGCCGCCCCCAGCACCGTGCCGGTGGACCCGCTGCACCCCCGGCCCGCCGACGTCCTGCTCTGGGCGACGGTCGCCCGGCTCGCCCCGGGCGCCGACCTGGCGGGGGCGGGGGCGGCGGGCGCTCTCTCGGCGCGCGCCGGGTCGTCGGGGGCGGCGCCGGGAACGACCGTCGGCACGACGTCGGGCGGGTCCGTGGGCGCGGCCGGCGGCGGGGCGCCGCTCGCGGCGCCGGGTGGGACGAGCCCGTCGCGGGTCCGGCTGCCGGACGGGTGCGTGGCCGTCGTCGGGCCCCGGGACGTCGCGCTCGCCGCGGCCCGGGCCCTGCTCGTGGAGGTCCTCGCGTCGGGGGCGCCACTGACGGTGCGGCCCGCGGCGCAGGACGCACCCGCGTGGTCGTGGTGCCGCTGGCTGCCGCACGCCCGCGCCGTCCGGACGCTCGACGCCGTGGCCGCCGCCGACCCGCCCGGCCTCGTCGTCGTCGACGGCCCGGTGCCTGCGGGCGAGCTCGCCCGGGTGTGGGATAGGTGCGCACCCGCGGGCACGGACGTGCTGCTGGTGCTCGGGGACCGGACGCAGGTCCCGGCGTGGTGCCGGACGCTCGTCGACGTCACCGGAGCCGTCCCCGTCGTCACGGGTCCCGACGGAGCCCGGACGCCGCGCGAGCACGTCGGCGTGAGCGCCGGGTGGGCGCTCGGCCTCGCGCGGCGGCTCGCCGCGGCCGAGCACCTCGGCCGGCTGGGCACCGGGGACGGCGACCGTGCGGGTGAGCCCGACCCGGGCGACCCCACGGCGCGGTCGCTGCCGTCGGCGGTCGCGCTCGGTCCGCTACTGGGCGCTCCGCGAGCGCCGGACCGGCTCGCGACGTGGGTCGCCGAGCGCTGGCAGGACGCGGCCCGCCGGGACGGGCACGGCCTGCGGACCGTGCTCGGCGTCGGACCCGGGGGCGCGCCGGTCGCCATCGACCTCGTCCACGACGGCCCGCACGTGCTCGTCGCCGGCACGACGGGCGCCGGGAAGTCCGAGCTCCTGCAGACCCTCGTCGCCGGGCTCGCGCTCGGACGCTCGCCCGACGAGCTGTCGTTCGCGCTCGTCGACTTCAAGGGTGGCGCGAGCTTCGGGGCGTGCGGCCGGCTGCCGCACGTCGTGGGCCAGGTGACCGACCTCGACCCGGGGCTCGCGGGACGGGCGCTGGCCGGCCTCCGGGCCGAGCTGCACCGGCGCGAGCGGATCCTCGCCGCGGCGGACGTCGCGAGCATCGACGCCCTCCCCCGGGGACGGCTCGCGCGGCTCGTGGTCGTGGTGGACGAGTTCCGCGCGCTCGCCGACGACCTGCCCGACCTCGTGCCCGGGCTGCTGCGCGTCGCCGCGCAGGGCCGGTCGCTCGGCGTGCACCTGGTCCTCGCGACGCAGCGGCCCGCGGGCGCCGTCAGCGCCGACGTGCGGGCGAACGTCACGCTGCGGCTCGCGCTCCGGGTCGTGGACGTCGCCGACTCGCGCGACGTGGTGGACTCGCCGCACGCGGCTCGCGTCCCGGCATCGACGCCCGGGCGCCTGGTCCTGCGCCGCGGCGCAGAGCCACCGGTGGCCGTGCAGTGCGCACGAGCCGGCGGGCCGCTCGCCCTGCCGGAGGCGCGCGTGCGGCTCGCGGACCCGTGGGGCGCTGGACGCGGCCCGTGCGGGCCCGCGCCGAACTCGGCGGACGACCATCTGCCGCTCCTCGTCGCGGCGGCACGCGAGGTCGCGGCGCGGTCGGGGCTGCGCGCCCACCCCGCGCCGTGGCTCCCCGCCCTGCCCGCCCGCGTCGGGCCCGACGAGCTCGCCAGGGTCGACGGGGTCGACGGGATCGACGGGATCGCCAGGGTCGACGGCGAGGCGGTGCGCTCCGACGACCGCACGCTGCCCGTCGCGCTCGGTGACCTGCCGGCCCTGCAGCGCCGCACGGTGGTCCGCTGGGACCCGCTCGATGGTCATCTCGCGGTCCAGGGCCGACCCCGGTCGGGCCGCACCACGGCCCTGCGCACCGTCGGGCTGGCCGCGCTCGACCGCGGCTGGGCGGTCCACGCGATCGGGTCGGGGCTCGCGGACCTCGCGGCGCACCCCGGCACCGGCACGGTCGTGGACCGGAGCGACCCGCGCCGTGTCGTCCGCCTTCTCCGGCTCCTGGCCGGTCACGACGACGGTCAGTCCCGACCCGCGGGGCTCGACCGCACGACCGGACGCACCCTCCTCCTCGTGGACGACGTCGAGGCCGTGCGGGGCGTGCTCGCCGGCGTCGCGGGCGGGGCCGGCGCCGACGCCCTCGCCGACGTGCTCGCCGACTCCCCCACGGCGGTCGCCGTGAGCGCGAGCGGGCCGACGGTCGGCGGCCTGGCGTCGCTCGTCGGCGTCAGAGCGGTGCTGGCCTCGCGCGACCGCCACGACGACGTGTCGCTGGGCGTGCCAGCAGCGCTCGCCGGGCAGGGCGGACCGCCCGGCCGGGCGGTGTGGCTCGGGCCTGGCGACCCGCTCGTGTGCCAGGTCGTGCTGCCACCGACCGTCGCGCGAGGACGATCAGGACGCCCGGCGCCGCCCCGGCGGGGCGCGTTCCGGCTGCACCCGCTGCGCGACGACGTCGGGACCGCCGATCTCGACGTGGCCGGGCACGCGCCGGGCGGGATCGACGCGGGCACCGTCCTCGTCGTGACGGACCCCGGCCTCGCGGTCGCCTCGACTGACCGTGACGGCACGGACGTCGCGCCCGGCCCGAGACCCACCTGCGGCCCGGTCGGTCGAGGCGCCGCGGACGTCGCGGTCGGCCGGGGCGGCGACGACGGCCGGACGCTGTGGATGGACGTTGCGCGGGGCGCGCTCGTCGTCGGGCCGCCCGGGAGCGGCCGCACGAGCACGCTCGCGCTGCTCGCCCGGCACGCGGCCGCCACCGGTTCGCTCCGCGCGGTCGTGAGCCGCGACGACGTGCTGGCGAGCGCGGCGATGCCTGCCCCCGGGCGCACCGCGCGCACCACCGGCCGGGCCAGGAGCGGGAACGGCAGGAAAGACGGGAGGGCGAGCAGCAACAGCCATGGCAACCGGGACGGGAGCGGGACGACCGACTGGAGAGCGAGCGGCAGCAGCAACGGGAACCAGAGCGGGAACGGGATCCGGAACGGGAACGGAAACGGGAACGGAAACGGGAACCGGAACGGGGCGATCGTCGTGCGGCGGTACACGCCGGCGGACGTCGCGCGCCTCCTCGACACGCTGGAGGCAGGTCAGGGCGCTGCGACGTTCCCGAGCAGGGCGACGGCGCCGCGGGTCGTGGTGGTCGACGACCTGGACGTGCTGACCCAGCTCTGCGTGCTGGAGGCCGACCGGCTCGCGGCGCTGTGCCGGGACGGGCTCGTGCTGCTCGCGTCGGCGACCACGGGCGCCGCGGCCTCGGCGTTGCGCGGTCCGCTCGCGGACCTGCGCGGGGCGCGCAGCGGGATCGTCCTCGCGCCGCGGGAACGTGGGAGCGCCGAGGTGTTCGGGCACGGGCTGGAGTGGCTCACCGAACCCGGCCGACCCCGACCGGGCCGAGGGGTGCTGGTCCAGGGCGCGTGGCTGGCGCCGCTCCAGGTCGCCCGCCCGTGACGGACGAGAGCCGCGCCCGGCGCAGCGTCGGCCACGGCGGGGGCAGGGCCGGTCCTCCGGGGCCGTCAGGCGAACAGGCCGGGCCGCAGGCGTGCGCGCCGGAATCGAGCAGCGCGCCGGGAGTCAGGCAGCCGGGCGGACGTCGCGCGTGGTCGCCTCGACGACGGGACGCAGCATGAGGAGGACGAGCACCACGACGGCGAGCACGAGCGCGACGACGACCCACGGGGTCACGCCCACCTGGAGCGAGCTGACCGCGACGACCCCCTGGAGGATCTGCCAGGTCGCGACGGGCGACCGCGCCCAGCGCTGCCCGCGCAGCAGCCCGCGCACGCTCGCGGCGAGCACGGCCCCCACGCCGAGGGCGAAGACGACGAGGAAGACGCTCACCCCGAACGACTGCGAACCACCGCGGAGGAGCTCGACGAGGATCAGCACGGCGCCCACCGCGAGCGCGGCGATCTCGATGCCGACCCCGGCGACGAGCGCCGTCAGCGCGGGCGGCCGCGACCCCCCGTCGGACGACGGTCCCGGGGGCGTCGGGCGGGGCTCGGGCGGGGTTCCGGAGGGCTCGCGGGAGGGCACGATCACCCAGCGTACGCGCCGACCTGCGGCTTCACACCCGTGTGACGAAGGCCTCACGATTCATGCGACGGAAACTTTCTCGTAACCCCTTGTGCTGTGCTTCACGAGGTGTGAACCTGGTTCAAGCATCAATCACCCCCCGCCTCGAGCCCTTGGCCCGGGCAGCCCCCTGCCGGGTCGCCCAGCGACGAGTCATCACCTCGCGACCAGGCTCCCCTCTGCCCGAAGGAGACGACGAACATGGACTGGCGCCACCGCGCAGCCTGCCTCGACGAAGACCCCGAGCTGTTCTTCCCCATCGGGAACACCGGCCCTGCGCTCCTCCAGATCGAGGAGGCGAAGGCCGTCTGCCGCCGCTGCGACGTCGTCGACACGTGCCTCAAGTGGGCCATCGAGTCCGGCCAGGACGCCGGCGTCTGGGGCGGTCTCTCCGAGGACGAGCGCCGCGCCCTCAAGCGCCGCACCGCGCGCGCACGCCGCGCCGGCTGACACGCCGCTCCGCCTCCGGGCGTCGAGCAGCACGACGGGCCGTCACCCTCCGGGGTGGCGGCCCGTCGTCGTGCGGTGCCTCCGCTCCGCGACCCGTGCCGTGCGCACCTCCGCGCGGCGGCCGCCGTCGTGCCGGCCGGTCAGCCCTGGCGGTTGCCGTCGCGCAGCACGAGCGCGAGCACGACCTGGGTGCCCCCGCCGGGCCGCGGCGACCACTCGATGGTGCCGCCGAGCTCGTTCGTCACGAGGGTCTGCACGATCTGCGACCCCAGGCCGCTCTTGGCGGCCTTGCCCGCCCGGGCGACGTCGCCGTCGGGCATGCCGACACCGTCGTCCGACACGACGATCCGCAGGGCCGAGCCGTCGCGCTCGACCGCGACCTCGACCGTGCCGGTCTCCTGCTTCGCGAGGCCGTGCTCGACGGCGTTCGTGACGAGCTCGGTGAGGATGAGCGCGAGGGGGGTCGCGTCCTCCGCGGGCACGAGCCCGAAGCTCCCCGTGCGGACGGTGCGCACGCTCGTGTCGGCGGAGGCGACGTCGGCCGCGAGGCGCAGCGCGCGACCGACCATGTCGTCGAACTCCACCTCCTCGTCGAGCGTCTGCGACAGGCTCTCGTGCACGAGCGCGATCGTCGCGACGCGGCGCATCGCCTCCTCCAGCGCCGCGCGCGCCTCGGGGACGTCCATGCGCCGGGCCTGGAGCCGCAGGAGCGCCGCGACGGTCTGGAGGTTGTTCTTCACGCGGTGGTGGATCTCGCGGATCGTCGCGTCCTTGGTGATGAGCTCGCGCTCCCGGCGGCGCAGCTCCGAGACGTCGCGGCACAGCAGGACGGCGCCGATGCGCTGGCCGGACTCGGTGAGCGGGAGCGCGCGCAGCGACAGCGCGACGCGCTGCGCCTCGATCTCGGTGCGCCAGGGCGCGCGGCCCATGACGACGAGCGGGAGCGACTCGTCCACGGGGGTCTGGTGCTCGATGAGGTCGGCCGTCACCTCGGCGAGCGACCGCCCGACGAGCGGGCCGATGACCCCCAGGCGGTGGAAGCAGCTCAGCGCGTTGGGGCTCGCGTAGAGGACCTCGCCCTCGGAGTTCAGCCGGATGAGGCCGTCGCCGACGCGCGGCGCGCCGCGACGCGGACCGGTCGCGGCGTTCGGGAAGGGGAACTCCCCGCGCGAGATCATCGCGATGAGGTCGTCCGCGGCCTCGACGTAGTTGAGCTCGAGGCGGCTGGGCGTGCGCCCGCTCCCGAGGTTGGTCTGCCGCGCGACGACGGCGATCGCCTTCCCGGAGTGCAGGACCGGGATGGCCTCCTCGCGCACGGCGTACGCGCCGAACCAGCGTGGCTCGCGCGAGCGCTGCGACCGCACCTCGGTGAGCGCGCGCTCGAGCTGCGGGCGCTGGCCCTCCGGGGCGAACGACCCGACGATGTCGTCGTAGTGGACGGTCGCGCCCGTCGACGGCCGGCACTGGGAGACGGCGACGAAGTTGCCGTCGCTCGTGGGCAGCCACAGCACGAGGTCGGCGAACGCGAGGTCGGAGATCACCTGCCAGTCGCCCACGAGCAGGTGCAACCACTCGTTGTCCGCCGGGCTGAGGTCGGCGTGGCGGGAGATGAGGTCACTCATGGCAGACACGGACCCCAGCGTAGAGGGGCGCGACCGGTAGAGTCCCCTCAGCGCCCGCGTGCGCGGTCGCCCGAACCGTCAGCCGTCCCGTCGGCCGGTCCGTCACGGGCCGGCGCAGGGCCCGAGGAGGTCCCGTGCACCTGAGCGTCGAGCTCCGCTACCCCGCCCCCGTCCACGCCGTCGGGGCGATGCTCGCGGACGAGGAGTTCGTCCGCTGGCGCGCCGCCCGCTCGGGCGGCGAGGGCGCACACGTCGAGCAGGTGGACGTCACCGGCGGGCCGGACGAGGGGTTCACCGTCACGGTGCGACGGACGCTGCCCACGGACCAGATCCCGGCGCACGTCCGCTCGTTCGTCGGGGGTCGTCTCGAGATCCGGCAGGCGGAGGCCTGGGAGCCGGAGCGCGACGGCGAGCGGTCGGGCACGGTGTCGCTCGAGATCACGGGCGCACCGGTGCGGCTCACGGGCACCGTGACGCTCTCCCCGGAGGGGGACGGCACGGTCGAGCGCTACGACGGCGAGGTCAAGGCCAACGTGCCGCTCTTCGGCGGGGCGATCGAGCAGGCCGCGGCGGAGGCCGTGCGGACGGCGCTCGCCGCCGAGGAGTCCGCCGGTCTCGCGTGGCTGTCGCGCTGACCACCGACCGAGCGGCGCCCGGCCCGACCTGATCGGCGACCCGGCGACGCCGGCCCGGCGACCGGTCTCGAACCGGTAACGATTTCCACAGAACCCGACCAACTGGTAGGTCGCCGTAACGCCCTGACCTGCGGCGATACGTCGGTGGGAGCGCGACCACACCCGTGCGGACCCGACCCAGGCTTGACACGGGTTCGGGCGGGAACGCACGATCAGGCCGTTGTGTGGAAGCGCTACCACATTGGTGGTGGGAGCGCTGCCACGACCCCGCCCCACCGACAAGGGAGTCACCGTGCTGAGCAGCACCCGTACGACCCGCCGGCCCCGCAAGGCGATCACCGCCGTCGCAGGCCTCGCGGCCATCACCCTCACCCTGACCGCGTGCTCGAGCGGCTCCGGCTCGGACGACGACGCGACGGGCTCCGGCGACGGAGACAAGATCACGCTCACCGTCGCGACGTTCAACGACTTCGGCTACACGGACGAGCTCCTCGCCGCGTACACCGCGGAGCACCCGAACGTGACCGTCAAGCAGACGAAGGCCGCCAAGTCCGAGGACGCGCGGACCAACCTCACCACGAAGCTCGCCGCCGGCGGCGAGGGCCTCGCGGACATCGAGGCCATCGAGGTCGACTGGCTCCCGGAGCTCATGCAGTACCCCGACCTCTTCACCGACCTCACCGACTCGTCGCTCGACGGCCGCTGGGTGGACTGGAAGGTCCAGCAGGCGACGACGACCGACGGCAAGCTCATCGGCTACGGCACCGACATCGGCCCGAGCGCGATCTGCTACCGCCAGGACCTCTTCGAGGCTGCGGGCCTCCCGAGCGACCCGGCAGGCGTGGCGGAGCTCCTCGGTGGCGAGGACGCCACGTGGGACGACTACTTCGCCGCGGGCAAGACCTTCGTCGCCGCGAGCGACGCGGCCTGGTACGACTCCGCGATGTCCATCTCGCAGGCGATGGTCAACCAGATCGACAACGCCTACGAGGAGTCCGACGGCACGCCGAAGGACCTCGCGTCCAACCAGCCGATCATCGACATCTACGACACGGTGCTCGAGCAGTCGACGACGAACGAGCTCTCCGCCGGCCTCGAGCAGTGGTCGGGCGACTGGGACGCCGCGTTCCAGAACGACGGCTTCGCGACGATGATCTGCCCCGCGTGGATGACCGGCCCGGTCGAGGAGCGCTCGGGCGGCGTCACCGGCTGGAACGTCGCGGACGTCTTCCCCGGCGGCGGCCTCAACTGGGGCGGCTCGTTCCTCACGGTGCCGGCCTCCGGCCCGAACGCCGAGGCGGCCAAGGAGCTCGCCGCGTGGCTGACCGACCCGGCGCAGCAGACGACGGCCTTCGAGAACGCGGGCACGTTCCCGTCGCAGCTCGAGGCGCAGGAGTCCGACGCCGTGCAGTCCTTCACGAACGACTTCTTCAACGACGCCCCGGTCGGCACGATCTTCGTCAACCGTGCGCTCGCGATCGACAGCGCGCCGTTCAAGGGCGCGAACTACTTCTCGATCCACACGACCGTCCAGGACGGCATCAAGCGCGTGGACGTCGAGAAGACGGACGACGCCGCCTCCTCGTGGCAGAAGACGCTCCAGTCCTTCCAGGACCTGGGCCTGTGACCTGACGGGGCCGGGGGCGGCACGACCTGCCGCTCCCGGCCCCGCGCGCGTCCGCCCGCGGACGACGCCCCGCACCCGCAGCCACCCAGCGCCACCGAGCAGCCCAGGAATCCCACATGGCCGTCCTCACGCCCACCCAGCCCTCGCCGGGGCTCAGCGGGCCGCCGCCGCGCACGCCGCGCCGCGTCGGCTTCTCCCAGCGCCTCAGCCGCTGGGACGTCAAGGTCTCGCCCTACCTCTACATCTCGCCCTTCTTCATCCTGTTCGCGATCACGGGACTCTTCCCGCTCGTGTACACCGCCGTGGTGTCGGTCTACGACTGGAACCTGCTCGGCGGCCAGGGCGACTTCGTCGGTCTCCAGAACTACACGGACGTCCTCGCGCAGCCGACGTTCTGGAAGTCCCTGCGCAACACCGTCTCGATCTTCGTGCTCTCGTCCGTGCCGCAGGTCATCGCCGCGATCGCGATCGCGGCCCTGCTCGACCAGAACCTGCGCGCCGCGACGTTCTGGCGCATGGGCGTCCTGCTGCCGTACGTCGTCGCGCCCGTCGCGGTCTCGATGATCTTCGGCCGCCTGTTCGCCGACCAGTACGGGCTCATCAACGAGCTGCTCGGCCTCGTCGGCGTCGACCCGATCCGCTGGCACGCCGACGCCCTCGCGAGCCACGTCGCCATCGCGTCGATGGTGAACTTCCGCTGGACCGGCTACAACGCGCTGATCTTCCTCGCCGCGATGCAGGCCGTGCCGCGCGAGCTCTACGAGGCCGCGATCATCGACGGCGCCGGGCGCGTGCGCCAGTTCTTCTCCGTGACCGTCCCCCAGATCCGCGCCACGATCATCTTCGTCGTCATCACGTCGACGATCGGCGGCCTGCAGATCTTCGACGAGCCGCGCATGTTCGACGCGCAGGGTCTCGGCGGCGCCGACCGGCAGTGGATGACGACCGTGCTCTACCTCTACGACGTCGCGTGGGGCAACCAGAAGAACTTCGGCCGTGCGGCCGCCGTCGCGTGGCTGCTGTTCCTGCTCATCATCCTCGTGGGCATCGTCAACTTCCTCGTCACCCGGCGGATCGCCACGTCGAACGCGCAGCCGCGCCCGCCACGCTGGGTGCGTCGCCGCCAGGAGGCGCGCAAGCGCCTGCGCGCCGAGGACGCCATGTCCGCGCAGCGTTCCGCCGCGGGGACCGAGGCGTCCGTCCCGACCGCAGCCAGCCCGACCGACCGGAGGAAGCGATGAGCTCCGTCCCCGTCATCGCCCAGACCGCCGGCCCGGGCGCGGCCCGCGCCGCGTCCCGCCGCCGGAGCGCCGGGAAGAACGTCGGCGGCACGCAGCGCCGCCCGCGCTGGGTCACGTACACCATCCTCGGGATCGTCCTGCTGATCTCGGTGTTCCCGCTGTACTTCACGCTGATCCTCGGCTCCTCGACGCCCGAGGAGATCTCGCGCAGCGCGCTGCCCCAGCTCCTGCCCGACGCGAGCCTGTTCGACCGGTTCGCCGACGTCATGAGCTCGGACGCGATCAACTTCTGGAAGGCCGCCTGGAACTCGGTGGTCGTCGCGGTGCTCACGTCCCTCTCGGTCGTGCTGTTCTCGACGCTCGCCGGCTTCTCGTTCGCGAAGCTCCGGTTCCGCGGCCGCGGCCCGCTGCTCGTGTTCGTCATCGCGACGATGGCGGTGCCCACGCAGCTCGGCGTCATCCCGATGTACATCCTCATGTCGGACCTCGGGTGGATCGGCAAGCTCCAGGCCGTCATCGTGCCCGCGCTCGTCACGGCGTTCGGCGTCTTCTGGATGACGCAGTACCTCGGCGAGGCGCTCCCCTACGAGCTCATCGAGGCGGCCCGGGTCGACGGCGCGTCCATGATCCGCACGTTCTGGTCCATCGCGCTGCCGGCGGCCCGCCCGGCCGCCGCGATGCTGGGCCTGTTCACGTTCGTGCAGCAGTGGACGAACTTCTTCTGGCCGTCCATCGTGCTCAACCAGAACAACCCGACGCTGCCGCTCGTGGTGCGGTCCCTGCAGTCGAACTTCTTCGTCGACTACTCGCTCGTCATGGCCGGGATCTTCCTCGTCACGCTGCCGCTCATCGTCATCTTCATCTTCACCGGCCGCCAGCTCGTGGCGGGCATCATGCAGGGCGCCGTCAAGGGCTGACGCCCGGCGCCCCGCGCCGCACGACCCGCCCACCACCCGGTGGGCGCGGTCCGTGCTGCGCGCCCACCGTCGCGCGGGCGGGCCCGACCGGCCCGCCCGCGTGCCATCCCGCGACTTCTCGAAGGACAATCGACCATGACCAGCTTCGTCCCGTCCGCGCCCCTCCCCCCGAACCCGGCGACCGCGACCGGACGCGTCGAGATGCCCCCGGGCTTCCTCTGGGGCGCCGCGACGGCCGCGTTCCAGATCGAGGGCGCGGGGCACACCGACGGGCGCACGGACTCCGTGTGGGACGCGTTCGCCCGCGTGCCGGGCGCCGTCGTGAACGGTGACGACGGCATGGTCGCGTGCGACCACTACCACCGGTACCGCGAGGACGTCGCGCTCCTGCGCGACCTCGACCTGGGGACGTACCGGTTCTCGACGTCGTGGGCCCGCGTGCGCCCCGACGGCGGCGCGGTCAACCCCGCCGGGCTCGCGTTCTACGACCGCCTCGTGGACGAGCTGCTCGCCGCGGACGTCCTGCCGTGGCTCACGCTCTACCACTGGGACCTCCCCCAGGCGCTCGAGGAGAAGGGCGGCTGGACGTCGCGCGACACGGCGTACCTCTTCGCCGAGTACGCGGTGACGATGCACGAGGCGCTGGGCGACCGCGTCGGCGTGTGGACGACGCTCAACGAGCCGTGGTGCTCCGCGTTCCTCGGCTACACCGCGGGCGTGCACGCGCCCGGCCGGCAGTCGCGCGAGGACGGCCTCGCGGCCGCGCACCACCTGCTGCTCGGGCACGGCCTCGCCGTCCAGGCGCTGCGCGAGCGCGCGCCGGAGGCGAACCTCGGGCTCACGCTGAACTTCACGGTGTCCGACCCGGTCGACCCGCAGGACCCGGCCGACGTCGACGCCGCGCGCCGGATCGACGGCCAGTTCAACCGGATCTTCCTCGACCCCGTCTTCCACGGCGAGTACCCGGCCGACGTCCTCGAGGACGTCGCGCCCTACGGTCTGCTCGACCACGTCAAGGACGGGGACCTCGAGATCATCTCCACCCCGATCGACACGCTCGGGGTCAACTACTACAACGGCGGGGCGGTCTCGGCCCGCCCGCAGACGACGGCGCCCGGCACCGGGGGCGACGGCGGCGGTGGCACGCGCCCCGAGGGCGTCCGCGACGAGGAGGCCGACGCCGCGCCGGTGCGCCCGACGTCGTCCCCCTACCCCGCCGCGGACGGCGTGCACGCCCACTCGCGCGGCCTGCCGCGCACGGACATGGGCTGGGAGGTTCAGCCCGAGGGGCTGACGCGCCTCCTCACGCGCCTGCAGCGCGACTTCACCGGCCCACGCGGCGTCGCGATGTACATCACCGAGAACGGCGCCGCCTACCCGGACCAGGTGGGCCCGGACGGCTCGGTCGACGACCAGGACCGGCTCGAGTTCCTCGACGCGCACCTGCGCGCGACGCGCGACGCGATCGACGCGGGGGCGGACGTGCGCGGCTACTTCGCGTGGTCCCTCATGGACAACTTCGAGTGGGCGCTCGGCTACACGAAGCGCTTCGGCATCGTCCGCGTCGACTACGAGACGCAGGAGCGCACCGTCAAGGCGAGCGGCGCCTGGTACGCCCAGGTCGCGCGCGACAACGCGATCCCGGCGCGCGAGACGCCGGCCGCGGACGCCGCCCCGGCCGAGTGACGGCGACGGTGAGGGCACGGTGAGCGGGGCGGTGCGGACCGGGGAGCGCGCGCGCCATACTGTCCCGATGAACAGCCTGCGCTCCGCGCCGACCCTGGACGAGGTGGCCCAGACGGCGGGTGTCTCGCGCTCGACGGCGTCGCGCGCCATCAACGGCGGCCTGCGGGTGTCGCCCGAGGCGCAGGCGGCGGTCGACGCCGCCGTCGCGCAGCTCGGCTACACGCCCAACCGCGCCGCCCGCTCGCTCGTGACGCGCCGCACGGACTCGATCGCCCTCGTGGTCCCCGAGCCCGACGAGCGCATCCTCACCGACCCGTTCCTCGCGGGCACGATGCGCGGCGTGAGCGCCGCGCTCGGCGGCACGGACCTGCAGCTCGTGCTGCTGTTCGCGCGCCCCGACGAGCAGCCGGGCCGCATCGTGCGGTACCTCAGCAGCGGCCACGTCGACGGCGCGATCGTCGCGTCGCACCACCGCGACGACGACCTCGAAGAAGCGCTCCTCGCGGCGCGCCTGCCCGCCGTGTTCGTGGGGCGGCCGTTCCACCCGACGCCGGACCTCCTGTACGTCGACGTGGACAACGTCGAGGGCGGCCGCCTCGCGGCGCGGCGTCTCGTCGAGGCGGGCCGGCGCCGTATCGCGACGATCGCCGGCCCGCAGGACATGACGGCGGGCGTGGACCGGCTCACGGGGTTCCGCGAGGTGCTGCGCGACGCCGGCCTGCCGGACGACGCGGTCGAGATCGGCGACTTCGCCGTCGCGGGCGGCGCGGCGGCCATGGAGCGCCTCCTCGCCGCGCACCCGGACCTCGACGGCCTGTTCGTCGCGTCCGACCTCATGGCCGAGGGCGCGCTGCGCGTGCTCGCGGCCCACGGCCGCGACGTGCCGCGCGACGTGTCCGTCGTCGGCTTCGACAACCTCGCCACCGCCGCCACGACGTCGCCCCCGCTCACCACGGTCCAGAACCCCATGGTCGAGATGGTGCGCGGCGCGACCGACCTTCTGCTCGACCTCGTGGGGGGCCGCGGCGACGAGATCGCGTCGCAGGTCCTCGCGCCGGAGCTCGTCGAGCGCGACTCCGTCTGACCCCGCACCGTCCGCGGCGCCGCGCGGCACCCGAGGCGTGGGGAGCCGAGACGCTGTGGGCGGTCGCTCGTAATCTGGCGTCGTGCACCCGTCCACGGAACCGGTGGTGGCCACGCTCTCGCGGGCCGACGTCCTCGCCGCACGCTGGCACGCCCACGAGCTCGACCGGGCGCCGGGCGCGGCGGCCGCGCTGACGGACGTCGCCGTCCTCGACCTGGGCGTCCAGGACACGGGGTCCGACGGCGCCGGGTGGGCGCTCGCCGTCCGTGGCGCCCCGCCCGTCGCGCCGGGCACCCTGCCGCCCGACCTCGCGCTCGCGTGGACGCTGCGCGGGGCCCCGCACGTCTACCGTCGCGCGGACCTCGCCGAGGTCGCGACGGCGACCGCGCCGTTCTCCGAGGCCGACGCCGCCAAGCGCGTCTACGACGCGAGCCGACCGCTCCGCGCGGCGGGTGTCGCCGTGCTCGACGCCCTGCGCACCGAGGCGCGGCTTGAGCGCGAGCTCGTCGAGGCCCCGACCGTCAAGGGCGACCTCTCGACGCGGCTCACCGCGCGGCTCCCGGAGCCGCACCTGCGCTGGTGCGGGCCGTGCGGCGCCACCCACAGCTACGAGCAGACGTTCCGCCTCGCCGCCCTGCAGGCCGGGCTCGAGCTCGAGCCGGGCTCGTCCCCGCCCGTGCTCCGGCGCGTCCCCGGCCTCGAGCCGCCGCTCTACGGGCGCCTCGGTGGGGACGCCCCGCCGCACCTGGACGTCGTGCGCGGCTACCTGCGGTTCTTCCCCGGCGCCAGCGTCCAGGACGTCGCCGCGTTCCTCGACGCCCCGGTCAAGGACGTCCGGAGCCGGTGGCCCGACGACGCGGTCCGCGTCGAGGTCGCCGACGTCGAGCCGGGTCCGCGGCCGACCGAGCGCTGGGTGCTCGCCGAGGACCTCGGTCGCGTCACGGGCGCCGCCGCGCGCGAGCGCGACGCGCGACCCGCGCCCGGTGCCCCGGCCGTGCGCCTCGTGGGCCCCTACGACCTGTTCCTGCAGCTGCGCGACCGCGCGACGCTCGTCCCGGACGGCGCGCGCACCAAGGACCTGTGGCGGGTCCTCGGCCGACCCGGGGCCGTGCTCGCGGGCGGCGAGGTCGTGGGCACGTGGCGGCCCCGCGCGTCGGGCCGTCGCCTCAGGGTCCTCACCGACCCCTGGGTCCCGTGGGACGCCGGGCTCGCCGACGCCGTCGCCGAGCAGGCGGAGCGCCTGCGCGCGTACCGCGACGCGGCGTCCGTGACCGTCTCGCCGGTGCCGGACGCGCGGTAGCGACCGGGGTGCGGCGCGGTCGTCGCGGGAGGGGCCCGGCGGTGGCCGAGCCCCTCCCGCGCGCCGGGAGCGGTCAGCGCTTCACGTGGCCGTACCGGTGCGTCGTGCGGCTGACTGCCTGCTCGTGGAGCACGGTGAGCAGCTCGCGGCGCCCGCTCGCGACGACGGGGTGGTCGAGCACCGTGACCTCGCCGACGCGCTCGGCCGCGGCCTCGTGCAGCCCCGGCGCGGAGCCGACGACGCGGACCCGGCCCCGGACGGCCCCCGACGCGACGCGGCGCGCGAAGTCCTCGTCGCTCACCGCGGCGTCGCCCGTGCTCGGCACGACGACGGCCGGCACGCCCGCGGTGCGCGCGGCGTGCAGGACGCGCTCGACCTCGACGGGGAGCGCGTCCGCGCCGACGCGCACGGTGAGCACGTCGACCGGGCGGTAGCGGAAGACGTTCGCCTCGACGTGCAGGCCCGAGGGGTCGTGGCCCACCGAGAACTCCCGCTCCCACCAGCGCGCGTCGTCGGCCTTCGCCCACGCGAGCCACGCCTCGGGCGCGGTCTCGCGCGCGGGCGGCGCCGCGTCGTGCGTGCTGTCGGTACCCGACGCCGACGCGCTCGTCGAGGTGCCGGGCGCGTCGCTCCAGCGCCCGAGCTGCGCGACGTAGTTCGGCCCGCCCGCCTTGGCGCCCGGACCCACGGCCGACTGCTTCCAGCCGCCGAACGACTGCCGCTGCACGATCGCGCCGGTGATGTGCCGGTTGACGTAGGCGTTGCCCACCTGGACGGCGTCGAGCCAGCGCTCGACCTCGGCGTCGTCGAGGCTGTGGATACCGCCGGTGAGGCCGAACGGCACCGCGTTCTGCAGCGCGATCGCGTCGTCGAGGGTCGCGGCCGTCATGATCCCGAGGACCGGCCCGAAGTACTCGGTGAGGTGGAACGGCGACCCGGGCGCGACGCCCTCCTTGAGACCCGGCGTCCAGAGACGGCCTTCCAGGTCGGGGCCGCCGTCCAGCAGCCGCGGCCGGACGAGCCAGGACTCCCCCGGCTCCAGCGTCGTCAGGGCGTGCAGCAGCTTGCCCGACGCGGGCTCGGTGAGCGGGCCCATGGTCGTCGCGACGTCGGTCGCCGGACCGACGGCGAGCGAGCGCACCGCGTCCACGAGCTGGCGCCGCACCCGGCGTCCCGTCTCCGTCCGCGGGTCGCCCGCCGAGCCGACGAGGATCGCGAGCGACGCGGCCGAGCACTTCTGCCCCGCGTGCCCGAACGCCGACCGCACGAGGTCCGCGACCGCGAGGTCGAGGTCCGCCGACGGCGTGACGACGAGCGCGTTCTTGCCGGACGTCTCGGCGAGCACCGGGCGCGACGGCTTCCACCGCGCGAAGAGCTGCGCGGTCTCGATCGAGCCCGTGAGCACGACGCGCGCGACGTCGTCGTGCGTGACGAGGCGGGTGCCGAGCTCGTCGTCGGGCACGCGGACGTACTGCACGACGTCGGTCACCGAGCCCGCGTCCAGCCCCGGGAAGTCACCGGGTGCCGCCGCCACCGCGTCGCGCAGGCCCGCGTGGACCGCCTCGACGGCGACCTCGAGGCAGCGCGGCGTCGGCGGCGCGGGCTTGGCGAGCACGGCCGACCCGGCCGCGAGCGCCGCGAGCACCCCGCCCACGGGTATCGCGACGGGGAAGTTCCACGGCGGCGTGACGAGCGTGACGCCGTCGGGCGCGAACCGGGCGCCGGGCACGTGGTCCAGCTCCTCGGCGGAGCGCGCGTAGTAGCGCGCGAAGTCGACGGCCTCGCTCACCTCGGGGTCGGCCTCGGCGACGGTCTTGCCGGGTTCGTGCACCATCGCGGCGACGAGGTCGGTGCGCGCCTCCTCCAGGCGCCGGGCGACGGCCCGCAGGGCGGCGGCGCGGGCCGCCGGGGCGACCTGCGACCACGCGGCGGTCGCGCGCACGGCGGTCGCGACGGCGTCGTCCACCTGGGCGGTCGTGGTGAGCTCGGGCGTGCGGACGGGGACGTACCCGGAGCCGGTCCCGGTGACGTGGCGGGCCCAGTCGCGCGAGGCGGCGACGGCCGGGTCGGTGTCGGGGGCGTTCGCGAACCCGGCGTCGGTCCCGCCGCCGACGGCGGGCCGGGGCGTGCGGCGCGGCGCGACGTCGGTCTCGGCGTAGTGCACCCCGTGGCGCACCGACGCGCGGAACGCGGCCTCCTGGCGCTCCATGGGGCTGCCCGCGGGCGACCCGTCGGGCGCGAACATGGCGTGCAGGAAGTTCTGCTCGGCGGCGTTCTCCTCGAGGCGGCGCACGAGGTAGGAGATGGCGACGTCGAAGTCCTCGTCGCGCACGACGGGCGTGTACAGCACGACGCGGCCGCCGCGGCCGGCGTGCGGGCCGCTCTCGACGCGGTCGGCCGCGACCTCGTCGCGCACGGCGCGCGCCTCGCCGGGGGCCATGCCCTGGAGCATCTCGACGTCGAGCGCGTGGCTCACGCCGCGGGCCCGGCCGAGGAGCACGGCGAGCGCGACGTGGAAGAGGTTGTGGCTCGCGACGCCGATGCGCACGGCGTCGGTCCGCGGCGCGCGCAGGGCGTGGTCGAGGAGGCGGACGTAGTTCGCGTCGACGTCGGGCTTCGTGGGGTAGGGCGCCTGCGGCCAGCCGTGCAGCTCGGCCTCGACGGCCTCCATCGCGAGGTTCGCACCCTTGACGAGACGCACCTTGATCGGCGCTCCCCCGGCGGCGACGCGCTCGGTCGCGAAGCGGGTGAGCCCGTCGAGCGCGCCGAGCGCGTCGGGCAGGTACGCCTGGAGCACGATCCCGGCCTCGAGGTCGTGCAGGTCGTCGTGCGCGAGGATCTCGCGGAAGACCGCGGTCGTGAGCGCGAGGTCCTTGTACTCCTCCATGTCGAGGTTGAGGAAGACGCCGTGGTCGCGCGCCGCCCGGTACAGCGGCAGCAGCCGCTCGACGACGCGGGCGCACGACCCGTCGAGGTCCCACGTGACGAGCTGCGACGCGACGGACGACACCTTGACCGACACGTAGTCGACGTCGGGGCGCCGCACGAGCGCGAGCGTGCGCTCGAGGCGAGCGTCCGCCTCGGCCTCGCCGAGCACGGCCTCGCCGAGGAGGTTGACGTTGAGCGCGTAGCCCTCCGCGCGGGTGCGGGCCAGGTGCGGGCCGAGGCCGCGGCCGGCGTCGGCCACGAGGTGGCCCACGAGCTGGCGCAGGCGCACGCGCGCGGCCGGCACGACGACGCGCGGCAGCACCGGTGCGACGCCCGCCCCGACGCGCAGGAGCGACCGGTCGACCGGCCCGAGGAACGACCCCGCGCTGCCCGCGAGCTCGCCGAGGCGGCCGAGCGCGCGCGCGGCGACGTGCACGTCCTGGGGGCGCGCGACGTCGTCGACGAACCGGACCGCGAGCTCGAGGCCCGCGGGGTCGGAGACGAGCGCACCGAGCCGCTCGGCGGTCTTGCGGGCGCGCGCGTCGCCCGCTCCCTCGCTGGCGGCGAGCCAGCGCCGGGCCAGCGCGACGGCCTCCTCGACGAGGTCGTCCGGGGAGGTGAGGCTCGTGTCGCCGACGGCTCCGGGGGTGGGGAGCGGCCGGGCGGGCGCGTCGTTGCTCATCCCTCCAGGGTGCCTCGGGTCGCGGTGGCTCGTCTTGTACGATCCAGGGCGACATGGCACCCGTCCGCGACAACGCCGAGACCTCGCCGCCCGCGGCGGACCAGCTCCTCGCCGCCCTCAGCCCCGCCATGGTCGCGCTCATGGACGAGCTGCCGGACACGATGTTCTGCGCGAAGGACGTCACGGGCCGGTACGTCGCGGTCAACCCGGTGTTCGTCGCGCGGACGAACGAGCGCTCGCGCCGCGCGGTGCTGGGCCGACGCGCGCGCGACCTGTTCGTCGCGCAGCTCGCCGAGCGCTACGAGCAGCAGGACGCCGAGGTGCTGCGCGGGCGCGCGCTGCGCGGCGAGCTCGAGCGCATCCGGCGGCTCGGCGGCACGTCGGGCTGGTTCCTCACCTCCAAGCTCCCCGTGCACGACGACGCCGGTCACCTCGTGGGGATCGTCTCGGTCTCGCACGACCTGCGCGCGGGCGCGGCGGACGACGCGACGATGGACTCCCTCGCCGCGCTCGTCGCCGCGGTCGAGGCGGACCTCGGGGCGCGCTGGACGACGGCGCGGCTCGCCGAGGCGGCGGGGTGCACGCCCGCGGTGCTCGACCGGCGCGTGCGGCGCGTGTACGGCGTGACGCCGCGCCAGCTCGTGCTGCGCACCCGGGTCGACCACGCGACGCGCCTGCTCGCGGGGAGCGCCGTGTCGATCGGCGACGTCGCGGCGGCGAGCGGGTTCTACGACCAGCCGTCGTTCACGCGCACGTTCGCGCGCCTCGCGGGCGAGACCCCGGCCCAGTACCGGCGCCGCACGCGGCGCTGACCCGTTCCCGCCCGCGCGACGACGGGCGGGCCCGCGGTGCCGCGCGCGCCCGCGGTGGCGAGAGACGGCGTCGGGCACGGAGACTGACGGCATGACCTCCGCAGACACCGCCCCCGTCCCCACGGTCGAGCTGCCCGGCGGCCCGATGCCCCTGCTCGGCCTCGGCACCTGGCAGTCCGAGGGCGACGACGCCTACCGCGCCGTGCGCCACGCGCTCGACGTGGGCTACCGGCACGTCGACACCGCGACGGGCTACGGCAACGAGGCGCAGGTCGGGCGCGCGCTCGCCGACTCGTCCGTGGACCGCGCCGACGTGTTCGTCACGACCAAGCTCCCGCCGGACGCCGCGGGCCGCGAGCGCGAGACGCTCGAGGCGTCGCTGCACGACCTCGGCACGGACCACGTGGACCTGTGGCTCGTCCACTGGCCGCCGGCGGGCGAGGCGTCGCCGTGGGTGTGGGAGCGGTTCGTCGAGCTGCGCGACGAGGGCAAGGTGCGTTCGATCGGGGTGAGCAACTACTCCGTCGAGCAGGTCGACGTGCTGTCCGAGCAGGTCGGCGAGACGCCCGCCGTCGACCAGATCCCGTGGAGCCCGGCCGACTACGACCACCGGGTCGTGCACGAGCTCGCGCAGCGCGGCGTCGTGCTCGAGGGGTACAGCCCGTTCAAGCGCACCGACCTCGACGCGCCGGTGCTCGCCGAGGTCGCGGCCGCGCACGGCGTCACCCCTGCGCAGGTCGTGCTGCGCTGGCACCTCGACCACGGGTTCGTCGTCATCCCGAAGTCCGTGACGCCGGAGCGCATCGAGGCGAACTTCCGGGTCACCGGGTTCTCCCTCACCGCCGACGAGCTCGCGGCGGTCGACTCCCTCGGGCACCGCCGGGGCGCGTGAGGGGCGAGCGACCGCGCCGGGGGTAGCGTGACCCTCGGTGCCGCACACCCCCGCGGCACCGAGGAGAACCTCGAACCGGAGGAACCGTGACGACGACGTCCGTGCCGCCCGCCACCACGAGCGACGGCCCCACCCCCACCGACAGCACCGATCTCCCCCGCGGCACGCGCCGCTCCCCCGACGCCGGCGCCCCGGCGTCCGCGCTCGACACCGCGCACGCGCAGCTTGCCGGCGCGGTCCGCTTCCTCGGCTACGACGACGGCCTGCACGAGATGCTCGCGACCCCGCGCCGCGAGGTGAACGTGGCCGTGCCGCTGCGGCGCGACGACGGCCGCACCGTCCTCTTCCACGGTTACCGCGTGCAGCACAACGTGTCGCGCGGTCCGGGCAAGGGCGGCCTGCGGTACGCGCCGAGCGTCGACATCGACGAGGTCCGCGCGCTCGCCATGTGGATGACGTGGAAGTGCGCCCTCGTGGACCTGCCGTACGGCGGCGCGAAGGGCGGCGTCGCGATCGACCCGCGCTCCTACTCCGACGCGGAGCTCGAGCGCGTGACGCGCCGCTACACGTCGGAGATCATGCCGGTCATCGGGCCCGAGCGGGACATCATGGCGCCCGACATGGGCACGAGCGAGCGGACCATGGCCTGGGTCATGGACACCTACTCCGTCAACCAGGGCTACACGATCCCGGCGGTCGTGACGGGCAAGCCCATCACCGTGGGCGGGTCGCTCGGCCGCACGACGGCGACGAGCGCCGGGGTCGTGCACGTCACCGCCGCGGCGCTCGAGGAGGCGGGCGTGCCGCTGTCCGACGTGCGCGTCGCCATCCAGGGCTTCGGCAAGGTCGGGTCGCACGCGGCCGCGATCTTCGCGGCCCGCGGGGCCCGCGTCGTGGCGGTCTCCGACCAGTACGGCGGGGTGCACGCCCCGGACGGTCTCGACGTGCGCGCCCTGGTCGAGCACGTCGCCGCGACGGGGAGCGTCGTGGGCTTCGACCGGGCCGACCCGGTGGACAACGACGCGCTGCTCGCGCTCGACGTCGACGTGCTCGTCCCGGCCGCGGTAGAGGGCGTGCTCGACGGCGACACCGCTCGCACCGTGCGCGCGCGCTGGGTCGTCGAGGGCGCCAACGGCCCGACGACCGCCGAGGGCGACCGCGTGCTCGCGAAGAACGGCGTGACCGTGGTGCCGGACGTGCTCGCGAACGCGGGCGGCGTCGTCGTCTCCTACTTCGAGTGGGTCCAGGCGAACCAGGCGTACTGGTGGACCGCGGAGGAGATCGGCGACAAGCTCGAGCACCGCATGCTCCACGCCTACGAGGAGGTCGCGGGTCTCGCGCGCCGAGAGGACCTGAGCCTGCGCGACGCAGCGCTCGTCATCGGCGTCCAGCGCGTAGCAGAGGCCCACCAGATCCGAGGCCTCTACCCCTGACGGACCACGCTCGGCCCCGCCGAGCACGGGGTCCGCGACCGTCCTGGGCTCGATCCGGTCGCGGATCCCGTGCTCGGCGGGTGATCAGGGGCGTAGGTGGCGGGTTGTCGCCAGGAGCGCCGACAGGAGGGCGATCGCGGATGCTGCGACGGCGGCCCAGGCGACGGTGGGGTTCACGAGCTCGCCCTGGAACCGCCCGACGGCGATCCACGCGAGGCCCCACGACATCGCGAGGCCGATGCCGAGCACGACCGCGCGACGCCCGGCGGCGAACGCCGCCCACGCGACGGAGAGGGCGGCGGCCGCCGCGACGAGCACGACCGACCAGCCCGTCGCGCCGAGGCCGAGCTCGCCGACGCCCGCGTCGGTGAGGGCCGCGGCGACGTTGGCGAGCGTCGCGACGCTCACCCAGCCGGTGTACAGGCCCATCGTCCCGTCGAGCACGACGGCCTGCGCCGTCGACTCGGGCCGACGGCGCACGAGCCGCACGACGACCACCGCGTTGACGGCGAGCAGCGCCGCGATGACGACGACGCTCAGCGGCACCCACCCGGCCTGCACGACGCCGATCCACGCGGCGTTGAGGACCATGGACACCAGGACCCACCACGCGGTCGCGCGCAGGCGCGGGCTCGTCGCGTGCCGCGGCAGCACCTGGTAGACGGCGAACGCGAAGAGGCCGAGGTAGATCACCGACCAGATGCGGAACGCCGGGTTGTCGGGCGCGACGGGCGTCGCGGTCGAGGACAGCGCTCCCCCGGCGGTCTGCTCGACGGACGTGCCGCCGAAGGCGCCCGCGCCGTACGCGGCGGCCCCGGCCGCGACGAGCGACCCGACGAGGACGACGACCTGGCGGACCCGATCGGAGGGAGCGGGGGCGCGGACGCTTCCCGCGGGGACGGCGGCTGCGGTGGTCATGCCTCCAGCCTGACATCACTAAGCATGCTGAGCATCTCGGGAGCGTCGCCGCTCCCCCGCCGAGAACGACGCTGCTCGCCGACGAGAACGACTCTGCTCCCCGCCGAGAACGACTCTGGTGTCGGTATCGCGGAGATACCGACACCAGAGTCGTTCTCGGCCGCAGGCCCGGGGCGGGGCCGGGCCTGCCGGGCGGGCGGGTGGGGTGGGCGGGGTGGGGTCAGGCCAGGGGCTGGCGGTCCGCCCAGTCGGCGAGCGTCGTGCGCGGGCCCGTGAAGAACGGGACCTCCTCGCGCACGTGGCGGCGCGCCTCGGTCGCGCGCAGCTCGCGCATGAGGTCGACGATGCGGTGCAGCTCGTCGGCCTCGAACGCGAGGATCCACTCGTAGTCGCCGAGCGCGAACGACGCGACCGTGTTGGCCCGCACGTCCGGGTAGTCCTTCGCCGCGAGGCCGTGGTCGCGCAGCATGGTGCGGCGCTCGGCGTCGGGCAGGAGGTACCAGTCGTACGAGCGCACGAACGGGTAGACCGACAGGTAGTCGCGCGGCTCCTCGCCCGCGAGGAACGCGGGCACGTGCCCCCGGTTGAACTCCGCCGGGCGGTGCAGCGCCACGTTCGACCACACGGGCTCGAGGTGCGCGCCCAGGCCGCTCGCGCGCAGGTGCTGGTAGGCGCGCTGCACCGACTCGACCGTCGGGCCGTGCCACCACACCATGAGGTCGGCGTCCGAGCGCAGGCCCGCGACGTCGTACCAGCCGCGCACGACGAGGTCGCCGTCCGTCGCGGACGGGTCGTCGCCGCCGCCGACGGCGGCCAGCGCGTCGGCCACGAGGCCCGCGCGCTCGTCCGCGTCGGCGGGCAGGGGCGCCGCCGTCGCGAAGACGGACCACATCGCGTAGCGGATGGTGGTGTTGATCTGCTCGTGGTCCGCGGGCACGCGCGCGGCGTCGTTCATCGGGGTTCCTCTCGGGTCCGTGCGGGGGTGTCCGCCGGGGTTCAGCTGTGGATGTCCGTGCTGCACAGCGCCGGGACGCCGCTCGGCTCTCCGTCACGGCGCAGGCAGCAGCCCGGCGCGCACACCGAGCGGAACGCGGGCAGCGCACCGACCGTGGCCTGCGCGACGTCCTCGCCGCGCGCGAGCGCCGCGCGCTCGACGAGCAGGTCCACGAGGCCGCGCACGAACGGCTCGCGCGTGCTCACGGTGCCTGCGCGGACGGCGGTCATCCCGAGCCCCGTCGCGGTCTCCATCGCCTCGGTGTCGAGGTCGTACGCGACCTCCATGTGGTCGGAGACGAAGCCGATCGGCGAGAGGACGACGTCGCGGACGCCGTCCTGCGCGAGGGCCTCCAGGTGGTCGTTCACGTCGGGCTCGAGCCACGGCTGGCTCGGCGGGCCGGACCGCGAGCAGTACGCGAGGTCCCACGCGACGTCGTGGCCCAGGCGCGCCGAGACCTCCGCGGCGATGACGCGCGCGAGGTCGAGGTGCTGCTCGGAGTACGTCGCGAACGAGATGCGCGACGCCGCCTCCATCGTGTCCGGGATGGAGTGCGTGACGAACACGAGCCGCGCGGCCGCGCCGTCGCCGTCCTTGTCCGCGAGCGCCGCGTAGCCGTCGAGCACCGCGTCGACGTTCGCCTGCGCGAAGCCCGGGTGGTTGAAGTAGGAGCGCACCTTGTCGAACTGCACGCCCGTGGAGCCGTCGGGGCCGAGCTGGCCGCGCCCGTCGAGCACGACCGCGAGGTCCTCGCGGTACTGGCGGCAGCCCGAGTACGACGAGTACGCGGACGTCACGAGCGCGACGGCGTTCTTCGCGCCCAGCGCCTCGAGCTCGTCGATCGCGTCGGTCGTGTACGGCTCCCAGTTGCGGTTGCCCCACACGACGGGCAGCTCGACGCCGCGGCGCGCGAGCTCGGCCTCGAGCGCCGCCTTGAGCGCGAGGTTCTGCTCGTTGATGGGGCTCTTGCCGCCGAAGCCGTAGTAGTGCTCGCCGACCTCCTCGAGGCGGGAGTCCGGGATGCCCTTGCCCGCGGTGACGTTGCGCAGGAACGGCACGACGTCCTCGGGCTTGTTGGGCCCGCCGAACGAGTACAGCAGCAGCGCGTCGTACGGGCGCAGGTCGGGCGCAGGGCCGGGGTCGACGGTGCTCGCGGGGGTGGCGGCGGGCTCGACGGGCTCGACAGGCTCGGCGGCCCGGCCCGTGTCGGCAGTGACGTCCTGGGGGGAGAACGGGGGCATGCTCCCGATCATGGCACCCGCTCCTGAGCCCGCTCGTCCGGAAGCGGGCACCTCGGACGTGACATTGACGGGACAGAGTGTCACCTCGTCCCTCGCGAGGCCGGTCGCACCCTAGACTCGGGCCGCTCGTCCCTCGGGCCGCGCCGCGGGCACCGACGCCCGCGCACGAGCCGCCCGAGCCGACCACGTGGAGGTGGAGCCGTGCCGCTCCCGGAGATCACCGAGCGCGTGCCGCTCACGCGCCCCGACGGCCGCCTCGACCGCCGGGCCGTCGGCTGGGCCCGCCAGCCGCTCGTCGGCACCGACGCGATCGGGCGCCGCGGGGCGGGCGGCCCGCGCCGGTTCGGCCGGAACAAGCGCTGGGAGTACTGGGGCGTCACCACCCCGACGCACGTCCTCGCCCTCACCGTCTCCTCGATCGACTACGCCGCGGTGCACGAGGTGTGGGTCCTGGACCGGGAGTCGGGCCGGACGTGGGGTGCCGCCGCGACCATGGTGCCGGCGCGCGGCGTCGAGCTCCCCGGCACGCTGGGCGACGGCCCGGCGCGCGCCCGGGCGAGGAACCTCGCGATCGACCTCGACGAGGTCGACGGCGGCACGCGTCTGCGGGCACGCACGCGCGACGTCTCGTTCGACGTCGTCGCCACGCTGCCGCCGGGTCACGAGCGGCTCGCAGTGGTGGTCCCGTGGAGCGACACGCGGTTCCAGTACACGGTCAAGGACGTGGCCCGCCCGGCGCACGGGACGCTGTGGGTCGACGGCCGGACGGTCGACGTGCCCGCCGGGTCGTCGTGGGCCGTGCTCGACCACGGCCGCGGGCGCTGGCCGTACGACGTCCGGTGGAACTGGGGCGCGGGCTCGGGCGAGAGCCACGGCCGGGTCGTCGGGATCCAGGTGGGCGGCCGCTGGACGGTCGGCACGGGATCGACCGAGAACGCGGTACTCGTCGACGGGCGTCTCCACCACCTCCCCGACGAGCTCGTCTGGGACTACGACCTCGCCGATCCGGACCGGCCGTGGCGCGTCAGCGGCGGCGGCCTCGACGCGACGTTCGTGCCCTTCCACACGAAGGTCACGCGCACGCACCTCGGGGTCGTCTCGTCGTCGACCGACCAGTGCTTCGGGCACTGGTCGGGCACGTTCACGCCGCCGGCCGCGCCGGGTGCGGGCGGCACCCCGCCCGCGCCGGTGCGGTTCGACGGGCTCGTCGGCTGGGCCGAGGAGGTCCACAACCGCTGGTGACCGCCCCGCACCCCGGCCCGGCTTGCCAGTCCCCCACCCGTGCCTAGCGTGGGGAGCGTCCCGACGGCACCGACGCCGTCGGGCGTGCCCCGCGACGACGGCGACCCCGTCCGCGGCGGCCGTGCCGGCACCGCAGCCGGCGCCGGTGGGAAAGGGGAGTCTCATGCAGGCACGACGAGGACGGTTCAGCGCGGGGACGACGGGGGTCGCGGCCGCCGCGGCGCTCGTGATGCTCCTGCCGCTCGGCGGCGGTGGCGAGCGCGGCGACGACCGGGGCGGCGGTCAGGGTCACGGGAACGACCGCGCCCGCAACGTCATCTTCATCCAGGGCGACGGGCTCGGGCTCTCGCACCGTGAGCTGATCCGGCTCGCGACGGTGGGCAAGGACGGGCAGCTCGCGATGGACTCGCTCGAGCACGCCGGGTGGACCACGACGGACTCGGCCGACCCCGAGGAGGCCGTCACGGACTCCGCGGCGGGCGCCACGGCGTTCGCGTCCGGGGTCCGGACGTACAACGGGGCGGTGGGCGTCGACGTCGACGGCAACCCGGTCCCGACGCTCCTCGAGGCGGCCCGGGGCGCGGGCAAGGCCACCGGGCTCGTCACGACGGCGCAGGTCACCGACGCGACACCGGCGGCGTTCGGCGCGCACGTGCCCGACCGGGGCGACCAGAGCGAGATCGCGCGCCAGCTCCTGGAGAGCTCGCGGCCCGACGTCGTCCTCGGCGGCGGCGAGGACTGGTGGTACCCGGCGGGCGACCCCGGCGCGTGGGAGGACAACCCCGCGAAGGACCCGACCGAGCAGAGCAAGGGGACGAAGGGGAACCTGGTCGAGCGCGCGCAGGACCTCGGCTACACGTACGTGAGCGACGCCGAGGGGCTCGCGGACGCGCGCGGGCGCAAGCTGCTCGGCCTGTTCGCGAACGAGGAGATGTTCGAGCAGCGCAACGAGGGCGAGGGCGACCTCTACGAGCCGGAGGTGCCGCTCGTCGACATGACGGCCAAGGCGCTCGACGTGCTGTCGCGCGACCGCGACGGGTTCTTCCTGCTCGTCGAGGAGGAGGGCGTGGACGAGTTCGCGCACCGCTCCAACGCGACGCGCACGATCCAGGCCGGGCAGGCGCTCGACGAGACCGTCGCGCTGGCGCTCGACTTCCAGAAGCGGAACCGGGACACGCTCGTGCTCGTCGTGGGCGACCACGCGACGGGCGGGCTCGCGATCGAGAACGTCGACCCCGACGACGAGGGCGGCGAGGGCGCGACGGCCGAGGACGGCCCGTTCGACCTCGCGGGCTCCGACCTGCAGTTCACCGTCGACTGGACGACGGGCGGCCACACGGGCGAGGCGACGCCGATCACCGCGCAGGGCCCCGGCGCCGCACGGCTCGCGGGCGCGCAGCGCAACACCGACGTCCACGACGCCGTCCTGCGCGCGATGCAGCCCCGCGGCCGCGGCTGAGCCCCGGGGCCGCACGGCCCCGCGCCGCCGACCACGGCCCTGGCGCCGCCGAGCACGGGGTAGGCGACCGGAATCGTCTCGATCCGGTCGCCGACCCCGTGCTCGACGGAGAGGTGGGGGCGGAGAGGGGGTGGGGGCGGGGACCGGGGGGCAGAGCGCCAGGGGGGGGTCAGCCCTTGACCGCTCCTCCGAGGCCGGCGCCCTGGAGGAACATGCGCTGGAAGACGAGGAACAGGCCGACGGGGATGAGGGTCGAGATCGCGAGCGCGGCGAGGAAGACGCCGAGGTCGGTCGACGCCTCGATGGACGGCAGGCGCACGGACAGCGGCTGGATCGCCGGGTCCTTGAGCACGAGCAGCGGCCAGAGGAAGTCCTTCCAGGCCGCGATGACCGCGAACACCGAGACGACGCCGACGATCGGGCGCGACATCGGCAGCACGACCGACCAGAACAGCCGGTACGGCCCGGCGCCGTCCATGCGCGCGGCCTCGAACACCTCGCGAGGGAGGCTGTCGAAGAACCGCTGGACGAGCAGCACGTTGAACGCGCTCGCGCCTGCGGGCAGCCACACGGCCCAGAAGCTGTTGATGAGCGAGCGCCCCAGCAGCGGCGGGTCGAGGATCGTCAGGTACAGCGGGACCAGCAGGACGATCGCGGGCACGAACATCGTCGACAGCACGAGCGCCTGCACGACCTTCCCGTACCGCGGGCGCAGCACGGACAGCGCGTAGCCGCCCGTCGTCGCGACGAGGATCTGCGACGCCCACGACCCGACCGCGAGCCAGATCGTGTTGAGGAAGTACCGGCTGACCTGGACGTCATTCCACGCCTTGTCGAGGTTGTCCCACGCGATGCCGTTCGGGAAGACGGCCATGGGCGTGCGGAGGATGTCCTGCGTCGGGGTGACGGCGTACTTCGCGAGCAGCAGCATCGGGCCGAGGCCCGCGACGACGAGGACCACGAGCAGCAGGACGTGGGTCGTGCCCATCCCCCACCGCACGGACGGGCGGCGCCAGTCCGCCTCGGAGAGCGCGCCGCGGTCCTCGACGCCGTCGAGCGCCTTGCGGCGGCGCGCGCGCAGCCGTCGGCGGTCCGCCTCACGACGGGTGCGGCTCGCCTCCGCGGCGCGGCGAGCGGTGCCCGCCGGGTCGTCGGCGGCGTCCGTCGCCGCCGCGGAGTCCTGCGAGACGACGCCGATCTCGCTCGGGTTGTCGGTGGGCGAGAGGGTCATGACGTGCTCCAGGACCGGGTGAGCCGGAAGTAGAGGACCGAGAAGACGGCGAGGACGGCGGCGAGCATGATCGACAGCGCGGTCGCGGCCCCGTAGTCGCCGCCCAGGCTGTTCTGGAAGGCGTAGCGGTAGATGAGCAGCAGGATCGTCAGGGTCGCGTTGTTCGGCCCGCCGCCGGTGAAGAGGTAGGGCTCGAGGAAGACCTGCGCCGTGCCGATCACCTGGAGGATCAGGGTGATGAACAGGACGCCGCGCAGCGCGGGCAGCGTGACGTGCCAGATCTTGCGCCACAGCCCGGCGCCGTCGACCTCGGACGCGTCGTAGAGCTCGGGCGGCACGCTCGTGAGCGCCGCGAGGTAGATGATGATCGTCCCGCCCGCGCCGGCCCACGTGGCCGCGAGCACGAGCGAGGGCATCGCCGTCGAGGCGTCCTGGAGCCACGGGTACGGGCCGAGCCCGACCCAGCCGAGGATCGTGTTGAACACGCCCGTCGGGCTGCCGTTGTAGAAGAACTTCCACAGCAGCACCGCGACGACCGGCGGCACGACGACCGGCAGGTACGCGAGCGCGGAGTACAGCCCGCGCGCCCGGCGGACCTCGCGCATGAGCACCGCGGCGACGAGCGGGATCGGGTACCCGAACAGCAGCGCGAGGAACGCGAAGTAGAGCGTGTTCTTCACGGCCTTGCCCAGGAGCGGGTCGCTGAGCACCTGGCGGAAGTTGTCGAGCCCGACGAACGTCGGGTCGCTCACGAGGTTCGTCTCCTGGAAGCTCATGATCACCGCGCGCACGATCGGGAACCACGAGAAGACGCCGAAGACGAGGATCAGCGGGAGCAGGAACACGAGGTTGCTCAGGCCGCCGCCGCGGAACCACGTCACGGGGCTGCGGCGTCGGCCGCCGCGGTCGGCCCGCGCGTGCGAGGCGGGTCCCCGTCGCGGCGGGGCGGTGGTGGCGGTCACGGGCGGACGTCCTTCGGTGCGGTGGGAGGTGCCCGACGACGCGAGGTGCGTCGCGCCGTCGGGCACCGGCGGGGTACGGGTCGGCCGGCAGGGGGCGCCGCCGGCCGACCCGGGTCTGCGGGCCGGGACGCGCGGACGGTGCCCGCGCGCCCCGACGGGCGTCAGCCCTGGTCGAGCAGGGCCTGCGCCTCGGTGTTCGCCTGCTCCAGCAGCGCGTCCACGTCGGCGTTCTCGTCGGTGAGGACGGCCTGGACGACGGGGTCGAGCAGGGCGTAGATCTCCTGCGTCTTCTGCGACGGCTCACCCACGAGCGGCAGGTCGAACATCGTGTCCGTGTAGCTCGTCATCTGGTCGAGCGGGACGTTGATGTAGTCCTTGATCCACTCCTGGTTCTGCTGGTACTGCTCCGGGGAGAACATCGGCAGGACCGGGGTGCCGACGGGCTGGTCGTTCGCGACGAGCGTCTCGGCGTCGGCGACGGCGCGCTTCTCGTCGACGAGCTTGCCGAGGTAGAAGAAGTCGATCCACTTGATCGCGGCCTCCTTCTTCGCCTCGTCCACGTCCGCCGGCATCGCGGCGAGCGTGCCGCCGGTGAGGACGCCCGCGTCGTCGCCCTCGAGCGGCAGCGCCGCGAGGCCGTAGGTGGCGGGGTCGATCGCGTTCGTCTGGACGAGCGACGTGAAGACGTCCGAGCCCGACGTGTACATGGCGACCTGGCCCGCGGCGAACGCCTGGTTCATGGTCCCCCAGTCGAGGAGGAAGTTGCTCCCGAGGGAGTTGTCCTCCCAGCGCATGGCCTGGAGCCACTCGAGCGCTTCCTTGGTGCCGTCGTTCGTGAGCGTCGAGGTGGCGGTGCCGTCGTCGGCGACCTCCTGCGTCCGACCGCCGCGCGCGAACGTGTTGACCGTGAGCTGCCAGCCGCCCGTGTTGTTCTGCGACATCTGCATGTAGCCCGCGACGCCCGGGTTGGCGTCCGCGATCTTCTTCGCGTCCTCGCGGACCTCGTCCCACGTGGTCGGCGGCTGGTCGGGATCGAGCCCGGCGGACTCGAACAGCTCCCGGTTGTAGTGCAGGCCCACGCCGTACACGTTCTTCGCGGGGATCGCGTAGACGTGGCCGTCGGAGCCCGTCCCGGCCTCGAGGATCGCCGGGTTGAACTTGTCGGCGTACGGCAGGGTCCGGAACTGCTCGTCGAGATCGGCGAGCTGGCCGTTCTCGACGAGCGTCTTGGCGTCGGTGAAGGGGATCTCGAAGACGTCGGGCAGCGTGCCGCCGGCGAGCTGCGGGGCGAACGTCGTCGCCTTCCACTCGTACTCCTCCGGCTGCACGTCGATGTCCGGGTTCGCGGCCTCGAACTCCTCGACCTGCGCGTTGAAGGCGTCGATCGCCTCCTGCTCGGAGCCCGGCAGGAGGGACACCACCTTGAGGGTGACCTTCCCGTCGCCGCCCGAGCCGCTGCTCTCGTCGTCGCTGCCCGAGCCGCCGCTCGAGCACGCGGCGAGCGTGCTGAACGCGAGCGCCCCCGCGAGGGTGAGGGCGGTCGCCTGACGTGTGGACTTCATCGTCGCTCCTGGGTTCCGGTAGTGCTGGGTGGGTTACGGGGTGCTGGGTAGCGGGTGCGGGTCGTGGGGCCGGGGCCCCGCGGCCCGGGTTCTCGTGGCGGTCGCCGCGGTCAGGCCCGGAGCCAGACGGCGGTGTCGGTGGGCAGGCGCGCCGCGCCCGGCGCGTCGCTCGCGCGGGACACGCTCCCGGGCGCGTCGCTGCGCAGGAGGACCTCGGCGTCCGCGGGGAGCGGGACGTCGTCGGGCCCGAGGTTGACGACGCACGCGACCGCGCGGCCGTCGCCGTCGCCGTCTCGCGGGGCGTCGCGGACGAAGGCGAGCACGTCGTCGCCGAGCACGACCCCGCCGAGGGAGTCGAGCCAGCGGAACCCGCCGGCCCGGAGCGCGGGCTCGGCCCGGCGGGTCGCGAGGACGCGCCGGTAGAGCGTGAGCACCGAGGTCTCGTCGCCGGTCTGCGCCTCGACGGAGAGCTCGCCCCAGCCGCGCGGCTGGGGCAGCCAGGGCTGCGCCCCGCCGTCGGGCCCGAAGCCGTGGCTCGTGCCGCCGCGCGTCCACGGGAGCGGGACGCGGCAGCCGTCGCGGCCCGGGTCGACGCCGCCGGACCGCGCGTGCATCGGGTCCTGGATCGCGTCGGGCGGGAGGTCCTCCACCTCGGGCAGGCCGAGCTCGTCGCCCTGGTAGAGGTACAGCGAGCCGGGCAGCGCGGCGGAGAGCAGCGCGGCCGCGCGGGCCCGACGCCGCCCGGTCGCCAGGTCCGTCGGCGTGCCGAACCGCTTGGTGGCGAACGCGAACGAGCTGTCCTCGCGTCCGTAGCGCGTCACGGGTCGGGTCACGTCGTGGTTGGACAGGACCCAGGTCGCGGGGGCGGAGACCGGCGCGTGCGCGTCGAGCGTGGTCTGGACCGACTCGCGCAGCGCCTTCGCGTCCCACGGGCGGGCCATGAAGTCGAAGTTGAACGCCGTGTGCATCTCGTCCGGGCGCAGGTACCGGGCGAACCGCTCCCGGTCCGCGAGCCAGACCTCGCCCACGAGCACGCGCGGCTCGTCGTACGTGTCGGCGACGGCGCGCCAGCCGCGGTAGATGTCGTGGAGCTCGTCGCGGTCGACGTGCGGGTGCTCGCCCGGGCCGGGGTGGTCCGGGACCTCGGGCAGCGCCGGGTCCTTGACGAGCTGCGCCGCCGAGTCGATGCGGATGCCCGCGGCGCCGCGGTCGAACCAGAACCGCAGGATGTCCTCGTGCTCGCGGCGCACGTCGGGGTGGTCCCAGTTGAGGTCGGGCTGCTCGGGCGCGAACACGTGGAGGTACCACTCGCCGGGCGTGCCGTCGGGGTTCGTCGTGCGCGTCCACGTGCCGCCCTGGAACTCCGAGACCCAGTGCGTCGGGACCTGCGAGCCGTCCTCGCCCCGGCCCGGGTGGAACCAGAAGCGCTCGCGCTCGGGCGACCCGGGCCCGGCCGCGAGGGCCGCGCGGAACCACTCGTGCTCGGACGAGACGTGGTTCGGGACGACGTCGACGATCGTGCGGATGCCGAGCGCGCGGGCCTCGGCGATGAGCTGCTCGGCCTCGGCGAGCGTGCCGAACTGCGGGTCGATCGCGCGGTAGTCGGCGACGTCGTAGCCGCCGTCCGCGAGCGGGGACACGTACCAGGGGGTGAACCAGATCGCGTCGACGCCGAGGTCGCGCAGGTAGCCGAGGCGCTGGCGCACGCCCGCGAGGTCGCCCGTCCCGTCGCCGTTCCCGTCCGCGAAGCTGCGCACGTACACCTGGTAGATCACGGCGCTGCGCCACCAGTCGGGCGACGAGGCCCCCGGCCGTGCCGCCGCCGCGGGGGCCGCGTCGGGGGTGGGCGCGCCGTCGGCGGCTCGGGGGTGGTCGTTGCTCACCGCGTCCTCTTCCGTGAGTGCGTGGCCGGGTGGTCGGGGTGGTCGCCCCGTCAGGTCGGCGCACGGCGTTCGATGCCGTCCGGGATGGTCCCGGGATGGTCCCGCGACGGCCGTCGTGCACCGGGTGCCGACCGCGCCGTCGGGCATGACAGTAACTAGTCGACAGCATCCGCGCAAGAACCTGACAGCAGCGTTATCGAAACGCTATCTCGGCCCGCTCAGACCGCGACGCCTGTCCGCCGGAGACGGGGGCGGCTCCCGTCGCAGGGCAGACGACGAGAGCCCCGGTCCGGCGCGCACGAGGCGGCCGGGCCGGGGCCCAGGAGGAAGAGGGTGCGGTCAGGCGACCGTCGTGTCACGACCCGACGGTCGCGCGGCGGCCGTCGAGCCGCGCACGACGAGCTCCGGCTCGAAGAGCAGCTCGTCGCGGGAGACGTCGGCACCCGCGATCATGCCGGCGAGCAGGTCGACGGCCGCGCGGCCCATCGGCTCGATCGGCTGGCGCACGGTCGTCAGCGCGGGGTCCGTCGAGTTCATGAGGTTCGAGTCGTCGTAGCCGACGACGGAGACGTCGGCAGGCACGTCGAGCCCCGCGCGGCGGACGGCGCGGACCGCGCCGAGCGCGAGGGGGTCGCTCGCGCACACGATCGCCGTCGCGCCGGCCTCGAGGAGCCGGTTCGCGGCGGCCTGACCGCTCTCGAGCGAGTACTGGCTGTGCACGACGAGCGCCGGGTCCAGCGCGTGGCCGTGCCGCTCGGCGAAGGCCTGCGCGGCGGCGAGCTTGCGCTCGGACGGCACGTGGTCGGCCGGGCCGAGGAGCAGGCCGACCCTCTCGTGGCCGAGGGACAGCACGTGGCCCAGCGCCTGGTTCATCGCGACGAGGTCGTCGCACGAGACGCGCGGGAAGTCGAGGTCCTCGACGGACGCGTTCATCAGCACGACGGGCAGGCCGAGCTTCTCGAGCCGGCGGAAGTGCGCGTGGTCGGCCTGGCGCTCGGCGTAGAAGCCGCCCGCGAAGATCACGCCCGACACGTGCTGCCCCAGGAGCAGGTCGATGTACTCGGCCTCCGTCACGCCGCCCGCCGTGCGCGTGCACAGCACCGGGGTGAACCCCTGCTGCGCGAGCGCGCCCCCGATGACCTCGGCGAACGCCGGGAAGATGGGGTTGACGAGCTCGGGGAGCACGAGCCCCACGAGCCGGCCGCGCTCCCCGCGCAGCTTGGTGGGCCGCTCGTAGCCCAGCACGTCGAGCGCCGTGAGCACCGCGTCCCGCGTGGCCTGCGAGACGCCGGGCTTCCCGTTGAGCACGCGGCTCACGGTGGCCTCGCTGACACCGACCTTGGTGGCGACCTCCGCCAGACGTCTCGACATGCCGTCGACTATACGTCCGGCTGCAAGCGGCTTGCGTGATCCTCCCTGCGGTGAACGCACGTTTGCGGCAGCGCCGTCCGGCCGTCCACAGCCGGGTAGGAGCACACCGCGCGGGCCCGCTAGGCTCGTTCGGTGTCCTTCCAAAAGGTGCCCACCTCGTCCACGGCGGACCCCGCCGGGATCCTCCCCGCCCCGGTGACGCTCGAGCCCGGCGCCGGGACGACCGTCGTCGCGGACGGGACGTCCGTCGTCGCGGACCCCGCCCTGCACCCCGCGGCGCGCTGGTGGCGGCGCGTCACCGAGGACGCGTTCGGCCTCGACCTCGTGCCCGCCCCGGCGGGCGCCGCGCCCGCCGACGGCACCCCGTCCGTGGTCTTCGCGGTCGACGACGACCTCCCGCCGTCGGGCTACCGCCTCGTCGTCGGCGACGACGGCGTCCGGGTCGGTGCGGCCGACCTCGACGGCGCGCACGCCGCGGCCCAGACCCTGCGCCAGCTCGCCGGCCCCGCCGCGTTCCGCCGCGCCCCCGCCGGGGCAGGCGGTCCCGCGACGCTCGCGCTCCCCCACGTCGCGGTCACCGACCACCCGCGGTTCGCGTGGCGCGGCGTGCTGCTCGACGTCGCGCGCCACTTCCTGCCGAAGGCCGACGTCCTGCGGTTCGTCGACCTCGCCGCGGCGCACCGGCTCAACGTGCTCCAGCTCCACCTCACCGACGACCAGGGGTGGCGCGTCGAGATCGCGCGCTACCCCCGGCTCACCGAGGTGGGCGCGTGGCGGCGCGAGTCCGGGCTCGGCACCTGGCGCGCCGGCGTCGCCGACGGCCGTCCGCACGGCGGCTTCTACACGCAGGACGACCTGCGCGAGATCGTCGCGTACGCGCGCGAGCGCGGCGTCACCGTGGTCCCGGAGATCGACGCGCCGGGGCACGTGGAGGCCGCCGTCGCCGCGTACCCGGAGCTCGGCACGCGCAAGCGGCCGCACGAGGTCCGCACCACGTGGGGCGTGAGCACCGAGGTGCTCGACCCGTCGGAGGAGTCCCTGACGTTCTTCCGGCACGTGCTCGACGAGGTGCTGGAGATCTTCGACGCGCCGTTCGTCGCGATCGGCGGTGACGAGGTGCCCACGACGCTGTGGCGCGAGAACCCCGCGATCGTCGCGCGCGCGGAGGCGCTCGGGCTCGACGACGTCGCCGGGTTGCACGGCTGGTTCCTCGCGCGGCTCGCGGAGCACGTCGCGTCCCGCGGTCGGCGGGCGGTCGTGTGGGACGAGGCGTTCGGCCCCGCGCTCCCGCGCGACGTCGTCGTGACGTCGTGGCGCGGCTGGGCCGTGGGCGCGGACGCGCTCGCGGCGGGCCACGACGTCGTCATGGCGCCCGAGCAGGTCGTGTACCTCGACCACCGCGGCGGCGACACCCCGGACGAGCCCGTGCCGGTCGGGTTCCTCACCACGCTCGACGACGTGTACGCGTTCGAGCCCCTGCCGGCCGAGCTCGCGGGTGCCGCGCGCGGCACGGCGGGCGGTCCCGCCACGGGCCGCGCGCCGGGCGCGCTGCTCGGCGGGCAGGCGGAGCTCTGGTCCGAGCACCTCGACTCCGCGCGCCGCGTCGACTACGCCGCGTTCCCGCGCCTCGCGGCGTTCGCCGAGGTCATGTGGTCCCCCGAGGCCGACCGCTCCCCCGGGTCCCCCGCGGCGCTCGCGTTCCGCGAGCGCCTCGTCGCGCACCACCTGCCGCGCCTCGACGCGGCCGGCGTGGAGTACCGGCCGCTCGACGGACCGCACCCGTGGCAGACCCGGCCCGGGGTCGCGGGCTGGCCGCGCGACCGCGCCGAGGAGCTCGCCGCGGGCGGCCTGCGCGGCGTCGGCGGCTGGGTCGAGGGTCGCGACGAGGACGCGGGCGGCCCGGCATGAGCGCCCTCGTGGTGCGCGGAGCGCGCCTCGTCGAGCCCGACGACGGCCCCTCCGCCCCCGTCGACGTCACCGTGCGCGCGGGCCGGGTCGAGGGCGTCGCGCCCGCGGCCGGTACCGCTCCGGCGGGCGCCGACGTGCTGGACGCGGACGGCCGGCTCCTGCTGCCCGGGTTCGTCGACGCGCACGTGCACGGGGAGGCCGCCGTGCTCGACGACGACGTGCAGCTCGCCATGCTGCGCCAAGGAGTGACGAGCGTCGTCGTCGGGCAGGACGGGGTGTCCTACGCGCCCTCGCCGCGCCCGGACGCCGACGGCGGGCCCGCGGCGTCGGGCCTGCACGACGCCGCCGCCTGGGCGAGCGGGTACTTCGCGGCGATCAACGGCGAGCACCCGACGTTCCGCGGCGGGTCCGTCGCCGACCTCCTCGCCACGTACGACGGCACGACCCGCGTCAACGTGGGCTACCTCGCCCCGCACGGCACGATCCGCTACGCGGTGCTCGGCGCCGCCGCGCGCCCCGCGACGCCCGCCGAGACGGACCGGATGCTCGCGCTGCTCGCCTCGGCGCTCGACGACGGCGCGCTCGGTCTGTCGACCGGCCTCGAGTACGTCCCCGCGACGTACGCCGACGAGGCCGAGCTCGTCGCGCTCGCGCGCGTGCTCGCAGCCCGCGGCGTGCCGCACGTGTCCCACATGCGCGGCTACGAGGACCGGGCCGGCCCGGCCTTCGCGGAGCTCGTGCGCGTGGCGCGCGCGTCCGGGGTCGCGACGCACGTCTCGCACTACCACGGCCCGGCCGCGGAGCTGCTGGGGTACGTCGACGACGCGCACGCCGCGGGCCTGGACGTCACGTTCGACTCGTACCCGTACCTGCGCGGCTGCTCGATCCTGTCGATGGTGTCGCTGCCGACGTGGCTCCCCATCGCGGACGTCGACGCGACCGTCGCGGCGCTCGCCGACCCCGCGGTGCTCGAGCGCCTGCACCGCGAGCACTTCCCGCACCTGGCCGACCTGTGGCCGCGCGTGACGATGGCCGCGGTCCCGACCGGCCCCCTCGCCGGGGCCGCGCCGGGCCCGGCCGAGGACCTGTCGTGGACGGAGGGCATGACGTTGCCCGACGTCGCCGCGCGCCTGGGGCTGTCCCCCGCCGAGACCGCGGTGCGGCTGCTCGTCGCGACGCGGCTGCGCGCGTCGTGCGTGTTCGCCCAGCCGCCCACGAACTCCCCCGAGTCCGTCCGCGCCCTGCTGCGCCACCGGGCGCACGTCGGCGGGTCCGACGCGATCTACGCGCCGGTCGGGGGCGGCGGCCGCCCCCACCCGCGCGGCTGGGGCGCGTTCGCGCGCTTCCTCGCCGAGCACGTGCGTACGCTCGGGGACTGGACGTGGCCCGACGCCGTCACGCACCTGTCCGCGCGGCCCGCCGCGCGCTTCGGGCTCGCCGGGCGCGGTGCGGTCGTCCCGGGGGCGGTCGCGGACCTCGCGCTCGTCGACCCCGACCGCGTGCGCGACGAGGCGACGTACGAGGACCCGCGCCGACCGGCGTCGGGCGTGGACGACGTGCTCGTCGCGGGCGTGCGCGTCCTGCGCGACGGCGCGCTCACCGGCGCGCTCCCGGGCCGCCCGCTGCGCCCGGGCGCCCCGGCGGCGTGAGCCGCCCCCTGCACCCGTCCATGAGAGCCCCGTCCCCGAGGAGGACCCCATGACCGGCACGACGCACGACGCCGCGCGGCCCGCACCCGACCGCCCCTGGGCGCGCGACGTCGTCGGGCCCCGGACCAAGGGGCTGCGGCTCCCGGCCGGGACCACCGTCGCGGACGTGCTCGCGGGCTCGCCGCGCGTCACCGACGCCGCGTTCTCCTGGCCGCTGCTCACGCTCGACGACGCGGCGCTCGACCACAACGTCGGCACCGTCGCGCGCGTGTGCGCCGAGCGCGGAGTCGAGCACGCGCCGCACGTGAAGACGACGATGTCGCGCGCGCTCTACGCGCGCCAGGCCGCGGCCGGGGCGTGGGGCGCGACGGTCGCGACGCCGTCCCAGCTGCGCACGGTGCGCGACTGGGGCGTGCCACGCGTGCTGCTCGCCAACGAGCTGCTCGACCCGCGCGAGATCGCGTCGCTGCGCGACGACCTGGCGCGCGCCGAGGCCGCGGGAGGCGACGACGAGGTGTGGCTGTGCGTCGACTCGCCGCACGGGGTCGACCTGCTCGCCCGCGGGTTCGCCGACGCCCCGACGGCCGTCCGCGCGCGCCTCGGCGTGCTCGTCGAGCTTGGTGTCCCCGGCGGGCGCACCGGCGTCCGCAGCACCGCCGCGGCGCTCGACCTCGCGCGCGCGCTCCGCGCGTCGGGCCTGCGCCTGCTCGGCGCGACGGGGTACGAGGGCTCGGTCGCGGGCGGCACGACCGCCGACGAGCTCGCCGCCGTCGGCGCCTGGTGCGACGGGCTGCGCGCGCTCGGCGCCGCGTTCGTGCGCGAGGGTCTCGCGGGCGTCGAGGAGCCGCTCGTGCTGTCGGCGGGCGGCAGCTCGTTCCTCGACGTCGTGCTCGCCGGGCTGCCCGGCCCGGTCCCCGGCCCGGACGGGCGCGAGGTCGAGGTCCGCGTCGTCGTGCGCTCGGGCGCGTACGTGACGCACGACCACGGCTTCTACTCGCGCACCGACCCGTGGAGCCGCATCCCCGGCGCGGAGCCGCTGCGCGCCGCCGCGACCGTCTGGGGCCAGGTGCTCTCCGTCCCGGAGCCCGGGCTCGCGGTCTGCGGCATCGGCCGGCGCGACGTCTCGTTCGACATCGACCTGCCCGTCGCGCTCTGGCTGCGCTCGCAGTCCGACGACGGCTGGCTCGCCCCGCGCGAGCTCGCCGGCACCCGTGTCACCGCGCTCAACGACCAGCACCTCTACCTCGCGCTGGACGCGGACGAGGTCGGCGGCGGGCAGGTCGGCGGTCCCGCCACCGCCCAGGTCCGCCCGGGCGACGTCGTCGGCTTCGGCATCTCCCACCCCTGCACGATGTTCGACCGGTGGCGCGTCGCCGCCGTCGTGCGGGGCGACGAGGTCGTGGACCTCGCGACGATCGACCTCTGACCCAGCGCTGACCCACCCCGAACCCGCACGACACCCGGACACCCCGAGAGGACCCCGCATGACCACCGAGAAGACCGCGATCTCCACCCCCGACGCCCCGGCCCCCGCGCACACGTTCCACCAGGGCGTGCGCAAGGGACCGTTCGTCCAGGTCTCGGGCCAGGGGCCCGTCGACCCGGCGACGAACGAGTACCTCTACCCCGGCGACGTCGCCGCGCAGACCACGCGCACGCTCGAGAACGTGCGCGCGATCGTCGAGGCGTCCGGCGCCACGTTCGACGACGTCGTCATGCTCCGCGTGTACCTCACGAAGCGCGAGGACTTCCCGATTATGAACGACGCCTACGGCGCGTTCGTCGCGCAGCACACCACGAAGGGCGTGCTCCCCAGCCGCACCACGGTGTTCACGGGTCTGCCGCGCGAGGAGATGCTCGTCGAGATCGACGCGTTCGCGATCACCGACTGACGCGCCACGCGGCCCGACGCCGCCTCGCCGCGCACCGCGCCGGGTCCCCGCGCCGCCGCGTGGGACCCGGCGCGTAGCGTGCCGGGCGGGAGGTGACCGATGCTCGCGACGATCGCGGTGGAGGGCTACCGCTCGCTGCGGAGCCTCGTGCTGCCGCTCGGGCGGCTCACGGTCGTGACCGGGGCGAACGGGACGGGCAAGTCGAGCCTGTACCGCGCGCTGCGTCTGCTGTCCGGGTGCGCGCTCGGCGGCGCCGTCGGCGCGGTGGCCCGGGAGGGCGGCCTGCGGTCGACGCTCTGGGCCGGGCCCGAGCAGGGCGGTCGGGCCGCGCGCGCGGGCGGCGCGGTCCAGGGCACGCGCCGGACGGCGCCCGTCGCGCTGCGCCTCGGGTTCGCGGGGGCCACGCCGGACGACCTGGGCTACGCGGTGGATCTCGGCCTGCCGCAGCACCCGGGGTCGGCGTTCGCCCTCGACCCGGAGATCAAGGTCGAGACCGTCTGGTCGGGGCCCGTCCCGCGGCCCGCGACGCTCCAGGTCGAGCGGCGCGGACCGGCCGTCCGCGTGCGCGACGACGCGGGCCGCTGGCAGTCCTCGCCCGCACGCCTGCGGCCCTTCGACAGCGTGCTCACCGAGCTCGTCGACCCGGTGGGCGCGCCGGAGGTCGTCGCGGTGCGCGAGCGCCTGCGGTCGTGGCGCTTCTACGACCAGCTGCGCACCGACGCCGACGCCCCGGCGCGCTCGCCGCAGCTCGGCACCCGCACGCCCGTCCTCGCGCACGACGGCGCGGACCTCGCCGCGGCGCTCGAGACGGTGCGCGACCTGGGCCGCGGGGACGAGCTCGACGACGCCGTCGCCCGGGCCTTCCCCGGCAGCCGGCTCGCGGTGCACGCCGACGACGGCAGGTTCGAGGTCGCCTTCCACCAGGACGGGCTGCTCCGGCGGCTCACCGGCGCCGAGCTGAGCGACGGGACGCTGCGCTACCTGTTCCTCGTCGCCGCGCTGCTCTCGCCGCGACCGCCCGAGCTCCTCGTGCTCAACGAGCCGGAGACGAGCCTGCACCCCGACCTCCTGCCCGCGCTCGGCGCGCTCGTGCACGCCGCGGGTCGCGAGACGCAGGTCGTGGTCGTCACGCACGCGCCGCCGCTCGTCGAGGCGCTACGGGACGCGGCCGCGTCGGGCCCGGCGGACCTGCCCGGCGCGGACGAGCTCGTGGAGGTCGAGCTCGTGCGGTCACCGTTCGGCGAGACGACGGTCGCCGGGCGCGAGGGACTCCTCGACCAGCCCGCGTGGGGCTGGCCGAAGCGCTGACGGCGGCGCCGTCCCCCGGGAGCCGACCCAGGGCAGCCGCGGGGGACGCGCCGGTCAGCGCCGCGACGCGACGTGCAGGCTCGTGACGGTCGCGGCGAGGTCGACGAGGCGGGACGCCGTGCGGTCGAGCAGCTCGTCGAGCGCGATGGGGCCGGGCGCGATGCTGAACGCCGCGGCGATCCCGGCCTGGCGCGTCTGATGGGCGGGCAGCAGCACCCGGCCCGCGAGCACGACGACCGGAGGCCGGTGCGGCGCCTGTGCCGCGAGGGCGCCCATCGCGTCGGCGACCTTCCCGTTGACGGACTGCGAGTCGAACGACCCCTCGCCCGTGACGACGAGGTCGGCAGCACGGATGGCAGCGGGCAGCCCGACCGCCTCGGCGACGAGGCGCGCGCCGGGCTCCAGCTCGGCGCCGAGGACGCCGACCATGCCCGCGGGCACGCCGCCCGCGGCGCCCGCGCCCGCGAGCTCCGCCACGTCGACGCCGGTCTCCTGCGCGAGGACTCCCGCCCAGCGCCGCAGCGCGTCGTCGAGGAACGCGACGTCCGCCGGCTGGGCTCCCTTCTGCGGTCCGAACACGTGCGCCGCGCCCCGCTCGCCGTGCAGCGGGTTGGTGACGTCGACCGCGAGGCGCCAGCGGACCTCGCGCGCCCGCGGGTGCAGGCCGGACAGGTCGAGCCGCGCGACCCGCGCGAGGCCCTCCCCGCCGTCGGGAACGGGCGCGCCGTCGGCGTCGAGGAGCCGCGCGCCGAGGCCGGTGAGGATGCCCGCACCGCCGTCGGTGGACGCCGACCCGCCGAGGCACACGATCACCTCGTCGACCCCCGCGTCGAGCACGGCGGCCGCCGCCGCACCCGTGCCGCGGGTGTGCGCGTGCAGGGGCTGGAGCGCGACGTCGCTCACCTGGGGCAGCCCGCTCGCCTCGGCGAGCTCGACCACGCCGAGGCGGCCGTCGGCCGAGACCCCGTACCTCGCGGTGCGGGGACGGCCGATCGCGTCGACCGTGGAGACCTCGCGGGCCGGGACGCCCCACACGGCGAGCAGGGCCTCGAGCGTGCCCTCGCCGCCGTCGGCCATGGGGAGCTCGACGACCTCCGCGTCGGGGACGACGCTGCGCACGCCCGTCGCGACGGCGTGCGCGACGTCGGCGGCGCTCAGGCTGCCCTTGAACGAGTCGGGGGCGACGACGACGCGCAGCGGGCCGTCGGCGCGGCGCCCGGGGACGGGGTTCGGGGTGGTGCTCGGCGTTGAGGACACGCTCGCATCCTAGGCAGGCCGACGCGCGACGGCCCGCAGCGGAAGGGACGGACCGGACGTGTTCCGCGCCACAGCGCCGAGACCGCGAGGCCGGTACCGAGGCGGCCGGGGTGACCGCGTCGTCCGTGGGCGCGCGCTCAGGCGCCCGGGGCGCCCGCAGCGCGTCCCGGCGCGGCGTCCGGGATGTCCGGCTGCGCGGCACGCAGCCGCTCGAGCAGCTCGCCGAGCGTCGCGAGGTCGGCGTCGTCGAGCGCGCCGCCCACGTACGTCGCGATGGCCCGGGCGTGCGCGCGGCCGGTCGTGCGCTGGAGCTCGCGGCCCGCCGGGGTGAGCCGGACGAGCGTGCCCCGCGCGTCGTCCGATGGGGTCGCCCGCTCGACGAGGCCGCGCACCGCGAGCCGGTCCACCATGCGGCTCAGCGAGGGCTGGCTGAGCAGGATGTACGCGTTGAGGTCGCGCAGCCGCATCCCGTCCTCGGGGCCCTTCGTCAGCGAGAAGAGCACGTCGTACTCGCGCAGGGTCAGGCCGTCCCACACCGGGTCGGACTGCAGCCGCCGCATGATCGCGACCTGGGCCCGGAAGAGGGACTCCCACGTCTCGACGGCGAGGCGCGCGCTCCCGGGGCCCGGCTCGGGGCCCGCGTCGTCGGCGTGCTGCTGCGTCATGTCGCCCCCGGACGGCTCGGTCGATGCGTTCGCATCGACCCTACCCGCCGGGTGGCCGGTCAGCGGCCCAGGCGGCGTTCGCGCTGCGAGTACGCGCGCAGCGCGCGCAGGTAGTCGACGCGACGGAAGTCGGGCCAGTACGCCTCGCAGAAGTAGAACTCCGAGTGCGCGCTCTGCCAGAGCAGGAAGCCGCCGAGGCGCTGCTCGCCCGACGTGCGGATGACGAGCTCCGGGTCCGGCTGGCCCTTGGTGTAGAGGTGCTCCTCGATGTGCTCGACGTCGAGGTTCTCCGCGAGGTCCTGCAGGCGCGCGCCCGCGGCGGCCTGCTCGCGCAGGTACGACCGCACGGCGTCGGCGATCTCGTGGCGCCCGCCGTAGCCGATCGCGACGTTGACCTGGAGCCCGTCGACGGCGGCCGTGCGCTGCTGGGCGTCGCGCAGCGCCGCTGTGAGCCGCTCCGGCAGCAGGTCGAGCCGGCCCATGACCCGCAGGCGCCAGCGGCCCGTCTCGGCGAGGTCGCGCACGGCGTCCTCAATGATGTCGAGCAGCGCCGACAGCTCCTCCTGCGAGCGCGACAGGTTGTCGGTCGAGAGCATCCACAGCGTGACGACCTCGACGCCGAGGTCCTCGCTCCAGCCCAGGAACTCCGTGATCTTGTCGGCGCCCCGGCGGTGCCCGGTCGCCGTCGACTCCCCGAACGAGCGCGCCCACCGCCGGTTGCCGTCGAGGATGACGCCCACGTGGCGCGGGACGCTCTCGCGCGAGAGGGTCGCCGCGAGGCGACGCTCGTAGAGTCCGTAGACGGGGCGGGGCAGGCGCACGCTGGTTCCTCGGCGATGGGCGGACGGGGACGCCCGGCGGGCACGCCCCGGTGCGGGGCGCTCGGGCCGAACCCGCACACGCTACCGCTCGTCCGTGCCCGGTCCGGCAGGCCCGGACCGCTCCGCACGCCCCTGCCCAGGATCTTCACACCGCGGGGCGGGGACGGGTCGCGAACCTACGTTGGCGTAACTTACGATGGCGTAGGTTGGCGCGGGAGCCCCGCGCCGGCCTCTTCCGTGCCCGGACCCACCACCGAGGAGACGTCGTGGACCGACCGACCGACCGCGACTGCACCCCGAGCGCCCCGCCCGCCGACCCGGGCCCCGCGCATGCATCCGGCACCGACGCGCTCGAGTCCGTCCGCGAGAACGTGGGCGACGCCGTCGCGAAGGTCGCCGAGGTCGTCAAGCCGCGCCTGCGGGGCTGGATCCACGCGGGGACGTTCCCCGTCGCCCTCGTCGCGAGCATCGTGCTCGTGCTCGTCGCGCCGGCCGTGGCGGGCAAGGTCGCGTGCGCCGTCTTCGGCCTCAGCGCGTGCCTGCTGTTCGGCACGAGCGCGGTCTACCACCGCGGCACGTGGTCGCCGCGCGTCGCCGGCGTGCTGCGACGCGCCGACCACTCGAACATCTTCCTCATCATCGCGGGCACCTACACGCCCCTCGCCGTGCTCCTGCTCCCCCAGCGGACCGCGACGATCCTGCTCGCGATCGTGTGGAGCGGGGCCCTGCTCGGCCTCCTCGCCCGGATCCTGTGGCTCGACGCCCCGCGGTGGGTGTACGTGCCCATCTACGTCGCGCTCGGGTGGGTCGCGGTGGGCTACATGCCGCAGTTCTGGACGACGACGAACGGCCCGGCGATCGTCTGGCTCGTCGCCGTCGGCGGCCTCGCCTACACGCTGGGCGCCGTCGTCTACGGCATCAAGAAGCCCAACCCCAGCCCGCGCTGGTTCGGCTTCCACGAGATCTTCCACGTGCTCACGGTCGTCGGCTACGGGTGCCACTACGCCGCGATCCTCATCGCGGCGCTCGCCGCACGCTGAGCGCCCGTCGCGCTGAGCGCCCACCCGGGCGCCCCGCGCGGCTCAGTCCTTCGGGACGACGACGTAGCGCCGGTTCGCGAGCGACGGGTTGCGCTCGCGCACCGCGGCCAGCGCGGCCGGGTCGAGGTCCGCGCTGCGCAGCTCCGCGCGCTCGCCGAGCTCCAGCCCCACCTGGCCGTCGGGGCCGACGAGCAGGGAGCGCCCGGTCACGCCCCGGCCCGCCTGACCCACGGCGAGCACGACGGCGGTGTTCTCGATCGCGCGGGCCCGCGCGAGGGTGCGCCACTGGTCCGCCTTGAGCTCGCCCGCCGCCCACGCAGCCGGCACCACCAGCACGTCGGCGCCCGCGTCCACGAGGCGCCGCGCGCTCTCCGGGAAGCGCAGGTCGTAGCAGGTCATCACGCCGAACGCCAGGTCGCCGACGCGCAGCACGAGCGGGGGCGCGGCCGGGTCCCCCGCGTCGAGCCGGTCCGACTCGCGGTGACCGAAGGCGTCGTAGAGGTGCACCTTGCGGTACGTCCCCACGAGGTCGCCCGCGGCGTCCACCGCCACGACGACGTTCACCGCCCGGCCGGGCGCGCTGCCCGGCACGAGGGTCCCCGCCACGACCGCGACACCGTGCTCGCGCGCGAGCCGGCGCAGCGTGCCGACGAACGGCCCGTCCAGCGGCTCCGCGTGCTCCGCGCCGGTGCCGCGCGGGTCGAACGCCGCGGCGTACTCCGGCAGCACCAGCAGGTCGGCGCGCACGCGCGCCGCCTCCCGGAACGCCGCGCCGACGGTCACGAGGTTCGCGGCGTGGTCGGCCGAGACCTCGAGCTGCCCGATCGTGACGCGAGCGCCGGTCGCCACGGTCAGCCCTGCCGCTCCGGGCCGCTCTCTGCCGGGCCGCGCCCGTCGTGGGTGCCGCCAGACGTGGAGCTGTCCGGCGCGGCGCCGTCGGACGCGGAGCCGTCCGGCCCGGAGCCGGCGGTCGCGGAGCCGGTGGGGGTCTCCGGGGCGGTCGCGTCGACCGGGCCGTCCGGGCCGATCCCCTGGGTCTCGGCGTTGTGCCGCATCCGTCGGAGCTGGCGCGAGAGCCCGAAGAACAGCGCGACGGTCGCGACCGCCACGGCGAAGATCGCGAGGAACCCGGCGAGGCCGGGCGACACGTCGTTCGGGTCCAGGTCCTCGCGCAGCGGGTCGTCCGACGGGCTCGGCGTCGCGGTCTCCGCGACGACGTCCGCCGCCCAGCCCGGGCCGCCCGCGAGCGTCGGCACGTCGAGGAAGGGTGCCGCGCTCACGAGGCCACCTCCTCGCCCGCGACGAGCTCCCGCACGCCGGCGAACAGGTCGTCCTCCGGCAGGTCCGTCGGGACGCGCGACTCCGCGAGCTCGAACTCCTCGAACGGCCACACGTCGACCTCGAGGTCGCGCGGGATCGCGAAGAAGAAGCCCTCCGGGTCGATCTGCGACGCGTGCGCGATGAGCGCCGCATCACGCTGGGCGTAGTAGCGCGCCACGTGGACGCGCGTCGTGACCTCGCGCTCGGGGATCTCCCGCGCGGACCGCGACTCGACCCAGTCGCCGAACGGCGACTCCAGGCCCGCGCCCTGCATCGCCTCGTGGAGCGTGCGGATGCGGTTCATCGAGAAGTCGTGGTTGTAGTACAGCTTGAGCGGCGACCAGGGCGCCGCGCCGCCCTCCCGGCGGTAGCGCTCCGGGTCGCCTGCGGCGTGGAACGCCTCGAACGCGACGCGGTGGCACATGACGTGGTCCGGGTGCGGGTAGCCGCCCGACGGGTCGTACGTCGTGACGACGTGCGGGCGGAACTCGCGCACGAGCTCGACCAGCGGCGCGGCGGCCTCCTCGAGCGGCACGAGACCGAACGAGCCCTCCGGCAGCGGCGGCAGCGGGTCCCCCTCGGGCAGCCCCGAGTCGACGAACCCGAGCCACTGCTGCCGGACGCCGAGCGCGCGCGCCGCGGCGGCCATCTCGACGCGGCGCAGGGCGCGCATGCCCTCGATGTCCGCCGGGCCCTCGCCGAAGCTCGGGTTGAGGATGTCGCCACGCTCGCCCCCGGTGCACGTGGCGACGAGCACGTCCACGCCCTCGGCCGCGTAGCGCGCCGTCGTCGCGGCGCCCTTGCTCGACTCGTCGTCGGGGTGGGCGTGCACGGCCAGGAGACGGAGCGTCTCCGGCTGCTCGCGGTGGGTGGTCGATCCGGCCGCGGGTTCGGCCACTGGTCCTCCCGGGTGCGTCGTACGTCTCCTCGCGCGGCCTGGGACGCGGCACGGGACGCCGTGGGTGCACGACGAGGGCCGGGGCTCTGCGAAGATGGGTCGAGGACATGATCCACCACCGCGCCCACACCTGACGAACCGCCGGCCACCGCCGGCACCCGCCGGGCCAGCGACCAGGGCGCGGCGGCACCGACCACGGGACCGCACCATGACGAACGAGACCACCGCCCCGCAGCCGAGCCCGAGCACGCCCCTGCGCCCTCCGGCGGGGCGGTACGGGCCCGAGCCCACCGAGCGGCGTCGGCGCCTGGCGGTCGTCGGGATCGTGCTCGTCGCGGTCGTCGGGCTCGCCGTCACGTTCGTCATCGGGCTGCGCTACGCGAACGAGCCGGTGCGCTACAAGGACTTCGGGTACACCGTCGTCAGCCCGGAGCGCGTGGACGTCACGTTCGAGGTGTACATGGACCCCGGCACGACGGCGACGTGCACCCTCGACGCGCTGGCCGAGAGCTACGCGCAGGTCGGCACGGTCGACGTCACGGTCGGTCCCGTCGAGGTCACGGAGTCTCGCTACACCGTGAGCGTCGCGACGTCGGAGCTCGCCACGACGGGGATCGTCCAGTCCTGCCGCCCGGCCCCCTGAGCCGCCCGGCCGTCGTGCGGCCCGGCCGCCGCACTCCCGTCCGTCGTGCCGCCGGACCGGCCCGCCCCGCGCCGTCCGCACCTCGTGCTTTGCTATCCTGAGGGATTCCCGCACCCGACCGCGTGCGGCCCGCGGCCGGTGCTCGTGACAGGCGACCGACCACCGGGCGACCCGGCGGTCCGGCGGGAACCAGTCCTCCGCGCTGCCACCCGGGCAGCGTCACCGACCCGGGCAGGCAGGCGCTCGCGTGAGCACGCGCCCCGGCTGCCCGTCTCTGCACGGCCGTGCCCGGCGCGACCGTCGAACCATGGAAAGGAAGGAGCGAACCGTGACCGACACCACCGTCACCTGGCTGACCCAGGAGGCGCACGACAGGCTGCAGGCCGAGCTCGCCCACCTGTCCGGCGAGGGCCGCACCGAGATCGCGGAGCGCATCGCCGCCGCCCGTGACGAGGGCGACCTCAAGGAGAACGGCGGCTACCACGCCGCCCGCGAGGAGCAGGCCAAGAACGAGGCCCGCATCCGCGAGCTCACCGAGAAGCTGCGCAACGTGCGCATCGGCACGCCGCCGGACGACGGCAAGGTCGAGGCCGGCATGGTCGTCACGGCCGTCGTCGCGGGCGACGAGATGACGTTCCTCCTCGGCTCGCGCGAGATCGCCGGCACGACGGACCTCGACGTGTACTCGCCGACGTCCCCGCTCGGTGCCGCGATCGACGGCAAGACCGTCGGCGACGAGACCAGCTACACCGCTCCGAACGGCAACGAGATCGCCGTGAAGATCACCGCCGCGAAGCCCTTCGAGGGCTGACGCGCCCCCGGCGGCCGCACTCCGCCGGGCGAGACGTGAGAAGTGGCCCCTCCGACACGTGTCGGAGGGGCCACTTCTCGCTTCTCGGGTCTCGTCAGACCCGCGGCGACCCGCCGTCGCTGCGCTCGACGCGGTAGCCCGCGGAGCGCAGGTGCGCGACGAGCTCGTCACAGTGCTCGGGGCCCTTGGTCTCGACCTGCATGCGCACCCACGCCTCGCCGATCGCGAGGCCCACGTCGGTGCGGTCGTGGTCGATGTGCATGATGTTGCCCCGCCTCGCCGCGATCGCCTCGAGCATGCGCGCGAGGGCGCCGGGGCGGTCGTCGAGCAGCACCTGGAGCTGGATGTACCGGCCTGCGGCGGCGAGGCCGTGCCGCACGACCCGCAGCAGCACGAGCGGGTCGACGTTCCCCCCGGACAGCACGACGACGACCGGTCCCTCGACCGGGTCCGCCGCGCCGGCGTCGACCGCGGCCGTCCCGGACAGGAGCGCCGCGACGCCGGTCGCGGCGGCGGGCTCCACGAGCAGCTTCGCGCGCTCGGCGACCATGAGCAGGGACCGGGAGATCTCCTCCTCGGTCACGGTGCGCACCTCGACGCCGTGGTGCGCGACGATCCCGAACGGCACCGCTCCCGGGGTCCCGACCGCGATGCCGTCGGCCATCGTCCCGGCGAGCCGGGCCGTCGTCGGCTCTCCTGCGGCGAGCGAGCCCGGGTAGGCGGCGGCGCGCTCCGCCTGCACCCCGATGACGCGCACGTGCGGCGCGGCCTGCGCGAACGCCGCGGCGAGCCCGGCGACGAGCCCGCCGCCGCCGAGCGGGGCGACGACGGTCCGGACGTCGGGCACCTGCTCGAGGATCTCGAGCGCGATGGTCGCCTGGCCTGCGACGACATCGGGGTGGTCGAACGGGTGGATGAAGACGGCGCCCGTGCGGTCGGCCTCGGCGCGCGCGGCGGCGAGCGTCTCGTCCACGTCGGCGCCGACGAGCCGGACCTCGGCACCGTACTGGCGCGTCGCCGCGACCTTGGGGAGCGCGGCGTCGACCGGCATGTACACGACGGCCCGGATGCCGAGCAGTCCCGCGGCGAACGCGACGCCCTGCGCGTGGTTGCCCGCGCTCGCCGCGACGACGCCGCGCGCCTTCTCGTCGGCGCTCAGGCGCGCCATGCGCACGTAGGCGCCGCGGACCTTGAACGACCCCGCGCGCTGGAGGTTCTCGCACTTGAGCAGGACGCGGACGCCCGCCGCCTCGCTGATGGCCCGGGTGGTGTGGACCGGCGTGCGGTACGCGACGCCGTCGAGCAGGCGGGCGGCGTCGCGGACGTCGTCGAGCGGGACGGGCACGGGACCCGAGGTCACCGCGCCTCTCCCGGCGTGCCCTCGCCCGGTGCGTCGGCGACGCCGGCGTCCTGCGTCTCGACGACCGCCGAGCCGCCGGCGTCGTGCGCCCGGCGACCGGGGCGGCGGGCGCCCGTGTCGTCGAGGTCGGACTCGGCGCGCGCGATGACGGGCGGCTGCGGGCTGCCGCGCACGACGACGCGGTCGTCGGTGCCGAGCTCGGGGAACTTGTCGTGGCCGTGCAGGTAGAGCACCACCGTGTTGAGCACCGCGGCGATCGGGACCGCGAACAGCGCGCCGACGATGCCTGCGGCGAAGCTGCCCGCCGCGACGACGAGCAGCACGGCGACGGGGTGCAGCGAGACCGCGTGCCCCATGAGGAAGGGCTGGAGGATGTGGCCCTCGATCTGCTGCACGAGCAGCACGATGCCGAGCATGACGAGCGCCTGCACCCAGCCCTGCGCGACGAGCACCACGAGCACCGCGATGGACCCGGTGACGATGGCACCGACGATCGGGATGAACGACCCGACGAAGACGAGGATGCCGAGCGGCAGCGCGAGCGACGGCACGAAGAACGCGGCGCCGACGCCGATGCCGACCGCGTCGACGGCCGCCACGAGGATCTGGGTGCGCGTGTACGCGGCGAGCGTCACGATGCCGCGACGGCCTGCCTGGTGCACGCGGTCGCGGGCGCGCAGCGGGAGCAGCCCCACGACCCACGACCAGATCGAGCGGCCGTCGAGCAGGAAGAAGAACGTGCAGAACAGGGCGATGAGGGCCCCGGCGAGCACGTGGCCGATGGTCGTCGCCGCGCCCAGCGCGCCCGAGACGATCGAGTCCTGGTTCTCGGACACCGCGGTCCCCGCCTGGTCGAGCCAGTGCGAGAGCGTGGTGGAGTCGAGGCCGAGGGGGCCGTCGGCGAGCCAGTTCGTGAACTGCTCGAAGCCCTCGACGGCCTGGTCGCGCAGGTCCTGGAAGCCGCTGACGATCTGCTGCCCCGCGATGGCGATGAGCCCCGCGACCACGACGATGAGCGCGATGAGCGCGGCGCCCGACGCGAGGCCGCGCGACATGCGCAGGTGCCGCCGGAAGAACCGCTGGACCGGCGTGAGGAGCACGGTGAGCAGCAGCGCCACCGCGATCGGCACGACGATCACCTTGAGCTGCGTCACGACCCACAGCCCGGCCGCGATCGCCGCGCCGATGAGCAGCAGGCGCCACGACCACGCGGCGGCCGAGCGCACGGCGTCGGGCACGGCCGCTGCGCCGGGACGCGCGGGAGGAAGCGGGTCGGGGGTGCGGTGCTGGTCCGTCTGCGCGCTCACAGCGCAACCCTAGGGGAGCGGCCCCCGCCGCGCGCCCCTGCGCACGGCGAGCCCGCGCGGTGTGCGCAGGATCTCCCCGTCAGGCGAGCGCCTGCCCGAGGTCGGCGAGGAGGTCCTCGACGTCCTCGATGCCGACGGACAGCCGGACGAGGTCGTCGGGGACCTCGAGCGCCGTGCCCGCGACGGAGCCGTGCGTCATGCGGCCGGGGTGCTCGACGAGCGACTCGACCCCGCCCAGCGACTCCGCGAGCGTGAAGACCCGCGTGCGCGCGCACACGTCGAGCGCCTTGGCCTCGCTGCCCACGCGGAACGAGACCATGCCGCCGAACCCGGACATCTGGCGCGCCGCGAGCTCGTGGCCCGGGTGCGACGCGAGGCCCGGGTAGATCACCTCGGTCACGGCCGGGTGCGCGTCGAGGAACTCCGCGACCGCGGCCGCGTTCGCCTGGTGGCGGTCCATGCGCACCGCGAGCGTCTTGAGCCCGCGCAGCGTGAGCCACGCGTCGAACGGTCCGGCGACGGCGCCCGACGCGTTCTGGTGGAAGCCCACCGCCCCCGCGACGTCCGTGCCGCCCGCGGGCGACGAGAGCCCGCCGGGGAGCTGCGCGCCCGTCGCCACGACGAGCGCTCCCCCGACGACGTCGCTGTGGCCCCCGACGTACTTCGTGGTCGAGTGCACGACGACGTCCGCCCCCAGCGCGAGCGGCTGCTGGAGGTAGGGGGTCGCGAAGGTGTTGTCGACGACGAGCAGCGCCCCGGCGTCGTGCGCGACGCCCGCGAGCGCCGCGACGTCGCTCACTCCGAGCAGCGGGTTCGTCGGGGTCTCGACCCAGACGACGCGCGTCTCGGGGCGCACGGCGGCGCGCACGGCCTCGACGTCCGTGAGGTCGACGGGCGTGTGCTCGACGCCCCACGGCCCGAACACGCGGGCGATGAGGCGGTAGGTGCCGCCGTACGCGTCGTCGGGCACGATCACGTGGTCCCCGGGGCGCACGACGGCCCGCAGCAGCGTGTCCTCGGCGGCGAGGCCGGACGCGAAGGCGAACCCGCGCGCGGCGGGCGAGCCGCCGTCGGGGCGCAGGCCCCCGGACTCCGCGGCCGCGAGCGCCTCCTCGAGGGCGGTGCGCGTCGGGTTCGCGGAGCGCGAGTACTCGTAGCCGCCGCGCAGCCCGCCGACGCCGTCCTGCTTGTACGTCGAGACCTGGTGGATCGGCGGCACGACGGCGCCGGTCGTCGCGTCCGGGTCCTGGCCCGCGTGGATCGCACGCGTGGAGAAGCCGGTGGTGGTCCAGTCGGGGTGCTCGCTCGAGGTGGTCACCCGACCAGCCTAGGCGCACCCCCTGCGCCGAGCAGGCGGTCCTGGTCCGTCCCGCTACCCGGACGAGCGAGGACCACCTGCTCGACGGCGGCCGTGGCGGGGGCGGTGGCGGCCGCGACCGCCGCGGGGCACGGTAGGGAGGCGGGCGGCGGCCGTCGTCCGACGACCCAGAAGGAGCCCGCGCATGAGGATCGACCTGGACGGCAGGAGGGCGCTCGTCACCGGCTCGGCGCAGGGCATCGGGCTCGCGATCGCGCGCACGCTCGCGGCGTGCGGCGCGGCGGTCGTCGTCAACGGGCGCTCCGAGGAGACGGCGCAGCGGGCCGCCGCCGACGTGCGCGAGCACGTGCCCGGGGCGGACGTGCTGGGCGTGGCCGCGGACCTCGCGACCGACGAGGGGACGGCGGCCGTGCTCGACGCCGTGCCGCACGTCGACGTGCTGGTGAACAACCTCGGCATCTTCTCGAGCGCGGACCCGCTCGCGATCGACGACGCCACGTGGCGCCGCTACTTCGAGGTGAACGTCCTCGCGGGCGTGCGGCTCACGCGCGCGTACCTGCCGGGGATGACGGAGCGCGGCTGGGGCCGGGTGCAGTTCGTCGGGAGCGACTCGGCGGTCGTGATCCCGGCCGAGATGATCCACTACGGCGTGACGAAGACGGCGCTGCTCGGCGTCTCGCGCGGGTTCGCCAAGGCCGCGGCGGGCACGGGCGTCACGGTCAACAGCGTGCTCGCCGGGCCCACGCACACGGGCGGGGTGGAGGCGTTCGCGCGCGAGCTCGTCGGCGACGACCTGCCGTGGGACGAGGCGCAGCGCGTGTTCATGCGCGAGCACCGCCCGCAGTCGCTGCTCCAGCGCCTCATCGAGCCGGAGGAGATCGCGCACATGGTCGCCTACCTCGCGTCGCCGCTGGCGTCGGCGACGACCGGCGCCGCGGTGCGCGTCGACGGCGGGTACATCGACTCGATCGTCCCGTGAGAGGCTCGGGCCGGACGCCTCCCTCGACCCCCTCGGTCGCGGCACGTCCGCGGAACACCGACCGCCCCCGCCGCGTTCTACCCCGTGCCAGGACGATGCGTCGTGGGCCAGCGCCCCGGTCGTCCGGGCACCTCAGGAGGTAAGCGATGAACTCGATCTTCGACGCGATCTTCGGCTCGTCCGGCAAGACGACGATGATCGCCCCGGAGGACGCGCTGCCCGGGCGCCAGTCGCCCGTGCTGCAGACGCCGCGTCCCCACACCGTGCTCGGCACCTCGATCACCGGCCCGTGGCCCGAGGGCACGCGCGTGCTCTACCTGGCGATGGGCTGTTTCTGGGGCGCCGAGGAGATCTTCTGGCAGGTCCCCGGGGTGGTGAGCACCGCCGTCGGCTACATGGGCGGCACGACGCCGAACCCCACCTACGAGGAGGCGTGCACCGCGCGCACCGGCCACACCGAGACGGCGCTCGTCGCGTACGACCCGACGAAGGTCTCCGAGGAGGAGCTGCTCAAGATCTTCTGGGAGCGCCACGACCCGACGCAGGGCTACCGCCAGGGCAACGACGTCGGCACCCAGTACCGGTCCGCCGTGTACTGGACGACGCCCGAGCAGGAGCGGGCCGTCCGTGAGACGGCGGCGCGCTACTCCGCGGTGCTCGAGGCCAAGGGGTACGACCCGGTGACGACGGAGATGCGCCCCGCGGCCGAGGCCGGGCCGTTCTACTACGCCGAGGACTACCACCAGCAGTACCTCGACAAGAACCCGAACGGCTACCGCTGCCACGCGACCACGGGGGTCCCGTTCCCGAGCGCCGCGTAGCACCCGCCGAGAGGTGAGAAGTGGCCCCTGGTCCCGCCGGATCAGGGTTCCACTTCTCGCGTCTCGCCCGCGCGACGTCCCGCTGGCGCGTCCCGCCGAGGTGCGGGGCCGCCGGGGTCGCCCGCACGATGGGCCCATGACGATCCCCACCCTCGCGGCGCAGGACGGCACGACGATCCCCGCGATCGGACTCGGCACCTACCGGCTCCAGGGCGAGGAGGGTGCGGACGCCGTCGCGCGCGCGATCGACGCGGGGTACCGGTTGATCGATTCCGCGTTCAGCTACGAGAACGAGGGCGCCGTGGGTGCGGCGGTGCGCCGCTCGGGCGTCGCGCGCGAGGACGTGCTCGTGACGTCGAAGCTCCCCGGGCGCCACCACGCGCACGACGACGCCGTCCGGACGGTCGAGGAGTCGGTGCTGCGCACGGGCCTGGACTACCTCGACCTGTACCTCGTGCACTGGCCCAACCCGCGCGTGGGCCGGTACGTCGAGGCGTACGAGGCGCTCGTGGAGTGCCGCGACCGGGGCCTGGTCCGGCACGTCGGCGTCTCGAACTTCCTGCCGGAGCACCTGGACGCGGTGATCGCAGCGACGGGCGTGACGCCCGTCGTGAACCAGGTCGAGCTGCACCCGTACTTCCCGCAGCCGCTCCAGCGCGCGGCCGACGCGGAGCGCGGCGTCGTCACGGAGGCGTGGAGCCCGATCGGTCGCGCGAACGACCTGCTCCGGGACCCGGTCGTCACGCAGGTCGCGGCAGCGCACGGCGTCTCCCCGGTGCAGGCGATCCTGCGCTGGCACGTGCAGCTCGGCGTCGTGCCGCTGCCGAAGGCGTCGTCGCCGGAGCGTCAGCGCGAGAACCTCGACGTGTTCTCGTTCGAGCTGACCACGCACGAGATGAACGCCCTGACCGGGCTCGCCCGGGCGGACGGGCGCACGAACGGCCAGGACCCGGCGGTGTACGAGGAGCTGTAGCGCCGGGACCGCACGGCCCGGTCCCGGCGCGGCGGCGCGCGCCCCGGCCCGCCGGTCGTGGCACCGTGTGCGCGTGACCTCCCCCGCGCTCAGCCCGCTGCCCGACGCCGCCCGCCCGCCCTGGGCGGTCGGGTCGCCCCTGCGGCTGCTCGCCGCGGTCCTCGTGTCCGGCTCCGCGGTGCTGCTCTTCGCGGTCCACGCGCGCCCGCTCGGGTACGTCCCGCTCGTCCTCGGGGTCGCGCTCGGGCTGCTCGTGGACCGGCGCCTCGGCCGCGACCTCGCGCTGGTCGGCGTCGGGATGGGGATCATCTCGACCATCTCGCTGAAGGCCGACCTGTCCGACGCCGGCATGGTGCGCTTCGCCGTCGTGCTCTCCCTCGCGGTGCTCGTCCCGTGGGCGCTGTCCCGCTTCGTCTTCCGCGAGGACGCCGTCACGTTCCCCGTCGCGACGGGGCGCCGCTGGACGCGGGGGCAGGTCGTGTACCTGGTCGTGGTCGTCGTGGCGGGCTACCTGATCCTGCCGTTCTACTTCATCGGGTCGGGCGCGTACCTCAACTGGCCGCCGATCACGGGCGGCGCGGAGATCGCGCGCCTGTTCGTCGGCGTCAACGCGGTGGGCATCTGGGACGAGCTGTTCTTCGTGTGCGTGGTCTTCGCGCTGTACCGCGAGCACTTCGGGGTGTGGACGGCGAACCTGCTCCAGGCGACGGTCTTCGTGTCGTTCCTCTGGGAGCTCGGCTACCGCGAGTGGGGCCCGCTGCTCACCGTGCCGTTCGCGCTCGTCCAGGGCTGGATCTTCTCCTGGAGCAAGTCGCTCACCTACGTCGTGGCCGTCCACCTGCTGTTCGACGTCGTGGTGTTCGCCGTGCTCGTGCACGCCCACCACCCGGAGCTGTTCGACGTCTTCGTCACCGCGCCGCGCTGACGGCGCGGCCCGCGGGCGAGGTCAGGACGGTCGGGCGAGCAGCACGCGGCGCACACCGTCGACGCGGCACGCCGCCGCGATGGCCGTCGTGGCGGGACCGGCGAGCACCGTCACCGCCGCCACGACCACGGCGACGCCCACGGCCGCGCCGGCCACGACGTCGTGCGGGAAGTGCACGCCCTGGGCGACGCGGGCCGCCGCGACCGCCACGGCCAGCAGGGCCGGCACGACGACCCACACCGCGAGGTCGCGCGTGCGGGATCGGGTCGCGTGCCGCGCCGGCACGGCGCCGGGAACCCGCACGGCCGGCGCGCCGGCGAGGACGACGGCGGTCGCGAGGGCGAACGCGATCGCGGTGTGGTTGCTCGGGAACGACCAGTCGCCCGCCGCGGGGCAGTGCGCGACCTCGACCAGCTCCCAGCAGCCGCGCGGCTGCTGCACGAGCGACTTCACGGCCTCGCTCGCGGCGTAGGCGGCGACGGCGCCCACGCCGGCGACGAGCGTCGTCGCGACCGCGGGCGGGCCGCCCCGGCGCGAGCGCCAGGCCACGAGCGCGCACCAGGCCACGAGCACGAGCACGCCGCCCTCGGCGACGAGCTCCGTCCCGGGGAGCTCGGCCGTGCGCGCCGTGACGGCGAGGTAGAGGGACTCGCTCGGCCCGCGCAGCATCCGGGCGGCGAGGACGACGAGCGCCGCCCCGACGAGCCACGACAGCGCCACGAGCGCCTGCCCCGCCAGCCCGGACGACGGCTCGGGGGCGGTGGGTCCGGCCAGCTCGCCGTCGCTCTCGTCACGCGTCGGGACGGGGTCGGGCAGGGTCGTGGTGCGGGACGAATCGGGCGAAGTCATCGGACGAGGGTATGCCGGGTGAACCACGGGTGAACATCCGCCCCGCGGCGGACGTCCGCCGCGGGGCGTCCACCCAGGGCGGTACCTCGCGGGACCGCCGGCGCGACCCGCGACCGGCGACCGCGGGGGCGGCCCTACCGGGTGCCGGAGGAGTCCTCGTCCGCGGGGACGTAGAACGCCGTCGTGGCGGCGACGCGGGCGGCGACGTCGTCCGCGTCGAGCCCGTCGGCCGCGGCGAGCGCCGCTCCCCACGCCTCGCTGCTCGCGACGTTGAACGCGCGCAGCTCAGGGCTCGCGAGTACGGCCTCGGGGTCGAGCGTCGCCCCGCCGTCGAGGTGCAGCCCGAGGCCCAGCAGCGCGCCGTCCCACCCCACGCCGACCGCCCCCGGGCCGAACTGGTCCCACATCTCCGGCGGCACGACGGCGGTGTGCTCGAGCGTGAGGGTCGTGCCGCCGTCCGGCGCGGGCGCGAGCCGGACCTCGACGACGGACGAGTCCTCCGGCGTCGGCGGACCCATGACCCACGTGAGCCGCAGGAGCCGCGGGGCCTCGCACGCGCGGATCTCCCCGCCGGCGTTGCCCTCGACCTGGTAGGTGCCGCCGACCCGCAGGTCGCCCGTCACGGGCAGGAACCAGCGCGGGATGCGCTCGGGGTCGGTGACGGCGTCCCACACGTCCTCGACGTCGGCCGGGTAGGTGCGCTCGAGGGTGATGACCCGTGCGGCACCGGCGGGCAGGTCTCCCGTCCCGACGGTGCGCCGCGCGGCCTCGAGCTCGGCGATGAAGTCCTTCATGCTGTCCTCCTCGTGGTGTCGGTGGGGCGCTCGTCGTCCTCGTCGGCGCCGGGTGCCGTCGCTCGACGGCGCTCGCGGGCACCCCGGGCGAGCTCGGTCCCGAGCGCGTCCAGCCGCTGCTCCCAGAACCGGCGCAGGCCCGCGGTCCAGTCCTCGACCTCGTCGAGGGCCGCCGGGTCGAGCGCGTAGAGGCGCCGGGTCCCGTCCGGGCGGACCGACGCGAACCCGCTGGTCCGCAGCACGCGCAGGTGCTGCGACACCGCGGGCTGGCTGATGCCGAACTCCTCCCCCACGCGCGCCGCGATCTCGCCGGCGGGCTGCTCGCCGTGCGCGAGGTGCTCGAGGATCCGACGACGCACCGGGTCGCCGAGGACGTCGAACGCTTCCATGACCCCCATCTTTCAGCCTGCGCTTATATAAGTCAATGCCTATGTTGCGAGCGCGCGTGCCATGACCCGCTGCGGCCCGGCGCTCCCCCCGAGGTACGCGCCGCGGTCGTGCAGCCCCGCGCGCGTACGCGCGCCGCCCCGCCGCGTTGCGGTCGTTGACCGTGAGGACGAGCGCCCCGTACGGCGCCGTCCGCCCGCGCAGCGCCGCGAGCGCCGCGACCGCGCCGGGAAGGTCCCGCACGACGCGCGACCCGACGCCGCCGCCCTGCGCCGCGACGTCGACGAGGAAGCCGCGGAACAGCACGACGTCGTCCGGGGCGACGCCGTCGAGCAGCGCCGCGACCTCGGCCGGGGCACCGCCGGGGTGCAGCACGCCGAGCGCGACGGGGTCGCCGCCCGGCGGCCGGGCGACCAGCAGGTGCCGGCCCGGGTCGGCGTGGGCCGCGGCGACGACGTCGGCCGCGGGCGGCACGAACTCCTCCTGCCCGGGTCCCAGCCGGAGCCGGAGCGCGGCGGCGAGCAGCCGGCCCCGCTCGTCCGGGGGCACCGCGTCGAGCAGCACGAGCTCGACCGGGCCACCCGGAGCCTGCGGCGCGGGCGGCGGAGCCGTCACCGCCGCTTCCCGCCCCGACCGCGGGCGCCCCGGCCCTTCGGCGTGCCGCGGCCCTGCGCGCCACCCCCGCCGCGCCCGCCACCCGCTCCCGCACGACCGGCGCCCGCTCCCCCGCGGCCCGCGCCACCGCGCGCGTCGCGGTCGCGGCGCTCGCGGGCGGGCGCGGCATCCTCCGCGGGCGCCGTCGCCCGACGCCCGCGCGAGCTGTTGGCCGTGCGGCCGCGGACGATCCCGACCATCTCCTCGACGAGGTCGTCGTCGCGGTCCGCGACCCACGCGAGCGCGACGGGGGCCGACGGCGCCCCCTCCAGGCGGCGGTAGGTGACGTCCTTGCGGTGGTGCAGGCGCGCGAGCGACTGCGGCACGACCGCCACCCCGACGTTCGCGGCGACCAGCACGACCGCGTCGCCGGTCGTCGCGGGCCGCTCGTCGGCCGGCCGCCCCGGTGGCTGCGGCGCGTCGTCCGGCGCCCCGGCCTCGCCCGCCCACGGCACGACGTCGTCGAGCGGCCGCAGCAGCACGTCGTCGGCGAGGTCGTCGAGCGCGACCGGCTCCTCGGGCTCCAGGGCGGCGAGCAGGTGGTCGCGCGACACGAGCACGACGGGCGCCTCCTCGTAGAGGCGGATCGCGCTCAGCACGTCGCGGTCGACGGGCAGGCGCAGGATCGCGGCGTCGGCCTCGTCGTCGCGCAGGGCCCGCTCCGCGTCGCCGGGCTCGACGGCGACGAGCTCGAGCGGCACGTCGGGGAGGCGCTCGCGCCACGTGCGCACCCACTTGGCCGGGGTCGCGCCGGGGACGTACGCGAGCCGGAACCGGCGGCCGGCCCCGTCGTCCCCGCCGCCGTCGGTCGTTGCCTCGGGAGCCGTGCCCGCGTCGTCGTCCACCCGGACAGCCTAGGCGCGCGGTCCCGCGCGCTCCCGCCCGGCGTGCACCGGGCCCGGCTCCGGTCCGTCGCAGGCCCGCCGGACGCCCGCCGCGCGCCCGACCGCGGGCCGCCGGTACCCGACCGGCCGACTACCCTGGAGCCCATGACCCCCAAGCAGTCCGCGCAGACCATGAAGCCCGCCACCGCGGCGAAGAAGCTCGGGGTGTACCTGCCCGCCACGCCGCAGGAGTTCCAGGAGGGCACCATCACCCGGGCGCAGCTCGAGGAGATGGAGAAGAACCCGCCCCAGTGGCTCGCGGACCTGCGCCGCAACGGCCCGCACCCGCGGCCCGTCGTCGCGGGCCGGCTCGGCGTCTCGATCTCCGGCCTCACGCGCGGCGGCCTCACCGAGCCGCTGACCACCGACGAGATCGACGCGCTGCGCCAGGACCCGCCGGAGTGGCTCACGGCCGAGCGCGAGGTGCAGAAGAAGGTCCGTGCCGAGGAGGAGCGGCTCGCCGCCGCGCGCGCGAAGAAGGGCTGAGCCGCGTCCTGCGGGACCGCGTCTGCCGGGCGGCCCGACCGGCCTCAGTCCGGGCGCGGTGCCTCCGTCGCAGCGTCCGTCGCAGCGTCCGTCGCGGTGGCCGCGCGGTCGGTGTGGCCGAGCGACAGGTCGGGCGCGACGGCGTCGCGCACCCGGCGCTTGAGGTCCGGGATCTCGGGGAACCCGCCGTCGACGCGGCGGTCCCACAGCAGCACCGGCCCGTCCCCGGCGTCGAGCGTGACGCGGAAGACGCCGTCCGTGCCGGGCACGAGGGCCACCTCGCCCAGGCGCGTGCGGAACGTCTGCAGGAGCTCCTGCGCGACCCACGCCGCGCGCAGCAGCCAGCGGCACTGCGTGCAGTACTCGACCGCCACGCGCGCGGTCCCGCGCGCCTCGGCGGGCGCGGTCGGAGCCTCTGCCCGCGCGGAGGACTCCGCAGGCGCCTCGGCGGGCGCGGGGGCGTGCGGGCCGGGCTGAGCGGCGTCGTCCGTCATGGCGCCCAGCGTACGGGCGACGGCCGGGCGCGCGGGTGGCCGTCCACCGCCGTCGGACCGGCTCAGACGCCCCGCTCGGCCGGGAGGCGGCCGCTCGTCACGGCGGCCTCGAGCGCGGCGTAGTCCCCCTCGACGACGTCCGCGTACGCGCGCGACCACCGCGCGAGGGACTCGTCGAACACGTCGGAGCGGCCGAGGTAGCCGTGCGCCACGCGCGCGCCCGGCGACTGGCTGTGCGCGCGGGCGAGCACGCGCCCGCACAGCTCCCCGTACCGCACGAACTGCGAGGCCGAGAGCCGGCCGAGCTCGACGGACCCCTTCATGTCGCGGAACTGGCGCCAGTAGAAGTCGACGCGTGGGCGGCCCGTGCGGTCGGGCGCCTCGACGGTCGTCCACCCCAGGAACGGGTCGGACTGCGCCTGCAGGATGCGCTGGGCGGCGACCACCCGGCGGCCCTGCGCGGGCAGGGCCCCGGCGGGCACGAGCCCGGACGGCAGCGCGTCGACCATCCCGCCGTACGTCGCGAGGACCGACGACGTCGCCTCCTTCACCTGCAGCACGAGCGGCTCCCCCGCGGGCCCCTCGAGGAGCACGATGTAGCAGCGCGTCCCGACGCTCCCGACGCCCACGACGCGCAGCACGAAGTCCACGACCGTGAACTGGCTCAGCAGGAGCCGGGCGTCGGCGCGCAGCGGCTCGCGGTACGCCTCGAACAGCGTCGTGAGCTCGTCGACGCTCGCCGTGTCCACGTGCTGGGTGACCGGTGGCTGGTCGACGATCCGGGTGCGGCCGTCGGCGGTCCGGCTCGTGATCTTCCGCACCACCTGCTCCGACGTGCGCCGCCGCGCCTTGCGCACGGTCCGCTCGAGCTCCTCGCGCCCGCCGTCGAGCAGCAGGGGCTCGATGACCGCGGTGTCGACGAGGAACGCGTAGCGCGCGAGGGCGTCGCGCGCGAACGCCTCGGCGAGCGTCTCGCGGTACCCGCGCACCGCGCCGCGCGCGGCGTCCGCGCAGTCGTGCTCGGCCAGGCCCTTGTCCCGCCCGCCCACGTACATGCTCGCCGCGAGGCGCTTGACGTCCCACTCCCACGGGGCGTCCGACGCCTCGTCGAAGTCGTTGAGGTCGAACAGGACCCGCCGCTCGGGCGACGCGAAGAGCCCGAAGTTGGAGACGTGCGCGTCCCCGCACGCGACGACCTGGACGCCGGTCCGGGGGCCGTCGCGCAGGTCGTGGGCCATGGTCGCGGCGGTGCCGCGGTAGAACGCGAAGGGCGACTCGAGCATCCGGCCGATCCGCAGCGGGACCAGGTCCTGGAGCCGGTCGCGGTTCTGCTCCTCGACGATCGCCACCGGGTCGCGCTCCGGCAGCAGCAGCGCGCCCTGCGTGCGGCGCGGCACCCGGTCGCGCAGCGCGCGCCCGACGGCACGGGACTCGACCAGGGTTCGCGGGACGTCCACGGGTGCCTCCTCGCTCTCCGCAGTCGCACAGTAGCGCTCCGCCGGGCGCGCGGCGCGGCGACCACCGGGCGTCGGGGAGACTGGGGCGGTGACGACCTCGCCCGACCTCGCCGCCCTCCTGGAGCGCCTGCGCACCCACGACGTCGGCCCGGACCGGGAGGACGCACCGGTCGCCGTCGACCCGGCCGACCGCCTGCTGCTCGACGAGGCGTCGCCCCTGCTCGCCGGCGTCGCGCCGGGGGCCGTGGCCGTCGTCGACGACCGGTACGGCGCCCTCACCCTCGGCGCGGCGCTGCTCACCGGGGCAGGACCCGCCGCGGGGCGCGTGCGCGTCCACCAGGACGCGTGCACCGCGGAGGCGGCGCTCGACGCGAACGCGCGCGCGGCGGGGATGACGACGGCGTACGACCGCCGCGGACTCGACGCGGGGCTCCTGGCCGGGGCGCGGGTCGTGCTGCTGCGGCTCCCCCGCGGCCTCGCGGCGCTGCGCGACGTCGCGGAGCACGTCGCGCGCGAGGCCGGTCCGGACGTCGTGCTCCTCGGGAGCGCGCGCGTCAAGCACATGACGCGCGCGATGAACGACGTCCTCGCCGAGTCGTTCGGCGAGGTGCGCGCGAGCCTCGCCCGGGGCAAGTCCCGCGTGCTCGTCGCGTCGGCGCCCCGGCCGGCGCGCCCGCTGACCTACCCGGTCGTCACCGACCTGGCCGAGGTCGGCCTGCGGGTCGCGGCGTTCGGCGCCGCCTTCGCGGGCGCGGGCCTGGACCTCGGCACGCGGTTCCTGCTCGACCGGCTCGGCGCCGACGACGCGCCGACCCCCGGCGGGCAGGGTGCGGCGCCGCGCGACGTCGTCGACCTCGGGTGCGGGACGGGCCTGCTCGCCGCGTGGGCGGCCCGGCGCTGGCCCGACGCGCGGGTGGTCGCCGCCGACCGCTCGGACGCCGCCGTCCGCTCGACGGCGCTCACGGCGCGCGAGAACGGCGTGGCCGACCGCGTGCGCACGGTGCGCGACGACGCGGGCGCGACCCTCGCGGACGCGAGCGCCGACGTCGTGCTGCTCAACCCGCCGTTCCACGACGGCGCGGCGGTGCGCACCGACGCGGCGCACCGCATGTTCGCGACCGCGGGGCGCGTGCTGCGACCGGGCGGCGAGCTGTGGTGCGTCTGGAACTCGCACCTGCGGTACCGCCCCGCGCTCGAGCGCGCGGTCGGGCCCACGACGCAGGTCGCGCGCGACCCGCGCTTCACGGTGACGCGGTCCGTGCGGCGCTGAGCGGCGGGCGCCCGTCGTGGGTGATCACCGCGACGACGGGCACCCCGCGCTCACGAGGTCACTGGACGTCGACGACGTCCACGACGAAGACGAGCGTGTCCGTGCCGCCGATGCCGGCCTGCGGCACGCCGCGCTGGCCGTAGCCGTGCTCCGGCGGGATCGAGAGCAGCACGCGGGAGCCGACGTTCTGGCCCACGAGGCCCTTGTCCCAGCCGCCGATGACGGCGCCGACGCCGATGGGGAAGGCGATGGTGTCGCCGCGGTCGTAGGAGTTGTCGAAGACGTGCCCGCCCCAGGTCTGGCCGAGGTAGTGCACGACGATGTTGCGCCCCGACGTGACGGCCGGGCCGTCGCCCTCGGTGAGCACGACCACCTGCAGACCGCTGGGCGCGTCCGTCTCGGGGAAGGTGAGCGTCGGCTTCTCGCCGAAGGATCCCGAGGCGGTGGGGAGGGTGGGCTGGTCGGTCACGAGGTTGCCTCTCGTCGGGTGCAGGAAGGCCCGCGCGGGCGCGGGTCTCCCTACCCTACGCGGGTCGCCACGACCCGGCCGGGCGCGATCGCCGGAGCTCTTGCCCTCGTTGACTAATGGCATTAGCCTTGCAGCTATGACCACGAGCCAGCACCCGACCGTGCGCCACCTCGCCCGCGCCGAGGGATGCCTCGCCTACACCGACCAGGGCTCCGGCCCGCTCGTCGTCGCCGCGCCCGGCATGGGCGACCTCCGCGCCACCTACGACGACGTCGTCCCCCACCTCGTCGCCGCGGGCCACCGCGTGGTCGTCATGGACCTGCGCGGCCACGGCGACAGCGACACGACCTTCGCGACGCACGGCGACGAGGCGACCGCGTCCGACTACGTCGCGCTCGTCGAGCACCTGGACGCCGGCCCGGCCGTCCTGCTGGGCAGCTCCATGGCGGCGTCGGCCGCCGTCGTCGCCGCGGCCCTGCGTCCCGACCTCGTGCGCGGGCTCGTCCTGCTCGACGGGTTCCTGCGCGAGCCGTCGTCCCCCGCGAGGCTCCGCGCGATGCGCATGCTCTACCGCGTCGCGCTCGCACGACCGTGGGGCGCGGCGTTCTGGGCCTCGTTCTACGGCTCGCTGAACAAGGGCCGCACCCCCGCACGCCTCGCCGCGCACCAGGCCGCGATCCGCGCCAACCTCTCCGAGCCGGGGCGCCTGCGCTCCTTCCGGGACCTCACCCTCCAGCTCGACCACCGCGTCGTCGAGCCGCGCGTCGCCCAGGTCGAGGCGCCCGTGCTCGCGGTCTGCGGCGCGCTCGACCCCGACTACGCCGACCCGGCCGCCGAGGCCGCGTGGGCCGAGCAGGCGCTCGGCGCGACCACGCTCCTGCTGCCCGACGTCGGCCACTACCCCCAGCTCCAGGCGCCCGAGGAGGTCGTGGCCGCGACCCTCGACTTCCTCGCCGGGCTGCCCGACGGCGACGCGCGCCCGGGCGACGCGCGGTCGGAGGACGCGCGTGGCTAGGGCCGGGCTGTCCCACGACGCCGTCGTCCGGATCGCGCTCGACCTCGTCGACGCCGGCGGCCCGACGGGCTTCGCCGACCTCACGCTCGCCAAGGTCGCCGCGCAGGCGGGCGTCGCGACGCCGAGCCTCTACAAGCACGTCGGCTCGCTCGCCGGGCTGCGCCGCGAGGTCGCCGTCGTCGCCGTGGAGGACTACACGCGCGCCCTCACCGACGCGACGGTCGGCCTCGCCGGGCCCGACGCCGTCGCCGCCCTCGCGCACGCGACCCGGCAGTACGCCCGGGCGCACCCCGGCCGGTACGCGGCCGTGCAGGTCGCCCCCGACCCGGACGACCCCGCGGACGCCGCGCTGTCGGCGGCCGCGGGGCGCAGCGTCCAGGTCGTCGCCGCCGTGCTGCGCGGGTTCGAACTCCCCGAGGACCGCACGGTCGACGCCGTCCGGTCCGTGCGTGCGAGCCTGCACGGCTTCGTCGCGCTCGAGCTCGGCGGCGGCTACCGCCTGCCCGACGACCTCGACCGCAGCTTCGACCTGCACGTCCGCGCGCTCCTCGCCGGGCTGGCGTCCCTCGCGCGCCCGCCGGCCGGAGCCTGAGGCGCGCGGGGGCCCGGTGGGGATCAGCGCGCGGCGACGAACCCCAGGAGGTCGTGCCGCGTGAGGACCCCGACCGGGTCGCCGTCCTCGACGACGAGCAGCGCGTCGGCGTCGTGCAGCGCGGTGCGCACCGCCTCGACGCCCTCGCCCGCGCCGATGAGCGGGAAGCGGGGCTCCATGTGCTGGTCCACGCGGTCGGCGAGCGACGCGCGGCCGGAGAAGACGGCGTCGAGCAGCGCGCGCTCGCTCACCGACCCGGCCACCTCCCCGCTCTTGACGGGCGGCTCGGCGCCGACGACGGGCATCTGCGACACCCCGTACTCGCGCAGGATCTCGATGGCGTCGCGGACCGTCTCGCTCGGGTGCGTGTGCACGAGGTCGGGCAGGCGGCCGTCCTTCGCGCGCAGCACGTCGCCCGCGGTCACGCCCTCCTCGTCGGGCAGGAACCCGTAGGACCGCATCCACGCGTCGTTGAAGATCTTGGAGAGGTAACCGCGCCCGCTGTCCGGCAGCAGGACGACGATGACGGCCCGCGCTGCCGCCTCCGGGTCCTCCTCCTCGAGCCGGCGCGCGAGCCGCAGCGTCGCCTCGACCGCCATGCCGCACGACCCGCCGACGAGCAGGCCTTCCTCGCGCGCGAGGCGCCGGGTCATCGCGAACGAGTCCGCGTCGCTGACCGGGATGACCTCGTCGGGGACCGCCGGGTCATAGGCGTCGGGCCAGAAGTCCTCGCCCACGCCCTCGACGAGGTACGGGCGCCCGTCGCCGCCGGAGTAGACCGAGCCCGCCGGGTCCGCGCCGACGACGCGCACGCGCCCGCCGTCGGAGGTCGCGCGGTTCGCGGAGACCTCCTTGAGGTAGCGGCCCGTGCCGGTGATGGTGCCGCCCGTGCCGACCCCGGCGACGAAGTGCGTCACGCGACCGTCGGTGTCGGCCCAGACCTCGGGGCCGGTCGACTCGTAGTGCGACGCCGGGCCGTTCGGGTTCGCGTACTGGTTCGGCTTCCAGGCGCCCGGGATCTCGCGGACCAGCCGGTCGGAGACCGAGTAGTAGGAGTCCGGGTGGTCGGGGGCCACGGCGGTCGGCGTGACGACGACGCGCGCGCCGTACGCGCGCAGCACGTCGCGCTTGTCCTGGCTCACCTTGTCGGGGCACACGAAGACGCAGTCGTACCCCTTGCGCTGCGCGACGAGCGCGAGCCCGACGCCCGTGTTGCCGGACGTCGGCTCCACGATCGTGCCGCCGGGCCGGAGCTCGCCCGACGCCTCCGCGGCCTCGACCATCTTCAGCGCGATGCGGTCCTTGACGGAGCCGCCGGGATTCACGTACTCGACCTTGGCGAGGATCGTCGCGCTGAGGCCTGCGGTGACACGGGACAGCCGGACGAGCGGGGTACCGCCGACGAGCTCGGACACGTGCTCTGCGTATCTCATGCCCCGATCATCCCCGATCCGGCGCCGCGCGCGTGCTCGACCGGGCACCGTCCCGACCGACGCCCGCCGTGCGGGTCGCTCGCGACGGGAATTCCCGTACGGTGTAGAACGTTGAGGACGCCGACAGCCCCGACCGAGAGGTGACCCGTGCCCGAGCCCACGACCGCCGCCACCCGTCCCGCGTCCCCCGCAGCGGCCTCCGCGCCGCCCGCGCTCCCCCCGCTGCCCGACGTCGTCGCCCAGGCCGAGCGCCTCGTCGCGCTCGGCGTCCACGACATCGCCGGCCTCACCGCGGACGCGTTCCGCGCCGCCGCGGCCGACCTCGCGGCGACCGCCCCCGCGGGCGCGCTGCTCGTCGTCGACCCGGCGCTCGCGCCGCCGTCGGCCCTCGCACCCCTGCTGCGGCTCCCGGCGAAGGACGGCGAGAAGGAGGGTTTCGTCGTCGTCGACATGACGGACGTGGACCGCTTCGCGCCGATCGAGGGGATCGTCGTCCCGCCGGGGCCGCTCTCGCTCGTGACGGGCGTCGACCGCGGCGACGACCTGGCGAGCTGGTCCCCGGACGAGGCACTGCCGGAGCTCACGGCGCGCGGTCGGACGCCGCTCCTGCTGCACGAGGGGATCCACTGGGCGCTCCAGGCGCCGGACGTCCTCGCGCGCAACCACTGCTACATGACGGTCGGCTCACGGCTGCGCAAGCCCGACGGCCGCCTCGACACCCGCACCCCCGCGCTCTGGATCTCGAACGGCACGGGACGCGACGGGCGCGAGCGCCGCGGCGCCCCGAAGGTCGGCTGGTGCTGGGCCGGTAACCGCCACACGTGGCTCGGCTTCGCCTCGGCCGCCGGCCGCCTCCCCGCCTGACCCCACCCGCTGAGTGCGGAAGGAGTCACGGCGGAGACGTCCGACCGCGGCTCCTTCCCGCACTCACGGGGCGGGCCGTCAGCCGACGAGACCCAGGATCGCGACGAGGACCACGACGACGCCGAGCACGACGACGAGCAGCGGGCGGTCGGAGGCCTCGGGCGCCACGAGCCGGCCGAGACCCGCCCCGACCGCGGCGGTGACCCCGACGACGGCGGCCGCACCCGCGACGAGCGCGCCCCCGCCGCCCACGCCCGCGTCGGCGAGCTGTCGGGCGATCCCGCCCGCGAGCAACGACCCCCAGAGCGCTCCGGCCACGAGGCCGAGCGCCGCGAACACGAGCGCGGCCCGGCGCTCCGTGGCGTCGCGCGTGATCCGGGTGCCGAGCCAGGCGACGGCGGCACCCGCCGTCGGGACGCTGAGCAGGATGAGGAGCGCCGCGAACGACAGCCACGCGGGCGGCGCGCCCGAGACGACCATGTACAGGACCTGGACGCCGAGCATCGCGGCCGCCGCGACGACGAGCCCGGCCAGAAACACCGGCACCCGCGGCGGGAGGTCCGCCGCGGGTGCCGGTTCACGGGTGCTGCGCGCCACCGTCAGTCGCTGCTCTGCAGGATCGCGAAGAGGCGCAGGAACTCGAGGTAGAGCCAGATCAGCGTGACCATGAGGCCGAACGCGGCCGACCACGCGAACTTGGCGGGGACGCCGGCCTCGACGCCACGCTTGATCGAGTCGAAGTCGACGATGAGCGACGCGGCGGCCAGGCCGACCGCGATGAGCCCGACGACGATGCCGATCGTGCCGCCGCGCATGCCCCAGCCGTCGAGGACGCCGAAGAGCACGAGGACGACGTTGACGAGCGAGAACGCGAGGTACCCGACCATCGCGATGAGCAACCAGCGCGTGAACTTCGGGGTGACGCGCACCTTGCCGGAGCGGAACAGGAACAGCGCGGCCGCGAACGTCGCGACGGTCGCGAGGACCGCCTGGAAGACGATGTCCGTGAGGTTCCCGCCGTTGCCGACGGTCATGGTGCCGAACGCGAGGCTGATGCCACCGAGGAACAGGCCCTGGGCCACGGTGTACGCGATGATCAGGGCCGGGCTCGGGTTCCGCTTGAACGCGTTGACCAGGCCGAGCACCAGGCCGGCGATCGCACCCAGCAGGTAGAGGAACGGCATCTGCGGCGTGAGGTACCACGACGCCGCCCCGACGACGACGAGCAGCGCGAGCAGGCCGCCCGTCTTCATGATCACGTCGTCGTACGTGAGGCGCTTGGTGTCCGCCGTGGTCGCCGACGGCGCGCTGTACATCGCGTCGAGCTGCGCCGCGTCCGCGGTCTGGGCGCCGTACGCACCCCACTGCGCGCCCTGCGGGGGCGTGCCGTACGCGGGGCCCTGGCCCTGTGCGGGCGGGCTCCCGTAGGCGGGTGCGGCCTGCGTGGCCGCCCCACCGCGCCGGTTCTTCGGCTCGCCGAAGACCGCGCTGTTGTTGAAGACGGGGTTGCTCATGAGCTCCTCCTGGTCGCGGCGTCCACTACCTCTCAGCGGGCCTCGTCATCGGCGTCTCGCCTCGAGTCGGGTGTCGCTGGCCTGTGTTCATCCTAGGGAACGTGCGAGTCCCGGCCACTGTTCCCGCGGGTTTTCCGCGCCTCGCGGGCGAAGTCCCGACCAGCGGACCACGCGCCGGGACGTCGTGTACGCCGCGCGGCGTACGTGCCCCGGGTCACGACGGCGGCAAGATACGTCGCAAGGTGGCTGCCCGGCGCCGAGCCCGTCCGTAGGCTCGAGACGTACCTCGCGGTGAGGGGCCCGGCCGGACCGGAGCGACCTTCCCGCGGTGCACCACGACCATCCCGGACGAACGACCCTCGGAGGGGCGAAGTCATGATCGAAGCACGCGGCCTGACCAAGAGGTACGGGCCCAAGACCGCGGTGGACGGCATCTCGTTCACCGTGCGTCCCGGGACCGTGACCGGCTTCCTGGGCCCCAACGGCGCGGGCAAGTCCACGACCATGCGCATGATCATGGGCCTGGACCGCCCCACCGCCGGGACCGTCACCGTCAACGGGCGCCCCTACGCCCAGCACCGCTCACCGCTGACCGAGGTCGGCGCGCTGCTGGACGCCAAGGCCGTGCACACCGGCCGCTCGGCCTACAACCACCTGCTCGCGATGGCCGCCACGCACGGCATCCCGACCCAGCGCGTGGACGAGGTCATCGAGATGACCGGCCTGCAGCCGGTCGCCAAGAAGCGGGTGGGCGGCTTCTCCCTCGGCATGGGCCAGCGCCTGGGCATCGCGTCAGCGCTGCTGGGCGACCCCAAGACCCTCATCCTGGACGAGCCCGTCAACGGCCTGGACCCCGAGGGCGTGCTGTGGGTGCGCAACCTCGCGCGCTACCTCGCCTCCGAGGGCCGCACCGTCTTCCTGTCGAGCCACCTCATGAGCGAGGTCGCCCTCACCGCCGACCACATCATCGTCATCGGCAAGGGCCGCATCATCGCGGACGCCCCGGTGAGCGACATCGTCAACGGCTCGCAGCAACGCACGGTGCGCGTGCGGACCCCGCACGCCACGCAGCTCGCCGAGCTCCTCACGAGCGACGGCGCGACCGTCACGAGCGACGAGCCGAGCCTGCTCGTCGTCACGGGCGCGGACGCCCCCGGGATCGGCGAGCTCGCCGCGGCCAAGGGGTTCGTGCTGCACGAGCTCACGCCGGTCACGTCCACGCTCGAGGACGCCTACATGGCCCTCACGGCGGACGCGGTCGAGTACCAGACCGACTCCGCGCAGAACCACATCGGCCACGGTGCCGCGGGCGCGACCGCGGGCGCACCGGCCCCCACCGACTCCCTCGAAGGAGCGCAGCGATGAGCGCCACGACCCTCGCCACCGGCGCCGGCCCGACGGCGTCCCGCACCTCCCCCTACCGGCTCTCGTTCGGCCACGTGCTGCGCTCGGAGTGGATCAAGTTCCGCACCCTGCGCTCCACCTGGTGGACGCTCGGCATCACCGTCGTCGTCATGGTGGGCTTCTCGCTCATGTTCGCGGCCGTCATGTCCTCCATGCAGTCCGCGGGCGCCACGCCCGAGGAGGCCGGCATGGGGTCCGCCGACGGGGTGGGCATCACCGTGATCACCGTCGGCTACACGTTCGCGCAGCTGGCCGTGGCCGTGCTCGGGGCGCTCACCGTGACGGGCGAGTACTCGACCGGCATGATCCGCTCCACGCTCTCCGCCGTGCCGAGCCGTCTCCCCGCGCTCGCGGCGAAGATGATCGTCGTCGGCGTGGTGACCGCGGTGACGACCGTCGTGGCCGTCGGGCTGTCGTGGCTCGTGACGTACCCGATCCTGTCGGGCAAGGACATGACCGTCGACTTCTCGTCCGCGGACGACCAGCGCGCGCTGATCGGCGTCGTGCTCTACCTCACGACCGTCGCGCTCTTCTCCGTCGCGGTCGGCGTGCTGCTCCGCAGCTCCGCGGGGGCGATCTTCACGCTCGTCGCCGTGTTCTTCGTCCTGTCGATGGTCCTCGGGATCGTCATGGGCGTGACCGGTGCCGACTGGGTCCAGACGCTCTACAACTCCCTGCCCGCGTCCGCCGGCGAGCAGATCGTGCTCGGCGGCAACATGTCGGGCAGCGACACGATCGCGCCGTGGCCCGGCTACGCCGTGCTCCTCGGCTGGACCGCCGCGCTGGTCGCCGCGGCCGCGGTCGTCCTCAAGCGCCGGGACGCGTGACCACCCGGCCCACCACCCCGCCGACGCCGGACGAGCAGACCGCTCGTCCGGCGTCGGCCGTGGCGCGCCCGGAGCAGGCGGAGACCGCCGCCCCGGGCGACCCGGGCTCGTCGACCCACCCCCTGCGCCCCGCGCCCGCTCCCTTCACCGAGCTCGACGCGCGCCGGCTCGGCCCCGTCCGCCGGTACTTCGCGCGGCACCCGGTCGTCATGGACTGGGTCGTCGTGGCCGTCTTCGTCGTGCCCGGCGTGCTGTACGCGCTCACCGCGTCGCAGCCCCGCGGGACGACGGCCTTGTCGCTCGTGTTCTTCCTCGTCGGCGGCGTGCTCCTGTACTGGCGCCGCCGTCGGCCGGTCACGGTCGCGCTCGCGCTCACCGTGGTCGGGGTCGTCGCCATCGGCGTCACCGGCGACACGGCCGGGTTCGAGGTCGCGGCCATGTTCGCCGTCTACGCCGTCGCGGCGTCGCGGCCCTCGCGCATCGCGTGGCCGGTGCTCGCGATCACCGTCCTCGCGCTCTCCGGCGCGACCCTGCTCTGGTACGACGTCGTCACCACCCCGGAGGGCGAGGTCCTGCGCCAGAGCGTCGAGCCCGGCCGCGCGACCGTCGACCGCATCGTCGGCATGCTCGTGACCACCATCCTCTGCCTCGTCGCGCTCGCGATCGGCACGAACGTGCGCGCGCGCCGCCAGCACGTGTCCGACCTCGTCGAGCGCGCCAACTCCATCGCGCGCGACCGCGACCAGCAGGCGCAGCTCGCCGCCGCCGCCGAGCGCACGCGCATCGCGCGCGAGATGCACGACGTCGTCGCGCACTCCCTCACCGTGATGGTCGCCCTCGCGGACGGCGCCAAGGCGTCGGGCGCCAAGAACCCCGAGCTCGCGGGCCACGCGCTCGACGAGCTCACCGCGACCGGCCGCGCCGCGCTCGCCGACATGCGGCGCGTCCTCGGCGTGCTGCGCGAGCCGGGCGGCGAGCAGACCGTGCCCCTCGCGCCCGCGCACGAGACGCCCGAGCTGGAGGAGATCGTCGAGCGGTTCCGCACCGCCGGGCTGCCCGTCCGGCTCGTGCGCTCCGGCCCGCAGCCGACGCCCGGCCCCGCCCTGCGCCAGACCGCGCACCGCATCGTCCAGGAGGCCCTGACGAACGTGCTGCGCTACGCGCCCCTGTCCCCCGTGGTCCTCGTCGAGGTGTCGCGCCGCGCCGAGCCCGGCGCCGACTGGCTGGAGCTGCGCGTCGTCAACCAGGCGGGCCGTCGTCCCGGGGAGGGCGCGAGCGCCGACGAGCGCGGGCTCCCGCCGTCCGTCGCGGAGCAGCACCCGCCCGGCGTCCCCGTCGGCACCGGGCGCGGGATCATCGGGATGCGGGAGAGGGCCGCGGTCTACGGCGGTACCGTGTCCGCGGGGCCGAGCGGGACGGGCTGGGAGGTGCGGGCGAGCCTGCGCCTCGACCTCGACCCCGGCCGCCAGGCCGGCGCACGCGACGACGGACGGGAACGCACATGACGGGAACGGGGGCACCGATCCGGGTGCTGCTCGTCGACGACCAGGCCCTGCTGCGCATGGGCTTCCGCATGATCCTCGCCGCCGAGGACGACATCGAGGTCGTCGGCGAGGCCGGGGACGGCGAGACGGGCGTCGCGCAGGCCTCCGCGCTCGCGCCGGACGTCGTGCTCATGGACGTGCGCATGCCCGGCACGAACGGCATCGAGGCGACGGAGCGGATCGTCGCCGCCCAGCCCGGGTCGCGCGTCATCATCCTCACGACGTTCGACCTCGACGAGTACGCGTTCGCCGCCCTGCGCGCCGGGGCGAGCGGCTTCCTCCTCAAGGACGCCAAGCCCGGCGAGCTCGTCGGGGCGATCCGCGCCGTCGCGAGCGGCGACGCCGCCGTCTCCCCGCGCATCACGCGCCGCATGCTCGAGATGTTCTCCGGCCAGCTCCCGCAGGACGGCGCCGCCGCCCCGGCCCAGGCGCCGACCGGCCGGGACGACCCGCGCCTCGCCGACCTCACCGCGCGCGAGCTCGAGGTCTTCGAGGCCCTCGGTGAAGGGCTGACGAACGCCGAGATCGCCGAGCGCTTCGTGCTCTCGGAGGCGACGGTCAAGACCCATGTCGGGCGCGTCCTCGGCAAGCTCGGCCTGCGCGACCGCGTCCAGGCCGTCGTGCTCGCCTACGAGACGGGCGTCGCCCGCCCCTCCTGACTCTCCCGACCTCCGGCGCCGAGCAGGTGGTTCCGGCGCGTCCTGGACATCTGACGCGCCAGAACCACCTGCTCGGCCCGCGGGGATCGCCTGGTCGGCGGTCCCTACGGGTCCGGGGGTCCGGGGGGTCCCGGGGGGCCGGGGATGGTCGGGCGGTTCAGGCGTTCGCCGTCGTCTCCTCGGCGGCGGCGGCCTTGTCGGCCTCGGCCTGGGCCGCGGCCTCTTCCTTGGCCGCCTTCCTCGCCGCGCGCTTCTCGCCGCGGCGCTCGGCGAGCGTGTAGAGCACCGGCACGACGACGAGCGTGAGCAGCGTCGAGCTCAGCAGGCCGCCGATGACGACGAGCGCGAGCGGCTGGGAGATGAACGCGCCGCCGCCCGTGATCCCGATGGCCATGGGCGTGAGCGCGAAGATCGTCGCGGCGGCGGTCATGACGATGGGGCGCAGGCGCTTGCGCGACCCCTCCATGACGGCGTCGTCGAGCGCCCGCCCGCGCTCGCGGTACTGGTTGATGAGGTCGATGAGCACGATCGCGTTCGACACCACGATGCCGACGAGCATGAGCAGGCCGATGAGGGCCGGCACGCCCAGCGGCGTCCCCGTGGCGAGCAGCAGGAGCAGCGCGCCCGTCGCGGCGAACGGGATCGACACGAGCAGGATGAACGGCTGCAGGAGGCTGCGGAACGTCGCGACCATGACGAGGTAGACGATGAGGATCGCGACGAGCAGCGCGAGGCCGAGGTCGGCGAAGGCGTCGGCCTGGTCGGCGGCCACGCCCCCGACCTCGACCGTCGCGCCGCCCTCGAGCTCGAGGCCGTCGATCGCGGTCGTCAGCTCGGCGGTCAGCGCGCCGAGGTCCTGCCCCGCGGGGGTGACGGCGATCGTCGCGCTGCGCTCGCCGTCGACGCGCGTGATCGAGGTGGGGACCTCGACCTCCGCGACCTCGGCGACCTGCGTGAGCGGCACGGGGCCCGCGGCGGTGGGCAGCACGACCTGCTCGAGCTCGGCGACCGTCGCCGGCGCCTCGCCCGCGACCACCCGCACCTGCACCGGGCCGTCGCCGAGGTTCACCGTGCCGACCGGGGCCGGGGACATGACCCCCGCGACCGTCCCGGCCACCTGCGTCTCCGTGAGCCCGACGGCGGCCGCCGCCTCGCGGTCGACGGTCACCTGGACGGTGGCCTGGGCGGCGGCGAGGTTGTTCGTCACCTGCGCGGCGCCGTCGGTCCCCTCCGCGAGCTCCTGCACCTCGGCGGCCGCCGCGGCGAGGGTGTCGGTGTCGGGCGCGCGGACCACGAGGTCGACCGTGGAGCTGCCGAACGCGGCGTCGGCACCCGCGACCTCGATGCCCTCGCTCGCGTCGCCGCCCAGCCCGGAGACGGCGTCGCGCACGTCCTCCTGGGCCGCCACGGCGTCGGCGTCCGCGTCGAGCGTGACGGCGAACGTCGCCGTCGGCGACCCGCCGCCGCCGAAGAACGCGGCCTCCGGGCCACCCGCGGTGCCGACGGTCGTCTGGACCGTGGCGACGCCGTCGACGTCGAGGAGCGCCTGCTCGACGTCGCGCGCGGCGGCGTCCTGCGCGTCGAGCGACGTGCCCGGCGCGAACGACTCGGTGACGGTGAGCGTGTCCTGGCCGGTGTCGCCGAGGAAGTTGGTCTCGAGCCGCGGCACGAGCGCGAGCGTCCCGGCGAGGATCGCGACCGACACGCCCAGCGTGATCGCGGGGTGGCGCAGGGCCGCCCGCAGCGTCGGGAGATACGCGCGCTGCCACAGCCCGCGACGCTCCTTGGCCTCCGCGGCGGCGCGGGCGCGCTCGCCCGCGAGGCGCGCGGCCTCCGGGTCGGCCGGGACGGGCGGCGACGTGATGAACCAGTACGCGAGGACCGGGACGATCGTCAGCGCGACGAAGAGCGAGGCCAGCATCGCGATGGCGACGGTGAGCGCGAACGGCCGGAAGAGCTCGCCGACCATGCCGCCCACGAGCGCGATCGGCAGGAACACGGCGACGGTCGCGACGGTCGAGGCGGTGACCGCGCCCGCGACCTCCTTGACCGCACCGATGATGGCGCCGACCTTCTCCTCGCCGTACGACAGGTGCCGCTTGATGTTCTCGATGACGACGATCGAGTCGTCGACCACGCGGCCGATCGCGACCGTCATCGCCCCGAGCGTGAGGATGTTGAGCGTGTAGCCCGTGGCGTTCATGACGATGAACGTCACGAGCAGCGACAGCGGGATCGACACGGCGGAGACGAGCGTCGAGCGCAGCGACGCGAGGAACAGCAGGATCACGACGACCGCGAAGAGGAGCCCGAGCAGGCCCTCGGTCGCGAGGCCCTCGATGGACTCCTCGATGAACGGGGCCTGGTCGAACACGACCTCGACGCGCACGTCCTGGGCGTCGAGCACGCCGGAGAGGTCGTCGACCGCGTCCTGGACCGCGTGCGACACCTCGACCGTGTTGCCGGCGGGCGTCTTGGTGATGGCGACGGCGAGCGCGGGCTCGCCGTCGAGCCGGGAGAACGACGTCGCGGGCTCGGGGCCCGCGGTGACGGTCGCGACGTCGCCGAGCGCGACGGGCGGGGTGCCGGGCGCCGCGGTCGGGGACACGAGGGGCAGCGCGGCGAGCTCGTCGACGGTCGTGACGGCCGTGCCGACCTGCACGCTGAGGGTGCGGTCGCCCTCCGCGACGGTGCCCGCGGGCACCACGACACCGTTGTCCTGGAGGATCGTGGAGACCTGCTGCGGGCTGAGCCCGGCGGCGGCGAGCGCGGCGGGGTCGAGGGCGATCGTCACCTGCTGGTCGGCGACGCCGCTCACCGCGACGCTGCGGACCCCCTCGACGTCCTCGAGCGCGGGGACGAGGCTCGACGTCACGGTGTCCGCGAGCGCCGCCTCGTCCGCGCCGCCCGACACGGCGAGCTGGATGACCGGGAGGTCGTCCACGGAGCCGGTCACGACCTGCGGCTCGACGTCCTCCGGGAGCTGGGACTGCAGCCGCGTGACGGCCGTCTGGAGCTGCGAGGACGCGGCGTCCATGTCCGTGCCGTACGCGAACTGGACGGTCGTCACCGAGAGGCCGGTCGACGACGTCGACGTGACGTCCTCGACCCCCTTGACCCCGCGCGCGGCCGTCTCGACGGGGACGGTGACCTGCTGCTCGACGATCGCCGGGGCCGAGCCCGGGTACGCGCCGACGACGGCGGCCGTGGGGATCTGCAGGCTCGGGATGAGCTCCTGCTTGAGCGATCCCATGCTGAGGACGCCGAAGATCGCGATCGCGACGGTGGCGAGCGCGACGAGCGCGCGGTTGGCCAGCGACAGCCGGGCGAGACGGGACACGGAGCCTCCAGGGGTTCCAGGTCGGGCGGGAGACGACGTCGGCGTCGCGATTTCGTTAGCGTAACGCGAAGCATCTCGGGATGGTTCCCGCGCCCACCGATAGAGTCTGCGCCGTGACCCACCCCGCCGACGACGAGCGCGCGGCGCTCGCCCGGCGCCTCGAGGACGCCCAGCGCCGGCTCGCCGACCTGCTGCTCGCGCAGCGCCTCGAGCCGCTGCTCCGCACGACCCTGACGGTGCCCCAGCTCCGCGCGCTCGCCGTGCTGCAGCTCGACGGGGAGACGAGCTCGCACCGACTCGCGGACGTGCTCGGCATCTCCCCCGCGACGCTCTCGGGGATCGTGGACCGGCTCGAGGCGGCGGGCATGGCGTCGCGCCGCCCCGACCCGCAGGACGGTCGCGTGCGCCTCGTCGCCGCCACCCCGCGCGGCGCCGCGGCGGTGCGCCGGCTCGTCGCGCAGGAGGACGAGCCCCTCACGGACCTCCTCGACCGGCTCGACGTCGCCGACCTGCGCGCGCTGACGGCCGGGATCGAGGCCCTCACGCGGGCCGCGGAGTCGGCCGCCGCCGACCCCGACCCGGCGGCCAGCGCGCTCTCGGGCACCTCGGGCGACGGCTCGGCCGACGCCGCGACCGACCCGGAGGACTGAGGGTCCTGGGCCGCGCGGCCCAGGACCCTCTCCCCCGCCGGCGCCGCGGCGGCTCAGACCTCGCCGAGCGCCTCCTCGGGCGTCCCCTCGACGGTCCGGGCCGTGCGGTTCCACCGGGACCACAGGACGCGCTCGCCGAGCTCGCCCGCCATCCGGTGCCCGTACGCCACGAACACGACGACGCCGAGCACGAGGATCCCCGCCCCGAGCCAGAACGGCGCGGTCGCGGACACCGGGTGCAGGAGGCCCGCGATGACCGGGGCGGGGGCGGCGAAGCCCCAGCGCACCAGGTTGAACGCGCCGGTGGTCACGCGGCGGTCCGGGTCGCCGAGCGCGAGCGAGAGGTCCGTGAGGTTGGCGTTCGCGATGCCCATGAACACGCCGGCACCGACGAGCACGACGACGGACCAGGCGGTCCCGAGGTCGAGCGCGAGGAGCACGAGCGCGACGAGGACGCCCACGACGGCCACGCCCAGCGTCTGGACGGCGCCGACGCGGTGCGCGAGCCGGTGCCCGACGACGAGGATCCCGACCGCGAGCCCCACGCCCCACGCGGTGAAGACGAGACCGAGCGGCACGACGTCGAGCCCGAGGAACACGGGGGTGTACCCGAGCACGACGAAGAAGCAGAAGTTGTACGCGGCGGTGACCGCGGCGAGCGCGAGGAAGCCGGGCTTGCGGAACAGGCGGAAGACCTGGCCGACGCGCAGCGGCGCGGGCTTCTCGGCGGGGTCCTTGAGGCGCGTCACGGACACGAGCAGCGCCACGAGCATGAAGACGCCGCACACGAAGAACGGCACGCGCCACGAGATGCCGCCGAGCAGCCCGCCGAGGAGCGGCCCGACGGCGAAGCCGAGGCCGACGCACGTCTCGAAGAGCTCGACGACCCACTCGCGGTCGTTCGCCAGAGAGACCAGGAGGACCATCGCCGTCGCGAAGAACATCGCGTTGCCGAGGCCCCACAGGCCGCGGAGCGCGGCGAGCTGGCCGATGCTCGTGCTCAGCGCCGCGAGCACGGCCGCGACGGCCACCAGGCTGACGCCCGTGGCGAGGATCTTCTTGTAGCCGAAGCGCCCGGTCGCCATGACGGCGGGAATCATGCCGAGCGCCATCACGGCGATGTAGGCGGTGAAGAGGAGCTCGATCTGCCAGGTCGACGCCCCGATCTCCTCGCCGATCACGGGGAGGATCGGGTCGACGACGGCGATGCCGGCGATCGCGAAGAACGCGGTGAGGGCGGTCGCGTAGATGGCGGTGCGGTTCGGTTCGTTGCGTGTGGAGGCCACTCGGTCGCACTTCCTGGTGAGGGAGGCCGCCGCACGAGGGGCGGCGGCGGGAGAAGTACCTGTATCTAGCAGGTAACTATCTGTAGAATACACCCATGACGGTTGCCGAGGGAAACGATCAGCCGCATGCCGAGGCGCGCGGGGACGCGACCGCCCAGGACGTGCTGGGCACGATCGAGCTCGAGGTCGCCCAGCTCCTGCGCCGCGCGGAGCGCACGCGCGCCTCCGGGAGCCCCGGGACGTCGCGCCGGGGCGGCACGCTCGACCGGTCCGGCTACCTGCTGCTCCACACGCTCGGCACCCACGGCCCGCTGCACGTCAACGCGCTCGCCGAGCGCCTCGGCCTCGATGCCTCCACCGTCACCCGCCAGGTGGTCGTGCTCGAGCGGGCCGGGCACGTGCGCCGGGCCCGGGACCCGCACGACGGCCGGGCCGTCGTCGTCGAGCCCACGGGCGCGGGGCTCGACGAGCTCGCCGCCCACCGCGCGGCGCGCACCGCGCTCTACGCGGACGTGCTCGGGGACTGGTCGCGCCTCGACCGGGCCCTCCTCGCCGAGCTCCTCGGCCGGCTCAACGACGACCTCGACGCCTACCGCCGACGCCGCGCCGACGCCTGACCCGCCGGGCGCCTCGCCGTCAGGCTCCGGGGAGGGCCCACCGCAGCAGCCGCGTGACCGCCTCGCCCGCGGGGTGAGCCCACCGTTGAGGCAGCCCCCGCACGCGCGGCATGCCCGCGCGCGCCCAGTCCGGCAGCGACGCGCGTGCGGCCACCGCGAGCCCCGCGTACACCCGACGCACGGCCCACGGCAGCGGCGGCTCGACGAGGAGGAACCGCGCGGCGTCGAGCGCCGCCGGGGTGAGGCCGAGCACCGGACGGTACCCGGCGACGGCGTCGTCCAGCTCGCGCACCGTGACCGGCACGTCCTCGACGCCCAGGGCGCGGCCGACCACCGCCGCCTGCGCGACGTACTCGTCGCACCCGGCGGCGCCGAGCGGGCGGTGCCCGAACTCCTGGTGCGCCACGAGGAAGCTCTGCGTCTCGGCGACGTGGACCCAGCGCAGCAGGTCCGGGTCGCTCGCGCGGTAGGGGCGGCCGTCGGGCGCGACGCCGCGGACCCGCTCGTGGACCGCCCGGACCGCCGCCACGGCGCCGGCGGCGTCGTCGGCCGTGCCGAAGGTCGTCGTGGCGATGAAGGTCGAGGTCCGCTGGAGGCGCCCCCAGGGGTCGCCCCGGTAGCCCGAGTGCGCCGCGACCCCGGCCATCGCGAGCGGGTGCAGGCTCTGCAGGAGCAGCGCACGCAGCCCGCCGACGAACATCGACGCGTCGCCGTGCACGCGCTGGACCGCGGACCCCGGCGGGAACCAGCGCGGGCCGGGCGTCTCGTGGATGCGTGCCCGCGTCGCCGTGGCGTCCGGGCCCGCGACCCGCAGGAAGATGGCGCGCTCCGCCGCGCCGCGCACCCGCTCCGCCACCTGCGTCATGCGCTCGATGCTCGCACCTTGCGCACGCCCCCGCTCCCCGCGCGGGCCGTCCGACAGATGCCAACATCCCGCTGCAAAGAAACTCTTGCAAAGAGTCGTTTGCATCGCTATGGTCGTCGTATGCCCACCGACAGCGCACCGGCACCCGTCCCGGCCGAACGCCACCCCGCGCTCGGCCCCGCGCAGCTCAAGGCGCTCGCGCACCCGTTGCGGGTGCAGATCCTCGACCTGCTCTCGACGCACGGCGCGCTCACCGCGAGCCGCCTCGCCGACCTCGTGGGCGAGTCCAGCGGGTCGACGAGCTACCACCTGCGCCAGCTCGCGCGGCACGGCTTCGTCCGGGAGGTCGCGGGCCGCGGGACGGCGCGCGAGCGCTGGTGGGAGCGCCCGCCGGGCGGGTTCACGGTCGACGTCCCGCACGACGAGGAGGACGCCGCCGCCACGCTCGCGGGCGCGATGGTGAGCCGCGAGTTCGAGTCCGCGCGGGCGCGCAAGATCCAGGCGTTCCTCGAGCGCTCCCCCGAGCTGCCGACGCGGTGGCTCGACGGCAGCCGTCTGACGACGGCGAGCATGTGGCTCACCGCCGACCAGATGCTCGAGGTCGCGGAGGCGTGGGACGCGTTCGACGCGACGCTCCAGCGGTTCCAGGGCCAGGAGCAGACGCCCGGCGCACGGCCCGTGCAGATCCACTTCAACGTCTTCCCGACGATCGACGGCAAGGAGAACCCCTCATGAGCGCGTACTCCCCCACCCTGCCCCGCACGGTCGAGCCCCGTGGCACGGACCGTCTGCTCGTCCTCGTGGGCTCCGCCCTGGCCGACCTCGGCCGCCGCCGCGCGGCGGCCCGGTCCCGGGTGTCGACCACCCCGCGCGCCGCGGAGGCCGTCGTCCGCCCGGACGGTGCGTCGCTGCGCACGACCGAGGACCGCACGCGCGACCGGGCCGCGCTGTCCCGTGCGTCCCTTCTGCCCTGATCAGGGGAATATTCCACCCTCCATGGGGACTGCTCCCCATGCCCTGAGCGACCCTGCCTCGGTTACCCTCGTCGGGGCGTTCTGCGGGCAGTCTGCGGGCACCGGAGCACCCGTTCCCCTCGTCACCGCCGCTCGGCGGGACCCGGAGGACGTGTGCCCCGCCCAGGCACAGAGGAGCACAGGTGGGTCTTCTCACGACCATCCGCGAGCATCGTCGTACCGTCGCGTCGGTGAGCACCGTGTCGGTGTTCTCGACGGCGCTGGTGGGCATGGCGCTGCTCTACGAGGGCGAGGCCACGGCGGACGTGGACCTCAACGACTCGGGCGTGTGGGTGACGAAGACGTCCGCGGGCCTGGTGGGGCGGTTCAACTACGAGTCCCAGGCGATGGACGGCACGCTCAACGCGGGCAGCGCGTCGTTCGACGTGCAGCAGGACGCGGGCCGCGTCCTCCTCGACGACCAGGGGACGAGCACGTCGTCCCCCGTGGACGTCGCCCACCTCAAGCTCACCGGGCAGATCCGCCTGCCGGCCGGGGCGCAGGTCGCCTCCGGCGGCGCGACGACCGCGATCCTCGACGGCGAGGAGGGCCTGCTGTGGGTCCTGCCGTTCGACGGCGCCACCTCGTTCGACGCCGAGGAGCTCGACCCGACGGCCGAGGTCGGCGGTGACGGCGCGCTGACGGTGTCCGAGGACGGGACGGTCTTCGTCGCGATCCCCTCGACCGGAGCGCTGTGGACGGTCGAGACCACGAGCAAGGGCGCCGTCTCCGGCGACCCGACGTCGACGTCCCTCCCGGTCGGGAAGGGCGCCGAGGTCGAGGTGACGGCCGTCGGTGACGAGCCCGTCGTCCTCGACCGCTCCGCCTCGCAGCTCGTGCTGCCCGGCGGCCGGACCGTCGCGGTCGAGGGCGCGGAGCAGGCGCGGCTCCAGCAGCCGTCCGCTGGGTCGGGCGACGTCGTCGTCGCGACGACCGACGCGCTCGTGACCCAGCCCCTGAAGGGCGGCGACGCCCAGCGCCGCGCCGCCCAGGGCGTCCCGGCCGCCCCGGTGCGCCTCGGGTCGTGCACGTACGGGGCGTGGGCCTCGACCGGCCAGGTCATCCGCGACTGCGAGGGCACCGACCGCGACGTCGACGAGCGCCTCGAAGGGCTCGACCCCCAGACCCGCCTGGAGTACCGGGTGAACCGGCAGGTGATCGTGCTCAACGACCTGTCGGCGGGGACGTTGTGGATGGCGGCGGACGAGTACCAGAAGGTCGACGACTGGGACGTCCAGATGCCCGAGGAGGCCGAGGGCGAGGAGGCCGACGCGGAGCTGACGAACCCCGAGCAGGTGGACCAGTTCATCGCGGACCGGTCCCAGCCGAACCGGCCGCCGCAGCCGAAGGACGACACGTTCGGGGTGCGTCCGGGGCGCACGACGATCCTGCCGGTGCTGGGCAACGACGTGGACCCGGACGGGGACGTGATGACGGCGTCGCTCGTCGGGGACTCGCCGTCGAACGCGACCGTGCAGACGATCATGGGCGGCGCCGCGCTGCAGGCCGTGGTCCCCGAGGACGCCGAGGGCACCGGGTCGTTCCGGTACTCCGTGTCCGACGGCCGCGGCGGCGTCGCCGAGGCGGGCGTCACCCTCAAGGTGTCCCCCTGGGGCGAGAACGCTCCCCCCGAGCAGACCGGTGACCCGGTCCTGCGCGTCGCCCAGGGCGGCGCCGCGACGATCAAGGTGCTGCCCTTCTTCAAGGACCCGGACGGCGACGACCTGTACCTCGCGTCGGCGGCCGCGACGGTCGCGGGCGACGACGTGCGCTCGCGCCCCGACGGCACGGTCGAGCTGCGCGACGGCGGCGGCTCGACCGGGCGCAAGATCGTGACCCTGCTCGTCTCCGACGGCGAGCTGTCCTTCGAGGGCAAGCTGCTGGTCGACGTGGTACCCGGTCCGCAGCCGCCGGTCGCGGTGAGCGACCACGTGGTGGTCCCGGCGGGGCAGCCGGTGACGGTCGAGCCGTTGCGCAACGACACCGACCCGAACGGGGACGACCTGCGCCTGGCGTCGGTCTCGGAGTCCGCCCCGGCGCAGATCACGCCGAACTACGACGCGGGCACGTTCACGTTCCTCTCGATGGAGCCGCGCTCCTACGACCTGACGTACCAGGTGACGGACGGCCCGAACGCGACCACGGGCCTCGTCCGGGTCGACGTCCTGCCGCCGTCCGAGGCCGAGGGTGCGCCCGTCGTCGTCACCGACACCGCGCTCCTCCCGGCGGGCGGGTCCACGCTCGTGGACGTCCTCGCGAACGACACGGACCCCGCGGGCGGCGTGCTCGTCGTGCAGTCCGTGCGCGTGCCCGCCGACGCCGGGGTGTCGGTCGCGATCCTGGCCCACCAGATGCTGCGGGTGACCGAGATCCGGCGCCTGGACGCGCCGGTGACGGTGGAGTACACGGCCTCCAACGGCACCGAGACCGCGACCGGCCAGGTGCGGGTCGTGCCGGTGCCGGCGCCGACGCGGTTGCAGCCGCCGAACGCGGTCGCGGACGAGGTGACGGTGCACGCGGGGGACGTGGTGACGGTCCCGGTGCTGAAGAACGACACGCACCCGGACGGGTTGGAGCTGTTCCTGCAGCCCGAGCTGGAGCAGGACGTGGACCCGGCGCTGGGCGAGGCGTTCGTGTCGGAGGACACGGTGCGGTTCAAGGCGGGCCCGGAGGCGGGCACGGCGTACGCGATCTACCGGGTGCGGGACGTCAACGGGCAGGAGGACTCGGCCCAGGTCACGATCCGGATCCGCGACGGCGACGACAACGCCCCGCCGCAGCCGCGCGAGATCGAGGCCCGGGTGCTGTCCGGGTCCAGCGTGCGCATCGCGGTGCCGCTGGACGGCATCGACCCCGACGGCGACTCCGTCCAGGTCACCGGCATCGCCACCCCCGCGGGCAAGGGCACCGCCCGGGTCGTGGACGGGATGATCGAGTACGCCGCGTCGAAGAACGCGACCGGGGCGGACACGTTCACCTACTCCGTGCTCGACGCCCGCGGCGCCACCGCCACGGGCACGGTCAACGTCGGCATCGCCCGTCCCGCGGACACCAACCAGTCGCCGGTCGCGGTGGACGACGAGGTGACGGTGCGCCCGGGGCGCACGGTCTCGGTCGCGGCGCTGGCCAACGACACCGACCCCGACGGGGACCAGGTCGGCCTGGTCCCGGGCGGGATCGAGGACACGCACGACCTGGACGCCGAGGTCGTGGCCGACCGCATCGTGCTGACCTCGCCCGACCAGGACGGCTCGTACACGTTCTACTACCAGATCCAGGACACCTACGGCGCCCGCGCGACCGGCGCGGTCACCGTGAACGTCTCGGCGAACGCGCCCCTGCTGCCCCCGGTCGCGCGCGACGACACCGTGCCCGTGGAGGACATCCTGGGCAAGACCGAGGTCACCGTCCCCGTCCTGGACAACGACGAGGACCCCGACGGCGCCGCGAGCGACCTCACCGTCACCACCGACGCGACCACCGCGAGCGTCACCCCCGACGGCGAGCTCACCGTCACCCTCACCGAGGGCCGCCAGGTCATCACCTACACCGCGACCGACATCGACGGCCTGACCGCCAAGGCCTTCGTCAAGGTCCCCGGCCTCACCGACCAGGCCCCGACCCTCCGTCCCGGCATCACGCCCCTGGAGGTCGTGAGCGGCGAGCCGCTGCCCATCGACATCACGGACTACGTCCTGGTCGTCGAGGGCAAGACTCCCCGGCTCACCACGGAGGAGAAGGTCACCGCGCTCGAGGGCACGCGCGAGGTCCTCTCGACCACGGAGATCACCTACACGTCCGCGGCGGACTACGTCGGTCCCGCCGCCGTGACCTTCGAGGTCACCGACGGCTCCGGTCCCGACGACCCCGACGGCCACACCGCGCTGCTCACGCTGCCGATCAGCGTCGTGCCGCCGGAGAACCTGCCGCCGGAGCTGTCGACCCCGACGCTCGACGTCGCAGCGGGCGAGGAGGCCTCGATCGACCTCGCGCGCTTCGCGACCGACCCCGACGGCGACCCCCTGACCTTCCAGGCCACCGGCCAGGCCCAGGGCGTGACCGTGACCGTCGAGGGCACCACGCTGCGCGCCCAGGCGACCCCGGACGTGCCCAAGGGCTCGGTCGTGCAGGTCCCGATCACCGTCACCGACGGCGAGCACCCCCCGGTCGAGGGCACCGCGACCCTGACCGTCGTGGCCTCGACCCGGCCCCTGGCGCGCGCCAACCCCGACACCGTCGACGACGCCCACCAGGGCAAGGCCACCACCGTCCCCGTCCTGGCCAACGACTCCAACCCCTTCCCCGACACCCCGCTGGAGATCGTCGGCGCGAGCGTCGAGACGGGCAGCGGCGACGTGTCGTACAGCGGGGGCGACGTCGTCGTGACGCCCGCCGACTCGTTCGTGGGCGTCATGGTGGTCGTCTACCGGATCCAGGACGCGACGAAGGACCCCGACCGCATGGTCGAGGGCCGCGTCCAGCTCAAGGTGCTGGGCAAGCCCGAGGCGCCCTCGACCCCGCAGGTCGTCGAGGTCCGCTCCAAGACGGTCGTGCTCGCCTGGGACCCGCCGAACAACAACGGCGCCGACATCACCGGCTACACCGTGCGCTCCCAGAACGGCTACGAGAAGGCCTGCGGCACCACCACCTGCACCCTGGACGGCCTGACCAACAACGTCGAGTACACCTTCACCGTCTACGCGACCAACGCCGTCGGCGACGGCCCCGCCTCCCCGGCCTCCGCCGTCGCCCGACCCGACGAGAAGCCCGACCCGCCCGCCGCGCCCACCCTCGAGTTCGGCGACAAGTCCCTCACGGTCACCTGGACCAACAAGACCTACACCGACCGCTCGCCGATCGAGACGGTCGACCTCGAGATCTCCCCGGCGCCGAAGGGCGGCGCCGTCCAGGTCACGGCGCTCTCGGGCACCCAGTACGTGTGGAACGGGCTCGAGAACGGCACCGCGTACAGCGTCCGCGTCCGGGCGAACAACCTCGCCCCCGACCCCTCGGACTGGGGCGAGTACTCGGCCGAGGAGATCCCGGCGGGCCTGCCGGACGTCCCGGAGACGCCGAGCGCGGTCCGCGCCGCGGACTCGCCGCTCAACGGCGGCTCGATCGACGTGTCGTGGAAGGCGCCGTTCGAGAACGGCGACGCGATCAAGGGCTACACCCTGCAGCGGTACAAGAACGGCTCCCGCGACGGCGCCGCGCTCTCCCTCACCGCGACGAGCCACAAGGCGACGGGCCTCGACAACGAGTCGTCGTACACGTTCACGGTGACGGCCGAGAACAAGGCGGGCCGGACGGCGGAGAGCGCGGCGTCCGCGGCCGTGGTCCCCTACGGTCGCCCCGAGGCTCCGCCCCGGCCGAGCGTGCAGAACGTCGGCGGCGGCGGGCAGGACAGCGGCATCCCGCGCGTGTCCTGGGGTGCCGCCGACGCGAACGGCAGCCCGATCACGAAGTACACCGTCACGGCGGCGCCCGGGGGCGCGAAGAAGGACGTTGACGGCACGTCCGTCGACTTCACCGGCCTCCCCGCCGGGAACTACACGTTCACCGTCACCGCGACGAACAAGGGCGGCACGTCCACGTCGAGCCCGGCGTCGGGGCAGATCAGCGCGTACGGCAAGCCCAGCGAACCGGGCGTGTCCGTGTCCCGACTGAGCGCGACCTCGGGCCGCTTCTCGATCTCCGCGCCCTCGTCGAACGGTGGCAACGACGTCTCGCGCTACAACTGGCAGATCGAGGGCGGGTCCAGCGGCTCGGGGCGGACGGTCGACGTCGGGAACGACTACGACCAGACGTTCCGCCTCCGAGCGCAGGCGTGCAACGCCGCGGGCTGCGGAGCGTGGAGCGGGTGGGCGACGCACCGCACCGACCCGCGCCCGGTCCCGCCGACCATCTGGGTGACGCGTGGGCCCGGGAAGGCCACCGGCTCGTGGGGCGACTGCCAGAACACCAGCGTCTGCACGGTCTTCCGCGTCAACGCGAACGCGACGTTCCCCTCCGGCACCTACACCTTCGCGTGCTACTACGACGGGAACCGCATCGGCAGCTTCACGTGGACCGAGCACCTCAGCGCGGGCGGCTACGTCGACCTCGGGTGCATCCTGGGCAACCCGTACGGCACGCGGGCCACGGCCAAGGTCTACGTGACGATCAGCCCTGCACCGAGCGGCATCGTGGTCGAGCACCGGGACTGGCCCATCAGATAGCCCGGCGACGGCCGATCTGCCGTCGGCGAATGAGCCGACGGCAGATCGGCCTCCTCACGGGACCCGGGCGGGCGCAGGGTGGTCGCATGACCACGCACCTGACCGGCCGACCCGCCGTCGGCGACCACCACCGGACCCCGCGCGCGGAGGCTGCCGCCCCGCCAGCCTCCTCGTTCGACGACCAGCTCACGACGCGCCTGCTCCACCAGCGCATCGTCGTCCTCGGCACGGCCGTGGACGACGCCGTCGCGAACCGCCTGTGCGCCCAGCTCCTCCTGCTCTCGGCGGAGGACCCGCGCGCGGACGTCGCGCTCTACGTCAACTCCCCTGGCGGCTCGGTGAGCGCCGGCCTCGCGATCTACGACACGATGCGGCTCATCCCCAACGACGTGTCGACCGTCGCGATGGGCTTCGCCGCGAGCATGGGCCAGTTCCTCCTGTGCGCGGGGACGCCGGGCAAGCGGTTCGCGCTGCCGCACGCGCGGATCATGATGCACCAGCCGTCCGCCGGGATCGGGGGCACCGCCGTCGACATCGCGATCCAGGCGGAGAACCTCGTCTACACCAAGGGGCTCATGCACCGGCTCCTCGCGGAGAGCACCGGGCAGTCCGTCGAGACCATCGCCGACGACTCCGACCGCGACCGCTGGTTCACCGCGCAGCAGGCGCTCGAGTACGGGATGGTCGACCGGATCGTCGAGAGCGTCGACGACGTCCGCCCCGCTCGTGCGGCTCGGAAGGTGGGTCTGTGATGGCGAGCTACACGATCCCGACCGTGGTCGAGCGCACGCCGCTGGGCGAGCGCGCGTTCGACGTCTTCTCCCGCCTGCTGTCCGAGCGCATCGTGTTCCTCGGCACGGAGATCGACGACGGCGTCGCGAACGTCGTCATGGCGCAGCTCCTGCACCTGGAGTCGGACGCCCCGGACCAGGAGATCGGGCTGTACATCAACTCCCCGGGCGGCTCCGCGACCGCGCTCATGGCGATCTACGACACGATGCAGTTCGTCCGCTGCGACGTCTCGACCATCTGCATGGGCCAGGCGGCCTCGGCCGCGGCCGTCCTGCTCGCGGCGGGCACGCCCGGCAAGCGGTTCGTGCTGGAGCACTCGCGCGTCCTGCTGCACCAGCCGTCGGGCGGTGGGGAGGGCACGATCTCGGACCTGTCGATCCAGGCCGAGGAGATCCTCCGGATCCGGTCCGAGACGGAGGAGGTGCTGGCGCGGCACACGGGCCAGACCGTCGAGCGCCTGCGCGCCGACACCGACCGCGACCTGGTGCTCACCGCGCGCCAGGCCGTGGAGTACGGCGTCGCGGACGCCGTCGTCACCTCGCGCAAGCTCGCCGCGGCGGCGTGACGCCCGACCGCGGAGGTGACACCGTGCGTCGTCAGCCGCGTCGTCAGCCGCGTCGTCGGAACCACGACCGGCGGCGCGGCTCGGGTGCCGCCTCGGCGGGCGTCGGCTCGGGCGCGGCGGGCTCCTGCTCCGCGGGCGCAGGCTCCGGCGCGGCCGGCTCCTCCGCCGGCGACTCCGGGACGGTGAGCGCGGGCGCCGTCGGCGCCGAGGCCGCAGGGTCTGCCGCGGCGGGCTCCGGCATCGCGGGCTCCGCCGCCGCGGCCTCGGGCTCCGCCGCTGCGGCCTCGGGCTCGGCGGCCAGGGGCGCGGCGGCCTCGGGCGCGGCGGTCCGCCCGGACGACGCGGAGATGCCCGCGATCCGTCCGCGCTCGTCGAACCGCACGGTCACGGTGCCGTCGGGCACGTCCAGCACGACGGCGCCGGTCCCGTCCTCCACGGCCGGCAGGCCGCGCGCGCTCGCGTAGGACGCGACGGCGCGCCGGTGGTCGACGACCGTGACGGACAGCAGCCCCTCGCTCAGCGTGCGCACGACGCGCGGCACGCTCGGGGCGGGCAGGGCGAGGTCGGCGTCGTCCAGGAGGAACCACGCGCGCGTGCCGCCGCCGACGGGAGCGCTGTAGTGGGCGAACGAGCCGGTCACCGCCTTGGCCGCGAGCGCGAGCCGGTGAGCGAGGTCGTCGGCCAGCGGGAGCTCCGGCTCGGCGGCCTCGCGCAGCCCGGTCCGGCGCGTGCTCTCGGCGGCGGTGAGCACGGCCTCGGGGAAGCCGTTGACGTTCTGCCACGCCCACATCCACGTGCCCGGCCCCGGCGCGGCCGTGCCGAGGAACTGGAGGCGGGACGTCGCGGTCCCGCCGTCGGGCGCGGTGAAGGTGAAGACCCCGGTGGTCAGGTCGGCGGCCCAGGCGTCGTCGCCGTGGAGGTCCGTCAGGTGGAGCTGGTGCTCGTGGGAGAGGAACGCGGCGTCGTCGACGAGGTCCTGGAGGGCCGGGACGTCCTGGGCTGCCGTGCCGTGCGCGGTCTGCGGCTCCGTCATGGACCGACGGTAGCGGCGCGCACGACGCCCGGCCCGCGCACGACACGCGGCACGGCGGGGACGGTCGCTCAGGCCGCGAGGAGCAGGACGTCGCCGGCGCGCGCTGTCGGACGGCCCAAGGTCTCGGCGACGGGGAGGTCCCGCACGGGCTCGCCCACCGGGGCGACGTGCCGTGGCGCGGAGAGGGCACCGCGCTCTCGCGCGGAGGACAGCACGCGGACGGGCGCGAGCGGCCGGAGCTCCTCGCCCGTGCGGGCGACGAGGTCGACGAGCCGCAGGCCGAGGGCGCCGCACACGGCGGCGAGGACCTCGGACGACGCCTCCTTGCGCCCGCGCTCCACCTCGGACAGGTAGGCGGTGGAGACGCGCGCGGCGGCCGCGACGTCGACGAGCGTGCGCCCCTGCGCGAGCCGCGCCCGCCGCAGGATCCCCCCGATGACGTGGCGCAGGAGGGGCTCCGCCCGCCCGCCCGCCCGGGAGCGGGGGCTCGGCATCACCCCGTCCGGCACCACGTTCGGCAGCGTGCCCGGCACCGCGCTCGTCGCGTCCATGCGTTCACGCTACCCGCGGCCCACCCGGGTGCCGAGGCACCCGGGTGGGTATCTGCTGCTGGCGTAAGGCCGGGCGCACGGCGCGACGTCGGCCGCGCGCCCGGCCGGGCGGGTCACCAGCGCTCGAGCGACCAGGCCATCTGCCAGAAGCGGATCTCGTGGCGGCAGCTCAGCTCGAACGCGCGCTCCATGCGCGCGCGCTCCGCCTCGCCCGCGTCCGCGGCGAGCGCGTCCAGGCGTGCGCGCAGGTCGGTGAGGACGTCCTCGGTGCGCTCGGCCGCGTAGAACTGCCACCAGCCCGCGAGCGGGTGGTCGTCGCCGAGGGCGCCGGGCGTCGTCTGGCGCTCGCCGAGCCAGAAGCGCCGCGCGGACCAGATGTAGGTCCACGGGCACGGCAGCAGCGCGGCGAGCAGCACGCCGAGCGAGTCGCGGCCGGCCGCCGTCATGTGGTCGACGTAGGCCTGCGCGCTGGGCGCGAGGCGGTGCGTCTGCGCCTCCTCGTACGTCACCCCGAGGAAGTCGCACATCGCGTGGTGCGCGTGCGACTCGTCGTCGAGGAGGAAGCCGGCCTTGTCGTGGAAGTAGGCCGCCCACGACCGGTCGGGCGCGAGGGCCATGCCGAGGCCGTAGCAGCGCAGGTAGGCCGTGAGGTACTGGTGGTCCTGGCCCACGTAGTGGCGGACCGCGGCGGGCTCGACGGAGCCGTCGCGCAGCCCGGCCAGGAAGGGGTGGTCGTAGAACGTCTCGAAGAGGTCCGCGTACCGGCGGGCGAGGTCGGCGGTGAAGCCGGTCTCCTCCTGCCGGACGAGCGCGGTCGGGTCGTCCGCGAGGACAGGGTTCAGGGTGATGGCAGCAGGCGTCGTCATGCCCACGTTCCTCCGCTCGTGCTAGCGAGATCAGGTTCGACGGGTCCGGGCGGCCGTACCGCTCGTCTCAGTCCCTCGGCCCGGGCCGTGGCCCGGGCGGGACGCCCCGCGTGGTTCGCGCCGACCCTAGCAAGGACGGCGCCGGTGCGGGAGCCCTCGCCACGGTGTGGGAATATAGTTGTAGCGACAACAAGTTGGAGCAGACATGACCACGAGCACGCCGGGCGCGCCGACCGACCGCCTCCTGTCCCCGTCCACGAGCATGGACGCCGTCACGCTGCGCGTGGGCGACCTCGAGCTCATGACCTCGTACTACACGGGCGCGTTCGCCCTCGCCCCGCTCGAGGAGCGGTCGCGCGGCGCCGAGGTGCACCGTGTGCTGGGCCGCGGCCGCACACCCATGCTGCGCCTCGTGCACACGCCCGGGCTGCCGCCCGTCGACCCGCGCCAGGCCGGCCTGTTCCACACGGCCTTCCTGTTCGACGACGGCCCGAGCCTCGCCGCGACCGTCTACCGCGCCGCGCAGGACCGCCGCGGCACCTTCGTCGGGTCGAGCGACCACCTCGTCAGCGAGGCGTTCTACTTCACCGACCCCGAGGGCAACGGCGTCGAGCTCTACACCGACCGCCCCCGCGAGACGTGGGTGCGCGAGCACGGCCAGATCCTCATGACGACGACGTTCCTCGACCCGAACGCCTACCTGCGCACGCACCTCGACCAGGAGACGTTCGACGCCGGCCCCTCGCTCGCGGGCCGCGTCGGCCACGTGCACCTGCAGGTCGGCGACGTCGCGACCGCCCACGCCTTCTACGTCGACGCCGTCGGCTTCGAGGCGACGCTCACCGGGTACAGCGGGGCGCTCTTCGCGTCCGCGGGCGGGTACCACCACCACGTCGCGATGAACGTGTGGAACAGCGCGGGCGCCGGGCCCCGCGCCGCGAGCCTCGGGCTCGGCGACGTCGCCGTCACGGTGCCGGGCCGCGAGGACCTCGACGCGCTCGTCGCCCGCCTCCGTTCCCGCGGGCTGGAGCACGCGGACGACGGCCGCTCCGTCGTCGTGCACGACCCGTGGGGCACGCGCGTGACGCTGTCCGTCCCCGGCACCACGACCGAGGAGCTGCTCGCGCGCTGAGGCGCGGCGCCCCGGGCACGGGGCGCGCGGCCGGGGCACGAGGCGCACGATGGGAGGACCCGCCGAGCGCACCGAGGAGCGACCGTGTTCCGCAGCCTCTTCCCCGTCCTCACCGTGGCCGACCTCGACCGGTCCCTCGGCTTCTACCGCGACCTGCTGCGCGGGACGGTCGAGTACGCGTTCCCCGACGACGGCCCGCCCGTCTACGTGAGCGTGCGCGTGGGCGGGTCACCGCTCGGGCTCGGGCAGGGCGACCCGCCTCCGGCGGACACCCGCGTCGTGCTGTGGGTGTACGTCGACGACTGCGACCGCGCCGTCGAGCACCTCGCGGCCGCGGGCGTGCCCGTCCTGGAACCGCCCGCGGACCAGCCGTGGGGCGAGCGCGTCGCGCGCGTACAGGACCCGGACGGCACCGTCGTGATCCTCGGCCAGGAGGCCGCTCCCCCGGCCGAGCCGGAGGGCCCGACGGGGCTGTCCTAGCCCGGGGAGGCCTGGCGCCGCGGAGCCGACCGCCCGTCGGCATGGTGCCCCCACCGGGACTCGAACCCGGAACACGCCGGGTTTAAGCCGGCCGCCTCTGCCAGTTGGGCCATGGGGGCGCGGGCCGAATCTACCGCGCGCGCGGCGCTCTCCGGGCCCGTCGGCACGACGGCCGCCCGCCCGGGACCTGGACGCGACGAGGGGCGAGCCGCACGCGCGGCTCGCCCCTCGTCGTCGGGCACGACGGCCGGGCCGGGGCCCGGCCGCGACCTCAGGAGGCCTTCGCCGCCGGCGTCCGGTCGTCGGCGTCGACGGTGCCCGCACCGGACTCCGCCGCGGCCGCCGAGCCCTGCGCGGTCTGCTTGACCGGGTCGCCGTCCTTCTTGGGCGGGACGGACGCGGCGCGGAACTCCGCGCGCGGGTCGTGCAGCGAGCCGAGCGACACGAGCTCGCGGCCCATGAGGAACTGGCCGATCCAGCCGATGAAGATGCGGATCTTGCGGTTTCCCGTCGGCATCGCCATGACGTGGTAGCTGCGGTGCATGAGCCACGCGAGCGTCCCACGGAGCTTGAACACGCCGAACAGCTCCGCCACGCCCTTGTACAGGCCGAGCGACGCGACCGTACCGACGCTCTTGTGGCGGTACTCGACCGGCGGCTCGCTGTGCAGCTCGAGCGCGAGGTTGTCGGCGAGGCGCGTGGCCTCACGGATGGCGTGCTGCGCGTTCGGCGGGCAGAACTTGCCCGGGTTCAGCACGTCCGGGACGGCGGCGCAGTCGCCCGCGGCCCACGCGTTCGGCACGACGTTGCCGTCGGCGTCCGCGACCTGGAGCGTCGGCAGCACGGTGATGCGGCCCAGCTTGTCGACCGGGAGGTCGGACGACTCCTTGAGGACCGGGTTCGCCTTGACGCCCGCGGTCCAGACGATCGTGTCGGAGTCGAACTCGACCCCGGTCGACGTGACGACGTGGCCGTCCACGCACGACGACAGGAACGTGCTGAGGTGGAACTCGATGCCGCGCTTCTTCAGCTCGTCGAGCGCGTACTGCGCCATGGGCTCGCTGAGCTCGGGCAGGATGCGGCCCGCGCCCTCGATCATGACGAAGCGGAGGTCCTTCTCCTCGATCGTCGCGTAGTTGCGCGTCGCGTAGCGGGCCATGTCCTCGATCTCGGCCAGCGCCTCGATGCCCGCGAACCCGCCGCCGACGAACGTGAACGTCAGCATGCGGCGACGCAGCTTCTCGTCCCACGTGGACGACGCGACGTCCATGCGGTTGAGCACGTGGTTGCGGACCGCGATGGCCTCCTCCACGTTCTTGAAGCCGATCGCGTTCTCCGCCAGGCCCGGGATGGGCAGCGTGCGCGACACCGAGCCGAGGCCGACGATCAGGTGGTCGTACGTGACCGAGTAGTCGTCGCCCTCCTCCGGGTGGATCGTCACGCGGCGGTCCGTGTGGTCGATCGAGACGACCTTGCCCTGGAGCACGTCGACGCCCTTGAGCGCACGGCGGTGCGGCGCGACGACGTCGCGGCCGTCGATCGAGCCCGCGGCCGCCTCGGGGAGGAACGGCGCGTACGTCATGTACGGGCGCGGGTCGACGACGACGATCGCCGCCTCGCGGCGACCGAGCTTCTTGCGCAGCCGGCGGGCGGCGTACAGACCCACGGAGCCGCCGCCGAGGACGACGACGCGGGGCACCTTGCGGGGCCGCGGCGAAGCGGTCTGGGCACGGCTGACCGAGGTCAGGTCATTCTGAGGCATGGTTCCAGAGTATTACCGGTTGCGGCACAGGCGAGCCGGAGCGTCCGCCTGACGGGCGTGACGCGCCCCACGCCGCGCGGACGGACGGGCACAGAGGCGGGCACACGCGGGCACAGGCGACATTCCGCAGGGCCCGGGGCCGGGGTGGGGCGCCGCCGTCCGCCGACGGCGCACCACCCCGGCCCCACCGCTCAGCCGATCGCGCCGACGACGGGCGTCGGGCCGGTCGGTGCGGGCGGCACCCCGCCCGCGGGCGGGGTCGCGGGCGCCTCCTGCGACGGCGCCGGGTCGCCCTCGGCCGGCTCGTCGGCCGGCGCGTCGCTGGTACCGCCCGTGCCCGACGACGTCTCCCCCGTCCCCACGCTCGACGGCACCGCGGTCGGTGCCTGGAGGAACGGCCACGGCATGTCGCGCGTGCGCGTCCCCGTCGCCGGGACGGGGCGGCCGTCGCCCTCGGGGTACTCGACGTCCTCCTCGGCGACCGCGCGCAGCGGGTAGACGTTCCACCGCTCACGCCCGTCCGTCGCGAGGGCGGGCTGGAAGTACCACATACCCTCGACGTCCGGCACCGCCCACATCCCGGAGGCCCCCTCCTCGGTGACCGTGCGGACCTGGCGGCCGCGGTCGTCGAAGACCTGGACGTCGCGGAGCGGCTCGCCCGCCGCGTCGTAGACGAAGAGGTTGGACACCTGCGCGCCGTCGACCCACACGCCCGCCGTGCCCGGGGAGTCCCCGCTCCCGAACGACACGCTGCTCACGAGGCCGCTGCTCGCGTCGCTGCGGCCCTGCTCGTAGCCGCGGTCCCACGCGTACGGGCTCGACGCGCTCGCCGAGGCGGCGACGAGGACGGCGGGCACGGCCGCGACGGCCGCGGCGACCGACAGCGGACGGCCGACCTTCCGCAGCCCGCGGGTGGGCAGCCACCGGCCCCGGCCCCACTGCACGCTCACGACGACCGCGATCAGCACGACGACGCGCGCGGACAGGTCCGGCGGGAGCACGGCCACCTGGTACCCCGCGACCAGGGCGAGCAGGAGCGTCGCCACGACCCAGCCGCGCAGGATCCACCACGCGGGCGTGAGGGCGCGCAGGAACTCGGCCGTCGAGGCCCACTGCGGCGACGAGGTGACGGGCTGCCACCCCGCGCGCCAGTCCGCCGCGAGCATCGCGCCGAGCCCGGCCAGCCGACGGCGCAGCCCGGGGCGCGGGCCCCGCACGGCGCCCGGGGCGACGGGAGGCAGGCCGGCCGCGGTGCGCAGCTCGGCGGCGTACTCGGCGGGCGGACCGAAGAACGCGACGAGGTCGAGGCCCGTGTCGTCGAGCGCCTCCGTGCCAGCCGTGCCGGCCGTGCCGGCCGGAGCGCCGTCGGACGGCGCCGAAGCGGGGGCTCGGCGCGGGAGCGCGCCGGGCGCGTCGACGACCGCCTCGGCGAGGTCGGCCTCGAGCCCGTCGGCGAGCTCCTCGACCTGGTCGGGGCGCAGGTCGGCGAGGTGCGCGCGCACCTGCTGGGCGTAGGCGTGGACGTGCCCGTAGAAGGCGCGTCCGACGGGCGCGCCGGCGGGCGGCTGCGCGGGGGTCGTCGTGCTCATCAGGCGGCCACCTCTCCGGTCCGCAGCAGCGCGGACACGGTGCCCGCGAACGTCTGCCACTCCTTGCGGTGCAGGTCGAGCATGGCCCGGCCCTGCGGGTTGATCCCGTAGTACTTGCGGTGCGGCCCGGCGTCGGACGGCACGACGTAGGTGGTCAGCGCCCCGCCCGCGTACAGGCGCCGCAGCGTCCCGTACACGGACGCGTCCCCCACGTCCTCGAGCCCCGCCGCGCGCAGGCGCCGCACGACGTCGTACCCGTACCCGTCCTCGGCCTCGACCGCGGCGAGCACCGCCGCGTCGAGCACCCCCTTGAGCAGCTGCGTGGTGTCCATCCGTCCCTCCGTCGGGCGTGGCCCCGGTCCGTCCCGGTGCTCGGCCACCGGGATCACGGGATGCACACTACCGCGCGATGCGCAGTACCGTGCACACGACACGCCCCTCGCGCGGACACGCCGGAGCCCGGGCCGCGGGCACCGGCGTGTCCGGTGCCGCGACGCCGGGCTCGGCGGTCGGGCAGGAAGGGTCGCCGGGGCGACCCCGGGTCAGGCGAGCGACCAGGCGATCCCGTCGAGGATGTCGTGCTCGCTCGTCACGACCTCGGTGAGCGACCCGCCCGCGGCGGCGACGTCGTCGCGCACGCGGCGCACGACCTCCGACCACACGAGCGCGCCCGCGCCGATGACGTCGACCCGCCCGGGGTGCATGAACCCCAGGGCGGTGCGCTCGGCGCGCGTGCGGTGCAGCAGGTCGTCGCAGGCCGCGAGCACGGTGTCGACCGGCAGCACGGACCCGTTGATCCGGTCGCGGTCGTACCGGGCGAGGCCGAGCGCGTGGGCCGTGACCGTCGTGACGGACCCGGCGAGCCCGACGAGCGTCGCCGCCTGCCCGAGCGGCACCACGCGGGCCGCGTCGTCGAGCGCGGCCCGCACGTCCGCACGGGCCGCCGCCTCCTCCGCGGGGGTCGGCGGGTCGGAGCGCAGGTGCCGCTCCGTCATGCGCACGCACCCCACGTCCATCGAGTACGCGGCGTCGGGCGTCGTCGTGCCGAGCACGAGCTCCGTCGAGCCGCCGCCGAGGTCCACCACGACGTAGGGGCCGGGGCGCACGGCCGCGACGGTCGACGTCGCCCCGCGGAACGACAGCGCCGCCTCCTCCTCGCCCGAGACGACCTCGGGCTCGACGCCGAGCGCGTCGAGGACGCCCGCGACGAACTCGTCGCGGTTCTCGGCGTCCCGCGTGGCCGACGTCGCGACGAAGCGCGTCCGCGTCGCGCCCAGGTCGGCGATCACCTGCGCGTAGCGACGCGCGGCGTCGAGCGTGCGCGCGAGCGCCTCGGGGGCGAGGCGGCCCGTGCGGTCGACGCCCTGGCCGAGCCGGACGACCTCCATGCGGCGGTCCAGGTCGACGAGCGTCCCGGCCTGCGGGTCGACGTCGGCGACGAGGAGGCGGATCGAGTTGGTGCCGCAGTCGATCGCCGCCACGCGCGAGGCGCCGGGCGGGACGGGGGCGGGCGAGGTGGCCGGCGCGGCGGTCGCGCCCGGGTCCCGGGTGAGCGGAGAGGTGGAGCCAGAGGTCATGCGTCCAAGCGTGCCACGCGGTCAGCAGGTGCAGCGGTCGGGGCGCCACACGTCGCGCACGCGCTCGAGCGCCTCGTCGCCCAGCGGGTTGACGCCCGGGCCGGCCGCGAGCGCGTGGCCCACGAGGACGTGCAGGCACTTCACGCGCGTGGGCATCCCGCCCGCCGAGATGCCGTCGATCTCCTCGACGTGGCCGAGCGCCTCGCGCTGCGCGAGGTAGTGCTCGTGCGCGCGCCGGTAGGCGGCGGCGAGCTCCTCGTCCTCGGTGAGCCGCTCCGACATCTCCTTCATGACGCCGTTCGCCTCGAGCGTCGACGCGGCCGCGACCGCGCCCGGGCTCGTGAGGTAGAAGGTCGTGGGGAACGGCGTGCCGTTCTCGAGCCGCGGCGCCGTGCGGACGACGAGCGGACGCCCGCACACGCACCGCGCGGCGATGCCGACGACACCGCGCGGCGTGCGCCCGAGCTGTTCCGCGAGCGTCTCGAGGTCGCGCTCGGAGACGACGGCGTCCGGGTCGTCGGCAGGGATGGCCAGGCGGGCGTCGGGCACGGGACTTCCTTCGGGTCGGTCGGCGGCGTCGGGACGACGCCTCACCCATTCTCCCCGCTCGGCGGAGCGTCCTCGTCGCCGGCCGGTTCCTCGCCCGCGGGCGCGGTCCCGTCGGGCGTTCCCGCGTCGTCGCCCGCGGACGCGCGCGGACCGCCCGCGACCTGCACCGACTCCCAGATGGCCTCGTACCAGGGCGTGCCCTCCTCGTACCCCCGGACGGGCCCGTCCGTGATCGTCCGCCCGGTCTGCGGGTCGGTGTCGTCGACGACCGTCTCCGGGTCGAGCACGCGCCACGGCCGCTCCCCCGGCATGACGAAGTTGAGCCGGTCCCGCGCCTCGCGCTCGACGTACGCCTGGTCGTCCCAGCGGGCGAGCTCGGCCTCGAGCTCGGTGTGCTCCGCCTGCGCCTGCTCGAGGCCGGCGCGCAGCTCGCGCAGCTCCCCCGTCTGGTTGACGTACGCGCGCAGCGTCGGCAGCAGGAGCACCGCGGCGAGGAGCACGACGACGGACAGGACCAGGGTCCGGACGGTCACCACCTCGGGCAGGAGGAAGCCGTAGCGGCTCCGGCGCCGGTCCTCGGGCGCCGGGCCGGCCGCACGTCGCGTCGACGTCGCGCTGCTCGGTCGGGCTGCGGGGCGGCGCGCGCCGGACGACGACGGGGTCCGGGCGGTCGAGCCGCCGCCCGGGGACTTCGCCGAGGAGCCCGACGCCGTCCGCGGGGCGCCCGTGGACGCCGGGCGCGGGCTCGCGGCCCCCGAGGACGCGGAGCGCTTCGTGGGCTTCGTCCCGGACGTGCCGCGCGCGGGCCCGGAGCCCGGCCGCGCGGGGGCACCGGGGCGCGGGGGACGACGCGAGGACGGCATGCCCCGATTGTGCTGCCGCGAGACGCGGCGCGCCGGGAGCACGCGCGGTGCGCCCGCGAACGTGAGGCGATCGACACGACTTCTTCACCCGCCCGGACGCGCCGGAGCCCGGCGGGCCGACGAGCGGCCCTCCGGGCTCCGGGTGCCGGGTCGCCCCGGCGGGGTCGTGCGCGACCGACGGTCAGCCGCAGGTCAGCCCTGCACCGTCCAGCGCGGGAACGCGCCACGGCCGGCGTAGCGGGCGGCGTCGTCCAGCGCCTCCTCGATGCGCAGGAGCTGGTTGTACTTGTTGATGCGCTCGCCGCGGGCGGGGGCCCCCGTCTTGATCTGGCCGGCGTTCGTCGCGACGGACAGGTCCGCGATCGTCGTGTCCTCGGTCTCGCCCGAGCGGTGCGACACCATCGCGGTGAAGCCGTTGCGCTGCGCGAGCTCGACGGCGTCGAGCGTCTCGGTGAGCGTGCCGATCTGGTTGAGCTTCACGAGGAGCGAGTTCGCCGCCTTGAGCTCGATGCCCTTCGCGAGACGCTCCGGGTTGGTGACGAACAGGTCGTCGCCGACGATCTGCACCCGGTCGCCGACCTCGGCGACGAGCTGCGACCAGCTGTCCCACTCGTCCTCGGACAGCGGGTCCTCGATGGAGACCAGCGGGTAGTCGCGCACGAGCTGCTCGTAGTAGGCGATCATCTCGGCCGGCGTCTTCGCGCCGCCCTCGAACTGGTACGCGCCGTCCTTGAAGAACTCGGTCGACGCGACGTCGAGCGCGAGCGTCACGTCGGTGCCCGGCGCGAAGCCGGCCTTCTCGATCGCGACGAGGATGAGGTCGAGCGCCTCGCGGTTGCTCGCGAGGTTCGGCGCGAAGCCGCCCTCGTCGCCCAGGCCGGTGGCCAGGCCCTTCTCCTTGAGCACGGACTTCAGCGCGTGGTAGACCTCGGCGCCGGTGCGCAGCGCCTCGCGGAACGAGGACGCGCCGATCGGGGCGACCATGAACTCCTGGATGTCCACGTTCGAGTCCGCGTGCGACCCGCCGTTGAGGATGTTCATCATCGGCACGGGCAGGACGTGCGCGTTCGGGCCGCCGACGTAGCGGTACAGGTCGAGGCCCGCGCTCTTCGCGGCGGCCTTCGCGACGGCGAGCGAGACGCCGAGGATGGCGTTCGCGCCGAGCTTGCCCTTGTTCGGGGTGCCGTCGAGGTCGATGAGGGCGGCGTCGATGAGGCGCTGGTCCTCGGCCTCGAAGCCGATGAGCTCCGGGGCGATGTCGTCGATCACGGAGTTCACCGCGCCCTCGACACCCTTGCCCAGGTAGCGGGACTTGTCGCCGTCACGACGCTCGACGGCCTCGAACGCACCGGTCGACGCGCCCGAGGGCACTCCGGCGCGGGCGAACGTCCCGTCGTCCAGGACGACCTCGACCTCGACGGTCGGGTTTCCGCGGGAGTCGAGGATCTCGCGCGCTCCAACGGCTTCGATGCTGGCCACAGGTGCTCCTTCGGGGCAGGGCTGCGGGCGCTTCGAACGGTGGTGGCGGACCCGGGCAGGGAAACCCGGGACGCCGCGTGCGCGCCCGCGACGATGGTGGGTTTACGACCACAGCCTAGTGCCCGGTTGTGACCTGCGCCGCTGCGTCCGGTCCGTGGGCCCCGGGTCGGGGACCTGCGCGTCGACGATCGGGACGAACGTCCCGCCTCAGCCCTGCGCCGCCGGGCCGGGCTCCGCAGGCGTCCCTGCCGACGTCTCGGCCACGACGATCCGCGCCTCGACGCGCCGCAGCTCGCCCCGCAGCGCGGCCTCCGCGTCGAGCCCGTCGGCCTCCGCGCGGGCCACGAGCGCGAGCAGCTCGTGCCCGAGCCGCTCGTCCGGCGTCGGGTCGGCGCCGTCCTCGCCGACCGCACCCGTCCCGGTGCCCGACGGCGCCGCGAGCGCCGCGCCGACGACGTCGCCGAGGCCGCCGCGCCCGGCCCGGGACAGGACCTTCTGCGCGCGGGCGAGCGACCCCTGCGTGTGCGAGATGCCCTCGAGCACCGACGAGCGCTGCTTCTCCGCCTTCTTGATCGCGTCCCACTGCCCGTGCAGGTCGGTCGCGTCGGCGTCCGCGAACACGTGCGGGTGGCGCCGCACGAGCTTCGCCGCGAGGTCGGCGGCGACGTCGTCGACGGTGAACGGGTCCGGCTCCTCGCTCGCGATGCGCGCGTGGAACAGCACCTGCAGGAGCAGGTCGCCGAGCTCCTCGCGCATCCCGGCGCGGTCGCCGGTCTCGATGGCGTCCGCGAGCTCGTGCGCCTCCTCGAGGAGGTACCGCACGAGCGAGACGTGCGTCTGCTCGCGGTCCCACGGGCACCCGCCCGGGGAGTAGAGGCGGTCCATGACGGCGACGACGTCGCGCAGCGGGTCGGTCGCGGTGCCGGGCGCGCGGTCGTGCGTGGGCTCGTGCGGGTCCGGGGCGGCCGAGGGCTCGGGGGCGGTCACCGCCTCATCGTAGGTTCGCCGGGCGGCGCGCGGTCGACGCCGGTCGAGCGTGCCGTCGCTGCCGGTCGAGCACGCGGCCGTGACCCGGGCCGGGCCACGACCGCGTGGTGGGGATGGCGGAAGCGCTACGACCGCCAGGTGTCCGACAGCGTCACGGAGCCGTCGGCGCCGACCGTCGCCGTGCGGTTGCCGCCGCTCTCCCAGACGACGTTCCCGCCGCCGTCGCGCTTGACGTACTTGTACTGGAAGGTCGTGCCGGCCGGGAGGTCGACGCGCGCGGTCCACACCGGGTAGGCCGACGACGACAGCGGGACGCCGTTCGCGGGCGCCCAGGAGCCGAGCGCCGGGATGCTGCCCACGACGTGGACCGTCTGGCCCCACGTGGTGGTCGCGGTGACGGAGAACGACGCGTCACCCTGCCCTTCGACCGGCCCGCCCGGCGACCCGCCGCCGTCGCACGGGTCGCCCGCCGTGACCGTCCCGCCGGAGACGGCGACCGCGGCGCCGGACAGGGAGTAGTCCTTGCCGCCGTTGCTGTCCCAGGCGCCCGAGCCGTTCGTGAAGGCGGCGGTGACGGTCGCGGCCGCGCCCGTCGCCCCGCTGGGCAGGCTGATCTGCCGCGAGACCCAGCCCGTGCAGGCCGCCGTCATCGGGACCCCGGGGACGGCGGTCCAGGCGCCCGTGCCGACCTTGTAGTGGACGTTGTACGCGTTCCAGCCTTTGTCGGTCGCGTAGTAGACGGTCGTCGTGCCGGCCGGGTCGACGGGCCCGGGGCCCCCGGTGCCGCCGTCGCCGCGCGCCCCGACGTGGAGCGCGAGCGCCCCGTACGCGGGCACCGTCGCCGTGAAGGTGCCCGAGCCGGAGACGGAGACGGTCTTCGAGCAGTCCTTCGACGCCACGACGTCGCAGTACGTCCCGGCGGGGAGCGGGGTCTGGTAGGTGCGCGTCACGGCGTTCGCGGAGTTGTTGATCGTCACGTAGCCCTTGGCGCCTCGCCCGTAGGCGATGTGGTTGTTCCCGTCGTCCCACCAGCCCGTCACCGGGGTCCCGGCGACCGCGTTGTGGAAGCCGACCATGCCCGCGATCTCGGTCCAGCGCTGCGTGCAGACCCAGGCGCTGTCGGCACAGCTCGCGTCGGGCACGGAGGTGGCCGAGGCGCCGGGCGCACCCGCGTCCTTGTCGCTCCACGTGTAGCCCGAGTAGACGCTCGGTGCGCCGTAGGGCCACGAGAGCATGAACGCGTTGGCGAGCCGGTACTTGGCGCCCCACTTGTAGTTCATCGTCTCGCCGTTGCGCTCGGTGTCGTGGTTGTCGACGAAGACGCCCGCGCGGTCGGAGGGGAGCTTGTTGTCGCCGATGGTGCGCAGGTCCTTGATCTGGCCGTCGAACCGGGACTTGAGCTCGCGCGCGTAGAAGAACTCGTGCGAGTCGCCGGAACCGAGGTACTCCGAGGGCTGGATCGGCTCGCCGCTCGCGCCGATGACCTCGTGCACCCAGAAGACGTCCGGGTTCGTGAGCCGCGCCTTGATCGCCGCGAGGTCAGCGGCCGGGATGTGCTTCGCGGCGTCGATGCGGAAGCCCGAGACGCCGAGCGACAGGAGGTCGTTGAGGTAGCCCGCGATCTTGCCGCGCACGTAGTCGGAGCCCGTCCGCAGGTCCTGGAGCGAGACGAGGCGGCAGTTCTGGACGTTGTACCGGTCGCCGTAGTTGCTGATGTTCGACCGGCAGTCGTTGAAGTCGTTCGGCCCGTACGGGACGCCGGGGAAGCTGTCCACGGAGTAGCTCGTCCCGCCGGTCCCGGTGCCGGACCCGGTGTCGGCGCCCGCCGTGTGGTTGACGACCGCGTCGACGATCACGCCCACGCCCGCCGCCTTGCAGGCGCTCACCATGCGCTGGAACTCGGCGCGGGTGCCGAGCTTGGACTCGAGCTTGTAGCTGACGGGCTGGTAGGAGGTCCACCAGGCCGTGCCCTGGATGTGCTCCTGCGGCGGTGAGACCTGGACGTAGCCGAACCCGGCCGGGCCGATGGTGCTGGTGCACTCGGCCGCCACGGAGTCCCACGTCCACTGGAAGAGGTTGAGGATCACGTCGCCCCGTCCGTTCGGGGAGTCGACGACGGGCGTCGGCACGGGCGGCGCGGCCGCAGCGGGTGCGGCGACCGGGACCGCGGCCAGCGCCGCGGTCAGCGCGAGGGCCGCCGAGGCGCCCGCCGCGAGGACGCGGCGCAGGCGGCCGCCGCGCGGGCGGGCGGGGCGTCCTGCGGGGACGGGGATGGGCGCCGGGGGTCCGGCGAGGTCGGTGGTGCGCGTCATTGCAGCTCCTTCGAGGATGCGGCCGCCCCTCGCTCGGCGTCGAGCACGGACGGGCCACGCGGTGATGACGAGCGCCCCGGGGTGGCGGGCGCGACCGGCACCTGCGGCTTTGCAGGATGTTTCCGGATGTTGCTGCAACCTTACAGAGGCAGGCGCGGGCTGTCACGACCTGTGTCGACGGGTCGTGCGGACGGGTCGTGCCGGTGCGGCGGCGGCCCGGACGGCATAGCGTCGGAGGACGAACCGAGAGGAGACGCCATGGGAACCAAGCGCCGGTGGAAGGACCTGACGAAGGGTCAGCGGATCGCCGTCGGGGTCGTGGGAGCCGCCCAGGTCACGCTCACCGCCGCGGCGTACCGGGACCTCGTGCGTCGGCCGGCGGAGCAGGTGAACGGGACCAAGCTCGCGTGGGGCCTCGCGCTCCTCGTCAACTGGGTCGGGCCCATCGCCTACTTCCTCGACGGCCGCAAGAGCTGACCGCGGGAGGGCTCAGCCCTCGACCGTGAGCCCGGCCGTCGGCTCCAGCAGCGTCAGCGCGCGCCGCAGCGCCGTGCTCGACGTGTGCACCGTGTAGGGGAAGTAGACGACCTCGACGCCCACCTCGGCGAAGCGACGCTCCAGCTCCGCGCCCTTCGGGGTGCCGCGCCAGTCGTCGCCCTTGAAGAAGACGTCGAACGGGCGCTGGCGCCAGGTCTCGAGCTTGTCGGGCTGGGTCTCGACGAACACCTCGTCGACGAACCGGACGTGGCGGACGATCTCCGCGCGCTCCGTGACGGGGACGACCGGGCGCCGGCCCTTGGCGAGCTCGAGCATGTCGTCGTCCACGACACCCGCGACGAGGTAGTCGCACTCGCTGCGGGCGTGCCGGAGGACGTTGAGGTGCCCGACGTGGAACAGGTCCCACGCACCGGGGGCGTACCCGACCTTCATGCCCGTCCTCCCGTCCTCGGCCGCGCGCCCCGCACGGCGAGGGGGCCGCGTCCAGGCTAGGACCGGGAGGAGGCCCGCAACCACGCCCTGCGAGGGTGAAGAAGGCGGCCCACCGGGTGAATTGTGGGCACGACGAGCGCGTGGGAGCGCACCCGCCCGCCCGCCCGCCCGGCAGGGGCCCGATCGCTGCGTGCTACCTTCGGTCGGTCGCCTTTCCGGACGACGTCCCCGCGCACCGGAGGGAGTGCCGACCTCAGTCATGCCGTCCCAGGTCCTCACCGTGTGCACCGGGAACGTCTGCCGCTCCCCCACCGCCGAGAGGCTGCTGAGCATCCGCAGCGACACGAGCGTCACGGTGTCGAGCGCCGGGACGCACGCGCTCGAGGGGGCACCGCTCGACGAGCCGATGGCGCGGCTGCTCGCGGCACGCGGCCTGGAGGCGGCGACGCACACCGGGCGGCAGCTCACGGCGGCGATGATCGAGCAGGCGGACCTCGTCCTCACGATGTCCCGGGCCCAGCGGGCCGCCGTCGTCACCCTCGTCCCGCAGGCCGTCCGACGCACCTACACGCTCCTGGAGCTCGCCGCGCTGCTCTCGGCGATCGACCTGCCCGTCGACCCGGACGAGAGCGACGCCGACCGCATCGCCCGCCTCCCGGAGATCGCGAGCGCCCAGCGCGTCCGGACGATCACCCCGCGCACGCCCCTCGACATCCCGGACCCGCACGGCCGCTCCGAGCGGGCCTACCGGCAGGCGTTCACGACGATCGACACCGCGGTCGCGGCGGTCGCCCGCGTCGTGCACCCGCCCGCCGCCCGGCGCCTCGAGTGGTCCCCCACCCTTACCGAGCGGGGCGCGCGCACGCCGCCGTTCCCCGGCGGCGGGGACGGCACCGACCCCACCGGGCGCGGCGGCAGCAGCTCCCCCCGGCACGGCGGCCGGCGGAGCTGGCGCCTGCGCTGACCGCGCGTCAGCGGGCCGACGACGTCCCCACCGTCGCGGCCGCGCTCACCTCGCCGAGCACCACGGCGTCGATGAGCTGGCGCGCCCACCCGAGGACCTCCGCACCGCGCAGCGGGCGGCCGCCGATGCGCGCCGTCGTCGGGTACGGCACGAGGATCGCGCGGATCGCGGGCTTGAGCAGCGTGCCCGGGTAGAGGCGCTTGAGCCGCAGCTGCGCCGACTCGGGGAGGTCGACCGGCGCGAACCGGATGAACTTGCCCTGCGCCGTGACGTCCGTGAGCCCCGCCCGGCGGGCGTGGTTGCGGAAGTCCGCGACGTCGAACAGCGCGGACGCGACGTCCGGGAGCGCCCCGTAGCGGTCGACGAGCTCGGCCCGCACCTCGGCGAGCTCCGGCGCGTCCGCCGCGGCGGCGATCTTCTTGTACGCCTCGAGCCGCAGGCGCTCGGTCGCGATGTAGGACTCCGGCAGGTGCGCGTCGACCGGGAGCTCGATCGAGACCTCCGGCTGCTCCTCGGGCCCGTCGCCGCGGTAGTTCGCGACGGCCTCCCCCACCATGCGCACGTACAGGTCGAACCCGACGCCCGCGATGTGGCCGGACTGCTCCCCGCCGAGCAGGTTGCCCGCGCCGCGGATCTCGAGGTCCTTCATGGCGACCTGCATGCCTGCGCCGAGGTCGGTGTGGGCCGCGATCGTGGCGAGGCGGTCGTGCGCGGTCTCGGTGAGGGGCCGCTCGGGCGGGTACAGGAAGTACGCGTACGCGCGCTCGCGCCCGCGGCCCACGCGGCCGCGGAGCTGGTGGAGCTGGGACAGGCCGAGCATGTCCGCGCGCTCGAGGATCAGCGTGTTCGCGTTGGAGATGTCGAGGCCCGTCTCGATGATCGTCGTGCAGACGAGGACGTCGAGCTCCTTCTCCCAGAACGCCCGGATCACCTGGTCGAGCTGGTGCTCGTTCATCTTGCCGTGCGCGACGCCCACGCGGGCCTCGGGGACGAGCTCGCGCAGCCGCGCCGCGGTGCGCTCGATCGTCTCGACCTTGTTGTGCACGTAGAACACCTGGCCCTCGCGCAGGAGCTCGCGGCGCAGCGCCGCGGCGATCTGCTTCTCCTCGTACGCCCCGACGTACGTGAGGACGGGGTGCCGCTCCTCCGGCGGGGTCGCGAGCGTCGACATCTCGCGGATGCCCGTGACGGCCATCTCGAGCGTGCGCGGGATCGGGGTCGCGGACATGGCGAGCACGTCCACGTTGGTCCGCAACTGCTTGAGCGTCTCCTTGTGCTCGACGCCGAACCGCTGCTCCTCGTCGATGATGACGAGGCCCAGGTCCTTGAACCGCACGCTGCCCGTGATGAGGCGGTGGGTGCCGATGACGACGTCCACCGTCCCCTGGGCCAGCCCGTCCACGACCTCCTCGGACTCCTTGGGGGTCTGGAAGCGCGACAGCGCCTTGACCGTCACGGGGAAGCCCGCGTACCGCTCGGAGAACGTCTCGAGGTGCTGCTGCACGAGCAGCGTCGTGGGCACGAGCACCGCGACCTGCTTGCCGTCCTGGACCGCCTTGAACGCCGCGCGGATCGCGATCTCCGTCTTGCCGTAGCCGACGTCGCCGCACACGAGCCGGTCCATCGGGACCGTCTTCTCCATGTCGGCCTTGACCTCGTCGATCGTCGCGAGCTGGTCGGGCGTCTCGACGTACGCGAACGCGTCCTCCAGCTCGCGCTGCCACGGGGTGTCCGGGCCGAACGCATGGCCCTGCGTCGCCATGCGCGCCGAGTACAGGCGGATGAGCTCGCCCGCGATCTCCTTGACGTGCTTGCGCGCGCGGGACTTCGTCTTGGCCCAGTCCGACCCGCCCATCTTGTTGAGGCTCGGTGCCTCGCCGCCCGTGTACTTCGTGACCTGGTCGAGCTGGTCCATGGGCACGAACAGGCGGTCGCCCGGCTGGCCGCGCTTGCTCGACGCGTACTCGATCACGAGGTACTCGCGCGTCGCGGCGTTGCCGCCCGTGCCGAGCGTGCGCTGCACGAGCTCGACGAAGCGGCCCACGCCGTGCTGCTCGTGCACCACGAAGTCGCCCGCCTTGAGCTGGAGCGGGTCGACGACGTTGCGACGCCGGCTGGGCATCTTGCGCATGTCGCGCGTGCTCGTCCCCGCCCGGCCCGTGAGGTCGGCCTCGGAGAAGACGGCGAGCCGCAGCCCCGGCGCGACGAAGCCCTTGCCGACCATCGCCGGCGTGACGAGGACGATGCCGCCCTCGGGCTCGTCGTCGAGCCGCGGCACGAGGCGCGCCGGCGTGTCCGCCGCGCCGAGCTGCTCGACCATGCGCTTGGCCGGCCCGTGGCCCTCCGTCGTGAGCACGAGCCGCCAGCCCGCGTGCTGCAGCCCCCGCACGTCGTCGAGCGCGCGCGCCACGTCGCCGCGGTAGGACTCGACGTCGCGCGCGCCGAGCGTGAAGGTCGGCACGCCGTCGGCGCTCTCGCCGACGTGGGCGGCCGTCGTGCCCGCGCCGCCGCTCGACGTGGCGGCGTCCGCAGCGGCGCTCCCGTCGGCGTCCGGCGGGACGTCGAGGTCGGGGTTGTCGAGCGCGAACGACGACAGCGTCCACCAGCCGAGGCCGCGGCGCTGCGCGACCGCGCGCACCTCGGAGAACGTCTCGAACGACGCCGCGGACAGGTCGACCGGCGCCTTGCCGCCCGCCACCGCGCCCGTCCAGGCCGCGGCGAGGAACTCCTCCGTGGTCGCCACCAGGTCGTGGGCGCGACGGCGCACGCGCTCGGCGTCGTCGACGACGAGGAGCGCGTCGTCGGGCACGAGCTCGAGCGCCGGGACCATGCGGTCCACGAGCACCGGCGCGAGGGACTCCATGCCCTCGACCGCGACGCCCGCCGCGAGCCGGTCGAGCATCTCGGTCGCGCCCGGCAGGTCCTCCACCAGCGCGGCGGCGCGCGCCCGCACCGAGTCCGTGAGCAGGATCTCGCGGCACGGCGGCGCCCACAGCCCGTGCTCGGCGATCTCCAGGCTGCGCTGGTCCGCGACCGCGAACCAGCGGATCTCCGACACCTCGTCGCCCCAGAACTCCACGCGCAGCGGGTGGTCCTCCGTGGGCGGGAAGATGTCGAGGATGCCGCCGCGGACCGCGAACTCGCCGCGCCGCTCGACCATGTCCACGCGCGTGTACGCCGCCGCGACGAGCCGCTCCGCGACGTCGGTGAGGTCCGCCGTCGTGCCCGCGTGCAGCTCGACCGGCTCGAGGTCCCCCAGCCCGTCCACGACGGGCTGCAGGAGCGCCCGGACCGGCATGACGAGCACCCGGACGGGACCGGACGGGCCGACCTCCGGGTCCGGGTGCGCGAGGCGGCGGAACACCGCGATGCGCTTGGCGACCGTGTCCGCGCGCGGGCTCAGGCGCTCGTGCGGCAGCGTCTCCCAGCTCGGCAGCACCGCGACGACGTCGCCCAGCTCGTCCGGCAGGTAGGCGCGCACGCTCGCGGCCAGCTCGTCCGCGTCGCGCCCCGTCGCGGTGACCACCACGAGCGGGCGCGAGCCCGCGGCCCACGCCGGGCCACCCCCGCCGCCCGACGCCGGGGCGTCGCCGTCCGGCACCGGCCCCGTCGCGCGCGCCCCCGCCATCGCCGCGAGGAGCGGCGGGCGGACGCCGGCCGGGCCGACGACGTCGGCCTCGCCGCGGGCGCGCACGTGCTCGACCGCGGCCGCCGCGGCCTGGTCGGCGAGCAGCGCGGGCAGGATGCCGGTGAGGTTCATGGAGGTCCTTCGAGGAGAGGGCACGACGACGGTCCCGACCGGGGCGGGCGATCGGGTCCGGCGTCCACACTACGCGCGTGGACCCACATCGTTCCGCGCGCGGGCGTGCGTCAGGCCCCCGCCACCGGGGCTTCCTCCGAGCGCCCCGCCGCCGCGGCCCGCCGTCGGGCGCGCAGGTCCCGGGCGACCCAGATCGAGTTCGGCACCACCTGGAAGACGAGGATCGCGACCGCCGACCCGACGACCGGCCCGGCCGCGCCCAGCGGCTCGATGAGCACCCAGGAGAGCGCCACGTTGCTCACGGTCATGAGCAGGACGGGGACGACCTGGAACCGCAGGCCGCGCTCGTCGGTCATGTACATGCCCGGCGGGTAGTTGAGCGCCTGGACCGCGACGAGCGCGCAGTAGCCCAGGACCAGCGCGAGCGGCACGGTGATCTTGCCGTCGGCGACCACATCCTGGAGGAACGGCAGGCACAGCGCGAGCACCGTCGACAGCAGCACGCCCCCGGCGAGGAACGCGAGGGAGATCCGGAACGGGCTCATCACCTCGTCGCGCGCCCGCGCCTGCGCGAAGTAGGGCCACATGCTGACGCCCGCCGCGATGATCGCCTGCATGACGAGCCCGAAGAGCTGGGTCGCGAACGTGTACTGCGCGAGCGCCTGCGTCGTGGACAGGTGGGACAGGAGCAGCCGGTCGCTCTGCATCGCGACCGGCATCGCGACGGACTGCACGAGCATCGGCACCGCGACCGCGGCCACCGGCACCCCGGGCACCGCCCGGCGCCGCGGGACGTCGCGGAACGCCCGGCCGACCTGGGGCGCGAGCAGGCGCGCCGCGACGCTCACCGTGATCGCCGACGCGAGCCCGGCCGCGACGTAGGAGACGAGGGCGACGTAGTCGCCGCCCTGCCCCTTGCCGACAAGGACGAGCACGACGACGCCGACGAAGAAGAGCGGCGACACGACGCCCTGGAGGAACGTCTGGAGCACGTTCTGCTTGAGCCCGATGAGGACCCGGATGCCGATCCCCAGCGGGAGCGACAGCCCGAACACGACGAGGCACAGCGTCGCGACGACGTCCCCGCCCGCGACGAGGCCGTCGCCCAGCAGGAGGGGCCACCACCCGAGGAGCTGGATCGCCACGCACACGGCGGCGATGATCAGGCCCGAGACGGTGAGGACGCGCAGCGCCGTCGTCAGCGTCCGGTGGACCCGCTCCGACTCGCGCGGGGACGACGCCTCCGCGATGGCGTTGATGACGACCGCGCCGATGCCCAGGTCGGCGAACGGCAGGAGGTTGCGCAGCCCGTTGAGCAGACCGTACTGGGCGTAGGACGCGACGCCGAAGTGCTCGATGATCAGGCGGCTGGTGACGATCCCGAGGAGCCCCGCCAGGCCCATCACGGCGACCTTGGCGCCGGCCGTCCCGGTCACCGAACGCCAGAGGCCCACTCGTCCTCCTCGTGCTCCCGGTGCGTCGCCCGCAGGCCCGAGCGCCGGTCCGCTGCCCGGAATTCACGATCTTAGGACCTTCTCCACGAGATCCGACCGTCGCGGGAGGGTGAATCCCGCCCGACCTGCGGCGTCCGTCCGGTGCGCCCGACTACGGTGGACGGCAGGGCCCGTCGCCGACGGTGCCGACCGGCCGCGGAGGGCGAGAGATGACGCTGCGCGAGTACGTGACCGCGGTGCTGCGCCACTGGGTCGTGGTCGCCGTGTGCGCCGTCCTGGGGGCGGTCGCCGGGTTCGGCTACGCGCGCTCGGAACCGAAGGTGTACCAGTCGTCGGCGTCCGTGATGGTCGTCCCCGAGCAGGGCGAGAACGCCGCCGAGCTCGTGCAGGGCTCGAACTACGTGCAGAACCTCGTGGCGTCGTACGCGGTGCTCGCGCAGTCGCCGTACGTGCTCGAGCCCGTGATCGAGGACCTGGGCCTCGACACCACGCCCGCCCGCCTGGCCCGCAGCGTCAGCGTGAACACGCCGCTCAACACGGTCGTCATCGAGATCGCGGTGAGCGACACCTCGCCGGACCGCGCGCGGGAGATCGCCGACGGGATCAGCGACCAGCTCGCGCTGGCCGTCCCCGAGCTGTCGCCGCAGCTGGCCGACCGCTCGTCGGCCGTGCGGATCACGACGATCGCCCCCGCGCGCCAGCCCGTGAACCCCATCGCGCCCAACACGCGCATGCTCATGATGGTCGGCCTCGCCGCGGGGCTCGCCGTCGGCGTGACGTACGCCGTCCTGCGCGAGCTGCTCGCGCGCCGCGTCGTCAGCTCGTCGTCGATCCAGTCGATGCTCGGGGTGCCGTTCCTCGGCGAGGTGGTCAAGGTGCCGTCGCGCACGTCGCTGCCCGCCGTCGTCGCCGCCGGTCCGGGGAGCCGCCCGTCCGAGAGCGTGCGCACGCTCGTCGCCAACGTGCGCTTCGCGGACGTCGACCACGGCCGCCGCGTGCTCATGGTCTCCTCCGGCGACGCGGGCGAGGGGAAGAGCTCGATCGCGATCAGCCTCGCGCTCTCGCTCGCCGAGGACGGGAGCAGCGTGCTCCTCGTCGACGCCGACCTGCGCCGGCCCTCGATCGCGCGCGTCACCGGGCTGGAGGGGTCGGTCGGCCTGACGAACCTGCTCGTCGGCGACGTGGCCCAGGAGGACATCGTGCTCCCCTGGACGCGCCCCAACCTCTTCGTGCTGCCGAGCGGCGTCCTGCCCGCGAACCCCGGCGTGCTGCTGTCCTCCGAGCGGCTCGTCGCCGTGATCGGCGACCTGCGGACGCACTACGACTACGTCGTGATCGACACCGCGCCGATCCTCCCGCTGAGCGACCCGCTCTGGCTCTCGCGCGCCGTGGACGGCGTGCTCGTCGTCGCCCGGGCCCGCAAGACCCGCATCTCGCGGCTGCGCCAGACGGTCGACAAGTTCGAGCGGGGCGAGGCGGACGTCATCGGCATCGTGCTCAACGACGTCAAGCCGCGCGGGCGCAGCGCCTACTACGTCAACGACTCCCGGGTCGGCGTCCCCGGCGCGTTCTCGCGCGAGGCCGGGTCCCCCGACGTCAGCCCCGCCGCGACGGCCGACGACGCGGCGGCGCCGCGCGCCGTCGAGGACGCGGACCGCCGCACGACGCCGTGACGACCGGGTGACGACGCGATGACGGCGCGCGCCGGGGCCGAGCCCGGGACCGGGCCTTCGACGACCGTCCCGACGGCGGAGCCCCTCCCGGGGGTGTCCGACGTCGCGACGCGCATCGCGGCCGGCGCGGCCGCCCTCGCGTGCGGCGCCTGGATCCCGATCGTCGCGGGGATCACCCCGGCGATCGTCGTCGGGCTCGTGCTGCTCCCCGTGTGGCTCCCCGTCGTGCGCCGGTCCCGGCCCGGCCGGTGGTTCGTGGGGCTCGGCGTCCTCGCCCTGCTGAGCGGCGTCCTGCTCACCGAGCTCTCCGCCCCGGACCGCGTGCTGTCGTCGCTGGCCCTGCGAGACGGTCTCATCACGCTCTCAGCGCTCGTCCTCGGCGCCGGGGTGCTCCTGTGGTGCCGCGCCGTCCTCGAGACGTCCACCGTCGCCGTCCTCTTCGGGGTCGGCGCGCTCGTCGCGGCCGCCCTGCGCACCGGCGGCGCCGACAACCCCTGGAAGTACACGTACGGCATGCCCGTGACCGTGCTCGTGCTCGCGCTGTGCCTCAGCACGCGGTCCCGCGGGCTGCAGGTCGTCGCCGCCCTCGCGCTCGCCGGGGTCTCCGCGGTCAACGACTCGCGCTCGGCCGCGACGACGATGCTCATGGTCGCTCTCCTCGTCGCCTGGCAGGCGATGCGCACCGGCCTGCGCGTGCGGTCCGGCGGGGTGCGCGTCGCGACGCAGCTCGGCGTGCTCGCGCTCGTCGTCTTCCTCGGGATGCAGACGCTCGTGCTCGACGGCTACCTCGGCGCGGACGCGCAGCAGCGCACGGAGATGCAGATCCAGACGTCGGGCTCCGTCTTCACGGGCGGACGGCCCGAGATGGGCGCTGCGACCGCGCTCGTCGCGGCCCGGCCCTGGGGGTACGGCGCGGGGGCCGTGCCCAACCTCCAGGACCTGCTCACCGCGAAGACCGGGATGGCACGTCTCAACTACGACCCCAACAACGGCTACGTGGAGAAGTATCTCTTCGGGTCGGGCTTCGAGGTGCACTCCGTGCTCGGCGACCAGTGGATCCGGTTCGGGCTCGTCGGCATGCTGTTCGCCGTCGCGTGCGTCGTCGTCGTCTGGCGCGGCACGCTGGCCGACCTCGGCCGCAACGCGGCGTCGGCGCTCCTGCTCTACCTCGCGCTCTCGTGCGCGTGGGACCTGCTCTTCAGCCCGTTCTACTCGGTGTCCGCCACCGTCCTCATGCTCGGCGTGGCGATCGCGACGCCGTACACGCTGCCCGACCGCGGCAGCACCACCCCGCTCGGTAGCCCCTGAACACCCACCGAGCCCCCTGGACGCGCCGGTGCCCCCGGGTCGAGGACCCGGGGGCACCGGCGGACGTGCGGGGCGGCGGGCCTACGGCTCGCGCACCACCTTGACGTCGTCGAACGACACGCGCGTGGTCGGGTTGGTGGACGCCGAGCTCACCGCCACCTTGATGCTCACCGTGCCGGGCGCCTGGAGCGCCGCCGTCGTGTCGGTCGCTTCGAGGTGCCACGCCTGCGCCGGGCCGGCCGCCGTGGGCCACACCTTGGCGGAGAGCGTCGTCGGGGACGTCCCGACCGCCGAGACCGACACCGTGTACCGCGTGCCGGGTGCGTACGTCGCGGGGAGCAGCTGGTTCCCGAGGAGCGTCTCGTCCCGGAGCAGGTACAGCCGCATGAGCCCGTTGGGCTCGAGGCGGACACGCGCGGAGTACGTGCTCGTCCCGACCTGCCGGCCGATGAGCGTGACCGACGTCGTCCCGCCCACCGACGCGACGTCCGACCAGAACGTCGTCTCGGTGCGGGCCCGCGACTCCGAGACCCCCGCCAGGCGCGCCTCGCGCGTCCAGGAGGGCGACATCGTCAACGTGCCGGCCGAGCCCGCGACCGAGAAGGCCGCGGCCCCGCCGAGCGCGGACCACGCCGCGCCCGACGTCGTCGTGCCCCAGCCGGAGGTCACCGCGCGGTCGAACGTGTCGCGCGCGACGACGTCCTCCGCCGGCGCGGTCGCCACGACGTCGTGCGACACGGAGGACGTGCCCCCGCGGTCGTCCGTCACCGTGAGCGTGACCGTGTACGTCCCGGCCTGCGCGTAGGTGTGCGAGGCCGTGGCGCCCTCCGCGGTCGCGTCGTCCCCGAAGCTCCACGCGTACGACGCGATCGTGCCGTCCGGGTCGCTCGACGACGAGCCGTCCACCGCGACGGTGAGGTCCGTCGCGGAGGCCGTGAACGCCGCCTGCGGCTTCACGTTCGGCGCGAGCACCTTCACCGAGGTCGTCGCCGTGGCTGTCGCCCCGCGGTCGTCGGTCACGTCGAGCGTGATCGTGTACGTCCCCGGCGCGTCGTAGGTGTGGGTCGCCGTCGCCCCGGTGCCGGTCGCGCCGTCACCGAAGTCCCACGCGTACCCGGTCAGGGTACCGTCCGGGTCGCTCGACCCCGAGCCGTCGACCGACACCGTGAGCCCGTCGGCCTGCGCCGTCACGACCGCCTGCGGCGGGACGTTCGGCGTGGTGCCGGAGCCCAGCTGGAAGTGCTGCTTCACCTGGGCCGGCGTGAGCGCGACCGGGTAGACGGCCGCCTCGTCGAGGTAGCCCTTCCAGTAGGTGTCGCCCTCCCAGCCGTTGTCGCCGCCGAGCCGCCAGTAGCCGGTGGTGTTCTCCGGCACGGCCTTGTCGTTCGACCCGACCAGCTCGCCGTCGAGGTAGAGCCGCATGCCCTCGCTCGACTGCGTCGCCACGACGTGGTGCCAGGCGTTGTCCCGGTACGAGCCCGTGGTGCTGAGCACCTGCTGCGCGCCGTCGTACGCGCCGAACTTCACCTTGCCGTCGGCCGACATGTACACGTGGCGGTCGTAGTTGGAGCTCGTGCCCGTCCGGCTGCTGCCGAACCCGATGAGCTTCCCGCCGGTCGTGGTGTCGGTCTTGAACCAGGTCTCGACCGAGTACACCGTCGGGTTGGCGTAGCTGCGCTGGCTCGCGACCAGCCCGCCGTTCCAGGTGCCGAAGATGTTCTTCGTCGGCTGGAAGCGCACCGCCGTGTCCGTCACGCCCGTGAGCGCGCCGGTCTGCGACTTCGTCACGGGGCCCGAGTACGAGCCGTCGGACGCGTCGGGGCCGGAGTCCTTCGCGACCGAGCCCGAGGACTCGCCGAGCCGCCAGTACAGCGTCGGCTCGAGCGAGTAGACCGCCTGGCCGTACGCGTCCTGCGGCGCGGTGGCCCCGGCCGCGGGACGGCCGCTCGCCGTCCAGTGGTCGGCGACCTCGCCGCGGGTGAGCGCACGGTCGTACACGGCGACGTCGGAGATGGTGCCGTTGAAGAAGTTCGAGCTCCCGCTGTTCGGCCAGCCCGACTGGCTGTCCCCACCGACGCGCCAGTAGCCCGAGTAGGACTGCGCCGACGTCGTGTCGCTGCGCTGACCCGCCTTGACGCCGTCGACCCAGAAGGTCATGCCGGAGCCGTCGAGCGTGCCGACCACGTGGTGCCACGCGCCGTCGTTGTACGAGCCGGCGGTCGTGATCTCGCGGACCATCCCCGGGTGGACGCCGAACGTCAGGCGCCCCGAGTTGTTCATGTAGATGTGCCGGTCGTAGCTCGACGACGTGCCGGTCTTGGCGTTGCCGAAGCCGACGATCTTGCCGCCCGACGTCGAGGTCGTGCGGAACCAGGCCTCGACGGAGAACCGCTGCGGACCGGTGGTCGCGGTCGGGGTGCTCCCGGAGACGCCGTTGGCGCCCGAGAAGCGCGTCGCCTTCGCCGTCGGCGGGACGTCCTTGCCGTCGACGCCGCGGGTCGTGCCGTTCGTGAGCGCGAGGTCGGACAGCGAGGCCCAGTCGGTCGCGCTGCTCCCGCTCGCCTCGTTCATCGGCCAGTAGCTCACCGGCGAGTCGCCGAGCACCGAGTCGTTGTAGGCCGTGCTCGACCCCTGCGCCGCGATCGTGACCGGCGTCCAGTTCGAGACCGTGGAGTTGCCGTCGCCGTCGATCACCTTGACGCGGTACTCGACCGTGCTGCCCGGCGCGAGGCCCGAGTCGGTGTAGCCCATGGTCGGGCGCACCCAGTACGTGGACGACGCTTTCTGCGTGGAGATCGGCGCGGTCGTGCCGCGGCGGTACAGCTCGTAGGTCAGCTCGGCGTTGTCCTGGTCGATGTTCGCCGGCCAGGAGACGCGGGCGCTCCCGCTGACGAGGGACCGCGTCGAGATGACGTACTGCCCACCCTGGATCGTCGGGCCGATCTTCGTCGGGGCGACGTCGCGCCGCGCGAACCGCACCAGCCCTTGCTGCCGGGCGCCGGCGACGCGCGTGAACTCGCCGCCGTACACGACGTACTTGTCGTTGGCCGTGATGTCCCACCCGGCCTGCGAGATCCCGGACGCGCTGCCCGTGCTCCACGTCGGGTACCAGTGCAGCAGCTTGCCCGCCGTCTGGCCCGTGAAGCTGCGGTAGCCCCAGATGTCCGGCGTGATCTTGCGGTCCGACGGCTCCTTGGCGAAGGCCAGCGAGTGGTTCACCGTCCAGGGGTCCGTCTGCGGGAACTCGCCGATGTTGCCGCAGTAGTGCGCGTGCGTCGCGACGTAGACGGAGTCGCCGGCCGGGTACACGGAGTACGTGTCGCCGTGGCAGTCCTCCATCCAGACGAGCGACCCGTCGGACCAGCTCGCGCGGAACGAGCCCTCGAAGTCGTCCTCCGTCTTGCTGCCGCCGTAGTCGTAGCCCGACCCGTAGACGCTGTCGCCGTCGGACGCGAGCGAGTAGATCGCGGCGTTGTCGCCGCCGTTGCGGATCACGGAGTTGACGGCCCACGGGAGCACGGTGCCCGTCGTCGCGTCGAGGGCCGCCATGCCGCGGCCGGGGTTGGTCGACCCGTTGGTGCTCGTGAAGGAGCCCGCGACGACCACCTTGGCGCCGTCGGGCGAGATCTCGATCGCGCGGCCGCCGTACCCGCCGGCGAGCTCCGGCGCGAAGCCGAGCAGCGCACCGGTGGACGCGTCCAGGGCGGCGATGCGGGCGCGCGCGGTGTTGTTGACGTTGGAGAACTCGCCGGTGATGTAGACCGTGGAGTTCGTCGCCTTGATGTCGTAGACCGTGGAGTTCGTGCCCGGGTTCCAGCTCGAGACGAGCGCGCCGGTCGCGGTGTCGAACGCCGCGAGGCGGTACCGCGTCTGGCCGGCGATCTCGGTGAACGCGCCCGCGACGTAGAGCCGCTTGCCGTCCGGCGACGACGAGATCGCGAGGACGCGACCGTTCGTGCCCGGGTTCCAGGACCCGTCGAGCACGCCGGTCTCGACGTCGTACCGCAGGATGTTCGCGCGCGGGGTCTCCCCCGTCCCGGCCGCCGCACCCGCGGGGCGTGCCGAGGTGAACTGTCCGCCGGCGTACGCGCGGCCGCCGACGATGGTCTGCGCCCAGACGATCCCGTCGATCTGGGTCGTGGGCAGGGGGTCGGCCGTGACCGGGACGGTCGAGTCGGCCGGGGTGGCGGCCGCGGCGACCGGCGCGTCGGGCGCGACGGCGGCGGGGGCCGCGGCAGGCGCCGCGCTCTCGACCGCGCCGGCCGCCGGGGCGACGAGCGCCGTCGCGACGAGGGCGGCGACGGTCAGCCCGGCGACCCGGCCGACGACACGTCGCCGTCCCGGCGGCGCGCCACGAAGAGAGCCCTGGACGACCGTCCGACTCACATCATTGTTTTTCATGGGTCACTCTCTTCGTCGCGGACCCGCGGAAATGCCGGTCCATCAGCCGGACGTTGTGACTGTAGCGCCGGAGAACCGGCCGCAGAACGGCGCGAGCGGGCGAAATTTACCGCCCCTTCCCGCGCGGGTCAGGACAGATCGCCGCGAAATACCACGGTCGACGTGCCCGGCGCGTACTCCACCGCGACGGTGACGTCGTCGCGGTCGGCCTCGGGGATGGAGAACAGGACGACGCCCGTCCCGCTCTCGCCCGGGGCGAGCTCGCCCTCGAAGGGCCGGCCGCCGGGCTGCACGAGGCGCCCGGCCGGCGCGCGGTCCTCGCCCGTGTAGGCGTTGACCACGGCGTAGGAGAGGTCGAGCGGGGCGTCGGTCCCGTTCGTGACCTCGACGGTGAGGCGGACGGCCGGACCCGAGGTCTCGCCCGCGGCCACGGCCTCGCCCTCGACGTGCTCGACCTGCGCGAGCCGGACGGTGACGCCGTCGGGCGCCTGGACCGTCTGGTCGGGCTCGGCCGGCTCGAGCTCGGGGGCCACGGGCACGACGGCGGGGTCCGCCCCGTCGCCCTCGGCCGTCCCGGCGGTCGCGTCGCCGCCCGCCGCGGCGGCGCCGTCCCCGTCGCCTGCGTCGCCCGCGTCGTCCGCGGTCGCGTCCGCCGAGGCGTCGCCGCTCTCCTCCGGGGAGGCGACCGGCGCGGGCGTGACCGTCCCGCCCGGGGACTGGTCGCCGTCGGACCGCCACGGCTGCAGCACGACGAGGGTGACGGCGACCGCGAGCGCGACCGCCGCCCCGATCACGGCGACGGCACGGCGGGAGGGCCGCCGCGTCGGGGTGGCGTCCTCGGGGGCGCCGTCGTTCTCCGCGTTCATCGTCCGCCTCCGGTCGTGCTCCGTGCCGGCTCGCGCCGGTCCGCCGTCGCGGCGCCCTGCCGGGCCGCCCGCCGGCCGTCGCGCAGCCCGCGCCAGGCCGCCCGCAGCGGGACGACCGGCCGCAGGAACTGGCGTCGGCCGCCGCGCCGCAGGACCGCGCGGGCGTTGCCCGGCGCGCTGCGCCGCCAGCGCCGCACGGACACCTCGTCGAGGTGCAGCGCGGCGAACAGCATCCGGTTGCGGATGTTGTAGTAGTAGTACGTCTCGGACTTGGCCTCCGGCCGCTGCCGGCCGTCGCGGTGGGTCCCGCCCTCGTCGTGGACCGCGACGGCGTCCTCGACGACGGCGACCCGGCCGCCCGCGCGCTGCAGGCGGTAGGACAGGTCGACGTCCTCCCAGTAGAGGAAGTAGGCGTCGTCGAACCCGCCCGTGCGCTCCCAGACCTCCCGGGTGACGAGCAGGCACGCGCCGCTGAGCCACTCCACGCGCGCGGCGCCCGGGTGCTCGTCGCGGCGCGACGGCGCGCGGAACGTGCCGTCGTCGAGGTAGACGTCGAGGCCCCCGAACCAGCGGCGCCCGGCGGGTGTGAGGACCACCGGGGACACGAGGAGCAGGCGGTCGTCCTGGACGGCCGCCCGCAGGGTCCGGACGTCGGCCGCGGCGATCGTCGCGTCGGGGTTGAGGAGGAGCACCTCGGCGGCGCCCGCGTCGAACGCCGCGCGCATCCCCAGGTTGGCGCCGCCGCCGAAGCCCAGGTTCTCCGCCGGGGCGAGCAGGTCCCAGCCGCGCTCGTCCGCCAGGCGGGAGACCCGCTCGCGCTCCGGCGTCGTCGAGCGGTTGTCGACGACGACCACGCGGGTCTCCCCGACCGCGCCGCGCGCGCCGAGGTTGCGCTCGAGGAGCGCGGCGGAGCCGTAGCTCACGATCACGATCGCGAGGTCGCCGGAGGCGTCCGCGACGTCGTCCACGGTCGTCACCTCCAGGTCCTGACACGTCGGCCGTCGCGGCGATCCTAAGCCCGCCGTCGGGCCGTGACGCCGGAATTCACCCGGGCGAGATACAACCTCACCCGCTGTTCACCCGCCCCCGCCTGGATACGATTCTCGGCACGGTCGGGGGCGGGCAGACAATCCGTCGCCGCCGCTTCCCAGAAGCTCTCCCCGTCTCTTTCGCGAGGTGCCCATGTCCGAGTTCGGCGCGGCGATGACGCGACTGCACGACGCGCAGAAGTCCTCGAGCGGCGCGGCCGCGTACTCGCGCTTCGTCAACCGCCCGCTCGGCCGCCCGCTCGCCGCAGGCGCGTACGTGCTCGGCCTGACGCCGGACGCGGTGACGCTCGTCAGCGCGGCGACCACGCTCGCCGGGATCGCGACCATCGCGCTCGCCGAGCCGACGCTCGCGTCGTCGCTCGCGGCCGTCGTGCTCCTCGTCCTCGGGTACGCCCTCGACTCCGCCGACGGCCAGCTCGCGCGGCTCTCGCGGTCGGGGAGCGCGGCGGGCGAGTGGCTCGACCACTTCTTCGACGCCCTCAAGACGGTGGCCCTGCACCTCGCGGTGCTCGTCTGCTGGTTCCGGTACTACGACGTCGACGCCGGCTGGCTCGTCGTGCCTCTCGCGTTCTGCGTCGTGAGCAGCACGTTCTTCTTCGGGATCGTCGCGGTCGACCTGGTGCGCCGCGCCAAGGGCTCGCCGGGCGGGGCCGCGCACGGGACCGGGGGCCGGCTCCGCGAGCACCCGCTCTACACGCTCGCGGTGCTCCCGACCGACTACGGCTTCCTGTGCCTCTCGTTCGCGCTGCTGTGGCTCCCCTCCGCGTTCCTCGTCGTGTACACCGCGCTGGCCGTCGTGAACGCGCTCGTCCTGCCCCTCGCGGCCGTGCGGTGGTACCGGTCGCTCCAGGCCCTGGAACGCGGCGCGGCGACCACGGCGGGAGTCCCCTCGTGAGGCCCGTGCGGGTGATGCAGTCGTTCCGCGCGCCGCGGCCGACCACGAACCCGTACATCACCCAGCTCGACGCGGCCCTCGCGGCGGAGCCGTCCGTGGAGCACCTGCGCTTCGACTGGCGCACGGCGATCGTGGGCCGCTACGACGTCTTCCACTGGCACTGGCCCGAGGGCAAGCTCGAGGGCACCACGTGGTGGAAGGCCGCCGCGAAGCACGCGCTCGTCGCCGCGATCCTCGTGCGGCACCGCCTGAGCCGCGTGGTCGTCGTGCGGACGGTCCACAACGTCGAGCTGCCCGACGTCCCGCGCGTCTCGCGCTGGCTCCTGGTCCGCGTCGACCGCTCGACGGACCATCGCATCGTCCTCAACGAGACGACCGAGCTGCCCCCGGAGCAGCCGCGCACCACGATCCTCCACGGCCACTACCGCGACTGGTTCGCCCGGTACGCCCGGGACGAGCGGGTCCCGGGGCGTGCGGGCTACTTCGGCGGCGTGCGGCGCTACAAGAGCGTGGGCGACCTCGTGCGCGCCTACCGCGAGGCGCGCGCCCTGCGCGACGACCTGAGCCTGGAGATCGGCGGGCGCCCGTCGTCGGCCGAGCTCGAGACCTCGCTGCGCGCGGAGACCGCGGACCTGCCCGGCGTCGAGCTGACCCTGCGCTTCCTCCAGGACGACGAGCTCGTCGCCCTCGCCTCGCGGTCCCAGCTCGTGGTGCTGGCCTACCGGTTCATGCACAACTCCGGGAGCGTGCTCGCCGCCCTGTCGCTCGACCGTCCGGTCCTCGTGCCGCGCAACGCGGTGAACGAGGCCCTCGCGAAGGAGGTGGGCGACGAGTGGGTGCTCATGTTCGACGACCGGCTCACGGGCGAGCGCCTCGTCGGGGCGCTCGCCGAGGCGGCCGCGATCCCGGAGGGCGCGCGTCCGGACCTGTCGCGCCGCGAGTGGACGGACGCGGGGGCGGCGCACGCCCGCGCCTACCGCACCGCGCTCGCAGGCCGCCGGTCGCGCCGCCGCGCCGGGCGGGAGGGAGCCGCGTGATCGCCGAGGCGGCGTTCCGCGCCAAGGCGGCCGTCGTGGGCCGGGACAGCACGGCCCAGCTCGACGCGTTCGTGCGGCACGACGCCCTCCCCGCACCGGCGCTGGAGCAGCTCTCGCGCGAGCGCGCCCTGCGGCACGCCCGGTTCGCGTCCGAGCACAGCCCGTTCTACCGGGACCTCTACCGCGACGCCGGGATCACCGCGGCCGACCTCCGGGACGACGCGGTGCTCGCCGCGCTCCCCCTGGTCGACAAGCCCGCCCTGCGCGAGCACTTCGACACGATCCGCACCGACGAGGCGACGGACCGCACGTCGGCGACGTCGCGCACGGGCGGCAGCACGGGCCTCCCCCTGCACGTGCTGCGCGACCTGCGTTTCCCGGCGCGCGCGCTCGAGTGGCGGCTGTTCCGGTGGTGGGGCGTCGAGCCGTGGGAGGACCGCGGGATCATCACGCGGCACATGCTGGAGGGCCTCGCGCGCGTCCGCCACGACCTGCAGTGGCTCCCGAGCCGCCGCGTGCAGCTCGACGCGTTCCGCATCACCGACGAGACGGTCACCGAGTTCGCGCGCCGCTGGAACCGCCTGCGACCGCCCTTCCTGCTGGGCTACGGCGGGGGCGTGCTGGAGCTGGTCCGGCGCACGGGACGGCTCGGCATCGAGCTCGCGCCGCCGCGCGCGGTCGCGGTCACGGCCGCGCCGCTCGCCCCGGGCGTCCGCGCGGAGATCGCGACGGCGCTCCGGGCGCCCGTCTACGACCACTACCGCAGCGCCGAGGTGCCGTGGATCGCCGGCGAGTGCGCCGAGCAGTCCGGGATGCACGTGTTCTGGGACGTGCGCCGCGTCGAGATCCTCGACGACGACGACCGCCCGGTCCCCGACGGGCAGGAGGGCAACGTCGTCGTCACCGACCTGACGAACCGCGTCTTCCCCGTGGTGCGGTACCGCCTCGGCGACGTGAGCAGCATCCACCGCGAGACGTGCGCGTGCGGGCGCTCCCTGCCCCGGCTCGGCGCGGTCTCGGGCCGGGCCTCCGACGCCGTCCGGCTCCCGGACGGGACGACCATCGCCGGGGCGCTCGGACACATCTTCGACCACGCGCCGCTCTCGGTGCGGCAGTTCGAGATCGTGCAGGCCCACGACTACGCCGTGACGCTGCGCTGCATCCCGGCGAGCGACGAGCGTGCCGACATCGAGCAGGCCCTCGCGACGCTGCGCCGCGCGACGCGCGGCCTCGTGCCGGTGACGCTCGAGCTCGTCGACCACATCCCGCAGGTGGGCGGGAAGATGAGGTTCATCCGCAGTGACGCCCCCTCCTGAGCTCCGGCTGGTCGTCGCGGTCCCGACGTTCCGGCGCCCCGCCACGCTCGCCGGGCTGCTCGCGCGGCTGCCCGAGCGGCTGGCCGAGGTGGAGGGTGCCCGGGTGGAGGTGCTCGTCCTGGACAACGACCCCGCCGGGTCGGCACGGGAGGTCGTGCGGGACGCCCCGCTGCCCGTGCGCTACGTCGTCGAGCCGCGCCCGGGCATCGCCGCCGTGCGCGACCGCGCGCTCGACGAGACGGCCGACGCCGACCTGCTCGCGTTCCTCGACGACGACGAGCGCCCGCGCGAGCGGTGGCTCGCGGCCCTCGTGGACACGTGGCGCGACACGGGTCGGCCGGCGGCCGTCATGGGCCGCGTGATCTCCGTGTTCGCGCACGAGCCGGACCCGTGGCTGCTCGCGACGGGCGTGTTCCGCCGTCGACCGCGCCCGACCGGGCTCGAGATCCCCGTCGCGGCGAGCGGGAACCTCCTGCTGGACCTGCGGCAGGTGCGGTCGCTCGGGACCCGGTTCGACGTCACGCTGGGCCTCGCCGGGGGCGAGGACACGCTCTTCTCGCGCGCGCTCGTCGCCGCGGGCGGCCGGATCGTGTGGTGCAACGAGTCCGAGGCGGAGGACCTCGTCCCGGCCGAGCGCATGACCCGGGCCTGGGCGATGCGGCGCGCGTTCAACGGCGGCAACGGCGCGGTGCAGGTCGAGCTCCGCCTCGCCCGGGGGCCCGCGCGCCGGGCTCTCGTGCGGGCGCGCGCCCTCGTCGGGGGCGCGGGACGCACCGTCGCGGGCGCGGCCCGGCACGTCTGGGGCCGCTGGACGGGCGACCTGGAGAGCGACGCGCGCGGTCTGCGCACGAGCCACCGGGGCCGGGGCATGGTCGCCGGCGCGTTCGGGCACCTGCACCGGCAGTACGCCCGCGACGGCGCGACGCCTCAGGGAGCGACGCCCGCCTCCTCGGCGACCGGCTCGAACGACGAGACCGCGGCGGGGATCTCCGCCTGAGCGACGAGCGCCCGCGTGAGCAGCACGTACCGCGCGACGTAGTCCTCCTGCCGCAGGCCCCGCGCCCGGACGTCCGCGGCGCTCGTCGCCTCCCCCGGGCCGAGCGCGTGCCGCACCGCCTCGGCGAGCGCGGCGGCGTCGTGCGGGGCGACGAGCCGGGCCCGCGTCCCCGCGACGTAGTCGCGTACCCCGCCCGCGTCGGTCACGACGAGCGCGCGGCCCGCCGCCATCGCCTCGACGCACGCCGTCGCGCCGGACGCGTGCCGGTTCTCGCGCAGCGGCACGACGACGACCCGGCAGCCCGCGTAGAGCCGCGCGAGCTCGGCGCGGCCCGTCGCGGGCGCGACGTCGACCCGGCCCGGGACCGCGACCCGGGCCGCGGCCGCCGACCGCGACGCGACGCGCGCGGTCACCCCGGGCAGCAGGTCGAGCGCGGCGCGCAGCACGGCCCAGTCCCGGTCCCGGTCGTTGCCCACGGCCAGCACCTCGGGCGCGGACGCGGCGCCGTCGGTCCCGGCCGCCCGCACCTCCCCCGTGGCGGGCGCCGTCCCGAACGGGACGAGGACGACCCGACGACCGGGCACCCGGTCCAGCGCCACGCGCCGGTTGACGTCGCTGTGCACGGCCTCGACCGCGTGCCTGCGCAGCACGGCCGCGAAGAGACGGCGGCGGGCGCGACCGAGGTCGTCCCACCGGTCCCAGAGCCACACGGACTGCGCGAGGACAGCGGGCCTGCGGCGCCGGGGCAGCGTCGCGCGCACGAGGCCGACCGCGAGGTGCTCGCGCTCCGTGTGCGTCCACACGACGTCGGCGCTCCCCAGGAGCGCGCGGTTGCGCCACGCGTGCACGACGTCGGTCCCGAGCCGTGCCGCGAGCGCGCGCCGCACGCGCGCCACGGACGGCCGCTCGCGGTGGGACACGCTCCACGCGAGGTCGACCGTGCCCGCGGCGAGGTCGTAGCCGTAGGGCGTGCGGTCCAGGGTCTCCCCCGCCGCGTACCGCGCCCGCCACGCCACCGGGTCCTGCTCGTGCGCGAGGTGCACGACGACGCGCGGCCGCGTCACGGGACGAGCCCGCGCAGCCGCTCCACCACGCGGTCCCACTCGTACCGGGCGAGCAGCCGCTCGCGCAGCGCGGCGTCCGGGGTCGTCCCCCAGGCGGCGTCCAGCGCGGTCGCGACGTCGCGCGACGGCGCGTCGAGCGGGACGAAGCGCGCGAGGCCGTCGGCGAGCTCGCGGAACACGGGGGTGTCGGCCAGCACGAGCGGCGAGCCGAAGTGCGTCGCCTCCAGCACGGGCAACCCGAAGCCCTCGTCGCGCGACAGGAACGCCGTGACGGCGGCGCGGGAGTAGAGCCACGCGAGCTCGGCGTCGTCGATCGCGCCGAGCAGCCGCACCGCACCGCTCGCGAGGAGCGCGTCCGTGCCGGGCGGGAGGTCCGGGGCGACGCCGGAGTGCTCGGCTCCCCCGACGACCAGGAGGGGCGCCTCGGGCCCCAGCCGCGCGGACAGCGGGACGGCGCGCAGCACGGCCTCGAGGTTCTTGCGGACGTTGAGGCGCCCGACGCACAGCGCGAACGGGAGCCCCGGGTCGATCCCCGCGGGCGGGCGCGGGACGGCGTCGGTCAGGGTACGCGGCACGCCCAGCCCCACGGGCGTGACCGGGCGGCCGGAGCGGCCCTCGATGCGGTCCGCCTCCGTGCGCGACGACGTCGCGACCGCGTCCGCCGCGCGCAGGAGCGGGATCATCGGCGCGAAGTACGCGCGCTCCGTCCGCGAGAACCACTCGGGGTGGTCGCGGAACATCACGTCGTGGACGAACGTCACCGCCGGGACCCGCCCGACCGGCGTGTAGTTGTGGGCGACGACGACGTCGGCGTGGACCGTCCGCGCGAGCCGGCCGAGCTCGACCGCGTTCGACAGCGCGTGTGGGTACAGGCGCGTCCCGATCGTCCGCGCGCCGGGCGGCAGGTCCGACGGCGCGGCGCCCTCGCCACCGCGGACGGCGAGCACGAGCTCGTCCTGCGGGAACCGCTCGTGCCAGTGGTGGATGAGCGCGCGCTGGACCGACCGGTTCGAGAACGGCCCCCGGTCCCACCAGTAGGCGTCGAACAGGACCCGGCGGGGAGAGTCGTCGCGGGCCGGGTCACCGGCGGCTGCGGCGGGGCGGGGCGCGTCCTGCCGGTCCGCGGCCGCAGCGCGACGGCGCGCGGTCCGCCACGGCCCGGGCGTGCGCCGGGCCGCGAGGTCGCGCGCGAGCTGCTCGTACCCGTCGGCGACGTCGTCCCACGAGTAGTCCTCGGCGCGCTTGCGGTTCGCGCGGCCGCGCTCGAGCGTCCCCAGCTCGTCGCGCTCGGCTTCCTCGAGGATCCCGGCGAGGTCGTGCGGGCCGCGGAAGTAGAGGCCGGGGTCGCGCACGACCTCGCGGTTGAAGTCCACGTCGAACGCGACGACGGGCGCGCCGGCGCCGATCGCGCGCAGGAGCGACGGGTTGGTCCCCCCGACGGAGTGGCCGTGGACGTAGGTGAACGCGGACGCGTAGAGGTCGTCGAGCAGCTCCTGGTCCCACACCGCGCCGAGCAGCCGGACCCGCTCGTCCCCCTGCGCGAGCCGGTCGATCCGGTCGGTGTACTCCGCGGAGTACGGCGCCGAGCCGACGACCACGAGGGGCTTCGTCGCGGCGGACCGCACGTAGCCCTCGACGATCTCCTGCACGTGGTTCTCGGGCTCGAACCGCGCGACGACGAGGTGGTAGCCCTCGGGCTCGAGCCCGAGCTCCGCGACGCGCGCGCCGCGGTCGTCGTCGAGCAGCGGGGCGCCGTACGCGATGAGCGACGACGGGACGCCGTACTCGCGCGCGTAGTAGTCCTGGATCCCCCGGGCGTCGGCGATGATCGCGTCGGAGCACCGGACGGCCGTCGTCTCGGCCGCGCGGTAGTAACGGCGGCCCGTGGGCCCCCACTTCGCGCGCCGCCACTCGAGCCCGTCGACGTGGGTCGCGACGGGGATGCGCGCCGCGCGCAGCAGCGGCAGGAACGGGGCGTTGGCCGCGTTGAAGACGAAGGCCGCGTCCGTGCGGTGCGCGACGAGGTGGGCGACCGACACGGCCGTGTGGCTCAGCGTCTCGAGCGAGCGGCTGCGGAGCGCGCCCGCGGTGACGACCTCCATGCCGAGGTGCTCGCGGACGACGTCCTCGGTGTTCCCCGTGCGCGTGTAGACGCGGACGCGGTGCCCGCGCGCCGCGAGGCGCGAGCCGACCTCCTCGACCGCCGTCTCGAAGCCGCCGTACCGTGCCGGGACGCCGCGCGTGCCCACCATCGCGATGCTCAGCGTCGCCGCCACCGTCACTCCCGCCCTGCCGCCCTGTGCCTTCCTGCGAGGCTAGTGGTGCGCGGGGCCCGTGGGGCCGGGTTCCCGGAGCCTCACCCGGGTGATTTCCCCGGCGGCACGGGGTGGAGGGGCCGTGACGGGCGGGGCTGGTCAGGCGCGGGCGTGGTACTTGCCCTGCGCCGCGAGCAGCCCCTCGGTGAGCACCATCTCGACCGCGTCGGCCGCGTCGTCGAGGAGGAAGGGCAGCTCCTTCGCCTCCGTGCCCTTGAAGTCCTTGAGCACGTAGTCGGCGGTGTCCATGCGGCCGGGCGGACGCCCGACGCCGCCCCGGACGCGCACGTAGTCCTTCGTGCCGAGCGCCTTGGTGATGTCGCGCAGCCCGTTGTGGCCGCCCTCGCCACCGCCGATCTTCAGCTTGACCGCGCCGAAGGGGATGTCCACCTCGTCGTGGACCACGACCACGTGCTCGGGGTCGATCCCGTAGTACTTCGCGAGGCCCGCCACGGGCCCGCCCGAGACGTTCATGTACGTCGTGGGCTTCGCGAGCACGACGCGCGGCCCGGGTCGCCCGCCGGGCAGCATGCCGAGGCGCGCCTCCGCGACGGCGGCCTGCGCGCGCGGGTGCCGCGCGAACCGGGCGCCCGCCCGGCCCGCGAGGACGTCCAGGACCATGTGGCCGAGGTTGTGGCGGTTGCCGGCGTAGCCGGAGCCCGGGTTCCCGAGCCCGACGACGAGCCACGGCTGGTCGCTCATGTGCACCGTTCCTTCGCTGACGTCCTGCACGGTCCCGGCTCCCGACGCGCACGAGGCGTCCGGCACCAGGGTGCCGGACGCCTCGACGAGAGCATGGCGCGGACGACGTCCGCGCGGGGGGTCACTCGCCCGCGGTCGCCTCGGCGGCGGCCTCGGAGCCGGCGGCCTGCTCGGCAGCCTCGGCCTCGGCGGCCTCGATGTCCGCCGAGTTGTCCTGCGGCACGGAGATCGTCACGACGACGAGCTCGGCGTCCGTCGTGAGCGTCGCGCCGGAGGGGAGCTTCACCTCGCCCGCCGTGACGGTCGTGCCGGCCTCGAGGCCCTCGATGGAGACCTCGACGGACTCGGGCAGGTGCGTCGCCTCGGCCTCGATGGCGAGGGTCTGCAGGTCGACGAGGTGGATGGTGCCGGGGGCGGACTCGCCGGTGACGGCGACCGGGACCTCGACGGCGACCTTCTCGCCCTTCTTCACGATGAGCAGGTCGACGTGCTCGATGACGTTGCGGACCGGGTCGCGCTGGACGTCCTTGGCGATGGCGAGCTGGCCCTTGCCCTCGAGCTCGATGGAGAAGAGCGCGTTCGAGTGCTTGAGCGCCATCATCGTCTGGTGGCCCGGCAGGGTGACGTGCACCGGAGCGCTGCCGTGGCCGTAGAGGACGGCGGGGATCTTGTCGGCGCGGCGGATGCGGCGCGCGGCGCCCTTGCCGAACTCGGTGCGGGCCTCGGCGGCGAGCTTGATCTCGGACACGTGGATCACTCCTGGAAGATGCGTTGCGGGCCGGCCGCCAGTGGGGGACGGTCGGCTGTCCGGACGGTGAGAGGGCCTCCCGGACGGGCGGTTGCGTCGGCGCGGGACGTGTGACGGGCGCGCAGGAGGACGACCGCCCAGTCGATAACGGAGATCCAACAGGTCTGGCTGACACGTGCGGTCCCGCGCCGCCGGTGTGCTCACCGGTCCAGCGCTGCCGGCCGTCAGACGTCCCTCGCCGAGGCAACCTGATAACTGTACCCGGGCGCGGCGCGAGTCGGAAACCCGCTCCCCGCCGCCGGACCCGGAACCGCGGCCGCGAGGCGTGCGGCCGTCGTCGGGACGGACGTCAGGGCGTCGCGTCGGCGCGGGCCGTCTCGGGACGGGGCGCGGGCCGGCCGGCGAGGCGGCGCGCGAGGCCCCGGGGCAGCTCGTACAGCCAGTAGACCGGGGTCCGGGAGACGACGGCGTACACGCCGACCGAGGCCAGGGTCGCGACGAGCGCCAGCACGGGCGGCGCGAGCGCGGCCACCGGGGCGGGCACGGCGTCGAGCGCGTCGCCGCCGACGAGCAGGATCGCGTGGATGACGAGCATGTGCGTGAGGTAGACGGGCAGCGTCCGCGTCCCGAGCGCGCGCAGCGGCCGCAGCCCGCTCGTCGCGACGCCGAGCACGATGCCCGCGGCCACCCCGAGCACGCACACGACCCACAGCAGGACGCCCGACGCCACGTGCGCCGCGAGCACGCAGCCCGCGACCCAGAGCGCGACGACCCCCGCGCCGGTCCACAGCGTCAGGCGCTCGGTCAGCCCCAGGACGCGGTCGCGCAGGAGGAGGCCGCCCAGGAAGAAGACGAAGTACTTCGGCGCGCTGTCCCAGGCGTTGTTCGGCAGCTCGAGCGCGAACGCGAACGCCGCGAGCGACACGGCCGCCGCGCCGACGAGCTGCACGCGCGGGGACAGCCCCGAGAGCAGCTTCGCGACGACGAAGAACACCGCGAGCGCCCAGAGGAACCACCGGATCCCCGACGGCCACACCCACGCCGAGAGCGCGGCCGCGCCGACCTGCAGGGCGGGGCCGCCGTCGTCCGCCAGGCCGGGCGGGAGCTCCAGCCCGACGAGCGCCTCGTGCACCGGGTCGGGGTCGCCCGCGACGACGGCCCCGAGGAGGTAGCCGAGCGCCCGGACGAACGGCCACAGGAGCAGGAGCCAGGCGAAGAGCGCGACCTTCGAGGCGAGCAGCGCGCGCCAGGGCCCGCGGACCCACTTTCCGGCGAACAGGCCCGCGACGGCGAAGAAGAGCGGCATGCGCATCGTGCCGAGCGCCGCGTTCACCCGGTCCCACCCGGCCAGGACCGTGCCCCAGGCGCCGGAGAGGTCGAGGTCGCCGAGCGCGCGCGTCGCGTGCAGCACGACGACGAGCAGGATCGCGAGGCCGCGCGCGGCGTCGGGCCAGCGCAGGCGCACTCGCTCGGCGGTCTGCTGCCGGGGCACGTCGTCACCTCCGGACGCTGCGGGCGGGACCGCGCGGGCGCTGCCACGACCGGACCGGGAGACCCCCGGCCGTCGGGACCGACGCGGACCGTGCGAACCTACCCTCGCGACGGCGACGGCCACGAGGGCCTCGCCGTCATTTCACCCGGGCGAGATCGTGCGCTCAGCCCGTCGCGGTGGTCGTCGCGACGGTCGTGGCCACGGTCGCGCCGACGAGGATGACCGCGGTGACCTCCTCGACGTACGCGCGCACGGCCTCGCTCGCCCAGCTCTCGCGCGCGATCTCGCGCGCCCGGGCGTCGACGTCGCGACGGCCCGCGGCGGTGCGTCCGGGCCCGCCGTCGGCGTCGCTGCCGCCGCTCGCGAGCACCCGGCCCGCCTGGCCCGTCGCGGCGAGCAGCGCGACGATCGCCGCCGCGCGCGCGTCCGGCACCTGCCCCTCGACGAGGACGCGTTGCAGGTCGGCCCGCACCGCGTCCTCGTGGCGGGAGTCCGCCGCGGGGAAGCGCGTCGTCGGGAAGATGCCGAGCACGCGGCCCTCCTCGCGCCGCAGGACGCCGCGCTCCGCGAGCGCCGCGACCGCGCGGGCGGCGGGCCGGAGCCTGGCGATCGGCGCGACGAGCGCCTTCGGCGTGGAGCCCTCGCGCGCCCGCACGACGTCGAGCGCCTCGTCGAGCAGCGCGTTGCCCGTCGGGGAGGCGTCCCGCACGACGATGCGGCCCACCCGGCCGCCGTCGCCGTCGCCCGCGAGGTCGGCCCGGCCGAGGAGCGCGAGCTCGACGAGCAGCGCGCCCGCGGCGACCTGCTCGCGGTACGAGGCGTCGACGACGGCCTTCCCGGTCACGTCGTCGAGCGTGAGCAGCAGGTAGTCCTCGAGGATGAGCATGCGTCCACGCTAGGACCGGGCGACGGGGTCGGGCACCTGCCGTTTGTCACCGGTGCCCGGTGCAGGTCTCACGCCGTCGGCGACGCCGGGCCCCGGTCCGCCGGGTCGGCGAGCTCCCACCGGACGGTGACGGTCGCGCGGACCTCCTGGCTGCCCGGCTCCACGACGAGCACGTCGCTCGTCGCCTTCGCCGCGAGGGCGCGCGCCACCGGGCCGGGCGCGCCGTCGTCCTCCCGGATCTCGACGACCGGGCCGAGCGAGCGTCCCGCGAGGCGGGCGTACTGCTTGGCGCGGGCGCGGGCGTCGGCGAACGCGGCCTCGCGCGCCGCGGCCGCGAGCGGGGCGGGGTCCCCCACGGCGAGGCTGGTCGAGTCGAGCCGGCCCGTCGGGCCGGCGGCGTCGAGCGCCGCGCGCACGACCTCGCCGCTCGCCCCCACGTCGCGCAGCGTGGCGCGCAGCGTGAGGCGGGCGGTCGTGCGCGGGCCGTCCTCGCGCTGCTCGGTCCACGTGGACGTCTGCGACGTGCGCAGGTCGGACGGCGCCACGCCGTGCGCGACGAGCGCGTCCCGCGCCGCGGCGAGCCCGGCGTTGGCGCGGTCGAGCGCGTCCTGGACGCCGGGCGCGCTCGCCTCGGCGCCGAGCTCGACGACGGCGACGTCCGGCGTGGCCGTCACCGCTCCCTGACCGGTGGTCGTCACCCCAGAGCCGTTCATGGCCGTCATGCTCGCACGGACCGCCCGGGGTCGCCCCCGTTTCACCCGGGTGAGCGCGGCACGGACGGCCCGCGGCCTGCCACTCTCGTGTCAAGAGGGGCACGACGTCGTGCCCGTCCCCGCACCCGGGAGGTCCGCGTGAGACGTCTCCTCGCGCTCGCCGCGCTGCTCGTCGCGCTCGCCCCCGCCCCGGGGGCGGTCGCCGCGGACGCCGCGGGCACCGACCCGGCCGCCACGACCCCGCGCGCGTGCGCCGACGCGCTCGCGCTGCTCGACGACTCCCGCCCCCGGGACGCTGTCGCGCTGATCGACGCCCACCGCGCGACGGCCACGTCCCCCGCGGACCCGGCGGCGCGGGCCACGGCGTGCGCCGACGTGCGGGACGCGGCGGTCGCCGCGCGGGACACCGCCGCGACGCTCGCCGCCGAGGCGGAGGCCCTCGAGCCCGGCGGGGCGCGGCCGACGTCCGGGGAGGCCGAGTCCTGGGCCGCCGCGCAGGCCCGCGCGGAGCAGGCGCTCGCGCTCGACGCGCAGGACGCGCGGGCCGCCGCCGTGGTCCGCGCGGCGCAGGACGAGGAGACGACGGTCCCGGACCGCGCGGCGTCCGCCTGGGACGGGTTCGTCGAGGCGGTGTCGCCCCTGGGCCCGCCCCTGCTCGCGCTCCTCGTCGGCGTCCTCGTGCTCGCCGTCGTCGCGCGGCTCGTCGTCCCCGTGACGCTGCGCTGGCCCGTCCTGACCGCGGGCGAGCGCGTGCGCGCGGGCGCCGCCGGGTGGGGGGCCCTCGTCGCCGGCGCGGCGCTCCTCGTGTGGGGTCCCGCCGCGGGCGCGAGCACGTGGACGGGCTCCGGCGTCGCGGGCGCGACCCTCGCGGTGGTGGTCCTCGTGCTCGGGTTCGTCGCCGGTGTCGTGGCGGTGGCGCTCGCCCTCGGGCGGCTCGTCGCGCCGGGTGCCGGCCACGACCGCACCCGCTGGTGGGCGTGGGCGACCGCCGTGGCCGGCGTCGCCGCGGTCGCGGCCGTCGTGCTGTCGGCCCGCGCCCTCGGGGGCCCGGGCACCGTCGCGGCGGGGTCCGTCGCGGCGGGGTCCCTGGTGGCGGGGGCCGTCCTGGCGGCGCTCGGCGTGCTCCTCGTCGCCACGGTCCTCGCGACCCGGCTGCGGCTGACGATCGAGGTGACGTCGGGCCGCTCGGGCGACCGGACGACGTCGCACGAGGGGACGGGCGGGGCGCGCCTCGTCGCGCTCCTGGCAGAGCTGGGCGCCGAGCCGCCGCGCGGCCTGGAGGTGCCCCGCGGCACGGACATCAGCGCCCTCAGCGGGTCCGCGCTGTCCGAGCTGCCCCAGGGCGCGTTCGTCAAGGCGGTCGTCAGCCTGGCCCAGGGCGTCGTCGGGTCGGTCCCCTGGCGGGTCACGGTCGAGGAGCGGGACGCCGACCACCTGGCCGTCGTCGTCACCAGGAACGGACGGGCCGCGGGCTCCGCCGCGCTCGACCGGGCGGGGCTCCTGCGGTTCGACCCCGAGGACCCGACGTCGGCCGCCGCCGCGGCGCAGGTCGACCTCTACCGTGCCGCCGCGGCCGTCGTGCTGCTGACGCTGGCACGCCACCACGCGGGCTTCGAGGGTCTGTGCGGGGCGACGTCGTGGCGCAGCCTCGCCCTCCAGTACGTCGCCCAGAGCGACCTCACCGACGCGCCGGACCGGGAGCGGGAGCTCCTCGCGCGCGCCGTCGACGTCGACCCGCGCAACGACCTGGCCCAGGTCGCCCTCGCCCATGCCGAGGGCCGGCACCAAACCCTGCGCGAGGACCTCGACGCGTACGGCGACTGGCTCGACCGGTTCGTCACGCGGAGCGAGGGCCGCAGCGGGTACCGCTCGCTGCGGCTGCGGGCCCAGTACTCGCGCGCCGCGACGACGGTGAACGCGTGCTTCGCCCCGGGCCGCGACGGGGACGACCCGGCGGGCGGGCTCGACGCGACCGCCGTCGACGCGGTCCGCGCGCTGCTGGAGGCGCTCGCGGTGGAGCGTGCCGCGGGGCGGGAGGACGCGCTCGTCGTCCGGCTCCAGGACGCCGTCGAGAGCCTCTACCGCCAGGCGGAGGCCGCGGCCCGGGCGCTGGAGCCCGTGGCAGCGCAGGGGGCGCCGGCGGCACCGCGGACGGACCCGAGCGGGCGGACCGAGCCGAGCGAGACGGCCGAGACGCCCCGGGAGCGCCTGCGGCGCGCCTACCGGGCCGCCCTGGCCCGCGACCCCGAGGGCGCGGACCCGCCGTCCCCCACGACCCCGACCGGCGAGTACAACCTGGCGTGCACGTACGCCGTCCGCACGAAGCCGCTCGATGCCGCGGACGCGCTCCGCACGACCGACCAACTGCGGCGCGCGGTCGTGCTCGCCGACCTGCGCACGTGGCTCCACGACGACCCGATGCTGGCCGCGTACCGCGAGCGGCCGGAGTACGCCGCGGAGTTCGGCCAGGACCCTCTCGACCTGCTCTCCGTCGCGCCGTTCGCCCGGTACGCGCCGGCCCTGCGCGCGTGGGGCCTGACGACGGAGCAGCGGATCGTGGCGGTCCCCCCGCCCGACCTCGCGGCGCTCCTCGGGACGACGCCCGAGGAGGCCGCGAGGGTGCGCGCCGCCGCGCACCTCGCGGCGGACCTCCCGGCGCTCCCGGGCCGCTGCGACGTGCTCGACGTGCTGCTCGCGCACGACGTGGGCGCCCTGCCCCAGGAGGGGCTTCCCGACGACGTCGCCCGCGCCGTGCGGTCGCGCGTCGTGCGCCTGCGGCTCACCCCGTCGGAGCGCGACCGGCTGCGCACCGCGCTGGCCGGGTGGCTGGGCTGAGCCTCAGCTGTTGCCGTCGAACAGCGAGGTGACCGAGCCGTCGTCGAACACCTCGCGGATCGCGCGCGCGATGAGCGGCGCGATGGAGAGCACCGTGAGCTGCGGGAACTGCTTCTCGGCCGCGATGGGCAGCGTGTCCGTGATGACGACCTCGCTCGCCCCGCACTCGGACAGGCGCTGGGCCGCCGGGTCGGACAGCACGCCGTGCGTCGCGGCCACGATGACCGACCGCGCGCCCGCGGCGAGGATGACGCGCACGGCCTCGGCGATCGTGCCGCCGGTGTCGATGAGGTCGTCGACGAGCACGCAGTCGCGGCCCTCGACGTCACCGACGACGCGGTTCGCGACGGCCTGGTTCGGGCGCGTGACGTCGCGCGTCTTGTGGACGAACGCGAGCGGCCCGCCCCCGAGCTTCGCGGCCCACTGCTCGGCGACGCGGATGCGGCCCGCGTCGGGCGAGACGACCGTGACGTTCGACGTGTCGACGCGCGAGCGCACGTAGTCGGTGAGGATCGGCATCGCCCACAGGTGGTCGACCGGCCCGTCGAAGAAGCCCTGCGTCTGCGCGGCGTGCAGGTCGACGCTCATGAGACGGTCGGCGCCCGCGGCGGTGAACAGGTCGGACATGAGGCGCGCCGAGATCGGCTCGCGACCGCGGTGCTTCTTGTCCTGGCGGGCGTACCCGTAGAACGGCTGCACGACCGTGATCGTGCGGGCCGAGGCGCGCTTCGCGGCGTCGACCATGAGCAGCTGCTCCATGATCCACTGGTTGATCGGCGCGGTGTGGCTCTGGAGGATGAAGACGTCCGAGCCGCGCACCGACTCGCCGAACCGGACGTAGATCTCGCCGTTCGCGAAGTCGTACGCGGTCGTGGGCAGCAGGTCGATGCCCAGCTCCCGCGCGACGTCGTTAGCCAGCTCGGGGTGCGCGCGCCCCGAGGCGAGGACGAGGGACTTCTCCCCGTTGCCGGCGATCGTGCTGCTCATACCAGTGGGTTCCTTCGGTGGGGTTTCCGGGTGCGGGGTAGGTCTGAGGTCGGCTGGCCGGTCGCGGTCAGTCTGTCGTGGTGGCGGGACGACCGCCACGCAGCGCCTCGAGGGTGTGCTCGAGCTCGGGCGCGGGCGGCGGCGGGGTGGGGCGGTCGGCCGTCGCGGCGGCGCTCTGGTCCGCGAGCTGGGCCTGCGCCTGCGCCCCGAGCGGGGGCGCCTCCGGGTCCGCGGCGCGCGCGGCGGCCGCGGCCTCGGCGGCGGGCGTGCCGGCGCGACGGCGCTCGACCCAGCCCTCGATGTTGCGCTGCTGGCCACCGCTCACGCCGAGCGCGCCCGCGGGCACGTCGCGGCGGATGACGGACCCGGCGGCCGTGTACGCGCCGTCGCCGACGCTCACGGGCGCGACGAACATGTTGTCCGCGCCGGTGCGGGCGTGCGAGCCGATGACGGTGCGGTGCTTGTGCACGCCGTCGTAGTTGACCGTGACCGACGCGGCACCGATGTTCGTGTGGTCGCCGATCGTCGCGTCGCCGACGTAGGACAGGTGCGGGATCTTCGACCCCTCGCCGATCTCCGCGTTCTTCGTCTCGACGAACGTGCCGATCTTGCCCTGCGCACCGAGCACGGTGCCGGGCCGCAGGTACGCGAACGGGCCGACGGACGTCCCCGCGCCCAAGACCGCGAGCGAGCCGTGCGTCCGGGTCACGGTCGCGCCGGCGCCGACCTCGGTGTCGGTGAGCGTGGTGTCCGGGCCGACCGTCGCGCCCTCGGCGACGACCGTCGCGCCGTGGAGCTGCGTCCCGGGGAGGAGCGTCACGTCGCGCGCGAGCTCGACGTCGACGTCGACCCACGTCGTGGCCGGGTCGACGACCGTCACGCCCGCGCGCATCCAGTCCTCGAGGATCCGGCGGTTGAGCTCGGCGCGCAGCGTCGCGAGCTGCACGCGGTCGTTGACGCCCTCGACGACCGTCGGGTCGTCCGAGACGAGCGCCCGCACGACGCCGCCCTCGGCGCGCGCCGCGGCGACGACGTCCGTCAGGTAGACCTCGCCCTGCGCGTTGTCGCGGCCGAGCGTGCCGAGCCCGCGCCGCAGGACGGCGGCGTCGAAGACGTAGATCGACGCGTTGATCTCGCGGATCGCGAGCTCGTCGGCCGACGCGTCCTTGTGCTCGACGATGCGCAGGACGTCGCCGGTCGTCTCGTCGCGGACGACGCGGCCGTAGCCCGTCGCGTCGTCGAGCTGCGTCGTCAGCATCGTCACGGCGTTGCCGTCGGCGACGTGCGCCGCGAGGAGCTGGGCGAGGGTGCCGCCGTCGAGCAGCGGGGTGTCGCCCGCGGTGACGACCACGGGGCCCTCGAGGCCGTCGCCGACGCCGCGCCCCTCCTCGCCGTCGGGCAGGCCGTGGACGAGCGCCTGCGCGTGCGCCTTCGCGTCGAGCGCGGCGAGCGCGCACTGCACGGCGCGGCCCGTCCCCGGGATCTCGTCCTGGTCCACAACGACCGCGTCCGGGTCGACCGACACGGCGTGCTCGGCGACGCGGTCGCGCTCGTGTCGCACGACCACGGCGAGCAGCGCCGGGTCGAGCGAGCGCGCGGCGACGAGCACGTGCCCGAGCAGGCTGCGGCCCGCGAGCGTGTGCAGCATCTTGGGGGTGGACGACTTCATCCGCGTGCCCTCGCCTGCGGCGAGGACGATCACGGCAGCGGGGGCGACGGTGGTGTCGGTGCCCTGCTGAGCTTCCATGGGTGTTCCCCTCGGGATCGGTGGCACGAGCTCCGCCCCCAGGACTCGAACCTGGACCAAGGGCACCAAAAACCCTTGTGCTGCCGATTACACCAAGGCGGACCGGACCCGGCGACGCCGTGCTCGTCACGTGCTCGCCACGTGCTCGTCGCCTGCCCGTCGCCGCGCCCCCGGTTCGACCCGGGCCGCGGCGGGCGGGCCGGGTCCGGGAACAGTCTGCCAGGTCGGTCCCCGTGCCCGACGCCGCGCGTGCCCGTCTCGCCCCATCCGCGCCGGACGCGGGGCGTGGCCCGCACCACACCCGTGCGCGCGCCCGCCCGACGACGCCCGCGCCGACGGGCGCGGACCCTCCGGCTGCGGCGACCGCCCGCACGGCATGATGGACCCGTGGCCGACTCCAGACGCACCCCCCGATCCCGCATGACCGCGAGCCAGCGGCGCGAGCAGCTGCTCGCCGTCAGCCGCAAGCTGTTCGCCGAGAAGGGGTTCGAGGGGACGAGCGTCGAGGAGATCGCCGCGCGCGCCGAGGTGTCCAAGCCCGTCGTGTACGAGCACTTCGGCGGCAAGGAGGGCATCTACGCGGTCGTCGTGGACCGCGAGGTGCAGGCGCTCACCGCGGCGCTGTCGGGCGCGCTCGACGAGGGCGGCCACCCGAAGGTGCTGCTGGAGCGCACCGCGCTCGCGCTCCTGTCCTACATCGAGGCGTCCGAGGACGGCTTCCGGATCCTCGTGCGCGACTCCCCCGTCGCGCAGGCCACGGGCACCTTCTCGAGCCTCATCGGCGACGTCGCGACGCAGGTCGAGCACCTCCTCGCGCACCAGTTCCGCACGCGCGGCCTCGACCCGAAGGTCGCGCCCATCTACGCGCAGATGCTCGTCGGCATGGTCGCCCTCACCGGTCAGTACTGGCTCGACGCGCGCTCCCCCAAGAAGACGGAGGTCGCGGCGCACCTCGTCAACCTCGCCTGGAACGGCCTCGCGGAGATGGAAAAGCGGCCGCACCTCATCACCACGAGGTCCTGACGCAGATCCGCCCTCCGAACCCGCGTCATGACAGCGGGGTCAGCCCGTCTCTCTGGCGGCAGAGCAGAACGACGAAGCGGGGCAGCGGATGCACGGGCACGACCGGTCGGCCGACCAGGGGTACGGCGACCCACGGGACGAGATCCGTCCCACGGTCTGGGGGTACGTGACCTGGACGACCGCACGGTGTCTGCAGGGCGACGTCCCGGGCTCGCCCGCGCGCGTCGTCCAGCGCACCGACGTGCTCGTCCCGGGCCTCACCCCCCACGAGCTGGACCGGGTGCGCCGGCACGCGGAGTGGCGCGCGTCGGTCGACGTGGTGCGGATCGGCCTCGTCGCGGGCGTGACCACCGCGCTCGCCGCCCTGGTCGCCGGGCGGAACCTGGCGGCGCCCGAGACGCTGCTCCTCGCCGCCGTCCTCGGGCTCGTGGCGGCGCTCCTCACCGTCGTGCTCCTGCACCTGACGGGCCCGCGCCTCACGCGGGTCGAGCGTCGCGCGCTGCGCCGGGCCGTGGAGATCCGGCGCGTGCGGGTCGCGCCCCCGACGTCGGCCGTGATGCGCGTGCTCGTCGCGATGAGCGCCGTCGAGTCGGTGTCCGGGCGGCTCGACGAGCAGGACGCCGCGCTCGCCCGCGAGCTGCTCTGGGTCTCGCTCGACGCCGTCCGGCGCGACGACGCCGCAGCCGTCGACGAGGCGACCGGGACGATGCTGCGCCTCGCCGTGCGGGCCGCCCGGACGCTGCCCACGGTGCGCGACGAGCACCTCGGCTGACCGGCGGGCCCGACCTCGGCAGGGGCGCACCCCCTGCCTCCGCACGGTCAGGACGTGACATCTGTCCCGTGCCGCACGCGTTCGCGCGTGGTTGTGTGGAGCGCATGGCGACACTCGAGATCGACTCGCTGACCAAGTCCTACGGCGACGTGCGCGCCCTGCGCGGCACGTCGTTCGACGTCCGCGCCGGGGAGATCTTCGGCTTCGTCGGCTCCAACGGCGCCGGGAAGACGACGACGATGCGCATCGTCCTCGGCGTCCTCGCCGCCGACGGCGGCGAGGTCCGGTGGGAGGGCCGGCCCCTCGACCTGGCCGCCCGCCGCCGCATCGGCTACATGCCCGAGGAGCGTGGCCTCTACCCGCGCATGAAGGTCGGCGAGCAGCTCGTCTACCTCGCCCGGCTGCACGGGCTGTCCGCCGCGGCGGCGAAGGACGCGATGGAGCGCTGGACCACGACGCTCGGCGTCGAGGCGCGCCGCGGCGACGAGGTGCAGAAGCTCTCGCTCGGCAACCAGCAGCGCGTCCAGCTCGCCGCCGCGCTCACCCACGACCCCGAGCTGCTCGTGCTCGACGAGCCGTTCAGCGGGCTCGACCCCGTCGCCGTCGACGTCATGAGCGGGGTCCTGCGCGACCGCGCCCAGGCGGGCGTGCCCGTCGTGTTCTCCTCGCACCAGCTCGACCTCGTGGAACGGCTGTGCGACCGCGTCGGCATCATCAAGGACGGCGCGATGGTCGAGGTCGGCACGATCGACGAGCTCCGTCGTACCGAGCAGGAGCGCTGGGTCGTGGACGGCCCGCCCGGCGCCACGTGGATCGGCGCCGTGCCCGACGCGCGGGCCGTCAGCCTGGAGGGGTCGCGCACCGTCGTGGAGCTCGCGCCCGGACCGACCGGCGACGGGACCCGGGGCGTCCCCGGCGGGCGCGAGCAGGCCGTGCTGCGCGCGGCGCTCGCCGCCGGGCCCGTGCACGAGTTCGCGCTCGTCCGGCCGTCGCTCACCGAGCTGTACCGCGACGTCGTGAGCGCCGAGGAGAAGCCGGCCGCGACGGCCGCCGAGACCGTGGAGGTGGGGGCATGAGCACGGGGACCTCGTTGACGTCCTGGGGCGCGATCCGCCTCGTCGCGGGCCGCGAGATCATGACGCGGCTGCGCTCCAAGTCCTTCGTGTGGCTGACCGTGATCCTCGTGGGCGCCGTCGTGCTCGGCGGGGTCGTGCTCAACCTCGCAAACGGGTCGGGCCCGAGCGCCGAGCGCGTGGGGGTCACGCCGCAGACCGCCGCGCTCGCCGAGGCGATCGAGACCACGGGGAGCACGCTCGGGACCGACGTCGAGACCGTCGACGTCGCGGACGACGCCGCGGGCGAGGCCCAGGTGCGCGACGGCGACCTCGACGCCCTCGTCACGGGGAGCGTCGGCTCCCCCACGGTCGTCGTCGACACCGAGCTGTCGTCGGGCCTCACCGCGGTCTTCACGACCCTCGCCCAGCAGACCGCGCTGTCCGACGCCGTCGCGAGCCTCGGGGGCGACCCCGCCCAGGTCGCGGGCGACGTCGCGACCGCCGCGCCGGACGTGCGCACCATCGGCGAGCCCAGCGAGTTCGACCCGGCGCGCTACGTCACCGGCCTGGTCACCGGCATCCTGCTCTTCATGGCCATCATGATCAGCGGCCAGCTCATCGCGCAGGGCGTCGTCGAGGAGAAGACGAGCCGCGTCGTCGAGCTCCTGCTCTCGACCGTGCGACCGTGGCAGCTCATGGCGGGCAAGGTCCTCGGCATCGGCCTCGTCGGGCTCGGGCAGGTCGCGCTCGTCGTGCTCGCGGGCGTCGGGACCGCGCTCGGCCTCGGCCTCGTCGACACCTCGACGATCGACCTCGGGACCGCCGCGGCCTGGGCGCTCGTGTGGTTCGTCGTCGGCTTCGTCAGCTACGCGCTGCTCATGGCCGGCCTCGGCGCGCTGGTGTCGCGCCAGGAGGACGTCGGCGCGGTGACCACGCCCGTCACGTTCCTCATGATCGTGCCGTACATCGTGGGCGTCTCCGTCGCGCCGTGGGCGCCGGACAACCCGCTCGTCGTCTGGCTGTCGTACGTGCCGCTGTGCTCGCCGCTGCTCATGCCGGTCCGCATCGCGCTCGGCAGCGCCGAGACGTGGGAGGCCCTCGTCGCGCTCGGCCTCTCCGTCGCCGTCATCCCCCTCCTCGTGTGGCTCGCGGCGAAGATCTACTCCAACGCCGTCCTGCGCACCGGCGCCCGCGTCAAGCTCACGGACGCCCTGCGCACGTCCTGACGGCGGGGCGCAGCCCCCGCCCCGCCGAGGTAGAGGCGCGGTTCGCCGAGGTAGAGGCGTGGTTCGCCGAGATAGAGGACGGGTCGGGCGAGATCGAGCCCGGGTTCGGCGAGGTAGAGCCCGGGTTCGGCGAGGTAGAGGCCAGGCCCGGTGGTCGACGACGGTGGGTCGCCCCACCCTGTGCTCATGTCGCCCTGGTAGGTGCGCGCCCAGGCACGGCCCGCACGACCACGCCTCTACCTCGGCGGACAGCGGCTCTACCTCGCGGGACCACGGCTCTACCTCGCGGGACCACGCCTCTACCTCGCGAAACCACGGCTCTACCCCGCGGGACCACGGCTCTACCCCGCGGGACCACGGCTCTACCCCGCGGGACCACGGCTCTACCCCGCGGGACCACGGCTCTACCCCGCGGGACCATGGCTCTACCTCGCGGGGCCAGGGCTCTACCTCGCGGTGGCGGGTCTTGCGGCGCGCCGCGACGACCGGCGAGCCGTCAAGAGTCTTGACGTCGAGACACGTCGAGTACCCTCGCGTCATGGACCAGCAGCACGAGGACGAGGTCGACCGCATCGTCGCGGCGTGGCAGCGCGAGCGGCCGGACCTCGACGTCGAGCCGCTCACGGTGTTCTCCCGGGTCGACCGGCTCGCCCGGCACCTGGACCGGGCGCGGCGCACGGCGTTCGCGCGCGGGCACCTGGAGACGTGGGAGTTCGACGTCCTGTCCGCGCTGCGCCGCGCGGGCGAGCCGTACCGCCTCTCCCCCGGGGCGCTCGTCACCCAGACGCTCGTGACGAGCGGGACCATGACGAACCGCATCGACCGGCTCGAGGAGCGCGGGCTCGTCGTGCGCCGCCGCTCGCCCGACGACCGGCGCGGCGTGCTCGTCGAGCTCACGCCCGAGGGCCTGGAGCGCGTGGACACGGCGATGACCGACCTCCTCGCCGTCGAGGCCCGCATCCTCGACGCGCTCGAGCCGGGCGAGCGACCTGCGCTCGCGGCGCTCCTGCGTACAGTCGGAGGACAGTTCGACGACTGACCGACGGCCCGGACGACCGGGCGGGCGTCGCCGCACGCGCCCGCACCCGGAGGTCCCCGCCCGATGCCGTCGTCACGGCCGCCCCGCCCGAGCACGTTCCGCGGCGGGATCGACGGGGTCCTGCTCGTCGCCGTGCTGCTCGTGGCCGTCAACCTGCGGGCGCCGCTCACGGCGCTCCCGCCCGTCGTCGCGGACGTCGCGGCCGACCTCGACCTCACCGCCGCCGCGGCGGGCCTGCTCACCGGCATCCCGGTGCTGTGCTTCGCGCTCGCGACGCCCGCCGTCGCGGGCCTGCTCGGGCGGTCGTCGCTCCGGACGGCGATCGCCGTCGCGCTCACGCTGATCGTCGCGGGGACGGTCCTGCGCTCGGCGGACCTCGCGGCGCTCGGCGCGGCCGGGACGTTCGCGGGCACGGTGCTCCTCGGGCTGGGCATCACGACGGCGAACCTCGCGGTGCCGATGATCGCCCAGCGCGACTTCCCCGGCCACGTCGCGACGGTGACGGGCCTGTACACGGCGGCGATCAACGTCGGCACCGTCGCGACGACGGCGCTCACCGCGCCGCTGGCGGACGCCGTCGGGTGGCGCTGGGCGCTCGCGTCGTGGTCGGTGCTCGCGGTCGTCGCGCTCGTGTGGTGGCTGCGCGCGGTGCCGCGCGAGGCGCGCGAGCCCCGGGACGTGCCGGCGGAGACCGTGCCCGGCCCGGCGGCATCGGAGACGGAGGCCAGGGCGGCCGGGGAAGCGGCCGAGGCGGACGCGCTGGCGGCGTCCGCGGCGGAGGGCGTCACGGGCACCGACCCGACGACGGCCCGCGAGCGCCACGTGCTCGCGACGCCGTTCACGTGGTGGCTGTGCGCGATGTTCGCGCTCCAGTCGTCGAGCTTCTACGCGCTCACGGCGTGGCTGCCGCTCGTCCTGGAGGACCTCGCAGGCATCCCGCGCTCCGCGTCGGGCGGTGCGGCGTCGCTGTTCCAGGGCTTCGCGATCGTCGGCGGTCTCGCGGTGCCGCTCGCCGCGCGCCGCCTCAGCCTGCGGCAGACGTTCGTCGGGATCGCGGTGCTGTGGCTGACGCTGCCGGTGGGCCTGCTCGTCGCGCCGGGGCTCTGGGCGGTGTGGGCGTCCGCGGCCGGCGTCGCCCAGGCGGCGAACTTCGTCGTGATCTTCACACTCGTCGCCCAGCGGTACCCGACGGTCCGGCGCGGCCGGCAGGCGTCGGCGACGGTGCAGTCCGTCGGGTACTGCCTGGCCGCCGTCGCGCCCACCGCGGCCGGGGCCCTGCAGACGGCGACGGGGACGTGGACGGCGCCGGTCGCCGTCGTGCTGGGCGCGCTCGTGGTGATGACCGGGATCGGGCTGGTCCTCACCGGCGCGCCCCGTCGCCGCACGGGCTGAGCGGCAGCCCCTCCCTCGTGGAGCACCTCCTCGACCCTTGACCCCCGCTCGCGCAGGTGTTTATGGTGTACACACAGTTTATGGCGCACACAAGCAGTGTGCGCCGCACACGAACGGCCGACGGAGAAGGAGAAGGCGATGACCGGACCGATGATCGCCGCGCAGGGGCTGGAGAAGTCCTACGGCGACCACGCCGTGCTGCGCGACGTCGACCTGACCGTGCGCCGCGGCGAGATCTTCGCGCTGCTGGGGCCCAACGGCGCGGGCAAGACGACGACCGTCAACATCCTCACGACCCTCGTCCGGCCCGACGGCGGCACGGCCCGCGTCGCAGGCGCCGACGTCGTGCACGACGCCGCCCGGGTGCGCGAGACCATCGCGCTCACGGGCCAGTACGCGTCGGTGGACGAGTTCCAGACGGGCCGCGAGAACCTCGTGATGATGGGCGAGCTCGCGCACCTCCCCCGCCGGGCGGTGCGCCCGCGCGCTGCCGCACTGCTCGAGCGCTTCGACCTCGCCGACGCCGCGGACCGGCGGGTCGGGACCTACTCGGGCGGCATGCGCCGTCGCCTCGACCTCGCGATCAGCCTCGTGGCCGACCCGGCGGTGCTCGTGCTCGACGAGCCGACGACCGGCCTCGACCCGGCGTCGCGCGCGCAGCTTTGGGAGGTCGTGCGGGGCCTCGCCGCCGACGGGACGACCGTCCTGCTGACGACCCAGTACCTCGAGGAGGCCGACCGCCTGGCCGACACGATCGCCGTCCTGCACGACGGCCGCGTCGCGGCGCGGGGCACGGCCGCCGAGCTCAAGGCGCTCGTCGCGGGCGACCACGTGCGCGTGGCGTTCGACGACCCGGAGAGCCTGGCCGCCGCCGTCGGGCTCGCGCCCTCGATCGGGCTGGCCCGCCCGACCACCGACGCGAAGGACCTCTCGCTCACCGCACCGAGCGACGACCCCGTCCGCACCATCCGCGACGTGCTCGCGGCCGCCGACGCCCACGCGCTCGCGGTCGTGGGGGTCAGTGTCGTGCGGCCCACGCTCGACGACGTGTTCCTCGCCCTGACCCGGAAGGAGGGCGCCCGATGAGCGCCGCACCCATGACCACCCTGCCCCGGCCGCCCCGCACCGCGCCGCCGCGTGTGCGGCAGACCCCGGCCACCGCGGCGCGCGACGTCCGCACGATGGTCGGCCGCGAGACCCGCCGCCAGCTGCGCAGCGTCGACGGGCTCGTCACGGCCTTCGCGCTGCCGGTGATGATCATGCTCGTCTTCGTCGTCATCTTCGGTGGGGCGATCGGCGGGGACGACTACATCGACTACGTCGTGCCCGGCGTGCTCGTGATGTGCCTGGGGTTCGGCTCCGCGACGGCCGCGGTCGGTGTCGCGCAGGACATGACGTCCGGCACGATCGACCGGTTCAAGACCCTGCCGATCTTCGGGCCGTCCGCGCTGTGGGGGCACGTCGTGGCGAGCGTCGTGCGCAACCTCGCGTCCGCCGTCGTCGTCGTGGGGGTCGCGCTCGCGCTCGGCTTCCGGCCCGACGCCGGGCCCGCCGACTGGGCGGGGCTCGTCGCCTTCGCCGTCCTCGCCGTGCTGACGTTCACGTGGCTGAGCGTGGCGCTCGGCCTCGTGCTGAGCGTCGAGGCGTCGCAGTCGGTGAACTTCCTCTTCCTGTTCGTGCCCTACCTCAGCTCGGGGTTCGTCCCGATCGACACCATGCCGTCGTGGCTGCACGGGTTCGCCGAGAACCAGCCGTTCACGCCGGTCATCGAGACGTTCCGCGGGCTGCTCGCAGGCGCACCCGACGCGTCGACGGCCCTCACGGCCGTCGCGTGGCTCGCCGGCTTCCTCGTCGCGAGCTGCACCGCCGGCTCCCTGCTCTACCGCCGACGGACGGCCCGCTGACCCCGCCCGCCCCTCTCCCCCCACCCACCCCCGCGCGGCCGAGCAGGTGGTCCTGGTGCGTCCGGTCGGCAGGACGCACCAGGACCACCTGCTCGCGCCACCGGGAGTGCCTGCTCGGCACGGCTGCGCCCCGGGTCCCGGCGCCGTCGGGGAGGATGAAGCCATGACGGACGCACCCGACCTCCCGCCCCGGCTCGCGCTCGCGTGGGGCGTGGCCGAACGCCCCGAGCGCGCGCCCAAGCGCGAGCTGAGCATCGAGCGGATCGTCGACGCGGCCATCGAGCTCGCCGACGCCGACGGGCTCGGGGCCGTGTCCATGGCGAAGGTCGCGCAGAGCCTCGGCTTCACGACGATGTCGCTCTACCGGTACGTCACGAGCAAGGACGACCTGCTGCTCCTCATGCAGGAGGCCGCGCTCGACGTCGAGTACCCGCCCGCGCACGAGCCCGCCGACTGGCGCACCGAGCTGCGCGAGTGGGCGCAGTTCACGATGGCGGTGTTCGCGTCGCACCCGTGGTTCCTCGACATCCCCGTGACCGGCGCGCCGCTCACGCCGAACAACCTGCGCGGCGCGGACGCCGGGCTGCGCGCGCTGCGGTCCACGCCGCTCGACGACGAGGAGAAGATGTCCGTCATCCTCCTCGTCAGCGGGTACGCCCGGAACGCGGCGCGGCTGCAGACCGACCTCGCGCGCGCCGTCGCGGCGGCCGGGGGCGACGAGGCGGTCCAGGGCGGCGCGTGGGCCGACGCGCTGCGCGGGCTCGTGGACGAGGTGCGGTTCCCCTACCTGCGCCCGCTCGTCGAGGCCGGCACGTACGCGGGCGAGGGCGAGATCGACGACACCGCGTGGGGCCTGGAGCGGGTGCTCGACGGGATCGCCGTCTACGTCGACGCGCGGGCCGCCGGGGCGCCCGGCGCGGGCCGCGCGCCCGGGCGGCAGCCCACCACGGTCACGGAACCCGCACCGGCGACGGACCCGCGCGACGCCGTCGCGCCCGTCGAGGTCGCCGTGCACGTCAAGGACGCACGGGTCAAGAAGGCGACGCTCCGGCGGCGCGACGCGGAGCGGCGCGTGCGCGAGGCCCAGAAGAAGGTGCGCGAGCTCGAGAGGGCCCTGCGGGACGCCCAGAAGGCGGAGCACGAGGCGGCCCGCGCGGCCGTCGAGAAGGCGCGCGGCTGAGGCTCCGCGCACGACGGCGGCCGGTCACCCCCGCGGGGTGGCCGGCCGCCGTCGTGCGTGAGCGGGCGGGGTCACTCGGCGAGCGCGAAGCCCGTCGTCCAGGAGGTCTTCTCCCCCGCCGCGAGCGTGAGCTGCAGGAAGCCGAGAGCCTCGAGCTCGTGCGCGCGCTTCAGCGAGCCGGCGTCGACGACGCGGACCCCGGACACGGCGCCCGCGAGGGCGGCCTTCGCGTCGGCGTCGTCGCCCGCGACGAGGACCGTCGTCGGGAGCGGCCCGACCTGGCCGGTGGCGAGCGTCGCCGCGAAGTTCGTGTTGAACGCCTTGAGGACCCGCGCGCCCGGGACGCGCTCCTGGATCTGCGCCGCGGCCGACGAGCCGTCGGGCACGACGAGGGAGTCGAACGTCGCGAAGTCGAGCGGGTTGGTGATGTCGACGAGCACCTTGCCGTCGAGGCGGCCCTCGTAGGCGCCGAGGACGTCGTCGAGCGCCCCGTACGGGAGCGCGAGCACGACGACGTCGCCGGTGATCTCGTCGCCGACGGTGCCCGCCGTGACGCGCGGGTCGACCTCGGTGGCCTCACGGGTCAGGACCTGCACCTGGCTGCCCGCGGCGAGCGCGAGACCGGCGATGGCCGAGCCCATGTTCCCGGCGCCGACGATGGTGATGCTGCTCATGGTGGCTTCCCTTCCTCCGCCGGCCCGACGGTCGGCTATTAGTTGTTGCTACAACTAACACCGTACGCCGCTAAAGTTGTACCGTCAACTATGCGGATCGCCGCACCGGAGGAGGCACGATGACGACGGAACCCCGCTGGCTCGACGACCAGCAGCTCGACGCGTGGAAGCGGCTCGTGGCGGTCGTGGAGCTGCTGCCGGGCGTCCTCGACTCCCAGCTCCGGCGCGACGCCGACCTCAGCCACTTCGAGTACTACGTGCTCGCGATGCTCTCCGAGGCGCCGCGGCGCACGCTGCGCATGACCGACCTCGCGGGCGCCACCAACGCCACGCTCCCCCGGCTCTCCCACGTCGTCGCGCGCCTCGAGAAGCGTGGCCTGGTCGAGCGCGTGCCGTGCCCCGAGGACCGCCGCGCGACGAACGCGCACCTCACCGACGCCGGCTGGGAGAAGGTCGTCGCGACCGCGCCCGGGCACGTCGGGACGGTGCGCGACCACGTGATCGACGCGCTCACCGACGAGCAGGTCGAGCAGCTGGACGCCATCGCGGGCGCCATCCTCGAGCGCGTCGACCCCGACGACCGCATGGGCTTCCTGCGGCGCTGAGCCGCACACCCGCGCCCGGCTGGGCCCCGGCGACACGCCCCGGGCGTCCGGACCCGGGTCCCCGCGGGGTCAGCGGGTCCGCACGGGCCCCGCGAGGACGAGCCGCTCGCCCGGCGCGAGCGCGCCGAGCGCGACGAGCGGGTCGTCGACCGCGAGCTCGACCCGCCCGGGCAGGGCGGCGAGCACGTCGTCCCACTCCGGGGCGGCGTCGTCCACCTCGACGCTGTGCCCGTTCACGAGGTCGAACGACACGTACCGGGCGGTGCCGCCCGGGGCGCCGAGCGCGAACGCGGTGACGCGGCGCACGTCCGCCCACGGCGCGAGGACGCCGCCCTGCCCGTCGTCGACCTCGACGCCCCGCGCGGACACCGCGACGCGCATCCGGTCGGCCGTCACCCGGCGACCTCGGCCGCCTCGAGCCACGCCGCCTCGAGCTCGTCCTTCTCCGCCGCGAGGGTGCGCAGCTCGGCGTCGAGCTCCGCGACCGCCGCGAAGTCGGTCGCGTTCGCCGCGATCTTCTCGTGCAGCCGGCCCTCGGCCTCCGCGATCTTGCTCAGGCGCCGCTCGATGCGGTTGATCTCCTTCTTCGCCGCCCGCACCTCGGCCGCGCTCGGGCCCGGGGCCGCCGCGGCCGGCCCCGCGTCCGGCGTCGCGTCGGTGCCGCCCGTGGGCGCGAACCCGGTCGAGGCCGCGCCCGCGCCCGCGAGCGCCGAGCGCCGCAGCTCGAGGTACTGCTCGACGCCGCCCGGCAGGTCGCGCACCTGGCCGTCGCCGAGCAGCGCGACCTGGCGGTCCGCGACGCGCTCCAGCAGGTAGCGGTCGTGCGAGACGACGATGAGCGTGCCGGGCCAGCCGTCGAGCAGGTCCTCGAGCGCGGCGAGCGTGTCGGTGTCGAGGTCGTTCGTCGGCTCGTCGAGCAGGAGCACGTTGGGCTCGGCGACGAGCAGGCGCAGGAGCTGGAGGCGACGCCGCTCGCCGCCCGAGAGGTCGCGCACGAGCGTCTGCGACCGCTCGCGCGTGAAGCCGAGCCGCTCGACGAGCTGGGACGCGGAGAGCTCCTTGCCGTCGACGACGACCGAGCGCTTCTCGTCCTCGATCACCTGGATCACGCGCGCGCCGGCGATGTCGTCGAGCTCGCCGACGTCCTGCGACAGCTCCGCGACGTGGACGGTCTTGCCGCGCTTGACCCGCCCGGAGTCGGGCTCGCGCCGCCCGGCGAGGAGCGCGAGGAGCGTCGTCTTCCCGGCGCCGTTGACCCCGACGACCCCGTACCGGTCGCCGGGCCCCAGGTGCCACGTGACGTCGTCGAGCAGCACGCGCTCGCCCTGACCGTCCTGGCGCGGCACCGCGACCGTCACGTCCTCGAGGTCGAGCACGTCCTTGCCGAGGCGCTTCGTCGCGGTGCGCGTGAGCTCGAGCGTGTCGCGCGGCGGCGGGACGTCGGCGATGAGCGCGGCGGCGGCGTCGAGCCGGAACTTGGGCTTGGACGTGCGCGCGGGCGCGCCCCGCCGGAGCCACGCGAGCTCCTTGCGCAGCAGGTTGTCGCGCTTCTCCGCCGCGACGGCCGCGGTGCGCTGGCGCTCGGCACGCGCGAGCACGTACGCGGCGTACCCGCCCTCGTAGCCCTCGACCTGGCCCGAGCCGTCGCCCCGCACCTCCCACATGCGCGAGCACACGGCGTCGAGGAACCAGCGGTCGTGCGTGACGACCACGAGGGCGCCCTTCGCGCCCGGGCGGGCGAAGCGGTCGCCGAGGTGCGCGGCGAGCCACGCGACGCCCTCGACGTCGAGGTGGTTCGTGGGCTCGTCGAGGAACAGCACGTCGTGGTCGGCGACGAGGAGGGCCGCGAGCGCGACGCGGCGACGCTGCCCGCCGGACAGCGTGTCCGCCGGGGCGTCGAGGTCGAGGTCGCCCAGCAGCCCCGCGTGGACGGTGCGGACGCTCGCGTCCGACGCCCACGCGTGGGTCGCGGCGTCGCCGTGCACGAGGTCGCGGATCGTCGCGCCGGTGCCGACGTCGTCGCGCTGGTCGAGCAGGCCCACCCGCAGGCCGCCCACGCGGGTGACGCGGCCGCCGTCGGGCTGCTGCGTGCCCGCGAGGAGGCGCAGGAGCGTGGTCTTGCCGGCCCCGTTGGGGCCGACGATGCCGACGCGGTCGCCGTCGTCCAGGCCGAGCGAGACGTCGTCGAGCAGGGTGCGGGTGCCGACGGTCAGCGAGATGCCGTCGGCGCCGAGGAGATGAGCCACACCGTCGAGCGTAGCGACCTCGGCGGCGTCCTCGTGCAGGGCGCCGGGCGCTCAGCCCGACCGCGCGTCTCGGCCCGATGGGGACTCCTCCCCCTTGCGCCGGGCCGCGCCATGACGAAGGGTGACCGTGACAACCGTCCCCCTGCCAGCAGAGGTTCACCATGTCCTTCTACGGTGCCGACGTCGCCGCGCTGCGCGGGCTCGCCGACACGTTCCAGGGCGAGTCCGCGAAGCTCGAGGCGACGACCTCGGCGCTGCGCGCCGCCGTCACGTCGACCCCGTGGGCAGGTCCGGACGCCGAGGCGCTGCGGGCACGGTGGCACGGCGAGATGGAGGCGGCGCTGCGAGCGGCGTCGACCCTGCTCGACGACGGCGCGCAGAAGCTCCGCGTGCAGGCCGAGCAACAGGACAGCGCGAGCGCCGTCGACGGCGGCGGGAGCAGTGGCGGCGGTGCTGGCGGCGGCGGCGGTGGCGGCGGGATCCCTGGTCTGCCGGGCGATCGCACCCTGCCCGACCTGCCGCCGATGACCGAGCAGCAGGAGCCGCCGACGATCGTCGCGACGGAGCACGTGACGTACGAGCAGGGCATCGGGGCCGGCCCGGGGGAAGGGAGCGCCGGGTTCGAGTACCGCATCGACGAGCTCTCCGACGGGACGTTCCGGGTCACCCAGCTCGCCGGGGGCAGCCTGGGGGTCGGAGAGGGCACCCCGACCCCCTACGTCGAGGGGCACGTGAACGAGCACGGCGTCAACCTCGGCGCGCAGGCGGGCGCCTCGGGCGGGGCGGTGCTGAACGTCGGGAGCGAGTACACCTTCGCGAGCCAGGAGGAGGTCGACGCCTTCCTCGCTTACCAGCAGCGCCAGACGATGCACTACATGGGGCCGGAGCTCGGGTCGTACGTGCCGCCGAGGCCCGACGCCACGATCGTCGAGGCGGGCGCCTACGCGACCGGGTCCGCCGGGGGTGCGGTCGTCCCGCTCGCCGGAGGCAGGGCCGAGGTCGAGGTCGAGGGCCTGGTCGGCACCCGAGTGGACAACAACACGGGCACCACGACGGTCTACGTCCGCGGCGACGCCGGCGCAGGCATCGAGGGCACGGGGATCGTCCCGGGCAGCACGGACCTCGGCGGGCCCGGCGTGTACGCGATCACGTACGACGCGAGCGGCAACGTCGTGCCCAACCCGCCGAGCTCGCTCATCACGACGCCCCCCGGCGGGACGGTCGTGAAGGAGCAGGGTGCCGGGTTCTCCGCCGGGACGCCGCTGCCCGTGGTCGGCGGCGGGAGCGTCTCGGTCGGAGGGTCGCGCACCCGCACCGAGTACCCCGAGCAGGGCTGATCGGCGGCCTCTCCTACTTCAGTCCCGTGTGCGCCAGGCCCTGGACGAACTGCTTCTGCGCGACGAGGAACACCGCGAGGACCGGCAGCACCGTGAGCGTCGTCGCGGCGAGCTGGACGTTCCACATCGGGCCGCCGTAGGCGTCGACGTACTGCGTGAGCGCCTGCGGGAGCGTGAACCGGTCCTTGCTGGACAGGTACACGATCGGCTCGAGGTACAGGTTCCACGACTTGAGGAACGTGAAGATCGCGACGGCCGAGATCGCCGAGCGCGACAGCGGGAACGCGATCCGCCAGAAGATCCCCCACCGCCCGAGGCCGTCCATGCGCCCCGCCTCCTCGAGCTCGCCGGGGAGCCCGAGGAAGAACTGGCGCATGATGAACGTCGCGAGGACGCTCGGCGCCCCGAGGATCGGGATGACCACGAGCGGCCAGTGCGTGTCGATGAGCCCGAGCGAGTTGACCATCCGGAACAGCGGGACGATCGTCACCTCCGACGGCACGAGCAGCCCGACGAGCACGAGCAGGAACAGCGCGTTCGCCCCGGGGAACCGAATGCGCGCGAACGCGTACCCGGCCATCGAGGCCACGAGGATCGTCCCGACCGTCACGACCACGGCGATGTAGAGGCTGTTCCAGTACTGCTGCGCGAACGGCTGCAGCCGGAACACCTCGCCGTAGGCCGCGAACGACGGGTCCTGGGGCCAGAGCGTCGGCACGGCCCGCAGGATCTCGCTCATCGGCTTGAGGCTCGACGTCGCCATCCACCACGTCGGGAAGACGAACGGCACGCTGAGCACCACGAGGAGCGCCACGAGCGCCGCGCGCCCCCAGCGGCGGCGCGTGCGCGCGCTCCCCGTGCGGCGCGCGGGCCGCCCGCCGCGGGTCGCCGCGCCGTCGGCGCCGCCCGTGCCCGACGCCGCGGGCCGGGCCGGGCCGTCGTCCGCGCCCGGGAGCGTGGCCGGGCCGGGCATCACGTCAGACTTCATGGAAGACCCACCTCTTGCGCGTCTGCCACTGCACGAGTGTCAGGACGAGGACGATGACGAACAGCAGGACGGAGATCGCGCTCGCGTAGCCGAAGTCGTTGAACCGGAACGCCTGCTGGTACAGGTAGTAGACGAGCACGGTGGTCGAGTTCCCCGGCCCCCCGCCCGTGAGCACGGCGATCTGCGCGAACACCTCGAGCGAGCCCACGATCGTGAGGATCGAGACCAGCAGGACGGTCGGGCTGATGAGCGGGAGCGTGATCGACCGGAACCGGCGCCACGCGCCCGCGCCGTCGATGCGCGCGGCCTCCTGGATCTCCTCGGGCACCCCCTGCAGGGCCGCGAGGAACAGGATCATGTTGAGGCCCACGTTCTTGAAGACCTGCACGACGATCACCGAGAGCATCGCCGTCGTCTCGCCGCGCAGCCAGTTCGGGCCGTCGACGCCGAGCAGCGACAGGAACCCGTTGATGCCGCCGTCCGCCTGGAGCAGGAAGCTCCACACGATCGTCCACGCCACGAGGGACACGACGACGGGCGAGAAGAAGAACGTGCGGAACGTCGTCGTGCCGGGGAGCCGCTGGTTGAGCAGCACCGCGAGGACGAGCGCGAGGGAGATGTTGAGCACGACGAGCCCGACGGAGAACCACAGGCTCGCGAGGAGCGAGTCCCGCAGCCCGGGGTCGGCGAGCATCCGCTCGTAGTTGTCCCCGCCCGCGAACGTGAACGTGTTCGCGAGGACGTTCCACTCGTGCAGCGAGTACCAGACGACGGCGACCAGCGGCGCGACGACGAACGCGAGCGCGCCGAGCACGGCGGGCGCGACCATGGTGTAGCCCACGGCCGCGTCCCGTCGTGCGAGTGCGGAGGACGCCACGCTCAGTCCCCGAGCAGGGGCTGGATCGCCGCGCACGTGTCGGCGAGGACGCCCTCGACGTCCGCGTGGGCGGTCCACAGCGCGTCGAGCTGGGCGCGCACCGTGTCCTGCAGCTTGGCGAAGTTCTGGTGCGACGGCTTCGTCACGGCGCCCTGGATGCCGTCGACGACGACCGCCTGGAGCTGCTCCTCGCTGAGCTTCGGGTTGGCTGCCCCGAGCGTCTCGGCGGTGAGCAGCGACTCGCGCGGCGGCGGGAAGTACGCGGCGAGCGTCTCGGCGTTCTCCGGGTTGGTGAACCACGCGAGGAAGTCGGCCGCGACGTCGGGGTGCTCCCCGGCCGCGAAGACACCGATGCCGGCCTGGCCGATGACGTTCTGCTGGCCCGCCGGGCCCGCCGGGAGCGGCACGACGTCCCACCCGAACGAGTCGTCGAGCGACGACGCGCGGCTGATCTGCGTGATCGTCATGGCGGAGTCGCCCGCGAAGAAGTCGGCCGTCGTGCCGGGACCGGGCAGCGCCTTGTCGACGAACGTCGCGTCGTGGACCCACGTGAGCGCGTCGACCATCTCGGGGTCGGTGAACGTGCACTGCGTGCCGTCCTCGCTCCACGGCGCCGCGTCCCAGCCGTCCCAGATCGTCGACAGGTTCTCCCAGACCTTGTAGTCGAAGTCGCGCACCACGAGGCCCTGCTTGCCCGACGTCGCGGCGGCCGCCGCCGCGATCTCGCGGACCTGGTCGTAGGTCCAGTCGCCCGACGCGACGAGGTCGGCCGGTTTCGGCTGGCCCGCCGCGGCGACCTGGTCGGTGTTGACGAACAGCGCGAACGGCGAGTTGGAGAACGGGTAGGCGTAGAGGCCGCCGTCCTTCTCCCACAGCGCGAGCGACGAGTCGAGCAGGTCGTCGTACGCGTACCCCTCGGTCTCCTGCAGCTTCGGGCCGACGTCGACGAGCGCGCCGCTCGCCACGAACTCGGGCGCGTAGCTCTCGAGGATCCACGCGAGGTCCGGCGCGTTGCCGCCCGCGAGCTGCGTCGTGAGGGACGTCGTGTAGTCCTCGAACGGGATGGTCTCGAACGTCACGCCGGACACGAGGTCGGGGTTCTCCGCGACGTACGCGTCGGCGATCTCCTGGAACTGCGAGAGCTGCGTCTCGTCGGCCGTCCAGACCGTCATGCGCAGCTCGACCGGCTCGCTCGGGGTGCTCGGCTCGCCCGCGACGTCGTCGCCGCCGCCGGAGCACGCGGTGAGGACGAGGGCGAGCGCGACGCCGCCGGCGGCCAGGGGTGCGCCGACGAGGCGGCGTCGGCGCGGGGCGGACCGAGGGGCCGACCGTGGGGTGAGGGGGTGCATCAGTTCTCCTTCGGACTGAGGGTGGGCGGGGGTGCCGGGCGCGGGGAGCCCGGGTCAGTAGGGGTGGGCCTCGGCGGGCCAGCGCAGCTCGACGCCCGCCCGGACGAGCTCGTCCTGGTAGTCGGCGAGGAGGTCGGCCTTCGACTGGACGGCGTGCGGCGTGCGCCCGGTCGCGAGGCAGTGGGCCGCGAGGTGGCCGGCGGCCTCGCCGACGTTCCACTCGACGGGGTGCAGGCGGTAGCACCCGTTCGTGATGTGCGTCGTGCCGATGTTCTTGTTGGCGGCGAGCAGGTTGGTCACGCGCTGCGGCAGCAGCGCGCCGAGCGGGATCTCGAACGGCGTCGACGCGACGTCGATGTACGTGTCGCCGCCCGTCGAGGGGTGCAGGTCGATCCGGTACATGCCGACGCCGACCGAGTCGTCGTAGCGCGTCGCGCCGCGGTCGCCGCGCACGGCGTACGAGACATCGTTCTCCGTCACCGTCGTCACGGCGCGCAGGCGGCGGGACTCGCGGTGGTAGGCCGCCTGGGCGAGGCCGTCGGCCGAGCCCATGACGTCGGGCCGCAGGCGCAGGCCCGGGAAGCCGGTCCCGCCGTCGGCGCGCGGCGCCTCGGTCTGCATCCAGTAGAGCATCGAGAGGCTGAGCTGCCGGGCGTCGGCGATCCGGGCCTCCTCCACGTCGCGCGGCACGTCGAGCACGGGCTCGAGGAAGTAGTCGATGCTCGGCCAGTTCACGAGGCACAGGTCGCTCGCGTAGTGGCCCGGCGCGAAGAGGTCGCGGGCCGCGATACGCCGGAACGTCCAGAGGTTCCCGTCGCCGGGGTTCTTCGACTGGTCGGCGTCGACGGCGCGCGGGTCGTCGCCCGGGTTCGGGGTGAACGACCGCACGTCCATCGCGAGCGTGCGCGGGTTGGGCGCCTCCCACGACAGCATCCGGCGCCCGTTCCACGGGCCGGGGGTGTACGTGCTCCAGAAGTCGTAGCGCTCGGGGCGGTCGATCGTGTGGTCGCCGTCCACGTGCTCGACGGCGAAGCACACGCTGAGGGCCTGCACGTTGTCGGGCTGCGCCTCGTCCGGCGCGCTCGGCTCCCCGGTCTCGCGGTTCGACTCGAACCCGGTGACGTACTCGGTGCCCGTCAGCGGCAGGAGCTCGCCCGTCTCGGTCGCGTCGACGACGAACGCCGCGTGCACCGTCACGGCCGCGCCCGCGGCGTCGGCGGTGACCGGGGTGAGCGTCACGGAGGTGACGCGGTCGCCGTCGGTGGTGGCCGCCGTCGGGCGCACGCGCTCGAGCAGGCGGATGCGGCCCGCGGACCGCCACGGGGCGAGCATCTCCTCGAGCACGCCCACCGCGACGCGCGGCTCGTGGCACAGCTTGGAGACCCAGCCCGCGCCGGGGTTGAGGGCATCCCACGTGCGCGCGGCGTCCGTGAGCGGGTAGGAGCGGCGGTAGACGTCGCGGATGCCGTCGCGCAGCGCGCGGTAGCGCGCGGTCACGCCGAACCGCTCGACCCACGGGCTCTCGTCCGGCGGTACCGCCTGGGACGTGAGCTGGCCGCCGATCCACGGGTGCTCCTCGGTGAGGACGACGCGGGCGCCGCGCTCCGCCGCCGCGAGCGCGGCGGCCACGCCGCCGAGCCCGCCGCCGACGACGAGGACGTCTGCCTGGAGGTCTGCATGGGTCACGCTGGGGTTTCCGTTTCTCTGGTGCTCGGTGGTGCGGTCTGAGGTCGGTCAGGCGGGTGCCGCGACGCCCGACGGCGCGGCGACGGTCTCGCCGTCGACGTCCACGCACTCGAGGAGCTGGTGGAGCTCGTCCTCCGGGACGGCGACGGCGCGCGACGCGCGGCGGTCCGAGCGCCCCGAGCCGGACTCGGCCGCGACGAGGCGGGACAGCAGCACGAGGGCGCGCGCGCCCATCTCCTCGCGCGGGATGGAGAAGCCCGACCAGCGGCGCCCGCCCGGGCGCCCGTGGTGCGGCTGGCCGAGCAGGAGCACGGAGACGTCCGCCGGCACGCGCACGCCCCGGTCCTCGAGCTCGTCGACGAGCTCCTCCGGGGAGTTCTCGGGCGCCACGACGACGGCGGTGAGCCGCTGGTCGACGATCTCGGCCGCCGTCGCAGGGACGTCGTCCAGCTCGACGAACCGGACGGTCAGGCCGTGCGCCTTCATCGTCGCGCGGTAGGCGTCGACGCGGTCGAGCGTGGGCTGGTCGGTGCCGCGCGGACCGACGTACCCGATGCGCTCGTGGCCGAGCTCGACGAGCCGCTCGACCTGGCGCGCGGTGGCCGCGACGTAGTCGGCGCCGACGTACGGCAGGCGTCCGCCGTCGCTGCCGCGCTTGCCGATGAAGACGAAGGGGTAGTTCGTGTCCAGCAGGTGCTGGAGCTCGCCGCGGTCCTCGTGCTGGCCGAGCAGCAGGCAGCCGTCGGCGATCCCGAGGCGCTGCCAGCCGTCGCGCGTGAGGCGGCGGCGCCCGTCGACGACGCGTGCGCTCGTGAACAGCAGGATGTCGATGCCGAGCTTCTCGGCCGCGTGCTCGATCCCGACGAGGAACGGCCCGTAGAAGTCGCGACCGGAGCGCGGGAACGTCGCCTCGTAGGTGAAGACGCCGAGGATCTGGTTGCGCCCGCCCGCGAGACGCTGCGCGACGGGGTTCGCCGAGTAGCCCGTGATCCGGATCGCGTCGAGCACGCGCTGGCGCGTCTCCTCGCTGATCCGCACCCCCGCGGGCGTGGAGTCGTTCAGCACGAACGAGACCGTCGCCTGGCTGACGCCCGCCATGGCGGCGACGTCGGCCTGGGTGATGCGGTGCCTCGGCATGGATCCTCCTCGATCACGTCGTCGATGACGTGGAAGGAGTCTCGCCAGGCCGGGCCCGGCCGGTCAACGAGGTAATACGCATTATTACGCCGGGACCCGCGCGGCTCCGCGGGTGGGCGGGCGCCGGGTGATCCGCATAATGCGCCGGTCGTCGCCGTGGCCGGGCGTGCGGCGCGGGACGCACGACGGGCCCGGCGCCGCACCGTGGTGCGTCCCCGGGCCCGTCGCCCCCTGCTTGCGCCGCGCGCTACCCGCAGGTCAGCGCGCCGTAGGGCGCGGTCGTCGTGCCCCGCCCGACGCCGTCCGCCCCCACGACCTCGACCGTCGCCTCCCCCGCCGCGACCGTCGTGGCCCGCGTCGCGAACGACTGGTACGCGCTGCGCCCGGGCGCGACGTCGGCCACGGTGCGCTCGCCGAACGGCGTCGCGAGCCGGACCGCCACCGCGTCGTCGCTCGCGGGGCGCGCCGTCACGGCCACGTACGCGCGGCCCGCGAGGCACCGCGTGACGGCCTCCACTTCGACGGCGGGCTCGTCGCCCTCGCACGCCGCCGCCTCCTGGGCGGTCGGCGTCCAGCGGAACCAGTCGAACGACGCGACGATCTCCGGCGGCGTCGCCGAGCCGCGCATCGCGAACGGGCCGACGCCCGTCGCCCGGAGCGCCGCCACGTCCACCGTGCGGCCCCACGGCGCGAACTCGACGCCGTCGACCGACACCGACGCCTGCACGGCGGTCCCGTCGCTCGTCAGGCGCAGCCAGAAGGTGTCGCCGAGGCCCGCCGGCGGGACGACCGAGTCGAAGCCGGTGTTGCGGTCCGTGCCGTTCTGGCGCCAGATGAACTCGACCCGCGGGCCGAGCGACCCGTGCACCAGGTCGAGCTTCGCGTAGTTCGCGTCGTCGCGGTACAGCAGGAGGCCGCCCTGCTGGAACCGCTCGGTCGGGGAGACGGAGACGGCCGTCGTGACCTCCCACGACCCGGCGGGCACGGCCTGGAGCGGCAGCGCGGCGCCCGCGACGCCGGTCGGGTACGCCGGGACGCGCAGCGCGCCGTCGACGAGCTCGTGCCGGGCCGTCCCCGGCCGGACCACGGTCCAGCGCGCCGGGTCGAGCGTCGTGCCGTCGAACTCGTCGGACGCCGCGCCGCTGCACCGCTCGCGCAGCGGGTCGGGGTCCTGGCCCGGCTCGGGGGGCCGCACGGCGTCGGGGTCGCGCTGCGCCCACGCGATCGTCGCGCCCAGGCGGTCGCCGGACTCGTAGAAGAGGTACGTCTCGTCGCCGTCGGTGACGATCTCGGGGGCCGCGACCCGGCCCGTGTCGTCGCCCACGCCGCTCGCGCGGTGCAGCTCCCACCGCGGGCCGACCTGCGTCATCGTCGGGTCGAGCGTGCGGGCGAACGTGATGCCCGTGGAGCCGTGGTAGATCACGTAGAGCTGACCCTCCCACTCCCACAGGTTGCCGCCGGACACGTTGGTGCCGGTCGCGGCGTCGGGCACGACGAGCGGGTCCGGCCGCACGACCCAGGTCTTGCCGTCGACCGACTCGGCCAGCTTGATCCGCCGGATGTTGTCGGTCCGGTTCTGCATGTACGTCATGGCGAACCGGTAGCCGGACGACGGGTCCGGGTGCTCGACGACGCGCGCGTACGACGTCTCCGTGGTGCCCGCGCCGCTGTCGGCGTTCGTCACGGCGACCCCGGAGTCGTCGAACGCGAGCCCGTCGGGCGACGTCGCCCAGCGCGTCGTGGAGTTCTCGCCGTGGAAGTACAGGAGCACCTGGTCCGTCGCGTCGTCCCACAGGACGTCGGGCGACGAGACGTGCGAGACGCGCTCGTAGAACGGCAGCCACTCGTCCGCGACGATCGGGTTGTGCGTGTACTCCGTCCACGGGCCCTCGAGCGAGTCGGCGTACATGACCGAGATGCCGCCCGGGGAGTCGTGCGGGGCGTAGTAGAGGTACCACTCCCCCAGCGGGTCGTCGAGGTGCGCGCCCGCGTGGAAGACGCTCGGGAAGATGAACTCGTCCGTCGGGTTGTACAGCATCGACTCCTTGTCGGTGACCACGCCGCGGTACTCGAACACGGGCAGGTCGGACGCGGACGGGCCGTCGGTCGTCGCTCCGGTCGTCGCCCCGGTCGTGGTGGCGGCCGTGGCCGCGGGCGGCGGTCCCGCGGCGAGGGCCGTCGCGGGGACGACCGCCCCGGCGGCGAGGACCGCCGTCAGGGTGGCGACCGCCGTCGCCACGGCGCGCGGTCTGCGGCGTGGTGCTGCTGCTCGGGTTCTCACAGGGGACCTCCGTCGGTTCCTCGTCGGCGGCGTCGTCGCCGCCGGGCGCCACGTCGAGACGTGGGCTGGTGGCAGTGTCGCCGGACGGGCACGCCGCAGGTCAAAGGGATGATGCGCATTATTAGCGTGCTCACGGTGCGCCGGGCCGCGACGCTAGAGTCGTCCCGACCGCACCTGAACGTCGGACATCAGACGTATTGACCGGAGGATCGCCCCGTGCCGCTCTTCGACCTGCCCCTCGCCGAGCTCGAGACCTACGCCCCCGCGCTCGACGAGCCCGCCGACCTCGACGCCTTCTGGGCGCGGACCCTCGCGGAGTCGCGCGAGGCGGGCGGGGACCCGGCCGGGACGGTGCGGCTGGAGCGCGTGGAGACCGGCCTCGACCTGGTCGTCGTCGACGACGTGACGTTCCCCGGGTTCGCCGGCCAGCCCGTCAAGGCGTGGCTCGTGCGGCCCGCCGAGGCCGCCCGCGCCGCCGCGGCCGGCGACGGCGCCCCGCTCCCCGCGGTCGTCGAGTTCCTCGGGTACGGCGGCGGTCGCGGGCTGCCCCACGAGCACCTCGCGTGGGCGAACGCCGGGTACGCGCACCTCGTCGTCGACACGCGCGGGCAGGGCAGCCAGTGGGGCAGCGGCGGCGGCACGCCCGACCCGGCCGGGTCGGGGCCCGCCGTCCCAGGCGTCCTCACGCGCGGCATCGAGGACCCGCACGACCACTACTACCGCCGCGTCTTCACCGACGGCGTGCGCGCGGTCGACGCCGTGCGCTCGGTGCCCGGCGTCGACCCCGAGCGCGTCGCCGTGCACGGCGTGAGCCAGGGCGGCGGCATCGCCATCGCCGTCGCGGGCCTCGCCGACGGGCTCGTCGCGGCCCTGCCCGACGTCCCGTTCCTGTGCCACTACCGCCGCGCCGTCGAGATCACGGACCGCGACCCGTACCGCGAGCTCACGCGCTACCTCGCCGTCCACCGCGACGCGGAGGAGACCGTGTTCCGCACGCTGTCCTACCTCGACGGGGCGGTGCTCGGCCGTCGCGCCACCGCGCCGGCGCTGTTCTCCGTCGCGCTCATGGACCAGGTCTGCCCGCCGTCCACCGTCTACGCGGCGTACAACGGCTGGGGCGCGGCCGCCGGGGCGGCGCCCGGCGCCGAGCGCGCGATCGACGTCTACCGCTACAACGAGCACGAGGGCGGCCAGGGCTACCGCTTCGCCCGTCAGCTCGCCTGGCTGCGCGAGCACATCCGGTAGCCGCCCGCGGGTACCGCTCGGACGGCGCCGGACCGGGGCCTTCCGCCAGCAGGCCGGGTCAGTGCGCGACGACGCGCGCGCCCGCCGCGGGGGCCGTGGTGCACCACACGGTGTCGCACGCGTCGTTCGCGGTCCACGAGGCCGCGATCGCGAGCGCGTGCTGGCGGCTGCGGGCCAGCGCGGCGACGGTCGGGCCGGAGCCGGACACGATCGCGCCGAGCGCACCGGCCTCCGTCGCGACGTCGATCGTCCGCTGGAGCTCGGGCCGCAGCGCGAGCGCCGGGCCCTGGAGGTCGTTGCGCAGCACCTGCCCGAGCCCGACGGCGTCGCCCGCGCGCAGGGCCTGCATGAGCGCGGTGTCCTCCGCGAGGTCCAGCTCGGCGGGACCGCCCACGGTCTCGTCGAAGGTGCGGTAGACCTGCGCGGTCGACAGGCCCTCGGCCTGGACCGCGAACACCCAGTGGAACTCCCCGCGCGTCATCGCGGGGGTGAGCACGTCGCCGCGCCCCGTCCCGACGGCGGTGTGCCCGACGAGCCCGAACGCGACGTCGGCTCCGAGCCCCGCCGCGAGGGCGACGAGCTCGGCGCGCGGCACGCCCGCGTCCCACAGCGCGTCGCACGCGACGAGCGCGGCGGCGGCGTCGGCCGACCCGCCGGCCATGCCGCCCGCGACGGGGACCTCCTTGTGGATCTCCAGCCGCACGTCCGGGTCGAGCCCCACGTGCTCCGCGAGCGCGACGGCGGCGCGCCACGCGAGGTTCGTCTCGTCGGTCGGCACGGCGTCCGCCTGGAGGCCCGAGACGCTGAGCGAGACCCCGGAGCCGGGCGGCACCTGGTGCGCGACGACGTCCTCGCTGAGCCCGACGGCCTGGAAGATCGTCACGAGCGGGTGGTAGCCGTCGTCCTGCACCGCCCCGACGCGCAGCGAGAGGTTGACCTTGCCGGGCGCGCGCACGCGGACGGACGGGGGCGGCGCGAGGGAGATGCTCGGCGGGCGCGGGGGTGTCACGCGTCCACTGTGCCAGGTCGGCCGGTGGGCCGCCCCGCGGCGGGGGCGGCGCCGCGCGCCGGACGGTCGGCGAGTCCGACGCGACGGACGAGCTGCTCGGCGACGCGCGCGAAGGCCGCGACGTCGAGCACCTCGCCGCGCGCCTGCGGGTCGACGTCCGCGGCCTCCAGCACCTCGGCCGCGACGCTCGCCGAGCCGGCGAGGCCGGACAGCGCCGAGCGCAGCATCTTGCGGCGCTGCGCGAACGCGGCGTCCACGACGGCGAAGACCTGCTCGCGGGTCGCGGCGGTGGCGGGCGGCTCGCGGCGGTCGAGCGCGACGAGGGCCGAGTCGACGTTGGGGACGGGCCAGAACACGGAGCGCCCGATCGTGCCCGCGCGCCGCGCGTCGGCGTACCAGGCGGCCTTGACCGACGGCACGCCGTACGTGCGCGACCCGGGGGGCGCGGCGAGCCGGTCCGCGACCTCCGCCTGCACCATGACGAGCACGCGCTCGAGCGAGTCGAAGCGCTCGAGGAACGTGAGCAGCACGGGCACCGCGACGTTGTACGGGAGGTTCGCGACGAGCGCGGTGGGCGGCTCGCCGGGCAGCGACGTGACCTCGAGCGCGTCGGCGCCCACGACCTCGAGCCGGTCGCCGACGTCGGGAACGTGCGTCGCGACCGTGTCCGGGAGCTGCCGCGCGAGGACGGGGTCGATCTCGACCGCGACGACGCTCGCGCCCGCCTCGAGCAGCCCGAGGGTCAGCGAGCCGAGCCCGGGCCCGACCTCGACGACGCGCTCGCCCGGGCGGACGTCCGCCGCGCGCACGATCTTGCGGACGGTGCCGCCGTCGTGCACGAAGTTCTGGCCGAGGGTCTTGGTGGGGCGGACGCCGAGACGCCCTGCCAGGTCACGGATCTCGGCCGGACCCAGCAGGGCGCCTCGGGTATCGCTCATGGGACGCAAGCCTACCGACCCGGCGCCGACCGCCCCTCGCCGGGGACGACGAAGGGCGGGACGCCGTGCGCCCCGCCCTTCGTCGTCGTCCACCGGTCCGCCCTCAGGCGGCCGGGTGCGTGCCGTGCAGGCTCAGAGGAGCCCGAGCTTGCGCGCGCACGCGGGCCACTGGCCCCAGCCCGAACGGGCCTGGAGCGCCTGGGCACGCTGCGTCTGCTCGGCCGCCGAGGCCTCCGACGGGAGGCCGGAGCCGCCCATCGCCCGCCACGTGGGGAGCGAGAACTGGTAGAGGCCGTAGTAGCCGTTACCGGTGTTCGTCGCGGGGTTGCCGCCGGACTCGCACTGCGCGAGCGCGGACCAGACCCCTGCCGGGGCCGACCCGAGGTCGGCGGCCGGGGCGGGCGCCGGGGCGGAGGAACCGCCCGACGAGGAGCCGCCCGACGACGAGGACGACGAGCGCTGCGGCGCCGCCGGCTTGGGCTCCGGCTTGGGGCGCTCCTTGGTGCCCTGCACGAGGATCTTGTTCACCGGCGGCGTCGTGACGCCCTCGGAGACGAGCTCGCGGGACTCCTCCACGCCGTCGACCGTCGTGACGCGGTGCACGGTCGTGTGGACGCCCTCGGCGCCCTCCTGCTTGACGACCGGGTCGAGGTCCTTGAAGCGGTCGGCGTCCTCCTCGGTGACCGTCTCGAACGGGACGGCCGCGTCGGTGGCCACCTCCTCGACCTTGACGCGCTGCACGACGAGCGAGACGGGCGCGGCGTCCGCCGCGGCCTCGGTGTCCTCGGACGTCGCGACGGCGGCCGGCTCCTCGGTGGCGGCCGCCTCCTCGGCCGGGGCCGCGGCGGCCTGGGCCGCCTCGACCTGCTCGGTCTTCTCGACGTGGACGCGGTCGAGCTCGCCGAGCTGGACGCCCTGCTGGTCGAGGATCGCGTCGATGCCGATGCTGCCGTCGGGGGCGACCTTGGTCTCGCCGTCGACGACGACGTTCACGGGGCCGTCCGCGTCGAGGCGGATCGGGAGGGAGGCGCGCTCGCCGGAGCGCGACGCCACGAGGCGCACGTCGCTGCCGCGCGAGGCGAGGGTCGTGAGCGCCTCGTCCGCGTCGAGCGACGTGAGCCACACGGAGGACTGGGAGCCGTCGACCTGCACGGGCACCTCGCGCCCGTAGCGCACGACGACGTCGCCGCCGCCGCGCAGGGCGGAGTCGACGTCCGGGACGACGAGGTCGCGGTCGCCCACGGCGACGTCCTGCTCGGCGAGCAGGCCCTCGACCGAGCCGGCGAAGGTCGTGACGGTGGTGATCTGGCCGTCGACATCGAGCTCGACGGTCTTGCGCGCCTGGCCGTAGGCGACGGCACCGGTCGCGAGGAGCACGACGGTGGTCGCGCCGGCGACGAGCGGCCAGCGGCGGCGACGGTGCGCGGTGGTGGTCGCGGGGCTCTGGGGGCTCTCCGCGAGGGTCTCGGTGGTGTCGGGGGTGATGTCGGCGCCCTCGGGGGCGCCGGCCGCGTCAGCGGTCCGGTGGAAGGGGTTCTTCACTCGGGTCCAGTCGTCGTGCGTCCCGGGCACGGAGGCTCGACGGCGCGTGGCACCACCCGTGGCCCACGGCGGACTGACGTCCTCCGCGGCGGGCGCACACGTGCGACCACGGGTCTCGAGCGGCCGATCCGGCTGCCGGCGCCACCCTCGGCACCCCTTCCCCAGGGCCCGTCGACGGCGCACCGCTCGCGTCGGTCCGGGCACGTCCCGCCGGTCCGGGTGGACCGTCGGAGCACGCCGTTCACGCGCGAGCGACGATCGACCGTAACCGATCTGTTATCGAAGTCCAACCCCTGGGGGGATACGCTGGCGAGTTCTGTCCGGATTTCGGCGTGAATGTCGTGCGCTCTCCACGAGTCCCGCACGCCGCCTCACGCGCCCTCCCCCTCCCCGTGCTCGTGCCCGTGCGCGCGCCCGGCGCGCGCGCCGCGCGCCCCGAGCCGCGCCAGGACCGTCGCGAGCTCGGGCGGGTCCAGCACGGTGACGTCCACGTCCAGGCTCAGCAGGAACCCCGCGACCTGGGCGAGCGACGTGCCCCCGGTCTCGAGCACGCACGCGTCGGGGCCGTCGTCGGCGAGGGCGCCCGCGACCGGGGAGAGCCGCTCCGCCACGACGCCCGCCGGGGCGTGCAGCCGCACCCGCACGGGCCGCGCCCACGCGGCGGAGCCGACGCCCCGCACGACGTGCGCGACGGCGTCGCCGCCCGGCACGGGGCGCGGGACGAACCGTGGGCCGCCGGGCGTGCGCAGCGTCAGCCGGTCCACGCGGAAGGTGCGCCAGTCGTCCCGGTCGAGGTCGAACGCGAGCAGGTACCAGCGGCGCCCCACGTGGACGAGGCGGTGGGGCTCGACGGCGCGGGACGTCGTCGTGCCGTCGTGCGCGCGGTAGTCGAGGCGCAGCCCCGTGCGCGCGGCGACCGCCGCCGCGACGTCGGCCAGCACCTGCGCCCCGACGGCGGGACCACCGCCGGGTGCGCTCGCGACGGCGGCGCGCAGGGCGTCCGCCCGGACGCGCAGGCGGGCGGGCAGGACCGTGTCGAGCTTGACGAGCGCGCGCGCCGCGACCTCCTCGACCCCGGCGATCGACCCGGCGGCCGCGGCGCGCAGCGCGACCGCCACGACGGTCGCCTCCTCGTCGTCCAGCAGGAGCGGCGGCAGCGCCGCGCCCGAGCCCAGCCGGTACCCGCCCGCCGCCCCCGGGGACGACCGCACCTCGTAGCCGAGCAGGCGCAGGCGCTCGACGTCGTTGCGCACCGTGCGGGTCGTCACGCCCAGGCGGTCGGCGAGCTCGGGCCCGGACCAGGACGCGCGCGCCGGCAGGAGCGCCAGGAGGCGCAGGAGCCGGACCGAGGTGTCGAGCACGTCCCCATCGTGCCGCACGATGCGGAACCGCACGTTCCGCAGCGGGGTCTACGGTCGACGTGTCGGCCCCGCCGGGGGCGACGGGAGGACGGCACCGGGCACCGCCCGACGACGGAGGAGACGACGATGCTGCGTGGGATGGCGACGCTGAACCTGTGGGCCGACGACCTCGAGGCCGCGGGCGCGTGGTACGCGGAGGTGCTCGGGACCGAGCCCTACTACGTGGTGCCGGGCGGGTACGTGGAGTTCCGCGTCGGCGACCGGCAGGACGAGCTGGGCATCATCGCCCGGTCGTGGTCGCCGCGCCCTCAGCCGGGCACGCCGGGCGGCGCGATCGTGAACTGGCACGTCGACGACGTGCGGGCCGCGTTCGCCCGCCTCCTCGCCCTGGGCGCGACGGAGTACGAGGGCGTCGTCGAGCGCGGGCAGGGCGAGGGCTTCGTCACCGCCTCGGTCGTGGACCCGTTCGGCAACGTCCTCGGGATCATGCAGAACCCGCACTACCTCGAGATGCTCGGGCGGTAGCGGCGCGACTGCGGAGCGGTCAGTACCAGCCCTTGGCGACGGAGTGGGACCACGCGGAGCACGGCGTGCCGTAGCGGCCCTCGATGTACCCGAGGCCCCACGTGATCTGCGTCGCCGGGTTGGTGCGCCAGTCGGAGCCCGCGCTCGCCATCTTGGAGCCGGGGAGCGCCTGCGGGATCCCGTACGCGCTCGAGCTCGGGTTGTCCGCGTCGACGCGCCAGTTGCTCTCCTTGGTCCAGAGCTTGTCGAGGCACACGAACTGGTCGTCGCCCCAGCCGCGCTGCGCGGCGAGGGAGCGGCCGACGGCGCGCGCCGAGCCCGGGTCCACCGAGACCGAGACGTCCATCGTCCCGACCTTGATGACCTCGTTCCGCGGCTCCGTCGTGACCGTGCGCGTAAGGACCGTGCGCGACACCTCGGCCCCGCCGAGCGTCTGCACCGAGTAGGTCGTGACCGCCTCGCCGACGCGACCGGACTGCACGACGACGCGGTGCCCCTGCGGGAGCGTCGGGTCCTCGCGCTCCTCCGTCTCGAATGGCAGGACCTCCGTGACCGTGTCCGCCGTGGCCGCCGCGCGGCTCACGAGCACGAGCATCCCGTCCACCGCCGCGGCGTCGAGCGGCGCGGACGTGCCGTCACCCTCGGCCAGCACGATGCCCGCGGTCGCGAGGACCCCGCGCACCGTGGGCTCGGCCGTCGTGATGGGCATGACCGCGCCGTCGACCGCGACGTGGACCGTCTTGAGCGTGGAGACCCGGATCGGCTCGCGCCCGAGGGCCTGCGTGCGCGACACCTCGGTCACGGCGCCCTCGGCGCGCGGGCCGAGGTAGGTGAGCAGCTCGCCCACGGTGCGGGCCGTCGTCGGGATCGTCTGCACCTGGCCGTCGATCTCGACGGTGACGTCGTGGCTCGTGCGCACGACGATCGTGCCGCCGTCGCGCGCCGGGTCGGCGAGCGCGGGCTCGACGAGGTCCTGCTCGCCGACCGCGACGCCCTGGTAGTCGAGCACCGCGGCGACCGTGCGCCCGTACGCGGAGACCTGGTGCAGCTCGCCGTCCACGTCGAGCGTGACGTCCTTGTGGAGCGTGGCGAACGCGCCGGTGACCCCGACGAGGCTCGCGACGACGAGGCCCTGGGCCGCGAGGCGCTGCACGCGCCGCCGGCGGGTTCCGTCAGGTGCGAGCACGCGGGCGGTCCCTTCTGCGGGAGGACGCCCGCCGGCGAACGCCGGGGGCGAGGTGCGGGACGTCGTCGGCGCGGGGCGCACGACGCACGGACCCGACCGTAGCCGAAACGTGACCTGGGGCGAAACCTCGCAGCCCTCGCGCACCGGACGCGGTCGTCCTGCCCGGGTGCGCGGTCGTCACCAGGGGCCGTACACCGCGACGGAGGTCGCGGCCAGGCGCTCGCACACGTCCGCGAGCGGTCGGTCCACGACCTCCGCGACCGTACGGACCGTCGTCGGCAGGACGTACGGCGCGTTGGGACGCCCGCGGTACGGGTGCGGCGTGAGGTACGGCGCGTCCGTCTCGACGAGGACCTGCCCGAGCGGGACGGCGCGCAGCGCGGCCCGCAGCTCGTCGTTCGCGCGGAACGTCACCGGGCCCGCGAAGGACAGGTACCAGCCCTGATCCGCGCAGAACTTCGCCATCGCGGCGTCGCCCGAGTAGCAGTGGAAGACCGTCCGCTCGGGGGCGCCGTCGCGCGCGAGGACGTCGAGCACCTGCGCGTGGGCGTCGCGGTCGTGGATCTGGAGCGCGAGGCCGAGCTCCTTCGCGAGCGCGACGTGCGCGCGGAACGCCTCGCGCTGGACGGCCTCGCCCCGGGCACCGGTCCGGAACAGGTCCATCCCGGTCTCGCCGATCGCGCGCACGCGGTCGTTCGCGCGCGCGATCGCCGCGATCTCCGCGACCGCGTCGTCGAGCGGCACGTCGTGGTGCGGCCGCGGGTCGGGATCGAGCCCGTCCGGCCCGACCTCCCGCACCCCTCCGTGCAGCACGGCCTCGTTCGGATGGATGGCCACGGCCCCGAGCAGCCGCCCGACCCCCGGCGCCCCCGCGCCGCCGACCAGGTGGTCCTGGCTCGTCCCCGCCTCAGCACGCGCCGGATCCGCCTGTTCGCGACCCCAGACCGCCTGGTCGCCGCGCAGGAGGGCGTCCGTCCAGCGGGCCGCCGGGAGGTCGCAGCCCACCTGCACGACCCGGTCCACGCCGACGGCCGCCGCCCGGGCCAGGTGGTCCGCGACGGTCGGGGCAGGGGTGCCCTCGGGGAGGACGTGCGCGATCGAGTCGAGGTGCGTGTGGTTGTCCACCACCGGGACCGGCAGCGGCTCCGGGTCCGGCGGCCAGCCGCGCTCGCGCTGCTTGGCCACCGTCAGGCGCCCTCGCGCAGACGGTCGAGCTCCTCCTCGACGATCGAGTCGTCGAGCTTGGTGAACACCGGCGTCGGCTTGCCGACCGGGGTGCCCGGCACGACGGCCTTCGGCTCCCACGTCGCCAGGCCCTCGGCGCGGTAGTCGCCCGTGATGACCGGGTAGTGGCGCGAGTCGTCGTCGAGGTCGGTCACCTCGTCGATGCGCGGCTGGGCCGCGAACGTGCCCGTGCCGCCGAACGCCTCGTGCACCTGCTGCGCCGAGTGCGGCAGGAACGGCGACAGGATCGTGTTGAGGTCGCTCACCGCCTGGGTCACGGTGTGCAGCACGGTCGCGAGCCGGTCCGGGTCGGTCTTGAGCTTCCACGGCTCGGTGTCCGACACGTACTTGTTCACCTCGCCGACCGTCTTCATGGCCTCGGCGACGGCGGCGCGCTGGCGGTGCGTCGCGATGAGCTCGCCCACGCGCCCGAACGCGGTCGTCGTCGTCGCGAGGACGCCCTCGTCGATCGGCTGGCGCTGCCCCGGCTCCGGGATCGCCCCGAAGTTCTTGTGCACGAGGTTCGCCGTGCGGTTCACGAGGTTGCCCCAGCCGGCCACGAGCTCGTCGTTCGTGCGGCGCTGGAAGTCGGCCCACGTGAAGTCGACGTCCTGCGTCTCCGGACCGGCGGACGCCACGTAGTACCGGAACGCGTCGGGCTGGTAGCGGGCCAGCATGTCGCGCACGTAGATGACGACGCCGCGCGACGACGAGAACTTCTGGCCCTCGACGTTGAGGAACTCGCTCGACACGACCTCCGTCGGGAGCTGGAGGTTCCCGTACGGGCCCGGCGCCCCGCCCTTGCTCCCCCGGCCGTCGTAGCCGAGCAGCTCGGCCGGCCAGATCTGGGAGTGGAACGTGATGTTGTCCTTGCCCATGAAGTAGTACGACCGCGCCTCCGGGTCGTTCCAGAACGCGCGCCACGCGTCCGGGTCGCCGCTGCGCCGCGCCCACTCGATCGACGCCGAGAGGTACCCGATCACCGCGTCGAACCACACGTACAGGCGCTTGCTCGAGTTCTCCTCCCACCCGGGCAGCGGGACCGGGATGCCCCAGTCGATGTCGCGCGTCATGGCGCGCGGGCGCACGTCGTCGAGCAGGTTGAGCGAGAACTTCAGGACGTTCGGGCGCCACGCGGTCCGCGTGCGCAGCCAGTCCCCCAGCGCGTCGACGAACGCGGGCAGGTCGAGGAAGAAGTGGTTCGACTCGACGAACTTCGGCGTCTCGCCGTTGATGCGGCTGTGCGGGTTGATGAGGTCGATCGCGTCGAGCTGGTTGCCGCAGTTGTCGCACTGGTCGCCGCGCGCGCCGTCGTAGCCGCAGATGGGGCACGTGCCCTCGATGTAGCGGTCGGGCAGCGTGCGGCCCGTGGAGGGCGAGATCGCGCCCATGGTCGTCTGCTCGACCATGTACCCGTTCTTGTGGACCGTACGGAACATCTCCTGCACGACGGCGTAGTGGTTGCGCGTCGTGGTCCGCGTGAAGAGGTCGTACGACAGGCCGAGCTGGTGCAGGTCCTCGACGATGACGCGGTTGTACCGGTCCGCGAGCTCCTGCGGGCTCACGCCCTCCTTGTCGGCCTGGACGAGGATCGGCGTGCCGTGCTCGTCGGTGCCCGAGACCATGAGGACGTCGTGACCCGCCATCCGCATGTGCCGGCTGAAGACGTCCGACGGGACACCGAAACCTGCGACGTGGCCGATGTGGCGCGGCCCGTTGGCATACGGCCACGCCACGGCCGAGAGGATGTGGGTCATGGTGCCCGATCCTAGTCGGGCAGCGCCGCGCCCTGCGGCGGCGTCCACCGGCGGAGAACGAGCGCCGCCGAGCACGGGGTTGCCGACGTTCTCAGCTCCAGAACGTCGGCAACCCCGTGCTCGGCGGAGGGAAGGCGCGTGCTCAGTACCAGTTGACGGCCTGCGAGTGCGACCACGCGCCGCACGGCGAGCCGTAGGAGCCGGCGATGTAGTCGAGGCCCCAGGCGATCTGCGTCGCGGGGTTGGTCGCCCAGTCGGCGCCCTTGCTCGCCATCTTCGAGCCGGGCAGCGACTGCGGGATGCCGTAGGCGCTCGACGTCGGGTTGTCCGCCGTCGGGTTCCAGTTGGACTCCTTGGTCCACAGCTTCTCGAGGCACGTCCACTGCGAGCCGGTCCAGCCGCGCTCGGCGGCCATGGCCTGCCCGATCGTGCGCGGGTCCTTCGGGCGCTCCTTGGTGCCGGTCGTGACGACCTCGTCCACCGGAGCGGTCGTCACCTCCTGCGAGAGCTGCTCGCGCGACTCCTCGACGCCGTCCACGAGGGTGACCTCGAACGTCGTCGTGGTGACGCCGTCGGCACCCGCCTGGGTGACGGCCGACTCGTCCGTGTACCTGGCATCGTCGGGCTGCTGCACGGTCCCGTGCGGCACGGGGGTCGTGGTCTGCTGCTGCTCGACGACGACGCGCTGCACGACGAGCGACACCGCCGGCGCACCCGGCTCGGGCGACTCGACGCGCTGGACGCTCACGCGGTCCAGGTCGCCGAGCTCGATGCCCTGCTGGTCGAGGATCGCGGGGACGCCGATGCTGCCGTCGGGCGCGACCTTCGTCTGCCCGTCGGCCACCACGTTCACGGGGCCGTCGGCGTCGAGGCGCAGGTCGAGCGACGCGCGCTCGCCGGACCGCGACGCGACGAGGCGGACGTCGCCGCCGCGCTCGGCGAGGGTGTCGAGCGCCTCGTCGGCGTCGAGCGCGGTGAGCCAGACGTCGGACTGCGCGCCGTCGGTCTGGACGGTGACCTTCTTGCCGAGGCGCACCACGACGTCGTCGCCGTCGCTGAGCGCGGAGCCGGGGTCGGGAGCGACCTGGTCGCGCGCGCCGACCTCGACGCCCGCGGCGTCGAGCGCGCCGCCGACGGAGCCGGCGAGCGTGCTGACGGTGGTCGTCTCGCCGTCGACGTCGATCGTCACGGTCTTGCTGGCCTCGCCGTAGGCGACGGCACCGGAGCCGACGAGCGCGACGGCGGTGGCCGCCGTGACGATCGACCAGCGGCGTCGGCGCGTGGAGCGCAGGGTCCGGGCCGCGCGGGCGGACCGACGGGTGGCGTTCTCGGGGTTCTCGGGGCTCTCGGGGCTCTCGGCGGTCGGCACCGCCTCGGGCGTGGTCTGGGGGGTGTGCGCCGTGACGTCGGCCGTCTCGGGCGCGCGGGAACGGAAGGGGTTGTGCACAGTGGTCCAAGTCGTCGGGGGCTCCCGGGCACGGGGGTCGACGGCGCGCACGCGCCCGCGGGGTGCTCCGCAGCGTGGCGGGCGCACCCGGTTCGACCAGCCGATCCGGCGTCCTGCGGCCCTCGGCGCCCTGGGCGCCCGGGAGAGGCCGCGTCCCACGGCCGGCCATTACACCTGTCCCCGGTGAGCGGCTACGCGAGACACTCGACCGTAACCGATTCGTTATCGCACACCAAACCGCCTGGTCAGCTCGCGCGTCCGGCGCGCACACTCCCGGGCGCTCACCCCGCCGGCGTCACCGTGACCCGGAGCAGCCGGTCGTCGCCGTCGCGCGGCTCGCCCCGACCGTCGGTGTTGCTCGTCAGCACGTAGAGCACCGCGCTCCCGTCGTCGCCGGGCGGCGTCGCCGGGTCGACGAGGACCGCGCGCAGCCGCCCCCGGTCCGTGAGCACCGCGTGCGGCGCGCCGAACGCCGCGGCGTCGGTGCCGCCGTCGGGCGAGGCGAACGGCACGCGCCAGAGCCGCTCCCCGCGCAGCCCCGCGAGGTACACACCCTCACGGGTCACGGCGATCCCGCTGGGCGAGGCGTCCGACGTCGGCCACGTCGCCACCGGGTCGACGAACCCGGCGTCCGCCCCGCCCGTGCCCTCGACGTCGGGCCAGCCGTAGTTCCCGCCGGGCACGACGACGTTGAGCTCGTCGAACGTGTCCTGGCCGAACTCGGACGCGAGCATCCGGCCCGTCGCGTCCCACGCGATCCCCTGGACGTTGCGGTGCCCGAGGCTCCACACCGGCGAGACCGGGTCCGGATTGCCGGGGGCGGGGTCGCCGTCCGCCGTGACGCGCAGGATCTTGCCCGCGAGCGCACCCGGGTCCTGCGCCGCCCCGCGCTGCTGCGCGTCGCCCGTCGTGACGTAGAGGTGGCCGTCGGGTCCGAACGCGAGCCGTCCGCCGTCGTGCGTGGAGGCCGCAGGGACGCCCTCGACGACCGGCGTCAGGGCGGAGAGCTCGCGCCCCGCGAGCGTCCCCCGCAGCACCTCGTTGCCGTCCGGCGCGGTCCGGTACACGAACACCTCCCCCGCCGCGGCGCCACCTGCCGGGCCCACCGCGACGCCGAGGAGCCCCGACTCCCCGCGCGCGACCGTGCCGTCGCGCAGGTCGTCCGCCCCCGGCCCGGTCACCGGCTCGACGGCTCCCGTCGCCGGGTCGACGACGACCAGCCGGCGCTCGTCGCGCAGCGAGACGAGCAGCGTGCCGTCCGCGAGCGCCGCGAGCCCCCACGGCGCCGGGAACCCGGTCGCGACCTCCGCCACGTCGACGCGCACCTCCGGCACGACGAGCAGGCCGTCGGCGGCCGGTGCCTGCGACGAGCCCGACGCGTCGGGCGTGCCGGGGTCGGCCGGCGCGGACGTGGCGGTCGTGACCGACGGCGCGGGGGCGGGCGCGTCGTCCGGCGCCCCGCCCGAGCACGCGCCGAGCACGACGGCGAGCCCGACGGCGAGCACAGGCCCGCCGGCCCGCGCGGGCACGGGGGGACCTCGCCGGGCGGCCCGGGTTCCGTGGTGGCGTCGCACCTGCCCATCGTCACCCGGGGCGGCGGCTCGCGCCGGGTGACCGCCGGCGGGGGACGACGGACCTTCGGCCCGCGCCGCCGGTCCTTCGGCGGCCACCCGGGCCGGGACGGCGAGGCATGCTGGAGGTGTCCCCGAGGTCCGGGGACGTGGGCGAGGAGGCGTGTGCACATGTCGCGGACGTACGTGGTGACGGGATCGGCATCGGGCGTGGGGGCCTGCGTGGCCGGGTTGCTGCGCGAGCGGGGCGACCGGGTCGTCGGCGTGGACCTGCGCGACGCCGAGGTCCAGGCGGACCTCAGCACCGACGAGGGCCGCGAGCGTGCGGTCGAGGAGGTGCTCGCCGCGACGGACGGCACGGTCGACGCCGTCGTCGCGTGCGCCGGGATCTCCGCGCCCGTCCCGACGACGGTCGCGGTGAACTTCTTCGGCGTCACCCGGTTCCTCACGGGCCTCCTGCCCGCGCTCGAGCGCTCGCAGGCGCCGCGCGTCGCCGTCGTGTCGTCGATGGCGACGCTCCAGCCGGTGTCCGAGGCGATCGTGGACGCGTGCCTCGCGGACGACGAGGACGAGGCCCTGCGCGTCGCCGGCACGCTCGCCGAGCAGGGCCCGCAGGTCGGGTACCTCGCCTACCCGTCGTCCAAGCGCGCGCTGTCGCGCTGGGTGCGCCGCGAGTGCGTGACGGCGGCATGGGCCGGGCGGGGCGTCCCGCTCAACGCCGTCGCGCCCGGGACGGTGCTCACGCCCATGACGACCCAGCTCCTGTCGACCCCGGAGTCGGTCGCGATGGTCGACGCCGCGGTGCCGATGCCCCTCAACGGGCACCAGTCTCCCGAGTCGGTCGCGTCGCTCCTGCTGTGGCTGACCGACGTCGCGAACACGCACGTCACGGGGCAGACGATCTACGACGACGGCGGCGCCGACGCCGTGCTGCGCGGCGACGACGTGTGGACGGGGACGGTCCCTAGCCCAGTCGCGTGAGCCCGCGGCGCAGGCCCCGGACGGCCTGACCGATGCGGTGCTCGTTCTCGATGAGCGCGAACCGCACGAACTCGTCGCCGCCGGGGCCGAACCCGACGCCCGGGGACACCGCGACGTCGCACTCCTCGACGAGGTGCGTCGCGAACTCGATCGAGCCCATGTCGCGGTACGGCTCGGGGATCCGGGCCCACGCGAACATCGTGCCGCCGGGCTTGTGGATGTCCCAGCCGATGCGCTGCAGGCCGTCGTACAGGGCGTCGCGACGAGACTCGTAGACGGACGAGATCTCCTGCGGGAACTCGGTCGCCTCGTTGAGCGTGACGGTCGCGGCGATCTGGATGGGCTGGAACGTGCCGTAGTCGAGGTAGCTCTTGAGCTTCGCGAGCGCCCCGACGACGTCGCGGCGCCCCACGAGGAACGCGACGCGCCAGCCCGCCATGGAGAACGACTTCGTCATCGAGTACAGCTCGACCGCGACCTCGCGCGCGCCCTCGCACTCCATGATCGACGGCGGCTCGAACCCGTCGAACGTCATGTCGGCGTACGCGAGGTCGTGCACGAGCACGACGTCCTTGTCCCGCGCCCAGTCGACGAGGCGCTGGAGGTCCTCCTTGGTCGCCACGGTCGTCGTCGGGTTGTGCGGGAACGACAGCACGACGACGCGCGGCTTGGGCCAGCCGAGCTCCCACGCCTCGATGATGCGGTCGATGTACCCGGCGGCGTCGGTCCCGTCGCCGATGGGGACCTGGCGCGCGTCGGCGCCCGCGAAGTAGGGGCCCCAGATGTGGATCGGGTAGCTCGGGGTGGGGACGAGCGCGACGTCGCCCGGCTGCAGCAGCACCCACATGAGGTGGCTGAAGCCCTCCTTGGCGCCGATGGTCGAGATGATCTCGGTGTCCGGGTCGAGGCTCACGCCGAACCGGCGCTGGTACAGCCCCGCGACGGCCTCGCGGAGCTTCGGGATGCCGCGCGACGCGGAGTACCGGTGGTTGCGCGAGTTCTGCGCGGCCTCGGCGAGCTTGTCGACGGCGACCTGCGGGCTCGGGAGGTCCGGGTTGCCGAACCCGAGGTCCACGACGTCGCGCCCCGCTCGGCGTGCCTCGATCTTGAGCCCGTCGATGATCGTGAAGACGTAGGGCGGCAGACCGGGGATCCGGCGGAACTCCATCGCAGTGCTCCAGCTCTGTGCGGCGCTCCCGGGCGCGGGGGTGCGCACGGGTCGCGGGTCTCGCAGGGTACGCCTGCCGCCCGACGACGTGACACCGCGTCTCGCGACCGGCTCACCGGCCGCGGGTCAGCCGGACCAGCCGAGGTTGCGCGCCATGCGCTCGAGCGTCGCGACCGTCCGCGCGTACTCCTCGCGGCTCACGCCCTCCGCGACGCGCTCGCGCGCGACCGACACCGCGTCGAGCAGGTCGTGGTACGCATGGTTGCCCGCGACCGTCACGGACAGGCCCTGGTCGCCGCGCGCGACCCAGCCGCGGCGCACGAGGTCGTCGATCTCCGCCGTCACAGCGCTCGCGCCGCCCGCCCCGGCACCCGTGAAGGGTGACAGCACGCCGTCGACGCTCGTCTCCTCGCTCACGCCGTCACGGATGGTGTTGAGCACCTGCCAGTGCCGGCGCGTGAGGCCCGAGTGCTGGAACACGGCGTCGAGGCTCTCGTCGATGAGCCGGTCCACGAGCTTGAGCCAGTACCCGAGGGGGCGTCCGGCGTCCGTGCCGGAGGTCGTCGTGGGCGTTTCCTGGTCCTCGGTCATGGCTGCCTCCCGGTCGGATCACGGCTGGGCCCCACTCTCGCACCCGCGCTCCCCCGGTGCCCGCCGGGGTGGCAGAGTGGGCGCATGACCGAGAGCACCCCCGCGCGGCGCCGCGCGCTGATCGTCGTCGACGTCCAGCCCACGTTCTGCGAGGGCGGCGAGCTGGGCGTCGAGGGCGGGAACGCCGTCGCCGAGCGCATCGCCGAGCACGCGCGCGACCACCGCGACGCGTACGACCTCGTCGTGACGACCCAGGACTGGCACGTGGACCCGGGACAGCACTGGAGCCCCGACCCGGACTTCGTCGACACGTGGCCGCCGCACGGGATCGCGGGCACCCCGAACGCCGAGCTGCACCCCGCGCTCGCCGACCTCGCGCCCGACGCCGGGGTGAAGAAGGGCGAGTACCAGGCCGCCTACTCGGGCTTCGAGGGCGTGGACGTCGCGGGCCGACCGCTCGCGGACCTGCTGCGCGACGCCGGGATCGAGGCGGTCGACGTCGTCGGCATCGCCGAGTCCCACTGCGTGCGCGCGACCGCGCTCGACGCGCACGCGCTCGGCCTCGCGACGCGGGTCCTCACCGACCTCACCGTGCCGGTGACGCCCGAGCTCGGTGCCGCCGCGCGCGAGGAGCTCGCCGCGGCGGGCGTCACGCTCGTGGCGAGCGACGCCGTCGGGCGCTGAGCACCGCGGTCACCCGCGGCGTGCGTCCAGCGCGGCGGCGTAGAGGTCACGCTTGGGCACCCCGGCGCTTTGGGCGACGTCCGCGACCACGTCCTTGAGCCGCTCCCCGCCGTCGACGCGCGCCAGGACGGCGGGCACGAGCTCGGCGAGCGGGACGGGCCCGCGCGGCGGCGCCCCGCCGACGACGACGCAGATCTCGCCGCGCAGCTGCTCCTCGGCGGCGCGCTCCGCGAGCTCGGCGAGGGGGCCGCGCAGCACCTCCTCGTACGTCTTGGTGAGCTCGCGCGCGACGGCGGCCGGCCGGTCCGGGCCGAACGCGCCCGCCATCGCGGCGAGCGTCTCGGACACGCGGTGGGGCGCCTCGAAGAACACGAGCGTGCGCGGCTCGTCGACGAGCGCCGCGAGCGCACGCGAGCGGTCCCCCGCCTTGCGGGGCAGGAAGCCCTCGAAGCAGAACCGGTCCGTCGGGAGCCCCGAGAGCGCGAGAGCGGTGAGCACCGCGCTCGGCCCGGGCGCCGTCGTCACCGGGAGGCCGCGCTCGACCGCGCGGCCCACGACGCGGAAGCCCGGGTCGGACACGCTGGGCATCCCCGCGTCCGACACGACCAGCACCGTGCCGCCGCCGTCGACGACGTCGAGCAGGTCGTCGGCGCGCTCCGCCTCGTTGTGCTCGTGGAAGCTCACGACCCGCCCCCCGACCTGGACGCCGAGGCGGCCCGCGAGCGCGTGCAGGCGCCGCGTGTCCTCCGCCGCGACGACGTCGGCCTCCGCGAGCAGGCGGCGCAGGCGCGGGCTCGCGTCCTCCGCGTTCCCGATGGGCGTGCCGCCGAGCACGAGGTGCCCGGCCTCCCGCCGGGTCGTGGGCGCGTCGGGGCCGGGCACGTCGGTCGAGGAGGACATGGCTCCCAGGGTTCCACACGTGCGCGGCCCTACGATGGCCAGCGTGTCCCAGCCGCCCGCCGACGCGACCCCCGGCCCCCGCCCCCCGGCCGACGCCACCGACGCGCCGCCCGGCCCGGGCGACGACGCCGGGCCCCGGCCGGCGCCCGACCTGCCGGTCGACGAGCCGGCCGCGGGTCACGACGGCGCACCGCCGTCGAACGTGACGACGGACGACGGCCCCGCGCCGAGCCACCGCGATCGGCTCCTCCTCGCGCTGCTCGGCCCGCGGCGCCTCGCGCTCGGCGCGACCGCGCACGACCGGCTGTGGGGGTGGCTCGGCGTCGCGATCGTCGCCGTCGTCGCGGCCGTGCTGCGGCTGTGGAACCTCGGCCGGCCCGGCACCCTCGTGTTCGACGAGACGTACTACGTCAAGCACGCGTGGACGCTGCTCCAGGTCGGGTACGAGGCCGACTGGCCCGAGGAGCCGAACCCGGCGTTCGAGGCCGGGGACGTGAACTCGTTCCTGCCCACGGCCGACTACGTGGTCCACCCGCCGCTGGGCAAGTGGATGATCGCGCTCGGCATGAAGGCGCTCGGCGGGGCCGAGAACCCGTGGTCGTGGCGGATCGCGTCCGCCGTCGTCGGGGTCGTCGCGGTCGTGCTCGTCGCGCGCATCGCGCGCCGGCTGTTCGCCTCGACGGCGATGGGGATCGTCGCGGGCGCGCTCATGGCCGTGGACGGCGAGGCGATCGTGCACGCGCGCACCGGCCTGCTCGACAACATGCTCATGCTCTGGGTGCTCGTCGCGTTCGGGTGCCTCCTGCTCGACCGCGAGCAGGCCCGACGACGCCTCGCGGAGCGCTGCGGGGCGATCCTCGACGCGGGCGGGCGCATCGGGCGCTACGGCCCCGGGCTCGGGTGGCGGTGGTGGCGGTTCGCCGCCGCCGTCGCGCTCGGGCTCGCGTGCGGGGTCAAGTGGTCCGGGCTGTACTTCCTCGCGGTCCTCGCCGTCGTCTCCGTGCTCTGGGACGCGACGGCGCGGCGCACCGCGGGCGTCGGGCGCTGGTGGGAGGACGCGCTCGTGCGCGACGCGATCCCGGCCGCGCTCGTCATGCTCCCCACCGCTGCGCTCACCTACGTCGCGACGTGGACGTCGTGGTTCCGGTCCCCCGGCGCGTACATGCGCCAGTGGGCCGTCGAGCACCCCGGGGAGGGCGTCCAGTGGCTGCCCCCGGCGCTGCGGTCGCTGTGGGAGTACCACCTGAAGATGTGGGACTTCCACACGGGGCTCACGTCCGAGCACACGTACGAGGCGCACCCGCTCGGCTGGATCCTCCAGTGGCGGCCCACGTCCTTCTACTGGCGCTCGTACGAGGCCGGCGAGGCGGGCTGCGAGGTCGAGCGGTGCGCGCGGGCGATCACGTCGCTCGGGAACCCCGTCCTGTGGTGGGCGGCGGCGCTCGCGATCCTCGTCGCGCTCTACGCGCTCGTGCGGCTCAAGGACTGGCGCGCGCTCGCCGTGCTCAGCGGGATCGTCGCCGGGTGGGCGCCGTGGTTCCTCTACGCCGAGCGGACGATCTTCACGTTCTACTCGATCGTGTTCCTGCCGTGGGTCGTGCTCACGCTCGTGTACGCGATCACGCTCGCGCTCGAGCGCACGGAGGGCCGGGCGGTCGCCCGGGCCCGCGTGCGCGTCGGGATCACGGTGCTGCTCACGACGATCGGCGCCGTGAGCGTGTTCTTCTACCCGATCTGGACGGCGTGGCAGGTCCCGTACTGGTTCTGGCGGATGCACATGTGGCTGCCCACGTGGATCTGACGCGCTGACCCGGCGCGCCGACCGGGCGCCCCGGAGCGAGCCGCGCCGGCGTCACTGGTAGCTGACGAAGTCCGGGGTCGGGCTGATGCCCCACGTCTGCTCGGGCGTGAGCATGGGCGCGTCCTCGTCGTAGAAGTTCTTCCAGCCCCAGAACAGCCCCGCCGGCGCGTCCTGGTGCAGCGTCGACCAGGTGGCCGCCTTCGCCTCCTGGCCGCCCTGGCCGTCGGCGTGGACGACGGTCGCGAGCTCGGGGTGGGCGGTGTCGAGGCGGGCGCGGTCGGTGATCATCGACGTCCGGAACTGGTGCAGCAGGAAGACCTTCTGCGGCAGGTCGCGGTCGCGCACGAGGCCCGCGAGATAGTCGCCGACGGCGTTCACCTCGTCGACCCCGACGGAGCCGATCTGGGCGAGGTGCACCTGGTCGGGGCCGAGGCGCCACTCCGGGTCGAGCGCGACGCCGACGTGCGGCTGCGCGACGAGGTCCTCGTACGCGCGCACCTGCGTGAGGAAGTCCGTGCGGCCCGGCTGGAAGTCCAGCACGACGTACACCCCCGCCTCGCGCGCGGCGTCCACGTAGGGCCGCACGAGGTCGGCGGCGCGCTCGTTCGAGTAGTTGCCGTCGGAGCCCGCGGACCCCGACGCGACCGTCGTGATGATCTCGAGCGTCGGCACCACGGGCTCGTCCGTGAAGCCCTGGTACCAGGCCGCGTGCTCCTGGGCGCGCGCGATACTCGCGGCGACGTCCTGCTCGCCGAGCACGCCGAGCACCGGCGCCCCCGGCGACCCGTAGAGCGCGACGTAGCGCTTGCCGGGCAGGGCGAGCTGCCCGCCGCCGGGCAGCTCCGTGCCCGTCGCGGCCGCCTCGACGCGCCACCCGAGGTCGTCGGGGCTGCCGAACGACGCCCCGAGGCCCACGGTCGCCGTCGCCTCGGCCCCCGCGACCGCCTGGACGGCCTCGGACGTGGTGCGCGGGTCGCCGCCGGGGGCGTCGACGACCGTCGCGCCCGACGCGCGGGCCGTCGCGGCCGCCGGTCGGGCCGCGGCCCCGGCGTCGGGGTCCGTCAGCGCGAGGACGCCGGTCGACGTCTCGGCGTCGCCCGACGCCGGGAGGTCCTGGACCGCGAGGTCGGCGGCGCCCGCGAGCGACTCCTCGTCGACGGCGCCGTCGGGCGCGACGGCCGCCGGGTCGACGTGCACCGTGGTCACGTCGTCGAGGCCGGGGACGCTCGTCCCCTCCGGCGCGACGACGACCGCCTCGGCGGCGTCGAGGCGGGCCAGCTCCTCGGCGAGCGCCGCGTCGTCCCCCGCGACCAGGACGGGCGCGACGACCCGCTCGGCGAGCGCCGTGGCGACGCCGACCGCGGTCGCGTCCTCGGCGGCGTCGGCCGGCACGACGACCGCGACCGGCGCGGTCGCGAAGAACGTGCGGCTCGCCGCGAGCGCGAGCGCGGCGGGGCCTTCCTCGGTGAGGGTGAGGACGCCCTCGGGCGTCGCGGCGCGGGCGCCGTCGGGCTCGGCCTCGGCGGCGGCGGCGGGCCCCGTGCTGCTCGCGGCGGGGTCCGGGTCGCCTCCCGTGCACGCGGCGAGCGCGGTCGCCAGGGCCAGCGTCACGGCGAGCGCGGCCGCACGACGGCGCGGGCCGCTCCGGCGCGCGCGGGAGCCGGGGCGTGGGGTCGAGGAGGGAATTCCGGACGGGTCGTCGTGGCGGGCGGCGGAGAAGGTCACGAAGGCCATCGATCGATGGTCCGTCAGCGGCCGCCCGCCTCGCGACAGCTGGAGGGGTTTTCCCCGGTGACGTCCACCACCCCGCGGGCGTCGCCCGCCCGCGTCACCAGTCGACCTGCACCGAGGGATGGAAGGGGGTGCCCGAGCGGCGCCACGCGTGCGCCTCGCGGGCGACGCGTCGGCGGTAGTCGTCCCAGTCCTTGCGGTCGGGGGCCGTCCAGGCGACCTCCGCGACGGCGCTCAGGCGCGGCAGGAGCATCGTGAACAGCGCGTCGAGCGTGGGGATGCGCTCCGTCCAGACCGCGGCCTCCACGCCCTCGATCGAGTCGGCCGGGAGCCCGGGGACCACCTGCTCGGGCTCCCAGTCGTACGCGTCGCGGACCTCGACGAGCCCCGCCCACTCCTGCCCGAGCGGGAAGTCGGCCGTGTACTTCATGTCGAGGTAGACGCGGTTCGCGGGCGACATGATGACGCGCGCTCCCGCCCTGGCCGCGTCGACGAGGTACGTGAGGTCCATGGGGTGGGTGTCCCAGTACTGCACGAGGGTGCCCGGGCGCAGGGGCGCCTTCGCCGCCTCCTGCCACGCGACCGGCTTCTTGCCCGCCTCGAGGATCAGCCGCTCGCACAGCTCGACGAAGCGCGCGTACTCGGCGGGCTCCATCTTCAGCACCTCGTCGCCGCCGAGGTGCACGTGCTCGCCGTCGGTCGCGTGGGCGAGGTCCGTGAAGACGTCGCGCAGGAAGGGCTCGGTGGCCGGGAGGTCGAACGTCAGGCGCGAGAAGCCCACCTCGATGCCGTGGTAGGCGTCTGTGGGGACGCCGTCGGGCATGAGGTCGCCGTACACGTGGGTCGCCGCGTTGATGTGGCCCGGCACGTCGATCTCCGGCACGACGCGCACGAAGCGCTCGGCCGCGTGGTCCTGCAGGGCGCGGAAGTCGGCGAGGGACAGGTGGCCGCCCGTCCCGCCGGAGGTGTCGCCGCCCGAGGAGAGCTTGGCGAGCTCGGGCCGCGACGGCGACTCGATGCGCCAGCCCTGGTCGTCGGTGAGGTGCAGGTGCAGCACGTTGAGCTTGTACGCCGCCGCGACGTCGACCACGGCCCGCAGCGCGTCGAGCCCGAAGAACGTGCGCGCCACGTCCACGGAGAGACCGCGCCAGGGGTAGCGCGGCGCGTCGTGCACGACGACGTGCGGCACCCGCGCGGGCGCCCCGTCACCCGGCGCGACGACGAGCTGGCGCAGCGTCTGCACCGCGTGGAGCAGCCCGGCCGGCTCGGGCGCCGTCGCGGTGACGCCGGCGGCGTCGACGACGAGGCTGTACCGCTCGGGGCTCGTGGAGCCCTCCGGCCCGGCCGACCCGTCGACGCGCAGGACGAGCGCGGTGCGCTCCCCGTCCGTGGCGGGAACCGCGACGGCGGCGGGGTCGTCATGGGTCGCGGTGACGCCGTCGAGGCCGGAGAGGACGCTCGCGGCGAGGTCGGCGAGCCAGGGGGCGGCGCCGTCGAGACCGACCGCGTGGACCTCCAGGGCACCGACGGGCACGTGGCCCTCACCGGGCTCGACGTGCAGGGGCTGGGGGATGATCGAGACCATCAGGTACCTCGTCGTCTAGGTCTGGTCGAATCGATTCGGCTTTTGCGAGCGACACACCCTAACCCGCGCGCACGGGACCGACCAAGTGCCCTGCGGAGCGGATCGTCAGCGCGACGGCGCCACGTAGCGCGGGCTCGGGTCGAGCGACAGGACGCCCTCGACGTCCCGCGCCGGGTCCGCCGAACCCGTGGTCCAGCCGCCCACCACGCCTGCCGGCACATTGTCGAGCAGCGTGCCCCACTCGCGTGCGCGGGCGCCGAACCCCGCCTGCCCCGTCGGCTGCAGCACGACGGCCGCCTCGCCCGCGCCCACGTCGAGCGCGGCGGCGTCGAGCACCGCCTCGGCGTCGGGTCGCTGCACGACGACGAGCTTCTGCGGCAGGCCCTGCGTGCGCACGACCTCCCCGACGGCGCCGATCGCGGCGCTGAGCTCCGCCGCGCCCACCGTGCCGGCCCGCGACCCCTCGCCCGCGCGGCGCGCGTCGACCGCGAGCGCGACGCCCACGGCCGGGCGTGCGAGCAGGTCCGCGTACTCGGCGACCTGCTCGTCGAAGCTCGCGCGGCCGGGCTCCAGGCGCAGCACGACGAGCACCCCCGCGGCCGCCGCGGTGTCGACGAGCGGGACGAGCTCCTCGGCCGGGATCTCGGTCGAGTAGTCGCGGTCCGCGCCCGGGTTCGACGACGCCCTCGTCGCCGGCACCTCGAGCACCGGGACCACCACGTCGCCCGGGGCGGCCTCCGCGTACGCCGCCGCCGCCTCCTGCGCACGCTCGACGGCCTCCGTCGCCGAGCGCTCCCCCACCGCGACGAGGCCCGACGTCACGGCGTCGGCCTCCACCGCGACGTACCGGACGCCGTCGGCCAGGACGAGCTGCGAACCGCTGGGGAGCAGGTCGCCCGCCTCGGCCGACCGCAGCCGCCACGTGAGGTCGTCGGCCGTGCCGAAGCTCGCGCCGATACCGACGACGGCGAGCGCCTTCGCCGCCGAGATCGCGTCCACGACCTCGGCGGACGCCCGCGGGTCGCCCTGCGGCACCTCGAGCGGCACGGCGCCCGCGGCGCGCGCGGTCGCGATGGCGGCGGACTGCGGTCCGCCCGGCACCGCGAGGCTGCCCGGCTCCGTGAGGGCCAGGACCTCGGTCAGCGTCTCCGGCTCGCCCCGATCGGGAAGCGCGGCGCGGACCTCGTCGAGGTCGCGCTCGTCGAGCGTCCCGTCGGGAAGGAGCGCCCCGACCTCCAGCAGGACGCGCTCGACGCCGTCGACGTCGCCCAGGGTCGCGCGCGCGGGCTCCTCGCCCGCGTCCTCCTGGCCGGGGGGCGCGGGCGGCTCGCCCACCTCGACGACGGCGACCGTGCCGAGCCGGCCCAGCTCCGTGCGCAGCCCGCCGTCCGAGATGGCGCCACCCACGAGCAGCACGGGCGCGGCGAGCTCGACGGCGGCCGCGGCCGCGGTCGCGCGCGCGGCCTCGTCGTCCGCCGTGGCGAGCACGACGACCGGCGCGTTGGTGAAGAACGCCTGGCTGCTCGTCAGCGCGAGCTCCGCCGGCTCGGTCGAGCCGAGCACGAGGACGCCGTCGCTCGGCTCGGCGGCACGGGCGACGAGCCCGGTCTCACCCGAGGACGGCCCGTCGGCCTTCGCCGTCTCCGCGGCACAGCCGCCCAGCGCCACGACGGCACCGAGCGAGAGGACGACGGGGAGGGCGACAGGGACGAATCGGACCTTCCGAGTGTTCACGCCCCCATCATCGCGCACCCGGCGCGGCTCGCCGACCGAGGGATGTGAGGGACTCGTGATGGTCGGACCCGACCGGCCGCGGGGTGGCGTGACCCCCGCCACCCGGACCAGCCGCCGGGCGCGCCGCGGAATCACAGGGCGGGCGGCGCCCCCGACCGGCATACTGGGCAGGCCCTGACCGAACGCCGAGGAGATCGCATGTCGACCCCCGACCAGCCCGACCAGAACCCGCAGCAGCCCGGCGGGACGCCGTCCGGCCCGCCCGCCTACGGCGCGCCGCAGCCCGGCGAGCCGCAGCAGCCGCCGCAGGCCCCGCAGTACGGCGCCCCGCAGGCCCCGCAGTACGGCGCCCCGCAGGCGCCCCAGTACGGCGCACCGCAGGCGGGCGCCCCGTCGTACTCCGCCCCGGGCCAGGACCCGGGCAAGACGATGGGGATCGTCGGCCTCGTGCTGTCGTTCCTCGGCTGCCTCTCGATCGTCGGCCTGATCCTCAGCATCGTGGCCTTCAACAAGTCCAAGAAGGCGGGCTACAAGAACGGCCTCGCGCTCGCCGGCATCATCGTCGGCGCGATCGTGCTCGTCCTGACGATCATCGGCTCGATCGTGTTCTTCAGCACCGTCGGCGCCGTGACGCAGGAGGTCCTCGACGCGTGCTCCGGCGTGCCCTCGGGCACGGTCGTCGAGGTGCGTGGCGAGCCCGTCACCTGCCCCTGACCTCGTCGCGGCCACGCCGCTCCGCGAAGGCCCTCACCGCTCGGTGGGGGCCTTCGTCGTGCCCGGGGCGCCAGCGGGTCACCGACCCGCGGTCAGCGGACGTCCGCGGCGCAGCGGAACCCGAGGTGCGTCGTCGCGCTGTCGTCGGACTGCGCGGACCGCGCCGCGGGCCGGTAGCGGCGACAGTACTCGGGCGCGCACAGGTACGAGCCGCCTTTCGTCACGCGCAGGACCTCCGGCGACGTCGTGGGGGCCAGCAGGTTCGGTCGCCCACCGGCGTCCGGCCCGCGCGTGCCCGGGACGGCGTGGCGCGGCGTGAACGTGTCCGCCGTCCACTCCCACGTGTTCCCGATCAGGTCCACGAGCCCGTACCCGTTCGGCTCGTACGAGCCGACGGGCGACGTCCCGCCCCAGCCCGCGTCGTCGTACGGGAACCGGCCCTGCCACGTGTTGGCCATCAGGCGTCCGCCCGGTGCGAGCTCGTCGCCCCACGCGTACTCCGCGTCGTCGAGACCACCCCGTGCGGCGCGCTCCCACTCGGCCTCGGTGGGCAGACGCCGCCCCGCCCACTCCGCGTAGGCCGAGGCGTCCTCGAACGCGACGAGCACCACCGGGTGGTCCGGCCGGTCGTCGACGCCCGACCCCGGCCCCTGCGGCGACCGCCACGACGCCCCGGGCTGCCACCGCCACCACTGCCGCCAGTCGCGCAGGTCGACCGGGCCCGCCGTCGGGGTGAACACGAGACCCCCGGGCACCAGGTCCGCCGGGTCGGCCCCCGGGAAGTCAGCCGGGTCGAGCGGACGCTCCGCGACCGTCACGTACCCGGTGTCCGCGACGAACGCCGCGAACTGCGCGTTCGTCACCGCGTGCCGCTCCAGGAGGAACGGCTCCACCTGCCGGTCGTGGGCCGGACCCTCCTCCGGGTAGTGCCGGTCCGAGCCCATGCGGAACGTCCCGCCGGGGACCGGGACCAGCACGGTGAGGGTCACGTCGCCAGGATAGGTGCGGCGCGCACCGGCGGCACGGCGGCCACCGCGCTCGCCTCGCTCGCGCGCCGCGAGGTCCACTCGACGTCGGCGGCAGCGCGAGGGCCGCGATCAGGGCAGGGGGCCCCGAGAAAAAGACGAGACCCTCGCCGTCTCAGGTCGTCGACCTGGTCTGGCGAGGGTCTCTCCGGTGGAGCTAGGGGGATTCGAACCCCCGACCTTCTCATTGCGAACGAGACGCGCTACCAACTGCGCCATAGCCCCTCAAGCGAGGAACAGATTAGCACCCCGAGGGCGGGGTCTCGCAAACCGGCCGCCCCCAGGGGGTCTACTGCCCTGCCGCCCGACGGCGCGCCAGGATCTCGTTGAGGTCCAGGCCGAGCGTCTCCGTGGACGGCTTGCGCTCGTCGCCCGCGGCCGGGGTCGGGGCGCCGGACCGGGCGTCGGCGGCCACCACCGGCTCGACGCGGGCCGGCACCGTGGGCGAGACGACGTCGTCGTCCGTGAGCGGGGCGGGCTCGCGGCGGGGCGCCGTGGGCTTCATGGTGTACGTCGGCGGGGGCACGGGCACGGGGTCCCACGCGCGGCCCGTCGGGACGCGCTCCGCGTCGACGGCCTCGACCTCGACGACCGGGGTCGTCTCGCGAACGGTGGTCGGGTCGTCGGCCGCTGGGGCGGGCTCCTCGGACGCGGGACCCTCGGCCGGACCGGACGCGGTGGCCCGCTCGCGGGACGACGCGCCCGTCGTGGTCGGCGCGCCGGCGTCCGCGGAGGCCGCGGCGTTCGCCCGCGCGAGGTCCTGCGGCGTGACGCGCGGGATCATCTGCGTGCTCACCTGCGACCCGTGCACGGCGCGCCCGGTGACGCGCGGGCGCGCACCCCGGGGGGCGGGCGGTGCGCCGAGCACGGCGCCGCGCGCCGCGCGGGCCGCGGCACGACGCTCGGCCAGCCACGCGGCGTCGGACCGCTGGGCGGCGAGCACCGCACGACGGCCGAGCACGAGCACGAGCCCGAGGAACGCCGTCGGGACCACGCCCGCCCACCACGGGACGAGCCCGAGCGCGACGACGACCCACACCCCGACGGTCGCGAGGAGCAGCACGACCGTGAGCGCGAGACGACGGCGCGCGGCGGCGGCGCGCCGCTCGAGGAGCTCGAGGCGGGACTGCTCGGAGGCCGGCTGACGGCGCGGCGGTGCCCCGCGCGAGGGTGACGCGCTGACGGTGCTCCCCATGGCGTGCGTTCCCTCCTCGTCGTGCGTCCGGCCCTCGGGCCGGCTCTGCGTCCCGGCTGCCCCGAGCAGGGGGCGCCCGCCGGCTCCGGCGGGACCGGAGGCGATCGCCGCGACGGTCGTGACGCCGTCGAGCCGGGCGTCCCAGCGGTCGAACCCCCCGCCGCCCGGGCCGGCGACGGCCAGGACGCGCAGGGAGCCGGAGAAGCGGTCGTCCGTGCGCGCGTCCAGCAGCTGCTGCCGGTGACGCACCCGGTGCGGGACGTAGAAGCCGACCCACAGCAGGAACACCGCGAGCGCGACGATCCCCGAGGCCGATTCCACATCACGACCGTAGGCGAGGCCTGCGGCCACGCTCCGCACGCGCCCCGGCGTGTCGGGCGGCTCAGATGCTCTCGCGGCGTGTCGCCTGCCAGCGCGCGAGGAGGCCGTCCGGGACCTCCTCGCTCGTGACGGCGAACGTCCGGTGGTCGCGCCACTCCCCCTGGATGTGCAGGTAGCGCTCGCGGACCCCCTCGTCGCGCAGCCCCAGCTTCTCCACGACGCGCAGGCTCGGGCCGTTCTCCGGGCGGATGTTGATCTCGATCCGGTGCAGGCCGAGGATCGTGAAGCAGTAGTCCGTGGCCATCGCGACGGCGGTCGGGATGACGCCGCGGCCCGCGACGTGCTCGCTCACCCAGTAGCCGATGCTCGCGCCGCACAGCGAGCCGTACGTGATGGACGACACGGTGAGCTGGCCGACGAGCTCGTCGTCCAGCTCGACGGCGAACGGCAGCGAGGACCCCGCGCGCGCCTGCGCCGAGAGGACCCGGACGTACTCCGCGAACGTCGGGGGCCCGCCCGGCGTGCCGGGGCGCGGTGACGTGCCCTCCCAGCGCTCCAGCCAGTCCGCGTTGCGCGCGCGCAGGCGCATCCACGCGTTCGCGTCCCGGCGCCGCAGCGGACGCAGGACCACGGACCCGCCCAGGGTGTCGTCCCGCAGCGTCACGGGCCACGGCTTGGCGACGGTCCAGCCGCGCGCGATCTTGTGGGTCATGCGGCGGTGTACCGTCCTCGGCCTGTCGGTGGGCTTGGCGACGAGGACCGGCGGTGCGCCCGGCCCTCGGTGCACAGGGTGACACCACCGGGCGCCCGCGCGCCACCGACCGGTGACGCGGGCATCCGGTGGTGTCCCCCTGCTCAGACCCCTGCTCGGCCCGTCCTCAGCCCAGCGTGACGACGACCTTCGCCTCCGTGCCCGCGGGCAGCGCCGGGATCGGGGTCGCCGGGTCGTGCTCGACGCCGTCGACCGTCACCGAGCGCACGCCCTTCGACACGTGGTCCGGGTTGCGGACCTCGATGTCGTAGACGGCGCCGCGCCACTCGCGACGCACCTCGAACCCGTCCCAGTCCTTCGGGATCGACGGGTCGACGACCAGGCCGTCGAGCGCGAGGCGGACGCCGAGCACGTACTTGGTCACGGCGGTGTACATCCAGCCGGCCGTGCCCGTGAGCCACGGGTTCTGCGCCTTGCCGAACCACTCGTGGTCGCGGCCGTAGAGGAACTGGACGTACGCGTAGGGCTCCGCCCCGCGGATCTCGATGTTGTCGTTCTGGTGGTACGGCAGGATCGCGTCGTAGAACTGCACCGCCTCGTCGCCGCGGCCCAGCATCGCCTCGGCGATGATCGGCCACGCGTTCGGGTGGGAGAAGATCGCGGCGTTCTCCTTGATGCCCGGGTACACGCGCGTCACGAAGCCGACCGTGTCGTCGACCTTCGTGAACGCCGGCCAGTTGAGGTGGTTGCCGTACTCGGAACCGAGGAGCTCGCGCACCGCGTCCATCGACGCCTCGCCGCGCTCCTGGCTCGTGATGCCCGCGATGACGGGCCACGCCTGGTGCTCGAGGAAGATCTTGCCCTCGTCGTTCTGCGCCGAGCCGATCTTCACGCCGTCGCGCGTGTACCCGCGGATCCACCAGCGCCCGTCCCAGAGCTGCGAGTCCGCGACCTTCGCGATGCGCTCGCGCTCCGCCGTGAACCGCACGACGTCCGCCTCGGCGCGCTCGTCGCCCGCCGCCGCGAGCGGCTCCGCGACCTCGAGGAACGCGCCGATCGCCCACGCGTGGAGGAACGTCACGAGCGACGTCTCGCCGCCGCCGAGGTTGAGGCAGTCGTTCCAGTCGGCGCGCAGGCCAAGCGCGACGCCGTTCTGGCCCACCTGCTCGGCGGAGAACTCGAGCGCGCGGACGAGGTGGTCGTAGACGGTCGCGGGCGTGCCCTCGGCGAACGGGATCTCCAGGTCGAGGAACGCGCGGTCGCCCGTCTCCTTGACGTACTCCACGACCGACGGCACGAGCCACAGGTGGTCGTCGGAGCACGTGTCCTCGAGGCCGTGGATGAGGTCCTTCGGGTCGACCGTCGGGACGATCGTCGGCGACGGGACGTCGGGCAGCTTCTCCGCGTCGGGGTCGAACGCCTTGGGGTCGAACAGGTGCAGGCCGTAGCCGGCCTCCGTCTGGGCCCGCAGGAGCTCGACGATGCGCTGCCGCGTCTTCGTCGGGTTCGAGTGGATGACGCTCATGACGTCCTGCGCCGTGTCCCGGTAGCCGAGCCCGGCGCGTCCGCCCACCTCGACGAACGACGCGAACCGCGACCACACGACGCACGTCTCCGCCTGGAGCAGCGTCCACGCGTTGATCATCGTGTTCATGCCCTCGTGGGGCGTGCGGATGCGCAGCTTGTCCTGCTTGGCGCGCCAGTAGTCGCGCAGGCGCTCGCGCTCGTGGTCGACGGCCGCGACGTCCGAGTACTTCGCCTGGATCGCGCGACCGGCCGCGTCGCGCGAGCCGTAGCCGAGCATGAAGACGAGGCGCTTGGTCTCGCCCGGCGCGAGCGTCACCTTGTGCAGCAGCGCGCCGCAGTGGTTCTGCGTCGTCGCGCTCGCGTTGGAGCCCTCGCCCCGCTCGATCGCGACCGGGTTGCTCTCGGTGCGGTACGGGCCGATGAAGCTGTCGCGCAGCGAGTCGTACGACGACGGCGTCTCGCTCGACGCGAAGTAGTGGTACGTCCAGGGCTCGTAGTAGAAGTCGTACTCGATGATCCCGTCCTCGTACGAGGAGCCGGACGCGTAGAGCGACATCTGCAGGTTCTGGTTGTCGATCGTGATCGTGTGGAACGAGAACTCCACGTACGACCCGACGGTGAGCTCGCGCACCTCGTCCGTCGTGTTGGTGACGCGCACGTCCCACAGCTCGACGTCGTCGTCGAGCGGGATGAAGACCGTCTGCTCGGCGTCGATGCCCTTGTACTCGGAGCGGAAGGTCGTGTAGCTCAGGCCGTGGCGCGTGGTCCAGCGCCCCGCGCCGCCGGCCGGGTCGAGCTCCTCGTCCGGCCCGACGAACGGCTTGCCGACCGGCTGCCAGGACACCGACCAGTAGTCGCCGTCCGCGTCGTCGCGCAGGTAGACGTAGTGCCCGGGGCGGTCGAGCGGCACCCCGTTCTGGCGGAAGCGCGAGATGCGCCCGTACTGCGAGCTCTTGTAGTACGAGTACCCGCCGCCGTGGTGCGACAGGACCGTGCACATGTCCCGGGTGCCGAGGTAGTTCGTCCACGAGACGGGGACGTCGGGGCGCTCGACGACGTACTCGTCGTGCGCGGTGTCGAAGTGGCCGTAGCGCATCGTTGCTCTGGTTCCTGTCCTGGGGTGGGGCTGGGTGCGGCGGGGTGCCGGGTGGGGGCGCGGGCGTCAGACGCCCGCGGTGACGAACCCCTGCAGCCACTCGAGGAGCTCGGCGGCCTTCTCGGGGGTGTCCGCCTCGACGAACATGCGCAGGACGGGCTCGGTCCCGGAGAACCGCAGGAGCGCCCAGTTGTCGTTCTCGAGGAGGATCTTGGTGCCGTCGAGGTGGGAGACCGAGACGACCGGGTACGGCCCGACGTGCGTGAGGGGCTGCGCCTCGAGCCGGCGCGGCACCTCGACGCGCATCTCCGGGGTGGCCGGCACGCCCGCCTCGAGCGTGTACAGGCGACCGGTGATCTCGTAGAGCATCGCGCGCAGCTCGGAGATCCGCTTGCCCGTGCGCGCCAGCATCTCCGCCACGAGGGCGCACGCGAAGATGCCGTCCTTGCCGAGGATCCAGCCGCGGATCGTCAGGCCGCCGGACGACTCGCCGCCGAGCACGGCGCCGATCTCCGCCATGCCCGCGGTGACGTGCTTGAACCCGACCTTGACCTCGCGCGACTCCTCGCCGAAGTGCGCCGCGAGCCGGTCGAGCAGGTGCGTCGTCGCGAGGTTGCGCACCACGCCGCCCTTCTCCCCGCGGACCTCGTGCAGGTACCAGTACAGGAGGAGGAGCAGGTCGTTCGTCGAGATGTACTCGCCCGTCTCGTCGACGATCCCGATGCGGTCCGAGTCGCCGTCCGTCGCCATGCCGAGGTCGTAGCGGCCGCCGCCCTGCTGGATCATCGTCACGAGCGTGCTGAGGCGCTGGAGGTCCGGTGCCGGCGCGACGCCGCCGAACAGCGGGTTGTGCGCCGCGTGGATGAACTCCGACCGCACGCGCATGTCGGACAGGATGGTGCCGAGCGTGAGCTGGCTCGTGCCGTACATCGGGTCCACGACGACCTGCAGGTCCGAGCCGCGCACGGCCTCGACGTCGATGATCCGCTCGATCGCGTCGACGTACGGGTCCGTGAGCGACCGGTCGACGACGACGCCCGTGCGGCGGGCCACGTCGATGTCGAGCGTGATGACGTCGTCGACCGACAGCGCGTTCGCCTCGTCCTGGTAGCGGTCCGTCTCGTCGTCGAGCGGGAGCGAGCCGTCCTGGCGGAACACCTTCATGCCGTTCCACTCGGGCGGGTTGTGGCTCGAGGTGACGATGATGCCGTAGGCCGCCCCGAGGTAGGGCGCGGCGAAGGTCACGAGCGGGGTCGGGACGTCGTCGGGCAGGAGGGTCACGGCGATGTTGTTGCCCGCGAAGACCTCGGCCGCGGCGATGGCCGACTCGCGCGAGAGGAAGCGGCGGTCGCCGCCGATCACGACGCCCTTCCCGTCCAGCCCGCGGCGGATCGTCTCGTTCGCGATGGCCTGGCACAGCCGGCGCACGTTGGCGAGCGTGTAGCCCTCGCCGATGACCGCGCGCCAGCCACCGGTGCCGAACACGATCTTCGTGTCCGTGTTCTTCTTCGGCACGAACAGGCGCTTGAGGACGATGTCCGCCGCCTGGGCGAGCTCGTCCGGGGTGTTGATGCCGCGGACCTCGTCCACGTCGACGATGCGGTACGACGAGATGCGCTTGCCCGCCCCGATGACGCGGCGCGCGAGCTCGGTCAGCCGGTGCTCGCCGTCGGCCGCCATGCGCTCCAGCTCGCCGAACAGCAGGCGGGGCGCCGCGACGTACGCCCCCACGTTGATCTCGGTGCGCGGCTCGGGCGCGGCGTCCGCGACCTCTGACGACTCGAGGATCGCCGTGATCTCGCCCCCGGCGCGGACCACGCGCCCGTAGCCGTCCGGGTCGTCGACGACGGCGGAGAGCAGCGACAGGTCCGCGCCCGTGAGGGTGTGGCGCGTCAGCAGCCCGAGGAGCGACTCGGAGCGCAGCAGCGGCGTGTCCGCGTAGGCGACGAGGACCGGCTCGTCGACGCCCGGCCCGAGCACCGACGCGATCGCCTCGCGCGCCGCGAGGACCGCGTCGCCCGTGCCGAGCGGCGACTCCTGCTCCACGTAGACGACGTCCTCGCCGAGCAGCTCGCGCACGGTCGGGTCGTCGGGCGACACGACCACGACGATGCGGCCCGCGTCGACGACGCGGCGGACGTTCGCGACCGCCAGCTCGACGACCGTCGCGCCGCCCAAGGGCCGCGACAGGAGCTCGCGCGACGCGTCGTCGTGGCCCGCGGCGAGCACGACGGCGGCGCGGCCCGTCCTCGGGTGGGCGCCCCCTCGCGGGGTGGTCGCGGTGGGGTTCGCGGTCGTCGCGGTCATGGCGTCCTCACTGTCGGCACCTCTGTCGGACGGCGACCCATTTGTCAGGAGTCCGAACTACTGGCTCCCTCCGATCATAGGCACCCCGGACGCGTGCACGGAACCCGCTCCGGGCGTCCGGGGCCGAAGGTCACCCGCGCGGCGTCGGCGCGGAGGCGCGCGCCGGGTGACAATAGGGACATGAGTGGCCCGGTCCAGCCATACCCCCTGCACGGAAGCATCGAAGCCGAGGACGCGAAGGAGATCCTCCGCAAGGCCATCCGCACCCACCGCCAGGCGCGGTCCGAGCGGCTCCGCAAGGAAGCGGACGCCGCCATCGCCGACGTCGTCGAGACCATCCCCGAGGTCGCCGCCGCCACGTGCGTCGCGACCTACGCCGCGCGTCCGGGCGAGCCGGGCACGTCGGCGATGCTCGAGCGTCTCGCCGCGCGCGGCGTCCGCCTGCTGCTGCCCGTGCTCGGCGCGGGGCTCCAGCGGGACTGGGCCGTCTACGACGGCCCCGCCGACCTCCAGGTCCGCGCACCCGGGCGACCTCCCGAACCCGGCACCCCGACCCTGGGCCCGGAGGCGATCGCCGAGGCCGACGTCGTCGTCGCCCCCGCGCTCGCCGTCGACTCGCGCGGCGTCCGGCTCGGTCAGGGCGGCGGGTGGTACGACCGCGCGCTCGAGCACGTGCGTCCCGGCACCAAGGTCGTGGCCGTCGTGTTCCCGGAGGAGGTCTACGACGCGAGCGACCGACCGCTGCCGGTCGAGCCGCACGACCGCACGGTCGACGCCGTCGCGACGCCCCTGGGCTGGCGCTGGCTGCCGTAGCGGGCCGCGCCGTCCGCCACCGCGCCCGCGCACGGGGCGGCCGCGCCGGCGGCTCCGCTACGGCACGAGGGTGAGCTCGTCCTTGCTCGCCTCGGCGACCGCCTCGGTGGAGAACGGCCACGCGTACGTCTCGCCGCGGGACCACGTCTTCAGCTGGTCCGCGTAGTGCTTCGACGCCGGGTGCCCGGAGGTGCCCGTGACGGTCACCCACGTCGAGCGGTCGAGGTCGCCGAGGTCGACGACCATGCGCATCGAGGGCCCGGCCGTCACGTCGAACGACCCGGACGCGGCGTCCCACGCGGTCGCGTTGACGATCGACGAGCCACCCGGCATGCCGACCGGGGTGGGGTTGACGTAGTCCCGCACCGGTCCCGGGATCGACTCGCCGCCCAGCACGGGGTGCTTGAGGGCGAGCACGTGGATCTTGCCCCACGCCCAGTCCGACGGCTGCTTGCTCTGCTCGACGGTGAGGTCGAGGCGCGCGGAGACGAGCGCCTGCGTGAGCACCTCGTCGCGCGTCTCGACGACGCTGACGGTCTGGCGGTCGTCCCAGAACGGGTCGGTCGGGTTCTCCAGGAGGTTCTGCACGACGGCGAGCCAGCGGCTGCCACCACCCGGGCGCGCCGACTCGGGCAGGTCGTCCCAGAACGTGAGCTGGAGCAGGTTCCGCCACACGGCCGCGAAGTACGCCGCCGCGGCGGAGTCGGTGTCGGTCCGGTAGTCCCAGTCCGCGAGGAGCTGCTGGCCCTCGGCCGCGAAGTCGTCGTCGATCTCCTGCTCGAGCAGGGGCTGAACGAGCACCTCGGCGTACGGGCTGCGGTCGTCGACCTGGACCTCGTTCATCGTGTCGACGTCCACGGTGCGCCCGGCCGAGATCTCGGCCTCCAGGAGCTGGCGGATGCGCTGCGAGCGGTACCCGTAGTCCCAGTCGGTCGTGAGGAACGGCGCGACGCCGTCCGGCAGCACGGCCTGGTTGGCGGCCACGATGAAGCCCTCGGCCGGGTCCACGACGCGCGGCATCTGCTCGCTGGGGACGTAGCCCTGCCAGTCGTAGCGCTCGTCGGAGCCGTCGCGCGGCCACGTGCCGTCGGAGGGCACCTCGGCGTCGGGGACCGCCTGGCGCACGGGGATCTTCCCCGGCGCCTGGTAGCCGATGTGGCCGTCCGCGGTCGCGAAGACGATGTTCTGGGCCGGCACCTCGAAGAGCGCGGCGGCCGCCTGCATGTCCTCGGCGTCCTGCGCGAGGTTGAACGCGAAGACGGCGTCGGCGGTGCGGCCCGGCTCGAGCGCGGTCCACTGGAGCGCGACGGCGTACTCCCCCAGCCGCGTGTCCAGCGCGGGCGTGTCGACGGCCGCGTCCGTCGCCGGGATCGCCTCGGAGACGATCGGCCCGTGGAGCGTCGAGCGGACCTCGATCTCGATGTCGTCGCCCCCGGCGACGCGCAGCGTCTCGGTGCGGGTCTCCAGCGGGACCCACTCGTCGCCGCGCAGGTACGTGTCGTCGCGCACGCGCTCGACGAAGAAGTCGGTGACGTCGGCGCCCATGTTCGTCAGGCCCCAGGCGAGCTGGGCGTTGTGGCCGATGACGACGCCGGGGAAGCCGGCGAACGAGAAGCCCGCGACGTCGAACCCGCACGCCGGGGAGACCTCGTTGCAGTGCAGCCCCACCTGCGCCCAGATGCCGGGCGCCCCGAGGGCGAGGTGCGGGTCGTTCGCGAGGATCGGCTTGCCCGACGCCGTGTGCTCGCCGGAGACGACCCACGAGTTCGAGCCGGTGCCCTCGCCGCGCCCGATGAGCACGGGGACGGCGCCGAGCGCGCGGTCCGCGGCCTCGAGCGCGGCCTGGAGGTGGTCGGAGCCGTACTCGGCGCGGGCCTGCGGGCCCAGGTCGAGGGCGACCTCCTGCGGGTTCTCGAGCTCGCCGGGGTCGAGGATCGGCGCGTTGAGCTCGGACGGGTAGGCGGGGAACAGCTCCGCGACGCGCGCCGTGTCCTGGAGCGTGCCGTAGGCCAGCGCGCGGTCGAGCTCGTCGTCGTAGTTGCCGCGCAGGTCCCAGGCCATCGCCTTGAGCCACGCGAGCGAGTCGACCGGGTCCCAGGGCTCGGGCTCGGCGACGTCGACCTGCAGCCCGAGCACCGTGTACTCGAGCGCGATCTCCGACGGGCTGCGGTCCTCCAGGTAGGCGTTCACGCCCTCCGCGTACGCCTGGAGGTACGCCTTCGTCTCGGGGGAGACGACGTCCCACTCCTCCTCCGCGACCTGGCGCCAGCCGAACGTGCGCGTCACGGTGTCGGCGGCGATGGCGTCCGGGTTGTCGCCGACGAGCTCGGCGAGCCGCCCCGACGTGACGTGCCGGCGGTAGTCCATCTCGAAGAAGCGGTCCTGCGCCTGGACGTAGCCCTGGGCGCGGAAGAGGTCCTCGGGGGTGTCGGCGTAGATCTGCGGCACGCCCTGGGCGTCGCGCAGCACGGTCACCTCGCTGCCGAGGCCGGGCACGGAGATCTCGCCGGACGCCTGCGGGAGCGGGCGCCGGACGGTGACCACGACGAACGCGGCACCCGCGACGAGCGCGACGACGAGCAGCGCCGCCACGCCGATCAGGACGCGCCGGCGCGCGGACCGGCGACGGCGCCGCGGCGGGGCCGCGGCCTCGCCCGGGGTCGCGGGGTCGGCACCGGTGGCGGGGTCACCGGCGGGGGCCTCGGCGGGTTCGTGCGCAGACACGGATGCGAGACTACCCCGGCCCTGCCCGGGCGCCGGTCCGCGTATGATTAGCACTCGGAAGTTTCGAGTGCCAGGCGGTGTTGACACCGTCGACCAGGCCGAGACCGTCCCGATCCCGACCCGCCGGTGGCCGCCTCGACGGCCGTCTCGTGAACGAGGAGAACCCGTGCCCACCTACGCCTACACCTGCACCGCCTGCGGTCACGCCTTCGACATCCACCAGTCGTTCAGCGACGACGCCCTCACGGTGTGCCCCGAGTGCTCGGGCCGCCTGCGCAAGGTGTTCTCCTCCGTGGGCGTGACGTTCAAGGGCTCCGGCTTCTACCGCACGGACTCGCGGTCCGGCGGGAAGACGTCGACGGCGCCCGCCGCCTCGACGTCCAGCGCGTCGTCGTCCTCGTCGTCGTCGGGGTCGTCGTCGGGCGGCACGAGCTCGGGCGGCGCGTCGAGCAGCTCTGCCGCGTCGTCCTGACCTGAAGCGGCGCCGCCGGGTCGCTCGCCCCTGACGCGCCCCGGCTCCGGCGTCGGCGCCGCACCGGTGCGCGACCGACCACAGCGGGCCGGCCGGCTCACGGTGCGCGGGCCGCGCGCCGCGTCGTCCACAGACCGCCGCGCACCGCGGCCACCGGCTCGCCGCGCGCGGCTACCGTCGCGCCATGCCTCGCTCCTCCCGCCCGCCCGGCCCGTCAGCCCAACCCGGCCGCGCCGCCGCCCGGCGGCGGCTGCTGCACACCCTGTGGTGGCGGTCCCGGTTCGTGGTCGCGGCGCTGTGCTGCGGGCTCGCCGCGTCGGTCGTCGTCGGCGCGCTGCGGCCCCCGCCACCGCCGACGGCTCCCGCCGTCGTGACGGCCCGCGCCGTGCCGCCCGGCACCACGCTCGCGGCACCCGACGTGCGGGTGGACCACGTCCCAGCCTCCCTCCTGCCCGCCGGGGCACCGGCCCAGGCCGACGACGTCGTCGGACGCCGCGCGACCGTCGCCCTGCCGGAGGGCACGCTCCTCCAGGACGGCCTCGTCGCCGGAGGAGAGCTCGCCGCCGGGGCGCCCGACGGGACCGTGGTCGCGCCCGTCCGGCTCGACCCGGGCGTCGCCACGCTCCTCGGGCCGGGCGACCGCGTCGACCTGCTGGCCGCGGGCGACCCGGCCCTCGCGCCGGTGCCCACGGACTCCGCGCAGACGGAGGCCGCTCCCCCGGACGACCCGTACCTGGCCCGCGCCGCGGTCGTCGTGCCGGCGCCCGAGCCCGACGACGGCGGCGGCCTGCTCGGCACCGGTGGGTCAGGCTCCGACGTCGTGACGCTCGTCGCGGTACGCCCCGAGGAGGCCGTCCGGCTGGCGGCGCGGACCGGGCACGCCCCCGTCACGGCCGTCCTGGTCCCCTGACGACTCCGTGAGACCGCCGACCCGCCGGGCGAAGCCGTTGCCGGTCGCGGCGCCCGTTGGCAGGATCACGCGTGCACGTGTGGTGGCGCCGCCGCCACGCGTGCCCGTCGACAGGAGAGGGAAGCAGCACATGAACGGCGTGTTCCAAGGGTTCAAGGAGTTCGTGCTCCGTGGCAACGCGATCGACCTGGCGGTCGGCGTCGTCATCGGGGCCGCGTTCTCCGGCGTCGTCACGGCGATCGTCGAGGACTTCATCAACCCCCTCATCGGGGCGATCTTCGGCAAGCCCGACCTCACCGGCCTGTGGGACATCACGCTGCGCGCGGGGAACGAGGCGAAGGACATCCCGCCCTCCGTCATCTCCGTCGGCGGGGTCCTCAACGCGATCCTCCAGTTCCTCATCATCGCCGTCGCCCTCTACTTCGTCATCGTCCTGCCGATGAACAAGCTCGCGGAGCGCCGCAAGAAGGACGAGGAGCCCGAGCCCGAGGCACCTGCTGAGGACGTGCGCGTGCTCCAGGAGATCCGCGACCTCCTCGCCGCCCAGGCCGGCAGCGGCCCCGGCGCGGCGCCCGGCGGGACGACGCCCGGCGGGCCGACGCCCCCGCGGCACCTCTGACGCCGCTCAGCCGGTCGCCCGGCGAGCCGTCAGTGGCGCCCGTAGTGGGGCGGCACGTCGCCCAGCAGGCGGTCGTCGTTCTCGCCCGGCGCGCCGCGGCGGGGGGCTGACTCGTCGCCCCAGCCCTCGGCCCGCTCGTCGGCGCTCGTGCCGGGCACCACCGTGCTCTCGGTCCCCCGCCGCACGGCCCGCCGCGGACGCCGACGGCGCCCGGTCTCGGCCTCGGGCTCGGGCTCGGGCTCGGGACGGTCGCGCGCGTCGTCGGGCAGGTGCCGCGGGTCGGGGCTCGGGTCGGCGGTCGTGCTCACGCGTCCCATGGTCCCACCGGCGGGGCTACAGGTCCTCGTCGCCGTGCTGCTCGTCGTCGTCGATCACCGGCACGACGACGATCCGGTCGCCCCCGCCCGTCTGCGCGACGCCGCCCGTCTCCGGGAGCCGCGCGTCGCGCACGGCCTGCACGACCCGCCGGATGCGCTCGGCCTCCTTGGCGGGGTCGAGGAACGCGGCGGCGGACCAGACCTGCGCGACCGTCCAGCCGATGCGCTCGAGCCGCTCGGCGACCTGCCGGTCGCGCACGCGGACGCTGCGCTCGGCGACGTAGGCCGCGTCGTCGGTGAGCACGGCGACGAGGAGCTCGCCGGGCAGGTCCGGGTGGCCGACGACGAGCGGGATGCGATCGCCGTCGCCGATGCCGTAGTCGGTCTCGACGACGAGCCCCGCGCGCCAGAGCCGCTCGGCGAGGTCCAGGACGAGCCGGTCGGGGCTGCCGCCGAGGTCGACGCCGTTGCCCAGCGTGACCTGGTCGGCGGCGCCGCTGCGCTGCTCGGCCAGGTCGAGCACCTCGGCGAGCAGCCGGGCGCCCGCGCCGCGCAGGCGCTCGGGGTCGAGGTCGCCCGCCGTGAAGCACGAGACGACGTGGAGACGCCGCCGCGTCGCCCCGACGGCGTCGAGCAGCATGGCCTCGGCGCCCGGGGTGTTGAGGATGCCGAACCGGTGCAGCACGCGGCCGTGCGGCGTCTTCCCGAAGCCGACGGACAGCACGATCGTGTCGCGCACGAGCCCGGCGACGCCGGAGACGTCCGCGACGACGACCGGCTCCGCGCGGGCGCCGGAGAAGAACCCGGCGAGCGCCGGGTTCTGCCGGACCTCGACGAGGAGCGCGTCGCGGATGCGGTCGGCGTGCAGGGGCGTGACGGTGACGATCGCGAGGGACTCGTCCGGCCGGGTGAGCGCGTGCTCGATCGCGACCTCGACGACGCGGTCGACCTCGGCCTGCGTGCTCTCGACCGCGCCGGAGGCCGTGTCGGGCATCCCGGCGCCGTCGACGACGTCGAGCTGGACGAGGACCTCCGCGCGCGGCAGCGGCGACGGGCGCAGGACGCCCGCGTAGCCGTGCTCGGCGAGGAACGTGGTGACGAAGGGGTCGCGTCGCGAGCCGTCGGCGAGCAGCGCGACCGTGGGCAGGAGCTCGGCGAGCTCGCGCACGGTGTCCGTGGACGCCGCCCGCGGGTCGCCGACGGCGACGACCTGCCGCCCGCGCGCGAGCGCCGACAGCACGAGCTCGACGGGCGTGTGCTCGATCGCGTCGAGCACCACGAGGTCGACGGTGCGGGTCGCCGGCACGAGGTGCGGGACGAGCGTCGGGGTGGCGACGAGCACGGGGCGCAGCCGGCGCAGCACGGCGGGGTGCTGCTCCGCCGTCTCGCGCAGGCTCACGAGCCGGCCCTCGAGCAGCTCGGTGAAGAGGGCCTCCGCCTCGTCGCGGTGCTCGCGCATCGCGGTCCCGAGGTGGTCGCGGACCGCCGCCCGGACGGGCGCCGCGAGGGACGCGACGTGCGCGCGGTCGAGCTCGCGGAACCGGCGCGCGAGCGCGTCGAGGCCCGCGCCGTCCTGCCCGGCGAGCGCGTGGTCCTGCGCGAGGATCTGCTCGAACACCGAGCTCCACCAGGCGAGCTCCAGCTCGGGGCCCACCTCGTCGGGCTCGACGCGGCGTGCCGCGAGGTCGGTGAGGAGCTCGCCGAGGCCGAGGTCGGTGAGCCGGTGCTGGATCGCGGTCCGCGCCGGGAGCGCGTCGAGCGCGGCAGCGTCCTCCGCGAGCGCGTCGAGGCGGGCGGCGAGCGCGTCGAGCGGCATGTCGAGCAGCCCGCCGCCCGCAGGCGTGCCCGCGAGCACCGGCTCCAGCTCCTCGGCGTCGATGCGGACGGCCTCGTGCGTGTCCTCGATGGCCGACAGCCCCTCGGGCAGCACGGGCCAGCCGCCACGGGGGCACTGCTCCTGCCAGACGGCGCGCTGCGCCTGGACCTCGACGAGCGCGGCGTGCAGGTCGGGCACGCGGACGCCCGGCCGCACCATGTCGCGCGCCTGACGGCGCAGCCGGCGACGCGCGAACCAGCCCATCTCGATCCCGTGCTGCTCGCGCCACTGCTTCGTCGCGGTCGCCTCCACCATGTCCTGCGCGGTGCGCTCGAAGATGAGCGGCTGGAACACGTCGAGCGTGCCCCGCATCCCGCCGAGCATGGTGAGCTGGTCGCCCCACTGGCGGAGCGTCGTCGCGGTCGTGAGCCCGGTGCGCTCCGCGACCTGCTCGACCTGCGCGCGCAGCTGCGGCAGCGTGTGGGCGCGCAGCCGCTCCACGCGCACGAGGGCGTCATGCGCCTCCTGCGGCGTGGTGAGCGCCGCGCCGTACCAGGGGGTCGACGTCGCGCGGGCGGTGAAGGCGCCGAGCATCGCGGCCTCGCGCAGCTCTGCGGCGACCCGCTCGCGCTGCGGCCCGACGGCGAGCACGACCTCGGTCGTGAGCCGTACCCGCGTATCCGGCGCCGGGCGCTCGGCGGTGAGCCGCGCGAGGGCCTGGAGCGCGTCGTACGCCGACACGCCCCACGGGTCGCGCACGAGGTGCAGCGCCTCGATGTACCCCGCGAGCCGGGCGCGCGCGCCGAGCAGGGCGTCGCGCGTGCGCACGAGGTCGTCGTCCTCGACCGGCTCCGGCTCGGTCGCCATCGCGGCGAGCAGCCGGTGCGAGGCGGTCTCGCGCCACGTCGGCTCGGGGGCGACGTCGAGCGCGAGCCCGTCGAGGCCCAGCGCGTCGAGACGGGCCAGGAGCGCGTCGGCGGCGCGGCGGTGGCCCGGCACGTAGAGGACGTGGCGTCCCGACGCCGCGGCCTCCGCGACGACGGCGGCGAGCGTGCCCGCGACGTCGGACCCGGTGGGGGCATCGACGAACAGGTGCGAGCCGGTCGCGAGGACGTCGACGACGTGCCGCTGGGACGGGTCGAGGTCGCCCGCGCCGCGCTCGAGCACGGGGTCGGCGTCGCCGACGCGCGGTGCGGGAAGGTCGGCCCGCAGCGCAGCGGCGGACCGCTCGTCCCCGGCGAGCGCCGCGACGACCTCGTGCCGCTCGAGCGCGGGTGCGAGCTCGTCGAGGTCGTCGACCAGCACCTGGCCCGGGTGCACGAACGTCCCGACGAGGACCCGGTGGGTGAGGTCGAAGTCGTCGAGGACCGCCTGCCCGAGGGCCGCGATCCGCCGGGTCGCGTCGCCCGGGTCGAAGCCCGCGCCGGTGAACGTGGACCGTGCCAGCGTCACGGGGTCGAGGAGCGCGCCGTGCGCCCGGAGGGTGCGCGCGAGGAGCGGGTTGATCTCGGCGGTGGGCTCGAGCGTGAGCTCGTAGTCCGTCTCGCCGTCGCCCCGGGGCGTGACGGTGAGCGGGCGCAGCAGGACGGGCGCGCGCACCGTCCGGGGTGCGGGCTCCTCCTCGGGGCCCGGCACGCCGTCGGACGGGTCGCCGGGGCGCGTGAGCAGCGCGTCGGCGGCGTCGGGTGCCGACGCCGCGGGCTCGACGTCCGTCGGGCCGCTCGCGTCCCCGTCGGCGGGCACCACCGTGGGCGCGCGGCCGGCGACGCGGGCGAGCGCCGCGACGTCGTCCTCGGCGAGGGGCGCCGTCGGGCTCTGGGTCCAGGTCGCCACGCCGATCGCGAGGTACGTCGGGGCGACGCCGTAGCGCTGCGCGTGCTCGGCGGCCCGCACGACGACGGCGCGCGCCCGCCGGCGGGCGGCGGGCAGGGAGCCGCCCTCCCGGAAGAGGTTCGACAACCGGGTCGGCCGCCCCGCGAAGAGCTGGGCGACGCCGGAGGGGTGCGCGGCGGTGAGGTCGACGACGGCGTCGCCGAGGAGGGAGACGTCGGCGAGCGACGACCCTCCGGCGAGCTCGACGAGCCCGGCGCGCCAGCGGGCGACCGCCTCCTCGACGAGGTCGGACGTCGTGGGCTCGGGCACGAGCACGGGGCGCGACGGCATCACGTCGGCGGCCTCGGCGTCGGGCTGGTCGGTCCCGCCGGGAGGGGTCGAGGGCAGCCGAGCAGGATCGGCCACGCTCCGGGCGGCTGAGCTGGTGCGGGCTGCGGCATTCACCCTCCGACGCTAACCGTCCGCCTCCCGCCGCTCGACGCGGCGCGCCGGGGAGGACGCGACCCGCTGCGCCGCACGGCGCCGGGCCGCGACCACACCTGGGCGCGGGCCGGCGCGAGAACGACGAACGGCCTCGGATCACGAGAATTCGTGTTCCGAGGCCGTCGTTTCCGAGCAATTCCGAGATGTTCTCCCGGAGAAGTGTGAAACAGCGCGCACCGCGCAGGGGGCAGGCGATGCGCGCTGTCGAGAACTATCTTGCACGGCGCGCAGCCCAGGCGTCAACACGGCTCGGGGCCCTGGACGCACGACTACCCGGCGAGCCGCACAAACGCCTGAGAACGACCTGGACGGGCGTCCACCAGAAGGCGCGGCATTCCGCGGGTCTCAGGCCGCCGGCCCGCCATCGAACCGTGTGGTGCGCATCACACGGCGCCCTGCTCGGCGGCCGCCGCACGATCATGACGACTCCCGGCAGGATACGACCCTCCCCGCCGTCCGGCGCACCAGGGGCGCTTGGGGTCCGGCGGGTGCGGCGTCCGGGGCGCTGACCGGCGGCGTCACAGGATCTTCCCGGTTCCTCTGAGGGCCGGGCACGGCCCCCGTGAGCGAGGTCCACACGGACGTCCTACCGTGGAAGGACGCCCGTGGCCCGACGCCGGTCCCTGGCGCGCGGCCGTCACGGCCGGTGGCGGCGGGCGGACCAGCCCGCCGACGACCGGAAACCAGCACCACGTGACCACGCCCTCCGAGAACCCCCGCCTCGACCGCGACGCCCCGCGCGTCCCGCGCGACGAGCCCGGCCCCGACGCCGGACACCCCGCGGGACGCACCACCGCGGAGCCGGCTCCCGAGAAGGAGCGCGAGGCCCCGGCCCGCCTCTCGCTCACCCAGGTCATCGCCAGCGCCCTCGCCGCGGTGAGCACCACCGTGCTCCTGTCCTACTTCGGGACCGCCGGGACGATCATCGGCGCCGGCATCGCCAGCGCGCTGACCGTCGTCGCGAACTACGTCTACACGCGCTCGATCCAGAAGACGCGCGAGCAGCTCGTGCCCGTCGTCGGCAAGGTCGTGCAGGCCACCGCAGGCACGGGCACCACCCGTACCCGCACCACCACGGCGGTCGCGTCGGTGCCTCGCGGGGCCGTCGAGCCCGACGCGCGGGCGGACAGCGTCGAGACGGCGGTGGCCACCGCGGTCGGCTCGGCAGGGGCCGACGGCGAGGCGGCCGGGGCGGCCGGGACGGACGACTCCGAGGGTGGGCAGAACCGCTGGCTGCGGCTCATCGACCGGTACGGGCGCGGCCGCGTGCTCACCGTGACGGCGCTCGCGCTGTTCGTCGCCGTGATGGGCGTGGTCCTCGTCGTCGAGCTCGTCCTCGGCAAGCCCCTCGCGGACGCCGTCCGCGGCGTCGAGGGGTCGGGCACGACGATCAGCCACCAGCGGACCCCGAGCACCGAGGACCCGACGACGCCGGCGCCCAGCACGCCCTCGCAGGGCCCCGCGACCGTGCCGACGCCGGGCCCGAGCCCCTCGCCGTCGACGACGCCGTCCGACGAGCCGTCCAGCACGCCCACGCCCACCCCGGAGCCGACCGTGGACCCCACCCCCGACCCGACGACGCCGGAGGAACCCGCCCCGACGCCCTCGACGGGCCCGGGCGAGGGGGCCGGGGGCACCGGCGGCGGTACCGAGTCCGAGGCGGAGACCGGCACGGGCGACGGGAGCACCGGGACCGCGCCGACGCCGTCGACGCCCGGTAGCGCGCCCGCCCCGACGCCCGCGTCGGCCTAGCCGGACCGGGGGCGACCCGACCGCGTCCGCACGCGCGAGAGCCCCGCAGTCCCGTCCGGGAGTGCGGGGCTCTACCGTCTGCGGCGCCTACCGCAGGATCGCGTCGATGCGCTCGGCGCAGTCCCCGCCGGCGCGTCCCGCCTCGTCGACGACGACGGACGCGAGCTCGCGCAGGCGGACGTTCTTGTCGTTCGAGACCTGCTTGAGGCGGGCGAACGCCTCGTCGGCGCTCACGCCGTGCGCGGCGATGAGGATGCCCTTGGCCTGCTCGATCGGGCCACGACCCTCGGCCGCCGCGGTGATGTCCCGGCGCGCACGCTCCTGCGCGCGCCCCGCGACCGTCGTCGTGATGTCGACGAAGTAGCCCAGCAGCTCGACGACCTCACCCGACTCGCGGTCCCGGCGCCCCTGCCCCACGAGGACGACGTACCGCTCGACGCCGTGGGCGTCCATGATGCGGTGCACGCTCGAGAAGGGCTCGCCCGTGGCCTCGGCGTGGTCGAGGACCGCACGGACGTGCTCGCGGTCGTCGGGATGCTTGTGCGCCAGGACGAGCTCGGTGGTCGGCACCACGTCGCCCGGCTCGAACCCGTGGACCCGGTACGTCTCCGACGACCACCACCAGGTGCCGGTCTTCAGGTCGAGGCGGTACTGGCCGATCTTCTGGCCCGTCTCGCGGGTCAGGGATGGGTCGATGGCATGGTCGTCTACGGACATGTCGGTGCTCCGTCTTCTCCAGAGGATGAGGAGCCAGGTCCAGACTCAACCCTTCGACCGTACTCCCGAACCGTGAAGTCCGACAGGTGGCGAGCACGGGGAGACGGTTCTTAGGGTGTCCTTGCGGCCGAGGTGCCGCAGGGGGCACCGGCCCGTGAAGAAGCCCGCAGCCGGTGCACCTCTGACCGAGCAGTGCTCGGCCAGAGGCCGCCGCCCAGGCGGGCTCCGCGAGACGTCGCGCCGCAGGCACACGACCGGGCCCCCGGCCTGTCTACGCTGAGCGGGTGAACCACGTGCCGGACGAGGGACCGTTCTTCCACGGGACGAAGGCCGACCTGCGGGCAGGTGATCTGCTGACCGCGGTGTTCCGGTCGAACTACCGGCCCGAGATCGTCATGAACCACGTCTACTTCACCGCGCTCGTCGGCGGCGCCGCGCTCGCCGCCGAGCTGGCGGCCCGCGACGCCGCCCCGCGTGTCTACGAGGTCGAGCCGACCGGCCCGTTCGAGGACGACCCGAACGTCACCGACAAGAAGTTCCCGGGCAACCCCACGCGGTCCTACCGGAGCAGCGCGCCCCTGCGGGTGGTCCGTGAGGTCGCCGAGTGGCCACGCCTGAGCCCCGAGGAGCTCGCGAGCTGGCGCGCGCGCCTCGCGGCTCTGCGGACCGAGGAGCGCGGCGAGATCATCAACTGACCAGAGCGTGGTGCGGATGACGACCGGGCCGACGTCCCGCAGCACGCGCACACCTGCCAGGGTCGGTGACGGGCGTTCGACCTCTGTCCTGCTCGGTGCGCCTGGCCAGATTCGAACTGGCGACACCCGCTTTAGGAGAGCGGTGCTCTATCCCCTGAGCTACAGGCGCGTGGCCCCGGGTCAGGGCCGCAGCACAGCCTAGCCGTCACGGGCGCCCGGAGGCGAAGCGCCCCGGCGGCCGCCCCGGCCCCGGGGACGCGCGAGGATGGGTCGATGTCCGCTCACGTCCCGGCCCAGCCCGTCCCGCCGACCCCTGACTCCCGCACGACCCCGCCCCGCCGGATCGTCCTCGACTGCGACCCCGGCCACGACGACGCGATCGCGATGCTCCTCGCGCACGGGAGCCCCGCCGTCGACCTGGTCGCGGTGACCACGGTCGCCGGGAACCAGACGCTCGAGAAGGTGACGCGGAACGCGCTCGCGGTCGCGGAGCTCGCCGGGATCGACGTCCCGGTCGCGGCCGGGTGCGACCGTCCGCTCGTCCGGCCCCGGATCGTCGCGCCGGACATCCACGGCGACTCGGGCATGGACGGGCCGGTGCTGCCCGCCCCGCGGCGCGCCGTCGACGACCGGCACGCGGTGGACCTCATCATCGAGACGGTCCTGGCGGCCGAGCCGGGCGAGATCACGCTCGTGCCGACGGGCCCGCTGACGAACGTCGCGATGGCGGCGCGCAAGGAGCCGAGGATCGTGCCGCGCGTCCGCGAGGTCGTCCTCATGGGCGGCGGGTACCACGTGGGCAACCGGACGCCGGTCGCGGAGTTCAACGTCCTCGCGGACCCGGAGGCGGCGCACGTCGTGCTCACCGAGGCGTGGCCGGTGACGATGGTGGGTCTCGACCTCACGCACCAGGCCGTCGCGACGGCGGACGTGCGCGACGGCATCGCCGCGCTCGGCACCGCCCCGGCCCGATTCGTCGGCGAGCTGCTCGACTTCTACGGCACGACGTACCGCACCGCGCAGGGTTTCCCCTCCCCGCCCGTGCACGACCCGTGCGCGGTCGCGTACGTCGTCGACCCGTCGGTCATGACGACGCGCCGCGCGCCACTGGACGTCGAGCTGCACGGGGGCCTGACGACCGGCATGACCGTCGCCGACCTGCGCGGCGACGAGCCCGGCCCCGAGGAGTGCCGCACACAGGTCGCGGTCACCCTCGACCACGCCCGATTCTGGGACCTCGTGCTCGACGCGCTCGGGCGCGTCGGCGAGCCTGCCTGAGCCGGGTCGCCGACTGCTCAGGCCCCGAGGACGGCGCGGAGGAACTCCTGGGTGCGCTCGTGCCGCGGCGAGGTGAACATCGTCTCGGGGTCGGCCTCCTCGACGATGCGACCGTGGTCGAACATGAGCACCCGGTGCGAGACGTCGCGCGCGAACTGCATCTCGTGCGTGACGATGAGCATCGTGATGTCCGTCGTCTCCGCGACCTCGCGCAGGACGCCGAGCACGTCGGCGACGATCTCGGGGTCGAGAGCGGACGTCACCTCGTCGAGGAGGAGGATCTCCGGGTCCATCGCGAGCGCCCGCGCGATCGCGACACGCTGCTGCTGGCCGCCGGACAGCTGCGTGCAGCGGGCGTCGCGCTTGTCCGCGAGCCCGACCTGCTCGAGCAGCTCCTCCGCACGGACCGTCGCCTGCGCGCGGGTGAGGCCGAGCACGTGCATCGGCGCCTCGACGATGTTCTCCAGCACGGTCATGTTCGGGAAGAGGTTGAACTGCTGGAAGACCATGCCGACGCGGCGCCGGATCGGGCGCCGACGCTTCTCGGGGATCGCGACCCGCTTCCCGTTCCGCATCTCGTGCGTGTACGGGTCGCCGTCGACGAGGATGATCCCGCCGTCCGCCTCCTCGAGGGTCATGAGGAGCCGCAGGATCGTCGTCTTCCCGGACCCGGAAGGCCCGATGAGCGTGACCCGGTCGCCGCGCGCGACACGGAAGTCGAGCCCGTCGAGCACGGTGTTGTCGCCGAAGCGCTTGACGACCCCCCGGAACTCGATCATGGGGACCACGTCGGGGTCGACGGAGGCCGTCTGGGCGGGGGACGTCGCAGGGACCGGCGTGCGGGCACCCTCGGGCGCGGTGGTCTCAGGCAAGGCGATTCTCCAATCTGCGGACGAGGAGCGAGGTCGGGTAGCTCGCCAGGAGGAAGAGCAGGCCGACCATCGTGAGCGCCTCGGTGTAGACGAACGTGCGGGCCCCGAACTGCTGCGCGGCGGTGAACATCTCCACGACGCTGATCGCGAAGAGGAACGGGGTCTCCTTGAACATGGAGACGGCGTAGTTCCCCAGCCCCGGCAGCGTCTTGCGGATCGCCTGCGGCAGCACGACCGCGCGCCACACGCGCGACCGCGGCAGGTCGAGCGCCTTCGCGGCCTCCCACTGGCCGCGGGGGACGGCGTCGATCCCCGCCCGGTAGACCTCCGACATGTAGGTCGCGTAGTGCACGCCGAGCACCGCGCAGCCGACCACCAGCGCCGGGACGCCCGGCAGCATGAGATAGACGAACACGAGCTGCACGAGCAGCGGCGTCGACCGGACGAACTCCACGACGAGGCCCACGGGGGCGCTGACCCACCGCGACGGCGAGCGTCGCACCAACGCGACGAGGAGTCCGAGCACCGCGGCGATCGCCGTGCCGACGACCGTCGCGAGCAGCGTGATGCGAAAGCCCTCCAGGATCGGCGGGAGCGCCTGCGCGGCACGTTCCCAGCTCCAGACGTCGTTCACGCGGCACCTCCCCTCGCCGTGGCCGGGACCGGTGCGAGGCGGAGCACCTCACGGAGCGACGGTCCGCGGCCGAGCCGGTGCTTCGCCCGGACCTCGAGGGCGTTCATGCCGAGCGTCAGCGCGTAGGCGAGCGCGAAGTAGACGAGCAGGCCTACGGAGTAGGAGAAGAACGTGTCCTGCGTGCCGCGGCGGAGCTGCTCGATGAAGTAGTTGACGTCGTGCAGCAGGATGTAGGTGGCGAGCGCGGACCCCTTGAGGAGCTGGATCAGCAGGTTGGTCAGCAGCGGGATCATGAGCGCCCACGCCTGAGGCAGGATCACGCGGCGCAGCCGGTGCACGGGACCGAGGTCGAGCGCGACCGCCGCCTCCCACTGCCCGCGCGGCACGGCGTTGATCGACCCGCGGACCACCTCGGCGCCGTACGCGCCGTAGTTGAGCCCGAGCGCGAGGATGCCGCACGCGAGGGACTCCATGCGGAAGCCGAAGACCGGCAGGACGTAGAAGAGCCAGAAGAGCTGGACGACGAGCGACGTGCCGCGGAAGAACTCCACGACGACGCGTGACGGGCCACGGACCCACAGGCGGTGCGCACGCGAGCCGAGACCGAGCAGCAGCGCCAGGACGAGAGCGAGCGCGGCACCGCCCAGCGTGAGCTGGAGGGTGACCAGCACGCCCTCGCCGAGCCGCGGCAGCGCGTCGAGCAGCGTGCTGAGGTTGTCGGACACCCGGCGTCCCTCAGGAGCCCGCGCCGAGCTCCGGGGCGAGCTCGGTGGCGAGGGCGTCGAGGTCGCCGGCGCAGAGCTTCTCCGTGGTGAGGCCCTCCACGGGACGCTCGGCCGCGGTGAAGCCGAACTCCCCCACGATCTCCAGATAGCGGTCCTCGTCGGCGACGATCTCGGCGAGCTTCTCGTTGTACGCCTCGAGCAGCGCGGTGTCGCTCGTGCGGAAGACGGTCCCGCCGGCACCGATCTGGGGGACGCCGTCGATCTCGGCGACGAACGACTCGGTGACCTCCACCGGGGCGTCGGAGCTGTCCGCGAGGTGGTTGAGCGAGATGCCGGTGAGGGCGAAGGCGTCCGCGCGCCCGGCGACGACGGCGTCGAGACCGTCCTGCGGCGAGCCGACCTCGAGGTTCTCGATGCCGAGCTCTCGGGCGTAGTCGCCCTCGATGGCACCCGTCATCGTTGCCAGCCGGACACCCGCGTCGGCGGCGGACTGCATGTCCGTCAGGCCGTCGGGGTTCCCCGCGGGCGTCATGAACGCGGTGGTGTACATGAACTCCGGCTCGCTGAAGGCGGCTTGCGCGCAACGGTCCGGGAGGATCGACATCCCGGCGCTGACGGCGTCGAACCGGTTCGCGGTGAGCCCCGGGATGAGGGAGCCGAACTCGGTGTTCACACCCTCGACCGTCTCGATCCCCAGCTCGGCGAAGATCGCGCGGTGGAGCGCGACGGTCGCCCCGGTGAGCTCCCCGCCCTCCTCGTAGCTGTAGGGGGCCTCCCCGGCGAAGCCGACGGTGATGGTGCCGCGGTCCTGGAGCGCCTCCAGCGCGCCGCCGTCCGCGGACGCGGTCCCGGGCTCGCCGGCGCCACCCCCGTCGACGCTCGTGCAGGCTGCGGTGGCGGCGAGGAGGACGACGGTGCCGGCACCCAGCAGGGCGCGGCGCCGGTGCGCGGTGGTTCGCGTGGAAGTCATGGTTCCCTTCGTGCCCGTCGACGCCGGGGCGTGACGGTCGTGGCTGGTTGGACGGTCGACCACGTTAGCCTTCTGTCGACCGTTCGACAATCGAACGGTCAGAGCGTCTGATTGTCTACAATCGATGCCCACGTGCGCGTTCGTCCGATCGAGCGTCGCCGACAGGGGATGATGTGATACCCGATCGTGACCTCGATCGACCGCACGACCACGACCTCGGAGGGAGAGAGCCGATGAGCCCGGCCTCGCGCGCACCGCTCACCGCACCGTTCCTCTCGCCGGTGACCCGACCGTCGACGGTCGACCTCATCGCGCGCGAGCTGCGCGACGCGATCTACTCCGGCGCGCTGCGCGTCGGCTCACCCATCCGCGAGGTCGAGATCGCCGGGCAGCTCGGGGTGAGCCGCGGCCCCTTCCGCGAGGCGGCCCAGCGGCTGGTCCAGGAGGGCCTGCTCACCGCGACGCCGGGACGCGGCCTGAGCGTCGTGACCATCGGGCGCGACCGCATCCCCGCGCTCTACGCCGCGCGCACCAGCGTCGAGACTGCCGCGGCGCGGCTCGCCGTCGCCCGCGCCTCCGAGACCGACGTCGCGTCCGTCCGCACCGCGTACGACGCGCTCGTCACGGCCGGAGCCTCCCAGGACCCTCGCCGCATCGGCGACGCCGACCTCAACCTGCACTGGGCGCTCGTCGCGGCGGGAGGGAACCCGTGGCTCCTGCGGTGGATGACCACCCTCATCGTCGAGGTGCGCGTCGCCAGCTTCACCGTGAGCGACGAGTACGCCGTGCGTGCCGACTCGGCGGCGTCCCACGAGGAGATCGTGACCCGCCTCGAGCAGCGGGACGCCGACGGCCTGGTCACGGCGATCACCGCCAACCTGGACGCGGCGGTCGCGCGGCTCACCGCCCCGCAGGACGCCGACGTCGAGACGCTCGAGGAGCCCCACCCCGTCCCGCCGCCGCGCCTCGACCCCATCGAACCGACCGGCCTGCTCTGAGCCGCACGCTGCGGTCGCGCGGGTCTGATCAGCGAGACACGACGACGACGCGGTACCGCGTGCCCGTCTGCGAGACCTGCCACTCCCCGACGTCGCGCACGCTGCCCGCGGGGATCTCGGGCGCGTACGTGTCACCCTCGACCACGGTGTCGATCTCGGTGACCACGCACAGGTCCGCGGCGGCGACGGTCGCGGCGTAGAGCTGCGCGCCGCCCATCACCCACACCTCGTCGGAGCCGCTGGTCCGGGCCGCGGAGCGCGCGGCCGCGAGCGCCGCGTCGACCGACCCGGCCACGCGCACGGGCGCGTCGCCGTCACCCTCGGGACGGCCGCCGTCGGGCACCCACGACTCCTGGCGCGTGACGACGACGTTGAGGCGCCCCGGCAGGGGCCGGAACCGGGGCGGGAGCGAGTCCCACGTGCGGCGGCCCATGACCACGGGGTGGCCCGACGTGACGCGTCGGAAGTGCGCGAGGTCCTCGGGCAGGTGCCACGGCATGGTGCCGCCCGCGCCGATGACGGGCCGCCCGGCGGCGTCGCGCGCCTGGGCCCAGATCAGTCCCAGCATCAGACCGCGATCGGCGCCTTGATCGTCGGGTGGTGCTGGTACCCGACGACCTCGATGTCCTCGTACTCGTAGGCGTCGATCGAGTCGCGGGGCGCGAGGCGCAGGGTCGGGTACGGGTACGGGTCGCGCGTGAGCTGCTCGCGCACCTGCTCGACGTGGTTGTCGTAGATGTGCACGTCACCGCCGGTCCAGACGAAGTCGCCGACCTCGAGGCCGGTCTGCGCGGCGACCATGTGGACGAGCAGCGCGTACGACGCGATGTTGAACGGCACGCCGAGGAACAGGTCTGCCGAGCGCTGGTAGAGCTGGCACGACAGCTTCCCGTCGGCCACGTAGAACTGGAAGAACGCGTGGCACGGCGGCAGCGCCATGTTCTCGATCTCCCCGACGTTCCACGCGGAGACGATGTGCCGCCGCGAGTCGGGGTTCGCCTTGATCTGCTCGATCACCTGCGCGACCTGGTCGACGTGGCGGCCGTCCGGCGTCGGCCACGAGCGCCACTGGACGCCGTAGACGGGGCCGAGCTCGCCGTCGGCGTCGGCCCACTCGTCCCAGATGCGCACGCCGCGCTCCTGGAGCCAGCGCACGTTCGAGTCGCCGCGCAGGAACCACAGCAGCTCGTAGGCGACGGACTTGAGGTGCACGCGCTTCGTCGTGATGAGCGGGAAGCCCTGCGCGAGGTCGAAGCGGAGCTGGCGGCCGAACACGCTGCGCGTGCCCGTCCCCGTGCGGTCGCCCTTGGGCGTGCCGTGCGCCAGGACGTCGCGCAGGAGGTCCTCGTACGGTGTGGGCACGGGCCCGGGCGCGCTGCCCGACGGCGCGGGCTCGGCGGTGCGCACGGGTGCGGTCGGAACGTCGGTTGCGTCGAGGGCCACGCCCGCCAGTCTAGGCACCGCTCCGGCCCGGCGGCCGGTGACGCTCGGCACGCGCGCGGGAATCGCGCGCGGCCGCCGCACGTTCCCCGGAGGGCGGACGCCCCGACGCCGCGACCCGACGAGTGCGAGGATTCACGCATGACGACGCAGCCTGCCGAGAACACCCTGAGCGCCGCCGACGAGGCCGCGCACGACGTCCCCGCGCCGTCGCCCGCCCCGGCCGACGCGCTCTGGGTCGAGCGCACGGGCACCCGCACGTACACGGGCCGGTCGGCGCGCGGCGCCGAGGTCTCGATCGGCCCGGCGAGCGAGGGTGCGGTGTTCACGCCCGGCGAGCTGCTGAAGATCGCGCTCGCGGCGTGCGCGGGCATGAGCACGGACCGCACGTTCGCGCGCCGCCTCGGCGACGACTACGCCGTGACGATCCACGTCCAGGGCGACAAGCTCCTCGAGGAGGAGCGGTACCCGAAGATCACGGGCACGTACGACATCGACCTCACGTCGCTCGACGACGACGCGCGCGACCGGCTCGTCACCGTCGCCGCGCGAGCGATCGACAAGGCGTGCACGGTAGGACGGACGGTCAAGGCCGGCGCCGAGGTCGAGTACCTGTTCCAGCCGGAGGGCGCCGGCCGCGAGGTCGAGACCCAGGACTGACCGCGGGATGACGGGAGGCGCCATGGCGTACCAGCAGGACCCCTCGAGAAGCCCCGTGCCGCGCGGCGGCGTGCCCGAGTACGGGACCCCGCCCCCGGACGCCGGGCGCAGGGACCTCTCGACGCAGGACGCGGTCGAGTGGTCCGCCTACCGGCCGACGCCGCTGCTCGACGCCGCGCTCGACAAGGCGGTGACGATCCCGTCGCACGTCATCCGGGCGCACGTCGACTCCGTGCGCCGTCGCAACCCCGAGGCGAGCCCCGCGCAGATCGTCCGGATCCTCGAGCGCGAGTACCTGCTCGTCATCCAGACGGCGGGCGGCGCCGTCGGCGCGGCAGCCGCCTTCCCCGCGGTCGGGACGGGCGTGGGGATCGCGCTGACGTCGAGCGACGTCGCGACGTTCTTCGCGTCCTCGGCGGCCTTCGCGCTCGCGGTGGCGGACGTGCACGGCATCGCGGTGGACGACGTGGGCCGCCGTCGGGCGCTCCTGCTCGCGACCGTGCTCGGCGAGAAGGGCGCGCGCGACGTCGAGCGCGCGACCCAGGGGTCGGGCCTCGCGTGGGGCAAGGTGCTCCTGACGAGCATGCCCGCCGGGACGCTCGTCAAGGTCAACAAGGCGCTCGGCAACCGGTTCCTGCGCACCCAGCTCGCGAAGCAGTCCGGCCTCGCGCTCGGTCGGCTCGTGCCGTTCGGCGTCGGCGCCGTCGTGGGCGTGGCGGGGGCGCGGGCGCTCGGGCACGGCGTGATCGCCCAGTCGCGGCGCGCGTTCGGGCCGCCGCCGTCGGTGTTCGGCCGGCTCCTCGAGGTCGTGGAGTCGCCCGTGCAGGACGCACCGCCGCGGCTCGTCCCCGTCCCCGAGGACGCGGAGCCGCGCCGCCGTCGTCGGCTGCTGCCGGGGCGGGGACGGCGCGACCGCTCCCCCGCCCGCGACGCCGAGTGACGACCCGGGGCGTGCGGCGCGTCGCCGTCGCGCGCGAGCTCGACGTCGACGCGTCCGTCGCGTTCGCGTGGGTCGCGGACCCGCGGACCCACCCGCGGTTCATCCCCCTCACCGTGATGACGACCCCGGCGGGCCGGGGCCCCGAGGTGGGCGACCGGTTCACCATGGTGAGCGGCCCGCTCGTCCGGCGCACGGGCCGCGGATTCCCGGACCGCATGGTCGTCGAGTCGCTCGACCGCCCGTCCGTGGCGGCGGGCCGCCCGGGCAGCACGCGGATCCGCAAGCTGGGCCCGGCGCTGCTCGGCGACGCGGGCTTCGAGGTCGTGCCGCTCGGCACGGGCCGCTGCCGGGTCGTGTGGTGGGAGGAGGCGTACCTCGCCGGTCCCGTCCCCCGCGGGATCACGGCGCCCCTCGTCGGGGTCGCGCTGCGCGTCATGATGCACGTCTCGCTGCGCCGCCTCGACGCGCGCCTGCGCGCCCGCCGGTAGCCGCGAGCGGCCTGGCTGCCGGGCCGCGCCCCGCGCACGCGACGGACCGGGGCCCCACGGGACCGACCAGCGTCGGTACCGCGCGACCCCGGGTCCGGGGTGGTGGGTTCAGGCCGTCGGCCCGTCCTCCACCGGGGCGTCCTCCACCGAGGTGTCCTCCGTCGGGCTGCCCGACGGCGCACGGTCGCCCGCGGCGGTCGTCGTGGCACCCGGCGCAGCGCCGGGCGAGGTGCCGGGCACGGCCGGGCCCGCGAGGATCAGGTAGAGCTCGCGACGCGTGCGCTCCAGGAGCTCCGCAGCGGCCGTCGTCTGCTCGTCGGTGCCGGTGCGGGCGACCTGGTGGACCGCCGCCGCCACGGCCTCGACGCCTGCGCGCAGCTCGCGCCGCGGGCGGCCGCCGCGACCGGCGGCGTCGGCGAACGGGTCGCCCAGCTCGTCGGCGTGCTCCGCGACGTACGCGGTGCCCGCCTCGGTGAGCGTCGCGAGGCGGCGCCCGCCGTCGGCCGAGAGCTCGACGAGCCCCTCGTCCTGGAGCAGGTTCAGGGCCGGGTAGACCGCGCCGGGGCTCGGGCGCCACTGGCCCTCGCTGCGCTCCGCGATCTCCTGGATGACCTGGTACCCGTGCATGGGCTGCTCGGCGAGGAGCAGCAGGACGGCGGCGCGGACGTCGCCGCGGCCGGCGCGCCCGGGGCCGCGACCGCGGCCCCCGTGCCGGCGACCGCCGTGACCGGGGCCGAAGCCGGGCCCGCCCGGGCCGAACCCGGGGCCTCCCGGGCCGAACCCGCGACGGTCGTCGGCCGGACCGCCGGGGCCGAAGCCCCGGCCGCCGTCGGCCGGTCCGCCGAACCCGCGTCCGCCACCGCGGCGGGCTCCGCCGCGGCCACGGGGGCCGTCGCCGCGGAGCCAGCCCGCGTCGTCGGGCACGGGCGGGAAGCCGTCGCGACGACGGCGGTCCGGGCGCGGCCCGGGTCGCTCGCCGAACGGCTGGGACATGTTCTGGACGTTCTCCGGGGTCCTGCCCCGGTGCTGGTGTGCGTGGTGCATGAGAGGTGTCTCCTGTATGTGGATGTTCGAGGGCTCCGGGTGATCCGCGGAGCGTGGCGGGCCGGTCCGGCCGCGCGGTCGTCGCGAGCCGCGTCTCGGGCTCAGCGATACGGTAACGATATATCGATAGAATATCGCTGTCAACACCCCCGCCGCTCGCGTGCCGTCCCAGGACGCGCCCACCTCCCGGACGTACGCTGACTTCCAGCAGCCAACCGGCAGCCACCAGCAGCACCGGACGCATCCCCCGTCCGGCACCCACCCGGGCCGCACCACCCCGGCGGCCCGGCTCCCGCGAGGAGGCGGCGATGCGCCCAGGCCAGCCCCGGCACTACCTGATGTGCCGGCCGACGTACTTCACCGTCAGCTACGAGATCAACCCCTGGATGGACCGGCGCACACCGGTCGACACCGCGCTCGCGGTCGCGCAGTGGGAACGCCTGCGCGACACCTTTCGCGACCTCGGCCACACCGTCGAGACGATCGACCCCGTCCCCGGCCTGCCGGACATGGTCTACGCGGCCAACGGCGCGACCGTCGTCGACGGCCTCGTCTACTCCGCGCGCTTCACCCACCCCGAGCGCGGGCCCGAGGGCGCCGCCTACCTCAAGTGGTTCGCCGACCACGGGTACGTCACGCACCTCGCGGAGCACGTCAACGAGGGCGAGGGCGACCTGCTGCTGGCCGGCGACGTCGTGCTCGCCGGCACCGGCTTCCGCACCGAGCGCGCCGCGCACGCCGAGGCCGCGGCCCTGTGGGGCCGGGAGGTCGTGACGCTCGAGCTCGTGGACCCGCGGTTCTACCACCTGGACACGGCGCTCACCGTGCTGCGCGGCAACGAGGGCACCGCCGGCACCCCGGGGGCCGACGACGGCGCGCACCTCGACGACGCCGCCCACCCCGCGCTCACCGGCCCGCCGGCCGTCGACGTCGTCTACCTGCCCGCCGCGTTCTCCCCCGCCGCGCAGGAGGTGCTGCGCGAGCGCTACCCCGACGCGCTCCTCGCGACCGAGGAGGACGCCGCCGTGCTCGGCCTCAACGCGGTGAGCGACGGGACGCACGTCGTGCACTCGCCGCGCGCGGGCCGGCTCGCCGCGGCGCTGCGCGAGCGCGGCTACGAGACGGTCGCGGTGGACACGTCGGAGCTCCTGCGCGGCGGCGGCGGGGCGAAGTGCTGCACGCTCGAGATCCGCGAGCCCGCCGTCCACGCCCCGGCGCCGGCCGGGAGCGCGTCGTGACCGCCCAGGAGGTCCGCGCGTCGGACGGCGGCACGGGCGCGAGCAGCGCCACCGGCCCGCTCGACGGCGGCCGGCCCGCTGACGGCAGCGGCGGCGGCGCGCTCGCGCACAACTACCACCCGCTGCCCGTCACAGTCGCGAGCGCCGAGGGGTCGTGGGTCACCGACGTGACCGGTCGCCGCTACCTCGACCTCCTCGCGGGGTACTCGGCGCTCAACTTCGGGCACCGGCACCCCGCGCTCGTCGACGCCGCCACGCGCCAGCTCGGCCGCGTCACGCTCACGTCGCGCGCGTTCGACCACGACCTCCTGCACCCGTTCGCCGAGGCGCTCGCGGCGCTCGTCGGGCCGCTCACCGCGGGCGGGGCGGACTCCCTCGTGCTCCCGATGAACACGGGCGCGGAGGCCGTCGAGACCGCGATCAAGACGGCGCGCAAGTGGGGCTACGACGTCAAGGGCGTGCCCCAGGGCGAGGCGACGGTCGTCGTCGGCTCCGGGAACTTCCACGGCCGCACGACGACGATCGTGTCGTTCTCCGACGACCCCGACGCCCGACGCGGGTTCGACCCGTACACGCCGGGGTTCCGCCTCGTGCCGTACGGCGACGCCGACGCGGTCGCCGCCGCGATCGACGACACGACCGTCGCGGTACTCCTGGAGCCGGTGCAGGGCGAGTCGGGCGTCGTCGTGCCGCCCGACGACTACTGGCCGCGCCTGCGCGCGATCACGACCGCGCGGGACGTGCTCCTCGTGGCCGACGAGATCCAGTCCGGCCTCGGGCGCGCCGGGGCGACGCTCGCGACCGAGACGTGGGGCGTGCGGCCCGACCTCGTGACCCTCGGCAAGGCGCTCGGCGGCGGGATCGTGCCGGTCTCGGCCGTCGTCGGGCGGCGCGACGTGCTCGAGGTGCTCACGCCCGGGACGCACGGCAGCACGTTCGGCGGCAACCCGCTCGCGTGCGCGGTCGGGCTCGCGGTCGTCGAGCTGCTGCGCACGGGCGAGCCGCAGCGACGCGCGCGCGAGCTCGGCGCCGCGTTCCAGGACCGGCTCACCGGGCTCGTCGACGCGGGCCTGCTCGACGGCGTCCGCGGCCTCGGCCTGTGGGCGGGCCTCGACCTCGACCCGGCGCGCGGGACGGGCCGCGACCTCTGCGAGGCGCTGCTCGCCCGCGGCGTCCTCGCCAAGGACACGCACGGCTCGACCATCCGCCTCGCTCCCCCGCTCACCATCGCGGCCGAGGACCTCGAGACCGGGCTGTCCGCCCTGGAGGACGCCCTGACGGACCTGGCGCGGGGTCGGTAGAGTCCGGAGGGTGACCACGCCCGAGCCCACCGCACCCGGTACCACCACCCTCGCGTCGTCCCTCGACGACCTGCGTCGCGCGTACGCCGACCTGCAGGCGCTGGGGCTGAAGCTCGACCTCACGCGGGGCAAGCCCTCGGCCGAGCAGCTCGACCTCTCCGAGGCCCTGCTCGCGCTCCCGGGCGAGGGCGTGCACACGGACGCCGACGGCACGGACGTGCGCAACTACGGCGGCCTCGAGGGGCTGCCCCAGCTCCGGCGCATCTTCGCCGAGCTGCTCGGCGTGCCCGTCGAGCAGCTCCTCGCGGGCGGCAACGCGAGCCTCACGCTCATGTACGACACGCTCGTGTACGCGACGCTCTTCGGCGTCCCCGGGTCCGAGCGCCCGTGGGGCCGCGAGGAGAAGGTCCGCTGGATCTGCCCCGTGCCCGGCTACGACCGCCACTTCTCCGTGTGCGAGGCGCTCGGCATCGAGATGGTCACCGTCCCCATGACGGCGGACGGCCCCGACGCCGCGGCCGTCGCCGCGCTCGTCGCCGACGACCCGACGATCAAGGGCATGTGGGTCGTTCCGACGTACGCGAACCCCGACGGCTCGGTCGTCACGGAGGAGGTCGCGCGGGCACTCGTGTCCGTGCCCGCCGCCGCCCCCGACTTCCGCATCCTCTGGGACAACGCGTACGCCCTGCACCACCTCACCGACGACGAGGTCCGCAGCGCCGACGCGATCGCGCTCGCCGCCGAGGCCGGCCACCCGGACCGCGTGATCCTCTACGCCTCGACGTCGAAGATCACGTTCGCCGGCGCGGGCGTCGCGTTCCTCGCGTCGTCCCCCGCGAACGTCGCCTGGTACAAGAAGCACCTGTCCGCCCAGTCCATCGGCCCGGACAAGGTCAACCAGCTCCGGCACGCGCTGTTCTTCGGCGACGCCGACGGCGTACGCGCCCACATGCGCAAGCACCGCGACATCATCGCCCCCAAGTTCGACGCCGTGACGAGCATCCTCGCCGACCGCCTCGGCGGCACGGGCGTGGCGTCGTGGACCGAGCCGAAGGGCGGCTACTTCGTCAGCCTCGAGGTCGTGCCGGGCACCGCGTCGCGCGTCGTCGAGCTCGCGAAGGCCGCCGGCATCGCGCTCACGCCCGCGGGCGCCCCGTTCCCGTACGGCAAGGACCCGGAGGACAAGGTCCTCCGCCTCGCCCCGACCCTCCCCCCGATCGAGGAGGTCCGCGTCGCGATGGACGGCGTCGCGACGTGCGTCCTCCTCGCGGCCGCGGAGCACGCCGCGCGGTAGACGGCCCCGGACCCGCGAGGTAGAGCCTCCGGTCGCGACGTAGAGCCCCCCGGGTTCTCCCTCGCGGCCGGGGGCTCTACCTCGTTCCGGCGCGTCTCTTCGCTCCTGGCGCATCGCGCTGGTCAGCCTCCCCTCGTCCGGCGCACGATGGAGGAGGTGCACGACCGATGAGTTCTGTCGGCCCGGGCGGTCGGTGGGTGCGTGGGTGGCCCGGACGCTCCGGGCGGCCCGTCGGCAACGGCCAGGAGGGGACATGACCGAACCTGCACGCGGCGACCTCGCCGTCGAGGCGCGCGGCCTCGTCAAGCACTTCACGACCGGGAAGTCGGTGACCAAGGCGGTCGACGGCATCGACCTCCTCATCCCCGAGGGCACCGTGTTCGGCGTCCTCGGGCCGAACGGCGCGGGCAAGACGACCGCCGTCCGCATGCTCGCGACGCTCCTGCGCCCCGACGCGGGGACGGCGCGCGTGCTCGGCCACGACGTGGTGCACGACGCCGACAAGGTGCGGTCCGTCGTCGGGCTCACCGGGCAGTACGCGTCCGTGGACGAGGACCTCACGGGCACGGAGAACCTCGTCATGCTCGCGCGGCTGTACGGGTTCCTCGGCGGCACGGCGCGCGGTCGCTCCGCCGAGCTCCTCGACGCGTTCGGGCTCGGGGACGCGGGCGACCGCCAGGTGAAGACGTACTCGGGCGGCATGCGGCGGCGGATCGACCTCGCGGCGAGCCTCGTCATGAGCCCGCGCGTCATCTTCCTCGACGAGCCGACCACCGGCCTCGACCCGCGCAGCCGCAACCAGGTGTGGGACATCGTGCGCGTGCTCGTCGCCGACGGCGCGACCGTGCTGCTCACGACCCAGTACCTCGAGGAGGCGGACCAGCTCGCCGACCGCATCGCCGTGATCGACCACGGCAAGGTCATCGCGGAGGGCACCGCGACCGAGCTCAAGCGGTCGGTGGGCGAGGGCGCGGTGCACCTGCGCCTCGCCGACGCGACGCAGCGGGGCCGGGCCGCGGAGGTCGTGGGCGCGCTGCTCGGCACGGACATCACGCTCGCGAACGACCCGTACGCGTTCACCGCGCGCGTGCCCGACGACGGCGCGGCGGACGTCGCGCGGATCCTGCCCGCCCTCGGCGACGAGGGGATCGTGGTGCCCGAGTTCACACTGGGCCAGCCGAGCCTCGACGAGGTGTTCCTCGCGCTCACCGGCCAGCCCATGGACGACGACGAGACGATCGAGGAGGTGGCCTGATGGCCGCGGACCCCACGACCACCGCCGCGGAGCTGCGCGCCCCGGAGGCGAACGCGCTGCGCGCGGCGGTCGCGCTCGACCGGCGACCGGACCGGCCGTCGCCCGTCTCGGCGACCCTGACGTACACGTGGCGCGCGCTGCTCAAGATCAAGCACGTGCCCGAGCAGCTGTTCGACGTCACGGTCTCGCCGATCATCTTCACGCTGATGTTCACGTACCTGTTCGGCGGCGCGCTGGCCGGCGACGTGCAGAGCTACCTGCAGTTCCTGCTGCCCGGCATCCTCGTGCAGGCGGTGCTCTTCACGACGATCTACACGGGCTACACGATGAACACGGACATCAGCAAGGGCGTGTTCGACCGGTTCCGGTCGCTGCCCGTGTGGCGGCCCGCGCCGATCGTCGGCGCGCTGCTCGGCGACACCGTGCGCTACACGATCGCCTCGGTCGTGACCCTCGCGCTCGGCCTCGTGCTGGGCTTCCGCCCGCCGGGCGGCGTCGTCGGCGTGGTCCTGGGGATCGTGCTGCTGCTCGTGTTCGCGTTCGCGCTCAGCTGGGTGTTCACGGCCCTCGGGCTCGTGCTGCGCTCCCCCAACGCCGTCATGGGCACGTCGATGCTCGTGCTCATGCCGCTCACGTTCGCGTCGAACATCTTCGTCGACCCGTCGACGATGCCCGTCGTGCTGCAGCGCTTCGTCGACGTCAACCCGGTCACGCACCTCGTCACCGCGGTGCGCGGGCTCATGGCGGGCGAGCCCGCGACGGAGGGGATCGTGTGGGTCCTCGTGGCGTCCGTCGTGCTCACCGCGATCCTCGCCCCGATCACCATGCGGCTGTACCGCAACCGGAGCTGACCGCCCGCCCGGGCACCACGCGCCGTGGTGCCCCGGCGGGCCGGCGGCTCAGCCCTCCTTGGCCGCCGGCTCGTCGTCCTCGCACTTCTTGGTCACGACCATGACGGGGCACGCGGAGTGGTGCAGCACGGCCTGGCTCGTGGAGCCCAGCAGCAGGCCGCGGAAACCGCCCCGCCCGCGCGAGCCCACGACGATGAGGTCGGACGCCGTGGAGAACTCCGTGAGGAGCTCGGCACCCGTGCCGTCGAGGACGATGCGCTTGATCGTGAGCCCGGGGTGCTCCGCCTCGTGGCGGTCGATGATGACGTTCAGCCCCTCGGTGACGTCGGCCAGGACCTGCTCGTGGTCGATCGACGCGGGCAGCCACGCGAGGAGACCCGCACCGGCACCGACGGGCACACCGGCCACCGCGACGAGCTCGGCGTCCCAGGCGCGGGCCTGACGGATCGCGTGCCGCAGCGCGATCTCGGCGGACGGCGACCCGTCCACCCCGACGACGATCCGGCGCAGGTCCCGCACCGGCGGCAGCTCCTGCGCGCCACCCTCGTCGTCCTTCCCGCCCGCGCGGTACGGCACGACGACCGTCGGGCAGTGCGCGTGCGCGGGCAGCGCCGAGGAGACGGTGCCGAGCAGCCGCTCGGTGAAGCCGCCGCGCCCCCGCGTGCCGACGACGACGAGCGCGTGCTCGCGCGACATCTCGACGAGGACCCCCGCGGCGTCGCCGGTCGTGACCGTCGCCGTCGTGCGGACCCCGGCGCCCTCGGCGCGGGCGCGAGCCTCTTCCAGGACGGCGCGCGCGCCCTCCTGGATGGCCGAGTCGTCGAGGGCCGCGTAGCCGCCGTCGAGCGACGCCGCCGTGAACGACGGCAACGAGTAGGTGCACACGATGTGGAGGGGCCACCCCACGCGCAGCGCGTACGCCGCGGCCCAGTCCAGGGCGTGGAGGCTCGGCGCCGAGCCGTCGACACCGACGAGGACGGATTCCGTGCGGGTCATGAGCGACTCTCCTCTCGACGGCCCGGTGCCATCGGACGACCAACCTAGCCGAGACCAGGCCCGGCCGTCCGTCTGCCACGAGTCACGAACACGTCAAGAATGCCACGAACCCCGCCCGCTCGCGCAGAGTGCGAGCGGACGGGGTTCGTCCAGCCAGTGACCGCGGGGGTCCTGATCGGGTGAGCGATCAGGCCACGCGGATGAAGGTGGGGTTCGACTGCCAGATCTGGCGGAACTGGACCGACTTCCCGGGACGCGGGGCGTCGATCATCATGTTGTCGCCCGCGTAGATGGCGATGTGGCCCGGCGTCCAGATGAGGTCGCCCGGCTGCGCCTGGTCGCGCGACACCTTGGTGCCGACCGAACCCTGGGCGCCCGACGTGCGCGGCAGGTTGATGCCGACCTGCGCGTAGACGTAGCTGGTGAAGCCCGAGCAGTCGAAGCCGTCGGGGGTGGTGCCGCCGTAGACGTACGGGACGCCCACGTAGCGGGCCGCGATCGAGACGATCGACGAGCCGTGCGCCGACGCGGGGGCGCCGACGGACGCCTCCTGCTGGGCCGGAGCCTGCGACTCGTCGGACGACGACGACTGCGTGGACTGGCGCTCCTGCGTGCGGCTCGTCTGCGTGGTGCGGACGGGCTCGGGCTCGGGCTCCGGCTCCGGCTCGGGGGCCGGGGTCACGGTGACCGGGGCCTCCTCGATGGTGAACGCCGCGTCGGCCGCGACGGTCACGGCCGGGGCGGCCTCGAGGGCCTGGCGGGCCTGCGCGGTGAGGGCGCTGAGGTCGACGGCGTTGAGCTTGCCGGACTCGTTGTCGACCGGGGCGGCCGTCGCGGGGGCGGCGGCGCCGATCATCGAGACGATGAGGCCGGAGGACGCGGCGACGACGGCGGTACGACGACCGACGCTCGACATCTGGTCCGATGCGGCCTGGGCGATGGTGCTGAGTGGCGTCACGGGACGCCGCGCCGCGCGGTGGCGGGCGCGAGTCGTGCTCACGGTCACTGTTGCCTCTCCTGGACGCCTGCGAGGTCAGCTGTCGGGTTCGGGTGGAAGAGTCACCCGGCCTGGCGGACCGGAGTCCGTCGGGCTTCACCCCAAGGGCGCTGTCTCCAGCACCCGGAAGTGGGTCCCCCGTCCCTGTCATCGGGTCGTCGTGGGCCTCTCGCGGTGACAGGGTTAGGCGTTCCGCGCGAGGTCTCCGCCAGATGGGTATCCCGACGGAGCAGGACGACCGTACAGGACCCCTCGGCAAAAGTCACGTTCCCATCACGACGGAACGCGGCCCCGCGCATCGCCGCAGGTCACGGCGTTTCCCCCGGTGAACGGGCGGCTATCCGCGGGCGACGAAGAGGTGGCGCGCGACGTCGTCGGGCAGGTCGAGGACGACCGGCGCACCCTCTCCCTGCACGGTGACCCCGCCGGCCGGTGCCGGTCGCACGACGAGCGTGCGGCGCGGCAGCACCCCGGCCTGGGCGAACCGCGCGAGGAGCTCGACGTCGACCTGGACCGGCTCGGCGATCCGCTGGAGCACGACGCGCACCTCGCCGCCGCCGAGGCCGTGCTGGGCGAGGTGGACGGGGAGCGACACGACGCCGTCGAGGAAGTCGACCTCCTCGAGCTGCTCCCCGAGCTCCGGCAGGCCCGGGATGGGGTTGCCGTACGGGTCGAAGTGCGGGTGGTCGAGCAGCCCGAGGAGCCGCTCCTCGACGAGCTCGCTCATCACGTGCTCCCAGCGGCACGCCTCGGTGTGCACGTACTCCCAGTCGAGCTTGATGACGTCCGTGAGGAGCCGCTCGGCGAGCCGGTGCTTGCGCATGACGCGCGTCGCCTTCTCGTGGCCCGCGGGCGTGAGCTTGAGGTGGCGGTCCCCCGTGACGACGACGAGCCCGTCGCGCTCCATGCGCGCGACCGTCTGCGACACCGTGGGCCCCGAGTGGCCGAGGCGCTCCGCGATGCGCGCGCGCAGCGGGACGATGCCCTCCTCCACGAGCTCGTAGATCGTCTTCAGATACATCTCGGTGGTATCGATCAGATCGGTCACGTCACGCTCCCAGTCGCTCGTCGGCTCGGGGCGCCCGGTCGTCGCTCCACGGGGCGCCTGCCCGCACCGGCGGGCCGCTGGGGGTCAGTCTATGGCGAGCCCGTGACCCGACCGCGGTGTCGTCCAGAGGCACCCGTGGTGCCTGGTGGCCCGCGCCTCCCCGCGGGCCCCGGCGCGGACCGTGCGGTGACGCACGGCCTGTGGACGAGGCTCCCGGGGCGCGCCGCGCGCGCGTAGGGTGACGCCGTGCCCGATCTCGCGAACACCTCGATCACGATCCCCTCGGACCTCCTGCCGGCCGACGGCCGCTTCGGGTCCGGGCCGTCCAAGGTCCGCGCCGCGCAGGTCCGGGCGCTGTCCGACGCCGGCACCTCGCTGCTGGGGACGTCCCACCGGCAGGCGCCCGTCCGGTCGCTCGTGCGCCGCACGCGCGAGGGCCTCGCCGCGCTGTTCGCGCTGCCCGACGGCTACGAGGTCGTGCTGGGCAACGGCGGCTCCACGACGTTCTGGGACGTCGCGACGGCGTGCCTCGTCCGCTCGAAGGCGCAGCACGCGGCGTTCGGCGAGTTCGGCGCGAAGTTCGCCGCCGCGACGACCGCCGCGCCGTTCCTCGCGCCGCCCCAGGTGATCTCGGCCCCCGCCGGGACCGTCGCGCTCCCGGAGCCCGCCGACGACGTCGACGTGCACGCGTGGCCGCACAACGAGACCTCGACCGGCGCGATGGCGCCCGTGCGCCGCGTCCCCGGCTCGCGCGAGCGCGGCGCGCTCACGCTCGTGGACGCCACGTCCGGCGCGGGCGCGATCCCCGTGGACGTCGCGGAGACCGACGTCTACTACTTCGCGCCGCAGAAGGTCTTCGGGTCGGACGGCGGCCTGTGGCTCGCGCTGTGCTCACCCGACGCGCTCGCGCGCGCGGACGAGGTCGAGAGCAGCGGCACGCGCTGGGTCCCGGAGTCGCTGTCGCTGCGCACGGCGGCGGCGAACTCGCGCCAGGACCAGACGCTCAACACGCCCGCGATCGCGACGCTCGTCATGCTCGCGGAGCAGGTGGAGTGGCTCCTGGGCAACGGAGGCCTGGAGTGGGCCGCCGCCCGGTCCGCCGAGTCGGCCGCGCACCTCTACGGGTGGGCGGACTCGCGCGAGTGGGCGACGCCCTTCGTCGCGAACCCGGCGGAGCGGTCGACGGTCGTCGGCACGATCGACCTGGACGACGCGATCGACGCGACGACCGTCGTCGCCGCGCTGCGCGAGAACGGCGTGCTCGACGTCTTCCCGTACCGCAAGCTCGGCCGCAACCAGCTGCGCGTCGCCATGTTCCCGGCGATCGAGCCCGACGACGTCCGCGCCCTCACCGCGTGCGTGGACCACGTCGTCGACCACCTCGGCTGACGAGCGCGCGACCGACGGCCGCGCCCAGCACGAGGCCGGTGCCGCCCGGGAGACCGGGGTGGCACCGGCCTCGTCGCTCGGCGGGAGAGGCGGCGTCAGGCCGCCCGGGCGGCCTCCTGCGCGTCCTCGGCCTCGATCCGGCGCCGCGCCTCGGCGCGGGCGGAACGGTCGGTCGGGGTCCCGGCGTCGAGGTAGCGCACCACGAGGTGCGGGCGCTGCAGGACGCGGTACCGGACCTCGAGGTGCCAGTTGCGCACGGCCCAGACGGCGGCGCCCACCGCGACGAGCGCGGCGGTGATCGACCCGACGCCGATCGCCCAGCGCGGGCCCCACGCCTCGGCGATCCAGCCGACGAGCGGGGAGCCGACGGGCGTCGCACCGAGGAACACGATCATGTAGAGCGACATGACGCGCCCGCGCATGACGGGGTCCACGGACATCTGGATGGTCGAGTTGGCTGCGGTCATCATGGTGAGCGACGCGAGCCCCACGGGGATGCACGCGACGGCGAAGCTCGCGTACGTGGGCATGAGCGCCATGACCCCCGTGGCGACGGCGAACCCGAACGCGGACCCGATGACGAGCCGGACGCGCGGGCGCTCCCGGCGCGCGGCGAGCAGTGCCCCGGTGAGCGACCCGATCGCGAGGATGGACCCGAGGATCCCGTACTCCCCCGGCCCCATGCCGAACTCGACCTTCGCCATCATCGCGGACGTGAGCTGGAAGTTGAGCCCGAACGTCGACACGACGCCGACGACGACCATGATGACGATGATGTCCGTCCGTCCGCGCACGTACCGGATGCCCTCGCGGATCTGACCCTTTTCTCGCGGGGCGCTCGGCAGCACGTGAAGCTCGCGCGTGCGCATGTACAGCAGCGCGAGGATGGTCGCCCCGAAGGTGACGCCGTTGATGATGAACAGCCAGCCGGAGCCGACCGCCGCGATGAGCAGGCCCGCGACGCCCGGCCCGACGAGGCGCGCCGCGTTGAACGACGCGCTGTTGAGCCCGACGGCGTTGGAGAGCTTGTCGGCGGGCACCATCTCGGCGACGAACGTCTGGCGCACGGGGTTGTCGAACGCCGAGACGACGCCGAGCAGGCCGGCGAACACGTAGACGTGCCACAGCTCGACGTGCCCGGACAGCACGAGCACGCCGAGGCCGAGCGCGAGCAGTCCCATCGCGCCCTGGGTGGCCATGAGGAGCCGACGGCGCGGGAGCCGGTCGGCGAGCAGGCCCGCCCACGCGGACAGGGCGAGCACGGGCGCGAACTGCAGCGCGGTGACGACGCCGACGGCGACGCCGGAGTTGTCCGTCAGGTCGCTGAGGACGAGCCAGTCCTGCGCGACGCGCTGCATCCAGGTGCCGACGTTCGCGACGAGCGCGGCGCCGAACCAGACGCGGTAGTTGTAGTACTGGAGGGAGGAGAACGTGGTGCTCATCGGGCGGCGATCCGGGTCAACAGCTCACTGGCGCGGGCCAAGGTCTCTCTTTCGTCAGGGGTGAGGGAGGACAGCTGCTGCGTGAGCCACGCGTCCCGGCGGCGCCGCGTCTCCTTGACCTCGCGCACGCCGGCGTCCGTGAGGCGCACGACGACCTGACGGCGGTCGCTCGCGTGCTCCCCCTTCTCGACGAGACCCATCTCGACGAGGGCGTTGACGGCGCGGGTCATCGAGGGCGGCCGGACGCGCTCGTGCTCCGCGAGCTCGCTGGGCGACATGGCGCCGTGCTTGTGCAGGACGGTGAGGACGCCGAACCGCCCCTCGGGGAGGTCTGCCTCGCCGCGCTGGGCACGCAGCCGCCGGGAGATCCGGGTGAGCGCGACCCGCAGGTCGCCGCCGAGCGTCGCGGGCCGGTACTGGTTCCGGGTAGGAGCAGTGAGGTCCGCAGCAGGCATGATAGTTACCCTAACTCATTACCTTGGGTAAGAAAAGGCCTGAGGGCGGAGACGCCCGTCACGACCAGGCGTCCGAGACGTCCCGCACGTCCGCTATGGTGTGCGCCGTGCACCAGGAACTGACCCTCGCCGAGACGCTCCACCTGCTCGGCCTCATGGGCCGCAAGCTCCCCTCGTTTGTCACGTCCGTGTCGGGGCGCGGGGACGCACTCGAGGTCGTCGCCGACCCGCGCCAGGTGAAGCGCCTGCCCGCACCGCTCCGGCTCGCGACGCGCCTCGCGCCCACGGTCCGCGCCACGCTGCGCGTGGTCGACGTGCAGGACGGCGTCGCGACGATCTCCGTCGACGCGAGCGCCGGCGGCCTGCCCGCGCACAAGCTCCTCGGTCTCGCGGCGAGCCGGATCGAGTCCGTCGTCGCGGCGAAGGGCCTCCCCGCCGGGTCCGTGCGGGTGCTCCCGGACGCGCGCGTCGCGCTCGACGTCCAGCGTCTCCTCCAGGCACGCACCCCGGGCGCGCGGGTGAGCGGCGTGGCGTTCAAGGACGGCGTCGTCGTCCTCGACGGCGTCGCCTGACCCTTCCCGCGACCTGCGTCAGACGGCGGCGCGCGTCGCCTCGTCGAGGAGGTCGAGGAAGGCGCGGTAGTAGTCCTCGACGTAGTGGACCGGCGACGGGCCCCACCGGTGGGACGGGTCGCCGACCACGAGCCGGTCCGGGACCCGGAGGAAGCGCGCCTCGGGCAGGTCCTTGCGCATGCGCGCGTAGAGATAGGTGAGCGTGCGGTTCGCCGCCTCGACGCGCTGCTGGTCGAACGCCCCGCCCGCCGCGTCGCCCCGCGCCCAGTACGCCTCGTGCACGACGACGCGGCCCAGTCGGCCCTGACGGCGTGCCGTGGCCACGAGCGCAGCCCAGCCGGCCTCCCACCGGACGAGGAACTCCGGCGACCCCGACGCGACGCGACGCGACCGCAGGCCGTCGCCGCCGGCCCGCAGGAACTCCATGGAGCGCGTCGCCACACCGCCGTCCGACCCGACCACGAGGTCGTACTGCTCGTCGACGAGGTCCAGCACGATGACGTCCGCGTCCGTCGTCCCGAGCCGCGCCGCGAAGTCCTTCCCCAGGTCCCGTTCGACCATGCGGCGCTGGAACGGGGACTCGACGCGGGCGACGTCGACCCCGGAGAGCCCCTCGGTCGCGAACGCGGACGCCAGCGAGCTGCGTGCGTAGTAGTCGGCGAGGCGGAACCGCGTCTCCTCCGGCAGCGCGAACGCGTCGCGGGTGACGCAGCTCCCGTGGACGAGGACGCTGCGCTGCGGGCTGCTGAAGCGGTCGGTCACCGGCGCCCGATCACTTGACCGTGGGCGGCAGGACCTCGAGCGCCTCGGCGTTCTGGACGAGGTAGTCCCCGACGGAGTCGTTCGCGATCGACGCCATGAGCGGGTCGAACCGGGCACGGTCGAGCACGACGATCGACTGCCCGTCGGCGCTGCGCCCGGTCCCGGAGTTGGGCGCCGTCATGAACGTGACGTCGTTCGTGCTCAGACCGCGGGCGCTCATGTAGAGGTTCCGCATCTCGTCGATGGTCAGGCCGTCGTCGGTCGCCACCGACTCGCTCACCGCGGTGAAGAAGCGCGTCATCATCGCGACGTCGTTGCGGTTGTTGTTGATCTTGCCGAGCATCGCGCGCATCCAGTTCTGCTGGCGCTGCACGCGGCCGAAGTCGCCGTTCGCCAGGCCGTGGCGCTGACGCGTGTAGGTGAGGGCCTCCTCGCCCGTCATCTGGTGCACGCCCGCCTCGAAGAACACCTTCTTGCCGTCGCCGATGTCCTCCGGGATGCGGATCTGCACGCCGCCCAGCGCGTCGGTGAGGGTCGTGAAGGACTCGAAGTCGGTCACGGCGAAGTGGTCGATCCGGACGCCGGTGAGGTCCTCGACCGTCTGGATCATGAGGGAGGGGCCGCCGTACGAGAAGGCGGCGTTGATCTTCGCCTCCCCGTGACCCGGGATCGGGACCCACGCGTCGCGCGGGATGGAGACGACCTGCGCCGTCTGCCGGTCAGCCTGCAGGTGCACGAGCATGATCGCGTCCGTGCGCTGCGCGCCCGCCTCCCACTGGGAGGGGTCCCCGGCCGAGATGCGGCTGTCGGAGCCGAGCACCAGGAAGTTCACGGCCTCCGTCGCGACCTCGGGGTCGCTCGGCGCCGGGTCGGGGCGGTTCTCCAGGCCCTCGAACGGGTCGGCGAGCTTCTCGATGTTGCCGTCGAGCTGGCGCTGGAACCACCAGGCGCCCCCGACACCGGCCAGGACGAGCACGGCGAGGAGCGACACGAGCACGACGAGCGCCGTCCGGCCTCCACGACGACGGCGCGCGTGCCGCCGGTCGGCACGCGGCTCGGGCGAGGGGTCCGGGAACAGGGTGTCGGCCACGGCAGGCATCCTACGGCGCGCGACCTGCTTCGACGGCTGTTTCGAGCGCCTGCGCAGGCCTCTTCACCCGCGGTGCTCGGCCGTCTCACGACTTCACCACGTTCAGGAGCGGTACTCTCGTACCGCTCAGTTCCAGGAAGGCACCGGCGGAGGGCGCGCCCCGGAGAGCCGTCGATCGCAGGGGGCGACATGTCTACGAGTGCGGCGCGGCACGCTCGCGCGCGCCGTCGACCGGCGCCCCGACCGCGGCGCCGGGACCGGCACGACCACCTCCTCCTGGTCACCCACCACTACGAGCCCGAGACGGGCGCGCCGCAGCGCCGCTGGGGTGCGCTCGTGCCCCGCCTGGTCGGCGCGGGCTTCCGCGTGACCGTCCTCGCTCCGCCCCCGCACTACCCGGCCGGCGTGCTCGACCCGGAGCACGCGCACCTGCGCCCCGGGCTCGTCCAGCGCGGCCGCCACGGCGAGCGGATCCTGCGTGTGCGCTACCGCGAGCACTCGTCCTCGCTCGTGTCCCGCACGGCCGACCACGTCGTCGCGGCTGCCCACTCGGTCGTCCTCGGGTGGCGGCACCTGCGCGCCCGGGCGCACCGCCCGACCGTCGTGGTCGGCACCGTGCCCGGCATCCCCAGCATGTTCGCCGCGTGGGCCCTGGCCCGGCTCTTCCGCGCCCGCTTCGTCGTCGAGATGCGCGACGCGTGGCCCGACCTCATCCGCCCGGCCGGCGTCGTCGCCGACGGGTCCGGCCGCCGGGCGCGGTCCGCGGTGGTCGCGCTCGCGCACCGCGCGATCGTCCGGCTGCAGACCCGCAGCGACCTCGTCGTGACGACGACGGAGACGTTCGCCGGGGTCGTCGAGAGCCGGGGCGCCCCGAACGTCGGGGTCGTGCGCAACGGCACCGCGTTCACCGACCGCCTCGCCGACAAGGTGGACGACGAGGTCGACGCCCTGCCCGACGACGACGCCCACCCCCTGGGCCCGGACCGGCCGCTGCGCGCCGTCTACGTGGGGACCATCGGCCGGTCGCAGGGTCTCGAGGTCGTCGTGGAGGCCGCCGCCGCGCTCGCCGCGCGGGGCGTGCCGCTCGAGGTGCACCTCGCCGGCGCGGGGGCCGACATCCCCCACCTCAAGGCCCTCGCCTCGACGCTCGGCGCACCGGTGACGTTCCTCGGTCGTGTGCCGCACACGGACGTCCCCGCGCTGTACGCGTGGGCCGACACCGTGCTCGTGTCGCTGCGCGACTGGGAGCCGTTCCAGTGGACGGTGCCCTCGAAGCTCTACGAGACGATGGCGACGCGTCGGCACGTCACGGCGTGCCTCGCGGGCGAGGCCGCGGAGCTCGTGCTCTCGCTCGAGGCGGGCGACGTCGTCCCGCCCGGGGACGTCGAGGCGCTGGCCGCGCTCTGGGCCGGCTTCGTGGCCGCGGGCTCGGTCCCGGAGATCGGTCCCGCCGCCCAGGAGTGGGTCGCGCTCAACGCGGACGACGACGCGCTCGCCGCCCGCTACGTCGAGCTGCTCGACGGGCTGCGTCGATGAGGGCGGCGGCACCGCGCGACGCCGTCCGCGCCCTCGTCCTCGCACTGTCCTTCGGGGCGCGCGCCGTCGTCGACGACCCGGTGTGGCTCGGGATCCAGGCCGCACGGCGCGCGCCCGCCCCGGTCCGGAGCGGCGTCGTCCGCCTGCTCCTCGTGGCGCGCGACCCGTCCGCGCGCCGTGCGCTCGGCCTCTTCCTCGACGGCTCCCCCGACGACGCGGCCCGCACCGTCGCCGCGGTGCTCCGCGCGCCCGGGTCGCGGCTCGCGCGCCGCGTGGCCGCCGAGGTCGCCGTCGCGGTCGGCCACCCCGAGCTGCTCGACGGCGTCCCCCACCCCGGCCCCGCCCGACTGCGCGCGCTCTGGCAGGCGGGCGACGTGGACGCGCTCGATCGCGCGACCGTGTCGGGCCGCGGCGAGCGCCGGACCCTCCGCGCGATCCGCGCCCAGGTCGACGCGCTCCGGCCCGACCCTCCGGCCACCGGGACCTCGCAGCGCGCGGTGCGGGGCGACGTCGGGCAGCCGCGGGTGCTCCACCACCTGACGAACTCGCTCCCCCACACGCAGAGCGGGTACACGCTGCGCAGCCACGCGATCCTCCGCGCGCAGCACGAGGACGGGCTGGGCGTGGCGGCGACGACGCGCGGCGCCTACCCGGTGACGATCGGCGTGCTCGGCGCACGCGCCGCGGACGTCGTGGACGGCGTGCGGTACGAGCGGCTGCTGCCCTGGGTGCTGCACGGCGACCCGGCGCGGCGTGCCGAGGTCGAGGTCGACCTGCTCGTGCGTGCCGCGCGGAGGTTCGCGCCCGACGTCGTGCACGCCACCACCCCCCACACGACCGGCGCGGCGGCGCGCGCGGCCGCCCGACGCCTCGGCGTGCCGTGGGTGTACGAGGTGCGCGGCCTGCCCGAGGAGACCTGGGCGGCGTCGCACCGCACGCCCGACGTGCGGCGCGCCGCCGAGGCCTCGGGCCGCTACGCCCTCGTCCGGGCGAAGGAGACCGAGCTCGCGCTCGCCGCGGACCACGTGGTGACGCTCAGCGAGACCATGCGGGCCGAGCTCGTCGGGCGCGGCGTGCCGGCGGCCCGCGTCACGGTGGTCCCCAACGCCGTGCCGACGTCGCTCCTGGACGCGGCGCACCCCACGCCCGACGCCGCCCGCGAGCGCCTCGGCATCCCGGCGCGCGGGCCCGTGGTCGGCACGGTGAGCAGCGTCGTCGACTACGAGGGTCTCGACACCGTCCTGCGCACGGTCGCCGCGCTCCGGGCGGACGGCGTCGACGCGACCGCGCTCGTCGTGGGCGACGGCGTCGCCCGCCCCGGCCTCCTCCGCCTCGCCGACGAGCTCGGGCTCGGCGAGCACGCGATCCTGCCGGGGCGCGTGCCGCGCGCCCTCGCCACGACGTACCTCGCGGCGCTCGACGTCGTCCTCGTCCCGCGCCGCGACGACCGCGTGACGCGCCTCGTCACCCCGCTCAAGCCGGTCGAGGCGATGGCCGTGGGCCGGCCGGTGGTCGCGAGCGACCTGCCCGCGCTGCGCGAGGCCGTCGGGGCCGCGGGACGCCTCGTGCCTGCGGGCGACGTCGCCGCGTGGACCACCGCCGTGGCGGACGTGCTGGGCGACGACGACGCGCGTCGTGGCATGCTGACGCGCGGTCGCGAGCTCGCGGCCACCAGGACGTGGGCCGCGAACACGGCCCGGTACCGCGAGGTGTACGCCCGAGCACTGGCAGGAGGAACCCGATGAGCTCCGCTCTGCTACGTCGTCCCCTCGGTGCCCTCGTCGCGACGGCACTGCTCGCCGGCTGCACGACGGCAGCGCCGGAGCCCGCGCCGTCGGCGACGAGCGCGTCCCCCGCGCCGACGCGCTCCGCGGCTCCCAGTCCTACCCTCACGCCGACAGGGCCGGCAGACCCGTTGCCCGAAGGGCCGGTGAACGCGCTCCTCGTCGGCACGGACTCACGAGACCCGGCCGACCTCACGGGCAACGCCGACACGATCCTGCTGATCCACGTGCCCGCCGACCGGCAGAACCTGTACCTCCTCTCCTTCACACGCGACATGTGGGTCGACATCCCGGGACTAGGCGAGGGCAAGATCAACGCGGCGTTCTCGCGCGGCGGGACGGACACGCTCGTCCAGACGGTGTCCGGCCTGCTCGGCGGGGTGGAGATCGACTACGTCGTCCAGTCGAACTTCGCGGGGTTCATCGCCCTCACGCGCGCCCTCGACGGGTTCGAGGTGGACAACCAGCACGCGAGCACGGTGACCGTGCAGAGCACGGGACGCGTCGTCGACTTCCCCGAGGGGCGCATCACGCTCTCCGGCACGGACGGCCTCATCTACGTGCGCGAGCGCAAGCGGCTTCCCCTCGGCGACCTCGACCGCACCGAGCGGCAGCGCGCCGCCGTCGTCGGGATGCTCGACCGCATCGCGGAGCGCGCGGACGATCCGGCGGTGCTCGCCGAGCTGATGCCGATGCTCGTGCGCAACGTGAAGATCACGGGCGACCTCGACGTGGACGACGCGTTCGCGCTCGTCCCGCTCGCCGCCGAGCTCGAGCGCGAGGACGTCGTCGGGCTCATGGTGCCGATCACCGGGTTCGGCGAGAGGGGCGGCGCGTCGGTCAACCTCGTGGACGCGGAGCAGACCGCCGCGCTCGGTGACGCGGTGCGCACGGACACGCTCGACGCCTACGTCGCGACGTACGGCACGGCGTACGCGCCGACGGGATCCTAGGATGCCGCGATGACCGGAGAGACGAGCACCACCGAGAGCAGGTCCCCTCGCGGGGACCTGTACTCGATGCTGTTCGCGGGCCCGCCGTCGACGACGGAGGTCGTCTCCGCGGGTCGGCTCACCCGCGTCGGGGCTCGTCCGCCGCTCGGGGTGTACCTGGGGCAGCTGTGGAACCGTCGGCACTTCCTGTGGGCCGAGGCCCGCGCGAAGGTGACGAGCGGGACGCGCGAGAACCTGCTCGGCACCGTGTGGCTCGTGCTCAAGCCCGTGCTCGACGGGCTGACGTACTTCCTCATCTTCGGCCTGCTGCTGAAGTCGTCGCGCGGCATCGACAACTTCATCGGCTACCTCATCGTCGGGGTGTTCCTCTTCTCGTTCACGACGAAGGCCGTGACGGGCGGGGCCAACTCCATCAGGAACGGCCGCAACCTCATCCGGGCGTTCTCCTTCCCCCGCGCCTCCCTGCCCATCTCGGTGATCCTGCGCGGGATGCTCGACATGATCCCGGTGCTCGGTGCCATGGTGGTGCTGCTCGCCGTCATGCCCCCCGCCGAGGTGTTCACCTGGCGCGTCGTGCTCGTGCCCGGCGTCCTCGCGCTCCAGGTGCTGTTCACCACCGGCCTGGCACTGCTGCTCGCGCGGTGCGTCGCCGTCGTGCCCGACCTCAACCAGCTCATCAGCTTCGGCATGCGGCTGTGGCTCTACGGCTCCGCGGTGTTCTTCTCCTACGACCAGTTCATCGACCACCCGACGGCGCTCGCCCTCATGGAGGCGAACCCGATGTTCATGGTGCTGAGCATGGTCCGCGACTGCCTGCTCTACGGCGTGACGCCGGCGCTGTCGTCGTGGCTCGGGCTGGGCGCCTGGGCCGTCGGGACGCTCGTGGTGGGGTTCCTCTTCTTCTACCACGGGGAGGAGTCCTATGGCCGAGCTTGACCCCTTCGCGTCCGCCACCGTCGCGGTCCAGGACGTGCACGTGCGCTACCGCGTCCCGTCCACGGACGCGGCCGAGCGTCGGCGCTCGAACCGGCTCGTCCGGGCCGCCAAGACCGTGCTCGGCCAGCAGCCCATGGTGCTCGTGCGGGCGCTCTCCGGGATCTCCTTCGTCGCGCGCTCGGGCGAGCAGATCGGCCTCGTCGGCCAGAACGGCTCCGGCAAGAGCACGCTCCTGCGGATCATCGCCGGGCTCGAGCGGCCCGCGCGCGGGCGGGTGCTCGCCGAGAGCACGCCCGTCCTCATCGGGGTCAACGCCGCCCTCGTGCCCGACCTCTCGGGAGAGCAGAACGTCCGGCTCGGCTGCCTCGCCATGGGGCTCACCCCCGAGCAGACGGAGAAGGCGATTCCCGACGTCGTCGAGCTCGCCGGCCTCGGCAAGTCGATCTACCTCCCGATGAAGACGTACTCCTCGGGCATGGGTGCACGTCTGCGGTTCGCGATCGCGACCGCCGCCAACCCCCACATCATGCTCATCGACGAGGCCCTCGCCACCGGCGACGCCGCGTTCAAGGAACGCAGCGAGGCCCGCATGAACCGGCTGCGGGAGAACGCCGGCACGGTGTTCCTCGTGAGTCACGCGGCGCAGACCATCGAAGAGACGTGCACGCGCGCGATCTGGCTCAACTACGGCCGTCTCGTGCTCGACGGCCCGGCGGAGGACGTCGCGCTGCGCTACCGCAAGTGGGCCTGGGCGATCGCCAAGGAGAAGCCCGACGAGGCGAAGAAGATCATCGAGGACGCCCTCGCGGAGAAGACCGAGACGCACGTGCAGGTGGAGGAGTCCCCTGGACGCAGCTACCGCCCCCGGCACGTCCGGGGACACGGCCGGGACGCGGCCGCAGCAGAGAAGAGAGAAGCATGACCGCTCGCATCATGACCGTCTACGGCACCCGACCGGAGGCGATCAAGGTCGCTCCCGTCATCAAGGCGCTCGAGGAGAGCCCCGACTTCGAGTCGGTGACCGTCGTGACCGGCCAGCACCGCGAGATGCTCGACCAGGTGAACGAGCTCTTCGGCATCGTCCCCGACCACGACCTCAACGTCATGAGCCACGGGCAGACGCTGGCGCAGATCTTCGCGCGCGTGATCGAGGGCCTCGACCCGATCCTCGAGAAGGAGAAGCCCACCGCGGTCATCGTCCAGGGCGACACCTCCACCTCGACGGCCGCCGCCCTCGCCGCGTTCTACCGGCAGATCCCCGTCGTGCACCTGGAGGCAGGTCTGCGCTCCGGGAACATCCAGTCCCCGTTCCCGGAGGAGGCGAACCGGAAGATCACGACCCAGATCGCCGCCCTCCACCTCGCTCCCACCGAGACCAGCCGGGCAAACCTCCTCGCCGAGGGGGTCGACGACTCGACGATCGTCGTCACCGGCAACACCGTCATCGACGCGCTGCTCACCACGGTCGGCAAGGAGATCCCCTTCAGCGACCCGCGCCTCGAGGAGCTCGCCGCGTCGGGACGGCGCATCCTTCTCGTGACCACCCACCGCCGCGAGAACTGGGGCGGCGCGATGGAAGGCGTAGGGCGAGCGCTGGCACGCATCGCACGGTCGTTCCCCGACGTGGAGATGGTCCTCCCGGCACACCGCAACCCCGTCGTGCGGGAGGCCGTCCTCCCCCAGCTCGAGGGCATCGAGAACGTCACCGTGACCGAGCCCCTGCCCTACGGCGAGTTCGCGCGCCTGATGTCGCTCAGCACCGTCATCCTCTCCGACTCCGGCGGTGTCCAGGAGGAAGCCCCGAGCCTCGGCAAGCCGGTTCTGGTCATGCGGGAGAACACGGAGCGCCCTGAGGCGGTCCAAGCTGGCACTGTGCGCCTCATTGGTACCGACCAACAGAGAATCGTCAGCGCCGTCGACCAGCTCCTAAGCGATGATTCCGCCTACTCGGCGATGTCACGATCACGCAACCCCTACGGTGATGGACGAGCGGCATTGAACTCGCTGAACGCAATTCGTCGCAACATGGTCTAGGCCACCCTAGGATGCCTTTCGAAAGAAGGGGCGTGCGCAATGACGCAAATAGCACCAAGCACCATTCCCAGCGTTGACCACGAGTACCGGAGTCAAGGGCAGAGTGGACTACTTATTAGCATCGAGCCAAGACGCCCCGTGGGGGCACCATGGCTCCGCGAGTCACTCACAGTCTCCGGATTCAACACTCTGCACGTCACCGATCCAACTCTGTCATGGTTCCCGGAATTAGAGGTTGGGTGGGGACTAGGATCGCCCGAGCAACGGGCCGAGACAACCCTCCGCCGCCTCGTTGTCAACAAAGTCCCCCGAAATCAGCGTCGGCACGTATTCGTTACCGCAAGTGGAGCATGCGCCCCGCTAGCTCTCCACCTCGCGTCCGCGCTACGTGTCGGCGCAGTAATACTGTCAAATCCCGATCTGGCCTGGGTAAAACGCGACAGCCTACTGACCAGCCGTGCGAAGCGCGTGGCGCTCCGAGATGACCCAGACCTGATCTCGCTGCGTTCCATTCAACGACCTGCATACCGCGGCTTCGGCCCACACGTCATACACGCAAGCTACAACACCGCCAACCCCAACTACGCCAGTGAGCAGGTCGAGGCCCTGACGGTCGCCTCTGAGGCCCTGCGAACGATCGACAGCGCGTACGGCAACCTTCATCTTTGCTTCTATCATGACCACAGGCAACCAAGCGCTCCCCTTGGAGGCGCGGCAGTATCCCGACTGATAGAACTAGCGCATTCGAGGAGGCGAACCTATGAGCTCGGCACGACCTAGGATCCTCATGCCCGTCGCCTATCGCGCCGATCAAGGCGGGCTGCACGACCACGTCGAGGAGATCGTAGTCTCCGCAGCCGATGATTTCGCCATAACAGTCGCTGGCCGCGGCGGACCTTTTCTCGAGCGCCTCGAGCGACTCGGAGTTGAAACGCTTGCCATCGACTTCACCGCACGAGACGCCTTGGCAGAATTGGCTCACGCAGGTCCCTGGGATCTTATTCACGCCCACCCGTTCGAATCACGGCGGATCGCTGTACAACTTGCAGAGCATCTCGAGGTCCCGCTACTGGTGACAATGCACGGATGGTACACGGACGACATCCACCAGTGGCACGATAAAGCAGCTGCAATCATTGCGGTCACGCCTGCCATCGCAACGCACCTACAACAGCGCACCGGCGCGCGGCCAAACAAGTTCTGGGTGGTGCCAAATCACTGCCGTACTACGAGCGAGCCGCTTCAGCCGAGTTCTGCGCGGCTGGCGAAGCGCCTCATCGTAGCGTCCCGCCTCGACTCCGACTTCACCACCACGGAGACGGTAGTGAGAGAGTTCCTCGCCGCACTTCGCGACGCGGATGACCGAGGATGGACCGTCTCCGTTGCCGGGACCGGAAGTAAGCTCCCGGAGATAGCGCACCGTCTAGGCGGCCTCGCAACCGCGGCCCGCGCGCGGGTGGAGTTCCTGGGATGGCTAAGCAAAGACGAACTTGCAAGACTGACGGCAGTTTCGTCCTGCTGCATTGCTCCCGGACGGTCAGCGATAGACGCGATGGGCACCGGGACCCTGACTATCCTCACTCGTCAAATCGGATCCTATGCCCTGCCCCCTCTCGGCGAGATAGGAAGCCTCCACTATAGCGCACCCGAAAACAAAGTGGACGGTCAAGCCCTCTATGACCTCGTGCGGCTGGTCGAAGCATCCGATCAGATGCATCGGAGCCTGGCCGAGTCCCATGCTTCGATCGTTCGCTCAATGTACGACCCTGTACGCACTAACGGTCTACTCCATGCGCTGTACCGTGAAACACTCGCGCGCGTCTCGTGCGGCCACCCAAGACCGGAATCCAAGCCTCCTTCTAGAGACGCGTAAGTCCCAAGCTCTCGATTCCCTGATCCCATCGCCCGTCGTATTCAGTCAAGCTCGCGAAAATTCTCGAAAGCACTTCCTCGGGCGGTGGAACGTGGCCGTCGTCAGAAGACGCACCCCATGCGGCTCCACCAACGTACAAGGCTCCGCGCCCACGCGCGGCAGCGATGAACGGTTCTTGGTGATTGCGGACATGAAAAGAGTCACGGGTGTTTTGTATGTACGCAACGTGGTTTGTGAATCCGCGCGCATACTCATCGACCATGTCAATGCGCACCTGTCGCGGCAAGAGCGTTATGTTCTCCGCATTCCAGGCAAGGCGCACATAGCGATCACGCAACTCCGCATAGTACCTGTCGACACGCGTCTGAGGGTTCACCGCGACGCACGCGCTGCCCGGAAACTGCTTCGAATATGCCAAGGCCGCGAACCCGGCGCCTGACGATCCAAAGAAGATAACGTTCTGACAGCCAGAAGAGCGCAGCATCGTGTCGATGATTTTCGCCAGATCAGACTGGAGGGCAGGTTGCGCCGCGGACCCAGCGAACCAGGCAAGTGTCAAGTCCGGGGAAAGGTACAAAGAAGGGTCTGAGAGCAGTATTCGATTCGCCGGCACGCCCTTCAGAGCTCCCCCTCCCACGAGGTGCGGCAGTCTGGTCGCTCCATCGGGGGCACCATTGAACACCACGACCGTGGTTCGCTCACCTTTCGGTTGGAACATGACGTCGATCGGAACTCCCCCGCTACTGATCGAGTTTACTCCCGCAGGAATACTCGATGCGGTGGTGAAGTTCTCGACCGAGTTCCACTCGGTAACGACATGCAGCTTGCGATCGATGTGCCGTTCGCTAAGCACGCGCCGCGCGTCGAGGCCCTGGGCAGGTTCAGAGTGCGACATGTGCGTCCGGCCGGCCAGAGAACTGATACACAGAAGAGGCTAGAAGCGAGTCGTCCCCCACGTCCCAGGTGTGGTGTCCGGGGGCGGCGATTCTGTTGATATAGAAGTTGAATCTGTCAGCTGCATAAACGCTTCCTCCATCACGGATTACTCGCGCCAGGAAGTCTGAGTCTTCCGAACGGTGGGCATCAGCAAAAGCGATCTCTTTGAAGAGGTCCCTGGAACCCGTGAGCGTCGCTCCGCGCACAAAATCGGTAAAGCGGTGCTCGTGAGCGCCATAGCTTAGCGCGGTCGCATTGAGACCCTGGAAGTAGATGTACGCCGCTGCTTTACCCACGATGTCAGCCTGACTTACCATGCGAATATTGACGAGATCCCTCAAGTAGTTCTTACCGTAGAAGTCATCGTCGTCCATCTTCGAGAGTACGTCACCTTCGGCGCTGTTCACAAGGATATTCAGCATGGCACCAAGCGAAACCGACCGCTCTACCGGAACGACGATGAGATCGCCGACAACGTCACGCAGCTCGCGTTCCGCGTCTTTTGTCAGATCGAAGCCATGGGTGCCAAGGACAAGCTGATGAGGTTCATGCTGGCGTCGCGCGTTTGCGAGGATCGTCGAGACCGACTGAGGTCGAACCGTAGGGAGTAGAACCGACACGCTCGGGCGATTGACTCGCGACTCAATTCCGACTGCCTCGAGCACCGCTCCAACCCGATGGGTATAGGTGTCGTGCTCCCAGATTCGGCGCTGAGCGACATGGACACGGCGGTCTCGCAGTCCATCCGACTTCACCAGGGTCTTGATTGCTCGAGTGGCTTCTTCCTCGTCGTGTACGACGGCTATCTCGCCGCCCGGGAAGAACCTGTCGATCGCTGGAGTTGGAGGAGTGACCACCGCGGCACCGCAGGCTGTGATCTCGAATATCCGCCTCGCGCACATGCTCGGCGATCCGACAACTGAATTTACATTCAGAAATACCTTGTAACGATGATAAGCCGTGATCATTGAGGGATACGGCAAGGTTCCACGAACGTACGGCTGATATGTCGGCGGAAACTGGTAGTTCTCATTACCCTCCGCATGGCGCGAAAAAATGTCTAGTTTGAACCGCGCCGCCGCGGGAAGCAGCATGTCTAATTGCTTCCTGCGCTCGGGGTACTTGTGCCGGAAATACATGCCGCCGAAGGCGACCTCCAGGTCACGCTTTAGCCTGCCCACCCGCGCCGGGTTGTGGAGCTTTGGCTGTGCTGCGAACGGGAGAACGCCGACCCTGTCATGCCTGAGCACAGTCCTATACTCTGGCACTTTTCGCTCGTCGCTGGTGAATACATAGTCAAAGAGTGCCGCGGTTCCGATGAAGTCGTCGAAGTGCGGCGGGTCCTCTTTGTTCCAAAAGACGGTGGGGATTCGGCGCTTACGGCAGGCCTCTACGAGTTCAACGAGCGCTGGCCGTGGCGCGGTGGCGCCGGTCAGGTGGTACAGCCAGAGTCCGTCGTTGCCGTTCCACGCGGATTCCACGAAAAGCAGATCGAAGTCCTCGTTTCGCAGTTGTGATCGCCACTGGCTCGGGTCAGCTGGCGTCTGATCCCATTCGGGCGAGAACGCCAAACTGGAAAACTCGTCAAGGATCACCAAGGATTTAACCCGTGGCCGCGGCTTTTGCCACTCACGAAGGGGAACTGCAGGAAACTCCGGCTCGAGGGTTGTTTCAACGCGTCGCATTGAGACGGGTTCGCCCGCGGTTCGCGGCTCCTGAGCTGTGACGTTCGCCGGTCCGGTCGCCAGCGCTGCAACGGCTTGCTCAATCGTCCGGACTCGAGGCGCCATTCTTCCGGTTGTTCCGGCGACATTGGTTAGGGTTATCGTGTCGCGGCGCTGTCTTCGGACGATCTCGTCGAGCAGTGCTGACGCTTCTCGACTGCGCCTCTCTGCGATTCGCTGGGAATGCGCGTAGGCGATAACTATCGTCCCGGCAAGAACAACGCCCAGTGCTGCAGTGATCCAAGAGAGTCCGTCAAAAATGGCCGCGGCCGCTCCAAACGCGGCGATCATGATCCCACTAATAGCTAACGCCGCGCGCCGACTCAACGCCAGACTCCCTTGGTGTCGATGACGATCTTCTCGCGCAGACGGAGCGGCTTGCGGTCCGCCTGCTTGAACTCGGTGTGGTCGACGAGCACCAGGACGATGTCGGCGTCGTCGACGGCGCTGTTGAGGTTCGTCAGCCGGACGTCAGATCGGTCCGCGAGGACGCGCGGCAGCTCAAGGATGTGCGGTTCGACCGCGTAGATCGTCGCGCCCTCGATCTCGTCGGCCAGGCGGGTCGTGATCGCGAGCGCGGGCGACTCGCGGAGGTCGTCGATGTCCGGCTTGAAGGCCAGGCCGAGCACCGCGATGCGCGGCGCCTTGAACCGGTCGGCGTGCGCCTTGACCCGGGAGATCACGTACTCGGGCTTGGCGTCGTTGACCTCGCGCGCCGTCCGGATGAGCTGTGCTCGCTCGGGCGCCGCGTCGACGATGAACCACGGGTCGACCGCGATGCAGTGGCCGCCCACGCCCGGGCCGGGCTGAAGGATGTTGACGCGCGGGTGGTGGTTGGCGAGGCGGATCAGCTCCCACACGTCGATGCCGAGGTCGGCGGAGATGAGGGAGAGCTCGTTGGCGAACGCGATGTTGACGTCGCGGTACGAGTTCTCCACGAGCTTCGCCATCTCGGCGGTGACCGCGTCGGTGAGCAGGATCTCGCCCTGGCAGAAGACCTGGTAGAGCTCCTTGGCCCGCTCGGCGGCGTCTGCCGTCAGACCGCCGACGATGCGGTCGTTCGTCACGAGCTCGATCATGACCCGCCCGGGCAGGACGCGTTCGGGGCAGTGCGCCACGTGGATGCGCGCGCGCCCCTCGGAACCGTCGAGCGACAGGTCGGGGCGCGCGGCGAGGATCCACTCCGCCATCTGCTGCGTCGCCTGGGGCGGGGACGTCGACTCGAGGATCACGAGGGCCTCGGCGGACAGGTGCGGCGCGATCGCCTCGGCCGCGGCCTGGATATAGGAGAGGTCCGGCTTGTGCCCGTCGGTGAACGGGGTCGGCACGGCGACGATGAAGGCGTCGGCCGGCTCGGGCTTCGTCGTCGCACGCAGCGTGCCCTGGGTGACGGCGCCGGCGACGTAGGTCGCGAGATCGGGCTCCACGAAGGGCACGTCGCCACGGTTCACCGCCTCGACGGTGCGCTCGTTGATGTCGACCCCGATGACCTCCACGCCGTTCGACGCGAGGATCGCTGCGGTCGGGAGCCCGATGTAGCCGAGCCCGACGACGCACACGCTGGTGCTGCTCATGTTTCCCCTTAGATCAGGGCGTGCCGGTCGGCACGCCCGTAGAACTGAACCTCACCGCTCGCGAGCAGCTCGGCGTCGGACACGTCCCACGTGTGTGCCGCGCCCGAGCGCACCTGGACGAAGTTGTACCGGTCGGCGGAGAAGACCCGCGCCCCGGCGTCGACCGCCGACCGGAGGAACCCGGTGTCCTCGCCCCGCGCGACGGACGCGAACGGCACCCGCTCGGCGAGACCGCGGGTCGCGACGATCGTCGGGCCCACGACGAAGTCCGTGTACCGGTGCTCCCGCTCGGCGAAGCGCAGCAGCGTCGCGTCGAGCGACGCCACGTACAGGTAGTGGGCCTGCTTGCCCACCACGTCGGCACCGGAGTAGGCCAGGGCGTCGAGCTGGTCGGAAAGGTAGTGCTCGCCGTACAGGTCGTCGTCGTCCATCTTCGCGACGACGTCGCCGTCCGACGCCGCGACGAGGCGGTTGAGGCACTCCCCCAGCGGCACATCCTCACCGGCCGTGAGGAGGACGAGGTCCTCGACCCCGGCCTCCTTGGCACGCAGCCGCACGTCCGCCTCGTCCACGGCGAACCCGTGCGTGAGGAGCGCGAGCTGCACGTCCGCGTCGCGCTGCGCGCCGACGGTCCGCAGCACGTGGTCGAGCTGGCCCGGGCGGTTGGTCGAGACCAGCGCCGACACGCTCGGGCGGGCGACCGTCGCCGAGCCGGCCAGCCCGACGTCGTGCAGCACGCGCTGGACCCGCGCCCCGTACGTGTGCTCGCGCCAGATGCGGCGCTGCCCCCGGTGCGTGGCGCGGTCGCGCAGCTCGCGCGAGCGGACGAGCGCACGGATCGTGTGCGCCGCCTCGGCGCGCTCCCCGACGACGAACACCTCGTCGGGCGGGAAGAACTCGCGGATGGCAGCGCTCGGCGTCGTCACCACGGGCGTGCCGCACGCCGTGATCTCGAAGACGCGGCGCGCGCACATGCTCGGCGAGTCGACGACCGAGTTCACGTTGAGGAACACCTTGTACTCGCGGTACGCGGTGAGCATGCGGTCGTAGTCGAGCGACCCGACGACGCGCGACCCGAACGGCTCCGGGAACTGGTACCGCTCGTCCCCGCCCTGGAACCGGGAGAAGATCTCGAGACCGTGCTCCATGCGCGGCGAGACGTCGACGGCCGCGCCCAGCAGCAGGTCCATCTGCGCCCGACGCTCCGGGTACTTGTGCGCGAAGTACATGCCGCCGAACGCGACATCACCGGACGGCCCGTCTCCGTGCGCTCGCACCGGGTTGTGGATCGCGGGCTGCGCCCCGAAGGCGAGCACGCCCACACGGTCGTGGCCCAGCCGCTCGCGGTACGCGTCGACCCGCCCGACGTCGGTCGTGTACACGTGGTCGAACAGCGCCGCCGCGTCGAGGAAGTCCTCGAAGTGCGCGGGGTCCTCCTTGTTCCAGAAGACCGTGGGCACGCCGCGCTCGCGGCACGCGGCGACGAGCTCGACGAACGCGGGGCGAGGGGCCGAGGCCCCCGTGAGGTGGTACTGCCAGGCGCCCCCGTTCCCGTTCCACGCGGACTCGACGAACAGCAGGTCGAGCCCGGGGCGGCCGTCGCGGTCGCGGTCGAGCTCGTCGCGCCACGACGTCGGGGTGAGGGCGACCTGGTCCCACTCGAACCCGAAGGCGAGCCGGGAGAAGTCGTCGAGGATCACCCCGACCCGCAGGGTCGGGCGGGCGGTCGCGCGGTGCGAGACGGTCCAGGGCTCGAAGGTCACCCCGTGGTCGGAGCGGATCGCGCCCGACGAGCCGCCGAGCCGCGGCAGGCCACGACGGCGGAGATACGTACGGAACTGGGACAAACCACCCCGGCGGAGGTGCCAGAGGGCTCTGCGTGCGTCATCGAGGCGAGAGCCCCCCCGTGCGTCCATGCCACCATCTCGTCCGTTCTCAGCCGGCGCTCACATCGCACTCCGGCCGCGCACATGGTACCGCTGTGCCGGTACCCCGGGAACACCGGTCCGGGCGCCGGTCACGGCACGAAGGCGACGACGACCTCGCCCTCGCCACGCATGACGACCGCGCCCGTACGGTGCGGGACGAACACGGACTCCCCCCGCACGAGCCGCGTCTCGGCCTCGGCGTCCGCGCGGTCGGCCACGAGCGTCACCGCGCCGTCGAGGCACAGCACGACGCGCGGACCGGCGGCGGGCAGGGCCACCGCTCCGGCGACGCGGCCTGCCCGGAGCGCGAACTCCGCGACGGGCGGGCGGTAGGCGACGAGGCCGCTGCCGTCGTCGACCAGCCGCGGTCTCGCGGCCGGACCGGGCGTGCACGTGGCGCACTCGAGCAGGGCGTCGACGTCCACGAGCTTGCTCGTCAGCCCGGCCCGCAGCACGTTGTCGGAGCTCGCCATGATCTCGACGGCGCACCCGGACAGGTACGCGTGCACGTGCCCCGACGGGACGAACATCGACTCCCCGGGCTCCAGGGTGACGCGGTTGAGCATGAGCGACACGATGGCGCCCGGGTCGCCCGGGTGCTGCTCCGCGAGCGCGAGGACGGTCGCGTCGGCGCGGCGCGACGTGCGCCGGCCCCCCGGCGCGGGCACCGCCGGCTCGCGCTCGGCCCGGGCACGGACGGACGCGACGGTCAGCGCGAGGTCGGCCGCGACGTCGGGCTCCGCGCGAGCGTGGAGCGCGAGGGTGAACGCCTCGCGGACACCCGCCTCGGTGGGGCGGGCGCGCAGGGTGTCGCGCATCCGTCCGGCGAGCGCGCCGTCGAGCCCGTCGAGCAGCTCGAGGATGCGCGCGGGCCGCCGGAACCCGGAGAGGCCCTCGAAACGGGAGACCGCCACGACCATCTCGGGCTTGTGCTGGTCGTCGTGGAAGCTGCGCAGCGGCGAGTCGCGCGCGACGCCCTCGCGGTTCTCGCGGTTGAACCCGGCGCGCGCGAGGTGCGGGCGCGGGTGGACCTGCAGCGAGAGCGCGCGGTCGGCGGCGAGCACCTTGAGGAGGTACGGCAGCCGGGGCCCGTACTGGTCGAGGACGCGCTGGCCCAGCACCCCCACCGGGTCCGCGCGCACCAGGTCCGCGAGCGTCGTGCCCGACGCCGGCTCCGCGTCCGGGTGCGACGTCCCGCCCGGGCGGGCGCCGCCGTCGGGCACGACGCGCGACGGCGCGAGCGGGTGCGCCCCCATCCACAGCTCGGCCGCCGGACGACCGTCCGGTACCACCCCCAGGAGGTCCTGGATCGCCGACGTCGAGCCCCAGTCGTACCGCTGGACGGTGTTCTCCAGCCGGTAGAACGCGGACGGACGAGCGCCGGGGAGGGCGTCGTCCACCGACGCCTCCCCCGACCGCTCGTCCGCCGCGCTCGTCATGGGCCGAGCCTAGAGGCCCAGGGCGTCCCGGATGGGGCCGAGGAGGAAGTACACGACGAACATCGCCGCCGCGACCCACATCAGCGGGTGGATCGCCCGGACCTTGCCGAGCGCGAGCTTGATGAGCACGAAGGCGAGGAAGCCCGCCCCGATGCCGTCCGCGATCGAGTACGTGAACGGCATGACGATGATCGTGAGGAACGCGGGGATGCCGATCTCGACGTTCTTCCAGGAGATGCCGGCGATCTGCGTCATCATGAGGAACCCGACGAAGACGAGCGCGGGCGCCGCGGCCTCGTACGGGACGAGGGCGACGAGCGGCGACAGGAACGTCGCGAGCAGGAACGCGACACCCGTGACGACCGACGCGAGGCCCGTGCGGGCACCCTCGCCGGCGCCCGTCGTCGACTCGACGAAGCTCGTGTTCGACGACACGGACCCGGCACCACCGGCCGCCGCGGCGATCGAGTCGACGACGAGGATCGCGCGCGAGCGCGGCGGGACGCCCTCGGCGTCGTTGAGGCGCGCCTCGGCGCCGACGGCGACCATCGTGCCCATCGAGTCGAAGAAGTCGGCGAGCAGGAGCGAGAACACCAGCAGGATCACGGTGACGGTCGCGATGTTCTGGAACGAGCCCAGGAGCGAGAACTGGCCGAGGAGGCCGAAGTCCGGGACCTGCACGACGCCGTCGAACGTGGGCGCGTTGAGGTTGAAGCCGTCCGGGTTCGAGCCGTCGGGGGCCTTCGCGCCGATGTGGAGCGTGTTCTCCAGCACGACGGCGAGCACGGTCGCCGTGAGGATCGCGACGAGCAGCGCGCCCTTGACCTTGCGCACCCACAGCACGATCGTCAGCACGAGGCCCACGACGAACACGAGGATCGGCCACGTGCCGAGGTTCCCGAGCGCGAGGAGCGTGCCGCTGCCCGCGGTGACGAAGCCCGCGTTGACGAGGCCGATGAGCGCGATGAACAGGCCGATGCCGACGCTGATGGCGGTCTTCAGCTCGAGGGGCACGGCCCGGAAGACGGCCTCGCGGAACCCGGTGAGCACGAGCACGAGGATGATGAGGCCCTCGATGACGACGAGGCCCATCGCGTCCGCCCACGTGACCCCGGGCAGCGACGCGATCGAGTACGCGACCACCGCGTTGAGGCCGAGACCGGCCGCGAGACCGAGCGGGAAGTTCGCGAAGACGCCCATGGCGAGCGTCATGACGCCCGCGACGAGCGCGGTGGCGGCGGCGATCTTGCCGAAGTCCGGCTCGGCGCCCCCGCCGAGGAACTGGCCCGTGCCGTCCTGGACGGTCCCGATGATCAGCGGGTTCAGCACGATGATGTAGGCCATCGCGAAGAACGTCACGAGACCGCCGCGGATCTCGGTGCCGATCGTCGAGCCGCGCTCGGTGATCTTGAAGAAGCGGTCGATCGCGCCGCGCGCGGGCACGGGGGCGTGCTCGTCCTCACGGACGGAGGTGGGGGTGGACATGGGGAGAATGCTGCCAGAACCGTGTGACCGCGCGGTAACGCGCCGGACACGGTCGGGCATCGCCCGCCGGGGTCGTCCGTGCACGTCAGGCCGCGCCGACGGCGTCGAGCGCCGTCCGGGGTGTGCTCGACGCCACGTCCGCAGGCCCGGGCGTCGCGCTGACGTCGTGCGGGCGGGGCGCCCCGTGACCGTGCCCGAGGGACTCGGCCGTCGCGAGGTCGGTGACGCTGCGCGGCGCGCCCGAGGCGAGCTGGAGCGCGTGGAGCACGTCGAGGATCGCGTTCGCCCGCTCCCCGGCGGGGCCCGCGGGGACGCCGTGCACGACCCGGGCAGGGTGCAGGAGGTCGACGACGGCGTGGCCCGGCCGGTGCTCGTCGGGCACCCAGGCGACCGTGGCCGGGACGCCGTCCGCGGCGAGGCACGCGGCGAGCAGCTCGGCGGTGCCTGCGGGGACGCGGGCCCGGCCGACGACGAGGTCGCCGGGGCCGAGGTGCGGGGCGAGGCGGTCGAGCGCGTCCCGCAGCGTCGCGACGCGCGCCGCACCGCCGGCGTCGGGCGTGGCCCCGGCGCCGACGCAGAGCAGGTGCACGCGCGCACCGGCGACGGCCGTGCGGTCGGTCGTCGGGCGCAGGCGGCCGCTCACGAGGCCGAGCGCGAGGAGCCGGGGCAGCCGCGGCTCAGCGGTCCTCGGACCCGAGCGGAGCGCGGCCAGCACGCGCGGGTCCGGGTCGAGGAGCACGACCTCGTGCCCGGCGGCAGCGAGGCAGGCCGCGTGCAGGACGCCGCGGCGACCGCCTCCCGAGACCGAGACCCGCACGACGCACCTCCTCCTGCCCGCCCCGACGTCCCGGCGGGCCTCAGTAGGCCCCGGAGCCGGAGAACACCGCGCGCGCCGTGCGCGCGAGGATGAGGAAGTCGCCGAACATCGTCCAGTTCTCCACGTAGTACACGTCGAGGCGGACGCTCTCCTCCCACGACAGGTCCGACCGGCCGCCGACCTGCCACAGACCCGTGAGGCCGGGCTTGACCAGGAGCCGACGGCGGACCTTCTTCTCGTACTTCTGCACCTCGCGCGGCAGCGGGGGCCGCGGGCCGACGAGGCTCATGTCGCCGCGCAGGACGTTGAAGAGCTGCGGCAGCTCGTCGAGCGAGTAGCGGCGCAGCACCCGGCCGACGGGCGTCACGCGCGGGTCGTCGCGCATCTTGAACAGGAGGCCGGAGCCGTCGTTCTGCTCCTCGAGGTGCTCGACCTCGCGGTCGGCGCCCACGCGCATCGAGCGGAACTTGTACATCGAGAACGTGCGGCCGTTGCGCCCGACGCGCTCCTGGCGGAAGAGGACGGGCCCGCGGCTCGTGAGCCGGACGGCGAGGGCGACCGCGACGAGCACGGGCAGGGCGGCGAGCGTGATGAGCGCCGCGCCCGTCCAGTCCACGACCGACTTCACGGCGAACTTGGGCCCCGTGAAGCGGGGCGCGTCCACGTGCAGGAGCGCGACGCTCTCGGCAGGCGTGATGGTGATGCGGGGGCCCGCGACGTCGGCGAGCTCCGCCGTGAGCATGAGGTCGACGCCGAACGGCTCGAGCTCCCAGCCCAGGCGGCGCACGACCTCGGCCGTGATGGCGTCCGAGCCGGAGACCGCGACGACGTCCGCGCCCACCCGGGTCGCGACCTCGCCCGCGTGCCGGAGCTCGCCGAGCACCGGGACGCCGTGGATCTCCTCGCCCGCCCCGAACCCGCCCGACGGGACGCACACGCCGACGACGCGGTAGCCCGACTCGTCGCGGGAGTTGAGGTCGCGGATGAGGCGCTCGGCCTGGTCACGGTGCCCGATCGCGAGCACCGCGGACCGCATGCCGCCGTGGGCGCGCTGCCGGTGGAGCCACTGGCGCCACGCGTACCGGCCGGCGAGCAGCCCGCCGAGGCCGAGGGGGAACGCGAACGCGAGGTAGCCCCGGGTCTCCGGGAAGCGGAGCAGGAAGGCGAGGACGGCGAGCACCGCGAAGAGGCGCCACGACGCGTCGAACACGCGGTGGTACTCGGTGGGCCCGCTGCCCATGACGCGGGGGTCGCGCGTCCGGCTGGCCACGAGGGACACGGACCAGGCGACGCCCACGAGCACGGACAGGACGACGTAGGGCACGCGGGCCCGGCTCACGGGCTCGTCGATCACGGCGTCCCAGCGCAGGAAGTAGGCGACCAGCACGGCCACGACGATCACCACCGTGTCGGTGACGAGCAGCCGGCGGCGGTAGGCGACCTCCCAGCCCTGCGCGGCGAACGCGGCCCGGGCGGCGCGGATGCGCGCCGCGGGCGACGCGGTGAGAAGGGTGCGCAGACCTCGTCTCGTGTCGTCGGTGACGCTGTGGGACATGCGTCCACCTCCGGTCGGCTCCACACCCTGCATGGCGACTCATCCTAGGTTCGAGAATGTGCGATAACGAGGGTTGACGAGGGCTTTCACCCGGGTGAGAAGGCGTTCCGGACGACTGCTGTCCGGAAGGTCTTGAGCCGCAGGATCCTGCGGTTGGCGCACCGCTCGCAGGCCTCGGAGGAATTCACTGGACAGGTGTCCAGGTTCGACGTTCCCCCGCACGCGACGCAGCGTGCGGAGAAGTCACGGAGGAGTGCCCGCCCGGATTCCGGGGCGGTTCGAGCTGGACGGGCGACCACGAGCGGGAGAGCGTGGTGGGCCGCTTGCATCGTAGCGCGCGGTTGCGGGTGCTCCGGACGTGTGCTCACACGAGAGGGGAAGAGACGCAGGTCACGCCTGTGACGCGCCGTGGGGGTGAAAAAACCGGCGCGTCGCTACGATGCTCGGGTGCCCTCGGTCGTGACCCTCCTCCTCCACCCCGAACGCCGGCGCCCCGACCCGGCGCCCTGGCGGGTCGACCTGCGCGTCGTCATCCTCGCCGGCATGGCGCTCTGGACGGTCGCGCTCGTCGTGTGCGCCGTCCTGCTCGCCACCGGGACGCTCGCGCCCCGCGCGGTCGCGACGTGCGCCGTCGGGCTCGCGCTCGGCGCCCTCGGGCTCGGCTGGGAGCGGCGGAACCGGACCCGCTACCGCGCGTCCGCCGACGACTGAGGGTCGTCCCAGGCCGTCCGCGCCACCGCGCCCTGCGCCCCGCGCGGGTCGCGGAGCACCTCCTCGAGCACGTGCCGCGCGCCGTAGCGTCCCGCGACGACGGCGAGCGCCGCCGCGAGCCCCGCCGGACCGGTCGCGTGCACGACGACGTCCGCTCCCCCACGACCCTCGACCCACCACGGGACCGCGACACCGTCGACACGGAGGTCGTCGTGCCGCTCCCAGGTGCGCGGCAGGCGCTCGCCGACGACGGTCCCCACCTCGGACGGGACGTCCTCGCGGTGCCCCGGGTCGTCCGGCGCGGGCCCGGGGCCCGTGACCGTCGCGACGTCGAGCAGGTCCGCGACCTCCTCGACCAGGTCCCGTCCCGCGGGCACGAGCGGGCGCAGCGGCGCCCACATCGGGTCCGGGGCCACCGCGACGTCGTCGGCCGCCGCGACGACGACCGTCCCGCCGTGCAGCGCGGGCACCCGCGCGGGGGCCGGGTCCAGCCGTACGCCGCTCTCCGCCAGCGCCTCCAGGGCGCGCCACAGCGCCAGCGCGGCCGCGGCGTCGACCGGTGACCCGACGGGCGGCAGCCCGTCCAGCAGGTCGGCCCACTCCTCCGGGTCGAGCTCGGCGAGGTCGTGCACGCCCCCGACGGCGGCGAGCGCCGCGTCATCGAGCCCCGCCACCTCCGGCGGCGCCGGACGCAGGAACGCCGTGGCGGGGCCGCCGTCGAGCGCGAACGGCCCGCCCAGCTCCTCGCGCAGCCACCACGCCGTGTACGACCGGGCCGACGCCGCACGCCCGCCCTCCGCGCGCACGGGCGTGAGCATCGCCTCCCGCGCCGCGGGGTCGCCCGCGAGCCGGGCGAGCACGTCGGGCCACGCGCCGTCGGCCACCGCGTCCAGGTCCGCGACGGCGAGCACGTCCCCCAGGTACGCCTCGGGGCCGAGCGTCGCCGCGAGGTGCTCGAGGTACCCGGCCCAGTCGGAGAGCCAGCCCTCCGGCGCGTGCGGGTCCAGGTCGGGCTCGTCGTCGTCCGGCGCGGGTGTGAGCACGTCGCGCACCCGCAGCACGGTCGGTCCCGCCGCCGCGCCTACCGCGCGCAGCGTCGGCTCCCCCCAGCGGGCGACGACCCCCGGGTCGACGACGTCGAGCCCGTCGAGCACGTCCGCCGCCCAGGTGCCCGGCAGGGCGCAGCCGCGCGCGGGCGACCAACCGCCGTCCGTCGTCGGGACCGGGAGCTCGCCCCACCAGAACGGCAGCACGTCGCCCGCCGGGTCCCGGACGTCGCGGAGCGCGGCGGCGACCAGCGCGAGCAGCCGCTCGACCTCCGCCGCGGGGTCGTCGCCCGCGTCCGCGGCGTCGGCCGCGGCGAGCACGCGCTCGCGCACCGCGCCGTCGGCGAGCACCGCGCGCAGGTCCGTCGCGCGCGTGCCCAGCCGCTCGAGCAGCGGGTGCGCGGCCCGCGGGTCGACGACGCGCAGACCGAGGTCGACGGCATCCCGGGGGTCGAGCGCCCCGCCGTCCGTGCCGTCGTCCGGGCCGTCGCCGAGGAGCAGGAGGCCGCGCGCCCCGCGCACGACCTGCCCGCCGAGGAGCGGCACCGGGAGCGCGCCCAGCGCCTCGAGCACCGACCGGTCCCCCGCGTGCGGCGCGAGCGCCTCGTACAGCGCCCGCCAGCGCTCGGGGTCGGCGACGAGCGGGAGGTCGTCCACGACATCGGCCAGATCCACGACCTGCGCCCCAAGCGACCGCGCGACCGCGCGCAGCGGGCCCGGCACGTCCACGAGGTGCGCCGCCCCGAGCTCGGCACGCACGCGCGCGTCGCCCACGTCCCCGGCGAGGACTCGCGCCTCGGCGGGCGCGAGGAGCCGCCGCTCGGCCCGCTGCGACGCACCGTGCTCGTCGTGCTCCCCGAGGATCGGCGGGTCTTCCCAGGTCTCGCCCCCCGCGCGACCGGGCTGGTCGGGTGGCACGTCGAGCGGGAGGAGCGGCGTGCGGGCCAGGGCCGCCGTCGCCGCCGCGCGGACCGCCTCGTCGACCGCGCTCGCCGGCAGCCCGGTCGGGACGAGCGCGAGCACGTCGGCGCCGCGGTCGGCCGCGAGCGACCCGAGGAGCGCCGCGAACGCACGACCCACCTCGCGCGCGACGTGATCCGTCACGGCACCGCGCGGGACGTGCCGGCGCGCGGGGTCGAGCGGGAACGTCGCCAGGAGCAGGGCCGGGAAGGTGAGCCGCTCGTCCGTCGGGGTGGGGGCGTGCAGCACGGTCGGCGCAGGCGCGTCGTGGGGCAGCGCCCAGGTCACCGACCAGCGGTCCGCGCCGCGCTCCTCGACGGGACGGTCCGCGAGGAGCGCGGGGTCGAGCGTCCCCTCGCGCCGCAGCACGGTCCAGCGCTCGTCGACGTCCGCGACCCGGCGCTCCGCGACGCCGTCGCCCGCCACGACGACCTCCGTGAGCGCGGGCAGGGCGAGCAGCAGCGGGTCGCCGACGTCCGCGAGCTCGGCCCGCACGGCGTCGAGCGCCGCGTCGTCGCGCAGCTCGACCTCGACCACGGTGTCGTACCCCGCCGGCACCTCGACGCGCGCCGGGAACGGGAGGCGCAGCACCGGGAGCCGGTCGCCGCGCCCCGCGACCTCGGCGGCGAGGTCCGGGCGGTCCGCCACGACGTCGTCGAGCGCGGCGCGCGTGCGGTCGAGCGAGAGCTCGACGGCGTGGTCTCCCGTACCGACGCGCACGCGGTCCGCGACCGAGCGGACCGCCGCGAAGCCGACCCCGAACCGACCCACCGTGCGCGGGCCACCCGCCGTGCCCGCGCCCCGACCGGTGGCCGAGGCCCGCATCGCGACGAGCGACGCGACACCGGCCGCGTCGAGGGGCTCGCCCGTGTTGGCCGCGCGCAGCACCCAGCGCCCGTCGGGGTCGGACGGCGCGTGCAGGCTCAGCCGGAGCCGACCGGGCACGCCTGCGCGGGCGGCGGCATCGGCGGCGTTCTGCGCGAGCTCGACGACGACCCGCCCCCGGTACGACCCGTGGGCGTGGTCCTCCTCCGTGTTCGCGTCCTCGCGCAGGCGCGTCGGCGAGGACCGCCACGCCTCCAGGACCGCACGACGCAGCGCGGCCGTCCCGAAGACGTCCTGCGTCACTCCCGCGGCTCGTCCGGCGCGGCGTCGACGGCGGGGTCCGGCGCGGTCTCGGGCTCGTCCGGCGTGGCGTCGGGGTCAGGGGTGGTCTCCGCGTCGTCCGGCACGGCATCGACGGCGGAGTCCGGCGCGGTCTCCGCGTCGTCCGGCGCGTCGTCCGGCTCGCCTGCCACGGCCGCGGGGGCCTCCGGCGCGGTGTCGGTCGGCGTCGGGACATCGGCCACCGGCGTCGGCTCGTCCTGTGCCGCCGGAACCGTCCCGTCCGGGGCGGTCTCGTCCGCGGCAGTGTCCGTCGGCGCGGCCCCGTCCCGGGCCGCCTCCTTCCGGGCGACCGCGGACTCGAGGAGCGTGACGATCTCGACGTGCAGCTCGTCGACGAGCGGGTCCGGGTCCGGCCACTCGCTGCGCTGCGGCTCGACGTCCGTCTCCGAGTGCGCGCCGCAGCCGTGGTCGAGGCTCACGACCTTGCCGTCGTCGGGCGACCACTCGTTCGCGCACACGCCGAAGACCTGGCCGAGGCTGCCCTGGAGCGGCACGAGGAAGCCGCACGACCCGCAGTCGGCCGCGGCGGCGACGGCGGCGCGCGTCGTCGGGCCGCGCGACCCGCGGTACCAGCGCTCCGCGGCCTCGTCGCGGCCCTGCGGCGACAGCACGCGGGCACGCGCGAGCGCGAGCTCCTCGATCGCGACGGCGTCCTGCTCCTCGTCGCCTGTGGGCACGTAGCCGGGCTCGAGGCGCGGGTCGTCGGCGCGGAAGGGCAGCACGTCGCCCGGGCCGACGTCGCCCGGGCGCAGGCGCTCGGACCACGGGAGCCACGACGGCGCGAGCAGCGCACCGTCACCGGGCAGGAGCTCGACCTCGCACACCGTGGCCGTCCGGCCGCGCGGCACGCGCGCGAGCGTCACGGTCCAGTGCCAGCCGCGGTAGCCGCGCATCGTGCACGCGAACCGGTGGGAGATGAGCCGGTCCGCCTCGGCGACCGTGCCGAGGTGCTCGCCCACGTCCTCCGGGCTCTCGGCCACCTCCTGCGCCGCGGCGCGCGCGAGCTCGACCGCGCCCGTGAGCACGGCGTCCCGCGCCGCGCGTGCTGAGACTCCTCGGACGCGCTCCTCTGCGGCTGCCACGGCGGACATCGTCAGGCCTCGATCTCGTCCGCGACCGCGCGCAGGACCGCGGCGACCTTGGTGGCCTTGCCCTTCTCCGGGTAGCGGCCGCGGCGCAGGCCGTTGCCGATCCCGTCGAGCTCCTTGATGAGGTCCTCGACGATGACCGCCATCTCGTCCGCCGAGCGACGCTTCGCCTTGACGACCGAGGGCGCCGGGTCGAGGAACGTGACGGCGAGCGCCTGCGGGCCACGGCGCCCGTCGGCGACGCCGAAGTCGACGCGAGCGCCCGGCTTGGGCGCGGGGGCGTCCGCGGGCAGCGCGGAGGCGTGCAGGAAGACCTCGCCGCCGTCGTCGTTGGCGATGAAGCCGAACCCGCGTTCGGTGTCGAACCACTTGACCTTGCCGGTGGGCACGTGGACCTCGTTCGTGCTCGTAGGAACCAGAACCCCCAGGTTACCGGCCACGCGGCGGCAAAGCCGCATCCATACCGCGGGCGAGCCCAGGGCGAGCCCGGACGACCGGCCGCGTCCCCGCCGTCGTCCCGGTCAGCGCGGGGCCGACCGCGGGACCACCCCGGCGTCCGCCCCGACCCGCAGCGCGACGGCGTCGAACCAGTCGGCGTAGTCGGCGACCGTGCGGTGGAGGTGGCCGAACAGCTCGAACGACACCGTGCCGAACAGGGTCGTCCACGCCATGAGCGTGCGCACGACGGCCTCGGGCGGGACGTCGGGCGTCGTGAGCCCGCGGGCGCTCACGTACGCGACGGCGGGGGCCACGAGCGCGGCCGCGTCCCCGCCCGACGGCGGTGCGGGCGCCGGGCCCTCGCCGTCCGCCCAGGAGTCGGCGACGACCCGGACCAGGGTCCGCACGACGCGCGTCGCGGGCTCGACCGTGTCCTGCGGCGCCGCGTACCCCGGCACGGGGGTGCCGTAGAGCAGCCCGAACTCCCCGGGCCGCGCGACGCACCAGGTGCGCAGCGCGCGGCACGCGGCGAGCCAGCGGCCGGGCAGGTCGTCCCGCGCGACGGCGGCCTCCGCGGCCTCGACGGCAGCCCCGAGCTCGTCGTAGCACTCGACGAGGAGCGCGGTGAGCAGCGCGTCCCGGCTCGGGAAGTAGCGGTAGACGGCGGACGACACCATGCCGACGTCGCGCGCGACGGCCCGCAGCGAGAGCGCGGCGGGCCCGTCGGCCACGAGCCGCGCGCGGGCGGCGTCGAGGATCTCGCGCGTGAGGGTCTCGCGCGCCAGGGCGCGCGCCGTCCGAGGTGCCGTCATGCCGTCAGGGTCGCAGACGAGAGCGCCGCCCACCAACGAGAGCAGTGCTCTTGTTTCTTCGTGCGGCACGTGCCAGGCTGCTCCTGAAACGAGAGCACTGCTCTCGGAAAGGAGCCCTCATGTCCAGCACCTCGTCCTCCGACGACCGGCACGTCGTCGTCGGCGCCGGCCCCGTCGGCCGCCACGTCGCCGCCGAGCTCGCGGCCCGCGGGTCGCACGTCACCGTCGTCACCCGCAGCGGGCGCGGCACCGGGCTCGCCGGCGTCACGCACCTCGCGCTCGACGCGTCCGACGCCGACGCGCTGACCCGCGCCGCGGACGGTGCCGCCGTGCTCTACAACTGCGCCAACCCCGGCGACTACACGCAGTGGGAGAAGGTCTGGCCGCCGCTCGCCGCCGCGCTGCTCACCACGGCGGAGCGGACGGGAGCGGTCTACGCGATCACGGGCAACCTCTACCCCTACGGGCCGGTCGACGGACCGATGACCGAGGACCTGCCGGACGCCGCGACCGACCACAAGGGCGTCCTGCGGGCCCGGCTGTGGGCCGACGCCCTCGCCGCGCACCGCGCCGGCCGTGCGCGGGTCGTCGAGGTGCGCAGCTCCGACTTCGTCGGGCCCGGCGTCGGCGCCAACGGCCACGTGTCGCGCGTCGTCCCTGCTGCGCTGCGCGGCCGGGCCGTGACGATGATCGGCCGCACCGACCTGCCGCACTCGTTCACCGACGTGCAGGACGCCGCGCGCACGCTCGTCGCGGCGGCCGCGGACCCGGGCGCGCTCGGCCGCACGTGGCACACCCCGAGCAACCCGCCGCGCACCCAGCGCGAGGCGCTGACCGACGTCCTCGCGAGCGTGGGGCACCCGCCGGTCCGGGTCCGCTCGCTGCGCGGCCCCGGGCTCGCCGTCGCCGGACTGTTCTCGCCGCTGCTGCGCGAGCTGCGCGACCTCGCCTACCAGTGGGAGCACCCCTACGTCCTCGACGACACCGCGCCCCGCGACCGCTTCGGCATCGAGCCCACGCCCTGGGACGAGGTCTGCCGTCGGACCGCCCGCGGCTGACCGGTCGCGGCCCTCCGGGCGCGCGAGTCGGCACGTCGTGCGGCGTTCGGCACCCGGGGCTGCCGACGTCCCGCACGCGCTGCCGAACCGCGTCCGCCCTGCCGAAGCGTCTGACCGTCGCGCACAGGCGCCGTCGACCGGGGACCGTCCACAGGACCGGTCCGGACGACCCACGCGAGCTCCCGGACCGGGCACGCTGGCCCGGTGCACGACGACGACCCCCTCGCCCCCGGCGGCCCTCGACGACCCGCGTTGCTGCTCGCGGCGGAGCACCCGCCCCAGCTCGTGCGGCAGGCTGCGTCCTCCGGGTCCTGGGAGCGGGTGCGTCGGGGCGTCTACCGCGAGACCGGCACCACCAGGAGGATCGGGCCCGCCGACGAGCGCGACCTCGTGCTGGACCGGGCGACCGCGCTCCATCGCACCCTCCGCGCGGACCACGTCCTCAGCCACACCACCGCCGCCCTCGTCCACGGCCTGCGCCTGTGGACGGCGCCCCGTGACGTGCACGTCGTGCAGCCCTACCGGCGGTCAGGGCGCGCGGACCCCACGGTCGCGAGGCACCTCGGACTCGTCGACGCCTCCGACCGGTGCGTCGTCGGCGGTCTGCCGGTGACGACGCCCGCCCGCACCGTCGCCGACTGCCTGCGCACCCTGAGCCCGCTCGAGGGGCTGGTCGTCGCGGACGCGGCGCTCGCGCGGGGCCTCGCCCGCGAGGACGTCGCGGCCTGCCTCGCGCGACAGCCCCGGGCTGCCGGGACACCTCGCGCCCGGCACGTCCTCCGGCTCGCGGACGCCGGCGCCGAGTCGGCCTGGGAGACGTGGTTGCGGTACCTCGTCCTCCGGCTCGGCCTCCCCCGCCCGTCGACGCAGGTCCCGGTCCGCACCTCGGTCGGTCGGGTCCGCGCGGACCTCGGGTGGGAGCCGTGGCGGCTGCTGCTGGAGTTCGACGGGCTGGTGAAGTACCGCACGACGGGCGACGGCCTCGCTCCCCGTGAGGACCCGGGCCGCGTCCTCGTCGCGGAGAAGCGACGGCACGAGGCGATCGAGGCGACCGGACGTCGCGTGCTGCGGTTCACCGCGCGGGACGCGCCCGACGCCGTCGGCGAACGGGTCCTGCGCTGGGTGCCGTCGGACGTCGTCGCGTCGCTGCGCCCTGACCGTCACCTTCCCCCGCTGCGCTGACCGGTCGGCACCCCGGCGGCGGTTCGGCACTCGCAGCACTCGTCGGCACCTCGAGGTGCCGACGAACGACAGGAGGTACCGAACCGTCAGCACAACCCGCGTAGCATCGGACGGATGGCCACCTCCCGGCCCGAGCGGGCTCCGACGTACAGCGAGTCGCTGCGCCAGCGCGACGACGCCGCGCTGGTCGCCCTGCTCGCGGGGCGTCCCGACCTCGCCACGCCCTCCCCCTCGACGCTGCTCTCGCTCGCCGCGCGCGCGATGAACCGCACGAGCCTCGAGCGCGCGCTCGCCGGTCTCGACGAGCTGACGCTGCACGTGCTCGAGTCGGTGCTCGTGCTCGACTCGGTGGGCACGCCCGCGACGGCGGCCGCGGTCGCGCGCGCGACGGGGGTGGACCGCGCGTCGGTCACCGCGGCGCTCGCGCGCCTCGACGAGCTCGCGCTCGTGTGGTCGCCCGGCACGCGCTCGGCCGGGTTCCGCCCGGCGCCCGGGACGGCGGAGGTGCTCGGCCCGCACCCCGCGGGCCTGGGCCCGGTCTCCGGCGACACCCCGGCACCGTCCGCGGTCCTGCCCGACGACGCACCCCCGGGCGCGCGCGCGATCCTCGACGCGCTGGCGTGGGGGCCGCCCGTGGGCGTCGCCCCGCGCTCCGACGCGTCGGCGCGCCGGGCGACGGCCTGGCTGGTCGAGCGGGGGTACCTCCGCGCGACCGACGAGCGGCACGTCGTCCTGCCGCGCGAGGTCGGGCTCGCGCTGCGCGGCGGGCGCACCCACCGCGACGTGCGCACGGCGCCGCCCGTGCCCGACGCGCGCGAGCTCCCCGCGGCGACGGTCGAGGCGGAGTCCGCGAGCGCCGGGCTGGAGGCGGTGCGCCTCGTCGCGCGCCTCGTGACGCACTGGACCGAGCACCCGCCCGGCGTCCTGCGCGCGGGGGGCCTCGGGGTGCGCGACCTGCGCCGCGCGGCCCTCGCCCTCGAGGTCGACGACGCGACGGCGGCCGCGGTCGTCGAGGTCGCGGCGGCGGCGGGCCTCGTGGCCGACGACGGCGACGACCCGCCCACGTTCGCCCCGACGCCGACGGCCGAGGACTGGCTCGACGACGACCTGGGCGACCGGTGGGCCGCGCTCGCGCGCGGGTGGTGGCGGTCGCGCCGCACGCCGTGGCTCGTCGGGAGCCGTGACGAGAGGGGCGCCCTGCGCGCCGCGCTCGACCCCGAGCTGTGGCGGCCCTGGGTCCCACGGCTGCGTCGCTCGGTCCTCGACGTGCTCGCCCTCGCGCCCGACCGGCCGCTCGGCCCGGCGGACGTCGTCGCGGTCCTGCGCTGGCGCACGCCGCGCGCGGTGCCGCCGGAGCAGGCCGTCGCGGGGCTGCTGCGCGAGGCCACGCTGCTCGGCGTGACGGGCGCGGGCGCGCTCGCTCCCCCGGGCCGCGCGCTCGTCGCGGGCGACGACCCCGCGCCGTCGTCGGAGCCCGTGGACCTGGGGGCCGCGTTCGAGGCCGTGCTCCCGCCCGAGGTGGACGACCTCCTGCTGCAGGGCGACCTCACCGGCATCGTGCCGGGCCGGCCGTCGCGCACCCTCGAGCGTCTCGTGGAGGTCGCGGCCGACGTCGAGTCGCGCGGCGCCGCGACCACGGTCCGGTTCACGCCGGAGTCGGTGCTGCGCGCGCTCGACCGGGGCGCGACGGCCGACGAGCTGCTCGCCGAGCTCGCGTCGCACTCCCGGACTCCCGTGCCCCAGCCGCTGGAGTACCTGGTGCGCGACACCGCGCGACGTCACGGGCGCGTGCGGGTCGGGACGGCGTCGTCGTACGTGCGCGCCGAGGACCCGGTGCTCCTCGCGGGCATCGCGGAGGACCCTGCGCTGCGCGGCCTCGGTCTGGTGCTCCTCGCGCCGACCGTGCTCGCGTCCGGCGCACCGGCCGGGGAGCTGCAGGACGCGCTGCGGGCGCGCGGCGTGCCGTCGGTCGTGGAGGGCCCGGACGGGCGCGTGCTCGTCGCGGACCGTGCAGGCCGTCGCGACCTGCCCGACGCCGCGGGCCCGGCCCGGCGAGGACGGGCCGGGGCGGTCGTCGGGCGGCGCGGGGGCCGCGCCCGGACCGGGGTCGTGCCGGGCTCCGGGGCGCGGGTCGACGAGGCCCGGGACGGGGCCGGGCGTGGCGAGCAGCGGTTCGCCGACCTCGTCGCCCGGCTGCGCGCCGCGGACACGCGCTCGGCGGAGCAGGCCCGGACCCGCGCGGCCGGCGGGGCCCGCGCGGACGGCGACGGGTCGCGCCGGGGCGGGGGGACGCCGTCGGGCAGGGCAGGACGCGGGGACGACGGCCCCGAGGGAACAAGCGACCCGGTGGCGGCGTTGGGGCTGCTGCGCGAGGCGATCGCGGACGGCGCCATGGTGTGGCTCGAGGTCGTCGGGTCGACGGGCGCGCCGGACCGCCGCCGCGTGCGGCCCCTCACGCTCGACGCCGGACGGCTGCGCGCGCAGGACCCGGCACGCGACGCCGAGCTCACGGTCGCGGTTCACCGCATCGCGTCCGTGACCCCGGACTGACCCCAGCCCGCCCCGGCACTACCCCGGACCGTCACCCGACCTACCCCGGACCACCACCGGCCCGCCCGGCGACCGACCGGACCGCACGACCCTCGGCCACCCACGGCAAGGAGAACGCATGACCGACGGACCTCTCATCGTCCAGAGCGACAAGTCGCTCCTGCTCGAGGTCGACCACCCCCGTGCCGACGACGCGCGGCGGGCCATCGCGCCGTTCGCCGAGCTCGAGCGTGCCCCGGAGCACGTCCACACCTACCGGCTCACGCCGCTCGGCCTGTGGAACGCGCGCGCGGCCGGGCACGACGCCGAGCAGGTCGTCAACACGCTCATCGAGTACTCGCGCTACCCGGTGCCGCACGCGCTGCTCATCGACGTCGCGGAGACCATGTCGCGGTACGGGCGGCTCACGCTCGCGCAGCACCCGACGCACGGGCTCGTGCTCGAGGCGACGGACCGCGCCGTCCTCGCCGAGGTGCTCAAGTCCAAGCGCACCGCGGGGCTGGTGGGCGACCGGGTCGACGACACGACCGTCGTCGTGCACCCGTCCGAGCGCGGCCACCTCAAGCAGGTCCTCGTGAAGCTCGGCTGGCCCGCCGAGGACCTCGCGGGGTACGTCGACGGCGAGAAGCACGCCATCGCGCTCAGCCCGACGACGCCGCCGCGCGCCGAGGGCGAGGAGCCGAAGCCGTGGGAGATGCGCCCGTACCAGGCGCAGGCGGTGGACGGGTTCTGGCACGGCGGGAGCGGCGTCGTCGTGCTGCCGTGCGGCGCGGGCAAGACGATCGTGGGCGCGGGCGCGATGGCGAAGTCCGGGACGACGACGCTCATCCTCGTGACGAACACGGTGAGCGCGCGCCAGTGGCGCGACGAGCTCGTGCGGCGCACGACGCTCACCGAGGACGAGATCGGCGAGTACTCCGGCGCGCGCAAGGAGATCAAGCCCGTCACGATCGCGACCTACCAGGTGCTGACGACCAAGCGGAAGGGCGTGTACACGCACCTCGAGCTGCTCGACGCGCGCGACTGGGGCCTCGTCGTGTACGACGAGGTGCACCTGCTGCCCGCGCCGATCTTCCGCATGACGGCGGACCTGCAGGCGCGCCGCCGCCTCGGGCTCACCGCGACGCTCGTGCGCGAGGACGGCCGGGAGGACGAGGTGTTCTCGCTCATCGGGCCCAAGCGGTACGACGCCCCGTGGAAGGACATCGAGGCGCAGGGCTACATCGCGCCCGCCGACTGCGTCGAGGTGCGCCTCACGCTGCCCGAGTCCGACCGCATGACGTACGCCGTCGCCGAGCCCGAGGACAAGTACCGGCTCGCCGCGACCGCCACCGGCAAGAACCGGGTCGTGGAGCAGATCGTCGCGCAGCACCCGGACGACCAGGTGCTCGTGATCGGCCAGTACCTCGACCAGCTCGAGGAGCTGTCGCAGCACCTCGACGCGCCGCTCATCACGGGCGCGACGACGGTCCGCGAGCGCCAGCGCCTGTTCGACGCGTTCCGCACGGGCGAGATCTCGCGGCTCGTCGTGTCGAAGGTCGCGAACTTCTCCATCGACCTGCCCGAGGCGTCCGTCGCGATCCAGGTCTCCGGGTCGTTCGGGTCGCGCCAGGAGGAGGCCCAGCGCCTCGGTCGCGTCATGCGTCCCAAGGCCGACGGCCGCACCGCGCACTTCTACGCCGTCGTCGCGCGCGACACGGTGGACCAGGACTTCGCGGCGCACCGCCAGCGGTTCCTGGCGGAGCAGGGGTACGCGTACCGCATCGTCGACGCGGAGGACCTGGGCGTCGTGCAGTGACGGGTGGGGGTCCCGCGACGTAGGAGCGCGGCACCCGCCCGGCACGGAACGACGCCCAGGTCCGACCAGGAACGCGGAGGACCTGGGCGTCGTGCAGTGACGGGTGGGGGTCCCGCGACGTAGGAGCGCGGCACCCGCCCGGCACGGAGCGACGCCCAGGTCCGACCAGGAACACGAAGGACCTGGGCATCGTGCAGTGACAGAGGGCCCCGCGGCACCGATTGCGGGTCCTGGGCGGCTGGGAAAGGATCGGGCCGTGAGCACGGCCGATCGTCCCTGGCACCCCCGCGCGGCCGGGGGCCGCGGCGCCCGCGCGTTCCTCGCCCTCGTCGTCTCGACGCTCGTCGGGCTGCTGACGTGCGTCGCCCTCGTCGCCCCGGCGGGCCTCGCGCACGCCGTCCCGCCGATGGACGTGACGGACGAGATCACCGACCCGTCCGGCGTCCTCGGGGACCGCACGGACGACGTGCGCGCGGCGCTCGACCGCCTGGCCCAGGACACGGACCTGCAGCTCTTCGTCGTGTACGTGGACGACCTCGACGGCATGGACGGCGTCGACTGGGCGAACGCGACGGCGAACCAGTCAGGGCTGGGGGTCGACGACCTGCTGCTGGCCGTCGGGACGCAGGACCGGCGGTACGGGCTGTCGTACGACAACAACGTCCCGCTGTCGGACGCCGAGCTGGACCGGATCACGTCCGCCGTGGAGGACGAGCTGCGTGCCGACGACTGGGCGGGTGCGGCCATCGCGGCGGCGGAGGTGGCGCGGGATGCGAGCCAGGGCTCGGGCGGCGTGTCGTGGTTCTGGGTCCTGCTCGTCGGCGGCGTGCTCGTGATCGTGGTCGTGGTGGTCGCCCGAGCGGCGGGACGACGCCGCCGGTTCGCGACCGCCGTCGGGCCGGCGGGCGACCCGCTCGCGGCGCTGCCCACGGCCGAGCTGGACCGCCGCGCGAGCGCGGCCCTCGTGGCGATCGACGACGCCGTGAAGACGTCCGAGCAGGAGCTCGGCTTCGCGCAGGCGCAGTTCGGGATCGAGGCGACGCAGCAGTTCTCCGCCGCGCTCGCCGAGGGCAAGCAGCGGGTCGCGGAGGCGTTCGCGCTGCGCCAGCAGCTCGACGACGACCAGCCCGAGGCGGAGCCCCAGGCGCGGCAGATGATGGCGCGCATCGTCGCCCTGTGCGACGAGGTCGCGGACTCGCTCGACGCCCAGTCCCGCACGTTCGACGAGCTGCGCGACCTGCAGGCCCGCGCGCCGCAGGTGCTCGACGAGACCGACCAGCGCGCGACCGAGGTGCTCGCCCGCGTCGAGCCCGCGCGCGCGACGCTCGAGGCGCTCGGGCGCACGTACCCGTCGACGGCGCTCGCGTCCGTCGCACAGAACCCCGAGCAGGCGCAGGCGCTCCTCACGGGCGCGCGCGAGTCGGTGGCGCGCGGTCGGGAGGCGCTCGCCTCCAAGGACCGGGCGACGGCCGTCGCGCTCGCCCGGGCCGCGCAGAACGCGGTCGGGCAGGCGGTGACGCTGCTCGACGCCGTCGACCGCGCGGGCACCGACCTCGCCGAGTCCGGTCCGCGCCTCGACCGGGGCGTCGCGTCGATCACGTCCGACATCGCGGACGCGGGGCGGCTCGCCCCCGGGGACCCCGCGGTCGCGCCCGCGCTCGCGGAGGCGCAGGCCGCCGTGGCGGTCGCCGGGGCCGCGCGCGACGGCGGCGACCCGCTCGCCGCGCTCCGTCGCCTCACGGACGCGGAGGCGGCGCTCGACGCCGTCCTCGCCCCGTTCCGCGAGCGTGCCGAGCAGGCGGCGCGCGCGAACGCGCTGCTGCGCGAGACCCTCGCGCGCGTCGACTCGCAGGTCCGCGCGACGAACGACTTCATCGAGACCCGGCGCGGCGCCGTCGGCCCGGAGGCGCGGACCCGGCTCGCGGAGGCGATCCGGCTGCTCGGCGAGGCGCGCGCGCTCCAGCCGACCGACCCGGTCGCCGCGCTCCAGCGCGCGCAGCAGGCCGACGCGCAGGCGCAGTCCGCGGCCCAGCGCGCGCAGCAGGACGCGTCGAGCTGGCAGTCGTCCCAGGGCGGCGGGTTCGGCGGGGGTGGCGGCAGCAACGTCGGGGGCATGGTCCTCGGCGGGATCCTCCTCGACTCCATCCTCCGCGGCGGGGGCGGCGGCGGACGCTCGGGCGGGTTCGGCGGCGGCAGCTTCGGCGGCGGCTACGGGGGTGGCGGGTTCGGCGGCGGACGCTCCGGCGGACGGTCGGGCGGACGGTCGTCGGGCGGACGCTCCGGCCGCGGCGGACGCTTCTGAGCACGGGCGGCACCTGACGCCCCGCACCACGGGACGACGGCACGACGGACACGACCAGCACCAGACGGCTCACGAGAGAGGGACGACCATGGCGGAGAAGCAGAGCATCTTCGGACGGATCGCGCAGCTCGCCCGCGCGAACATCAACGCGCTCCTGGACAGCGCCGAGGACCCGCAGAAGATGCTGGACCAGCTCGTGCGCGACTACACGAACAACATCGCCGAGGCGGAGCAGGCCGTCGCGCAGACCATCGGCAACCTGCGCCTCGCCGAGCAGGACTACAACGAGGACGTCGCCGCCGTCCAGGAGTGGGGCCAGAAGGCCGCGGCCGCGTCGGCGCAGGCCGACCGGTACCGCCAGCAGGGCGACGCCGCGAACGCCGACAAGTTCGACAACCTCGCGAAGATCGCGCTCGGCAAGCAGATCGCCGCCGAGAGCGAGGTCCGCCAGGCCGAGCCGCTCATCGCGTCGCAGCGCGAGTCGGTCGAGAAGCTCAAGTCCGGCCTCGCGATGATGAAGGACAAGCTCGGTCAGCTGAAGTCGAAGCGCGACTCGCTCGTGGCGCGGCAGAAGAGCGCGCAGGCGCAGCAGACCGTGCAGGGCGCGCTCAGCTCGATCAACGTGCTCGACCCGACGAGCGAGCTCTCCCGCTACGAGGAGATCGTCCGCCGCGAGGAGGCGCAGGCGCTCGGCCAGGCGGAGGTCGCCGCGTCGAGCATCGACGCCCAGTTCGCCGAGCTCGAGACGTCGGGCGAGGCCGTCGAGATCGAGGCCCGCCTCGCCGCGCTCAAGCAGGGTTCCGCCCCCGCCGCGCAGGTGTCGCCCACCCAGGTCACGCCCGCGATCGGTTCCGGGACGACCACCCAGGACGCCCCCTCGACCGACTGGTGACCTCGGACCGGGTCAGGCGGGGACGCGTCGTCGGCTCACCCGGACCTCGGTGACGAACGACTCCGCGAGCCGGCGCCCGCCGTCGAGCAGCGCGGGGGCGTGCTCGTCGAAGCCGGCCAGGGCCGCCGCGGCGTCGACGTCGTCGTAGCGGTCGCACCAGGCCGCGAAGGCGGCGCGGGACGCCTCGGGGTGGAACTGGACGCCGAGCGCGGACCCGAGGCGGAACGCCTGGTAGGGGTACATGTTCGACGACGCGAGCCAGACGGCGCCGTCCGGGAGCTCGACGATCGCGTCGCCGTGCATGCTCGTCACGCAGCGCACCGGGTCGTCGCCGGTCGCGAGCGGCGCCAGCACCGGGTCGGTGTCCGCCTCGGCACGCCAGAAGACGCGGGTCGCGCCGACCTCGCGGCCCGGCGGGGCGGCGACCGCCACCTGTCCCCCGCCCGCGACGGCGAGGAGCTGCGCGCCGAGGCAGATCCCGAGCGTCGGGACGCCCTGCGTCGCGGCGGCGACGAGGGTCTCGCGCAGGGCGGGCAGCCAGGGGGCGCGCGCGTCGTCGTACGCGGACACGTGGCCCCCGAGGACGACGAGGCCGTCGCCGAGCTCGTCGAGCCGGTCCGCGGCGGGGACGGGCTCGCCCTCGTGCGCGCGGACGACGCGGAGCTCCGCGTCGAGGAGGTCGGCGTAGGCGTCGAGCGTGACGTCCGGGGAGTTCTCGACGACCGTGAGCCGGACGGTCCCGGTCGTGGCGTCGGTGTCGTGCGTGGTCACGAACCCTGACGGTACCCACTCGGGGGCGGGAGGACGCAAACACCCACGTCGTGGACAGTGCGGCGGGCGCACCGGGACGGAGCGCGGCGGGTCGCGCGCGGATAGGCTGACCGGCATGTCCGACCTCCAGACCTCCGACGGCCGAGCGCTGACGACGCCGCGCCGCACCTACCTCGTCGTCGACGGCGAGAACATCGACGCGACGCTCGGCATGAACGTCCTCGGCCACCGCCCCGCCCCGGAGGAGCGGCCGCGCTGGGACCGCATCGTGGACTTCGCGCGCCAGGCCTGGGGCCAGGACGTCACGCCCCTGTTCTTCCTCAACGCGTCGTCGGGCCAGATGCCGATGTCGTTCGTGCAGGCGCTGCTCGCGATGGGCTACCGCCCGATCCCGCTGTCGGGGTCGAGCAACGAGAAGGTCGTCGACATCGGTATCCAGCGCATGCTGGACGCGATCGCCGGCCAGCCGGGCGACGTGCTCCTCGCGAGCCACGACGGCGACTTCCTGCCCCAGGTCGAGACGCTGCTCGACGACAAGGACCGCCGCGTGGGCGTCCTCGCGTTCCGCGAGTTCGTCAACGTGCGCCTCACCGAGCTCACGGGCCGCGGTCTCGAGATCTTCGACCTCGAGGACCACGCGGGCGCGTTCACGGCCGTGCTGCCGCGCGTGCGGATCATCCCGCTCGACGAGTTCGACCCGATGCGCTACCTCTGACCGCCCGTACCGCGGGCTCCGTCGCTCACGCGTGGAGCTCGCGGTACAGCGGCGTCGGGAACGACGCCGTCACGCCGTCGCCGCCGAGGAGCCCGGCGATCCGCTCGGCCTCGGCCGCGACGGCCCGCTCGCCGTCGGCGCCGACGTCGTCGAGGAGCCGCCACGCGGGCTCGCCGCCCGGCCGCACGACCCAGGCCCCGACGATCCGGCCCTCCCACCAGACGGTCGCGCCCGCGTTGCCGATCGTGTCGAAGACGGCGGCCTTGTGCGCCCCGAGGTACCAGTCGCGCGCGGTCCAGCCCATCGTCGTCGGGTCGAGCGACGGCAGGAGCGCGACGCGGCCCTCGATCGGCACCTCGTCCGGGCCGGGCAGGTCCGTGCCCCGCAGCATGATGCCGGGGCGGGCGTCCTCGCCGCCCGCCGCACCGACCTCGACCTCCACTTCGACGACGTCGAGACCCGCGAGCGCCGCGCGCGTGTCGCGGCGGTTCCAGCCGGTCCACCACACGAGGTCCTCGACCGTCGCGGGCCCGAACACGTCGAGCCAGGCCCGCGCCAGCGCGGTGCGCGCCGCGGCCTCGTCGAGCACGGGGATGCCGCCCGGGAACCAGTCCTCGACGGGTGACCAGACGTGCCGGTTGGACGACCACGTGCCCCGCGGCTCGCCGCGCACCACCACGCCCTCGGCGGAGAGCAGCGAGAGCAGCGGGGACGTCATGGTGCGGCGCACGTCCCACGTCTTGGTGGTCGTGGGCAGGAACGCCGTGCGCAGCAGCGGCGCGGCCCGCGACAGGCTCGCGCCGTCGAGCGGGCCGTGCTCGGCGAGCGCCGCGTGCACCTGGGCCTCGACCGCGGCGAGGAAGGTCGCGGCGTCGTCGACGGGCGGGTCCGTGGGCAGGGTCGCGAGCTCCTTGATTAGGCGGGTGCGCAGCCGTCGCGCGACGGCGAGGGCCGCCGCCGCGTGCACGACGGGCACCGTCTCGCGGCGCACGACGAACATCGTGCGTCGCATGGCGAGCACCTTGACGAGCGAGCGCCGCCGGAAGACGGCGTCCCGGACGTCGTCGAGCACGAGGCCGGGGACCCGCGCGAGCACCGACAGGTAGACGCTCGAGGCGTCGGTCGCGTGCAGCGCGAGCAGCCGGTCGACGACGTCCTCCGGGCTCCGGGCCGCCGGCCTGCCGGGCAGGTCCGTGGCGAGCGCGAGCTGCTGCGCGACGAGCCGCCGCCGCCTCTGGTCCACCGTGATCCGCACGGCGGCCATCCTGCCCCGGGCCACCCACGCCCGCCCGCCCGCGTGCCGCGCCCGGCGCCGGCGTCGCGCCGGTGCCGCCGGGGTCGAGCACGTTCCCAGGCGTCTCCCAGACCGCGGGAGCACACTGGACGTATGAGCACCACCCCCGAGGCACGCCTCGTCGTCGTCGACGACGAGCCGAACATCCGCGAGCTGCTCGCCACGTCCCTGCGCTTCGCCGGGTTCGAGGTGCACGCCGCCGCGGACGGGCAGAGCGCCCTGCGGCTCGTGCGCGACGTCGAGCCCGACCTCGTCGTGCTCGACGTGATGCTCCCCGACATGGACGGGTTCACCGTGACCCGCCGCCTGCGCGAGAAGGGCCAGCACACGCCCGTCGTCTTCCTCACCGCGAAGGACGACACGCGCGACAAGGTGACGGGGCTCACCGTGGGCGGCGACGACTACGTGACGAAGCCCTTCAGCCTGGAGGAGGTCGTGGCGCGCATCCGGGCCGTGCTGCGCCGCACGCACGCCGAGCCGGTCGACGACGCGGTCCTGCGCTTCGCCGACCTCGAGATGGACGAGGACTCGCACGAGGTCCGCCGCGCCGGCGTCGACATCGACCTGTCCCCCACCGAGTTCAAGCTGCTGCGCTACCTCATGCTCAACGCGGGCCGCGTGCTGTCCAAGGCGCAGATCCTCGACCACGTGTGGCAGTACGACTGGGGCGGCGACGCGAACATCGTCGAGTCGTACATCTCCTACCTGCGCCGCAAGATCGACAACCTCACCGTGCCCGGCCCGGACGGCGAGCCCGTGGCCCTCCCGCCGCTCATCCACACCAAGCGCGGCGTCGGCTACCTGCTGCGCCAGCCGCCCGCGGCGTCATGACGGCCGGCCCCGACCGCACGGCGGCCGGGTCCCCGCCGGTCCCGCCCCCTCCCCCGCCCCCCGGGGCGGTCTCGCAGCCCGGCCGCGCTCCGTCGAGCGAGCCCGCGGCGTCCGCACCCGTCCCCGACGGCCCGACGGCGGAGCGCCCCTTCGGCCGGCCCGTCCCCACCGAGGGGTGGGGCTGGTTCGCGCGCGTGCCGCTGCGGGCGCGCCTCGTCGCGGTCACCGTGCTCCTGCTCGCGGCGGGGCTCGGGCTGGCCTCGGTCGTGACGACGACGGTCGTGTCGAGCTACCTCGTCGAGCAGGTCGACCAGGACCTCCAGGGGTCGGCGACGACCGTCGCCCGCTCCTCGCTGCTCAGCAACCCCGAGACCGCGAGCCAGATCCCCAGCGAGTACTTCGTGCTGCTGCGGGAGTCGTCGGGTGCCGAGAGAGGCATCGGCTGGGGCGAGACCGTGTCGCGGTACGGGAAGCCGGACATCCCGGCGCTGTCCGACCAGGAGATCGAGCGCCTCGCGGGCGAGCCCTTCACGGTGCGGTCCGTCGGAGGGTCCGACCCGGCGCAGTGGCGCGTGGTCGGGAGGTTCCTCTTCGTGGACGGCCAGCAGGCCGGGACCGTCTTCGTCGCCCTGCCGCTCACGGGCATCCACGAGACGGTCGAGGTGCTCGGCCGGGCGCTCGCGCTGTCGGCGCTCGGCATCGCGCTCGTCGGGGGTGCGGTCGCCTACCTCGCGGTCCACCGCGCGCTGCGCCCGCTGCGAGAGATCGAGGAGACCGCCGCCGACATCGCCGCGGGCGACCTGTCGCGTCGCGTGCGCCCCGCGCCGCCGACGACGGAGGTCGGCTCGCTCGCGGCGTCGCTCAACGCGATGCTCACCCAGATCGAGGAGGCGTTCGCCGTCCAGGAGGCGTCCGAGGAACGGATGCGGCGCTTCGTCTCGGACGCGAGCCACGAGCTGCGCACTCCGCTCGCGACGATCCGCGGCTACGGCGAGCTGTACCGGATGGGCGCGCTCGACACCCCGGACAAGGTCGACGACACGATGGGCCGCATCGAGGACTCGGCGACCCGCATGGGCACGCTCGTCAACGACCTGCTCGCCCTCGCGCGGCTCGACGAGGGCCGGCCGCTGCGCCACGAGCCGGTCGACCTCGTCTCCCTCGCGCGGGACTCCGCACAGGACCTGCACGCGCTCGACCCCGCGCGCGACGTGCGGGTCGTCGGGCTCGCGCCGGGTGCGGACGCTCCGGCGGCGCTGCGCGTCGTGGGCGACGAGGACCGGCTGCGGCAGGTGCTCGCCAACCTCGTCGGGAACGTCGCGCGCCACACGCCGTCGGGCACGCCGGTGGAGATCGCGCTCGGTGCGGCGCCTGCGCCCCGGTCCGACGACGCGCCGTCGGGCGACGGCGCGGGCGGGAGCGGCGCCCCGGCCGGCGACGCCGCGCGCGACGTCGCGGTGCTCGAGGTCCGCGACCACGGCCCGGGCGTCCCGACGACCCAACGGGGCCGTCTGTTCGAGCGGTTCTACCGGGCGGACACGTCGCGCAACCGCTCGTCCGGCGGGTCCGGGCTCGGTCTGGCGATCGTCGCCGCGATCGTCGGGGCGCACCGCGGCCGCGTGTCGGTCCGTGAGACGCCGGGCGGCGGGCTCACCGTCCGCGTGGACCTCCCGCTCGGCTCCTGACGGCCCGCACCCCGCCCGACCTGCGGGTTCGTCGACGACCGTCCGCGACGTCGCGTGGGAGCCCGCCGGGGCGTCCCGACGCGCCGCCGGCTGGGGCTACGATGGCGGGTCGTCCCGCGAGACCTAGGCTGAAGACGAGGCCGCGCGGCGACGCGGGGGCCTCCGCGCCGGGCAGCACGCCCGGCGACGACGACCTCCGTCCTGCTCGTCTCCGTCGAAGAAGGCTGAAGTTCATGGGCGTCAACAGCGCCGACGCACCGCAGTGGTTCCTCTCCTCGTTCGTCCGCAGCGCCCGGGGCGCCGGGGCGACCGCCCCGGACGACGAGATCCGCGCCGTCGGGCAGGGGCTCCTCGACCGCTGGGACCAGCCGGGACGCCACTTCCACAACCTGCGCCACCTGGCCGACGTCCTGGGCCGGGTCGACGAGCTCTCGCAGGAGACGCACGACCCCGACCTCGTCCGGCTCGCGGCCTGGTACCACGGCGCCATCTTCGACGCGAAGGGCCGCGCGACCTACGCCAACAAGGGCGGCGAGGACGAGACCGCGAGCGCCGCGCTCGCCGTCGCCGAGCTCACGCGGCTCGGCGTCCCCGAGCCCGCGGTGCGGCGCGTCGCGCACCTCGTCAACGCGCTCGTCCGCCACGCCCCGGACGCCTCCGACTTCGACTGCGCGGTCCTGTGCGACGCCGACCTCGCGATGCTCGCGGCCGAGCCGCAGCGCTACAAGGAGTACCTCAAGGACGTGCGCGACGAGTACGCGCACATCCCCAAGCCCGACTACGTGCGCGCCCGCATCGCGATCCTCACGAAGCTGCTCGACCGGCGCACGCTCTTCTCGAGCCCGCTCGGCGCGGCCTGGGAGGAGGCCGCGCGGCAGAACCTCGACGCGGAGCTCCAGCGCCTGCGCAAGGAGCAGGCCAAGCTCGCGGAGGCGTCGACGGCGTCCCCAGCCTCCGGCGCCTGAACCGCCGTCCACAGGCCTGACCGCCGCCCCTCCGGACCCGGGGAGGTCCGCCTACCGTCGTCGCCACGCCCCGGTGCTCACCGGGGCGAGGGACGGCCCGCGGGCCGAGGGACGACGGAGGTTCGGATGAGCCGGTACGAGGTGGACAGCGCGCGCGTCGCGCAGGCGAGCGCCGCGGTGCACGGGTCGGTCACGGCGATCCGTGCGGAGGTCGGCGCCATGATGCGGCACCTCACGGACCTGCAGACGTCGTGGCGTGGTGGGGCGGCGACGTCGTTCACGGGCGTCATGGCGCAGTGGCAGACGACGCAGACCCAGGTCGAGGTCGCGCTCGACGACATCACGGCCGCGCTCGGCGCCGCCGCGCAGACCTACGCCGACGCCGAGTCGCAGGCCGCGCGCCTGTTCACGGCGCGGTAGGCCCCGCCCGGGAGCTCTCTTCAGGGCACGACGAAGGCCGCCGGCCGGGCGAACCCGGCCGACGGCCTTCGGTGTCCTACGACTCCCCGTGAGGGGAGGCGGGTCGGCTCAGAAGTCCATGCCGCCCATGCCACCGGTCGGGTCGCCCGCGGGGGCGGCCTTCTCCGGCTTGTCGGCCACGACGGCCTCGGTCGTGAGGAACAGCGCCGCGATGGAGGCGGCGTTCTGCAGCGCGGAGCGCGTGACCTTGACCGGGTCGTTCACTCCGGCGGCGAGGAGGTCCTCGTACACACCGGTCGCGGCGTTGAGGCCCTGGCCCGACGGGAGGTTGCGCACCTTCTCCGCCACGACGCCACCCTCGAGGCCCGCGTTGACCGCGATCTGCTTGAGCGGGGCGTCGATCGCGGCGCGCACGATCTGCGCACCGGTCGCCTCGTCGCCCTCGAGCTCGAGCTTCTCGAACGCCACGGCACCGGCCTGGATGAGCGCGACGCCACCACCAGCGACGATGCCCTCCTCGACGGCAGCCTTCGCGTTGCGGACGGCGTCCTCGATGCGGTGCTTGCGCTCCTTGAGCTCGACCTCCGTCGCGGCACCCGCCTTGATGACGGCCACGCCGCCGGCGAGCTTCGCGAGGCGCTCCTGGAGCTTCTCGCGGTCGTAGTCGGAGTCCGACTTCTCGATCTCGCCACGGATCTGGTTGACGCGACCCTGGATCAGGTCGGCGTCGCCCGCGCCCTCGACGATCGTGGTCTCGTCCTTCGTGACGACGACCTTGCGCGCCTGGCCGAGCAGGTCCAGCGTCGCGTTCTCGAGCTTGAGGCCCACCGTCTCGGTGATGACCTGGCCGCCGGTGAGGATCGCGATGTCCTGGAGCATGGCCTTGCGGCGGTCGCCGAAGCCCGGGGCCTTGACGGCGACGGACTTGAACGTGCCACGGATCTTGTTGAGCACCAGGGTCGCGAGCGCCTCGCCCTCGACGTCCTCGGCGATGATGAGGAGCGAGCGGCCGGCCTTCATGACCTGGTCGAGGACCGGGAGCAGGTCCTTCACGTTCGAGATCTTGGACTCGACGATGAGGACGTACGGGTCCTCGAGCACGGCCTCCTGGCGCTCGGGGTCCGTCTCGAAGTAGCGCGCGAGGAAGCCCTTGTCGAAGCGCATGCCCTCGGTGAGCTCGAGCTCGAGGCCGAACGTGTTCGACTCCTCGACCGTGATGACGCCCTCCTTGCCCACCTTGTCGAGGGCCTCGGCGATGAGCTCGCCGATCGCGGGGTCGCCGGCGGAGATGGCGGCCGTGGCGGCGATCTCCTCCTTGGTCTCGATGTCCTTCGCGGCGTTGAGCAGCTGCTCCGTCACCGCGTCGACGGCCTTCTCGATGCCGCGCTTGACGGCGATCGGGTTGGCGCCGGCCGCGACGACACGCAGGCCCTCGCGCACGAGCGCCTGGGCGAGCACGGTCGCGGTGGTCGTGCCGTCACCCGCGACGTCGTCGGTCTTCTTGGCGACCTCCTTGACGAGCTCCGCACCGATCTTCTCGTACGGGTCCTCGAGCTCGATCTCCTTGGCGATGGAGACGCCGTCGTTCGTGATGGTCGGCGCGCCCCACTTCTTGTCGAGCACGACGTTGCGGCCCTTGGGGCCGAGGGTGACCTTGACGGTGTCGGCGAGCGTGTTGAGCCCGCGCTCCATGCTCCGACGAGCCTCCTCGTCGAAGGCGATGATCTTGGCCATGGGGAATGATCCTCCGCTGGTGGCGTATGGCGGTCGGCCGGCGCCCGCGACGGACGGCCCACGACGGCGGCGTTCATGTCACGCCGCCAGGGCGGGCCTCACCTGTCGACCTGGTGGGTTGCGCCGCAGCCGCCTGAGCGGCTGCCTGCGCTGGTCACTTCTGTCACTCTCGTGACGAGAGTGCTAACGCCATTATTGGCACTCGCACGGTGCGAGTGCAAGACAGCGGCGCGCCACGCCGCCGCGTATCGCGAGGGGCGAAACCGAGCGCCGCGCGGCTCGCTCTAGGATGCGCGGTGTGATCCGCGCAACACCGCCGTGGCGCCCCCTCGCAGCCCTGGCCGGCTTCGTGCTGGTCCCTGCCCTCGGCCTGACCGCCGCGACCGCGGTCGCGGCGCCCTCGGGCGAGCACATCGACCTCTACCAGGACGGCGTCGCGGTGACGACCGGGCCCGACGGCGGCCCCGCGGTGCTGCGCCTCGCGCCCGGCGTGGGCGCGACCTACCTCGAGGGCAGCCGCGTGCTCGACCCGGCGGCGCTCGACCCCGGCGCGCTCGCCGCGGGCGTCGACCCCGCGGACGGCGAGGCGGACCGGCTCGCGCAGGTCGCCGGGGCGCGCCTCGACGCGACGGCCCTCCTCGACCCCGGTCTCGCCCACCAGACCGCCACCGCGTCGCGGGCCTGGCTCGCGTCCGGCGTCGTACCGGGGACAGGCGGGCCGTTCGCCGCGCTCGGCGAGGCGGCCCTCCTCGACCTGCGCGCGCTGACGCTCGACGACGGCGCCGCCCTCGCCGCGCCGTCGCCCAGGTGGCGCTACGTGTGGCCGCGCGACGCGTCGTTCACCGCGGCGGCGTTCGCACGCACCGGTCACGTCGACGACGCGCGCGCCGTCCTCGGCTTCCTCGCCCGGGTCCAGGAGGACGACGGCTCGTTCCACGCGCGCTACCTCCCCGACGGGTCGGGGGTCCCGGACGACCGGGGCATCCAGTCCGACGGCGTCGGCTGGGTCCTGTGGGCCACCGACGTCGTGCTGGAGGAGACGCCCGCCGCGGACCGCCCCGAGGTGGCCGCCGAGCTGCGCCCGCTGGTCGACGCCGCGACGGACCACGCGCTCGGGCTCGTCGACGGCGAGGACCCGCTGCCGCCGCCGTCGAGCGACTACTGGGAGGTCGAGCCCACGTCCCTCACGCTCGGGACCGCCGGACCGCTGCTCGCGGGCCTGGAGGCCGCGGCGGACGTGTACGCGGCCGCGGGCGAGGCGCCGCGCGCGCACGAGGCGACCCTCGCCGCCGCTCGTCTGCGCATGGCGGTCGAGCGCTCGTTCGGGTCCCAGGGCTACCCGCGCCACGTCACGGGCGGCGCGCGCGACGCCTCGACCGCGTTCGTGCTGCCGCCGTTCCAGCCGGAGCCGCTCGCCGGGGCGGACGAGGCCTGGCGCGCGTCCGTGCGCGAGATGCTGCGCCCGGCCGGCGGGCTCGCGCCGGGCGCGGGCTGGCGCGCCGACGGCATCTCGTGGACCCCCCAGACCACGCTGTACGCGCTGGCGGCGGCGTCGTCGTCCGACCCCGAGGACCGCGCCGACGCCGAGGAGTGGCTCCGCTGGGTCGACGACCACCGCACCGCGTCCGGGGCCATCCCGGAGAAGGTCCTCGCCGACGGCTCGCCCGCCGCCGTCGCGCCGCTGTCGTGGAGCTCCGCGCTCGTCGTGCTCGCGCTCGTGGAGCTCGGCAACCAGGGCACGCCGGGCGGCGCGGGCTGACGGTCCTCCTGGGCTCTCCCGGTCCGCCGCGGCCGGCGCGCCGGGGCTACCGGGTGGTCGCGCCGCTCGTCGCGACGGGCGCCAGGTCGGGCGCGTCGCGCACGTCGAACTCGCGCCTCAGCACCCGTTGCGCGGCGTACCAGCCCCCGAGGCCGTGCACGCCCGGCCCGGGCGGCGTGGACGCCGAGCACAGGTAGACGCCCTCCAGCCCGACGGCGTAGGGGTCGAACCGGGGCGTGGGCCGCGCGACCATCTGCCACATGCTCACGGCACCGCCCGCGATGTCGCCGCCCACGTAGCTCTCGTCGTGCGCCGCCATCTCCGCCGCGGGCACGCAGCGCGACGCCACGACGACGTCCCGGAAGCCCGGCGCGAACCGCTCGACCTGCGCGACGACGTCCTCCGTCACGTCGCGCGTCGACCCCGCGGGCACGTGCGCGTAGGTCCACAGCGGGCGCAGCCCGCCCGCCCCGCGCCCGGGGTCGACGACGGTCGGGTCGCTCACGAGCACCACGGGCCGGGCGGCGTGGCGACCGGCCGCGACGTCGGCCTCGCTGCGCGCCATCTCGGCGCGCGTCCCGCCGAGGTGCACGGTCCCCGCGCGCCCCACCTCCGGGTCTGCCCAGGGCACAGGCCCGGAGAGCACGAGGTCGACCTTCGCGGCGGCGTCGCCGTGCCGGAACCGGCGCAGCGCGTCCTCCGCGCGCGGCGGGAGCCGGTCCGCGAACACGTCCGCGACGACGCGCGGCGTCGTGTCGAACACGTAGGCGCGAGCCCGCGGGAGGTCGGCGCGCGAGCCGACCCGGTGGCCCGTGACGACGTCGCCCCCGTGGGCGCGCAGGTCGTCCTCGAGCGCGGCGACGATCGCGCCGGAGCCGCCGCGAGGCAGCGGCCATCCGCCCGGCGCGTGGCCGAGCGACGCCAGCAGCACCGCCGTCCCGGCCGCGGCGAGCGACGGGAGGCGGGAGATCGCGTGCGCCGCGACGCCCGTGAGGAGCGCGCCGGCCTCGTCGGTGCGGAAGCGCCGCGTCCACGCGGGGCTCCCCTGCTCGAGCACCGCCGCGCCGAAGCGGGCCGTCACACCGGCGCCGCCCGGCGTCAGCACACGCCCCGGCACCGACCGCTTGTCTCCGAGGGCGACCGCGACGACGTCGCGCCACCCCGCGGCGAGCGGGCCGAGCAGGGCGCGCCAGGCGGCGCCGTCGACCCCGAGCCGCTCGACCGTGCGCTCGAGCTCGTGATAGGCCACGCCCGCGCGACCCCCGTCGAGGGGGTGCGCGTACGAGACCTCCGGCGCGAGCAGCTCTACGCCGCGCGCGCCGAGGTCGAACGCCTCGAAGAACGGCGAGGCCCACGCCATCGGGTGCACCGCCGAGCACACGTCGTGCACGACGCCGTCGGCCAACCCGAGGTCGAGCGTGCGGGCTCCGCCGCCCGACGTCGGCTGCGCCTCCAGCACGCGCACGGAGAGACCGGCGCGTGCGAGGGTCACGGCGGCGGCCAGGCCGTTGGGGCCCGAACCGACGACGACGGCGTCGAGATCCTCCGTCACGCGACCCTCGGAGCCGGGCTCAGAGCGGCCGCACCTGCTCGGCCTGCGGGCCCTTGCTGCCCTGGCCGAGCTCGAACTCGACCTCCTGGCCCTCGTCGAGCGTGCGGTAGCCGTCCGTCTGGATCGCGCTGAAGTGCACGAAGAGGTCCTGCCCACCCGCTGCGGGCGTGATGAACCCGTAGCCCTTCTCGGCGTTGAACCACTTCACGGTCCCCTGAGCCATGTACGTCTCCTCGTGCATCGTCGCCCGCGAGGCGACCGCCGCCCCGTGGTAGCCCGAGCCTAGCCCGCAGGCGGCGTGCACGGAAGGTCGAACGGCAGGTGGCGCTCGTCGGACTCCGGGCCGAACGAGCAGGTCACGCGGGTGCAGCGTCAGGTCGTGGTGCCACGGCCGGGGCGGCCCGGGGGTCCGGGTCAGCCGACCGGCGCCAGCTCGGACTTGATGATCACCGCGACGTCGCCCTCGCGCAGGCTGTCGACCTGGACGACGTTCTCCGCGGGGATGCCCAGCGTCGCGGCGACGGCGGCGGCGGTGTCGCTCCGCTCGGGCACGTACCAGACCGTGGTGACGTCGACCGGCGCCGGCCCGTTCGTGTAGTCCGTGGCGACGGTGTTGCTGAAGCCCTGCGCGTCGAGGGCGTCCTTGCCCTTGGCCGCCTCGCCGCCGATGCCGCTGTCGTTCAGCACGCGGACGTAGGCGCTCGGGTCGGCCGCCGCCATGAGCGTCGCGAGGTCCGGGGTCTCGGGCGTCTCCTCGGTCGCGGGCGGCTCCTCCGCGGCCGGCGGCTCCTCGGTCGCGGGCGGCTCCTCCGCCGCGGGCGGCTCCTCGGTCTCCGCGGGCGGCGGCTCCGTGGACTGCGCCTGCGGCGGGTCGTCCGTGGCACCGTTGTCGGACAGCAGCGCGACGCCCCCGTACGCGAGGCCGGCGAAGACGACGGCGACCAGCAGGAACGGCCACGTCTTGCTCCACCCGCTGCGCGGCGTGCGGTGCACCCCCACGGGCGCACCCTGCGGCGCGGGCGCGTCGAACTCGTCGGGCGCGTACGGGTAGCGGCTCTTCGTCACGGCGACAGGGTAGCCCGGTCGGGGCTCTCGGCTAAACGCCCTGTTCGCCCGGACTTCACGCGCGGCCCGTCGTCCCGGGTCAGAGACCCTCGAGCCGGCGCGCCGTGCGCGCCCGCTGCCGGGTGGACCGCATCCGCCGCAGCCGCTTGACGAGCATGGGGTCGTGCGCGAGCGCGGCCGGGGAGTCGATGAGCGCGTTGAGCACCTGGTAGTAGCGCGTCGCGGACATGTCGAACAGCTCGCGCACCGCCTGCTCCTTGGCGCCCGAGTACTTCCACCACTGCCGCTCGAACGCCAGGATCTCCTGGTCCCGCTCGCTCAGGCCCGACGCCGGCGCCTCCGAGGTTGTCGGGTCGCCGACCGCGTCGGGTCCGTCGAGCACGTACGCCGCCTCGCTCATCGTTCCCTCCCTGCACTCTCTCGTCACCGGACCTGCGCACTCCCGCGCGCGGCCGCCTCCCAGCCTACGCACGAACCACACCCGTGTCATTCGTCCTCGCCGCACGCTCCGGACGTGCCGAGGACGCCGGTTAGGCTCGGGGCCGTGGAGAGCGCACCCGCCCAGCCCGTCGCCGTCGACCCGGTCGCGACCGCCTCGACGGCCGACCCCCGCCCGGCCCTCGCGAGCATCATGGCGCCCGACTGGGCCGAGGCCCTCGCGCCCGTCGAGCCGCAGCTGCACGCGCTCGGCGACTTCCTGCGCGCCGAGGTGGCGGCCGGACGGGAGTACCTCCCCGCGCCGTCGGCCATCCTCAACGCGTTCTCGCGCCCCCTGGCCGAGGTGCGGGTGCTCGTCGTCGGGCAGGACCCGTACCCCACGCCCGGGCACCCGATGGGGCTGTCGTTCTCCGTGCAGCCGCACGTGCGCCCCGTGCCCCGCTCGCTCCAGAACATCTTCGCCGAGCTCGCGGACGACGTCGGCGCCCCGACGCCCGCGAACGGCGACCTGTCCGCGTGGAGCGACCAGGGCGTCATGCTCCTCAACAGGGTGCTCACGGTCCGGCCGGGCGAGCCCGGGTCCCACCGCGGCCAGGGCTGGGAGGCCGTCACCGAGGCGGCGATCCGGGCGCTCGTCGCGCGCGACGCCCCGCTCGTCGCGATCCTCTGGGGTCGCGACGCCGCGACCCTGCGCCCGATGCTCGGCGACACCCCCGTCGTCGCGAGCGCCCACCCGAGCCCGCTCTCCGCGCGCCGCGGGTTCTTCGGGTCGCGCCCGTTCTCGCGGGTCAACGAGCTCCTCCTCGCCCAGGGCGCCGCCCCCGTCGACTGGACCCTCCCCACCACCTGACCTCCGCCCGCCCCCCGTCTCCGCCGAGCAGGTGGTCCTGGCTCGTCCGCGCCGCGTGACGCGCCAGAACCACCTGCTCGACCCGCCAGGATCGCCGGGTCGACGGCACGCCGCCCCGCAGGAGCAGAATGGGGCGGGTGACGACGCAGAACCCGACGACCACTCCCCTGGCCGGTGACACCGCCGACGCACGCCGACCCGACGACCCCGCTCCGCGCTGGACGAGCTACGTCGCGATCGGCGACTCGTTCACCGAAGGGCTGTGGGACCCGTATCCCGGCGAGGAGGACCACCAGCGAGGATGGGCCGACCTCCTCGCCCAGCACCTCGCGACCCGGCGCGTCGCCGCCGGCGAGGACCCGCTGCGGTACGCGAACCTCGCCATCCGCGGACGCAAGCTGCGCTCGATCCTCACGGAGCAGGTGCCGGCGGCGCTCGAGCTCCGGCCGGACCTCGTGAGCGTCATCGGCGGCGGCAACGACATCCTGCGGCCGAACGCCGACGTCGACCGCCTCGCGCGCAACCTCGAGCACGCGGTCTCGCGCCTGCGCGGCGCGGGGATCGACGTGCTCATGGCGACCGGCTTCGACGCCTCGCAGTCGCCGCTCGTCGGCCTCACGCGCCCGCGCGTCGGCGTGTACAACGCCCACATCTGGTCGATCGCGCGCCGCCAGGGCGCGTACGTGCTGGACCTGTGGGGCATGCGCGCGCTCCAGGACTGGCGCGTGTGGTCGGAGGACCGCATCCACCTGACGCCCGCGGGGCACGCGCGGGTCGCGCAGGCGGCGCTCGTCGCGCTCGGCCAGGCGCCCGACGACGCCGCGTGGGACGACCCGCTGGCTCCCCTCCCGCCCGCGCCGGCTCTCGACCGCGCGCGGCAGAACGCGCAGTGGGTGCGCACGCACGTCGTGCCGTGGGCGCAGCGGCGGCTGCGCGGGACGTCGTCGGGCGACGGGCGGCTCCCCAAGGCGCCCGAGCTCCTGCCCGTCCCGCTCGCCGACCGCTGAGCGCGGGCGACCTCGGCAGCACCTGCCGAGATCGGCTCGCGCCACCACCGATCCGGGCAGCGACTGCCGACCGACTGCTGACCCCGCGGTGCGCACCGGCACGACGACGCCCCCGGCTCCGTGGAGCCGGGGGCGTCGTGGTGGAGCCGCCTGTCGGATTCGAACCGACGACCGTTCGCTTACAAGGCGAGTGCTCTACCGGCTGAGCTAAGGCGGCGTTCCCGGGGCTGCCGGGCGAGCGAACAGACTACCTGCTCGCCCGGCGCGCCCCGGTCGGCGGCCCGCGCCGGTCACGGCGCGGGCGGCGCGGGCGGCGCGGGTCAGGACACCGACGACGTGCCGGTCAGCCCTGGGCGGCGGTGACGGCCTGCGGGAGCGCGTTCGGGTCGCTCCAGTTGCCGTCCCACCGCTCGCCGTTGATCGTGATCGTCGGCGTGCCGAACCCGCGCTCGCCGTGCAGCGACGTGTCCTGGTTCACCAGGCTCGACGCCGTCGCGACCCAGTCGCCGAACGTCTCGACGGCGGTCCCGTCCTCGATGCCGGCGGCGACGTCGGCCGGCACGCCCGCCTGCTCGGCGATGTCGGCGATCTGCGCGTCGGTCAGCGTCTCGCTGCCCTCGGCGGGCTGGTTCTGGAACATCGCGGTGTTGAAGTCGTTCATCGACTCGGGCGCACGGTCGGCGACCCAGGCCGCCGCGGCGGCGGAGCGGGTCGAGAACTGCTGCGACTGCGCGACGCGGTCGAGGATCGAGATCGGGTGCAGCACGACGGTCACGTCACCGGACTCGCGGAGCTGGTCGAGCGTCGCGCCGTTCGTCTCCTCGAACTGGCCGCAGATGGGGCACATGTAGTCGAGGTAGACCCCGACCTCGACGGCGCCCTCGTTCTGGGTCCCGGCAGCGCCGTCCGCGCCGATCGGGATGCCGCCGTCCTCGGCGTCGCTCGTGGCCGGGCTCGTGACGTCGGCGAGGTTGCCCGCCGCGACCGCGTCGATCGTCTTGTTCCGGTCGTTCATGGCCGGGATCCACACGGCGAGGAACACGCCGACGAGGACGAGGACGCCCGCGACGAGCGCTCCGATCGTGATGAGACGGTTGCGCTTGTCGCGCTTGGCCTGCGCCTCGCGCAGCGCGAGCGCCTCCGCGCGCGCGGCCTCGCGGCGCTGGGCCTTGGTCTGGGTTTCGTTGCTGGGCATGGTCGTCCTCCGAGGGAGTGCCGAGAGCTGGGGATGTGTCAGGGTGCGCGCGGACGGGGTCGCGCGGGCCGTGCGTCCGACGGCGTCGTCAGACGAGCGCGACCTGCGGAGGCCCGCGCCGGGTGCGCACCACCGCGTCGGCGAGGTGGTGCAGCGCGGTGGGGACGGCGTCGGGCACCGGGCGCACGACGCGGCGCGCGGCCCCGACGAGCGACCCCACGGGGCGCAGCGCCCCCCGGAGCACGGCACGCAGCGAGCGCCCGGCCACGGTCACGACGGCGCGGGAGCGCTCGTGCGCGCGCCGCGCCCAGGCCGACAGGCCCCACGCGACGGCGGCCGCTGCCACGTGGGCCACGACGACGGGCAGCGCGAGCGCGCCCACGACGGTGACCATGGCGGCCGGGTCACCCCCGAGCGCGGTGCCCGACGGGCAGTCCGGCGCCTCGTGGACGAGCGCGAGATGCATACCGGCGGCGCCCCAGACCCCCGGCACCGTCACGCACTGGTGCACGACGGCGTACCCGCGGTCGGCGAGGTGCGTCACGACGGCGGCGAGGAGGGTGAGGAGCAGGAGCGCGGGGCCGAGCAGACGGCCGGCTGCGGGCACGACGGACGTGCGCGTCACGCCGCGCGACAGGGCGCGCGGCACCGTCGTCCGGAGCACGGCGCCCATCCTACGCGTGCGGGCTGGTAGGGGGCTGGGAAGGGCCGGTGCCGTCTCAGCGCAGCGACGGCGGGCCGGGGAACGGCCACCAGGTCACGCCCGGGTCCCCCGCGAGGAGCACGAGGGACACGACCGTGAGCACGAGACCGAGGCCGACGAGGACGAGCGTCCCGGTGCGTCCGGGCGCGAGCCGCGCCAGGGCGGTCCGGGTCCCGTACCGCGTGAGGTGGGTCAGCGGCCCGACCCAGGCCAGGGTCACCGCCGCGACCGCCGCGAGGCACAGCAGGACGGTCGTCACGACGGGCGCGTTGCCGCCGTCGGGGCCCTCGACGACGACCCAGCGGTCGGACTCGAGGAGCCACCAGCCGGCCACGACGACGAGCACCGCGGCGCACGCCGCGACGAGGAGGGACGGGAGCGCGCCGGCGAGCGCGCGCACGACGTACCAGGGCGACGCCGCGACCGCGCGCACCGTGTCCCGGGACGAGACGCCGCGGCGCTCGCGCCGCGCGTGCAGCGACTCGGTCGTCACGCCGACGACGCGCGCGAGCGCGACGAGCACCGACAGCACGACGAACGCCACGCCCGGGTACGTCGCGCCGAGCAGCACGAGCGGCACGGCGAGCAGGAGCAGCGCGGTGCGCCGGGCGGCGGGCACGGGGCGCACGTAGAGCGGTTCACCGTCCTCGCCGAGGGGCGGGGCGCCGAGGTCGTCCATGAGGTCGTGGCCGACCGGGACGGCCATCGTGCGGCCGTCGTTGACCTGCGCCTGCGACGTCGGCAGGGGCGGCGGCACGACCTGGGCCTGGCCGGTCCACGCGGACGCGCCGGTCCACGCCTGGGCCCCCGTGCCGCCCGGCACGACGGCGACGGGCGGCACCACCTGCGTCGGTCCGGTGGGCGGCGCGACCACCTGGGTCGCGGGCGCGGCGTCGCCGGTGTCGGCCGCGTGCCGCAGGGCGGCCACGACCTCGGTCGGCCCGAGGCGCTGCGCCGGGTCGGCGTGCAGCGCACGACCGATCGCGTGCGCGGTCACGGGCCCCAGGCCGGCGAGGTCGGGGCGTCCGCTGCGCGCGCGGGCGAGCACGACGTCCGTCGGGCGCACGCCGAACGGCGCCCGACCGGTCGCCGCGTAGGCGAGCAGGGCAGCCCACCCCCACCAGTCGGTGTCCACGCTGGGGGCCGCACCCTCGAGCAGCTCGGGCGCCAGGTACCCCGGGGTGCCCATGACGAGGCCCGTGGACGTGACGCGCGCGTCCTCGAGCCCCTGGGCGATGCCGAAGTCGATGAGCACCGGGCCTCGGGAGGACACCATGACGTTGCTCGGCTTGAGGTCGCGGTGCACGACGCCGGCCGCGTGCACGGCCTCGAGCGCGGCGGCGAGCTGGTCGGCGAGCTCGTAGAGGTCCCAGGCGTCGAGCGGCCCGCCCTCGGCGATCTCGTCCTCGAGGGTGGGCCCGTCGACGAGCTCGGTGACGATGAACGCGTCCGGGCCGTCGAGCTCCACGTCGAGGATTTGCGCGACGGCGGGGTGCCGCAGGCGCTGGAGGGCGCGGGCCTCGCGACGCAGCCGTTCGCGGCCCTGCGCGGCGGCGTCGAGGTCGACGTGCGCGTGCAGGAGCTTGATCGCGACGAGGTTGCCGCCGCCGTCGTGCGCGCTGTGGACGGTGCCCATGGCGCCGGACCCGAGCCGCGCACCGATGTGGTAGCCCCCGACCTCGCTGCCGGGGGCGGGTCCGCGCGACGGCCCCCCGGCGACGTTCCGCGCCTCGACGCGCTGCGTGGGCTCCTCCATGGTGACAAGGTAGCCGCAGTGGACGGGCCGGCGCTGGAGGGTGCGGCCCCGACGGGCCCGGTGGGCGACCCGGCCCGGGGCGGCGTCCGGCATGTGACCGGCACCGGACGACCCGTCCATGCGCCCGACGAGCGGACTACCCTGGGCCGCCCAGGCGCGATTCATCGAAGCTCAAGGAGAGGTCCATTGACAGGCAAAGAGGGATTCGATCTCGTCGTGGTGGCCAACCGGCTGCCCGTGGACTTCACGGTCGGCCCCGGCGGTGAGATCGAGTGGAAGCGGTCGCCCGGAGGCCTGGTCACGGCGCTCGAGCCCGTCATGCAGGCGTCCGACGGCGCCTGGGTCGGCTGGTCCGGCGCGCCCGACCTGGCGAGCGAGCCGTTCGACGCCGACGAGATGCGCCTCGTGCCCGTGACGCTCTCGGCCGACGAGATCGAGCGGTACTACGAGGGCTTCTCGAACGACACGCTCTGGCCGCTCTACCACGACGTCATCTCGCCGCCCACGTACCACCGCACGTGGTGGGACGCGTACCGCCGCGTCAACCAGCGCTTCGCCGACGCCGCCGTCGCGCAGGCGGCGCCGGGCGCCGTCGTCTGGGTGCACGACTACCAGCTCCAGCTCGTGCCGCAGATGATCCGCGCCCAGCGCCCGGACGTGCGGATCGGGTTCTTCAACCACATCCCGTTCCCCCCGCTCGAGCTGTTCCAGCAGCTGCCGTGGCGCCGCCAGGTGATCGACGGCCTGCTGGGCGCGGACCTCGTGGGCTTCCAGCGCGCGGGCGACGCCGCGAACTTCATCCGTGCGGTGCGACGGCTGCGCGCCCACACGACGCGCGGGCCGATCATCACGGTCCCGGGCGAGGACGGGCGCGACCGCCACGTCCGCGCCGCCGCGTTCCCCATCTCGATTGACTCGCGCCGGTTCGACGAGCTCGCCCGCACGCCCGAGGTCCAGCAGCGCTCGCGCGAGATCCGCGCGGACCTCGGCGACCCGGACATCATGATGCTCGGCGTCGACCGCCTCGACTACACCAAGGGCATCCGGCACCGCATCAAGGCGTACGGCGAGCTGCTGCAGGACGGCCGCCTCGACGTCGAGCACGCCACGCTCGTCCAGGTCGCGAGCCCGAGCCGCGAGAACGTCGACGCCTACCAGGAGCTGCGCGAGCACGTCGAGGGCGCGGTCGGGCGGATCAACGGCGAGTACGCGGAGATCGGGCACGCCGCGATCCACTACCTGCACCACTCCTACCCGCCCGAGGAGATGGCCGCGCTGTACCTCGCGGCCGACGTCATGCTCGTCACGGCGCTGCGCGACGGCATGAACCTCGTCGCGAAGGAGTACGTCGCGGCCCGCTCGGACGACCGCGGGGTGCTCGTGCTCTCCGAGTTCACGGGCGCCGCCGACGAGCTCTCGTCCGGCGCGCTCCTCGTGAACCCGCACGACATCGACGGGATGAAGGACATCATCGTCGCGGCCGCGCACATGGACCACCGCGAGCAGCGCAAGCGCATGCGCCGGCTGCGTCGCAAGGTCCTCACCGACGACGTCGCACGGTGGTCGGAGTCGTTCCTCGGCGTCCTCACGGCGATGCCGTCCCGCGTGCCGCGCCGCCGCCCGGAGGACGACGAGCCGGGTGCGCCGCAGGACGCCCGCCAGGGCGCCGACGAGCCCGCGGAGCAGGGCGCGTGACCGCGACGCACCACCCCGCGCCCGTGCCCGGGCCGGTCGCCGACGCCGTGCGCGCCTTCGCGGCGGACGCGGACGGCCCACCCGCCGCGCGGCTCGTCGCGCTCGACTTCGACGGCACGCTCTCGCCGCTCGTCGACGACCCGCTCGCCGCGCGCATGGCGCCGTCCGCCCGGGCCGCCGTCGACCGGCTGGCCGCCGCGCTCGTCGGCACGACGACGCGCCTCGCCCTCGTCTCGGGCCGCAACCTCGCGGACCTCGCCGAGCGCAGCGAGCCGCCCGTCGGCACGTACCTCGTGGGCAGCCACGGCGCCGAGACCGGGCACGTGACCGAGGACGGGCTCGACGCCGTCCCGCTCGACCTCACGCCGGAGCAGGCCGACCACCTCGCCGCCCTGCGCACGGGCATGGCCGAGGCCGTCGCGGGGCGGGAGGGCGCGTGGGTGCAGGAGAAGCCGAGCGCCGCCGTCCTGCACACGCGGCTCGCCTCGGCGGCGGACACGCAGGCCGCCGAGCACCTGGCCGACGCGGTGGCCGCGCGGCTCGGGCTGCACGCGATGCACGGGAAGGACGTCGTCGAGGTCGCGGTCGTCGAGACGTCGAAGGGCGAGGCGGTGGACCGGCTGCGGGACGTCGTCGGGCAGGACGCCGGGTGCCCCGACGCGCGCACGCGCGTACTCTACGCGGGCGACGACACGACCGACGAGACGGCGTTCGCCGTGCTCGGCCCGGGCGACCTGGGCGTCAAGGTGGGCGACGGCGACACGCTCGCCGCCCAGCGCGTGCCCGACGCCGACGGGCTCGCCGCAGTGCTCGACCTCCTCGCCGACCTCCTGGAGCGCCAGGAGGCCTGACCCCGGGCAGGGTCCGCCGGGCGCGCGCCCGGCGGACCCTGCTGCCCGCACCGAACCGCTACCGGATCGTGACCGACGCTGTGACGAAGCACTCAGGACCGGGAGTAGGATCGGGTCACGATGACGTCGGGTCCCCTGCCCGTTCCGGAGGGGGTCCGACTTCTTCTGTGTCGTCGAAGACACGCTCGTCCGCCATCGCGAACAGCTACGTCGACGTGGCACGTCACTGCACAACGGATCGTCCGGCACGTACCTGCCGGTGGAGGGATGTACCAGTCATGGCTACGGTCACCTACGACCACGCAACCCGCGTCTACCCCGGGACCGAGCGTCCTGCCGTGGACCAGCTCAACCTGCACATCGAGGACGGCGAGTTCCTCGTCCTCGTCGGCCCCTCGGGCTGCGGCAAGTCGACCTCGCTCCGCATGCTCGCAGGCCTCGAGGACGTCAACGGCGGACACATCTACATCGGCGACCGCGACGTCACGGACGTCCAGCCGAAGGACCGCGACATCGCGATGGTGTTCCAGAACTACGCGCTGTACCCGCACATGTCCGTCGCGGACAACATGGGCTTCGCGCTGAAGATCGCCGGCACGCCGAAGGCGGAGATCCGCCAGCGCGTCGAGGAGGCCGCGAAGATCCTCGACCTCACCGAGTACCTCGACCGCAAGCCGAAGGCGCTCTCCGGTGGTCAGCGTCAGCGCGTCGCGATGGGCCGTGCGATCGTCCGTCAGCCGCAGGTGTTCCTCATGGACGAGCCGCTGTCGAACCTCGACGCCAAGCTCCGCGTCCAGACGCGCACCCAGATCGCGTCGCTCCAGCGCCGCCTCGGTGTCACGACGGTCTACGTCACGCACGACCAGACCGAGGCCCTCACCATGGGCGACCGCATCGCGGTCCTCAAGGACGGTCTGCTCCAGCAGGTCGGCACGCCGCGCGAGATGTACGACACGCCGGCCAACGTCTTCGTCGCGGGCTTCATCGGCTCGCCGGCGATGAACATCGGCACGTTCGCGGTCAGCAACGGCGTCGCCGAGGTCGGCCCCGCGCGCATCGCGCTCGAGCGCGAGACGGCCGCCAAGATCACCGAGGCCGACAACGGCAAGGTGACGATCGGCTTCCGTCCCGAGGCCCTCGACGTCGTGTCGCAGGCCAACGAGGCTGCGTTCCCGGTCGAGGTCAACATCGTCGAGGAGCTCGGCTCCGACGCGTTCGTCTACGGCACGCTCAAGGGTGACCTGGCCTCGCAGGCCGACGTCCACTCGGGCGCCGGCGACAACCAGGTCATCGTCCGCGTCGACCCGCGCAACGTCCCGGCCAAGGGCGAGCGCATCTACGTGACGATCCGCCCGGGTCAGTCGCACGTCTTCGGTGCCGCCTCGGGTCAGCGCATCAGCTGACACCTCGCACCACCGCCGCAGGGCGGGTCCTCCCGGTCGGGGGGCCCGCCCTGCGGCGTTCCGGGCTCGCGACGGCGAGGCACGCCCTCTCGCCGACCCGCCGGGTCCGTGCCCTTGACAGGGTCATGGGGGACCTCAAGACTGCTTTTGCACACACGACGCCAAAAGTCGTCTGTTCGTCACCCAAATCGACAACGCTGTCAATTGGAGCCTCATGCAGATCCCGACCCCCTCCCCGCGCGCCCGGCGCCTCGGCGCGGCGCTGGCCACCGGCGCGCTCGTCGCGACCGCGCTCGCCGCCGCGCCGGCCGTCGCAGCGCCCGTCGGGCCCGCGCCGTCCTCGGGTCCGTCGACCACCGCCGCCGTCACGTGCGACGCGGACGACGGCCTCCCCGACGCCAAGATCTCGATCCAGCTCTACACGCACGTGGGCGAGCTCGGCGGCTCGGGGACGCCGTCACCGGAGACCCTCGACCGCGTGCTCGGCGAGGTGGCCGCGGCCGGGTTCACGAACGTCGAGCCGTACAACCAGCCCTACGCGATGCCCGTCGACGACTACCGGGCGATCCTCGACCGGCACGGCCTCCAGGTGTCGTCGAGCCACGGCAGCACGGACCGGGCCACGTGGCCCGAGACGGTCGCGTACGCCGTCGCGCTGGGCCAGGACTACATCGGGACCGGCGGCATGGCGGGCGGCTACGGCACCTACGACGAGGCGGTCGCCACCGCGGCGTACGTGAACGAGCTCGGACAGTACGCGCACGAGAACGGCGCGAACAAGATCGTGCTGCACAACCACCAGAGCGAGTTCACCACGCGGTACACCCACCCGGAGACGGGTGAGACGGTCAGCGCGTGGGAGGTCATCGAGGAGAACACCGACCCGCGCTACGTCACGTTCGAGCTCGACGTCGGCTGGGCCGCCGACGCGGGCCTCGACGTCCCGGCGTGGATCGAGGAGCACGGGGACCGCATCGAGCTGCTCCACATCAAGGACGCCGTGAACGTCGACGCGCCGGGCGACATGCGGCAGGTCGCGCTCGGCCGCGGCGAGCTCGACCTCCCGGCGATCATCGCCGCGGCCGAGCCCTACGTCGAGTACTTCACCTACGAGTGGGACTGGGCACCGTCGTTCGAGACCTCCGCGGAGTCCTACCAGTACCTGCGCTGCTTCCGGTCCGACGACGGGGGCGGCGAGGAGGACGAGGACTCGCTCGCCCTGGGCCGGCCCGTGACGGCCTCCAGCATCGACGAGGCCGGCCACGAGCCCGAGAAGGCGGTCGACGGCAACGCCGGGACCCGCTGGAGCAGCGCGTGGAGCGAGCCCGAGTGGATCGCGGTGGACCTCGGCGCGAGCTACGACCTGAGCCGCGTCGTCGTCGACTGGGAGACGGCGTACGGGGCGGGCTACGAGGTCCAGACGTCGCCCGACGGCGAGACCTGGACCACGGTCCGCACCGTCACGGACGGTGACGGCGGGTTCGACGACCTGGAGATCACCGGGACGGGCCGGCACGTGCGGCTCTACCTCACCGAGCGCGCGACGCAGTGGGGCTTCTCCCTCTACGAGCTCGAGGTCTACGGCGCACCGGCCGGGCAGCTCGACCTCGACGTCGAGGTGCAGGCCCGCTGCCTCGCCGGCCAGGCGTACGTCGCCGTCCGCGCCGCGAACGGCGAGGACCAGCCCGTCGACGTGACGCTCGCGACGCCGTACGGCACCCGCGAGGTGGCCGACGTCGCCCCGGGCGCGAACGCGTACCAGTCGTTCGCGGTGCGCTCCGCCTCCGTCGAGAGCGGGACGGTGACCGTCACCGGCACCGCGACGATCGACGGCGAGGACGTCACCTCGACGGTCGAGGTCGACCACGACGCGGTCGCCTGCGCCTGACCCTCCCTACCTCCTCGCGGGGCGGGTCCGACCTCACGGGTCGGGCCGGCCCCGCCCGGGCCCCACGACCATGGACAATGGACCCGTGACGGTGCACAACCTGCAGATCACCGCGTCGGCCCCCGACCCGGCGCTCCTCGACCTGCCCTGGGACGTCCCGCTCGAGGAGTGGCCGGCGGAGACGCTCGCCGCCCTCCCCCGCGGCATCTCGCGGCACATCGTGCGGTTCGTCCGCCTCTCCGGGCGGGTGATCGCGATCAAGGAGATCGGCGAGACGGTCGCGTACCGCGAGTACGAGCTGCTCCGGCAGCTCCGCCGGCTCGAGGTGCCGAGCGTCGTCCCGGTGGGCGTCATCACCGGGCGCCAGGACGCGAACGGCGAGCGGCTAGAGGCCGTGCTCATCACCGAGCACCTGCAGTTCTCGCTCCCCTACCGCGCGTTGTTCAGCCAGTCGCTGCGCCCCGACACGGCCACGCGCCTCATCGACGCGCTCGCCGTCCTGCTCGTGCGCCTGCACCTCGTGGGCTTCTACTGGGGAGACGTGTCGCTGTCGAACACGCTGTTCCGGCGCGACGCGGAGACGTTCGCCGCCTTCCTCGTGGACGCCGAGACGGGCGACCTGCACCGCGAGCTCTCCCCCGGCCAGCGCTCGTACGACGTCGACCTCGCGCGCACGAACATCATCGGCGAGCTCATGGACCTCGCCGCCGGCGAGCTGCTCGACGAGGACGTGGACGAGGTCGCGATCGGCGACGCGCTCGTCGCGCGCTACGAGGAGCTGTGGGAGGCGCTGACGACGTCCGAGTCGTTCGACGCGAACGAGCGGTGGCGCGTCGCGGCCCGCATCGAGCACCTCAACAACCTCGGCTTCGACGTCGACGAGCTCGCGATCACGACCGACATCGACGGCACGACCGTGCAGATCCAGCCGAAGGTCGTGGACGCGGGGCACCACTCGCGACGCCTGCTGCGCCTCACCGGCCTCGACGTGCAGGAGAACCAGGCCCGCCGTCTGCTCAACGACCTGGACTCGTTCCGCGCGGCGGCCGAGCGGCAGAACGACGACGAGGAGTTCGTCGCGCACGACTGGCTGAGCGGCGTGTTCGAGCCCACGATCCAGGCCGTGCCGCGGAACCTGCGCCGCAAGCTCGAGCCGGCGCAGCTCTTCCACGAGATCCTCGACCACCGCTGGTTCATCTCGGAGCGCGCCGGTCGCGACGTGCCGATGGCGGAGGCGACGCACTCGTACGTGGAGAACGTCCTGCGCCACCGCCCGGACGAGAAGGCGATCCTCGGCCTCGCGCCGGGCGAGAAGGACCCCGAGTACTACGGCTGACGGACGCGCGTCGCCCCGCCGTCCGAGGACCGGCGGGGCGACGCGTGACGGTGAGTGCTGCCGGGCGCGCCGGCGTCAGGCCTCGCGCCGCAGGCGCGCGACCTCGTAGAGCGAGATGCCCGTCGCGACGGCGGCGTTGAGCGACTCCGTGTCCGACCCGATGGGGATGGACGCGACGACGTCGCACGCCTCGCGCACGAGGCGGGACAGGCCCTTGCCCTCCGACCCCGCGACGACGACGAGCGGCTCGGTCGCGAGCTCGAGGTCGCCGATCGCCGTGGTGCCGCCCGCGTCGAGCCCGACGACGAAGCACCCCGCCTTCTTCAGCTCACCGAGCGCGCGCACGAGGTTGGTCGCCCGGGCGACCGGGACGCGCGCGGCGGCACCCGCCGAGACCTTCCACGCGGACGCGGTGACGCCCGCGGCGCGGCGCTCGGGCACGAGGACGCCGTGCGCGCCGAACGCGCCCGCGGAGCGGAGCACCGCGCCGAGGTTGCGCGGGTCCGTGACGCCGTCGAGCGCGACGACGAGCGGCGGCCGCCCCGACTCCTCGGCGGCGTCGAGCAGGTCGTCGACGTCCGCGTACTCGTACGGCGGGACCTTGATCGCGACGCCCTGGTGCACGGCCCCGTCGGTGAGACGGTCGAGCTCGGGCTTGCCCACCTCGAGGAGGTCGTAGCCGCGGCCCGCGACGATGTCGACGATCTCGCGCGTGCGGTCGTCGGCGTCGAGGCGCGACGCGAGGTAGACCACCTCGACGGGGATGCGCGCGCGCAGCGCCTCCAGGACCGAGTTGCGACCCGCGACGACCTCCTGGACCGACCCGCGGCCCTTGGGGCCGCCACCGCGCGAGGCCCCGCCGCGCGACGTGCCGGCACGCTCGGTGCCGCGCGCCGGGCCGCCGCGCCCGGTCGCGCGCTTCTCGTCGGCCACCTTGCGCTTGTGCGCCGCGTGGTAGACGCGGTCCTCGGCCTTCGGGGTCGGCCCGCGGCCCTCGAGGCCCTTGCGCCGCTGCCCGCCCGAGCCGACGGTCGCGCCCTTCTTGCTTCCGGGCTTGCGGGTCGCGCCGCGTCGTTGTGAGTTGCCAGCCATGGTGCACCGATCGTGTCGTCGTTCAGGTCAGTTCAGGTCAGTCCACGTCGGGTTCGGCGCCCGGCGTGCGTGTCTCGCTCCTGGGTCCAGTGTCCCCCAGACACCCCGCCGAGGGGGAACCGTGGTCGTCACCAGGGTTCTCCCGCGCGCTACCAGAGCTCTACCTCGCGTTACCGGAGCTCTATCTCGTGCTACCGGAGCTCTGTCTCGTGCGCCGGCGGGTGGCTCCCGGCCGTCGTCCGGTGGGCGTCAGGCGAGGGTCCAGCGCGCGCCGTCGGCCGAGTCCTCGACCGCGACGCCTGCCGCGGCGAGCCGGTCGCGGATCGCGTCGGCCGTCGCGAAGTCCCGCGACGCGCGCGCCTCGGCCCGCGCCGCGAGCTCCGCGCCCACGACGGCGTCGAGCACCGCCGCGTAGCGCGAGTCGCCGCGGTCGGCCCACTGCGCGTCGCCCGGGTCGAGCCCGAGCACGTCGAGCATCGCGCGCACCGCCACGAGGTGGTGGCGCGCGACGGCGTCCGCGGCCGTCGTCCGGTCCGCGAGCGCCGCGTTGCCCGCGCGCAGGTGCTCGTGCACGACGGCCAGCGCCGCCGGCACGTTGAGGTCGTCGTCCATCGCCGCGGTGAAGGCGGTCGGGAGCTCGGCGTCGCGCACGTCGTCGACCTCGCCCACCCGCTCGGTCGCCCGCTCGACGAAGCCCGCCAGCCGCTCCCACGTCGCCTCGGCCTCGACGACCGTGGCGGGCGTCCACTCGAGCATCGAGCGGTACTGCACGGACGCGAGCGCGTAGCGCAGCACGGCGGGGCTCGTGGTCGCGAGGACCTCGCGCACGAGCAGCCCGTTGCCGAGCGACTTGCTCATCTTGGCGCCGCCCTGCGTGACCCACGCGCTGTGCAGCCAGTGCTGCGCGAACCCGTAGCCCGCGGCGCGCGACTGGGCCTGCTCGTTCTCGTGGTGGGGGAAGCGCAGGTCGAGGCCGCCCCCGTGGAGGTCGAACGTGTCGCCGAGGTAGCGGCGCGCCATGGCGGAGCACTCGAGGTGCCAGCCCGGACGGCCGCGCCCGAACGGCGTGTCCCACGACGCGGTCTCCGGCTCGCCCGGCTTGGGGGCCTTCCAGAGCGCGAAGTCGCGCGGGTCGCGCTTGGCGGCGGCCTCCTCGGCGTCGGCGGGGACGTCGTCGGGCACGGGGTTGAGGTCCTCGAGGCGCTGGTTGGTGAGCGCGCCGTACTCGGGCCAGGACCGCACGTCGAACCACACGTCGCCGGGGCCCGTGGTGTAGGCGTGACCGCGCTCGACGAGGCGCTGCATGAGCTCGACCATGTCCGGGACGTGGCCCGTCGCGCGCGGCTCGTACGTGGGGGGCAGCACGCCCAGGGCATCGTACGCGGCGGTGAACGCGCGCTCGTACGTCGCGGCCCAGGCCCACCAGGGCTCGCCCGCGTCGGCGGACTTCGCGAGGATCTTGTCGTCGATGTCGGTGACGTTGCGGATGAGCGTCACCCGCGCGCCGCCGCGCCGGAGCCAGCGCACGAGCACGTCGAACGCGACGGCCGAGCGCATGTGCCCGATGTGGGGGGCGGCCTGGACGGTGGCGCCGCACAGGTAGATGCCGACCTCGCCCGGGGTCAGGGGGACGAAGTCGCGCACGTCCCGCGTGGCGGTGTCGAACAGGCGAAGGGTCACGCCGCAAGGGTACCGGGGACGCACCGTCGCGGCCGAAGCGACGCCGGGGCGACGGCCGGCCCGTCCCCGCCGCGTCAGCCGAAGCTCTTGCCCTCCCCGCGGTACGTCGGGACGACGTCGACCACCTCGTCACCGCGCACGAGGTGCACGCGGTCGAACCGCTCCATGGCCTCGCCGGCCTTCCCGTGGCGGAACCAGACGCGGTCTCCTACGCCCAGGTCGGGCGCCCCGGCGGCGCCGCGCGACCGGTGCAGCGGCGTCTGCACCTCGCCCGCGCCCTCGCGGCCCGTGAGCGACCAGCCCGGCGTCACGACGCGCGGCAGACGGCTGCGGGTCGCCGGGCCGGACGCGACGTACCCGCCGCCGAACGCCGTCGCCCAGCCCGGGCCCGGGACGCGCACGACGTCGAGGCCGAAGAACGCCGACGGCCGGGGCCGGAACGCGCGGTACTCGTCGAACAGGCCCGGGACGTACAGGCCCGACCCGGCCGTCACCTCGGTCACGACCGCGTCGGCGGACGACGTCTCGAGGGACCCCGTGCCGCCCGAGTTCACGAGCTCGAGGTCGTGCCCGACGACGTCCCGCACCGCCGCGACGACCTCGCCGCGCCGCTCGCCGAGCTCGAGCACCGAGAGCCGCTTGACCGCGCGGACGGCGAGGCTGGAGTCCGGCATCCCGGCGACCTGCGCCTCGTAGAACATGAGGCCCCGCAGCGCGAGACCGGGCGTCGAGACGACCCGGGCGGCGAGCGACGCGACGTCGCGCGCACCGTGCAGGGGCGAGCGGCGCGTGCCCAGGTGGACCGTCACGAGACCGAGGCCCACGCGCAGCGACGCGTCCACGTCGAGGCACACCCGCACGGGCGGCTCGTCCCCGGTGCCGGTCTCGGCGAGCGCGTGGCGCACGAGCTCCAGGTGCGCGGCGTCGTCGACCATGAGCGTGACCTCGCGCCGGCCGGCCTCGTGGCGGGCGAGCGCCGCGAGCGCCCCGCGGTCGACCGACGGGTAGCCCACGAGGACGTCGCGGACGCCCGACTCGACGAGCCACAGCGCCTCGCGCACCGAGTACGCCATGACGCCCTGGAAGCCCCGCTCGCCCGCGCGCGCGACGAGCGAGCGCACCCGCACGGACTTCGACGCGACCCGCACGGGGACGCCGCCCGCGCGCGCGAGCAGCTCGTCGGCGTTGGCGTCGAACCGGTCGAGGTCGACGACGGCGAGCGGGCCGTCGAGCGTCGCGGTCGCGCGGGTCAGGCGGGCCAGGAGCGACGGCGTCGCGCCCCGCTCGTCACCGTCCTGCGGGCCCGCGCCCTGGTCCGCCCCCGGTGCCGTGTGGGTCGTCATGGGGAGAACGTACGCCACCCGCCGGGCGTGAGACAGTACGACCTGTGAGCAGCGACGACGCCCTCTCCTGGACCAACTGGGCCCGCACGGCCTCCGCGACGCCGCGCCGTCGGGCCTCGCCGCGCGACGAGGCGGAGCTGGGCGGCCTCGTCGCCCGCGCCGCGGCGGAGGGCCTGCCCGTCCGCGCGGTGGGTGCCGGGCACTCGTTCACCCCGGCCGCCGTGACGGACGGCCTCCTGCTCGACCTCGACCGGCTCAGCCTCGTCGAGCGCATCGCGCGCGGCGGGGCGGACGGCACCGACGGCGACGCGATCCTCGTGACCGTCGGGGCCGGCATCCGCCTGCACCGGCTCAACGAGGCGCTCGCCGCCGCGGGGCTCGCGATGCGCAACCTCGGGGACATCGACCGGCAGTCGGTCGCGGGCGCGATCTCGACGGGCACCCACGGCACCGGGGCACGCCTCGGCGGTCTCGCGACGCAGGTGCGCGGCGTCCGCGTCGTGGGGGCCGACGGCGAGGTGCGCGAGGCGTCGCCCGAGCACGAGCCGGGCCTGTTCGAGGTCAGCCGGCTCGGGCTGGGGGTCACGGGCATCCTGTCCGCCGTGACGCTCGAGGTGGTCCCGGCGTTCCTCCTGCGCGCGCAGGAGGAGCCGTGGCCGCTCGACCGCGTGCTCGAGCGGCTCGGCACGCCCGACGACCCCGACGGGCTCGTCGGCGGCAACGACCACTTCGAGTTCTACTGGTTCCCCCACACCCGCCGGGCGCTGACCAAGCGCAACAACCGCCTCGCGCCCGACGAGGAGGCCGTCGAGCTCGAGCGGCTTCGCACCACGGGCCCCGGGCCGGTCGCGCGGGCGCGCACGTGGGTCGACGAGGAGCTCCTGTCGAACGGCGCGTTCGAGCTCGTGAACCGGCTCGCGACCGCGGTCCCGCGCGTCACGCCGCGCCTCAACGCGGTCTCCGCGCGGGCGCTCGCGCCGCGTACGTACGTCGCGCCGTCGCACCACGTGTTCGTCACGTCGCGCCGCGTCCGGTTCCGCGAGATGGAGTACGCCGTGCCGCGCGAGCACCTCGTCGACGTGCTGTCGAGCATCGACGCGTGGCTCGACCTGTCCGGCGAGCACGTGCCGTTCCCCGTCGAGGTCCGGTTCGCGGCGCCCGACGACGTGTGGCTCTCCACGGCCCACGGGCGCGAGACCGCCTACGTCGCCGTGCACCAGTACGCGCGCCTGCCGCACGAGCGGTACTTCGACGCCGTCGAGCGCATCGTCGCCGAGGTGGGTGGCCGCCCGCACTGGGGCAAGATGCACGGCCTGGCGGCGGACCGGTTCCGGGAGCTCTACCCGCGGTTCGACGACGCCGTCGCCGTCCGCGACGCGACGGACCCCGAGGGCGTGTTCGCGAACGGCTACACCGACCGCGTGCTCGGCCCGGCCCCGGCCGCGCGGCGCTGACCGGCGACGTCCCGGACCCGTCAGGGGACGGGACGTCGTCCGCCCGTCAGGGGACGGGCTCGGGACCGTGCTCCCGCACCGGCGAGCCGTCGGGGCGCACCATCATCGACAGCACGTACTCCGCGAGCGCGTGGAAGCTGCGGACCGCCGTCTCGTCGTCCTGCTCGACGAGCCACGCGATCTCGATCCCGTCGATGTACCCCGCGACGACCCGGGACAGGAACCCCATGTCCATCGTGTAGCTGACGTTCCCCCGCTCGGCCACGTTCTCGAGGAACCCGCGCGTCATCGCCCAGGTCTGCTCGAGGTGCGTGTGCGCGACGGAGCGCAGCGCGCGGCTGCGCACGCCCGCCGTCGCGAACTCGAACGTGAGGAGCCGCATGTGACGACGCGGCGTCAGCCCGCTCCACAGGCCGTCGGCGGCGGCGTGGGCGAGCGCCACGACGTCGCCGTCGACGTCGAGCGCGGACCGGACGGGCTCGGAGGCCACGAGCGCAAGGCTGTTGCCCATCGCCTGGAGGAGCTCGTCCTTGTCCTCGAAGCAGTAGTGCACGACGCCGAGCGAGACCCCGGCCTCGGCCGCGACGCCGCGGATGGTCACGGCCTCGACGCCCTCGCGGACGGCGATGGTCATCGCGGCGTCGACGAGCTGGGCTCGGCGTTCCTCGACGGACATTCGGTTCATGTGCGATTCATCCCATGTGTCGTTCTTGGGAAAGTCAAACACATCGATGCGCTTCCAGCGATCGTAGAGGCAGGTGGCGGGCCTGGCACGCCGGACGGGAGCGGGCGAGAATGACGAGCCGGACCAGCCCCGGCCCCCACCCCCGACGAAGGACTCCCGTGCCCCGACCGCGCCTGCCCCGCTCCCCCTGGACGCTCGCCCTCACGGCGGCCGTCGCGCTCGCCCTCGCGGCCTGCGGCGGGCCTGAGGACGCCGCCGGCGGCACGGAGCCGGTCGTGCACGACGTCCCCGAGATCCCGGTCCAGGTGACCGCGCCCCCGGACTGGGAGCGCGGCACGCGCGACGGCGCGTTCCTGCTGCGCGCGCCGAGCGGCACGGGTTCCGAGGACTTCCGGGCGAACGTCGTCGTCACCGGCAAGCAGTCGGCGCAGACCGTCGACGAGGCGGGCGCCGCGACGACGGCGGCGGTCGCCTCGATCCCCGGCTGGGTGCCCGATCCCGACGGGCAGGGCCCCACGACCCTCGCCGGGCTGCCCGCCTACCGCGTGGCCGGGACGTACGGCGCCGCGGGCACCGCCGTCGCGCAGGAGATCGTGGCCGTGCGGACGGGCGACGGGCCGGACGCGTGGGTCGTCGACCTCACGGCGTCGTACGCCGTCGACGACGCCGACGGCGCCGCGCAGGCGCGCGCGATCCTCGAGAGCGTCCAGGTCGCGCCCGCGGGCTGACGTCAGGCGGGCGGCGCGACCCGGACCACGAGGGCCGTGGCGACCGCCGCGACGCCCTCGCCGCGCCCGGTGAGGCCCAGCCCGTCGGTCGTGGTCGCCGTGAGGGTCACCGGGGCGCCCGCGGCCGCCCCGAGCGCCGCCTCCGCCTCCGCGCGGCGCGGTCCGAGGCGCGGCCGGTTGCCGATCACTTGGACGGCCACGTTCCCGATCGCGAACCCCGCGGCCCGCACCCGGCGCGCGGCCTCCGCGAGCAGGCTCGCACCGCTCGCGCCCGCCCACTCGGGCGCGCTCGTGCCGAAGTTCGAACCGAGATCGCCCAGGCCGGTGGCCGAGAACAGCGCGTCCGCGGCGGCGTGCGCCGCGACGTCGGCGTCGGAGTGCCCGGCGAGCCCGCGCTCGCCCGGCCAGTGCAGACCGCCCAGCCACAGCGCTCGATCCTCGCCCTCGGTCGCGAAGGCGTGGACGTCCACCCCGATGCCCGTGCGCGGGAGCGCCGGGACGGGGCCCGCGGCGGCCGGTGCGGTGGTGGGCGTCTCGGCCGGTGTCCCGGTGGAGCCTGCAGGGGTGGTCATCGGTCCTCCCGGAGCGTGAGCGCCGCGACCCGGAGGTCGTGCGCGGTGGTGATCTTGGCCGCCGCGGCGTCGCCGGGCACCACGTGGACCGGGACGCCCAGCGCCTCGACCAGCCCGGCGTCGTCGGTCGCGGCGACGGACTCGTCGTCCGCGCGGTGCGCCGCTGCCGCGTGCGCGCGGGCCAGGAGCTCGCCGTCGAACCCCTGCGGGGTCTGGACGGCGCGCAGCGCGCTCCGGTCGACCGTCTCGACGACGGGCTCCGCACCGGACGCGTCTCCCGCGCCCGCGGGCGCCACGCGCTTGATCGTGTCCGTGACGGGGAGCCCCGGCACGACGGCCCCGTGGCCCGCGCGCACGGCCGCGACGACGCGGCGGACCAGCGACGGCGGCGCGAGGGGCCGTGCGGCGTCGTGGACGAGCACGACGTCGGCGGGCACGTCGCCCTCCGAGAGGTCGCGGCCGGCCCGGAGACCGGCCGCCACGGAGGCCTGGCGGGTCCCCGCGCCCTCGACCACCCGGACCGGCCGGTCGACCGCGGGGTCGTCGGCCAGGAGCGTCGCGACGTGGTCGCGCAGCCCGGGCGGCGCGGTCACGACGAGCGCGTCCACGACCCCGGACGCGCACAGCCGTCGGGCGGCGTGCGCCACGAGCGGGAGGCCGTCGAGCTCGACGAGGGCCTTGGGCAGGTCCAGCCCGAGGCGGGTCCCGGAGCCTGCGGCGGTGAGGACGGCGAGAGTCGGCACGCGCACACGCTACCGGGCACGACGACGGGGAGGGCGCCGTCCGTACGGACGGCGCCCTCCCCGGTGGTCTGTGGCGCTGACTGCGCGGGCCGCGGCCCGCGACGTCAGGAGGCGAGCACCTCGTCGAGGATCGCCTCGGCCTTGTCCTCCTCGGTGTGCTCGGCCAGCGCGAGCTCCGAGACGAGGATCTGCCGTGCCTTCGAGAGCATGCGCTTCTCGCCGGCGGACAGACCGCGGTCGGCGTCGCGGCGGGAGAGGTCGCGCACGACCTCGGCGACCTTGATCACGTCGCCCGACGCGAGCTTCTCGAGGTTCGCCTTGTACCGGCGCGACCAGTTGGTCGGCTCCTCGGTGTAGGGTGCACGAAGCACCTCGAACACGCGGTCGAGACCCTCCTGGCCGACGACGTCACGCACGCCGACGAGGTCGACGTTCTCGGCTGGGACTTCGATGGTCAGGTCGCCCTGCGCGACCTTGAGCTTGAGGTAGATCTTGTCCTCTCCGCGGATGGTGCGCGTCTTGATCTCCTCGATCAGTGCGGCTCCGTGGTGCGGGTAGACAACGGTCTCGCCTACTGTGAACGTCATCTGCAGATGTCCCCTTTCGCGGTGGTCCACCTTACCACGCGGAAGGGCGGAAATCCGAGCCCCTGCGCCCCTTGACAAGCCCGTCACCAGCACGTTCGCCCAGGTCAGAGCCGTGTCAGCGCGCCTGACGAATCTCGAGGAGGGGCCCCACCGGCCCCTGGCGAGCGCCCCGCGGGCCCTTTCAGGACCTTCACCTCGCGCGACGACCACCCTCCCGGCACGCCCGGAGCCACGTGACGCCGCTCACGCCACGGTCGCGAGCCGGCCGTTCCGGCCGCCCTCGCCCTCCCGACGCACTAGGCTGGGCGCGGAATCCCGTCCCCCTTCTTGCAGCCCTGGAGTGCACGTGACCCGCATCCCGACCCCCCGAGCCTCGACCCGTGCGGAGTCCCGAGCGACCGGCCGTGCGCGCGCCTGGGCCGTGCCCCTCCTGGTCGCCGGTGTGGCCCTCGCGTCCGCCTGCTCCCCCATCGAGACGAACCGCCCGTACTCCCCCTCCGACGGCCTGCGGGTCGACCTCACCAGCGAGCTGCGCGGGCTCAACCTGCTCGTCGTGAGCGCGGAGGACGGCGAGCCGGGCGCCCTCGTCGGGGCCTTCGCCAACGACTCGACGGAGGACGTGGAGTTCGACGTGACGCCCGAGGGCGGCGCGCCGGTGACGATCCCCGTCGCGGCCGGCGAGACGGTCTACCTCGGCGCCGAGGACGGCTTCGACGCGCAGATCGGCCGCGTCGACGCGGCCCCCGGCGCGATGCTGCCCGTCACGGTGAGCACGACGACGGGCGAGGAGCAGACCCTCTCCCTCCCCGTCCTCGACGGCACCCTCGAGGAGTACGCGCACCTCCTGCCGTGACCGCGCAGGTCGCGCCGGAGATCGGCTCGGCTCGTGTCACCGCCCGGCGCTAGCCTTCGCGTGCCGCCCCACCACCCTGGTCGTGGCCTCGTACCGAAGGAACCCTGGTGACCCTCCCCCGCTCCACCCGCCGGCCGCTCGTCCTCGTCGTGAGCGCCGTCGCCCTCGCCCTGACCGCGTCGGGCTGCGGCGCGATCCTCGACGAGATCTCCGGACCCGCCGACGCCCAGCGCGACGAGCCCGGCGGCGAGGTGACCGAGGCGTCGGACGCCGACGTCTTCTCGGTCCAGGTCGGCGACTGCATCGTCTCCTCGAAGCTGGACGACGCGGACCTGGTCGAGTCCGTGCCCGTCGTGCCGTGCTCGGAGCCGCACGACGCCGAGGTCTACGCCGAGACCGAGCTCCCCGCGGGCGACTACCCCGGTGACGAGGCCGTGACCACGAGCGCCGAGGAGTTCTGCTACGGCGCGTTCGAGCCGTTCGTCGGGCTCCCCTACGAGGAGTCGGCGCACGAGTACTGGTACTTCACGCCGCGCGCGGACGGCTGGACCCGGCAGGGCGACCGCGTGGTCCAGTGCGTCCTCGACACGAACGGCACCGACGTCACGGGCTCGCTCCAGGGCAGCGCGACCTGATCCCCTGATCCGTCCCGCACGCACGACGGCGCCCCTCCCCGCGGGGGGAGGGGCGCCGTCGTGCGTCGGGCCGGGGCCGTGACGGACGGGCTCAGGTCACCCGAAGCGGCCGGAGATGTAGTCCTCGGTGGCCTGCTGCGTGGGCGAGGAGAACATCGTCGCGGTGTCGTCCATCTCGATGAGGCGCCCGGGCTTGCCGGTGCCCGCGATGTTGAAGAACGCGGTGCGGTCGCTCACGCGCGCCGCCTGCTGCATGTTGTGCGTGACGATGACGATCGTGTACTCGTCCTTGAGCTCGGCGATGAGGTCCTCGATCGCGAGCGTGGAGATCGGGTCGAGCGCCGAGCACGGCTCGTCCATGAGGAGCACCTGGGGCTTGACGGCGATCGCGCGCGCGATGCACAGGCGCTGCTGCTGGCCGCCGGAGAGGCCCGAGCCCGGGCGGTCGAGGCGGTCCTTCACCTCGTTCCACAGGTTCGCGCCGCGCAGCGACGACTCGACGAGGTCCTCGGCGTCGGCCTTCGAGATGCGCTTGTTGTTGAGCTTCACCCCCGCGAGCACGTTCTCCTTGATGGACATCGTGGGGAACGGGTTCGGCCGCTGGAAGACCATGCCGACCTGGCGGCGGACGGCGACCGGGTCGACGTCGTCGCCGTAGAGGTCGACGCCCTCCATCGCGACGGTCCCCTCGACGCGTGCGCCGGGGATCACCTCGTGCATGCGGTTGAGCGTCCGCAGGAACGTCGACTTGCCGCAGCCGGACGGGCCGATGAAGGCCGTCACGGACTGGGGTTCGATCGTCATGCCGACGTCCTGCACCGCGAGGAAGTCGCCGTAGTAGATGTTGAGGTCCTTGACGTCGATGCGCTGTGCCATCGGGGCTGTCCTGTTCTAGCGGAGGGTCTTGGGCGCGAACCAGCGGGTGACGAGTCGCCCGACGAGGTTGAGCAGCATGACGATGAGGATCAGCGTCAGGGCGGCCGCCCAGGCCCGGTCGTAGTTGATGTCGGGGAGGCACACGGCGTCGGTGACGTTGCTGCAGGGCACCAGGCCCTGGCTGTACTGCCGGTAGACGTACACCGGGAGCGTCATCATGCGGCCCTCGAAGAGGTTGCCGTTGATCGAGTCGACGACGCCGACCGTGATGAGGAGCGGCGCCGTCTCGCCGATGACGCGCGCGACGGCGAGCATGACGCCCGTCGTGATGCCGGCGATCGACGTGCGGAGCACGACCCGCACGACGGTGAGCCACTTGGGCACGCCGAGCGCGTAGGCGGCCTCGCGCAGCTCGTTCGGCACGAGCCGGAGCATCTCCTCGCACGAGCGCACGACGACCGGGATCATGAGGACGGACAGCGCGACCGAGCCGACGATGCCCATGCGCACCCCCGGCCCGAACAGCACCGCGAAGAGCGCGTACGCGAAGAGGCCCGCGACGATCGACGGGATGCCGGTCATGACGTCGACGAAGAACGTCACGGCGCGCGCGAGCGGCCCGCGCCCGTACTCGACGAGGTAGATCGCGGCGAGCAGGCCGATCGGCACCGAGATCACCGCGGCGCCGAGGGTGATGAGGAGCGTGCCGAGGATCGCGTGGTAGATGCCGCCCGCGTCCATGCCGCCGAACACGCCGCGCATGGAGTGCGTCAGGAAGTAGACGTCGAACCGCTCCATGCCGTGCACGACGACGGTCCACGCGACGGACACGAGAGGCACCATCGCGAGGGCGAACGCGCCCCACATGAGGACCGTCATGGTGCGGTCCTTGCGGCGACGTCCGGCGTCCGCGCCGCGCAGGAGCGCGCGCACGGACGCGGTGCGCTCCGGGTCCGGTGCGGAGGCCCCGCGCGCGGGGCTGGTGCTGAGGGCGCTCATCAGTTGGCTCCCGAGAAGTCCTTGCGCCGCGCGACGATCGCGCGGGCGCCCATGTTGACGAGCAGGGTGATGACGAACAGCGCGAGGCCCGTCGCGATGAGGGCGCTCACCCCGAGCGGGTTCGCCTCGGGGAAGTCCGCCGCGATGTTCGCGGCGATCGTCTGCTGCTGCCCCGCCTGCAGGATCTTGAACGAGTAGAGGAGCCCGGGCGAGAGGATCATGAGCACGGCCATCGTCTCGCCGAGCGCGCGCCCGAGGCCGAGCATCGCGGCCGAGATGACGCCCGACCGCCCGAACGGGATGACCGCGGTGCGGATCATCTCCCAGCGCGTCGCACCGAGGGCGAGCGCGGCCTCCTCGTGGAGCTTCGGCGTCTGGAGGAACACCTCGCGGCTCACGGCCGTGATGATCGGCAGGATCATCACGGCGAGCACGAGCGCGACGGTGAGCAGGACGCGACCGGTCGGCGACGCCGGGCCGGTGAAGAGCGGGAACCACCCGAGGGTGTCGGCGAGCCAGGACCACACCGGCACGACGACCGGCGGGAGGACGAGCGAGCCCCACAGGCCGTAGACGACGCTGGGGATCGCCGCGAGCAGGTCGACGACGTAGCCCAGGGTCGAGGCGAGCCGGCGGGGCGCGTAGTGGGAGATGAACAGCGCGATGCCCATCGCGACGGGCGTCGCGAGCACGAGCGAGAGCGCCGCCGCGAGCAGCGTGCCGAAGATCAGCGGCCCCACGAACGAGAGCAGCGACGCGCCCTCGGGGAACCACGCCACCTGCTCGCTCAGCTCGGCCCCGCCCGCGCTGAGCGCGGGCCACGCCCGCAGCAGCAGGAAGATCGCGACCGCGGCCAGCACGGCGAGGATGAGCGCGCCGGCACCCGTCGCGGTCCAGCGGAACGCGCGGTTCACGCCGCGGTCGCTGTTGCGGGCGCGGCGGCGCGAGGTGCCCGCGCGTCGCACGGGCTCGGACGAGCCGCCCGGCGCGGGGCCCGGCGTCGTGGGTGGGACTGTGGTGGTCACTCTCGTGCTCCCGGTGTGCTGTCCTGCGGCGTACGGTCTGGTCGCGGGTCGGGGGCGACGGGGCCCGCAGGCCCCGCCGCCCCCCGGCGCCCCCCGGCGGTCGTCAGCCGGCGGCGCCGACCGTGATGGCCTCGACGGCCGCGTGGACGTCCGTGCGCAGGTCCTCCGAGATCGGCGCGCTGCCCGCGGCCGACGCGGAGGCCGACTGGCCCTCCTCGCTCGAGACGTAGGTGAGGAACGCCTTGACGAGGTCGCCCGTCGCCTCGTCCTCGTAGTTGAGGCACGCCACCGCGTACGAGACGAGCACCAGCGGGTAGGCGCCGGCCTCGGTCGTGGTGCGGTCCAGCTCGACCGCGATGTCGTGCTCGTGCCGGCCCTCGACGCGCGGCGACGCGTCGACGACCTTGGCCGCGGCCTCCGGGGAGTAGGCGACCCACTCCTCGCCGACCTTGATCTTCGCGGTGCCGAGGTCGCCGGCCTTCGAGGCGTCGGCGTAGCCGATGGTGCCCTCGCCGCCCTGGACGGTCTGCACGACGCCGGACGTGCCCTGCGCGGACTCGCCGCCCTGCGTCGGCCAGTCGCCGCTCGGCTCGTGGCCCCACGCGTCGCCCGCGGTCGCGGCGAGGTACTCGGTGAAGTTCTCGGTGGTGCCCGACTCGTCGGAGCGGTGGACGGGCGTGATCGCCACGTCGGGGAGCGTCGCGTCCGGGTTGTCGGCGGCGATCTCCGGCGCGTTCCACTGCGTGATGGTGCCGTTGAAGATGCCCGCGATCGTGGCCGGGGCGAGGTTCAGCTCGGCGACCTCCGGCAGGTTGTAGATGATCGCGATCGGGCTGACGTAGACGGGGAGGTCGATCGCGCCGTCGGGGCCGCACACGGCCTGCGACTGGGTGATCTCCTCCTCCTTGAGCACCGCGTCGGAGCCGGCGAACGCGACGCCGCCCTCGAGGAACTGGGTGCGTCCGCCGCCGGAGCCGACCGGGTCGTAGTTGACCGTGACGTCGGGGTTCGCGCTCTGGAACCCGGCGCGCCACGCCTCCATCGCGGACTCCTGCGAGCTCGCGCCCGCACCGTTGAGCTCACCGCTGAGGTCGCTCGCGGTCTCGGACGAGCCCTCGGAGGAACCACCGGTGGAGCCGTCGGCGCCGCCGACGGGGTCGTCCGACCCGCACGCGGCGAGGGTCAGGGCGAGCGCGCCGACCGCGACGGCGGATCCTGCACGGGAGAATCGGCTGAGCTTCACTCTTCGTTCCATCCTGTTCACGCGTCTCGTGCCACCAGCGAGCGCCGGTGACGATCCCGACGCTAGGAGCGCCGGGTGACGCGTTCCCCGAGAGCGGGTGAACGACGGATGAACAGTGCACAGACCTTCCGTGCCGGGCTGCCGGCTCGCACGACGGGCTCCGCGGCGTCGGACGACGACGGCCCCGGTGCGTCCGCGAGGGACGCACCGGGGCCGTCGTGCCGGCACTCGCGCCGGTCGTTCGTGCCGGACGGGACCGCCGGACGGGACCGCCGGGTCAGGCCTGCCCGACGCCGTCGGCGATCTTGTAGCCGAGGCCCCGCACCGTGAGGAGGTAGCGCGGGCTCGCGGGCTCGGGCTCGATCTTCGACCGGATGCGCTTGACGTGGACGTCGAGGGTCTTGGTGTCCCCCACGTAGTCCGTGCCCCACACCCGGTCGATGAGCTGCCCGCGCGTGAGCACGCGACCGGCGTTGCGCAGGAGCAGCTCGAGGAGCTCGAACTCCTTGAGCGGGAACGGCACGACCTCGCCGTCCACGCTCACGGTGTGCCGCTCGACGTCCATGCGGACGGGACCGACCTCGAGCGCGCTCTCCGCGACCGGTTCGGCGCCGGCCTCCCCGCCCTTGCGCCGCAGCACGGCGCGCACGCGCGCGAGCAGCTCGCGGAACGAGTACGGCTTGGTCACGTAGTCGTCCGCGCCCAGCTCCAGGCCCACGACCTTGTCGATCTCCGAGTCCTTCGCCGTGAGCATGATGACGGGGACGTCGCCACGCTGGCGCAGCTCCCGGCACACCTCCGTGCCGCTCAGGCCGGGGAGCATGAGGTCGAGCAGGACGAGGTCCGCGCCGTCGGCGTCGTACCGCTCCAGCGCCTCCGTACCGGTCGCCGCCTCGACGACGTCGAAGCCCTCGCGCCGCAGCTGGTACGTCAGCGGGTCGCGGTACGACTCCTCGTCCTCCACCACCAGGATGCGCGTCACGCGCCTACCTCCTTGTTCCGTGCGCCCGCGTCCGGGGCGCCGTCGTCCGACGCGTGCTCGTGCGGCACGCGCTCGTGCTCGTCCGGTGCGCGACCCTCCGTCGCGTGCCCGTCGGGTGCCTGCTCGGCCACCCGGTCGGTCACCGTGCCGCGCGTCCGCGCGGCCGGGACGTTCGCCGCCGGGATGCGGAGCGTGAAGGTCGACCCGCGGCCCGGCTCGGACCACATCGTCACCTCGCCGCCGTGGTCGGCGGCGACGTGCTTGACGATGCTCAGCCCGAGGCCGGTGCCCCCCGTGTCGCGCGAGCGCGCCGGGTCGACGCGGTAGAACCGCTCGAAGACCCGCGCCTGCTCGTCGGCCGCGATCCCGATGCCCTGGTCCACGACGGCGATCTCGACGAGGTCGCCCGACCGCGTCACCCCGACGCCGACGCGCGTGTTCTCGCCCGAGTAGGCGACCGCGTTGTCGAGGAGGTTGCGCACCGCGGTGACGAGCAGGTTGTGGTCGCCGTAGACCGCGGCGTCCAGCTCGCCGCCCGTCGTGAGCACGATGCCCTTGCCCTGCGCGGTCGTGCGGGCGCGGTCGACGGCCTCCTCGACCACGCCGCGCACCGGCACGACCGTCACCTCCTGCAGGGCTCCCGCGACCTGGAGCCGCGACAGCTCGATGATCTCCTGCACGAGCGCGGACAGGCGCGTCGCCTCCGACTGCATGCGCGCGGCGAACCGGCGCACCGCCACCGGGTCGTCCGCGGCGTCCTGGACCGTCTCCGCGAGCAGCGCGAGCGCGCCCACCGGCGTCTTCAGCTCGTGGGACACGTTGACGACGAAGTCGCGGCGGATCGCCTCGACCCGACGCGCCTCCGTCCGGTCCTCCGCGAGCACGAGCACGTGGTGCGGGCCCACCTGGGCCACGCGCACCTGGAGCATCACCGTGCCCCGGCCGACGGGGCCGCGCGGGAGCTCGAGCTCCTCGTCGCGGATCACGCCGTCCCGGCGCACGTCGTCGATCATGTCGCGGATCGCGGCGTGCGCGATCGCGTCGCCGCGCACGACCCCCAGCGCGTACGCGGGCGGGCTGGCCCGCACGACCTCCCCCTCGCCGTCGAGCACGACGGCGGCGGACCGCAGCACGGCCAGCACCCGGACGAGTCCCTCGTCGAGCTCCGGCGCGGTCTCCTCGCGCGCGGCGCGCTGCTGCCGCTCGCTCACGCGGAACGCGATCGCGGCGATCACGCCGACGACGATGCCCACGACACCGGCGAGCAGCACGGTCACGCCCTCGATCAGACTCTCGGCTTGCACCCGTCCAGCGTACGGTCGCGCGCGCTCCCTCCCGGCCCCACCGGACCCTGGGCGGGCCCGAGCCGCCAAGAGTTCACCTGACGGCGCACTGGTGTTCACCGGCCGGTCGACCACGCCTGCGAGCGTGTCAGGAGCCGACGGCGTGCCCGGGCGCCTCCCGGCGCGTCGGGGCGCACGCCGTCACGGACCGGACCGACCGGTCACGACGAGAGGGAAGCGATGCGGGAGATCTTCGAGGCCGAGCTGAAGCAGGTCGGCGACGACCTGGCCGAGATGAGCCGGCTGGTGGAGTCGGCCGTGAACCGCGCCGGGCAGGCGCTCCTCACGGCGGACCTGCAGCTCGCGCAGTCGGTGATCGGCGACGACCACACGATCGACGCCCTCGAGCGCGAGCTCGACGAGCGCTGCGTGCTGCTGCTCGCGCAGCAGCAGCCCGTCGCGACCGACCTGCGGGTCGTCGTCAGCGCGCTGCGCATGAGCGCCACGCTGGAGCGCATGGGCGACCTCGCGCGCCACATCGCGCAGGTCGCGCGCGGCCGCTACCCGGGCCGCGCGATCGAGCCGTCGCTGCACCGCACGTTCGAGCAGATGCACGACGCCGCCGTCCGCGTCGCGCGGCGCACCACGACGCTCCTCACGACGCGCGACCTCACCGTCGCCGCGAACATCGAGCGTGACGACGACCTGCTCGACAAGCTGCACCAGGACACGTTCAGCGCGCTGCTCGACGGCACGTGGACGGGCACGCCGCAGGAGACGGTCGACGTCACGCTCGTGGGCCGCTACTACGAGCGCTTCGGCGACCACGGGGTGTCGATCGCCAAGCGCGTGACGTACCTCGTGACCGGCGAGTTCGCCGACGACCGCGGCGCCCCGGCGGGCACCACGCGCGCGACCGCCTGACCCAGCGCCGGGAGCACCCGCTCGACCGACGCAGACGACCGTGGCCCGTCCGGATCTCCGGACGGGCCACGGTCGTGCGCGGGGTGGGGCCGGTCAGCGGCCCTGGTTCGCGACCGCCGCGGCGGCCTCGGCGGCGGCCTCGGGGTCGAGGTAGCGGCCGCCCTTCGTGACGGGCTTGAGGTCCTCGTCGAGCTCGTAGAGCAGCGGGATGCCGGTCGGGATGTTGAGCGCGGCGATGTCCTCGTCGGAGATGCCGTCGAGGTGCTTGACGATCGCGCGCAGCGAGTTGCCGTGCGCGGCGACCAGGACGGTCTTGCCCGCCTTGAGGTCGGGGACGACCTCGCCGTCCCAGTACGGCAGGGCGCGCTCGAGCACGTCCTTGAGGCACTCGGTGCGCACGACGGGGGCGTCGGCGTAGCGCGGGTCCGTGTCCTGCGAGAACTCGGAGCCGAGCTCGATCTCGGGCGGCGGGACGTCGTAGGAGCGGCGCCAGAGCATGAACTGCTCCTCGCCGAACTCCTCGAGCGTCTGCTTCTTGTTCTTGCCCTGGAGCGCACCGTAGTGCCGCTCGTTGAGGCGCCAGGACCGCTTCACGGGGATCCAGTGGCGGTCGGCCGCGTCGAGCGCGAGGTTCGCCGTCGTGATGGCGCGGCGCAGGAGCGAGGTGTGCACGACGTCGGGCAGGACGCCGGCCTCCGCGAGGAGCTGACCGCCGCGCTTCGCCTCCTCGGTGCCCTTCTCCGACAGGGCGACGTCCACCCAGCCGGTGAACAGGTTCTTGGCGTTCCATTCGCTCTCGCCGTGGCGGAGCAGCACGAGGGTGTAGGTCATGCCTCCATCCTGCCGCACGGCCCGGCGCGGCGGCACGCGCGTCCCACGTGGTGGTGACCGTCGCCGCGCGGCGTGGGACGAAGGTCCGACCGTCCCGGGCCGCCCGAGCAGCGCCGCGCCACGGCCGGGGGCGCGGCCGGGAATCAGCGCGCCGTCGCGCACGTTCTCTCCCGCATGCCGATCGACGGAGAGTACGCACCGAGCCCGAGCACCTGGTCCCGCGAGCAGGCGGAGGCCTACGAGTCGTCCGGCGGGACGCGCAGCACGACCCTGAACGGGATGCCCGTCGTCGTCCTCACGACGCTCGGGCGCCGCAGCGGCAAGGTCCGCAAGACCCCGCTCATGCGGGTCGAGCACGACGGCGCGTACGCGGTCGTCGCATCGCTCGGCGGCGCGCCGAAGCACCCGGTCTGGTATCTCAACGTGCTCGCGCACCCGCGGGTCGAGCTGCAGGACGGCACCGAGCGGCACGACTACGTCGCGCGCGAGGTCCACGGCGAGGAGAAGGCGCTGTGGTGGGAGCGCGCGGTCGCGGCCTACCCGCCGTACGCCGACTACCAGGAGAAGACGTCGCGGGAGATCCCCGTCCTCGTGCTGGAGCGCGCGGGCGACTGAGCCCGGCGTGACCCCGCGTACCGGTCCGCGCGGTCAGCGCGCCGCGCGGACCTTCTTCGCCTGCGCGTAGACGTCGAGCATCCGGACCGCCGCGACGTCCCACCCGAACCGCTCCCCCGCGCGTCGGGCGCCCTCGCCGAGGGTCGCGAGGCGGGCGTCGTCGGCGAGCAGGTCGGCGAGGACGCGCGCCCAGGTCGCCGGGTCGTGGTCGGGCACGAGGACGCCGGAGACCTGGTCCTCCACCACGGTCCGCAGCCCGCCGACGGCGGCCGCGACCACGGGCGTGCCGCTCGCCTCCGCCTCGGCCGCGACGAGCCCGAACGTCTCGTTGTGCGAGGGGACGGCGACGACGTCGGCCGCCCGGTACCAGCGCACGAGCTCGTCGCGCGGGACGGGCGGGCGGACGACGAGCCGGTCGCTCACGCCCACCTGGTAGGCGAGGGCCTCGAGCTCGCGGACGGCCGTCGGGCGGCCGCTGGGGCCGCCGAGCACGACGAGCGTCGGCACGGGCTCCCCGCGCGCGGCGAGGACGCCGAGCGCGCGGACGAGCACGTCCGGGCCCTTGAGCGGCTGCACGCGCCCGGCGAAGAGGACGAGGCCGCCGTCCGCCGGCAGACCCAGCTCGGCCCGCAGCGCGCGCCGCCGCTCGCGGCGCGCCCGGGCGTCGCCGGTCGCGGCGCCCGGAGCCGGGGAGAACAGCTCGAGGTCGACGCCCGGCGGCACGACGTGCACGCGCGCCGGGTCGGCCGCGTAGTCGCGCACGAGGTCCTGCGCCTCCGCGTCCGTGCTCGCGACGAGCGCGTCCGCCTCCGCGACGACCTGCTCCTCGCCGATGATGCGCCCGAGCGGCTCGGGCGCGTCGCCCGGCGCGAGCGCCGCGTTCTTCACGCGCGCGAGCGTGTGCATGGTGTGGACGAGCGGGACGTCCCAGCGGTCGGCGGCGAGCCACCCGACCTGCCCCGAGAGCCAGTAGTGCGTGTGCACGACGTCGTACCAGCCCTCGCGGTGCCGCGCCTCGGCCCGGAGCACCCCGGCCGTGAACGCGCAGAGCTGGCCGGGGAGATCGTTCTTGTCGAGGCCCTCGAAGGGCCCGGCGGCGACGTGGCGCACCGTCACGCCGTCGGACACCTCGACCACGGGCGGCTGGCTCGACGCCGTCGCGCGCGTGAAGATCTCGACCTGCGTGCCGCGGCGCGCGAGCGCGTGCGCGAGCTCGGTCACGTACACGTTCATGCCGCCCGCGTCGCCGGTGCCCGGTTGGTCGAGCGGCGACGTGTGCACCGAGAGCATCGCGACCCGCAGCGGGTCCGACGGGGCGGGGGCGGTTCCGCCCGGCAGGTCGAGCGTCGTCACGGCGGGTCAGGCCTCCACGACGCACGCCGGGGCCGGGAGCGCGAGCACGTCAAGCACCTGGGCGGCGCCGTCCGAGCGGCGCACGCGCAGGAGCGCGAGGTTCGACGTCGGGGCGTCCGGGCCGGCCGCGGCGGGCCGCTCGACGAGCGGGTCGTCGTTCTGGTTCGCCACGACGACGAGGTCGTGCAGCGGCGCGACGACGTCCCCCTGGTCGGTCTCGGCGGCCGACCCCGCGCCGGTCGCGACCCCGAGGATCGCGAAGTGGCGCGGCCACGCGCCGCCCACGGGCGAGTCGGCGAGGTGGCGCAGCGTGGGCACGCCGCCGTCCGGCCCCGGCTCGACCGCGTGCACCGCGAGCACGTCGGCGCCGCGCACCGCGGCGAGGACGCGCGTGCCGTCCGCGGTGACCGCGACGTGCGAGGGGTAGTTCCCGCCGTCGGCCGGGGCGGCGGCGTGCGTGACGTCGTAGCGCGCGACGACGTCATAGGTGCGCACGCCGTCCGGCCCGTCCACCGGGGAGAGCAGGAACAGCGCCGGGTCGAGCTCGCCGACGACGACGAGGTGCCCCGACGGCAGCGCCGCGAGGTGGCGCGGGCCCGTGCCAGGCGGGAAGGTCGCGACGACGCGGGCCGTCGAGCCGTCGGGCGCGGCCGGGTCGTGCCGGCGCAGCTCGTCGGTGCCGAGGTCGACGACGAGCACCGCGCCGCTGCCGTCGTCCGCCGCGCCGAGGTGCGCGAGGGGCGCGACGAAGTGCGCGTGCGGCCCCTCCTGGCGGTCGGCGACCGGGCCGGTCCCCGCGTGCGGCTGCCGGCGCGGCCCGGCGTCGGACGCGGTCGTGTCGAGCGCGCCGTCGTCCGTCGTCGGCACGACCGTGAGGACGCCGTCGCCGTAGTTCGCGACGAGCACATCACCGCTCACGGCGACGTGGCACGGGTACGAGCCGCCCGTGGCGACCGGGCCGCCCCGAGGGGCGAGGGCGCCGTCGGGCCCGACGGCGAACGCCGAGACGGAGCCGGCCTCCGTCTCCCCCACCGCGTAGAGCGTGTCGCCGTCGAGCGCCAGGAACGACGGCGACCCCGACGCGGCGGCGAGCGTACCGCCCCCGAAGGAGCCGGTGCCCGCGGCCGGGTCGACGTCGAGCTCGACGCGCCACACGCCCTCCGCGCCGCTCGGGTGCGGGTAGGTGCCGATCCAGAGGGCGCGGGTCGCGGAGGTCATGCCCCGAGCCTAGTTCTCCGCGCGGGCGGCTCGGCACGAGCGCCCCGGCGCACGAGAAGGGGCGCCCGGCCGACGTGTCGTCGGCCGGGCGCCCCGGTGCTCGGTGAGACGACGCGTCAGTGCGCGGCGTCGTACGCGGTCTGGATCTCCTGGGAGATCCGACCACGGTCGTTGACCGTGTAGCCGTTGGCACGGGCCCACTCGCGGACCTCGGTCGCACGGGCCGAGCCGGACGAACGACCGCCGCCGCTGCGGCGGGCCGGCCGGGCCGAGCTCGTGCGGGACGAGACCTTGCGCGCGTTGCCGACCCACGAGGCAAAGGCGTCGCGCAGCTCTTGGGCATTCTTCGTGCTGAGGTCGATCTCGTAGGAGACGCCGTCGAGTGCGAACGTGACGGTCTCGTCGGCCGCACCCCCGTCGAGATCGTCGACGAGAATTACCTGGACTTTCTGGGCCACTGTGGTTTCCTCACGCTTCACAGGAATTGCTGTCGTCGTCAGGATGCCACCGTGAAAGGCGAGCGTCAATTGAACACGCCGCCACGACGGAACGCGCGCGCCGCCCCCGAGGGGCAATTCCTGGACGGCGGTCCATCATTTCGGGACGCCGCCCGACAGCCTTCCGCGGAGATCAGGAGTCGTGCGCGGGAGCAGCATTCCCGCGCGCGGCGGATTCCTGTTCCGCGTCGAGACGCGCCAGCGCGGCGCGCTCGTTGCGGTCCGCGCGCACGATCGCGCGCATCGCGACATAGAAGAGCACGCCGACGCCGATCGACGGGATCAGCGCCGCGAGGGTGGGCCAGATGTCCATGCTGTCGGTCCTAGGTTCTCGGCCGCGCTACTGCGCGGGCTTCACGAGCGGGAAGAGGATGGTCTCGCGGATGCCGAGACCGGTGAGCGCCATGAGCAGGCGGTCGATGCCCAGGCCCATCCCGCCGGACGGCGGCATCGCGTACTCCATCGCGGTGAGGAAGTCCTCGTCGATGCGCATGGCCTCCTCGTCGCCGGCCGCGGCGAGCAGGGCCTGCGCCTCGAACCGCTGCCGCTGGACCACCGGGTCCACGAGCTCGGAGTACGCCGTCGCGAGCTCGACGCCGCGCACGTAGAGGTCCCACTTCTCGACCTGCCCGCGCACCGTGCGGTGGTCGCGCGTCAGCGGCGAGGTCTCGACCGGGAAGTCCCGCACGAACGTGGGTGCCACCAGGTGATCTCCCACGAGGTGCTCCCACAGGCCTTCGACGAGCTTTCCGTGATTGACGTTCTTCGGGTCGAAGGAGAGCTCGTGCTTGTCCGCGAACGCCCGCAGCGTCTCGACCGACGTCTCGGGGGTGATGTGCTCGCCCAGCGCGTCCGAGAGCGAGTCGTACATCTTCAGCTGCGTCCATTCCCCGCCGAGGTCGTACTCCGTGCCGTCGGCGAGCGTCACGAGCGTCGTGCCGAGAGCGTCCTGCGCGGCGCGCTGGACGAGGTTCTGGGTGAGCACGGCCATCGTGTCGTAGTCGCCGTAGGCCTCGTACGCCTCGAGCATCGCGAATTCCGGCGAGTGCGTGGAGTCCACGCCCTCGTTGCGGAAGTTGCGGTTGATCTCGAACACCTTCTCGACGCCGCCGACGGCCGCGCGCTTGAGGAACAGCTCGGGCGCGATGCGCAGGAACAGGTCGATGTCGAACGCATTCATGTGCGTCTCGAACTGGCGCGCGGCGGCACCCTCCGGACGCGTCTGGAGCATCGGGGTCTCGACCTCGACGAAACCGCGCTCCCAGAAGTTCTCGCGGATCGAGCGCACGACGGCGGCGCGCAGGCGCACGGTGTCGCGTGCGGCCGGGCGGGCGATGAGGTCGACGTAGCGCTGGCGCACGCGCGCCTCCTCCGAGAGCTCCTTGTGGAGCACTGGGAGGGGACGCAGCGCCTTCGCGGCGATCTGCCACGCGTCCGCGAACACGCTCAGCTCGCCGCGGCGCGAGCTGATGACGCGGCCGTGCGCGAACAGGTGGTCGCCGAGGTCGACGTCGGACTTGAACGCCGCGAGCGACTCCTCCCCGACCACGGCCTGGCTGAGCATGACCTGCAGGCGGTTCCCCTCGCCGTCCTGCAGCGTGGCGAAGCACAGCTTGCCGGTGTTGCGCAGGTACACCACGCGGCCGGCGACGCCGACCTCGTCCTGCGTCTCCTCGCCCGTCTCCAGGTGCGCGTACGCGGCACGGACCTCGGCGATCGTGGTCGTGCGCGGCACCGAGACGGGGTAGGGCTCGTCGCCGCGCGCGAGAATCCGTTCGCGCTTCTCGCGGCGGACCTGCATCTGCTCGGGCACGTCGTCGACGTGGTCCTCGGGCTCGGGCACGGCAGGAGAGGGGGTTCCGGCGGGGGAGGTCACCCCTGGATTCTACCGACGCTCCCGCGTCCCCGAGATAGAGCCGTGGTCGCGCGAGGTAGAGCCGTGGTCCGCCGAGGTAGAGCCGTGGTGGTGACCAGGGCTCTACCTCGCGGGACCGGGGCTCTCCCTCGGCGGGAGGGTGGGGAGGAGGTCGAGCGCGAGGTCGAGGATCGGGGCCGAGTGGGTGAGCGCGCCGACGGACAGGTAGTCGACGCCGGTGCCCGCGACCTCGCGCGCGCGGTCCAGGGTGAGGTTGCCCGTCGCCTCGAGCTCCACCTTCGCCGGGACGCCGTCGGTCCCCTCGCGCGCCCGCACGGCCGCGACCGTGTCGGCGAGCACCGGCGTCGGCATGTTGTCCAGGAGCAGGAAGTCGGCGCCCGCCGACAGCGCCTCGAGCGCCTGCGCCGTGGTGTCGGCCTCGACCTGCACGAGCACGTCGGGGAACGCCTGGCGGATCGCCTCGATCGCGGCGCTCACCGACCCCGCGGCCACGACGTGGTTGTCCTTGACCATCGCGACGTCGTACAGGCCCATGCGCTTGTTCGTGCCGCCGCCCGCGCGGACCGCGTACTTCTCGAGCGCGCGCAGCCCGGGGGTCGTCTTGCGCGTGTCGAGCACCTGGGCGCCGGTGCCGGCGAGCTCGCGCGCCCACGCGCGCGTCGCCGTCGCGACGCCCGACGCGCGGCTCGCGAGGTTGAGCAGCGTGCGCTCCGCCGTGAGCAGCACCTGGACGGGGCCGGTCAGCGCGGCGAGGACACGGCCGCGACCCACGGCCTCGCCGTCGGACGCGACGAACGTCACCTCGACGGGCGGGAGGCCGAACCGTTCCGCGACCTGCCGCGTCACCTCCTCGACCACGACGAGGCCCGCGACGACCCCGTCCGCGCGGGACACGAGGTGCGCGGTCCCGGTGGCCGACGCCGGCACCGTCGCCTGGGTGGTCACGTCGCGCCCGGGCACGGGGCCCAGGTCCTCGTCGAGCGCCCGCGCGACGGTCTCGGCGATCCACGCCGGGTCGAGGCCGGGCTCCACGCGGGACGGGACGGCGGGCGGTGCTCCGCCGTCGGCGGGACGGGCGGGCACGGGCTCGGCAGGGCTGCTCACGGTCCCCCACGCTATCCGCTCGCGTGCCCGCAGCGCGCCGGTGCCTGACGGCTCCCGGCCGCCGGCCGCCCACGCCGTCGCGCAGGACCGCGGTCGTGCGGGCCCGCGGTCGTGCAGGCCCGCGGTCGCGAGGTCGCGCGCCGCGCCTCAGCGGACGAGCAGGGTCCCGTCCGCGCCGAGCGAGACGAGCACGCGCCGCTCCCACGCGGGGTCGCTCGCCGGGAAGTCGGTGCGGAAGTGGCCGCCGCGGCTCTCGGTGCGCAGCGCCGCCGCGGCGGTGAGCGCGGTCGCGACCTGGTGCACGTTCGTCGTCTCCCACTCCGCGGCCTGCGGCTGCGCGACGACGTCGCTCGCCTCGTGCGCGTCGGTGCGGACCGCGGCGAGGCGGGCGGCGGCGGCCGCGAGCCCGTCGCCGTCGCGCAGGACGCCCGGGCCCGCGGACGCGATCGACTGGATGCGCGAGCGCGCGGCCGCCGCCACGAGGGCCGACGGCCCCGGACGGTCGACGGGCTCGCCCACCTCGAGCTCGCCCGCGGCCACGCGCTCCGTGATCTGCCGCGCCGCCCGTTGGGCGAAGACGAGCCCCTCGAGCAGCGAGTTCGACGCGAGGCGGTTCGCGCCGTGCACGCCCGTGCACGCGACCTCGCCGATCGCGTAGAGACCGTCGACGGTGGAGCGACCGTGCAGGTCCGTCACGACGCCGCCCGAGTGGTAGTGCTGGGCGGGCGCCACGGGGACGGGCTCCTCGGTCCAGTCGAGCCCGTTCTCGGCGAGCCGCTCGGTGATCGTCGGGAAGCGCGCGCGCAGGAACTCGGCACCGAGGTGCCGGGCGTCGAGCAGCACGTGGTCCGAGCCGGTCGCGGCCATCTGCCGCACGATCGCGTGCGCGACGACGTCGCGCGGCGCGAGCTCGGCCATGGGGTGCTGCGCGGGCATGAACCGGTGGCCGTCGGTGTCGAGGAGGATCGCGCCCTCGCCGCGCACGGCCTCCGAGATGAGCGGGAGCTGCCCCTTGGCGCCGAGGCCCAGCCACAGCACCGTGGGGTGGAACTGCACGAACTCGAGGTCGCCGAGCGTCGCGCCCGCGCGGAGCGCCGCGGCGATGCCGTCGCCCGTGGCCTGCGGCGGGTTGGTCGACGAGCGGAACACCTGCCCCACTCCCCCGGTCGCGAGCACGACGGCGCGCGCGAGGACCGCACCGACGCCGTCGCGCGAGCCCTCGCCGCGCACGTGGAGGGTCACGCCGCACGCGCGGGGAGCGCGGTCGCCCGAGCCATCGGTCGTCAGCACGTCGAGCACGAGCGCGTTCTCGATGACCTCGATGCCCGGGTCGCGGCGCACGGCCTCGAGCTGCGCGACGAGCGCCCGCGAGATCTCCGCGCCCGTGGCGTCGCCGCCCGCGTGCGCGATCCGGTCGGCGTGGTGCCCGCCCTCGCGCGTGAGGGCGATGTCGCCGTTGGCCGCCCGGTCGAAGTTCGCGCCGCGCGCGACGAGCTCGCGCACGCGTGCGGGGCCCTCGGTGACGAGCACCTCGACGGCCGCCGGGTCGCACACGCCGGCCCCTGCGACGAGCGTGTCCGCGAGGTGCGCCTCGGGCGAGTCCTCGGGGTCGAGCGCGGCCGCGATGCCGCCCTGCGCCCAGACCGTCGACCCCGACGACAGCTCGCCCTTGGTGACGAGCAGGACGTGGGGCACGCGCGTGCGCAGCTCGAGCGCGGCGGTGAGGCCGGCGATGCCCGAGCCGACGACCACGACGTCCGCCGTCGTCGTCCACCCCGGTGCGGGGGCGGCGAGGGACCGGGCGAGCTGGGGCGCGGACGCCCCGCCGGCCCGGGTCACGCGGGGCGCACCGCGGAGGCCACGCCGCCGTCGTCGACCGCGCCGCGGAACGGGGCGAACGGCAGGCCGCTCGCCTCGAGGCCGTGGCCCGCGGGCACGAGCCCGGGCTCGTCGGAGAGCTCGACGATGCGGTTCTGCTCGTCCACGAAGACGACGTTCGGCAGGTAGGTGCGCGCGTCGGCGTCGTCGAGCATGCCGTAGGCGATGAGGATGACGACGTCGCCCGGACTCACGAGGTGCGCGGCGGCGCCGTTGATGCAGATCTGGCCCGCACCGCGCTCGCCCGGGATGACGTACGTCGTCAGGCGCGCGCCGTTGGTGACGTCCACGACGTCGACCTGCTGGCCCGGGTAGAGGTCCGCGGCGTCGAGCAGGTCGGCGTCCACGGTGATCGAGCCGACGTAGTGCAGGTCGGCCTGCGTCACCGTCGCGCGGTGGATCTTGCCGATCATCATGGGTCGCTGCAGCGACGCCGGACGTCGCGGCGGGCTCGGCGGGGTCTGCGCGGTCACGCGGTTCCTCCAGGTGCGGGGGCACGGCCCGCGGGGTCCGCCGCCCGGGTCGCGGGCGGCACGATCTCGACGGCCGTGTTGTCGATGAGACGCGTGGTGCCCACGCGTGCCGCCACCAGGAGGAGCCCGGGGCCGACGGCGCCGGGCGCCAGGTCCTCCACGGTAGCGGGATCGACGAGCACCACGTAATCGACGTCAACGCCGTCGGTGGCCTCCAGGATTCCCCGCGCGGCGGCGAGCACGGACGGCGCGCCCTCCCCCGCGGCCGCGGCGTCCCGCCCGGCGCGCAGCGCGCGGCTCAGCGCGAGCGCGTGCTCGTGCTCGGCCGGGGTCAGGTACGCGTTGCGCGACGACCGCGCGAGACCGTCCGCCTCGCGCACGGTCTCGACCGCCAGGACCTCCACGTCGAGGTCGAGGTCGGCGACCATGCGGCGCACCGCGAGGAGCTGCTGCGCGTCCTTCGCCCCGAACACGGCGACGTCCGGTCGCACCAGGTGGAGCAGCTTGAGCACGACCGTGAGCACGCCGTCGAAGTGCCCCGGCCGCGACGCGCCCTCCAGCACCGTCCCGATGCGCCCCGACGTCACCCGCACGATCGGGCCGTCGGCCGAGCCCAGGTCGGGGTAGAGCTCGTCGACGGGCGGCGCGAACACGACGTCGACCACCGCGTCCGGGCCCGCCGCGGCGAGCAGCGCCACGTCGGCCGCGACGTCGCGCGGGTAGCGCTCGTAGTCCTCGCCGGGGCCGAACTGCAGCGGGTTGACGAAGTCCGTCACGACGACCTGGCCGTCGGGGCCCGCCTCCGCGCGCGCCCGGCGCACGAGCTCGAGGTGCCCGGCGTGCAGCGCACCCATGGTCATGACGACGACGCGGCGACCGTGCGGGTGCTCGGCGCGCCACGCGTCGAGCGCGGTGCGCAGCGCGGCGCGCGTCGTCACGACGGCCGGGGTCCCGGCTGCGGGGGGCCCGGCGTCCGGGCGGGGGGTGCTCGTCATGCTCGTCCTTCGTCGTGCGGGTCCTGCGGGTCGGGCCGGTCCTGCTGGTCGTGCCGGTCCTGCTGGTCATGCCGGTCCTGCGGGTCGGGCGCGGGCGCGTCGAGCGCGTCGAGAAGATCGCGGGCCGCACGCTCGCCGAGCCGGCCGCCCGCGAGCGCACGGTGCGTCGCGGCGCGGCTCAGCGCCCGGTACGACGGCGGCACGTCCGCCGCGTCGCTCGTCGCAGCGAGCGCGTCCAGGGCGGCGAGGTGCTCGCGGACGGTGCCGACGTCGCCCCGCGCCACGGGCCCGGTGAGCCCGAGGAGCGCCCCGGCGCCCGCGCCCGTCCCCGACTCGGCGCCCGCGTCGGCGCCCCGCGTCGCGCCGTCGAGGGCGGCAGCGAGGAGCGGCGCGAGCGCGCGCCCGGGCTGGTCGACGCCCGCGGCCTCGAGCGCCTGCGCGGCCTGCGCGACGAGCACGACGAGGTGGTTCGCGCCGTGCGCGAGGGCCGCGTGGTAGAGCCCGCGCGACTCCTCCGCGACGACGACGGGCTCCCCGCCGAGCTCGACGACGAGCGCCTGCCCGATCGGCAGGACCGGGCCGGGCGCGGTGACGGCGAACGTCGTGCCCTCGAGCCGCGCGAGGTCGAGCGACGTGCCGGTGAACGTCATGGCGGGGTGCAGCGCGAGCGGGATGGCACCGGCGGCGCGCGCCGGGTCGAGGACGGCCGTGCCGTAACGGCCCGACGTGTGCACGACGATCTGGCCGGGCTGCCACGCCCCCGTCTCGGCGAGGCCGCGGACCAGGGCCGGGAGCGCGTCGTCGGGCACGGCGAGGAGCACGAGCTCGGCGCGCTCCACGACCTGCGGGACCTCGAGGACGGGCACCCCCGCGAGGAGCGTCTCGATGCGGTCGCGCGACGCGTCGGACACACCGCTCGCGCCCACGACCGCGTGGCCGACGGCGCGCAGGGCGCTGCCGAGGACGGCCCCGACGCGACCGGCCCCGACGACGCCGACCCCGAGCCGCCCGGGGCGGCGACCGCCGTCCGCGGCGCTCACGCGTTCTCCTCGAGCGGGACGTCGTCGCGGCGCATCCAGAGCTCCGGCCCCGCGTGCGCGCGGGCCTCGCGGGCGCGCTCGGCCTGGGTGTCGAGGAGGCGGGCGGCGTCGCCCGCGTCGAGGTGCCGCACCTGGGGCGAGACCGGCCCGGGCGTCGAGTGCACGGTGAACGACGCGACGTCGAGCCGGCGCTGCAGCGGCCCCTGCTCGAGCCCGAGCGACTGCGTGCGCTCGTGCGGCACGACGACGAGGGTGCGGAAGACGCGCCCGCCGCGCAGCAGGAGGGCGCGGTCGGTGACGCTGAAGCCGTTCCGCCGCCACGCGACGAGGTCCAGCAGGCGCGCACGGCGCGGGGACGCGACGAAGTGCTGCCCGGCGTCGAGGCCGGACAGGCCCTCGTCGAGCAGGCCGCGGGGGTCGGGCGTGCCGAGGTCCGGCAGCACGAGCCACAGGGCCGCGAGCGCCTCGTCCCGCGTGCCGACGGGCAGGAGCACGCTCGTGCTGTCCGCCCCGTCGGTGCTGACGCCGTAGCCCGCGACGTTGACGTCGACGCGCCACCAGTCGGGCCCGCGCCAGAACGGGCCCTGCCGCAGCCGCACGGCCTGGACGCGACCGGGCGGGATCGTCTGCGAGCGGGTCTCCAGCAGCCCGTGGCGCAGGCGGATGCCGTCGGGCGAGATGGCGGACCGGAAGCCGAACTCCCCCGTGAACCGGGAGAACAGGAACCCGCCGAAGCCGAGCACGGCGGGCAGCGCGCTGAACAGGATCCCGATCTCGCGCGTGCCGACGACGACGCCCGCGATGCCGAGCACACCGAGGACGAGGCCGACCGTCGCGCCGGACCTCAGGAGCGAGGCGACGAGCCGACCCGGCCCGACGGCGGTCACCGGCTGCTCGGGCGCCTCGGCGACGAACGTCGGCGCGTCCGCCCCGGGCGCCTGGACGTCCCCGGCCGGCGCCCCGACGGCGCCGGGAGCACCCGGGACCGCGGGCGCACCCGGGACGCCGGGCGCCGTCGCGGCGGCCGGGCGCTCGCGCGCGACGCGCAGGCCCGCGGCACGCGCGAGGAGGTCGTTGCGCAGCCGGTTCGCCTCCGCCTCCTTGAGGAAGCCGAGCTTCACGCCCGAGTCCGCTCCCCCGGCGACCTCGAGCTTGAGCTCCGCGAGCCCGAAGAACCGGGCCAGGAGCGGCTGCACGACGTCGACCGCCTGGAGCCGGTCGAGGCGCGCCTTGCGCTGCTGCCGGAACAGCACGCCCGTGCGCAGGTGCACCGACTCGTCGTCGACCGCGTAGCTCGTCATGCGCCACGCGACCGCCGAGTACCCGAGCCCCACGAGCCCCACCACGAGGATGCCGAGGAGGATCATCCACCAGCGGTCGCCCTCGAGGAGGTTCTCCCCCTCGGGCAGCCCGTTGAGCGTCTGCTGGCCGACGACGACCAGGAGCACCGCGATGACCGTCCAGCCCCGCACGAGCGGGGTGACCGGGTGCACCCGGTGCCACACGAGGTCGTCGGTGGCCGGTGCGTCGTTCACAGGCCCGCCAGCCTCGCCTCGCCGCGCGACGCGAGCCGGTCGCGCAGGCGCTCCGCCTCGGCGGGCTCGAGACCGTCGATCGTCGCGTCGGTCGACGCGGACGCCGTGTGGAGCTGGACCTGGGCGATGCCGAGCTTGCGCGCGAGCGGCCCGGCCTGGACGTCGACGTACTGCATGCGGCCGTAGGGCACGACGACGAGCGTGCGGAACATGATGCCGTGGCGGATCAGGAGGTCGTCGTCACGCTCCGCGTAGCCGATCGCGCGGACCTGGCGCGGCACGAGGACGGCCGCCCAGAGGCCCAGGAGCGCGAGCACGCCGAGCACGAGCCACTGCCACCAGTGCGGGAAGAGGATCGCGAGCACGATCACGGCGACGGCCGGGACCGCGAGCGTGATGCCCACGGACAGCAGGCGCGCCGTGACGAGCCGCGGCGACACGCGGGTCCACTCGATGCCGGGCGGGTCGAAGGGGCCGGTGCCGCGGGGGTCCTGGTCCCGTGCAGGGTCGGTCATGCGTCGATTCTCCCATCCCGTCCCGGTGCGGACCGGGTCGTGCACAGGCCGGGGCGGGGCACGGGCCTCAGGCGGGCGTGCCCGCGCCCGGGGTCTCCGGGTCCTCGCGCGTCACCGAGCCCTCGCGGCCCTCCCGGCCCTCGCCGCGGTCGTCGGGCGGGAGCTGGCAGAACCGCTCGGCAACGAGCCCGACGACGGCCAGCACCACCGCGCACGCGGCGGCCACCCCGGCCGCGAGGGCCCGGTCGCGGAACGCGTCGATCGAGAGGTCGGGCAGGGCGGCGAGCACCTGCGCGCCGTACCAGCCCGTCAGGAGTGCGCCCGTCAGCGCGGCCGCCTTCGCGAGGACGAACGTGCGCGCCGCCCGGATCGCGTCGAGCGACGGACGCTTGCCCTGCTGGTACGCGCGCACGGTCCAGCCCGCCCAGAAGACGGCTGCCGCGAGCGCGAGGACGGTGACGTCCACGATCCACGGCACCGCCGGCAGGAGCGTGCCGCGGCTCTGGAGCAGGCGCACGACGAACCACCCGCCGACGGCGGTCGCGACCGCCACGAGCAGCAGGGTGCGGACGGAGGTGCGCCGCATCAGCGCTCGTCGTCGCGACCGTCGCCGGACACCGGCCCGAACGGCGGCCACGGGTCGTTCGCCGGGAGCCCCGCGTCCGCGAGCGGGCCGGGGGCGGACGCCGGTCCGCCGCCCGAGACCGGCGGGAACGGCACCGACCGGATGATGTCGTCACCGGACGACGCGGCGTCCGCGGGCGGCTGCGGGTGCGCGGGCTGCGCGACCGGCTGCTGCGGCGCCGTCGGCACGGGCTCGGGCGCGTGGACCGGCGGGAAGACCGGGTGCGCGGGTGCGCCGTGCTCGGGGAAGCGCGCCGCGTCCTGAGCCGGGGCGGGCCCGGCGTCCGGGGCGTGCCCGGCGTCGGGCGACGACGGCACGGGGTGCGACGGCGGCCGGTTCGACGGCCCGGGGAACGGGGCGACGGGGACGCCCGCGTCCTCGCGCGGGTCGAACGAGCCGTCGGGGACGATCGGCGGGGCCGCCCCCTCGGGCGCGACGCCCTCGGAGACGGGCGCGAAGACCGGCCGTGCCGGGAGCGCCTCGCTCGGCGTCACGGTCTGCGGGAGACCGGCCGGCTGCGGCACGACCGCGGGCTGCGGCGGGGCGGCCGGGGGCGCGGGCTCCGGTGCGGGCGGCTGCGGCGGCTCCGCCTGCTGGACGTGCGGCGGCTGCTGCGGGACGGGCTGCTGCGGAGCCGCGGGCTGCTGCGCGAGGGGCTCCTGCGCGAGCGGCTGCTGCGGCGCCGGGTGCGGCTCGTGCGGCGGCACGGGCTGCTGCGGTGCCGACTGCTGCGGTGCCGGGTGCTGCGGTGCCGGCGCGCCGTCGGAGGCGGGCACGCCGCCGCCGGGCGTCGCGGGACCGTCGTACGGGGCGGCGACGGGACCGGTGTGCGCCTGCTGGTAGGGGTCGGGCACGTCGACGGGCGCGGGCGGCGGCGCGGCGTCCGTGCTGCCCGTGGTGACGGGCACGGCGCCCGTCGGGTCGGGAGCAGGGTCCGTCAGCCAGTCGAGCGCGAGCCACCGGATGCCGCCGCGGTCGGGCGCGGTCGCCGCGAGGGCCGCGACGGGGCCGCCCCCGAGGCCCGGGAGCACCGCGTCCGGGTCGATCTGCGACCACGGCTCGAGCACGAACGCCCGCTCGTGCGCGCGGGGGTGCGGCAGCTCCAGGTCGTCGGCGACGGCCGTCAGCGTGCCGTAGACGATGAGGTCGACGTCGAGCGTGCGGGGGCCCCAGCGCTCGTCGCGCACCCGGCCGTGCGCCTGCTCGACCGCCTGGCACGCGTGCAGCAGGTCGCGCGCCGACAGGCGCGTGCGCGCGAGGAGGACGGTGTTGAGGTAGTCCGGCTGGTCGGGGCCACCCACGGCCTCCGTCCGGGCCAGCGGCGAGACCTCCGTGATCTCGAGACCGGAGATCCGGTCGAGGTCCGTGATCGCGTCGCGCAGCGTCTGCTGGGCGTCGCCGAGGTTCGCGCCCAGCGCGAGCACGACCTCGACGAACCCGGCGGGCACGTCGTCCATCCGGTCGTGCTCGACGGGCGCGGCCCCCTCCGCGGCGTCGTGCGCCCCGCCGGGGGCCTCGTCGTGCGCCGGGACGGGCTCGGCCGCGGCGCCGTACGGCAGGGGCTCGGCCTCGGGGGCGGCGTGCTCGACAGGCGCGGCGTCGCCGGGGACGGTCTGCTGCTCGCCCGACGGCGCGCCGGGCGCGACCGGCGGCGCGTCGTGGTGCAGCACGTGCTCGGCGGGGCCGGCCGCGGGGACCGACCCCGCGACGAGCTCGTCGTACGACGCCGCCTGCTGCGGGTGCGGTGCCGCGTCGTCGTGCGCGGGCTCGCCGCGGTCGTCGTGCGCAGGCTCCGCGTACGGCGCCTCCCCGTACGGGGCCTCGCCGTGCGGTGCCTCCGCGGGGGTCTGCTGCTCGCCGCGGGCGTCGCCGGGGACGGCGGCGTCCCGGACGGCGGGAGCCTCGCGGGTCGCGTCGAGCGCGTCCTCGGGGGACCCGGCGGCCACCGCTCCGGTCTCGGCCGAGCCCGGGAGGATGCTGGGTGGCATGACCTCGGGCGCGGGGGCGAGCGGGGTCCGGTCGTCGGGCGCGGGGACGTCACCGACGCCGTGGATGAGCGCGGGGGCGACCGACCCGACGGGGATCGGCCCGACGGGCTGCGCGTCGCGCGCCCCCTGCTCCCCGCGGCGCGACAGCGGCGCGACGACGGGGACGACCACGCGGTCGCGACGGATGACGACCTCGACGTCCTCGAACGGGACCGTGATCGGCGCCTGCGGCTTGTGCACCGCGACGTCGACCGCGACGACGTCGTCGTGCGTGAGGATCGTCGCGGCGATGCGCTCGGCGACGGTCTCGACGAGGTCGGCGGGCGATCCGGCGAGGACCGCGACGACGTCCTCGGCGACGCCCGCGTAGCTGACGGTCCGGGACAGGTCGTCGCCGCTCGCGGCGGCGCGCGTGTCCAGGTGGAGCACGACGTCGGCCCGGAAGAGCTGGCCCTGCGCCTTCTCGTGCTCGAAGACGCCGTGGTGGCCCGTCGCGCTCAGGCCCGTGAGGCGGATCCGGTCGAACGGCCGTCCGTCCGCGTCGAGGACCGCTCCTGCGAACGCTGTGGTCACGTCGTGCTCCCGTCCGGTGCTGCGTCGTCGCCCGCCGGGGCGGGTCGTCGTCACCGTGTCTCGTTGCGTGTGTCGTGCTGCGCCGGGCCGCCCGCGCCGCGGGGCCCCTCGCCCATCCTGCTAGGTCGTGGGCCGCGCCGTCGAGTCGCCCCCGACCCTCGGTCGGTCCGCCGGCTGCGCCGCGCCGCCGTCCGCGGGCCGCACGACCTCGTCGCGGGCCCGGCCCCAGGCGGCGGCGACCCGCACGGCGTCGGCGGACGCCCGGACCGCGTGGACCCGCACGCACCACGCGCCCGACGCCGCGGCGAGGGTCGTGACCGCGGCGGTCGCGTCGTCGCGCAGGAGCGGCGGGACGGGCCGACCGTCGGAGCGCGCGAGGAGGTGCCCGAGGAACCGCTTGCGGGACGCGCCCACGAGGACGGGCAGGCCCAGCGCCTCGAGCTCGCGCAGGCGCGCGAGCAGCGGCCAGTTCGACGACCCGGCCTTCGAGAAGCCGAGACCCGGGTCGAGCACGACCTGCTCGCGCCGTACGCCCGCCGCGAGGAGCACGTCCACGCGCGCGGCCAGCTCGTCGCGCACGTCCGTGACGACGTCGTCGTAGTCCTCGAGGTCGTCCATGACGTCCGCGTGCCCGCGCCAGTGCATGCAGACGTAGGCGACGCCCGTGCGCGCGACGACGTCGGCCATCGCCGGGTCGGCGAGACCGCCGGACACGTCGTTGACGAGCCGGGCGCCCGCCGCGACCGCGCGCTCCGCGACGACCGCGCGCGTCGTGTCGACGCTGACGACAGCCCCCTCGGCCGCGAGCGCGGAGATCACGGGGAGCACGCGCGCGAGCTCCGCCTCGACGGGCACCCGGCCCGCCCCGGGGCGGGTCGACTCCCCGCCGACGTCGAGGATGTCCGCACCCTCGCCCAGCAGCTCGCGCCCGTGGGCGATCGCGGCGTCCGGCTCGAACCACTCGCCGCCGTCGGAGAACGAGTCGGGCGTGACGTTGACGACGCCCATGACGAGCGTGCGTCCGACGTTCGCGAGCTCCTCGAGCCCCGCGACCACGAACCGGTCCACGGGCCTAGCGCCCCAGGATGAGGCTCATCGCCTCGGCCCGCGTCGCGCCGTCGCGCATCTGGCCCCGCACCGCCGACGTGACGGTGCGCGCGCCGGGCTTGCGCACGCCGCGCATCGACATGCACAGGTGCTCGCACTCGACGACGACGATCGCACCGCGGGGCTTGAGGTGCTCCACGAGCGCGTCCGCGACCTGGGACGTGAGCCGCTCCTGCACCTGCGGGCGGCGCGCGTACACCTCGACGAGGCGCGCGAGCTTCGACAGGCCCGTGATGCGGCCGTCCACGTTGGGGATGTACCCCACGTGCGCGACGCCGTGGAAGGGCACGAGGTGGTGCTCGCACGTCGAGTACACCTCGATGTCCTTGACGAGCACCATCTCCTCGTGGCCGAGGTCGAAGGTCGTCGTCAGGACGTCCGCGGCCTCCTGGCGCAGGCCCGCGAAGATCTCGCGGTACGCGCGCGCCACGCGGGCCGGCGTCTCGCGCAGCCCTTCGCGGTCCGGGTCCTCGCCGACGGCGAGCAGCAGCTCGCGGACGGCCGCCTCCGCGCGGTCCTGGTCGTACGGCGGGACGTCCGCGGCGGCGCGCAGGCCCTCCGCCGACCGGGCCGGCGTGATCGCGCCCGTGCCCGCCGAGGCGCCCGTGGGGGTGCCCATCAGTCCTGCCCCGGCTCGCGCACGTCGGTGGCGTCCGTGGTCGTGTCGCGGCCGAGCGCGCGGTCGAGCGGGCTGTCCGCGGGCACCTCGCCGATCCGCTCCGGGGGGAGCTCGTCGTTCGCGGCCGCGGCCTCGTCCTGCGGGATCACGGGCGCGCCGTTCTGCGCCGCCTTCTCGGCGTCGGTGAGCACGGGCCCGCGCTGGGAGACGGCCCGCTGCTCGCTCGAGAGCCAGACGTCGCGCGGCGCGCGCTTCTCGACGGGGGAGAACACGCGGGCGAGCTCGGCCTGGTTCAGCGTCTCCTTCTCGAGGAGCTCGAGCACGAGGGCGTCGAGCACGTCGCGGTACTGCGTGAGCACCTCCCACGCCTCGTCGTGCGCGGCCTCGACGAGCTTGCGGACCTCGTGGTCCACCGTGCCCGCGACCGACTCCGAGTAGTCGCGCTGGTGGCCCATGTCGCGGCCGAGGAACGGCTCGCCCGAGCCGGAGCCGAGCTTGATCGCGCCGACGCGCTCGCTCATGCCGTACTCGGTGACCATCTTGCGCGCGATCGCGGTCGCCTTCTCGATGTCGTTCGAGGCGCCCGTCGTCGGGTCGTGGAACACGAGCTCCTCGGCGACGCGGCCGCCCATCGCGTACGCGAGCTGGTCGAGCAGCTCGTTGCGCGTCGTGGAGTACTTGTCCTCGGTCGGCATGACCATCGTGTACCCGAGCGCCCGGCCGCGCGGCAGGATCGTCACCTTCGTGACGGGGTCCGTGTAGCGCATGGCCGCCGCGACGAGGGCGTGGCCGCCCTCGTGGTACGCGGTGATCTTCTGCTCCTTGACGTTCATGACGCGCGTGCGCTTCTGCGGGCCGGCGATCACGCGGTCGATCGCCTCGTCGAGCGCCCGGTCGTCGATGAGCTGCGCCCCGCTGCGGGCGGTGAGGAGCGCCGCCTCGTTGAGCACGTTCGCGAGGTCGGCACCGGTGAACCCGGGCGTGCGGCGCGCGACGGCCGCCAGGTCGATCTCGGGGACGATCGGCTTGCCCGCCGCGTGCACCCGCAGAATCGCCTCGCGGCCCTTGAGGTCGGGCGCCTCGACCGCGATCTGGCGGTCGAAGCGGCCCGGGCGCAGGAGCGCCGGGTCGAGGATGTCGGGGCGGTTGGTCGCGGCGATGAGGATGACGTTCGTCTTGACGTCGAAGCCGTCCATCTCCACGAGGAGCTGGTTGAGCGTCTGCTCGCGCTCGTCGTGGCCACCGCCCATGCCGGCGCCGCGGTGGCGGCCGACGGCGTCGATCTCGTCGACGAAGATGATCGCGGGCGAGTTCTCCTTGGCCTGGTTGAACAGGTCGCGGACGCGGCTCGCGCCGACGCCGACGAACATCTCGACGAAGTCCGAGCCGGAGATCGAGTAGAACGGCACGCCCGCCTCGCCGGCGACGGCGCGCGCGAGCAGCGTCTTGCCGGTGCCGGGAGGGCCGTAGAGCAGGACGCCCTTGGGGATCTTGGCGCCGACGGCCTGGAACTTCTCCGAGTCGGAGAGGAACTCCTTGATCTCGTGGAGCTCCTCGACCGCCTCGTCGGCGCCCGCGACGTCCGCGAACGTCACCTGCGGGGTGTCCTTCGAGACGAGCTTGGCGCGCGACTTGCCGAAGCCCATGACGCGCGAGCCGCCGCCCTGCATGCGCGACAGCAGGAACCAGAACAGCACGCCGATGATGAGGAACGGGATGAGCAGCCCGAGCAGCGAGGACCAGAACGAGGGTTGCGCGACCTCGGAGTTGTACCCGTCCTTCGGCTCCGCGGCGACAACGGCGTCGACGACCGCCTCGCCCTGCGGCTGGACGTAGTAGAACTCGACGTTCTTGCCCTTGTTCTCCTCGGTGTCCGTGCCCTCGTCGGCCACGTAGTCCTCGGACAGCGTGAGACGCACGCGCTGGTCGCCGTCCACGATGAGCGCCTGCTCGACCGTGTCGCCCGAGAGCAGCTCGAGGCCCGCGGACGTGTCGATGCGCTGGACCGTAGGGCGCGACAACGTCGCGAACGCGATCCACAGGATCACGAGGCCCAGGACGATCCAGACGATCGGCCCACTGAGAATCTTCTTGATGTTCATCGGCGACGGGGCGTGCGCCCCGGATCCCTCCGCTCGCGCAAGTGTTCGGGCTCGAAACTACACTCTGGACCTTGGCGCCTGCTGGGGATCTTCCCTCTGTTCGCCCAGGGCGTGGTCCGTACTTCCTGAGCAGCTCCCTGGGCGGTCCGGGCGGGCTCGTGGCTCGCCGCCGCCCGGCTCAGCTCGAGTAGACGTGCGGCGCGAGCGTCCCGACGAACGGCAGGTTGCGGTACTTCTCCGCGTAGTCGAGGCCGTAGCCCACGACGAACTCGTTGGGGATGTCGAAGCCGACGTAGCGCACGTCGACCTCGGTCTTCGCCGCGTCGGGCTTGCGGAGCATCGCCGCGATCTCGACCGACGCCGGCCCGCGCGAGCGGAGGTTCGACAGCAGCCACGAGAGCGTGAGGCCCGAGTCGATGATGTCCTCGACGATGAGCACGTTGCGGCCGGTGAGGTCCGCGTCGAGGTCCTTGAGGATGCGCACGACGCCCGACGACTTGGTGCCCGAGCCGTACGACGACACGGCCATCCAGTCCATCTCGACGTGGCTGTGCAGGCGGCGCGCCAGGTCCGCCATGACCATGACGGCGCCCTTGAGCACGCCGACGAGCAGGAGGTCCTTGCCCGCGTAGTCACGGTCGATCTGCGCGGCGATCTCGTCGAGCCGCGCACCGAGCTGGTCCTCGGTGAGCAGGATGTTCTCGAGGTCGCCTGCGACGTCCGATGCTTCCACGGGGGTCACTCCTGAGCTGGGGGGAGGGGGGAGGTGCCGGCCCGGCGCGTTGGCCCCGGGCCCAGGGAAAGCCTGCCACACGCGCGCGACGCCCTGCGGTCGCCCGGGAGGTGCACCGGGCCCTGGCCGCGCCACGCGGTGACGAGCGCGTCGAGCGCGTCGACGTGGACGGCGAACAGGTCGCTCCCCGGGCACCCCGCGCGCAGCGCCGCGGACCGCAGCGCCCGACGCCGCAGCGCCGGGTGCGCGGCGGCGAGCGGGCCGACGTCGAGCACGACCGTCGCGCGGGGCGACGCTCCCCCGCCGCGGCCGGGGGCCGCGCCGGGGCCGGGGTCCGCGCCGGAGGCGGGGTCCGCGCCGGGTGGGACGAGCGCCGCGGCGAGGAGGTCGGCCGCGAGCGCGTCGAGGAGGTCGGCGTCGTCCCGCAGGAGGTCGGCGCTGCGCGCGAGCGCGGGCACCGCGCCCGGGCCGAGCACGTCGACGAGCGCCGGCACGACCCGCCCGCGAACCTGCGAGCGCAGCGGCGGGCCCGTGTTCGTGGGGTCGTCCCACCAGTCGAGCCCGAGCGTGCGGCACACCGCCTCCGTCTGCGAGCGCCGCAGGGCGAGGAACGGGCGCCGGTACGCCCCGCGCCGCGGCGCCATGCCCGCGAGCGAGCGCGCGCCCGCCCCGCGGGCGAGGCCCAGCAGCACCGTCTCGGCCTGGTCGTCGAGCGTGTGACCCAGGAGTACCGCGCCGGCGCCGTGGGCCGCCGCGGCGTCGTCGAGCGCGGCGTACCGGGCCGTCCGGGCGTGGGCCTCCGGGCCGTCGCCCGCCTTCGGGACGACGACGCGGCGCACCTCCACCGGGTCGAGCCCCAGGTCGCGGCAGCGCTCGGCGGCGGCCGCCGCGACGGCGGCGCTGCCGTCCTGGAGCCCGTGGTCCACGACGACGGCGCCCGCCCGCAGCCCGAGGCGCGGCGCCACGAACGCCGTGGCGGCCGCGAGCGCCGTCGAGTCGGCGCCGCCGGAGCAGGCGACGAGCACCGTCGCCCCTGCGGGAAGGTCCGCGAGCGCGCCGCGCACGGCGTGGCGCGCGGCGGCGACGACCGGCGCCGGACCGCCCACGGCTCAGCCGTGCACGCGGCGCACCCAGGCGCGCGCGTCGGCGATCTCACGGGCCGTGGGCAGGTTCTCCGGGGAGGCCCACACGGCGTTGAAGCCGTCGCGCCCGACGTCCTTCTCGACGGCGCGGACGAACGCCGCCCCGTCGCGGTACTGGGCGATCTTGGCGTCCATGCCGAGCAGGCGCCGCAGCACCACGTCGAGGCCGGAGCTGCCCTCGCCGTCGCGCCGCGCGTCGAACTTGCGCCGGATGCTGCGCACCGTGCGCACGGTGCGGGGTCCGACGGCGTCCATCGCGACGTCTGCGTGGCCTTCCAGGAGCGCCATGACGGCCGTGACGTCGGCGAGCCGGTCCTGCTCCTCGGGCGTGAGGAGGCCGTCGAGGAGGGTCGTGCCCTCGCCGCGCACCGCGTGCAGGACGGCGCGCCCCACCGCGACGAGCTTGTCGCGCAGGCGGGCCTCGGCGAGGCGTCGCGACGACGCGGAGAGCTCGGTGAGGAGGTCGCCCGCGCGCGTGCGCAGGTGGTCCGCGAGCCACGGCGCCGCCGCGAACTGCAGGGCGTGCGTCTGCTCGTGCAGGCACACCCAGAGGCGGAAGTCGGCGGGCCGCAGGGCGAGCGCGCGCTCCACCTGGAGCACGTTGGGCGCGACGAGCACGAGCCGGCCGGGGCCCGCCCCCGCGGCGGCCCGCCCGCTGTACGGGTCGAACTGGCCGAGGACGCGGCTCGAGAGGACCGCGAGGACCGACCCGACCTGCGCGGCGCCGACGAGGGCTGTCGCCTGCGGCACGCGCCCGCTCTCCCCCACGAGCGCCTCGGTGACGCCCGTGGTGAGCGACGCCATGATCTCGGTGTTGGCGCGCGCCCAGCGGGGCCGGTCCACGACGTGCACCGTGCCCAGCGTCTCCGGGGTCCCCGCGACGGGCGTCATGCGGGTCACGTCGAGCACGTGCGGGACGGCCTCGCCCGCCGCGGTGCGCAGCCCCTCGACGAGGTCGGCCAGCTCGGCGCGCGACGCCTGGGGCCCCGGGCGCGCGAGGCGCCCGGCGATCTGCGCGGCGGCGGACCAGTCGACGACCGACCGGTCGCCGCGCGACGGGCCGTGGGGACGGCCGTCCTGCTCGACGAGAGTCACCGGCCCACGGTAACCCGCTCGCCCGGCCGACGGGTTCGAGGACGCCCGGAGGATATACTCTCGGGATATACGACGGGAGGTCGGCATGGTGCGCACGACGGTGTTCCGCAGCAACCGGACGCAGGCGGTCCGGCTGCCCAAGGCGGTCGCGCTGCCCGACGACGTCCGGGAGGTGGACGTCCGAGCCGTCGGCCGGTCCCGGGTCATCACCCCGGCCGGCTCCGGGTGGGACGAGTGGTTCGAGCACGGCCTGCGCGTCGGTCCCGGCTTCCTCGCCGACCGCGACCAGGGCACCGCGGACGAGCGCGAGGCCCTGTGAGCACCCTCTACCTGCTGGACACGAACGTGCTCGTCGCCCTCCTCCGCGGGCACGGCGCGGCCGCGCGGCCCAGGCTGCGCGAGGCAGAGGGGCGCGTCGCGGTCTCGACCGTGAGCGAGATGGAGCTGGAGTACGGCGTGGAGCGCTCGCAGGACCCGGCCCGCAACCGTCACGCGGTCGACGAGCTGCTGTCGCTCGTCGACGTGCTGCCCTTCGACAGCCTGGCGGCGATGCACGCCGGCAGGGTCCGGGCCGTCCTCGCGGCCCGCGGCACCCCTGTCGGCCCGTACGACGCGCTCCTCGCCGGGCACGCCCGGTCGCTCGGGCTCGTGCTGGTGACGAACAACGTGCGCGAGTTCTCCCGCGTGTCCGGCCTGGAGGTCGAGGACTGGCTGGCGGACGCGACGCACGGCCCCTGAACCGGGAGCCCTCCCCCAGAGGTGGCACGGCCCGTCAGGCGCTGCAGCCGCACTCCGCGAGCGACGCGACGAAGTCGTCGAAGATCAGGCGCGCGCCGTAGGTGCCGCCGTCCGGGACGGCGTCGGCCATGAGGGAGAACACGAGGAGGCGGTCGTCCGCGGTGACGACCGTCCCGGCGAGCGACGTGACGTTCGGCAGGCTGCCGGTCTTCGCGCGCACGACGCCGCGGCCCGCGTTGGCGAGGTAGCGCTCGTCGAGCGTCCCGGACAGCCCCGCGACGGGCAGGCCCACCGCGCCGGGCCGCAGCCGCGGGTGCGCGGGGTCGGCCAGGAGGCCCACGACCTCGTCGAGCTGCGCAGGCATGACGACGGATCCGTCGCCGAGCCCGGACAGGTCCGCGAGCGTTGCGCCCGTGAGGTCGACGCCGAGGCCCTCGACCGCCGCCCGCACGGCCTGGGTCGCGCCGGCCCCGGACCCGGGCAGGCCCGCGTCGAGCGCGACGACCCGGCCGACGACCTCGGTGATGGTGTTGTCCGAGTGCTGGAGCAGGTACGCGACGACGTCGCCGAGCGGGGCGGACTCCACCTCGCCCACCGTGCGCCCCTCGCTCGGCGCCGGGGCTCGCACGACGTCCCCGGAGACGGTGACGCCCTCCTGCGCGAGCGCGGCCACGAACGCCTCGGCTGCGGCGAGGGCCGGGTCCTCGGCGCGCGGCGCGTACTCCTCGTCGGTGAGGCGCGCGATGTTCACCGCGAGCGCCGCGACGGGCGCGACGTAGCCGTTGCGCACGCTGGCCGGGTCGACGGTCGGGGCGACCGCGGGCCCGGTGAACAGCGTGTCGTCGAGGCGCAGCGAGATCGTCGTGCGTCCCGTCAGCCGCAGCTCGCCCGCGACCTGCGCGGCCAGGTCGCCGAGCCCGGCCCGGCCGTTGACCGCCGTCGGGTCCCCGGCACCGGCCGCGAGCATCATGTCGCCCCCGCCCACGAGGTACACCGTCTCCTGCCCCTCGAGGACGGCTCGGGTGGGCAGCGTGGTGTGCGCTCCCGGCGAGGTGAGCGCCGCCGCGGCGGTGAACGTCTTGAGGGTCGACGCCGGGACGTGCCCCACGCTCTCGCCGGCAGCGCCCAGCACCTCGCCCGTCACCGCGTCGGTCACGAGGACGCCCACGCGCGGGCCGAGCCGCGTGTCCGCGACGAGCCCGTCCACGAGCGTCTGCACCGCGCCGGTCGCGGGGACGGGCGCCGCGTCGTCGAGCGCCGGCAGCTCCACCTCGAGCGGCGGCGCGGCGGCCGCGCCCGGCGCCTGCGGGAACGGCGGCGGCTCCGGGACGGGCGGCTCGAGCGTCAGCACGCCGGGGACGACGTCGTACGCGTCCGCCACGGCGTACCCGCCCGCGAGCGCGAGCACCACGCCGACGGCCACGCCCGTGCGCGTCGCCCAGCCCATACCTCTCCCTCGGTCCGCCCCGGTCACCGGGGCGCGTCGTCCGCCCGCTCGTCCCGACCGGTCGCCGGTCGTCCGACCCGCCCCCGGGGCGGCGGGCACGTGCGCATTATCACTCACGGCGTCGCCCGCCCAGGGCCGTACGGACTCTTGTGGGCGGACGTCCCGTGTCACACTAGTTCCCGCACGACGGCGTCGTCCGTCGATCATCCGACACCAGCCACCGCCCGAGCGCCGCGGTGCCGGTACGACTGGAGGAAGCAGTGGAGTTCGACGTCACGATCGAGATCCCCAAGGGGCAGCGCAACAAGTACGAGGTGGACCACGCGACCGGTCGCATCCGCCTCGACCGCATGCTCTTCACCTCGACCCGCTACCCCGACGACTACGGGTTCATCGAGGGGACGCTCGGCGAGGACGGCGACCCGCTGGACGCCCTCGTGCTGCTCGAGGAGCCCACGTTCCCGGGCTGCCTGATCCGCTGCCGCGCGCTCGGCATGTTCCGCATGCGTGACGAGGCCGGCGGCGACGACAAGGTGCTGTGCGTCCCGACGGGCGACCAGCGTGCCGCGTGGCGCCAGGACATCGACGACGTGTCCGACTTCCACCGCCTGGAGATCCAGCACTTCTTCGAGGTCTACAAGGACCTCGAGCCCGGCAAGTCCGTCGAGGGCGCCCACTGGGTCGGCCGCGCCGACGCCGAGGCCGAGATCGAGCGCTCCCTGCAGCGCGCCATCGACTCCGGGTACCACACGCCGGGCCACTGACCGGCTCGTCCTCCCGTACGACGGCGGCCGTCCACCTCACGAGGTGGGCGGCCGCCGTCGTGCGTCGGGCTACGGTCGGCCCGCGTACGGCATCGCGTCGGCCCAGCGCATCGCGACCTCGTGCACGGGGCTGCCGGGCTGCCGCGCCTCGATCATCATCCCGCCGCCGGTGTACATCGCGACGTGGCGGATGGTCGACGGGTTCGACGTGTCGTTGGCGTAGAAGATGAGGTCGCCCGGGCGGAGGCGGTCGTAGGAGATCTTCTGCACGCGCTGGTACTGCGAGCGCGACGTCCGGGTGATGTCGACGCCCGCGGCGGCCCACGCGCGGGACGTGAGGCCCGAGCAGTCGTAGCCCGGCCCGGTGCCGCCGAACACGTACGGCGCGCCGATCTTCGTGCGCGCCCACGCGACGGCGGCCTGGCCCTGGGCGCCGTTCCCCACGCCCGTGCCGGGCGGCGGCGTGACGACGGGCGGCTGGGCAGGAGTGGGCTGAGGCGCCGGAGCCGGGGCAGGCGCTGGGGCCGGAGCCGGGGCGGGAGCGGGAGCGGGAGCCGGTGCGGGGGCAGGAGCCGGAGCCGGGTTCGGCGCGGCCGGGGCGGACGGCGCGGCCGGGGCGGACGGCGCGGCCGGGGCGGACGGCGCCGCCGCCGGCGTCCCCGCAGCGGGCGGTGCGACCCGCTCCCGGGCCGCGCTCTCGCGCGCGCTCGCGGCCTGCGCGTCGAGCGCGTCCTGGCGCTCCCGCTCGACGTCGACGCTCGTGGTCCGGGCCTGCGCGAGCTCGGCGAGCAGCGTCTCCCGGCGTGCCGCCGACTCCTGCACGGCCTCGTCGAGCGCCCCGGAGGAGACCTGGGCGGCGGCGAGCGCGTCGCGCGCGCGGTCCTCGACCTCGGCCTGGTGCGCGAGCGCCGCGTCGGCCCGCGCGCGGGCCGTGCCGGCGACGGCGCGCGCCGTCGCGTGCGTCTCGACCGCACGTCCGGCGGTGCGGCCCGCGACGCGCTCGGCGTTCTCGCGCGCGACGACCTGCTCGACGCCGTCCGCGTCCAGGACCGTCCGCAGCGCGTCGAGCTCCGTCGAGCCCTGGCGTGACGCGCGGAAGAGGGCGCCGACGGAGGCCCGCGCGTCGGACTCGCCCGACCGGGCCGTCGCGAGCGCCGCCTGGGCGTCGCGCACCTCGGCGTCGGCGGCCTCGAGCTCGCCCTGCACCGCGGCGTACTCCTCCGCCGCCGTCTCGACGGCCGCGACCGCGGACGCGTGCCGGTCGCGCAGGGCCGCGAGCTCGCGCTCGACCGTCGCGACGTCCCGCGACGCGCCGTCGGCGGCCTCGCGCGCGGCGCGCACGTCGTCGTCCGACGGCGCGGACGACGCGGTCGGCGCGAGGCCCACGCCGAGCGCGAGCACGAGCGCTCCGGCGGCCCCCGCCACGGCGACGCGACGGCGCGGCGCGCTCCGGGTCACGCGGTTCATCAACCCCTCCTCGGCGTGTCTCGTTGACAGCACTCGCACGAGTCTGCCCGGAAGGTCCGCTCCGCGCGATCCGAGCAGCCGGGGCCTTCTCAGAATGTGGTCTCGCATCGTGAGAAGGGCCTACCGGGTCGCCGACGACGCGCCTAGCCTCAGCCTCATGTCCCGTCGAATGTGTCGCTGACCCGAGCGCACGTTCGCCTGCCCGCGAGCCGTCGTCGACGACGCCCTCGCCGCGGCATCCCGTCCCGCGTGCGCCTCTCGCCGCGGTCGACGACCCCGTCCCCGCCGCACCCGCCCCGGTGCACCCGCACGCCGCCGTCCCACCCCACCCGCAGGAGAGCAACCATGAGCACCGACACCGCCCCCGCCTGGTCCTTCGAGACGCGCCAGGTCCACGCCGGCCAGACCGCCGACCCGACGACCGGCGCCCGCGCGCTCCCGATCTACCAGACCACGTCGTTCGTCTTCCCGGACGCCTCAGTCGCGGCCGACCGGTTCGCGCTCAAGGACCTCGGCCCGATCTACACGCGCATCGGCAACCCGACGCAGGAGGTCGTGGAGAACCGCATCGCCTCGCTCGAGGGCGGCGTCGGCGCGCTGCTCCTCGCGTCCGGGCAGGCCGCGACGACGTTCGCGATCCTCAACGTCGCCGAGGCGGGCGACCACGTCGTCGCCTCCCCGAGCCTGTACGGCGGCACCTACAACCTCCTGCAGTACTCGCTCGCCAAGCTCGGGGTCGAGACGACGTTCGTCGCCGACCCGCACGACCCGCAGGCCTGGCGCGACGCCGTGCGCCCGAACACCAAGCTGTTCTTCGGCGAGACGATCCCGAACCCGCAGGCCGACGTCCTCGACATCGAGGCCGTCGCGGCGGTCGCGCACGAGGTCGGTGTCCCGCTGATCGTGGACAACACGGTCGCCACGCCCTACCTGCTGCGCCCGCTCGAGCACGGGGCGGACGTCGTCGTGCACTCCGCGACGAAGTACCTCGGCGGCCACGGCTCCGCGATCGGCGGCGTGATCGTCGACGGCGGCACGTTCGACTACGCGGCGCACCCGGAGCGGTTCCCGAACTACAACACGCCCGACCCCTCGTACAACGGCCTCGTCTACGCGCGCGACCTCGGCGTGGACGGCATCCTCGGTGCCAACCTCGCGTACGTGCTCAAGGCGCGCGTCCAGCTCCTGCGCGACCTGGGCTCGGCGATCTCGCCGTTCAACGCCTTCCTCATCGCGCAGGGCGTCGAGACGCTGTCGCTGCGCGTCGAGCGCCACGTCGCCAACGCGCAGAAGGTCGCCGAGTGGCTCGAGGCGCGCGACGACGTCCGGACCGTCCACTACGCGGGCCTGCCCTCGAGCCCGTGGCACGCGAACGCGCAGAAGTACCTGCCGCGCGGCGCGGGCGCGGTCCTCGCGTTCGAGCTCGACGGCGGCAGCGAGGCCGGGCAGGCGTTCGTCTCCGCGCTGCAGCTCCACTCGAACGTGGCGAACATCGGCGACGTCCGGTCGCTCGTCATCCACCCGGCGTCGACGACGCACGCCCAGCTCAGCCCCGAGGAGCAGGCGAAGTCCGGCGTGACGCCGGGCCTGGTCCGCCTCGCGGTGGGCATCGAGCACGTCGACGACATCCTCGCCGACCTCGAGCTCGGGTTCACCGCCGCCAAGTCGGCGCTGGGCTCCTGACCGGCCGACGACGGGCGCGACGATGACGGATCTGGACAGCCGGGGCGCCCTGGGCGCCCCGGCCGTACAGTGGCCGACGGTGACCCCGGTGAACGACGAGCTCCTCTCCCCCGCCCCCGACGCCCGCTCCGGCGCGCGGCCGGGCGACTCGTCGACGCACGGCGTGGCGCCGTCGCGCGCGCGGGTCAAGGCCCCAGTCCCGGCGACCGGGGCGTGGCGCGAGGGCGACCCGGCGGGCCGGCGACGCTTCGCCGACGTCGGCACGTTCGACCTCGAGTCCGGCGCCCGCCTGCCCGACGTCCGGGTCGCGTACGAGACGTGGGGCACGCTCGCGCCCGACGGGTCGAACGCCGTCCTCGTGCTGCACGCCCTCACCGGCGACTCGCACGTGAGCGGCCCCGCCGGCCCGGGGCACGTCACCGCGGGCTGGTGGGAGTCGCTCGTGGGGCCCGGCGCCCCGATCGACACCGACCGCTGGTTCGTCGTCGCGCCCAACGTGCTCGGCGGCTGCCAGGGCACCACGGGACCGGCCTCGACCGCGCCCGACGGCCGCCCGTGGGGCAGCCGGTTCCCGCGCGTCACGACGCGCGACCAGGTCGCGGTCGAGATCGAGCTCGCCCGGACGCTCGGCATCACGTCGTGGGCGTTCGTCGTCGGCGCCTCGATGGGCGGGCACCGCGTGCTGGAGTGGGCGCTCCTCGGGCCCGAGGCGGGGATCGACGTCGTCTCGCTCGCCGCGATCGCGACCGCCGCCCAGACCACGGGCGACCAGATCGCCTGGGCCCACCCGCAGCTCGGCGCCGTCCGCGCGGACCCGGGCTTCCGCGGCGGCGACTACTACGACGCCGCGGACGGCGACGGCCCGCACGTCGGGCTCGGCATCGCGCGGCAGATCGCGCACGCCACCTACCGGTCCGCGCGCGAGCTCGACGACCGCTTCGGCCGGCTGCCGCAGGGCGGCGAGGACCCGTTCACCGACGGCCGCTACGCCGTGCAGTCCTACCTCGACCACCACGGGGACAAGCTCGCGCGGCGGTTCGACGCGAACTCGTACGTCGTGCTCACCGAGTCGATGCTCACGCACGACCTCGGGCGCGACCGCGGTGGTGTCGAGGCGGCGCTCGCGCAGATCACCGCGCACGCGCTCGTCGTCGCCGTCGACACCGACCGGCTGTTCCTCCCCGCCGACTGCGCGCGCATCGCCGCCGGCATCCCCGGCGCCGAGCCCCTGCGGACGCTCACGAGCGACTTCGGGCACGACGGCTTCCTCATCGAGTTCGACCAGCTCGGACCGATCGTCGCCGACTTCCTCGGCGAGCGGGCGCGCGTGCGCGACTGACCCGCTCGCCGTCGGGGCAGGTCCGGGGGGCTCCCCCGGGCGGGCCCCGTGGTCGGAGCACGGGCCGGACCGTAGGTTGGTCCCATGCTCGCCGCCTACGCCGACCGCACCGACCCCGACGACCCCCTGGCCGGCCTCGTCGTCGGGGACCGCCCCGAGCCCGCGTCCCGTGAGCACTGGACCACGGTCGACGTGCGCGCCGCGTCGCTCAACCACCACGATCTCTGGTCGCTGCGCGGCGTCGGGCTGCCCGCCGACCGCCTGCCCATGATCCTCGGGACCGACGCCGCGGGCGTCGCCCCCGACGGCTCCGAGGTCGTCGTGCACGCGGTCGTCGGCGCGGACGGGCACGGCGTCGGGCCCACCGAGCGTCGTTCCCTGCTGTCCGAGCGGTACCCGGGCACGCTCGCGGAGCGCGTCGCCGTCCCGAGCCACAACCTCGTCCCCAAGCCGCCCGAGCTGACCTTCGTCGAGGCCGCGTGCATCCCGACGGCGTGGCTCACCGCCTATCGCATGCTGTTCACCGCCGGTGGCGCCGCCCCCGGCGACCGTGTCCTCGTGCAGGGCGCGGGCGGCGGGGTCGCGACGGCGGCCGTCGCGCTCGGCGCCGCCGCGGGGCTCGAGACGTGGGTGACGTCCCGCTCCGCGGCGAAGCGGGCCGGAGCGGCCCGCCTCGGGGCGGCGGCGACGTTCGAGCCCGGCGCCCGCCTGCCCGCGCCCGTCGACGTCGTCGTCGAGACGGTCGGGCAGGCCACGTGGAACCACTCGCTGCGGTCCGTACGGCCGGGCGGCACCGTCGTCGTGGCGGGTGCGACGAGCGGCGACGCGTCGCCCGCCGAGCTCACGCGCGTGTTCTTCCACGAGATCCGCGTGCAGGGCGTGACCATGGGCTCGCGCGACGACCTCGCCGCGCTCCTGCGGTTCCTCGCGCGCAGCGAGGTGCGCCCCGTCGTCGACCAGGTGCTCCCCCTCGCCCGCGCGCGCGACGGCCTCGCGCGGCTCGCGGCCGGCGACCACTTCGGCAAGGTGGTGCTCACGCCGTGACGTCCCCGGCCTGGGCCCCCGACGTGCTCGGGGCGGAGTTCGAGCAGCGCACCGTCGAGCTGGAGCCCGACGACGAGGGCGACGTCGTCGTCACGGTCGTCCGGCACGTCCCGCCCACGGAGGAGCCCCTGCGCCCCGCGCGCGCGGTGCTCTACCTGCACGGCTGGAGCGACTACTTCTTCCAGACCGAGCTCGCCCAGACCTGGCACGGCCTCGGCGCCGCGTTCTACGCCGTCGACCTGCGCAAGTACGGTCGCAGCCTGCGCCCGCACCAGACCCCCGGGTACGCGGACCACCTCGAGGAGTACGACGCCGACATCGCCGCCGCGCTGGACGTCGTGCGGGAGGACCTCGGAGCGCACGTCGCGATCATGCTCATGGGGCACTCGACCGGGGGTCTCGTCGCGGCGCTGTGGGCGCACCGGCACCCCGGCGTCGTGCGTGGCCTGGTGCTCAACAGCCCGTGGCTGGAGCTGCAGGGCTCGTCGGTGGCGCGGACCGTCTCCGGCCCCGCGATCCGCCAACTCGCCCGCTTCCAGCCCCGCGCCCCGCTCCCCAACGTCGATCCCGGCTACTACGCCCGGACGCTGCGGGACCGGGAGGACGGTACGTGGACCATCGACGACGCATGGCGTCCCGTTCCGTCGTTCCCCGTCCGCGCGGGATGGCTGCGCGCGATCATCTCCGGTCACGCGCGCGTCGCCGCCGGCCTGGCGATCGACTGCCCCGTGCTGGTGCTCCTCGCCGAGAGGTCGCTGTTCAGCACGCGGTGGACGGAGGACATGCGCGCCGCAGACATCGTGCTCGACGTCGAGCCGCTCGCCCGCCGGGCCTCGCACCTGGGGCGCGTCGTCACGCTGGTCCGCATCCCCGGCGGCATCCACGACCTGTCGCTCTCGGCGCCGGAGCCCCGGGCACGCTTCTTCGCGGAGATCGTCCGCTGGTCGGCGGCGTACGGCTGGTCCTGAGGGCTCCTCGGCCGCTCTCGCGTCCCGGTGCGACCGTCCGTGGGGCCGACGACGGCCCCGGACGTGCCGGCGCTAGCGCGTCCCTCGCGTGGTGTGGGGGTATGCGGAAATGCCGAAGGCCCACCCCGTGTGGGGTGGGCCTTCGGTGAAGGGTTGTCCGGCGGCGTCCTACTCTCCCACCCCGTCTCCAGGGCAGTACCATCGGCGCTGAAGGGCTTAGCTTCCGGGTTCGGTATGGGACCGGGCGTTTCCCCTTCGCTGTGACCGCCGTAACTCTGTTGAACCTCCTCGACACCGGGGCACCCCGTGTGGGGTGTGGTGTTGGTGGTTCGGGAACCGCACAGTGGACGCGTAGCAAAGTGTTTGGTGTTGAAGTTGTCGGCTGATTAGTACCGGTCAGCTGCACGGGTCTTTCGTCCCCGCTTCCACGTCCGGCCTATCGACCCAGTGTTCTGCTGGGTGCCTCTCACCCCGTAGGGTATGGAAACCTCATCTTGAAGCAGGCTTCCCGCTTAGATGCTTTCAGCGGTTATCCCTTCCGAACGTAGCCAACCAGCGGTGCTCCTGGCGGAACAACTGGCACACCAGAGGTTCGTCCGTCCCGGTCCTCTCGTACTAGGGACAGCCCTTCTCAAGTTTCCTGCGCGCGCAGCGGATAGGGACCGAACTGTCTCACGACGTTCTAAACCCAGCTCGCGTACCGCTTTAATGGGCGAACAGCCCAACCCTTGGGACCTACTCCAGCCCCAGGATGCGACGAGCCGACATCGAGGTGCCAAACCATGCCGTCGATATGGACTCTTGGGCAAGATCAGCCTGTTATCCCCGGGGTACCTTTTATCCGTTGAGCGACGGCGCTTCCACAAGCCACCGCCGGATCACTAGTTCCGACTTTCGTCCCTGCTCGACCTGTCAGTCTCACAGTCAAGCTCCCTTGTGCACTTGCACTCGACACCTGATTGCCAACCAGGCTGAGGGAACCTTTGAGCGCCTCCGTTACATTTTAGGAGGCAACCGCCCCAGTTAAACTACCCACCAGGCACTGTCCCTGGTCCGGATCACGGACCGAGGTTAGACATCCGAAGCGGCCAGAGTGGTATTTCAACGTTGACTCCACCCGCACTGGCGTACGGGCTTCACAGTCTCCCACCTATCCTACACAAGCCGCACCGAACACCAATACCAAGCTATAGTAAAGGTCCCGGGGTCTTTCCGTCCTGCTGCGCGTAACGAGCATCTTTACTCGTAGTGCAATTTCGCCGAGTTCGCGGTTGAGACAGCGGAGAAGTCGTTACGCCATTCGTGCAGGTCGGAACTTACCCGACAAGGAATTTCGCTACCTTAGGATGGTTATAGTTACCACCGCCGTTTACTGGGGCTTAAATTCTGAGCTTCACCCCGAAGGGTTGACCCGTCCTCTTAACCTTCCAGCACCGGGCAGGCGTCAGTCCGTATACATCGTCTTGCGACTTCGCACGGACCTGTGTTTTTAGTAAACAGTCGCTTCTCCCTGGTCTCTGCGGCCGTCCACGCTCCCACCGCGAGGGTGTTCACGCTTCGGGCCCCCCTTCTCCCGAAGTTACGGGGGCATTTTGCCGAGTTCCTTAACCACGATTCTCTCGATCGCCTTAGTATTCTCTACCTGACCACCTGAGTCGGTTTGGGGTACGGGCGGCTAGAACCTCGCGCCGAGGCTTTTCTTGGCAGCATAGGATCACCCAGTTCGCGCTTGTGCGCTCACCGTCAGCTCTCAACCTTCATGTCGGGCGGATTTGCCTACCCGACGGCCTACAGCCTTGGACGTGGTCTACCATCGCCACGCCGGGCTACCTTCCTGCGTCACCCCTGTTAATACGCTTACCTACTACCGGATTGGGTCCCGCGCGCCCCTGCCCGGTGACCCCGAAGGGTCGATGGGCAGGTTTGGGCGGTCAGCATCACCGGGCTCGGTATGGGCGGTTCTTCGCCGGTAGGAGAATATCAACTCCTTGTCCATCGACTACGCCTGTCGGCCTCGCCTTAGGTCCCGACTTACCCAGGGCGGATTAACCTGGCCCTGGAACCCTTGGTCATTCGGCGGACGGGTTTCTCACCCGTCTTTCGCTACTCATGCCTGCATTCTCACTCGTGTGGGCTCCACCGCTGGGTTCCCCCGCGGCTTCACCGCCCACACGACGCTCCCCTACCCACCTGCGCCTCTGGACCACGAAGGCCTGAGTTGAGCGCAGATGCCACGGCTTCGGCGGTGTACTTGAGCCCCGCTACATTGTCGGCGCGGAATCACTTGACCAGTGAGCTATTACGCACTCTTTCAAGGGTGGCTGCTTCTAAGCCAACCTCCTGGTTGTCTGTGCAACTCCACATCCTTTCCCACTTAGCACACGCTTAGGGGCCTTAGCCGGTGGTCTGGGCTGTTTCCCTCTCGACTACGGAGCTTATCCCCCGCAGTCTCACTGCCACGCTTTCACTTACCGGCATTCGGAGTTTGGCTGACGTCAGTAACCTTGTAGGGCCCATCGGCCATCCAGTAGCTCTACCTCCGGCAAGAAACACGTGACGCTGCACCTAAATGCATTTCGGGGAGAACCAGCTATCACGAAGTTTGATTGGCCTTTCACCCCTAACCACAGGTCATCCCCCAGGTTTTCAACCCTGGTGGGTTCGGTCCTCCACGCGGTCTTACCCGCGCTTCAACCTGCCCATGGCTAGATCACTTCGCTTCGGGTCTAGACCCAGCGACTATGGGCGCCCTGTTCGGACTCGCTTTCGCTACGGCTTCCCCACACGGGTTAACCTCGCCACTGAGCACTAACTCGCAGGCTCATTCTTCAAAAGGCACGCTGTCACCCCAGCCAAGGAGGCTCCAACGGATTGTAGGCACACGGTTTCAGGTACTATTTCACTCCCCTCCCGGGGTACTTTTCACCTTTCCCTCACGGTACTGGTCCGCTATCGGTCACTAGGTAGTATTTAGGCTTAGCAAGTGGTCTTGCCAGATTCACACGAGATTTCTCGGGCCCCGTGCTACTTGGGATCCCCTTCGGGAGGCCGCACCATTTCGTCTACCGGACTCGCACCGTCTGTGGTCCGCCTTTCAATGCGGTTCGACTATGACACGGCTTTCTTACTCCCCGGTGGACTGTCAGATCCACCAGAAGGGTCCCACAACCCCGAACACGCAACGCCTGACAGCTTGAACACGCGCCCGGTTTGGCCTCATCCGCTTTCGCTCGCCACTACTCACGGAATATCTCTTCCTGTCGGTACTGAGATGTTTCACTTCCCGACGTTCCCTCCACACACCCTATATATTCAGGTGCGGGTCACACGACATGACTCGTGCGGGGTTCCCCCATTCGGAAACCCTCGGATCACAGCTCGTTTGCCAGCTCCCCGAGGCTTATCGCAGGCTACCACGTCCTTCTTCGGCTCCTAGTGCCAAGGCATCCACCCTGTGCCCTTAAAAACTTCAACAAAAACAACAAAACTGCAGAGAACCAAGAACCACACCCCCGAAAGGGTGCGTCTTGATCTTTACAAAGATGCTCGCGTCCACTGTGCAGTTCTCAAACAACCAACGACCCCGACCCCACCAGACCCGCCTACCCCACCCACACCCTCATACAAGAGCGCAGACGAAGCGGTTCGTGGTCCAAGGACCGGCCCGTACCAGGCACCCCACCAACCGGTGGCCGGTGACCTGAGGACCCAACAGTGTGCTCGACAAGCCCCCCAGTCTCACCCGTGATGTTCCACCACCACCCACACGAACCCCGAAGAGACACGTGCGAGCCGGCAGGTACTGACACCAGCAAGACCAAGAAAGCTCTTTCGTCAATGTTCCACCCATGAGCAACCACCCACCACACGGACGGCGATGGCGTGGCACCTGAACCACCCACCCACCAGCAAACACCGGCAAGGCGAGGGTTGGTAGCTCCTTAGAAAGGAGGTGATCCAGCCGCACCTTCCGGTACGGCTACCTTGTTACGACTTAGTCCCAATCGCCAGTCCCACCTTCGACCACTCCCCCCGCGAACGGTTGGGCCATGGGCTTCGGGTGTTACCGACTTTCGTGACTTGACGGGCGGTGTGTACAAGGCCCGGGAACGTATTCACCGCAGCGTTGCTGATCTGCGATTACTAGCGACTCCGACTTCATGGGGTCGAGTTGCAGACCCCAATCCGAACTGAGACCGGCTTTTTGGGATTCGCTCCACCTTACGGTATCGCAGCCCTTTGTACCGGCCATTGTAGCATGCGTGAAGCCCAAGACATAAGGGGCATGATGATTTGACGTCATCCCCACCTTCCTCCGAGTTGACCCCGGCAGTCTCCCATGAGTCCCCGGCATAACCCGCTGGCAACATGGGACGAGGGTTGCGCTCGTTGCGGGACTTAACCCAACATCTCACGACACGAGCTGACGACAACCATGCACCACCTGTGCACGAGTGTCCAAAGAGACCACCATCTCTGGTGGCTTCTCGTGCATGTCAAGCCTTGGTAAGGTTCTTCGCGTTGCATCGAATTAATCCGCATGCTCCGCCGCTTGTGCGGGCCCCCGTCAATTCCTTTGAGTTTTAGCCTTGCGGCCGTACTCCCCAGGCGGGGCACTTAATGCGTTTGCTGCGGCACGGAACTCGTGGAATGAGCCCCACACCTAGTGCCCAACGTTTACGGCATGGACTACCAGGGTATCTAATCCTGTTCGCTCCCCATGCTTTCGCTCCTCAGCGTCAGTTGCGGCCCAGAGACCTGCCTTCGCCATCGGTGTTCCTCCTGATATCTGCGCATTCCACCGCTACACCAGGAATTCCAGTCTCCCCTACCGCACTCTAGTCTGCCCGTACCCGATGCAAGCTCGAGGTTGAGCCTCGAGTTTTCACACCAGACGCGACAAACCGCCTACGAGCTCTTTACGCCCAATAATTCCGGACAACGCTTGCGCCCTACGTATTACCGCGGCTGCTGGCACGTAGTTAGCCGGCGCTTCTTCTGCAGGTACCGTCACTTGCGCTTCTTCCCTGCTGAAAGAGGTTTACAACCCGAAGGCCTTCATCCCTCACGCGGCGTCGCTGCATCAGGCTTTCGCCCATTGTGCAATATTCCCCACTGCTGCCTCCCGTAGGAGTCTGGGCCGTGTCTCAGTCCCAGTGTGGCCGGTCGCCCTCTCAGGCCGGCTACCCGTCGTCGCCTTGGTAGGCCATCACCCCACCAACAAGCTGATAGGCCGCGAGCCCATCCCTGACCGAAAAACTTTCCAACCACCCCCATGCGAGGACGGCTCATATCCGGTATTAGCCCCGGTTTCCCGGGGTTATCCCGAAGTCAAGGGCAGGTTACTCACGTGTTACTCACCCGTTCGCCACTAATCCGCCCAGCAAGCTGGGCATCATCGTTCGACTTGCATGTGTTAAGCACGCCGCCAGCGTTCGTCCTGAGCCAGGATCAAACTCTCCGTAAATGAACAACGCCCACCACCAGGACAAAACCCGGCAGTGAACAATCCATACGAAGCGAACCCCAACAGGGTTCACAAAACTGGCATCAACACGAAAGATGACATCATCTTCCGAAATCAACCAAAGGAATCCCAGACACAACCAACCCAACCACCCGGACGGGCAACCAGGCCAGCCATGCCACAGGGACAAAAATTTGGCATTGACTAACAAGCACACTGTTGAGTTCTCAAACAACCGACACACACCGCCTCCGACCTCGTTCCCGAGGCCCTTGCGCGGGGCGCTTCCTTCATTCTGAATCCTACCAGACCCGGCCGTTCGTCCCGGACCGGTGAAAACCGGATCTCCGTTCAGAAATGTACCTGATCCAGACACCCTCACCGCACTCACGGGGCAGCACTGTGCTCCGAGAAATCTGGTGGGAGTTTCGCCCGGGGGACCAGCCACTTCGCATCTGCTCCGAAGAGCTGTGCCGTGGTGTCTGTTCCTCCCTGCCGGGCGACCTCGAGAACATTACGGGGTCGTGGGCCAGGAGGTCAACTCGCTCCCTCGTGACCCGGCTCACCCCTCGCCGCCGCTCGCGCGCGCTCCCCCAGCACGCGTACGGCGTCGCGCAGCTCGGGCGGCCCGACGACGTCGAACGGCACGTCGAACATCGCGCACCGGGCCGCGAGTCCGCCCCAGGACCAGGAGCCCGTCGTCAGGCGGCACCGCCCCTCCCCCGCCGGCTCGACGACCGCGTCCGCGCCTGCCCAGCGCGCCACCGTCGCGGCGTCCGCGTGGAGCTCGACGGTGCCGCGTACCGGGTAGCTGGTGGTGGCGAACCGCTCCGCAACGAACGTCGCGACGTCGGGCGCCGGCAGCGCGCGCGGCGCGAACCGTGCCCCCGTGCCCTCGCGCGGGACCATCCGGTCGACGCGGAACGTGCGCCAGTCCTCCCTGTCGAGGTCCCACGCGACGAGGTACCACCGGCCGCCCCACGTCGCGAGGTGATGGGGCTCCGCGCGCCGCGGGGCGCGGAACCCCGCGCCCTCCGGAGCCCCCGGCGCGCGCAGCACCTCGCCGGTGCCGCCGTCGTAGTCGAACCGGAGCACGCGTCTTTCGGTCGCCGCCGTCCCGACGGCGACGAGCACGTCGGGACGCACGGTGGGGAGCTCCTGCTCCCGGCGCCCCGGCACGGCGGTCACCTCCAGAGCGTCGATGCGCGCCCGCAGCCGCGCGGGCATCACCTGCCGGATGGTCGCGAGGGCCCGGGCCGCGGCGTCCTCGACCCCGGGCAGCGCACCCGTGCGCAGGGCGACCGCGACGGCGACGGCCTGCTCGTCGTCGAACAGGAGCGGCGGCACGTCCGCCCCGGCGTCGAGCCGGTACCCGCCGTCGGGGCCCTTGGTCGCGCGTACCGGGTAGCCCAGCGTGCGCAGCCGGTCGACATCGCGCCGCACGGTGCGCGGGCTGACCTCCAGGCGCTCCGCGAGCGTGGCCCCGGGCCAGTCGCGGCGCGCCTGGAGCAGCGAGAGGAGCCGCAGCAGTCGTCCCGAGGTCTCGAGCATGGCTCCAGCGTCGCACGCGGTAGAGGACCGGACCTGTCCGCTACCCGGAGCAGAGTCGTTCCCGACGCACGCACCGCACTCCAGGAGGAGCACCGTGATCCGGACCAGAGCACTGACCAAGGACTTCGCCGTCGGGCGGGACGAGAGCCGCACCGTGCACGCCGTGCGGGGCATCGACCTCGACGTCGCGCCGGGCGAGCTCGTCGCCGTCCTCGGCCCCAACGGGGCCGGCAAGACGACCACCCTGCGCATGCTCACCACGCTGACCCGGCCGACGTCGGGCACCGCCACCGTCGCGGGACACGACGTCGTCGCCGAGCCCGACGCCGTCCGCCACCGCATCGGGTACGTCGGGCAGGGCAACGGGGCCGGGCACGCGCAGCGGGCCGTCGACGAGCTCGCGAGCCAGGGCCGCATCCACGGGCTGGACCGCCGGTCCGCCCGGCGACGCGCCGACGAGCTGCTCGACTCCCTCGAGCTCACGGCGCACGGCACCCGCAAGGTGTCCGACCTCTCCGGCGGGCAGCGCCGTCGGCTCGACGTCGCGATGGGCCTCGTGCACGCGCCGTCGCTCCTCTTCCTCGACGAGCCGTCCACGGGCCTCGACCCGCACAACCGCGCGAACCTGTGGGAGCACGTCCTGCGGATGCGCGACGACGCCCGCGCGACGACGGGCGAGCCCATGACGATCGTCCTCACGACGCACTACCTCGACGAGGCCGACACCATGGCCGAGCGGGTCGTCGTCGTCGACCACGGGCGCGTCATCGCCGACGACACGGCCGCGAACCTCAAGGCCGAGCTCGCCGGGGACCGCGTCCTCGTGACGCTCGCGCCGTCGGGCGGTCGCGCGCACGACGACGCCGCCCGCCTCGCCGGGCTGGCCCGCCGCGTCGAGGGCTTCCGCGAGGTGGCCCGCACGCCCGAGGACGCGGGCGCCGTCGGGCCCGACGCCGGGCCCGAAGCCCGGCCCGGCGGCGCACCCGCGCTCGAGGTGCGCGCCGAGCGGGGAGACGCGTACCTGCCCCGGCTGCTGCGCGCGGCGGACGCCGCCGGGATCGCCGTCGACACCGCCCAGGTGCGCCGGCCCACGCTCGACGACGTCTTCCTCGCCCTCACCGGGCGCAGCCTGCGCGAGGCGGGCGCCACCACGGGCGCCGACGCCCACCCCACCGAGAGGACCGCAGCATGAGCACCGTCACCACGACCCCGACCATGCCGCGCACGGCACCGAGCCGCGCGCACGCCCCACGCCGCGGCCTCGCCGCCTTCGCCCGCGACACCGGCATCGTGCTCGTGCGCGAGCTGCGGCCCGTGCTGCACGACCCGTTCTCCGTGCTCTTCGGGCTCGTCCAGCCGATCGTCTTCCTCGCGCTGTTCGGACCGCTCCTCGTCGGGTCGCTCGGCGGCACGACGACCGGCCAGGAGGTCCTGGGCGGCAACGTCTGGCAGTGGTTCGTGCCGTCGATCCTCGTCATGACGACGCTGTTCGGGACGTCCACGACGGGCGCGAACCTCCTCGTCGAGCTGCAGACGGGGGCGCACGAGCGGATGCTCGTCGCGCCGCTCTCGCGCGCGTCGCTCCTCGTCGGGCGCGCGCTCAAGGAGATGGTCCCGATCGTCGCGCAGTCCGTCGTCGTGGTGCTCGTCATGCTGCCGTTCGGCTTCGAGCTGCACCCCGCCGGCGCCGTCGTGGGGCTGGTGCTGCTCGCCGTCTTCGGCGTGGGGATCGGCTCCCTCAGCTACGCGCTCGCGCTCGCCGTCCGCAAGCAGGACTGGATGTTCTGGGTCGTGCAACAGACGCTCGTCTTCCCGCTCATGATCCTGTCCGGCATGCTCCTGCCGCTCGAGACCGGACCCCGCTGGATGCAGGTCGCGTCCGACGTCAACCCGCTGCGCTACGTGGTCGACGCCGAGCGGGCGCTCTTCGCGGGCGACCTCACGGCGTCCGCCGTCGCGTGGGGGTGGGTCGCCGCCGTCGTGACGGCCGCCGTCGGGCTCGCCGTCGGGATCCGGACCATGGTGCGGACGACCGACTGAGCACGGGCGCGCGTCGGCCCGGGCCTCCAGCCCCGGGGCACCCGGCGGACGACGCCGTCGCCGGGGCGAGATGCGAGAAGTGGCCCCTGCGGCGCGTCCGCCAGGGGCCACTTCTCCCGTCTCACGCCGGGAGCGGTCCCGGCCGGCGGGCTCAGGCGGTGTGCTCGCGGAAGGCGTCGGTGAGCGTGGGGCCGTCGTCGGTGCCCAGGCGCCAGACGCTCCAGCCGTCGGCGGTGTGGGTGCCGGAGACCGCGACCGCGGCGAGGTCCGGGTGGCGGAACCGGGCGCCGTCGGACAGCTCGATGAAGCCGTCGGGCTGGAGCACCGCCTCGAAGCGCTGCCCGCGCCGGGGCCGCGACCAGACGAGCTGGCGCGGGGCGCCGAACGCGCGGGCGAGCGCGACGAGGTCCGGGTCGTCCTCGGGGCCGAGCGGCAGGTCGGCCGCGGGCGCGGACGGCACCGGCGCGACGTCGCGGCTCGGCGACGGGAGGTCCGGACCCGTGCCGAGGTCGACGGGCGGGTGGTACGACAGCGGGTCGTACGGGCGCTCCTGCGCCGGGCTGCGCTGGTCGCCGTACTCGTGCGTGAGGTACGACTCGCGCGTCCGGATCGACTCCCGGGTGCGGATCGACTCGCGCGTGAGGATCGAGGTGCGCGGGGCCGGTGCCTCGTCGGCGCTCTCGACCGGGCGGCGGTCGGCCCAGGCCGTCGGCGCGGGCTCGGGCGCCGTGCGCGCGGTGAGCGGGTCGTCCAGGGGGACGAAGTCGAGCACGGGCGGCTCGGCGCGGCGCGGCTCGCCCGTCGCGGTGAGCGGGGCGAGCTGGCCCGTCTCGTCGGCCGACGACGGCGCGACGCCGTAGGTGGTGCGGGGCTCCAGCTCGGCGGCCCGGCGACGCTCCGCCCGGGACCTCGCGGCCTGACGCGTCACCACGGGAAACTTGCCGGTCAGGGCTCGGCCCACGGCGACGCCGTCCGCGAAGTCGGAACCGGGGGCGACGGCACGGCCCCGCGGGGGCTCGGGTGCCGCGGGTGGCGCGGGGTTGTCGCGCGTCATCGCGAGCGGGGACACGTCGACGAAGCGGCGGCCGTCGGCCCCGTGGACCACGCCGAGGCGCAGCACCGCGACCGGCGAGCCGGGCTGGCGCAGGAAGTCGAGCGCGTCCTGGATGCCGGGCGCGGCGCTCGAGCAGATGACGATGAGGCGCGCGCCCGTGGCGCGCGCGGTCGCCTGCGAGCGCGTGAGGGGCACGTTGTCGTAGAACGCGGCGACGTCCTGCTGGAAGCGCGACGCGCCGCCCGTGTAGCGCGCGGCGAGCTCGGCGCGCGTGAGGCGACCGGCGCGGCCCGCGTGGTTGAGCGCCGCGGTCAGGGCCTCCTCGGTGAGCTCGGCCGTGACCTCGATGACGACCGGGAGCCCCGCCGCGTCGAGCGCGAGGAGGTGCGGCTCGTCGTCGGACGTGCCCTGCGCGACCGGGAAGATCTGCTCGCCCAGCAGTCCCTCGAGGTTGCCGTCCACCACCCGCTGCGCGTCCGTCCCGAATGCTCCGGCCTGCTGGGGCGGCTGGACCAGTACGGGACGCTCGGCGTCCACCTCGAAGAGGGGCATCGGGGGTTCTCCTGCAGCAGCGGAAACGCGACCTGGGCGGGGGCGTATGCGCCATAGCCTACGGGGGCGGGTCAAGTCCCTCGAAGCGGGCGAACCGGTGCGCAAGGGCCGTCCGGCCCCCGTCTCCGGCCCGCGCGTCACCCGCCCGGTCAGGCGTGCCCGGTGTCCTCCGACTCGGCCGCGAGCCGCTCCTCGACGCGCTCGACCTTGCCCGTGAGCTCGCCCGTGCGACCCGGGCGGATGTCGGCCTTGAGGACCAGCGACACGCGGTGACCGCCTGCGCCGACGGCCTCGGTCGCACGCTGGATCACGGGCATGACGACGTCCCAGTCACCCTCGATCTCGGTGAACATCGACGTGGTGCGGTTCGGCAGGCCCGACTCGCGGACGATGCGGACGGCCTCGGCGACGGAGTCCGCGACGGACTCGCCGGCACCGAGCGGGGCGACGGAGAAGGCGAAGACGGCCATGGGTCCATCGTGGCACGGCGTCGCGCCACGGGCCGGGGAACCGGGCGCTCCGCGAAGGCTCCGTGCTCCGACGTAGGCTCGTCGTCGTGACAGCAGAACACCGCACCGACCGCGTCACCGTGCTCGCGGGCGGGGTCGGCGGGGCCCGCCTCGCGCACGGTCTGGACCTCGCGGGGACGGACCTCACGGTCGTCGTCAACGTGGCGGACGACGTCGAGCTGCACGGGCTGTGGATCTCGCCCGACCTCGACACCGTGACGTACACGCTCGCCGGTCTCGCGGACGAGGAGCGCGGCTGGGGCGTCGTCGGGGAGACGTACGCGGCCCTGGAGGCGATGGGCCGGCTCGGCGAGGACACGTGGTTCACGCTCGGCGACCGCGACCTCGCGACGCACGTCGTGCGGACGGCCCGGCTGCGCGCGGGCGCGCCGCTGTCCGACGTCACCGCGCAGCTCACGTCCGCGCTCGGCGTCCGGCCGCGCGTGCTGCCCGTGACCGACGACCGCGTCGCGACGCTCGTCGACACGCCCGCCGGGCGCCTCGGGTTCCAGGAGTACTTCGTGGGCCGCCGGCACGCGGACGACGTGCTCGGTCTCGTCTACGACGGCATCGACGCCGCGCGCCCGGCGCCCGGCGTGCTCGACGCGGTGACCGGCGCCGACGTCGTCGTGGTCGCGCCGTCGAACCCGTTCCTCTCGGTGGAGCCGGTGCTGGGCGTCGCGGGCGTGCGGGAGGCGCTCGCCGGGACGTCGGCGCGACGCGTCGCGGTGAGCCCGATCGTGGGCGGTCGCGCGCTCAAGGGCCCGGCGGCGCAGATCCTCACGACCCTCGGGCACGAGGTCTCCGCGCTGGGCGTCGCGCGCCTCTACGTGGGCCTGGTCGACGTCATGGTGATCGACGACCACGACGCGCACCTCGCCGACGCCGTCCGCGCGCTCGGGATGGACGTCGCCGTGACGGACACGGTCATGGGCGGCGCCGAGGGCCGCGAGCGCCTGGCGCGCACGCTGCTGCGGTCGGCGGCGGTCGCACGTGGGTGACCTCGTGCTGCCCGACGGCGGCCCTCGCCCGGGCGCCCCGGGCCCGGCGCGCGTCGTGGCGGTCGTGCCGCTGCGCGACGGGTCGTCGGGGAAGTCGCGGCTCGCGCACGTGCTCGACCCCGCGTCGCGCAGCAGGCTGATCGGCGTGCTCGCGCGGCACGTCGTGGGGACGCTGCTCGCGAGCGACGGCGTCGAGCGCGTGGTCGTCGTGACGTCCGACCCGCGGTTCACGTGGCGGGCGCTGCGGGACGTCGTGGTCGACGAGCCCGCCGAGGCCGCGCGCGCCGGGTCCGACGACCTGCCCCTGCTGACCGCCGACGCGGACCGGCTGCGCATCGTGCTCCAGCCCGCGGACCGGCCCGGTCTGGACGCGGCGGTGGAGCTGGGCCGGGAGCTCGCGGCGGAGGACGCGGCGGCCCGGGGCCCGGTGCGGCTCCTCGTCGCGCACGCCGACCTCCCGGCGCTCACGACCGCGGACGTCGCGGCGCTGCTCGCCGAGGACGCCCCCGTCGTCGTCGCGACGGACCGGGTCGGCGCGGGCACGAACCTGCTCGTCCTCGGACCCCCGGCCTCCGCGCCGTCGAGCACGACCCTGCTGTCGGGAAGCGGCGCAGAACGCCAGGAACCTCGTGCTCGGCCCGACGGCGGTGCCCGCGGCGAGGGGTTCCGTTTTCAGTTCGGGACGGGCAGCCGCGCGGCGCACGTCGCGGAGGCCGAGCGGCTCGGGCTGCGGGCCGTCGTCGTGCAGCGACCCGGGACCGCCGTCGACCTGGACACGCTGGACGACTGGGGCGAGCTGCCCCCGCCCGTGCGGGCCGCCGTCGGGCTGCACGTCCCGGCGCTGCGCGACCACGACGCCTGACCCGGCACCCGCCCGCGCGCTACGACGGCCAGGTACCGAGCTCCTCGGCGGGCGCCGCGAGACCGGCCCGCACGTCGGTGAGGAGGCGCTGCCACGCGCCCTCGTCGAGCGGCCCGGCGCAGTCCAGCGCGAGCACCACGGACTGCGTCGACGCGTCGCCCTCGAACGTCGGCACGCTCACGACGCGCGCCGCCCCGCGCACCCGCACCTCGCCGCGCGGGGTCGTCACCGTCCAGTCCTGGGCCGCGGCGTTCACCCCCTGGCGGGTCACGCCGTCGGCGAGGAGGGGCACCAGGACGTCGCGGGGAGCCGTGAGGTCGCCGCCGTCCGCGGCGACCGTCTCCGCGAGGAGGGCGGCGGACGCGTCGCGCGGGCCCGCCGTGGGTGCCGCCGGGTCGGCCGCGGCACGTGACGACAGCACGCACGCGCCGCTCGCGCCGACGACCTGCCACCCGGACCGCGCGACGAGCGGGGTCGCGCCGGCCGCACCACCGAGGCTCGTGACCTCGGGCGGAGCGGCCGTGGGCGCCTCCTCCGGCCCGGCGGAGGCGCCCGTCGTCGGCTCGTCGGAGCCACCCGGAGGCCGCTCCGGGTCGCCCGAGGCGGTCGGGTCGTCGGCCGGGACCTCGGCGGGCGGCCGGTCCGTCCGCGTCGCGGACGCAGCGCCCGTCGGGTCCTCGGGCGTCGCGCTCCCCGTGCACGCTCCCGCGCCGAGGACGGCGAGCGCGAGCCCGACGGCGAGCGCCCCCGCCCGCGAGCGCGTCACGACCGGCCTCCCCAGCGGCCGCGGTGCACGACGTCGTCGAGCGGCTTGCGCGCGCGACGGCGCGGCGAGCCCGTGGCCGCCCGGTCGGCGGGGTGCCCGACGGCGACGACCCCCGTCGGCGCGTACGCGTCGGGGATGCCGAACGCCGCGCGCAGGCGCCCGACCTCGCCCGGCGCGACGCCGAAGAAGCACGCACCGAGCCCTTCGTCGACGGCGGTCTGGAGCATGAGCAGCGCCGCCATCCCGGCGTCGACGTGCCAGTACGGCACGGCCCAGCGGTTCTCGTCGCGGTCCGCCCAGCCCTTGTCGTCCTCGGCGTACCGGTCGAGGTAGACGTCCTTCGACGTGAGGACCACGACGAGCACGGCCGCGGTGCGCATCCCGGCGAGCCACGCGCTCATGCTCCGCTCGGGCTGCTCGGGCGAGGTCGCGGACCAGAAGCGCGCGACGTCGTCGGGCTCCGTGAGCACGAGGAACGACCACCCCTGAGCGAACCCCGCGCTCGGCGCGCGGACGGCGTTGCGCACGAGGCGGTCGACGGCGTGCGGGTCGACCGGCTCGTCGGTGAACCGGCGCACCATGCGCCGGCGTCGGACGACGTCCTGGAACTCCACGTGGCCCCCTCGGCACGGTCCGGGATCAGGTCCCCGCACCCTACCCGGCGACGCGCCGCGTCATCCGCAGCTCGACGAGGCGGGGGTCGCTCGGGAGGGGCTGGGTCTCGCCGGTCGGGGCGAAGCCGCCGCGCTCGTAGAGCCGGAGCGCGGGGGCGTTGGTCGCGGTGACCCAGAGCGCGAGCGTGCGCGCGCCGAGCCCGGCCGCGAGGTCGTCGGCGCGCGCCAGGAGCGACGCCGCCACGCCGCTCCCCCGCGCGCCGGGCTCGACCCACACCGACACGAGCTCGGCGACGGTCGCGTCGTCGGGCGACGGGACGACCGCGGCGACCCCGACCACGGGACCCGGCGACCGGTCGTTCCCGGCCGGGCTGCCGTCGTCGGGCGGGCCGCCGTCGTCGGGCGGGCCGCCGTCGGGGACCGTGCGCGCGAGGAGCGTGCGGCCCTGCGCCGCGCGCTCGCGCCACACGTCGTCGGGGAAGGCTGCCTCGCGTGCGAGAGTCGAGCCGAACGCGGACGGGGCGTCGGCGAGCGCCCGCAGGCGGACGTCCCGCAGGTCGCGCCAGTCGTCCGGCCGGATGCGCGCGACGGTCGTGGTGGGCATCGGCCCATCGTGGCAGCCCGGCCCGACGTCGGTGCGCCGGACCGGGCCGCCCGCGCGGCTCAGGCCGCGTCGAGGCGTGCGCGCAGCTCGGGGTCGAGCTCCAGGTCGGCCGCGCCGAGGAGGTCGTCGAGCTGCTCGACCGTGCTGGGCCCGACGACCGGGATCACCGCGTGCTCGCCCCCGAGGAGCCACGCGAGCGCGACCTGGTTCGGCGTCGCGCCGAGCTCGCCCGCGACCTCGTGCAGGAGGCGGATCCGCTCGCGCGTGGTCGGGTGGTCGAACCCGTCCCAGAGCGGCTTGTCCCGGCGCACGTACGCGCCCTGGAGGATCGGCGAGTAGGCCGTGACGGCGAGCGGCGGGCGGCCCTCGACGCCCGTGGACGCCGCGTAGTCGAGCAGCTCGTACGACGCCCAGTTGTGCCGGCCCGGCTCGGGCGTCGGGTAGGCGTAGGTGTAGTTCTGCTGGACGAGCCCGTAGGGCGCGACGCCCTGGCGCAGCGCCTCCTCGCGCGCCTCGACGACGCGCCACAGCGCGACGTTCGAGATGCCCGTGATGCCGACGACGCCCTCCGCCTGGAGCTTGCCGAACGCGCCGACGGTCTCGGCGAGCGGCGTCCCGTGGTCGTCGACGTGCCCGTACAGCACGTCCAGGTGGTCGACGCCGAGGTGGCGCAGGCTCTCGTGCGCCTCGTCCGCGACGACGTCGGCGCCGAGCCCCTGGAAGTTCGTCGGCTCGACGTTCTGCAGCGGCAGGGCCGGGTCCTTCTTGGCCGCGCCGAGCTTCGTCGCGATCCGGACCTCGTCGCGTGCGCCGCGGCTCGCGAGCCAGCGGCCGAGCAGGTCCTCGCTGTCGCGGCCGTGGCCGCCGGCCCAGAAGCTGTAGTTGTTCGCGGTGTCGAGGCACGTGCCGCCCGCCTCGCGGTAGCGGTCGAGGATCGCGAACGACGTGTCCTCGTCGACGAGCGTGCCCATGTTCATCGTGCCGAGGCACAGGGTCGACACCTCGAAGGAGGTGCGCCCGTCGCCGATGGTGCGGTACCGCATGGTGGTCTCCCTGGGTCTGTCGGTGGTCCGAGCGGTCCGTGGTGGACCCGTGGTCTCGGTGTCGTGCTCCACGCTAGGGAGGCATCGGCACGGGTGTACGGTCCGATGCCATGGCCGCGGACCAGACCAATTCCTCCCGGGCGGCGCCTCCGGGGACGACGGCGGCGCTCGCCTGGGAGGCCCTGCTCGACCTGGGCGCGGGGCCGGGGTCGCGCGTCGAGCGGCTCGAGCGCGCGGTCCGCGACGCCGTGCACGCCGGCCGCGTCCCCGTCGGCGCGGCGCTGCCGCCGAGCCGACAGCTCGCCGAGTCGCTCGGGGTGTCGCGGTGGGTCGTCACGGAGGCGTACGGCCAGCTCGTCGCGGAGGGCTTCCTCGAGGCGCGCACCGGCTCTGCGACCCGCGTCTCCGCCGCGGCCGGCGCCCGATCGACGAGCCCGAGGGGAACGAGCGCGCTGGGCGAGCGGCCCACGAGCCCGGCGGGAACGACGGTGCGCGCGGGTCGTGGCGGGCCTGGCGGGAGCCGCGAGGAACGAGCGACGGATGGTAGACCCGCGCGCGCCGTCGTGGACGCCGGGCGGACCGACACCGGCAGGACCCACGCCGCGCGCGCCCGGTTCGACCTCGCGCCGGGTGTCCCCGATCTCCGGCACGTCCCGCGCGACGCGTGGCTCCGCGCGGCACGCGAGGCGCTCGGCACGTCCGGCGGGACGGCGTCGAACGACGACCTCGGGCAGCCCTCCCCCGCCGGGCACCCGCACGCGCGCGCCGTCGTCGCCGGCCACCTGCGCCGGGCGCGGGTCGTCACCGGGCCCGACGACGCCGTCGTGCTGACGCGCGGCGCAACGGACGGCATGGCGCGCGTCGCCGCCGCGCTCGTCGAGGCGGGCCACACGCACCTGCTCGTCGAGGACCCGAGCTGGTCGGTGCTGCGCGACGTCGCGGCCCGCGCCGGTCTCACCCCCGTCCCGGTGCCCGTGGACGCCGGGGGCGCGGACGTCGGCGCGCTCGTCGACGCGTCCCGACGGACGGGCGCGCGGGCCGCGCTCCTCACGCCCGCGCACCAGTTCCCCACCGGCTCCGCGCTCGCGCCCGAGCGGCGCGAGGCCGTCCTCGCCTGGGCGCGGGACGTCGACGGCGTCGTCGTCGAGGACGACTACGACGCCGAGTTCCGCTACGACCGCCGGCCCGTCGCCGCGCTCCAGCAGCTCGACCCCGACCGGGTCGTGCTGCTCGGCTCGGTGAGCAAGACGATGAGCCCCGCGTTCGGCGTCGGGTGGATGGTCGTGCCCGCGCGCTGGCGCGAGTCCGTCGCGCGTGCGGCCGCTCCCCACGGCCCGACGGCGGCCCCGTCCACCGTCGACCAGCTCACGTTCGCGCGGCTCGTCGCGTCCAGCGGCTACGACCGGCACCTGCGCGCCGCGCGCGGACGCTACCGCCGCCGTCGCGACGCCGTGCTCGACGCCCTCGCCCGCGAGCTGCCCGGCGCCGCGGTGCGCGGCATCGCGGTGCGCGGCATCGCGGCGGGGATGCACGCGCTGCTGTCCCTGCCGGGCTCGCCCGACGACCCCGGGCCCGACGCCGCGCACGTCGTGCGCGAGGCCGCGCGGCGCGAGGTGACCGTCGTCGACCTGCGCCGCTACCAGGTGCGCCCCGCCGAGCGGTCGACGACCCTCGTGCTCGGGTACGGCAACCTCGCCGACGCCCGCGTCGACGACGCCGTCGCCCGGCTCGCCGACGCGGTGCGTGCCGCTACTCGTCGTGGGACAGGAGGCTGAACTCGGCGAGCAGCTCGCCGATCTCGGTGGCGTCCACCTTCTTCTGGAGCCGGTCGCGCAGGATCCGCGGCCCGGGGATGTCGAGCTGCTCGCCGTCGCGCAGGGCGCTCACCGCGGCGAGCAGCTTGCGGACGTCGTACGTGCTGTTGAAGACCTCGGGCACGCCGCGCTCCAGGTCGAGCAGCTGGTAGGCCGCCTCCATGCCGGTGCGCACGGAGTACTCGGTGGTGAAGATCGTGTCCCGCGTCGTCTCGGCGAACTGGCCGATGAACGCGAAGTTGCGTGCGCCGTCGGGCACGACCTGGGGCCGGTCGCCCGCGTGCCGGGGCATGAAGAACGCCGTGACGTACGGCATCATCACGGGCACGCAGCTCGCGGCCTCGGCGGCGAGGGTCGGGATGTCGGCCTCCGGCACGCCGAGGTGGTAGAGCCACTCCTGCGTGATCTCCTCGCCCGTGCACTCCTGGAGCGACTTCTTCACGTAGTCGCCCGGGGTGTCCACGAACAGGCCGTAGACCCACACGACGATCTCGTCGGGCGACTGCGCCTTGAAGTGCGGCTGCCGGTTGACGGTCCAGCTCATCAGCCACGCCGAGTCGCGCGCGGTGACGATCCCGCCCGTGACGACCTTGCCGCTGAACGGGTCGCGCTTGCAGATGCGCTCGATGTGCTCGGGGATGCGTCGGTCGAGCGTCGTGACGGTCGCGGACTGCCACTTGGTGAGCGGGATGTCGGTGCTGAACACGTCGGGCCGGCCGAACGACGGGTCCTTGGCCGCGACGCGCCGCCACAGGTCCCACGCGGGCGCAGGCCCCGTGTCGAGGCGCGCGGGCGTGTGCTGGTCACCGTTGTCGGAGTTCTCCGTGAGCGAGCCGATGGTCGCGATGACGAGGTCGTCCTCGCCGAGGTCGATCGTCCGCTCGACGGCGGCCCCGCCGGACTGGTGGGCCGCCGCGTGGTCCAGCAGGTGCAGCCGCGTGGCGACCTTGCGGTCCGGGGCGAGGTCGAAGTCGACGTCGGTGACCTCGACGTGGAACCGGAACGTCACGCCCCGGTCCATGAGCCAGCGCGTGAGCGGCAGCACCATCGACTCGTACTGGTTGTACTTGGTGAACTTGAGCGCCGAGAGGTCGGGCAGGCCGCCGACGTGGTGGATGAACCGGTGCAGGTAGAGCTTGAACTCGAGCGCGCTGTGCCACTCCTGGAACGCGAACATCGTGCGCCAGTAGAGCCAGAACTGGCTGTCGAGGAAGTGCCGCGACATGACGTCCTCGATCGACTTGCCCTCCATGTCCTCGCGGCGCGCGAGGAAGATCTTCGTGATCTCCTTCTGCGCCTTCTCGTCGAGGCGGAACAGGTTGTCGAAGTGCGCGTCCTTCCCGCGGTCCTCGGTGACGCGCTGGAGCGAGAAGTTCGGGTCGTCCTTGTTGAGCCAGTAGAACTCGTCGAGGACCGAGACGCCCTCGGTCTCGATCGACGGGACGGAGCGGAACAGGTCCCACAGGCACTCCATGTGGTCCTCGAGCTCGCGCCCGCCACGGATCACGAACCCGCGCCGCGGCTCCTTGATGCCGTCGAGCGCGCCGCCGGGGAGCCGGAGCCGCTCGTAGACGGTGATCTTCTCCCCCGGCACCTGGCCGTCGCGGACGAGGAAGCCCGCCGCGGAGAGCGACGCGAGGCCCGCCCCCACCAGGTGCACGGACCCGAGCCGGTCCGTCCGCTCCGGCCTGCGCGGCCGCGCGAACGCCTCGTAGTTGCCGCTGGAGTAGTACATGGCCTGCCCCTCACCGCCGACGACGTGGACGGAGCACCGCCCGCGGTGGTGCTCCCCTGCCATGCTCGCGCCGGGGTCGACGGACCGCACCTCGGTGCGCGGACGCACCCCACGGGGGACGCGCGCCCGTGCGGGGCCGGGGCAGCCGCCCGGGTGCCGTGCGCCGTCGGGCGGTCGGCCGCCCGACGGGCTCAGAGCCGCTCGGCGAGCAGCTCGACGAGGGCCTTGCCCTGCACGCCGGCGAGGTCGTCGGCCTGGGTGCGGCACGAGAACCCGTCCGCGAGGTACACGTCGCCGGGGGCGGCCTCGCGCAGCGCGGGCAGCAGCGCGTTCTCCGCGACGGCGACCGACGTCTCGTAATGGCCCTTCTGCATGCCGAAGTTGCCCGCGAGGCCGCAGCAGCCGGCGAGGACCTTGATGGTCGCGCCCGCGTCGCGCAGCAGCCGCTCGTCGGCGGCGAAGCCCATCACCGAGTGCTGGTGGCAGTGCGGCTGCACGACGGCGGTCACGTCCGACAGGTCGGGCACGCGCCACCCGGACTCGCGCCCGGGCGCGGTGTCGACCGAGGTGAGGAGCTCGGCGAGCGTGCGCGTCGCGGCGGAGACCGCCTGGGCGCGCGGGTCGTCGGGGAACAGGTCCACGAGGTCGGAGCGCAGCACGGCCGTGCACGACGGCTCGAGCCCCATGATCGGGATGCCGTTCACGGCGTACGGGCCGAGCACGGACAGCAGGTTCTCCAGGCGCTTGCGCGCGCCGTCGAGCTGGCCCGTGCTGATCCACGTGAGGCCGCAGCACGCCTGCTCGTCGGGCACGACGACGTCGTACCCCGCCGCGCTGAGCACCTTGACGGCGGCCTGCGGCACGCCCGGCGACATGTTGTCGCTGAACGAGTCGGTCCACAGGACGACCTTCGGGCGCTCGTCGCGCACGGGGCGGCCGGGCTGCTGCCCGATGCGCAGGCCGGGCACGCCCTGGGTCGCGCCGCCGCGCCTCCACCACGTGCGGAACGGCACCTCGGCGAACTCCGTCATGGAGCGGCGCGTGTCCATGCCGCCCGCCCACAGGACCGTCTTCGCGAGCGGCCGGAACCCGAGCAGCTTGTTGGCCAGACGCGGCATCCCCGTCGCGAGGCGCGCCCAGACCGGGAGCCAGCCGAGCGAGTAGTGGTCGACGGGGCGCAGCCTGCCGCGGTACGTCCGGTACAGCACCTCGGACTTGTACTGCGCCATGTCGACGCCCGCGGGGCAGTCGCTCGAGCACGCCTTGCAGGACAGGCACAGGTCGAGCGACTCGCGCACCTCGGGCGCCGCGAGACCGCCGACGAGCGTGCCGTTCACCGCCTCCTGGAGCACGCGGGCACGAGCGCGCGTGACGTCCTTCTCGTCCTTCGTCGCCTGGTACGACGGGCACATGAAGCCGCCCGCGGCGCTGGTGTCGGCGCGGCACTTGCCGACGCCGACGCACCGGTGCACGGCCTGCGTCATGTCGCCGTGGTCGTGCGCGAACGAGAAGCCCTGGTAGCCGGCGCGACGCGAGATCTTCGTGACCTTCGCGGGCGCGGCCGTGCTCGTCCCGGGCGTCCCCGGCGCGCCGACCTTCGACAGCAGCGGGTGCGCGTGCGGGCGGCGCAGGTCGTCGTCGACGGCGCTCGGGCGCACCACGACGCCCGGGTTCATGACGTCCTGCGGGTCGAACAGCGCCTTGAACCGCTCCATGAGCGCGATCGCCTCGGGGCTGTACATGACCGGGAGCAGCTCCGAGCGTGCGCGGCCGTCGCCGTGCTCGCCCGAGAGCGAGCCGCCGTACTTCGCGACGAGCTCGGCCGCCTCCAGCATGAACGTGCGCAGCACCGACCCCGACGCCTCGAGCGGGATGTCGATGCGCAGGTGCACGCACCCGTCGCCGAAGTGCCCGTACGGCAGGCCGTCGACGCCGTAGCGCGCCATGAGCGCGTCGAGGTCGCGCAGGTAGTCGCCCAGCTTCTCCGGCGGGACGGCGGAGTCCTCCCAGCCCGGCCACGCCTGCTCGCCCGCGGGCGTGCGCCCGGCGAGCCCTGCGCCGTCGGCCCGGATCTGCCACATCTTGGTCGCCTCGGGGCCCGCGGGCAGGATCATCGTCGCCTCGCTGCCCGACGCCGCGACGATCGCCTCCGCGTTCGCCATCGCCTCCTCGGGGGTCGCGCCGCCGACCTCGACCATGAGCCAGCCGGCGCCCGGGGGCAGCGGCGGCACGGACGCGTCGCCCTTGGCGCGGCGCACGACGTCGACGAGCCGCGCGTCGAGGCCCTCGACCGCGAGGGGGCTGAGGCCGAGGAAGGTGGGGACGTCGTCGGCCGCGGACGGCATGTCCGGGTAGCCCAGCACGACGAGCGTCGGCTTGGACGGCACCGGCACCAGGCGCACCGCGGCCTCGAGGATCGTCACGAGCGTGCCCTCGGTGCCGACGAGCGCCTTCGCGAGGTCCGACCCGTTCTCCGGCAGCAGGTGCTCGAGCGAGTAGCCCGACACCTGGCGCCCGAACCGCCCGAACTCCGTGCGGATGAGCGCGAGGTTCTCGCGGACGAGCTCGGCCAGACCGGGGACCGCCGCGAACGTCGGGTCGCCCTTGCCGGCCGTGAAGCGGCGCCCGCGACCGTCGACGACGTCGAGCGCGAGGACGTTGTCGACCGTGCGCCCGTACGCGACGGCGTGCGGCCCGCACGCGTTGTTGCCGATCATGCCGCCGAGCGTCGCGCGGTTCTGCGTCGAGGGGTCCGGGCCGAACCGCAGCCCGTGCGGCGCCGCCTCCTGCTGGAGCGTCGACATGACGACGCCCGGCTCGATGCGCGCCGTGCGCGCCTCCGGGTCGACGTCGAGCACGCGGTTCACGTGCCGCGTGAAGTCCAGGACCACGCCCGGCCCGATCGAGTTCCCCGCGACCGACGTCCCCGCCCCGCGCGCCGTGACCGGCACCTCGAGCTCGCGCAGCACGTCCAGCGCGGCGACGACGTCGTCCGCGTCCTGCGGGTAGACCACGGCCTCGGGCACGACGCGGTAGTTCGACGCGTCGGTCGAGTACTCCGCGCGGCGTCGCGTCGCGGTGTCGACCGTGCCGCGCACGACCGTCCGCAGCGCGTCCGCGAGCGCCGTGCGCGCGGCGTCAGCCGCCCGTTCCGCCTCGCGGACGGCAGCGGCGCGCTCCGCCTCCGGCGACGTCGTCGCGCGGGAGCCGGACCGCCGCGAGCCGTTCCCGTGGTGCTGCGGGGCGGGGGTCGGGGTGGCGTCGATCTCAGCGGACACGTCGCGATTGTCGCACCCCCTGCCCCCGACCCTCCTCCCCGTCCGCCCCGTGACTCGCCGACCAGGCGTTCCCGGCTGGCCGAACAGGCGGTCATGGCTCGTCAGACCGCCCGGACCAGCCCAGACCGCCTGCTCGGCGCAGGACCTCGCGGCGTCGAGGTCAGAGGACGAGCTCCGGCTGGAGCTTCTTGATGGTCCAGACGCGCTGCTTGCGGGCGGCGACCGTCGTCAGGGCCAGGGCCGCGACCAGCACGACGACGAGCACCGTGACGTCGCGCGTGACCGTCGCCATGTTGCCGCCGTAGAGGAGCTGGCGCAGGCCCTCGACCGCGTACGTCATGGGCAGGAACCGGTGCATGGAGCGCAGCGGCTCGGGGATCGTCTGCCAGGGGAACGTGCCGCCCGCGGTGACGAGCTGGACGAGCATGAGCACGAGCCCGAGGAACTGGCCCGCGGCGCCGAGCCAGACGTTGAGCGCCTGGAGGATCGCGACGAACGTCGCCGACACCAGCACGAGGAACAGCGCGGTCCCGACGCCGTGGACCGGATCGATGTCGAGCGCGAACTTCGTCACGGTGAACATCGCGGCGACCTGCACGACGCCGATCGCGGCCGGGGTGAGCCACCCGCCCAGGGCGGTGGCCAGGCCCGACCTCCCGGCGGCGAGGGCCCGCGACGACAGCGGGCGCACGAGGAGGAAGAGCACGTAGGCGCCGATCCACGTCGCGAGCGACAGGAAGAACGGCGCGAGGCCGCCGCCGTACGTGCCCGCGGACGACAGCGCGTCGCTCTTCACGGACACGGGGTTGCCGATGGTCTCGGCGGTGTCCTGGCGGGTCTGCTCGTCGAGGTCCGGCACCTGGCCGAGACCCTCGGCGAGCCCGTCGCGGAGCTGCGTGACGCCGTCGACGAGCTCGCCCGAGCCGTCGCGCAGCTGCGACGTGCCGTCCGCGAGAGAGGTCGCGCCGTCGGAGACCTGGCGCGTGCCGTCGGCGAGCTGCGAGACGCCGTCCACGAGCTGCGGGGTCGCGGCGGCGAGCTGTCCGGTGCCGTCGGCGAGGCGGTCCGCGCCGTCGGCGGCGCTCGCGATGCCGGAGGTCAGCTGCGGCGTCGCGCCCGCGAGCCGGGCCGCGCCGTCGGACACCTGGCGCGACCCGTCGGCGAGCTGGTCGAGCTTCCCGGACGCGGCGGTCACCTGGTCGACGGCGCCCTGCACCTGCTCGCGCTGCTGGTCGAGCACGGGCCCGACCTGCGCCCGCACCTGGTCCGCGGTCGCCTCGTCGATGACGCCGTCGGCGACGAGCTGGTCGAGCCGGGCGTCGACGTCGCCGCGGATCGTGTCGAGCGTCGGGAGCACCTCGCCCGCGGCCGCGGCCGCCTGCTGCCCGTACTGTGCGACCTGCGCGTTCCCGTCCGCGACCTGCGCGGCGCCGTCGGCGAGCTGCTGGGTCTGGGCGGGCAGGGACGCCGTCGCGCCCCGGAGCGTGCCGAGCCCGGACGCGAGCGCCTCCGCGCCGTCGTCGAGCTGCCCGACGGCGTCCGCGAGCGTCCCGGTGCTCGCGTCGAGACGCTCGGCGCCGTCGGCGGCCTGGCCCGCGCCGTCGGCGAGGGTGTGCGCGCCGTCGTCCGCGGTGACGAGGCCGTCGCGCAGCTGTGTCGACCCGTCGAGGAGCTGGTCCGCGCCGTCCACGGCGTCCGCGAGGTTGGTGTGGATGGACGCGAAGCCGCGCAGGAACGTGTCGGCCGCCTCCGTGCCCACCTGCTCGGCGATCGAGTCGCGCACCTTGCCGACGATCTGGTCCGCGATCGTGCGCGCAAGGTAGTTGTTCGCGTCGTTCGTGATGAGCGTGAGGCTCGCCTGCTGCGGCTCGAACTCGCCCGCGGACGCGAGGTCCGCCGAGAAGGTCGGGCCGATGACGAGCGCGGCGTCGTACCGGCCGGACCGGACCCCGTACTCGGCGTCGACCTGGCTGGTCTCGACCCAGCCGAAGCCGCCGTCGTCGAGCAGCTGGTCGGCGACGTCGCGCCCGAAGTCGCGCCGCGTCGTCGCGCCCGTCTGGGCATCGGTGGTCGTCGTGCCCTCGTCGAGCACGACGAGCGCGGCGGGGATCTCGTCGAGCTTGTCGTACGGGTCGTGGTTCGCGAACAGGTAGAGGCCCGCGTAGAGCGTGGGGATGAGCGCCATCGCGAGGATCGCGAGGCGGGGCAGCGTGCCCGCGGCGAGGCGGCGCAGCTCGGACAGCCCGAGGCGGATCGCGGTCATCGGTCCTCCTGGGGGTCGTGCGGGGCGGCGGGCTCGTCGGTCGTGCTGGGCGCGGCGGCGGGGACGGGCTGCTCGGGAGCCGGGTCCGGCTCAGGCGCGGGGTCCGGCCCCGGCGCGGGGTCGGGGTCCGACGCGAGGTCCGAGTCCGACGCGAGGTCCGGGTCCGGGTCCGGCGCGGGGTCCGGGTCGCGCGGCGGCTCGGGGCGCGTGCGCAGCACGACGGCCGGCGGCTGGTGGATCGACGCGCCGCGCGCGGGCGGGAGGTCCACGCCGAGGTCGCGGGCCGAGGCGCGCGTGCACTGCACGAGCACGCCGTACCCGGCGCCCGCGAGGCTCTGCGCGACCTCCCACCAGCCCGACGGCTCTCCCCCGTGCCGGTCGGGGAGCGTGAGCACGAGGAACCGGACGTCCGGGTCCTCGGCCGCGAGCGCCGCGAGCAGCGCGGTGCGCACGACCCCCGGCACCTGGTCGAGGCGCCGCGCCCGGTCGGTGGTGAGGGAGTGGTCGGCGAGCCAGCGGGTCACGTCGGTGGGCAGCGAGCGGCGGCCGGCGAGCGCGAGGCCCTCGGCGACGACGTCGGCCACGGTGAGCGCGTCGTCGGGCTCGCTGATGCCGGGCACGTCGACGACGGCGGTCACGTCCCGCAGGGTCGCGGCGGCGCCGCGCGCGGGGCGGCCGGAGCGGTGCGACGGCGTGCTCGCCGGGGTGAGGCGGACCTCCCCCGCGGACGGGTCGAAGCGGCCTGTCGCGACGAGGGCGAGCGCGGTGTGCCCGTGCCCGGGCTCCCCGGCGACGAGCACGCACTCGCCCGTGGACCAGGCGAGGTCCATCGGCTCGAGCATGGGCTCGCGCCGCCCGTCGACGCGCACGTCCGTCAGCGTGATCTGCATCCGGTTCTTCCCCTCCGTGGCGTCCCGGGCCTGCCCCGGGGCACCGTTGACTCACGGTCAACAACGCTACGCCTCTTGTTGACTGGCGGTCAACAACAGCGTAGAACGGTGTCATGCCTCGCACGCCCACCCCCGCCGGACCCCTCGGCGCCGACGGCTCCGTGCGCGCCCGGCCGGGCGGCGCCCGCCGGCGGCGCGAGCCCGCCGACCGACGGCGCGAGCTGCTCGACACGGCCGCGCGCCACGCCGACGAGCACGGCCTCGACGCCCTGACCCCGGCGGCCGTCGCGGCCCGCTCGGGGGCGTCGAAGGCGCTCGTCTTCCACTACTTCGCGTCCACGGCCGGGCTGCGCCGGGCCGTCGCGCTGGAGGCCGTGGCGGAGCTCGAGGCGGCGACGGTCGCACCGGACGATCGTCCCCTCGTCGAGCGCCCGGCGCTCGCCGTCGCCTCCTACCTCGACGCCGTCGAGGCGCGCCGGCTCGTCTGGCAGGACCTCTGGCGCGGGGTGCTCGCCGAGGACGACGCCACCCAGGAGGCGCTCGCGCGCGTCCGCGACAGCCTCGTCGCGCGCCTGACCTCGACCGTGAGCGCCACCACGACGGACGCGCTGCCCACGACGCCCCGCCTCCGGCTGCTCGCCGCGGGCTGGGTCGCGCTCGTGGAGAACGTCACGGCCGCGTGGCTCGGCGGCGGGGACCTGAGCCGCGCGGACATCGAGAGCCTCGTGCTCGCGAGCGCCGTCGTGCTCGTGCCCGAGCTCCCCGAGCCCGCGCGCGGCGCCGTCCTGGCCATCGCCCGGGCGAACTCGCCCGCGGCGGGCTAGCGTCGGGGCGACGGGCAGCGGACGAGGTCGGGAGGCAGCGCATGCGCGTGGTGGTCGTCGGAGCGAGCGGGAACGTCGGCACGGCGGTCCTGCGCCGGCTCGCGGAGGAGCCGGTCGTGACGTCCGTCGTGGCGGTCGCTCGGCGCGTGCCGCGCGCCGACGGGTCGAGCACGGTGCGCTTCCCGCACGACGTCGCGACCTGGCGGTACGCGGACGTCGCGGCCTCCGATGCGGACCATCGGCTCGACGCCGCGTTCGCGGGAGCGGACGTCGTCGTGCACCTCGCGTGGGCGATCCAGCCGAGCCACGACCGCGAGCGGCTGCGGCGCGTCAACGTCGAGGGCACGCGCCGCGTCGTCGAGGCGGCGCAGCGGGCGGGCGTCGCGCACGTCGTCGTGGCGTCGTCCGTCGGCGCCTACTCCCCCGCCCCGTACGCGGGCGACGCGCGCGACACCCCGGTGAACGAGGGCTGGCCCGTCGAGGGCGTCCCGGGCTCGTCGTACTCGGAGGACAAGGCCGCCGTCGAGACGCTGCTCGACGACCTCGACCGGGAGACGGGGATCGTCGTCTCGCGCGTCCGCTCGGCGCTCGTGTTCCAGCGCGACGCGGGCTCCGAGATCGCGCGGTACTTCCTCGGCCCGCTGGGCACGCGCGTGCTGCGTCGCGACCCGCTCCCGGCGGTCCCGCTGCCCGACGGCCTGCGGCTCCAGGTCGTGCACGCCGACGACCTCGCGGACGCGTACGCCCGGATCGTCGTGGGCCGGCACCCCGGGCCGTTCAACGTCGCCCACCCCACGGTGCTCACGGCGCAGGACGTGGCCGACGTCGTCGCGGACGGCTCGCTGCGCACCGTGCCCTACGCGACCGCGCGGACCGCCGTCGCCGTCGCGTGGCGCGCGCGCCTCGCGCCCGTCGGCGAGGGCTGGCTCGACATGGCGATGCGCGTGCCCGTGCTCGACACCGAGCTCGCGACGGAGCTGCTGCGCTGGCGCCCCGTGCACGGCGCGAAGGACACGCTCGCCGAGCTCGTCGACGGCATCCGGGCGGGCGCCGGGACCTCCTCGCCCCCGCTCCTCCCCCGCTGACCGGACCCGCTCGCGGCACCACGCCCCCGACACGACGGACCCCGGGTCGCGCGCCGTCCAGCGGTGCGCGGCCCGGGGTCCGTCGTCGGTGCCGGGGTCAGCTCTCGAGCGTGGCGTCCAGCGTGATCGTCGGCACGCCCGCGAGCGCCTTCGAGACGGGGCACGTGGCCTTGGCCGCCTCCGCCGCCTGCTGGAAGCCGGCGGCGTCGATGCCCTCGACCTCGCCGCGGACGGTCAGCGCGATCTCCGGGATCTGGAAGCCGCCTGCCGGGTCCGGCGCGAGGGTGACCTCCGCCGTGACCTCGAGCGAGACGGGCGTCGCGCCGGCCTCGCCGAGCAGCGCGGAGAACTGCATCGCGTAGCAGGACGAGTGCGCGGCGGCGATGAGCTCCTCGGGGCTCGTGACCCCGCCCGCGTCGTCGGCGGCGCGACGCGGGAAGGACACGTCGTACGTCCCGACCTTCGAGCTCGTGAGCTCGACCTGGCCCTGGCCGTCCTGGAGGCCGCCGTTCCAGGCGGTGCGTGCGATACGGGTGGGCATGCGAGATCTCCTTCGACGTCGTGGGTCCCGGGCAGGACCCGGTGCCCCGACCGTAACCCGCCGCGCCGCGCCCCGCCGGGACGGGGTGCGTGAGGTCTGCGTCACGCGGCGCGCTCAGCCGAGCGTGCCCGCCGGGCGGTAGACGACCGACGACGCGCGGTCGTCGAACGAGCCCAGGGTCGCGCAGTGCGGCGTGCAGTTCTTCTTCGTGCCCGCGTACGAGTAGGAGTCGTAGAGCGTCACCCAGCACCCGGCGTACGTCGACGCCGAGGAGACGACGTTGTTCATGAGAAGGTTCGCGAGGTTCGGGAACCCGTACGTCGAGCCGGTGTGGCACCCGTTCGTACCCGACCCGTAGAGCACCTTCGACGCGCCCTTGTAGCTCGGGTCCCGCCACAGCACGCCGAGCACGATCGACCCGGCCGCGGCCGTCGTCGCCCGCTCCGCCGCGGCCCGCGGGCCCGCCGTCGTCGTCGCATTGAGCTCGCCGACGAGGCCGTCGACGTCGGCCCGCGTGGCGCGACCGAGGCGCGACGGCGCGACCTCGTCCCCCGACACGAACTCGAGCGCCTCCTCCAGCGAGCCGAAGCACACCTCGGGTGCGGCGGGCAGCGAGGCAGGGTCCTCGCCGGGGAGGAGAGGCCGGGCCTCGACGGCGCAGCTCTCGCCGGTCGCGACGGGCTGGTCGGCGAGCGGGACCGCCGCGAGATCGTCCCCCGGGGCGGCCCGGACGCCCGACGGCGAGGCGAGCGCCGGGCCGGCGACGGCGCCCACCAGCACGAGACCGGCGACGAGGCCGGCGGACAGGGCGCGGAGCGGAGTGCTGGTCATGGTTCTCCTTCTGCGTGGGCCACGCCCCCGGGTTCGCACCCCGTGGACCTGACGCGGGAAGGGGACTCCCACAGGACGGCCACGTCCCGTGACCCCGCCCGCATCCTAGGGCGGACGGTCCCTCGGGGCCTGGCGGAGGTCCCCTGCCGCTGGGCAGGTCGGGCGGTCGTTGGTTACCGTGCTCGGGTGGCCTCGGTCCCACCCGGGCGAGACCGCTGGGAAGGACCCATCCACGAACCCTTCGCCGAACCGGCACTGCCGGGGAGATGAGTGTCGATGAAGCACCGTTCTCTACCCGTGTCACTGACCGCCGCCGCCGCGAGCCTCGCGGTCGTCGCGGCCGGCGCCGCGCCCGCCGCCGCGGACCCGCCGCCCGACCCCGGCAACGCCTTCGGCGTGCAGTCGGGCGCGTCCCTCGAGCCGACCGAGAAGGTCGCGCCGTCGCTCGCCAAGGCGACCGGCACGGTCACCGCGTTCGTCGAGCTCGACGCGCCGTCGGCGGTCGACCTCACGGCGCAGGGCGCGAGCCCCGACGAGGTCGAGGCCAATGCGCAGGAGGTCGCGCAGCTCGCGGACGACGTCGTCCCGCAGCAGGCGACCGCCCGCAGCGCGGGCGCGCGGAACCCGCAGCAGGTGTCGGTGACGAGCACGCTCGTCGCGGGCGTCGTCGTCACGGGCGACGCGGCCCGCGTGCGCGACCTCGCGCGCGACGCCTCGGTCCGCACGGTCTACCGGATCATCCCCAAGAAGCCCGCGAACAAGGGCACGGACGTGTTCACGCGCGCGCTCGAGACGTGGCAGAGCACCGGCCTCACCGGCGAGGGCGTGCGCATCGGCATCATCGACACCGGCGTCGACTACACCCACAAGGCGTTCGGCGGCCCCGGCACGCAGGAGGCGTTCGACGAGGCCTACGGCGACCGCGGCACCGGCCCGGTCCCCGAGGGCACGTACGACGAGCTGAAGTTCCTCGGCGGCCACGACTTCGCCGGGTACGACTACGACGCGAGCGGCACCGTCCCCGGCACGACCCTCGTGCCGACGCCCGACGAGAACCCCATCGACTCGCTCGACTCGGTCGGCTCGGGCCACGGCTCGCACGTGGCCGGCACGACGGCGGCGTACGGCGTCACCGCGGACGGCGAGACGTTCGACGGCGACTACTCGACGCTCACGGACATCTCCGACTGGCAGGTCGGCCCGGGCTCCGCGCCCGAGGCGGGCATCTACGCGCTCAAGGTGTTCGGCGACCTCGGCGGCTCGACGGGCGTCGTCGTCGACGCGCTCGAGTGGGCGGCCGACCCGAACGGCGACGGCGACCTGTCCGACCGCCTCGACATCGTCAACCTCTCCCTCGGCTCCGACGGCTCGCCCGCGGACGACCCGGAGAACCTCTTCATCGACCAGCTCTCGCGCCTGGGCACGCTGTCCGTCATCGCGTCGGGCAACGCGGGCGACGTGACCGACGTCGGCGGCTCGCCCGGCAACGCGCGCACCGCGCTGACGGTCGCGAACTCGGTCGGCGACACGCAGACGTTCGACGCGGTCCGCGTCGAGGCGCCGGAGTCCCTCGTCGGCACGTACCCGGCGCAGAACTCCCAGGCGTACGCGGGCACCGCGGACGTCACGGCCCCGGTCGCGTTCGTCGCGGACGACTTCTCCGGCTGCGATCCGTTCACGCCCGAGCAGGCGGCGGCCGTCGCGGGCAAGATCGCGTTCCTCTACTGGGACGACGACGACGCGACCCGTGCGTGCGGCAGCGCCGCACGCTTCAACAACGCGGAGGCCGCGGGCGCCGTCGGCGTGCTGCTGTCCTCCGAGCTGTCGTCGTTCGTCGCGGGCATCGCGGGCAACCCCGGCATCCCCGGCGCGCAGCTCACGGGCCCGAGCCACGCCGCGCTGCGCCCGGCGATCGAGGCCGGCGAGGTCACGCTGACCGTCGGCCCGTCGCTCGCGCTGTCGTCGTTCGTCTCGATCCCGGAGATCGGCGACACGCTGAACAGCGGCTCGTCGCGCGGCGTGCACGGCTCGCTCGGCGTCGCCAAGCCCGACGTCGCGGCACCCGGCACCGGCATCGCGTCCGTCGCGTCCGGCCGCCTGGTCGGCGCGAGCATCAAGTCCGGCACCTCGATGGCCACCCCGCACGTCGCGGGCATCGCGGCCCTCGTCAAGCAGGCCCACCCGGGCTGGGCTCCGGCCGAGGTCAAGGCGTCGGTCATGAACACCGCGACGCACGACGTCTTCACCGGCCCGTCGGGCACGGGCACCGCGTACGGCCCCGAGCGCGTGGGCTCCGGCCGGGTCGACGCCGTCGACGCCGCCACGAACACGACCCTCGCCTACGCGTCGCAGGACTCCGACCAGGTGTCCGTCGCGTTCGGCGTCGTGCCCGTGGGCGCGGACCCGGTCACGGTCCGCAAGACCGTGACGGTGCAGAACACCGGCGACACCCCGAAGACGTACTCGACCGGCTTCACGCAGTCGAGCACGGCCGGCGGCGCCACCGTCTCTGTCGCGCCCGCGTCGATCACCGTCCCCGCCGGCCAGCGCACCGTCGTCACCGTGACCCTCACGGCCGACCCGGCGACGCTCGCCAAGGAGCTCGACCCGACGTCGTCGGCCGACTCCGGGGTCGGCGTGCCGCGCGACTTCGTGTCCTCGGTGAGCGGCCGCGTGGTCCTCACCCCGACGGACGGCGGCAGCGAGCTGCGCGTCCCCGTGCAGGCGTCGCCGCGGCTCGTGAGCGACCTCTCCGGCAAGCCCGTCGCCTTCCCGGGCACCGCGACGACCGCCGAGCTCGACCTCGACGGCCGCGGCGTCGACTCCGGCGGCTGGACGTCGCTCGTCGCGCCGTTCGAGCTCAAGACGACGAGCCCCCGCCTCGAGGCGGACGCGGCGGTGGGCGCCTCGGCGTCGGCCATCGCGGCGGCCGACGTGCGCGCGGTCGGATTCGCGTCCACGGCGCCGCAGGAGGCCGCAGCCGGGGGCGACCCGGCCGACGGCTTCATGGGCATCGGCGTCGCGATGGACGGGGAGTGGGCGAGCCTCGGCTCCGTCTCGATCCCCGCGGTCGAGGTCGACGTCGACTCCGACGGCTCGGCCGACTTCGAGGTCGCGGTGGTGAAGTTCGACACGGAGATCGACGTCACGCTGGCCGTGACGTACACGCTCAAGGACTGGACCGGCCCCGACGGCAAGGAGCGCGAGGCCGGAGCCGTCATCGACCAGCAGCCGGTCAACACCGTCTGGGGCGACGTCGACACCTCGGTGTTCGACAACAACGTCGTCGTCATCCCGGTCGGCATCGGGTCGCTCGGCATCGAGGAGGGCGACGTGCCGACCTTCCAGGTCCTCACGTACTCGCCGTACTCGCAGGCCGCCGACCAGCTCGTCGACGCGAGCGAGACGTTCACGGCCGACCCGTACGACCCGGCCTACTGGTTCGGGGGCGAGGGCGAGCTCGTGTACGCCGGGGCCGACGACGCGCCGATCACCGTGCACCGCTCGGAGTCGGCGGTCGAGGCCGGCAGCGGGAAGCTCCTCCTGCTGCACCTGCACAACGCGACGCCGACCTCGCGCTGGCAGACCGTGGACGTCACGACGTCCGCCGTCGTCGACGCGACCGTCACGGCCGAGGCCCGCTGCCTCGGCGGGAAGGCGCACGTCGCGGTGCGCGTGCTCAACGAGTCGGGCGCGACGGCCGACGTCGTCGTGACCACGCCGTACGGGGAGAAGACGTTCCCGAACGTCAAGGACGGCAAGAACGCCTACCGGTCGTTCTCGTCGCGCGCCGCGTCGTTCGACGCGGGCTCGGTGACGGCCACGCTCACCGCCGAGATCGACGGCGAGGAGGTCACCACGACCTACGACGCCGACTACGAGGCGCTGAGCTGCTCGTGACGCCCGCCGCCTGAGCGCCCCTCGCGGGCGCTCGTGCGACACCACCCGACGGCGCCCGGTCCCCACGGACCGGGCGCCGTCGGCGTGTCCAGGGCCGCGTGAGCCCCAGGGTGATGGCTCGTCCGACGGCGTCGGCGCGGGCAGGCGGTGGCCTGTAGCGTCGCCGAGGTGGAACGCTCCGAGATCTTCGACATCGCCCACCGGCGCCATCCGATCGGGGCGCCGGTGGCTCCCGAGCGGCTGCGCGAGCTGGTCGGCTGGCTGAGCCCGAGCGACGGCGCCCGCGCGGTCGACCTCGGGTGCGGCGAGGGCGAGTGGCTGCAGGAGCTGCTGCTCGCCTACCCGGGGATCACCGGCGTGGGGATCGACCACATGCTCCCGGCCTCCGCCGCCCGGCGTGCCGAGGAGCGGACGCTGAGCGACCGGGTGCGCTGGATCGAGACGGACGCCGCCACCTGGGACGACGGGGTCTTCGACGTGGTGCTGTGCGTCGGTGCGAGCCACGCCTTCGGCAGGCTGGAGGACATGCTGGCCGCTGTCCGGCGGCGCCTGCGCCCCGGTGGCCAGGCGCTGGTCGGTGACAGCATCTGGGAGGGCTCCCCGTCGGCCTCTGCGCTGGCAGCGCTCGAGCTCTCCGCCGACGCCTATCCCGACCTCGTCGGCTTCGTGCGAGCCGTCCGCGAGCACGGGTTCGAGCCGTCGTACGGGCACGTCAGCACGGTGGCCGAGTGGGACGACTACCACTTCAGCTGGACCGGCTCGCTCGTCGACTGGGCCGTGCGGGAGGCCCCGACGACCGAGGATCGCGACCAGGCGCTCGCCGCCGCACGCGGGAATCGCGACGCCTGGCTGAGCGGCGCACGAGGCGAGCTCGGGTTCGCCACCTTCGTCCTGCACGACATCAGCACGCGTGACTGACCGGCGTACACGTCGCTGTCATGTGACGGCTGCAGCCGTACCACCCTCATGCCGGACTCCGCCGCACGTCGCGCGGTGGCCCCGCCGTCCGCGTGGGCGCGGCCCGCTACGCTCGCGGGCGTGAGCGACTTTCCTTCCCCCGACACGTTCTTCGCCCTGCGCCCCGGCCCCGCCGCCGGCACGGGCGCGGCCGACGGCCCCGACTACACGCTGACGGTCCACGACCTGGGCGAGCTCGTGCTCCCCAGCGGGCGCCTGGAGGCGTCCGACCCGTTCACGCTGCTCGGCCACGGGCTCGTCGTGCCGGTCGAGCCGGGGCGGTACCCGGTGCGCGTCACCGTCGCCGACGTCTCCGACGAGCAGGACGGCTCCCACCTGCGCGAGGCGTACCTGAGCGTCGTGCTCGCCGAGGGCGAGGTGGCCGCCGTCGAGCCCGTGGTCCCCGAGGGCGCGGACGGCCCGCCGGAGGCGGGCGCCGCCTACGGCGTGCCGGTGGACGCCGGGACGGTCGCCTTCGCCGACGCCGACGCCGTCGCCCGGCTCATGCCGGAGGGCGACTGGTACGACGAGGTGTTCGACGACGGCACCGACACGAGCTGGTTCGCGCTCACGGACTCCCCCGACCACCTGCGCGAGGGGTCGGCGAACATCCTGCTGCCCGGCGCGCAGGACGGCGAGAACGTCGTGCTCGCGCACTCCGGCTGGGGCGACGGCTTCTACCCGCTCGTGCGGACCGTCGCCGCGGACGGCACGGTGCTCGGGCTGCACCTCGACCTGCTCGTCGCGCTGCCCGACGACGAGGACGACGACTAGTTGTACTGATGATGGAGGGTCGGCCAGCTCCTGCGGGTCGCGCTCCTCGTCCTGCGGACTCGCGCCTTCGGAGCACGCACCTCTCCGTTCGTTCGTGCTGGTCGGAGAGGTTTCTGAGCGCTCAGGCCCGGTGATCGAGCTCGTCCTCGATGACCGCCTCGAGCTCGGCCGCGCTGGGCAGCACGCCGCGGGCGTCCTCGGGCAAGCCCTGGTAGTCCGCGACGGCGATCGGCACCCGGGTGCCGGCCAGCGCGTACCGCACCGTCGGGCCGGTCTTGCCCGTGCACAGCAGGATCCCGATCGTCGGGGCGTGGATCTCGGGCCGGCGGAACTGATCGTCGACGATCGCGACGTACGTACCGAGCTGACCGACGTGCGCCGGCTCGAACTGGCCGATCTTGAGCTCGACCACCACGTACCGCAGCTGCTCGACGTGGAAGAACAGCAGGTCGACGTAGAACTCGTCCACCCGGTCGCTCGCGTCGTCCGGCACGGTGAGGCGCACCTGGCGCCCGACGAACGCCATGCCGCGACCGAGCTCGAGCATCGTGTCCTGCAGCCGGTCCATGAGCGCCTGCTCGACGTCCCGCTCTGCCACCCGTTCGACCAGCGCGAGGTGCTCGAACACGTACGGATCCTTGACCAGCTGCTGCGCCAGCTCAGAGTCCGGAGCCTCGAGCGCCTCGGTGAAGTTGGTGGGCGCAGCACCGACGGCGCGCCGCAGGTCGGCCTTGATCTGGTGCTCGAGCACCGCGCGCGACCAGCCGTACTCTGCGGCACTCGCGGCGTACCAGTCGCGCTCCTCGCGGGTCGTGAGCCGATCGAGCAGGACGGTGACGTGCCCCCACGGCAATCGTCCAACGGGTTGTTGGACGAACTCGTCCTCGGTCCGCCACGCCTCCGCCGCCCGGCGCATGTAGAGCAGGTTCGACCGTGACCAGCCGCGCTGGTCGGGAAACTCGCGCTGCAGGTCCGCGGCCAACGACGTGACGACCTTGCTGCCCCAGCCCGCCTGGCGCTGCCGGTCGAGGATGTCGCGCCCGACCGACCAGTACAGCCGCAGCACCTCGGTGTTCGCCGCTCGCGCGGCACGGAACCGCGTCGCGCGGACCCGCGCCTTCAGATCGGCCAGGAGCTCGGCGTATCCGACTGGTTCCAACTCGCTCCCCGACGACATCATGCGCGACATCCTGCCCCACGCCGGGTGGCCCGTTCTGGCTCGACCATGTCGTCGCGAGGCCACGGATCTGCTCGGCCTCCACGGCCGCCCGGACACGCGTGGGGAAGGCTCCCCATGGAACGGGAGCCCGGGGACGGCTACCGTTCCCGCACGGGTACCGACCCGCGACGAAGGAGGGGCCCGATGGCCTGGTGGGAAGACGAGAAGCCGTCCGCGAGCCGGCTCGCGGACCAGCTCGCGGACTCGAGCCGTCCGGCGCAGCCCGCCTCGCCGTACGCCGACGACCGCTCGGGCTCCTGGGCCGTCCTGTCCCTGTGGCTGCTCCTCGGCGCCGCGCTCACCGCCGGCGGGGTGGCCCTGCTGGTGTCGATGCGGTCCGCGACGGGCGTCTGCCTCGGGACGACGGTGCTCGCGCTGGGCCTGTTCTACCTCAGCCAGTACGGCGTCCTCGCCGGGTACGTGCTGCAGGTCGGTCGCCTGCGCCGCCGTCGCGTCGAGGCGGCGCTCGCGCACCAGCCGCCGCCGGCGCTGACCGACCACGACGTCCGCCAGTTCCACGTGCCGATCCGGCCCTCGTACGCCGGGTCGGCGTTCGTCGGGTTCCTCGACCCGGGCGACGCGCCGGCTCCCGCCGGGCTGCGTGCCGCACGGGTCGTGGGCGGGCTGTGCTCCGCGGTCTTCGTGCTGGGCGTCGTCGCGACGCTCGTCGTGGGCGCCGTCACCCGCGCCTGACCCGCCCGAGCACCCGGTCCGGTGGCCCCGACCCGACGGTCGGGACCACCGGCCCGGTCGTCAGACCCGGACGCCGAGGCCCTGCAGCTCGAGCACCAGGCCCTTGATCGCGGCGGCCGGGACCTGCCCGGACCCGCTCTCCACCACGCCCGCGACCGACGCCGGCACCTCCGCGTCCGAGCAGATCACGAGGGGCGTGTCGGCGGAGGAGTCGGGGAGCCGCCCGTGGGAGCCCTTGACGTACGACGCGTCGAGCGGCACGGTGCTCATCGCGTACCGCAGGCCCACCTTCTTCTTCACGAGGTTGAGGCCGGCCTTCGCCTTCGCCAGCCGGTCCGCCGGGTCGAAGAACAGCTCGGCGGGGTCGTAGCCGGGCTTGCGGTGGATGTCGACGCCGCGCGCGTACTCGGGCGCGCGGGCGTCGTCGAGCCAGAAGTAGTACGTGAACCACGCGCCGGGCTCCGCGACGACGACGAGGTCGCCCGACCGCTCGTGGTCGAGCCCGTACCGCGCCTGCGCCTCGCGGTCGAGCACCTCGTCGACGCCGGGGACGCCGCGCAGCAGGTCCGTGACCCGCCGCCGGAGCGCCGGGTCCTGCTGGTCGCCGAGGTACACGTGCGCGACCTGGTGGTCCGCGACGGCGAACGCGCGCGACGTCCACGGGTCGAGCTGCTCCTTGCCGTCCTGCACGTAGACCTCGAGGAGGCCCTCCCGGCGCAGGATGCGGTTGAGGTGCACGGGCCGGTCGGCGTCCGCGATCCCGTACTCGGAGACGACGAGCACGGTGACGCCCTGGTTCGCGGCGTCGTCGAGCAGCGGCGCGAGCGTCGCGTCGAGCTCGGCCGCCGCGGCGTCGGCCTGCGGCGACGTGGGCCCGAACCGCTGCAGGTCGTAGTCGAGGTGCGGGACGTACGCCATCGTGAGGTCGGGCGCGTGCGTGCGCAGCACGTGCCGCGTCGCGTCGACGATCCACCGCGACGAGGTGATGTCCGCCGTCGGGCCCCAGTAGGTGAACAGCGGGAACTCGCCGAACCGGCCGACGAGATCGTCGTGGAGCGCCGCCGGGCGCACGTAGGCGTCCGGGGACTTGCGGCCGTCCGCGTGGTAGATCGGGCGCGGCGTGACGGTGACGTCCGTCGTCATGCCCATCGCGTACCACCAGCAGACGTTCGCCGACGAGTACTCGCCGTGCGTCCGGCGCGCGGCCTCCCAGAGCTTCTCCCCCTCGACGAGGCGGTTGTGCTGGCGCCACAGGTAGACGTCGCCGAGCTCGCGGAAGTACCAGCCGTTGCCCACGATCCCGTGCTCGGCAGGGCTGAGCCCCGTGAGCATCGTCGACTGGACGCTGCACGTCACGGCGGGCAGCACCGTCGCGAGCTCGGACTGCCAGCCGCTCGCGGCGAGCTGGCGCAGTCGCGGCATGTGGGCGAGCGCGGTCGAGGTGAGCCCGACGACGTCGAGCAGCAGCACGGGCTTCATGCGGTCCTCCTGGTCGTGCCCGGGTCGGCGGCGGCGTCGTCCGCGGTCGGTCCCGAGGGTGGTGCGGTGCGCGCCGTCCCGGCGGCAGCGACGTCGTGCGCCGCGACGAGGTGGGTCACGGCGAGGTGGGTCGTCGCCCAGCGCAGCTCGGCCGCGATGCCGGCGACGAGCGAGTCCGTCGCGGCCCCCTCGGGCAGCACGGCCCACGTGTACGTCTCGACGTCGAGGTGGGCCTCGTCGCCGTGCGGCGCCGCGCGGACGGCGTCGACCGCCGCGCGCAGCACGTCCGTCGTCGCGGCGAGCGGCGCGGCGGGCTCGTGGTGCAGGGGCACGTGGAAGTGCACGCGCCACGGTCCCTCCGCGGGCAGCGCGCCGCCCAGGGCGTCGGGCAGGTCGTCGGCGGCGAGCACGTCGCCCGCCGCGGTGAGCTCGCGCACCTGGTGGATGTACCGCTGCTCGGCGAACGCACCGACGGCGGCGCGCGCCGCGTCGTCGGCCGGGTCCGCGACGTGCAGTGCGGCCGACGCCTGGACCTTGACGACCCGCAGGCCCGCGTCGGTGATGCGGCGCACCGTTGCGGCCGTCCCCGCGCGGCGGTCCGCGAAGGACACGGCGAGGTGGCACGTGTCGAGGCACACGCCGACGTGCTCGGGGTCGATGCGCCGGTCCGCCGGCACGTCCGGCCCCGTGCGCGCCGCGAGCCAGGCCACGACGTCGTCCACCGTGTCGAGCACGCAGCCCGGCTCGGGCTCGACCGCGACGCGCACGACCTTGCCCGTGCGCTCGCGCAGGTCGCGCAGGCCCTCCCCGAGCGCGGCGAACGCGCGCGTCGCGGCGTCGTCGTCGGCGTCCGTCCATGGCTCGCGCCACGCGAGCGGCAGCGTCGAGATCGACCCGGCGACGCCGTCTGGCAGGAGCTCGGCCAGCACCTCGGCGCACTCGAGCGTGTACGCGAGCCGCTCCGGGTCGGCCCACGTGGGCGAGTAGACGTCGAGCTTGACGACGTCGGCGTGGAAGCCGCCGTACGGGAACGCGTTGAGCGTGTGGACCTGGAGGCCGTGCTCGTCGAGCACGGCGCGCAGGCGCACGCGGTCGTCGGGCGAGCCCGCGAGGCGGTGCGCGAGCACGGCCGGCATCCACAGCCCGACGCCGAGGACGTCGAGCCCCGCGGCCTCGCGCACGGGCGCGGCGTAGCGCACGAGCTGGTCGAGCACCCCATCGAGGTGCTCGGCCGGGTGGACGTTGGTGCAGTACGACAGCAGCATCGTGGTGCCCTCCCGCGCTACGCCCGCGCGCCGCGCAGCACGGAGGAGCCCTCGAACTCCACGCCCGGGGTGGGGAGGTCGCCCTCGACGAACCCGGGGACCGGGTCCAGCACGAGGTTGCCCGACTGCCCGTAGAACTCGACCGGGTTGCGCCACAGCACCTGGTCGACGTCGTCCTCGGTGAAACCCGCGGCGAGCATCGCCTGCCCCGTCTTGAGCGTCTTGAGCGGGTCGGAGCGGCCCCAGTCGGCGGCGGAGTTCACGATCATCCGCTCGGTGCCGTGCTCCTGGAGGATCGCGACCATGCGGTCCTCGTCCATCTTCGTGTCCGGGTAGATCGAGAACCCCGCCCACGCGCCCGCGTCGAGCACGAGCGCGACGTTGGTCTCGTTGAGGTGGTCCACGAGCACGTGCTCGGGGGCGATCCCCGACTCACGCACGACGTCCAGCGTGCGCCGCGTCCCCGACAGCTTGTCGCGGTGCGGCGTGTGCACGAGCACGGGCAGCGCCGCGTCGCGGGCCATCTGGAGCTGGCGCGAGAAGACCTCGTCCTCCTCGGGAGTCATCGAGTCGTACCCGACCTCGCCGACGGCGACGACGCCGTCCTTGAGCAGGTAGCGCGGGATCTCGTCGAGCACCTCGCGGCACCGCGCGTCGTTCGCCTCCTTGGGGTTGAGGGCGATCGTCGCGTGGTGCCGGATGCCGAACTGCGCGGCCCGGAACCGCTCCCAGCCCAGGAGCGCGTCGAAGTAGTCGAGGAACGACCCCACGTTCGTGCGCGGCTGGCCCAGCCAGAACGCCGGCTCGACGAGCGCGCGCACGCCCGCGGCGTACAGGGCCTCGTAGTCGTCGGTCGTGCGGCTGGTCATGTGGATGTGGGGGTCGAAGATGCGCATCAGGCGGTCCTCCCGGTGGTGACGTCAGGGGCGAGGCGGGCGACGTCGTCGGGCACGACGCGGCCCGCGGCGCGGCGCTCGGCGGCGAAGTCGCGCGCCATGCGGGCGAGCTCGTCGTCCGCGCGGTCGTCGAGACCGGCGACGGCGTCGAGGCTCACGCCCATGAAGACGAGCTTGAGCACGGCGTGGCGCCACGCGTGCGGGTCGAGGTGCGCGGCCGCGAACGGCCCGACGGCCGCCGCGACGAGGCTCTGGTCGTTCGTGCGGAGCGCGTCCGCGGCGAGGTCCCGGCCCACCGCCACGACCGACGGCGCGGCGTCGTCCGCCAGCGCCCCCCGCTCCGTGAGGGCGTCGAGACCGCGCAGGACGCCCCGCCGCTCGGCGGTGTCGCCGTGCTGGTAGAGGTCCGCGAGCCGCGCCGCGAGGGCGGCCTCGCCGTCGGCACCGCCACGACCCGCCCCCTCGGCGAGCGCGACCACGAGGTCGGCGCGGGCGGCGTCGTCGACCGTCCCGTGCACGACCCCCGCGGGGTCGGTGTCCGGGCGGACGGGCACGCGGCCCACCTGGCGGCCCGCGAGCGCGAACGCGCGCGTCACGGCCGCGGGGTCCTGCGCGACGGCGGCGCGCGCCTCGGCGAGCCAGCGCTCGCCCGGGGCGGTCCCGTCCGCCGTGCGGGCGTCGGGACGGGTGGTCTCGGTCATGGCACCTCCTGGGGGTGGTGGGGGCGGTCGTCCCACGCGCGGTGCAGCGCTGTCATGCTGCGGTGCGCGAGGCCGGGGGCGTCGTACGAGTGGCGGGGCAGCTCGACCGCCGTGACGCCCGCGTACCCGACGTCGGCGAGCGTGCCGAGCACGAGCGGGAGGTCGATCTCGCCCTCGCCGAACGGGCGGTGCTCGTGGTGGGTGCGCGGCATGTCGTCGAGCTGCACGTTGGCGAGGTACGGCGCGGCCGCGCGCAGCGCGCCCACCACGCCGTCGGGCTCGACGACGAGGCAGTGCCCGACGTCGACCGTGACCCCGAGGTCCGCGAGGTCGCCGCCGTCGCCGCCCAGCTCGTCGCGCAGCCGCAGCGCGTCGCCCACCGTCTCCACGAGCATCCCGGGCTCGGGCTCGAGCGAGAGCCGCACGCCGTGGTCGCGCGCGTGCTCGACGAGCGCGGGCAGGCGCTCGCGCAGGAGCGTCCAGCCCTCGGCGGGGGGCACGTCGTCGGGCAGGACCCCCGAGAAGAAGGACACGCACTCCGCGTCCAGCACGGCGGCGATCTCGACCGCGCGCCGCAGGAACCGCAGCCGCGCGTCGGCCTCGACGTCCACGAGCGTGGGGCGGTGCTTGCGGAACGGGTCCAGGAGGAACCGCGTGCCCGTCTCGACGACGACGCGCATCCCCGCACCGTCGCGCGCCGCGGCGAGCCGCGCGCGCAGCGCCGTGGCCTCGTCCGCCCAGCCGTCCGCGAAGGGGTCGAGGTGCGGGAAGCCGAGCGTGAGCGCGACGGCGCCGTACCCCTCGTGGGCGAGCACGTCGAGCGCGACGTCGAGCGGGTGGTCGGTGAAGCCGTTCGTGCCGTACCCGAGCGTGAAGGGCATCGTGCCGCCGGCGGTGCCGGGCGCGCTCACGTCTCGCTCATCTCGGCGCGGCCCGGGGCCCGCCCCGCGCGGCGCAGCAGCCGGCCCGCGACCTCGACGCCCGCGAGCACCCCCACCGACGCCAGGCTCCCCCCGCGCGCGGACCACGCCGCCTGCAGCGGCAGCATCGCGCGGATCCCGGCCTTGGTCGCGGCGAACGCGTTCTGGGCGGACGGCGTGATCGCGGCGTCGACCTGCCGGGGCAGGCACGTCGCGAGGTAGGCGCCCGCGGCCGCGACCCCGGCGACCGCCGTCGCGACGCGCGCCCGGCCGCTCGCGCCGCCGTCGGCCGCCCGTGCGCGGCGCACCGCGCCGGCGCCGACGACCGCCCCGCCCACCGCGGTGGCGGCGGCCACGCCCGCGGCGAGGGACGACGTCGTGCCGTGCACCTCGCCGCGCGACAGGTACGTGACGCCCGCGGTGTGCACGGCCATCCCGGCCGCGGCCGGCAGGGCGGCGCGCAGGTGCCCGACGCCGGCCCCGAGCAGCACGTCGAGCCCGCGGCACGCGGCCATGACGAGCGGACCGGCCGCGCGCTCCTTGGCGACCGTGTCGTACGTCCACACGCTCGCGGCGAGCGGGACGGCGACGGCGAGCGCGCGCGCTCCCCCGCCCGCGGCGGCGAGACCGACGCCCGCGGCCGTGAGACCGACGGCGACCTGGAGGGCCCGGCGCTCCGTCACACGGCCCGACGGGATCGGCCGCTCGGGCCGCTCGACCGCGTCGAGGTGCCGGTCCGCGTAGTCGTTGAGCGCCATGCCGCCCGCGTACAGGCACGCCGAGGCGAGGGGCAGGAGCGCGCGGCGCGGCGTGAGCGCGTGCCCGGCCGCCGCCGCGCCCGCGAGCGTGTCACCGACCACCGAGAGGACCGCGGGGGCGCGGACGAGGTCCAGGTGGTCGTGGAGGGAGCCCGTCACGACCGGTCGGCCGCGGCGGTCGCGTCGCCGCCCACCCGGGCGGTCGCCTCGCGGACCCAGTCGGACAGCGCGACGGTCTGCGCGGCGAAGTCGTGCACGCCGCTGCCCCAGGGGTCCTTGAAGAAGAACCCGAGCTCCGGGACAGGGCCCGCGTACCCGGCCGCGTCCGCGAGCGCGAGCAGGCGCGCCAGGTCGAGCACGAGCGGCGCGGCGAGCATCGAGTCGTACGCCGACCACGTGGTCTGCAGCGTGAGCCGCGAGCCGAGGAAGCCCTCGACGTGCACGTGGTCCCACGCGACCTTGATGTCCCCGAGGTCGGGCACGTTGTCGATGTGCAGAGGCGTGACGTCGCTGCCCGTGAGGTCCTGGAGCCCGCGCGACTTGGACACGAGCTTGCTCTGCACCGCCTGCGGGTCGGCGAGCGTGGCGCCGTCCCCGCCGCCGAGCAGGTTGGCCCCCGCCCACGACAGGACGCGCAGCCCGCGGGCCCCGAACGCCGGGGCGAGGATCGTGCGCAGCCACGTCTGGCCGGTCTTGCCGTCCTGGCCCGCGACGGGCACGCCGCGCTCCTCGGCGAGCTCGAGCAGCACCGGCAGGTGCATGCTCGCCGACGGCGTGAACTCGGCGAACGGGGCGCCCGCGAGCAGCGCGGCGTACGCGGTGACCGAGCTCGGCGGCAGCACCGCGCGCTCCGGGTCCGCGAGCGCCGCGCGCAGCAGGTCGCGGTCGGAGAGCTCGGGCGCGGGCTCGGGCAGCGGCTCGGTCGACACGAGGTCGACGACGACGACGCGCGCGAGGCCGTGGCGCTCGCGGAAGTCCACGATGTCCGCCGCGAGGCGCTCCGCCGCGGCCTGCTGGGACTCGCGCGCGCTGCCCTCGGCGGGGTGGGCCGAGTAGCCGGGGCGCACCTCGGCGTCGGCCCGCTCGAGCGCGGCGTGCGCGGCGGTGAGCAGGCGCGGCGCGATCATGCCGGCCTCGACGAGCAGCTCGGCGCGCTTGACCATCGACACGTCGGAGATGTCGTGGCCGCCCACGACGAGGTCGCCGAACGCGGGCAGCGGGGCGGAGGCGAAGGGCTCGCCCGCGGTGACGCACCCGGTCGGCTCCGCGCGCCCGTCGGCGATCACCGCGAGGCCGAGGGCGGCGGTGGTGGCGACCGAGCCGCGGGCGCCGACGAGCCACAGCCCGGTGCGCGCGTCCGGGGCGGGGCGGTCCGACGATCCGTCAGGGGCGAAGTGGTGCATCGTTGCTCCCGTTCCGACGGCGGACGCCGCGGCGCCGCCGATCACGACGACGATGGCCTCCCTGCCACCGTCGGACCGCACGCCCCGGGAGAGGGTCGCTCTGCTCGCTCTCCGACCCGGTGGCGCTCGGTCTGCTGCGACCCTAACCACACTTTTGTCGGTGGTCAATCAAAAGCGTGGCCACTTTCGCGACCTCGGATGCTTGCAACGTGCAAAAGCGCGCAGGCGAAGCCGACCTGACGGTCGGTATCACGATACCGACCGCCGGGTCGTGCTCCGTCAGCCGACGGAGGGCGTGAAGTCGAGCTGGTCGTCCACCACGGCCACGACTGACCAGACGTTCCCGTCCGCGTCGGACAGCTCGTACGCGGGCAGCAGGACGGCCGCGCCGTCCGGCTGGTACTGCACCGCCAGGCCGAGGCGTGCGTCCGTGATCGTCACGTCCGTGACGGGCCAGGCGAACCGCGCCCCCTCCCCCACGGTGGGCGGGACCGTCGGGGCCTCGGGCTCGGACGCGGTCTCCGGGAGGGACTGCACGTCCTCGCGGGCCCACGCGATCATCCCGCCCCCGCCGAACCGCGGGTCGCCGAGCCGCTCGACCGCCTCGGCCGGGCTGACGACGTCGTACGCGCCGATCGCGACGCGCGGCGCGAGGCTCCCGTAGAGCGACGCGAGCCCCGCACCCGAGTACGTCGCGCTCCACTGCGTCCCGGTGCGCTGCCCGTCGACCACCTCGGCCGCCGTCACCGTCGTCGCGCGCGGGGCGCCCTGGTCCACGGGCTGCTCCTCCGCGACGATCTCGTAGCCGTCGGGATCGAGGCCGAGGGACCCCAGCACCTCGCGCAGCCGGTCGCCGGCCTCGGCGCCGCTCGGCGGGGCGCCGTGGTCGGCCTCCTCGCACGTGCCCGGCTCGGCCGACGGACCGGCCCCGTCGCCCTCCTCGGCGGGCATCGGCGTCACGACGACGCAGCCCCACGGGTCCTTGGCCGGGTCGTTGAAGCTCACGCTCGCGAGACCGTCCGGCTGGAGCGAGACCGTCGGTCCCGTCCAGTCGGCCGGGCCGACCGCGTACGACCCATACTCCTCGCGCACCTCGCCCGTGACCCCGAGGACGTCGGCGACGCGGCGCGCCGTCTCCTGCGAGAACACGCCCGCCGCGTCGTAGGCCCACGCGTCCGCGCGCGCACCGTCCGACGACAGCCCCTCGGCGTGGAAGACGGTGCGCCCGCCCCAGCCGCCGGGGTAGGCCATGTCCGTGGTCGCGCGGGAGCTGGTGGAGCTCTCCTCGGTGGCCGTAGCCCCCGCGAGCGCGTCCGCCAACGCGGGCGCGTCCGCGCTGCCGAGGCGGATCGGGGCGAGCGCCGTGCTCTCCGCGGCGGAGTCGCCCGCCGTGGTCCCCCACTCGCCGGCGCCGAGCGCGTAGCCGCCCGTCCCGATGACGAACGCGCCCACCACGGCCGCCGCCACCTGGAGCGGCGCCCGACGGCGCAGCCGGCGCGCGCGGCGCTCGGCGAGCTCGTCGACGAGCGCGGCCGTCGGGCCGTCCGCCCCGGCGAGGCCGGCCGCGGCCGGGAGCTCCGCGGGAGCGGCGCCCGGGCCGGTCGCCGCGGGGCGGGCGAACGCCTCGGGGACGCGGTCGCGCACCGCGGCCTCCAGGGCCGTGGCGTCCGGGGTCGCGTCCGCGGCCGGGTCGGCGGCGCGCAGGCGCTCCAGGTCCGCGTCGTCGGGCTGCTCGGGGGTTCGGGTGGTCATGTCGCCCTCCAGGTACCGCAGGGGCCGTACCGCGCAGGTGCGGCCGGTCGGGTCTACCCGTGATGTGTGCTCAGGCGCCGGTCTCTTGCGCGAGCGCCGACTGCTCCGCCCACGCCGTGCGCAGGCGCGCGCGGGCCCGGGACAGCGCGGCGTCCGCGCCCCCGCGCGACGTGCCGAGGACGGCGGCCAGGTCCGCCCCGCCGAGCCCCTCCCACGCGTGCAGGAGCAGGATGCGCCGGTCGCGGTCGGACAGCGCGGAGAGCGCGCGGCGCACCTCGTCGTCCTGCACGACGACGTGCTCGACGTCGGCCCCGTCGTCCGGGCGCTCGGGCACCTCGGCCACGGGCAGGGCCCGCGCCTTGCGGCGGTGGTTGGCGAGGAGGAACCCCGCCGTGCGGTACAGCCAGGGCAGCTCGGCGCCGTCGGGCACGTCGTCGCGACGCCGCCACGCGGTCGCGAGGACCTCGGCCGTCAGGTCGTCGGCGTCGGGGGCGACGCCCCCGACGGCGATCGGCAGGCGCCGGCGGAAGTAGCGGTACAGCGGTGTCGCGTGCGCGGCGAAGAGCGCGGCGAACCAGGCCTCGTCGTGGACGGCGGCCTCGGTGGTCTCGTCACTGCCCTCGTCGGTCGTCACGGCGGCTCCTCGTCGGCGGGGCGGGCTGTCAACCGCTCTGTGTCCCGGGGCGCGCGTTCCTTGCACGCCCCGCGGTTCACCCGAACCTCACCCGCGACGGCCCCGATCCTGCCATCCCCGGCCCCTACGCTGAGAGGCATGACGACGACGGAGCGGGACGCCCCGCCGCGCCACCCCCGCCGTCGGCGGAGCCGGGCGGCCTGGCTGGGCTGGGGTCTCATCCTGCTCGCGGTCGCGCTCGTCGTGTGCGCCGGGCTCCTCGCCCGGGACGCGCTCGCCGCGCGCGACGCCCTGACGCGCGCGCTGGACGAGGTCCCCGCCGCCGAGGAGGCGCTCCGGGACGGCGACGTCGCGGCCGCCGACGCCGCGCTCGATCGGGTCCAGCCCCTCACCGCTTCCGCACGGGCGCACACCGACGGACCTCTGTGGTCCCTGGCCGCGCACCTGCCGGTCTACGGGCAGGACGTGCGGGCCTTCTCCGTGGCCGCCGCGACGGCCGACGACCTCGCCGCCGTCGTGCTGCCGTCCCTCACGCAGACCCTCGGCAGCGTCGAGGGCGACGGGCTCGCGCTCACGGGCGACGGCGTCGACCTCGCACCGCTCGTCGCGGCCGCCCCGACGGTCGCGCGCGCCGCCGACGCGTTCGACGCGATCGACGCGCGCCTCGCCACCGTCGACCGCGACGCGCTGCACGCGGAGGTCGCCGACCCGTACGCCGCGCTCGTCGCGCGCACCGACGACCTGCGCACGGTGGTCCGCACCGCCGACCGGCTCACGGCGCTCGCGCCCGCGATGCTCGGCGCCGACGGCCCGCGCCGCTACCTCGTCCTCGCGCTGAACAACGCCGAGCTGCGCGCCGGCGGCGGGATCCCCGGCGCGCTCGCGGTGATCTCGGCGGACCAGGGCAGGGTGACGCTGGAGCGGCAGGCCTCGACGGTCGGCTTCCCGTCCTTCGACGAGCCGGTGCTGCCCCTCGACCCCGGGGTCGAGGAGCTCTTCACGGACCGCGTGGGCCGCTACCTCCAGGACACCCCGCTGACGCCGGACTTCCCCACGACCGCCGCGCTCGCGTCGACGATGTGGGAGCGCGCGCAGGGCGAGCAGGTCGACGGCGTGGTCGCGACCGACCCCGTCGCGCTCTCCTACCTGCTCGAGGCCACGGGCCCGGTGACCGTCCCGGTCGACGGCGGCGCGGTCGACCTCGACGCGGGCAACGTCGTGCAGACCCTCCTCTCCGACGCGTACGCCGAGCTCGAGCCCGGCGAGCAGACGGACACGTTCTTCGCGGCGGTCGCGGCCCAGGTCCTGGAGGAGTTCCTCGCGGGCGGGGCCGACCCGGCCGTCGCGCGGGACGCGCTCGTGCGCGGCGCGGACGAGCACCGCGTCCTGCTGTGGTCGGCGCGCGAGGCGGAGCAGGAGCGTCTCGCGGGCACGGTCGTGGCGGGCGACATCGACACCGCCGACCAGGCCGCGGGCTCGGTCGGCGTGTTCCTCAACGACGGCACCGGCGGCAAGATGGGCGTCTACCTCGGCAGCGACGTGCGCCTCGCGGGCAGCACGTGCACGGCCGCGGGCCGCGTGGACACGTTCGAGGTCGACCTCGCGTCGTCTGCCCCGGCCGACGCCGCGACGAGCCTGCCCTGGTACGTCACCGGCGGCGGGACGGCGGGCGTCGAGCCGGGCGTCACGCGCACGTTCGTCGTGCTCTACCCGCCGCGCGACGGGCAGGTGTCGGGCCTGCGTCGCGACGACGCCCCGCTCCCGGCGCAGCCCGGCGACGTCGCGGGCCGCGGCGCGCTCTCCGCGATGGTCGACCTCGCGCCCGGGCAGTCGACGACCCTGTCGTTCACGACGACGACGCCGCGGGACGCGGGGACCGCCGCCGCGACCTCGCTCGACGTGTGGAGCACGCCCACGACCACCCAGCCGGGCCTGCGCACGGTCGACGTCGCGCCCTGCGGCTGAGCCGCGTCCGGTCGCGTCACGGCGCGGTCACGATCCCGCGCACCGACGCTTTTCACCCTGGACAAGCGTCCAACTCGGGCGTCCGCCTCGCTAGCCTGGCAGGACGGAAACACCTCGCGCACGTGTGGCACCTGCACGTATCAGGGACCTCGGGGCACGGCTCCCTCTCCACGAACAGCCTTTCCCGCCCACGGACAGGATTCACCATGAAGACGTCGGGAGGACGCCGCGCCGGGAGCCGCGCGCTGGCCGTCACCGCTACAGCCGCGACGGTGGTGCTGCTCACCGCGCCGGTCGCGGGAGCCGCCGAGGACGACACGTACGTGCCGGAGCCGACGATCGAGCTCACCACCCTGTCCCCCGTCTGCGACGGGGACGTCCCGTACCTCGAGTACGCCATCGCCGTCACCGGCACGGACAACGACACCGCGACCATCACGTGGCTCAACCCGGGCGGCGCGGACGTCGTCCAGTCGGGCCTCCCCCTGCAGGGCCGCGTGCTGTGGCCCGGCGCCGTCGTCGGGGCGGACGGCCGCGGCGCCGACTGGCCCGGCTGGAGCCTCGTCGACGGGCAGTGGGTCGAGGGCGACGAGTTCGACTGGGTGCGCCCCAGCGTCCAGGTGCTCTTCCAGGTCAACCCCGAGACGGTCGTCAGCGTGGACTACCCGCCGTCGTCCCCGAGCTGCGCGACGAACCCGCCGGGACAGGGGAACCCCACGCCGACCACGACGGCGTCCGAGGTCTCGCACACCGTCGCGACCGGCTCGTCGTCCTCGTCGCTCGCGACGACGGGCGCGACCGTGGGCCTGTACGCCGCCGTCGCCGCGGGGCTCGCCGCCGTGGGCGCCGCGGTCGTGCTGCTGACGCGCCGCACGCGCAAGGGCTGACCCGGCCGCCGGCACGGCCGGGTGCACGACGACGGCCTCGCACCCTCCCGGGTGCGAGGCCGTCGTCGGTGCGGGCCGGGGTCGGTCAGGCGGACGCCCAGCCTCCCGCGGCGAGGCGCGACTCGAGCCCTTCGAACGCCCAGCGGTCGACGACGAGCACCGCACCGCCGGGGGCGTCGGGCACGTACCACTGGAGCTGCTCGACGGTCCGCACCTCGGCCCCGGCCTCGTCGACGCACGAGAGCGTCCAGCGCGCGAGCGTCGCGGGCGTGCCGGCGACCTCGACGTCCGACTCGGCGGGGTCGCCGACCGCGCGGGCCGCGAGCGCGTCCGTCCCGGGGCACGTGGCGCCGTCGGGCAGGAGCGCCGTCGCGGGGTCGACGCCGTCGAGCGCCGCACCGGTCAGCACCTCGAAGCTCGGGCACGCGGCGTCCTCGGGGCACCCGCCCGCCCGGACCTGCGTGACGCCGTCGGCCGGCTGGAGCACCGACCAGTAGTCGGCGCCGGGGAGCTGGAGGGGGCCGACGGGCACCTTGCCCGCGTCGGCGTGGTCGCCGTGCGAGCCGTGGTCCTCGGCCTGGGCGGGACCCGACCCGCCGTCGACGGCCGCCCCGGCGTCGTCGGAGCCGCTCGTGCAGCCCGCGAGGAGCGCGGCGCCGAGCACGGCCGTCAGGGCCACGGGCAGGGCGGAGGCCACGGAGGGCGGGAGGGGACGGGAGGTGCGGGGTCGGGTCGTTCGGTGACGCACGGGCACGCTGACCGCCTTTCACGGTCGGAGGAGCCCCGCAACCCACTGGGGAGGGCTGCGGAGGTCCTCGTCGGCCCCTTCACGCTAACGAGCGCGAGGGCTGGTCGAGATGCGGGAGAACCACACGATGGCGGCCCGCGGGTACGGGATTCCCCGTACCCGCGGGCCGCCCCGGTGGTCCCCCGTCAGGAGGGGCGGCAGGGCGTCAGCACGCGCCGAGGGCCTGCCACGGGCCGTACTGCTCCGCACCCGGGACGTTGTTCTGCGTCCACCACTTCGCGCGGTACGACTGGCCCTGGTAGGAGACCGTCGCACCCCCGGTGTAGGCCACCGTCGCGGACCACGCCGGCGCGGTGCACGTGCCCGGCGTCGTGGGCGGCGTGGTCGGGGGGTTCGTGGGCGGCGTCGTCGGCGGGGTCGTCGGGGTGGTCCCGCCGCACGCGCCCGTCGCCTCCCAGGGGCCACCCGCGCTCGGCCGGTCGCCCTGGGTCCACCACTTCGCGCGGTAGTTCTTGCCCTCGAACGACGCCGTCGCCCCGCCCGTGTAGACCGTCGCGGCCGACCACGCGGCCACGCAGGCCGTCGGGTCCGTCGGCGGGGTGGTCGGGGGGTTCGTCGGCGGGTTGGTGGGCGGGTTCGTCGGCGGGTTCGTCGGGCCGCTCGTGCCGTCGACGGGACCGGCCGGCAGCGTGCGGACCTTGTCCGTGAAGCCGCCGAGCAGCGTGCCGTCGTGGTTGCCGGACAGGTCCCACCACATGGCGCCTCCCAGGTTCAACCGGTCGATGTACTCGGCCTTGGCCGCCACCGACCGGGCGTTGTCGTAGCTCCACCACTGGTCGCCGTCGTACCGCCAGGCGGAGACGGTCGTCGGGTCGTAGTAGTCCTGGCCCCGCGTGCGGAGCTTGTCGTAGTCCTCGTTGCCCGCCTCCCACGTGCCGGGGGCCGCCCCGTTCGCGGCCGACCACGGCTGCGACGACGTGACGCCCTTCCAGCCGCGGCCGTACATGGCGAGGCCGAGGCCGAGCTGGCTCGGGGCGACGCCGGCGCGCAGGTACTCCTGGACGGCCTTGTCCGCGCTGAACTGGCGGCTCGCGGCCCGCGGGTCGGCCGGGTCGTCGTAGAGGTTGCCCTGGTGGCCGGCCAGCGCCGGGTCCCAGGCGCCGTGGAGGTCGTAGCCCTGCACGTTGCCGTAGTCGAGGGACTGGAAGATGCGCGGGTCGTTCCAGCCGCCGGCCGCGATGTCGGCCGGGTTGGCGGGCAGGAACGCCGAGAGCAGGTAGTGCTTGCCGGTCTGCGCGCCGTATGCGTCGAGCTGCTTGCGGAACTCGGCGAGCAGGAGCCGGAAGTTCTCGCGGTCGTTCACGGGGTCGACCGAGTTGCCGACCTCACCGTTGTTCGAGCCCGGCCACTCCCAGTCGATGTCGATGCCGTCGAACACGCCGGCGGCCGCACCCGGCCCGCCGCGGCCGTCGATCACGGGCAGGTTGCCCTTGATATAGAGGTCGATGCACGACGACACGAGCTTCTCGCGGGACGCCTGCGTCGCCGCCGCGCGGGAGAAGTTCTTCGACCAGGTCCAGCCGCCGATCGAGATGAGGGCGCGCAGCTGCGGGTTCTTCGCCTTGAGCTGCTTGAGCTGGTTGAACGAGCCCGCGAGCGGCTGGTCCCACGCGTCGGCGACGCCGCCGACGGAGTTCGCGGCCGTGTAGCCCATGCCGAAGTCGGCCCACGCGTCGCCCGCGCCGTCGGAGCCGTTGGGCCCGGTGCCCTGCGCCTTGTTCGCGATGAAGCACGTGAGGTTCTGGTGGTGGATGTTGCCGAACGAGTAGTTGATGTGGGTGAGGTCCGCGGCCGCGCCGGAGTCCTGCACCTTCTTGAGCGGGAAGGCGCGGCCGTACACGCCCCACTGGGTGAAGTAGCCGACGTTGCGGTAGCCGTTGACGTCGCTGTCGCCGGGGTTGCCGACCGCCGCCGTGGCGGTCGGCGCCGCCTGCGCCGGCGCGACGCCCGCGAGGAGGCCGCCGACGAGGGCGGCCGCCGTCGCGAGCGCCGCGAGGCGCGCGCCGCGCCGCCGGGCCGGGCGCGGTGGTCGGGTGGAGAGGGACACGTCCATGGGTCCTGCCTCGTGCTCGTGCGGGGGGCTGCGGCGGCTCCGTGCTCCGGGGCCGCCCTGCCCTCAGGTCACCCCGAACGTAGCCACGCCGGACCCCGCGCGTGATCCGCGCTTCCCGCAGTGTTCCCGGCTCATCCACGCGGTCGGCGTAGGGGAAGACCCGTAGGACAAAAGCGGACAGATGCCTACGAGAGCGTCGGAAACGCCGCGGTCTCAGCGGCCCACGCGGTGCGCCAGGACCGTGAGCTCGACGCGCGAGCGCACCCCGAGCTTGCGGAACACGCGCCCGAGGTGGACCTCCACGGTGCGGACCGACAGGTAGAGCTGGTCCGCCGCCTCCCGGTTCGAGGCCCCCTGGACCACGAGGAGCGCGACGTCGAGCTCGCGCTCCGTGAGCTCGTCCGCCCACCGTCCCCGCAGCTCGGCGAGCGCCTCGTCCGTCACGTCGCTCTCGCGCACCGCGAGCCGGCACGCGTCCGGCGGGGCGGGACGCAGCGCGGCCTGCGCCTCGACGCCGGCGCGCGCGACCCCGAGGGCGGCGTGCATGCTCCCGGCCCGCGGGGCCGCGGGCCACGTGCCGCCCGGGACGACGGCCCCGCCGCCGAGGACGCCGGGCACCCCCGGCACGGCCGCGGTCAGGTCCTCGGGCACCGGGCCGCCGAGGAGGCGGACCACCTCGGCGTGCTCGTCGAGCGCGATCGTCGTCCAGGCGTCCGCGCCCGCGTCGTCGAACAACTCGATCGCGGACAGGAACAGGCCGTGGGCGCGCTGCAGCTCGCCCGCACGCACGAGGGCGCGCGCGGCGCACAGGTCCGTCCGCGCGTGCTCGTAGGGCGACGCCGTCGTGCGGTTCACGCGCGTGGCCCGCTCGAGCGGCGCGGTGAGGTCCTCGGGCGCGGCGAGCGAGACGTCGGCCCGCACGAGCGTCGCCGACCGCAGCGACGGCGGGAGCTCCTTGGCGTCGACCCGGCGCCGCGCGAGCGCGCGCTGCGCCGCGTCGTGCCGCCCGGCGACGACCCACGCCTCGACGTCGTCCAGCCCGGGCAGCGGCAGCATGCGTGCGCTGTCGGGACGCTCGCGCTCCGCGGCGAGCTCGAGCAGCGTCGCGGCCTGGGTCACGTGGTGGGCGAACGCCGCACCCATGGCGCGGTCCACGAGCAGGCCGAGGCGCACGGGCCGCGACGTCGGGCTCGCGCACGTCTCCTCGAGCGCCGTCGCGACGGGCCCGACGACGCCCCGGGTCATCATGTCGAGGCGGCGCGCGGCGGCCACGCCCATCCCCGCGAACGGCAGGCCGAGCGGCAGGCGGAACGCGGCCTCCGCGAGCTCGTCCGCGGCTCGCGTGAGGGTGCCGCGCCACAGGTGCACGAGCGCCTGCGCGAGCCGGACGTGCGCCTCGGCGAGCGGCGTGAGGGCGGCGTCCGGGCCGTCGAACCACCGGCCGCCGTCGCGCACCGGGGCCAGGGAGGCGACGACGCTCGCGAGCGTCTGCGCGGCGTCGTCCAGCCGGTCGTCGGCGGCGAGCCCGAGCGCCCGGCTCACCTGGAGCGCGGCCTCGTGGTCCGGGCCCAGGTCGACGTCGGGCACGACGCCGCGCTCCCCCACCCCGAACACCGCGGCCCAGGAGCGGGCGAGCGCGAGACGGGCCGGGGTCGCGTCGTCCTCGCACCACGACGCGAGGAACGTCGCGGTGTCGAGGAGCTGGGAGGTGCTCACGCCGTCGCCCCGCTCGGCGTGCAGCCGCGCCGCCGTGAGCACGCCCGTCACGACCCCGGCGACGGCGTCCGGGGGGAGGCCGTCCGGCCGACCCCCGCGCAGGTAGGGCGACAGGACGTCGTCGGGCACCTGGCCCTCGGCGAGCGTGAGCGCCGCGACGAGCGGGCCGAGCGTGCACGCGCGCAGCGCGTCGTCCCCGCTCCGCGAGGCCTTGCGCAGCCAGTCGGCGGCGTCCTGCACGTGGCCCGAGCGCAGGGCCGCGACGCCGGCGATCGCGAACGCCTCGGCGCGGTGCTCGGCGCCCGCCTGGCTCGCCGCCTCGCGCGCGACCTCGTGCGCCCACACGACGTCGCCGCGGTCGAGGTGGCGGCGCGCGATGCGCAGGAGACCCGGGACGAGCGCCGGGTCGCCCACGAGGGTCGCGAGCGCCGAGTGCCACACCGCGACGTCCTCCTCCCCCGCCCGCCGGTGCGCCTCGGCGAGCGCGACGTGCGCCGCCGTGCGCTCGGCGAGGCGCGCGTCGGCGTGGACGAGCGAGCGCATGCGCGGGTCGACGAACGCGAAGCGGCCCCCCGCGAGGACGAGGTGCTCCGCGAGCGGGCCGTCGAGGACCTGCTCCATCGCGAGCCCCGTCGCGGACAGCACGAGCTCGGTGCGGTCGACGACGGCGACCGCCGCGACGAGCAGCGCCTGGCGCTCCGCCTCGCTGAGCGCGGCGAGCCGGTCGGCGAAGAGGGACCGGACGGCGGGGACGGCGGGCAGCGGGTCGGGCAGGATCGACCCGCCCGAGAGCTGCTCGGGGGTGAGGAGCGCCGCCGTCTGCGTGATGGCCGCGGGGTTGCCGCCGAGGAGGTGCGCGAGCCGCGCCGCGACGTGCGGGGCGACGGCGAGCCGCCGCTCGACGAGCAGGAGGTGGAGCGCGTCGGCCGGCGCGAGCGGCGGGACGGCGCGCAGCTCGAACGGGCCGGCGGACGGGTCGAGCGCGCCCGCAGGCGCCGTCCCCAGCAGGACGACGGGCGCGTGCCGCTGCGCCACGAGGCTCGCGAGCACCGACCGGCTCAGCTCGTCCTGGAGGTGCAGGTCGTCGGCGACGAGCACGACGGTCGCGCCGTCGAACGTCGCGACGAGGAGCTCGGCGAGCGCGACCGCCGCCACCTCGGGCAGATAGCCGAAGCCCGGGTCGACCGGCTCGAGGACCCGCGTGAGCCGCTCGGGCACCACGCCGCCCGCGAGCTGCGACACCTGCGACACGACGGAGACGACGGCCGACCCGGGAGCGGGGACGCCCGCGGGCGGGCGACAGCGGAGCGTGACGGTCGGCTGCGCGAACTCGTGCGTCGCGACGGCCTCGCACACGAGCTCGAGCGTCGCGCTCGCGCCCATGCCGTGCTCGGCGGTCCACACGAGACCGCCCTTGCCCTCGCTCACGGCGGCGAGCGCGCGGTCGACCTCCTGCGCGCGGGACGAGAGCCGCTCGAGCCGTCGCGCGAACCGCGAGTCCGCGCGACGGACCGGCTCGGGAACCATGTAGTCCTGCTGTTCTGACATGTCGGGACCCTCCGTCCGGGGGCTTCGTCGCCCGTCGACCGGATGAAATGTTAACAACCCTCCGTAAACAAGGGATCACCTCATCGTTTCCCGCTCGTCACACGGCCGCCACCTGGGCCGACGCCCGCACCTCGACGGTTGCTGCCCGCTGCCCGGAGGACTAGCCTGGCCTCGATCCCCGTCGCGGCCACGACCCTCGTGCGCCCCGACCCGGGTGCGGCGCCCGCGGCGCCGCCGCCACGAGAGCGAGGTGAGCCTCATGCCTGACGGCAGCAGTCATAGATCCGTGCACTGCGCGCTCACCCCCCGTGGCTCGCGACCCGACGCCTGAGCCCGGCCGACGCAGGTCCCTGCGTCCCCGGCCGTCGTCCGTCCCGCGCGGGGAGGTCGCCAGTGCGCTCCGCGCGCGCCTCGCGCGCGCCGCCGGACCTCCCCCGCCGACGCACCCGCGCCGCCCGCCCGTGGCCGCGCCCGTGCCGTCCGCCCGCCGGAAAGGACGACCACCATGACGCAGCGCTCCCCTGCGACCACGCCGACCACCACCCCCGCCGCCCCGGTGCGGACCCGCCCCGCCCGGACGCCCCTGCGCGCCCCGCGCGAGGAGCGGCGCCGCACGCGCCGGCCGAACCTCGAACGGCAGTCGATCTCCTTCACCGTGGGGCTCTACCTGTTCATCTGCGCCGCGCTCCTCACCGCGCACTTCACGGCCGGCGGTGCGTGATGACGACGATGCTGCCCGAGACCCCGGGCCTCGCCCCCGGGACGGAGACCCGCCTGCCCGCCCCGGCGCGCGGCGGGCTCGACCTGCACGCCCGCGCGCACGGCGACGGCTCGCCCCGGTTCGACCCGCGCGTCCTGCGCTCGCGCTGGGTGCAGGTCGCGGTCGGCGACCCCGACTCCGCGGCCCGCGCGGCCGAGCACGGCGTCGACTTCGCGGCCGCCGGAGGGCGCGTCTGGGAGACGGACGCGCACGTCTACCTGCCGGTGACGGCGACCCGGCGCGACGGCGACCGGGTGGTGGACGAGCGCATCGTGCTCGCCCTGTCCGCCGACGTCGTCGTGACGGCCCAGCCGCAGCGGCACTACGCCGTCTTCGACAAGGCGATCGCCCGCATGCGCCGCACGCCGTGGCTCATCCGCTCGTCGTACGGCGTCGCGTACGCGCTGCTCTACGCGCTCAACGAGGCGGCCGACCGCGTCGTGTCCTACGCGAGCGACCTGCTCGAGGACATGTCCGACGAGATCGACGAGGCCACGCGCGGCGTCGACTCGCGCGGCCGGGAGATCGGGGTGAGCGACATGCAGGACACGATCACGCGCATGAACCGCGCCGAGGAGATCGTGTCGCGCGCCCAGGAGTCCCAGCTCTCGCTCGCGCGCGCCGCGCGGCACCTGCGCAGCGAGATCGCGGACTCGGACCCCGTGCTCGCGGGGCTCGTCGAGACGCTCGTCGCGGACGTCGACGGCGTGAAGCAGCACGCCGGGTTCGAGCACGACAAGGTGCGCTACCTGCAGCAGGCGATCATGACGTCGCTCGACGTCAAGCAGGCGCAGATCGTCAAGGTCTTCACCATCATCACCGCGGTGTTCCTGCCCCCGACGCTCATCGCGTCGTTCTACGGCATGAACTTCACGCACATGCCCGAGCTCGACCGGCCGTACGGGTTCACGCTCACGGTCCTGGTGACGCTCGTCGCCGCCGTCATCCCGCTCGCGTACATCAAGCGCCGCGGCTGGCTGCGCTGAGCGACGGACGGTGCGGTGCGCGGCCGAGGCCGCGCACCGCACCGTCAGGTCGTCAGGCGCAGGTGCCGACGACGCGCCAGGCCGGGTACCACTTCTCCGTGCCCGGGACGTTCGTGCGGACCCACCACGCGGCGCGGTAGTTCACGCCCTCGTGCGAGACGACGCGCCCCCCGACGTACGAGGTGCTGCGGTCCCAGCCCGGGAAGCACGAGCCGGGCGCGGTCGGGTCGACCGGACCGGCCGGGGCCGCGCGGTAGACGTCGGCCGCCGTGCCGACGAGCTCGTCCTCGTAGTCGCCCGCGAGGTCCCAGAACATCGAGCCGCCGAGGCCCTTCTCCGTGATCCACGACGCCTTGTACGCGACGGCGCGCGGCGTGTCGACGCTCCACCACTGGTCGCCGTCGTAGCGCCACGAGGCCCCGCTGACCTCGTCGAAGTACTCGGTCCCGTGGTCGCGCAGCTCGAAGTACTGCTTGTTCCCGGCCTCGTAGGTGCCGGGGGCGACGCCCGCGGCGGGCTGCCAGGCGCCGTCCGAGTCGCCGGCCTCGACGCCGGACCAGCCACGGCCGAACGCCGGGATGCCGAGCGTGAGCTGGGCGGGGTCGACGCCGCGCGACAGGTAGAGGTCGATGCCGTCCTCGAGCGAGATCGTGCCGGGCTGCGAGGTGTCGTGCAGGTTCGCCTGGTGCCCGGCGAGGTTCGGCGACCAGCCGCCGTGCAGGTCGTAGCCCTGCATGTTGCCGTAGTCGAGGTAGTCGAAGATCGCAGGGGCGTCCCAGCCGGCGTTCACCACGGTGGGGCTCACCGGGATGTAGGCGGAGAGCAGGTAGTCCTTGCCCTGCGCGGCGCCGCGCTCGTCGAGCTGCTTGCGGAACTCGGCGAGCAGGGCGGTGAAGTTCGCCTTGTCGTTGACCGGGTCGACGTGGTTCTCGGGGTGCTGCGACCAGTCGGGGGCCCCGGGCCACTCCCAGTCGACGTCGATGCCGTCGAACAGGCCCGCGGCCGCGCCGGGGCCGCCGCGGCCGTCGATCACGGGCAGGTTGCCGTCGATGTAGAGGTCGATGCACGACGCGACGAACTTCTCGCGGCTCTCGGGCGTCGCCGCGGCCTTCGAGAAGAACTTGGACCAGGTCCAGCCGCCGAGCGACATGAGGACCTTGGTGTCGGGGTGCTCCTCCTTGAGCTTGCGGAGCTGGTTGAAGTTCCCCGCGAGCGCCTGGCCCGGCGCGTCCGCGACGCCGTCCACCGAGTCCTCGGCGGAGACGGCCCGCACGAAGTCGGCCTGCGCGTCGCCGGCCCCGTCGTTGCCGCCCGGCTCGGGCGTGCCCGGGGCGTCCGCGAGGAAGCACGTGAGGTCGGTCGGGTGGATGTTGCCGAACGCGTAGTTCACGTGGGTGATCTGCTCGGCCTGGCCCGACTCGACGAAGTCGCGCACGGTGTAGCCGTAGTTCTCCGGGGCCCAGGACATGAAGTAGCCGACGTTGCGGTACCCGTTGAGGGCGCCGTCGCCGTTCGGGGAGTCGGGCGTCGGGGTGGTGGCCGCCGTGGTGGCGGTCAGGTGGGCGGTCGGTGCGGCGGCGGCGGTCGTCGCGGCGGCGACGGCCCCGCTCGCGGCGAGCGCGAGGGCGGTGAGGCCGGCGGCCGCGCGCGTGGCGCGGGCGCGGCGCGGGGCGGACGGGCGAGGACGGTGCATCGAGAGGACCTCTCGTCGACGAGGTCGGTCGCCGACCCGCGCGGACGCGCGGCGGTGCGGCCTCCTGCGGGGCCTGAGCGACCGGCTGACGTGAGCGACCGTAGCCGTGGGCGGGGCCCGCGGGACTACGTGCTTCCCACACTCTTCGCGTCACGCCCGCCGCACGGGGTACGCGGTCCTCCGTACGCAGGCCCCGTACGGGACAGCCCGTACGACGACGCGTCAGGCCTCGAGGATCAGCGTGACCGGGCCGTCGTTGACGAGGTCGACCGCCATGTGCGCGCCGAACCGCCCGGTCGCCACCTCGACCCCGCGGGCGCGCAGCGCCTCGACGACCGCGTCGACGAGCGGCTCCGCGACGGGACCGGGCGCCGCGCCGTTCCACGACGGCCGCCGGCCCTTGCGCGTGTCCGCGTAGAGCGTGAACTGGGAGACGACGAGCACGGGCGCGCCCTCGTCGAGCACGGACCGCTCCCCCGCGAGGATCCGCAGCTCGGCGATCTTGCGCGCGATCGTCTCCACCTGCGCGTCGCCGTCGTCGTGCGTGACACCGACGAGCGCGAGCAGGCCCGGTCGGTCGATCGCGCCGACGACCTCCGCCGTCCCGTCCTCGGCCACGACGCGCACGCTCGCGCGCGTCACGCGCTGCACGACGGCCCTCACGGCCGTCCCCCGTCGTCGCGCCGCGTGGCGGCGGACGAGAGGTCCTGCGAGGCATCGTGCGCCGCGTCCGTCCCGGGCTCGTCGAGCACCGCGCGCACGGTGCCCACCGGCTGCCCGGCGCCGAGCACGGGCACGTCGCCGAGCGCGTCGAGCGCCGACCCGTCCGTTCCCTCGACGTCGAGCGCGCCGAGACGGCGCAGCGCAGCGGCGAGCACCGCCGGGCGGGGCCGGGACGCGCCGTCGAGCACCTTGAGGGCGAGGGCACGGCCGTCGGGCAGCCCGGCCCCGTACACCCCGTCGGCCCCGTCCTTGGCGACCAGGCCCGGGACGGCGCGCATCGCGAGGGTCGCGTCGCGTCCCGTGCCGCCCACCATCTCGGGGAACGCCGCCATGGCGCGCGCGACCTCGGCCTCGGCCGAACCCGGGTCGTGCTGCGGGGCCGCGGCGAGGCGCCCGAACGCGCGGGCGAGCCCGCGCACGGTCGTCGAGAAGAGCGGCGCGCCGCAGCCGTCGACCGTCACGTGCTCGACGGCGACGCCCGTCGCCTCCGCGACGGTCTCGCGCACCGCGACCTGCAGCGGGTGGTCGTGCTCCAGGTACGTGCGCGGGTCCCAGCCCGCGACGACGCACGTCGCGAGCATCGCCGCGTGCTTGCCCGAGCAGTTCTGGGTGATCGACGACGGGCCGTTCCCCGCCTCCTGCCACGCGAGCGCGGCCGGCGGGTGCAGCGGGAGGTCCGGGGTGTTGCGCAGCGCGGACTCGTCGAGCCCGGCGCCCGCGAGGATTTCGCGCACCCCCGCGAGGTGCTCGGGCTCGCCGTTGTGGCTCGCGGCGGCGAGGGCCAGGAGGCGCGGCGGCAGGCGCAGGCCGTGCCGCAGCATCGCGACGGCCTGGAACGGCTTGACGCTCGAGCGCGGCCAGACGACCGTGCCGGCGTCGCCGCGCTCGAGGAGCGTGCCGCCGTCGGGCTCCAGCAGCACGAGGTGCCCCGTGTGGACGGACTCCACGAGGTCGCCGCGCACGACCTCGGCCAGCGGGACGGCGGCGCGCGCGACCCCGGTGCGGACGTCGTCGGTCACCGCGGCGCTCACCAGCCGCCGGGCCGGCCGGACGACCCGTTGCCGCGCCCGTTCCCGTACGGCTGGAGGCGGGGACGCACGTCGACGAGGTACACGATCGCCGCGACGACCGCGATGATCCCGATGAAGCCGAGGTTGATCCCGCCGCCGAGCGGGATGGAGAGGAAGCCGAGCGCCGCGGCGACGCCGAGGATCGCGAGCCAGATCGGCTTGCTCAGCTTGCCCTCGGCCGTGAACGCGCTCGCGGGCCGCCGGATCGCGTCGACGAGCGCGAAGAGCTGCGTCCCGAACACGACCAGCGACAGGAGGAGGTAGACGATCCACTGCAGCGACCCGAAGATTCCCACGGGCACGAGCCTACGGTCTGGCGAGCGGCCACGGCACCACGCGCAGCCCGGCGGCGCGCGCCGCGGTCACGACGTGCGGGTCCCACGCGGCCACGACCGTGTCGTCGTGCGCGACGGCGAGCGCGCTCGCCACGTGCACCGCGTCGTTGCTGCGCAGCGACCCCGCGGCGACGAGCCGCGACGCGCGGTCGGTGACGGCACCGGACACCTCGACCACGTGCAGCGCGGGTCGCAGCGTGTCCCACGTGCCGAGCGCGCGGGCGTGCGCCGGGCCGTCGATGACCCCGCCGCGGGCCCCCGCGGCGAGCGCGGCGCGGACCTCGACGTCGGCGAGGCGGCTCGTGACGACGACGTCCGCACGGTTCCACAGGCGGCTCGCCAGCGCGGAGCCGGCCTCGGGGACGCACAGCTTCACGAGCGCGCTCGCGTCGAAGTAGACGAGGGCCACCGCGGGCCCCTCAGCGCCGGATCCGGCGCACGAGCGCCGCGACCCCGCCGCCGCGGGCGGCCCGGGCGCCGTCGGACGGGCGCGGGCCGTCGGGGCCCGCCGGACGTGCCCCGTCCGTCGCCGCGGCGAGCGCCGGCGCGGGCACCGCGTGCACGGGGCGCTCCCCCGCCGGGGGCACCAGGACGCCGTCGCGCACGAGCTCGGTGACGAGGTCCGCGGTCGCGACGCCGGTCAGCCGGGCGACGGGGACGCCGCGCTCGGTGATGACGACCTCCTCACCGTCCCTGGCCCGCTCGATCCACGACTTGAGCTCGGCGCGCAGCGCGCTGACAGGGACCTCCATGCCCCGACCGTACCGGCCCGCGGTACCGCTGTGCAGGGGTCGGTCGTCCCGGGTGCGAACGCTCTCAGAGCTCGGGGAGCGCGTCGCGCGCCTGCTCGGGCGTCGCGCCCGCCGCCTCCAGGGCGTCGACGATCGGCGACCGCACGAGCATCACGAGCGACTGGACCTGCCAGTCGCCGTCGCCGAGCGCGTGGGGGTCGGCGCTGCGGGCCACCTCGAGGAGGACCTCGCGCGCGACCGCCGGGTCGCGCCCCGCGCCGACGGCCTCGGCGAGCACGTGCACCCCGGCGCCGAACCGGGCGACGAGGTCCGCCACGGCGTCGAGCTCGTGGTGGTCCGGGCCGCTCGCGACCGGCCGCGCACGCCGCGCCAGGACGCGCACGCTGCGCATCGCGCGGTCGACGAGCACCGCCTGCCGCTCGAGCCCGCCCAGCTCGTCCCGGTGCCGCAGCCCGGCGGCGCTCACGCGCGCGAGCTCGCGCGCGGAGGTCGCGGACGACTGCCACTCCTCGAGCGCGCCCTCGGACGCCCGGCCCTTGACCAGCGCCGCGTCGAGGTCCGCGGGGTCGCGCGCTCGCAGACCGCGCGCGAGCACGTCGAGCACGCCCGCGAGCTCCGACGTCGCCTCAGACCCGAGCAGGCGGGGTCGTCGTCGGGGGTCGCCCGGCGTGAGGGCCGCGACGGCGAGCGCGACGGCGCCGCCCACGAGCGCGTCCGTCCACCGCCCGAGCGGGCCGCCCGCCTGCGCGGCCGGGAGCCCGACGATGACGATGGCCTGCACGCCCGCCTGCGTCGTGAGCATCGCGCCCCGGTCGATGAAGCGTGCGGCGAGGGCCGAGACCGCGAGGACGACGGCGACCTGCCACCAGCCCGACCCGATCGCGTGGACCACGAGGTCCCCGAGGCCGACGCCGATCGCGACGCCCACCGCGAGCTCGAGCACGCGGCGGAGCTGACGGTCCTGGCTGAAGCCGAGGCAGATCCACGCGGAGACCGGCGCGAAGAAGGGGGCCGTGTGCCCGAGCCCGTACCGGGCGATGCCGAACGCGAGGCCGGCAGCCGCCGACGCCTGGAGGACGGGCCACAGCGCCACGCGCACGCGCGACGCGCCCTGCCGGACCCGGGCCCGCAGGAGGAGCCGGCGCCACGCCGTCCGGGCGACGTCGACCGCCCCCGGGGACTGCCCGCGCGCCGGCCCCGACGTCACAGCATGCTCGTGGGTGCGCCCTCGCCGCGCGGCGTGACGCCGCGCCCGACGGGACCGCGCGCGGCCGGACGGTCGACGGAGACGCCCTCGCCGGGCACCACGACCTCCTGCGCCGCGGAGATCGCGCCGCCGTCGCAGTCGACGAGGAGCTCGGCGTCGACCGGCGCGCTCCGCTTGAGGACCGCGAGCGCGATCGGCCCGAGCTCGTGGTGGCGCGCGACCGACGTGACGGACCCGACGGCGCGGCCGTCGAGCGTGACCTCGGCCCCCGGGGCGGGCAGCAGGTGGCCCGAGCCGTCGAGGTGCAGCATGACGACGCGCCGCGGCGGACGCCCGAGGTTGTGCACGCGCGCGATGGTCTCCTGCCCGCGGTAGCAGCCCTTGTGCAGGTGGACGGCGGTGCGCAGCCAGTCGGTCTCGTGCGGGATCGACCGGTGGTCGACCTCGGTCGCGAGACGCGGGCGCCAGGCCTCGACGCGCGCCGCCTCGCTCGCCCACGTGCCCACGAGGCGCCACCCGGCGGCCTCGCGCGCCGCGACGGCGTCGGCCAGCTCCGCGCGCGGGACGAGCACGAGCCGCCACGGGCGCTCGCGGCCCGGGTGCTCGTCCTCGGGCGGGCCGTACCGCGTGCCGCCCGCGAGGACGCGCGGCCACGGGTCGCGCCAGGTCACGGGCTCGTCCTCGGCGCCCTCGGCGTCGACCGGCTCCCCGAGCGCGGCCCACTCGTCCGTGGCGTCGGCGATCTCGACGCGGAGCATGAACTTCATGCGGTCCAGCCACGCGGCGAGGTCGGCCGCGTGCGAGCGCTCGGTGACGAGCCAGGTCGTGGTGCCGTCGTCGACGACCGACGCGGCGTGCTCGACGTGGCCCTGCGGCGAGAGCACGAGCAGCTCCGTCGAGGTGCGCGGCGCGAGGTCCGTGAGGTCCTGGGACGTGATGGAGTGCAGCCAGCTCAGCCGGTCCGGGCCCGTGACCGTGACGACGCCCAGGTGCGACTGGTCGACGACGGCGCCGCCCGTGCGCAGCGCCCGCTGCTCCCCGGTCGGGTCGCCGTAGTGCCAGGCGACGCCCTCGTCGGGGCCCGTCGCGGGCACGGCGCCGTGGCGGGACAGGAGCGGGCTGGTGTAACCGGTGGTCACGGGTGGTCCTCCTTCGTCGACGCGTCCGGACCGGGCGGGCCCTCGGGCCGCCCGGTGGCCTGCGTCAGGCCGACGGGCGCCGGGTCAGCTTCGCGGACGCGTACGACTGCAACGGCTGACCGAAGGCCGCCAATTCCCACACCCACAGGAGCTGGCCCTCGACGAACCCGTAGAGCCGCTTCGAGGCCGTGACCTCGGACGCCGTGGACGTGCGCGCGATGAGGTCGCTCGCCAGGTCCACGCGGCCGTTGCCGACGGCGCCGAGGTACACCGACACGCGACCCGCCGGGTCGGCGACGAGGACCTCGAGGGGGTGGCGGTCGTCCTCCAGGCCCTCGGGCCGGTCGGTCGACACGCGCCAGTAGCCGGTCTCCGTGGACCAGACGGGCGACGCGGCGGCCGCGGCGTCGAGGGTGGCCTCGTCACGCTCCGGCCACTCGCCCTCCGCGGGCACCGTCTCGGGGACCGCGGCGTCGAGGACGCGCAGCGTCGACTCGTAGCGCAGGTAGGGGCCGCCGTCGTGGTCGAACACGACGTCGTGGACGAACGGCGTCTCCTCGATGCCCGGGTACTTGACGACGCCCTCGCCGCGCCAGCTCCCGACGAGCCAGGCGAGCGGGTACACCTCGGGAGCGAGGCCTTCGGGGAACTCGAACGGCATCAGCGACCACCTCTCGGAGTCGGGCGGCGCGCGGCGCCCGCGCGGGGACGGGCCCCGCGCGGCGACGTCAGCGCTGGCCCTTGAAGAGCTTGTAGACGACGTACCCGGCGAACCACGTGATGGTCACCGTCGCCGCGAGGAGCAGGCCGAGGAAGATCAGCTCGAGAGTGTGCGGGCTCATGCGGGCGATCCTACCGGCCGGACGGCGCCCGCACGCCGTGGCCGTGGTCACCCGCGGGGCTACGCTCGGCCGCGTGACCGACTCCACGCTCCCCGCCGCCGCCCCCCGCTCCCGCTCGCTCGTCGTCAAGACGACCTCCGGGCTCGACCGGCCCGAGGCCGCGAACCAGGCCTTCACCGTCGCCGCCGCCGCGGTCGCGGCGGGCGTCGAGGTGAGCGTGTGGCTCACGGGCGAGGCGGCGTGGTTCGGGGTGCCGGGCCGCGCGGCGGAGCTCGAGCTCGAGCACGCGGCGCCGCTGCCCGACCTGCTCGACGCGGTCCTCGCCGCGGGCACGCTGACCGTCTGCACGCAGTGCGCGGCGCGTCGCGGGATCACGGCCGACGACGTCCTGCCCGGCGTGCGCATCGCGGGCGCGGCGGTGTTCGTCGAGGAGGCGCTGCGCGAGGGCGCCCAGGCGCTCGTCTACTGAGCCAGCCGCGCCCGCGGGCGCTCGCCTGCGGGGCGGCCGCGCGCCGGGCCGTCAGCGGGCCGGCGCGACCCGGCGCAGCAGCAGGTACAGCTCGCACCCGAGGCACAGGCCGAACGCGGCGTTGAGGACGGCGGCCACGAGCGCGAGCGCCGCCGCGGCCGGCACGGCGCCCGCGACGCCGAGCAGCCCGAGCACGACCCCGGCACCGGTGATCACGAGGCCCACCGCCTGCGCGAACCGCGGCGGCCTCGGGTCCTCGCGCTCCGTCGTCGGGCCGATGCGCGGGAGCAGGACCAGCCGGTAGACGGCCGCCTGCCACGTGCCCTGCGCGCCGCGGACGGTGCCGAGCAGGAAGCTCGCCGCGACGACCGCGAGCAGCACGAGCGCCGCGGGCGACGTCCAGAGCAGGATCACCACGGCGAGCAGGACGGCCGTCATGCCCGCCCCCGCGCGCGGCCCGCGCGGGTCGATGCCGACGGGCGCCCCGCCCGGCTCGGTGACGGTGGCCTCCGGGCCTGCCTGGTCGCTCACTCGGGTCTCCTCCGGTCGGGCCGTCGGAGACGGCGGTCAGCTGCCTGGCACGCTCGCGGGCCGCGCGCCCGGGTCCGCGACGGCGAGCGCCGCGAGCGCCTGGGCGCGGTTCATGCCCCCGCTCGCGCGGGCGACCTCCCGGCCCTCCGCGTCGAGCACGAGGACGGTCGGCGTGCGCAGTATGCCGAATGCTCGCACCAGGTCGAGGTGGTCGTCGACGTCCATCTCACGATGCGTCACGTCCGGGTGCGCCGCGCTCACGTCGCGCAGGACCCGGGCGGTGGCGCGGCACGGCGCGCAGAGCTCGGCGGAGAACTGGACGAACGTGCGGCGCTCCGCGAGCGCGACGCCGTGCGCCGCCCAGTCCACGGGCGCGGGCCCGGCGGCGCCGGCCGCGGGCGACCCGGCGCCCGCTCCCCCGCGCGCGGCCCGCACGACGCCCTGGCGGCGCTGCCACCACACGCCGAGCGCGGCCGTCGCGACGAGGGTCACGACGAGCAGCACGACGGCGAGCGGCGACGGGGTCACCCGACGATCACCCGGCCGACGACGAAGATCAGGGTCCCGCCGACGGCGACGGGCAGGGCGGTCGCCGAGAACGCGCCCAGGCGCCCGCGCAGCTCGGGGAGCTGGTCGAAGAGCGCGTGCAGCGACGCGACGAGCAGGCCCGCGACGACCCCCGCCCAGACGCCGCCCAGCAGCTCGAGGTCGGGCATGACGTAGCCGACGGCACCGCCCGCGAGCACCGCGAGGCCGAGCGTCAGCGCGGCGTTGAGCCAGCCGCCGAGCGGCAGCGCGGACACCGCGGACGCCACGGCGAGCGCGACCGCCGTCGTGACGACGAGGGACTCGCCCGCGTCGGTGCGGCCCGCGGCGATCCAGCCCGCGCTCGACGTCGCCACGACGATCCCGCTCACCGTGCCGATGAGCGACTCGACCAGGCGCGGACGGCCGTCGCGCCGCAGCAGCTCGGCGACGAACGCGAGGACGACGGAGAGCGCGAGCACGACGGGCAGGTGGCGCAGCGCGGGCTCCCCGTGCGTCGCGGCGGTCGCGGCCACGGCGCCGAGCCCGGCGATCGCGATGACGACCCGGGTCCCGCCGTGGACGGGGATGTCGAGCAGCCGCGGCCAGCCGATCGCGACGCCCAGCGCCAGCGCGCCCGACGCGATCGTGAGCGGCAGCGGGCCGAAGAACGCGGCGACGGCCACGACCGCCGCCAGGCATGCCGTCACGACGGCACGGGTCGAGAGGTCCACGCGGTCAGCGCCCCGTTCGGGGGTCGCGGGAGGGCGTCGGGTCGTGCAGCACGCCTCAGAGTGTCGCAGAGACTCGCCACGGGCCGCTCACCGGCTCCCTGTCGACGGCCGGGCGGCGGTCTCGCGAGCGGGCCGCGGCGTCGCTGCCGGGCAGCGCTGTCACCGGCCGGGGAGGGCGGACGCGCGCGATGTGAGACACGCACCGTGCGCGCGGCCGGCACGCGATACGGTAACCGTCCACGGACCGCGGACGTGGCCGACGACGTGGCGTGCCCCGTAGAGGTCCGTCCCGCCCGGTCGCCACGCGTCGACGCCCGGGGGCGCCGCCCGCGCCCCGCGACCCGGAAGGAGGTGCCGGATGGCCGACCTGCTCATCCTCACCCCCGCCACTGGCGGTTCCGTCGAGGTGCTGCCCGCGCTCGGCCTGCTCTCGCACCGCATCCGGGTCCTGCCCATGGAGCCGTCGGCGCTGGTCGACGCACCGGACTCCGACGTCGTGCTGCTGGACGCGCGCCGCGACCTCGTCGCGGCCCGCACCACGTGCCGGCTCCTGCACGCCACGGGCCTGACGGTCCCGCTCGTGCTCGTGCTCACCGAGGGCGGGCTCACCGTGGTGACCGCCGAGTGGGGTGCCGACGACCTCCTGCTGGAGGGCGCCGGACCGGCCGAGGTCGAGGCCCGGCTCCGGCTCGTCATCGAGCGCTCCGCGCGGGGACCGGCCGAGGACGGACCGCAGGAGATCGCGGCGGGCGAGCTCGCGATCGACGCGAGCGGCTACACCGCCCGGCTGCGCGGCCGTCCGATCGACCTCACGTACAAGGAGTTCGAGCTCCTCAAGTACCTCGTCCAGCACCCGGGCCGCGTGTTCACGCGCGCGCAGCTCCTCCAGGAGGTCTGGGGCTACGACTACTACGGGGGCACGCGCACCGTCGACGTCCACGTGCGCCGTCTGCGCGCCAAGCTCGGGCCGGAGCACGAGCAGCTCATCGGCACGGTGCGCAACGTCGGCTACCGGTTCGACCCGCCGAAGGACCGCCGGCCCGCGGCGGCCGCGGAGACGTCCGGAGCGGACGCCGCCGGCGCCGGCTCCGGGTCGTCGGCCGACAGCGGGTCCGGGACGCCGGTAGGTTCGTCCGGGTGACGCCCGACCCCTCCGACTTCACGTCCGCCCTCCTCGACGGCCCCTGGCGACACGAGTTCGTGCCGGCCAACGGGGCCCGCTTCCACGTGGCGCTCGCCGGTCCCGAGGACCGCGGCGTGCGGGACCCCGGCCCGCCGCTCGTCGTGCTGCTCCACTCGTTCCCCCAGTTCTGGTGGGCGTGGCGGCACCAGCTCGAGCCGCTGGCCGCCGCGGGCTACCGCGTCGCCGCGATGGACGTGCGGGGCGTCGGGGCGTCCGACAAGCCGCCGATCGGCTACGACGCCCCGACGCGCACGCGCGACATCGCCGGCGTGATCCGCTCGCTCGGGTCGGGGCGCGCGGTCGTCGTGGGCCACGGCACCGGCGGCAGCCTCGCCTGGGCGATGGCCGCGCTCCAGCCCGCCGTGACGGCCGGGGTCGCCGCGTTCTCCGCCCCGCACCCCGCACGCCTGCACACGTCGGCCCGGCGGCTGCTCACGCCCGCGGCGCAGCGCCAGCTCGCGTTCTACCAGGTGCCCACGCTGCCCGAGCGCGCGCTCGTCCGCGGCGACCTCGTGGCCGACGTGCTCGCGACGGGCGCCGCGCAGCCCTTCGCGCCCGACGTCGTCGACACGTACCGCACCGTCATGCGCATCCCGTTCGCGGCGCACACCGCGATGGAGTCGCTGCGCTGGGCCGTGCGCTCCACCCCCCGGCCCGACGGGCGCCGCTTCCTCGCCGCGCTCCGCCACCCCGTCGAGGTCCCCGCCCTCCAGGTGCACGCGGCGCGCGACGGGCTGCTGCGCCGCGACCTCGCGGACGCCGACGGCGCCGCGCTCGCCCGGGACTTCCGGTTCGAGGTCGTGGACGACGCCGGGCACTTCCTCCCCGAGGAGGCCCCGGACACCGTGACGGAGCTGCTCCTGGACTGGCTCCCCACGACGCAGCGGCCCGCGGGCTGACCCGAGCGGCCGCGGGATCGTGCGCGCGTGACCCGGCGGTACCTCAGCTCGTCTTGACGAGCGCGGCCGCCTTGACCGGGTCGACCTCGCCGACGCCGAACGACGGGCACCACCGCGCGATCGTGCACGCGCCGCACGCCGGCTTGCGCGCGAAGCACACCCGCCGGCCGTGGAAGATCAGCCGGTGGGAGAGCATCGTCCACTCCGACTTCTCGATGAGCCCGCCGACGACCTGCTCGACCTTGACCGGGTCCTCCTCCGTGGTCCACCCCAGGCGGCGCACGAGGCGGCCGAAGTGCGTGTCCACCGTCAGCCCCGGCACGCCGAACGCGTTCCCGAGCACGACGTTCGCCGTCTTGCGGCCCACGCCCGGCAGAGAGACGAGGTCCTCCAGGCGGGCGGGCACCTCGCCGTCGAACCGTTCGACGAGCGCCTGGCCGATCCCGATGACGGACTGCGCCTTGGCCCGGAAGAAGCCCGTGGGCCGCAGGATCTCCTCGAGCTCGGCCCGGTCCGCCGACGCGTACGCCGCGGCGTCCGGGTAGCGCGCGAACAGCGCGGGCGTCGTGAGGTTCACGCGCTTGTCCGTCGTCTGGGCCGAGAGGACCGTCGCGACCAGCAGCTCGAGCGGCGTGGTGAAGTCGAGCTCGCAGTGCGCGTCCGGGTAGGTGACCGCGAGCTCACGGTTCGTGCGGCGCGCCCTCCGCACGAGCGCGAGGTGCGACTCGGGCTTCGGAGCCTGCGCGCGGGCCTGCTCGGTGGTGGTCACGGACCCACCGTAGCCGCCGCCCCCGACACCCGAGTTGCAGCGGTAGGGCAGACTTGTCCTGGAACATTTCCGAGGACGAGACGATAGGACACCCCGCGTGGACGACGACGTTGTGCTCTCCGCCCCCCTGTTCGCGACGATGGACGCGGACGAGACGCGCACCCTCTTCGAGTCGATGCAGCAGATCGAGCTCTCGCGCGGGGACGTGCTCTTCCGCGAGGGCGAGCCGGGCGACCGCCTCTACGTGATCGCGAGCGGCAAGATCAAGCTGGGGCGCCGCTCCAACGACGGCCGCGAGAACCTCCTGTCGATCCTCGGCCCCGGCGAGATGTTCGGCGAGCTCTCGCTCTTCGACCCGGGCCCCCGCACCGCCACCGCGAGCTCCGTCGCCGACTCCGTCATCTACGAGCTCGGCCACGATCAGCTCGTCGAGTGGATCGAGAAGCACCCGAGCGTCGCGAAGCACCTGCTCAACGCCCTCGCGCGCCGCCTGCGCCGCACGAACGAGACGCTGGCCGACCTCGTGTTCTCCGACGTGCCGGGCCGCGTCGCCAAGGCGCTCCTCGACCTGTCGACCCGCTTCGGCGAGGAGACGGACGAGGGCATCCGCGTCGCGCACGACCTCACGCAGGAGGAGCTCGCGCAGCTCGTCGGCGCGTCGCGCGAGACCGTGAACAAGGCGCTCGCCGACTTCGCGACGCGCGGCTGGGTCCGCCGCGAGGGCCGGGCCGTCGTCCTGCTCGACATGGACCGCCTGGAGCGCCGCGCGCGCTGACCGGCTGCACCGCCGAGACGTCGACGAGAACGGGGTCGGCGACCGGATCCTCCCGGATCTGGTCGCCGACCCCGTGCTCGTGCGGGCGTGAAGGCTATTCCGCCAGCTCGACGACGAGCTCCACCTCGACCGGGGCGTCGAGCGGCAGGACCGCGACGCCGACGGCGCTGCGGGCGTGCACCCCCGCCTCACCGAAGATCTCGCCGAGGACGGTGCTCGCACCGTTCACGACGCCGGGCTGGCCCGTGAACGACGGGTCGCTCGCCACGAACCCGACCACCTTGACGACCCGCACGACGTCGTCGAGGTTCCCGACGACGTCGTGCACGGCCGCGAGCGCGTTGAGCGCGCACACCCGCGCGAGGTCCGCGGCGTCGGCGGGTGCGACGAGGCCCTCGCCGTCGCCCACCTTGCCCGTCGCGAGCAGCGCGCCGTCGACGAACGGGAGCTGGCCCGAGGTGTGGACGTAGCGGCCGGTGCGCACCGCGGGGACGTAGGCGGCGACCGGCGCCGCCACCCGCGGCAGGGTGATCCCGAGCTCCGCGAGGCGCGCGGCGACCGTCCCGGCGGGGACGCCCGCCACTACTTCTCCCCGGTGGGGCGCTTGAGGTAGGCGACGAGGCCGTTGCCGTCCGGGCCGGTCACGACCTGGACGAGCTCCCAGCCGTCGGAGCCCCACTGGTCGAGGACGGCCTTCGTGTTGTGGATGATGAGGGGGATGGTCGCGTACTCCCACGTGGTTGCCATGGGGCGAGCGTAGTCGGACGGCGCGGGCCGCGGCGCGGCCGGACGGGCGCGCCGTCCCGGGATGCTTACACAACCCGCACACCCGGGAGAGGCGGCTCTCCGGGCCTCTCCTGGGGTTGCTCCCGTAGGGTTGGCACCATGGCTTCCCCTGTGCGTCCTCGCGGCCGGCAGATCAACGCGTACCAGCTCGTCGCCCTCTTCCTGGCGTTCGTGCTGGTCTCCGGCGTCGGCGGCGTGCTCGCGGCCGGGCTCCTCGTGCCGCTGGCCGCCGGGGCGAACACGGCGACGGACACCGCGGTCGAGGTGTTCGACGAGCTGCCGGCCGACCTCGAGCCGGGCCCGCTGTCCGAGCAGTCGCGCATTTACGCGAACGACGGCACGACGCGGCTCGCGACGTTCTACACGGAGAACCGCATCGTCGTCCCGCTGGACCAGGTCTCCGAGCCCATGAAGAACGCGGTCATCGCGATCGAGGACAAGCGCTTCTGGGAGCACGGCGGGGTCGACGTCGAGGGCATCCCGCGCGCGTTCGTCAACAACCTCACGGGCGGCTCGACGCAGGGCGCCTCGACGCTGACGCAGCAGTACGTGAAGAACGTCCTCATCGAGCAGGCCGTGCGCGACGGCGACGTCATGGCGCAGCACGAGGCCAAGGCCGACACGCTCGGGCGCAAGGCGCGCGAGGCGAAGCTCGCCATCTCGCTCGAGAAGAAGATGGGCAAGGAGGAGATCCTCCAGGGCTACCTCAACATCGCGCAGTTCGGGCGCTCCGTGTACGGCGTCGAGACGGCGGCACGGCACTACTTCGGCGTCTCGGCGAAGGACCTGAACTACCTCCAGGCGGCCACGATCGCCGGGATCACCAAGGCGCCGTCCACGTACGACCCGACGGCCGACCCGGAGAAGGCCCAGAACCGCCGCAACGTCGTCCTCAACACGATGTACCAGCAGGGGTACATCACCAAGGAGGAGTACGACGCCGGGCTGGCCACCCCCATCTCGGACACGCTCGCCATCCAGCCGCTCGAGGCGGGCTGCCAGGCGTCCGGCGGCTCCGCGTTCTTCTGCGACTACGTCACGAAGGTCATCATGTCGGACCCGGTGTTCGGCGAGACGAAGGCCGAGCGCGAGGCGCTGCTGTACCGCGGCGGGCTGGACATCTACACGACGCTCGACCCGAACATGCAGGCGGCCGCGGAGCAGCACGCGGCGGCTGCGGTCCCGGCGGACGACCCGAGCCAGATCGAGGACGCGATCGTGTCGATCGAGCCGGGGACGGGCAAGATCCTCGCGATGGCGCAGAACCGCGCGTTCGACAACACGCAGGACCCCGCCCCCAACACGACGGCCGTGAACTACAGCACCGACGAGGCGCACGGCGGATCGCGCGGGTTCTCGCCCGGCTCCACCTGGAAGCCGTTCGTCCTCGCCGAGTGGCTCAAGGAGGGGCACTCGCTCTACGACACGGTCAACGCGAACAAGCGCACCTGGATCGGCAGCCGGGACTTCCACGCGAGCTGCAAGCGTCTCGGCAACGACCCGTGGACGCCCGCGAACTCCGACGGCCCGGGCAGCGGCTCGATGACGGTGCTCAAGGCGACCTACAACTCGGTCAACACCGCCTACACGACCATCGCCTCCCAGCTCGACCTCTGCGGCGTCGCGAACACCGCGAAGGCGGCCGGTTTCACGCCGTCGTCGAAGGACAAGACCGACATCGAGATCGTGCCGTCGATGATCCTCGGCACCCAGAACTCGTCGCCGATGCACATGGCCGCCGCGTACGCGACGTTCGCCGCGGGCGGCACGTACTGCCAGCCGATCGCGATCACGAAGGTGGTCGCGGGCGACGGCGAGGAGCTGCCCGTCCCGTCGGCGAACTGCCAGCCCGGGGCCATCGACCCCGCGGTCGCCAACACGGTCACGTACGCGCTCCAGCAGGTGCTCACCCAGGGCTCGGGCCGCGGCAACGCGCTCGCCGACGGCCGTCCGGCCGCGGGCAAGACCGGTACCGCGAACCTCAACAAGCACACGTGGTTCATCGGCTACACGCCGCAGGTCGCCACGGCCGTGTGGATCGGCAACGCCGAGAACGACGTCGAGATGAACGGCCGCTTCACCATCAACGGCAAGACGCGTCCGTACTGGTACGGGTCGAGCCTCGCCGCCCCGACGTGGCGCGACTACATGAACCAGATCCTCGCCGGTCAGCCCGCCCCCGGGTTCGCCGAGCCGGACTGGGGCCGCGTCAACGCCCCCAAGCCCCCGCCGCGCACCCCGTCGACGCCCGAGGGCGGCCAGGACGGCGGTGACCAGGGCGGTCAGCAGCCGGGTGGCGACGAGCCCGACGACGACCAGCCCGACAGCGAGGCCGACGGCCGGGGCGACCGCGGCGACCGCAGCAACGGCGCGGGCCGCGAGAGCGACCTCGGCGCGTGGCTGGAGGGCCTCGGCGGCGGGGGGAACGGCTGAGCGCCGACGGGGCGCGCCGGGCCCTGCGCGGGCTCGGGGCGCTGGCCGCCGTCGGCGTGGCGGGCGTCGCGTACGCGCACGTGGAGACGAAGCTCTTCACGCTCCGCGAGGCGACCGTCCCCGTCCTGCCGCCCGGCTCGCGCGACCTGCGGGTGCTGCACGTCTCCGACCTGCACCTCGTCCCGACCCAGCAGCGCAAGATCGAGTGGGTGCGCTCGCTCGCCGAGCTCGAGCCCGACCTCGTCGTCGACACCGGGGACAACCTCGCGCACGTCGACGCGCTCGAGCCGCTGCTCGACGCGCTCGCCCCGCTCCTGGCGGTGCCCGGCGCGTTCGTCCTGGGCTCGAACGACTACTTCGCGCCGGTCCCGAAGAACCCGGCGCGCTACCTCCTGCCCGACGCGCGGCTGCCGTTCGCGTCGCAGCCCCGCCTCCTGCCCGCGGCCGAGATGGCCGGCGCGATGCGCGGCGCCGGGTGGGTCGACCTCACGAACCGTCGTGACGTCCTCGACGTCGGCGGCGTCCGCCTCGACCTCGTGGGCGTCGACGACCCGCACCTCGACCGCGACGTCTTCCCCGCGCCCGCGTCGCAGGCCCCGGCCGCTCCGCCGGAGGGCGGCGTGCTCCGGCTCGGGGTCACGCACGCGCCGTACCGGCGGGTCCTGGACCGGATGCACGACGACGGCGCGGAGCTCGTCCTCGCGGGCCACACCCACGGCGGGCAGCTCTGCGTCCCCGGGTTCGGCGCGCTCGTGACCAACTGCGACATCGACCGCAAGCGGGCCAAGGGCCTGCACGGCTGGCCGGGCCCCCGCCCCGACGGCGCGGGCGGCCAGGACTCGACGTGGCTGCACGTCTCCGCCGGCGCTGGGACGTCGCCCTACGCGCCGGTCCGGTTCGCGTGCCGCCCCGAGGCGACGCTGCTCACCCTGACGTCGCGCTGACGGCTCCCCCTTTCCCCACCGCTCCGCCGAGCACGGGGTCAGCGACCGCGATCCCGAGTTTCCGGTCGCCGACCCCGTGCTCGACGGGCGCGGGTCGGGGTGTCGAGGGGGGTGTCGTCGGGGTGGCAGGGATCGGGTTTCGTGGCACGGCACTTCGTCGGCTATTCTGGGCAGGCTTCCTGCGGGGAAGACGAGGTTTCCTCGTCGACCGTCACGTAGGCCAGCAACCGGGGTGTGGCGCAGCTTGGTAGCGCGCTTCGTTCGGGACGAAGAGGTCGCAGGTTCAAATCCTGTCACCCCGACCAGCCGAGAGGCCCGGGATCCGCGAGGATCCCGGGCCTCTCGTCGTTCTCGCGCCCGCCGCTCCCCCGGCGGTGCGACCCGGTTCGCGCGAGACTGAGGCCGTCCCGCTGTCCCGAACCACCGCGGAGGTCGCCATGAGCGCTGGACGTCACGTCGTCGTCGGAGGAGGGCTCGCCGCGGCGAAGGCCGTCGAGACGCTGCGCGCAGAAGGCTACGACGGCGGGATCACCGTCGTCGCGCGCGAGCCGCACCGCCCGTACGAGCGGCCGCCGCTGTCCAAGGACTACCTGCGCGGCGAGGCCGAGCGCGAGGCGGTGTTCCCGCTCGCGGCGGACTGGTACGCCACGCACGACGTCGAGCTGCGCACCGGGACGGCGGCGACCGCGCTCGACCTCGCCGGGCGGCGCGTGACGCTCGACGACGGCCGCGCGCTGTCGTACGAGAAGCTGCTGCTCGCGACCGGTTCGGACCCGCGCCGGATCCCCCTGCCCGGCGGCGACCTGGCCGGGGTGCACGAGCTGCGGACGCTCGACGACAGCGACGCCCTGGCTGCGGCGCTGCGCGCGGCCCGGGACGACGGCGTCGGGCGGCTGGCGGTCGTCGGCGACGGCTGGATCGGGCTGGAGGTCGCGGCGTCCGCCCGCACGCTCGGCCTGGACGTCACGGTGATCGGGCTCGGGACCCACCCGCTCGAGCGCGTGCTGGGGCCCGAGATGGGTGAGCTGTACGGGCAGGTCCACGCCGACCACGGGGTGCACCTCCACCGCCGCGCGCAGGTCACGGGCATCTCCGGCGACGGTCGTCGGGCCACGGGGGTGGACCTCGCCGACGGCACCCACGTCGACGCGGACGTCGTGCTCGTCGCCGTGGGTGCGGTCCCGAACGTCGGGCTCGCGCGGGACGCCGGGCTCGCCCTCGACTCGGCGACGGGTGGCGTCGTCGCGTCGGCGACCCTCCAGACCACCGACCCGGACGTCTTCGTCGCGGGTGACGTCGCCAGCGTGCCCTCGGCACGCTACGGGCGGTCGCTGCGCGTCGAGCACTGGGCGACCGCCCTCCACCAGGGCCCGCACGCCGCGCGCGCGATGCTCGGCGCGACCGACCCCTACCCCGAGCTGCCGTACTTCTTCTCCGATCAGTACGACGTCGGCATGGAGTACCTCGGCTTCGTCGCCGGCCCGGACGCCTACGACGAGGTCGTGGTCTCCGGCTCCGTCCCGGACCGCGAGCTCGTCGCGTTCTGGCTCCAGGACGGCCGCGTCGAGGCCGGTATGGCCGTCAACGTCTGGGACCGCATGGAGGAGATCGAGGCCCTCATCCACCGCGACGGCCCGCCCGACCGCGCCGAGCTGGAGTCGTTCGTCGGCTGACCCCCTCCGTCGGCCGACCAGGCGATCCCGGCGGTCCGAGCAGGTGGTCCCGGTCCGTCCGGGGGACGGGACGCGCCAGGACCACCTGTTCGGCGCAGGGCCGGGAGTCAGGGCCGGGAGTCAGGGGCAGAGTCAGGGGCAGAGTCAGGGGCAGAGTCAGGGGAGGTCGCGCTGCTCCGGGCCGACGTACTGGCTGAGCGGGCGGATGAGGGCGTTCGCGGCGCGCTGCTCCATGACGTGCGCGGTCCAGCCGACCACGCGCGACGCGACGAACAGCGGCGTGAACATCGGGGTGTCGAAGCCCATGAGGTGGTACGCCGGGCCGGCCGGGTAGTCGAGGTTCGGCAGGATGTTCTTCCGCTCGGTCATCGCGGTCTCGAGCGCGGTGTAGAGCTCGAGGAGGTCCGGGCGGCCGTAGTGCTCGACGAGGTCGTCGAGCGTCGCGCGCATGGTGGGGACGCGCGAGTCGCCGTGCTTGTAGACGCGGTGCCCGAAGCCCATGATCTTGCGCTTGTGGGCGAGCGCGTCGTCGAGCCACGCGGCGGCGCGGTCGGCGGTGCCGATCTCGGCGAACGTCGCCATGACGGCCTCGTTCGCGCCGCCGTGGAGCGGGCCCTTGAGCGCGCCGACGGCGCCCGTCACGGCGGAGTGCAGGTCGGACAGCGTGGACGTGATGACGCGCGCCGTGAACGTGGACGCGTTGAACGAGTGCTCGGCGTACAGCACCATCGACACCTCGAACGCGCGCACGACGGCGGGCTCGGGCTCCTCGCCGAACGTCATCCACAGGAAGTTCTCGGCGTAGGAGAGGTCGTCGCGCGGCTCGACGAGCTGGAGGCCGCGGCGACGACGCTGGTCGAGCGCGACCGCGGCGGGCAGCACGGCCCACAGGCGGACCGCCTTGGCCTGCTCGGCCTCGGGCGAGGAGTCCTCGGCGTCGGGGTCGTGCGCGCCGAGCTGGGAGATCGCGGTGCGGACGACGTCCATGGGGTGGCACGTCGTCGGGAGCTCGAGGATCGCGTTGCGCACGTGGCCGGGCAGCGCGCGGTGCGCCCGCTCGACGGCGGTCTGCTCGGCGAGCTGCTCCGGCGTGGGCAGCTCGCCGTGCCACAGGAGGTACGCGACCTCCTCAAAGCTGCGGCGGGCGGCGAGGTCCTGCACCGGGTAGCCGCGGTACAGGAGCGAGTTCGTCTCGGGGTTGACCTTCGAGATCGCGGTGACGTCGACGACGACGCCCGCGAGGCCCTTGCGGATCTCGGGCGCGTCGGTGGTCGGTGCGGTGGTGGTCATGCGGTCACTCCTTCGTGCAGCACGGGTCGCGGGGAGATGCCGGTGCCGCGGCCGACGGGCGCGCGGCACCGGCCGGTCGTCAGGGCCGGTAGGTGAAGATGCCCTCGTCGAAGGTGTTGTAGGCGGCGTAGTCGAGCAGCTCGTAGAGGCGCGCGCGCGTCTGCATCCCCTCGACCTGCCCCGCCTGGGTGCCGGTCTCGGCGATCTCGTCGAGCGCACGCTCGGTGGCGCCCATCGCGACCCGCAGGAGCGTGACGGGGTAGATGATCAGCCGCACGCCGGCGTCGCCGAGCTGACGGCGCGTGAAGAGCTCGGACTTGCCGAACTCGGTCATGTTGGCGAGCACGGGCACGTCCACGGCCGACGCGACGGCCTCGAACTCCGACAGGTCCTTCATCGCCTCGGGGAAGATCGCGTCGGCGCCCGCGTCGACGAGCGCCTTGGCGCGGTCGATCGCGGCGCGCAGCCCGGCGTCGCCGGGGATCGTGCCGCGGACGTCGGTGCGCGCCATGATCAGGAAGCCGGGGTCGCGGCGCGCGTCGGCGGCCGCCCGCACGCGCTTCGCCGCCTCGTCGAGCCCGACGACCTCCTTGCCGTCGAGGTGGCCGCACCGCTTGGGGTTGACCTGGTCCTCGACGTGCGCGCCCGCGACGCCCGCGTCCTCGAGCGCCTGGACGGTGCGCGCGACGTTCATCGGCTCGCCGAAGCCGGTGTCGGCGTCGACGAGCGCGGGCAGGTCGGTGACGCGCGCGATCTGCTGCGATCGCCCCGCGACCTCGGTGAGGGTCGTGAGGCCGATGTCGGGCAGGCCGAGGTCGGCCGACAGCACGGCCCCCGACACGTACACGCCCTCGAAGCCCTTGTCCTGGATCAGGCGCGCGGACAGCGGGTTGAACGCGCCCGGGAGCCGCAGCGGCTCCCCCGTGGTCGCCGCGGCGTCGAGCGCCGCGCGGAACGCGCGCCGCTTGTCCGACGGCGTCACCTGGCTGTACAGCATCAGCGCGCCTCTCCCTCGGTGGTCTCGTCGGCCTCGTGCATGGTGAACCCGTCGCCCTCGACCTCGGGGTGCGCGGGGGCGTCGTCGCGACCGAGCTCGAACAGGCCGGTCGGCGTCGGCACCGAGTCGAGCAGACCGGGCCGCCCGACGATCGTCAGCTCGCGCACCTCCGCGGCCGTGAGCTCCGGGAGCCGCTGCGCGAGGTCGAGGAAGCGCTCGATCTCGGCGTCCTCGAGGACGCCGGCCGCGAGCGTGCGGAACTTCTGCACGTACTGCTCGCGCCCGAACGGCCGCGCGCCGAGCGGGTGCGCGTCGGCGACCGCGATCTCGCGGACGAGGCGGCCGCCGTCGGCCAGCTCGATCTCCACGCGCCCACCGAACGCCTTCTCGGCCGGGTCGGTCGAGTGGTAGCGGCGCGTCCACTCGGGGTCCTCGGCCGTCGTGACCTTGGCCCACAGCGCGACGGTGTCGGGGCGGCCCGCGCGCTCAGGGGCGTACGAGTCGACGTGGTGCCAGCCGCCGTCCTGCAGCGCGACCGCGAAGATGTAGGGGATCGAGTGGTCGAGCGTCTCGCGCGACGCCGTCGGGTCGTACTTCTGCGGGTCGTTCGCGCCGGAGCCGATGACGTAGTGGGTGTGGTGGCTCGTGTGGATGACGATCGACGCGACGTTCTCGGGGTCGGCGAGCCACGGGTGCTCGTCGTGCAGCGCGCGGGCGAGGTCGATGAGCGCCTGCGACTGGTACTCCGCGGAGTGCTCCTTGGTGTACGTGTCGAGGATCCCCGTCTTCGGCTCGCCGGGGGCCGGGAGCACGACGTCGTACGCCGCGTCCGGGCCGTCGAGCAGCCACGCGACGACGCCGTCCTCGCCCTCGTAGATCGGCTCGGGCGACGTCTGGCCGCGCATCGCGCGGTCGACGGCCTCGACCGCGACCTTGCCCGCGAACGCCGGGGCGTGCGCCTTCCACGTCGAGATCTGGCCCTTGCGCGACTGGCGGGTGGCCGTCGTCGTGTGCAGGGCCTGGCCGATCGCCTGGAACACCGTCTCGGTGTCGAGGCCGAGCAGCGTCCCGATGCCCGCGGCGGCCGACGGCCCGAGGTGCGCGACGTGGTCGATCTTGTGCCGGTGCAGGCTGATCGCGCGCACGAGGTCGACCTGGATCTCGTAGCCGGTCGCGATCGCCCGGACGACGGCGGCGCCGTCGGACCCGGCGTGCTGCGCGACGGCGAGGATCGGCGGGATGTTGTCGCCCGGGTGGGAGTACTCGGCGGCGAGGAACGTGTCGTGGAAGTCGAGCTCGCGCACCGCGACGCCGTTCGCCCAGGCCGCCCACTCGGGGCTCGTGCGGGTGGTGAGGTCGCAGCCGAACACCGTCGACCCCGGGGTGTAGGGGTGCGCGAGCGCCTGGCCGCGCGCCGCGATCGCGGGGCCGCGCGTGAGGCTGGCCGCGGCGACGGCCGCGTTGTCGATGACCCGGTTGACGACCATGTCGACGACCTCGGGCGTGACCTCCACCGGGTCGGTCGCGAGCTCGGCGAGCTTCCACGCGAGCTGGTCGGTGCGGTCGAGCGGCTCCGCGCTGGGGTAGACGCGCAGGTGGTGGGTGTACGGCATCGGTGTCTCCGTCGTGCGGTGGGCGGTGGTCAGGGGAGGTCGTCGGTCGCCGACCCCGCGCCGCGCAGCGACTGCTCGGCGAGGGCGGCGCTGCGCTCGATGTGGGCGCGCATCGCCGCCTCGGCGGCGGCGGCGTCGCGGCTCGCGATGGCGTCGGCGACGGCGCGGTGCTCGTCGACGTGGTCGGTGGTGCCGACACGGCGGCGCGCGGCGAGCGCGCGGTACCGGTCGACGTGGCCGCGGATCTGGCGCAGGAGCGCCGACCCCCAGCGGTTGTCGGCGAGCGCCTCGATCTCGCCGTGGAACTGGGCGCCGATGCGCAGCACCTCGTCCTCGTGGTCGCGCACCGCGTCCATGAGCGTCACGAGGCGCGCGAGCCGCGCGACGTCGTCGGGCGTGGCGCGCTCGCACGCGTCCCGGGCGAGGAGGCCCTCGAGGCGGGCGCGCACGTCGTAGACGCGCCGCGCGTCGGCGAGGTCGAGCGGCGCGACGCGCACTCCCCCGGTGGGCAGCTCGACGACGAGCGCCTCGGCCTGGAGCAGCCGCAGCGCCTCGCGCACCGGGGTCCGCGAGACGCCGAGCTCGGCGGAGAGCACGGGCTCGGTGAGCCGCGCGTCGGGCGCGAGGGAGCCGTCGATGATGCGGCCGCGCAGCAGGTCGTAGACCGCGCGGGCCCCGGACTGGCGGCGCGCGAGGCCCGCGTCGCCGGGCGCCGAGGACGGCCCGACGGCGGTGCGCAGCTCGGGCGTCGTCGTCACCCGACCATCGTGCCACACGTCCTGCGCACTTGTATACAACTCTCGACGCGGCTGGGATGTCACATCGGCGGGCGCCGCGTCGTCGTCCGGGTATGAGGATCGCTGTGGTGGGTGGGACGGGGACCGTCGGTCGGCACGTCGTGGCAGGGCTGGCCGCGCGCGGCCACGAGGTGCGGGCGCTGAGCAGGCACGCGCGGGAGCATCCCGTCGACCTCACGACGGGCGCAGGGCTCGCGGCGGCGCTCGACGGCGTCGACGTCGTGGTCGACGCGAGCAACACCGCGACGTCGCTGCGGCACGTGCGCGCGGCGGTCGTCGACGGCACGCGGCGCCTGCTCGCCGCCGAGCGCGCCGCGGAGGTGCGGCACCACGTGCTCGTGTCGGTGGTGGGGTGCCACGATGTGCCGATGACCTACTACGCCGCCAAGGTCGCGCAGGAGCGCGAGGTCGCGGACGGGGGCGTGCCGTGGACGGTCGTCGCCGCGACCCAGTTCCACGAGCTCGTCGCCGGGGCGCTCGGGGCCGCGGCGCGCCGGGGCGTCGTGCCGCTGCTGCGCGCGCCGGTCCAGCCGGTCGCTGCCGCCGAGGTCGGCGCCGCCGTCGCCGACGCCGCCGTGCGCGACCCGCTCGGCGGCACCACGACCGTCGCGGGTCCCGAGGTGGTCGACCTGCGGGACGCGGCGCGCGCCTGGCGCGACGTCACCGGCTCGCGCGCCGTCCCCGTCCGGGTGCCCCTCCCCGGCGCGCTCGGTCGCGCGCTGCGCGCCGGCGGCCTCACCGACCCGCACCCCGACGTGCGCGGCACCACGACCTTCCGGGACTGGCTCGCCGCGCAGCGCGCCGAGCGGGCGGCGGCCCGGTGACCGGCCCGGCCGCGGACGACCTCGCGCGCGCGTTCGAGGTCGAGCGCCCCCGCCTCCTGCGGCTCGCGTACACGACGACCGGCTCCTGGTCCGACGCCGAGGACTGCGTCCAGGACGCGTGGCTGCGGCTGCGCACCCAGGACGCGGGCTCGATCCGCAACCTCGCGGCCTGGCTGACGACGACGGTCGGGCGGCTCGCGCTCGACGTGCTCGGGAGCGCGCGGGCGCGCCGCGAGCGCTACGTCGGGACGTGGCTGCCGGAGCCTGTCGTGACGACCCCGGGCGCCGCGTCGCCGGGCGCCGCGGGCGCCGTCGACGCGACGGACCCGGCCGACCGCGTGACGCTCGACGAGGAGGTGAGCATGGCCCTCCTCGTCGTGCTCGAGCGCCTCTCCCCCGCGCAGCGCGTCGCGTTCGTGCTCCACGACGTGTTCGGGCTGCCGTTCGACGAGGTGGGCGACGTCGTCGGGCGCTCGCCCGCCGCCGTCCGCCAGCTCGCGGCGCGAGCCCGCAAGGACGTGGAGGCGGGGCGGCCGCGCGGGACCGCGACGCGCGCCGAGCAGGCGCGCGCCGTCGAGGCGTTCGTCGCGGCCTGCTCGGACGCCGACCTGCCGGCCCTGCTCGCGGTGCTCGACCCCGACGTGGTGCTGCGGGCCGACGGCGGCGGCAAGGTCCGGGCGCTGCGGCACACCGTGCGCGGGGCGGGGACGGCAGGTCCCGTGCTGCTCAGCTACCTGCGCCGGCCGCCCGAGGCCGTGCGCGCGGTCGACGTCAACGGCGCGCCCGGGCTGCTCCTGCGCGACGGGACCGGGGTGCTCACGGTGATCGCGTTCACGGTCGTCGGGGGGCGGGTCGCGGCGCTCGACTTCGTGCGCAACCCCGACAAGCTGAGGACGGTGCGCGCCGACCTCCTCGACGCGGACCCGGCGTGACCCAGGGCGTGACCGGGGCTCAGGGGCGGTAGCCGTCGGTGGGCCAGGCGCCGTAGCCGTCGAGGTGCTCGTCGGCGTCGCGCACGTAGTCGTCGACCGGGGCCATGCGCTCCGCCATCTCGAAGTGCCAGTCCACGAGCTCGCCGAGCGGCACCGGGGTGCGCGACGACCGCGCGACGTCGCGCCCCTCCTCCGACCACAGGGGCGGGTAGACGCTCAGCCCCTCGTCGAGCCGCACGGTGCCGATCTCGTCGTACCAGCCGGGCCAGCGCACGGGCGCGTAGAACTCAGCGGTCCCCCCGCTCACGGACCACTCGAGGAACGCCGCCTGGCCGAACCCGAGGTCGAGCCAGGAGAGCGATCCGGGCGCGAAGTAGTGGACGTTGCCGAGCGGGCCGGGGAGCCCGCCGCCGTTGATCGCGAACGTGCCGCCGAGCACGTCGTACGCGACGACGAGGACGGACGGCGCGACGCTGTCCTCGCCCGGCTCGCCGAGGCCGTTGACGGTCGCGAGGTCCGGCAGCCCGGCCCCGCCCCCGCCGATGATCCGGAGCCAGCCGCCGTCGACGAGGACCCCGCCGGTGTGCAGGGCGAGCGCGCCGAGGGTCGAGCGGACGGTGACCTGGAGCCGGTAGAGGACCTCGAGCGACCAGGCGGGCGCGGGCACGACCTCGACGCCGCCGCGACCCAGCATGCGCGAGAGCGTCGGCCACGCCGGGTCGTCGACCGCAGCGAGCTCCGCAGCCGTCCGCACTGTCATGGCCGGATCATGCCAGATGTTGCCCGTCAGCAGGAGTCCTGGTAAAAGCGCGCGGTCGGTACGCGCCCGGCTCGTCCGGCGATGCGCCGAAAAGACCGCTTCCCCCGCGCGTCGCCCCGGGTAGGCCCTGGCACGGTGAAGACGCCGGGCGGACCCTGGGGAGGACGTCGGCGCGCCACCCCGCGCGGTGGCGGCGACCGGTACGGTCACGGCCGTGGACGACGACGGCACACCCTCCCCCGAGCCCGCCACCGACCCCGGCACCGGGACGGCCCCGCCACGGGCACGACGGCGCGGCCCCCTCGTCGCGGTGGCCGCCGCGGGCGTGGGCGGCGTCCTCGCGGTGGTCGCCGCCGTCGTCGGGCCGGCGGCGCTGCGCACCGCGGCCGAGCAGCCCGCCCCGGCCACCTCGTCGGTCGGCCCGACGACCCCCGCTCCCGGTGCGACGCCCGCGCCAGCCTCTCCCGAGAGCGACCGCGAGGCCGTCGCGGCACGGCTGCGGGCGCTGCCCGGCGTCGCGGCCGTGGAGGCCCTGGGGACCGCGGGCGAGTCCGCGCGCGTCACGCTGGTCACCCCGCTGCCGACGCCTGAGGAGGCGCAGCGCACCGCCGACGACGCGAGCGCGATCGTCGCCGCCGTGCCCGGCGGTGGTGCCTGGTCGCTCCGCGTCGAGGGCACGGGCGCGGGCGGCGCGACGTTCGCCGTCGCGCACGGCCCGGGCGCGGACACCGACCGCGGCATCGACCCGGCCACCGGGGAGCCCCGCCCCGAGCTCCTCGGGGCCGACGCCGTGGCCGACGCCGTGCGCCTCGTCGCCCACGACCCCGTGCGCCGCGTGTTCCTGTCGCCGGGGTCCGCGTCGGTCGACGTCGGCACGGCCGACGACCTCGTCGGCGTCGCCGCGCTCGTCCGTGCCGAGGGCCGGGGGCTGACGAGCCTCGGCGTCGAGGGCTCCGGCGTCGGCACCTACGACGGCGACGGGCTCACCGTCCCCGACGACGCCCTGCTCACGCTCCTGGCCGACGTCGCCGCGGAACCCGGCGTGACGCAGGTCGTGCACGAAGCCGCCCGCGACACGTTCCCGCAGGACCCCCTGCTCACGGTGATCACCTCGGGCGACGCCGCCGTGGTCGCGCGCACGCTCGACGGCGCGGCCTACCCCGGCCCCGTGCTCGCGTACCAGGTCCACGGCTCGACCGACGGCGGTGCGTCCGCGACGCGCTCCGGGTTCGTCGCGGGAGCCGCCGCACCGACGACCGGGACGCGCCCCGCGGGCGCGTGCGCGCCCGGCGACCTCACGCTCGGAGCCCTCGGGTTCGACGCCGCGGCGGGGCGCCGGTTCCTCACCGTCACGGCCCGCAACGACGGCACCGCGGAGTGCGTCCTCGCGGGCGCGCCCGCGGTCCGCTTCGTCGCCGACGACGGCTCGGAGACGGACGTGCTCCTCGAGCCGGACGACGACGGCCTCGCCCTGATCACCCTCGCGCCGGGCGCCACCGCCTGGGCCGCGCTCTCGTGGCGCGGCGGGTCGACGGCGGACGACCCGCCGCTCGTCACGACGCTGCTCGTGGCCCCGCACCCGGGAGACCCCGAGTCGGTCGTCGGGCTCGCGGGGATCCCCGGCGTCGGGGACGGCCTCGACCTGCTCGGCGGCGGGTCCGCGACGATCGGGTCGTGGACGCCCGCGCGGGAGCTCGCGAGCTGACGCGTCACCCGAACGTCGCGGTGAACACCTGGACGCCGGGCGGGACGTCGAGCTCGACGATCCCCTCCGTCGGGCCGTCGCCCTCCAGGACGCGGTAGAGCGTCGGGCTGCCGGACACGTCGATCTCGCGGGTCGTGGTCCGCCCGTCCGTCGTGACACGGGCCCTGACGGTGCCCTCGCCGCCGAGCACCGTGAACACGTCGGTCGAGCGGTACGCGAGGCGCACGCGCGCGTCGTCGGACACGGCGGTCGCGCCCTGGAAGTCGACGTCCCACGTGCCGCCGAGCGAGAACGTGTCCTGCCGCTGGTCGTCGGCGAGCGTGAAGTCCTGCTGCCCCGCGGCGTAGCGCGGCTCGCCCGCGTAGTTGACGACGCGCTTGATGGAGAAGTACGTCTCGGGCGTCGTCTCGTCCTGCGGGGTGGTGTCGCCGACGGCGGTGGGCTCGGGCAGCTCCACGCCCGGGTTCGCGTCCTCGAGGAGCTCGCGCACCAGGCGTTCGGTGTCCTCGTACCCGCCCTCCCCGAAGCGGATGTGGCGCACGGTCCCGTCGGCGTCGACGAGGTACTGCGCGGGCCAGTAGCGGTTCCGGTAGGCCGTCCAGGTCGCGTACGCGTTGTCCTGGGCCACGGGGTAGGTGACGCCGAGGCCCTGCGCACCCGCGACGACGTTGCGCGTCTCGCGCTCGAACGCGAACTCGGGCGTGTGCACCCCGACGACCTCGAACCCCGCGCCGACGTCGCGGTACCGGTCGTACCAGGCGTTGACGTGCGGGATCGCGCGCTGGCAGTTGATGCAGGAGTAGGTCCAGAAGTCCACGAGCACGACCTTGCCGCGCAGCCCCTCGAGCGTCAGCGCCTCGCCGCCCGGGGTGTTGAGCCACGTGTCGATGCCGCGCAGCTCCGGGGCGGTGCCGCAGTCCTCCAGCACGGGCGCGCCGTTCGAGCAGTTCGACAGCTCGCGGTTCTCGTCGGTGACGAGCCCGCCGAGGTCGAGCGCCTCGCGCACGGCGTCGTTCTCGTCGACCCGCTGCTGGAGCGCGCCCGTGTAGTCAGGCAGGGCGCGCTGGAGGGCGGCGGGGAGGTTGAGCGCGAGCGCGCCCGCGAGCGCGATCATCACGACGCCGCCCGTGACGCGGATGCCGCGCGTGTGCCGCTGGAACCCGCGGACCCGCTCCGCGACGCGGCGCCCCGCGAGCGCGAAGACCAGGAGCGGGATCGCCGCCCCGACCGCGAACGACACCGTGAGGGCGACGGTGCCCGGGCCGATGTTCCCCGTGGCCCCGGCGACGGTGATCGCCGCGAGGACGGGACCGGCGCACGGCACGTACAGCACGCCGAGGCCGAGGCCGAGCACGAACGCCCCGCGGTCCTGGCGGGCAGCGCCGCGCCGTGCCCCGAGCGCCGCGACGCGCCGGAACGGCCGCTCCAGGACCTCCTCGACGCGCGGCACGATCATCCCGACGCCGATCGCGACGAGGAGGACGATGCCCGCCCAGCGCAGCAGGTCCTGCGGGAGCCCGAGCGCGGTCAGCAGGAGGGAGCCGAGGAGAGTGAAGACGCTGAAGCTGAGGACCAGGCCCGCGATGACGAGGTAGGGGCGCCACGAGCGGCGCGCGGCCCGCCGCGACGCGCGGCGCCCGGGCCCGCCGTCGGCCGGGGTAGTGGGCTCCGCGTCCCCCGTCGACAGGTCGAGGGCGAGCGTCCCGCCGCGCGTCGGCCGCGCCGCGACCTCGCGCGCCCCGGTCTCCTGCGCGGCGACCGGGCCACCCCGGCCACGCAGCGCCCCGGCCGGGCGACCGCCGACGCGGACGGCGTCCGGGACGCCCGCGAACAACCCCGGGGAGACGCCGCCCGACCCGGTCTCCGCGGTGCCCGACGGCGCCTCCCCCGTGCGCGCGCCCTGCACGCCGCCCGCGAAGAAGATGACGGGCAGCATGGGCAGGATGCACGGCGAGATCCCCGTGATGAGTCCGCCGAGCAGGCCGATGACGATGAGCGTCTCCATGCCCGGGGTTCGGACCGGCGGCCCTCGCGGATGGGTCCGCCACGCGCCGAGCGCACGTCGCCGGGCGCACGACGACGGCCCCGACCGTCCGGTCGGGGCCGTCGGGACCCGCTCTCGCGGGCCCACCGCGCGCCCGCTTCTGGACGCGCCGGGAGGGTCACATGGTCGGCATGAGCACCGAGTCGACGAGGTACACGGTCGCGTTCTGCGTCATCACGCCACCGCACACGACGGCCGCGTCGTTGACCATGAGCTCGTCGCCCGAGCCGGTCACCTCGACCGTGCCGCCCTCGACGGTCTCGTGCTCGCCGACGACCTGGTCGGGCGTGAGCTGGCCGGGCACCACGTGGTACGTGAGGATCTTCGTCAGCGTGTCGGAGTCCGTCTTCAGCGAGTCGAGCGTCGCGGCGTCGATCTTCGCGAACGCGTCGTCGACGGGGGCGAACACGGTGAACTCGCCGCCGTTGAGCGTGTCGACGAGGTCGACGTCCGGGTTGAGCTCACCCGAGACGGCCGCGGTGAGCGTCGTGAGCAGCGGGTTGTTCGACGCCGCCACGGCGACGGGGTCGGTCGACATGCCCGTGATCGACCCGGCGCCGTCGGGCACCTGCTCCGCGTAGGCGGCACAGCCGGGGCCCACGAGGTTCGCGGCGGGGTCGGCCGCCATGTCGTCCGAGCCCTCGGTCGAGTCGTCGGTCATGTCGTCGGACGTCGAGTCGTCCGTCATGGTGTCGGACTGGGAGTCGGTCGTCGTCGAGTCGGACCCCGTGTCCGAGTCCGAGCTGCACGCGGACAGGCCGAGCACGGCGAGCGTGGCGATGCCGGCGACGGCGTACGACGTGCGGGTGCGAACGTTCATCGGTCTCTCCTCGGGTCGTCGCCCCGCCGGTGCGGGGCGTCATGCCGAGGGTTCGGAGCGCTGGCCCGGGTGGATGGGTCGGGATCGGCACGAGTTTTTCCCGCGCGCGTCCCGACCCCTCCGGGCCGCGGCGCTCAGCCGACGAGCGCGACCACCGGGTCCGTCGTGGGCTGCTCCGAGCCGCCCGCCGGCTCGACCGTCACCGCCATGCCGACGCCCGGCTCGCCCTGGACGAGCCGGGACGTGCTGCCGTCCTGGACGTCGAGGACGCCCGCCGAGACGACGGCGCCGTCGGGCTCGACCACCCAGAGCTGGTAGTCCCGGTCGTCGCCCGTGTCGGGCAGGTCGGACGCGCGGAAGTACATGTCGTCGCCCGCCGCGAGGACGGACGCCTGCCCGCCGCCCGCCACGTCGCCGTGCAGGATCGTCGCGTCGGGGTCGGCGAGCATGCGCTCGATCGCGTCCGCCCGCGCCTCCAGGCGGGACTGCTCCTGCGTCGCGCGGACCGCGACCGTCGTCGGGACGGCCACCGCGACCACCGCGGCCACCGCCGCCGCGAGCCCGGTCCAGCGCCGTCGACGGGCGCGCCGCGCGGCCGCGAGGTCGACGACGACGCCCCCCGTGCTCTCCCCGGCGGGCGGTACCGTGGCCGCGGCCACCCGGGCCAGCACGGCGTCGCGCAGCGCGGGCGGCGGGTCGCTCTCGACCGCGAACGCCGCCACGACGTCGCGGTACTCGTCGAGCTCGCGCCGCGCGTCGGGGTCGGCCGCGAGCAGGCGCTCGACGGCGCGCCGCTCGACGTCGTCCACCGCGTCGAGCGCGTAGGCGGGGAGCAGGTCGCGGACGTCCGGACGGTCGTGCGCGCCGTCGCCGCGGGGCGTGGTCGGGTCAGCCACGACGCACCCCCAGGCAGTCGCGGAGCCGCAGGAGCCCGTCCCGGATGCGGGACTTCACGGTCGGCAGCGCGGCGTCGAGCCGCTCGGCGACCTCCCGGTAGGTGAGCCCGCCGTAGTACGCCTGCACGACCGCCTCCCGCTGCGTCGCCGTGAGCGAGTCCAGGCACCGCCGCACGGCCGCGCCCTCGAGACGTCGCTCGACGTCCTCCACCACCACGTCCCGCGGTGCCGCGGCCGTCGAGGCGTCCACGTCGCGCTGGTCGCGGTCACGGCGCGCCTGCTCGGCCCGCACGCGGTCCACCGCGCGCCGCCGGGCGAGCGTGGCGACCCAGGTTCGCGCCGAGCCGCGGGTCGCGTCGTAGCGCGCCGCCGTCTGCCACACCTCCACCATCACCTCCTGCACGACCTCCGCCGCGTGGTCCGGGTCCCGCAGGACCCCCAGGCACGTGCCGTACGCGACCGGCGCGAGCGCGTCGTAGACGGGCGCGAACGCGGCGGGGTCGCCGCCGGCGCACGCCGCGAGGGCGGCGTCGACCGCCGGGTTCGTCGTCACGGGAGGTGGCACCCGGTCAGTGTGCAGCACGGGCGCCTCCCGCACGCGCTGCGGCGCGTCGACCACGGCTCTCGGCACCCGACCTCCCGTCGCCAGCGCCGTCCCGGTCGGTCCGGGACACCCTGGGTTCGGCGCCGACGCGCGGACGGATGGGTCCTCGTCCCGCGGGCACCGCTCAGAGCGCGCGCCGGGCGCGGACCGCCGCCGCGAGCTCCTGGAGGAGGTCGGCCGTCGTGTCCCAGTCGATGCACGCGTCCGTGACGGATTGCCCGTAGACGAGGCCGCTCGGCGCGGGCTTCTGCGCACCCGCCACGAGGAAGCTCTCCATCATGAGGCCCGTGATGCCCTGCTCGCCCTCGGCCAGCCGCGCGGAGACCTCGCGCACGACCTCCGCCTGGCGCACGTGGCTCTTGCCGGAGTTGCCGTGCGACGCGTCGACGACGAGCCCGTGCTCCGTGACCCCGCCGCGGCCCGAGGTGCGCGCGACCGCGAGCGCCGCAGCGACGTCGTCGGCCCCGTAGTTGGGGCCCGAGCGCCCGCCGCGCAGGATGACGTGGCAGTCGGGGTTGCCCGCGGTCTCCACGGCGGCGGCCCGGCCGAGCGAGTCCATGCCGAAGAACGTGTGCTCGCTCGCCGCGGTGATGCAGCCGTCGACCGCGATCTGCACGTCGCCGTCGGTCGCGTTCTTGAACCCGACGGGCATGGACAGACCCGAGGCGAGCTGGCGGTGCACCTGCGACTCGGCGTTGCGCGCGCCGATCGCGCCCCACGACACCGCGTCGGCGATGTACTGCGGGCTCGTCGGCTCGAGGAACTCGCACGCGGCCGGGACGCCGGCGTCGAGGACGCCGAGCAGCACCTCGCGCGCGAGCCGCAGGCCGTGGTGCACGTCGTGCGAGCCGTCGAGGTGCGGGTCGTTGATGAGGCCCTTCCAGCCCACGGTCGTGCGCGGCTTCTCGAAGTAGACGCGCATGACGACCATGAGGTCGTCCGCGAGCTCGTGCGCGACGGCGGCCAGGCGCCCCGCGTACTCGAGCGCGGCCTCGGGGTCGTGCACCGAGCAGGGGCCGACGATGACGAGGAGGCGGTCGTCGTCGCCCGCGAGCACGTCACGGACCTCGCGGCGCGACGTCGTCACGAGGTCGCTGCGCGTCGCGCCGAGGGGCAGGTCGGCGAGCATGGCGCGCGGCGCGGGGAGGGCGTCGAGCGCGCGGACCCGCAGGTCGCTCGTGCGGGCCTGGAGCTCGGGGCTGTCCACGGGGTCGACGGTACTCGTCGCACCGTCGGTCGTCGCGGTCTCGGGCGAGGTGGTCGTGCTGGTCACGGGGGGCTCCTGGTCTGTGCGGCGGGGTCTGGGGAACGCCGTGAGTCGGGATGCCCAGCGGCGCTCCACCGGCCTGCTGCCGCCCGTGGTCCCGGAGCGGCCCGTCTCACGACGAAGGGCCCGGACGCGGTCCGCGTCCAAGGCCCTGTGCTGGCTCCGGGTGGTGATCTGTGGTCAGGCTGACGCCCGCACGGCCCCACCGGGAGCCTGCGTAAAGCGCCAATACCACTGAGAAGTCACGAGCCGACGGTAGCACAGCGCCTCCGAGGGGCGGACGGCCCGTCTCACGGGCCGGTCGGGCAGCGCCTACGCTCGGGGCATGCCGATCCCCGAGTTCGTCGCCGCCCTCCGGTCCCACGTCGGGACCGACCTGCTGTGGATGCCGGGGGTGTCGGGCGTCGTCGTGGACGACGCCGGCCGGGTGCTGCTCGGGCAGCGCGCCGACTCCGGCCAGTGGGCCGTGATCAGCGGGATCCTCGAGCCGGGCGAGGACCCGGCGGTCGGGCTCGCGCGCGAGGTGCTCGAGGAGACGGGCGTCGAGGTCGTGGTGGACGCGCTCGTCGCGGTGACGGTCACGGAGCCGATGGAGTACCCCAACGGCGACCGGTCGCAGTACCTCGACCTGGCGTTCCTGTGCCGCCCGGCGTCGCCGGCGGCCGCCGCGGCGGCGCACGTCGCGGACGACGAGTCCCTCGCCGTCGCGTGGTTCGCCCCGGACGCCCTGCCCGACGACGTCGCGCGCTCGTCGACCGAGCGCCTCGGCCACGCCCTCGCGCGGCTCGCCGACCCCTCAGCCGGCCCGTTCTTCGTCCGCTGACGCGGCGGCTGGAGCGTCGGGCACCGCCCGTCCGTCCCCGGCGGGGCCGAGCCAGCGCACCGCGAGCAGGCACGCGTCGTCGTCCTCCGGCGCGCGCGAGACGACGGCCTCCAGCAGCCGCTCGTCGCGCAGCCCCGCGCCGAGCGCGCGCGTGACGACGTCCGCGAGCTCGTCGAGCGCGAGCGCGAGCGGCCGGTCGCGGCGCTCGACCACGCCGTCCGTGAAGAGCAGCAGGAGGTCGCCCGGGGCGAGCCGCACGGCCTTCGCGACGCGCGGCGTCGTGCCCCGCACGCCCAGCGGCGTCGACCGCGCCTCCCACAGGTACGCGGCCGAGCCGCCCGCGCGCACGAGCAGGGGCGGCAGGTGGCCCGCGCACGTGTAGCGCAGCACCCCGGCCCGCAGGTCGAGCTCCCCGTAGACGAGGCTCGCCATGAAGCCCGTGCCCGTCCGGTCGACGAAGCGGTCGACGCGCTCGACCACCTCCTCGGGCGGCAGCCCCGTGTCGGACGCCGCCCGGACGGCGGTGCGCAGCTGCCCCATCGACGTCGCCGCCTTGAGCCCGCGGCCGACGACGTCCCCCACGCTGAGCGCGACGACGTCGGGCGCGACCCGGAAGGTGTCGTACCAGTCGCCGCCGACCTGGAGGTCGTGGACGCCCGGGCGGTAGCACGCCGAGACCTCGACCTGCGGGTCGGCGACGATCCCGTCCGAGAGCATCGCGCCCTGGAGCTCGCTCGCGACCGAGACGCTCTGCTCGTGGACCCGCGCGCGCGAGAGCGCGAGCGCCGCGAGCTGGCCCGCGGCGGCGGCGGTGCCCAGGTCGACGGGGTCGGAACCCGCGGCGCGACGTGGTTCGAGCGCGAGCACGCCGAGCAGCGCGCCCGCGGTGCGCAGCGGCACGACGACCGTCCCGTCGTCCCGCACGGTCGCCTCGGTGAGCTCGTCGATCGACGGCGCCAGGACGCCGACGGCGCCGCCCCACCGCCGCAACGGGCCGCGCTCCTGCGCCGTCCACAGCGCGGCGTCGCCCGCGCCCAGCATCGTGACGGCCGCGCGGAGCAGGACCCACGCGACGCCGTCGAGACCGGCGACGCTCGCGAGGTCGGCCGCGACGCCGTGCAGCAGCCGCACCCGGCGCTCCGCCTCCTCCGCCGCGCGGCGCGCCTCGACGAGCTCGTGCTCGAACCGCGACCGCTCGCGCGCGCCGAGCATCGCGACCTCGATCAGCCGCTCGCCGCGCGCCTCGCGCTCGATCGCCGTGAGCAGCACGGGCTCGCGGCCCCCGGGCGTGCGGAGCTCGACCGCGACCTCGTCGACGCGGCCCTCGATGTGCAGGCGCGGGCCGACGTGCGTCTCCCAGAAGATGCGCCCACCGACCGTGAGCAGGTCCGCCAGCCGGCGGCCCGCGACCGCCTCGACGTCCGGGACCTCGATCGTCCGGAGGAACTCGTCGTTGGCGTCGAGGACGCGCGCCTCGGCGTCGAGGAGGAGCAGCGCGACGGGGGCGAGCGCCCAGCGCTCGGCCCGGGACATCGCCATCAGGCGGCGCCCAGCCAGTCGCGCATCGCGCGCACGAGCAGCGCGGGGTGCGAGAGGTTCGGGCAGTGCCCCACCGAGTCGATGACGACGAGGTCGCTGCCGGGCAGGTGCTCGTGCACGTAGCGCCCGACCTCGGGCGGCGCGATGACGTCCTCCCGGCTCTGCACCACGAGGCTCCGCGTGCGCACGCGCGCCAGGTCGGCCCGGTTGTCGCCGAGGAACGTCGCCCGCGCGAACTGGCGCGCGATCGCGGGGTCGTTGCGCCGGAACACCGCAGCGAGCTCGTCGCCGAGCGCCGGGCGGTCCGGGTTCCCGGCGATCACGGGCGCCATGACCTGCGTCCAGCCGAGGTAGTTCGCGTCCATCGTCTCCAGGAGCTCGTCGATCTCCTCGGCCGTGAACCCGCCGCGGTAGCCGTCGTCGTCGACGTACCGCGGGCTCGGGCCCACGAGCACCAGCCGGTCGAACAGGTCCGGGCGGTCGGCCGCCGCGAGCAGCGCGATCACGGCGCTCACCGAGTGGCCCACGAGCACCACGGGCCCGCGCCCGTCCCCGTGCTCGTCTCCCTGCCCCACGGCCTCGACGATCTCCACGACGTCCGCGGCGTAGCCCGCGAGGTCGGCGTGCCGGACGGCGTCGTGCGCGGTCGGGTGCGACGCCCCGCACCCCGAGTGGTCGAACAGCACGACCCGGTGGTCCGTCGCGAAAGCGGGCGCGACGAAGCGCCACATCGACTGGTCGCAGCCGAAACCGTGCGCGAAGACCATCGTCGGGCCGTCCTGCGCCCCCATGACCCGCACGTTGTTGCGCTCGTGCACGTCCACGCGTCACAGCGTAGGGGGGAAGGGGTCGCGAGGGGCAGCGGCGCCCCGGGGTGAGACCCGCGCACGGCACAATGTCCTCATGCGTGTCTCGGCGAAGGCGGACTATGCGGTGCGGGCGTGCGCCGAGCTCGCGGCGTCGCCGCACGGCGACCCGGTGCGGGCGGAGGACCTCGCGACGGGTCAGGGCCTCCCGGTGAGCTTCCTCGAACGGATCCTCGGCGACCTGCGCCGGGCCGGGATCGTCGCGAGCGTCCGCGGGCGCTCCGGCGGCCACCGCCTCGCGCGCCCGGCGTCCGAGGTGACGCTCGCCGACGTCTTCCGCGCGGTCGACGGCCCCCTCGTCACGGTCCGCGACGAGCGCCCCCCGAGCCTCGAGTACGACGGCTCCGCGGCGGGCCTGCTCGAGGTGTGGATCGCCCTGCGCGCGAGCGTCCGCGACGTGCTGGACCGCGTGACGATCGACGACGTCGTGCGCCGCGACCTGCCCGACGACGTGCACGCGCTCGCGGCCCGCGCCGACGCGTGGGAGAACCCCTGACGGGACGCTCCCGTTAACACTGGCCCACGATGCGGTCGGCGCTTCACATAGTGGACCCGTCCGGTCAACCTTGTCAGGACACGTCGGGACCCTCCCGACGGCCCGAGCAAGGAGGCCCCGGTGCGGACCCTCGTCCTGCTGGCCCTCGTGGGCCTCGGTGCCCAGCTCGTCGACGGCAGCCTCGGCATGGCGTACGGCGTGACGTCCACGACGCTCCTGCTCGCGATCGGGACCAACCCCGCGGCGGCGTCGGCGACGATCCACCTCGCGGAGATCGGGACGACGCTCGCGTCCGGCGCGGCGCACTGGCGGTTCGGGAACGTCGACTGGAAGGTCGTGCTGCGCATCGGCGTGCCGGGCGCGCTCGGGGCGTTCGCGGGCGCGACGTTCCTCGCGAACCTGTCGACCGAGGTCGCCGCCCCCGTCATGTCGCTGCTGCTCCTCGCGCTCGGCGTCTACGTGCTCTCACGCTTCACGTTCGCCGGGCTGCCGACGGGTCGCCTCGGGCTGCCGCTGCGCAAGCGGTTCCTCGCGCCGCTCGGCCTCGTGGCCGGCTTCGTCGACGCCACGGGCGGCGGCGGCTGGGGCCCGGTGGGCACGCCCGCCCTGCTCGCGTCGGGCCGGATCGAGCCCCGCAAGGTCATCGGGTCCGTCGACACGAGCGAGTTCCTCGTCGCGGTCGCCGCGTCGCTCGGGTTCCTCTGGTCGCTCGGCTCGCAGGGGATCGACCTGACGTGGGTCGTGGCGCTCCTCCTCGGCGGGCTCGTCGCCGCGCCGATCGCGGCGTGGCTCGTGCGGATGCTCCCGCCCCGGATCCTCGGCTCGGCCGTGGGCGGCGTCATCGTGCTCACCAACGTCCGCACGCTGCTGCGCTCCGACTGGGTGGACGCGAGCAGCGCGGTCCAGGGCGTCGTGCTGGCGCTCGTCGCGGTCGTCTGGGCCGCGGCCGTCGTCTGGTCGGTGCGGGCGCACCGCCGCGCCGTAGCGGCGGAGGCAGCGGCCGACCCGACACCCGCCGACACCCCCCACCCGGCCCCGGCCACCCGCTGACCCGCTCCGCCGAGCAGGCGGTTGTGGTCCGTCCTGGCGGCAGGACGGACCACAACCGCCTGTTCGACCTCCGGGGGACGGCTCGATCTCAGTCGGTCGCGTAGCGGTGGACGAAAGTTGCGAGGATGCGGTGGGGCTCCCGGACGTCGCCGCGCCGGACGGCCGCCTCGACGTCGCCCGCGGCCTCGGGCGGGAAGTAGCCGTAGTCCCGGTAGACGCCGATGCGCGTGAGGATGCCCTCCAGGTCGAGCTCCGGGTGGAACTGCGTCGCGTAGAGGTTCTCCTTGACGCGGAACATCTGCACCGGGCACGCGTCCGACGTCGCGAGCAGCACCGCGTGCGGCGGCAGCTCCCGCACCGCCTCCTTGTGGCCCACGTACGCCTCGAACGCGTCGGGCAGGCCCGCGAGCAGCGGGTCGGCCCGGCCCTCCGGGGTGAGCCGGATCGTCACGGGCGAGATGGGCTCGGCGTACGTGTCGTCCAGCACCGCGCCCTCGTGCAGGCCAAGGGTCCCGACGCCGTAGCACGCCCCGAGGAAGGGGACGTCGCGCTCGACGATCTCGTCCAGGAGCGGCGCGAGCTCGCGCTCGACCCGGCGCTGCGTCGCCGACTTCTCCGCCTCGGGCCGCGACGAGTCGAACGGGCTGCCGCCGACGATCACCCCCGAGTACGCGTCGAGGTCGATCGCCGGCAGCGGGCCCGCCTCCATCCGCACGCGGTGCAGCTCGTGCGGCGCGAGGCCGGAGTGACGCAGCACCGCCGCGTGCTCGCCGTCCGCGGCCGGGTCCTCCGCCCGGGACGCCAGCAGCAGGAAGGGCTTCATGCCGGTCAGGCTAGGGGCGCTCCGGCGGCCACGCCCGCGGGGCCGGGCCGCCACCCGGACGAGGCCGAGCGGTGGCGCGGACGGGGCCGAGGGCCCGGCTCCGCGGTCGGTCCCGCCTCAGCTCCAGCGGAAGAGCCGGATGCCGAGCGGCAGGAGCACGGCCGTCCACACGACCATGACGACCACCTGCACCGTGGGGAAGCCCTCCTCGAACCACCCCGCCGTCATCGCCTGCGACGCGGCGCCGAGCGGCGTGAACCTGCCGACCTGCGCCACGGCCTCCGGCATCATCGGCCCCGGCGTCCACAGCCCGGAGAGGAACAGGAGCGGGAAGTAGATCAGCGTCCCGATCGCGGACGCCGTGCTCGCCTTGGGTGCGCGCGCCGCGACGAGGGTGCCGAGCGCGTACATCGACGCGACGCCGAGGACGAACGCCAGCACGACCGTCGCCGCGTTCTGCGGCGCCGGCAGGCCGAACACGAGCTGCCCGACGACGAGCGCGACGGCCGACGCGACCACGACGGCCACGAGGTTGATGACGAGGTGCGCGACGACGATCCCCTGCGGGCGCATGGGCGTCGTCGACAGCCGCCGCAGCAGGCCCTTCTCGCGGAACGTGGCGAAGTAGACCGGCATGGTCGTCAGGGCCGGGGTCGCGATCGCGGCGGCGAGCACCACGGGCGCGTAGAGCGCGACGGGCGTGAGCCCGCCCCACGGCGGGGGCGCGTCCTCGATCGGCACGCGCATCCCGGGGATGGCGAACCCGACCCCGACGAGCAGGACGGTCGGGAACACGAGCGCGAAGAACACCGTCCCCGGGTCGCGCAGCCAGAGCCGCGCCTCCGTGGCGAGCAGGACGCCGAACCCGCGCCAGCCGCTGCTGCGGCGGACGGGCACGGCGGACGGGGTCAGGGTCGTGGCGGTCATCGGGACTCCCCTCGGGTCGGCCGGGCGTCGGTCGCGTCCGAGACGTCGGTCGCGTCCGGGTCGTAGGTGCGGCCGGTCACGGCCACGAAGACGTCCTCGAGCGTGCGGGAGACGGTCCGGACGTCGTCGGGCACGACCTCCTGCTCGGCGAGCGCGAGCACGACGGCGGGCAGCACCCGCCGGGAGCCCGTGACCTCGATCTCGCGCCCGCCGCTCGGCGACGCCTCGACGCGCTCGACGTCCGCGAGCCCCGCGATCGTGTGCAGCGCGAGGTCGTGGTCCGCGGGCGGCACGCGCAGGCGCACGGTGCGCGACGTGTCGACGGAGTCGACGAGCTCCGCGGGCGTGCCCTGCGCGACGACCCGGCCGCGGTCGATGATGACGAGCCGGTCGCACAGGCGCTCCGCCTCGTCCATGAAGTGCGTGACGAGCAGGATCGTCACGCCGCGGTCGCGCACGCGCTCGACGAGCTCCCACGTCGCGCGGCGGGCCGCCGGGTCCAGCCCGGTGGTCAGCTCGTCGAGGATCGCGACGCGCGGGTTCCCCACGAGCGCGAGCGCGATCGACAGGCGCTGCTTCTGCCCGCCCGAGAGCTTGGCGAACGCGACGCGCCGGTGCGCGGCGAGGTCGAGCAGGTCGAGGAGCTCCTCCACGTCGCCGGGCGACGCGTAGAACGACGCGAAGAGCCGCATCGCCTCCTCGACCGTGATCTTCTCGTTGAGCGCGGCCTCCTGGAGCTGGACGCCGACGACGTCGCGCACCGCGGCGGGGTCGGCCTGCGGGTCGACGCCGAGCACGCGCACCGTGCCGCCGTCGGCCTGGCGCAGCCCGGCGAGGCACTCGACGGTCGTCGTCTTGCCGGCCCCGTTGGGCCCGAGGATGCCGAAGATCTCGCCCTGCCGGACGGTGAGGCTCACGTCCTCGACCGCGACGGTGCGCGTGCCGGAACCCTGCGGTCCCGGGTACGTCTTGCGCAGGTTCCGGATCTCGACGACCGGGGCGGGCCCGGCCGTGCGGCCGGTGGGCGGGGCGGGCGACGTCGCCGTCGTGCCGCCCGGGGGCGGTGCTGCGGTGCTCATGGTGACCTCCAGGAGGGTGTGCGGCACCCACGGACGGCGCCGTGCGCCGCCCGGACGGGTGGGGATGCGGTCGGGAGGGTGCTGCCGGTCAGGCGCTCGCGGTGCCCGCGAACTCGACCGGACGGATCGCGACGCCCCGCAGGACGACGCGCAGGAGCAGTGCGGCGAGCACGACCCCGGCGAGCCCGCCGAGCACGGCGAGCCAGACGGGGGTGCCGTCGAGACCGACGACGCGCGAGAGCGCGTGGCCGAAGAACCCGGAGCGGAGGAACACCTCGCTCACCACGACGGTCGCGAGCGACGCGACGACGAGGAGCACGCCGCGCAGGAACCCGAAGCCGTAGAAGCCCGCGGCGACGACCATGCCCGCGAGGTAGTAGACGACGCAGAACGTGCCCTCGACGAGGATCATGAGCCCGACCTCGGACCCGTCCGCGTAGAGCTGCGTGAGGTCCTGCTCCGTCGGCCAGCCGGCCCGGCGGAACAGCGCCCACTCCGCCCACCGCACGAGCGCGGTCGCGATCCCGAACGTGAGCCCGGAGACGGCGGCGCCGATCCACAGCCCGTGCGTGTACGACCGCCGCGTGCCGCCGGCGGCGACGTGCAGCGCGATCGACATGAGCGGCAGGAGGATGCCCATGACGAAGAGGAAGAACTTTGCCGAGCCCGCGACGCCGCCCACGCCCTCGATGCTCACGTCGTCGTTGCGCAGCATGATCCACAGGACGAGGGCCCCGATGGCGAGCGCGATGAGCCAGAACCACACGCCGACGTACCAGGTACCGCCGATGAAGTACCAGGCGACGGCGCGGACGCCGCGCCGGTGGGCGGCCTTCTCGAGCGCGCGGCGCTCCGCGGCGCGCGGGGTCGTGGCGGTCATCGTGCCTCCTGCGTGCGGGTGCGGGCGAGCGCGCCGTCCTCGGTGCGGTCGTTGCGCGTGAGGTGGACGAACAGGTCCTGGACGGGCACCGCCCCGACCTCGAGCCCGGCCGCGGCGGCCGCGGCCCGCTCGTCGGGGGCGAACGCGCCGAAGAGGGTGACCTGGGCCGTGCTGCCCAGCCGCTGCCGGGCGAGCACCTCCCGGCCCGCGGTGTGGCGCTCGACCACGTCCGCCGGCCCGGTGAGGCTGACGCCGCGCGCGCGGACGTCGTCGGCGTTCTCGGCGAGCAGGACCCGCCCGCGGTCGATGATCACGACGTCCTCGAAGAGCCGCTCGACCTCGGCGATCAGGTGGCTCGAGAGCAGGATCGTGCGCGGGTGCTCGGCGTAGTCCGCGACGAGCGCGTCGTAGAACGCGTAGCGGCTCGGGGCGTCCATGCCGAGGTAGACCTCGTCGAAGATCGTCAGGGGCGCGCGGGCGGCGAGCCCGACGACCGCGCCGAGCGCCGAGCGCTTGCCGCGCGAGAGCTCGTTCGGCTTCTTGCGGACGTCCACCTCGAACGTGTCGAGGAGGCGCCCGGCGAGGTCGGCGTCCCAGTGCGGGCGCACGTCGGCGTAGTACTCGAGCGTGTCGCGCGCCTTGTCGGACTCCCCCACGTCGCCGCTCTCGCGCACGAGCTGGGTGTGCATCGTCGCCCAGACGTTCTCGAACGGGTCCTCGAGCTCGCCGTCCAGGCCGACGCGGACCGTGCCCGACGTCGGGCGCCGGAACGCGGCGAGCAGGGCGGCGAGCGTCGTCTTGCCGGCGCCGTTGCGGCCCAGGAGGCCGGTGATGACGCCGGGCCGGATCGTCAGGGTCGCGCCGTCGAGCGCGGGGTCGTCGCCGCGGGAGTACCGCACGACGACGTCGCGCACCTCGGCGCCGAAGGGCGCGGTCGGGGCGGGGTGGTCGGTGGGGTGGCTGGTGGGCCGGGCGGTCACGGGTCTCACCTCGGGGTGGGGTCGGTGTCGGGGCCGGTACGGGGTGCGTCGCCGGTCCCGGGACCGGCGGGCCGCGGGCGGCCGAGGACGTGCTCGACGATCTCGGCGGCCGGGATGTCCAGGAGGTCCGCCTGCGCCAGCGCGGGGTCGAGGACCTCGTCGAAGAACCGCGCGCGGTGCTCGGCGAGCAGCCGCTCGCGCGCGCCGGGTGCGACGAACATGCCGAGCCCGCGCCGCTTGTAGAGGACGCCCTCGTCGACGAGGCCGGCGAACGCCTTGGCTGCCGTCGCCGGGTTGATCCGGAACGTCGTCGCGAACTGCGTCGTGGACATGACCTGCTCCTCCTCCGCGAGCTCCCCCGCGAGCACCTGCGCACGGATCATCTGCGCGATCTGGAGGTAGATGGGTTCAGGTCCGTCGAACATGGGGCCCATCCTCTCCCGCCTCGCGCGTTCTGTGGTTCATTACTTGAGTAATGAACCACAGATGGACCACCGGGCGCAACCCCTCGTCCGGACGCACGGCGACCGACGCCGGGCGGAACGATGGGGGACGTCAGTGGCAGGGCCGGTGCCGGTCGGGCCCGTCCGGCGGGCCGCGAGGCGGAGGAGGCGGGGTGGGCGGAGCGTGCGAGCTCGCGGGCGGGACGCCCTGGGCCGAGCCGCTGAGCACGTGGACGAGCCTCGCGTTCGTCCTGGCCGGCGCTGCCGTCGTGGTGGCGGCGCGGCGTCTTGGACCCGGGACGCGCCCGGCCCCGGACGTGGCCGACGCCGTGGGTGCGGCGTCGCGCCTCCGCGTGGCCTTCGGGGTGCTGGTCGTCCTCATCGGGGTGGGCTCCGTCGTGCAGCACGGCCCGTCGCCGTCGTGGAACCCCGTCGCGCACGACCCGCCGCTGCTCGGGGCCCTCGCGCTCGTCGCAGCCGACGCCCTCGCGGACCTCACCGGGCGTCGCCTGCGGACGTGGTGGTGGCTCGCGCCGACCCTGCTCGGGGTCGTGCTCGCGGCGGTCTCGGTGCCGGCGTCCACCGCCGCCCAGGTGGTCGCGGCGTGCGTCGCCGTGGCTGCGAGCGCCGCGCGCGCGTGGCGACGGCCCGCCGTCCGACGCCGCACGGTCGCCGCGCTCGTGCTGCTCGCCGTCGGCGGCACGGTGGGAACCCTGACCCGCCCGGGCTGGCCGCTGTGCGACGCGGACGGCGCGCTCGGCCTCGCGCTCCCGGGGCACGCCGTCTGGCACGTGCTCGCCGCCACGGCGCTGTGGTTGCTCGCACCGACGCTCGGGACCCGCCCCGCGCCCGCACGCTCGCCCTGACCCGCTCCCTTCACCCGGCCCGGGCGGTACCCACGGCGGGCGGGCGGTGGGACGCTGGGAGGATCCGGCGTCCGCGGCGGGCCCCGCCCTCCGGCCGCCGGCGGTCCCGAAGGAGTGAGGCAACGATGGTCACCATCAGGCGCGGGTTCTCCAGCTTCTCGGCGGACGACCTCGACGCGGCGCGCGCGTTCTACGGGGACACCCTCGGGCTCCCCGTCACGGCACTCGACGGCGGGAACGGTCTGGTGCTCCACCTCGGCGGCGGCTCGGACGTGTTCGTCTACCCGAAGGAGGACCATCGGCCGGCCGCCTTCACGGTCATGCACCTCACCGTCGACGACGTGGACCAGGTCGTCGACGAGCTCACCGCGAAGGGCGTGACGTTCGAGCGCTACGACGGGTTCGACCAGGACGAGAAGGGGATCGCGCGCGGCTTCATGGAGGGCGGCGACGGCGCCTGGTTCACCGACCCGGCCGGCAACATCGTGGGCCTCGCGGACGGGGACGACATGGCCCGGCTCGTCGAGGGCTGAGCGCACCCCGCTGACACCCCCGGCTCGCGAGGTAGAGCCCTGGTCACGACCAGGGCTCTACCTCGGCGGACCAGGGCTCTACCTCGCGGGACCGGGGCTCTACCTCGCGAGGGCGGGGGCGAACGCGGCGCGGACGCCGTCGAGGTCCTGCGCGACGAGCTCGGCGAGCTGCACCGCGTTGAGCGCGGCGCCCTTGCGGAGGTTGTCGTTCGAGACGAACAGCACGAGGCCGCGTCCGCCGGGGACGGACTGGTCGGTGCGGACGCGACCGACGAACGACGGGTCCTTGCCCGCCGCCTCGAGCGGGTTCGGCACGTCCGCGAGCGCGACGCCGGGGGCGGCGGCGAGGATCTCGCGCGCCCGGTCGGGCGTGATCGCGGCGCCGAACTCGGCGTGGATCGCGAGCGAGTGCCCGGTGAACACGGGGACGCGCACGCAGGTCCCGGCGACGGCGAGCTCGGGCAGCCCGAGGATCTTGCGGGACTCGTTGCGGAGCTTCTTCTCCTCGTCCGTCTCCTCCTGCCCGTCGTCGACGATCGACCCGGCGAGCGGGACGACGTTGAACGCGACGTTGCGCGGGAAGACGGTGGGCTCAGGGAAGGCGACCGCGCCGCCGTCGTGCACGAGCCCGACGAGCCCGGCACCCGTGCCCTCGGCCGCCGCGCCCGCGACGGCCTGGGCGCGCAGCTCCTCCGCGCCGGCGAGCCCGGCCCCGGAGACGGCCTGGTACGTCGCGACGACCAGGCGCTCCAGCCCGGCCTCGTCCGCGAGCGGCTTGAGGACGGGCATCGCGGCCATCGTCGTGCAGTTGGGGTTGGCGATGATGCCCTTGCGCGCCTCGCGCAGCGCGCCCGGGTTCACCTCCGAGACGACGAGCGGGACGTCGGGGTCCATGCGCCACGCGGAGGAGTTGTCGATGACGACGGCGCCCGCGGCGGCGAACCGCTCGGCCTGCGCCTTCGACGTCGCGCCGCCCGCGGAGAAGAGCGCGACGTCGATCCCGCGCAGGTCCTCGGTCGAGGTCGCGGCGACGTCCTCCACGACGACGTCGGTCCCGCGCCACGGGAGCGTCGACCCGGCGGAGCGCGCCGACGCGAAGTAGCGGACGCTCGCGACGGGCAGGTCGCGCTCCTCGAGGAGGCGGCGCATGACCGCGCCGACCTGGCCGGTCGCGCCGACGACGGCGAGGTGTAGACCGGGGGTGCTCTGGGTGCTCATGGTGGGTCCTCTCCTGCGTCGGGTCAGCGGCCGGTGCCGGCGTAGACGACGGCCTCGCCGTCGGCGGCGTCGAGCTCGAAGGCGGTGTGCACGGCGCGCACCGCGTCGTCGAGCGAGTCCTCGCGCGTGACGACGGAGATGCGGATCTCCGAGGTGGAGATCATCTCGATGTTGATGCCCGCGTCGCGCAGCGCGCCGAACAGCTTCGCGGAGACGCCGGGGTGCGACTTCATGCCCGCGCCGACGAGCGAGAGCTTGCCGATCTGGTCGTCGAACTGGAGCGAGTCGAACCCGATCTCGGCCTGCAGCGCCGAGAGGGCGGACATCGCGGCCGGGCCGTCGCCCTCGGGCAGGGAGAACGAGATGTCGGTGAGGCCCGTGCGGGCCGCCGACACGTTCTGCACGATCATGTCGATGTTCACGCCCGAGCCCGCGACGACCTCGAAGATCCGCGCGGCCGTGCCCGGGACGTCGGGCACGCCGACGACGGTGATCTTGGCCTCGCTGCGGTCGTGCGCGACGCCGGAGATGATCGGGTCTTCCATGACGGTCTCCTCGGGAAGGTCTGCGGTGCTGCCGGCGGTGCCGGCCGGGGAGGCGGCGCTCGCGCCGGGGCGCGCGGTGTACGCGTCCGCGCTGACGAAGGTGCCGTCCTTGCCGCTGAAGGACGAGCGCACGTGGATGGGGACGCCGTACCGGCGGCCGTACTCGACGCAGCGCAGCGCGAGGACCTTCGCGCCGCTCGCCGCCATCTCGAGCATCTCCTCGTACGTGATGCGGTCGATCTTGCGCGCGGACGGCACGATGCGCGGGTCGGCCGTGAACACGCCGTCCACGTCGGTGTAGATCTCGCACACGTCGGCGTCGAGACCTGCCGCGAGCGCGACGGCGGTCGTGTCCGACCCGCCGCGCCCGAGCGTCGTCACGTCGTTCGTCGACTGCGTCACGCCCTGGAACCCCGCGACGATCGCGACCTGGCCGCGGTCGAGGGTCTCGCGCACGCGCGTCGGGACGACGTCGACGATGCGCGCCTTGCCGTGCACCGCGTCGGTGATGAGACCGGCCTGCTGCCCGGTGAACGACTTCGCCTTCACGCCGAGGCTCGTGATCGCCATCGCGAGCAGCGACATCGAGATGCGCTCGCCCGCGGTGAGGAGGATGTCCATCTCGCGCTGCGGAGGGAGGGGGCTGACCTGCTGGGCGAGGTCGATGAGCTCGTCGGTCGTGTCGCCCATCGCCGAGACCACGACGACGACGTCGTTCCCGGCCCGCTTCGCCTCGGCGATGCGCTTGGCCACCCGCTTGATGCTCTCGGCGTCCGAGACGGACGAACCGCCGTACTTCTGCACGACAAGTGCCACGTGCTGCTCCATCTGTCGCCGGCCTCCGTCTCTCTCAACGGCCCGCCGGGTGCTTGTGGGTCGGTCGATGATAGGCACGCGTCCCACGCCCCGGCCAAGCCCGTCCCGCCCTGCGGACCGTGACGACCGACGCCGGGGTCACACCTCCGGCAGCACGCGCGCCCGCGGACCGGCCACGACGACGTACGCCAGCCCGACGACGACGGCCCCGCCGACGAGGTTGCCGAGGCCCACCCAGGTGAGGTTGCGGCCGAAGTCGGCCCACGTCGTCGGGCCGAGGTCGCCGAAGAGCCCGAGGGAGAACGTCGTCATGTTGGCGACGACGTGCTCGAACCCGGACGCGATGAACGCGAGGATCCCCCAGAACAGGATGACCGCCTTGCCCGCCTCCGAGCGCAGGCGCCCGCAGGCCCAGATCGCGGCGCACACGAGGACGTTGCACAGCACGCCGCGGAAGAACAGCTCTCCCCCGGTCTCGTGCGCCTTGGCCCGCAGCATCGAGGCGACCATCTCGCCCGCGGCCGCGTTCGAGCGCAGCACCCCCGCCTGCGTGACGGCCCAGGCGAAGAGCATCGACCCGGCCAGGTTGCCGACGAGGCACAGGCCCAGCGTGGCGACGGCGTCGCGCACCCGGACGGCGCGCGTGGCGACGCCCTGGGTGAGGACCATCATCGCGGACGTGGCGAGCTCGGCCCCGGCGAAGACGACGAGGGTGAGGGCCGCGGCGAACACGCCGCCGGCGACGAGCCGCTCGCCCGGCGCCCCGCCGGCGAGGAACGGGCCCGCCGTCGCGACCATGAGCACGACGCCGACGCCGATGTACGCGCCCGCGAGCATCGCCGCGACGAGGTAGCGCCCGGGGCGTCTGGCGAGGAGCACCTTCTCCCGGGCCGCCTCCGACTGGGTGGTCACCGCCTGGGCGAGGGTCTGCACGCCCTCGATCCTCGCGGCCCGAGCGGGCTCCCGGACAGGGCCGGTGGTCGCGACGGAGCGGGACCGAAGGTCCGCCCACCGGCTCCGGGCCGCACGGTGCGGGAACGTCCGAGAGGCCGCGCACGGTCTCCCGCTCGCGGCCCCTCGGGCGTCGGTCCCGGTCGGTCGTCAGCCGACGCGGCGCCGGTAGATCGCCGTCGCCCACGCATAGGCAAGGACGAGGATGCCCACGAGCCACGCGAGCGCTACCCAGATGTCGCTCCCGACGGGCTGGCCGGCGAAGAGCGACCGTAGGGTGTCGACGATCGCGGTGACGGGCTGGTTCTCGGCGAACCACGCGACCGGCCCCGGCATGCTGTCCGTCGGGACGAACGCCGAGCTGACGAACGGCAGGAAGATCAGCGGGTAGCTGAAGGCTGACGCGCCGTCGACCGTCTTGGCCGAGAGCCCGGCGACGACCGCGAGCCAGGTCAGCGCGAGGACGAACAGGACGAGGATGCCGAGCACGGCCAGCCACGATCCCACCGACGCGCTCGTGCGGAACCCCAGGAGGAGCGCGACCCCGACGACGAGCGTCACGGAGACGAGGTTGGCCACGAGCGAGGTGAGCACGTGCGCCCACAGGACGCTGGAGCGGGTGACGGGCATCGACCGGAAGCGCTCGACGATGCCGCCCTGCAGGTCCAGGAACAGCCGGTAGGACGTGTACGCGACGCCCGACGCGACGGTGATGAGCAGGATGCCGGGCAGCAGGTAGTCGACGTACGACCCGCCGCTCCCGGTGTCGATCGCGCCCCCGAGCACGTAGACGAACAGGAGCATGAGCGCAATCGGGGTCACGGCGGTCGTGATGATCGTGTCGGGGCTGCGCAGCACGTGGCGCAGCGAGCGGCCCGTGAGGGCTCGGGTGTCGGCCAGGGCGTGGGTGGTCATCGGGCTTCCTCTCCTGCCGGGCGGGCGCCGTCGACGCTCGTCCGGTCCGCGGTTGGGGCGCTGTCGCCGGCGTCGCCGACGAGCGCGAGGAACACGTCCTCGAGGGAGGGCTGCTTCTCGACGTACTCGACGGTCGCCGGGGGCAGCAGGGCCTTGAGCTCGGCCAGGGTGCCGTTCTGGATGATCGTCCCGCGGTGCAGGATCGCGATCCGGTCGGCGAGCTGCTCGGCCTCGTCGAGGTACTGGGTGGTGAGCAGCACCGTGGTGCCGCCCCGGGCCAGCTCGCGCACCGTGGCCCAGACCTCGTTGCGGGCCTGCGGGTCGAGGCCCGTCGTCGGCTCGTCGAGGAAGATGACGGACGGGTCGCCGACGAGGCTCATGGCGATGTCCAGCCGGCGCCGCATCCCGCCCGAGTAGGTCCCGGCGCGGCGGGCCCCGGCGTCGGTCAGGGCGAACCGGGCGAGGAGGTCGTCCGCGACGCGGCCCGGGTCGGCCAGGTGCCGCAGGCGGCCGACGAGGACGAGGTTCTCCCGCCCGGTGAGCACCTCGTCGACCGCGGCGAACTGCCCCGTCAGCGAGATGGACTCGCGCACCTGCCCGGGCTGGGCGACGACGTCGTGCCCGTCGACGGTCGCGGTCCCCGCGTCCGGCGCGAGCAGGGTGGACAGGATCCGCACGAGCGTCGTCTTGCCCGCACCGTTGGACCCGAGCAGCGCGACGATGCTCCCGCGCGCCACCTCGAGGTCGACACCGCGCAGCACGCGCAGGTCGCCGTACGACTTCTCGATGCCTCGTACCCGGACGGCCGGGGCGAGGGTCTGGTCAGCAGACATCTGCGGATCTCCGATCCTGGGTTCTGGTGGGTTCAGGGCCGGCGGACGACGACGTCGCCGAACCCGGTGCTGGCGTGGATCTCCGCGGTGGCCTCGTCCTCGACGGGGCCCTCCGTGGGCGTGAGGTGGTTGCGCACGCTGCCGTGCTCGGAGCTCGCGTCGAGGAACGCGGCGGTGCCCTCGGGCACGCCCACCTCGATCGAGCCGTACGACGTCGCGAGGGTGACGCTCCCGGAGTCCAGACGCTCGACCCGGATGCCGGCGTGCGCGGACTTGGCCGTGAGCGTGCCGCTCACGCGCGCCACCGCGATGTCGCCGTGCGCGCCGTGCACGGCGAGCGAGCCGGTGACGGCGCCGACCGTCGTCGTGCCGTTGGTCGCCTTGATGGTGCCCTCGCCACGGACCTCCTCGACGCGGACCGACCCGGCGCTGACGCGGGCGTCCAGCGAGCCCCGCACGCGGCGCGCCGCCACGGAGCCCGCCGAGGCCTTGACGTCGAGCCGGTCGACGTCCTCGACGCGGGCGTCCCCGGCGGAGAGCGCCATCTCGACGGTACCGAGGCTGCCCTCGGCGTAGAGCGAGCCCGCCTTGCCGCGCACGTCGGAGCCCGCGGGCAGCTCGACGGTGATGTCGGCGGTGCCGGACGCGAACGGCAGCACGTACTGCTTCCACGACCCGGGGTAGGAGATCGTCAGGGCGCTGCCGTCGCCGTCGACGCGGACCGCCTCGGCGGCGCGGACGCTGCCGGACTTCGCGGGATCGGTCGGCAGGACCGTGACGACGACGTCGTCGCGGTCGCCGGCGACCACGTGCAGCTGGGCGAACGGCACGTCGACGACGACGGGCAGGGGCTGAGGGGCGGGGAAAGTGGGCATGACGAAGCTCCAGGAGTGGTGTCGTGGTGGTGTCAGGTGCGGTCGGAGGAGGCGGGGACGGGGACCGAGGTGGTCAGCGCACCCAGCCGGTGACGCGGGCGGAGCCGCGCTGCTGCGGGCGGGCCTGCGCGGCAGGGCGTCCGGTGGACTGCTCGAGCGCCGCGGCGACCGCGCGCACGAGCCACGTGTTGACGGAGACGCCGTCGCGCGCGGCGGCGGTCTCGGCCTGCGTCTTGAGGTGGTCGGGCAGGCGCAGGGTCGTGCGGGTCGTGGCCCCCGCCTCGACGTCGGCCGGCGCAGGGCCGGCCGGCGCGGCCGGCGTGCTTGCCGGGACGAGCGCCTCGGTCGGGGCGGCGGGCGCGACGGCGGGGACGGCGACCACGAACTCGGGGGCACCGCCGCGCAGCCGCACGTCCACCGACCCGGGGGCGAGCTCCGCGGAGATCTCCCCCACCGCAGCGGAGAGCGCGTCGAGGAGGACGAGGCGCACGGCCGCGTCCAGCGGAGCGGTCAGGCGCTCGGCGAGCCGACGGCCGTCGTCACCGGCGGCGTCCGCAGCAGCGGCGAGGCGGTCCTGGAGGTCGTCGACGTACGGGGTGAGGTCCATGACGCCATCATGGCACCACGAGTGGTGTCACCGCAACCCCGGGATGACAACACGGTGACACCACCGGTGGCACCCGCCTCGAGACGCCGGGATCTCAGGCCGTGAGGTCGTGGACGACGTCGTACCCGAGCTTGACGATGAGCGCGCCGACGACGACCACGAACACCACGCGCACGAACGCGCTGCCCTTGGCGACCGCCATCCGGGCGCCCACGTACGCCCCGAGCAGGTTGGCCGCGCCCATGACGAGGCCCAGCCCCCACAGCACCGCGCCGTACGGCACGAAGAAGATCAGCGCGCCGGCGTTCGTGGCGAAGTTCGCGATCTTCGCGAGCGCCGACGCCGGCAGGAACGCGTACCCGAGGATGCTCACGAGCGCGATGACGAAGAACGTCCCCGTGCCCGGGCCGAGCAGGCCGTCGTAGGTGCCGATGACGAGGCCGATCCCGGCCGCTGCCCAGCGGTGGCCGTTGCCCTCCCAGCGCAGGTTCGTCGTGTGCCCGAGCTTCGGCTTCGCGATCGTGTAGGCCGCGACGCCGACGAGCACCACGAGGATGATCGGCTTGAACAGGTCAGCCGGGATGCGCGACGCGAGCGCCGCTCCCCCGACGGCGCCCACGAGCGCCGCGAGCGCCATGGGCCCCGCGGTGCGCAGGTCCGGCCCGACGCGCCGGTAGTACGTCGCGGCGCTCACCGACGTCCCCATGATGCTCGCGAGCTTGTTCGTCGCGAGCGCCTGGACGGGGCTGATGCCCGGGACCAGGAGGAGCGCCGGGAGCTGGACGAGCCCGCCCCCGCCCACGACGGCGTCGATCCACCCCGCCGTGAGCGCGGCGAGGACGAGCAGGAGGACGGTCACGCCGTCGATCTCGAGCCCGCCGGAGACCGGGAGGGAGAGGGCGGGAAGCACCCCCCAGTGGTACCACGCCCACGGGGCGCGCCCGGGCCGGGTCCACGTCCGGTTCGCGGCACGGAGGACGCCACGACCCTTCCCTATGCGTAACCGTGCGGTTACGCTTGACGGATGGACGTATTCGAGGCCGTCGCCGACGACGTGCGCCGCGACCTGCTCCGCGCGCTGCGGGCGGGGTCGCTCAGCGCGGGCGACCTCGCGCGCGTGCGCGACGACGTCTCCCGCCCGGCCGTGAGCCGCCACCTGCGCGTGCTGCGCGAGGCGGGGCTCGTGGAGGCCGTCGTCGCGGGACGCCGTCGCGTCTACTCGCTGCGGCCCGCCGCGCTCGACCCCCTCGCCGCGTTCGTCGCGGCGCTCACCAGACCCGCCCCGCCCGTCCCGGCGCGGGCGCTCGACGGCCTCGACCTCGAGGTCCGCCGCACGACCCGAGAACGTCGTGCCGAGCGCGGCACGACCCGGCACGAGGAGAGCGCATGAGCGACCCGACGACCCCATCGGCAGCGCCCGTCCCGCCGGCACCCGGTCTGCCGACACCCGGCGGGACGGTGGAGCGCGGCCCCGCGGGCGACGAGCTCGTCGTCACGCGGACGTTCCGCGCGCCGGCCGACGACGTGTGGGCGAGCCTCACGGAGCCCGGCCGGCTCGCGCGGTGGATCGGCTACTGGGAGGGCGACCCCGCGACCGGCCGCGTCGAGTTCTTCATGACGGCCGAGAGCGACGACCCCGATCCCGAGGAGTACCGCATCACCCGGTGCGAGCCGCCGCACCGCTTCGCCGGGGTGACGTCCTCGGGCGACCAGACGTGGCACCTGTCCTTCGAGCTCACCGAGCAGGACGGCGTCACGACGCTGACCTTCCGCCAGCTCCTCGGCCCCGGCGACGACGCGCGGAACGTGGGGCCCGGGTGGGAGTACTACCTCGACCGGCTCGTCGCCGTGCGCGAGGGGCGCGACGCCGCCACCGTGCCGTGGGAGCCGTACCTCGCCGGGCTCGCGGACCACTACGGCCGGGCGGCCGGCGCCGTCTGACCGCGGGACGCCCGCGGCGCCGGGACCGACGGCTCAAGACTGAAGGGCGTCGTACTCCGCCTCGGTCGCGACGTCGTCCTCGACGTCGAGACGCAGGTGCGCGAGCGCGAGCTGCAGGACGCGCAGCGCGCTCGCGGCGCGCTCCCCCCACAGTGAGACGTAGGAGAACTGCCACCACCACAGGCCCTCGAGCTCACGGCCGCCGTCGTAGTGCTGCAGGCCCTTCGCGAGGCACTCGGCCACGCACGCCAGGTCGCCCGAGAGCGACGCCGCGCCGACCTCGGCACCGACGAGCGGGTCGGTGATCTCGGCGTAGTCGTCGAACCCGTCGAAGAGCCGCGCGAGCGCCGTCCGCAGCGGGTCCACGTCCGTGTCGCGGCCGGCGTCGGGCTCGAAGCGCTCCACCGGTACGACGTCGCCCACGGCCCCCAGGCGGGCGCCCGCGGCGAGCGCGTCGGACAGCGCGAGGAGCAGGAGCGGCAGCACCGCGCCGGGGGCCGCGCCGGACGCGACCTGCGTCGTCGTGGTGAGGTAGGCGCGGGCCTGCTCCGCCATGCCCTCGGCGATGTCCCGCAGGTCGGGGTCGTTGTGGATCTCCCCCATGCTCGTCACCTCCCGTCAGCCGCCGACGAGGCGGCGGCCCTCGAACGCCCGGCCGAGCGTCACCTCGTCCGCGTACTCCAAGTCTCCACCGACCGGGAGGCCCGACGCGAGGCGGGTCACGCGCAGGCCCATGGGGCCGAGCATGCGCGCGAGGTAGGTCGCGGTGGCCTCGCCCTCGACGTTCGGGTCGGTCGCGAGGATCACCTCGGTCACCTGACCGTCCGCGAGCCGGCTCATGAGCTCCGCGATCCGCAGGTCGCCCGGCCCGACGTTCTCGATCGGGTTGATGGCGCCGCCGAGCACGTGGTACCGGCCGCGGAACTCGCGCGTGCGCTCGATCGCGACGACATCCTTGGGCTCCTCGACGACGCAGATCACCTCGGGCGAGCGGCGCGGGTCCGCGCAGATGCGGCACTGCTCCGACTCCGCGACGTTGCCGCACGTCTCGCAGAAGCGGACGCGCGCCTTGACCTCGGTGAGCGCGTCGGCGAGCCGGCGCACGTCCACCGCGTCGGCGGCGAGCAGGTGGAACGCGATGCGCTGCGCGCTCTTGGGCCCGACGCCGGGGAGTCGGCCGAGCTCGTCGATCAGGTCCTGGACAGCGCCTTCGTACACACCCCCAGCCTACGGGGCGCGGCCCACACGGCGGACCCGGCCCGCCGCCGTCGCGGCCGGGGCCGCCGATCGTCGCCGGGTCGCAGACCTCCCCGGCCACCAGGCCCTGTCTCGGGGGGCGTCAGCCCTGGTCCTGGATCTCCTCGATGATCTTGCCGTCGAGCAGGCTCACCACGAGCGCGGTCCCGACGAGGCCTGTCGAGACGATGTCGGGGTCGTCGGCGGACGGGAGGTCGTCCATGGGGTCGGCCGTGGACGGTTCGCCCCGCCGGGCGGGTTCCTCGGCGGGCCGCGGGACGCGGGCCGCCGCGATCGCCGCGCGCGCGGCGGAGACGCCGCGCAGCGGTGCGGCCGACGTGCCTGCGGACGCCGGTGCGGCGGGGGCCGCCGCGCGGGCGGGCGCCCCCTGCGGCGAGGCCGCGGGCGACGCCGCGCCCGGCCGTCCGGGCGCCTTCGGCGCGGTGGCGGCGGACGGCGCGGTGCGGGCGGGGGCCTGCGTGGGGGTCGGGGTGGTCGGCGGGGCCGGTTCGAGCACGGGCTCCGGCTCGGGGCCGTCGTCGAGGTCGGCGGGCGGCTCCGCGGGCAGCCCCGCGAGCCACGCCTCGTCCGCGCTGTCCACGCGCGGCTCTGGCGCCGGTGCGGACGCCGGGACAGACGCCCCGGCGAGCCACGCCTCGTCGGCGGCGTCCACCACGGTCGAGCGGGCCGGCGGCGCGGCAGGTGCGATCTCGGTGCTCGGTCGCTCCTGGAGCGCGACGGCGGCGCGCGGGGTCTCGTGCGCCTCCGCGGCCTCGTCCGCCGGGCGGGAGGCGCTCGCGGAGCGGGCGGCGCCGGGCGCGCTCGGCGCCGCGACGGTCGCGACCGGCACTCCTGGCTGCGCGCCGCCCGAGCCGTGGAGTGCGGCAGCCCCGGCGCTCGCCGAGGCGGACCCCGCGGGGCCGGACGCGGCGGGAGCCGCTGCCGTCGGGGCGCTCGCCGCCGGGCCGGACGACGTGGCGACGGGCGACGCAGGGCCCGACGGCGCGGGGCCGGCGGACGGCACGGGCGAGACCGGTGCAGGGCCGGACGACGGTGCCGAGCCGCCGCCCGCCTGGCCACCCTCGTCGAGGCGCGGCTCGACGCGGACCTGGAGCCCGAGCGTCTGGTAGACGACGTCCTGGACCGCGCTCGTGTGCCGGGACGACGAGAACGTGCGGGCCAGCCCGGGCGACGGGAAGGCGAGGTAGAGCACGTCGGCACCGAGCTCCGCGACCTGCGCGTTGGCGCTCACCAGCGACCACGTCACGGGGCTCGCGCGCAGGTTCTCGAGGACCTCCGGCCAGCGTCGCCGCAGCTCCTCCGTCGTCAGGGCAGGGCTCGCGCCACCCGCCGCCGGAGCAGACGACGCAGCCGCCTCCTGCCGGGGAGCCGCCTCGCGCGGCGTCGACGGCCGCGGGGTCTCCTCGCGCGGCGCCTCCTCGCGGGACGTCTCGTGGCGCGAGGCCTCGTGGTGCGGTGCCTCGGGGGCGTGGGAGGGAGCGTCCGCCGAGGCAGCAGAGGCAGCGGTCTCGCGGGCGCGGTCGTCCGGGGCCTCGGACTCTGCGACGGACGTCGTGCCGGACTCGGTGCCCGACGCGTCGGACGCGGTACGGGGCGGCGCGCTCGCCTCACCGGACACGGGACCGGTCCGCTCGGGGTCGGACGCCTCGGCGGGCGCGGTCTCCTCGCCCGGCGCGGACGAGTCCGTGGGAGCGGACGACCCGACGGCCGACCCGGCGCCGTCGGCCGCGCGCGACGCGGCAGCAGGTGATGCGGCAGAGGGTGATGCGGCGGCAGGAGACGCGGAGGCGTCGCCGGACGGGCGCTCCTGCTCCGGCGCGGCGGGAGCCGCGACGTGCCCGACCGGCGTCGGCTCCTGCACGGCCGGCGCGCTCGCGGGTGCCGCGGCGGGCTGAGCCGGTCGCGCGGGCCGGAGCGCCGCGCGGACGGCAGCGGCGCCGGTGAGGCCCGAGGAGGGCGCGCCGGCCGGAGCAGCAGCCGGGGCCGTCGCGGTGGCCGTGGCGCCGTCGCCCGGGGCGGGCGTCCCCGCGGCCGGGGGGACCACGACGTTGCCCAGGCCCCCGCGCTCGAGCCGGTCGAGGCGCGCCGCGAACCCGGCCGCGCCGTCGTCCGCCCCGGGCAGGAGCAGGCGGGCCATGAGGAGCTCGAGGTGCAGGCGGGGCGACGTCGCGCCCGTCATCTCGGTGAGCGCGGCGTTAACGAGGTCGGCGGCCCGGGACAGCTCGGCCACCCCGAGGTGCTGCGCCTGCGTGCGCATGCGCTCGAGCTGGTCGGCGGGCTGGTCGCGCAGGACGGCCTGCGCCTCGTCGCCCGAGACCGCGATGACGATGAGGTCGCGCAGGCGCTCGAGCACGTCCTCGACGAAGCGCCGCGGCTCGTGCCCCGTCGCGATGACGTGGTCCACCACCCGGAAGATGCTCGCGCCGTCGCGCGCGGCGAGCGCGTCCACGACGTCGTCGAGCAGGGTCGCGTGCGTGAAGCCGAGGAGCGCGACCGCGCGCTCGTACTCGACGGCGCCGTCCTCGGCACCCGCGATGAGCTGGTCCATGACGGACAGCGAGTCGCGGACCGAGCCGCCGCCCGCGCGCGTGACGAGCGGGACCACGCCGCTGCCGATCGACACGCCCTCGGCCGCGCACAGCTCCTCGAGGTAGGGGCCGAGCACGTCCGGCGGGACGAGGCGGAAGGGGTAGTGGTGCGTGCGCGAGCGGATGGTGCCGATGACTTTGTCCGGCTCCGTCGTCGCGAACACGAACTTCACGTGCTCCGGCGGCTCCTCGACGAGCTTGAGCAGGGCGTTGAAGCCCTGCGGCGTCACCATGTGCGCCTCGTCGAGGATGAAGATCTTGTACCGGTCGCGCGCGGGGGCGAACGCGGCGCGCTCGCGCAGCTCGCGCGCGTCGTCCACGCCGTTGTGCGACGCCGCGTCGATCTCGACCACGTCGAGGCTGCCCGGGCCGCCGCGCGCGAGCTCGACGCACGACGGGCACTGCCCGCACGGCGTGTCGAGCGGGCTCTCGGGGGTGTTGCGCTCGCAGTTGAGCGTGCGCGCGAGGATGCGCGCGCTCGTCGTCTTGCCGCACCCCCGGGGCCCGGAGAACAGGTAGGCGTGGTTCACCCGACCGCTGCGCAACGCCTGCATGAGCGGTGCGGTCACGTGGTCCTGACCGATCACCTCGGCGAAGGTCTCGGGCCGGTAGCGGCGGTACAGGGCGGTGCTCACCCCGGTCACTCTAGACGTCGCGACCCACACGCACGAGGTCGCTCCGCCGTCGGTCCCGCCGGTCCCGGCCCGGCCGCGTCAGCGGTGCAGCGCCTTGCGCGCGAGCCAGTTGCCCAGCAGCTGCGCGACCTGCACGATCGCGATGATGACGAGCACCGTCACGACCACGACCCCCCAGTTGTAGCGCTGGTAGCCGTAGACGATCGCGAAGTTCCCCAGCCCGCCGCCGCCGATGATCCCGGCGATCGCCGACATGTCGAGCACCGCGATGAAGAGGAACGTGTAGCCGAGGATGAGCGGCGCGAGCGCCTCGGGCACGAGCACCGTCGTGATGATGCGCCACGACGACGCGCCCATGGCGCGCGCCGCCTCGATGACGCCCGGGTCGATGCCCACGAGGTTCTGCTCGACGATGCGGCTCGTGCCGAACGCCGTCATGACGGACAGCGGGAAGATGAACGCCTCGGTGCCGAGCGTCGTCCCGACCACCTGGAGCGTCACCGGCCCGAGCAGGGTGACGAAGATGATGAACGGGATCGGCCGCACGATGTTGACGAGCACGTTGAGCACGCCGAACACCCACCGGTTGGCGAGCAGGTTGCCGCGCCGCGTCACGTAGAGCGCGATGCCGAGCGCGAGGCCCGCGACGCCGCCCGTGAGCAGGGCGACGGACACCATCTGGAGCGTCTGGCCGAACGACTCGACGAGGATCGGCCACAGCTGGGACCAGTCGCGGTTCATCAGCGGCCTCCGAGGTTGCCGTGGCGGAAGAGGGTGTCGCGGGCGAGACCGTACGGGTCGCCCGGGTCGTCGTCGGTCAGGTCGGGGGCGTCCTCGTCGGCCGGAGCCGCGGCGAGGCGCGCGACGCGCGGGTCGTCGAGCGGGTGCTCCGCCGTCCCGAGGTCGACGACGTCGGCGCGCTCGGCGAGCGCGAGGAGGAACGGCGCGATGCGGTCCTCGGGCGCGTCGAGCTCGACGGTGAGCGACCCGAACGGCCGCTCCCCCACCTCGGAGATGCCGCCGTAGACGACGGACCCGTCGACGTCGTGCTCGCGCAGCAGGCGGAACAGGTCCGTCCCGGTGCTCGCGCCCTCGCGCACGCCGACCGTCACGAGGCGGCCCGGGTGGCGCTCGCGCAGGCGGGCGAGCGTCTCGCGCGACGGCCGGTCGTGCAGGGCGGTGCCGACGAACCGCTGCGCGGCGTCGGCGCGGGGCGCGGAGAAGACGTCGTACACGTCGCCCGTCTCGACGACCCGCCCGTGCTCCATCACGGCGACGCGGTGGCACGTCGAGCGCACGACCTCCATCTCGTGCGTGATGACGACGATGGTGATGCCGAGCTCGGCGTTGACGCGCCGCAGGAGCGCGAGGACCTCGCGCGTCGTCTCGGGGTCGAGCGCGGAGGTCGCCTCGTCGGCGAGGAGGATCGTGGGCTGCGCCGCGAGCGCGCGGGCGATCCCGACGCGCTGCTTCTGCCCGCCCGAGAGCTGACGCGGGTACGCCTTCGCCTTGTCGGCGAGCCCGACGAACGCGAGGAGCTCGGCGACGCGCGCCGCGCGCTTCTCGCGCGACCAGCCCGCCACCTTGAGCGGGTACGCCACGTTCCCCGCGACGGTGCGGGACGACAGCAGGTTGAACTGCTGGAACACCATCCCGATGCGCGAGCGCACCTCGCGCACGCGGCGCTCGGACAGGCCCGTGATGACCTGCCCGTCGACGACGACCTCGCCGCTCGTCACCGTCTCCAGCGCGTTGACGAGCCGCACGAGCGTCGACTTCCCGGCGCCGGAGTAGCCGATGACGCCGAAGATCTCGCCGCGGCGGATGGACAGCGAGACGTCGTCGACCGCGTGCACGGCACCGTCGCCCTCGCCGAAGGTCTTGCTCACGTGGCGCAGCTCGATCGCGGGCTGCTCGTCACCACCCGGGTCGCGGGGGACGTCGGTCACGTCGGAATCCTCTCGTCGGAGGCCGGGCCGCAGGGCCGTCCGCCTGGCGCGGTCGGGCGCCCGCCGTCGGGCGAGCCGTCCGCCTGCCATCGTCTCTCCCCGGCACGACGGCGCGCGAGGGCGGGCGCGTCGTGCGCGCCCGCCCTCCCGTCGCCCGGGACGTGCCGGGTCAGCCGCGGATGTCGTCCTCGATGCCCGCGAGGATCTCCTGGAGCTCCGCCGGGGAGTTCTCCTTGATGACGGCCGTGCCGCCCGACGCCTTCTTCTCGGCCTCGACGACCTCCGGCGAGTGCGAGAGCTCGGCGAGCTTGAGCAGCGTCTCGTCGTCCTTGTCCTCGGCGCGCGCGACCCACACGTTGATGTAGGGCTTGGCGGCGTCGGAGTCGGGGTCGTCCTGGAAGAGGGCCTCGTCGGGCGAGAGGCCCGCGTCCTCGACGAAGTCGTTGTTGATGATCGACGCGTCGACCGACTGGAGCTGGATCGGCGTCTGCGCGGCGTCGACGGGCGTGACGGTCACCTTCGAGCTGGGCAGCACGTCGGCCTCGGTGGAGATGGAGCTCCCGCCGTCCTCGAGCTCGACGAGGCCGGCCTCCTGCAGCACGAGGAGCGCGCGGGCGAGGTTCGTCGGGTCGTTGGGCACGGCGACCTGGCCGCCGTCGGGGATCTGCTCGAGCGACGTGTGCTTCGTCGAGTACAGGCCGAGCGGGTAGACGGCGGTCGCGCCGATGGGCTGCAGGTCGTCGTTCGCGTCCACGTTGTAGCCCGCGAGGAACTGCAGGTGCTGGAACTGGTTCACGTCGAGCTCGCCCTGGGACAGCGCGGGGTTCGCCTGCGTGTAGTCCTGGAGGTCGACGAGCTCGACGTCGATGCCCTCGGCCTCGGCCTGCTCCTGGAAGACGGCCCACTTGTCGTCGGACGCGCCGACGACGCCGACGCGGATCGGGCCCTCGTCGCCGCTCTCGCCGGAGGCGCCGCCCGAGGAGTCGCCGCCACCGCACGCGGTGAGGGTCAGGGCGGCCGTCGCGGCGATCGCGGTCCAGGTCAGGCGCTTGCGGGTGGTGGAGAACGACATGGGGGTTCCTTCCGATGACGGCGGCGCGGTCACGGGTGGCGACCGGCACGGCCGGGGGTGCAGGGGGTCCCTGCGAGGCGGTGGGGTTCGGGGTGCTTCCGGCGGGCCATCAGCCACGCGGCGAGCGGGGGCCGGTCGTCGTCGAGGACGACGCGGCGGGTGCGGCGCAGGTCTCCCTGCGGGTCACGACGGCGTCAGCAGCCGCACATTCGCCCGGTGCGCACGCGGCGACAGCACGACGAGCCGGCGCAGGCTGCTGCGCGCGGGATCGTGGTCACGACGTGCTGACGGGTCATGCCGACATCATGGGCACGACGACGGCCCGCACGCCAATCTCCGACCGCGAAAGTCCACGATGTGGACCGGAAAGTGATCGCATGCCGGGAACGGAAGCGTCTCGACCGGGTTAAAAGGGGCGAATGCCGCAGGGTGGAGGCGACTCGGCCCGACGGCGGAGCGGGCGGTCCGGGGACACAAAGGACCCCTCGCACACCCACCAGAGCTCACCTACCCTTGCTGCCTTCCGGCCCTGGGGGAGTTCGGCGAGATGATGCCGCACGAGGGGTCTGCACCCACCCTAGCCCAGGTCGGCGCCGCGCTCGAAACCCGCTCCACCGCGCGCCGCACCGCGCGCCCCGGCACGGGCTCCCCGGAGGCGATTCGGCCGGGGCGCCGCCGTCCGGTATCCTCGTTGCGCTGCTGTCGGTGCGCATTCGTGCGTCGCTGACCGTCGCCAGGAGGATTCGCCTAGTGGCCTATGGCGCACGCTTGGAAAGCGTGTTGGGTTAACAGCCCTCGGGGGTTCGAATCCCCCATCCTCCGCAGACCGAAGGGCCCGCCGCACTCGCGGCGGGCCCTTCGTCGTCGCGGTGCGGGCGCACACCGAAAAGGCCCGTCGCACAGGTGCGACGGGCCTCTCGACGTCCCGACGGTCCGACGCGCCGGGACGTGGCGCCGGCGGTGCCGCCGACGGCTCCCCCCAGCCTACGGGTGTCCGGCCCGGAACGGCAGGGGTGGAGAGCCCCGGAGTCCCGGATCTTCGCCACATCCACCCACCCTGGGAGCACCCTGGACCCCTGGACAGGCGTTGAACGCGTGTTTAGTCTATTGAACATGCGTTCAGAGCAGCCTCCGCGGGCCGGTCGGGCCACGCCCGCGCCGTCGGGCACCGACGACCTCACGACCCGTGCCCGCATCCGGGACGCCGCGATCTCGCGGTTCGCGCGCGACGGGTTCGGCGCGCCGCTGCGCACCGTCGCGGCGGACGCGGGCGTGAGCGCGGCGCTCGTCGTGCACCACTTCGGATCCAAGGACGGGCTGCGCCGGGCGTGCGACGCGTACGTGTTCGACGCCGTCCGCGCCGCGAAGACCGACGCGATCTCGCCGCAGGACCCGGCGGCCGGGCCCATGGCGCTGTTCACGCAGCTCGCCGGGATCGAGGACTACGCGCCCGTGTTCGAGTACACGCTGCGCAGCCTCCAGGCGGGCGGCGACCTCGCACGGTCGTTCGTCGAGCACCTCACGCAGGTCACGCTCGAGTACATGGAGGACGGCGTCGCCGCCGGGGTGATCCGCCCGAGCCGCGACGAGCCCGCCCGCGCGCGGTACCTCGTCTCGCTCTCCCTCGGCTCGCTCCTCGTCGACGGCGCGCTGCGCGACCGGACCGAGCCGCGCGAACCCGAGACCGACCTCCGCGAGTACGTCGAGCGCGTGATGCTGCCCGCGCTCGAGGTCTTCACCGAGGGGCTCTTCGTCGAGCCGACGCTGCTCGACGCGTACGTCCGGCACACCACCCACCAGGAGGAGACGCGATGACGAGCACGACCCCCGCCGTCGAGGTGCACGACCTGCGCAAGGCGTTCGGCCACGTGCAGGCGCTCGACGGCCTCGACCTGACCGTCCGCACGGGCGAGGTCGCCGGGTTCCTCGGGCCCAACGGCGCCGGCAAGTCGACCACGATCCGGGTGCTGCTCGGGCTGCTGCGTGCCGACTCGGGGACCACCCGGCTGCTCGGCGGGGACCCGTGGCGCGACGCCGTCGACCTGCACCGCCGCCTCGCGTACGTGCCGGGCGACGTGAGCCTGTGGCCGAACCTCACCGGCGGCGAGGCGATCGACCTGCTCACCCGGCTGCGCGGGCGCGTCGACCCGCGCCGCAAGGCGCTCCTGCTCGAACGCTTCGAGCTCGACCCGTCGAAGAAGGCGCGCACGTACTCCAAGGGGAACCGGCAGAAGGTCGCGCTCGTCGCGGCGTTCGCGTCCGACGTCGAGCTGCTCGTGCTCGACGAGCCGACGTCCGGCCTCGACCCCCTCATGGAGTCGGTGTTCACGCAGTGCGTGCGCGAGGTCACGGCGGAGGGCCGGTCGGTGCTGCTCTCGAGCCACATCCTCGCGGAGGTCGAGAAGCTGTGCGACACCGTGACGATCATCCGCGCCGGCCGCACGGTCCAGTCCGGCACGCTCGCCGAGCTGCGGCACCTCACGCGGTCGTCGGTCACCGCGGTGACCGACCGCGACCCCGCCGCCCTCGACGCGCTCGACGGCGTGCACGACCTCCTCGTCGAGCCCGGCGCCGACGGGACGCGGGCGCGTTTCGACGTCGACAACGACCACGTGGAGCCCGTGCTGCGCGCGCTCACCGACCTCGGGCTGCGGTCCGTCACGGTCACCCCGCCGTCGCTCGAGGAGCTGTTCCTGCGCCACTACGGCGACGAGCTCGCCCAGCTCGACGGGGCCGGTGCGCTGTGAGCGCCCCCACCGCGACCCCGCCCCGCGGACGAGGCGCCGCCGTCGCTCCCGAGCCCCCGGGTCCCGGCCGCGCGGCGACGGGCTGGCTCACCCTGCTGCGCTTCGTCCTGCGCCGCGACCGCGTCCGCATCCCCGTGTGGACGGCGTCCGTCGCGCTCCTCTTCGGGTACGCGGCGGTCGCCCTCGACACGCTCTACCCGACGGCGGCCGACCGCCAGGCGCGCGCGGCGCTCGTCTCGAGCCCGGCCGGGATCATGCTGTCCGGGCCGCAGTACGGCATCGAGGACTACACGCTCGGCGCGATGATCGCCAACGAGATGGCGCTCACCGTCATGGTCGCCGTCGCGATCATGAGCATCTTCCTCGTCGTGCGGCACACGCGCGCCGAGGAGGAGACCGGCCGGGCCGAGCTCGTCCGGGCGGGCGTCGTGGGGCGGCACGCGCCCGCGACCGCGGCGTTCGTCGCGGCGGTCGTCGCGAACGCGGCCATCGCCCTCGCGACCGGCGTCGTGCTCGTCGCGACCGGGCTCGACGCCGTGGACTCCCTCGCGCTCGGCGCCGCCGTCGGGGTCACGGGCCTCGTGTTCGCCGCCGTCGCCGTCGTGACGAGCCAGGTCACCGAGCACGCGCGCGGCGCGAGCGGGCTCGCGCTCGCCGTGCTCGGCGTCGCGTTCCTGCTCCGCGCCGTCGGCGACGTGCAGGAGGAGCACGGGAGCTGGGTCTCGTGGCTCTCCCCCATCGGGTGGGCGCAGCAGATCCGGGCGTTCGTCGACCTGCGCTGGTGGCCCCTCGGCCTGTCCGTCGCGCTCGTGGTGCTGCTCCTCGCCCTGGGCGCGGCGCTCGCCGCCCGGCGCGACCTCGGCGCCGGGCTCGTGCCGCCCCGCGCGGGCCGGCCCGACGCCGCCCGCTGGCTCGCGAGCCCGCTCGCCCTCGCGTGGCGTCAGCAGCGCGCGTCCGTGCTCGCGTGGGCGATCGGGATCGGCGTCACGGCGCTCGCGTGCGGGACGTTCGTCGACTCGGTGGGCGACATGGTCGCGGCCAACCCCGAGGTCGCCCAGATGATCGGCGACGCGTCCGACCTCGTGGCCGGCTTCGTCGCCGTCATGGCGCTCTTCCTCGGGCTCGGCGCGGGCGGGTTCGCCGTCGCCTCGGCCCAGCGTGCGCGGGGCGAGGAGACCGCGGGGCGGCTCGAGCCGGTGCTCGCGACGGGTGTCGGGCGCGTGCGGTGGCTCGCGGGCCAGCTCGTCGTGACGCTGGTCGGGACGTGCGTGCTGCTGGCCGTGAGCGCCGTCGGGCTGTGGCTCGGCGCCCTGAGCGTCGGGGAGGACGCGTTCGGCCTCGGTGACCACCTCGCCGCGTCGTTCGCGTACCTGCCCGCGGTCGCGGTCGTCGCGGGGGTCGCGGTGGCGGCGTTCGGGTCGCGCCCGGGCCTCGCGGCGCTCGCGTGGGCGCTCCTCGCCTACTCGTTCGTCGTGACGATGTTCGGCGCCCTGCTCGACCTGCCGTCGTGGGCGAGCGGGCTCTCGCCCTTCTGGCACGTGCCCCAGCTCCCCGGGGCCGACGCCGAGCCGTGGCCCTTCGTGTGGCTCACGCTCCTCGCCGTCGTGCTCGTCGCGCTGGGCCTCGCGGGCTTCCGCCGCCGCGACGTCCCGCGCCCCTGACGCGTGGCCGTCGTGGGCTCCGGCTAGGCTCGATCCACCTTTTCCGACCACGGAGGTGACGGTCATGTCCACGCCCGACCGGAGCGACGCGACGCGCTCGGCCAGGGCCACCCTGCACGAGTGGGTCGACGCGATCCCCACGCGGGAGCCGACCGAGGGTGCCGGAGCGCGCGAGCCGCGCACGTGGGTCGCGGCCCTCGCGCTCGAGGGCACGTGGCTGGGCCTGTACCAGGACGCGTACCGGTTCACCGAGACGGAGTGGGACGAGCTCGTCGACGACCTCTCCCGGTACGCCGACGTCCGGCCGCCCGCGCGCGCCGTCGTGTTCCGCGACGTCGAGCTCGACGAGGACCCGTTCCGCGACGACGAGCGCCCGCTCGTGGACGCGGTGCTGCGGGTCGCGCTCGAGGAGGGGGTCGAGAACGTCACCTTCGCCGCGGTCGCGCGGCGGTGCGACCGCAGCGAGTCGACCCTGCGGTCGATGTTCGGGGACGCGGAGACGCTGGTCGACGACGTCGCGATCGAGGTCGTGCAGTCCGGGTTCGACGACCTCTCGCCGCTGCGGCTCGACCCGTCGCGCGCCGCGGTCGCGGCGTCGGTCGCGGCGCTCGACGACTCGCGCAAGGCGGCGGCGCTCCTGCGCCTCTACGCCCTCGGCGGGGTGGCGCGCGACGACGTGCCCGAGGGCCAGCACACCGTCCACGCGGACGTGCTGCGCGCGTGGCGGGAGGAGGGCGCGCCGTCGTCCCTCGTGCTCGCGGCGCTCGCGTGCGACGGCTGGCGGGCGGGCGAGCGGCAGCGCGCGCTGCTCTTCCCTCCGGCCCTGCCGGGTGCGGTCGTGCGCGAGCTCGCGCGCCTCGTCGACGACGCCGCGGGCCCCGTGACACCGTAGCGGTCCCCTCACGGCCCGCGGCTCCCGCTCAGCGCCGGAGCTCGCGCTCGTGGACGACGCCGGGGCACGGGACCGCGACGACGTCACCACGCCGCAGGTCCTCGGGGAGCCGCGCGACGCCCCCGGCGCGACCGGGTGCGGGGTGCACGGTGAAACGGCGCAGGGGCGTCGCCGAGACGCGGCCGACGAGCCGGGCCTCCTCGACCACCGCGCCGCACGCGTCGAGGTCGGCGTCGAGCCACACCTGCCGGTGGTGGCCCCCGAGGCGCGGGACGACGTCCTCCACCCCGGCGAGCACGACGCACCGCGGCGACGCCTCCCACAGCCGCCCGACGCGGCCCGGGTCGGCGCTCGCGGGCACGTGGACGGTCGGGGTCGCGCGCAGCCGGGCGCAGGCGGCGAGGCTCGTCCCGTCGACGAGCACGTCGTGCGGGGCGAGGACGGTGCCGCCCGGCCAGGCCGACGAGGGAGCGCCGCGCAGCGCGGCGAGCCGGGCGGCGAACGCGGTGTGCACGAGGGTCATGGCTCCGGTCTACCGCGCGCGGCGGGGGCGGAGACCGGGCCTGACGGAACGCACACGGCCCGCGCCCGGATCCTCACGGCCTCCCGACGGGCGTGGTCGCCGCCCGTCGGGAAGCCGCCCGCGGACGGCCCTCAGGACGCCGCGGTCGGCGCCCCGGGGTCCGGCTCGAAGCGGTAGCCCATGCCCGCCTCGGTGAGCAGGTAGCGCGGGGCCGCCGGCTCCGGCTCGAGCTTCTTGCGGAGCTGCGCGACGTACAGGCGCAGGTAGCCCGTGTCGCTCACGTGCTGGGAGCCCCAGATCTCCGTGAGCAGCGTCTGCCGCGTGACGAGCTTGCCCGGGTTGCGGACGAGCCGCTCCAGCACCTGCCACTCCGTCGGGGTGAGCCGCACCTGCTCGGTCTGGCCGTCGCGCACGCGCACGACGCTGTGGGCCGACAGGTCGACCGTCACGTCGCCCAGCACGACGACCGGCGCGGAGTCCTCGTGCGCGACGCGGCGCGTGAGCGCGCGGATGCGGGCGAGCAGCTCCTCGATGGAGAACGGCTTCGTGACGTAGTCGTCGGCGCCCGCGTCGAGGGCCTCGACCTTGTCGGCGGCGCCCGTGCGCCCGGACACCACGAGGATCGGGGCGTCCGACCAGCCCCGGACGGCGTGGATCACGTCGAGGCCGTCGAGCTCGGGCATGCCGAGGTCGAGCATGAGGACGTCGGGCCGGTGGTCGATCGCGCGCGCGATCGCCTGCGAGCCCGAGGTCGCCGTGATGATCTCGTAGCCCTGCGCGGTGAGGGTGATGCGCAGGGCGCGCAGGATCTGCGGGTCGTCGTCGGCGATGAGGATCTTCATGGCGCGCTGGTCTCCGGTGCGTCGGGGTGGGGCGTCGGGCCCGCGGCGGGCAGGGCCACGACCATGGTGAGCCCTCCGCCGGGGGTGTCCTCGGGGGTGAGCGTGCCGCCCATGCCCTCGACGAACCCCTTCGACAGCGCGAGGCCGAGCCCGAGGCCGGTCGTGTTGTCGGTGTCGCCGAGGCGCTGGAACGGCACGAACACGTCCTCGCGCCGCTCGGGCGGGATGCCCGGGCCGTGGTCGACGACGCGGATCTCGACCGACCCCCCGAACGCGCTCGTCGAGATCCGCACGCGCTCGTCCGGCGGCGAGTGCCGCGTCGCGTTGGCGAGCAGGTTGACCAGCACGCGCTGGAGCAGCACCGGGTCGGCGACGACCGCGGGGACGTCGAGCTCGAGGTCGAGCTCCACCTGGGCGGGCCCGAGACCGAGCTCGTCGAGCGCCGGCAGCACGACGTCGGCCGGCTCGACCTCGGTGCGCGACACCCCGAGGACGCCCGCCTCCAGCCGGCTCACGTCGAGCAGGTCGGTGATGAGCGTGCCGAGCGCGCCGAGGCTCTCGTCGGCGGTCGCGAGCAGCTCGTCCCGGTCGGCGGGGCTGAGCGCGCCGCGCGTCGAGCGCAGGCCGCTCACGGCGGCGGTCGCGGCGCTCAGGGGGCGGCGCAGGTCGTGGCTCAGCGCCGACAGCAGCGCGCTGCGCACGCGGTCGGACTCGGCGAGCTGGTCCATCTCGCTCGCGACCTCGGCGAGGTCGCTGTGCTCGAGCGCCGCCTCGAGCTGGACGGCGATGACGTTGAGCAGGCGCCGCTCGGACGCGGCGAGGTCCGGCCCGAACAGCTCGAGGTCAGCGCGGTCGTCCACGCGCACCGTCGTGCTGGGCGCACCCGGCCCCGGGTCGCCGTCGGCCGCGAGCTCCGTCCCGGAGACGACGAGCCGCGCCCCCACCATGCCGAACGCCTCGCGCGCCCGGCTCACGAGGGCCTGCACGGCGTCCTGCCCGCGCAGGACGCTGCCCGCGACCGTGGCGAGCACCTCGGACTCCGCGGCCGCGCGCCGGGCCGCCCGGGTCGTGCGCGCCGCGCGGTCGACGACGACGCTCACGAGCACGGCGATGACGACGTACAGGACGAGGGCCACGAGGTGGAACCGCTCGCCCACGGTGATCGTGTGCAGGGGCTCGACGAAGAAGTAGTCGAGCGTGACGCCCGACAGGACCGCGGCGTAGACCGCGGGCCAGACGCCCCCGACGAGCGCGACGACGACGACGAGCAGCTGGTACGCCAGGACGTCGGTCACGAGCGTGTCCTCGTCGCGCGCCGTGACGAGGAGCCAGGTGAGCAGCGGTCCGCCGACGAGCGCGAGGACGAACCCCGCGACGCGACGCCGCAGGGTGAGCGCGCCGCCCGAGCGGGGCAGGCGTGCCCCTCCCCCGGCGGCGGCGTGGTTGACGATGTGGACGTCGATGTTGCCCGCCTCGCGCGTGACCGTCGCCCCGATGCCGGGGCCGCTGAGGGCCGACGCGAGCCGGCCCCGGCGCGATACCCCGATGACGAGCTGCGTGGCGTTGACGCCCTTGGCGAACTCGACGAGCGCGGTGGGGACGTCGTCGCCCACGACCTGGTGGTACGTCCCGCCGAGCTGCTCGACGAGCGCGCGCTGGTGCGCGAGCGCGCCGGGGGCGGCGTCGCGCAGGCCGTCCTGCGTCGTGACGTGCACCGCGAGGAGCTGGCCGCCCGCAGACCGCGCGGCGATCCGGGCGCCGCGCCGCACGAGCGTCTCCCCCTCGGGGCCGCCCGTGAGCGTCACGACGACGCGCTCGCGCGCCTCCCAGGTGCTGTCGATCCCGTGCTCGGTCCGGTAGAGCTGGAGCGCCGCGTCCACCTCGTCGGCGAGCCAGAGCAGCGCGAGCTCGCGCAGCGCGGTGAGGTTGCCGAGGCGGAAGTAGTTCGACAGCGCCGCGTCGACGCGCTCGGCCGGGTACACGTACCCGCCGGCGAGGCGGTCGCGCAGCGCCTGGGGCGCGAGGTCGACGACCTCGATCTGGTCGGCGCCGCGCAGGACGGCGTCGGGGATCGTCTCGCGCTGCACGGCGCCCGTGATCTTCTCGACCACGTCGTTGAGCGACTCGATGTGCTGGATGTTGACGGTCGAGATGACGTCGATCCCGGCGTCGAGCAGCCGGTCGACGTCCTGCCAGCGCTTCTCGTGGGCGAGGCCCGGCGCGTTCGTGTGCGCGAGCTCGTCGACGAGCGCGACGTCCGGGCGCCGCGCGAGGACGGCGTCCAGGTCGAGGTCCGTGAGCTCGACGCCGCGGTGGGTCACGCGGACGCGCGGCACCACCTCGAGGCCCTCCGCCATGGCCGCCGTCGCGGCGCGGCCGTGGGTCTCCACGACCGCGACCACGACGTCCCGGCCCTCGTCGCGCAGACGGCGGCCCTCCTCGAGCATGGCGTAGGTCTTCCCGACGCCGGGCGCCGCGCCGAGGAGGACCCGCAGCCGTCCGCGCGCCATGCTCAGCCTCCGATCCGGTCCAGGGCGACGTTGAGCTCGAGCACGTTCACCGTCGGCTCGCCGAGGTACCCCAGCGCACGCCCCCCAGTGTGCCGCGCGACGAGCTCCTCGACCTGCGCGGCGGTCAGACCGCGCGCCGCCGCGACGCGGTCGACCTGGACGGCGGCGTAGGCCGGGCTGATGTGGGGGTCGAGGCCGGAGCCCGAGGCCGTGAGCGCGTCCACGGGGACGTCGGCCGGGTCGATGCCCTCCAGCTCCGCGACCTGGGCGCGCCGCTCCGTGATCGCGGCGACGAGGTCGGCGTTCTCGGGGCCGAGGTTCGAGCCCGACGACGCCGCGGCGTCGTACCCGTCGCCCGCGGCCGACGGGCGGGGCTGGAAGTACTCGGGCAGCGGGTCGCCGTCGGCGTCGGTGAACGCCTGCCCGAGCAGGGCCGACCCGACGACCCGGCCCGCGCCGTCGTGCACGAGCGAGCCGTCGGCGCGGGCGGGCAGGACGAGCTGCCCGACGCCGGTGACGACGAGCGTGTACCCGACGCCGAGGAGGAGGGTGAGGACGAGCATCGCCCGGGTCGCGACCCAGACGACCCGCCCGGTGCTGCGTGCCGTGGTGTTCATGGAGGTTCTCCTGGTCGTCGTGCGGGTCAGTAGCCGGGGAGGAGGCGCACGACGAGGTCGATGAGCCAGATGCCGACGAACGGGGCCACGAGGCCGCCGACGCCGTAGACGAGCAGGTTCCGCCCGAGGATCGTCGAGGCGTCGGCCGGCCGGTACCGCACCCCGCGCAGCGCGAGCGGGATGAGCAGCACGATGACGATCGCGTTGAAGACGATCGCCGACAGCACCGCCGACGACGGCGAGCTGAGGCCCATGACGTTGAGCACCTCGAGGCCGGGGAACACGCCCTTGAACATCGCGGGGATGATCGCGAAGTACTTCGCGACGTCGTTGGCGATCGAGAACGTGGTGAGCGCCCCGCGCGTGATGAGGAGCTGCTTGCCGATGCGCACGACGTCGATGAGCTTCGTCGGGTCGGAGTCGAGGTCGACCATGTTGCCGGCCTCCTTCGCGGCCGACGTGCCGGAGTTCATCGCGACGCCCACGTCGGCCTGCGCCAGGGCGGGCGCGTCGTTCGTCCCGTCGCCCGTCATCGCGACGAGGTTGCCGCCCTCCTGCTCGGCGCGGATGAGCGCGAGCTTGTCCTCGGGCGTGGCCTCGGCCAGGAAGTCGTCGACGCCCGCCTCCTGCGCGATCGCGGCGGCGGTGAGCGGGTTGTCGCCCGTGATCATCACCGTGCGGATGCCCATCGACCGCAGCTCGGCGAAGCGGTCCGCGATGCCCTCCTTGACGACGTCCTTGAGGTGGACGACGCCGAGCACGCGGCTCGCGCCGTCCGGCGTCCGCACCGCGACGACGAGCGGCGTGCCGCCCGACTGCGCGACCTCCTCCACGACGTCGTCGAGCTCCGCGAGCACGCTCGACGCCGCCCGCTCGCCGCCCTGCTCGACCCACGCCGTCACGGCGGACCCGGCGCCCTTGCGGATCTTGGTCCCGTCCGGCTCGTCGAGCCCCGACATCCGGGTCTGCGCCGTGAACGGCACGATCTCGCCCGGCGCGGTCGGCCCGACGTCGAGGCCCCCGCGGCGCGCGAACTCGACGATCGACGTGCCCTCCGGCGTCGGGTCCGCGAGGGACGACAGCGCGGCGGCCCGGACGAGCTCGCGCTCGTCGACGTCGCGCAGCGCGACGAACCGCGCGGCCTGCCGGTTGCCGTAGGTGATGGTGCCCGTCTTGTCGAGCAGGAGGGTCGTGACGTCGCCCGCCGCCTCGACCGCGCGGCCGGACATCGCGAGCACGTTGCGCTGCACGAGGCGGTCCATCCCCGCGATGCCGATCGCCGAGAGCAGCGCGCCGATCGTCGTCGGGATGAGGCAGACGAGGAGCGCGACCAGCACCGCGACGCTCACCGGGCTCGCCGCGTACGACGCGACGGGGTTGAGCGTGAGGGCGACCACGACGAACACGATCGACAGCGACGCGAGGAGGATGCTCAGCGCGATCTCGTTCGGCGTGCGCTGCCGGCTCGCGCCCTCGACGAGCGCGATCATCCGGTCGACGAACGTCTCGCCCGGCATCGAGGTGACGCGCACGACGATGCGGTCCGACAGGACGCGCGTGCCGCCGGTGACGGCGGACCGGTCGCCGCCCGACTCGCGGATCACCGGTGCGGACTCGCCCGTGATCGCGGACTCGTCGACCGACGCGATGCCCCACACGATCTCGCCGTCGCCGGGGACCAGCTCCCCCGCCTCGACGACGACGACGTCCCCCAGCCGCAGGTCGGCCGAGGACACCTCGACCGCGCGGGCGCGCAGGGCGCCGGGGTCGCCCGTCTCGTCGTACGCGGCGACCCGGTGCGCGACGGTCGCGGTGCGGGTCCGGCGCAACGAGTCGGCCTGGGCCTTGCCGCGGCCCTCGGCGACCGACTCCGCGAGGTTGGCGAAGAGGACCGTGAGCCAGAGGAACACGGCGATGACCGCCGTGAAGGACCCGGGGACGGGCGTGCCGCCCGACTCCTCCGGGCCGCCGAGGAACGGCTCGACGACCGCGATCACGGTGGTGAGGGCGGCCCCGACCCAGACGAGGAACATCACGGGGTTGCGCCACATCTGGCGCGGGTCGAGCTTGCGGAACGCGCCGGGCAGCGCCTGGCGCACCTGCGACCAGGTGAACAGGCCGCCGGTGGTCGCGGCCGGCTGGCGCACGGCGCGCGGGGAGGGGTGGGTGAGCGTGGACATGGGTTACAGCAGCCCTTCAGCCAGGGGACCCAGCGCGAGAACGGGGAAGTACGTGAGCGCGGTGAGGAGGACCACCACGCCGATCAGGAGCCCCACGAACTGGGGGCGGTGGGTCGGCAGCGTGCCGACGGTGGCGGGCACCTTGTCCTGCTGCGCGAGCGAGCCCGCGAGCGCGAGGACGAGGACGATCGGCACGAACCGGCCGAGCAGGATCGCGACGCCGAGCGCGGTGTTGAGCCACGGGGTGTTCGCGGTGAGCCCGGCGAACGCCGACCCGTTGTTGTTGGCCGCGGACGTGAAGGCGTACAGCACCTCGGTCGTGCCGTGCACGCCGGGGTTCCAGATCGACACCGTCTCGACGCTCTCGCGCACGGGCGGGATCGCGAAGCTCAGGGCCGTGCCGACGAGCACGAGCGTCGGCGTCACGAGGATGTAGAGGCTCGCGAGCTTGATCTCGCGCGGCCCGATCTTCTTGCCCAGGTACTCCGGCGTGCGTCCGACCAGCAGGCCCGCGATGAAGACCGCGATGACGGCGAGCACGAGCATCCCGTAGAGCCCGGAGCCGACGCCGCCCGGGGCGACCTCACCGAGCATCATGTTGAGCAGCGGGAGCATCCCGCCCAGCGCCGTGTAGGAGTCGTGCATCGAGTTGACCGCGCCGGTCGACGTCGTGGTGCTCGTGGTGGCGAAGAGGGTCGAGCCGATGATCCCGAACCGCGCCTCCTTGCCCTCCATCGCACCCCCGGCGAGCTGCGGCGCGGTGCCGTTCCCGGCGGACTCCAGCGCGGTGAGCGCGACGAACGACGCCACGAAGAGCACGCCCATCGTCGCGAGGATCGCGTAGCCCTGGCGGTCGTCGCCGACCATGCGGCCGAACGTGCGCGGCAAGGAGAACGGGATGACGAGCATGAGCAGGACCTCGACGACGTTCGTCCACGCCGACGGGTTCTCGAACGGGTGCGCCGAGTTCACGTTGAAGAACCCGCCGCCGTTCGTGCCGAGCAGCTTGATGACCTCCTGCGAGGCCACCGGCCCGCCCGGCACGCTCTGGGTGCCGCCCGCGAGGGTCGTGACCTGCGTGAAGCCGTCGAAGTTCTGCACGACCCCGCCGACGAGCAGCACGACCGCGCCGACGAGGGAGATCGGGAGCAGGATGCGCAGGCACCCGCGCACGAGGTCCACCCAGACGTTGCCGATCGTGCCGACCCGGCGGTACGCGAAGCCCCGCACGAGCGCGACGGCGACCGCCATGCCGACCGCCGCGGACACGAAGTTCTGCACCGCGAGCCCGGCGAGCTGCACGGTGTAGCCGAGCGTCTGCTCCGGCGAGTACGACTGCCAGTTCGTGTTGCCCACGAACGACGCGGCCGTGTTGAAGGCGAGGTGCTCCGACGGCGCGGGCAGCCCGAGCGAGTACGGCAGCCACTGCTGCGTGCGCTGGAGCAGGTAGAGCAGCACGAGGCCCACGGCCGAGAACGCGAGGATGCTGCGCAGGTAGGCGGGCCACGTCTGCTCGGAGCGGGGGTCGACGCCCAGGACGCGGTACAGGCCCCGCTCCACCCGCCAGTCCTTCGGCGTGGAGTAGACCCGCGCCATGTGGTCGCCCAGCGGGCGGTAGAGCGCCGCGAGGACCAGGGCGACGGTCCCGAGCGCGAGGAGCGCGAAGATCCAGGTCATCAGAAGCGCTCCGGTCTCACGAGCGCCACCACGAGATACACGATCGCCGCCGCACCGAGAGCCACGGCGAGGAGCTCGAGCACGATCACAGCTTCTCCACCGCCTTCCCGATTCCGGCGACCAGCACGAACACGGCGATCACGCCGAGCACGTAGACGATGTCGAGCACGAGACGTCCCCAGGTCGAGACCGACGGCCCCCTGTCGGGCGGCCGGGCACCCATCGGACGGGGCGCCGACGACGATCGAACACCCGCTCCGGGGCGGCGGAGCCCGTCCTCACGGGACCCATACGGGCGGGGGCGCGACGCTAACGATCTCCTGACGCTCGGCCCTCGGTGCGGGCGGTCGCGGACGAGCCCGTCGGTTCCCGTGGGGAGTTCGTGACGAGTGCGTGACCGACGCCCCGCCATCGGGGGCGGTGCGCGCCGTCGGGCACCTAGGATGTCCCGCATGATCTTCAAGGCCGTCGGCGACGGGCGCCCCTACCCGGACCACGGCCGGGTCACCGCCCGCGACTGGGCGGAGGTGCCCCCGCGTCAGGTGCGCCTCGACGAGCTCGTCACCACCAAGCGCACGCTCGACCTCGACGCGCTCCTCGCCGAGGACTCCACGTTCTTCGGCGACCTGTTCGCGCACGTGGTCGAGTTCGACGGCGTCCTCTACCTGGAGGACGGCCTGCACCGCGCCGTCCGCGCCGCGCTGCAGCAGCGGGCGATCCTGCACGCGCGCGTGCTGACGCTGCGATGAGCGGCCGGTCCGGTAGGTTGCTGGCGTGACACTCCGCCCCGACACCGCGCGCGCCGTCCGCCGCCGGCGCATGCACGAGCGCCAGGCAGTCGTGTTCGGGCTGCTCATCGCGGCGCTCGCCGTCGTCGGGATCGGCGCCCTCGCCGTGTACACCGGCGCGATCGAGGCGCCGTTCGACCGGGAGCTGTCCTCCCCCGAGGCCGTCGACGACCTCGCGGACGTCAAGGTCCCCTGCCTCGCGGACGGCACCCTGCCCGTCGCCACCGGCGACATCCAGGTCAACGTCTACAACGCGTCCGGCAAGGACGACCCGCTGGGCCGGCTCAACCAGGACATCCTCACGTCGCGCGGGTTCGCGGTGCTCTCGACGGGCAACGCCCCGGACCTCGACGGCGACGGGAAGTCCGACGTCGTGTCGCGCACGCAGATCCACTTCGGTGCCGCGGGCGTCGCGCAGGCGTACACCCTCGCCGCGCACTACGAGAACCCGGGCCTCGTGCTCGACGCGCGCGAGGACGCGACCGTCGACCTCTACGTGGGCGCCGACTTCGAGAACATCGTGGACCCGGAGCTCGTCGGCCTGTCCGGCGACGTCCCGCTCGAGAGCCGTGCAGGGTGCGTCCCGATCGAGGAGATCACGCCCCGCCCGCTGCCCGTGCCCCCCGCCGAGGGCTAGCACGTCCCGGCCCGGCGCCCGCCGGGCACCCTGACCGCCGAACGGTACCCATGAGCACCCTGCCCCTCCGGCCCGCCCGGACCACCGACCCCGCCGAGGTCGACCGCCTGTACGAGATCTGCCTGCGGACCGGTGCGTCCGGCGCCGACGCGAGCGGGCTCTACACCGACCAGCGCCTGCTCGGCGAGGTCTACCTCGGCGCGTACCTCGCGCTCGAGCCGGGCCTGGCGTCCGTCGTCGAGGCCGACGGCGTCGCCGCCGGCTACGTGCTCGGCGCCCGCGACACCGCCGCGTTCGAGGACCGGTGCGAGCGCGAGTGGTGGCCGCCGCTCCGGGAGCGCTACCCCCTCGGGAGCTTCCCCGCGGGGTCGCGCGACGAGGCGCTCGTCGAGCAGATCCACCGCCCGCACCGCACAGACCCGTCCGTGCTCGGCGACTACCCGTCGCACCTGCACGTCGACCTGCTGCCGTCGGCCCAGGGCGGCGGCAACGGCCGCCGCCTCATGGAGGTGCTCTTCGACGCGCTGCGCGCCGCCGGGTCGCCCGGGGTGCACCTCGGCGTGGCGGAGGACAACGCGTCCGCGATCGGCTTCTACGAGCACCTCGGCTTCACCCGGCTCGACGTCGCCGAGGGCCTCGTCCTGGGCCTGCGCCTCTAGCCGACGGCCCGGCGGGCTCGCGCCTGCCGGGCCGTCGTCTTCGTGAAGCCTCCGAGGAGGCCGCTCCCGCGCGTCGCGTCAGCGGGCGTCCTCGACCGTCTCGTGGACGGCGGGCTCGTCGCCCCCGGGGGCCGACGCCGGGCTGGCAGGCTCCTGCGTCGTGCCGCGCCACCGCGAGAGGTTCCGCATCACGTGGTAGATCACGAGCGCCGCGGCGGTGCCCAGCGCGATCCCCTCGAACGTCAGGTCGCCCACGGCCCACGTGAAGTTGGCGATGCCGACGACGAGCGGCACGGCCGCGGTCGTGAGGTTGACCGGGTCGGAGAAGTCCACCTTGTTCTGCACCCAGATGCGCGCGCCGAGGATGCCGATCATGCCGTAGAGCATCGTCGCGGCACCGCCCAGGACGCCGACCGGGATCGTCGCGATGAGCGCGCCGAACTTCGGCGACAAGGAGAGCACCAGCGCGGTCGCCGCCGCGACCCAGTACGCCGCGGTCGAGTAGACGCGCGTCGCGGCCATGACGCCGATGTTCTCGGCGTACGTCGTCGTGCCCGACCCGCCGCCGACGCCCGCGAACGTCGTCGCGAGGCCGTCGGCGAAGAGCGCGCGGCCGGTGAGGTCGTCGAGGTTCTTGCCCGTCATCGCGGCGACCGACTTCACGTGCCCGACGTTCTCCGCGATGAGCACGAGCACGACCGGGACGAACAGGCCGAGCACGGCGACGTCGAACGTCGGCGTGACGAACTCCGGGAGCCCGACCCAGGCAGCCTTCCGCACCTCGTCGAATGACACCTCGCCCTGGATCACGGCCACGACGTAGCCGACGACCACGCCGACGAGGATCGACAGCCGCCCGAGGATCCCCTTGAACAGGACGCTCACGAGGATGATCGCGGCGAGCGTGACGACGGCCGTGACCGGCGCCTGCTGGAAGTTGCCCCACGCCGCCGGGGCGAGGTTGAGCCCGATGAGCGCGACGATCGTGCCCGTGACGATCGGCGGCATGACGACGTCGATCCACCGCGCGCCCGCGACGTGGACCAGGAGACCGACGGCCGCGAGCACGAGGCCCGTGACGAGGATCCCGCCGACCGCGACCGACTGACCCTGGGACGCGGTCGCCGCGCCGATCGGCGCGATGAACGCGAAGCTCGACCCGAGGTAGCTCGGGAGGCGGTTCCGCGTGATGAGCAGGAACCCGACCGTGCCGATCGCCGAGAAGAACAGCGTCGTCGCGGGCGAGAAGCCCGTGAGGAGCGGCACGAGGAACGTCGCGCCGAACATGGCGACGACGTGCTGCATCCCGATCCCGATGGTCCGCGGCCAGGTCAGACGCTCGTCCGGGTCGACGACGTCCCCCGGTCGGACCGTCTTCCCGTCACCGTGCAACCGCCACCCGATGGCGCTCATGTCTCTCCCGTCCGTGAAGCCCGTGTGAAAAAACCCCCGGTGCAGGGTAGTGGCCCGACGTCACGGCGGTGTTTCCGGGGCGACCCGTGGGCACGGGCGTCACGGCAGCTGCGGCACGACCTCGCTCGCGACGAGCTCCAGGTGGTCGAGGTCGTGCAGGTCGAGCACCTGGAGGTAGAAGCGCGTCGCGCCCTGCTCTGCGGCGGCCGCGATCTTGTCCGCGACCTCGCCGACCGTGCCGGCCAGGCCGTTGCGGCGGACCTCGTCGGGCTCGCGCCCGATCGCGTCGGCCCGACGGCGGAACTCCGCCTCGTCCTTGCCCACCGCGACGACGAACGCCGCCGAGTACACGAGCGAGTCGGGGTCGCGGTCGGCGTCGAGGCACGCGGCGCGCACGTTCTCGAACCGGTCGGGCAGGACGCCCGGGTCGGGGAACGCCGCGTTGAACTCGCTGGCGTACCGGGCCGCGAGCGCCGGGGTGCGCCGGGGCCCGTGTCCGCCGACGATCACCGGGACGCGCTCCTGGGCGGGCTTCGGCAGGGCCGGGGAGTCCGTGAGCGTGTAGTGCTCGCCGCTGAACGAGAACGTCTCGCCGACCGGCGTCTCCCACAGCCCGGTGATCACCGCGAGCTGCTCCTCGAGGATCCCGAACCGCTTCTCCGGGAACGGGATGCCGTACGCCTCGTGCTCGCGGGCGTACCAGCCCGCGCCGAGGCCGAGCTCGACGCGGCCGCCCGACATCTGGTCGACCTGCGCGACCTGGATCGCGAGCACGCCGGGGTGGCGGAACGTGGCCGACGACACGAGCGTGCCGAGCCGGATGCGGCTCGTCTCGCGGGCGAGGCCGGCGAGCGTCGTCCAGGCGTCGGTCGGGCCGGGCAGCCCGTCGCCGTCGCCCATGACGAGGTAGTGGTCGGAGCGGAAGAAGGCGTCGAAACCGAGGTCCTCGGTGGCCTTCGCGACAGCGAGGAGGTCGTCGTACGACGCGCCCTGCTGGGGCTCGGTGAAGATGCGCAGGTCGATCTGGGTCATGCCGTCACCCTGCCACACCGCGCGCCCGCCCCCGCCCCCACGACGCCCGCTCCGCGAGGTAGGACGTGCGGTCGCGAACGAGGACGCGCGGAGCTCTACCTCGCGCCCGGACGTCCTCCCTCGCTGGTCACGGCGGGGACGGTGCGGTCAGTCCGCCAGAGGGACGAGGTCGAGCTCCTGGAACTCCGCGACCTCGGGGACCCACCGCTCGGCGACGAAGCGGCGGTGGTCCGGGTGGGCGTCGTACGCGGCGTACGCGGCGTCGTCGTCGAACACCATGGAGAACTGGAACGTCAGCGGGCTCTTCGGGCTCACCTGGCGCGAGACGGTGAAGTCCCGGACGCCCGGGACCCCGGTGAGCGTCGTGCGGGCGGTGCCGAGGAACTCGGCCTCCTCCGCGCTGCCGGCGGGGTGGACGAGGCGGAAGGCGACGGTGTGCTGGATCACCTCGCCACGGTAGACGGGGCACGTGACCGGCGCCCGCTAGTCTCGCCGCGTGCGCATCCTCTGGCGTGACGTCGCGAGGTTCTTCGACGAGAGCGTCGAGGGTCGCCTGCCGGACGGGTCCGTGCGTGGCAGCCGGGCGTCCGACGGCGCGCGGCTCGTCGAGCGGTACCGCGCGCTCGGCTGGTCCGTCGAGCGGGACGGCCGGCCGTGGGACGGCGGCGCCCTCCACCGCGCCGCGGACCACGCGCTCCCGACGGTCTTCGTCCGCCCCGCCCCCGGCGTCTCCGTGAACCTGTTCCTGTGGCCCGACGACGAGATCGCCTTCGACGTCGACGCCCGGGAGATCCACGACCAGCACACCCTCGACGCGGTCTGCCGCTTCCTCGCTAAGACGGGCCGGGCGCTCGCCACGGACGTCGACCTGTGCCCGGAGGGGACGACCACGCCGTTCCTGCGATACACCCGGCGGGCGGACAGCGTGGGCCGCTGTCCCTAGGCTGGCGACCATGCGCGTGAGCACCGTGATCCTGCCGATCTACCCGTGGCGCGAGGGCCGGGACGTGTGGCGGTCCGCCGACGACCTCGGGTTCCACGCCGCCTACACGTACGACCACCTGTCGTGGCGGTCGTTCCGCGACGGCCCGTGGTTCGGCGCGGTCCCGACGCTCGCCGCCGCGGCGGGCGTCACCGAGCGGGTGCGGCTGGGCACGCTCGTGTCGTCGCCGAACTTCCGCGAGCCGGTGACGTTCGCGAAGGACGTCATGACGCTCGACGACCTGTCGGGCGGGCGCGTGACCGTCGGCCTGGGCGCGGGGACGACGGGCTTCGACGCGACGGTCCTCGGCGGCGAGCCGTGGTCGGCCCGGGAGCGCGCCGACCGGTTGCGCGACTTCACGATCCTGCTCGACCGCCTGCTCACCGAGCCCGCCGTCACGCACGTCGAGGGTCACTACCGGGCGCACGAGGCGCGGACCATCCCCGGGCCGGTCCAGTCGCCCCGGGTGCCGTTCGCCGTCGCCGCGACCGGCCCGCGCGGGCTGCGGCTCGCCGCGCGCTACGGGCAGGCGTGGGTGACGACGGGCGACGGCCGCCTCGGGGACGACGCGACCCCGGCGCAGTCGCGCGCTGCCGTCCGCGACCAGGTGGAGCGGCTCGACGCGGCGTGCCGCGACGCCGGTCGCGACCCGGGGTCGGTGGCGCGCATCCTGCTCACGGGCTTCACTCCAGACCCCGCGCTGGAGTCGGTCGACGCGTTCGTCGAGACGGCGCACGGGTACGCGGAGGCCGGCATCACGGAGATCGTCGTCCACCGGCCCATCCCGGGCACCCAGTTCGCGGCCGACGAGCGCGTGTTCGAGCAGATCGCGACCGACGGCGCCGCGCAGGTCGCCCGGCTGTAGAGCGCGGGCCGTCACGCCTCGGGTGACGGGCTAGAACAGGACGTCGAGCACGAACCGGACCGGGGCCGTCACCGTCTCCCACAGCACACGCCCGGCCGACCTCTGCTCGAGGCGCGCCAGGCGCGCGGAGAAGACGGCGGCGGCGATCCCCCCGAGGACCGCGGCACCCAGGCAGACGCCCACGAGCCACGGCGGCAGGTCGACCAGGTAGCCGACGAGCGACAGCACGGCGGCGACCCCGCCCAGCACGAGGCTGACCACGAGGCCCCACGCCCCGACGGGGTCGAGCTCGGGGCCGCTGCGCGCCTCCGGGGTGTCCTCCACGCGCACAGTGTGCCGCACCTCCTCCCCGTCCTCCCGCTCGGGTGGAACCTCTCGGGGCGTCGCTGCGTGTCAGAGACAGAGGGCCCGCGACACATGTCGTGCGAGGGCTCACCGGACCGGGACGCGAGGAGGCGACGTGCGCAAGGCACCGGCGGGGTGGTACGCGGACGCACCGGGCTCGGGGAGCGAGCGCTGGTACGACGGCGCGGCGTGGACCGACCGGACGCGCGAGCGCCGGGCGCGGGACGACGTCGGCCCGTGGCGGCGGGTCGTCGTGCTCGGATCGGTGGTCGTGCTGGTCGTCGCGGCGCCGCTCCTCCTCGCCGTGCTCGGCTGAGTCCCCTGCCGGGACAGCCGCCCGCCGGGAGACGCGTCAGCCGAGCGGCCCCCGCACGCGGTAGGTCACGTGGGTCACCTGGGACGCCGCCCGCACGGCGACGGTCTCGAGCGCGAGGGGCGGGACGCCGTCGAGCACGCGGTCGCCGTGGCCGAGGACCTGGGGCACGACGTGCAGCCGGAGCTCGTCGAGCAGCCCCGCCGCGATCACCTGGTTGATGGTCGCGGCCCCGCCCGCGATCGCGACGTCCCGGTCCCCCGCGGCCTCCCGCGCCTGCGCGACGGCTGACGCGACGCCGTCGGTGACGAAGAAGAACGTCGTCCCGCCCTCCAGGACGAGCGGCTCGCGCGGGTGGTGCGTGAGCACGAACACCGGCGCGTGGTACGGCGGCTCCGGGCCCCACCAGCCCTGCCAGTCCGGGTCCCACTCCCCTCGCCCGGGCGTGAACATGTTCCTGCCCATGACGAACGCCCCCGCGTCGACGATCGCGGCGATCTCCGCCGCGTTCTCGTCGGCGGTCTCGACCATCCACCGGTGCAGGTCCACGCCCGCGCCGAACGGGTGCTCCAGCGTCTGGTCGGGGCGCGAGGAGTACCCGTCCACCGACACCGCCACGTCGCACGTCACGTTCCCCATGCCGCCCTCACCCTCCGCGGCCCGCGTGCGCCGCGGCCGCCGTCGTCCGTCCTGACGACACGTCCGACCGCGGGCGGGCGCGGAACTCATCGCCGCACCCGGGTCAGCGCGGTGCGCGGGCCTCCTCGGTGGCGATGCGGAGGGCGGCGACGAGCTCGCGGTAGAGCTCGTCGGTCGCGAGGAGCTGGGGGTGCGTGCCGCGCGCGCGGACGCGGCCGTCCTCCATGACGAGGATGACGTCGGCGTCGATGACCGTGGACAGGCGGTGCGCGATGGTCACGACGGCGCGGTCGCGGGCCAGGTCCTCGATGACGGCGTGCACGGCCGCCTCGGTGAGCCCGTCGACCTGGGCGGTGGCCTCGTCGAGGAGCAGCACGTCGGGCGCGTGCAGGACGGCGCGCGCGAGGGCGACGCGCTGGCGCTCGCCACCCGAGACGGTCGTCCCGACGAGCGACGTGTCGAGGCCGTCGGGCAGCGAGCGCACCTTGGCGTCGAGACGCACCTGCGCGAGCGCCGCCCACATCGCCTTCTCGGTCGCGGCGGGGTCGGAGAGGCGCAGGTTCTCGCGGATGGTGCCCGGCACGACGGGGGTCTCCTGCTCGACGTACGCGAAGCGGCGCCGCACGTCGTCGAACGTGAGGTCGTCGTAGGGCACGCCGTCGAGGAGGATCCGCCCCGACTCGGGCTGCAGGAAGCGCAGCAGGAGCGAGAAGGTCGTGGTCTTGCCCGCCCCGGACGGGCCGACGATCGCGACCTGCCCGCGAGGCGGCACGTCGAGGTCGAGGTCGCGCACCACGAGCTCGCCGCCCGGCAGGTAGCGCGCGGTGACGCCGCGCAGGGACAGCCGCGGCGCGTCGTGCGGGGCCGGCGTGCCCGACGGCGCGCCCATCCCGGCCGGACGACGCGCGGCGGGGTCGTCGTCCTCCTCCGGCTCGATGGCCTGGACCTCGCGGATCCGCCCTGCGGCCGCGATGCCGGCCTGGAGCTGGGTGACGTTCATGGTCAGCCCCGTGACGGGCTCGACGATCTGGAACGCGTAGAGCAGGAACGCGACGAGGCTCGACACGGCCAGGAGCCCCTGGTCCACGCGCCAGGCGCCGAGCGCGAGGATGACGATGATCGCGAGCTGGATGCCGCCCCCGGCGATGCTCCAGGCGACCGCCTCGGTCCGCACGGCCCGCACGCTGTGGCGCGCGGAGTCCTGCGCGTCGTCGAGCACGCGGTCGATCTGGCGGCCCTCCGCGCGGCTCGCCTTGATCGTGCGGATCGCCCGCAGCCCGCCCTCGAGCGTGCCGCCGAGGCTGCCGAGCGACTCCTGCGCCTTCTCCTGCGCCTTCGCGATGCGGGGCATGAGGGCGCCCACGAGGACGCCGATGACGACGATCGCCCCGAGCGTCGTGCCGAGCAGGACGAGGTCGAGCACGCCCATGAGAACGACCGTGCCCACGAGGGACACCGCCAGGTTCACGAGGTTGACCAGGCTCGACGACGCCGCCTCGCGCAGCAGCACCGTGTCGGACGTGACGCGCGTGACGAGCTCGCCCGTCGGGCGGCCGGTGAGCGCGCCGATCCGCGCGCGGAAGAAGCGCCGCACCATGGACGACCGCGCGTCGAGCACCACGCGCTCGGCGAGCGTGCCGAGCAGGACCCACTGCCACAGCCCGAGCACGAGCCCGACGACGAGCAGCCCGACGAGCGTGAGCACGGCCGGGGTCAGCGACTCCCCCGTGCCGAGCGTGTCGAGCACCCACTTGGTCACCATCGGCGTCGCGAGGGTCGCGGCCGTCGTCCCGAGACCGAGCACGAGGCCGAGCAGCAGGGTCCGGCGGTGCGGGCGGACGAACTGCCACAGCACCGCGAGGCGCGGGAGGAACGGGCCCCGCGGGGTGGCGTCGCGAGGAGCGGGTGGGGCCTCGGGCGTGGTGGAGGTCGGGGACATGTCGTCAACCATGGTTGACATCCTCTCTCGTGTCAACCGTCGTTGACGCGGCGCGGGAGGTCGTGCGCCGGGGCGCTCGACGCCCCTAGTGGAACATGGGTGTTCCATCCGTGACAAGCGGCGTTCCGTCACGGCGCGGGCTATCGTGGGCCGCGTGACGGCACGAACGAGCGCGCGGAGCACCCCCGCGGCCACGCCCTCCGGAGCGGCTCCCGACGCGCCGCCCACAAGCGGCACCCGCACCCGGACCCGGCGCGCGATCCTCGACGCGGCCGTCTCGGTGCTCAGCACGGACAAGTCCGCGTCGCTCGGCGACGTCGCGCAGGCCGCCCAGGTGGGCCGCACGACCCTGCACCGCTACTTCCCCGAGCGCGCCGACCTCGTCGAGGCGATCGGCGCCGAGACCGTCGAGCGCACGCGCGCGGCGATCGCCGCCGCGCGGCTCGACGACGGGCCCCCGGCCGCGGCGCTGCGCCGCCTCGCCTTCGAGTACTTCGACCTCGGCCCCTGGTACATGGTGCTGTTCACCGAGCTCGCCGACGCCGAGTCCGCGTTCTGGGCCGAGTCCGAGCAGGCCGAGGAGCCGGTGCGGGAGCTGCTGCGCCGCGGGCAGGAGGCCGGCGTCGTCGACGACCAGCTCAGCGTGGCATGGATCGTCCGCACCCTGTGGTGGATGCTGTTCAACGCGTGGTCCATGGCCGACGACGGCGAGATCTCGCGCGCCGACGCGCTCCGCATGGCCGTCCGCAGTATCGAGGGCGTCGCCCTCACGCGCGAGGCGCGCGCATGAGCGTCAGCCCGGGGCCGGCACCCCGCCCCGGCCTCGGCGAGCGGCTGCGCCGCTGGTGGCAGCGGGCCGACGACGTCCGGACCGGCGTGCGCTGGGCGAGCGTCGCGACCGTGCTCGGTGGGATCGTCGTCGCGGTCGTGTGCCTCGTGCTCGTGCTGCGCGGCCGGGTCTGGGCGTGGGTCCCGCTGGTGGTCGCCGCGGCCGTCGCGCTGCGCGAGGTCCGCTACCTGCAGCGCGCCGCCCGGGGCGGCCGGCCCCGGTACCAGGAGAACGCCCCGCGCTGACCGCCGGGCGGTCGCTCGTCCGGGCCGTCGTGCGATCGGCCGTGGGGTCGGTCGTGCGGTCGGCGGCGCGAGAGCGTGCACCTCGCGGGCCACGAGGACCACGCGCTCGTCATCCGGAGGTCGCACCCCGGTGGGCCGCAGGATCCACCGGACGGGCGACGCGCCCGAGGTGCGCCGCGGGGAAGACTGGCCGTACGGCGCCGGTCAGCGGCGCCGGCCAACCTCCGGAGGCGCACCGTGACCCCCACCCCCGCCCGGGACACCGCGTTCCCCGCCCACGACGGCGCACCCGACCAGCCGTCCGCGCGCGCGGCAGCGCGCGGCCTGCGCTTCACCGCGCGCCGCGCGTCCCGGGCCCGACGGCGGGGCGCGGCCCCCGCGCGTCGGCCCGCCGTCCCCCCGGTCGAGCGGGCGAACGGCTGGGTCGTCGCGCTGGCCGTGGCCGCAGGAGCCGTGCTCTTCTCGACCCTCGCGATGAAGGCGTTCCTCGGCGGCTGACCCTCGGTCCGGCGCCCGCGGCCCGCGCACCAGGGATCTCGCCGACGCCCGCGGTCTCACCCGCCCCAGCCATCGACGCGGGGCCACCACGGGTCTACCGTCGAAGCACGGGCGCCGCTGCCGACGGCACGCGCCCGGCCACCGTAGGGCCGGAGGCCGCCCCGGGGCTCAGGCCCCGCCGGCGGCCGCCTCGTCCCACACCACGACGTCGCCCGCCCGGACCGTGCCGGACGACAGCAGCCGGCACACGACGCCGCCCCGCGCGTGCATCGCGCGCATCGCGCCGGCCGCGATCCAGTCGTCGAGCAGGCGGCACGGCGCGGCGATCCGGAGCACCTGGAGCTCGACGTCCCCGATCCGCAGGAACGACCCCGGCTTCGTGGGCAGGTCGCCGTGGGTGAGCGTGACGTTGCGCCGGGTCAGACCGGGGTCGATCTCCTGCCCGAGGTCCGCGGAGGCGGCCGCCAGGTCGGTGAGCGTCTGGATCGTCACGTGCCGGTGCTTCGACCCGTGGTACCGGTCGCCGACGAGGCCCTTGCCCTCCTCCGCCTCGACCGCCGCGACGACCCGCGTCGGGAGTCGACGGGCCTTCGCGACGTGGATCGCGTGCACGCGAGGCTGGTCGGGCATGGCCCCAGCCTCGCACCCGGCGCCGCCGCAGGGCCACCGCCCCGGGCCGGGCGAGCGCCGGGTACCGGTGTACCGTCCGGTGCATGACCGACGTCCGCAGCCGCACCCATGCCCAGGCCGTCGACGCAGCGATCGAGCTCTTCACCCGCAAGGGGTACGAGCAGACGACCGTCGAGGAGATCGCCGACGCCGCCCAGGTCAGCCGCGCCACCTTCTTCCGCCGCTACGGGTCCAAGGAGGACGTGGTCTTCGCGGACCACGAGCTCCTGCTCGACGAGGTCGTCGTCATGCTCGCCGCGACGCGGCCCGTGCCCGACGCCGAGGGGCACCTCACGCCCGACCCGACGGTCGACCCGTACCTCGAGGTGTGCCGCGCGGCGCGGCTGGTGTTCGACCACCACGTCGGGCAGCGCGAGACGTCCCTGGCCCGCTGGCAGCTACTCCAGCAGGTGCCGGCGCTGCGCGACCGCGAGCTCGTCACGACCCACCGCTACGAGCGCGCGTTCACCGCGTACCTGCGCGACGCGCTCCCGCCGGACGAGCGCCGCTCGACGGCGTCCATCGCGTTCGCGGCGTCCGTCGTCGCCGTGCACAACGCGCTCCTGCGCCGGTGGCTGCGCTCCCCCGAGCAGGACCTGCGCCCCCAGCTCGAGGAGGCGTTCGCGGACCTGCGCCGCGCCGCCGTCGGCCGGTACGCCGCGCCGGACGGCGCCGCCCGGGAGCGCAGCGGGGACGGCGTGCCCGCGGCGCGCCGCGTCGTCGTGACCGTGGTGGACGCGGACGCGGACGCGCAGGGCGTCGCGGACGACGTCGCGCGCGCCGTCCGCGACGCCCTGGCCTGACCCCTCCTGCCCCGCCCCGCCGAGCAGGTCGTCCTGGTTCGTCTGCGCCCGCGGACGGACCAGGACCACCTGCTCGGCGGCGCAGGGTCGCATCGTGTTCCAGTCCGTGGGACGGTGCGGGGCGAGTCCCGTGCTCGGGGAATGCGCGAGTAGCATCGGCGGTTGCAGAACGCAGTACGCACGAACGTGCTCCGGGGTCGGTGCAATTCCGAGCCGGCGGTGACAGTCCGCGACCCGCGCCCACGCGCGGTTGACCTGGTGGAACTCCAGGACCGACGGTGACAGTCCGGATGGGAGGAAGCACGTGCGGCGCGGCCGTCCTCGGCCGGGCTCTCGCGAGCCCGCGCGACGGGGCGCGGTCTCGCCGTGGTGAGCGACGCCGTCGGGCCCTCGTGGCCCGGCCCGGCCGCCCGCCCTCACCCCGGAGCGCCCGTGCCCGGGAGGACGAGGACATCCGATGGACCTGATCCACGCGCTGTTCGACGCGCAGCTGACGATCGGCGACCAGCATCTGCTGTGGCGCGAGATCGTGGGCAACGGGTTCGGCCTGGCGTCGGCGCTGGGCGGCATGCGGCGCAAGGTGTGGGCGTGGCCCGTGGGCATCGTCGGCAACCTGCTGCTGCTCACGGTGTTCCTCGGCGCGGTGTTCGCGACGCCCAACCCCGTCAACCTGCTCGGCCAGGCGGGCCGCCAGGTGATGTTCGTCGTCGTGTCGGTCTACGGGTGGGTGCAGTGGCGCAAGACCCAGGCGCGGCTCGGTGACGCCGACGCGGACAGCCACGGCGTCGCCGTCGTGCCGCGCTGGGCGTCGTGGCGCCAGCGCGTGTTCCTCGTCGTCGCGCTCGTCGGCGGCACAGCCCTCCTGACCCCGGTCTTCCGCGCGCTCGAGTCGTACGAGCCCGTCTGGGCCGACGCGTGGATCTTCATGGGCTCGCTGCTCGCGACGTACGGCATGGCGAAGGGCTGGGTCGAGTTCTGGCTCATCTGGGTCGCCGTGGACGTCGTGGGCGTGCCCCTGCTGATCTCGGCCGGCTTCTACGCGTCCGCGTTCATGTACGTGTTCTACGGCGCGTTCACGCTCGTCGGGTTCTTCGTGTGGTGGCGCGTCAACCGCCGCGCGGCCGCCGCTGCCGAGGCGGACGCCGCGGCGGCGGGCGCGCCCGCCTGACCCGCCGGTCACCCGACCCAACCCAACACCGATACCCCGTCTCGATTGACTGAGACGGGGTATCGCTGCACTATGGGAGGGACCGCCGCCGACGCCGGGCCCGCACCCCGGGCAACCGCGTCGAGGACGGTCGACCGACCGCAGCCGCCCTCCCAGGGGAGCACCGATGCCCACCACCCCGATCATGCCCGGCGTCACCGAGCCCACCTACGACCTCGCGACCCCGCTCGACCTCGACTACGCCGGCGCGTTCGCCGACGCGACCGAGGAGGACCGCGCCCACCTGCAGCGCGTCCGGCAGTTCGTCCAGGACGAGGTGCTGCCCGTCATCGACGACTACTGGGAGCGCGCCGAGGTCCCGTTCGACCTCGTCAAGCGCATGGGCGAGCTCGACCTGCTGCGTGACGGCGTCGACGTCGACGGTCGTCCGCACGTGAGCCAGCTCGCCGCCGGCCTCGCCGCCATGGAGATGTCGCGCGGCGACGGCTCCGTCGCGACGATCTGCGGCGTCCAGGGCGGTCTCGCGCTGCGCAGCATCCAGATGCTCGGCTCCGACGAGCAGCGGGCGAAGTACGCCGAGCCCATGGCGCGCGGGGAGATCCTCGGTGCGTTCGCGCTCACCGAGCCCACCCACGGCTCGGACTCCGTCTCGCTCGAGACGACGGCGCGCAAGGAGACGCGCGACGGCGTCGAGGGCTACGTGCTGAACGGCGAGAAGAAGTGGATCGGCAACGGGTCGTCGGGCCACATCACGGTCGTGTGGGCGCGCCTCGTCGGCGACGACGGCGATGGCCAGGTCCACGGGTTCGTCGTGCCGCAGGACAACCCGGGCTACACGGGCACGACCATCACCGGCAAGGTGTCGCTCCGCGCGATCTGGCAGGCGCACGTCGTGCTCGACGACGTGTTCGTCCCCGCCGAGAACGCCCTGCCCGGCGCGCGGTCGTTCAAGGACACGTCGCGCGTGCTCTTCGCGACGCGCCTCGGGGTGGCGTGGGCCGCCGTCGGGCACGCGGTCGCGTGCTACGAGGCCGCGGTCGCGTACGCGAAGCAGCGCGTCCAGTTCGGGCGCCCGCTCGCCGCGAACCAGATGGTGCAGGAGCGCCTCACGCGGATGCTCTCGACGATCACGCAGCTCCAGCTCCTCGTCGCGCAGATGACGCGGCTCGACGAGGCGGGGACGCTCACCGGCCCGCAGGCGTCGCTCGCGAAGTACACGTGCACCCGCGGGGCGCGCGAGGTCGCGGCGAGCGCGCGCGACCTGCTCGGCGGCAACGGGATCCTGCTCCAGAACCGCGTCGCGCGGCACTTCGCCGACATCGAGGCCCTGCACACGTACGAGGGCACCGAGTCGGTCCAGGCGCTCATCGTCGGGCGCGACATCACGGGCGTCTCCGCGTTCGTCTGACGGTCCCGAGGGCGCATGCCCTCCCCCCCCCGCTCCCCGGCGCCGCTCGCCCCTCCTCGCGGCGCCGGGGCTCCTTCCTGTTCGCCCCGTCTCCTCGCTCTCCCGGATCGGAGTCCCATGAGCACCGACGCCAGCCCCCTGCCCGACGCCGCCGCCGTCACCCCCGAGGACGAGGTCACCCCGGTCCTCCTGCACGGCGCGCGCACCCCGTTCGCGCGCTTCCGCGGCGCGCTCGCCTCGCTCTCGGCGGCCGAGCTCGGCGCGCACGCGATCCGCGGCGCGCTCGCGGCCGCGGGCGTCGCGCCGGAGCAGGTCGACACGGTGATCGTCGGGCAGGTCGTGCAGGCGGGCGCCAAGCAGGGCCCCGCGCGCCAGGCCGCGATCCTCGCGGGCCTCGGCTGGGACGTGCCCACCGTGACGATCAACAAGCTGTGCCTCTCGGGCCTCACCGCGATCATCGACGCGGCCCGGCTGGTCCGCACGGGCGAGGCGAGCGTCGTCGTCGCGGGCGGCCAGGAGTCCATGACGAACGCGCCGCACCTCGTCGTCGGGTCGCGCTCCGGGTTCGCGTTCGGAGACGTGACGATGGCCGACTCGCTCACGCACGACGGCCTCAACGACCCGTTCAGCGGCGAGGTCATGGGCGAGCTCACCGACCGCGGCTGCGCGACGCGCGGCATCGGCCGCCCGGAGCAGGACGCGTTCGCGCTGCGCTCGCACCAGCGGGCCGCCGCGGCGCGCGACGCCGGGCGGCTCGCCGAGGAGATCGCCCCCGTCGAGGTGCCGCAGCGGCGGGGCGAGCCGGTCGTCGTCGAGCACGACGAGGGCGTGCGCGCCGACACGACGCTCGAGGCCCTGGAGCGCCTGCGCCCGGCCTTCGTGCGGGACGGGACCATCACCGCCGGGTCGAGCTCGCCCCTGTCCGACGGCGCGGCGGCGGTCGTCGTCGCGAGCCGCGCCTTCGCGAAGCGCAACGGCCTGCCGTGGCTCGCCGAGATCGGTGCGGCGGGGCAGGTCGCGGGACCCGACAACTCGCTGCACTCCCAGCCGGCGCGGGCCATCGAGGCCGCCGTGAAGCGCGAGGGGATCGCCGCGGCGGACCTCGACCTCGTGGAGATCAACGAGGCGTTCGCCGCCGTCGCGCTGCAGTCGGTCGCGGACCTCGGCATCGACGCGGACGTCGTCAACGCCGACGGCGGCGCCATCGCGCTCGGCCACCCGGTCGGCGCGTCGGGCGCTCGGCTCGCGCTGCACCTCGCGCTCGCGCTCCGTCGCCGCGGGGGCGGCGTCGGCGCGGCGGCGCTGTGCGGCGGCGGCGGTCAGGGGGACGCGCTCGTCCTGCGCGTCTGACCCTCCGGGCGGGCCCCCGTCGGGGCTCCGCCGCGCGAGCCGACCAACCCTGGTGCACGATGCTGCACCAGGGTTGGCGCGTTTCGGCCGCCGCGGTGTGACGCAGATCGCGCCACGACCGCCGGGTTTCGCGTCATGGATCGCGTCTGACGTGGTCCCTCTCCCTGGAACCGCCCCCCACGAGAGGACCGTCATGACCACCGTGACCGACGCAGCCCGCCGTACCGCGAGCCGTGCGCGCCGCTCGCACCTGTCCGCCGTCGCCGTCGCGCTCGTCGGGCTCGCCGCAGGCTTCGCCGCGGCGCCCTACCTGCTCGGCTGACGCCTCCCGCTCGACGAGCCCGGGACCGCGGTCCCGGGCTCTCGTCATCCCGCGGTCGTTCTGCTCTCCGCGGGCTCGCGCGCGAGCAGCTCCTCCAGCCGGTCGAGCAGCGGGACCTGGCCCGCGACGACGAGCCCGCGGGCGCGCGCGAGCGCGAACCAGCCGGCCCGGTCGAGCTCCGGGAACTCCTGCATGCGCCCCGAGCGCGGCGGCCACTCCAGCGCGAACGTGTTGCTCGCGATCGTCGTGACGTCGAGGTCCGCCTCCCGCGCCCACGCCGCGACGAGCTTGCCCGCGCGCTGGCGCACCGTGCCGAGGTCGAGGTCCGGCGCCGCGCCGGCGGGAGCCGGGACGCCGAGCTCCTCGGCGAACTCGCGCAGCGCCGCCGCGTGCTCGTCCTCCCCCGGCTCCACCTCGCCCTTGGGGATCGTCCACCCGCCCGCGTCCTTGCGCGCCCACAGCGGGCCCCCCATGTGCCCGAGCAGCACCTCGACGACGTCGGCACGGAACCGGTAGAGCACGAGCCCTGCTGACTGCTTCACCCCTCCTTCCTACACAGCCGACGCCGGACCGGCCCGTCGGGGCCGCGCGGACCACCCGCCGAGGGCGTCTCGGGGTCGTGTCCGGGGGCCTGTCGGGGGTCTGTCGGCGGCACGGAGTAGCGTCCGCAGCACCAGGACCGGGACCGCAGAAGGGGACGACCATGGCCACGCAGAGCGTCACGCACCTCAACCCGCCCGGGCTGCACCGCAACCCCGCGTTCTCGCAGGGCACCATCGTCGAGACGAGCCGCACGCTCTACGTCGGCGGGCAGAACGGCACGGACGCCGCGGGCGCGATCGTCGAGGGCGGCATCGCGGCCCAGACGGCGCAGGCGCTGCGCAACGTCCTCGCCGTGCTGGCCGAGGCAGGCGCCGGGCCAGAGGACGTCGCGCGGCTCGCCGTCTACCTCGACCCCGAGGCCGACCTCATGGAGGGCTTCGCCGCCGTCGGCGAGGTCTGGGGCCCGCACCCCGCCGCCGTGACCGTCCTGCGGGTCGGGATCGCGCGGCCGGGCGCGCTCGTCGAGATCGAGGCGGTCGCGGCGCTCCCCGCCTGACGCGAGGCACCGGCTCCCGCGCGCGACGACGCGGGGGTGCCGCTACTGTCCGGGGGTGCCAGCCCACCGGACCCCGTACCGCACCCTCTGGCGGGCCGCGGCGTACGGGGTCGCGGCCTCCCTCCCCGTGCTCGCGCTCGCGTGGCTCGTGCGCACGGAGTCGGGGGTCGTCGTCGACGCGGACCGCGCCGCCGTCGCCGCGGCGACCCGGTTCGCCGGCGAGCGCCCCGCGCTCGAGCGCGCGCTCCTCGTGGGGCAGGAGGCGCTCGCCGCGCGGTGGATGAACCTTGCCGCGATGGGCGTGTGCGTCTGGGCGTGGCGACGCCACGGGCTCGGGTCGCGCGCGGCCTGGGGGGCCGGGACGATCTGGGGCGCGTGGGCTCTCGGCCTCGGCGCGAAGGAGGTCGTCGGCCGCGCACGGCCCGTCCTCGAGGACGCCGTGTCGACCGTGCCGGGCGCGAGCTTCCCCTCCGGGCACGCGATGAACGCGGCGGCCGTCGGGGTGACGCTCAGCGTGCTCGTCTGGCCGCTGCTCGGGCGGCGAGGCCGCGTCGCGGTGGTCGGCGGTGCGACGGCGCTCGCCCTCGTCACCGCGGCCGACCGCGTGCTGCTCGGTGCGCACTACCCTTCCGACGTCGTCGGCGGGATCCTCCTCGGCGGCGCCGTCGCAGGGGCGTCCGCCGTCGCCTATCACGGGTGGGCCGCCGCGCGGTCCGGCCGTCCCTCCGGTGACACTCCCAGGAACGAGGTCTGATGCAACCCTTCGTGCACCGCTACGAGCTGGACACGACCCGCCCCACGGCGAAGGAGGTGCTGCGCGACGTCGGCCTCCGGGCGTTCCTCCCGGGAGCGGTGCTGTGGGTGGTCATCGTCGCGACGGGCTTCCTCGTCACCGGGCCGCTCGGCGACCTGCCGGGCGAGGTCGCGGTCAACCGGTGGTTCGAGCAACGGCGCACGCCGTTCTGGGACACCGTCACCGACGTGCTCTCCCTCATCGGCACGACCGAGTTCATCATCGGCGGCACGCTGCTCACCGTCGCGCTCGTGTGGTGGCGCACCCGGCAGTGGTGGTTCGCCCTCGTGCCCGCGCTCGCCGTCGCGCTGCAGGCGCTGATCTTCCTCACGTCGTCGATCGTCGTGGGGCGCGAGCGGCCCGACGTCTCGCGGCTCGACGAGGCGCCCCCGACGTCCAGCTTCCCCTCCGGGCACACGGGCGCATCGGCGGCGTTCTATTTGACGCTCGCCCTGCTCGCGCAGCGCATCACGAACCCGGTCCTGCGCGTCGTCGTGACGGTGCTGTGCTGCCTCGTGCCTCTCGGCGTCGGCCTCTCGCGGCTCTACCGCGGCGCCCACGGACCCGCGGACGTCGTCGTGGGACTCCTCAACGGCATCGTGTGCTGCGTCCTCGCGTGGCACTACCTGCGCCGGGACCTGCGCTCGAAGCGCTGAGACCCTGGGGGTAGCGCTCCCGGCGCCGGATCCACGAAACGCTCCCCGACCACGACGACGGCGGGCCCGGTCCGAAGACCGGGCCCGCCGTCGTCGTGCGGGGGCGGTCCGGGCGCGCGCGGCACCCGGACCAGCCGTCAGATCAGGCGCACAGACCCACCGGGTCCCACGAGCCCCACGTCACGGAACCGGGGAGCTCGCCCTTCGTCCACCACTGGGCCGTGTAGTTCACGCCGGCACGGGACACGGTCTGACCGCCGGTGTAGACGGCCTCGCGCGACCAGGCCGGGGCGCAGACCGCCGCCTCGACCTCGGGCGCGGTGCCGCAGGGGCCGATCTTCTTCCAGGCGTTGCTCGCGCCCGGCTCCTGGTTGCGGGTCCACCACTGGGCCTTGTACTCCGCGCCCTCGTGCGAGACGACCTCACCACCGGTGTAGACGCCCGTGCCGTACCAGGGCACCGCGCACTCCTCGGCCACGCCGGGACCCGGGGTCGCAGCGCGCAGCGTCGAGCCGAGGGCGTCGCCGAGCTCGTTGCGGTAGTCGCCGGAGAGGTCCCACCACATCGCTCCGCCGTAACCCTGCGTCGCGACGAACTCGGCCTTCGCCGTCACGGACGCCGGGTCGTCGTAGCTCCACCACTGGTCGCCGTTGTACAGCCAGCTCGCGCCGATCTTCGGGTCGAAGAACTTCTTCCCGCCGAACGAGCGCAGCTCGGCGTACGTCTTCGTGCCGACGTACCCGGCGGCGGGCTGCCAGCCCTTCGTGCCCTCCTTGACGCCGTACCAGCCGTGGCCGTAGGCCGCGAGGCCCGCGTTGATCTGCGACGGGTCCGCGCCCGCGTTCACGTACATGCCGAGCGCGCCGTCGAGGCCGAGGCCCCAGTTCTCCGCGCCGTCGGGGTGCAGGTTGCCCTGGTGGCCCGTCTTGTTCGGGACCCAGCCGCCGTGGAAGTCGTAGCCCTGGACGTTGAGGAAGTCCACGACCGCGAACAGGCGCGGGTCGAGCCAGCCGCCCTGGCCGGCGTTCCAGCCGCCCGCGGGCGCGAACGCCGTCAGCAGGTAGTCCTGGCCGGTCGTCGCGCCGCGCGCGTCGAGTTCGGCGCGGAACTCCTCCATGAGGAGCAGGAAGTTCTCCTTGTCCTCCGGGCGGACGTTCGCCGTCTCGCCGCCGGTGACCGGCCACTCCCAGTCGATGTCGATGCCGTCGAAGATGCCGGCCGCGACGCCGGGGCCGCCCTTGCCGTCGACGACCGGCAGGTTGCCGTCGATGTAGAGGTCGAGGCACGAGTCGACGAGCCGCGTACGACCCTCGGCCGTGGACGCCGCCTCGGAGAAGTTGTCCGACCAGGTCCAGCCGCCGAGGGAGACGAGGATCTTCGTCTCCGGGCTGACGGCCTTGAGCTTCTTGAGCTGGTTGAAGTTGCCGGCGAGCTTCTGGCCCGGCTTGTCGGCCTTGCCGTCGACGGAGTCCGCAGCGGGCACCTCCGCGACGAAGTCGTTGAGGGGGTCGCCCTCGCCGGGGACGTCGGCGATGTCGCACACCAGGTCGGTCGTGACGTTGCCGAACGCGTAGTTGATGTGGGTGAGGTCCTCGATCGCTCCAGTGCGCACGAGGTCGGCCACATGGAAGTCGCGGGTGACGCGCGAGTCGGCCATGACGTAGCCGACGCTGCGGAACCCGTTGATGTCCGATGGCCCGGCGACGGAGGCCGCCGGCTTGGCCGTGGGCTGGGGCGCCGCCGCGGCGGGCGACGCGAAGGTGGCGGCCGTGAGGGCGAGCGCCCCGACGACGGCGGAGGCCGTGACCACGCGCGAGCGTCGTGGCGAGGTCCTGGCGAACGAGCGGCCGGGGGCAGCCGCGCTGGGTGTCGATCGATCGGTCATGAAGGCCTCGTTGCTCTTCGGCCCGGGCTGGGGATCCCGGGATTTGTTCGGTCTCCTGCAAGATACCCGTGCGCCTCCCCGTAACGCCAGGGTCCGAACGAAACTGTTACCGCTGTCGGTGGCAGGGCGCAGAGTAGGGCGGTGAGCTTCGACCGCGCGCCGCACGCGCCCGTGCTGCGCGCCCGCCCGACGATCGCGCACCTCGACGCCGACGCGTTCTTCGCCGCCGTCGAGCAGCACCAGCGGCCGTCCCTGCGCGGGCGCCCGGTGCTCGTCGGCGGCGTGGGGCCGCGCAGCGTGGTCGCGACGGCGTCGTACGAGGCCCGGCAGTACGGCGCCCGCTCGGCGATGCCGATGGAGCAGGCGCGGCGACTGTGCCCGCCGTCGACGGTCGTCGTCGTGCCGCGGTTCGCCGCGTACTCGGCCTACTCGGCACGGATCATGGCGGCGCTGCGCGAGGTGACGGACCTCGTCGAGCCCGTGAGCATTGACGAGGCGTTCGCCGACCTCGCCGCGGCCGTCGGGCCGGAGACCGACCTCGAGGCGCTCGCCACCGGCATCCGCGAGCGGGCGCGCGCGCTGAGCGGCCTGCCCGTCTCGCTCGGGCTCGGGCGGTCCAAGCTCGTCGCGAAGCTCGCCTCGGAGGCCGCGAAGCCGGGCGGCGTCCGGGTCGTGGGGGCCGACGACGAGGACCCGTTCCTGCTCGACCTGCCCGTGCGGGCGCTGTGGGGCGTCGGCCCGGTGTCGGCCGCGCGGCTCGACGAGCTCGGGGTGCGCACCGTCGCCGACCTGCGTCGCCAGCCGCTCGACACGCTGCTCCTCGTCGCGGGCGAGGCGGGCGGCACCAACCTCTACCGGATCGCGCGCGGCTGGGACGACCGCCCGGTCTCCACGGTGCGGGAGCGCAAGTCCGCGGGCGCGGAGCACACGTTCGACACCGACCTCCACGGCCGGACCGCGATCGCCGCGGCGCTCGACCCGGTGGTCGACGCCGCGCTGGCCCGCCTCGAGCGGCACGCCGTCGCGGCACGCACCGTCGTGGTCAAGGTGCGCCTCGCGTCGTTCACGACCCTCACCCGCTCGGTCACGCTGTCCCGCCCGACGACCGACGAGGGCGCCCTCCGCGACGCGGCCCACCGCGCGCTCCGCCTCGCGGACGTCGCCGAGCCGGTCCGCCTGCTCGGGGTCGCGTTCCACGCGCTGTCCGAGCACGCGCAGCTCATGCTGCCGCTCGGCGCGGACGCGCCGGAGGACCCCTCTGTCGCGATCGCCGCGGAGGTGGTGGGCGCTGAGGCGGCGGCCGATGAGGCGGTCGGCACCGAGGCGGTCGGTGCAGAGTCGGTGGGTGCAGAGTCGGCGGGTGCCGAGGCGCCCGGCGCCGCCGCGACAGGACCCGTCCGGGCGACGGCCGCCCTCCTCGCCCCCGGCCTCGACGTCGCCACCCCGGCTGACGGGCGCGGGTGGGTCGTGCGCGTCGGCGACGACGGCCGCGTCGCCGTCCGCTTCGAGACGGCGCGGACCGGCCCGGGCTACCAGCGCTGGGTCGACCCGGAGGCGGAGGCGCTCGCGCTCGTCGAGCCGCTCGGCCCCGACGGTGAGCCCGTGCGCGCCTCGCCCGCCGACGACGACGTGTAGCCGCGAGCCGCCGCGCCCGCGCGTGTGTCGTCCGTGCTCGTCCCGTCCGCGCTCGTCTCGCCCGCGCTCGTCTCGCCCGCGCTCGTCTCGCCCGCGCTCGTCGCGCCTCTGTTCGTCCCGTCCGTGCTCGCCCTGTCCGCGCTCGTCCCCTCCGTCCCGGCCCTGCCCGACGACGGGCGGTCGGCGCGCTCCCGACCGGGCCCCGCGCCGTCGGGCACGCGCGGGACGACCCCGGCCGCGACGAGGAGGAGCGCCGCGCCCACCCAGAACGCGGCCTGCGGCCCGACGACGTCGCTCAGCCCGCCCGTCGCGAGCGCGCCGACCGCCTGCCCGGCCGTGAGCGCGACGAAGAGCGCGGCGGTCGCGCGTCCGGCGGCGTGCGGGCGCAGCACGGTGCCCCACGCGATGAGCACGCCGCTGAGGGCGGTGTAGGCGCCGCCGAAGAGAGCGCCCGCCACCGCCACGACGGGCACGCTGCCCGGGGCGAGCGCCAGCGCGCCGGTGCCGGCGGCCGTCGCGACGGCCGTCACGACCCAGGCGCCGCGCAGGCCGAGCACGCGGACGGCGTCGCCGCTGAGGGCACCGAGGACCGCCGCCACGCCGAGGAGGCACCAGAGGGCCGCCGTCGTGCGGCCGGGGAGGCCACCGGTCACGGTGACGAGGTCGCGCCCGAACGTCCAGACCGCGGCGCTGCCGATCCCGGCCACCGTGGCCGCGACCCCGGCGCGTCCGAGCGACCGCTGGCCCACGCCGCGGGACGCGGGCGGCGCCTCGGGGGCCGCGGGCCAGCGCGCGCTCCGGTCGACGACCGCCGCCGTGACCACCGCCCCGACCGCGGCGGCGAACCACACGGGCCGCCAGACGTCCGGCGCGACGAGCGTCGCCGCCCCCACGAGCGCCACGCCGACGCCCGTCCCGGAGTTCACGACGGCCTGCATGCGCCCGGCCCGGCGGCCGTCGACCGTCGCGCCGACCGCGGCGACGAGCGCGGGCGACGCCGCACCGGCGGCGCTGCCCGCGACGAGGACGCCCGCCGCGAGGCTCGCGGACGACCACGACAGCCCGACCAGGACCGCCCCGGCCGCGGCGAGTGCCGCTGCGGCCCAGACGACCGCGCGCGGGGAGCGTCGGGCCATCGCGCGCTGCGCCCCGAGCGCGGCGGCGCAGTAGGCGGCGAAGCTGCCGGCGGCGATCGCGCCCGCGGCGGCGGACGAGAGGCCGAGCTCGCTCGTGAGGGTCGGGAGCTGGAGGCCGTACCCGTAGCGGACGACGCCGTACGTCACCGCGACGAGGCCGGTGCCCGCGGCGACCAGACGGCCCGGGGCGGGCCCGGCGGGGTGTAACGATCGTTTCAGCATAGTGATCGTTACGCTAGCCCCATGCCCCGGACCGACGCACGCCGACCGGCCCGCGACCGCCTGCTCGACGCCGCGGAGGCGCTGTTCGTCGAGCACGGGATCGCGGCGACCGGCGTCGACGCCGTGCTCCGCCGCGCCGAGGTCTCCCCCGCGACCCTGTACGCGCACTTCCCGGGCAAGGACCACCTCGTCGCGGCCTACCTGGAGCGGCGGCACGAGCGCTGGCGTGCCGCGTGGGACGCAGAGCTGGACCGCTGCGGGGACGACGCGGACGCGCGGGCGCTCGCCGTCTTCGACGCGCTCGACGGCTTCCCGACCGCGACGAGCACCCGCGGCTGCGCGTTCCTCGCCGCCGCGGTCGAGGTCACCGATCCCGAGCACCCCGCGTACCGGTGGCTCGCCGCCGACACCCGGCTGCTCGTCGACCGGCTGCGCGACCTCGCCGCCGCGGCCGGCGCCGCGGAACCCGACGCCCTCGCGGCCGAGCTCCTCGCGCTCTACGACGCCGCGCTCGCCTCCCGCACGCGCCGCGCCGTCGCGGGCGACGACGGCCCGACGCCCCTCCCGTGGCGCGACCTCGCAGCCGGCGCGGTCGCGCGCCACCGCGCCTGACCTGCCCGGCGCTGCTGATGCGCTCCCCCGCGTGCGCGGCGATCCTGGACGCAGGGCCGCGTCACGACACGAGGGAGGCCCCGTGGAGTCCGTGCAGGGGAACGCGCCGCAGACCGAGCCGCCCGAGGACGACGAACCCGCCGTCGACCCGCGTGCCCACGCCAACCGGTGGCGCGCGCTCGTCGTCCTGGCGGTCGCGCTGTCGATGGTCGTCATCGACGGGACGATCGTCGCCGTCGCCGTCCCGGACATCGTCGCCGACCTGAACCTCGGGCTGAGCGAGGCGCAGTGGATCAGCGCCTCGTACGCCGTCGTGCTGGCCGCGCTGCTGCTCTCGTCGGGCCGTCTCGGGGACCGGCTCGGGCGACGACGGCTCCTCGTGGTGGGCGTCGTCGTCTTCCTCGCCGGGTCGCTGCTCGCCGCCGCGGCCGACGACGGCGGCTCGCTCATCGTCGGGCGGCTCGCCCAGGGCCTCGGCGCGGCCGCGATCCTGCCCTCGACGCTGTCGACCGTGAACGCGACGTTCCGCGGCAAGGACCGGGCCGCGGCGTTCGGGGTGTGGGGCGCCGTCATCTCGGGCGCCGCCGCGGTCGGCCCGCTCGCGGGCGGGTGGATCACGACGTCGTTCACGTGGCCGTGGATCTTCCTCGTCAACGTCCCCGTCGGCGCGCTCGTCGTGGTCGGCGCCTACCTCTGGGTGCCCGAGACCCGCGCGCACGCGTTCGCCCCCGGGCTCGACCTCGTCGGGCTCCTGCTGTCCGCGCTCGGCTTCGGCGCGCTCGTGTTCGGGCTCATCGAGGGCCAGACGTTCGGCTGGTGGAGCCCGAAGGGCGACGTCGAGCTGCTCGGGGCGACCTGGCCGGCGTCCGCGCCCGTCTCGCCGACCCCCGTCTTCCTCGCGGCCGGGCTGCTCCTGCTCGCGCTCTTCGTCGTGTGGGAACGGCATCGCGCGCGGGTGCGGCGGTCCGCGCTGCTCGACCTCACGCTCTTCCGCATCCCGACGTTCCGGTGGGGCAACGTGACCGCGACCACCGTTGCCGTCGGTGAGTTCGGCATCATCTTCGTCCTGCCGCTCTTCCTCGTGAACGTGCTCGCGCTGTCCACCATGGGCGCCGGGCTCGTGCTCGCGGCGATGGCGCTCGGCGCGTTCCTCTCCGGCGCGTCGGCGCGTCACCTCGCCGCCGCCGTCGGCGCCCCGCTCGTCGTGGTCATCGGCCTCGCGCTCGAGATCGTCGGGGTCGCCGCCGTCGCGCTCACGGTCACCGCGACCGTCTCCCCGTGGCTGCTCGCGGCTCTGCTCGTGGTCTACGGCGTCGGGCTCGGCCTCGCCTCCGCACAGCTCACCAGCACGACCCTCGTGCAGGTCCCCGCCGAGGAGTCCGGCCAGGGCTCCGCCACGCAGTCGACGGCGCGGCAGGTCGGCTCCGCGCTCGGGACCGCGCTCGTCGGGACCGCGCTCGCCGTCCTGCTCGCGAGTGCCGTGCCCGCGGCCCTCGACGGCGAGGGCCTGCCCGACGCCGAGGTCACGCGCCTCGCCGACGCGACGAGCGGCTCCGCCGGCGACGTCATCGCGAAGCTGCGCGCGGAGGGCACGCACGGCGAGCTCGGGCCGCAGGAACCCGAGGTCGTCGACGCGCTCGCGTCCGGGTTCGCCGACGCGACGCGCGGGTCACTGCTCGTCGCCGGAGCGTTCCTGGTGCTCGGCCTCGCGTCCGCGACGGCCGTCGTGCGGGCGTCACGCCGGTCGGGGTGAGGGTCGGGCCCGACGCCGGAGCGAGGGTCGAGCGGCGCGGGGTCGCGCCGAGCCCGGGGCCGGGTCGAGCCGACGCGGGGTCACGCCAGGCGGTGCCAGACGCCCTCGGACACGACCTCGACCGCGCCGTCGACCACGAAGGCGGTCTCGTCGTCGACCGCGTACGCCGGCCCGCCCAGTGCGGCGGCCCACCGCCGCGCCGCGGCCTCCGTGTTGTCGGGCAGGTCCGGGTGGCCCAGGTGGGGGAACATCGAGAAGTCGACGAGCCCCAGCGGCGTCGCGTCCTCGCCGTCGGGCGGCTCCCACCCCACGAACTCCTCGCCGATGCGCGGCGTCAGCGCCATGCTGCCGCCGCTCATCCCGACGTAGACCGTCTCGGTGAGCGACGGCACGAGGTCCGCGAACCCCGACCGCCGCATCCAGTAGGCCAGGTACCCCGCGTCACCGCCCACGGCCAGCAGCACGTCCGTCTCCCGGACGAGCGGCACCCAGCGGTCCGCGGGGATGCTCGGCAGCGCCGTCAGCTCCAGCACGCCGACCGACCCCCACCCCAGCCCCGCCATGTGGTCCGACTCCCCCGTGATGAAGTCCCGGGCGTTCTTCCCCGGCCCCACCCACGGGTGGCCGTACAACGCCGTCGGGATGCACAGCGCCGAGCACTCACCGATCGGCCGACCCAGCAGCCCGACGAGCGCCCCCTCGATGGTCGGGTTCGTGACTCCCCCCGACGTGAGCAACAGCTTCATCGCGTCCTCCTTTGCTCCGACGGTCTGCACCGCAGACCGCGGCGCGGAGGGGAACTCATCGCTGCACCGCCGCACGGCCCGAGAGTCGTACGGCGACCGGCTGCCGACCGGCACGGTAGGCCCTCGTCGCTCGCTACAGCGCGGTCACCGGCGGCGGCCGACGGTCGGACAGCCGACGAGGAGAGTGCCGTGCGACCGAAATCAGACCAACACCCCGACTGGCCCGGATACACGCGTGGACCTGGAAGTCCCGACTGTGGGCACCTCCGCCGATGGGTCCGCCGTTCCTGGTGTCCGCTGTGCTCGTCCCTCTCCCGCCGGGGACGACGGCCTTTCAGTTAGCGGCTCTCACCCCTAGCACCACCGTCCTGATGTGGGAGCAAGCGCGGACCTGCCGATGGCATCCCGCGGCGGATAACGGTTGGCCTGGTCGCGGTGGTGGCGGCAGTCGTGGCGACCTACTACGCCATGCGGATGTGTGGCGGCGTGGGCTGCGCGTTGGGAAAAGTCGCCTGATACGGAACGATGTCGGCCGGAGCCCGGCACGTCGCCGCCGAGCTGCAGGCAACGACGGAGCGCCGGGCAGTAGCGACACCGCCGACGACAGTGGGGTGACGAGCCGCCGAGCCGCCGCGCGTCCTGGCGAGGTCGCCCTCTTGGCCAGTCCGCACGAGGGGTCGATAACTCCGTTTGGCGCGCCCTTGGGTGATAGCAGTCGGACGAATGATAAATCACACCCTCGCCCCGATCGTCTCCGTCACAACTTGGGCTGGCATCTTAGAGTCTCAGATCAAAGCGGCTGTGGGGCTATGAACGCCCGGCAACTAACCCGAGGTTCGCGGTCGAGTGACGGCAACTCTCCTTAGGACGCCCGACAATGAAGTCCCGAGGCGTCGGACCGGCGGCGGCGAGCATTGGGTCGGAGGAGGTGCGAAACAGGGTGGCGACAGGCCGCCGAGTGGCGACGCCATAGGCGCCCCCAAGGCGGGTCCAGGCTGGATCGAGAGCGCAGGCGCGAGGTCGCATGCCGGTGGTCTCGGTGAGAGGGTGCACGCAATTCCAAACGTCACACCCGCGTGGTCGACGGTTCGTTCGCCCTGGCACTGCCCTTCCAGCGCGCGGACGGAGCAAACTGTGTGACCTCCAACGAGAGCCGCCTGAAGTACCGACTCCAGCACAGGCCCAAGGGGCGACGCCGAGGTGGGAATTCCCGTGCCTAGACAGACAAGCAAACTCACCTGCACCTCAAGCCGGGTTGCCGCTGGGAGTCCACCTACGATTGTACTGAGGGAACGGCTAAGAATGATCTTCGAAACCGCCCTCGCCGCGCCAGGCTACGGACGGACGAGCGGGATCCGCGGAGCAACCTTGCGGGCGGAGGCCACCTCCGGCCGACCGACTGTGCTCCGCCTGCCCGCGCCTCTAAACTGTTGGGAGGAGCTTCACGATCCAGCGACTTCGGCTGACCCACCCCGGGGAACTGCTTCTGCCGGATCCAACCTCACGCCGACATGATCCACCTGGAGATACCGACGAGACGGCCACAAGAAAGCGGTCAGGCGACCATCAGCCGCACCACATCCTGTGTCAATATGCGCCGCTCGATCACCAATTCGAGGTATCAAACCCACAGAAACATGGCCCGAAATCTGATAACGCGAGTCGCGCGTAGCAGAAACGTGAGCAGCTCGCACAGTGCCGGTTGAGAACTCCGTCGAGAGTCGCGAAAGAAATCGAATGTGCGCTTGTGGTACTGCAGTCCTCAGTTCGGCATACACATCGGGTCCCACCGCCTTGCCAACGTACGACCTCACCGTCGGCGCGCCCGACATGCGCAACAGAGGTCGAATGTCTCCGGACGCCATGCAGTCAAGAAAGATTGATTCGTGATTCCCAATCAATGGGACAAGCCCCGCCTCGCTCTCATTCTGGATTAGATAGTCGATGACGCCCGCACCATTCGGCCCCTTGTTCAAATAATCGCCCAAAAGCACGGTCGACGCTAGGTCAAACTCTGCAAGCCATGCAACTAAGGACTCAACTGCCTGCAGGTTCCCGTGAACATCTCCGATAAACGCGTACTTGTCACTCATAGAAGGACCTTATCGACCTCTGTGTAGTCAGCATCCACGTTAGATCCTCCCAGAGCAAGCAGCGCCATGGACACAAGTTCATCGTCCTCTCCCCACTCATTCACGATAAGGGCCTCCAGCGACCCGTGACGATTATTGGGAAGCGGACCTATGATGCGCTCAAGCCGAGCGCAACATTCCTCAAGGTCCGAGCGTGCATCAAATCCGGCCGGACGCGAGGCAAGCAACCCTGCTAATCGCGGATCGTTATACCGAGAGGCGATCTCGCGTACCGAGAAGCAAGCTCTATCGGCCGCGATCGCCTCCGCGTAAAGGCAACTTCGGAGCAAGTACTTTGCCTCGCGGAGAAGCCCGGGAAGGTACTTCGGAAGATCTCGCTCTTGCGCACCCAGCACCTGGGCAAAGTGCCGAGCGCGTCTCACCACTCGATCGGTGTCAACGCGGCCCATGCCATCAAGACATGCGGCAAGCCTGCCACTGGGATCCCAGAGGAGTTGAGCGTCACGTGCAAGATGTGCCCCAAAGAGTGAAGAGATACCCGTCATCAGTTGGGCTTCAGTATAGAAGCTCAGCGCTACGCTACCTTCGTGCAGGGTGATCCGAGGCTCCTTCACAAGTGCGAGAAGGTCGAGATCAGAATCACCAACTTCGTCACCACGCGCGCGGCTTCCGTACAGCAGGAGCGCGTCCACGCTCTCGGGGAGAAGTGATATGGCTTGCGCAGTTAACTCACGCGGCACGCCGAGGCCTTCGAGTTTCTGCTCTATTTGAGATTTCATCATGAACGGCCCTAACTCCAGAAGTGCCTATACATCCGACACATGTTGCCCAGATTGCACTACGAGAGCCGAGAGGACCTCCGGGGGATCCGCGACTCCCATCTCAGCATTGATTTCAACACTCCTCCTCGCGTGCATTCTAGACTCTTCTAGTTCTCCAACTCGGCGAAGTGCTTGTGAAAGAACATTCTCGGCCATTGCGGATCCGTACTCGTTTCCAAGTTGTCCATTCAAAACTGCAGAGCGCTTGGCCCACTCAATCGCGTCGCTAGGCCGGCCCTGACGAATCAGGAGCTGCGCGTGTAGAAGATAGACGTTAGCGTGAAGCGAACTAGGAGGAAGTGGTCCGATGCCTGCTAGTGCCTTCCGCGCGTGGCTTTCTGCGTCTTCTATTTGCCCCAGGGCTATCGCATTCCTGGCCAAGTTTACATGGGATTGAGCAACGCCAGGCTGGTCCCCCGCACCGGCCCGGATTGTCAGCGCCTCCTCAAAGCGCTGAGCCGCCTCTGCGAACTCCCCCAGCTTCTGGTGGGATAGTCCCAGGTCATCCAAAATCCTGCATCGGACGCGGCGCGTATAGTCGTCGTTTCGTTGTAGCAGTCCTAATGCTTGCTCCCGACGGAGCTTGCCTTCGAAATAGTTTTTCTCTCGGTGGAGGAGGTATGCCTCAAACGCAAGCGCTTCAGCTACCGATGGTGTATTCAAATCTGCGCCACTCGAAGTCAGATCTGAGATTGCTTCTTTAGCCAGCGCGCGCGCGTCGTGGATTCGCCCTTGCCGGGCAAGCACACGCCCGTAGGCAATCTTCTCCGGTGGCCCTCCAATCGCGATCGCCTGACGGAACGCCTCGTGCCCAAGCTCGGTGGAACCGAGGTCGATGAGTTTCTCGCCACGGCGCCGGAACCTGTCTGCGCCTAAGATGTCGCGGTTAGAGCGCGGCACAAGTTGTATGCTCCGAGGCTCTTTCTTAGTTTGTACTGCCCATCCCCTGAGCCGATCCGCTAGTTTGCTGCGGAAGTCGTTGTTGTTTTCGATAGTCTCGTAGAGCAGGGCTTTTTGGTCTCGAACCTGCTGCTTCAGCTCTTTCACTTCAGAACTTGGAGTGGCTGTTTCGATGAACGCGAGCCAGATATCTCGCATCGGGTGGGACTCTCTACCCAAGCCCAATAGTGCCGTGAAAAGTTCCTCTTCTGTGCCTGATGTAAAGCCTACCGGCCCGCCGGGATTACTTCCCCATGATTCCTTGAATAGACAAATTAGGTAATCGGATCCATCGACTAGTTCGTTGATTGCCTCCTGAGGACGTTGCGCAGTTCCTCGAACAATGTCCCATCCGACCAGCGCGAATTGAGGGCCCCCATGAGCCGCCAGTTCACTGTTGATTTGCTCAACGCAGTGCCTCGCGGCAGTGCGCTCCTCGGCAACATCACCAGGTGAAGCGATGAACACTTGCAGTATCGTCTTGGGATTCACGGTCTGAAGATACCCCACGGCACATCCAAGCCCGGCCCGACACGCTGATATATCCCTGGCGACTGCGGGTGAAGCCGCGGCGCTCTCGAAGGTCCGCGAGTCGGGTCAGTAGGTCTGCCCCGGATGGCTTCGACGAGCTCTTCTCGCGACGTTTGAGCTATTCCTATAGCCAGTTGCTTGGAGGCAAGCGACGCGTGGAGACTGGGTTGTCCGACGCGAAGTCGCGTGCCGCAGCCGATGGCTTTTTTATCTATACTGCTATGAGCGCGTGTGCCTTGAGAGCGTCAGCCTTAAGCGGGAGCGAGTGATTCCTGCGCTTAACCTGTCGATCGGGTATTTGCTGTTCCAGATAGGGATTTGGGACTGCCCCCAAGGGTCGGTTGACTCCTGATGTGTAAGGACTTGGTCCTCGCTTCCAAGGGTGTCACCGTGCCAAGCCCTATCTGCCGAGTCCCGTCGTGACGTGGTCGCTGTTGCCCGTCAGGGCGGCTCGATCGCTGGCGCAGGCGCCAAGCCCGACTCGGACGCTTGGCACCTGTCGAGTGAGAGACCGTCTACGCTGCTGACACCCTGGCCCTCGCTGCCTGGCTCGAAGAGTTACGGCCCTGGGGCAGCTCCGAGTAATCCAGCGCCGAATTCTGGCGGCACCCGATACCGTTCGCCGACAAGCGAAGCCAGACCCCGGCGACCGGCTCCGCTGTGATTACTCCACCGCAGATGAGATCTCGCGCGATGCGCCTGGCTTCGAGGTCGTTCCCGGCGACAGTGTGCCGTCTGGCCTGCCCGGTTCGATGCCTTAGAGGTCGAGTCCACTCAACGTCGAGTCCACTCAACAGGGCGAGGACGCCCGACACGGTCTCCTCCGAGTCGAGTCGCGCCGACAACATGCGTGACAGCAGGGGCATCAGGGAGTGAAGACAGAGGGCCGGGTACGACGAAGGACCCCACAGCCGCGGAGTCTCGCGGGTGGGGCCCTTCGGGTGGCGGTAGCGGTGGGATTTGAACCCACGGTGGACTTTCACCCACACACGCTTTCGAGGCGTGCTCCTTAGGCCGCTCGGACACGCTACCTCGCCGGGATACCCGGCCCAGGAAGGATACCTGGTCACACCCCCGGACACCGAATCGGCCGGTCAGCCGCTCCTGCACCGGGTCACTCACGCCCCGCTCGACGCCCGCGCGGAGCCGGACCACCCGGCCCGCCCCACGCCGTCGGGCATCACCCGCCGCCGGACCGCGCGGGCGTCACGAACCCCGCCAAAAGGCACGGGCGTCACTTCCCGGCGAGCGCCTCGGCGAACAGCGGGGTGACGTTGTCGATCGCGTAGATCACGGCCGTGGGCGTGCCGAGCGAGAAGGCGTTGGAGAGGTCCTTGTCGTCGAACACGACGTAGCGGCCGTCGGCGACGGACGGCACGGTCTGGAAGATCGGGAGCGCCTCGACGTCGGCGGCGTTGAAGCCGATGGGCTGGATGACGGTGAGGTCGGCGTCGAGCAGGTCGACGTTCTCGGTGCCGAGGGTGGCGGAGAACTCCTCGCCGGCGGCCTCGTCGATCTCGGGCTTGGTGTCGAACCCGAGGCCCTGCATGAACTCGCCGCGGCTGGAGGTCGAGACGTAGGCGCCGAAGCCCTCGGCCCAGTAGGACCCGATGACGGCGGTCTTGCCCGCGAACTCGGGGTGGTCCTCGCGCGCGGCGACGAACGCGTCGTCGACCTCGGCGAGCAGCTCGTCGCCGGCCTCGCTGCGCCCGAGGGCGGCGGCGATCATGCCGACCTGGTCCTCCATGGGCGTGAGGTAGGCCTCGCCGCCCTCGGGGATGGCGACGGTCGGGGCGATCTCGGAGAGCCGCTGGTACCGCTCGGGGTCGCCGGACGACTTCACGTCGAGGATGACGTCGGGGTCGAGCACGGCGATCTGCTCGTACGACGGCTCGAGGGTGCCGATGATCTCGGGCGACTCGTCGTACGCGTCGGCGAGCCACGGGCCGACGCCGTCGCCGCCGAACGCGAGCCAGTCGCTCGCGCCGACGGGCTGGACGCCGAGCGCGAGGGCGGTCTCGGCGTCGCCCCACCCGAGCGCGACGACGCGCTCCGGCTCCTCGGGGATCTCGACGTCGCCGAACGCCGTGGGGATGGTCACCGGGAAGGTGTCCGCGGCGCCGTCGGCGGTCGCGCTGCCGGACGGCGTGGGGTCGCCGGAGCCGTCGCCGGGCGAGCACGCGGCGAGCGCGAGGACGGCGAGCGCGGACACGGCCGCGAGCGCACGGCGGGGACGGGTGGTGCTGGTGCGGTGCATGGGACTCCTCAGTCCTCGAAGATCTGGCCGACGGGCTCGCGCTTCTCCGCCTGGAAGCGGTCTTCCGCGCGGCCGTAGGCCCAGTAGCCGGAGAGCGACAGGTCGGCGCGCGGCACGCCGCGCTCCGTGAAGACGCGGCGCAGGGCCTTCATGGCCCCGCGCTCGCCGTGCGCGAAGACGTGGACGCGGCCCTCGCGCCACGGGAGGTCGGCGACGGCGTCGGGCAGGAGCGTCGTCGTCCCGGCGGGCGCGTCGCCGCGCAGCACCCAGGTGACCTGGACGCCGTCGGGCGCCTCGAGCGGCAGGCGGTCCGCCTCGGTCCCGACCTCGAGCACGGCGTGCCCGACGGCGTCGCGCGGCATGGCCTCGAGCGCGGCGGCGATCGCGGGGAGCGCGGAGTCGTCGCCGGCGAGCAGGTGCCAGTCGGCCGCCGGGTCGGGCAGGTACCCGCCGCCGGGGCCGGAGAGGACGAGGCGGTCGCCGGGCTTCGCGCGCGCGGCCCACGGCCCGGCGAGGCCCTCGTCGCCGTGCACGACGAAGTCGATCGCGAGCCGCTGCGCCGCCTCGTCGACCCAGCGCACGGTGTACGTGCGGGTGACGGGCACGTCCTCGGGCGCGAGCGTGTCGCGCAGCGCCGCGACGTCGTAGGGCGGCTCGAGGCCGAGCTCGGGCTTGGCGAAGTAGATCTTGACGTACTTGTCGGTGTGCTCGTTCGTCGTGAACGCGGCGAACCCGTCGCCCCCGGCGACGACGCGCACGAGGTGCGGGGAGAGCCACGCGGCCTCGAGGACCTCGAGGACCGTCTGGGGGCGGGCGCGCCGCGGGGCGGGCGCGGTGGTGGTCGACATGACAACCTCTCGTCGGTGACTTAGGTGAGGCTAACATCACCGCCTGGGCGCGAGGTCGTGACGCCGGTCACCGCCCTGCGGAGCAGCGCGAGTCGCGCGGTCGTGGGGCCCGAGGGAACTCATACACGCACCCTGTGCCCTCCACAGCGACCGCACAGGCTCGACCGGCGGAATGAGGACGTCCTCGACCACGGCGCCCAGCGCCCCGGCACCCGGAGGCCTCGTGTCCCAGCCCGTCCTGTACCTCGTCGACCTCGTCGCGGTCACCGTCCTCGCGTTCGGCCTCTACTTCCCCCGGCACCGCCGCCGTGACCTCGTCGTCGCGTACCTCGGCGTCAACGTGGGGGTGCTCGCGGTCGCGGCGACGCTCGCGACGAGCAGCGTCGGCGCCGGTCTGGGGCTCGGGCTCTTCGGCGTCCTGTCGATCATCCGCCTCCGCTCGACCGAGCTCTCGCAGACCGAGGTCGCCTACTACTTCGCGGCCCTCGCGCTGGGCCTCCTCGGCGGCCTCGGCGCGACCACCGGCTGGATGTCCCTCGCCGGCATGGCGCTCGTCGTCGGGGTGATGGCCGTCGTCGACCACCCGCGCGTCCTGCGCCGCGCGCAGAGCCAGACCGTCGTCGTCGACCGCGCCCTCGCCGACCCGGCCGAGCTCACGCGCTACCTGGAGGAGCTGCTCGGCGCCGAGGTCCGCGGGGTGAGCGTGCAGCGCCTCGACCTCGTCAACGACACGACCTGGGTCGACGTCCGCTGGACCGCCCCACGGACGCCGCGCCGAAGCGCGCGCCCGGCCCGTCCCGCCGTCCTGCCCGACGACGTCCCCCCGCTCGCGGCCGACGCCGCGCCGCTCCGCGTGGCCGCCACGGCCCCGGACGGTCTCCCCGCCCGGACGGGGGTGCGCGCATGAGCCCGCAGACCCTCCCGGCCGACGACCGCGTGCGCGCCGCCCTGCAGCCGCTCGCCGGGGTGGACCTCGACGAGCTCGTCGGGACCGCCGCGCTGCTGACCCGGGTCGACCGGAAGTACGTCCTGCCCGTGGACGACGCGGTCGCCGTGCTCGACGCCCTCGCCCGCACGACCGCCGCGCGCGTCCTGGAGATCGACGGCGCACGCAGCGCGGCCTACGAGTCGGTGTACTTCGACACGCCCGACCTCGCGTCGTTCCGCCTCACGGCGACGCGCCGCCGTCGGCGGTTCAAGGTCCGCACCCGCACGTACCTCGACTCCGGCACGAGCTTCCTCGAGGTCAAGACGCGTGCCGCGCGCGGCACGACGCTCAAGCAGCGCGTCGCCCACGACTGCCCGACGGCGCTCGACGGCGGGCAGGAGTTCGTCCACCGGACGCTCGCCGCCGAGGGCATCGACGGCGTGCCGGAGCACGCGCTGGCACCCGGCCTCGTGTCGCGGTACCGCCGCACGACGCTCCTGCTCCCCCGGCCCGACGGCGCCGCGCGCGCCACCGTGGACACCGGGCTCACGTGGGAGCTCGACGGGCCCGACGGCGCCCGGCCCCTCTCCTGGCCCGTCAGCCACCTAGCGGTCGTCGAGACGAAGGGCGGCTCGACGCCGTCGGACCTCGACCGGCTGCTGTGGCGGCACGGCCACCGCCCCGAGCGGATCTCGAAGTACGGCACCGGGCTGGCGCTGCTGCGCCCCGACCTGCCCGACGGCCCCTGGCGGCGCGTGATCCGCCGCCACCTCACCCCCTCCCCAGGCGGCACGACGTCCGACCGGACTCCCGCCCACCACCTCGCCCGACAACCCGCCCGCACCCCCGGGCACGACGACAGGAGCCTGTGATGCGCATCCGACGACCCCTCACGTACCTCACCGCGGCCGCGGCGGCCGCCGTCCTCGCCGGCTGCTCGGTCCTGGGCAGCGACGCCGCCACGGACGACACGTCCGCGAGCGCGAGCACCACAACCTCGACCACCGCGTCCGACGCCGTCGCCGGCCTCACCCCGGACGAGGCGCGCGCCGACAACACCGAGGTGACGGTGGACGACGCCGACCTCGCGGTCGACGAGGCGTCGGCGACGACTGTCGCGCTCGACGGCGGCACCGCCACCGTGGACGGCGACGGCGTGACCGTCGACGGCGCGACCGTCACCGTGACCGCCCCCGGCACGTACGTGCTGAGCGGCACGCTGGAGGGCCACGTCGTCGTCGACACCGCCGAGGACGGGCTCGTCCAGCTCGTGCTCGACGACGCCGACATCACCTCCCCGACCAACGCCGCCGTGAACGTGCAGGACGCGGAGAAGGTCGCGGTGGTCCTCGCCGACGGTTCGACGAACAGCCTCACCGACGCCGAGGAGCCCTCCGAGCTGGACGCCGACGGCGAGCCCGACGGCGCGCTGTTCTCGACGGCCGACCTCGTGATCGGCGGCGACGGCGCGCTCACCGTGACGTCGCACGCGAACGACGGCATCGTCTCGAAGGACGGCCTCGTCGTGGCGGGCGGCGACCTCACCGTCGACGCGGGTGACGACGGCCTGCGCGGCAAGGACTACCTCGTCGTCACGGGCGGGACGCTCGACGTCACCGCCGCGCAGGACGGGCTGAAGTCGACCGAGGACGGCGACAAGACCCTGGGGTTCGTCGACGTGCGCGGCGGGGACGTCACCGTCACGTCGGGCGACGACGGCGTGCAGGCGGTGACGGACGTCGTCGTCTCCGGCGGCACGCTGACCGTCACCGCGGCCGGCGGCGCGGGCTCCGACGTGAGCGAGGACGCCTCCGCGAAGGGCCTCAAGGGCGACGTGGGCGTCGTGGTCGGCGACGACGCGACGGTCACCGTCGACGCCGCCGACGACGCGCTGCACTCGGACGGCGCCGTGTCCGTCTCGGGCGGGACCGTCGAGCTGTCGTCCGGCGACGACGGCGTGCACGCCGACGGCGACGTCACCGTCTCCGGTGGCGACCTCACCGTCACGACGTCCGTCGAGGGCATCGAGGGCGCGACCCTCACGATCTCCGGCGGTGACGTCGACGTGACGGCGAGCGACGACGGTCTCAACGCGACGGTCGGGTCGACGACGGGCACCGGCGAGGGCGACGCGGCGGCGGGCGGCTCGGCGGCGGGCGACACGGCACCAGGCGGCTCGGCGGCGTCCGGCTCGTCCGACGGCACGATGCCGGAGCCGCCGGACGGTGCACCGGGCGGGACGACGGGCGGGACGACGGGCGGCACCCCGCCGGAGATGCCGGCCGACGGCGAGATGCCCGAGCCCCCGCAGGGCGGCGACCTGCCCGACGGCGCCGAGCCCCCCGACGGCGCCGACCTGCCGCAGGGCGGCCCCGGCGGCGGGGCGGGCGGCATGGCGGGCGGCGGCATGGACGCCGACGACGGCTCGTCGCTGACGATCTCCGGCGGCACGCTCACGATCGACGCCGGCGGCGACGGGATCGACTCGAACGGGTCGCTCACGGTCACGGGCGGCGAGACGGTCGTCCAGGGCCCGACGAACGACGGCAACGGCGCGCTCGACGTGAACGGCACGTTCACCGTCTCCGGCGGCTCGCTCGTCGCGGCGGGCAGCGCGGGGATGGTCGTCGTCCCGGCCACCGACTCCGAGCAGGGCTGGCTCGCCGCCGACATCTCCGCGAGCGCCGGCGACACCGTCACCGTCACGGCGGCCGACGGCACCGTCGTCGCCGAGCTCACCGTCACCAAGGAGACGGCGAACGTCGTCGTCTCCTCCCCCGACGTGACGACCGGCGAGACCTACACGGTGACCGCCCCGTCCGGCTCGGTGACCGCCGTCGCGGGCGAGTGGTCGGGCACCGCAGGCCCGGGCGGCGCCGCGCGTCGGCCCGGCACGGCAGGGGACGGCGCGACGGAGGACGGCGCGACGACGGAGGACGGCGCGACGACGGAGGACGGCGCGACGACGGAGGGCAGCACGCCTTCCGGCACGATCACCGAGTCCTGACCGCGCGTCCCCCCGCCCGGAATCACGGCCCGCGCGTTCCACCGAGGTAGAGCCCCGGTCCCGCGAAGTAGAGCCCCGGTCACGCGAGGTAGAGGCGTGGTCACAGCTCTACCGACCCGACCGCGGCTCTCCTTCGCGTGAACCGCGGCTCTACGTCGCGTGACCTGGGCTCTACCTCGCCCAACCATGGCTCTACCTCGCGTGGACCACGCCTCTACCTCGCCCAACCATGGCTCTACCTCGCGTGGGCCACGCTTCTACCTCGCCCGACCACGGCTCTACGTCGTGGGACCTCGCGTCTCCCTCGGGGTGACCAGGGCTACCTCGGCGGGCCGGGGTTCTGCCCTCGCTCTCGTCGTACCGTGGGAGACGTGCCCACCGACCCGACCGCACCGTCCCCGACCGACCCGACCGAACCGACGACCGCCTCCCCCGCGCACGTGGCGACGTCGGCCGCCGACCTGCCGTCCGCCGTCCCGACCCTGTCGTCGCGGCTCGCGTGGCGGCCGAGCCAGCCGCCGGCGGGCGCGGAGCCGGCGCCGCGGACGGGGACGGTCGAGGACGCGGTGGAGCTGCTGCGGGGGCTGCGGGTCACGGCGCTCACGGGCGCGGGCGTGTCGACGGACTCGGGGATCCCGGACTACCGCGGCCCGGACTCGCCGCCGCGCAACCCGATGACGTACCAGCAGTTCGTGCAGGACGAGGCGTTCCGCCGCCACTACTGGGCGCGCAACCACGTCGGGTGGCAGCACGTGCACCGCACGCACCCGAACGCGGGCCACCGGGCGCTGGCGCGGCTGGAGGACGCGGGCGTGCTCGTCGGGCTCATCACGCAGAACGTGGACCTGCTGCACGAGGACGCGGGCAGCCGCAACGTCATCGACCTGCACGGCCGCTATGACCGGGTGATCTGCCTGCAGTGCGGGCGCGTCATCTCGCGCGAGCACCTGGCCGAGCGCCTGACCGCGCTCAACCCGGGGTTCCTGGAGAGCATCGGCGACGTGGGCGACGTGGAGATCGCGCCGGACGCGGACGCCGTGATCGAGCAGACGTCGCACTTCCGGCCCGCGCCGTGCGAGTTCTGCGGCGGGGTCCTCAAGCCGGAGATCGTGTACTTCGGGGAGAACGTGCCGCGCGAGCGGGTCGACCGTGCGTTCGCGATGGTCGACGAGGGCGACGCGCTCCTCGTCGCCGGGTCGTCGCTCACGGTGCTGAGCGGGCTGCGGTTCGTGCGGCACGCGGCCAAGGACCGCAAGCCGGTCGTCATCGTCAACCGCGGATGGACGCGCGGCGACCCGCTCGCGACGCTCAAGATCGAGGCCGGCACCACGGAGACCCTCACCGCCCTCGCCGAGGCGCTCGCGCGCTGAGGCGACCGACCCACGAGCGGTGGGGAGGAAGGACGGCGCCGGGTCGTGGCGGGCCTGGCGGGAGGCGCCGAGGGACGAGGCCCCGGATGGTAGACCCGGCGCCGTCCTTCCTCCCCTCCGCGACCGCGACGACAGGGGGTGCGCTCAGCGCTGCGCGCCGAAGAAGTCGCGGAGCAGCCGTGCGCACTCGTCCTCGCGCACGCCGCCGACGACCTCGACGGCGTGGTTCGCGCGCTGGTCGCGCACGAGGTCCCACACCGAGCCGGTCGCGCCGGCCTTCGGGTCCCACGCCCCGAGCACGAGCCGCTCGACGCGCGCCAGCACGAGCGCGCCCGCGCACATGACGCACGGCTCGAGCGTGACGACGAGCGTGCAGCCCTCGAGGCGCCACTCCCCCCACGTCGCGGCGGCCTGGCGCAGCGCGAGCACCTCGGCGTGCGCGGTCGGGTCGCCCGTCTCCTCGCGCCGGTTGCGCCCCACGCCGAGCAGCCGCCCGTCGGGCCCGACGACGACCGCCCCCACGGGCACGTCGGCGCTCGCGAGCGCGTGGGTCGCCTCGTGCAGCGCGAGGCTCATGAGGGCGTCCCACGTCCGGCGGCGCCCCGCGACCGTGGCGGGCGGGAACGCGCCCTCCGTCGCGGGGATCGCGAGCCCGCGCGGCACGGTGCCCGACGCCGTCCCCTCCTCCGGGTGCGCGAGGTCGCCTCGGTGCGCGGGGTCGCCCGAGCGGGCGGGGCCGCCCGGGTGGGCCGGCTCGCCGGGGTGGGCGGCGTCGTCGGGCACGGGACCTCCGGTCGGTAGGAGCGGGCCGCACCAGGCTAGCGACCGGGCGCCCACCCCGTGCGCAGATCGGTTACCGGCCGGTACGGCGGACGGCCCGCGGTCCGATACCGTTGTCACCATGCGCCTGCACGTCGCCGACCACCCGCTCGTGGCCCACAAGCTGACCGTCCTGCGGAACAAGGAGACGACGTCCTCGACGTTCCGGCTCCTCGTCGACGAGCTGGTCACGCTCCTCGCCTACGAGGCGACGCGGGACGTGCGCGTCGAGCCGCACGAGATCGAGACGCCCGTGACCAGGACGGTCGGCGTCCGGCTCGCGGAGCCGCGCCCCCTCGTCGTGCCGATCCTGCGCGCGGGCCTCGGCATGCTCGAGGGCATGACGCGCCTCCTGCCCACGGCGGAGGTCGGGTTCCTCGGGATGCAGCGCGACGAGGAGACGCTCGAGGCGGTCACGTACGCGAACCGCCTCCCCGACGACCTCACGGGCCGGCACGTGTTCCTGCTGGACCCGATGCTCGCGACGGGCGGCACGCTCGTCGCGGCGATCGACTACGTCTTCGCGCGCGGGGCGCGCGACGTCACGGCCGTGTGCCTGCTCGCCGCCCCGGAGGGCATCCAGGTGCTCGAGAACGCGGTCGGCGAGCGCGTCGACGTCCAGCTCGTGGTCGCCGCGGTCGACGAGCGCCTCGACGAGAAGGCGTACATCGTGCCCGGGCTGGGCGACGCGGGCGACCGCCTGTACGGCGTCGTCTGACGCTCCCACCTGCACGAACACCCGCCGGGACACCCCGGCCGCCCGCTCCGCACGCCCGGAACGCGAGATCGCCGCGGTCCGCATGCTGAGAACTTCCACGGCTCCTCTTGGCGTGCCGTGCGCTCCGCTGCCATGCTCGCTCCCGTGAGCACCTCGACCCGTCCCGTCAGCGCGCCGTCCGGCGTGCTGGGCGCGGTCGTGTGCGTCTGTTGTCAGGCCTGAACCCTCTCCCGCACCTCGGTTCAGCCCTCGACCCCTGCCGACCCGCCGGACTCCCGGCGTCGCCGTCGGCCCGACGCACCCGGAGCCACCCATGACGCTCACCGCTACCCGCACCGCACGCCGCACGCCGTCGGCCCGCGTCCCCGCCGCCCGGGCGACGACGCCGCGCCCCACCGCCCCGCGGCCCGCCCCCGCACCCCGCGCGGCGGCGCCCGAGCCCGTCGCCCCGCGGCGCAACCCCGGCTTCGTGCTCTACGTCGGCGTCGACGCCGCGCCGGGCGAGCAGCCGCAGGCGCAGCTCGTCGAGCTCGCCGAGGCGCTGGGCGAGCTCGCACGCGACTGGCTGCCGAGCGCCGAGACGTACACGGCGCTCGCCCTCGCCGAACCCACGACCGCGACGACGTCGCCCGTCCAGGACATCGCCGCGTTCCGCGAGCGGCTCGCGACCCTCTCGCCCGTGCCGCGCGTCGTCATCGACCCCGCGGGGCGCACGGTCACCGTGGAGGGCCGCTCCGCGCGCCTGACCTTCCGCGAGCTCGAGCTGCTGTCGTACCTCGCGCGCACGGCGCACCGGGTCGTGACGCGCGCCGAGCTGCTGGAGACCGTGTGGGCCGACCACGAGGTCGCGAGCGGCAGCCGCACCATCGACGTCCACGTGCGACGCCTGCGCGAGAAGCTCGGGCTGGAGCACGTCATCACCACGGTCCGCGGGCTCGGCTACCGGTTCGACCCGCAGACCCCTGTCGTCCTCGGCGGCTCGGGGGACGCCGCCTGAGGACCGCGCTGCCGGGCCGCGGTCGACGTGGGGGTACGTGGGGGACCACGCGCCCGGCAGCGCAACCCCCTCCTGTGACGACCCTCGCACGCCGCCCGCTCGCCGGGCGCGGACGCGCGTGCGGCGATACGTTCGGCCCATGCGCACAGTCATCGCGGGAGGTCACGGCCAGGTGGGCCGTCGCCTGGCCCGGACGCTGGTGGAGCGCGGGGACGACGTCGTCGCCTTCGTGCGGTCCGCCGCGCAGATCACGGATCTCACGGAGCTCGGCGCGCACGTCGCGCTCGTCGACCTCGAGAAGGACGACGCCGTCGCGGTGTCCTTCGAGCTCGAGGGCGCGGACGCCGTCGTGTTCGCCGCGGGCGCCGGACCCGGCAGCGGGGCGCCGCGCAAGGACGCGGTCGACCGCGCGGGCGCGGCCCTTCTCGCCGACGCCGCCGAGCGCGCCGGGGTGGGGCGCTACGTCCTCGTCTCGTCGCGGGGCGTCGAGGCGGCCCGCGCCGACGAGCGCCCCGACGGCGTCGACGACGTGTTCTGGGCCTACCTGCGCGCGAAGGCCGCCGCGGAGGACGACCTGCGCGCCCGCACGGACCTGCAGTGGACGATCGTCCGGCCCGGCCGTCTCACCGACGACCCGGGCGTCGGGCTCGTGGCCCTCGCCCCCGTGGGCGACGGCGACAAGCCGCGCGGCAAGCGACGCAAGCCCGGCGCCGCCGTGGGCGAGCGGTCCGACGTGACGCGCGACGACGTCGCGCTCGTGCTCGCGGCGGTGCTCCACGAGCCCCGCTCGGCCGGTCTCGTGCTCGACCTCGTGGGTGGCGACCGCCCTGTCGAGGACGCGCTGGCCGACGTCCTGCCGTGACCGACCGGCCCGGCGACGGGCGTCGGGCGCGTCAGCCGTCGCAGCGGGCCTCGCGCTGCCAGATCAGCCCGAGCGAGTCACGGTCGGGCCGGATGAGGACGTTCGCGATCCGCGCCGTGTAGTTCCAGCCGCCGTAGGACACCTTGTCGCCGAAGCCGTACCACTCGTCGACCTCCCACGCGGCGTAGCACGCGGGCGCCGCGCTGAAGGGGTCGACCACGAGCTGCTCGGACCACGATCCCGCGTGCAGGACGTACTTCGCCCCGGACCCGGAGGCCTCGCCCAGCGCCACCGTGCGGCGCTCGCCGGCCGCGAGGTCCCACTGACCCTTCGCCTGCCCGGTGACCCGGAACGTCAGCGGGACGTTGGAGCCCGCGTTGTCGAGGAGCACGGACACCGTGCGGAACGAGTCACCACGCTTCGCGTCGTAGTACGGGTCACCGAGGACGAGGCTCCCGCCGGGCGCCACGACCGCGCAGTCGAGCGCGTCGAACCGGGCCGTCACCGTCTCCGCGAACGGGGTGCCGAGGACCGTGCGCGAGAGCTCGAACGTGACCGCACCGGACCGCACCGCGAGGGCGCCCGCGGGCAGGTCGACGCTCGCGCTCGCACCCGGTGCGACCTCGCCGAGGTCGCGCGTGCCGAACGGGGTGCGGACGACGACGCGGGTCGGCTCGTCGGCGTCGTTCCGCAGACCGGTCGTGAGCACCACCCCGCCCCCGCCGGGCGCGCACTGCGCCGTCGCCGTGAGGGTCGCCGCCCAGTCGGGCACGTACGCCGCGCCGCGGTAGGTCGCCGCGAGGGCGGAGTCCTGGAAGCCCTTCCCGAGCACCCAGCGGTACTGGCGGAAGGTCACCTTCCCCGCCTTGACGTCGAGCTTCCCCGTGTCGATCGTGAAGGTCGCCGTCTCTCCCGGCTTGATGCCGCTCACCGGGGCGGAGTCACCGGCCGCGCCGCCGAGCATCCGGGCGTCGAGCGTCTCCGCCGTGTCGTTCGTCAGGGTGCCGACGAGCCGGATCGAGCCGTCCTGCCAGCGCGCCTCGACCGTCGCCGTGCGCGCCCACGACGGCGCGTAGGTCGTCGCGGCGTACGACGCGGTCACCGTGCTCCCCGCCAGGCCGAGGGCGTGAGCCCGCTCGACCGCGAACGTGGCCGTCCCCGCCGGGACGTCGCGCAGGCGGGTGTCGACGGCGAGCGTCGCGGTCGCGCCCGGAGCGACCTCCACGGGCGCGGCGACGCCGTACGGCGTCGTCATCGAGACCCGCAGCGTCGTCGCCCGGTACGGGTTGTGGAACGTCCCGCGCACGACGGTCGAGCCGGCGCCCGCGCCCTTCGGCACGACCCACGTGGCGGTCGCCGCTGCGGAGCCGTCCGCGACGGACCAGTCGAAGCAGTCGACGCCCGGGACCTCGTGGCTCGCGAGGGCCGCGCCGTCGGCGAGCACGTCGAGGGTCAGCGACGCCTCCCCGACACCGCCGGGCACGTCGACGACGGCGTCCCGGCCGCCGTCGACCGTGCGCGTCAGGTCGTCGCGACCGGCGACGGCGAACACCACGGGGACGGTCGAGCGCGTGTTGTCGTAGCGCAGCGCGACCGGGGCGGACGACCGCTCGGTCGCCGGGTCGAGCACGCACGCCCCGACGGTCGGCGCGTCCACCGCGGGCGCGTGCCGTACGGCGTCGTACGCGGCGGTCACGACGTGCGACCGGCCCGAGCCGTCGAGCCGGGAGACGCGGAACGCGACCTCGCCCGCGGCGACCTGCCGGGAGCCGGTGTCGAGGGTCAGCACGGCCTCCGCGCCGGGTGCGACGTCGACCGCGCGCGTCGTGCCGAACTCTCCGCCGTCCAGGGCCACGCGCAGCGTCGCCGCCGCGTGGTCGTTGCGGAAGGTCCCGCTCACCACCACGGAGCCGCCGCCCTCGGTGGGCGCCCACTCCGCCGTCGCCGAGCCCTCGACGCGCCACTCGAAGCAGTCGACGCCGTCGACCACGTGGCGCGCGACGGTCTCCCCGCCCGCGACGACCGCGAACGTCGCGCCCTGCGCACCGACACCACCGGGCACGACGACGTCACGCGTCTCGCCACCCTCGAGCGTCGCCGTCAGGTCGTCCCGGCCGACGACCGAGAACGTCACCGGCACCGTCGACGCCGCGTTGTCCAGGTGCAGCGTCACCGGCGCGGACGACGTGTCCGTCGCCGGGTCGAACACGCACGCGCCCACCGTGGGCTGCCGCGACGCCGACGGCGCGTGCCGCGCCGCGTCGAACGACGCCCGCACCTGGTGCGGCTCCGCACCGGGCGCACCGACGCGCGCCACCCGGAACGTCGCGGACCCCGCCGGAACGTCCCGCGAACCCGTGTCGACGGCGAACGACGCCTCCGCGCCCGGCGCGACCTCCACGGCCTCCGCGGCGCCGTGCCGACCCGCGGACATCGAGACGCTCAGCGCCGCCACCGCGTGGTCGTTGCGGAACGTGCCCTCGACGACGAACGAACCGGTCTCCGGCGACCAGCGCGTCGTCGCCGAACCCTCGACGTCCCACGCGAAGCAGTCGACGCCGTCGACCACGTGCCGCGCAACGGTCTCCCCGTCCGCGACGACCGCGAACGTCGCGCCCTGCGCACCGACACCACCGGGCACGACCACGTCACGCGTCTCGCCACCCGCGAGCGTCGCGGTCAGGTCGTCACGGCCGGCGACCGAGAACGTCACCGGCACCGTCGACGCCGCGTTGTCCAGGTGCAGCGTCACCGGCGCGGACGACGTGTCCGTCGCCGGGTCGAACACGCACGCGCCCACCGTGGGCTGCCGCAACGCCGACGGCGCGTGCCGCGCCGCGTCGAACGACGCCCGCACCTGGTGCGGCTCCGCACCAGGTGCATCGACGCGCGCCACCCGGAACGTCGCGGACCCCGCCGCGACGTCCCGCGAACCCGTGTCCACGGCGAACGACGCCTCACCGCCCGGCACGACCTCCACGGCCTCCGCGGCGCCGTGCCGCCCCGCGGACAGGGCCACGCTCAGCGCCGCCACCGCGTGGTCGTTGCGGAACGTGCCCTCGACGACGAACGACCCGGTCTCCGGCGACCAGCGCGTCGTCGCCGAGCCCTCGACGTCCCACGCAAAGCAGTCGACCGCGCTGACCGTGCGGGAGCCGAGCGGGACGCCGTCGGCCCGCACCGCGTACGTCGCAGGCGCGGCTCCCGCCGGGGGAAGCTCGACCTCGGCTCGGGCCCGCGCCGGGACCGTCTGCGCGGGGCGTTGCCCGTCGACCGAGAACTCGACCGGGAGGGTCGAGGCCGAGTTGTCGAAGGTCAGCGTCGCGGCGGCGGACGACGTGTCCGTCGCAGGGGCGAAGTCGCACTGCGCGACCGCCGCCTCCGGGACGACCGGCGCGATCGTCTGGCCGTCGAGCGCGAGCGCGACGTCGCTCGGCGGCCGCGAGACGACCGCCTCGCCGCCCGGCCCGACGAGCAGCCGCTCCTGCGAGAGCACGAGCATGCTCGCGGGCACCGCGGGCGCGTTGACGTCGACGACCAGCGAGGCGTTCTCACCGACGCTCGTGCGCGCGGGGAGGTCGGCCGCGTGCCACGCGGGCGTGTCGGGCGCGGCGAGGCCGACCGTGACGGGCGCGCCCGTCCGGTTCGCGACGTCGGCGGTGTACCGCACCGTGCCGTCCGCGTTCTCCGCGCGGACCTGGACGCCGTCGGCCCCGAGCCACGCGAGCGGCACCGCCGCGCTCAGGGTGCGGCTCGCCGTGACCGCCTGGTCGTCGGCTCCGGCCCGCACCTCGACGGGGACGTCGGCGGGGAGCACGCGGAGCGCGCCGTCGTCGCGCTGCTGGATTTCGGGCACGAACGCACCGTTCGCGCGCAGCTCGACCGCCAGCTCGACCGACCGTCCCGCGGACGCACCCCGGGCCGGCGCGGGCAGCACGGTGTCGCTCGCGCACTCGAGCGCGGCGCCCCGCGCGGGGGTGGTGCAGGTCCAGCCGTCGTCGACAGGTCGGAGGGACAGCCCCTTCGGCAGCTCGGGCACGGTGAAGCGGACGCCCTGGGCATCACGGTCGCCGGTGTTGGCGGCCGTGAGCGTGAGCGTCGCGGACCCGGGGTTCGCCGCGAGCGTCACGCGCTCGTCGTCGAGCCGGACCTCCGCGCCGACGTACTTCAGGGGCGGCGGCGTGAGGTTGCGCTCCACCGTGCGCAGGCCCTCCGCCTTCACGCGCGCCGGGAACTCGTAGACGCCGCCGCCCCGGGCCGTGACCGTGACGACGAGGTCACGCGCCTCGCCGGGCGCGAGCACGCCCACCGCGCACGCGAGCGTCCCGCCCGCGGCGGCAGGCCCGCACGGGAGCGCAGCCGTGCGCAGCGCGGGGGCGACCGACGCGCCGCGCGCGACGACCGACGACGTGACGGCCTCGACGCCGGCCGGCAGGTCGACCTCGACCGTGACGTCCTGCGCCGCCCTCCCGCCCGAGTTCGACACCGTCAGGCGCACGTCGGCGGGCTTGCGCGCCTCCATCTCGATGCCGGTCCCGAGCGCAACGTCGAGCGCGGCCGGAGCCGGCTCGGGCGGCGGGTCGACGGGCGTCGGCTCGCCGGTCCCCGGGTCGACGGGGGTCGAGCCGCCGGGAGCCGGGTCGGTGGGCGTCGAGCCGACCGGGGTCGTCCCGCCGGGCGCGCCCCCATCCGCAGGTGGAGCCGTCGTCGCGTCGGGGGTGGCGGAGTCCGTCGGCGCCGGCGGGATGTTGGTGGGGGACGTCGGGTCCGTCGTGGGGTCGGGCGTCGGGGCGGTCGTGCCCGAGCTCGGCGAGGGCGACGGAGACGGAGAGGGGGACGAGCCGGACGGCGCCGGGGACGACTGCGAGGTCGGTGACGGCGTGGGCTCGGGAGTGAAGGCCCCGAGCGCGCCCGCGACGCCCAGCCCGGCGACCGCGAGCACGCCCACGGTGACCGCCGCCGCGGCGATCGGCGCGGACGCGACCAGCGCGAGCAGGCCTCCGGCCCCGGCCGCGGCCAGGGCACCGCCGCCCGCTGCCGCACCGCCGACGGCCGCTGCTCCACCCACTGCGGCGACCCCCGCACCCGCGCCCGCACCGGCCGCTCCCCCGGCGACGCTGCCCGCGGCACCGACGGCTCCCGCCGCCGCACCGGCCCCGCCGATCACCCCGGTCCCGGCGGCGCCCGCGCCGGCGCCACCGCCGACGCCCGCACCGGCCCCGGCACCGGTCGCCGCACCGGACCCGCCCGCCGCGCCGGACCCGCCGGCAGCACCCGAACCGCCCGCCGCGCCGGACCCACCGGCGCCCGATCCTCCGGCGCTCGTCCCGCCGGCGCTCGACCCGCCAGCGCCGCCCGACCCACCGGCGCCCGAGCCGCTCGCCGTCCCGCTGCCGGACGCGCCCTGGAGCGCGGCCGCGAGCCCGCCGGCGACCGCCGCGCCACCCGTGGTGGGCAGCGCCGTCCCGACGAGACCGAGCGCGCCCACGCCGAGCACGAGCGGGGCGATGACGGCGCGCATGCCGTGGGAGACGTCGCCCAGCTCGAGCACGAGCCCGCGGCAGTCGTCGCAGCCCTCGAGGTGCGACTCGACGCGCGCCGTCTCGCGCTTGGCGAGCCCGCCGCGCACGTACGACCCGAGGAGCGCGTTGACCGTGCGGCACTCCTCGGCGGGCACGGAGGTGAGGTGCTGCTGGAGGTACGCCTGGCGCAGCCCCTCGCGGGCGCGGTACGCGAGCGCGGAGACGCCGTTCGCGGTGAGGCCCAGCAGCGGGGCGATCTCGGCCGGGGACAGGTTCTCGACCTCGGTGTACCAGAGCACGGCACGCCACCGCTCCGGCAGGTCCTGGTAGGCGCGCGTGACCGTCGAGCGCTCGAAGCCCTCGAGGGTGGGGTCCTCCGTCGAGGCCATCGGGCCGAACGCGGACTCGAACGTGCGCTCGTCGTCGGTCGGCTGCGTGCGCCGGGCCCCGCTGACGAGGTCGTACGACAGACGGCGCACGACCGTGAAGAGGTAGGCGCGGAACGTGACGTCCGGACCGCCGCCGTTCTGCAGCACGGAGAGCGTGCGGGCGAACGCGTCGGACACGACGTCGTCGGCGTCGGCGCTCGAGCGGACGTACTGGCGCGCGACCGTGCGGGCGGCGCCGGCGTGCCGCTCGTAGAGCACCCCGTAGGCGCCCGTGTCCCCTGCACGTACGGCGGTGATGAGCTCGGCGTCGCTGAACGCCTCGCTGTCCACCCGTTGTGCCTGCGTCATCGTCACCCGCCCCGGAGACCGCCCCGAACCGAGGCTACGGTGGCCATAGTAGACGCCCGTCCATCTCACGGGCAGAGCGTTCCCGCCACCGCAACAGGAACCACGGCGCTTTCTGGCATTCGTCCCCTTTCACCCGGGACGTGAGGTCCTGGAAACTTCTCGCCGTTCCCGCGTCATGGACGGCTCGCCCGGACGTCTCATCTACATGGACCACCTCCCGGGGTACGCCGTGCCCGCGACCGACGCCGTGCGCGAGCGGTGGCGGCGCGCGAGCGCCGACAGCGTCTGGCTACGGCCGGGCGACTGGTACCACCCTGCCGTCGACGCGCTCGTCGAGGCGTTGTGCGAGGAGCGGGACACGACGCCCGCCGCCGAGCGGCTCGGCCGCGTCCGCGCGGAGGCCGGGGTCGGGATCGGCGAGGCCATCGACGACGTCGTCTGCCTGTACCGCGCGCACGACCGCGAGCCGGTCGTCGACCTGGTCCGCGGCGTGGCGGTCGGCTGGTCCGAGGGGTACGAGGCCAGCCCCGTGACACCCGAGGTCCTGGACCCGGAGTCCGGCCTCGCGACGACGCAGTACCTGGTGCACCGGCTCCGCGAGACGTACGGCGCGGCCGAGCGCGCGGGCCTGGACGCGACCCAGACCCACGGGCTGCTCGTCGTCGACGTCGCGCTCGACGACCTGACGGGATGGCAGCGGTTCGCGCGCTCGGCGGCGATGGGCCGCGCGCTCACCCACACCTTCGGCGAGGGCCACCCCATGGCCTCGATCGGCAACGGGCTCTTCGTCGTGCTCGGCGAGCGGGACGCGGACGACGCGATGGTGCGCACCGTGCTCCGCCACAACATCGAGCGCACCGGTCTCGCGCTGGGCGTGACGGCGATCCTGCGCCGACCACCGCGCGTCTGGCTCGAACCCCTCCCCCGCACCCACACCGCGGCCGTCCAGCTCCTCGACACGCTCCAGCGCTGACACGACGACGCCCCGTCCCACGCGGGCGAGCACGTGGTCCGGGGCGTCCGGGGGCGTCTGCGGCCGGCGGGTGACCGACCGCCCGCGAGCAAGGCTGCGACCGCGCGTCAGCGCGGCGTGAAGGTGAGGCAGTCGGCGCGGTCCTCGCCGGACGCGCCCGCCCCGACGCGGATCGACGGCGCGGAGCACTCGAGCGAGGCGTTGTGGACGCACTCCGTGCGCTGGCAGGCCCCGACGTGCGCGAGCACCTTCTCCAGCCCGCCCTTCGTGCCCAGCGGGATGAACGTGGCGCACTCGGCGTCGCCCGTGTGACCGGCGATCGTCACGGCGCCCGCGTGGCACCCGTGGTCGTGGTTGTAGCCGCAGCCGTCGATGGAACACTCGACGACCTGGGGCATCTCCGTGAGGCTGCTCATCGCGATCTCCTGTCTCCGAGGACCCGCCGTGGGTCGGTCTCCGCGTTCCACGGTATTCCCGGAATTCCTCGGTGTATAGCAAGGAAGGCCTTGCTAAGAAATGCAGGAATGCGCCGCAATTAGCGCACGGCATTCTTGCGGAAATGCCTCGTCGCAGGTCAGTTGTCGGTGCCGTCGGCCCGGGGCCGCCAGATGACGAGCGCGCGCGCCTCGCCGTGCTCGACGAGCGTCTCGCGCAGGGCCTCCTCGACCCCGCGCCGCACGCTGCGCCCGCGCGGCACGACGACGACGTCGCCGCTCGCCGCGGCGGCGAACACGCGGCCGCCCGGCTCGACGCGCGCCGAGAGCGCCTCGATGCGCCGCTCGAGCCGCTCGACCTGGGACTCGAGGGCGAGGATCCGCTGGATGCCCGCGAGGTTGATGCCCTCGTCGTGGCTGAGGCGCTGCACCTCGAGCAGCTTCGCGACGTCGCGCAGCGAGTACCGCCGCCCCCGGCCCGCGGTGCGGCGCGGCACCACGAGGCCGAGGCGGTCGTACTGGCGCAGCGTCTGCGGGTGCATGCCCGCGAGCGCGGCGGCCTGCGAGATGACGAGGACGGGGGCGTCCTGGTCGACGTCGGGCGTCACGTCCGGACCCGTCCGGGCGTCGTCCGTGCGGTACGCGGTCATCCGGGCCTCCTTCCCGAGCCGGCGCTCCGGGCGCCGGTCACTCCGCGGCCTGGCGGACCAGGTCGGCGCGCACGTCCTGGCCGGCGGTCTCGGCGGCGAACGTCTCGACGGCCTCGCGCCCGGCCTTCGAGAGCTTCTGCGGCACGGCGACCTGGACCGTGACGAGCAGGTCGCCGGTCGACTTGGCGGTCTTCACGCCGCGGCCGCGGACGCGCAGCGTGCGCCCGGAGGGCGTGCCGGCCGGCACCTTGACCTTGACGGTCGAGCCGTCGAGCGTCGGGACGGCGATGGTGGCGCCGAGCGCGGCCTCGGGGAACGTCACCGGGACCGTGATCCGCAGGTTGTCGCCGTCGAGCGAGAACACCGGGTGCGGGGTGACGTGCACGGTGACGACGAGGTCGCCGTCGGGCCCGCCCGCCGTGCCGGGGCGGCCCTTGCCGCGCAGCCGGATCTTCTGGCCGTCGCGGACGCCCGGCGGGATGCGCGTCGTGACCGTGCGGCCGTCGACGGTGAACGTCACGGTCGACCCCTCGACCGCCTGCCGGAACGGCAGCGTCGTGGCGGCCGCGAGGTCGGCGCCCGCGCGGGGCCGGGGGCCGCCGAACTGCTGGCCCGCGCCGCCGCCGAACATCGAGCCGAGGATGTCCTCGAACCCGCCCGCACCCTGGCCGCCGGTCGAGTAGCGGACCCGGGTGCCGCCCGGCCCCCCGCCGCCGAACATGCCGCCGAAGACGTCCTCGAAGCCCGCTCCCCCGGCACCGCCGGGGCCTGCGGAGAAGCGCGCGCCCCCGCCCGCCATCGCCCGGATCGCGTCGTACTGCTCGCGCTCCTTGGGGTCCGACAGCACGGCGTACGCCTCGCCGATCTCCTTGAACTTGGCCTCGGCGCTCGCGTCACCCTGGTTCTGGTCGGGGTGGTACTTGCGGGCGAGCTTGCGGTAGGCCTTCTTGATCGCGGCGTCGTCGGCGTCCTTGGGGACGCCGAGCGCGGCGTAGAAGTCCTTCTCCATCCAGTCCTGTCCGGTCACGGCGCCTCCCTCCTGTCGGTGGTCGTGGTCCTGGTCCTTCGTTCCGTGGCTGCTGCCGGTGGGTCTGCTGCTGGTGATCCTCGCGTGCCCGACGGCGGAGCGCACCTCCGCGCGGGAGGTGCGCCCGCGCCGTCGGGCACGAGGAAGGGGTGGCTACTGCGGGCCGACGACCGAGACGCGCGCGGCGCGCACGACCCGCTCCCCGATCCGGTAGCCCGGCTCGATGACGAGGTTCACCGTGGTGGCGGTGGCCTCGGGGTCGGGCTGGTGCATGAGCGCCTCGTGGACGGTGGGGTCGAACTCGTCCCCGACCGCGCCGTAGCGCTCGATCCCGAACTTCTCGAGCGACGCGTCGAGCTTGTCGGCGATGGCCGCGAACGGCCCCGTCAGCTCGCCGTGCTGCCGCGCGCGGTCGATGTCGTCGAGGACCGGCAGGAGCGCGGTGAGCACGTCCTCGATCCCCTTCGTGCGCGCGGCCTCCTGGTCGCGCAGCGACCGGTTGCGGTAGTTCGTGAAGCTGGCCCGCTCGCGCTGGAGCGCGTCGAGGTGCTCCGCGGCCTCGGCCTTCGCCGCGAGGACCGCGGCGTCGACCCCGGCCTCGTCGGACGGCTCGAAGTCGAGGCCCGCGAGCGGGTCCGTCTCCGCGTCGTCGCCCGCGGAGCCGCCGGCCTCGCCCTCGGGGCGGGGCCGACCGCTCTCCGGGTCGACCTTACGCTTGTCCGTGAACTGGAAGGGCTTGTCGTCGGAGCCCTGGCCGGGCTCGCGCCCGGCCTGCTCCTCGGGGCCCTGCGGGTCGGTCGGTCCGTCGGCCGTCACTTGCGCTCGTCCTCCTCGTCCACGATCTCGGCGTCGACGACGTCCTCGTCCGGGGCGGACGTCGCGCCCGCCGCGGCGGTGGCGTCGTCCTGCGCGGCGCCGGGGTTGCCGGCGGCCTGCTCCTGCTCGGCCGAGGCGTAGAGCGCCTGGCCGATCTTCTGCGAGGACGCGACGAGCTTCTCGTGCGCGGTCTTCACGGCGTCGGCGTCCTCGCCCTCGAGCGCGGACTTGACCGACGCGATGTCGGCCTCGACCTCGGTGACGACGTCGGCGGGGAGCTTCTCCTTGTTCTCGGAGACGAGCTTCTCGGTCGAGTAGACGAACGCCTCGGCCTGGTTGCGGGTCTCCGCGTCCTCGCGACGCTTCTTGTCCTCGGCCGCGTGCTCCTCGGCCTCCTTGACCATGCGGTCGATGTCCTCCTTGGGCAGCGCCGAGCCGCCCGTGATGGTCATCTTCTGCTCCTTGCCGGTGCCGCGGTCCTTCGCGCCGACGTGGACGATGCCGTTCGCGTCGATGTCGAAGGTGACCTCGATCTGCGGCACGCCGCGCGGGGCCGGCGCGATGCCGGTCAGCTCGAACGTGCCGAGCGGCTTGTTGTCGCGCGCGAACTCGCGCTCGCCCTGGAACACCTGGATGAGCACCGACGGCTGGTTGTCCTCGGCCGTCGAGAAGATCTCGCTGCGCTTGGTCGGGATGGCCGTGTTGCGCTCGATGAGCTTGGTCATCACGCCGCCCTTGGTCTCGATGCCGAGGGACAGCGGGGTCACGTCGATGAGCAGGACGTCCTTGCGGTCACCGGAGATGACGCCGGCCTGCAGGGCCGCGCCGACGGCGACGACCTCGTCCGGGTTGACGCCCTTGTTCGGCTCCTTGCCGCCCGTGAGCTCCTTGACGACGTCGGTCACGGCCGGCATGCGGGTGGAGCCACCCACGAGCACGACGTGGTCGATGTCGGAGACGGAGACGCCCGCGTCGGAGATGACCTTGTGGAACGGGGCCTTGGTCCGGTCGAGGAGGTCCTGCGTCATCTGCTGGAACTGGGCGCGCGTGAGCTTCTCGTCCAGGTGGATGGGGCCGTTCTCGCTCATCGAGAGGTACTGCATCGAGATGGTGGTGCTCGTCGCGGACGAGAGCTCCTTCTTCGCCTGCTCGGCGGCCTCGCGCAGACGCTGGAGCGCGATCTTGTCCTTCGACAGGTCGACGCCCGAGCTGTTCTTCACCTGCTTGATGAGGTGCTCGACGATGCGGTTGTCCCAGTCGTCGCCACCGAGGCGGTTGTCGCCCGAGGTCGCGCGGACCTGGATCGTGGAGAAGTCGTCCTCGTCCTTGCCGACCTCGAGGAGCGAGACGTCGAACGTGCCGCCGCCCAGGTCGAAGACGAGGATGAGCTCGTCCTCCTTGCCCTTCTCCAGGCCGTAGGCGAGCGCGGCCGCGGTGGGCTCGTTGACGATGCGGGTCACGTTGAGGCCCGCGATCTGCCCGGCGTCCTTGGTCGCCTGGCGCTCGGCGTCGTTGAAGTACGCCGGGACGGTGACGACCGCGTCCGTGACGGGCTCGCCCAGGTACTCCTCGGCGTCTCGCTTGAGCTTGCCCAGGATGCGCGCGGAGATCTCCTGCGCGGTGTACTTCTTGTCGTCGATCTCCACCGACCAGTCGGTGCCCATGTGGCGCTTCACCGAGCTGATGGTGCGGTCGACGTTCGTGACCGCCTGGCGCTTGGCGACCTCGCCGACGAGGACCTCGCCGGTCTTGGAGAAGGCGACCACCGACGGCGTCGTGCGCGACCCCTCGGCGTTCGCGATGACCGTGGGCTCTCCGCCCTCGAGGACGGCGACCACCGAGTTGGTGGTGCCGAGGTCGATCCCGACTGCTCGTGCCATGTGTGTGCCTCCGTCGTTCTGGGTGCCCGACGGCGCTGCTGCGCCTCGGCACACCGGGTTGAGTCTGCTTCACTCAAGGTAGATCCGTGGTCGGTGCTCGCGCAACCTCACCCGGCTCAACTTGAGTCCATCAGGCTCAACCTTCACGCGACCCGCACTATTCCCCGCTCGCGGCCGCCCGGGACCGCGCCTGCTGGCGTGCACGCTGCTCCGCGTAGCCCTCCTGCCAGTCCGCGGCGAGAGGCATGTCGCGGCGGCGGACCTCGTCGACCGCCAGCTCGACGGGGAAGCCCCAGGTGTCGGCGAGCACGAAGAGGTGGTCGCCCGTGACGGTCGTGCCCCGGAGCCTGTCGAGCTCTCGGAGCCCCCGGTGCACCGTGCGTCGGAAGCGCGACTCCTCGTCCCGCAGCACGCCGCTCAGCTCCTCGCGCCGCTCGACCAGGTTCGGGTAGGCGTCGCGGTACGACTCGGCCACGACGGCGACGAGGTCGTCGACGAACCGGTCCTCCAGCCCGAGCCGGAGCGCGTGCACCACGGCCCGGCGCACGAGCCGCCGCAGCACGTACCCGTGCGCCTTGTTGCTCGGCCGCACGCCGTCGGCGGCGAGGAACGTCGCGGCGCGCACGTGGTCCGCGATCACACGGAACGGGCGCGGGTCGTCCTCGTAGGTGCGACCGCTCAGGTCCTCGAGACGGTCGACCAGGGGGCGCAGCAGGCTCACGTCGAACACGTCGGGGGTCGCCGTCGCGGCGGCGGCGATGCGCTCCAGCCCGCCCCCGAAGTCGATGCTCGGCTCGTCGAGGAGGACGAAGCCCTCGCTCGTGCGGCGGTAGCGCATGAACACCTGGTTGCCGATCTCGACGAACCGTCCTCCCTCGCTCGCCGGGTGGGGTTCCCCGGTCGACGGGTCGTGGAGCTCCGGTCCGAGGTCGTAGAAGACCTCCGAGTCCGGCCCGCAGGGGTCGCCCACGGGCGTGCCCTCCAGGCCGCCTCCCCGGCTCCACCAGTTCTCCTCGGCGTCGTAGAGGAAGACCCGGCCGCCGCGCATGCCGTCGCGGTCCCCGTCCGCACGCGACCCCACGTCCACGACCGACGCCTCGATGCCGTGCTCGGCGAACACCGTGACCCAGGTCTGGACCGCCGCGTCGTCCCGGGGGATCCCGTGCTCCGCCGAGCCGCGGAAGCACGTGACGTAGAGGCGCGCGAGGTCGACGCCGACGAGCGCGAGGAAGTCGACGAACCACCGGACCTGCCGCTCGACGTCGGCCGACCCCAGGCTCCAGTTGCCCAGCATCTCGAAGAAGGTGGTGTGCCGTCGGTCGCCGACCTCGTCGATGTCCTGCGACCGCAGGCACGGCTGCGAGTCGACGAGGAGCCGCCCGGCGGCGTGCGGGCGCACGCCCAGCAGGTAGGGCATCAGCGGCTGCATGCCCGCGCCCGTGAACAGGGTCGTCGGGTCCTCGCGCAGGACGAGGGGCGCTCGCTCGATCACGGCGTGCCCCCGGGCGGCGAAGAAGTCGAGGTAGGCCGAGCGGATCTCCTGGGCGTCCATCCGTCGACCCTAGGGACCGGCACCACCGACTTCCAGGGCAATCCCGCGGCGCCGGGCGAGGACGACCGCGCCCCGCCGCGCTGGGACGCGGCGGGGCGGGTGCGGGGCAGGTGCGGGGCGGGGCGGGGCGACGGGAGCCGCGCCGCCCCTCGCTCAGATGAGCTCGACGCCGTCGGCCTGCGGCCCGCGGTCGCTCTGCCGGATCTTGAACCGGACCCGGTCGCCCTCCTCGAGCTCCTCCCCGCCGCGCACGACGGACACGTGCACGAACAGGTCCTCGCCGCCGGCGTCGGGCGTGATGAAGCCGAAGCCGCGGTCGGCGTCGTACCGCGCGACCGTGCCCTCGCCGCCGCGCACGCGCCCGCCGGACGCCGGACGACTCCGGTCCGAGCCCGGGCGGCCACGGTCGGCGCCCGGTCGGCCGCGGTCCGGACCCGGGCGCCCGGAGCCGCCCACGAGCTGCACGTTCCGGGCGTTCGGCCCCTTGTCGCCCTCGACGACGTCGTAGGTCACGCGCGCACCCTCGGCGAGCTCGGTGAGCCCGCGGCCCAGGGCGCTGACGTGCACGAACACGTCGTCGCCGCCGCCGTCGGGAGCGACGAAGCCGAAGCCCTTGACGTCGTCGTACCAGGACACGGTGCCGTCGGCGCCGTCCGCCGCGGGCTGCGCGGCCTGCGCGCCGAGCGGCAGCAGGTGGTCCGCCTGCGGGCCCTTCTCGCCCTCGACGACGAGGAACGCCACGCGCTGCCCCTCCGTGACGACGCCGCCCCCGACGATGGCCGAGCTGTGCAGGAAGATCTCGTCGCTGCGCCCGTCGGGCGTGACGAAGCCGTAGCCCTTGGCCGGCTCGTACCAGACGACGGTGCCGAGCACGCCCAGGGGCGCGTCGGCAGCGCGGTCGCCCGTCACGCGGACGCGTCGCGCCTGCGGGCCGCGGTCGCCGGTGCCCATCTCGAACTCGACGACCTGCCCCTCGCGGAGCTGCTTCGGGCCGTCGTCACCGACGATCTCGGACGCGTGCACGAACAGGTCCTCGGCCTCGTTCCCGAGGTCGATGAAGCCGAACCCTCGGTCGGCGTCGAACCATCGGACTGTTCCCTGGGGCACCTAGGACTCCTTGCATCGACAGACAGTGCTGCTCCTAGTGTCCCCGACGCCGCCGCGCCCCGGCGCCGCGGGACCGCTCGGCCGGCCTCAGCGGCCGGTGCCCGACGCGCCGGCGCCCGGCTCCGCGCCCGGGTCGTCGACGTCGTCGCCGCTCCAGCTCCGCTCGTCGCCCGGGTCGACGTCGGTGGGGACCTCGGGGTCCTTCGGCAGCGAGTCGTTGGCGAGCGCGGGGAACGCGCCCGCGGTGCCGATGTCCGGCTCGCCGCGGGCCGGTTCCTGCTCGTCCCGCCAGTCCTGCTCGTCGCCGGTGCCCCGGCGGTCCTGCGGCTGCGACGCGGTCATGAGCGGGCCCTCCTGGTCTCCGGCCCGGCCGCCTGGTCGACCGGGCGCACTCCCTCGACCGTACGTCGCCCCGCCGGGCTCACCACCCGGGCCGCGGGCTACGGCGCCGCGGCGGGGACGGCGGGCTTCCCCTCGTCCGCGGGGTCGTCCGTCTCGTCGACCGCCGAGTCCCGCTCGACCGCCGGGTCCGCGTCCGGCGCGACGGGCGCGGCGGCGGCAGGTGCGGCGGAGGCCGCCGCACGACGGCGGCGCACCACGAGCACGACCGCACCGGCGAGCGCCGCCACGACGAGCAGCACCGCGCCGATCCCGACCCACGGCGCGACGGCGGCGCGCGACGACGCGTCGTCGGCCGCGGCGGCGGCCTCGTCGAGGCGCCCGGCGTCGAGCGCGGCGCGCGCGTCGGCGGTCGAGCCGTCGACGTCCAGCAGGAGGCGGCCGAGGTCGGCGAACGGCCCGCCGCCGGTGCTCGCGGCGACGGCGTCGCCGACCGTCCCGACGACCTCGACCGTGCGCGGCAGCACGGTCGCGAGCGCGGCGTACTCCTCGGCGGTGCGGGCGCTCTCGTACTGCGTGCGCACGGCGGCCGGGTCGGGCAGGCCCGCGTCGTCGGCGGCCTGCTGGACCTGGCCGGCGGCCGCGGCGGCGTCGGGCCCGATCGCCTCCCGGGCCGCGTCGGCGTCCGCGAACGCCCAGTCCGTCATCGCGGTGCGCAGCCCCGCGGGCGGCAGCCACGCGCCGTCGGCCGCGTCGAGGGCGACGTAGGCCTCCCTGGCCGGGCCCCGCGCGTCGAGCAGGGCGGTCTCGTCGGCGTCGGCGACCCACGTGCGGTAGGCCGCCTGGGCGTCGGCGACCTCGCCGCGCACCTCGACGAGGTCGAGGAAGCGCCGCCCGTCGGTCAGGCCCGGACGGCCCGGCTCGCCGGGGGCGTCGTAGGCGCTCTCCCCCGCGTACGCGGCGGCGACGAGCGTCCCGAGCGTCTCGTCGTCGAGCCCGCCCACGAGCGCGGAGACGGCCGTCCACGCGGCGGCGTACGCGTACTCCTCGGTGGCGTCGGCGCCGTCCTGCACGTCGACGTCCGCCCAGGCGACGAGCGGGAGCGCCTCGGCCGCGTCGCGCGCGGGGGCCGGGAACGTCTCGGTCGGGCCGCCCGTCTGCGCCGCGACGCGCTCCCCCACGACCTCGGCCAGGCCCTCGGACACCCACCGGTCCGCGAACCGGTCCCCGGCGAGCCACGCGTGCGAGAGCTCGTGGAAGAGCAGCCCGGCGTCGAGGTCCTCGGGGATGACGATCTCGCCGGAGCCGCGGTCGAACCACGCGTACCCCAGCACCTCGGGCGACACGTCCTCGCGGATGCGCTCGAGGTTCCCCGGCCACGGCATCCCGACGACGCGCTCGAGCGTGGGCAGCCCGGCGGCGACCTGCTCCGCGACGAAGGCGCTCCACTCGGCGTCGCCCGGGAAGCTCTCGAGCACGAGCTCCGTCCCCGCCGCGTCGACCGTCGTCGTGTCGACCTGCGCCGGGTCCCGGAGCGAGACGAACGACCACGTGCCGAGGTCGTCGGTGCTCTCCGTCGCGCGGTGCGTCCGGGTCGTGCCCTCGAGGACCGGGGTGAACCCGTCCCACGTGCTGTCGAAGTCCATCGACGTCGGGGTGACGATCTCGACGGTCACCTGCCCCGGGTCGCCGGCCGCGTTGACGGCGAACGTCGCGTACCCCGGCCCGACGCGCGTGTACCCCTCCGAGCGGATCGGCTCGCCCGGGATCGTGTAGGCCCACTCCACGGTCCGCTCGCGCCCGTAGTTGAGGGGCGAGAACGAGACCCGCGCGGCGCTCGTGGCCGGGTCCTCCGTCGGCTCCAGCGTGACGGGTAGGGTGGCGCCGCCGCTCGTCGCGGTGACGTCCGTCGCGCCCGCCGGCACGGGGATGCCGTAGGCGTCCCAGTAGTAGAAGTACTGGCCGCTGTCGGGCTGCTCGTTGCGCAGCGTCGTCGTCACCCGGACCCGGACCGGGCCGGTGCCGTCCACCTCGTAGCGGACGTGCGACGTCTCCGACAGCCCGTCATCCGGGTCCGCGCTCGCGACCCCCGGCGCCCCCACCACGACCGCGCCCGCGAGCACCCCCACGAGCACCGCGCGCGACGCCGTCCGCCCCGCGCGCCGCCCGTCGCCGGACCCTCCTGAGACCACCCCTGCACCGCCGTCCTCGCCGAAGCGCACAGCCCGTCGCCCCCCGCTCGTCGGGACCGGTCGACGACGACCGGAACGGGACACCGGCGGGAACTGTACCGGCTCCCGGTGACGCTCCGGACCACGCCCCGGGGCGGGCGCCGGGGCCGCCGTCGGACACCTCGTGGACACCTGGTCCTGGCACGCTGTGCGGGTGACCACCGCACCCGGCCAGCCGTCGCTCGTCCGCCGCCTCGGCACGACGGACGCCGTCGTCGTCGGGCTCGCGTCCATGGTCGGCGCGGGCGTGTTCTCGGCGTTCGCCCCGGCGGCGGCCGCGGCGGGCACGGGCCTGCTCGTCGGCCTCGCGCTGGCCGCCGTCGTGGCGTACGCGAACGCGACGTCGTCGGCCCAGCTCGCCGCGCAGCACCCGACGTCCGGCGGCACGTACGTGTACGGGCGCGAGCACCTCGGCCCCTGGTGGGGCTACGTCGCGGGGTGGGGCTTCGTCGTCGGGAAGACGGCGAGCTGCGCCGCCATGGCGCTCGTCCTCGCCGCGTACGCCGCACCGCCCGGGTGGGAGCGTCCCGTCGCCGCCGCGGCGGTCGTCGTGCTCACCGCGGTCGGCTACCGCGGCGTGACGCGCACGGCCCGCCTCGCGCGCGGGATCGTCGCGGTCGCGCTGCTCGCGATCGCGACGGCGGTCGTCGCGAGCCTCGCGGGGACGACGCCGCGATGGTCCGTCGCCCTCGACGCCGACGGCGCGCACGGCGGCTGGTACGGCGTCCTCCAGGCCGCAGGGCTGCTGTTCTTCGCGTTCGCCGGGTACGCGCGCGTCGCGACGCTCGGCGAGGAGGTACGCGACCCGCGCCGCACCATCCCGCGCGCGGTCCTCGTGTCGCTCGGGACGGTCGTCGTGCTCTACGCCGTCGTGGCGGTCACGCTCCTCGCCGTGCTCGGGCCCGCGCGGCTCGCCGCGTCCGCCGCGCCGCTCGCCGACGCCGTCGCGGCCGGGTCGTGGGCGTGGGCGGCACCGGTCGTGAGCGTCGGCGCGGTCGCCGCGAGCGCCGGCGCGCTCCTCGCCCTCCTGGCCGGGGTGAGCCGCACGGGGCTCGCGATGGCCCGCACCGGCGACCTGCCGGGCTGGTTCGCCGCGGTGCACCCCGTGCACCGGGTGCCGCACCGCGCAGAGCTCGCGGTCGGGGCGGCGGTCGTGCTGCTCGTGCTCACGACGGACCTGCGCGGCGCGATCGGCTTCTCGTCGTTCGGGGTGCTCGTCTACTACCTCGTCGCGAACCTCTCGGCGCTGCGCCAGACCGCGCCGCACCGCCTCTACCCGCGCGTCCTCCCGGTGCTCGGCGCGCTCGGGTGCGTCGCGCTGGTCGTCACGCTGCCCGTCCCGAGCGTGGTCGCGGGGGTCGTCGTGCTCGCGGTCGGCGTCGCGCTCCGGGCCGTGCGCGTCCGGTCGTAGCCGCCGTCCCGCTCCGCCCGGCGCACGGCTGCAAGACCCGCCGGCCCCGGGACACGAGCGAGGTATGAGCGGACACCGGACCGTGCGTGCGTCCGCGGCGACGATCGCCGCCCTCCTGGCGGTCGGTCTCGCCGCGGGCTGCGGCGCCCCCGACGGCGCGACCCCCGGGGCGCCGGGCGCGTCCGGGTCGGACCCCGTCGGGCTGGTCGGGATGTGGCGGGTCTCGGGGGCCGACGGCGAGGGCCCCGACACGTGGCTGCGGCTCGACGCCGGGCAGTACATGCTGTGGGGCGACTGCGGCGCGTACGTCGAGGGCGGCTGGGAGGCGGCAGGCCGGACCTTCGTCGCCTCCGACCCGTACGCCACCGCGGCGGCGTGCGGCGCGGCGGGGATCCCCGAGGTCCCGTGGCTGCGCACGGTGGTCGCCTACGAGCCCGACGGCGAGGGCTGGCGCCTGCTCGACGCGGACGGCGACGTCGTCGCCGGGCTGCAGGTGGACGGCGCCCCGGCCCCGATCCCCGACGCCGCGGAGCACTTCGCGCGGGCCCCCGAGGTGACCGACGACGTGCGGGCGGCATTCGACCCGCCCGCGCCGCTGCCGGGCGGCCTCGCGCCCGCGGAGGTGCGGGACGTCGTCGGGCGGTGGGAGCCGGCCGCGCGCTCCTCCACCGACCCGCACGTCGTCTTCCGCGAGGACGGGACATGGTCCGGCTCCGACGGGTGCAACGGCGGCGGGGGTGCGTGGGCTCTGGACGACGGCGGTCGGCTGCTCGCGACCACGGGCCTCCAGACCCTGATGTGGTGCGAGGGAGAGAGCGTCCCCGGCTACGTCGCCTCGGCAGCCCGTGCCGGCCTGGACGGCGGTCGGCTGGTGCTCGTCGGCCCGGACGGCACGGAGATCGCTCGCCTCGTCCGGGGATGACGCCGCTCCGCCGCGCGATCGACCCGAGCGGCGGGATCGGCCCTCGGGCCGACCCGACGGCGGGCAGGTCGCCCTCGGCCTCAGGACTCGGGCTCGGGCTCCGGGGGCGCGCCCGTGGCGTCGTCGGACTCGACGACGCGTGACGACTCGCCCTCCTCGCCCGTGGGCGGCAGGCCGCGCTCGTCGGGCTCGTAGTAGCGGCCGGTGTAACGAGGGCGCAGGAAGTTCTCGGTCGTGAGCACGGCGTCGACCTCGTCGGCCGTGAGCAGGCCGCGCGCGACCACGACGTCGCGCACGGAGGCCCCGGTCCGGGCGGCCTCCGCGCCCACGAGGTCGCCGTTGCGGTGGCCGATGATCTCGTTGAGGTACGTGACGATGCCGATCGAGTCGAGCACGTGGCGGCGGCAGACCTCGACGTTCGCCGTGATGCCCGTGACGCACTTGGTGCGCAGCGCGACGCACGCGTTGGTCAGCAGGTGCAGCGACTCGAACATCGACTGCGCGAGCCCGGGCTCCATGACGTTGAGCTGGAGCTGCCCGGCCTCGGCGGCGTGCGTGATCGTCACGTCGTTGCCCATGACCTTGAAGCAGACCTGGTTGACGACCTCGGGGATGACGGGGTTCACCTTGGCGGGCATGATCGACGACCCGGCCTGGAGCTCGGGCAGGTTGATCTCGCCGAGGCCCGCGCGCGGCCCCGACGACAGCAGCCGCAGGTCGTTGCAGATCTTCGACAGCTTGGCCGCGAGCCGCTTGAGCGCGGAGTGGACGGCGAGGTAGGCGCCGTTGTCGTAGGTCGCCTCGACGAGGTTCTCGGCCGGGACGGTGTGCAGGCCGCTCACCTCGGCGAGGCGGCGCGTCGCGACCTTCGGGTAGCCGGGCGGGGTGTTGAGCCCGGTGCCGATCGCGGTCGCGCCGAGGTTGACCTCGAGCAGCAGCTCGCCCGCGACCTCGAGCCGGCGGATCTCCTCGCCGACGTTGACGGCGAACCCGGCGAACTCCTGGCCGAGGCTCATGGGGACCGCGTCCTGGAGCTGGGTGCGCCCCATCTTCAGGACGTCGGCGAACTCGGACGCCTTCTCGTCGAACGCGCGCTCGAGCCGCCGCACCTCGTCCTGGAGCCGCGCGACGAGCTCGTGGACCGCGAGGCGGAACCCCGTGGGGTAGGCGTCGTTCGTGGACTGCGAGCGGTTGACGTGGTCGTTCGGGTTGATGACGTCGTAGCGGCCCTTCTCGAACCCGGCGAGCTCGAGCGCGAGGTTGGCGACGACCTCGTTGGTGTTCATGTTGACGCTCGTCCCGGCGCCGCCCTGGAACACGTCGACGGGGAACTGGTCGAGGCACCGCCCGTCGCGCAGGATCGCGTCGCACGCGGCGACGATCGCGTCGGCGACGTCGCGCTGGATCGTGCGCAGCTCACGGTTCGCGAGCGCCGACGCCTTCTTGACCATCACCATGCCGCGCACCATCTCGGGGACGTCGCTCACCGTCGTCCCCGAGATGCGGAAGTTCTCCATGGCGCGGACCGTGTGGACGCCGTAGTAGGCGTCCGCCGGGACCTCCTTCGGTCCCAGCAGGTCCACCTCGGTGCGTGTCCGTTCGCTCGACATGCCCCGACCGTAGCCCGGCCGCACGCTCCCGCACGCCCGGGCGACGCGTCAGGCCACCGGCTCGTACACGAACCGCTCGACGCGCACGACGGACGTGCTCGGGCGGCCCTCGCTCGTCGCGTGCACGCCGAGCCAGAGCCCGAGGAACCCGCCCGCGGCGGCGCTGTCGAGCGTGCGCCCGTCGACCGTCGCGACGTCCACGACCGGCCCGTCCGCGGGCCCGGCGACGAGCCCGTAGTCCTGCCCGCGCACGCGCAGCCCGACGACGACCGGCTCCCCGGGGGCGGCGGTCACCGTCGTCTCCCCGACCACCGCGTCCGTGCCGCCGCGCCGGTGCACCGCGACGACGCGCCGCTCGTCGCCCGGGCCGCCGTCGACGAGGAGCCGCACGTGGTCGTCCTCGGACTGCCGCACGACGACGCCCGCGCGCTCCCCCGCCGCGGCCGGGACCTGCACGGTGACCGTCACGTCGACGTCGCGGTGCTGCTGGCGCACGCCGAGGAAGGCGGGCGCGCCCGGCTCGGCGAGCGTCGTCGGGCGCACGGGAAGGTCCCAGCCCTCGCCCGCCGGGGTCGCGACGTCGCGCGGCAGGGCGCGCACCGCCGTCCAGCGCGGGTCGTCCGGGCGGACGACGCCGCTCGCCCCGCCCTGGACCGCCGTCCGGGGCGCCGGGCTCGCGAACGGGACCTCGACGGCGTCGGGCACGCGGCCCTCGCCGGGTGCGAGGACGGGCCAGCCGTCCTCCCACACGACGGGGACGAGGAACGTCTCGCGGCCGAGCGGGTAGTGGTAGCCGCCGTAGACGCGCATCGCGAGCAGCACGGCCCACCACGAGCCGTCGGGCGCCTCCACGAGGTCGGCGTGGCCCACGCCGACGACGTCCACCCCGCGCCCGAGGTGCCGGTGCGTGAGCACGGGGTTGGCCTTGTTGCCCTCGTACGGCCCCGTGACCGACGACGCGCGCGCCACGGACACCGCGTGGTGGAAGTCCGTCCCGCCCTCGGCCGCGAGCAGGTAGTACGTGCCGTCGACCTTGTACAGGTGCGGGCCCTCGGCCCACACGGCACCGCGCACGGCCCCCGTCCACACGACGTGCTCGGGGCCCACGAGCGTGCACGTCGCGGGATCGAGCTCGCGCACCCACACCTCGGTCTGGTGGAACCACTCCGGCTCGGGCGCGAGGCGCGTGCCGTGCAGCCAGACGCGGCCGTCGTCGTCGAAGAAGATCGAGGGGTCGATCCCCGCGACCCGCTCGCCGTCCTCGTCGCGCAGCCACACCGGGTCGGACCACGGCCCGGCCGGGTCGGTCGCCGTCATGACGAAGTTGCCGCCGCGCGAGTCGTCGTCCGGGTCCACGAGCGTGCACACGAGCCAGAACGTGCCGTCGTGGTGGCGCAGCGTCGGGGCGAACAGGCCGCCCGACGACCGGATGCCGTCGTAGTCGAGCTGTCCCGACCGGTCGACGACGTCCCCCACGTGCTCCCACGTCGCGAGGTCGCGGCTGCGCAGCACCGGCATGCCGGGCAGGTACTCGAACGTCGAGGTGACGAGGTAGAAGTCGTCGCCGACGCGGCACACCGACGGGTCGGGGTGGCACCCGGGCAGCACCGGGTTCGGGACGCGCGTCATGCGCGCTCCCCCGCCTCGACGCGCGCGGACACCTCGACGGCGACGAGCCGCTCGTCCGCGGCCGTGACCTCGTGCAGGGGGCCCGTGACGGCGATCGTCGCGCGCGCGGTCGCCGCGCCCGGCACCACGTGCCGGGCGGCCGGCGCGGACTCGTTGACGATCGCGCCGCCGGTCGTCGACCCGAGGTCGCCCGCTCCGGGGGCGGAGTCGACGGCCGCCGCGTGCGCGCCGACCCACACCTCGACGTCGCCCGGCTCGACCACGCGCACGAGGCGGCGGTCGGAGAACGCGAGGCGCGTCGTCGGGACGCGGAACGTCACGCGGCGCGACTCACCCGGAGCGAGGTCGACGCGCGCGTACCCGAGGAGCTGCGCGACGGGCCGCGGCACGGAGCCCACGACGTCGCGCGCGTACAGCTGCACGACGTCCGCCCCCGCCACCGCGCCGGTGTTGGTCACGGTGACCGCGGCGCGGAACGTCCCGCCCGCCGCCACGGCCGCGTCGACCTCGAGGTCCGCGTACGCGAACTGCGTGTACGACAGCCCGAAGCCGAACGGCCGCACCGGCGTCGGGTCGGTGGACGTGACGTCGGACGGTCCGCCGAGCACCGGGTGGAGGTAGGAGTAGGGCTGCGCGCCGCCCGCGCGGGGCAGCGACACGGGGAGGCGGCCCGACGGGTTCACCGCGCCGACGAGCACGTCCGCGACGGCGCGCCCGCCCTCCTCGCCGGGGAAGAAGCCCTGCACGACGGCGGCCGGGACGCCGCCGCGCGACGACCCCGCGTCGAGGGCCCAGCCGATCGCGTAGGGGCGGCCGGTGAGCAGGACGAGCACGACCGGCGTGCCCGTCGCGACGACCTCCTCGACGAGCCGTCGCTGCACGCCCGGCAGCTCGAGCGACTCGACGTCGTTGCCCTCGCCGACGGTGCCGCGCCCGAACAGCCCGGCCTCGTCGCCGACGACGACGACCGCGACGTCCGCGTCCCGCGCCGCGTCGACCGCGGCCGGGATCTCCGTGACGTCGTCGCCCTCGACCGCGCACCCGCGCACGTACGTGACGTCGGTGCCCGCCCCGGCGAGCGCGTCGCGCAGCGACTCGAGCACCGTCGGCAGCTCGATGCCCGCCGGGGTGCCCGGGTGGTGCGCGAGCACGTGGTTGACGAACGAGTAGCAGCCCATGAGCGCCTCGGCCGAGTCGGCGTCCGGCCCGACGACGGCGACGCGCCGCGGGGCGGTCGTCGCGCCGTCGGCCCCAGGCCGCACGAGCGGGAGGACGCCGTCGTTCGCGAGCAGCACGAGCGACTCCTGCGCGAGGCGGCGCGCGGTCGCGCGCTGGCGCGGGGTGTCGAGGTCGACGGCGGTCGGCGGCTCGTCGGCGTAGGCGCCGGGGTCGAGCAGGCCGAGCTCCTCCTTCTGGGTGAGCAGGCGCAGCACGGCGCGGTCGACCCACGCCTCGTCGAGCGCCCCCGACCGCACGCGCTCGGCGAGCGGCGCGAGGTACGCGTCGCCCGTCGGCAGCTCGACGTCCAGGCCCGCCCGGAGCGCCTGCGCCGCCGCCTCCCCCCGGTCGGCCGCGACGCGGTGCATCACCTCGAGGAACGCGACGCCGAAGTAGTCGGCGACGACGACGCCGTCGAACCCCCACCGCTCGCGCAGCACCTCGGTGAGGTGCTCGGTGCTCGCGTGCAGCGGCACGCCGTCGACGTCGACGTACGACGCCATGACGGACCGGGCGCCGCCGTCGCGCACCGCCATCTCGAACGGCGGGAGGTAGACGTCGGCGAGCTCGCGCGGCCCCGCGCTCACGGGCGCGTGGTTGCGCCCCGCGCGGGAGCCCGAGTACCCGACGAAGTGCTTGAGCGTCGCGTGCACGCCCGCGTCCTGGAGGCCGCGCACGTACGCCGTGCCGACCGTGCCCACGAGGTACGGGTCCTCGCCGACGCACTCGTCGACGCGGCCCCAGCGGGGGTCGCGCACGACGTCGAGCACGGGCGCGAGGCCCTGGTGGACGCCGAGCGTGCGCATCGACTCCCCCACCTCGCGCGCCATCTCCTCGACGAGGTCCGGGTCGAACGACGCGCCCCACGCGAGCGGCGTCGGGTACGTCGCGGCCTGCCACGCGGCGAGACCCGTGAGGCACTCCTCGTGCACGATCGCCGGGATCCCCAGCCGCGTCCCGGTCCGCAGCCGCCGCTGCTCCGCCCAGAGCCACGCCGCCCGCTCCGTCGGGTCGACGGGGCGCGTGCCGTACACGCGCGTGTAGTGCCCGATCCCGTGCTGCGTGATCTCCGCGAGCCGGCCGCCGTCGGCCTGGCCGGCCGTCATCTCCGACTGCATCGGGGCGACGGTGCCGTTCTGGTCGAGCCAGTAGCCGACGAGCTGCGCGAGCTTCTCGTCGAGGGTCATGCGCGCGTGAAGCGTGCGCACGCGCTCGGAGACCGTGGGCATCTGCGGGGGTGCGGGGCGCGGGGTCGGCGCGGGGTCGGCGCCCGGGGTCGGGCTGCCGAGGGGTGCCGTCGGGACGGCAGGGACGACGTCGGTCACGGGACCGTTCTCCTTCGGTGGTGGCCCCGTCCCGCGCGCGGCGCGGGACGGGGCGGGGTGCGGACGGGCGTGGTCAGCCCTTCACGGCGCCGGTGAGGCCCCCGACGATGCGCCGCTCGAACAGCGAGAAGAAGACGAGCGCGGGGATCATCGACAGGGAGGTGAAGGCGAGCACGCGGGCGGTGTCCACGGAGTACTGCGACGCGAACGCCTGCACGCCCAGCGGGAGCGTGTACGACGTCTCGTCGTTGAGGATGAAGAGCGGGAGCATGTAGCTGTTCCAGCTCGCGACGAACGCGAGGATCCCCACGGTGATGACGCCCGGCAGGGACAGCGGCACGACCATCCGGAAGAAGAAGCCGAGGCGGCTCGCGCCGTCGATCGACGCGGCCTCCTCGATCTCGCGCGGGATGGCGCGCAGGAACGGCACGAGGATGATGACGGTCGTCGGGAGGGCGAACGCGATCTGCGGGAGCACGAGGCCGCCCACGGAGTTCATCAGCCCGAGCGAGCGGATCATGATGTACAGCGGCGTGATCGCGACCGTCATGGGGAACATCAGGCCCGCCGCGAACAGCGCGTAGAGCGCCCCGCGCCCCACGAACGAGTAGCGGGCGATGACGTAGCTCGCCATGAGGCCGAGCACCACGACGCCGAGCGTCGTGAGGAGCGCCGCGACGAGCGAGTTCCCGAGCTGCTGCCAGAACAGCGAGCTCGACAGGACCTCGACGTAGTTGACGACCTGCCACGGGTCGGGCAGGCCCGACGGGTCGGCCGTGATCTGCGCGTTGGTGCGGAACCCGCCGACGACGATGTACGCGATCGGCGCGAGGCACACGCCCACGAGCAGCCACGCGACCACGTAGGTCAGCGGGCCGCCCCGGCCGATGCCGGAGCCGCGGGGCTCCTTCGGGGTCTTGACGCCGGCGGGACGCTCGGGCGCGGGTACGGCGGTGACGGTGGCCATCACTTCTTCCCTTCCGTGATCGCGCCCTCGGTGTCACGGCGCAGGACGTACCGCTGGTACACGAGCGCCACCGCGAGGGAGATGAGGAACAGCACGACCGCGACCGCGCTGCCGTACCCGTAGTTCCCCGCGTTGCGGCCGTTCGCGACCATGTAGGTCGCCATGGTCGACGTGCCCGCCGTCGAGGCCACGTACTGGCCCCAGATGATGTAGACGAGGTCGAACAGCTGGAGCGAGCCGATGATCGACAGGAACGCCCAGATGCGAACCGTCGGGCCCAGCAGCGGGAGCGTGACGTAACGCTGCGCCTTCCAGTAGGACGCGCCGTCGATCGCGGCGGCCTCGCCCAGCTCGTCGGGGATGCCCTGGAGGCCCGCGAGGAAGAGGATCACGGCGAAGCCGATGTACTTCCACGTGATGATGAGCAGCAGGGTCCAGATCGCGACGTCCGGGTCGGCGAGCCAGTCGACCGAGAGGAACCCGAGGCCGATCTTCTCCAGCAGGTCGTTCACGGCGCCGGTCGTCGAGAGCATGAGGCTGAACCCCGTGCCGACGATCACCTCGGACACCACGTACGGCACGAACACCAGCACGCGGACCACCGAGCGGCCGCGCATGCGCCGGTTGAGCATGAGCGCGACGACCACCGCGACCGGGCCCTGGAGCACGAGCGACATGAGCACGATGAACCCGTTGTGCCGCAGCGCCGCGAGGAACTCGGGGTCCCGGAAGATCGTGAGGTAGTTCTCGAACCCCACGAAGTCCGTCGGCGGGCCGAAGCCCTTCCACTTGAAGAAGCCGTAGTACGCCGCCATCAGCACGGGCACGATGACGAACGTGAGGAAGACGACGAGCGCCGGCCCGGCGAGCACCGCGATCTCGGCTCGCTGGCCCCAGCGGCCGCGGCGCGGGCGGCGGGCCCGCGCCGCGGCGGCCGGGGGTGGCCCCGCCACGGCGCCGGCGCCGCCCCCGGCCCGGTCCTCGGGCGTCGTCGTGCTCGGCGAGGTCTCGCCCTGGGACACGGTCATGGCTCCGGTTACTCCTTGGCCGCTGCGGCGTTCGTCGTGTCGACGATGTCCTGCGGCGTGCCCTTGCCGGCGAGCAGGTTGACCACGGAGGTGTTGAGCGCGTTGCCGACGTTCTGCCCGAACAGCGTGTCCAGCCAGACGGTGACGTACGGCGCCTCGTTGTAGGCCTCGAGGATCGAGACGAGCGCGGGCTCCGTCACGACGCCCTGCGCCTCCTTGCTCGCGGGCAGGGTGTGGAACGCGGTGGCGTACGCCTCCTGCGACTCCTTCGACATGATGAAGTTGAGGAACTCCGCGCACTCGGCGGGGGCCTGGGCCGAGCAGGAGAACCCGTCGACGCCGCCCATCATGGCGCCGGGCTCGCCGTCGCCGCCCTCGACGGCCGGGAACGGGAACCACTGCAGGTCCGCGAGCGGCTTCTCGTCCGGCGTGAGCGACGCGATGACGCCGGGGTTCCACGCGCCCATGAGCTCCATCGCGGCCTGGTGGTTGGCGATGAGGCCCGCGGACGAGCCCGCGCCCTGCTGCGCGGAGGTCGTGAGGTAGCCCTGGTTGAAGGGCTCCGTCTCGGCGAACGCCTGGAGGTCCTCGCCGGCCTTGAGCCAGCACGGGTCGTCGAAGCTGCGCTCGCTCGCCGCCGTGTTGATGGTGTCCTGCGAGCACTCGCGCAGGGCGAAGAAGTAGTACCAGTGCGCGGCCGGCCACGCGTCCTTCGCGCCGAGCGCGATCGGCGCGACGCCCGCGGTCTTGAGCTGGTCGACGACGCCCTCGAGCTCGCTGATCGTCGTCGGGTTCGCCGTCACGCCGGCCTGCTCGAACAGGTCCTCGCTGTAGTAGACGCCGCCCGGGAGGATCGAGACCGGCATCCCGTAGACCTTGCCGTCGACCGTGAAGGCGCTGAGCGCCGCGTCGCCCACGGCCTCGCGCGTGGTGTCGTCGATCGCGTCGGTGAGGTCCATCGCCTGGCCCGCCTCCACGACGTCGGCCAGCTTGCCGCCGCCGCGCGCCATGAAGATATCGGGCGCGTCGCCCGAGTTGAGGGCCGTCTGGAGCTTGCCGTCCATGTCCTCGTTCTGGATGGCCTGGATCTCGATCGTGACGCCGGGGTTCGCCTCCTCGAACGCCGCGACCGTCTCCTCCCAGTAGGCCTTGCCCTCACCGGTCGTGGAGTTGTGCCAGAAGGTCATCGAGACCGAGCCGTCGTCCGAGCCGGAGTCGCCTCCGCCTCCGCAGGCCGTGAGCACGAGCGTGCCCGCCAGGGCGACGGCGGTCGCCGTCAGGAGCTTCCGAGACTTCATCGTTCCGTCCTCTTCGTCGAGTCGCACCGGGGCGCACGCTGCCTCGAGCGCGCCGGGCCGCCACCGCTGTGGGGCCGCCGGTAGCGACTCTGGCAGGCGCGGCCGGGTCGTGTCAATCGATATCGATAACGTTTTACACACGACGTGGCGCGGGCCTCCGGACGACCTCGCCAGCGGCTACTGTCATCCCCATGCGCTCCACGGGAAGAGTCACGATCGGCGACGTCGCGCGCACCGCCGGCGTCTCCGTCGCGACCGTCTCCAAGGTGATCAACGGTCGCTACGGCGTCGCGCCCGAGACCTCCCGCCACGTCCAGCAGGTCATCGACGACCTCGGGTACGAGTCGTCGATCGTCGCGAGGAGCCTGCGGAGCAGCAAGACCAACGTCATCGGGATCCTCGTCGCCGAGTTCGAGCCGTTCTCGACCGAGCTGCTCAAGGGCATCTCCGAGGCCGTCGACGGGACCGGGTACGAGCTCCTCGCCTACTCCGGGGGCCTGCGCCGCGACGACCGCGTCGGCTGGGAGCAGCGCTCCCTGTCCCGCCTCGGCGGCACCCTCATCGACGGCGCCATCCTCGTCACGCCCACCGTCGTCGCGCGCGGCAGCTCGATCCCCGTCGTCGCCGTCGACCCGCACCGCGGCCCGTCCGACCCCCCGACCGTCGACTCCGACAACCTCGCCGGCGGCCGCACCGCGACGCAGCACCTCCTCGACCTCGGCCACCGCCGCATCGGCTTCCTCGCCGGCCGCCCCGACCTCGAGTCCGCGCGCCTGCGCGAGCAGGGGTACCGCGAGGCGCTCGCCGACGCGGGCATCGCCTTCGACCCCGACCTCGTGCGCGTCGGCGGCTACCGCCCCGACCTCGCGGACTCCCCCGCGCACGAGCTGCTCTCGCTCCCCGAGCGACCCACCGCGATCTTCGCCGCCAACGACCTCTCCGCGATCCGCACCATGGAGGTCGCCGCCGAGCTCGGCCTGCGCGTGCCCGACGACGTCTCCGTCATCGGCTTCGACAACGTGCCCGAGTCCGCGCTCACCACCCCGCCCCTGACGACCGTCGACCAGCCCATCCACCGCATGGGCACCGAGGCCCTGCGCCTCATCGTCGACCTCGTCGAGGGCCGGACGCGCGACCCCCACGTCCGCCTCCCCACGACCCTCGTCGTCCGCGGCACCACCCGCGCCGTCTGACCCATCGGCCCGCAGGACGACGCCGCCGTCGCGGGCCAGAGCCGTGGCCCCGCGAGGTAGAGCCGAGGTCGCGCGAGGTAGAGCCCTGGTCGGCCGAGGTAGAGCCGAGGTCCCGCCGAGGTAGATCCGTGGTCCCACGGGGTAGAGCCCTGGTCGGCCGAGGTAGAGCCGCGGTGCCTCGGCGTAGAGCCGAGGTCACGCCCGGCGCCGCGGGCTCGCCGCAGCGTCCAGGCTGACCGTGCCCGACGTCGGCCGGGCACCCGGGGCGGCCAGGTCGCCCGTCGGGACCGGGGGCGGGCCGACCAGGCCATCCCGGCAGAGCGAGCAGGCGGTTCCGGCTCGTCCGTCGGCCAGGACGCGCCCGATCCACCTGCTCGGCACGACGGCGGTCGGTCCGCGCCCGGCGACCGTGGCGCCGCCGCGGGAGGTCGCCCGCGCGGTTCTCGCCTGCGAGAACACGAAAGGCGGGGCGACCCCCGCCGTCGGCCCGGCGACCACGGCTCTACCTCGCGGGACCACGGCTCTACCTCGCGGGACCACGGCTCTACCCCGCGGGACCACGGCTCTACCCCGCGGGACCACGGGTCGACCTCGCGGGTCACGGCTCTACCCCGGTGGGGTGGCGGTGTTGGAATCCTGGGGGCCTCGGCGCCGTTATGTCACCAGTACCACTGTCGACAGACCTTGAGGAGGTCAGGTGGCCCGCCTCGCACGCCGCGTCCAGGTCGAGAACGACTTCGGCGAGATCATGCACTACGACCGTCACACCGGCGGCGGCTTCGTGTCGCCCCACGCCCGCGTCCCCGAGTCCGTGCCCGTCGGGTGGGGCACCTACGTCGAGAAGGGCGCCGTGGTGGGCCACGGCTGCCGGCTCGGCGACGGCACCTGGATCGACCGGGACGTCGTCCTCGGCCGTGACGTCCGCGTCGGCGACAACGTCCGCATCGCCCCCGAGGCGCGCGTCGGCGACCGTGCCCGGGTGGGCAGCGGCGCGCGCGTCGGGCGCCGGGTGCTCGTGGAGGCCGGCGCCGTCGTCCCGCCGGACGAGATCGTGCCCGACGACGCGACCGTCCGCCGCCGGGGCGGCCTGCGCTCCGGGTACGACGTCGCGGCGTAGCCCCACCCCCCGGCCGCCGCGCGGCGCGACCTCCCCCGGCCCCCGCGCGGCGCGCCGGGCGGACGCCTTCCCGCGTCGCCCACCGGGTGCGTAGCCTTACCGCCCGTGACCTTCCCGCCGCACGGCCCGGCCGTCCCCCCGCCCCAGCAGCCACCGCACCCGCTGGGCCCGGCGGGTGCCGCCGTCCCGCTCGACCCGCGTGCCGTGCTCGAGGGCCGGCCGCCGGGCCGCGCGCGCGTCGGCGTCATCGTGACGATCGCCGTCGCGAGCCTGTGCCTGCTCGTGGGCCTCGTGCTCGCGGCGCTGTCCGGGGTGGGCACGTTCACGGTCGGGCTGCTGCTCGCGCTCGTGCCGCTGGGCATCTGGGTGCCGGTCGTGCTCGCGCTCGACCGCCTCGAGCCCGAGCCGCCGAGCGCGCTCGTCGTCGCGTTCCTGTGGGGCGCGGGGATCGCGACGCTCGTCGCGGGGATCCTCAACACGCTCGGCCTGGAGCTGCTCACCGCGCCCCTGTTCGGCGAGGAGGTCGGCTGGTACGTCGTCGCGTCGTTCGGGGCGCCGTTCGTGGAGGAGATCCTCAAGGGCGCGGTGCTGTTCGGGATGCTCTGGTTCCGGCGCCACGAGATAGACGGCTGGACCGACGGCGTGATCTACGCCGCGATGGTCGCGCTCGGCTTCGCGGCGGTCGAGAACGTCACGTACTTCATCATGGCCGCGCAGGACGGCACGCTCGGCCCGACGTTCGTGCTGCGCGCGATCGTCACCCCCCTGCTGCACCCGCTGTGCACGGCGCTCACGGGCCTCGGCGTCGCGAGCGCGGCCACGAGCCCGCCCGGGCCGCGCCGCGTGCTCGCGCCGCTCGGCGGTCTCGCCGCGGCCATCGCCCTGCACATGCTGTGGAACGCCTCGACCGGCTTCGGCCCGCTCGCGCTCGGGGTCGCGTACCTCGCCGGGCTCGGGGTGCTGGTCACGCTGGTCGTCCTGCTCGTCCGGGACCGACGCCGCACGGTCGCGACGATCCAGCGCCAGCTCGTGCCGTACGTCCCGACGGGCCTCGTCACGCCCGCCGACCTCGCGATGCTGTCGACGCTCGCCGCGCGCCGCCAGGCGCGCGACTGGGCGCGCCGCACCGGTGGCGCGGGGGCCGCGCACGCGATGCGCGACTACCAGCAGGCGGCGACGGAGCTCGCGCTGCTCCACGACCGGGTCGAGCGCGGCGCCGTCGAGGCGTGGCGCGTCGAGGGGCAGCGGCGCGCGCTGCTGCAGCTCATGCTCACGGCGCGCCAGGCGTTCCTCGTCCGGGCCCCGCAGCCGCCGCCGGCCCCGTGGTCGCCGGGTGCGCCGTCGGGGTTCACGTCCGGCGCGTGGGCGCCGGGACCGGGCCTGCGGTAGCGGGCCGCTCGCCGCGTCGCGGGGGCGTGCGGATGACGAGCACCGCGTCGACGGGTGCCCCGTCGAGCGCCCGGTAGGAGTGCTCGGCGTCCGACACCCAGCGCAGCTCGTCGCCCACGGTCACCACGGCCTCCGCGCCACGACGCCCCGCGCGCACACGACCGGACGTCACGAGCAGGTGCTCGACGACGCCCGGCCCGTGCGGCGGCGACGTGCGGTCCGCGGAGGGCTCGAGGTGCAGGTGGTAGACCTCGACGGCGGTGCCGTCGGGCAGGTGGTGGGCGTCGAGGAGGCGGGCCCGGACGCCCTCCGACGACACCTCCGACCCCGGCCGCTCGGCGAGGAGCGTCGCGAGCGGGACGCCGAGCGCCCCGGCGAGCGCGTAGAGCGTCGCGAGCGTGGGGTTGCGCGCGCCGTGCTCGATCTCGGAGAGCGAGCCCTTCCCGACGCCCGCCGCCGCCGCGAGCGCCGACAGCGACAGCCCCCGCTCGGCCCGCAGCGCCCGGATCTGGGCGGCGACGGCGGCGAGCGTCTCGTCCCCGCGGCGGCCCGACGACGCAGGAGCACCACCGCCCGGGTCGTCGCCCGACCCTGCGCTCGCCCCCGCGCTCGCTCCTGCGCCCGCTCCCGTGCCCGCCTGCGCTCCCCCGTCGCTCACGCGCGGCAGCCTACCGGCCGTGACTCAGGCCACTCTGGTAGCGTTCCGCAAACAGAACGGCTCGGCACGTCCGCTGGAGCAGCATGGAACCCGACCCGGAGCGCCTGCGCCCCGTCCTCGCCGGGCTCGTCACGGCCCTCGTCGGCTTCACGAGCTCGTTCGCCGTCGTGCTCGCCGGCCTGCGCGCCGTCGGCGCGACGCCCGATCAGGCCGCGTCCGGGCTCCTCGCCCTGTGCGTGACGCAGGCCGTCGGCATCCTCTGGCTGACGACGCGCCACCGCACCCCGCTCACGCTCGCCTGGTCCACGCCCGGGGCCGCGCTGCTCGTCAGCACGGGCGCGGTCGCGGGGGGCTGGCCCGCCGCGGTCGGCGCGTTCTGCGTCGTCGGCGGGCTCGTGCTGCTCACCGCGCTCTGGCCGCGCCTCGGCGACCTCGTCGCCGCGATCCCCACCCCGATCGCCCAGGCGATGCTCGCGGGCGTGCTGCTCACGCTGTGCCTCGCGCCCGTCCGGGCGTTCGTCACGACGCCGCTGCTCGTGGCGCCCGTCGTGCTCACGTGGCTCGTGCTGCTGCGGCTCGCGCCGCGCTGGGCCGCGCCGGCGGCGCTCGCGGTCACGCTCGCGATCGTCGGGTACGAGGCCGTGGGGAGCGGCACCCTCGCCTGGGCCGACGCCGTCCCCCGCCTCGACCTCACCGTCCCGACGCTGTCGTGGCAGGCGGTCGTCGGGCTCGCCGTGCCGCTCTACGTGGTGACGATGGCGTCGCAGAACGTCCCCGGCGTCGCGGTCATGGCCTCGTTCGGCTACCGCGTACCGTGGCGCGAGACCATGACCGTCACCGGCCTCGCGACGCTCGCGGGCGCCACCGCCGGCGGGCACGCGATCAACCTCGCGGCGATCTCCGCCGCGCTCGCCGCGGGCCCCGAGGCGCACCCCGACCCCCGACGGCGCTGGGTCGCCGCCCACACCGCGGGCTGGGCCTACCTGGTGCTCGCCGTCGGCTCGGCCGGCCTCGCCGCGCTGGTCGCGGCCGCGCCGGCCGGGCTCGTCGAGGCGGCCGCCGGGCTCGCGCTCGTCGGGACGCTCGGGGCCGCCGTCGCGGGGGCGGTCGCCGAGCCGCGGGGCCGCGAGGCAGCCGTCGTGACGTTCCTCGTCGCCGCGAGCGGGACGGTCGTCGCGGGCATCGGCGCCGCGTTCTGGGCCGTGCTCGCGGGCCTCGCCGTCCACGCGGTCCTCACGCTGCGCCGTCGGGCACCCACCCCGGGGCAGAGCCCCGGTAGCGCGAGGTAGAGCCCTGGTAGCGCGAGGTAGAGGCGTGGTCGTGACCACGCCTCTACCTCGGCGGACCGGAGCTCTACCTCGGCGGACCGGGGCTCTACCCCGGCGGACCGGGGCTCTACCTCGGCGGGACGACGGCGGGCTCGGGCTCGTCCGTCGGGTGCGGCCCGAGGACGGGCAGGTTGTCGCGGAAGACGTTCGTCGGGTCCACGCGGCGCTTGACCTCGCGCAGCCGCTCCAGGGTCGCGGGCGGGAAGGCGTCCGTCACGCGCTCGGTGCGCAGGTCGGTGTCGAAGCTGAGGTACATCCCGTCGAACACGTCGGCGAGCGCGTCCCACCGCGCGTCGAGACGGGACCGGCTCGCCCCCATCGCGACGACCGAGAAGTTCGCGGACCGGTGCGCGTACGCGGTCGCGTCGGCGGGGACGTCCGACGCCGCACCGCCCGTCGAGCGGATCTGGAAGAAGTACGTGTCCCCGCTCGCGACGAGGCCCGCGAGACGCGCCGACGCCTCCGGCGTGAGGTGCTCCAGCAGCCCGGACCGCGACACGGGCTCGCCCTGCCCCCCGTGCGGGCCGGGCGGGGGCGCCGAGACGACGGCGTCGTACGGCACGATCTGCGCCGTCGCCCGGGCGAGCAGCGGGGAGATCGCCGCGAACGGCTGGAGCCGCGCGAGGACGGTGTCCGGGTCGTCGGAGTCGACCATCGTCATGGACTGCGCGACGAGGGGCTGCCCGGGTCGCGGCCGCCCCACGATGAGGAAGCTCGTCGTGTCCCGCGGCGAGGCCTCCACCGTGGCGCCCCAGCGCTCGAGGAACCCGGCGAGGTCCGACGCGTCGTGCACCATCTGCGCGAACCCCACCGCGGACACTTCGTCCGCGACGAGCTCGAACGACGTGACGATCCCGACCTGCGCCCCGGCGCCGCGCACGGCCCAGAACAGGTCGGTGTTCTCGTCGTCGCTCGCGCGCACGACCGAGCCGTCCGCGAGGACGACCTCGACCGCGCGCACGTGGTCGATCGTCAGGCCGTGCGCCCGGCCGAGGAAGCCGATGCCGCCCGCGGTCGCGAGACCGCCCACCCCGACGCCGCCGGAGTCGCCCGACGTGATCGCCCAGCCGCGCGGCGCGAGCGCCGCCGCGACGCCGCCCCACCGCGCGCCGGGGCCGACGCGCACGAGGCGCGCGGCGTCGTCGAGCACCTCCACCTGGTCGAGCGCGGCGAGGTCGAGGACGATGCCGCCGTCGTTCGTCGAGCGCCCGCTGATCCCGTGCCCGCCAGAGCGGACGGACAGCGGCACCCGGCGCGTCACCGGCTGGGCGCGCGCGAAGGCGAGCGCCTCGACGACCTCCGCGGTGTCGCGCGGGCGCAGCACGAGGCCCGGCGAGCCGCCGCGCAGGTAGTTCGAGCGCACGCCCGCGTACGCGGCGTCGCCCGGCTCGACGGCGCGCTCCGCGAGCGAGGCGGGGACGTCGTCGTAGGCGATGCCGTCGCGACGCGCGGACCGCACGGCGAGCGGCACGACGCGCGACGTGTCGGTACCCCGCTCCGCGCGCGCGGCGTCGACGGCGTCGCGCAGCGCGGGCGCGACATCGTCCGCGAACCGGCGGGTGGTGCGCTCGTCGTCGGTCGCGAGGACCAGCGTGGAGACGCCCTCGTCGAGGACGAGCGGCAGGAGCCGCTCGACCCAGGCCTCGGGCGGCCCGGAGAGGTCGGGGGCGCCCCCGAGGCCGGACGCTCCCGGGTCCGACTCGAACGTGCCCGACACGTTGAGCAGCCGCGTCACCTCGCGCGGGTCGCGCCCGACGGCGGCCGCCGCCTCGTCGATGCGCGCGTTGCCCGCGCGCAGCCCGTCGAGGCCCACGCGGCCCAGCGACGGGAGCCAGCCGTCGGCCTTCTCCCCCACGAGACGCAGCATCCGGGGGCCGAGCGCGCCCAGCCACAGCGGGATGCGGCGTGTGGTGCCCGGGCCGGGCGTCGCGCCGTCGAGCCGGTGGTGCCGGCCGGGGACGAACAGCTCGCCGTCGCCGTCCTCGCCCCAGATCGCACGGATCACCTCGATCGCCTCGGCGAGCGCGTCGACGGACTCCCCCGGCGTGAGCCGACGCGTGCCCATCGCCTCCATCGCGTCCCAGAAGGCCCCCGCCCCGAGGGCGAGCTCGACGCGCCCGTCGGAGAGCAGGTCGAGGCTCGCCGCCGCGCGCGCCAGGACGGCGGGCGGGCGCATCGGGACGTTGACGACGTCGGGCGCGACGTGGATGCGCTCCGTCGCGGACGCGACGTACGACAGCAGCGTCCACGTGTCGAGGAAGCGCGGCTGGTACGGGTGGTCCTGGAACGTCACGAGGTCGTAGCCGGCGTCCTCCGCGACGCGCGCGAGCCCGACCGTCGCCTCCGGGTCCTGCGCCGACGGCGTGACGAACGTGCCGAACCGGAGCGGGTGGCCGTAGTCGGTCATGCGCGGGCCCCGCCGTCGGTCGGTGCGACCGGTGCCGGGCCGTCGGCCGTGCCGCGCGCCGCCGCGACGAGCTCGCGCGCGGCGGGCGCGACCTCCTGGCCCACGACGGCGAGCGTCGTCGGGTCGTCGCCGCCGACGATCCACGTGGACACGCCGTGCTCGAGCGTCACCTCGGCGACCTGCTCGGCCCACTGCCGGGGCGACCCCTGGAGGAACCCGGCACCGCCGTCGGCGGTGAACCGGCCGCCGACGTTGAGCAGACGGCGCACCGCACTCGGGTCGCGGCCCGCCTCCTGGGCGGCGGCGTCGATCGTCGCGTTGCCCTGCGCGAGCGCCTCGAAGCTCTGCAGGTACGCGAGCGACGGGAGCCAGCCGTCGGCCTGCGCGCCGACGAGGCGCAGCATGCGGGGCTTGAGCGCCCCGACCCAGATCTCGACGTCGTGCGCGGGGGCGGGGCCCCGCTTGGCGCCGTCGACGTGGTGGTACGTGCCGCCCACCTCCAGGCGCTCGCGCGTCGTCGTGTCCCACAGCCCGCGGATGACGTCGATGCCCTCGGAGAGCGCGTCGACGGACTGCCCCGGCGTGAGGCGCTCGCCGCCCATCGCGACGATCGGGTCCCAGAACCCGCCCGCGCCGAGGCCGAGCTCGACGCGCCCGCCCGAGAGCCGGTCGAGGCTCGCGACGGCGCGCGCCAGCACGGCCGGCGGGCGCAGCGGCAGGTTGAGCACGTTGCCCGCGAGGCGGATGCGCTCGGTGCGCGCCGCGACCCACGACAGCAGGGTCCAGGTGTCGAGGAACGCCGCCTGGTACGGGTGGTCCTGGAAGGTCACGAGGTCCAGGCCGACCTCCTCGGACAGCTGCGCGAGCGCGACCGCCTGCTGGGGCGCCGCGGCGGTGGGCGTGACGAAGGACCCGAAGCGCAGGTCGTGGCCGTAGTCGGGCATGGCTCCTCGCGATCTCAAGATACGTTGTTGAGCAGAACATATCGAGAACAGATAGGTGGTGCAACCGCATTCCCGCGGTACCCTGAGCGGATGAGCACGAGCGCGACGACCGCCGCACCCACCGGCCCGGCCGAGCTCCCCGGCCGCCTCGAGGACCTCGGCTGGCACCTCGGCGTCCTGCTGCGCGCCTACCGCGCGACCGTCGAGCAGGCGCTCGACGACGTCCCGCACGGCACGCGCGGCTACCAGGTCCTCGTGACCGTCGCGCAGGGCGACCACCCCACGCAGCTCGCGCTCGCCGAGCACCACGGCATCGACCGCACCGTCATGACGTACCTCGTCGACGACCTCGTCGCGTCCGGCCTCGTCGAGCGACAGCAGAACCCGGCCGACCGGCGCGCGCGCCGCGTCGTCGCGACGCCCGAGGGCCGCCGTCGTCTCGCCGGGTGGGCCGCCGCCGTGCACGACGCCGAGGAGGAGCTCCTCGACATGCTCTCGCCCGACGAGCGCGGCACCTTCCGCACCCTCATGCGCCGCGTCGCGTGCGACCTCCGGGACATCGACGCCAGCACCGACCCGTGCGCCGTCGCCGAGCACACCCTCCGCGGCACCACCACCCCGCCCAGGTAGAGGCAGGGTCCGCCGAGGTAGAGCCAGGGTCGGCCGAGGTAGAGCCAGGGTCAGCCGAGGTAGAGCCAGGGTCAGCCGAGGTAGAGCCAGGGTCAGCCGAGGTAGAGCCAGGGTCAGCCGAGGTAGAGCCGTGGTGCGCCTCGCGCGCGACCACGGCTCTACCTCGCGCGACCGGGGCTCTACCTCGCGCGACTCCGGCTCTACCTCGCGGGGCGGGGGGCTACCGCGGGAGGGGGTCCGCGGCGGTCGGTGACGCGTCGGCGTCGGCGAGGGCGGCGTCGGTGCCCTCGGGGTCCCGACCGCGCAGCGGGTAGAGCCAGAAGCACACGAAGGCCAGGGCGGCGATGAGGACGGGGACGCCGCCGAGCAGGAGGCGCACGCCCGTCGCGACGCCGTCCGACTGCACGACGTCGCCCGTGCCCTCGACGTACCCGCTCGCGGAGAGCACGGCCGCGACCAGGACGGCCTGCACGATCACGGACCCGCGCACGACGAACCCGTTCGCCCCGAAGTACATGCCCTCGCGGCGCAGGCCGGTGCGGCGCTCGTCGTCGTCGATGACCTGCGCGAGCGCGACCTCGAGCACCTGCATGAGGCCGGCCACGCCGACGCCGACGGCGAGGCCCGCGAGCGCGGCGCCGAGCACGGTGGTCGGCACGAGGTAGAGGCACGTCGCGAGCCCGTACACGGCGACGACCCACAGCATCGTGGAGCGCGGGCCGATGCGGCGCACGACCCACGACCACCCGACGATCGCCGGGATGGCGGCGACGAAGATCGGCGCGAGGAGGAACGTCGCGTCGGCCTCCGCCCCGCCGAGCACGTAGCGCACGTAGAACGGCACGGCGGCGAGCACGATCGCGGTGGTGCTCTGCAGCAGCAGCGACCCGAGCACGTAGGTGACGAACGCCCGGTTCGCGAACGTGTAGCGCAGCTGGGCGCCGAGCCCGACGGCGGCCTCGCGCTCGCGCACCGCCGCGACGTCGACGGGGCGCTCGACCATGCCGACGAGGGACCACGCGAAGAACCCGAGGCTCACGACGGCGAGGAGCAGCGCCATCCACGTCCACCCGAGCGTCCCGTACAGCAGCGGGGCGCCGGCGGTGCCGAGGATCATGCCGACGAGGCCGAAGATCTGGCGCGGCGCGTTCCCGCGGGCGCGCTCCGCCGTCGTGCGGAAGATCTCGGGGAACAGCGCGGAGACGTTGAGCACGACGACGACGTACGCGACGTCGTACACGGCGACGACGACGAGGAACCACACGACGAGCCCGGTGGGGCTCAGCGCGGGCGGCGTCCACACGAGCGCGAACGCGACGACGAGCGGCACGACGCCGAGCCCGATCCACGGCACGCGACGGCCCCAGCGGGTGCGCCGCCGGTCGGAGGCCGCGCCGACGAGCGGGTTGAGCACCGCGTTGAGGACGCCGTGCGCGACCATCGCGCCCGCGACCCAGCCGGCGGGCACGCCGAGGTGGTCGACGTAGAAGTAGACGACGAACGCGGAGAACGTCTGGAGCAGCAGGTTCGCGGGGAACGCGGACGCGCCGTAGGCGACGGTCTGCGCGCGCGTGGCCGCGCCCACCAGGCGGCGGTCCCGCACGCGGGCCAGCAGCCCTCCGCTCGGCACCGTGCCCGATGGCGTCCCGGACGGCGCGCTCATCGCTCGCCCCGCTGGACCGCGCGCAGGTCGCGCCAGCCGACGCGGACGAGGCCCTCCTCGGCGACCACGGCCGCGACGGCCGGGTCGGCGAGGAGGCGGTGCTCGAACCCGCGCTTCGGCGCGGAGTAGTCGGCGACGTCGCCGAGCTCGTCGTCGTCGAGCATGGGGTGCAGGTAGATCTCGGTGACGCCGGCCGGCACGCGGCGCAGCAGGTCGAGGAAGCCGTCGCGGACGTCCTCGTAGGCCTCTGCGTCGTCCGTGCCCTCGCCCGCGAGCTCGAACGGGTGCGTCCACAGGCGGTCGACGAGCACGACGCCGAGCGCGTCGGCCGCCGCGGTCGCCTCGTCGAGGAGCGGCTGGAAGTCGCCGGGCGGCAGGAGCATCCCGTCGGTCGTGCGCGGCAGGCGGAACGGCAGCCCGTGCCGGGCCGCGAGCTCGAACAACTGCGGCAGGAACGAGCGTCCCGTCTCGAGCCCGTAGACCGAGCCCATGTGGTTGTCCAGGTGCGAGACGTCGACCCCGGCGGCGAGCGCGGCGTCGAGCTGCGCCGCGAGCTCGGCCGCGACGTCCTCGGCACGTGCTTTCTGCTCGACGGCGCGGACGTCGCGCGGGAAGTACCCCGCGGCGTCGACGAGCGACGTCCCCGTCCCCGTGAGAGGCCGCCACCGGTAGCGCGTCCACTCGCTCGTGAGCACGAGGTGGACGCCGACGTCGACGGGGTGGGCCGCGGCGAACGCGAGCGCGTCCGGCGCCCAGCCGCACGGCACCATGACGGTCGCGGAGTCGAGGTGCCCCGCGAGGAGCAGCTCCGAGATCGCGCGGTTCGCGGCCCGGCACATGCCGTAGTCGTCGGCGTTGAGGATCACGGCGCGCGCGTCGTCCGCGAGGCCCAGCCGGGACACCAGGTCCGACGGCGGGCCGCCCGGGTCGGTCACGACGCGGCCTCCGCGCGCTCGTCGCCGGCGACCTCGCCCTCGACCGGCGCGGAGTGGGCCGCGGCGGCGCGGAACACCTCGTCGCGCAGCGCGTCGCTCGCGGACCGGGCCGCACCCACGACGACGGCGTCGCTCGTGAGCTCGGACGGGACGACCCGCACGGGCAGCACGGCCAGCTTCTCGCCGAGGAACCGCTGCACGCGCTCGGCGATCGGCGGGCGTGCGGCGTGGTTGGTGAGCACGAAGAGCTCCGGCTCGACGACGAGCGCGACCGCCGCCGCGACGACGCCGATGCGCTCCGCGACCTCGTCGAGCACGTCGCACGACGCGCCGTCACCGTGCTCGGCGCGGTCCACGAGGTCCTTGACGGCGATGTCGTCCGGGAGGCCGTTCTCCTTCGCGATGGCCGCGATCGACGACGCCCCGAGCGTCTCCGAGCCGAGCGACCGCCCCGGGTGCGGGAGGAAGGACACCTCGCCCGCACCGCCCGCCGCACCACGGTGGAGGCGACCGTCGAGGACGAGTCCGGCCCCGAAGCCGTCGCCGAGCCCCAGCACGACGAAGGTCCGGACCCCCGCCGCGACGCCGTCGCGCTGCTCCGCGAGCGCCGCGAGGTTGAGGTCGTTCTCGAGCGTCACCGGGCAGCCGAGCGCGTCGACGAGCGCGTCGTGGAGGTCCGTGCCGCCCTTCTCGAAGCCCGGCACCCGGCGGATCGTCGCGTGGTCCGGGCTGACGATCGACGGCACCGCCGCGACGGCGCGCGTCACCTCGACGCTCGCGCCCTCGGGCAGCCGGGCCTCGACGTCGGTCACGCACGCGCGGGCCAGCTCGGCGGCGGCGCGGGCGCGCGCCGTCGGGGTCGGCCTGACGTCGCGCCGCTCGGCGCGGGCACGGATCGCTCCCGTGACGTCGACGAGCGCGACCCGCACGCGGTCGCGCGCGACGTCGATCCCCAGCCCGAACGCGTAGTCCGGGTCGACCCGGTACAGCGTCGCGGCCGGGCCGCGACGGTCCCGGTCGAGCCCTGCCTCCGTGACGACGCCCGTCGCCTCGAGCGCGCGCAGGGTCTGCGCGACGGTCGTCTTCGACAGGCCGGTCGCCGCGACGACGTCGGGTCGGGCGACCTGCGCGCCGGTACCGAGGACGTCGAGCACGGCGCGCGCGTTGAGGGTGCGCAGGAGGGCGGGGGTTCCGGCGGGAGTGGTGTCCATCTGGTCTCCGTCGAGCAGTGGGTGGTCGAGCAGACATGTCCGGGCCGAGCAGGTAGGGCGGGAAGTTCCCTACCCGCCGGAGACTAACCGCGCTGCCTGTGGTTGTCGACGGCGGCCCCTCGCTCCCACCCTGTACCGTGACGTGGTGATCCGCCGAGCCCTCGCCCGCGCCTTCTGGGCGACCAGCCGGTGGCGGCTGCGCTCGCAGCCGTACGACACGAGCCGGCCCACGCTCCTCGTCGGCGCCCCGCACACGTCGAACTGGGACTTCGTGCTCATGCTCGCGATCGCGTGGAGCACCGGCATCCACGTGCGCTGGCTGGGCAAGCACACGCTGTTCGCCGGTCCCGCGGGCCCGGTCATGCGCGCGCTGGGCGGCATCCCCGTCGACCGGCGCGACCCGAGCCGGGTCGTGGCGGACGTCGTCGGCCGCCTCCAGGCGGGCGAGGTCTTCTCGCTCGTCGTCACGCCCGAGGGCACGCGCGGCGCCGGGTCGTACTGGAAGTCGGGGTTCTACCGGATCGCGCGCGAGGCGCACCTGCCGGTCACGCTCGGCTACGTGGACCGCACCACGATGACGACGGGCCTCGGCCCGTCGATCGACCTCACCGGTGACGTCCGCGCCGACATGGACGTCGTGCGTGCGTTCTACGCCGACAAGTCCGGCCTCCGGCCCGCGCTGCGCACCGAGCCGCGGCTGCGCGAGGAGGACGCGCCCGCCTGACGGGCCGCGACCCCGGCACGCGCTCTCGCGCGCGCCCCCACGCCCGGGTCCGTGGGTCGTCCGACGCCCTCGTTCTCGGACGCTCGTCCAGCTCGGGCCGCCGTCTCGTCCGGCGTCCCGGCGCCCTACGTAGTCCCCACACTTTTCACCCGCCGGACGGATGCCCGAGGCACGTCGCGAGGGGGTCGCGGACCCCGGTCCAGCCGCACGAAGACGCCCTCCGCAGGACGTCGCGTACGGGACATCCCGTACTCCGGAGCGGCCCTGCGTAGGCGTTGGAGCCTCGTCCTCCACCTGCTTACGGTCCCCCTCGTCACGGTCGACGGTGCGGGCTCCGCACGACGTCGGCCCTCCCCGACCTAGGAAGCGAGTCCCCCGATGAAGCGACTCCGCGCGGCGCTCCTCGCCGCCGTCGTGGGCGCGACCGCGATCATCGCCCCGATCGCGATCGCCCCCAGCGCCTCGGCGCACGGCTGGATCACCTCTCCCCCCAGCCGGCAGGACAACTGCGCGAAGGGCACCACGTCCTTCGACTGCGGTTCCATCAAGTACGAGCCGCAGTCCGTCGAGGCCCCCAAGGGCTCGATGAAGTGCTCCGGCGGCAGCGGCTACGCGATCCTCGACGACGCGAGCAAGCCCTGGCCCCGCACGACCACGGGCCGCGACGTGACGTTCCAGTGGAACCTCACGGCGAACCACGCCACGAGCGTGTGGGAGTACTTCGTCGACGGCCAGCTCTTCGCGACGTTCGACGGCGGCGGCGTCCAGCCCCCCAAGAACATCTCGCACACCCTCAACGGCCTGCCGCTCGGCAACCACACGATCCTCGCGCGCTGGAACGTGTCGAACACGGTCAACGCGTTCTACAACTGCGTGGACCTGACCGTCACGGCCGACGGCACCAACCCCGGCGGGGGCACGCCCGATCCGGGCACCCCGGGCGGCGGCACCCCCGGCGGCGGCACGCCGGGCACCTGCGCGGACCCGGCGTGGGCCGCGACGTCGACCTACACGGGCGGCGCGAAGGTCTCCTACGCGGGCAACGTGTACGAGGCGAAGTGGTGGACGCAGAACAACGTCCCGGGCTCCGAGGCATGGGGTCCGTGGAAGCTGATCGGCGCCTGCTGACCTGCTGAACCCCGCGACGGCGGGTGGTCTCGTCCGACGGGCGAGACCACCCGCCGTCGTGCGTCGCCGACCCGGCGACGAGGGCGCGCCCGGCGCGCGTACGCGGAAGCACGTACGGGCTTTGCCCAATTGTCCGGCTCTCCGCGCGTTTCGTAGCGTCGAGGTGCCCGATCCGAGAAGCGGCCCGCGAGGAAGCGCGCCGCAGGACCCATGCACCACCGGATGGAGAGCGAGACATCTCATGCGAAGACTGAGAGCGGTACTCCTGGCAGCCGTCGTCGGCACGGTCGCGATCATCGCGCCCGTGGCCGTCGCGCCGAGCGCGAGCGCCCACGGCTGGATCACGTCGCCGCCGAGCCGGCAGGACCACTGCGCGAAGGGCACGACGTCCTTCGACTGCGGCTCGATCAAGTACGAGCCCCAGTCCGTCGAGGCGCCCAAGGGCTCGATGCAGTGTTCGGGCGGCAGCGGCTTCAGCATCCTCGACGACTCGAGCAAGCCCTGGCCGCGCACGCAGACCGGCACGTCGGTCACGTTCCAGTGGAAGCTCACCGCGGCGCACAACACGAGCACGTGGGAGTACTTCGTCGACGGCGTGCTGTTCAAGACGTTCAACCAGAACGGCGCGCAGCCGCCCAGCAACATCTCCCACACCCTGACGGGCCTGCCCGAGGGCAACCACACGATCCTCGCGCGCTGGAACGTGTCGAACACGGTCAACGCGTTCTACAACTGCGTCGACCTGAAGATCGGCAGCGGCGGGACCGACCCGGGCAACCCCGGGAACCCCGGCAACCCCGGGAACCCGGGCAACCCCGGCACGTGCACGGCTCCGGCCTGGTCGGCGAGCGCCGCCTACGTCGGCGGGGCGAACGTCTCCTTCTCCGGCCGCAACTACCAGGCCAAGTGGTGGACGACGGGCGAGAACCCGTCGCAGAGCGGCCAGTGGGGCGTCTGGAAGGACCTCGGAGCCTGCTGACCCGCTGATCCCGGGAGCGATCCCGACAGCACTGCCGACGGCCGGCGGACGCGTGCTCGCACGCGACCGTCGGCCGTCCTGCGCGTCGGGCGCACGGGGCGCGGTCTCCCCGGTCGGCGGCAGCCCGAGGTCAGCCCCGGCCCCGCAGCCGGTCGAGGTCGCGGCGCTCGCGCTTCGTGGGGCGCCCGGCACCGCGGTCGCGGACCGCGACGCGCACGGTGAGCTCGCGCGGCGGCGGGGGCGGACTCTGGTCGTCGACGGCCTGCGCGGCGAGGGTCGCGGACACCCGCTTCACGAGCACCTTCTCGACGACGAGGATCCGCTCGACCGGACCGCCCCGCACGACGACGCGGTCCTTCACCTTCACGCTCGTCGCGGGCTTCGCGCGCTCGCCGTTGACGCGCACGTGCCCCGCCTTCACGGCGGCCGTCGCCTGCGAGCGGCTCTTGAACACGCGGACGGCCCACAGCCAGCTGTCGACGCGCGCGCTCGTCGCCTCGGTCGTCACCACGCTCCGAGCCTACGAGACCGCGCGGAGCCCGGTGCCGGCGAGGTCGCCCCGCCCCGGAAGACCGTCGTCGGCGTGCGAGATCCGGGCACCCGTGCCACGGTGGTGCCAGGTCATTCGGGGCAAGAGTCCTTTTGGCCGGATCTGTCCCTACCGGAAACGGAGACGTGACATGGGCATCATCGGCTGGATCCTCATCGGCCTCATCATGGGTGCCATCGCCCGCGCGATCGTGCCGGGCAAGCAGAAGGGCGGCTGGATCGTCACCCTCCTGCTGGGCATCGTGGGCGCCCTGCTCGGCGGCTTCATCGCCTCGGCAGTGTTCGGCACCGACGTCAACGAGGAGTTCTTCGACCTCGGCACGTGGGGCTTCGCGCTCATCGGCTCCATCATCGTGGTGTTCATCTGGTCCTGGTTCACCAACCGCAAGCGCGCCTGACGGCGTCGGCCGCACCGGCGGCCCGCTTCCCCGGACGGCCCGGTCCCCTCAGGGGGACCGGGCCGTCCGTGCGTCCCGGGCGTATTGCCGTGGACGCGCCGCCCGTGCGCCGGACACGCTGGACCCATGAGCGCCGTCGCCCCTCCCGTCCCGGACGTCTCCCTCCCGCGCGGGTACACGCTCGTCGAGGCCCCGCACCCCGCGTCGCTCGACGCGCCCGAGGCGTGGGCCTACCTCGCCGTCGCGGACGTCGGACGCGAGCACGAGCTCGAGGTGCACGGCTACGACGACCTCGCGCTGCCGCCCCGCGAGATCTTCACGGGCATGGCCCACCAGGAGTACTCCACGAAGCGCCGGTTCGTCGTCGTGCGCTCCGCCGCGGCGTCCGCGTGGCACGAGCAGGGCGTCCCGCCCGCGGTGGCGGACGTCGTCGCGCACCTCTTCGTGACCCGCCCGGTCACGAGCAACGAGCACCTGGGCGAGTCCTACGCCGTCGTGCGTCCCGCCGAGCGGGGCCGCGGCATCGGGGGCGCGCTGCTCGCGCTCGGCGAGCGGCTGAACCTCGACGCGGGGCGCACCGTGCTCTTCTCGGACACGAACCACGGCGAGGAGCCGCCGCCCGGGCCCGGCGCGCTCGAAGCCACGACGGGCGCGGGCCGGGTCCCCGCGGACGCGCCCGGACCGCGCTTCCTGCGCGCGCACGGGTACGTGCTCGAGCAGGTCGAGCGGCACTCGGTGCTCGACCTCCCGGTCGTGCCCGCGGTCCTCGACGCGCACCGCGAGGACGCCCGGGCCGCGGCGGGCAGCGACTACCGCCTGCACACCTGGACCGACGAGGTCCCGGAGGCCTGGGCCGACCAGGTGGCGGTCCTCTTCACGCGCATGAGCACAGACGCGCCCACGGGCGGCGTCGACTACGGCGAGGACCCGTGGGACGCGCGGCGCGTGCGGACGTGGGTGCAGCAGCAGGCGGAAAACGACGACGCGTTCCTCGTGTGCGCCGCCGAGCACGTGCCGTCGGGCACGCTCGCGGCGTTCACCGTGCTCGTCCACCCGCGCGGCCGCGAGGACTTCGCGATCCAGGAGGACACGCTCGTGCTGCGCGAGCACCGCGGGCGCCGCCTCGGGATGCTCGTCAAGGTCGCCAACCTCGACGCGCTCGCGGCACAGCGCCCGGGCGCCCGACGCGTCCACACGTGGAACGCGCAGGAGAACGACCACATGCTCGCGATCAACGTCGCCCTCGGCTTCCGCCCCGCGGGCGTGTGGGCCGCGTGGCAGCGCCGGACGACGCCGGGGGGCGCCGAGTGAGCGCAGGACCGACCACCCCCACGACCCGCGACGGGCGCGTGCGCATCGAGCCCGTCCCCGGGCGCCTCGACGCGCCCGACGCGTGGGCCGTCCACGGCACGGTCCGGGTGGGCGACGCGATCGACCGCGCGATCCACGGCCACACCGATCTCGCCCTCGACGCCGCGACGGTCGCGTCCACCGTCGCCAGCGCCGGCTACCGCCGCGTGCTGCGGTGGGTCGCGGTGCTCGACGACGCCCCGCACGGCACGACGCCCCGGCCCGAGGACGTCGTCGGCCGGTCGATGGTGGCGCTCCCGCAGCAGGGCAACACGCACACGGCGCTCGTCTACGTCGGCGTGGACCCGGCGCACCGGCGCCGCGGCGTCGGCACGGCGCTGTGGGAGGCGGCGCTCGACGTCGTGCGGGCCGAGGGGCGACGCGTGGTCCAGTCCGACTCGTCGTTCGCGCCGGAGCCGCCGCCCGGCCCGGGTGCGATCGAGGCGCCCACGGGCAGCGGGCGCGTCCCGGCGCACGACGACGCGACGACCTTCGCGCTGCACCGCGGCTTCACGCTCGAGCAGGTGATGCGGCACTCCGTGCTCGACCTCCCGGTGCCGCCCGCCGTGCTCGACCCGCTGCGAGACGCGGCGACGGCGCGGGCGGCCGGGTACCGCGTGCACGTGTGGACGGACGACGTCCCCGAGGAGTGGCTCGCGCAGCTCGCGGTGCTCGAGACGCGCATGAGCACCGACGCCCCGAGCGGGGGCCTCGACCTCGCGGAGGACCCGTGGGACGCGGAGCGCGTCCGGGCCTTCTCCCGGGAGATCCACGACCGGGGCCGCGGCTACGTCGTCGCCGCGGCGGAGGACACGGCGACGGGCACGCTCGCCGCGTTCTCCATGGTCGCGTACCCCCGCGACCGGCCCGAGGTCGTGTTCCAGGAGGACACGCTCGTGCTGCGCGAGCACCGCGGGCGCAGCCTGGGCCTGCTCGTCAAGGTCGCCGTGCTCGACGAGCTGGCGCGCGCCCGGCCGTCGTCGCGCCGCGTGCACACGTGGAACGCCGAGGAGAACCGGCACATGCTTGCGATCAACGTCGCGCTGGGCTTCGCGCCCACGGGCGTCGAGGCGGAGTGGCAGCTCGTGCTCGACGCACCGGAGCCCGGCAGCGCGCCCTGACCCCGGGGGCCGTCGCGGCCGGACCGCTCAGCGGATGCCGTCGAGGAAGCGGATCACCCGCTCGGTGACGAGCGCGGCGGCCTCCGGCTCGTACGACGGCAGGCTCGGGTCCGTGAAGAGGTGGCGGTCGCCGGGGTAGACGAACAGTTCGGCGTCGGGCGTGGACTCCACGAGCTCGCGCGCGGCGTCGAGGTCGCCCTCGCCCGCGAACGACGGGTCCGCGTCCATGCCGTGCACCTGGACGGGCACGGCGTCGGGCCAGGCGTCGCCGAACTCGGAGACGGGCACGCACGCCTCGAGCAGCACCGCGCCCTTGGCGCCCGGCTGCGTCTGGGCGAGCATCTGGGCCGGGAGGACGCCGAGGGAGACCCCCGCGTACACGACACCGAGGTCGTAGCCGTCCACGGCCCCCCGGGCGCGCTCCAGCACGGTTCCGAAGCCGAGCTCCTGCACGTGGGCCATGCCCTCGTCGAGGGTCGCGAACGTGCGCCCCTCGAAGAGGTCCGGCGTGTGCACGACGTTCCCCGCGCCGCGCAGCGTCTCCGCGAGCGTCCGCACGCCCTCCGTCAGTCCCTGCACGTGGTGGAACAGCACGACCTCCGCCATGGTCCCTCCTCCGATCGTCGCTCGTGGGCCGTGCGACGGCGTCGCCGCCCGGTGCGCGCCCGACGGCGCACGACCCCCATCGTCGCGCGGCCCGCCCCCGCGCGCCCGGGGTCCAGGGACCTGCGACGGCCGTTCGTCAGGCCGCCGGACCATGGACCGCGGGACGGTCGGGGTGGGCGAGGGCCGACGTCGGTCAGTAGTTTGGTGGTCATGACCTCGCAGCCCGTGCCGCCCCCGATCGACCCCACCTCCACGCCGTCCTGGACCGCGCTGACCGTGCACCGCGACACCGTGGAGCCGGACCTGCGCACCTGGTTCGCGGCCGACCCGGACCGCGCGCGCCGCCTCACGCACCAGGCGGCCGACCTCACGGTCGACCTGTCGAAGAACCTCGTCACCGACGAGACGCTCGAGCTGCTCGTGCGCCTCGCCGAGGAGGTCCACCTCGACGACCGCCTCGAGGCGATGTTCACGGGCGAGCACATCAACGTCACGGAGGACCGTGCCGTCCTGCACACCGCCCTGCGCCGGCCGACCCCGCTGGGCGACGACGAGCACCTCGTCGTCGACGGGCAGGACGTCGACGCGGACGTGCACGCCGAGCTCGCGAAGGTCTACGCGTTCGCGGACAAGGTCCGCTCGGGCGAGTGGACGGGCGTCACCGGCGAGCGCGTGCGCACGGTCGTGAACATCGGCATCGGCGGCTCCGACCTCGGGCCGGTCATGGCCTACGAGGCGCTGCTGCCGTACAAGCACCAGGACATCGAGGTCCGGTTCGTCTCGAACATCGACCCGACGGACGTCGCGGAGAAGACGGCGGGCCTCGACCCGCGCACCACGCTGTTCATCGTCGCGTCGAAGACGTTCGGCACGCTCGAGACCCTGACCAACGCGCGCCTCGCGCGCGACTGGCTGTGGACGGAGCTCGCGGCGGTCGGCGCGATCGAGGACACGGACGAGTCCCGGCAGGCCGCCGTCGCGCAGCACTTCGTCGCCGTCTCGACGGCGCTCGACAAGGTCGCGGCGTTCGGGATCGACCCGGCGAACGCGTTCGGGTTCTGGGACTGGGTCGGCGGGCGCTACTCCGTCGACTCCGCGATCGGCACGTCGCTCGCGATCGCGATCGGCCCGGACCGGTTCGCCGAGCTGCTCGCGGGCTTCCACGCGATCGACGAGCACGTGCGCCGCACGCCGTTCGAGCGCAACGTCCCGGTCCTCATGGGGCTGCTCAACGTCTGGTACGTGAACTTCCTCGACGCGCACACGCACGCCGTCCTCCCGTACGCGCAGTACCTGCACCGCTTCCCGGCCTACCTCCAGCAGCTCACCATGGAGTCCAACGGCAAGCGCGTGCGCTGGGACGGCTCCCCCGTGACGACGGAGACCGGCGAGATCTTCTGGGGCGAGCCGGGCACGAACGGCCAGCACGCGTTCTACCAGCTCATCCACCAGGGCACCCGCCTCATCCCGGCCGACTTCATCGCGGTCGCGAACCCCGCCCACCCCCTCGTCGACGCGGTGGGCGACGGCGGCGCGGTCCAGCCCGGCGCGGACGTGCACGGCCTGTTCCTCGCGAACTTCTTCGCCCAGACCAAGGCGCTCGCGTTCGGCAAGACGGCGGACGAGGTCCGCGCCGAGGGCACCGCGGAGCACCTCGTGAGCGCCCGCACCTTCCCGGGCAACCGCCCGACGACGTCGATCCTCGCCCCCGCGCTGACGCCGTCGGTGCTGGGCCAGCTCATCGCGCTCTACGAGCACATCACGTTCGTGCAGGGCGTCGTGTGGGGCATCGACAGCTTCGACCAGTGGGGCGTCGAGCTCGGCAAGAAGCTCGCGCTCGAGATCGCGCCGGCCGTCGCGGGCGACGAGGACGCCCTCGCGGCGCAGGACCCGAGCACCGCGGGCCTCATCGACCGCTACCTCGACCTGCGCAACTAGCCCGCGCCCCGCCCGGGCACGGGGACGACCGTGCTCGGGCGGCTCGCAGGGGGCCGGTCGTGCGCACGGACGCGGGCCGAGCACCCCCACGGACCGCGTCCCGTGGTGTGTCGTCCGCCTCACGGCGAGGACGAGTCACGAGGTCGCGGCGCCGTGCGCGCGACCGCCCGCCCACAGCCGCGCTGCGAGCGCCCGCGCCCTGCGTACACTGGCGGGCGCGCGACCGCCGCGAGCCCGTTCGGCGTCGCTCTCACCGTGGAAGGAACCCCGATGGCCGACGCCGCCACCCCCGAGACTCTTGCTCGGACCCTGATCGAGCACGCGGACGCCGTGCGCAGCGCGTGGCTGGAGGCTGCAGCGAACGAGCTCCACGGCCGCACCTCGCGGGGCGAGCTCGAGCGCGAGCAGGGCGAGATCCTCGACGCGCTCCTCGAGGGCCTGCGCGCCGGCGGCGTCTCGCTCGCCGAGCCGGCGTTCGACCAGCTCCGCGGCATCCTCGCGGACGTGTCGTCCGCACGCGCCCGCCTCGGCTTCACGCCGCGCGAGACCGCGATCGGCGTCTTCGCTCTCAAGGAGGGCCTGTACCGGCTCGACTCCGCGACCGGTGCCGACACGGACGTCACCCCGCTGCTGCGCCTCGTCGACCAGCTCGGGCTCTTCACGTTCGAGACGTTCGCTGCCGCGCGCGAGGCGATCATCGCCGAGCAGGCCGAGCAGCTGCTCGAGCTCTCCACGCCCGTGGTCAAGCTCTGGGAGGGCATCGTCGCGGTGCCGCTCGTGGGGACGCTCGACTCCGCGCGCACCCAGGTCGTCATGGAGAAGCTGCTCAACACGCTCGTCGACACGGGCAGCGAGCACGCGATCATCGACATCACGGGCGTGCCCGCGGTGGACACCCAGGTCGCGCAGCACCTGCTCAAGACGGTCGTCGCGGCGCGCCTCATGGGGGCCGAGTGCACGATCAGCGGCATCCGCCCGCAGATCGCGCAGACGATCGTCGCGCTCGGCATCGAGTTCGGCGACATCCGCACGCGCGCGACCCTCGCCGACGCCCTCGTCGACGCGCTGCGCGCGAGCCGCGACACCCGGCAGGCCGGGCTCCCCGCATGACCGACGGCGTCCCCATCCTCAAGATCGGCTCGACGCTCCTCGTCTCGATCCAGATCGACCTCCAGGACGACACGGCGCTGCAGCTCCAGGAGGACCTCGCCCAGCGGATCACCGACACCGGTGCGCGCGGCGTGATCATCGACATCTCCGGGCTGGAGATCGTCGACTCGTTCATCGGCCGCATGCTCGCGTCGGTCGCCGGGATCTCGCACGTGCTCGACGCGACGACGGTGGTCGTGGGCATGCGCCCGGCCGTCGCCATCACCATGGTCGAGCTCGGCCTGTCGCTCGGCGACGTCCGCACCGCGCTGGACGTCGAGCGCGGCCTCGCGCTCCTCGCCCCCGAGGAGCGGTCCGCCGAGGACGTGCTCCTCGCCGCCGCCGAGCGCGAGGAGAGGTGAGCACGACCACCCCGCCGCCGACGACCGCGGAGCGCGTGCCGGTCCGCACGGACTCCGACGTCGTCAAGGTGCGCCAGCTCGTGCGGTCGCTCGCGCAGCAGGCACGCCTCTCGCTCGTCGACCAGACGAAGCTCGTGACGGCGGCGAGCGAGCTCGCGCGCAACACCCTCGTGTACGGGGGCGGTGGCGAGGCCGAGGTGCAGCTCGTCACGGAGGGGGCGCGGACGGGCGTCCGCGCCGTCTTCTCGGACGAGGGGCCGGGCATCCCCGACCTCGACCTCGCGCTCACCGACGGCTGGACCAGCGGCGGCGGGCTCGGGCTCGGGCTCTCGGGGTCACGACGCCTCGTCCAGCACTTCGCGATCGACACCGCGCCTGGCGTGGGCACGCGCGTCGAGATCGCGACCTGGTCCCGATGACCTCGGCGGAGCCGGACCGCCCGGACGACCGCCGCACGCTCGTCGAGGACGGGACCTGGTACACCGTGGACCACCCGTCCGCGGTCGGCAGCGTGCGGCGCGGCGCGAGCACCGCCGCGCGGAACCTCGGGCTCGACGACGAGCGCGCGGCGGAGGTCGGCCTCGTCGTCTCCGAGCTCGCGACCAACCAGTGCCGCCACGCCGGGGGTGGCTCGGTGCTCGTCCGCGTCCGGCGCACCGGCGCCGAGGCCGCGCTCGACGTGCTCGCCGTCGACGCCGGGCCCGGTATGCGGGACATCACCGCGGCGATGCGCGACGGCGTCTCGAGCCGCGGCACGCTCGGCATCGGCCTCGGCACCCTCCCCCGCCTCGCGTCGGCGTGGGACGCGTGGACGTCGCCCGGCCAGGGGACGGTCATCGCGGCGACGTTCGTCGCGCACGGCGCGACCGCCGACCTCGCGGCGCCCACGGGCGTGACCCGCCCCATGACCGGGCAGGACGTGTGCGGCGACGCCCTCGCGGTGCGCCACGACGACGGCGCGCCCAGCCTCCTCGTCGCCGACGGGCTCGGCCACGGCCCGCTCGCCGCGGTGGCCTCCGGCGCTGCCGTGCGGGCCTTCCTCGACGCGCCGCCCGGGAGCGCGGTCGCGCTCCTGGAGCGTGTGCACGGCGCCCTCGGCGGCACGCGCGGCGCAGCCGTCTCGGTGGTCCAGGCGTCGGGCGGCGTGCTGCGGCACGCAGGCCTCGGCAACATCGCCGGGACCGTCCACGGGGCGCGCTCGCGCGGGCTCGTGAGCCACCCCGGCATCGCCGGGACGCGCGGCCGGCCGCTGCGCGAGACGACGTACCCCGTCGAGCCGGGCGACGTCGTCGTGCTGCACAGCGACGGGCTGACGGCCCGGTGGTCGCTCGCCGACTATCCGGGCCTCGCCGTCCGCTCCCCCCTCGTCGTCGCGGGCGTCCTGCTCCGTGACCACGCCGTGCGCCGCGACGACTCGTGCGTGGCGGTGCTGCCGATCCCCCGGGAGGCCGCGTGAGCACCACCCTCCTCATCACCCAGCTGCGCTCGGACTCCGACGTGCTCGCGCTGCGCCGGGCGGGGCGGGAGATCTGCCGCCTGCTCGGCCTCGACACGCAGGACCAGGTGCGCGTCGCGACGGCGCTGTCCGAGATCGGGCGGTCCGCGGTCGGTTCCGGCACGGCCGACGTCGTCGTGGGCGTCCTGCCCGGGCTGCCGCAGGCCACGCTGCGCGCCGAGATCGTGGCGGGGACGCCGTTCCTCGTCGAGGGCGACTCGAGCGACGGCGGCGTCCCCGCCGCCCGGCGGCTCGTCCCCGGCCTGCAGGTCGACCCGACCGGTACGCGCGTGCTGCTCACCAAGGCCCTGCCGGCGACCGCGCGCACGGACGAGGCGACGCTCGCGGGCGTGCGCCGCTCCACCGCAGCCGCGCACGTCGCCGACGCGAGCGACGAGGTGCGCGTGCAGAACGCCGAGCTCGTGCGGACGCTCGACGAGCTGACGCGCCAGCAGGACGAGCTCCGGCGCTTCAACGAGGAGCTGGAGGAGACGAACCGCGGCGTCCTCGCGATGTACGACCAGCTCTCGGCTGAGCTCGAGGAGACCAACACCGGCGTCGTCGCGCTGTACGCCGAGCTCGACGAGCGCGGCCGCGAGCTCGCCGCCGCGAACGAGGCGAAGACCCGCTTCCTGCGGAACGTCAGCCACGAGCTGCGCTCGCCCGTGAACTCGATCATCGGCCTCACCTCGCTCCTGTCGGACTCCCACCTCGACGCCGACCAGACGCAGCAGGTCGGGTTCCTGCGCGAGAGCGCGACGACGCTGCTCACGCTCGTCGACGAGCTGCTCGACCTCGCGCGCGCCGAGGCGGGCCACGACGACGTCGAGCCCACGCCCGTCGACCTCGGGGCGCTGCTCGACGAGCTGCGCGGCACGACCCTGCCGCTCGTGCGGTCCGGCGTCTCCCTGCGGGTCGCGGCCGAGCCGGGCCTCACGCTCGTCACCGACCGCCGGCTGCTGTCCCGCGTGCTGCGCAACCTGCTGACGAACGCGGTGAAGTTCACGGACGAGGGCGAGGTCGTGCTGCGGGCGGCGGCCGACGGCGACGTCGTGCGGTTCGACGTGCGCGACACGGGTCTCGGGATCCCGGCCGACCAGCTCGAGGCCGTGTTCGAGGAGTTCGTCCAGGTGCCCAACCGCCTCCAGCCGACCGTCCGCGGCACGGGCCTCGGCCTGCCGTACGCCCGCCGCACCTCCGAGGCGCTGGGCGGCACGCTCGTCGCGACGTCGCGCCCGGGCGCCGGGAGCGTGTTCACGCTGCGCCTCCCGTCCCTCTCCGCGGTGCCCGAGGACGCCCCCGCCGCGCGCCCGGAGCCCGAGGAGGCCCCCGGCCGCGACACCCCGCTCGGGCACGTGCTCGTCGTCGACGACGACCGGGCCTACGCGTCGGTCGTCGCCTCGATGCTCCGCGACGCCGCGGCGCGCGTCAGCGTCGCGCACGACGCCACGCACGCGCTCGCCCTCCTGCACGACGGCCCGGCCGACGTCGCGCTCCTCGACGTGTGCCTGCCCGGCACGGACGGCCTCGCGCTGCGGTCGCGGATCCGCGACGTCCACCCGGCCACGGCCGCCGTGCTCATGTCGAGCGCGCCACCGCCGCCCGGCATCGGCGACGTGCCGTTCCTCGCCAAGTCCGAGATCGACCGCGACCGCCTGGTGGCGGCCCTCGGGCGCGAGGTGCGGAGCCGATGAACGCCGACCGCACCGTGCTCGTCGTCGACGACACGCCCGCGCACCGGTACGTCATGGCGAGCTGGCTGCGGCGGGCCGGGTTCGGCGTCGTCGAGGCCGGGACCGGCCGTGACGCGCTCGCGCACGCCACGACCCCGGTCGACGCCGTCGTGCTCGACGTGAACCTGCCGGATCTCTCGGGCCGCGAGGTGTGCCGGATCCTCAAGAGCGACCCCGCGACCGCGCACCTCCCCGTGCTGCACGTCTCCGCGACCGACGTCGACGCCGCCGCGCGGACGGCCGGGCTGGAGGGCGGCGCGGACGCCTACCTGCCCGAACCGCTCGACCGGGACGAGTTCCTCGCGACGATCAGCGCGCTGTGCCGGCGCGTCGACGCGCAGCGCGGCGCCGGGCGCACCGCCCGCCGCCTGGAGGCGCTCACCGACGCGCTCGTCCCCCTGCACGAGGCGCGCTCTCCCGAGGCCGTCGCCGACCACGCCGCCCGGGGCGCGTGCGCCGTCCTCGGTCGCGCCGTGATCTCGATGGTCGTCGCGGACGCCGGGGTCGTGCTGCGCTCGGTCTGCGTCGCAGAGGGTGCCGCGCTCGTGCGCGGTCGCGGCCCGACGGCGGTCCTCCCGCCCTCCGGCGCGTCGACGGCCGTGTTCGGCCCCGACGAGGTGCCCGCACCGTGGCAGCCGCTCTTCCGTGAGGCGAGGATCGGACCGTCGGCGTGGTTCACGCTCTGGCTCGAGGACGCCTCGGGGGCGCTCGTCGGCGGCCTGGGCATCGAGGTCGGCGACGAGCCGCTGTCCGAGGAGGAGCAGGAGGCCGCCGCGCGCTTCACGGAGGCCGCGACGGTCGCCCTGTCGAACCTGCGCACGTTCACGGAGGAGCACCGGATCGCCCTCGCGCTCCAGCGCGCGCTCCTGCCGTCCGGGCTGCGGGTGAGCGGCGGCGTCGAGGTCGTCGCGCGCTACGAGGCGTCGGACGCGCGGCTCGACGTCGGCGGCGACTTCTACGACGCGTTCGACCTCCCGGACGGGCGCGTGGCCGTCGTCATCGGCGACGTCCAGGGCCACTCCCTGCGCGCGGCGACCGTGATGGCGGAGGTGCGGGTCACGCTGCGCGCCTACCTGCGCGAGGGGCACGACGCCGCGTCGGCGCTGGACCTGCTCAACGCGGCGCTGCGCGAGGACCACCCCGAGTTCGCGACCGTGTGCGTGTGCGTGCTCGACCCCCGCACGGGCGCCCTCGAGCTCACGGACGCCGGCCACCTGCCCGCGTTCTTCGTGCGCACCGACGGCACGGTCGACCGGGCCAAGGCGGGCTCGCGCCTGCTCGGCGTGCCGAGCCCGCAGGCCCGCCCCGCCCACCACGACGTGCTCGCCCCCGGCGACCTCCTCGTGCTCGTGACCGACGGTCTCGTCGAGCGCCGCGGGGCGTCGCTCGTGGACGCGCTGGACCGGCTGGCCCGGGTCGCGGCGCAGCACGCCGGCGCGAGCCCGACCGTCCTGTGCGAGCGCGTCGTCGCGGCGTTCGACGACCCGGGCCGCGAGGACGACGTCGCGGTGGTCGCCGTCGCGCGTCAGGCGTCTCCGGACGGCACCTTGTCCTTGACGTCGTCGTAGCCGACGTCCCCGGGGACCTCACCCGGGGCGTAGACGAGCCGCACGACGCCCGTCGGGAACGTCTCCGAGCGCAGGAGCGTCAGCGGGTAGAAGGGCCCCCCCTCGTCGAACAGCCGCTCGCCGGTGCGGGCCGCGACGGGGTGGACGAGCAGGCGCAGCTCGTCGAGCAGCCCCGCGGCGAGGAGCTGGCGCACCACCGAGATCGACCCGGCGACGAGCACCTTGCCGAGGCCCGGCTCCTCCTTGAGCGCGCGGACCGCGTCGACGAGGTCGCCGTCGACCCGCTCGACGTGCCGCCAGCCGAGGTCCTGGTCGCCGCGCGTCGCCACGATCTTCCGCAGGTTCCCGAGCCGCGCGGCGAACTCCGCGTCCTCGCCCCCGGCGGTCTCCCGCTCGGGCCACGCGCCGGCGAAGCTGTCGTACGTGACGCGCCCGAGGAGGAGCGCGTCGACGTCCCGGTAGTCCTCGTCCACCGCCGCGGCCATGTGGTCGTCGAAGTAGGGGAAGTGCCACGCCGGATCGATCTCGGCGACGCCGTCGAGCGAGAGGAACAGGGTGGACACGAGCGTCGCGGTCATGGTGGGCCTTCCGGTCGGGAGGATCGACGAGAAACAGACCGTAGCCGCAGCGGAATCTCATCGTCCCCGGCCGAACACACCCCCAATCCCCCGTCGAACACGGGGTCAGCGACCAGATCCGCCGGATAACGGTCGCCGACCCGTGTTCGGCGGGGGTGGGTGTGGGGGGGTGGGGGGTGGAGTTCAGCGGCGGAGGGCCAGGGTCAGGGTCGCGCCCACCGTCAGGTGCTCGACGACGAGCAGGGCCACCGCGCCGGGCGTCACCGCCCCGAGCGGGCCGAGCAGGGAGACGAGCAGCACGACGCCGCACGTCACGAGCCAGGCCCGGCGGCCGCCCGAGCGCAGGCGGCCGAGCAGCGCGCGCAGGCCCCACCCGACGTACCCGACGACGAGCGTCACGACGACCGCCGCCACGACGCCGACCGTCTGCGTCCCGCTCGAGGTGCGCACCACGGGGTCGACCCCGAGCGCCGTCCCGGCCAGCAGGACCAGGGCGGCGAGCACCGCCGCGGCGGGCGGGACGAGCCAGCGCGGTACGTGCGGGGCGCCGTCCGGCGTGGCGTCCGAGGTGCCGTCCGAGGTGCTCCGCGTCGTGGACATGATGTTCCTCCTTCGTCGCGCGGCGCGGTGCCGCGGCTCTCGCGCGGCCTGGGCCGCGGCCGGCGGGTGCCGACACCTCCACGCTCGCGGCCGGAGGCGCCGTCCCGCACGGGTCGGAGGGCGGCGGCCGGACCGACCGGCGTCGGCTCCCGACCCTCCTGCCGGACGGCGACCCCCGACCTTGGTCGGTGGTCCGCCGCCCGCGGGCCGCCTAGCGTCCGGAGCATGACCACCACCGGCTGCCCTCCCCTCGCCGGACGCCCCGTCCTCGCGACGGCCGCCGCGCGCCGCGACGGCACGCGCCCGCTCGTCCCCGGGTGGGTGGTCGCGCTGGCCTGGCTCGCCGTCGCGGTGCTCACGGCGCTCGCGACCGCCGGGGTCGTCGCGCAGGACGACGCCGGCGCAGCCCCGTGGCTCGACGTCGCCGTCGCGGTCCTCGCCCTCGCGGCGCTGCCCCTGCTGTGGTCGCGGACCCCGCGCGACGCCCCGGTGGTCGGCGCGCTGGTCCTCGCCTCGCTCGCGGCGTACTCGGGCGCCGCGACCCCGGCCTCGACCGTCGCGACCCTGCAGGTCGCGCGCTGGTACCCGCTGCGCACCGCGCTCCCGGTCGCGGTCGCCGGGTTCGTGGGTCACGCCGTGCAGGCGCTGTGGCGGCCGCAGGCGCTGCCGCTCGGCTGGTGGCTCCTGTGCGACCTCGCCGTGCACGCCGCCCTGCTCGGCTGGGGCCAGTACGCGCGGGCGCGCGACCAGCTGCTGTGGTCGCTGCGGGACCGCGCGCGGCGCGCCGAGCGCGAGCAGGAGCGCCGTGTGGCCGAGGCGCGCGTCGCGGAGCGCACCCGGATCGCGCGCGAGATGCACGACACCCTCGCGCACCGGCTCTCGCTCCTCGCCGCCACGGCGGGCGCGCTCGAGTACCGGCCGGACGCCGACCCGGAGCGGCTCGCCCGCGCCGCGGGCCTGGTGCGCGCCGGGGTGAGCTCGGCGCTCGACGACCTGCGCGACGTCGTGCGGGTGCTGCGCGCCGAGCCCGGGCTCGGCGGGGCCGACGCGCTGTCGCCGCAGCCGACGCTCGACGACGTCGAGCGGCTCGTCGTGGAGGCGCGCGACGCGGGCGGCGACGTGACCTACGAGCGGACGGGGTCCGCCGACGTCCCGCCGACGGTCGCGGTCGCGGCCTTCCGCGTCGCGCAGGAGGGGCTGACGAACGCCCGGCGGCACGCCTCGGGCGGCCCGGTGACGCTCCGGGTCGTCGCCCGGGCGGGCGAGGTCCGGGTCACGGTGTCCGACGGCGGCCCGCGCCGCGTCCCCGTCGGCGCGGGCGGTGCCGGCGGTATCGGCCCGGGAGGCGGCGTCGGTGACCGCGGGGGCGGCGGCACCGGCACCGGGCTGGTCGGGCTCCGGGAGCGCGTCGACCTGCTCGGCGGGACCCTCGACGCCGGGGCGCGGGACGCAGGGTTCGTCCTCGACGTCCGGCTACCGTGGGACGCGTGACGGAGCAGGGTGGGCGCGGGGACGCCCCGCGCGGGAGCGACCACCACGACGCCGGAGCGGTCGCCCCGGGCACCGCGCGCACCCGCCTGGTGATCGTCGACGACGACGCGCTGGTCCGCGCCGGGCTGCGCCTCATGCTCGACGGCGCGCACGGCATCGAGGTCGTCGGCGAGGCCGCCGACGGCGTGGAGGTGACGGCCGTGCTCGACGCCCACCCGACCGACGTCGTGCTCATGGACCTGCGCATGCCGCGCGTCGACGGGATCGAGGCCACGCGGCGCGTGCGGGCGCGACCGGACGCGCCGGCCGTCGTCGTGCTCACGACGTTCGACACGGACGAGGAGGTCGTCGGCGCCCTGCACGCCGGCGCGTCCGGCTACCTGCTCAAGGACATGCCGCCGGAGCGGATCGTCGCCGCCGTGCGCGCGGCCGCGACGGGCGAGCCCGTGCTGTCACCGGAGATCACGCGGCGTCTCATGACGTCGATCGCCGACGCGGGCGGCCAGCGCGAGCGGGCCCGGGCCGCGCTCGACGCGCTCACCGGGCGCGAGCGCGACGTCGCGGTCGAGCTCGGCCGCGGCGCGACGAACGCGGACATCGCCGCGCGCCTGTTCCTCAGCGTCCCGACGGTCAAGGCCCACGTGTCGAGCGTGCTGCTCAAGCTCGGGCTGGAGAACCGCACGCAGGTCGCGCTGCTCGTCCACGCCGCGGGCCTCGACTGACCGTCAGTCGCCGGGCCACTCCCCCGTCCAGCGCTCGAACGCGCGTGCCCCGCCGCGGTCGATGAGCGCCTTCACCACCGCGTAGACCGCACCCTGCAGGAGTGCCGCGAGCACGATCTCCTTGAGCGGGTACTCCGACTGCAGGGGTGTCGGGGCGTCCTTGCGGTGGCCGGGCGAGACCCGCTTGTAGATCTGCTTGAACACCTGCCCGGCGACGAGCCCGCCCACGACGGAGCTGACGATGCCGACGGGGCGGTACAGGATCTTCGCGGACTTGCTGCCGTTCTTCTCCGGGGGGTGGTCACCGGTCGTCACGTCGTCCATCCCCCGACGCTAGGTCGGCTGCGGCGCTCTCGCTCGTCGCACGGCCCGGGGCGACCCCGGGACGTCAGGCCGGCACGACGGCGCACCCGGCCGGGTCGACGACGACCCGCACCCGGTCGCCCGGCTCGACGACCGCCGGGGCACCCGCGAGCGCCACGAGCCGCGCGGGCGCACCGCCGGAGCGCCCGGGCAGGTCGACGTCGACGGTCACCTCGACCGCGCCGCGGCGGAACACGCTCCCGACGACGGTCGCGCCCCACGCGTCGTCCGACGCCGGCACGCCCTCGCCCGCGAGCCGCAGGCCGCGCGGACCGACCGCGAGCAGGTTGCCGGGCCCCTGCGGCACGAACGCCTGGTAGCCGAGGAACTCCGCGACGCGGCGCGACCCGGGCGCGCGCCAGAGGTCCTCGGGCGGCGCGACCTGGAGGAGCCGGCCCGCGTCCATGACGGCGACGCGGTCGGCGACGGTGAACGCCTCGTCGTGGTCGTGGGTGACGAAGACGGCCGTCGTGCCGGTGGCGCGCAGGGCCTCGCGCAGGTCGAGCGCGAGGCGCTCGCGCAGCCCCCGGTCGAGCGCGGAGAGGGGCTCGTCGAGCAGGAGCAGGCGGGGGTGCGGCGCGAGCGACCGGGCGAGCGCGACGCGCTGGCGCTCGCCCCCGCTGAGCGTCGCGACCGCGCGCCGCTCGTACCCGGCGAGCCCGACGACGTCGAGCAGCTCGGCCACGCGCGCGTCGCGCTCGGCGCGCGGCAGCCCCGCGATCCCGTAGGCGACGTTGCCCGCGACGTCACGGTGCGGGAAGAGCTGGCCCTCCTGGAACATGAGCCCGAACCCGCGGCGGTGCACGGGGACGCCCGTGAGGTCGCGGCCGTCCCACGCCACGGATCCCGCGGCGACCGGCTCGAGCCCCGCGACGGCGCGCAGCAGGCTCGACTTGCCGCAGCCGCTCGGCCCGAGCAGGGCGAGCACCTCGCCGGGCGCGACGTCGAGCGTGACGCCCGCGACCGCCGTCGTGCCGGGGTCCGTGCGCGCTCCCCCGGCGCCGCGCCCGCCGTACCGCACGACGACGTCGCGCACCGCGAGCCCGGCGGCGTCCCCGGTGCCGGGGCCCGGGCGCGACGGCTCCGGCGCCCCCGCGCGCGCGGGGGCGGGGTCGGTCTGCACCATCAGAACTCTCCTCCGGGTCGGTCGCCGCGCAACCGCTCGGCGAGCAGCATCACGGTCGCGGTGAGCAGCGCGAGCACGACGCTCGCCGCGAGCGCCATGCCGTAGTTCTCGGCGCCCGGGCGCCCGATGAGCCGGAAGATCACGACCGGCAGGGTCGCGCTGTCCGGGCGGGCGAGGAACGACGTCGCGCCGAACTCCCCGAGCGAGACGGCGAACGCGAACCCGACGGCGAGGCCGAGCGAGCGCGCGGCGATCGGGCCGTCGACCGTGCGGAACACGCGCCCGGGCGCGGCGCCGAGGGTCGCGGCGGCCTCGCGCAGGCGCGGGTCGATGGCGCGCAGCGTCGGCAGGACCGTGCGCACGACGAGCGGGGTCGCGACGACCGCCTGCGCGATCGGCACGAGGAGGCCCGACGTGCGCAGGTCGACGTCGAGGCCGAGCTGCCGGTCGAGCGTGATCAGGAAGCCGAAGCCGACCGTCACCGCGGAGACCCCGAGCGGGAGCATGAACACCGAGTCGAGCACCGAGATCGCGCGCCGCCCGCCGCGCGAGCGCGGGCGCCGGGACACGACGAGCGCCACGAGACCCCCGATCACGACGGCGAGCACGGTCGCGAGCGCGGCGGTGCGCAGCGAGTTGCCCGCCGCCTCCCACACGGTGACGGACAGCGCGTTGCGCCCGCCCGTGGTGCCGAGGTTCGCGTAGTTGTCGAGGCCCCAGCCGCCGCCCGGGACGCGGAACGAGCGCACGACGAGCGTGCCGAGCGGCAGCCCGACGAGCACGACCACCACGGCCGCGGTGAGCGCCGCGGGCGCGAGGTCGCCCGTCGGGCGCCCGTCGCGCCACAGGCGCAGCGGGTGGGCGGACGACGCCGACGACGACAGGTTGAGGGCGCGCTCGCGCCGGGCCCGCGTGCGGTTCGCGACCGTGAGCGCCGCCGCGACGACCACGAGCTGCACGACCGACAGCACCGCGGCGGTGCGCAGGTCGAGGAACTGCGTGGTCTGGATCCAGATCTCCGTCTCGATCGTCCCGTAGCGGATGCCGCCGAGCACGAGCACGACGCCGAACGCCGTCGCGCAGAAGAGGAAGACGATCGACGCGGCGCTCGCGATCGCGGGCGTGAGCGCCGGGAGCGTCACGGTGCGGAACGCGCGCCACGGCGTCGCGCCGAGGGCGCGCGCCGCCTGCTCGGCGCGCGGGTCGAGGTGCTCCCAGAGGCCGCCGACCGTGCGCACCACGACGGAGTAGTTGAAGAACACGAGCGCGACGACGATCGCGGCGAACGTCTCGTCGAGCCGCAGGAACCCGAGCGGGCCGCCCTGCACGAGCAACGACCGGAACGCGACGCCGACGACGACGGTCGGGAGCACGAACGGCACCGTGACGAGCGCGCGCACGACCCGGCGCCCGGGGAACCGGCACCGGTACAGCACGTACGCGCCGGGCACGCCGAGCAGCAGCGACAGCGCCGTGCCGAGCACGGCCTGCCAGAGCGTGAGGCCGACGATCCGCCACGTGCGGGGCTCCGAGAAGACCTCCGCGAACCCCGAGAGGTCGAGGCCGCCGTCGTCCCCGACGAACCCGCGCGCCACGAGCGTGACGACCGGCCACGCGAAGAACACCCCGAGGAACGCGAGCGGCACCGCCGCCGCCAGACCCCACAGCACCCCGCGCCCGACGCCGCCCCGCCGGACCTCCCGACCCCTCACCACGGCTCTCCCCCGCGCAACCACGGCTCTACCCCGCGCGACCACGGCTCTACCCCGCGAGGGAGAGCCGTGGTCGCTCGGGGACCGGGGGTCAGTCGACGACCGTCGCCGTCCATGCCTTGATCCACTCGTCGCGGTGCGCCGAGACGTCGGCGGGCGCGACCTCGAAGGGCTCGTCGGCGAGCGGCGCGAACTCGGCCCAGCCGTCGGGCAGCGTGACGGAGTCGTCGGCGGGGTACATGTACATCTGGTCGGCGACGTCGGCCTGGAACGTCTCGCTCACGAGGAAGTCGAGGAGCTGCTGCGCGCCCTCGGGGTTCTTCGCGTTCGCGAGCACGCCCGCGTACTCGACCTGGCGGAAGCACGTGTCGAGCAGCGCGCCCGTGGTCGACGCGGAGCCGTCCTCGGTGAGCGTGAACGCGGGCGACGTCGAGTACGACAGCACGAGCGGGCGCGGCCCCGCGCCCTCCGAGCCGGAGAAGTCGACGTAGTACGCGTCGGACCAGCCGTCGACGACCTTCACGCCGTTGGCGCGCAGGTCCGCCCAGTAGTCCTCCCAGCCGTCCTCACCGAACGCCCCGACGGTCGCGAGGAGGAACGCGAGGCCCGGCGACGACGTCGCGGGGTTGGTCACGACGAGGAGGTCCCGGTACTCCGGCTTCGCCAGGTCCTCGAGCGTCACGGGCTCGGGGATCCCCGCGTCCGCGAACCACGCGTGGTCCACGTTGACGCACACGTCCCCGAGGTCGACGGCGGTGAGCTCACCGCGGTCGCCGACCGCGTACGACGCGGCGGACTCCGAGACGTCCGCGGGCGTGTACGGCTCGAGGACGCCCTCGTCGATCGCGCGCGACGCGAAGGTGTTGTCGATCCCGAACACGACGTCGCCGAGCGGCGAGTCCTTCGTGAGGATCAGCTGGTTGACCAGCGCGCCGCCGTCGCCGGGCGCGACCTGCTCGACGGTGAGCCCGCTCTCCTCCTCGAACGCGGCGAGCACGTCGTCGCTCACCGCGAAGGAGTCGTGGGTCACCAGGGTGACCGTGCCCCCGCTGCCCGACGACGCGTCGTCGCCCCCGGCGCCGTCACCACCCGAGCAGGCCGCAAGGGCGAGGAGCGCGAGCGTCGCGCCCACGCCGGTCGCGAGGGCCCGGCCGCGGCGGGCGAGGGTGGTCGTGTGCTGCATGTGTCCTCCCTGGACGTTCAGGAGGGGTCCACCGGCCCGACGAGCCACGCGCCGGGTGGGCGCGACGGACCGCGCGAGCAGGTGATCGAGATTCCCGACTTCCTCCACCGGTGCTAACCGGATCAGGTTCGAGGGTCTGCGGTGGTCCGCACTCTCAGCTCCTCCAGGAGCTCCCCTGTCGTTCACCGCGAGCCTACACCGGCCCCTCGCCCGGAGAGTCCCCTGAGAGAACCCTGAGCGCCGGCGCCCGCGGACCAGGGACGGTTCGGGGCCCGCCCCCGATGCCGCGGGCAGGCGCGCCGCGGGAGGGTCGGTACGGCCGCCGGGAGCCCCGGCGGCCACCACAGGACGACGCCGCCCGGCGAGCCACGACGCTCCCGCGCAGCGGCACGACGAGAGGACGGACGAGGACGTGACGACGACAGGTGCGGCACAGCGGAGCACCCCGCGCGAGGGCCCGCCCGCCGAGGGCGCCGAGGGCGCTCAGGGCGCTGCGCGACCCGCGATCGCGACCGCGCGCGGGCTGGTGAAGACGTACGGGCGCGGCGAGGCCGCGGTGCGTGCGCTCGACGGCGTGGACGTGGACGTCGAGAAGGGTCGGCTGACGGCGATCATGGGCCCGTCCGGGTCCGGGAAGTCCACGCTCCTGCACTGCCTCGCGGGTCTGGACGCGCCGACGTCGGGCACGGTCGTGGTCGACGGCGAGACGGTCTCCGCGATGAGCGAGCGGCGCCTGACGCGCCTGCGGCGCACGCGCCTGGGGTTCGTCTTCCAGTCGTTCAACCTCGTGCCGACGCTCACGGCGGAGGAGAACATCGTGCTGCCGCTCGCGATCGCCCGGCGGCCCGTCGACCGGGAGTGGTTCGACCGCGTGGTCGACGCCGTGGGCCTGCGCCCCCGGCTGGGGCACCGGCCCGCCGAGCTGTCGGGCGGGCAGCAGCAGCGCGTCGCGTGCGCGCGGGCGCTGGTGTCGCGACCCGCGATCGTGCTCGCGGACGAGCCAACGGGGAACCTCGACTCGCGCGCCGCCGCGGAGGTCCTGGGCTTCCTGCGCGCGTCCGTGGACGACCTCGGCCAGTCCGTCGCGATGGTCACGCACGACCCGACCGCCGCGTCGTACGCCCACCGGGTGCTCTTCCTCGCGGACGGCCGCCTCGTGACCGAGCTCCACGACCCCACGCCGCAGGCGGTCCTCGACACGCTGGGCTCCCTCACGCCCGCCGGGCCGCCCCCGGCGCACGCCACCCCGGCAGCGACGACGGCGGCCGCCCGATGATGGGCCGGATCGCGCTGCGCGGCGTGCGCGCGCACGGCGCGCAGCTCGTCCTCTCGGTCCTCGCCGTGACGATCGGCGTCGCGTTCGTGACCGGCACGTTCGCGCTGCGCGCGATGCTCGCGACCACGTTCGACGGCATCGTCGCCTCGTCGGTCCAGGCGGACGCGTACGTCCGCGGCGCGTCGTCGGCCGGGGACGCGCTGATGTCGACGTCGGCCCAGGTCGGCGGTGCGCGCAGCCTCGTCCCGGCGGACCTGGCGCGCGACCTCGGCGCGCGCGACGACGTCGCGCTCGCGCTCCCGGAGGTGAGCGGTCCCGCGGTGCTCGTGGGCGCGGACGGGACCGCGGTCCTCGGCAGCCAGGCGCCGAGCATCGGCGTCGCCTACGACCCCCGCGACCCCGGCCCGCAGGTGGTCGACGGCCGCGCACCCCGCGACGGCGGCGAGGTCGCGCTCGAGTCGGCGACGCTCGCGTCGTCGGGCCTCGCGGTGGGCGACACGACCGACGTCGTGCTGGGCGACGCCGTGCGGCCCGTGCGCGTGGTCGGCGAGGTCTCGCTGTCCGCGCCGATGGCGGGCGCGACGATCGTCCTGCTCGACGCCGGGACCGCCGCCGCGACGTACGCGCCCGACGGCCTCGTCCCGTCGGTCGCGCTCTACGCGGCCGACGGCGTCTCCCCCGAGGCGCTGCGCGACGCCGTCGCGACCGCGCTCCCCGCGGGCGCCGAGGCGCTGACGGGCGCCGAGCTGCGGGACGAGACGAGCGACGCGATCGCCGACCAGCTCGGGTTCGTGTCGACGTTCCTGCTGGTGTTCGCCGCGCTCGCGCTGTTCGTCGGCACGTTCATCATCACCACCACGTTCTCGATGCACGTCCGACGCCGCACGCGCGAGCTCGCGCTCCTGCGCGCGGTGGGCGCGTCGCCGGGGCAGGTGTTCGGCTCCGTGGTCGGGCAGGCGGCGGTCGTCGGCGCCGTGGGCGCACTGCTCGGCGTCGGGGCCGGGTTCGGCCTCGCGGAGCTCGCCCGGACCGGCCTGGGCGCGGTCGGCATGGAGCTGTCCGGCTCGCTGCCCGTCACGACCACGGGGGTCGCCGTCCCGCTCGTGGTCGGAGTCGTCGTGTCGGTGCTCGCCGCCGCCCTGCCCGCGCGGCACGCCGCGCTCGTGCGCCCGGTGGAGGCGATGCGCGCGGACGTCGTCCGGCCCACCGGGACCGGGCGGGCGCGCGCCGTCGCCGGGACCCTCGCGCTGCTCGCGGGCGTGGGGCTCGTCGTCGCGGCGGCCGTGGTCGGCAGCGGGGGCGCGCCCCTCCTCGGTCTCGGCGCGGCCGGCGTCGTCGCGGGGGTGCTCCTCCTCGCGCCGCTCGCGGTCGGCCCGGTGCTGACCGTCCTCGCCGCGCCGTTCGTCGCGCTGGTCCGCCCGCTCGGCGGCCTCGCGCGCGGCAACGTCACGCGCCAGCCGCGGCGGACCGCGGCCACCGCGGGCGCGCTCGTCGTCGGGATGGCGCTCGTCTCGACGACGTCCGTCCTCGCGCTGTCCACCCGCGTCTCCGTGCAGGACATCGTCGACCAGGAGACCGCGGCCGACCTCGTCGTCCGCTCGGCGATGCCGTACCTGCCCGACGGGGTCGCGGGCGACGTCCCCGCCGTGCCCGGCGTCGCTGCGGTCGACGTCACGACGTACGGGCAGGTCGTCGTCGACGGCGAGCCCCAGCTGGTCGTCGGGTTCCCCGCCGAGGGCTTCGGCCGCTCCGTGCGCACGACCGCGACCGAGGGCGACCTCGCCGCGTACGCACGGGGCGAGGCCGCCGTCATGGCGGACGCGCTCGACGAGCACGGCTGGGCCCTGGGCGACGTCCTGACGCTCGCCGACCCGGCACGGCCCGACCTCCCGGCCCGGGAGGTGCGCATCGGCGCGGTGGTCGACTCGCACGCGTTCTCCGTCGACCTGCTCCTGCCGTCCGACGTGGCGGCCGCGGTCGGCGCGACGACGACGGAGATGCTGTTCCTCGACGCCGAGCCCGGCGCGGACCTCGCGGCCGTCCGCGCCGGGGTGACCGACGCCGTCGCGCAGTACGTCGTGGCGTCCGTGCTCGACGCCGACGAGTTCGCCGCGGACGTCGCCGGCCAGGTCGAGTCGGTCCTCGCGATCGTCTACGCCCTGCTGGGGCTCTCCGTCCTCGTCGCCGTGCTAGGCATCGTCAACACGCTCGCGCTGTCCGTCGCGGAGCGGACGCGCGAGATCGGGCTGCTGCGGGCCGTCGGGCTCGGGCGGGCCCAGCTCGCGACGACGATCGTCATCGAGTCCGTGCTCGTCGCGGTGTTCGGCACGGCCGTCGGGCTCGCCGTGGGGACCGGCCTCGCCGCCGCGCTCCCGTCGGTGCTCGCGGACCAGGGCTTCACGACCCTCGCCGTGCCGTGGGCCCAGCTCGGCGCCATGCTCGTGCTCGCCGGCGTCGTGGGCGTCGTCGCCGCGGTGTGGCCCGCGGTGCGCGCCGCGCGCCTGCCCGTCCTGGACGCGGTGAGCCACGACTGAGCCGGGTGCGCGCGCCGGGCGACGCGTGGGCGGCGACTTCGCACTACGGTGGTCGTGCGAGCACGCCCGGCGCCGCCCGGCGCCCCGACCGACGGAGGAACCCCTCGTGGCCGACACGAACGAGAACGAGCAGACCCTGGCCCTCAAGGTCGGGACCGTCGCCCTGACCTTCGCCGCGGGCTGGGCCGCCCAGAAGCTCGTCACGTTCGTCTGGGCCAAGGTCACCGGGCACGACGCCCCGAAGGACCTCGACGACGAGGAGGTCGGCGTCGTCCAGGCCGTGACCTTCGCCGCCGTCGCCGCCGGCGTCGGCGTCCTCGCCCGCCGCTTCGCGGGCAAGGAGGCGAAGCGCGTCGTCGCCCGCCTCGCGTCGCGCGCCTGACGTCCGGCCCGCACCGTCCGCGCGAGGGAGGACGGGCCGCCGGGTAGCCTGGCGCGCGTGACCGCCCCGCCGGCGAGCCCGACGACGCCCCCTCAGGACTCGATCCTGCGCGCCGGCCTGCGCGTCCTCGCCGACGCCGGCCGGCTCCTGGCCCGGCACTGGCCCGCGCTCGTCGCGGTCGCCGTCCTCGCGCAGGTGCTGCACGAGCTCGCGCTGCGGGCCGCGCTCGCCGTCGCGCCGTCGTCCGGGGTGCTCGGCCTGCTCGTGCTGTGCTTCTCGCCGCTCGCGACGGTCGTCGGGATCGTCGTCATGCTGCACGTCCTGCGCCGGGAGCCGCGCACCGAGCGCGACCGGCTCGAGGTCCGGGCGCTGCTCGGCTCGATCGCCTCGGTCCTCGTGCCCTACCTCGTCATCTACGAGTTCTACGGCGGGCTGTCGTCCGACTGGCAGGCGTACATCGACTCCGCCGCGCTCGACCACGCGTTCGCCGCGGGCGCGGGGATCGAGACCGCCAGCCCGGTCCCCGAGGGCTTCGGGCTCACCGTCGTGCTCGTCGTCGCGGGCGCGCTGCTCGCCCGCACCCTGCTGGAACGGCTCGCGCGGCGCCTCGACCGCGGCGTCCCCGCGCGCGACGGCGACGCCCGGCACAGCGCCCGCTCCGCCGCGGTGCGCATCGCCGCGGGCTACTGCGAGGTCGTCTGGATCGTCGTCGGCGCGTTCACCGTCACGGCCCTCGTCGGGCGCGTGCGCGAGTGGTGGTCGACGCGCGTCGTCGTCGTCGAGGTGACGACCTGGTGGGACGGCGTGGTCGCGCGCGTGGACGCGCTCAAGCCGCTCGTCGACGCCGTGGGCCCGACGACGTCCCTCCTCGTCGCGGGCGTCGTCACCGGGCTCGTGGTGCCGCTCGCGTGGCTCACGCTCGGGACGATCGTGTACGGCGTGGAGGCGATCGACGTCGTCGACCCCGCGCACGCGGTGCCGGGCGACGGCGGCGCGACCGGCCGCACGGCCCGCGCCGTCGACCGGTTCAACCGGACGCTCGGCGAGAGCGGCGCCCAGCGGGCGTGGGCGCTCATGCTCGACCCGGGCCGGCGGTTCGGCGGCCTCGTCGGCGCCCTCGGGATGCTGTGGCGCAGCCGCTGGGGTGCGGTGCTGCTCTTCTGCGTCGCGTTCGCGCTCCTCACGCTCGCCGAGCAGGTCGTGCTCACCGCCGCGCAGGCGGTCGTCGGCCAGCCGGGGATCGTCGCGTGGCGCGCGCTCGTCGGCCCGCTGGAGACGGTCGGGACCGTCGTCGTGCAGGTGCTCACGACCGTCCTGCTCGCCGCCGCGGCCGACGCGCTGCTCGCGAGCCTGGGCCTGCCGTCCGCGCTGCGCACGCGGCGCGCGGCGCGGCGGGCCGAGCCGGGCCCTGTGGTCGACACCGGGGCGGAGAGCGCGCCGACCGCTGTCGGCGCGGCCTCGGCCCGCTGACGCGGCACCCCGCCGGGCAGCGGTCAGCCGACGTCAGCGACGGGAAGGGACCAGTACGCCGGCAGGAGGCTCGGCTCGACGAGACGCACCTCGGCCGGCTCGGCGTCGTCAGGGGTGAGGAAGTACTGCGTGCTGCGGCTGGAGACGGCACCCGTGCAGCCCGGCGCCTCGGGGTACGGCATGCCCGCGAGCGCCGACGCGCCCGCCGCGAACTCCCGGCCGGCCGTGTCCCGGAGCAGCACCTCGCACGACGAGAAGGTCTCCTCCGCGCCCTCGGGGGCGGCCGGCGCGTCGGAGCGGAGCGACACGTCGGCCGCCCAGAGCGTGTAGCCGTCGGGCGCCTCGATCCGGCCGCCGTACCCGTCGTCGAGCCCGTCGACCGCCTCGAGACCCGCGAGCCGGGCCCGCACGTCCCCGACCTGCGCCCACCCCTCGGCGTCCGCGGTGTGCGCGACGCGCGGCTCGCCCGACCACCAGGCCTGCACCTCGTCCGACCGCCAGGTCAGCCAGCCCAGGGCTCCGAGCGCCACGACGAGCACCGGCAGCCACCAGCGGTTGGTCCGCCACCAGCCGGCGCTCACGCGTCCCACCCGCCCGGAACGAGGGCAGGCCGCACCGTCTCCACGGAGTCCCCCGCGGCGGGCGGCGCGACGCGGCCGAGGTCGACCTCGGCGATCGCCTGGGGACGGTCGAGGTCCGCGTCCTGGTGCTCCGTGAGCACGCGCAGCACGAGGTCGCCCTCCAGCGCCCGCGCGGGCAGCTCGACGGCGACGGTCCCCGCCTCGGGGACGTCCGGGTCGGCGAACGTGCTCAGCACCTGGTTGCTCACACGGTGCGACGCCTCGTGGTCCCGCCCGACGGCGTCGCGCAGCTCGACCACGTCGATGCTCGCCTCGCCCGTCGTCCCGGACACCGCGAGGTCCACGACGACCCAGACGCCGTCGGTCGTCAGCGGGCCGGACCCGTCGTCGAGCGTCGTACCGGTGCGGACGTCGTCGACCCGCACGCGCACCGGGCCGGCGGTCACGACCTCGCCCACGGCGCCCCGCGACGTCGTCGGCGTGAGCGTGGGCCACCACGTGTCGACGCGCGACACCGCGGCCCCCGCCCCCACGGCGAGGACGAGCAGCACGACGGTCACGGCCCGGCCGGTCCGCCGCGGGCGCCCGTCCGATGCGCCCGGCCCGTCCGGCGCCTCGGGCCCGTCCGGCGCCACGGCGGTCGCTTCCTCGGTCACCAGCCGTCCTCCGTCTCGGGCGGGTCCACGATCTCGGGCGGGACGGCCCCGGCCGGGACGTCCACGAGCGTGACCGCGCCCGTCTCGGCCCACCGCCGGCCGCCGCCGACCGTCATGTCGCGGTACCGGAACGTCGGGACGGTCACGGTCAGCGGCGCGTCGGGCGTGCTCACCGCGCCGCCCTCCCCCGGCACCGACACGGGCCACAGGAGCGCGACGTCGTCGGCGAGGCCCGGCGACAGCACGGGGTACGCGGACGCGTCACGCACGAGCAGCGTCGGGTCCGGACGGTCGGGCTCCGCGTCGCCCGCGAGCGCCAGGCCACCGGGCAGCTCGTCGGGGAGCGTCACCGCGGTGCGGTCGAGCCGCCGCGACTCGCGGTCCGTGTCGAGCGCGCCCACCACCACGACGAGCCACGCGTCCGCCCCGGAGTCCTCCAGCGCGGAGACCTGGACGGTGTCCGTCACGGACCACGAGCGCAGGGTGAGGTCGAAGGGCCCGGTGGCGACCGGCTCCCCCGCGGCGACCCGGGCCGGCCCCGCGTCGGCGGCGTCGTGGCGGGCGAGGCCGCCGGCCGCCGTCGTGCCGACGACGGCCCCCAGGACGACGGCGAGCGCCACGCGGCGCGGCCACGTGCCCACGACGGCGCGGAGCAGCGGCACGCCCCGGGCGGCCTTCGGCGCGGTCGACGTCACGGCGCGCATCCTACGGGGCCGTCACGGGCCGTCGCCGGAACCTCACGGGCCGTCACGCCCCGCGCACGAGGAGCGTCGTGACCGGCCCCATGACGATCGCGTACATGACCGCGAAGAACAGCGTGTGCAGGAGCACGAAGAGCAGCGCGTCCAGCACGGCGCCGCGCGCCCGGAAGTGGCGCACGAGCTTGCGCACGAACTGGACCGGGTGGGCGAGGTCCCAGCTGTTGAACCGCACGTACCGGCCGAGGTAGATCCCGACGGAGACGAGCGCCAGCACGACGAGCACCACGACCCACGACACGGGACGGCGGAACGGGGCGTCGTCGTCCGGGTAGAGCACGATCGCGAGCAGCGCCTGCGCGAGGAACACGTTGACGAGCGTGTTCATCACCCCGGACAGGGCGAGCGTCAGCACGGCCACGATGTCGTACCAGAGCGGGACCTCCTCGCCCTCCTGGCGGTGGCTGTAGTTCAGCTCCGTGACGAGGTAGCCCGCGTTCGGCAGGAGCAGCAGCCAGACGCCGAACCCGACGACGGCGCACGTCACGACCGCCCACGACGGGGCACCGCCCGCGATGAGCACCGCGTCGACGACGACCACGATCCCCAGCACGATGACGGGCGCGATCGAGAGCCCGATGTTGAGGAGCATGGGCCGGTACACGCGCGTGCGGTACAGCGGCGCGCGCAGCACCACGAGGGCGAGCGCGTACACGTTGAGCAGGGCCACGCCCCCGAAGAGCCAGTCGAGCACGCCCCCACGGTACGGGGGGTTCCCCGCGCGCGGCGCGGGGAGCGTCGTTAGCGTGGAGGTGCTCGACGCAACGACCTCCCCCGTGCCCGACGACGGGCACCTCCCCCCAGGAGTCGCCATGGCGCAGCAGGACGCGGGCAGGGCCGCCGGCCCCGCCGCGACGACGACGTCCCCGTCCACCTCCCCGACGCTCATGCTCGTCCTCGCGACCATCGGCTTCGCGGTGAACTTCTGGGCCTGGGCGCTCATCAGCCCGCTCGGCGCGGCGTACGGGCAGCAGTACGACCTCACGGACGTGCAAGTGTCGGTCCTCGTCGCGGTCCCGGTCGTCGTCGGGTCGCTCGGCCGCATCCCGGTGGGCGCGCTCACCGACCGGTACGGCGCGCGCATCATGTTCCCGCTGGTCAGCGCGCTGACGATCCTCCCCGTGCTGTTCGTCGGGCTCGTCGCGGACAGCTTCGTCTGGCTCATCGTCGGGGGGTTCTTCCTCGGTCTCGGCGGCACCGCGTTCGCCGTCGGCGTGCCGTTCGTCAACGCCTGGTACCCGCCCGCGCGGCGCGGCACCGCCGTCGGGATCTTCGGCATGGGGATGGGCGGCACCGCGATCTCCGCGTTCACCACCGTCCGCATCCGCGACGCCTGGGGCGACGCCGCCCCCTTCCTCCTCGTCGCCGCCGTCCTCGCGGTGTTCGCCGTCGTGTCGTGGCTGCTGCTGCGCGTCCCGCCCGGCCGGGCGACCGCCCCCGCGGGCGGGTTCTGGTCCCGCACCTGGGCGACGTTCCGCCTCCCCGCCACCCTGCAGCTCTCCTGGCTGTACGCCGTCGGGTTCGGCGGGTTCGTCGCGTTCTCCGTCTACCTGCCGACGTTCCTCGTCAACGCCTACGGCCTGACCGCGTCCGACGCCGCGGCCCGCACCGCCGGGTTCGTCGTGCTCGCCGTCGTCATGCGGCCCGTCGGCGGCGCGCTGTCCGACCGGTTCGGCGGCGTGCCCGTGTCCGTCGCGTGCTTCGCCGTCGTCACGGCGCTCGCTGCGGTGGTCGCGTTCCAGCCGTCGCTCGTGCCGGTCGGGACGATCGCGTTCCTCGGCCTCGCCGCCGCGCTCGGCGCGTCGTCGGGCGCGACGTTCGCCCTCGTCTCGAAGGTCGCGCCGGTCGAGAAGGTCGGGGCGGTCACGGGCCTCGTCGGCGCGGCGGGCGGCCTCGGCGGGTTCATCCCGCCGCTGCTCATGGGCGCCGTCTACCAGCTCGAGGGCACCTACGGCCTGGGCTTCGGGCTGCTCGCCCTGACCGCCCTGCTGACCCTGCTGTTCACCCTCGGCCCCGTCCGCCGCGGTGTCCAGGCCCGCGCCGCCGCTTCGACGTCCTGACCCGCTGACCCGCCCGGGGGGAGCCCCGCGCTCGCGAGGTAGAGCCGCGGTCACGCGAGGTAGAGCCATGGTCATGCGAGGTAGAGCCGCGGTCGCGCGAGGTAGAGCCATGGTCATGCCCGACGGCGCGTGGTCGCCCTGGGTGGGCGGGGTGGGTGGTGGTGCCGCGTCTACCATCCGCCGCTCGTTCCTCACGGCTCCCGCCAGGCCCGCCACGACGCGGCACCACCACCCACCCCGCCCGGCGTCGTCTCACCTCTGGGTCTCCCCAGCCCGAGCGACTGCCCGCGGCGTCAGGTGCGCTCGCACCGCACAGCCCACCGGGTCACCGCGGTCGCGCCGGAACTCGGTGGCGAGCAGGTGATCTGGGCTCGTCCTGGTCGGCTGACGGGCCACAATCACCTGCTCGCCGGAGGCCGCGGGCTGTGGTGGACAGGGGGTGTCGCTCGACCCTCCGGGCCGGCGCGGGGCGGCCGGGGAGGGTGGTGCCTGGTTCCACCACGGTCTTCGCCATTGACCACGGCTCTACTTCGCGTGACCACAGCTCTACCTCGGCGAGCAACGGCTCTACCTCGCGTGACCTCGGCTCTACCTCGCGCGACCACGGCTCTACCTCGCGCGACCACGGCTCTACTTCGGCGAACCAGGGCTCTACCTCTCTACCTCGCGCGACTGCGGTTCGATCGCGAGGTCAGTCCGACGCCGCGGTGCCGCGGGCGACGAGACGCGGGAGGACGAACCAGAGGCCGACGAGCAGCACGAGCGCGCAGCCGCTCGACCACAGGGCCGCGGTGCGGTTCACGACGACGTCGACCACGAGCAGCACGGTCCCCGTGACGACGAACGCGAGGACGAGCACGCCGAACCGTGCGATCCGGTCGCTCAGGGTCACGAGCGTCGTCTTGCGGTGCCGGCGGAAGAGCGTGCGGTGCAGGCTCACGGGCGTCACGAACAGGCCGGTCGACAGCACGGCCAGCGCGACGAGCGCGAGGTAGACGTCGGTCTGGAAGGTGTCGAGGTCCCCGAAGCGCTGCTGGAACGGCAGCGTGAGGAGGAACCCCGTGAGGATCTGCACGCCCATCTGCATGACGCGCAGCTCCTGGAGCAGCTCTGCCCAGTTCCGGTCGGACCGTTCCTCGGCCGACTCGTCCCGCCCGTCGCTGACCTGGGTGGTCACGGTTTCCTCCCTCGCGCCGACGCTGGGATAATCTTCAGTCTGCTGGGGTCAGGAATCGGCTCCGTCCTGCTCGATCTCCGGGGACCCCCATCGATGGACGCTGCCCTGCCCGCCCACGCCACCGAGCCCGACGACGTCGTCCCGCCCGCTCTCGCCGACCTCCTCGCCGCCCTCGGCCCGGGTGACCCCCAGCCGGTCGGCCGCTTCCGCGTGGACATCGCCACCGACACGTGGTGGTGGTCCGACGAGGTGTACGAGATGCACGGTTTCGCGCCGGGCGAGGTCGTGCCGACGACCGCCCTCGTCCTGTCGCACAAGCACCCCGAGGACCGCGAGCGCGTCGCGAGCGAGCTCGCGCAGGCCGCGCGGACCGGGGAGCCGTTCGGGTCCATGCACCGCATCGTGGACGCGACGGGCGCTACTCGCACGCTCGCCGTCGCGGCGCAGGGGAAGAACCCGGGCGCGGAGCTGCCCTGGGCGCACGTGGTGGGCTACTTCGTCGACCTGACGACGGCGCACGCCGAGGCCGCGCGGCGCGAGGCGACCGCGTCGATCCGGGCCGCGGACGCGTCGCGCTCGGTGATCGAGCAGGCGAAGGGCGTGCTCATGGCGGCGCTGCGCACGGGACCCGACGACGCGTTCGAGGTGCTGCGCCGACGCTCGAACGACGTGAACGTCCCCGTCCGCGAGCTCGCCCGTCGCCTCGTGGAGGGCGTGGTCGGCGGCGCCGAGCCGGCCGGGCCGCTGCTCGACGAGTCGGTCCGACGCCGGGTCGACGCGCTGCTCGAGGCGCCGTGCGCCGACGAGCCGGCCACCGGCGGCTGAGCGCCGGGCTCAGTCCCCCGCGGGCGCGCCGACGCCGGGGATGCGGCGGGTCTCGACGATCTCGCGGGCGACGTCGACGAGCTTGATGTTCGCGTCCTGGGACACGCGGCTCATCACGGCGAACGCGCGGCCGGGCGTCAGGGAGTACCGCTCCATGATGATGCCCTGCGCCTGCCCGATGAGCGTGCGGGTCTGCACGGCGGACTGCAGCTGCTCCTCGGTCCGCGCGGCCGAGATGGCCGCGGCGGCGACGGCCGCGAACGTCGAGGCGAGGTGGTGGGAGTCCGGGCCGAACGCGTCGCGCGAGCCGGAGTACATGTTGAGCGCACCGTGCGCGTTCTCGGACGTGTAGAGCTGGACGCACAGCATGGAGCCGACGCCGAGCTCGCCCGCCGCGCGCGGCGCCCACCGCGGCCAGCGCGGGTCCGCAGCGACGTCCCCGGACTCCACGAGCGCGTGCTCGCGGATGGCGTCGAGGCACGGGCCCTCGTCGAGCTCGTACTGGAGCGCGTCCCCGCGCGCCACGACCGGGTCCGACACGGCCGCGCTCTCGATGCGGCGGCGGGTCACGAGCGAGATGCCGGCCTCGTCGCAGCCGTCGACCATCGCCACCGCGAGCTCGACGACCCGGTCGAGGGTCTGCTGGAGGTTGGGCTCGTCGGCGAGCGCGCGGGCGGCGTCCGCCACGAGGCCTGCCACCGTCGCCTCCTCCGCCATCAGGTCGACGACGGGGACCTCGGTCAGCGGTGCTCCGGACCCTCCCGGGGTCGGCTCGCCGCTCGTTCCGCGATCGGTGCTCATGGTGCTCTCCTTGTCTCCGCCGCAAGCCTACGTCGCGGCGGGCCGGAGCACGCACGGTGTCGGAGGCCCCGCCCGGGCGTCACCGGGGCGGGGCGGGGGCGGCGGCCGTCTCGCCCGCACAAGGCGTGGCGGCTGTGACCCTCTCACGGGCGCCGTCGCTCTCGCGGCGGTCCCGCCCCCGGGCGGACGCGGACGCCCACCCTCCGACCCTCCCGGGCGAGCCGCGGTCTCACGGTCCGCGGCTCCCCCGGCGAGGAGGGGCCCGTCAGAACACGGGCTTGCCTCCCGTGACACCGAGGACGGTGCCGGACACGTAGCTCGCGTCCGTCGGGGAGGCGAGGAAGACGAACGCCGGGGCGACCTCCGCGGGCTGGCCCGCGCGCCCCAGCGGGGTGTCCTTCCCGAACTGCTCGATCTTCTCCTCGGGCTGGGTGGCCGGCTGGAGCGGCGTCCAGATCGGTCCCGGCGCGACGGCGTTCACGCGGATGCCGCGCGGGCCGAGCTCGGCCGCGAGGTTCACCGTGAGGTTGTTGATCGCCGCCTTCGTCGACGCGTAGTCGAGCAGGGACGTCGACGGCTGGAACGCCTGGATCGACGAGTTGTTGACGATCGCCGCGCCCTCGCCCAGGTGCTCGAGCGCCGACTGCGTGATCCACAGCAGCGCGTAGAGGTTCGTCTTGAGCACCCGGTCGATCTCGTCGGTCGTGACGTCCTCGATCGACTCGCGCCGCGCCATCTGGAAGCCGGCGTTGTTGACGAGCACGTCGAGCCCGCCGAGCTCGGCCGCGGCGCGTCCGGGCAGGGCCCGCGCCGTCGCCTCGTCGGTGACGTCGCCGGGCAGGAGGGCGCACGTGCGGCCCGCCTCGCGGACCCAGCGCGCCGTCTCCTCGGCGTCCTCCTGCTCCTGGGGCAGGTAGCCGATGGCGACGTCGGCGCCCTCGCGCGCGAACGCGATGGCGACGGCGCGACCGATGCCCGAGTCACCGCCCGTGATCAGCGCCCGACGGCCCTCGAGCCGCCCGGTGCCGCGATAGGACTGCTCGCCGTGGTCGGGCACCGGTTCCATGCGTCCGGTGAGGCCCGGGGGTTCCTGCTGCTGGGCCGGGAAGGTGGTCTCGTCGGTCATGTCGTTCCTCCTTCTCGTGTGGGGTTCTCGTCGTGCGCGGGGCCGTCCGGCTCAGGAGCGGGCCGGCTCCCGACGGCGCGCGAGCTGCGCCTCGTGGGCGCGGGGCCGCGCGACCGGACGGACGGCGGCGAACGCGCCCGCGACCGTGGCCTCGGCCGTCGGGCCGACCCCGCCGGCCTTGCTCAGCGCGCGCATGACCTGCGAGGCGGTCTCCTGGACGGGGACGCCGGCCTCGCCGGCCGCCTCCGCGAGGAGCTGGCCCGCCGCGACGTCGTCGACGCCGTGCACGGCCATGAGCACGCCCTTGACCTGCTCGACGGCGGCCTGCGCGACGAACGCGCGCGTGACGGCGCGCTGCGACTCGCGCTCCAGCGCCTCCTTGTGTGTCGGGGTGACGTCGACGACGTACCCCGCGATCTCGACGACGCGACCGCGCGCGTCCCGTCGGCCCTGTCCCGTCACGACGACGGACCGGGCCTTGCCGTGCCCGTCGACGATCCGGTGGGCGCACGAGAACGGGCGACCGGAACGGATCGCCTCCGTGGCGGCGCGCACCACGCGGGCGCGGTCGTCCGGGTGCTTGCGCGAGCGCAGCGCGTCGAGGCTGGGCTGGACGTCCCCCGGCGCCCAGCCGTGCATGGTGTACACCTCGTCCGACCACCACCACGTCCCGGTGCCGAGCTCGACGCGGTACTGCCCCACGAGGAGGTGCGTGCCCACGGCAAGCACCTCCGCGAGCGCTGCGGGGCGCACGGGCGCCGTCTGGTCGGGGCTGAGGGTGGTCACGGGGATCGAGGCCATGTCGTCCTCCCAAGGTTCGGGGGGCTTCGGGCCGCTTCATGACTCCGGTGCCCAACGTAGCCCACCCTCCCGAGGTCGGCACCCGGGCTCGGCTACGGTGCGGGCATGACGCGCGAGCCGAGTCGGACGATCGTCCAGCACACCGCGGACGCGCTCGCGCTCGTCCGCCCGACGGCGCCCGCGGACACCCCGCTGGAGGACGCCGTGGGGGCCGTCCTGGCCGCCGACGTCGTGTCCGCGCTGGACGCCCCCGCGTTCGACGCGTCCGCGATGGACGGGTACGCGGTGCGCGCGCAGGACGTGGCGGGGGCGACGCCGTCGGCGCCCGTGGTGCTGCGCGTCGTGGGCGACGTCGCGGCCGGGGACGCGGGCCCGCCCGGGCTCGACGGCGGTCTGGGGCCGGGCGAGGCGGTCCGGATCATGACGGGCGCGCCCGTGCCGCCCGGGGCGGACGCCGTCGTGCCCGTCGAGCGCACGTCGACCGGTCGCTTCACGCCGGGCGCGGCCGGGAGCGGGCCGACGACGGTCGCGGTCCACGACGCCTCGCGCACCCACGTGCGGACCCGCGGGGAGGACGTGCGCCGGGGGGACGTCGTCGTCGCGGCAGGCGCCGTGCTCACGGCGCGGCACGTCTCGGTCGCGGCGTCCGCCGGGCACGCGACCGTGCGCGTGCACCGCGCGCCGCGCGTGGCGGTGCTCTCCACGGGCAGCGAGCTCGTGGCCCCCGGCACCACGCCGGGGCCGGGGCGGATCCCGGACTCCAACTCGGTCCTGCTCGCCGCGTCGGCGCGGGCCGCGGGCGCGCGCGTGGTCCGGCGCGGGGCCGTGGGCGACTCCGCGGCGGCGCTCGTCGCGACGCTGGACGGGCTGCTCGACGCGTTCGACGGCGCCCCGCCCGACCTGCTCGTCAGCACCGGCGGGGTGAGCGCGGGCGCGTTCGACGTCGTGCGCGAGGTGCTCGACCCCGCGACCCGCGCGGGCACGCCGTGGCAGGACGCGGTCACCGACGCCCGGCTCGTCGCGGTCGGCATGCAGCCCGGCCGCCCGCAGGGCCTCGCGCGCTGGCGGGGAGTGCCGTGGCTCGCGCTCCCGGGGAACCCGGTGAGCGCGTACGTCTCGTTCGAGCTGTTCGTGCGGCCCGTCGTCGACCGGCTGCGCGGCGTGCCCGGCCCGGGTCGCGCGCTCGTCCGGCGCGTCGCCGCCGCGGGGTGGTCCTCGCCGGCCGGGCGCGAGCAGCTCGTCCTCGTGCGCCACACCGAGCCCGACGGCGCGCACGTCGTCCCCGCGGGCCGTCGCCCCGAGGAGGACGCGACGGCGCGCGGCTCCGGCTCGCACCGCCTGAGCGCGCTCGCGCACGCCGACGCGCTCGCCGTCGTCGGGGCCGACGTCACGGCCGTGGCGCCGGGCGACCCCGTGCAGGTGCTGCTGCTCTGAACCGGGGGCCGGCCTCGATCACTTCGCCGCGGGCGGCGGGTGCCCCTCCGACGCCTGCACGACGACGATCCCCCGCCCCGAGAGCGCGAGCTGGTACGCCTCGCCGGACCCGCGCCCGATCGCGGCACCGAGCTTCGCCGTCTTGCGGATCGAGGACTGCAGCGACGTCGACCACAGCACCGCGGCCTGCATGTCGACGAAGGTGGGGACGTCGACGTCGAGCACGACGGGCGTGCCGAACGCCGTGACGGCCAGCGACCCGGTCCCCGTGAACGTCGTGTTGAACAGGCCGCCGCTGAGCATCGACGCGCCCTCGACCCGGTTGATGTCCCACGCGAGCGAGCTCTCGAACGCGAGCACGTTCGCGCCGTTGACCGTCACGCCCTCGTCCTCCAGGTGGAGCACGAAGACCTGGTCCGCGTCCTGCGCGAGGAAGACGTCGCCGCTGCCCGAGACCTTCATGAGCGACATGCCCTCGCCCGTGAACGCCTTCTTGAACATCTTGCCGAGACCGCCGCTGCCCTCGTACGCGAAGTCGACGTCGCCCTGGTAGGCGACCATCGAGCCCTGCTTCGCGAAGAAGAACCCACCCGTGCCGCGGAGGTCCACCTTGAGCATGCGGTCGTTCTGGAGCTGGAAGCTGCCGGGCTCGACGGAGCGCTCGGCGTGGTCGAGGAGTGAGCTGCGCATGGGCCGATCCTCGCGGCTGCGGGCCGCGAGCGCACCCGATCCCCCGACCGTCCGCGCGTGCGGCACCACGCGCTGCGCCGCGTGCGAGAGTGGCGGCATGAGCTTCACGCACCTCGACGAGCGCGGGCACGCGCGCATGGTCGACGTCACCGCCAAGCAGCCCACCGTCCGCTCCGCGACGGCGACCGGGACCGTGCGGTGCTCCCCGGAGATCGTCGCCGCGCTGCGCGACGGGACCGTCCCCAAGGGCGACGTGCTCGCCGTCGCGCGCATCGCCGGGATCGCGGGCGCCAAGCGGACGGCCGAGCTCCTGCCGCTCGCGCACGTCATCGGCGTCCACGGGGCGGTCGTCGACCTCGTCGTGGGCGACCACGGCGTCGACGTCACCGCCACCGTCCGGACGGCGGACCGCACGGGCGTCGAGATGGAGGCGCTCACCGCCGTCGCGGTCGCGGGCCTCGCGGTCGTCGACATGGTCAAGGGCCTCGACAAGTCCGTCGAGCTCACGGACGTGCGGCTGGTCGCGAAGACCGGGGGCAAGTCCGGCGACTGGCACCGCGAGCCGTGACCGCCCGCCCCGACGACGGGTCGGCACCCGACGGGCCGGGTCGGCACCTCGAGCTGCCGATCGCCGCACGGAGTGCCGAACCGTCCCTCGCGTTCGACGCCGTCGTGCTGGCCGGAGGGCGCGCGGAGCGGCTCGGGACGCCCAAGCCCGGCCTCGTCGTCGGGGGTCGGCCCCTGCTGGAGCACGCGCTCGCGGCGACCGTGGGGGCGGCGCGGACGGTCGTCGTCGGGCCGGACGAGCTCGCCGCCCCGGGGCGCTACGTCCGCACGCGCGAGGACCCGCCGTTCGGAGGGCCCGTCGCCGGGATCGCGGCCGGGCTCGCCGCCCTGCCCGACGACGGCCGCGCGCCCTGGGTGCTCGTGCTCGCGTGCGACGTCCCCCGCGCCGCCGAGGCGGTACCCGCGCTGCTCGCCGCCGCCCGCCGCCGGAGCGGCGAAGTCGCCGTCCACGCGGTGCGCGACGGACGCGCGCAGTGGCTCGTCGGGCTGTACGAGCGCGCGGCGCTCGACGCCGCGCTCGACGCGCTGCCGACCGTGCAGGGCGCGTCCGTGCGGCGGCTCCTCGCCGGTCTCCCCGCGATCGGCGTCCCCGACGACACGGGCGCCACCGCCGACGTGGACACGTGGGAGGATGCCCGCGAGCAGGAGCGCCGCCTGGCCGCAGGCGCGCCCGCGGTGCCCGGCGCCCCGCCCGCCGGCACCCCCGACGACGGCAGGAGGCCACGATGACGAACCTCGAACGCTGGGTCGACGCGCTCGCGCAGGACCTCGACCTCGACCCGGAGGTCGTCGACATCGGCGCGGTCCTCGACCTCGCGCGCGACGCCGCGCACGGCATCGAGCGCCCCGCCGCGCCTCTCACGACGTTCGTCGCGGGCTACGTCGCCGGGCTCGCCGTGCACGACGGGTCGGGCCGCAGCGTGCAGGACGTGCTCGACCGGGCGACCGAGCTCGCGCTCGCGTGGACGCCCGAGCCCGAGCTGCCCGGCACGGCGGCCCCGGCCGGGGCGCAGGACTGAGAGATGGCGACCGTCCGCTACTTCGCCGGCGCGCGCGACGCCGCCGGCACCGAGACCGAGACCGTCGACGCGACGACGGTCGGCGAGCTGCACGCCGCCGTCGTCGCCCGGCACGCGGCGCTCGCCGACGTGCTCCCGCGCTGCTCGCTCCTCGTGGGAGGCGTCCGCGCGGCGAGCGACGACACCCCGGTCGCCGCGGACGAGACGGTGGACGTCCTCCCCCCGTTCGCCGGCGGCTGACCCCGCCCGGCTGACCCCGCCCCGTGCCGAGCAGGCGGTCCTGGCTCGTCACCGTCCCGGGACCCGCCGCGACCGCCTGGTCGGCGCGCCCCGACGGCCCGGTCGTCAGTGGTCGCCGCCGTCGAGCTGCGCGAGGACGTGCGGCAGGAGCGGCTCCAGGACGGCCCAGCCGTCGCGCACCCCGCCGGTGGAGCCAGGGAGGTTGACCACGAGCGCGCGCCCGTGCGGGCCGGGCGCGACCCCCGCGACGCCGCGCGACAGCACCGCCGCGGGGACGTGCTCCGCGCCCCGGCGGCGCAGCTCCTCCGCGATGCCCGGGACCTCCTGCGCCAGCACCTCGCGGGTGCCCTCGGGCGTGAGGTCACGCGGCCCGACGCCCGTCCCCCCGGTCGTGAGCACGACGCGCGCTCCCCCGGCCACCGCCCGGGCGACCGCGTCGCGGACGGGGGCGACGCCGTCGGGCACGAGGTCGGTGACGACCGCCCAGCCCGACGCCGCGAGCAGCCCCGCGAGGAGAGGTCCCGAGCGGTCCTCCGCCTCGCCGCGCGAGCAGCGGTCGGACACGGTGACGACGGCGACGGTCGCGTCCGCGGGCCGTCCGGTGGGTGCGGTCATGGCGCCACGGTAGCGAGCCCGGCCCGGCCCGGCCCGGCGGGGACGGGACCACGGCGCGCGCTCACCGCGCGCGATCCGGGCGACCTGGGCATAGTGGCTGTGGACCGACCGCCGCACCTGCTCGCCCAGGAGGCTCGTATGTCGTACCTGTCCGTGCCGTCGTCGCCGCCGGCGCGCCGCCCCTGGTGGTGCCCGGTGGTCCCCGCCGCCCCGGGGGGCGGGAGCGCCGCATGACGACGACGTCGGAGGGCCCGGTCGAGGACGCGCTGCTGCGGCTCGGCAAGCACCTCAAACGCGGGACGGTGTCCGAGGACCTGCGGCAGGTGTTCCTCACGGGCGGCCGCCAGGGCGACGTGTTCTACCGCGACCGCTGGTCCCACGACAAGGTCGTGCGCTCGACCCACGGCGTGAACTGCACCGGGTCGTGCTCGTGGAAGGTGTACGTCAAGGACGGCATCATCACGTGGGAGACCCAGCAGACCGACTACCCCTCCGTGGGGCCGGACTCGCCCGAGTACGAGCCGCGCGGCTGCCCCCGCGGCGCCGCGTTCTCCTGGTACACCTACTCCCCCACGCGCGTGCGCTACCCCTACGTGCGCGGCGCGCTGCTCGACGCCTACCGCGCGGCCCGCGCCGCCACGGGCGACCCGGTGCTCGCGTGGCGCAAGGTCACGACGGACCCCACCACCGCCCGCGCCTACAAGGCAGCGCGCGGCAAGGGTGGCCTCGTGCGCGCCACGTGGGACGAGGCGGCGGAGATCGTCGCCGCGGCGCACGTGCACACGATCGCGGCGTACGGGCCCGACCGCATCGCGGGGTTCTCCCCGATCCCCGCCATGTCGATGGTCTCCCACGGGGTGGGCGCGCGGTTCGTCCAGATGCTCGGCGGCACCATGCTGTCGTTCTACGACTGGTACGCCGACCTGCCCGTCGCGTCCCCGCAGGTCTTCGGCGACCAGACCGACGTCCCGGAGTCCGCGGACTGGTGGAACTCGACGTACTGCATCATGTGGGGCTCGAACGTCCCCGTGACCCGCACGCCCGACGCCCACTTCATGACCGAGGCGCGCTACCGCGGCCAGAAGGTGATCGTTGTGTCGCCCGACTACGCGGACAACACGAAGTTCGCCGACGAGTGGCTCGCCCCGCACCCGGGCACGGACGGCGCGCTCGCCCAGGCCATGGGCCACGTGATCCTCACGGAGCACTACGCGCAGCGCCGCACCCCGCAGTTCGCGGAGTACGCGGCCCGCTTCACGGACCTCCCCCACCTCGTCGTGCTCGAGGAGCACGACGACGGCTCGGGCACGACGTACGTGCCCGGGAAGTTCCTCACCGCGGCGGACCTGCCCGACGGCGTCGGGCGCCCCGGCGACGACGGCGCCGGCTCGGCGAACGCGCGCTTCAAGACCGTCGTGCTCGACGCGGACGGCACCCCGCGCGTCCCGCACGGGAGCCTCGGCCACCGCTACGGCGAGGCCGACGCCGGGCGGTGGAACCTCGACCTCGGCGACATCGACCCGCTGCTCTCGGTCGCCGACCCGCACGGCGTCTTCTGGGGCTCCCCCCAGACGCCTCCCAGCCGCGACACCGTCCCCGAGCGCCCGCTGTCGCCCGACCAGGGCTCTACCCCGGCCGACCAGGGCTCTACCCCGGCGGACCCGGGCTCTCCCTCGGCCGACCACTCGTACGAGACGGTCGCCGTCGGGCTGCCGCGGTTCGACCTCGACCCGGCCCCGGGCGACGACGCGGGCGCGCACCTGGGCGGTGCGGGCGTCGTCGTGCGTGGCGTGCCGGCGCGTCGCGTCGGCGGGCGGCTCGTCACGACGGTGCTCGACCTGCTGCTCGCGCAGTACGGCGTGAACCGGCCGGAGCTCGGCCTGCCGGGCGAGTGGCCCGCGGGCTACGACGACGACGCGACGCCCGCGACCCCGGCGTGGCAGGAGCGGTTCACGGGCGTCCCGGCCGCGGCAGCCGCACGCATCGGGCGCGAGTTCGCGCAGAACGCGCTCGACTCGGGCGGGCGCTCGATGATCATCATGGGCGCGGGCACGAACCACTGGTTCCACTCGGACACGATCTACCGCGCGATGCTCGCGCTGACCACCCTCACGGGCTGCCAGGGCGTGAACGGCGGCGGGTGGGCGCACTACGTGGGGCAGGAGAAGTGCCGTCCCGTCACGGGGTGGGCACAGTACGCGGGCGGCCTCGACTGGTCGCGCCCCCCGCGCCAGATGATCGGCACCGCGTTCTGGTACCTCGCGACCGACCAGTGGCGCTACGACGGCCTGCCCGCGGACGCGCTCGCGTCGCCGCTCGCCCGGGGCCAGTTCTCCGGGCGCACGACGGCGGACACGCTGGTCGAGTCCGCGCAGCGCGGCTGGATGCCGAGCTACCCGACGTTCGACCGCAACCCGCTCGACCTGGTGGACGAGGCCCGCGCGGCGGGCAAGGAGCCGGCGCAGCACGTCGTCGACGAGCTCAAGGCCGGGACCCTCCGGTTCGCGTGCGAGGACCCCGACGACCCGGCGAACTTCCCGCGCGTCGTCACGGTGTGGCGCGCGAACATCCTCGGGTCGTCGGGCAAGGGCAACGAGTACTTCCTCCAGCACCTCCTGGGGACGGACGCCGCGGTCAACGCCGCGGAGTCCGGTCCCGAGCGGCGCCCGCGGTCGATGACGTGGCGCGAGGAGGCGCCGCGGGGCAAGCTCGACCTGCTCGTCACGCTCGACTTCCGGATGACGTCGACGACGCTGTTCTCGGACGTCGTGCTCCCCGCCGCGACCTGGTACGAGAAGCACGACCTGTCCTCGACGGACATGCACCCGTTCGTGCACTCGTTCAACCCGGCGATCGACCCGCCGTGGCAGACGCGCACGGACTTCGACATCTTCCACACCGTCGCGGCGAAGGTCTCCGAGCTCGCGGTGACGCACCTCGGGGTGCGGGAGGACCTCGTCGCCGCCCCGCTCGCGCACGACACCCCGGACGAGATGGCCGTCCCGCACGGCGCGCTCACCGACTCGGGGCAGCCCGTGACCGAGCGCGAGCTCGTGCCGGGCGTGACGATGCCGAAGCTCGTGGTCGTCGAGCGCGACTACCCGGCGTTCGCCGCGCGCATGGCCGCGCTCGGCCCCCTCACCGAGAAGGCGGGCATGGCGACCAAGGGCGTGCAGTTCTCGCCCGGGCCGGAGGTCGCGGACCTCGGCCGGCGCAACGGCCTCGTGCCCGACGGCCCCGCCGCCGGACGTCCGCGCCTCGACCGCGACACGCACGCGTGCGAGATGATCCTCGCCCTCTCGGGCACGACGAACGGTCGCCTCGCCGTGCAGGGCTTCGAGCACGTCGAGCGCCGCACGGGAACGCCCCTGGCGGACCTCGCCCGGGGCGAGCAGGGCAAGCGCGTGACGTTCCCGGACGTCCAGTCCCGCCCGACGCCGGTCATCACCTCGCCCGAGTGGTCGGGCTCGGAGCACGGCGGGCGCCGGTACTCGGCGTTCGTCGTCAACGTCGAGCGGCTCAAGCCGTGGCACACCCTCACGGGTCGGCAGCACTTCTACCTCGACCACGACTGGATGATCGAGCTGGGCGAGCACCTGCCGGTCTTCCGGCCGCCGCTCGACATGCACCGGCTGTTCGGCGACTCGCCCGTCGTGGGCGACACCTCGCCGTCGGGCTACCCAGGGTCCGCCGGGCACGCGGAGGTCGCGGTGCGGTACCTGACCCCGCACAACAAGTGGGCGATCCACTCGGAGTACCAGGACAACCTCTTCATGTTGTCGCTGTCGCGCGGCGGCCCCGGCATCTGGATGAGCCCGGCCGACGCGGCCAAGATCGGCGTCGCGGACAACGAGTGGATCGAGGCGTACAACCGCAACGGCGTCGTGGTGGCGCGCGCGATCGTCAGCCACCGGATGCCCGAGGGCACGGTCTACATGTTCCACGCGACCGACCGCACGATCGACGTCCCGCTCGCCGAGACGTCGGGCCTGCGCGGCGGCATCCACAACTCGCTCACGCGCATCCTGCTCAAGCCGACGCACCTCGCGGGCGGGTACGCCCAGCTCTCGTACGCGTTCAACTACCTCGGGCCCACGGGGAACCAGCGCGACGAGATGACGGTCGTCCGGCGCCGGAGCCAGGAGGTGCGGTACTCGTGACGCGGACGGACGCAACAGGCGGCCTCGGGCCGGCCGGCCGGGAGGGGGTGACGTCGTGCGGGTGATGGCGCAGATGTCGATGGTCATGAACCTCGACAAGTGCATCGGGTGCCACACGTGCTCGGTGACGTGCAAGCAGGCGTGGACGAACCGCACCGGCGTGGAGTACGTGTGGTTCAACAACGTCGAGACGCGTCCCGGGCTCGGGTACCCGCGCACCTACCAGGACCAGGAGCGCTGGCAGGGCGGCTGGGTGCGGACGAAGAAGGGCCGGCTCAAGCTCCGCGCCGGGGGCCGCCTGAAGAAGCTCGCGACGATCTTCTCCAACCCGAAGCTCCCCTCGATCCACGACTACTACGAGCCGTGGACCTACGAGTACGACATGCTGCTCTCGTCGCCGCAGGGGCAGCACACGCCCGTCGCCCGGCCGAAGTCGCTGCTCACGGGCGGTGACATCAACATCTCGTGGTCCGCGAACTGGGACGACGACCTCGGCGGCTCGACCGCGACGATGCAGGACGACCCCGTGCTCCAGCACATGTCGGAGCACGTGGCCACGGAGCTGGACAAGACGTTCATGTTCTACCTGCCCCGCATCTGCGAGCACTGCCTCAACCCGGCGTGCGTCGCGTCGTGCCCGTCGGGCGCCATGTACAAGCGGGCCGAGGACGGCATCGTGCTGGTCGACCAGGACCAGTGCCGGGGCTGGCGCATGTGCGTCACCGGGTGCCCGTACAAGAAGGTCTACTTCAACCACAAGACCGGCAAGGCCGAGAAGTGCACGCTCTGCTACCCGCGCATCGAGGTCGGCCTGCCGACCGTGTGCTCGGAGACGTGCGTCGGGCGCCTGCGCTACCTCGGCCTCGTCCTCTACGACGCCGACAAGGTCACCGAGGCCGCGAGCGTCGAGGACGAGCACGAGCTCCTCGCCTCGCAGCGCGCCGTCTTCCTCGACCCGAACGACCCGGAGGTCGTGGCCGCCGCGCGTGCCGAGGGCATCCCCGACGACTGGATCACGGCCGCCCAGCGCTCGCCGATCTGGGACCTGATCTCGCGCTACGAGGTCGCGCTGCCCCTGCACCCCGAGTACCGCACGCTGCCGATGGTCTGGTACATCCCGCCGCTGTCCCCCGTCGTCGACGTCGTCGCCGCCTCCGGGAACGACGGCGAGGACGGGCGCACGCTGTTCGCCGCGATCTCGAAGATGCGCATCCCGCTCGAGTACCTCGCGGGGCTGTTCACCGCGGGCGACACCGCCCCGGTCGAACGGGTGCTGCGCCGTCTGGCCGCCATGCGGTCGTACATGCGCGACATCAACCTCGGCCGCGAGGCCGACGAGCGGACCGCGGCCGCGGTCGGCATGACCGGTGCCCAGGTCGAGGAGATGTACCGCCTGCTCGCCGTCGCGAAGTACGAGGACCGGTACGTCATCCCGACCGCGCACACCGAGATCGCGCGCGAGCTCGACGAGCTGTCGTGCTCCCTCGACTACGACGGCGGCCCCGGGATGGGCGGCATGGGCCTCACGGGCGGCGGCCCGTTCGGCGAGACGTCGGGCAGCCCGGTGCCGGTCGCGGTCGAGAACTTCCACGTGCTCCAGGCGCGGCAGACGGCGGACTCGCCCTACGGGCCGTCGACCCCCGGCCGCGTCAACCTCCTCAACTGGGACGGGAACGGGCGACCGCCCGGCCTCTTCCCGCCGGGCGAGGGGCCCGAGCCGGGCGACGTGTCGGGTGCACCCGGCGGTGTCACGCCGGGCGGCCCGGGCTCGCTGCCGGGCGGGCGCCAGGACGCGCGGCACGACACGATCCCCGGCCCCCCACCGCCCGGTGGACCGGCGGGTGGTCCCACGGCCGGTCCCGCGGGCGGCCCCGCGCCCGCGAGCGGTCCCGGCGTCGAGCCCGACGGGGGCACCCGATGAGGGCGCGCTCCCTGCTCCCGACCCCGGCGCTGCGGCCCGGGGCACGGCCCCGGGGGCCGCAGCCCGACCACCTGGCACCGGTCGCGACGACGGCCGCCCAGCGCCGCACCGCCCACATGGCCGCGTCGCTGCTGCTGGCCTACCCGGACGAGGACGTGCTCGCCGCGGTCGACGCCGTCCGCGCGTCCGCCCCGGGCCTGCCCGCCCCCGTCCGCGAGCGCCTGGAGGCTTTCTGCGACGTGCTCACGGCGCCGGGCGCGCCGGGCCTGCGCGAGCTCCAGGCGCGGTACGTCGCGACGTTCGACCTCAAGCGGAAGTGCTCGATGTACCTGTCGTACTACGCGGCGGGCGACACGCGCCGGCGCGGGACGGCGCTCGTCGCGTTCGTCGAGGCGTACCGCGCGGCCGGGTGGGAGGTCACGGGCTCCGAGCTCCCCGACTACCTCCCGACGGTGCTCGAGTTCTCGGCCCGGACCACGGGCGCCGACGCGACGATCGCGGCCGGTCTGCTCGCGTCCCACCGCGACGGCATCGAGGTGCTGCGCACGGCGCTCGAGAGCGCGCGCAGCCCGTGGACAGGGCTCGTCGAGGCCGTGTGCCTCACGCTGCCGCCGCTCGACGAGCGCACGCAGCAGCGGTACGTCGAGCTCGTGACGGCGGGGCCGCCCGCCGAGCTCGTGGGCATGGAGCCCTTCGCGCTCGAGCCGTACGGCACGGGCGCGCCGGACCGGACGGGAGGTGCGGTGCGATGAACGGGGTGAGCACCGGAGAGGTCCTGCTGTGGGTCGTGTTCCCGTACGTGACGTTCGCGGTGTTCGTCGTGGGCTCGATCTGGCGGTACCGGTACGACAAGTTCGGCTGGACGACGCGGTCGAGCGAGCTCTACGAGAAGCGGCTGCTGCGGCTGGGCTCGCCGCTCTTCCACTTCGGCCTGCTGTTCGTGATCCTCGGGCACCTGATGGGGCTCGTGATCCCGGAGTCGTGGACGGAGGCGGTGGGGATCCAGGAGGTCGCGTACCACTTCGTCGCGACGTACATGGGGTCGGTCGCGGCCGTCGTGCTCGTCGCGGGCCTGCTCATCCTCATCTATCGCCGCCGCACGTCCGGGCCCGTCTTCCGCGCGACGACGCGCATGGACAAGACGATGTACGTGTTCCTCGCGGCGTCGATCCTGCTGGGGTCGTGGGCCACGGTGCAGACGCAGCTCCTCGCCGACGGCCTCGGGTACGACTACCGCCAGACGATCTCGCCGTGGTTCCGCTCGCTCTGGTACCTCCAGCCGCAGCCGGAGCTCATGGCGGGCGTGCCCGCGGCGTTCCAGCTCCACGTCGTCGCGGCGAACCTGCTGTTCATCCTGTGGCCGTTCACGCGGCTCGTGCACGCGTTCTCCGCCCCGGTGCCGTACCTGTTCCGCCCGTACGTCGTGTACCGCTCGCGCGACGCGTCCGTCGCCGCGCGCGCCCCGCGGCCGGGCTGGGACCCCTCGGAGCGCCCGCGCTCGCGCTGACCCCGAAGGCCTGGTCCGGCCGGTCCGGGTGGCCCGGGTCGACGCCCGCCGGCGGGTGAATTCGGCCCGACGTCGTCCACAGGACGCCCCGCGACGCCCTCCTTCCCGGGGCGGTCACCCCGACCGCGACCGTCTCCGGAAGAGGTTCCCGCATGTCCACCACCGCCCCGACGACCGCCGGTCGTCCCCGCGCCACCCGCCCGTCCGCGCCGTCGGCGGCACACGCCACGCCCGCCCGCCGCCGTCGCGCCGCCCTCGTGCCCGCACGCCTCGCGGACCGGGCGGACGCCGCCGTCGCCGCGACCGCGCGCGTCCTCACCCGCTGGTCCGTGCCCGCCCTGCGCGTCGCCCTCGGCCTCGTGTTCCTCGGCTTCGGCGTCCTCAAGTTCTTCCCCGGCGCGAGCCCGGCGGAGACGATCGCCGCCCGGACCGTCGCGACGCTCACGCTCGGCCTCGTGGGCGGGACCACGGCCGTGGTGCTCACCGCGGTCCTGGAGACGTTCATCGGCCTGACGCTCCTCACCGGCCGGCTGCTCCGCGCGGGGCTGCTCGCGCTCGCCGTCGCGATGGCCGGGATCCTCTCGCCGATCGTGCTGTTCGCGGGCGAGCTGTTCGGCCACGGCATGACCCTCATGGGCCAGTACGTGCTCAAGGACCTCGTCCTCGTGGCCGGCGCGGCCGTCGTCGCCGCCGTCGCGCTCGGGGCGCGCCTGAAGCTCGACGCATGACCCCTCGGCGCTCCCACGCCTTCCCTGACCCGACCCCCGAGGACCCGTGACCGCTCCGGTCACGGGGTCCTCGTCGCCCGCGGGCGACGAGCGATGAGTCCCGGCCGCTCCACCGGTCCTCCCTCTCGACGCGGGTGTCGCACGACGCCCCCACCCGACGGAGGACGGCCATGACCGCCACGCACAGCACCCCGACGACCGCGCTTCCCGGGCGCCCGCCCGTCGTCGACCTGGCCACCTGGCAGGTCGCGCGGGACGAGCTCCTGGTCCGGGAGAAGGCGCACACCCGCGAGGGCGACGCCCTCGCTGCCGCCCGCCGTCGGCTGCCGATGGTGGAGATGGACGGCACCGTCGCGGTCGTCGGCCCGGACGGACCGATCCCGTTCGTCGACCTCTTCGAGGGCCGCGACGAGCTCGTGGTCTACCAGCACATGTGGCACGACGGCGTCCCGCACCAGGGCCAGTGCGAGGGCTGCACCTGGACCGCCTGGCACCTGCGGGACGCGGTCTACCTCAACGCGCGCGGCGTATCGTTCGCGATCCTCACCGTGGGCCCGTGGGACGAGGTGGAACCGTTCGTGGAGTTCATGGGCTACACCCCAGCCCTGGTACTCGGTGCGCGGGCTGGACGAGCCGGTCGGCGGCGAGATGGGGTACCTCAGCGTCTTCCTGCGCGACGGCGACCGGGTGTTCCTCACGTACCGCTCGACGGGCCGCGGGACCGAGCCGACCAACCCGGCGTTCGCCCTGCTCGACCGGACGCCCTACGGTCGTCGCGAGGCGTGGGAGGAGACCCCCGAAGGCTGGCCCGAGGGGAACGATGCCGGCTGGTTCTGGCGCACGGATGCGGACGGCGTCGCCGGCTGGAGCCCGACCACGCGTCCCGCCCCGCAGTGGACCCGTCCCGGTGCGACCCCGGTCGAAGCCCTCGGTCGGCACGAGCACCACCACTGACGCGCGGGGCGCCTCAGAGGGCGAGCGTCAGGTACACGCTGTGGGAGTCGTCGGTGTAGTCGGCGAACGGCGCGCACGGCACGAACCCGTGGCGCGCGTAGAGCCGCCGCGCCGCCGCGAAGTAGTCCTCGGTTCCCGTCTCCAGGCTCACGCGGTCCAGGCCACGGTCGCGCGCGACGTCGAGCAGGTGCGCGAGGACCGTGGCGGCGACGCCCCGGCCCCGTGCGGCCGCCGTCGTGCGCATGGACTTGAGCTCGCCCAGCGTCGCGTCGTGCTGCTTGAGGGCGCCGCACCCGAGGAGCCCGCCGTCCGCGGACCGCGCGGTGACGAACGTGATGTCCGGCGCGCGCAGGCGCTCGACGTCGAGCGCGTGCACGCTCTCGGGCGGCGACGTCGCGTGCATGTCGTCCAGGTGCTCCTGCAGCAGCGCCAGCACGTCGGGGGTCGTCGGGTCCTCCACGACGACGCGGACGTCGTCCCGGGTGGTCGTCTCGCTCACGCGCCGAGCGTGCCACACCCGGCGCAGGAGACGACGCGGCCCCTGATCGCAGACGGCTCGCCAGCCACCACGAACCCGTTCTGCGCGTCCGGGTCGGGGCGCCGTGGGCGGCGTCGGAGCGGGAGAGGCGGCGGCGCGGGCGTTCGAAGGCTCGCCGTCGTCGATGGGGTCGGGCGTACCCGCACCGCCACCGTGCCTCGAGTCGGAACACGATCGGGCAACCGAGGCGCGCACTGACGACGGCTGCTGGACCTGGTGACCGACCACCGCCGAAGCGGCGAGTGTGAGAGGTTGGAAGCCGACAGTGTTCCCGCGTCGGCCGGCCTCAACGGAAAAGGCACCCGCATGGCTCACGAGAGCGACCCGGCCACCTATCCCCCCGTCCCGTTGCACGGAGGCCTGCGATCCAGCCCCGACTCGTGGGAGCTGTGGGGCGAGATCGACTACGCCGTCGTCGAGTCCGCGCAACCTCGCCCGAGCCCGGCCCATAGGGCGCTGCACATCGATGCCTCGCGCGTCACGTTCCTGGACTCCGCCGGTGTCAGCCTCCTCCTGCTCGCCGCCAGCGCCCCTCTGCGGCCGATCATCCTGGGCTGCAGCGACTACGCCCGAGACGTGCTCGAGCTCGCAGGAGCGTCGGACCTCTTCGTGTGGAGCACCACGCGACCCTCCGCGTAGCCGATCGACCATGCCACGCCCGACCAGCGTCGCCCAGCCGTGAGTCCTGACGACGGCACGTCCCGTGATCGCCCTTCGCCCGACGACCCGCTGCTCGATACCGCGAGGAACGACGGCGGTCTCACCCACGCTGCACCGCCCAGCGCTGCGAGGACCGACGGTCGGGCGCGCTCCCCCGGTTGTCGCCTTCGCGACCGACGTGCTCCACCTGGAGCTCGAGCACCAGGCGGTGCGTCAGGCTCGCGGTCACCGAGATGGTGGCTGGGTGGCTCCCACACGCTGGTTCCATGCGGCGACGGCCGTGTCGAGGCGCGCGCGTGCGGCGACGTAGAGGACGAGCTCGACGGGCGCCCCCTGGTCGACGACCGAGATGACGTCTTCCATCTCGCGCTGGGAGGCGTCGATCTCGCCCACGAGGTCGACGGGTCGGTGGATCGAGGTCTCTCGGTCGTCGGTCATCGGCACGCCGCGGTGCTAGACCTGGCGTGCGAGGCGTCGGCGGAGCTGGTGGATGCGCAGGGTACCGACGACGAGGGCGACGATCCCGACGCCGATGCCTGCGATGAGCAGGGCCAGGGCGAGCGGGACGGAACCTTGCCAGCCGAGGAAGGAGACGATCACGAGCTGGGTGTTCTGGAGCATGAACACGATGAGTGCGACCAGGACGAGGGCGGCGACGCACAGGCCGACCCAGGTGGCTCCGGTGCGGGTTCGGGGAGTTCTTGTCGGGTTGCCCGACGTGCGGGACACGCGTGAGTCGGGATGGCTGCCTGACACGGCGGCGGTGGGCTGTCCGTTCGTCGCGGAGCTGAGCGGGGTGGTGGCCATGGTGGCCTCCTTGCGGTTCCGGGCCCGCGCACCTCATATGGGGCACGTTCGCCGCGGATAGCCCGACCCTACGCCCTCAACCTGGGAACGAACCTGGGAGCGGCTGTACGCGCGGCCCGGTGTCCCTAGCGGCCGAGGCTGGCGGCCAGGGGGCAGGAGAACGGATCGCGGGCGCGTCCGGGGACGTCGTTGAGGTACTGGACGACGATCCGGTAGGAGGTGAAGAACCCGACCTCGGTGTAGGTCACGCCGAGCTGGGAGCAGTACTCGCGCACGAGGGGCTGGACACGCTTGAGGTTCGGGCGCGGCATGCTCGGGAACAGGTGGTGCTCCACCTGGCGGTTGAGGCCGCCCATGAAGAAGTCGACGACCGGGCCGCCGCGGATGTTGCGGGACATGAGGACCTGGCGGCGCAGGAAGTCGACGTCCGCAGTCGCCGGGACGATCGGCATGCCCTTGTGGTTCGGTGCGAACGCGCCGCCGAGCAGGATGCCGAAGACCGCGAGCTGCACGGCGAGGAACGCCGCCGCGAGGGTCGGGGGAAGCAGGAAGCCGAGCACCACCAGGTAGAGCGCGAGCCGTAGGAGCAGGACCGGGACCTCCACGCCACGGTGCGGCACGGGCCGACGGCCGAGCACCCGGCGCACGCTCGCGACGTGCAGGTTGAGGCCCTCCAGGGCGAGCAGGGGGAAGAAGTACCAGCCCTGCCGACGTGCCAGCCACCCTCGCCAGCCGTGACGGCTCGCGATGACGGCGGGCGTGAACGCGATCACGCCCGGTGAGATGTCAGGGTCGTGGCCCTCCTGGTTCGGGGCTGCGTGGTGGGCGTCGTGCTTCATCGTCCACCAGGCGTGGCTGAGCCCGACGAGCGCGTTCGCGAGGATGCGAGCGGTCCAGTCGTTCCAGGCCCGCGACCGGAACACCTGCCGGTGGGAGCTGTCGTGGCCCAGGAACGCGAGCTGGGCGAGAACGAGTGCGAGCACCACGGCCAGCAGGAGCTGCCACCAGGAGTCACCCACGAGGACGATCCCGGCCCAGACGGCACCGAACGCGGCGACCGTCAGGACGAGCCGGGTCCAGTAGTAGCCGTACCGCCGACGCAGCAGCCCCGACTCGCGCACGATCTTCGCCAGCACCGAGTAGTCCCGAGCCGTCGCCCGCGCCGCAGGCAGCCCGCGGCCCGCCAACGCCAGGGGCTGCGGTGTCTCACTCGAAGCGGACACGGTCGGCCTCGGCCTTCACGCTCGCGGCACGCACGGCCTCGGCCGCGCGCCAGGCCTCGAGCTCGTCCGCCCGCCTGGTCCGTTCCGTCGCGATCGCCTCCTGGGTGTCCCGGATCACCGTCGCGATCTCGTGGGCGAGCCCGCCGGAGAGCATGGCGAGGTTCGTGTTCTCGATGAGCAGGCGCCGGTCCTCCACCCGCAGCCTGACCCCCGCATAGCCGTGATCGGCGAGCAACGTCGTGACGGCGGGCAGCTCGAGCAACGCTTGCTCCGGGCCCGACACGCGGCGGGAGAACACGGCGGTCACCGTGTAGAGGGGAGGCTCCGCGTCGGTGCCGAGCTCGCGCGGCAGCGCTGTGTCCAGAACGCCCCGCAGCTGCAGTGCGGTGTCCTGCACCCGGCCGAAGGACGTGGCAGTAGGGGTGGTGGTGCTCATGGTGACGTCCGATGCTCGGAACCGGCGGGCCGGCTCGCATCCGCTGCCGTCGCGGCAGTCGGTGAGGCGTCAGGCGCCCCACTCAAGGAGATCGGTGCGTCCTCCAGGTCGGGTTCATAACCCCCGTCGTCGTCCCACCGCGCGCCCGAGGTGTCCTCGTCCGGGGCATCCATCTCGCCCGGCGTCCGAGAGCCTTCTCGATCGGCGTCGCGTGGGCCGATCCGGCGATCAACCACACTTCGACACTACACCTGGACGGGTTGCTCGCTGTGTCCACGAGAGACTGTCCAGCCGTCGGTGGGAGGATGAGCAGATGGCCTTGACGGAGTTCCTCCTCGCTCGGATCGACGAGGACGAAGCAGCGTGCGCGACCCTCGAGGACGGGCCAGGACCTCCAGCGCCGTGGTCATGCTCACGCATCCTGACGGAGTGCGCGATGAAACGACGCATCATCACCCTCGCCTACGAGGCCACGGGGTACGACATGACCGCCGACCTGGAGCGCGACACCGACGAGCGCGCCCAGAGCGGCATCGCCTTCGTCGGTGACCGCATCCTGCGAGCACTCGCCACGCCCTACGCCGAGCACCCGGACTTCGACCCCACCTGGCGCACCTGATGACTCGCCTCACCAGGTGTGGCGAGCGGGCCACGGAGGGCGCATCGTGAGAGACGCGTCCACGTGTCGCGGGGAATGCCGGTCGTGAAGCAGCCCGCTGCCGGCGGACCTCCCGGGCGACGACGGCGTACCGCAACCGCCAGTGTCGCGGAGACTACGCCGAGAGCGCGAGCTGCCATGTCCGTCATCGAGAAGTGGGTCGCCGTGGACTGTCCGGGCTGCGGCGCCCAAGCCCGTGCCCGCGTCCTGCACATCATCGCCTGGGGCTCGATCCCCGGCTCCCGCGTCCCGCACCGAGTCAGCATCCTGTGCCCGCATCATTGCTCGATCACTCGCGACGAAGCTGCCTCGGCCGTGCTCGTGTGCCCCGAGTGCCAGCTGCACGTCGCCTAGCCTCACGCCAGGGGCGTCCACGGGGAAGCGGGACGACTGCACTTCCCCAAGCCGGGAAGCGAAGCACAGAGCATCCCCGCCGGTGACAGTCCGCAGATGCGGGTCTACGGTTGTACTCATGCCGCACTTTCGGATCCGCGAGGCCGCGAGCCTGCTCGGGGTCAGCGACGACACCGTCCGCCGCTGGGTCGACGCCGGGGACCTCGCCGCGAGCGCCGACGACGCCGGGCGCAAGGTGGTCGACGGCGCGGAGCTCGCGCGCTTCGCCGTCGCGCAGTCGCACCCGACGCCGGACCCGTCGGGCGTCGCCCGCTCGGCGCGCAACCGGTTCGTGGGGATCGTGACGGAGGTCGTGAGCGACACCGTCATGTCCCAGGTCGAGATGCTCTGCGGCGGACAGCGCGTCGTGTCCCTCATGAGCACGGAGGCCGTGCGCGAGCTGCAGCTCGAGCCCGGCAGCCTCGCCGTCGCGGTGGTCAAGGCGACGACCGTCATCGTCGAGACCCCCGGAGGAGCCGCGTGAGCGCGGCCGCCCGCACGACGACCCGCCGCCCCGCCCGGGGCCCTCTCGCGGCGCTCGGGGCGGCGGCCCTGGTCGCCGGCCTCGCCGCGTGCGCCACGGGCGCGGGGACCGACGACGGCGCTACCCCCGACCCCGCACGCACGACGACCGAGGACCGCACCCTCACCGTGCTCGCCGCAGCGTCGCTGCGCGACGTGTTCACCGACCTCGCGGCGGACTTCGAGGACGAGCACGACGGCGTGACCGTCGCGCTGTCGTTCGCCGGGTCGTCCGACCTGGGCGACCAGATCCTCGCCGGCGCGCCGGCCGACGTCTTCGCGTCCGCGGACGAGCGCTCCATGGCGCGCGTCGTGGACGCGGGCGACGCCGCCGACCCTGTCGCGTTCGCGACGAACACGCTGACGATCGTCACGCCGCCCGGCAACCCCGCGGGCGTCGAGACGTTCGCCGACCTCGCGCGGGACGACGTCAAGGTCGTCGTGTGCGCGCCGCAGGTGCCGTGCGGCAGCGCGACCGACACCGTCGCCGAGGCCGCGGGCGTGACCCTCCACCGCGTGAGCGAGGAGGCCAGCGTCACCGACGTGCTCGGCAAGGTGACGGCGGGCGAGGCCGACGCGGGGCTCGTCTACGTCACCGACGCGACGCTCGCGGGCGACGACGTCGAGGTCGTGGACGCGCCCGAGACCGAGGCCGCGCTCAACGTCTACCCGATCGCGCTCGTCGCGGCGGCCGAGGACGCCGGCCCGGAGCAGGTCGCGCTCGCGCAGGCGTGGGTGGACCTCGTGACCGGCGACGCCGGGCAGGCCGCGCTCGCCGCCGCGGGGTTCGGCGCGCCGGACGCCTCCGTGCCGTGACGCCCGCGTCGCCCGACGGGTCCTGATGCGCGGCCTGCCCCGCTGGCTCCTCGTCCCCGCGCTGCTCGGCGCGCTGTTCGTCGTCGTGCCCGTGGTGGCGATGGTCGGGCGCGTGGAGCTCGCGCCGGGTCCGGACGGGGCCGGTGGCTTCTGGGCGCTCGTGACCTCGCCGGCGGCTCTCGACGCGCTCGGCCTGTCGCTGCGCACCGCGCTCGCCGCGACGGCGTGCTGCGTGGTGCTCGGCACGCCCATGGCGCTCGTCCTCGCGCGCACCACGTTCCCCGGGCAGCGCGTCGCGCGCGCCCTCGTGCTCCTGCCGCTCGTGCTGCCGCCCGTCGTCGGCGGCATCGCCCTGCTGCACACGTTCGGGCGCCGGGGCCTGATCGGCCGGCACCTCGAGGTGCTGGGGATCGAGGTCGCGTTCACGACGACGGCCGTCGTGCTGGCGCAGACGTTCGTCGCGCTGCCGTTCCTCGTGCTCAGCCTGGAGGGTGCCCTGCGCACCCAGGACACCCGCCTGGAGGACGTCGCCGCGACGCTCGGCGCCCGGCCGACGACCGTCCTGCGCCGCGTCACGCTCCCCCGCGTGCTGCCGGGCCTGCTGTCCGGCGCCGTGCTCGCGTTCGCGCGCGCCCTCGGCGAGTTCGGGGCGACCCTGACGTTCGCGGGCGCGCTCCAGGGCGTCACGCAGACCCTGCCGCTCGAGATCTACCTCCAGCGCAGCGCGGACCCGGACAGCGCGGTCGCGCTGTCGTTCGTGCTCGTCGTGGTCGCGGTCCTCATCACCGCGGTCGTCCACGGGCCGCGCGCGCTCGGGGCCCCGCGCCCGCGGCGAGGCGTCCGGGGCTCCCTGCCCGACGGCGGCCCCCGCCCCCGCGCTGTCGTCTCCCCTGGCCCGCAGGCCGACCCGCCGGCCGACCGGGCCCCGGCACCCGCCGGGCCTGCGGCCCCGACGCCCCCGGCCGCGCTGACCGTGCGCGCCGTCGTGCCGGAGCGCGGGCTCAACGTGGAGCTCACCGTCGCGCCGGGCGAGGTCGTGGCGGTGCTCGGCGAGAACGGCGCGGGCAAGTCCACGCTCGTGCAGGTCGTCGCGGGCCTGCTCACGCCCGGCGAGGCCCCGGGTGCGCGCGTCGCCGTCGGGCACGACGACGTCTCGCGCCTCCCGCCGCGCCGTCGCCACCTCGCGTGGCTGAGCCAGCGCCCGCTGCTGTTCGAGCACCTGTCGGTCGAGGACGACGTCGCGTTCGGCCTCCGGTCCCGGGGCGTGCCCCGCGCTCGTGCCCGCGAGGAGGCCCGGGACGCGCTCGCCCGCGTCGGCGCGGCGGACCTCGCGCGGCGCCGCTCGACCGACCTCTCGGGCGGGCAGGCGCAGCGCGTCGCGATCGCCCGGGCGCTCGTGACCGACCCGCGCGTGCTCCTGCTCGACGAGCCGCTCGCGTCGCTCGACGTCGGCGTCGCGCAGCACGTCCGGACCGTGCTGCACCACGCGCAGCGCGAGCACCCGCGCACGACCCTGCTCGTGACGCACGACCTGCTCGACGTGCTGCTCCTCGCGGACCGCGTCGTCGTGCTGGAGGGCGGCCGCGTCGTCGAGGACGGGCCGGTGGACGCGGTGCTCACGCGACCGCGGTCCCGGTTCGCCGCCCGTCTCGCGGGCGTCAACCTGCTCGCGGGGAGCGTCGCGCACGTCGCCGTCCCGGAGCCGGTACGGACGGTGCGCGAGCGGGCGGCGGCCGAGCCGGCGGGTGGGACGGCAGGCCCGGTGGGGGCCGCGACGGACGTCGCCCCGGACGCGGAGAGCCTCGCGCGCGAGGTGACCGTCGCCGTCGACGGCGCGGAGGTCCGCGTGCACGGGACGGCGGACGAGCCGCTCGCGGTCGGGGACGGCGCCGTGGCGGTGTTCGAGCCGCGCGCGGTCGCCGTGCACCGCACGACGCCCGAGGGCAGCCCGCGCAACGCGTACCGGGTCGTCGTGACGAGCGTCGAGCCGCACGGGCCGCTCCTGCGCGTGTGGGGACGCGCGGTGGACGACGGCCCGGGCGACCCGACCGCGGGGGCGACGACCGCCGTCGGGCAGGACGCGCCGCGCCTGGCCGCGGACCTCACGCCGCGCGCGGTCGCCGAGCTCGGCCTGGTGCCGGGCGAGCGCGTCTGGTTCGTCGTCAAGGCGGCCGAGGTCCGCGTGCACCCGCGCTGAGCCCGCGGGACCGGGACGCGCCGCTCAGGCGGGGCCGGAGCGTGCCGCTCAGGCGGGGGCGGGCGGGACCCCGTCGAGCGCGGTGCGGACCTCGCCGACGATCGCGGCCATCGCGGCCTCGGCGGCCTCCGGGTCGCCGTCCGCGACCGCGCGCGCGACCGCCTCGTGCTGGTCGAGGGCCTCGGGGACGGGCGAGGCGGGCATGAGGCCCAGGTGCGTCCGGCCGCTGAGGACGGCCGCGACGACCCCCGCGAGCGCGCCGAACATCTCGTTGCCGCTCGCGCGGAGCAGGATCTCGTGGAACCGGACGTCGAGGGCGAGGAACTCCTCGAGGTCGCCCGCCTCCCCGAGCAGGCGCATGCGACCGGCCGCGGCGACGAGCTCGGCGCGCTCGGCGGGCGTGGCGTGGAGCGCGGCCCCGGCGGCGGCCAGCGGCTCGACGGCGTGCCGCAGCTCGGTGAGCGTGCGGAGCTGCGGGTCACGGCCGGGGCCCTCGAGACGCCAGCGGATGACGCGCGGGTCGAGCACGTTCCAGTCCTCGATGCCGAGCACGACGATCCCGACGCGGCGCCTCGACCGCACGAGCCCGAGCCCTTCGAGGAGCCGCATGACCTCGCGCGCGACGGTGCGCGACACCCCGAACTCGGAGCCGATCGACTCCAGGGTCAGCGGCGTGCCCGCGGGGACGTCGCCGCTGGTGATGCGACGTCCGAGAGTGTCGAGCACGGTGGTGTGCAGGACCGTCGTCGCCATGTCTCGCAGCCTAGTGGCGGCCAATGGTGCTATCAATCACTTGCCAAAGGTGCTACCAATGCCCCACAGTGGAGGCCGAGGACGACCACGACGGTCGCCACCGGGACGGCCGGGCCCCAGGCACCGCCCCGACCGGACGCCCCCACCCGACACGGAAGTCGACACATGGACACGGACGTCAGCTCCACCGACCGGCCCGACGACGCCGGGAACCACCCCCTGCCCCAGCACCTCGTCGTGATGGGCGTGGCCGGCTCGGGCAAGACCACCGTCGCGACGCTGCTCGCGCAGCGCCTCGGCACCGAGTACGCGGAGGCCGACCGCTTCCACCCGCAGGCCAACATCGACAAGATGAGCGCCGGGACGCCGCTCACCGACGACGACCGGTGGCCCTGGCTCGAGGCGATCCGCGACTGGCTGAGCAGCGAGGCGGAGGCCGGCCGGTCCGGCGTCGTCACGTGCTCCGCGCTCAAGCGCACCTACCGCGACCTGCTGCGCACGGCCCGCGGCGAGGTGTGCTTCGTCCACCTCGACGGCACCCCCGAGCTCCTCGCCGAGCGCATGCAGCACCGCAGCGGGCACTTCATGCCCACGTCGCTCCTGCCGTCGCAGCTCGCCACGCTCGAGCCCCTGGCCGACGACGAGCCCGGCTTCACGCTCGACGTCTCCGCCACGCCCGAGCAGGTCGTGGAGGAGATCCTCGCCCGGACCCGCCTGAGCGACGCCTCGGGCACGCGCTGAGCGACGCCTCGGGCGAGCGCTGAGCCGCGCCGCCCTCCCTGACCCTCACCCCTGCACCACGCACCACGCACCCGACCCGACCGTCGACGGAGACACCATGCCCCCCGAGGACTGGACCCAGACCCTGACCGCCGGACCGCTGCTCGCCATCGCCGCCGGCGCGATCGCGATCCTGCTGTTCCTCATCATCAAGCTCAAGCTGCACGCCTTCGTGGCGCTCATCCTCGTCAGCCTGCTCACCGCGGTGGTCGCCGGCATCCCGACGGGGTCGATCGTCGAGGTGCTCACCGCCGGGTTCGGCTCGACGCTCGCGACCGTCGCGCTCCTCGTCGGGCTCGGCGCCATGCTCGGCAGGCTCGTCGAGACGAGCGGCGGCGCCAAGGTCATGGCCGACTTCCTCATCGAGAAGTTCGGGGAGAAGCGGGCGCCGTTCGCGCTCGGTCTCGCCTCCCTCATCTTCGGCTTCCCCATCTTCTTCGACGCCGGTCTCGTCGTCATGCTGCCGATCGTCTTCTCCGTCGGGCGTCGGCTGGGCGGCTCGCTCCTCCTCTACGGCCTGCCCGTCGCGGGTGCGTTCTCCGTCATGCACATCTACGTGCCGCCGCACCCCGGCCCCGTCGCCGCGACAGAGTTCCTCGGCGCGAACATCGGCATCGTCATCCTGCTCGGCCTCGTCGTCGCCATCCCGACGTGGTACGTCACGAGCTACCTGTTCGGCCGCTTCGCCGGACGCCGCATCGAGCTACCCATCCCCGCGATCCTCGGCGAGGCCGACGAGGACCAGCTCGAGAACCCGCCGAAGTTCGGCACCGTCGTCGCGATCCTCCTGCTCCCGCTCGTGCTCATCTTCGCCAACACGGGCCTCGACGCGCTGCGCGCGGCCGGAGCCGTCGACGGGGACAACCCCGCCGTGCAGACGCTGCGCGCCATCGGCGCGACGCCCGTCGCGCTGCTCATCACCGTGCTCGTCGCCGCCTGGGTCCTGGGCCGCCGCCGCGGCGTCTCCGGGACGGCGCTGGAGAAGACCCTCGACTCGGCGCTCGGCCCGGTGTGCTCGGTCATCCTCATCACCGGCGCGGGCGGCATGTTCGGTGGCGTCCTGCGTGCGACCGGGATCGGCGACGCGCTCGCCGACGTGCTCGGCGACCTCGGCCTGCCCGTCATCGTGGCCGGGTTCCTCATCGCGGCGATCCTCCGCGTGGCGCAGGGTTCCGCGACCGTCGCGCTGACCACCGCGGCAGGGCTCATCGCCCCGGCGGTGGAGGCCGGCGGGTTCAACGCGATCGAGCTCGCCGCGGTCGTCGTGGCCGTCGCAGCGGGCTCGGTGGTGCTCAGTCATGTGAACGACTCCGGGTTCTGGCTCGTGGGCCGGTTCTTCGACATGGACGTCAAGACGACCCTCCGCACGTGGACGGTGATGGAGACGGCCATCGGCGTCATGGGCTTCGCCATCGCGGCCCTCGTCTTCGCCGTCGCGTAGCGCGCGACGAGCGCGGCCAGGACCGCCCGGGCAGCTGCCCGGGCGGTCCTGGCGTCTCTGGACGTCAGCTCCGGTCGGTGAAGACCGGGGTGTAGGCGTCCGGGTCCGCGACCCAGGACTTCCGGCGGAAGCGCTGGAGCGACAGACCGAGCAGCGTCAGCAGCCCGGCCATGACGAGCAGACCCAGGTCACCGCCCGCGCCCGTCGTGGCGAGGGCGGTCGGGCCCGACGCCGTGACGGCACCGGACGCGGCGGTCACCGCACCGGTCGCGGCACCGGCCGAGGTGCCCGTCCCCGTGCTCACCGGGTTGAGCACCCGGGTCACCGAACCGCCGGTCGTCCCCGGGTCCGCCGGACCGGTCGGGCCCGTGGGGTCGGTGGGGTCGGTGGGGTCCGTCGGGTCGGTCGGGTCCGTGGGGTCCGTCGGGTCGGTCGGGTCCGTGGGGTCGGTCGGGTCCGTCGGGTCCGTCGGCACGACGGCGGCCGTCGGGCACCCCGCCGAGGCGTCGCCCAGGAGGCCCACACCCACGCCGCAGACCGTCACGGGCACGGTCACCGGCAGGTCGACGTCCAGGCCGGGCAGCGCCCCGAGGACGCCGTCCTCACCGAGCACGCCGTCCAGCACGCCGCCGTCGCCCAGCAGCCCGTCCTCGCCCAGCACGCCGTCGAGCAGACCGTCGCCCGACGAGCCGCCGAGCAGGTCGTCCACGAGACCGTCCTCGCCGAGCACGCCGTCCAGCAGGCCGTCGCCCTCACCGAGCAGACCGCCCCCGAGGAGCCCGTCGCCCAGCAGGTCGTCGACGAGGCCGTCCTTGCCGAGGACGCCGTCGAGCAGGCCCGAGCCGTCGGTGCCGGTCGAGCCGGTCCCGTCGCCCGAACCCTCGCCGGCCGTCCCGCCGCCGACCGTGGCGTCACCGCCCACACCGACGGCGACACCCGACACGTCCACCGGGACGGTCACCGGCACGTCGACGTCCACCCCGGCCGCCTCCTCGCCGGTGGAGCCCTCGGCCCCACCACCGGTCGCCGGAGCCGACGGCTGCGCCGCCGGAGCCGGGGCCACCGTGGCGTCCCCCAGGACACCGGCAGCGACCCCCGACACGTTCACCGGAACCGTCACCGGCACGTCGAGGTCGACGTCCGCCGGGTCCGCCCCCGTGGCAGGAGCAGGCTCCGGCGCGGGCGCCGGCTCGGCCGGTGCCTGGGTCACCGCGGCGTCACCGAGGACACCGGCAGCGACACCCGACACGTCCACCGGGATCGTCACGGGTACGTCCACGTCCACGTCCGCGGGAGCCGCCGGGGCGGGCTCCCTCGTGGGCGCGGGCGCGGGAGCCGGAGCGGGCTCCGGCGCGGACGTGACGGCGGCGTCGCCCAGGGCGCCCACCGCGACGTCGGACACGGTCACGGGGACGTGCACGGGCACGTCGACCGCGACGTCGGGCAGGACCTCGGTCACCTGGCTCAGCGGAGCCTCGACCGACACGTCCAGTCCGAGATCGCCGAGGAGGTCGCCCTCGGCTGCGTGGGCCGCTCCGGCCCCGACGACCACGAGGCCGCCTGTGACGAGCGCTGTGCGCAGCGCGCGCCGGACGAAGGTGTGCATGGTCGTTTCTCTTTCCTGCTCAGAAGTGGCTGGCGCACGACGGCGCCGGGTCGCGTCTGCCGCGCTCGGGGCGCGACGCGAGCCACGTCAGGCAGGAGAGACGGGGACCTCGAAGAAGGTCGAGGGGTGCATCGACCGCGCGTCGTCCACGACGGCGGTCCAGGAGGAGAGCGCGGGAGCGTCGGCACCGCTGCCGACCGCCGCGAGCTCGCCGCCCGCCCCGGCGCGCTGCGCGCTGCCGGAGGGCGAGGGAGTGGTGCCGGGGCCGCCGTCGGAGGGGACGCCCCCGGGGCCGGCCGGCCCGTCGGAGGGCAGCGCCGCGCCCGGCGGCGCGCCGTTCGGTGCGACGTCGACCGCCGCCGTCCGGGCGCGCGCGTCCCTCGCGGCGACATCCTCGGGGCCGTCGCGGCCCGTCGTGGTGGCGCTGGGCTCGGCGGCCGCCGGTGCGGCGGGCGGGAGCGAGGGGACGGCGGTCACCGACGGCGCGGCCACGGCGCCGCCCGGGTCGACCGTGCCCGGCGTCGACGGGACGCCGACCGGCGGGTCGTCCGCGCCGGGGGTGCCCGTGCCAGGGGTCCCGGGGAGCAGCGGCGTCAGCGGGTCCAGCGGAGCGAGCGGGCTCGTGATCGGGCCGAGCACCGGGTCGGTCACGGGGGCCAGGACGTCGAGGACCGGCGTCAGCGCCTCCAGGACCGGGGTCACCGGGTCGAGCGCGGGCGAGACCGTCTCGAGCACGGGGTTCACCACGGGGGCGACCGCCTCGACGACGGGCGTCGCGGCCGGCACGACGGCGTCGAGCACCGGCGTCGTCACGGGCGCGACGGCGTCGGTCACCGGCTGCACGACGGGCGCCACCGGCTCCACGACCTGCTCGACCACGGGGGCGACGGGCTCGACCACCTGCTCGACCACGGGAGCGACGGGCCGCGCGACCTCCTCGACCACCGGGGCGACGGGGGCGACGACCTGCTCCACGACCGGGGCGACGGGCTGGACCACGGGGGCGACGACGTCGCGCACGACGGGCTTCACCACGTCCTGGACGACGGGGTCGACGACGGTCTGCACCGTCGACGTCACGGGCGAGAGGGCCTTGCCGAGCCCGAGCGGGTCGTCCGCGGCGGACGCGCCACCCGCGGTCGCGACGGCGAACGCGAGACCGGCACCGAGACCGCCTCCGGCGACGAGCGCGCGCACGAGCCAGCGACGGGCGGCCGGTGCGCGCCTGCCCTGCGCGTCGTGAGTCGCGTCCATCGTGTGCCCCGTGGGTCGTCGGTGCAGCGAAGGGGCGGGCCGTGGAGCCCGTCCGAGGTCACGGTAGGCACGGGTGTGTGACGCTCACCACTCGACGCGTCGGATTTCACCCGACGGTTGCCCCGAACACCAGGCCGAGCGCGTACGTGGCCGCGGCCGCGCCGAACCCGATGGCGATCTGGCGCAGGGCCCGCGTGAGCGGGGACGTCCCCGAGAGGAGGCCCACGGTCGCGCCCGTCGCGAGCAGCGCGATCCCGACGAGGAGCGCCGCGACCCCGACCGCGAGGAAGCCCGTCATCCCGAGGAGGTACGGCACGACCGGGATGAGCGCACCCGACGCGAAGAAGAGGAACGACGAGACCGCCGCCCCCATCGCGGTCCCGTGCGTCTCGTGCTCGTCGATGCCGGGCGGCGGCGCGATCACGGTCTGCTGCGTGTACGTCGCGAGGACGTCGGCCGCGTGCTCCTCGGCCTCGGCGGGCGCCATGCCGCGCGCCCGGTAGACGAGCGCGAGCTCGTTCGCGTCCACGTCGAGGTCGGGCAGCGCCGCCGACGCCTGCGGGCTCGGCGTCGACGCGTCGAGGAGCTCGCGCTGCGAGCGCACGGACACGTACTCCCCCGCGCCCATCGAGAGGGCCCCCGCGAGCAGGCCCGCGAGGCCCGAGAGCAGCACCGTGCTGTTCGACGCACCCGAGGCGCCGATGCCGAGGATCAGCGCGAGGTTCGACACGAGGCCGTCGTTCGCGCCGAACACCGCCGCGCGGAACGTCCCGGACATGCGGTTGCGCCCGCGCGTCGCGAGGCCGCGCACGACCTCCTCGTGGATCCGCTCGTCGGCGGCCATCCGGGGCGTCGCGTCGGCGTCGGTCGCGTACGTCGAGCGCGCCTCGGCCCGCTGGGCGAGCGCGAGCACGAACACGCCGCCGAAGCGCCGCGCGAGCCACCCGAGCGTGCGGGTGCGCCAGTCGCCGCGCAGCGGCCGTCCCGTGTCCTCGCCGAGCAGGTCGAGCCAGTGCTGCTCGTGACGGCGCTCCGCCTCCGCGAGCGCCAGCAGGATGTCCCGCTCCTCGCCCGTCCGGCGGCTCGCGAGGTCCCGGTACACCGCGGCCTCGGCGCGCTCGTCGGCCAGGAAGCGGCGCCACCGCCGCACCTCCTGCGGGGAGGGCCGGTGCCCGACGGCGGTCGGCGGCACCGCCGTCGGCGGCACCTCGGGTGCGCCCGGGCGCGCGGGGTCGGCGGGCACGCCGGAGGGCGGCTCAGGTGTGGTGGGCATGCCTCCATGATGGCGATTTTCGGGCTCGCGGTGTTGCGCGTCGCCGAACGGGACGTGCGGGGCGCCCCCGACCGGGGTTGCGGACGACCCCAACCTCGACCCCGCGCCGGAGCGCCGTCCGGCTCCGCACGCCGGACCGGGCGCCCGCCGCCGTGGTTGGATCGGAGCATGACCACTGGAGAGAACGGACTGTCCCGTCCCGAGGTCGACGCCCCGGAGGGTCCCGCGCCCACCGAGCTCGTCGTCGAGGACATCACCGTGGGCGACGGCCCCGAGGCCACGCCCGGCGCGACCGTGAACGTGCACTACCTCGGCGTCGAGTACGAGACGGGCGAGGAGTTCGACGCGTCGTGGAACCGCGGCGAGTCGATCAACTTCCCGCTGCGCAGCCTCATCGCGGGCTGGCAGCAGGGCATCCCGGGCATGAAGGTCGGCGGGCGCCGCAAGCTCGTCGTGCCGCCGGAGCTCGCGTACGGCCCGGCGGGCGGCGGGCACCGCCTGTCCGGCAAGACGCTGATCTTCGTCATCGACCTGCTCGGCGTGTCCTGACCGACGCGTCCAAGAGCGAGCGGGGGGCCCCGGCCGTCGGCCGGGGCCCTCGTGCGTCCCGGCCCGTCCGGGGCGTCTCGGGCGTCACGGGACGGGTCGACCGTCACAGGGCGGGGCGGGGCGGGTCGGCCGTCCCGGGGCGGGTCTGGCGGGCCCTAGCTCCCGGCGCCGGGGCACGGGACGAGGGCAGGGTCCGTCTCCTCGGGCGCGCCGCCCGGCACCGCGAGCGCCGCGACGGCTGCCGGGATCGGGACCGGTCCGGTCACCGGGGCGAGGGCCCGCTCGCGCCGCGCCGCGCGGAGCCGGACGACGGTGTCGACGAGGACGCCCAGCAGGATGCCCCCGACGACGCCCACCACGACGGCGAGCAGCGGGCTGTCGCCGACCCACGCGGCGGCGAGCGTCCCGATGACCACGGAGTACGTCGCCCACGTCGCAGAGGCGACGGCGGAGAGCGCCATGAACCGCCGCCGCGAGAACCCGACCGCGCCGGCGGTCACGTTGACGGCCGTGCGCCCGACGGGGACGAACCGCGCCCCGAGCACGACGGACGCGCCACGCCGGTCGAGGGACCGCGTGGCCCACTCGACCGCGCGCCGCCCGCGCGCGCCCCGCAGGGCGGGCAGGGCACGGGTGCCGAGCGCGCGCCCCAGGGCGTAGGCGAGCTGGTCGCCGCACCAGGCGCCGAGCGCGGCGACCGCGAGCACGATCCCCCACGCGACCCCGCCGCCCGACTGGGCCGCGACGGCGAGCATGACGATCACCGTCTCGCCCGGGATCGGCGGGAAGAACCCGTCGCCGGCGGTCGTCGCGAAGAGCACGGGGAGCGCCCACGCCGAGTCCACGAGCGCGAGCAGCCACGACTCGACCTGTCCCCACAGCTCCACGACCCACGCGACCATGCGTCCCAGCCTCGACGGCGCCGCCCCGCCGCACCATGGGGTATCCCCCCGGTTCTCCCCTGAGGCGACCCCGAGCGACGACGAAGGACCGGGACCGCCGGGGTTCCCGTACGTCGTCCCGGGACGCCCCGGAACGGCCCGCGGGGGGGGGTGGGCCGCGCGCCTCCCGGAGGGGCGTCGTCGGACACGTGCACCACGACCCTCCCGGGCGGGGGACAATGGCGCCGACGCATTCGCCTCCCCGCGCCGCAGCCGGCGGGCGGGATCGTCCGTGATCGAGGAGCGCTGTGATCACTGTCAGCACCGACGGCTCGTGCCTGAGCAACCCGGGCGGAGCCATCGGGTGGGCGTGGATCAACCACGACGGCACGTTCGACTCCGGCGGCGCCGTGAGCGGGACCAACCAGGTCGCCGAGCTCACCGCGCTGCTCCAGGCGGTGCGCGCCCACCCGGGCGCAGAGCCGCTGCTCATCGAGTCCGACTCGCAGTACGCGATCAAGTGCGCGTCCGAGTGGGTGGTCGCCTGGAAGCGCAAGGGGTGGCGGACGGCGGGCGGCCAGCCCGTGAAGAACCTCGAGCTCGTCCAGGCGATCGACCGGGTCATCGCCGAGCGCGCGGGGCCCGTCCGGTTCCGCTGGGTGCGCGGCCACGTGGGCGACCCGTTCAACGAGCGCGCGGACCAGCTCGCGGGCCTCGCCGCCCAGGACTGGGCCGCGGGCCGCGGGGACCTCGACGGCACGCTCGTGCCCGAGCTCGGCGACCCGACCCGGTCGCCGGGCCGCGTGCCCGCACCGGCCGCCGCCGACCGGGGTGCACCCGCGGCCCGGCAGGCCGCGCCCGAGCCGGCGTGGGACATGGACACCCTCTTCGACTGACCCCTCCCGCCGAGCACGACCCTGCTCCGGGTCGAGCACGACCCTGCTGTCGCGAACGGGCCGATACCGCCAGCAACGTCGTGCTCGACGGCCGGGCGGTGAGGAGCGGTGAGGGCGGCGGGGTCGGGCGGCGGGGTCGGGGCGTCGGCGGCGGGTGCGACCATGGACGGGTGACCGTCCTGCCGAGCACGGGCCGCGCGCCCGCCGAGCGCACGGTCGGCGACCTCGCGCAGCCCGGGCCGACGGCGCAGCCCGGCGCGCCGCTCGCGCGTCGCTTCCGGTCGGGGCGGCCGCTCGACCTGCACCTCACGCTCGACCGGCTCGCGCGCGGTCCGTATGACCCGACGTTCCGCCGTACGCCGTCCGGCGACGTGTGGCGCACGACCCGCGCGGAGAGCGGGCCCGCCGCCTACCGGCTGGTGCAGACCGGGCCGTGCGACGTCGTCGGGCACGCGTGGGGGCCGGGCGCCGCGGAGGTGCTCGACGACCTGCCCCGCCTGCTCGGCGAGGACGACGACGACACGGGCTTCGCCCCGCCCGCGGTGCTGCGCGACGCCCACCGCCGCAGCCCCGGCCTGCGGATCCCGCGCACGGGGCGCGTGCTGGAGGCGCTCGTGCCGGCGATCCTCGAGCAGCGCGTGCAGTCCGTCGCGGCGTGGCGCTCGTGGAGCTGGCTCCTGCGTCGGCACGGCGAGCGCGCCCCGGGGCCCGCGGGCGACGCCGGGATGCTCGTCGTGCCCGACGCGGCCACCTGGGCGCGCGTCCCCACGTGGGACTGGCACCGCGCGAACGTCGACCCTGGCCGCGCGCGGACGGTCGTCGCGGCGGCGCGCGTCGCCCGGCGCCTCGAGGAGTGCGACCGCCTGCGCGACGTCCAGGGCGCGCCGGCCGCGCAGGCGCGGCTGCAGGCCGTGCCCGGCGTGGGCGTGTGGACGGCGGCCGAGGTCGCGCAGCGGGCGCTGGGCGACCCGGACGCCGTGTCCGTGGGCGACTACCACCTGGCCAAGGCGGTCGGGTGGGCGCTCGTGGGCGAGCGCGTCGACGACGAGCGCATGCTCGAGCTGCTCGCGCCGTACGCGCCGCACCGCTACCGCGTGGTGCGGCTCCTCGAGGTCTCCGGCCGGGCGCAGGCCCCGCGGCGCGGCCCGCGCCTGTCGATCCAGGACCACCGCCGCAACTGACCGGCCCCCGCCCCTCGCCAGGTGCAGGAAAGAGCCGCCGGAACGAGGCGTTCCGGCGGCTCTCTCAGGCACTCTCGGTTACTCGGGGAGCGCGCACGACCCGTCGACGCACACCGCGGCGTCGTCGGCGCCCACGAGCGTGAGGCCCGGCGCGGGCTCACGGTGCGGGGCGGCGGCGTCCGCGGCGCTCACGGTCATGAGCGTCGTGCGGCGCGGGTTCGCGATCGAGTGGTAGAGGTTCGTGGTCGTGTCCGTCATCTGAGGCCTCCTCGTGGGATTCACGGGCGCCGGTGCACGTGTGGGCCGGCGTCGGTGCGGGCTGCGTCCAGTCTGGGTGATACCGAGTCGCAGTTCCACCGCACCGGGTGTGAGATGCGTCGCTTCACGCCGCACCCCGATGTCGTCGGGACGCCGCGGCTCAGGCCGCGTCACGCTCCGCGACCGCCTGCTGCAGCACCTGGACGAACACCGCCGGGTCCTGCGCACCCGAGACGCCGTACCGCCCGTCGACCACGAAGAACGGCACGCCGTTGATCCCGTAGGCGCGCGCCTGGTGGATGTCGGCCTGCACGTCGTCGGCCCAGCGCCCGTCCTCGAGCGCCGCGACGACCTCGGCGCGGTCGAGCCCGACCTCCGCCGCGAGGTCCGCGAGCTCCTCGACCCGGCCGACGTGACGACCCTCCTCGAAGTACGCCTTGAGCAGCCGCTCCTTCATCTCGACCTGCTTGCCGTGCGCCTTCGCGTGGTGCAGCAGCTCGTGGGCCGTGAGCGTCTTGGTGTGCTGGAGCGCGTCGAAGTCGTAGCGCAGCCCCTCGGCCGCGGCGAGCTGCGTCATCTGCCCGAGCATCTGCTCGACCTGGGCGCGCGGCATGCCCTTGTGCCCGGCGAGGAAGTCCACCTCGGTGCCGTCGAAGTCGACGGGCGTGTCGGGCGCGAGCTCGAACGAGTGGTACTCGATGTCGACCTGCGGCCCGTCACCGGACTCCGCGAGGCGGCCGAGCGCCGTCTCGAGGCGTCGCTTGCCGACGTAGCACCAGGGGCACGCGACGTCGGACCAGATGTCGATCTTCACCGTAGGGGCGGCGGCGTCCGTCGGCGCCGGGCTGTTCGTGGTCATGTGACGCTTCAACCATCTGGGCGGCCGCGCGATTCCCGCCCCGGGCGGTCAGTCGGTGCCGTGCGCCGCGCGGTACAGGTCCTGGAGCACCATGATCTCGGCACCGTGGTGCACGAGCTCGCGGTTCATGTGCGCGACGAGGTGGGCGAACGGTGCCTGCGCGTCGATCTCCGTCGCCTGGCTGAGCCCGACGGTGAACGCCCCGTCGTCGGGCAGGCCGTCGACGCCCGCGCGCCACCGGTCGACCTCGTGCCGCAGCCCGTCGACGGCGGGCCCGACCTCCCCCGAGAAGGTCACCGCGTCCCGGCGCCGCTCGTGCGGCCCGAACGTCCACTCCCAGCGCTCGAAGAACGCCTCGGTGAGGTGCGCGACGAGCCACGCCACCGTGCGCGGCTGCGGCGAGTCCGGGCCCTCCGGCCACTCCATCACCCACTCGCCCGCGCCGAGCGTGCGCGGCGTGCGCTCCGACCCCCGCCGCACGACCCGCAGCGCGTCCGGACCGGGCTCCCACTCGAGCTCCGCCTGCGTCAGCGTCGCGAGCCGGTCGCTCAGCTCAAGCCACGAGAAGCCGAGCTGCCCCCGCACGACGGCGAGCGCCGTCGGCACCGTGAGGATGGACCAGTCGAACTCCGGGCTGCCGTACGCGGTCTGCCCGTCCGCCGTCTCGTGCACCATCGCGGTTCCTCCCCCGGACCGGCACGTCGGCGTCCCGCCGCGGCGCGGTCGCCGACGTCCTCGTCCGCGCGGTCTTTCCGACCACGCGTCCGGCCACCCTGCCTGGCCTCGCGGGGCGTGTCAACGCGGGCCGCACCCCGACGGCCGCACCCTGGCCCACCCCGGCCGGCCGCACCCCGGCGCACCCCGGCACGCAGCACCCACGGACCGCACCGCCGCGGCGCTGCGCGAGAATGGGGAGGCCCGCCCGTCCCCCAGGCCCGGAGTCCTCGTGCGCGTCCGCCCCCGTACCGTCCTGCTCGTCGCGACCGGGTTCGCCGTCGTCCTGCTCGGCGCTCTCGTCGTCTTCCTCGCCGTCAACGGCCTCGACGGCATCCCCGGCTGACCCCGGCCGCGCCCGTCGACCGAGGTCCCGGCACCACCCGGCAGGGCCGTCGCCGCGCGCCGTCCGCGCGCCGGGGTGATCCTGCTGAGGAACCCCGCGCAGGAAGGCCGCCCCGTGACCCCGACCGCCCCCTCCCCCGACCCGCAGCTCGTCCTCGTCCGCCACGGCGAGACGGAGTGGAGCGCGAGCGGGCGCCACACGGGCCGCTCGGACGTCCCGCTCACCGTCGCCGGCGAGCAGCAGGCCGTCGCGGCCGGCGTGTGGCTCCAGGGGTGGGCCGACCGCCGTGGGCGGCGCCCCGCCGTCGTGCTCACGAGCCCCCGGGAGCGGGCGCGCCGGACCGCCGACCTCGCGGGCTTCCCCGCCGCCACGACCGACGACGACCTCGCCGAGTGGGACTACGGGCCCGTCGAGGGGCGCACCTCGGTCGCGGTCGGCGAGCAGCTCGGGCGCGAGTGGCTGCTCTTCCGCGACGGCGTGAACGTCCTCGCGGCGCCGGACGGGCACCACGGCGAGGAGCTCGACCAGGTGGCGGCGCGGGCCGCCCGGGTGCTCGGGCGCGTCGAGCCGACGCTCCAGGACGGCGACGACGTGGTGCTGTTCGCGCACGGCCACCTGCTCCGCGTCCTCGCGACGGTTTGGCTCGGGCTCGACCCGGCCCTGGGCGCGCGGTTCGAGCTCGGCACCGCGGCGATCTGCCTCCTTGGCTACGGGCACGGGCTGCGCACGGTCGAGGGCTGGAACCTGGCCGCGCAGGGGTAGTGCGGGTGGCACGATGCTGCCCATGGGACTGAGCGAGAAGCACCTCACCGAGGGCGAGCACGTCGTCATGGAGCTCAAGGAGCACGCCAAGGCGCTGTTCTGGCCGTTCGTGCTGCTGCTCGTGCTGGTCGCCGCCGTCGTGGTCACGGTCCTGCTCGTGCCGAACGACGTCGTCCGGTGGGTCGTGGCGGGTCTCGCGCTGGTCGCGGCGGTGGTCTGGGTGTTCGTGCCGTGGCTGCGCTGGCGCACCACGGAGTACACGGTGACGAACAAGCGCATCGCCATGCGCTCGGGGATCATCACGCGCACCGGCCGCGACATCCCGCTCTACCGGATCAACGACGTCAACTACGAGAAGGGCCCGATCGACCGGATCTTCGGCTGCGGCACCCTCGTCATCTCGGACGCGACCGACAAGCCCGGGCTGAACCTCCACGACGTGCCGGACGTCGAGAACGTCCAGGTGCGCCTGCACGACCTGCTCTTCACCGCCGACGACGGCTCCGACGACGGCGAGTGGCCGCCGAACGAGCCGCCCCGCGGCCGTCGCGGCCCGCGCATCCCCCGCGCGGAGCGCTGACGCTCAGTCCTCGATCCGGCGTCCGGCCGCGATCTCGGCGCGGGCGCGCAGCTCGTCCGTGAGCGTGACGTCGCCCTCGAGGTGGGCGGCGAGGAGGCGGCGCGCGAGCCCGGCCGCGCGCTCGGGGTCCGCGCCGCGACCGTTCCAGGCGCCGAACCAGTCGGCGAGCGTCACCCCGTGCTCGGGCCGGTAGCAGACCGTCACCGCGTCGCCCGCGCGCAGCTCGCCGTGCTGCACGACGCGCAGGTACGCGCCGGTGCGGTTCGCGACCGTGAAGCGCTTGACCCACCGGTCCTCGCCGAGGCGGCGCGCGAACGTCGAGCAGGGCGTGCGCGGCTGGGTGACCTCGAGGAGCGCGGTGCCCACGGCCCACCGCTCGCCGACGACGGCCTCCGTGACCGGGATGCCCTCCACGCGCAGGTTCTCGCCGAACAGGCCCGGCGGGACGTCGCGACCGAGCTCGCCGGCCCACCAGTCCGCGTCGTCCTGCCCGTACGCGTACACCGCCTGCTCCTCGCCGCCGTGGTTCGCGCGGTCGGCCTGCAGGTCCGCGTAGAGCCCGAGCCGGCGCACCTTCACCGGTCCCGTGACGGGACGCTTGTCGATCGCCGTGACGCCGACGGGCCCCGCGTCCGGCAGGAGGGCGTGCACGCGGCACACCGCGAGGATCTCGCCCGTGGGGGCGCTGGAGGCGAGGTCCGTGACGGGTGCGGTCCCGGTGGTCACGGCGGCTGCGGTGGACATCCCTCGATTCTCGCAGGGTCGGCCCCGGGTGCGTCACGCGAGGGCCGCGGCGGCCTCCCGCCAGCGCGCGAGGTGCCCGACGACGTCCGCCCGGCCCGGGCCCGGGAGCTCCGGCTCGTCCGTGGCGACGACCGGCTCGACCGGGTCGCCCGTGCCGCGCGCGGCGAGCAGCGCCGCGCCGACCGCGGTCGCGCTGCGGAGCCCGACGCGGTGGACGGGCCGGCCGAGCGCGTCGGCGAGGAGCCGGCGCACGAGCGGGTCGCGCGACCCGCCGCCCGTCACGACCACCGCACCCGGCTCGCCCTCCGGACGGCTCACGGGCGGTCCCGCGACGGGCGCCACGGCCGAGGCCGCGGGCGCCGGGTCGAGCAGGTCGACCGCCGCCGCGACCGCGAACACCATGCCCTCGACGGCGGCGCGCACGAGCTCGGGCCGCCCCGTGTCCTCGCGCAGCCCGGTCCACGCCCCGCGTGCGCCGGGACCGGCGACCCCGCCGCGCTCCCCGGTGAGGAACGGCAGGAACGTCACGCCGCCCGCGCCGTCGGGCACGGTCCGCGCGAGCGCGAGGCCGTCGGACCACCCCAGCCCGAGGACCCGCAGCGCCCAGCCGAGCGCGAGACCCGCGTTCTGCACCGCCGCGAGGCGGTACCACCGCGCGGCGGGGCCGGCGCCGGTGTCCGCGAAGGTGTGCACGAGGGGGTCGAGCACGGGCTCGGGCCGGTCGAGCGCGGCCATGACCTGCGCCCCCGTGCCGAGGTTGACGTGCAGCCCGGGCGCCCCGACGGCGAGCCGCGCGGCCGGGGTGTCCCCGCCGCCCACCACGACGGGCACCGCGCTCCCGCTCGCCGGGAACCACCGCGCGAGCCGGGCGGTCGTCCCGGCCACGGCGTCCGACGGCGCCACGCCCGGCAGGAGCCGGGCCGGCAGGTCGAGGTGCGCGACGACGTCGGCCGCCCAGGCGTCGCGGGGCACGTCCCACAGGAGCGTGCCCGCGGCGTCGGACCGGTCGGTCGTGGCGACGGGGAGGACGGGGTCGTCGACGAGCCACGCGCGAACGACGTCCTTGGGCAGCAGCACGTGCGCCGCGCGGTCGAGCGTCGCGGGGTCGTGCGCGGCGAACCAGTCGAGCACGGGCCCGGTCATCCCGGGCACGAGGGGGTTGGCGAGCGGGGCTCGCACGGCGTCGGGCAGCGCGCGCCAGCGGTCGAGCCGGTCGGCAGCGCGCGCGTCCGTCCACAGGACGGCCGGCACGACGGCGTCCCCCGCCGCGTCCACGAGCACCGCGGCGTGCATCTGGCCCGCGACGCCGACCGCGCGCACCGCGACCTCGCCGAGCCCGGCCGCGCGGGCGGCGAGGTCGTCGAGGGCGACGCCGAGCGCCGTCGTCCAGGTCGCCGGGGCCGACTCGGAGCGGCCGGGGCGCGGGTGCCCGACGTCGTACGCCGCCTCGGCCTCCGCGACGACCGACCCGTCCCGGCCGAGGAGGACGAGCTTGAGCCCGCTCGTCCCGAGGTCGATGCCGAGGGTGGTGCCGAGGGTGGTGGGGACCAAGGTCACGAGACCGACTCTCCCACGCCCGGGTAGCGTCGGCGGCATGAGCGCCACCCGTCCCTCGCGCTGGGAGCAGAAGACCGCCGCCGACCCCTCGCACTCCACCTGGTACGTCGAACGCTTCCGGGCCATGGCCGCCCGGGGCGCCGACCTCGCGGGCGAGGCCCGCCTGGTCGACGCCATGCTGCCGCGCGGCTCCCGGGTCCTCGACGCGGGCTGCGGGCCGGGGCGCGTGGGCGCCGAGCTGTTCGCGCGCGGGCACGCCGTCGTGGGCGTCGACGTGGACCCCGTCCTGATCGACGCCGCGCGCACCGACCACCCAGGCCCCGACTGGCGCGTGGGCGACCTCGCGGAGCTCGACCTGCCCGCAGAGGGCGTCACCGAGCCGTTCGACCTGATCGTGTGCGCGGGCAACGTCGTGACGTTCCTCGCGCCGGGCACCGAGGTGGCGGTGCTGCGCCGCTTCCGCGCCCACCTCGCGCCCGGCGGTCGCGCCGTCGTGGGCTTCGGCACCGGTCGCGGGTACCCGCCCGAGCAGTTCCTCGCCGACGCCACGGAGGCCGGCCTGCACCTCGACCTCGCGCTCGCCACGTGGGACCTGCGCCCCTGGACCCCGGACGCCGACTTCCTCGTCGCCGTGCTCAGCGACGCGGCGCCCCGGCCGGGCGTGGCCTGAGCCGTGCCGTCCTACCGCGTGACCCTCGCCGTCGGACTCCTGCACCCGGGCGCCGACCCCGAGGCCGTGCTGCCCGCGGCCGCCGCCGCGGCGCGCGCCCTCACGACCGTCGAGGCGTACGACGTCGGCGTCGTCCGCGGCGAGGCGCGCGTCACCGTGCGCTTCCTCGCCGACACGGACGCGTCCGCGCACGGCGTCGCGGACGCCGTGGAGGCGGGCGTGCGGGCCCACGCGGCGACGTCGGGCGGACGCCTGACCCGCCGCTGGGGAGCGCGCTGGCACCCCGCCTGAGCAGCGGCCGACGGCGCGTCGGTACCGTGGGCGCGCATGAGCGCCCCCGAGACCGCGATCACCGCCGACCTCGTCCGCGAGGCCCTCGCGGAGCAGCACCGCGACCTCGCCGGGCTGTCGCTCCGCGAGGTCGCGGGCGGCTGGGGGAACCAGATGTGGCGGCTCGGCGACGACCTGGCCGTGCGGGTGCAGCGCATGGACCCGACGCCGGAGCTCCAGCGCAAGGAACGGCGGTGGCTGCCCGTGCTCGCGCCGCGCCTGCCGCTCCCCGTGCCGACGCCGGTGCGGCACGGCGAGCCGTCGGCGCGTCTCCCGCGGCACTGGACGGTCATGACCTGGGTCCCCGGCGAGCCGCTGGACCACGGGACGATCACCCGGGGCGAGCACGCCGCCGACGCGCTGGCGGGCTTCCTCCGGGCGCTGCACGTCGCAGCACCCGCCGACGCGCCGTCGTCCACGGACCGGGGCGCTCACCCCCGCGACGTCACGGACGGCTTCGAGGGCTTCCTGCGCGCCGTCTCCCCCGCGGACTCCGCCGCCGTCCGGTCCGTCTGGGCCGACGCCGTCGCTGCCCCCGCGTGGGAGGGTCCGCCCGTGTGGGTGCACGGGGACCTTCACCCCGCAAACGTCGTCGTCGCGGACGGGACGCTCGCGGGCGTCGTCGACTTCGGCGACCTGTTCGCGGGCGACCCGGCCTGGGACCTCGCCGCCGCCTGGGTGCTGCTGCCCGCTGGCACCGCGGCGCGGTTCTTCGACGCCTACGCGCCGGCCGACGACGCGGCGGTCCGGCGTGCCCGCGGTCTGGCCGCGCTGAAGGCCCTCTTCCTCCTGCTCATGGGGCAGAACGGCGACCGTGGGCTGCCCGGCGGCAAGGCCCACTGGGGTCCCGTGGGGCGCGCGGCGCTCGACCGCGTCCTGGCGGGCTGACGCGTCACCGGAGGTGACAGGGCTTCGGTCGGAGCGAGCCGCGCCGCACGCTCGGCAAGATGGCGACCTCCCGTGGTGACCACCTCGGCTCGTCCATATAACGGACATATCTCACCACTCCTGCCATCCGCACGATACTTCCTCGGACGGTTATCGCTTCAAGGGGGAATCTCGTGCGAAAGATCATGACGGCGGTCATCACCGCCACGCTCGTCGCTGGTGTCGCGCTCGGAGCCGCTGGCCCTGCCAGCGCGGCGATCAGCTACCCGTCCGTGGGCGGCACGTGGGACCACGGCGCCGACGCCAAGGACGTCTGGTCGCTCTACCACCACGGCTCCAGGGTCCACAAGGCCTCGACGTACGGGGACAACGGCCTCCGGAGCAGCGGCTGGGTTGCCGCGGGACTGTGGGCGAGACAGTGGGACGCGGTCCGCTTGTTCGGGAACAAGGCGTACTACGACGTCAAGTAGAACAGCTCGCGCGCTGCCGGTCGTCACGCTGACGCGACGACCGGCGGAGCGCGGGTCCGCTCGATCCCGACGAACGCCCAGCCACCGGAGAATCATGTCTCGATGCAAGGCGCCGCGGCTCTTCGCCGCGGCAGCACTCGCCGCGTTCTCGCCCCTCCTCGTCGCGTGCGGCACCTCGCAGTCCGCGGGGTCGAGCGCGGCCGAGGGTGCGGGGGCGGAGGTTCCCCTGTTCGACGGGCCCTACGCCGCCGAGTTCGCCGCGTTCTACGCCGACGCTGAGTCCGAGTTCGCCCGCCAGGCGATCGCCGACGAGGAGATCACCGACGCCGAGTACGCCGAGATGGAGGAGAAGTTCCGTACGTGCCTCGACGGCGAGGGCGTGACGTTCTCGGGCTTCGAGCCCGACGGCTCGTATGAGGCCTCACACCTGCCGGACGGAGGCGATCCCTACGAGGTGGTGAAGGTGTGCGAGCGCGAGTCGGGGGCAGACACGGTCGGGGCGCTGCACGACATCATGGCGTCGAACCCGGCCAACCTCGACGTCCCGACCATCATGGCGGAGTGCCTCGTCGGCAAGGGGGTCGTCCCTGCCGCCTACTCCGCAGACGACTATGTCACGGACACGGAGGGCCGCTTCTCCGACCTCGCTGCTCTCACGACCGAGCTCCGGGACGCCCTGATGACGTGCTCGGACGACCCCCTGGGCCTGGCCGGTGGCTGAGCGCAGCCCTGCGAAGGCCGGACTGTGGGTGCTCGGGGGGCTGACTCTCGTCGCCGTCGGGATCGCCCTCGGTGCCGCGTGGGCCTCCCCGGCCGTCCCTTCGGCCCTGCGACCGCCCGCTCCCCTCACCACCTTCACCGTCCAGGCAGCCACGTTCGACGACGTCCGCTCCGTGCGGCTCGCCGTCGCCCGCGGCGAGGATTCAGGGCTGGTATCGCCCGGTAGCGGTCTCGTCACACGCTTCGACTGCCGTCCCGGCTCGGCCATCGAGTCCGGGACCGCGCCGCTCTGGCTCGACGACGCGCCGATCGTCGCGCTCGCGACGACGCTCCCCCTCTGGCGGGACCTTCCGGTCGGCGCCGAGGGCAACGACGTGCGGGCGCTGCAGGAGGAGCTGACGCGCCTGGGGCACCCCGTGGAGATCACCGGGACGCTCGGCAGGAAGACGCTCCGGGCGGTCAACACGCTCCTCGACGACCTCGGTGCCCCCTCGGCACTCACCTCCGTCCCGCGATCCCGCATCCTGTGGATCCCCGGACCGTCGGTCACCCTCTCGGAGTGCTCGGCCACGATAGGGAGCCGACTCGAAGCCGGAGCAGAGCTCGCCGTCACGCCCGGCACGCTGGCCGAAGTCACGCTGCGCGACGGTGCGCCGTCCGACCTCGTCGCCGGCGCGCGCACGCTCCGCGTGGACGGGATCGACGTCGCGGTCGAGCCGCAGGCCCCCGTCACCGACCCATCGCTGCTCGCACGGCTCGACGCTGCGCCCTCGCTCCAGCAAGGAGGTACGGGCGACGAGGCCCCGGTCGGCCAACTGCGGTTGTCAGAACCGGTGGACGTGTCGGTCGTCCCACCGTCAGCGGTGATCACCGCACCGGACGGGACCAGCTGCGTGACCACAGGCGCCGTCCCGCACGCGGTGCGGGTCGTGGGATCCGAGCTCGGCCAGACGTTCGTGCTGTTCGACGGCATCCCGCCGACCGTCGTCGAGACGTCGCCCCGACAGGACACCCCGTGCGCGTGACCGTCTCCGGCCTCGGGCACCGCTTCCCCGGGCGACCGTGGCTATTCCGCGGGCTCGACCTCGACCTGCGGCCGGGACACGCCTACGCGCTGACCGGCCCGTCGGGGTCGGGCAAGAGCACCCTCCTCGGCCTGCTCGCCGGGTGGGAGGCGCCCAGCGAGGGCGTTGTCGCGCGAGAGGGCGTCGGGCGCACCGGGTGGGTGTTCCAGAACCCGCACGGGACGCCGCGGCGCTCAGCACACGACCACGTCGCGCTCCCGCTGCTCGTGCGGGGGCTGCACCCCCGGGAGGCGGATCGGCGAGCCGCTGACCTCCTCGGCAGGTTCGGGCTCGGTGGTGTCGCGCAGCAGCAGTTCCGACGCCTCTCGGGTGGGGAGGCGCAGCGCCTGATGCTGGCGCGAGCGATCGCATCGGAACCAGGACTCCTCCTCGTGGACGAGCCGACCGCCCAGCTCGACCTGCCGACCGCCCGCACCGTCAACGAGTCGCTCGATGCGCTGCGCTCACCCGGGACGATCATCGTCGTCGCGACGCACGACGCCGCGACCCGTGACGCGTGCTCGAATCACGTCGACCTGACGCTGCACGCCGCCGCATGAGACTGCGCTCGGTCCTCCGCGAGGCGTGGCGCAACGCTTCCACAGGTACGGCACGCTGCGGCACGCTGGCACTGGTGCTGATGGTCCTGGTCCTCACCACGCTGGGAGCTGAGATCTCGACCGTGGCCGCGGCCGAGAGGCAGGCCACGGAGTTCCGCGCCGCTGGTGCGTCGATTCTCACGATCTCGGCACCGGGCCGGGTCGACGCCGCGCGGTGCGAGTCGTTGCGCGATCTGCCCGGAGTGCACACGGCGGGTGCGCTCACCGTCCGACCGGACGAGTCCGTCGCCGCCGTCGCCCTTACCGGCGCCCCCATGCCTGCCGCGGACGCGAGCCCGGGGTTCCCTGCCGTCGTCGGTGCCACGACCGACGGGGGGCCGGGTCTGATCCTGACCGACGACGCCGCCGCGACGCTCGGCCTCGGGCTCGGCGACCGGCTCTCCGCGACGACCGGGTCGTCTCGCCTCGCGGGCACCTACACCTACCCCCGCGACGGCCGGCGGGACGGGTACGGCTATCTGGCGGTGAGCGTCACCGGGTACCGCGCACCGTTCGACGAGTGCTGGGTCGAGGCGTGGCCGATGACCACGGACCTGAACCCGCTGCTCTTCACCGTGCTCCGGCCGGGTGGTGGCGTCGACGACGTCCCCCAGGTGCAGCAGCTCAACTCCACGCTGGGTTCGGGGCTCGACGGCTTTGGGCTGTTCCACGAGCGCGCCACCCGGTTCGGCGGGCTCCTCGTCGGGCTGGTCGCCGTCGTCGTCGCCTTCGTCGCCGTGCGCGCTCGCCGAGTGGAGCTCGCCACGGCCCTTCACGACGGGATGCGACGACGTGACCTGTGGACGATCGTGCTGCTGGAGTCGGCTCTGTGGGCCGCTCCGGCGGTAGCGGTCGGGACGGCGTTCTCGCTCACGTGGTTCGGCCGGGACGGTGACCTGCTGGTCGGCACGGTCCTCGGTGCGCGCGTGGTCCTGTCCGTGCTGGCAGGTAGCGCGACAGGCGTCGCCGTCGCCCTGGCGACGACGCACGAGAAAGACCTGTTCGCCTACGCGAAGGACCGATGACAACACCGCTGCCGCACACAACCTACGCAACCGTAGGTTACGGTGGCGTAGTGAACACTCTGGCGACGAGGCCGTGGACCGACCGTTACGCACCCGGCGTCCCGACGGACGTCGAGGTCCCCGACGAGCCGGTCACGGCCGCCCTCTACCGCGCGGCCGAGCGCTGGCCGGACCGCGTCGCGGTCGACTTCTTCGGCGCGACCACCACGTACGCGCAGCTCGTCGCGCAGGTGGAGCGCGCCGCGAGCGCCCTGCACGACCTCGGCGTCCGGCACGGCGACCGCGTCGCGCTCGTGCTGCCCAACGCGACGTCGCACGTCGTCGCGTTCTACGCGGTCGAGCGGCTGGGCGCCGTCGTGGTCGAGCACAACCCGACGTACACGGCCGACGAGCTCGCCCACCAGCTCGCCGACTCCGGCGCGAGCGTCGCGGTCGTGTGGACCAAGACGGTCCCGGCCGTGCTCGAGGCCCGCACCCACGTGCCCGGGCTGCGCCGCGTCGTCGGGCTCGACATCGCGCGCGACCTGCCGCGCGGCAGCCGCCTCGCCCTGCGTCTGCCCGTCGCCCGGGCCCGGGCGCAGCGCGACGCGCTGCGCACGCCGCTCCCCGCCGGCGTGCCCGACTGGCACGACCTCGTCCGGCGGGCGCGGGCCCTCCCCCCGGCGCTGCCCCACCCCGCCGCCGACGACGTCGCCCTGCTGCAGTACACCGGCGGCACGACCGGCACCCCGAAGGGCGCGGTCCTCACGCACCGCAACCTCGTCGCCAACGTCGTCCAGGGCCAGGCGTGGGCCTCGTTCGAGGAGGGTGCCGAGACGGTCTACGGCGTGCTGCCGTTCTTCCACGCGTTCGGCCTGACGTTCTGCCTTACCCTGCCCGCGCGCGTCGGCGCGACCCTCGTCGCGTTCCCCAAGTTCGACCCGCAGGCGTTCGTCGCCGCCCAGGCGCGGCGGCCCGCGACGTTCCTGCCCGGCGTCGCGCCCATGTTCGACCGCATCGTCACCGCCGCGGCCGACGCCCCGGGCGCGGGCTCCGACCTCACCTCGATCCGCCTGGCCTTCGCCGGCGCGATGCCCATCACCGCGGAGACGGCGCAGCGCTGGGAGGACGCGACGGGCGGCCTGCTCATCGAGGGCTACGGCATGACCGAGACGTCGCCGATCTCGCTCGGCAACCCGTGCTCCGACGACCGCCGCCCCGGCACCCTCGGGCTCCCGTTCCCCAGCACCGAGATCCGCGTCGTCGACGCCGACGCGCTCGACGCCGGCGACCTGCGCGACGCCGAGCCGTCCGGGCCGTCCGACGACGGCGTGCGCACCGTGCGCGGCGAGCTGCTCGTGCGCGGCCCGCAGGTGTTCCGCGGCTACTGGAACCGTCCCGAGGAGACCGCCCACCAGCTGCTCGACGACGGGTGGCTCCGCACGGGCGACGTCGTGCGCGTGGCCCTCGACGGCCCCGACGCGGGCCTCGTCACGCTCGTCGACCGCATCAAGGAGATGATCGTCACCGGCGGGTTCAAGGTGTACCCGTCGCAGGTCGAGGAGCACCTGCGCGGGATGCCCGGCGTGCGGGACGTCGCCGTCGTGGGCGTGCCGGGCTCCGGCTCCGACGAGCACGTCGCCGCCGTCGTCGTGCTCGACGACGCGGACGACGCCGCCTCACCCCCGCGCGTCGACCTCGCCGCCGTGCGCGAGTGGGGCGAGAAGCGCCTCGCGCGCTATGCCCTGCCCCGCACGTTCGCCGTCGTGCCGGAGCTGCCGCGCTCGCAGATCGGCAAGGTGCTGCGCCGCGTCGTCCGCGAGGACCTCCTGGGCCGCGACGACGTCGAGCACCACCGCTCCTGACCGCGGACCGCACCCACCCCACTCCGAACGCGCCGAGGTAGAGCCCCGGTCCGCCGAGGTAGAGGCGTGGTCACGACCACGCCTCTACCTCGCGCGACCAGGGGTCTACCTCGCGGGACCGGGGCTCTCCCTCGGGGGCCGGGCGCCTGTTCGGCGTGGGGGCGGGGTTCGCCGTAACCTGGCACACGTCGTCGGCGACGTCCGCGACGCAGTCGGGCGGGCACCGGCGCTCTCCCACCCCGTCGCCCCGAGGAGGCCACGTGCCCGAGCCCGTCACCGCTGCCCCCGCACCGGCAGCCGCCGCCCCCCTGCCGCACGTCGTGGTGGTCGGCGCCGGGTTCGCCGGGCTCGCCGTCGTCAAGGGGCTCGCCAAGGCGCCCGTGCGCGTGACGCTCGTGGACCGCCGCGTCTACAACACGTTCCAGCCGCTGCTCTACCAGGTCGCGACGGGCGGCCTGAACCCCGGCGACGTCACCTACTTCCTGCGCGGGCTGCGGCTCAAGCAGAAGAACGTGCGGGTCGTGCACGAGCACCTCGTCGGCATCGACCACGAGGCGCGCCGCATCCGCCTCCTCAACGACGAGTGGGTCGACTACGACTACCTCGTCGTCGCGAACGGCGTCACGGCCAACTTCTTCGGCACCCCGGGCGCCAAGGAGAACTCGTTCCCCATGTACTCGCGGTCCCAGGCCATGAAGATCCGGGACACGCTCTTCATCCGCCTCGAGAAGGCCGCGGCGAACCCCGGCAAGGACGAGGGGCTGCGGGTCGTCGTCGTCGGCGGCGGCGCGACGGGCGTCGAGGTCGCGGGGGCGCTCGCGGAGCTCCGCACCGCGGGGCTGCGGCCCGCCTACCCGGAGATCCACGGCGACGCGTTCGAGGTGAAGATCGTCCAGCGCGGCGGCGAGGTGCTCAAGTCGTTCCACCCGAAGCTGCGCCGGTACGCGGCGGAGGAGCTGCGCCGTCGCGGCGTCGGCCTGCACCTGGGTGCCGGGGTCGCGGAGGTGCTGCCCGACGCCGTCGTCCTCACCGACGGCACGCGCATCCGCTCCGACCTCACGGTGTGGTCGGCGGGGGTCCACCCCCACGAGGAGGTCGACGACTGGGGCCTGCCGCGCGGCGAGGGCGGGCGCGTCGTCGTCGGCGACGACCTCCAGGTCGAGGGCCTGCCGGGCGTGTTCGCGGCGGGTGACATCGCGATCTCGCCCGCCGGGCTGCCGCAGCTCGCGCAGCCCGCGATCCAGTCGGGCGAGCAGGTCGCGCGGAACATCGAGGCGCTCCTCGCCGGGCGCCCGACGACGTCCCTGCGGTACTTCGACAAGGGCACCATGGCGGTCATCGGCCGGCGCGCGGCCATCGCCGAGGTCGTCGGGAGGCTGCGGCTCACGCGCGGCGTCGCGTGGCTCGCGTGGCTGTTCGTCCACATCATGGGGCTCATCGGGCCGCGCAACCGCCTCACGACGCTCGCCGGCCTGGTCACGCGCTACGGCTTCCCGTTCCACCGTCGGCCCATCCCGATCGTCGGCGACGTGCCGACCGTCCGGCCGCCGAAGCGCACCGGCACCGGGCGCCCCTGACGCCCGACGGCAGCCCGCGCGCGGGCCAACCGGGCACCCGTCGCGTACCCTCGATCACGCAAGCAGTTTCAGGGGGCAACCGGGGGCGGTGCAGTGGCAGGACGTATGACGGACCCGTCGGCGATGACGGACCGGACGAGCACCAGCAAGCACGACGACGGGCCGCGCGACGCCGCGCGGCCGCGAGTCGTGGGAGCACCACGACGCGCACGTGCGGTCGTGCTCGCCGTCGTGGCCGTGACCGCGCTCGCCGGGTGCCGCGTGGACGGGCTGCCGGGCGGCCCGGGGAGCCCGTCGCCGTCGCCCACGTCGCAGCCGACGACGACCCCCACCTCCGAGCCGACCGTCGAGCCGACGCCGGACCCGACCGGGGAGCCGACCGGCGGCCCCGGTGAGCCGGGCAGCTCGGACGGGGTCGAGGTCTCGGTCGAGATCGAGCCGGCGTTCTCCATGCCCAACCTCATCGAGACACGGCTCAAGCAGGCGCGTGCCGACCTGGAGAAGCGCGGGGCGGTGACGGTCGTCGTCGTGGACGCGCGCGACGCGCGGTCCGGCGCCCTGCCCGGCGCGGCCAACGGCTGGACGGTGTGCGCGCAGGACCCGGAGGGCGGGGACCTCGTGCGCGCGTCGCAGACCGTGACGCTCGACGCCGCCCCGAACGCGAAGCAGTGCCCGTGACGCGCCCCTGACCGGGACCCGGCGCACCCGGGCCCGGGCCGCCCCGGGTGGCGGCGCGGACGACGGCGGAGGACGGTGGACTCTCACCCTCCACAGACAGGAGTCCGCCGCATGAAGATCGCCCTCGTCGGTGCCCACGGCAAGGTGGGCCGGCTGCTCGTCCCGATCCTCGTCGACCACGACGCGACCGTGACGGGGATCGTGCGCGCCGAGGAACAGCTCCCGCTCGTCCGCCGCCTGGGCGGCGAGCCGCTCCTGCTCGACGTCGAGCACGCCTCGACCGAGGAGATCGCCGCAGCGCTCGACGGGTTCGACGCCGTCGTGTGGTCGGCCGGCGCCGGCGGCGGGGACCCCGAACGGACGTACGCCGTCGACCGCGACGCCGCCGGCCGCACCATGGACGCCGCCGTCGCGGCCGGGGTGCCGCGCTACGTCATGGTGTCGTGGATCGGGTCGGTGCCCGACCACGGCGTCGACCCCGACTCGAGCTTCTTCGCCTACACCGACGCCAAGCTCGCCGCCGACGACCACCTGCGCGGCACCGACCTCGACTGGACCGTCCTCGGGCCGGGCACGCTCACCGACGACGACCCGACCGGGGCGATCCGCGTCGTCGGCGACGGCCCGGACGGCCTCGACGGCGCGGACGACGTGCCCGACGGCGCGGCCTCCCGCGTCTCGCGCGCGGACGTCGCGATGGTGGTCGCCCAGGCGCTGCGCACGCCCTCGACCGTGGGCCGGTTCATCCGCTTCACCGCGGGCGACACCCCGGTCCTCGAGGCGCTCGATCGATAGCCGTCAGCGCCGGAGGCGCCGGTCCACCCGCTCGCGCAGGTCGAGCGCCGTGCGGCGCCACGTCGCCGCACGCGCCACGACTGACCCGATGCTCGTCTCCTCGGCCTTCACGTGCACGACGTCGACCCCGCGCTCCGCGGCCGTCCGGACGAGCGTGTCCGTCGCGCCGCGCAGCGCGAGCTGGAGCAGGACCGACGTCGTGCTCGCCTGCGCCTCGCCCGTCCCGAACCGCCGCCGGTAGACGACCTCGGTGACCACGCGGTCGAACATCCGGTCCGGTGGCGCGTCAGCGAGGACGTCGTCACCGTCACCGTCCGCGTCCGGCGGCAGCACGGCGAGGTAGAGCGAGAGCAGGAGCTCGCTGATCTTGCCCAGCACCCACGCCCGGCCGGGCAGCGGGGGCAGCGCCACGACGTACTGCGCGAGGTTCACCTCCAGCGCCTCGGCCGACAGGCACGTCCACGCGGGCGCCGTGCGGACCTCGACCACGCGGTCCCAGTCGACGTCCTTGCCGTCCAGGCCGACCCGCTGAGGGCCGATCGTCACGGCGCCGAACCGGTCGAGCAGCGCGAGCGGTGCCGTCGCGAACCGCGGCACGTACGGGACGAGCCGCACGACCCCCTGGACCGACACGTCCCACTCGCGTTCGAGCGGGTACGTCGGGCGCGGGTAGGCGGCGATCACGCGGCGCACCCACTCCGCGACGACGTCGTCGAACCCGCCGTCGCCCGCGGCGGCGTCGGGCGGGCCACCGTCGGCGCCGTCGGCCACGTCAGCGTCGTCCGCGAGCGCCTCGACGAGCGCGTCCTCCAGCGCGGAGTCGAGATCAGGTCCGGGGACCGCCTCGGGCGCCGGGTCGCCGTCGTCGCGCCGCGCACGACGGCCGGGGAGCGCACCGGGGAGCGAGAACGAGGGCCGCGGGAGCGTGGGTCGCGGCAGCGCCCGCAGGGCGGGGACGCGCAGGAGACGTCTCTCGCCGAGCAGCCGCGCGAGCGTGCTGCGCCCGTCGCCCGACGTCGTGCCGGGCAGGTCGGGGCCCTGTCCCGGCTCGTCGTCTGTCGTCGTCAGGAACGGTTCCTTCGCCACGTGCCCCCCGTCCGTCGCGCCTCCCGACGGCGCACCGCGAGCCAGCGTAGACCGGGCGGGGCCGCCCTCCCGTGGAGGACGGCCCCGCCCGTCGGGTCGACGCGGAGGCGTCAGCCGCAGTCGATCGCGTCGTACGACACGTCGTACCGCTGGTACACCGGGTCGCCGCCGCGCCACTGGTAGGCCGCGACCGTCGCGGTGCCCGCCGCGACCGACGACGCACGCGTGCTGAACGACTGGTACGCGTTCTTGTCCGGCGCGAGGGCGCTGAACTTCTTCTCGCCGAACGGCGTGACGAGCCGGACGTCCGCGGGGGCGTCCTCGCCGTTGGCGCCGCGCACGGCGACGTACGCCGTGCCGTTGAGGCACCGCGCCTCCGCCTCGACGGTGTCGATGCGCGGGTTGCCCACGCCGTTGATCGCGAACGTGTCCTCGGACAGCGCGGCGACGGCGTGCCCGATCGCCCGCGACATGATGTCGAGCGCGGTCGCGTCGACGTTGTCGATCGTGTCCGCCGGCGAGTGGTAGTTCGGGTCGTAGAAGATGCCCTCGGTGCCGCCGAACATCGCGACCTCCTCGGCCGTCTTCGAGCCGTCCGCGCCGGTGAACAGGCCCGACGCCGGGACCCCGTTCTCGATGAACGCCTGGTAGTCGGAGCGGCCCGAGAACTCGGTGTCGACCCACGGCTGGTCGATGCCGTCGAAGTAGTCGGTGAACACCGCCTCCGTCTCGGCCGAGCCCGGCGGGACCTCGACCGGGGCCGGGTAGGTCGACTCGTTCGCGTCGTACACCCCGATGATGTAGTTCGGCGAGCCGACCATGTCGAAGTTGAGGTACGTCGCGATGTCGTCGAGCGCCGCCGGGTCGTTCGCGGCGAGGTCGCTCACGTAGTGGGTCGAGCCGCGCAGGCCGACCTCCTCGGCGCCCCACCACGCGAACCGGACCGCGTTCTCGACGTCCTGGCCACCGTCGGTCGCGGCCGCGAGCTGGACCGCGACCTCGAGGATCGCGGCGGAGCCGGAGCCGTTGTCGTTGATGCCCGGGCCGTCCTCGACGCCGTCGAGGTGCGCGCCGACCATGACGACGTTGTGGTCACGTCCGCCCGGGGTCTGGGCGAGCACGTTGAACGTCTCGAACTCCTCGACGTGGGTCTGCAGGTCGTAGGTCGCGACCGGCTCCGCGCCGCCCGCGATCGCGGCGAGGATCTGCTGGCCCGCGGCCTGCGTGATGCCCACCGTCGGGACCCAGGCGTCGTTCTCGGCACCGAGGGTCGGGCTCAGCGCGCCGTCGGTGTTGTTGTACAGGATCACGGCCGCCGCACCGGCCTGCGCCGCGTACAGCGCCTTGTCGGCGAACGGGCACGAGCCGCGGCTGATCAGCGCGACCGCGCCGCTCACGGCGACCCCGTCCCACGTGTCCGGGGTGCAGCCCTGGACGAGCGCGTCGGCGGGCTGCACGATCGGGCCCGTGACGCCGTCGTCCGGGGTGTCGGGCGCGAACTCGGCCGGGTAGACGTCCGACGTCACCTCGACGCCGGCCGCCGTGAGGGACAGCTCGTCGGTCTCCAGGTCCTCGAACGTGAAGTACTGGCGCTCGGGCTCGTAGCCCGCGGCCCGCAGGGCGTCCTCGACGTAGACGGCGCTCGCCTCGTAGCCGGGCGTCTCCAGCGCGCGGTTGCCGCCGTTGGCGTCCGCGATGTCCTGGAGGTCCTGGAGCCTCTGCATGACCGCGTCGCCGGTGACGAGGTCCTCGAGCGGGGGCGGGGCCGCGGCGGCCCGCAGGCTGCCGGCGGCCGTGCCGGACGCGGCGCCGAGAGGCTCGGCGCCGACGGGAACTGCGGTCAGCGCCGCGAGCACGAGGCCCGCTACCGCTGCGGACGGGACGATCGTTCGTGGTCTCACGCATCCTCCTCGACAGTGGCCCCCGCGGACCACCCCCGGTCGTGTCGGGGTGCGGCCGAGTCGCACACGAGACGCGACGCTGCGGAGGCTCGTGTGCTCGCGAGCGTATGCCTCCCGGGCCGTGCGCGGAACCCCCGGGCGGCACGAGCGTCAGGAGTTCACACGACCGTAACGGCCGTGGCGCCGGGGCAGGCCGTGGGCGACGTCGGGCAGACTGTGCCCGTGCCCGGATTCGCCGTCGTCGACCTCGAGACCACGGGGTTCTCCCCCCGCCTCGGCGACCGCGTCGCCGAGGTCGCGGTCGTCCTCGTGGACGACACCGGTCGCGTCGAGGACGAGTGGTCCACCCTGGTCAACCCCGAGCGGGACCTCGGGCCGCAGCACGTGCACGGGATCGCCGCGGCGGACGTCGCGCTCGCCCCGACGTTCGACCGCGTCGCGCCCGCGCTCCTGCGCCTGCTCTCCGGGCGCGTGCTCGTCGCCCACAACGCGGCGTTCGACACGCGCTTCCTGCGCGCCGAGATCGGGCGCGCCGGGATCGCCGCGGCCATCGACCCCGTCGCGTGCCTGTGCACGCAGCAGCTCGCGAGCCGCTACCTCACGGGCTCGCGGGCGCTGGCCGCGTGCTGCGCGGCCGTGGGCGTCGTGCACGACGGCGTCCACTCGGCCCTGGGCGACGCGCGCGCGACCGCGGGGCTGCTCGGGTACTACCTCGACGTCGCGGCCGACGACGAGTGCTGGGCCGTCGCGCGCGCCGCGGCGGACGGCGTCCGCTGGTCGCTGCCCGCCGCCCTGCCCGGCGCGGAGCCGGTGCTGCGCGGCGCGAGCCGCGCCCGCGGGCACTGGCTCGCGGCGCTCGCGGACCGTCCCGCCCTTCCGGACCCGTCCCCGCCCGGCGCCCCGGGAGCGGAGGCGCGGCGCGACGTGAGCACGTACCTGCGCCTGCTCGACGACGCGCTCCTCGACCGCTACGTCTCGCACGCCGAGCGGGCAGCGCTGCTCGCGGAGGCCCGGCACGCCGGGCTCGACCGCGCGACGGTCGAGACCCTGCACCGCGACTACCTGGCCGCGCTGGCCCGGGCCGAGCTCGACGCGCTCGACGGGACGACCGCCACGGGCGACCGGGACGAGGGCGCCGCGCTGCGCGACGACCCGGCGCTGCACGAGGTCGCCGGACAGCTCGGCCTCGACGCCGACGACGTCGTGGGCGCCGTCGAGGCGGCGCTCGGGACGCGCCTGGTCGAGACGGTCGCGGGCGCTGATGGAGCGGTCCCGCTCCGTCCCGCGTTCGTGCTGGCCGCGGGCGACGAGGTCGTGCTGACCGGCTCGATGTCGCGGACGCGCGAGGCCTGGGAGCGCGACGTCCGCGCCGCGGGCCTTTCCCCCTGGCCGTACGTCACGCGCCGCACGCGGCTCCTCGTCGCCGCCGACCCCGACTCCCTCTCGACGAAGGCCCGCACCGCGCGCCGCTACGGCGTCCCGGTCGTCACCGAGGCGGCGTTCGCGCGCCTGCTCGCCGTTTCGGGTGCACAGGCAGCATGATCTCCGACCGGTCGCCCGCGGCCGGTCTCACGGGCACGTCTCGTCGAGCTTGACCGCCGCGAGCGTCACGACCGTCGAGATAGGCACTACCGCACCCGGCGCAGGGTCCTGAGCGCAGACCGTCCAGTTCGAGTCATCGATCGCCAGACGCTCAAGACCCGTCGCGTCCTGCTGATCCATCAGGTACGAGTCCATGGTCTGCAGCAGATCCTGGGCATCCTGGAGATTCTGGCCGACCACCGCCGGCATGGTGAAGGTCTCCTCAGCGGCGTCGGTCGCACCAGAGCCCGTATCAGCCGCCGTGGGCTGCTCCGAAACGCTGTCCTCGTTCGGGGTGGGCTCTGGTTCCGCGCTCTGCGTGTCCGCCTCGGCCGTCTCCGTCACCGTCACCGTCGCGGGTTCCGCCGGGCTTCCTGTGCAGGCCGCGAGCAACACCGTCGCCACCCCGACAAGACCCCAGAATCGTCGTTTCATCATTCCCCCTTTGCAAGCCTGACCTCCAGAGTCGCAAGCCTTCGCCACCGCGGGCAGGGGCCGCGCGGGTGAATTGGTGCTCGGCCCCCCGACGTGGCCGGAGCGAGGCGGCCCCCGGGGTGCGACTCTGAGCGTCATGAGCACGCGCAGCATGACGGGCGCCACGGCCGAGGAGCCCGGCGACGAGGCGGCCGACGTCGACGCGCTCGTCGACGACCTCTTCGCCCTGCCGCTCGAGCAGTTCGTCGTCGCGCGCACGGCCGCCGCCAAGCGGGTCAAGGCGTCGGGCGACGCGGTCGGTGCGGAGCGCGTCGGCCGGCTCACGAAGCCGACGGTGGCGGCGTGGGTCGTGAACCAGGTGGCGCGCGAGCGGCCGGACGACGTCGCCGCGCTCGTGAGCCTCGGGGACGAGCTGCGCGACGCGACGGCCGACCGCGACCGCACCCGCCTGCGCACGCTCGACCGGCTGCGGCGCGAGCGGGTGGAGCGCGTCGTCGGGGAGGTGCGCGACGCGGGCGAGATCGCGGGCCGGGCGGTGTCCGGGACGGCGGTCGACCGGCTCGCGGAGACCCTCACGGCAGCGGTCATGGACCCGGACGCGGGCGCGCTCGTCCGGGCGGGCCGGTTGTCGCAGGCGCTCCAGCACGTCGGGTTCGGGATCGTCGACGAGGGCGGCGAGCCGGCCGACGTCGTCGAGCTGCGCGCGCGCACGGGCGCGCACGCGGACAGCGGCGGGACGGCCGACGGCGACGAGGAGCCCTCGGCCGGCGCCGAGGAGGACGCCGAGGCGGCGGCCGAGCGCGAGGTCGAGGAGAGCGCGGCCGAGGTCGACCGGCTGGAGGCCGAGCGCGACGACGCCGACGCCCGCGCGCGCGAGGCGGGGGACGCCGTCGGGCAGGTGGAGGACGAGCTCGCCCGCGTCGAGGACGAGCTCGCGCGGCTCGCCGACGAGCGCGAGGCGCTGCGCGCCCGCCTGAGCGACGCGCGGGACGCGGAGTCCGCCGCGCGGGAGGCGCTCGACGCGGTCGACGAGCGGCTCGACGCCGCCGAGGAGCGCGCCGCGGCCGCGCGCAAGGCCCGCCGGGCGGCGCGCCGCCGCTGAGGCCGTTCGTCGTGCGCGAACTCGGGACTGAGCGGGGCACGCTCAAGGTTGCACAGGTCAGACGCCACGGCCCCCGTGGCACGACCGACCTGGAGGACCACCATGATCAGCACCTACACCGTGGCGCCGTTCCGTCCGCTCCCCACCGAGCGGCTCGTGCGCCAGCTCTGGACGCGCCCGTCCGGCGCGGGCGTCGCCCCGACGGGCTTCGCGCCCGCCGCCGACGTCTACCGCGAGGGCGACGACCTCGTCGCCCGGTTCGACCTGCCGGGCGTCGACCCGGAGCGTGACGTCACCGTCGAGCTCGAGGGTCGCCGGCTCGTCGTCCGTGGCGAGCGTCGTGACCAGCGCGTCGTCGAGGCTCCGGCCGACGAGGCGTCCGACGACGCCGAGCAGGCCGAGGGCGAGCAGCCCGCGGCGGGCACCGACGAGGCGGCCGAGACCACCCTGGCCGGGCGCCGTGTCCGCGAGGTCCGGTTCGGCGAGTTCCGCCGCACCGTCACCCTGCCGAAGACGGCGGAGGCCGACGCCGTCCGCGCGTCCTACGACGCGGGCGTGCTCACCGTGACCGTCGCCGGCGTGTTCGCCGGCCGCGCTCCCCAGCGCATCGAGGTCACGCGCGCGGCCTGACGCCGCACCGCCGGCGCGACGCCCGACGTCGCGCCGGCCCTCCGACCCGGCCGCGCACGCCCCTGCGCGGTCGGACGGCGGGGCCGGCACCCTCGTGGTGCCGGCCCCGTCCGACCTCCGGATGGGGACCTCTCCCCCTGTCCGGTGGCCGACGGGAGCCGCGTGTTCGGCTAACCTCCGTGCCATGACGAGCCTCCGGAGACCGCGCTCGACCCTGCCTCGCACGCGGTGGTCGACGCTGCGACGCCGCGCCCTCGTCGGCGCCCTCGGCCTCACCGCCGCCCTCAGCCTGGGCGCGTGCACGGGAGAGGCCGAGGACGGGCCGACTCCTGTCGTGGTGGGTGCCGCCGAGTACGAGCCGATCCTCGAGACGCGCCTGCCGGTCCCGGGGTCGGCGGAGGACGAGGTCACGCTCGGCCTCGTGTCCCTCGTCGCGGACGGCTCGACGGTGGAGCTCCGCGTCCTCATGACCCCGCACTTCGCGGGCGACGACTCCGCCGAGACGTACTCGGTGTACGACATGCTCGGCAAGGACCACAACCCGCGGATCGTCGACGTCGGTGCGCTGACGCAGTACGACGTCGTCTCCGCGTCCGGGCAGAAGCTCTCGACGGACCCCGTCACCGCGGACACCGTCAACGGCAGGCCGCTGCTCTACCAGGTATGGTTCCCCCGCCCGGAGGGAGAGCCCCGCACCGTGGACGTCCGTCTCCACGACGCCTGGCCCGCCTTCGAGGACGTGCCCGTGACCTGGGAGAGCGAGGAGTGAGGCGCCGTCACGCGACGGCGGCCGGTGCCCTGGCGGTCGCGCTCGTGCTGGGTCCGCTGTCCGGCACCCCGGCCGCGGCGAGCGAGGACGAGCAGGGCTTCGACCCGGGCGTCGACCCGCTCACCCTCGACGACCTCGGCGGCGCGCCCGCCCGGGAGGACCTCGACCGTGCGACGACCCGGTTCGACCCGGGGGTCGCGACGACGTTCGAGCTCGCCGGTGCCGTCACGTCGCTCGAGTACGTCGAGGTCGAGGCGGACGAGGTCGTCGTCACGCTCGAGACCGACGTCCTGTTCGACGTCGGCTCGGCCGAGCTCTCCCAGGCCGCCGTCGAGCGCGTGCAGGAGATCGCCGCCGAGCTGCCCGACGGTGTGACGGCGAGCGTCGCCGGGCACACCGACTCGGTGGGCGAGGAGGCGGACAACATGGACCTCTCGCAGCGGCGCGCGCAGGCCGTCGTCGACGCTGCCGCGACGGTACGACCCGACGTCACGTTCGAGGCGCAGGGGTACGGGGAGACGCGCCTCAAGGTCGAGGAGGGCGGTGACGACGTCGCGGACGACCGTGCCCAGAACCGCCGTGTCGAGCTCCGCTACTCCGGGACGACCCCGGGCGAGCGCGGCCTCGAGGTCGAGGAGCACGAGCTCGATCCCGTCACCGCGGAGCTCGTGCCGGGCGACCGCCCGCGCGTGGAGCCCGTGACGGACACCGAGCCCGTCGTCGAGAAGACGGTCGTCGTCCCGAACGAGGACGGCCGCCAGGAGGAGGTCCGCGTCGGCATCGAGCCGATCGTGGTCCGCGGATCTCTCATGCGCCTGCGCCTCCAGCTCACGCCGCTCGGCCCTGTGGACGGTGACGAGGAACGCATCAGCGTGTACGCCATGACGGGTGCAGGAGAGCTGCACCCGTCGGCCGTCGACCCCCGCGCGCTGGTCTCGTACGCACCGGTCCGCGGCAGCGGGGCACGCGAGCTCGAGACCGAGCCGCTGTTCGCGCGTACGAGCGTCGGACGCACGGTGGGCTACGAGGTGTACCTGCCGCGCCCGCTCGACGCGTCGCTCGAGTCGCTGTACGTGAACGTCGTCCCGACGTGGCCGACGTTCGAGGACGTCCCGATCCGCTGGGACTGACGTCCCTTTCACCCCGTCAGGCCCTCCCCGAGGCGGCTGACACCACGTTAGCGTTCACGTCACGCCCCCCGGGGCTTCGGTCGTGCCCGTCGACGTCGACGCGGTGACCGCGAGACGAGGACGACGCATGGCCCAGAGATTCAACGCCCCTCCCGGCTGGCCCGTGGCCCCCGGAGACTGGCGCCCCGAGCCGGGCTGGGCCCCGGACCCTGCCTGGCCGTCCGCGCCGGAGGGATGGACGTTCTGGGTCGAGGAGACCGCCGCGCCGCCGGCCGGGGCCACGCGGCCTCGACGCGGGCGCCGGGCAGCCCTGCTGACCGCGGCGGGCGTCGCCCTGTTCGTCGTCGGGCTCCTGGTCGGGCAGGGCAGCTCCGGCCGGGCGCTGGACGAGGCGAGGACCCTCGTCGCGCAGGCGGCCGACGAGCAGGACGAGGTCGAGGGCGAGCGCGCCGAGCTGGACGCCGAGCGGACCGCGCTCGAGGAGCAGACGGCCGCCGCGCAGGCGGCCCAGACCGAGCTGGACGAGCGGGCGACGGCGCTCCAGTCGTCGGAGGCCGACGTCGCGGCGCGCGAGGGTGCGGTCGCGACCGTCGAGGCCGACCTGGCGACCCGGGTGTCCGACGTCGAGGGCCGCGAGGCGGCCGTCGCCCAGGCGGAGGCGGCCGCCGCCGCGGCCCGCTCGACCCAGCAGTCCCGGCCCAGCGCCCCGGCCGGGGTCGCGGACACCGGGGGCAGCACGTCGACGTACTACCAGAACTGCGACGCGGTGCGGGCCGCCGGCGCGGCCCCGCTGCTCCGCGGCGAGCCGGGCTACGCCCCCAAGCTCGACCGCGACGGCGACGGCGTGGCCTGCGAGTAGGTGGTCAGCCCTCGGCCGCGCCCGCGCGGCCGAGGAACGACCGCAGGGCCTCGGTGACGAGCGCGTGGTCGTCACCCTGGGCGAGCCCGGACACGGTGACGACGCCGACGATCCCGACGCCCTCCACGCGGACGGGGAACGCGCCGCCGTGCGCGGCGTACTCCTGGAGCGGGAGGTCGTGCTTCTCGTTGAACGACGTCCCCGTCGCCCGGGCCCGCAGGCCCACGAGGTACGACGACGCCCCGAACCGCTCGACGACCCGCACCTTGCGCTCGACCCAGGTGTCGTTGTCGGGTGTCGTGCCTGCGCGCGCGGCGTGGAACACCTGCTGCGGCCCCTTGCGGACGTCGATCGTCACGGGCAGGTCGCGCTCGTCGGCGAGCTCGACGAGCAGGCAGCCGAGCCGCCACGCGTCGTCGTGCGTGAAGGTGCGGAGCACGAGGTCGCGCTCGTCGGCCTCGACGGAGGCGACGAGGGCGGCGAGGTCGTCGGGCGTCGTCATGCGGTCATCGTGGCACGATCACGTCGTGACGACGACGCCCGTTCCCCGCCCGGCAGCCCTCGACCCGCTCGACCACGGACTGCTCGACCGCGCGTCGGGGGTGCTGCTCGCGCAGGCGGCGGGCGACGCGCTCGGCGTGCCGTACGAGTTCGCGCAGCCGCCCGGACCCGGGCACCGCGACGAGGTCGCGGTCATGCGCGGGGGCGGGCTCGGCCCGTACGCGCCCGGCGAGTGGAGCGACGACACCCAGATGTCGGTGTGCGTCGCGCGCGTGACGGCCGCGCACGACGTCCTCTCCCCCGTCCCGGACGCGTTCGGGGCGACCCCGCTGGACGAGGTTGCCGCCGCGTTCGAGGCGTGGCGCACGGGCGGCGCGTCCGACGTCGGGACGCAGACCGCCGCCGTGCTGCGCGACGCCGCCGCCCGCCGTGGTCCCGCCGCGACGCGCCTGCGCGAGGCGTCCGCGGCGCTGCACGCGGCGACCGGTCGCACGGCCGGGAACGGCGCGCTCATGCGGACGGGGGTCGTCGGGCTCGTCGCGCTCGGCGACCGGGACGCGACCGCCCGCGTGGCGCGCGCCGTCGCGGAGATCACGCACACCGACCCGCTCGCCGCCGAGTCGTGCGTGCTGTGGTCGGAGGCCGTGCGCGTCGCGGTGACCGAGCAGCGGCTCGACGTGCGGGCCGGCCTCGACCTGCTCGACGCGGAGGCCGCGGCGCGCTGGTCGGCGTGGGTCGCGGACGCGGAGTCCGCCCGGCCCGAGGCCGACCTCCGGCAGAACGGCTTCACGGTGACCGCGCTCCAGGCGGCGTGGCGTGCGATCGCGACGACGTCCCCGCCCGAGCGCTCACGGTTCGCGGGCCGGGACCACCTGGTGGCGGCGCTCCAGGCCGCGGTGGCCGTCGGCGGCGACACCGACACCGTCGCGGCGATCGCGGGCGCCCTGCTGGGCGCGCGGTACGGCGCCCGCGCGGTGCCCGAGGAGTGGTCCGCGGCCGTCCACGGCTGGCCGGGGATCGGCCGCCGCGTGCTCACGGCGCTGGCGCGCCGCACCGCCCAGGGCGGCCTCGTGCGCTCCGAGGCGCTCGTCCTGCCCGACGGCGACGCGCGCCCCGTGCAGCACTGCCCGCTGTGCGGGACGCTGCTCCGCGAGAACCCCCGCTACCCGCGCCACGTGTGCGGGTGGTGCGGGCAGGACGTCACCGACGAGACGGGCCGTCCCGTCGTGCTGGCGAACGCGAGCCTCACGGGCGGGTACACCGCGCAGCGCCCGGACGGATCGCCCGCGTCGGCCGACGTGCTCGCGGGGCGGGTCTGGATCGACGGCGTCGCGCTCCGCGCGCAGGAGGCGCGGTTCGGCGGGGTCGTCGTGCAGCCGCTCGACGACCCCGCCTGAGCCGGCAGCGCGTTCGCGCCACCGGAAGGACGAGCGGCCTCAGCCGCAGGAGACCGCCGGGAAGGCGACGTCCTGGGCGGAGGAGGCGCCGCCGTCGGGCAGGGTGCCCGTGACGGTGACGGACCCGGCGTCGGCCGCGACCGCCCGCGTCGAGAACGACTGGTACGCGGCCTTGCCGGGCGCGACCGCCGCGACCGTGCGCGTGCCGAACGGCGTCGCGAGGGTGACGTCGGCCGGGATGTCACCGGTGTTCGTCGCGCGGACCGCGACGTACGCCGTGCCCGCGAGGCAGCGGGCGCTGGTCTCGACGGCGAGCGCGGGGCCCGCCTCGTCCTCGCGCTGGAGCGTCACCCGGTCGACCACGCGCTGCGACCCGGTCGCGTACGTGGTGACGGTGAGCGACGTGGGCGTGACGTCGAGGTCGGAGTAGCTGGCCTCGCGCGACTGCTCCCAGCGCGCCGTCCACGGCTTGGCGCCGTCGAAGTCGTAGAACTTCGAGCCCGACGACGAGTTGCCCGTGAGGTAGAGGACCTGGTCCTCCTCCGGGGTGAGCACGTCGCCCTCGGCCGGCGCCGCGGCCGGGACGACCGGCGTCGCGCCCTCCATGAGGTACGAGCGGGTGTAGATGTGGTCGTGGCCCGCGAGGACGAGGTCGACGCCGAGGTCGCTGAAGACGGGCGAGAGCGCCTCGCGCATGCGCACCACGTCCGTGTCGCGCGAGTGGAACGCCTGGCTGTAGAGCGAGTGGTGGAACGTCACGACGACCCAGTCGTACTCGTCGCCGTGCGTGCCGACCACGTCGCGCAGGAACGCCTGGTGCCCCGCGATCTGCGTCGCGGACGAGTCGTTCGAGTCGATCGCGACGACGAGCACGTTGTTGTACGCGTACCAGTAGTCGCGGCGCTGCTCGGCCGAGAGGTTCGGCATCGCGTAGTGCTGGTCGTAGAGCGCCGACGCGGTGTCGTGGTTGCCGTCCTGGACGGCGAAGCGCAGCTCGCGCATCTGGCGCGGCGCGAGGAAGCCCGCGTACTGCTGGCTGCTGCCCGCGTTCTCCACCTGGTCGCCCGCGGAGATGAGGAACGCCGTGTCCGGGTGTCGCTCGGTCATGGTGTCGAGGTTGGCGGCCCAGCGTGCCGCGTCGTTCGCGGCGTTGCCGCTCGCACCGATCTGCGCGTCGCCGACGAACAGCGCGGAGAACTCGTCCCCGAACGTCCCCGTCGTGAAGGTCGACGGCGCGGACCAGCCGGTCGCCGCGCTGCCCACGCGGTACGCGTACGCCGCGTCCTCCACGAGCCCGGTGATCGTGGCGTGGTGGTACGTCGCGCCGTCCGCGGCCGCGCCGTTCCGGGACGACGACGTCGCCGCCGTCCGCCAGTCGACCTCGCTGCCCGTCTCGTCGGCCCGGGTCCACTGCACTTCGCCCGCGCCGGGCAGCGTCGAGAACCACGCGACGTTGGCCTGCGTCTCGTCCGCGCCGACGTTCAGGGCGACGTCGCGGACCTCGCCGTGCGTCGGGACGAGCGAGCGGACGTCGAGGTAGATGTCCGAGCTCGTCGGCGCGTCCTGGTAGAGCGCGACGGAGATCGTGTTCTCGCCGGGCTCGAACGCGTCGGCCGGGACGACGAACGTGCCCGTCACCGGGTCCGTGCGGCCGTTGCCGTGGTACTGGAGGTTCTCGGTGATCTTCCGGTCGTCGTCGCCGAGGCGCACGACCTCCTCGCCGTTCACGTAGACGATCGCGGCGTCGTCGTAGACGATCTCGCCCTCGAACGCCGGGACGCCGTCGAGGTCGGCCGCGGTGAGCTCCACGTCGGTGCGGAAGAAGAACGTGGGGACGTCCGTCGTCGTGCCCTCGATGTACTGGGTGAGGAGCGTCGTGATCGGGAAGGCGGCGCCGATACCCGTCGCTGCGCCGCGCTTCGCGCCGAACGCGCCCGTCGCGGACTTCCACGCGGAGTCGTCGAAGGCGGTGGTCGTCCACACGCGCTGGTCCGCGGCGGATCCCGCCGGGTTCGTGTTGTCGTCGAGGTAGCGCCAGGTCGTGCCGGACGTCGAGAGCAGGGACTCGTCGGCGGCGGCCGTCGAGGTCGCGGTCGCGGCGACGAGCGCCGTGCCGACGAGCGAGACGGCGAGCGCCGACGCCGCCGCGCGCGCGAGCGCGCCGGGCAGCCGGGAGGCGTGCGGGTTCATGGGTTCCTTCGCAGGTCAGGGGTCCGCGCGGCGACGACCGTCGGACCACCGTGGCGGCGTCGGACCCGTGGTGGGAAGCGCTGTCACAGTAGGGAGCGGGGATGGCTCCCACGCGTCGTCGCGGTGAACGCGCGGCGGCGGCCAGATGGCCGTCCTCCGCCCGGCCCGGGAGACGCACGACGCCGCGCCCCCCGGAAGGGACGCGGCGTCGAGGCCTGCGACGAGGGGAAGGCGGCTCAGGCGCCCCGGCGCCGCCGGAGGACGAGGACGCCCGTGCCGAGCGCGACGAGCAGGAGCGCGGCGATCGCGACACCGGCGGCCTGCACGCCGGTCGTCGCGAGACCACCCGTGCCACCGTCGGCCGGTGCTCCCGGCCCGTCGGGCGTGCCCGGCACGTCGGGCGTCGTGGGCACGGTCGGGTCCGTGGGCACGGTCGGGGTCGTCGGAGTCGTCGGAGTCGGCGCGGGCGTGGGCTCGAGCGGCCGGTCGGCGGTGTTGGTCAGCGTCACGGCGACGTCCGCGGCCACGGCGACCTCCAGCCGCACCGTCCCGTCGTCGCCCGGCTCGACCGCGCCGCCGTCGACCTGCCAGGTCGGCTCGCCCCACTCCACACCCTCGACCGCCGGGAAGCCGGGCTCCCCGAGCACGACCTCCGCCCCGACGGGAAGGTCGTCGAGCGTCGCCGATCCGCCCACCGGGACCGTCAGCTCGCCGGCAGCCCCGTCGATGGCGTACGCGACGGTGAACGCGGTGCCCGCGGGGACGACCGACGCGGCGTCGCCCACCACCCGCTTGGTCACGGTGAGGCTGCCGCTCTCGGCGGGCACGGTGCCGCACGGGATCGACCCGGCGAACAGGTAGGCGTGCGCCTCCCCGCCGAGCAGCGTGAGGTCGCGCGCCACGACCTGCCCGTCGAGCGGGGACGCCTCGACGGTGAGGTCGGCGGTCGGCGCGTACACCGACCCGTCCAGGCGCGCCCCGCCGGCACCGAGCGTGATCGGGCCGTCGAGCCGCGACAGGTCCCACATGACGAACGAGGCCGCCTTGCCGGCTTCGCCGAACACGGAGCCCTGGAGGTCGGTCGTCCCGGCCGGGACGGAGACGATCAGCGGGGCGTCGGCCGACGGGAGCACGCCGTCGGCGAACTGCACGGTGTACGCGTCCGCGATCGCCGCGTAGTCGACGACGTTCGGCCGCCCGGCCTCGAGCGCGGAGAGGACGACGCGGTCGCCGACGTCCTCCGTCACGGAGAGCACGTGCGCTGCGCCGCTCGGCACGAGGTCGGCGAGGCACCGGCGGACCTCGGCGGCCCCCGTGGCACCCGTCTCGACGTACGCCGCCACGGAGCCGCGCTCCGTCGCCACCGTCGCGGCGCCGTCGGGCCACTTCTGGTTCGTGGCGTCGACGGCGGGCGAGTCGTCGAGCGACGTGCGGTACCGCACCCAGTCGGCGCGCTGGTACGTGCCGAACGCCGGGTCGTCACCCACGACCTTGAGGTAGCCCTGGAGCGCTGCACCCCGGTCCGCGGGCGCACCGCCGTTCGTGATCTGGACCGTCCCCGACGTCGGTGCGTAGCCGCCCACGAGGAGACGGGTGGGGTCGCCGTCGACGGTGGGGATCGTGTAGTCGGCAGTCCCGGCCGCCTGGTGGAGGATCGCGTACATGCCCCCGTCGGCACGGACGGACAGCTCGCCGCCGACCGCGACCGAGCCCTCCGTCTCGTGGTTGCCGAGGTGGGCGTCCTCGCGGGCGTAGACGCTGAACCCCCCGGCCAGGTCGAACGGGTTCACCGGTGCGTCGGCGGCGACGGCGCCCGACGCGGGCAGCACGAGCGCGGCGCCGGCCAGCGCGACGACGGCTGCGGCAGCGGTGCGGCGCCGGCCGGAACGAGTGGTTGACTGCGGCAACAGACGTGAGGGCAGCATCGAGCGGACAGCTCCATCGGGTGGGGTAGGGGTCGGTCCCGACGGACCGGGACCGGCCCGTCCCTCTCACCGTAGGCCGGACTGGACGGGCGTCCAGAACGCGTGGCGGGTGAAGTCGCTCCGGTGTGATCGACCCCACCTCACCCGTGCGCACGAGCGGCCGGACCTGTCGGTCATGTCGGGCTGCCGACCATCCGCGAGAGGCTGCGCGTGCGCGGGGCCCCAGGTCAGGAGATGACGAGGCTCGCGATCAGCCCGTCGCGCAGGCGGACGGTGAACGTGCCCGGCCCGTTGTACCCGTCCCCCGAGACCGTGAGGTCGAGCAGCACCTCGTCGGGTGTCGCCCCCGGCCGCAGCCCGGAGACCTCGAAGTGCGAGCGCTTGCCGATGTTGTCCGTCCGGTCCCAGCTCGCGAGCTCGGTGCGGCCGCGGAAGCGGCGGCCCCAGTCGTCGAGGATGGCGTCCTCGGTGAACGCGGTCAGGAACCGGGCGGTGTCGCCTGCGTTCGTCGCCTCGACGAGGGTCCGCACCGCGGCCGGAAGGTCGTGCGTCACGTCGCTCATCCCCTCACTGTGCTCCCCTCGGTGCCCGACGACGACCCGGACGTGGTGCGACGCGGCGTCCGCGAGCCCGTGCCCGAGCCGGCCGAAGAGCGCGACGCTCGCCGTCCCGGGCCAGTCGGCGGGCAGCGCGACCGACGGCAGCCCGGGGTCGGCGTACGGGATCGGCCGCCAGTCGTCCACGGCCCGCACCCAGCGCGCGAACGCGTCGCGCGGCTCGTCCGCTCGAGCGGACGGGGCGCCGTCGGCCCCCGCGTTGTCGTGCCGGGCGAGGAAGGTGCGGTGCAGCGCCGCGACCCGGTCGAGGTCCCACCAGCGCGCCGCCGCGTCCGCGAACGACCCCGCGACGCGCGGCGCCCCCGCGAGGAACACCGTCGCGGCGTCCCGGACCTCCAGCGCCACGAGGATCTCCTCGACCTCGTCCACGAGGTGACCGGGCGTGATCCACAGCCCGTCCGCGACGCTCCCCGCACCGATCCACGCGAGGTGCCGGCGCAGCTGGTGCCGCGCGTCGCGCCGTTCCTCCGGCAACGAGTACGACACGAGGCACCACGGGTCGTCGTCGCCCTGCTGCCGGTACCCGAAGATGCGCCGGTCGCCGCGCGCGAGCATCGGCCCGGCGTCGGGCGCGAGCCGGTACCCGGCGCGGCCGTCGTCGAGCGTCTCGGGCACGAGCAGGCCCTTGGCCTTGACGCGCGAGACCGCGCTGCGCGCCCCCGCGGGCGGCACGCCGAGCGCGCCGAGCAGGTCGACCAGGTCCGCCACCGCGACCGCACCGCCCAGGTCCCGGACGTACAGCCCGACGACGGTGCGCAGCAACGACGTCGTGCTCCCGGGCCGGGAGTCGAGGTCGTCGAGGATCACGCGGGCCCGGCCGCGCCCGGCACCGTCGGCCCGCTCGGCCGGCCGCCGAGGACCTCGGCCAGGGCGTCGCGCACCGCCTCGACGCCGACGCGCACCTCGTCGAAGCTCGTCGAGAGTGGGGACAGGCCGAGGCGCAGTCCGTTCGGGCGGCGGAAGTCGGGGATCACGCCGCGCTCCCAGAGCAGCGGGAGCGTGGCCTCGAACGCGTCGTGGTCGACGGTCACGTGGCTCCCCCGGCGCTCGGGGTCGCGCGGCGACGCGTACCGGACGCCGAGCGGGAGCAGCAGGTCGTCCACGAGGGCGGTCGCGTGCTCGGTGAGCGCGACGGACTTGGCGCGGACCGCCGCCATCCCGGCCGCGTCGACGAGGTCGAGCATGTCCTGCATCGCGAGCATCCCGACGATCGTGGGCGTCCCCGAGAGGAAGCGCCGGACGCCGTCGTGCGGCGCGTACGCCGGACCCATCTCGAACGGCGCCGCGCTCCCCATCCAGCCCTGGATCGGCTGCGTGAGCGCGCCCTGGAGGTCGGCGCGCACGTAGCCGAACGCGGGCGCGCCGGGACCCCCGTTGAGGTACTTGTACGTGCAGCCCGCCGCGAGGTCGACGCCCCACGCGTCGAGCTCGACCGGGACCGCGCCCGCGGAGTGGCACAGGTCCCACAGGACGAGCGCCCCGGCGTCGTGCGCGAGCGTCGTGATCGCGGCGGCGTCGCTCACGTACCCCGACCGGTACGCCACGTGGCTGAGCAGCACGAGCGCGGTGCGGTCGGAGAGGACCTCCGCCACCTGCTCCGGGGTCACGCCGCCGTCGTGGTCGGGCGTGATCCACCGCAGCGTCGCGCCGTGCTCGCGCGCGACGCCCTCCAGCACGTACCGGTCCGTCGGGAAGTTCCCGGCGTCGAGCACGATCTCGTCGCGGCCCGCGACCTGCGGCGCCGAGAGCGCGGCGCGCACGAGCTTGTAGAGGATCACCGTCGTCGAGTCCCCGACGAACGTCTGGCCCGCCGCCGCGCCGAGCGTCACCGCGCCGATCCGGTCGCCCAGCGTCAGCGGGAGCTCGTACCACTCCTCGTCCCAGCCCCGGATGAGCCGTGCGCCCCAGACGTCGGTCGCGAACCGCGCGAGCCGCTCGGCCGACGCGCGCGTCGGTCGGCCGAGCGAGTTCCCGTCGAGGTAGGCGGTGACTTCGTCGGAGCCGACGAACGCGTCGCGGAACCGCGCGAGCGGGTCCGCCGCGTCCAGCGCGGCCGACCGCGTGGCGTGGTCGGTGGTCGTGGCATCGGTGCGGTCGGTCATCGCCGGTCCTCCGGGGTGCGGGGTGCGCGCGGCGCACCGTGGGGCTCGGGTCGCGCCACGACGACGGCGCGCGCGAACCACGCGGCCACGTCGTCGGGGTCGTCGAGATCGGGCGGGTCGCCGGGGACCCAGGTCGCGGCGCCGTCGGGGTCGGGCGCGGCGCCGTCGTGCGCGATCGCGCCCAGGAGGGCGTGCGCGTCGAGGCCGGCCTCCGCGAGCGCCCGCAGCTCGCGGGCGTTCACACCGGGCGGGAGCGGGCCGTTGCCGAGGTCGGTGCCGTAGACGACCGTCCCGCCGAGCGCGACGAACCGCCGCACGTTGTCGATCGCGACGTCCTGCTCGGCCGTCGGGCTCCCCCACCCGTGCACGTCGAGCGTGCTCACCCAGCTCACCCGCCCGACCGGACCCACCGAACCCACCCGGCCACTCCCCGCCCCGCCGAGCACGGGGTTACGGTCGCCATCCGGCTCATCTCGCCCGTAACCCCGTGCTCGACCGGGTGGAACGGCGTGGTCGGCGGGGCGGGGGCCGGCCATCGCCGCCAGGAGGTCGTCGGGCAGGCGCTCGCTGAACGGGGCGTGCGCCAGCCGGTCGACGCCCGCCTCGAACGCACGGGCCGCCATGCCGCGCCCCTCCACGTGCGCGACGACGTCCCTGCCCCGCGCGTGGGCGTGACCGACGAGCGCGGCGAGGGTGACGTCGTCGGGCACCGGACCGGCGCCGGAGTGCAGGGCGACCTTGACGAACGAGGCCCCCGCGGCAACCTGGCGGTCGACGGCGGCGACGGCCGCCTCGGGCGAGCCGACCTCCTCGACCGACCCGGCGGGCGCCCACGACCGGTCCGACGGGTAGCCGCCGGGGGCGGTGAGGAACGCGCCCGCGAACGCGACGACCGGGAAGCCGGGGCGTCCGGACCAGGTGCGCGCGACGTCGGGCACCCACCCGAGGTCGTGCACGACGGCGATCCCGCCGCGCCGCACCGCGACCGGGTCGACGAGGCCGAGGTGCACGTGCGCGTCCGCGAGCGGCGGGAGCCAGGTGCCGCCGTCGCCCGCCCGGCCGAGGCTCACGACCGCCCGATCTCGGTGCGGACGGCGAACAGCTCGGGGAAGAACGTGAGGTCGAGGGCGCGCTGGAGGAAGCCGACGCCGCTCGACCCGCCCGTTCCGCGCTTGGTGCCGATGATGCGCAGCACCGTCTTCATGTGGCGGAACCGCCAGAGCTGGAAGTTGTCCTCCAGGTCGACGAGCTCCTCGCACGTCTCGTACGCCGACCAGTACGTCTCCGGGTCGTCGTAGATGCGCCGGAAGACCTCGACGAGGTCGTCGTCGAGCGTGTGCGCGACCGTGACGTCGCGGTCCAGGACGCGCTGCGGGACGTCGTGGCCGTGCCGCGCGAGGTGGCGCAGGAACTCGTCGTAGACGCTCGGCTCGGCGAGCAGGCGGGCGAGCTCGGCACGCGCGTCCGGCTCGGCGTCGAACACGTCGAGCATGCGCGCGTTCTTGTTCCCCAGCAGGAACTCGACCGCGCGGTACTGCCACGACTGGAAGCCCGACGCGTGCCCGAGGAACCCGCGGAACTGCGCGTACTCGCTCGGCGTGAGGGTCGCGAGCACGGACCACTGCTCGGTGAGCGTGCGCTGCACGTGCTTGACGCGCGCGACGCGCTTGAGCGCGGCGCCCAGCTCGTCGGCGGCGAGCAGGTCGCGCGCGGACAGGAGCTCGTGCAGCACGAGCTTGAGCCAGAGCTCCGTCGTCTGGTGCTGCACGATGAACAGCATCTCGTCGTGGTGCTCCGGGTCGCTCACGGGCGCCTGCGCGGCGAGCAGCGTGTCGAGGTGCAGGTACGACCCGTACGTCATCTGCTCGCGCAGGTCCGTGACGATGTCGGACTCGAGCGCGCGCTCGTTCGGCGCGGGCAGCGGTGCGTCGGCCATCCGTCGAGCGTATGTCACGAACGTGACGACCGCCAGGTCCGTGCGATGCATAGGAAATGACGCAATGATCTGATCATTGCGTCATTCCGACCGAGTGGTAGGGGTCAGTCGTCCGCCGCGGCGCGGCGCTCCTCCTCGTCGACGGACTCGCCCGTCGGGTCCTCCGCGACGAGGTCGTCGAGGAACGCGCCGCCCAGCGGCCCGTCGCTCAGCCCGACGAACCGCCAGCCCGACGCCGGGTCCCCCTCGACCTCGACGAGCCCGGTGTTCGCGAGCGGGGTCCACGCGAGCCGGTCGACGTCGACGCCCGCGGCGCGCGCGCACGCCCACGCGCGGATCGCCGCACCGTGCGACACGACGACGGCGGTCTCCCACCCGGTCCGCGCGACGGCGGCGAGGGCGTCGTCGTACCGGTCGAGGAACTCGGTGCCGTCGGGGCCGCCGGGCACCCGCCGGTCGGGCTCGCCACGGCCCCAGGCGAAGACCGTCTCCAGGTAGAGAGCGTGGTCGTCGTGGTCGGCGGACATCTCCAGGTCGCCCGCGTCGACCTCGCGCAGGCCGTCCAGCTCGAGCGGCTCCAGACCGTGGTGCTCGACGAGCGGCGCCGCCGTGAGGTGCGTGCGCACGAGCGTGGACACCGCGACGCCGTCGACCACGCGGCCCGAGAGCGCGTCCGGGATCGCCGCCGCCTGGCGCGCCCCGAGGGCGGTGAGGCCCGGCCCGGGCAGGGCGGTGTCGAGCAGGCCGGCGACGTTGGACGGGGTCTGTCCGTGACGGACGAGGAGCAGGCGCATGGTTCTCCGGTTCTCGGGTGCGGGGGTCTCCTGCCACCCTACGAGCCCGGCAGCGAGCGCGGCGTGGCACGCTGGGCCCATGTCCCGCCGCGAGCTCGTCGTCCTGGGGACGGCCAGCATGGTCCCGACCCGCACGCGTAACCACAACGGGTACGTCCTGCTCTGGGACGACGAGGCGATCCTCTTCGACCCCGGTGAGGGCACCCAGCGGCAGATGACGTTCGCCGGCGTGTCGGCGACCGACCTCACCCGCATCGCGATCACGCACCTGCACGGCGACCACAGCCTCGGGCTCGCGGGCGTCTCCCAGCGCATCAGCGGCGACGGGGTGCGGCACACGATCGGGGTGACCTACCCGGCGTCGGGCCAGCGGTGGGTGAACCACCTGCTCGACGCGAGCGCCCACTACCGCCGCGGCCACCTGGAGCTCCAGCCGGTCACGACCGACGGCGTGGTCCCGCCCGTCCCCGGCCGCCCCGCGCCGGGCTTCACGCTCCGCGCCGAGCGCCTCGACCACACGATCGAGGCCGTGGGCTACCGCCTCGACGAGCCCGGCGGCCGCTCGCTCGACCCCGCGCTCCTCGCCCGCCACGGGCTCGCGGGGCCCGTCGTGGGCGAGCTGCAGCGCGCGGGCCGCGTCACGACGCCCGACGGCCGGACCGTGACCCTCGACGACGTGAGCGGCCCCCGGCCCGGCCAGTCGTTCGCGTTCGTCATGGACACACGCTTGTGCGACGCCGTGCACCGGCTCGCGGACGGCGTCGACCTGCTCGTCATCGAGTCGACGTTCCTCGACCGCGACCATGAGCAGGCCGAGCGCTGGGGCCACCTCACGGCCCGGCAGGCGGCGACGGTCGCGGCCGAGGCGGGCGTCCGGTCGCTCGTCCTCACGCACTTCTCCCAGCGCTACCCCGACCCGACGGAGTTCTGGCGCGAGGCCCGCGAGGTGTTCGACGGCGAGCTCACCGTCGCGCAGGACCTCGACCGCGTGCGGGTCCCCCACCGCCGTCGGCCCGCCTGACGCCGACGAGCCGACCGCCCGAGGACCACGGCTCTACCTCGCGGGACCGGAGCTCTACCTCGCGGGACCGGAGCTCTACCTCGCGAACCGGAGCTCTACCTCGCGGAACCGGGGCTCTACCTCGGCGAGGTAGAGGCGTGGTCGCGCGAGGTCGAGGCGTGGTCGCGGGGTGGGGGTCAGTCGCCGCGGGCGCGGCGGGTCGCGCGGTCGTTGGCGCGCTGGATCGCCTCGACGAGCTCGTCCTTGGTCATGGTCGACCGGCCGTCGACGTCGAGCCTGCGGGCGACGTCGAGCAGGTGCTCCATCGTCGCGTTCGCGTCGACGCCCCCGGCGGTGTCCGTGGTCGAGTCGAGCCCGCCCTCCTCGGCGCGCTCGTCGGACGGGCCGGGCACGTCCTTCGGCTCCCAGTGGTCGCCGATCTTCTCGTGCGTGTGCTTGAGCGCCGCGAACGCCACGCGCCGCGCGCGCTCCTCGGAGCCGTACTGCTCCATCGCGGCGTCGTAGGCCTTCGCGAACGTGCGCTGCGCCTTCTCGTCCGAGCGCTGCAGCGTGCTGGGGATCTCGGACTGCTTCGCGTCGCCGTCGCGCGTCGTCTTCGGCACGGGTCACCTCCTGCTGCCCGACGGCGGTCGCCGCCTCCCCCGAGCGTCCCGCCCCGCGCGACGGCTCGCGCGCCGAACGGGGGCGTGCCCGCCAGGCGCGGCCTACGCTGCCGGGATGTCGAGCGTCCTGCGGTTCCGCGGCCGCATCGCGGGCTGGGGCACGGCGTCCGGGACGCGGGTCGTCGTCGGGCGCTGGGACGCGTCGCCGTTCGGCGCGTTCGCCGACGTCATGGTCGAGCGGCCCGACGGCGAGCGCCTCCTCCTCGCGCCGTCGCGCCCCGTCGCGGAGCTCGTCGCGTCGACCTACCGCTTCGACCGGGTCGTCCTGGTGCCGGTCGTCGTCACGGACGAGCCGGCCCACGCCGTGCCCGCTGCCGCGGGCGGCCACGCGGCGCGTGCGCGCCCGGGCCGCGGCCGTCTGCCGGGCTGGCACGTGGTGGCCGGGCCGCTCGAGGCGCGGCTCGCCGTCGGGCCGCGCACCGTCCTGGGTCACGTGCTGCGCGTGGTGCCGCGCCGCGTCGCGACGTCGCGGCACGCGACCGTGCTCACCGACCCCGTCGCGCGCGTGCTGCTGCGCGGGGTCCGGACGCGGGGCAGCGCGGGGCCGGGGCGCACCGAGCACTACGGCGCGACCGACGTCCGCGCGCTCGTCGCCGCGCAGACGTGCTGGGACGGGACGTCGTTGGGCGACCTGCGCGACGTCGTCCCACCGGTCCGGTTCGGCTTCGGGTCGACGCCGCCCCGGCCGAGCGTGACCGACGTCGTCACGACCATCGTCGTGCGCTGACCCCGGGAGGCGTCCGCGGCGGGACGCGAGACCGGGGCCGCGCGCCGGACGACGAGCGTCCGGCGCGCGACCCCGGTGGGACCGGTCCGGGCCTCAGACCCCGCGGGCCGCGAGCCAGCCCGCGAGCCGGTCGGGACGGTCGGTGATGATCGCGTCCACCCCGAGGTCGACGGCGGCGGCCCAGTGCGCGGGCTCGTTGAGCGTCCAGACCGCGACCTCGAGACCGGCGTCGTGCAGGCGCTGCACCAGGCCGGGGTCCTCCAGGAGGAGTGCGCCCATCGGGTTGCACGTCACGACGTCGAGCTCCGCGCACCGCGCGAGCACGTCGTCGTCGAGCGCCACGACGAGCAGCCCGCGGCGCAGGCCCGGGTCGGCCTCGCGCAACGCGGCGACCGTCTCGGGCCAGAAGCTCTGCGCCACGACCCGGTCGGCGATGCCCGCGAAGCGGATCGGCCCGGTGACGCGCCGCACCTGCTCGACCGTCCACGACCCCTTGAGCTCGAGCAGCAGGTCGGTGCCCGGCCGCCGCACGAGGAGGTCGACGACCTCGCCGAACGTCGGCACGCGCTGGCCGCCGAACGCCGGGGAGAACCACGACCCGGCGTCGAGCGCCCGGATCGCCGCGCGGTCGAGCCGTGCGACCGTGCCGCTGCCGGACGTCGTCGCGTCCACGGTGTCGTCGTGGATGACGACGGGCTCGCCGTCGGCCGTGAGCTGCACGTCGATCTCGATGCTGTGCGCGCCCGCCCGCCACGCCGCCTCGAACGCGGCGAGCGTGTTCTGCGGGGCGACGGAGCTGTTGCCGCGGTGCGCGATCACGCGCGGGCGCGCGGCCCGCTCCGGCACCGCACCCGTGGGCGCGAGGGCGGTCGCCGTCACAGGTACGGCTCCACGTTCTCGCTGTACGCCGTCTCGATGCGCGGCGCGACGGACTCGAACGCGGCCGCCGGGTCCGCGCCCTCGATGACGATCTGCTCGATCGCCTCGTTGAGCAGCGCGTCGGCGCCCGGGATGAAGACGCGCGCGTCGTCCTGCGGGCGCGCCTTGTCGGCGAGCTGGTCGACGGCCGTGCGGAACTGCGGCGTCGCCTCGTAGATGGCCTTCATGGTGTCGGACTCGACGGCCGACGTGCGCACCGGCATGTAGCCCGTGTTCTGCGAGAAGTACGCGGTGTTCTCGGTGTCCGTGAGGAACGCGAGGAACATCGCCGCGGCGAGCTGCTGCTCGGGCGACTTCGACGCCGGGATGGCGAGCCCGGTGCCGCCGGTCGGGGTGCCGCCGCCGTCCGGCCCGTCGGGCAGGTACGCCGTGCCGACCTCGAACGACGCCGCGTCGAGCGCGCCCTTGAGCGAGCCCGTCGAGCCGATGGTCGAGGCGATGAGACCCGACGAGAAGTCGACCATCGCGTCGTCCGCGGAGAGCGTCGCGACGCCCTTCTCGTGGAAGAGGTCGTGCAGGAACTGGCCGCCCGCGACCGACTCCTCCGAGTCGAGCGTGAGGTCGAACCCGTCGGAGTACGCGCCGCCCTGGCCCCAGATCATGTTCTCGAACCACCACGCGCCCCACGACGGCCCGGTGGACAGGCCGAGCGTCGAGCCGCCCGACGGGACGAGCGGCTTGAGCGACGCGTCCCACTCCTCGAGCTCCGCCCACGTCTCCGGCCCGCGGTCGGGCAGGCCGGCCGCCGCCCACAGGTCCTTGTTGTAGTAGAAGAGCGGCGTCGAGCGCGCGTACGGCACGGCCCAGTGCTGGTCGTCGTACTCGTAGTCCGCGTAGAGCGCGGGCTGGAAGTCGTCCGCGTCGGCGTCGACGAACTCGAGCACGTCGTCGAGCGGCAGGATCTGGTCGTTGAGGTGGTAGCGGAACCACCACACGTCGGACGCGATGACGACGTCCGGCAGCTCGTCGGTCTGCGAGGCGGCCTGGAAGCGCTGGGCCACCTCGTCGTAGTTGGCGCCCGCGGTCACGAGGTCGACCGTGATGCCGGACTCCTCCTCGAACCGGTCGATGAGCTCCTGCTCGATCTCCTGCGACGTGCCGGGGTGGTTGCTCCACCACGTGATCTCGGACGCGGGCTCGACGGCCGACCAGTCGACGGCCTCGGCCGCCGCGTCGTCGCCCGCGGTACCGGCGCCGTCGGCCCCGGCCACGCTCGGGCCGGCGCACGCGGTGAGCGCGAGGGCGGTGACCGCCGTGAGGGCGGTGGCGGCGGCGCGGGCCCGACGGCGGCGCGCGGGCCGGCCGGGTGCGGTGCGGTGGGACACAGGTGCTCCTTCAGGTCGTGCACCGGGTCTCGGTGCGCTTCGGGGAACCCGGACCGCTGCGGGCGGGCCGGGGAGTCCGGTGGTCGGACGCGTGCGCGTCAGCCGGTGACGGCGCCCGCGGTGAGGCCCGCGACGAGGCGGCGCTGCAGGACGAGGAAGACGACGAGGATCGGCAGCGTCACGACCACGGTCGCGGCGAGCAGGACGCCCCAGTTCGTCATGCCGTCGGTGTTCTGCAGCAGCGTGAGGCCGACGGGGAGGGTCATCTTGTCGGGCCGGTCGATGACGAGGAACGGCCACAGGTAGTCGTTCCACTCCGTCACGACCGACACGAGCGCGACGGCCGCGAGCGTCGGCGTGCTCATCGGCACGACGAACCGCCACAGCTTGCGCCAGTGCCCCGCGCCGTCGAGCTCGGCGGCCTCGAGGATCGAGCGCGGCAGCGTGAGGAAGTGCTGGCGGAACAGGAACGTCCCGAACGCGCTCGCGAGGCCCGGCACGAGGATGCCCTGGTAGGTGTTGAGCCACCCGAGGCTCGCGACGAGCGTGTAGTTGGGGATGATCGTGATCTGCGGCGGGATCATGAGCGTCGCGATGACGAGCCCGAACACGACCTTCTTGAACGGGAAGTCGAGGAACACCAGCGCGTACGCGCACGTGAGGCCCAGCGCGACCTTGAGGCCCGAGCCCACGACCGTGATCCCGACGCTGTTGAGCAGCAGGCGCCCCAGCGGGATCGAGTCCGCGGCCTGCGCGTAGTTGTCGAGGTTCACGCTGCCCGGGAGCCACTGCAGCGGGACCGTGTACAGCTCGGCGGGCGTCTTCATGCTCGCGAGCACCATCCACGCCAGCGGCGCGCCGAGCACGACGGTCGCGAGGACCAGGGCGAGGTACCCGCCCGGCTGGAGGGCCCGGCGTCGGGCACGGGGTGCGCCCGACGGGCGGGGCGCGAGGACGGCCGGCGTGGCGGGCGCCGTCTCGGGACGGGCGGGCGCGACGGCGCTCATGCGTAGTGGACCTTCCGCTGGACGAACCGCATCTGCACCGCGGTCACCGCGAGCAGCCCGAGGAACAGGACCGTGGCGACCGCCGACGCGTACCCGGCGCGCCCGTTGACGAAGCTCTCCTCGTAGATCGAGTACATGAGCGTCGTCGTCGAGCCGAGCGGGCCGCCCTGCGTCATCGCCTTGATGATGTCGAAGGACTGGAGCGACGCGAGGAGCATCGTCACGACGAGGAAGAACGTCGTCGGGGTGAGGAGCGGCAGGACGATCGAGCGCAGCGTCCGGGCCGACGACGCGCCGTCGAGCGCGGCCGCGTCCTTGAGGTCCTGCGGCACGGACTGGAGGCCCGCCAGGTAGATGAGGGCGACGTACCCGAGGTTCTTCCACAGGTAGACCACGACGATCATCACGAGCGGCCACGGGCGCTGCGTGTACCACTGCGGCGACGCGACGCCGACCCAGCCGAGCAGCTCCTGGACCAGCCCGTAGCGCGGGTCGAACATGAACAGCCACAGGATCCCGACCGCGAAGCCCGACAGCACATAGGGCGCGAACGCGACGGTCCGGGCGACGCCGCGGCCCCTGAGGCGGCGGTTGAGCAGCAGCGCCAGGCCCAGGCCGAGGACCATCGCGCCGCCGACGGTCGCGAGCGTGAAGACGAGCGTCGTCGTGACGATGCGACCCGTCGTCGGGGCGGTGAACCACTCGACGTAGTTGCCCAGCCCGACCGGCCGCGCGACCGGCGACCCGAGGTTCCACTGGAGCGTCGAGAGGTAGAAGCTCTGGAGCAGCGGCCGGTAGACGAACACCAGCAGCAGCAGGACGTTCGGGCCCGCGAGCAGGAGCGCCCACAGCAGGTTCCGCCGACGGCGGCGCGCGTCCAGGCGGCTGCGGTGCAGCGTCTGGACCTCGCGGTCGGTGCCCGACGACGTCGGGCCGGCAGGCGATCCCGGCGCGCCGGGACGGGTCGCGCCCGGGCCGGTGGCCGGGGAGGCGGGGCCCGGCGCGGCGCCGCGGGGCGCGCCCGGGGAGCCCGGAGACTCCGGGGTGAGAACGGTGGTCACAGCACAGGTCCGCTCGTCCGAGGGTGCAGGTCACGGCCGGCGCGGCACCCGTCCTGCGGGTGGGCGGCCACTCGGAGCATAGGAAGCAATCGCGCCGGTTTTGTCCGGGAATGGGCGGGTGCGGGGGCGGGCGTCGGGCAACGTTCACCGAGCCGTGCCCGCCGCGCCACCCGCACCTGTGGAGCGGTCACGTGGTGGACACCTCGTGAGGCGTCGTCCACAGGGCGGGACGGGCGGTTCCGCGTCGCACGGCGTTTCGCTAGGTTCGTGGCGTTCGCGCGGTGCCGCCCGGTCCGGGCCGCGCCGCCCGGTTCGCGGGCAGGGGGTCTGGTGAGTCGTACGCGTCATGCGCCGGTCGGAGGACGACCGGCAGGAACGGTGGGGAGCGCCCGAGCACTCCCGTCGAGGAGCAGCGCCCGACGGCGAGCGCTCGGCCTGGGCGTCGTCGTGACGGCCGGGTGCCTGGTCGCCGGGTGCACCGGCGGGGGTGAACCCGCACCGTCACCTCCGGTCGAGACATCGGCCGAGCCGTCCGTCACGGAGGCACCCGAACCCGAGCCGACCACGACCGGGCCCCCGAAGCCCGAACGACCCGCGGCCATGGATCGCGACGACGCCGAGGGTGCTGCTGCGGCGGCGGAGTACTTCCTCGAGCTCTACCCGTATGTGATGAGCACCGGCGACACGGCCGAGTGGGACGCCATGACGTGGGCCGAAACGTGTGACTTCTGCACCTCCGTAAGCAGCGAGGCGAGAAGCATCCGAGACAAGGGAGACGCGTTCAGCGGAGCAGAGATCACTCTGTCGAACGCCAACGTCGGTGCATTCGACGATCTCATCGGCGGTTACCCGATCCTCTTTGACTTCGACCAGTCTCCGCATCGCAGAGTCGCGCCTGATGGAAACGTAGTTTCTGACGACGACGGCGAATCGGGACAGCTCCAGATCGACATGCTTGAAAAGGACGGAAACTGGTTGGTGCTCGCAGTCGGAGGATCGGACTAGTGCGCCGCGTCGCTCTCCTCACTCGAACAGCCACCACGCTCCTTGCCATCGGGCAAGGCGCCGCTTACTCCGCGGACGACGGCGGGATCTTCTCATCCGAGTTCCAAGACGATCAAGCGATCGTCCATGCGCAGCAGACACCGCATGGCGGCACCGAACACGTCCCGCAAGCGGCAAACGGCGGTCCCGCATCGGAGGCCTTTCGGCGAGGTCCTGCCTACCGCTGCTTCGACGGCGACACCGCGACGACGTTTCCGGGGCTGGTGCAGGCATGCCCGGGCGGACAGACCCCGGTCGACCACTCCCAGGAGTGTGCGCCGGAGGAGTTCGCGATGGACCCGCTCTTCCGCCAGACGTGGACGAACGCCCCGGACGGGTCGCGCACCGCGGTGTCGGGGTGGGAGTTCGTCGACGACGGGTCGTGCGTCGGCGCGGCGGACCTGACTGCCGAGGCCGAGGCGGCGTTCCGCCAGCTCACCATCGCGCCGTCGCCCGTCGTCGTGCAGCCGCCGGACGGCTGGACCGTGGTCAACGTGCCGACGATCACCTACACCGAGCCCGACGAGCAGGTGCTCGACACGACGCTGCTCGGTATCCCGGTCCAGATCCGGGCGACCCCGCAGTCGTTCACCTGGGACTACGGCGACGGGAGCGGTCCGGTGACGACGACCGACCCGGGCGCCGCGTACCCGCACCACACCGTCGCGCACACGTACGGCCAGCCGGCGGACCGGGTGACGATCACGCTGACCACGACGTGGTCCGGGCAGTTCCGGATCACCGGCACGCCGAGCTGGACCGACGTCACGGGCACCGCGACGACGACGAGCGCAGCCGACCCGCTCCAGGTCTACGAGGCCAGGTCGCGCCTGGTCACCGACGACCTCCCGGGCGGTTGACGCGCACCGCCGCGCACCCCTGCCCCCGGCGTCGGGGTGCGGGGTGCGCGGCGGTGCAGCGAGCGCGGGACCGTGTCCGTCCGTGGCTCCGGCACGTCGCGACGGCCCGGGAAGACACGCCCCGGCGGTCAGCCGAGCGACACCTCGACCCCACCGGAGAAGAAGGAGTCGTGCAGCGTCACGCTCGCGGGGACGGCGTCGGCGGGGACGTCGAACACCACGGTGCCCTCGACGCTGTTGCCCGGGTTGATGTCGGTGAGGAACGAGTTCGCGTCGCCGAGGTAGATCGCCGCGCTGGTGTCGGCGGAGTGCTCGCGCCCGGCGGTGTCGACGAGCTTCTGGCTGCTGCCGTCGAACATCTGCGCCTGGTCGCCGATGTTCGTCACCGTCACGTGCACGAGCACGAACTGTCCCTGCGCCTGCGCGTTGAGGAACTCGTCCCCGACGGTGGGGACCCCCGTCTCCACGGACGTCACGGTGAACTCGAACTTGCCGTCGCGCACCGGCGTGCCGACCGCGGCCGCCGCGGGTTCCGGAGCGGGCTCCTCGTCCGGCGCCTCGGGGGCGGGCTCGGCGGGATCCTGGGGGGCGCTCGACCCCGCGACCGGTGCCGGTGCCTCGGGCTCGTCCCCTCCTCCGCCGCCGAGCGCGGCCCCGATCACGGCGAGGATCACGACCACCCCGAGGCCCGTGAGGATCTTGTGCCGCGCGAACCAGCTCTTGCGCGGCGGGACGCCCGGCGCCTGCCCCGCGAACGCGGCCGCACCCGGCTGACCTGGCTGCCCCGCGAATCCCGGCTGCCCCGGGATGCCCGGCTGACCCGGCTGACCGGCCCAGCCCGCCTGACCGGGGTGGGCGGCGTACGGCGTCGGACCGGCTGCTCCGGGGGCGCCCGGCCCGAGGGGCGACGAGTAGGGCTGGCCCGGGGTCGGCGTCGGGCCGGGCTGGGCCGGGTACGCGCCCGGCTGGTCGGGGCGCTGGCCCTCGTGGGGTGCGGACATCGTGGTCTCCTCGGTGCGTCGTGGTCGCTGCGTTCGAGGACGATCGTGGCCGCGCGGCACCGTCGGGCGGATCGCCCGACCGGCTCGTCCGGGCCGGCCGACCGGAGGAGATCCGGGCCGGTCGCGCGAGCCGGTCGGCGGAGGCCGGGCGTCGGCGCCCGTGCGTATGCTCGCCGCATGTACCCCCCGCCGCAGCAGCCGGGCGGCCCCGCGGTGCCGTCGGGCGCCGCGCCTCCACCGGGCTACCCGGCGCCCGGCCACCCGGGTGCCCCGCCACCCGGGTATCCCGGGCCCACCTGGCCGCCGGCGCCGACCGGACCGGCCGCCGCGGGCACCCCCATCGGCCACCTGCCGCCGCACCCCGTCGGCGGCGCGCGCCCGACGGCGGCCCCCGCCCCCGGGCGGGCGCGGCGGTTCTGGTCCGGGGCAGGAACCACGGTGGCGGTCGCCGCGACGTTCTTCGTCGGCATCGTCGGCCTGTCGTTCGACTCGGCACGCCACGGTCAGGAGATCAGCGGGGGCCAGCTCGGGCTCTCGATCCTGTGGCTCGTCCTGGCCGCGTGCGTGTCCGCCGCGGTGATCTGGCGCATCCGCCACCCCGTCGCCGTCTGTCTCGGGACCGCCGCGGCGGGCATCCTCACGCCCGTCGGCGCGCTCGCCCCGCTCCTCGCGCTGCCGTTCGTCCTCGCGCGGGAGGACCGGCGTCCGGTGCTCCTCGGATCGGTGGCGGCCACCGCGGCGGCCGTGGCCGCGTCGTTCTGGCGCGACGGCGCACGACCTGGCGACTCGGTGATCTTCTCCTTCACGCCCGCCACCGGCGGGGAGACCACGTACCTTCCCCCGGCCGGCTACGTCGTCATCGGGGTGTTGCTCGTCGCACTCTCGGTGGGTGCGGGACTGGTCCGCCGCTACGCCGGCCGGGCGCACGTCGCCCAGCAGACCGCCGCCGTGGAGACCCGTCGCGCCGAGACGTTGCGCACGCACGCGGAGGACCTGCGCAGCCAGACCGACCACCTGCGCACCGAGCTGTCGCGGCAGGACGAGCGCGAGCTCATCGCGCGCGAGATGCACGACACCGTCGCGCACAACCTGTCGGTCATGTCGTTGCAGGCGTCGGCGCTCGAGGTGACGACCGAGGACCCGGAGGTGGCCGACGCCGCCCGGACCATGCGCTCGTCCGCCCACCGCGCGCTCGAGGAGATGCGGGCGCTCATCACGTCGCTGCGCGACGGCGCGGAGCAGTACACGGGCTCCGCCCCGGCGCTCGGCGACCTCGCCGCGCTGCTCGACGAGGCGCGCTCGTCGGGCGTCGACCTCGCCGCGACGGTGTTCGTCACGGACGCGGACTCCGCGCCGCCGGCGCTCACGCGCGCGGTGTACCGGGTGGTGCAGGAGGCGCTGACGAACGTGATGAAGCACGCCCCGGGCGCCCGCGCGGACGTCGACGTGCGCGCCCGGCCCGGCGACGGCGTCGACCTCACGGTCCGCAACGCGCTCACCGCGGACGCCCTGGGCGTCCCCGGCAGCGGCACCGGGATCGTCGGGATGCGCGAGCGCTGCGAGGCGCTCGCCGGGACGTTCTCGGCGGGCGTCGAGGACGGCCGGTTCGTCGTCCGGGCCCACCTGCCGTGGGACCGCCCCCGCGCCTGACCGCCGCACGATCCCCCGCCTCGGCCTGTGGCGCAGCCCTGGGCGCACGGACCTGTCGCTCCGGCCCGGACGCACGACCGCGGTGCCGCCCATCGGCCGGGCGGCACCGCGGTCTGCGGGTCAGGAGGCGGCTACGCGCAGGTGAGCGCGTCGTACGCGGCCGTCACCTCCGTCGTCGTGCCGGCGACGTCGGTGACCGCGACGAGCGCCTCGCCCGCCTCGAGCGCCCCGCCGCGCACCTTGAACGACTGGTACGCGCTCTTGCCCGGGTCCACCTGGGCGAACGCCCGCTCGCCGTGCGGGGTGGTGAGGGCGACGGCGACGGTCTCGTCGCCGTCGTTCGTCGCGCGGACGGCGAGGTAGGGCGTACCGCCGAGGCAGCGGGGCTGCGCGGTGACGGTGACCTGCGGGTCGACGGGCGGCGCCTCGGCCGGGAAGACGTCGAGCGCGTCGAGCTCGGTGTACCAGGTGAGCTTGGTCAGGGTGACGGTGTTCCACCCCTGCTGGAGCTCGACCTGGTGCGTGACGGACTGCCAGTTGCCCCACGTGGTGTGCGGGAAGGTGACGACCCCGGCGTCGGCGCCGTTCACCGTGACGGTGCTCGACGACGGCAGCGTGTAGCCGCCGCGCTCGGAGCCGTTCGCGAACCGCACGCCGAGCGTGTAGGGCCCGGCCTCGTCGGCGTGGACCTGGAGGGCGACGGAGCTGTCGAGGAAGTCGAGCCCGCCGACCTTCTGCCCGCCCGACGCCCCGGCGGCGCTCCCGACGGAGCCGCGCGTGATGACGCCGTCCTCGAACTCGTACCGCGTCGCGTCCGACGGGATGACCGGCGGCGCCGACGGGCGCGGGTCGCGCGTCGCGGGGTAGACGTCGAACGCGTCGAGCTCGGTGTAGAACGTCGCGCGCGTCAGCGTGATCGTGTTGGCCCCGGCGACGAGGTCGACGAGGTGCTCGGACGTCTGCCAGTTGCCCCACGTGGTGTGCGGGAAGACGACGGTCTCCGTCACCGTGCCGTTCACGGCCAGCGTCCCGGTGGACGGGACGCGCGCCGCGCCGTCCTGCGAGCCGTTCGCGAACCGGATGCCGAGCAGCGCCGGACCGGCCGCGTCGGCGTGCACCTCGACCGTCACGGAGGAGTCGGCGAAGTCCAGGCCGCCGACCTTCGCCCCGCCCGACGCCCCGCCGTCGGCCACGACGCGCGCGTTGGTCACGACGCCGTCCTCGGCCTGGTAGCGGTCGGACGCCTGCGGGACGGACGGGACGCCGTCGGCCGACCACTCGAGGTCCGCGACGTACATGGCGCGGTACGTGAACGCCGCGTTCCAGCCGTGGAAGACGATCGCGTCCGAGCCGTCGGGTGCGGTGACGACGTCCTGCCCGCCCGGCCCGCGCACGTCGCCCTGGAAGCGGTCGCTCGTCATGAGCTCCGTCGTCGCCTTGGTCCACGGGCCGTCGAGGCTCGGCGCCGTCGCGTACGACGTGCGGTAGGCACCGCCGTAGAAGTCGTTCGCGGAGTAGAAGAGGTAGTAGGTGCCGTCGCGCTCGACGACGGTCGGCGCCTCGACGACGCGGCCCTCGTACGCCGTGTCGACGCGGATCAGCTCGGTGGCCGGCCCGGTGAGGGTGGTGCCGTCGGGCGACAGCGGCTGGGCGAAGATGATCGCCGTCTTGCCGGTGCAGCAGTTCCCGTCGGCCTTCCACAGCAGGTAGAGCTGGTCGCCGTCGACGAACGTCCCGGCGTCGATCGCTCCCCCGAGGTCCTCGGTGCCGTCCTCGCCGTTGGGGCAGACGAACGGGTCGTCGCCGACGGGCTCGAACGGCCCCTCGGGCGAGTCGGAGAGCGAGAGGCCGATGCACTGGCGCGGCGACGTCGCGTCGCGCGCCGTGTAGTAGAGGGCGTACCCGCCCTCGACCGCGGCGACCTCGGGCGCCCAGACGCAGCGGTCGGTCGCGCCGCCCGGCGAGAACGTGCACGTCTCGCTGACCCACGCGCCGAGGTCGGGCGCGACGTCGGTCGGGGCGCTCCACGTGACGAGGTCCGTCGAGGTGCGGTGCTGCACGTTCCGGCCCTGGTCGTTCGTCGCGTAGGCGTGGTAGACGCCGTCGACGAGCAGGACGTCCGGGTCGGGGAAGTTGGCGTCGACGACCGGGGCGATCGTCGGGGCGACGGCGGTCGAGGCTGCGGTGGGCGCAGCGGGCGCCGACGGGGCGGCGGTCGCGACGGCGGCGCCCGAGACCACCAGCCCGAGCGCGACGAGCGCACCCGTGACAGCGGTGGCACGCGTGCGCGCCCGGGACAGGGAGAGCTTCATGGGGTGTCTCCTCGACGGTGAGGGGGCAAGAACCCGGGACGGCGTCGACCTCGGGACCTCGAGTCTCCCGGGCCGATTCACACAAGTCAACAACTTCTCGCAAGAGTCAACAAGCAAGATGTCACGGCCGACGCGCGCGCGGGCGGCGACAGCCCGGCTCTCCCCGCGCGGCGCTCAGGTCCGACGCCGGTCCGGCAGCCCCGCAGCGACGCGCAGCTCTGCGTACGCCGCGCCGAGCGTCGCGACCGTGTGGTGCGCGTTGAGGCCGCTCGGGTTCGGGAGCAGCCACGCCCGCGCGGGGCCGACGCGCCGTTCCAGCGGGCCGGTCGTGGCGCGACGGTCCGCGAAGGCCGTGCGGTACGCGCCCAGGCCGAGCACCGCGACCCACCGCGGCCGGTACGTCTCCGCCGTCTCGACGAGGCGGCGTCCGCCCCCGACGATCTCCTCCGGCGTCAGCTCGTCGGCGCGGGCCGTGGCCCGGCGCACGACGTTCGTCATCCCCAGGCCGGCGTCGAGGAACGCGTCGCGCTCCCACGGCCCGAGCACCCGGTCGGTGAAGCCCGCCTCGTGCATCGCCTTCCAGTACCGCGTGCCCGGGTTCGCGAAGGGCAGCCCGACCGCCGCCGAGTACAGCCCGGGGTTGATCCCGCAGAACAGCACGTCGAGGTCAGGCCGCAGCCAGTCCTCGATCTCGCGGCCGCGCGCGGCGGCGAGGTCGTCGGCGGTCGGGCGCGCGTACGGCGGGTCGGTCGGCACCGGACCATCCTCGCCCGGACGTCAGCCCCAGGGCTGCCCGTACGCCTCGACGAGCTCGCGCACCTCGTCGTCGGTGAGGAGCCGCGCGTCGAGCCGGTCCCCGAGCAGCAGCCGGACGCGCGCCGCCTCCTCGATCTCGACCGCGCGGTCGACGGCCTCCGCGACCGTGCGCCCGGCAGCGATCGACCCGTGGTTCTGGAGCAGGGCGCCGTGGAAGCGCAGCGCGCTGCCCCGGACGCGCTCGGCCTGCGCCGGGTCGCCCGGCGCGGCGTACCGCACGAGGGGCACGTTGCCCACGCGCATGACGACGTACGGCGTGACCGGCGCGAACGCCGTGTGCTCGCGCCACGGAGCGAGGCACGACGCCGCGACGGCGCTCGGCGAGTGGAGGTGCACGACGCAGCGGTACTCCGGGTCGCGCGCGTACATCGCGAGGTGCAGCGGCCACTCCTTGGTGGGGCGCGGCGTCGGGCCGTCGCCCTCGGTGACGGGAGTGCCGTCGAGCGCGGTGCGGGCCATCTGCTCGGCGGTGAGGGTCGCGAGGGACGTGCCGCTCGCGCTCATGCGCACCTCGTCGCCGACGCGCACGGACACGTTGCCCGACGTCCCGGGCGACATCCCGCTCGCGGCGAGACCGCGCCCGGCGGCGAGCAGCTCCTCGACCAGGTCGCTCATGCGAGCTCCTCCCACGCGGTGACGAAGAGGTCCTCGGTGCCGAAGTTGCCCGACTTGAGGACGAGGTTGACGTCGTCGGCCCCACGGCGGCGACCGCGCAGCCAGGACACGCCCGGGCTCAGGAGCTGCCCGACCTCGAGCACGTGCACCCCGAGCCCCTGGACGACGCTCCCCGACGTCTCGCCGCCCGCGACGACGAGCTGGGTCGCGCCCGCCTCCGCGAGCCGCGGCGCGAGCGCGGAGAACAGCCGCTCGACCACGGCAGGAGCGTCGGCGGTCACCGCACGGCCGCGCGCGACGTCGTCCGGCTCACCCACGGAGTACACGAGCACCGGCCGGTCGGGCTGCTCCGCCCAGCGCTCGCGCGCCCACGCGAGGAGCCGCTCGACCTCCGCGCCCGGGTCCGCGAGCGCCGCCGCGACGTCGACCTTCTGGTGCGGCAGGTGCGGCAGGGCCGCCCGGACCTGCGCCTGGGTGGCCCGCGACGCGCTGCCCGCGAGCACCGCGCGTCGGCCCGGGACGGCGGCGATGTCGCCGAGCGTCGCGCCCGTCGGGTCCAGGCCGAGCGCGAGCCCGGAGCCGCCCGTGACGAGCGGGGCGTCGGACGTCGCGCGGGCGACGACGGCGAGGTCGTCGTTGTCGATGCTGTCGACGACGACGTACCGCGCACCCTCCGCCTCGGCCGCGACGATCGCGCCCCGCAGCGCCTGCTCGCCGGCCCGCACGACGCCGACCGGCACCTCGGCGACCGGGTGCGCGGTCTGCGCCGCGAGGAGGTTCGCGACGCGCGAGTCCCACATGGGGTTGAGCGGGTGGTCCTTCATGGGGCTGCGGTCGAGCGGGTCGTCCCCCACGAACAGGTGGCCGCGGAACACGGTGCGGCCCGCGTCCGGGAACCCCGGGACGACGACGGCGCTGCGCGCGCCGGTCTCCTCCAGCAGCGCGTCCGCGACGGGCCCGATGTTGCCCTCGGGCGTGGAGTCGAACGTCGAGCAGTACTTGTCGTAGACCTGCGTGACGCCGAGCGCGGCGAGCGCACGGTAGGCCGCGCGCGCCTGCTCCACGGCCTGGGGGGCGGGCACGGAGCGGATCTTCAGCGCGACCACGACGGCGTCGTGGTCGGCGAGGTCCGCGAGGTCGTCGGGGCCCGGGACGCCCAGCACGACGGCGGTCCGCAGACCACGGGCCCTCCAGTTGCCGGCGAGGTCGGTGGCCCCGGTGAAGTCGTCGGCGATCGCGCCGCGCATCGGTGTCTCCTCTCGTGGGTCGGGTCGTCGGTCGTCGCGGGCGGCGCGGTCGACGCGCCGGCGCGGCTCGGGGCCGCGGTACGGCGTCACGCGTCGCCCGAGCGGATGCGCTCGGCCCACTCCACGACCTGGGGGTCGACGTGGTCGAGCACCTCGGACGAGGCCTCGGCCCACTCGGCGCGGTCGATCTCGTGCAGCTCGACGCCGCGCTCGACCAGGAAGTCGACGTTCTCCTGCCGCTCGGCGATCGACGTCTCGCGGTACCAGGAGGAGACGTCGTCGATCTCGGCGTCGACGATCGCGCGGAGGTCGTCGGGCCAGCCCTCGTAGGCGTCGGCCCAGACCTGGAAGTGGAAGTTGCCGAACACGTGCTCCGTGAGCGTGACGTGCGGCGCGACCTCGTAGAACGAGTTGAACCGCACGACGTCGATCGGGTTCTCCTGGCCCTCGACCGCGCCCTGCTCGATCGCGGGGAAGACCTCGCTGAGCGCGAGCGGCATGGGGCTCGCGCCGAGCGCGTGCCACGTGTCGAGGTAGGTCTGCTGGGTCGGGACGCGCAGCTTGAGGCCGCGCGCGTCGGCGAGCTCGGTGACGGGACGCTGCGTGTTGAGCACGCGCCCGCCGCGGTACATCTGGCCGAGCAGCAGGAACCCGGAGTCCTCCCGGATGGCCTCGATGATCTCGTCGCCGAGCGGGCCGTCCCAGACCTCGAGGAACTGGTCCTCGTCCTCGTAGAGGAACGGCACGCCCTCGATCGCGGCGAGGTCGGTGTAGCGCTCGAGCGAGCCGACGGACTCGACGACGATGTCCACGGCCCCGAACTCCAGACCCTCCTGCATGTCCTCCCAGCTCCCGAGCTGGGAGGCGGGGTAGACCTCGATCGTCACGCGGCCGTCGGAGGCGTCGGCGACCTGCTCGGACAGCCGGTTCGCGGCGCGGTCCTGCAGGCTCCCGGCGCCGTACGAGTGGCCGAGGCGGAGCAGCAGGTCGGGCTCGGGGTCGGTCGTCGTGGCCGTGCAGCCGCCGAGGGCGAGCGCGCTCGCGACGACCAGGGCGGCGACGCGACGGTGCGGCGCGGTGGTTCTCTTCCCCACGGGAAGCTCCTTCGTGTGCGGGGCGGGCGAGGGCGCGGGACGCCCTCGCCCGCCGGGGTGCTGGTGCCGGTGGCGGGTGTCGACCGTCGCGCCGGCTAGTACATGCCGGTGAGGACGGGGACGTACGTGACGAGGAACAGCAGGGCGATCGAGACCCCGAGCCACGGGAGCATGTCGCGCAGCGCCCGTTCCGCCGAGATCCCGGCGATCCGGCTCGTGATGAGCAGGTTGATCCCGACGGGCGGCGTGATGAGCCCGATCGCGAGGTTGATGACGACGATCAGCCCGAAGTGGACCGGGTCGACGCCCGCGGCCGTGACGATCGGCAGGAGGATCGGCGTGAAGATGATGATCGCCGCGTTGCCCTCGACGACCGTGCCGATGAGCAGCAGGATCACGTTGGCGACGAAGAGGATGAGCAGCACGTTGTCCGTGAGCCCGAGCACGGCGTCGGCCACGATCTGCGGCGTGCCGCCGGTCACGAGCGCCCACGAGTAGGCCTGCGCCATCGCGATGATGAGCATGATCGCGGCGACGAGCATCGTCGTCTCGCGCATCGCCTTGACGACGCGCTGCCAGGACAGCTCGCGGTAGACGACGACCCCGAGGATCACGGCGATGAGGACCGCGACCGCGCCGCCCTCCGTCGCGGTGAAGACGCCGAGCCGGATGCCGCCCAGCACGACGACCGGGATGAGCAGCGCCGGGAGTGCCTTGGCGGCGGTGCGCACGAGCTCGCGCGCGCCCACGCCCCGCTCGGCCGGGTAGCCCTTCTTGCGGGCGACGAGCCAGCCCGTGACCAGGTAGACGAGGCCGAACCCGAGGCCGATGTAGAGGCCGTGGAAGAACAGCGCGCTGATCGAGACCTCGGCGGCGACGCCGTAGATGATCATCGTGATGCTCGGCGGGAGCACGAGCGCGACGATCGACGCCGTCGCAGTGACCGACGCCGCGTCGCCGGGCGCGTAGCCGCGGCGCAGCATCTGCGGGATGAGGAGGCGGCCGACCGACGACGCGTCCGCGACCGCCGAGCCGGACATGCCGCCGAACGTGATGTTGGTGAGGACGTTGACGGCCGAGAGCCCGCCGCGGATGCGGCCGACGATCGCATAGGCGAAGTCGATGAGGCGCTGGGTCACGCCGCCCGCGTTCATGAGCGACCCGGCGAGCACGAAGAGCGGGATCGCGAGGAGCGGGAAGGAGCGCATCCCGGCGACGAACCGCTGGGCGCCGACCTCGGGCGGCACGCCCTCGGCGGCGAGGCTCGCGAACGAGGCGAGGCCGACGGCGACGCCCACCGGGGCGCCGATGACGAGGATGAGGAGGAGGAGCCCTCCGAGGATGAGGGGCATGGGTCAGACGTCCTTGTCCTGGGAGGTGGGCGCGACGAGCTGCTCCGCCTCGGCGATGTTCGCCTCCACGGCGTCGTCGGGGGTGTCGAAGTCGCCGCGCAGCGCCTCGACGAGCTTCTCGACCGCGTAGACGCAGGAGAAGCCCATGCCGATCGGCACGACGACGTACATGGCGAGCAGCGTGATGTCCGTGCCCGTCGCGATGGTCAGGCCGGTCATGAGCTGGCGCGCGCCCGTCGGGAGCATCATCGCGGCGTAGACGGCGACGAGGCCGAACAGGCCCGCGGAGAGCGCGTAGCCGAGCGCGACGAACGCGCGGCGCACCTTCCCGCGCAGGCGGTCGAGGAGCAGCGTCACCGCGATGTGCTCGCTGCGGCGCACCGCGACGGGGATCGCCGTCATGACGCACCAGACGAACGCGAGCGTCGCGAACTCCTCGGACCACACGGTCGGGCTGTTGAGCACGTACCGCATGAAGACCTGGAGCACGAGGACGGCGCTCACGAGCGTGATCGCGACGCCCGAGACCACAAACAGGGCGCGCTCGGCGCCGGACAGGACGCCGCGGACGGCGCGGGCCGCGCTCACGGGACCATCACCAGCTTGACGATGTCGCCCGGCCCCTCGGCGGCCATGGTCGTCGTGATCGCGGCGCCCTCCTCCAGGGAGGTCGTGCGGGACACGAGCACGTCGGCGAGCCCGGGGTGGCGCGCGAGGACGTCGAGCGCGGTGCGGAAGTCGTCCTTCGTGTACATGGCCGTGCCGAGCAGGGCGATCTCGCGCACCTGGAGCTGCCCCACCGGGACCGGCACGGGCTGGTTGAACACTGCGACCTGGACGATCGCCCCACCGGGCGCGACGGCCTCGAACGCGCGCTCGACGAGCGCGGGGACGCCTGCGGCGACGAAGACGGCGTCGTACGAGCCGGGCTCGAGCGCGGCGTCGGGCAGGTGGACGCCCGTCGCACCGACCGCGCGCAGCACCTCGTGGACGTGCTCCCGCGGCTCGACGACGTCGACCACGGTGCTGCCGCCGTCCGCGAGGACGCGTGCGACGAGCGCGCCGATCGTGCCGCCGCCCAGCACGAGCGCGCGCTCGCGGCGCCGCTCCCCCAGCTGCGCGACGGCGTGGGCCGCGACCGCGACCGGCTCGGCGAGCGCGAGGTGCTCGTCCGCGACGCCGTCGGGCGCGGGGACCAGCGTGTAGGCGGGCACGACGACGTGCTCGGCGAACGAGCCGTCCCACTCGGCGACGCCGAGCATCTGCTTGCTCGCGCACAGGTGGTAGCCGCCCGTCGTGCACAGGTCGCACGTGCCGCAGGGGCGCTGCGGGTCGACGACGACGCGGTCGCCGACGGCCACGTCGTCGACGTCCGGGCCGACCTCGACGACGCGGCCACCGGCCTCGTGGCCGGAGATCAACGGCGGGACGCGGAACGGGTGGGTGCCGCGGAGGGCGGCCAGGTCGGAGCCGCACACCCCCGTGGAGGTGACGGCGAGGAGGACCTCGCCGGGGCCGGGGACCGGGCGCGGGATGTCGACCACGTGGGCGGTCCCGGACGTCTCGAATCTGATGGCGCGCATCGTGGAACAGCTCTTTCCCCGCGACTGGGAAGCCGCGTTGCTCTGCGTGCGGGTGAGGGGAGACCTGCCGGCACGGGTGCCCGACGTCGGACGCTCGGCTCAGCAGGTTGAGTGACTGTATCCTGTCATACCAGTTGAGCCAACTCCGTCTCACGACCGTGAGCGGGACCGCGTCCGGGCAGGTGGCGGCCCCCGTGAGGCAGAATGGCGCGGTCGTCACCCCGAGGAGGAACGGTGCCCGAGCCCGATGCGACGCTGCCGACGAGCGGCATCGTGCGACAGCGCCGACTGTCCGACCAGGTCGCCGACGCGATCCGCGACGACATCCTCGCGCGCGAGCTCCAGCCCGGCGACCGGCTGCCCTCCGAGCGCGAGCTCTGCGAGTCCTACGGCGTCTCCCGCACCGTCGTGCGCGAGGCCGTCCGCGCCCTCACCGCCAAGGGCATCGTCACCGCCACGCCCGGCTCCGGCCTGAGCGTCGGGCGCACCAGCATCGACGACGTCGGCCAGATGCTCCAGATGTTCCTCCACCACGGCCCGAACGTGCCCTATCTCCAGCTCCACGAGGTCCGCGCGACGCTCGAGGTCGCCGTCGCCGGCATCGCCGCCGAACGCATCGACGACGCCGCGCTCACCGGCCTCGCCGACCTCGTCGACCAGCTCCCCGGGCACGCCGACGACATCGTCGCCGCGTCCAAGAACGACTACGCCTTCCACCGCGGGCTCGCCGTCGCGACCGGCAACGACTTCTTCGTCATGCTCTACGACGTGCTCGGCGAAGGGCTCATGGAGACACGCGTCGCGACGTTCTCCTACGACCCGCGCCGCATCGACGTCGTCACGCGCGCGCACCGCGCGATCGTCGACAACCTCGACGCACACCGCGCCGACGACGCCCGCGCCGCGATGCTCGACCACCTCACCGAGGTCCGCGAGACGTGGGTGCGCCATCAGGACGGCGCGCCGGCCTGACGGCGGTCGCGGCGACGGGCGGTGCGGCGGTCGCGACGGGCGGCACGGCCGTTGCGCCCGGCGCCGAGGACGGCGGTCACCGCGGACGCGCCGTGGGCGCGCGCCGCTAGGGTCGGGGCGTGATCAAGGTGCTCGTGGTCGACGACGACCCGATGGTGCGACGGCTGCTGCGGACCATCCTGCGGCCCGACGACATCGAGGTCGTCGCCGAGGCCGCCGACGGCGACCAGGTCGTGCCGGCCGTCCAAGCACACCACCCCGACGTCGTGCTCCTGGACCTGCGCATGCCCCGCGTCGACGGCGTGACGGCGACACGCGCCGTGCGGGCGCTCCCCGACCCGCCCGGCGTCATCGCCATGACATCGTTCGACACCGAGTCCAGCATCCTCGACGCCGTCCACGCCGGGGCGTCCGGGTTCCTCGCCAAGGACGCGTCACCCGACGAGATCGTCTCCGCCGTCCGCGCCGTCGCAGCCGGCGACGGCGCGCTGTCGCCCCGTGCGGCACGCGTCGTCATGGCGCAGGTCACCGCCGCGCCCGGTGCGGCGGGGCGCAGGGAGGCCGCCCAGCAGGTCGCGACCCTCACCGAGCGCGAGCTCGACGTCGCGCGACTCGTCGCGCAGGGCCTGTCCAACCCCGAGATCGCGCAGCGGCTGTACGTCAGCGAAGCGACGGTCAAGACCCATCTCTCCGCGGCGAGCGCGAAGCTCGGGGTCAGCAACAGGGTTCAGTTAGCGGTCATCGTTACGCGGTCGCTCCCTAGCGGAGCGTGACGGCCTTGCACCGCTTCGCACGAAGGACCCGCGCACACTCGACGAGTGCATTCCCACGCGCGAACTCCACGCCATCTAGGTTGCGTTTTTCTGGAAGGGAATCAGGTCACCACCCTGTTTTCTGCCGATCGGTTCGAGTGTGATGACGCGCTCGTTCTAGACCGAAACTCCATGGGAGCCTCAGCCTTGCTCCTCACTTCTCCCGTCCTGCATCGTGGGGAGGAGCTCGCTGCGTTCCCCGCTCCACAGCACCGCCAATTCGTCCCTGGCACGCGTCGATGCCACGTAGAGCAACGACCGCTCCCGCAGGAGTGCGTCCTGCTTCTCCGCCTCCGGCAACTTCTCGAGGTGGTGCATCCCTGGGACCGAGTCGGCGCTCAGGCCGAAGAGCAGGACACGCTTGAACTCCATGCCCTTCGACCGGTGCATCGTCATGATGACCGGCTTGCCCTTCTCGGCCGGCGAGTCGTTCGCGACGAACCGCGTCTCGACGCCGCGCTCGAGGAGTGCCCGCTGCAGCTTCTCGGCGTCCCACTTGGTGTAGACGAGTATGCCGGTCGTCTCGGGCGCGGCGTCGTCTGTCGTCCAACCCCTGACGATCTGCGCCGCCTTCTCGTACTCGTCGACCAGGGAGGACGCCTCTACGGCGACAGGGACTGGCCCGCTGCGCGCGGACCGATAGCCCGCGCTCGTCGCGGCCTCGGCGTCCATGTCCACGAACTCGGCGTTCTGCAGCACCCCGACAGCGAACTGCAGCACCTGCGCAGTGGTGCGGTAGTTGAGGGTCAAGCGGCGAGACCGTCCGCGCACGTTGATGTCGTACTTGCTGAGGACGATCCGCTGCCCGTAGATCCGTTGCTGGGAGTCTTCGGCGAGGAACACATCGTTCCTGCCCGGAGCGACGAGCGCTCGGAGGAACTTCAGGCGCGTCGGACCGAGGTCCTGGCCCTCGTCGACCAGGACGTGGTCTGCGAGCCGACCTTCGCCGGAGTCAGCGCGTTCGTCGAGGTACGTCGCTGCGATCATCGCCTTCTCGTCGAAGTGCGTCGTTCCGGCCGCGGCAGCGGCCGAGCGGAAGGCCTCGACGACGTCCCAAATCGCGTTGCGGCGTGCGCGGTCGAGCGCGACGCCGCGTCCCGGCCGACGGACTCGCAGGTATGCCTCGCGGGTCGTCACGCGGTTGGGGAGGATCACCGTCTCGTACTCGGTCGCGAGGAACGCCTCGGTGCGCAGCTCTGCGGGCAGAGCGCTCTGGGCCGCTCCCGCCGCTGTGTCCCACGCCGCCTTCGCTGTCGGTTCGAGGACGTGCGGACTACGCTCGCCGAGCACCTTCGCCACGGCGCCCGGGCCGTGCTCCGAGCTGCCGATGCGGCTCTCGGCGGAAGCCAGCACGCGGCGCGCGAGAGCGTCGACGTTGGCGACGACGATCCCGGGCTCACCGAGCTTCTGCGCGATCGTCAGCTCAGGATCGAGCAGTCGAAGGTTCTCCTCGAGGGAAGCAGCAAGAGTCTTGTTGAACGTGGTGAGGACGATGCGGGACGTCGGGTCCTGCTTCGCGAGATGACGCGCTCGGTGGAGCAGCACGACCGTCTTGCCGGTCCCGGCACCACCGGAGAGCCGGTACGGGCCGTTCCAGTCACCGACGGCGTAGCGCCGCTGCTCGGGGTGAAGGAAGACCCGCCACCTGCCGAAGTCGGTGCTCTCGATGGCGGCTCGCAGGTCAGCGTCGTCCTCGATGAAGGCGAACTCGAGGCGTGCTGCGGGATGCTGGAGCGCCGTGAGCAGATCGTCGTCGTCCTCGCCGCTGGTCTCGGTGGTGGCACCGATCCCCAGCTTCGCCCGCACCTCGTCGAGCGGCGTGCCGGTGGCGAGGTCGAGCAGCGCGAGTCCTTGCCACTCCGCGGGCGCGTGCTCGACGAGCGCCATCACCTCGTCCTCGGTGCGTGCGGTGACAGCACGACGGGCGATCCGCGGCTCGATGCCGAGGGACTCGAGCGTCTCTGCCGTGATGTCCCAGGCGGAGAGCAACGGGAACCGCTCTGCCGGTGTCTCGTCGACAGCCTTCTCCACCGACGCCGACACCAGCTCGGTCTCGACGGCCGGAGGCGCCGACTGCTCGTCCGCGAGGATCAGCTCGGCGATGCCGTTCCGTGGGTTGATCTCCAGGGTGACCTTCTTGGCGAAGGTGATCGCGTCGTCGTGCGGGTACGTACCGAGGTAGACATAGTGCGCCTCGCTCTGCTGTCCCTGGACCTTGACGAGGACGGCACGCCAGAAGTCGCTGACCCGCCCGGTACGGACGCGCGAGTCCTTGGTGCCGTTGATCGGCTCGATGTGCAGGCCCGGGACGGTGTCGTCCTGCTGAAGCTTGGCGAGGAAGGCGTAGGCCGCCTTCTGCGCTGCCCCGTCGAGCTTGGCCTGCGGCTGCGGTCCGAAGACGATCTGCGGCATCAGTCGTTACCCCTCGTCAGTGCGGTGCGGAGCGCGCCGGCGTCGGCTGCGACGACGACCCACCCCTCGGTCTCGATGTCGGCGACATCGCCGTCGGTCAGATCATCGTGCATGGCGGTGACGTGCAGCTCTGGCCAGGCCAGGGACAGCGGGACGCCGTCAGCGGTCTCGTGCCCGAGCGACGGTGTGCCGACCCCGTCGCCGGCCAGGTCGGCGAGAGCGGCGAGCAGCTCTCTCTCGTGGTCGAGCGCCTCGACGTAGACCTCGTGCCACGGGTGCCCGGAGGGCACCGCGGCATGCAGGTCGGCGACCGGCACGACAACGTCCGTCGGAGAGGGCTCAGGGCGGCCCTCGACGAGCGCGGTGCGCGACGTGATGACCGTCGCGTCGAGACGGGGTCCTAGGAGGTTCGACAGGCGGAGCCACTCGCGCCAAGCGGCCTTGTGGCTCTCGTCGGCGACAGCGTCCTCCGAGTCGTCCAGGACGACGGCGACCTCGAACGTCGACGTGGCCAGCTCGACCATGCGGACAGCCAACGCCACGGCACCGGAACGCCAGACACCACCGACGGCCGTCGTGGATGGCGAGGGCAGGCCGTCCAGGACGTCGCGCGCCGCCAGGGAGAGCTGTCCGGTTGCCGGGACCGGACGATGCTGCGCGGAGGGAAGCACAAGCATCGGCAGCCACTTGCCGAGCCTCTCCCGCGCGGTCGGCTGCGGATCCTGGAGCCAGTCGAGCAGCATCTCGAGCGGACCTGTCTCGACGAAGGCGAGCGCGGCTGGCGAGAGCTGGTCCTTGGCCTGTGCCAGCACCATCTCGCGTGCCCCGGGCATGAGCCATGGTGGCCTCGACGGCGACGCCTGCGACGAGTCCGCGGCGTCGAGGTCGGTCCACGTGAGCGCGAGCACCTGCAACCCGTGGTCGCGCAGGTTCCGCCGCTTCTGCGCGTCGTCGGCGATGCGGTTGACGGCGGGGCTCGCGTGGTAGAGCCAGCCGTCGAGGAAGATCGCTGTGTCCGGCACGTCCGGGCGCTCGCTCGTCAGGACGAAGTCTGGCTTCGCCCCGGCGACGTACTGCTGCGGTTCGAGGCGCCAACGTGCACCACCGCCCAGGGTGATACGCCACGCGCTTCCAAGGTGCGTCGGCTGCTCGACGACGGTTGCGCCCATCGTCTTCAGGCGCTCACGCAGCACCTCGCGAAACCTCTGCTCCAGCTGAGACTCCGGATCGGGCGCAGGTGGCTCGTCGGTGGTGACGGACCAGGCGACGTCGTCGGGGATGCTCACCTGGCGCGGATCGACCGCTCCTCCCGCGCCATGATTCCCGCTGTCACCGCTGAGGAGGATCGTCCTCAGGTGCCGCTCCGCTGCGGCCCGTGAGGTCCGCTGCACCAGGTGCCCCGATGCGAACGGCAGCAGGCAACGGTCGCACGCGAGCTTGTTCTCCTGCTGGCACGAGCAGTCTCGCAGGAGCTCCCACGCGCGCCGCAGCATGTGCCACACGATCGTCGGGTCTGCGAGCTCGGTGAGGTAGCCGGTACCGCCTGGGACCCGGTCGTGGAGCAGGAGGGCGTAGTGGTTGTCGCCGCCGTCGCTGAGAGTGGGGTCGACGACGGTCGTGACGTCGAGGTGGTCCGGCGCCCCGCCGATCCGCTCCCGGAGCGCGAGCAGCAGCGCGGCGCTGAGGCTCGGCAGCGCGAAGTCGTCACCGAGCGTCACGGAGGTGGGCAGGCGCATCACGAGGCCCTCTGTCCGCAGCGTCCGTGACAGCGCGATGCTCGTCGTGCGCTCGGTGTCGGCCTTGCGCTGCGGGCACCAGGGGCGGTGCTCACTCGCTCGGTTCGCCCCCGTCGCGGTGTCGAGCTTGCCGCAGACGGCGCACACGCGGAACAGCGGGGCGTCGACCGCCTCGCCGCCGATCACGTGGGTGCTCCCCCGCGCCGCGGCGCGGCCGAGGTTGAGCCACCGGATCGAGACGTCGCGCAGGTGCTTGGCTCCGAACCCGTAGCCGTCGACGAACCACTGTCGCGTCACCCGGGTCGGATCGATGTCGGCGAGCGTGAGGACGGTGAAGCGCTCGCGGTTGCGCTCGTCGCGCCGGTCGTCGATCGCGGCCTCCTCGCGGCGCAGCATGGACGACACGGCCCGCAGCTCGACGACCTCGAGGCGCTGGTCCACGTCCGTGATGGCGATGCTCCCGCACCGGGGGCACGGGGGCACCGCGGCGGCTTGAACGCCGGTCTCGCCGACGTCGAGCACGTAGCCGCAGTCGGGGCAGCAGGCCCAGGTCCGCACAGCCTCGTCGTCGCGCCCCAGCTCGACGGCGTCGATCTCGATCGCGTACCCCCGCGCGTAGAACGTGGCACCGGGGGCGAAGTCGCGCAGCGCGAGGGACGAGCCGCGCTCGATGACGAGCGGCTCGTTGTGGAACTCCTGCGTGTCCGGGTCCACCCACGACAGGGCGACCTCGAGGGACACCGAGTCGTCGAGCAGGGTGTAGTTGGGGAACAGCCCGAACTCCTCCAGCACGCTCACCCAGTACTCCCCGCGCAGGTCGGAGAGCTGACGACGTGCGAGGCCCAGTGCCGCCCGGGCAGTGCGGTGCTCCCGCTCGTCGTCCTTGGTCGCGGCGGTCGAGCGGGCCTTCTGCTCGAGCTCCGGCATCACCTTCTGGATGTCCGCCACCCGGTGGTTCAGCGACTCGACCCGGCCGAGCCACGTCGCCGACGCCGCGTGGCAGCGTCGCGCGAGCCAGCTCGTCCCCGGCAGGTCGCCGTCGCGCGTCGCCCAAGCGCGCAAGCGCTCGGCGACCTGCGCTCGCAGGTTCGGGAACGCGCCGAGGAACGCGGCCAGGTGGGCGCCGGAGCTCTCTTCCGCCTCGGCGATGATCTCGCCGAGGTACGATCCCGGCTCCGTCGTGCCCAGCGCCTCTGCGGCAGTCTTCGGGTGCGGGCCCTCCGGGCGACGTGCGAGGACGTCGGCCACCGAGGCGAGGTACTGGCGCTGCAGGATCTCCTCGGCGTCCAAGTACGTCGCGGGTGGGCGCACCTGGCCGTTGACGATGCTCAGCGGCTCCGCGAAGCGCGGCAGCTGGTCGCCGCGACCGGTGACGAATGCGAGAGCGAGGGCGTTGCCCGTCAGGCGCCCTGCTCGTCCCACGCGCTGCAGGTACGACGACACGCTGCGCGGCAGGGACGCCAGCATGACGGCCGAGAGGTCACCGATGTCGATGCCCATCTCCAACGTGGGCGTGGCGACGAGGACGTTGGGGGCGTCCGCAGCCGGCTCGCTCGCCTTGAACTGCTGCTCGTAGTGCAGCCGGACGTCGTCCGGCAACAGGCTGGTGTGCTCACGTGCGACGACGCGCCGGATGTCGCTCGCCTCGTACATCCGCCGGTAGAAGTTGTCCTCCACGGCGCGACGCCGCAGCCGCCCGGTGCACCTCGCCACGAGGCACGGACAGCCCTCGAGCTGGTCGACCACCTGGACGGTTCCCGGGGTCTCGGACCGGCACACGTCGCACGCGAGCCGCAGCCGGCCAGTCTGCAGGTCGGCGAGCTCGGCGGGCTCGACGACGACCGAGGTCGGTGCGAGGTGGTACGTCGTCGCACCCGAGGACGAGATCAACGTACCGACGACGTCACGGCTCGCCAGCTTCTGGAAGAGCAGGCGCGCGAGCGTCGGCGCGTCGGCACGCTCGACCCCGAGGCACTTGGTGGCCCACCGCGCGTACCAGCCCTGCGCCGCGCCGATCGGGTCGAGGTCCGAGTCCTTGGCCGCCGGCCCGCCCCCGATCCGGGGGAAGCCGGGCGCGCTGCTGCCGCGGCCGAAGCCCGGCATGCCCTCGGCGCGCAACCGCCCGCCGGTGATCGACCAGCGGTTGCCGTCCTCCTGCCGGAACCTCGTGAACCATCCGTGGTCGATCGCGCCTCGCGTCCGCATGCGCTCGACCACTCCGCGCGCCCAGGCGACGAGCTCGCGGTCCGTGGGAGCGAACGCCTCGAGCACGTCCTGCACGTTCCCCTCGGCAAGCACGTCCCTGGCCGCCTGGAGCAGGATCTCCGGGGCGACCTCGACCTCGGCGACGACGCTGCCGGTGAGCTCGAGCGTGCGCCCGACGCCGGAGCGGAGACCGAGCTCGAGCTCGATGTCGAGCAGCAGCCGCTTGGTGACACGCTTGCGCACGGCGGAGTTGGCCGGGGGAAGCGTGGCCTTCTGCCAGAACGGCGCGAACTTCTCCCGATCGGCGAGCGCCGGCGCGAGGATGCGGTAGCGCTTGTCCTGCTCGTCCCCGGCGAGCTCGACGACGGTGCGCGCGAGGCTGTCGAGGTCGGTGCGTCCGTGCCCGATCGCCTCGCGCAGCACAGCGCGGAGCGTCAGGGCGTGGGATCGCGCCTGGACGAAGCCTGCGCGGTGCGCCGCGTCCTGCACGCTGTCGGTGAAGACGAGCGCCTTCTTCTCGGTCGGGCTCAGCCCTTCGGTGCCGAAGAGGCCGGAGAGCGTCACGGAGAGAAGGGTCGCGATGGCCGACCCGAGGAACCGGATGCCGTCGGGCTGCTGGCACGACGGGCAGACATCGTCGGCGGAGGCTTTGCCGGCGTCCTCGCCGCGGTGCGTGAGGACGGGAACGACGCCGCCCTGCTCCATGCTGACGTCGTCCGGACGCTGGTGCACGAGCCGCCGCTCCTGGACGACGAGCCACGCAAGGTCGTCGACCTGCTCGCCGTCCGCAGCGCGCTGGTCCTCCTCGAGCGCGTGCACAAGCGGGCGGAACCGCTCGTCGCGGCGCAGGTGCCGCTCGCGGATCCCGCTGTCCTCGGTGTCGAGGTCGGCGCCCGTCGGCGCGAGAGCGACGCCCCAGCCGGACCGGCCGCAGTGGCGGCAGTAGATCGCGGGGAACGTCGGCGTCGCGGCGTCGTCGCCCTCGGCGCCGGCGTCGAGCACGACGCCGTCGTCGCCCCAGCGAAAGCTCGCCGTGTTCGATGCCGTGCGGTCGATCCGCGTCAGCTCGCGGACCCACAGGTGGACGTCTAACGACAGGGCGCGTCGACCGTTCACGACCCGCAGGTGGCTGAGTGCGGACAAGACCGCGGAGAGGAACGGCTCGCCGTCGTCGTCTCCCTCCACGCCGACACCACGATCGAGCACCTCGCGCGCGAGGTCGGAGAGTGGGACGGCGTCCCGAGCGGCGTCGGCCAGGCGCTGGACGAGCGGGTGCGCCTTTGCGAGGTCGAGGAGCAACGCGCCGTCGGCCTCGCCGAGGTCGGGAAGGTGCCAGTCGGGCAGCACGACGTCGGTGTCGTACGCCCCCGCTGGCGGCACCCGGTACAGGCGCCTGAGGACCTCCCTGGTGAGGTGGTCAGGATCCACGGCTCCAACCGCCTCGTCGTCGAGCGCTTCGACGACCTGCCGCGCGACCACGTGGTCGACGGCGATCGGACGCAGGTCACGCAGGCGGACGATCTCTGCAGCTTCCCCGACCCACTCGTCGAGCGCGAGCCGGGATTCCGTGACCACGGCGTCGGGCCCGAAGGGGACGCCGAAGACCGTCTCTGCGAAGGAGAGCATCGCTCCCGGGTCGCCCTTGTCACCGAGCGTGGCCGACGTCGCGACGGGAGTGACACGGCCGAGCGGACGCTCACGTTCTTCCGCGGTGAAGGGCTCGTCGTCGGACCAGTGGCTCTTGAGGGCAAGGCCGAGGCGTCGCAGGAGCATCGCGACGTCGGTTCCCTGCGCGCCGTCGTAGGTGTGGAACTCGTCGAGCACGAGGTACTGGAGACTGCGCGCACTCTGCTGCCAGATCTTCGCGTCCTTCTCCCGCAGGAGCATCTGGTCGAGCATCTTGTAGTTGGTGAGCAGGACGTCCGGCGCGGTGTCGCGGATGGCATCGCGGGAGGTGATCAAGCCCTCGTCGTTCACCATGCTGCGCTCGGGTCCGTCCTGCCCCGTGAAGAGCGCCGCGGTCACACCTCCGAGCGCCGGGTAGCGAGTGATGAGCCCTGCGAGGCGCTTCGCCTGGTCGTTGGCGAGGGCGTTCATCGGGTAGAGGATGATCGCCTTGGTCCCACCGACGCCCGCGCGCTTCGCGCGCAGCACGTGGTCGAGGATCGGGTAGAGGAACGCCTCCGTCTTGCCGGAGCCGGTGCCCGTCGTCACGATCGTCGGTTCCGGGCCGCGGTGGCCCGGGCCCAGGTCGAGGCTGCTGAGGCGGCGGAACGCCGCTGCCTGGTGCCCGTAGGGCGGGAAGCCCTCGTGCCACTCGAGACTGTCGCGCCAGCCGTCGTCGGCCGCGCGGAACGGCAGGCGGAGCCGGACGAACGGGCCACGGAACATGCCCGTGCTCGGCGCTGTGAGGAACTCCTCGAGGACGTCCCGCGTGTCCGGGTCCGCGAGCGAGAACGTCGTCCCGAGGTACTCGACGAGGCTGGACCGCAACGACGCGGCCTGAGACACGGGGAGGAGCTCGCTCACAGGGGACATCGTGGCAGACGACGCACTCGCCGCGGCGGGTCGGCTCACCAGGCTCCCTCGACCGTAGGGCGAGATTCACCCCGCAGGCGGGCGTCACGCAAGTAGTTCTGTCGGTACCCTGACCGCGCCGATCGCGCTCACGCGGAGGCCTATCGCATCAGACAGGTGGTAGTACGTCGTGAGGAAGCTCAACACCGTTGTCCTCGTGGCGGCGCTGGCGGCGGCGATGAGCAGTTGCTCAACCGGCTACGACATCGGCGACAACACCCGCCCCGAGGTCGAGCACGTCGAGCCCTACACGGGTCCCGAGGACCCCTGCGCCACCGGCGAGAACGTCCCTGAGCACTGCTACGGCGACACCGAGGGCGACGCCCCGTGGGGCGAGGCCGTCGTCGACCCGGATCCTCGCTGGTCTTGCGGCTTCTCCGTGACCTACAACGACGACTGGCACGACGACGTCGTGTGCAGCAACGGTGTCGAGTCGGTACGCCCCTACCTTCGGGAGTGGGACGACTTCGTGACCGAGGACGAGATCATGGAGTCGGCACTCGAGTACGAGGCACACCTCAACGGGGGCTGATCAGGTCCGAAGGTAGTCACCGACCGCCAACTCGCCTGGCCTCATGATCACAGCCCACGCGGCAGGCATCTTGGCGCTTTTCGCGTACTCGCTGTGCCCTCGAGTAGCTGCAGTCCCAGTGGCGGCCGTGCGTTGCTGCGGCGAAAGCCCGCGCCGTCGACGTAGCGACGGGGGACGAGTCCGGGTGAAATACCTGTTGCCTTGTCGTGCTCAGCCCCGCATTCGACGATCGGCCTCGAAGTCCGCGGCTAGTGTGGCCACGCTCAACTTCGAAGGAGTCGGTGTGAGATCTGGCAAGGACCAAGACCAGGAAGCGACGCATTCCGGCACGAAGGGTCGCCGGAAGAATGAGGTGGCTGAGGACCCCGCGATGGATCCCACGCCCCTGCTCGACGCGGCGAGGGCGGAACGGGAGCGGATCGGCCGCTTCAACCTCGCGATCGTCGGTGGGACCGGCGTCGGGAAGTCCTCCCTGCTGAATGCGATCTTCGGCGAGGACCGCGCGGAGACGGGCGTTGGCATGCCGGTCACCAAGGGGATCACCTATCACGTCGACGAAGCGCATGCCCTGGGCATCTGGGACTTCGAGGGATTCGAGATCGGCTCGCAGGTCGACCCGGCGCAGCGCATCCGGCAGAACCTGCAGACCATCGCGGCTGGACCGCCCGAGCAGCAGATCGCGGTCGTCTGGTACTGCGTGCTGTCGACGTCAAGCAGGCTCACGCAGCCCGACATCGACATGATCCGGGCGTTCGCCGCGGACGGCCTGCACGTCATCGTGGTGCTGACCAAGGTGGCGCGCGTCAAGAACCACCTGACCAACAAGTGGATGGTGTCCGACGACGCGGCGAAGATGCTCGCGTTCCTCGCCGACCCGGAGGGAGCGGACGGACGAGGCGAGCCTCTCGACCTTCCCGTGGCGGCGACCGTCCTCACGGCGGCCGTCGACCAGGGCAAGTTCGGCGGACCGCAGCACGGGCTCGCTGAGCTTCTGACCACGACGCTCGACCTGTCCCGGGACAGCGCGCAGGACGCTTTCAGAGTGGCGCAACAACTCTCTCTCCCGATGAAGCGCGAGCTCGCGCGACGGGCGATCAAGACCGCAGTGGCCAGCTCCGTCACGGCTGCGATGGTGCCGATCCCTTTCGCCGACGCCGTCGTCCTGGCACCGATCCAGCTCGGCATGATGGGCAAGATCTCGACGGTGTACGGCATTGATCTCAAGGTCGTGTTCTCCGCGCAAGCGCTCGCGCAGCTCGCGACCCAGTTCGCCGGAAGAGCTTTGGTCAGAAGTGCGCTCAAGGTCATCCCGGGGATCGGCTCGGTCATCAACGCCTCGGTCGCAGGTGCGCTGACCGCGGCGTCCGGCGAGGCCTGGATGCGCCTGTGCGAGGCGATCCACACGGGCGCCATCCAGCTCGACAACATCGAGAGGCTCTGGCGTGAGTACGAGCCCAGCGCCATGCAGATCCTCACGGAGTTCTTGAGGACGAAGGGCAGGTCGGCAAGCCGGTAGTGACTGCGCACAGCAAGTTCACGGACGACAGGACCGAGAGATGATCGCTCCTCCTCGATGGATGGTGCACGAGATGGCGGACACCCACCTCCGTGCGGCGCTGAGCCCTTACTTCGACGATCTCGGCGGCAATGAGCTCGAGCGGGCTGGGTCGGGTCAGATCGTGCGCGTTCCGCGGATCAGGTTGCGCCAGCTCCTTCCTACCTCCTCCACCTCCGACGCGCGCGGGAGCTGGTTCGCCCATGGATCACCGGTCCAGGTCGTGCTGGGCCTCGACGACGGCGTGGTGACGGTCGCGCCGGCAGGGCGGGACGTCTGCTACTTCGACCCGGCCGATGCGGAGCTCACGGTCCAGATCAGCGCGGCGACCGGCACCCTCGAGGACGTCGCTCGTGCCATCGAGCAGATGCTCGCCGTCGAGCGCTCCCGCAGACTCTGGTGCACGGACTGCGGCAGCTTCGGAAGAGCGTCGGGCACGGTGGGGCTCTGCACGGAGTGCGAGGACGTGGCGCGCGGAGTGCTCGGGTGACGCGGCGAGCTTCGCGCCGCGGTCGCGCACGACGTGGCAGCGCCGAGGTGCTCCTTCACTCGATCGACGACGTTCGCGCTGCCGTCGGACGCGAAGACCTACCTGGGCTCGAGGACGCGCTGCAGAGCTCGGCGGAATGGGACGTCGCCATCGACATCGCAGATGACGGGCTCGCCGTCAGGATCGGACCGATCGGGACCTGGCTCGAGTACCCGTTCTCGCTGGACGATCTGTGGGCCGCGGTCACCGACGGCGACAAGTACGCCGACTCGATGAACTCCGACGACGGCTGAGCCGCGCAGACCGAGGGGGGCTGCTGCACGGATCTGTGACATCTCAGATCGCTTGCTCGCCGAGCAGGCTGGAAGGATGTTGCTGTGCCCAGGCCCTATCCCCGTGAGTTTCGTGAGGACGTCGTGCGGGTCGCCCGGAACCGTGGTCCCGGTGTGACGCTGGCACAGATCGCCCAGGACTTCGGGGTCCATGAGATGACGATCACGAAGTGGTTGCGTGCCGCCGATGTCGAGGACGGCGTGAAGCTCGGCGTCGCCTCGGAGCACGCACGGGAGTTGCGTGAGGCTCGACGTCGGATTCGGTTGCTGGAGCAGGAGAACGAGGTCCTGCGGCGGGCGGCGGCGTACCTGTCCCAGGCTCAGCTGCCGGGAAAAGGCTCTACCCGCTCGTGAGAGAGCTCGCCGCGGCCGGTGCCCCGATCAGGGTGCCGGTCGCGGTGGCGTGCCGGGTGCTCAAGCTCCACCGCCAGCACTACTACGCCTGGCTCGCCCAGCCGGTCACCGGCGGCGAGCTCGAGGAGGCGTATCTCGCGAACGCGGTCTTCGATGCCCACCGTGAGGACCCCGAGTTCGGCTACCGGCTGCTGTTCGACGAGGTGAACGCGGCCGGGCACAAGGTCAGTGAGCGCACGGTGTGGAAGATCTGCTCGGCGAACCAGTGGTGGTGCGTGTTCGGCAAGAAGCGCCGCGGGAAGAATGGGCGGCCCGGCGCGCCCGCGCACGATGACCTGGTGCGTCGCGAATTCACCGCTCCTGGCCCGAACCGGCTGTGGTTGACGGACATCACCGAGCATCCCACCGGCGAAGGCAAGGTCTACCTGTGTGCGGTCAAGGACGTGTGGTCGAACCGGATCGTGGGGTACTCCATCGCCGACCGCATGACGTCCCAGCTGGCCGTCGACGCCCTGGAATCGGCGGTCTCGCGCCGCGGGGTGCGCGTGGCCGACTGCACCCTGCACTCGGACCGCGGCGGCCAGTTTCGAAGCCGAAAGCTGCAGCACTCCCTCTGGCGCCACCAGATGCGCGGATCCATGGGCCAGGTCGGATCAGCCGGTGACAACGCCGCCATGGAGAGCTTCTTCAGCCTGCTTCAGCGCAACGTCCTGGACCGGCAGAGATGGACCACCCGAGAGGAGCTGCGGATCGCGATCGTGACCTGGATCGAACGGACCTACCACCGTCGCCGACGCCAGGCCAGACTCGCACGATTGACCCCGATCGAGTTCGAGATCATCATGAGCCAGGCCGCCGACCAAGCTGCCTAACCAACTGTCACGGAATCATGCAGCAGCCCCAGGCGCCAGCCCGTTCAGCAGTCGTCGAACCGCCACTGGTCGTCCTCGTGCACCCACGGCTGCAACGCGATCTCGCCGCTCATCGCGCCCTCGCCGAAGCCATACGACACCACGGCTAGCGTGCCGTCGATCCGATCGACGATGACGTCCTTCGCCGTGGGACGAAGGCTCCCCTCCGGGAAGTTGATGTCCTGGGCCATGAGAGTCCCGAGGAACCCGTTGCGCGCGTCGTCGTTCGCCTTGCACCGCTCAGACCACAGCTTGGTGTACGCAACGTCCCAGTCGCCTGCGAAGTATGCGTCCGTGTACTCGGTGACCGCTTGCACCAGCTCGACTTGAGCGTTGTCGCTCGGGGCGGGCTGGGTAGTGTCCCCCGTCGGCTCCGACTCGGTCGCCGGTTCGGCGGAAGCGGTCGTCGTCGATGGTTCGGCTGGCGTCTCGGCAGCAGACGACGGCGTCCCCCCTTCCACGACGACGATGTTTGGACCGCAGGCCGTCAAGAATGCGAGGGAGACGACGGCGAGCGCGGGCAGTGCTGCAGCGCGAGAGGGGTGCATGAAGTGCTTTCAGGCTGGAACTGATCGGCGGGGAACTGGGCAGTGGTTCCGCTCCCGGGGCGGAGCGGTGCTGAGTCAGCCGACGTCGCCTGCCCTGGCCGCGAGGCGGCGCTCGAACTCGGCGTAGGCCTGGCGCATGTGGGCCTCGCGGTCGAGGGTCTGGAACGGGAGCTCGTAGGTGTAGGCGACGCCGCTGCCCGGGTGGACGGCGGTAAGTTCGTCCTCCGAGAAGCGGCCGTCGTTGCCGCCCTTCTTGCGCCAGGTGGTCAGGACGCTGTTGGGAACGAGGCGGCCGTTGTCGTCGTAGTGGTCCCGGTTTCGATCGTAGCCGTACAGCACCGGGAACTGGGTCCGGTAGATGGTGCATAGCTCGTCCGCGGTCAGACCCAGCGACAGCGCCACCAGGGCGTCGATCTCCAGCAGCGCCTGACGGCGGTCCTCCGCCCGGCGCAGCGGCGTCTCCGGCGTCCACTTCGGGCCGACGTCGTTCAGGTCCACCCAGCCCGCGCGCTCTGGCAGGCCGGTCCACGAGTCGTCGCGGAATGCCTCGTCGAAGCACTCGGCCCACAGGTCGGCGTAGGCATCGGTGACGCAGTTGAGACGAAGTGTCCTCAGCCGTAGAAGTCCTCTCAGTGGGCTTTCTAGAGGAAGGGGCAGGTTCGCCACCGTGGACGACCGGATATTTGCCTTGGGCGCCACGCGAACGACTGAGTCGGCGACAAGCGAGGACGTGACTGAAGTGACGTCGACGAGGCTAGCGTAGGTGTCGAACGGAAGACCCATCGAGAACACGCCATCGATGTGTGTCGATCCTGGCGGGATCAGCGACGAGATGAGGGTGCGCTCACCGGTGTTCGCTGCCATCTTTCGCCAGGCGAGGCGGTAGAAAGCGCGGGCGGAGACGGTCTCGGTGCGGATGGTGGTGCCGTCGGCGCGGGTGGTTGTTTCGACGTGGCGGAGGTACTTCGGATCCACGGCGGGGGAGCCATCAGTAGGCTTGCCGTCTGGGCCGACCACAACGTCGCGGGTCCAGTGGGTATACGCCGCGTCGTAGGTCTTACGGTCGCCGCGCGGCTTGTACGACGTCGCCGGGATCGCTGTTGCCTCGAGGGCCTCCAGGTCGACGTTCGTCCAGTCTTGGTTGTGCTTCATCGTCGGATTGGGCGTCTTGAAAGCTGGATTCCCGATGTGAAGATGGGGGCCTTGTAAGATCGCCGCGTCCCAGTCGCAAGGCTCACCCCACAAGGAGTCAAAGAACCCCTTGGTGCGGTCGTTCTTCTCATGCCAGCCGGGCGAGAACTGCAACTCAAGGCTAGTGAGGCGGGGCGCAGTCGACACCCTGGAGAGAACGGCGGCTACAGAACTGTTGACCGCGTAGACCATTCGGCTACGGTTGACCGGGACGGCCGCCGACTCCAAGACTTCGTGCCAAGTGCCAAGAACCTGCTCGGTCACCGTCGTAATCCGGCCGGCGTGTGGTCTCGTATCCCATCGCCCGTCAGTATCCTTGATGCCAGGCTCAGGGCCTATGCCTTCGTGGTGCAGGGAACTTTCGACTGTGCTGGGGTGGTATAGGGACACGGCGTGGATGAATGCTACCGCTTGAGTTGGTCCATACGCATGGATGCCGTATACGACCTGATCGTCAATTTCGCGGAATAGCATCAACTCGTTCTTGAATTGCCAGTGCCGTCGAAGATGCTGATACGTGGCAGCCCGGAGCGCGCCCGATTTCTCGTCAGTGAAGTGCGACTCGGGGTGAATGAGGCCGATCGTGCCTCGCGGCGAGGCGTGCCGCCAGGTCTGCTCCATGAAGCATCGGTAGAGATCGGGCTGGAGTCCGGCGAGGTGCGGGTAGTCCTGGACGGAACTGACGAAGTCCTTGGTTACCTCCATGTCACCGATCGCGCCGACGACGAAATCAACCATGCCCTCGGCGGCGAGGGATGACTCTCGGTGAGCGGCCAGCTCCGACTGGGTCGCCTTGTTCTTGAGCTGCCACCACGGGTCCGCTTCGGCGAGCAGCGCCTCCTGATCAACGATAGGCCGCACCCATGGCGGGTTCCCGACCTGGAGGTCGAAGCCACCACGCGCGGCGAACACCGAAGCGAAGTCGAGCTCCCAGTGGAAGAACCCCTGCCGCGCCGCGACTCGCTGACACACGACCAGCCACGGGTGCTCGCGCAGCACCCGCTCCGGCGCCAGGACCCCGGCGAACGACAGTTCGAGCTCCTCAGCCTCGTTGAGCTCGTCCCAGTCGGCGGTGGACGCGAGGGTCTGGTCCCCTCCGGTCCACTTCCGCCCGCGCCCCGAGGCGCCGGTCTCCGCGTGGACACCGAGCACAGCGCGAAGGCCGGCGATCCAGTCGTCCAGGGTCGGCGGTTCGACGACCACCTCGTCGCCGTCGTCGTCTGTAACCCGGGTTACAGCATCCGTGAGCGGCCAGAACCACAGTGCACACCACGCGTCCATGACGAGCCGGAGCCGCTGGTAGGCACCCTTCGCATCGGCGAGCGCATTCTCGATCTGCTCGCGCGTCACGGCCCCGCCGACGGGCAGGTCGCTGGCTCCCCACACCTCGATGGACCGGCGGATCTGGTCCTCGGCGATCCGCAGTCGCTGGTGCGCGAGGTCCCACAGCGCCTCGACGCGGTGGGCGAGGTTGACCAGCTCGTCGGTCTGCTTCTTCGACGGGGTGACGAGCACCGTCTTCCGCCATGCCTTGAGGCGGGCGAGCGCCTCGGGTGCGAGCTCCTTGGCCTCCTTCGCCTCGACGGCGCTGCCCCAGCCGGCGGCAGGAAGCAGGAAGTGGTGGATGCGACCGCCCACGTCGCCGAGCGAGCTCGATCGCCCGGCGGCGCGGTCGGCGTCGGACGGCGTGAGGGGGACGTCCGCCGGGACCGCGTTGAGCCACGCCTTCTTGGCGAGCTGGTCACGGCGGTACACCGCGCGTCGGGCACCGATGAGGGAGTTGCCGCGCTTGAGGTGCAGGCCGAACCACGGCGCCTGGAGGCCCTCGCCCATGGTGTCGAGCCACAGGGAGATCTCCGCGAGCTCGACGGCGGTGCCGTTGAGGTCCACCCCGTACACGTTGTGCAGGGCGATGTACGCCTTGGCCTTCTGCAGCTCTGTCGCGTACGCGTCGGGGTCGATGCGCTTGCCCGTCTCCTCCTGCTTGCGCCGCAGGTACGCGGCGGCGAGCTGGCGCACCGCCTCGATGGCGAACGCACCGGAGCCGAGGGCCGGCTCACACACGGTGAGGTCGAGGATCTCGCGTGCTGACATCTTGCGGGGAACCTCGCGGCCCTCCCATTCGACGGAGCCCTCCTTGACCTCGTCCGGGCCGATGAGCTCGACGAGCGCCTGAGACACCGTGAACCGGGTCAGCACCTCGGGCGTGTAGTAGGAGGCCGACTGCTGCCGTTCGCGCCCCGCGAGTCGGTAGACGAACGTCCCCCGCTGGTGAACCACGGGCTTGAGCTCCTTGGTCACCGGGTCCTCGGCGCGGACGAAGTCCTTGGCGGCGATGCCCTCGGCACGGGTCGTCGGCACGACCCACGAGCCCTTCTCCGCATTGCCGTCCTTCGCGACCTCGTAGAGGTCCTCCTCGGCGAAGAAGCCCGTGTAGCTCATCAGGCCCTCGTACACCGCACCGAGCTGGTTGATGCCGAGCTCTGCGTAGGAGATGAACCCGCGGTCCTTGCCCTTGACCTCCTTGCTGAGCAGGAGGTGACGCAGGACCGCCTGCACCGTGCCGTTCCCCAGGCGGACCTCGTCCACAAGGGCCGTCGCCGCGGGCGCGAAGAGGTCAGCCTTGAGGGACCGGAAGGTCAGGCCCTCGGTCTCGCCACCGCCGTCGGGCGCGGTACCGCCCTCGTGCCCACGGTCGACGAGCCGGAACAGGGCGTGCAACGACTCGTACAGGTGCGTGCCTCGATCGGCCGACGCGCTCGCCAGCTCGACGAGAGTCAGCTCGCGCAGCCGGTCGAGGCTGTACCCGCGCTCGTACGCCGGGTCGCCGACGGGCAGCACGCCGAGCTCGGGCGACGCCTCCGCGTAGAGGAGGAAGAGTATGCGGTAGAGGAACCGCAAGGACTGCTTCGCGAGCGTCTGCGCCTCAGGCTGCGGGAGCGACTCGAGGCCCTGCGCCCGGCGCCGCTCCACGACCTCGTTGGCGATGAGCTCGATCGACAGGCGCACTCCTTCGCGCAGGTCCTTCGAGACGCCGACCGTGTGCTTCACGGAGTCCTCGAGGACGCCTGACCACCAGACGTTGCCCTCAGCGTCGGGCGCGAGGGACTGCGCGGCCAGGCACGTCAGTGCGCGGTCGATCTCTCCCCCGCGCCTCGCGTCCGCGCGCTCGGCCACGAGCTGCAGGTCGACGGCGAGGTACCGGCCTTCCGCCCAGCGCGCCTTCTCCGCGACGAGCGCCGTGCCCCCGGCGAGGACCAGCGCGAAGTCGGGCGCGTCGTCGGACACGAACAGGTACGACAGGAGGCGAGCGACCGAGTGGACCTGGGTGGACTCCTCCACGTCGTACGGAACGAGCAGCGTGCGGTCCGCCGGCGACGGCTTGTGCGCATCGCCCTTGGCGAGGAGCGACTCGACGTCCTTGACGGCGACGGCCTCGACGATCGCCAGCGGGGCCGCGCCCTCCAAGCCTGTGGCGTGCACGCGCAGGACCGGGCCGGAGCGCTCGGCAACAAGGCCCGCACCCCCGAACCCGAGAACCCGGCGCAACCGCTCGTACAGCGCGGGCAGTTCGGGGCTACGACCGCCCTCCTCGCCGAACGACGCAAAGACCGACAACAGCTCGCCGCGCGACTCCGTGAAGCGCGACCGCGTCGTCGCACGACCCTCCGCGGTCTCGGCGTCCCACTCCTTGCGGCGGTCCAGCACGCGCGCCTGGAACGACTGCTTGCCGTCCGTCGCGAAGTAGTGCTGGCTGATCCAGTCCTCGCCGACGACGATCGCGTCGCTCACCGCCATCAGTGCTGGTCCTCCTCGATCGATGAAACCCAGGTTTCAGAACCGGCGACCTGGGAAGGAGCGCCCGACCACGTTGCCGGCACCACGACGAGGAGCGGGCGCACGAGGGTCCGGTCGGGGAGCATCGACTCCGCGAGGCGCGTCTCTTCGTCCACGCGCTCCTTGCGGCTGCGCAGCTCGTCGCGCTGCACGAGCACCTGCGACTCGAGGCGCCACTTCCGGCTGCGCTCCTGCCAGCTGCTCACACGGCGCTCCGTCTCGGCACGGATGGCGGCGACCTGGTCGGCGATCGGGGCGTCCGAGGCGCGCACGGCCTCAGCCACGAACGGCTGCAGCTGCTCGGCGCCACGGAGTGCGCCCGTGTTGACCGCCTCGAGAGCCAGCGCCGCGATCGCCTCGGAGGCCGTCGGGAACACCTGAGCGAGCGCGAACTGCGGATTGCTCTCGTCGGGGAAGATCGCGTGGATGTACGACGTCGCGACGACCTGTCCCCGCTTGTTCGTCAGCGTGCCCTGCAGCAGCACGGTGACCTGGTCGACGGCGCCGCGCACCGCGAACACCTGGTCGCGACCGAGCGCGGCGAGCGCCCTGTCGGCGGCCCAGTCGACGACCGGGTGCAGCGGGGCGAGGTAGTGCGCCTCGGGCCAGGTCGACGTCGACTCGCTGGTCCGCGCCTGGACCAGCTCCGCCTTGCCACGCGCCGAGGTGGTCGCCAGCTTGAGGGTCTGCGTCACGTCGCGAGCGTCCAGGTACGACTGCGGGAGGACCTCCAGCCGCTGTCGTAGGTCGCGTGGCGGCCGGAGGCTCGCCACGCCGTGGGCCGACGGCGGCGTCCACCCCACTCCGTTCGGCGGCGCCATACCCGGGGTCGGGCTGATCTCGTGCACCGCATCGGTGAGGAACGCGAGCTCGCCGTCGTACAGGCCCGACGTGCCCCTCGCGGCCTGCGAGCCGTTCGTCGGGACCACGGGGACGGCGTCGGGCACCTCGGTGCCCGAACCGAGGCCGAGGAGGCGCGCGAGGAAGCCGTCGATGCCGTCGGCCGCCGCGACGTCCTCCGGGCTGCGGACCACGTCGTCCAGGTCCTTCTGCCCCCGGATGACCTCCTCGATGGCCTTCTCCTCCGCCGCGACGTCGTACGTGCCCATGAGGGACGCGGAGTCGCCGAGGGCCTTGTGGGCCTCGTGCTCGCGCTCGACGAGCCGCGTGAGCACGCGGATGTCCCCGCCGAAGCGGTCCGTCGTCGTCGGCTGCAGGAGGAGCGTGACGATCTGCGGCGCGAGCTTCTGGCCGTAGCGGTCGATGCGGCCGTTGCGCTGCTCGATCCGGATGAGGCTCCACGGGATGTCGTAGTGGATGAGGTGGTGGCACTGGCTGTGCAGGTTAACGCCCTCGGACGCGACATCGCCTGTGACCAGCACGCGGATCGGCGACGACGCAAGCTTGAACGAGTCCACGACGTCCTGCTGCTCGACGTCGCTCAGACCCCCGTGCAGCACCTGCACCTGGTCCTTCGTCATGCCGAGATCCCGGACGAGCTTCTCCTGGAGCCAGCCGAGGGTGGCGACGCGCTCGGCAAAGACGACGGCACGAGCCGTGCTCGTGCGGGCGACGCCGATGCTGCGGAGCTCGGCGAGCAGGGCGTCGTACTTGCCTGAGCGCTGGGTCAGCGCGGCATCGGCTAGGTGCTGCAAGCGTTCCAGCGCGGAAACCTCGGCGCCGACGCCCACCTCCCGGCGCTCCCGGAGCGTGCGCAGGCGGTTGTGGACCGAGTCCGCGAGTGCCGCCGGCGAGGAGAGGAACGCCTTGGCGAGCGTCCACGGGAAGAGGGTCGAGGCCTTGCCCGAGTACGGGCTGCGGCCGGACGCCGGCCACAGCCACACCTGCTCCAGCTCGCGCGCGATCTCCTCCTCGACCGGCGAGGCCGGCACGAGCTCGTTGCGTGGCGGGAGGCGTTCCGCCCAGTCGGACCCGACGACGCTGGCGACGTCGGGCGAGTGGCGGTGCCTGCGGATGATGAGGCGCCGAACCTCTTCCTCCACGAGCGTCCCGTCCGGGCGGACGGCACTCGGCTCGAGCATGCGGACCAGCTCCGCGAACGACTCGGCGCGCCCGTTGTGGGGGGTCGCGCTCGCGAGGACCAGAGCGTCCGTGCGCTCGGCAAGGAGGTTCGCGAGGCGGTTGTTCTGCGTCGAGGTGTTCGTGACGTTGTGCGACTCGTCGATCACGACGGCGTCCCAGCGCTGCTTGCGCAGATGCGCCACGTACTTGTCGCTCTTCAGCGTGTCGATCGAGATGATCACGCGCTTGAAGAATGCGAACGGGTTGCGGTTCGCCGGCAGCTTCTGGCGGATCCTCTGGATGCCCGTGCTGTCCAGGCGGACGAACGGCAGGGCGAAGCGCGTCCAGAGCTCGAACTGCATCTGCTCCAGGACGTGCTTGGGCGTGACGACGAGGATGCGTTCCCCTCGGCCTCGGCGCGCGAGCTCGGAGAGGATCATGCCGATCTCGAGCGTCTTGCCCAGGCCAACCGCATCCGCCAGGAGGATGCGGGGGCGCAGGTTGTCCGGGTCGAGCGCCTGGCGCACCGCTGCGAGCTGGTAGTCGAGCGGGTCCGCGAGGGCGCGGTGCGCCGTCGTGAGGCTCGGGTCCGCGACCGGGACCGGCGTCTTGCGGAGCATCGCCTCGAGCCACAGACGGGCTCGGCGGTACTTCGGCGACTCGTCGGCGACGACGCGGGTCGCCGAAGGATCCACCTCCTGGACGTCGTCGATCGCTGTGCTGAACACGGCCTCCGTGTCGCGAACCAGCTCCGACAGACCGAGGACGTGGACGAAGTGGCCGTCGGTCGTCGGCTCGATCGACGTCACGAGCCAGGACTCGTCACGGACGATGACGGTGGAGCCTGGGGCTCCGGTGAACGTCGGCCGGGTGGACTGGTCGGTCGCCGTCGTCACGTGGTGGTACTCCTCTGCGGTGCGGCAGGGAGGACCCTGCCTGGTGGATCTTATAGGCGAGGGCTGGTCTCTCCAGACCCGTCCGGAAGCCTCCCTGACGAGCTAGCGCACCCGTGAAGGAACGGCACCTCATGACCGCCGCCGAGGGGTCCCCTCTCAACGCACTCCGGGGAAGACCGACCGGATGATCGCGACGAGCTCGGCAGCGCGTTCTTCGTCCAGCTGGATCGACTGGCTGATCGTGCCGACGTCCTTGCGTTCCGGAGAGCCGTAGGTGTCGAGCTGCAGGACCTGCTCTCCGTCGCGAGACGAGACCCGCCACGTGCAGTCTGACCTCGAGTGCGGTCGCCGACCCTCCAGCGGGTCCAACGGCGAGAGCGAGACGATGTAGGCCATTGCGGGAGCTCCTTCTCGAGTTCCTGGTCACGCGACGAACTGGCTGAATACCTTGTCGGGGCGGTTGCGGAGAGTCCGCGCGTCGCTCCAACGGACGGAGAAGCTGTCGGCGCTGAGCGACTCCGCAACTCGACGCTGCACCTCCTCGAGGTGGTCGACGTCGCGTGACCACAACGGGTGACCGACAGGGACCGCGATCTTCCCTGCCGTCAGGACGGTCACGCCGTCACGCTCCTCGATCGCGATCCGTCCCGGTCCGTCCTCGACCGCCTCCCCGAATCCTCGGACGAAGCCTCGCGCGGCACGCTCGGTCACCTCGCTCCAGCGGTCGGTGTCAAGAGCACGCCCGAGGGCCAGGTCTGCGACATCGAGCGCGAGGCGCCAGTCGAGCGCGCCATGCAGGTGGCGGTTGTCCCAGGAGCGCAAGCAGTCCGGGCACGAGGTGTCACACCTCGTGTGCGAAGCATCGGCCCAGGAGGTGGCGATCTGGCCGTGGAGTCGGTCCAAGACGGAACCCACGCGTCTGCGGGCCAGCTCGAGCGCATAGCCGGCGCCGTTGTCCAGCGTGTCCGCCAGATAGACGGCCGCCGTTCGGACCCCCTCGATCGTGCGTGGCTGGATGCCTACCGTGAGCTCGGCCGGGTCGATGTCGAGCTCCGACTGGCAGCCGCGACGCAACGCCTCCGCGAAGGAGAGCATCGCAGCGTTGCCGGACGGGCAGTCGCCCCGTGCCGTCGCGACTACACCGCTCTCGAGGCTGGCTCCTCGGATCAGGAGCAGTGCGGCGTCTGTCGTGCGCACCTCGCCGATCGCTGCCTCACCCACCTTGGGCATCGTCGGCGCGGAGCTGCTCTCGAGCGGGACGATGACCGACTTGTCTGAGTGCTGGTACATCGTGAAGAGCTGACCGTTGTTGTCGTTGATCGTGAGGAGCTTCGCCTGCTCCAGCATCCAGACGTCGAGCGCACCGACTCTCTCTGCCGGCTGCCCCGGGTTCAACCATCCCAGGACCGGACGGGACGCTCCAGCAGCGCGACGGTCCTCGATCTTGCCGTCCGTGCGCTCCGGGTGCGTCCTGAACCCGCTGGGCTCGTACATCGCGACCTCGCGCACGGACGAACCGCAGACGGGGCAGCTCGACCACTTCTCCGACACCGTCGAGGCAGAGCACTCCTGACACCGTGTCACCGTGAGGCGGGCCGAGAGGGGGTTGACGGAGTACGGCTTGTTGTCGAAACCTCGGCGCCACGCAACAAAGCCGTTCGCCGTGTACACCCAGCCGTCGCGCACGATCTGCGCTCCAGGTGCGAAGAGCGAGACGGCCTGGCCCAACGGGCGGTCGCTCAACTCGTCCGCCGTTGCCTTGCCGCCAGCGTCGGTGCGGTACAGGTAACGCACGCGAGTCGGGAACCCGAACATCGGCAGCACTCCTGCATTGGCGAGGCGTTCGCTCAGCGACGTCTGCGTGTGAGCCTCGTTCTCGACAGCGTCATCGATCTCGAGCACCAGAGTGTCCCGCACCCAGTGCGCGACGTCATCGAGGTCCGCCGCGCCGACGCCTGTCAGGGCACTCAGCCGACCGACGACCGGCTGAACGTCGTCACTGGTCATCAACCACTTCTCGACGCCCTCCCGGTGGGCCTCCCACTCCTTCACGTCGCCGAACGCCCCGTGGACGTTGTCACCCCGCGGCGCGGGCGGTGTCGGGAGAGAGGCGAACGCACGCCGCAACAGCTCCGCCGCCACGACGCGGCGCAGGATGCGCACGCGGCTGGTGTCGAGGAACGGCTGTGGCGGAGCGTCACCGGTGATCCGGTGGGAGTTGGCGAAGTAGTAGTCGTCGTGCGAACGGTCCCGGCAGAGCGTCGCTGCGAACGAGAAGGCCTGGCCCGCGCGACCCGCACGACCGACACGCTGCTGGTAGTTGAACCGTTGCGGCGGCATGTTGCCCATGACCGTCGAGCGCAACGACCCGATGTCGACGCCGACCTCCATCGTGGTGGTCACGCTGAGAACGTCGAGCGGGGTCGCGCGGCTGTTCTCCTTGGGTGCAGGAAGAAGGGCTCCTCGGAAGACGCGCTGCCGTCTGCGCTGCTCCTCCGGCGGTCGGGTCTGCCCTGTCAGCTCCGCGACAGCGAGCCGTTGCGGCTTCTGACCGGTGAGCCAGGCGTAGTAGTCCGACTCGCCCAGCGACGACACCGCTACGACCTCGAGCTCTCCGGCGCACCCTTCTCGTGTGCACGTACCTGCGGACGGATGCAGATGACGACGACTGCACAGGTCGCACACCCAGACGTCGTCTCCGGCGGGGATGACATCGAGCGGAAGGTCGAGGCGGTCGAGATGGACCAGCCCGGAGTCGAGCAGCCTCGCCAGACGAGCGTCGATGCTGCCCTGCAGCTCGTCGGCATCGATGCCCGCTCGCAGCGCGACACGCTTCACGTAGTCGACCGCCGCCTTCACGCGGCCCTTGGCGTCGGACGCGCGGTCCTGAGGAAGCCAACGGTCCGCGGCGAGGATGATCCGCAGGCTCGAGCGGGCCGCCTGTGCGGTGACGCCCTCGTCTCCCTCGACACTGCGAGGGACGAGAGATGCGACCAGCGTCTCCTCCGAGTCCCTCTCGGCGGACCCGAGCAGCACGTCGCCCAACGACGACGCCAGGTGGTTGCGGAAGCTCCTCTGCAGGTCCGCGCGAAGCGCGGCCGGTGCGATCGGCTCCCACTCGCCCGGTACCGGGGGCTCGAAGGCGCGGTACCACGGGCTGCCGTCGTCCAGCTTCAGCAGGGAGGCTCTCGGTCCGCCGGGCGGCACGCCGAGCTGGACGAGTCGTCTGCTCACCTGGTTGACCAGGTTCGGCCACTCCCACGCCACCGCAGCGGCTTGCTCGGCCTCGAACGAGCTGATGAGCGCGCGATGAGCGTCCTGGGCCACGGCCAGGTGATCGAGCATGTAGGCCTGGTTGACCTGGGGATACGTCGCGACGAGCTCGCCATAGCGGGCCTGCAGCGCACCCTCGAGCGTTCCTCTCACCCCAGCCCTGAGGATTGCCGCAACGTCCTCCGACGGGGCCGCGAGCACCTGCTGAACCTGTTGCCGGACGAGATCGGCATAGTGGTTCATCGAGAGACCTACGGCCATGCGCGCTGCATCGTCCCGAGAGTCGGTGAACACGATCGTCCGGCTCGAGTCCCTGTCGTCGCCGAGCTCGCGGAAGATCTCGGAGACCAGGAGCTGGGCGGCCTGGGTCGCACCCTGTGTGTGAGCGCGCAGCGCCGACGAGACACGGCCCGTCTCAAAGCCCCGCTGTCGCCTGTGGTGCCCGCAGCGCGGACAGTGCGAAGGCAGTGCCGGTGGCTCCCAGGAGGCGTCGGGGCCGGAGCTCGTGACCACGGTTCCCGTCGCCTCGTCCGGACCCGGCCGGAGGAATCCGGACCGAGGGTCGAACGACGCAGGGGCAAAGCTGAACTTCCACGGCTTCTTGTCAGGGCCCGTGTGCTGCCACGACATCCCGATTCCCTCTCGGCGGGGCAGGTACCAGCGGTACTCGTGCCGGCGCCGCTCGAACACGAGTCGTGCTCTCTCCGCGTCGGTCTCGCTGGGGTCGACGCCGAGGAAGTCCCCTCCGTCGTCCAGCGAGGAGAGGACATGACCGCCAAGGCTCGCGTCGCCACAGTTCCCGCAGTAGAGCAGCTCGAGCACCCGAGAACCGCACGCGCACTGGCGGGCCGGACGGGCGAAGAGCCTTCCGATACCAGGTACGGACCTGCCTTCGCCGGGAAGCTCGGTGCACTCCGGGTCGCTGCACGCCCACATGCCCCGCATCGTCCGCATGAAGTAGTGGGCCCTGAACGGGATGGCGTTCGAGGACGGTGACTCCACGATCTCCTCGAGAGCACGAGTCACGCTCTCCAGCCCACCCGTCCTCTCACCGAACGCGCGCGTCTCGATGTCCTCGAGAGAGGTGGCGCGTGGGGGCGTGTCCCCGTCGCGGCACGCGCTCGCCAGGATCGCCTCGAGGCTTGCGGATGAACGGCCGGACAGGGCGTCGTCGAGACGGACAGGAAGCGTGACGTCGACTGTTCGGGGCGCGCCGCTGATCTGCTCGAACGACGCTCTCGGTACGCCGAAGAACTGCTCGAGGTACTCGCCCTTGTCTGCGTCGAGGGAGGCACTCGTACCGATGACGCGCAGCTGCGGCGAGTCAGCGGCGAGCCCGATCCTGAGCAACAGGTTGCGGAGGATGAGGGCCACCTCCGAGCCCTGTGTACCCCGGTAGAGGTGCAGCTCGTCGACCACCAGCGTGAACTTTCGCGACCGGTCGGCCTCCAGCCACTGCCTGGTCGCCTCGAAGATCGGCTCCTCCATCTGCCGCATGAGCATGATGTTGAGCATCGAGTAGTTCGTCACCAGGATGTCAGGCGGTGTCCGGACCATGTCCCAGCGCGTCAGGAGCTCGACGCGTCGCGGATCGGAGAGGAAGTCGGTGATCGACGCATCGGCTGCCGCTAGCGAGTCGTACTCGTCGACCAGCTTGCGCATCTCCTCGGCCACCGTCGCCAGGCGCGAGTGGGTTCCCGTGGACGTCGGCAGGGTCGTCCCGCCCGGAGCCGCCGAGGTGTACCGGCCGAACCACAGCGCCGGCCCTCCTGCGTCCTGGATACGACGAGCCGTCCGCCGCAGTCGCGACATCTGGTCCTCGACGAGCGCGTTCGTCGGGTACAGCACGAGCGTCCGGACCGCCGGATCTCTCGCCTCACCCGATCGCACGGCGGTCCAGCGCAGTGGCGCGCTGTCCCACCATCGATCTTCTGATCGAGCACCAGGAGCCCAGTCACGCGCCTCGATCAGCAGTCGAGCGAGGACCGGAAGGAGGAAGGACTCTGTCTTTCCCGAGCCCGTGCCCGACGTCACGACCGGGTTGGTCCTGGCGCCCTCACTCATCGCGACCGCTAGAGCGTCGGCCTGGTGCTGTCGCAGCATGAGGCCGTCAACGTTGTCGACGCCGAAGAGCCCCCCCAGGAGCCATCGCGCCTCGTGAGGGCGCAGGCCCGCGGCTGCGCACGCCTCGAGACCGTCCTCCGTCCCGTCGTACGGGAGAACGGGCTCGAGCAGAGGGTGCGGAACGAGCGGCGTCTCCTCCGTGAGGAGCCGCCGACGCTCGCGACGGAGCGACTCGTCACGGAGGTGGAACGCCGTGTCGATGTAGCGCAGGAGCGTCTCGCGAAGGTTGTCGCCGACGCTGACAGGATTGGGCTGGGACGCCATCGTTCCTCAGTTCTCGAGCAGGTAGGTCAGTCGGTGCGCCACGTTACGAGACACACCGGGGTAGACGAGATAGCCCCGGCGTCGCTCTGGCGACCTTCCGGAGTCGAGGACGGCTGCTCGCTGGTACATCCCGGGAAGACTTGCTCCCAGTGGCACAGCGAGATCGCCGGTCTCCTCCTGGTACGCCAGCAGCGGCTTGCCGCACAGGGCTACAGAGGCGGCGTGCTTCACGAGGTAGACGTCCGCGAGCGCCACGGTTCCGTTCGCGACGTCCGCCTCCGTGCGCAGGAGGTACTGGGAGGCGTACCTGCCGACCCGGTATGCGCCCACGCCGTCGATGCCGACGCCGTCGACCCAGGAGGAGCGCGCGGGGTCGAACCATTGGACGTCCAGGTGTCCCGCCGCTCGTGCCCGCGGGAGAGCGCCGACGACCGTGCTCAGCGCAGGGAGAAGACGAGCGAGCTCCGGTCCGGCGCGCCCGGCCACCAGGACTCCGTCGACGTCGAGCCACTCCAGCAGCTCATCGTCCGTCGCGGTGGTTGCCCAACGGTCCGGACCCTTGACCTGCCTGGTGGAGACGAGCCGACTCCCGTTGTTCTCGACCGACTCGGTCGCGTCGTCCACCAGCGGACTGCTCCAGAAGCCGGTGAGGACACGCTCGCTGCCCGTGTCAACGACAGTCGTCGGGCAGACCTCCCATGCGACCGGCGCGAGGGTCTCTGGAGACCGGCGTACCTCGATGTGTCCTAGCGCCTCGAGCGTGCTCGTGAACTCCTTGACGAACACGCGGCTCGGGTCGAGCTGCCGAGCGACACGCTCGAGAACGGCTATCGGGCCGCCGCCGGCGTAGCGCAACGCGTCGAGCGCGACCTCCCAGTCCTCGTCCAGGTCGCCACCACGGTCCTCAGACGGAGGGAGCGCAGCGACATCGACACGTACCGTCGCTGCGCGAGCCTGCTGACGCTCGAACTTCTTCTTGTTCCGCCAGTAGCTCGAGGAGTATCGCTTCTGCAGCCCACAGCCCTCGCAGACACCCATCGTGGTTGTGCTGAGCGGGCGGCCCTTCGAGTCGTACATCGCGGTCTCCAGCTCGAATCGGTGCATGCCCGAGTAGAAGCAGGAGTCCTGGCTCGGCCTCCGGAGGACGACCTTGGTCGCCCTCTCCCGGTCGCGTCCCGAGATCCACCAGGGCTTGCGGGGTGGCTGCGCCGTCGAAGCCTCCGGAGACGTTGGATCCGCGTCGATCACGACGCCTTGCACGACGGGCCCTCCCGCAGAAGGATCACCCGCACCGAGAAGTGAGAGGGGGGCGCTCATCGCATGCTCGATCGTCTCGGCGCGTTCCCAGAGGGAGGCCTCGGGCGTGGAAGACGACCGCAACGAGAACTGCTTGCGAGAGAGCGCCGTCTCCCCGGTGCAGAGCTCGACGGCGTAGTCCCCGTCCTCGAGCTCCAGCCCGGCCAGGTCTCGGATGACCGAACCGGAGCCGCCGTCATCCCAGCGCCCAAGCTCCACCTCGTCGTCCCTGTCGTCACCCGGCGCGCCCAGATCGAGAAGACGCACCGAGAACGACTCGCCGACATCGCTCACCGCGCGCAGCTCGGGAGGCCGTGCCGAGTGCCAACGGTTGCGGAGAGGGCCGGGAAGCGCGAGACCACCTGCGAGCTTGAGCTGGCTGCTGGTCAGCGGCACCAGGGCGCGGACGTCGGAGTGCGCCTGCTCGGCGTCCGACGGCCGCGAGAAGATCTCGACGCGCTGGAGCAGGGTCCAGCCCTCCGGCACCCCCGGCAGCTCTCGAGGCTCCCAACCCGGGCGCGACACCTCAGCCAGGATCCCCTCGACCCGCTGCCGCAGCCGATCAGCGACGAGGACGACCACGTCGTCGCCCATGAGAACCTGCTGCACCTCGACCCAGTCGCCAGTCAGGTCGTCCTTTCGGAAGACGACGAGCCCGCGAGGACGACGACGGATCGTACCGGCGAGATCGTCCTCCACCTCGAGGACGCCCTCGAGCAGGCTCGCGGCGTCGATGATGCCCGGGTCCTGGAAGCTCATGGCTGCGGCTGAGCTTTGCACGAGGACCACGCTCTCGTCCCGCTCCCCATGGAGCACGACGCTGCGCGACTGCTCAGGGCGGGGCAGGAAGAACACAGGTCGAAGCCTCACCTGCTTACGAGGGAAGGCCGTGATGGACATCGCGAGCGACGCGCGCCCGCGCGGACCGAGCCCCTCGGTCTCCGAGTCGATGCCGTCCCACTCGCTCAGCAGCGTCGCCGCGACCTCGGCTACGCGGTCCTGGAGTCCAGACCTGCTCCAGAGCGCCACGAGGTGCTTCGTCGCCGGGCTCGGGTCCTGACCGATCCACGAGCCGAGCAGCGGGGTCAGCTCTGCCGGCGGGAGCTCCGATCGGGGCGCGAGGTCGAAGTCTGAGAAGAACCGCTCGAGGCGCCGCCGATCGGCCTCCCGCACGAGCGCCTGGGAGACCGCGAGGCCGACGAACCGCATCCCCACGGAGTACGCGGTCGGAAGCCCTCGTGCACCCCCCACGGTCGTGAGCCAGAGATTGAGGCTCCCCCAGAACGGTTCCGCGATCGCGCGATAGGCCTTGCCGAGAGTTTCGGCCTTACCGCCAAGAAGGGTCGCGAGGCGACCGTAGTAGTTGTTCGCCGACATACCCTCGCCGCTCGCCATGCGTTCGGCGGCAAGGCTGAAGACCGCGAGGAGCGCGATCAAGGGGTTGACGCGCTCGCGATCACCCGTCCTCCACACGGAAAGTCGCTGCCGGTGATGGCGAAACGCGCGCGCGCTCTCGACCTCGACGGTACTCGCCACCGCGCCCGCCAGCGCCTGCACCACCCCGTCTTCAGGTACCCCGATACGCGCAGCGACTCGCGAGAGAACGTCTGCCTCGAGATCCAGGTAGACCGGCGATGGCTGCTCGGTCTCGGGAAACAGCTCGGCAGCCAGAAGATCGTTCCAACGGTCGTACCCTGCCCAGGCGTCCCTGTCTGGAATCATGCTGCTGCTCCCTGCCACGCTGCACATGTTGGTCGTCCCAACACGTGCACCGTAGTCCGTCATGTCCGTGATCTCGACCGTCGAGGGGGCGAAATATCTCTGGCGGGGAAGCAACGCCTCGAGCGGCTGCAGACTCCCCCTCCGCAAGTGGCTACGATCCTTGCGTCGGCGAAGGAACCTGACGAGATGGCGAGACGGCGAGATCATGGATTACCTGGGTGACGAGACTGACGCTGACGACCGTCGCGAGATCGAACGAGCGATCGCTGTAGGGCTTGCCTCGTTGTCTGCGACGAGCCCGCACCCGACCGAGGTCGAGCAGTCCGAGGAGTTCACCGAGCACGACGTTCGTCTTGACGACGGCTCCTGGCTCGACCTGGTAGCAGCCGTGCAGGACTGGCTGCGTCTCGACAGCCGTCTCGATCCGATCGCGCCAACGGAGCGCCTCGCGAGGTCTCTGTTCGAGGGCCTCGGTTCAGGCACCCCGCACGAGATGTACACGGTGCACCAGGACATCGTGACGCTCACGCCGCACGGGCTCGACCTTCTCCGCACGCGGGTCGACCGAGCGCTCACTCTTCGTGACGTCTTCCTCGATGCCGTCGAGAGCGGCAGCCGTGCGAGTGCCACCACGACCTGGGTCGAGGCGTGGGACGACACCGTCGACACGACCGTCTCAGGCCCGATCCGGGCCAAGGCCGAAGTGTGGTCGATACACGACTTCGCCTCCCGGGCAAAGTCGCGAAGACTCGAGCTCAGTCCCTCCTACCAGCGCGGCGACGTGTGGCCCACCGGCGACTCGCAGCTCCTCATCGAGTCGATCCTCCGAGGGATCCCGCTGCCGTCCGTCATCATCCTGCGCCCCAAGTCGGCGGCGGAAGCGCCCTTCGAGGTTGTCGACGGCAAGCAGCGACTCACGTCGATCCTCCGTTTCATCGGCGCTCACCCAGCCGCGCTCGAGATCGTCGAGTCGGCGACACGCGAGTACCCAGGGTTCGAACTCGCCCATCTCTTCCGGACCAACTATCCGCAGTTTCGAACGGCGTGGAAGAAGGCGACCGGCGAGGCCTTGACGGCCACTGCAGAGCGCTCCTACTACTTCCCGTTCAAGCTTGCTGCTGGGTCGGCAGGGCTGAGCGGAGATCTCGCCCCGCTGGCAGGCAAGTACTTTCACCAGATCGCCGACGAGTTCGTGCGGGTCGGCGGCGAGCACGTTGCGGTTCGCGACATCTTCGAGGCGACGACGGACTACAAGGTCCCCGTGATCGAGTACACCGAGGCGACGCCCCGCCAGATCCACGAGGTCTTCAGCCTCTACAACAAGCAGGGAAAGCACCTCAACGCGGAGGAGATCCGGAACGCGGTCTACCACGAGCTCCTACTGATGCGTGCCCTCGCGGTATCGGCTGGTGACGGGCCAGGAATCCGCGCCGCCGCATCGTTCCTCTCCCCGGTCTCCTCGCACGTGAGCGCGATCTCGACGTTCCTCTCCGACTCCGGGGTCCCCGACTCTCGTTACCGGCGGACGAAGGTCTTGTCCTGGCTCTTCTCCACGCTCTTCCTCGATTCTCTGAACGATGACGGCGAACCTCGCCGTCTGTCTACCGCGAACCAGATCAATGCGCTCCTGGACCGGGCTCAGCGCCCGGGCGACCCGCTCCGCGACGAAAGGGTCATCAGCGACGCGCTTCGGCTGGTCGCCACGGGCATGCGAGCTCACCGAGCCGCCGACGCGTGGTCGGACCACTTCAAGGACGGCAAGCACGGCGCGCGCTGGCACGACCTCCAGCTCGTGGCAAGTCTGGCGGGAGTCTGCCTCGCTGCCGCCGTTCTAGGCGATCAGGTCGGAGAGGAGCTGCGTCGGCACGAGGAAGAGCTGCGCGTCCGCTCGGCCGCCGAGTGGGGACGCCCCTCCAAGACGCAGACGTCCGTCCAGTGGTCACAGATCGCCAGAGTCGCGATCGGCGTGCTCGACACCCTGGGCATCGATCCTGAAGTGGCAGATCGCGCTGTCCGGGACGGGTACGGCCATTCGACGGCGCGTGCGCTCCAGCTTATCGTCAACGCCGCGGAGAGCTGACCTGCCTCTTGCGCACGCCCGCGAGGACACGCTCGATCTCGGCGGCCACGGCGGACGGCTCCTGATGCTCCCAGTAGCGGAGGACCAGCCATCCCTGCTGCTCGAGCAGCCTGTTCGTGTCCACGTCTCGCGCCTGGTTCGCCGCGAGCTTGATCCGCCACCACTCGCTGTTCGAACGCGGCGAGGTTCCGTGCTCCGGACAGCCGTGCCAGAAGCACCCGTCGACGAACACCGCGACCCTTGACCGCGTGAACGCGATGTCGATCGTCCGCCGACGCTGCCCTGGGACGGGAAACGCGACCCGGTACCTGAGCCCGTGCGCATGGAGCACCTTGCGCAGCGCAAGCTCAGGCTTCGTATCTCTCCTGCGCGCACGGCTCATCCTCTCCGAGACACGCGCCGAGGCTGGGCCTGGGTGCGCCGGGACACGCTGCGGACGCGCAGCGACCCCCTCAGGCAGCTCGCGGCTCGTCGTCATCGGTCGCGCCCCCGACGGGGAGCCCTTTCCTGCTGACAACGCCGTGCGCTTCGTCTCCGGCCTCCCATCGGTCGCGCCACGCGTGGCGTGCGCGCTGAAGCCGCGGATCGAGGCCCGCGATCTCTTCGAAGTGCCCGAGAAACTGGGCGAATGCGAACGCCACCGCCCCGACGTGCACAGCATTGCCCAGCTGCTTGTAGGACGCGCTGTCGGGCTGACTCTTCGTCATGATCTGCGCGACACGATCGGGGAAGCCCTGAAGTCGAGCCGCCTCGAGCGGTGCGATCCGGCGACGCTCCTTACCCAGAATCGGGGTCTGGTTGATCGCGACGAGAGCTGGGGTGTACGTCGCCTTCTTGACACGGATGCCCGACGGGCGGAGCTGGATCAGGCACTCGTCGAGCGACGAGGCGTCCTGCGCCTGCCACTCGAACTTCTGGCGACTGCGCTCGAAGGAGAGGACGGTGTCGCCCAGGGTCGCGTTGATCTCATGTCGGTAGTCGACGACAAAGCGCTCGTTGAGGTCCAGGAAGGCGTGCTTCCAGCCGCGATCATCGGGGTCGCGCGTCGGCCGCCTGCCTTCAGCGTCAGCCCTCTCCAGGGCGAGCCAGCCCTCGTCGAGAACCCCGAGCCAGATGGGATGCCCGGGGAGCCGCCGACGGCCGTCGTCCTTCCTGAGCGCGCGACGCCTGACGACTTCACGGACGAAGCCGTCCCACGCCGCGATGGCCGGCCCCTCTTCGCCTACGGCGTACCGGCTGACATCCCCTAGCCGAGCGTCGCCGACGAGAATCGGCTCACCGCCGTAGAGCGCCAGGGGTGTGGAGTGGATCCGCCACTCACCAGGGTCCCAACCGTCGTACTCGAATGCTGCAAAGGGCGGCGCCGTCGCGAGGGATGCTCTGCTCTTCCTCGTCCACTCGATGCGCTCGGCTCCGGTCTGGAGATCGTCACCCAGCGCACTTCCGTGGATCGCCATGATGTAGATGCGTTCACGCATCTGCGGCGTACCGCCGAGCCGAGGAGAGATCCTGTGCGGTGAGATGACGGTCGGGTGGGCCGCGACGACGTACCCGAGCTCGTGAAGGGCCCGAATGATCGTCTTGAACGTGGTGTCGCGATGCTTGGGTCCAGCGAGGTTCTTCACGTTCTCGAGGAAGACGACCCGAGGCCGCTTAGCGCGGACGATCCGAAGAATGTTGTAGAAGAGCGTACCTCGGGTCTCGTCCAGCACCCCGTGCTGCTTCCCCGACTTGCTGAACGCTTGGCACGGAAATCCCGCAGCGAGCACATCGTGCTCGGGGAACTCCTTGAGGTCGTCCTGAGCCACGGGGAGCGCGTCTTCCTCGACGTACGCCACGTCGTCATTGATGTCCTCTGCGAACGGATAGGAGTGACCCCTGCTCCGGTCCGGTTCGATCCACGCATTCTCGTAGATCTTCCTCGCCCGAGGATCTATCTCGCATGCGTACACGCAGCGTCCGCCGAGGTCAGCAAGTGCAGCGTGAAACCCCCCGATACCGGCGAACAAATCGACGAACGTGAACCCGTCCAGTGTCGAGACCAATCTTCCTCCTCAGCCCACGACGCTGCCCGGTCGCGCCAGTTCGGGCAGACACGACGCTAGCGCGGCAAGCCCGCGGCGCGTGCCCTTTCCACTACCTCACCGCCCGAGTCCTAGGCGATCACGCGCTCAAGCTACCACCGCCAGCCACGCGGAGCTAGCGCCCTCGCTCCACCGGCATCACGTACCCGAACGCGAGTCCGTCCTTACCCCCTCAAGCATCCACGGACCTACTCTCCGCTCCTACGCTTCGCTGAGCCGACGTCCCAGAAGGGCATGTGACGTCATCGGAGCCACGATCGAGCGCTACGTCCCCGCGCTGCCCCTGTCGAGGGAGGTGTCGCGCTACCGACGCCTCCGCCGGACGGTCGGGGCGTACCGCAGCGTCATCGGCCAGGCGCGCCAGGAGGACCTGCTCCGGCTCGCCGGCGACGCCGACCTGTCGTGGGCGCACATCGACCTTTCGCCGTAGCGCATCCGGCGTCCGCGACGCGCGGCGCCCCCTGCTCGGTGAGCGATGTCCCCGACCACCTCTACGGTGACCCCATGGTGATCGACAGGTCCGCCGAGGCGACGACGCCCTACGCCGCACTTCTCCGCCCTCTCGACGACCTCCCAGCCCCGCCAGAGAATCTGGCCGAGGCCCTCGGAGACGGGTCCGCACCCCCACCGCCACAGAAGGGAATGACGTGGAAGCGTGAACCGTGGGCACGGCGGCTGTCGGTCGTGCCAGACGTCGACGACCTTCTCGCCTCGCTCCCTGGGCAAGTTGACCGTGCCACCGTCCTCGAGAGCGTGCGGAAGTCTGAGGCTGCGGACCGTACCGATCTGGCGTTCGTCGCCACGATGATCTGGGGCTACGGGTCATCCGGCTATGGTCCTTACCGCACGGCCCGCGTCCTCACGGGTGGTTCCGACGCGGTCGACCCGACGGTCCTGGAGCGTCTGCGCTCAGCGGCTCGGACCGCTCGCACACAGGGCGCCCTCTCCGGCTTCTACGCGATGAGGAACCTGCCCGGTCGCGTGGCGTACCTCGGGCCGGCGTTCTTCACGAGGTGGTTGTACTTCACGACGGCCACAGCAGGACCGGACAGCGACGACGCCGCACCCGAGCTCGACATGCGCGTACGGGACTGGATCACGACCAACGCCGGCGTCCAGCTCCGGCTCGACAAGACATGGGCGTATCACCAGTACCTCCAGCTGCTCGACGCCTGGGCCGTGCGTCCTGCGGGCACGCTCTCCCGCGCCACGGTGGAGCGCGTGATCTTCTCGCTGTCCTGATCCGCCGCCTATCCCGTCGGGCGTCCCGCCAGGAGATTCCGCGTGAAGCCGAGGATCTCGTCGCGCAAGCCTGGCTGCGCCCGCGAGTCCGGCGTCTCGCTCGCGACGACCGAGGCGACGTCGTCGAGCGTCGAGCGGACGACGTCGCTCGCCGCTCTCGACCCCCACGCCTCCCCCTCGGTGACGAGGTCCCCGGCCGTGACAGCGCTGTGGACGTAGACGCCGTTCACCGCAAGAGCCAGCCGACCGTCGGTCGGCTGGTGCCGCAGCGGCACGACGTCGTACATCGGCGCCACCCGCGCCGAGCCGTCCGGGAGGTGGAGCATCGAGACGTTCTTCGCGTGCATGTCGAGGTTGCCCACCGCGACGGTCAGGGTGACGTACCGCAGGAGCTGGTCGACCGCCGTCGGACCTGCGGCTCGCCGCAGGACCTGCGCGATCCGAACGAGGCTGACCTTTCCGCCGATCTCCTGGTACTTCTCGTCGCCGCGCGCTCCGAGCGCCTGGTTCATGTCCTCCTGGTGGAGGCGTCCGCGCGGGGCGTCGGGAGACCGGTCGAAGCGCTCGATGACGAGCGCCGTCCGGCCGTCGAACTCGTGCAGCCGGGGCGTCCCGCGCGTGAGGCCCAGGCGTGCGGCGATCCGTGTCGCGTACTCCTCGTCGTAGATGATCGTCGGGTTCGCCGTGGAGTGAGGCTTGAGGATGTGGGTCGAGGGGTACCCGTCGTGCACCTGGTGCCACACGTCGTCGACGAGGGCGAGCACGATCTTGTCCTGCACCCCGGCGAGGGAGGACTTCCCGGAGTACGGGGAGTTGCCGAGCGGCATGCCACGGGTGTCACGGAGGAGCGCGCCGACCTGCTCGTCGGTGAGCGGTGTCGCGAGCGGCGTCCGTGGCTCGCCCGGCGCGTCCGGGTCGTAGAGCTCGACGGCGCCCGCGACGTCGCGCCCGTAGCGCGCCAGCAGTCCGACGACGTCGGCCTCCCTGAGCCGCGCCCGCGCGGCGAGGTCGCTCAGGACGCGGCCTTCCGGGAGGAGCTCGGCGAAGTAGTTGCGTCGCCGAGCCGCGCGGGCGCGGTTCTCCACGAGACTCAGCGGCACCGACTCCGACAGCACGGTGCTGCCCGGTGCCCAGTGCGCGAGCACGGACCGGTCCGTCCTGAAGTCGAACGTGCGCGAGCTCGTCCCCACCAGATGACCGACGAGCCGGCCGTACAGCTCGACGCGGAGGTCAGCCATCGAGCTTCTCCACGTCGTCCCCGCTTGCCCCGGAGGGGTCGTCGCCGACCGGTTCGTCGATCTCCGCCCACAACCGGACGCCCGTCGCGTCGAGCATGGCGAAGAGGCGCTCCATCAGAAGACCGGGCTTGCCGTTCTCCATCTCCCAGACCCACTTCTGGCCGATACCGAGCTGGTCGGCCAGCTGCCGCTGGCTCGTCCCGCTCAGCAGCCGGCCCTGCTGCAGGGCGAAGCCGAGCAGCTCGGGACTCGTGATCTCGATGCGGACCGCCATACCGCCTCCGATGACGTCGATAGTGAAGTCATCCTAGACGACGTCAGTATCGAAGTCATGGGGGATGACGTCGATATCGGCGTCGGCACAGCGGGGCGAAGCTGACCTCCGGGCGCGAGCCACCCTGCGCCGCCGTCCACCCAGCGCGCGGCGAGCCCCACCGAGCGCACGCCGTGAGGCGATGCGGGCCGGTACGGTCAGCGGCCGTCGAGCAGTCCCATCGCGACGCCGATCACCAGTACCGCCACGATAACGACGACGCACCACAGCACACCGACGAGCCCCGGCCGGGGCCCGTCGGGCCGTCCACCGTCGTCGGGCGGCCTGTCCTCGCGCCGCGGGTCGTCGGGCTGTCGGTCCATACCGCCAGGACACCACGCGGGCCGCGGGCGAGCGCGGGCAGGGAGCGGCCGGCACCCCGCCGACGCGCGAGCCCCGGCACCGCTCCGTAGTCTCGCGGGATCCCTGGTTCCGGCGAGAGGTGATCCCATGACCGACGCCCCGACCCCTCCCCCGGCGACGGGCCGCATCGTGCTCCTCGGCGCGACGGGCTACACGGGCACGCTCGTCGCGCACGAGCTCGTGGCTCGCGGCGCACGGCCCGTGCTCGCGGGTCGGTCCCAGGACCGCCTGGACGCGCTCGCCGCGGACCTCGCCGCGACGGCACGGACCGGGGCGGCACCGTCCGCAACGGCACCATCCACAGCGCCCCGCCACCGCGCCGAGCCCACGGGCTCGCCCGAAGCCGGGAGCCCGCCGTCGGGCACCTGGGCGCGAACGCCGCTCGAGACCGCGGTCGCGGACGTCGACGACGCGCGGACCGTGCGTGCGCTGGTCGGGCCGGGCGACGTGCTGATCTCGACGGTCGGGCCGTTCGGGCGGCACGGCGGTCCGGCGGTCGAGGCCGCGATCGACGCGGGCGCGGTGTACCTCGACTCGACGGGCGAGCCGGCGTTCATCCGGCGCGTGTTCGACGAGCTCGGCCCGCGCGCCCGGCGCACGGGTGCGGCGCTGCTCACGGCGTTCGGCCACGACTGGGTGCCCGGCAACCTCGCGGGGGCGCTCGCGCTCCAGGACGAGGGCGCCGACGCGGTGCGCCTGGAGATCGGCTACTTCCCCACCGGCGGCGGCGTGAGCGGCGGCACGCGCGTGAGCGCGCTGGAGACGGCGCTCGAGCCGTCGTACGCGTGGCGCGACGGCGGTCTCCGGACCGAGCGTGTCGCGGCGCGCGCCGTCACGTTCGACGTCGGCCCCGGCCGACGCGTGCGGGGCGTCACCGCGGGCGGCACCGAGCCGTTCACGCTCCCCGGCCTCGCGCCGGGGCTGCGCGACATCGAGGTGGCGCTGGGCGTGTCCGGTCCCGCGGTGCGGCTCGCGCCCGTGGCGACGGCGGTCGCGACGGCGGCGCTGCGCATCCCCGGGCTGGGCGACGGCCTGCGGCGGCTCGCCCGGTCGCGCAGCGGGTCGAGCGGCGGGCCGGACGAGGCAGCCCGCGCGGCGTCGCGCACGCACGTCCTCGCGGTCGCACGCGACGCCGGGGGCGAGGTGCTGCGTCGGGCCCGACTCGACGGCCCCGACGCGTACGACCTCACGGCCCGCTACCTCGCGTGGGGCGCGACCCGAGCAGCGGCCGGCGAGACGAACGGGACGGGAGCGCTAGGCCCGGTCCAGGCGTTCGGCCTCCACTCACTGCTGGCCGCGACCCGCGCCACCGGCACGACGGTGACGACCAACCGCTGACCAACACGGCTCCACCGCCCGTCGACCACGGGGTTGCCGACCAGAAACAGCCGCAAGAGGTCGCCATCCCCGTGTTCGCCTGGGGAGGGGTGGCTAAGACAGGGCGGGCGGGTGGTTCCGTCGAGGCAGGGCGATCGTAGGATCGGGGTGATGTCTGACCACACGACGGGGGCGCCGTCCGCCCCGCACGACGAATCGCCCCTGCCGCCGTCCGCCGCGCTCGCGCGCAAGACCGCCGACCCGAAGGCCATCCTGCGGCTGGTGGGCAACGACGAATCGGTCGACGACCTGCCGCGCACGCCCGAGGGGCTCATGGAGCCGCCGTCGGGCGTCGGGACGAAGATCCGGAACGGGGTGCTGCTCGCGCTGCTGTCGGGCGGGTTCGTCTGGCTCGTGACGGTCAACGCATGGGACCACGACGGCTTCTTCCCGTGGTTCTGGAACGTCGTGTGGACGATCTTCCCGTGGGTCTTCCTCGGCCCGATGTGGGCGGGCTACGCGCGGTCGCTGCGCCGGTCGCGCGACGACGCCCCGCTCTACGCGCAGTACCACCGCGACCGCCTGGGCGCGACGCGCGAGGCCGGGGTCGTGACGGCGTCGGTCACCGACCGCACGGAGTCGGGCGGCGTCGCGCACTGCGCCGTGCGCGTGCGGCACGGGGCGCTGACGACGACGGTCACGCGCCTCGCCCCGGTCACGAACCTGCTCCCGTCGGAGGTCCCGCAGCCCGGCGACCCCGTGGTCGTCTGGCGCCTGCCCGGGGAGCGGGTCGTGGTGCAGGCCCGCCGCGACCGCACGCGCGCGCTGCACGACGCCGCCCGGGCCGCGAGCGCGACCGTCGCCGACGCACCGGTCGCCGACGACCCGACGACCGACGCGGACGCCCCCGCGTGGGGCTCGCCCACGAGCTCGTCGTCCTCGACCACCACGACGTACACGACGACCCGCATGACCCGCGGCGCGGGCGCCCCCGAGGTGACCGTGCAGCACGGCGTCACCGCGGCGCTCGCCGAGCTCGCGAGCCTGCACGCCGCCGGCTCCCTCACCGACGACGAGTTCACCGCCGCCAAGCGGATGCTCCTCGGCGGCTCCTGAACCGACGAGCCCCGGAGCCCCCGAGCCCCGAGCCCCCGAGCCCCCGAGCACGAGGTTGCTGGCGGTATCGCCGTGAGAACGACAGCAACGTCGTGCTCGGCGCCGACCCGGCAGACTGTCCCCCGTGAGCAGCAGCCGCCGACCCCGGCAGCCGTACCGGCCGACGATGGTGTGGACCGCGGTGCGTGGCGGCGTGCGCGGTCGCGAGCGCCTGACGCCCGTCGTCGACTACCTCGCGGTGCTGCTGATCCTGCTCGCGCTGTGCGGTGGCGCGGTGGCGTTCGCGGTGTGGCTCCTGCGGAGCGACGAGGGGTTCGCGGCCGCCCTGACCGGCATCGTCGCCCTCGCCTTCGGCGGCGGGCTGCTGGCGTACGTGCGCGGGCCGTCGAAGCACGCGGTCGTGCTGCGGCCGCACGAGGTCGAGCTCCCGGTGGGCCGCGCGGAGGTGGTCCGGGTCGTCGTGCGGTGGGACGACGTCGCGCGCGTCCACGTCGTCCCGGGCGAGGGGCGCCCGTCGCTCCGGGTCGAGCTGCACGACGGCGCGCGGGCACGCCACGCGGAGGGCGAGGACCTGCTGCAGGGCCGGCCCGCGCACGGACCGGACCCCGACCCCGTCGTCGTGACGGACCCCGAGGCGGTCGCGCGCGTCTTGCGGCACCTGCTCGACCACCCGGAGGACCGCGCGCGCCTCGCCCAGCGCGGCGGGCTCGGCATCGTCCTGGCCTTCGTCCGCCCGGTGTACGGCGAGCCGCCGGCCTGACCCGGCCGCGCGGCGTCGGGCAGCCTGGCCGTCCCGCCCACAGCCCGACGGCGCGCGGCACGCCCCTCCCGCGCTCCCCCTTCCCGCGGGGCAGGCCGAGCACGACCCTGCGCGCGGTCGAGAACGACCTTGTCGTCGGGATCCCGCCCCAGGCGACAGCAACGTCGTGCTCGGCGCACCGGGGGTGTCCGGCGGACCGGGGGTGTCCGGCGGACCGGGTTGGCCCGGGGACGACGACGGCCCGGGCCCGCCCCTGGAGGGAGCGGGTCCGGGCCTTCGCCGGTCGGACGTGCTGGTGGGACGGGTGCTGTCAGCGGCGACCGATGTCGGACAGCTGGGCCGCCGTGATGACGAGGTCCCGCTCGGCGTCGTCGAGGACGCCGTCGAGGACGAGGTCCTCGGTCACGAGGCTCACGTGGTCGACGAACTCGCGGTGCGTCGCGTACTCGTCGTTCTCGGCGACGTGGTCGTTGACCGTGCAGCCGGTGCCGTCGTCGTAGTTCTGCACCGTGCTGTCGTGGCCGTCGATGATCACGGTCGGGCGGATGTCGGAGCCGACGCAGCGGTCCCGCACGAGCTTGAGGACCGTGAAGGTCACCTCGCCGCTCGTGACGTTCCCGACGCCGTCGACCGCGCGGTAGCGGACCACGTGCTGGCCGTCGGCCGCGAACGCGACCGGGGCCGCGTAGCGCTGCCACGCGCCGTCGTTGGCCTGGAACTCGATGCGGTCCACGCCCGACTCCTCGTCGACCGCCGTGAGCGTGACGCGCGCGCTCGCGACGAAGTCGCCGTCGCGCGTGCGGCTGCCGCTGACGCCCGCCGTGACGACGGGGCCGTCGGTGTCGCCGCCGGGCTCCTCGCCGCCCGCGATGACGAACGTGACCGTCTTCGGGGCGGACACGTTGCCCGCGACGTCCGTCGCGCGGTAGGTCACCGTGTGCGACCCGGGGGTCCGCACGGAGATCTGCTTGGCGTACGGGGTCCACTCGCCGCCGTCGAGCTGGTACTCGACCGACGCGACGCCGGAGTCGGCGTCCTTCGCGAGGAGGCGCACGAACACGTTGTCGAGGTACTCGCCGGCCTCGTTCTTGTCGCCCCCCATGACGCGGTGGTCGACGGTCGGGGCGACGGTGTCGCCGCCCTGGCCCGCGACGACGTCGAACGTGACGGTCGCCGGCTCGCTGACGTTCCCCGCGACGTCGGTCGCGCGGTAGGCGAGCGTGTGGCGGCCGGGCTCGTCGACGACGACGGCCCCGGTGTACTCGGTCCAGCCCGCACCGTCGAGGTCGTACTCGACGGTCGCGACGCCCGAGCCGTCGTCCGTGGCGGTGAGCAGCACGGACGCGGAGCCGACGTAGGCGCCGTCCTCGTCCTGCTGGCCGCTGAGCTCGGTCGCCACCACGGGGGCCGTGGTGTCCTCCTCGGCCTCCGCGACGACGACGAACTCGGTGACGGTCTCCTCGGAGACGTTGCCCGCGACGTCGGTGGCCCGGTAGACGAGCGTGTGCTCGCCGGGCTCGTCGACGACGATCGGCTCGGTGTACGGCTGCCAGCCGGCGCCGTCGAGGTCGTACTCGACGCTCTCCACGCCGGACGCGTCGTCCGTCGCGGTGAGCGTCGCCGTGGCGGACCCGACGAACGCGCCGTTGCCGTCCTGCGTGCCGGTGACCTCGGCGGTGACGGTCGGCGCGGTCGTGTCGTCCTCGCCGCCGCCGGCGACGACGGTGAACGTCACGGAGCCGACCTCGGACACGTTGCCCGCGACGTCGGTCGCCCGGAACGACACGGTGTGCTCGCCGACCTCGGTGAACGGCACCGTGGTCGTGTACGGGAGCCACGCGCCGCCGTCGACCTGGTACTCGACGGACGCGACGCCCGAGCCCTCGTCCGTGGCGTGGAGCATGAACGCGGCGGTGCCGACGTAGGCGCCGGACTCGTCCTGCTGCCCCATGACCATGGGCTCGACGACCGGGGCGGTCGTGTCCTCCTCGACGTCGCCCTCGACGACGGTGAAGGTCGCGGTCTGCGCCTCGGACGTGTTGCCCGCGGCGTCGGTCGCGCGGAACTGGAGCGTGTGCGTGCCGACGGCGTCGACGACGAACGGCTCCGTGTAGGCCTGCCAGCCCGCGCCGTCGAGGTCGTACTCGACCCCGGCCACGCCGGAGTCGTCGTCGGTCGCGTCGAGCGTCACGGTCGCGCCGCCCACGTAGGCGCCGTCGCCGTCCTGCTCGCCCGTGACGAGCGCGGTCACGGACGGGGCCGTGGTGTCCTCGCCGCCGGTGCCGCCGTCGGTGACGACGAGCTCGCCCCACATCTCGCCGTGCCCGGGGATGGCGCAGAAGTAGCGGTACTTGCCCGGGGTGAAGGTGACCTGCGCCTCGTGCCGCCCGCCGTTCGCGTCGAACGGGCTCGCGAGGATGTTGAGGTTCACGTCGTGGTTGTAGCCGGGCGACGACGTGTCGAACGTGAGCGTGTGGCTCATGCCGAACGTGCTGCCGGTCGCCATGCTGTTCTCGAACACGATCGTGGCGGGGCCCGCCTCGGCCGTGGCGGGGAAGGCCTTGTAGTCGGTCACGCTGTTGTCCGCGGTCCACGTGAGGACCTGCTCGGCCGCGACGGTGGCGTCGGCGACGGAGAAGACGGACGACGGCGCTGCCGTCCCTGCGGGGGACGCGGACGCCGGCGCGACGGTGAGGACCGTCGTGGCGGTGAGCCCGGCGACCGTGGCGGCGAGGAACCGCCGCGCGCCGCGGCGGCGGACGCCGCCGGGACTGGTACGTCGTTCCATGAGGGTGCACTCCTCGGGGGGTGTCTCGGGAAGGTTCTGGGGGTGGTTCTGGGGGCTCTGTCGGACTGCGGGGTACGGGCGGGGACGGCCTGGCCGGCCGCCCCCGCCCGGCGGTGCTACAGGTCCGCGACCCGGATGTCGCGGAACTCGATGAGGTCCGCGTTCCCGTGGTTCTGGAGCCCGATGAACCCGCTGTCGAACTGGCGCAGGTCGGTCGGCGGGTCACCGGCACGGGACGACTGCTGTCCCGGGGTGTTCTCCCACTCGTTGATGACGACGCCGTTGCGGATGATCGTGTACTGCTGGCCGACCACCCGGATCTCGTACTCGTTCCACTCGCCCTTCGGCTTCTCGCCGCCGGTGTTCAGGCCGAGCGGGTCGAAGTTGTAGACCGAGCCGGTCTTCTGCGGCTCGCCCGTCGGACCGTCGTAGATCTGGATCTCGTGACCGCACGAGATCGCGACCCACGCGGGCGACTGGTTGGCCGCGCACGGCACGTCGCCCGGGTCGTTCGGGTTCGGGAACCGGGTGAACACGCCCGTGTTGGCGTGGTGGTCACCCGCGGAGACGTCGCGGTACAGGAGCTTCACGGAGAAGTCCCCGAGCTCCTCGCCCGCGTACCAGAGCATCCCGAGACCGCCGCTCGACTTCAGCGAGCCGCCCGGCTCGAGCGTGAACTTGCCGCTCGGTGCCTGGAACCAGTCGTACAGCGACTCCTGCGTGCCGTCGAAGATCGTGCGGTACCCGCCCGGGTCCACGCCGATCTGCGACCGCGCCGCGGCGTCGACGAGGCGAGCACGCTCGCGCTCGTCGATGCGGCTGTCGTCGTACAGGCTCTTCGCGACCGACTCGACGTGCGCCAGGAACCGGGCGTGGGTGCGCCACTCCTTCTCGTCCTGGAACAGGTCGTTCATCGTGCAGGCGCCGAGGTCGAGGTTCTCGACCGTGGAGTCGACGTCGCCGAAGAACACGGTCTCGCGCTCGTCGGGCAGGGTGCACGACGGCGAGCCGTCGGTCGTGACGGTGGCCGTCGAGCCGTCCGCGTACGTGACGGTGAGCTTGGCCTCGTAGGTCCCGATGCGGGGGTACTTGTGCTTCGGGTTGGCCTGGCGCGAGGTCTTGCCGTCGCCGAACTCCCACAGGTAGGAGACGCCGCCGGACCGCGCACCCGTGAACTGCACCGTGAGCGGGTCGCCCTGGATGCTCGTCGCGGTCGCGGCCGGGGCCGGGGTCGGGGCCCCGCCCTGGTACGTGATCCGCATGAGCTTCTGGTTCGGGTCGAGGCTGAAGAAGCCGCCCGCGTAGTCGACCAGGTACAGCGCGCCGTCCGGACCGAACTTCGCGTCCATCCAGCTCTGGAGCAGCCCGTCACCGCGGCCGCCCGGGATGATCTGGCGCAGGTCCTCCATGAACACGGGGGCGTCCAGGTTCTCCGGGTCGACCGTCACCGCGACGCGGTTGTTCGAGTTCGACTGGTCGCCGATGAACCACTTGCCCTCCCAGTACGACGGCCAGGCGACGTCGGACTCGGGGTCGACCTGCGACTGGCGGTACGTCGGACCGGACATGACGGCCTGGCCGCCGCCCCGCAGCCACGGGATGGTGTAGGTCGCTTCGTCGTCCTCGTACGTCGGGATGCCGTTGCCGCGGTCCGGGAAGACCGGCCCGCCGCCCGAGGGCGAGTACCAGATCATGTTGTTCCGTACCGGCGGGAGGTCCACGAGGCCCGTGTTGCGGGGCGACGTGTTCTTCGGGTTGTCGCAGTCGTACCAGCCGGTGAGGACGCTCGCGTCCTCGTTGCTCCGGTCGCGGTACGGCTGCTTGTTGCCCATGCAGTAGGGCCAGCCCTGGTTGCCCGCGGACGTGATGATCGTCGCGGTCTCGTACTTCGCCGGGCCGAGCTCGGGGCTCGGGCTCGTCGCGTCAGGGCCGACCCACGCGGCCGTCAGCCAGTCGGTGTCGGGGTCGATCTGGAGGCGCGAGATGTTGCGCACGCCCATGACGTAGATCTCGGGACGGGTCTTGTCCGCGGGGTACTCGCCCACCGGGAACAGGTTGTCGTCCGGGATCGTGTACGTGCCGTCGTCCTCGGGGTGGATCCGCAGGATCTTGCCGTTGAGGTCGTTCGTGTTGCCCGACGTGCGGCGCGCGTCCTGGAAGCTGATGCCCGCGAACTCCTGCGTCCAGTTGTTGCCGGAGTACCCGTTCGACCCGCCGGACGAGTTGTTGTCGCCCGAGCCGATGTAGAGGTTGCCCTCGCTGTCGAACGCCATGCCACCGCCCGCGTGGCAGCAGCTGTGGATCTGCGTCTCCCACTCGAGCAGGTCGACGCGCGTGCTCTGGTCGATCGTCGGCGTCTCGGGGTCGTAGGTGAACCGCGAGACGGTCCGGTAGCCGACGCGACGCTCCCGGTCGATGTTCTCGTGCGGCATCCAGTAGACGTAGAGCCAGTGGTTCGTCGCGAAGTCGGGGTCGGGCACGATGCCGAGCAGCCCCTCCTCGTTCTTCACGAGCTCGTCGCCGCTGCCGCGGTTGCCCATGACGTCGAGGGTCGTGAGCAGCTTCGCCTCACCCGTCTCCGGGTCCCACTGGTGGATCGTGCCGCAGCCGAGGCCCACGTTCGGGTCGCTCCACGGGACGATCGGGCCGGTCGGGCAGGCGCCGCGGCCGATGTAGAAGACCGTGCCGTCGGGCGCGATCGTCAGGCCGTGCTGCTCGCCGTTCTGGTCGAGCGTGCCGGCCGTGTTCACCTGGGACAGGCGCTCGGCCTTGTAGTTCGATGCGATGGTCGCCTGGCAGTCGCCGCGCACCACGCCCGTCGTCCACTGGAGCGCACCGAGCAGGTGCTCGCGGAACGTCGCGTCCGCCCAGCTCTCGGGCGTGCCGCCCATGCCGGTGAAGAACGACCGGCCGCCGTCGTAGTCGCGGCACCACGAGACGGGCTGGAACGGGTTGGCCGTCGGGCCGGCGTCGGGGCCGGGCTCGAGCGTCGCGACCGTGTGCACGTCACCGGTCGGGTCGTCGGCCCAGTCGAGCCACCGGTCCTCGCGGTCCCACGTGAGCGGGAGGTCCGCCGTCGCGGGGTGCTGGCGGTCGACCAGGTCGACCGTGCGCTCCTCGAGCGGGATCTCCGGGTCGGGCTGCTCGACGGAGTCGGGGCCGAAGATCGAGAGCTCCGCGAGCTGGATCTCGGCGTCGCCGGAGTTCGCGGTGACGTCCAGCCGGTACCAGCCGTACGCGGTCTCGTTCGCGACGTCGAACGTGCGCGGCTGGAAGCGCTGCGGGAAGTCCTCGTCGGCGCGCGTGTCGAGGTCGACCCACGTCTGTCCGTCGGTCGAGCCCTGGAGCTTCCAGTTCTTCGGGTCGCGGCCCGCGGAGTCGTTCGCCGACGTGATGCCGTACTTCACCACCGCGACGGGCTGCTCCATGCGCAGCGTGAGCTGGCCCGTGCGGGCGAACGTCAGCCACTTGGTGTTGGGGTCGCCGTCCACGGCCTTGGCCGGCGTCTCGGCGGCCGGGCTGCGGCCGGTGCCGGTCGCCTCGGCGACCTTCTCCGCCGTCATCGTGGCGCCCTTGATCCGGGCGCCGACGAGGCCCTCGAACCACTTCGAGGCCTCCTGCGAGCGCGCGGCGTCGCGCACGCCGAGGAAGCCGCCGCCGCCGTTGATGTACGCCTGGAGGGCGGCCTCCTGCTCGCCGCTCAGCTCGATGCCCTCCGCGGAGAGCATGACGACGCCGCGGTACTCGCCGAGCGTCGCCGCGCTGATCATCTCCGGGTCGGACGTCGCCTCGACCTCGAAGCCGTTGGCGGCCCCGATCTCGGTGAGCGCCGCCGTCGCGTCGACGACGGGGTCGGTCTGCTCGTCGGGCGCGCCGTGGAACACGAGCACGCGCACGGGCGCGGCTGCGGCGGCCGGCGCGGCGGCGACGGACCCCGCCGCGAGGGACCCGCCCGCGCTGACCGCGGTGGTCGGTGCGGTGGCGCCGGTCTGGGCCGCCGCCGGGAGGACGGCGGCGCTCGCGACGAGCGCGACGCCCGTCAGGCCGACGGTCAGGGCCCGTAGTGCCCCCGGTCGGGAGCGCCCCCTCGTGGGGGGTGTCGATCGTCTGGAAAGCACTCTCCAACTCCTTCGTCATCGGTGCGACGCTCCCGGACGGGCCGGGAGCGGGTCCTGCCGGGTGCGGGACGGGCCGGCGGCCCGCCCCACCTCGCCGGCGGACGGTCAGTGGCCGGCGTGGCCCGTGAGGTCGACGACGGCCGGCCCGGAGCCACCGGCGGCCGGACCGCCGGGGGCGGTGGCCGGGGCGCTCGTCGTCGCGGCGGCGCCGGACGGCGCGGCCCCGGACGGGGCCGACATGGTGTGGCTGCCGTGACCCTGGAAGCGGTCGATCGACTCCTGGGCGCCCGGCGGCATCGAGCCGTCGGCGTTGCGCACGAGGAAGATGCCCGCCATGCCGCCGTCGGAGTGGAACTGGACGTGGCAGTGGTACATCCACGCACCGGGTCCGACACCGAGCCCGGCGACGACCTGGAACCCGAACGCGTCGCCCGGGTTGAGGTCCCGGTTGTCGACGACCTGGCTCGGGTCGTACTGGTCCGCGAGCAGGCCGGTGCGGTTGTTCGCCCAGCGGTGCGCGTGGAGGTGGAAGGTGTGGAGCTGGTTGCCGTGGCCGATGCAGATGAACTCGACGCGCTCGCCGAGCTTCGCCTCGAACATCGGCGTGTCCGGCGCGACCTTGTTGTTGATGGTCATGTCGTTGAAGACCATCGTGAACTGCTTCTGCGGCAGCACGTCGCCGACCCGGCGCACGACGAGCGCGCCGTAGAGGCCCGCCGCGAGGCCCTGCGTGCCGTGCTCGCCCCACGCGTGGTCGTGGTAGTGCCAGTAGCCCGCGCTGCCGGGCATCCAGATGCCGCGGTCGCGCGCCATCTTGACCGTCGACCACGTGTACGTCCGCGTCTCGCCCGGCTCGTTGAACGAGTTGTTGAACGTGCTGCCGTCGCTGTTGACGTCGTAGTTCACGCCGTGCGGGTGGATCGACAGGCGCTTGTCCGTCGTGTTGACGAGCGTGATCTCGAGGGTCTCGCCCTCCCACATCTCGAGTATGGGCCCGGGGACGGTCGCCTTGCCGCGCTCGAGCCCGTAGCCGACGAGGGTGTCGGAGATCCGCTCGGCGTACATGGTGATCTTGCGGACGCCGGTGGCTGCGGTGACGGTCGTCGCGGCGGCGGCGGGGGGCGCCGCGGCGACGCTGCCGCCGGCTCCGAGCAGGAGCGCGGCGGCGGGGCTGGCAGCGACGACGCCGGCCCCGGCGAGCAGGGCCCGCCTCGAGAGCGGCCTCGGCGCCGTCTCGGTCGTCGGGTCGGGCATGGGGGACTCCTTCCGGGCGTACGGGGTCGTCCGGGCGGTCCGTGGCGCGCCGGACCGGCGGGACGGCGGTCGCCGCCCCGCGTGCCGGCGCGCTCGGGCGCGCGGAGGTTCCCCGAGGTGGTGCGGGGGGACTCTGAGCAGCAGGACTGGGTGGTGCGGGGGTGTCCCGCGGTCGCAGAGGGTCGAGAGGGTGCTCGGTCGTGCGGGGCTCGACCCGGGCCGGTGGGAGACCGGCCGTGGGCGAGGTCCGGGGCCGTCGTGGCCCCGCCGGGGTGCGCGTCGGTGCGTACCGCTCGGCTGTCGGTCCGGACGACGGGCTCCCCTGCGCCGACGTCCGGCCCCCTGGTCGGTTCCAGGGGCAACGAGGTTCATGACACCGCAGTCAGTGCATGGATGTCAACAGGTAGGCGAAAGTTGTGTCGACAACAAGCAAAAGTCCACGGCCGATCGACACTTGTCTCCGGAGCGGCCCTGGACGGGGCTCGAGCACGCCCCGGACGGGTGTGCGACACGGCGTCGTGGTGGAGTGACCGCGTGACCCACGACCTCCCCGCGTGGTCCGTCCGGGAGTCGGCCCTCGACGTCGACGACCCGGCCACGGCCGCGTCCCTCCTGTCCCTCGCCAACGGGTACGTCGGCGTCCGCGGCACGCTCGACGAGGCGGACCCCGACGACGACCCCTCGACCCTCGTCGCCTCCGTCCACGAGGAGTTCGAGCAGACCTACGCGGAGCGCGCGTACGCCTACCCCGAGGTCGAGGAGCGCCTCGTGCCGGTCGTCGACGCGTGGCGGGTCGGCTGGTCCGTCGACGGCGAGCCGGTCGACGTCCGGACCGACGACCCCGCCGGTCCCGACGGGACGGTCGAGGCGCACGAGCGCGTGCTCGACCTGCGCCGGGGCGTGCTGCGGCGCGAGCTGCGCTGGACCGCGCCGTCGGGCGGGAGCGTCACCCTGCACAACGAGCGGCTCGTCCCGCTCACCCGGCGCGAGGTCGTCGCGTCGCGCTGGCGCGTGCACGCGCACGGCGACGTCACCGTCACCCTGCGCCCGGTGCCCGGCTGCGCCCACGGCGGGCAGGACCCCGGCCGCGAGGCGCCCGGGCTGGTCACCGTCTCGTGCCGGCACGACGCCGAGGGGTCGTCCGTGCGGCAGCGCACCGTGCGCTCGGAGCGCGGCGTCGCCGTCGAGACCGCGCACCTCGTCGACGCGGCGGACGGCGTCCGCCCGCGCTGGCACCACCGCGGCGGCGCCGCCGTCCTCACCGTCGACCTGCGCGCCGACGAGTGGCTGGAGGTCGTCGTCCTCGCCGCCTACGCGGGCGGCGCCGACGCCGACGCGCTCCCCGCGCACGCGCACACCGTGCTCGCCGCGGCCGTCGACGCGGGCTGGGACGCACTCGAGCGCGAGCAGGCCGATGCCCTCGCCGCGGTCTGGGACCGGGGCGACGTCGAGCTCGACGGCGACGACGAGATGCAGCAGGCCCTGCGGCACAGCCTGTTCCAGGTCGTCCAGGCGTCGGCGCGGGTCGAGGGCGTGGGCGTGCGGGCCAAGGGCCTCACGGGCACCGGCTACGCGGGCCACGCCTTCTGGGACTCGGACACGTTCGTGCTCCCCGTGCTGGACCACGTGCTGCCCGACGCCGCGGCCGCGCACCTGCGCTGGCGACACGCCACCCTCCCCCACGCGTGCGAGCGGGCCGCCGAGCTGGGCCTGCCCGGCGCGGCGTTCCCGTGGCGCACGATCAGCGGTCGGGAGTCGTCGGGCTACTGGCCCGCGAGCACCGCCGCGTTCCACGTCTCGTCGGCCGTCGCGCTCGCCGCCGTGCGGCACGTCGCCGCCACGCACGACGACGAGCTCGCCCGGGACGTCGTCGTCGACCTCGTGGTGCAGACCGCGCGGCTGTGGGCCGGGCGCGGCCACCACACGGCCTCCGGCTTCCGCATCGACGGCGTGACCGGGCCCGACGAGTACACCGCCGTCGTCGACAACAACACGTACACCAACCTCATGGCCCGCAAGAACCTGCGCGCGGCGGACGAGCTGTGCGAGCGGTTCCCGGAGCAGGCGGCGCGGCTGGACGTCACCGCCGACGAGCGCGCGGGGTGGCGGCGCGCGGCCGACCGGATGGTCGTCCCGTACGACGCGGAGCTCGGCGTCACGGAGCAGTCGCAGGACTTCACGCGGCACGCCCCCTGGGACTTCGAGTCGCGGGGCACCGCGCGGTTCCCGCTCGACGACCACGTGCACTACGTCGAGCTGTACCGGCGGCAGGTCGTCAAGCAGGCCGACCTCGTGCTCGCCCTGCACGCCGCGCCCGAGGAGTTCACGCCCGAGCAGCGGCGCCGCGACTTCGACTACTACGAGCCGCTGACCGTCCGCGACTCGTCGCTCTCGGCGCCCGTGCAGGCGGTCGTCGCCGCGGAGATCGGCTACGTCGACCTCGCGTACGACTACGCGCGCGAGTGCGCGCTCCTCGACCTGTGCGACCTGCGCGGCTCGACCGACGGCGGGCTGCACGTCGCGTCGCTCGCGGGGGCCTGGACCGCCGTCGTCACGGGCATCGTGGGGCTGCGGCACGACGACGACGGGCTCCGCCTCGCCCCCCGGCTCCCGTCCCGGCTCACGCGGCTCGCGCTCGCCGTCCACCACGGCGGCGCCCGGGCGCGCGTCGAGGTCCGGGCCGACGGCGTCACGTACCGCCTCGAGTCCGGCGACCGGCTGCGGGTCGTGCACGGCGACGAGCCGTTCGAGCTCACGCCCGAGCACGCGGTCTTCGAGCGGCCCCTGCTCGCCGGGATCCAGGACCCGCCGCCCGCGCAGCCGCCCGGCCGCGCGCCGCTCTTCGCCACCTCGTAGGTGGACGTACCCGCGACGGGCCCGGTGGGCCGTGCGCGGGTCCCCTACGTCGGCAGCCGCTCCTGCTCGCCGCGCGCGCCGCGGAGCCCGGCGGCTCCCGGACCGGTCCCGCCAGGCGGGGCGAGGCGCCCGGCACGCCGGTGCGCGGCCCGGTACTGCGAGGGCGCGAGGCCGTACTCCGCGGCGAACGCCTGCCGCAGCGCCTCCGCGGACCTCAGCCCGCACTCGCGGGCGACGGTGGTGACCGGGCGGTCGGTCGACGCGAGCAGGTGGGCCGCCGCCTCGGTCCGGGCTCGCCGGACGTACCGCGCCGGCGTGCGGCCGAGGTGCCGGACGAACAGGCGCGTGAGCTGGCGCTGGCTCACGCCCGCGTGGGCGGCGAGGGCGGGGAGCGAGAGGTCTCCGTCGAGCCGCGCGGCGACGAGGTCGACCACGGCCCGGACGCATGCGTCCCGTACCTGAGGGGCCGCCGTGAAGACGCTCATCTGGGCCTGGTTCCCCGGGCGCTGGAGGTACGTCACGAGCGCGCGGGCCACCCTGCGGGCGAGCTCCGGACCGTTGTCCTCCTCGACCAGCGCGAGCGTGAGGTCGAGCGCGCTCGTCACGCCCGCCGACGTGTAGACGTTGTCGTCGCGCACGTAGATGGGCGCCGGGTCGACGCGGACGGCGGGGTACTCCTGCGCGAGCCGGTCGGCGTAGCGCCAGTGCGTGGTGGCACGACGCCCGTCGAGGAGACCCGTCGCCGCGAGGACGGTCGCGCCCGTGCAGACCGACGCGACCCTGCGGCTCAGGGCGGCCACCCGGCGCACGTGCGCGACGACGAGCGGGTCGGCACCGGCCTCCTCGTGGCCGAGCCCTCCGGTCACGACGACCGTGTCGACCGGCTCGACCCACCGCTGGAGGGAGCCGTGGCTCGCGAGCGTGAGGCCCGAGTCGCACGCGACGGGTCGCCCGCCCGGGGTCAGCAGCACCACCCGGTAGGGCGGTGCAGCGCCCACACGGTTCGCGAGGACGAGCGTCGAGGTCACGCACGCGATGTCCAGGAGCTCCGCGCCGGCGTAGCCGACGACCGCCACCAACCGCTCCGCCATGAGCCGTCACCCCCGGGTTCCCGACGTCCGGTCCACGGATCCGGACACCGTCCACGATACCCCCGGGGAGTACCGCGGCCCCAGGGTGAGGCTGGTCCTCCCAAGAGAGCGCGGTCGCCCGACCGCGACCGCCACGAGAGACGAGGACGTCATGAGCACTCCACGCACCGCCCCGCAGACCACCGGACCGCGCTCCGGAACCGCGCGTAGGACGAGCACCGGGACGAGCACGGGGACGAGCAGCGGGACGAGCGCCGCCCGGGCCGTCGTGGCCCGCTGGCCCGCCGCGCTCGGCCTCGGCGTCGCCGTCCTGCTGCTCGCGATCGGCGTGGCCGACCGCACCACCCTGGCGATCGGCGTGAGCGCGGCCGCGCTCTGCTACGTGGCCGCAGCAGCGCTCGGACGCCCCTGGGTCGCCTGGGTGAGCATCCTCGGCGCCTCGCTCGTCGTGGTCGCGAGCGAGGTGGCGGGCATCCCCTGGTGGGCCGGCATCGGGCTCACCGCGCTCGTGCTGCTCGGGATCGGCGTCGCGCGCGGCGCAGCACGACCGACGCTCCCCCAGGCGGCCGCACTTCTCGGCTACGGTTCCCTCGCTGTGGTGGCGCTCGCCGTCGACCCGGGCATCGGTCTCGTCGTGGCAGGGCTGACCCTGGCCGGCCACGCCGCGTGGGACGTCGTCCACCACCGGCGCGGCGAGGTCGTCCCCCGGCCGATGGCGGAGGCGTGCCTGTACTTCGACGTCGTTCTCGGCCTGGGCTGCCTCGCCCTCGCCGCCCTCCGCTGAGACGCGGGGCGCGTCCGGGACGCGCCGTCAGCCCGCGAGCGCCTCGCGCAGGGTCGTCGCGAACGCCGCCGGGTCGTTCGCGGGCGACCACTCGTTGACCATGAAGCCGCCGTGGTCGCCCGGGAACGTCACCGGCTCGACGCCCAGGAGGGCGGCGAGGGCGGCACCGCCGCGCCACGCGAGCGTGCCCTCGCCCTGGGCGCTCACCGCGGGGACGATGCGGGTCGCCGCCGCACGCAGGGCGTCGCCGTCGGGCGCCCACGACGGCATGGTGGCCAGGTTCCGGCCGAGGAGCAGGTCGTCGCGCGACCCGTCGTCGTCCGTCGGGAAGCCGAACATCGCCGGGTCGGGCGCCGGGCGGTCGAGGTAGTCCGCGGGCAGCGGTCCCACGTGGCTGACGAGCGCGACGAACTTCGCCATCGCGGGCCCGAAGCCCTCGCGCCGGTACGTCTCCACGACGTCCGCCTGCACCGCGGTCGCGGTCTCGGCGTCCTCCAGCAGCGGCGTGATCGGCGGCTCGTGCGCGACGAACGTCCGCACGTCGCCCGGGTGCCGCTCGATCCACGAGAGCCCGACGACGCCGCCCCCGCTCGACCCGAACACGTCCACCGGGCCGAGGCCGAGCGCGGCCACGATCTCGTGCAGGTCGTCCGCGTGCCGCTCGACCGACACCTCGCCGTCGGCGGCGAGCGTGCTGCGCTCGGTGCCGCGCGGGTCGTACGTGACGACCACCCGGTCGTCGAGGAGGTCCACGAGCTGCCCGAACCCGGACGCCGCCATGGGCGAGCCCATGACGACGAGCGGCGGCAGGTCGCTCGTCGTCGCGGGGGTCCGGACGTCGTAGGCCAGGACGGCTCCCGGCACGTCCAGGGTGTGGCTCGTGGTGCGGGTCGTGGTGTCGCTCATGGCGTCCTCCGTGTCGTCGTCCCGCCGCGCGGCGCGGCAGGTCCCGTGCGTAGAGACGACGGCCGGGACCGGAACTGAGCGGTCCTCGCGGCCCCGCGTTGCCACTACCCTCGCAGGATGCCGTCATCGAGGACCGTGCCCGCCGTCGTCGCCGCGGGGGCGCTCACCGCGGTGCTCTGGGTCGTCACCGGCCGTGCCGCGGACTGGCTCGCCGGGGCGGGGCACACCCTGCCCGCCGGGCTCGTGCGGACGGTCCTGCCCCACCCGACCGGCGTCGTCACGGGCGGTCAGCAGGTCTCGGGCAGCACCGTGCTCACGGCCGCCCTCGCGGGCGGGCTCGTCGCGCTCGGCGCGCACCTCGTGCTGCGACGCCTGCCCGCGGGCGAGGGGCGCTGGGCGGCGTTCCTCGCCGTGTGGGGCGCGGCCGTGCTCGCCTCCGCGCTCGCCGCGACGGCGGCGTGGTTCGCGGGCGTCACGCTGGCCTGGCGCGCGGACACCGTCACCCGGTTCGTCGCGACCGCGCTCGGCGGCTGGTGGGGGTTCGTCAACGGGCCGCTCGTGGCCGTGACGGTCGCCGTCGCGCGTGCCCTCACCGACCGCCACGACGACCCCGCCGGCACGCGCCACACCCGCACGCCGACCCGGGTCCGCGCGTGGCCCGCCGCGCTCGCCGCCGGCACCGCGACGGGCGTGCTGTGGGCGGCCGCGGGCGTCGGGCGCACGACGCTCCCCGGCGCCGCGGACCCGCAGTCGCCGTGGGGCGTGGCGCGCGACGTCGTGCTGCTGCCCTCCGCCCGGATCGCCGTCGACCGCGCGGCGCTCCTCGCCGACCCCGTGCACCTGCTGCTGCCCGTCGGCGTCGGGCTCGCGGTCGGCCTGCTCACGGCGCTCGCCGCGCGACGCCTGCCGCCGATCGAGGGCCGCGCGGCGCTGCTGCTCGGGGTGTGGCTCGCGTGCGTCGGAGGTGCGGCCCTCGCCGCGGCGGTGCCCGTCGTCGCCTCCACGCTCGCCGCGGGCGGCGTGCTGCCCGACGCCGGCCGCACCCTCCCCGTGCTCGAGGCGGGCCTCTCCTGGGGGATGGTGTGCGGGGTGCTCGTGGCGCCCCTCGCGGTGGTCGTGCACCGGCACGCGGGCGCGCGACCGCACGCGGGGTCGGCCGTCGCCGACGAGCCGTGGCCCGCACCCGTCGCTCCCGAGCAGCCCGAGGAGCGCGCGCCCGAGCAGCCGGAGGCCCGCGGCGCCGAGCAGGCGGAGGCACCCGACGGCGAGCAGGCGGGTCCGCGCGACGCCGATGACGCTCCCGGGCCCGACGACGCCCGGCACCGCGACGAGGTCACCGCGCGCTCCTGAGGGACGGCGTTCCGGCACCCGCCACCCCGGCGTCACCCGGCGGTCGTCGTGCCGACACCCGGGCCCCCTAGCGTCGACAGTGACCGGCAGACCGGGACGCACCGGAGAGGGCACAGCGACGATGACCCTGACGATCACGCTCGTACGCCACGGGCAGACCTACCTCAACGCACGACGCCACCTGCAGGGGGCGTGCGACTCCCCCCTCACCCGCACGGGACGTGCGGGCGTGCGCGTCACGGCGCAGCACCTCGCGCGGCACGACTTCGCGGCCGCGTACTCCTCGCCGCAGGGCCGCGCGGTCCTCACGGCGATGGAGATCCTGCGGCACCACCCCGACCTCCCGCTCGCGGTCGACCCCGACCTGCGCGAGCTGTCGTTCGGCTCCTACGAGCGACGGCCGGAGTCGCAGCTCGACGCCGTCGAGCCGTGGGCCGAGCTCGTGCCGCGCATGCTCGCGGGCACCCACCCGGGCGTCGGCGGCGGGGAGCCGGGCCGGGACTTCATGGCGCGCGTGCGCGCGGTGTTCACGCGCGTCGTCGCCGCGCACGACGACGCGTCCCGCCCGGGCGCGACGCGGGACCGGCACGTGCTCGTCGTCGGGCACGGCCTCACGCTCGGCGCGTGGCTCGCGACGCTCGCCCCCACCGGCCTCGTCGCGCTGCCCAACGCGTCCGTCTCGACCGTCGAGGTGACCGACGGCGTCCCCCGCCTCCTCGCGGTCGGGGTCGACGTCGCCGGCCACGGCCACGTCGCCGCGCGCCCCGCGCCCGCTCGCGCGAGCACCCCGCTCCCCGCCTGACCGCCGCCCCGCCCGACCCCCCCGGCGGAGAGACCTCCGCCGAACACGGGGTTGTGGTCGCTCTTCCGGCGAAAGAGGCCGCCAACCCCGTGCTCGGCGGGGACCGACCCCGTGGTCGACGGCGGGCTCGCTATCGGGTGGTGCGGCGGGCGGTGCGGGCGCGGGCGTCGTCGTGGGCGCCGCGCAGCAGGTCGAGGACGAGCGCGGTCGTGCGCTCGCCCGGGACCACGACCGCCACCCAGCCGAGCGCGCCGTAGACCGGGTGCGGCACGACGACGTCGGTCTCCGCCACCTCCGACGCCGCGCCGTCGCGCGGGTCGGTGCCGAGGAGCGTCCGGAACCGGTCGCGCCCGACGTGCACGTTGACCCTCCAGCGCCCCTCCGCACCCAGGCGCGACGCGGTGTCGTCGGGGTAGTCCTTCGTGACGACGGTGCCGTACGGCTGACCGGGCGGGACGACGCCGTCGGGGGCGTGGTAGAAGAAGTGGTCGCCCCACGCGAGCTCGGGGAACGCGCTGCCCGGCCCCGGGGAGAGCACGAGGGCGCCGTCGAGCGACCGGACCGTGGCGAGGATCTGCTCCATACTCATGGTTCCAGTGTGAGGTTGACGTGCTTCCGGAGGGTTGGGCGACGTGGGTGCACGAGCGCGGGGGTCGGGCGGCGGTCCCGGCGCGTCCCGGGCGCTGCGCACGTCCGACGTCGCGCGCGCGACCGGCTGGTCCGTCCAGCAGGTGCGCGACCTCGAGGCGCTCGGCGTCCTGCCGCCCGCGGGCCGGTCGTCGAACGGCTACCGCACGTTCGGCGACGAGCACGTGCTGGCGCTGCGTGCGTACCGGGGGCTGGCGACGGCGGTCGGCCCGGTCGTCGCGCGCGCGGTGCTGCGCGACGTCCGCACGCTCCCCCTGCCCGACGCCGCAGCGCGCGTGGGGGCGCTGCACGTGACGCTCGCGCGTGAGCGGGACGAGGCGCTCGTCGCCCGCCGCGCGCTGCTCGCGATCCGCGCGGAGGGCGGGCCCAGCGGCGAGACCGGACCCGACGAGGGCGGCCCGTCCGCGAACGTGCCCGCGGGCGCGGCCGGCGACGAGGACGACGTCCTCACCATCACCGGGCTCGCCGCGGCGCTCGGCGTGCGGGCCTCGACGCTGCGCCACTGGGAGCGCGAGGGGCTCGTCGCCCCCGAGCGCGTCGCGACGCGCGCCGGGACCCACGGTGCGCGCGCCTACCCGCCCGCCGCCGTCCGGGAGGCGCGGATCACCGCGGCGCTGCGGTCGGCCGGCTACCCGGTCGCGGCGGTCCGCGAGACGATCGCGGCGCTGCGCCGGCTCGACGACGTCGTCCCGACCCTCGCGGCCCTCGGCGCCCGGCTCGACGCGATCGCGCGCCGCACCGTCGCGCTGCTCGCCGCGGGGTCCGACGTCGCACGGCTCCTGACGGGCGCGACGGATCCCCCCGGGTGAGGCTCGGGGGGATGCCGAGGGGGCGGCGGCGTCCCGACACCTGACCGTCCCCGAGGCGTCGCCCGGCGTCCACCGGAGCGCAACGCCGCGTTCCTAGGGTCGCCGGGGCAACCGACCCGACGCTCGGAGGACCCGATGACGACCACCCGACGCCGCGCCGTGCGCGGCACCGCCGCCGCACTGGCGGGGACCCTGCTCGCGACGACCCTCGTCGCCGCCACGGCCACGACCGCGACCGTGCCGTTCGCGGCCCCGGCCGCCGCCGCACCCGGCGACGTGCTGCTCGCCGAGTCGTTCGACGGCGACGCCCTCCCCGAGGGCTGGACGCCCGTGCTCGGCGACTGGCAGGTGCGCGACGGCCGGCTCGTCGGCGACGCACCCGACGGGTCGTCGCCCGCGCGGATCGTGTTCGGCCGCTCAGCGGAGAACTACCGGCTCGACGCGACGCTCCGGTTCGAGAGCGTGGACAACGCGTCGCGCTGGGCGGGCGCGATCCTCGACGTCGCGCCCGACGGCACGACCCCGTGGTGGCAGGCGGTCCTGCGCAGCACGACGACGGCGCCCAACGGCGTCGAGATCGCCCAGCGCACCGTCGCGGACGCCTGGAACGTCCCGTACACCGGCTCGGCGCCGACCGACGCCGCGACCGGGCGCGACGTGCACCTGTCCGTCGAGGTGCAGGGCGCGGCCGTCACGTACGCGCTCGACGGGCGGACCGTGCTGGAGGGGCGGATCGACCGGTCCCGCGACGGCGCGCTCGGCTTCGTCACCGCCGGGGCGACCGTGAGCGTCGACGACGTGACCGTCACGGAGATCGAGCCCGCGTCGTACGTCGGCGGCGACGGCGAGCTGCCCGTCACCGTCGCGCACCGCGGCTACTCCTCGGTGGCTCCCGAGAACACGCTCGCCGCCGTCGCGGCCGGGATGCGCACGGGGGCGGAGTACGTCGAGGTCGACGTGCACACCACGGCCGACGGCGTCCCTGTCGTGCTGCACGACCAGACGGTCGACCGCACGACCGACGGCACGGGCGACGTCGCCGTCCTGGCGGGCGAGCAGGTCACCGCGCTCGACGCCGGGTCCTGGTTCTCGCCCGCGTTCGCCGGGCAGCGGCTGCCGTCGTTCGCGCAGCTGCTCGACCTGCTGGAGACCGGGTCGTCGACCCTGCTCCTGGAGATCAAGGGTCCCGAGACCTCCGCGGAGGTCGAGCGCGTCGTCGACATGGTCGTCGAGGCCGGGCTCGAGGACCGCGTGGTGCTCCAGTCGTTCGACGTCGACGCGCTGCGCGCCGCGCGCGAGCACGCCCCGCAGATCCCGCGCGGGCTGCTCCGCGGCGCGCTCGACGCCGACCCCGTCACCGTGGCGCAGGACCTCGGGGCGGTCATGTACAACCCGTCGGCGAGCGCGCTGCTCGCGCGTCCGGGCGTCGTCGCCGACCTCAACGCGGCGGGCGTCGCCGTCATGCCGTACACGGTGAACTCCGCGGCCGACTGGGCGCGCCTCACCGAGATCGGGGTCGACGGCATCATCACCGACCGCGCGGGGGCGTTCGTCGGGTGGAAGCAGGCGCGCGAGCAGGAGGCGCCCGCGCCCGGAGCGCCGACGGTCACGATCGTCAGCCCCGCTGAGGGCACCGAGGTCGAGCGGGGCGGCACGCTCGTCGTCGCGGCGAGCACGACGGACGCGGACGAGGTGGTCGTGACGCTCGACGGCGAGCCCGTGGACAACGGGGCGGTCGTCCCGGCTGCGGACCTCGCGCTCGGCGAGCACACGGTGACCGCGACCGCGCGGGGCGCGGGCGGCGAGGCGACCGCGGAGGCGACCGTCGTCGTGACCGTCACGCCGGAGGGCCTGCGCTCGCGCCTCGCGGCGCTCGACCTCCCGCCCGGCCAGCTGACGAAGGCGCTCGACGCCGTCGAGGCCGGGCGGTGGGCGTCGGTGCGGAAGGTCGTGGAGAAGTTCGTGCGCGACACGGCCACGCGCGAGCGTCTGCTCGAGGAGGTCGACCACCTCGACGGCCGCTGACCGGGCAGCCTGACGGAGCGCCTGACATCGACGTCGCCCGTCCCCGGTCGCAGCCGACCGGGGACGGGCGCTCACGCGTCGGCGAGGAAGCGCCGCCGCTCCCCGCGGGCGGACCCGGCCCGCGCCCAGCCGGTGAGGACGAGGGCGCCGCCCGCGACCCACGGGACGACGTCCCACCCGGGCGGTCCGTCCGACCCGACGACGGCGCCGTCCGTCGCGAGGATCGCCGCCCCGAGGCCGAGCAGCGCGAGGCCCAGCACCAGCAGGACGACGTCCCACGCCGCGCTCCCCGCACCGCGCCGGGGCGCGCGGGCGACGAGGGCCGCCTTCTCGGTCGCGGTGAGCGGCGCCGTCGGGCCGAGGGGCTGGACGCGCTCGGCGCCGTGCCGGAACCGCGCCGGGTCCTCGACGGCCTCGACGAGCGCGGCGGGCAGCCCGAGGAGGTAGGCGAGGTCGGCGACCGGGTCGCCGGGCCAGGTCGACGCGGCGAGCAGGGCGCGCAGCCGGCCCGGGTCGCGCGGGGCGCCGAACGCCTCGACCAGGGCTTCGTACGCACCCTCGGGACCGGACGTCGAGAGGTCCGTCCAGGTGTCGTTCCAGCTTCCGAAGACCCACGGGCGCCCCGGCGTGCTGAGCGTCCAGGCGACGCCCCGGCCGGTGCGCTCCAGGCTGACGACGACCTCCCCGGCGCGCAGGCCGCGCTCGATCGTGGAGCGGGCGCGGAACTCGTCCGAGAGGGCCGACCGGAACGCCTCCTGCGCCGCCTCGTCCGACGCACCGAACCTCGGCGCCTCGGGGCGTGCGGCGGTCCAGACGACGGTGCGCTCGTCGGTCGCGCGCACCCACGCGGTGCCCGCCGGGCGGACGGCGGCGCGGACGAACGCGGCGTCGGCGCGGACGAGCTGCACGACGGCGTCGGGCGCCGCCGAGTCCGTCGCGGGCAGGTCCGCGACCGCCGCGAACGCCTCGAGGAGGTCGTCGGGGTGCTCGAGCGCGCGCAGCCGGTCCGCGCCCGTCGTCGCGTCGCGCAGCCCGACGAGCGCACCGACGGCCGCGAGCACGGCGCCCGGGTCGCCGTCGAGGCGCATCGTGTGGTCGGTGCTCGAGCCGGGCTGTGCGGGGGCCCACGTGACGACGACCGGCGGCGCGACGGCGTCCGGGCGGGCGGCGAGGATCGCGCTCACACCCTCGGGCAGCAGGTCCGAGCCCGCGTCGAGCTGCACGACCCACGGCGCCGGCACGAGCGCGTCGACCCGCGCGAGGGACTCGGCGACCGACGCGGGGACGTCCGCCTCGTCGGCGCACGTGCCGTCCTCGGTGTCGACCTCGGCGAAGGTCCAGCCGCGGTCGTCCGTCGGGCCGACGCGCCCGTACTCGAGGTCCGCGGCGCGGAGACGGTCGACGACCTGGGCCTGCGGGCTGCGCGTCACGACGTTCACGGCGTCATGATGCCGCACCCGCCGCGACCCGGCGGGCACCGTCCCGTCAGAAGCCCTCGGGCGGCGTGAACTGCGAGAGCGTGAGCACCGCGCCCTGCGGGTCGCGGACCTCGGCCTCGCGTGTCCACCCCGTGTCGGCCGAGGACAGCACCACCGCACCGGCCCGCTCGGCCGCCGCGGCCGCGGCGTCCCGGTCCGCGACGGCGAACGTCACCGTGTGACGTGCGGGTCCGGGCTCCTCCAGGACGCCCGCCACGACGTCCCGGAACCCCGGCGGGGCGCTTCCCTGGTTCGCGTCGATCTCGGGGTAGACCGTCCGCGCGAGGTGGTCGCCGTAGCCCTCGACGCGCGCCATCCCCGCCCCGAGGTCCGGGCTCACCTCCCAACCGAGCAGCGGGCCGTAGAAGTGCAGGGCCCGCGCGACGTCGGGCGTGCGCAGCACGCTGAAGTTCCACGTGCCCGGCTCGTTGACGCGCTGCGCGCCGAGCCGCGCGCCGGGCTCCCACAGCCGGAACGTCGCGCCCTGGGGGTCGCGCACGGTCGCCATGCGCCCCGGCGGGCCGACCGTCGTCGGGCCGTCGAGGACCTCGCCCCCGAGGTCCGGGACGCCGCGCGCGGAGGCGTCGACGTCGTCGACCGCGACGTACGTGATCCACCCGGGGTCGGCGCGGCCCGTCGCGACGGCCGCGACGTCCTGCCCGCCGAGCGAGGCGACGACGTACCGCTCCCCCGCGCCGGGCGGGAGCCGGTCCTCGAACTCCCACCCGAAGAGGGCGCCGTAGAACGCGAGGGCGGCGTCGACGTCGGGCTGCTCGGTGTCCACCCAGCAGGGCACGCCGTGCGGGTAGGTGCGGACGGGTCGGGACGGCGAGGTGTCCATGTCTCACGGTCCCACCGGGCACCCACATCGTCACCCCGGCCCGGCGCCGGGTGTTCGACCGCGCGACACCTTCCCGACCTTCCGGGCGTGGGCACCCGTGCGTACGGTGGCGGGGAACCTCTCGACGACCACCGTCCCCGACGACGAGGAGCCACCGTGTCCACGAGACCGTCCACCCCGACCGCGCCCCGCACCCGACCACGCGCAGCACGCACCGCGCTCGCGGCCGCCGCGGCCCTCGCCGTCGCGGGCGCCGGCGCCGTCGCCGCGCCCGCCGCAGCGCACGGCGACCGCCACGGCCACGACCGCGGGACGCTCCGCGTCGCGACGTACAACGCGAGCCTCAACCGCGCCGCCGCGGGCGAGCTCGAGGCCGACCTCTCGACCCCCGACGACCCGCAGGCCGCGACGATCGCCGAGGTGCTCCAGCGCACGCGGCCCGACGTCGTGCTGCTCAACGAGTTCGACTTCGTGCCCGGCGGGCGCGCCGTCGACCTGTTCCGCGACCACTACCTCGAGGTCCCGCAGGGCGGCGCCGAGCCGATCGAGTACCGCTACGCGTACGTCGCGCCGTCCAACACCGGCGTGCCCAGCGGGTTCGACCTGAACGACGACGGCGTGGTCGGCGGCGGGGACGACGCGTTCGGCTTCGGCGCGTTCGAGGGGCAGTACGGCATGGTCGTGCTCTCGCGGTACCCGATCGACACGCGCGGCGTCCGCACGTTCCAGCACTTCCTGTGGAAGGACATGCCGGGGGCGCTCCTCCCGGACGACCCCGCGACGCCCGCGCCCGCCGACTGGTTCACGCCCGAGGAGCTCGACGTCGTGCGGCTGTCGAGCAAGTCGCACTGGGACGTCCCGGTCCGCGTGGGGCGGCAGACCGTCCACGTGCTCGCGTCGCACCCGACCCCGCCCACGTTCGACGGCCCCGAGGACCGCAACGGCCGCCGCAACCACGACGAGATCCGGTTCTGGGCGGACTACGTGACCCCCGGCAAGGCGTCACGCTACATGTACGACGACGCGGGCCGGCGCGGCGGGCTGCGCCCGGGCGCGAGCTTCGTCGTCCTGGGCGACCAGAACGCCGACCCGCTCGACGGCGACTCCGTGGACGCCGCGATCGACCAGCTCCTCGACCACCGGCGCGTCCAGGACCCGGCGCCCCGGTCCGCCGGCGCGGTCGAGGCCGCCACGCTCCAGGGCGGGGCGAACACGACCCACCGGGGCGACCCGGCGCTCGACACCGCCGACTTCGCCGACACCGCCCCGGGGAACCTCCGCGCGGACTACGTGCTGCCGTCGCGCGACCTGCGGGTCCGCGACGCGGGCGTGTTCTGGCCCGTCCAGGCCGACCCGCTCTCGCGGCTCACCGGCGTCTTCCCGTTCCCGAGCAGCGACCACCGGCTCGTCTGGGTGGACCTGGCCGTCCGCGGCTGACCCACCGGCCCCGACGTCGCCCCGGGTGCTCGTCGCCCGGGGCGACGATGGTGGACCGGCGCCGCCCGCGGGTGCACACTCGGAGGTCTGTGCTCACCGCCGACGCACAGCAGACTCCCGGCCGGCGCCTCGCCGGTCGCACGGCACGCCCCCGGCGCGCCACGTCGTCCGGCCCGACGACCACCTCACCCTCGTCCCCGGGGCGACGCCCGCGCCGACAGCAGCGCGCGCCGGCTCCCCTCGCCCCCGCGGGACCGCCGGACCAGGAGCACCCATGAGAAGACTCCGCACCGCCCTGCCCGCCGCCGTCGCCGCCGCGACCGCCGCCCTCGTGCTCGTCGCCGGGCCCGCCGTCGCGCACGGCGGCAAGCCCTCGCCGCGCCCGCCGACCGTGACCGACGTCGCGACCGGCCTCGTCACCCCGCTCAGCCTCGCGGTCGGGCCGCGCGGCACCACCTACGTCACCCAGAACTTCCCCGGGCTGCTCACGGCCGTCGGCCGCGACGGCACCCCGACCGTCCTCTACGCGTCGCCCGACGGCGGCGAGGTGGGCGGCGTCTCCTACGACGGCCGCCGGATCACGTTCACCGAGACGCGGCTCGGCGAGGACGGACCGGTCGCGTCGGAGGTGTCGACGCTGCGGACCGACCGGCGGGGCAACCCGACGGGCGCGCCCGTCCTGCTCGCGGACACGTTCGCGTACGAGCAGGCGAACAACCCCGACGGCGGCGTGACCTACGGCCTGCGCGACACCGACCCGGCGTGCGTCGCCCAGGTCCCCGCGTCGCCCGTCCCGCCCCGGTACACGGGGATCGCGGACTCCCACCCGTACGCGACGACGTCGTCCCGCGGCACCACGTACGTCGCCGACGCGGGCGCCAACGCGATCCTGTCGGTGAGCGACCGCGGCCGGGTCCGGACGGTGGCCGTGCTGCCCGCGCAGCCCGCGGTCGTCACCGCCGAGGCGGCGGCGGGCCTCGGGTGGCCCGCGTGCGTCGTCGGGCAGACGTACTGGTTCGAGCCCGTCCCGACGGACGTCGAGGTGGGCCCGCGCGGCGTGCTCTACGTGACGACGCTCCCCGGCGGGCCCGAGGACGCGAGCCTCGGGGCGCGCGGCGCGGTGTACACGGTCGATCCCTGGCGCGGCGCGGTGCGCCGGCTCGCCACCGGGTTCCTCGGCGCGACCAACCTCGCCGTCTCCGGCGACGGCACGGTCTACGTCGCCGAGCTGTTCGGCGGGAAGATCTCGCAGGTCGGCAAGCGCGGGCCGAGCACCCTCGTCGAGGTCCCGCTCCCCGCGGGCCTCGAGTGGGACGGCAAGGGTCTGCTCGCGACGACGAACGCCCTCCCGGCGGACGAGACGACGCCGCCCGACGGGCACCTCGTGCGCATCGACCTCGGCCGGCACCGCGGGCGCTGACGCACCACCGGCCCCGGGCGTCGGACCGACGCCCGGGGCCGGTCGTCAGGCGCGGGCCGCGGCGACCGCCCGGCCGAGCGCGTCGACGCTCACCGCGACGTCGGCGTCCGTCGTCGCCCAGGAGCTCACGGAGACGCGCAGCACGGCGCGGTCGTGCCAGCGCGAGCCGGACATCCACGCCGTCCCGTCGTCGAGCACGCGCCGCACGACGTCCTGCGTGCGCGCGTCGTCACCGAACGCCGCGCACACCTGGGTGAACACGACGTCGTGCAGGACCTCGCCGTCGAGCGCGCGCACCGCGTCGGCGAACGTCGCCGCGTGGCGGCAGAACCCGTCCACGAGGTCCGCGACGCCCGAGCGGCCGAGCGCCCGCAGCACCGCCCAGACGGGGAACGCGCGACCGCGCCGCGAGAGCTCGGGCACCTTGTCCAGGGGGTCGCCCGCCGCGCTCTGGATGAGGTAGTCGCCGTGCATGCCCATCGCGGCGCGCAGCGGCGCCGGGTCCGCGACGATCGCGAGCCCGCAGTCGTACGGGACGTTGAGCGTCTTGTGCGCGTCGGTCGCCCACGAGTCCGCGCCCTCGTACCCCGCGACGAGGTGGCGGTACGTCGGCGACGCGGCGGCGAAGAGCCCGAACGCGCCGTCGACGTGCACCCACGCGCCGTGCCGGTGCGCGACCTCGACCGCCGGGCCGAACGGGTCGAACGCCCCGGAGTGCACGTTGCCCGCCTGCAGCACCACGATCGTGGGCGCCGACGTAGAGCCCCGGTCTCCCGAGGTAGAGGCCAGGTCCCGCGAGGTAGAGCCCTGGTCCCCCGAGGTAGAGGCCTGGTCCCGCGAGGTAGAGGCCGGGTCGGCCAGCGCCTCCTGGAGCGCGGCGACCGAGACCCGGCCCTGGTCGTCCGCGGCGACGACCTCGGGCTCCCCCAACCCGAGGTACGACAGCGCGAGGTCGACCGACTCGTGCCGCTCGGCACCGACGAGCACGCGCACGCGCGGCGCACCCGTGAGGCCGTCGCGCCGCACGTCCCACCCCGCGCGGCGCAGCACCTCGCCGCGCGCGGCGGCGAGCGCCGTGAAGTTCGCGGTCGTGGCGCCGGTGACGAACCCGACCGCGCCCGACGCGGGCAGGCCCAGCAGCTCGAGCAGCCACGCGCTCGTCACGTCCTCGACGGCCGTGTGGGCCGGGGTGACGGTGCGCAGCGCGGAGTTCTGGTCCCACGCGCTCGTGAGCCAGTCGGCCGCGAGCGCCGCCGGGTGGCTGCCGCCGATGACCATGCCGTAGAAGCGGCCCGACGGCATCGCGGTGAGGCCCGGCCCGCACGCCGTGGCGAGCAGGTCGACGACGTCGGCGGCCGGGCTCGGGCCGTCCGGCAGGTCCGTGCCGAGCACGGCGACGACGTCGGCGACGCCCGCCCGGGGCGGGACCGGGCGCGTCGCGAGGGAGTCGAGCCACGCGGCGGCGTGCTCGTGCGCCCGCAGGAGGGCGGCGTCGCGATCGTCCATGACCGCTCCTGACCGGGCCGGACCGACGCCGGCCCTCCCGCCAGGCTGGACCCGCGGACAGCGCGGGTCAACCGCTCCGGCGGTAATCGGCACGTCCGTACTTCTTACGCCCAGGCAATCCCCAGGCAACACACGGTCCCTAGCGTCGGGCGGGCCAGATGTTCCCCCCGACGGAAGGCCCCCTGTTGAGAACGTTCACCCTGACCCTGTCCGGCCGCGCCGTCGCGGCCGTCGTCGCGCTCGTGCTCGCGTGCGCCGCCCTCGCCGCGACGGTCGCGTACACCGTCGCCGACTCCCGGGCGTCGGCCGCCGCCGCGCGCGCCGAGGGTGCCGCGGCACCGGTGCTCGCGGCCGGGACCGCGCCCGCCAACCCGCTCGGCATCACGTCCGCGCGGTACGCGACCGCGACGGCGACCGCCGCGGCGGAGAAGCCGAAGGTCGTCGTCGTCGCGACCGGCGGCACGATGGCCGGCAAGGCGACCGGCCGCGACACGTTCACGAGCTACCGCGCCGGCACGTACCGCATGGAGGACATGCTGAACACGCTGCGGCCCGAGCTCGACGCGGTCGCCGACGTCACCGCCGTCCAGTTCGGCAACGCCGGCTCGTCCGGCTACTCGATGGAGCAGTTCCACGCGCTCACGCTCGAGGTGGAGAAGCAGCTCGAGACGGCGGACGCCATCGTCGTCACGACCGGCACGGACACGCAGGAGGAGTTCGCGTACTGGCTCGACCTCACCGTGCGGTCGCGCAAGCCCGTCGTCACGTCCGGCTCGATGCGCCCGTGGGGGTCGGGCGCCGGGCCGGACTCGAGCCTCGTGTTCGGCACGGACGCGCCCGCGAACCTCTACAACGCGATCAAGGTCGCCGCGTCCCAGCAGACGTTCTGCTTCGGCACGGTGCTGATGCTCAACGACGAGATCCAGGCGGCCCGCGAGGTCACGAAGTCGAACTCGTACCGCACCGACACGTTCCAGACGCGCGAGTACGGCGTGCTCGGCTGGATCGACGGCGACAACGTGACGCTCGGCCGCGCCCCGGCGCGGGTGCTCGCGTGCGACACCGAGGAGTGGTTCACGCCGTTCGACCTCGCGAAGGTCGACGCGAAGACGCTCCCGCGCGTCGAGATCCTCATGTCCTACCAGCAGGCCGGCGGCGAGGCCGTGACGGCGTTCGCGAACGCGGGCGTCCAGGGCATCGTCACCGCGGGGACGGGTGCGGGGGGCATCTCGTCCGCGATGAGCCAGGCCCGCACCGCCGCCGTCCGCGACAAGGGCGTCTGGTTCGTCTCGACGACGCGCACCGGGTCGGGGTCGTCGTACGGGGGCGGCAACGGCATCATCGCGGGCGGCGACCTCACGGCCGTCAAGGCGCGGCTCCTGCTGCTCCTGTCGCGGGCCTTCACCGACGACTTCGCGACCGCCCAGGGCTGGTTCACGACCTTCGGCAACGCGTCCTTCGACCAGTCCGCGACAGCGGCCACCGTCGGCGCCGAGCCGGGCTCGACGACGGTCCGCTTCTCCGGCACCGCGACGCCGTCGTGCAAGGCCGCGGGCAAGCAGCTCTGGCTGACGGCGTCCGTGACGAACGAGGACACGGTGCCGATCGACGTGCACGTGCAGACCCCGGCGGGCGAGCACACGTTCTCGGCGGTCCCCGCCGGGGAGTCGGCCGAGAAGACGCTCGCCGTGAAGGCCAAGACGCTCGCCGCGGGCGAGATCACGCTCGTCGCGACGAAGGACGTCGACGGACGGGCCGTGCAGACGGAGACGACCGCCGCCTACCCGGAGACGGCATGCCGCTGACCCCCTGACCTCCACCCGTCGAGCACGGGGACGGCGACCGGATCCGCACCGATCCGGTCGCCGACCCCGTGCTCGGCGGCGCCTTGGGCGTCTCGGTGGGCGGCTCGGTGGCACATCCGAGGCATCTTTCACGGTTACGCAGGTCTCCTCACGAATCCCGTAGGGTGGTCGGGGCCGCGGCGTCGCGGCCGCCGCCGACGAGGGGGGACCCCGTGACCGACCCGACGACCACGACCACCACCGCACCGACGACGTTCGTGGTGACCGAGCAGCAGTTCGACGCGATGTTCCCGGAGCGGAACCCGTTCTACACGTACGCCGGGCTCGTCGCGGCGACGGTCGCGTACCCCGCGTTCGCGACGTCGGGCGGCGACCGTGTGGCCCGGCGCGAGGCCGCGGCGTTCCTCGCGCAGGTGAGCCACGAGACGCACGGGCTGGAGCACGTCGTCGAGGTCAACACCGCGAACTACCCGCACTACTGCGACCCCGCGCAGCCGTACGGGTGCCCCGCCGGGCAGGACGCCTACTACGGCCGCGGCCCGCTCCAGCTGAGCTGGAACTTCAACTACCGGGCGGCCGGGGAGGCTCTGGGGATCGACCTCCTCGCCGACCCGTGGCTCGTCGAGCAGGACCCGACCGTCGCGTGGCAGACGGCGCTCTGGTACTGGAACACCCAGCCCGGCACGGCCTCGATGACGTGCCACGACGCGATCGTCGGCGAGCACGGCTTCGCCGAGACCATCCGCTCGATCAACGGCCCGCTCGAGTGCGAGGGCGGCAACCCCCGCCAGATGAACAACCGCGTCCGCCTCTTCCGGCACTACGTCGAGATCGTCGGCACGACCACGGGCGACCACCTCACCTGCTGACCGCGCCTCCCCGACACCACCGCCCGCCGAGCACGGGGTCAACGACCGAAATCCCGAAGAAACGGTCGCCGACCCCGTGCTCGGCTGCGTGCGGGGGGCGGCGGCAGCGTAAGGGTCGGGGTCAGGGGCAGGTGAGGGCGGCGTACGGGACGACGACGGCGCGGCCGTCCACCGTCGCGGTCGCCTCGCCCGCGGGGACGGTCGTGGCGCGGACGGCGAACGACCGGTAGGCCGACGCGCCCGGGGCGACGTCCGCGACGACGTGCGTGCCGTACGGCGTCGCGAGCTCGACGTCGACAGGCGCGTCGCCGGTGCTCGTCGCGCGCACGGCGACGTAGGCCTTGCCCGCGAGGCACCGCGCCTCGGCGGTGACGTCGAGCGCCGGGCCGGTGGCCCCGGCGTCGGGCACGACGGCGTCCCACGGCGTCCGGGCCACGAACACGTCGGCGGCGCCCGCGTTCGTCGTGCCCGCGGGGGCGCCGTACGTGAGCCCGGTGAGCAGCGCGGCGCCGTCGCGGCCGTCGGCGGCGGGTGCGGGGGCCGCGAACAGGTTCGCGTCGTCCCACTCGTCGGCGCCGTCGCGCTCGCGCGACCCGGTCTGCGTCGCCTCGCCCGGGGTGCCGTCGGCCGCGACGGGGAACGTCACGACGTCGACCCCGCCGACGGCCGTGCCCAGCGCGCCGTAGGTCGTGCCGACGACGAGCACCGCGTCGTCGGCGCCGAGCACGCCCGTCACGCCGCGGTCGTCGGTCGACGTCCCGACCTGCGTCGTCCACAGGACCTCTCCCGCGGTGTCGAGCGCGCGCACGACGACGTCGTTGTCCCCGAGGTTGCCGCCGTCGCCGAGCGCCCCGCGCGTGTGCCCGACGGCGACGACCGACCCGTCCGAGCGCGCCACGAGGCCGTTGACCTGGTCGTTCTCGCTCGTCGCGACGGCGCGCAGCCACTCCTGCTCGCCGTCCGCGCCGTAGCGCGCGACCCAGCCGTCGTTCCCGCCCGCGCGCTCGGCCCCGGGCATCCCGCCGCCCGACACCCCGCCCACGTACACCGCGCCGTCGGGCGAGGCCGCGACCGCGAGCGCCTTGTCCTCGCCGGGCCCGCCCACCTGGCGCAGCCACAGCAGCTCGCCCGCCGCGGAGACCCGCCCGACCAGCGCGTCCTTGTCCCCGGCGCTCGGCGCGTCGCCCACGGCACCGCTCGTGTACCCGGCGACGTAGGCGCCGCCCGCGCCGTCGGGCGCGACGGCGTAGAAGCGGTCGGCCGCGGCGGGGTCGCCGGTCTGCAGCGTCCAGGCGCGCTCGCCGTCGGCGGTGACGGCCGCGACGAACCCGTCGTCGCGCGTCGTGCCCGCGTGGGCGCCGTCGAGGTCGCCCTTGGTGTACCCGGCGACGAGCACGCCGCCGTCGGCGCCCGGCACGACGCCGTACGCGCGGTCGTCCGCGGCCGTCGCGACTGTGTGCCGCCAGACCTCGGCGCCGTCGGCGTCGCGCCGCACGACGACCGTGTCGAGCCCGCCCGCGGGCTCGTACCCGTCCCACGCGCCGGCGAGGTTGAGCGCGACGGCGGTGCCGCCGTCGGGCAGGGCCGCGACCCCGCCCGCGCGGTCGTCGCCCGTGGAGCCGAGGAGCTCGGCGTCCCACGGCGCGGCGGGCGTGGTGCGCAGGCGCGCCGAGACGTCGACGACCCCCTCGCGGAACGCGGGCCGCCAGACGTCCCAGTCGTGGCCGCCGTCGAGCACGCGCAGCTCGGCCGTCACGCCCGGGACGCGGCGCGCCTGGTTGTAGAGGCGCGCGGACTCGAAGTCGATGTCGTGCGTGGCCTCGGCGGGGTCGGGGTTGGCCCACTCGTCGTCGCCGACGGCGACGAACAGGTGCACCGGGAGCGCCGGGTCGAGCGCCGCGAGCGCCGTCGGGTACGACAGCTCGGTGTACCGGTCGGCGTCGAACGGCGCGCTCCCGACGCCGTAGCCGCCATGGTCGCGGGCTGAGGAGTCCGCGGGCGGCTGCGGCACGTAGACGGCGGGGCTCAGCACGATGCCCGCGGAGAACGTGTCCTGGTGGGCGAGCGTGAACCGCAGCGCGCCCGCGCCCCCCATGGAGTAGCCGCCGACGGCGCGCGCCTCGCGGTCCTCGACCGTGCGGTAGGTCGCGTCGACGTGCGCGACGAGGTCGCGCGTGAACGCCGTCTCGACGGCGGTGCCGGCGCCCGCGCCCGTCGCGTCCCCGGTGTACAGCGAGTCCGTGTACCAGGAGCCGCGGTCGTTCCACGGTGCGTCGGGCATGACGACGACCATCGGCTGGATCTCGCCCGCCCCGATGAGCTCGTCGAGGTCGCCCGTGACCTGCTGCCACGCGGCCTGCGTGTCACCGCGGCCGTGCAGCAGGTAGAGCGTCGGGTACTCCTGCGCGGCGTCGTCGTAGCCGGGCGGCAGGTAGACCGTGTAGTCGATGGGCCCGGCCGCGGAGTCCGCGACCCGCCCCGTCTCGACCGTGCCCTGCTCCGCGGCGGTCGCGGGCAGCGCGAGCGCCGACCCGCCGATCGTCGCGCTCACCGCCAGCGCGGCGAGCGCCGCCGTCGTCCCGGGCCGCCGGTACGGCCGTCGTGCTGCGTCCATGGTGTCTCCTCGTCGAGATCCGGTGATGACTGCCCCCTCCCCCTTCCCTCGTCCCGCCGAGCACGACGTTGCTGTCGTGACCGGGCCGATGACGACAGCGACGTCGTGCTCGACCGGGAGGAGGGTCGTTCTCGGCCGCGTTAGCCGGGCGGGCGGCGGCCCGCCAGGGCCAGCACGGTGCGCGCGCGCTCGACCATCGCGACGTCGAGGAACGTGCCGTCGGCGAGCGCCACGACGCCCGTGCCCGACGCTGCGGCGTCGCCGACGCGCTCGACGACCTCGCGCGCGCGGTCCACCTCGTCCGGGGTCGGGAGGAACGCGTCGCGGATGGTGTCGAGCTGCGCGGGGTGGATCGCGGTGCGGCCGCAGAAGCCGAGCGCCCGCCCGGCGCGGCACGACGCCGCGAGCCCGTCGAGGTCGCGCACGTGCGTGAACGCGGACATCGCGGGCGACGGGAGCCCCGCCGCCCGGGCCGCGACGACGACCCGGCTGCGCGCCCACGCGAGCCCGGCCTCGTCGTCGACCCGCAGGTCGGAGCGGAGGTCGGCCTCGCCGAGCCCGAGGGACGCGACCTGCGGCGACGCCGTCGCGAGCTCGAACGCGCGCTCGACGCCGAGGGCCGACTCGACCAGCAGGTGCAGCGCCCGCCCGGGGAGCGCCGCCGCGAGCGCGCGCACCTCGTCGGCGGACTCGACCTTCGGCGCACGCGCCCCGACGGCGAGCGGCATGCCCGCGAGGGCCGCGACGTCGGCGGCGTGCCACGGCGTCGCGGGGTGGTTGACCCGCACCTGGACCCCGCGCGCGGCGGCCGCGTCGTCGAGCAGCGCGACGGCGTGCGCCCGCGCCTCGTCCTTGCGCGCCGGCGCGACGGCGTCCTCGAGGTCCACGAGCACGACGTCGGCCGCGGACCCGAGCGCCTTGGCCACCCGGTCGGGCCGGTCCGCGGGCACGTACAGCAGCGTCAGCGGCGGCGCGGCGCCCGGCCGGTCGCCCCGGCCCGTCACACCGCCCCCTCGGCCCGGAGCTCCGCGACGCGCTCGGGCGAGAACCCGAGCTCGCCCAGCACGGCGTCGGTGTCGGCGCCGTGCGCGCGGCCGGTGAAGCGGATGACGCCGTCGTTCTCGGACATCCGGAACAGCGGGCCCTGCATGAGCATCGGGCCGAGCTCGGGGTCCTCGATCTCGTGGATCGTGCCGAGCGCGCGGAACTGCGGGTCGTCGACGATGTCCTGGGCGTCGTAGATCGGCGCGACGGCGGCCTGCGCCTCCTCGAACGCGGCGACGACCTCGTCGCGCGTGCGCTGCGCGATCCAGCCGCCGACGGCCTCGTCGAGCAGGTCGGCGTGCTGCGCGCGCTCGACGCCGCTCGCGAACCACGGCTCGTCGACGATCTCGGGGCGCCCGACGAGACGCAGGACGCGCTCGGCGATGGACTGCGCCGACGTCGACACCGCGACCCACTGCCCGTCGCGCGTGCGGTAGGTGTTGCGCGGCGCGTTGTTCGCGGACCGGTTGCCGGTGCGCGGCTGCACGGTGCGGAGCTGGTCCCAGCGCGTGATCTGCGGCCCGAGCATCGCGAGGATGGGCTCGATGATCGCCGTGTCGACGACCTGCCCGTGCCCGGTGCGCTCGCGCGTCGACAGCGCGACCATGACGGCGAACGCGGTCGCGAGCGACGCGACGCCGTCGGCGAGGCCGAACGGCGGGAGGGTCGGCGGGCCGTCGGGCTCGCCGGTCATCGCGGCGAACCCGCTCATCGCCTCGGCGAGCGTGCCGAACCCGGGGCGGGTGCGGTACGGCCCGACCTGCCCGAACCCGCTCACGCGCGCGAGCACGAGCCGCGGGTTGCGCGCGGACAGCTCGTCGTAGCCGAGGCCCCAGCGCTCGAGCGTGCCGGGCCGGAAGTTCTCGACGACGACGTCCGCGTCGGCGACGAGCGCGAGGAACACCTCGCGGCCGCCGTCGCTCCCGAGGTTCGCGGTGACGGTGCGCTTGTTGCGCCCGAGCGTCTTCCACCACAGGTTCACGCCGTCCTTCGCGGCGCCGTGCGTCCGCGACGGGTCGGGCTTCGTGGGGTGCTCGACCTTGACGACGTCGGCGCCCAGGTCACCGAGGTGCATCGCCGCCATGGGCCCGGCGAACAGCGTCGACGCGTCGACGACGCGCAGGCCCGCGAGCGCGCCGGCGGCGGGGTCGCGCGAGACGCGCGGTGCGTCCGTCATGCCGTCACCTCCGTCGCGTCGTCGGCGAGGTCCCACGCGCAGCGGAACCCGACGGTCGCGCCGCGCGCGAGCCCCAGGCCGGGGACGAGGAGCTTGACCGCGTAGTCCGGCGCGTGGCGCCCGCCCTCGACGTACCAGTCGGAGCCCTCGGCGCGGTGGTCGCTCCCGCCCTTGAGCATGACGAACCGGGTCCGGCCGTCGGAGTGCTCGGAGCCCGTCCAGCTCCACACGGCGGGCTCGCCGCGCGTCCAGCCGGGCTGCTCGGCCGCGAGCTGCCACTCGTCCTCGGTGGGCAGGCGCCCACCGCGCCACGCGCAGTACGCGTGCGCGTCGTCGAGGTCGACGAAGGTCACGGGCTCGTCCTCCGTGCCGGGCGCGGGACGGCCGTCGACCCAGTGCGCGAGGAAGCGGTGCGCGACGGCGGGCACGTACCCGGTGGCCGTGAGGAACTCCGCGAACTCCGCGTTCGTCACGTCGCGGCCCACCGCCACCGGGGCGGCGAGCTCGCCGTCGCGCTGGAGGGTCCGTGCGTCGTGCAGGCGCGGCGGGAGCGGCTTCCACTCGTCCACGTACGGCGCGCCCTGGTACATCCCGGTCTCGCGCGCGCGGTACCGGACGGTCAGCACGTACGGCCCCGCGGGCACGACGACGGCGCCCGCCCCGGGCGCGCCCGTCGCCCGGGCGGCGTCCTGCCCGACGACGGCCCCCGGCCCGGCCGGTTCCGTCCCCCCGGTCGGCGCGGACGTGGGGACAGAGGCGTCGAGACGCCGCGCGAGCCGGTGCGGGAAGCGCGCGTCGGGGTCGTGCGGCGCGGTCTCGTCGAGCGAGGCGACCACGTCGCGCAGGTGCGGCAGCCACGCAGGCTCCGCCGCGCCGTCGGCCACGTGCAGCGCCGCGGCGATCCCTCGGCCGGGCACGCGCACGTCCGCGCCGTCCCCGCCGCCCGCGAGCAGCGGGCCCGCGTAGTCGGCGTCACCGCGGTTGACGAGCGTCCACAGGGTCACGCCGTCGAGCTCCCAGCGCGACGCGTACACCCCGGCGGCCTCGGCCTCGGGCGCGAGCTCGGCGAGCGGCGTCCACTCGCCGTCGAGCAGCAGCGGCCGCGCCGCGCGCTGGACCGTGACCAGGCGCGTCACGGTCGCGGCGTCGCGCCGCGACCAGCCGACCCACACGCCGAACACGACCTCCCACACCATGACGCCCACGCCGTTGAGCCACGCGGACTGGAGCTCCTCGGAGTGGTCGCGGTGCCAGCGGCGCACGTGGTGCTGCATGTGCCGGCGCTCGTACCAGTGCGCGCGCAGCACGCCGGGCACGGGCGAGTCGGCGAAGAACTGCGCCCACGAGGACGAGTGGTCCTCGATGCGCTCGACCGGGAGCTTGGACTCGCCCTCCAGGACGATGCCCGGGCGCGCGGCCTCGAGCCGCGCGACGAGCTCCGGCTCGGCCTTCTTCAGCGTGTCGAGGAAGACGCCGTCGGCGCCGAGGTCGCGCACGACGGCGGCGAGCTCGGTGAGGTCGTCGTCGCCGCGGCGCGTGCCGACGTCCCACGGGTTGTAGTCGACGAACACGTGCAGGCCCGCGTCGTGGAACGTCTGCACGAGGTCGACGATGCCCGGGACGTCGCGGTAGAAGTCCCACTGGTTGCGGTCGTCGATCCCGATGACGGGGTACGCGTGCCACAGGACGACGGCGTCGAGGCCGCCGAACCGCTCGCGAGCGTCGGCGAGGAACCGCTCCGGCGTGAACCGGTGCTCCTCGAACGAGTACAGCAGCTCGTCCCACAGCCACACCTGCGCGACCGTCGAGCACCCCGCGGCCCACGCCGCGGCCGGGCGGTCGTACGCCGCGCCCGTGTACCCGTGGCGACGGCGCGCGTCGTCGCGCCACGCGGCGAGGCGCTCGCGCCAGGCCGGGCGGTCGGCGGGGTCGGCCGGGCCGACGAAGATCTTCGCCTCGTCGAGCGCGAGGGACTGCTCGGGCGTGAGCGGCCCGTCGAGCGCGACCTCGGTCGGCAGGTCGATCGGGCGCGGGACCAGCGGGTCGAACGTGTAGGTCATGGTGCCTTTCCCTCGGCGGGCCGGGCCCGCGCTCGGACGTGCTGCGGACGGGCTCAGGTCGGTCGGTCGGGGTTCGCGGCGCGCTCGGCGAGCGCGACGACGTCCGCCGCGTCGGGCACGGCGTCCTGCGCGCCGGGCCGGGTCACGGCGAGCGCGCCCGCGGCGGCGGCGAGCCGCGCGGCGTCGGGCAGGTCGGCGCCGCGCGCGAGCGCCGCGGCGAGGACGCCGCAGAACGTGTCGCCCGCGCCGGTGGTGTCGACCGCCTCGACGGCGATCGCGGGGACGGTCGTGAGCAGGGGCCCGGCCGGGCGGCGCTCCGCGACGAGGCTGCCCTCTCCGCCCAGCGTCACGACGACGGCCGGCACGCGCTCCAGCAGCAGCCCCGCGAGCGCGCTCGGTTCGGTGTCGCCGGTAGCGCCCGTCAGGTCCGCCGCCTCGTGCTCGTTGACGACGAGCACGTCGAGCGCGGCCCAGACGTCGTCGGGCAGGTCGCGCGACGGCGCCGCGTTGAGGACCAGCAGCGCGCCCGGTCGGCGCGCCGCGGCGGCGGCACGGACGACGTCGAGCGGGATCTCGAGCTGCGCGAGGACGACGTCCGCCGCGGCGATCCGCTCGGCCTGCGCCGCGCCGACCGTCACGTGCGAGTTCGCCCCGGGCGCCACGACGATCGCGTTCTCGCCGTCGGGCGAGACGGTGATGAGCGCGGTGCCCGTCGCGGCGTCCACGCGCTCGACGAGGTCGGTCCGCACCCCGCCGCGGTCGAGCGACGCGAGCAGCAGGTCGGCCGCGTCGTCGTGCCCGAGCGCGCCGACGAACGTCGTCTCGGCACCGCCCGCGCGCGCCGCGCCGACCGCCTGGTTCGCGCCCTTGCCGCCGGGGTTGCGCCGCAGCTCGCCGCCGAGGATGGTCTCGCCGCCGCCGGGGTGCCGCGGCACGTCGACGACGAGGTCGACGTTCGCCGACCCGACCACCACGACCCGTCCCGACCCGCCCGGGACCGTGGCGCCCTGCTCCCCGTCCGCCGTCGTGCTCATGCCTGTGCCTCCTCCGTGGGACCCTGCACGGCTCCCTCGGCCACCACGACCGGGACCGTCGCGAGCGCGACCGTCCGCGCCGCGAGGTCCACGATCCTCTGCTCGCCACCGGGCAGCGAGGTCGCGATGTGACCGTCGAGCGGGCGCGTCCACCGCTGGCCGATGCCCTCGACGCCCTGCAGCGCACCCACCACGCCGCCGACCGTCGCCCCCGCGGAGTCGGTGTCCCAGCCCGCGGTGACGGCGATCGCGACGCTCGCGCCGAAGTCGCCGCGGCCGTCCGCGCCGCGCCCCGCGGTGAGCGCGTAGGCGATCACCGCGGCGTTGTTGAGCACGTGCACCCAGTGCAGGTCGCCGTACGCCGCGTGGATCGTGTCGAGCCCGGCGCGCACGCCCGCCTCGGACGCGTCGCCGTCGCGGCCCGCGTCCCGCCCGAGCCGGATCGCCGCGGCCAGGCGGCTGCCCGGCGGCACGACGGCGTCCGCCTCGTCGAGCACCTCGTCCACCGTCTCGCAGACCGTCGCCGCCGACGCGAGCGCGGCCGCCCACATCGCGCCGTACACGCCGTTGCGCGTGTGGCTCAGGCGCGCGTCCGTCCACGCGAGGCGCGCGGCCTCGCGCACGTCGCCGGGCGAGACCCAGCCGAGCACGTCCGTGCGGATGAGCGCGCCGATCCACTCCCGGAACGGGTTGTGGTGCGTCGCCGTCTCCGGCACCGGCCGCGCGTCGAGGATGTTGCGGTACGCGGCGCGCTCGGCCGTGAACACGCGGCCCGCGGGCAGCGCGTCGAGCCAGAGCTGCGCGACGTCGTCCGTCGTGAAGCCGCGCCCGTGCCGCTCCAGCAGGGCGAGCGCGAGGATCGGGTAGTTGAGGTCGTCGTCCTCGGGCATCCCGTCGATGTTCTCCTCGAGCGACGTCGGGGCGCTGCGCCGGTTCCACGGCCAGCGCGCGGCGACGTCGTCGGGCAGCCCGACGGCGGTGAACCAGCGGTCCAGCGGCCACCGGCCCGTGGCGCGCAGGATCTCCTCGATCCCGGCGCGCGGGATCTTCTCCACCGGCTTGCCGAGCAGGCAGCCCGCCGCGCGCCCGGTCCACGCGCCGAGCACGCGGTCCGCGTACGCGGCGTCGGCGGCGGCGGCGGTTCCGCTCGGCACACCGGCCCCGATGCCGGCGGAGGACCCGACGGCGCCCGGGCGGGTGGGCAGGCCAGGCGCCGCCGGGAGCGTGGCGAGGATCGCGTCCCAGTCGTCGGGCTCGTGCGCCGCGGGCGCCGCGGGCAGCGCGTCGAGCTCCACGAGCAGGTCGCGCGCGAGCGCGCGCAGCTCCGGGGTCGCGGGCACGGGACCGGCCCCGCTCACCGCGGGGACGGGGTCCCCGCCCGCGGCGGCCCAGCGCTCGCGCACGTCCGCGAGCGCCGCGGGGTCCTTGCCCTCCGCGGCGGCCTGGACGAGCTCGTGCGCGAGCAGGTCCTCGGGCTGGGCCCAGGTCAGCCTCACGCCGGGTCACCCGCCCGCGCGGCGAGGGCCGCGCCGTCGACGGGCGCGTTGCCGAGCTCGGCGAGCGCGCGGAGGCGGGCGGTCGCGCGCTCGCGGTCGGCCCGCAGGATGTCCTGCGCGGCGGACGCCATGAGCCGCCCGGTCTCCCGGACGTCCATGCGGCTCGCCTCCTCGATCGCGTCGAGCCACTCGTCCGGCACGACGGCGGTCCCGCCGAGGCCCGCGCACACCGCGCCGGCCATCACGGCGATCGAGTCGGCGTCGCGGCCGTAGTTCACGGCGCCGAGGACCGCGCCGCGGAAGTCGCCGCGGTGCCCGAGCACGAAGCCGAGCGCCGCGGGCAGCTCCTCGATGGACTTGGTGCGCGACGGGCGCCGCGCGTCCATCGACATCTGCCGGTACGCGGGCCCGACGGAGTCGAACGGCGCGACCGTGTCGCGGATCAGCCGCGCGAGGGCGCGCTCCTCCTCGTCGGTGGTGGGCGCCGTCGTCCAGCCGTCGAACGCCTCGACGACGGCCTGGAGCGCGGCGGCCGTGCCGTCGTGCGCGACGTCGAGCGCGGCGTGCACGACGTCGTCGACCGTGGCCCCCGGCGCGACGGACGCGGCGACCATGGCCGCGAACACGCCCGCGGCCTCGCGGCCGTAGCTCGACTGGTGCGCCCCGGTGAGGTCGATCGCCTCGGCGTACGCGCCGCGCGGGTCGCCCGCGTTCGCGAGCCCGACGGGCGCGACGTACATCGCGGCGCCGCAGTTGACGACGTTCCCGACCCCGGCCTCGCGCGGGTCGACGTGCCCGTAGTGCAGGCGCGCGACGATCCACTTCTCCGCGAGGAAAACGCGCTGGAGCAGCAGGGCCGTGGACTCGAGCTCGGGGATCCAGCGCGGCTCGCCGATCATGAGGGGCACGAGGTCCTCGGCCATCGCGTACGCGTCGAGGTGCTCGCGGCGCTTCGCGTACACCTCCACGAGCGCGCGCGTCATGAGGGTGTCGTCCGTGATGTGCCCGTCACCCTTGTGGTAGGGCGCGATCGGACGCGCGTCCTGCCAGTTCGGGTACCAGGGCTCCACGATCCCCGTCACGCGGCCGCCGTGGCGCTCCTCGATCTGCTCGGGCGTCCAGCCCTCCGTGGCGCCTCCCAGCGCGTCCCCCACCGCCGCTCCGGTGATCACTGCCACCGCTCGGTCGTCCAGCCAGGTCACGATCCACTCCCTGTCGATCCGTCTCGGCGCCTCGCGCCGGTGCGACCCGTGCGGGTCGCGGTTCCCGGCCGGGCGGTCGCGTGCGCGGCCGCCCGGCCGCTGCTGCTCAGTGCTCGCCGCGACCCGTGACGCGGTGCCGCGGCGAGCGACCGAGAGTGCTACTTGGTGATCTCGGCCCAGCCCGACTCGAGCTCGGTCGCGAGCTGGTCGGCGTCGATCTCCTGGGCGAGGAACTTCTGGTACGCGGGCGTCGCGACGGTGTCCTTCCACTGCGCGTACGCGTCGACGAACAGGTACGGCGCCGAGGTGAGGTACTGGCCGGAGGAGAGGATCGTCGACCAGCCGTTCTCGTCGCCGAGCGACTCCGCCATGGCCTCCTGGGCCGACGTCGTCGCGGGGATGAGCGCGTCCGCCTCGTTGAGCGCGGCGAGGTTCTCCGTCTGCGTGAAGAACTCGATGAACTCCGCGGACTCCTCGACGTGCTCGGAGTCGATGTTCACCGAGAGCGTCTGCGGGTTCGCGGCCTGCTCGGCGCCGTCGGGGCCCTCGAGCGGGGGCAGCACGACCCAGTCGAAGCCCTCGGGCGCGTCGTTCGCGATGTTCGCGGCCTGGAACGAACCCTGGATCGTCATCGCGACCTGCCCCGCGTAGAACGACGCGAGCGTCTCCGACCCGGACTGCGTGAGGGTCACCGGCAGCACCGTGCCGTCGGTGTGCGCCATCGTGTCGACGAGCTCCGGCAGGGCCATCTCGCCCTCGCCGATGGTGATGCTCGCGTCCGCGCCCGTGCCCTCGAAGTACTCGCCGCCGAAGCCGGGGGCCATCGCCATGAACGCGGCCGTCGGGCTCGCGAGCCCCCACCCGAGCCCGTACGCGCCGTCCTTCGTCGTGGCCTGCGCGATCTGCCGCAGCTCGTCCCACGTCATCGTCTCGCCCGTGGGGATCTCGACGCCGGCCGCGTCGAGCATCGTCTTGTTGGCGAAGACCATGTAGGACTGCAGCTCGGTCGGGTACGCGATGACCTGGTCGTCGACCGTCACGGCGTCGAGGATGCCTTCGGGGATGTCGTCCCGGCGCTCGTCGGACATGTACTCCGAGAGGTCCGCGAGGTACCCGTCGACCGCGAACGGCACGATGCTCGCGGCCTCGTAGTGGATGATGTCCGGCGCGGCGCCGCCGTTGAACTGGGTGATGAGCTTGTCGTAGATGCCGTCCCAGCCGGCGGGCACGATCTCGACCTGGACGTCGGGGTTCGCCTCGTTCCAGTCGGCGACGATCTTCTCGGTCGCCTCGATCGCGGCGGGCTGGTCGGACAGCGACTGGAACTTCAGCGTCACCGTGCCGCCGTCGGCGCCGTCGTCCCCGCTGCCGCCCCCGCTGGAGCAGGACGCGACGAGCAGGGTCGTGATCGTGAGGCATGCGGCGATGGACGCACCACGAGTCTTCATGGTTCTACCTTTCGGGTGGGGGTGGGGTCGGGAGAGCCTGGGGACGGGACCGGGCGTGGAGGGGGTCACGATCAGCCCTTCACCGCGCCCGAGAGCAGGCCGCCGGTGAGCTTCTTCTGCATGATCGAGAAGAAGACGATGCTGGGGATGGCCGCGAGCACGGAGCCCGCGGCGAGGGGGCCGAGCGCCACCTTGCCCTCGCCGCCGATGAACATCTTCAGCGTGATGGGCAGCGTGTAGTTCTCGGGCGACTGGAGCAGCACGAGCGCGAAGAAGAACTCGTTCCACGAGGACACGAAGCTGAACATCGCGGTCGCGACGATCCCGGGCATGAGCAGCGGGAAGACGATGGTGCGCAGGACCGTGAGCCGGCTCGCGCCGTCCATGGAGCCCGCCTCCTCGAGGTCCACGGGGATGGCACTCACGTAGCCCTGCATCATCCACAGCGCGAACGGCAGCGTGTACGTGGTGTGGACGAGCGTGAGGCCGACGAGCGAGTCCGTGAGCCCGATGGTCCGCAGGATGAGGAACAGCGGCAGGATGATGAGGATCACCGGGAAGACCTGGCTCACGAGGATCCAGCCGACGCCCGCCGCGCGGATCTTCCCCCGCAGCCGGGCGAGCACGTACGACGCCGGCAGCGCGATGACGATGACGAGCATCGTGGACACGACCGCGACGATCGCGCTGTTCCAGGCCGAGCGGACGAGGCCCTGCCGGGTCAGCGCCTGGGAGTAGTTCTCCCAGTGCCAGTCCTGCGGGATGAGGCTCACGGTGAGCGAGTTGAGCTCGCCCGAGGACTTGAGCGAGGCGGAGATCAGCCAGAGCAGCGGGAAGCCGAGGAACAGGATGTAGAACCCCAGGGCCGCGTACTGGGCGGGGCGGACGAGTGCGCGCACGGGTCAGCTCTCCTTCTCGGAGCGGAACTGCGACCGCAGGTAGATCGCGAGCAGGAGGACGACCACGACGACGAGGACGACGCCCATCGCGGCGGCGTAGCCGATGTTGCGGTTCTTGAACGCCTCGAGGTATGTGAAGAGCATCGGGAGCATGGTCCGGCCGCCCGGCCCGCCCTCGGTGAGCACGTAGACCAGCGAGAACGAGTTGAAGTTCCAGATGAAGTTCAGCGACGTGATCGAGGTGATGATCGGGCGCAGGCTCGGGAGCGTCACCGCGGTGAAGCGGCGCCACGCGCCTGCGCCGTCCATCGCGGCGGCCTCGTGGAGCTCGTCCGGGATCTGCTGGAGCCCCGCGAGCAGCGTCACGGTGGTCTGCGGCATGCCGACCCACACCCCGACGACGATCACGGCGGGCAGGGCGGTCGAGAAGTCCGCGAGCCAGTTGATGTCGTCCGGCAGGCCCAGGGCGCCGAGGAACGCGTTGAGCGGCCCCGCGTTGGGCGAGTAGATCATCTGCCACATGATCGCCACGACGACCGGCGGCATGGCCCACGGGATGAGTGCGAGCACGCGCGTCAGGCCCTGGAGCCGGAGCCCGGAGTTGAGCAGGAGCGCGAGGCCCATCGCCGCGACGAGCTGGAGCAGCGTCACCGAGACGGCCCAGATCATGCCGATGCGGAACGAGTCCCAGAAGAACGAGTTGTCCGCGAGGCGCACGAAGTTGTCGACGCCGACGAACTGGTAGTCCGGCTGGCGCACGAGCCGCGCGTCGGTGAACGCGAGCGCGACGCCCATGACGAGCGGCGCGACGCTGAGCACGAGGATCGGCAGGAGCGACGGCATGACGAGCGCGATCGCCTCGCGCCGCTTGGCGCGGGCCATGCCGCCGGTCCGGCGCACCGGGCCGCGGTCGGGGCGCAGGGCCGAGCGACGGGGGTCGCCCGCGAGGGTCGGTGCGCTCACCGGGAACCACCCCCGGGGGCGGTCGACTCGCGCACGACGAGCCGCGGCCCGACGGCGGTGTGCCGCCCGGGCTCCGCGTCGCCGTCGACGAGGTCCACGACGAGCTGCGCGGCGACGCGCCCACGCTCCGTCGAGCCGAGCGAGACGCTCGTCAGGGAGGGCTGGAACACGCGGCCGATCTCCGTGTCGTCCATGCCGGTCACCGCGACGTCCTCGGGGACGGAGAGCCCGCGCTCGCGCACGGCCCGGATGGCGCCGATGGCGAGGAGGTCGTTGGCCGCGACGATCGCGTCCGGGCGGGCGTCGTCGTCCGTGGCGTCGAGCAGCGCGCGCGTCGTCGCGAGGCCCGCGGCGACGGTGAAGTCGAGGGCGGGCGCGACCTCGACCCGCTCGGCGTCGAAGTCGGCGGCGCGCGTCGCGGCGTCGAAGCCGCGCTGGCGCGCCTCACCGGGCGTCGTGTCGAGGGGGCCGTTGAGGAACGCGATCCGGCGACGGCCGAGACCGAGCAGGTGCCGCACCGCCTCGCCGATCCCACCCGCGGAGTCCGTGGACACCGAGTCGATGCCGCGGTCCGCGAGCGTGCGGCCGATGACGACGACGGGCACCGGCGCCTCGCGGATCTCCTCGACGAGCTCGTCGTCGGTGCGCAGCGGGCTGAGGATCATGGCGTCGACGAAGCCGCTCGACAGGCTGCGCACGAGCTCGACGGTGGACCGCGTGGTGTCCCCCGTCGTCATGACGACGACGCGGTAGCCGTGCGGAGCGAGCACCTCGTGGATCGCCGTCATCATCTCGACGTAGACGGGGTTGCCGATGTCCGCGACGGCGAACGCCACCTGGAACGTCTTCTTGAGGCGCAGCGAGCGCCCGATGGCGTCCGGGCTGTACCCCAGCTCGGTGGCCGCGGCGCGCACGCGCTCGACCATCGCGGGGCTCGCGCCCGTCCCGTGCAGCGCACGGGAGGTCGAGGCCAGGGAGACCCCGGCCCGCTGTGCCACCTGGATCAGCGTGGCGCGTGATGACGTCACTGTCGTCCACCTCGTCGTCGAAGGACCGTCGTTCTGGAAACGTTTCCAGACTGACGACCTCGACAGTCCTGGAAACGTTTCCGGGTTGGCGGACACTCTCGCACCCGCCCCACCCGGACGTCAACCCCGCCGCCCCCGCGACGCTCGTCCCCCACCACGAGGTAGAGCCCTGGTCCCGCGAGGTAGAGCCCTGGTCCGCCGAGGTAGAGCCGTGGTCCGGACCTCGGCTCTACCTCGGCAGACCGGGGCTCTACCTCGGGCTCCCACGGGTACGGGGTTCCGCGTAGGGGGGTTGTCCACGACGCCGCGCGGCGGTCAGGCTCGAAGCGACCCGACCACCGACGAAAGGTGCACCGATGCACACGCGAGCCCCGGCGTCGTCCTCCCCCGCGGCGCCCACGACGGCCGCCGCCCGGCCGACCTCCCGCCCTCTCGCCCTGCTCCTCAGCCTCGTCCTCGCGCTCGCGGGAGCGCTCTCGTGGTCCGTCGCAGGCCCGGCGCAGCAGGCGCACGCCGCGACGTGCGCCGCCCCCTGGAGCGCGAGCGCCGTCTACACGGGCGGCGCCGTCGTCTCCCACGGCGGCCAGAACTGGAAGGCCGGCTGGTGGACCCAGGGCGACACGCCCGGCACCACCGGCGAGTGGGGCGTCTGGCGCAGCCAGGGCGCCTGCGGCGGCGGCACGAACCCCGGCAACCCCGGGAACCCCGGCAACCCGACCGGGTTCGTCGTCTCCGAGGCGCAGTTCAACCAGATGTTCCCCAACCGGAACCCGTTCTACACGTACCAGGGCCTCGTCGACGCGCTGTCCGCCTACCCGGGATTCGCGACGACGGGCGGCACCGAGGTCGCCAAGCGCGAGGCCGCGGCGTTCCTCGCCAACGTCAACCACGAGACCGGCGGCCTCGTGTACGTCAAGGAGATCAACACCGCGAACTACCCGCACTACTGCGACACCTCGAAGCCGTACGGCTGCCCGGCGGGCCAGTCCGCCTACTACGGCAAGGGCCCGATCCAGCTGAGCTGGAACTACAACTACAAGGCCGCGGGCGACGCGCTCGGCATCGACCTGCTCAACAACCCGTACCTCGTCGAGCAGAACTCCGCCGTCGCGTGGAAGACCGGCCTGTGGTTCTGGAACACGCAGTCGGGCGCGGGTTCGATGTCCGGGCACCAGGCGATCGTGTCGGGCGCCGGCTTCGGCGAGTCCATCCGCTCGATCAACGGCACGATGGAGTGCAACGGCGGGAACCCGGCGCAGGTGCAGTCGCGCATCGCCGCGTTCCAGCGGTTCGCCCAGATCCTCGGCACGACGACGGGCAACAACCTGTCCTGCTGACCCGTCCCGCACGCCCGACGGCGGCCCGCCCCTCCCGGGGTCGGGCCGCCGTCGCGCGTCCGGGGAGCGGCTCGCGGGTCGTGGGTACCGCTCAGGACGGGGCGGGGAGGGTCGTCAGCAGGTAGCGCTCGGCCGACGCCGCGCGGCGGGCGAGGTCCAGCAGTGTCGAGGCCCCCGCACCGGGCGCCTCCCCCGCGTCGGGCCCGTCCCCCGCGCTCGGCGCGCCCCGGGTCGGGCCGTCGTCCGACGGCGTCGCCCCGTCCGGGCTCAGCGTCCGCAGGACCGCGGCGCGCTCGTCGTCGTCGATCTGCGTCGCGTTCGCGAGGACGATCACGTCACGCAGCGCGGCGCGCAGGTCGTCGAGCTCCTCGGCCTGCCGGTCGTCGAGGTGCTCGCGGTCGGGGACCAGCTCGTCCTGCTCGTACACGGCCTCCCGGACGAGCGCGACGTCCTCCGCCCGCGGCGCCGGCCCCACGCCGACCGCCCCGGCGCGGAGGGCGGCGGCGGTGGCCGCCGTCGCGGTCTCGACCCGCTGCCGCAACGGTGGTGGGCGGAAGCTCGGGACCACGACGAACCCGAGGACGACCCCGACCACGACCGCGCACACCGTGAGGCCGACGTACTGCGCGAGCAGGGCGACCGGGTCGAGATCGCGCGTGACGGAGTTGAAGCCGACGCTGACGACCACCATGAAGGCGGCCCCCAGGGCCGGGCGCGCGGCGATGAACCACAGGCCCAGGCACAGCGCGACGACGGCGACGAGCGTGAGGTACCGCTGCGGCACGACGAGCAGCACCACCGCGACGCCGATCGAGCCCGAGACGAGGCCGAGGATCTTGTTCCGCGCCTTGGTGACGGTGTCGCGCCAGCTCGCCTGGACGATGCTGAAGGTGGTCAGCAGCACGGTGGAGACGAGCGGGTCCCCCCGCTCCAGGCCGGACGTGACGAGGAGCATCACCAGCAGCGCGAGCGCGGTGCGGAACGCGTGCCGGACCTGCACGGACCGCAGACGCCCGGACGGGTGCTGGACGGCGTCGAGGAACTGGTGGCGCGGGCCGCGCCCCAGCCGGACCGCGGACGTGTCGTGGCGTGTCAGCGCCTGCTCGACCGCGTCCAGGGCACGGGCCGCGTCGCCGGCGGGGCCGACGGCGGTCGACGACGCGGGGTCGGGTGCCGGCGAAGGCGCCGGGCCCGCGGCGCGCCGCGGCCGGGCGCGCACGCGCGCGGCCAGGTCCTCGGCGCGCCGCTCCAGAGCGGCGAGGTCGTCCGGGGACGCGTCCCCGGTCAGCCGGGCGGTGTGCCGCGCCAGCCGGTAGCGCGAGGCCCCGTCGAGCACGCCGGCGAGCCAGCGCTTGCGACCGTCGCCGAGCCAGGTGCGGAACGCGGTCGCCGTCGCGGCGGTGGGGTCCGCGGCGTCGAGCACCGCGGCGACCTGCTCCCGCGTGGTCTTCGACGGGTCGGGCAGGCCCATGACGACCCGCAGCAGCACCGCCACGACCACGCCGGCGACGGCCGCCAGCACGACCTGCCGGTGGTCGGCCCCGCCCTGGGGGGCGTAACCGTAGCCGAAGACGGTGGTCATGCCCAGGCCGAGGCCGACGGTCGCGTAGCGCTCGCCGAGCAGGGGGAACAGCGCGGCCACGAACCCGAGCACGACGACGAGCGCGACCGCCGCGGGGCGCGACGTCTCCGCCAGGAGCCGCGGGACCGCCGCGGCGACCACGAGCAGCGGTCCCAGCACGGCGACGACCCGCAGGTCGGCCCGGAGCGGACCGCCCATGAACGCGACGAGCGAGAACAGCCCGGTCAGGCCGCCGATGATCCCGACCGCCCCCGCCCCCCACGAGTCGGCCAGGAGGACCGACGGGAGGACCACGATGATCATGAGCACGATGAGCATCGGGCTGCCCCGTGGACGGGCCGGTGACTGCTTCCGCTCGGGGCTCTCTCCGGGCGCCGTCGTGCCGTCGGAGCGCTCCACGGGGCCTCCTCGCCGTCGGGTGGCAGCACGCGTACGTCCCGACCGTACGGCGGCGGCTCGGGGGCCGCGACCCGGGCGCCCGCGGTCAGAGCGCGGCGAGGAGGTCCCGCATGCGGTCGATCTCGCCGCCCTGGCCGGCCGCCGTCTCGGCGGCCATCTCGTTCGCGAAGAGGTCCTCCCCCTCGACGAGCACGACGTCGACCATCGCGAGCGCGCCCTCGTGGTGCTGGATCATCCCCTCGAGGAACAGGCGGTCGAACTCCGGGCCGCTCGCGGCCTCGAGCGCCGCGAGCTGCTCGTCCGAGAGCATCCCGGCGGTCCCGTCGCCGTGGTCGTGCCCCGCACCGTCGGGCGCGCGCGGGCCGGTCCCGCCCGCGTCCTGCGCGCCCTCGGGCACGGCGAGGTCGCGCGCCTGGAGCCACGACGCGAGCGCGTGCACCTCGGGCCCCTGCGCGGCGGTGACGCGCTCCGCGAACGACCGGACGGCGTCGGACCCGGCGCGGTCGGGCGCGAGCGCGGTGATCTCGAGGGCCTGGAGGTGGTGCTCGATCATGCCGGTGACGAACGCGGCGTCGGCCTGGTTCCACGAGCCCTCGTCGGGCGCGCCCGCGTAGTCCTCGGGGGCGACGGTCGTGGCGTCCTCGCCCGGCCGCCCGGGCTGCACGACGACGCTCGACGGCGTCGACGTCGGCTGCGGGTCGGGCGTGCACGCGGCGAGACCGAGCGCGGCGCCGAGCGCGAGGCCGGTCGCGGTGACGCCGCAGGTCAGGGCACGCGCGGCGCTGCGCCGCGCTGTGTTACGGCTGGGAAAAATCTGCACCCGCGCTGTTCCCTCCGTGTAAAAGATCGTCGCGAACCGCCCGGTTTGAGTGGTCCAGATCACATTTGCCCGCCAGAATTTGCAGCACCCTACCAAGGAGGTGTTTCCCTCGTGCATCGAAGAACGCACCGGCAGACGCACCGGCACCGGAGCCGGGTCCTGCTCGCCTCGTCCCTGGCGGCGACCCTCGCCGTCTCGACCCTCGCGGTCGCCACGACCGCCGCCGCGGAGCCGTCCGACGGCTCCCCCGAGGCGGTGGCGGCGCTCACCGACCAGGCCGCCGCCTCGCTCGCAGACCTCCCCGCACAGCGCCTCGCCCCCCTCGCCCAGGCCACCGACGTCCTGGCGCCCGGGGAGACGGCCGGCAGCCCCAACCTCACGCACGTCGCCAACATCCCGAAGAACGGCGGCTTCGCGCCCGAGGGGCAGTACAGCACCGACCTCGCGTTCCAGGGCCGGTACGCGTTCGCCGGGAACTACGGCGGCTTCACCGTGTACGACGTCGCGAACCCGACCGCCCCGCAGCAGGTCGCCCAGGTCGTCTGCCCCGGGTCGCAGAACGACATCTCCGTGTACGGCGACCTGCTCGTCCTCAGCACCGACTCCTCGCGCAGCAACGACTCGTGCGAGAACGTCGCCCAGAGCGCCGCGATCAAGGAGTCGTGGGAGGGCATCAAGGTCTTCGACATCTCCGAGCCGACGGCGCCCGAGTACGTGGCGTCCGTCGAGACGCAGTGCGGCTCCCACACGCACTCGCTCGCGCCCTCGCAGGACGGCGAGGAGCTGTTCGTCTACGTCTCGTCGTACAGCCCGAACGCGGCGTTCCCCGACTGCCAGCCCCCGCACGACCTCATCTCGGTCGTGCAGATCCCGCTCGACGACCCCGCCGCGGCGGAGCTCGTCTCGACGCCCGTCCTCTTCCCCGACGGCGGCAACCCGGGCGGCAACGGCTCGAGCACGACGTCGGGCTGCCACGACATCACGACCTACCCGTCGAAGGACCTCGCGGCGGGCGCGTGCATGGGCGACGGCATCCTGCTCGACATCTCCGACCGCGCGCACCCGGTGGTGACCGAGGTCGTCCGGGACACGACGAACTTCGCGTTCTGGCACTCGGCGACGTTCAACAACGCCGGCACCAAGGTCGTCTTCACGGACGAGCTGGGCGGCGGCGGCGCACCGACGTGCAACCCGACCGTCGGGCCGGAGAAGGGCGCGGACGCCATCTACGACATCGTGGGCGGCGAGCTCGTGTTCAAGAGCTACTACAAGATCGAGCGCGAGCAGGCCGCGACGGAGAACTGCGTCGCGCACAACGGCTCGCTCATCCCCGTCCCGGGCCGCGACATCATGGTCCAGGCCTGGTACCAGGGCGGCATCTCGGTGTGGGACTTCACGGACTCGGCGAACCCCGTCGAGATCGCGTGGTTCGACCGCGGCCCGCTGTCCGCGGAGCGGCTGATCCTCGGCGGCTCGTGGTCGGCCTACTGGTACAACGGCGCGATCATCTCGAACGACATCCAGCAGGGCCTCGACGTCCTGCTGCTCGACGACCCGGTGACGAACGCCGCGAAGTCGGTCGTGACGGACGAGTTCAACCCGCAGGCCCAGCCGACGTACACCGAGCCGCCGGCCTGGTCGAAGGGCACCGCCTACGCGGGCGGCACCACGGTCACCTACGGGGGCGCCGTGTGGCGCGCGCAGTGGTGGACGAAGGGCCAGGTGCCCGGTGCCGACGCGTGGGGCCCGTGGGAGGAGATCGCGGGGGTCGACTCCGCCGGGGTCGGCGCGTGGAAGCCGAGCCGCGTCTATGTCAAGGGCGACAGCGTGACGTACGAGGGCACGACGTACACGGCGAAGTGGTGGACGCGGAACCAGGCGCCCGGCGACCGCTGGGGCCCCTGGGACCCGCAGGACTGACGCGCCCCGCCCGGTCGCCGCGCCCGAGCGTGGCGCCCGGGCGGCGCACCGCCCGACGACGCCCGTCCACCCCGGTGGGCGGGCGTCGTCGTGCAGGGGCCGTGCCCGCACGCGCCCACCCGTAGGATGCGGCCGCATGACCGGGAACCCGCTCGACGACGGCGCGCGCTGCCCCTGCCTCTCCGGCGACACCTACGGGTCGTGCTGCGGCCGGTACCACGCGGGGCTGCGCCCCGGCCCGGACGGCACCGCCCGGGGCCCGCACGCACCGACCGCCGAGGCGCTCATGCGCTCGCGCTACAGCGCGTTCGCCGTCGGCGACGCCGACTACCTGCTCGCGACGTGGCACCCCTCCACCCGGCCCGCCGACCTCGACCTCGACGACGACGTCGAGTGGCGCCGCCTCGACGTGGTGCGCACCGAGGCGGGCGGCCCGTTCGACACGACCGGGGTCGTGGAGTTCGTCGCGCACTACCGCTCGCGCACCGACCCGGCCGACCGCGGGCGGCTCCACGAGGTGAGCCGGTTCGTCAGGGAGGGCGACCGCTGGTCCTACGTCGACGGCGCGGTCGCCTGAGGGCGCCGCCGCGGCGCCGGGAGCGCTCAGCGGCGGGGCGCGGCCGGGCGTCGTGCGGCCGCGACCGCGAGCGCCGCGGCCACGAGCACGGCGCCCAGGAGCGCGCCGGCCGTGTTGAGGACGACGTCCTGGACCGTCGGGACGCGGCCGGGCAGGAGGTTCTGGGTGAGCTCGATCGCGACCGAGAGGGCGCAGCCCGCGAGCGTCACGAACCCGACGGCGCGCCACGCCCCCGGGACGGCACGGCCCCGGCGGGCCACCGCGCCCCGCAGGAGGGGCACACCGAGCACGCCGAACGGCCCGAACATCACGACGTTGGCGAGCGCCTCGAGCACCGGCAGCGTGATCGGGATCCCGAGGCCCTGGAGGAAGCCGAGCGTGGACGTCGCCCAGCCGGGCGCGTCGGTGGACTGCGGCGACGGCCAGAGCGTCACGACCAGGACGGCGGCGAGATAGACGGCGAACGTCCAGGTCAGCAGGCGCATCCCGTCAGCGTACGGGCGCGCGTCCCGGACGCGCCGGGCCCCGCGGCGCGGCCACGGAGCCTCCACCGTTCCCCCTCCTCGCCGCGCGTGGCACGGCGAGGGTCGGTTCACTGGGCGCCATGGTCACCGTCGGCTTCCACGCCTCCCACGAGCAGATCCCGCCCGGCCCCCTCCTCGCCGCGGCCCGCCGCGCCGAGCAGGTCGGCTTCGACGCCGCCATGTGCTCCGACCACCTGGCCCCCTGGAGCGCGCGCCAGGGCGAGTCCGGGTTCGCGTGGTCGTGGCTCGGCGCCGCGCTCGCGACGACCGCGCTGCCGTTCGGCGTCGTCACCGCCCCCGGCCAGCGCTACCACCCGGCGATCGTCGCGCAGGCGATCGCGACGCTCGGCGCGATGTTCCCGGGCCGGTTCTGGGCCGCGCTCGGCTCGGGCGAGGCGATGAACGAGCACGTCACGGGCGACCGCTGGCCCACGAAGGCCGAGCGCGACGCCCGGCTGCGCGAGTGCGTCGACGTCATCCGGGCCCTCCTCGCGGGCGAGGAGGTCACGCACCACGGGCACGTCACGGTGGACCGGGCGCGCGTGTGGTCGCTGCCCGACGTCGCGCCGCGGCTCGTCGGTCCGGCTGTCACCCCCGCCACGGCGCGCCGCCACGCCGACTGGGCCGACGGCCTCGTCACCGTGAACCAGCCGGTCGAGTCGCTGCGCCAGGTCGTCGGCGAGTACCGCGACGCGGGGGGCCGCGGGCCGCTCGCGCTGCAGGTGCACGTCGCGTGGGGCACGGACGACGAGGCCGCGTTCGCCGTCGCGCACGACCAGTGGCGCTCGAACCTCCTGCCGCCGAGCGTCAACTGGCACCTCGAGACCCCGGAGCAGTACGACGCGGTGGCGGAGCTCGTGCGCCCGGAGGAGGTGCGCGGCACGGTGCTCGTCGAGCACGACCCCCGGCGCCTGGCGGACCGCGTCGCCGAGCTGGTCGCGTGCGGGTTCGACGAGGTGTACCTGCACCACGTGGGGCAGCAGCAAGACGCGTTCCTCGACGCGGCGGGCGAGGCCCTCCTGCCCCGGCTGCGCGAGGCGTGCGCCGCCACCACCGACGGGGGTGCGGCGTGAGGATCCGCGACACCGGGGACCTGTGGTGGAAGAACGCGGTCGCCTACTGCCTCGACGTCGAGACCTTCATGGACTGGGACGACGACGGGATCGGCGACTTCCCCGGCCTGGTCCAGCGGATCGACCACCTGGCCGACCTCGGGGTGACGTGCCTGTGGCTCATGCCGTTCTACCCGACGGCCGACCGCGACGACGGCTACGACATCACCGACTTCCTCGGCGTCGACCCGCGCCTGGGCGACCTGGGCGACGTCGTCGAGCTCGTGCGGACCGCGCGCGACCGGGGCATCCGCGTGATCGTGGACCTCGTCGTCAACCACACGTCCGACCGCCACCCGTGGTTCCGCTCGGCGCGGCGGTCGACGTCGTCCCCGTTCCGGGACTACTACGTGTGGCGGTCCGACGAGCCGCCGTCGACCAAGGACCAGGTCGTGTTCCCCGACCAGGAGGAGGGCATCTGGACCCTCGACGAGGCGTCGGGCGAGTGGTACCGGCACCGGTTCTACCGGCACCAGCCCGACCTCAACACCGCGAACCCGCAGGTGCGGGACGCGATCGCGAAGACGATCGGCTTCTGGCTGGAGCTCGGCATCTCCGGCTTCCGGGTCGACGCCGTCCCGTACGCGCTGACCGACGCGGCCGCGAACCCGGGCGACGAGATCGACGACCCCCACGACCTGCTGCGCGTGCTGCGCGCGTTCGTCGGGCGGCGGTCGGGCGACGCGATCCTCATGGGCGAGGTCAACCTGCCGTACGAGGAGCAGGCGCGCTACTTCGGGGACGGCGACCCCACCGACGGCGACCCGGGCGGGGTGACGAGCAACGAGCTGACGCTCCAGTTCGACTTCAACGCGATGCAGGCGCTGTACCTGGCGCTCGCGAGGCACGACGCGACCCCGCTCGCCGGGTCGCTCGCCGCGCGTCCGCCCATCCCCCGCGACACCCAGTGGGCGACGTTCGTGCGCAACCACGACGAGCTCACGCTCGACAAGCTCACGGACGACGAGCGCGCCGAGGTCTTCGCCGCGTTCGGGCCCGAGGAGGACATGCAGCTCTACGGGCGAGGGCTGCGACGGCGGCTGCCCCCGATGCTGGGCGGCGACCCGCGCCGGCTGCGGATGGTGTACTCGCTGCTCTTCTCGCTGCCGGGCACGCCCGTGCTGTTCTACGGCGAGGAGATCGGCATGGGCGAGAACCTGGACGTGCCGGGGCGCCTCGCCGTGCGGACGCCCATGCAGTGGACGTCGGGGCCGAACGGCGGGTTCTCCCGCGCCCCCGCGCGCCGGCTCGCGGCGCCGCTGCCGGGCGACGGGTACGCGCCCGAGCATGTCAACGTCGCCGACCAGCGCCGGGACCCGGAGTCGCTGCTCACGTTCGTGCGGATGCTCGCGCACCGCTACCGCGAGTGCCCCGAGCTGGGCTGGGGCGACGCGCAGGTGCTCGACTCGCCCGAGCCGTCCGTGCTGGCGCTGCGCACCACCTGGCAGGACGCCTCGATGGTGACGCTGCACAACCTCTCGCCCGACCCGGTCGTCGTGCGGGTGCCCCTGGGCGACCTGCCGGAGGACGCGCGGCTCGTCGACGTCCTCGACGCGGACGACGTCGAGCCCGCGCCCGACGGGACCGCCGAGGTGCGGCTCGACGGCTACGGGTTCCGCTGGCTGCGCGTCACGCCGCCCGGGTCGCGCCGGCTCCTCTGAGCCGGCGCGGCTGGGGCGTGCGCGGGTCGGTCGGCCGGGTGCCGACCGGGCGTCAGCCAGGGCGTGAGCCCGGGGAGTGAGCCCGAGGCGTCAGCCGTGGGTCGGCTCGTCGGGGCCGACGGGCCGGCCCGGCGACGACGGCCGGTCGGGGACGTCGGGCGACGGGTCGGCCGGTCCGCCGGGGACCGGGTCGGTGTGGCTCGGGTCGTGCGGCGGCTCCGAGGGGTCCGGGGGCGGGCCGGGCGACTTGGGCGGCTCCACCGTCGGCTCCGCCGGGGAGCCCGGGCCCGTGCCGGGCTGGTCGGGGTTCGTGGTCATGGCTGCACCTCCGTGCTTCGCGCGCTGCGCGCGGTCCTGAGGACGCGCACCGCGTCCACCCTCGACGCTAGGCGCGCCCCGGCCCGCTCGCGCGCGGCCGGGCCGCCCCGCCGACCTACGCTGGGCACGTGACCTCGTTCGCCTCGGACAACTACTCCCCCGCCCACCCCGACGTCCTCGCCGCGCTCGCCGCCGCGAGCGCCGGGCACGAGATCTCGTACGGCGAGGACCCGTGGACCGCGCGCCTGCAGGACGCCGTGCGCGCGCGGTTCGGGCCCGACGCCACCGCGTACCCCGTGCTCACGGGGACGGGCGCGAACGTCGTCGCGCTCATGGCGACGCTCCCCCGCTGGGGCGCCGTCGTGGCGTCCGAGCACGCGCACCTCAACACGGACGAGAACGGCGCCCCCGAGCGGGTGGGCGGCGTCAAGGTGCTCACGGTGCCGGCGCCCGACGGGAAGCTCACGCCCGCGGCGGTCGAGCGGTTCGCGGGCGACCTCGGCGACCCGCACCGCGCGCAGCCGCTCGTCGTGTCGCTCACGCAGTCCACCGAGCTCGGCACGCTCTACACGGTCGACGAGATCCGGGCGGTGGCCGACGCCGCGCACGCCCGCGGCATGCGGGTGCACCTCGACGGGTCGCGGCTCGCGAACGCCGCCGCGGCGCTCGGCGTCCCGCTGCGCGCCCTGACGACCGACGCGGGCGTGGACGTGCTGTCGTTCGGCGGCACCAAGAACGGGCTCGCGCTCGGTGAGGCGGTCGTCGTGCTCGACCCGTCCGCGGTCGACGGCGTGGAGTTCGTGCGCAAGTCGACGATGCAGCTCGCGTCGAAGATGCGCTACGTCTCCGCGCAGCTCCTCGCGCTCTTCGAGCCGGTCGGCGACGTCGTCGCCGAGGTGGACGAGGTCGCCGACGCCGACGAGCTCTGGCTGCGCAACGCCCGTCACGCGAACGCGATGGCCGCGCGGCTGCGCGCGGGGCTCGCGGACGCCGTCGTGCCGGCCGCCGTCGGGCCCGACGACGCCGCCCCGGGCCCGGCGGCGGGTCTCGCCTTCACCCAGCCCACGCTCGTCAACGCGGTCTTCGCGACGCTCCCGCGCACGGCGGTCGCGCGCCTGCGCGAACGGCACCGGTTCTACGACTGGGGGCCGGGCGAGACGCCCGACCGCGTCGAGGTGCGGTGGATGTGCGCGTGGGACGCGACCCCGGGGGACGTGGACGGGTTCGTCGCGGACGTGCGGGCCGCCCTCGCGGTCGCGTCGTGAGCGGGCGAGGATGACGCCATGAGCGACCAGAGCCTGCCCCTGCCGACCGCCGACGACCTCGTGCACCTGCGCCGCTGCGTCGAGCTGGCGCGCGAGGCGCTCGACGACGGCGACGAGCCGTTCGGCTCCCTCCTCGTCGACCGCGACGGGGTCGTGCGGTTCGAGGACCGCAACCGCGTCAAGGACGGCGACGCGACCCGGCACCCCGAGCTCGAGATCGCCCGCTGGGCCGCCGCGCACCTCACGCCCGAGGAGCGGCGCGACGCGACCGTCTACACGTCCGGCGAGCACTGCGCGATGTGCAGCGCGGCGCACGCGTGGGTCGGCCTCGGCCCGGTCGTCTACGCCGCGAGCACGACGCAGCTCGTGGGGTGGCTGGAGGAGTGGGGCGTCGCACCGGGACCGGTGCGTCCGCTCGCGATCGGCGACGTGGCGCCGGGGATCGCGGTGCGCGGTCCCGCGTACGAGCTCGAGGTGGAGGTCCGCGCGCTGCACGCGCGTCTGCACGGCGTCTCCTGACCGGCGTCGCCTGACGGGACCTGCCCGGCGTCGGGCACCCGCCCGCACCCGCCCGCAGGGGCGACGCTCTCAGGCGCCGAGCGCGTCCGCGACGGTGCGCGCGACCTCCGGGACGGCGAGGTAGCCGGCGGGCCGGGCGCCGTCGAGCACGACGGCCGCCGCGTGGTGGCCCGGCGCGGCGTTCGCGACGACGAGCTCCTCGATCCCCGGCGACGCCGGGTCGAGCGGGAACGCCGTCGGACCGAGGCCGTGCAGCGCGAGCGCGTCCCGGGGGTCGCGCGCCGCGACCCACCGGCGCACGGGGGCCGGCACGCGCAGCGGGACGCGCGCGGCGAGGACGTCCCGGATCGCGCGGACGGCGAGCGGGGACCCGAGCGTGAGCAGGAGCGGCACGTCCCAGCGCGCGGCATCGGGATGCTCGCGCAGCACGGCGTAGGCGAGGACCGACCCGAGCGAGTGCGCGACGACGACGGCGGGCCCGCCCGTGGGGATCGCGGCGGCGAGGGCGTCGTCGATCGTCGTGCGGACGGTGTCGTCGTGCAGGTACGCCCAGACGTCGCGCGCGAGCAGCGCGACGACGGCGCCGCTCAGGCCCGGCACGGACCGGTCGAGCGCGGACAGCAGCAGGTTCAGCCACGCGCCGACGTCTCCCCCGACGGCGCCCGGCCCGGCGCCCTCCGGGCGCGCCGGCACCGTCGCGCCCGCGGCGCGCAGCACCTCCTCGGCGACGGCCGCCACGAACGCGGCCTCGTCCGCGGCCTCGGCCGCGGACAGAAGGGCGTCCCCGTCGCGCGGCGCGCCGACCGCGTGCACGGTGACCGGCGGCGGCGTCGCGGCACCGCCGACGAGCGCGGCGAGCGTGTCGCCGTAGTAGACGAACGCCGTGTCCGCGTCGCGCACGACGACGCCCGAGCCCGCCGCCGCGAGACCCGCGTCCAGGACCTCGGTCCACGTCCGGTCGAGCTGCTCGGCGTCGAGCCCTTGGTTGTCGCGGCCGTGGACGAGCACGAGTCGGGTCACGCGCCGAACCTACCGGCTGCCGGTGCCGCCCGGAGGGTCTACCGTCGGGCCCAGGAGCCAGCCCCCACCCCCCGGAGTCCCCCGTGAACGACCGCACCCTGACCGAGCACAGCACGACCGTCGAGACCCACGTCGCCCGACCCCCGCAGGTCGTCTGGGCCGAGCTCATGCACCCGAGCGCCCGCTGGATGCTCGGCATGAACATCGAGACCGACTTCCGGCCCGGGAGCCCCGTGACGTTCGAGGGCCACTACATGGGCCGCGAGTTCGCCGACTGGGGCACCGTCGTGGCCGTCGAGCGCCCCCGCCTGCTGCACTTCACGCACTTCTCGCCCACCATGGGCCTGCCCGACGTGCCGCAGAGCTACCACGACATCGCGATCACGCTCGAGCCCGACGACTCCGGGACGCTCGTGCGCGTCGTCGAGCGCAACATCGAGACGGCCGAGCGCGCCGAGCGCGCCCACGCCCTGTGGACGAAGGCGCTCGCGACGCTCGCGGGCCACGACTGACGCGTCCCGCCCCGCACGACGACGACGCCCCGCGCGTCAGGCGGTGCGGCGGCGGCGAGCGCGGACCACGAGGAGCGCGGCGCCCGTCCCGACGAGCAGCAGGGCGAGCGTCGTCACGACGACGGCGTCCGCACCCGTGATCGCGAGGCCGCCGGCCGACGACGCGGTGTTCGTCAGCGTCACGACGACCGGCGCGCCCGCACCGACCGTCACCTCGGTCACCCGCTCGTCACCGACGGTGAGCGCCGGCGTGCCCCAGTCGACGCCGCGGACCGTCGGCAGGTCGGTCTCGGTGAGCCGCACGACGGTCCCCACGGGAAGGTCCTGCGGCCCGTCGACGACCTGGCCGTCGGCCCGCACCGTGAGCGTGCCGGTGACGGGCTCGCCGTCGCGGTCGAACGCGTAGCGGACGGTGAACTCGGTGCTCGCCGGCACCGAGCCCGCCGCGGCCCCCACGACCTCCTTCACGACGGAGAAACCGCCCACGGCCTGGTCGGCCGTGTTCGTCACCGTGACCAGCGCGTCCGTCCCGTCGCCGACGACGAGCGTCGGCGGGCTGAAGACGGGCGTGCCCCACTCGACGCCGTCGACCGCGGGCAGGTCCGTCTCGCCGAACGTCACGACCGTCCCGGCCGGGAGGTTCTGCGGCCCTGCGACGACCGTGCCGTCGGCCGGGACCTCGACGGAGCCGCCCACGGGCGTGCCCTCGAGCTCATACGCGTACGTGACCGTGAATGTCGTCCCCGCGGGGACGAGGTCCGCGCGGTCGCCCACGACCTCCTTCGCGACGGAGAACCCGCCGACCGCGGCCACGTCCTGCGTCGTGTTGGTCAGCGTGACGAGCGTGTCCTCGCCGTCACCGACCGTGACGGACGCGGGCGAGAACACCGGCGCGCCCCAGACGACGTCGCCCACCTCGGGCAGGTCGGTCTCCGTGAACGTCACGACCGTCCCGACCGGGAGGTCCTGCGGGCCGTCGACGGCCGTGCCGTCGGCACGCACCGTGAGCGTCCCGGCGAGCGGGCCGTCGTGGGTGAACCCGGCGGGCAGCGCCGCGGACCACGCGACCGAGAACTCCGTGCCCGGCGGCACGCTCCCGGCGAGGTCGCCCGTGACGGTCTTCGCGACGGAGAAGCCCCCGACGAGCGCGTCGGCCTGGTTGGTCAGCGCGACGCCCGCGACGGCGTCGCCGTCGCCGATGGTCACCGTCGCGGGCGAGAACACCGGCTCGCCCCACGCGACCCCGGGGACCGTCGGCAGCGGCTGCCGCTCGACGAAGCGCACGACGGTGCCCGCCGGGAGGTCCTGCGGTCCCGCGTCGACCGTGCCGTCGGCGCGGACCGTGAGCGTGCCCTGCGTGTCCCCCGCGTACTCGGCGCCCTCGGGGAGCTCCGCCGTCCAGTCGACGACGAACTCCGTGCCGCCCGGGACGGCGCCGGCCGCGCCGCCCGCGACGGTCTTCTGGACGGCGAACCCGCCGACCTCCTGCACCGCCTCCGCGGTGTTCGTCAGCGTGACCTCGACGGCCGCGCCCTCGACCACCGTCACCGACGGCCCCGGATCGAACGACGGGACGCCCCACACGACGCCGTCGACCGCGGGCAGCGGCTGCTGCTCCGCGAGCGTCACGACCGTGCCGACCGGCAGGTCCGCCGGACCGCTCACGAGCGTGCCGTCGGCGCGCACCGTGAGCGTGCCCGTGGTCGGGCCGTCGTAGGCGACGTCCGCGGGGACGGTCGCGGTCCAATCGACGAGGAACGCGGTGCTCGCCGGCACGTCGCCCGCGGCGGAGCCCTCGACGGCCTTGCGGACCGCGAACCCGCCGACGACGGGGTCCGCGACGTTGGTGACCGTCACCGCGACGCCCGTCGCGCCCTCGACGACCGTCACCGGCCCCGCCGGGCTCACGACCGGGTCGCCCCACGCGACGCCGTCGACCACCGGGAGCGGCAGCCGCTCGGCGAACGTCACCGTCGTACCGACCGGCAGGTCGGCGGGCCCGGCCACCACGGCGCCGTCCGCGAGCACGCTCAGGGTGCCGGTGAGGTCGCCGTCGTACGTCGCGCCCTGCGGCAGCGTGGCCTCCCAGTCGACGAGGAACGCGGTGTCCGCCGGGACGAGGCCGAGGGCGTCCCCGGCGAGGACCTTCGCCACCGTGAAGCCGCCCGCGGCGGTGGTCCCGCCGCCGGCGTTCGCCGTGTTCACCACGGTGACCGTGACCGTGCGGCCCTCGGCGACGGTGAACTGCGCCGGGTCGCCGAGCGGCTCGCCGTCCACGCGGATCACCGGCGTGCCCCACTCGACGCCCGCCACCGACGGCAGGTTCGTCTCGCGGACCGTGACGACCGTGCCCTCCGGCAGGGTCGGCCCGTTCAGCAGAGCTCCGCTGATCGGGACCGTGAGCGTGTCGCCCCCGGTGACGCCGTCGGGCTGCTCGTAGGTGTACTCCACCTGGAACGTCGTGCCCGCGGGCACGTCCGCGGCCGCCTCGCCCGTCACGGTCTTCTGCACGGCGAAGCTCGCGCCCCCGGTGCAGTCGAACGGGCCGGGCCCGATCCACGGGTAGCTGTGCATCTCGAGCCCGCCGGTCACGCTCGGGTCGCCGAACGTGAGGTTCCCGCCCACGAGGACGCGGCCGTTCGTGCTCGTCGTGATCGTCGCGTCCGCGACCGGCGCGACGATCGTGCCGAGGAACTGGTCGGCCCGGCCGAGCGCGAGGTCCGGCGTGGACGCGAAGTTCCACAGGATGCGCGCGGCCCAGTTGCCGAAGCCCGGGTTGGAGTTGAAGTCGTTGATGAACGGCGAGCCGTTGCCCTCCCAGTAGTTGGGGCTCATGCTCACCGGAGCGTCACCGGTCACGTTGATCGCGATCGCGACGTCGTCCGGCACGTTCGCGAAGACGACCTCGCGGACGCCCGCGAGCTGCGCGGCGTCGACGGTGAACACCTGCGGGTCGGCGGTGCCGGAGCCGGTGAAGGTGACCCGGCTCCCCGACACGACGCCCGCCGCGGTCGCGGGCCACCCGGCGATCGTCGCCGACGCGTCGGCGACCACCGCGCCGTACCCGGCCCACTCGCCGAGGGCCGCCGCGCCCATGCCCTGCGTGACCGGGGCGTCCGCGCCCGGCGTCGTCCCGGCGGTCGAGAGCGACCCGCCGCCCGTGACCGCGGCACCGACGTTCACGGCGCCGCCGGTCGGCAGCGTCGAGCCGACGGTGACGCTCGTCTCCGGCCCGATCTCCAGGCCACCCCCGACGGCGAGCATCACCGCGCCGTCGGGCGGCGTGATCTGCGAGCCCGCGCCGACCGCGCCGATGCTGAAGTTCCCGGGCCCGTCGATCGTCGCCTCGCCCGCGACGACGAGCAGCCCTTCCGACTCCGCGGCGCTCGCCGTGGCGTGGTAGTCGCCCCCGGTCCACACCGTGACGTTCGTGTCCGTGAACAGCGGCGGCGTCTGGCCGACGTTCGGCATGTCCCCCGGCGCGGGGCAGGACCCGACCGCGGCGGACGCCGGGCGCGCCTGCGGCCCCGAGACGAGGACGACGGCGCCGGCCAGGGCGAGCACGGCGGCGACGAGCGCCGCGACCGCTCTGCGCAGGCGTCCGGGTGCGACGCGGAGGGAGGGTGGGCGAGGGGTCATTGCCGGGCTCCAGGTTCGGGGGGTTCGCCCCGCGGCCGCGAGGCCAGGACGCCATGTCACCCAGGAGACGCGCCGGGACGCCGATCATGACGCGAACCCGGTGGTGACGTCGGTCATACCCCCCGGGGGTCGCGGGATCGCCCGGGACGGCCCCCTCCGCGGCCGTCGGGCTACCGTGGCGTCGGAGGTGTCGCCTGTGACCGCTCGTGCCCGGACCACCTGGATCGTCGTCGCCGTCGTGACCGCGCTCGCCGCCGTGGCGGCCGTCGCCTGGTACCTCACGCGGCCCGCCTCCGCGCCGCAGGCCCCGCCGTCGGGCCCGCCGTCCGCCCCGGCCGACCCGACGCCGTCGGGCACGTCGCCGACGCCGTCCACCCCGCCCGAGGACCCCCTGGCCGGGTGGACGCTCGAGCAGAAGGTGGGGCAGCTCTTCATGGTCGGGGTCGACGTGCGGGACCCGCAGCAGGTGAGCTACGACGCCGTCTCGCGCCTGCACGTGGGCAACGTGTTCCTCGCGGGCCGCTCGCAGGCCGGGACCGGCCCGACGGCGGACCTCGTCGCGGGCTTCACGGCGCTCGTCTCCCCGGAGACGACGAACGGCACCCCGCTGTTCGTCGCGACCGACCAGGAGGGCGGGAAGGTCCAGGTGCTGCGCGGGCCCGGGTTCTCCCAGATCCCGACGGCGACCGACCAGGCCCGGCTCGACCCGGCGACGCTCCAGGCCGACGCGACCACGTGGGGCGCCGAGCTCGCCGCGGCGGGCGTGAACCTCAACCTCGCGCCCGTGATGGACCTCCTGCCCGAGGGGACGGCCGCGCAGAACCCGCCGATCGGGGCCTTCCAGCGCAGCTACGGGTTCACGCCGGACTCGGTCACGTCGCACGCGAACGCGTTCAGCGCGGGCATGGAGGCGTCGGGCGTGGACGTGACGATCAAGCACTTCCCCGGGCTCGGCCGCGTCACCGAGAACACCGACACCGACGCCGGGGTCACCGACGACGTGACCACGCGCGACGACGCGTCGGTCGCCGTCTTCGCGTCGGGCATCGAGGCCGGCGCGGCGTTCGTCATGACCTCCACGGCCGTCTACCAGCAGATCGACGGGACGCTCCCCGCGGCCTTCTCGCCCGTCGTCGTGGACGGGATGCTGCGGGGCGACCTGGGGTTCGACGGCGTCGTCCTCACCGACGACGTGTCCGCCGCGCAGCAGGTGCAGGCCTGGTCGCCCGCGGACCGCGCCGTCCTGACGATCGCCGCGGGCGGCGACATGGTGCTGGCGTCCGCGGACCCGAGCGTCGTCGAGCCCATGGTGGCGGCCGTCGTCGAGCGCGCGTCGAGCGACGACGCGTTCGCCGCGCAGGTCGACGCGGCCGTGCTGCGCGTGCTCGCGGCGAAGGAGCGGCTGCGCTGAGCGCACGGCCCGGCGGTATAACTGACCGCATGGCTGCCCGTCGCCCCGCTCCCCGCCCGACGCTCGAGGCCGTCGCGGCCGTCGCGGGCGTCTCCCGCGCCACGGTGTCCCGCGTGATCAACGGCGTGCCGACGGTGGACCCGGCGATCGTGGCGGTCGTCGAGCGGGCGATCGACGAGACGGGCTACGTCCCCAACCTCGCCGCCCGGACGCTCGTCACCCGGCGCACGGGGTCGGTCGCGCTCGTCGTGTCCGAGCCGTCGGAGCAGCGCTCCCCGAGCCCGTTCCTCGAGCGGCTGTTCACCGACCCGTACATCGGGCGCGTGACGGCGGGCGCCCAGCAGGTGCTGCGCCCGCGCGACATCCACCTCGCGATCCTGCCCGCGGACCCGCCCGCGCACGACCAGGTCGTGCGCTACGTGCGGCAGGGGCACGTCGACGGCGTCCTGCTCATCACGTCGAGCGCGAGCGACCCGCTGCCGGCACGGTTCGCCGCGCTCACGGTGCCGGTCGTGCTGTCGACGCACCTCGACGGGGTCGACGAGGCGGCCGGCGTGAGCTGGGTGGACCTCGACCAGGCCGCCGGCGGCCGGATCGCGGCCGAGCGTCTGATCGCGGACGGCCGCACGCGCCTCGCGACCGTCGCCGGACCGTCGGACGTGCCGTTCGCGCGGGGACGCCGCGACGGCTTCCTCGCGGCGGTGCGGGCCGCCGGGCTCGCGGAGCCCTTCGTCGTGGAGGGCGACTTCACCCGCGCGGGCGGGGAGGCCGCGGCGCGCGAGCTGCTCGCCGCGCGGCCGGACGTCGACGGCGTGTTCGGCGCGAGCGACCTCATGGCCGACGGCGCGTCGCTCGTCCTGCAGGAGGCGGGCCGCCGCGTCCCGCAGGACGTGGCCGTCGTCGGCTTCGACGACTCGACGGTCGCGCGCCAGGCGCACCCGCCGCTCACGACGGTCCGGCAGCCGGTCGAGGAGATGGCGGCCGAGATGGCGCGCCTCCTGCTCGCCGCGATCGACGACCCGGACACCGACGCGCGCTCGGTCCTGTTCGAGCCGCACCTCGTGGTCCGCGACTCCGCCTGACCCCCACCCGCTGAGTGCAGGAAAAAGTCGCGGTCGGGACGTCCGACCGCGACTCTTTCCTGCACTCAGCGGGAGCGTGTCGTCCCGGGTCAGTGGCCTCCGCCCGCGACGAACGCGATGCCGGCCGCGATCGCGACGACCACGACGGCGAAGCACACGATCGCGCCGACCTGGCGCGGGCGGGTCGCGCGCTCGACGCGCACGGTGCGGCCGTCGGACGTGAAGCGGCCGTCCGGGGTGCCGACCTCGACGGGCACGGCGCGCCCGGCGGCGAGCCGGACCCCCAGGGCGAACAGGGCGGGCAGGCCCGCGCCGACCACGAGGCCGGCGACGACGACCTTGAGCAGCGAGTCGATCTCGACGAACACGGTTCTCTCCTCCGGGCTGCCGGTCAGACGCCCGCGCGCTGGCGCGAGGCGGGCGTGGTCGGGGTGGTCGGCGCCGGGGCGGGCGCGGCATCGGTGAACGGGTCGGCGACGTCGAGACGACGCTCGAGCGCGGCCTCGCGCGCCTCGACGACCTCGGACTCGAGCCCGGCGTCCACCGCGCCCTCCTCCCAGGCGTCGTTGACGTTCGTGTGATCGACGGGCTTGCGGCGCGACGCGATCCAGATGGCCAGCGACGACCCGACGAGGATCGCGAACACGACGACCGTCCCGGCCGCGCCCCCGATGCCGTGCTGGATGCCGTAGCACGCCGCGCCGACGAGACCGGCGGCCGGGAGCGTGAGGCCCCAGGCGGCGAGCATGCGGCCCGCGACGCCCCAGCGGACCTTCGCGCCGGGCATCCCGACGCCCGAGCCGAGGATCGAGCCGGTGGCGACGTGCGTCGTCGAGAGCGAGTAGCCGAAGAGGCCCGACATGAGGATGACCGCGGCGGACGACGTCTCGGCCGCCATGCCCTGGCGGGTGTCGATCTCGACGAGGCCCTTGCCGAGCGTGCGGATGATCCGCCAGCCGCCCAGGTAGGTGCCGAGGGCCATGAAGAACGCGCACGACAGGATGACCCAGAACGGCACGCTCGAGTCGGCCGGGACGGCGCCCGCCGCGATGAGCGCGAGCAGGATGATGCCCATCGACTTCTGCGCGTCGTTGGTGCCGTGCGCGAGCGAGACGAGCGACGCGGAGCCGACCTGGCCCCAGCGGAACGCCCGCGTGGAGACGTCCTCGGGGACGTCGCGCGTGAGGCGGGCCACGGCCCACGTGCCGACGCTCGCGACGCCGACCGCGATGAGCGGGGCGAGCAGCGCGGGGATGAGCACCTTCGCGGCGACGCCGCTCCAGATGACGCCCTGCGTGCCGACGGCCGCGAGCACGGAGCCCACGACGCCGCCGATGAGCGCGTGCGACGAGCTCGACGGGATGCCGAGCAACCAGGTCAGGAGGTTCCAGGTGATGCCGCCCACCAGCCCCGCGAGGACGACCTCGAGGGTGATGACGTTCGCGTCGACCAGACCCTTCGCGATGGTCGCCGCGACGGCCAGGGAGAGGAACGCCCCGACCATGTTGAGGACGGCGGAGAGGGCGACGGCGGTCTTGGGCTTGAGGGCCTTGGTGGCGATGGACGTGGCCATCGCGTTGCCCGTGTCGTGGAAGCCGTTGGTGAAGTCGAAGGCCAGTGCGGTCACGACGACGAGCACCAGCAGGAGCGTCTCGGTCACGTCGTCCATGGTGCGGTCACGACCGCCGCGCGCTCGACCATCCTGTGGATTCTTCCGCCACTGTTCACCGACAGTTCATCCGGCGTTCGAAACCCTCGTTCGAACGCCGGAGAGGCCCGCCGGCGCCCGGGGCGGACGGCCCGGGAGCGAGGGGCGGACGGACCCTGGCGCGGTCACGGCGGACGGGTGCGGCGCGGCCGTCCGACCGCGTCAGACGGGGGTGCGGGCGGCGAGCTCGGCGAGGGTGTCGTCGAGGTCCTCGACGACGGTCGCGACGGCCTCGCGCTGCGTCCGCGCGCGCTCCGCGGACGCGGCCACGGCGGTGCGCGCCTCGGCGAGGTCGGCGTCGAACCGCTGCGCGCGGGACTGCGCGTCGGCACGCTGGTCGCGCGCGCGGCGCTCCCCGGCGAACCACTGCCAGGCGGCAAGACCGGCCGCGACGACGGCCACCGTGAACCACGCCGGCGAGGCGGCGATCCCGAGCACGACCCCGAGGAGGGCGACCGCGCCCGTCCCGCCGACGACGCCCCAGGAGACCCCGTCCACGGGTCGCGCGAGGAGCTCCGCACGGGCCGTCGCGGCGGGTGCCGCGCCGTCCTCGGTCGGCGTGACCGTCACGGTGCGGCCCCCGAGGCGCAGCTCGCGCGACGGCACGGGAGCCGCCGCGAGCTCCGCGGCCCGCGCGTGGGTCGCGGCCCGCAGCTCCTCGGCGACGAGAGGGCCCGCGAGCGCCGCGCGCCCGGGGTCGGTCCCGCAGGCGTCGTCGACGAGCAGGTCGACGAGCGTCCCCGCCGGGGCGTCCCACCCCGGCCCGTCCTCGCGGGGCGCGCGGCCGACGCGCTCGTCGAGCAGCGCCGCCCGGTCCAGGAGCCCGCGCTCCACGGGCGCTCCCTCGTCCACGAGCGACGCGACGACGCGGAGCAGCGCCGCGCCGGGCGCCTCGGGGGTCCCGGGCGGGAGGGGCCCGGGGGTCGGCGCGGGCACCGCGACCTCCCCCGCCACGAGCGCGCGCGACCACGCCGTCCACGACCGCAGGAGCGGGAGCGCGTCAGGAGCGGCGGCCCGACGGCGTGTGCCGGCCGTCCCGCCCGCGGCCTCGGGACTGCCCCAGGCCTCGCCCTCGGAGGGCCGCTCGGGCAGCGACGGCGCCTCCTCCAGGAGCCGGGCGCGCCAGCGGGCGCGCGCGTCGTCGTCGAGCAGCGCGACCCGCTCCGCGAGGGCGCGGCGCACGACCTCCACCCCGTCGCCGCCGAGGTGACCGGCCGCGGCCGCGACCCACAGCGCACGCTCGGCCCCGGTGACGCCCACCTCGTCCGGCGCCTCGCCCGCGCCGGGCGACGGCTCGGGGGCGCCGTCGGCGCTGCCCCAGCCCGCGGCCGGCAGGGCGGGCGCGTCGAGCACCCACGCCGTCCACTCGCACGCGAGCCCCGGCTGCCCGGCGAGCGCGCACACCGCGACGAGGTACGTCGCGGCTCGACGGCGGTCGCGCAGCAGGGCCTCCTCGGCCGCCTCGCGGTCGAGCCGCCCGGCGGGGAGCTCGGCGACCGCGAGCGCGGCGGGCACGAGCCAGTAGCCGGGCACGTCGACGAGGTCCGGCGAGCGCCGCAGGTGCGACACGTCGCCCTCCCCCGTGACGACGGCGCTCGTCAGGGCGCGCGCCGCGTCGCGGGCGCGGCGCGCGGGCGTGAAGAGCGCGAGCTCCTCGCGGACCTCGCCGAGCTCGATGAGCGCGTTGACGAGGCGCGTCAGCACCTCGACGCGGCTCGACAGGTCGCCCTCGAGCGACCGCAGGCGCCGGTGGAGCGACGCCTCGCGGGACCGCGCCATCGCGGCCTGGGCGGCAAGCTCGTCGGACAGGGCTCGCATGTTGCCCTGGTCGCTGCGCCAGGAGCTGTACGTCGACATGCGCGCGAGCGTACTCAGCGGGTCGGCGCTGTCGAGGGGGAGAACTCCCCCGGCGTGGGCCCGTCGGTGCGGGGCACCGGGGTGGGCCGACGGCGCGGGGCGCAGCCGCGCCGTCAGCGACGCGGGCGCATGAGGGGCGGGTCGAGCACCGCGGGCACGCTCGCTGGGGCGTCGTCCGGGTCGGGCGCGGCAACGTCGGTCGCGGCGACGTCCGGTCCGGCGCCCGGCTGCGGGCCCGGCGCCGGGCGCGCGGCCCGGTAGAGCGCCGCGGGCCGCCCGGTCCCGCCCGACGTCGTGCGGCCCGTGTCCTCGAGGAAGCCGGCGGTCGTCGTGGCCTTGCGGGAGAAGTTCCGCGGGTCGAGCCGCACGCCCCAGACGGCCTCGTAGACGCGCCGCAGGTCGGCGACGGTGAACTCGGGCGGGCAGAACGCCGTCGCGAGCGCGGAGTACTCGAGCTTGGCGCGGGCCCGCTCGACGCCGTCGGCGAGGATCCGCGCGTGGTCGAACGCGAGGCCGGCCCCCGGCCCGTCCCCGAGCAGGGGCTCGACGGGGTGCCAGGCCGCTCCCCCGGCGTCGGACCCGGCGTGCACGACGCCGAACTCGGGCGCGAGCAGGAGGTACGCGACCGAGAGGACCGGGCCGCGCGGGTCGCGGTCGAGCGGGCCGTAGGTACGGAGCTGCTCCAGGTGCCCGGGCGGCCGGACGCCCGTCTCCTCGGCGAGCTCGCGGCGCGCCGCGCGGGCGAGCCGCTCGCCCGGCAGCACGAACCCGCCGGGGAGCGCGAGCGCGCCGCGGTACGGCTCGACGCCGCGCTCGACGAGGAGCACGTGCAGCGCGTCGTCGCGCACGGTGAGCGCGACGACATCGACCGTGACGGGCAGCAGGGCCGCGCCGGGCGGGACGTCCGGTGCTTGGGCAGCGGGAGGGGCCATGGGCCCATCGTCGCATATTCGCGTCAGGTTGACGAGAACCCGCACGCGCACCTACGCTCGTTTTCGTCAGGTTGACGACAATAGATCGGAGACGACCATGGCCACCATCCGCACCTACCCCTGGACGCGGCACTTCCTCGGGAGCCCCACCGGGCACGTCGTGCACCTGCGCCGCGGGCGGGTTGCCCACGAGGGCGTCGGTCAGGCGTTCTGGTTCCGGCCCACGACGTCGGTCCTCTCCGAGGTCCCCGTCGACGACCAGGAGCTCCCCGTCTTCTTCCACGCCGTGACCGCCGACCACCAGGACGTCACCGTGCAGGCCGGCGTGACGTACCGGTTCGCCGACCCGGTGACCGTCTCGCAGCGCCTCGACTTCGCGGTCGACCCGGGCAGCGGCGAGACGAACACCGCGGGGCGCGACCAGGTGACGAGCATCGTCGGGCGCCTCGCGCAGAGCCGGGCCACCGACACGCTCGCCGCGATGCCCCTCGCCGACGCCCTGACGACCGGCGTGCCGCGCGTGCGCGACGTCCTCACCGAGGCGCTGACCACCGACCCGCGCCTCACCACGACGGGCATCGTCGTCATCGGCGTCCAGGTGCTCGCCGTGCGGCCGGAGAAGGACGTCGAGCGCGCGCTCCAGACGCCCGCGCGCGAGCACGTGCAGGCCGAGGCCGACCGCGCGACCTACGAGCGCCGGGCCCTCGCCGTCGAGCGCGAGCGGGCGATCGCAGAGAACGAGCTCGCGAGCAGGATCGAGCTCGCGACCCGGCGTGAGCGCCTCGTCGCCCAGGAGGGCGCGAACGCGCGGCGCGAGGCCGAGGAGAAGGCGGCCGCCGCCCTCGTCGACGCCCGCGCGACCGCCGAGCGCGCCCAGCTCGCGACCGACGCGAAGGCGGAGCAGGTGCGGGTCGTCGGCACGGCCGAGGCCGCCGCCGAGCAGGCCCGCATGGACGTGTACGCGAGCGCCGGGCAGGGCACGCTCCTCGCGCTCGCGCTGCGCGAGGCCGCCGGGTCGCTGCCGGACGTGCAGAACCTCACCATCACGCCCGACCTGCTCACCGGGGTGCTGTCGACCCTGGCGCGCGGGCTCGGCCGCGACGGCGGGTCGCCCGCCACGGCGACCGGGAAGGCGGCCTGACGATGCTCCGGCGACGCGCCGTCGTCGTGCACCGGCGGACCGAGCTCGACGACCTGCTGGACCGGCACGGGACGCGCGGCCAGGCGGAGTTCTTCCTCCGGTCGCGCGGCCGGTCGCTGGCCGAGGTGCAGGCGCGGCACGACGCCCTCGCGGCCGCGCGCGACGCCGTCGTGGCCGCCCTGCCCCCGGGCTGGGCGCGCGCCGACGTCGAGCGGGCGGACCTGTCGCGGTTCCTCGTCGCGCCCGAGGACGTGGTGGTGGTCGTAGGGCAGGACGGCCTCGTCGCGAACGTCGCGAAGTACCTGCACGGCCAGCCGGTCCTCGGCGTCGACCCGGAGCCCGGGGTGAACGCGGGCGTCCTCGTGCGGCACCCGGTCGCGGCGGCGACGGCCCTCCTGCGCGGGCTCGGGGCCGACACCGAGGCGCCGGGCGGCGCGCCCGACCGGGTGGCGCTCCTGCCCGTCGACGCGCTCACCATGGTCCGCGCCGACCTCGACGACGGCCAGCACCTCACCGCGCTCAACGAGGTGTTCGTCGGGCACCCCAGCCACCAGAGCGCGCGCTACACGCTGCGCTGCGGCGCAGGTGAGGAGCGGCAGTCGTCGTCGGGCGTGCTCGTCGCGACGGGCACGGGCGCGACCGGCTGGTGGGCGTCGCTCGCGCACGACCGCGGCGGGCGGCGGGCCCCGGGGCGCACCGAGCACCGGCTCGGCTGGTTCGTCCGCGAGGCGTGGCCGTCGCCCGCGACGGGCGTCTCGCTCACCGAGGGCGTCGTCGAGGAGGGGGCCGACGTCGCGCTCACCGTCGCCTCGGACCGGCTCGTCGTGTTCGGCGACGGCGTGGAGGACGACCGCCTCGTCGCCTCGTGGGGCCAGACGGTGACGGTCCGCACCGCCGACGCCCCGCTCCGCCTCGTCCGCCCCTGAACCCCCGGCCGCGGCGCGCCCGCCGGTCGACCCGATTTCACCCGGGTGATCCGTCGGGACGGCGAGGGTCGGTGGGTAGCATCGCTGCGGTCACGGGATCCCCATGACTCCCCCCTCCCGCGGGCCTGGCCTGCGGGGACGCCGACCCCACGAGCCCACCGAGGTCCCCGCCATGAGCACGCCCATCGCCTTCACCGACAACGTCCGCGACCTGTCGAACGCCGGGGGCTACCAGTTCGAGTTCCGGTGCGAGCGCTGCGGCAACGGCTACCGCTCCGCCTACCGGACGGACGTCGTCGCGAAGGGCAGCAGCCTCGTCCAGGCGGCGGGCCGGTTCTTCGGGGGCAAGGTCGCCGACCTCTCCTACGCGGCGGGGTCGTGGGCCGCAGACCGCCAGACCAACTCGTCGGCGAAGGACAAGGCGCTCGACGCCGCCGTCGGCGAGGTGCGCGATGCGTTCCGTCAGTGCCACGGGTGCGGCGACTGGATGTGCCACGAGGTCTGCTGGAACGACGCCGTGGGGCAGTGCGTGCGCTGCTCGCCCAAGCAGGTGGAGGAGCTCGCCCAGCTCCAGGCCGAGGCCCGCCGGTACCAGGTCCAGGAGCAGCTCCGCACGACCGACCTCGTCGGCGGCGCGGACCTGCGGACGGCCGCCGTCACGCGGTGCCCGGCGTGCGACGCGAAGGTCGACGGCGGCAAGTTCTGCCCCGAGTGCGGCGAGCGCCTGGCGCAGGTGGCTGCGTGCCGCGAGTGCGGCACCCAGAACGCCGCGGCCGCGCGCTACTGCGCGGAGTGCGGCAGCCCGCAGTCCGTCTGACCCCCCGCCGCCGAGCATGCGGTCACAGCCCGTCCCCGACGCCGGACGGGCAACAACCCCATGCTCGGCGGCCTCGCGGGGTCAGTCTCCTCGTGGGGCGTCGTTCTGGTGCTGCTCGCGCTCGCGGCGGGCGCGGAGCACCGCCTCGCGGCGCTCGCCGATGGCGTCGCTCGTCAGGCTCGTGAGGCGGTCCTGCTCGGCGCGGGCCGCGGCGCGCTCCGCCTCCACGCGTGCGCGGTGCTCGGCCGACTGCGGGCGCGACCGGACGACGCGCGGGCCGTCGCGCATCACGTACCCGTCGGCGTGGCGCTCGAGCCACCGCTCGCGCCGCGCCGCGCGCACGCGCTCGCGGTGGAACCGCCAGACCCACCGGCGCCGCAGCGCGACCACGGACCACAGCGCGAACGGGACCGCGGCCACGACGAGCACGACCCGCCAGCCGGGCGGCAGCGCCGTCGACGCCCCCGCGCTCGCGAGCACCCACGCGACGCCGGCCGGCACCGCGGCCCCGGCCTCGCGGCGGTCGGGGTGCCAGCCGCAGACGGCGAAGCGCACGAGGGTGTCCGTGAGCCGCGAGCGCCGCTGCGGCTGGAGGGGCACGGGGAGCGGCCCGGGCACGGGCGGCCCGAGCGTCGTGCCCGGCGCGACCCGGCTCGTGAACGACAGCCGGTCGTCCCGGGACGACGGCCGCAGCGCCCGCCCGGCGTGCACGAACGCCAGCGCGGCGAGCGGCCAGACGGCGCACGCCAGGTACCACGCGACCGGGCCGGCGAGCACCACGGCGACCGGCGCGACGACCGCGAGCCGCCCGAGCTCGGCGCCGGGCGACGCGACGAGCTCGGCCCAGGGCTCCTGGTCCGCCGGCGGCGCGAGCAGCCCGTACACCGCGGGCGCGAGGTACAGGCCCAGGAGGGCGAGCCCGACGGCCGTCCCCACGAGCCCGACGGCGAGGTACCCGACCGGGCGCAGCAGCAGCACGGCCCTCCCCGGCGGCGTCGCGTCGCGCGCCGTCCGCGGGTCGGGCGTCACGGTCTCGTCGGTCATCGCTCCCCCTCCGCCTGCGGCCTCACGCCCGCGGGCACGTCACCGGTCGGCCAGCCCGAGCACGTCGAGCACCCACGCGTCCTCGTACGCGACCTCGCGCCAGCCCTCGTAGCGACCCGAGACCCCGCCGTGCCCGGCGTGCATCTCGATCTTCAGCAGCGCGGGCGCCCCCGCGGCGCGCAGCCGCGCGACCCACTTCGCGGGCTCGACGTACAGCACGCGCGTGTCGTGGAACGACGTCACGGCGAGGATCCGCGGGTAGTGCGACGCGTCGTCGGGCACGTTCTCGTACGGCGTGTACGTGCGCATGTACCGGTAGACGTCGGGGTCGTGCAGCGGGTCGCCCCACTCGTCCCACTCGACGACGGTGAGCGGGAGCGACGGGTCGAGGATCGAGGTGAGCGCGTCGACGAACGGCACCTGCGCGAGCACGCCCGCGAAGAGCTCGGGCGCGAGGTTCGTCACCGCGCCCATGAGCAGGCCGCCCGCCGAGCCGCCCTGCGCGACGAGCCGCTCGGGGCTCGTCCAGCCGGCGTCGACGAGGTGCCGCGCGACCGCGACGAAGTCCGTGAAGGTGGTGCGCTTGGCGAGCGTCTTGCCCTCGTCGTACCAGCGGCGCCCCATCTCGCCCCCGCCGCGCACGTGCGCGACGGCGAACACGACCCCGCGGTCGAGCAGCGACAGTCGTGAGATCGAGAACCCCGGGTCGATGCTGATCTCGTACGACCCGTAGCCGTACAGCAGGAGCGGCGCCGGCTCGGCGCCCGTGCCCGTCGCGTCCAGCCCGACGGCGTCGCGCCGCCACACGAGCGACACCGGCACCTGCGTGCCGTCCTCGGCCGTGGCCCACTCGCGGCGCTGCACGTAGTCCGCGGCGTCGTAGCCGCCGAGCACGGGCTGCTGCTTGAGGAGCGTGAGCTCGTCGGTCTCGACCCGCAGGTCGTAGACGGTCGACGGCGTGACGAAGCTCGTGTAGCTCAGCCGGACGTTCGGCTGGTCCCACTCGGGGTTCGCACCGAGCGCGGCGGTGTACAGCGGCTCGTCGAACGCGACCTCGTGCACGTGCCAGAGGTCGGTCGCGGGCGCCGGTGTGTCTCCTGTGCGGATCGGGGTGGGCAGGCCCGCGGGCCGCGGCGGCTCGGGGCTCGCGAGGTCGATCACGCCGACCCGCGACAGCGCGTCGCGCCGGTAGGAGACGACGAGGTGCCCGGCGAACGCGTCCACGGCCTCGAGCCGGGTCGCGGGGTCGTGCGGCACGACGACGGTCGCGTCGTCCGGCCCGGCCGAGACGTCAGCGGCACCGGTGACGACGAGCTCGAAGTTCTCCGCGCCGTCGTTGTGCAGGACGAGCAGCACGTCCCGCTGCTCCCCCACTCTCCGCTCCCCCGCCCCGCCGAGCACGGGGTCGGCGACCGGATTCTCGTCGGGACGGTCGCCGACCGCGTGCTCGGCGGTCGGGAACCACGTGCTCGGCAGGACGGCGTGCTCGACCGTGTACTCGACGCCCTCGCGACGCGGCCAGACCACTCGCGCCTCGCCCGTCGGGTCGTCGGCGTCGATCAGCCACGTCTCGGACGTGATCTTCGAGCCCACGTCGATCTGCACGAACCGCTGCGAGCGCGAGACGCCCACCCCGACCCAGAACCGCTCGTCGGGCTCCTCGAAGACGACGACGTCCTGCGTCGCGGGCGTGCCCACCTCGTGGCGCCACACGCGCCAGGGCCGCCACGCGTCGTCGACCGTCGGGTAGAACACGTACCGCCCGTCCGGGGAGAAGACGGCGCCCGGGAACGTGCCCGGGACCTCGTCCACGAGGTCGGTGCCGGACTCCAGGTCGCGGATCCGCAGCGTGTAGCGCTCGTCGCCCACGACGTCGACCGCGTACGCGAGCCGCGTCCCGTCGGCCGAGACGTCGAACGACCCGAGCGAGAAGAACTCGTGGCCCTCGGCCTCGACGTTGTCGTCGAGGAGCACCTGCTCGCCCGGCACGGGCACGCCCGGCTCCAGCACGGGCGGCACCCAGGCCGACGGCGCGTCGCTGCCGAGGCTCGCGTCGATCGGGGCGCGGGCCCGGATCGGGTACTGCGACCCCTCGACCGTGCGCGCGTAGTACCAGTGCGCGCCCTGGCGCACCGGGACGGACAGGTCCGTCTCGAGCGTGCGGGCCTTGATCTCCTCGAAGATCCGCTCGCGCAGCGGCTCGAGGTGCGTGAGGCGCGCCTCGGTGTACGCGTTCTCGGCCTCGAGGTGCGCGACGACCTCGGGCGACTCCTTGTCCCGCAGCCACTCGTAGTCGTCGTCGACCGTCTCGCCGTGGTGCGTGCGCGGTGCGGGACGACGGGGGGCGACGGGCGCCTGCGGCGTCTCGGGCGCCTCGGCCACCTCGGGCTCGGGAGGAGACGGCGTGGCGGGCTGCGTGAGGTCGTCGGGCATCTCGCCAGGGTAGTGCCGCAGCCCGACGACATCAGCGCGTGAGCGTCGGTGCACCTCAGCCGAGGAGGGCGACCGACTGCCCGTCCCAGCGCAGGAGCCGGCCCTGCGCCGGGAGGAGCCCGCCCCAGCCGCCGTCGAGGTCCTCCGACCAGACGACCGACCCCGACGACAGCTCGAGCGCCACGACGCGCGAGCTCGCCCCGGTCGCGGGGTCGACGAGCACGAGGAAGGCGCACCGCCCGTCGGTGAACGCCTGCGTCACCACGGCGCCGTGACCGCGCTCGCCCGCGAGGTCGTCGACGAACCGCGACCACGTCTGCTCGCCCGACAGCGCGTCCAGCCCCAGGACCGTGCTCGCCGTCCCGACGACGGCCGTGCCCTCCGCGACGACGTACACGGCCTCGGGCACGCGGGCGCCGTCGAACGTCCACAGGCGCGCGCCCCGCTCGTCGAAGGCGCGCAGGGCGATGCCGTCGCGCACGAGGAGCACGCCCGGAGCGGGATCGTCGGTCGCCTGCGGGTCCAGCACCTCGCCCGGCACGTCGAGGAGCGGCGTCCCGTCCGGGTCGAGCACGCGGTCGGCGCGCAGCGCGCCGTCCGACCCCTGCCGGTCCGCGTCGACGAGGAACCGCCCGCCCGCGAGCGGGACCGCGCCGTCGGTCGGGGCGTCCGGGTCGTCGAGCCGCTCGCCGTCCGGCAGGAACGACGCCGCGACGCCGCACCCGCCCACGTCGACCAGGGTCTCCGTCGCGACGAGCAGCAGCCGCTCCGGGTCGACGTCCTCCCCGCCGGTCTCGGCGTCCCACGACGTGCACGACCACGGGACGTCCTGGAACGGCAGCTCGCGCCGCCAGCGCACCGCGCCCGTGGCGGCGTCCTCGAGCGTCACGACGACGTCCCGCCCCGCGACGCCGTCGACGGACTCGCCCGCACCGGGGTCGACGGCGACAGGGGCACCGCTCGGCTCGCCCGGCTCGCCGACGCGCTCGGCCCGCACGAGGCCACCGTCCGGGCCGGGGACCAGCAGCGCCCCCGCCGTCTGCGCCTGCCGCTGCCCCACGACCCGCCCGCGGGCGTCGAGCACCGTCACGGTCGCCGTGCCCTCCCCCGGCCGGGGCGGCGGGCTGACGTCGTACCAGGACGGCGCGACCCCCGACCCGGCGACGCACACCACCGTGCGCGACGGCACGGCCGACCGCTCCCACGGGCTCCACGACCCGCACACGGCCTCGTCGCCGCCGACCGGCACGCGCCACGCCTCGGCGCCCGTGTCGAGGTCGAGCGCGACCGCCTCGTCGCCGTCCACGGTGACGAGCAGGCCCGGGAGGAAGGCCGTCCCGCGGTCCGCCGCGGCAGGGGCGCGCCACTGCTCCGTCGGGGCGGCGTCGAGCGCGCGGACCGCGCCGCGCGCCGTCTCCAGCCGCTCCTGCGCGTCCCGGCTCGTCGCGGCGTCGACGACGAGCATCCCGCCGACGACGAGCACGACCACCCCGGTCGCGACCGCCGCGGCCACGACCCGGCGGCGGCGGCCGGGCACGCGCGGCGCCCCTGGCGGTCCGGGCAGAGCCCCTGGCGGAAGCGCCCCCGGACCCGACGCCTCGGGCGCCGACGCTCCGGGAGGCGGTGGAAGGGTCGTGCCGCGCGGCACGGCGTGCGGTCCGCCGAGCAGCACCGGGTGCGGCGCGTCGAGGAGGTCGAGGTCGTCGTCGACCCCGGCCGTGTCGACGAGCTCGAACGTCCGGCGGCCGTCGCCGCCGTCTCCCCGTCGGAGCGGCACCCCCTCAGCGTAGGCCGGTCGTCAACCGAGCCGGGCGATCTCCGACTGCCCGATCCGCAGGAGCCGGCCCTGGAGGGGAACGGGCCAGGAGCCCTCCTCCGGCCCGACACCACCGGACCACGCGACGTGACCGTCGGCGAGGTCGATCGCGAGGAGGTCCGTCCGCCCGTCGTCTTGGTAGGCGAGCAGGATCGCGCGCCGCCCGTCCGTGTAGGCGGTGTCCATCCAGCTGACGCTCCCGCCGCCCGCGGCCTCGACCGTCTCGCGGTCGAGGGACCAGCGCACCGTCCCCGAGGTCGCGTCGAGCCCGGTCATCCAGCCCGTGCTGGAACCCCCGGACACGACGACCGTGTCGTGCGTGGCGACGAGCACCGCCTCGGGCGCCACCACCTCCGACGAGCGCCACAGCTCGCTGCCGTCACCGTCGAACGCGACGAGCTCCCCCTCGTACCGGGCGAGCAGCGGGGCGTCCGAGCCGTCGGTCGAGCGCGGTACGAGGAGCGGGCCGGGCGGCTCCCAGCGCACGGCTCCGTCCGCCCCGAGGATCGCGTGCCTCGCACCACCCGGATCGCCCGCTGATGTGAAGCCCCAGCCGTTCCCGTTGCCTCTCGGGTCGCGGTAGTACGTGCCGTCGGCGAGCGCCACGACACCGTCGAGCGGGTCGCCGACCTCGTCGAGCCGTTCGCCACCGGGCGTGAACCAGGCCGTGACGCCGCAGCCCTCCACACGGACGAGGTGGGTCTCGGACGCCGCCCACAGGTTCTCGAGCTGCGCACGGACCGTCTCCGTGCCCTCGGTCTCGGCCCACTCGACGCACTGCCCGGCCCCCGCGACGAACGGCACATCGGCCTCCCACCGGACGTCACCCGTGAGCGCGTCCTCGACGCGGACGACGGCGGGTCGTCCGGTCGGGAGGTCGGCGACCTCCCCGGTGGTCGGGTCCTGCTCGACGACCGCGCCGTCGCCCGCCGGCACCTCGCCGACGCGCTCGGCCCGGAGGATCGTGCCGCCGGGCCCGGGTGCGGGCGTGCCGCCGTCGGACGTCGTGTCGCGGCGCCCGAGCACCTCGCCGTCCGCGGCGAGCACCGTGACCGCCCAGTCCGACGCGAGGACGCGGCCGGTCGCGGGATCGAACTGCAGGTCGGTCTCGCCGCCGAGGCCGACGGCGTCCGACACCGGCGCCACGCAGGCGAGCGTCGAGGCGGGCTCGCCGAAGGGCAGCGACCACAGCAGCTGGCCGCCGCACGACGCGTGGGTGCCGACATCGACGCGCCAGCGCTCCGCCCCGTCGTCGAGCGAGCGGGCGACGGCGGTCCCGTCCTCGACCGTCACGACCGCCCCGGGCAGGAGCGCGAGCCCGTTGGAGACCTCGACGTCGGCCGTCCAGCGCTCGACGGGCGCGTCGGGCAGCGGCTCCAGGCCGCCGGGCGCGGCCCGCAGCCGCTCCACGTCGGCACGGCCCTGCCACGCGTCGACCGCGAGCATGCCGCCCAGCACGAGCGCAACCCCCGCCGCGACCCCCGCGACGACCGCCGCAAGCCGTCCCCGCCGGGGCGGTCCACCCTCGGCCGGTCCACCCTCGGCCGGGTCGCTCTCCGCCGGGTCGCTCTCCGCCGGGTCGCGCTCTGCCGGGTCGTTCTCGGCCGGGTCGTCGTCGACCGACGCACGCCCGGGCGGGCCGTCGGGTCCCGCGGGACCGTCCGTCGCCCCGAGGGCGGCACGGACGCCCGCCGTCGCGCCCGGCGTCCAGGTCGTGCCCCCCGTCGCGCCGGACGGCACGCCGCGCGGCCCGCCCGGCGAGGCCAGGCCCGGGCCGCCGAGGGCGTCGTCGTCCGCGTCGACGTCGTCGGACTCGACCAGCTCGAAGGTCAGTCGGTCCCGGGCGTCACGTCGTCGGAGCGGCACGCGGCCAGCCTAGGGCAGCGCGCCCGGCGGCGGACCCGCCCCCGGCCGGGCCCGCCCCTGGGCGCGCCTAACCAGGCCGGACCGCCCCCGGCCGCGCCCGACCCGGGCGGACCCGCCCGGAGGCGCGTCCGGCCGGGACGGCGTGCCCGTCACGCGACGCCGAGGTACGCCTCCTTGATGCTCGAGTCCGCGAGCAGCTCGCGCCCGCCGCCGCTGCGCACGACCTCACCCGTCTCGAGCACGTACGCGCGGTGCGAGCGCGACAGCGCCTGCTGCGCGTTCTGCTCGACGAGCAGCACCGTCGTCCCCTGCGCGTTGATCTCCGACACGATGCGGAAGATCTGCTGGATGACCATGGGCGCGAGCCCCATCGACGGCTCGTCGAGGAGCAGCAGCCGCGGCCGGGCCATGAGCGCGCGCCCGATCGCGAGCATCTGCTGCTCGCCGCCCGACATGGTGCCGCCCACCTGCTCCTTGCGCTCCGCGAGCCGGGGGAAGAGGTCGAAGACGCGCTCGACCGTCTCGTCGTGCTCGGCCTTCGACGCGAACGTGCGCGCGTACGCGCCCATCTCCAGGTTCTCGACGACCGTCATCCCGGGGAAGATGCCGCGGCCCTCGGGCGCCTGCACGATGCCCTCGAGCACGCGCAGGTGCGCCTTCATCTTCGTGATGTCCTTGCCGTCGAAGAGCACCTTGCCGCGCGCCACCGGGCGGATGCCCGAGATGGCGCGCATCGTCGTGGTCTTCCCGGCGCCGTTGGCCCCGATGAGGGTGACGAGCTCGCCCTCCTCGACGGTGATCGAGATGCCGCGCACGGCCTCGATGCGCCCGTAGGCGACCGTCATGTCCTGCAGCTCAAGCAGGGGCATGGCCGCTGCCTCCTTCGGTGGTGGGGGCCGCGGGCCCGACGCCGTCCGGGCCGGCCAGCTCCTCGTCGGGCACGCCGAGGTACGCCGCGACGACCTTGGGGTCGTTCGTGACCTCGTCCGGCGTGCCGTCCGCGATGACGCGCCCGAACTCGAGCACGACGATCCGGTCGGTCACCCCGCGCACGAGGCGCATGTCGTGCTCGATGAGCAGCACGGTGTACCCGTCGTCGCGGATGTGGCGGATGAGGTCCATGAGGGACTCCTTCTCCGCCGGGTTGAAGCCGGCCGCCGGCTCGTCGAGGCACAGCAGCTTCGGCTCGGTCGCCAGGGCCCGCGCGATCTCGAGCCGGCGCTGGTCGCCGTACGAGAGGTTGCGCGCCTTCTCCGTCGCGCGCCCGCCGACGCCCACGAACTCGAGCAGCGCGAGCGCCCGGTCGATCGCGTCCCGCTCCTCGCGCCGGTGCCGCGGCGTGCGCAGCAGCGCGCCGGGGACCGACGTGCGGTGCCGCGCGTCCGACCCGACGACGACGTTCTCCAGCGCCGTCATCTCGTTGAACAGGCGGATGTTCTGGAACGTGCGGGCGATGCCGCGCTGCGTGATCCGGTAGCGCTTGAGCTTGCCCACCGGGGAGCCGTCGAAGACGACCTGCCCCTGGGTGGGCCGGTAGACGCCCGTCATCGCGTTGAACGCGGTCGTCTTGCCCGCGCCGTTCGGGCCGATGAGCCCGAGGATCTCGCCGCGCCGGATGTCGAACGTCACGTCGTCGAGCGCGACGAGGCCGCCGAACTGGACCGTGACGTTCTGCATCTGGAGCAGCGGCTCGCCGACGCGCGCGTGGACCGTGCGGTCGGGCGCGACCATCGCGTCGACGAGCTCGGGGTTGGCGAGCTCGGGGCGCACGTCTGCGACGTCGACGACCGCCGGCTCCTCGAGGACGGCTCCGGGCATGTACAGGTCGGCACGCGAGGAGTCGGCGCGGCCCGACGACGCGAGGTGCTCGTCGCCGTGCTCGCCGCCCGCGCCGATGCCGCCGGGGTCGTGGGTGCTCATCGGGTCTCCTCCCCGGTCGTGGTGCCGTCTGCGCCGGTCCCGGTCGTCGTGCCCGTCGCGCGCGACGCGCGGGAGCCGCCCGACGCCGTGGCGACCGCCGGGGAGCCCGGGCGGGCGCCGTCGTCGGACCCGCCCCGCGTGACGGCCTGCGCCGCGCGTCGCGCGGCGACGTAGAGCTCGCGCCCGTAGGCGAGGAGCTTCTGCCGGACGGGGAGGAGCCCTTGCGGACGGAAGATCATGAGCACGACCAGCGCGATCCCGAAGAACAGGTACCGGTAGCTCGCGATCTCGTTGCCGTTGATCGGGATGCCGAACAGCTCCGTGCGGCCGAGGAAGAAGTTCGGCAGGTACACGATGATGAACGCGCCGAGGATCACCCCGAGCTTGTTCCCCTGGCCGCCGAGCACGACGGCGCACAGGAAGAGCACGGAGTTGATGACGTTGAAGTTCGTCGGGATGACGAACTGGACCTGCCCGGCGTAGAGCGCGCCCGCGACACCGCCGATCGACGCACCGATGACGAACGCCCACAGCTTGAAGCGGAACGTGGGGACGCCCATGATCTCGGCCGCGTCCTCGTCCTCGCGGATCGCGACCCAGGCGCGCCCGACGCGCGAGCGCTCCAGGTTCCCCACGAGCAGCAGCGAGATGACGATGAACACGAGGCTCAGCCAGTACCACCACACGCCCGAGTTGAGCGTGCCCGCGGCGTTCCCCGCGGAGAAGACGCCGTTGGGCAGCTCCTCCGTGACGCCCACCCGGGGGTAGGCGACGCCGCGCAGGCCCTGGCCGCCGCCCGTCAGCTCGTCGAGGTTGTCTGCGAGGAGGCGGACGATCTCGCCGAAGCCGAGCGTGACGATGGCGAGGTAGTCGCCGCGCAGGCGCAGCGTCGGCGAGCCGAGGATCAGCCCGGACAACGACGTGATCGCGACCGCGATCGGCAGCGCCGCGAGCCACGCCCAGTCCTTCGACAGCCACTCGTCGGTCTGGTTCCACGGGCTGTCGGGGCTCGTGAGGATCGCGACCGTGTACGCGCCGATGGCGTAGAAGCCGACGTAGCCGAGGTCGAGCAGGCCGGCCTGGCCCACCACGACGTTGAGGCCGATGGCGATGAGCGCGATCATGCCGAACTGCGCCATCACCCCGCCGAAGTTGGTGCCCACCGTGGTGAGCACCGGGATGTTGAGGATCGGCACGAGCGCCAGGAAGATCAGGAACGGGACGCCGATCGCCCACTGCGTGGGCCGGGCCTGGGCGTCCCACCACAGGCGCAGCCGGTCGCCGACGCCGCTGTGCGGCCGGTCCTTCGTCGCGACGCGGCCGGCGGGCGGCATCGCGGTGGGGCGACCGCCGTCGGGCGCGGGGCCGGGTGCAGGTGTCGAGGTGCTCATGCGCGGGCCCTCCCCAGCGACTCCCCGAGGATGCCCGTCGGGCGGAACATCAGGACGATGATGAGGAGCGCGAACGCGACCACGTCGCGCCACTCCGTGCCGAACACGACCTGGCCGTAGTTCTCCATGACGCCGAGCAGCAGGCCACCGAGCAGCGCGCCGCGCAGGTTGCCGATGCCGCCGAGCACCGCGGCGCAGAACGCCTTGATGCCGAGGATGAAGCCGCCGGAGTAGATGATCCCGTTCGGCACGCGCAGCGTGTAGAGCAGCGCGGCCGCACCGGCGAGGATGCCGCCGATGAGGAACGTCAGCATGATGACGCGCTCGCGCGAGACGCCCATGAGGGTCGCGGTCACCGGGTCCTGCGCGACGGCGCGGATGCCGCGGCCGAACTTCGTCCGGTTGATGAACATGTCCGTCGCGAGCGCGAGGACCAGCGCCGACAGGATGATGACGAGCGTGATGTTCGTGACCGGCGCGCCGCCGATCGTGAACTGCACCTCGGGCTGGACGAGCCGGATCGGCTGCTGCGCGTTGACGCCGCCGAGCGTGCCGCCCGTGAGCTTCGGCAGCACGAAGTGCACGAACTCCTGGATGATGAACGACATCCCGATCGCGGTGATGAGGAAGACGAGCGCCGGTGCGCCGCGCCGTCGCAGCGGCCGGTACGCCACGCGTTCCAGCCCGACGGCGGCACCGCCCGCGACGAGCATCCCGCCGAGCATCGCGATGCCGAGGTAGAGCACCGTCAGGGCGATGCCCTTGTCGTACGCGTTCCCGCTCGGGTAGAAGCCGAGCAGCATGAGCGTCGCGTACTGCCCGAACATGCCGAGCATGAAGACCTCGGAGTGGGCGAAGTTGATGAGCCGCAGCACGCCGTAGACGAGCGTGTAGCCGACGGCGACGAGCGCGTAGATCGCGCCGTAGGTGAGGCCTTCGATGGTGAGGCCCCAGAAGTTCCGGGCGAGGCCCGCGATGTTGAAGTCGATGAGGGACTGGTGGACGAGGGGGCCGGCGGTCGCGCTGTGCATCAGCGCGTCAGCAAGAGCGGGCATGACGCTCCCTGGTTCGTTCTCTGGGGTACGAGGTCGTGGTCCACGACGGGCGCCCCGCCGACCGGTCCCCGCGCGGGGCGGGGACGTCGGGGCGGGGCGCCCGTCGTCGTCGGACTACTGGACCTCGTAGATCCAGATGAGCGCCGAGGCGAGCTCGCCCGTGTCGTCCCACTCGTAGGCGCGGGCCAGGCCCTCACCGGAGTAGTTCGCCACGTAGTCGATCAGGCCCGCACGGTCGGTCACGCCCGAGGCGATGCCCGTGAGCATGATCGTCGCGAGGTCGTAGCCCTCGACCGAGTACACGCCCGGCGCCTGGCCGTTCGTCTCCTCGTAGGTGGCCGCGAAGTCCTCCGGGGCCGGGCCGCACGGGCAGGAGAGGATCGCGCCCTTCGACGCGGCACCCGCCTGCGAGACGAACTGCGGGTCGTTCGTGCCGTCCGCCGAGACGAACGGGATGTCGACGCCGCCGTCGCGCAGGCCCTGCACGAACGGCGCGGCCTCCGCGTAGTAGCCGGCGTAGAAGACGGCGTCCGCGTCGGCGCCGGAGATGATCTGGACGGCGGCCGAGAAGTCCTTGTCGCCGGTCTTCACCTCGGCGGCGCAGTCCTCGTTCGCGGCGTCGCCCAGGCCCTCGGTGATCTGCTGGGCGAGGCCGATGCCGTAGTCCGAGTTGTCGGAGACGACGCAGACGCTGCCGAAGTCCTTCGTGTTGACGAGGTACTTCGCGACCGACGGGCCCTGGACGGCGTCGTTGGCGAGACCGCGGAAGAAGTTCGTCCAGCCGTTCGTCGTGAGGTCGGGGTTGGTCGCCGACGCCGTGAGCGACAGCAGGCCCGCCTGGTTGAACACGTCGCCCGTGGCGGCCGTCTCGCCCGAGAACGCGGGGCCGAGCAGACCGAGCACGCTCGCGTCGCCGACGATCTGCGGCGCGACCTGGGTCGCCTTCTGCGGGTCGCCCTCGGTGTCGAACGGCTTGAGCGTGACCTGGCAGCCCGGGTTCGCCTCGTTGAACGCGTCCACGGCGACCTGGGCGCCGTACTGGATGTTGAGGCCGAGCGCGGCGTTCGGGCCCGTCAGAGCTCCGGCGACCGCGATCGAGGTGCCCTCGGCGCACTCGGCGCTGCCGTCACCGGCGGGGTCCGCCGGGTTGCCGGCCGCGGTGGCCTCGACCTCGGCGCCGTCGATGTCGATCTGGACCGACGGGACGATGCTCAGGTCGGCCGAGCCGCCGCCGTCGTCGGTCTCGGTCGACGTCCCGGTCGTCTCGTCGCCGCCGCCCTGGGACTGGGGACCGCAGGCGGTGAGGACGAGGGTGGCCGCGAGGAGCAGGGCGGCACCCCCGCTCGCCCGTCGTGCTGTGCGATGCATGCCAACCTCCGTGGTCCTGATCCCCGCGGAGGCAGCCAAGCCGCCTCTCTCCGCGGTCGATCGCTGAATTCAACACTGAATTGCGTGCTGAATAGTGACACAGGTCACCCGGGGACGAAACCTCCCCGCGGTCGCGCCGTCCGGAGCCCTCCGCGGCATCTCGGAGGGCTCCGGACCCACGAATCCGCGGGAGGGGGCGCCTCCGCGTTCCTGGGTGACGCGAACGTAGGCGGATCGGGTTTCGTGGGACGCAGGGAGTTGTTACCGACTCGTAACGCAAGGGTCTCGTTTCGTTCCGTGAACGGTACGAACGTCCCGTTCTGAGCCCTCGACGCGCTCCCCGGCGACGCTCTCCGGGCACCTCACGGGGAGCGCCCGGGGACCTTCCGGGCGCCTCCCCGCGCGCTCCCGGCACCCGCCACCGCGGACGCCGCGGGGGTCGGCACAACAGCTCGCGGCAACCCATGGCCAAGAGGGGGCCTACCATGTACGGTTGTCTCCGAGATTGCAGTGCCTCGCTTGTCCTCGCGTCGACGTGACCGCCACCCGGCGGGTGCCCGGCGGACCTTGTTACCCAAGAGTTGACGACGAACACCGTGATGTACTCCCCTGCGCCCGCGGGGGGTGTTTCCACACTCTTGAAGGAGTAACAATGGCTACCGGAACCGTGAAGTGGTTCAACAGCGAGAAGGGCTACGGCTTCATCGCCCCCGAGGACGGCTCGGCCGACGTGTTCGCGCACTACTCCGCGATCCAGTCGCAGGGCTTCCGCACGCTGGAGGAGAACCAGCGCGTCGAGTTCGACGTGACGCAGGGCCCGAAGGGCCCGCAGGCGGAGAACATCCGCCCCGTCTGACCCGATCTCCTCGGTAGCGGCTCGCCGCACCGATCGATCGTTCCTCGAGTGCCCCCGACCCTCCGGTCGGGGGCACTCGTGCGTTCCGGGCAGCGAGGCGGGGGGCCTCAGAACTCGCCGAAGCCGCCGAAGTCGTCGAAGCCGCCGCCGTCGAAGCCGCCGTCGGTACCGCCCGCGGGGTCCCCGCCCGACGCCTCGACGGCGCCGCCGTCAGCGCCACCCTCGGCGGCGCCCGGGTCTTCGCCGGCGCCCGGGTCCTCGCCGGCGGCCGCGTCCTCGGCCACGGGCTGGCTCGGGTCGGCGAACGCGGGCCCGAACAGGGCGTTCGCGACGGCGGACCCGATGACGACGCCCGCGATCGTGCCCAGCAGGCTGGACCCGACCATCGCGCCGAACCCGGGGCCCGTCTGGCCCCGGCCCGCGAACGTGCGCTCCAGCGTCCCGGGCTGCCGCATCTCGGCCCGCGTCGCCATGCGTGCGAGGTCCTGCGGGGCGTCCGACGTCGCCCGCTCGCCCGCCGGGACCTGCTCACCGAGCTCGGCGAGCACCTGCCGGCGCTGCTCCGGCGTGAGCCGCGCGAAGGCCTCGGCGTGCGCCTGCTCGACGGCGTCCGGCGGGGCGGTGCGCAGCAGGTAGCGGTAGCGGTCGATCGCCACCTGGTCCGGCGTACGCTGCCCGGCCGCGGGCCGAGCGTCCTGCGGGGCGCTGCCGTACGCGGGCTGCTGGGCCGGGTACTGCGTCGGGTAGGGGTTCGCGGGCTGCGTCGGGGGCTGGGCGCCGTAGGGGCCCGTGTGCTGCGGCGCGCCGCCGTCGTCTCGCGGCTCGCGGCCGAGGAGCCGGTCCAGGAATCCCATGGGTCGTCCTCCGGGGGTGGGGGCGCCGAGCGGTGCGCTCGCGCCGGGGTCGTGGCCGGGTACGGCTCACTCCCCGACCAACGACGCGCACCGGCCCGTGGTTCCGGCGGGTGCTTCCGGTGCGGACGGTTCCGGCCGGAGGCTCCGGCGGGTGCTTCCGGTGTGCACGGTTCCGGCCGGATGCTCCGGCGAGGGCTTCCGGTGTGCACGGTTCCGGTGGCCCCGCGGCCGGGCACCGCCGCCCGTCAGGACGTGAGGGCCAGGAAGGCGCCGAGCTCCTCCAGACCGCGGGCCGAGCGGGGCAGCGTGTCGGTGAGCCCGGGCGAGCGCACGACGACCGCGCTCCACTGGGCGCGCGACACCGCGACGTTGAGGCGGTTCCGGGACAGCAGGAACCCGAGCCCGCGCGACGCCTCGTGCCCGGACGACGCCGCGAGCGTGAGGATGACGACCGGAGCCTCCTTGCCCTGGAACCGGTCGACCGTCCCGACCTCGACGTCCGGGTAGCCCGCGTCGCGCAGGGCACCACGCACCGCCCACACCTGCGCGTTGTACGGGGCGACGACGAGCACGTCGCCCTGCCCGAGCGGACGCTCGTGCGCGACGCCGTCGACCGTCGTCGTCCAGGACCGGCCGAGGACGTCCGCGACCTGGCGCACGACCTCGGCCGCCTCCTCCGTCGAGCGCACGGTGCTGCCCGCGTGCTCCACGAGCACCTGCCGCACGCCGGGCGCGACGCCGTCGAGGCGGCGGGCCGCGGCGAGCGGGTGCGCGCGCAGCCGGTCCTCGTAGGAGAGCGTCGAGACCGCCGCGGCGAGGTCCGGGTGCAGGCGCCACGTGGTGGCGAGGAAGTAGCCGCGCTCGGGGGGCAGCACGCCGTGGCCGTCGGCGAGCCAGGCGAGCGCCGAGCGGTCGACGGGCTCGGGGTGGCGGCCCTTGCTGACCTGCGGGAGCTGCTGCGGGTCGCCGAGCAGGAGCAGGCGGCGGGCCGCCCGCGCGACCGCGACCGTGCTCGCGAGCGAGAACTGGCCCGCCTCGTCGACGACGAGCAGGTCGAGCGTGCCCGCGGGCAGCCGTTCGGCGGCGAAGTCCCACGCGGTGCCGCCGACGACCCGCGGCCCCGGCTCGGTCGCGAACGCGGCGAGGTGGGCGCCGTCGAGCTCGGCGTACACGGCGCGCGGCGACGGCCCGTCCGTCGCGAGCTTCTTCGCGACGAGCTCGCGCGGCACCCCCGCGCCGAGCACGACCGCGCGCAGCAGGTTCTCGACCACGGCGTGGGACTGCGCGACGACGCCGACGCGCCACCCCTGCGCGACGAGCCGCGCCACGACCCGCGCACCGACGTACGTCTTGCCCGTCCCGGGCGGGCCCTGCACCGCGAGGTACGAGTCGTCGAGCCGCTCGACGGCCGCCGTGACCGCGTCGACGACGTCGTCCGCGACGGGCGGCAGCGCGCCGCCCGTCACGCTGCCGACGCCGTCGGCTGCGGCGGCTCCGCCCGGGGCGACGTCGGGTGCGGCCGGACCGGCGGGCACGAGGCGCGGCGGCCGGCGCAGCAGCAGGTCGGTCGCGGCGTCCTGCGGGAGCGAGCCCGTGGCCCGCCACGTGGCGAGGGCGCGGCGCGCGGCCTCCTCGGTCGCGGCCTCGAGCGGCTTCGTGCCCGGCCCCGGCGACGGGGTGAGCGCGACCGGGGTCGCGTCGAACGGTTCCGCGCTCGTCGGGAGCTGCTCGCGCACCACCAGCACGTCGCGCTCGCCCGCCGGCGTCGCGCGGCGCCCGGCGTCGAGGATCACCCCGCCGGTGAGCCAGCCCCGCACGCCGTCGACGGCCGTGCGGGCGCACGGCGGCAGGGGCGGGTCGTAGAGCACGAACGGGGCGACGCCCACGCGCAGGTCGCTGCCCTCGGGCAGCCGTCCGACGAGCGCGAGGCGCCGGGACCACGTGCGCCGCCCCGGCTCGACCTCCCACCCCGAGACGACCTCGGCCTGCTCGACGAGGAACGCGTTCCGCCGCCCCAGCCACTCGTCGGGCGGGAGCGCGAGGCGGGAGTAGTGCTCGTGCCAGAACGGCTTGGCCTCGCGCCGGTGGTACCCGGCCGCCGCCCCGTACATCGCGAGAGCCTGCTCGTCCGCCGTGCGCCGCGCGCGGTCCTCGCCGACGGCCTGCCGGATCTCCTCCTCCAGCAGCACCGCGGAGGACCGCTCGCGCTCCCCCGCCCCGGTCTCGGTCTCGGTCTCGGTCTCGGCGAGCGCACCGGTCGTGGCAGCCGCGGCGCTCGCGGCGCCCGGGCCCGCCGCCACGCCGGTCGTCGTGGCCGTGCCAGCAGTCGTGGCCGTGCCAGCCGTCGTGGCCGCGGCATCGGCGTCGCGACCCGCGGTCCCGGCGACCGCCGCGGCCGCCTCGCGCAGCCACGCGGCGAGGCGCAGCGTCGACACGCAGTCGTACCGGTTGTAGTCCGCGATCCCCTGCAGGAGCTCGGCCGCCTCCTCGCTGCGGCCCGCGTCGCGCAGGGCGGTGTACTCGGCGTACGCGACGACGGACGCGGCGCCCGTGGTCACGTCGCCGGTGCGCAGCTCGTCGCCCATGTAGAGCGGCTCGAGCTTCTTGATGGACCGCGAGCGGTCGGACACGTGCAGCGCCTGCCGCACGACGGCGTACAGGTCGACGAGGACGCCGTCGCGCAGGAGGTCGTCGACCTCCTCCTCGTAGACGCCGTGCCGCGCGGCGATCGCGAGCAGGTGCGCGCGCTCGTAGTCGGCGTAGTGGTAGACGTGCAGGTCGGGGTGGACGCGGCGGCGCGCGTTGACGTGGTCGACGAACGCGACGAGCGCGTCCCGCTCCGCCGCGAGGTCGTGCGCCCACAGGGCGTGGAACGGCGGCCGGTCCTCGGGCGTCGCCGGGCGCTCGACCCACCCGAACAGGTAGTCGATCCCCCAGCTCGTGCCGCCGGCGTCCGTCCACAGCGGGTCGCCCTCGAAGTCGAAGAAGAGGTCGCCCGGGCTCGGCTCCGGCAGGGCGAGCACGGGCGCCGGGTCGTCGATGCGCCACGACAGCTCGCGGGGCCCGGACGCGTCGGCCCACACGACCGTGCCGTCGGACGGGCCGGTGCCGAGCTGGAGCCCGGCCTGGCGCCGCACGCGCGCGAAGGTCGACCGACTCATCCCGGCCGGGACCGGCGTCTCGTCGGTCGCGGCGGCGAGCTCGTCGATCGTCCGGATCCCCGCCGCGTGCAGGGCCGCGCGCTGCGACTCGTACACGCCACCGACGAGGAGCACGTCCCGGCGCGCCTCCACCTGGGCGCGGCAGTCGGCGCAGCGCCCGCACGCGCGGACCGCCGGGTCGTCCCAGGGGGCACGCCCCTCGCGCGCGACGTGCTCGGTCGTCAGGCGCACGAGCCGCTCGCGCCGGTCCCGGTAGACGGGCAGCAGGTCGGCCAGGCGGTGCGACGTGCGCTCGCGCGTGCCGAGGACGAGCGAGACGTCCGGGTCCACGGGGACGCCCGCGGCGAGGAGCTGGTCGCCGTAGGCCGCGAGCTGGAGCAGGGCGGGGACCTTGGCCCGGCGCGCGAGCTTGGCGTCCACGACGGCGTAGCGCGCCGCGCCCGCGTCGTCCGTGCCGGTGCGCACGAGGAAGTCGGCCCGGCCGTGGAACGCGCCGTCGAAGAAGGCGGCCTGGTGCACGACGTCCGCCCCCGCCTCGACCGCGGCGAGCGTGCGCGCCTGCGCGGCGACGAGCTCGTCCCACGAGGTGCCGCGCGGCGGCTCGACGTGCACGACGCCGCGGCCGGTCGCCGGGTCGAACGGGCCGTGCTCGGCCTCGTAGCCCGCGAGCACCGCGCGCTCGTGCCGGGCGCCGAGCTCGGCCGTGCGGGCGAGCATCGCGTCGTCGCCCTCGTCGCGGCGGGGCGTCCGCCCGAGCTGCTCGTCGAGCCAGCACAGGAGCCGGTACTCGCAGTCCGCGGCGACGACGAGGTCGCTCGCGGACAGCACGAGCGCCTGCTCGCGGGGTGGCGCCGCGCCGGCACCGGCCCGGTCGGCCACGGTCGCGGCCCGCAGCACCGGCTCGTCGACGAGGAACACGCACACCTCCGGTTCGGGACGGCCGCCGACGGCCGTCGCCGCCGACCGTCCGTCGGTCTGCGTCCGTTCTACCAGCGGCCACCCACGCGTCCGCGCCACCCCTCCGCACCACCCACCCGCACCGCCGCACCCACCGACGACCCACCGGCCCCCCGCCGACCACACTCCACCGCCCGCCCGCCCGCCCCCGGCGGCCCCGCCCGCCGCTCCCCGGCCGACCCGTGCCCGGGATGCGGCGATTCGTGCCGACGGGCGGGGCTCCCCTACTGTTCCCGTCGGACGTCCCGCCCGGACGTCGTCGTCGGACGTCGCCGCGGCACGTCCACGCCGGACCGGGAGCCCCGCGGCTCCCGGCGCCCCCGCCCCCGCGCGGCGGGCGCCACCGAAGGAGGACCCATGGCCGTGCGCTTCGTCCCGCCGCCGGGGTGGCCCGTGCCCGCGGGCTTCACCCCGACGACCGAGTGGCACCCGGACCCGTCCTGGCCGCCGCCCCCGCCCGGGTGGGTGTTCTGGGCCGACGACGCCGCTCCCGCGCCCGGGCCCGTGCCGCCCCCGGAGGCGCCCGTCCTGCGCAGCACCGAGCCGCTGCCCGTCGGGTCCGGCGCGCCGACCCGACGGTCGTTGCGCGCCCGCTCGTCGGGCGCGACCCCGGCGGTCGGTCCCGAGGCCGACGCGACGCGCGTCGCGGCCGCCGTCCCGGCCGCCCCGCCAATCCCGGGCGCCGTGGAGGACCACCCCGTGGCGAGCTCGACGATGATCCTGCCCGCGCTCGGCGGGATGCTCGACGACCCGGCCGCGCGCCCGTCGCCCGGCCCGGCCGCCCGCCCGGCGACGCCTGCGCCCGCCGCGCGCCCGACGCCGTCCGCCACCCCGGGTGCAGCCCCGACGGTCCCGGCCCGGGCCGGGCGGTCCGGCGTCGTCCCGGTGGGGCCGCTCGCCCTGCCCGCGGCCGACGACGACGGCGACCACGCGCCGGAGCGGGGGCGGCGCTGGCTCGTCCCGACGGCGGTCGGCCTCGCGGGCGTCGCGGTCGGCCTGCTCGTCGGCATCGGCCTCACGCTCTCGGCGCAGGGCGAGGCGCAGCGCGAGCGGGCCGAGGCGCAGCGCGTGCAGAGCGAGGTCGCGGCGGAGCGCGAGCAGCTCGAGTCCGAGCGGGCCGACCTCGACGCCCAGCGTGCCGAGCTCGACGCCGCGACGGCCCAGCTCACGGAGCGCGAGGAGGCCGTCGCGCAGGCCGAGGAGGACGCGTCGAAGCGCTCGCAGGAGCTCGACGACCGCCAGAAGGAGCAGGACGAGCGCGAGCAGGAGGAGCGTCCGGGGAACGGACCCGGGAACGGCGGCGGCAACGGGAACGACGGCGGTGACGGGGACGGCGGCGGGGGCGGCTGGGACTGGGGCGACTGGGGCTGGTGACCCGGCGGTCTCCACGAACGCCTCACGGACACGTCACCGCTTCCGGTCGCGGAACACACGTCCCTCACCGACAGTGGGAGGCGTGCTGACGCGATCTTCCTCTCCCACCCCCGACAGCGAGACCCCGATCTACGACGCCCTCGTGGTCGAGCACGAGAACATGCTGCCGCTCGTGCACCTCGGCCGGGCGCTCAGCGGGGAGATGGTCACGGTCGCCCGCCCCACGGGGCTCTCGCCCCGCCTCGCGCCCGCGCACGGGGCGCCCGCGCTCCCGCGCCGCCGCCGCGCCGGCTGAGCGCGAGACCGACCCGCCTGCCCGCGGTCGACCCGTCGAGGGTCCGCCCAGGCGCCGGGCCGGTCTCGCGAGGCTCCCTCGCCGGTGCCGGACGCCGTCTACAGCACGTGGGCGAGGAACGACCGCGTGCGCTCGTGCTGCGGGTCCCCGAGCACCTGCTCCGGGCTGCCCTGCTCGACGATGACGCCCTCGTCCATGAAGACCACGGTGTCGGCGACCTCGCGCGCGAACCCGATCTCGTGCGTCACGACCATCATCGTCATGCCGGACCGCGCGAGGTCGCGCATGACGGCCAGCACCTCGCCGACGAGCTCGGGGTCGAGGGCCGACGTCGGCTCGTCGAACAGCATGAGCTCGGGGTCCATGGCGAGGGCCCGCGCGATGGCCACGCGCTGCTGCTGGCCGCCGGAGAGCTGCGCCGGGTAGTGGTCGGCACGGTCGGCGAGGCCCACGCGGTCCAGGAGCTCGGACGCGCGCGCCCGCGCCTGCGCCTTGCTCAGCCCGCGCACCTGGACGGGCGCCTCTGCGACGTTCTCGAGCGCCGTCATGTGCGGGAACAGGTTGAAGCGCTGGAACACCATGCCGATGCGCGAGCGCTGCCGCGCGACGACCTTGGGGTGCAGGCGGTGCAGGCGAGTGCGGCCGTCCTTGGTGACCTCGCGGTAGCCCATGAGCTCGCCGTCGACCCGGACGCGGCCGCCCGTGATCTCCTCGAGCTCGTTGACGCAGCGCAGCAGCGTCGACTTGCCCGAGCCCGACGGGCCGAGCACGACGCACACCGAGCCGCGCGCGACCTCGAGGTCCACGCCCTTGAGGACGTGCAGGTCGCCGAACATCTTGTGCAGGCCCTCGACCTGCACCATCGGGGTGGCGTCGGTGGAGCGGCCCGCCTCCGGGGAGGTCCGGGGCGCCGCGGATGCCGTGTCGTGCGTCCCGCTCACGGGGTCACCTCCAGGAAGGGGTCGTCCTTCGTCGTGCCGGACGCGGCGATGAGGTCCTGCCGGTTCGGCTTGCGCCCGCGCCCGCCCGGGCCGCGCCCGCGGCGCCGCGTCGGCGTCTGCGTCCCGAACCCGCGGCCGTAGTACCGCTCCACGTAGTGCTGGCCGACCATGAGGACGCTCGTGATGAGCAGGTACCAGATGGCGGCGACCATGAGCAGCGGGATCGGCAGGAAGAGGCGGTTGCCGATCGCGTTCGTCGAGTACTGCAGGTCGAGCGTGAACGGCACCGCGAGGACGAGCGACGTCGTCTTGAGCATGGAGATCGTCTCGTTGCCCGTGGGCGGCACGATCACGCGCATGGCCTGGGGCAGCACGATGCGCGTGAGGATCTTGCCGTCCTTCATGCCGAGCGCCTTCGCGGCCTCGGTCTGGCCCGGGTCGACCGACCCGAGGCCCGCGCGCACGATCTCCGCGAGGTACGCCGCCTCGTTGAGCGAGAGCCCGATGAGCGCGCACACGAACGCGGTGAACAGGTCCGCCGTGCGGAACTCGAAGAACTCCGGCCCGAACGGGATGCCGAGGCTCAGGCGCGGGTAGAGCACCGAGATGAGGCCCCAGAACACGAGCTGCGTGTAGATCGGGGTGCCGCGGAAGAACCAGATGTAGCCCCAGCTCACCGACCGCATGACGGGGTTGTCCGAGCGCCGCATGATCGCGAGGAGCACGGCGAGGACGATCGCGATGAGCATCGAGCCGAACGTCAGCACGAGCGTCCAGCCGACGCCGCGCACGACCGTCACGTCGCGGAAGTACAGCCAGACGACGTCCCACCGGAACTTCTCGTTCGTCAGCAGGGCGTTGGCCGCCATCGCGGCGAGCACGAGCAGCAGGGCGGCGGAGATCCACCGCCCGGGCCGGGGGACGGGGACGGCGTGGATGCGGTCGGGGACCGGGTCGTCGGCCGGTCCGGCGGCGGCGCCGCGGGGGGAGCTACCGGTCGTCATGGTGCACCTCGGGGGGTCGGGGCTCGGGGGACGAGCCGGGCCGCGCGGTCGTCGTCGTCCGCGCGGTCGTCCCGCCCGCCGGCCGCGGGCGCCGGGTGGGCGCCCGCGGGGCGGCGGGACGGACGGGGCTGGCGAGGGGGTCGTCAGCCGACGGACGGGTTGAGCTCGGCGGTCTCCAGGGCCGCGTCGCCGCTGCCCCAGGCCCCGAGGATCTCCTCGAGCTGGCCGCTGTCCATGAGCGACTGCAGGGCTGCCTGGATCGCGGCGGCGAGCTCCGTGTCGTCCTTCGCGACGACGACGCCCTGCGGCGCGCTGTCGAACACGTCGCCGAGCTGCTCGAGCTGGCCGCCCGTCTGCTCGACGGCGTAGCCGATCACCGGCGAGTCGGCGTAGAGGACCTGCGCCTTGCCGCCCGCGACGTTCGTCGTGGCGTCGGACTGCGAGTCGTACTGGAGGATGTCGATCTTCTCCTCGCCGGCGTCGGTGCACGCCTGGCTCTGCACGGCGATGTCCTCGTCCTGGACCGTGCCCGTCTGCACGGCGACGGTCACGCCGCACAGGCTCTCGGGGTCGATGTCGTCCGGGTTGCCCGACGCGACCGCGTAGGCGGAGCCCGCGTTGAGGAAGGCGATCATGTTCGCCTCCTGCATGCGCTCCTCCGTGATGGTGAACGAGGAGATCCCGGCGTCGTACTTGGTGCCGAGCGCGGGGATGATCGCCGGGAAGTCGGCCGACTGGACCTCGACGTCGAGCCCGAGCGTCGCGCCGACGGCCTTGATGACGTCGATGTCGAACCCGATGGGCGTCTTGCCGTCGGCGTCGATGAACTCGGCGGGCGCGTACTCGGTGTTCGAGCCGACGACGAGCGTCCCCGCGGACGCGACGTCCTCGGGCAGGAGCGCGGCGGCCGCGTCGTCGACCTCGACGGTCGACGGGTCGAACGAGGGCGCTGCCGACGTCTCGTCACCGGAACCCGACGTGCTGCCGTCCGTCCCGGTCTGGGACGCGTCGGTGCACGCGGCGAGCAGGAGGGTGCTCGTCGCGGCGAGCGCGACGAGACCGGTGAGGGGGAGCTTGCGCGGGGTCGTACGCATGGTGTCTCCGATCGGTGGGGGCCGGGCAGGGGCAGCGTAGACACCGATCGTCTCCGTCGTGTTACGTCAGCACCCGGCCCGTGAGGGCAGAGGAACGTACGGGGAACAGAGGACCCGGCGGTGCGCGGCACCTGCGCACGAGTGTGGGGCCGTTCGGCCCCGCTCACCAAACCGGCGGGGACATCGAGGCCGAACCGTGACGAACCGCACCCGCCCTCGGCGCGGACCGGCGCGGGCTACGTGTCGCGTGCGGCGGGCGCCTCGTCCTCGCGGTGGTCGTCCTCGTCCCCGGGCGGGTAGTCCGCCCGCTCGGGCTGGGCGCGCAGTCGCAGGATCGCGACGAGCAGCCCGCCCCACACGACGACGATCGCGAGCACGAGCAGGATCACGGCCGAGGTGGTCATCGGGTCTCCTCCCCGTCGGCACCGGTCGGGGCAGTCGTGCGGCCGGCCGTCCCGCGGCCCGACGGCGCCCGGCCCGGCCCCGCCGCGGCGTCACCCGGCGGGTACGGCGGCCAGGGGACGAAGTCGTCGGGGCTGCGGCGCCAGCGCATCGCCGTGAGCACGAGCGCGGCGAGCACCATGAACGCGATCGCGCCCCACCCGACGAGCGCGAGGTACCACGCGGGGTACCCCTCGTAGCCGTCGACGACGAGCGTGACGATCCTGGACACGAGCATGTAGCCGAGCACGAGCGGGGCCAGCACGGCGACGAGCCCCTGCCACCAGGGGCCGAGGCGGAACGTCGAGACGGCGTTGAGGTGGTAGCGCAGCTCCGGTCCGCGCCGCAGCACCCACAGCACGAGGACGGTCATGAGCACGGCGGACCCCACGATGCCGACGTTGTTGGCCCACTGGTCGGCGGTGTCGAGGGCGACGAGGCCGGTGGTGGTGGAGAAGAGCAGGACCGAGATGACCGCGCTCACGACGCCGAGGCGCACGGACGCCTGCCGCGGCGTCCAGCCGAACTTCTCCTGGAACCCCGCGGACACGACCTGGAGGATCGACAGCAGCGACGTGAACCCCGCCATGGCGAGGGACCCGAAGAACAGCGCACCGAAGATCGGGCCGCCCGGCATCTGCGACACGATCGCGGGGAACGTGACGAACGAGAGGATCGGCCCGCTGATGCCCTCGAGCTCCCCCACGCCGACCCCCTGCTCGTGCGCGAGGAAGCCCAGCGTCGCGAAGACGCCGATGCCGGCGAGGATCTCGAACGAGGAGTTGGAGAACGCGACGACGAGCCCCGGCGTCGTGAGGTTGGACCGGCGCCGACGGTAGGACGCGTACGTGACCATGATCCCGAACGCGATCGACAGCGAGAAGAAGATCTGGCTGTAGGCGGCGATCCACACGTTGGCGTCGCCCAGCGCCGACCAGTCCGGGGTGAACAGCGCGTTCAGCCCGTCCGCCGCGCCCTCGAGGAACAGCGAGCGCACCACGAGCACCGCGAACGCCACGACGAGCAGCGGCAGGAACACCGTGTTCGCGCGCTGCACGCCCTTCGCCACGCCGAGCGCGAGGACGACGATCGTCACGACCCAGACCGCGACGAGCGGCACGAGCACCGCCGGCACGAACTCGAGGCTGACGCCCGGGTCGGCGAGCCGGAGGTAGTCGCCCGTGAAGAACGCGGCCGGGTCGTCGCCCCAGCGCAGGTCGAACGAGAAGACGAAGAAGCTCACGGCCCACGCGATGACCGCGGTGTAGTAGAGCGCGATGACGAAGCAGATCATCACCTGGAACCAGCCCAGGCCCTCGAGCCACCGCGCGATCCGCCGGAACGCCGTCGGGGCCGAGCCGCGGAAGCGGTGCCCGATCGCGTAGTCGAGGAACAGGATGGGGATGCCCGCGGTGAGCAGGGCGACGAGGTACGGCACGAGGAACGCCCCGCCCCCGTTCTCGTACGCCACGCCGGGGAACCGCCAGATGTTCCCCAGCCCGACCGCCGAGCCGATGGCCGCGATGATGAAGCCGACCTGCCCGGTCCACTCCTCGCGCGGCTTCTGCGTCGCGGGCTCCCCGCCCGCCGTGCCGGTCGCTGCCACAGTTCTCCTCGGTACCTCTGTCGTGCCGTGCCCGCGCGGGTGCCGTGCGGATCGGCGCGGCGGCGAGCCTCTCGGTGCTCGGACGACCGTAGCGACCGGTCGCGCACCGTGCGAGCCGGGGCGCGGCGCTCAGCCCGCGAGCAGGCGCTCGACGTACCCGCCGAGGAAGCGGCCCTGCGGGTCGTACCGCTGCGCGAGCGCGCCGAAGTCGTCGACGCGCGGGTAGAGCGCCGCGACGGAGCCCGGGGCGTGGACGAGCGCGTGCGAGAGCTTTCCCCAGTGCGGGCGCGCGCCGAGCGGGAGGAGCGCGGCCTCGACGTCGGGCAGGACGCGCGCGACGTCGTCGGGCACGGGCTTCCACGTGAGGTGCACGCCGACGGCCGGGCCGTCGAACGGGCTGAGCCACAGCGGCTCGGGGTCGGGCGCGACCGTGCGGATCTCCCCCACCTGGAGCAGCGGGGTGACGCGCGGGCCGAGGTCGCGCATCGCGGCGAACGCCTCCTGGGCCCGGGCGCGCGGCACGAGATACTCCGACTGCAGCTCGGCGCCGTTGCTCGGCGTGAAGTCGAGCCGGAAGTGCGGCAGCCGCTCGTTCCACGGGCCGGGCTCGCCGAGCTGCGGCGTGCAGTGCACGGGGTCGATGCCGGGCAGGGGGTGCAGCATCGTCGTGGCGGGTGTCGCCCCGAAGAGGTCCGCCCGCGCCGCGCCGGCATCCCCCGGGGTGAGGCGCGACTTGCGCCAGACCTGCTGGACGCCGTCGGGCCCCCAGTCCGTGAAGAGGCTCACCGAGTACGCCGACGCGGTGATCTCGTCGTAGTGCGCCGTCACCGCGTCCCACGGCAGCCCGACGTGCACGTCCTGGCGCACGTCGAACGTCGGGACCGTCTCCAGCTCGACGCGCGTCACGACGCCCAGCGCCCCGAGCGCCACGACCGCGCCGGGGAGGTCCGCGTCGCCGCGCCGCAGCGTCCGGCGCCCGCCGTCGCCGATGACGAGCTCCACCCCGACGACGGCGCTCGCCAGCGAGCCGACCGCGTCGCCCGAGCCGTGGGTCGCCGTCGCGACCGACCCCGCGACCGAGATGTGCGGGAGCGACGCGAGGTTCGCGAGCGCCCGCCCCGCCGCCTGGACGTGCCGCGTCACGTCGCCGTACCGCAGGCCCGCCGCGACCGACACCACGCCCGAGGCGGGGTCGACCTCGACGGGGGCGCGGCCGTCGTCGTACCGGTCGAGGACGACGTGCGTGCCCGTCGTGTCCGCGACGTCCCCGAACGAGTGCCGCGACCCCAGGGCCTTGACGCGCGCCGACCGCCGCACGACGTCGGCCAGCTCCTCCGGCGTCGCGGGGTGCGCGACCTCGGCGGACGCGTAGGTGAGGTTCCCGGCCCAGTTCGCGAGACGCGGAGCGTCGACGTTCGTCACGCCCTCCACCCTGCCACCCTCTAGCCCGCCCGCCCCCGTCGAGCACGGGGTGGGCGACCGTCTCGGGGCCGATCCGGTCGCGGATCCCGTGCTCGGCGGCTCGTCACGCGAGGAGCGTGCCCCAGTGGGCGCGGACCGCGTCCACCTGGGCGGCGAACGCCGCCTCCTCCGCGGGCGACGGCGCGCGGCGCCACTGCGGCTCGACGACGACGTCACGTGTCCCGACGACCCAGCGCCACCGCCCGACGACGACGCCGTCGACCGCGACGGCATGGATGAAGGACCCGAGCCGGTCGCCGAGGTCGACGCCGTCGGCCACGACGATCCTGCGCGACTCGCCGAAGGACTGGAAGAGCTCGTCGTAGCTCTGCAGCAGGTCGACGACCGGCCGGGCGGGGTCACCGTCGGGCGCGAGCGCACCGACGAGCGGCGCGGGGTCGAGCACCCGGTCGCCGGGGTCCGCGAGCCGCCAGAGCGTCAGCCCGTCGAGCGCACCCGCCCCGGGCACGGCCACGACCTCGTCGTCGAGCAGGTCGAGCGCGCGCCGCACGTCGGTGAGCGTGAAGCCCGACCACTGCGCGACGTCCTTGACCGTCGCGTACGCGCGGCTCGCGAGGTAGCGGCGCAGGAGCTCGACGAGAGCGGCGTCCCGGTCGAACCGCTCGCCGAGCGGCCCGTAGCCGGGCGGGACGCGGTCGTCGAACGCGGCGTACGTCTGCTGCTTGCCGTCGAGCGGCCCGCTGACCAGCAGCCGGTCGAGCTCGGCGCGCATGAGCACGTAGCCGAGCGCGATGCCCTCGAGCGGGCGGCCGTGCGCGGCGAGCAGCCCCGCGAGCTCGCGGCGCGTGCGGGGCCGCTCCTGCACGGCCGCGACGACGAGGTCGGTCTCCGGCCCGTGCCCGGCGGTCCCCACCTGCCGGTACAGCGTCCCGTTGGCCTGGTGGACGCGGGGCGCGCTGAGCTCGAGGAGCCAGCGCGCGTCGTCGGGCCGGACGAGGTGCCACGTGGGCCGCAGCACGTGCGTGCGCAGCACCTCGCCGCGGTCGCACGCGGCGACCGCGCCCGCCGCGCCCGGCCGCGCGTCGGGCCGCAGCCGCCGTGTGAGGCCCCACAGGGCGGGGTGGAACTCCTGCCCCTGCACCGCCACGAGGTGCCCGACGGCGGTCGGCACGTCGGGCAGGTCGGGCGAGCGGAGCCGGTGCGCGGCGAGGCGCGCCGCGAGGACGCGGCGCCCGTCGACCGCCTCGGTGCTCACGACCCCGCCCCGGTCACGACGGTCGCACCACCCGGGTCACGAGGCCACCAGGTCGGTGGCGACGACGTCGGTCCCCGTCACCGCGACGCGCACGCCGCCCTCGACGGCGGACACGGAGTCGAGCGCGACGCCGTCCGGCAGGTCGAGCGGGACGCGCAGGTCGGACAGCGCGCCCGAGAGCCCGGACGGCAGGTCGTCGACCGAGACCGTGCCGAGGCCGGTGCGGACGGCGACGACGTCGACGGCGAGCTCGGCCGGCCCGGACACGCGCGGCGTCACGTCGACGGTGATCGTGGTGCCCAGCAGCTCGAAGCCCAGGGACAGCACGCCGCCGGTCGCGGTCACGCCGACGTCGAGACCGCTCTGCTCGGCGACGACCTGCTGCAACGACTCCGCCGCGATGACGCCGGACGCCGTGCCGGACGCGATCCGGTACGGCTCCGACGTGCTCACGCCGTCGGCCTCGACCTGGAGGTCGGAGATCGCGTAGCCGCCGAACGACGCGGAGTCCGCGGAGCCCGTGACGTGCGTCAGCGAGCCGCGCACGAGCTGCGTGAGGAACGGAAAGCCGGTGATGTCGATCTGGGCGCCGGACACGTCGTCGGCCTGCTGCTCGAACGCCGTGACCGCGCCGCGCTCGGTGGCGCGCACCGCCACCCGGTCGGCCACGACGGCGACCGCCACGAGCACCACGAGCGTCACGAGCAGGCCCACCAGTCGCTTCATGCGCCCCACCCTAGGTCCGCCGACCACGACCTTGCCGTCGTTCTGACGCTCGTGGCGCCGACGAGGTCGTGCTCGACGCGGGGTGTCGTCGTTCTCGGCCCGGACGTAGATTCCGAGCATGACCTCTCCTCGGCACCCCTTCCGCATCGGCGTCCAGCTCCAGCCGCAGCACGCCGACTACGCCCAGGTTCGCGACGCCGTGCTGCGCGCGGAGGACCTGGGCGTCGACGTCATCTTCAACTGGGACCACTTCTTCCCGCTCACGGGCGACCCCGACGGCAAGCACTTCGAGTGCTGGACCATGCTCGGGGCGTGGGCCGAGCAGACCGAGCGCGTCGAGATCGGCGCCCTCGTCACGTGCAACAGCTACCGCAACCCGGACCTCCTCGCCGACATGGCGCGGACGGTCGACCACATCAGCGGCGGTCGTCTGATCCTCGGGATCGGGGCGGGCTGGTTCGAGAAGGACTACGACCGGTTCGGGTACGAGTTCGGCACCGCGGGCGGCCGCATCGCCGACCTCGCCGCGGCGCTCCCGCGCATCAAGGCCCGCTGGGCGGCGTCGAACCCGACGCCGACCCGGGACATCCCGGTGCTCGTCGGCGGGGGCGGCGAGCGCAAGACGCTGCGCGTCGTCGCGGAGCACGCGGACGTCTGGCACTCGTTCGGCGACGCGGAGACGCTCGCGCGCAAGAGCGCGATCCTCGACGAGCACGGCGCGGCCGTGGGTCGCGACACCGCCGCGTTCGTCGAGCGCTCGGTCGCCGTGTCCCGGCCGCCGGCGGAGTCCGCGGACGCGCTCGTCGCCGCGGGCGCGACCCTGTTCACCGTCGGCACGAGCGGGCCCGACTACGACCTGTCCCTCGTGCGCGAGTGGATCACCTGGCGCGACGCCCAGGGCTGACCCCGGCGCTGCCCGCGCCGCCGGGGTGCCGAGCACGGGGTTGCTGTCGCTCCGACGCCCAGGACGACAGCAACCCCGTGCTCGGCGGGACGGTCTGGTCAGAAGAGGGCGCGCGCCAGGTTCGACAGGGCCGCGTGGACCTCCGAGCGCAGGCCGTCGTCGGCCGCGACGACCGCCACGCCGACGCCGACCACGACGAGCAGGAGCCCTGCGCGCCACCACCACGCCGATCGGTGCACCGTCCGCCCTCCCGTCCTGTCGCTCTGGTCCCGTCGCTCTCGCCCCCCGCCGTCAGTACGACAGTGTGCGCCAGGGCGACGACTCGGTGTCGTGCAGCCGCCGGACGGCGCGCCCGATGACGCCGAGCGCGCCGCACACCTGCACGACGCCGCGCTCACTCTCGCGGGCGCGCTCGACGACCGGCTGGAGCACGCGCGGGCCCGGCGCGGGCTGCCGCCGCCCGGGCCGACCGCGCCTGACCCGCCGCACGTCTCAGCATCCGATCACGTACGCCGTGCGGGAACACGCGGCGCACCACCGGTGGTTGCCGCTGTCATGGCCTCCACCCCACCCGCGACCCCGGCGCCGACCGCGCCCGTCGCCGCCCGCCCGGGCACCGCACCCTCGCCGAGCCCCGCGGCCCGCACCGGGCGCATCAGCGCCGGTCTCGTCCTGCTGCTGTCCGCGCTCACCGCCGTCGGGCCGCTGACGATCGACCTCTACCTCTCCGCGTTCCCGCGCATCGTGGACGAGCTCGGCACGACCGAGTCCCGCGTCCAGCTCACCCTCACCGCGACCCTCGCGGGCCTCGCCCTCGGCCAGCTCCTCATCGGGTCGGTCTCGGACGCGGTCGGTCGCCGCGCTCCCCTGCTGGTGTCGCTCGCGGTGTACGTGGCGGCGTCCGTCGGGATCGTCTTCGCCGGCTCGGTCGCCGCGCTCACGGGCCTGCGGTTCGTCCAGGGCCTCTCCGCGGCCGCCGGGATGGTGCTGTCCATGGCGATCGTGCGCGACTCGTTCGAGGGCTACCAGATCGGCAAGGTCATCGCGCGGCTCATGCTCGTCGTGGGCGTCGCGCCCATCCTCGCGCCGACCATCGGCGCGCAGTTCCTGCGTCTCGGGTCGTGGCGCGGCATGTTCGTCGCGCTCGCCGTCGTGGGGGCCGTGCTCTTCGTGCTCGTGCTCCTGCGGCTGCGCGAGACGCTGCCCGTCGAACGCCGCCGCAGCGGCGGGACGGTCGCGGCCCTGCGCTCGTACGGCTCGCTCCTCGGGGACTGGTCGTTCATCGGCCTCGCGCTCATCGCCGGCTTCTACATGGCCGCGATGTTCACCTACATCTCCGCGTCGACGTTCGTGTTCCAGGACTTCTACGGGATGTCCGCGCAGCAGTACGCGATCGTCTTCGGCGTGGGCGCGGTGTCCGTGACGGCGGGCAGCCAGATCAACGGCGCGCTCGTCGGGCGCGTCACGCCCGAGCGCATCCTCCAGGGTGCGGTCGCAGCGGGGTTCGTCCTCTCGGGCGGGCTCCTCGTCGCCGCGCTCGCCGGGGGCGGGCTCGCGTGGCTCGTCCCGCTCATCGTGCTCACGCTCGGCACCGCAGGCTTCGTCATGCCGTCCGTCCCGGCCATCGCGCTCGAGCGCAACGCGCACCGCGCCGGCAGCGCCGCGGCCCTCATCGGCGCGTTCCAGTTCGGCGTCGGGGCGGTCGTCGCGCCGGTGACCGGCCTGCTCGGCGGGTCTCCGCCGGTGACCATGGCCGCCGTGATGTTCGGCGTCGTCGTGGTCGCGGGCGTCGTGCTGCTCGGCCTGCGGCACACGTTCGGCGCACCGCTCCCGGCCGACGCCGCGGGTTCCCTCGGGGCTCCCGACCCCGCCGTCGGCGTCCCCGCCGCGTCCGCGGACCTCCCGGACGCTCCCGTCGGGGCTACCCTCCCGTCCGCCGACGCGCCCCACGACGGCGCTGTCTCGGCTACCGACGCTCCCCACGACGCTGCGGCGCTCGCCGGCGCGACGGCGCCGACGACCCACCGGGCCTGACGGCTGACCACGGCCCTGCCGCCCGCTGAGCACGGGGTCGGCGACTGGATCTCGCGGATGTCGGTCGCCGATCACGTGCTGGGCAGACGAGACGCGGGCGGGTGGGGGTCCGGGCAGGATGGGCGGGTGACGCCCGACGACCCCGCCTACCCGCTCGCGGCCCGGACGGCGCCGACGCTCGCGGCGCTGGACGCCCACCTCGTCGAGTGCCGGGCGTGCCCGCGACTCGTGGCCTGGCGCGAGCACGTCGCCCACGTCAAGCGGGCATCGTTCCGCGACGACGACTACTGGGCCCGCCCCGTCCCCGGGTTCGGTGACGAGCAGGCGGGGATCGTCGTCGTCGGGCTCGCGCCCGCCGCGCACGGGGCCAACCGCACAGGACGCATGTTCACGGGCGATCGCAGCGGCGACTTCCTCTTCGCCGCCATGCACCGCACGGGCCTGGCCAACCAGGCGACGTCGGTCTCCGCCGACGACGGCCTCCGCCTCACCGGGATCCGCGTCACCGCGCCGGTGCGGTGCGCGCCCCCGGACAACAAGCCGACTCCGGAGGAACGCCGCCGCTGCGGCCCGTACCTCGCGCGCGAGGTCGAGCTACTGGGCGCGACGGTGCGGGTCGCCGTCGTCCTCGGCGGCTTCGGGTGGCAGGCGCTGCTCTCGACGCTCGCCGAGCAGGGCTGGGCCGTGCCGCGTCCGCGGCCCCGGTTCGCGCACGGTGCGGAGGTGACGCTGCGCCGGGCCACCCCTCGCCCCACTCCGGGGGCGTCCCTCCCCGGCGTCGTGCCCGACGGCGGCCCCCCGCCCCCGGAGCAGACCCTCACCCTGCTGGGGTGCTTCCACGTGAGCCAGCAGAACACGTTCACCGGCCGGCTCACCCCGCAGATGCTCGACGACGTGCTGCTCCGGGCGCGCGAGCTCGCGGGCCTCGGCGCACCGGCCTGACGTGCGCGCGCTCGCGACCGCGCACGGTGGCGAGCCGCCGGACTCTCCGGGCCGCGAGCCCCGACCCCCGCTAGCGGGCGGCGGTGGCCGGGGACTGGCGGCGCGGTGCGTCGGCCCAGCGGCGGCGCTCCGCCACGCGCGGGGCGACGCGGCCGACGAGACGGAGCTGCTCCCGGCGCGCGATGACCTCCATGCGCCGCAGCTCGCGCTCGAGCGGGGACGATGCTGCTGACATTGCTGCTCTCCTTCGACGGCTCCCGGACGACGCCGCCGGACGCGGCCGTTCCCGGGAGAGGACGCGACGACGGCGGGCCGTCGCACTGCTCCTCGAAGAGGGACGGACACGGGGCCGGTTCGTGACATCCCGTCCCGTCCGGCCGAGCCGTGAGCGGCAAGCCTGCGCCCCGCGCCGGGGGTCCTGCGCCTCTCAGCCCTGAACCGTGAACCCCAGCCCTCGAGCCCCAAGCCCCAAGCCCCAAGCCCCAACCCTCAAGCGACCTTCGGGGACGCGCGCGCCGGCTATGCCGTCGGGAGGGCGGACTCCTCGTACTGCTCGACGAACTCCCCCGTCGGCGGGATGGGCGTGATGACGTCCACGAGCACCCCGTTCGGGTCGGCCGTGATGAAGTGCCGCTGCCCGAACGCCTCGTCGCGCAGCGAGCGCAGGATCGGCAGTCCCGCGGCGACGAGGCGCGCGTGCACGGCATCGACGTCCTCGACCTCGAGGTTGAGCAGGAGCCCGCCCGCGCGACCCCGGCCGCTCTCCGGGATCGTCTCGTGGTCGCCGTCGAGCACGGCGAGGTTCACCGACGCGTCGTGCGCGGACTGGAGGTGGACGTACCAGTCGCTCGTGAAGAGCGGCCGGAAGTCCAGGTGGTCGCGGTAGAACGCGACGGTCCCTGCGACGTCGCCGGTCATGAGCACCGGGTACCAGCTCGTGATGCGCACGGTCTTCTCCTCGTCGTCGGCGACCGGGTGGTCGCAGAAACAAACAGGCTGTATGTATCGAGGATGGCCTACAGTCTGTCGGTATGCAAGAGCGCCGCCGGACCAACGCCGAACGCACCCACGCGACCCGCGCTGCCCTGGTCGCGGCCGCGCGCGACCTCTTCGTCCGCGCCGGGTACGCCGCGACGTCGACACCCCAGATCGCGGCCGCCGCGCACGTCACGCGCGGCGCGCTGTACCACCACTACGCCGACAAGCAGGACCTCTTTCGCGCCGTCGCCGAGGCCGAGGCGGAGGCGGTCGCCCGGGAGATCGAGGAGCGCACCGCCGCGGATCCCGGCACGGCAGCCGCGGAACGACCGGACACGCCGGACACCCCATACGGCCCGGACGCCCCGGACGCCCCGGACGCCCGCGCGATGCTCGTGGAGGGTGCGCGCGCCTACCTCGACGCGATGGGTGAACCCGGCCGCACGCGGCTCCTCCTCGTCGATGCACCCGCCGTGCTCGGCCCCGCAGAGGCCGACGCGCTCGACGCCCGCCACGCGCGCCGCACCCTGCGGGAAGGGCTCGGCGCGGCGCTCGGCGCCCAGCCCGGCGGGGGCAGCGCGAGCAATGGCTCCGGCGCGGGCGACGACGTCGCACGAGACCTCGCGGACGAGGAACGTCTCGACGCGCTGACGCTCCTGCTGTCCGCGGCGTTCGACCGCGCCGCCCTCGCGCTCGACGCGGGCGCGCCGCCGGGACCGTTGCGGGCTGCCGTGACCGAGCTCGTCGACCGCGTGTGCGCGCCGTCACCAGGACCGCGCCCTCGGTCCTGACGGACGGCGCAGCCCTGGTCAGGCCCGCACGCTGAGCGTGCTGCCGCCGCCGGGGAGGCGGCGGACCTCGACGCGCTCCGCGACGGACTGCTTGAGCGCCTCGACGTGGGAGACGACGCCCACGACGCGCCCGCCCGCGCGGAGCCGGCCGAGCGCCGCGAGGACGGCCTCCAGCGTCTCGGGGTCGAGGCTGCCGAAGCCCTCGTCGACGAACAGCGTCCCGAGCTCGATGCCGCCCGCCTCGGCCGTGACGACGTCCGCCAGCCCGAGGGCGAGACACAGCGACACGTAGAACGTCTCCCCGCCGGACAACGTGCGCGGGTCGCGCTCGCGCTCCGTCACGTGGTCGAGCACCTTCATCGCGAGGCCGCGCTTGTGCGCCCGCACGTCCTCCCGCGTCGCGCTGCGCACGAGCTCGTACCGCCCCGACGACATCTCGGCGAGGCGCTCGTTCGCCGCCGCGACCACGTCCTCGAACCGCTGCACGAGCACGAACGTCGCGAGCGAGAGCGCGTGCGCGTTGTCGCCCGTGCCCGACGCGAGCGCGGCCATGCGCGCGACCGGTCCCGCCGCGTCCCGCGCCGCGGTCCAGCCGTCGACCGCCGCCCCGACGGCCTCGGCCGCCGTCCGGGCCGCCTCGGCCCGGCGGGCGACGAGCTCGTGCTGCCGCGCCGCGGCTCCGGCGACGGCCTCTGCCTCCTCGACGGCGGCGCGCGCGCCCGCCACGTCGGCCCGCGCGTCCTCGGGCAGGTCGGCGAGCGCCAGGTCCGCAAGACCGGTCGCCGTCGCGGTCCGCGCGGCGTCGTGCTCCGCGACGCGCTGAGAGAGCGTGTGCAGTTCGGCGTCGTCGAGCACCGCGGCGAGCGCCTCGGCCGCGTCCGCGAAACCGGACCGTGCGACGAGCGCGGCGACGTCGGCCGCACGCTCCTCGCACGCCCGCTGCGCGGCGGCAACGGCGCTGCCCGCGTCCGCGAGCGCGTCGATCGTGCGCACCCGGCCCTCCAGCGCGGCCGCGAGCACGGCGACGGGGTTGCGCGCGCCGCCCTCGCCGGCGAGCGGGTCGGGCAGGTCCACGAGCTCCACGAGCGGGCCCGCCGCGTCGAGCTCGGCGCGGATCTCGGCGCGGTCGCGCGCGAGGGCCGCCTCGATCTCCTCGAGCCGCGCGGCCGTGCCCGCGACCGCCTCGGCGAGCCCGGCCGCCCGGGCCTCCAGCGCACGCGTCTCCGCGTCCAGCTCTTCGAGCTCGCGCTCGGCCTCGGCGCGCTCGCGCTCCGCGGCGCGCGCGGCGGCCACCAGCTCCTCCGCGTCCGCGACCCGCTGCCCGGCCTCCTGCGGGGTCAGGCCGTCGGCGTCCCGACGACGAGCCTCGCACCGCTCGGCGAGCACCTGCGCCCGGGCCGAGACGTCGTGCAGCAGGCGCTCGGCGTCCGCGCGCTCCCGCTCGGCGCGCTCGACGTCCTCGACCGCCGGGTGGTCCTCGGCGAGCGGCGCCGGGTGCGGGTGCTCGGCCCCGCCGCACACCGGGCACGGCTCGCCGACGGCGAGGCCCGCGGCGAGCTCCCCGGCCAGACCTGCGATGCGCGCGGCCCGCAGCCGGGCCTCGTGCTCCACCGCCTCGTGCGCCCGGGCCGCGGCCCGCGCCCGCTCGGCGTGCGCCTCGGCCGCCTCGGTCGCGAGCGCCGCCGTCTGGCGCGCCGCCTCCTCGACCGCCCGGGCGCGGTCCGCCCGCTCGCGGAGCACCCCGAGCTCGCCCGCGGCCGCGGCGAGGGACGCGACGCGCGCGCGCACGGCGTCGCGGCGCGCCGGACGCGCGTCGAGCTCGGCCAGCACGCGACCGCGCTCCTCCGTCGCCTGCGCGACCTCCTTGCGCCCGTCGGCGAGCTCGCGGTCGCGCCCGGGCAGCGACGCCCCCACCGGGACGAGCCGCGCCACGCGGACGGCCGCCGTCGCGACGTCGGCGCGCAGCGCCTCGAGCGTCGTCGGGTCGGCGTCGGCGAGGACGGCGGGCGCCCCGGTGCGCGCGAGCGCGAGCCGGTCGAGCGCGGCGCGCAGGGTCTGCTCGGCGCGCGCGAGGCCCTGGGCGGCCGGAGCGACGACCGCGGCACGTGCCGCCGCGTCCGCCCGACGGCGACACTCGGCCACCGCCGCCTCCTCCCCGTCGAGGCGTGCCGCGTCGGCCCGCAGCCGGGCTCGCCGCTCCAGCGCGTCGTGCCGGGCGCGCTCGTGCTCGAACCGCTCACGCGCGGCGGCGAGCGTCGCGTCGGCCCCCGCCGCACCCTCGGCCAGCGCCGTGGCCTCGGTGTCGAGGCGCCCGACGTGCGCGACGGCGAGCGCGTGCACGCCCGGCGCCGCCTCCGCAGCGGCCGGGGCGTCGTCGTCCGCCCTCCGCAGCCGGTCGTCGTCGTCCGCCGCCTCGCGCAGCCGCCGCGCGTCGTCGGGCCCGAGCCCGGCGACCCCCGCGAACCGCTCCGCCGCGCCCACGACGCCCTGCCGCGCGGCGTCCGTGCGCGAGCGCGCCGCGCGCGCGAGCTCCGCCAGGCGCGCCGCGGCGCGGTGGTAGAGCTCCGTGCCGAAGACCTTCTGGAGCAGCACGGCCCGGTCCTCGGGCTTCGCGCGCAGGAACGTCGCGAACTCGCCCTGCGGCAGCACGACCGTCTGCACGAGCTGGCGCCGGTCGAGGCCCACGAGCCGGCGGATCTCGTCGCTCGCCTCGTCGAGCCGTGCGGAGAGCAGCTCGCCCGCGGCGTCCTCGACCGCGTCCGGCGCGTCGGTGGGCGGCACCTCGGCGAGCCGCCAGAGCCGCACCGAGGCCTGCTGCGTCGTGGTGCCGGTGCCGCGCTTCTTGGGGCGGCGGTACTCGGGCGTGCGCCGGACGCGGAAGACCCCCGCCGGGACCTCCAGCACGAGGTCGACGTACGACTCGACGTCCGGTCCCGCGAACGCCGAACGGAGACGGTCGTCGCTCGCGGCGTCGGAGGCGACCTTGCCGTAGAGCGCGAACACGATCGCGTCGATGATCGTGGACTTGCCCGCGCCCGTCGGCCCCTCGAGGAGGTAGATCCCGGACGCGCCGAGCGCCGCGAGGTCGACGTGGTGGCGGCCCGCGAACGGGCCGATCGCCTGGAAGGTCAGGGAGTGCAGGTGCATCAGGCGCTGCGCTCCTCGGCGAGCGCGAGCTCGAACGCCTCGCGCAGCACGACGACCTCCGCGTCGCTGGGGGCGTGGCCGGAGACGTGCTCGACGAAGTCGCGCGCGACGTCCAGCGGGTCGCGCCCCGGCCCGACGGCGGTCACGACCTCCCGCTCGGCGACGCGCGGCGGGCGGTGCGTCACCTGGAGCGCGTGCGGGAACCGGGACCGGACGCGGGCGTACAGCTCGGCGGGCCGGACCGGGTCCGTCACGACGACGCGCAGCCAGTCGTCGACGTGCGGCTCGCCCGCCTCCCCGAGCAGCTCGTCGAGCGGGCCGGTCACCTCCGCGAGGCGGCGCGGCACGGGAGCGGGGACGAGCTCGACCGCCGCGTCGGCGTCCGTGCGGAGCCGGTCGACGTCGACGAGCGCGGTGGACTTGCGCTGGTGCAGCTCCGAGAAGGAGAACGCGAGGGGCGAGCCCGAGTAGCGGGCGACGGTCGCCACGCCGCCCCCGGGCTCCCCGCCGCCGACCTCCGGGACGGTGACCCGCTGCGGCCCGTGGAGGTGGCCGAGCGCCACGTAGTCCACCCCGCGGCCCGCGAACACGGCGGCCGGGACGGCGTCGACGCCGCCGACGCGGATGTCGCGCTCGGAGTCCGACGCCAGGCCACCCACGACGAACGCGTGCCCCACGACGACCGCCCGCACCCCCGGGTCCGCGGCGCGGCGCCGCGCGAGGTCGGCGCCTACCCGGCGCAGGGCCGCCCCCATGACGGCCTCGTGGGACCGCGCGAGCGGCCGCGGCCTCACCGGGTCGCCGCCCACACCTTCGGCGCCCGGAGCGTCGGCGTCCGGCGCGTCCGCGGCGTCCGCGAGGACGTGGCGGGCCGTGTCCGGGTCCAGGTACGGGAGCGCGTAGACGAGCAGCGGGGAGCCGTCACCGTCTGTCGAACCGGGGCGCGGGCCCAGGACGACGGGCGCACCGACGTCGGCCAGGCGCGCCCGCACGTGGACGCCCGGGCGCAGGAGGCGGTCGCCGAACCCGAGCCGGACGGCGGAGTCGTGGTTGCCCGGCGTGACGACGACGTGCGCGTGCTCGGCGAGCCGCGTCACCGCGTCCGAGAGGAGGGAGACGGCGTCGACCGGCGGGATCGCGCGGTCGTAGACGTCACCCGCGACGACGACCGCGTCGACCGCCTCGGAGCGGGTCAGCTCGACGAGGTGGTCGAGGTGCGCGGCCTGGTGCTCCAGCAGGTCGACCCCGTGCAAGGTGCGCCCGAGGTGCCAGTCGGAGGTGTGCAGGATGCGCATGCCCGCACCGTACCGGCCGGTTCCCACAGCCCCGGGGACCCGGGGCGGCGGCGGGGGCGCGGGTGTCAGACGGCGCCGACGACCTCGATCGGACCGGTCGAGGCACCGCTGCGCTCGACGGGGATGCGCCCGCCCATGCCGATCATGTCGAGCAGCTCGACGATGCTCGGCGACGGGTCGCGGAGCACGACCTCGCGGCCGTCCTCCTCGCCGAGCATGTAGAGCTGGATGATGAACGCAATGCCCGAGGAGTCGATGAAGGTGACGTCGGCGACGTCCACCACGACGCGCCCGCGGGTGTCGAGCACGTAGGACATCGCCTCGCTCGCGCGGTCGCGCAGCGCCGCGTCGACCTCGCCCCACATCGTCACGACCACGCCGCCGTCCGCCGGGGCGTAGACGATCCCGCTCGTCCGGTCGATCGCGCTGCCTGTGTCCACGGTTCCCGCTTCTCTCGAGTCGTCCTGCTGCTGTCGGCCGCCCCTCCGGACAACGTCCGGCGGTGGTGGCCTGTTCCCTGCGCCTGCCTCACGGCTCCGTCCGGCCGCTCGCCGTGACCGTCGGGCGGTGGGTCGGACCAGGCGACCGTGACCGGAGCACCCCAGAGTCTGCACCCGGCGCGGGGCGCACACCAGCCCGCGCGACGGTCGACCGCGACCTTCCTCCGAACCCTCACAACCCGGACCGCGCCGGTGCCTGCGCGCGCCTCCCGGAGCCCCGTGACCGCCACGCTGAGGCGCAGCCCGGGCGGCGCCGCAGGGCTCGTTCCCGGACCCGCTACAGGGGCTCGGTGACGTCGGCGACCTGGGCGCCGAGGGCCGCCACGAGGGCCTGCCCGTCGACCGTCGCGGCCACGCCGTGCTCGCCGGCGCCGATCGAGACGAGGTGGTCGCCGTCGCCCGGGGTCTCCGGGGTGGCCGCCTCGCCCGCGACGTCCACCTCGTCCTCGCCGCGCACGGCGACCACGCGCACGTCCGCCACGACGGGCCACGCGTGCGTGGCGCCGAACGGCGTGATGGTGCCGCGCTCGTACCCCGTGACGTCGCGCGCGACCTCCTTGTCCGGCATGGACAGGCGCGACACCCCGAGCAGCGCGCGCAGCTTGGGCCACGAGATCTGCCGGTCGCCCGGGACGAGCACGAACAGGTAGTCGTCCTCCGCGCGCCGCACGACGATCGTCTTGAGGACGCGCGCCGGGTGCACGCCGCGCGCGGCGGCGGCCTCCTCCAGCGACCCCACCCGGCCGTGCCGGGTGAGGGTGAAGTCGATGCCCGACGCCTCCAGCGCCGCCACGGCGCGCTCGCTGCTCATGAGAACCGACCCTAGCCCTCGCCCCCGACGCACGGGCTGCCGTAGCGAGGCCGCCGCCCGTCAGACGTCGTCGAACTCCGTCACGACGGTGCGCCAGTACTCGGCGCCGTCGCGCGTGCGGTGCACGAGGCCCGCGTCGACCATCGCGCGCCGCAGCGACACGGGGTCCGCCGCGCGCGCCGCGAGCCGCCTGGTCAGCGTGAGCTCGGTGACGGGCTCCTCCAGCGGGAGCACCTGCGCCGCGAGGTACCGCACGACGAGCTCGCGGTCGCGCCACCGCTTCGGCATGCGCAGCAGGCGTCCGTCCGTGAGGAAGCGGTCGGGGCCCGTGGGGCGCGGCGTGGGCACGGTCGCGAGCAGGGCCGCGAACCGCTCGGGCGCCGCCCGCAGGAAGCCCGTCTCCTCGCGCACCACGACGCCCGCGGCGAGGAGCGGCGCGAGCCGACGGCGCTCGTCGGCCGACAGCACCGCCTCCGCGGGCCCCTCGGTCACGACGCGCGCGAGCACCTCGAGCCGTCCCGCGTCGGCGAGCGACGCGACCACCTGCTTCCACGCGTTGTCGGGCACCGGGGCGCCCGTCCGGTCGTCGTCCACCGCCCGACCCTACGCACGCCGCGCCGCGCACGGCCACCGCGTTCCCGGACCCCGCACCCCGTGCTCCACCTCCCGGGTCCGCCCGCGCCCCACCCCGCGGCCGGACCGACGAGCGCGGCGGGGACGTCAGGCGAGGTGCACGGCGTCGCCCTGCCAGCGGCGCCGCAGCCACCGGTCGTGCGACGCCACGACCACGGCGCCCGGCCACTCCTCCACGGCCTCCATGAGCTCGCCCGCGAGCGTGAGCGACACGTGGTTCGTCGGCTCGTCGAGGAGCAGCACGTCGGGTGCCTGCGTGACGAGCATCGCGAGCACCACGCGCCGGCGCTGCCCCACGGAGAGCTCCGCGAGCCGTCGCCCCAGGTCGCGCGGCGCGAGGAGGCCGTGCGCGTCCACGGCCGCGTCGCGCGCGTCCGCCGGGTCCACGCCCTGCGCGAGGGCGAGCAGCTCGCGCGGGGTGCGGTCGTCGTCGTGCAGGTGCACGTCCTGCTCGAGCAGCCCCACCCGGACCCCGCGCGCCCGGCCCACGGTGCCGGCGTCGGGCACGAGGTCGCCCGCGAGCACGTGCAGCAGCGTGGACTTCCCGGCGCCGTTGGCCCCGGTGACGAGCAGCCGGCTCCCCCGCGCGACCTCGATCGACGGGACGCCCGACGCCGCCATGTCGAGCCGGTCCGGCCGCTCGCCCGGGGCGGCCCCGGGCCCTCCGCGCCCGGGCCGGTGCACGACGACGCCCCGCGCCCACGCGACCACGTCGCCACCGCCCGGGGCGAGACGGGTCCCCCCGCTCGGCGGTGCGAAGCGCAGGGGCGGGGGCGGCTTGCGGACCTGGTCGCGCTCGAGCGCGTCGAGCCGCTGCTGCGCGTTGCGCACGCGCCGCGCGACCTGGCCCTGCACGCGCTCGCCCTTGAAGTCGTAGAGGATCTTCGCCTGGTTGCCCCGCTCACGGTTCTTCGCGACGTCCCGGGCTGTCACCGCGACGCCGCGCCGCAGCTCCGCGAGCTCGGCCTGCTCCGCCTCGAAGCGCTGCTCCCAGCGCTCGCGCTCGACGCGCTTGGCCTCGAGGTAGTCGCCGTACGTGCCGCCGTAGAGGGTCCCCGCTCCCCCGCCGCGTGCCGCGTCCCCGCCGCCCGCGCCGCGGAGCGGCTCCGCGACCGGGTCGAGGTCGAGGATCTCGGTGCACACCTCGTCGAGGAACACGCGGTCGTGGCTCGCGAGCACCACGGCGCCCGGGAGCGCGCGCAGCGCCACGGCGAGGAACTCCGCCGCGGCGTCGTCGAGGTGGTTCGTCGGCTCGTCGAGCAGCATCGCGCCGGGCTGGCGCACGAGCAGCGCGGCGAGGCCGAGCCGCGTGCGCTGGCCACCGGACAGCGCCCCGACCTCGCGGCCGGCGACCCCGTCGACGTCGAGCCCGAGACCCGCGAGCGTGCGCGCGGCCCGCGCGTCGGCGTCCCAGACGTCGGCGAGCTCGGCGCGCGAGAGGGCGCGCGCGTACGCCTCCTCGGCACCGGGGGCGGGTTCGCCGCCCGGGTCGCCGGCGAGGGCGAGCGCCGCCTCCTCGAGCTCGCGCTCGATCCCGCGGACGCGCGCGAGCGCGTCGTCGACGACCGCGCGGACCGTCGTCGTCGGCGGGTACGGGAACTCCTGGTGCAGGAACCCGAGGTCCGCGGGCCGGCTCACCGTGCCGTCGTCGGGCGCGAGCGTGCCCGCGAGCACCCGCAGGAGCGTGGACTTGCCGACGCCGTTCTCGCCGACGAGACCCGTGCGGTGGCCGGGGTCGACGGCGAGGTCGACGCCGCGCAGGACCGCGCGGCCCGTGAAGGACACGCGGACGTCGGACGCGCGCAGGACAGGGGTGGGACGTGCCATGGGTGATCACCTACCAGGTGCCCGGGTGGCGCGCGCACGCCGCGGAGAGCGGCGGGGGCCACGGCGACGGGCTCGACGGGACGGAGCGGCCGGGGCGGGTGAGGATCACATCGCGCCCGACGCTACGCCGTCGGCACGGGAGACGCACGGCATTTTCCCGGCGCTGCCCTCGCGCCGGGCGCGCCCACGGTTCCACCGAGGCCCGACGACGCCCCTCGGCTCAGGGGGTGGTCGGCTCCGTCCCGGGGGCCGTCGGGGCCTGGGTCGGCGCGACCGTGGGCTCGGGTGCCGGGTCCGTCGGCTCGGGTGACGGCTCGGGCTCGGGCTCGGGCGGCGGCCCGGACGAGACGACGATCGCGACCGTGCTTCCCGGTGCGACCTGGGTGCCGGAGCCCGGCGCGACGGACAGCACGGTCCCGGGCGCGGCCTCGTCGACCTTCGTCGTGACGCTGACCTTCAGCCCGGCGCCCTGGAGCGCTGCCTCCACGGCGGCCTGCTGATTGCCGACGAGGTTCGCCGGGACGGCGACGGTCGTGGGCGGCGGCGGGTCCGTGGGCTTCGTCGGCGGAGGTTCCGTCGGCGTCGGCGTCGGCGTGGGCGTCGGTGCCGGGGGCTGCGGCGCGGGCGGGGTTGTCGGCTTCGGCGCGGGCGCGCTCGGCCCCGCCGGCTTCTGCGGCGTGGACGGCGCGCTGCTCTCGGCAGGCGTGTACCGCGTCGGCATCTTGCCTGCCGCGAAGAACTCGAAGTGCCACGGCTCCGGCTTGGAGCCGTTGGGCCGCGCCCACGCGGGGTTGTCCCAGCCGTAGTCCGGGCCGTGCGTGCGGAGCCAGACGTACTCGAGCGACGTCCCCGACGGCACGTTCCCGCCGACGTCGATCGCGAGCCCCCACCCGTGCTGCGACGTGCCGGGCACGGCCGCGAGGTAGGGCTTGACCGCCTTGAGGCGCACCTGCTCGTCGTACGGGCGGTACGCGTCGGTGATCTTCAGCGCGTACCCGAACTCCTTCTCGAACTCGGCGGCGAGGGCCTCGAGCTGCTCCGCGGCGTCGCAGCGCAGGGTCTTGCCCGGCGCGAAGTCGAGCGCGCACAGCGCCTCGGGCGGGATGCGGCCGTTCTGGTACTGCGCCGTCGAGCCCGCGTACCGCTCGACGACCTCGGCGAGCCGCTCCGCGAGGGTCGTGCCCGCGAGCGCCGTCGCCCCGGCGGCCGGGACGACCCCGACCGGCACGAGGTCGGTGCCGAGCAGCTCGGCGAGCGTCGTCGCGGAGGCGAGGACGTCCTCCAGCGTCACGTCGCCGTGCACGTGGTCGTCGCCCTCGGCGTGGTCGCCGTCACCGCTGTCAGCCGAGCCGTCGGCCGGGTCCTGGGAACCGTCGATCTCGCCGGGTGCCACCCCGTCGGGCGCGGGCACCTCGTCCTCGGGCAGCGTCCGGTCGCCCGGGGACCCCGGGCCTCCCGGGGATCCCGTGCCGCCGGGGGCGGACGGGTCCAGGGGCGTGCTCGTGCCGGGCGCCGGGCTCGGCGCGCCGCCGGGGCTCGGGGTGACGCTCGGCGAGGGGTCGGTGGACGCGCCGGGGGACGGGCTGCTCGTCGGGCTCGGCGAGGGCGCGGTGGGCGTCGCCGCGGTGCGGACCGCATCCGCCGCCGCGTCCCCGGCGGCGTCGACCGTCGCGGGCTGCTGCGCCGGGCGGTCGGTCGCGGGGTCCGCGGTCTCGCCGTCCGTGCCCGTCGTGGTGTCGTCGTCACCAGCGCCGGCGCCTGCGCCCGTACCCGGGCCGAGCGGCTCCGGCAGCTCGGGGACCTGCGCGCCGTCGAGCGACTCGTCCAGGTCGAGGTCGCCGGCGGGCACGAGGGGCGCGGGGACGCGGCGGGCCGCGTCCTGCTGCGCGAGGTAGGTGGCCAGGAGCATGCCGAGCTCGGCGCGGGCCTGCTCGACGGGCGGGGAGACGTGGCCGTCGTCGAGCGCGTTGGCCGTCGCGAGGACCTCGATGGCGCCGTCGAGCTGCTGGCCCTCGTCGAGGCCGGCCCCGAGCGTGCTCGAGAGCGCCGCGACCTGGGTCGCCGTGGTCGCCTCCTGCGCGAAGAACGACGCGCCCGGGCGGGGTTGGGCGCTGCCGGCGAGGGCCGCGGCGAGCGTGATGGCGAGCGCCGACGAGATGAGGACGTGCGACACGGCCCGCGCGCGCCGTCCGAACGACTCCGGGCCCACCGCGGCGGCGGCGGGCGCGGGCTCGAGCGTCACGGGCGCGTCGTCCGCGCCCTCGTGCTCCGCCGTGGTGCTCACCGCTCACTCCCGTGCTTCGTGCCCTGCCACGGGCCTGCGGTCCCGCACGCCGGATGTGCGCGTCGTCGCGCCCGACGTCACGGCTGCGCGCGCACACGATCGGTGTGCTGCACGCCACAGTGCCCTCGTCCGCCTACCGTACACCGCCTCCACGAGGCTCTCACCCCGGTCTCATGTTCGCGGTGGACAATCGCCCCATGAGTTCACCGACACGTCACCGCAGGTCAACGTCCCGCGCCCTCGCGCTCGGGGCAGCCGTCGCCGCGACCGTCGCGCTGGGCGGGTGCGCCGAGGACGGCTCGGTGAGCGTGCCGGAATTCACCCTGACAGGCGACCAGGTCCAGCAGTTCCTCGACGACGCGGGCGCGCAGGTCGAGACGATCGGCGAGGACGTCCGGTCGCTCACGGACGACCTGGGCACCCTCCCGGACGACACGCGCACCCGCGCCGAGGAGGCTGTCGCGTCCGCGCAGGAGGCCGCCGACGAGGCCCGCGCCGCGGCGGACGAGGCGGCGTCCGCCACGGACGAGACGCGCGCCCAGGCCGAGGAGCGCCTGGCCGACGCCGAGGCCGCGCTCGAGGACGCGTCCGCCGAGCTGGGCGACGTCGCGGGCTCGCTCTCCGGTGCCGACGCCGCGGTGCGCGACGCGATCGAGAGCCTGCGCACCCGGGTCGACGAGCTCCGCGCGGACCTCGAGGACGCGTCGGGCTCCTGACCGCACGGGCCGCGCGCGATCGGCCCGTGCCCGGTATCGCCGGACCCTCGTCCGCGCCGGGGACCTAGGTCCCCGGGCCCGGCGACTTTTGCCTGACGTCCACCCTTCCTTCACAGGGGTTTGCTTGGTCTCAGGAGCCCGACCGCACCGGACGGGTCGATGAGAGGGGACAGTGATGAAGGGGACGATCGAGCGGAACGCCAACGCGCCGCTCCCCACGGTCGAAGGCACCGAGCCGGAGACCCTCAGCCTCGCGGAGCGCGCCACGCGACCCACCCAGGTGGTGCTCGGCGTCCTGCGGATCACGATCGGGTTCTACTTCCTCTGGGCCTTCCTCGACAAGACGTTCGGGCTCGGGTTCGCCACCCCCGCCGAGCGGTCGTGGATCAACGGGAACAGCCCGACCACCGGCTTCCTGTCGAACCTCGAGGGCACGTTCTCGGGCTTCTTCAGCGGCCTCGCGGGGAACGCGTTCATCGACGTGCTCTTCATGGTCGGCCTGCTCGGCATCGGGCTCGCCCTGATCCTGGGCATCGGGATGCGCATCGCCGCGGTGAGCGGCACGCTCCTGCTCCTGCTCATGTACCTGGCCGAGCTCCCGCTCGTGACCAACCCGATCATCGACGACCACATCACGATGTCGCTCACGATCATCGCTCTCACGCTCCTCGGGGCGGGCAGCGTGCTCGGGCTCGGCAAGACGTGGAAGAGGATCCCGTTCGTCCAGCGCAACGCCTGGCTGGTCTGACGGTTCGACCGCCCGCCGTGTGCGGCGGGCCACGGGGCGACCGATACCGCGCGACGATCTGAGGCCGTCGCTGCAGGGAGTCGCTCCCGGGGGAAGAGGGGCGTGCGGGCGGTGGGGAGACCACCCGCACGTCCCGCCCTCCGCGCCCGGCAGGGCGACCGACAGCTCGACGGAGCCGGTCGCCCGCCGGGCGCCTTTCTGCGTGCCCGGACCGTGGCCGCCGGGTCCGGTGCCCGGCCGCCCGGCGTCAGCCGAAGCGGGCCAGCAGCTCCGCCGCCTGGGGATCGCCCTGGGCGGCGGCCTCGTGCCACAGGGCCATCGCCTCGGCGACGCGTCCCGCCCGGAGGCGGAGCACCCCGAGGCTCGTGCGCGCGGTCGGCTCGCCGGCGAGCGCCGCCTGCTCGAGCAGGTCCTCGGCGTCCGGCCCGCGACCCGCGCGCACGTAGAGGTCCGCGAGGGCCGCCGCGACGCGCGCCTCGCCCGTCCCGGCCCACCCCTCGAGCAGCGCGACGGCGTCGTCCGGGGTCAGGGCGCCGCTGCGCACGAGCTCGACCGCCGCCTCCCAGCTCTCGCCCGACGTCGCCGCGAGGACGTCGTCGGCCGCGTCGCGCTCCCCCAGCTCGGCGAGCACCTGCGCGAGGCGCACGGCCGCGCCCTCGACGCCCTGCGCGAGCTCGTACCAGCGGCGGGCCGCGTGCAGGTCGCCGCGCTCCGCCGCGACCTGCGCGGCCATGAACGCCCCCAGCGCGTCGCCCGCCAGACCGGCGAGCTCGAAGCAGCGGAACGCCTCCGCGGCGTCGCCCGCCTCGTGGTGCGCGACGCCCAGCCGGTACACGGCCCCGGGCACGCCCTGCTCGACGGCCGCCTCGTAGAACGGGACCGCGGCGGCCGGGCTGCCGAGCGCGCGCAGGTCGTCGGCGATCGCGACGAGCTCGGCCGGGTCGTCGGGGTGCAGGTGCCCGACGGCGGACCGCAGGTCCGCGAGGGCGCTCGCCGCGGCCTCGGCGGGCGCCCCGGAGTGCGGGGCGACGTCCGCGCCCTGGTCGGTGGTCGGCATGCGGCACCGCGTCCCTTCGGCCCCCTGCGTCGACGGCCCGGTGGTCCGGGACCTGCACGACGGCGACGTGCGGCCGGCGGCAGGACGGCGTCGGACGTCCCGAGATGTGGACGCACGATAGCGCGGCGGTGTCGCCCACGTCACACCCCGGGCGAGACGGGTGCCGCCCGACCGCCGGGGTCTGGGAGACTGCATCGGGTGAGCGGAACGACCGACCTGCCGGCCAGCGCCGGGCAACGCGTGCTGGACGCCGTCGTGGCGGTGACGAGCGACCTCGACCTGCCGCAGGTGCTGCGGCGCATCGTCGACGCGGCGATGGAGCTCACGGGCGCCCGGTACGGCGCGCTCGGGGTGCTCGACGCCTCGGGGCGCGAGCGCCTCGCGCAGTTCATCCCCCTGGGCCTCTCGGACGACGAGGTCGCCGAGATCGACCACTGGCCGCACGGCGAGGGTCTGCTGGGCGAGCTCATCGACCACCCGGCGCCCATCCGCGTCCCGGAGATCGCCGACGACGTGCGCTCGGCCGGCTTCCCCGAGGGCCACCCGCCCATGCACACGTTCCTCGGCGTGCCGGTGCGGGTGCGCGACACGGTGTTCGGCAACCTCTACCTCACCGACAAGCAGGTCCCCGGGGGCGGGTGCGAGGAGTTCACCGCGGAGGACGAGGCGGCCGTGGTCGCGCTCGCCGCCGCCGCGGGCGTCGCCATCGAGAACGCGCGGCTCTACGGCCGGGCGAAGCAGGTCGGCGTCCTGGAGGACCGCGACCGGATCGCGCGCGACCTGCACGACGTCGTCATCCAGCGCCTCTTCGCGTCGGCCATGACGCTCATGAGCGTGCAGCCGCTCGTCAGCGACCCGAACGCGCGCACGCGCATCGAGGAGACCGTCTCCGACCTCGACGAGACGATCCGGCAGATCCGGTCCACGATCTTCGCGCTGCACACGGCCACGGACCCGGACGCGCCCTCGATCGAGGACCGGTTCCGCGCGCAGGCCGAGGCCGCGACGACCGTGCTCGGGTTCGCGCCCGAGGTCGACGTCGAGGTGGCGGCCGAGGGGTCGGGCGCGGGCGTGACCGACGGCGGCCCCAGCCTGCCGGCCGAGGTCGCCGACCAGCTCGTCGTCGTGCTCGGCGAGGCCCTGACCAACGTCGCCCGGCACGCGCAGGCGAGCCGCGTCGTCGTGCACCTGGCCGTCACGGCGCACGAGGCGCGCCTCACCGTCACCGACGACGGCGTGGGCATCCAGCCCGGCGGCCGGCGCTCCGGCCTGCGGAACATGCAGGCGCGCGCCGCCGCGCTCGGCGGGTCGAGCACCGCGACCGCCCGGCCCGACGGCGGCACGCGCCTCGAGTGGTGGGTGCCGCTCGGCTGACGCGCCCGCGGGGCAGGGTGCTCAGAGCGCCCGGTGCATGACGTGCATGCCGACGAGCCCGTGCACCGGGTGGTCGAACGCCTCGGGGACGGTCGCGAGGATCGTGAACCCCAGCGACTCCCAGAGCCGGACCGCGCGCTCGTTCGTCTCCACGACCGCGTTGAACTGCATCGCCCGGTAGCCGTCTGCGCGCGCACCGTCGAGCACGGCGCGCGCGAGCGCCCGGCCGACGCCACGCCCGGCTCCGTCGGGCCCGACGACGAAGCTCGCGTTCGCGACGTGCGCCCCGGCACCGGGGTGGTTGGGCAGGTACTTCGCCGTGCCGAGCACGGTGCCGCGGGCGCCGTCCTCCGCCGGGACGGCCACGAGGACGCGCGCCCCTGGGGCGTCGAGCCACGCGGCCCGAGCGTCGGCCTCGGTGATGTCGCGCGGATACGTGTACGTCTCCCCCGCGCGGAACACGGGCTTGAGCGCCCGCCAGATGCCCGGCCAGTCCGCGGGCGTCGCGGTGCGCACCTCGGTCGTCGTCGGGGTCACCCAGCGAGCGTAGTGCGCGCACCCGGCGTCAGCGCAGTATCCGCCGCCCCGTAACGATGCGCGGCACGACCTTGATGACGCGGTCGCGCACGCCGGGCACGAAGGTCACGAGCGGCAGCGCGAGCAGCCGCGCGCGCTCCACCGGCTCCGTGACCTCGAACGTGCGGCCGACGAGCACGACGGACCACCCGGAGCGGGCGTCGGCGTCGAACGAGTCGACCTCGAACGCCACGACGGCGCGGCTGGCGGCCACCGCGAGCTTCGAGCCCTCCGCGGTCCGGAACACGACGTCCGGGCCGTCGAGCACGAAGTTCACCGGCTGGATCGCCGGCAGCGCGTGGTCGGTGTAGACGATCCTGCCCACGGGGACGGTCGCGAGGAGCGCGTAGCTCTCCTCCGGCGTGAGCTCCGCGAGCCCTGCCGAGGCGCGCGGGCGCTCGGCCGTCGCGAGCCCCCCGCTCCCCACCGGTGCCCCTGTCCCGGTCCGCTCGACTGTGTCCATCTCCACATCGTCGCGCCGCGGTGTCAGATCCGGGAGTGCCGAAGGTCCCGACGCCGCGCGGTCGCCCGGTCCGTGGGCGTCGGTCCCCGGACCGTGCGCGGGCGAGCCCTCGGGCCCCGTCCCGCCCTGCGGGTCGGGCCCGCCGTCAGGGACGCTGCGCCGGGCCACCGTGCTGCCGGTCCCCCGTGGGACCGCCCGCGCCCGGAGCGCCCTGGCGGGACGCCTCCTCCTGGCGCATCTCGGTCGCGAGGACCGCGACCTGGGTGCGGCGCTGCAGGCCGAGCGTCGCGAGGACGTGGGAGACGTAGTTCTTGACCGTCTTCTCCGCGAGGTAGAGGCGCTTGCCGATCTCGCGGTTCGTCAGGCCCTCGCCGATGAGCGCGACGATCTGGCGCTCCTGCTGGGACAGGCCCTCGAGGCGGTCCGGCGTCTCGTCCGCGGCGTGCCGCAGGCGCTCCAGCACGCGCGCGGTGCTCGCCGGGTCGAGCAGCGACCCGCCCGCCGCGACCGTGCGGACCGCGCCGACGAGGTCGGACCCGTGGATCTGCTTGAGGACGTACCCCGACGCCCCGGCGAGGACGGCCTGGAACAGCGCCTCGTCGTCGGCGAAGGACGTGAGCATGAGGCAGCCGACCTCGGGCAGCTCGGAGCGCACCTCGCGGCACACCTCGACGCCCGAGCCGTCGGGCAGGCGCACGTCGAGGATCGCGACGTCGGGACGCGTCGCCTTGATGCGGGCGAGCGCGGAGGCGGCGGTGCCGGCCTCGCCGACGACGGTGATGTCACCGGCGGCCTCGAGCAGAGCGGCGACGCCGCGGCGCACCACCTCGTGGTCGTCGAGCAGGAACACGCGGATCGGGTGGGGAGAGCCCATGCCCTCAACGTAGCCGGTCGGAGGGGGATTCTCGCGCGCGCCCGCCCGTGGCGCCGCGGGTGCGGGACCTTCGTCCCGGTGGGTCGTGCCGAGCGTCCCGCGCGTCGGGGGCGGTCGCCGGGTGCGGCGGACCGCCCGCGCGCGGTATCCAGGAGGTGTGGCAGGTGGCGGGACGACCGCCACGAAGGGGACGACAGGACCGAGGTGGTCATGGTGAGCGGATCGACGCAGCAGGTCGTGCTGGTCGGTGTGGACGGCAGCACGACGAGCGGCAAGGCCCTGGACTGGGCGGTGCACGAGGCGGCACGTCGGGGCGCGGAGCTGCGCGTGCTGCACGTCGCGTACGTGCCCGTCGTCGCGACGCCGTTCGTCGGCGGCGCGTACTACCCGAGCGTCGAGGAGCTCGGCGAGATCGCCGGCCCCATCCTCTCGGCCGCCGCCGAGCGCGCCGCACGCGTGGACGCGTCGGTGCCCGTGCGGACGCTGCTGCGCTCCGGCCCGCCCTCGGAGGCGCTGCTCGACGAGGCCAAGGACGCGGACCTCGTCGTCGTGGGGTCGCGCGGGCTCGGGTCCGTCGGGTCGATGTTCTTCGGGTCCGTGGGGACCCGGCTGGCCGCCCGCGCGCCGGTGCCGGTCGTCGTGGTGCCGCCGTCCGTGGACCACGTGGAGCGCACGACCGACGTCGTGGTCGGCGTCGACGGGTCCGTGCACGGCGACGCCGCGCTCCGGTTCGCGCTCGACGAGGCCGCGCGCACGCGATCCCGCGTCGTCGCGGTGTGCGCCTGGCGCCTGCCCGCCGGGCCGCTGTGGGAGGAGAACCCCGCGTTCTACACCGCCGCCGAGCGGGACGCGCGCGCCGAGGCGTCGCGCACCGTGGAGGCCGCGCTCGCGCGCGTGCGCACCGCGGAGCACGACGACGTCCTCGTCGAGACGTTCGTCGTCGACCGCGAGCCGTCCGTCGCCCTCCGGGAGGCCGCGGCGGGGGCCGCGCTGACCGTCGTCGGGTCGCGCGGCCGCGGCGACCTGCGCGGCATGCTCCTCGGCTCCGTGAGCCAGGAGGTGCTGCACCACGCGACGCACCCCGTCGCCGTCGTGCACGCGGCGCGCGACTAGGGTGCCGTCCGCGCAGGGCGGGGCCGCCGTCGGGCCGCTAGCGTCGAGACCGTGAGCGACGACGCGCAGGCCCTCCCGCACGACCCCTCGTGGCCCCGGGCGGGCGACTGGCCCGGGCCGACGGGCGACGCCGTCGACGTCGCGCTGCTCGGCGTCCCGGCCTGGCGCACGTCGCTCTCGCCGACCGGCGCCCACGCGACACCCGCCGCGGTGCGCGCCGCGCTGCGCCGGTACAGCCCCGCGCTCGTCCCCGACCGCCCCCTGCCCGACGGCGGCCCCTCCGCCCGCGTGCGACCCGTCGCCGGCGTCGGTGCCCGAGGCCTCGGAGAGCGGGCCGATCCCGTCGACCTCGCCGAGCTCACGTTCGCCGACCTCGGCGACGTCGACGAGCCCGACGGCGCGGAGGGCGAGGCCCGGACGCGCGCGGCGGTCCGGACCGCGCTAGAGCGCGCACGGCTGCTCGTCGCGCTGGGCGGCGACAACTCCGTGACCGTCGCGACCGCGCTCGGCGCGTGGGGCGACGACCTTGCCACCGCGGGCCTCGTCACGCTCGACGCCCACCACGACCTGCGCGACGGCGTGTCCAACGGGTCGCCGGTGCGACGGCTCATCGAGGCGGGGCTCGACCCGCGGCGGGTCGTGCAGGTCGGCATCGCGGACTTCGCGAACTCCGCCGAGTACGCGCGCCGCGCCGTCGAGCTGGGGATCACCGTCGTGCACGTCGACGAGCTGCGCCGGCGCGGGCCCGAGGAGGTGATGCGTGCGGCCATGGAGGTCGCGGGCGCCGCGGGCGGGCCGGTGCACCTCGACGTGGACGTCGACGTGTGCGACCGCTCCGTCGCCCCGGGCTGCCCCGCGAGCGCCCCCGGCGGGATCGCGGCGTGGGAGCTGCGCGCCCTCGTCCGGGCCGCGGCGCTCGACGGCCGGCTCCGCTCCGCCGACGTCGTCGAGGTCGACGCGACGGCCGACGCCCCCGACGGCCGCACAGTCCGCCTCGCCGCCCTCTGCGTCCTGGAGCTCGCGGCCGGCCTCTCCCTCCACCCGCCGACCGCGGAACCGGCACTGACGTAGCCCCCGCCGAGCAGGCGGTTCCGGCGGGTCCACCAGGTGGTCCTGGCACGACACGCGACCCGGACGCACCAGGACGACCTGTTCGACGCCGGGCGGGTCAGGGGTGGGGGTGGCCAGACCTCCACGTCTTCGCTATCAGCGGGACGCCGGGGCGGTAGGCGAGGTGGGTGCGGCTCGGGGCGTCGAGCAGCACGACGTCGGCCCGGGCGCCGGGGGCGAGGTGGCCGACGTCGTCCCGCCGCAGCGCGAGCGCGCCGCCCGCGGTCGCGGACCACACGGCCTCGGCGACGGTCATCCGCATCTCGCGGACCGCGAGTGCCACGCACAGCGGCATCGACGACGTGTAGCTCGACCCGGGGTTGCAGTCGCTCGCGAGCGCGACGACGGCCCCCGCGTCGAGGAGGCGTCGCGCGTCGGGGTAGGGCTGGCGCGTGGAGAACTCGACGCCCGGGAGCAGGGTCGCGACGGTCCCGGCGACCGCTCCCGACGTCCCGTCCGGCCGCGTCCCGCTGTCGGTCCACGAGCCCGCGAGCGCCGCGACGTCGTCGTCGGTGAGGTACGTGCAGTGGTCCACCGCGGCGGCGCCCAGCCCGACGGCGAGGCGCACCCCATCCCCCGGGGCGAGCTGGTTCGCGTGCACGCGCACGCCGAGCCCGGCGGCGGCCCCGGCCTCGAGCACGCGGCGCGACTGCTCGGGCGTGAACGCGCCGGTCTCGCAGAACACGTCGACCCACCGGGCGTGCGGCGCGCACATGGCGAGCATCTCCCCGCACACGAGGTCGACGTACGCGTCGGCCCGGCCCGCGTACTCCACCGGCACGACGTGCGCCCCGAGGAACGTCACCTCGGGCGTCACCTCGCGCGCGAGCCGCACGGACCGCTCCTCGTCCGCGACGGTGAGGCCGTAGCCGCCCTTCACCTCGACCGTCGTCGTGCCCTGGCGGGCCGCCTCGTCGAGGTGCCGGGCCAGCCCGGCGCGGAGCACGTCGTCGGACGCGGCGCGCGTCGCGGCGACGGTCGACCGGATGCCGCCCGCCTCGTACGGGCGCCCGGCCATGCGCGCCTCGAACTCGGCGGCGCGGTCGCCCGCGAACACGAGGTGGGTGTGCGAGTCGACGAACCCGGGGAGCACCGCGCGCCCGCCCGCGTCGACGGTCACGTCCGGCTCCCGTCCGTCCAGCGCGTGCCCGACGGCGTCCCGCGCCTCCCGGGCCGGGCCCGCCCAGGCGACCCGGCCGCCGTCGAGCAGCACGACGGCGTCCGTCACCAGGCCGGTCGGGTCGCCGTCGCGCGTGCCGGGACCGCCCGGGGCGTTGGTCGTCAGCTCCCCGATGCCGGTGACGAGGGTCGACCCGGGCACCGAGGACGTGCCCGCCGCGCGGCGACCCGTCACGGCGTCTCCCGCGCGGGGACGCGGAGCCCGCCGCGCTCGGCGGCGACGACCGCGTCGTCGTACCCGGCGTCGACGTGGCGCAGCACCCCGAGGCCCGGGTCGTTCGAGAGCACGCGCGCGAGCTTGGCCGCGGCGAGCGGCGTGCCGTCGGCGACGGACACCTGGCCCGCGTGGATCGAGCGGCCCATGCCGACGCCGCCGCCCTGGTGGATCGAGACCCACGTCGCGCCCGACGACGCGGCCGTGAGCGCGTTGAGCAGCGGCCAGTCGGCGATCGCGTCGGAGCCGTCGGCCATGGCCTCCGTCTCGCGGTACGGGGACGCGACCGACCCGGCGTCGAGATGGTCGCGGCCGATGACGACCGGAGCGCGCACCACGCCCGAGGCGACGAGGTCGTTGAACGCGAGGCCCGCGCGGTCGCGCTCGCCGTGCCCGAGCCAGCAGATGCGCGCGGGCAGGCCCTGGAACGCGACGCGCTCCTGGGCGGCGCGGATCCAGCGGTGGAGGTGGTCGTCGTCGAACAGGTCGAGCACGGCGGCGTCGGTCGCGGCGATGTCGCGCGGGTCGCCCGAGAGCGCGGCCCACCGGAACGGGCCCTTGCCCTGCGCGAACAGCGGCCGGATGTACGCGGGCACGAACCCCGGGAAGTCGAACGCGCGGTCGTAGCCGCCGCGGCGCGCCTCGTCGCGGATCGAGTTGCCGTAGTCGAACACCTCGGCGCCCGCGTCGAGGAACCCGACCATGCCCTCCACGTGCCGGGCCATGGACTCGCGCGCGCGGTCGGTGAGCTCGTCGGGCTTCGCGGCGGCGTAGTCGGCCCAGTCCGCGAGGTCCACCCCGACCGGCAGGTACGACAACGGGTCGTGCGCCGACGTCTGGTCCGTGACGACGTCGACCTCGACCCCGCGTCGCAGCAGCTCCGGCACGACCGTCGCGCTGTTCCCCTCGACCCCCACCGACAGCGCCCGGTGCTCGCGCCGCGCGTCCTCGACGAGCCGGACCGCGGCGTCGAGGTCGTCGGCGACGACGTCGAGGTACCGCTCGCGCACGCGCCGGTCGAGGCGCGACCGGTCGACGTCGACCACGAGGCACGCGCCGCCGTTGAGCGTCACCGCGAGCGGCTGCGCGCCGCCCATCCCGCCGCACCCGCCGGTGAGGGTGAGCGTGCCGGCGAGCGAGCCCCCGAATCGCTTCGCGGCGACCGCGGCGAGCGTCTCGTACGTGCCCTGGAGGATGCCCTGCGCGCCGATGTAGATCCACGACCCCGCCGTCATCTGCCCGTACATCGTCAGGCCCGTCGCCTCGAGCCGCCGGAACTCGGGCCACGTCGCCCAGTCCCCCACGAGGTTCGAGTTCGCGAGCAGCACGCGCGGCGCCCACTCGTGCGTCCGCAGCACCCCGACCGGCTTGCCCGACTGCACGAGGAGCGTCTCGTCGTCCGCGAGCGTCGTGAGCGTGCGGACGATCGCGTGGTAGCTCGGCCAGTCGCGCGCCGCCCTGCCGGTGCCGCCGTAGACGACGAGGTCGTCGGGCCGCTCCGCGACCTCGGGGTCGAGGTTGTTCATGAGCATCCGCAGCGGCGCCTCCGTCTGCCAGGACCGCGCGGTGAGGGTCGTGCCGCGCGGGGCGCGGACGGGGACGGGCGTGCCGAGGCGGTGGGTCGGCTCGTGGGCCATGGTCGTCTCGCTCCTTCGGGGTCGGGCGGGAGGTCAGGCCAGGTGCCCGACGGCGGCGCTCGCCGCCGCGGTCACGGCACCCGTCGCGACGAGGTGGGTCACGGCCTCGATCTCGGGCGCGAGGTAGCGGTCCGGTCCGGGTCCCGCGGCGGCCGTGCGCACGAGGTCGCGCACGGCGCCGGTCCCCCGCGCGGGGTGCAGGGACCCGGCGTCGCAGCGGAGGTCGAGGGCGCGCGTCGCGGTGAGCAGCTCGATCGCGAGGACGCGGCCCAGCCCGTCGACGGCGCGGCGGAGCTTGCGCGCCCCGGCCCAGCCCATGGACACGTGGTCCTCCTGCATGGCCGACGACGGGATCGAGTCGACGCTCGACGGCACCGCGAGCCGCTTGAGCTCCGAGACGATCCCCGCCGCCGTGTACTGCGCGATCATCAGCCCGGAGTCGACGCCCGGGTCGTCGGCGAGGAACGGCGGCAGGCCCTCGTTGCGGGCCTTGTCGAGGAACCGGTCCGTGCGGCGCTCGCTCATGCTCGCGACGTCGGCCGCCGCGATCGCGAGGAAGTCGAGCACGTACGCGACCGGGGCCCCGTGGAAGTTGCCGTTCGACTCGACGCGCCCGTCCACCGTGACGACCGGGTTGTCGATCGCCGCCGCGAGCTCCCGGCGCGCGACGGCGGTCGCGTGGTCGAGCGTGTCGCGCGCGGCGCCGTGCACCTGGGGCGCGCACCGCAGCGAGTACGCGTCCTGCACCCGCGTGCACTCGGGCCGGCCGTCGGCGTCGAGCGTCCGGTGGCTCGCCACGACGGGCGAGCCGTCGAGCAGCGCGCGCAGGTTCGCGGCCGACGCCGCCTGGCCGGGGTGCGGCCGCATCGCCACGAGGTCGGCCGCGAACGGCGCGTCCGAGCCGAGCAGCGCCTCGACGCTCGCCGCGGCCGCGACGTCGGCCGTCGTGAGCAGGGACCGCAGGTCGTGCAGAGCGAGCGCGAGCATCCCGAGCATGCCGTCGGTGCCGTTGATGAGCGCGAGGCCCTCCTTCTCGCGCAGCGCGAGCGGCGCGATCCCGGCCGCGGCGAGCGCGTCCGCGGCGGGCACGACGGCTCCCGTCGCGTCCCGAACCTCGCCCTCGCCGAGCGCCGCGAGCGCCACGTGCGCGAGCGGCGCGAGGTCGCCCGAGCAGCCGAGCGAGCCGAACTCCCGCACCACGGGCGTGATCCCGGCGTCGAGCATCGCGGCGTACGTCTGCGCGACGACGGGGCGCGCCCCGGTCCGCCCGGTCGCCAGGGTCCCGAGCCGCAGGAGCTGCAGCGCCCGCACGACCTCGCGCTCGACCTCCGGCCCCGACCCCGCCGCGTGCGACCGCACGAGGCTCAGCTGGAGCTGTGCGCGCCGCTCGACCGGGATGTGGCGCCGCGCGAGCGCCCCGAACCCGGTCGAGACGCCGTAGTGCGGGCGGTCGTCGTCCGCGAGCCCTTCGACGACGGCGCGGCTCGCCGCCATCGCCTCGACCGCCGCGTCCGCGAGCCGGACGCGCGCGCCGTGCCGCGCGACGTCGACCACGTCGTCGATCGTCAGCGGGCCGTCGCCCACGACGACGACGCGCGCGGCGCGGGCCTGGTCGGAGACGGCCGGGGAGTGCGTCGTCGCTGCCATGCCCCCAGGACACACCGCGCCCCGCTATGACGGGAGCCCGCGGGGACGGGTTCAGTCTGGGATCCCAGACAATCGTCCATGTTCCCTCCCCGACCGCAGAAGCCGGCCCTCTACCGCAGCTACCGACGCCGCCGCCGCCGACGCCGACCAGGCCATCCCGGCGAGCCGAGCAGGCGGTCGTGGCGCGTCAGCTGCCCGGGACGCGCCACGATCACCTGTTCGGCACCGGGCGGGGGCGGGAGGGTCGGGCGGCGGCCGGGGGGCAGCGGGTCAGGCGTTTACGTAGGCCGCGAGGTGCTCGCCCGTGAGCGTGGAGCGGGCCGCCACGAGGTCGGCCGGGGTGCCCTCGAAGACGACGCGACCGCCGTCGTGCCCGGCGCCGGGGCCGAGGTCGATGATCCAGTCCGCGTGCGCCATGACCGCCTGGTGGTGCTCGATGACGATGACGGACTTGCCCGCGTCGACGATCCGGTCGAGGAGCCCGAGGAGGTTCTGCACGTCGGCGAGGTGGAGGCCGGTCGTCGGCTCGTCGAGCACGATCACGCCGCCCTTGTCGCCGAGGTGGGTCGCGAGCTTGAGGCGCTGACGCTCGCCGCCGGACAGCGTCGTGAGCGGCTGGCCGAGGCTCACGTACCCGAGGCCGACGTCGTCGAGACGTTCGAGGATCGCCGCGGCGGCCGGCACCTTGCCCTCGCCCGACGAGAAGAACGCGCGCGCCTTCGCGACCGGGAGGTCGAGCACGTCGGCGATGTTCAGCCCGCCGAGCGTGTAGTCGAGCACCGCGGCCTGGAACCGGCGGCCGCCGCAGTCCTCGCACGGGGTCGAGACGGTCTCCATGAAGCCGAGCTCGGTGTAGATGACGCCCGCGCCCTTGCACTCGGGGCACGCGCCCTCGGAGTTCGCGCTGAACAGGGCGGGCTTGACGCCGTTCGCCTTGGCGAAGGCCTTGCGGATCGGCTCCAGCAGGCCCGTATAGGTGGCGGGGTTGCTGCGGCGCGACCCCCGCACCGCGCTCTGGTCGATCGTCACGACGCCCTCGCGCCGCGACACCGACCCCTCGACGAGCGAGCTCTTGCCCGACCCGGCCACCCCGGTCAGCACGACGAGCACCCCGAGCGGGATGTCGACGTCCACGTCCTGCAGGTTGTGCGCGTCCGCGCCGCGGATCTCCAGCGCGCCCGACGGCGAACGCACCTCCTCCTTGAGCGTCGCGCGGTCGTCGAGGTGGCGCCCGGTGACGGTGTCGCTCGCGCGCAGCCCCTCGACCGTGCCCTCGAACGTCACCCGGCCGCCGGCCGTGCCCGCACCGGGGCCGAGGTCGACGACGTGGTCCGCGACGACGATCGTCTCCGGCTTGTGCTCGACGACGAGGACCGTGTTGCCCTTGTCGCGGAGCTGGAGCAGGAGGCCGTTCATGCGGTCGATGTCGTGCGGGTGCAGGCCGATGGTCGGCTCGTCGAAGACGTAGGTGACGTCGGTGAGCGACGACCCGAGGTGGCGCAGCATCTTGATGCGCTGCGACTCGCCACCCGAGAGCGTGCCCGACGGCCGGTCGAGGCTGAGGTAGCCCAGCCCGAGCTCGACGAACGACGCGAGGTTCTCGCCGAGGGCGTTGACGACGGGCGCCATGTGGGGGTCGTCCAGGTCGCGGATCCACGCCGCGAGGTCGGTGATCTGCATCGCGCACAGGTCCGCGATGTTGACCCCGCGGATCTTCGACGAGCGCGCCGACTCGGACAGGCGCGTGCCGCCGCAGTCGGGGCACGGCGCGAACGTCGCCGCGCGCTCGACGAACGCGCGGACGTGCGGCTGGAGCGCGTCGACGTCCTTGGAGAACATCGCCTTCTGGATCTTGGGGATCAGGCCCTCGTACGTGAGGTTGATGCCCGCCGCCTTGATCTTGGTGGGCTCCTTGTAGAGGAAGTCCTGCCGCTGCTGGTCGGTGAACTCCCGGATCGGCTTGTCGCCCGGGAAGAAGCCGGACTCGACGAACCCGCGCACCATCCACCCGTCGGCGGTGTACCCCGGGACCTTGATCGCGCCGTCGAGCAAGGACTTCGAGTCGTCGAAGATCTCCGTGAGGTCGAGGTCGGAGACGGACCCGCGGCCCTCGCACCGCGGGCACATGCCACCGTGGTAGATCGCGTTGCGGACGATCGTCTTCTCGCCGGTGGCGGACGTCATGATGCCGCTCGCCTTGCGCGCGGGGATGTTGAAGGAGAACGCCGTGGGCGGCCCCACCTGCGGCTCGCCGAACCGGCTGAACAGCACCCGCAGGATCGCGTTCGCGTCGGTCACCGTGCCCACCGTGGAGCGCGGGTTGGCGCCCAGCCGCTCCTGGTCCACGACGATCGCCGTCGTGAGCCCTTCGAGCACGTCGACGTCGGGGCGGTCCAGCGTGGGCATGAAGCCCTGGAGGAACGCCGGGTAGGTCTCGTTGATGAGGCGCTGCGACTCGGCCGCGACGGTGTCGAACACGAGCGAGCTCTTGCCCGACCCGGAGACGCCCGTGAACACCGTGAGACGCCGCTTGGGGATCTCGACGCTCACGTCCTGCAGGTTGTTCGCCCGCGCCCCCTGGACCCGGATGACGTCGTGCGCGTCGGGGTCCTGGCGCTCCGAGGTCGGGGTTCCCGTCGTCGTGGCCGTGCTCATGCGTGTCTCCTCGTCGTCGAGCCTCGTCGCGCGGTCGGAGGACCGGTCGACGGCACCGACCGCCCGCTCCCGGCAGCCCGGGGAGAGTCTGCCGGAGAGCCGGTCGGTCGGCGCGTGGATGGGTGCGGTGCGTGGACGTCCCGGGGTGAGGACCGGCCGGGCGGTCGGGACTCATCGCGCCGTCCGCGACGGCGGCGCGCAACCGGGGCGCCTGGACGGGACCGCGGCGGTGCGGAGGTCAGGAGCGCTGCTGGATGCGGATCTCGTTGCCCGCCGGGTCGCGGAACGCGCAGTCGCGCACGCCGTAGGGCTGGTCGATCGGCTCCTGCACGACCTCCGCCCCCGCGGCCTCGATCCGGGCGAACGTCTCGTCGACGTCGGGCGTCGCGAGGTTGACGCCGAAGTACGCGCCCTTGGCCACGATCTCCAGGAGGGCGCGCTTGTCGTCGTCGTTGAGGCCCGGCGTCGCGGCCGGCGGGTGCAGCACGATCGCGGTGTCCGGCTGGTCGGCCGGGCCCACGGTGATCCACCGCATCCCCTCGTAGCCGACGTCGTTGCGGACCTCGAAGCCGAGCACGTCGCGGTAGAACGCGAGCGACGCGTCGGGGTCGGTCTGGGGCAGGAAGCTGGAGTTGATGGTGAGGTTCATGAGAACGACGCTAGGACCGTCGTCCGGCCTGCGCTTCTCGATTCCTGACCGGTCGCGTGACGCGTCGCGCGACGCACGCCGGCATCCCGTCCAGCCGCTCCGCGCCGGGGACGGCGCCCGCCTCGGCGGCGGACACGGGGCCTGACGCGGCGCCGTGCGTGGTGCCCAGCGCCGCCGCGGCCGTCCGCGACTCCGCGGGAGCCGGGGACCCGGCGTCGGACTCGGCCGCGCGCCGTCGGTACACGCTCGGCGGCACGCCGACGAGCTCGGTGAAGCGCGTGCTGAACGTCCCCAGGGACGAGCACCCCACCGCGAAGCACACGTCCGTGACGCTCAGGTCGCCGCGACGCAGCAGCGCCTTCGCGCGCTCGATCCGCCGCGTCATGAGGTACGCGTACACCGACTCCCCGTACGCCGCCTTGAACTCGCGGCTGAGGTGCCCGGCCGACACGTGCACGCCGGCCGCGAGCGCCGTGACGTCGAGCGGCTGCGCGTACTCGCGGTCGATCCGGTCGCGCACGCGTCGCAGGCGTGCGAGGTCGCGCAGGCGCTGGTCGTCGGGCGTCGTCGTCACGCCTCGATCGTGCCACGGGCCTACCGTGGCCTCCATGCCGAGCGACGTCCCCGCCGCGCGCCAGGCCGTGCGCGTGCTCACGTTCCTCGCCGCGCAGGCGGGCCCGTCGCCCGCGGCCGCCGTCGCGCAGGGCCTCGGGCTGCCCCGCTCGACCGTCTACCACCTGCTGTCCGTCCTCGTCGACGAGGGGTTCGTGACCCACCTGCCCGAGGAGCACCGCTATGGGCTCGGGACGGCGTCGCTCGCGCTCGGGTCGGCGTACGCGCGGCAGGCGCCCCTCGCGCGGCTCGCGCGGCCCGTCGTCGCGCGCCTCGTCGAGTCGACCGGTGAGAGCGCGCACCTCGCCGTCCTCAACGGGCGCGAGGTCCTCTACCTCGTCGAGCAGCGCGCCCCGCGGCGCCCCACGCTCGTGACCGACGTCGACGTGCGCCTCCCCGCGCACCTCACCGCGAGCGGGCGCGCCGTCCTCGCCGGCCTCCCCGCGGCCCAGGTCCGCGCCCTCTTCCCCGGCGCCGCGGCGTTCGCCGACCGCACCGGCGTCGGGCCGCAGACCCTCGGCGCCCTGCGCGAGGTGCTGCGCGGCGTCCGACGGCGCGGCTGGGCCGAGGAGGACGGCGAGGTCACCCCGGGCCTCGCGTCCGTCGCGCACGCGGCCGTCGACCACACCGGGCTCCCCGTCGCCGGTATCGCCCTCACCTTCTGGGCCGACGACGCCCCGCCCGCCCGACGCGCGGAGCTCGCCGCCGCCGTCGGGCGCGCCGCCGCCGAGGTGAGCCGCCGCCTGGGCGCCCGCACCACTCCGACCACCCCGAGGTAGAGCCCCGGTACGCCGAGGTAGAGCTCTGGTCTGCCGAGGTAGAGCCCCGGTACGCCGAGGTAGAGCTCTGGTCTGCCGAGGTAGAGCCCCGGTCTGCCGAGGTAGAGCCCTGGTCTTCCCCCTCGCTGAACCAGGGCTCTACCTCGCGGGACCAGGGCTCTACCTCGCGGGACCTGGGCTCTACCTCGGCGGACCGGGTGGAAGCGGCGTTGCGTGCGGCCGACGTGCCGACTAGATTTTTCGGTATGCCGAACTTTCCGACGCGGAGGTCCGCATCCCGCGCTGCCGCAGCCGTCGCGCTCCTCGCCGCCGCGACGCTGAGCGGCTGCTCGAGCGCCACGGACGCGGGGGCGACCCCGCCCGACGACGGCCGGCCCGTCGTGCTCACGACGTTCACCGTGCTCGCCGACATGGCGGAGAACGTGGCGGGCGACCACCTGCGCGTCGAGTCGATCACCAAGGTCGGGGCGGAGATCCACGGCTACGAGCCGACGCCCGGCGACGTCCGCAAGGCGGCGGACGCCGACCTCATCCTCGACAACGGCATGGGGCTCGAGGCGTGGTTCGCTCGGTTCGTCGACGGGCTCGACGTGCCGCACGTCGTCGTCAGCGAGGGCGTCGAGCCCATCGCGCTCGGCGACGACACCGCCGAGGAGTACCAGGGCAAGGAGAACCCGCACGCCTGGATGTCGCCCGTGAACGCGCAGGTCTACGTGCAGAACATGGCCGACGCCTTCGCGGAGCTCGACCCGGCCCACGCCGACGACTACGCGGCGAACGCCGCGGCCTACTCCGCCGAGCTCGCCGCCGTGCACGACGAGCTCACGACGGCGCTCGACGCGCTGCCCGAGGGCCACCGCGCGCTCGTCACGTGCGAGGGCGCGTTCCCGTACCTCGCGCGCGACGCCGGGCTCGCGGAGAAGTACCTGTGGGCGGTCAACGCCGAGCAGCAGGCGACGCCGCAGTCGGTCGTCGGCGCCATCGAGTTCGTCGAGCAGCACGACGTCCCGGCCGTGTTCTGCGAGTCCACCGTCTCCGACGACGCGATGCAGCAGGTCGCGCGCGAGTCCGGCGCGGCGTTCGGCGGGACGCTCTACGTCGACTCCCTCTCGGCGCCCGACGGACCCGTGCCGACCTATCTCGACCTCCTGCGCCACGACACCGAGACCATCGTCGCGGGCCTCACCGGCACCACCGCGGGCGGTGACGCGTGAGCGCGGGCGGGCGGGCGCCGTCGGGCATGCCCGCGATCGACGTGCGCGACCTCACCGTCCACTACGGCGACGTCCTCGCGCTCGACGGCGCGACGCTCACGCTCGGGGCGTCGAGCGGGCGCGGGACGGTGTGCGGGCTCGTCGGCATGAACGGCTCGGGCAAGTCGACGCTGTTCAAGGCGGTCATGGGCATGGTCCGGCCGGACCGCGGCACCGTCCTGGTCGACGGCGCCCCCCCCGCGCGCGCCCGGCGCGCCCAGGCGGTGGGGTACGTGCCGCAGAGCGAGGACGTCGACTGGGCGTTCCCGCTGAGCGTGCGCGACGTCGTCATGACGGGCCGGTACGGCTACCAGGGCTTCACGCGGCGCACGCGGCCCGCGGACCGGGAGGCGGTCGAGCGCGCGCTCGCGCGCGTCGAGCTCACCGACCTGGCCGACCGGCAGATCGGCGCGCTCTCGGGCGGGCAGCGCAAGCGCGCGTTCGTCGCCCGGGGGCTCGCGCAGGGCGCGACGATCCTCCTGCTCGACGAGCCGTTCGCCGGCGTGGACAAGCGCACGGAGGCGACGATCACCACGCTGCTGCGCGAGCTCGCGGCCGGCGGGGCGACCGTCCTCGTCTCGACCCACGACCTGCACGCGCTGCCCGAGCTCGCCGACGAGGCGGTGCTGCTCCACCGCCGCGTCCTGCTGCACTCGACGCCCGCGGAGGTCCTGCGGCCCGAGAACCTCGCGCTCGCGTTCGGCGTGGAGGTGGCCCCGTGACCGACCTCCTCGCCACCCTCCTCGAGCCCCTGTCGTTCGAGTTCCTGCGCACCGCGCTCGCCGTCACGGTGACCGCCGGGATCGTGTGCGGCGTGCTGTCGTGCTGGCTCGTGCTCGTGGGCTGGTCCCTCATGGGCGACGCCGTCTCGCACGCCGTGCTGCCCGGCGTCGTGCTCGCGTACGTGGTGGGGGCGCCGTTCGCACTCGGCGCGCTCGTCTTCGGGCTGCTCGCGGTGCTGCTCATCGGCGCGGTGCGCGACACGTCGCGCGTCAAGGAGGACGCCGCGATCGGGGTCGTGTTCACGACGCTCTTCGCGCTCGGGCTCGTCCTCATCTCCGTGACGCCGAGCCAGACGGACCTCAATCACATCCTCTTCGGCAACCTGCTCGGGGTGTCGCGCGCGGACCTGCTCCAGGTGCTGGCGCTCGGCGCGGTGACGCTCGCGGTCGTCGTGCTCAAGCGGCGCGACCTCACGCTCTACGCGTTCGACCCGACGCACGCGCACGCGATCGGGCTCTCGCCCCGACGGCTCGGCGCGCTGCTGCTCGGCCTGCTCGCGCTGACGGTCGTCGTCGCGCTCCAGGCCGTCGGCGTGGTCCTCGTCGTCGCGCTGCTCATCACGCCCGGCGCGACGGCGTACCTCCTCACCGACCGCTTCTCGCGGATGCTGTGGATCTCGCCGCTCGTCGCGGCGGTGTGCGGGGTCGTGGGCATCTACGTCAGCTACTACCTCGACACGGCGTCGGGCGGGACGGTCGTCGTCGCGCTGGGCGTGGCGTTCGCGCTCGCCTACCTGTTCAGCCCGCGGCACGGGCTCGTCGGGACGCGCGTCGCGGCGGCCCGACGCCGTCGGCTCGCGCGCGTCTGACCGTCCGCTCCGGCGGACCGGAACCCGGTTCGGGCCGCCGGACCACGTCTCCTGCGTGCGCTGTGTGCGAAATCTCCATGAATTCGCCCTCGATTCCCTGGTGCTTCTCAGGTTCGCCCGGGAGACTTGTCGCCATGTCAGCGAGGACGAGCGAGCCCACGACGCCGCAGCGCACGCGCACGTCTGCCCGGTTCGCCGCGGCGAGCCTGCTCGCGCTGTCCATGATGCTGCCGATGTGCTCGACGGCGAGCGCCGCCGAGGTCCAGCAGCTCATCGCCGACGCGCAGGTCCAGACGGAGACCATCGGGAACGACCTCGACCGCGTGCACGCCCAGCTCCCCGCCCTGCACCCCGTGCTCCGCAACGACGTGCTCGACGCCGTCGAGTCGGTCCAGGCCGCGACGGACGAGGCCCGCTCCGCGCTCGAGCGCGCGACCGACGACGACGAGGCGGCCGACGGGCGCGCCGCCGTCGCGCTCGCCGACGCCCAGGTCGCGCTCGACGCGGCGTCCGCCCAGCTCCGCTACGTGACGGACCTCGCGCACGACGCGGGCGAGGGCGTGGCCGTCGCGCTGGAGCGCCTGCAGGCGCACATCGACACGCTCCGCGGCGAGACGAGCCGCGCGGGGGCCTGAGCCCGGCCACGCGGCCCACGCGGGCCCGGAGCGCCGTCGCCGCGCGGTCCTCGACCGCCCTTCCTACGATGGCGAGATGCCTCGTGTCACCGGGATCGTCAAGCCGCACGAGGCGCTCCCCGGCGTCGCCCGCCTCGACCGCGCGGTGAACCGCTGGACGAACCGCCGCGCGTTGGGGGCCGCGGCCGACACCGCGCTCTCCCGGCTCTCGACGTGGGCCGACCACAGCGTGCTGTGGGCCGGGGCCGCGGTCGGGATCGCCGCCACCGGGCGGCGCGGGCGCGACGCCGCCCTGCGCGGCTACGGCTCGCTGCTCGTGTCGAGCGTCCTGGCGAACGTCGTCGGCAAGACCGTGTTCGGGGGCGTGCGCCCGTCGCTCGACGGCCTTCCCCTGTGGCGGCGCGTGGCGGACCCGCCGACGTCGCCCTCGTTCCCGTCGGGCCACTCGGCGTCGGCCGCCGCGTTCGTCACGGGCGTCGCCATCGAGTGGCCGACGGTCGGGCTGGCGCTCACGCCGCTCGCCGGGGCCGTCCTGTACTCGCGCCTGCACACGGGCTCGCACTGGTTCTCGGACGTCGCCGCGGGCGCGGCGCTGGGCGTCGGGGTCGCGCTCGCGGGTCGGGTGCTCGTCCCCGGCCGTGCCGAGCAACGCCCCGACGTCCCGGCGGGGCCGCCCGCGGACGTCCCCGCGCTCGACGACGGCGCGGGCCTCTTCGTCGTCGTCAACCCGGCGGCGGGCTCGGGCCGGCTGCTCAAGGAGGACCCGCTCGCGGCGGTCCGCGACGGACTTCCCCGCGCCGACCTCCACGTGCTCGCCGAGGGCGACGACCTGCGCCGTCTGTACGACGACGCCGTCGCGCGGGGCGCCCGCGCGCTCGGCATCAGCGGTGGTGACGGCACGGTGTCGACCGCGGCCGCGGCAGCGCGCGCGCACGACCTCCCGCTCGCCGTGCTCCCCGGCGGCACCCTCAACCACTTCGCGCGCGCGGCCGACCTCACGTCGATGCGCGCGACGATCGAGGCGGTGCGGACGGGCTCGGGCGTGACGATCGACGTCGCGGACCTCGAGGTCGACGGGGTCGACGGACCGCCCCGCACCGTGCTCAACACCTTCTCGGCCGGTGTCTACCCGGAGCTCGTCACCGAGCGCGAGAAGCACGAGCACCGGCTCGGCAAGTGGCCGGCGGCCGTCCTCGCGGCGGCGCGCGTGCTGCGGCGCGCGCACCGGGTGCGCATGGAGGTGGACGGGCACGAGGGCGAGTACTGGTCGCTGTTCGCGGGAGTCAACCGCTACTACCCGCAGAGCCTCGCACCGGTCGAGCGGCACCGCCTCGACGACGGCGTCCTCGACGTCCGCACGGCCCGGGCCGAGCGGCGCGCGAGCCGGCTGCGCACGTTCCTCGAGGTCGCGGCGGGCGACGCGGGGACGCGCGTCGCGCGGCGCGTGCCCGGGGTGCGGGGGCACCTCGTGGTCGACGCGACGTCCGTCCCGGCCCTGGAGCTCCGCTTCCCCGCGCGCGGCGCGGTCGTCGGGCCCGACGGCGAGGCCGTCACGACGGGCCGCTCCCCCGACGCCGAGCCCGGGCACCCCGGGTCGCCGCCCGTGGTGCTCGCGCACGACGGCGAGACGCTCTCGCTCGACGACGTCGCCCCCACCGGGCCGGTCACCGTCCGTCTCACCATGCGGCGCGGAGCGCTGCGTCTCTACGCCCCGAGCGACCCGACGGCGGGCTGATCCGCCCGGCCTGTCCTGTATGTCCTGTGTTCACGTCACCCGGGGAGAACTCCCCCTGTTCACGCACAGGCGTCATGCCCCACAATGAGCCCCGCAGTCGCGCGGACGGCACCCCGTCCGCGCCCCGTCCGGACTCGACCACGTCGGCCCCACCAGAAAGCAGAAGAACCATGGCCCAGCAGTACCCCGCCGCCCCGCAGGCCCACGCCGGCTACTCGGCCCCGATCGAGGACCCGGGCAAGACCCTCGGCATCGTCGGCTTCGTCCTCGCGTTCGTCTTCGCGGTCGCCGGCATCGTCGTCAGCGCGATCGCGCGCAAGAAGAGCAAGGAGGCGGGCTTCGACAACCAGCTCGCCAAGTGGGGTCTCATCCTCAGCATCGTCTTCACCGTGCTCGGCGCCATCGGCTTCGTCATCTACATCGTCGCCATCGCGGCGCTCGTCGCGAGCGGCGACGTCTCGACGTACTGACGTCCCCGCCGGTCCGCCGGCGCGGCACCGACGGCCGTCGTCCCACCCGGGGCGGCGCCCGTCGTCGTCCCTGCGACGGCCGCCCGCGGACGGGTCGCGGAAGATCCACGGACCGGGCACGGTTGAGACGCGCACGACCGCGCCACCGGTGAGAGCACCGGCCCCCCGACGGTCGCCCGACCGCAGGAGCAGAACATGACCGACGAGACGACCTCCCCGATCCCCGCCGAGCGCGCGACGGCCGCACCGGAACCCGCGACGGTCGAGCTCGGGCTCGACACCTTCGGCGACGTGACCGCCGGGGCGGACGGCGTGCTCCTCAGCGGGGCGCGCACCATCCGCGACGTCGTCGAGGAGGCGGAGCTCGCGGACCAGGTCGGCGTCGACTTCTTCGGCGTCGGGGAGCACCACCGCGCGGACTTCGCCATCAGCGCGCCCGAGGTGGTGCTCGCCGGGATCGCGACGCGGACGTCGCGCATCCGCCTCGGCTCCGCGGTGACCGTGCTCAGCTCCGACGACCCGGTGCGCGTCTTCGAGCGGTTCTCGACGCTCGACGCGCTGTCCGGCGGGCGCGCGGAGGTCATCCTGGGGCGTGGGTCGTTCATCGAGTCGTTCCCGCTGTTCGGCTACGACCTCGCCGACTACGAGGTGCTGTTCGAGGAGAAGCTCGACCTGTTCGTCCACCTGCTCGACGAGGGCCCGGTCACGTGGTCGGGCACGACGCGCGCCGGGCTCGCCGACCAGGAGGTCTGGCCCAAGACCGAGAGCGGGCGCCTGCGCACGTGGGTCGGTGTCGGCGGCTCGCCCGAGTCGGTCGTGCGGACCGCGCGGCACGGGCTGGGGCTCATGCTCGCGATCATCGGCGGCGAGCCCGAGCGGTTCCGCCCCTACGTGGACCTCTACCACCGCGCGGTCGAGGAGCTCGGCACCCCGGTGCTGCCGATCGGCGTGCACTCGCCCGGCCACGTCGCCGACACCGACGAGCAGGCCCAGGAGGAGGTCTACGAGCACTTCGCGGCGATGAACAACCGGATCGGGCGCGAGCGCGGCTGGCCCGCGTACCACCGCGGGCGGTTCGCCCACGACGTGCGCGACGGCTCGCTCTACGTCGGCTCGCCCGAGACCGTGTCCCGCAAGATCGCCCGCACCGTCCGCCTCCTCGGCGCGGGCCGGTTCGACCTCAAGTACTCGACCGGCACGCTCCCCCACTCGACGATGCTGCGCAGCATCGAGCTCTACGGCACCCAGGTCATCCCCCGCGTCCGCGAGCTCCTCGCGGAGCACTGACTCCCACCGATCGCCTGCGCGGCCAGCCCCCCTCGCCGAACACGACGTTGCTGTCGCCACCGGGGCGAGAACGACAGCAACGTCGTGTTCGGCTGAGGGCAGCGTCGTGCTCGACGGCGGGTGGTCGGCGGGCCGCGGGTCAGCGCGCCGGCGGGTCAGCCGCGGCCGGCGGCGCGCAGCGCGGCGGCCTCGAGGTCCGGCGGGAGCCCGACGGCGGGGCGGTCCGCGCGCTGCGGCGTCGTCTCTCCCGTGGCGTCGAGGGCGCGGAGCCATGCCCACGTGTCGCGCACCGTCTCGCGCACGTCGCGCGTGCGCAGGCCGAGCGCCGCCGCGCGCGACGTGTCGGAGCCGTGGAGCGCGTCGTGCAGCTCGCCCGGCGGCAGCCAGACCGGGAGCTGGGTCCACGGCTCGACCCCGGCCGCGAGGACGGCCTCCGGCTCGACCCACACCAGCTCGGCGGGCGGGTCGCCCGCCGCTGCCGCGTCGTCGGCGGTCGCCTCGACGCACGCGGCGAGCAGCTCGCCCATGGTCGTGTGCCCGGGCGCGCTGACGACGTCGACCGGCCCGGACACGCCCGCGAGCGCCACGTCGAGCGCGAACGCGGCGAGGTCGCGCGCGTCGACGTACTGCAGCGGCAGGTCGGCGGGCCCGGGGGCGAGCACCGGACCGCCGCGCGCGACGCGACGCAGCCACCACGGCAGGCGGCCGACGTTCTCCCGCGGCCCGAGGATGAGGCCCGCGCGCAGCAGGATCGCCCGGTCTCCGAGCGCGTCGGTCACGGCGATCTCCGCGCCGCGCTTCGCGCGGGCGTAGTCGTCGGAGGTCGTGTCGTCCGGGTCGCCGTCGACGAGCTCCGACGTCTCGTCGGCCCCGCGCGGCTGCGGGAACGGGTACACCGAGCGCGACGACACGTAGACGTACCGGTTGTCGCCCGGCACCCGGCCGGCGAGGAGCCGGGCGGCGTCGCGCGCCGCTGCGGGCGCCCAGGACCACGTGTCGACGACGACGTCCCACTTCTGCGGGACGTCGTCCGCGCGCAGCGCGTCCAGGCCGTCGGGCCGGGTGCGGTCGCCCACGAGCTGCCGGACGCCGTCGGGCACGGGGGCGGTGCCCCGGTTGAGGACGGTGACGTCCCAGCCGCGGGCGAGGGCGTCGTCGACGACGGCGCGCCCCACGAAGTCGGAACCGCCGAGGACGAGGAGTCGGGTCATGGGCCCACTGTGGCGCGCCGTCGGTCCGCTTGCAGCCCGTTACGCCGCCCGCAGACGGCCGCGGGAGGGGACCTCACGACCCTCCCGGGCCTTCCGCGGAGCACACTGGCCAGATATCCTGGCCAGGAAACCCCACCCGAGGAGCGGCGATGCAGGTCAACGTGCTCGAGGCCAAGAACAACCTCTCCCAGCTCGTCAGCCGTGCCGCGGCCGGCGAGGACGTGGTCATCGCGCGTCGCGGTGTCCCGCTCGTGCGGCTCGTGCCGGTCCGGGCCGACCTCGCGCACGGGACCGGGGCGGCCATCGTCGAGTGGCTCGACGACCACCCGCCGTCGCGACGGACCGCCCGCTCGGCGAGCCAGATCGACGCCGACATCGAGGCTGCGCGCGAGGGCTGGGAGTGATCTACCTCGACACCTGCCTCGTCATCTACCTGGTCGAGGACGCCGAGCGTGGCCCGCACGTGCGCGAGCTGCTGGCCCGGCACGGGCACGAGGAGTTCGCGATCAGCCCGCTCGTCCGGCTCGAGTGCCTCGTGGGACCGCTGCGGTCCCGGGACCCGGAGCTCGAGGACCGGTACCGGGGCGCGCTCGACCTGTTCGTCGAGCTTCCTCTCGATGCCACGGCCTTCGAGCGGGCTGCACGCCTGCGCGCGTCCTCGTCGCTCCGGACGCCCGACACGCTGCACCTCGCTGCCGCGCAGGTCCACGGGTGCACAGCCTTGTGGACGAACGACTCGCGGCTCGCCGTCGCCGGGCGCGGGCTCGCCGTCGACGTCCTGCACGGCGGCTGACCCGGGCGAGCGGTCAGGCGGGGTCAGTCCGGGTCGGTCGGGTCCAGGGGAGCCTCGGGGTCGAGGTTGACGACCCCGCGGCGCCAGTAGCCGTGGACGGCGAGCTGGTCGGGCCGCGCGCCGGAGCCGCGCAGCGCCCGGCGGACCGCGACGAGGTCGGTCGCCTCGCCCGCGGCGAACACGTACTCGTCGGCGTCGAGCGGGCCGAGCGCGCGGACGGCCTCGGCGAGCTGTCCCGGCCCGTCGGTGCGGTAGAGGAGCTCGGTCGTCGCGCGCCCGAGCTCGTCCTCGACGAACGCCTCGTCGACGTCGTCGCCGATCTCCACGATCGCGGTCACGGGCACGTCGGCCCCGATCGCCTCGACCCAGCGCGCGAGCGCCGGCAGGCCCGTCTCGTCCCCGACGAGCAGGAGCCGCCCGACGCCGTCCGGCACGGCGCGGCTCGTCGTCGGGCCGGCGAGCACGACCTCGTCGCCCACCGCCGCCCGTGCGGCCCACGCCGACGCCGGGCCACCCTCGCCGGTGGGCGGCGCACCCGGGTCGGTGCCGCCGTGGAGCACCCAGTCGACGTCGACCTCGGGAACCCCGTCGACGGTCCGCGTCGCCCGGACGGTCAGCTCGCGCGAGATCGACACGACGCCCGTCGGGCGCTGGAGGGCGCCGTCGTCGGTCAGCGTCGGGGCGTGCAGGACGCCGGTGGCCGGGTCCGGGAGGAACACCTTGACGTGGTCGTCGGGGCCGGGCACGCGCAGCGTCGCGAGCGAGGCCTCGCCCGGGGCGGCGTCGCGGAACGTGATACGGCGCAGCGCGCCGGACGTCTCCCGGACGGCGTGCACGCGGACGCGGCGCGGGACGAGGTCGAGGCGGGTCACGGGTCGGGAGAACACCGCCCCATTCTGCGCCGAGCACGACGTCGCCGTCGTCATCCGGCCGATGACGACGGCGACGTCGTGGTCGAGCGCGCGGTACCCCGTTCTCGACGGTCGCGGGCGTCAGGCGAAGAAGACCCGGAGGTCGGCGACGACGTCGAGCGGGACCTCGAGCGCCGCGTAGTGCCCGCCGCGCGGGTGCTCGGACCAGTGCTCGATCCGGGCGTTGTCGCGCTCGGCGAACGCGCGGATCGTCTGGAAGTCGTCGGCGAAGACGGCCACGCCGATCCGGCCCTGGCTCACGACCGGCTCGGCGCCCGAGCGCTGCTCCGCGTAGTGGTAGCGCGCGGCGGTCGCGTAGGAGTTGGTCAGCCAGTAGAGCGTCGCCTGGGCGAGCACCTGGTCGGCGCTCACGAGGCTCGTCCCGTTACCGAAGCTCTCGAACAGCTCGTGGTAGGCGAGGACGGCGACGGGCGAGTCGGCGAGCCCCGCGGCCATCGTCTGCGGCCGCGACGCGTTCATCGTGTTGTAGGCACCCACGGACTGGAACCACTGGAGGTGCCCGAGCGCGGCGAGCTCCTTCTCGCCGAAGCCGTCCATCTCGCCGGGAGCGCCCGACGGGAAGGAGAAGAGCTGGAGCACGTGGGCCCCGAGGAAACCCTCGGGGTCGAGGACCGCGAGCTCGCGGCCGACCATGGCGCCGCCGTCGCTGCCGTGGATCCCGTAGGAGTCGTACCCGAGGTCGCGCATGAGGACGTCGTAGGCGCGGGCGACGCGCGCCATCGTCCAGTCCGTCTCCCCGACGACCGGGGTGGAGAACCCGAAGCCCGGCATGGAGGGGATGACGAGGTGGAACGCATCCTCGGGGCGGCCGCCGTGCGCGACGGGGTCGACGAGCGGGTCGATCATGTCGAGGAAGTCGAGGAACGAGCCCGGGTAGGTGTGCGCGAGCAGCAGGGGCGTCGCGTCGTCGTGCCGGGAGCGCACGTGGAGGTAGTGGATCGGCTGGCCGTCGATCTCGGTGCGGAAGCCCGGGTACGCGTCGACCCGGTCCTCGACGGCCCTCCAGTCGAACGCCGTCCAGCGCCCCACCATGTCGCGCAGGTAGGACTCGGGCGTCCCGTAGTCCCAGGAGTCCCCGGGGGCGGCGGGCGCGAACCGGGTCCGTTCGAGGCGCGACCGGAGGTCGTCGAGGTCGGCCTGCGGGACGGCGACGGAGAACGGGTGGTGCTCGAGGGACGGGGAGAGGTGCGACGCGGTCATGGTGGTCTCCTCGGTCGGGCGGGGCCTCGTGCCCTGCTCTGCTCCCGACTCTAGGAAGGCTTCAGGAACGCTTCCTTCCGTTATTCTGGCGGTGCTCTGAGGAGTTCTCCCGCGTCGTCCGTCGACCCCAGGAGGGACCCGTGGCCTCCACCTCGGCCCGCATGCTCATGCTGCTCGGCCTGCTCCAGTCGCGCCCCGACTGGTCGGGCGCCGAGCTCGCCGAGCGCCTCGACGTCAGCGACCGCACGGTCCGCAACGACGTCGCCCGCCTGCGCGAGCTCGGCTACCCCGTCGACGCGGTGCGCGGCCCGGGCGGCCGGTACCGGCTCGGCGCCGGGGCGCGGCTGCCCCCGCTCTTGCTCGACGACGCCGAGGCCGTCGCGGTCGCCGTCGGGCTGCGGGCCGCGACCGGCACGGCGGGCTTCGAGGAGTCCGGGGCGTCCGCGCTCGCCAAGCTGGAGCAGGTCATGCCGGACCGCCTGCGCCGTCGCCTCGCCGCGCTCCGGTCCGCGAGCGCCGCCGGCCCCGCGAACACGGACTCGAACGTCGAGGACCCGGTCGTCGACCCGGACACCCTGACCGCCCTGGCCGACGCCGTGCGCGACCACCAGGGCCTGCGCTGCTTCTACCGCGACGAGCCGCTCGAGCTCGAGCCGTACCGCCTCGTCGCGTGGCAGCGCCGCTGGTTCCTCGTGGCCCGCGACCCGGCGACGGGCGCGTGGGCCCCCTACCGCGTCGACTGGCTCGTGCTGCGCGTGCCGGGCGGGCGGCGGTTCGCGCCGGTGGACTTCCCCGGCGACCTGACCGACTTCGTCGTGCGCGAGGTCGCGCGCGCCGGCTGGGCCGTGCACGCCCGGATCGTCGTCGACGCGCCCGCCGACGAGGTGCTGCGGCGCATCAACCCGACGGTCGGCACGGTCGAACCGCTCGCCGACGACCGCTGCGTCCTCGTCACCGGCGGCGACAGCGTCGAGGTCGTCGCGGTGTGGGTCGGGATGCTCGGCCTGGACTTCCACGTGACGGAGCCGCCGGCCCTCGTCGACCACGTGCGCACCCTGGCCACCCGCTACGCCCGCGCGACCCCGCCGTGACCCGAACCGGTCGCGGGCTCCCGCGTCAGTCAGGTCGTGCCGGGGTCCCACGGGTCGACGACGTCCACTCCGGTAGCGGCGAAGTCACGGACGTTGCGCGTCGCGAGCGTCGCGTCGTGCACGCGGCAGATCGCGGCGATCTGCGCGTCGGCCAGGCTCATCGGCCGCCCCGCTCGCTCGCGGAGCGCCAGGAGGGTGCCCCCGACGCGCGCGGCGTCGGCGTCGTACGGGAGCACCAGGCCCGCGAAGGTCGTGGTGACGTGCTCCTCGACGAGCGCGGCGAGGCGGTCACGGCGCCGCCCTTCGGGGAGCCGCGCCACCCCGTGGACGATCTCGCCGACGGTGACCGCCGTGATCGACAGCGCCTGCGGAGCCTGCGCGTCGAGCCAGCGGAGCACGCGCGCCTCGGGCACCGGGCGGATCACCTCGGACACCACGTTCGTGTCGAGGACGATCACGTGTCCGCGGTCTCCCGGTCCGGCGTGCCCGGTTCGTCGGAGAGGTCGACGACCCGGCCGTGCTCTGAGCGCGCGGGGAGGTCGAGCTCGACCGCCAGACCGGCGTCGGCGAACGACCTGTGGATGAAGGTGCCCAGCCCCCGTTCCAGCCCGCTGGGGGCTGTCACCGCGGAGGTGAGGATCTCGCGCACCTCCGCCTCCATGGACCGCCCGTGCTCCGCCGCCCGCGCCCGCAGCCGTTCGCGCACGTCGTCGTCGAGCCCTCGGATCGTCAGCGTCGCCACCTGGACCACCTCCCACGTACGACGCTAGCAAAATGACAGCACGATGCGCCAGGGTCGGCCCCTCCTCGAGAGCAATGAAGTTGCGAGAGGTTGAGAGAATGGACCGTCGTGAGTACCGAGCCCGCAGCGAACCAACCTGACGCGCGCCCTCCCCAGCGGGACGGCGCCGCCGAGGGCACCCCGCGCGAGGGTCGCCGACGCCGCGGGAACCGCCGCGGGCGCGGGCGAGGCGAGCGGACGGCGTCGGGCACCTCGACGACCACGGAGCCGACGCGTCGCGGGCGGGGCGAGCGGACGACGTCGGGCCCGCGGCAGGTGAGCCGCGCGCAGCTCGACCGGGCCGCGCAGGCGCGCGCTAACGTGACGGTCCCGCCCATCACGTACCCCGAGCAGCTTCCGGTCAGCGCCCGACGCGCGGACATCGCCGCCGCGATCCGCGACCACCAGGTCGTCATCGTGGCGGGCGAGACGGGCTCCGGGAAGACGACGCAGCTCCCCAAGATCGCGCTCGAGCTCGGCCGAGGCCGCTCGGGTCAGGTCGGGCACACGCAGCCCCGCCGCATCGCCGCGCGCACGGTCGCCGAGCGCATCGCGGAGGAGCTCGGCACGGAGCTGGGCGGCGTCGTCGGGTACCAGGTGCGGTTCACCGACACGTCCAGCGAGGACACGCTCGTCAAGGTCATGACGGACGGCATCCTGCTCGCGCAGATCCAGCGCGACCCGGAGCTCCTCGCGTACGACACGATCATCGTCGACGAGGCGCACGAGCGGTCCCTCAACATCGACTTCCTGCTCGGCTACCTCGCGCGGCTCCTGCCGCGCCGCCCCGACCTCAAGCTGATCATCACGTCGGCGACGATCGACTCCGAGCGCTTCGCGCAGCACTTCTCCCCCGCGCACCTCGCCCAGCTCGGCGGCGCGCCGGAGTACGTGGTCGACGCGCTGCCCGACGCCGCGCCCGTCGTCGAGGTGTCCGGCCGCACCTACCCGGTCGAGATCCGGTACCGGCCGCTGTCCCCGGACGTCGACCCCGGCAGCGGCACGAAGGCGAAGGGCCGCGCGGGCGCCGAGGAGAAGGACCTCGTGACCGGCATCGTCGACGCGTGCGACGAGCTCATGCGCGAGGGACCGGGCGACATCCTCGTGTTCCTCTCCGGCGAGCGCGAGATCCACGACGCCGCCGACGCGCTCACCGGCCACCTCAAGGACCGCATCACCGACCCGAAGCACCCGCAGCGCGTCGAGATCCTGCCGCTGTACGCGCGGCTGTCGTCGGCCGAGCAGCACCGCGTGTTCCAGGCGCACTCCTCGCGGCGCATCGTGCTCGCGACGAACGTCGCCGAGACGTCGCTCACCGTGCCCGGGATCCACTACGTCGTCGACCCTGGCACGGCCCGCATCTCGCGCTACTCCAAGGCGACGAAGGTCCAGCGCCTGCCCATCGAGCCCGTCTCGCAGGCGAGCGCGAACCAGCGCTCCGGCCGCTCCGGCCGCGTCGCCGACGGCATCGCGGTGCGCCTCTACTCCGAGGACGACTTCCTCGCCCGGCCCGAGTTCACCGAGCCGGAGATCCTGCGCACCTCCCTCGCGTCCGTGTTGCTCCAGATGATCTCCGTCGGCGTCGTCGAGACCCCCGACGAGGTCGCGCGCTTCCCGTTCGTCGAGCCCCCGGACACGCGCGCCGTGCGCGACGGCGTGCAGCTCCTCACCGAGCTCGGCGCCCTCGCCACGTCCGACGGCGTCACGCGCCTCACCGAGGTCGGGCGCGTCCTCGCGCAGCTCCCCATGGACCCGCGCCTCGCCCGCATGATCTGGGAGGGCTCGAGGCTCGGCGTCGCGCGCGAGGTCGCGATCATCGCCGCCGTCATGTCGATCCAGGACCCGCGCGAGCGCCCCGCCGAGGTCCGTGCCCAAGCCGACCAGGCGCACGCGCGCTTCACCGACCCGCACTCCGACTTCCTCACCTACCTCAACGTCTGGGAGTACGTCCGCGAGCAGCAGCACGAGCTCTCGTCGTCGGCCTTCCGCCGCCTGTGCAAGGCCGAGTACCTCAACTTCCTGCGCATCCGCGAGTGGCAGGACGTCGTCGCCCAGCTCCGCGAGATGTCCAAGCCCCTCGGCATCGACATGTCGTACAAGCCGCGCGCACGCGGCGCGGCCGGTGACGACGGGCGGCGAGGTCCAGGGCGAGCGGCGGCTGCGCCCGAGGATGCGAAGGGCGTGGCGGGCCTGGCGGGAGCGACGCGAGGAACGAGCGGCGCGGATGGTAGCCCGAGCACCTCGGGGGCAGCCGCCGCGGACCCGACCACCGCCCCCGACGCAACCCCCGACACCCAGGCCTACAAGCGCGCCTGGGACGGGGACACGATCCACAAGGCGCTCCTGTCCGGCCTGCTGTCGCAGATCGGGATGCAGGACACGGGCGAGGTGAAGGCGTCGTCGGTCGCGCACCTCAAGGGCGAGGCCCGCGCCAAGGCGCTGCGGCGGGCGCAGAAGCAGGCCCGCAACGAGTACACCGGCGCGCGCGGCGCGCGGTTCGCGATCTTCCCCGGCTCGCCGCTGAGCAAGAAGCCGCCGGCCTGGATCATGGCGGGCGAGCTCGTCGAGACGTCGCGGCTGTGGGCGCGCGACGTCGCCCGGATCCAGCCCGAGTGGGCCGAGGGCCTCGCGGGCAACCTCGCGCGGCGCATGTACTCCGAGCCGCACTGGTCGACCAAGCGCGGCGCGGCGATCGCGACCGAGAAGGTGCTGCTGTACGGCGTGCCGATCGTCGCGGACCGCAAGGTCCTCTACGCGAAGGTCGACCCCGAGGCCGCGCGCGAGATGTTCGTGCGGCACGCGCTCGTGCAGGGCGAGTGGACGACGCACCACCGGTTCTTCCACGACAACCGCAAGCTCCTGGCCGAGGCGGAGGAGCTCGAGGCGCGCTCGCGCCAGCGCGGGCTCGTCGTCGACGACGACGTGCTGTTCGACTTCTACGACGAGCGCGTGCCCGACGACGTCGTGTCCGCCGCGCACTTCGACCGCTGGTGGAAGACGGCGCAGCGCCGCGACCCCGACCTGCTCACCTTCACGCTCGAACAGCTCGTGCCCGACGCCGAGCAGGTCGACACGTCGCAGTTCCCTGAGACCTGGCCGCAGGGCGAGCTCACGCTCCCGCTCACCTACCAGTTCCAGCCCGGGACCGAGGCCGACGGCGTGACCGTGCACGTCCCGATCTCCGTGCTCAACCGCGTCGTCCCCGACGGGTTCGACTGGATGGTGCCGGGCCTGCTCGACGAGCTCGCCACGGCGACGATCCGCTCGCTGCCCAAGCCGGTCCGCGTCCAGCTCGTGCCGGCACCGGACGTCGCACGCGACGTCGTCGCCTGGCTCCGCGAGCACACGCCCGCCTGGGAGGACATGGCTCGCGCGGGCGACATGGCCGAGCCGTTCCACGTCGCGTTCACGCGCGCCGTCCGGGCGCTGCGCGACGTCGTCATCCCCGACGACGCATGGGGCCCCGAGCAGGAGGCGCGCCTGCCTGCGCACCTGCGCATGACGTTCCGCGTCGAGGACACCCGCGGGCGCGGCGGCTCCGTCGTGCTCGACGAGTCGAAGGACCTTCTTGCGCTCCAGCGCCGTCTCGCCGCGCAGAACCAGGCCGCGGTCCGCGCGGCGGTCAAGGGAGCGGTGGGTGCTGCTCTTCGTGAGGCCGCTTCGGGATCGGTTCCCGGGTCGGGTGCGTCGGTCTCGGGGTCGGGTGCGTGGGTCCCGGGGTCGGGTCCGGCGGCGGAGGGGGCGTCGGCGCTCGGGCTACCATCCGCGCCGCTCGTTCCTCACGGCGCTCCCGCCAGGCCCGCCACGCCCTTCGCATCCGACGCCCCCTCCCCCGCCTCCGCGTCCGGCTCACCCGGGCGAGGTGCAGGACGAGCGGGCGGCGCGTCGTCGGGCGCGACGGGCGTCGAGGCCGCGCGCGGACATGGACGGCCGACCGCACCAAGTCACGGCGCGGCCGGCCCGAGCACCGACGGCACACCGCCCGCGGGCTCGACCACAAGCCTGGTGAGCGAGCGCACCGACCTGACCACCTGGCCCGACGACCTCACCGACGGGCGGCTGCCCGCGACGGTGTCGACCGACCTCGGGGGTGGGGTCGTGGTGCGCGGGTACCCGGCGGTCGTCGAGGAGCAGGACGCGAAGGGGAAGCCGGTCGTCGCGCTGCGCGTGCTGGCCGACGCGACCGCGCAGGCGCGGGAGCACGCGCGGGGTGTGCGGCGGCTGCTGCTGACCGAGACGGCGCTGCAGACCGGGCGCATCACGAGCCGGTGGAACGGCACGCAGTCGCTCACGTTGGCGGCCAGCCCGTACCGGAACACGGACGCGCTCGTCGCGGACCTGCAGCTCGCCGCGGTGATCGCGCTGACGAGCGGCGGCAGCGGGCAGCCCGACGCGGCGACGGTCCGCGACGCCGAGGCCTACGCGGCCGCGCGCACGTTCGTCCGCGCGCACCTGGAGGAGCACGTGCACCAGGTGGTCGGGCACGTGGTCGCCGCGCTCACCGCGTCGCGGAACCTCGACGCGGAGATCCGCGCGTCGAACAGCCTCGCGCTGCTCAACACGCTCACCGACCTGCGCGACCAGGCGGCGGGCCTCATCCACGACGGCTTCGTCTCGCAGACCCCGCCCCGACGCCTGCCGCACCTGACGCGCTACCTGCGGGCGGCGTCGTACCGGCTGGAGAAGGCGCAGTCGAACCCGAACCGCGACGCCGAGCTCGCGTGGCGCGTGCACGACGTCGAGGACGCCTACCAGCGCGCCCGTGCCGCGTACGTGCAGGGCCCGGCCGACCCGGCCCGGGCCGCCGACCTGGCCGAGGTGCGGTGGCTGATCGAGGAGCTGCGCGTGTCGCTGTTCGCGCAGCAGCTCGGCACCGACGGCCCGGTGAGCGAGAAGCGCATCCGCAAGCTCCTCACGCCCGACGGCTGGTGACGCGCGGCGCGAACGCGATCCACGACGCGCCTCGTCCTTGACGCCACGGACGAGGTTCGTTAGCGTCCCGATCGAATCGCCCAATGTGGGGCGCATCTCGCCAGGGGGAAAGATGAAGGGACTTCGTTCACGGTTGGCCGGCGCAGGATTGGCAGTAGCGCTCGGCCTCATCGGCGCAGGGTCTGCCCATGCCGCCGCATTTACTCACAGCACCACTGGTGTGTCGATGAACGGCTCGTACGTGTTCGAGCCGCAGTCCGTCAGGCAGGGGGCCTTCCACTTTTGGGGAACCCTGAACGACACGCTCAACGACGGGCACGCGGGCAAGCAGCAGGTGCGCATCGAGGGCTACGGGTACAACACCTACTACGCACCGGTCGACGCCGACAAGTACCTGAACCAGTACATCTGGGCGGCGCCTCAGCTGTACGTGACGAGGGCGCGCGCCAAGGTGTGCCGAGACCGCGGCACGCTCCTCCCGGACAACTGCTCGGCGGAGAAGACCTACACCCGGTGACCGAGCGCACGGTCGCCGTCGAGGCGCGCGCGATCTCTTTCGCCTTTCCCCTCGAGCAGCCGATTCTCGACCACGTCGATCTGACCGTCGGCCGTGAGGCCGTCGCGTTGACGGGCACGAGCGGCACCGGCAAGACGACGCTCCTGCACTGCCTGTCCGGAATCCTCGTCCCGTCCTCCGGGGCGGTGGCCGTGACCGGGCACGTCATCACGGGAATGACCACGGAGGAGCGGAGCGCGATCCGCAGGCGGCACGTGGGAATGGTCTTTCAGTTCTCGGAGCTCATCGCCGAGCTCACGCTCCTGGAGAACGTCTCGCTCCCGCTCGAGCTGCTCGGGTCACCGCGGCGAGTCGCGACACGCACGGCGCGTGATCTGCTGGGCGAGCTGGGCATATCCCAGCTCGCCCAGCGGTACCCGGCTCAGGTCTCGGGCGGGCAGGCCCAGAGGGCTGCCGTTGCCCGAGCGCTGATCCATGAACCCTCGGTCGTGCTCGCCGACGAACCCACCGGGGCCCTCGATGCAGCGACCGGAGGGCGCGTCCTGGAGCTCTTGCTCGACGCGGCACGGAGCCGCGGCGCTGCGGTCGTCCTCGCCACGCACGACGCGGCCGTCGCGGCCCTGGCGGACCGGGTCGTCGACATGGCCGAGATCGGGGCGCCACACGGCGCACGCCCGCACCCGGTCGCATGAACCGTCGTAGCGCGACGCTCCTCGGGCTTCGTCTTCTCCGATCGAGCGGGCACCGCCGGTGGTGGTCGCGAGCGCTCGTCGTCGGCGGCGTGTGCATGGCCATGGTCGGCACACTCCTCTGCATCGCTGCCGCGACCGTCGTCTCGGCGCAGGCGGACCGCACGTGGGAACGCTCCTTCACGTCGGCGGTCGACGACGCGCACTCCCAGGCTCGCGTGACGGTGTCACGCATCGCCTACGGGGAGCGGATGCTGCTTCGCGTGGACGTCGATCCGCTCGACGGCGAGCTCCCGTTGCCCCCGGGCCTCGGCCGATGGCCCGCCTCCGGCGAGGTCATCCTGTCCCCGGCTGCGGAAGAGCTACGTTCGACCGCGGCGTTCCGGGCCTTGGCCCCGGGGAGGGTCGCCGGGACCGTCGGGGACGCCGGGCTCCGCAGCCCGGACGAGCTCGTCATCTACCGGGGGGTGCCGGCGTCAGAGCAACCTCGTGGTGGTGAGGGTGTCGTCGCGCCGGGGGCGACGGGCGCGGGCGCGCACGACCGAGACACCCCGGACATCCCTCCTGGACAGGTCGCCGCGCTCGTCACCGTCCTCGCGGTTCTCGTGGGACTACCGGTCGCGGCGTTCCTCGGGGTTGCGACCAGGCTCTCCGCGGCGACCCGAGCACGGCGGCTCGCAGTCCTCCAGTTCCTCGGTGCGTCGACCTCGACGATCCGTAGCGTCAACATGCTCGAGGTGACGACGCTCTCGTTCATCGGGTGGCTCGGTGGAGTCGCAGTCTTTCCCGTCGTCAACCGGGTCGTCGCTCGGTCCGGGCTGCTGGGCACGACCTGGTTCGCCTCCGACACAGAGCTCACGGCGGCGACGGCGATCCTCCCCGGGGTCCTGCTTCTCACGCTGGCGGTCGTCATCGGTCGACGGATCGAGACCGGGACGGGAACACGGGCGGAGATCCGGCAGGCGGACCCCGCGCGCACCGTCTCCGCGTGGAGACTGGTTCCTCTCGCGTGCGGCCTGACGTCTCTCTCCGCTCAGGTCGTCACGGGGGCGCTTCGTCCCCCCGGGGTGACGCCCGTGCGCCTCGACCTCCTCATGTCCACGGCCGTCGTCGTGACGGCGGCCGGGCTCGCCGTCGCGATGCCCTCCGTCATCCGTTGGTCGGGCCGTGTCCTCGCGGTCCACGGGAAGACGGTCTCGGCACGGCTCGGCGGAGCGCGAGCCGCCTTCGACCCACGTGACGGCGCACGTCTGGTCGTCGCGCTCGCGCTCCTCGTCATGGCCGCAGGCGTGACCATCGGTCAGACACGGGACGCCCGTGCCGTGAGCGTCCCCACCGCCGCGGTCGTCCCGGTCGCCGTCGACGTCTCCGAGCTTCCGGACGGCGGAGCGGCCACGCTGCTCGACGAGCTGCCCACCGCGGCGATCGGGTTGGCGGCGAGCGATCCCGCGTCGCCGGAGATGCGCCTGGCCGCCATCGCGCCGTGCGATCGCGTGGACGCCTTCCTCCGCGCCGTCGGTGGGGCGTCGGTTCCCGGCTGCGTCGACGGCGCGGTGCTGACCTCGTCGATCGACGAGGACCCGTCGTCCGTCCGGGTCGACGACGTCCCGGCGATCGCGTCGCTCGCGGAGAACCTCCCGCATCGCGGAGTGCTCCCCGAGAACGTCGCCGGTCTCCTCGCCGAGTCAGGTGTCGATCTGCTCGTCACCATCGATCCGGCTGCCGTCCTCGATGCCGTGGCTCGTGGCCCCGTCGTCACCGAGGCCGGTGGGACCGCATACGCGACGAACGTCCAGCTCGTGACGGCTGTTCCGTCGGCCGACGTCGCCGCGACGCTCGCCAGCATCTACCGGACGGCCCCATACAGTCAGCCCACCGCGACAGGACTCGACCCTGACAGTGGACGCAACATCGCGATGATCAACGGGTTCGTCCGGCTCGGCCTCCTCCTGGGGACGGTGATGACGGTGCTCGCCCTCGCTGTCGCGTTGGCGGATCGTGCGACGACGCGACGCCGCCCCGACATGAGTCTGCTGGCCGCAGGTGTCGACGCATCCACCCTGCGAGCGGCTCACCGCTGGGAGTCGCTGACGACCCTCGGGACAGGAGCGTCGCTCGCCCTGCTCTGCGGGGTCCTCGGCGGCCTGGCCTGGCAGTACGCGGGCGGTCTCGTCCGGGAACCGGACTGGGCGTCGATCGCCGTCCTTGCGGCTCTCACCGTCGCCGCCGTGGTCGGCGTGGCCGTGACCACCGCAGCCATGGCACCGCGTGACGTCGACATCGAGTCCCTGCGTACGACGTGAAGGGCTGAGCAGTGCCTGAGCTGCGCGTGTCGCTGTTCGCGCAGCAGCGCGGCACCGACGGCCCGGTGAGCGAGAAGCGCATCCGCACGCTCCTCACGCCCGACGGCTGGTGACGGCTCGATCGCCGGCACGGCCTCGACGAGCAGACGGAGGGGCAGGCTAGAGCCTGGGGAAGTCGCGTACCTCTCGCCGAAGTCGGCGCCGTCGCACGCGCCAGAGAATCTCGGCGGTCTGCCGCTCCATCCAGATGCCGTCGCTGCGCTCGTCGGGCGAGTCGGGGGCGAGCACGAGCTGGCTCCGTGTCTGCGTCGAGCCGGCAAAGGTCAGGACGAGGCGGCTGGGTCCGCGGACCGCGGCGACCGCGGTGGCCAGCCGATCACGAAGCTCATCCGGCTTCTCGTCCTGCTCGTACTCGAACGTCACCCCGAAGTGGGAATCGAGCTGCAGCGCGAAGACCTCCTCGCCGCGGTGGACGAGCACGCGCGCGACACGCTCAGGCGCTCTGACCGGCCTCATCACGACGCAGAGGGCGTCGGACACGTCGTCGTCGAACTGCCACACAATGTCGTCGTAGCCGGCCATCAGCTCCGGGACGAGTGCCCGGAGAGCCGCCCCGGTCGGGGTCTGTGCGCTCACACCGGACAGTGCACCAGAGTGCCGGGGCGACCGCCACGGCTCGTCGGCCGCCTGCAGCCGACGCTGCCGGCCGACACTCGTCGACACCGCGGTCAGCACGACGCGTAGACGTAGCCCGGCTCGTCCGGGCCGACGAGATCGCGGTCGCGCAGGACGGTGAGCGGGGCGCGGTCGTCGCGGGCGCAGACGTCGTCGAAGGTCAGGCCGGCGTCGGCGAGCGCGTCGGGGTACTCGACCTGGAGCACGTGGTCGCCGTAGACGTCGGTGTACGCAGCGCACTCGTCGAAGACCGCGCACTCCTCGGTGACGGCGAGGTCGAAGCCGAGGTCGTCGTGCGCGACGGACGCGATCTCCGCCGCGTTCTTCTGCGCGACGGCGAGCCCGGCGTCGTGCGCGAGGTCGACGTACGCGCGGGCGAGGGCGTGGGCGCCGTCCTCGTCGACGGCGTCGAACCGCGTCCAGGTGTCGAGGTTGTCGAGCTCGACGGCGTCGAAGCCGGCGTCGGCGCAGCCCGTGACGACGGGCCCGAGGATCGCGAGGATGCCGTCGCGCTGCTCGGGCGTGGAGGGGTCGAGGACGTGCTCGTCCGGCCAGTCGGGGTCGACGACGAGCGTCCCGTCGGCGTCGTGCAGGAGCAGGTCCTCGTGGCCGTCGAGCCACCGGTCGGCCTCTCCGGGCTGGGTCTGGAAGCCGTTGACGTAGCAGACGGAGTACGCGCCCGGCAGCGGTGCGGCGGTCGCGTCCCGCACGACGACGTCCGGCCGCACGGGCCCGTCCCCCGCGTCGACCTCGTCGTACGCGGCGCCGAGCTGGTAGTCGAGCACGCCGTCCGTGGGCGGCAGGGCGGGCGTCTCCGCCCGGGCAGAGGCCGCGGGCGCCGGGGGCGCGGGGGCGGCGCACGACCCGGTCCCGACTACGACGACGCCCACGGCGACCGCCACCACGGCACGGTGCGCGCGCCGTCGGGCAGCAGGCCCTCGCGTCCCCGCACGGTGCACCGCCGCTCCCCCGCCCCTCGTCCCGCGGCCTCCCCGACGGCGGCCGCTGTGCCGACCGTACGCGGCCGGCGGGCGCTCGCGGCAGTCGCCCGCCGCTCCTGCCGGGATGTGGGCGTGCGCACCGTCACACCTGCGAGGGCGACAAAGGCCGTCGCGATGACTTGGAATAAGACCCATCGACCACACCCGTCGCCGTTCTCGGCGGCTCGGCTGCAAGGGGCACACCATGACACGAGTCGTCGTCAGCGGGTACGGGGCGGTGACCCCGGTCGGGCGCACCGCCCCCGACACGTGGGAGGCGCTGCTGCGCGGGGAGCCGGGCGTGCAGGCGATCGACGACGACTGGGCGGCCGAGCTGCCCGTGCGCATCGCCGCGCGCGTCGACGACGCCTTCGCCGAGGCGCTCTCCGTCCGGGAGCGGCGCCGCACCGACCGGGCGGAGCAGCTCACGCTCGTCGCGGGCCGGGAGGCGTGGGCGTCCGCCGGGTCGCCCGACGTCGACCCGACGCGTCTCGCCGTCGTCGTCGGCTCCGCGAACGGCGGGATCGCGACGACGCTCGACCAGTCGCGCGTCCTGCACGAGCAGGGCCACCGGCGCGTCTCCCCGCACACCGTGACGATGCTCATGGCCAACGGCCCGGCCGCGTGGCTGTCGATCGACCTCGGCGCCAAGGCCGGCGCGCGCGCCCCGATCAGCGCGTGCGCGGCGGGCTCGGAGGCGATCACGATGGGCCGCGAGATGATCCTCGCCGGCTCGGCAGACGTCGTCGTGTGCGGGGGCGTCGAGGCGGGCGTCCAGCCGTTCTCGCTCGCGGCCTTCGCCGCGGCCCGCGCGATGTCGACCCGCAACGACGAGCCGGAGCGCGCGTCCCGGCCCTTCGACGTGGACCGGGACGGGTTCGTCATGGGCGAGGGCTCGACGCTCCTCGTGCTCGAGCGCGAGGACCACGCCCGGGCCCGCGGGGCGGTCGTGCACGGCGTCGTCTCCGGTGCGGCCCTGACGTCGGACGCGTTCGACATCGTCGGCGGCGACCCCGAGAACCAGGCCCGCACCATCACGATGGCGCTGCGCTCGGCGGGCCTCGCCCCCGAGGACGTCGGGCTCGTCCACGCGCATGCGACGGCGACCCCCGTCGGGGACGTCAACGAGGCGGACGCGCTGCGCGCCGCCCTCGGGATGCCGCCGCCCGTCACGAGCACGAAGGGCGCGACGGGCCACCTCCTCGGCGCGTCGGGCGCGCTGGGCGTCCTCGTCGCGCTCCTCGCCCTGCGCGACGGCCGCGTGCCGCCCACGCTCAACGTCGACACGCTCGACCCCGCGATCGACCTCGACGTCGTCCGGGAGGCGGCCACGACGTCGGCCCGGCACGCGCTCGTCGACGCGTTCGGGTTCGGCGGTCACAGCTCGAGCGTCGTGGTCTCGCGCGACTGACCGGGGTCGCCGAGCACGAGGTCGCCGTCGGGAAGGCGGCCAGGACGCCACGGACCCCGTGGTCGACGGCGAGCAACCCCGTCCCCGGGCACGATGGAGCGATGGACCTCGACGCACGCCTCGCCGACATCACGACGCTCGACGTCGACGCGATCGTCAACGCCGCGAACTCGTCCCTCCTGGGCGGCGGCGGGGTGGACGGCGCGATCCACGCCGCGGCCGGGCCGCGGCTCCTGGAGGAGTGCCGTCGGCTCCGGCGCACGACCCTCCCCGACGGCCTGCCCGTGGGCGACGCCGTCGCCACCGACGCCTACGACCTCCCCGCCCGCTGGGTCGTGCACACCGTCGGGCCGAACCGCTACCGCGGCGAGACGGACCCCGCGCTCCTCGCGTCGTGCTTCGCCCGCTCGCTCGACGTCGCGGACGACCTCGGCGCCACGACCGTCGCCTTCCCCGCGATCAGCGCGGGCGCGTACGGCTGGGACGTCGAGGAGGTCGCCCGCGTGGCGGTGGACGCCGTCCGCGGCTGGTCCGTACCCGACCTCTTCGACGAGCCCGCCGACCCGGCGGCAGCCCGGGACCGGGACGGATCGCGCCCCGGGCCGGGCGTCGAGGCCGTGACGTTCGCCCTCGCGACGCCGCGGGCGCTCGCGGCGTTCCAGGCCGCCCTCGCCCTCTGAGCCCCGACCCTCGGGGTCACCGCCCCGAGGATCAGGGTCGGGTCGGGGGACCTCCGGATACCGGGGTGCCCGGGACGCTCGTACCGTCGAGGCATGAGCACCTCAGACGCCTCCACCGCCGCGTACCGCCCGACGCTGTCCCGACCGCGCCACGGCCGGATGATCGCCGGCGTGTGCGCCGGGATCGCCCGCCGGTTCGGCTGGGACCCGACCGTCGTCCGCATCGTCGCCGCGGTCTCGATCCTGCTCCCGGGCCCCCAGGTCATCGCGTACCTGGTCCTGTGGGCCCTCATGCCGAACGACCGCGACTGACCCCGGCCGACGCCGGTCAGCCGCGACGCCGGTCGGACGCGACGCCGGTCAGACGTCGCGACGCCGCAGGAGCAGGGCCGCCACGGCGAGCGGCACCACGGTCCAGACCCCCAGGGCGAGGGCCGCGGCACCGGGCGTCAGGACCTCGACCCGGCCGGCGTCCGCCGCGGTGACGGCCATCATGGCGGTGCCGAGGTTCATGGGCAGGAACCGGACGACGTCCTGGACCCCGTCGTGGGGCACGAACTCCGTGATCATCGGCACCACGAAGAGCAGCGTGGCGAGCGTGAAGATGGTGCCCGCCGGGTGCCGCAGGATCGCCCCCACCGCGACGGCCAGGACCGCGACGCACGTGAGGTAGCCCGCGCACGCGAGCAGCACCCGCTGCACGACCCGGTCGCCCAGGTCGGGCACGAGGTCGTTGCCCGCCAGCAGGGGCGCGGTCACCAGGTAGGACGCGGCGAGCCCGACGACCGCCACGACGAGCGACGCCGCCGCCACGACGACGACCTTGGCCCAGTACGCCGGGAGCCGTGCGGGGACGGCGCTGAAGGTCGACCGGATCATGCCCGTGGAGTACTCGGTGGTCATGCTCAGCGCACCCAGCACCGCGAGCGCGAGCTGCGCGAAGATGTAGCCGAGCACGAGCGTCTGCACCGTCGAGACGCTGCCGAGCGCGCCCGCCTCCTCGGGCCGGGTGGCGGCGAAGTTCAGGGACGCGGCCATGACGACGCCGAACAGCATCATGACGACCACGGTCGAGCCCATCGTCCACCAGGTGGAGCGCACGGAGCGGAACTTGACCCATTCCGACCGCAGCACGCGGCCGAACGAGAGGCGGGCCGTCGTGCGGAGGGTCGTCGCGGGAGCCGGGGCGGAGAACGTGGCCGTGGTCATCGTCGGGCACCTTCGAGAGCGGTGGGACGAACCGTGTCGTCGGGGTCGGCCGCGGCGGCCGCGGGCTCGGCGCGGTACTCGACCGCGTCGACGGTGAGCCGCATGTACGCCTCCTCGAGCGTGGACGTCTCCGGCGTGAGCTCGTGGAGCACGACGCCCGACGCCGCGGCGAGCTCGCCGATCCCCGGCGCCTCGGCACCCTCCACCTGGAGCAGGCCGGGTTCGTCCGAGGTGACCGTCGCGCCGTCCTGCGTCAACAGCTCGGCGAGCCGCGTGGCGTGCGGGGTGCGGACCCGGACGCTGCGCCGGGTGCCGCCGTCGACGACGTCCTCGACGGCGGCGTCCGCCAGGATGCGGCCCTTGCCGATGACGATGATGTGGTCGGCGGTGAGGGCGACCTCGCTCATGAGGTGGCTCGACAGGAAGACGGTGCGGCCCTCGGAGGCGAGGTAGCGCGCGAGGTTGCGCACCCACAGCACGCCCTCGGGGTCCAGGCCGTTGACGGGCTCGTCCAGGATGAGGGTCTTGGGGTCGCCCAGCAGCGCTGACGCGATGCCCAGGCGCTGGCCCATGCCGAGGGAGAAGCCGCCCACCCGCTTCTTGGCGACCGGCTGCAGGCCGGTCATCTCGATGACCTCGTCCACGCGCTGGGTCGGGATGCCGTGCGTGGCGGCCATCGCGAGCAGGTGGTTGTAGGCCGAGCGGCCGGTGTGCACGGCCTTGGCGTCCAGCAGCGCGCCGACCTCGGTCAGCGGTGAGCGGTGCTGGGCGTAGGGGCGCCCGTTGACGGTGACGGTCCCGGCGGTGGGGCGGTCCAGGCCCATGATCATGCGCATGGTCGTGGACTTGCCCGCGCCGTTGGGGCCCAGGAAGCCGGTCACGGTCCCAGGACGCACGGTGAACGAGACGCCGTCCACCGCGGTCTTGGGCCCGTACCTCTTGGTCAGGCCGCGTGCTTCGATCATGCTCCCCCCTCGGGGTCGGTGACGATGACGCCACCGAACCTAGGGAGACCCGGGTGCCGGGCGATGCCCTCTCCTGGCCGATCTTCCGTCGGCACGTACACCGCTCGGGCGAAGCCCCCGTCCGCCGTTCGACCGACCCCTTGGCGGGAGGGAGCCTCAGTCGAGCTCGACGACGACGGCGCCGGACGGGTCACGCAGCACGGTGCCCTCGACCCTCACGGTGACCTCCAGCGGGCCCTGCGGCCATCGAGCACTCTCCGTGTACGGGGCGGACGCGCGCACCTCCTCGCCGGCCACGAGGGAGAGCGGCTCCGCCTGGGCCCAGACGGCGGACGCCACGTCCACCCCTGCGTACCCGCGGAAGATCCCGTCCGTGACGCTCTGCGGGCAGGCGTCGCCCGTGAGCCCGGCGGCGGTGCACGAGGCGAGCAGCTCGTCGATGCGCGCCTCGGCCTCGGTGGCCACCTCGGCGCGGAGCACCGGGTCGACGTGCAGCATCTGCGAGCGCAGCTCCGCTCCCGGAGGAGGCTGGATCGCGTCCGGGTCCACGGGGAACTCCACCGTGAACGGCTCGCTGTCGCCGCCGTCGGGATCGATCGTCGTGAGGTCCTGCGGCCCGGCGAGCTCGAGGTCGTAGATCCCGGGAAGCAGCCGCAGGGGCCCCGACGTCGCGAGGTCGAACGCGCCCGACCCCTCGACCACGATCTCCACCGGGACGCCCGGATGGACGACCGGGAGCCCGTGGTCGGACCAGAGCGACCCTCGGCTCCCTTCCGACGGTCTCCGTGCTGACCACGAGGGTGCGCGTCTCCTCCTCGCCGTCGAGCCGGTACTCGACGTCCACCGAGGACTCCGGGCCGGACCCGGTCACGGAGGTGACGCGGGCCTCGACGGGGCGCACCGCCTCGGCGTAGACCGCGTCGTCGAGCGCGACCGGGCTGAGGACCGACGGATCGCTCAGCAGCTCGCCCGCTCCCGTGGCGTCGCCGTCGACGAGGCGGTCGAAGAAGGTGGTGACCACCTGCTCCGCAGCCCTCTCCTCGGAGCTCTGGAACGAGCACCCCGCCACCGCCAGCGGGACGACCGCGGTCGTCAGGCCGGCGGCCCACCTCGCCGCGCGTGACGACGCCCTCACCGGATCACCGCTCCTGCTCGCGGGCGGGCTTCGGAGCCGTCGACGGTGGTCCCGGGCTCGGCGTCGGTCTTCCACGCCCTGCCCGGGAAGGACGACACGCCGGTCGGCGCACTGCACTCCATGCTGTTCCTCTTCCCCTTCTGCCCTACCCTCGCTCCGCCCCGGTCCCAGCAGCCGTCCGGAGCGTCACCGTCGAGCCGCGCTGGTCGGGCGCGTCGTCAAGCACCGCCCTACCTTCGCCGATGAGCGCCGAGATCGCCTCGGGAGCGGCGCGGCTCCCGCTCCGGACGGCAGCGCTCGAGCTCGTCTCCGGCGCCCCGGACGGGCGGCCGTTGCTCCGAGCGACGGACTCGCGCACGGAGTACCTGATACTTCGGGCCCGTGACCGAATTGTGACGGCGAAAGTACCTAGTACTCGCTGTCCGTGGTGTCCGGGGCGTTGCTAGCGTCGCTGGGGATCTACCTGCTACTCCACGTCCCGCCAACGGTGGCGGGCGCACCGGCGCACTCCCGCGCCGAGCAGACCGGTACCCGCCTCTCCCGCAGCTCTCCCCTCGTGCCGACCGCCCCGCGACGACGCCGGGCGTGAGGAAGGACGACAGATGACGCAGCACGCTCTCCGACCGTCACGCACGCACACGGTCCTCACCTCCGTCGCGCTCGCCGTGCTGGCCCTCGCGGTCGCCGGCCTGGTCGCGTTCCTCCTCGTGTACAACGGCAAGGTCGCCGACGGCGCGACCCGCCTCGACGACGGCGCCGCCGAGCTCGACGCGGGCGCCGCGACCCTCGCCGACGGCACGACCGAGGCCCAGGCCGGCGCGCAGCGTCTCGCCGACGGCGCGGGCGACCTCGAGGCGGGTGCGGGCGACCTGTCCGCCGGGGCGCGGAAGGCGTCCGACGGCGCCACCCAGCTCGCCACGGGCGGCGCCACCGCGCTGGACGGCGCGACCGAGCTCGCCGCCGGGGCGGACGAGCTCAACGCCGGGGCGGCACGCCTCGCCGCCGGGGCGGGCGACGCCGCGAGCGGCGCGGCCCGGCTCGCCGCGGGCAGCAAGGACCTCGACTCCGGGGCGGCACGCCTCGCCGCGGGGAACGCCCGTGCCGCCGACGGCGCGTCCCAGATCGCGGCGGGTGCGGGCACCCTGAAGGACGGCGCGGCCGAGCTCTTCGCCGGGAACGCGACGGCCGCGCAGGGTGCCGGGCTGCTCGCCGAGGGCACCTCGGCGCTCGCCACCGGCGCGTCCGACCTCGCCGACGGCACGGCACGGCTCGCCGTCGGGGCGAGCACCGTCGCGGACGGCGCGTCGACGGTCACCACGGGCCTCACCGGCGCCGCGTCCGGCGCGCGCGATCTCGCGACCGGGGCGAGCAGCGTCTCGGCGGGCGCGTCGACCCTGCGCGACGGCGTCGCCGCCACCGCCCGGGGCGCCGGCTCGCTCGCACCGGGCGCGGCGACGGTCGCGGCGGGCGCCGAGCAGCTGTCCGCCGGAGCGAGCTCGTTGCAGGCCGGCACGGCGCTCCTGGCGCCGGGCGCGCAGCAGGTCGCGGCGGCGTCCGCCCAGCTCCGGGACGGCGCGACCGGACTCGCGGCGGGACTGTCCACGGCTCGCGACGGCGCCGTCCGCCTGGCCGACGGGACGCGTTCCGTGGCCGAGGGCGCCGACCAGGTCCACGCGGGAGCGGACTCCCTCGCCGCACAGCTCCAGGGGCTGGCCGCGGCGACCGACGACCCGGCCCTCAAGGCGAGGCTCGACGCGCTCGCGGGTGCGGCGGGCTCGGTGCGCGACGGTGCGGCGAGGGTCGACGCCGGCGCAGGAGGGCTCGTCGCCGGCGCGTCCGCCCTGCGCGACGGGCTCGCGGGCGACTCCGGCGCCGCGGCGGGAGCGGCCCGGCTCGAGGCGGGTCTTCGGGACCTCAGCACCGGAGCCGCACGGGTGTCCACCGGCGCCCAGGAGGCGGACGCGGGCGCGACGCGGCTCGCGGAGGGCGCGGCCGGGCTCGCCACCGGCGCCGCCGCAGTCTCCGGCGGGGCACAGAGCCTCGCCGCCGGGACGGCGCAGCTCTCCGGAGGGGCCGACGCTCTCGCTGCTGGCGCGAGCACGGTCTCGGCCGGCAACGCCTCGCTCGCCGGGGCGACCCGCGCCCTCGCCGACGGCGCCGCGAAGGTGTCGGGCGGCGCGACGACCTTGGCCGCCGGGAACGCGGCGTCGGCAGACGGCGCCGCCCGTCTCGCCGCCGGGAACACCGACGCGGCCGACGCCTCGGCAGCGCTCGCCGAGGGCACGGCTCGCCTGGCCGACGGCGCCTCGCGGGTCGCTGGCGGCAACGCCCAGCTCGCCACCAAGACCTCCGAGCTCGCCGCAGGCGCGTCGGAGCTCGCGTCCGGCGCCGCCGACCTCAAGGCCGGGACGGCGAAGGCCGCGACCGGCGCGAGCGACCTCTCCGCCGGCACGGTGCGGCTGCGCACGGGCGCGGGCGACCTGTTCGGCGGGACCACGCGGCTGGAGGACGGGACGCTGCGCCTGCAGAACGGGCTCACGACCCTCTCGACGGGCGCGACGACCCTCGCCGCGGGCAACGCGGCGCTGGCCGAGGGCTCCGCGACGCTGCACGCCGGCACGACGACCCTGGCCGACGGCGCGTCCGACCTGCACGACGGCAGCACCCGCATCGCCGACGGCGCGGCCGCGCTCGCGGACGGCACGGGCACCCTCTCCGACGGCACGACGGAGCTCAAGGACAGCGTCGAGAACAGCCCCGTCGGACGGGTGTCGCTCGGCATGTCGGCGCTGGTCGGCGGGTCCGTGCTCGCGGGCGTCGCGGGCGTCGGGCTCGGGCTGCGCCGTCGGCTCGCGGCGGTCTGACGGACCGGCGCGCACGGCCGGGCGGCGTCCTCGCCGCCCGGCCCTCGGCTCGGGGGCGGCCTCACGTCGACGGTGCCGCCCTCGCGGGCGGCGGTCCCGGTGGACAGGACTCCGGGGTCGCCGCCCTTCTCTCGCTACCGGGCTGCAGGCCCGCCGCCACGGCGCGCGGCCGCGTAGCCGCGAGCGCGCAGCGCGTCCTCCCAGCCGTACGTGCCGAGGTGGCGCGGCGCGTGACCGGTGGGGTCGAAACGGACCTCGGGGTCGTCGCCGTCGTGCGCGGAACCCGTCTCGGGGCCGTGCAGCTCGATCGCGCCGAACCGGTGCCAGGCGCCGAGCGGGGTCGCCTCCAGCACCTCGAGCACCGGCGTGCCGACGACCCGCGCCGCGTCGTGGTCCGGCCGCAGGGCGAGCACGCGGGGACCGTGCGGCGACCGCAGCGGCATGAGCGTCGACAGCCAGCCGCCCAGCAGCGCGCGGCGCGGCACGAGGAGGAAGCGCGTGAGCCGCCCCCTCCCCGAGGAGGCGAACAGGACGTCCTGGGGCGCGCCGTCGTCGGTCCAGCGCACGGCGATCCCGACGACGTCCGGGAGCCCGCGCGGGAGGCCTGCCCCGAGGGACACGCGCACCGTGACGGGCGTGCGGCCCTGCGGGACGCTCGCCGCGCCCGCCTCGTCCTCCGCGACGACGAGCGTGCCGCGGAGGAGCACCCCGCGCGCGTGCATCGGGCGGCCGCCGCGCACGCGCGCGACCGTGCCGGTCACGGCCGCGAGCGCCGCGCCGACGGGTCGAGAGAGCGTCTCCACGAGTCCTGCCACGCGGCCACGGTCGCACCGCCCCGGGTCACCCGCACGGCCGCGGGCTCGTCACCCGCCCGGGGTGCCGGGGATCAGGGGGTCTGCTGCCCCGTGGAGCCCGGCGCCTGGAGATCCGAGAGATCCGGGAGATCCGGCACGTCGAACGTGGGGACGTCGATCGTCGGGACGTCGAGCTCGCCCATCCGCTCCTGGAGCTCCTCCTGGCGGACCCGGTCGTTCTCCTGGAGGCACGCGAGGCGCGCGGCGGGGCGCCCGGTGCACTCCTGCACCGCCGAGCCCGGGTCGCGCGTGGCACGCTCCTCCTGGACGTAGCGGCCGTCGGCGTCGTGCTCGTCGGGGGCGACGGGCAGCGCGGCGAGCGCGGCCGCCTCGGCGAGCAGCAGCAGGACCGTGGCGAGGACGAGGACGGCGCCGCCCAGCCCCGCGCGGACCGCGGCGGCCGTGCTCACGGGCGGGCGCTCGTCGGACACCGCGCGCTGCCGGGCCGCGACGCGCCACGCGGCCCACGTCCCGACGACGAGCGGCAGCACGTACGCCACCGCGGCGAGGGCCGCCACGGGCCGGGCGTCCTCGCGCGCGACCGCGCCCGGGCCGATGCTCCCGACGACGACCGCGACGATCCCGAGGACGACGGCACGGCGCACGACGGCGCCCCGCAGGCTCGCGCGCAGGGCCGCGATCCGCACGGCTCCCGCCGTCCCGGCCGGCAGGTAGCCGAGCTCGCGCGCCTGCGTGAACATCGCCGCGTGCAGGACGGCCGAGGTGACGGTCACCAGGGCGAGCACCGTCCCGAGCCCGACGAGGAACCAGCGGACGGCGACGGCGTCGCGCACGACGTAGAGCAGGGCGAGGCCCGCGAGGACGCCCGCCCACCCGACGGCGATCGCCACGACGGTGCCGCCGCGGAACGGGGTCCGGCGCAGGGTGCGGCGCAGCAGCCCGCGCGGGACCTGGAGCAGGACGGGCAGGACGCGCAGCGCGGTCACGCCCGTCCACAGGAGCACGACGACCCCCCAGACCGGCACGCTGCCCACGTGGGCGTCGCTCATCGCGAAGGCGACGACGAGGGCGACCGCCCCGACGAGCAGGACCGGCATCTCGACGAGCCGCAGCACCTGCTGCCACACGCTGAGGTGCAGCAGGTACCCGGCCTCGGCGTGCTCGGGGTTCATGGCGAGGACGCCGCTGTACCCCTGGGCGCTGCGGCTCGCGTCGAGCGCGAGGGCCGCGTCGAGGTAGAGGAGGTCCTCGTGCTCCGGCGCAACGGCGAGCCCCTGCCGCACGAGGGCGCGCGCCCGGTCGTCGTCCCCGAGGCGCGACCAGAGCCGGGCCGCCTGCGCGAGCCGGTCCGGGGCCTCGGGGGCGAGCTCGAGCGCCGAGGCGATGCGCTCGCGCGCGAGCCGCCGGTCGGCGCCGCGCACGCGCCCCGAGAGGAGGGCGTCGGCGAGCTGGAGGTGGTACCGCGCGTCGTCGGGGTCGAGCTCGAGCGCGCGGCGTGCGGCGTCGCGCGCGCCCGGGACGTCACCGGTGTTCTGGCGCGCGACCGACAGCAGGTAGAGCGCGCCGTCGGCCGCGGGCTGGGCGGCGACCACCTGCTCCAGGAGGGGCAGCGCGTCGGCGGAGCGCTGGAGGTGCAGCCGCACCCACGCGGCGGCGAGGAGGAGCCGCGGGTCGTCGGGGACGGTCGCGAGCGCCTCGTCGACCTCGTCGAGCGCGCGCTCGGGCCGCCCCATCTGGACGAGCATCTCGACGCGCGCGCCGACGGCGCGCGGGTCGGTGGTCGTGGTCACCGTCGGCTGCCTCGCCCTCTCAGAGCATGCGCCGCGCGCGCAGGTACGCGGCGAGCTCGTCGTAGCGGCCGTCGTTGTTCGCGAACGTCACGACGTTGCGCGCGGACTGGAGCCACGCCGTCGTGGACGGCCGCACGTCCGCGAGCGCCGACTCCATGTCGGCCATCGTGACGGGTCGCACCTGGCCGGACGCGATCGAGTCCATCATCGCCTTCTCGGCTGCCGTGGCCGCCAGGTGCTCCAGGTCCGCGCCGGAGAACCCTTCGGTGCGCCGCACGACGGCGCCCAGGTCGATCCCGGCGACGGGCCGCCCCGCGAGGTGGTGGCGCAGGATGGCCTCGCGCGCGGGCTCGTCGGGCGGCAGGACGAGCACGACGCGGTCGAACCGGCCCGGGCGCAGGAGCGCGGTGTCGACGTCCCACGGGTGATTGGTCGCGCCGAGCACGAACAGGCCGTCGTTGTCGGAGCCGATGCCGTCCATCTCCTGGAGGAGCTGGTTGACGACCGTCCGCATGCCCGACGAGCCGGAGTACTGCGCGCGCCTGCCGCCGATCGCGTCGACCTCGTCGAGGAACAGGACGGCCGGCGCGAGCTGCCGCGCCCGCTGGAACAGGGCGTGGAGGTTCTGCTCGCTCTCCCCGATGTACTTGTCGAGGATGTCCGCGAGCGTCACCGTGAGGAACCGCGCGCCGAGCTCGCCCGCGACCGCGCGCGCCATGTACGTCTTGCCGGTGCCGGGCGGCCCGTAGAGCAGCAGGCCGCCGCGCAGCGACTTGCCGAACGCCTGCGCGATGGCCTGGTGGCGCATCGGCTCCAAGAAGGCCTCGCGGATGCGCTTCTTCACCGGCTCCAGTCCGCCGACGTCCGCGAGCGTCACCGTCTCGCGCGAGACCTCGAGCAGGCCCGACCCGTCGTCGGGAGCGTCGTCGCGCGCAGGCACGAGGAACGGCTGCCCGCCCCCGGGTGCGGGGGCGGTGTGGCCCTGCTCGGGTGCCGGGCTCGGGTCGGCGGGGGCGGGGCCCGTGGGGCCGACCGCAGGCTCCTCGACGAAGGGCGGCGGGACGCGCACGTCGAGCTCGTCCTCCAGCCGGTCCCAGTCGATGCCCGACGCCGGGCTCCCCGGCCCGGCGGGAGCGCCCTGCCCTGGGTGGTCCGGCGGCGCCGGGTGGTCGGACGGCGCAGGGTCGCCGGACGGCGCAGGGTCGCCGGACGGCGCGGGGTCCCCCGGCGCCTGCCCGGGCGCGGCGCCCGCCGGTCGCGACGCCGCCGCGGCGGACGCGGCCGCCTCCTGCACGAGCCGCAGCGCCTCGCCGTCGGCGGGGTCGATCCGCAGCCCGGCGCTCGCCTGCTCGAGCGCCTCGACGGGACGCCCCGCGGCGAGCAGGAGGCTCGCGTAGTGCACGCGCAGGGGCGCGCTCGTGGGCGCTGCCGCGACGGCGGCGGCGAGCGCGGCCAGGGCGTCGGACATGGGTGCTCCTCGGGGACGGCGTTCGGGACGACGGCGTCGTGCGGCCCGGGGCGGGGCACGGCCGGGACCAGTGTGCACGGGACCGGTGACGTGCACGATAGGGAGAGGTCCCCATGGAAACCACTTGCCATGATGGAAAGTAGATGCTTCGATGGCATCCATGAGCACCGACGACACGACCCGCACCGCACCCCTCGACGCGGCAGCCGCTCTCGACCGTGCCGACCGCCTCGCCGGCGCCACCCGGGCGCGCGGGTGGCGGTGGGTCCGGCTCTACCTGACGGGGTGGGCCGTCGCGAGCGTCGGGCTGGTGCTCGCGATCGGGCTGGGCGGCCGCGTCGGCTTCGTCGTCGGCATGGCGGCCTGGGTCGCGATCGTCACCGTCGGCGCCACGTGGGCGGGGCGGCAGGGCGCCCTGGCCGTCGGCACGCGACGCCGGATCGCCGTCGGCGCCGTGTCCTGGGCCGTGGTCTACGGGGCCGTGCTCGTCGCCGGGCTGGTGGTGTGGCCCGGCTCCGTGGCGTATTGGGTGCCCGCGGCTTTCGTGAGCGCCGTCCCGCTGCTCGTCGCGGCGTGGCGGCCCGCCCCGCGGGACGCGGCGGTGACGGCGTGACGACGCACCGTCCCACCGCGGGCGACGGCTCCGCCGTCGACCACCACCCGCGCCACACGCTCGACGAGGTGATCCACTCCCCCGTGCGCCTCTCCGTCGTCGCCGCGCTCTCGGGCGTCGAGAAGGCGGACTTCCGGACCCTGCGCGACACCATCGAGCTGTCCGACTCGACCCTGTCGAAGCAGCTCACGGTGCTCGAGGACGCCGGGTACGTCGAGATCAGCAAGGAGCGTGCCGGACGACGCACGCGCACCTGGGTGCGCCTCACGCCCACCGGCGCCGCCGCCCTGCGCGCGCACCTCGACGCGCTGCGCGCGATCGCGGAGGTCGCGCTGCCCCCGGCCGACGCCTGACCACAGGTTCCTCGGCGCGCGCGTCCGGACGCGCGCCGTCCACAGGGGCCGCGTGACTGTCGGCGGGAAGCGGCAGAGTGGGGCGCATGACGACCGAGAACGACGCGTCCACCCCGCTCGCCGTGCCCGACGACGCGCCGCCCGCGCCGCGCCCCGGCGCCCGCTGCTTCGGCGACGGCGACCCGCTCTACGAGGAGTACCACGACACCGAGTGGGGGGTGCCGGTGCACGGGGACACCGCGCTGTTCGAGCGCCTGGTCCTCGAGGGCTTCCAGTCCGGGCTGTCCTGGATCACGGTGCTGCGGAAGCGACCGGCCTTCCGCGAGGTGTTCGCGGGGTTCAACCCCGAGGCGGTCGCGGCGTTCGACGAGCCCGACGTCGAGCGGCTCCTGACGGACGCCCGCATCATCCGCAACCGCCAGAAGATCACGGCGACGATCGACAACGCGCGGGCGCTCCTCGCCCTCCAGGCCGGCGGCGGCTCGCTCGACGAGCTGGTGTGGTCGTTCGCGCCGCCCGCGCGCTCCGGCCGGCCCGCCACGTGGGGCGACGTCCCGAGCACGAGCCCGGAGTCGGTCGCCCTGTCGAAGGCGCTCAAGAAGCACGGCTTCCGGTTCGTCGGGCCCACGACGGCGTACGCGGCCATGCAGGCGTGCGGCCTGGTGGACGACCACCTCGCGACCTGCCCGGTCGCCATGAGCCGTCCCGCGCCCACGCGCTCGTGACCAATTCGCTATAGCAAAATCCGCCCGCATCGTGGACGAGGTGCGACCATGGTGGGCATGAGCGCCTACGTCTCGGTCCTCGACCTGTTCTCCGTCGGCGTCGGCCCGTCGAGCTCGCACACCGTCGGGCCGATGCGCGCGGCGAAGGCGTTCGTCACGACCCTGGCCGCGGACGACACGCTCGGCACCGTGGCCGGGCTGCGGGTCGTGCTGTGCGGCTCGCTCGGCGCGACGGGCGTCGGCCACGGGACGCCGGACGCCGTCGTCGCGGGGCTGCTCGGCCTCGACCCCGAGACGTGCGACCCGGCGCGCGTGCCCGGGTCGTGGGAGAAGCTCGGCGACGGCGCGCCCGTCACGCTCCTGGGCCGCCACCGCATCACCATGACCAGCGACGACGTGCGCCTAGCGCCGCTGACGCGCATGCCCGGTCACCCCAACGGGATGCGCTTCACCGCGCTCGACGCCGACGGCACGACGGTCGCCGAGGAGGCGTACTACTCCGTCGGCGGCGGGTTCGTCCTCACCGCGGCCGAGCTCGAGGCAGCGGCCGCGAACGAGGCCGCCCAGGTCGGGGCCGAGCTCGCGGGCGAGGCGATCGACCCGCGGACCGAGCCGGCCGGCGTGCCGTTCCCGTTCGCCAACGCGGCCGAGCTCCTCGCGGTGTGCGAGCGCGAGCGGACGTCCATCGCCGCGGTCGCGTGGGCCAACGAGACCGCCCTGCGCCCGGTCGCCGAGGTCGAGGCGGGCGTCGACCGCATCTGGGACACGATGAGCGCGTGCGTCGACGCCGGGCTGGAGCGCGACGGCGTCCTGCCCGGGCGGCTCAAGGTCCGGCGTCGGGCCCGCGCGCAGCGCGAGCGCCTCGAGCTGGCCGACGAGCGCGGCGCCGACACGACGATCGAGTGGCTCCAAGCCTTCGCGATGGCCGTCAACGAGGAGAACGCCGACGGGCGGCGCGTCGTGACCGCCCCGACGAACGGCGCTGCCGGGATCATCCCGGCCGTCGGGCGGCACTTCCTGCGCACGCACCCGGACGTCGCCGCCGACCCGGCCCGCCGTCGTCGGGCGATGCGCACGTACCTGCTCACCGCCGCCGCCATCGGCGCGCTGTACAAGCGCAACGCGTCCATCTCCGGCGCGGAGGCCGGGTGCCAGGGGGAGGTCGGTTCGGCCTGCTCCATGGCCGCCGGCGCCGTCTGCGCGGTGCTCGGCGGCACGCCCGCCCAGGTCGAGAACGCGGCCGAGATCGCGATGGAGCACAACCTCGGCCTCACGTGCGACCCCGTCGGGGGGCTCGTCCAGGTCCCGTGCATCGAGCGCAACGCCATCGCCGCGTGCACCGCCGTCTCCGCCGCGCGCCTCGCGCTCCAGGGCGACGGCTCGCACGTCGTCTCGCTGGACACCGTCATCGAGACCATGCGCCAGACGGGCGTCGACATGTCGACCAAGTACAAGGAGACCTCGACGGGCGGCCTTGCGGTCAACGTGGTCGAGTGCTGAGCCGGCGGCCCCTCACCAGGTGCGGCGGACGTCCGCCCGCGGCCCGGTCACGAGGCTGCGCGGCGGGACGTCGTCGGTGACGACGGCGCCCGCGGCGACGACGGCGTCGCGACCGATGGCCACGCCGGGCAGGATGGTCGCGCCCGCGCCGATCCACACGTTCTCGTGGACGTCGATCGGGCCGCCGGTGAGCCAGACCTTGCGGTCGTCGGTGTCGACGGGGTGCCCGACGGTGATGAACGTGACCCGCGGCGCGACCAGCACACCGTCGGCGAGCCGGATGCCGGCGTAGTCGAGGAACGTGCAGTTCTGGTTGACGAAGACCCGCTCACCGAGGTCGAGGTGCAGACCGTGGTCGGTGAAGAACGGCGGGTAGATCGTCGTGCGCGGGGGCAGCGGTCGCCCGAGGATCTGCTCGAGGAGCCGCGCCTTGCCGTCCTCGTCGTCGAACGGGAGCACGTTGAGCCGCGAGGTGAGCGCGGTCGCCTCCAGCACACGCTCGGACATGGCGCGGAACTCGGGACCGTGGATGCGCATGAGCAGGTCGCTGGGCATCCCCCGATCCTCCTCCCCCGTCAGCGTGCGGCACGGGGTGCGGCGCGCCGGGCGACGACCTCCTCCACGACCGCGACGACGCCGTCCTCCCCCGGCGCGACGGCGATGCGCTCGCCGAGGCGCGCGGCGGCCCGGGTGTACGCGGGGTCGTCGAGCAGGCGGCGCACCGCGCGTCGTATCTGGGCGGGTCGCGGCGTGCTGGTCCGCAGCCGTACGCCCGTCCCGGTCCACGCGACGCGGGCCGCGACCTCCGCCTTGTCCTCCGTCTTCCCGGCGACGACGACGGGCACGCCGTGCCGCAGCGCGTGGTGCACGCCGCCGTAGCCGCCGTTCGTCACGAGGACCGACGTGCGCGGGAGCAGCGCGTCGTACGGGAGGTACTCGGCGGCGCGCGCGTTGGCGGGCAGCGTGCCGAGCGTCTCGACGGGCCGCCCGCCGGTGGCGGCGACGACGAGCACGTCCTCGTCCGCGAGCGCGCGCAGGGTCGGGACGAGGAGCTGGTGCGGGTCCTCGTTCGCGACCGTGCCCTGCGTGACGTGGACGACGGGGCGGCGCGTGCCGAGGTCGTCCCACCAGGCGGGGAGGTCGCCGTGCGCGGCGGCGGGTCGCGGCGGGCCGACGAACCGGACGGGCGTGACGACGTCGGGCCGCGGGTACTCGAGCTCGGGGACGGTGAGCTGCACGACGGCGTCCGCGTCGGCGGGCCAGCCCAGGAAGAAGGTGTCGCTGGGGGTGGCGCCGGTCGCGCGCACCATCTCCTGCGCGGCGCGCTGCGGCGCGGCGAACGCGACCCCCTCGACGAACCGGTGCAGCGCTCGGTTGCGCAGCACCCCGAGCGGCCCGCGCGCGGGCAGCACGCCGAGGCCGAACGGTGCGGTGAGGTCGCTCTTCAGCCCGAGCGGGAAGATGCCCAGCGCGAGCACGGGAGGGCGCCGGTCGGCCGGGGTGGCGACGAGCGCCATCGCGCCGAGGAACAGGGGCTCGACGAGCACGACGTCGGCCGGGCGCGCGGAGAGGGCGTCGACGACGGCGCGGTGCTGCGCGGCGCCCGGCCGGACGAAGATCTCGAGCATGTCGTGCCGGATCGCGTCGAGACCGGTGCGGCCCGCGCGGCCCGGGAAGGCGGCCGCGAGGTCGCGGTCGTCGAAGTCGGCGGCGGCGGGCAGCGGCACGTGCTCGGCGCCGGCCGCCTCCACGGCCGCGGCGAAGCGTGCGCCGGTGAGAAACCGGACCTCGTGGCCGTGCGCGACGAGCGCGCGCGTGACCGCGAGCAGCGGGGTGACGTGAGCGTGCACGGGGGTGGAGCAGAGCAGGACGGTGGCCATCGGTGTGCCTCTCTCGGGCGGCGCGGGACGCGCCGGTCGGACGGGAAGGGCGCGGGGACCGGGCCGTCCGCGCGAGGACGCCGAGGGGGAGGCGGCGTGTGAGAAGATCGGTAACCGTTAGGAGTATTCATCACCCTAGAGGGGTAGTCAATAGTGGTCCCCCGCGCCTACACGTCCGACCTCCGCGCCGAGCAGGCCGCGCGCACCCGCGAGCGCGTCGTGCGCGCGGCGGCCGAGGAGCTCGCCGAGCGCGGCTACGAGCGCACGACCCTCGCGCGCGTCGCCGAGCGGGCGGGCGTGTCGCTCGAGACCGTCAAGGCGCACGGGCCCAAGCGCGCCCTGCTCCTCGCGGCCTTCGAGGTGACGTTCGCGGGGTCCGAGGGTCAGGAGTCGCTCGCCGCTCGGCCCGAGGGCCGCGCCGTCGCCGGGACCACCGACCCCGAGGCCTTCCTCGACGGGCTCGTCGCGCTCGTGGCGGCGGCGAACGAACGCGTCGCGGCCCTGTGGTCGGCGTTCACGTCGGCGGCCCGCTCCGACGAGGCCGTCGCCGTCGAGCTCGCGGCGCTCCTCGACCGCCGTCGCGCGGACCTGCGCGCGAGCGTCGACGTGCTCGCGGACCACGGGTTCCGGCTGCGCGCGCCGCGGGACGAGGCCGCCGAGACCCTGTCCTACCTCCTCGCGCCGGAGGGCTGGACGCACTTCGCGGCCGGTGCGGGCTGGTCGCGCGAGCGGTACCGCGCGTGGCTGCGCGACGCCGTCGTGCGACTCGTCGCCGCACCGCCGCCAGGCGACGCGGACGCCTGACCCCTGGCGCGGCCTGGCGGGCCGCGCCTACCGTGAGCCATGAGCACCCTCACCCCCGGCTTCCAGGGCCGGCCACGCCCGCAGGGCGTGGCGCTCCCGCCGGGCCAGTACGTCGAGACCGGGTTCCCCGTGCTCTCGGCAGGGCCCACACCGCGCGTCGACACCGCGACCTGGCGCTTCGACGTCACCACCGAGACCGGCGCGACCCGCTCCTGGTCGTGGGCCGAGCTCCTGGCGCTCCCCCAGGACGAGCCGACCGTCGACATCCACTGCGTCACCCGCTGGTCGAAGTTCGGCACGTCCTGGCGCGGCGTCTCGCTCGACACGCTCCTCGGCGAGGTCGAGTCCACGGCCGACTTCGCGATGGTCGGCTGCTACGGCGGCTACACGACGAACCTCCCGGTCGCCGAGCTGCTCGGCGGCAAGGCGTGGGTCGTGCACACGTTCGACGGCGCCCCGCTGCACCCCGTGCACGGCGGCCCCGCGCGGCTCCTCGTGCCGCACCTGTACTTCTGGAAGTCGGCGAAGTGGGTCAACAGCATCACCCTCATGCCCATGGACCGCCAGGGCTTCTGGGAGCGGCTCGGCTACCACGACCTCGGCGACCCGTGGCGCGAGCAGAGGTACCAGGGTGACTGAGGCGCCCGTCCGCCTCGGCGCGCGGTACGCGACGCCGTCGCGCTGGCAGGTCGCGACGCTCGTCGACGCGTGGGCCGAGAGCCCGTCCGCGCGGACGCTCGTCCTCGAGGTCCCCGCGTGGCCCGGCCACCTCGCCGGCCAGCACGTCGACCTGCGCCTCACCGCGCCCGACGGCTACACCGCCGAGCGCAGCTACTCGATCGGCAGCGCCGCGACGCGCACCCCCCTGCCCGACGACGACCCCTCCCCGGGCGGTCCGCCCGCCGTCCCGCGGGACGGCACGGTGCCCGACGGCGGCGCCCCCGCGCGCGTCGAGGTCACCGTCCAGCGGGTCCCCGGCGGCGAGGTCTCGACCTACCTCACCGACGTGTTCGCGGTGGGCAACGCGATCGAGCTGCGCGGGCCGGTCGGCGGGTGGTTCGTCTGGTCGCCGGAGCGCGACGCCGGGACGCCCGTGCTGCTCGCGGCCGGCGGCTCGGGCCTCGTCCCGCTCATGGCGATGCTCCGCACCCGGCGCGACGCCGGCGACCGCACGCCGTTCCGGCTCGTGTACTCGGTGCGCCGCCCCGAGGACGCGCTGTACGTCGACGACCTCGACCGCCTCGCCGCCGCGCACGACGGGCTCGACGTCCACGTCGTCCACACCCGGTCGACCCCGCTCGGCTCGATGCGCGGGCCCGGTCGCCTCGAGCGGCGCGAGCTCGCCGCGTGGGGCTGGCCGCCCGAGATCGAGCCCGCGTGCTTCGTGTGCGGGCCGACGGGGTTCGTCGAGGCCGTCGCACGGCAGCTCGTGGCGCTGGGCCACGACCCGGCGCGGATCAAGACCGAGCGCTTCGGGCCCGCGGTCGACTGACCGCGACGGGGCACGTCAGAGCCGCAGCGGTACCGCTGCGCAAGGATCGCGCTCCCGCCGACACAGTCGGAGAGAGGGCGGCGAGCGCGCCGCCCCCGACGGCCGGGGGATCGATGACGACGACGACCGCAGGACCGCACCGGGAGCCGAGCCCGCCGCGGCGCACGCTGACCGCCCTGGCGACGACGGCAGCGCTGGCCGCGCTCACGGCGTGCGCGGGCGGCGCGCCGGCGGACCCGGGCCTGCCCGTCGCCACCGCCGACACCGCGCGGGACGTCGTGCGCGTGGCCGACGCCGGTGCCACGCCGCGCGTGGTCGACGCGACCGAGCGGCTCGGCCTGACGATGCTCGCCGCGGCACCGCCCGAGGGGAACGTGGTGGTGTCGCCCGCGAGCGCCGTGGTCGCGCTCTCGATGCTGGCCGAGGGCGCGCGGGGCGACATAGCGCTCGCCCTCGACGACGCGCTCGGCGCGTCCGGCCAGGAGCGGACGGACGCGGTCAACGCCCTCCTCGCATCGCTCGACGCCTACGACGGCGACCCGGCGCAGGTCCGGGCGGACGAGCTGCCGGAGAAGCCGCTCGTGCACGTCGCGAACCAGATCGTGCTCGACGACGAGGCCGAGGTCCACGAGCCCTACCTCGAGTCGCTCGCGTCCGGGTACGGCGCCGGGGTGCTGCACACGGACCTCGGGACGTCGTCGGGCATCGTGCCGCTCAGCGAGTGGGTCCGGTTCCACACCGGCGGGCTGATCGAGGAGAGCGCCATCGAGCCCGACATCTACCTGCGCCTCGTGCTCCAGAACGCGGTCCTGTTCGCCGCCCGGTGGGAGGCACCGTTCGACGTGGGCGACACGGCGCCCTCGCCCTTCACGCTCCGGGGCGGCGACACGGTGGACGTGGAGTCGCTGCGGCTCACGGAGACGTGGGCGTACGCCGAGGACGACGGGTGGCGCGCGGTCCGGCTGCCGTACGTCGAGGGGTTCCACGCCGACGTCGTGCTGCCGCCCGAGGGAGTCGATCCGGCGTCCGTCACGCCGGAGCAGCTCCTCGCGCTGCGGGAAGCGCTGGCCGCGGCACCCGGGCAGACGGTCGCGCTGACCCTGCCGACGCTCGACGTCCCCGCCGACGACCCGCTGGACTTCCGGCCCGCGCTCTCCGCCGCCGGGCTGGGCGGGCTCCTCGACTCGGTCACGCCGCCGAACCTCCGCGGCATCAGCGACGACAAGCTCTACGTCTCGCAGGCTTGGCAGCAGGCGCTCCTCCAGGTCGACGCCGAGGGCACCGTCGCGGCGGCCGTCACCGAGATCGGTGTGGCCGAGGACGCGGCGTCTGGCGTGGCGGAGAGCATCTCCTTCCGCGTGGACCGGCCCTACGTCTTCTCGGTGTCCGCCGACGACACCGGCTGGCCGCTCTTCACCGCGGCGATCCGGGATCCTCGCCACTGACGGCGTGCACCGCCTGGCCGTCGCTCGCGTCGAACCGCCACCGCATCGCCGCGTGCTCGGACGTGCGCTCGTACGCGAACACGACCTCGGGCCGCACGGCGAAGACGAGCGCCGGGTCGCCGTCGTGGAGGAACACGCCGTCCCCGACGTCGAACGCCCAGTCGTCGCCGTACTTGCAGCGCCACCGCTCGGCGAGGCGGCGGAGCGCCGCGTCCTCGGTGACGCGCGCGGCGGTGCCCTCGACGACGACGTCGAGCGCGTCCTCGTAGGCGTTCGTCCCGGTCGTGAGGACGACGCGCGCGTTCTCGGCCAGGTTGCGGGCCTTGCGCTCGTCCGGCCCGGTGGTCACGTGGAGGGAGCCGTCGGCGACGACCGTCATGAGCGGTGTGACGTGCGGGCGCCCGTCGGGGCGCACGGTCGAGATCCACGAGATCTCGGCCCGTTCGAGCACGTCGCGCACCGTCTCCCACGGGACGGGACGCGCGCCGGGAGAGCTGAACCCGGGGACGAGCGTCCCCTCCGGTGCGTCGGGGGCGGCGGGTCGGGCGACAGGCTGGTCGGCCGTGGTCATCGAGGTTCCTCTCGTCGGTCCTGCCCCCTGGGACCGACGAGCGCGCCCGGACTCATCGGTGGCGCGGCCCGCGGTCCTGCGCCGACCGGCAGGACGTCACCGCACGTCGTCGGGGCCGGCCTCGTGGCCAGGACGGCCCACCGTGCGCCGGTCCTGCTTCATCCGGGCCTCGAAGAGGTGCCGCGCGCCGTCCGCGAGCTCGTCGCGCGCGGCGCGCTCGTGCTCGCGAAACGCCGACCAGTAGCCGTCGTCGTACTCCTCGACGAGCTGGAACGTCCAGCGGCCGGGGACGACGTTGCGTCCCACGAGGTCCGCCTCGATCCGGTCCGCGACCTCCGCGTGCCCCGCCTCGCGCAGCTTCTCGACCGCCTCGCCGAGCGCGAGGTCCGCCTCCCCGGTGAGCTGGTGGAACGTGTAGAGGTGCCCGCGCGCGCGTTCCGTCGTCTCGAGCGCCTCGCTCAGGGCACCGAGCGCGTCGACGGTCGCGTCGCTCACGCCGTCGGGCACGGGACGGCCCGGCAGGTCGGCGGGGTTCCGGGAGGTCTCGTCGCTCACGCGGCCACGCTAGGCACGCTCCGTCGGGCCCGCACGCGCTCGTCGGCGACCGACGCCCCCGAGCGACACCCCGCGCTCGTGGGCAGGCTGTGACAGGGTTGACCCGCCACCCCCGACCGAGGACAGCGCCGCGAGCCATGCCACAGACCGCACCCGTACCGACCGTCACGAGCGAGCCCACCCCGAGCCAGCGCCCCCACCGGGCCGCGCGGCTCGAGGACCGGTGGCGCGCCGTCGTCTCCCGCTTCCAGAAGGCCCGCGGGTGGCGCCCGCGCGTCGAGCCCTTTGCCGGCTACGGGAGCCCGCGCCGGGTGCGCGTGCTGGGCCGGGTGCTGCTCGCGAGCCCCGCGTTCGACCCGGCGCTGCACGAGCGCGAGTCCGCGGACCGCCGCGGCTGGCGGTACTTCTTCACCGCCCCGGCGCCGCGCGAGGAGGTCCGCGTGCGGGTGGGCAGCACGACGGTCGACCTCGTGTCCGACCGCGGCGGCTACCTCGACCGAGTGATCGACGTCGACCTCGCGCCGGGCTGGCACGACGTCTCGTTCCGCACCTCGGCGGGCGCGACGGCGACCGGCCGGGTGTTCGTCGTGGCCGACGGGCGCCGGCTCGGCGTCGTCTCGGACATCGACGACACCGCGATGGTGACGGCCGTCCCGCGCCCGTTCATCGCGGCGTGGAACACGTTCGTGCGGCACTCGAGCGCCCGCGTGCCGGTGCCGGGCATGGCGGCGCTGTACCGCGGCATCGCGACGTCGCGGCCCGGCACCCCGTTCGTCTACGTGTCGACGGGCGCGTGGAACACCGCCGCCAACCTGCGACGCTTCCTCCAGCGCCACGACTTCCCGCCCGGCCCGCTGCTGCTCACCGACTGGGGGCCCACCAACACGGGCTGGTTCCGCAGCGGCCCGGAGCACAAGGACACGTCGCTCGACCGGCTGTTCCGCGAGCTGCCCGACGTCGACTGGCTGCTGATCGGCGACGACGGCCAGCACGACCCCGACATCTACGCGCGCGCCGCACGGCGCCACCCGGGCCACGTCGCGGCCGTCGCGATCCGCGAGCTGACGCCCGCGCAGCAGGTCCTCGCGCACGGCTCGCCGCTGCCCGCGCCCGGCAGCCTGCCGGGCGACGTCGGGGGCGTCCCGACGGCGCACGGGCCCGACGGCGACGCGCTCACCCGCTCGCTCGCCCAGGTCCTGCGTCGCTGAGACCGGTGCCGTCGGTCCTCCGCGGTTCCGGATGCCGCGCCCCGGCGGGAGTGGTTGCCTGAGGACATGACCACGCCCGGAGGCCCGTTCCCCACGCCCGACCCCGAGCCCGCGCCGACGCGCCGCACGTGGCCGTGGATCGTCGTCACGGTCGTCGCGGTGCTGGTGATCGCGCTCGTCGTGTGGCTGGTCAACCGCCCGACCGACGAGGGCCCCGCCGTCGAGACGCCCGCGCCGTCGACCAGCGCTCCCGCGAGCCCGTCCCCCACCGACGCGGCGTCGCCCACCGACGGCGCCTCGACCCCCGCCGCCGAGGGGTGCCCCGCGACCGGCGACGGCGTCCCCGCCGGGGCGGGCACGCACGAGATCGTCGACGTCGACGGCGACGGCCGCCCGGACACGGCGTGGCTCACCGGCGGCGCGGACCGCACGTTCGGCATCACGACGGCGTCGGGCGCCACGTTCTCCGCACCTGTCGAGTCGGCGAGCCCGCAGCCGGCGAGCGCGATCGTCCAGCTCGTCGCGGCGGGGGACGGGACCGCGCCGATCGCGCTCGTCGACACCGGCCGCGAGGTCCTGCTGCTCTCGGCCGCCGACTGCGCCCTGACGCCGACGCGGAACGCGCAGGACGAGCCCTACACGTTCGACAAGGGATTCACGGGCTTCGGCACGGGTGTCGGCTGCACCGAGGTCGACGGCACGCTCCGCCTCGCGGGCCTGGACGCCGTGCCCGACGACGGCTCCACCTTCACGGTGTCGCGCACCTTCGTCGACCTCGACACGGGCGCGAAGGTCGCGACGAACGGCGAGGAGGAGACGGTCGCCCAGGACGCCGCCGCGGACGACCCGGTCGTCACGACGGCGCAGGAGACGAGCTGCGGCGACCTCGTGGCCGGCCAGGACGGCCCGGTCGAGCCGCAGTAGCCCCGCCGAGCCGCAGCAGCCCCGTCGAGCACGACCTTGCTGTCGTCACCAGGCCGATGCCGACAACAAGGTCGTGCTCGACGGGGAGCAGGCTCGGGGTCGTCACCGCACCGGGGGTGTCTGCGGCGGCGGTCAGCGAGCGTGAGCGGTCAGCGGGCGTCGGCGAAGCGGTCCAGCTGGCTCGGCGACAGCGTGACGTCGCGCGCGGCCATCGCCTCGTCGACCTGCTCGATCCTGCTCGCCCCGACGATGGGCGAGATCCCCTGGCTCATGAGCCAGGCCAGGACGACCTGGTTCGGCGTCGCGCCGGTCTCCCGGGCGACCTCGTCGAGCACGCGGAGCACCCGCTCGGTCCCCGGGTGGGCGTAGCCCGCGGAGAACGGGCGGTCCGCACGGGTGTACCCGCCCATCATCAGGGGCGTGTAGCACCACAGGTCGAGCCCTTCCGTGCGGGCGTGGTCGAGGTCGTCCGGGGTCAGGAGCTTGTGGCCCGCCTCCGGGACGGTCGTGCCCGGGCGGGGCTGCACGAGGGAGTGCCGGAGCTGCAGCGCCGACCACTCGGCCACGCCCTGCCGACGCGCGAGGTCGCGTGCCTGCTGCACCCGCCACGACGCGTGGTTGGCCGCGCCGATGCGGCTCGCACGACCCTCGGCCACGGCCTCCCCGAAGGCGGCGACCGTCTCGCCGAGGTCGACCGTCCGGTCCTCCGCGTGCGCCCACAGCAGGTCGACGTGGTCGACGCCGAGGCGGTCGAGGCTCCCGTCGAGGCCCGCCCTGACGGCGGACGCGGAGAGGCCCTCCGCGCTCTCGGGCCACGCGTGCGCGACCAGCGGGTCCTGCCGGACCTTGGTGGCGAGCCCGACGGCGGAGCGCACCCCCGGGTTCGCCCGCAGCCAGGCGCCGAGCACGCGCTCGCTGGCGCCGCCCAGCCCGCTCGGGTCGGTCCAGAAGGCGTAGCAGTTCGCGGTGTCGAGCCAGTGGCCGCCCGCCTCGACGAAGCGGTCGAGCAGCCGGAACGCGGTGGACTGCTCCACGCGCGTGCCGTGGTCCATGGTCCCGAGGACGATCTGAGGAGCGTTCATCTGTGCGGTCATGCCCCGATGCTCGATGCTGGAGCGCGCTCCAGGTCAACAGGTGCTCGACGGCTCGGCCGGCTCCCCTTCGACGCTCGGGCCCGGGCTCTCTCCCGACTGCTCGCGGTAGTACGCGATCTTGTCGTCCAGCACGCCGAGCGCGAGGTCGATCCGCGCCCTGCGCTCGCGGAGCTCCCGCCGATGGCCCTGGAGGAACGCGACCCGGTCGGCGGGGCTCCCCTCGCGGCGCAGGAGCGAGGTGAACTCGCGCAGCTCGGCGATCCCCAGCCCGGCGTCCCGCAGGCACGTCACCAGCCCGATCCAGAACAGGTCGTCGCCGTCGTAGGCGCGGTGCCCGCCGGCCGTCCGGGCGATCGGCCCGATGAGTCCCTCCCGCTCGTAGTAGCGGAGCGTGTCGAGGCTGACACCTGCTCGGGCGGCGGCCGCCTGCGGTGTGAGCGTGTCGGACATGAGGAGCCTCTCTCTGCACGATCGGTACCCGACCCTGATTCTGGGTCCTGGTGCACGCCCCAGGTCAATGCCGGGCCCGGGCTCCCCCGCGCCCGCACACCCGGCACGTGCCACGGCGGCGGAGCCAGTAGGCGTAGGTCGCCGCGCCGAGCGCGAGCGACCAGACCGGCCACAGGAGCGTCGGCCCGACGGCGCCCCACGAGTCCGCGGTGAGGGCCAGCCGGCTCTCGCCGAACCCGAGGACGATGAGCGAGAACCCCGCGGGGAGCACCGCGACCGCGACGACCGTCGCGGGGACGACCGCGAGCGCGACGGGCACGCGGCGGCCCGCGAGCCCGACCGTCCAGCGCGGGAAGACCTCGCCCCAGCGCTGGAACAGGCCGAGCGTGAGCACCGCGCCGACGAGCGCGAAGCCGCCCAGCCCGAGCGCCGCGACCCAGCCGTCGTCCCCGGCGAGCTGCGCGACGTCGTCGGGCGAGAAGCCGAGCGGGATGCCGAGCACCCAGGCGATGCGCGTCACCGCGTAGAAGGTGGGGATCGCGGCGGCGACGAGCGCGGCGATCCGTCCCCAGCGCGCCGCGGCGGCGGGCGTGGTCCACGCGGGGTCGTGCCCGTCGTGGCGGCGCCCGCAGGACGCGCACGCCCCGGCCCCGCGGCGCACGAACCGCCACGTCGAGGCGACGAGCAGGGCGCCGCCGCCGAGGAGCGCGAGCTGCGTGAGCGGCCCGGCGCCGAGGAAGTCCTCGAACGCGGCGCGGATCACGGGGTCGAACGGCGCCATGACGAGCGTGACCGGGAGGTACCCGAGCCGGGCGAGGATCGACGCGTCGGTGAGGGCGAGCACCCCGGCCGAGACGACCGCGGTCGCCGCGACGGTCACCGCGCGGTCGGTCCGGGCGACGGGACCGCGCCGGGCTCCGAGCCACACGCGCAGCGCGGTGGCCGCGCCGACGAGGGCGAGGACCGCGACCCACGGCGTGAGGGTCGCGCCCGGGACCCTGCTCAGGGCGCCGAACGACAGGTCGTTCGCGGCGCCGACCGCGAGCGTGCCGCCGGTCAGCGTGACGACGAGCGCGACGAGGCCGCCGAGCGCCCACCACGCGGCCGCGGCGGGGGCGATCCAGCGTCCTCGGGACGCGCGCCCGGGAGGGGCGGGCGGCCGGCCGCGGGTCGACGGTCCACGGTCGCGACCCGACGGCGCGGGTGCCGGCGTGCGGTCGGACAGGGGCGGGTGCGGTGTCGAGGTGCTCATGCCTCGACGCTCCCGGACCCCGCCCGGCGGCGGATCCCCCGGCACGGCGAGCCCGCTCCCCCGCGCGGGTGACCACGCTCCGGCGCGGATGACCGCGCTCCGGCGCGGCAGCCGGTCAGTCGCGCGGGCGCGGCGCCCGACGCAGCGCCCGGAGGGCGCCCGTGGACCACAGCGCCCACGCCACGAGCACGGGCTGGAAGAACAGGCGCCCGAACCGCTTGGCGTCGGTGTCGAGGCCGAACCCGTCCTGGTGCTCGAGCCACTGCCCGACGTTCCCCGGGAAGATCACCACGAAGAACGCGGCAGCGACGAGCCCCACGGCGACGCGCCACCGGGACAGCACGACGAGCGACCCGCCGAGCGCGATCTCGACGGCGCCCGACGCGAGCACCGTCACGTCGTCGTCCACGGGGAACCAGGACGGGACCTGCGCCTGGAACTCCTCGCGCGCGACCGTGAGGTGGCTGATCCCGGCCCCGACCAGGGCGAGCCCCAGCGCGACGCGTGCGACCGTCGCGACGGGCGGCACGGGCGGGGCGGGGCGGGTGAGCACGGAGAGGTCCATGGCGCGATCGTCGCACCGGGGCGGTCGGCGCGCGCGTCAGCCCGCCCGCACGAACCCCGACTCGTAGGCGCGCACCACGGCCTGCGTGCGGTCGCGCACGCCCAGCTTGGCGAGGACGTTGCCCACGTGCGTGCGCACCGTCTCGACGCCGAGGTAGAGCTCGGCCGCGATCTCCGCGTTCGACAGCCCCTGCGCGACGAGCCGCAGCACCTCCCCCTCCCGCTCGGTCAGGCGCGCGCCGCGCAGCGCGTCGCCCGTGGGCGGGTGCGCCGTCGCGAGGCGTCGCACGGCGTCGGGGAAGAGCAGCGACTCGCCGCGCGCGACGACGCGCACCGCCTGCGCGACCTCCTCCGGGCGAGCGCGCTTGAGCAGGAACCCGTGCGCCCCGGCCCGGAGCGCGTCGAGCACGTGGTCGTCGTTCTCGAAGGTCGTGAGCACGAGGACGCGTGGTGCGCCGTCGCGCGCGAGCAGCGCCCGCGTCGCCGCGATCCCGTCGACGCGCGGCATCCGCACGTCCATGAGCACGACGTCGGGCCGCGCCCGCGCGACGACGCCCGGCACCTCCGCGCCGTCCCCCGCCTCGCCGACGACCTCCAGGTCCGGCTCCGCGTCGAGGATGACGCGCAGCCCCGCGCGCACGAGCGGCTCGTCGTCGACGAGCACCACGCGGACCGTCCCCGTCACGGGACCGCTCCTGCCCGGGCCCGCGCTCATCGCGACGACCCCGCGCGCGGGAACGTCGCGCGCACGACCCAGGCGCCGCCGTCGGGCGCGGGACCGGCCGCGACCTCCCCGCGCAGCAGGTGGGCCCGTTCGCGCATGCCCGCGAGGCCGCGGTGCTCGCGCGCGGCGCCGTCGGGTGCCCGACGCCGCGCGCCCGCCCCGAGCGGGTTGCGCACCTCGACGACCAGCGCGTCACCGGGACCGGGCGCCACCTCGACGGCGACGGGCTCGCCGGGCGCGTGGCGCAGCGCGTTGGTCAGCGCCTCCTGCACGACCCGGTACGCCTCCTGCGACACGGCGCGCGGGACGTCAGGCAGCGCGGCGCCGTCCCGCGCGAGCCGCACGTCGGCGCCCGTGCCGCGCGCGTCGTCGAGCAGGGCGTCGAGGTCGGCGAGCGTGCGGGCCGGGGCGCGGGGCGGCGCCCCCGGGACGTCCGCGCGCAGGAGGCCGAGCACGTGGTCGAGGTCCGCCATCGCGCTGCGGCCCGTCTCCTCGATCGCGGCGAGCGCACGGCGCGCCGCGGGCGGGTCGGAGTCCAGCAGGCGTGCCGCCGCGGCCGCCTGGAGCGTCGTGACGGTCAGGGCGTGGCCGACCGAGTCGTGCAGCTCGCGCGCGAGCCGGCCCCGCTCCGCCGCACGGTCAGCGGCCGCCTCCAGCTCCGCGATCTGCTCCGTCTGGTCCGGGCCGAGCAGCGGCAGGGCCGCCTGGCGCAGCACGGCGCGCGCGAGCACCACGACGTACGGGACGGCGAGCAGCACGAGCACCGCGGTGAGCAGCCACGTCCACGCGGGCAGCGCCTCCCACGGTCGCCAGTCGGCGAGCAGCACCGGCTCGACGCCCGTCGCGGACAGCACGAGCTGCGTCGCGACCGGGACCCCGAACAGCACCACCACCACGACCGCGGCACCGAGGGCCAGGTGCAGCGCGTACCAGGCCGCGGCCCGCCAGCGCGTCGCCGCGCCCGGCGGGGCGGCACCGGCCGCGGGGAGCGGCACGTCGACGTCGAGGAACGTCCGCGCCGCCGCGATCTCGAGCGTGCGCACGGGCGCGAGGAACGGGGGCGTGCTCGCGAGGACCGCCGTCACGAGCGCCAGGACGACCGTCGCGACGCGCGGCGTCTGGAGGGACGCGAACATCTGCACGAACCCCGCGACGAGCACCACGTACGCCCCGGCGACGACGCCGCCGACCACGAGGAGCACCCCGGCGCGCACGGTGGCCGTGCTGCGCAGCGGGGCGAGCACCCGTCCCCACCCTCGCGGCGGGCGCGCGTCGGTCGTCATGGCCCCCAGTCTCACCGCGCCGCCCGCGCGGCACATCCCCTCGACGGGGGAACCGCGACGTGCGCGACGCCGCGCGCCCCGGCACGCCCGCTGGTCCAATGGGAGCGTGATCGGGTTCTGGTGGGGCCTCGTCGGGGCGTCGTCGCTGCTCCTCGGGGCCGCGCTCGTCTTCTGGCGCCCGCCGGGCCAGCGGCTCGTCGGGCTCGTCATGGCGTTCGGCTCGGGCGTGCTCATCAGCGCCGTCGCCTACGACCTCGTGGAGGACGCGTCGACCCGCGCGAGCGGGCTCGTCCTGCTCGCGGGCCTCGCGGGCGGGGCGCTGACGTTCTTCGTCGGCGACCGGATCATCGACCGGATGGGCGGCGAGGGCCGCAAGCGCTCCACGGGCGTGCAGAAGGAGTCGGTCCAGGCCGCGGGCGGCACCGGCGGCGCGGCGATCGCGCTCGGCACCGTGCTCGACGGCATCCCCGAGTCCGTGGTGCTCGGCGCGACGCTCATCGGGGGCGGCGGGGTGAGCGTCGCGATGCTCGCCGCCGTCTTCGTGTCCAACCTGCCGGAGGCGATGTCGGCGACGGCGGGGCTGCTCAAGGCCGGCACGAAGCCGTCGCGGCTGTGGGCGCTGTGGGGGTCGACGACGCTCGTCTCGGCGCTCGCGGCCGGGGTCGGCTACCTCGCGCTCGACAGCGCGTCGCCCGCCGTCGTGGCGGTCACCCAGGCGTTCGCCGCGGGGGCGCTGCTCACCATGCTCGTCGACACGATGATCCCCGAGGCGACGGAGTTCGGCGGACCGGTCACCGGGCTCGTCACGGTGCTCGGGTTCGCGACGGCGTTCGGGCTGAGCTCGATCGGCGGGTGACCGCCGTCAGGCCGCGAGGTCTTGGCCGCTCATGCGGTGGATCGACGCCATGACCTCGTCCGTGAGCTCGCGCCGCGCCTGCGCCGGCTTGGTCCCGGCCGTGATCTGGCGCTGCGGGTCGATGGGCTTGCCGAAGTGCACCTCGACGCGGTGCAGGCGCGGGATCCGCTTGCCGACCGGCTGGACCTTGTCCGTGCCGCGCACGGCGACGGGGACGACGGGCGCGTGCCCGGCGAGCGCGAGCCACGCGACGCCCGTGCGGCCCGGGTGCAGCTTGCCGTCGCGCGAGCGCGTGCCCTCGGGGTAGATCCCGAACGCGCCGCCGCGCTGGAGCACCTCGAGCGCGTCCTCGAGCGAGCGCTGCCCGGCGCGCGGGTCGTCGCGCTGGACGGGGATCATGCCGATCGTCGTGAAGAACCACCGCGACAGGCGGCCCTTGATCCCGCGGCCCGTGAAGTACTCGGCCTTGGCGAGGAACGTCACGTGCCGCGGCGCGACGATCGGGATGAGCAGCGAGTCGATGAACGACAGGTGGTTGCTCGCGAGGATCACCGCACCGTGGCGCGGGATGTTGTTGCGTCCTGTCACCTGGGGCCGCAGCAGCACGTAGGCGAGCAGCGACAGGATGAGCCTCAGGACGCGATAGGTCATCCGTTCATTGTGCACCGTCCGGGGCGCACGTCCGTGCACGCCGTGGACGACGGCTCACCCGTCGGCGCGCGCTCCCACCGCCGCACCGCGCCGCACCCGGCCCCGCCGGGTGACGAGGTACACCGCGAGGATCACGGCCACGAGCCCGGCGGTGGACACGAGCTGGGCGCGCGCGGCGGCGTCGGTCAGCATGAGGACGGCGAGCGCGGCGAGACCCCCGAGCACCGCCCACGTGAGCCACGGGAAGCCCCACATGCGCAGCGTCATCGGCTCGCCCGACGCGCGGGCCTGCGCCTCGATCCGACGGCGGAGCCGGAGCTGCGAGACGGCGACGAGGACCCACACGACGAGCAGCGCGGCGCCCACGGCGTTGAGCAGGATGCCCAGCAGCGCCTCCGGCAGGAGCCAGTTCAGCCCGACCGCGACGAGCGCGAAGAACACGGAGACCAGCACCGACACCCAGGGGACGTCGCGCCGCGACACGCGCCGCAGCGCGCGCGGGCCGTCGCCGCGCCCGGCCAGCGAGTAGGCCATGCGCGACGTGCCGTACACGTTCGCGTTGAACGCCGAGAGCAGCGCGACCACGACGACGACCTCCATGACGCGCGCCGCGCCCGGCAGCCCGGCGAGGTCGAGCACCGCGACGAACGGGCTCTCGGCGAGCAGCGGCGAGTCCCACGGGAGCACGAGCACCATGATCGCGACCGAGCCCAGGTAGAACACGAGGATCCGCCACACGATGCTGCGCGTCGCGCGCGCGACGGCGGTGCGCGGCTCGCGCGCCTCGGCGGCGGCGATCGTGACGATCTCGATGCCGCCGAACGCGAAGACGACGACGAGCAGCCCCGCCGCGATGCCGCCCCACCCCTCCGGGGCGAAGCCGCCCTGGCCGAGCAGGTTCGACGTGCCGACGGGCTCCGTCCCGGGCAGCAGGCCGAGCACGAGCAGCACGCCGACGACGAGGAACCCGACGATCGCCGCGACCTTGACGAACGCGAACCAGAACTCGAGCTCGCCGAACTGCCGCACGCCCCACAGGTTGATCACCGCGAACACGACGACCACGGCGAGCGCGACGCCCCACTGCGGCACGTCGGGGTACCAGCCGGTGACGATGCGCGCGGCCCCGGTGATCTCGGCGCCGAGCACCATGACGAGCATGAACCAGTACAGCCAGCCGAGCAGGAACCCGGCCCACGGCCCGAGCGCCTCCTCCGCGTAGACGGAGAACGACCCGCTCGCGGGGCGCGCGCTCGCCATCTCGGCGAGCATCCGCATCACGAGGATGACGACGACGCCCGCGATCGCGTACGACACGAGCACGGCCGGGCCGGCGGTGGCGATCCCGACGCCGGAGCCGAGGAACAGCCCGGCGCCGATCGCGGAGCCGAGGCCCATCATCGTCAGGTGCCGCGTGCGCAGCCCGCTGCCCAGGTGGTCGGCGCCAGGGTCGGCGCTCGGGTCGGCGCCGCGGTCGACGGTCGGGTCGCCGGTCGGGTCGGTCGTCGACGGCCGGGTCTCGGCCGGGGCCCCGCTCGCGGACGGTGCCGGGCGTTCGGGCGTGGGGGTGCTCATGGTGCGGTCCTGCGGTCGGGGTCGGGACGCCGTGCTCGACGCCGACCCACGACGCTACACGGCCCGGGCGCGACGACGCCCCGCACCCGGCGTGAGGGACGCTCGGGGTGCGGGGCGGCGTCGGGCACGACGCTGTGCCGCGCTACGGGGTCGCGGTCCGCGGGAGCGGGGCGACGGCGTGCTGGCGCGGCGCGGCGGTGCCGTCGCCGGGCGTGGCCGGGTCGCCCGCTCCGGCGGCGGTGCCGGCCTGTCGTCCGTCCCCGTCCGGCGCCGGGGCGTCGGGCGTCGGCGCCGCGGCGTCGACGGCGACCGGTCGGCGCGTCGAGCCGTTGAGGACGCCGTCGTCCTGGAGGTCCTCCAGGTCGTCGTCGTCCACGGCGTTCGCGCCGTGCTCCGCCCCGGCCGCGAACACGGACGGGTCCGGCGGCGTGCCGAACTTCAGGTGGTTGAAGAGCAGGTTCAGCAGGATCGCCATGACCGCGGCCGAGCTGATGCCCGAGTGGAAGATGATCCCGAACCACGTGGGGAACTGGTCGTAGAAGTCGGGCTTGGCGATGGGGATCATCCCGAACGAGATCGACGCCGCCACGATGATGAGGTTCATCGGGCGCGAGTAGTCGACCTTGGCGAGCGTGCGGATGCCCGACGCCGCGACCGAGCCGAACAGGACGACGCCCGCACCGCCGAGGACCGGCGTCGGCACCGCGGCGACGACGCGGCCGAGGACGGGCAGCAGGCCGAGGATCACGAGGATCGCGCCGCCCGCCCCCACGACGAACCGCGACTTCACGCCCGTGATGGCCACGAGACCGACGTTCTGCGCGAATGCCGACTGCGTGAAGGACCCGAAGAACGGCGACACGATGGACGAGGCCATGTCGGCCCGGAGGCCGTCGGCGATGCGCTTGCGGTTCACCTTGGTGCCGACGATCTCGCCGACGGCGATGATGTCGGCCGTCGTCTCGGTGAGGGTCACGAGGATGACGATGAGCATGGAGATGATCGCGGCGATCTCGAACGTCGGCGCCCCGAAGCCGAGGAACGACGGGAACGCGGCGACGGGGCCGTCGCCCACGCCGGAGAAGTCGGCCTTGCCGAGCGCGAGGGCGATGAGCGTCCCGACGACGATCGCGATGAGGATCGACAGGCGCGAGATCGTGCCGCTGCCGACCTTGGACAGCAGGATGACGATCGCGAACGTCAGCGCGGCGAGGCCGATGTTGCTCACCGAGCCGTAGTCGGGCGCGCTCGCGTTGCCGCCCATCGCCCAGTTGGCCGCGACGGGCATGAGCGTGAGCCCGATCGTCGTGATGACGACGCCCGTGACCACGGGCGGGAAGAACCGGATGATCTGCGCGAAGAACGGCGTGATGAGCAGGCCGATCACGGAGGCGACGAGCACCGCGCCCAGGACGCCCGGGATCCCTCCCCCGCCGTTGACGATCGCGACCATCGTGGACACGCCCGCGAAGGACACGCCCTGGACCAGCGGCAGCTGGGACCCGAAGAAGGGGATGCCCACCGTCTGCAGGATCGTCGCGAGGCCGCCGATGAAGAGGGACGCTGCGACGAGCATCCCGATCTCGGCGCCGGTCAGGCCCGCGGCGCTCCCCACGATGAGCGGCGGGGCGATGATGCCGCCGTACATCGTGAGCACGTGCTGGAACCCGTACCCGAACGTCGACCCGATGGGCAGCCGCTCGTCCTCAGGGCGTACCGGACGCCGTTCGGCGCCGTCCGTGGCCCTCGTGGCTCGCGCGTTCATAGCGGACCTCCTCGTCAGCTATCGTTCCGCTTGGCGGAAAACTACTTCCACTATTCGAACGCCAAGTGTGACCTGTGTCAAGTCCCCGACGACAACTCGTCCGCGGCCGGCGGGGCCGGCTCAGCCCGCGACGAGGCGGCGCGCCGCCGCCGAGTGCTCCGCCGCCAGGGCGCCGAGGTCGAGCCCGGGGATCGCGCCGTCGACGACGCGCCACGCGCCGCCCACCATGACGCGGTCCGCGCGGTCGGCGCCGCACAGCAGGAGCGCGGCGACCGGGTCGTGGGCGCCGGAGAAGCGCAGCTCGTCGAGCCGCCACAGCGCGAGGTCGGCCTGCTTGCCGACCGCGAGCACGCCGACGTCGTCCCGCCCCAGCACGCGCGCCGAGCCACGCGTGCCCCAGCCGAGCGCGCGGGTCACGGGGATGTCCGCGCCGTACCGGAGGCGCTGGAGGTAGAGCGCCTGGCGCGCCTCGAGGATCATCGTCGAGGCGTCGTTCGACGCCGAGCCGTCGACCCCGAGCCCGACGGGCGCGCCCGCGTCCTCCAGCTCCACGGCCCGGGCGATGCCGGAGGCAAGGCGCATGTTCGACGTCGGGCAGTGCGCGACGCCGGTCCCCGCCGCCCCGAGGCGGCGCACCTCGTCGTCGTCGAGGTGGATGCCGTGGCCGAGCCAGGCGCGGTCCGTGAGCCAGCCGACGGACTCCAGGTAGTCGACCGTGCGCATCCCGAAGCGCTCACGGCAGAAGTCCTCCTCGTCGACCGTCTCGGCGAGGTGCGTGTGCAGGCGGACGTCGAGCTCCTCCGCGAGCGCCGCGCTCTCGCGCATCGCGTCGGTCGTCACCGAGAACGGCGAGCAGGGCGCGAAGGCGATCTGCACCTGCGCCCCGGCGCCCCGCTCGTGGTACGTGTCCACGAGCCGCTGCGAGTCCGCGAGGATCGTGTCGAGGTCCTGGACGACCGACTGCGGCGGCAGGCCGCCGTCGTCCTGGCCGAGCGTCATGGAGCCGCGCGTGAGGGTCGCGCGCATCCCGAGCCGCCGGACGGCGGCGACCTGGAGGTCGATCGCGTCGTCGAGACCGGCGGGGAAGACGTAGTGGTGGTCGGCCGCCGTCGTGCAGCCGGAGAGCAGGAGCTCCGCGAGGGCGACGGTCGTCGCGAGCTCGTGGTCGCGCGGCGTGAGGCGCGCCCAGACCGGGTAGAGGCGCTGCAGCCAGGGGAAGAGCGGGGCGTCGGCGACCGGCCCCCAGGCCCGCGTGAGCGTCTGGTAGAAGTGGTGGTGCGTGTTGATCAGGCCCGGCGTGAGCACGTGCTGCGACGCGTCGAACGTCTCGTCGACGGGAGCGGACGGCTGCGCGCCGGCCGCGACGAGCTCGACGACCACCCCGCCCTCGACGACGAGGCCGCCGCGCGCGTCCGGGGCGCCCGGGGAGTCGTCGGCGGTGAACACGCCGAGCGGGTCGCGGACCCACGTCCTGGTCGCTGCGTCGGTGCTGGTCATGGTGCCTCCTGGTGGCTCGTCGCTCACCGGGGCGCGGCTCCGGCGCCACGGTGCGCCGGCTCAGTGGTCCTGTCTGCCGATCCAGGTGCCGCGCGTCACGCGGCCCGGCCGACGCTAGGCCGGGCCGCGACCGCCGTCAAGATGCGCCCGCCGCTTCCCGCGCGCGACCTCGGCCGCTGCGCCATCCTGGTGCTCGCCGCCGCCGACCACCGGGAGCCGTCCGTGAACGTCTACGCCCCGCTCGTGCCGGTGTTCGTCGTCGCCCTGCTGGCGCCCCTGCTCACGGGCCTCATGCCCGTGCGGTCGCGCGTCCCGCAGGTCGTCGTGCTGCTGCTGGGCGGCATCCTCGTCGGGCCGTCCGCGCTCGACCTCGCCACGCCCGACGACGTCACGCTCCTCTCGGACCTCGGCATGGGCTTCCTCTTCCTGCTGGCGGGGTACGAGCTCGAGCCGAGCCTCCTGCGCGAGCGCGTCGGTCGGCGGGCCGGAGCCGCGTGGCTGACGTCGCTCGTGGTCGGGGCGGTGCTCGTCCTCGTGGTCGTGCGTCACGACTCGCCGCACGCCGTCGCGGCCGGGGCGATCGCGCTCACGACGACGGCGCTCGGCGTGGTGCTCCCGATCCTGCGCGACGGCGGTCAGCTCGGCTCGCGGCTCGGCCGCGCGGTGCTCGTGGTCGGGGCGGTGGGCGAGCTCGGCCCGATCGTCGCCATGGCCGTGCTGCTCGGGACGCGCGAGAGCGGGGTCGCGGCGATCCTGCTCGTCCTGTTCGCGGTCGTCGCGGTCGCGCTGTCCGCGCTGCCGGGCCGGCTGGGGCGCCTCAAGGCCCTCGGCGGCGACCGCCTCTTCAGCGCGGCGGAGCACGGGACCGGCCAGAGCACGCTGCGCCTCACGGTGCTGCTGCTCGTCGTGCTGCTCGCGCTCGCCGCGGGGCTCGGGTTCGACGCGGTGCTGGGCGCGTTCGTCGGCGGCATGGTGCTGCGCCGCTGGGCGCCCGGCGACGTCGAGGCGCTGGAGAAGAAGCTCGACGCGGTCGCGTGGGGCGTGTTCGTGCCGGTGTTCTTCGTCAGCTCCGGCATGGGCCTGGACATCGACTCCATCGTCGCCTCCCCGCTGCTGCCGCTGACGTTCTTCGCACTCATGGTGGTCGTGCGGGGCGGGCCGGTGCTCCTGTGGTTCCGGCGCGAGCTGCCGTCGGTCGAGCGCGTCCAGACCGCGCTCTACGCGGCGACCGCGCTGCCGCTGCTCGTCGCGCTCACGGAGATCGCCGTCGAGCAGGGCGCCATGACGTCGCAGGTCGGGGCGGCGCTCGTCGGCGCGGGCGTGCTGTCGGTGATCGTGCTGCCGATGGTCGCGAGCCGGCTCGGCCCGCGTGAGCCGGGCGGCCGCCCATCCGGACCGGGCGAGCAGGGCGAGCCGGGCCCGCGCGTCGACCCGCCCGACGACGCGGCGACCGCGCGCGGGTGACGCACCCCGGGGCGCCCCGCCCGCGCGGCCGGTCGCCGCGGTCACCAGGTCAGCCGGGTGTCACAGCGTCCACTGCTGGGCGGTCGTGCCGTTGCACGTCCAGGTCTGCAGCCGCTGGCCGTCGTGCAGGGGCGCGCCCCCCGTGGCGTCGAGGCAGAGCCCGGACTGCGGGTTGCGCAGCGCCTTGCTCCCCGCGTCGTACGCCCACTTCTGCGCGCCGGTCCCGTTGCACGTCCACACCTGCACGGCGGCGCCGCGCGTCGTCGCGCCGTCGCGCACGTCGAGGCACTTGCCGAGCGCGCGGACGGTCCCGTCGGAGCCGCGCGTCCAGGTCTGCGCGGCGTTGCCGCTGCACGTGACGATCTGCACCTGGTTGCCGTCGGTCGGGTCCGCCCACGGGACGTCGACGCACATGCCGTTCGCGGCGCGCACCGCGCCGGTCCCCGTCGGCAGGCCGGTGCCGGGGTTCCCCGGGCTCGACGAGCCCGAGCCGTTGTCGTAGACGCGCACGTAGTCGACCTTCATCTGCTGCGGGAGCTGGGTCGTGCCGTCGGGGTAGCCCGGCCACTGCCCGCCGACCGCGACGTTGAGGATGAGGAAGAACGGCTGGTCGAACACCCAGGCGTTCGCGCCGACGCTCGCGCGCGTGACGCGGTGGAACTGCTGGCCGTCGACGAACCACGTGATCTCCCCCGGCTTCCAGTCGACCGCGAACGTGTGGAACGTGTCCGCGAACGACCAGCCCTGCGGGTGCTGGTACATGCCCGTGATGCCGGAGCCGCCGGAGTACCCCGGGCCGTGCACCGTGCCGTGCACGCGGTGCGGCTCGAACCCGACGTTCTCCATGATGTCGATCTCGCCCGACGACGGCCACGGCGTCCCGGGGAAGCTCCCGCCGAGCATCCAGAACGCCGGCCAGATCCCCTGGCCGCGCGGGATCTGGATGCGCGCCTCGATGCGCCCGTACTGCGGCTGGTACTTCCCCTGGGTCGTCATGCGCGCCGACGTGTACGACCCGTCGCCCTCGCGGCGCGCGGTGATGACGAGGTTGCCCTGGCCGTCGAGCGCGGAGTTGGCGCGCGAGGCCGTGTAGTTCTGGAGCTCGGCGTTGCCCCACCCGTGCGCGCCGGTCTCGTGGTTCCAGACGGCGGGGTTCGGCGCCGAGCCCGCCGCGCCGTCGAACTCGTCGGACCACAGGAGGTCGCCGGGTGCGGCGGCGGCCGACGTCGCGGGCACGGTGACGGCGAGCGCCGCCGCGGCGGCCGTGAGCGCGGCGACGAGCGCACCCGCGAGGCGCCGCCGGGCGCGTGGTCGGCGCCCGGCCAGGTTGCGGGGCGGGGTCAGGGAGCGGTGACGTGCGAGGTCCATCGTTCCTCCAGGTCCGGCGGCGGTGCCGCCTGCGTCTCGCCACGGTGCGGGACATGCTCTCGGCGCGACTCTGCACCGGGCGGGGGCCGTTCCTCGGCCCTCCGTCCGCGACCCTACGGCGGCGCGAACACGCCGAGCAAGCGCTCTCTCGGCGTGTCGTGGGATCGCTCCCATCTCGCTTCCCCGCCACCCGGGCACGCGGGCGGCCCGACCGCCCCGGGAACGCCCCGGGACGTCAGGCGGTCGCAGGGACCGCCGCGTCGAGGATCGCCTCGGCCGCCCGGCGCGCCTGGCGCGCGACGTCGAGGTCCTGCGTGATGGCCGCCGTCGTCTGCGCCCCCTCGGCGAGCAGCACGACCTGGAGCGCGACGTCGTCGGGCAGGCCTGCCTCGCGCACGACGTCGCGCGCGTACTGCTGGAACGACTCCTTGTGCTCGCGCACCGCGGCGGCGACCCCGGGCGACGTCGCGCCGAGCTCGCCGAACGAGTTGATGAACGCGCAGCCGCGGAAGCCGTCCTCGCGGAACCACGCGTCGAGGAAGTCGAACACGGCGAGCAGCCGCTCCCGGGGCGTGGCGACCCCCGCGGCGGCCTGGGCGATCCCGTCGTCCCACCGCCGGGTGCGCTGGCGCAGCACGGCCACGACGAGGTCGTCCTTGGACGGGAAGAGCGAGTAGATGCGCTTGAGCGACACCCCGGCCTCCGCACGGACGGCGTCCATACCGACGGCCTGCACGCCCTGGGCGTAGAACAGCCGGTCGGCCGCGGCCACCACGGCCGCGCGGGCGCTCGCGTCGTCGAGCATCGCTCATCTCCTGTTCACGTCGTACCGCTTGCGCGGAGAACCATCGTTCTCTAGTGTAGCGACCAACGAGAGAACGACCGTTCTCCCGACCTCGCGAAAGGGGCACGACCATGGGGTACATCACCGTCGGGCAGGAGAACTCCACCGACATCGAGCTCTACTACGAGGACCAGGGCGCCGGGCAGCCGGTCGTCCTCATCCACGGCTACCCCCTCGACGGCCACAGCTGGGAGCTGCAGAAGCGCGAGCTGCTCGACGCCGGCCACCGCGTCATCACGTACGACCGCCGCGGGTTCGGCGCGTCGAGCAAGGTCGGCAGCGGCTACGACTACGACACGTTCGCGGCCGACCTCGACACCGTCCTGGAGACCCTCGACCTGCGCGACGTGATCCTCGTCGGCTTCTCCATGGGCACCGGCGAGCTCGCCCGCTACGTGAAGAACCACGGCCACGAGCGCGTCGCCAAGCTCGCGTTCCTCGCCTCGCTCGAGCCCTTCCTCGTCCAGCGCGACGACAACCCGGAGGGCGTCCCGCAGTCCGTGTTCGACGGCATCGTCGAGGCCGCGCGCTCCGACCGCTACGCCTGGTACACGCAGTTCTACAAGGACTTCTACAACCTCGACGAGAACCTCGGGACCCGCATCAGCGAGGACGCCGTGCACGCGAGCTGGATCACCGCGATCGGCTCCGCGCCCGTCGCCGCGTACGCGGTCGTGCCGACCTGGATCGAGGACTTCCGCGCCGACGTCGAGGCCGTCCGCGCCGCCGGCAAGCCGACCCTGATCCTGCACGGCACGAAGGACAACATCCTGCCGATCGACGCGACCGGACGCCGCTTCCGCCAGCTCGTGCCGGACGCCGAGTACGTCGAGGTCGAGGGCGCTCCCCACGGCCTGCTCGTCACGCACGCGGCCGAGGTCAACGAGGCGCTGCTCGCCTTCGTCGGTCGCTGACCGCGACGCCGGTCGGCAGGTCCGGGCGCCGCGACCGGGCGCCGGGGTGGTCCCCGGCGCCCGGCGCCACGGCCGAGTGAGCGTCAGGCGACCGTCACGCGGTAGTCGTCGGCGTCGTCGTCCCAGGCGAGGTCGACGGCGCCGGCGGCCTGCGCCGCCTTGCAGAACTGCAGGAACCCGCGGTACCCGAGCGCCTTCTCGCTGAAGTCGGGGCGCTTCTTGCGGATCGCGTTCTTCAGCCCGGACAGGACCGTCGAGCCGCCCTCCTCACGGACCACGTCGCGCACGAGCGCGAACGCCTGGTCCGTGTCGCCCTGCGCGGGCAGCGACACCTCCGGGTCGCCCGTCGCGGGGCCGGGCGCGAGCTCCACGAAGCTCCGGTCGGCGAGGAACCGCAGGAACTCGCCGAAGTTGCGGAACCCGTAGTCCGCCTCGCTGAACGTCGGGTCCTTGCGCAGCAGCGTGCGCTTGAGCACCGACGCAGTGACCGGGCCGCTCGTGGACGCCTCGAGGTCGGCCAGGGTCTGCGCGACGCGCACCTCCATGGGGACGTCCTCGCCCGACGGCGCGTCGTCGTCGGCCTCGGAGGTCGTCGCGACGAGCGCGGGCTCGTCGGCCGGCTGCTCGACGGGCGTCGTCTCGCCGTCGACCTCGGCGTTCTCGGTCACGACGGGCTCGCCCCGGCGCGACGAGCGCCCGACGGCCTCGCCGAGCTCCGCGAGCGCCGCGGCGGCCGGGGTCTCGACCTCCGGCTCGGCGATCTCGGTCGCCTTGCGGCGCCCGGACGTGCGGCCGCCGGTGCGCTTCGCCTTCGCGCCACCGGACGTCGTCCCGGCGCGCCCACCGCGGACCGAGCGAGGCTCCGGCTCGTCGGGGACGTCGACACCCTCGAGCCGGTCGTAGAACAGGAACTCGTCGCACGCGGGCGGCAGGAGGCGGGACGTCGACTTCTCGACGCCGACGCCGATGACGCGCTTGTTCAGCTCGCGCAGCTTGTGGACGAGCGGGGAGAAGTCGCTGTCCCCCGTGCACATGACGAACGTCGAGATGTAGTCGCGCTCGAACGCCATCTCGATCGCGTCGACGACCATCTTGATGTCGGCGGCGTTCTTGCGGGACGCCCCCATGCGCTGGGGCATCTCGATGAGCTCGACCTGGTGGCGCGTGAGCGAGCGGCGGTCCTCGTCGAAGTACGACCAGTCCGCGTACGCCCGCCGCACGACGACGCGCCCGCGCACGGCGAGCGCGTCGGCGATCGGGCCGAAGTCGAACGTCATGCCGCCCAGGTGCTCGCGCGCCCCGAGCGCGAGGTTCTCGTAGTCGATGAAGACGGCCAGTCGCTCCTCGGTGTCCATGCCCGCCAGCCTAGGCGCAGACCACGGCCCCGACCCCGCGGGGATGTGTACGGTCGTACACATCGTGTGTACGATCGTCCGCATGCCGCCCCCCATCCTCGCGGGCCCGGCGCCGGACGTCCGGCGTGCGCGGGTCGCCGTCGCCGCGCTGTTCCTCACCAACGGCGCGCTGTTCGCGAACCTCGTGCCGCGGTACCCCGAGATCAAGGCCGGGCTCGACCTGGGCAACGCCACGTACGGGCTCGCCGTCGCGGCGTTCCCCGCGGGGGCCATCACCGCCGGGCTCGCCGCCGCGGCGCTCGTCCGCCGGTTCGGGTCGGCGCGCGTCGCCGTCGCCGGCACCGTGCTCACCGCGGCCGGGCTGCTGCTCGCGGGCCTGGCGCCCGCCCTGCCGCTGCTCGTCGTCGCGCTGTTCGCGGCGGGGGCGATGGACGCGTTCACCGACGTCGCGCAGAACGCGCACGGCTTGCGCGTGCAGCGCCGGTACGGCCGCTCGATCATCAACGGCTTCCATGCGCTGTGGTCGGTCGGCGCCGTCGTGGGCGGCGGGATGGCGGCCGCCGCCATCGCGCTCGGCCTGCCCCTCGGCGTCCACCTCGCGATCACGGGCGCGCTCTTCGCGGTGGTCGCGCTCGTCGCGCTGCGCTGGTGCCTGCCCGGGCTCGACGGCGAGGCGCCCGACGCCGTCGCGGCGGAGGCCGCCGCGACCGAGGCCGGGGCGGGTGCCCCGCCCGGTGCGCCCGCGAGCGCGACGCCCGCAGGGGCCGGCGCAGCACTCGCGCGCGCGTCCCGCGCCCGCACGGCCGCCGTCCTCGCCGCGCTCGTGCTCGTCGCCGTCGCGGGCACCCTCGTCGAGGACGCGGGCAGCACGTGGGCCGCGGTCTACCTGTCCGGGTCGCTCGGCGCCCCCGCGACGCTCGCCGCCGCCGGCTTCGTCGCGCTCGTCGGCGCCCAGTTCGTCGGGCGCCTCGTCGGGGACCGCCTCGTGGACCGCTTCGGTCAGCGCGCCGTCGCCCGGACCGGGGGTGCGCTCGTCGCGCTCGGCACGGGCCTCGCGCTCGCGTTCCCCTCCGTGCCCGGCACCATCGCCGGGTTCGCCGCCGCCGGGTTCGGTGTCGCAACCCTCGTCCCGGCCGCGATGCAGCAGGCGGACGAGCTCCCCGGGCTGCGCGCGGGCACGGGTCTCACGCTCGTCTCGTGGCTCATGCGGCTCGGGTTCCTCCTGTCGCCGCCGATCGTCGGGCTCGTCGCCGACGCCACGAGCCTGCGGACCGGCCTGCTCGTGCTCCCGCTCGCGGGCGTCGTCGTCGTGCTGCTCGCCGGCGTCCTCGCACCGCGCCGCGCCACCAGCTCGCCGCACCACCCCTCCCCCCACGACCGCACCCTCGAGTACCAGGAGACCAGCGCATGACCACCGACTACTTCGCCGGCGACGACCGCACCAGCTACGAGCGCATGGCCGCGGGCGACCTCTACGTCGCCGACGACCCGGAGATCGCGCGCGGCGTCCAGCGCGGCCTGCGCCTCGTCGACGCCTACCACCGGGCGGTGCTCGACGGCGACGACGACGGCGCCCGCGCGATCCTCACGGACCTGCTCGGCTCGCTCGGCGAGGGCGCGTCGGTGAAGCCCCCGCTCGCGGTGGACTTCGGCAGCAACGTGCACCTCGGCGACCGGACGTTCGTCAACTCCGGGCTCACCGCGCTCGACGTCGCGGCGATCACCATCGGCGACGACTGCCTCCTCGGGCCGAACGTCCAGCTCCTCACCCCCACGCACCCCGTCGACCCCCAGCCGCGGCGCGACAAGCTCGAGGCCGCCGAGCCCATCACGCTCGGCGACAACGTGTGGCTCGGCGGCGGCGTCATCGTGTGCCCGGGCGTGACGATCGGCGACAACACCGTCGTGGGCGCGGGGTCCGTCGTCACGCGCGACCTGCCCGCGAACGTCGTGGCCGTCGGCAACCCGGCGCGCGTGATCCGCGAGAACATCTGACCCGTGACCGAGACCCCCGCGCCTCCCGGCCCGACGGGCCGCGCGCGCCGCCACGACCCGGAGCGCCGCGACCGCATCATCGACGCGTGCCTCGACGTGATCGCGGAGCACGGGGTCGAAGGGACCTCGCACCGGCGCGTCGCGGCGGCGGCCGACGTCCCGCTCGGCTCCATGACGTACCACTTCGCCGGGATGGACGACCTGCTGCGCGAGGCGTTCGGCCGGTTCACGCGCGAGGCCGCCGCGCAGTTCGAGCGCCGCATGGGCGACGCGCGCACGCCCGAGGAGGCCGTCCAGGCCGTCACGACGCTCATCACGCACGACGTCTTCGCGACGCAGCGCGACCTCGTCCTGTCGCACGAGCTCTACACGCTCGCGGCGCGGGACCCGGCCTACCGGACGCTCACCAACGACTGGATGCGTCGCAGCCGCGCCGCGCTGGGCCGCCACTTCGACCCCGCGACGTGCCGCGTGCTCGACGCGTTCATCGAGGGCATGACGATCCACCGCGCGCTCGACACCGAGCCGCACGACGACGTCGACGTCCTCGGTGCGGTCCGCCGCCTCACGCGGGTCGGGCCGCCCGTGCCCCCTCCGCCGCGGTGACGTCGAACAGCTCGCACGTCACGCCGTAGTACGCGTCGGTCCTGCCGCGGGGGGTCATGCCGATCCGTCGGCACACCGCCTGGGACGCCGCGTTGTCGGGGTGCGTCACGGCGACGACCCGGTCGAGGCCCCGCGCGAACGCGTGCGCGAGGACGGCCGAGGCCGCCTCCGACGCATACCCGCGGCCCCACGCGGCGGGGTGGAAGTGCCACCCGATCTCCGTGTCGCCGGACGGCTGCAGCGGGTCGCCCGTGCCCGACGCCGGGATCGACTTGAGCAGGATGGTCCCCACGGGCGCGCCGTCGGGCAGACCGGCGCCGTCGTCCTCGCGCGGGACGACCGCCCAGACGCCGTGCGTGCCGTCGTCGACCTCCGCCCACGCGGCGACGCGCGCGAGCGCCTCGTCCCGGTGCTCCAGGACGCGCGGCGTCGTCCCGACGTACCGCATCACGTCCCAGCGGGAGTAGATGTCGAGGACGGCGTCGGCGTCGTCGGGCTGCCAGGGGCGGAGGGTCAGTCGGGGCGTCGTCAGCGTCTGCACCGCCCCAGGCTACGAGGCGCGCGCAACCTTCTTCCCGCGCCGTTCGTCGCACACCGACCACCGTTCGTCGCACACCTCGACCGCCCGCCGCCGTGACGTGGATCACGGTCCGCCGCGGTTCCTAGCCTTCCGTGGTCGGACCGCAACGACGCGACCCTGGAGAGGCTCGATGACGACAGACACCCGCGCGGCGCGGAACGCCGCGGACGACGACCCGGAGATCGTGCCGGACCCGTCCCTGCCCCCCACCGCGGTGCCCGAGGAGCTTCCCGGGGCACAGGCGCGCACCCGCTGGACGCCCCAGAAGATCGCCCTGTGGGCCGCGATCTCCCTGCTCGGCGGCATCGCGTGGGTCATGCTCGCGGTCGTCCGCGGCGAGACCGTGAACGCGATCTGGTTCGTGTTCGCCGCCGTGTGCACGTACCTCATCGGGTACCGCTTCTACTCCAAGGTCATCGAGCGCTACATCACGCGCCCCGACGACCGCCGCGCCACGCCCGCCGAGGCCCGCGAGGACGGCAAGGACTACGTCCCGACCGACCGGCACGTGCTGTTCGGCCACCACTTCGCCGCGATCGCCGGGGCGGGCCCGCTCGTCGGCCCGGTGCTCGCCGCCCAGATGGGCTACCTGCCCGGCACGATCTGGATCATCGTCGGCGTCGTGCTCGCCGGCGCGGTGCAGGACTACCTCGTCCTGTTCTTCTCCATGCGCCGCGGCGGGCGGACCATCGGCCAGATGGCGCGTCAGGAGCTCGGCCGCGTGGGCGGCACCGCCGCGATCGTCGCGTCGCTGCTCATCATGATCATCATCGTCGCGATCCTCGCGCTCGTCGTCGTCAACGCGCTCGGCGAGAGCCCGTGGGGCGTGTTCTCCGTGTCGATGACGATCCCCATCGCGCTGTTCATGGGCGTGTACCTGCGGTACATCCGGCCCGGGAAGATCACCGAGGTCTCGGTCATCGGCTTCGTGCTGCTGCTCGCCGCGATCGTCGGCGGCGGCTGGATCGCGGACACCGCGTGGGGCGCCGAGCTCTTCCACCTCGACCGCACGACGATCGCGGTCGGCGTCATCGTGTACGGCTTCGTCGCCGCCGTCCTGCCCGTGTGGCTCCTGCTCGCGCCCCGCGACTACCTCTCGACGTTCATGAAGGTCGGCGTCATCGTCGTCCTCGCGGTCGCGGTGATCGTCGTGCGGCCCGAGATCACGGTGCCCGCGATCAGCGAGTTCGCGAGCGGCGAGACGGGCCCGGTCGTGTCCGGGGCGTTGTTCCCGTTCCTCTTCGTCACCATCGCGTGCGGCGCGCTGTCCGGCTTCCACGCGCTCATCGCGTCGGGCACGACGCCGAAGCTCGTCGAGAAGGAGCGCCAGACGCGCTTCATCGGCTACGGCGGCATGCTCATGGAGTCGTTCGTCGCGATCATGGCGCTCGTCGCCGCGATCTCCATCGACCGCGGCATCTACTTCGCGATGAACTCGTCCGCCGCCGCCACGGGCGGCACGGTCGAGGGCGCGGTCGCGTTCGTCAACGGGCTCGGCCTCATGGGCGTCAACCTCACGCCGGACATGCTCACGTCGACCGCGGAGGCCGTCGGGGAGCCGTCGATCGTGTCCCGCACGGGCGGTGCCCCGACGCTCGCGCTCGGCCTCGCGCACATCATGCAGCAGCTCGTGGGCGGCACCGCGATGATGGGCTTCTGGTACCACTTCGCCATCATGTTCGAGGCGCTGTTCATCCTCACCGCCGTCGACGCCGGCACGCGCGTCGCGCGGTTCATGCTCCAGGACACCCTCGGCAACGTGTCGCCGAAGTTCCGCGACGTCACGTGGCGGCCAGGCGTGTGGTTGTGCACCGCGATCATGGTCGCCGGGTGGGGCAGCATCCTCTACCTCGGCGTCACCGACCCGCTCGGCGGGATCAACACGTTCTTCCCGCTGTTCGGCATCGCGAACCAGCTCCTCGCGGCCATCGCGCTCGCCGTCGTGCTGGCAATCGTCGCCAAGCGCGGGCGCAGCTACCAGCGCTGGCTGTGGATCGTCGCGGCGCCGCTCGCGTTCACCGCGGTCATCACCATCTGGGCGTCGATCGAGAAGATCTTCTCCCCCGTCCCCGCGGTCGGGTACTGGGCCAACCACAACGCGTTCAAGGACGCGCTCGCCGCCGGCGAGACGTCGTTCGGAACCGCCGGCTCGGTCGAGGCGATGGAGGCGGTCGTCCGCAACACGTTCGTCCAGGGCACGCTCTCGATCGTGTTCGTCGTCCTCGCGATCGTCGTCATCGTCGCGTCGGTCCTCGTGACCGCGAAGGCGCTGCGCGACGGCGGCGGCGCCAACCACGAGGACCCGCCCGTCGCGTCGCGCCGGTTCGCCCCGGCCGACCTGTTCGCGACGAAGGCCGAGAAGGCGATCCAGAAGGAGTGGGCGGCGCTGCCGCCCGAGAAGCGCCCTGCCGCGACGGGGCACCGGTGACGGTGCGGCAGGGGACGCAGGGTCCCGCCACGACGGTCCGCGCGACCGTCGTGGCGGGGCTCCGCAGTGCCGCGACCCGCGTGCACGACGGCGCGGCCCACGTCCGCTGGTACGTGCGGCAGGTGATGGGCGACGACGCGTACGCGACCTACGCCGCGCACCAGCGCGCGGTGCACCCGGGCGGCGTCGTCATGACCGAGCGCGAGTTCTGGCGCATGCGGCACGCCGAGCAGGACGCCAACCCGGGGTCGCGCTGCTGCTGACGGCCTAGGCTCGGCGCCGTGCTCCGCGTCCCCCTCGACCTGCTCCTGCCGCGGGTCTCCGTCGCCGACGTCCGGCAGCGCGCCGCGGAGCTGCCCCGCCGCGGGCAGGAGGTCCGGGTCCGCGTGCGCGACGACGTGCTCGTCGCCCGCCGCTGGGCCCCCGGCGCGCACGCGAGCGGGCACAGCGTGCTGCGCGCCCGGCTCACCGAGGAGCCCGACGGCGTCCGCGTGCGCGGGACGGTCGCCCCGAGCGTGCTGGACCTCGTGCTGGTAGCGATCTGGCTCGCCGCAGCCGCCGGGATCGCGACGCTCGGCGCCGTCTACCAGAACGGGGTCGCGTGGCTCGTCGCGCTCCTCCCCCTCACCTTCGGCGCGGTCTTCGCCGCCTGGCTGCCCGGGGCCGCACGGTCCGGTCACGACGTGCTGCTGCGGGCGCTCGCCGCCCTCGGCGAGGGGCCCGACCTCCGCGGGCTACGGTGACGGCGTGGCCCGCCCTCCCGTCGGCATCACGTCCGACCCGCCGCGGGGGACGTTCTCCGCGTGCACCCTCGCGCTCGCCACCGACCCCGTGACGGCGGCCGGGTGGGTCGCCGCCGCGTTCGGCGCGCTGCGCTGGAAGCGCCGGGCGTCCGACGTCGCGCACCGCGAGGGCGCGTCGTTGTGGGAGGTCGGGGGCGCGGCCCGTGCGTTCTTCCTCGACGACCTCGACGTGCTCCGCCTCGTCACCCCGCGTGCGGCGGCGTTCTTCTCCCACGGGCGGGCCGTCGCGACGGTCCAGCCCGACGCCGCCGCGCACCGCACCGTCGTCATGCTCTCCCTCGTCGAGGGCCAGCTCTCCTGCCGCGAGAGCTTCGGCGCCGTCGCGCGGCACCTGCACGAGGCCGCGGTCCGCGCCGGGGCTCTCCCGCCCCACGACGTCCCGGTGTGGACGAGCGCCTACGACCTGCCGGCCGGCTCCCCCGGCCACCCGCGGTCGCGCAAGCGCCTCTTCCGCAGCTCCTAAAACCGGCCCGACGGCATGGGGCCGAGTACCCGAGTTCACCGCGCTTGCAGCACCACGCGACTCGCCCGCCCGTCGAGCACGACCCTGCTCGCTCCCGCGGACGGCTACAGTGCCGCTGGAGCGACAGGTGGGAGAGCGGGTCTGAGATCGACGAGCGCAGGAACGGCTGGGCAGGGCCCGCACGTCGGGCAGCGGACGCTGTGTCCTGTGTGGCAGCACGGATCTCGAACGAGCCTTGCCGCTCTCGGGCACTCCGCCCGAGAGCCATCCCGCCCGTCCCGAACAGCACCAGGGCGCGCCGAGAGCCGAGCGACGACGAGGCCAGAAGCAGGGGAGAGACAGTGAACACGAAGGCCACGAAGATCCTGGCGGTCGCGACGACCATCGCGCTGGGCTTCACCCTCACGGCGTGCACGCCGGACGACCAGCCGACTCCGGCCCCGAGTGCGTCGCCGACCGTGACGGACGGCTCGTCCTCGACTCCGGGTGGTTCCGGCGGTACGGGCACGAAGCAGGAGGTGCCAACCTTCGCCGCCGGTGACGTCATCACCGCGGACCAGGTCGACGCGCTGCCCGAGACCCAGGGCGCGGTCACGCTGTCGAGCGGCGAGACCGTGGTCGTGGATAAGGACGAGCGTCTCCCCGATGTCGTGCTGAACGACGTGGCCGCTCCTTTCCTGGCAGCCGGCCTGGAAAACCCCACTGCCGCGAACGCCGCAGCGGTAGACACCGTCTTCCCCAAGATCCAAGAGGTCAAGGCAGCATCCGACCGTACCGTGGTGATCGTCAAGGAGTCGGGGTCTTACGACGTCAACAACAACTTGGAGTACACGTTCTGGGCCACGCTGTTCGTCGGCGAGCCCAAAAACATCGTCATCACGGACCAGAAGTCCAACCCGACGGCCAACCAGCACCCCACTTCCGAGGCTGCCGTGGCGTACGCCGAGAACGTGATCTCCCGCACCAAATATGACGAGCGGTACGACATCGTCGTAGCTCAGTAGACGGTCGGTGCCGTGGGACGATTCCGAGCGTGACGGAGCTGACCTTGCACGACGACGCCAAGCGCCGCGTGGTGCGCGCCAACCTCACGTTCGCCGCGGTCCTCGTGCCGATCCTCGGGCTCACGGCGGTCTCCCTGGGGATCAGCACGCGCAACCTCGCCCTCGCGCTCGGGTACGCGTGCGTCGTGCTCGCGATGATCCCGCTGACGTACGTGCTCGCGCGCCGCTTCACCGACCGCTCCCGCGTCACGTTCGGCGACGGGTCGGTGACGGTCCAGGGCTGGGGCCGGCCGCGGCGGTTCACGGTGGCCGAGATCGAGCGCGTCGTCACGGTCGACAGCATGGGGTTCGGGGGCATGACGCCGACGCACCACCTCATCGTCGTGGGGCCGACGAAGCGCCTCGCCCTGCTCGTCGGGCAGATGTGGGACCGCGACCAGCTCTCGGCCGTCGCGCTCGACCTCGCGCACCGCGGCGTCCCGCTCAACCCGGTCCACCAGCCGGTCACGCCCGTGCAGCTGCGGGCGATGGACCCCCGGCTCGTGCCGTGGCGTCAGGCGCACCCGGTCGCGCTGGGCCTGTTCGTCGGGCTCGGGGTGCTGCTGTTCTTCCTGGTCGCGTTCGTCGTCATGGTCGCGTTCCTCGTCTGACCGTCGCGTCCGGCCGGGCGCGGTCGTGCCAGTAGCCCTGCGCGTGCACGCGCGACCGCGCCACGCCCGCCGCGACGAGCTCGGCCCGGACGCGCGCGACCGTGGCGCTCTCCGTCGCGCACCACGCGTAGAAGCCGTCGCCCGCGGAGGCCGCGGACCGGCCGTGCACGGCGGCCCAGTCGCGGACGGCGCCCAGCACCGCCCGCTCGGCGCCGCGGCGTCGCAGGCGGGGCACGTGCTCGACGCGCACGGTCGCGGGCACGTCCCCGAGCGGGGCGTCCGCCGGGTCGTCGGCCTCGACGAGCACGTGGGCCCGGACGTCAGGGCCGAGGCTCGCGAGGATCCCGCGCACCGCGGGCGCGGACGTCTCGTCCGCGACGAGGAGCACGTGCCCGACGGCGGGTCCCGGGTCCCACTGCGTGCCATGGTCGGTCACGCCGAACCGCGCGTGCGGCGCGGACAGCAGGACGCGGTCCCCGACCGCCGCCCGCCGCGCCCAGGCGCTCGCCGGGCCGGCGGGCTCGTGCAGGTACAGGTCGAGGTCGACCTCCGCGACCTCCGGGCGCACGGCCACGGGCGTGTACGAGCGCATGACGGGGCGCACGTCGTCGTCGAGCGCGGACCACTCGCGGCGCCACGTGCTCTCGTCCGCGAGGCGCGCCCGGCGCGCGAGGCGGTCCGCGCCCGGCCCCGGGAGCAGGATCTTCACGCGCTGGTCGAGCCCGACGTCGGCGCACCCGGCGAGGTCCGGCCCGGCGAGCGTCACGCGCACGAGGCGCGGGCCGACGTCGTGCACGCGCGCGACCGTCGTCGGGAAGAGCACGTTGGGCGACCGGTGGAACCGGCACCCGGCCGGGCTCCCGGCGGTCGCCGGGGGCCCGGCCGCCGCGTCAGGAGCCGGCACGGTCCTGCAGGAAGCGCTCGACGTCGTCGAGCACGGCCTGCCCGCCGAGCGGCCCGACGCCGCTGATCCAGGACGACTGGTCCACGACGCGCACGTCGGGGAAGGACGCGGCGTTGAGCGGGATCTCCGCGGGGACCGCGGACGCGTCGTCGGGGTCGGCGGCCGAGACGAGCACGAGGTCGGCGGCGGCCTCGGTCACGCGCTCCGGGGACAGGTCCACGGAGATGTCCTCGCCCCACTCCTGCTCCGGCGTCGCGAACCCGACGCACTCGAGCGTGCTGCCCGCGAACGACCGCGGCCCGTACGCGGACACGATGCCGTCGCGCGGACGCAGGAGCTGCGCCGTCCCGGAGACGTCGTAGTCCTCCTGGAGCTGGGCGCACCGCGCGTCGTAGGCGTCGAGCAGGGCCTGGGCGTCCGACTCCCGGCCGAGCGCGCGCCCGACGAGGAGCACGTTCTCCTGCCACGGGTCGGTCTGGGTCGCCATGAAGACGGTCGGCGCGACGCTCGCGAGCTGGTCGTACAGGTCGGAGTGGCGCGACTCCGTACCGAGGATGAGGTCCGGCTCGAGCGCCGCGATGGCCTCCAGATTCGGCTCGGGCACGGTGCCGACGACCTCGATCGCCTGCGCCTCCTCGCCGAGGTACGCGGGCACGCCCGCCTCGACGCTCAGCACGGCGGCGCCCACGGGGACGACGCCGAGCGCGACGGCGGTGTCCGTCTCGACGGGCTCGAGCGTCACGACGCGCTGCGGCGCCGCGTCGAGCTCGGCGGTACCCCGCGCGTGCTCGACGGCGTACCCCGTCGCGGTGTCGTCCGGCGCCGGCGCGCCGGTCGCCGCGGGCTCGGGGTCGGACGAGCACGCCGCGAGGAGGGTCGCGGCGAGCACGAGGGCGGTGGTGGTGACGCTGCGGCGCACGCGCGGGCTCGACGTGGTCCGGGAGATCGGCACAGGAGGTTCCTCCGTCGTGGGATAGGGTCGCCTAACCTTACCTGCCCACCGAGGCGGGTGACGCCGCGCTGGATACGATCACTGCATGTCCGGGCCCGTGTTCGCCGGCGCCGCCGCCGGTCTCGTCGTGGGCGTCCTGCTCACCCTCGGGCTCGTGCTCGCCTGGCGGCTCGCGCGCGGGTCGCGCGAGCTCGGGAGCGACTCCGACCGGGCGACGTTCCGCACCCTCCACCTAGCGTCGCGCGCCGCGACGCACCTGCGCGACGGGCTCGACGGCGACGACGTCGGCCGCGCGGCCCGCTCCCTGCGCCAGCTCCTCGGCGCCGACGCGCTCGCCGTCGTCACGGCGGACGGCGCGGTCGCCCTCGACGGGAGCTCGACGCTCGAGCCCGACGCGCGGCGCGTCGCCGAGCGCGTCCTCGCGACGGGACGGCGCCACGTCGAGAGCGGCGACGTCGAGGACGCCGTCGGGGCGCCCGTCGTCGCGGGCGGGCGCGTCGCCGGCGTCGTCGTGGCGTTCGCCGACACCGTGCGGCCACCGCTCGTGCGCGCGACGGGCGAGGTGGCGCAGTGGTGCGCGGCGCAGCTCGAGCTCGCCGAGCTGGAGGCGTCGCGCACGGCGCTCGCGCAGGCCGAGCTCCGCGCGCTGCGCGCCCAGATCAGCCCGCACTTCGTCTACAACGCGCTCGGTGCCATCGCGTCGTTCATCAGCACCGACCCCGAGCGGGCGCGCGACCTCGTGCTCGACTTCGCCGACTTCACGCGCTACTCGTTCCGCGGGCGCGGCGACTTCACGACCCTCGCCGACGAGCTGCGCTCGATCCACTCCTACGTCGAGCTCGAGCGCGCCCGGTTCGGCGAGCGCCTCGCCGTCACCCTGCAGATCGCGCCGGAGTCGCTGACGGCCGTCATCCCCTTCCTCTCCGTGCAGCCCCTCGTCGAGAACGCCGTGCGCCACGGCCTGGAGCCGCGCGAGCACGGCGGGACGATCGTCATCACCGCGCGCGACGAGGGCACCCAGACGGAGATCACGGTCGAGGACGACGGCGTCGGCATGGACCCGGCCGTCGTGCGTGAGCTCCTCACGTCGCGCGACACGACGCACGTGGGCCTGCGCAACGTCGACACGCGCGTCCGCCAGCTCTACGGCGACGACCACGCGCTCGACATCGAGACCGCGCCCGGCTCGGGCACGCTCGTGCGGCTGCGCGTCCCGCGGTCGCAGCCGCTGCACGAGACGGAGGTGAGCGTGCCGTGACCACCCCGGACCCGGCTCCGGCCGGCGGTCTCCCCGGCGGGGCGGGCGACGCCGTCGGGCTGGACGTGCTCGTCGCCGACGACGAGCGGCCCGTGCTCGACGAGCTCGTGGGCCTGCTCCGCCGCGACCCGCGCGTCCGCACCGTGCGCGGGGTCGCGAGCGGCTCCGAGGCGCTGCGCGAGCTCTCGTCGCGCACGGTGGACGCGGCGTTCCTCGACATCCACATGCCGGGGCTGACCGGCCTCGACCTCGCCCGCGCGCTCTCCCGGTTCGCCGACCGCCCGGCGGTCGTGTTCGTGACCGCCGACGAGGCGCGCGCGCTGGAGGCGTTCGACGTCGAGGCCGTCGACTACGTGCTCAAGCCCGTGCGGCGCGAGCGGCTCACGCGCGCGGTCGACCGCGTCGTCGAACGGGTCGCGGAGCGCACCGCGGCGGGGCGCACCCCCGCGACCGACGCGGCGGCACCGTCCGCGAGCGCCGCCGCTCCACCGCCGGTTGCCGGCGACCCGGCGGGCGGTGCGGCCCCGGCCGAGGAGACGCTCGTCGTGACGGTCGGCACGACGACGCGGCTCGTCCGGCGCAGCGCGGTGCGGTGGGTGCAGGCGCAGGGCGACTACTCCCGGCTCGTGACGGACACCGAGCAGTTCCTCGTGCGCGAGCCGCTCTCCGACCTCGAGGAGCGGTGGGCGCCCGCGGGGTTCCTGCGCGTGCACCGGTCGTACCTCGTGGACCGCGCGGCCGTGACCGCGGCGCGGTTCGGCGGGGCGCAGCCCGCGCTCGTCGTCGCCGGGCACGAGGTCCCGGTGAGCCGCCGCATGGTGCCCGCCGTGCGCGAGGCGCTCCTCGGGCCGCACCGGGGCGCGCCGTGACGGGCACCGACCCGCGTCGGGACGCGCGCGTGCGCGTCCGGTCCACCGACCTCCCCGCGGCGCGCGCCGGCCGCGGCGAGGGTGCCGGCCCGGAGGGCGGGGCGCCGTCGGGCACGACACGGACCGGTGAGCCGGACGACGCCGCGACCGCCTACACGCGCGGGCTCGTGCGGGCCCAGCTCCGGCTCGGGCTGGCGTGCGTGGCGTCGTTCCTCGCGGTCGTCACGCTGCTCACGGTGACGATGAGCGGCGTGCCCGCGCTGGACGACGTCGTGCTGCTCGGCGTGCCGCTGCCGTGGCTCGTGCACGCGTACGGCTTCTACCCGGTGATCGTCGCGTTCGCGGTCGTGTTCGCGGTCGCGGCGGCGCGCAACGAGCGCCGGTACCGCGCGCTCGCCGAGGGCACGGGCGCGCCCGACGAGCCCGGCCCCGACGACGGCGGTGCGCCGTGACCAGCGCGCTGCCCCTCGTCGCGATCGCGCTGCTCCTCCTCGCGACCGGCCTCATCGGGTTCTACGGCCTGCGGATCTCGCGCACCACGAGCGACTTCTTCGTCGCGTCGCGCACCGTGCGGCCGGTCTGGAACGCGTCGGCGATCAGCGGCGAGTACCTGTCCGCGGGCACGTTCCTCGGGCTCTCGGGCCTCGTGCTGCTGTCCGGCGCGGAGGCGTTCTGGTTCCCCGTGGGGTACGCGGCGGGCTACCTGCTCGTCCTGCTGTTCGTCGCGGGCCCCCTGCGGCGCAGCGGCGCGTACACGATCCCCGACTTCGTGCACGCCCGGCTCGACTCCGTGGTCGCGCGCCGCGTGACGAGCGTGCTCGTGCTCGTCATCGGGTGGCTCTACGTGGTGCCGCAGCTCCACGGGGCGGCGCTCGTCATCACGAGCGTGGCCGCGGTGCCGCCGTGGGTCGGCTCGGTGGGGATCGCGGTCGTGGTGAGCGCCGTCGTCGCCGCGGGCGGGATGCGCTCCATCACGTTCGTCCAGGCGTTCCAGTTCTGGGTCAAGCTCACCGCGCTCGCGGTGCCGCTCGTCTTCGTGCTCATGGCGCTCGGCGGGGCGTTCGAGCCCGGCGGCGCCGTCGTCACGTTCGACCCCGCCGCCGTGTTCCCCCACGAGGCCGGGCCGGGCGGCCTCGACGCGTACGCCACCGTCTCGCTCCTGCTCGCCCTCCTGCTCGGCACGACCGGCCTGCCGCACGTCCTCGTGCGCTTCTACACCTCGCCCGACGGCGGCTCGGCCCGCCGCACGACCGTCGTCGTGCTCGTCATGATCAGCGTGTTCTACATGGTGTCGAGCACGCTCGGGCTCGTGGCGCGGGTCGTCGCGCCCGACCTCGCGGCGCCCGGGGTGGCGGACACCGTCGTCCTCACGCTGCCGACCCGCCTCGTGCCCGGGCTCGGCGGCGAGCTCCTCGCCGCGCTCGTCGTCGCCGGGGCGTTCGCCGCGTTCCTCGGGACGTCGTCGGGGCTCGTGGTCGCTCTGGCGGGCGTCGTGAGCCAGGACCTGTTCGGCGGCACCGTGCGGTCCTTCCGCTGGTCGGCGGTCGCGTGCACGCTCATCCCGCTCGCGTTCGCGCTCGTCACCATCCCGCAGGGCCTCGTGACGAGCGTCGGGACGGTGTTCGTCTTCGCCGCGTCGGCCCTGTCCCCCGTGATCCTGCTCGGCGTGTGGTGGCGCGGCCTCACCGCGCGCGGCGCGGTGGCGGGCATGGTCGTGGGCGCCGTCCTGTGCGCGACGGCGCTGCTCGCGTCGTCCGCGCTCGTCGCCGCGGGGTACGGGAGCCCGTCCGGCGGCACGGCCGACGGCGTCCCTGGCGTCGTGCGCGCCCTGCTCGCCCAGCCCGCCGCCTGGACCATCCCGCTCGCGACGGCGACCGTCGTCGTCGTGTCGCTCCTCGACCGGCGCGGGCCGCCGCTGCGCACCGACCGGTTCCTCCGCCGCCTGCACGTGCCCGAGCGCCGGAGGGCCTGAGACCTGCAAGGCCGACGACGACCCGTCGCCATGGTCGGTGTCTGGGACCTCGCTCGAGCACCTGAAATCTGTAGCGTAGGAAACCTGAAATTCGTAGCGTAGAGAGCCTGAGATCCGTAGCGCGGGGCGCCGCTACGCCTCCGGCCGATCCCTCCGCATCTCACCTGGCGGGCGCTCTCGACCGCATGTCGGATGGGTCGTAGGATCGTGCCAACCATCCAGAGCGGTCGAGAGTCCTGGCTCGACGACACCGCAGCAACCCGCCGACGGAAGCCTCCCGAGGACAAAGGTGCTAACGCCAGGGTCGATGGAGTGACGCATGACCTCAGAGGCATCCTTCGCGCACCGTCCGGGCCGTCCTCGGCCGACGGTGTCGTTCGAGCTCATGCCCCCGCGCCGACCGGACGCGGCCCCGAAGTTCTGGGAGACGGCACGCCGTCTCGTCGCGACGCACCCCGACTTCGTGTCCGTGACGTACGGCGCCGCGGGCACCGACCGCGCGACCGCGCGCCAGGTCGTCGGACGCCTGCTCCAGGGCACGCCCGTGCTGCCGATCGCACACCTCACGTGCGTCGGGGCGTCGCGCGAGGACGTGGAGTCGGTCATCACCGACTTCCTCGACGAGGGCGTGCGGAGCTTCCTCGCGCTGCGGGGCGACCCGCCGCGCGACCAGCCGGACTGGCAGCCCGCGCCCGACGGCGTCCGGTCGTCGACCGAGCTCGTCGCGCTGCTGCGCGAGGTCGAGGCGTCGCGCTGCGCGTCCGACCCCGCCGTCGCGCTGCGCGGCGCAGCCCGGCCGCTGACGATCGCCGTCGCGACGTTCTGCGACGGGAACCCCGCCGCCGGCACGACGCGCACCCAGGAGGTGCGCCGCCTCTGGCAGAAGCAGCAGGCCGGCGCGAGCTTCGCGATCACGCAGCTCTTCTACGACGCGTCGTCGTACACCGACTTCGTCGCCGAGGCCCGCGCGGCCGGCGTGACGATCCCCATCCTCGCCGGGCTGCTGCCCACGACGGAGCCCGCGCGGCTCCGTCGCGTCGAGGAGCTCACGGGCGTGCGCGCGCCCCAGCACCTGCTGGACGCGCTCGACGCCCTGCCCGACCCGGAGGCGCAGCACGCCTACGGGATCGCGTACTCGGTCGACCTCGCGCAGCGCGTCCTCGACGCGGGCACGCCCGGTCTGCACGTGTACACGTTCAACAAGCACCGCGCCGCTCTTGACCTGCTCGAGGGTGTCCACCTCGGCGGCGGGTCGGTCGGGACCGGGGGCGGCGCCAGCGCCGCCGCCGCCCCGCTCGTCCCGGACCTGGCCAGCGGGCCGTGGGTCACCGGCACCTCCCTGCCCACGACGAGCGCCGCCACGCACGGCGCGCCCGTCTGACCGGTCCTCCGGACCAGCAAGAGGTTTCGATCATGGCCACTTCCGTACCCTCCCCTACCCAGAACCCGGTCGGTTTCCCCGCCGGCACCGTGCTCGGCTACCCGCGCATCGGTCGCCGCCGCGAGCTGAAGAAGGCCGTCGAGGCGTTCTGGGCCGGCAAGACCTCGGCCGAGGAGCTCGAGGCCACGGCCCGCGAGCTGCGCCTCGCGACCGTCCGCCGGCTCGTCGACCTCGGCCTCGGCGCCGACGACGCGTCCGTCCCCGGCTCGTTCTCCTTCTACGACCAGGTGCTCGACGTCGCCGCCTCCCTCGGGGCGGTCCCGTCGCGGTTCGCGTCGCTGACCGACGACGCGGGCCGCCTCGACCTCGCGGGCTACTTCACCGTGGCGCGCGGCCAGGGGGACGACGCCCCGCTCGAGATGACCAAGTGGTTCGACACGAACTACCACTACCTGGTCCCCGAGATCGGCCCGGACACCCCGATCCGCTTCGTCGACGACCGCGTCGTGCGCGAGTTCGTCGAGGCGAAGGAGGCCGGTGTCGTGACGCGGCCCGTCGTCGTCGGGCCGGTCACGTTCCTCGCGCTGTCCAAGGCCGCGGACGACGCGCCCGCCGGGTACTCGCCGCTCGACCGCCTCGACGACGTCGTCGCCGCCTACGCCGACCTGCTGCGCGCGCTCGCCGCGGCGGGGGCGCCGTGGGTCCAGCTCGACGAGCCGATCCTCGTCACCGACTCGGTCGACGTGCCGTTCACCGAGCTCGCCGCCGCCGTGGGGTCCGCGTACCGCGCCCTCGCGACCGACCTCCGCCCGGTGCCGAGCCCGGGGTCTTCGGCGGCCTCGTCCGCAAACCCGGCGGCAACCCCTGGTTCGGCGCAGGACGCGCGGCCCGCGATCCTCGTCGCCACGCCGTTCGGCGGGCTGGAGACGTCGCCGGACGGCGACGGCGCGACCTTCGACTTCCTGGCGACCCTCGCGGGCACGGACGTCGAAGCGATCGCGATCGACGCCGTCCGTGCGGACCTTCCGGACTCGCCCTACGACGACCTCCTGACGAAGACGCTCGTCGTCGGCGCGATCGACGGGCACAACGTGTGGCGCGCCGACCTCTCGGCAAAGCTCGACACGCTGACCGCCGCGCGCAGCCTCGGTGCGGGCGCGGTCGCCGTCGGCACGTCGACGTCGCTGCTGCACGTGCCGCACGACGTCGAGGACGAGACGTTCGCCGAGCCCGGCACGGCGTCGGGCACGACGCTCGACCCGCGCCTGCGCGACTGGCTCGCGTTCGCGGACCAGAAGGTCGGCGAGGTCGCGACGCTCGCCCGCGCGCTGACCGAGGGTCGCGACGCCGTCGCGGAGGAGATCGAGGCGTCCCGCGCGGCGGTGGCGTCGCGCGCGGAGGCGAGCGGCGTCGTCGTGCCCGCGGTGCGCGAGCGTGCGGCCGCGCTGACCGACGCGGACTTCGCGCGCGGTGACTACGCCGAGCGTGCGGCCGCGCAGCAGGAGCGCCTGAACCTGCCGCCGCTGCCCACGACGACGATCGGCTCGTTCCCGCAGACGCCGGAGATCCGCCGCGCCCGCGCGCTGTGGACGAAGGGCGAGCTGTCGGACGCGGACTACACGACCGCGATGCGTGAGGAGATCGCGCGCGTCGTCGCGATCCAGGAGGAGCTGGGCCTCGACGTCCTCGTGCACGGCGAGCCCGAGCGCAACGACATGGTGCAGTACTTCGCGGAGCACCTCGACGGGTTCGCGGTCACGGCGAACGGCTGGGTGCAGTCGTACGGGTCGCGCTGCGTGCGCCCGCCGATCCTGTGGGGCGACGTGACGCGGCCCGCGCCGATCACGGTCGAGTGGTCCGCGTACACGGCGTCGCTCACCGAGAAGCCCGTCAAGGGCATGCTCACCGGGCCCGTGACGATCCTCGCGTGGTCGTTCGTGCGCGACGACCAGCCTCTCGGCGACACGGCGAACCAGGTGGGCCTCGCGCTGCGCGACGAGATCGCGGACCTCGAGGCCGCCGGCATCGGGATCGTCCAGGTCGACGAGCCCGCGCTGCGCGAGCTCCTGCCGCTGCGCCGCGCGGACCAGCCGGCGTACCTCGACTGGTCCGTCGGGTCGTTCCGGCTCGCGACGTCGGGCGTGGAGGCGGCGACGCAGATCCACACGCACCTGTGCTACTCGGAGTTCGGCGAGGTCATCGGCGCGATCGACGGCCTCGACGCCGACGTGACGTCGGTCGAGGCGGCGCGCTCGCGCATGGAGATCGTGCCGGAGCTGCGCGACGCCGGGTACTCGCGCGGCATCGGGCCGGGCGTCTACGACATCCACAGCCCGCGCGTGCCCTCGACGGAGGAGGTCACCGAGCTGCTGGAGCTCGCCGTGAAGTCGATCGACCCGCGCGTCGTCTGGGTCAACCCCGACTGCGGCCTGAAGACCCGCCGCTACGAGGAGACCGTGCCGTCGCTCGAGCACCTCGTCACCGCGGCGAAGGCCGTCCGGGCCACGCTCGGCTGACCCCGGAGACGCCGGAGGCCGGGTCCCGTCAGGACCCGGCCTCCGTGTCGAGGGTGTCAGCGCTCGGTCGTGCCCGTGCCCGCCATCGGGAGGGCGAAGGCGAGCGTCGCCGCCGCGAGGCCGCCCACGAAGAGCCACACACCGCCGTCGACGCCGGACATGCCCGACCCCATGAGCACGAGCCCGCCGACGAACAGCGCGAACGCCACGACGAACCGTGCGACCGCGCCCGCGTGACCGGGGATGTCGCGCCCTTCGGTCCCGGTGGGGAGGGGGCTGTGCGCCGCCTGCTCGCTGGACGTGGTCATGGGGTTCTCCTTCTGAGGTCGGAACGGGAGCCGGACGTCGCCGTCGGCGATCAGTCCAGGTAGTTCTCCACCGTACCGGGGTCTCGCACCGCCGCCGCATCGGGGTCGCCGCCGAACTCCCGGGCGGCGCCACGCTGGCGCAGCAGGTCCCAGCACTGGTCGAGCTCGACCTCGATCGCGCGGAGCCGCTCGTGCTCCTCGCCCCCGGTGATCTCACCCTGCGCGAGCTGCTCGCGGAGCTCGCGCTCCTGCGCCACGAGGTCGCTGATCGTCCTGCGGATGCCGCCGTCGGTCGCCATGCCGTCCACGGTATGCCCGACGGCGCGGGCGCGCCCCGGGAGGCCGGCCCCACGCGGCGCAGCGTCGGCGGTGCGCCCTAGGCTCGTCGCATGACGACGACGATCGGGCGCACGGTCCTGCTCTGCCGCGACCTCGACGCGAGCGCCGCGTTCTGGGCCGACGGGTTCGGCTTCCGCACGTTGTTCCAGGGAGAGACCGAGGGGTTCCCCCTGCTCCACGTCGGCCCCGGACGCGTCGACGAGCCCGGCCTGTGGCTCGTGCCGCTCCCCGAGGGCGGCGCCCCGCTCGTGCGCCACGGCCTGCCCAACCTCGTGCTCTACGTCGACGACCTCGACGCGACCCTCGCACGCCTCGCCGCGGCCGGGGTCGAGCCGTTCGTCGGGCCCGACGCCGACGCCGAGACCGGCGACCGGTTCGCGCACGTCCACGACCCCGACGGGCACCGGGTCGTCGTCGTGCAGCTCGGGACGACGACCGACCCCGCGTAGCGGGCTACCGAGCGCGCACCCATGTCGCGTCGTCGGCGAGGATCGTCACCTCGTCCTGGTCGACGACGAGGAACCCGCCCCCGATCCGCAGCTCGGCCGTCGGGCGGTCCGGGGTGCGCAGACGCACCCGGCCCGCCATGAGCGACGCCGCGACCGGCTGGTGCCGCGGCAGGATGCCCAGCGTGCCCGACGCCGCCGGGACCGTCACGCTCCGCGCCTCCCCCGCCCAGAACACCCCGGACGGCACCACCACCTCCACGGACACCAGCCGCTCCCCGGCGGGTGCGGCGGTCTCGGACGGGGACGGCAGGGCGACGGGCACGGAGTTCCTCCCGGACGGCGGACGGCGGAACCCCCGAGTCTGGCCGGGCGACCCGCTCGCCGGGCCCGGCACTTCGTCACCCGGGCGGGGCCGAAGGTCACCGGGGAAGCACCCGCCGCGGTGGTGCCGGCGGGCGGCCCGCGGGTGGCCCGTGGGTGGCCCACGTCACGATGGGCGCATGAGCAACCACGCGCACGGCATCCACCACTCCATCGACTACGTCGAGCTCCCCGTGACCGAGCTCGCCGCCGCGCAGGCGTTCTACGGCGCGGCCTTCGGCTGGGAGTTCGTCCCCTACGGCCCCGGGTACGCCGGGATCCGCACGGCGGCGGAGTCCGGCGCGGACGAGGCCGGCGGTCTGCGTCTGGCCGAGTCGGGCGACGTGACCCGCGGCGGTCCGTTCGTCCTGCTGTTCTCCGAGAACCTCGACGCGACGCTCGCCGCCGTGCGGGACGCGGGCGGCGAGGTGGTCGAGGGCCCGTACGAGTTCCCCGGCGGCCGCCGGTTCCACTTCCTCGACCCGAGCGGCAACGAGCTGGGCGTCTGGGCCACGTCCTGAGGGACGGCGTCGGCCGTCGAGCGGGGTGCGTGGCGGCCCGGGCGGCAATCACGTTGACGACGGCGGGGGCCGAGGCGCACCATCGAGGGTGACGGTTGCCGAGGGCAGCCGTCCGTCGTGCCGGATGGGCACGACCACGAGTCAGGATCGCGCCGCCGGCGCGCCGCACGGGACGAGGAGACGCGGATGCACGGCACCGCAGGCTGCGAGGTGGCCATGGCGGCCTGCTCGGGCGCCCTCTCCCCCCGCACCGTCACCCGCTGAGACCACCGGGCCGCGGGCCGTAGTCCCCGACGCCCGCCTCGCTCCGGGGCGCACCGCCGTCCGACGACCCCGTCGTCGCGGCCGCGCCGGTCACGACGCGACGGCTGCGGGCACGCCGTCCTCCCCGCCCCCGGCGGCGCCGTCGTGCGCCCGGGCGAGCACGCGTCGTCGTGCACGCCCGCCGGGCCGCGGACCGTCCTGACACGGAAGCAGCGAACCCATGAACCCCCTGACCGAGAAGCAGATCCGCGCGTCGTTCGTCAACGCGTCCAAGCGCGAGGCCGCGCAGGCGACCCTCCCCGACCTCGACACGCTCGACTGGGACCGCCTCGACTACCTCGGGTGGCGCGACCGCAAGGCCCCGCTCCTCGCGTACGCCGTCGTGGAGGTCGACGACGAGCCGCGCGGCGTCCTGCTGCGCTCGACCGACGCCAAGACGGGCGGACGGCGCAAGCGTGCGGTGTGCGCGTGGTGCGAGGACGTCGTCGTGACGGACGACGTCAGCCTCTACGTGGCGCGCCGCGCCGGGGCCGCCGGGCGCCGCGGCAACACCGTCGGCACCCTCATCTGCACGCAGTTCCTCTGCTCGCAGAACGTCCGCCGGGCCCCGACCCGCACCGAGATGGGCGACGACGAGTCGATGCGCGAGCTGTTCGTCGAGCTCCGCGTCGACGGCCTCCGCGAGCGCTCCGCGCGCTTCGTCACCGAGGTCATGCGCGACGTGTGACCGACCGCGGCTCTACCTCGGCGGACCCAGGCTCTCCCTCGGCGGACCCGGGGTCTCCCTCGGCGGACCCGGGCTCTACGTCGGCGGACCCGGGTTCTCCCCCGCGCCAGGAGGGCCACCAGTTCCACCGGCCCAGGAGCGTCATCGTCGCGGGCAGCAGCAGCCCGCGCACGACGGTGACATCGAGGAGCACGGCGACGGCCATGCCGACGCCGACCTCCTTCATCGCGACGAGCTCGCCCGCCGCGAAGCCGAGGAACACGATGCCGATGGCGACGGCCGCCGTCGTGACGACCGGGCCGGACGCGGTGATGCCGCGGAGCACGGCCCGGTCGTTCGCGACGCGCGGGTCCTCGCCGGGCGTGCGGGCGCGCCACTCCTCCGCGGTGCGGGACAGCAGGAAGACCTCGTAGTCGGTGGACAGGCCGAACACGAGCATGCCGACGAGCAGGGGCGTCGTGACGTCGAGCGCGCCCCACGGCTCGAACCCGAGGAGCGAGGCGCCGACGCCGTGCTGGAACACGGAGACGAGGACGCCGAGCGTCGCCGCGAGCGTGAGGAGGTTGAGCACGAGGGCCTTGAGCGGCACGACGAGCGAGCCGGTGAGCAGGAAGAGCAGCACGAAGGTCGCGAGCACCACGACCCCGGCGGCGAGCGGGAGCCGCTGCGCGAGGTGCTCCTGGGTGTCGACGACCTCGGCGGCCGGTCCGGCGACCAGCACCTCGAGGTCGGTGTCGAGGGCGCGCACGGCGTGCACGAGGTCCTGCGCCTCCTGGGCCGTCGCGTCACCGCCCGGGCCGACGTCGGGCGTGAGGTCGACGACGGTGACCTCGGGCGGGTAGCCGGTGTCCTGCATGGCGTCCTCGACACCGGGCAGGGCGGCGGCCCGGTCGAGGAGGTCGGGCACCGCCGGGTCGTCGACCGGGCCCTCCACGAGCACGGTGACGGGCGCGACGCCGAGGTCGGCGAAGCGGGAGGTGGTGGCGTCGGCGGCGAGGCGCGCCTCGGCGTCGGCGGGCAGCGAGCGGACCTCCGAGCTGCCGAGCGTGAGCGAGCCGAGGGGCGCGGCGAGGGCGAGCAGGAGCGCCGTCGCGCCGAGCGTGACGAGCACGGCGTGGCGCTGCGCGGTGCGCGCGAGCCGGCCCAGCGTGCCGGCGCCGCCGCGGCCCGTCCACGGGTGGGACCAGGTGCGGGCGCCCGGCGCGGGGATCGCGCGGTGCCACGTGGCGACGAGCGCGGGGACGAGCGTGAGCCCGGCGGCGGTCGCGACGAGCACCACGATCGCGCCGCCCACCGCCATGCCGGAGAGCAGGGAGTCGCCGAGCAGGAGGAGCCCGGCGAGCGAGATCGCGACGGCGAGGCCGGAGGCGAGCACGGCGCGGCCGGCGGTCGCCAGCGTGCGCCCGACGAGCTCGTCGAGCGGGAGGCCCGGGGACGCGGCGCGCTCCTCCCGGAAGCGCGCGAGCACGAGCAGCGAGTAGTCGACCGTGAGGCCGAGGCCGAGCAGCGTCACGACGTTCACGGCGAACTCGTTGACGGGCACGACGCCGAGCAGCCCGCTGAGCACGAGCAGCGCGACCGCGATCGCGGCGAGCGCGGAGAGCAGCGGGACCAGGCCGGCCCGCAGGCCGCCGAGGACGACGACGAGCACGACGAGGAGCACCGCGATCGCGATCCCCTCGCCCACCGCGGCGTCGGTGATGGCCTGCTCGACGAACGCCTCCTCCGCGAGCAGCGCGCCGCCCACGAGCACCCCGGGGGTGTCGACGCTGTGCAGCGCGTCGGCGACGCGGTGCGCGAGGGCGAGCGCCTCGTCGTCGGACAGCGCGGGGTCGAGCTCGACGACGACGAGCGAGCCCTGCGCGTCGTCGGCGATGAGCCCGCCGCCGGTGTAGGCGTCGGAGAGCTCCACGACGCCGGGCATCGCGCGGATGCCGTGCATGACCTCGCTCGCCTGGGCGATGAGGTCGGCGGAGAAGTGGTCGCGGCCGGACAGCACCGCGACGACGGTCTCGCCCTCGGGGGCGAGCTCCTCGAGGCGTTCCGCCGCGAGGGCGGACGCGCTGCCCGGCGGGGCGGGGTCGACGTCGGAGGTCTTGTCGAAGACCGCCCCGCCGAGCACGGCGCCCGCGACGAGGAGGACGGCCCAGACGGCGAGGACCACGCCCCGGCGGCGGGCGGCGAACCGTCCGGTCCGGTGCAGGAGGCGTCCGAGCGTCATGGGTGCTCCCCTCGTCGGGAACTCGTCGGGGAGTCGTGGGGTCGGCCTCGGCCGGCTCGCCCACGACGTTCGTGCGGTGCGTCCGTGCGGCAGCGCGCGGACGTGAGCACCCTACGCGAGGGTGGGAGCGCCGTCGGACCGCGCTCCGCCCTGCGGGGACGCCCTGCCGGGCGCCGGACGAGACGGGTCGGGCGGGGGCGGCTCGTGCCGCCGCCCCCGCCCGGTGCGACCCGGGGCGGACGGCTCACGCCGCCCGCCCCGGGTCATCGGCTCAGCCGCAGCTGACGGCCTCGTAGGCGGCGTCCGCCTCGAACGTCCGGCCGTCACCGGTCGCGGAGACCTGCGCGACGCCGGCCTCGACCGACGTGGCACGCGTCGCGAACGACTGGTACGCGGAGGCACCCGGCTGGACGCCGGTCACCGTCTTCGTCCCGAACGGCGTCGTGAGCGTGACGTCCGCCGGCACCGTGTCGTCGTTCGTGGCACGGACCGCGACGTAGACCTTGCCCGCGAGGCAGCGGGTCTGGACCGTCGTCGAGATCGCGAGCTCCTCGACGGGCTCGTCGGTCAGCTCCTTGAACCGGATGTTCCGGTAGTTGACCATCTCGCCGTTGCCGTGGTTCTGGATCCCCACGAAGCTGTTGACCAGGCGGGCCGGGTCGCTGCTCGTGAAGTCGTTGACCAGCACGTCGTTGAGGTAGACCCGGATGCGGTCGCCCTCGACGCGGATGTCGTACGCGTTCCACTGGCCGACCGGCTTGAGCGAGGCCTCGACGGCCGCGGCGTCGGCACCCTGGAACGTGTAGATGGCACCCGTGGTGCGGTCGGCGGCGTCGGTCGCGTCGATCTGGATCTCGTAGCCCTTGTTGACGGCCACCCACGGGTCGTCGCCCGGGTTCGGGAACCCGACGAACACGCCGCCGTTGTCGTCCTTGAGGAGCTTCCAGTCGAGCTTCAGGCTGTAGCTGTCACCGAGCTCCTGGTTGTACCAGAGCAGGCCCATGCCGCCCGCGCCCTGGATCGAGCAGTCCTCCTGGCGGCCGAAGCCACCCGGACCGGCCATGCGCCAGCCCTCCTGGAGGCTCGCGAGGGTGCCGTCGAAGAGGGCGGTGTAGCCGTCCTCGACCTCGCCCGGGGTGCAGATGTCCGGGTTCTCGCCGATCGAGAGCACGTCGATGTTGATGTTGCCCTGGTCGCCCGTCTCGTACGCGAGCGTGATGGTGTTCGTGCCGGCCTGGAGCTCGAGGTCGCGCGTCTGCACGCCCCAGTCCTTCCAGCTCCCCGTGGTCGGGAAGTTCCACTGGCCGAGGTCCTGGCCGTTCACGTGGAGCGAGACGTTCTTGGACCGCAGCTCGGTGTACGGGTGGATGCCGTTGGCGTAGCGCACGTTCACCGGGTAGGTGCCCGCCTCGGGGACGGTCACGGAGAACGTGCGGCCGGAGCCGACGCTCGTCATGCCCGCGGCGAAGCCGGAGCCGGAGTAGTTGCTGTGGTCCGAGCCGATGCTCGAGCCGCCGAGGGGCTGGGCCAGCTCCGCCTCGTACCAGCCACGGTCGGCCGGGGCGACGTAGCCGGGCAGCGAGTTGAGCGTGTACCAGGCCTCGGTGCTGAGGAGCTCCGCGCCGTCGGCCGAGGCGAACGGGCGCGGGGACCGGACGTAGACGACGTGGCCGGGCTTGAGACCGTCGATCTTCAGCGTGACGGTCGTGCGGTCCTCGGACACCTGGGCGTCCGTGACGAAGAGCGGCTGCTCGTCGACCTTCGGGCCGCCGTACTGCTGCGTCGGCACGTAGCGCCACTGCTTGATCTGGTACGCGTCGGCGAGGTTCTCGACGACCTCGTCGGAGACCGGGTCGGTGTACTCGATCTCGAAGCCGCCCTCGACCACGCGCATCTCCTTCATGTCGAAGGAGTCCTCGTTGACGGGGACGAGCTTCTGGAGGCCGAACCGGAGCTTGCCGGACTCGCCCCAGTTGCCGCCCTCACCGGTGCCGCCGGCGTAGAGCGCGCCGTCGGGGCCGTAGATGACGCGGTTCACGCCGACCTCGAGGCCCGCGGTGTGGCGGAAGACCGCACCCTGGAACTCGCCGTCGACCTTCTCGAGGAACGCGCGCTGGATGCCGCCGTACGTGACGTCGCCGAGCAGCATCTGGCCCGCGAACTCGCCGTCCTCGACGAGGATCGGGTTGCCCGGGGAGTTGGCGATCTCGTTCTGCGGCAGCCACACGGCCGGCGGGGCGACGGGGTTCGAGTCGAACGGCCCGGCCGGGTTCGTGTAGTGGTTGTAGAACTTGTCCTGCTGGATGTGGATGAGCTTGTTCGACGGCAGCCAGGCGCCCTGGTTGTCCGTCGCGAAGATCTCGCCCTCGGGGCCGAAGCCGATGCCGTTCGGCGTGCGGAGGCCGCCCGCGACGTAGCTCACCTCGCCCGTCTCGCGGTCGATCTTGATCGACGTGCCGCGGTTGGCCGCGGGCTGCGGGTTCGTCGTGGCGCCGCCGTTGTTGATGGCCACGGAGAGGTTGACGTAGAAGTAGTCCTCGTCGTGGATCAGGCCGAACGCGAACTCGTGGAAGTTGCCGCCGTCGGGCCACTCCGCGATCTTCGTGTGCGTGTCGTAGAAGCCGTCGCCGTCGGGGTCGGTGAGCTGCGTGAGCTGGTACCGCTCCGAGACGAAGATCGAGTCCTCGACGACCTCGATGCCCATCGGGTTGAGCAGCTCGTCCGCGACGAGCGTCGCCGTGACGTCCTCGGGGCCGTCGGCCGTGGTGACGCCGTCGAGGAAGTAGACCTCGCCGGACACCGGGTCGGGGCGCCAGCCGCCGGAGCTGACCTCGCCCGTCGTCACGACGGCCAGCTGCTCGTCCGGCGTGAACGCCAGGCCGGAGACCTTGGGCTCGAAGCCCGCGGGGCGCAGGTCGACGAGCTCGTAGTTGGGGTTGACGGAGTCGAGCCGCAGGCCGTCGCCGGCCGTGTCGGTCGCGCCCTCGCAGTACTTGTAGCCGGGCGCGGTCACGCGCACGACGCCGGCCTCGGTGCTGAGCGCCGAGGTCGGGATCACCTGGAAGGAGGAGCTGCCCGGCGTCTTCCACGCGAGCGTGAGGCGCTGCTTGTCGCTGCCCTCGTAGTAGTCGACCCGCAGGTCGTGCACGCCCGCGGTGAGCGTCGCGCTGCCCTCGACGGAGGTCGAGTCGTTGGGGCCGTCGTTCTCGAGGACGAGCTGGCCGTCGATGTAGACGAGCGCGCCGTCGTCGTTGGTCACGCGGAACTGGTACTGGCCGTCCGCGGGGACGTGCAGGTTCGCGCTCACCTGCGAGATGAAGTTGTCCTCGGCGCCGAACTGCTCGGCCGTGGACCAGTCGATGGTCGGCATGAGCTTGTCGACGTTGGGCGTCTGCCCGGACTTCAAGGTGCAGACCCCGCCGGGGTTCTGCGCGAGCTGGAAGGTCCGCAGCGTGACGCCGGGCTCCTGCTCGGGGAGCTCTGCCGCGGCGGGGACGGCCCAGCCCGCGACGACCAGGGCGCCGAGGGTGAGGGCGGCCGCGCCGCGTCGGTACCTGATCCGGCGGGACACCGGCAGGCTGGTGCGTTCGAGCATCGTTGCTCCTTACTCGGTCGGACTACGAGTCCACGGAGCGTAACCCCTGCCTGGCTCCGTCGATGACAACGCTGGACAGGCTAGCCCTCGTTCTATCGATGTGTCTACAACTTCCGTCTCGCCGTCGACAAAAGTGGTCCCACCAGCGGGGACGTACGCTCACGGCATGACCGCACGCCACGGCGACATCGCCGACCGGACCGCGTCCCGCCCGTTCGCCCAGGTCGACGTCTTCACCCGCACGCCGACCCTCGGGAACCCCGTCGCGGTCGTGCTCGACGCCGTCGACCTCACGGACGAGCAGATGGCCGCCTTCGCGCGCTGGACCAACCTCTCCGAGACGACGTTCCTCCTGCCGCCCACGCCCGACGGCGCAGCGGGCGGAGCCGACTACCGCCTGCGGATCTTCACCCCGGCGGGCGAGCTGCCGTTCGCGGGCCACCCGACGCTCGGGTCGTGCCACGCGTGGCTCGAGTCGGGCGGCAGCCCGCGCGCGGGGGACGTCGTCGTGCAGGAGTGCGGCGTCGGGCTCGTGACGATCCGGCGCGAGGAGGGCACGGAGCGGCTCGCGTTCGCCGCGCCCGCGCTGCTCGCCGACGAGCCGGTCCCGGCCGACGACCTCGCGGCGATCGTCGCCGCGCTCCGCGTCCCCGACGAGGCCGTGCTCGACCACCGCGTGCTCGACAACGGGCCGGGCTGGCGCGTCGTCCTGCTCGACTCCGCCGCGCGCGTCGCGGGGCTGACGCCCGACTGGACCCGGCTGCGCGCGGAGCGCCCCGACCTCTTGGTGGGCGTCGCCGGCCTGCACGGGGACGACGGCGGCCCCGACGGCACCGCCGTCGAGGTGCGCGGGTTCGCGCTCGCCATGGGCATCCCCGAGGACCCGGTCACCGGGAGCCTCAACGCCGTCGTCGGGCAGTGGCTCACGCGCGACGGGCGCTTCCCCGGGCGCTACGTCGCCGCCCAGGGCGCCGCGCTCGGCCGGGCGGGGCGCGTGCACGTCGAGCGCGACGGCGCCGGGACCGTCTGGGTCGGCGGGTCGAGCGTCACGTGCGTCGCGGGGACCGTCCGCCTCTGACGGGTCGCCGCCGCGGAAAACGGAGGCCCGGGGGCCCGCTCGCTCCGTAGACTCGGGCAAGTGTCAACAAACCCTCCGGTTTCCGGGACGGCGCGCGCCCTGACGGACCGCGCCGTGGTCTCGCGCGCGCGGTGGGCGCTCATGGTGCAGTTCGCGCTGTTCGGCGTCATCGGCACGTCGTGGATGAGCCGCCTGCCGTCGGTGCGCGAGGCGCTCGGGCTGAGCTCGGGCCAGCTCGGCGCGCTGCTCGTCGTGGGCGGGGTCGGCACCCTCACGGCCGTCGTCGTGACGGGCGCGGTCGTCGCGCGCTTCGGCAGCCGTACGACGCTCGTCGTCGCGACGTCCGCGAACGTCGTCGGGTTCGGCCTCGTCGCGCTCGGCACGGCGACCGGCAGCGTCGGCGTGTTCGCGGCGGGCGCGTTCCTCAACGGCATGTGCGGCGCGCTGACCAACGTCCCCATCAACATCTGCGCGGCGTCGGTGGAGCAGCACGTCGGACGCGCGATCCTCCCCCACTTCCACGCGGCCTTCTCCATCGGGGCGGCGTGCGGGGCGCTCATCGCCGCCGCGTTCTCGTGGGCGCACGTGGGCATCGCCACGCAGGTCGTCGTCGTCACGCTCGTCGTCACGGCGGCCCGTGCGCTCCTCATCGCGCCCGCGACGGCGATCGCGCCCGAGCGTGCCGCGGCGCGCACGACGGCGGCCGACGGCGCCCCCGCACCCCGGCGCGGCGCGGGCGTCCGGGCGGCGCTCGCCGCGTGGCGCGAGCCGCGCACCCTCCTCATCGGGCTCGTGCTGCTCGCGTCGTCGCTCTCGGAGGGCTCGGCGGGCAACTGGCTGTCCATCGCCGTGGTCGACGGGTTCGACGTGCGCGAGGCGCTCGGCGCGGTGGCGTACGGGACGTTCGTCGGCGCGATGACGGTGTTCCGGTTCGCCGGCACCGGGCTCATCGACCGGTTCGGTCGCGTCGCGGTGCTCCGGGCGTCGGGCGCCTCCGCGCTCGTCGGGCTCCTCGTGTTCGGCCTCGCGCCCACGCTGCCGCTCGCCTGGGTCGGCATCGTCCTGTGGGGCTGCGGTGCGGCGCTCGCGAACCCCGTCGCGATCGCCGCGGCGTCCGACGACCCCGCGCACGCCGCACCCCGCGTCGCGGTCGCGACGTCGTTCTCCACGGTCGCGATGCTCAGCGCTCCCCCGCTGCTCGGTCTGCTGGTCGACGGCGTCGGGGCCCGCCACGCGCTGCTCGTGATCTGCGCCGCCACCGTGCTGTCCCTCGCGGTCGCGGGCCAGGTCCGGCCGCTGCCGCGCCCGGCGGCGCCCGCCCCGGCCGACGACCTGCCGGAGCCCGGCCGGGAGCGCCCGGTCGGGTCCCGCTAGGGGGACGCGTCGCGCGCCCGCCGCGGCCCCGGCGCACACTGGCGGGTGTGAGCCTGGCAGCCCGTGCCCCGCGCCGAGCGCCCGCTGCCGCGCGGTGGGGGTGGGTCATGGCCGCCGTCGTGGCGGGCCTGGCGTTCCTCGTGCGGTGGCACCTCGTCGACGGCTCGGCCGGGATCGGCGGGTACCGCGGCTACGACGACGGCGTGTACTTCTCGGCCGCGGTGGCGCTCGTGCACGGCCGCGTGCCCTACCGCGACTTCCTGCTGCTGCACCCGCCCGGCTCGACGCTCGCCCTGACGCCCTTCGCGGCGCTCACCACGTGGACGAGCGACGACCACGCCCTGGTCGCCGCGCGCGTCGGCATCATGCTCGTCGGCGCGGCCAACGCCGTGCTCGTGACGCGCGTGGCGCGCCGGTGGGGCACGACGGCGGCCGTCGTGGGCGGCGTCCTCTACGCGCTGTCGTACGCCGCGGCGTGGGCCGAGCGGCTCACCCTCCTCGAACCCCTCGGCTCCCTGTGCCTGCTCGGCGGGGTCGTGCTGCTGCTCCGCGGCCTGGACCGGCGCCAGGAGGGCACCGGCCGCGAGCGCCCGTGGCTCTGGGCGGGCGGGGCCGTCCTCGCGCTCGGTGCGACGGTCAAGATCTGGGGCGTGGTGCCGCTTCTCGTCGTGCTCCTCTGGCTGCTGGTCGGTGCCGGGTGGCGCACCGCGGCCCGCGCGGCCGTGGGCGCCGTCGTCGCGCTGGTGGCGGTGCTCGGCCCGTTCCTCCTCGCCGCGGGGTCGGACATGGTCCGCATGGTCGTGCTCGACCAGCTCACCCGGCCCCCGGCGACGACGGACCTCGAGCAGCGGCTCGTGTGGCTCACGGGGACGGGCGGCCTGCGCGACCTCGTGCCGGAGCAGGAGCAGCTCGCCGTGGCGTGGACCGTGCTGGGGCTCGCGACGGTCGCCGCGGTCGCGGCGTGGGTCGGGCGGCGCGGGCGGCTGTGGGTCGTGCTGCTCGCGGTGCAGGTCGGCGTCCTGCTGCTCTCGCCGTCCGCGTACCCGCAGTACGCCGCGTTCTCGGCACCGGCGCTGGTCCTCGTCCTGGCCGCCGCGTGCTCGCTCCTGCCCCGCCCGGGCCGGGTCGCGGCGGGGGCGCTCCTGAGCATCGGCGCCGCAGCCCTCCTCGTGGCCGCGGTGCAGACCGCACCGCGCATCGCCCCGTTCCCGACGGCCGAGGTGGCGGCGGCGGTCCCCGACGACGGCTGCGTCCGCGCCGACTCCCCCGGGGTCCTCGCCGTCCTCGACGTGCTGAGCCGCGACCTAGAGCGCGGCTGCGAGCTTCCCGTGGACCTGTCGGGGTACTCGTACGACCACGGCGCGCGGGACGCCGCCGGCGAGCCGGTGCCGCGCCGTCGGAACCTCGCGTGGCAGGAGGAGGCGCTGCGCTACCTGACGTCGGGGTCGTCCGCCGTGCTCGTGCGGTCGACCGGCAACGGGTTCAGCGACGAGACCTGGCAGACCCTCGACGCCACGACGACGACCGTCCTCGACCGGCCGGGGGTGCAGGTGCTCGTCCCGCACGACGACGTCACGCGGCCGGAAGGCTGAGCCCGCGTCGCGCGTGGTGGGGTCGCTCAGGCGCGGGGCCTGGTACCGCTCCACGGACTCGAGCCGAGGTTCCCCGGCGTCAGTCCGGCTCCAGGGCGGCGATGCGCATCGTCACGTGGCTCGCGTACTCAGCGGGCTCTCGGTCGACCTGTACACGCAGCGGCCCTCGGGGGACGTCGAGGGTGCGCTCGTTCTCGGCGTCCCCGATCGCGAGGCGCCCGGACGGGCAGCTGAGCTGTCCGTCGAACTCCGCGGCCCCCGTGGGCAAGGGCTCACCGACGACGACGGTCACGGTGACCGTCGCCGTCGGAGGATCTACGTCCTCGGGCCAGTCGTCCGAGACGTCGACGTCGGCGGCATGGAGCACCGGCACCGCCAGGCAGGAAGGTGACGAAGCGATCGCCTCGTCGCCGAGGTCCGGGGGGAGGTCGAAGGACTCCTGCTCGTCGAAAGCCAGGAGGAGGCCCCACCGGAACGGTTGTGTCCACTCGAGCTGCACCCCCGCACCGTATCGAAGGCGCCGCGCCGCTCAGCCACGCCAGGTGACGCCGTCTCCACCACCGTCGCTCCGGCCCGGTCACCTCACGGCGCAGGTCTCGCCACGGGGTCGTGGTCCGGTGCCGGGCTGCCCACGGCGTCGGGGTCGGTCGGGGAGTCCTCGGCCCGCGCCTCGTCCGCCCCACCCGCGGCACGCTCGGCGAGCGCGGCGGCGACGGCGGCGTCGACCGCGCGCTGCTGGGCGGTCCGCGCCCGGCGCCGCGCGCGGACGCGCCAGACGACGACCAGCGCCACGAGGGCGAGGAGGCCGAGCGCGACCCATGGCACGGCCCAGGTGGTGGCGGTCGCGACGACGCCCGGCACGACGACCTCCGGGTCGGGCACCGTCCCGGGCAGCGGCACGACCTCGCCGCCGACCGTCAGCGTCGCGACCTCGCGCCCGAGCGGCCAGACGCCGTCGACCTCGACGGTCCGCTCGACGGACGAGCCGGGGAGCAGCTCGGGCACGTCGACGTCGGTCGCGGACGTCGCGCCGAGCCCGAACGGGCCGGAGACGCGGACGGCGGTCGCCGGGGCGACGCGCGCGTTGCCCTCGTTCGTCACGGTGAACGTGACGGTCGCGCTGCCGGGCGCGAACGGGTTGAGCGTGCCGTCGTAGGCGAGCCGCACGTCGTCGACCGCGAGCGCCGGGGCGAGCTCGCCCTGGACCCGCAGGTGCACGCGCGAGCCGAGCCGCCGATCGGTCGTGACGCCGTCCTCGGCGACCACGACGAGGGACGACACGACTCCGGCGGCGTAGTCTCCCGGCGTCGCGTCGTCGGGCACGGTGACGGTGAAGGGGACCTCGACGCGCTCCTGCGGAGGGATCTCGACCTCGGCCTGGTCGAGGGCGATCCACGTCCCGAGCGCGGTCGACTCCTCGCCCGCGGGCAGGAGGTCGAGCGTGCCGTCGTCGGTGAGGAAGCCGTCGGCGGCGTAGACGGCGAGCGCGAGCGGGGTGTCGCCGTGGTTCGAGACGACGAGGCTGTCGCGCAGGGAGCCGCCGGGCGCGAGCGAGTACGCGAAGTTGGGCCGGTCGACGCCCTGGGCGGTGTCTCCCGGACGCACGCCCCACTGCACGGTCTGCTCCGGGTCGGGCGCGGGGGCGTCGTCGGTCGCGACGGCAGTCCGCGCGGCGGGCGCGACGTGGCCGGGGGCCGCGGCGTCCCCGGGGAGCGCGGCGGCGGCGGGCGCGGCGGTCAGCGCGAGCGCGAGCAGGGGCCCGGCGAGCGCGCGCAGGGCGCGGGACGCGGGGGCGGGAGAGGTGCGGCGGTGGGTCATGCGCTCGGTCCTTCGTCGGTGCAGGTGGGGCGGCTCGGACGAGAGCCGCCGGACCGGCCGGCCACCACGGCGTGCGTGGTGGCCGACCGGTCGCCCGACCCGTGCCGGGCCGGGCTGCGGTGTCCCGCGGGATCAGCCCAGTGCGGTGAGCGTGATCGTCGCGGTGTAGGTGCCGCGCGGGGTGTCGAGCGGCATCTTGAGGTCGAGCTCGGCGCCGACCACGGACGCGCCGCGCGCGTGGCCCTCGTCGGCCCGCGCGAGGGTGCGTGCCTGCTTGAGGCCCTCGCCCTCGTCGAACCCGGACGCGACCGGGGCGCCGGCGACCGCGTCGCCGCCGTTCTCGATGACGCCCGGCGTCCAGCCGAGGTGCTTGCCGTCGACCGTCTGGCCGCCCGCCGTGAAGTCGGACACCTGGCCGGTGACCGACCACGCCGGGTCGCCCGCGCGCGTGTCCTGCACGCGCACGGGGACGAGCTGGCCCTGGGCCTGGTAGTAGCTGAGCTCCTCGTCGGCGACGCCGAGGTCGACGAGGCGCGACGAGCCCTCGAGCGACCACGTGAGCTCGCCCCCGGACTGCTGCGGCACGGTGACGGCCACGGCCTGGTCGCCCTCGGGCGCAGCCCCCGGCTCCTCACCGGTGTGGTCTCCCTCGACGCCGCCCGCGGTGTTCCCGGGCCCGAAGACGGCGGCCGGGTCGTTGCCCGTCGCGCGGATCGTGCCCTGGACCGCCGTGCCCGCGACCCGCAGGTTGCCGGCGTTGCCGCTGAGCACGAGGTCGCCCGCGACCGCGTTGCCCCACTCGTCGGCCTCGCCGGACGCCGTCGCGCCGACGAGCAGGTCGCGCGCACCGTTGCTCACGGTGAGCGTGCCCCCGACCACGGCGCCCGCGACCGTCACGCCGAACGCGGAGCCGTCGAGCGTCACGTCGCCGCGCACGGACGTGCGCAGCAGGTCGACGTAGCTCGCCTCCTGCGTGAGCAGCCCGCCGGAGACGGTCGAGTCGCTGATCTCGACGTCCACGCCCCCAGCCGCGACGTCGCCCCCGACGGTGAGGTCGTTGAGGTACAGGAACCCGTTCCGGGTGCCCGCCGAGTAGACGCTGACGTCCCCGGCGACGCTCGTGCCGTCGAGCAGCACGCCGTACGCGTCGGTCGCGACGACGTCGCCCCCGACGGTCACGGACGTCGCGTCGAGCCAGCCGCCCGGCTGGACCACGACGTCGCCCTCGACGGTCGCGCCACCGAGGACGCAGTCCGCGCCCCCCGGGACGACGAGGTCGCCGCTGACGGTCCGGTCGCCGAGGTCGGTCGTGCACTCGACGTCGGCGGCCTGCGCCGCGGGCGCGACCGCCGTGGCCGTGGCCACCGCGAGCAGCGCGGCGGCCGGGACCTTCCACTTCCACTTCATGTGATGCTCCTTGTCAGGTGTGGTCGGTCCGCGTCAGCCGCGGAGCGAGGAGATCTCGCCGTAGCTGCGGCGGGCGTTGCCCAGGGAGTTGAGGGCGTTGCCGGGCTCGGCCACGGTCGCCGCGTTGTCCTGCTCGTACAGCCCGAACCGCTGCCCTCGGTCGCGGAGCTGGGAGAGGAACGCCTGGTAGGGGATGTCGCCGGCGCCGAACTCGATGATGTCGTAGCCGTTGCCGCTGGACTCGTTGGTCTTGCCGTCCTTCAGGTGCAGGATCGGGAAGCGGCGCGGGTCGCGCGTGACGTAGTCGATCGGCTCGAACCCGGGGTACAGGTGGCGGCCCACGTACGCCCAGTAGACGTCCATCTCGAAGAACACGAGCTCGGGGTCGAGGTTGTCCCACAGCAGGTCGTAGACGCGCTGGTTCGGGTCGTCGCTGGTGAACGCCCACTCCTGGGCGTGGTTGTGCGAGTAGAGCTTGAGCCCCGCCGCGCGGGCCTTCTCGCCCATCTGGTTCCAGGTCTCGCAGGCCTGGAGCCACTGCGCCTTGGGGATGGGTCCGCCGTAGCCGCCCGCGATGGGTCCGCCCTGGCCGAGGTGCGGCATGCCGAGCGCGAGCGCCTTCTCGATCTCGGCGTCGATGTTCGCCGGGGTGAGGTTGACGTGCGCACCGACGGCCCGCAGGCCGTTGTCGTCGAGCAGCTGCCGGATCTCCGGCACGGTGATCGCGCCGACGCTCCCCTGCGTGTAGCCCGCGAACTCGATCTCGGAGTAGCCGATGTCGGCGAGCTCCTCGAACACGGCCCGGAACCCGAGCGAGCTGACCTTGTCCCGCACGGTGTAGAGCTGGATGCCGATGCGGTTCACCGGCACGAGCCGGTTGCGCCCGCCGGACGGCGCGACCGCCGTCGGGAGGGCGCCGCCGAGCGCGTTCGCCGCCGACGGACCGAGGGCGGCCCCCACGCCCACGGCGACCGACGACGCCGCGAGCGCCTTGAGCAGGTTGCGACGGGTCATCGGCTTGGCCGAGACCGTCGGGTGGTGATGTGAACTCATGTCTCTCCTTCGAGGTGAGCCGCCCCGGGACCGCACCCGGGGACGCCTGGGGGCCGGTGGCCCGGGCGGGTCGCCCGGGCCACCGGTGGGACGGTCAGCTGCGGACCGTGAGGGTGAGGTTCACCGTGCTGGGCGCGACCCCGGCGGACCCCTGGTAGCGGGCCTGCACCTGGTAGGTGCCGGTCGCCGCGAGCTTGGGGAGCGTCACGACGACGTCCCCCGCCTCGTCGAGCGTCCCGGTGAGCGACGCGACGGTGCCGTTGTTCCTGCGCACCGTCACCTGCACGTCGCCCGTGGGCACGACGCCGGTCGACGACTCCACGTGGAGCGTCGCCTTCGCCGCGACGGCGGGCTTCACCGGGTTCGGCGCCACGCTGCCCGTCGTGGTCGACCGGGCCTGGGCCACCGTGAGGCGCACCGTCCCCGCCGACGCCGTGTAGACGCCGTCGGCGCCGTACGTCGCGGTGAGGGTGTGCGTCCCGACGGCGAGCGACGGGTCGATCGCGATCGTCGCCGTGCCGTCCGCGAGCGTCCCGCGCCCGACCTCGGTCTCGCCCGTGGTGAGCACGACCTCGCCCGTGGGCGTGCCGCCCTCGCCCGTGACCGTGACGACGGCCTCGCCCGGCGCGCCGTAGGAGACGCGCGCGGCGCCGACGGAGACCGTCGTGGCCGAGGCGACCGTCGGCTCGTCCGGGGCGTCGAGGTCGATCGTGAACGACACCGCGCCGGCCTCGGAGACGTTGCCGCCCGTGTCGGTCGCGCGGTAGAGCAGGTCGTACGCGCCGTCCTGCGAGAACGTCACGCCGTACTGCTGGTTCGCCGCGAGGTTCGTCCACGTCGCGCCCGCGTCGCGCGAGTACTGCACGCTCGCGACCGCGCCGTCGTCGGTGGCCTGCACGGAGAACCGCACCGGCTCGTTGAACACGCCGCCGACGCCCGTGGGCGTCTCCGGCGCGAGCGTGTGCGCGACGGTCGGGGCGGTGACGTCCGCCGCGCCCGCCCCCACCATGGTGATCGCGTCCACCGCGAGCTCGTCGGACGACGTCACGAACAGCGTGCCCGAGCCCTCGGGGGCGTCGAACGTGATCTCGACATCCTGCCAGCCCTCGCCCGCGGGGACGACGGCGGTCGCGAACGGCTCGGCGTCGGCCGCGCCCCAGCGGAGCTGAAGCTCGCCGCTACCGCTCGCGCGGACCACGGCGCCGTCGATCCCGGCGAAGCTCACCGGGTCGTACCGCAGGAAGTCGCCCGCGCCGAGGCCGCGGACGGCGTTGCCGCCCCGTGCGGTCGCGTCGGCGAACACCTCGACGCCCTCGCGGCCGATCGCGTGCTCGCCCTGCTGCTCCTTCGGGTTGAGGCGCAGCGTCGCCTCGCCCGCGGCCGGCGGGAGGCCGTTGTGGCCCGCGTCGGTGTACGTGACGACGACCGCCCCGTACAGGAGGGCGCCGGGGCCGTGCTCGGGCGAGTTGGGGTCGGTGCGCCACGCGCCCGTGCAGCCCGTGCCCGTGGACTCGGGGTGCGCGTGCTCGTCGTGCCCGAGGCCGTACGTCCACGCGACGCGCGAGCACACGGTGCCCGAGCCCGCCTGCGGGTCCTCGAACGCGGCGGCGTACGCCTCGAGCACGTCCGCCACCATCTGCGCGGTGACGGCGCCGCCGGAGATCGCGACGAGCTCGTCGAGGGTGAAGCCGGAGGCCTCGCCCAGCGTCTCGGCGTCGACCCCGAGCGTCTCGACGAGGACGTCGTGCCCGATGGCGTCCGCGAGCCACTCGCCGATCTGGTCGCCCGACGTGAGGTGCGGCGTCGGCGCCTCGCCGCCGCCGAGGTCGTCCTCGGCGTCGGTCGTGGTCACCTTGTACGGGACGGCCTGGCCCCAGTCGAAGAACGCGCCGTCGGCCGGGTACTCGATCGTGACCTCGGGCGCCTGGTTCCCGACGGAGATGACGCGCGACGTGAGGGAGAACTTGCCCGACGCGTCGGTGACGCGCAGGCGCGCGGTGTACGCGCCGATCTCCGTGTACGTGTGCGTCGCCCGGACGCCCTCGGCGTCGAACGTGCCGTCCCCGTCCACGTCCCACGCGTAGGTGAGGTCGTCGCCCTCGGGGTCGGACGACGTCGACGCGTCGAACGTCACCTCGAGCGGCGCCTGCGACGACGACGTGGGCGTCGCGGTGAAGCGCGCCTGGGGCGCCTTGTTGCCCTCGGCGTAGTCGATCCGGTACAGGCCCGCGTCGGGGTTCGCGCGGAAGAAGCCGTCGCCGTAGTCGAGCACGTAGAGCGAGCCGTCGGGACCGAACTCGAGGTCCATCGGGTTGTCGTGCGGCGGCTGGCCCGCCGCGGCGAGCGCGGCGTTCGGCAGGAAGTCCTCGATGTGCGTGACGTCGAAGGTCTCCCAGTCGACCGTGAACGCGGCGAGGTAGTCCTGCGAGAACTCGCCGAAGAACGCCTTGCGGTCCCAGTACGCGGGGAGCTTCGTGGTCGACGGGTTGTCGGCGTCGTAGTGGTAGACGGGACCGCCCATCGGCGCCTGGCCGGAGCCGGAGCCGAAGTTCACGAGCTCGTCCCACGGCTGGTCGCCCGGGTTGTCGCCGTACCAGAGCGTCGCGGCGCGGGCCGGCGGCAGCTCGCGCAGGCCCGTGTTCCAGCGGGAGTCGTTGACGAGGTTCTCGGGGTCGAAGAACTCCCCCGGCGTGCCCGTCGCGAAGTCCCAGTCGTTGTAGGCGAAGTTGTCGCCCTGGACATAGGGCCAGCCGGCGTTGTGCGGGTCGTCGAGCGAGACGACGTTCCACTCCACGAGGCCCATGGGCCCGCGGCCCGCGGTCTCCGCGACCGCCTTCGTCGCGTCGGGGCCGTAGTCGCCCCACGAGAGCGAGTTCGTCTCCGGGTCGACCTCGAACCGGAACGGGTTGCGCACGCCCATGACGAAGATCTCGGGGCGCGTGCCCTCGGTGCCCGGCGCGAACAGGTTGCCCTCGGGGATCGAGTACGAGCCGTCGTCCTCGACGTGGATCCGCAGGATCTTGCCGCGCAGGTCGTTCGTGCTCCCCGCGCCACGACGCGAGTCGAAGCCGGGGTTCATGCCGGGGGCGTCGTTGTTCGGCGCGAAGCCGTTCGCGCCCGGGGTGCTCGCGGGCGTGTTGTCGCCCGTCGTGAGGTAGAGGTTGCCGTCGCCGTCGAAGTCGATGTCCGCCCCGACGTGGCAGCACTGGCCGCGCTGCACCTCGACGTCGAGGATCACCTGCTCGCTCGCGAGGTCGATCGTGTCGCCCGTCCACTGGAACCGCGCGAGACGGTTCACGCCCACCCAGCGGTCCCAGTAGCTCTCGTCCTCGCCCGCCGGGAGCGAGTTGGGCGCGTTGCCCGTCGGAGTGTCCGCGACGCCGTCGCCGTCCGCGTCGCGCGGCGCGTAGACGAGGTAGACCCACCCGTTGTCCTCGAACTCCGGGTCGAGCGCGACGCCCTGGAGGCCGTCCTCGGAGTTCGCGTAGACGTCGAGCGTCGTGACCACGCGCGTGATGCCCGTCGCCGGGTCGGTGAGCCGCACGTCGCCGTTGCGGGCCGTGTGCAGGACGCGCGAGTCCGGGAGGATCGCGAGGTCGATGGGCTCGCCCACGTCCTTCGTCAGCAGCACGCGCTCGTAGTTGGACCAGTCGAGCGCCGCCTCGGCGCCCGGTTCCGCGCCGTGGTCGACGCCGTCGTGCGCGACGGCGGGTGCCGTCGCCGCGCCCAGGCCCGTGAGCGCGAGGGCGCCGGCGGCCAGAGCCGCGGTCACCCGCCGGTTCCGGCGCGTACGCCGGTCGATATCCTTCATCTGATGCCGCTCCTGTGAGGTTCAGTCGCCTGTGAGGGGTCATCCGGACCGGGTCGCCCCCGTCGCGCCAACGACGGAATCAGGGCGGCTCGGTCTGTCTGTGCTGGTGGGAGGGCTGCGCGCCCCCTGCCCGGTGGTCCTCCTCGTCTCGTCGTCGAGCGCGATCCCCCCGCACGTCGTCGTGCGGACGGAGAGTGCCACCACGTGCACCGGGGCACGCGCGGAGGCGGTCGGGCCGTAGCGGTCGGGTGAAATTCACCTACCACTCGGTCGTCATCCTACGAGGCTTCTGTCGGGTGTCAATCAAAAGTCGAAAGTCCGCCGATGCACGGACTACAGGCAGGAACGCAGCCGAATCCTGACTGCGCTGTCGGGTTCGGGAACTGACCTCGAGCGCGCAGAGATCCCGCCAACGATCCGCCGTCGAGCACGTCGAGGCCGACGGCCTGCACGCCCGCTGCGCGGGCCTCCCGGCGTCCCGTGGGCCGAGAAGGCCGCGAGCACGGGAAGAAGGGGTGCCTCTTTGGCAAGAATGAGGCTATTCACAGGCTCGTAGTCCGGACAGTATGAGCGCATGAAGTCGGTAGCTCTCAGCGAGGCGAGGGACAGGCTGTCGGCCCTGGTGGACGAGGCCGAGCGAGAGCTCCAGATCATGCGGATCACCCGGCAGGGGCGCGGTGCCGCGGTGCTGATGGCCGGGGACTACCTCGAGTCGCTGCGCGAGACGCTGTTCTGGCTGTCCGAGCCCTGCGTGCTCGACGACGTCGACGGGGCCCGTCGCGCCGCCGCCGAGGGCGCGACGACGTCCGGTGACGACCTGCGAGCATGGTCGGGGCTGCCGGCCCGGTGACCGCCGACCAGACCCCCAGCGTGGCGGCTCGAGGTCGCGACCGCGGCCGAGCGGTTGTTGCGACGCCTACCGCACAAGGTCGCGACCGCGGTGGTCAGGACCGGTACACCCAGTGCCACGGTTCGCGCGGGGTGTCCTCGACGAAGCCGAAGCGGCCGCCGTTGGTGCGCATCCACGCCTGGGCCCGATCGTCCAGGTCGAGGTCGACCGCGATGCCCCAGCCGTGCGGGCTGGTCCCCGGCTCGGCGGCGAGCCCGCCCTGGGAGTACAGGCCCTTGCGCGCGGCGACGTCGACCTGCGCGTCGTAGGACCGGTAGGAGTCCGTGATGCCGATGCGGACGCCGTCGCGCGCCGCCTCGGCGAGCAGGCCTTCGAGCGCCTGGCCCGCGGGCGCCCAGAGGCGGTGGCCGGTCGTCCCGACCTCCTGCAGGGCGGACCGGGGGATCTTCCCGTTGCCGTAGGCCGCGAGGTCGCCGGGGACGCCGTCGACCGTGCGCGTCCGGTCGGGACCGGTCGCGCCCGCCACCGCGGTGCTGCCGGTGCCGGTCGAGCCCGCCAGCACCGTGCTGAGGAGCTCGTCGAAGCGCGCGCCGGAGCCGCTCGCGACGGCGTCCGCGGCGCGAGTGTCGACGGTGCGGACGTCGACGGTGCGGGCGGGGCTGAGGGTCGCCTCGATGGCAGCCACCCGCTGCGCGATCGCGGTGATGCCGTCCATCCGGTCGTCCTCCTGGGGGCGTGCCGGCGGTGGCGTCCACCGGTCAGCGCTCCCTATGCACCGCGACGAGCGGTCTGCCGCCTCCCCGCGTCGCAGCGACCGCGCCGAGCGCCCGCTCCCGGCTCGACCGCGATCGCCCGCTCCCGGCTCGACCGCGCGGGGGTCAGACGGCCGCGCCGGGGCGCGTGGCCGCCTCGAGGAGCTCGAGCACGTGGACGTAGTCCTCGCCCGTGGCGCGCGACATGCCCATCTCGCACGTCCGGTTGCTCGACACGTACGCGTCGAAGCGCCCCTCGGGGAGCGTGCCGGCGCGGTGCGCGACCTCGTCCGCCTCGGCGCGCGTCGCGCCCGCGGTGAGCTCGGGGTGCAGCATCCCCCGGTCGCCGGCGAACCCGCAGCAGCCCCAGGCCGTCGGCACGGTGGCGCGCTCGGCGACGGCCTCCGCCACGGCCCGCAGGTCGTCCACGGCGCCCAGGTGCACGGTCGCGCACGTCGGGTGCACGACGACGTCCCCCGCCCGCGCGACGTCGAACCCGCGGGCCGCGAGGCCGGGCAGCACGTCGGTGCGCACGAACGTCACGGCGTCGACGACCCGCAGGCGGGCGAACCGGTCGCGCGTCCGCTCGTCGCGCGGGTCCGTCCCGGTGAGGTGGCGCGCCGTCTCGGCGAGGCCGTGGGTGCAGCTCGACGCGTCGCACACGACCGGCAGCTCGCCCTCGCGCGTGGCGACCCACAGCGCGTCTACGACCTTGCGGGCCATGGCGGCCGCGCCGTCGGGCAGGCCCTTGGACGACCACGGGGTGCCGCAGCACAGCCCGCCGATCCCGTCGGGGACCACGAGCCCGACGCCCGCCCGCTCGCACAGCGCCCGGAACGCGGCCTCGGCCCCGACCGGGCGGCTCGCGCCGTCCCCCCCGCACGCGCCCCCGGGCAGGCCGGCCTCGGCGGGCGCGAAGAGCTCGCCCATGCAGGACGCGAACAGCACCGCACGCGCGGGGGTGGCGCCGCCGTCGGGCACGACGGCCGTGGTCCCGCGGCGCGGCCCGGGGCCGGGCAGGTCGGCGTCGACGCGCGGCACGACGTCCGTCCCGACGACCCCGCGGGCGACCTCGGACGCGACGCGCACGAGCGGCGTCGGGAGCGCTTCGACGACACCGAGCGCGGCGCGCAGGCCCGTGACGACGGTCCCCCAGTGCTCGGCGGCGGCCGCTCCCCCGCGCTGCACGAGCCGCGGCTGCGACCGCGCGCGGTGGCCCTTCATGACGACGCCCGTGTCGATGCCCACGGGGCACGCCTCGACGCACAGCGAGTCCGCGGCGCACGTCGCGACGCCCTGGTAGGCGTACTGCCGCTCGAGCTCGCGCCGCTCGGCGGGCGGCGCGGCGGCCATCTCCTTGAGCAGCGCGATGCGCTGGCGCGGCGTGGTCGTCACGGTGCGCGACGGGCAGCCCGGCTCGCAGTACCCGCACTCGACGCAGCGGTCGACGAGCGCCGCGTCGTCCCCGCCCGCCGACGACTCGACCTTGAGGTTCCGCAGGTGCTCGTGGTCGTCGTCGGTGAGCACGACGCCCGGGTTGAGCAGGCCGTGCGGGTCGAGCAGCCCCTTGACCTCGCGCATGACGGCGTAGAGCTCGTCGCCGTACTGGCGCCGCACGAACGGCGCCATGATGCGGCCGGTGCCGTGCTCGGCCTTGAGCGTGCCGCCGTGGCCGAGCACGAGGTCGACGAGGTCGTCGCTGAACGCCGCGTACCGGTCGAGCTCGGCGCGGTCGCCGAGGCGCGGCGTGATCATGAAGTGCAGGTTGCCGTCCTTGGCGTGCCCGAACGTCACCGCGTCGCCGTAGCCCCGGCGCTCGAAGAGCGCGCCGAGGTCGCGCACCGTCGCGGTGAGGTCGGCGACGGGGACGGCCACGTCCTCGAGCAGCGCGGTGCTGCCCGCGGGCCGCGCGCCCGCGACGGCGGTGTAGAGGCCTTTGCGCACGCGCCACAGGCGCTCGCGCGTCGCGGCGTCGGTCGTCACCGTGGCGGGGACGGCCAGGGAGCCGGCGAGCGAGCCGACGACGTCGCGCGCCGCCTCCTGGAAGGGCGCGAGAGCGTCGGGGGTCGCCGCGCGGTACTCGACGAGGAGCGCGGTCTGCCGGTGGATGCCCGCCCCGGAGGCCAGCGAGCGCATCGAGGGATCGGCGGCCGGTTCCGCCGCGGCGACGCGGAGCGACGCCGCGTCGAGCAGCTCGATCGCCTCCGCGCCCGACGCGACGAGCGGCACGAGCGCGTCCGTGGCGTGCTCCAGCGAGTCGAGCACGAGGAGGGTCGTCGCGGCGTGCGCGAGGAGCGGCACCGTCCGGAACGTCACGTCGGCGACCCACCCGAGCGTCCCCTCGCTCCCGACGAGCAGGTGCTCGAGGATCTTCACGGGCTCGTCGTGGTCGAGGAACGCGTTGACGGAGTAGCCCATCGTGTTCTTCATCGAGAACAGGCGCTCGATCTCCGCGCGCGCCGCCGCGCTGCCCCGCACGCGGTCGCGCAGCTCCGCGAGACCGCGGTGGATCGCGGGCTCGGCGGCGCGCAGGCGCGCGTCGGCGTCGGGCGCGCCCGTGTCGACGACCGTCCCGCTCGCGAGCACGACCGTCATCGCCTCGACCGTCCGGTACGCGGTGCGCGCCGTCCCCGACGACATGCCCGACGAGTTGTTCGCCACGACCCCGCCGATCGTGCACGCGATCTCGCTCGCCGGGTCCGGGCCGAGCCGGCGCCCGTGCCGCAGCAGGTGCGCGTTGACGAGCCGCAGCGTCGCGCCGGGCTCGCAGCGCACGCGCTCGCCGCCGTCGAGCACCTCGACCCGGGTGAAGCGCGTGCGCGTGTCGACGAGCACGCCCGCGCCCGACGCCTGGCCGGACAGGCTCGTGCCGCCGGAGCGGAACGTCACCGGCAGCCTGCGGCGGGTCGCCTCGCGCATCGCGGCGACGACCCCGTCGCGGTCGCGCGCGCGCACGACGACCTCGGGCCGCAGGAGGTAGTGCGACGCGTCGTGCGCCTGCGCGACCCGCGTGAGGAGGTCCGTGCGCAGCTCGAGGCCCGGCGTCTCGACGGTGGTCACGGGCGCGTCCGGCGGTCGTAGCCGAGGCGGTGGGGCTGCACGGCCTCGTACGTCGCGCGCAGGTTCGCGGTCGTGCGGTCGTACAGGCGCTGCGCGACGCGCACGAACAGGAAGTCGACGAGCGCGAGCTGCGCGATGCGGCTCGACAGGGCGCCGGACCGGAACTGCGTCTCGCGCGCCGTCGTGGTGAGCACGAGGTCCGCGTGCTCGACGAGCGGCGACTCGGGGAAGTTCGTCACGGCGACGGTCGTCGCGCCACGGTCGCGCGCGATGCGCAGGGCGTCGTTCGTCTCGACCGTGAGCCCGCTGTGCGAGACGCCGACCGCGACGGCACCCTCGGCCAGGAGCGCCGCGGACTGGAGCTGGACGTGCGGGTCCGGCGACGCGAAGCACAGCAGCCCGATGCGCTGGAGCTTCTGCGCGAGGTCCTGCGCCGTGAGCCCGCTCGACCCGACGCCGAACAGGTCGATCCGCGTCGCCTGCGCGACCGCGGCGGTGACCTGCTCCAGCGCGTCGAGGTCGAGCATGCGCGCCGTCTCCTCGATGGTGCGCGCCTCGTGGAACGCGATCTTCGTGACGACGTCGTGCAGCGTGTCGTCGGGGTCGATCTCGCCGTGCGCGACGTTCGCGCGCTCCTGCTCGACGGCGCGGCGGCTCGTCGCCTGCGCGAGGTCGATGCGGAACTCCGGGTACCCGGCGTACCCGACCGCGCGGCAGAACCGCACGACCGTCGCCTGCGACGTCCCGACGAGCGCGGCGAGCTCCGTGATCGTCTTGCCCACGACGGCCGCCGGGTCGGCGAGCACGGCCTCGGCGATGCGCGCCTCGGCGGGCCGCAGGCTCGGCAGGGCCTGGCGGATGCGGACGAGGCCGTCGGCGGTCATGGGGTCTCCTCGGCGGTGGTCGGGTGCGGGGCGGTGCCGGGCGCGCCCGGCGGCAGGGCGGTCGGTGGCCCGGCGGTCGGTGGCGCGGCGGGGTCGCCGAGCGTGAGCCAGGGCGCGTGCCCGACGACGGAGCCCGGCTCGGTCGCGAGGCGCGCGGCGAGGTGCAGCGCGCCGTCGAGGGGCGTGCCCGCGGGGTCGACGAGCGCGACGTCGGGCCGCAGCACGGCGAGCCGCGCCCGGAACGCGTCCGTCAGGAGCGGGCCGATCCCCAGCACCCCGCCGGTCGCGGCGGCGAGCGGCGGGACGCCGTCGACGAGCGCGGCGGCGAGCGTCGTCGCGAGGTGGGTCCCGGCGCCCGCGAGGACCTGCCGCGCGACGGGGTCGTCGGCCCGGGCGGCGGCCGCGACGTCGGGCGTGAACGACGCGAGCACCTGGGCGCGGTCGGCGCGCGTGTAGAGCTGCCCGGGCCACGACGGCACCGGGCCGAACCGCGCGACGGCGGCGGCGAGCAGCGCCGGCGAGCCGCCGGAGTCGCGGCCGTCGTGCGCGGCGACCGCGGCCCGCAGCCCCTGCGCGCCGATCCACGACCCGGAACCCAGGTCGCCGAGCAGGTGGCCCCACCCGTCGACGCGGTGCCACACGGTCCGCAGGTCGGTGCCGAGCGCGATCGCCCCGGTCCCGACCGCCACCACGGCGCCGGGACGGCCCGACAGCGCGCCGAGGTGCGCGGTGAGCGCGTCCGCCGCGACGGCGGTGCGCGGGCCGGGCCGGGCGGCCGGGTCGCCGTCGACCGCGAGACCTTCGGCGGGAGGGAGGCCCGTGCGCAGCGCGGCGTGCAGCTCGGCGGGGTCGCGCACGAGGGACGCGAGGCCGGTCGCACCGACCGCGGCAGCGGCGACGCCGTCCGCGGCGAGAGCGGGGACCGCGGCACGGAGGGCATCGAGGAGGTCACGCACGACGTCTGCGGCGTCGCTCCCCGTGGGCCCGATGGCGACCGGTCGGCCGGTCAGCGCGACGTCGTCCGTACCCGCACCGGACCGTGCCGCGGCGGGCAGGCGGCGGGCGAGGAGGCGGCTCCCCGACCCCCCGACGTCGAGCCCGACGACCCACGGCCCCTCGGGCGTGCTGCTGCTCACGGGGCCAGTGTGGCACAAAGTTTCACAGCAGATGGTCAAAAGGGAGATTCTTGCCAGGATGTCCGGGCCGCGTGCGCTCACCGTACGCCGCCCGGCCCGCCGCGGGAACCCCCGCCGCGGTCATCCGTGCTCCGGGTCGTTCCGCAGCACGAGGGCGGCGACCTGGGTGCGCGACTCCACGCCGAGCTTGGCGATCACCCGGCTGACGTGCGTCTTCACGGTGGCGAGCGAGATGAACAGCGCCGCGCAGATCTCCGCGTTCGACATCCCCCGGGCGAGGGCGCGCGCGATCTCGCGCTCGCGCGGGGAGAGCGTCGCGAGGGCGTCGACCGCGGCGCTGTCCGGCGGTCGGGTGTTCTCGGCGGCGAGCGTCATCACCCGCCGCAGCACCGCGGGCGCGAGGACGGGCCGCCCCTGGGCCGCCGCGCGGACGGCGTGGGCGAGCTCGTCGGGCGGCGCGTCCTTGAGGAGGAACCCGCACGCCCCGGCACGCAGGGCGCGCACGACGTGGTGGTCCGTGTCGAAGGTCGTCAGGACGATGATCGCCGTCTCCGGCCGGAGCGCGGTCTCGCGCGCCGTCGCGACCAGCCCGTCGCAGCGTGGCATGCGCAGGTCCATGAGCACGACGTCCGGCCGGCAGGCCTCGATGACGTCGCGCGCGTGGTCCCCGTCGACCGCCTCGCCCACCACGGCGATGTCGGGCTCGCCACCGAGCATCAGGCGCAGCGCCGAGCGGACCTCCGGCTGGTCGTCGACGGTGACCACCCGGACGACGTCGGGCGACGGGCGGCTCACGCGGCGGGCCAGGGGATCGTCACCGACACTACGTGCTCGTCGACGCCCGGGCGGACGCTGACGCACCCGCCCACGGCCCGTGCCCGTTCCTGCATCCCGATGACGCCGAGGCCCGGTCGGGGCGCACCCTGCCGCGGCCCCGCGAGAGCGTTGCGCACGACGATCGCCAGCTCGCGGCCGGGAGCGCCGCTGATGGCGACGTCGACGCGCTGCCCGGGGGCGTGCCGCCGGGCGTTGGTGAGGCACTCCTGCACGATCCGGAACGAGTGCCGGCTGACGGTCGGGGGCAGGCGCTCGAGGTCGACGGCGCAGTCCGTCCGAGCGAGCGGTGTCTCGGCCACGAGCTCGTCGAGCCGGTCGAGGGTCGGCTGGGGCCGGTCGTCGTCCGACCCGCGCGGACTCCGCGCGTAGGTGAGGAGCTCGCGCAGGTCGGCGAGCGCCTGACGGCTGCTGTCGTGCAGGGCGGCGACGGCCTCGTCCCGGTCCGCGGCGTCGAGGTCCGTCCGGTGCCGCAGGACGCTCGCGTGCATCGCGGTCACCGAGAGGCGGTGGGCGAGGGCGTCGTGCATCTCCCGGGCGATCTGCGTGCGCTCCTGGTGGCGCGCGCGCTCCTCGCCGAGGCGCTGCTCCTCCGCGGTCAGCCGGACCCGCTCGTGCAGGGTGGCGACGAGCTCCCGCCGTGCGCCGACGGCGATGCCCGCGGCGAGCGCGACGGCGAGGACGACGGCGGTCGCGCCCACCGCGGCCACGACCTCCCACCACGGCAGCGCCACGCCGACCAGGTCGATCCCCAGGGCGGCCACCGCCAGGACGCCGACGAGCCAGACCGCCGCGACCGGCGCCAGCTCGCGCACCCGGCGCCGGGTGGCGAGCGACCCGAACGCGAAGAGGGCCGCCGGCACCGCCGCCGTCGAGACGACGGCGAGCACGGCGAGCAGCAGGGCGACGAGGAAGGGCGCGCTGCGGCGCCAGAGCACGACGACCCACGCGGCGACCCCGAACGCGAGGTCGAGGAACAGGAGCGCGGCGAACCGCACGGGATCGTCCTGCGCGCCCGGCGTGTCGACGCTGAGCGCGAAGTTGCCGAGGAACAGCAGGGCACCCGACAGGGCGACCGCGGCCAGGAGGCCGGTCTCGCGGAGGACCCGACGCCACGCCGGGCGCTGCGCGAACATGCTCACCGGAGCACTGTAGGCACCGACGAGCCCGGCGCCCCGGCTGAGGACGGGAAATCAGACCGATGACCGATACCGCGGCCCGAGCCGCCCGACCAGGCTCGACGCATGCACCCCTCGCTCGACGAGAGTCCCGTCCCGACGGCACCCGTGCCCGGCGCGCCGCTCATCGGTCCCGTGTCCCAGCCCACGCTCGACAGCACGACCGCGACCACCTTCGCCTACCACCGGGCGGCGCACGTCGACCTTCGCCCCGCACGGTGGTGGACCCCGCTCACCACGTTCGGCGCGACGGCGCTCCTCTACCTCGGGTTCCTCGCCCCGGTCGCCGCCGTCGCGGTCGCCTACGCCGTGCTGGTGCCCTACCGCCCCGGGCTGCCGACGCCGTCCGACGACTTCTCCGACCCGCTCAACCCGCTGGACTGGGCGATCGGCCTCGGGCTCATCGCGCTCCTGCTGCCCGCCGTCGTGCTCGGCGTGCGCTGGGGCGGTCGACGCCGCGGCACGATCCACTCGGTCGCCGGACGGTTCCGGTGGGGGCTCGTCGGCAGCGCGGTGCCGCTCGTCGTGCCGCTCTACGGCGTCGTCACCGTGGGCGGGTTCCTGCTCCGGCCGCCGTCCGACCTGGCGACCCCCACCGTGACCCCGGCCCTTCTGGTGAGCCTGGGGTGCATCCTCCTCCTCGGGCCGCTGCAGTGCGCCGCCGAGGAGTACGCGTTCCGCGGCCTGCCCCAGCAGATGCTCGGCACCTGGCTGCGCTCGCCCGTGTGGGGGATCGTCCTGCCGGTCCCGTTCTTCGTCGTCGGCCACGGGTACGACGGGGTGGGGCAGATCGGCATCGCGGCGTTCGCGCTCTGCACCGGGTTCCTCGTCTGGAAGACGGGCGGGCTCGAGCTGGCCGTGCTCGTGCACGTCGCCAACAACCTCTTCCTGTTCCTCCTCGCACCCTTCAGCGCCTCGTCGATGGAGCAGGGCGCGATCGAGCCGCTCGTGCTGCTCGTCGACCTCGCGCTCCTCGGCAGCGCCACCGCCGTGCTCACGGTCTGGTTCTCCCGCCGCGAAGGGCTGCGGATCCTCGAGCCGTGCTGCGGCCGGGTGCCGTCCCGGGGCTGAGGGCGACCCCGGCGCTCAGCGCGCGAGCCACTCCTTGCGCTCCGCGGGCGGCAGCTTCTCGACGGCGGCACGCAGCACGTCGCGCGACATCGTGGCGGCCCGCTCCTCGAGGAACGCCCGCAGCCGCTCGGGCTCGACGTCGCCCGCGTGCCGGAGCATCCAGCCGACGCCCTTCTGGACGTACGGCTCCGGGTCGTCGAGCAGCACCGCGGACAGCCGGAACGTGTCGTCGACCTGGCCGCGCCGCAGGAACGCCGCCGTCGCGACGACGGCGGAGCGACGGCGCGGCCAGTCGGGCGCGCGCGCCAGGTCGTCGAGCACGTCGCGCGGGCGGTCGAGCAGCCACGTCCCCAGCACCTGGGACGCGGTGAGGTCCACGAGGTCCCACGTGTCGATGCGGTCGTGCCGGCGCAGGAAGAGCTCCACGAGCTCCGCGTGCCGCTCGACCGTCACGCGCCGGGCGGTCGCCGCCTTGCCCATGATCGAGCACCCGCCGGCCCGCACCTCGTGGATCCGGTCCTCGAGCAGCAGCTCGATCTGGTCGACCGGCAGGTCGAGGGCGTTCTTCGCGAGCACGAACACGTCGCCCATGCGCACCCCGGCGACGGAGCCGCCGTCGCCCGGGAAGCTCCGGGCGGACGCGCGGCGCTGGGCCGCCGTCGCGCGGGCGAGCAGGTCGGCCCGGAAGTCGGTCGCCGTCGTGTACGGCGGCATCGTCCCTCTCCTCTCCTCCGGGCGCGTGCCCGGGGTCCTGTCGTCGTCGGGGGCCCGTGCCCCCGGCGGTCCTGCGGCTCAGCGCGGCGCCATGCGGATGGCGCCGTCGAGGCGGACCACCTCGCCGTTGAGCATCGGGTTCTCGACGATCGCGCGCACGAGGTGCGCGTACTCCTCCGGGCGCCCGAGCCGGCTCGGGTGCGGCACCTGCGCCCCGAGCGACTCCTGCGCCGCCTCGGGGAGCGACGCCATCATCGGGGTGCGGAAGATCCCGGGCGCGATCGTCATGACGCGGATCCGGTGCTGCGCGAGGTCGCGCGCGAGCGGCAGCGTGAGGCCGGCGACCCCGGCCTTGGACGCGGCGTAGGCCGCCTGCCCGACCTGGCCGTCGAACGCCGCGACCGACGCCGTCTGCACGACGACGCCGCGCTCCTCGCCGTCGGGGTCGGGGCCGTCGGGACCGAGCGGGTCGAGGGCGAGCATGCGCTCCGCGGCGAGCCGGACGACGTTGAACGTGCCGACGAGGTTGACGTCGACCACGCGGCGGAACGCGTCGAGCGCGTGCACCCCGGACCGGCCGAGGACCCGCTGCGCGAGCACGATCCCGGCGCAGCTCACGACGACGCGCGCCCCGCCCAGGGCGTCGGCGGCGTCCAGGGCCCGCGCGACGTCGTCCTCGCTCGTGACGTCCGTGGGGACGAACCGCGCCGCGTCGCCGAGACCCTCGGCGACCGCCGCGCCGTCGGACGACGCCAGGTCGGCGAGCACGACGCGCGCCCCGGCAGCCACCAGGCCCTCCGCCGTCGCGCGCCCGAGGCCCGACGCCCCGCCCGTCACCAGCGCGACCGCGCCCTCGATCCGCATCTCTCATCCTCCGTCAGCCGTGCGGGCTCCGTCGCCCGCCCCGCTGACCGTACCCAGGTAGAGCCGCAGGTCGCGAGATCGACCCGCCCCGGCGGCCTCCCGGACCGCCCGGGCCGGGCCGCGCGGCCGCAGGCGCCTGGCACGAGGGGCTCAGTGCGCCGGCATCTCCAGGCAGCCGCCGTCCGCGATCGGGCCGCCGGCCTCGAGCGTCACGGCGTCGGGCGCGACGCCCCCGAACACGCAGCCGCCCGGGACGGCGACGCCCACGCCGACGGTCGTCGCGACCTCGCCGGACGCCGTCGTGCCTACGACCTGCACCGTCTCGAACCCCGCGGCGGCGAGCGCCGTCGCGACCTCGTCGGCATCGACCGCCGAGCCGTCGGCGACCGGGTCGAGCGCGGCACGGACGGCGGGCACCGAGCGGGCCGCCTCGGCGTCACGCTCGGGCGTGCCCTGGCGCTGGCGGTACGCCTCGTTCGACGCGTCGAGCGTCGTCTCGCGCCCGGTCCCGGTGCCGGCCGGCGCGCTCGCCGGCGCGCTCGCGACCGACCGCTCGGCGGAGGCGTCCCGCTGGTCGGCCCACGACCGCATCCCGACCGTCACGACCGCGAAGTACCCGACGACGCCCACGAACGCGAAGATCGCGATGCCCACGACCACGCCGACCACCGCCCGGGTCACGGGCGAGGTGGTGTCTGGGCCGTCGTCCGGTCCCCCGTCGTGTCCGTGGCCCGGCCCGTCGTCCGGCAGCCGCGTCGTCATGCCCCGAGTCTGTCCCGCGCGGGCGCGGGAGGCCACCGAGATTCCGCCGCTCCTACTGCTCGCGCGCGGCGCGGACGCCCTCGAGCCAGCGGTCGAACTCCTCCGCGAGCTCCTGCGGGGACATCCGGAGCGCCTCGGCCGGGCTCGTCGCCTCCCGGCCTGCGACGTACAACCGGCGCACCATGTCGGTCTTCGGGGTCCACGGGCGCATGGAGGCGTCCCTTCTCTCGGCTGCTGGCATCGCGCACATACTTCAGCACGCCACGGGCAGGCTCGCGCGCGCTCGACCGGGGGTCGGGACGGGTTCCGCACGACGTCACACCCGCGGTGCGAGGATGGGACGGGCCCGGACGCGCCGGCGCCTCGCCCGAGGAGGTCCCATGAGCCTGTACGACATCCCGTTCGACGCCATGGACGGGACGGCGCACACCCTGCGCGAGCACGCGGACGACGTCGTGCTGGTCGTCAACGTCGCGTCGCGGTGCGGGCTCGCGCCGCAGTACGCGACGCTCGAGGCGATGCAGGAGAAGTACCGCGACCGCGGGTTCACCGTGATCGGGTTCCCCAGCAACCAGTTCCTCCAGGAGTTCGGCAGCAACGAGGCGATCCAGGAGTTCTGCTCGCTCACGTACGGCGTGACGTTCCCCGTGGTGGACCGCGTGCGCGTCAACGGCCGCCACGCGCACCCGCTCTACTCGGAGCTCAAGAAGACGCCCGACGCGGACGGCAAGGCGGGGCGCGTCACGTGGAACTTCGAGAAGTTCCTCGTCCTGCCGGGCGGCGAGGTGCACCGGTTCCGGCCGCGCACCCTGCCCGACGACCCGGCGATCGTCGAGCTCGTCGAGACGCACCTCCCCCGCTGACGCTCAGCGGACCACGAGCGCCGGGTGCCGCGGGTCGTCGACCCGCACGACGACGTCCGCCACGTCCTCGGGACGGACCTCCTCCGCGTACCGGCCGTAGGCGGCGAGCGTCCACGCCGCGTCGGGCGCGGTGCGGCGCGCGAGCGTCGCGGGGCGCAGGGCGAGGTGCACGGTGAGGTCGAGCGCGAGGCCGAGGCCCAGGCAGAGCGCGCCGTCGAGCACGACGACGAGGCCCGGCTCGGCCTCGACGTACGCGGCGCGCGTCGACCGGCTCGTCGCGGGGTCGCGCAGGCTCGGCAGGTAGCGGCCGGTACCACCCGGCCCGACGGCGTCCAGCACCTCGCGCCGGAGCCCGGCCACGTCGACCCACTCGTCGAGGAGCGCGTCGGGGTCCTCGCGCCCGCGCTCGAGGCGCAGCGACGCGGGGCGCCAGAAGTCCTGCACGCGCACGCGCGCGACCGGGCGGCCCGCCGCGCGGAGCGGCGCGACCAGACGATCCGCGAGGTCCTCGGGCCGCGTGGAGGGGTGGCCGTCGACGAGGAGGCGGACCGTCCGGGGCTGCTCACGCCCGACGGCGAGCACGCGCTCGACGACCCGGTCCACGAGGACGTCCCCGCTCACCGGCTCGACGCGCACCGGCTCGACCCGCCTCGGTTCGGCCGGCACCGTTCGCCCCGCAGCTTCGACCGCACCGCGTCAGGATGCCACGGGCGGCGCGACCGGGTCCGCGCGCTCGGCCAGCCACGCGCGCGGCGAGCGGCCGACCCGGTGGCTGAACGCGCGCGAGAACGCGGCGGGCGTCGCGTACCCGAGCTCGGTCGCTGTCCGGCTCACCGAGGCGCCCGCGCGGAGCCGGTCCTGCGCGACGGTGACGCGCCAGCCGGTCACGTAGTCGCCGGGCGGCTGCCCCACGACGGCGGTGAACCGGGCGGCGAACGCGCTCCGCGACAGGTGCGCCGCGCGCGCCATCGACGCGAGCGTCCACGGCTCCCCCGGCGCCTCGTGGACGGCGACGAGCACGGGCGCGAGGCGCTCGTCGGCGAGGCCGGGGAGCAGACCCGGCGGGAGGGCGAGGTCGTCGCCGTGGTCGAGGATCCACCGGAAGAGCTGCACGAGCACGACCTCGAAGAGCCGGTCGGCGAGGACCCGACGACCGCAGCGGACGTCGTCGATCTCGCGGAAGAGCAGGTCGAGCGCGGGCTCGAGCCCTGCCACGTCGTCGAGCGGCAGGACGAGCACGGGCGGCAGCGTCCGCACGAGGGGGTGCGTGGCACCGCCCTCGACGTCGAGCGTCGCGCACGCGAAGTCGGAGTCCTCGGTGGGCGCGTTGTGGAACGCGTGGTCGAGCGGGCGCGGGTAGAAGAGCAGGCTCGGGCGGTCGATGCTGCGGCGCTCCACCCGACCGTCCGCGCCGACGTGGGTCATGTCCATCTCGCCCCGCCGGAGCACGTGCAGGAACCCGCGCCCGGGCCGCGCGTCGAACGTCGTGACGCCGCACAGCGGCCCGGTGTGGAAGAGGTGCGTCCGCACGCGGAACCGCTCGAGCAGGTGCGAGAGCCGGTCGACGGGAGCCATCACCCCAGGATGCCAGACGATCGGACACGTTCCGAGGACGATTCGTTCCCCGTCGTCCGACGCGACCGACCAGGCTGGACGACGTCGGCCCCGCCGGGGCCGGCGTCCCCGCACCCGGAGGAGATCCCCGTGTCCCGTGTCCCCCTCGTCAGCCCCGAGTCCGCCACCGGCCCCGTCGCCGACGGGCTCGACCAGATCCGTGCCGCGTTCGGCGGCGTCCCGGCGATGTTCCGGGCGGTCGCGAACTCGCCCGCCGCCCTGCAGAGCATGTGGGGTGCGTTCGGCGCCCTCGGCACCGGCACGCTCGGCGCGGCCGTCGGCGAGCAGATCGCCGTCGCCGTCGCGAACCGGAACGCGTGCGAGTACTGCCTCGCCGCCCACACCGCGCTCGGGCGCAAGGCCGGCGTCGCGCGCGACGACCTCACCGCCGCGCAGGACGGCACCGCGTCCGACCCGCGCGTCGAGGCGCTGCTGCGCTTCGCGCTCGCCCTCGTGGACGAGCGCGGCCACGTGAGCGCGCAGGACGTGCAGGCGGTGCGCGACGCGGGGTGGACCGACGAGCAGGTGGTCGAGGTCGTCGCGCACGTCGCGCTCAACCTGTTCACCAACTACGTCAACGTCGCGCTCGACGTCCCCGTCGACTTCCCCGCCGTCGGTCTGCGCCGCGCCGCCTGAGAGGAGCCACCGTGCCGTCCCACCCCGCCGCACCGTCGCGCCCTGCCGCACCGTCCCGCCCTGGCGACCCACGCTCCCCGGCGCCCGCCCCGGGACCCGCGAGCGCCGTCGTGCTGGAGGTGCGCACCGGCGGGGTGGGCACGGTGGCCCACCGTGGGCGCGACGTGCCGACGGCGTTCCGCAAGCGGCCGCGCCTCGGCCCCGTCGCGGTGGGGACGGAAGGGCTGGAAGGCGACGCGCAGGCCGACCGGCGCGTGCACGGCGGCCCCGAGAAGGCCGTGTGCGTGTACCCGGTCGAGCACTACGCGGCGTGGCGCGACGAGCTCGGCGCGGACCTCCCGCCCGGCGCGTTCGGGGAGAACCTCCTGACGCGCGGGCTCACCGAGGACGACCTGCTGCTGGGCGACGTGCTCACCCTCGGGACGGCGACCCTCCAGGTGAGCATGCCGCGCCGCCCCTGCTATAAGCTCGCGGCGGTCCACGGTCTCGTCGACCTCCCGGACCGGGTCCAGTCGTCGGGCCGCACGGGCTGGTACCTGCGTGTGCTCACGCCCGGCACGGTGCGGGCGGGCGCGACCGCCGTCGTCGTCGACCGGCCGACCCGGCGCGCGACGGTGCGCGAGGTCAACCGCGTGATGAACCTCGACCGCGACGACCTCCCGGCCGCCGCGGCGCTCGCCGCGCTCCCGACGCTCCCCGCGCGCTGGCGCGACACGCTCGCGCGCCGGCTCCGGGGCGGGACCGAGGACGACCGGGCGCGGCTGCGGGGGCCGCTCGCCGAGGGTCCGTAGCGCCCGCCGCTCAGGCGTGGGGCGGCGCACCGCCGTCGGACGCCGCGGCCTCGTCCGCGCGCGGCAGGCGGACGACGAGCAGGCACGTGTCGTCCTCGTCGCTGCGGCCCCCGGCCTGGTCGAGCAGGTGGTCCCGGACGGCGGCAGCGTCCGCGTCCGCCGGGGCGCGGCCGAGGGCCCGCGCGAGCTCCGCGACGCCCTCGCGCTGGCCCCGGGCGCGGGACTCCACGAGGCCGTCGGTGTACAGCACGAGCACGCTCCCGGCACGCGGTCGCACCCGGGCGGCCGTGACGGGCCGGGGCGTGACGACCCCGATCGGCGTGGTGAGCGACTCGTCGAGCGGGCGGACGACGCCGTCGGGCGTGCGGAGCAGGGGCGGCGGGTGGCCGGCCCGGCAGTAGACGAGCTCGCGCCCTCCGTCGACGTCCGGCGGCCCGAGGGTCGCGACCACGCACGTCGCGACGTCGGCGAGGCCGAACTGCTTCACGAGCCCGTCGAGGCGCGCGACGACGCCGTCCGGCGTCGTGCCGTCCGCGGCGACGCTCAGCAGCGCGGACCGGATCTGGCCCATCGCCGCCGCGGCGTGCATGTCGTGCCCGACGACGTCGCCCACCACGAGGAGCACGCGGCCGTCGGGGAGCTCGAGAGCCTCGAACCAGTCGCCGCCGACCGCGGCCCCCGACGCGCCGGCCGCGGGACGGTAGACCACGGCGACGTCGAGGTCGTCGAGCGGGGCGAGGCGGGGCAGCATCCGCTCCTGCAGGGTGTGCGCGGCGTCGCGCTCGCGCTCGTAGAGCCGCGCGTTGTCGAGCAGGAGACCGATCCGGTGCCCGAGGTCCTCGAACATCACGGCGTCCTCGTCGCCGAAGGCCCCGGCCTGCGGGCTGACGACGGCGAGCACGCCGACGACCCGGCCCCGGGCCCGCAGCCCCACCGACATCGCGGAGCCGAGCCCGAGCTCTCGCATCGCCGCGAGCTCCTGCTCGTCCGCGTGCGGCGAGACCAGGTCGGGCGTGACGTCGAACGGCCGCGCGAACCGCGCGCCGCCCTCGAGCACGTCGACCGCCGCGAGCGACCGGTCGGCCCAGCCCGGCGTCCGGGACAGGCGCCGGGCCGCATCGGCGAGCGCCGGGTCGTGCGACGCGACGTCGGTGCGCGAGCGACGGTCCGGGTACGTCACCACGACCGCCCAGCCCGAGAAGACCTCGGCGACGGCGTGCGCCGCCTCGGCCAGCACGTCCTCGACGTCGAGGAGCTCGCCCAACCGCTCGACGAGCCGCGTCGTCGTGGTCAGCCGACGGTTCGCGGAGATCGCCGCGTCGAGGGCCGCCTCGCGCGACCTCGCCGTCTCGACCCGTGCGGTGACGTCTGCCTGGACGCCGACGAAGTGGGTGAGCGTCCCGTGGTCGTCGTGGACCGGCGAGATGGTGAGCTGGTTCCAGAACGCCGTGCCGTCCTTGCGATAGTTCAGCAGCGTCTCGCCCACCGTGCTGCCGTCGTCGACCGCGGCGCGGATCCTCGCGACCGCCTCGCGGTCGGTGCCCAGGCCCTGGAGGAACCGGCAGTTCGTGCCCAGCACCTCGGCCGCGGTGTAGCCGGTCGTCGCCGTGAACGCGGGGTTGACCCAGACCAGCGGCATACCGGGGGCGCGCGCGTCGGCGATGGTGAACGAGACGTCGCTCGCCGACATCGCCCGGCGTTCGAGCGCGACGGCGAGCCGCTCCGCTTCGGCCAGCGCGGCGGCCGGGGGGTCGGACGGGGAGGTCGAGGTGGCCACGGGGCGCCTCACGGTCGGACGGCGGGCGTCCTGTGCTCGAACGCCCGGAACACTGTCGCACGCGACGGCGGCCGGCGGGGACGCACCTCGACGCGCCGGCACCCGCGCCGCCCGAGCGCAGGACGGCTGAGCGCGGGGTGTCAGCGGGACGACGACGCCGGCACGAGCGGCTCGACGACCTCGGCACCCGGTGCCGCGCGGGGCGGCCCGGGCGGCGTCTCGTCCCTGCCCGGGCGGCTGGCGAGCAGCGCCCACAGGATGCACGCGAGGTCGACGCCCTCCTGGAGCCACGCGCCCGCGAGCGCGGGGAGCCGTCCCGTCGCGGCCACCACCATGAGCAGCCCGGACAGGGCGATCCCGATGCCGATGGCCTGCCACGCGACCCGCACGGTGCGCCGTCCGATCCGCACGGCGCCGACCGTGCGCGCGAGGTCGTCGCGGACGACGACGGCGTCCGCGGACTCGGTCGCGGCCGTCGAGCCCCGCGCACCCATGGCCATGCCGACGTCGGCCACGGCGAGGACCGGGGCGTCGTTCACGCCGTCGCCGACCATCATCACGGGACGGTCCGGCAGGCCGCGCACGGCGTCGACCTTGTCCTGCGGCAGGAGGCCGGCGCGCACGTCGTCGATGCCGACCTGGTCCGCGACGTGCCGTGCGGTGGCCGCGGCGTCGCCGGTGAGCATGACGGTGGTGCGGACCCCCGCCTCGTGGAGGGCCGCGACGGTGGGCCGGGCGTCGGCGCGCAGCTCGTCGGCGAGGAGCACGGTCCCGGCGTACGCGCCGTCGACGCTCACGTGGACGGCGCTGCGGCCCGCGCCGGGGACGGGGACGCCCGCAGGCGCGCCCGCGACGACGAAGGCCAGCCGCCCCACCGCCACGACGTGGCCGTCCACCGTCGCGCGGGCGCCCCGGGCGGTCTCCTCCGTGGCGTCCCGTGCCACGGGCAGCGCGAGGCCGCGGTCCTGGGCCGCGCGGACGATCGCCGCCGCGAGCGGGTGCACCGAGAACTGCTCGACGGCGGCCGCGAGCGCGAGCACGCGGTCCGGCGCGCGGTCGCCCTCGGGGAGGACGTCGACGACCACGGGGGCCCCGTGCGTCAGGGTGCCCGTCTTGTCGAACGCGACGGTGCGCACGCGCGCGAGCTGCTCGAGCGTGCCCGCGGACTTGACGATGATCCCGTTCCGGGCCGCGCGGGACATGCCGGACATGAAGGCGACCGGGGCCGCGATGATCAGCGGGCACGGCGTCGCGACGACGAGCACCTCGGCGAAGCGCGCGGGCTCACCGCTGACCACCCAGGCCACGACGGCCAGCGCGAGGGCGGCGACCGTGAACGGCACCGCGACGCGGTCGGCGAGGCGCACGAACGGCGCCTTGGACTCCTGCGCCTGCTTCACGAGCTCGACGATCGCCTGGTACTGCGAGCCCGCGGCCGTCGCGGTCGCCCGGACCTGCGCCGCCCCGCCACCGTTGACCGACCCGGAGAGCACGACGTCGCCGCGCTGGTGCTCCACCGGGAGCGACTCGCCGGACAGCGTCGACTCGTCGAGCGTGGCCGCCGCGCTGAGCAGGACGCCGTCCACCGGGACGACCTCGCCGGGCCGGACCCACACCTCGTCGCCGGGGCGCACGTCGTCGACGGGGACGTCCTCGAGCTCCCCGCCGGGCCCGGCCCGGTGGGCGACGCGCGGCGCGCCGGCGAGCAGGCTCGACAGCTCGCGCCGCGCGCGCCCGTTCGCGTAGTCCTCGAGCGCCTCGCCGCCCGAGAGCATGAGGCACACCACGAGGGCGGCCCAGTACTCCCCCACGAGCACCGTGGCCGTGACGGACAGGACGGCGAGCAGGTCGACGCCGTACGTGCCCGCCCGCAGGTCCGCCACCATGCCGCGCGCCCGGACCACGACGAGCACGAGCGCGAACGCCGAGACCACGACCTGGGCCGAGAGGGCCGGCCCCCAGGCCTCGAGCACGCCGGCGAGACCACCCACCGCCACCGTGGCGACCACCCACGGGTAGCGCCGGGCGGCCTCCGTCACGCGGCGGCCCGGTCCGGTCATGCCTCCAGGGTGGGCATGCGCCGGGACGGGTCGCCAGGGCCGAACGGCCGTGACCGCGGGGACCAGCGGGCAGCGCCCCGCGGGTCAGACGACCGGCAGGCGCAGCGCCTCGCCGAGCGGGACCGACGGGCCCTGGAACGGCACGGCGTCCTGCTCGCACGTCGCGCCGTCGGTCGCGTCGAGGTCCACGAGGTACCGCGCGACGGCGGCGTCCGCGCACGCGCTCTTGCCGATGATCGTGTGGCCCCAGCCCTCGACGGTGAGCACGCGGGCGTCGGGCCAGCGGTCCGCGTAGGGCTGCGTGAACCCGTACGGCGTCGCGGGGTCGAACCGGGTGCCGACCACGAGCACGGGGGCGTCCGTCGTCTGGTCCCACGGGCCCGTGAACGCGTCGCGGTCCTCGACGGGCACGAACTCGCACTGGACGCCCACCCAGCCGCGGAAGCGCCCGAAGTGCGGGTACTGCGCGTCGAGCGCGTCGACCTTCGCGGGGTACTGCCACGGGCGGCCGGGGGTCGTCGTGTCGACGCACAGGCTCGCGAGCGCGCCGCCGACCGACGCGTAGTCCTCGGCGAATCCGGCGCGGCGGAGCAGCTCCCCCAGCGAGGGCAGGGCGCCGAGGGTGCGCTGCCGGTCCGCGGCCGCGGGCGGCTCGACGGCGCCGCTCAGCACGGCGAGCGACGCGAGCGTGAGGTCGAGGTCGCCCCACGCGACGGGCTCGTACAGGTACTGGAAGACGAGCGCGACCGTGTCCGGGTAGCCGACGCGCACGCTCGTGCCGTCGGGGAGCGGCACGTCGACGGGCGCCTCGCGGAGCGCGGCGTAGGTCGCCTCGACGACGTCGGCCGGGTCGCCGAGCGACGCGAGCGCGCACGCCGACGGCCCCGCCTCCGCGCACAGCCGCGCGAACTCGCCGAACGTCTCGGTCGCGCCGGCTGCCTGCCCGATCCGGGCGCCGATCAGCTCGCGCGAGCCGACGCCCGACCACGCGTCGACGTCCATCGTGCCGTCGAGCACCAGGGCGCGGACGCGGTCCGGGAACAGCGCGCCGTACGTCGCGCCGAGCACCGTGCCGTAGGAGTACCCCACGTAGCTGAGCTGCTCGTCGCCCACGGCCTGGCGCAGCAGGTCCATGTCGCGCGCGACGTTCGCCGTCGAGGCGTGGGCGATCCGGTCGCCCGAGAACAGCGTGCACGACGCCCCGAACGCCGCCATCTGGCCGAGGTAGCGCGCCTCCTCGCGGTCGGTCACGGGGAACGCGGGCAGGCCCGCGAGGAACGCGTTCTCGCGGTCCTGGTCGCGGAAGCACGTCGCGGGGTCGGACGTCCCGACGGCGCGCGGGTCGAACCCGATGACGTCGAACCGCGCGAGCACGTCGTCGTCGAAGAGCGAGCCCCCGAGCAGGTGCAGCGTCTCGACTCCCGGGCCGCCGGGGCCGCCGAAGTTGGTGAACAGGCTCCCGATCCGCTGCTCGGGGTCGGACGCCGGGAGCCGCGTGAGGCCGATGGTCGTCGTGCGGCCGTGGGGGCGGTCGTAGTCGGTCGGCACCTGCGCCGTCGCGCACTCGAACGCCTCGAGGCCGTCGCCGTCGCACGGCCCCCAGGCGATCTCGGGCACGGGGGCCTCGACCTGGGCGGCCGTGGTCGGGGCGGGTCCGGTGCGGGCCGACGCCGTGGCGGCACCGGTGCGGGCGGGCTCACCCCCCGGGCCCGCGACGGCCGCGGCGGGGACCCCGCCGAGCAGGAGGACCGCCGCCAGCGACGAGGCGGCGGCGCGGACGGTTCGTGTCGTCATCGATCGCGAAGTCATCGCTCCCCATCCGACCACGGGCCCGTGGCGAGCGCACCCGGACCTGTGCGGCCGAGCACGCCGGCCACAGCGGGGTGGTACCACTATTGGTACCGTAGGTCTCGTGACGAAGCGAGACAAGGTGCTGGACCGCATGCGGAACAGCCCGGGCAGCGTTCGCTTCGACGAGCTCGCCGCCGTGTGCGACCACTACTTCGGCGAGCCCAGACGCAGCGGGGGCTCGCACCACGTCTATGCCATGCCGTGGCCCGGCGACCCCCGGGTCGACATCCAGAACAGCAACGGCCGGGCCAAGGCCTACCAGGTCAGACAGGTCCTCGAGGCGATCGACAGGCTCGAGGCCATGCACGAGGAGAACGACTCCACGGAGGAGGAGAAGTGAACGCCGCCGAGCACTACAGCTACCGCGTGTCCTGGTCCGCAGACGACGGAGAGTTCGTCGGTACGGTTCTCGAGCTGCCCTCCCTCTCCTGGCTCGAGCCCGAGTCGGCCGCCGCGTTCGCCGGGATCCGGAAGCTCGCCTCCGAGGTGGTCGAGGACCTGGCAGCCTCTGGCGAAGAGGTCCCCGAGCCCCTGTCCGAGCGCCACTACTCCGGCGAGTTCCGCGTGCGGATCCCCCCGGCCATGCACCGTCGGCTCGTCGAGGAGGCTGCCGCGCAGGGCATCTCCATGAACCGTCTCGCCAACCACAAGCTCTCAGCCTGAGACAGCACGGAGCCCGCGTCCGGAGATCTCGTCTCGTCTCCTCGCGCGGCCTTCGTCATGGCGCTCGGCCGTGATGCCGGGTCACCTCGGCCAAGTCAGCGCCACGACGGCGACCCCCGCCGCGACGGCGAGGGGCGCGAGCACCAGGCCCTGACGGATCACGTGCCACGCGGGCGGCGGCTCCTGCCCGAAGGTGTGACGGCGGTACTGCTGCCACCACAGCACGGTCGCGAGCGACGCCCACGGCGTGATCAGCGGCCCGGCGTCGACCGCGACGAGCAGGGTCGCGAGCCGCTCGACGTCCTCGCCCGCCGCGGGGAGCAGCGCGAGGAACGCGGGCAGGTTGTTCACGAGGTTCGCCGCGACGACGCCCGTCGCGGCGAGGCGGGCGAGGTCGCCCGGCCCGGTCCCCGTGCCCGCGACGGCGGCGAGGAGGTCGCCGAGCCCGTGCGCGTGCCAGGTCTCCACGACCACGAACAGCGCCGCCACGACGAGCGCCGACCGCCACGGCAGCATCTCGCGCACCGGCACGAGCGGGCGCACGCGCCGCCACCACGTCGCGAGCGCGAGCACCGCCGCGCCCGCGAGCGCCGTCGGCGCGACGGGCAGCTCGAGCGCGAACGCGACCGCGAGGAGCACGACGACGGCCCCGGTGACGCGCAGGAGCACCCGGTCGGGCGGCGTCGGGCCAGGGCCCACGAGGTCGAACCGCCCGCGCAGGTGGCGGCCGTGCAGCGCGAGGAGCACGACGACCGTCACCGCGAGGACCGCGAGCGCCGGCGCCCACATCACCCCGCCGTACCCGGTGCCGAACCGCTCCGCCGCGAGCAGGTTGGTGAGGTTCGAGACCGGCAGGAGGAGCGACGCCGTGTTCGCGAGCGCGAGCACGGTGAGCGCGAGCGGCAGCGGTCTGGTGCCCGTGCGTCGGGCGAGGGCGAGCACGACGGGCGTGACGAGCACCGCCGTCGTGTCGAGCGACAGCACGACGGTGCTGGCCGTCGCGAGCAGCACGACGAGGACCCACAGCACGATCCGCCGACCCCCGGCGAGCCGCGCCGCCCGGGCGGCGACGGCGTCGAACAGGCCCGCGCCCGCGCACAGCTCCGCGACCACCGTGATGGCGAGGAGGAACACGAGGACCGGCCCGGTGCGCACGAGCAGGTCGCGCGCGTCCGCCGCGGGGAGCAGACCCGTCGCGGGGAGCGCGACGACGACCGCCGCGGCGAGCAGCCACGGCGGCGGACGACGGCGGCGTCGCCGGTGAGCCGTGCCCGCGGCGGCGCCGGAGTCCGCGCCGACATCAGCGGGAGGCTCGGTCGTCACGGCGGTCACTGTACGACCGGTGCGCCTCGCTCGGCGGTCCTGAGGCTCGTGCCCTCGCAGCCACGGGGGCGCGCTGCTCCGCCCGTGAGGCGTCGAGGACGGCGAGACCGACGGGGTCGTCCGAGCAAGGACGGGGGTCAGCCGGACCGCTACTATCTGCGTATGCGTGAAGATACGAAGGCTTGCACCTTCGGTACCGAGAGCCCCTACGTCGAGCTCGCGGCCGAGGTGTTCTCGCTGCTCGCCGACGCGACGCGGGTCCGGATCGTCCTCGCCCTGCGAGACGCCGAGCTCCCGGTCAACGCCCTCGCCGAGGTGGTGGGCAAGTCACCGACCGCGGTCTCCCAGCACCTCGCGAAGCTCCGGTGGGGCCGGATCGTCCGTGCGCGCCAGGAGGGCAACCGCGTCTTCTACTCGCTGATCGACGAGCACGCGCGCACGCTCGTGACACAGGCCGTCTTCCAGGCGCAGCACGCGGTGGACGACCACCCGCAGCATCACGCCGACGGCGCGCACCAGGCGGCGGAGAAGCCGGCCGCGGGCAGTGCGGACGAGGCCGCGCGATGACCGCGCCGCGGCCGGCCGTCCTCGGCCACGACCACCCGCACGACCACGACCACGACCACGACCACGACCACGACCACGACCACGACCATCATCACGACGCGCACCCGACGGGCCTGCGCGGCTGGCTGCACGAGGTGTTCGTGCCGCACTCCCACGACGCGGCCGACTCGATCGACGACGAGCTCGTCGCCAGCGGCCAGGGCATCCGCGCGGTGAAGGTCTCGCTCGTGGTCCTCGGGCTCACTGCGCTCGCGCAGCTCGCCATCGTGGCGGTGAGCGGCTCGGTCGCCCTCCTCGCCGACACGGTGCACAACCTCTCCGACGCGCTCACGGCGGTGCCGCTGTGGATCGCGTTCGTGCTCGGTCGTCGTGCCGCGACGCGCCGGTACACCCACGGCTACGGCCGGGCCGAGGACCTCGCGGGCCTGTTCATCGTCGCGATGATCGCCCTCTCGGCCGTCGTCGCAGGCGTCGAGTCCGTGCGGCGCCTCGCCGACCCGCAGCCCGTGGAGAACCTCGGGTGGGTGGTCGCCGCGGGCGTCGTCGGGTTCGCCGGGAACGAGGCCGTCGCCGTCTACCGGATCCGCGTCGGGCGCCGCATCGGCTCCGCCGCGCTCGTCGCCGACGGCGTGCACGCGCGCACGGACGGGTTCACCTCGCTCGCGGTCGTGCTCGGCGCGCTCGGTGTCCTCGTCGGCGTCCCCCTCGCCGACCCCGCCGTCGGCCTGCTCATCACCGTCGCGATCCTCGTCCTCCTGTGGGGCACCGCGCGCGACGTCGGCCGTCGGCTGCTGGACGGCGTCGACCCCGCGCTCACGGACCGCGCCCGCCGCGCGCTCGACGCGGTGGACGGGCTGGACGGCGTGGACGACGTCCGTCTGCGCTGGGCAGGGCACCGGCTCACCGTGCAGGCGCGCGTCCTCGTCCCGCCCGAGACCTCGGTCGCCGTCGCCGACGGGACGTCGGCCCGCGCCGACGACGCGCTGCGGCACGTCCTGCCGTCGGTCGGGCGGGTCGACGTCGTGGTGGCCCCCTCCCCCTGAGCGCGCCCCGGCGGGCGAGGCGTGGGTGGTCGGCGTGAGGATGGGGCATGCTGCTCGCCGAGGTCGCCGCCACGTCCGACGCCGTCGCCGCCACGCGCTCGCGCCTCGCCAAGCGCGCGGCCATCGCCGACCTGCTGCGGCGCGTCGCGGACGACGCCGAGGCCGGGAGCGCGGAGGTGGAGATCGCCGTCGCGTACCTCGCGGGCGAGCTGCGCCAGCGCCGCACCGGGCTCGGGTGGCGGTCGCTGCGCGACCTCCCCGCCCCTGCCGAGGAGCCCGGCCTCACGCTGACCGACGTCGACGCCGCCTTCGCCCGCATGGCAGAGCTCTCCGGCCCCGGGTCGTCGACCGCGCGCCAGGCCGAGGCGGCCGCCCTGTTCGGCGCCGCGACGGCGCGCGAGCAATCGCTCCTCGCCGGACTGGTCTCGGGCGAGCTGCGCCAGGGCGCGCTCGACTCCGTGGTGGTCGACGCCGTCGCCGAGGCGGCGGGCGTCCCCGCCGACACGGTGCGGCGCGCGGTCATGCTCGCGGGCGCGACCGGGCCGGTCGCCCGCGCGGCGCTCACCGCGGGCGGTCCGGAGGCCGCGGCGGAGGCGCTCGCGACGTTCCGGCTCACCGTCGGCCGGCCCGTGCGGCCGATGCTCGCGCAGTCCGCACCCGACGTCGGCGCCGCGCTCGACAAGCTCGGCGCCGCGCCGGGCGGCGAGGACGCGTCGGGCACCGCCGTCGCCGTGGACGTGAAGCTCGACGGCATCCGCATCCAGGTGCACCGCGACGGCGACGACGTCCGCGTCTTCACGCGCTCGCTCGACGACATCACCGAGCGCGTCCCCGAGATCGTCGCGGCCGTGCGGGCGCTCCCCGGCCGGGCGCTCGTCCTCGACGGGGAGGCGCTCGTCGTCGGGCCCGACGGCGTCCCCCGCCCGTTCCAGGAGACCGCCGCCCGCTCCGCGACCCAGGGCGAGCGCAGCGCCGCCGAGGAGGCCGAGCTCGCGGCCTCGCTCGAGCTCTCCCCGTTCTTCTTCGACGTGCTCCACGCCGACGGCCGCGACCTGCTGGACGAGCCGCTGCGCGACCGGCTCGCCGTGCTCGACGACCTGCTCGCCGACGCCGCCGGGCAGCTCGCCGTGCGGCGCCTCGTGACCGACGACGCCGCGGCCGCGACCGCGTTCTTCGACGCCGCCGTCGCGGAGGGCCAGGAGGGCGTCGTCGTGAAGTCGCTCGACGCGCCCTACGCGGCCGGGCGGCGTGGTGCGGGCTGGGTGAAGGTCAAGCCGCGGCACACGCTCGACCTCGTCGTGCTCGCCGTCGAGCGGGGCTCCGGCCGGCGCAGCGGGTGGTTGTCGAACATCTGGCTCGGCGCGCGCGACCCCGAGGGCGGGTTCGTCATGCTCGGCAAGACGTTCAAGGGCATGACCGACGAGATGCTCGCGTGGCAGACGCAGCGTTTCCGCGAGCTCCAGACCTCCGACGAGGGGTATGTCGTGCACGTGCGCCCCGAGCAGGTCGTCGAGATCGCGTTCGACGGCCTCCAGCGCTCGACCCGCTACCCCGGTGGGCTCGCGCTGCGCTTCGCGCGCGTCGTCCGGTACCGCGACGACAAGACGGCGGCCGAGGCCGACACGATCGACACGGTCCGCGCGCTCGCGCGCCCCCTCGGGGGCGGCGCGACGGACGGGCCTGACGCGGAGGGCTGAGCGGGCGGCGCGTCGAGCGCGTCAGGAAGTCGTCGGCGGTGGGTGCATCCGCGGGCGGCGGTCCGGGTGAAGGAGAGGTGGACGCCGTCCGGCGTCCGACGGCGCACCGCCGTCCCGTGCACGACGAAGGGACTCGACGATGAACCTCCGACGCACGCTCACCGCGGCGGGAGCCGCGCTCCTCGCCCTGACCGCCGCGGCCGCACCGGCCGTCGCGGCACCGGCCCCCACGACGGCGCCGCCGTCGGGCACCGCGAGCCTCGCCTCCGTGCTCGCGGCCGACGGCGACACGTTCGACCGCAACTGGTACGACTTCGACATCGTCGACCAGGCCGTGGCCGCGGTCCTCGCCGCCAAGCCGGACAGCCCCGTGGCGGTCCTGGCCGACGGCACGGTGCCGCTCACCGCGTTCCTGCCGAACGACCGGGCGTTCCAGCTCCTCGCGTTCGACCTCACGCACCGCTGGCAGCCCACGGAGGAGCGCGTGCTCACGTCGCTCGCCGGGGCGGTGGGCATCGACGCGATCGAGCAGGTGCTGCTCTACCACGTCGTCCCCGGCGCGACGATCGACTCCGGCACCGCGCTGCGGTCCGACGACGCCGTCCTCACCACGGCGCAGGGCGCGACGTTCCGGGTCGACGTGCTGAGCAAGCGCCTCGCCCTGGTCCGCCTCGTCGACCAGGACCGCAACGACGTCGACCCGTTCCTCGTGAAGAGCAAGCTCGACCTCAACAAGGGCAACGTCCAGATCGCGCACGGCATCAGCGCGGTGCTGCGGCCCCAGAACCTCTGACCGGTCCCCCGTGCCCGGCCCCGCACCTGCGGGGCCGGGCACATTTTTTTGATGCGTGTGCATCCAGATCCGCACCTGCGGGGGAAGAGGGGGTGTCAGCAGATCGAGCGCCCGGGACGGACCGGGCTCGACCACCGGAGGACACCATGCACCGCACCGCACGACGCACCGCCGCGCTCGCGGGCGCAGCGACCCTCGTCGCGCTGGGGGCCGTCGCGCTCCCCGCCCAGGCCGCCACCGACGACGGCGCCTCGCTCTCCGTCCTGCACGGCGTGCCGGACACGCCCGTGGACGTCTGGGTGAACGACGAGCTCACCCTCGACGACTTCCAGCCCGGCGACCTCGCGGGTCCGCTCGACCTCCCCGCCGGGACGTACAGCGTCGCGATCACGGCGCCCGACGCGACCGACACGAGCTCCCCGGTCATCGGCCCGGTCGACCTCCAGCTCGCGGGCGGCACGAGCTACACCGCCGTCGCGCACCTCGACGCGGGCGGCCAGCCGACCGCGACGCTCTTCACGAACGACACGAAGCCCACGGCCGCGGGCCAGGGCCGGCTCACCGTGCGGCACGTCGCCGCGGCGCCGGCGGTCGACGTCCTCGCCGGTGGGGAGGCGGTCGTGACCGGCCTGGAGAACCCGAAGGAGGCCGTGCTCGACCTGCCGGCCGGCACGATCTCGGCGACCGTCGCCGCCGCGGGCACCACGGAGCCCGTGCTCGGCCCGGCCGACCTCACGGTCGCCGAGGGCGTCAACACCATCGCCTACGCGTGGGGCAGCCTCGAGGACGGCAACCTCGCCCTCGCGACGCAGACGGTCGAAGGCCTGCACTCGTCGCCGTCGGGCGTCCCGGCCGGGCTCTCGGGCCTCGCGGCCGACGCGCCGAGCAGCACCGCGACGGGCGTCGCCATCGCGTTCGGTGCGTCGCTGTTCGGCCTGCTGCTCGTCGCGGCCACCTTCATGCTGGCGCGCGCGTGGCGCCAGCAGCACGCGGCCCACGCCGTCCGGAGCGACCGGACGGCATGACGCAGCGCACCATCGCCGGTCCCGCGCGCCCCGCCCGGGGCGCGCGGGCCGGCCTCCGGACCCTCCTGGGGGCGGTGCTCGTCACCGCAGCGGTCGTCGGCGGATGCTCCCTGCCGTCCGCCGACGGGTCTGCCGACGGACTCGGACCGTCGGCCGACCCCCTCCCCACCCCGGCCCCCCACCAGGGCGGGGAGGCGACCGCGGGGACGCCCGGGCCGGCCCGGGACGCACCGGTGCCGGTGCGCCCGGCCCGGGACGTCCCGGCTCCCCCGCCGCCGGCACCCGCACGGGTCGTCGTCGGTGACCTCGGGATCGACCTGCCCGTCGAGGCGGCGGGCGTCGACCCCGAGGGGCGCATGGCGCTGCCGGGCTCCGGCGACGTCGCCGCGTGGTACCGGTTCGGACCGGCCCCGGCGAGCCCCACCGGGACGACCCTGGTCGCGGCCCACGTGGACGACCCGGACGGCATCGGGCCGTTCGCGCGGCTCCGCGAGATCACGACGGGCGCGAGCGTCGACGTCGTCGACGCGACGGGCACCTCGTACACCTACACAGTGACCGACATCAGGAGCATCGCGAAGCCCGACGTGCCGCTCGACGCGCTGTTCGACCGCGACGGCGAGCGCCGCCTCGTCCTCGTGACGTGCGGCGGCCGCTGGGACGCCGAACGACGCTCGTACTCGGACAACGTCGTCGTGACCGCGGTCCCGTCGCGGTGACGGCCCGCACGGGCGCTACGATCGCTGCTACCCGCTCGCCGCTGCCGCCCGGGTGGTCGGCGCCGACCCTCGAGGACCCGCCCTGAACGTGACCGAGACCGGGACCACCGACCCGGACCTGTGGCGCCTCGGCCGCGACTTCGCCGACGGCGACGAGCAGGCGCTCGCCGAGGCCTACCGGCGCTGGTCAGCGCTCGTGCACACGATCGCGCTGCGCTCGCTCGGCACGCGCGCCGACGCCGAGGACGTCACCCAGCAGGTGTTCGTCGCAGCCTGGCGCGGGCGGTCCCGGTTCGACCCCGACCGGGCCCGGCTCCCGGCCTGGCTCGTCGGGATCACGCGGCACACGGTCGCCGACGCGCACGAGGCCCGGTCCCGGGTCCGCCGGTCGGAGGAGGCCGCGGCCACGACCGCCCCGGACGCGGGCCGCGCGGCGAGCGAGGACACCGACGTCGGACGCGTCGCCGACCGCGTGCTCCTCACCGAGGAGCTGCGACGGCTCGGCGACCCGGGGCGGACGATCCTGGAGCTCGCGTTCTTCCGCGACCTGACGCACGTGCAGATCGCCGAGGAGCTCGGCCTGCCGCTGGGTACGGTCAAGAGCCACGTACGACGAAGCCTGATCCGGCTGCGCGACCGATTGGAGGTGGACGGTGCAGCACATCGATGACCAGACCCTCGCGCTCCTCGCGCTCGGCGAGGACGTGCTCGACGACGACGCGCGCGCGCACCTCTCCTCCTGCCCGGAGTGCGCCGACGCCGTCGCCCGGCTCGCGCGCGTCGTCGACGCGTTCGACGGCGCGGACGCGGCGGACGAGCTCGTCGCCCCCGACGCCGCGGTGTGGTCGCGAATCCAGGCCGAGCTCGGCCTGACGAGCGCCGCCGCCGCTCCGCCCGTCGTCGCCCCCGCGGCGGTCACCGACGCTCCGGCCGCGCCGACGCTTCCGCGGGACGCGGCCGGGACGGGCGCGGAGGCACCGGACAGCACGACCGGCGCGACCGGCACGGCCGTCGTCGTGCCGCTCGCGTCGCGGCGCCGGCGGGTCTGGGTCCCGGTCGCGGCGGCGGCCGCCGCCGCGCTCGTCGTCGGCGGCGTCGGCGGCATCCTCTGGGAGCGCCGCGGGGTCGAGCCGCCCGAGACGACGGTCGCCAGCGCGACGCTCGACCCGCTGCCCGACTGGCAGGGCGCGAGCGGCGACGCGCGCGTCGAGGAGCGGCCCGACGGGCGGCGCCAGGTCGTCGTGACGGTCGACGCGCCGGTGCCCGAGGGCACGTACCGCGAGGTGTGGCTCCTCGCGGAGGACCTGAGCGGCCTCGTGAGCCTCGGCGTGCTCGACGGCACGGAGGGCCGTTTCGACGTGCCCGACGGCCTGGACCTCGCCGAGTTCCCGGTGGTCGACGTCTCCGAGGAGCACTTCGACGGCGACCCGTCCCACTCGGGCGACTCCGTCGTGCGGGGACCGCTCGACGTCTAGGCGCACGGTCGTCACGCCGGGACCGGCGCTCACGCCCGCGCGTACTCCGCGAGCGTGACGCCGGAGCGGAACGTCTGCGTGCCCGTCGATCGCCAGGAGAGGGGCCCGTAGTCCCGCTCGCCGAACAGCGGGACCCCGGCGCCGAGCATCACCGGGTTGACCTTGAGCGCGAGCCGGTCGATCTCGTCGACGAGCACGGCGGCGAGCGCTCCCCCGCCGCACAGCCAGATCCCCCGGCCGTCCTCCCGCTTGAGCGCGCGGACCGTCTCGACCGGGTCGGCGCCGGTGAACAGCACCCCCTCGCTCCCCTCGGGCGCCTCGCGCGTGCGGGTGAAGACGACCTGTCGCAGGTGCCGGTAGGGGTTCGGCAGGTGGTGGTCGGGAAGGCCGACGGCGTAGGTGTTCCAGCCCATGAGGACGGTGTCGAAGGGGCCGTCGGCGACCGGCAGCCCGGCGGCCCCGGCCAGGTCCGTCGGCGCCGTGCCGCGGTACCGGGACCAGATGGGCGCCATGTGGTCGCCCTCGGCGAGGAAGGCGTCGAACTCGCCCCCCGGCCCGGCGATGTACCCGTCGAGGCTCACGGCGACGTAGTAGGTCAGCTCACGCATCATGTCTCCTGACAACTACAGATGAAGTGGTTATCGGTGAGACTACAACAGGTGCAGTGGTTGCGATAGCCTCGGCGCATGGCGAAGAACACCGCACGGCGCAGCGCCCTGACGGACGCCGGGATCGCCGTGCTCGCCCGGGAGGGGTCGCGCGGCCTGACGCACCGCGCGATCGACGACGAGGCCGGGGTCCCGACGGGCACGACGTCGAACTACTTCCGGAGCCGAGACGCTCTCGTCGCGGGGCTCTTCGAGCGCATCGGGGAGCGGCTCGCACCGGCACCCGAGGACCTCGCCCGACGCGCGGCCCAGACGCCCGACCGCGCGCTGTTCGCGGACTACCTCCGCGACATCGTGCGCCGGTTGTCGACCGACGCCGACGTCACCCGAGCCCTGTTCGAGCTGCGGCTCGAGTCCGGCCGCCGGGGCGAGCTCGCGGCCGTGCTCGGCCCGTGGCTGCGCGCGGGATTCGAGGCCGACGTCGCGTTCAACCGGTCGGCCGGGCTGCCCGGCGGACGCCGGGAGATCGCCCTGTTCCACTACGCGATCGACGGGCTGCTCCTCGACCGTCTCACCACGCCGATCGACCCCGACATCCCGACCGACGACGTCGTCGACGCGCTCGTGGCGGGGTTGCTCCCGGAGCGCTGAGCGGCCTCACGCCCACCCCGGACGGCCGCTCCTACGACGCGCGCCGCCCGTCGAGCCGGTCGAGCCAGCCGCGGACGGGCCCGAGCGAGACCAGGCCCGACCCGGCCCCGGCAAGCTCGTCGGGGGTGCGGGCGAGCGCGCGTCGGGCCTGCCCGGCGAGGGCGCGGTCCCCGAGCCGCAGGGCGGTCTCCGCGCGCAGCGCCCACAGCAGCTCGCGCAGGTGGTCGGCGGGCGGCTCGGGCGCCGCGCGCGCGAGCCGCGCGCCCGTGTCGGGGTCGCCCGCGTCGAGCACGAGCAGCGGCTCCGCCCACGGGGCGTACGGGCCGAGGTCGGCGGCCTCGATCCCGGCGAGGGGTCGCCCGTGCCGCACTCGGACGGTGAGGAGCGCGAGCGGGAGCAGCCCGTCGCGCACGCCGGGCATGCGCACCCCGGCGAGCCGGTCGTCGGCGGCGCGGTACGCGCGCGCCGCGGCGTCGGGCGGGGCGGTCTCGGCGTCGCGCATCGCCCGGTACCAGGCGGTGAGCATCGGGACCACGGGTGACTCGTAGCCCGCCGCGACGTCGTCGGCCGCGGCGGCGTGGGCGTCGGCGTCGGCGAACCGGCCCGCGCCCGCCGCCGCCTGCATCCGGACGAGGTGGCCGAGGATCGCGAAGGTCGGGAGGTCGTGGTCCTCCGCCAGGGCGACGAGCTCGGCGCCGGTCCGGTCCCGCTCGGGACCGGCGCCCGGCCGCTGGAAGGACTGGAGGAACCGCGCGTTGAGCGCGAGCGCGAGCGTCGCCGGGTCGCCGAGGTCGCGCGCGATCCCGACGGCGTCCTCCGCCGCGGCCCACGCCCACGCGTCGCGCGTCCCGCGGTGCTCGATGCCGACCACCGCGAGCAGACGCGCGCGCAGCACCGGCGCCGCGTCCGGACCGAGCCGCCCCAGGGTCCGCCGCGCGACGCCGACGAGCGCGTCGGCGGCCGCCGGGTCGTCGCTCCGGGTCCAGACGGCCGGGACGTCGTACGCGGTGACGGTCCGGGCGGCGAGCACCGGGTCGCCGGTCGCCTCGGCCGCGAGCGCCGCGGCGACGCGCTGCTCCTGCGCGGTCGCGAGGTGGTCGCCACCGGCGACGGCGAGCGTGCGCGCGACGTCGACCGTGGACCGCAGGTGCGTGCGCGAGCCGGTGGGGGCCGTGACGGCGAGGCGCGGCCCCGGCGTCGGGCCGTCGAGCGACGCCGCGTGGCCGAGCACGTCGCGCTCGAGCCGGACGAGCTCGGGGCCCGGGTCGAGGCCGAGCTCGTCGGCGAGCCGGCGGCGCGCGCGCCGCAGGACGTCGAGCGCGTCCGCCTGCCGCCCGTCGCGGTACAGCGCGAGCGCGAGCAGCGCCCACGCGTGCTCGCGCCACGGGTGCGCGGCGGCGTGCGCGTCGAGCACGACGACCGCCTCCGCGGCCCGGCCCTCGCCGAGCAGCGCGTCCGCGAGCAGCTCGACGGCGCGCGCGTGCATCTCGACGAGGTGCCGACGCTCGGCCCGCACCCACTCCCGGTCCGGCAGGTCGGCGTACGGCTCGCCGCGCCAGGCGGCGGCGGCGTCCGCCAGCGCGCGCGTCGCGCCCGACGCCGCGTCCCCGGCCCCGGGAGACGCGCTCGCGCGGGCGACGGCCGCCTCCAGGCGCGCCGCGTCGAGCGCGTCGTCCGGGAGCCGCAGCGCGTAGCCGCCGTGCGCGGTGACGAGGACGCGCGGGGGCGTGCGCGGCGCGCGCCCGGGCTCCAGGCGCCGCCGCAGGTCGCCGACGAACGTCGCGAGCGCGCCGCGCCGGTCGCCCGTCCCCGCGCCGGGCTCGTCCCAGAGGTCGTCGGCGAGGCGGTCGAACGGCACCGGGCGCCCGCGCGCGGCGGCGAGGCGCGCGAGGAGCTCGCGCTGGCGCGGTCCGCCGGGGTCGACGTCCGCGCCGTCGCGCAGCACGCGGACCGGCCCGAGCACCTCGACGCGCAGCTCCACCACCCCGCCATTCTCGCCGCACCGGGGCACGGATCGGGCGGCACTGATCGGACGCTGATCCGCCGCCCGGAGGATGGCGACGAACCGGCGGGGCACAGCCCGGCACGGCCGAGAACCGCCCCGAGAGAGGACACCCCATGCACATCCCCGGCTTCGAGACCCGCACCGTCGAGGTCGCGCCCGGCGTCGCGCTGCGCGCCGAGACCGCGGGCGAGGGCACGCCCGTCGTGCTCCTGCACGGCTTCCCGCAGACGCGCCACATGTGGCGGCACGTCGCGACCGACCTCGCGCGCGACCACCGTGTCGTCGTGCCCGACCTGCGCGGCTACGGCGAGAGCGCGAAGCCCGCCGCCACGACGCCTGACGTCTACGCCAAGCGCACCATGGCCGCCGACGTCGTCGCGCTCGCCGACGCGCTCGACGTCGACCGGTTCGTCCTCGTGGGCCACGACCGCGGCGCGCTCGTCGCGTTCCGCGCGGCGCTCGACCACCCCGACCGCGTGAGCCACCTCGGCATCCTCGACGTGGTGCCCACGCTCGACACGTGGGGAGTGCTGCACGGCGTGGACGCCGCCGTCGCGTTCCACCTGTACCTCATGGCGCAGCCCCCGGGCCTGCCGGAGACGATGATCCGCAACAGCGCCGACGCGTTCTTCGGGTCCTTCCTCGACGCGTGGACGCAGGACCCGGCCGCGATCCCCGCCGACGTGCGCGCGCACTACCTCGCGTCGAGCCGCGAGGCGGTCGACTCGATCGTGGCCGACTACCGCGCGACGGCGACGATCGACGTCGAGCACGACCAGGCGTCGCTCGACGCGGGCGACCGGCTCGCGATGCCCGTCGCCGTGGTGCAGCAGGACTGGGGCGCGCAGCTCGGGTACGACGCCGCGGGCGTCTGGCGGCGCTGGGCGCCCGACCTCGAGCACCTCACGACGACGGCGGGCCACTTCATGGCCGAGGAGGCGCCGGGCGACGTCGCCGCGGTCGTCCGGTCGCTCGCACGGCGCTGACCGCCCGGCCCGGCGCCTACCGCAGGAGGGACACGACGCGCCGGGCCCGGTCCGGGCTCGGCGTGGTGCCCTCCTCGACGACCCGCCGGGCGAGCTCCCGCAGACGCACGTTGCGGTCGTTCGAGACGCGCTTGAGGAGCCCGAACGCCTGCTCCGTCCCCACCCCGAGCGCGGCGGCGACGACGCCCTTGGCCTGCTCGATCGGTCCGCGGCTGCGGGCCGCGGCCGCGATGTCGCGCTCGGCCTGCTGCTCCGCCCGGTCCCGGACGGCGACCGTCACGTCGACGAAGCTGCCCATCAGCTCGACGACCCGGCCGGTGTCCCGGTCGCGACGGCCGTGCCCGACGAGCACGAGGACCCGCTCCGCGCCGCGCGCGTCCATGATGCGGTGCATGCTCGAGAACGGCTCCCCGTCGACGCGGGCCCGCTCCAGCAGGTCGCGGACGCGGTCGCGGTCGTCGGGGTGCTTGTGGGCGAGCACGAGCGACGTCGTGGGCACGACCTCCCCGGGCTCGAAGCCGTGGAGGCGGTACGTCTCCGGCGACCACCACCAGACGTCGGTAGCGAGGTCGACCCGGAACTGCCCGGGCGTCGTGCCGTCGCCGAGCGAGACAGGGTGCAGCGCTGCGGGGTTCTCCACGGACATGGGTCGTCTCCGTCGTCGTTCAGCGGGGTGGTGAGCCAGGTCCAGACTCGACTCCGGGACTCTAGCCCGGTGGCGGTTTCCTGCAACCGGTCCGGGAGCTGCCCGGACCGGGAGCGCCGCGGGGCCGTCCGCGCACCGCCGACGAGCGAGCGCGGGGAGCGCTGTCAGACTGACCGTGCACGAGGTAGGGAGGCACACCGTGGGCGCCGCGCCGGATCTGCTGGAGCTGCTCTCGCGCGCCCTCTCCCGGGCCGACCGCAGCCTGCCCCTCGCCACGCGGCTGTGCCAGGCGTCCGCGACCGTCCTCGGAGCCCGGAGCGCGGCGCTGACGGTCGCGCCGACGGCGGACGACCGGCTCACCGTGTCCACGGCGGACGGCCTCGCGGCCCGGATCGAGGGGCTGGGCGAGGTGATCGGGGAGGGCCCGGTCCAGCGCGCCCTCTCGGAGGACCACATCGTCGTCAGCGGGGCCGACGAGGGCCGCGACGAGCACGACTTCCCCGTCTTCTCCCACGCGGTCGAGGCGATCACGGGCCCGGGCGCGTACCACGCCGTGCCGATGCACGCGGGAGGGCGGGTCGTCGGCGTGCTGAGCCTCGTCACCTCCTCCCGGACGCTGGCGCGGGGACCGGAGGACGTGCAGCTCCTCGCCGACACCGTCGGGCTCTCCCTGCTGGGCGACCTGGACTCGTTGGACTGGGCGCCCCGCGCGGAGGTCCACCAGGCGACCGGCATGGTCACCGCCCAGCTCCGCATCCCGCCCGGCGACGCGCTCGCGGTGCTCCGGGCGCACGCCTACGCCCGGTCCACGACGCTCGACGACGTCGCCGAGGAGGTCGTCACGAGGCGGCTCAGCTTCGCCTACGACGAGGAGCACGCCGTCCAGACGCTCCGGACCGACGACGGCTGACCTCAGGCTCTCGACAGCCGCACAGGCCCCGCGCCACCGGTCGCCGTAGGCTCGACGACGACCGCCCACCCGCCCGCCCCGAGGAGCCCCCGTGCGCGCGACCGTCATCCACGCCCCCTACGACGTCCGCGTCGAGCAGCGCGACGACCCGCGCCTGCTCGCGCCCACCGACGCGATCGTGCGCGTCGAGGCCGCGTGCGTGTGCGGGTCGGACCTGTGGACGTACCGCGGCGTCAACCGGGTCGAGCACCCCGTCGCGATGGGCCACGAGTACGTGGGCACCGTTGAGGAGGTCGGCGCGGACGTCCGGACCGTGCGCCCGGGACAGCTCGTCGTCGGGTCGTTCTTCGCGTCCGACAACACGTGCCCGATCTGCCGGGCCGGGTACCAGACGTCGTGCGTCCACCGGGAGCCCGTGCGCGGCGCGCAGGCCGAGCTGCTGCGCGTCCCGCTCGCGGACGGGACGCTCGTCGCGACGCCCGAGCGCCCCGACGACGACCTCCTGCCCGGACTGCTCACGGCGTCGGACGTGCTGGGGACCGGGTGGTTCGGCGCCCGGGTCGCCGAGGCGGGCCCGGGGAAGACGGTCGTCGTGGTGGGCGACGGCGCCGTCGGGCTGCTCGCGGTCCTCGCCGCCGCGCAGCTCGGCGCCGAGCAGGTGATTGCGATGAGCCGGCACGCGCCGCGCCAGGAGCTCGCGCGCGCGTTCGGCGCGACGGAGGTCGTCGCCGAGCGGGGCGACGAGGGCGTGGAGCGGGTCCGCGAGCTGACCGACGGGCTCGGCGCGCACAGCGTCGTCGAGGCGGTGGGCACGCAGGACTCCATGAACCAGGCGCTCGGTGCCGTCCGTGCGGGCGGGCACGTCGGGGTCGTCGGGCTGCCGCACGGCGTCGACCTCCCGGCGGTCGACATGTTCTACCGGCACGTGCACTGGTCCGGCGGGCCTGCGCCCGTGCGCCGGTACCTGCCCGAGCTGCTCGACCTCGTGCTGGAACGGCGCATCGACCCCGCGCGCGTGTTCGACCTCGAGCTCTCGCTCGACGACGCGGCCGAGGGCTACGCCGCGATGGACGAGCGGCGCGCGATCAAGGCGCTGCTGCGCCCCTGACGGTGGGCGACCGCGGCTGCTAGGGTGCCCGCGTACCGCATCGCGTGGCGGCCTTCCCAGCTCATCACTTCGCCTGGAGGCAGCCGCATGTCTGCACGTCCCCGTGTCCGGACCTTCCGTCGCGACGACCGCGACCAGCTCACGGACCTCGTCAACTCCCACCTCTCCGCCGTCGTGCCGGGCGCGCGGCTCTCGGTCAACAGCGTGCTCGGGAGCCTGGAGCGCCAGCCCGACGAGCACGTCGTCGACCCGTGGGTCGTCGAGCGCGCGACGTTCGTCGTCGAGTCCCGGCACCGGGTCGTGGGCGCCGCGCACCTGCACCGGTTCACGGCCGGGCCGGAGGCGAGCGACGACTACCGCGACGCCGGCCTCGTGCAGTGGCTCCTCCTCACGCCGCCCGACGACGAGGACCCGGAGCAGTCCGCCGAGGCCCGCGCGGCCGCGGACGCGCTGACGGCCGCGTGCCACGCACAGCTCGCGGCGTGGCAGGTGCGCGTCGCGTACGCGGACGGGCAGCTGCCGTTCGCGGGCGTCTACGGGGTGCCGGAGCAGTGGCCGCACGTCCGCGAGGCCCTGGAGCGCGCGGGCTTCCGCCCCGGAGAGCACGCCGAGACGGTGCTGCTCGCCCCGACCTCGGCGCTCCCCCGCGCCGTCCCCGTGCCGGACGACGTCGCCCTGCGGCGCACGCTCGGCCCCGGCGGGGGCGTGCGGTTCACCGCGCACCGCGGCACGGAGACGGCCGCGTACGTCGAGCTCGACACGACCCTCGGCCGCGCCGAGCGACAGGCCGCGACGGGAGGCACCGCCGAGCTGGTGGACCTCGCGCCCGGCCCGGGGGCCGACGACGCCCTGCTGGCCGGGGTGCTGGCCGAGGCCCGGGCATGGCTCGAGCTCGCCGGGGTGCACCGTGTCCTGGTCGGCACGGACGCGACGGACCACGAGGAGATCGCGCAGCTGCGCGCCTGGGGGTTCCGCGAGCTGACGACCGTGAGCCGCGGCTGGCGGCTGGAGAGGTCGAATGTGGTACGTTAGTACCAGAGTTGCGTCGAGGTAGCTCTGCGGACGAGGGAGCAGTACCCGCACGGACAAGACTGACTCAGGAGGGTTGCTTGTCATGGCTTGGCTCGTCCTGGTCCTCTCGGGCCTGCTCGAGGCGGTGTGGGCCACCGCGCTCGGAGCGTCGGAGAACTTCCGCCGGTGGCGCCCGACCGTCGTCTTCTTCGTCGCCATGTCGCTGAGCATGGTCGGTCTCGCCTGGGCGATGACCACGCTCCCCACCGGCACCGCGTACGCGGTGTGGGTCGGGATCGGCGCGACGCTGACCGTCGTCTGGGGCTTCGTCACGGGCAAGGAGCGCGCCACCATGGCGCGCGTCGGCCTGCTCGTGCTGCTCGTCGGCTCCGTCATCGGGCTCAAGGCGGTGAGCTGACCGTGCCGTGGATCATCCTGCTCGTCAGCGCCGTCTTCGAGGCCGTCTGGGCGACGGCGCTCGGCACGTCCGACGGGTTGTCCGTCCTCGGGCCGTCCGTCGTCTTCTTCGTCGCGCTCGCGCTGAGCATGCTCGGCCTCGGCTGGGCGACCAAGCACATCCCGATCGGCACCGCGTACGCGGTGTGGGTCGGGGTCGGCGCGGCGCTCACCGTCACCTACGCCATCCTCACGGGCGACGAGTCCGTGAGCGTCGGCAAGGTGGTCTTCATCGCCGGGATCATCGCGGCGGTGGTGGGCCTCAAGCTCGTTCCGTCGCGCCCGGGGCGGGCGGCCGAGAAGGCCTCCGACCCGGCGGCCGACGCGGCGGCATGCTCCGTGCAGGCGCCCGCGGGAACGGCCCCCGACCGCCCGTAGCACGGCGTCGAACCGCTCCGCCGCGCCCCTGAGCACGCGATTCGTCGCCCGGGGGCGCGGTGCGGGAGCATGTGCGCCGGGGCGACGGAGTCATGCAGCGGCTCCACGCCGCTCCCAGGCCGCAAGGAGCACACGTGAACGGTTCGGCCGACAGCACCGCCCTCTCGACGTGGGTGGCCTCTCCGGGAGCGGTCGCCGCCGGGGAGTTCCGCTACTACCCGGACGAGGACCGGTGGTGGTGGTCGGACCCGCTCGTCGAGCTGTTCGGCTACGCCCCCGGTGAGGTCGTCCCCACGACGGAGCTGCTCCTGTGGCACCACCGGGCGACGGGCAAGGACCGGGAGCAGACGCTCACCGCCATCGCGCGCGCGGTGTCCGGCGAGGCGCCCGTCCAGGTGCAGGTCATGCAGGACGCCCGCGGCCGGGAGCGCGCGGTCGTCGTGCTCGTGGACGTCGCCTGGGCCGACCCGACGGGCGTGCCCGTGGCCCGGGGCGTCGTGCTCGACGTGACGAGCGTCGTCGGCGTCGGCGCGCGGGTGCAGGCGAACGAGCAGATCGGCCTGTGGGCGCAGTCCCGTGCCGCGATCGAGCAGGCCAAGGGCATCATCGCGCTCGCCTACCGCGTCACCCCCGACGCCGCGTTCGCGTCGCTCCGCCGCTCGTCGAGCCTCGCCAACGTCAAGGTGCGCGACATCGCCGAGTCGATCGTCGCCGTCGCGCAGGACCTGCCGGCCGGGGCCGACCCGCGACCGGCGCTCGACCGCGTGCTCGCGGGCGTCCAGGCCGCCTGACCGCCGGCCCGTCCGGGTGCGGGCCTCCCGGAGCAGCGGCACCATCGCTGACGTGGGACGTCGTGCGCGCATCACCCGGTCCGGGGCCGCGCTCGGGCTGCTGCTCGGGCTCGCGCTCGGCACGACGGCGGGCTGCACGGCGAGCCGGCAGGAGCCCGGCCAGGCGACGGCCGCCGTCGCCGACGCGGTCGCCCAGGCCGGGTCGGCGGTCGAGACGACGCGGCTCACCGTGCGCCTGCTCGACGCCGACCGCGTGACGACGCCCGTCGCGGACGCCGCCGTGCTCGACCAGGTCCGGGTCCTCGAGGAGTCCACGACCGCCCTGACCACCCTCGTGCCGCCGGACGACGTCTCGTCCGCGCAGCGCGACGCAGGCCTCGCGGCCGTCGCCGACGCGACGGCCGAGGTCGTCATCGCGCGCGCCTGGGTCGCGCGCGAGGCGGGCGGCGACCTGTCGGCCGCCGGGGCGGTGCCGCTCACGGCGTCCGAGCTCGAGGCCGACCTCGCGCGCGCGGCCGACGACCTCGACACGGTGCTCGCCCTGGCGGGTGGCGCGTGAAGCAGCTGCTCGGTGTCGCGCTCGGCATCCTCACGGCGATCGGCGGGTTCGTCGACATCGGCGACCTCGTCACGAACGCCGTCGTGGGGTCGCGGTTCGGCCTGTCGCTCGTGTGGGTCGTGGTCGTGGGCGTCGTCGGGATCTGCCTGTTCGCGTCGATGTCGGGCCGTGTCGCGGCGGTGAGCGGGCGCGCGACGTTCGAGATCATCCGCGAGCGCCTGGGCCCGCGGGCGGCGGGCGCGAACCTCGCGGCGTCGTTCGCGATCAACCTGCTCACGCTCACCGCGGAGATCGGCGGCATCGCGCTCGCGCTGCACCTCGCGAGCAGCGTCGAGCCGCGCCTGTGGATGCCGGTCGCGGCGCTCGCCGTCTGGCTCGTGCTGTGGCGCGTGAAGTTCCAGGTGATCGAGAACGTCGCGGGCCTGCTCGGGCTGCTGCTCGTGGGGTTCGGGGTCGCGCTGTTCCTGCTGGGACCGGACTGGGGCGAGCTGCTGCGCCAGGCGGTGCCGCCGTCGCCCCCGGAGACGGAGCACGTCGCGACCTACTGGTACTACGCCGTCGCGCTCTTCGGCGCCGCGATGACGCCGTACGAGGTGTTCTTCTTCTCGTCCGGAGCCGTCGAGGAGGGCTGGACCGCGAAGGACCTCGCGCAGAACCGCGTCAACGTGCTCGTCGGGTTCCCGCTCGGCGGGCTCCTGTCGGTGGCGATCGCGGCGTGCGCGGCCGTCGTGCTGCTGCCCGCAGGCATCGAGGTGTCGTCGCTGTCGCAGATCGTGCTGCCCGTCGCCGAGGCCGGGGGGACGCTGCTGCTCGCCGTGGTGATCGTCGGGATCGTCGCGGCGACGTTCGGCGCCGCGCTCGAGACGGCCCTGTCGAGCGGGTACACGCTCGCGCAGTACCTCGGCTGGTCGTGGGGGAAGTTCCGCCGCCCGGCGCGCGCCGTGCGCTTCCACCTGACGATGGTCGTCGCGCTGCTGCTCGCGGTGGCGATCCTCATGACGAGCGTCGACCCGGTGGCGGTCACCGAGATGTCCGTCGTGTTCTCCGCGGTCGCGCTGCCCCTCACGTACGTGCCGATCCTCCTCGTAGCCAACGACCCGGAGTACATGGGCGAGCACGTCAACGGGCGCGTGACCAACGCCCTCGGCATGGTGTACCTGGTGATCGTCGTCGTCGCGGCGGTGGCGGCGATCCCCCTGATGATCGCGACGGGAGCAGGGTCATGAGCCGGGACACCACCGCGCCGACGGGGGTGCGCGTCGTGGACGCGCGCCTGCACCTGCTGAGCCGTCAGGTGCTCGACGTCGACGGCGAGCCGGTCACCACCGTCGACGACCTCGAGCTCGTCGCCTCCGCCGCCGCGGACGACGCCGCGCCGGACCGCTCGCCGGACGACGGCCCGCGGGACGCGGTGCCCGGCGAGCCGGCGGAGGTCGGCGCGGTCCTCACCGGGCCGGTGCTCGTGACGCGCCTCCTCGGCGGCCGCCCGCCCGCGTCGCGCTGGGAGCGCGTGCCGTGGTCCGACGTCGGGCACGTGGGCACGGCGCTCGAGCTCACCGTCCGCGCGGACTCGCTCGACCTGCACTGGACCGAGGACTGGCTGCGCGAGCACGTGGTCGGCCGCATCCCGGGCGGCCGGCACGACCCCGAGGAGGAGTCGTGATCCTCGGCGACCTGCTCGACGCGCGCGTCCTCGGGCCCGGCGGGGAGGACCTCGGGTTCCTCGTCGACGTGCGCCTCGCGCTCGACACGCTGCCCGACGACGGCCCGCCCGCGGGCGGGGCCGACCCCGACGACGCGCACCCCGAGGACCGCGCGCTGAGCGATCAGGTGCGACGGCGCAGCCGCGTCGGGCGCGCGCGGGTCGTCGGGATCCTCGTGAGCCCACGGACCGGGACGTCGTTCCTCGGGTACGAGCGCACGGGCGTCACGGCGCCGTGGCCGGTGCCGCAGCTCGTGCGGCGTCGGCACCGCGGCACGTTCCTCGTGCCGTGGGACGACGTCGCCGCCGTCGGGCAGGGCGAGGTCCGGCTCGCGCGCGGCTACCGGCGCCAGGACGCCGCCCTCCCCTGACGACGCCGCGCGTTGCGAGCGGCGCGCGGCCCCGTGACGCTGGACGGGACGGTGGAGCCAGCCGCCGCCGGCCGTCCCGGGCGGCACGACCGCCCGGCGCCACGGGAGGACCCCATGAAGGCGCTGTTCGTCAGCTGCACGCTCAAGAGCTCTCCGGAGCCGTCCAACACCGAGGCGCTCGGGCGCGTGGTCGCCGAGGCGCTCCAGGACCGCGGGGTCGAGGTCGAGCACGTCCGCCTCGTCGACCTCGCCGTGCCGCCCGGCGTCGTCACCGACGTCGGGGAGGGCGACGAGTGGCCCCGCGTGCACGAGCGGCTGGTCGCGTCGGAGATCCTCGTGGTCCTCACGCCCACGTGGCTCGGGCGCCCGTCGTCGCTCGCCCAGCGCATGCTCGAGCGCATGGACGCGATGATCTCCGAGGAGGGGCCCGACGGGATCCCGGTCGCGTACAACCGGGTCGCGGGGGTCGTGGTCACGGGCAACGAGGACGGCGCGCACCACGTCATCTCGGAGGTGAGCGGCGCCCTCGCGGACATCGGCTACACGATCCCGGGGCAGGCGTGGACCTACTGGAACCAGGGCCCGGGGCCCGGGCCGGACTACGTCCAGACCGGCCACGGCCACGAGTGGGCGCGCGAGACCGGGCGCCTCATGGCGCACAACCTGCACGCCGTCGCGTCGGCGCTCGCGGCGCACCCCGTCCCCGCTCCCGGCTCCTGACCGACGACCGCTACGCCTCCGCGATCCGCTTGATCGCCGCGAGCCGGCGGTCCCACGCCGCGCCGATGGCCTCGAGGGCGCGCGCGGTCTCGCCGAGCCGCGTCCCGACGGCCCGGTGCCGGACCTCGCGCCCGACGCGCACCGACTCGACGAGCCCGACCTCCGCGAGCACGGCGAGGTGCTTCGCGATGGCCTGCCGGCTCACGGGGAGCCGCTCGGCGAGCGCGGACGCCGAGAGGTCCGCGCTGCCGAGCTCCTGGAGGATCCGCCACCGGGTGTCGTCCGCGAGCGCGGAGAACACGGGGGCGAGCTCCGTCGCCGCTGCGCTCACGCGTGCCCGCCCTCGGCCGCGAGAGCGCCCTCGAGGAGCTCGACGAGCTCGTCGAGCTCGCTCGTCCACCCCTGCCGGTGGCTCTCGAGCAGCTCCTCGGGGTCGGCGGTGCGCTCGAACCCGGTCTCGACGACGCGCAGGACGGTCGTCGGGCCCTGGGGCTCGAGCGTGAAGCGCGCGACGGTCGACGTCGTCTCGTCCACGGGCTGCCCCACCGGGGTCCCCCACCGGAAGGCGAAGGTCGTCGTGGGGTCGTACTCCTCGATCCGCACCTGGACGTCGGGGACGTCGGGCCAGCTGAACACCCCCTCGCCACCGACGCGCAGGTCGGGCAGGGACGTGCGCTGACCGAACCAGCGGCTGATGAGGTCCTCCTGGGTGAGCGCCGCCCAGACGCGGGCAGCCGGGGCGTCGATCGTCACGGTCCGGGAGACGGTGTACGACGCCGGGTCGACGACGGCCGGCTCGTTGGTGGTGGTCATGGTGCGTCCTCTCCGTGGGGAAGGTCTCGCTGTGCAACTCCACAGTTGCACAGCGCCGGGTCGAGGCGCAACCCCCGGGTTGCACCGGGCCCGCGACGACTCACCCTCCCCCGAGCGCGATCCCCGCCACGGCGGCCGCGAGGCACACGAGCAGCATCCCCAGCGCGTGCACGAGCGCGACCGCGCCGCGGCCCGCGAGCAGGAGCCGCGCCCCCTCGACCGACGCCGTCGAGAACGTGGAGTACCCGCCGAGGAACCCGACGCCGAGCACCGCCACGACGTCCCCCCGGCCCGGGTGCGTCGCCCCCCACCCCGTGAGCAGCCCCAGCAGGAAGCACGCCGTCACGTTGACCACGAGGGTGCCGAGCGGCGTCGACCAGCGGTTGTGCCGCGCGACGACCGTGTCGAGGAGGAACCTCGAGGCCGCACCGAGCCCGCCCGCGACGGCGACGAGCAGCAGGTCGGGGACCCCCGTCACCGCGCGCCACCGCCCCGGGCGACGCGCCGCCGTCGGGCCGCGGCCGCGAGCGCGACGCCGCCCACCGCCGCCGCGACCCCCAGCGCGACGCTCCCCAGCGCGTAGGCCGCGCCGAGGGCGGAGTGCCCGCCGCTCGCGAGGCGCTCGACCTCGACGACGAACGTCGAGTACGTCGTGAAGCCGCCGAGCACGCCCGTGCCGCACCCGAGCCGGACGGCCCGGCGCCGGCCCGAGTCGGGGCCCGCGCGCAGCAGCGTCTCGAGCAGCGCGCCGAGCACGAACGAGCCGACGAGGTTGATCCAGAACGTCGTCCAGGGCCACGCGCCCGGCCGGGGCGCGAACGCCTGCTCGAGCAGCGCGCGCGCCGTCGTGCCGACCGCTCCCCCGGCCGCGACGAGGCCCGCGAGCGCGAGCAGCGGGGGCCGGCGCGTCACCTCTCCCACGGGGTGCGGATCTCCTTCCAGTCCACGACGGCGAGCGGGACCGTGAGCACGGGACGGTGCTGGTGGTGGGCCAGGTGCACCGCGACCGACCCCTCGACGAGCTCGCGCACGTGCGCGAGCGAGCCCGGCGCGCGCGAGCCGACGACGATCACCGCCGCGTCGACGGCGCGCGCGAGGTGGGTCAGCGCGCGGTCGGGCCGCCCCGCGAGGTAGCGCAGCTCCCACGGCACGCGTGCTCCCGCGAGCTCCGCGCCGACCTCGGCGCGCAGGCGCTCGGCGGTGCCCTGCCAGGCGTCGTCGGCGGAGTCCGGGTCGAGGGGCGCGTGCGTCACGGACCCGTCCGGGTGCTCCTCGACCACGGCGCGCGACGCGTCGGCGTACGCCGCGACGAGCCGGGACCCGGCGGCGTCCGCCCAGGCCGCCGCCGTGCGGACGACGAGCGGGTCACCGCCCGGGACGACGCCCACCACCACGGCGTGCCCCGCGAACGGGACCATCCGGTCGAGCGCGGGCTGGGGCACCGCTCCCGCGTGCGGCCGTGCTCTCATGCGGCCTCCTCCCGCGGGCAACGTCCTGCCCGCCGACGTGCGACGAGTCAGGAACCATCAGCCCGGGCGGCGGTTCGGGCGGCTGCGCCCCGGCGGGATCCATCACCGCTCCCCAGCGTAGCCAGCGCCGGGACGGTCCGCTCAGCCGGCCTTGGGCTTCGCGAACTTCTTCTCGTCGAACGACTTCGCCAGCTCGTGGTCGGTGACGACGAACCCGACCGCCTGCGCGACCGGGAGCACCTGGTCGCGCTCCAGGCCGTCGTCGATCCCGAGCCGGTACATGATCACGACGGTGCCCGTGCTCAGCATGACCGACGGCGCATCCCCGTCGTCGAGGATCGCGTACGAGCCCTGGAACCCGGGCTGCGGGACGGCCGCGGCGAGGGTCGGGTGGGCCGGGCCGGTCGTGTCGGCCAGGGGGTCGCCCTCCGGCGCGTCGTTGAACGCCGCGGCGGCACGCTCGGCCTCCTCCTTCGATCCGACGTCCAGCACGACGACGTCGAGCGCGACGGTCGGGCCGTCGTCGGACACGACGCGGGCCTCGAACCCCGCCTGGCACGAGCCCGCGAGGGCCTGGATCGCAGGGATCGCGGGGACGTCGTCGCACGCGAAGTCCCGCCGCGCCACGAGGGCGATGCGGTCGTCGTTGACGAGGTAGTCGTTGTCGGAGAAGTACGCCCACGACATCGGCGCGAGCTCGGGGCCCTTCTCCGGGTCCATCTCCGCGCCCGCGCGGTACTCCTGCGCGAGCCACGGCTCGTCGTCCGTGACGTCGGTGTCCGCGGGGTCCTCGGTCTCCTCCGGCTCCGGCTCCGTCGGCGCGTCCGACGTCGCGGGCGCCTGCTCGGCCGTGGTCGGCCCGGGGTCGGGCGCGGCGTCGTCGCGCAGCCCGAGCCACACGCCGAGGGCGCCCGCGACGAGCCCGAACGCGCCCAACCCGGCGAGGACCGGCACGAGCCACGGGCGACGGCCGCGGCCCGGCGGCGTCGCGTACGGGGAGAAGCCGTACGGGTCCGACGGCGTCGCGGTCGCCGTCGGGACGACCGTCGCGTCGTCGGGCGCGCCGTAGCCCGGGCCGGACGGCGCCCCGTACGGCGCGGACGGGCTGCCGTACGAAGCCGTGGGGTGGGTGCCGTGCGGCGGGGCGCCGTAGGGCGCGCCGGGCGCGCCCGCGTACGCCCCGGGCGGCGGCGCGGTGTGCCCGGACGGCGGGGGTGCGGTGTGGCCCGACGACGTCGCGCCGGGCGGCCACGTCGCGCCGGTCTCCGCGGGAGGCCAGGTCGCGCCCGTGTCCGCCGGCGGGAGCGTCGCGTGCGGGTCCGGGCCGCGGTACCCCTGCGGCGCGGGCGGCGCCCCGCGCTGCCCGTACGGGTCCGTGCCGTACGGGACCTGGGCGTGGGGCTGCCCCGGTCCGGGCGGGGGCGGCGGGGGCGGCGTCCCGCCCGGGGTCGCGGCGCCGTCGTCCCCGTACCGCCGCGGCGGCCGCATGACGGTCTGGTCGTCGACCGGCTCGTACGGCTCGGTGGGGTCGGACATCGGGCGGGTCCTCTCGTCGTGGGCGGCTCGTGCAGGGTATCCCGGGAGCCGCGCCGCGCCGGTGGTCCGCCGAGCGGCGTCTCAGTCGAGCGGGTCGCGCGCGATGGGGCACGTCATGCAGTGCCCGCCGCCCCGGCCGCGCCCGAGCTCCGCCCCGACGATCGTCACGACCTCGACGCCGGCGCGCCGCAGCGCCGCGTTGGTCAGGGTGTTGCGGTCGTAGGTGACGACGACGCCCGGCTCGATGGCGACGGCGTTGTTCCCCGAGTCCCACTGCTGCCGCTCGGACGCGTACGCGTCGCCCGCCGTCTCGACGACGCGCAGCGCGGGCAGGTCCAGGGCGCGCGCCACCACGTCGACGAAGGGGGTGTCGCCCTCGTCGGTGATCTCGACGCCCGGCGCACGGTCCGACGGCCGCAGCGTGAAGGTGTGGATGCCGTCGACGATCGCCGGGTGCACCGTGACGAGGTCGCGGTCCGCGAACGTGAACACGGTGTCGAGGTGCATCGCCGCGCGCAGCCGCGGCATGCCCGCGACGACGACCTGCTCCGCCGCGCCCGCCTCGAACAGCGCCTTCGCGAGCTGCGAGATCGCCTGGCGCGACGTGCGCTCGCTCATCCCGACGAGCACCGCGCCGTTGCCCACCGGCATGACGTCGCCGCCCTCCAGCGTGGCCTGGCCCCAGTCCTGCTCCGGGTCGCCCCACCACACCGTCGACTCCCGGTACTCGGGGTGGAACGCGTAGACCGCCTTCATGAGGAGCGTCTCCTCCTGGCGCGCCGGCCAGTACAGGGGGTTGAGCGTCAGGCCGCCGTAGACCCAGCACGTGGTGTCGCGCGTGTACAGGGTGTTCGGCAGCGGCGGGAGCAGGTACTCGAACCCGCCCGTCGACTCGCGCGCGAGGTTCACGTAGCCGGTGCGGTAGTCGTCGGGCAGGTCGGTCGTCGCCAGGCCGCCCACGAGGAACCGCGCGAGCTCGCGCTCGCTCAGCGAGTCGAGGTAGGCCCGCGTGCCCTCGACGAGCCCCAGGCCCACCTGGTTCGGCACGACCTTGCGGTCGAGCACCCACGCCCGCGCCTCGGGGATCGCGAGTGTCTGCGCGAGGAGGTCGTGCAGCTCGACGACCTCGACGCCCCGGTTCGTCAGCTTGTTGACGAAGTCGAGGTGGTCGCGCTGGGCGGCCTCCACCCACATGACGTCGTCGAAGAGGAGGTCGTCGGAGTTCGTCGGGGTCAGCCGCTCGTGCGCGAGCCCCGGTGCGCAGACGAGGACCTTGCGCAGGCGCCCCACCTCCGAGTGGACGCCGTGCTGCGCGGGCGGGACGGTGGACGGGACGGCGGACGCGACGCTCATGGGTGCTCCCTCTCGGTGGTGCGGTCGGTACGGTCCGGTGGTCTCACAGCGACACCCACCCCGTCGCGAGCCCGACGACGGCGAGCACCGCGAGCGCCACGACGACGCCGAGCAGCGCGAGCTCCGCGGGCCCGAACGCCCGCCGCCCCTGCTCGCGGCGCGTCATGACGAAGAGGACGGTGACGGGCGCGTAGAAGACGAACGCGAGCAGCGCGAGGTCGAGCCCGGCCGCGAAGAGCAGGAACGCGGTGTACGCCGACGCGAGGACCGCCACGACGAGGTCGCCCGTCAGGGTGCGGGCGGGGGCGCCGTCGTACGTCTCGCGCGTGAGCCGCAGCCGCAGCGCGTAGAGCGCGGCCAGGAGGAACGGGATGAGGGTCATCGACGCGGTGAGGTCGAGCGCGAAGTCGAACGCGTCGTCGGAGAAGTACGTGACGACGAGGACCACCTGCGAGAGCGCCGTGCTGAGCAGCAGCGCGTTCACCGGGACGTCCTCCCGGCGCGTGCGGGTGAGGAACCGCGGCATGTCCCGGTCCTGGGCCGCGACGAAGAGGACCTCCGCCGCCATGAGGGTCCACGCGAGGTAGGCGCCCAGGACCGAGACGATCAGCCCGACGCCCACGAAGACGCTCCCCCACGGCCCGACCGCGGCCTCCAGCACGCCCGCCATCGACGGCTGGCGCAGCTCCGCGATCTCGGCCATCGGCAGGATCCCGTAGGACACGATCGTCACCGACGCGAAGATCGCGAGCACGCTCGTGAACCCGAGGATCGTCGCCCGCCCCACGTCCTCGCGGCGGCGCGCGTGCCGCGAGTAGACGCTCGCGCCCTCGACCCCGAGGAAGACGAACACGGTGACGAGCATGGTGTCGCGCACCTGGTCGAACAGCGACCCGGTGTACGAGGCGCCGTGGAGGTTCGCCGCGAAGACCGCGGGGTCGAACGCGAGCACGGCGAGCAGGACGAAGACGAGGATGGGCACGAGCTTGGCGATCGTGACGATCCGGTTGATCGCCGTCGCCTCCCGGATCCCCTGCCGCACGAGCGCGAAGAAGAGCCACAGCCCGACCGACGAGAGCACGAGCGCGAGCACCGTGTCCCCCGCGCCCAGGGCCGGAACCCATGCCCCGAGCGTCGACATGATGAGCACCCAGTACGTCACGTTGCCCACGCACGCGCTCGCCCAGTACCCGGCGGCGGCGTAGAAGCCCGTGAACTCCCCGAAGCCCGCCTTCGCGTACGCGTAGACCCCGGCGTCGAGCCCGGGCTTGCGGACCGCGAGCCGCTGGAAGACGAGGGCGAGCGTGAACATGCCCGCACCCGCGACGACCCACGCCACGAGCGCGCCCGCGACGCCCGTCTCCTGCGCGAAGCGGCGCGGGAGCGAGAAGACGCCCGCCCCGACCATGGAGCCCACGACCATCGCCGTGAGCGTGAGCACGGTGACCTTCGTGGTGCCGGACGTCGTGCCCTGCGCCGTGCCCTCAGCGGTCATGCCCCACGCCCCTCGCGCTCGCGTGCCGGCCCGCGCCGAGCGGCTCGGCGTCGCCGTGCTGACCCGGTCGATGATGGCAGCGTCGCGGGCGGGCCGCGCGTCGGGTGACGGGGTCCCCCGCGCGGCCTACCCCGGGCGCCGTACCCGCCGCCCGATCTCCTCCTCAGGGTGGACACGCGCGCGCGATCGGTACCAGTACGCTGCCGGTGGGTCGCCGGACACGGCAGGGGGGAACTGCTCGACCGACGAGTGACCGACCGTCGTCCGACCCACCTCACCGCACATGAACCTGCTCACCTGGACCGCCGTCGACCACCGGACCTGGCGTGCCCGCAGCGCCTCGCGCGAGTACGTCGTCCGGCGCGACGACACCGGCACCTGGACCCTCGACGGCCCCGGCCGCACGTGGGGCGCGCTGCCGAGCCTCGAGATCGCCCAGGAGGTCGCCTCGCTCGCCGACGAGGTCCACCACGACGACGACCGGATGACGAGCTATCGCGTCGTCACCGCCACGGGTGCGCGGCGCGGCGAGCCGTTCGGCGCCGAGACGGACGAGGACGCGCTCGACGTGCTGCGGGCCCGGCGCCGGGCCGGCAACCTCCCGCTCGCACCGTTCCGCCTGGAGACCTCCGACGGCCGCCTGGTCGGCGCGTGGGACAAGGCCGTCCAGATCCCGGCCCGGTCGGTCGGCGACGGGACGCCCGGGCCGGTCTGACGAGCCCGTCTGACGCTCAGGCCCGCGACGCGGCGCGACGCGACGCGAGCGCGGCCCGCCGCCGTCGGCTGCTCTCGACGTGGGCCGCGGCGAGCTCCGCGGCCCGGTCGCCGTCCCGGGCGCGCACCGCGTCGAACAGCGCCACGTGCTCGTGGGTGACGTCGGCGAGGTCGTCGTGCTGCGACAGGGCCCAGCGCATCCGGCTGCGGATGCCCTGCATCATGTCGTCGAGCAGCCGGTTGCCCGCGAGCGCCGTGACGATCTCGTGGAAGTCGGCGGCCGAGCGGCGCGACCCCACGGGGTCGGCCGCGCGCGCGCCCTCCTGCTCGCGGTAGAGCGCCGCGCGCAGGCGCTCCAGCCCCGACGGCTCGTGGCGCTCGGCGGCGAGGCGGAACGCGAGCGGCTCGAGCACGGTGCGGACCTCGTCCAGGTCGGCGAGGTCGGCGTCGGTGAACGCCCGCACGACGGCCCACGTGTGCGGGCGCAGCGCGACGAGCCCCTCCCCCTCCAGGACCTTGAGCGCGTCGCGCACGGGGATGCGGCTCACGCCGAACCCGGCGGCGAGGTCGCGCTCGACGAGGCGCGAGCCGGGCTCGCGCACGCCGTCGAGGATCTCGTCCCGCAGCCGGGACGCGACCCGCGCGGACTCCAGCACTCGCTCCTCGGCTCCGGCCACGCGTCGATTCTCGCACCGGCCCGGGTGCCGTTGAGAGCCCGCGCGGACCGTGCGAGGGTGGACGGGACCGCGTCGAACGAGGGAGTTCCGATGACGAGCACCACCCGTACCCCCGCCCGCCCGGCCCGCAGCCGGGGGCGCCGCGCCCGGGTCGCCGGGGCGACCGCCCTCGCCGCGGGGATCGCGCTCGCGGCGCCCGCCGCCGCGGTCGTGCCCGCCGCGGCACCCGCCGACGACGGCTACGAGGTGATCCTCGACGGCACGCCGGAGTCGTTCGACGCGTGGGAGTACGCGGGCGACGGCGGGTTCGACCGTCTCGACGACGGCACGGTGCGCAGCCGCGCCGGCGCGGGCGGCGGGTTCGGGACGCTCTGGTACCCGGTGCGCCAGTACGGCGACTTCTCGATGGTGGTCGAGTTCCGCGACGACGCCCCCGGCGACGCGCGCGCGAACAGCGGGATCCAGGTGCGGTTCCCCGACCTGTCCGGTCCGGTCGAGGGCTGCCCGACGACGTTCAACGGCAACGAGACGGGCAACCTGTCGTGGATCGCGGTCAACTGCGGCCACGAGATCCAGGTCAACGACTCCCCCGAGGGCGGCTCGAACGACCCGCGCAAGACGGGCTCGGTCTACGGGTTCGCCGACCTCGGCCTCGACGAGGCCCGGCCCACCGCCAAGGGCACGTGGAACGAGCTGGAGGTGCGCGTCGTCGGGCAGCACTACACGGTGATCCGCGACGGCGTGGTCATCAACGAGTACGAGAACCTGCCGGGCGTGCCGTTCCCCGACCGTCCGCTCGACCCGGACTCGAGCTCGCGCGGGCTCGTCGGGTACGTCGGCCTCCAGGCGCACGGCTCCGCGCCGGACGTCGTGTCGTTCCGCGAGGTGCGGGTCCGCGAGCTGCCGCCCGTCCACGTCGAGGCCGACGCGCGGTGCCTCGGCGGGACGGCGCACGTCGCCGTCCGTGCCGAGAACGTCGGGAGCGACCCGGTCGACGTCACGCTCGGCACGCCGGCCGGCGAGCGCACGTTCGACGCCGTGGCGCCGGGGCGCAACGCGTACCGCGCCTTCAGCGCCCGTGCGGCGTCGGTCGACGCGGGGACCGCGACGCTCACGGTCCCCGGCGCCGACGGCCCCGTGGTCGTCGAGACGCCCTACGCGGGCGTCGACTGCACCTGACCGGCGGCCGGGCCTACGACCCCGCGGGCACCGTGACCTCGACGTGCGCGGCGTCCCCGAGGTCGCGCGTCGCGACGACGACGCCGCGCTGCCGGTAGTCGCCGGTGCGCGCCGTCGTCGGGACGGGCGCGAGCGCGTCCGGGCCGCTCCCGGCGCGCACCCGCACGCCGTCCCCGGTCGCCGTGACGCGGTAGGCCACGCGGCGCGTGCGGCCGCCGAGGTCCAGGTCGACGGCGAGGCCGTCCGCGGCCGCGGGCAGCACGGGGTCGACGACGATCTCCCCGCCGCGCTCGGTCAGCCCGAGGACGCCCTGGACGAGCTGGCGCAGGTAGATGCCGGGGCCGCTGGAGTACACGCGCCACCCGCCGCGCACCCCGACGCTCCCGTCGCGGAGCCCGTCGAAGTCGCGCGCGAAGCTCTCGCGGTCGGGGAAGTCCGCGTCGCTCGACGAGAAGTAGGCGTTGCGCTGGCGCGGGGCGGCGTGCGCGAGGCGCCGGCCGAGATCGACCGGGCTGATGCGCAGCAGCTCGTCGAGCGCGCGGCCGCGGCCCAGGGCCGCGAGCGCCTCGACGTAGCGGATGTGCGCGTGCACGTACATGAGCCCGATCTCGCGGCCGACGTTCGCGGCCTGCTCGGCGCGCAGGAACGTGTGCGGCACGCCCTCGTCGAACGCGGCCGGGTGGTCCATGAGGCGCACGCCGTCGGGGAAGTGCAGGTGCTCCAGCACGAGTCGCTCGTGGTCCGCGGCCTCCTCGGGCGTGAGGATGCCCGCGATGATCGACTGCGTCATGGGGATGAGGCGGTACCGCATCCCGGAGACGGTGTCCGACGGGTGGATGACGAGCTCGTCGCCGTCGGCGCCGTGGCGCACGTACCCGGCGAGGACGCCGTCCACGAGGGCGCGCTCGCGCAGGTCCGCGCGGACCTCCGCCGCGAGCGTGCCCGCGCGCCCGGAGAGCGCGGCGAGGTCGTCTCGGCCGGCGGTCGTGCGGGCGAGCAGCTCCGCGGCCTGCACGAGCAGCGCGGAGGTCCACGTCGACGCCAGGTCGGTGCGCATCCGCGGGTCGGCGGGCTGCAGCGTGTCGTCCCAGTCGCCCTCGCCGTAGGCGGGCAGCGCCGTGCCGGGCAGGCGGTCGCGATCGAGGTGGTCGAGCAGGCGGGCCACGTGGTCGCGGACCGTCGCCGCGGCGTCGGGCCCCGAGGCGGCCGGGCGGCGCTGCTCGTGGTCCCAGAACGGGACGTGCTCGTCGAGCACGGCGAGGTCGCCGCTCGCCTCGAGGTACTGGGCGAGCGCGAACAGCGGCCACACCACGACGTCGCCGTGCGAGGAGTCGTTGTACCGCTCCGCGTAGGCGTCGAACATGAACCACTGCGGGAACTCGCCCCACGTGTGCTGGTGGGCCAGGACGCGCAGCACGATCTCGCGCGCGACGTCGTGGCGCCCGCCCGCGAGCGCGAGCTCGAACGGGCCCTGGCACACGTCGCGCGTGCCCCACGCCGCGCCTGAGTACTGCTCCAGGCCGTGCGGCACGAGGAAGTGGATCAGCGCGTCGTGCGCGTACCAGGGCACGAGGAGGTCGAGCTCCTGCGTCTCGACCGTCGCGTGCGGCGCGAACCGCAGCCCGCGCACGACGCCACGGACGGTCTCGACGTGGCGCGCGAGGGTCGCGTCGGCGTCCGCCAGGGGGTCGAGCGCGCCCGCGAGGAGCCCGAGCGCGGCGTCGGTCCCGCGCAGCGAGCCGGAGAGGGCGAGCGTGAGCGACCCGGTGCCGGTCGTGCTCGTGAGGCGGCGGGTCGTGCCGGACGCGGCGCCCTCGGCGCCGGCCTCCGAACCGTCCTCCTCGACGACCAGCCGCGCGGACGACGCCAGGGCGTACCGCAGGTCCGGGTAGTGCGCGTCGACGTCGCCGCCCGGCACGGGCCGCACCACGACGGCGTCGCCCGGGGCCGCGGGGACGTGCTCGACGAGCCAGCCGCCGGCCTCGTCCTCGAGCTCGAGGGTCGCGGTGACGTGCAGCGGGCGCTCGCAGCGCACGGCGACGTCGATGCGGTTCTCGCGGTCGTGCGCGACGGTCCGCACGTCGACCCGCCCGAGCGGCGTCTCGTAGAGCCAGCGGACGCCGCCGACGTCGAGCACGAGCGCGGACGGCAGGCCGAGGAGCCGGGGCCCGCGGCCGTCGTCGACGAGCACGCGCAGGCCGCTGCTGCGCAGGAGGTTGAGGTGGTGGCGGTGCACGGTCGCGAGGCGGTTCGCCGTGGTGTTGCCGAGCACGACGTGCGACGCGAAGACGCCGGGCGCGAACGCCGTCGTGGAGAGGACGTCGTCCGTGGGCAGCACGTCGTCGCCCGCCTTGAGCACGTGCCCGTGCGAGCGCTCGGTCACGGTGTCCTTGCGCGCGTCGACGACGTGCGTCCCCGTCGCGGTGAAGAACGACAGGAGCGTGCCGTCGGCGTCGCGCTCGGGCAGGAGCACGTCGTCGGGAGCGAGGCCGACGGCGGCGAGCAGCCCGGCCTCGTCGAGCTCGTCGCCCGCGAGGAGCGGCGCGTCGCGCAGCGCGGAGGCGGAGGGCGTGAAGCGCGCGGTCGGGCGGTCGGTGGCCGCGGCGGCGACCGCGGCGGCGGCCCAGCCGGACACCTCGTCGAGGTGGGCCGCGAGCGGCCCGGGCGCGTCGGCGTCGACCACGGTCACGGCGTGCACGCGCGCCGTCCCGGTCGAGAGGTCGAGCGGGCGCGAGACGAGCGTCGGCATCGCGTACTCGTACTGGAGCACGCCCGGCTGCACGGGCCCGAGCAGGCCGTGCGGCAGCCCGTCGCGCCGCGAGCGCGCGGTGAAGACCTGGAGAGAGTCCGTGAGGTGCGCGACGGCACCCTCGACGAGGAACGCGACCGCGAGCGGGAGGCGCGGCTGCGCGGACATGGTCTGCCGGCTGACGAGCACGGTCCCGGCGTCGGGGTGCTCGAGCGCGCGGTGCAGCAGGTACTGGCACACGTACGGCTCGCTCGACAGCGCCGCGGCGGGCGGCGCGAGCGCGAGGTCCTGCGCGTGCACGACGTCGTAGCGCGTCCCGGCGTCCGTCGCGGGGCCGGCCGTGAGGTCGACGCGCCAGACGAGCGTGCGCCCGTCGAGCGTGAGCGCGACGCGCGTGGCGAGCCCGAGCGCGGCGCCCGACCACACGACGCGGTCGGCGCCGACCTCGACCGCCGTCACGGCGGGTGCGGAGCCGGTGAGGCGCGCGACCTCGACCGTGCCGTCGGGGCGCGTGGCGCGCAGCAGGATGCCGCCGGGCATGCGGTCGTGCTCGCCCGGCAGGTACTGGTTCACGAGCAGGCCGTCCGTGCTGACGGCGCGCACGTCGCCGCCGCCGGTGAGCTCGACGGTCAGGCCGCCCGAGGTGAGCGTGGCGCGGGCGGGGGTCTCGGTCGCGGTGAGGGTCACGCGGTCTCCTGCTCGGTGGTGCGGGGCTCGGGTGCTGCGGGCGACGTGCCGTCGGGGCGCAGCAGCGCGAGGAACTGGTCGAAGAGGGCGACCATGTCGACGTTGTCGGGGTCGAGCAGCCACTGGAGCTGCAGGCCGTCCATGACGGCGGAGAAGAGCTGGCCGATCGCGGCCGGGTCGACCTCGGGGCGCAGCTCGCCCCGGGCGACGGCGTCCTGGAAGCGGGTGTCGTCCTGGTGGCGCAGCGCGCGGTAGCGGTCGCGGACGACGTCGTGCGCGGGGTGGGTCGCGTCGGTCGCCTCGGCGGCGACCACCACGTGGAGGGACACGAGGCCGGGCGTCTCGGCGTTGCGGCGCACCTGGTCGCGGATGGTCGTCAGCAGGTCGGCGCCGGCGGCCTCGTCCTCGCCGCGGCGCACCCGGTCGCGCCGGTCGCGCTCCTCCAGGGTCGCCGTGAGGAGGCCGGCCTTGCTGCCGAAGTGGTGCAGGAGCCCGGCCTCGGAGATCCCGACGCGGGCCGCGATCTCGCGCAGCGAGCTCCCGCGGAAGCCCTGCTCGCCGAACACCTCGACCGCCGTGCGGAGGATCTCGCGGCGGCGCTGCTCGCCGCGGACGATGCGGCGGTCGGGGAGGCCGGCCGCCGTCGTGCCGCGAGCGCCCGTCGCGGTCGTCGTCCTCGGGCCCCCGGCCGTCCCCGTCGTGGCGCCGCCACCTGCGGGGTCGCTCTCGTTCATCACCGTCTCCTTCGGCAGGTCTGTCGGCGCCAACGGTACGGCCTGGACGCCCCGGTTGAAAATACTAACCGAGCGCACGCTAAGGTAGTTTCCACAGCGGCTCACACGGACGAGCCGACTGCTCGATGAGGAGGATTGCTCATGAAGCTCGGACGCAAGGCGGTCGCCATCGGCGTCGTCGGACTCCTGGCCCTGACCGCGTGCGGTCGCGCGGACGACGACTCCACGGGTGGTGAGACCAGCGCCGGCTCCACCACGACGGTGGACGACGCGCCCGCGGAGGGTGACATCACGATCTGGGCGATGGGTGAGGAGGGCGAGAAGCTGCCCGACTTCGTCCAGGGCTTCACGGAGGAGAACCCCGACGCGAACGTCGAGGTCACCACGATCCCGTGGGCCGACGTCATGACGAAGTTCCAGACCGCCGTCGCCGCGGGCACCGTGCCCGACGCGATCATGATCGGCTCGTCCTTCATGCCGACGATGGTCGCGACCGGCGGCCTCGCCCCCGTCCCCGAGGGCCTCGTCGACAACGACGACTTCGTCGAGGGCGCCGCCGCCTCGACCGTCGCCGACGGCGTCGCGTACGGCGTGCCGTGGTACGTCGAGACGCGCGTCCTGTACTACCGCTCCGACCTCGCCAAGGCCGCGGGCGTCGAGGCTCCCACCAGCTGGGAGGAGCTCACCGCGTTCGCGGAGGCCATGAAGGCCAACGGCTCGACCTACGGCCTCCAGCTCCCGATGGGCGACGCCGAGGACTCGACGCAGGTCATCCTGCCGTTCTACTCGCAGGCCGGCGGCTCCGTCCTCAACGAGGCCGGCGACGGGTTCGACCTCGACAACCAGGCCATGGTCGACGCGCTCGACTACTACGCGTCCTTCTTCACCGAGGGCCTGTCGCCGCTGTCCGGCTACGGCGACTCGCAGAACAGCGCGTTCGTCGACGGCTCCGACCCGGCGTTCATCTCCGGCCCGTGGATGGTCAACGTGCTCGCCGACCTCCAGGGCGAGGACTGGGTCGAGCAGAACGTGGCCACCGTGCCCGTGCCCGCCGGCTCCGCCAACAACGACTCCTACATCGGCGGCGCGCACCTCGGCGTCTTCGCCGAGGCCAAGAACGCCGACGGCGCCTGGAAGCTGATCCGCTGGCTCTCCGAGCCCGAGACGCAGCAGGCGTGGTTCGACGCGACGAGCGACCTGCCCGCGCTGAACAGCGCGTGGGACTACGAGGCGCTCACCTCGAACCCCCGCACCCAGGTGCTCCAGGAGCAGCTCGAGAACACGATCGCCCCGCCGACCGTCCCGAGCTGGGACGAGCTCTCGGCCACCATCGAGACCGAGGCCGAGAAGGTCGCGAACGGTCAGGTGTCCTCCGAGGACGCGGCCAAGGCCATCCAGGCCAAGGCCGACACGCTCGGGCTCGGCTGGTAACAGGGCCCGTCAGTCATGACCACCACCACCGAGGGACGGCGCCGGCGTACGGCCGGCGCCGTCCACCGGCGACGGCAAGCGCTCGTCGCCTGGCTGTTCGCGCTCCCGTTCGTCGCGGTCTTCACGGTCTTCATGCTGGGGCCGCTGCTCGCGTCGTTCGGGATGTCGTTCTCGGACCTCACGATCCGTGACATCAAGACCCCGTTCGCGGTGAACTTCGTCGGGATCGAGAACTTCACCGGCGTCTTCCAGGACGAGCTGTTCCGCAAGGCGCTGGTCAACACCTTCTACTTCGTCCTCGTCGGCATCCCGCTGACGATGGTGCTCGGCCTCGCCCTGGCCGTCGCGCTCAACTCGGGCATCGAGAAGTTCCGCAGCGTCTTCCGCGTCGGCTTCTACACGCCCGTCGTGACGTCGATCGTCGCCGTGGCGGTCGTCTGGCGGTTCATCCTCCAGGACTCGGGCCTCGTGAACACCGTGCTCGGCTGGGTCGGGATCGACGGTCCCGACTGGCTCAACGACAGCACGTGGGCGATGCCGTCGATCATCCTCATGGCCGCGTGGCGCAACATGGGCACGCTCATGATCATCTTCCTGGCCGGCCTGCAGGCGATCCCGCGCGACGTCTACGAGGCGGCCGAGGTCGACGGCGCGGGCTCGTGGCGCCGCTTCCGCTCCATCACGGTCCCGCTGATGCGCCCGACGCTGCTGCTCGGCGCGGTGCTGCTGTCGGTCGGCTTCCTCCAGGTGTTCGAGGAGCCCTTCGTCATGACCAAGGGCGGCCCGGTCAACTCGACGCTGACCATCAGCTACTACGTCTACAACCAGTTCGGGTACGGCAACTACGCGTTCGCCTCCGCAGCCGCGTACGTGCTCTTCGCGCTGATCGCCGCCCTCGCCGCCGTCCAGTTCCGCCTGCTGCGGTCGAAGGAGGATTGACATGACCGTCACGTCCTCGCGGACCCCCTCCGCGACGTCGGCTCCGGAGGGCGCGCCGCGCCGTCGAGCACGACGCCCGATCCGCTGGTCGCGCGGCGCCACGTACACCGCGCTCGTCGTCGGGCTGCTCCTGACGCTCATGCCGTTCATCTGGATGGCGCTCGGCAGCTTCAAGACGCAGGGCGAGCTCCTGCAGCGGCCCATCACCTGGTGGCCCGAGAACCCGACGCTCGACAACTACGAGCGGTGGCTGTCCCAGCTCAACTACGGGCAGTACTTCACCAACTCGATCGTCGTCGCCGTCGTCGTCGTGCTCGGCAACATCATCTTCTGCTCGATGGTCGGCTACGCCCTCGCGAAGATGCAGTTCCCCGGCAAGAAGGTGCTGTTCGCGCTCGTCATGCTCACGCTCATGGTCCCGGGCGTCGTCACGCTCGTGCCGATGTTCGTGCTCGTGTCCAACATGGGGCTCGTCAACACCTACCCGGCGCTCATCCTGCCGTTCCTCGCCGGCCCGCTCGGCGTGTTCCTCATGCGGCAGTTCATGCTCGGCATCCCGGACGCGCTCATCGAGGCCGCCCGGATCGACGGCGCGGGCGAGTTCCGGGTCTTCTTCCGGATCGTGCTCCCCCAGTGCGGGCCGCCGCTCGCGACGCTGAGCATCCTCACGTTCCTCGGGTCGTGGAACAACTTCCTGTGGCCCCTGGTCGTCGCGCAGACGGAGAACATGTACACCCTCCCCGTCGCGCTCTCGCTGTACTCGGTCGGCTCGAACGGCACCTACTACGGCCTGCTCATGGCCGGGTCCGTGCTCGTCGTGACGCCGATCCTCATCCTGTTCCTGTTCCTGCAGCGCTACTTCGTGCAGGGCATCGCCATGACCGGCATCAAGTGACCGGCGACCGACGAGGAGAGCCTGTGTCGATCACCTTCCCCGAGTCCTTCGTCTGGGGCGCCGCCACGGCGGCCCACCAGATCGAGGGCAACAACGTCAACAGCGACTGGTGGGCGCGCGAGGTCGACCCGGCCTCGACCCTCGCCGAGCCGTCGGGCGACGCCGCCGACTCCTACCACCGGTACGCCGACGACATCCGGCTGCTGGCCGAGTCCGGGCTCACCTCGTACCGGTTCTCGATCGAGTGGGCGCGCATCGAGCCGGCCGAGGGCCGCTTCTCGCGGGCCGAGGTCGACCACTACCGCCGCATGATCGACTGCTGCCTCGAGCACGGGGTCACGCCGCTCGTCACGCTGCACCACTTCACGTCGCCGCGCTGGTTCGCGGAGGACGGGGGCTGGACCGACCCGCGGTCCGTCGAGCGGTTCGCGCGGTACGTCGAGCACGTGCTGCCGCTGCTCGACCGCGCGTCGCACGTGTTCACCATCAACGAGCCGAACATCCTCGCGATGATGATCACGGCCGCCAAGGGCACCGAGCAGCTCCAGGCCGGCACGATGCACGCGCCCGACCCGGTCGCGACCGAGCACCTCATCGCCGCGCACCGCCGGGCCGTGGAGCTCGTGCGGACCGTCGGGGTGCCCGTCGGGTGGTCCGTCGCGCCGCAGCAGTTCTTCGCCGACCCGGGCGCCGAGGAGGTCCTGCGCGAGTACGCCTACCCGCGCGAGACCGTCTTCCTCGAGGCCTCGCGCGGCGACGACTTCGTCGCGGTCCAGGCCTACACGCGCACGCGGATCACCGTGGACGGGCCGCTGCCCGCCCCGGAGGACTCCGAGAAGACGCTCACCGGGTGGGAGTACTACCCGGCCGCCATCGCGGAGGCCGCGCGCCTCGGGCACGAGATCACCGGCCTGCCGGTCCTCGTCTCCGAGAACGGCATCGCGACCGCGGATGACGCGCGCCGCATCGACTACACGCGCGACGCCCTGCGCGCGCTGCACGCCGAGATGGAGGCGGGCCTCCCGCTGCTCGGCTACCTGCACTGGTCGCTGCTCGACAACTACGAGTGGGGCTCGTTCGCCCCGACGTTCGGGCTCGTCGCGTGGGACCCGGAGACCTTCGAGCGCACGCCCAAGCCCAGCCTCGGCTGGCTCGGCGGCGTCGCCCGCGGGACCGTCTCGCTCGACGACTGACCGCGCGCACGGCGGCCCGGTCCGGACCTCGCGGTCCCGGCCGGGCCGTCGTCGTCCGTGCCAGGCCCGGCCGCGACCCGGGGCCTCGCTACCATCCGGAGTCGGGGCATGCTCCCCCGGCCGGACCGGCCGCGGGTCGCACGACGGACGGAGGGCTCGGATGGCAGCGTCGCGGCCGGGTCGGCAGGGCGTCCCCCTCGCCCGGGTCGCGGCCGACGCCGGGGTGTCCGTCCCCACGGTGTCGAAGGTGCTCAACGCGCGCCCGGACGTCTCGGCGGCGACGCGCGAACGGGTCGCGGAGGTCCTGCGGCGGCACGGCTACGAGATCCGGCCCCCCACGTCCCGGCGGACCGGGCTCGTCGACGTCCGGATCGTCGACTTCGAGGGCCCGTGGTCCGAGGCGGTCGTGCGCGGGGCGGTCGCGGAGGCGCGGCGCCTCGGGCTCGACGTCGTCCTGTCCGTCGAGCTGGACCCCGACGACTGCGGGGCGTGGGTCCGGCACGCGCTCGCCCGGGGCACGGACGGTCTCGTGAGCGTCGTCGCCGTGCCCGCCGCCGAGGCGCGCGCCGCGCTCGCCACGGCCGGGGTGCCGCTCGTCGTCGTCGACCCGCGCCGCCGTCCGCCCGAGGACGTGCTCAGCGTCGGCGCGGCCAACTTCCAGGGCGCGCTCGAGGCGACGGCGCACCTGCTCGCCCTGGGGCACCGACGCATCGCGACGATCACGGGCGTCCCCGAGCAGGACAACGCGCTCGCCCGCCTCGCGGGCTACCGGGCCGCGCTCATCCAGGCGGACGTGCCCGTCGACGACGACCTCGTGCGCCTGAGCACGTACGGGGTCGCCGCGGGCTACGAGGAGACGCAGCGGCTGCTCGCCCTCGACGACGCCCCGACGGCGATCTTCGCGTGCAGCGACGACACCGCGCTCGGCGCGCTGCGGGCGCTGCGCGAGGCGGGTCGCTCCGTGCCGGACGACGTCTCGCTCGTCGGGTTCGACGACCTGCCCGTCGCGCCCTGGACCGACCCCCCGCTCACCACGGTGCGCCAGCCGCTCGTCGAGATGGGCGCCTCGGCCGTCGCGCTCGTGCACCGGGCACGCAGCGCGAGCGGCCGCACCCTGCGCACGGAGCTCGCGACGAGCCTCGTCGTGCGCGCGTCGACCGCCGCGCCGCGCGCCTGACGCGCGCGGCACGGCGGTCGGCCGCGGTGCGTGGGGTCAGCCGCAGGAGACGCCCGCGTAGCGGTACGGCAGCTCCTGGACGGTCGCGCCGTCGTCGGACGTCACCGTCACGGTCGCGGTGCCCGACGGGATCTCCGCCGTGCGCGCCGAGAACGCCCGGTAGGTGCTGCGGTGCGGGGCGACGTCGTCGTACGACCGCGTCCCGTACGGGGTGGCGAGCTCCACGGTCGTGCGGCCGTCGGACGTGCTGGTGGCGCGCACCGCGACGGCCGCCCGGTTGCCGAGGCAGCGCGCCTCGACCTCGACGTCGGCGCCCACGCCGGGCGTGAGGTCGGCGACGGCCGAGAACGTCTCCGCCTCCATGAGCGGGCGCAGCGCCTGCTCGAGCCGGTCGTCGACGAAGTAGTCCTTGAGGCGCGAGTCGTCGAGGACGTTGCCGATCGCGGCGACGATCATCGCCTGGTCGAGCGACAGGTAGCGCTCGGCGACCGTGCCCGAGCGGACCGCGACCGAGTCGTAGAACCCGCCCGGCCCGTACGCGTCGAGGTCGTCGGCGAGGTGGGCCAGGTTGTCGAGCACGCCCTCGGTGTCGTACGCGAGCCCGAGGAACGACGCGTGCGGCGTCACGACGCCGTCACCGAACTCCGACGCCGGGTTCGTGGCCTCGCGGCAGCCCTCGAAGCCGAGGTCGACGTCGGTCTCGCCGTCGGACAGGTAGCCGTCGGAGCGCAGGCCGATCGCGTCGACGCCGTACTCCGCGTACCCGCCGAAGGGTTTGCTCGCGGGCGAGAAGCCCCAGGCCCCGTACCCGGCCTCGTCGAGGCCGTGCTCCTTGTGCGCGCGCACCACGAGCGGGTGGTTGACGCCCCACGACGTCGGGCCCCACTCCGCCTCGGGGACGAGCATGTCCGGCATGAGCGCCTCGAACATCGAGCCGCCCCAGCCCGGCACGACCGCGAGGTCGCGGTAGCGGTACGCCCCCTCGAACACCGGGACGCCGAGGTGCTCGCGCGTCTCGCCGATCGGCTTCTGCTCCTGCCACGACCAGTCGCACGTGTCCGGGAACGTCCGGTAGCTCGCGTAGTAGGCCTCCGGCGGCACCTCGCCCTCGGCGATGCCGAGGTAGGTCGCGATGCGCGTCTCCGAGACCGTCGTGTCGTAGTTGTGGCACGTGTAGTAGACGTCGGTCCCCGTGCCGAGGTAGTCCCCGGCGACCGAGCACCCGGGCGGCTCCTCGTCCCAGAACCCGCCGCGCAGCAGCCCGACGCCGAGGTCCGGCCGCGCCTCCGCGTTGTAGAACGCACCGAAGTGCATGCCGTCGTAGACGGCCAGCGCCTCCTCCGCGAGGCTCGGCTCCGCCTCCGCGACGACGCGCAGGCCCGCGGCGAGCCAGCCGTTGTCCACCGAGCTGAGGAACTGGTGCACCGGGTTGCCGTCGTCCGGCCACGTCTCGACCCGGTCGCCCGTCGCCGGGTCGTACCAGTTGTAGAACATGCCGCTCGCGTCGTGCCGGTCGAGGGACGCGACCGTGTCGATCGTCGTCGCGAGGCGGTCGCGCGCCTCGGCCTCGTCGACCAGGCCCAGGTCGCGCGCCACGACGGTGGACCACAGCCAGCCGCCGATGTTCGTCGGCGACGTGTACGCGCTGCTCGACGCCGGGTCCAGGTCGCCCTCGATGTTGTCCGCGGGCAGGCCGGTCTCCTCGTCGGTCATGGCCTCCAGCGAGGTGTACGTGTCCTCCAGGTACGTCTCCAGCGTCGCGCGCTGCGCACCCGTCAGGGCGGGCTGCCCGACGGCGGGCGTCACCGTCGCCGGGACGCTCGCCGTGCGCGGGGCGCTCTCGGCCGCGGCCGGGACGGCGAGTCCCGCTGCGAGCGCCAGCCCGCCGACGAGCCCACCGGCGACGAGGCCCGTCGCCCTGCGTCGGCGCCGCGTCGTCTCGCACGCGCGGTCGGTCGATCCATTCATCAGGCACTCCTTCGTGTCGCGGCCCCGAAATTTCGGCCGAACTTTCCGAATGGGGGCGGAGAGAGTAGCCCTCGGTCGAGCAGGGGTCAACGGCTCGCCCGGAGCCGGCGCACGACGGCGGAGGCGTGGCGGGCGGCGGCCCGCGCGGAGCGGGTACACGAACGTATAACGCGGGGTATACACGCCGGAAACGCGGGCGCGACAGGATCGCCGCCATGCACCTGACGCCCGCCGACACCGAGAAGCTGCTGCTCGCCGTCGCGGGCATGGTCGCCCGCGACCGGCGCGAGCGCGGCGTCCTGCTCAACTACCCGGAGACGGTCGCCCTCCTGACGACGTGGGTGATCGAGCGGGCCCGCGAGGGGGCCGCCGTGGAGGAGCTCATGGTCTCCGGGCGCGCCGTGCTGGGCCGCGACGAGGTGATGGAGGGCGTCGCGGAGATGCTGCCCGACGTCCAGGTCGAGGCGACGTTCCCCGACGGGCGCAAGCTCGTCACCATCCACCAGCCCATCGCCTGAGCCGGTCCCGGCGACGCGACGCACGACGAGAGGACGGCGAGGCATGGCAGGCATCAGCACCTCGGGACCGGGCGCGATCCGGCTCCGGGAGGGCGCGGAGGACGTGCCGCTCGTCCTCAACGCCGACCGCTCGGACGACGAGCGCGTGACCCTCGTCGTGACGAACACGGGCGACCGGCCCGTGCAGATCGGCTCCCACCTCCACCTGCCCGACGCCAACGCGGCGCTCGACCTCGACCGCGCGGCGGCGCACGGCTTCCGGCTGGACGTGCCGTCCGGCACGTCGCGGCGGTTCGAGCCCGGCGCGTCCGCCGAGGTCCACGCCGTCGCGCTGCGCGGCCGACGACGCGTCCCCGGTCTCCAGCGCGGCAAGCCCGACGGCGGCGCCCTGGACCCCACCGCACCCGAGGAGGACTGACGCATGGTCGCGATCTCCCGCGAGCGCTACGTCGCGCTCTACGGCCCGACGACGGGCGACCAGGTGCGCCTCGGCGACACGGACCTGTGGATCGAGGTCGAGGAGGACCGCACCTTCGGGGGCGAGGAGGTCGTGTTCGGCGGCGGGAAGTCGATCCGCGAGTCGATGGCCCAGGGCACGACGACCCGCGCCGAGGGCGCGCTCGACACGGTGATCACCAACGCCGTCGTGCTGGACTGGTGGGGCGTCGTCAAGACGGACGTCGGCGTCCGCGACGGGCGGATCGTCGCGCTCGGCCGCGCGGGCAACCCCGACATCGCGGACGGCGTGCACCCCGACCTGCACATCGGCCCGAGCACGGACGTCGTGAGCGGCGAGGGCCGGATCCTCACCGCGGGCGGCATCGACTCGCACGTGCACCTCATCTCGCCGTCGCAGGTCGTCGAGGCGCTCGCCACGGGCATCACGACGGTCGCGGGCGGCGGCACCGGCCCGAGCGAGGGCACGAAGGCCACGACGGTCACGCCCGGCGCCTGGCACCTAGAGGCGATCCACCGCTCGCTCGACCGGCTCCCCGTGAACGTGCTGCTGCTCGGCAAGGGGAACACCGTGAGCGCCGAGGGTCTGCGCGAGCAGGCGATGGCCGGCGCGGGCGGCTACAAGGTGCACGAGGACTGGGGGTCCACGCCCGCGGCGATCGACGCCGCGCTCCGGGCCGCCGACGACTGGGGCCTGCAGGTCGCGCTCCACTCCGACTCGCTCAACGAGGCGGGGTTCGTCGAGTCGACCCTCCGGGCGATCGGCGGCCGCTCGATCCACGCGTTCCACGCCGAGGGCGCGGGCGGCGGGCACGCGCCCGACATCCTCACCGTCGCGAGCCACCCGAACGTCATCCCCGGCTCGACGAACCCCACCCTCCCGCACACGGTGAACACCGTCGCCGAGCACCTGGACATGCTCATGGTGTGCCACCACCTCAACCCGCAGGTGGCGGAGGACCTCGCGTTCGCCGAGTCGCGCATCCGCGGGACCACGATCGCCGCCGAGGACGTGCTGCACGACCTCGGCGCCATCTCGATCACGTCGTCCGACGCTCAGGCCATGGGGCGCATCGGCGAGGTCGTGACGCGGACGTGGCAGGTGGCGCACGTCATGAAGGCGCGGCGCGGCCCGATCCCCGGCGGCGCCCCCGGTCCTGTCCTGCCGGCCGACAACCTGCGCGCCCGGCGCTACGTCGCGAAGTACACGATCAACCCGGCCGTCGCGCACGGGATCGACGCGCACGTCGGGTCCGTCGAGCCCGGCAAGCTCGCCGACCTGGTGCTGTGGGAGCCGAAGCTGTTCGGCGTGCGGCCGAGTGTCGTCATGAAGGGCGGGGCGCTCGTGTGGGGCGCGCTGGGCGACCCCAACGCGTCCATCCCGTCGCCGCAGCCCGTGCTCATGCGGCCCGCGCTCGCCGACGCGATCGGGGCCGACGTGTCCGTGTCGTTCGTGTCGCCCGCCGCGCTCGACGACGGCCTCGCGGAGCGGCTCGGCCTGGCCCGGACGCTCCTGCCCGTGGCCGGGACGCGCGACGTCGGGAAGGCCCAGATGCGGAACAACGACTACCTGCCCCGGATCGACATCGACCCCGAGTCGTTCGCGATCGAGGTCGACGGCGAGCTCGTCGTGCCCGCCCCCGCCGACCGGCTGCCCCTCGCGCAGCTCTACTCGCTGTTCTGACATGGACGCCCTCCCCCGCCACGACGCCGACGGGCGCGCCGAGCTCATGCTCGCGCTCCTCGCCGACGCGCGGCTGCCGACCGGCGGCCACACGCAGTCCGCGGGCCTCGAGCCCGCGCTGCGCGCCGGGATGCCTGCCGCGCACGTCCCCGACTACGTGCGCGCCCGCCTGGCCACCGTCACGCGCACCGAGGCCGCGACCGCCGTCGTCGCGCGGCACGCGGCGCTCGCGCCCGACGACGGCCCCCCGCCCGTCGCGGTCGCCCTCGCCGACACCTGGGTCGCGTGGGCGGCGCGGACGCCGTCGCCCGCGCTCCGCGAGACGTCGCAGCGGCTCGGCCGGGGCTACCTCCGGCTCCTGCGCCGCCTGTGGGCGGGGCACCCCGCGGTCGCCGCGCTCGACGCGGCGGCGGCGCTCGTCGCCGCCGCGCGCCCCGCGGACGAGGGACGCGGTGGTCCGGGCGACCGACCGCCGTCGGGCCGCCGGGCGCCGCAGCCCCCGCGCCCCCTGGTGCTCGGGGTGACGGCCGCCTGCGCGGGGCTGTCCGCGCTGCAGGTCGCGCGCCTCGTCGGGTACGAGGACGTGCAGACCGTCGCCGCGGCCACGCTCAAGCTCGAGCCCGTCGACCCGGTCGTCGCGACGGGCTGGGTCGTCGCGTCCCAGGCCGCGATCGACGCGCTCGCCCACGACGTCGCCCCCCTGACCGACCCCCGCGCGATCCCCGCGCACGGCGCACCGCTCGTCGAGCAGTGGGCCGAGACCCACGCCCGCACCACCGAGAGGCTGTTCAGTGCCTGAGAACCTGCCCGACGCCCCGACCGCCACGACCCCCACGACCCGCTCGCTGCGCCTCGGCGTCGCCGGCCCCGTCGGCACCGGCAAGAGCTCGCTCATCGCGCTCCTGTGCCGCGAGCTGTCCGAGGTGCTGCGGCTCGGGGTCATCACCAACGACATCTACACGGACGAGGACGCGCGGTTCCTGCGCTCCGCGGGCGTGCTCGACCCCGAGCGCATCCGCGCGGTCGAGACCGGCGCGTGCCCGCACACCGCGATCCGCGACGACGTCACCGCCAACCTCCTCGCCGTCGAGGACCTCGAGGAGGACTTTGCGCCGCTCGACGTCGTGCTCGTCGAGTCCGGCGGCGACAACCTCACCGCCACCTTCTCGCCCGCGCTCGTCGACGCGCAGATCTTCGTGCTCGACGTCGCCGGGGGCGGCGACGTCGCGCGCAAGGGCGGACCGGGGATCGCCCGGGCTGACCTGCTCGTCGTCAACAAGACCGACCTCGCCCCGTACGTGGGGGTGGACGTCCCGCGCATGGTCCTCGACGCGACGGCCGCGCGCGACGGCGCCCCCGTGCTCGCGCTCTCGCGCCTCGACCGCGAGTCGATCGACACGCTCACGACGTGGGTGCAGACGCTCCTCGCGGCGCACCGGGCCGGTGCGCACGTGCCGCAGGACCCGGGCCCGATGGCGCCCCACTTCCACGCCGACGAGGACGGCGGCGGGTTCCTCCACACCCACGGTGAGGGCGACGCCCCGCACGACCACGCGCCCGCCCACGACGGCCACTCCCCCGCCCACGAGCACGACGCCGCAGCCGCGGAGCCGGTGACCGCGCCCGGGCGCGGCTGACCCCGGGCGACGGGCCGCACGTGGACGACGTGACGCGCGTCGGGGCGTACCGCGAGGGCGGCCGCGTGCGCTGCGACCTGCGCCCCGGCGCGCTGAGCCCGCGCGTGCTGTCCGCGAGCCCCACGACGGTGCGCATCGCGCTCGTCGCGACGCGCGCGCTGCTCCTGGGCGGCGACCGCGTCCGGGTCGAGGTGCACGTCGGGCGCGGCGTCGAGGTCGAGCTCGTCGAGGTGTCGGGCACCGTCGCGTACGCCGGGCGCGGCCGGTCCGCGTCCTGGGACGTCGCGGTCCGGGTGGACGACGACGGCCTCCTCGTCTGGGACGCGCTGCCGTTCGTCGTCGCGGACGGGGCCGACGTCGACCGGCGCACCGACGTGCGCCTCGGCAGGAGCGCCGTCGCGCTGCTCCGCGAGACGCTCGTGCTCGGCCGGACCGGCGAGCGGGGCGGGCGCCTGCGCTCGCGCACCCGGGCCACCGACGAGACCGGGGCCCCGCGAGAGTCACCAGATGCAGGGGGCACGCCCCGGCAGGCGCGCGAGCTCTTCGTCGAGGACCTCGACCTCGGCGACGACCGGGCGCTGCCCGGGATCCTCGGTGACGCCCGCGTCGTCGACTCGGTGCTGTGCCTGGGCGCCCGGCCGCCCGCGGCGCACGCCGCCGCCCCGTCCGGCCCCCTGTGGCTCGACCTCGACGGCCCGGGCGCCGTCGTCCGCCACCTGGGGGCGAGCACCCACGACGCCGGCACCGACGGCGTCGTCACCGCCTGGGCGGCGGCCGCGCGCGCCACGCGCGGCCTCCCTGACCTCGGCCTCCCCGACCACCGCACCGCACTGCTGACGACAGGAGCCTGACATGCACGTCCCCGACCACTTCCTCGACGACCCCACGTCGGCGACCACCGCCGTCGTGTCCCTCGCCGCCGTCGGGTACGCCGCGTACCGGGCACGCGAGGACCTCACGCCCCGGCGCGTCGCGCTCACGGCCGCGACGACCGGGTTCGTCTTCGCCGTGCAGATGCTCAACTACCCCGTCGCCGCCGGCACGAGCGGGCACCTCATGGGCGGGGCGCTCGCGGCGGCGCTCGTCGGGCCGTGGCTCGGCGTCCTGTCCGTGACCGCCGTGCTGCTCGTGCAGGCGCTCGTGTTCGCCGACGGCGGGCTCACCGCCCTGGGCACGAACGTGCTCCTCATGGCCGTCGTCGGGACGCTCGTCGGCTGGGCGGTGACGCGCGGGGTGCTCCGCGCGACGCGCGGCCGGGGCGCCGCGGCCGCCGCCGGCGCCGGCGCGCTCGTGAGCGTCCCGGTGTCCGCCGCGGTGTTCGCAGGCCTCTTCGCCGTCGGCGGGACCGTGCCGGTCCCGGTCGGCGAGCTCGTCGGCCAGATGCTCGGCGTGCACCTCCTCGTCGGGCTCGGCGAGGCGCTCATCACGGCCGGCGTCGTCGGCCTCGTGCTCGCCGTCGCGCCGGGCGCCGCGGCCGTCGAGGGCCGCCGGGCCCCGGCGCTCGCGCCGTCCGCCCCCCTCGCCGCGGTGCGGCGCGCCGTCCTCGCCCTCGGCACCGGGGCGCTGCTCGCCGCCGTCGTCGTGTCGTCGTTTGCCGCGGCGACGCCCGACGGGCTCGAGGCGACCGCCGAGTCGGTCGGGTTCGCCGACGCAGCGCGCGACCACGCGTTCGCGGGCGCACCCCTCGCGGACTACGGCGAGGTCGGCGGGATCTTCGTCGGCGTCGCAGGGCTCGTCGGCGTCGTGCTCGTCGTCGCGCTGACCGTCGGCGTGCTGGGCGCGGGCCTGCGCGCCGCCGGCCGTCGCACCGCCCGGGTCGGCGTGACCGGATCGTGACTGCCTGACACGCCCCGTTAACAACCCGGGCAGAACACCCGAAACACGCCGTCACTAGCGTCGACGACCGTGGGCACCGCGCAGGGCGCACGGCCGTATACGCGCCCGTACCCGGAGCCCGCGAGGAGCGGCCGCCCGTCCGGCAGCCGTCGGCACCCGCCGAGAACCCCGCTGTGAGAACCCGCTGAAAGGACCCTCGTGACACCTTCACGCGCCACGACCCGTCTCGCCCCGGCCGCCGCCCTCGTCGCGCTCGCGCTCACGCTCACCGCGTGCGGCGCGAGGACGGAGGCCGGCGAGGGCGGGGGCTCCACGACCAGCGCCGCCGAGAGCTGCGTCGACACCTCCGGCGACACCGTCAAGATCGGCTTCCTCAACTCGCTCTCCGGCACGATGGCGATCTCCGAGCAGACCGTCGCCGACTCGCTCGCCCTCGCGGCGGAGGAGATCAACGCCGACGGCGGCGTGCTCGGCAAGCAGCTCGAGATCGTCCAGGAGGACGGGCAGTCCGAGCCCACCGTCTTCGCGGAGAAGGCGGAGAAGCTCATCACGAGCGACTGCGTCGCCGCGGTGTTCGGCGGCTGGACCTCCGCGTCGCGCAAGGCGATGCTCCCCGTCTTCGAGGCGCAGGACTCCCTGCTGTTCTACCCCGTCCAGTACGAGGGCCTCGAGTCGTCGCCCAACATCTTCTACACCGGCGCGACGACGAACCAGCAGATCGTCCCCGCGCTCGACTACCTCGAGGAGCAGGGCGTCACGTCGATCTTCCTCGTCGGCTCCGACTACGTCTTCCCCCGCACCGCGAACAAGATCATCAACGCCTACGCGGAGGCCCACGGCATCGAGGTCCTCGGCGAGGAGTACGCGCCCCTCGGCCACACCGACTTCTCCACGATCGTCAACAAGGTGAGGTCCGCCGGAGCGGACGCCGTGTTCAACACGCTCAACGGCGACTCCAACGTCGCGTTCTTCAAGGAGTACAAGAACGCCGGGCTCGGCCCGGACACGATGCCCGTCGTGTCGGTGTCGATCGCCGAGGAGGAGGTCGGCGGCGTCGGCATCGAGAACGTCGAGGGCCAGCTCACGGCCTGGAACTACTACCAGACCATCGACAGCCCGGAGAACACCACGTTCGTCGAGGCGTTCCAGGCGAAGTACGGCGCCGACCGCGTGACGTCGGACCCGATGGAGGCCGCGTACACGTCGCTCTACCTGTGGAAGGGCATGGTCGAGAAGGCCGAGTCGTTCGACGTCGCCGACGTCCAGGAGGCCGCCGACGGCGTCACCTTCGACGCGCCGGAGGGCTCCGTCACCGTGGACGGGGACAACCACCACGTCGCCAAGACCGCGCTCATCGGCAAGATCGGCCCCGACGGCCTCATCTACACCGAGTGGAGCTCGGGCGAGCCGATCGAGCCCGACCCGTACCTCGAGGGCTACGACTGGGCCGAGGGCCTCTCCTGACGACCTCGTCGCTCCCGACCCGCTGAGTCCGGTGGGGACCGGGGGTGCGCGTGCCGGGTCTACCATCCGCCCGCTCGTTCCTCGCGGGCTCCCGTGTTCTCGGTCGGGATCCTCCTCCGTTCGCAAGCTCACTACGGAGTCTCCCTCGGCCAGACCCGCCACGACCCGGCACGCGCACCCCCGCCCCCCACCTCGGCGGTCACGTCACCCGTCCTCCTCCGCACCCACCGGAAGGCACGAACGCCCATGGACGTGCTGTTCTCGCAGCTCTTCGCGGGCCTGAGCCTCGGCTCGGTCCTGCTCCTCGCCGCCCTCGGGCTGGCGCTCACGTTCGGTCAGATGGGCGTCATCAACATGGCGCACGGCGAGTTCATGATGGCGGGCGCCTACACGGCGTTCGTCGTGCAGGGGGTCGTCGGGAACGCCGGGCTCTCGCTCCTCGTGTCGCTGCCGCTCGGGTTCCTCGTCGGCGGGCTGCTGGGCCTGCTGCTCGAGGCGACGCTCATCCACCGCATGTACAAGCGGCCGCTCGACACCCTGCTCGTGACCTGGGGCGTCGCGCTCGTGCTCCAGCAGGTCGCGCGCGACGTGTTCGGCGCCCCGAACGTCGACGTGCGTGCCCCCGCCTGGCTGAGCGGCGCCGTCGACCTGTTCGGCCTCGCCGTCCCGAGGACGCGCGTGTTCATCCTGGCGCTCGCCGTCGTCGCGGTCGTCGCGCTGGCCGTCGTGCTCAAGGTGACGCCGCTCGGGCGGCGGATCCGCGCCGTCGTGCAGAACCGCGACCTCGCCGAGGCGAGCGGGGTCTCCACCCGTGCGACGGACCGCCTCACGTTCTTCGTCGGCTCGGGCCTCGCGGGGATCGCGGGCGTCGCGCTCACCCTGCTCGGGTCCATCGGGCCCACGCTCGGCACGAGCTACGTCGTCGACGCGTTCCTCGTCGTCGTGGCCGGCGGCATCGGGCAGATCAAGGGCACCGTCGTCGCCGCGTTCGCGCTCGGGCTGCTCCAGGCCACCTTCGAGTACTCGACGACGGCGAGCATCGCCAAGGTGCTCGTGTTCGTCGTCATCGTCGTCTTCCTCCAGGTGCGACCCCAGGGCCTCGTGTCGGTCCGGACGAGGAGCCTCGCATGAGCGCCGCCACGACCGGGAGCACGTCCCGGCTCACCGCCCTGTACCGCTCGTCGCGCGCCCGCGTCGTCGTCGGGTTCGCCGTCGCCGCGGTCCTGCTGTTCGCCGTCGCGCCCGCGACGCTGTCCACGTTCCGGCTCGGCCTGCTGGGGAAGTTCCTGTGCCTCGCCATGGTCGCCGTCGGCATCGGGCTCGCGTGGGGCCGCGGCGGGATGCTCACGCTCGGCCAGGGCGTGTTCTTCGGCCTCGGTGCGTACCTCATGGCGATGCACCTCAAGCTCGCGGACGCCGGGCCGGACGGCGTCCCGGACTTCATGATGCTCTACGGCTCGGGCGAGGTCCCGGGCTGGTGGGAGCCGTTCCGGTCGCCCGTCGTGACGATCCTCGCCATCGTGGTCGTACCCGCGGGCCTCGCCGCGCTGCTCGGGTTCGCCGTCTTCACGCGGCGCGTGCGGGGCGCGTACTTCGCGATCCTCTCGCAGGCGCTCGCCGCCGCGTTCGCGATCCTCCTCGTCGGCCAGCAGGCGACGACGGGCGGCACCAACGGCCTCAACGGGTTCCGCTCGTTCTTCGGGTACGACCTCGCCGACCCCGTGAACAAGCGGATGCTCTTCTTCCTCGCCGCCGGGGCCCTCCTCGTCATGGTCGCGGTCGCGCGCCAGCTCATGGTGTCGCGGTTCGGCGAGCTGCTCGTCGCCGTGCGCGACCAGGAGAACCGCGTGCGGTTCCTCGGCTATGACCCCGCGAAGGTCAAGGTCGTCGCGTACGCCGTCGCCGCCTTCATGGCCGCCGTGGGCGGTGCGCTGTTCGTGCCGATCGTCGGGATCGTCTCGCCCGCCGACGTGGGGGTCGTGCCGTCGATCGGCTTCCTCATCGGGGTCGCGATCGGCGGCCGGGCCACCCTGCTCGGGCCGGTGCTCGGGTCCGTCGCCGTGAGCTGGGCACAGACGAGCCTGTCCGAGACGTTCCCGTCCGGCTGGATCTACGCGCAGGGCGCGCTGTTCATCCTCGTCGTCGCGTTCCTGCCCGGCGGCCTCGCCGAGCTGTTCACGCGATGGCGCCGGTCGCGCGCCACCCCCGTGCCCGACGACGGCCCCACCCCGGCCGGCGACGCCGCCTCGGAGGACGCTCGCCCGGGCGGCGGCACCACCGCGGGCGGGTCGGCCACCGCGGGGACGACCGCCGTCGACCACGACCCCGCGACCACCGGGAGGACCGCATGACCACCCGACCCACCGAGCCCGCCGCGGACGCGGCGAACGCGGCGACCGACGTGGAGGCGCTCGGCGCCGCCGTCCTCGAGACCGGCGTCGCGGGCGACGGCCTCGACCTGGAGGCCGCGCAGGCCGTCCTCGGCGTCGACGACTCGCGCTTCCGCCACGACTACCTCCAGGTCCGGGGGCTGCGCGTCGAGTTCGACGGGTTCGTCGCCGTCCAGGGCGTCGACCTCACCGTCACCGCGGGCGACCTGCGCTTCCTCATCGGGCCCAACGGCGCGGGCAAGACGACGATCGTCGACGCGATCACCGGTCTCGCCACGGCGTCCGGCTCGGTGCAGTTCGGGGGCGTCGAGCTCCTCGGGAAGAAGACGCACCGCATCGCGCGGGCGGGCGTCGGGCGCACGTTCCAGACCGCGAGCGTCTTCGAGGAGCTGAGCGTGCTGCAGAACCTCGACATCGCGGCCGGCGCCGGCCGGGGCCCGCTCACGCTGCTGCGCCGCCGGTCCTCGACCCCCGCGGCCGTCGAGCAGGCGCTGGAGACCGTCGGGCTCGCCCACCTGCGCGACGTCCAGGCGGGGATCCTCGCGCACGGGCAGAAGCAGTGGCTCGAGATCGGCATGCTGCTCGTCCAGGACGCGCGGCTGCTGCTCCTCGACGAGCCCGTCGCCGGCATGAGCCAGGCCGAGCGCGAGCAGACGGGAGAGCTGCTGCGACGCATCGGCGCCCAGCGGACCGTCGTGGTCGTCGAGCACGACATGGAGTTCCTGCGGGCGTTCGCGTCGTCGGTGACCGTGCTGCACCTCGGGCAGGTGCTCGCCGAGGGCACCTACGCCGAGGTCCAGGCCGACCCGCGCGTGCAGGAGGTCTACCTCGGCAGCGCGGGCGCGACCCGCGGCGCCCGACGACGGGGTGCGGCGCCGACGTCGTCGGCCCCGACGACCGACGAGAAGGAGGCGTGATGCTCGAGCTCACGGGCCTGCACGCCGGCTACGGCCGGACCATGGTGCTCCACGGCGTCGACGTCACCGTGCCCGCCGGTGGCGTCGCCGCCGTGCTCGGGCACAACGGCGCCGGCAAGACGACGCTCCTGCGCACCGCGCTCGGGCTGCTCAAGGCTCGGTCGGGGAGCGTCGTGCTCGACGGCGAGGACCTCACCCGCCTCCCGACCCACCAGCGCGTGCGGCGCGGTCTCGCGTACGTGCCGCAGGGGCAGCAGTCGTTCGGCGACCTCACGGCGCGGGAGAACCTCCAGCTCGTCGCCGACACGTCGCGCGAGGGGCCGCGCCGCCTCGACGAGGCGCTCGACCTGTTCCCCGCCCTGCGCGGGCTGCTCGGCCGGCGGGCGGGGCTCCTGTCCGGCGGGCAGCGCCAGCAGCTCGCCATCGCGCGGGCCCTCCTCACCGGCCCGCGCGTGCTCGTGCTCGACGAGCCCACCGAGGGCATCCAGCCGTCCGTCGTCACGGAGATCGAGGACGCGATCCTCACGCTCACCGACGCGGGCGGGCTGTCCGTGCTGCTCGTCGAGCAGCACGTCGGGTTCGCGCTCGGCGCGGCACGCGACTACGTCGTCCTGCAGTCCGGGCGCGTGACGAGCCGCGGCGCGGGCGGCGAGGCCGCCGAGCACAGCGTGCGCGCGGCGATGGCGGTGTAGGCACCGTGCTCGCGGGGCGGTGGGTGGCCACCGGCGGCGACCGACGGCACGGCGCGTGCGGACGGTGAGAGCACGGGCCGGGGCCCGGGCCGACGACCCGGGCGCCCGCACGGACGTCGTCACCGCGTCGGAACGAGCCACCACCTCGCTGCGCGACGCCGTGTACGCACGCCTGCGGGGCGAGATCCTCGACGGGCGCGTCGACCCCCGCGAACGGCTCACCGAGCCCAAGCTCGGCCGACGGTTCGGCGTCTCACGCACCCCCGTGCGCGAGGCGCTGTCCCGCCTGCTGTCCGACGGACTCGTCGAGCGCACCGACTTCGGGTACGCCGTCGTCGTGCCGAGCCTGGCCGAGCTGCGCGACCTCGACGAGCTGCGCGCGACCCTCGAGCTCCGAGGGATCGACCGCGTCATCGAGAACCCGGGGCTGCGCCACGACACGGACGTGCTGCGCGCCGAGCTCGCGCGGTGGGTCGAGCTCCGCGCCGCACCTCCCCGACCGGACCCCGGCTTCGTGCTGCTCGACGAGCAATTCCACACGGCGCTGTCCCGCGCGGCCGGGAACGAGCGGATCACCGAGGCGCTCGTGGAGGTCAACGAGAAGGTGCGCGCCGTGCGGCGGTACGACTTCGTCGAGGACGAGCGCGTCCGCAGCACCGTCGACGAGCACGTCCGGATCCTCGAGCTCGTGCTCGCCGACCGGCTCCCCGAGGCCCGCACCGCCCTGCACCACCACGTCGGCGCGTCGCTCGCGGTCGTCACGGAGCGCGCCGTCCAGGCGCTCGCGCGCATGGCGGTCGCGGGCTGACGGCGGACGACGACCCGCCGTCCCGACCGCACCTCGTCCGCAGCAGCGACCGGACGACCGTGCCCACCGACGACGTGCGGCTGAAGTCCGGGCCCCTCGCGCCCACGTCGTGCCGCGCTCCTGGACGAGCGGCGTCCGCCTTCGGTGCCGGCCCTATCGTTGCGGGGTGACGGACGCACGGATCGCTCGCCAGTTCGTGACGCTCACGTTCCTGATCGCCTACGGGCTCTCCGGCGGTCTGATCGTGGCGGCCCGCTTCGGCTACGAGGTGAACAACGTCGTCACCACGGTTCCCGAGCTCCTGGCGAACGTGCCGTTCGCGCTCTACATCCTCTCGCCGGCGATCGCCTCCTACGTCGTCCTGCGAGCGAACCGCAGGGTCTCAGGCCTCCGGGAGTGGTTGTGGCTCGTCTTCGCCGTCCGTGGCCGTCCCGCGGGGTTTCTGCTCGCCCTCTCCGCGCTCGCCCTGTACTTCGCGCTCCACCTGCTGGTCTCCGGCCCCTCCGCGCACGCGCTCCCGTGGTTCATGTTCTTCCTGTCCCTGCCGGGCAACCTCGTCATCGGCGGCATGGAGGAGGCCGGCTGGATGACCGCGCTGCAACCCGGGCTCGATCGGCGGTGGGGGTTCGTCCCGTCCTCGCTGGTGGTCGGGATCGTCTGGCTCCTCTGGCACGTGCCGCTCTTCTTCATCCCCGGCACGAACCACGAGTCCGGTCAGATCGATTTCTGGATGTTCGCGGTCCAGGTCATGGCGTTCCGCTTCCTCTACGGCGCGATCTTCCGGGTGGCGGGCACGAACGGGGTGCTCCTGTGCATCCTCACCCACACGGTGTTCAACGCCGCCAGCTTCACCCTCGGCATCCCGCCGACGACCTGGGCGGGCACCCTCGCCGCCAACACGGGGGTGGTGATCCTTGCCCTCGTGTCGGTGATGCTCTCCCAGCGGGCTCAGACGGCTCGTCGATGGCGCGTCGCGCCCTGAGCAGCATGGTGGAAAGGCAGCCTGGCGACGGCATGCCACGGCCGCGGATCGCCGATCTCTCTCTCGGACCACCGGCTTGAGCCCGCAGGTGTGCGTCGAGAGGCGCCCTCGTTGTCGATAGCTCCCGGCGGTGTTCTCCCGAACGAGGCGGAGCGGTCTTGCCACACGTTCCAGGGCGTTTCGATCACGGAGAGCCGTCGGAGCGGCTTACGAGTTCATCAGGCATGTGATGGCCACTGAGCCGGAATCTCGACAGACGCGAAACACCCAAGCGGCTACATCTGCATGTCCGCGAAGCGTTGGTAATGACCTTGGAACGCGACGGTAATCGTGTCGGTCGGACCATTTCTGTGCTTAGCGACGATCAGGTCCGCCTCGCCCGCTCGGGGCGATTCTTTTTCATAGGCGTCTTCGCGGTGCAAAAGGATCACGACGTCAGCATCCTGCTCGATAGACCCACTTTCACGAAGATCGCTCATCTGCGGCTTCTTGTCGCCACGCTGCTCCGGACCACGGTTCAGCTGCGAGATCGCGATGACAGGAACCTCGAGCTCCTTCGCCAGCAGCTTGAGCGCACGCGAGAACTCCGAGACCTCCTGCTGGCGCGACTCGACGCGCTTGCCGGAGCTCATGAGCTGGAGGTAGTCGATGACGACGAGCTTGAGGTCATGGCGCTGCTTGAGCCGTCGGCACTTGGCCCGGATCTCCATGAGCGACATGTTCGGCGAGTCGTCGATGAACAGCGGAGCCTCGGCGACCTTCCCCATCGTCGAGGCGAGCTTCTGCCAGTCCTGCTCGTCCATCTTCCCGGAACGCATCCGCGTGAGCGGCACCTTCGCCTCGGCGGCGAGCAGACGCATCGTGATCTCGTTGCGGCTCATCTCCAGGGAGAAGATGACGGCCGCCATTTGGTGGTGCACCGCGGCGTGCGTCGCAACATTGATTCCTAAGACGGATTTTCCAATGGCCGGGCGCGCCGCGACGACGATCATCTGGCCGGGGTGCAGGCCGTTGGTGAGCCGGTCGAAGTCGGAGTAGCCGGTAGGGACGCCGGTCATGCCCTCGCCGCGCCCCTGGGCGGCCTCGATCTCGTCGAACGTGGGCCCGAGGATCTCGGCGAGGGGGAGGTAGTCCTCCGTCGTGCGCCGCTCCGTCACGGCGTAGACCTCGGCCTGGGCGTTGTTGACGATCTCGTCGACGTCGCCGCCGTCGGTCGCGTAGCCGAGCTGCACGATGCGCGTGCCCGCCTCGACGAGACGGCGGAGGACCGCACGCTCGCGGACGATGCGCGCGTAGTACCCGGCGTTGGCGGCGGTCGGCACGCCGGCCATGAGGTCGTGGATGTAGGGCGCGCCGCCGATGCGCTGGAGCTCGCCGCGCTTGGTCAGCTCCGCGACGACGGTGATGGCGTCGGCGGGCTCGCCCCGACCGTAGAGGTCGATGATCGACTCGTAGACGATCTCGTGCGCCGGGCGGTAGAAGTCGGAGCCGCGGATCTGCTCGATGACGTCCGCGATGGCGTCCTTCGACAGCAGCATGCCGCCGAGCACGCTCATCTCGGCGGCGACGTCCTGGGGCGGCGTCCGGTCGAACCCCGACGGCCCCGGTCCCCCGTAGCTCTCCTCGAGCTCCTCGATCGACATGCGCCCCTCGCTCCCCCGGGACTGGAACGGCCCTTGCGGGACCGCACGACCGGGACCACTCTTCGTCGTACACGTGTTCTACCGCGGGCCACCCACACGACTGTCCCGGTGGCCGCGCCCCCCGCCTCCGACGGGCACGACCCCGCGACACTAGATCGCCACCGGACGCCCTGCAAACGGCCCTGTGCACGCCCGGTGGACAGGGACCCCCGTTCCTGTGGACACAGTCCCCCACACTGTGCACACCCGGTGGAAAACGGTGTGGACAACCTCACGATCTTCCTGTGTACATCGCCGTGAGCGGCCTCTGACCAGCCTCATCACTACCCTCAGGGGTGTGGAAGAAAGAAAGTCGGGCGACACGCCGACGACACGCCGGACACCGTCCGGCCACCCCGACGACATCGGGCCGCCGTCCGGCCCCGGTGCGTCGTCCACAGGTCGCCGCGCCCGGTCCCGGCTCGACCGGGAGATCCTGGCCCTCGCCGTCCCCGCGCTCGGCGCGCTCGTGGCCGAGCCGCTGTTCGTGCTCGTCGACAGCGCCGTCGTCGGCCACCTCGGCACCGCGCAGCTCGCGGGCCTCTCCCTCGCGTCGACCCTCCTCGTGACCCTCGTCGGCCTGTGCGTCTTCCTCGCCTACGCGACCACGGCCGCCGTCGCGCGCCGCATCGGTGCGGGCCACACGCGGGAGGCGCTCCAGTCCGGGATCGACGGCCTCTGGCTCGCCGTCGGGCTGGGTGCGCTCCTCGCGGCCGTCCTGTGGACGACGGCACCGTGGGCCGTCGGCGCGATGGGCGGCACGGGTGAGGTCGCCGAGCACGCCGTGGTGTACCTCCGCTGGTCCGCGCTCGGACTCCCCGGGATGCTCCTCGTCCTCGCGTCCACCGGCGTGCTGCGCGGCATGCAGGACACCCGGACGCCCCTGTGGGTCGCCGCGGGCGGCGCGACCTTCAACGCGGTCCTCAACGTCGTCCTCGTCTACGGGGCAGGGCTCGGGATCGCCGGGTCCGGCATCGGGACGGCCGTCGCCCAACTCACCATGGGCGCGGTACTCGTCGTGGTCGTGGTGCGCGGCGCCCGGCGGCACGGCGCGTCGCTGCGGCCCGCCGCGGGCGGGATCTGGGCCAACGCGCGCGCCGGCGCTCCGCTCTTCGTCCGCACGCTCTCGCTCCGCCTCGCGATCCTCCTCACCGTGTTCGTCGCGACCGGGCTCGGGGAGGTCACGCTCGCGGGCTACCAGGTCGTGAACTCCGTCTGGGGTCTCGCGGCCTTCGCTCTCGACGCGCTCGCCATCGCGGCGCAGGCGCTCGTCGGGCACGGGCTGGGGGCCGACGACGTCCCGCGCGTCCGCGCCGTCCTGCGCCGCACCCTCCAGTGGGGAGTGGCCGCCGGGGCAGGGCTGGGCGTCGTCATGGCCGCGGGTGGCTGGTGGTTCGCGCTCCTCTTCACGTCCGACCCCGAGGTGCGCACCGCCGTCGCCGTCGGCATGGCGGTGTGCGGCGTCCTCCTGCCGATGGCGGGGTGGGTGTTCGTGCTCGACGGCGTCCTCATCGGCGCCGGGGACGGCCGCTTCCTCGCCTGGGCGGGCATGCTCACGCTCGTGGTCTACGCGCCGTTCGCGCTCGCCGTCCGGCACTGGGCGCCCGACGGCGCGGCGGGCCTCGCGTGGCTCTGGCTCGCCTTCGCGGGGGTCTTCATGGCGGCACGCGCCGTCACCACCGGGCTCCGTGCGCGCGGGAGCGCCTGGATGGTCACCGGCACCGCCTGAGGGCTCGACGCGCGCAGCCGGCGACTGGGCCGGACGCGACGAAGGCCCGGCCCCTCCGAGGAGGGGCCGGGCCTTCGTGGACTGCTCAGCAGCAGATCAGGCAGCGACGACCTTCACCGCGAGGGTCGCGGAGACCTCCGGGTGGAGGCGGACGGAGACCGTGTAGTCCCCCGTCGCCTTGATCGGCTGACCGATCTCGATCTTGCGCTTGTCGACCGACGCACCGGCGGCCGTCACGGCGGACGCGATGTCCGCCGTCGTGACGGCGCCGAAGAGGCGACCGGCAGCGCCGGCCTTCGCCTCGACGACGACCGGCTTCGACTGCAGCGAGTCGCGGATCGCCTTCGCGTCGTCGAGCGACGCGATCTCGCGGGCCTTGCGCGCCTTGCGGATCGCAGTCACCTGCGACTCGGCGCCCTTGGACCACGGCGTGGCGAGCTTGCGCGGGACGAGGAAGTTACGGGCGTACCCGTCCTTCACCTCGACGACGTCGCCGGGCTCACCGAGACCGGTGACCTCGTGGGTCAGGATCAGCTTGGCCATGAGTTCTCTCCCTTCCCGCTCAGCGAGCCGTCGACGTGTACGGCAGCAGCGCCATCTCGCGCGCGTTCTTCACCGCACGGGCGATCTGGCGCTGCTCCTGGACGGAGACGCCGGTCACGCGACGCGCGCGGATCTTGCCGCGGTCGGAGATGAACTTGCGCAGCAGCGCGGTGTCCTTGTAGTCGACCGACTCGATCTTGGCCGACTTCAGCGGGTTGGACTTCTTCTTGGGCTTGCGCACCACAGGCTTCGCCATGGTGTTGCTCCTCTACAAGGTGCGATCCCCGCGCACGGACCGTGCCGACGAGCGGCGCGGCACCCGCGGGGACGGGTGTGTGTTCTGGGAGTGGCGGACGATCAGAACGGGGGCTCGTCGGAGAACGAGCCACCGGACGACGCGGGACCAGCCGTGGCCCACGGGTCGTCGCTCTGCTGCTGACCGCCGCCGGAGCTGAATCCGCCGCCGGAGGCGCCGCCGGAGTTGGCGCCACCTCCGTAGCCGCCACCGCCGCCGAAGCCGCCGCCACCGCCACCCGAGCGCTGAGCGCGGGTGACCTTGGCAGAGGCGTAGCGCAGGGAAGGACCGATCTCGTCCACCTGCAGCTCGACGACGGTGCGCTTCTCCCCCTCGCGGGTCTCGTACGAGCGCTGGACGAGGCGGCCCTGCACGATGACGCGCATGCCCTTCGTCAGCGACTCCGCGACGTTCTCCGCGGCCTCGCGCCAGATCGAGCAGCGCATGAACAGGGTGTCCCCGTCCTTCCACTCGTTCGACTGGCGGTCGAAGGTCCGCGGCGTGGACGCCACCGTGAAGTTGGCCACCGCCGCACCCGAGGGGGTGAAACGCAGCTCCGGGTCTCCCGTGAGGTTCCCGATCACCGTGATGACGGTGTCACCTGCCATGGCCAGCTCCTTCGTGTGTCGTCTGTGTCGTCGACGGCGCCGTGCGCCTCGCTCGTAACGTTCTCGCGTCGCTCATCCCACCACGCGGCGCCCACACGCGCTACGGCGTGCAGCGTCCGGTGCAGGACGGTCGGACGGGGGAAGCGGGGAGGATCAGCGAGCGTCCGTGCGCAGGATCTTGGTCCGCAGGACGGCCTCGTTGAGGCCGAGCTGACGGTCCAGCTCCTTGGCGGTGTCGGAGGTCGACGTGAAGTCGACGACCGCGTAGATGCCCTCGGACTTCTTGTTGATGTCGTACGCCAGGCGGCGACGACCCCAGATGTCCACCTTGTCGACGGAGCCGCCGTCGGTCTTGATGACCGACAGGTACTTGTCGAGCGACGGGGCGACGGTGCGCTCCTCGATCTCGGGGTCGAGGATGATCATCAGTTCGTACTGACGCATGCGGATAACCCACCTCCTCTGGTCTTCGCGGTCACGGTCTCTCCGTGACAGGAGGGTTCATGCTTCATGCTGCTGCCGTCCGACGGGCGGACGGCAGCTCCCCAGAGTACCCGCTCGGCGCGGGCGCCCGGAAATCTGCGGCCGACGGGCAGGTCAGCCCCGGCCCGGGATGATGCCGCCGACGTTGCCGTTGCCCCCGCCGGGGTTGCCTCCACCACCCGGGTTCCCGGTCTCGGTGGGCGACGGGTCCGGATCCTCCGGATCCGGCGTCTCCGGCGGCGGTTGCTGGCCCGGGTCGGTCCCCTTGGAGACCACGAGCGCGATGGTCGACCCCGGCGGCACCTGGTCCATCGAGGACTGGCTGATGACGTAGCCCCGCGGCTGCTGGTCGGAGAACTCCTCGGTGATCCGCACCTTGAGGCCGGCGGCCTCGATCTGGGCGCGCGCGGCGCGGGCCTCCATGCCGACGACGGACGGCACGGCCACGTTCTCCGGCTGCTGCGGCTCCTCCGTCTCCTCCGGCGTCGGCTCCTCGGTCGGGGTCTCCGTCGGGGTCTCGGTGGGCGTCTCCGTCGGCTTCGGCTTGGGCGGGGTGTAGTCCGGGAACTCGCCAGCCGGCAGGTTCGCCGCGGCGGTCTGCATGTACGACGTCCAGGCCTCGACCGGCCACGACCCACCGGTGATCTCGCTGTTGACCCACTTGCCGAACGGCGTGATCTGCTCCTGCTCGCCGTTGGGGCCGGACTGGTAGAGACCGACGACCGTCGCGAGACCGGGGGTGAAGCCGGCGAACCACGCGGACTTGTTGTCCGTCGACGTACCCGTCTTGCCCGCCGCGGGACGACCGATCGCCTGCGCGGGCTTGCCCGACCCCGTCTCGACGACCTGGGAGAGCGCGTACGTCGCCGCCGCCATCACCTCGGGGTCGAACTCCTGCGTCCGGTCGTCGGCGCCCGGCGCCTGGTAGACGAGGTTGCCGCGCGAGTCGGTCACGGACGCCACGATGTGCGGCGTCGCCTTCATGCCCTGCGCCGCGATGGTCGCGTACGCGTTGGTCAGCTCGAGCGGCGTCACCGTCGCGTCACCGAGCACGTTCGCCAGGTTCACCCCGACGTCGGCCTTGATGCCCAGGCGAGCCGCGACGTCCGCGGTCTTCTCCGGCCCGACCTCGAGGTTGAGCTCCGCGTACGCGGTGTTCACCGACTGCGCGGTCGCCTCGGTGAGGTCGACGTTCCCCCAGTCGTGGTCGCCGAAGTTGCGGACCTTCCAGTCCTCGCCGTTGTTGGCGCCGGGGAAGGTCTTGGGCGAGTTGCCGTCGAAGCGCTCGTCGAGCGTGTGCCCGTTCTCCAGGCCCGCGATGAGCGTGAACGGCTTGAACGTCGAGCCGCCCTGCGCCGCGCCGGGGGTCGCGCTGTTGTACTGGTTCTCGAGGAAGTTCTTGCCGCCGTACAGGGCGCGGATCGACCCGTCGTTCGGGTCGACGGAGACGATCGCGGTCCGGAGGTTCGGGGAGACCGGGTTCTCGTCGCGGCCCTCCTGGGGGAGCGAGTCCGCCGTCGTGACGGCGGCCTGCTGCATCGCCGGGTCGATCGTCGTCGTGACCTTGTAGCCCTTGCTCGTGAGGGCGTCCTCGCTGATGCCGATCCCCTCGCCGGCGAGCTCCTTCTCCACCATGGCGAGGAGGTAGCCGGTGGGACCCTCGTACTTCTGGGACTTCACGTACTCCTGCGCCTCGGGGAAGCCCGCGTCCACCGCCGCCTGGTGTTCCTCGGCGGTGATGTGGCCGTCCTCCTCCATGTTCCGCAGCGTCCGCTTCCACCGCTCCTCGGCCTGGGCGTGGTTGACGGCCGGGTCCCAGTTGGTGGGGCTGGGGATGATGCCGGCGATCATCGCGGCCTGCGACACCGTGAGGTCGGCGGCGTTCACGCCGTAGTACTTCTTGGCGGCCGCCTGGATGCCGTAGGCGCCACGACCGAAGTAGATGGTGTTGAGGTAGTTGCCGAGGATCTCGGGCTTGTCCTGCTTCTGGGTGATCTTGACGGCGAGGATCGCCTCGCGCGCCTTGCCCGCGTAGTCGGTCACGGTGTTCGTGTAGTACCGCTCGACGTACTGCTGCGTCAGCGTGGACGCGCCCTGACGGCCGCCACCCTTGATGTTGTTGTAGAAGGCGCGCGCGATGCCCTTGACGTCGACGCCGGAGTTCGTCCAGAACGTGCGGTCCTCGGACGCGACGACCGCGTTGCCGACGTACTCCGGCAGCGTCGCGTAGTCGACGATCTCGCGGTCCTCGACCGCGTACTTGCCCATCTCGGTGGTGCCGTCGCCCCAGTAGACGGTCGACGTCTGGGCGCCGACGCTGGGCAGCTTCGTCGGCACGTCGGTCGTGTACCACGCAGCGACGGCGACGCCCGCGACGAGCGCGATGCCCGTCAGCATGGTCCCGACGACCACGCGCCACGACGGCAGCCAGCGGCGGACGCCCTTGACGTGCGAGCGTGGGTAGTTGAAGAACCGACGGCGCCCGCGCGGGGTCGTCCGTCCGTTCGTCCTCGTGGATCGCGCCACGGTCTACCTTCCTCTGGGGGGCATCGAGGAGCCGGCTCGCGTCGACCGCGGGCCCGCCCGTGGGCCGCCGTGCGGAGACCACCTGACCGACGGGACGGGCCCCGCCTCGGGGGCGGGCCGCCGTCGGGCACGAGGTCGGCGCACGCCGGACCACCCTGAACAATAGGGCGTCACCCTGTCCCGACAAGGGTTCAGCGCACCGTGAGCGGGATCGTCCGCCATTGATTCGCCCGGGCGTCCCGCCGCCTCCGCGGGTTCTTCACATGCCCGGCGACGCGTGTCACAGTCCGGTCAGGATTGCACGACACATCGGGACGACCTAACCTGTCGATGTATCGACTCGATACATCGGGTCGAACAAGATCCCAGCGGGTCCCTCCGGGGCACGCCGAGGAGCGTCAGGAGGTGGGATCGTGCGGAGCAAGACACCCGTGCTCGAGACCGCGATCCTGGGGCTCCTCAAGGAGGCGCCGCTGCACGGGTACGAGCTGCGCAAGCGGCTCAACATCATGCTCGGCTCCTTCCGCGTGCTGTCCTACGGCTCGCTGTACCCCGCCCTCAAGTCGCTGGTGGCCCGCGGGCTCATCACCGGCACGGAGCAGTCGGCCGCGCAGTCGACCCTCGCGCCCGCCCTCTCGGGCAAGCGCGCGCGGATCGTCTACGAGCTGACGGCCGAGGGCAAGGAGCACCTCCAGACCGTCCTGGCCTCCTCCGGGCCGGCGGCGTGGGAGGACGAGAGCTTCGACGTCCGGTTCGCGTTCTTCGCGCAGACCGACGCCGAGACCCGCATCCGCATCCTCGAGGGCCGGCGCACCCGGCTCACCGAGAGGCTGGAGGCGGTCAGGGAGTCCGCGGCTCGCACGCGCGAGCGGCTCGACGAGTACACGCTCGAGCTGCAACGCCACGGACTCGAGCAGGTCGAGCGCGAGGTGCGCTGGCTCGACGGTCTCATCACCACCGAGCGCGACAGGAGCTCCGGGCACGCCCGGGGCGCCGCCCGCGCGCGGTCCAGCAGCACCCCGCATCCTGCGGAACCATCCGAGCAGGAGCCCGACGGCGCGAGGCGTCCCGAGGACCCTGGAACAACGAACACCAAGGAGCGAGGATGACCTCCATCCGCGTCGCCATCGTCGGCGTAGGCAACTGCGCATCGTCCCTCGTCCAGGGCGTGCACTTCTACCGTGACGCCGACCCGAGCAGCACCGTCCCGGGCCTCATGCACGTCCAGTTCGGCGACTACCACGTGTCGAGCCTGGAGTTCGTGGCGGCGTTCGACGTCGACGCGAAGAAGGTCGGCTTCGACCTCTCCGAGGCCATCAACGCCTCCGAGAACAACACGATCAAGATCGCCGACGTCCCGCCGCTCGGCGTGACCGTCCAGCGCGGCCCGACCCTCGACGGCGTCGGCAAGTACTACGCGCAGACGATCGAGGAGTCGGACGCGGAGCCGGTCGACGTCGTCGCCGCGCTGCGCGAGGCGCAGGTCGACGTGCTCGTCTGCTACCTCCCCGTAGGCTCGGAGCAGGCCGCGAAGTTCTACGCGCAGGCCGCGATCGACGCCGGCGTGGCGTTCGTCAACGCGCTCCCCGTCTTCATCGCGTCCGACCCGGAGTGGGCCGCGAAGTTCGAGGAGGCCGGCGTCCCGATCGTCGGCGACGACATCAAGTCGCAGGTCGGCGCGACGATCACGCACCGCGTGCTCGCGAAGCTCTTCGAGGACCGCGGCGTCGTGCTGGACCGCACGTACCAGCTCAACGTCGGCGGCAACATGGACTTCAAGAACATGCTCGAGCGCGAGCGCCTGGAGTCCAAGAAGATCTCCAAGACGCAGGCCGTGACCTCGAACCTCGAGGGCCCGCTCGGCGGCAAGAAGGAGGACCGCAACGTCCACATCGGCCCGTCGGACTACGTCGCGTGGCTCGACGACCGCAAGTGGGCATACGTGCGCCTCGAGGGCCGCGCGTTCGGCGAGGTCCCGCTGAACCTGGAGTACAAGCTCGAGGTGTGGGACTCCCCCAACTCCGCCGGCATCATCATCGACGCCGTCCGCGCCGCGAAGATCGCCAAGGACCGCGGCGTCGGCGGCCCGATCCTCTCGGCCTCGACGTACTTCATGAAGTCCCCGCCGGTCCAGATGGAGGACACGAAGGGCCGTGCGCAGCTGGAGGCCTTCATCGCCGGTGAGGTCGAGCGCTGATCCGGAGTGCAGCGAAGGTCGAGAGCCCGGCACGCTTTTCGCCGGGCTCCCGGCCGTAGCGGAGCGCAGGACCAGCGCGACCGAAGAGTCGAGCGCTGACCTGGAGCTGAAAGCTGAGCGCTCCGCCGAGGTAGAGCCCTGGTCGTCCGGCAGGAGGACCAGGGCTCTACCTCGCTCGGCCGGGTTCGCCGTCGGCCGCGGGCACGCCCGAGGTGAGACGGCACCGGCAGGGCGGGGAGGCGCGCCGCGTCGTGGCGGGCCTGGCGGGAGCCGCGAGGGACGAGCGGCGGATGGTAGACGCGGCGCGCCTCCCCGCCCGACCTCCCAGGGCGATCCGCGCCGTCGGCCCCCGACCCGCGCCGTCGGCCCCCGATCCGCCGCACGACGCCCCACGGGGGACAACCGCATGTCCGACCGCACGACGACGAACGTAGGGTGACCGCGTGGGTGTGATCTCCGAGCTGCGGGCGCTGCTGCGTCTGGACGGCTTCCGCAAGCTGTTCGCCGTCCGGCTCGTGTCGCAGGCCGGGGACGGCATGTTCCAGGTCGGCCTGGCGTCGCTCCTGTTCTTCTCCCCCGAGTCGCAGGGCACGGCGGCGGCCATCGCGGGCGCGTTCGCGGTGATGCTCGCGCCGTTCACGATCGTCGGCCCGTTCGCCGGGGTGTTCCTCGACCGGTGGCAGCGGCGTCAGGTCCTCGCGTGGGGCAACGCGGTGCGCGTCGTCATCACGCTCGGCATGGCGGTGCTCATGCTGACGGGCGGGGTGAGCGGCTGGATCTACGCGCTGGGCCTGGCCGCGCTGTCGGTGAACCGCTTCCTGCTCGCGGGGCTCTCCGCGGGCCTCCCGCGCGTCGTCGACGGGCCGCTGCTCCTCACGGCGAACTCCCTCACGCCGACGCTCGGCGCGGGTGCGGCGTTCGTCGGGGGCGGGATCGGCGTCGTGCTCGGGCTGGCGTTCGAGCCGGGCCGGGTCAAGGACTCGTCGGCGCTCGTGTGCGCGGCGCTCGTGTTCGGCGTCGCGTCCCTCCTCGCGCTGCGCCTCGGGCGCACGCAGCTCGGCCCGGAGCGCCCGGCGGAGTCCGCGATCAGCTCCGAGATCGCGCGGGTCGCGCGCGGTCTGGCCGACGGCGCCCGGTACCTCGTCGCGCGCCGCACGCCCGGGCAGGCGCTGCTCGCGATGGCGACGCACCGCTTCCTCTACGGCGTGGTGTTCATCGCGTCGATCCTCATCGCGCGCAACCTCCTGAGCCCGGGCGACCAGGACGCGGGCTTCGTGACGTTCGGGCTGGTCGTGGGGCTCACCGGTGTGGGGGGTGCCGCGGCGGCGGTCATCACCCCGTTCCTGTCGCGCCGGACCGGTCCGCAGGTGTGGATCGCGATCATGCTGCTGCTCGCGGCGGCGAGCCAGCTCCTGCTCGTCACGACGCCGTCGCGCGCGGTGGTGTTCACGGGCGCGACGCTGCTGGGCCTGGCCGCCCAGGGCACGAAGATCGCGGTGGACACGATCGTCCAGCGCGACACGGACGACGAGTTCCGCGGCCGCGCGTTCGCGTTCTACGACGTGCTCTACAACGCGGCGTTCGTGGGCGCGGCGGCCCTCGCGGCCTTCACGCTCCCGGACACGGGCTGGTCGCGCGGCGTGTTCGCCGTGCTGGCGGTGGCGTACTGCGTCGCCGCCCTGGTCCTGTGGACGCGGGGCGCTCGCACGCCGTCCGAGCCGGGCGACGCCGTCGTGCCCGACGCCGGGGCCTCCCCCCGCACGTTTCCCGCCTGACGCGCCCCTCCCCTCGACCGCCTGCGCGACGCGCGCGGGCCGCCTTCTGCCCTCGGCGTACCGATGAGTCCGGGGCGGAAAAGAGGTCGTCACCGTCGGCGGGAATAACGCAGGATGGTGAATGGTCGTACAGGGTACGGATCTCGCGGCCAGCGCCGCGCGGGCCGTCCCGGGTCGCGTCACCCTGCTCGTGGCCCCGCCGACCGAACCGACACCGTCGTCGCGTGCCCCCGCACGCGACCGTCGCGCTGCCCTGCAGCGCACCCTGCCCCCCGACCGGGTCCGACCCTGCGCCCGGGCCGCCACCGACGCGAGCGGAGACACACCGTGACAGCCTCCCCCACCCACGACACCTCGGCCGCCGTCGACCGCCTCCCCCGGGCGGACTTCCTCGTCATCGCGCTGCTGCTCGGCTCGGCGTTCGTCGTGATCCTCAACGAGACGACGATGAGCGTGGCGCTCGCGCCGCTCATGGCGGACCTCGGGATCACCGCGAGCACCGGCCAGTGGCTCACGACGGCGTTCATGCTGACCATGGCCGTCGTCATCCCGGCGACCGGGTTCCTGCTCCAGCGGCTCGGGACGCGCGGCGCCTACCTGCTCGCGATGTCGCTGTTCAGCGCGGGCACGCTGCTCGCCGCGCTCTCCCCCGGCTTCGCGTGGCTGCTCGTCGGGCGCGTCGTCCAGGCGTCGGGCACGGCCATCATGATGCCGCTGCTCATGACGACGATCATGACGCTCGTGCCGCCGGCCATCCGCGGCAAGGTCATGGGCAACATCTCGATCGTCATGGCCGCCGCGCCCGCGCTCGGTCCGTCACTCTCGGGCCTCATCCTCAACTCCCTGAGCTGGCGGTGGGTCTTCGGCATCGTGCTGCCGATCGGCCTCGTCGCGCTCCTCCTCGGCTTCCTGTACATCCGGGACGTCGCAGACCGTACGCACTCGCGCCTCGACCCGTTCTCCCTGGTCCTCGCGGCGTTCGCGTTCGGCGGGCTCGTCTACGGGCTCTCGAGCATCGGGGAGGCCGCGCGCCACACGCCCGTCGTCCCGCCCGCCGTGCCGCTCGCTCTCGGCGTCCTCGCGCTAGCCGCGTTCGCGTGGCGGCAGATCGTCCTGCAGCGCGAGGACCGCGCCCTGCTCGACCTGCGCGTGTTCACGCACCGCGGGTTCAGCGTGCCGCTCGGCATCATGGCCGTCGGCATGGTCGCGATGTTCGGCTCGCTCATCCTCCTGCCGCTGTTCCTCCAGGACGCGATGGGCCTCGAGCCGCTCGCGACCGGGCTCATCGTGCTCCCGGGTGGGCTCCTCATGGGTCTGCTCGGCCCGACCGTCGGCCGGCTCTACGACCGGGTGGGCCCGCGTCCGCTCGTCATCCCGGGCGTGAGCGTCGTCGCGGTGGCCCTCGCGGCCTTCACGACGATCCACGCGGACTCGTCGCCGTGGTTCGTCCTGGCGCTGCACGTCACGCTGAGCCTGGGCCTCGCGTTCATGTTCACGCCGCTGTTCACGTCGGCGCTCTCGTCGCTCGAGCCGCACCAGTACTCGCACGGCTCCGCGTCGATCGGCACGGTGCAGCAGCTCGCGGGCGCCGCCGGGACCGCGATGTTCGTCGCGGTCATGACGTCGCGGTCGATCGCCTACGGCGAGGCGGGCGCGTCGCCTCGGGTGGCGCTGGCCGAGGGCGTCGGCGACGCGTTCGTCTGGGGCACGGCGGTCATGCTGGTCGCCGTCGGCCTGTCGTTCCTCCTGCGCCGCAGCGCGCCTCCGGCGCACGGCCCCGGCCCGGCTCAGCCCGGCACGCAGGACGCCCGCACCGGGGACTCCCGCGCCACGGACGCGCGCACCGCGGACGTGAAGGTCGAGGCCGCCCTGGCCACCGACGACGTCTGAGGCGTCCGGCACGACGTCGGACCCGCGAGCACGACAAGGGGTGCCGCTCTCAGCCCGAGAGCGGCACCCCTTCGGTGTCTCCGCTCCTTCTCGCCCCGAGCGCTCACCCGCGCGCACGCGCGCGGGCCACGTTCAGGACGCCGAGGACTCCGGCTGCTCGGCCCACCACCGCAGGAGGTCCGCGCGCGCCGTCTCCTCGTCGACGGGGCCGCGGTCGAGGCGCAGCTCCAGCAGGTGCTTGTACGCCTTGCCCACCACGGGCCCGGGGCGGATCCCGAGGATCTCCATGATCCGCTGCCCGTCGAGGTCGGGGCGGACGGCGTCGAGCTCCTCCTTCGCCTGGAGGTCGGCGATGCGGCGCTCCAGGTCGTCGTACGACTCGCGCAGCCGCTGGGCCTTGCGCCGGTTGCGGGTCGTGCAGTCGGCGCGCGTGAGGCGGTGCAGGCGCTCGAGCAGCGGGCCGGCGTCGGTCACGTAGCGGCGCACGGCCGAGTCGGTCCACGCGCCGTCGCCGTAGCCGTGGAACCGCAGGTGCAGCTCGACGAGGCGCGCGACGTCCTTGACCACCTGCTTGTCGTACCGCAGCGCCTTGAGCCGCTTGGCGACCATCTTGGCGCCGACGACCTCGTGGTGGTGGAAGCTCACGCCGCCCCCGGCCTCGAACCGGCGCGTGGGCGGCTTGCCGACGTCGTGCAGGAGCGCCGCGAGGCGGAGCACGAGGTCGGGGGCGGGGACGGCGCCATCGGGCCCGGTCTCCTGCGCGATGGCCTGGTCGAGGACCGTGAGCGAGTGCTCGTAGACGTCCTTGTGCCGGTGGTGCTCGTCGATCTCGAGCTTGAGCGCGGGCAGCTCGGGCAGCACGTGGTCGGCGAGGCCCGTGTCCACGAGGACCTCGAGCCCGCGCCGCGGCGCGGCGCCGCACAGCAGCTTCGACAGCTCGTCGCGCACGCGCTCGGCCGAGACGATCTCGATGCGCTCGGTCATGAGGACGAGCGCGGCGAGCGTCCCGCCGTCGACGTCGAACTCGAGCTGCGCGGCGAACCGCGCCGCGCGCATCATGCGGAGCGGGTCGTCGTCGAACGACCGCTCGGGGGCGATCGGGGTGCGCAGGACGCGGCGGGCGAGGTCGCCCAGGCCGTCGAACGGGTCGACGAACGTCATGTCGGGCACGCGCACGGCCATCGCGTTGACGGTGAAGTCGCGGCGGGACAGGTCGCCCTCCAGCGTGTCGCCGAACGCGACGACGGGCTTGCGCGACGTCGGGTCGTACTCGTCCGTCCGGTACGTCGTCACCTCGACGACGAGGTCGTCCCCGGGGCCGCCGCGCCCGAAGCGCTTCGCGCCGATCGTGCCGAACTCCTTGCCGATGTCCCAGTGCGCGTCGCCCCACCGCGCGAGGATCGCCTCGGTCTCGTCGGGCGACGCGGAGGTGGCGAAGTCGAGGTCGTTGCTCGCCCGCCCGAGGAACGCGTCGCGGACCGGTCCCCCGACGAGCGCGAGCTCGTGGCCCGCGGCGCGGAACGCCTCGCCGAGCTCGATCGCCGCGGGCGCCATCTCGGTGAGCACCGCGAGGGCCCGGCGCTGCAGCTCGAGCGCGTGCGGCGTCGCGGGCGGTGTCGGCTGGGGCGACGGCGAGGGGGACGAAGGCTGGGGCACGACACCCAAGCCTGCCAGATGCGGCGCCCGCGCCGGGGAGCCGGTCCCGGGGAGGTGGGTGCCCACTCGGTAAAGTTGAATCCATGTCCACCCCCGCGCACGCCGACGACCCCCGGAGGGATCCGGCGGGCGGGCGTGGCGACGGCCGCGGGCAGCCCGCCCCCGTCCCGGCCCCGCCGGGCGGCCACGCCCTCCGCATCGACCCGCGCTCGCGACCGGGCCCGGCGCCGGCGCCGCTCCCGGTCGTCGACGAGGTCTCAGCGGGCGGGCTCGTCATCACGGTCGACGGTGGTCACCCGTGCGCGGCGATCATCGCGCGGCGCAACCGCGGGGGCCGCCTGGAGTGGTGCCTGCCGAAGGGCCACCTCGAGGGCGACGAGACGCCGGAGCAGGCGGCCGTCCGCGAGATCGCGGAGGAGACGGGCATCCGCGGCGCGGTGCAGGAGCCCCTCGGCGTCATCGACTACTGGTTCACCGGTGACGACCGGCGCGTGCACAAGGTCGTCCACCACTTCCTGCTCCGCGCGACGGGCGGGTACCTCACGGTCGAGGGCGACCCGGACGGCGAGGCCGAGGACGTCGCCTGGATACCGGTCGCGGACCTCCCCGCGCGGCTGGCGTACCCGAACGAGCGGCGCATCGCCGTCGTCGCGCAGGGCGTCCTCGAGGGCCGTCGCACGCGGTTCCACGGGGTGGTCGAGAGTAGGGTGACCCGGACGATCGTCCGCCCGCACGGCCACCCGCACGACGGCCGCGGCGGCCCGGCACCGCCCGCCCCACGGAGCTCGACCGACCACTCATGACGCCCTCCTCCCGCAGCGGTGCGCGCCCTCCCGGCGCCGCGCCGGTCTCGCTCCGCGGTCCGTCCTCACGGCTGCTCGTCGCCCTGCTCCTGGTGCTGGTCGTCGCGGCCGGCGTCCTGCTCGGCGGCACGACGGCGGCCCCGCCCGCCGCGGCCGACACCGTCCCGGAGGGCGAGGACGCGGTGACGCTCGAGCTCACGTCGTTCGCACCGACCGTCCTCGCGCCGGACAGCACCCTCACCGTCACCGCGCGCGTGACGAACGGGACGGAGCAGACGCTCGGCTCCCCCGCGGTGACCCTCGGCGTCGACCGCCGCGCGCTGCGCACGCGGTCCGCGCTCGAGAGCTGGACGACGACCGGTCTCGACGGGCGTGTCGGCGCCACCGTCGCCACCGAGGACGTCGGGCGGCCGCTCGCGCCCGGGGAGAGCGCCGACGTGACGCTCTCCGCGTCGGCCGCCGAGCTCGGCCTCGGCACGGGCAACGACCCGGGCCCCCGCGGCCTGGCGGTCGCCGTGTCCGACGGCGGTACGCGCCTCGCCGTGCAGCGCACGTTCGCGCTCCGGGCCCCCGCGGACGACGTGTCTCCCGTGCGGCTCAGCGTGGTCGCGGCGGTGACGGGCCCCCCGGTCGACCCCGACCCAGTCGCGTACGACGACGCGCTCTCGGCCGCGGTCGCGAGCGAGGGACGGCTCGGCCGCCTGCTCGCCGCGACGGGCGGGACGTCCGACGTGGGCTGGGTCGCCGACCCGGCGCTGCTCGCGGCCGCCGCCGTCGCCGCCGACCCGGCGGTGAACGCCTGGGCGGACGCCGTGAGCGGGGCGACCGCCGGGCGCTCCACGTTCGCGCTGCGCGCCTACGACCCGGACGTCGCGGCGTTCGCGCACGCGGGCCTCGCGCTGCCCGAGGGGACGCCGCTGCCGTCGTCGGGCACCTCGTCCGACCCGGCGTCGGGCACGGCGGCCGACGGCACGACCGACGGCACCGACGACGCCGCGGACACGGGGACCCCCGCGCCTCCGGACCCGACGAACGGGTGGCGCACCGACCTCGCCTGGCCGGCCGACGCCGTCCCCGACCTCGCGACCACGACGCTCGCCGTCGCGTCGGGGGCGACCGCGACGGTCGTCGGCCCGGGCGGCCTCGCGCCGGACGAGTCGCTCACGTACACGCCCTCGGGCGTCGCGACGGTGACGACGTCCGCGGGACCGGTCACGGCGCTCGTCGCCGACCCGGTGCTCACCGCACTGCTCTCCGCCGGCGACGGCTCCGGCGTCTCCGCCACGCAGCGCCTGCTCGCCGAGACGGCCGTGATCGCGCGCGAGCGCCCTGCCGACCAGCGGCACGTCCTCGCCGCCCTGCCCCGGTCGTGGGAGCCCGAGCCCGGCCTGTTCACGGCGCGGCTCGACGCGCTGCGCGACTCCGGCTGGGTCGACCTCGCGCCCGTGGACCAGCTCCTCGCGGTCGAGCCGCCCGCCGTCGACCGCGCGTCCCTGCCCGAGGACGCCCCCGCCGACGGCGAGATCGGTGCCGCCGAGCTCCGGTCCCTCGACCGGTCGCGCGCGGAGCTCGCCGCGTTCGCGACGGTCGCGGCGGACCCGACGGCGCTCACGCGCCCGCTCGAGCCGGCGTTCGTCACGCCGACGGCCGTCGCCTACCGCGCGGCGCCGCCGTCGCGCACGCTCGCCGTCCAGCAGGCCGAGCAGCGGTCCGCCGCGGTGCGGGGCGGGCTCTCGGTGGAGACGCGCTCGTCGTTCTTCTTCGTCGCCGAGCAGGAGGACCTGCCGGTCCGGGTGCGCAGCACCCTCACGCAGGATGCGACGGTCCAGGTCGTGCTCCGTCCGGACGACCCCCGGCTGCGGGCCCCGGAGCGCACGACGGTGACGATCCCGGCGGCGACGCGCGACGCGGACGGCGACCTCGTCCCGACCGAGGCGAGCGTCGGGGTGCCGGTCGAGGGCTTCGGGAGCGGCAACGTCACGGTCGAGGTCGAGCTCGTCAGCGCCGCGCAGCCCCAGGTGCGGGTCGCGGAGCCGCAGCAGTTCGTCGTGCGGGTGCGGGCCGACTGGGAGTCCGTCGGCACGGTCGTCGTCGCCGTCCTGCTCGTCATCGCCCTGTTCGCCGGTATCTGGCGCACCGTGCGTCGTGGACGCTCGCCCCGTCGTCTGGCCGGCGCCACGCTCGACCAGCCGTCGCCGCAGGACGCGCCGGCCGCTGCGCCGGCCGCGACGGCGGGCGGGCCCGACGGACCTCCCCGGCGTGACGAGGAGCGCGTCGAGTGAGCCCCGGCCAGCCGCGGCACGTCCGGCCCGCGGGTGCCGGGCGGGGGCCACGCCCCGGCACCGCGCGCGCCGTCGCCCCGGACCGCGGCGCGCTCCCCGGCGACCCCGCGGCGTCGGGCACCCCCGACGAGACCGCGGAGGCGGGCGCCACAGAGGCCCCGGCACCCCGCACGGGGAGTCTCGGCCGGTCGTCGGCGCTCATGGCGTCCGGCACCTTCGTCTCGCGCGGCCTGGGCCTCGTGCGCAACGTGCTGCTGGTCGCCGCGATCGGCACGACGGGCCTGGTGGCGGACGCGTTCGACGTCGCGAACAAGATCCCCAACGTCCTCTTCGCGATCCTCGCGGGCGGTGTGCTCAACGCCGTCCTCGTCCCGCAGATCGTGCGCGCCTACCGCGCGCGCAACACGCAGGAGCGGTTGGACAAGCTGCTCACGCTCTCGGGCGTGATCCTGCTGGCGCTGTCCGCGCTGCTCACGGCCGGTTCGAGCATCCTCGTCGCGCTGTACACGGGACCGGGCTGGACGGCACCGCAGACGTCGCTCGCCGTCGCGTTCGCGTTCTGGTGCACGCCCCAGCTCTTCTTCTACGGCCTGTACACGCTGCTCGGGCAGGTCCTCAACGCGCGGGGGCAGTTCGGCCCGTTCATGTGGGCGCCCGTGCTCAACAACGTCGTGTCGATCGCCGGGTTCGCGGCGTTCATCGCGCTGTACGGCCCGGCGGCGACGGGGAACGTCGACGACCTCACGCAGTGGGACGGGACCAAGATCGCGCTCCTCGCGGGCACCGCGACGCTCGGCGTCGCCGCCCAGGCGCTCATCCTCGTCGTCCCGCTGTGGCGCGCGGGCTTCCGCTGGCACCTGCGGTTCGGCCTCCACGGCATCGGCCTGCGGTCCGCGGGCCAGGTGGCCCTGTGGACGTTCGCCGCCGTCCTCCTGGAGCAGGTCGGCGTCCTGTTCACGACGCGCTTCGCGAGCGAGGCGCCCCGTGCGGCGCTCGCGCAGACCTTCGGGGCCTACCGCGACGACCCCGGGACCCTGGGCGCCGTCACCGGGCTCGTGACGGGCGCCCCCGGCGCCTTCTCGGACGCGCTGGCCGTCGCGGGCAACGCGGCCTACACGCAGGCGCTGATGATCTACCTCCTGCCGCACTCCCTCGTGACCGTCTCCATCGCGACGGCGCTGTTCACGGGCATGAGCGCGGCCGCCCACGCGGGCGACCTCGCGCGCGTGCGGCACGACCTCTCGCGCGGCGTGCGCACCGTCGGCGTGTTCACGGTGTTCGCGACGGCGGTCCTCGTCGTCCTCGCCCTGCCCGTCACCAAGCTGCTCGTGCCCTCGGTGGACGCCGCCTCGGGCGAGGCCGTGTCCATGGTGCTGCGCGCGATGGCGCTGGGGCTCGTGCCGCTCGGCGGCATGGTCCTCATGAAGTGGGTCTACTACGCGTTCGAGGACGGGCGCACGGTCTTCTGGATCCAGGTGCCGGGCACGCTCGTGCTCGTCGGCGTGTCGTGGCTCGGCACGCAGGTCCTCCCTCCCCAGCTGTGGGTCGTGGGCATCGGCCTCGCGATGAGCCTGTCCAACCTCGTGGCGGTCGGGCTCCGCACCGTCGGCCTGCGCCGCACCCTCCACGGGCTCGACGGCGCGCGGATCCTCCGCCTGCACGTCAAGGCCGGGCTCGCCGCGCTCGTGAGCGCCGTCGCCGGGTGGGGCGTGCTGCGGGCCTTCGTCGTGCTCTCGGGCGACCCCGCCGACGGGATCTACGGGCTCTCGTGGTGGCAGTCGGTCGTCGTCGTGGCGGTCGGCGGCACCGTGATGGGCCTCGTCTACGCGGGCGGCCTCAAGCTCATGCGCGTGCGGGAGCTCGACCAGCTCGCGGGACCGCTCGTGGGCCGCGTCAGACGCCTCGTCCGCCGGTGACGCGACACGTCTGACGTGCGGGTATCCGGTGATACGGGGGCAATCCGGGCCCGCGTACCATGGGGTCTCGACCACGAGTCCCACACGGAGGAGGTCCGGTGAACGGCGTGGCCCCAGGAACGTTGCTCGTCGCGCGCTACCGGCTCGACGAGCAGCTCGCGTCCGACCTGTCGGACGTCACGGCATGGTCGGCCCACGACCAGATCCTCGACCGACCGGTGCGGCTCTCGGTCGTCACCGGCGCGCACGTCGCCGAGGCGCTCGACTCCGCACGACGCGCGGCGCTCGTCGTCGACCCGCGCCTCACGCGGGTGCTCGACGTCGGGTCCGAGGACGGTGTGGCGTACGTCGTGACCGAGCGCTACACGGGCATCACGCTGAGCGAGGTCGTCGCCGGCGGGATCGTCGACCCGCAGCAGGCCCGCGCCATCGTCGGCGAGGCTGCCGCGGCGCTCGAGGTCGCCCGTCGCCGCGGTGTCCACCATCTCGCGCTGCGCCCGGACGCGGTGCGTGTCGACGGCAGCCGCGTGCTCGTCACGGGCCTCGGGCTCGACGCGGGCGTGGCGGGCCACGACCAGCACGACGCCGAGCAGACCTCGCGCGCGGACGCCGTCGGGCTCGTCGCGCTCCTCTACTACGCGATGACGGCCCGCTGGGCCGGGCCGTCCCTCGACGTCCCCTGGATCGCCGCGGACTCCATCCACCCGCTGCCCGCGCAGCGCGCGGGCGACAGCGTGCTCGCCCTCTCGGACGTCCGTCCCGACGTCCCCGCCGAGCTCGACGAGCTGTGCGCCGAGACCTTCGCCGGCACCCACGGCACCGCCGCGGAGTGGACCGCGACACCCCTGGGAGAGGGTCCGCGCTCCCCCGCCGACGTCGTGGGTGCGGTCGAGCCCTGGGGCGAGGTCTCCGTCGTCGCGGCGCTGCCCGCGTTCGTGCAGCCCGCCGCCGGTGTGAGCCGCCAGTCCGTGCGGACGGCGTTCGACGGCGCAGCGAGCGCGCCGCCCGGGACGCCGCCGCCCGCGCCGCCCGTCCGCCGTCCGACGACCGGACGCATCCACCGCGTCGGCGCGGTGCCGGGGTCGGCCGGTGCGGGCGCGGGGGCGGCGTACGCCGCCGGGGCGGCGACCGGGGCGACCGCCGCCGTGCCGCCGCCCACCGCCGAGGCGTACTCGGTCCCGCCGCCGCCCGTCGGCTACGACGCGGGCACCGTTCCCCTGCCGTACGACCCGGCGTCCCCGCCGCCCCCGCCCGCCGGTCCCGACGCCGCGCAGGCCTGGAGCGAGCCCGTCCCGTCGCGGCGCGGGCCGCGACGGTTCAACGCGACCCCGATCGTCCTCGTGCTCGTGCTGGCCCTCGTCGTCGGCGGTGTCGTCTGGGCCGTCAACACGGCGTTCGACGGCTTCGGCCCCGCCGTGCAGACCAACGAGCCCACCGCAGGCGGGTCGGAGGCACCGGCCGAGGGCGGTGAGGGCGACGCCTCCGCAGGTGAGGAGGCACCGCCCGCGCCCGAGGTCCGCCCGATGATCGCGTCCGGCACCGCGCTCGATCCCGAGGGCGACGCCGCCGGCAACAACGACGGCGAGCACCCTGAGCTGGCGTCGCTGGCCTACGACCAGCAGCCGGACACGACGTGGATCTCGCGGCGCTACAACGCGGCGGACTTCGCCGGGCTGCGCTCGGGGATCGGTTTCGCCGTCACCCTGGAGGAGAAGGCTCCCGTCTCGTCGATCGTCATCGACACCGCGACGAACGGCGGCAACGTCGAGATCCGCGCGACGAGCCCGGACACCCCCACCGAGGGCACGGTGCTCGCCTCCGGACCGCTCTCCCCCGGTGCGACGTTCACCTTCAAGCAGCCGGTCGAGGCCGAGTCCATCGTCCTGTGGTTCACCGAGCTGCCGCAGAACCCGGCCGGCGAGTACCGCGCGGAGATCAACGAGATCCTCGTTTCCTGACGTCGTGGGGGGTCCGACGCCGTGTCCCCCACGGTCCGCGGCGTCGCCTGCCGCCGTGCTCGTGCCCGCGGTGCGGTGCTCGTCGCGGGCACGTGCGGCGTCGCCGGCCGCCCGTCGCTCTCGCGCCACTGGGCCGTGGAGCGCCCGCCCACGGCACCGTGCCGGCGGGCACGGCCGCGGGCCGGCGCCGGGACCATCGCCGCGGCGAGCCGGGTGCCGGTCGGTTCGCACCCACGGTGAGCCGAGCACCCGCCGACCCGCGAACCCCCGTACCGTGGAACAGAAGCCGCCCCGGCGGCGTTCACACTCTCGCGTGGTCGGCCGCCACGCACCGAGCATCCGAGGAGCAGCACGTGACCGAGCAGTCAGCCGTCCAGAACCTGATCATCGTCGGGTCCGGTCCCGCCGGGTACACCGCGGCGATCTACGCGGCGCGCGCGGGCCTGTCCCCGCTGGTGCTCGCGGGGTCGGTCACCGCCGGCGGTGCGCTGATGAACACGACCGAGGTCGAGAACTTCCCCGGGTTCCCCGACGGGATCATGGGCCCGGAGCTCATGGACCACATGCAGAAGCAGGCCGAGCGGTTCGGCGCGCGCATCGAGTGGGACGACGCCACGCTGCTCGACCTCGAGGGGCCGGTCAAGACCGTCGTGACGGGCAACGGTGACACCTACCGCGCCCGCGCCGTCATCCTCGCGACCGGGTCCGCCTACCGCGAGCTCGGCCTGGACGACGAGAAGCGCCTGTCCGGCCGCGGCGTGTCCTGGTGCGCGACGTGCGACGGCTTCTTCTTCCGCGACCAGCACATCGCGGTCGTCGGCGGGGGCGACTCGGCGATGGAGGAGGCCACGTTCCTCACCCGCTTCGCCGAGAAGGTGACGCTGGTGCACCGTCGTGACGAGCTGCGCGCGTCGAAGATCATGGCCGACCGTGCCCTCAACGACCCGAAGATCGAGTTCGCCTGGAACAGCGAGGTCGCCGGGATCGAGGGCGACAAGAAGGTCGAGGGCGTGACGCTGCGCGACACCGTGACCGGCGAGGAGCGCGAGCTCCCCGCGACGGGACTGTTCGTCGCGATCGGCCACGAGCCCCGCACCGAGCTCGTCAAGGGTCAGATCGACCTGGACGACGAGGGCTACATCCAGGTCGTCGGGCGCACCACCGCGACCAACCTCGAGGGCGTGTTCGCGTGCGGCGACGCCGTCGACCACACCTACCGCCAGGCCATCACCGCCGCCGGCTCGGGGTGCTCCGCCGCCCTCGACGCGCAGCGCTACCTCACCGAGCTCGCGGACGCGGCGGGCCTCGCGGACCTCGCCGGCACCCCGCAGACGCCGAACCCCGACGAGCTGCCCGAGGCGCTCGCCGAGCTCCAGGCCTGACCCCGCACCGCAGCCACCGACGTCCCCAGGAGGTTCACCATGTCGACCGTCCCCGTCACCGACGCCACCTTCCGCGCTGAGGTCCTCGAGTCCGACGTCCCCGTCCTCGTCGACTTCTGGGCGACCTGGTGCGGCCCGTGCCGCCAGGTCGCGCCGATCCTCGAGGAGCTCGCCGAGGAGTACGACGGCAAGATCAAGATCGCCAAGCTCGACACCGACGCGAACCCGGAGACGACCGCCGCCTACGGCATCGTGTCGATCCCGACGCTCAACGTCTACGTCGGCGGCGAGCTGCAGAAGTCGATCATCGGTGCGCGCCCCAAGCGGGCGCTCACGGAGGAGATCGACGCCGTGCTCGCCACGACCGTCTGAGCCGTCGCCTCCCGCGACCGCACGGTCCGCGAGCGACCTCGCACCACGCACGCCGGAGGGCGGGCCACCAGCACGGTGGTCCGCCCTCCGGCGTCTTCACGCGATCCCCCGATCCTCCGTGCCACACTGGGGATCGTGACTGGACCGACGACTCCCTCGCAGCAGCCCGCTCCCAGCGGCACCCGCCTCGACCCGTGGTTCGGTGCCTACGCAGAGCGAGCGCACGGGATGCGAGCGTCGGAGATCCGAGCCCTGTTCTCGGTCGCGAACCGGCCGGAGGTCGTGTCGCTCGCCGGCGGCATGCCGTACCTCGAAGGCCTCCCCCTCGACCAGATCGCCGACACCATGCAGCGCCTCGTCGCGACGCGCGGTGCCACGGCGCTCCAGTACGGCTCCGGTCAGGGCGACGAGACCCTGCGCGAGCGGATCCTCGACGTCGTGCGGATGGAGGGCATCGAGTGCCACCCCGACGACGTCGTCGTGACGACCGGCTCGCAGCAGGCGCTCGACCTCGTCACGCGGATCTTCGTCGACCCGGGCGACGTGGTCGTCGCGGAGGCGCCGAGCTACGTCGGGGCGCTGGGCGTGTTCCGGTCGTACCAGGCCGACGTCGTGCACGTGCCCCTCGACGAGCACGGGCTCGTCCCGGAGGCGCTGGAGGAGACGCTCGCGCGCCTCGCCGCCGACGGGCGTCGCGTCAAGCTGCTCTACACCGTCCCGAACTTCCACAACCCCGCCGGCGTGACCCTCACCGCCGAGCGCCGCCCGCGCATCCTCGAGATCGCGCAGCGGTACGGCGTCCTCGTCATCGAGGACAACCCCTACGGTCTCCTCGGCTTCGACGGCCAGACGCTCCCCGCGCTGCGGTCGCTCGACGAGGACGGCGTCCTCTACCTCGGGTCGTTCTCGAAGACCTTCGCCCCGGGATACCGCGTCGGCTGGGTCGTCGCACCGCACGCCGTCCGCGAGAAGCTCGTTCTCGCGAGCGAGTCCGCGATCCTGTGCCCGTCGAACGCGTCGCAGCTCGCCATCGCCGCCTATCTCGACACGTGCGACTGGAAGGGCCAGATCAAGCAGTTCCGTGAGCTCTACCGTGAGCGTCGCGACGCCATGATCGGCGCCCTCGCCGAGCACCTCCCCTCGGCGCGCTGGACGGTGCCCGACGGCGGCTTCTACACCTGGGTCCAGCTCCCCGACGGGCTCGACGCGCGGTCCATGCTCCCCCGCGCGGTCACCGCGCGCGTCGCCTACGTGCCCGGGACCGCGTTCTACGCCGACGGCACGGGCGCGAGCCACGTGCGCCTCTCCTACTGCTTCCCGACCCCGGAGCGGATCCGCGAGGGTGTCCGTCGCCTCGCGGGCGTCGTGAACGCCGAGCAGGAGCTCGTCGAGATCTTCGGCACCAACGCCGAGCTCGACCCCGACGTCACGGACGTCGAGAACCCCTCGCCGAACCTGGCCTGAAGCCCCTCACCACACGACGCCGCGGCCGCCCCACCGGGCGGCCGCGGCACCGAACAGGAGTCCGTCACCAGTGGACACGACCACGGGCAGCCCCACGACGAGCGGCGTAGCCGACAGCACGACCTCGACGGACGCGCAGCGCCCTGACCAGCACCTTCACCTTCTTCGGCCCGACGACGACGTCCCCCCGGGGGGGCACGTCGCCATCCTCGCCGGCGGCCTCTCGCACGAGCGCGACGTCTCGCTCCGCTCCGGGCGCCGTGTCGCGGAGAGCCTCCGCGCCGCCGGTCTCGAGGTGACCGTGCACGACGTCGACGCCGACCTCCTCCCCTTCCTCGAGTCCGCGCGACCCGACGTCGTCTGGCCGCTCCTCCACGGTGCCAGCGGAGAGGACGGTTCCATCCGCGACGTCCTCGAGCTCGTCGGCGTGCCCTACGTCGGAACCGGTCCGCGTGAGAGCCGTGCAGCCTGGAGCAAGCCCGTCGCGAAGAACGTCGTCCTCGGCGCCGGCCTGTGCACCCCGGAGTACGTCACCCTCCCCCAGAGCCTGTTCCGCGAGCTCGGCGCCCAGCCCGTGCTCGACGCGGTCGTCGCACGCCTCGGGCTGCCGCTCGTCGTGAAGCCGACGCACGGCGGGTCCGCGCTCGGCGTCACGCTCGTCGAGCGAGCCGACCAGCTTCCTCGCGCCATGGTCGACTGCTTCGCGTACGGAGAGGTCGCACTCATCGAGCAGGCCGTCCGTGGTGTCGAGCTGGCCGTGAGCGTCGTCGACCTGGGCCGCGGTCCGGAGGCCCTGCCGCCGGTCGAGATCGTGACGACGGGTCCGTACGACTTCGACGCACGCTACAACCCCGGCCGCACCGAGTACTTCGCACCGGCGCGGCTCGACGACGACGTCCTCGGCGTCGTCCGCGAGGTCGCCGTTCGAGCCCACTCCGCGCTCGGTCTCCGCGACCTCTCCCGGACGGACGTCATCCTCGACGCTGACGGGGTCGTGCAGTTCCTCGAGGTCAACGTCGCGCCGGGGATGACCGAGACGTCCCTCCTCCCCCAGGCGGCACGCGCTGCCGGACTCGATCTCGGGCACCTCTACCGGTCTCTCGTCAACGCGCACGTCCGGCACTGATTCCTTTCCCGCCTGGCTGGCCGGCGCTCGTTTTCGCCCCTCCGGTGGGACTGAAGAGCGAGACCCACGGCGATGCCATGGCCTGCCGCGGCGGAGCTGGCGGGTGCGTTGGCCTGGCGGGATAGCACCGACTGATGCGGCCCCAGCCCGACCTTGTCGCAGATGCTCGTTCACGGGCCGACCCACGTTCCCGACATGACCTCGTACGGTGGAACTTCGCGCCCTTCCGACAGGTCGGCTCAGGATCACCGAGCGCGTCGTTTCACGTGAAACACCCCTGACGGGACTGGCGACTTCGAGCGGGCCCACTCTCCGAGCAGCCGGCCCCGCGTCGCCCGCGTGTCTCCCCAGCCGGCGTTCCCGGACCCGCGCCCAGGGACTAGGCGGCGCACGGCGTCGCGCTCGCGGAGCGAGGCGACGTCTGGTTCGCGTAGACGCACCTGTGCTCTCTCATTCTCCGAAGTCAGAGACCTTTCCCACCCACGGCGACGCGCACGGTGCAGCAGAGCCACTGTGGCGATGGTCTCGGGTGGGCGGGGGTTCGCCCGTACCGATGCCTGACGCCGCTGACCGTCCACGGCTGCCGCGGAATCGGGACGGTCGAGAGCGAAAAGAGCGAGCCTCACGCGGCGAGCTTCCCGACCGCGACACTTCTGACCTCCCCTGCATCCAGGTCCACCCCTGGTGACCCTGGCGGCGCATCACGGGAGCCCCTCCCCTCCCCCGGTGCCGGGCTGTGGCCTCCAGCCCCGCCGATGCGTCGCGCGCCCTGGCGCTTCACCTGCGGAGTCGGACGACGCGGTGCGGGTAGGTGCGCGGTGTCTAGCCCAGCCGCATCGGACGGTGCCACGACCTTCCGATGTTCCACGTGAAACAGCCGGTCACGGCGCGTGAGCGAAAGGCGCCGCGTTGTCCGGCCCGTCCGCGTACCGACCAACCGCGACGCCGCTGTGTTCTCACGAGAGGACTCCGGCGAACCGTCCACCGGCGCCCGAGGTCGGCCGTGGTGCATGGCAGCGGCATCGAGCGGCGTCGGCCATCGAACCGCGAGCGACAGCTCTGCGGCCCATCGTCGAAGACCCGAGGGCCGCCCCGCTCACGGGCCATCCCGTTGGCAGAGCATTCGCGTGGTGTCCGGGGTCCTCGGCCTCTGCCGCAAAGAACAGCGAGGCGCAGCCCCGCACATCGATCCGTTGGCAGGGTGCCAGAGCGGCCACATCACGGAGCGCTTGATCTGCCCAACGTCTCCGGGGCCGATTGGCCTCGCCTCCGACGCGCGCGCCTCCGAGCAGAGAGCGCCGCGGGCCTTCGCTGCCTCGACGATCGGCCGGCGCGGCAGCGTATGAGGAGTTCGGCGTCGACCGTCAGCTTGCTCGCCGTCGTGAAGCCGATCAGCAGCCACGTCCTCCCGGACATGGTCCACGTGAAACACGTCGCGACCACAGCCTGCTCCGTGATGAGGGTCTCGACTCCCGACGCGAGGACGAACGCGGCGAACGGCGACGGCGTCGGCCCGAGCCGAGGCGCCACGACGTCACGCGCGTACGCGGTGCGGGCGCTCCCGGCGAAGCGTTGGGCGAAGCCGGGTCTGCGGAGCCGCGAGCGTTCCACGGCGTACGCCCGCGCGCCGCCGGTCTGCCGTTTCACGTGGAACATCCGCCCTCCCCCCGGGCGGGAGCCACCACCGTCGCGTGTACACAGCGCTCGAAGGGTGTGAGCGAAGGCCGCCCATCGTGACACGGCCGTCCTCGTCAGCGAGGCGTTCCGGCACTCGCTGAATAGCCTTGTGCTCCACCCGGCAGTCTTCCTTCCGCCCGTCCCGAGGCGGGTCTGCGGTAGATGCACAGTTCCCTCACCACGCACCACGGGCGCAGCGCGTTGTGGCGACCGGCCGACACAGGGGTTGCTGGTCATGCGACTCGGATGCGCGCCGGTGAAGCCGGCTCGGGCGTCTCACCGTAAGAAAGCTGAGGAGGCGAGGTGCGGTCCGTCCCTCCCGACAGGCCAGCGGGGCGGGTGCACTCGCCGTATGGCGTGCGCACCCGCCCCGCTAGGTGATCCCGCGAGCCGCCCTCGTCGACGCAGCCGCGCCCACGACACCGGCGCGATCGTCGTCTACTTCCGCAACAGACCCGGGTCGTCGGGCGCCATGACATCGAGGATGCGGTTGAGGTCCTCGACGGAGGCGAACTCCACGGTGAGACGGCCCTTGTTCTTGCCCAGGTCCACCTTGACGCGCGTCTCGAAGCGGTCGGACAACCGATGCGCAAGCTCGTCGATCGCCGCAGACCGCTGTCCGGCCCGAGGAGTTCGCGGCGGGCGACGCTCCCCGTCCAGACCGCCCATCGCGACGATCTCCTCCGTCGCCCTCACGGAGAGGCCTTCGGCGACGATGCGCTGCGCCAGACGCTCGATCTCTGCACCGTCCGTGAGCCCCAGGAGCGCCCGGGCGTGACCTGCCGAGAGCACTCCGGCAGCAACCCGACGCTGTACGAGCGGAGGCAGGCGCAGCAGACGCAGGGTGTTCGAGATCTGCGGACGGCTTCGCGAGATACGGTCCGCCAGCTCCTCGTGGGTGCAGCCGAAGTCGTCCAGAAGCTGCCGGTACGCGGCTGCCTCTTCGAGGGGATTGAGAGCACTGCGGTGCAGGTTCTCGAGGAGCGCATCACGCAGCAGGTCGGCATCGTCGGTCTCACGGACGATGGCCGGGATGACATCAAGACCCGCTGCCTGCGTCGCCCGCCAGCGGCGCTCGCCCATGATCAGCTCATACGCGCCGGACTCCCCCGGCACCGGGCGCACGACGATCGGCTGGAGCACGCCGATCTCCCGGATGGAACCGATGAGCTCGTCGAGCTCGCCCTCGTCGAAGACGGTGCGCGGCTGCCGCGGGTTGGGTCGGATGGACGAGGTCGGGAGCTCGGCGAACCGCGCGCCCGGAACGGGCACCAGGTCGTCGGCGGCCCCGCCTGCCCACTCCTCCACGCTGGTCGATCCCGCAGATGAAGAGGCACCAGGCTCCGTTGCGGTGATCTGCTCCCTGCCGGCCTTCAGGCTGGAGTCCGACGTCGTTTCACGTGAAACCGCGCCCGTCGTTGCCGAGTCGACCGTCGCCTGGTCTGTCGTCGCCTGGTCTGTCGTCGACGAGTCGCGTGTCGGCGCCAGGCTCGCGCTCGAGTCGGCGGTGTCCCCCGCCGCCACAGCATCCAGCTCAGCGAGGTCCGCGTCCGGGGGCGAGGTAAGGGACGCGAGGTCAGCGGGCCCGGCGTCCGCGTCCGCCACCAGCGTCGTCACACTCGTGGTGGCTGCCGCCTCCTCGGCCTGCTGGTCGACAGAACTCTCGGCGGCGCCGGCCGTCTCGTGGTGCTTCGCCTCGTCCGTGGCAGGGCTCGGGAAGAAGACGTCGACGGGCCGCCTGCCCTCGGAGCTCGTCGGGATCAGGGCACCTAGTCCTCGACCGAGCCCTCGGCGCTTCTCGCTCATCGCTGTTCCTCCTGCCGCAGGCCGGGACCACCGATGGTGCCGGCGAACTCATGATCGTGGTGAGACGTGGAACCGGAATGTGCTGACCCCGGAGGGTCCTGGGGTGGCCGCAAGTCGGCGTTCCGTTGACGGTCCTCGCCCGTCCCCTCGTCGCTACGGTTCTCCGCTCGCTGCGTGAGCTCGCGGGCCGCTTCGAGGTACGCGAGGGCCCCCGTCGACCCCGGGTCATAGGTCATAACCGTCTGCCCATGGCTCGGGGCCTCCGAGATGCGCACGGAGCGCGGGACCGTCGTGCGCAGCGTCTGCTCCGGGAAGTGCTCGCGAACTTCGCTGGCGACCTGCTGCGCAAGGTTCGTCCTGCCGTCGTACATCGTGAGCAGGATCGTGGAGACATGGAGCCCCGGGTTGAGGTGCGCCTTGATCAGCTCGATCGTCTTGAGGAGCTGGCTCAGGCCTTCCAGGGCGTAGTACTCGCACTGGATCGGGATGAGCACTTCCCGACCGACCACGAAGGCATTCACCGTCAAGAGGCCAAGGCTCGGCGGGCAGTCCACGAGGACGTAGTCGATGGGTTCGAGGCCGTCGCGCTCACGCTGGGCGAGATACTCATCGAGCGCACGACGAAGCCGTGTTTCACGTGAAACGAGCGACACGAGCTCGATCTCTGCACCCGAAAGGTCGATGGTCGCCGGGACGCACCAGAGGGTGGGGATGTCGGGACACTGCTGCACCGCACTCGCCAACGGGTCGCCATCGACGAGAACCTCGTAGACCGACGGCGTCCCTGCGCGATGCTCGACGCCGAGAGCGGTCGACGCGTTCCCCTGGGGATCGTTGTCGATCACCAGGACGTTGAGCCCGGCCATCGCCAGCCCGGCGGCAAGGTTCACCGTCGTCGTGGTCTTCCCGACGCCGCCCTTCTGGTTCGCGACGGTGATGATCCGGGTCGTCACCGGTCGGGGGAAGCGACGTCCGTGGAGGTCGATCCGACGGCGAGCGTCCTCCGCGAGCTGAGCCGCCAACGGCGTCGACTCGTCGGCGACGGGAAGACTCGCCATCAGCGCTGCCCGGCGGTCGTCCTCGGTTCCCATGCTCCGATCGCCCTCCCCGTCGTGGGAGAGCGCCACCTGCTCCTCGGAGCCGTCGGGGCCCACAGGGCTCTGCGTCACGCGTCTCATCCTCTCCGTCGTCGCCTCTCAGCATCCGCCGTGCGCCATGGCTTTCGACGGATGTCGGGGCCGAGATCGGGCGTGTCGCTCACGTCCTCGGCACCCGTTCCCCAGATCAGCGGGATCCAGTCTGCCGCACGATACGAACGACCGTCGTGGTCTCCACGCCGGGGAGCGTCGGTGCCTCGATGATCTCCGGCTCCGACCCCTTGAGCTTGCGCAGGACCTTCCGCGCCGGATCGATCTCGCGACTCACGTTACGACCCTTGAGAACGATCATCTCTCCGCCGGGTCGAACCAGCGGGAGCGACAGTCGCGCGAGCTTGTCGAGTGCCGCGACGGCTCGCGACGTCACCGCGTCGCACTCGAACGCCCCGTGATACTCCTCGGCCCGTCCTCGCTTGACCTCGATGTTCGGCAAGGAGAGGTCCTCGGCGATCTCCGTCAGCCAGGCGCAGCGCCGCTCCATCGGTTCGATGAGGTAGACGGTCGCCTCCGGCCGCATGGCGGCGATCACGACGCCCGGCAGGCCAGCACCCGACCCCACGTCGGCGATCAGCCCGGTCCTGGGCAGGAAGGGCACGACGGCGGCCGAGTTAAGGATGTGACGATCCCAGATCCGCGGAACCTCCCGCGGTCCGATGAGACCGCGCAGCTCGCCTTCGCTCCGCAACCGTTCAGCAAACTTCTCCACGACGACGAACGAGTCACCGAAGTACTCGATCAACGCCTCCCGGGGGATGTCCGGCTCCTCGTTGCCTGCGGCCTCGTGCTGCATCGGGTCGTCTGCCTCCTCGTGTACGAACGCCTCATCGTTTCACGTGAAACGACGTGGAGCGTGCGCGGCCCACCGAGTGCGGAGCGAGGTTCGACGCGCTGCGACCACGGTCCCGCACGTTCCGAGGATCGTCGTCACACTTCTCCTCGCCGACGCGAGGAACGGCGGTCGTCGCGACGTAGCGAACGCCGTCTATCAGGGCATCGGCCCGGGACCGCACACGCCCCGCCACCGGCGCTCGCCGCGCCCCGCATCTCCTGTGCGGTTCCCCTGCCGGCGGGATCGTCAGCAGTTCCGCACCCAGAGTCACTCGCAGCTCGTGGGCACCTGCACACCCTCAGGAACGCACTTCGCCCCGCGTTTCACGTGAAACGCGGGGCGGAGAAGCGGAGGGGTCGTCTCCGACGGTGTCAGTCTGCCGGGTAGATGACGACGTAGCGCTGCGGCTCGACACCCTCCGAGTCGCTCCGCAGCCCTGCTGCGGCCACGGCGTCGTGGATGACCTTGCGCTCGAAGGCGTTGAGCGGCTCGAGCGAAACCTTGGTGCCCTCGGCACGCACGCGCTCGATCGCCTCTGCGGCCTGCGCCGTGAGCTCACGACGGCGGCCCGCACGGAAGCCGGCGACGTCGAGCATCAGGCGGCTCCGCTCCCCCGTCCTGGCCTGCACGGCGAGACGCGTCAGCTCCTGCAGCGCATCGAGCACCTCGCCGTCGTCGCCCACGAGAGAGCTCAGAGCGGCGGGGTCGTCCGCGACGATCTCGACAGCGGCCCGGTCGTGCTCGACGTCGATGTCGATGTCACCGTCGAGGTCCGCGATGTCGAGGAGCTCCTCGAGGTAGTCCGCCGCGATCTCCCCTTCCTCCTCGAGTCGGGTGGTCTCCGGGGCGGATTCCTCGGTGGACGTCGCGTCGGGCGCGGGCGTCTCGGTAGGCGTCATGCGTTGCTCCTCACGGCACGTGCGCGCTCGGGCGCAGGTCTACTTCTGCTTCTTCTTCTTGGGCGCGGGCTTCGACGCGCCGGTCCCGGACCCGCCCTTCGCGGCACCGCCCGGTGCCGGCTTGTCCGCCGGGGCATCCTCCACCGGGGCATCCTCCGGGGTGGTCGCGGACACCGTCCCGACGGGACGGGGGGCGCTCTTCTGGCGGTCCTTGCGCTTGGGCTGCTGACGCTGGCCGCGAGGCTGCTCGATGACCGGCGTCGCGTCCTCGACGACGCCCTTCGCCGCGCGCTTGCGCGCCTGGCGCTCCTTGAGGAGGCGCTCCGCCTCCGAACCCGGGGCCGGCATGCGTCGGATCGTGTAGAACTGCTGCCCCATCGACCAGAGGTTCGTCGTGGTCCAGTAGACGAGGACGCCGACGGGGAAGTTCACGCCGGAGACGGCGAAGATGAAGGGGAAGACGTAGAGCATCATCTTCTGCGTCGAGGCCATCGGGCCCTCGAGAGCGGCCTTCGGCATGTTCTTCATCGTGAGCTGTCGCTGCGTGAAGAACGTCGTCGCGCACATCGCCAGGATGAGCACGGCGATGACGATGCGGGTCTGCAGGTCGTCCGTCTGGAGGAAGACGTCGGAGAGCTTGGCTCCGAAGACCGACGAGCTCTCGATGTCGCTCGCCACCGAAGCGTCGATCGGTCCGATGCTGTCGCGCGAGTACGTACCGTCCGAGATCGGCTTCAGCGAGTTCAGCACCCGGAAGAGTGCGAAGAAGATCGGCGACTGGAGCAGGATCGGCATGCACGAGGCGAAGGGGTTTGTCCCGTGCTTGCGGTAGAGCTCCATCGTCTCGCGGCTCATGGCCTCACGAGACGCGGGGTCCGTCTTCCCCTTGTACTTCTTCTGGATCGCCTGCATCTCGGGCTGCAGCAGCTGCATGCCGCGCGACGCCTTGATCTGCTTGAAGAACAGCGGGATCAGCAGGATGCGGATGATGATGACCAGGCCGACGATCGACAGGACCCAGGCGGGCCCCGGGCCGTCGGAGAACCCCAGGAACGTGAGTCCCTGGTGGCAGAAGTACATGATCCAGGCGACTACCCACTCGATCGGGTAGAGAAACGCGAAGAAGTCCATCCGTGACTGCTCCCTCAACTTCGGACAAAGCGTGTGAAAGCCCGTTTCCCGGGCAGCGGGCTAGTGCGTGTGTCGTGCCGGCGGAACGTCGTCGACCCCACCGAGGCTCCAGGGGTTGCAGCGCAGCAGCCGCCAGAGGGCGAGGCCCGTTCCGCGCAGGGCGCCGTGACGACGCACCGCCGTGAGGGCGTACTGGGAGCAGGACGGGTAGTACTTGCACGTGGGCCCGGTCATCGGGGAGATCACCGACTGGTAGGCCCTGATCATGCCGATCAGCGTGAGGGCGGGGACCCGGCGCAGCAGGTCGACGACCCGGCGAACGATGCCGCGCTCGTCGGTCCCCGGCTCCTCGGGCGAGGACGGCGCTGGAATGCGCGGCGCATGGGTCGTCGTCATCGACGCTCGCCCGCTCGCTCGTCGAGCCGACGGGTCGCACGCACGAGACCGCTGTCGAGGTCGGCGCTGAGCTCCTCGAAGGAGGCGAGCGCCGCGCCGGGAAGCGCGCGGACGACGGCGCGCCCGTGCGCGGGCAGCACGGAGAGGCGCGACGCCGTGGCGGCGCGCAGTCGGCGCTTCACGAGGTTGCGGTGCACCGCGTTCCCCACTGCCTTGGAGACGACGAAGCCGACCTGCGGCTGAGCAGCGCCCTCGGGATCCTCCGAGAGGTGCACGACCACGGTCGACCTACCAGCACGCACGCCGCGGCGCACCGCCCGCTCGAAATCGACGGAACGGCGCAGTCGGTGCGCCGCGGGGAGCACGTGCGATCAGGCAGAGAGCTCGGTGCGGCCCTTGCGGCGGCGGGCAGCCAGGATGGCGCGGCCGGCGCGGGTCCGCATGCGCAGCCGGAAGCCGTGGGTCTTCGCCCGGCGCCGGTTGTTCGGCTGGAAGGTCCGCTTGCTCACGAGGTACTCCAAGAACGTCGGGGAGGTACACCGTCTATGTCCTCGACGATGCAGTGACAGGCTCCGGTTGGCTCCTGCCGGTGGTTCGGGTCGTGCGCCGGACGGTCCCCCGCCCGGTCACCGCTCAGGCGCGCGGACCGGATGGCCATTGCTGGGGGCACCGGGTCCTCGCAGGGATTTCCTGACGTGAGGCCTCGCGTCGAGTTTCCTCCACGCGGGCGCGCCAAGAACACCTGGAACGGCTGTCTGACGTTACGCTGCGCGACCCCTCCGGGTCAAACCACGACGGGTGACCTTCGCCGCGTGCGACGATGGCGCGGCGTCGTCCCGGATCCCGGCATCCTGCCGGTGAGAGCATCCTCACCCTACAACCCACAGCCTGTGGACAACTATGTGGATGAGGGGTTCCCGTGGCACGATCGACCCCAGCATCACCCCATCCGTGACCTTCTCCTCGTCGGCGCACCCCCGCCCGGCTCGTCAGCGTGCTCGACGGCCGGAGCTCTGCCCGGCGCACGCTGTCGACCCCCGTGAGGAACTGCCC